>CAVVIP010000006.1:0-1484455 GCA_963748395.1 uncultured Acidobacteriota bacterium | reverse complement strand
CACGGTTGCGTGAATCTCACGGAGCTGCACGAGCTCGCGGTCAAGCTCGAGCTCGAGGATGAGGAGGTCGGCAGCCTCGTCGAGCGGCTCGAGTCGCTCGGGATCGAGCTGACCGACGACTGCTCACGCCTCGTCGAGGAGGACGTTCCGTTTACGAACCACCAGGTCGCCGCCGCGACGACGGACGCGCTGCAGCTGTTCCTCAACGAGGCAGGGCGCTACCCGCTGCTCACCGCCGCGGAGGAGGTGACACTCGCCAAGAGGATCGAGGACGGCGACAAGCGCGCGAAGGATCAGCTCGTCAACTCGAACCTGCGCCTCGTGGTGTCGATCGCCAAGCGCTACCAGGGTCACGGCCTGACGTTGCTCGACCTGATCCAGGAGGGGATCATCGGCCTGATCCGCGCCGCCGAGAAGTTCGACTGGCGCAAGGGATTCAAGTTCTCGACGTACGCCACGTGGTGGATCCGCCAGGCGGTTCAGCGCGGCATCGCGAACAAGGCGCGTGTGATCCGGATCCCGGTGCACATCCTCGAGCGCGAGCAGAAGATCGCGCGCGCCGAGCGCGAGCTCGTCGCCGAGCTGCGGCCGTCCGCCGAACGACGACGAGACTGCGAAGAAGGCAAAGCTGCCGCTGAAGCAGGTGCGCGAGGTGCGCAATGCCGCGCGGGCCGTCGCGTCACTTGACCGCCCGTCGGCGACGACGAGTCGGCGTCGTACGGCGATCTGTTTGCGAGCGACGAGAAGTCCCCGGATGAGCAGGTCGAGGTCGAGCTGACCGACCAGGCGCTTCATCACGCGGTGGCGCAGTTGTCGGAGCGCGAGCAGCAGATCTTGAACCTGCGCTACGGACTGACCGGCGCCAGCGAGCCGAAGTCGCTCGAGGACATCGGGCGATTCTCGGATCACCCGCGAGCGGTGCGTCAGCTCGAAGCGGAGGCGCTACGTCGGCTCGCGGAGCGTCGCGAGATCGCCGCGCTTCCAGGCTGCGTAAGAACGCGGTTCCCGCAACACGGAACCAGGTTCGCGCCTGACGCGTCACGCTGCTAGCAGCGGTTGGTCGAAGACGTTCAACTCGGTTCCGCCTTCGGCGGGAACCGAGTTAGCTGCCGACGACCTTGCAGAGCCAGCGGCGCGGGCGCGAGCGGTCGAGCTCGATGAAGAGCACGCGCTGCCACGTGCCGAGGCACAGCTCGCCGTCGCCGACGGGGATCGACTCGCCCGCGGAGCCGAGGATCATCGACATGCAGTGGGCGTGCCCGTTCGGCGACCTCCATGTCCTCCTCGCAGATGTTCTCCGTGCGGCGGTCCCAGTCGTCGTGGGCGTAGTCGGTCTCGTCCGGCACGAGGCGGCGCAGGAGCCTGCCGAAGTCTTCGAACATGCCGCCCTCGTACTCGTTCACGCGGACGCAGCAGGTCGTGTGCGGGAGTAGATGCAGCAGATCCCGTCCGTCACGCCCGACTCGCGGACGATCGCCTGGACGTCCTCGGTGATGTCGCTCACGTGAAGGCCCCCGGTCGTCTGGAAGTGGCGCTCAGCCTGGAAGACCTTCATCGGCCGCGAGTCTACCGAGTACGGTTGCATCGACCGGGCCCGTAGCTCAGCGGTCAGAGCAGGGAACTCATAATTCCTTGGTCCCTGGTTCGAATCCAGGCGGGCCCATTCGCTCATGTGAAGGCGTTGACGGCGCGGGCCACGATCAGGCCGAAGAGCGCAAGCGCCACGGTCGACTGCAACAGCATCGTGTACTTCGCGCGGTGGGTCAGAGGCATCACGTCGGTCGGGCTGAACGCGGTCGCGTTGGTAAAGCCGAGGTGGAGGTAGTCGAGGAACACGGGTCTCCATCCCGGCGGTGCTATCTCCGGGCTCAGCTGCTGCGTGAACGCGAAGTCGATCACTGACCGGGTGCGCAAGCGTGCGAGCGGTCCTCCACTGTCGATCAACCAGTAGAGGAGTGCGAAGGAGAGGTTGTTGCCGAGCCAGATCACGGCTCCGGTTGCCAGGAGCCGCGTCGGAGAATTCGTGACTCCGATCCCCTTGATCAGGTCGTAGACGAGAAGGATCGTTGCCCACAGCGCCGCCACGACAAGGACGCAAACGAGTGCGACCAGAAGGCGATGCAGCTCGTGCGCGCGCTTACTGATGCTCTGGGGGTTGGTCGCGAGCAGCGCGACCAGCAGCGCGACCTCGACCGCGGGTACGAGCCATACGACCCGAACCGCGCCCTCGCTCGGTAGCCAGACGCGCAACCCGAGGTTGAGCGCCATGAAGGCGATCAACGCAGCCGCCGGCGGCAGGCGCGACTCGCCGATCGAGCTCGCTTCGACGTCGTCAGCCTGCGACATCCCCTAGCTCGGCTTCGACGTCTCTTCGACGACGCTGCGCTGGACGAGCGTGAACAACAGCGCCAGTGACGGCAGCACGACGACCACGGCGATGACGAAGACGACCAGCACCGCCGTGAGCGTTGAGCCCGGAGCGGCGGCGTCGGCAATCGTCAGCGTTTGCGGCAAGAGGTAGGGGTGCTGCGCAATCCCCCAGCCCCAGATCACGGCTGCGACCGCGCCCACCGCGAGCACGCGCGTGCCGCGCCGCGAGCCACGGTGGAGCAGTGCCAGCACCGCGCCTCCGCAGACGACCGAGAGGATCACGAGCGGCAGGCCGTCGTGCGTCAGTCCGTGGAAGACGAACTCCGCATCCCGGTGGAGAATGACGAGACTCACTGCAGCGACCGCTCCGGTGACGATCGCGGACGCGAGTGCGCGCTTGGCGAAGTACCGCTCGAGGTCATGCGCGCCGGCGCGGTGGGCGTCGCTGACGAGGAAGACTGACGAGAGATAGGCGCACGTGGCTACGAACAGCACGCCGATGATCAGCGACAGCGGGTTGAGCCAGCTCGTCACCGGATCGCCCGTTGCGTTGCCCACCGGCACGCGGCCTCCGGCGACTGCGCCGATGACGGTGCCCAAGAAGAACGGCGTGAGCACCGAGGCAAAGCCAAAGAACGCTTCCGCCATCGCTCTGCCTCTGGCGCGCCGTGCCACGTGGTGAAACGCGAATCCCGACCCGCGCAGCACGATCCCGAGCGCGGCGAGGCACAACGGCACGAAGAGCGTCGAGAAGACCGCCTCGAACGCCATCGGGAAGCCCGTCCACAGAACGACCAGCGCGAAGATCAGCCACACGTGGTTCGCCTCCCAGACCGGGCCGATCGCCCAGTCGACCAGCTCGCGCGGTCGCCGGCCTCGATCGCCGGTCCCGGCGAGCAGGCTCCACATCCCTGCGCCGAAGTCCGCGCCGCCGAAGACGGCGTACATGGTCGCAACGACCCAGAGGATGACGGCGACGGCGTTCGCGCTGTTCACGCGAGACCCTCGGGCACAGGCTCATCGGGGCCGTACGGCACGTCGACGTCTGCCTCGCCTTCGGTGCGCCAACGCTGCGACATCGTGCGCAGCGTGATCACGAGCACCACGCCCAGCACGACGTAGAGCGCGAGCACCGCAGCGAAGGTGACCCAGATGCCGCTCGCGTGCGTGACCGCATCCGTGGTCTTCATGACGTTGTAGACGATCCACGGCTGCCGTCCGACCTCGGTCACGATCCAGCCGCACTCGAGTGCGACGATCGACGCGATACCCGAGACAGCGGTCGCGCGCAGGAACCAGCGCGACTGCGGATAGTCCTTCTTCCGCCACCAGACGACGCCGAGCCAGAGGCCGAGGAGGATCGAGGACCGAGCAGATGCCGACCATCGCGTCGAACGCCCAGTGCAGCATCGTGTCGTCCGGCGGCCGGTCGTCGGCTGCCTTCTTAAGATTCGTCTTGTCGCTCGCCATGAAAACGAATACTGAAATTGGCGGTGAGTGAGGGATTCGAACCCTCGGTACCCTTTCAGGTACGGCAGTTTAGCAAACTGCTGAATTAAACCACTCTTCCAACTCACCAAAACCCAATAAAAAAGCCGCCTTTCGGCGGCTGGCTTTGCGTTGCTGCGTTATCGTTAAACGCGCACACCGCTCTCCCAGCCCCGTGAGGAGCTACTCGATGACGATAATGAGGATATGCGGTTCATGTTCTACTACAATACCCAAAAGTTCGTAAACTGTCAATTATTCTTTTTTGAACAGCTTCGAGAGTTGATCCGCCATCGTGGGTCGGACGGCGCTGGCTTGCGGAGTGAATGACAGGCTGGCTGGCTGCGGCTTGGCGTGGTGCTTGCGTTCCCGCCTCTCGCCCTGTACCGCCTCGGTCTTGTTGATGCCTATGACGCGCTTCAACTCGCCCAGAGCCTTCTTGTAGGCATAGACGTCGCTCGGCGAACTGGAACACACGTAGACCTTGCCGTCGCCGTTCCTCCAGACCATGTGCTTGGTCTGGCGCTCCAGCTTGAAGCCGAATCGCTCCAGCAGTTCGAGGATTTCGCCATCGGGGCCACTTTGCCATAGGAGCCTACTTTACCATGTGGAACGCGAGTCCGATCAGCGTCCACAACACGGCGGCGATCAGGAACACGGCGGGAAACGCCCAATTGACTTCGATCTCCTCTTTCTCAATGACCACCTGACCGCGATCCGTTTCGACCGTGGCGCAGATCGCACATGCCAGTTGGAACTGCGCGTAACCACCGAGAATGATCGCGATCAAAAGTGCGAGAAGGGCGACCACCATTGAGAATGCGTAACCGTACAAAGCGACTGTGTGCATTATGCTGCTCCCTCTGGAATGATTTCTAACGCCTCGGCGCACGGGGGACAATAAATCGCGCCGCCATCCTTGACCATGTTTCGTTCGTCGTCCTGACCACCGCACTTCACGCACTCTGCGTTGCCGCAGACGTTCAGGCGCGGAGCCTTACGACACTGCTTCGTCGTTGTCATCGTTGCCATAAGCCTCCAGCATCAACTTGTAGCGGTCGCTTTCGCCGTTGGCGTTCTTTTCATCTTCCATCGCTTCCTTGAAGCAATCGAAGCACCATTTCTTTCCCTCGAAGTCAACGAACTGATGCCAGTAATCTTCGTGACCGCACTCGTCGCATTCCTCACCGCCGCTTCGCGCCAACTTCTCACTGCGTTCGATCTCTTTTTCCTCGGCGGACATCTCACTCCAAGACTTGTCAGCGGTTCGCATTACTTCCTCCCTAACTTAGATTCAAGTTCGGCGATCTTGGCTTTCATTTCTTCCATCTCTTGCTCCCGTCGAAGCTGCGCTTTCACCGCGTCGATGACGACTCTGCGGGAGACACCCACACCTTTCTGATCTGCAATATCGAGAACATGCTGCGGATAAATGTCCACCGCATTCTTGTGACGCCACACCAGTTTCCGCAGCGGGTGCAGCCGCTTGTCCGCGCCAGCGATATACGGCACTGGCATCCGCTTACATTCCTTGTCGGCGCACCACAGGTCGCGTTTCGGGCGACGGAACTTGGTATGAACCTTGCCACACACGCCACAGGTTGCTTGCCAGTCGCCCTTGGGTGAATCGACCTCAGTGGAATCATAGCAGCGTTTCGGGTTCGCGCCCGTCACCGCGCACTGGCGCTTCCACTCCTCATCGTGTCCGTGCCCTGAGCCAGCCAGCGCGTGCGCGATCTCGTGCCGAATCGTATCCTCAACCTGCGATTGCTCGTTGCGCAGCGTCAACTCTTGGCTCAACGTGATGCGCATCGTGGCTGTGCAGCACGAACCAAAGCGCCGCTTCGCATTATCCCACTCGAAAATCCACTTGCCGAGTCCGAATTCGACCATCAGGCGCTTCGCGAGTTGTTCGGCGACTTGGAGTTCCATGACCTGTGCCTTTGC
Organism: uncultured Acidobacteriota bacterium; assembly: GCA_963748395.1. Lineage (GTDB taxonomy): Bacteria > Acidobacteriota > Terriglobia > Acidiferrales > UBA7541 > Palsa-295. The sequence goes on along the minus strand of CAVVIP010000006.1, from coordinate 1,478,650 downwards.
CTTAGAAGCTGTAGTCCAGTTACGCTTTGCAGCCATATTTTAGCGGCTGCAATTTCCAGTCGTTGATCTTGGCGTTGTTGATCTTGATGTCGCCTTCGACTGTTTCCAGTTCCCACGTCAGGCGGTTATTGCGCGATTCGATCTCGCGTTCAAACTCGCGGGGATTCGCTTCTTTGGTGTAGGTGACGTCAATCTCGGTGCGCCGTCCGCTTTCCCACTTGTCCACCTTCGCGTCCACGCTGGTCAACTTCGGCAACGTAGCCAGTGCCTTCTTGATGCCGCTGCGGTAGTTTGCCAGCACAGGCTTGAAAGCAATGTTGGCTTCGTTCGAGAGTTCATACGGCTTGTAGGCGACACCGAAGCATTTTCCGACACGGTAACCAGCATGATTGTACTCTGACATCTGATAGCCGTGCATCACCATCGTGGTCGCATCGTCAAGTTTCTGACGGTTCGCACAAATCGCGCAAACACCAGTGTTGAAATTTTCTTCCGCGATCATCGCTTCGGTCTTGTTGACGTTCGGCTTGCGTCCCTTCTTGATGATCGGCTTCATGGACTTCAAGAACTGGAACCACTCGTTGATCTGGTCAAGAGTCTCGATGTAGGCGGCGATCCCCGGCGTCGTAGCGTCCCACGGCAGCTTCTTCAAGCGGCGCGACAGCTTGGCGGCTTGGTTCATGCCGAAGGCGTAACCGATGTCGTGGCGAGGATCGGATGAAGGCAGGTTGCGCGTCTCATCGGTGCGGCACTTTCCAGCGGCAATATGCTGCGCGTGTTCGCAGCCAGACGAGATGTACGACTTCGCGTTCTGGAATTCTTGGTTGTAGATTTCGCCAGCGATCTTGGCGGCGTCAAGCGTTGCTACAGCGAGTGCAAAACGGTCGCCCTGCGTGTAGCCAGATCGGATGTAAGGGGTGGAGAACGTTACGCTGATCTTGTCGGTCGCTGGTGTCTGTCCCATGCTCAAGTATAGGCGAATTGCGGCGAAAGCGTCCAACAATATGAGCTTTGGAATCAGCAGTTTGGCGCTTATTTGAGGCTAGAAAACGTCGTTTTACAGGGATTGGACGCGCTTCAAAGCAAGCTCGATGCCGCCCGTCGTCTTGGCTTCTCTCACGCGGTCGGCGTTCGATTCGAGGATCGCGAGCCTGTCCTTAGCGCCGCGCACCTTCTGCATGACGAAATCCAAAGACTGCTTGCGATACGCTTTCATGCCCTCAGGCGTCTGAATGGCGCAGGGTGAAGTGTAGCTGTCGTAGTCATAGCCGTTGCTGAGTTTGTAGGAATGGTAAGCGATGCCTTCATCAACACAACGCTTGTATCCAGCGCGACAGAGTTCACAGACAACTGTTTCAGGAGATGCTTGTTTCGCTTTCATTATCCCGGTCCGCCGCCAAAGTTAATCTTGTGGCAAGCGCAGCGGCGCACATACGCGCCCGGCCCGAAGCTGTTCGTCGGCGCGTTCGCCCACGTCTTGAAAGCACTCCATGCGTTCTTGAAACGGTGCCAAGGCATCGCTTTGAAGGCGGGATAGCCGCCCCAGAAAGCAACGCCGCCGACTGCGGTGTAGATCATGGTTGTGAGTACGATGCACATTTCGTTCACTCCTTGGTTTCAGTTTTGGTTTCCGCTGGCGCTGGCTTCAGACGCGGATAGTCTGGGTAGTCCGCGTTGATCTGGATGAAATGCGACCACTCCGGCGGCTCTTCTCCCGCGACAAAAATCGCAGCGACGGGGCAGACAGGAATGCACGCACCACAGTCGATGCACTCCACGGGGTCGATGTAAAGCTGCGGCTCCTTGTCGTACTCTGGGGTGCCTTTCTTGGGATGAATGCAATCGACCGGGCACGCATCAACGCATGCCGTGTCTTTCACACCGATACAAGGTTCAGCGATAATGTAAGCCATTAGTAATTCTCCTGTTTCGTAGTCAGCGTGAAAGTTACCGTCTGTGGTAGCTTCATGGCAAGCTTTTCGTCGAATGCTTTGACGACCGCTGCACCGTTGTGCGTGTAAAGTCGCGACGTGCCAGACGGGGAACTTACAGCACAGTCAACACGACTGGCTGAGGTACGCGCTCGCTTTATTTTGAGAGCGTGAGCTACAGCCAAAGCAAGCGGACAGTCGCTCATTAAGTACCAGCCTTTGCCAGCGTCCCTGCGCTTGGTTGATGCGTCAAAGAGAGCTTGCGTGACTGTCGCGGTGAACGACTTCGGAAACCGAAACGCTTTCTTGGTGGATTTCTTGGCTTTCATGCTTCCTCGGAAGCTTCCTCCGTCAGCTTGATGGTGACGGGCAGAGAAGCTCGCAGTCTTTTGTACTGCGGATTCTCTGGCTCGAAATAGCACGCGTCGAATCGGTGGATCAGCCGCCGGGCATTTGCACTGAGGTTGAAAGTCCGCATCTTGAAATTGAGGCTGGATTCAGGAGTGCTGACTTCAACATCATCATAGCTGACATGAATTCTCTTGCGCGGGAACTCGGTGCGCACCGCCTGCGCGATGAGACAATCCTCTGCCACATAGCTCTCTCGGCTATTCATTTTCTTGGCGGCTTTGTCAAAGATCGCCTTCGTGACTTCGACGGAGACAACGTTGGTTTTTGCTTTCATTTAGAACTTTGACCAGAATCCTTTCAGAAATGATCTCACCGCGACCACAGCTACCGCCAACGCGATGACAACTCCTACGACTACTCCTGCGGTGAATCCCATAGAATCCTCAGTACGGCATCAGCTTCGTCTCGAAGCCGAGGTGAATCGAAATGGAGATCGAGCCGCCCAAGAGCAGCAAGAAGGCAAGCACCGTCAGGATCGGGTGCTCGCTCATCCAATCGAAAACGTTATTGAGCAGCCGCGACAGCATTGCATTCGTCCGCGTTCTTCTCGTCGCCCTTCACGTGCTTCTCGTAGTGCAAGCCCTCGTGCGGACCCATCTCGAAGTAGCAGGCGAATTCGCCGCCACACTTCACGCACACGAGATACTGGTGCGCGTAATTCTGCTCGCCCTCGGTTTTCCCTGTGCCCGTGTTGAGAACGATCTCCCAGTGGGTACAAGAGCCGCACTTACAAACCAACTTCAACTCTGGTGCTGCGATTCGCTTTGCCATAACGTCTCCTTGAATTGTTATATCACAAACTTAGATGGCGCGGTAGACACCCTTGTCGCCCGGCTGGAACCGTTGAAGGATTGTGCCCTTCAGCGTGCCTTCCAGCGCCATGACTGCCTCATCGACGCGGGCGCGGTCGTGATCATCGCCAATAAATAAAACCTGCGCCCTACCGCCGCTGTAATGCCAGTCCACCTGCACTCTCGATCTTTTCGCCACGGCTTTGACCCAGTTCTCCACGGCGTTCGAGGCTCCGTCGATTAACAAAAGGGGTTGCCCCTTTTTGAAAATCTTCGAGTTGCAAGGCTTCGGAGTGGGGCCGTCGGTCGCCATTATTTGAGTCTCCAGTTGGTCTGGCAATCAGTGTTCGGCTCGAAGGTCACGAGCATCTTGGCGCGTTCGCCGGGCGCGAGCTTCGGGCGCTGATCGCCGCACAACCAGATGTCGTCATCCCGATAGTCAAACTTGACGTGCGTCGCCGCGTTATCTGGCGTGCCGTCTTGGTTGCCGCCTTCGGGGTAGTAATAGACTGATGTAATGGTGCCGATGAACATTGTCTCCCCATACATCGGGCGATCCTTCGCCTTAGGCGGCGTGGGAGGCGGTGTAGGGGCTGGCGGATCAACAGCGGCAGCGGGCGCGGGCAGCGTAGCGACACGGTTCTTTGCAGTCGGCTGATTGCTGAGTGGCTCCGCATTGCACGCGTTGAACGCGAGTGCGAAGACGAGCATTAAGCCCGATGCGAGAACGTAATCAATTATGCGCCGACTCATATTTCCTCTTGATCGCGTAGTACGTGGCTCGTGCTCCCCAGAACGTGATCGTGATGGGCCAGAACACAGCCATAAAAACCGCACCGATGAAATCGTCAAGCCGCACTGGGTACGGAGTATGCGTCAGCACATACGTGCCCGTCGCGATGTAGCCGATGACCCAGAACAAAAATATCGCGAGACCATTCATCTCTCTACGTCAACCTTCACGATGGGGCAAAGCTCCGCGCCATCCGTGTAGAAATCTGTTTCGACCCACTCGAACTGGACAATGATGTGAAGCTTCTTGGCGTCCGCGTATGTTGCTCTGATGCCTTCAATGAGAGACTTGACCGCATCCAAGCGTTCAACGCCCTCGTAATCATTCGTTCCCATGTGCCCTCAAAAATGGTAGAAGTCTGACTTAACCTCTCTGATAAATTCTACCATGTTTGGTTGCACCATAGCTTGAGACTCCAACTGCGTCCAGCACAGACCGCGCTCAATCAGATCGTAGGTCTTGACGATGTAAGCTCCCGCCACAGGCTGGAGGGGTCCGCCGTTCGTTGACAGCGCTTCTGCGGGAAGAGATAAACCGGGTGTCGGCGTGCCATCGTTGTCGAAGTCGCGCCCCAGCGCCCAGATGTGATCGGCGATGCTGGCGGCGGCAGACACGTCGTGGGTCACGACGATGACGGTATTGAGTCCATCCATGTTGGCGACCTTCAGGATGAGTTCTGTGGCTTTACCCTCGACTATGATGTCCAGACCAGAGAAAGGCTCGTCCATGAGCAGGTAATGCTCGCTACAGAGGATTTGCTGGATGATGGCGATGCGCTGCTTCTGTCCACCCGATAGCTGGACTGGGTAGTCCGCAGACCGAGACGGTGTGCGGCGAGCAGCTTTTCCTTCACGCCGCCGATCGGCAGCACTTTTCCGCGGAGCGTGATTTCACCGGTCATGCAGATATCGCAGCGCACGGGAATCCGTGTGAGGCGCGCTCGACGATCGAAGTGCACAGCGTGATTCCTGCCGATGGGCCGTCCTTGGGGATGGCGCCTTCCGGCACGTGCACGTGAATATCGATGTGACGATAAAAATCCTTGGCAAGCCGAAAAGGTGGCTGCGGGAGCGAACGTAGCTCATGCCGGCCTGCGCCGATTCCTGCATCACGTCGCCGAGTTTTCCGGTGAGCGTGAGGCGGCCCTTGCCCTGCATCAGCGTGGCCTCGATCGAGAGTACTTGGCCGCCGACCTCGGTCCAGCGAGTCCGGTGGTGTGGCCGATTTCGTTCTTCTTCTCGGAGAAGAAATCGCGGTACCTGATCACGCCGAGATAGTCGTTCACATTTCTGCGTGACTTCCGCGCTGAATGCTTTTCCGTTCTCGACGACCTTGCGCGCCACTTTGCGGCAGACGTTGGCGATTTCGCGATCGAGATTGCGCACACCCGCCTCGTGCGTGTAGTGGCGAATCATCTGCGTGATCGCTTCGTCGGTGAACGTGAATTTTCTCCTTCGTCAGGCCGGTGCCTTCGAGCTGCCGTTGCACCAGGAAACGCTGAGCGATCTGGTGTTTTTCCTGCTCGGTGTAACCCGGGAGCCGCAGAACTTCCATGCGGTCCTGCAGAGGCTGCGGAATCGTATGCAGCACGTTGGCGGTGCAGATGAACATGACTTTCGACAGATCGTATTCGACGTCGAGATAGTGGTCGGTGAAAGCGTGGTTGAGCTCAGGATCGAGCACTTCCATCAGCGCAGCGGACGGATCGCCGCGGAAATCCATGGACATCTTGTCGACTTCGTCGAGCACGAAGACCGGGTTGGTAGTGCCAGCCTTGCGCATCATCTGAATGATCTGGCCGGGCAGCGCGCCGATGTAGGTGCGGCGATGGCCTCGAATTTCGGCTTCGTCACGCACGCCGCCAAGCGATACGCGGACAAATTTTCTGCCGGTAGCGCGGCCGATCGACATCGCGAGAGACGTCTTGCCAACGCCGGAGGCCCGAGGAAGCAGAGAATCGAGCCCTTCGGATTCTTCACGAGTTGGCGGACGGCGAGATATTCGAGGATGCGCTCTTTGATCTTTTCGAGGCCGTAGTGATCTTCGGAGAGAATCTCTTCGCGCGCGCTTGATGTCGCGAATTTCCTTGAACGTTTCTTCCATGGCACCGCGAGCAACCAGTCGAGGTAATTGCGCGAAACGGTCGACTCAGCCGACATCGGCGGCATCATCTTGAGGCGCTTCAGCTCCTGCATAGCCTTTTCCATCGGCCCTTCGGGCATGCCGGAGGTCTCGATCTTCTTTTTCAGCTGCTCGATTTCGCTCGCTTCGCCGCGGCCAAGTTCCTTCTGGATCGCCTTGAGCTTTTCGTTGAGGTAATACTCTTTCTGGGCGCGCTCCATCTGCCGCTTTACGCGGGTGTTGATCGAGCGATCGACGTTGAGCTTTTCGATTTCGACTTCGAGGATATCGGCGATGCGGTTCAGGCGCTCGAGCGGGCTCGAAAATTTCGAGCAGTTCCTGCTTTTCTTCCACGGGAATCTGCAGATTGGCGGCGATGGCGTCGGAAAGCTTGCCCGGATCTTCCACGCGCACTGCGGCGATCATCGTGTCGTAGTTCAGGCTCTGCGAGAGTTTGACGTACTGCTCGAAAAGATTCGTTACGCGCTCGGAGGCCTGCTGCGTCTGCGGGCCGGGCTCGGCCTTTACGGGAACCAGGCGAACCGTGGCGCGGAAAAACCCTCGTCGCTCGTCACCTGCACGACTTTCGCGCGCTCGGTGCCTTCGACCAGAACTTTGATGTTGCCGTCCGGCAGCTTCACGCTCTGCACGATGTTGGCGAGCGTTCCGACCTGATAAATTTCCTCGGGCTTGGGATCGTCAACCGAGGCATCGTGCTGAGTGACCAGGAAAATTTTCTTGTCGCCCGCCAGCGCTTCTTCCAGCGCGCGGACCGAAGCTTCGCGGCCCACGATGAACGGGTGCATCATCTCCGGGAAAATCACCATGTCCCGCACCGGCATCATCGGCACGCGCTTTACGTCGAGTTTTTCCTTGCTGAACATGCTGATTCCTTGGCTTTCCCGGCTATACCTCGGCCCGGACAAAGTTCGTCGCTCGGCTTTCAACGAATGCGCGCCGTTCGGAGCTGAAGAACCGGACGATCATCCTGCCTTTTCGAGCAAGCTCCAGTTGATTTCGTGGCCCTTGACCATGTCCGCCGTGACCACAAAATCGCGCAGTTTTCGCTGCGCCGGCAGGTGATACATCATTTCCAGCATCAGATCTTCGAGGATCATGCGCAGGCCGCGCGCGCCAACTTTGCGCTGAAGGGCCAGGTCGGCGACGGTCTCAAGGGCATCGTCGGTGAAACGCAGGCGGACGTTTTCGAACTCGAAGAGTCTCTGATATTGACGCACCAGAGCGTTCTTCGGTTCCGTCAAGATCCGCACCAGCGCGCTCTTGTCGAGATCGCTCAGCACGCCCATCACCGGCAGCCGGCCGACGAATTCCGGGATCAGGCCGTAGCGAATCAGGTCCGTTGGCTGCGCCTGCTCGAGCACCTCGATATTGCGGCGCGTGCCGTGGTCGGCTGCGCATCCGCATGGAAGCCGAGCGACTTTTGCCCCACGCGGCGCTCGATAATCTTTTCAAGCCCCACGAAAGCCCCGCCGCAGATGAACAGGATATTCGTGGTATCCACGGGCGTAAATTCCTGGTGCGGATGCTTGCGCCCACCCTGCGGCGGGACGTTGGCGACCGTACCTTCGAGAATCTTCAGCAGCGCCTGCTGCACGCCCTCGCCCGAAACGTCGCGAGTAATCGAGGGGTTCTCGTCCTTCTTCGAGATCTTGTCGATCTCGTCTATATATATGATGCCTTGCTGGGCCTTTTGGACGTCTCCATCGGCGGCCTGCAGAGCTTCAAGATAATATTTTCAACGTCTTCGCCGACGTAGCCCGCTTCGGTGAGCGTCGTGGCGTCCACGATCGCGAACGGCACATCGAGCATGCGCGAAAGCGTCTGCGCCAGAAGCGTCTTGCCGGTGCCCGTCGGGCCGATCAGCAGGATGTTCGACTTCGTCAACTCCACGTCGCCGGGCTGCCGATTCAGGAAAATGCGCTTGTAATGGTTGTAAACCGCCACGGCCAGCTTCTTTTTGGTCTTGTCCTGGCCGATCACGTACCCGTCGAGAAACGCTTTGATCTCGGGCGGGCGCGGCAGGCGGCGATTCGCCGGGCTGGCCTGCTCGCGCTTCTCGTCTTCGAGAATCTGCTGGCAGACGCCGACGCACTCGTTGCAAATGTAAGAGCGCGGATATTCCGATGGAGAACTGATGAGCTTCTCCACCTGCTCCTGCGTCTTATGGCAAAAGGAACAACGCAACGGCTCTTCTGGGGTAAACCGTTTCACCGAGCGACGCCCCTCTACGTCCAAAGCAACCGTACCCACGATCCATCGACATCTATTGTAAGACGGAAAACGCTCGCCGTGCAGAAATTCATCGCCTTGATACTGCTACTAACCTTTTGGAACCGCACTAGCGATGCTTGGTGATGATTTCATCCACGATGCCGTATGCCTTGGCCTGTTCCGGCGTCATGATGAAATCGCGCTCCACGTCCCGCTCGATTTTTTCTACCGGCTGGCCGGTATGGCACGGCCAGCAGCTTGTTGAGCGACTGCGCGCGTGCGAATGATTTCTTTGGCGTGAATATCGATATCCGTGGCCTGGCCGGAAAGGCCCGACATCCATGGCTGGTGAATCAGCACGCGAGAATTCGGCAGCGCGTAGCGCTTTTTCGGCGTTCCTGCCGCGAGCAGCACCGCGGCAATGGAAGCCGATTGGCCGATGCAATAGGTCACCACGTCCGGGCCGCACGAACTGCATCGTGTCGTAAATCGCCATTCCCGCGGAGATTGAGCCGCCCGGCGAGTTGATGTAGATGGAGATGTCCTTTTCGGGATCTTCGGACTCGAGGAACAGCAGTTGCGCGGTCACCAGGTTGGCCACATGGTCGTCGATCGGCGTTCCGATGAAGATGATGTGGTCCTTCAGCAGCCGGGAATAGATGTCGTAAGCGCGTTCGCCACGGTTGGTCTGCTCGACCACCATGGGAACCAGCGTCGTGGCACGCGGACTCGCGTCGTCGTTATGTCTCATCGGGATAGTTTTTCGCGCTGAGGAAACCCGAACCGGAGATTACTGTTTCACCCTTGGCTGTCGTCTCGATCCGGGCCGTGCGGTAGAGCCAATCGATCGTTTTCTCGCTTCGCAGCTTCGATTTCATCCTATCGAGGGCTCCCTGCTTTGTCAAGCGAGCGCGCAACGCTGTTGCGGATTCGCCACTGTGTTCGGCCAGCTTCTGATCTCTTTTTCGACGTTCTTCATCGGTCGCGTCGATTTTTTCGGCGCTGGCGATGCGGTCGAGCAGCAGTTCGGCCTTTACGTCGTTCACCGCGACGTCCCGCTGCGCGCGACTGAAGCGACACCCAGTCCACATTTCATCGCCCGCGGGTCGACTCCCGGGAGGCGAGCGATGGACCAGACGCTCGAGACGAGTGTCCATCTGGCCTTCGATGAGCGCTTCGGGACCGGGAAATCGTGCTGCCTGACGAACTGTCCAGAATCCTTTCGCGAGCCTCCGTCCTTTTCGTGCTTCTTGGCCGCTTCCAGGCTCTCGCGAATCTTCTCGCGGAGGTCATCGAGCGTGGATATCCTCTCCGCTTTGGCTGGGCCGGCTCGCTGCCCGCGGAGGGCCGCCTGATCCTTGGCGAATTCGTCGTTTAATTCCGGCAGCTTCTTTTCCTTGATGGCTTGGATTTCCAGTGTAGTCGTAGCTCTTTCCGCGAGTTGGCGTCCGGATAGTCGTCGGGTAGGTGGCCTGGAATTGCTTTGGTATCGCCCGGGTTGGCCCCGCGCAAATTTTCGGTGAAGCGGGCAGCGTTTCCTCCGCTCCGATGTGGCAGAGACGTTCTCGGCTTCGACCGGCTCGCCGCCGCCGGCCGGGGGCGCCCGGAAGCTTGATCAGGACGAAGTCGCCGTCCTTGCGCGCCGGTCTTCGACCGGCACGAATGTGGCGGCGCGCTCCTGCATTTCTTCGAGGGTCTTGTCGACCTGAGCTTCGCCGACTTCGATGTCATCGATTGTATCGGCAGATTTTTGTAATCCCCAAGTTCGAATTCCGGCAGGACTTCGAAGACCGCGCGGAATTGCAGTGGCTCGCCTTCCTTGAATTCCACCTTGTCCACTTCGGGCCGCATGATCGGAACGAGCTTTTTCTCGTCGAGAGCTTTTTCGAGATATTCGGGTACGAGCGCCTGCAGCACTTCGCCCTGAATGTCGTCAGCGAAGCGACGGCGGACGATGGTGATGGGAGCTTTGCCCGGACGAAATCCGGGGATGCGGGCCAGACGCGCGATATTGCGCGCTACTTTATCCGTGGCCTTCTGGACGTTCTCGGCTGGAAAGTCCAGCTCAATCTCGCGTTTGCATGTGACTTCAGTGGTTTCGGTCATGGAAAACTTTCCGAGCGCGAAGGCCCAGGACTCCTGATTTCGATCCTCTCGCCTTTTCAATACGGGTAGGAGGAGTGCAGGAAAGGCGGCGCGCCCGAGCCGCAATTAAAAATCGAGTATAGGGAATCGTCCGGCTTACGTCAACCGCGCCACGGGATAGCGGATACGCGCGCGAAAAAGGGACCGCCCCCTGTCACTAGTGTGTGTCACTGTCGATAAAGATGCGATCCATGCCGACGAAGAATCTACCGACGCCCACACGATGTTTCTCCTTCGGCGTATTAGACAGGATCGTCGAAAAAGAGGGAGATCTCATTTTGACGCCCCACGCCGCGGCAGGAGCACCAATTCGGCAGCTTCCTCAGCCTCTTTGAGGAGCGTCTTGCGCGGCGTGCCTATCAGCGCTCGCATGGTAAGGCCACGAGCAAAATCCGTGACTTGGATCGCGCGCACGGCTACCGGAAAGTCAGGCGGGATGTCTCCCGCGCTGATCCCGTCCCGGAAACGGCGCTCAACGAGCGCCGCGCCATCCGCGACCGCGCTCTGCAGGAACCGCTGCACCTCAGCATCGTTCACAAGCGGCGCGACGCACACTATAAGGCAGCCCCGGGCGGACCCTTTCTCGGTCGCACTTTCGACGGCATACCTCAGAAAGCCCGCGATCGAGTCGCGAAGACCCTGTGGCGAGAGGAGTGCCTTCGCGGCCGATGCGCCCTTCCGTTTTGCGTACGCCCTAAGGACGCGCAAGAATATCGCCCGCTTTCCCCAAAGACGGCATACAGGCTCGGCCGTCCCACACCCATCCCGGCGACGAGATCGTCAATCGTCACTCCGTCGTAGCCCTTCGACCAGAACACCTGAGTCGCCTTTTCCAGCGCACCCGTCTCGTCGAAGCTGCGCGGTCGACCCCGCGGCCTAGCGATATTCTGAATCATTTGGTTCAAAACTCATTGACAATGGCCATCGCACCAATATATAACCGAACAGTTCGAAATTAGCAAGTCGTCCGTGGTCTCGCGGGGCCTCACGACTCGGCCTTCACCCTTCACCACGGAGACGCCCATGGAACATTCGATCGCGCTCGTCACCGGCACCACCTCCGGGCTCGGTTATGCGGCAGCCAGCATGATCGCCACCAAGGGCTACGGCCAGGTCATCGTCACCCCCGGCCGCTCATTCCTAACCTAAAGAGGATAGAAAATATGAACGAAAGTATCTTAATAACCGGAGCAAATATTGGGCTTGGGAAAGAGACTGCCCGACAGTTAGCATTGAAAAAAGAAATAAAAAAGGTAATTCTTTTTTGCAGAAATCGAGCGAGAGCAGAGGCTGCAAAAAAAGACCTTGAGGAAAAAACCGGGAAAAAGATTTTTGAAATTATTATTGGGGATGTTACGGATGCAAATTCTGTAAGAAAAGCAGTAGAAGAAATAAAGGAACCTATTGATGCAATAGTTTTAAATGCAGGTGGAGTAGTCGGGAAAACGGCTGCGAAATCTACGCCTTCCGGTATGAATCAATTAGCTGCTACGAATATTTTAGGCAATGTAATTCTAGTGGAGGAATTAATTAAACGGGATAAGTTAAGGAAAACAGTTCTATCAGTCAGTGCGGAAGCTGTTCCAGGAGTAAAGATGCTCGGAGTAAAACCGGTTTCAATGAGGACTTCTTCTGTAGATGAGTTTGCTGCTGTTCTTGATGGATCATATTTTGGTAATAAGTTCGATGCATTGCAAGCATACGCATATGTCAAGTATGCGGAAACCATGTGGACGTTATCAATGGCAAGAAAATATCCTAAGCTCAAGTTTGTTGTTGTGAGCCCAGGGAATACAAAAGGAACTCAGGCGCCAGATAGTCTTCCCCCGGCAATGCAGTTTATGTTGAAGTATTTGATGATGCCTGTTGTATTCCCATTAATGGGCGGAATGGTGCATAAGCTGGAAGTAGGTGCAAAACGCTTTGTAGATGCCATTTCGGATGAGCGGTATAAAAGCGGCGTTTTTTATGCCAGTAAAGAGGGTAAGTTATCAGGGGACATGGTGGACCAGAGCACTTTTTTTACTGATTTGAAAAATACTTCATTTCAAGATAACGCCAACGAGGCAATTCACCATTACACGAATGGAGTAGTTCTTCATTTGTGAGTCTGGACGAGAATTTGACAAACAGAATCTTTAGGATTGCTATACAGGCTGAATCTGCTGTGATAATTGCTCATTAACCAGCAAGGCCCACGCGCCGCAACAGCTCTTGGAAGCGTGGGTTGTCGCGCAAAGCGTCGAACCCCGGATCTATATTCAGGTAGATGAGCCAGTGGGAGCGCTCTTCGTACGACTCCTCCAAGTACGCAATCGCGCGCTCGTTGTCGCCCAAGCCCGCGTGGACTCCGCCCAAGAAGTAGGGCGCGACGTACTTTTCCTTCGCCAGCGTAGTCAGATCGTTAAGAATATGGATTGCGTTCTCTGTCTTCCCAGCCGCGCCCAGAGTCTGTGCCAGTGCCGCGCGCATCATGGGACTGCCACCCGACAGCTCCACCGCCTTCTCGCCCGCGCCGATAGCGGATTTGTAGTGACCGGTTTTTCTATACAACAGCCCAAGGATCCAGTAGGTGACCGGGTAGTTCGGGTCGAGTTCCACAGTTCGCCGGAGCTGCCCGATGGCCTCTTCGTAGCGGCGCGCGTTGTAGAAATGCCAACCAGCCGCGACGCTAATAATGAGCGACAGCGGATCGAGCTCAAGGCTATTCTGCATCCTGGCGATCGCTTCTGCCTGTCTCCCCATGGTCATCAAATACTCGGCGTACCAGTGGTTGGCAGTGGGATAGGTGGGGGAAAGTTCGAGGCTGCGAGTGAATTCTGTCTGAGCCTGTTCCCATTGCCAATCGTGCAGCCAGAACACGGCTGCCAAAGCCGTGTGCGCTTCGGCGAGATCCGGGTCGAGCCGCAAGGCGTTCGCCGCCTCTGCTTTCGCGTGGGGGAATGCGTCGTTGGGGGGCAGGTAGCTGTTCCATCCCAGCAGCACGTAACAATCGGCCAAGCCGGCGAAAGCCAGAGCGTAACTGGGATCTTTCTCGATTGCTTGTCGAAAGTGTTCGATCGCGCGGTAGAACCCATCCTCGGTCCACTTGTTCCAGTGATGACGGCCCTTCAGGTATAGCCGGTAGGCTTCGTCATTTTCGGTGTGGTGTTTAGTCAGTTGTTTCTGTTCTGCTTCGCTCAACTGCAGGCGCAATTTTCCAGAAATCTCGGTGGAAATTTCGTCCTGGACCTGAAAGATGCCGCCGGGTTTGCAGTCGTATTGCTCGCCCCACAGTCGAGTCCCCGAAGCGACATCCACCAATTCAGTCCAAATGCGCCAAGCGGCGCCGCTTTGCATCAATCTGCCGGTGAGCACGGCGCGCACATTCAGCTCGCGGCCGATGGCCTGAGGGTCGATTTCGCGACCCTTATAACGAAAGACGGTGCTCTGCGCCATCACGCGCAGTTTCGGGATTGTCGCCAGGTTATCAATCAAGCTTCCGGTGATTCCGTCGCTCAGGTATTCGTGCTCAGGATCGCCACCGGCATTTTCAAAAGGCAAGACGGCGAGCGAATGGATGAAATGCACGGAATCACCTCGAAAAATCTTACCGAGGTTGTAACCCACTTCGCGAGTGACCGCAAGACCGGGCTAACTCTCGCTTGCTGGGATCATCGAACACTAGCCGATAACTTCCGTAGAGCGGGCTTATCGGGACCTCAGTCGATAGTTGGCGGAGCGATCCGGTGGGGGCCGGCGGTGATCATCACCGCGGGATTTTTCCCGTTTGGATGGGTGCATCCGTATTTTCTGTGGGGCGCGCACACCATCTACTTCGATCGCACGCCGTGGAGTCGTGTTTGGGTGAATCGCGTGTACTACCGTCAACCGTACGCACATCCGTGGGTGCCACGGCCAGGGCCTCGCGTGGAAGTGCACCCGCACGTCCACGTGAAATAGATCGCCACGCTCTGGGCAACAACAAGCGTACTGGGGGAGCCCGAACGCCATAATGCGCGCATGGTTTAAGCGCTTGTGTTTATCGGCTGAATTCCACGTGCCTGGTTCGTCGCGTTACCGGAGATGTCAAAAAGCGAACTGGAAACCAGAGCGATCACCGAGGATTAGCTAGCTTTGAACGAGAAATATAATGGGTTTCACTTTACCGCCAGAGGCTGCAACAGCTGGTCCGTCGACCCCGCGTACGCCAGCCAGCAATTCGGACTCGTCCACTGGAACGCTATTTACGAAAGCCAACCCGGTCGCGTGTTCTAAACGGACTCGAATGTGTGTGACAGGCCCCACAGGAGGAGGTATCTCGACCAAGCTACTAATAGCGGCTGCACGAATTCTACCTTCACGCGCCAGCTCGCTCAAAGCAGACACCAAATCGTCATTCGCCAGCTTTGGCTCGCTAAATCTTGTCTCGACAAAAACTATCTTCTCGTCCGAACTGATGTAACCTCCGAGCGCAGAGACCGATCCGTCGGCAATCCGCTTTCGTGACTGATCCACCATTGTCTTGCCAAGGCGTCGTAACTCACCAAGGACCGGATTCTTTGCGCTTAATTCTTCTGCCTTCTTTCGGAGCCCGTCAATGAACGCGGCTTGTTCGGCTGGATCGACCGCCATTCGCGCCTCCTTCTATCCGGGAATTGCGAATCTACCATGATTTTAAGGTCACGATTATTGCCGGAGTAACGAAGGGTAAGAATGAGGGCCGCAGGGGGTAATGCCTGATAAGGCGCGTTACCGTACAAGTGAAATTGGGTCGAAATCCACTTGTCCTAAAAGCATCAATCAGGCCCTGTCTTGTTCACCGCACAAAAATGTTGTATTAATTACCCGACAATCTTCTGCCGGCTTCGAGCCATTGCCGTTCAGTCAAGCAGGCCGCCAATTTACAGGATTTGTGTGCAGAAAATAACGAATAGGGAGTCATAGTGAATCCAAATCAGGCATTATGGGAAAAAGGCGACTTCACCCGCATTGCGGAGAGCATGAGGGAGAGCGGCCAATCCCTTGTGAAAGCACTCGGAATCACGAAAGGGCTGAAGGTTCTGGATCTTGGATGCGGCGATGGAACAACAGCGCTCCCAGAGGCCAGACTCGGAGCGGACGTTTTGGGGGTCGACATTGCGAAGAATCTTGTCGAGGCTGGGAATAAGCGCGCCAAAGACGAGGGTTTAACGAACTGCAAGTTTCAGGAAGGCGATGCTTCCAATTTACGCGAGCTGAAAGATCAAAGTTTTGATCTTGTCGTGAGCATCTTCGGAGCGATGTTCGCGCCAAAACCGTTTGACGTTGCCAAGGAAATGGTGCGCGTGACCCGATCCGGAGGTCGGATAGTTATGGGGAACTGGATTCCAGGCGATCCAACATTGGTAGCACAAATCTTGAAAATCAGCTCCTCCTACACACCGCCGCCACCGGACGGCTTCGTTAGCCCGATGACGTGGGGAATCGAAGACAACGTTATAGAGCGATTTTCAAATGCTGGAGTTCCCCGCGAGAAGTTATCATTCGCCAGAGAAACCTTTACCTTCAACTTTTCCGGTTCGCCATCACAGTTTGTCTCTGCATTCAGAGAATATTACGGGCCAACGATGAATGCCTTTGAAGCGGCGGAAAAGAATGGCCGAGGGGCTGATTTGCAGAAGGAGCTCGAAGAGCTATTCGATAGTCAAAACAAGAACTCAAGCAAGGACGTTACTTCCATTCCGGCGACCTTCCTGCGCGTTACAGCTGCGCTTTGACCGGAAACCGAGACGCGCTGCCTCTCAACGCCTGATAAGTCGGGCGCATTCGACAGGTCGATGCAACACCATCTAATGTAAATCTGCTCTGTAAAGGTGGTGTTGGCATGAGACGAGGGATGAGGTTTGGGCTTTCTGCGATCGAGAAGCGTGATATTTGGAGCCGCTGGAAGACGGGACAGTCGCTGCATGAGATTGGGCGCGCTTTTGACAAGCCGCACAGCTGCATTCGCGCTGTGTTGTTGCCTCGCGGAGGAATTCCTCCAGCACTCCGCCGCCGCTCGCGCTTGGCGCTCACCGTGGCGGAGCGAGAGGACATCTCACGAGGGATCGCTTCTGGTTCCTCGCTTCGTGAGATAGCGCGAGGCCTGGATCGAGCGGCCTCCTCCGTGTGCCGGGAGGTCGCTCGCCATGGTGGTCGGCCTGCCTATCGTGCCCAGGATGCAGATCAGCAAGCTTGGGTTTCGGCCTTGCGTCCGAAGAGCTGTCTGCTTGCCGAGAACCGCCAGTTGCGGGACATCGTTGCGAGTAGACTGATCCTGGACTGGTCGCCCGAGCAGATTTCCGGGTGGCTGAAGAACCAGTATCCTAACGACGAGAGCCTGCGCGTGTCCCATGAAACGATTTACCGTAGCCTGTTCATTCAAGCCCGGGGAGCATTGAAAAAAGAGCTGCTGGACCACCTGCGGTCGAAGCGGCGCATGCGCCGCTCGCGTCATTCCAGCGAGCAGGGACAATCACGCGGGCAGATCGTCGATGCCATTTCGATCCGCCAAAGGCCTGCGGAAGTGGAAGACCGGGCGATTCCTGGCCATTGGGAAGGCGATCTGCTGGCCGGCGGAAAGAACAGCTATATTGCGACGCTGGTAGAACGCCACTCACGCTTTGTCATGCTGATTAAGGTGCCGAGCAAAGAAACCGAAGCCGTGGTTGCTGCCTTGAGTCAACGTGTTCGCAAACTCCCTGCTTCGCTAAAACGTTCGCTGACCTGGGATCGTGGACTGGAGATGGCCAAGCACAAGGAGTTTACGGTGGCCACGAATGTGCAAGTCTACTTCTGCGATCCGCAAAGTCCCTGGCAACGCGGCAGCAACGAAAACACCAATCTGCTCCTGCGGCAATACTTCCCGCGAGGCACCGACCTGTCTGGTTTTTCGCAAGCGCAGCTCGACCATGTCTCGCTGCGCTTGAATCAGCGACCCAGAAAGACATTGGGATTCGAAACTCCCGCGAGTAAACTGCGCGCAAGTGTTGCATCGACCATCTGAGCTGGCACGCGTAATCGTACATGTGGTTTTGCGGCGATTTCACATGTCCGGTTTCCGCGTTTATCGGGAGTTGGGTGCGGTTTGGATCGCGGATTCGTTAATGGGTCGGCGTTCATTGCTCGTTACCGCGTGGTGGTACCTTTCTTCCGTACCGACGTAGAAGTACGCCGTGATCTGCGTGGGCTTTGATCCACTCTGAGTCTGCTGCCATTCGTCGCTGCCACCCCAGATCATTCCGCCACTGCCCCAACCCGTTTCTCGCAACTCACTTACCGAGCCGTCTTGCGAGTAATAGAAATATTCGTCTTTGGCCCAACCTTCTTCAAGTAGAGATGAAGTTACTAAAACTCCATCCGCAGGAATTCGGCAGATGAGAGTCCCTTTGTCCACTGGAAGCACGGGATCTGTCGTTTCACCGTATCGCACTTCAATCCAACCCACATAATTTTCTGGAATGAGATATTTAGTTGGGTGACGAACGAGCGGGGCTCCCATTGAGATTGCTGACTCCATCGCCAGACTCATCCAACACAAACCCGTAATCAGACACGAGCCAACGCCCCAAAATCGTTTTCTTCCAGATCCCACTGCACTCAGCAGAAGGCCCACGACGGTCGGCCAGAATAAAAATAGCGCCAGAACCCTTATAGCCGTGAAACCGAGACGCTGCGAAACTGACACAGAAATCCACGACAGATGAAGAAGTAGCAGCGATCCGACCGCTACGATGGAAAACCCAAGCCCAGCGAGTGTAATTCGGTGACGAACCAACAGCCGCTGATCTGTTATCGGCTGCCTTAGCAACCCCCACCAAACACGACACAATAATGCGAGCCACAAGAGCAAGACGACTAAGGTAATCCCAAGCCATTTGCCGCCCAAAGTCATGCCGGCATTCTAGCTTAGTTGACTGCGGGAGGTAACTCGCGTGGACCTCATCGCCGATTAGCCTGTCGGACGCGGCTAAGTCCTGATTAGTCGCGTTACCGGACATCTGCCGTACTCGAACTTCACTTGTACGGTTTCGGCGTTTATCAGGCACTAGCATGGAAACCAGAAGATGGCTAAGCTGTAGCATGAGCTTGAAACCGTGCGCGGTGGGGAATCGATATCGGGCCTGGGACAGGCGACCGCCACTGGCGTGATACCGCTAGTCTGCCGAAAATGAGCCCGTTGGCGAATTTCAAAACTTGGTTGCTGAGCGACTGGGGAGATCCGAACTTTTTGACGCGACTTGGCGTCCCGCGGGTGGTCGTCAGTGTCGTCGAATATCTGTTGATCCCTGGTCTGATCTATCTTTCGGTGCGTGCATTCGGTAATGGAGATGCGCTTCGCGCTTTGGCACTGGCTGCGCAGAACTATTTCTTCTGGATCGGATACGCTTCCCTCTATGTATGTATCCTGACGGACGTCTATCTCGATGGTATTTACGATCTGAAAGACATACCGGCGGCCGAGAAATTTCGAGTCGCGCGACAAAACTGGGGTAACCCGGTGATGAAAGCGTACTGGATAAGCCTGATCGTCTCACTCTGCGGATTTTTCGTTGGCGGCCTGCAATTCATGGGTCGTCTGAAATAATTCCCTCGTTTTTCGGATTCCTGCGCGACCGTCCATTGGCTGGCCAGCACCCATGCCAAGGCAAACAAACCGATTTTCAGCCTCATAACAGGGATTCTAATCCGCATCAGCGAATAAACACAGAGCATTGAGATTGATCCTGGGCCAAGTCCTGATAAGTCGCGTAACCGGAAACTGACTTCGAGCCCAAAGTTTGGTACAGGCTAGGACGAACCTACTTGTAGTGAGTCATTGATAGAATGCGTGCATCAGCCTTAGAAATCTCGACGACGGCGACCCCACCGACGCAGCTTGTTGTGGTGCCGCCTTTGCCATCAGGGCAGTGCAATGTACCGGAAACGGTCCACACGCCCTCCTTCAATTTGGCACTGAAGGGCCTCTCAGACTCAATTTTATTCTTGCCGTAAACGGGAATTAATACCGCCTCAGCGATTTGGACAGCAGTATCCGAGCTGGGGACGAAGCCTTCTTTCGGTGGGTTGGTTTGCCCAAATACTAGCGGAACGAATATGAGAGTGAGGCACAGCGCGGCGCGAGCCTTCATCTTTCCACCTCCGGCTTAACGGCCGAAATCATACCACCACGAAGTCATGGCGGTTCGTCAGTGCGAAAGGACGGGCCAGGGTGGCTGACCCACTGTTCTAAGTCCTGGTTAGTCGCGTTACCGGACATCTGCCGTACTAGAACTTCACATGTACGGTAAATGCGCTCCTTGTTGTAGGCGTTGATGCGAACGATCAAAACCTACTCCAAACGGGCGCCCTTTTATAATGCGTTAATCAGGACTTAGCCCGTTGGCGGATTGAGACCCATGTTTGCATCCGACCAAAATTCGATTTAAGCTCCCTTCGTGTGGCGTCATTTCCCCTCATTGATGCTCTTCATCATAGCTGTCGGCTTTCTCGCGTTTTCCGGAAGTGCCCAGGCGCAATCTGCGATTGGCTCCGATACGGTTCAAACCGGAGTGTTCCTGGCCAAGTTGCACGACCCCGTCTATCCTCCAATCACTCGTACTGCTGGAATCTACGGGGACGTACATTTAACGCTTCGAATTCGGAAGGACGGAACTATTCAGTCGGTGGAAGTCGTAAGCGGTCCCCCATTGCTGCAACGGGCCGCGTTGGAAAGTGCTCAGCAATCGCAGTTCGAATGCCGAGCCTGCACCGGTGACGTGACGACGTACTCGCTGGTTTACTCGTTTCAGTTTTCACACGAAGATTGCTGCAATTCCTCGAACAGTCCGCCAAGGGTGGAGGAATCGCAAAATCACATTTGGGTTACCGCAGCCCCTTTCTGCTTTTGCGACCCTTCTGGGACGACAACCCACAAAGTACGCTCTGCCAAGTGCTTATACTTATGGAAATGTGTGGCGGACTAGTTTTCGGAAACTCGAAAAGTCTACATGTACGGTAACCGCGTTTATCAGGCACCGGCCCGTCGGCCAGATGAGCCATCGCGGAAGTTGTCGAAGGTCTACCGCATCCTCAGCCGCCCGAGTCGCAGTAGGAGACCGCCGACGACCAACGGTGACCCCACACAGTTAGCTCGTACGTCTGCTCCGGATCGTCGATATTTTGATCCATAAGGAGGCCTTGTTGACGGTCTTCCGAAACGAGACAGACGGAATCGCCATCTAGTCTGATAACTGAAGCCGCGTGGCCAAGCACCGTCAGGATGTCCGTCTTCACCGCACCGCAAAAGTGGCTATTTTTCGTAATGAGAAAGGCCGTTTCAGCAGGCAATCGCTTCCCGATACAATCACTAATCTCGAATAATTTCGCCTTTTGATTTGGATGAAAATAACGTTGATACACCATCCCGTCAGCAGTTTTAGAACGCTGATAGCCTGCCCGGAATGTTTCGAGCAACGCGTCAGTATCTGGCAGAGTTGCCAATGCATTCAAGTCAATTTGCCCTCCAATGGCCTCCGATAGTTCTGCCAAGAAGGATGGAATCAACCTCTTCCCCTTGTTAACACGCGTCAGCAACTGAATTTTTTCATTCCCAGTCTGCACTTGAAACCTTCTTCACTATGGCCACGTTCGTCTTGTTGTTATTCGGTCGGCGGCAGGCCGCGCAGGTCCACCGAAAATAGCCGGAGAAGAAGCCAAACGCGACGTCTCCTCAAATCGGCCACACGACGTGTTTATATCACGGTCTCCGGTCAACTCCTGGTTAGTCGCGTTATCGTACATGTGGTTTTTACCCCGATTTCGCTTCTCCGGTACCGGCGTTAGTCAGGCATCATCCATTTTGGGCGTGATGGCGCGTCACCACTGGAGCTAGCTATCTCGATTGCTAAGTACAGGGTTTAAGACTAGAGTTCTCGTGCGTCCGCCCACTACTTCGGTAAAACCCCGATGAATTCGCAGTCAAAAAGAATGGTGATAGCCTTCGTGCCATGGATCGTGGCTAGCGTCCTGATCTATGCGCTTGGTTCCCTGCGACACCTGAGAGCGATTCAGACGGTAGCATTCATAGCTACCTTTCTCGGTATACTTTTTTGTATTTTGACCTACCGTTCGACATATCCCGCAGCTCGTCCTGCTCCCAAGTTCGGATTTACAGTCACCGCGTGGAGCACAATTGTGGCGGGATTGCTCTACTTGATCATGACTTGGGGACAGTGAGCACCTTCGAATGAAATACAGAAAAACGGTCGAGGCACTTCTCGCGTCCGTCGCGGTCGGCGTCATCATTGGTGTGTGCTTTTACTGGGCAAGGCAGTCTTTTGGCTGGCAATATTACTGGGGCAGCGAAACTCACGAACTGCGCGTTTTAAGCGCGCTGCAAATAGGATTGGTCAGCGGCGTCGCACTGTTCATTTTTCACTTTCGGAGACTGCGTCGCTCCAATTCGCCATCCTGTACGACGGACACGTTTCCCAAGTCCTGATAAGTCGCGTAACCGGACAATGACGGCTAGTTTCCGGTAAGAGCGTTAATCGGGACTTAGCCCGTAAGCAGTCGCTCTTCGTTGACTTGCCTGCTGCTCCAACCTAAGATGACCGCCAAATGGCGGACGCGCCCTCTCTGATCGGCAGCACCATTTCCCACTATCGCGTTCTGGAGAAGCTTGGCGGTGGTGGTATGGGCGTGGTGTATAAGGCCGAGGACACGCGGCTGCACCGATTCATCGCGCTGAAATTTCTCCCCGCTGAAGTTGCGCGCGATCCTCACGCGCTCGCTCGCTTTCAACGCGAAGCGCAGGCTGCATCCGCTTTGAACCATCCCAACATTTGCACGATCCACGACATCGGTGAGCAGGACGGACATCCGTTCATTGCGATGGAATATCTGGAAGGTGCGACGCTGAAGCATCGCATCGACGGGCGCGCGATGGCGCAGGAAACTCTGATGACGTTGGCGATCGAAATTGCGGATGCGCTGGGAGCGGCACACGAGAAAGGCATCGTGCATCGCGACATCAAACCTGCGAACATTTTCATAACGACACGGGGGATGGCCAAGATTCTGGATTTTGGCCTAGCCAAAGTGTCCGGGAATCCGGAACGACGAGTTGAAGCGACTGCAGCGACGGAGGATCGACCTGAATTTCTGACCAGCCCGGGATCGGCACTGGGAACGGTCGCCTATATGTCGCCGGAGCAGGTAAGCGGAAAGGAACTGGATGCGCGCACGGATTTGTTTTCGTTTGGCGCAGTGCTGTACGAAATGTCGACTGGAACGCTGCCGTTTCGTGGTGACACGTCGGGAGTGATCTTCAAAGCCATTCTGGATGGGACTCCCACTGCGGCGACGCGCCTGAATCCGGATGTGCCGGCGGAATTAGAGCGAATCATCAACAAGGCTTTGGAGAAAGACAGGGAGGTGCGGTTCCAGAGCGCGAGCGAGATGTGTGCCGATTTGAAGCGGCTCAAGCGTGATACGACCTCCGGGAAGATCCAAGCCGCAGATGTGCCCGCGCGGGCTGGCAAGTCTCGCTGGGCATGGGCTGCGGCGGTGTTTTCTGTGCTCGTTGTTCTGGCCGCTGCATTTGCCTGGCTGAGCTCCCCTCCACCGCCGCCGCGGGTGTTGAACACCGTGCAATTGACGCACGACAACAAACGCAAATCCAGTCTGGTCACGGATGGCTCCCGCATCTACATGAACGATGAAGGGCCGAGCCATCAAATTGCTCAGGTTTCAACGAGTGGAGGCGAAGTTTCGCCGATAATCACTCCGTTTGATAACGTAGCCGTGCTTGCGATCTCGCCCGATCACACCCAACTGTTGGTGGCCAATCCGGTGGGAACAGCGTACGACGCGCCGTTTTGGAGTCTGCCGCTTCCTACAGGCTCGCCGCGCCGGCTCGGGGATATTGTCGGCACGCACAGCGCCGGTACGTGGTCGCCCGACGGCAAGCAGCTCGTGTACGCCAGAGGTTCTGATCTCTACCGGGCGAACGCCGACGGTACTGAACCACAGCGGCTGGCGACCGTCGAAGGTTTGCCGTGGGCGCCTCATTTTTCCCCCGACGGGAAGCGAATTAGCTTCTCGATCGAGAAGACCGGCGAATACTCCCTGTGGGAAATTCGGCCTGACGGCAGCGATCTTCATGCCGTATTTCCGAAAGGGCACGGGCCCACCGATGCGTGCTGTGGGCAATGGACGGCGGATGGCCGCTACTTCTTTTTCGTTAGTTCGGGCGGGTTGTCGGTATGGAATATTTGGGCCCTACGCGAACCGGGCGCGATTTCTCGCTGGCGATTCTCGGCGCCCATACAAATTACGACGGGACCCTCGTCTTTTGGGGATTTCACTCTTAGCGCGGACGGCAAGAAAATGTATGCGGATGCAGGCCAACGCCGGGCCGAACTTGTGCGCTACGATCCCAAAGCCAATCAACTTGTGCCGTATCTCGCCGGAATTTCGGCCGGAGAACTGGATTTTTCGCGTGACGGTAAATGGATCACCTACGCGTCCTATCCGGAGGGCGATCTCTGGCGAATGCGCGCAGACGGGACCGACCCCGTTCAATTGACGTTCGCTCCAATATCGGCGGGTCTGCCGCGATGGTCGCCCGACGG
The DNA here is from genome assembly GCA_963748395.1 of uncultured Acidobacteriota bacterium. Taxonomy (GTDB): domain Bacteria; phylum Acidobacteriota; class Terriglobia; order Acidiferrales; family UBA7541; genus Palsa-295. Next base: position 1,454,610 of record CAVVIP010000006.1, on the reverse strand, counting down.
CAGCCAGATTGCATATGTAGCGACTGAACGCCGCAAGCCCTGGAAGATTTTCGTGATTTCCGCCCAGGGTGGCACGCCGCAGGAACTCCTGCCACAAGATCAGGGAGAGACCGACCCCACATGGTCGCCGGACGGCAAGAGACTTGCGTTCGGGCGATTGACCGATCTGACGTCCTCCGGAATTTATGTCGTGGAGCTTGCGACTCGCCAGCTTACGGCGGTGCCGGGAGCGGACAAGCTTTTCAGCCCGCGCTGGTCACCCGACGGCCGATACCTGGCCGCGCTCAACAGTGACTCCACGAAACTGCTTCTCTTCGACTTCAAAACGCAGAAGTGGTCAGACTGGATCAATGAGCCGGGGATCGTCGGTTTTCCGAACTGGTCGCAAGATGGAACCTACGTTTACTACGACACGACGGACACCGAACATGCCACTTTTCGACGAGTTAAAGTCGGGCAGAATCATTCCGAACAGCTCGTCGATTTGAAGGGGGTGCTCCGATACTTGAACGCCCCGGCGTTTGGGTGGAGCAATGTTTCTCCCGATGGCTTTGCGCTCTTCGACCGCGACCGAAGTACCGACGAAATCTACGCCCTCGACCTGGACTTGCCGTAGCGTCACGTTCGCTCGCTTTTAGATCATCGCCCAGACAAGAGGTCAATCGCGCCGGCAGTATCAATTCCATCAGGAAGCCTTACGGGAGTGGAGCGCTTACTTCGTCTGCGTAGCTTCGACTTCTCCGCGAGTGCCTCTCCGCACTATCTAATCCGCTGCGGAATCCGCCCCTCGCACGCCCAACAACCTTCGACAATCGGATAAGTCCTGAGAAGTGGCGCCGCGTGACCGGGCATGTGCCGAACTAGAACTTCACATGTACGAGTACGCCGTTTATCAGGCATGTGGGCGCGCTCCGACGGTTTGTGGCGATAGTCGCGGGCACTGGCAGAATAAGAGACGCGCTCACCTTCACAGGAAGCGTGCTCTTAGAGACGATGGAGATCACTTACGCAGGTGCGAGCGCGGCTCAGACGTCGAGCGAAACTCCTAGAAACCGAGACTTCCCTGCCGTCGAAGTGTAAAACCCGAAAATGGCGAGAGCCCCGATGACGGAGAACGCGAAAATTGTCGATCCTGCGTACCACGCCGAAAGATGCGCCGTCAGAGGAGAAACTTCCAGAAGGTTATTGATGCAGAGTGCCACCATAAGAGGCAGAAGTCCGAAACGTGTCAGAATCAGCAACGCCATACCCCAAACGACCACTTCGAAAGCCGTATGCAGCACCGGATGATCCCCGTTTCCTAATACCGAAAATAAAGAAACGAGCAAGAGCGCGACCAGGACTGCCAGCCACTCCTTGCGCAGCAGTAGCCGGATGAGAAAGAAGACAAAAAAGCAAAAGAGTGACAGAGAAACGAAAATGACAATGTTAAGTGGGATGCCCGCGATTATGAAGCGAAGTCCGAACAGCCCCGCATGATAGAAGTTGGCGTCCGGAGACGTCGGCACCCTTCCCATCCAGCCCGGAACCAAGATCTCCACTCTGTCCGCCACCGTCCAAAAAATTCCGGCAAGAATTCCCACCACCAGATCGCGGCCCACCACGGGATCTCGCAACTGCCCAGCCAGCAGCCTGCCCCAGGAAATCAGTGAATTCGGCCAGCGCTTCCGGACGTGCGGTTCGAGAGCCACATACAGCACCCACGAGACTGCCGCGGCGATCAGGCCCCATGCAGTTGAAATCAGAACTGGAATGTATTCCGATAGCGCTGGAATATGGTGGACGATAAGAAGGTTCCCGGCCCACATTGAAAGAAAGACCAGCACAGCCAACCTTGTCGCGCCACGCTGGTCGCCTCGGCCGGAGCGGATGTTGTTCCGCGCCATCACAATTCCCAGCAGGGCGATCAAGCAAAGCATTGTAAACACGATCGCTGTTTGGATCGATTCCCACGTGCTCGTTTGTTCTTGCTGCATGCGACGCGGCCAGGTCCACGACGAAATAAGATTGAAATACACCGGCTTCCCGCGATACGCCGCCGCTTCCACGCGTAACGGCAAATCTGGGTGCCCGGGCCAGGTGCCTTCCCATGCTGTCCGCGCGTCGCTTGTCACCAGCGGGGTCCATTGCGACGGCACGGCCTTGAAGCGGTTTTCGTCCAGCATCGCCGCTGTAAACAGTGCGGCCCAATTTGGTGCGGCTGGCGTCTCGGTCGAAGTATCGAGCTGCGGCGGCACCGCCACGAATTTCACTAGACGTCCCTGCGTGTCCAGAACTACCAGGCACATTCCAGAAATCGTGAGCGGAGGATCGTCCTCATCTATCAAACCGCTAGAATCAAACGTGCCGCTTACTATGAACTGCGGACTCTCCCGGTACCAAAACTGCACGGTTGGAGGAACGCCGGAGGAAAGGTTGTTCCATCGCGTCAGGCTGCGGTCATTCTTCTCGACGTAGCCGCGATACCCAGGAAGCGAGTCGAACAAATAAAAGGTATCAACTGGAGTGCCTGTGTAGCCAAAATCGCGAGCCATGTCGCGCGCTTTCGCCGCGAGCACTTCCGGTGGGTAGGGAAGCGGAACAAGGTTTAGCATTTCAGTTTTTTGGGATAGTACCGCCACCGCGGCCAGCCCGAGAACGATCAACAGCAGGCAGCCCCAGGCAATCACCGGACGGAACCCTTCTGTTTCGCCCGCAGCCGCCACCATTTCGGGGGACGGCGTTTCCCCTGCTGCGAGAGCTGCTGCAAGCGGGTCGCCCCCTGGCAGCGCAGCCGCAACCTGCAAGGCTGACGCAGGACGCTTTGTGGGAGTCCTCTCCAGGCAACGCAAGATCACCCGTTCGACGAGCGGATCAATGTCCTTCAGGTGCGCGGATGGAGCTGTGGGAGCGCTTTTTTCGCGCAGGCGGGCCATCGCATCGTAGGTTGCGGCTTCGTAAGGTTTTTTGCCGGTGAAAATCTCGTACATCACCAGGCCCAACGAATACAGGTCGCTCTTCGGGGTGACTTCGCTGCCGGAAAATTGCTCGGGCGACATGTAAGCGGGCGTGCCGGCGCGCGCGTCTTCGCCTTTCATTTCGGTGGCGAGTCCGGCCAGGCCGAAATCGGTGATGCGGGCGCGGCCGCGTCCATCGAGCATGATGTTGGCGGGTTTCAGATCGCGATGGATGATGCCGTGTTCGTGAGCCGCTGCCAGGCCCGCGCAAACTTGTCGCGCAATTTCCAGCGCCTTATCCGCGGGCAGGCGGCCGATGCGCCGCATCAGCGAAGATATGTCCTCGCCATCCACAAACTCCATGGTGAGGAACGTTTGCCCATCGGCTTCGCCGATATCAAACACGCGGCACACGTTCGGATGCGAAACTTGCCGCGCCATCCGCACTTCGCGCGTAAAACGTGCCAATGCTTCTTCGTTTCGCGCAAAAGACTTGGGCAGGAACTTCAGCGCCACAGTCTGCCCAAGTTTCAAATCCTCGGCGCGATACACTTCGCCCATGCCGCCTTTGCCCAGCGGCGAAACAATGCGATAGCGCTCGAGCAGCGTGGTGCCGGGAACATAGCGTGCTTCGTAGCCGAAATCGGAAGCATGTGAAGGAGGAGTAGGCCGCGCCCCCGAACCGCCATGCTGCGCAGGCGGCGCTGCGTCGACCTGGGGATCCGCGTGAGCTTCGATACCGGCTCGAATGGCGCGAGCCGCAGGAGAGTCAGCCCGCGTCACGGTCGGCGTCGAGCTGAAATCTACAGGCGTCGCGCACGCGGGGCAAAACGCCGCCGCATCCGGCAACTCATGCGCGCACGAAGAGCATTTCATCAGGAGCTTTGGATCCCGCCTCGAGTGGCGCCATCGTACGCTTCGACCGCCTTTGACACAACGAATTTGGAGGTGCAGTTGACCCAGGTGAGATCACGAAGGGGTGGTGACGTCGAGTGCCTGGTAAGTCGGGTGATCTCAATGGGTCGGCGCAACACTAAGCTAGGACCCGGGTGGCGTTTAAAACAAAAGCTAAAACCGATTGCTAGGGTTAGACCAGCCGGAACGCTGTCCTGGTTAGGTTTTGACCGAGTGCAGTCAAACACACGGCTTTCCTGCGCAAGCGTTGTCGAATGAATGCACTGGATGGTGTTGCACCGACCGGTTGAACTGGCACGCGTTAGCGGAGATTGAGAAATGGCGGATGGGAAAATGTCGGTTAACGGGTTTGGTCGGGGGTTAGGCGTTAAGCGGAGCAACGAAAACCCCGTTTTGTAAGGCAGGCGCTGGTAATTGACGATGATGAGGCCTTTCGACGTGACTGTGCTTTCCGTGAGGGTCGTTGAGAAACCGCGCGGGCAGACGTTGGATTCAACGTCAACTGGGAACTTCCGGTGGACGGATGGATCTTCAGCTGGATCACAAGAAAGTCGAAAAGACGGAGCAGCTATTTCCGCGTCAATCGCAACTCGATGATCATGCGCTCCTCACCTTTGTCATCAATCGCGAAATGGCGATGAAGGAGAACGCGGCCGTCGTCCTCCAGGTGTGCGCGCGCGACAGTCTTGCGGCCAGGACGATCGGGGTCGAGCGGAGTGGCCCACAGAACGATATTGTGGCCGTCGAAGGTGCCATCGCTCTGGCGAATGGACATGGTGGTCTGCCTGGAGTCGTACCAGACGGTGGTGAAGCGATTCGTTTTGGAATCGAAGCCGGAGATTCCGGTGCCAGTGCTCTTGGTTCCGTCGGATTCGAAGAAGATAAAATCGGACTGCAGAAACTTGCCGTCCTGGATCATGTATTGCTTGCAGGAGCCTTTCGTCACTTTCGGGGCGCCGTTCTGCGGGAAGAACGACTTGACGACGTCCCAATCGCCCACAAATTGCGCGAGCAGCTTCTGACCGGCACCTGGGGCGTTCGGCGGCTCATATTGATTGTGGGTTTGTTGCGCGACTGCGACTGCGGCAGAAGCGATAAGCAGCGTTGCGATGCTCCATTTCGCGAAGTTCCTCAGGTTTCCCATGGCGCGAGATGATAAGCGAAAATCGCAAGCGCTGCACGATTTTTTGGGTTGACGATCCGGCCGCGGTTGACGGGCAACCATCCAATTCGCCTGCTGCCAGCAAGCGTAGCGCATGCTAATAAACCAAGCGCATCGCTATCAGTGGCAGTAGTTTGCAGCCTATGTTAGTTTTCTGAACCTTATGACTGCATTCACCCAAAGGGCAGGCTTCTACCTTGTTTTTCTGGCAGTGGCTCTGCTGGCAGGCAGCGGCGTTCGAGCGCAAACGCCGGATACGGCAACGGTGCGAGGCGAAGTGGAGGATCAGAGCCACGCGCCGGTGGCGGACGCGGAAGTGACGCTAACTAATATTCTCAGCGGACTGACGCGCCAGATCCACACGGACGAATCCGGAAAGTTCACGGTGGCCGGATTGCCGGTGGCCGGGCAATACGACATTGCGGTGCACAAGCAGGGATTCGCGGAAGCAAAGCTGAGCGCCGTCGCTTTGGCGGGCGGCACGACGGCGAGCCTGCACCTGCAACTGAACGTGGCGGCGGAGAAGGAAGAGATCGTGGTGACCGGAGCGGTGGGCGACGTACGCACAGACGAACCGCAATTGGGCGACCATCTAAGCGCGACGCAAGCGGAAGAGACGCCACTGCTCAACCGGCGCATCACTTATCTGCCGCTGCTGGATGCGGCTAATCGTCCTGCGATCAATCAAGGCGATGTGTTCATGAACGAAGACCTCTTCACGACCAACGGGACGGGGCGTCGGCAGACCTGGTGGGAAGTGGACGGAAGCAATGCGGTGGACATGTGGGGGCGGCAGACGATTTTCACGAACATACCGCTGGATGGCGTGGAGGAGATGACAATCTTGACCAACCCGTTCTCGGCGGAATACGGATTCTCGGCCGGAAGCGTCGTCAACATAGTGACGAAGAGCGGGGGGAACGATTTCCACGGTGGTGTGCTGGGATTGTGGCGGCCGGCGGATACATCCGCATCACTTTCGGGGTTCACAGATGGCACGGCTACCAGCGGCAACGACATTGCGAGTGATGAGCTGGCGCAGACCGCCGTCTCAGTTTCTGGGCCTATCGGCAGGAGCGGCCACACGCAATTTTTCGCCGGCGGCGAATACAGCTGGGAAAACCGCGGTTCCCCGGTTACCTCTCCGCTCGATCCTGAAATCTTCATCGGAAACTATCGCGGGTGGCTGGCGCTTTTGCGGATCGACCATCAGATCAACAAAAACAACAACCTCTTTTTCCGCAGCGACGTGGACAGCTTCTACGACACCAATCCCAACGGAATTGTCGGGGGCAACAGTCTTCCGACTGTGGACCGAATTTTCAAGCGGCGCACTTATTCCGAAGAGCTGGGCGAAACGGCGCAGTTGAGCCGATCGTGGCTGAACGAAGTTCGTTTGCAGTTTCAATTGGCTTCCCCCATCACGCAGTTCAGCCCGGTGGTTTTCGGCACGCAGTTTGTGGTGCCAATCACCTCGGTCTGCGGCGGCGGACTTGCTTGCGGCACGTTCACTACGGGCACTTCGCAATCGGCATTGCTGCAGAACCGGCAATACGAAGTGAATGATACGGTTTCCTGGGTGCACGGGCAGCACAGCGTGAAGTTCGGCGCGGACGTGATCCATGCGCACAACGGCGGTAACAGCAAAGAGTTCGGCGGTCCGATCTATCTGGGCCAGTTCACCTACAATCCATGCGCACAACCGGCGGCCGTTTGCGAAAGCCCGGCTTACCTGGACGACATCACCAACGTGCAGAAATATACGCAGAGCTACGGGAATGCAAACTATACGGTGGACGACACGCTGTGGTCCCTGTTTGTGCAGGATGATTATCACGTGCGGTCCGACCTAACCCTGAATCTAGGATTGCGCTACGACCGGCAAACCTTCACTAACTCGGATAAGGATTTCGCACCGCGGGTGGGCTTCGCCTATAACTTGCACGGCGACGGGCGGACGGTGATCCGCGCAGGCTTCGGCATCTATTATTCCCAGATCGTGGACAATGCCGAGGCCAACTATGCGCTGACGGGGCCGACCGGAGTTTTCAATTACACGGCTACGCCCGGGCAAGTAGGATTCCCGGCGGCCGTGGCGGACGCGCCATTGCCGGCCTTCCCGCCCGGAGCCGCGGAGCCGCTGCGCAGCCTTTATATCCGCCCGGGAAACAGCGCCTATCTCGACCAATTCTTCCCGACTTCCGTATTAATTGGTTACCCAACGCAGCTGCTGAACCCGTACACGGAACAGTGGACCGTGGGCGTGCAGCGCGAGCTGTGGCGAAACTGGGTGGCGAGCGCGGATTACGTCGGCGCGCACACTTTGAAAATAAATCGTCCCTTGGATGTGGATCCACCCGCTCCGTTTGTGCGCACCACGCCGAACCAGTTTCGCGGCGCCGCGCCGAACGGCACCGGTGTGGAGCAATGCATTCCTAATCCGGCGATAGGCAACACCGCGAACACGCCGCTGGCCGCTTGCGCCGCGAATGCCGCGAATGCCACGCGACCGCTATGGATCTATGACGCAGCGAACGGCATCACTCCAGCCTACAGCACGATTCAAAGCGACGTGAATGACGGATACGTTAGTTACAACGCGCTGGACCTGAACCTGAGCCATCGTTTCAGCAAGGGATTCTCGATGCTGGCGAGTTACACATGGTCGCACGCGATTGATAACGTGGATCCGGACATTCCCAGCCAAAACCCGAACGATCCCAATTTCACGGGCGCGCAAGAGAAAGGCAACGCGATCTACGACCAGCGCAATCGGTTCGTGCTGAGCGGCTTCTATACTTTTTTTTGGAAGATCAGAGGGGGCGGCATAGCCACGCTGGCGTCCGGTCTTCCTTACAACTTCACGACGGGAACCACGAACAGCGGGGACACTGGCGCGACCACGGATCGTCCGGTGATAGACGCAGTTGTGGTGGGACGAAACGCAGGGCATGGGCGCCCGATTTACAGTTTTGATCCGTTCGTCGAGCGGTCGTTCGCGCTGGGCAGCGATCGCGTACAGCTGAATCTGCGATTCGAGGCATTCAACGTCTTCAATCATCCCAACTTTGTGGGCTACAACGGAACGTGGGGCAATGGTGCGACTGCGCCCACGGGCTTCGGTCTGCCGCTGGCGGGCATCACCAACCAGCTTCCGGCACGCTCGCTGCAATTTTCCGCCAAGGTGAATTTCTGAATACAACGGGCGGCTGCGCAAAATCCAATAATGCGAACGATAATGCGGTGGAGTGCGTGGCGCGATCGTATCGCGTTAATCAGCCAGCAGTCGATTAGGCGGTGACAGCGCTTTTTGGTCTCAGATCGCACGACGTTCGGGGAATAAAAACGCACAGCTGCACGCATGGTCCAATCTGAAGCGCTGTGCGCAACTCGCACGCGTTTATCTCTGGTGATCAATAACCTGAAAGGCTAAACCTGATGCCCACGCTCCGCACTTGGCAGCGAGTGCGTGAGCATCAGGTATGCCACGTTACGGAACCGGAACCGGAACGGCGGATGAGCTGGTCTTCGTCAATAACCACCGCCCGTTGATCTTTCTGGCTTCGCCGTCAAGGTCAACGTGACTCTTCGCTGCCCAGAGCGGCAGTCCGGTAGCCGGATTCAACGACACGTCGAAGTAATGGCATTCGAAGTACACCGATGACTTCCATTGGCCATTCTCGCCCTTTACAGGGACAAACTTCGTTTTGTAAGCCGGAGAAAGCGTTACAAACTTATTCTCTGGCTGGTACGACGCGGCTACGTACTTGTACAACGTGCACAGCGTGCCCTGTTGTCCGGTGGCAGAGGTGTCGCCCGAGGGGAGAGGGCAAGTTGCGGGATCATCCGGATCGCCATTACCGATGTAATTTCCTGCCGAGGCAGTGCTGTTGATGATGGTGATTTCGCCATCTTCCGCCCAGATCGCGAGTATGTCGCGGATTCGCTGTGTGATCACTGTCGCTGAATCGCCATTCACTGGATCGTGCACGCTGCCTGCCCCGTGAAAGGTTGCGTGAAGCTGTTCCAGTTCAGCCACTTGGGCTAGCCGATCCACATCGTCCCCCTGGCCACCGGCATGAGCAACTCCCATCGCGGTAATTCCCACAGCGAGCAATGCCGCAAAGCACGTGTACGTCGCAAGATTTCGCATTGGTACTCTCCTTGTGTTTCTTCGACTGTCTGAGTTTTCTTCGCAAAAAGAAATGGAGACCGAGTGGCCTGGGTCCTGAAAACACACGCAGAATTCGGGGAATTTGTTGTACGGTTCAGCAGTGACACGCCAAAACGCGTGTCGTTGGAAGTGTTACATCGGAACAACGTGACCGCAGTCGCTAAGACTGAGATCTACCTGGCACGCTATTCTTAGTTATAGTTATTGTCAAGTTTAATTATTGTGAATGATGGAATACGTCAAAAGTTGCGCGGAGCACGTGTCCGCGCGTTCCGCCTCACGAACCAGCACTACGCTTCGTACCACTATGGCAACGAATCAAAATGACTCTGGAGTCCGGACGACAAGCCCTCCCTGTCCCATATGATTGAAGGTCGCTTGCAAATGCTCGCGGCTTGATCTCCAATCCATTGTTCGTAACCTGAGGTCTTGATCGTGACGAAAGGCGTCCAATCGGGTTTGTTCTTTGCCCGCGGCAGAAACTGACCGCACAACATGTACTGCATTTCCCCCTCCGGGGTCGTAGCATGCCCGATGTGAACGTCGCGCAACCGGAAAAGTCAAATTGCCTGAAATCCACTTGGAAAGTTAGCGCGTTCACCAGGACTTGAGCAATCCGGGCGCGGTCGCGCGAGATTGCGAGTTGCTTTTCGAGGAGCGAAGCATGGCAAAACAATACGAGAAGGGCGACGCCGATTGAGCTGGCAGGGTGCGATGATCGGAATTGCGTGACGGAATCCGTTGTCTACGGTAGCCTAGGAGGCTGGTAATCGCAGTTCGGGCCCTTCGTCCCAGTTCGGAGGGTAATCTTGCGTCCATCAAGTTTTTGCTTTGCGCTCGCTCTGATATCGTACCTTGCCCTTGCGATTCCGGTAATTTCACAAACGGTCCGCGTGCGGCGTATGCATGTTTCCCTGAGCAACCTTTGCGTTACCGAAGGAACGGTCACCGCGTTGCCCGCCCACCGCCTGTTGGTCACCGACCCGAACGTGCACGCAACCATGAACCGCGAAACGCCGCAAGATATTGAAGGCCATTTTGTCTATCTTGGACCCAGCGATGACAGCGAGACTCCTTCCACTGGTCACAACCATCATCAGTTCGGTTTTGAACTGTTCGCTCAGGACCCCTGCAACCTCGTGTATGTGATGTGGAGCCTTGAGCCCGAGTCAGACATTGCTGTCTTAGTGAAAAGTAATCCCACACAGCACATCCACGCCGAGTGCGGGCGGCACGGTACGAGAACCGTCGAGCCTGAACTCACACTGCCGCTCCCTCCGGTCAGAGCTGCGGAGCACAGTTCGCACACTCTACGCGCTGAAATCACGGGTCGCTGGCTACTCGTCTTCGCCGACGGGAGTCTGGTCTGGCGGGGTGCGCTGCCGTCCGAAATTCTGCTCACCCACGGGCCCGTCGGCATTCATTGTGACAACGCCAAGCTTGAAATCATGCTCACCGTGCCGCCGCCAGTCGCAAACGCTCCCCTCCTTCCCTGCGAGCCCAGCGCGGAATCCAACTAGCCGCTCGCCGCAGGGGCGCGTGACACGCTCCACTCTCCGCGCCGCACCCGGTTCGACCGCCGCGCTTTTTATACTTTTGTGCCGCATGGCAAGGAGGAGCAGCATTTCAGCGGGCGTATAGTCGCGTAACCGGAAACTAGAGTCGGTTTCCGGTAACGGCTGCCGGCTCAACCGGTCGGTGCAACACCATCCAGTGCATTCATTCGACAACGCTTGCGCAGGAAGGCCGTGTGTTTGACTGCACTCGGTCAAAACCTAACCAGGTCAGCGTTCCGGCTGGTCTAACCCTAGCAATCGGTTTTAGCTTTTGTTTTAAATGCCAGCCGGGTTCTAGCTTGGTGTTGCGCCGACCCATTGAGATCACCGCGTTTATCAGGCATGTGGATTACTTCCGAGATGGAAATGAGTTGGCCGATTGTGGGGTGTTTTTCGGTTGCGTTGCTCGATGTGATGCCGGTCACTTCCATCAGTGACCCACGTTGCTGCATCTGTGTGTTCCTTGCGATATAGATCACGGGCGGAGGAGATAGAGCTAGGAAGGCCACCGGCAGTTTTGCCAGATGTTTCGTCTCCGCGAGCTGCCAGTTAGGGATGGTGGCAACGCACCTGCGCTCACGAGACTCGACTGCAACAACTCCGTCCGTAACTTCGAGCTGCCAGCGTTTCCAACAAATCGGGGAATCTGCTTCTCGCTCAAAGTTAACTCGAACTCAATGAAATCGTTGGATTCGTACACGGTTCGTGCACTCTCTTTCTCACTCCCCGGGGCACTCCTAGACTGGCTCTTTTCGCAAGATTAAGTTGCCTTATCGAAATGACGCTATGCCCAGGGACGGACAATTCCAAGCTTCTTCATGCGGAAGTAAAGAGTCGAGCGGTTCATTCCCAACCGCGCGGCTGCGCCTCCTGGGCCTGACAACACCCACCTCGTATCTTTCAGAATCGAGCGAATGTGCTGTCGCTCGACGTCGACCAGAGTTTGAAGCCGTTCACCATCGCGCCCAGCCGCGACGCGAGTCTGCAGATCTCGCAGGGGTACGCGCAAGACCGACGCGGGCGACAGAATCACCGCACGCTCGACCACGTTTTCCAGCTCGCGGATATTCCCGGGCCACTGGTAGTGCATGAGGGCGTCCATCGTTTCCGGGAGAATCGTATCGATCGCCTTGTTCATCCTTCGCGCCGCTTGCCTCACAAAATGATGCGCCAGCAGCGGAATATCCTCAGGGCGTTGCCGCAAGGGAGGAATGTAAATGGGGACAACGTTCAGGCGGTAATAGAGGTCGCTGCGAAATTGCTTCTCCAAGATCATCTCTTCCAAGTCACAGTGTGTTGCGGCAACAATCCGGACGTCAACTTTCTTCGTTCGCGTGCTGCCCAAGCGCTCGAACTCACGCTCCTGCAAAACGCGCAGCAGTTTCGGTTGTAGCTCCAGTGGAATATCCCCGATTTCGTCCAGGAACAGCGAACCTTGATCTGCCAGCTCCAGGCGGCCAACTTTCTGAGCAATTGCGCCGGTGAAGGCGCCACGCTCGTGTCCAAACAGCTCGCTCTCGAGCAAGCCACTTGGAATGGCGGCGCAGTTAAGCTTTATAAAAGCGCGATCCTTACGGCCGCTGCGATTGTGAATGGCGCGGGCGATGAGTTCCTTTCCGGATCCGGTCTCGCCAAGCAGCAGCACTGTCGCATTACCGTCGGCGACAGCTTCAACCAGATGCAGCACCTTTCGGAGCGCCGCACTGTGGCCTACGATTCCCTCGAATTCGGCCTCCTTGCGCGAGGCCTCGTCCAAGGAATCAAGGTTCATCGCAGCCGACTGGCCGCTCCCGAAGTGCGATTTTTGTTCACGAACGTCCATAAGACCGAGATTGTTCAAACTCATGGCGACCTCCAGATTTGCTTCAGTTGTTGCGCCCGCCTTTTCGGCCAGTGCTGCGGGATCTTTCTCGCTCAATCCACTCACGGACATATGTTGGACAGTTCTCAAACCTGATGCCCTCGGCCTCCCAGCGAGCCAGAGACTTCACGGCATCTGGATCGACGAGCGTCACGTCTTTCAAATCGAGCGCCAGATGATGATCAGCTGATTCCAAAGCAAAGAGCCGTTGCAACTCCGCCGCATCCTCCGCCGCAATACGACCGCTCAGGATAAAGACCACTTTTCCGTTCACTGACCTCACGATCTTCAACATAGCTACTATCACCGTGCGATCCGCTGAAAACTGTTCCGTTCCCTCGATTTGCTCGCTGATCTGCTCATCGTTCTTGGGTCCTTCGGTTTGATGTCGCGGATTGTGACGCTCATCACAGCTGAGGGACAACCCTAATTGGAGTCAGACGCAGACTAAATCGGGAGGGTCGTCGGCTATCTTGAGAGGGCTTGCAGCGACTCGTTCGAGCTAAGGAATGACTTCTCATGGTGTCTGGGATCTAACGTTCTTGTCTGGAAGGCGTATGCGTTTCCACCCAAAAAGGCGTGCATCGATCGACCAAACACCGGGTCCGATCAGTGCCAGGGCGGCACCGAGGGTGCCGAGCAGGATATAACTCCACGGATCATTAGGATGCGAGAAGGAGCTCCATAGCTCAATCACTGCCAAGAGTGTTCCCGCGATCGGCGTCCATAAACCGATGAGCAGCAGTATTCCTGCGGCAATTGCGAGAACGTGGATCATTGCCAGGCCGATCGGAGGTCCGGTTCGCAGCTCGATGATTCCTCGAACGACTAGTGCAACGCCGACGACCAATCGCATCAGCAGAAGGCCGAGGCCAGGCAGGCCGTGGGCGAATGTGGAGAAGAGTCGTCGCAAAATACGTTAAGGTTATGAGATTTCCGCTGCGGGTCGTAACCCCCAAACGAGCGACTCCGAGACTCTTTCGGGTGAACTAGAGCTCGATGATGCCGCGCTTGAGGCCAATCATCGCGGCGTGGGTGCGGTCGTTGGCGCCCAATTTGGAAAGAATGTTCTTCACTCTGCCCTTAACCGTTTCTTCACTGATGGAAAGCTGATCGGCAATCTGTTTATTCGCATTGCCGGCGGCAATCAGACGCAATACCGCAATTTCTCCGGGAGTCAGCGCGTCGTCGATGGCGTGCTCGGCAAGTTCGAAGGAGATCTCAGGAGAAATCGTCTTTTTCCCTTCATGAACCGCGCGGATCGTGTCCAGCAGTTGCTTGTGCAGAGTATTTTTAAGGAGGTAAGCCCGCGCGCCAGCTTGCAAGGCGCGCTGGACCTGCATGTCTCCCGCGTAGGTAGTCAGGACAACGATTCGCGCATCGGGAAATTCGCCAAGAATGGCAATTATCGCATCCAAGCCATTCATTTCCGGCATCTGCAAGTCCATCAGCGTCACGTCCGGACGATGCTGACGGAAGTGTAAGATCGCTTCGCGGCCATTCGAGGCTTCGCCGACTAAACTCATGTCCGATTCGCCCGCTACAAGCGTAGCGATCCCTCGGCGGACGAGGGGATGATCGTCAACTGTAAGAATCCGAATCGAGCGGGACTGTGCACTCATGACTTCATCTCCTTGTCTTTATCAAAGAACTTGCCAGATATCTTTGCCGATAAGAAGGAGCGGCGAAGAGCAGGGAATTTCATGTAAGCGCGGGAGGCGGGAATGCTCAGTTCAACTTCCGTACCGGATTCAAGCTCACTCCAAACCGTGAGCTTGCCGCCCAAAAGTGTGGCGCGCTCGCGCATACCGGGTAATCCGTAGTGTCCGGTTCGTCCACCTTCATTCAGCATCTCCGGGTCGATGCCCTTGCCGTCGTCCCGAATCCGCAACCGCAGTTGCCTTTCGTCATAGCGGAGTTCCACTTCAATCTGGCGGGCCTGCGCGTGCTTGAAGGCGTTGCGCATGGCCTCGCCGGCAATCCTGTAAATTTCGTCTCGCAGGATTGGATGGAGGTCCCGCGGCGAGCCTTCGACTTCTACATGAAAGACCACGGAATTCATGTCGGCTTGAGCAGCCGCGAGTTCTTCTCCGAGAGTCCTTACGGCCAGGGCAAAATCGTTGATCTCGAGCGTGGAGAAGCGCAGCCCCTGTATCGCGTCCCGGCCCTCGGTGATTGCTTCAGCGGCCTCATCGATAGCGTGATCGAGTGTCTTCTTGGCTTCGTCCGGACGCGATGAGAATTGGTTAGAAGCAGCCTGAAAGCGGAGCAAAAGTCCGTTAAAACTCTGCAGCAAAGTGTCGTGCAACTCCCGCGCGATGCGTGTCCGCTCGCTCACCCGCGCTCCCAACGTCATGTCGAATTGCCGCGTCAGTTGGTGGATGCGCAGCTGATAAAGCGCCCACAGTGAGACCAGAATCAACGCGGCACAAATTGCCCGGAACCAACTCGTGCTCCACCACGGAGGCAGAATCCTGATGCGAATACTCAATCCGCGTTCGTTCCAAACGCCGTGGTTGTTGCTGCCTTGCACGCGAAATACGTACTCGCCGGGCGGCAAAGTCGTGTATGTCCCGTACCGGTGCGCGCTCGATACTTCGTTCCATCGCGTTTCCAGCCCCTCAAGCTTGTAGCGGTAGCGATTGGCCCATGGCGCGAAATAACTGAGGGCGGAGAACTCGAAAGAAAAAACGGCCTGCTCATGAGAAAGCTCTAGCGCATCAGTATAGGAAATTGCCTTCTTGAGCGGGGAATGCCCACCGACAGGCACATTCTCGTTGAAGAGCCGAAAATCAGTCAGAACGATGGGCGGAATATAGGGGTTATCAGTTACCTTGTCGGGAAAGAAAGCGGTAAGCCCATCGATACCAGGGAAAAACATCTCCCCGCGAGCGCTCTTGAAAGGAGCGCCCCAGGAATTGAACTCGTTACCTGCCAGACCATCCTCGACATGGTAATTTCTGAATGTCTTCGCTGTAGGATTGAACTTCGATAGACCATTATTCGTGCTTATCCAAAGATTGCCCCCTGCATCTTCAAGAATGCCGCGTACCGCGTCATCCGGCAACCCATCCTTTTCAAAGTACGCGGTGAAGGAGCCTCCAGCATCAAACTTGTTCAGCCCTCTTTCAGTGCCAATCCAAACAGTCCCTGACATATCCACATAAATCGCATTCACATGATTATCACTGAGAGAGCCCGGAGTAAGTGGGTCATACTTATAGGCTTGAGACTGGCCATTGGCAGGGTTAAAACGAGTTGCGCCATTATCGTAAGTCCCGAGCCACAGTATTCCTCGCTGGTCTTCGGCAAGAACTCGAAAGACACTTCCCGGCTCGATTGAAGGCGCTGAGGGCGAATTGGGGTTATCGAATCTTCCCGAATAGCTCGTAAAATGCTCGGTCTTGGGATCGAAACGGTTGAGACCCTGGCCCGTTTCTATCCACATCCGGCCGTTTTGATCAGACAAGAGTCTAAAAATATCGTCGCTGCTGGGGCTGTTTGGATCATCCGATCGATGGCGGTACGATTTGAATTGTCCACTGCCGGGGTCAAAGCGGTTCAAACCGCCGTGATAAGTACCGAACCAGAGCGCGCCTGAGGGCCCTTCGGCAGTCGAAAGGACGGTCCCGTCGGATATGCTGTTGGGATTGGCCGGGTTGTTTCGATAGGGTGCGACCTGTCCTCTTTTCTGGTCTATCGCATTGAGGACACTGTCGTTCCCAACCCAGAGAACTCCTCGGCTGTCTTCGTACACTGAGAGCACGAAGTTCTGATTGATCCTGTTGGAGCGTCGAGCGTCGTTTCGATACACGGCAAAGGGCGGTGGTTTGCTCGAAAACCGATTCACACCTCCTCCGCCGGTGCCGGCCCAGATGTTTCCTTCGCGATCTTCGAAAAGACAGACCACCCAATTATTACTCAAGCTGTTCCGGTCTACCGGATCATTCCGATAGCGAGTGACCGTTCGATGTTTGCGATCGAATTTGATCAGTCCATTGCCACCAGTTCCGATCCACAAGACTCCGTCTTCGTCCTCCAAAATGGTTCTCACACGGTTTACATCTGCTTCCGGATCTGACAAGCTCGGATCGGCCAAACGAAGAGTGTAGCGAGTCAATTTTCTGCTTTTCGGCTCGAAGGTAGCCAAGGCGATCCCCGCGTCTGAAACGATCCAGAGTGTACCCGAACGATCCTGATAGACTTGGTAGTGCTCGTCATATTCCGATCTGCCACGCAGTTCCGGATAGTGCGTGGCCTCTCCTGTCTTGGTATCGAATCTGTCCAGTCCTGCACTCGTTTGCACCCACAGCGAACCAGCCCTATCTCGCGTGATGGATCTCACATCATTGATACCTCGGTCAGCACTCAAACTTCCCGCATCGTCGGGATCATGGCGGTAGTGAGTGAATCTTCCCGTGATTGGGTCCAGCTTATCTAGACCATTGCTGGTGCCAAGCCATAATAACCCTGCTCCATCTTCAGCAATACAGTAGACACGCCCTCCCAAGCTGCCCGGATCTTTTGGGTCGGAGCGGTAGCTAGTAATGGCATCCGTGACCGGGTCGAACCTGTCTAAGGATTGATCGACACCAATCCAGAGCGCTCCTGAACGATCTTTCAAGAGCGCTGTAACAACGACGCCGCTTAAGTCCTTCGAGCCGCTCGTCCCACGTTTGTACTGATTGAAAGTGTACCCGTCAAACCGGTCTAACCCATCCCCGGTACCAAACCACATGAATCCCTGATCGTCTTGCAAAATGTGTTCAACAATGCTTTGGGAGAGTCCCTCCTGTCGGGAAAGATGCGAAAAGTTTATGTCTTTGCCGTCGACGACCGAGACCTTTACACGAGAGGATCCAGTACCGCGAGCAGACAATTTCGCCGGAACTGCGATCATCAATGCGATGCTGGCGAGACAGAATAAGCCTGAACTCGCAAACCTCATATTACCCGCCTCCTATGATCTGTATCCCTCCAACTCCATTTGACCGTACGTTGCTTCGCGTGAGACCTCGTGGCTCGAAGCACGATCGATCCTCCGTTCGTTAAAAGCTGTAGGTCAAAGAGAACTGCACGATCCTGGGCCCATTGGGCTGCGAAATCGATTCGAACGTCTTAAAACCGGCTGCGGGAACGAGATAGCATATCTGATCTTTGCTCCTCCCGGAAAGCTGTCGCAGAGCTAGCGGATAAGTTCTGATAAGTTCTATAAAAGGAGTCAAGAAAAAACAGCTTTCCTGTGGCCGGATTTTTTGTTGCCGTCCAGCCCGCCCTGTTGAGCAGGATTGTTGTAGCCTTCCGTTCCGTGATCTCGGGACGCTGCTTCATGCAGGCAGCGCTTCTGGTTTTCTCTGCCAGCGGTTTTCATCACTCTGGCGCGACGAAGCCAGTCGGTTCGGAGACCACAAGCAGCACGGTTGTCAGGTGCCAACCATGGTTCTATCGGGGACTCGTGGCCCATCGCTTTTTCGGGTTGTCCGAGGGGGACTAGGGTCGCGTGAGAGACTCGGCCTGCCCGAGGCACGCCGCGCCTAACTTATCAGCTGAGACTCGCCCTCGAACCCGAATGTCTCCAGAACCCGACTGTCTCCAGAACCTAACGCCACCACCGGAAGAAATTCCAGGATGGAACGGATCGACTGGAGACATTCAAGCTGTTTGTGGTTTCAGATGTTGGGCGTCGAAGCGCACTCCTTTCTTCCAGACGAGCAAGGTGATGGCGGCCATCTTGCGCGCCAAAGTCAGACGCGCCATTTCCGGCCGGATTCCCTTGGCCAGCAGCGCATCGTAAAACTCTTTGAACGGGCCCGCCTTGGCAGCGGCCACGGTGGCAGCACCCTTGAAAAGATTTTTCAGCTCGTGATGGTGATTGCGATTCAGCCCACGAATCGAAGCCGGCCTCTTCGCGCGCTGCAGCTCTCCCTGGACGAAGCGCTGCTCGGCGCTGCTGTGCGTCGCGTTACCGGAAACTTGGAAAAGGGTATGGGCAATAAGGCCGAACTCTTGGCGATCATCAATTTTCGCGGCTGGACGTGCCGCCAATAATCTGCCAATCCCTCCCGTTCTTGATCCAGGTATGCGTGATGCGTGAGGTGCTGGGCGTCGCGTTACCGGACATCTGCCGTACTAGAACTTCACATGTACGGTAAGTGCGTTAATCAGGAGTCAGCCAGATTCTTCATTCGAGCTTCACGGATGCTTTCACGAAAATTATGGGGATCGTCATGTCCACTTCCACAGGATCACCTTTGAGAATCTTGGGCTTAAACCGAACTTGCCGAGCTGACTGCAAAGCATCGCTAACCAATTCTGGCGGACCGCTTACCGATTCAGCCTGCGCAACTATCCCGTCTCGGTCGATAATCACGTTTATCCACACCGTACCTTGAACCTGCGGATGCTGAGGATCAGATGGGGTAGGTGAATCCACGTGCCTAGCGGGCTCAGGCGTTATTGAACGGTCTACTCGGATTCGCGTGGGCTTGAAATTCGGCAGGTCAAAAAATGTTCTCCAATTCACCACGCGAAAGCGTCCTTGCGCGAAAACATAAACACCCGGAAGCGCATCATTTCCCGATGCTCCCCTGCACGAGCCGTATAGAGCACAATCGACGGAACCTATCGCGCCGCTAAGATATCGATGAATAGAAGCGTCACGACGAGCGGACGAGGTCGATAATTGCGTTACAAATATGTGAGTATGTTTAGGCTCCCGCACGCTCTGCACTGCTTTTGTAATCGTTCCAGGAAGCCGAATGATGTCGCGGCGAGTCTTCGATCCGATTTCTTTTCAAGGTGCGCGTAAACCAATCTGCGCTATCCGGAATTCGAAGGCCGTCGACCAGGCTATCGAGCTGTTTTGAATCGCCCTCCTCTGCGGCCTTTAGTATCGGTTCAAGCTGCGATTGCAATGTCGTGGCCGGTTCGGAAATCGGTCCAGCGGCTTGTCCAACTGAAACGTGCTTTCTCGACGCATCAGCGGACAGTCCGCAAAGGCTACTGCGAAAAAATCTGACAAACCGCAATCGCGGCAATTCCCAGAGTGCTGCGCACCACGCGTTTATATCACGGACTCTGGCTAAGTCCTGATAAGTCGCGTAACCGGACATTGAGAATTGGCGGATCGGCACTTGTGCGGTTTGCGCGTTAACCAGGACTTGAGGCCGCGGGAGTATTGCCAGCCCTGGATCGGACCGTGCGGGGCACAACTCCACCTATGCAATGGGGTTGCCACGGAAAATCGTGAAGCGGACCCTTGGAGCGGCGGTTCGGCTACGCGGACGCTTTACGTTTCGCGTCGGCAACCTTGGATGCCAGAAGGTCCACTTTGCTGATTTCGGGAGCCTTTGCGAAAAGGTCGGGAGCCTTAGCCATTAATGCAGCGGCCACTTTTCCTGAAAGATGAGCTTGGCGACCCGCTTCGTCGTTGAACGTATCGAAGATTCCGAAAGTAGAAGGTCCCATGCGCAGGGCGTACCATGTGATCGTACCTTGCTCTTCTTCCACAAGCGGCACGGCGCTCTGGAGGAATTGCTCCACTTCTTTTTCCTTGCCCGGTTTTGCTTCCAATCTTGCGTACAACGCTAGTTTGACCATCGCATTTTCTCCTTTGTAGTTCGGCCGGCGGGCGGCATTACGTTTACTGGCGCCTTGACAAGGGGCGAGCAGGCCCCGCCTCCTGATGTGACGTTGCGAAAGGATTCGCGGATGCGAATAAATTGTAAAAATAAAGGCGCGATGCGGTCCGGGCGCTGCGCTCTGCTCGGACAAGCTGACGTGATCCACCAAGGTCACCATGTGACTGCTCTTGGAGCCGCTGATTAAGTCGCCCTCCCAACGACCTGAAATGGCGCGGTCCCGACTTTCTGCGGGTCTTTGCCGAATGGAAACGGCATTGACGATTTGCCCGCGCCTGCCTGAATCCAGCCGGGGCCTGCTGATAATTCGTTGAACGGTTGGCAGATGCTGTAAATTGGCCGGACTTCTTCAGTAGGTTCTGCAGAAGGCATCGGCGGAGGTTACGGCGAGCGGTTGCGACGGGAGGATTGGGGATATGAGCTACATGCTGAGATATTCGACATTGGTTTTGGCGGTTACTTTTGTGGTGCTGTGGATGGCAGTGCAACTGGGGGTTTTCATCCGCAAGCGGCGGCGCAGCCTGGAAGAAAACGAGCGCGAGGATTTCGGCACGATCATGACGGCGATCCTGACGCTGCTGGGGCTGATCATCGGATTCAGCTTTTCGATGGCCATCTACCGCTACGATCAGCGCAAGGTATTGGAGGAGGGAGAGGCCAACGCGATCGGCACGGAGTGGGTGCGCGCGGATTTTTTGCCGGCGGCCAATGAGGAGAAAGTGCGGGGGTTGCTGCGGGAATACATCGAGCTGCGGCTGCTCTATTACAAGACGCGAGATGAACAGGAGCTTACGCGGATCGAATCCGCGACGGCGCGACTGGAGGGCGAGCTGTGGTCCGCAGTGCAGGTGCCAACGGCGGCGCAGGCGACAGCGCCGCTGACGATCACCGCAATGGGGATGAATGATGTACTGAATTCCCGTGGATACACGCAAGCCGCGTGGCTGAATCGCATTCCCGCAGCGGCATGGTGCCTGATGGCGGTGATCGCCATCTTCTGCAATTTTCTAATTGGCTATGGCGCGCGGCGCGGAGGGGCAAGAACGACTTTGCTGCTGGTGCTGCCGCTGGTGATCGCGATTTCGTTCACGCTGATCGCGGATATTGACAGCCCGCGCGGCGGCGTGGTGCGTGTGGACGCGGAAAATCTGACGAGCCTGGCGCGGTCGTTGGCCGCGAGCGGTGCTGAGCGACCGTGAGGGACGCTGATCGGCGCTTCAGGAGTCAGAACGAGACCGCGAGTCAATCGGAGGACGTTTTTTCCGCATCCCCGCTCTAATACGAGGTTTTACCTCGAGCGCGAAGAACGCCGCCGGCTGCTGGCGTGGGTGAGAATCACGGTGCGGTCCTTCAGGATGGCGCGAATCTCCAGTTTGCCACCCAGGGCGCCGACCAATTTGCGCAGATTGTTCAATTGCACGCGCGGATTTTTTTCGAGTTTGGATATCGCTGCTTGGGTGACTTTTAGTTTCTCGGCAAGCTGACGCTGGGTGATCTTCAGCTGGTCGCGCAATTCGCGAATCTCCATCTCCGCCAAATACTTTTCGGTGACTTTGCGCGCCCGTTTTCTGGATTCGGGCGTCATTTGCGAACGCAATTCGGAATATTTGACTCGAGTCATCGTGGCTCTCCGTAAGGTCTACAGCAATCCTTCCGCGCGCAATTCCGCGAGGTACTTTTCATAAATGGCGTCGGCACGCGGGACCGCCGTTTTGTACCATTTATTGTCGGCCTTTCTTCCTCCCAGCAGGAGGATACAGACGCGGCGCGGATCGAACGCGCAAATCACGCGGTAGGCATCGCCTCCGCACTGAATCCGCAGCTCTTTCATGTTTGGATACTTGGACATCTTCGAGAGCGTGTCGGCGTGGGGCCGGCCGAGCGAGGGGCCGCGCTCTTCGAGCAGTCCAACAGTGGCATCCACGGCTTCCTTCTGCACCGAGGTAAGGCCGTGCCACCAATCGGCAAACTCATCGCTGGCTTCGACGTCCCAGCTCATATTTAGAGTATAACCTGTAGGTTATACGACGTCAAGCGCGATGTGCCGGCGAGTTTCTGGGACCGACGCGGAGAGTCAAGAGAAGGAGCACAGGCAAGATTGCCTGTGCCACGGAATCAGAGGCCGAAGGATGGGGCGCCCGGTGCGGTTCAGCGCGTCTGGTACGGGTGGAAGATGTAGTCCTTTGACTTCACGGCGGTGTGGCAGGTGTTGCCGCAGTCTGCGGGGCTGGGATCGGCGGTGAACTTGTCTGATGGCGCGTCGTAATTGAAGAGCGCGTATCCCCATCCGCCGCTTTTCGGGAAGCGCTTGCCGTCCTTTTCCATGAAGAAAACTTGAGTGAAGACGGATGGCACGTCCACGACGAAGGGAGCCTCGGTGCTCTTTTTGAATTTCCACTGAAGCTTGGCGATTCTGGAGCCGTCTGGGAAAGGCTGGCCGTTGAGGGGAACGCCGGACTTGTAGGCATTGATCATGGTGGGGTTGGCGACGATTACTTTGAGGACTTCGTCGGTGCGCGCGGAAGAGACCACGGACCAGTCCTCGTATCCTTTGAAGTCGGCGAAGGCGATTCCGCTGGAGGTGGTGAGGGAGTACTTGTCTTTCGCCGGGGCTGTGGCTTGGTAGAAGGCGTGGTACGTCGCGTGATTTTGCGCGTGGGCCGTCGCAAAAGTTTGCGCGTGAGTGGTCGCGAGGTTCGCTGCCATGTCTTGCGCGTAAATCACGGTGGCGCCGAAAACGGCGAGCGCTGCGGCGGCTATCACAATCGTGAGTTTGCTTTTGCGCTGCACGGTGGGGCCTCTCTTCTTACGCCGGATTTCCATTTTGTGCGCTGGCTGTGGCACAGGATAACACAGCCCCAGTTCTTGATACTGCGCGGCGCGATTTTTTCTGCGGGAGTTTTTCGGCGGATGTGCGAGCGCGGAGGATGCGGAGAGAAATTCAACGACGGCGAGTTTCTGGGACCGACGCGGAGAGTCAAAAGAAGGAGCACAGGCAAGATTGCCTGTGCCACGGAAGCAGAGGCGCGAAGGATGGGGCACCCAGCCCTTGAATCCGCTGCGTGACTCAGGAGCCGGCCGGGACGATGAGCCGCAGCGTTGACAAACGCCGAATCGGAAGGTCAGACTACGCGGCATGCGACTAGCTATTTTCTGCGTGTTAATGTTCATCGTCTTGGCGTGCGTCGCCTTCCCTTCCGTGAGCCAGGCGCAGGCAGTCCCTGTATTCGAGATCACGCCGCTGGAAAGCTGGATCAAGTTCGACGTGAAAGCTTCGACGAGTATCGCAGGCAAATTTGACAAATGGGACGCCAGCTTGACGTTTACATCGCCCGACGAGACGACAGGCGCGCTGGAGATTACGATTCAGGCAGCCAGCGTGGACACCGGAAGCGGGATGAAGAACGGCAAATTGAAGAGCAAAGACTTCTTCGACGTTGAAAACAATCCGCTGATCACTTTTAAATCCACGAAGGTGACGCGCACCGGCCACTTGACGTATGAGGTGGATGGCAACTTCCTGATACGCGGAGTATCCAGTCCCGAGAAACTGGCATTAAAAGTGGATACGAGAGGGACAGACACAATCGACGTCAACGGAAAAATGGTGTTCAACCGGAAAGATTACGGGATGAACAAGGGCATTCCATTTATCAAGATTGCCGATCATGTAGCGGTAAATTTTCACCTGAAGACAAAGCAGGTCAGCGGGCCTCCTATGCTGATTCAGTGATTGGCGGGCGAGCAGCAGGGCGTGGCGCGACGTGAGGATGATTCGGGGGATTCGTGAGATTCGTGAATAAGATAGTGCTGGGAATCAGTCTGGCGCTCGCGCTTGGTGCCGCTGCCATGGCACAGGATAAAGAAGCCGATCGCGTGACCAACGCAGGCAAAGTAATGAAGGAAATTCTGAATACGCCGGACGACATTCCCAGGAGCGTGCTGGACAGCGCTTATTGCGTGGTGATTCTGCCGTCGGTATTTAAAATTTCGCTGGGGCTGGGAAGCAGTTTCGGTCGTGGAGTGATGACGTGCCGCGGCGGGAAACATTTCCATGGGCCGTGGGGCGCACCGACGATGATGGCACTGGAAGGCGCCAGCGCAGGGTTGCAGTTCGGCGCGCAGTCCACGGACTTCGTGCTGCTGCTGATGAGTTCCCATTCCGCTTCCAGCGTGCTGAGCAGCAAGGTGAAGCTGGGAGGAAATGCCACGGTGGCAGCTGGGCCGGTTGGGCGCACGGCGTCTGCGGAAACGGATGTGACGATGCGCGCTGAGATTCTTTCCTATTCGCGGTCGCGCGGAATTTTCGCCGGGATCTCGCTGGCGGGTTCCACGCTGCGGGCGGACAACGGAGCGAACAAGAACCTTTACGGCAAACAGGTGAGCGCGCAGGCAATTGTGTTCCATCAGGCGGAGCCGGTGCCGGATTGCGCGAAAGATTTGGTGGCCACGTTGCAGGACGCCAGTCCTGTGATGAAGAGCAGGAAATAATCCGCGTGCTCGACGTGGAATCCAGATACTCTTCGCCGCGATAATCTGGCGAAAGCGATACTCCCGCGCAACTCTTCGCTGGGAACGGGGAACCTTTGGCGGGGTGCGGTCGTACTACCTAGTGTTGGCGGCGGTTCAACGGGGGGCACACGTGAACAATCTGGTACGCGACATACTATTTGGGGCGCGGATGCTGCGCAAGAATCTCGGGTTCACATGCGCGGCGGTGGCGGTGCTGGCTCTGGGGATTGGCGCGAATGCGGCGATTTTCAGTCTGGTGAATGCGTTTCTGCTGAAGCCGCTGGTGATGCAGAACCCGGCGGCGGTGGTGGGGTGCTACAGCCGCGACACGCGCACGCAAGATTATCGCGCGTTTTCGTATCCGGATTATGCGGAACTTCGTGAAGCTGGCACGACTGGCAAAGTTGGCGCGGACGGCGGCGTGTTCAGCAGCCTGATGGCGCACAATTTGGCGATGGTGGGACTTACGGAAGGCGGCGGCGAGAGCACGCGGCGCGTGTTCGCGGACATTATTTCGTCGAATTATTTCACGACGCTGGGTGTGCCGCTTTCGCAAGGGCGCGTGTTCACGGCGGAGGAAGAGCGGCCCGCGTCTGCCATGGCTGTGGCGATCGTGAGCTACAACTACTGGCGAAAAAATGGCGGCGATGGGCACGTGCTGGGCCAGACGCTGCAGATCAATGGCCGCAGCTACACGATCGTCGGCGTAACGGCCGAGGGATTTACCGGCACGACGGCGCTGATCAGCCCGGAACTTTATTTGCCGCTGGGCGTGTACGAATTGGTGATGAATGATTTTGAAGGGCGAGCCGGATCGCTCGCGGCGCGCGACAATCGCGCGCTGATATTGGTGGGGCGCCTGCGGACGGGAATCACGCAGAAATCGGCGGACGCATCGCTGGGGACGATTGCGGCGCAACTCGCGAAGGCCTACCCGGAAAACGACAAGGATCAAACTTTTATTGTGCGTTCCCTGCCCCGCATGGCGGTTTCCACGCAGCCGGTGAGTGATTCCGGATTGATTATGCCTGCGGTGCTGCTGCTTTCCGTGGCGGCGGTGGTGCTGTTGATCGCTTCATTGAACGTGGCGAACATGATGCTGGCGCGCGGGACGACGCGGCGTCGCGAGGTGGCGATACGGTTGGCGCTGGGAGGCAGTCGCGCGGATATTCTGCGACAACTTCTGGTGGAAGGAATGCTGCTGGCGGTGGCGGGCGGCGCGGCGGGCCTGGCGCTGGCTTTTTGGAGCACGGGCGCGCTGGTACATTCCATGGCGCGGCTGGCGCCGCTGGACATCGTGTACACCGCCGGGCCGGATATGCGCGTGCTATTTGCAACGATGGGATTCTGCGCGCTGAGCACGATTGTGTTTAGTCTGGGGCCGGCGTGGAATTTATCTCGGCGCAATCTGGTTGCCGATCTGAAGAGCGGCGACCGCTCCGATTTTCAGCCGGGCCGGTTTCGCGGATTTTTTTCCCGCCGGACATTTTCGCGTAGAAATATGCTGGTGATGGGGCAAATTTCACTTTCGTTGATGCTGCTGAGCGCGGCGGGACTTTTCATTCGCAGCTCGGTGCAGGCGGCGCGGCTGGAGCCTGGCTTCCGCGTGCAGGGCGAAGTGGTGGCGGAAGTGGATGCAAGCCTGGCGGGCTACGATGAGGCGCGCGGCCGCGAAGTGTATCGCGCGTTGGTGGAGCGGCTGCAAACAACTCCCGGCGTCGAGTCGGTTGGCCTGGCGGCGACAGTTCCCTTCGGGATGGTGTCGCTGGGGAAAACCGTGCAACGCTCGGCGGATGCGCCTGCGGCGGCGGGCAGCGGAGCGGACAAAGGCGTGGACTGCCGTTACAACATCGTGAGCGGCGAATATTTTCAGACGCTGCAGATTCCGCTGCAACGCGGTCGGGCGTTTACCGCGGCGGATGCGAGTGCCAGCACTCATCGCGTGGCGATTCTGGATCAAGCGGCGGCGGAGCAGCTGTGGCCGGGCGGCGATGCGATCGGCAAAAGTGTGCGGCTGGTGTCCGGAGGCGGCGACGAGCCGGCGGTGGACGCGGAAGTTGTAGGAGTTGTTGGCAACGTGCAGGAAGGCGTCACTGGAACGCAGTGGCCGCCGCACGTGTATGTGCCGTTCGGCCAAGCGTACCAATCGGACATGCAGATTCACATGAGGACCGCGGCGCTGGGGCCGCAGGCGGAGGCGGGGCTGCTGGAGACTGTGCGCGGCGCGATTCGCTCGGTGGATTCGCACCTGCCAGTGCTCGCTTTCAAAACGATGCACACACATTTGGACAGCAGCTTTGACATATGGGTGGTGCGAACCGGCGCGCGCATATTTATGATTTTCGGCGCCGTGGCGTTGCTGCTGGCGGCGATCGGATTGTACGGCGTGCGCGCCTACAACGTGGCGATGCGCACGCGTGAAATCGGAATTCGCATGGCGCTCGGCGCGCGCGCTTCCGATGCAGTGCGCATGATGCTGCGCGAAGGCATGGTCCTGCTGGGAATCGGCGCGGGCGTGGGGCTGCTGCTGTCGCTGGCGATTGGAAAAGCGCTGTCGAGTTTGCTGTATCGCGTGGACAGCTTCGATCCGATCGTGCTGATCGCCGCGCCGGCGGTGCTCGCAGCGATTTCGCTGGTGGCGTGTTACATACCGGCGCGGCGCGCGGCGCGGCTGGATCCGATGGTCGCACTGCGGGATGAGTGAGGCGCGGATTTCGTTCGGCCGCCTAGCTGGACAGGTTCCGTGCGCTGATTTCGAATGGCCGGTAGACACGTTAATTAGGTACTTGCCGATTCGCTACTGATATGTATGATGTGCCTCGAACCTCAAGCGGGCTCGCGGGGTCTTGGCCATGCGCAAAGGATTGGCAATCACGATCGGAGTCGCGGCCTTATTTGTCGCTGGTTTCTTGTTTGTGCATTTTAATCCGCTGTCTGCCGTCTGGCTCTGCAGTGAACGAACCGTCATGGAGAAGACATCCCCAGACGGTCGTTACGTCGCCGTCCTCATGCACCGAAGGTGCAGGTGGACGACGGAGCCGCCCACCGCACATATCAATATCCGCCTGGCGAGTTCTGCCCCGTTTCCAAATCATTTTTTGGGTGGCAGGGTCCAAGACGGCGAAATCTTTGGGACTTCGAGAGATAGTGGAGAACGCTTTTGCTGGTCCAGTCCTCGACGGCTCGAAATCGACTACTTAGCGGGACATAATCAACATCCGGGCGAATGGAAGGACGTGAGCACCGGCGACGATTATTCCTTGTGCCATTGAATTTGGCGGCTCCCGCTTCAAGATCTTCGGCAGCTTTGCAAGCTGAAACCCGAAGTGTAGACTCTCGGCCACGGTTGGCATGAAGACACTTCGCACGGTTGGATACGTGGTGCTCGCGCTCGCGATTGCTTATTTCGGGCTTGGGTTGGGAATTTATTATTGGAAGGAGTACGTTCGTCATCCGGAACCCGGAGCGCTCAGCAGCCTGCGGGCCCTTTATACGATGCAGGCGAACTATAAGCACGACCACGGTCGCTATGCAGAATCATTCGAGCAGTTAGTTCCGCCCCGAGAAGGCGCCGTCACCGGAGGGGTGCTGGATTGGGGAGAAGGATACCTTTACTCCCTGCGTCTAATGCGACCCGATTGGTCGGACGAAATTACTGGTTACGTGATCATCGCGCGACCCCAGAAATACAGATTCAGGAGCAAGAGAAGTTTTTGGATGGATGACGGTGGCACGGTGCGTTACACGAATGAGGATCGGGCTCCTAACAATCGTGATCGTGTGCTGGCGACCGTCCCGTTCTGACGGCCTCGCTGCGGGATAAGTGGAAACGCGCATGCCTAGCAGCTTCCGAGCGCCGCATCGTGTATTTCCACGCGAAACGTTCCTCAGGCTTGATACAGAAATCCAATGGAGCCGGGGGGGGGTGGGAATGGGAGGTGTATACTGTATCGTTTGGACATTCGCCCATTGTGTTGATTCGCCGCGCCGAGCGGTGCTGGCAGCGAGATCGCTGGTGGGTTCTTGCTACATACCGGGGCAGAGCGGCGCGACTGGATCCGTGGTCGCGCTGCGGGACTATTGAGGCGTGCGGTCTTGTCGCTTAGCGGTTACGCGCTTGCGGCGGCGGCTTCTTCGGAGACCTTGGTGCAAACGATCGTGAGGCCGCCCTTGTTGGCGTCGAATCGTTCTTTGCGATCGAGGCCCTTCAGGAATTCCCTGGCGGCTTTGCCGATGGCGGCGGCCATGGAACCGGTGTCCACCTGAATCGTGCGACCTTGCGTGCCGTTGCTGCGGTGTTGATATTCCAATTTCACTGCGTACATGGATTCTCCTTTGGCTTATAGGATAACCGAAGATTTGAAGCTATTGTTCGCAATCCTTGCAATAAGGGTTTCGGCTGTTATGCCGGGGCTATTCTGGGGACACTCATCACGTTAGGTCAAAACGGACGCGATTCTGCCGTTGAGCGCCGAGATTTGCGTTTCCGCACGAGTGGTTTTGCACCGACCGGTTGAGCTCGCAGCTTTGATCAGACTTGAAGTGATGAGCGAGCGCGAAGAATCATTGCACGACAAATGCAGCGTCGAACGAATATTGGTTGTTCTGCTGATTCGTGACAGTGACGCGAACGGGTCCAACCGCTCCGGACGGCACTACAGCCTGGAGCGTATTCTGATCCACAAATACAGTGTTGGCCTCGATCGACCCGATGGTGACGGCCGAGGCGTCTGTGAATCCGCTTCCGCGAATGGTGATCTGGGTGCCGGGGGAACCCGTGACAGGGCTTACTGTAGCGATGCTTAACGGAGCGGATTTCAATTGCGCGACGGTGATGCCAGTATTCGAGATCAGAAACATTCGGGTGCCGGTTTCATCAAGCGCCATCGTATTCAGACTGAGTGGCAGAGGATCGGGCAGTGCGATTCGCAGTGCCAGGCGCTGTCGGTGCACATCAAAAATGTCCACGCCCTCTGTCAGAGGGTGCGCCGCTGGTTGCACAGTCTGTTGTGGCACAAAGAGCAGACTTCCCGAAGGATTGAGTTTTTCTCCCAGCAGATTGTTAGACGAGTTCGGACCGGTTTGCAGATAGTCGATCTCTTGCGGGAAACTCACAAAAGACAGGTTGGCGTCATACAGTGTGAAACCACTGACGATACGATTTTCATCGGAATTAATCGCAACGTCCCCGTACTGAACCCCTCCTTGAAGGATTGCACCGCTGGCGACGTTCAGCAGTGATACTTCACCCAAGGAATCGGCAAACGCCACGAAGTTGCCATCAGGTGAGGACGCCATCACGTCCAGACCGCGGCCAATGTTCAGCTGAATCGTCCCGAGATTCCCAGTTTGCAGATCGAGAGTGTGGATCACACCCTGCTGCAAGATGGCCGTGCAGTTGATATCAACGACCATCCCGTGGCTGCCTTCCGCGGCGATTTGCCAAGCTTGTCCCTGACATCCAGTACCCGTATCGCTTGCAGTCAACACCGGATAAGTAGCGACTACCTTCGCAGTGTCCAGATCGATGACCGAGACAGTGCCATCGCCCGCGTTCACTACTGCCAGCCTGGATCCGTCCGGCGTGAGTGCGATTCCGAGCGGCGCATTTCCGACCGCAACGGGCGCAAGATAAGTACCAGAGCTAAGGGAAAACACGTCCACCAGATTTCCGCTGGTATTACTGGCGTAGAGGCGTTGCCGTCCTTTGTCATAGACAATCTGGTTCAAGACTCCCGCTGTCGGGTATACGTTAAGAGTCGCAAGGTATTGAAATCCTCCGGTCATGGTTGTCGCGCCTGATGAGGTAGAAATCGTGACGTCCGCGGGACCAGGTAAGCCGGCCGGAGTGGTGACGTAAATGGCGTCCATAGGAAATGGAAACGGGCTAAAAAAGCCGGGGCCAATGGCTTCGGAGATCGAAGCGGAAGTGCCTCCGATGCTAACTTGAATGCCCGGCGCGTTCAGGCCATAACCATAAATTACTATTTGCGATCCCCCAGTCATCGGGCCCGCGTTCGCATCGACGGCGAGAATTTGCGGTCCGTAAGTTGCGCCATCTGTCGCGATCTGGACCCATCCGTCTGAGCGTGTGACGGTCACATTTGCGGCACCCGGCTTCAGCCCGGGCGGGGCTGTTGTTGTCAGGGCTTGACCACTAACCGTGGGGGCCGAACCCATTTGTGTTGAGGGTGAAGCAGGCGGGCCACCAAAAAAGACCTGGTACTGATCGGTAGCGGTGAACCCGACACCCTGCTGCGAAAATTGCGTAGGCGCGGATAGATTCAACAGCGCATTCGTCGTCGAGCTCGGTTGGGCAAGGTATGGAGTGGGAAGCCTGATTGCGCCAGGATGAGAGACATCGAAAAACTCCATTCCGCGATCCGTGCCCTCGAAAATCATTCCCGTTTCGTCGATCGCGTACGGCGTGCCTCCACCTACCGGGTTAGACGCAACCCCGATGAGGGAATACGTAGTTGGATTAAGAACGACTGCCGCCGGTAGCCCGTCCAGGCCGCCAATTGCGTACAGAGATTTACCGTCGAGACTGTAAGTTATGAAAACGAACGGGGTCGGCGTGCCAAAAATCGGGATGGTTGAAAGTAATTGCAACTGGCCGTCGTAGATACTAACGCCTTGACCGTCTCCGCTGACCATTGCAACCTGCGAACCGTCAGGGCTCAAGGCCGCTGATATCAGGCTTTGATTCCCGTCGGAAGGTACGAGTACCCCGGAAGCATCGGTCACCGCATTGTACAAAAGAATCTCGGCCACCCCCGAGCCCGATCCTGTAACGAGTGCCGTTTTATGGGTGGCGCTGCGCGTGATGGAGCTCGGGTTAAAGAAGTTCGCCGTCTGCAACGAGGTAAATGTTGCAGCTACTGGATCCCACAGAAATGCTTCTGTCCCGGTGTCGCCGAACCCTTCACTCAACAGGCACTGATCCAGCACAATGGCCTTCCCGTTGGAGAGCGTAACGATGCTCGCAGCACCGCACCCAGTTGCACCCATGGTTGGGGCCGCAACCGCTCCAGCGACCTGCAGCGAGTCGGGATTGATAACCGTTATGTTTGGGCCAAAGGTTCCGACATACACCTTTGATCCGTCAGCGCTCTCGTCGATTCCAAACGGCAGCAACACTGGAATCGTAGCCTTCAGGCTGGCGTCAATCGAGGAAAATACAAGAACTTCGTTAAGCTGCCACACGGTCGCGAAGACGAGCTTGCGCATCGGATCATACGCGGCGCCTGTGACACCCATATCCGTCCTGACCGCCGTGCTTCGATTCGCTGCCGCGATAGGTGCGAACGCAGAGGTGACGGACACCAACAGCGTAGCCTGGCTCGACTCATTACCGTTCTGGCTGCTGATGTAGAGCGGCAAATTCTGGGCGGGCTGCGCCAGCGCTGACGCGCTAAGAATGAGGGGGATTTGGTTGGGTGCCGGTCCCGGCAATTGTTCGACCAGGTTCAAACCCAACCCTTCGAGCACCGAGTCCGTAGGTAGATTCAGAGCCAGGTTTGGCGGCAGCTGTGAACCGCTAAAAGTGAGCAGGACGTTGGCAGTGGATCCGGGCTTGAGCGAGACATTCGGCGGATTCAGGCTGACTTGAAAGGGTGCCGCGGCTGTGATCTGCACGTTAAACGTGCTGGACTCGGTCAGCGCGCCGCTGGTTCCGACCACTTGCACCGCGCTCGTACCTAGGGCCGCGCTCGAGGATGCCATTAGAGAAAAAGATTGTAATTGGCCGGGACTGAGCTGCACGGGAAACGAGGGAGACGATGACACTCCTGCGGGTAGGTTCTGGAGAGAGAGGCTAACCGTTCCGCTAAACCCATTCATCGCCTGAATGCCGACGGACTGACCTTGGCTGATGCCCTGAATCTGCAGGGGTATCAATGGTGCCTGGACGACGACGGAAAAGTCCGGTGCAGGCGGCGGTGGAGGGGGCGGTTGCGAAACGCTGGAGGCCCCGCCACCACAACTAGCGAGCGCGTACGCGAGAACTAACATGACCAGACAAGTTACGGTCCGACGTTGCATATGCATGAATTGATTCAGTCCTATACTGACTTACCGCATAATCACACACCACGTGGGGTCATTGCAAGACCACCAAAATATCCGAAATCAGTCCTGGTCCGTGAATTGAGCGGGCGACGGAAAGCATGCTCCGGTAAGGGCGCTGCTCATGCACCAGATTTATTGCGTGGCTACGGTGGTTGTTCACAGCGCTCTTGGACCGCGGCGGTTTGCCGTGAGCGTCGAGGCACGCTCAGTGGCACTGCAATAGCGACAGGCGACGAAGGCTTCTGGCGGGTGTATCTGGTAATCGGGATAGCAACCGGACCGGCGACCGCCTGGAATACGGACGGGAAGCGGCGGGAGGGCGTGCTGCGTAATGCCGAGCAATGGTTCGCGGCTTCGATTACACTGAAGTTTGTGGACGGAGATTTATGATGATGGATAACTCACCTCTCGCCGACGAGGCACCGCGCAGGACGCGCGACAATTCGCGACGCGTGCGGTCGTGGATTGTGGCGGCGTTCCTTGGCGCGATTCTTATGGTTGTGTTCGCGGGGGCGGTGGTGTGGCTATCCACTGGGGTCGGGTTGTGGCAGCTGGTGGAAAGTTTGCGCGGCGGGCACACGCTGATCAAAGTGGATCAGCCGACCGTGGTGCAGCAGATTCAGCAACTGCAGCGACTGGAAACGGTGAGTTATACGATGGATAAAATTATTTCGGGCGAGCACGAAAATGCGTACCTGCCGCAATTCCTGGCGGGTGACCGCCTGCTGCTGGTGGTGCATGGAGAGGTGGTGGGGGGCATCAATCTGGCGGGCTTGCAGCCGGGCGATGTGATATTGCAAGGGCAGAAAGTCTTGATTCACTTGCCTGCGGCTGAAATTCTGAGCACAAGAATTGATAATGCGCGAACGAGAGTCTATTCACGCGACACCGGCCTTTTCACTTCTCCGGACCCCAACCTGGAAAGCGAAGTGCGCGAAGAGGCGGAGCGTCAACTGCAGCAGGCCGCGCTGCAAGATGGCATCCTGAAGATTGCCGCGGAAAACGCGCGCGGCACGATTTCCGGAATGCTAAAGGGCTTCGGGTTCCGCGAAGTGGATTTCCAGTAGGCCCGTCGAGCGAACTTAACCGGACTAGACAGTTTCGCCGGGCGCAGGCTCGTGCGGGTAGTTGAAGAAAAGCTGATTGCCGTCGGGATCGTCAACTACGAGGAGACGATAGCCCCAGGAACCTTCCTTCACCGCGACGCCTTTGGCTTCGAGTTCGGCGCGCAGGGCGTCGAGCGCGGCGACCGCTGGCCTTGACATCTCACTCAGAAACCGATATAACGTGTTCCGAGCTATGAAAGAAGACACCAGCACTTTCCTCCCGCTGTCTCCCGCTACTCTGCACATTCTGCTCTCGCTTGCGGGCGAAGACCTTCATGGCTACGCGATCATGCAGGAAGTAGCGCGTCAATCAGAGGGCCAATACAAGCTAGGTCCCGGCACGCTCTACGACAATTTGCAGAGGCTGATCGATCGCGGATTCGTTCAGGAACTCGGCCACCGCGACGGGGACAACGATCCGCGACGGCGCTATTACCGCCTCCATGCACGAGGACGCGCCGTGCTTGCCGCCGAAGTTGCCCGCCTCAAAGGCGTGGTTCGCGAAGCGAACTTGCGCCTGCGCCCTGCAAAACCAAGGAGAGCGTGATGCTCCGGACGCTGTATTCCTTGCTGCTTCGGCTTCATCCCGAGCGGTTCCGCAAGCGTTTCGCGCAGGAGATGCTGTCGATCTTCGATCAGGTGGAAAAAGGGCCTGCCGCCGCGAAGCTTGTAGCGGACGCGCTGCTCTCGCTCGTGCGGCAGTGGACGCTGCGCTCGGAATACTGGGAAAGCACGCCGGAACAGGTTCCTTGGTCTGCGGACGGCGCGCCAGTTTTCTACACCCTGGAAAGTTTTAAGCCGCGCCGAGACGCTTTATACGCAGGAGGAATCATCACCCTAATTATCTTTTGCGTGGGATGTCTCGATCTGAAATACGATTCGAGGCATCCCGCATTTATACCCTTCAAAGGCATCGAGTTCGCGGACAGCCCTGAAGAAGACGCGCCGGTAAGCCCGTCCGCCGCAATTCCGGAAGAGCCCGCTCGCGCCAACTCGCGACGACAGCCGGTTTCACCACCGCGTGGGACAAAGCTCTCGGAGGCCGTCCCTTCCGCACCGGGAAAACCTCTACAACCGCCGCCGAGCGCTCCGGCAGAGCTTCCGAAAGCTCGCAAACGACCCGAGCCCGATACTTTGGCGTCGAAGATCCACCCTATTCGAGTTGCACCGTCGTCATTGGGCCGAGCCGTTGCGCCTGCAAACGACTCAGAAGGCGCGCTCCAGATTTACTCAGGAGCATTTGTCACGGACCCACCGAACGGATTCACTATTCTGATCACGGCTGAAGCTGGCGGGCTCGCAATTGAAATTCCCGGCGAGCCGAAGTCCCGACTCCTTCATGCCGCTGGAACCAGATTCGTCTTCGCTGACCCGCAGAGTCGGAATGGTAATTGGATAGAATTCGTCAAGCACGACGACGGAACTGCCGACGATCTCCGCATCTATAGTAACGGCCGCCACTTCGCAGCTCACCGCAAACCGTAAGCCTAACTGTCGTGCAACCGAACGTTGGGAATTGGCGGATCGGCGCACGTCCGAAAAATGCAGCAATCAGGAGTTAAGCTCAGTTGCTCAGGCGAGATTGGAAATGCCGGAGCGGCAGTTTGGTCATAAAGTATGGCGCTCGCAGGTGATCGGAAAAGACATCTGCGGGAGGATGGGGCCTTAGGACGGCGCTTGGGCTTCACGATTTAGGGAGTTCTATTCGCTCCTCGGTTGGCTGCCATAGCTCGACGGGATTGCCATCTGGATCTTTGAGCCAGGCGAAGGTGCCCATGCCGGGATATTCCTCGGTCTTCTCGATTGCGACGCCTTTACTTTTCAGATGGCCGAGGGTTTTTGCCATGTCCTTCACTGTGTAATTAATTTTTCCGGTGCGCGGCTTACCTTTGATGTCTTCTTTAGTGGGCATAATGGACCAGGCGATGGTGCGCTTGAGCTCCGGGTTGGCAAGATCCCGATATTCGAACGATGTATAGACGGAGCTGCATTCCGCGTCTTCGCCCTGAAAAACGATTCCGAGGCAATCGCGATACCACTCTGCCAGTCGCTTGGTATCGTTGGTAAAAAGAAAAGCGCCGCCAATTCCGTCGATCATGATTTTCTCCCGCTGCTGATCTCCGCCGGCTTACGAACCGGCAGGCATAGTTCCAATTCAAAATGCGACCAATCCGTGGCGCTTTCTTTATCGAGGAAAACTTCAAGTGCCGGCGCATGCTCCGGCTCGTAGGCGCTGTTGATGAGCCAATCGCGGTAGAGATAGTCCCAGGCGGTAGCGACTTTGTGGATGTCGCCAGAAACTTTTATGACGGCGTAGCGCATGGCCGGCATTTTCAGTTTCGACATCCCTTCCCTGCACTTGAAGGGAGCGGACGACGCGAGGCAGACCTCATAGCGATAGAGATGCCTGGGAGTGACGTGTGGATCGTCCACCGACATGCCGAAAAGAGTTCCCTGCGAGAAAATATTCTGAGATTTGGCCCAGTCGATCATTGTGTTCACGGCGGCAAGCACTCTTTCCATCTCGAAGGCATTGGTTACCCGGATGTAGGCGACCTGCCTTTCTGGAATGTCCGTCAATCTCACGGGAAACGCGGCTTTCTTTTCTTCCGCGCTCATGGGGAGACCATATTCGTCTTTCGGGAAGAGTTCTTTGCGAATCTTGCTCTTTTTGATCTCGCCGCATTTTCGAAACTGGCTGGGCGAAGTGTCGTAACCGGAGCGGAAGGCGCGCGAAAACGTGGCCGATGACGAGAAACCGCAATCCAGGGCTATATCGGTGACGCTCTGATCGGAATAACGAAGCAGCCGAGCGGCCTTTTCGAGACGAAGCCGGTTCGTAAAATTGTTCAGGGTTTCGCCGGAAACCGCGCCGAAGATGCGATGGAAGTGAAATTCTGACAGGCACGCGACTCTAGCCAGCTCCTTCAGTTTCACCTGGCGATCCAGATTGCCGCGCAGATAGTCGATGACGCGATCAATTCTTTGCGCGTAATCGCTATTGGCGCGGCTCTTGGCGCGTGGCATAGATGCTACCGGCATGGTCTTGTAGATATACCGCAAGTGGCGCTATGCGGTCGACGTGCAAAAGAGTGACGGCCATGCGTCAGGGAACGTATACGAGGAATTCGGGCATGTCTGGAAGGTCGTCAATAAATGTTCCCTTCTTTTTGCCCTTGTGGGAGAAGCGCCGGACCCGCTGCTTCTTGCGCTCGGCTACGTAAAAATCGCCGTCCGGTCCAATGCCGAACCCGGAGGGGGCATCCAGCTTTCCGTCGATCACCACGCGCGCGTGGAGCTTGCCGCTGGGCGGGGTTGATGGCAGATCCAAAGCCAGGATGCTGCCGCTGCCAGAGGCTCCGATGTAGAGCGTATCGCCGTGCAACAGCAGGTGCACGGGCGCTTCGAGCGCGTGGTTCTTGACGCGCGCCACCAGTTCCCCGGATTGCACGTTGAAGACTTTGACGACGTCGCCGGCTTCGTCCGCCACGTACAGATGCCCTTTGTAGACAACGATGCCGCGCACGGAGTGGCGTGGCTTGCCGCGCTTGTCCAGCACAACTCTGAGGCCGAGAGGATGCGGCACATCCCGCGGCGTGAGGTCGCCATATGCAGGGAGGCTTCCCTGGCTGGAAGCGACGAGCGTGCCGGGGAGGAAATTTCCTTTGGGATATTGCTGCTGGAGGTAAGTTGCCACCGGCGCCAGCTGGCGAGTCTCCGGCACGAAGGCCAGCACGGTGTTGGTGTCCTGACAGGAGACGTAGACGCGACCATCATCTCCCAGGTCCACATCGAAGGGGTGCACCATCGCCGCGACCTGTTCTGTCTTGACGAGCACATCCTTGAAGCGGAAAGTATCGCCGCGCCGTCGGTAGCGCGCTATGTGGCTATCTTTGCGCCAGGCATTCGCGATGTAGAGATCGTCACCCACCAGCGCGAAGCCGCGCACGATGTGCAGCGGATGCGCGGCAGGCGATGGATCAAGGATCAACGGATGCTTCTTGCGCGGAGAACCGTCATCCTCGAAGACGCCAATGTTATCGACGCCGTGCCCCGATTCACCTCGAAAGCTGATCCACCACACGGCGCTGACCTCCCAGATACGATCGATTCATCGCTCGACTCGACACGGAATGCTTAGTTAGTTCTTAAAACTCGCTCACACGTTCTGTAATTCAGTTTCCGGGCACTGGCGCGGCTCTAGAAAATCTCGGTTGCAGTGTGACCGATCAGCCGCCACGCGCCGCGCCGTAACTCTGAATCTACTCCTTCGGAGCCTTGGGCGGGCAATTCGCGTCGTAGGTCGTCTGCATCTGCCTCAGTTTGAGCACGCCGTACCACACGGTGATTGCCATAGCAGCAACGAGGAGCCCGGAGCACATCCTTTCAATATGGTACGCGCCCTCTCGGTTGGCCACATAGCTTGCGATAATCAAGCACAGGATGCCGATGTTAATGGCCCAGTTCACGGGCTTCGAGACGACGAAGTGCAAGGTGCCGAAGCCGGCGAGCTGGTAAAGCATGAATGGGAGTATCGCGAAAGCCGGCAAAAGCTCGGACGCACCCAGCGTGACGTCAATCGCACCGGGCGCCAACGCATGCAGCAGCCTGCTATTCGCCAGCTCGTGGAATAGCGTCGGCATCGCACACAACAATGGCACCACGGCCAGCAGCTCGAGGACGAGCGCACCGCTCCACGTGCCGATCTTGGAGGAACGATCGGCGCCCGCTTCCGTTGATTCCGTGCCGATGTACAGGCCGCCTACGATGGCCGAAGCGCTGGACAGCATCAGCAGCTCCACCGTGATTCCAAAACTGGTGGGTTCGCCCGCCTTAATCAGCAGCAGAGCCAGGAAACCGGGTGTGTAGAACATCACGCGCACCAGGCGCGCCCAAACCCGCGCGTCGCGCTCCGGCGGCAGGATTGGTAGTGGCTTTCCGTCGGTTCCAGTGGTTGGTCTAGCTTTCGACATTTCTGCGCCCCCACGAGGTCAAAGTTTGCGAACGATGCGAACGATGCGTACCCTACCACAGCGCGGCAGTTCTGGAAACGATTGACACGTGGAAGTTGCGTCACTGGCGAAATGACATGGCACTTCCCTTTTTCGATTGGGGCGCCTCGCAGGGCTTGCGCTACGACCTGTCTGTGCTCGTTGACTTGGTTCTTGTACACACCTAAGATGTGGGCAGATGCTGGACACCCCGTCGCTAATTGGCCAGACGTTCTCCCACTACCGCATCATCGAAAAGCTTGGCGGCGGAGGCATGGGCGTCGTTTACAAGGCCGAAGACTCGCGGCTGAAGCGCTTCGTGGCGCTGAAATTTTTGCCGCAGGATGTCGCCGGGGATGCGCAAGCCCTGGCGCGATTCCAGCGTGAAGCGCAAGCCGCCTCCGCCCTGAACCATCCCAACATCTGCACGATTTACGATATTGGCGAGCAGGACGGCCAGGCGTTCATCGCCATGGAATTCCTGGATGGCCAGACGCTGAAGCACCGCATCAACGGCCGCCCGATGGACAGCGAAGATCTGCTCACGCTGGCCATCGAGATCGCCGACGCGCTGGATGCCGCGCACGCCGAACACATCGTGCACCGCGACATCAAGCCCGCGAATATTTTTGTCACCAAACGCGGCCACGCCAAAATTCTGGACTTTGGACTGGCGAAGGTGACGTTCACGGGCGCGGGATCTGCCGCCACCAAAATCTCCGTGGACTCCACCGAGGGCGCCACGCTGGGCGCGTCCCCCGAGCATCTCACCAGCCCCGGCAGCACCATGGGCACCGTGGCCTACATGTCTCCCGAGCAGGTGCGCGGCAAGGAACTCGATGGCCGCTCCGACCTTTTCTCCTTCGGCGCCGTGCTTTACGAGATGACCACCGGCACGATGCCTTTCCACGGTGAAACCTCCGGAGTGATATTCAAAGCGATCCTGGATGGCGCGGTGGCGGCTCCGGTGCGGCTGAATCCGGAAACTCCGGCGGAGCTGGAGCGCATCATTAATAAGGCGCTGGAGAAGGACCGTACACTTCGCTACCAGACCGCCGCGGACATACGCGCGGACCTGGCGCGGCTGAAGCGCGAGCAGGATTCGGGGCGCTCGACGCGGGTCAGCGACTCGTCCGGCACTCTATCGGGCAGCGAATCCGCAGCGGCCGGTGGCGCAAGCGGCAGCAGCCCCGCATCGCCAGCGCAAACATCCTCCGGTTCCGCGACGATGCCAGCCGCGCAGGCCGGTGTGTCGCGCAGAATGTGGATCGGCGGGGCCATCGCGGCAGCGCTGGCACTGGTGATCGGCGGCGGATATTACGTGATGCATGGCCGCTCGCCCGGCGAAAAAGTCACGTCCATCGCGGTGCTGCCGTTCGTCAACGCCACTTTAGATCCCAACAACGAATATCTGAGCGATGGTCTTACCGAAAGCCTGATCGGCACGCTTTCGCAACTTCCCGACGTGAAAGTAATGGCGCGCAGCACGGTGTTCCGCTTCAAGAACAGCGCAGACGATCCGCAAAAAATCGGCAAGGACCTGAACGTGGGGTCGGTGCTGATGGGGCGCGTGACGCAGCATGGCGATACGGTGGCCGTGCAAGCGGACCTGGTGAGCACGGTGGACGGCTCGGAAATGTGGGGCAAGCATTACGAACGCAAGATGGCAGACGTCACGCAGGTACAGAGCGACATCACGCGCGACGTGGCGAAGAAATTGCGCGTAAACGCGACGGGCGATGCCGAGGCAAAAATGGGCAGCGCCGGAACCACGAACCCCGACGCCTATCGCTTGTACCTGGAAGCGCAGCAGCAGCTGTACGGCCGGACGAAATCGGGAATTCTCAACAGCGTCGACTTATTCCGCAAGGCCGTGGCCGCCGATCCGAATTACGCGCTGGCGTGGGCTGGACTTGCGAATAGCTATGTGGTCGCCGCGGGTTACGGGCGCTTGATTCCGCCGGCGCAATCCTTGCCGCTGGCGGATCAGGCCTCGCAAAAAGCCGTCGAGCTGGACGACACTAGCTCCGAGGCGCACGTGGCGCGCGGCAACGCGCTGGCCGCCGCCTGGAAATGGAGCGCGGTGGAGGCGGAGTTTCGCCGCGCGATCGAGCTGAATCCAAACAACGCCAACGCGCACTATTTTTACGCTTTCAATTATCTGATGCCGATGAATCACCTGGACGAAGCGCAAGAGCAGTTTCGCCTCGCGCTCGCTCTGGACCCACTCGCCGCGATCGTGAAGACCAACTACGCCCTCACGCTGATGGACGCTCACCAGTATCCGCAAGCGCAAGAGCAGTTCGATCAGATTCTGCAGCGTGATCCCGGGTTCGGGCCGGGGCTTTTCTATCTATCGCAGATGCAGGCCACGCAAGGCCAGTGGGCAGAGGCCGTGAGCGCGTTGCAGAAATCGGGTCCGCCGGGCAGCGCGGAGGCTATGCGTTCGTGGAGCCCGGACGCGAAAGGCTATGCTGAATTCATGGATGCTATCAGCGAGGGTAATCTGCCCGCGAATGTGGCCGTCGCCTACTCTCTGGCGGGAAATCGCGACAAGGCGTTCGAACATCTCGAAAAAGCTTTTGCGGACCGGGACGACGAGCTCACCGCTGTGATTCGCTTCCCCGCCTTCGACCACGTGAAGTCCGACCCGCGCTGGGCCGCCCTGCTCCACAAGCTCAACCTTCCGCTGTAGTTTCGTCGCGTAATCTTAAAAGTGGTTTTGGCCCGAGTGCAGATGTCCGGTTTCCGCATGAATCGGGACATCGGCCGAGCAATCCGCGCAACCGAGCGATCCGGGCAACGGTCCGCCTAGGACGCTGGGCGGAACGCGGCGCGGACGCTTGGAGAGTTCAGGTAAACGAAAATCACGATCGCGATTAGCAGACGGACAAGAGCTGCGACCGTCGCCGGGAAACTGGAGTGAGACCATGCGACGGCGATTCCAACGGCACCTCCGATAACCGAGAGGCCGATGAGCACCAGGCAAAGAATCCGCGCCCAGTTTTTGAGCGTCCACAGGCCCCAGGAGAGCGCGGCGGAGATCAAACCGGTGACAAGAAAATATGCGGGTAAGATCGCGGCCAAGTGCTGCAAGGGCGCCGGGCCAGCTCCACCGCCGCTCATCCCCTGCAGCAGATTGTTGACCTGCGCTGGATTTATGAGCGCGATGACCGTCATTACGAGATAAAACAGCACGCTGAGAAAACCAAGGACTGCAAGAACGGTGATTCCGATTGGCCGCGTTTTCATGATGATCTCCTTGCAACGCGTGTCCTGCCTGCATGGTGAATGGGAGCTTACTCCAAAAGTCTGCCAAATGGGATTCTGGCATTGTCGGCGGACGGTCGGGGAGCGCAGCGCGGATTGATGTATCTCCGCTAACGGCGTTAGTCAGAACTTGAGGCCTGAAGCCAGATTCTGTTTAGATTTCGTCAGTAAGTCGTTTGTGCTCGCGCACCAAGATGACTCGGTATAACTTCGCGTCTTCCACGTCGGAATCGGAAAGGACTCTTTGCGGAAGCGCATCGGGCGACCACGAATCGAGGGTTTGAGACGGAAAATCCTCATCAGGTTTAGCGATGGGCACACGCACCAACGAATCAGCGCGGAGAGCCAGACAGGGTGGGTCCATTGGGCGGTCGAGTGCTACGTCGATGCCCCAAAGTCCTTTCGCATCGGGTTGAATCAAGTACAAAACGGTCACGATGCCACGGTCAACTGTTCCCACCCTCGCCTCAGCAACTGCCTTTTTGTGGTCGTGCCAGTGCGTCCACAAGAACTCACGAAGGTCGGTTCGTCCCTTTGTAAGGCGAAAGGGGTCGAGACTGTATGGTCCACCATTTTCATACCCAGCCAGACTATCGCGCGATTTTATATAGCGGCAAGCGTCGTCGCCGTTGCTCTGTGGAACCGGCAACGGTGCAACTGAGTGGTCATCATAGAATCTCGTCGCAATGATTTCGATTCTGTCTGGCAAATCCGTGTTCACCATCGGTGGTACGATAACGACGGCTTTCGGATTTCCCTGAAGTTCGTAAACGTATTGGATTTCTTGATAGTAAGGAAACTGAAATCTCGATGGAAACGGTCCCCAAATCCACTGGCGGGCGTTCTTTTCCGCCGCCTCGACCAGAATCGGGTCCGCTCCCGAACCTAGAGCGCCACTGACCTTCCCGTCTATTTCGATGGTAATCCCCAACTCTAC
Source organism: uncultured Acidobacteriota bacterium (assembly GCA_963748395.1). Lineage (GTDB taxonomy): Bacteria > Acidobacteriota > Terriglobia > Acidiferrales > UBA7541 > Palsa-295. The sequence continues at coordinate 1,411,480 of CAVVIP010000006.1, read as the reverse complement.
GGTGCCCTGAAGATTCTTAATCCGTGCCGCGAGGGGATAGTCTGGTTGGACCATGTGTGCGACTCTGAGGTCGGGACGCCGACATCCGCAGCAAGTCGCTAGCGCGGATGCCGAGAGCGCCAAAATTAGTAGTTTTCCATTGATTTGGTTCGGCATCGTAATAGTCCTGATCCAGAAGTTTCCGCTCTACTTCAACGCTTCGAACAGAGGTCCAGAATCGAAGTTATCACAAGTATGGTCACCTCAGCGGACCCTAAGCCCAGATCAAGCGGGTAACCGGACGTTGAGAATTGTGGGATCGGGACATGTTCGATTACGGCGTTGGTTAGGAGTTACCGTGGGGCGGATTGGGTTTTCGGCTTGGATTGAGCGTAGATGAAGTGGGTCACCTTGGGGTTGGCGTCGAAGCGGTCGACATTTTCCTCGATCGCGCGGTCGGCGATGGTTACGCGCCCGTGCTGGCGCAGATGTTCTGCCCAGGATTCCACGATGAAGGTTTCCACGTAGTGCGTGGCGCGTTCGGTATCGCGATAAATGCCCCAGCGATACGCGCCATCGCGGCGCCGCACGCGCGAATATTTCTGAAGCGCGGCGAGAAAGTCCTCCGCCTGGCTCGGCTGCGACTTCGTATTCCACGGTAACCAGCACCGGGCCCTCTGTGAGGCCGATTTCACAGGCGAAAAGCGGTTTGGGCCAGTGATCCCAGGCGCCCAAATTTATTGGCGCATCGGGCAGGCGGGAAATCAAAATCAGCAGCGGAGTAGCGGCGGTGCCGAAAGCCGCGGCCAGCAAAGAAAAATGCGTTCCCTCGCGCGAGGCGACATATCCCCAAAACGCGCTGCCGCCGGTCCACATCCCCATGTAGACGAGCATAAAAACGGACATGGCCCGCGCGAGGACCCAATCGGGCGCAAGATTCTGCATCAGCGTGCTCATCAGTGACATGACGATGGTCCAGGCGGCGCCGCCCAGCAGAACGGCGACAGACAACAGCGCGACCGACTTGAATGCGGCTACGCCCGCCAAAGTGAGCGCGAAAACCGTGGTGCCAAGGGCCAACAGCGCGTCGTTGGAGAAAGATGTTCGCGTGCGCTGCAACGCCATCGCGCCCAACACCGCGCCGCCGCCGAAGGCCGTGAGAAGCAATCCATAAAAGGTGGCGCTGGGGCGCAGCGCGTGCGCGACCACGGGCAATAGCGCCCAGAACGCGCTGGCGAAAAACATGATCACGCCGATGCGGCTGAGGACCGTCAAAATCTCTGGCGCGTTTCGCGTCCAGCGAATGGCCGCGCGGATCGCGCCGGTAATTTCTTCCCGCAGGAATCCTTGCGCTTGCGGCGGCCGTTTCCAGCGCGCGATTACCCAGATGACCACCAGAAACGAAAGGGCGTTCAAAATAAACGCGGTGGCCACACCGGAAACGGCGATCAAAAATCCACCGAGCGCAGGTCCTATCGCGCGCGCTAGATTGAACTCGATGCCGTTGAGCGCAATCGCCGGCATTAATTCTGCTTGCGGCACGAGTTCGGAAAGGACGGCGCGCCATGGCGGCGATTCAAACGCATCTCCAATCGCCAGCGCAAAGGTGAGGAAGAGCAGCAGCCACGGAGTAATCAGATGGAAAATCGTGAGCGCCGCAAGCAGCGCGGCCACGGAACACATCCACACTTCCGCGATCAGAATCACCTTGCGCCGGTCGAAGATATCGCCCACTGCTCCGGCGGGCAGCGCCACCAGAAAAAATGGAAGGGCCGAGGCCGTTTGCGTGAGAGCCACCAGCAGCGGACCGGCGCCTTGCGACACCATCAGCCATGCAGCGCCCACGCCTTGCATGAATGCGCCGATGTCCGAGACGAAGCCGGCGATCAGGATGTTGCGGAACATGGGCACGCGCAAAGGCCGCCAGGTGCTGAACGCTGCGGAGGTCTCGCTGAGTTGGAGTGGTGCTCCTGGCGCGGGTTGTTGCGGGGCTTCGCGCGGCTGCTGCTGGTCGGCCATCACTTTGGTTATACCATTAACTTACAAAAGCCACGCTTGCAGGGGCGAGTTGAACTTTGCAAACGGGCCTGCGCGCCGGTAGCTGGAAGATTACCGATAAATGTCTGGGCGGAGGATTTCCATTAAAGTGTCGGGTTTGCTGAGGTCGCCAAAACCGAATTGGCGATAAAGGCCGTGAGCATCGCGCGTGGCCAGACTGAAACGGCGCAAGCCTTGCAACGAAGGGTGGCCCATCACACATTCCATCAGCCATTTTCCCAGGCCTTTGCCGCGATGCTCTTCCAGGATGTAAACATCGCAGAGATAAGCGAAGGTGGCGGAGTCCGTGACGACTCGCGCAAAACCGACTTGCGCTTTCCCGTGCAGCAGGGCGAAGCATAGAGAATTGGCGACGGCGCGCTCCACTGTGGTTCGCGGAATGCCTTGCGACCAATAGGCGCGAACCAGATAGGCGTGAATCGCGTCGAGATCAAATTTCGCAGGATCGGTGGAGATTCGATATTCGTCGCGTTCGAATGTTGCAAACATGCAAGCCCGCCTTCGGAATGGGGATTCGCGGCCGTCGCAATCCCCTTCTCCGCGATAGACAGTTTATCGCGGAAACCGGGAGTCTTGTCGGGGGCCTTGTGGAGCGTCGCCGCGAGTGTTAGTGGCGGGCGCCGCGATGGGAAAACGGATGGGTTACTCGAAATGCAGAATTCTGGCTATGTCCAGACGAAGGGCCCGGCGGATTGGCATCGAGGCAGCTGCAGCTAGGACGACGAGCAGGATTGCGATGGCTGCCAGGTAGCTGAGCGGATCCAGGCCGCTGATACCGTAGAGCCCGCGGCGCAATATCTGCGAGACAGCCGCAGTTACTGCCACTCCGGCTGCGAGTCCGGCGAGGACAGGCCAAGCGAATCGCCGCAACACCGCAAACAGCACGTCGAAGCGTTGAGCGCCGAGCGCCAGGCGGATCGCAATCTCTTTTGTCCGCTGCGACACGGCATAGCTTACGAGACCAAGCAGCCCTACGACCGCGAGGAAAATCGCAATGCCTCCCAGCATGCTGATGATGGTGGTGATCTGCTCGACCTGGGAAATATTTCTGCGAAAGCCGGCGGTCAGTGGAGTCATCGTTGGAAACAGCACCGGGTCAATTCCGCCCGCAACCGATTTGATGGCCGGCAGCACCGTGCTGGGATCTCCCGTTGTGCGCACCAGAACGGACATTTCGGCGAGAACGTCTTTCGTCGCAGGGTAATAAATCTCGGTGGCATCGGAATTGTTGAATTCCATCGCGCGTGTATTGCCCACGACGCCGACCACAATGTCCTTGCCGGTCTTCCACTGCTTTCCGATGGGATCTTCGTTGGGCCACTTTTTGCGCGCCAGCGATTGGCTGAGCATCACCGCGTTCTGCTCACCGGCGCGGAAATAGCGGCCGCGCAACAACGGGATGTGCATCGTCTGGAAAAATTCCGGACTGACCCAGTTCGGATAGATCAGGATGCGACGGCCGTCAACATTGATGCCGGTGATTCTGACGTCGGTGGTCACCAATGGAGCAAGCCTCGCGATGGAAACCGACTGCACGCCCGGCACCGCGCTAAGCCTGGCTTGCAACTGATCAAGGTAGGCTTGCGCGCTGGAAGAGCTGAACCCGTGCTCCACCATTCCCGGGTCAATGGATAGCACCTGCGCGTAGTCGAATCCCGGATCGGTATACAACGCATGCATCGTGGCGCGAACCAGCAATCCCGCCAGCACCAGTAGGACGCACGTGGCTCCTACTTGCGTGCCGACAACCAATTGATGCCACGCAAAGCGATCCTTCCGGCGCCGCACCATCTGCAGAGTGGGCAACAGGCCGAACACGAGCGCGGCAAGAAAACCCATGGCAGCTGTAAATAGCAGCACGCGCCAGTCGGGCACGGCGCTCATCCATGTGGGCGCATTGGAGTAGAGCAACGCGAATCGCAAAACCGCATAGCTTAGCGGCAGCGCAGCGAGCGAGCCCAGTAGACCCAGCAGCAAATTCTCGGTGAGCAATTGGCGGAACACTCGCGAAGTATTGGCGCCGAGGTCGAAGCGCAGCTGGATCTCCCGTTGCCTGCTGGCGCCGCGCGCCATCAGCAGCCCGCCGAGATTGGCGCACGCAATCGCAAGAATCAGGAACACCAGGACTGCGAGCAGCACGAGCACGGGGCCGCCGTCCGCGAGCGAAAGAAAGCGAGCGCCGGGCGAGACGATGATGTACTCGTTGTCCCAAATCTCTGCTGGGTGAGTCTTGCGCAGTTGTCCGGTCAGCGATACCAGCTCATGGCTCGCCGCCGGCATGCTGGTATCCGGCGCCAGGCGCCCCCACATAAAAATTGATCCTTCGAATTGTGGGTCCGCGAGGGGCTTGCTGCCTTCCACGAAATACGAGTGCTGCAGAAGTGGCAGCCAGATGTCGGGATCATCCGTACCGAGATTTGCGAACTCTTCCGAAGCGACTCCGATCACCGTGGCTGGCTTTCCAGCGAAACGTATCGTGCTGCCGATGATGGAAAGATCGCCGTTGAACTGCCGTTGCCAAAAGCGAAAACTTAGTACGGCCACTGGAGCCGAGCCATCGTCGTCGCGCGCGGGTTCGAGCAGGCGTCCCAGCGCAGGGCGTCCACCCAGTTCGCTGAAATAATTGGAGCTGACGAAGCTGCGGCTGACGCGCCGCTCGTCTTGATTCAACGTCACCGGAGAGCCGCTCATGGTTGCGATTACGGCGGAAAGCGACTTTGCGTTGTCCCGATAGTAGACGACCTGGGAGTAAGGAACGTCTGGCGCAATATTCTCCGGTGATCGCCGCTGAATGCGGACCAGCGTAGTCGGATCGCGCACTGGAATGGACTGAAGCGTGATGGTGTTAAACAGGCTGAACGCCAGCGTGCTGACTCCGATGCCCAGCGCCAGCACCACGATGGCCGTCAGCGAGAATGCCGGCGATTTCACCAGGATGCGCGCGCCAAAGCGAAGATCCTGCAGCACGGAAAGCAACCAGAGCGTTCCGCGGCTTTCGCGACATTCTTCCTTGATCTGGTCGATGCCGCCGAATTGCAACCTGGTCTCGCGGCGCGCTTGCGTTTCGGTGAGTCCGGCGCGCATCTTTTCCGCTACCTGGGTTTCGAAATGAAAACGCAGCTCGGCGTCGAGTTCCCTTTCCATCCGGCGCGTTCTCAGCAGCCTCAGAAACCAGTTCATCGTGCGTCTCCCAATCGCTGATGCAGAATCATGGCCACCAGTTCCGTCAGGCGCTCCCAGCTTTCGGTCTCGGCTTTCAGTTGCGCGCGGCCCTTGGCGGTCAGCTTGTAAAACTTTCGCTTCCCTGCCCGTCTCCGTCGGCCCCCACTCGGCTGCGAGAAAATGCTTATTCTCCAGCCGGTGGAGCGCGGGATACAGCGAGCCCTGCTGGATCTGCAACGCCTCTTTCGACATCATCTGGATGTGCTGTGCGATCGCGTAGCCATGAATCGGCCCACGCGCGACTACGCGAAGAACCAGCAGGTCCAGGGTGCCTTGCGGAAGCTCGAATTTAGATGGGGTTGGCATGCCTGTTTCTTCTACATATACAGCATGACGTGTAGAAGCGCAAGGTGTCAGCGGGGAATATTTACGCCGAATGTCTACCTGTTATTGTGACGGAGGCGGCAGCGTCAGCGGCGCAGCGAAATCGAACGTGAGCACGGTTTCCGCCGGCAGCTCGATCTGTTTGTTTCCGGTGAATGTTCCTCCCAAGAATCCGGCCCCCGCACCCACCAGAGCTCCAATGCCGGCTCCCTTTCCTCCGCCGGCGATCCCACCGATCAACGCGCCTCCCGCAGCTCCTCCACCGGTAGCCACAGCTGTGCGCTTGCCCTTGCCTTTGACCGTACTATCGAGAGCACCGGTTTGGATCTGATAGCTCTGCCCATTGATCGTGATGCTGCGAAGGGTGAGGGACAATTGGCCCTCGCCCTTGATCTTGCCCTTTTCTTTGGCGATAAGCACCGTGCCGGTGACGCTGGATCCCTTGGGTATCGCGAGCAGACCCCCAACGGTGACGGGCTGCGCCACGGTGGCGAGAAAGCTCTGACCTGATTGACTGGTTTTCGAACCGAGGGACTGGCCGAGGCTGATGACCAGGTCGGTTCCGGCAGGCACCACGATCGGGGGAGGCGGCGGTGGTGGTGGCGGAACCGCAGTCTGATTCTCGACGCCAGAGATTCCGGGCTCTTGACGAGCAATGGCTTCCAGTTTTTGTTGCGCGGCCGTTGAACTCGCCGTGCCCGTCAGCGTGACCTTGCCATCCTTCGCGGCCACAGTTACGTTGGAGTCCTTGGTGTCAGGATCCGCCGCGACCTTGGCTTGAATATCCTTGGTAATTGCTTCGTCGTTGGGGCGTTTGGAGCAACCGATCGGAAAGCTTAACAATACGCAGGCTATGGCGGCGGAGATCGCAGATTGAAAAGTAGTTCGCATGAAATTACCTCCAGATGTGCTGGCGCAGCCACGCGCACTACAAGCAGAAGCAGCTTCAAATTTCTACACCCTCACAATTGTAAATATCAAGCGGGATTCTTGCGAGCACTTCATTCGGTCGCGGGTCTCTGCGCGGCGCCCGTAAGGACTAATGTTCTGCTGACGCGGCTTGTGCGGCATAATTGCAAGCGCGGTAAGGAAATCACGAAAGTATGGGCGGACGAAAAGGCGGTTTCTGTAGTTTGATCACAGGCCCTTTCAAGGAGAACTATTGATGGTGAAGAAAAATGGGAATGGAACTAGTCCTGCGAATTTCGATGGCATGGTGAGCGATCGTCCCTCGCGGCGCCAGATGCTGAAGGCTGCTGCTGCAGGATCGCTCGCTGCATTTCCGTTCGGGCTTGCCAAGCTTGCTTTCCCTGCGCACGCGTGCTGGCGATGCAAATGCAAATGTTGCAATTTCCGCTGGTCCGGCGACAAATCCGTCTTGGTATGGATTCAATCTGCTGGAATATTTTTCGACGGATGCCGACTGGATGACATATTTTCCGTACAAGAATGACGGCATGTTTGTGGAAGACGATTTTCGCTGGATTCACGACTGGGGCTTCAACTTCGTTCGGCTGCCGATGGATTATCGTTTCTGGACGGCGCCGGACCTGATGACGATTAATGAGAAAGCCGTGGAACCGATCGACCGCGCGATTCGGCTGGGCGAAAAATATGGCGTGCATGTGAATATCTGCCTGCATCGCGCTCCGGGACTGTGCATCCTGGACACGATGGATGCAAAACTTACGGGCATTTCGGTAACGAAAGAAAAAACGAACGTATATACGGACAAACAAACATTCGACGCTTTCGTCCACCAGTGGGTTTATTTCGCCGAGCGTTACAAGCATATTGACAGCAAGATTCTCAGCTTTAATCTGGTGAATGAACCGATCGTGCTGCCCAGCGCCGCGGAAATGGCCGAACTTCAGAAGAAGGGCCCGGTTACGGCCGCCGATCTCTTTAGTCCCGAACTGTTGGGCAAGCACGCCGCGGATTACATCCGCCTGGCAAGGGCTTCCAACGACGCGATTCGCGCGCACGATCCAAAACGGTTAGTCGTGACCGACGGATATCCGGCCGGGGTCGCTCCTATTCCCAGTCTGGCCGATACCGGCATGCTGCAGAGCTGCCACACGTACACTCCCATGCAGCTCACTCATCATCAGTGTGAATGGGCTCGCGGAATGTTGACCGGCGCCGAACCCACTCCCGCGTGGCCGTTGAAGGATGCAAACGGCAAAATAATTTGCGATCGGCAGACGCTGCAGAAACAGTTTCAACCGTGGGGCGCCATCAATGCGGCGGGCGTTCCGATTCATTTTGGCGAGATGGGTTGTTACAAGCACACTCCTCCGGAGGTCGTGCTGGCGTGGTTCAACGATACGCTGGACGTAATCGGTGAACTCAAGTCCGGCTGGGCGCTGTGGAATTTCCGCGGACCGTTTGGAGTGGTGGACACCGGACGAGCCGGAACCAAATTCGAGGACTGGCACGGCCACCAACTTGATAAACCGCTGCTCACGCTGCTGCAGAGCAAAATTAAAAAAACGTAATTTCGGCGCAGCACCTGTCTTGACGACGGTTCGCTTCAGAGCGCTGCTCGAAGCAGCACGGCCGGGGTGAAAATGGCCTACGCCGCGGCTCCGGCCATTTTGCGCAGACGATCGTTGGCAAAATATTGCGCGTGGCCTTCTTCGAACGCCTGCAGCACGAGGCCAGCGACGAATTCAGGCTTGTCTCCCTCGGCGTACTGAGCCGGAGGTCCGCCGCCCGCTGGATTGCCCATCCTGTTATTGCCGAAGTTCGTCGCGGTGATGAATGGGTAGATTTCGCTGACGACGATGCGGTCCTTTTCCAATTCGGCGCGCGCGGTGAGACTGAAGCCAAGAAGCGCGCGCTTCGACGACGAGTAAACGCTATATTGCGGGACGGCCATGAAGGCAGTTCCGGAATTGATGTTGACGATGCTTCCGCCGCCTTGCGCGCGCATTAGCGGAATCACAGCCTGCATCGCAATAATCGGCCCTAGTACATTGAGGTGAAAGATTTCGTCAAACAGCTCGGGGTCGATCTCCTCGACGGAGGCGGCATAGCTGCGCCCCGCGTTGTTTACGAGGCCGTCAATGCGGCCGTAATGCTGGTGCACGGCGGCGACGGCTTCGCGCACTCGTTGAAACTGCGTCATATCTACCGTGAACGGGAAACTGCCGGGAAGCTTCTCTGCTAATTCTTTCAGCGCATCGGTGCTGCGCGCGAGCAGGGCGACTTTCGCGCCGCGTTCAGATAGAGCGATGGCCGTCGAAAGGCCTATGCCCGACGAAGCGCCGGTGACAATGAATACACGATCTTTGATTTCCATCGTTTAATCCTCCGAATTGCAACGCGCCAATTTCAGCGTGCCAATTCCAGCGCGCCATTTCCAAAGTCCCAATTCCGATCACTACGCGCGTCGCGCCGCAGCCGCGGTAGCTTTATCATCTGCGAAGTAATTCATCTGTTCAAGATCGGCAATCAGTCCGGGACCGGTGGGCCGCCATCCCAGGCGTTGCTGGGTCTTTGCGCCCGAAGCCGGAATATCCAAGCCGGCAAACCTGGCCAGCCAACCAAAATGTTCCACGGCCTTTTCCGGCGACAGAGAAACTACCGGAATTTTCAAACCGCGACCAATGGTTTCGGCAATCTCCCGCATGGATATGCCTTCTTCGGCCACCGCGTGATATTTCGCGCCTGCCTCATGCTTTTCCAGCGCCAGCCGGTAAAGGCGGGCAACGTCTGAAACGTGCGCTGCCGCCCAACGGTTGCGCCCTTCCCCAACATAAGCCGACACGCCTTTCTCGCGCGCCACCGCGATGGCGTAAGTGACCAGTCCTTGCTTGACCGTGTCGTGAACCTGCGGAAGGCGCATCACCGCGGCGCTGACGCCCTTCAGCGATAGGGCCGTCTGTTCCGAAACCCGCGGCATTGGAGAATCCGGCGGCGCCACATGATCTTCGGTGACAAGCTGACCTGGCGCGGTAAATCCGGCCGTCCCCGATGCGACAATGAGAGGCCGAGCAGAACCGGCCAGCACGGAGCCCAAAGCTTCGATGGCGCGTTTGTCGGTCGCGCAGTTCTCCTGGAATTTCGAGAAGTCGTGAATGAAGGCGCAGTGAATGACGGCGTCGGACATGGCTGCTCCGGCGCGAAGGCTTTCCAGGTCTTCCAGACTGCCGCGATGTGCGGCGGCGCCGGCGGCAACGAGAGACTGGGCACCCGCATCCGAACGCGTGAGTCCGATGACCTGATGGCCGCCTTTGATTAATTCCGGCACGATCGCTGAACCGATAAAGCCTGTTGCTCCTGTAAGAAATATCTTCATTGTTCGTTCCTCCTGATGCTTCGCGATTCTTGGTGATGCTTAAAATTTCTCTCCGATTATTTCCACGCGGCAGATTTCGCAATACTTTCCCGCGACAATGTCACCACGGGAGCGGGCCGTCCTCGTTGGAGAACGTGCCCGTCGGACCATCCGGACCGAGCAGCGCGAGTCGCACGGGCTCGCGGGCGCCTTCCTGAACAGTTCGTGTGCCTGAATAGTTGTTGAGGTTCGTCTTGGTGTAGCCCGGGCAAGCGGCGTTGACCTTAATGCCGGTTGGCTCCAGCTCAATCGCCATGGCGAGCGTGATGGCGTTGAGAGCCGTCTTGGACGCAGGGTAGACGGGGCCGAAGATCGAGCGCCACGGAGAAGCCGGATCCGCGTTCCGCGTAAGCGAGCCAACGCCGCTGGACACGTTGACAATGCGGGCCGCCGGCGCTTCGCGCAAAAGCGGCAGCATCGCCTGGGTAACGCTAAGGACGCCGAAGACATTGGTATCCCACACCGCGCGCATTTCGGCGAGAGACACGTTGCTGGGCCGCGTCAACTGGGCGTAGTCCTGGACGGACATATTTGGCTGCTTACCCGTATGCGAGATCGCCGCGTTGTTGACGAGCACGTCGAGGCGGCCAAAATCCTTGCGGATGCGCTCCGCCGCGGCGGTGATGGAAGCCTGATCCGTCACGTCGAGCTGCAGCGCGTGTGCTTCCGGGCCAATCTCCTTGGCCGCAGCCTCGCCGCGCTGGAGGTTGCGCGACCCAACCAGCACAGTGAAGCCGTGCGCCACTAGATCCTTCGCTATCTGAAGGCCGATTCCTTGATTTGCCCCGGTAACCAGGGCGACAGGTTTTTTGTGCATCGTAATCTCCTTATTCAATTATTCCCTTCGGGCCGGTGCAGTTCGTATTTGCTAGCGCGAAAAAGATTCTCCGACCATTTCTTCGCTTTTCTTCCACAGCGCTTCCGCGTTGTTTGCGTCCAGCGCATAACCGCGGACGCCTTCGCTGACGCCGCTGATCGTCACGGAGTCCGCCACGATTTCGCCGACGTGGCAGTTCTCGCAATACTTGCCGGCGATTTCGTCTGCCGGAGCGACAACCCCAGCCCACACAGAAGTGGCGGCGCCTTGCGGAACCGACTTCCATTGGAACGGCCCCTTCCCTTCCGCGGCGAGCTGATCGTTCATCTGTTTGATCATGCCCTCCAAGCGGCTCCGGTCCATGTGCCGGCCGAGTTCGGTTTGAATCACTCCCGGATGCACAGCGGCGGCATGCACGCCCCGCGCACGGTGACGCCGGTCAAACGCGACGGCGAAAAGAATGTTCGCGGTCTTCGAGCGGCCGTAAGCGACGAACGGGTCGTAGGCGGTGCGCTCGAAATTAGGATCGTTCAGGTCCACGTTGGAAAAACGGTGACCCGCGGAAGAGAGATTGATCACTCTGCTGCCTTTGCGCAGTAGCGGAGCGATACGATTGATGAGGACAAAGTGGCCCAGATGATTAGTGCCAAACTGCGTCTCGAAGCCGTCGGCCGTGTGGCCGAAGGGAGTGGCCATCACGCCGGCATTGGCGATCACTACGTCGAAAAACTGACCCTTCGCCAGCAGCTCGTCTGCGCATGCGCGCACGCTTTTGAGGTTGGCGAGATCGAGCGCAACCAGGTCGAAACTTCCGCCGGCTGTCTCCGAAACTTTTCTCACCGCTGCGGTCGCCGCTTCGGCTTTGTTCAAATCGCGCGCGGCGCCTACGACGTGCCCGCCACGCGCTGCCAGCGATCGTGCCGTCTCAACGCCCAGACCCGCCGAAACGCCGGTCACCAGGATTCGCTTGCCCTGCAGATTCATGCCGTATAGAACTTCGTCCGCTGTTGAAGTCGCTCCAAACACATCCACTAAATTCATATTGTTTCTCCTTCGGGCGTCGCGTCGGGATGAGGCCGGGAAATCGCTATTGACAAGCCGCCGCAGTTCTAATAAAACGGAGAGTGTCTCCGCAAGGCATAAGATTACCGGAGACGGTCTCCGGTTGCAAGCTTTTTTTACTATGGCCCAAAAACACGCAAAACGCGTACCGCCAAAGCCTCGTGCACCACGGGCGCCCCGTGCACCGCGTGCCGATGCCCAGCGCAATCGCCAACGGCTGCTCGACGTGGCCAAGGAAGCGTTCGCCCGCGATGGCGCAAATGCCAGTCTGGACGAGATCGCGAAACAAGTAGGCGTGGGACCGGGAACCTTGTATCGCCACTTCCCTACGCGCGAGCAACTGCTGCAGGCGGTTTACAGGACCGAGCTGGAAAGGCTGGCCGCAGCCGAGCAGAAGTTCTCGCAGACGATGGCGCCGACGGACGCGCTGCGAGCGTGGTTGTTGTTATTCGTTGATGCCATCGCGACAAAGCAGCTGATCGCGCCGGCGCTCAACACCCTGCTGGGTGATCCGAAGAAGGTGTTCGAAGCTTCTTACGCGAAGATGCATGAAGCGATTCGCGCGCTGGTGAAGCGCGGCGTGGAGAGCGGCCAGATACGCGGCGACCTGGAGCCGATGGACTTACTGCGCGCGTTGATCGGCGTGTCGAATGTGGCGTCCGCGCCCGATTGGCAAGCGAGCGCCCGAAGATTAGTGGATATCCTGATCGTCGGCTCGCGCCCCGCCAAATAGTTCGGAGATCTGACCTCCGGAACGTCCGTTACTCGGAACTTATCGTCGCAGCGTATCGCCGCAGCGCACCGTCGGAGCTGAACGTCGGAGTTCACCGCCAGACAATTCGGCCACGCCGCATCTACGGATACGCCGGATCTGTAACAAGTTTGCGTCAAGTTTACTTGCCTACAGCCACCATCGGAATGTATTCGGCAAACTGCAGGTTGATCAGCAGATCCACGCGGCGTTCGACTTGATACCACTTTGCAGTTTTCTTGGGCGAGATCACTTTCTCGAAGATTGCCACATATTTCGTCAGCAGCGCCGAATACTGGCCATCAATGGCCGTCAAGCGGCTCATGAAATCATTCGCCTGGGCATCGGTCATCGTGTCGTAGCTCTGCGCATATTCCTTGATCAGCGCCACGCGGGCATCGCCGATCTTCCAGGCTTCGGCTGAGTATTGTTCATAGATGGGCCAGAATTTTGTTGCTTCCGTGTCAGTCAGCGGCAAATTGGCAACAACGAGCTGCTTCCTTACCGAGCGCACGTCCTGCCGCAGTAGCCTGATGTCTGTGTCGGTGGCAGGGCTCGAGCTGGGGCTGGCACTCTGGCCGGCCTGGGCAAACAGCGGTACGCTGGACAGCAGCAACCCGCCCACCACAGTAAGAACGGCTACTACGTTTCGTTTTTGCATTGCTCTCTCCCTGGCGCTGATTCCGGCGTTTATTCGAGCCTGGAAATATTTGGTCCCGCTGCGCGATTCATTCCTACTTTTTGTTCAGGTCGTCGTCCTTGTAATACTTCGTACCTTGCAGCGTCAATTGAAGGGCCAGGCCGTTCTTGGTGATCTGGTAGACCCATACGCCCGGCGCAACTTCAGCCGCTCCCGAATAAGCTCCGCCCTTGTCGCCCGCTTTGGCAGCAGCGTCCGCTTGCCCTGAACCGGACCAGCCGGAGTCCAGAAAATGCGCCAGGGCCTTAGAGGTCTCGAAGACGAATACTACGTCATAGTCTTTCACTCCCATGCCCACGCCGGCACCGACCGAACCCATCTTCATGAAGGTTTCTTCCTTGGTCTTGTTGTTGACGGCCAGTCCTGAACCGCGTGCCGTGCTCAACAGCAGTACGTTCACCCCCATGTTGTCGAAAACAGCGTATCCCGCTGCTTTCTTGACAGCCGCTTGGGAAGGCGGGTCCACCTTGTACAAATCCTTCAAGACCTCGGCAGCCATCTTGCGGGTTTTATCCCTTTTTTTTGCGTCGTCGTCAGCTCCGGCGATGCATAGGCCTGCGGCGAGCATCGTCACGGCCAGAATCGAGGCGATCATTTTGACTTTCATCGGGAACCTTCCTTCCCGCAGTTTAGCGGCAACGTTCCGAGGTCGTTCAGCCGCACAGACGCCATCAGGCGCCTACGCACGACTCAAACGAAAACTCCTAGCCTCTCAATTAGCTGATTCCCAAGTCGGGGACAACTAGGGCTTTCCCTAGGGGCGTCGCGATACCGAAGATGTGGCGTGGCAGAACTTCCCATGTACCGTAAGCGCGTTTATCAGGCTCTTCGGAAATGAAGGCCCCATCGTACGTATTCCACAACGAAATCGCACATATCTTCGTTTATACTCAGCCCACAGTGAGAGACATGAACGGTACTCGACCTGCTTTATTGGACTGGTTTGTTTCATCGTTGATAGTGGCAGGTGCAATGGCGTCCATTGCGTTCGGAGCCCAACGGATATACTGGATTCCCCCGAAGACGCGAGATTCAATTAGCGGTCTTGTCCTGTTCGTTCCCGGATTAATGTTCTTCTTTCCGGTGTTTATCAGAAACGTTCACGATTTCTGGGAAGGATATTTATGGCTCGCCGCCGGTGTGAATTGGCTTTTATACACAAGTCTTCTGCAGTTTCTCAAAGAGAGGTGGCGAGCTAGGCGAACTCGACGCGAGATCTAAGTCCTGGTAAGTCGCGTTGCCGGACATTTGGTTTTGACCCGAGTTAACATGTCCGGTTGCCGCGTTCATCAGGAGTGAGTCAAACGAAACTTGCGGCGACGACGCTGCGAGGGCGACACCTTCGGCAATTTTACTGCTGCCAGCCGCCGCCGAGCGCTTGGTAGAGCTGAACGTAGTTCTGAATTTCATTGAGCCAGGCCTGATCCAGGGTGATTTGCGAGGTGAAATATTGCTGCTCGGTGACTAGAACCTCGAGGAAAGCGGTATAACCGCCGAGAAAGCGGACGTCGGCAAGACGCGCAGCTTCCTTGTAAGTGGCCGTTTGTTCTTCGAGCTTTATGCGATATTGCCGGGATTGAGTGTAGCCGACCAAGCCACTCGAGACATCTCCCAGCGCCTGCAGCACGGTCTGCTTGTAAACCAGTTCGGCTTCATCTCGCTGGGCCCATGCGAGATTGTAATTCGCGCGAATACGCCCGCCCTCGTAGAGGGGCTGAGCAAGTTGTCCTGCAAGCGTCCAGGCTGCCGTGGTGGGGCCGCCTCCGAGGAAACTTTCCAGCGCAGTGCTTTGCACGCCGAAGGCGCCGGTCAATGAAAACTGCGGGAAGAAAGCGGCCTTGGCCACTCCCACGTTGGCATTGGCGGCTACCAGACTTTGTTCGGACTGCAGCACGTCCGGCCGGCGTTCGAGAATTGCTGACGGCAAACCAGCCGGCACGTCTGGCATGTGCGGCTCTTCAGTGAGAGAAAGTCCGCGGACTACGGGCCCAGGATTTCTAGCCAGCAGGATGCTGATCTGATTCTCGGTCTGCTCAATTCCCTGCTTCAGTAAAATGATTGCCGCTTCCGCTTGTTCCTGCAGGAGCTGGGCCTGCAGCACATCGGTAATCGCGCTTTCGCCGCCTTTGAATTTGATGGTGTTGATCCGCACCATCTCCTTGTCCGCTTCGAGTGTGCGTTCGGAGGTTTCCAGCTGCAAATCGAAAGCGCGCAACTGAAAATAGGCGTTGGCCACGGAAGAAATCAGCGTGATTCGTACAATCCCCTGCCCGTATTGAGTGGCCAGCAGATTGGCGCGCGCCGCTTCCGTCGCACGGCGATACTGGCCCCAGAAATCCAGTATCCACGAAGCTTGCACCGCCAGCGCGCCGGTGGTGACGTTCCCTGGCACCGGCTGCGTGCGCTGGTTCTGGATTCCGCCGGCTAAACCCACCGACGGAAGCTGATTGGCGCGTACAATTCCGAGATCAGCACCGGCCTGCACCACACGCGTGGCGGCGATGCGCACGTCGTAGTTGTTGGCGAGCGCTTCTTTGAGCAGGCCCTGCAGGACTTCGTCCGGAAAGACGGCGGCCAACTTCATCTCCGCGAATGTTTCATTGGCGGCTTGCGTGGAGTTTCCTGGCGGGAGTCCGCGATACGCGCCCGGGACGTTTACGTCAGGGCGCTTGTAATTCGGACCCACGGTGCAGCCGCACACGCAGAAGAGCAACACGAAGGCAAGCAACAGCATGCCGATAGATGTTTTCCTGCCGATCATGCGTGCCCCCCTTCCGGTCCAGCACCGGTATGCGGAGGCGACTGCGGGAGCGACGGTTGCGGCTTTTCTTTTTCTTTACTGAAGAGGCTGCCGAAGCGCTCTACCACGTCAAACGAAACGGGCACGAAAAAGATTGCGATGATCGAGGATGCCAGCATGCCGCCGATCACCACCGTTCCCAGCACCTGGCGGGAGATGGCGCCCGCGCCCGAAGCTACCCACAAAGGCACGCAGCCCAGGATAAAGGCGAAGGCCGTCATCAGGATCGGCCGCAGTCTTAGTCTCGCGCCGGTGAGCGTCGCTTCCTCGAGCGGCTTTCCGCTATCGTATTCGATCTTGGCAAATTCCACGATGAGGATGGCGTTCTTGGCCGACAGACCGATCAGCATCACCAGACCAATCTGCGCGTAGACATTATTTTCAAGGTGGCGGAAGTAAAGCGCGAAGAACGCTCCGAACACTGCAATCGGCACGCCCAGCAGCACGCTGAACGGCAGCGTCCAACTCTCATACTGAGCCGCCATGATGAGGAAGACGACGAAGAACGCCAGTCCGAAAATAACGGCGGGCGAAACTCCCTGCGCGGCCCGTTGCTCCTGATACGACATGCCTGAATAATCGAAGCCCATCTGACTGGGCATCGTTTTGTGGAAGACGTCCTCCAATGCTGCCATGGTCTGCGCGGAGCTATATCCGGGCGCAGCCGAGGCGTTGATCTGCACGCTGTTGAAGAGGTTGTAGCGCATGATGAACTCAGGGCCGCTGCGCGTGTACGTGCTGGTAAGCGTGCTCAAGGGAACCATCTCGCCGGAAGAGTTCCGGACGTGGAACTTGCCGAGATTATCCGCGTTGGTGCGGTAGTCACCATCGGCTTGAACGTACACCTGCCATTGCAGACCAAAGCGGTTGAAGAAATTAATCAGCGAGCCGCCCATGAACGTCTGCACCGTCTGGTAGAGATCGTTCAGCGGAATCTGCTGGGTCATGGCTTTGGCGTTGTCCACCTTCACGCCAACCTGCGGCACGTTGAGCAGCGCGGTGGTTAGAACTCCGGACAGCTCGGGGCGCTTGCGGGCCGCTTCCACAAATATCTGCGCATTTTTTGCGAGGAAGTCGATGCCGCTCCCCGAGCGGTCTTCCAGGATAAAGGTTGCGCCGCCCGAAGTGCCTACACCCGGGATGGCCGGCGGAGGAAATGAGAATGCAATTCCCGACGGAACTTTTGCGAGCGCCTGTTGCAGGTGAGCTTTGATGCCCAGGTAGCTGGTCTCGGGAGTTTTGCGCTCATCCCACGGTTTCAGCGAAATGAAGAAGAACGAGCTATAGGTGGCGTTCACGCCGCTCAACATGCTGTAGCCCATGATCGTGCTGACGTATTGCACGCCGGGCGTGTCCATGATGATCTTTTCTACTTCGCGCGAAGCTTCTGAGGTGAGTTGCAGCGACGCAGCATTCGGCAACTGCAAGCCGCCATAAAGATATCCCTGATCTTCGTCGGGCAGGAAGCTCTGCGCGATCTGCTTGCCGAAGAATCCCGCACCAACGGCCAGCAGGGCGAGAATGAGAAACGCAAAAAAGGCTTTGCGGATGAGGTGCCGGCACAGACTCACGTACCCGTCGGTAGCATGCCCGAATCCCTTGTTGAAACCGCGGAAGAATATGCCCAGAGGTCCGCGTGTCGGCTTCTTGGGACGCAGCATCAGGGCTGAAAGCGCGGGGCTGAGCGTGAGCGCGTTGAACGCCGAAAAGAGCACTGAAATTGCGATGGTAAGGGCGAACTGCTTATAGAGCTGTCCGGTAATGCCGGGAACGAAGGCCGTGGGAATGAAAACCGCGGCGAGAATCAGCGCGATCGCAACTACCGGTCCCGAGACTTCTTCCATCGCTTTGATGGCGGCGTCGTGCGGCGTCAGTCCATGCTCGATGTGAAGCTCCACAGCCTCCACCACAACGATCGCATCATCGACGACCAATCCAATCGCAAGCACGAGCCCGAAAAGCGATAACGTATTAATGGAGAAACCAAACAGCGGAAAGACCATGAAGGTTCCCACGAGAGAGACAGGAACCGCGAGCAGCGGAATCAGAGTTGCCCGCCAACCCTGCAGAAAAATGTAGACGACGAGGATGACCAGGATCAGAGCTTCGAACAGCGTCTTGTAGATTTCGTGAATGCCTGCACTGACGGCGAGTGTGGTATCCAGCGCGACGTTGTAGTCCAGGCCGTTCGGGAAACGGCGGCGGGCCTCTTCCATCATTTTCAGCACCGCGGCTCGAGTCTGCAGCGCGTTGCTGCCAGGAGTGAGATAGAGCGCGATGAGTGCCGCGGGCTGCGCGGGCTTATTCTCTCCTGCCGTTCCCATGCGCGCGAGGATGGAATAGTATTGCGCTCCCAGACTGACGCGCGCGACGTCCTTCAGGCGCAGGATTGATCCGTCGGGCTGGGCGCGCACGACGATTTCGCCAAACTCATCGGCCGTTGGCAGGCGCCCCGGAGCCCGCACGTTATAAGTAAATTGCTGGCCTTGCGGGACAGGCTCACCTCCGATCTGTCCAGCGGGATTCACCTTGTTCTGAGCTTTCACCGCATTCGTGATATCGGAAACGGTCACGCCGAGACTTGCCAGGCGATCCGGATTCACCCAGATGCGCATCGCGTAAGGCCCTGCGCCGAACACTTGAACCTGGCCCACGCCCGCAAGACGCGTCAGGGCATACTGCAAATTGATGTTGGCGTAATTCGCCAGGAAAATGTTGTCGTAAATGCCGGTGGGTGAATAGAGGTCCAGCAGCATGAAAGGCGCGGTGGTTCCCGGCTGCACGATCACGCCTTGCTGCGTAACTTCGGCGGGCAGTTGCGAATTGGCCTGCCCACTGCGCATCTGCGCCAGAATCTGGTCGGTGTTAATGTCAGTGCCCAGTTGGAAGTCAACGTACAGCGTCATTCCTCCGCCGGAGCTGGCGCTTAGTGAGTACATGTAATTCATGCCAGAGACGCCGGACATCTGCTGTTCAAGAGGTGTTGCAACGGATTCGGCAATCGTCTGGGCATCCGCGCCGGGATAGGTGGCCTTCACCTGGATCATCGGGTCGGCAATGTTGGGAAACTGCGCGGTAGGCAGGCCGAGCATGGTGACCACGCCGATCAGCAGCATCAGAATTGCAATGACCATCGCGACGATCGGCCGGTTGATAAAAAATTTGGCCATGGTCAGTTGCTCCCTGCGTCCGCCGGGGCTGGCGCCGGAGTGTAAGGCTTGGCGGCAACCGGAATGCCTTCCTTCGCCAGTTGCGGCACTGCAGCTGCGAACATTTGCACTCGTTCGGTGCCTTCCACCACAACCTGCTCGCCGGGCTGCAAGCCCTCGCTGACGATCCAGTTAGGACCTACGCGATCTCCCATCTGCACCGGACGAAATCTGGCTTTGTGATCTGAGCCGAGCACCAGAACCATGAAGTTCGACTGCACCTCGATAACGGCACGCTGCGGAACCAGCAGCGCGTTGCGATTCAGGCCGGTCTGAATCCGCACGCGTCCAAAGCCGCCGGGACGAAGCGCGGCGTCGGGGTTGGCGAATTCGGCGGCCATTTGAATTGTGCCAGTCTGGCTTCCCACCTGGCGATTAACGTAAACGAAACGCCCCTTTTCCGGATACGGTGCGTCATTGGCTTGAATGAATTGGATCGGCGTGCTGGCCAGCGAATCCCGGCTGACTTTGCCGGAAATGATTCCCTGCACTTTGGAGGAGATTCCGAGGAAAGTGCTCTCGCTGAGATTGAAGTACGCCCAGATCGGATTGACCTGCGAGACCGTCGCCATTTTTGTGCCGGTCCCGACCAGGTCGCCGATCTGGGAGTTCGATACGCCGGCGATGCCGTCAATCGGCGAATTGACCTTGGTCCAGGCCAGGTTCAACTCCGCGTTTTTTTCATTGGCCTTCTCTGCCAGTACCTCCGCGGATGCGGCATCGCGATTGGCGGTATCGTTGTCCAGCTGCTTTTGCGGAATCGCGTTTTGTGCGGCCAGCGGAGTGTCGCGAGCGACGTCTGCCACATACTTCGCGAGCGTTGCTTCCGCCCTGGCTACCGACGCTTTAGCTGCGTCCAGCGCCGCCTCGTATTGCCGCGGATCGAGCTCGAACAAAAGCTGGCCCTTCGTGACAAAGTAGCCGTTCTGGTAATCCTGCTTCAGCAGGTAGCCCTGCACCTTGGGAGTGATCTCCGCGTTCACCGGGCCGTTCAGTTGCGCAACCCATTCGTTATAAATCGGCACGTCCTGTTGGAGGACAGCCGTCACCGTCACTTCGGGGGGCGCTGGCGGGGCAGGCTTTTCCTTTTCTGCACACCCGGCAAGCGTCGTGAGCAGAAGTGCCGCGCTGGGCAGCAGAATCAAAAACGCGTGGCGCGAAAATGAGAATGAGCTTCGCGGATCGCCTCGCATCGGCTCTGCCGTGCATGATCCATGCAACTGAGTTCTACGACGGATATGCATAGCTACGCTCCTTGTTGACGGGTTCCCATGAGTGTGACCAATAGAAGGTTTACCCCAGGCTCCCTCGGAAATTCGCCGCCCATTCTTTCGAATGATCGGAGACGGGCCGGATGACGGGGACTTTTGAGGAATACCGAGCGCTCGCTTGTAAGCCCATGACGGGGAGAGTCTACAACATCATGATGGTCGGGTGCGAAACCAGATTTAGCGGAAAACGCTGTCGCCGATGGGTACAATCTTTGACGTGCAGGACACAGCGATGAAACTCATTATGGAATTCGAGGCATGAGCAGGCGGCGAGGCCGCCTCAGCGTGTGACGATGACGAAACAAAGCCCAGCATGGAATAGCACGCGCGTCGCAAGCAAACTCGGAATTAAGTACCCGATCGTACAGGGGCCGCTCGGAGGCTTTTCCGCGCAGCGACTTACCGCCGCCGTTTCAAACTTCGGAGGCTTGGGTTCTTTCGGCGCGCTTAGCCTGTCTCCCTCGGCGATTCAAGAAGTCATCGCCGAGATCCGTTCGTTCACGAAGAAACCCTTCGCCATGAACCTGTGGGTTTCGATGGAGGACGAGGGCGCAGCTACGTCCGATGCCGCAGCGTTCGAGCGCGCGCTTTCTTACATCGCTCCTTATCTGGAGGCGGTGGGTGCGAGCAAGCCGAAGTTCTCGCCATACCAACCGATGCGCTTCGAAGATCAGGCGCGCGCGCTGCTCGATGCCAAGGTGCCGGCGTTTTCCTTCATCTTCGGGATTCCGCCGCGGGAAATTCTGGAGGAGTGTCGCCGCCAGAGCATCGTCACCATCGGCACCGCGACCACGCGGGACGAAGCCATCGCTCTGGAGCAAGCCGGCGTGGATGTAGTTGTGGCATCGGGATTCGAGGCGGGCGGTCATCGCGGATCGTTCCTGCGTTCCTCGGAAGATTCGCTCACCGGCACAATCTCACTGGTGCCGCAGATCGTGGACGCGGTGAAAGTACCGGTAGTAGCAGCGGGAGGAATCGCGGATGCACGCGGCATCGCTGCGGCGTTTGCGCTCGGCGCCGAAGGCGTGCAGATGGGAACGGTGTTTCTTGCGTGCGAGGAGTCTGGAGCAAGCTCGTTGCACCGCGAGGCCATCCTCGGCGGAAAGGCGCGGCGAACTTCGTTGACACGTGGGTTCACCGGACGCCTCGCACGCGGCATCCACAATCAACTTCTGGAAGAGATGAACCAGCCGGGCGTCGCGATTCTGCCCTACCCGCTGCAACGCGCGCTGATGCGGAACCTCGCGCTGCCAGCGCAGCAGGCCGGACGGAGCGAATTCCTGGCGCTGTGGGCCGGGCAAAGCGCCGGACTCGCGAAATATCCAGACGCAGCAACGCTGCTGCAATCGCTCGTCAGCGAAGTGTCAGAGAAACTTGGCTGAAGCACGAATGGTCGCGATAGCGAACAAACGCTTCGCCGCAGCGTACTACTTCGGGTTCGTCCCGCCGCAGGCCCACCGTCTTTCGGCTTTTTGTTCTTCGTCCAGAGATTTCATTCCCTTAATTACGACAGCCACATTGCTCACCTTGTGGGCAACGAATTTGAATGGGTATGAGCCTTGGTGTCCACAGTGGCCGCATCTGGTGAAAGTGCCTTGCACAGTGAGATTGGCAGCGCCCGCACCCTTCGGCATTCGTTTCAAGGCTTTCTCGGACGCTGCATCCAAGTCGGTCGGCACGTCGAGCCAAGTTTGGCCCTTGTTCATGCAACTTAAACAGTAAAGGTATGACCACTCATAGCCGTATTTGTAGGTCGCTCGAACTGTCACTTCTTTCCCGTCGTACAGTCCTGGATTGCTGACCAGTTCGCAATAACTCGCCGAGATAACTGTCGCATCTGCGTGTTCTGATGAAGCCTTAGAAGTTTCCTGTCCAGAGGAGTAACAGCACACGCCGAGAGATAGCACCAGCCTCCAAACTGGTCGGCAAAACTTAAGAATCATCGCGCAAACGTATCACGGGTGCGGTTCATGCGGCGCCGACGTTCTGTACGTGCGAGATTAGTTCGGCGGGTAACCGCAAAAGGTCGCTGCGGATCAGCTGATTGCGATCGTGAGAAGATGGGCGGCGGCGAACTGGCGCAGTCACTTTTGTCCGCAGGATTGGTGGACAAAATCGGCCTGAACATCCATCCGATTCTTCTGGGCACGGGCATCCCGACGTTCCGCGATCTCGGCCATCGAATAAAAATGACTCTCACGGAATGCCGCATGCTCGAAGGTGGCTGCATCCTCGCAAACTATGATGTGTTGCGAGCAGGCTGACGCCGGATCAGCTAACGCCAGCACACGTATCCACAACAAATCATTAATGCAGACCAAATCGGTAGGTCAACCCGAAGCGCGCCTGAAACGGTTCGACCGGGTGGTAAACGTCTGTGAATTCCGCGACGCCTGTGGGCGTTATGCGGGAGATATACGCATAGTCAATGTCGTGATCGAGCCGATCGAGCAAATTCAAGAATTCGGCTTTAACGCTCCAATGATTGTTGATTCGATAGCCGACTTCCGCGTTGAGCAACGCCGTTGAATCCGAGCGATAAATTCCGTCGGACGTCAAATCGCGCGGGCCGAAGAAGCGCAGGCGCAAACTCGCGGTAAAACCTTTGTAATCGTGCAGCGTGATGCCTGATGCAATCACCCACTCCACCGCTTCGGGCACACGCGTGCCGCCCGGGCCTTGCACGGGATACTGGCCACCACCCACGTTGCTGTACGCCGCATCATCAGGGTCTACTTGGGTAAATCGCGCGACGGAGTCCGCAAGGTCAAAATCAAGAGCCAAGTGTTCCAACGGCGTGTAATAGTTCGCCCATTCGACGCCATAGCGATTGCTCGGCTGGTCTGACGCAACCGTGCCTCCGGTGTCGCCATCCTGCTGCAGCTCGGAATTGCTGTGGAGATACCAGAGCGAGAGTGTGCTTTGCAGCTTCGGCACGAACGATGTGCGCACGCCGACTTCCGCGCCTTTGGTTTGTACCAGCGCCGGAATCGGTGTGCTGAACGTTGGGAAAGGATAGTCCGGCGAAATCGGTTCGGCCCTCTGCGTTGTGCCGCGCGCGTCGTTGCTGTGAAAACCAAAACCACCCTGCACGTAGAACTCCGTCTTGGCCCACGGACCGAAAATCAAACTCGCTTTTGGGCTGGGCAGGAACTTGGTGGCCGTTCCGGAATTCAGCTCCCCAAAGTTGACCACCGGAGAGCCAGGCAATTCGGTGGCGACATATGTGGGAGTCAAGCTGGTGACGTTATAGATTGCCTCGTCGCCGCGGAAGGCTACCACCGAGCGGAATTTATCTGTCCACTGGGTTTTATTTTCCACGTAAAAACCGATCATGGTGTCGGTAAATTCATTCACATCCGTGTCCGCGGGCAGCACTGCCGTCAGATCCGGATTGGTGTCGCACTCGGGGATGGGTTGGGCATTGCAGGCGTTGATATCATTCTTGTCCGTGCGCATGCGGTCTTGCGAGCGGTACAGGCCGTTGTGGACCCAATCGTTGCGCACCTGCAGGCCGAACGTATTTGCCGTCTTGCGGCCCCACCACGTGCTGAAAATCGTGTGGTGTGCGTCAACCCCCGCCACCCAGCGCCTGTCCTGCTGTTCGAACTGATCGCCCTTGACGGGGTCATCCAGGTAGTAAGTGAAATCAGAAAATAAATTGAGGTCGTAATAAAATCCGTAGGCCGTGATTTTCGTCTCGGAATTTGCGCTGCTGCGATGCCATTCGCTTTGCAGGCTATAACGCTGCGATTCGCCACCGTCCGTCGGGTCCAGCGCGCCATAGAATCCAACCAGCGGTATGGCGGTAACGGGGATTTGATCGCTTGAGTTCCAAGTTCCGCGGTAAGCGCGGGCCGTGACGCTGAAACCATTGGCGTCTCCGCCCTGGCTGTAGGTAGCGAGGCCATTAAATTTGTAATAATTATCCTCATGCGTCGTCCATGGGCCGTTGTCGTGGTAGGCTTCGCCGCCATACAGCAGATTGCCCTTGCGCAGCTTTTTCGATATGCCGAAAACGATCCGCCCGTAGCCGTACATGCCGCCTTCCACCAGAATGAAGTTTTCGGGCAGAGTTTTGAAGAACACCAAATTGGCCGCTCCTGCTGAGCCGTAGTTGCCGATATTCGCGTAATAAGGACCTTTCTCGAAATCGAGCCGCTCGACAAATTCCGGTGTAACGGCATTCATGTCCGCGTAGCCCTCGCCGTGCGCGTGCGACGGCAGGTTCAGCGGCATGCTGTCGAGATAAACGGCAAAGTCCGTGCCGTGGTCGAGATTGAAGCCGCGCAGAAAATATTGATTGGCTTTGCCGCCGCCGGCGTGTTGCGTGATGATCATGCCGGGAATCGTCTCCAGAATTTCCCCGGAACGAAGAATCGGACGATCCTGGATTTCCGTTGCGCCCACGGTTCCCTGGCTGGCGGATTCGGCAATTCCGATGAGGCTGTCCTCGCGGCCTTGCACGTTGATGGTGGTGTTCACCGAGCTGACGGCCAGAGAGATCCGCAGCGGGGCCGGCGCCTCGGTGGTCGCTACGGTGACGGAAACATCTTTGGTTTCCAGGCCGGGATGGGAAATCACGAGCCGGTAATTCCCTGCCGCGAGTCCAAAAATTATGAAGGCGCCGTTCGCGTCCGTCTGCACCGTTGTTTGCAGAGCCCCGTTCGCTGTTAGAATCTGCACGGTGGCTCCGGCAATCAATGCGCCGGACGCATCCACGACAGTGCCGGACAGCTGGGTGATTCCCTGGGCGTTGGCCGCTGGAAGTAATGTGGTCGCGGAACAAATCAGAATGATCAGGGCCACCATGCACGTGTGCAGCCGGGGCGTGGAGCGCCGGGATAGCATGAAAGCTCCCCATACGAGTATGGAAATCGTGTTACCGCTGCGAAGGATGTTGTAACACGGTTGCTATAATCGTGCTATCAGAATTTCCCTGATAACGCCCTAAGGTTTTTCCAGCTTCTCCGGCACTAGCGGGAATTGAGATACCCACCGCGTCCCTAGCCTCCGTCGCGTGCACCGTGCTATACACGAAGGTTCGGTGGCGCGCTGCGCCTGGCGCTCCCAGGGAAGGATTGAATATGTCTGAGCTAGCGCGAACGGGCCTTTCTCTAGATCGAGATCTCCTTGCGAAGTTTGATCGAGCGATTGCCGGGAAAGGTTACAAGAACCGCTCCGAAGCTGTGCGCGATTTGATCCGCGAGCACCTGGTGTCTGTGGAGGTCGAAGAGGATAAGGAGATCGTCGGAACTTTGACCATCGTTTACGACCATCATCGTCCGAATCTGACGGAGCAATTGGTAGAGGCGCAGCACCACGCCGGCAGCCAGGTGCTGGCGGCGACGCACGTTCACCTGGACCATCACAACTGCCTGGAAGTGATTATCATGCGCGGCCGCAGCAGCACGATACGAGATTTGGCCAATCGAATATTGAGCCTGCGCGGAGTGAAACACGGCCAGCTGGTAATCACCACTACCGGAAAAGGCCTGAAATAATCCAACGGACGCAAGATGCGCGGCCGGCACGCGACGCAACTGCCGGAATAGCGAGCGCGGCGGTGGTGGTCTATTGGGGTTTTTGGTGGAACCGGCAGAGGAGCTATTTCGTAGGACACGCCTCCAACGAATGAGCCGCGAAAGTGAATTCCCGCTACACAGCACTCTAGTGGGACAGACTGGAAGAATCGCAGTATGATCCCCGCCAACAAGTAACTGCTTCACCGGAGAAATTCATGCTTCAAGTATTTTTCGCGGTAGTTGCGTTGGTGGCGGCGTCAATTCACCTGGGATTTTCGGCGAAGCGGCGCGGCCGCCCAGCGACGATCGTTGGAACCTACCTTATCTACTTGCTGTTTATCTACGTGGGATTGATGGGCCTCTTTACCGCGTATTATCACGTGTTCCGGCCGCTCGAGGCCTCGGCGTCCATCGGATGGGCGACCAGTCCGTTCGAATATGAGGTTGGCATCGCTGACCTGACGGTGGGCGTGCTGGGCGTGCTGTGCCTGGTGTTTCGCGGCGAGTTTTGGTTGGCCACGGCGATTGCCGATGCCGTGTGGCTGCTTGGGGACGCGGTGGGGCACATCCGGGAAATGTTGCTGCGCAACAATCACGCCGAAAACAACGCAGGAATATTTCTGGTTTTTGAACTGGCGATGCCCGTGCTGATCCTCGGGTTGGTGCTCTACCACCGGCGTGTGACGCGCGACCAAGAAAAATAAACCCCGCCTGCCGCGCCCGGTGTCGCAGATCCCCGTTTCTGGATCGCTTCCGTACATCCGACCACTCGACTACTCAACCGCTCGACCGCAGCAAGCGAGCTGGGATAGTATCCGACCACGCGGCCGCGGCAAAGCAGGCAAGATCAGAGCGCAGCGCGCGGCTGAAACGCAGGGAGGACACTGATGCCATTCGTGCGCGGGTGTGTTTGGGCCTTGGTTCTGTTGCTGATTTCTGCGACGACCCTCGCAGCACAGACGTTGCGACGAGATACATCTAATGAACCCGAGGGCCTGGACCCGCACAAGACGGAATCCGTGGCGGCCGCAACCGTGCAACGGGACTTGTACGAAGGTCTGGTGATCTTCGCTCCGGATGGAAAAGTTATTGGCGGTGCGGCGCAGAGCTGGGATATCAGCGCCGACGCCCTGCAGTACACCTTCCAACTGCGTCCCGGCCTGAAGTGGTCAAACGGTGAAGCGCTGACCGCCGACGACTTCGTTTACAGCTACCGCCGCTTGGTGAATCCCGCCACAAAATCCGTATATGCATTTTTGGCGTTTCCGATTCGAAATGCCAGGGAGATCAGTGACGCGAAAGACTCCGCAGTGGAGCATCTGGGAGTTGCAGCCGAGGGTCCCAACAAGTTGAAGATCACCTTGGCCCAGCCCACTCCCTACTTTCTGGTTGCGCTCACCCATCCAAGTCTTGCGCCTGTGAATCGCAAATTAATCGAGCAGCAAGGAGAAAATTTCGGCAAAAACGGGACGCTGGTTGGCAGCGGCGCGTTCACATTGCAGGAATGGACTGCTGGCTCGCGCATCGTGCTGAAGAAAAATCCTAATTACTGGGACCACGAGCACGTGAAGCTCGCGGAAGTTCAGTACTTTTTCCCTAAGACTGACGAAGAAGAAGTGCAACTGTTCTTCTCCGGAGGAACGGATATCACCTGGGGTGTTCCGGCAAGCCAGCTTGCGGAGATTCGTGCAAAGCACGCCGACGAATTGAAGAGCTATCCGGATCTTGGAGTCTACTATTACGCCTTCGAGCAGAAGTCTGGGCCGTTCAAGAACAACGTCAAGTTAAGACAAGCTCTGGCCATGGCGGCCGACCGCGAGTACATCACCAGCGAGGTCGCAGGCCGAGGCGAGAGGCCGGCATACGGCTGGGTACCTCCGGGGCTGGAGGGCTACACCCCGCAGGAATTTCCTTGGGCAAAATTGCCGAAGGCACAGCAACTGGCTGTGGCCCGTCAACTGTATGCAGAGGCCGGCTACGGTCCAGGCAAACAACTGAAGGTGGAACTCCGCGCCGACGGTGAATCCCGTACGGCAGCATCACGAGCAATAGCGCACCAGTGGAAAGAAGCGCTGGGAGTGGAGTCACAACTAGCGCCATACTCTGATACGAAAGCGCCCGAAGATCCCGTGGCGGGAGTTCTCCTGGCAAAGGGCTGGGTCGCTGACTATGCTGACCCCAACACATTTGACGAGATCTGGCTCTCCGGCTCCACCGAGAATGACTTAGGCTTCTCCGACCACAAATACGATTCGCTGGTGAGCAGCGCAAACTTGGAACGCAATCCGCTTGAAAGAGCAAAGGTTCTGGAGGAAGCGGAACGGACGCTGCTGAGCGATTATCTGATGATCCCGATTTACGACTTCGTGCAATTGCGATTGGTGCGCACAACCGTGGTGGGATATGCGCCTAATGGCAGCGGCGTTTCGTACTCCAAAAACATTGAAATTGTGAGTGGTCGGTAGCGATAGAAGCGAAGCGCGCGGCAGGCAACGTGCGTGGTGCGGCGCTACGAATCGGGCGATGACTCGCGCGGCATGGCGCCGGCGAGCAGCAGGACGGCGCCGCAGTACATTAACGTGTCGAACACATAGTTGAGGCCGTTGTCCATGCTGGCGCGGTCCACGATTCCGATCGGCAGGTAGACGACCAACTCCACGAACAGCACCGTCAGGCCCACCCATGCGGCGGCGGCGCGGGTTTTCTTGCCGAGCAGCAACGGGATTCCAGCGACTAAGTAGCCCACGGCGGCGACGTACGTCCACATGGCGTGGCCGAAAATGTATGTGGGAGTGAGGCGGTCCAGCGGAACTGCGGGAACGTAATCGCCGTGCATGAATTGCTCGAAGCTGTAAAACAGCACGGGAATGGCGACGAAGTAGCGCGCGATTGTCGTGAGGATGGGCTTGAGGTGGTGCGTCACGTTGTGCGCGCCGCGATCGCGCCCCTCACCGCTAAGGCTGGCTGCCAGCGCCAGAGCGCCGCCGCTGAACGATAATTCGCGCAGCGCGAGGGCTAGCGCAATGCGGTCGCGCGGATTTTGCAGCCACCCCGGGACGTCCATCAGCACAACGAAAAGAAAAAAAGTGAGGGCCAGCAGACTGGCGGCGAGGCGCGTTTGAATCCTCGTCACCAGGCTCAGCGCGGCGGCGATAAAGCAAACGCCCAGGAAGTACGCCCAAAACAGATGCCACGGAATCCACGAGGGGACCATCGTCGCGATGGCCTGCGCGAACATAAAATGTTCGGTGCCGAAGGCAGCGATTGGCGCAGCGTAGAAAAGCGGTCCGAACAGAATCAGCTTGTCGAAGCCGCGCGCTCTCTGCCAATCGCCGCGCAGAAAAATCACGGCGAGGCCGATGGCAAAAACCACTCCGCCGACAGAGTACGACCAGATCACCTGGCTGGGAATTGCGAGTAGAATCATCACTCCCAACGAATCCGCGAAGCTGCCGTACATGATGGTTCCCTTCCCCCTCGTTGCGTTCCGGCGCGCCCCGTTGCGCCCTAGCCCTCTACTACGAATTTATTCAGCGGATGCTTCGGCGGAGTCTATCACGGCGGCCGTTATTCCAAGCCTTGGCGCATCTGTAGCCGGGTAAGCGTGTGGATCAGGAGTTGAGACCTGCGCTCGCCATCGCTTCCGCAGACCTGCTGGCGTATCCGCTCATCTCGCTCCAATACAGCGAAATCGAGAAGGCAAACCACCAAGCCGCCGTGAGGATCAGCCAAGTGACACGGACTGGTACATTCTTAGGTAGTACTTCGATAGCAGACAAAGCCAGCAACGTCGCGCCAACGCAAAGGGCCACCGTTCTAAGACAGTCCACGCGGCGAAGCGACTTCAACCAGAACAGGCGCACTAACAGCCAGTATCCCGCGGCACCGATTGCCGAGCCGGTAAGAAAAATAATGGCGAATCCAATATCGCTCGAACGCAAGCTCTCCGAGAGAGGAGCCCGAACAATGGGAGTCCACGCAATGGAACCCCACAGTCCCACAATAGGCGTCGCTGCGCTCCAGAAACCAGCAAGCATGATGAAACATAGTGCGATGAACGGATTGTTTGCCTTGCGGTCTCGGAACGAAACGACGAGAGCCGTCGCATGAAGCACTCCCATCAGTCCGAACTGGAAAAAATCGAAGTTAGAGACCGAAATAGAAAAATGGATGCCCTCCAACAACCAGAAAACGAGCAACGCCACAATCAAGAGAGAAAAGTGAAGGCGGTATCGAATCGATTTCATTTCGCACTGATAACATATTACAAGGCCGCGGCCAACTGCTCGTAAGACCCGCGGGTTCAAACGGTCGGTGCAACAGCCTTGTCGTTTACGGTTGCAGCTGGCGAGGGTTTTTCGTCTCTATGGTGTAGCAGGATTCGCCGGATTTTGGCTTGCCCTTTTTGTCGCTGGATGTGTACGGAAGGCAGATGACGGGCAAGCCGTCTTTGGTGGTGAGGTAATCGCGATAATTGAAATGGGTATCCTTTTCGTGGATGAGGTTATCGAGCACGGGCGGCGCGTATGCGTCGTGATGCTTGTCAACAAACCGCACCGCAAAATACATGGGGCCATCCGGCGCTAGCCTCACATACGTGAGATATGGCAGAGGGTTGTCCGTGCAGCTCAAGTCTCCCGCATCCTTGTCACAAGACCACTGGTAATGCCCGAAGACGGGATCCAGGCGCTGTGTGAGCTGGTAATGAGGGACGATGGCAAACACCTGGCCCTGCTTGTCGTAGGATTTGTCTGCCGAATCGTGCTTCTTCGCCGGGGCGGCGAGCGCGAACGCAGCCACCAGCGCGAGCGTGACCGCGACCTTTCTCACAAGATCACTCATGACATCACCTTTGTCGTGATATTCGTCGCAGCGAATCGGTTTCGGCGCGCGCTCGAATAAGCGCACTACTCCAAAATATCCAACACGAACCGTTTCCGCTCTTTCATTCCCATCGCGCCCAGCAATGTGCGGATCGATTGCGCGGTGCGTCCCTTGCGCCCGATCACTTTTCCCAGATCGTCGGGATGGACGCGCAGCTCGAACACGGTCACCTGCTTCCCTTCGACGACACGAACCTCTACGTCGTTCGAGTAATCCACCAGCCCCTGCGCAATGGCCTGTATTAGCTCTTTCATTGGTGCACCTCCGTGCATATGGCAGCATCTGCGTTACATCCAGGTTGTGTGTGTGTCTTCATGATGATCATCTCGGGCCCGTCATTTCATTTGCTCGCTTGTACATCCCATCTGCTAACGCCGACGCTCCGGCCGAACAAACAGTGGGCGGCCGCGATCTCATAGGATCGGCTTTCCGTCGGTCGTCTTTGATGCGTCCAAAAGTGATTTCAGTTCTTTCACCAGCTCCCGGACTCTTAGTTCCTCGTTCGCGGGGATATTCACCAGGTACACCTTGATCGCCAGGTCTTTCAGCGTCTCGGAGAGGTCGTCTAATGGCATCCCGTTCCTCCAGTTTTTTGTCACCGGCATCAGCTGCAAACCGGAAGTGAGGTCTGAAATTAGTCATCGCGCGACGGAGAGTAGACCGCCGGCAGATACCCTTAGATTTGGTGGAGGCTTCCCTACCTCTTTTTCACCCTGGATATGGGGAGAGATTCGAGGAGGCCGGAAAGATTAGGACCGGTGGTGGACTGCTGAAGGAGGAGCGCGTCCGGAGTGCGACGTCAGGAAAGAATCAGGAGGAAATCCCGCAGCCGAAGCCAGCAGCAAGCGCGCCGGCGAGCGGTCAATTTCTGAATGGTTTTCGTCCGGGCAGATGCCGGCGTCCGGTTGCGGCGAAATCGCCAGAGCATCTGTCGCCGGGTTCGACGCGGAAAACAAATTCGTGCCGCCCTCGCTGAACGCCCGGGGAAATGCAGCGAGTTCCGCGCGCGAAAAACTGCCGTGGCCGTCGTTCAGGAATATCGCTACGGGCTGTTTGCGCCATGCCGAGGAGACGATCAGATCGATCGCGTGATCCCCATCCACGTCGCGCGCCTCGAGCAGCAGGCCACCCACCGGGGCCACCAGGTGAAGCGATTGCTGCCCAGCCTGCGAAAAGTAAATTTGAATCGAGTAGTCGGAATTGTCGGGGCGGTTTTGTCCAGCCTGAATGCTGGCGAAATCTGGACGACGGTCGCCGTCGAGATCGGCGATGGCGAATGTCAGGCCGGGACCGAGCCAAGTGGCCGGTGGATTTCCAGCGAAGGCCCGCGCCGTCGTCGCGCCGCCAAACAGAATTCCAAAAAAGACAAGCCCCAAGAACAGAAATGAAATCACCGAGCGGCACAACACGCGGGGTCCCACTGCAAGCCAATCCCTAACCATGGCGGGAACGCCAAACTCGCGAGCGGGGCTGGGCACGACTCGTTTCATCAGCCTCTGGTCACTACCTTCTTGGCATCGAAGATACCATCCGTCAACCCCATTGGCGAACGAGAATTTACACCGGCGTCACAATATGCAGAAGCCGCCTCGCCGCGAAAGGATGCTTCGCGAGGTGCTGATTCCCGGGCAGACGTGCGACCGGGCGAGTTCGGTCCTGTGCTCCACGCATCCACACTTCCCGGCGCGCCGTTTCTGGCCAACTTCCTGTTCGCCGACTATCCTGTCATGATTGTGCGCGAGGAGGACACCAACATGAGGCCAAAGAACACGATCTGCATTTGGTACGACAAAGACGCGCAGGAGGCCGCGCGCTTCTATGCCGCGACCTTTCCGGATAGTAAAGTAACCGCGGTGCACCAGGCCCCGGCTGACTATCCGAGCGGCAAGAAGGGCGACGTGCTGACGGTGGAGTTCACCGTCCTTGGCATCCCCTGTCTGGGTCTCAACGGCGGCCCGGCGATCAAGCACACCGAGGCGTTTTCCTTCCAGGTCGCGACCGACAATCAGGAAGAGACGGACCGTTACTGGAACGCGATCGTCGGCAATGGCGGAAAGGAAAGCGAGTGCGGATGGTGCAAGGACCGCTGGGACATTTCCTGGCAGATCACCCCGCGCACGCTGATGGATGCGCTTGCGGCTGGCGGCGCTGAGGCGAAGCGCGCCTTCGAAGCGATGATGACGATGCAGAAGATCGACGTCGCCACCATCGAGGCAGCCCGGCGAGCCCGGACGTAAGACGACGACTTCAGGCCACGAATCGAAGAGCAGGCATGATTTGTAACTCCAGATCAATCGCGCAACCGGACATGTGCTTTTGGCTCGATCCCACTTGTACGGCTTATGCGTTGAACTGGAGTTGAGACCTCTTCGATGCGTGCGGCCGGTGTTTGTGCTATTTTTCGAGCCCAATGAGCCTGATAGGTACACTTTGGTTGCTATTTATCGGTTGCGCCATCTTTACGGCTCTCGGAACCGTTATCCTTGCGTGTGTTCCGTTTTTCCGTGTGACTTTTGTCAATCTATTGGTGTTCGTGGCGACGGCTGTTCCCGGGGCATTTATTTCGTGGTTGCTGCTTGGAATCCTAATCCTGAGCCATGAACCGATTGGCCGCCCTCCCTACGGACTTTGGGCAGTTCTCGTGGCGGGCGGTGTATCGCTTGGTGCGTTAGCGGTATGGCTGAAAATGCGCATCGCGAGTGCGCTGGGGATAGATGCCCCTTGTTAGATTTGTAACTCCTGATAAATCGCGGAACAGTCCATTTAAAGTAGGAGTTCACATTTCGGATTAGCGCGTTAGCCGGGGGTTGACTCGGGCTTGCTGCTGGTAGTAATCCATTAGCGGCCCAAGTGTATTAACATGCAGTCGGGGTTGCTGCTCTCGCTGGTTCTTCGTGGCGAGGACGAACGTCAGGTCGAAGGCTAGGACCAGGGTAAGGAGAAAGCTCATGAAGCGCAAAGTTACGGCGGCGGCGGGATTGGCTGCGGCGTTTGTTGCGGGCGTGTTGGTGGCGACCGTGTTGGGTGGAGCGCGGCGTGGCAGCACGACTGGGTGGCTGGCCGGGCTGGATGGGACGGCACAGGGCCAGCAAGTGAAGGTGGAGAGGATCATCACTCCGACGGTGACGGAAGAGGACATTGTTTTGCTGCGGAAGGATCTGCGCGCCATGAAGATGCAGGTGATTGGGCAGAATATGTCGCTCTCGGAGGAAGAGGGCCAGAAGTTCTGGCCGATCTACAACCATTATGTGAAGGACTTGCAAGAAGTGAACAATCAGAAGTACGCGCTGCTGAAGCAGTATGCGGAGATGTGGGCGAGGATGTCCGACCAGGATGCCATGATTTACGTGCGGCACTGGCTGGAGGTGGACGCGCAGGTGCAGGCGCTGCGCTTGAAGTATGTGCCGACGGTGAGCCAGGTGCTGCCGGGAAGAAAGGCGGCCACGTTTTTTCAGCTCGACCGGCGGCTGAACATGCTCATTGATCTGCAATTGTTCGGGCAGATTCCGCTGGCACACGTGAAGGATGAAGCGCCGCCAGCCGATACTGCACATCCGTAATCAAATAGCCTCTCGAGACCGACTCCTGCCGAGGCGCGTAGCGGGACGAGTTCGAGTGTCATGCCCATCTCGTTCGGCCGACACGCGAATCTGGACTTAATGCTTTGAACCACGGATTCTAGAACAGGCACCGGGTGGGGTGGGATCTCCTCATGATTGCCCTTGCTGAAACAACCGTCTTCGATTGGATCGTCGAAGGACGCGACAAACCTTCTGCGCAGAGCGCTGACAGCCCCGAGTGGACCGAAAACATCGTCGCCCAGCTCATACCGCGAGTTTTTCCGGCCTACTGCAAGCTCTTCCATCCGATTCATGAGGACGCTTCAATTCACAACCGCACCTTAACGTGGGACGAAGACAAACGCGCCAATCCGGCGCCAGTCGAAACCGAGGCCGGC
Source organism: uncultured Acidobacteriota bacterium (assembly GCA_963748395.1). Lineage (GTDB taxonomy): Bacteria > Acidobacteriota > Terriglobia > Acidiferrales > UBA7541 > Palsa-295. The sequence continues at coordinate 1,376,578 of CAVVIP010000006.1, read as the reverse complement.
AAAAAAGCGCTTGCCGCCATATTGAGCGATGCCTTAGCGGTTGGGCGGTGGTCCGGAGTGGAGGAAGGAGAGGATTCCCGCGTCTCATGGCGCACGCTTTGCGAAAGATACGGACTTTCGTTTCATCCTGAGTTCAACGTCGAATCGTTTCGCAAAGCATTCGAGACCGGAAGCTGGCCAAGATATTTGCGGGGGCCAGCGGAGGGTACGCTCGACAGAAAAACTTGCGAAGCTGTGATTTTCGTACTCAAGCCGTCCGCTCAAGCACAACCGGTATACTTTCGCTTTTCTGATTATATTATGAACGACCTGCCACACCTTTACAGCGGCGAGCTGAACGAAGCGACCGCGTTCCTGACGGCGCAACATTTCGGTGGCACCCCTGAACGCTGGTGGCCTCAGGATCGCAGCTGGTGTGTTTACACTGATTACGATATGACGTTCACGCTCATCGGCGGCTCGCGTGTGACTGTGGACAGGTGCTTGGCGCACCCGTTGCTCGAATGCGTCGAAGTGACTCCCGAAACGCGAATCGATTATCGAGCAGACAGGATTAATCTGTCGAAACACGATGTTCGGACAAAAACATGTTGGAGTAGATAGGATTTCGATCCAGTAAGCTCGTGCTGAGTCGCGTAAACGGGCGATGAGTCTGGCGTCGTCTTGTCTGTGCCGGAGCTACCATTTCCCGCCCGTGCGAGTTCATGGCGAAGAGTTTGCTGACAGCGGTTTACCGGCAGCTCCCCGCGCCCGGTACTGATTGAACAAACTCCCCTCTCTTGGGGTGGGCATGCCGGCCAATTCCTCCCACACTGCGAATGGGCTTGGGGAGGCACATACATGGCGGACAGAACCAGCTTCTCAGAAATCAAAATCGAGCAGGCAAAACTATCAGAAAGTTGGAAAGCCGAGGGTCGCCTGAGCGAAGCATGGGTGATTGCAGATCCAGAAATCGTTGAAATCTTTTCTGCCGGCGTCGCTTTCGGAATGGAAGTGGGCCGTCGCGACCGCGGCAAACCGCCCTACTCCCCGGACGAATGGCGCAAGGCGTTGCGTGAGGCGATGGAAAAGGCTGCGGACCTGGAAGCCAAACTCGAAGCGGCGAAAGAGGGAATGCAAAAGAGATGATGGATTAAGCCTTGACGGTTTTGCCTCACGCGTCAACTCCCGATTCCTCGCGTCACCTCACATCTGCCGCGCCACTCCCTCGTGATCTGGACGCGCAAATATTTTCAGCGCGAAGCGGGGTTTGGCACGGGCGCGAAAACTGAGGCATTCGCTCGGGCCAGCTTAGCCCGCCATCGTCCTGAAAATCGTTCGACACTCCTGCCGAAGCGCCACAGACGTTACGATCAAGAGTTCTTGCCGACGCCGGTTATCCTCGTGCCATTGAATCTCGTGAACGAGAAGCCCTCGAACGGTTCATTCCAGCAACGGCCCATGTCGTTGAGCATGGAGATTGCGACCGCTTCGCCGAGCGGCAGCGAATCGGAATAATCGTAGCGCCAGTGAACGGCCGCGTGATCCCGACCGAGCCCGATGTTGGAAGCGATTTTGTTCATTTCGCCGCCAATGGTTAATTGCTCGGCGTCAGAACCGCTGTACGGCACCAGTGAGAATCCATCCTCGCTGGGTTGCACGATGCTGACTCCTGGAAGGGACGTCAGCGGCGCAAGATCGTCGAACCAAGCCTTCACGATCGTGGCGCACGCTCCGGCGACCGTGCTGTGTCCCTGTCCGTAGGACGGGTGTTGCGGGCAGCCCTCTGGGAATGCGTGCGGCATGAAGTAAGCGCCATTCTTGGCAAAACATTGCGCGAGCGCCTGTGAGTGCAATATATCGGCATGCAGCGGGTAGGTTGCCTGGCCCGTCTTGGTCATGTGGATCAGCCCACCGTATTCTTCGGGACGTAGGTGACGATGGACGAACCACTTCGCATACCAGACAGCTTTCAACGCGCGCTGGGATACTTCGGCAACAAGCGTCTTCAGATGAGGGCTGCCAAATGTACCGAAGCCGCTCTGGGTAGTGGAACCGATGTACGGATTGTTGGGATCGAGCGGCGCGCCAGAATCCACCAGGATCAGGCACGCATTGAAGTAAGCCTCAAAAAGAACGTCCACGTGAACGTAAGCGCTCAGAGCGCGGCCATTCCGCATATATTCCAGACTTGGAGCGAGCACATTGGAACCGAAGGGCCCTTGCCCGTTTTGCACGGCGAGCCATGCGGGCTGGGTCATCATGTAATCGACGCCAGGCGCATATGTTCTTACAAGTTGCGCGATCGGGATCGCGCCGAAACTGAAGGACTGTAAAAGAAACTGAGACACGTAAGGCCCCAGCACATCACCCGCCGTGAATCCCCGGAACAGGTTTTGTGGCGTGACGGGCTTCGGACCGTTAAACGCGGACAATGAGTTCAATTCCGCAATGGCCGCCTGCGAAATGGGTTCGTTGCCGTATTGCGTGAAATTCACGTCGCGCAACAGCGCCATCCAGTAATTTTCCACGGCCGCGTCCGCGATTTGCTGGCTTGCAACTGACGGCGGCGTGCCAATGGCGAGCTGATGAGAATCAGTTCCTTCCAGATCGAAAGCCAGCCCTGCCTGCGGGTCCACCAGCGGAGTATTGCCGCCCATCTGAATCTGGCTGAACAAGTCCGCCGCGCCGCTATTCACAGCAGCCAATAAGCTGTTGTAAGAAAAGTTTGTGACTTGGCCGATGGAATTGTGGACTAAGCCTTTCGAGTAATTGCCAATTCGGTTGGGATATCGAGTCTCATCGCCATTGGTGAGTTGGATCGGAGTGCGAACGGCCAGTTCGGCGGTTGCAGCGTTGCGCCGGTTGTTGAAGCTCGCCAGCGCACGCCCGCTGCCGCTGGACGAGGACGCCTCCCCGCGAGCTTCCTGTCCACCGAAGGCTTTTGCTGCGGGCGCGCCGACGGTGCCCGCTGCGATGGAGGCGGCTGCGGCACCGGCTACTCGACCAAGGAATGCGCGGCGGCTGGAACTTTTCGATTTCTTGTTCGCGGACGCGTCGTCCGGGACCATGACTCGACTGGAGGGCTTCATGAAGAATCTCCTTTTCCGCATGTACTCGAGATGGCTGGGAGAAACGACGGCGTTCCGCTAACGGGCTTTCTGATCCGCACGCGCACAGCTTCGAACCGATAGTTCCAAGACACTGATTTTGTGAAAGTCGGATTGACAGCTCGTAAAGAGATGCTAACCCCGAGTCAACTGTTTAGGCACCTGTTCGGAGGTACGGTTTTGGGGCAGGTGAGGCTGGACTGGCATCAACTGAATTCTGGCGGCTTAGACTGGACTTCTGCCGTGCTGCCGCCTTGCGATCTGAAGGCGCAAATATTTTCAGCGCGATGCGGAGTTCAGCACGGGTGTGGTGGCTACGCCGATATATTTATCGGCGCCGCCGTAGTAGTAGAGCCAGCGCTTCGATTCGCGCACCAGGCCTTCGACGAAAATTACGTTGGGCACCTGGCCAACTTTTTCCCATTCGAGCGTGGGCGCAAAAACGGGAGCGTTCGCGCGGGCCAGCACTTTCGTCGGGTCGTTCTTGTCGAACAGCGCCCAGCCGGTGGCGTACACTTGGTCGTCGCCCGCGCCGTTGTAAGTGAGAAAAATGCCGTCCTTGGTAATCACCGGCGCAGGGCCTGGTTCCACCACGAGCGAGTCAAACATTCCTTTGCGATTTCCCAGCACGGGATGGTCCAGCGCATCTTTCCAGTGCAGCAGGTCGTCGGAGGAAGCGATGCCCATCTGCGGATTTGGTCCGCGCGCATCGCCCAGATAATACATCCAAAATTTTCCGTGAATTTTTTCCGGCACGATCGCGCCGGATTTTGTCCAATTAGTATTCCAGGGGCCTTTATAGGCGGGCAGGATTACTCCCTTGCGGTCAAAATGAATCAGATCTTTCGAAGTGGCGAGGCACAGCTGCGCGTCTTTATGGCCCGGGCCCGTGCCGTCCACGTTGTTGTAGCCGGTGTAGGTGAGGTAGTAGAGGTCGCCAAATTTCTGCAGCCGCGGATCTTCCACCCCGCCGCCTTTTTCGTAGGGCTCCTGCGCCGTCATAACCGGAGTTGCGCGCCGCTCGAAATGGATGCCGTCCTTGCTGGTGGCATAGCCCAGCGACGACGTTCCGTTGCGATCCTGCGCGCGATAGAGCATCACGAACTTGCCGCCTTCTTTCACCACAGTGGGATTGAACACCCCGGCTGATTCGAAGCCTTCGCCCTGCGGCGAAAGAATCGGCTTGTCGGACACGCGCGTCCACGCGCCAAATGGCGACTGCAGATCCGCCGAGGCGAACAAGCTGACGGCGGCAGCCAGCCCGCTGAAAATGATCAGCGAGCGAAGCCACAATCCGACGCCGCTGCGATGGCGTTTCCGATGACCAGCTGCAAATAAATCCATGTTCACTCCAGGACCGGTTTGGTTTTCGCGATTCGGCGAAAGTGCCCGCAGTATAAGCCTGAAATCGGCGACGGCGCGTTCTTGTGTTCGATCGGTTGGGCGGCTTCGCGATTGTGATTTGGTCCTGCCAGTGTCATCCCGGGTGCCTGCTTGATTGACTTGCTCAAGTACGGCACCTATGATGCGCGCTCAGAGGCAGTCCACCACGATGATCGGCCAGAAACTCGGCCATTATAGCGTCATTGCGAAAATGGGCGCTGGAGGAATGGGCGAGGTTTACAGCGCGCGCGATCAAAAACTCGAACGTGATGTAGCCTTGAAGATCCTACCAGCCGGCTCGCTGATCGACGAATCCGCGCGCAACCGCTTTCGAAAAGAGGCGCTGGCGCTTTCCAAGCTCAATCATCCGAACATCGCCACGATCTACGATTTCGATACCGTTTCCGGCGTGGACTTCATCGCCATGGAGTTGGTAGTTGGTCAGACCTTTGCTGAAAAGGTGGCAAGCGGACCGCTGGCGGAAAAGGAACTCGTATCATTGGCAAGCCAAATCGCCGACGCGCTCGAGGAGGCGCACGAACACGGCGTCGTCCACCGGGACTTGAAGCCCAGCAACGTCATGGTCACGGCCAAAGGGCGTGTGAAGGTTCTCGATTTTGGATTGGCTAAACTGTTTCAGCCCGTGGCCGGCGCCGCGACGGCGGCCACGATCAGCGAGACCTGGGAAGTAGGTGGGACATTGCCCTACATGTCGCCAGAGCAATTGCAGGGTGAACAACCGGAACCACGCAGCGACATTTTTTCTTTCGGAGTTCTGCTCTACCAGATTTCTACCGGCCAACTGCCATTCCGCGAATCGGTACCTTCGCGACTGACCGATGCCATTCTACATCTAGCCCCGGTAAGTGCGAGGGCGCTGAATCCACGGCTATCGCCCGAACTGGAACGAATCATTCTGAAGTGCCTGGAAAAGCAGCCGGAGCACCGCTATCAATCGGCCAAGGAAATTCTAGCCGACCTGAGCCGGTTGTCCATGCAGAGTGCCGCATCCTCTCCTGCGGCGGCCACGGTCAGACCACGACGATTGAGAATCATTTGGATCGCTGCAGGCGCCGCCGTTTTGCTGTTGGCTCTGCTCTACGTGGTAGCCCAAAGATATGGCCGGGTGCCACTGGATCATGCGGTTACGGCGCAAATCCGCTCCCTGGCAGTTCTGCCGCTGGAGAATTTCTCCCGCGATCCCGATCAGGAGTATTTCGCGGACGGCATGACCGAAGCGCTGATCACCGACCTTTCGAAGATCAGCGCTCTGCAGGTGATTTCCAGAACCTCCGTGATGCAGTACAAAGGATCGAAGAAGCCTCTACCCACCATCGCAAAAGAGTTGCGGGTGGACGCGGTGCTCGAAGGCTCCGTGGAGAAAGCTGGGGACCGCGTGCGCATCACCGCGCAGTTGATCGAAGCGGACAACGACAAACACCTCTGGGCGGAGAGTTACGATCGCGACATGCGCGACGTTCTTTCTCTACAGGACGAGGTTGCCCGCCGCATCGCCGATGAAGTGCAGGTAAAATTGACCCCGCAGGAACAGAAACAATTCTCGGCCCGCAGTCCGACCAATCCGGAGGCCTACCAGCTTTATCTACAAGGGCGCTTTTATTGGAACAAGGGTGACGAGCAGGGCCTGAAAAAGAGCATCGAGTATTACCAGGCGGCGCTGGCCAAGGAACCGAATTACGCCCTCGCCTATGCCGGGCTCGCGGATTCCTACAGTGGTTTCTCCGATTGGTACTTGCCTCCGCGCCGGGTGATGCCGCAAGCGAAAGCAGCCGCTCTGAAAGCGCTGCAATTGGATGATTCACTTGCTGCAACGCACGCCGCGCTTTGCTGGATCTACACAGTTTACGAGTGGGACTGGCCGGCAGCGGAGCAGGAATGCAAGCGAGCGATCGAACTGAGCCCAAACTCCGCCGATGCCCATGATACCTACTCAAACTTATTGGCCTGCACTGGCCGATGGGAAAAGGCCGAAGGTGAGATTCACCTCGCCGAAGAGCTCGACCCACTCTCCTTTCGTTATTTTGCCGATGCGGCCATGATTTATTACGACTGGCGCCGCTACGATCAAGCCGTCCTGCAAGCGCAGAAGTCCCTCTCGCTGCAACCGGACTATTTCATAGCGCACTCCTATCTGGGCATGATCTACGCGCAAACCGGAAGCTACTCCGAAGCAATCGCAGAAGCGCAGAAGGGGGTGCAACTGAGCGACAGCCCGGTGGCGCGCGGAGTTCTGGGATATGCCTACGCCACCGCGGGGAATAAATCCCAGGCGCAAAAGATCGCAGCCGCTCTGCAAGGGAACTTCGACGAGCACTTCGTTTGCCCTTTCGAGATTGGGACAATCTATATACGGCTCGGTGAGAAAGACGTATCCTTCCGCTGGCTGAACAGAGCTTACGAGGAGCGCTCCATTTGCATTTCGGGCATGAAATATGATCCCCGGCTTGACCCTATTCGGTCCGATGCGCGGTACGAAGCCTTGGTGCGTCAAGTCAATTTTCCCAATTAGACGATCTTGTCGAGACGAGTTACTTTCGGCAACACCACGACTCACTCATAACCGAAACCTCCAGCAAACGCGCGAGCTTGTGGTGTTTTTGACCGTGCGAGGTGGACTGTCAATTCTGACAATGCTAACCTCTGGCCGCTCAGTGCAGAATGGCGGGCGCGGTTGAAGGTCAGGCTTGCAGCTCTGCGCTCAGAACTCGGCGCTCAGCGGCGGCACGAAATATAGCGGGACTGTAATTTCTCGTTGAGGTGGCTCATGAAGATGCGACGAAGTGCGGCGTTGTGGTGCAGTTTGCTGGTGTTCCCGGTGATGTTAATCAGCGGATATATTTCGGCCCGGGAATTGAACCCCGGCAACAACGCCGACAAAAACAGCAAGTACGTCTGTTCGGAGACGAATCCGGGAAGCATGTGCAACGCGGGCACCACGTGCGGCTCCAGTTCCAATCCTTGCGTGGTGACTATCAGGCGCAGCGGAAACAACGGCGCTGCGGCGAAGGCCAGCATCACGAACGCCAAAGATAACGCTTCTTTCTGCGTGAAGGTCGGAACCACGGTCGCGTGGCAAGGCGGGGGTAAGAACACCGGTTTCGTGGTGGACTTTGGTCCTTCCTCGCCGTTTGACACGCCCGAAGGAACGATCATCGGCGGTTCGGACCGTCCGATTTCTGTAGTGGCGAAGCGGGCCGGCTGCTACAAATACTCTGTCGGCGCGTGCGTTTCCGGGTCGGTCTACGGCATGTGCGGCTCGTCGAACGCGGAGCTGGTAGTCACGGAGTAAGCTGGTCACCTAAGCTAGTCGCGAAAGTCGCTGGCTTATCGGACCCAAAGGCGTCTATCGTAGGACGTCTCATCTTCACGACTGCCGGCGGATCACTTGCCCGCGCGACGCGCGAACTGGCGCGTTCGACGGGCACCGGTTCGACTGGCATCAGTTCGACGAACAACCGGCAAGAAAATCGTTACCTCGGAAAGGACAACTCGATGACAAGCTCGAAGCAATTCGACTCCACGATTCGCAAAATCGGTTATGGCGCTCTGTTCCTGGTGGTGCTGCTGTTGACGACCGTCAGCCTCGTTAGGTCCCAAGAGGACAGGGGCATCGAGACGATCGACTCAACTGCGTCGGGCACCAGCACACAGCTGGGCACGATGGTGAATATCAAGATCACCATCAGGCAGTACTCCACAGAGGAAGACCGGCAACTGCTGGTCGCCGCCTTCAAGAAGGGCCAGAATCAGGGCTTGGTGGACCAGCTATCCAAGATGCCGTCGGTCGGCCGCATTGCCGTCAACGGCACGCTGGGCTACGACCTGGCTTACATTCGCCTGATCCCAACCCAGGGAGGACGCAGGATTCGCTTCGCCACAAACCGCCTGATCAATTTCGGTGAGGCTTACCACAACACCACGAGCAGGGCCTACGACTTGACCGCCGGCGAATTCAACCTGAGCAACACCGACCCGAAGAAGAACACCGGCGTGCTGTACCCTGCGGCCCAGCTGATCATCAACAAAGAAGGCCAGCTGGAAATTCAGCTGCGCAAGAACCACTGGAACCTGGTCAACATCATCGACTGGAACAAGGCCGGCGCCCCTAAATAATAACGGCGACGCCAAGATGCTGGCGATCAGCGCCGCGGTCAATGTCGCTATGAATGTTGCGATGATTGGGCGAGGCGCATGATGTAGCGTCAGGTCGCGGACGCCTGAACCCACCGCGTGTCGGCCTAGTTCTTTTTGGAACAGACGGGATTTCGGCAGGGCGATATCTTCCTGCCATGAGACTCCTGCGAATTGTGCCGGCGCTATTTGTCGCTTTCATTGTGGCGGTCCTGGTATCGAAAAAAGGGATGACTTTTATTCCATAGATCGTCGGACCAGCCGCCTCTCGGTTCCGCTTTAGGGCCACCTCGTTTACCGCACTTTTCCGGCAGTGTGCATTTCCGGGCAGCAAGCTCCACTCACCCCTTACGACGAAGCAAGCTCCGTTCACACACCCAGGCACGGCTCGACGTCATGAATTTGTGCGAATTCCCACAGCCAACTCCCGACCAGTTGAGCCCGCGCGCCTGATCGGAAACTGCGGTCAGTTTCCCGTAACCGCGTAATCACGCAATTGGTATCGGAGATGGCAAGTTTTATGGAATTCAAATCGACTGGCACTCCTGATCTCGTGACGACTGACTCATGAGCTTTCGGATTTCCGGACGAGTCTTTCGGGGGCGAATTGACTCGTCCGGAACCCGACTTGCCTTGCCTGGCGCGTGATTTGGAATGCCGTCCGCTTTGTAACTGTTACTCCCACGACTCGACGATTCTTCCGAGCCGGTGACCTTCCGAGTGAATCAGCGCAGGCACTGGCGCGGTCGCGCCTGGCATGGTCAGCGAGGTGACGATGGTATGAATGGACCGACCACCGTTGCTGAGCGCAAATTTGACGACAACGATTGGGCTGGTTTTTGGAGTATCTATCGTAAAAGTTCCCGTACAGTCGGGGAACACGTTGTACGTTCCAGTCTCCATGTTGTGAAAACCAGTAAGCGGATCAGTGGGAGGCGCAGGCGGAGGAGTTGGCGGGGTGGGCGCGTTGGGACTCGCCAATACATAATCAACTTGCGAGAGGTTTCCCTCTCCGTCGAAGTGGGTCATGGCGATGCCATCGCGTTGGACGATCACTGTGGTGATCGTGCCGTCGGATGCTTTCACCGGTACGAAAATCTGTCCGGATACCGTGAATGCGTAGTCGCCCTTTAAGGTAGATTTGCCGCAAGTCGTCTCCTGCGCTCGGACTCCTGCGACCGAAACTCCCAAGAAAAGTATTCCTGCAATCAGCGCTTTCGATCCTGTCGTCCATATCAATCGTTTCATGGCCAGTCTCCTCTCGAATTGCCGCTGGTTTCTCCAGTGACGGGCCATCATTGGCGCAAGCCCGTTTATCCGCAATAGAGACGGTCTGAAGCTTTCATGTAGATTTTCTGAAGCCAGAAGAGCTTGTTTTTGTTCGAGTTAGCTTTTCGAACTTCTCAAATCGTTGCTTGGTACGCTGCGGACGAAGAAGTAGAATCAGCCAGCTAATGGACTAGGTATCATGCTCTCCGAAACCATCCATTTCGAAGGCTTTGAACTCGATCCAGGTTCCTTCGAGCTTCGCCAGGACGGCCAGCTTGTTAAATTGGAGCGCATTCCCCTGCAGTTGCTCTTCTTGCTCGCCGAAAATCGCCAGCGTCTCGTCACGCGCGAAGAAATCCTCCGGGCGATTTGGGGTGAAAACGTATTCGTCGATGCCGACAACAGCATCAACACCGCCGTCCGAAAAGCCCGCCAAGCGCTGAAGGACGATCCTGAAAATCCCCGTTTCCTGCGGACGGTTCCGGGAAAAGGCTATCGATTCACGGCGCAAGTGGACGCGGCGGCTGCGCCTGCGCCACTCGATACGTTTGTGCCCCCAGAGCAGAGGGCCGGCGAATTGCACCAACCGACGCGCGAGGCTTCGCCGATTGGCCCCCACTTCAGGACCTGGGCAATCTGGACGACCGTCAGTCTTCTGGTACTTGTCAGCGCCACGCTAATGCTCCGTTCACGGTCGAACGCGCATCTTAAGCCGAGTCCAAGGAAGGCAATGCTCGCGGTGCTGCCATTTGTGAACCTGAGCGGAGATCCCAGCGAGGAATATTTTGCGGACGGGATGACGGAAGAAATCATCACGCAGCTTGGTAGTCTCGAACCAGACCAACTCGGAGTGATCGCGCGGACATCGTCCATGCAATACAAGGGCGCGCAAAAAGGGGCCACACAGGTCGCCCGCGAGCTTGGAGTGGACTACTTACTCGAGGGAAGCGTGCGGCGCACTGAACGGCGCGTGCGCGTCACCGCCCAACTGATCCAGGCCAGCGATCAAACCCATTTGTGGGCGGCGGATTTCGACCGCGACACGGGCGATGTCCTGAAGCTGCAGAGCGACCTGGCGCTGGCGATCTCCAGCAAAATCGAATTAACGCTATCACCTCCCGTGCGCGCCCGCCTGACTGAAGCGCCGCCAGTGAACACCGCAGCCCACGATGCATACCTGCAAGGACTCCACGATTGGGATCTCCGGACCAAACCTGGCGTGCAGCGCTCGATCGCGGAGTTCCAGAGCGCGATTGCGCTCGATCCCCAATACGCTCCCGCCCACGCGGCTCTGGCTCGCGCGTATAGCCTGGCGCCCGTAGTCGGTGCGATGACGTCTATGGAGTCCATGCCCAAAGCGCGAGACGCAGCGCTGCGCACGATTGAGCTCGACCCCAATCTCGCCTCCGGTCACACGACCCTGGGATTCGTTAAGGCACATTACGAATTTGACTGGCCTGGTGCGGAGCGTGAATATCTGCGGGCGCTGGCATTGAATCCCAACGACGCGTATGCCCACTTGTTCTATTCCAATAGCTACCTCTCGCCGCTGGGGCGCCACGCGGAGGCGATTGAAGAAATGCAAAAGGCGATCGCCATCGATCCATTCTCCGCGCCCGTCCAGTCGTTTCTGGGGCGCACTTACATTTGGGCCCGCCAATTCGACAAGGCGCTGGCGCAATTTCAGAAATGTGCCGACATGTTTCCCGGATTCGCAATCGACCACGAACGTCTGGCACAGCTCTATGCTTTCCTGGGTAGGTTTGCTGATGCGATCACCGAAGACACAAAAGCTCGGCTGCTTTCCGGCGAAGACGGCGAATCAGCCCTGAGAAAGGAAGCAGCGCTCCGGCATGCGGTGGCGACAGGCGGCTCGGCGGGCTATTGGAAGGAGGTTCTTGAACTGACGCAGATGACGGACAATCCGCCCGAGACGTACCGCTCGCCGTTTGGCGCCGCGATCTTGTACGCCCACCTCGGCGAGAAGACAAAGGCTCTGGACTCCCTCGAAAATGCCTACGAACAGCACTCTCTCGCGATGACCGAGATAGCGATCGAACCGGCGTTCGACTCAATTCGAAGTGAACCGCGATTTCAGGACTTGCTTCGACGAGTACGACTCGACGGCGAGCGCACCAGATAATTCCTGCTGAATTGCGTCAGGCCCGGAATTTCCTAATGTTAGGTCCAGAGATCGAAACAACTTTTTTGCGAAAAATCGGCTGATGCCCGATCGGCCGCGTAGCCGGAAAGGGAGCGATGGCCGTGAATCGAGCGGCTTGACTTTCGCTTTTTGTTCGCCTATGATTTCCAGCGTGGTTACCCCAATCCTCTCGCCACTTTGGAGGCTTTATGGCACTGAACGAAGCGCTGCTCCCCGAATTCGACGCTGAAATGGCCAATACGCGCAAAACCCTCGAGCGCGTTCCGGCCGACAAATTTTCCTGGAAGCCGCACGAGAAGTCCGGAACGATGGGCTGGCTCGCGAATCACCTGGCGGACGTCCCGGAGTGGGCGGTGTACACCCTGCAACAAGAGTCGCTGGACATGGCTCCCAACGGAGTCTCGCCCGTGCCGCCTCCACCGCCCAAAACCACACAGGAGCTGCTGGCGAAGTTCGATAAGAACGTAGCCGCCGCGCGCTCGTTGCTGACGAAAGCCAGCGACCCCGATCTGCACAAGAACTGGTCGCTGCTGAGTAATGGCACGGCGCTGCTCACCATGCCGCGCATCGCGTGCCTGCGCACGTGGGTGATGAACCATGGCATCCATCATCGCGCGCAGCTGGGCGTGTATCTGCGGCTGAACAACATCCCGGTGCCGGCAACGTACGGCCCCTCCGCCGACGAAAACGGAATGTAGCAGCAGCGCCATGGCCCGATGAATTGCTTCCCCGTCAGCGATCGGCGGGCAACCGGCGGGCCTTAGTACGAAACCCTTAGCACGGTACCAACGGCATCTTCGGTACCAACGGCCCATTCCCCTGCTGCCCCCTGGCCGCTATTCTTCACGCTGGTGAAGTTTACCCAGCGTGGGGAAGCGGCATGGGCATCAGGCTATCTTCGACCTATCTTCGCTCGCTCGATCTCTCCGAATTGGGGCTGGCGAAGGCGCGCCTGCGCACGAAATTTCTCCTCTCGCTGACGCTGCTGATCGCCGCGCTCACTTTTGCCACGTTAGCCGTGGTGCGCCACGCCGCTGAAGAGCAGGTCCGCACCGCAGTCGAGCAGGACGCCCGCAACTCCGTACTGACCTTCCAAAATTTGCGCGCCGAACGCCAGGTTCAACTGGAGCGCACCGCCGAATTGCTGGCCACGCTGCCCGAGTTGAAGGCAATGATGGCGGACGAAAAGCTCGCCGGCATTCAGGATTCGTCCGAACAAATCTGGCGGTCGGGTGACGCCGAGCTTTTCGCGCTGGCCGATTGGACCGGAAAAATCGTCGCGCTGCATACGCTGGTCCCTGGATTTCCCCGCGAAGCCGCCGAAAAAGCGCTGGCCCGTTCGCCCGTTTCCAGCGGGGCAGGCGGCTGGTGGTTTGGGCAGGGTCATCTATATCAGGTGGCGCTGCGCCCCATTCAGTTGGGCGGTTCGGCTTCGCAAATGTATTTGGGCACGGTGATCGTAGGCCGCGAGATTGATTCACGCGTGGCTGCCGATGTGGGCCGGATCGCGCTGTGTCAGGTGGCATTTCGCTACGGCGATGAAGCGGTGGTCAGCTCGTTTTCCACGATGGACGACGCCATGGCGGCCGGCGGCCTCAAGTCCGCGGCCGGCAAAGACAGAATTCAAATCGGTGACAAGCGCTACCTGATCAGCACCGTGGATCTGACGCCCGGCACTTCCCCGCCGCTGACCTTGACGGTGCTGAAACCGTACGACGACGCGATGGCGGTATTGACGCGGCTGAATCGGACGCTGATGCTGCTGGGATTTTTCGCCGTCTTCGCCGGAGGAGCGCTGGTGTTCGTGCTGTCGCGTACCTTTACGCAGCCGCTGGAATCTCTGGTACAGGGCGTGCGCGCGCTGGAAGAAGGAAATTATCACTATCCGCTGGGTGAAGACGTCGGAGATGAGGTTTCAGAAGTGACGGCCGCGTTCGAGCGCATGCGCGGCACTTTGCAGAAAAACGAGGAGCAACGCAAATCGTTGGAAAATCAGTTGCGCCAGGCGCAGAAGATGGAGGCGGTGGGCCGGCTAGCCGGCGGCGTGGCGCACGATTTCAATAATCTGCTTACGGTAATAAAAGGACACAGCGATCTGCTGGAAATGAAATTGGGCACGCTGAGCGCGGCGCAACCGAGCATCGCGCAAGTGCGCAAAGCCGCGGACCGCGCGACCACGTTGACGCGGCAGCTGCTGGCTTTCAGCCGCATGCAAGTGCTGCAACCGCGCGTGCTGGATCTGAATTCCCTGATTTCCGACGTGAGCAAAATGCTCCCTATGCTGATCGGCGAGGAAATTGAATACACTTTTCGCCCGGGCGATTCCCTGGCGCGCGTGAAGGCCGACCCGTCGCAGATCGAGCAGGTGCTGGTGAACCTGGCGGTGAACGCGCACGACGCGATGCCTACGGGCGGCAAGCTGACAATCTCCACGCAAAATGTGGTGTTGGATGCCGCGTACGCGCACAGCCACCCGCCCACCGTTCCAGGACGTTACGTGTTGCTGACTGTCGCGGACACCGGCCTCGGCATGGATGAATTGACCAGAGCAAAAGTGTTCGAGCCGTTTTTCACCACCAAGGAGCTGGGCAAAGGCACGGGACTGGGACTTGCGACTGTCTACGGCGTGGTGAAGCAAAGCGGCGGATATATATGGGTGGATAGCGCGCCCGGCCAGGGCACACGCTTTGAAATTTTCTTGCCGCAAACAGCTGCCGCTACTCAGTTGCCTTCCGACGACGAGCCGGCCGCGAAATATTCGCGCGGCGTCGGCACCGTCCTGCTGGCGGAAGATGAGGAAGCGGTTCGCGAACTGGCCAGCGAATTTCTGCGTTCCAGCGGATACCAGGTGATTGTGGGAAAAGACGGACTGGACGCTCTCGAAAAAGCGGAGCAGGGGTCAGCAAAGATAGATGTGCTGGTGACCGACGTGGTGATGCCTCGCATGCGCGGCACGGAGCTGGCGCAGCGGCTGAAACGCGCGCATCCCCGCATTAAAATTGTGTATATGTCCGGCTACCTGGAACACAACTCCGATGCCGGCTTCGTCGCGGATTCCGCGCACCTGCAGAAGCCCTTCTCCCGCGATTCACTGCTGAAAAAAATGCGTGAAGCGCTGGGCCAGGAAGCGGAACAACCCCTCCAGACGGTCTAGCGGTAGATCTCCTGAAATTAATCCGGCGATTCGGCGTATATATCGGATAGGAGGCGCGCGCATGCTGCCTGTGCCGTTTGCCGGCCATCTGGCGTATGACGTGATCTTCATCATCACGTACGCCGCGTGGCAGGTGTTCGAAATCGTGTCGGGCAGGTCGCGGAAATCGGCCGATCCCAGGAGGGCGCGCGACCGCGGTTCCTACTGGTTTCTGGTCTCCATGATTTGGGTCGGTATCTTCCTCGCGTTTTTCTTCTGCTTTGGCGTGCAGCAGGCGGCCATTCCGTGGATGCGCACCGAGCTTTTTTTCCTGGGCATCGCGCTGATGTGGGCGGGGATTGCGTTTCGTTGGTATTGCATGCGCGTGTTGGGGCGCTATTTCACTTATCAAGTTGACGTGCACTCGGGCCAAACCGTGATCGAGGCGGGGCCGTATCGCTACATCCGCCATCCCTCCTATGCGGGCGCGTTGATTACAGTGATCGGCCTGGGGCTGGCGCTGGGGAATTGGGCCAGCTTACTTTCAATGGTCGCGTGCGTCGCGATCGGCTATGCGTACCGCATCCGCGTGGAAGAAGCGGCGCTGGTGGCAGCGCTGGGCCAGCCTTACAGGGAGTATATGAGCCGCACCGCGCGACTCGTGCCGTTCGTGCTGTAGCAGTTGATTTTGTAGCGGCGGGCTTCAGCCCGCCAGCATTCTGCTCCGCGTCACAAATGGCGCACTGAAGTGCGCCGCTACAAAACCACGGCAAAATCACCGCACATCCGCGGCGTGCGATCTAGGTCGCGCTACCCGTCAGCCGTGGAATCAGCAAATTGAAAAACCGATCGGGATCCACGCCGACGGCGACCTGCGCGTTGGGCTTGTAGGGTATTTCCGCCGGCGCCGGTTCGGGCGCGCTGGTTTCCATCGGTGCGGACCTGCGGATGGGGCGCGAACCGTCCCAGCCGAGCGTTTCGCCAGCAGTCCACTCGCCTGCGGTCTCCACTTCCACGTAATAATTTTTCCGCGTGATCACTCCCGGATCAATCAACGAAGCCACCGCGAGCGCGTCGTGCAGCGCGATGACCGTCACTTCCCCTCCCTTGCTCATGCGTTCATACGTGGCGCGCATAATTTTTCCCGCCGCCTGGCTCACCGGATTGTTGGCGGCTTCCAGCTGCTTTATCTGCCGCTCGCTCAGCAGACATTTGTGCGTCACGTCCAGGCCAACCATAGTCAGCGGAATGTTCGCGTCAAACACAATGCGCGCCGCTTCCGGATCCACGTACAGATTAAATTCCGCCGCGGGAGTGATGTTGCCGCCGGAAAGCGAGCCGCCCATGATGGTAATCGCGGGAATCATGCTGGCCAGTTCAGGATCCGCGCGCAGAGCGAGCGCCACGTTGGTCAGCGGACCGACAGCGACGAGAGTAATTTCGCCGGGATTTGCGCGCACCATGCGGCGAATCAATTCCGGCGCCGTCTCCCTCACCGGCTTTATTTTCGGCTCGGGAAAATCCACGCCGGCCAGGCCGTTCGCGCCGTGCACGTGCGAGGCAGTCGCCAGGCGCCGCAGCAGCGGCCGGCTGGCCCCTGCGGCAACCGGCACATCGGTGCGTCCGGCAATTTCCACCAGGCGTAACGCGTTGGGCAGCGTAAATTCCAGCGGCACGTTGCCGCAGACCGGCGTGATGGCCTCCACCTTAAGTTCCGGTGAACGCAGCGCCAGAAAAATCGCCATCGCGTCGTCAATACCGGGATCGGTATCAATGATGATGCGCAGCGGCTTGCCGGGCGCTGGTGCGGCTGCACGATTCGGCGAATCAGTCGCGCTGATCCGTTCGGTTATCTCGCGCGCGGAATGCGGTATATCTGCAGCCAAACCGCCCAGCGTGCCGGCGGCTGCCAGTCCTGCGGAGTTCGCTAAGAATTCGCGGCGGCTCCACGCCGAACCCTCACGAGTGGCAGACTTCTCACCGCTGCCGCTCGCTTCGAACTCTATTTCCTGGCCTGCCTTTGCATCACGATTCATCGCGCGCGGCCTCCCATTGGGAATAACGGTGCCGCGGGATTCTAGCGCGCCATGGAATCAGCAAGATAGCGAAAATTGCAGGTCAGGCGAGCCGATACGGGCCGCGATTGACGGGCGTGGACCGGGCGAGTAGACTGCCTTGCAAGAGTGACTCAGTTGTAACCTGACGGAACACGCGGGTTCCGCACAAAGGCGTCGGGCGAGGGTGGCCGAATGAGTACTGTCGCGGTGAGCTGTCCTTCGCGCACAGGAACGCCCCGGAGATTCGTGCTGCTGAAACGTGACACGGTGTACCGCGCCTTTTTTCTGTTTGCCGTGATATTCTGCGCGGCTTTCTGGACGCTGCTGCCATGCTCGGCACAATCGTCGCCCCCACAAAACACGACGCCTCCCGAAACGCAGGATGATCCGCCGCCGTCGCTGGTGAAACATCCGAAGCCGCCTCCGCCGCCTGCGCCCGCGCAATCTAACTCGACACCTGCACCGCAATCTGGATCTACGGCAGCGCCTCCCGCGCAAACACCTGCGCCGCAAACGGACGCAGGTCAAAATGCTGCAGCTCCTGCTGCGCAGCCGGCGCCACAAAATGCCGCGCCCGCGCAATCTGCTGCACCGGCCGCGAGTTCCACGACCACGTCGCCAGCGGCTGCGAGTAACTCGTCAACTGGCGCAGCGCCATCACCGGATGCACCACAATCCACCTCGCCATCCGCAACGGCGCCGGCTTCAACCGTGCCAGTCTCCACTTCTTCAAGTCCCGAGTTGTCAGCCCCCGCTTCGGCTGCCTCCGCACCGGAGATCAACACGCGCACTTCGCCCATGCCACTGGAATCGCGCGCCAACCTGGTGCCGGTCCGCGTGGTGGTTCACGATTCCTCCGGCCACGCAGTGGAAAATCTGCGCAAGGAAGATTTTCAGATCAAGCAAGATGGTCAAACGCAGTTCATAACCCACTTCTCGGTGGAAGCGCCCGGAAGCGCCAGCAATCAGGTGGCTCGCGGTGAAGCAATCCCCATGCCGACGGATGCAGCCTCGTCTGCGCCCGCGGACGCTTCGGCCAACGCTGGCGGAAAGCCCGCGGCCCCCGGCTCAATCACCATGCCCACGCGGTTCGTGGCGTTGCTGTTCGACGACACGCACCTGCTGACCGGCGATCTGCAACGAACCAAAATCGCCGCCCTGCGTTTCATCGAAACATCCGTAAAACCCAACGAGCGCCTTGCCGTCTACACTATTTCCGGCCGACACCAGGTGGATTTCACCGACGATCACGATGCGATCCGCGCCGCCATCAGCGCGCTGATGTACACGCCTATGGGCGCGTTCGATCCCGAAACGCAGCAGGACTGTCTGCGGATCACCTATTACCAGGCGGATTTGATTCAGAACAAGAACGATCAACAGGCCACTGCCGTGGCGCAAGCGGACGCGCTGGCCTGCGTTGCAGACCTGCCCGCGCAAGCGCAGGCTACGGCGGCGCAAATGCTCGTCGCGTCCACCGTCCCCATTACGGTGCAAACGGGACTTATCAATACGCAGTACGCAGTGCGGCGGCTGCAGGAAGTGGTGCGGCGCGTATCCGCGCTGCCCGGCCAACGCAGCATCGTGCTGGTTTCGCCCGGGTTCCTCACACCCACTTTCGAGTACGACGTGTCGCAGATCATTGACAATGCGAATCACGCCAATATTTTCATCAACACGCTGGACGCGCGCGGACTCTACACCATTGATCCGCTCGGCGACATCACTCAGCCGACTACGCAACACTACAACGCCGCAACCGCGGGCCTCTCGGTGCAATACCGTGTGGATGAACAGCGCGCGCAGTCCGACGTGCTTTCCGATCTGGCCTATAGCACCGGCGGATTTTATTTTCGCAATAACAACGACCTGAACGCGGGTTTCCGCACCACCGCTGCCGAGCCGGAAGTTTCCTACTTGCTGGCATTCGTTCCTTCCAACCTGAAAAATGACGGCAAGTTTCACCCTCTCAGCGTGAAGGTGCTGACCAAGGAAAAATACACGGTGCAGGCGCGCCGAGGATTTTTTGCACCGAAGCGCGGAGAGACTCCCGAGCAATTGGCCAAGCAGGACATCGAAGACGCGCTGTTTTCGCAGGAAGAGCAGCAAAGCATTCCCATACAGATGCACCTGCAGTATTACAAGTCCGACCCGGCCAACGCCAAGCTTTCAGTGCTGACGCATGTGGATCTCACGAAGGTGGGCTTCGAAAAATCGCAAGGCCGCAATTATGACGACCTGACCATCGTCGCCGCGCTTTTCGATCGCAACGGCAATTTCCTCACCGGCACCGAAAAAACCGTGGAATTGCGCTTGAAGGATTCCACGCTGGCAAAGCTCAATCAGACCGGCGTAACTTTGAACACCAGCTTTGACGTGAAGCCCGGCGGGTATCTGGTGCGTCTGGTGGTGCGCGACAGCAAGGCCGCGCAGCTTTCCGCGCGCAACGGCGTGGTGGAGATTCCCTAGATTTTGGCGGCGCGACCGCTTGTAATAAATCGTTCCATGCAAGAAGGTGAAAAATGAACCGGCGAAGCGTAGGTACCACACTGATGATGTCGCTGTTGTTGTTTGCCGCTGGGGCACTGGCCTGGCGCGCCGTAGAAACGCCCGGAATCGTGCGCGCGCAGCAGGCGTCTGCTACATCCGCGACTCCTGCGACGCAACAGCAGGCGACGCCGCCAACCACTTCGCCACAGGAAGCCGCGCCGCAGGCACCGCAGCAGCAATCGCCGACTGGAACCTCCATCAAAGCGGAAACGCGCGAGGTGCGCGTGGACGTGGTCGTGACGGACAAGAAAGGCAACTACGTCGAAGATCTGAAGACCAACGATTTTCGTCTCTATGAAGACGACAAGCAGCAGCCCATCAATTCTTTTTCCTTCGGCGCGGATCCCGCACGTCCCATCGAATCGCAGCGCCACTACATGGTGCTGTTCTTTGACAACTCCTCGATGGATCTGAGCGACCAGCCGCGCGCGCGTGCGGCAGCCGGAAAATTCATTGACGCCTACGCCGGGCCCGACCGCGTGATGGCCGTCGTCAATTTTGGCGGCTCGATGCAGTTCGCGCAAAACTTCACGATGGATGCCACTCGCCTGAAGGCGGCGGTCTCCGGCATTTCCACATCCGCGCTTGCATCTAATCCCACCGCCTCCAACAGCGGAAACATGGCTAATTCGCCGGGCGGTGGTCCCATTAACGCCGATGCCTCAATGTCGGGGCTGCAAACCGGGCTGCCGAGCCTCGGCAATTCTGAAGGAAATTTTGCCGCGTACACGCTGCTGCTGTCGGTGCGGCAATTGGCGAAGAGCCTCGCCTCAATTCCCGGCCGAAAAAGCCTGATTCTTTTTACCGCGGGATTCGAACTCAATTCCGAACGCTTCTCGGAATTAACCGCTACGATTGACGCTTGCAACAAAGCGAACGTCGCCGTCTATCCGTTGGATGTGCGCGGGCTGACGACGATGTCGCAAATGCTGCGCAACGAAACGCCTGAGAAGTGGGCGAGCAGCCAAGCCGACGCATCTGGCTGGAGCGCGGGGCCTGTTGCGGCCGCCTCACCAACTTCTCAGCCTGGATTACAGCTCGCTGCATATCATCCCGTTGCCGCTCCCTTGTTTATGTCGCCGCAACACGGCGGCGGTGCGGGAGGCGGCGGCGGTCACGGTGGCGGCGCTGGTGGAGGCGGCGGTGGCGGTACCGGCGGTGGTGCGGGCGGTGGCACAGGTGGAGGTGGCGGTGCAGGTGGAGGCAAAGGCGGCACTGGCGGCGGCACTGGCGGCGGCACCGGCGGTGGCACCGGCGGTGGCAAGGGCGGGACGGGCGGCGGCACCGGCGGCGGTAAGGGAGGCGGCACCGGAGGCACCAGGCCCGTTGTCGGCAATCCCTACAGCAACACGCCCTACAATTCGCCGCACCAGATCGTTCCGCAATTTCCGCAGAACGCGTCCACAAATCAGCAGGTGATGTACGCGCTGGCCAGCGGCACCGGCGGATTCCCCATACTGAATACCAACGATCTGATGTCTGGCCTGGAAAAAATCGCGCGCGAGCAGAGCCAATACTATTTGCTGGGCTACGCGCCCGCGGAATCGCCGGCCGGCAGCTGCCACACTTTGAAAGTGAAAGTAGACCGCGGCGGCACCAGTGTTCGCGCGCGCAGCGGATTCTGCAACGTAATGTCGAAGGATCCGCTGGCGGGCAGGCCCATCGAGAAGGAACTGGAATCACGCGCGTCGGTCGCTCCAAACCCAGCCGCGAATGGGAATCACGCCGGCGGCGCGGCTAGTAATCCGTCTACCGGTGCGGGCGCGGCCGGCTCGCTGGAGGCGCCATTTTTCTACACCGCGCCCAACGAGGCTCGCGTGCACTTGGCGATGGAGATTCCCACTGCGTCCATAGACGTTCCGAAGGTGAAAGGAAAATATCACGCGGATGTAAACGTGCTGGGCATCGCTTATCGCCCGGACGGCACCGTCGCGTCGCGCTTCAGCGATGAAGTCACGCTGGACATGGAAAAAGCGGACTGGGAAAAATTCACGCAAACGCCGATGCAATACCAAAACCAATTCTCGGTGGCGCCCGGAAATTACCGGCTGAGCGTGGTGGTCAGCGGAGGCGGCGACAAATTCGCCAAGTTCGAGACTCCTTTGAATATTGATTCGTACGACGGTAAGAAATTCAGCCTCAGCTCCGTGGCCATGAGCAACCAATTCCAGCAGGTTTCGGACATGGGCGGCACGCTCGCTGACGATTTGCTGGCGGACCGCGCGCCACTGGTGGTCCGCGACATGCAAGTCACTCCTTCGGGAAGCAATCGCTTCAAGAAGACGGACAAGATCGCGATCTACGCGCAAATATACGCGCCACAGCTCGCGGACCCGAATCCGCCCACCGTGAAATGTACCTACGTGCTGCTGGATGCCAAGACCGGGAAATCGCTGGGCGCGCTGCCGGGCATAGACATGACCAGCTTCATCCAAAAAGGCAGCAACATGATTCCCGTGGCGCTGAAGCTGCCCGCGGAGAATATTCCGCCGGGCGAGTACGTGCTGAAAATGCAGGCCAGCGAATCCACCGGAACGCTGACGCAGATTCGCAGCGTGAATTTCGTGCTGGAATAAGGCGGCGCGCGCAGTAGGATTCAAAACCTGCTGCGTCAACGAGCTGCCGGGGCTCTGAAAAGTTGCGGCAGCAACGGCAGACGCCGCGCAAATAATTTGCGCGGCGCCTGTGTTTCCGTTGCAGGCTGGACCTGCGAGGATTATTTACTGGGGTTTCGGCAACTGCAGCATCATGCCGCTGCCCTGGCCCGATTCCACCTGCGGTAACTGCCCGTTCCACTTTTCGATCAGCATCTGCGAGTTCTCGATGCGGCGCAGCTCCAGCAACTGCGGCGTCAACGAGTTCTGCCGGATGCGATTGGCGTCGGCTTCGCCCTGCGCGCGCGTCACCATGGACTTGGCGTCGCCTTCGGCTTCCGCGATTTTCTTGGCCGCTTCCGCCTGGGTGGTCGCCAGCTCGTTACGCGCTCGCTCCGCCTGCTGAATGGCCTGCGCCTTCGCGGTGATGGCCGCCGCGATCACCTCCGGGACGCGCGGCGCGCCGATAAAGCCGAACTGCTGAACGCTGACGCCCACCGGCGCGACCTTCTGTTCAATCATCGCCTGCACTTTGCCCAGAAAGTCGGCCTTGCGTTCGCCGTATATATCCTCCACCGTGAAAGTGGAGGCCACTTCGTTCAGCGAGTTGCGCACGATGTCCCGCAAAATGCCGTGCGTGAACAATTCCAGATCGCTCACGCGATACTTCACGTAGAAATCCGGCACTTTGGTCGGGTCAATCGCATACGAAAGTGAAACGTCCACCAGTATTTCCATGCCCTCCTTGGAGTTGAACCCCATCTCTTCGTTGATCGGGTGTCCTTCGGACGTATCGCGCGTCCACTTCACCGTCTGCACGTACGTTGGAAACTCGATGATCTGTGTGCGCAACGGGCTGTAGACCACCCACCCGGTGCGAATGGGAATTTCCGAAGCGCCGCGCTGGCTGCCGGCCAGATTGATTTCCACGCCGACGTGGCCCGCCTCAATGCGCGTGACCCGCAGCAGGAACACCACCAGCAGGATCATCGCGAAGACCGCGGCCGCCGCAATCAGCAAGCCCTTGAAATGCTGCACGGTCTTGCGCTGCACAAATTCCATGTCCCGATCATTGGGCCGATTGAAAATAGTCATATGGTCATCTCCCTGCGGATAGGGACAGGGACACTCCCGTGGACCGCGCCACCCGGCGCGCTAGCTTTTTTGCCCGGCGCCCGCGCGCCGAAACAACTGTTCTGTTTCTGAATCGGCTGATGTTACCGCTGAGGTGTTAGGAAGGAATAAGCAAAGCGTAAGGAATATGTAAGGGGTCTGGAAGCGCTTACCACGCAGCAAATTACGGCCAATTCGTCGAATTGCACATCAATTTCAGACGCTCCGAGCGCGGCCGGTAAGCCGCGCTTGGAGTACTTGCCACAATGATGGATATTGCAGCAGTCCAGTCCGTTAGCCTGCCGCACATTCATTCGACAAAGCCTTAACTTCTAAAGCTCCGCCGACCGGTTCCGCGCTTAGAAGCCGGGACCGGGATCACCAGCGGCGCCGGGGCCGCCACCTTCTTCGCCGCCGCGTCCGCCACGGCCACGCGGGCCACCGCGGCCCATATCCGCTTGCATCTGCGCGTACTTGGTGCGTTGATCCGGCGTGAGCAGCTTGTAAATCGCCGCGTCTGATTTGGCGCGTGCCAGCGTGCTCTGCGCGGTCAGGTTGCCGATGTTGGTTGCGGCTTGCTCCATCGCCGCGGCGTCACCCGATTGCACAGCGGCGTTCAAGCTGTCGTGCGCCGTTTTCATGCTGGAGCGCGCGGTGGCTCCGCTAGAGTCCCCGCTGCTGAGAATCGCGGTGACCTGCGATTGCTGCGACGACGTGAGTGACAATCTATCGGTGAGAAACGCCACGCGACGCTGCACGCCGTTGCCCGCGTCCGGACCATCTGCCTTGCGCGAACATCGCTGGGGCGGAACAGATACAAACAACTAGAAGTGCGATGGCTGCCTTTTTCATGGTGCTGATTCCTCCTGGTTCGATCGTTGAGCTGGAATTTGTCGCCGTCCCGCGCTCGTTCACGCTCTCCGTCACACTTTCATTGGACGGCGAATCGCGAGTGGCTTGCCCCTGGCCTCGCGCGATTCACAAAGATAGTTCGCTCAAATGCGCGGAAAAGTTCCGAAAGTTTCGCACGGGGATGGGCAGAGCAAGCCAGGCATGGCAAGCATCAGTGCCGCGAAGTACGGCAGCGCGAGGAACAGCCGCCGCTCTGCGAGCACTCGTTATGCTAATTCAATAGAAACTGCTGGATGAACAGAACCGTAGCGTAAAACTGGTAATCCGTATTTTTCTTTTTGCTGAAGCCGTGGCCTTCGTCTTTGGCCATCAGGAACCACACCGGCGTGCCGTTCTTGCGCACCACCGCCACCATCTGCTGCGACTCCGTCCAGGGCACGCGCGGATCATTTTTTCCCTGGATCACAAAAAGCGGCTTGGTGATTTTCTGTGCGTTATTGGCCGGCGCGATGCGCTCCAGAAACGCGCGCATCTTTGGGTCGCGCTCGTCGCCGTACTCCACACGCCGCAGATCTTGCCGGTAGCCCGAAGTGTTTTCCAGAAACGTCACCAGGTTCGATGGGCCGACGACGTCCACCGAGCAGCGCAGGCGATCGTTATAATTTGTCGCCACAGCCAGCGTCATAAATCCGCCGTAACTTCCGCCGGTGACCATCACGCGGCTGGCGTCCAGATCGGGCTGCTGCGCGATCCAATCGAAAAGCGAATTGATATCCTTGTAGGAATCCTCGCGCAGGAATCCGTTATCCAGCGTCAAAAAAGTTTTTCCGTAGCCCGTGGAGCCGCGCACGTTGGGAAAAATCATGGCGATGCCCATTTCGTTCATGAAGTAATTGTAGCTGCCGAGAAACCGGGGACGGAACTGCCCTTCCGGGCCGCCGTGAATATCAATTATCACCGGACGCTTGCCGGTGAAGCGCGCGGCCGGACGATACAAAAACCCGCTGATGGATTTCCCGTCGAAGGTTTTCCAGTGCACCAGCTCGGCGGCGGAAAAAGTCTCCGGATTCAGGCCGCCGGTTTCGCTCGAAGTCCAACGCTCCACTTTTCCGGTGCTCACGTCCACGGAATACACATCGGTAGCCGAACGCGAGCTGGTGACTCCGAAGGCCAGGTCGCGTCCGTTGTGGTGCCACTTCACGCCGAAAAGCAGTCCCGTCGGGAGCTTCAGCGCGGGCTTTTCTTTTCCGGTTTTCGTATCGAGGAGATGCACGACGCCGAAGCCGTCTTCATTTGTGGTGAAGGCGATCGTTTTGCCGTCGGGTGCGATGTCGAAGTCTTCCGCGTCCCAGTGAATATGTTCGGTGAGGAACGTGTATTTCTTCGACGAAAGATCCAGGTAGGCCAGGCGCTGGAATTCGGAGTCTTTGTCCGTGGTGAGGTAAATTCCCTTCCCGTCTTTGCTGAATTTCGCGCTGCCGTAGGCGATTTTTTCTGCGCCGCCCTTTGGAGTCAGCAGAGTTTTATCGCCGCTGGAAGCATCCATCAGCCACAGATAGCTTTCGTTCGCCGAAATCTCTTCCAAAATCAGAATCTGTTTGTCATCGGGCGACCAGTCCAGCGCGCCCCAACCTCCGCCGATCATTTGCGCCAGCATGCGATTGTTTTTGGGATCTTCGGGATGCGCGGGTTCGCTCAGCCAGATGTCCACATCCTTGCCGTCGCGGCGCGTGGAGCTGTAGGCGATTTTCTTGCCGTCGTTCGACCAGACTTCGCCCGTGTTGCGGGATTTTCCGTCGGTCAGCAGCGTGACGGCGCCGGTGGAATCGTCGTAACGATACAGCTGATAGAATTCGCCGCCGCCAATATCCTTGCTGAAAACGAATGAGTCGCCGCCCTGCGGCGGATACTGCGCGCTGCGCACGTCATCCACGTAGAAAGTGAGTTGCGTGCGCGCGCCTCCCGGCATATTCACCTGGTGAATCTGAAAAGTGTCCGCGAAGCGCGTGGAGATAAGCATTTCGCGCTTGGTGGGATGCCAGCTGGCGAAAAACGCCGAGCGAAAATTCGTGTAGCGGTCCGCCTGATCCGCCAGCGCCTGCGGAATCGGCGGTACACCTTCCACGATCAGATTTTCGTTGGGCGCCACTACAGCCTCCTGAGACGAGCCAGTATTTTGCGCAAGCGCCGCGTGCGGTGCGGAAACTACCAGCGCGGCGAGCAACACGATTCGCGTGGTGCAAATTACAATCCACGACAATTTTGCGCGGCAAAACGCGCCCACAAACTTCATCGTTGCCATCCTTCAGTCGTTCATGCGCGGCCATTACAGACAGCTACGGGAACGCTCTCCCGAAACCGACACAATGTTTCACCGTGTGGTTTCCTCGCGGTAAAACCTACTTCACCGCCACGAGTAATGTCAACGAAACTCAAACCGTTCCTCCCGTGAATCGGGTATAAAGCCTAGCAAGAGGCAGCTCAGGAGGAGCGTATGCGAATTTTTTCGGACCAGCGATTTCTTGCGATCTATTCGGGGGTTCTCACCATCGTCTTCGCCGTCACTGTGCTTTGCGGATTCGCGGCGTCGCGCAGCCAATCGTTCGACCAACTTACAGTGCACCGGATCAATTTCGTCGAGCCGGACGGCACGCCCCGGCTGATCATCTCCGATCGCGCCGAATTTCCCGGCGCGTTCATGCGCGGAAAGGAGTATCCACGGCCGGACCGACGTGATGCTGCGGGCCTGCTGTTCATGAATGATGAGGCTTCCGAAATGGGAGGTATGATTTGGGGCGGGCTGAAGGACAAGGACGGAAAGGTCCAAAATCATTTCCACTTGAGTTTCGACCAGTACGAGCAGGACCAGATTTTCGCTGTCGATTCCGGTCGCGAGGACCAGGATAAGTTTTCCGCGATCCGCATCGGCGAACGCGGCGACTACCCGATTCAGGAAGCGTACGATGCCGGCTTGCAGATCGACAAATTGCCCAAAGATCAACAGGATGCGGAATGGAAGAAATTCTTCACCACTCATACCGGCGACGCGAATCGAATCTACCTGGGCCGGTCACCCGACAAATCCGCGTCTCTGCGGATTAAAGATGAACAGGGAAACGATCGACTGATCATCAGGGTGGACGCCGCAGGTAATCCCGTGATTCAGTTTCTCGACGGAGGCGGCAAGGTCAGCAAAGAGATACGCGCGGAGAACTAGACAATAGCGTCCGGGTACCGGGCTCGCCGTGGGAAACGCGTTCCAGGCACACCACTAGCGCGGCTGTCAGACGTCACTGAAAGTGCAAGCACGGGCTGGGGTCGCGCTTACTAACTAGATGATCGCCAGATACTGCCACTGTCCGTCAACGGACTTCAACTGATGCACGCGGCCATCGTCGGCGTGGAGGAAATAGCTGCCGTCCGGGATCGGGTGATGGTGCGCCGCACGCACCGAACACCGGGTCCACCGGCCACCGCGCGCCGCTCCCCATCCGCCGCCATGCTCTCTGGCTTCCTCGGTGAGTTCGATGCCGTACTTTACTTTGTACTCGACGCCGGTCAAGCGCGTCGGCACTAACCGCCCACTGCCCTTCAGCTGTTCTTTGCTCATGATCGAATTAGACGCGGCTACTTAGCGAAAGGTTTCGCCGGTCCCCTCAGACAATTAAAGTGCCACTTAAGATTGGATGCCCTTCCACTACGATAATAGCACATGTTGACAGGAATCGCCAGCGGCGGTCTCTGATTGCATTTGCAGGGGAGTACGGAAGAGATACTCGGCAGATTTCCCGTAACATGCTTATAAACAGACAGATAGCGATTAGTTGCGCGGTGGTCAGCTCCACTAACCGACTAGCAGCCGAGATAAAAATGCCATAAACCGAATTACCACATCCCCATACCAAGCTGGGGTTTGCGCTTCGCCTGACGCCGATCGGAGATATTCTCAAGTCAGCCTTGGTACGATTCTGTGGACGAGTTAGCCGCGCCAAGATACTCCAGAGCCATTTTCACCACGATTGAATGCTGAGGCGTTTGCGATTCGATCGTGCTCGCCGAGTCGTGTACAAAATACCTGCCCATCCGGACAGGGTAACCTCGCAGTCGCACTCCCCGATGCCGCACGCCAATCCTCTCAGCGTCCCCGGTAAGATTAGCTATGGGCAACGACCCATCTTCGGGGCATCCGAGCGAGCAGCGGCCCAAGTCCGCTCTCAGTGCAGCGCGCACCAGCGCCGCGCCAGAAAAAACGCCGAACCGCGCCGACGCCTGGGATCCCACCGCGCCCGCAGTTCCGCAAGCAACGATTCCGTGCCCGAAATGTGGCGCCGCCGTGCGCGAGGTGGCGCGATTCTGCCAGCGCTGCCATATGACGATGCGCTTCGAGTGCCCTTCTTGCCACAACCAGCAGCGCACCGGCGTGAAGTGCGAAAAATGTGGCATCAACTTCGTGAAATATATCGGCGCGGTAGTTGCCGCCAAGCAAGCCGAAGCAGACATCATCCAATCGAAAATTGACCGCCGCAGCGCCTTCTTGAAGAATATCTTCGCGATTCCCTTCACCGGCGGCCTTTCGCTCTTCAAACAGCTCTTCAGCGCCACCAACAGGAAGTCGTAACTCACGAATGAAAATAGCGCCACGGCGGAAAAAGCCCGCAACGCGAAAATTCGCGGCCCGCGGCGCGCTTCACTTCCTGCATCCAGTAGTCGAATGTACCCTCAGCCACGCCAACCAGCTTGATCGCGTTGCGGTATTCCATGCTGTGCAGAAAATAAATCTCAAAGAGTTTCAGCCGCCCCTTCCATTGCGGACGGCGCAATGATTGGCGGCCGATCCGCTCGAAGTCTGCCAGATATTCACACGCACGCCCCCGCGCAGGGCGCCACGAATAACCTGACGCGGGGGATCCCAAGTCAATCGCTCGTACTTTTCCGGTGGTGTCTTCCAGCCATTCATGCAAGCTGCGGTACCTTCCGTAACAGGTGTCGAATATTTCCGTAGCCTTCATATTTTCTCCCCAAGCGCCCGTCGGCGGTTGATCCAGCGCCGCTCTGTTTGCCCGTGCCGCTTGCCGCAGCTTCAAGCGAGACGTTCTGCATCGCGTCGTCGCTCTTCGTGAAACTTTCCCGCCGAGAGCGCCGTCAGTTTTCGGTGCCGGGTGGCTTTGGCGCGGAAGGAAGAAACGATCCGACGTCCCAGCCGTCATCCACGCGCCCGATTTCCTCCTCCACCGCCGAAAGGCACGTCTGAAAACATTCGCCCCAACCGGCCATGTAACCGCGCGCATACTCTTCCGCCAGGCGCTGTCTTTCTTGGTGCGTGCGCTGCATCTGAAACACTTCCGCGCGTTCGATGCCCGGCGCCCGCACCGCCATGCGCACCCGGTGAACGATTTCCCGCATCGCCCGCAGCAACCAATGAAGGGGCGCGGGGTAATACACGCCGACGCGCCGGCGCGGCTCGTACCACGCCATCTGCCATCCACGCGGAATCACTCCGCCGTGGCTCACTTCCCTGCGCACTTTCAGACTTTTTTTCATGGGCGTTGCACCTCCGGGCCCGTTCCCACGGCCAGTTCGCGCCGCACGGCCTCGTCGCGTTCCGCGCGAAGCAAACGCATGCGTTCACGTAACTGCCAGGAAAAAGTTTTCTGCGTTGGTGGCTGCGTCGGTCGGCTTTCGGCGGGCCTTTGGCTTTGTGTTGCGATTGGATTGCTAGCTTGCTGCTGATTCCACTGCTGGTCGCAATTTTGTGTTTGCCAGGTGGTTCCGGTTTTTTCTGAATGGGAGTTTTTCAGATCGTGATGCTGCACGGCATTATGAAATCGTTGCTCGAATTCATGCCGTTCGCAGTCGTGAATTTCGTTCGCAGCATTGGTTTGAGGGTTTGTTCCGTCACCACGTGAATTTTCAAGCTGCAGGCCTGTCCTGATTTCCACAGCCCTGTGAATTTCTCTCTGCTTTTTTTCTTTTATTCTTCCTACAGATGAACTACCTATCCTCGCCGCATCCGACTCATTTTTCTGGCTTTGATCGCGCCTCGCTACGCAGTCCTGCGGACCCCGCTCCCCAACTCTGCGTACCGTCTCCGCAACTTTGCGGTACCTCAGCGCGGCATTCGCATTCGCGCCGTTGGGACTCTGCAAATGTTTCTTCGCTTTCAAGATCCGCACGATCACGCCGCCAGGCGCCGCTTCCGTGGCAATGTACGCGTTGCGACGCAGCAGGCTCATCCAACGCTCCAACGTTCGCCGGTTAAATCCAGTCTCGCCTTCGATCTCGCGATAAGTTACCGGCGCGCCTCCCAGCACCCAACCCGTCGTCCCGGTCTGATGCGTTTGCCGCAGCACCAACCATCCGTAGAGCCAGATCGCCGAACCCATCCGCGCGTAATGGTGCGCTTCGAACAGCACGCCCCGGAGTCCCGTGTTGAAGTTCTTTTCACGCATAAGCAATGCGACAGAACTCTTGCTGACCCGTTCGCACGTTTAACGATTCATCTGCAGCCGCGCGTGTCGTGCTGCTGCCGCAAGTTCAACCGTGATCCTTAACAGCGTCCGCAGTACGGCAACCGTACTTGTGCGTATCCACTACGCGTCAATTCCGAAGGCTCCAGCCGAATGATTTCCTCCACG
Source organism: uncultured Acidobacteriota bacterium (assembly GCA_963748395.1). Taxonomy (GTDB): domain Bacteria; phylum Acidobacteriota; class Terriglobia; order Acidiferrales; family UBA7541; genus Palsa-295. The sequence goes on along the minus strand of CAVVIP010000006.1, from coordinate 1,345,587 downwards.
GCCGAGCGCAGATGGCAAATGGCACACACGCGTCCCATGGGTTGCGCCACACCTGGCGCGGCCGCCGCAACACTCCCGCTCGCCGCGCACGAAGCGCTTCTGCGTCTTGCTTTCTCGCCCGCCCGACGCGTGGGGTCCGCCCGCCGCCGACGCATGCACTCACGATTGCTATGCCGGCGCCGCGACAATTCTTCGCCGCTCACATCACGGCCACAGCCTTCGTCCTTCACCGATTCTTGCGCTCGCTCGTCTGGCACGGTCGCCTCCGCAATACGGTTTGTGGGTCTTCGCGTCTTTGCGTCTTTGTTTCTCGGCGTTTGTGCGCCGCCCGCTTCATCCGCCTCGCATGCCGCCGCTTACCTCCTACGCGGAGCCGCGAAAACTGCGCAACACTTACGAATCCCGTGGGCACAAACTTTCCGCTCCGGGATCACGCCTTTTCGCCCTTTTCCTCAAGTACTGCGACTCCAGTACTGGAGAGGTACGTACCTTACGTGTTACCGTTGCGTCCCTGTCTCCGCTGCTGGGGAGACCACAATCCCGGGAGGGCCGACCCATGGGCAGTCCGCATCCGCCACTCGATTCTTTGCTGACGTTTTCGCAAACTTGTCTGGAAGGTTTTGAACAGTCTTGTCTCAACCGCATCTCCAATCTCCGCAAAGAATTCCGTGAGATATTCGAAGAACGAGTCCAGCACGAAGTCGGAGCACGTGTCGCGCGCTGGATCCTCGATGGTCGCCAGACCAGCGACGCCGCACTCGTTCCTGATCGGACGGTAACGTCCGCACTCCTTCCAGCGGAACTCGCTTTTCCGGGCCACGCGCGCGGAATTTTCGATGCGTACCAGTCCAGCGATGCCAATCCCTTTCCGGACCGAACGGCGGCACCTGCACTGCTCTCTGCCGAACTCCCCATTCCCAGCGTCGCGCGTTTGGGCCTCGATGCTTTCCGGGCGAGCGATGCCAATCGCGTTCCGATTCGAACGGCGGTGCCACCATTCGCTCAACTCGAACTCGCTTTTTCCAACCTTGCGCGCGGTGCCGCCCAACTCGCATCGTCACCGAACGACCCATCTGCGTCTGGATTTCCACCAGGCCCGATGCTCGATCTGCCCGCCAGCGTCGGTCTCGAATTTCGATCGCCGGTTCGCCGCATGACAGTCTCACTCGACGCCTCTGCCGCTCTTCGCTCAATGGAACATTCCGCGCGTTGCGAACCGCCGTCACTCGGCGGTAGCCAGAACGGTCCGCCGAACTTCGTGATGCCGGCCTCAGCACCCCGCCGCCGCTTTCTGCTGTCCCACCGCTGCAGCCCGCTCCAACTTTTGCGAGACACTTCTTCGCGCATATCCCCGACGCGAGCCGCGCGACATCAAACCGTCTCCCGCATCGTCCACCACGCGTCACCGCTAGCGCGTTGTGAGCACCCCGCAGCCCTCGACTCAGTCGCATGACGTAACCCCATCGCGGCATACCACCCGACGGCACCGCGTGAGTCCAATCCGGAATGCGGCCTGGGAGCACAGCGCGAGCGAATTGCGCCACTCGGTTTAGTCGCCAGACGTGAGCCGGTCGCTTCATGTGATCCAGTCGCACCACGTGTGCCTATCTCGCCGCTCGATTTAGTCGCACGACGTAAGCCCATCACGCCATTCCACCTGGTGGCACCGCGTGAGTCCAATCCGGAATGCCATCCAGGCACCCAGCGCCAGCGGATTGCGCTACTCGATTTAGTCGCAAGACGTCAGCCTGTCGCTTCATGTGATCCAGTCGCACCACGTGTGCCTATCTCGCCGCTCGATTCAGTCGCATGACGCAAGTAGCCGCAATACTCGAATCAATCGCACCAGTTCCGTCGACAGCGGCACCCGATCCACTCGCGCCACGTGACCCAATTGCCGCGTGTCATCCAGTCGCTCGACGTGAATCAATTGCGCCATTTGATCTGCACGCACACAGGGAGCCGAATGCGCCATTCGATCAGGCCGCTCAACGTGCGCACGTCACGGCGCTCGCCCGATTCCCACGACGTAATACCATCGCCGCATTCGATCCGCTCGCGCGGCGTAAGCCCAACTTGTCGCTCGATTCAGTCGCGTGACGTGGGCGGCAACACTCGATCCAATTGCACCACGTTCGCCGACAGCGGCATTCGATCCAGTCGCGCGACGTGCGCACATCGCCGCGCTTGCATGGGTCGCACGACGTAACACCATCGCCGCATTCGATCCGTTCGCACAAACGCCGCCGATTGCAGCGTACGATCCAGTCGCACGAGGTGAGTGCGTCGCCGCGCTCGCCCGATTCCCACGACGCAAACCCTCGCCGCATTCGATCCAGTCGCACAAAGCGCGCCGATTGCAGCGTACGATCCAGTCGCACGAGGTGAGTGCGTCGCCGCGCTCGCCCGATTCCCACGACGCAAACCCTCGCCGCATTCGATCCAGTCGCACAAAGCGCGCCGATTGCAGCGTACGATCCAGTCGCACGAGGTGAGTGCGTCGCCGCGCTCGCATGGTTCGCACGACGTAACGCCATCGCCGTATTCGCTCCGTTCGCGCAGGGTCAGCCCAACTGGCCGCTCGATTCAGTCGCGTGACGCGGGCGGCAACACTCGATCCAATCGCACCACGTTCGCCGACAGCGGCATTCGATCCAGTCGCGCGACGTGCGCACATCGCCGCGCTTGCATGGGTCGCACGACGTAACACCATCGCCGCATTCGATCCGTTCGCACGGCGTAAGCCCGTCTTGCCGCTCGATTCAGTCGCGTGACGCGGGCGGCAACACTCGATCCAATCGCACCACGTTCGCCGACAGCGGCATTCGATCCAGTCGCGCGACGTGCGCACATCGCCGCGCTTGCATGGGTCGCACGACGTAACACCATCGCCGCATTCGATCCGTTCGCGCGGCGTAAGCCCGTCTTGCCGCTCGATTCAGTCGCGTGACGCGGGCGGCAACACTCGATCCAATCGCACCACGTAATACCATCGCCGCATTCGATCCATGCGAACAAGGGGAGCCGATTGCAGTACTCGGTCCAGTGGCACGACGTTGATCGAGTCGGCCACGATGTCCACGCCGCAACGCAGCGATTCAGTCCGACCGCCGCGCATTGCCAATTCGCTCCGCTCACGACACGCTCGACGGCTGCTCCGCGATACATGCCGCGCCGTGCCAATCGTCGCTGAGCATCTGCGTCATTCTCCTGCATCTCCGAAAATCTCGAGAAGCCACCGCCGTCAGCGACCCATCGCGCTCTCCAGTGCACAGTACCCTACTCATTCCCGGAAGAACGGGAGGCGAGACTGCGCGATGGCGGGAGTGCTGCGGTTGATCGTGACGAGTGGCGTCGGAGAATTAGTGGGGGCAGGCTGGTGTTGACTTGGAATCGAGGCGCGCAGTTTGGCCATCACAATGGATGGCAATGAATGAAATGGTGTGGCTCCGATGAAAGCGTTAGCTGGTTGAACAGCTTGTGCGGGGTTCGTGCTTGCATCGCGCGTGATTCGTGTGCGGATTGTGGCTGGGTTGTGTGCGACTTGCGCGCGGATTGGGTGTGGGCCACGCATGGATTGTGCGCGGATTGGGTGCGGATGGTGTGACGGTTGTGTGTGCGCTGCGTCGCGAATGTGTGTGGAGTGTGCGCGGAGGTGGAAGCGCGGACGCGGATGGGCGAATGGGATAGACGTCATGCTGGGACAATGGAGGGCTGGAGATTAGCTGTGTGTGTGATGTTGTCTGGAGATCGAAGGGGCACCGAACGAAGAGGGGTGCGCGCGAAATTTCGGTGGGGTTTTCGGCGGCGTCGGGCGCGAGTTTTCGGTGAAACTTTCGGTGGGGCGGCGGCAGAATTTTGGGGAGATTTTGGGTGGAGGCGGGGGCGTGTTCGAAGCGAGAGGGCTAGGTTTTGGCGGCGCGGGGGGGCCAGGACTCCAAGAGCTGTTCTTTGCGATAGATGAGCGCGTTGATGTTGTAGGGGGCTAGTTCGATGCTGTGGCCGTGGGTGATGGCGTCGGTGGGGCAAGCTTCGACGCAGTAGCCGCAGAAAATGCAGCGTGAGTAGTCTATGTTGTAGGTCTTGGCATAGCGCTCGCCCGCAGAAATACGATTGGCGGCGGTATTTTCGGCAGCTTCGATGTAGATGCAATTCGCAGGACAGGCTGCGGCGCAGAGAAAACATCCTACGCATTTTTCGTAGCCGTGCTCGTCACGCTGCAAAACGTGGATGCCGCGGTAGCGGGGCTGCACGCTGGGAGGCACGTCCGGGAAACTTTCGGTCGTAGTTTTGCGAAACATCGTGCGTAGCGTCACGCTGAAGCCCTTGTAAAGGGTGAAGAATGTTTCGCCGACTTCCTGGATGAGGGAGGCCATCGAGTTCACTTTAGCAGAGTCGGCGGAGGCAGGCAAACGGAGCCGAGGCGAGTGGCGCGTGATGACCGGTGAGTGATCAGTTGCGAGTGACAAGCGACGAATAAATCGAGACCGGCGCTTCGCGTTCCGAGTACCGCGCACGCCAAGAAATGCCAATTTCGTGATTGGCGAATCCGAGTAGCCGGCAAAAACGGGGCAAATAGTACCGATTAGAACGGGTCGCAGTTGTTTGCTTTCAGTCATTTGCGACCGTTTCTAATCGGAGGGCGGTACCGATTAGAATTATGTATAACGAGCGCGGAATCGCGAAAAACGGGGCAAATAGTACCGATTAGAACGGGGCGCTTCTGTTTGTTTTCAGTCATTTGCGGCCGTTTCTAATAATTTGGTGTAGCGATTAGAATTATGCGTAACGCCCTTGGGGGAATCGCGAAAAAGGGGCAAATCACCAGCGATTAGAAACGCATCCGGTATTGGTATTGAAGGAGTTAAGGCTGTTTTTAATATTTTTTCACCAGCGATTAGAATTGTGCGGAAAGCGCACAGAAACCCTGGAAGTTGTGTCCCGGCGCGGGGATGAAGGGTTGGGCGGGTTGTGGCGAGAGGTTTCAATTTGGGAACCGATCCCGTCCCGCAAGGCGGGAGGACCGCAGGCGCCCGCTCGATCGTGTGTACGTTTTCATATTTTAGTTGCCATTGGAATGTAGCGCGAAGGCGCGGCGAACACAGCTGTACCCAAGTACAGAACTGGTCCAGACCAATTTCGCGCGAAGAAATCGCGCGAAACCCGCGCCAGTTGCGGCTTTCAGGTGTGGTACAGGTTTTTTGAATCGCACTGGCGGAGAACTTTTGCGTCGCCGGAACGGCGCGTGAGGTAGGAGTCCGACGGAACGAGGGTGGCGACGCTGCCTCTAGGCCCCCACCCTTCGCATGAATCTAAGGCGCGAAGACTGGGCCACCCCGAAATTCAAAGGCTTTGTTTGGACAGCGTAGAAGGGTGGGCCTCCCACGCAGCTCATCTCATCAGCCGGGTCGGCGGTGATTTTTTACTTCCCCTGTAACGCAACTCCATGTCCGAGCGAATAGGGTTAGTGCAATTTCCTAGATGGCTGGATGAAATCGTGGGTCGGCTCGGTGATAATTGGGTTTCCGGCATTGATGATTGAGGATGGCGATTACGGAGGCCGATGCAGCCAAGTGCAACGAATGTAACTCCGCCGGATATGAATGATGGGCCTCCCTCGCAGCCGCCACTGGCCAGTGCCAGCAAACGGCTGCTGCCATGGCTGATCGCTGTCGCGTTTTTCATGGAGTCGCTGGACACCACGATTCTGAATACCGGGGTGCCGACGATCGCGGCTGCGCTGCACGTCGCTCCACTCAGCATGAAGTCGGTGCTGGCAAGCTACACGTTGAGCCTGGCAGTTTTCATTCCGATCAGCGGCTGGATGGCGGACCGGTTCGGAACGCGACGCGTGTTCGCGTCGGCGATCGGCATTTTCACGCTGGGGTCATTTCTCTGCGGCATGTCGAGCAATATTCACATGCTGGTGGCGTTCCGAATTCTGCAGGGCTGCGGCGGATCTATGATGGTGCCCGTCGGTCGGCTCATCTTGGTGCGATCGTTTGCGAAATCTGAACTTGTTCGCACGATGAGCTTCGTTTCCATCCCCGCGTTGATTGCGCCGATGCTGGGACCGATCGCCGGAGGCCTCATCGTCGGGTACCTTCAGTGGCGATTCATTTTCTTCGTAAATATTCCGATTGGCCTGGTTGGCTTGTACTTGATGTACCGCCATGTGCCGGACTACCGCGAGCACACCGATCCTCTCGACGTGACCGGGCTGATTCTTTTCGGATCGGGCGTGGCGCTGCTTTCGTATGTTCTGGAGGTGTTTGGCGAACATACGCTGAACGCACTTGAAGTGCTGGGGCTTTTGGGCGTCTCCATTGCTCTGCTGGCGGGCTACGGGTTTCATGCGACGAGAACCGCGCATCCAGTGTTGAACCTGACGCTATTTCGAATTCGGACGTTTCGCGCGGCGGCGGTCGGCAGCTTTGTGACTCGACTGGGGATCGGCGGAATCCCGTTTCTTTTTCCGCTACTGTATCAAGTCGGCCTGGGATTCACGCCGATTCAATCCGGGCTGCTGCTGATTCCGCAGGCCATCGCCTCGATGAGCTTGAAGCCGGCGATGCCGCGAATCCTTGCGAGGTTTGGCTACCGCGCGGTGCTGGTATCAAATACGCTGCTGATGGGGGTGCAGATTTTGCTTTTCGCGCACATCGGGCTAGGCACGCCGGTGTGGCTGATCGTCATCGAAGTGTTCTTCTTCGGCTTCTTCACGTCGCTGCAATATACGAGTATGAACACGCTGGTCTACGCCGACGTGAACGAGCAGCAGGCGAGCGGCGCGAGTTCGATTGCAAGCACGGTGCAGCAGATGTCCGTCAGTTTCGCCGTGGCGTTGGCATCGCTGGTCACCGCGTTTTTCATTCCTGATCGCCATACTTCCAGCGCCTCACTATTTATTCACGGCATCCACCGGGCGTTCCTGGTGCTGGGTGCGATGACGATTCTCTCGACGATTGTGTTCCGCGAATTGAAACGAGGAGATGGCGGGGCGGTGAGCCAGGGGAAAGAGTTGCACGCCGGGTAGGGCAAGAATGGACGGCGAATCGGGCGAATCCGATTGAGGCGCGTGTGCGATTCGTCGTCTGGCAAACTTCTCGGCGGCGGGACGCTTGGACTAAACTTTCGATTAGATCTTAAATTAGACTAGGGCGGCGGAGATTCACGGAGGTCGCGACGATGAAATTCGTAATCGTGGGAATTTTTGGCAGCTATGGAGAAGCGGAAGCCGCGGTGCAGGATTTGGAGGTAGCAGGCATCAAGGGCGGGCAGGTTGAAGTGATCAGCGATATCGATGATGATTCGCGCACTGCAAACACGCCGGGCGAACCTTCGACGAAGGATGACGAATCACATCGCGGCTTGATTGCGCGTTTATTCGGGCCCGGCGGTCCGTTTGCAAAACGTGAAGTGCGCGATCTTTCTGGAGAGCAGCCGAATTATATCGGCGAACAGGAGTTTTACGCCAATCACATCAAACAGGGCGGAGCGATAATCATTGTTCGAACTCCAGCGGAGCCGGCGGCCAATCGCGCCGCTGAAATATTGCACGCTCATGGAGCGCGAACTCCGGGGCAAAAGGATGGCCCCGCGATCCAGCGGATTGACTGAGGCTCGGTGAGTTGAGTTTCTTCAATTAGAGAGCGGTGGTTCCCCGTGTTTTGGGGTTTTCCGTCGAGACCTCGGCTGCAAGAGCGGCCATCATTTATTTGGCGCCAATGAACGGATTCGCTCGAGATCCAGGTTCCCTTTTGCTCCCCACCCTATTTTGCCTTCTGGAATTGCCGGGCGGAACTTTTCGTAGAGTGTGAAAGCTTGCGGCGCGAGTTGCTCGGGCAAAAAGGATTTTGCGAGGTCGCGCATCGCGGCGCGCGCTGAGTCAAGTGAGTCGCCGAATTTGCTCTGGAGGTATCTGGCTACGCCCGGCGCCTCGATGGGCTTGTCCTTGATTACGGCGCGGACGCCGTCCGTGGTATTGATTGCGGGCACTTCGCGTCCACAAATTGCAACGAAGAATTCCTCGCCTCGTTTTCGCGCGCGCGCTTGCTTGATTTCTTTTGGCACGGGTTTGTAGATACCCAGGCGACGGCCTTTGGACTGAGCGTTCAGGCCGGCCACGGCTTTGCCGAGTGACAGCGCTTCGTTTCGGTTAAATCCCAGACGCTCGGCGACGACGGTCGCCCAGAGAGTGAGAACGGGGGCGCGATTGATCAGAATTTTGCTTTCGGACATTGGTGACAGCCTACCTAATCGCGGGCTGGGAGTGCACTTGGCACGGCGGCGATTTCGAAGGAGGATTTATTCGCCGGGAGGGGCCACGGGCTCCTGGTCTGGGAGTTTGCCTTTGCCGGTTATGGCGGCAATGATTTGACGGCCGTGGAATCGGCCATTTTCGATGAAAATGCGGGAGGTGTCGTTGCCGCCGATAACCACGCCTGCGAGATAAATTCCGGGGATGTTGCTTTCGAGCGATTCGGGATCGATGGCGGGCTTTTTATTGGTGGTGGCCAGGCGGATGCCGAGGCGTTCGAGAAAATCGAAATCGGGATGATAGCCGGTGAGGGCGAACACCTGGACGGCTGGGACGGATTCCTCGCCGCCGCCATTCTGGATTAGAACTTTTTGCGGTTCGATGGCGACGACCTGAGTGTGGAACAGGGCGCGGATTTCGCCGGCGCGTATGCGATTTTCGATGTCCGGCTTGACCCAGTATTTCAGGCCGCGGCCCATTTCCGCGCCGCGATGGATGATTGTGACATGCGCTCCGGCGCGAAAGAGATCGAGCGCGGCTTCGGCCGCGGAGTTCCCTCCTCCGATCACGGCGACGTGCTGCTTCCAATAGGGATGCGGTTCGGTGAAGTAGTGGGAGACGTGGGGAAGATTTTCGCCGCGCACGCCGAGAAAATTCGGATGGTCGTAGAAGCCGGTGGCGACCACGATTTTTTTGCTGTGATATTGGTGCGGCTGCGCTTGCGAATCAACCGTATGGACGACGAACGCTCCGTCGTGGCCGGAGACGCGTTCGACGCGCTCGTACTGATGGACTTCGAGTTCGAAGTGCTCGACGGCGCGACGGTAGTATTTCAGGGCCTCGACGCGAGTGGGCTTGCCGGCGGCGACAGTCATAGGCAGCTCGCCGATTTCCATGCGCTCGGGAGTGGTGAAGAAAGACATGTTCACCGGATAGTGGAAGAGCGAATTGCAGAGGCAGCCTTTGTCAATGACGAGGGGGCGCAAGCCTTCGAGGCGGGCTTCGATAGCGGTGGCGAGGCCTGTGGGGCCGGCGCCGATGGAGATGATGTCGTAAGAAGTGCTCATGGAAGTAGTGTGCGATGGGAAGGCTGCGAATTCAACTCCATCGCTCGGGAACTTGGATGCTGAGGGGGCGATGATGGATTCGTCGTTGGGCGGGGAAATGTGCTTCTAAATTGTGCTCGCGAGAAAGAGCTTACCGCAGAGGCGCCCGACTGCGTCGGGTAAACGCCGGGCGCGGAGAAAACCGGCTACAGTTGTGGGAGCAGAGCCTGAGACAGTTCGGCGGTGAAGGCTTCGAGTTCGGCGAGTCGAGCGGGTGTGGCTTCGAGGCTTTCTTTTTTCCAGACGAAGAATTCGCGGTTGTCGCGCAGGACGCGGACGCTGAAGTTGCCGCCGATTAGGTATGCGGGCGTGCCGTAGATATTGAAGCCGCCGGACATGATGGGGGCGAGCAGCGCGGCGCAGCGCTCTTTACGGATGCCGATGTAATTCGCGTACATGGGGAACGCCACGATTTCGAAGCCGCGGACGTGCAGGCGCGGGAGAATTGCCAGTTGCATAGGTGAGAGGTCCATGCAGGTTCAGGATAGCAGGCGGGTTGCGGGGAGCGAAACAGGTCAACGAAAATAACTCGGAGCTCAGACCTTAAGGTCCCGCTGCTCGCAGGTTCTTACGACACGCCCGCGCGACGAAACGAACGAGCACATGCAAAATTGCCATCCTGCGGCGGGCAGGCCTGTGCCACGTTGGCATCACGCGGCGGAGGACGAGATGGTGCCGGACTCGATTTCGCGCAAAATTTTGCGCAGGACGGAGGCGAGTTCTTCGCGGCTGACCTGGCTCTTGCGGAAATGCACGCGCACGTGGAAGGAATCGTCCTCGGCGCGATAGTCGAAGAGGAAGGGCTGGGGACGCGGAGCGGACTCGGTTTCTTCCTGGCGGGCGCGGCGCGCTTCATCGCGTGTGAGGCCGCCCTGGGCGATGCGCTGCACCATTTCCTGCATCTTTTTTTCGGTGGGCTGGCGAGCGACCTGGAGCAGCAGCGATTTCGTGAGGATGCCGCGCTCGATGCAGGCTTTGCGGATTTCGTTGGGAATCACGTGCAGCGACATGGTTTCGGTGACGCTGGAGCGCGCGCGGCCGATTTTCTTGGCAATGTCGTCGTGGGTGTAATCGAAATGATCGGCGAGGCGCTGCAAGCCGTCGGCTTCTTCGAAGGGCGTCAAGTCTTTGCGTTGAAGATTTTCGATAAGGCCGAGTTCGAGAGTTTCGGCGTCGTCGGCGATTTTTTCGATGCAGGGCAGCTCGTGCAGGCCAGCGGCCTTGGAAGCGTGGTAGCGGCGTTCACCGGAAATAATGTAGTAGGTGTCTTCGCGCGGCACGAAGCGCACGAGCAGAGGTTCGAGGACGCCTTTTTCACGGATGGAATCGGTAAGCTCGCGCAAATCGCCGAGAGCCTTGCGCGGTTGTTCGGGATTCGGGCGGATCTTGTCCGTCGGAATCATGCGGCCAATGGACGCGCCGCTGAAACTGGTCAGCGTTTCGACATAATGCGCGTCATGCCGCATCTTGAGAGTGACGGGTAACCCGATCCTCTTGGACACGATGTAATACCTCCTGAGCAAGCTTTTTGTAATCCTCGGCGCCGGACGATTTGGGCGCGAAGGAAAATACGGTTTCTTTGTAGGCTGGACTTTCTTCCAGCCTGACGTTCTTGCTGATGCGCGTCTTGAAGAGCGCGTCGCCGAACGTGGCGCGAATCTGTTCGTGCGTGTCGCGCGAAATGTTGGTGCGCTTGTCGAAAAGCGTGATCACCACGCCGAGAACTTTCAGATCGGGGTTGGGACGCGAGCGGATGCGCGCGTAGGTTTCCAGCAAATCGTCAGTGCCTTCGATGGCGAAGTACGCGGCTTGAATCGGCACAAGCAGGTGAGTGGAGGCGACCAGCGCGTTGACGGTGAGAATGCCGAGGGCTGGGGGCGTATCGAAAACCACGAAATCGTAATCTTTCAGGACGGGCGTGAGGGCGTCTTTCAATTTATAAGGGGCGTCAAATTGGCCGGCGAGCTGCTGTTCGAGGCGAGCCAGCGCCAGAATGCCGGGCGCCATGAAGAGGTTGGGATCTTTGGTCGGCTTGATTATCTTCGCCATTTCCGTGGGATGATCGGCGAAGACGTCGTACATGGAGGATTGAATTTCGGACGGCTCGAAGAAGGCGATGGTGGCGTTGGATTGCGGATCGAGGTCCACGAGCAGGGTGCGTTTCTTTTTCAGTGCGAGAGCGGCAGCTAGATTGATGGAAGTAGTGGTCTTACCGACGCCGCCTTTTTGATTGGCAACTGCGATGACGCAAGTCAAGCTGTGCCCCTCGCTCCCCGTTTGGGCAACCATGGGCCCATATATGGCGGCCTTTGGACCCAATCCTACCACGAGTAGGGACACTGTACCCACTTGAGTACCCGTACTGCAAGAGAAAAATGCGGCTAAGGCAGGTATTTTGGTGGGTTTGGGGCTGTGGGCGAGGATGGCTTGGCCGCAGAGCCACCGAGGCGCGGAGAACAGCTAGGCGCGGACCGAGGACGGGGCGCCCGAGCGTGAGGTTGCGCGCCACGTCTTTAGGGTGACAGTATATCCACGCCGGAGAGATGCGAGTGAGCGACGAAATGAAAATTCGATGGGCGGAAGCGCGGGACATCGCCGACATCGTGCGGCTGATCAACGTGGCGTTTCGGGAAGCGGAAAGTTTTTTCGTCGAGGGCGATCGCATCTGCGCGGAGAGTCTGCAGCCGATGTTGGACAAAGGCAATTTTCTTTTGGCGGAAGGCCTGGCCGGGCTCGTTGGATGCGTGTTGGTGGAGTTGCGTGGCGAGCGTGCGTATTTCGGGTTGCTGGCGGTGGACCCGGCGCAGCAGCACCGTGGACTCGGCCGGCGGCTAGTTGATGAGGCGGAAAATCATGCGCGTGCGGCGGGTTGCCGGGTGATGGACTTGCGCATAGTGAGTGTGCGCGCGGAATTGCCGCCGTTCTACCGACGCTTGGGTTACGTCGAAACTGGCACGGAGCCGTTTTCCGAGGAGGGCAAATTAAAGTTACCGTGCCATTTCGTGGTGATGTCCAAAGCGCTGGTGTAGGTGGGTGAGACGGTAGACGCTGCTGGACGGAGCGCGATGCATTTGCGACAACTGCAAAACCTGTACTTCAGCGGCTGAAGCCGCGCTCAATTTGCTGTGATTGTGTCGTGGCTGAAGCCACGACCTACAAAGACTCCCGCGTTGCCGCCCAGACTCGTGAACACGCGGCGTTCGGTAACTCTCTGGATTCGCGGTTTGCGATTCGCGCGTTGAAAGCCCAGGCGCTGAGATATTCTGAACTCGTATTCGCAACTCCTATTCTGAGCTTCGGAGTCTCTCACCAAGACAAGAATGGCCACGACTTCCGCCCAAACCGATATCCAGCCGAATCCTGAACGTAAGTTGATCGCGCCACTGTGGCACACGATCGCGTTCGTGCTGCTCATGGTCGCGTATGCCTATTACGGGCAGACGAGCGTTGCCCGAATCGGGCGCCTGCATCTCCCGAGCAAGGTGCCGCTGTACCTCTATATGATCGCGCTCGAGCTGATCCTGGTGTCGTACGTGTGGTCCCTGGGAGTGAAGCCCCGAGGCGGAAGCATTCGCGGTTTGATCGGAGGGAAGTGGAACACGTTTGGCGACGTGATGGGCGATATCGGCGTCGCGTTCCTTTTTTGGCTGGTGGTTATCGTTATGCTGGCCGGGTTGCGATTCTCGCTGGGAAATAGTCAGCAGACATCTAGCGCGGTGTCCATGTTAGCGCCCGGAAATCTCTCAGAGGCGATTGCTTGGGTCGTACTGTCCGTCACCGCCGGCGTCTGCGAGGAATTTATTTTTCGCGGTTATTTGCAGAAACAATTCTATGCGATCACCGGTTCTGATGCCGCGGCGGTGGCGGTACAAGCTGTAGTTTTTGGAATCGCGCACAGCTATCAGGGCGTAAAGGCCGTGGTCGCGATTACCGCGTACGGAGCGCTATTCGGAATTCTTGCGGTGTACCGGAAGAGTTTGAGGCCGGGAATGATCCAGCACGCGATGCAGGATTCCTTTGCGGGCCTTCTTTTCGGGTTGTTGAAACATCTGAAGAAACTTCCGGCGAGCTTGTTGTGAGCCTTTGTAGCTGGGAGCTTCGGACTACAATCGATTGTTGCTTCAACAGCGATGGCGCACTAAAGTACGCCGCTACCCTGCTGTTCCCGCACCGCGGGGATTCCCAAATTCAGAGTTAGGGTTTGGCGTAGCGGTTCAGCCGCTCGTTTTCGGATTTTTCGACGACTTTGATTTGTTTCACCAGCTCGGCGCTGATGTGCTGAGCGGTTTGTTTGATGGATTTGTCGGTGAGGTCTGCTTCCACGGAGAATTTCACGGCGTCGGCGTTAGGATTTAGCACGATGGCGCCGCCAAGCTTCTCGCTGTTTACGTCCGCCGGGTCAACATCGTAGAGCGGCGGCGTAAAATGCGCGAGATCACGGGCTGATACGTACAGTTGCCAGGCTTCGGCGGCCTGCCCTGCGCCGAGCACGGCGCGGCGCAGGCGATTGTCCAGGGCTACTTGGGTGAACACGCCGGCAATCAGGAAGCCATCGTCCGGTCGCGGATCGCTGGCACGTAGAAGCTTCGTGGTGTAACCCGCCTTGGCGAAATCTTTCAGCAAATTATCGGACATTGTTTTTATGATGTGCTGCGCCTGGGCTGCGAACGGGTCGGCCTTCGCTGACGTGCTGACTTGCGGGGCGGAATCGTTCGTTGGGCGCGCAGCGCTGCGTGCGGGGGCCGGCTCGGCAGACGAATCGGCGGAGTCCAGTTCGAACTCGGTGACGTAGATAACGCTGGAGCGCTCTGGCACTGCGGGTTGGGCAGGCTCGCCCGACGCGTCCGGCATCGCTGGCGGGCCCGAAGGCGGACCACCGGGCTGACGACTGGGCATTTGCGCGCGGAGGAATTGCGGCGCGAGAAAAACCACGAGCAGAAGAAGGAAGAATTGTAGAGGTTTCACGACTACATCTTGTAGCGGCCGAGATCTTCGTCGTTCAGATTTTCCAGCCACTTGCGAAGATCCTCGCTGGAACTTTTTTCGGTGACGGCGGTGGACATGCGGGAATGTTTCAAGACTTCATCCTCGACAAAAATGGGGCAATCGAGACGAAGGGCCAGCGCCAGCGCGTCGCTGGGACGCGAATCCATGGACATGGTCTGACCGTCGCGCTCCATCCAGATGAGCGCGTAGAAAGTGTCGTCCTTCAGATCGGAGACGACCACGCGTTGCACGTGCACGTTCAGACCGGTGAGGACATTTTTCAGCAGGTCGTGCGTCATGGGCCGCGGCGTCTGTACTTTTTCGATTTCCAACGCGATGGCGTTCGCTTCATACACGCCTACCCAGATGGGCAAAACTCCGCTGCCGGAAGTTTCCTTCAGGACCACTACAGGCATGTTAGTTACGGGGTCCATCATTAAGCCTCGAATCTTGACTTCGAGTTCCATGGTGGCCTCCCGGGGCTTTAGGTGACGTGCTCGCCGGAAAAACTATTCGGACCCGCGCGCGTGATCTTCACCTGGATGTATTCTCCCAGAAGACTCTCGCGCGGCGAAGTAAAATTTATTAATCGGTTGCATGTGGTTCTGCCACCCCATTGGGTGCGAGCGGGATGGCAGCCGTCCACCAGCACTTCATAGGACTGGCCGATGAGCTTTTCGTTAGCGGCGAGCTGAATCTGGCGCTGGCGTTCGTTCAGAACCGCGAGGCGGCGGCTCTTTTCCGCTTCAGGGATGGCGTCTGGCATGTGCCGGGCGGAGGTGTTGGGCCGCGGCGAGTATTTGAACGAGAAGATGGCGTCGTACTGCGCGGCGTCCAGCAGCGAAAGAGTGTCGGCGAAGTCCTCTTCGGTCTCGCCGGGGAAGCCGACGATGATGTCCGAGGTGATGCTGATGGGGCGGCGCGCGGCGCGGATCCAGGCGATCTTCTGGAGATATTCTTCGCGGGTGTAAGTGCGCAGCATTTCGCGCAGCACGCGGGTGGAACCGGATTGCACCGGGAGGTGCACGTGGTCGCAGAGCGCCGGAACTTCGTCAATCGCCGCGACGATCTCGCGGTGAAAATCATTGGGATGCGAAGTGGTGAAGCGCACGCGGCGAATTCCAGGAACGGCGGCGACGGCGCGCAGCAGGTCCACGAAATTTCCACTGACGCGGCGAGGGATCGCGATAAGAATTCACGGTCTGGCCGAGCAATTGAATCTCGGTGTAGCCAGCATCGGCGAGGCGGAGTGCTTCGGCGAGCACAGCCTCGCTGGAGCGGCTGCGTTCAGGTCCCCGGGTGTGCGGGACGACGCAGTAGGAGCAAGCGTAATCGCAACCTTCTATAATGGTGATGTAGGCACGCAGGCGATTATCGCGGCGGGTGAGTTCGGTCTCGAAGGTTTCGTCGGTATCAAGGTCGAGGCCAGTGACGCGCCGCCCGCCGGATTCCAGCTGCGCGATCAAGTCGGGCAGCTTGCGGTAACTCGCCGAGCCGCACACGAGGCTGACCCACGGAGCGCGTTCAAATATTTCTTCGCCTTCCTGCTGCGCCAGACAGCCCAGGACACCGATAATCTTTCCATCGGCTAGGGTTTTCCAGTCGCCCAGGCGCGCGAAGACTTTTTGCGCGGCTTTTTCGCGGATGCTGCAGGTGTTATAGAGGACCAGGTCGGCCTGCGCGGGGCTTTCGACGGCACGGTAACCGCGGCCTTGCAGGACGCCGGCTACTTTCTCGCTGTCGTGATCGTTCATCTGGCAGCCGAAAGTTTCAAGGAAGAAGGACTTCCCTGCTGCCGCTGCGGCGTCGCCCTTGATATCCGAGCCGGGATTCGAGCCTTGCAGCGCTCTGAGCGGCAGCGGGAGCAACCCGGCGGACACGGCGGCGCGTCCCACAGGCTGATTCGCGGGCGGATGCGGGGCGCCGTTGCTTACCAGCGCATCAATCCCGACGTCGAAGGTCTTAGACATAGTTCAATCCAAAGTCTAGCACGGTGCGCCGCAGGCGGTGACTGGCGATTGGTGCCCGGAAACTAAGGCTTGCCGCCTTACGTATCATAGCCAGCGCGCGGGGGCACCTGAGATAGCGCGCACGATAGCCAGGGTGTAGAACAAACATTAATGAAAACATCTCCAGCGCAGACCAGCACGCGGCAGACTTTGGTGGCATTGCAAGAAACATTCTGGATCGCGCTGGACACGCTGCGTTCGCACAAGCTGCGCACCTTCCTCACGCTGCTAGGTGTGATGCTGGCAGTGACCACACTCGTTGCCGTGATGTCCATTCTGAACGGGCTAAACCTTTATGTGGCGGACAAGGTGGCCAACCTGGGGTCCAACGCGTTCGTGATTGACCGCATCGGAATCGCCACGAATCTGGAGCAGTGGAACAAAGCGCGCAAGCGCCCACAGCTGCGGCTGGACGATATGGACGCGCTGCGCGACGGGATGAAGCTGGCGAATCATGTGGCGGGCGAGCAGAAAACCACGGCGGACGTGCGCTTCGGCGGCGGATTGAGCGAGGACGTGAGAATTATCGGCGCGACGCCGGAATACACGACGATTCGCGACATTGACGCCGCGAATGGCCGACTGCTTACCACGGTGGATGAAGAGCATCGCGCAGGCGTGTGCGTGATTGGACCGGAGCTGGCTGCGAAACTTTTCGGCGGGATTGATCCGGTGGGGCAAGAGCTGCGCGCAGGGCAGGGGCGATACGAGATCGTCGGCGTGACGGCACCCAAAGGTTCGGTGTTGGGTCAATCGCAAGATAATTTTGTGATGATCCCGCTGGGGACGTACCGCAAGGAATGGCTGGCGCCGCAGGATTCGGTGCAGATATTTGTGGAGGCGCGCAGCCGACAGGAAATGTCCTCGGCCGCGGATGAGGCGCGGATGATTCTGCGTGCGCGGCGCCACGTGCCGTACGAGGCTGACGATAATTTCGGGATCGTCGAGCCCTCCACGCTGATGGGCATATGGGACAACCTGACGGCGAATATTTTCGGCGTGGCGGTGTGGGTAACGTCGGTATTTCTGGTGGTGGGCGGAATCGTGATCATGAATATTATGTTGGCCAGCGTCACTGAGAGGACGCGCGAGATTGGGCTGCGAAAATCGCTGGGCGCGCGGCGGCGGCACATCGTGATGCAGTTCCTGGTGGAGTCTTCCCTGCTGGCGGCTTCCGGCGGACTGGTGGGGATTGCCATCGCATTGGGCATCGCGGCGCTGGTGCGCTCGGCCACGTCCATTCCGATTGCGACGCCGGTATTCGCGGTGATTGTGGCGCTGGTGCTTTCCACCAGCG
This sequence comes from uncultured Acidobacteriota bacterium, assembly GCA_963748395.1. Taxonomy (GTDB): domain Bacteria; phylum Acidobacteriota; class Terriglobia; order Acidiferrales; family UBA7541; genus Palsa-295. The sequence goes on along the minus strand of CAVVIP010000006.1, from coordinate 1,327,929 downwards.
TCGGATTGTTCTTCGGGATTTACCCGGCGGTGCGCGCGTCGCGGCTGGATCCCATCGAAGCGCTGCGGGCGGAAGCCTAGCCTATGCAACTGCAACAAAACTTCCGCGAAAATTTCGAATTGGCGATTGATACGGTGCGCGTGCACAAGCTGCGCAGCTTTCTGGCAGTGCTGGGCGTGATGATCGGAGTAATGCTCATCATCCTGGTGGTGGGACTGGTAGAAGGATTTCGCACCACGATACAGGATGAGATTACTTCCAGCGGAGTGAACACGGCGTGGGCGTGGCGATTCAATCAGGGTCCCAGCAACGGGCGGCGCCCGAAGGAAGAGCGGCAGCGCAAGCCACTCACGCTGGAAGACGGCGACGCGGTGGCGCGGCTTTGTCCTGCGGTGAAGGAAATGACCATCGCTATCTACAACTGGGAAAAGCCGCACAGCGTGCGCTACCAAAATAATGAAGTGCAGGGCGGCGAGTTTCGCGGAACTTTCGCCAATTACCCGGAAGTAGATTCCAGCGAGGCCATGAAGCGGGGGCGATTCTTCACGGAGACGGAAAACACGCATCGCGAAGACGTGGTGGTGATCGGCGAGGACGTGGCCAAAGCGCTGTTCCCCAGTCTGGATGATGCGCTCGGCAAGGAAGTGCTGGTGGACGGCTCCAGCTTCTCGGTGATCGGCGTGTTCGAAAAACCGGTGGGCGGCATCGGGACCGATGACGAGGATCGCCGGGTGGTGGTGCCTTACCATACGTTCACGAAACTTTTTCCCGCGAGCTTCGAAGTTTTCCTGGGAATTTTGGCGTATCCCGGAAAACTGGATCTGGCTGTGGACCAGACGCGCGAAGTGCTGCGGCGGCGCAGAAACGTGGCATACGACAAACCGGATGATTTTTCCATTCAGACCAACGCCGAAGCGGTGCAGCAATTCAACGACATTATCGGCGGCGTGGCGCTGGTGATCGTGGTGCTCAGCTCGATCGGTTTGCTGATCGGCGGTATTGGAGTGATGAACATCATGCTGGTGTCCGTGACGGAGAGGACGCGCGAAATCGGAGTGCGTAAGGCGATCGGCGCGCGCAGCCGCGACATCACCTGGCAATTTCTATTTGAAGCCATGACGTTGACCGGGACTGGCGGGGTCATCGGGATTGTGGCGGGCAGCGGGATTGTGCTGCTGATTCCCGCGGTGAGTTCGCTGAAGGCGGTGATTTCGCTGTGGGCCGTGATTTTGGGTTTCACGGTGTCGGTGGGAATTGGACTGTTGTTCGGGGTGTGGCCGGCGACTAAAGCCGCGCGACTGAATCCTGTGGAAGCTCTGCGCTACGAATAATTTTCCGCGATGGCGAACGGCTGCACAATTTTTTGCGCGTTTTCCGTTTGCACATTCATTTTTGTGGTGCGAAGCGCGGGCTCCGAGAGTTATCGAACCAATAATTGAGCGGCGCGGCTCTCCCACTGCCCTGCGCTGTGTCCGCTGATTGCCCGCGGTTCATGTCCTCCAGGCTGGCCACAATCTGTCCTGATGGCCAGTTGTGGCTGGTGCACGCAAATCGCATGATGAAGCCTGCTGGAACGCAGTTAGCCAGCGCGAACTCCACGGCCCCCTGCCCCGTAGAACCGCGCGACCAACTTTCACACTGAGGAGTTTGCAAAATGAATCTGAAAACAATTGTTCTGGCCGGGGTGTGTCTGTTGATTGCCTCGATTGCGCCGCCATCGCAAGCGCAGGGCGGTGGCGGAAACGGGTGCACGTCTGGACAGGACGCTGCTGTGCAATGCTTCGTGAACAACGCGGTGCGCACGAACCTGGTGACGCTGCAATATGGCATGTCCATGTCGCAATTCAGGGCGTACGGCGTGTCGGTCTCAAAGATTGTGCAGCAGCAGCCGACGGCCCTGGCACTGGTGGGCTTGTCGAGCGCGGTGGCCGATGCGCTGCCGCCGACGAACGCGAATGGCTCCGCGAATCAGGCGGCGCAAACGGCTGCGGTAAATTCCATTGTGGATGCGGGCATCGCGGATGACTTTCTGACGCTTCCAGCCGAGACAAATGCGCAGGATCTGAAATGGTTCTCGCTGGATCTGGTGAACGTGATGAACGCGAGCAACGGGATACTCCTTTCTCCCGGCTCGATGCTGCGCGTGATTGATTCCTACGTAGTGAGCTCGACCGCGAATGGCCAGGTGAATTGGACGCAGGCGAACGCGGGCATCGCCACGATGATGACGAACTTATCGACCTCGGGTCTGCTGAAGCTGCCTTCCACGATCACCCCCACTCAAGCCATCCAGTTCGCGCAAGCGCTGGCGCAGGTTACCTACACGTACAGAACCGCGACGGGGCGCACGAGTTTGTAACCGGGGCGCGTTTCGCCGTGGGTGGTGATGACGAAATGTTCGGTGCGGCATTGGCCGAAAGCGATGGCCGTCAATTCCCGTGGACAGTTCGTGTGAGGAAGCAGCTGAGGAGCCGGTCATCCGCACGCGCAGGCGTGTGTCGTGAAGAGCATCGGGTATTTCCTGTAGGTTGTTGATTCGTTTGACCCTCCCTTGTGCGTGTGCTACGGTGTTTGCGGGCTATTTTTAAAAACTTTTTCCTGGGGGGAGAACAATTTCTGTTCTGGCGCTGTTCGTTTATTCCAGCCAGCTCGAAACGCTGATTACACAAACGGGTTGGGTGGCGCGAGTCGTACTGTGCATCCTACTAGTCCTCTCTGTTTTCTCGTGGGCTATCATTTTCCAAAAATCCCGGACTCTCGGGCAAATCGAATCACAAACCAAGAAATTTCTGGAGATGTTTCGCGCGGGGCGCGGGCTTCCTGATCCGGCAACGCTGCGGATGGGCGCCGGCGGAACTCCATTGGCCGTGGTGTATCAGGCAGGCTACCGCGAGCTGGAGGCGCAACTGGGAACGCGGGAGCGGCGACCGGTGGCTCCTGGCGTTTCGGAAGGCGGGACGGCCGTAGCGACGGCGCCGCGCGTGAAGAATGCGAGCGCCGTTGGCGTGCAGATGCAGGTGGCCGCGGCCGACGAAGTGCGTAAACTGGAAAAATGGATGCCGTGGCTGGCGACGACGGGTTCGGTCTCGCCGTTCATCGGATTATTTGGCACGGTATGGGGCGTGATGGATGCGTTCGCGGGGCTGGGCGATGCGGGGTCGGCGAGTTTGCGCGCGGTGGCGCCGGGAATTGCGGAGGCGCTGATTACGACGGCGGCGGGATTGTTTGCCGCGATACCCGCGGTGATCGCTTACAACTATTACCTGGGCGGAATTCGCGGGATTGCAGCGCGCATGGATGGATTTGCTGCGGAGTTTGTCGCGAAGATTGAGACGATTTACAGCGCGTAGTGGTGGCGGCTGTAGGAAAAGCTGGAAGCATATCCCTCACCCGCTTCGCGGGATCGGGATGACAACCGTTATTCAGTCGCACGAATTAGTTGCGTGATTCGCCAAAGAGAAAACCATGCCGCAGATACAACGCGAAACCGGGTCGTCACTATCGGAAATCAACATGGTGCCGTTTATTGACGTGGTTCTGGTGTTGCTGATTATTTTCATGATCACGGCGCCGATCCTGCAGTCGGGGATCGAAGTGGACGTGCCAAAAACGAAGACCGTGCGAGAGCTGACGCAAGTTCGCATGGTGGTAACGATTGACCGCGCGCAGCGCGTATATCTGAACGACAAGCCGGTGAACATCCACGATCTCGGCGCCCAGTTGCTGGCACAACTGAAGGACCCGCAGCATCAGGCGGTGTACGTGCGCTGCGACGAGACGGTGCCGTTCGGCAGTTGGGCGACGGTGGTGGATGCGCTGCGGCAATCGGGCATACAAAATATTAGCGTAGTCACCCAACCGTTGACGGAGCGCTCACAAATTCAGTGACATGGCTGCCCTGGCTGCAAACCGGCGCGCGGACAATTTAACCGGGCCACTGTCGGCTTCCCTGGTGCTGCACGCGGGACTGGCGGTGTTCTTCATCGGCTCGGCGATCTACAGCCACACGGGCGAGAACTGGGGCGGGCCGGGCGGGGCAATTACGGTGGGTGTAGTGGGAAGCCTGCCCGCGGTGCCGCTGCCGCGGCCGGACGTGGAAACCCCCAGCCGTGTAGTGGACGAATCGAAAGGATTGTATAAGGCTGAACCTCAGCCGAAAGCCGTGCCTCCGCCGGATGCCACGCCGATTCCGAAATTCGAGAAGAATAAACCGCCGAAATATGTGACGCGTCCCTCGAAAGTTCTGGAGAATCCCGCGCCACCGCCGCCGAACGCAGTTCCCTACGGAGGCGGCGGCACGCCGACGGTTCCCTACAGCTCGTTCGCGATGGGCGCGGGAACGGCGACGCAGGCTGGGATGGGATTCGAGGGACCGGGCGCGGGAAATTTTGGCGCGCGCTTCTCCTGGTACGTGGAGGCGGTGCAGCGCAAGATCAGCAGCACGTGGCTGCAATCCACGGTGGATCCCAGAGTGCAGTTTGCGCCGCGGGTGGTGGCCACTTTTGACATTTTGCGCGACGGCACGGTCACGAATATTCAGGTGACCAAATCGAGCGGGGATGCTTCGGTGGATTCATCGGCGGTGCGCGCCATCCGCGACGCTAGCCCGATGCAGCAACTGCCTCCGGCGTATTCTGGATCGAAGGTAAGCGTGGAATTTTGGTTTGATTTCAAGAGGTGAGCGAGCTGGTCATGGATGCGCTGAAATAATAAGAAATGCCGAGGGTGGAGCGTGAGCGAGCCGCGGGCGGCGCGAAGGGGCCGCAGCGAGCTGGCGCACTACAAAGGGAATATGACAAGAAAACTGGCGATCATCGCGACGGTATTCATCGGGCTGCTACTGTGCGCCGGCAACGCTGCGGCGCAGGATTGGTTCAAAACCGGAACCGGGCTGGGCGTGACGAAGGCGCGAGTGGCGGTGCCGGAATTTTCGGTGCGTCAGGCTGCCACACCGGCGCTGCAGAAAACATTTCACGACGTGCTGTGGCAGGACCTGGAATTCTGCGGAGTGCTGGAATTGGTGAGCCCCAGCTTTTATCCGCCACAAATGCCCAGCCAGCCGAGCGAAGTGCATTTCGCAGAGTGGGCCGCTGCGCCGGCGAATACGTACATGCTGGCGTACGGCAATTTATCCGGCGACGCTGCGGGTTTAGCCGCGGCGGGATATTTGTCGGATGTCCACAATCCGCAAGCGCCGATCGCGCTACAGAAAATTTATCGTGGTCCGGCGACCGATGCGGGAGCGCGCAAGCTGGCGCACCAGTTCGCGGATGACATCGTCGGGGTGCTCAGCGGCGGGTCGCCGGGAATCGCGCAGACGCAAATTGCCTATGTGAGCACGCGCGGCGGCAACAAGGAAATATGGGCGATGGATTACGACGGTCAGAATCAGCATCAGCTGACGCACTTGAAATCCATCTCGCTGACGCCACGCTGGTCGCCCAACGCGGAGCGCATCGCGTTTACCTGCTACGTTCCGTTCCGCGGGATTACATCGCCGCAAATTTGCATCTATTCCTCCGTTTCCGACCGGCTGATTTCTTTTCCGCGCTACCGCGGATCAAACAGCTCACCGGCATGGTCGCCGGATGGCTCGCAGCTCGCGTTCATGTCCAGCCAGAATGGCGACCCGGAAATCTACGTGACGGATGCGAGTGGCGGAAACCTGAAGCGCATCACCTTTGCGGCAGGCGTGAGCACGTCGCCGGCGTGGAATCCGAAAACCGGCAAACAGATCGTTTTTGTCAGCGACCGCGGCGGCGAGCCGGTGCTGTACCTGGCGAACTCGGATGGCACCGACGTGCAGAAGCTGGATATGCCGGACATGGGGTACGTGGTGGATCCGGCATGGTCACCAAATGGACAATTGCTCGCATTTAGCTGGCGACGGCCGAGTGGCAATTTCGATATCTATATCATGGACATTGTGAACCGACAGTTGGTGGAATTGACACGCGATGAAGGGCGCAACGAGCGTCCGAGCTGGGCGCCCGACGGACGTCACATCGTTTTCGAATCCACGCGCAATGGTACGCGACACATCTGGTCGATGTTGGCGGATGGCAGTTTGCCGCGGCAACTGACATACGCAGGCGAGAACGAATCGCCCAGCTGGTCGCCCAAGTAGCAGCTGTGAGGCTGGCAGACGACTTTCGCTGCGCTGCGCGGTTCTTGAAATGTTGTCAGGGCCCGTACGGCTATAATCGCAAACAGGAATAAATAATCCGGCAGTTTCCACAAGGAAACCCGGAAACGCAGAAGGAGGAAATATATGCAGTCGGGTACTATTCAGAAGCTCACCTTCTTACTAGGAGTCGTAACTGTTCTCGGATTCATGGGCGGTTGCAAGAAACCGGTGGCCAGCACTCCGCCGACGCACGCTGCCCCGGCACCATCCGCGGCGCAGCCCACGGTGACACTGTCGGCGTCACCTACGTCGGTCAATAGCGGCGGCACGGTGACATTGTCCTGGACTTCGACTGACGCCACCGATGCGGACATCGAACCGGGCGTGGGCAAGGTCGCCGTACAAGGTGCGACGCCGGTGAACCCCGAGAGCTCCACGACCTACACGATAACGGCGACGGGACCGGGCGGAACAGCAACGTCCACGGCGCGCGTGACCGTGGGTGCGCCGGCTCCGAAAGTGCCCGTCTCCGGCAATCAAAGCATGAGCGAACTTTTTGAACAAAACGTGAAGGACGCCTACTATGATTTCAACAAGGCCGACATACGACCCGACGCACGCGACGCATTGGCCAAGACCGCGGAGTTTCTGCGCTCCTATCCGCAAGTGCGTGTGACCATCGAAGGACATTGCGACGAACGCGGTTCCACGGAATACAATATCGGCTTGGGCGAACGGCGGGCGCAGGCGGCGAAGAATTACCTGACCTCGCTGGGAATCACCGCCAACCGGATGGACACCGTCAGCTGGGGCAAGGAGCGACCCTTCTGCACCGAGCACACCGAAGAGTGCTGGCAACAGAACCGCCGCGCCCACTTCGTAGCGGCGCAATAAACCGCCGTATTTTTCGGCAACGCAGGGGCGAGCCTGGGATGGTCGTAGAAGTCGCGCGTGGCGCGGCTCAGGCTCGCCGCTGCAAACCAGTGCGTTCAGCGCAGATCGTTTGCGGGCGTCACTCCCAGTCTTATTCACGCGATTAAGTTCAGTCCAGGAGGCAATCATGCGCGCACGATCGGCAGTGCTCGCGGTGGCAGCGGTACTTGTTGGCGCGGTGGCTGGCTCGATGCTCAACCCCCGGCCCACCGGCGCCGTATCCAAGGAAATCATCCAGCTGCAGGAAGACGTATCGCAACTGCTGCAAGGGCAACAGGCTTTGCGCAGCACGATTGACGGCAATAACGCGTCAATGCATACGCTGGTGCAGCAATCGCTGGAATCGGTGAACGCCTTGAACCAGCAAATGGCCACGCTGCAGAAGAACGTGCAGGAAGCCACGGCCAACAGCACTTCCAAGGTTGATACCATGTCCACGCAGACGCAGGGAGTCTCCGACAATCTGCAGGACGTGCAGGCGCGCGTTGGAAAACTGGCGGCGCAGATCAACGACATGCAAAGCACGCTGCAGAGTATTGACGGCCGGTTGTCCGGCGGAGCGGTGCCCGCGCCCATCAGCGCGCCTGCTGCCGGAGCGGCACCTCCGCCCGCGGACAGCGACAGCGGATCGGCTGCGCCTCCCCCCGCGGCTGGCACGCGTGGAGGTGGGCCTTCGTCGCTGGCGAGCTCTTCCTCAGACACGCTGTATCAGAATGCGCTGCGAGATTACACCACTGGAAAATACGATTTGTCGCGGCAGGAATTCGGCGATTATGTGATGCATTTCCCTTCGACCGACCTGGCTTCGAACGCGCAGTTCTATCTGGGCGAAATTTCCTATTCGCAGGGAGACTTTAAGGACGCGATTGCGCAGTACAACCTGGTGCTGGGAAATTACCCGCAGAGCTACAAGCTGGCTGCGGCGCTGCTGAAGAAGGGTTTCGCCGAACTGGAATTGGGCATGAAAGCTACCGGCACCAAGGATCTGCGCGAAGTGGTTCGGCGCTTCCCCGGCTCGGACGAAGCGCGCCGCGCACAGGCAAAACTGAAAGAAATGGGTGTGGCCACTGCTGCGCCACGTTCTTCAGCGCCACACTAGAACGCGTGCGTGGCGGGACGGCCTTTTATCGTGGTGTGGGCCGCGTCAAATTGGTTACGCACGCAGTTCGTCGGGCTGCCAATTCTGAATCATTTGCTTGATCGCTTTGCGGTCGATGAGGTTGTCGGCGAGAACTTTGCCGGCAAGCGCTGGTAACTCGGCGTCGCTCGCAAATCGCAGAGCCACCAATTGGCCAACGGTGAATTCGGGGATGCGCGGACGCAGAGCGACTGGCAGAATATTTTGCATGCGTAATTGCATCTCCAGCCGGATCAGGCGGTCCTGCACAGCTAGCGCGAACATCCGACCGTACAGCGCCACCAAGAAGAGGGCGAGCGCCACTACCAACGACACAACTGAGTTGCCGGTGGGCGCGTGTATGACGCGAGCGATGTTCCATGCGATGTTAAACATCAACACCGGCAACACGAAGAAATGAAATACCGGCACATATTTGGCGTGATTTTGAAAGTTCTGGGCCACGAGATTCCCTCCTGAACGATGCGATTTGCGGATGCGGCTGGATTCTAGCAAACTTTCCGCGCGTGTAGTTGCATTGCGCAATCGAGCGATTGCAAATTTCATAAAGCAGAGCTGCTTGGCTGGAAGCAGTTTTTCGCGCCGTGCTGGGCCAGTTCGGCTATACTCGATGCTTCAGGGAAATCCTCTAAAAACAGGCAGGAAACCAATGTCAGTCAATAAAGTGATTCTCGTGGGGCGCCTCGGGCGCGATCCGGAAACGCGCTTTACCGGCAGCGGGCAAGCCGTCGCCAATTTCTCTCTCGCGACGGACGAATCGTTCAAGGATAAGAACGGGGAGCGCCAGAAGCGCACCGAATGGCACAAGATCGTGGTGTGGGGCAAACAAGCGGAGATTGCGCAACAATATTTGAAGAAGGGCTCGCTGGTGTTCGTTGAGGGCCGCATTCAACAGCGCGAGTGGCAGGATAAGGAAGGCCAGAAAAAAATCAGTTTTGACATTGTGGCCAATAATTTCCGCATGCTGGGCGGTCGCGCTGATGGTGCGGCGGCAGGGGCAAGTGCGGGTGCGTCATCGCACGGCGGCGGATTTAGCGGAGGCCGCTCGGCGGATCCGGATATGGAAGGCGCGCCAGCCGGCGATGAGTCCATGCCACACGGCCCGGAAATTTCCGACGAAGATATACCCTTCTGAACGCTCCAGCCGCGGGGCCGCAGCGCGAACTAGTGCTGCGGCTTCAGCGCCTGATCTTTCTTGCGTTGCTCATCGAGCCGCTGCATAAAAGCCTCGAACTTGGGCAGTTGTTCGGGCGTCAGGATGGCTCGAATGCGTGCGCGGCCCTGCTGCCGGAGTTCTTCGCGTTGCGCATCCGCGGGGGCATAGGCCGCGTGGATTTTTGCCCGGGTGTCGTCCACGATGACGCCCAATTGCTGCTGCTGGTCCGTGTTCAACTGTAGTTCGTGCGTGAGATCGCCGACGAGTTGGTCGCGCGTAGGAGAGCCGAGCGGATTCTGCCGGCCCCACACGCGTTCACCCCAGAGATGATTGGCCAGCCCGCCGAGCAGCGCGCCCAGCAAAAAGACCACCAGGACCAGCAGTGCCGCTTCGCGACGCGTTTTACTGTTTTCCATGACTGGTATCCGCCATCATTAACAAAACTTCATCGCGGCTCGCCGGCAACGACGGCCGATCCGGAACGATCTCCGGCATACGATTTTCCGCCACGGTAGATTGACCCGATTGCGATTGGCTCTGGCGGCCCAGCTCGAAGGAAACCATCATCACCAGCGCGAAAGCCGCTGAAGCCGCAAAGCGCCAGGCCACGGACACAAACGGCCGCCAAATGGATTTGCCTTCGCTCGTTTGCAACTGCTGACGGATGCGCGCCATCACGATTCGGCTGAAACCGGGGCCGGGATCGGGCGAAGGCTCCGCAATCGCCAACAAACGTGCGCTTGCGGTAGCATCTTCCAAGGCCGTTCGGCACCCGACGCAAGACTGCAAGTGTTCTGCGAGGCTCGCCGCTTCGGGGCCGCGCAGGCTGCCCTGGAGATGATCCTCCAGCACCGCTTCGAACTCCGTACAAGCCGCGTAAATATTTTCCGTGTTCCTGTTTTCTGAATTCATGCTCATTATCCTTATCCTTCCTTACCTTCGGCCGGCGGGGCCGGCTTGGAATGGAGGCGACGCCGATACACGTCCATCAAACGAGCACGAGCCCTGAACAGTCGCACTTTAACCGTGTTCACGTTGAGGTCGAGAATTTCCGCTAATTCCTGCACCGAAAATCCTTCTACTTCTTTCAGCACCAGCAACTGCCGGTCCTGTTCCGGCAATTTTTCCATCATGCGCTCGAGCAGATCCCTCGCTTCCGCCCGGTCGCTGGAGCTTGCCGGCGGCTGGTCGGCGGAAACCACGCCGTCCAACCGCGAAACCTGTTCCTCCGAGAGGTCCGCCTCATACACCAGCGGGCGGACTTTCTTCTTGCGGAGGTAATCCCAGCACTCGTTCACCGATATCTTATACAGCCAGGTGGAAAAGGCGGCGCGCTGATCGAAGCGCTTTAGCGAAACAAACACCTTCAGGAACACCTGCTGCACCACATCTTCCACATCTTCGCGGCGGCGCAGAATTCCGCTGACCAGCCCGAACACACGCTGCTGGTGACGCCGGATCAGCTCCTCAAAAGCGGCCTCTTCGCCGCTTTGGGCCAACCGGACCAGTTGCCTTTCTTCCTCGCCCTTTTCGCGCCGGCTCACCGGGAGCGACAGGGCCGAAGCACTGGCTGCCATGTTCTTTGGGACGTTAGCCATGCGATTCCGGTTACACCGAAGAATCTGCCGCTGTATACAATTCGGCTGTTGCGAGACTTAGAACAACATGTGACAATACCGCGCATGATAATTGGAGAACGCATCCGTCTGCTACGTGAAACCAAAAAGCTGTCCCAGGGCGACATCGAAAAGCGCACTGGGCTTCTGCGCTGCTATATTTCGCGCGTCGAGAACGGCCACACCGTCCCGGCGATCGAAACTCTGGAAAAACTGGCGCGGGCCATGGAAGTCCCGCTCTACCAGCTTTTCTACGACGGCGAAGAACCGCCCGTGCTGCCGAACCTTCCGAAAAGGAAGTCGGCCGATGATATCGCTTGGGGAAGCCGTGGGAAAGACGCGCGAGCGCTGGGCCGCTTCCGCCGGTTGATGGGCCGTATTGACGAGGCCGACCGCCGGTTGTTGATGTTCATGGCTCAGAAGATGGCCAACCGCTAAAGACTCTCCTCGGAGAGTATTGGTTAGCGGTTCTCCATCTCATTCCCACTCGATGGTGCTGGGGGGCTTCGAGCTGATGTCGTAAACGACCCGGTTGACGCCGGGAACCTCGTTGACGACGCGGACCGAAATTCGTTCGAGCACTTCGCGCGGCAGTCTGGTCCAATCAGCGGTCATCGCGTCCAGCGAATCCACGACGCGCACGGCGATGGTGTACCCGTATGTCCGACCGTCGCCCATTACCCCTACACTTTGTACCGGCAATAGCACCGCAAATGCCTGCCACACTTTTTCGTACAGTCCTGCTCTGCGGATCTCTTCGACGACCACGGCATCGGCGGCGCGGAGCGTCTCGAGGCGCTCGCGGGTGATAGCTCCCAGCAGGCGCACGGCGAGGCCTGGGCCCGGGAACGGATGCTTCACCAGAATTTCCTCGGGCAGGCCCAACTCGCGGCCGATTTGGCGGACTTCGTCTTTGAACAAATCGCGCAGCGGCTCGATCAGGCCGAAGGGCATGTCCGCAGGCAGGCCACCGACGTTGTGGTGCGACTTGATGACCGCGGACGGTCCTTTCACGGAGACGGATTCGATCACGTCCGGGTAGAGCGTTCCCTGCACCAGAAATTTCACCGGCAGGCCCGCGGTATTTGCCAGCAGCTTGCGCTGCTCTTCCACGAACACGGAAATAAATTCGTTGCCGATGATTTTGCGTTTCTGCTCGGGGTCGGTGACGCCCGCAAGCTTGCCGAGGAAGCGTTCGGAAGCGTCCACGCCAATAACCGTGAAGCCCATGCGATCGCGCAACAGCTCCAGAGTCTCGCGGTATTCATTGCCGCGCAGCAGGCCGGTATCAACAAACACGTTGATCAGGCGATCGCCCATCGCGCGATGTACCAGAGCGGCAGCTACCGCCGAATCCACTCCGCCACTCAGCGCGCAGATGGCGCGGGCGCCTTCGGCTTGCTTGCGGATGGCGTCTACGGTGGCGGCGATGAAGCCGGCGCGATTCCAGTTTTTCTTCGCGCCACAGATAGCGAAGACGAAATTCTGCAGGATTTCCGTGCCGCGATCGGTGTGATTTACTTCAGGATGAAACTCCACGCCGTAGAATTTCTTTTCGGCGTTCTCGACGGCGGCGATGGCGTTGTCGGTGCGTCCGGTGATGGCGAAGCCTGCGGGAACTTCGATCACGTGGTCGCCATGGCTGTTCCAGATTTTCAGGTGGTCCGGAATGCCCGTGAACAGTTTGGACTCGCACGCGATGTCCAGTTGCGCCGGGCCGTATTCGCGTCTGGCCGCAGGCGCCACTTTGCCACCCAGCGAATGCGTGAGCCACTGCATGCCGTAGCAGATCCCCAGTACTGGAACGCCGAGTTGCAACACGTTGGGATCGCACACCGGCGCGTCCTTGTCATAAACGGAACTAGGCCCGCCGGACAGAACGATGCCGACCGGCTCGAGTGCGCGGATTTCTTCGAGCTTCGCGGTGCACGGCAGAATCGCGGAAAACACTTGCTGTTCGCGGATGCGTCGCGCGATCAGTTGCGTGTACTGCCCGCCGAAATCGAGGACCACAATTCCCTGTCGCGTGCTCACCGTACCTCCGGCTTGCTGTTGCGCTGCGGTTCCGGTTGTCATTGTCATTTGTGGGGCCGTCCGTGATTCCAAGGTCTGAAAATCTCTCTTGGTGGATTAGCCGTGCGCTAAATATTTCACACCGAAGACAACCAAGGTTATCCCCGTCGCGAAACTGAGAAGCATCCAATACACAATCCCACTCGACCAGCTGTGTTGCTTACTGATTCGAACGTACTCGACCCAAGCCAATGGCCCCTGAAAAGCTTGTTTGTTTCCAACACGAGTCAAGCGAGCCATAATAATCAGAGCCAAACCAATGCCGCACCCGATGAACAAGAAACCAATCATCATCACGGTATTCATTCGCAGATTCGCTATCCAACTACCTCAAAACAATATTTACGAGCTTCCTGGGCACGACAATGGTTTTCGTGATTTCCTTGCCGGCAATTAGCACCGCGATGCGCGGATCAGTGAGCGCGCGATTCAGAGTTTCCTCTTCACTCAGATCGTCTTCAACGAGAATCTTGCCGCGCAGGCGTCCATTGATCTGGATGATGACTTCGAATTGCTCCTCGCGCGCCAGATCGTCGCGATACTGCGGCCACTTTTCGCGTGCCAGGCTCGTCCCGTGTCCCAACATCTGCCACAGCTCCTCCGCGATATGCGGCGCCATGGGAGAAAGCATCAGCAGCAGCATCTCCAGCCCCTGCTTCAGAATCATCGGGCTGAGCTCGACGTCCAGCGGCTCCTGCGCATGGATATCGTTCACCAGCGTCATCAGCAAGGATACGGAGGTATTGAAGTGCCAGCGCACCTCGAAATCGTTGGTGATGCGCTTCAGCGTCTGATGCGTCTTGCGCACCAGCAGTTTTTCTTTCGCGGTCGCATTGCTCAAATCCGTCTGCTGCGACAAATCGGTTTGGATCCCGCGCAGCCGTTCGGCGTGGTCCGTCACCAGCCGGTAAACCTTTTTCAGGAAACGAGCCGAGCCTTCGATGGCCTCTTCGCTCCACTCCAGATCTTTTTCAGGAGGGGCGGCGAACAAAGTGTACAAGCGCCCGGTATCGCAGCCGTATTTGTCGGCCATTTCAATCGCGCCCACTACGTTGCCACGCGATTTAGACATGGCCACGCCGCCCTTCTGCACCATGCCCTGCGTGAACAGGCGCGTGATCGGCTCGTTGTGATTCACCAGGCCGATGTCCCGCATCACCTTGCAGAAAAACCGCGAGTACAGAAGATGCAGAATGGCGTGGGTGATTCCGCCGACGTACTGGTCAATCGGAAACCAGTAGCGGACTTTTTCTTTATCGAATGGCGCCGAGCTGTTATGCGGGTCTGTGTAGCGATAGAAATACCAGGAAGAATCAACGAACGTGTCCATGGTGTCCGTCTCGCGCCGCGCCGGGCCGCCGCACTTCGGACAAGTGGTGTTCACAAATTCAGGCGAGCCGGCGAGAGGAGACTGGCCCTGGCCCGTGAGCGTGACATTTTCGGGTAGACGCACCGGCAATTGATCGTCCGGCACCGGAACGATGCCATCTTTTTCGCAGTAGACGATGGGAATCGGCGTGCCCCAATAACGCTGGCGAGAAACGCCCCAATCCTTCAGTCGATAGGTAGTCTCGCCCGCACCAAAGCCCTTGGCGTGGGCGTCGGCGGTCATTTTTTCCTGCGCCTGTTCGCTGCTCAGCCCGTCGTAAGGGCCGGATTCCACCAGGCGTCCATAGTCAGTGAAGGGCTCGCTCATGCGGTCAATGCGCAGCGGCACTCCAACCTTCGGCTGCACCACAATCTTTACCGGCAAATGATATTTTTCTGCGAATTCGTAGTCGCGCTCGTCATGCGCCGGAACGCACATCACCGCGCCGGTACCGTATTCGGCCAGCACAAAATTGGCCACCCATATCGGAATGTGCGCTCCGGAAAATGGATTCACGGCGAAACGCCCGGTAAAGAATCCCTCTTTTTCCGCCACGGCAATGTCCGCCGCGCGCATGCTTTTCTGGCGCATGGCTTTCAGTTGCGCGCTCATCGCGCCTTGTCCGGGAACGCCGGCAAGCAGTTCGTCGAGCTTGGGATGCCCGGCGGAAATCACCAGGGCGGAGGCGCCGTAAATCGTGTCAATGCGAGTGGTAAAAACTTCCAGCGCGACGCCATCCATTTGCGAGACAGCGAATTTCACGCGCGCGCCCTGCGATTTGCCGATCCAGTTGCGTTGCATGGCGAGGACGCGCTCGGGCCAGCCGTCCTCCAGCTGCTTCATGTCCTCGAGCAGCTCGTCGGAATATTGCGTGATACGGAAAAACCATTGCTCCAGCTCGCGCACTTCCACCTGCGTGGTTTCGTGCCGCCAGCAGAAGCCGTCAATCACTTGCTCGTTCGCGAGCACCGTGGCGCACTCCGGGCACCAGTTCACCTTGCTCTTCTTGCGGTAGGCGATGCCCTTCTCGTACATGCGCAGGAAAAACCACTGATTCCAACGGTAATACTCCGGCTCGCAGGTGGAAATTTCGCGGCGCCAGTCGTAGCTGAATCCGAAACGGCGCATTACGAAGCGAAATTCCGCGATGTTACCGCTGGTCCATTCGCGCGGATGCGTACCGTTCTTGATCGCCGCGTTTTCCGCGGGCAAGCCGAACGCGTCCCAGCCCATCGGATGCAGCACGTTGAATCCGCGCATGCGTTTGTAGCGCGCCACGGCGTCACCAATGGTGTAATTGCGCATGTGCCCCATGTGCATGGTGCCGGAGGGGTACGGGAGCATCTCGAGCATGTAATATTTGGGGCGTGAGGAGTCGTTATCTACAGCGCTGAAGGCTTGTTGCTCTTCCCACACTTTCTGCCACTTTGCTTCGATTTGCGCGGGATCGTAATTTGCATGTTTGTGGTCGGAATCGGCCAAGTTCACTTCCCTCGCCTGCGTGATTTCGATTTCTTCTTTGTTTTGGAAGTTGTTTTCGTGCGGCGCGAGGCACTGGCTTTCGCGGCCTTGGCCTTCTTCGCGCGCTTTACTTTGCTGCGATGCGGGCGCGGCTTCATGCCCTCGCCGGTGGCCGTTACCACGCGCCCCAGAAGCTTCCACAGTGCCGCGACGTTGCGGCGATCGTCGCCTGGCGCGTCAATCGGCGTTTCCAATATGAAAGCGCGCGCGGCGAGCAGCGGGTGATTCAATATCCGGCCAAAAGCTTCCAGGCCAATTTTGCCCTTGCCGATATGTTCGTGGCGGTCCACTCGGGAACCCACATGCGTCTTGGAATCGTTCACGTGCACTACGAACACGCGGTCCAGGCCTACGGTGCGGTCGAGCGCCTGCAGCGTTTTCTCCAGCCCTTCGGCGGTGCGCAGATCCCATCCCGCGGCAAAAGTGTGCGCGGTGTCTATGCAGATTCCCAGCGGCAGATCGGGCGAGGCGTCCAAAATAGCGCGGAGTTCTTCGAAGCGCGAGCCGATCGAAGTGCCCTGCCCCGCGGTATTTTCCAGCAGAATTTTCAGGTCGCCGAGCTTCAGCCCGCGCGCGGCCTGCTTCAATCCCTGCGCAATGGCGGTGACGGCTGCCAGCGGCGTGCTTTCGCGGCCGCTGCCGGGATGCGCCACCAGATAATCGGCGCCCAAGGCGATCGCGCGCACGAGTTCCTGGTGAAAAGCCTGCACGGAGCGCGTGCGCAGCACCGGATTCGGCGAAGCGAGGTTGATCAGGTAATTGTCGTGGATGACGAGCGGGCCGAGGCCCAGTTCCTTGCGCCGCGCGCGAAAACGGGCGGCTTCGGTTTCCGCGATGCGCATGCCTCCGCGATTCCACATTCGCGGGCTGGAGGAAAAAATCTGCAGAGCGTTTGCGCCCAGGCCGTGCGCTATCTCCAGCGAGGTACTGATGTCGCCGGCAATGGACGTATGGATGCCAATGCGGATGCTGCCGTCTTTCCACGCGGGAATTTCAGGGGGCGGTGGTGCTTCCGGGCGGTACTCGTCGGCGGCGTCGAAGGCTAGTGTGCTGCTGTGGTTTTCTTCCGCCATTCCCTCTGGGTGTCCGGGTGCCCAACGAGCCGCAAGCGCGGGCGACGCCTCAGGGCGGTTCGCACGCACATGCTGAAACATTCATTTTAGCGGAAAGCGCACACTTGCGCAAACACTGATAAAGAGGCTAGGTGAGCCTACTTTGCGACAGAAATGAGGGATTGACGAGAGATTGCATTCGATTAGCTCGCTCCTTTGCAGAACCGACTGCGGATGCCTGGTGATTCAGTTGGTGCCAGACCTTTCAGTTCAGCGAGTAAGCTGTCGTGCGCCTCTCGCGTCCGTGAAATAACGCCCCAAAACTCGTCGTGGCTAACATGAACAAAGAAATCGCTTCTTCCGAATGGGACGAGGTAGGCGTCCCACCCAAACACGAAACACGGCAACAGGAACGCTGTCAAATCGAGTAATTCGTCGTTTCTGAAGTAGTGCGCTCTCGCGGTCTGCAGCGGCCGATTTTCACCGAATCCCTGACGCATTCTCTCAAGCTGCTTCCAACCGATGGGAGCCAAACTCCCAAGCTCTGAAAACGTAATCCATAGCAGTGCACCTTGGAATTGCGTTTCATCATCGCCGAGGCCCAGTCTTGCTGCCCTCGATGAAAAATACGCAGCTCTTCCCGGCAAGTCGGGAAACTTCAACTTAATATAGTTCGCCTCGGGATTGTCATAATACAGATTCGTACCGTTAGACTTAATTCCGCAGTTCCATTTACTATCCGTAAGTAACTCTGTGACTTCCGCGTCAGTGGCAACGCGCATCGTGGCTCCTGTTGGTATCGAATCAGCATTATGCCTGATTACAGGCGGGGTGTTCTTGGCTAACGCATTTATAGGAAGCCGACCGATTACTCAAATTTTCGCTTGACAATCCATAACCGTATGGTTATGCTTCTCGCCATGCAGGCCCAAGTCGCAACAGACCATGTTTTTGCCGCACTTTCCGACCCCACCCGTCGCGCCATTTTCGAGCATTTGGCTCGCGACGGTGAACAAAATGTGCGCGCTCTGACTGCTCGTGCCGGCGTCTCGCAACCGGCAGTTTCCAAGCACCTGGGGATACTAAAGCACGCCCGGCTGGTACGCGACAGACGCTCCGGCCGCGAGACACATTACAGCGCCCAACCTCAAGCCCTGAAGCCCATGCTCGATTGGATGGGCGTGTATGCCGCGTTCTGGCACGACCGCTTTGATCGCCTCGAATCTCTTCTGAAAAGGATGGACCAATGAACGAAGCCGCCGCCTCACGTTCCCTCATCATCGAACGCGAAATGCCGCATCCCCCGGAAAAAATCTGGCGCGCGCTCACGCAAGGCGCGTTGGTGGAAGAATGGCTGATGAAGAATGATTTCCAGCCCGTGGTGGGCCACCGGTTTAGTTTCCGCTCGACGCCCGTGCCGGGGTGGGACGGCGTCATCGAAAGCGAAGTCTTGGTGCTCGAACCGAATTCAAAGCTTTCTTACAGCTGGGGCACCATGGGAACGATGAGCGTTGTCACCTGGACGTTGACCCCGACCTCGAGCGGCACACATCTCCGCATGGAGCAAACCGGTTTCCGCTCCGAACAAGACGCCGCCTACAAGGGCGCGACCTACGGCTGGACGAAATTCATCGGCAACATGGAGCGCGTCGTTGGAGGGCTGAACTAAGGAGGATTGGACCGGCCATGAGCCAAGGCTTCACGCGTGTGATTTTTCGCTGGATTCACATCGTCTTCAGTATTCCGATACTCGGGTATATTTATAGTCCGTTCGAAAGACTTCCGGACTACGCGCCCCTAACTCGGTATGTCTTTCTTCCCGTGATGGTCCTTACGGGATTGTGGATGTGGACAGGCCACATCGTTTGGCGACTCATCGCGAAAAGGCCGGCCTGACGAGGTGCTGATAGCTGAACGCGGCACACGAATGAAAAGTATCTGGAACCTTTTAGGATAAGAACATGAAAAAATCAGGTGCGAGCCAAGGCCAGTCGCCATCGAAGCTCATCTCGGAAAGAATCGCCGAACTCGGGGACTGGCGCGGCAAAACCCTTGGCAGAATGCGTGAGCTCATCAGACATGCTGACCCGGATGCGGTGGAAGAGTGGAAGTGGGGCATTCCTGTGTGGTCGCACGACGGCATCATCTGCACCGGCGAAACCTACAAGAAAGTCGTGAAGCTCACCTTCGCCAAAGGCGCGTTTCTGAAAGATCCCGCCCGTCTCTTCAACTCAAGTCTCGAAGGAAATGTGCGGCGCGCGATTGACATCCACGAAGGGGAAGAAGTTGACGAGCCGGCCTTTCAGACGCTCATTCGCCAAGCCGTCGCTTTCAACTTTTCTCTCAAGGCGAAACCCAAGTCGAAACCTGCGACGAAAGCGAAGTCCTAAGAAATTCCGCGCCCGCGTTATTCTCTTCCCCGCTAAAATCTGTTGCGATTCCACTTGGCCTGCAGCAATACAGCATTCACGAACTCTCGCGCTAAATCGCACGTGGAACTCGCCGCCACGCACATGTATCATGCCGTGCGGGAGACTCGGATGACCATGCCTCGTTTGGCCCTCTACATAATCGTTATTGCTGCGCTTCTGGCTGGAGCGCGACCCCTGCCGCTGGCTGCGGATCGCGCCGCAGACCGTGCCGCCGAGGGCGCCGTGGACAGCCAAGCGTTTCTGCTATCCCACATGAAGCCCGCAGGCCCCGCAGCCAACACCTTCGCTCCTGCGGTTGACAAGCTGCTCGCGCAGATGACGCTGAAAGAAAAAGTCGGCCAGATGACGCAGCTGACGATCGAGATGATCGTTGACGGTAAAGACCAGGACATCCGCATCAACCCTGAAAAATTGCACAAGGCCATCACGGAATACGGCGTCGGCTCCATCCTCAACGTCTACGACCAGGCTCTCTCCGTCGATAAATGGCACGAAATTCTGCGCGCGATACAAGCCGAAGCGAAAAACACGCGCCTGCAAATCCCGGTGCTATACGGCATTGATTCAATTCACGGCACCACATACGTCGAAGGCGGCACGCTGTTTCCCCAGCCGCTGGCGATGGCTGCGACGTGGAATCCGGAGCTGATGTTGCGCGGCAGCCAAATTTCCGCCGCGGAAACACGCAAGGCCGGCATTCCCTGGACTTTTTCACCCGTGCTAGACGTCGGGCGCCAGCCGCTATGGCCACGTCTGTATGAAACGTTTGGCGAAGACACCTATCTTGCGACCGTGATGGGTGTCGCGACAGTCCGCGGCTACGAAGGTGACGACATTTCAAGTCCGTCGCAGGTCAGTTCCTCGCTAAAGCATTACGTCGGCTACGGCGTGCCCACCACCGGCGGCGACCGCAGCCCCGCGCTGATTCCAGAATCCGCATTGCGCGAATATTTTCTGCCAACGTTTGCCGCCGCCGTGAAAGCCGGCGCGCACACCGTGATGGTGAATTCCGGCGAAGTGAATGGCATCGCCGGCCACGCGAACGGCTACTTGCTGAAAACTGTTCTGCGCGACGAATTGGGTTTTCAGGGCGTCGTCGTTTCCGACTGGCAGGACATCGAGCGCCTCGTGACCGCGCATCACATCGCCGCTACCGAAAAGGAAGCCACGCGCATCGGCATACTTGCCGGGATTGACATGAGCATGGTCACTCTGGATTACCGCTTCAGCGATTTGCTGCTGCAGCTGGTGCAGGAAGGCCAAGTTCCAGTGAGCCGGATTGACGAGGCCGTGCGCCGGATTCTCATTCTCAAATATCAGCTGGGATTGTTCACGGATCCGTTGCGCGGGATCGATGCGAATATAACGCTTGGTTCGCCAGAATCGCGCCACGCCAGCCTCGTCGCCGCGCAGGAATCCATCACCCTGCTGAAGAATGATACGCACACGCTGCCACTTGCGAAAACCGCGCGCGTGCTGGTCGCCGGGCCGGACGCGGATTCGCTGATTCCGCTGGACAATGGCTGGAGCTATACATGGCAGGGCGACAAAGCTTCGGCTTACCCGACGCAGGGTTACTCGACCATCGTCGGCGCAATCCGCCAAAAAATCGGCGCGGACCATGTGACCTATGTTCCCGGCGCCACTTTCGACAAAGAGCTCGACGTCGCGCAAGCCGCGTCAGCAGCGGGCGCGTCCAACGTGGATGCCATTATTTTGTGCCTGGGAGAATGGGCTTACGCGGAGACGCCTGGTAACATTGCGGACCTGGCGCTTCCCGACGCGCAAATTCATCTCGCGCAAAAGATGCTGGAATCCGGCAAGCCGGTGATTCTGGTTCTCACCGAAGGGCGTCCACGCATTATTCGCCCAATCGTCGAAGGCGCGCGCGCGATCGTGATGGCCTACAACCCCGGCAACGAGGGGGGCGAAGCGATAGCCGATATTTTATTCGGCGACGCGAATCCCAGCGGCAAGCTTCCGATCACTTATCCGCGCTACGCCAACATGCTATTTACTTACGATCACAAAACTCTGCAAGGCGACGAAGGAGCCTCCACTCCGCTCTACGCGCCGCAATTCGAATTCGGCTACGGCTTGAGCTATACAAATTTCGCATATTCGGATTTGCAGGTGACGCCACCGTCAGGTTCCGGCGCGCAGACGATTCAAGTGGCGGTCACGGTGAAAAATACAGGCGATCGCGCCGGCAAGGAGGTGGTGCAGCTTTATCTGAACGAGCAAGCCGCGAGCATCACTCCCCCGCTGAAGCGCCTGAAACGTTTCGCAAAAATATTGCTGCAACCGGGCGAAAGCCGCCGCTACACGTTTGAACTCGGCCCGGAAGATTTGTCCTTCTTCAACGCCGGAAACAAACGTGTGGTCGAACCGGGCCTCTTCAACGTAGCGATCGGCGGCCTCAAGCAATCCTTCGAGTGGAAATAGAAGCACCGAGCAGGAGGCCCAACCGCCGCGTGGTTTTCGCGAGGCGAAAGACACGCGAAAGGCGTTTCGAGGACCGGCACGGCTCACTTGACTGCGCTGGCCCGCGCGCACATAATCCGCCTCTCGAGGCCCTTCCATGCAGCGCTGGTTTTCTTTCCGTGAGGCCAATGGAGCCTCTCGACCCTATCTTCTTCCTGCACTATTTTTCTGCCTGAGCTTATTCGGCTGCGGCAATTCGTGTTTTGTATTTGTCTCGAACCCGGGTGGCACGCTTCCGCCTACCATTCCAAGTTGCCAGCTCGGCACATCGACCGGCACGGTAAGCTTGCACGTATCCGCGCCCGCCGCTCCCTCGGAGGGAGAATCGCCGGCCAAGATCCAACACATTTTCGTCACTCTGCGCGGCATCGAAGCCACGGCGAGCGCGATCCCTGATGACAACGCGGCTGACTGGCACGAATTGGCGCCGAATCTGGCGACGCGGCCCGTGCAGCTCGACCTGCTCGCGCGAACCGCTGATTCGTGCGAGCGGAGCATCTCTGCTGAAGCGACCATACCCGCCGACGCATACCGGCAAATTCGCCTGCGCCTCGCGCCCAATCAGCCGACGACTGATGAATCCGTTCTCGAAGAAAACGGCTGCGGAGGTGCGGGCTTGAACTGCGTCGTAACCTCCGACGGCGTAACACGCCCGCTCGTCCTGGATGCGCAGCCGTCGGAGATTCAAGTGGGTTCGGATCACATTTCCGGCGGCTTTTTCAGAGTGCTTCCGGAAACGGCCGTCAATCTCAAGCTCGAATTCAACCCGCAGTCCTCCGTAATATTTTCCACGAACGAAGCGGCTCGGCTTGTCCCGGTTTTTACGGTGAAGCCAGAGTCCAGCTGCGAATCTTCGGCGCAGCCAAACGAATAGCAACGAAACAAACCTGCGCTAAAGGTCGGGCGTGGTCCCCTGTCGAGGCTGACTTACCCCCTGATGTAGAATATGTGACGCTGAATTTGGAGGTGGATCAAATGCCGTCGGTGTATTTGTTGAAAACCGAGCCGTCCGAATATTGCTTCGCTGATCTGCAGCGAGACAAAGCAACAATGTGGGATGGAGTATCGAATCCGGCGGCTGTGAAAAATCTGCGCGAGATGAAACCGGGCGCGAAGCTGATCATTTACGAAACCGGAGCGGTGACCAGCGCTGTGGGCACGGCGTCCGTCGTATCGGTGGACGCGTCCGACATCAAGAAACCGCAGGTGAAGATTGCTGTGGGAAAAGCGCTTGCGAAACCGATATCGCTCGCGGAAATCAAAGCGAACCGGCTGTTCGCCGATTCACCACTCGTGCGTCAGGGAAGGCTTTCCGTCGTGCCATTGACGACTGAGCAGTATCACGCGCTCGCCGGCAGCTGACGCGGTTCCTTCGACATTGTTTTCGTAGCGGCGCACTTCAGTGCGCCATCCGTGTCGCGGCGACTACCAATGGCGGTCTAAAGACCGCCGCTACAAAGACCTCAACCTTGGCGCTTCCCTCGCTCGTCGCCGCACGTCCAAGGCGTGGCTTCTAATCGCCCAGCGCCGCAGCAGACGTAGCGCCATAAAAGCTGTACCAGGGCTTGGCGGCCGTGAGGCGCGAGTTCACGTTGTTGATGTTCTTCACGCCCTGATCGCTCAGCCAGTCTTCCAGCGCCTTCGGCCCTTGCTTGCCGTAAATGGGGATGCCGTCTTTCCATGTGGCGCGTCCGCAGAGCACACCGGAAAATTCCACGCCGGACTCGGCGGCCAGATCGAGCGTCTCCGCAAAAACGTCGTTGTTTACACCCGCCGAAAGATAGATGAAAGGTTTTTTCGCGGCAGCGGCGGCGCGACGGAAATGTTCTTTGGCCTGGTCGCGCGTATACGCCGAATCGCCCTTGCACGATTTCGTGCCAGCCACGAACGCCATGTTCACCGGCACCTCTACCTTCAGCACATCCACGCCATATTGCGGCTTGGAAAATTCCTCCATGCTCTTGCGCACGACTTCCGGCTTCTGTTTGGCGTACTCGATTCCCTTCTCGTCACCATTCTCGACGTAGCCCACAAATTCCAGGAAAAACGGCACATCGGACGCCGTACATTCGCCGCCAATGCGCTCCACCCATGCGTGCTTGATGTCGTTCACCTCGGGCGGATCAAACGGCGTGTAGTACAGCAAGATTTTGATGCAATCGGCGCCCGCACTCACCAGGCGGCGTACGGACCAGATGTCCAGCAGATCGGGCAAGCGGCCCGGACGCGTGTTGTCGTAGCCGCTGTTCTCGTACGCAAGCAGCAGCCCCGCGTTCGAAGCTCGGGCTCTCGCGGCGGGCAGGCCGTACTCCGGATCGAGCAGGATCGCGCTGGCATGCGGCGTCAGCACGCGCGTGACGATGGTCTTGAACTCTTCCAGCATTTGCGCCGGCACGTCTTTCTTGTCAATTCCCTTGTCTTTCGCAATGGCGCTCTTCAGCGAGCCGCGCTGGTCCATCGCCGCCGCAGCGATCACGCCGCGCGCATCGGATACCGCCTTCAGCCCCTTTTGTTTGCCAGGTGTTACCTTCATCGAAGCCCTCCGCAGGGTTTGCAATCCATGAACGCGGCATTTTAGCACGAGACTCCGCGCGCGCGGTACGGGCCGAAGCACCACGGATGACCACAGACAAACAAGGATGAAATTAAGGCGAAGGGTTCCGCGGCGCCGGCTGGCTAGTCCTGAGAGTCTGCCTGCGGCCGGATCGAAGGGCGTCTCGCCGGCTGCTTTGCGATTCGTGGCTACAGATTCACTCCACTGAGGAATCCACCGAGGTGCCCGGCAATTCCCAGCAGCAACACGCCTACGAATTCCAAAACCAACCGATAATTCGGCAGAATCGTTCTGCCGTTACGCCGCGCGCGAAAGTGGATCCACCAAACCGCCCAGATCACCACAGTCGAACTCAATCCAAACACCATGTGCAATCGCAGAATTCCCCGAACGCGTTGCCCCTCCAGCGCCCACTGCCACGCCACCAATCCCGTTGCCAACGCCGGCAGCGCCATCACCGCCGCCAGCAGCAGGTTGATGTAAGCCGCGATTGCGAGCGTCTGCTTCTTCGTCCACTGCGCCGCGAAGTCCAGCGCCACCCCGCTGATAAAAAGCGCGATGGGAAAATGGATCAGCGCCACGTGTTGTGCGTGCTTTTCCAGCAGCATTTGGCTGATGTCGAACGGATGCATCGGCCTCGCCTCTTTACTTCACGATGACCTGGCCGGTCATCTTGGGGTGGATCGAACAGAAATACGGATAGGTGCCGGGCTTGGTGAAAACGAACGAAAATTTGTCGTCCGTATCCAGCGCCTTGGACTTGAACACTCCGTCCGTGCTGACCACCGTGTGCGGAATATCATCGCGATTCGTCCACGTCACGGTCGTTCCCACGGGCACAGTCAACGCCAGGGGCCCAAAGCTGAAATTGTCAATCTTCACTTCCGCCGTCGCAGCCTCCTTCTCCTGCACAGCGGCCGCGTCGCCCACGAGGGCCACCACCGCGAACATCGCGAGCAAACCAGCAGCCACAACTGGCACACCAATCCTGCCGAAATTCCTTCTCATGACTTTTTCCTCTCATTGAAAGTTAAATTTAAATCCGCGCGGCACGCCGAGCCGCACGCAGAACCCTTAGCCCAATTGCGAATCCACAATCGCCAGAGCATGTTGCCCGCGTACGAAGTTCACATCCGTAATCCCCAGCACACTACGAAGTTGCTCCGCCGGCACTCTCATCGGCCCGGGTGAATCGGCTTTGCCCGGCTGCGGTTGCGGAAACGCCGTGGACGCTGCGGTGTGAAACGTCACATTGCCCTCCACTTTCTGCATGATCTGGTGAATGTGCCCGTTCAACACCGACACGGATCCGAATTTTTTCAGGTAGCCCAAGGCCTGCGCGCTGTCGTCAGTGCCCCAGCCCCACTCCGGATACACGGACCAGAGCGGAATGTGCGCGAACACCACAATCGGAGTGCTCGATTTCAAATGCTTCACGTCTGCTTCCAACCACTGCAGCTGGTCGCTGCCCAGATTGCCGAGCCCGCCTGCTTTCAGGTTCACCACATTCACCAGTCCGATGAAGTGCACGCCCTTCTTCTCGAAGCTGTACCAGCCTTCGCCCTGCGTTCCCTTCCCGTAGCGATCGCGGTATTGCTTGCCTTCGTCGCCGATCACGTCGTGCTCGCCAGGCACGAAAAACACGTCTTTCGCCACCGCGCCTTTCAAAATCTGGTCCACGGTGTCAAATTCCTCGGGTTTTGCCAGGTGGCTGATGTCGCCGGTGTGCAACAAAAATTCCGGTGACACAGAAAGCGCATTAATTTTGTCCACGGCAGCTTTCAGAGTGGCGGCAACATCCGGATTCGCCGGCTTGTTGAAACCCATGTGGCTGTCGCTGATCTGCGCAAAGCTCAACCCTCCGGACATCTTCGCGGCGTTCCATTCGTTCGCGCGGCTCATGCTGTAGGACTTCAGCACCCCGCCCTGTATCACGCACAGCGCTCCAGTCCCCGCCCAGGCCATGCACTTCAAGAAACCTCGGCGTTCAATTCCGTCGTGATTGTGGTCGTGCAATATCTCGTTCCGTTTGCTTTGCGACATCAGCTTCCTCCTTGGTCGCTCTCCCTAATCCCCGAGCGCCGGAACTCCTTCACCGCCCATCACTTACTGGCGGCGCGCGCCCGCTACGACCTCCCGAGCAACGTGCCGCCTGTGGGCGTGTTCACTGTGCAAGACCAGCACAGAGGCCGTTTTATTCCCGTCGCGCCGCATCACAATTTTTTTAAGAAATTCGCGCCCAGCGGGAATAAACTCACCTCCATCGCAGTTACCTCTATGTGGAGCTGTAAAAAGGGCGGGACGTGTTAGAGGCAGAAGACCGGGCGCGCTTTGAGGCAGATGTGATGCCTCATCGCGACGCCGCCTACAACCTGGCGCGCTGGATATTGCGTGGCCGCACGCAAGCCGAAGACGTCACGCAGGAAGCCTTCCTGCGCGCGTATCGCTCCTTCGGTGGGTTTCAGACCGGCAACGCCAGGGCCTGGCTGCTGCAGATCGTGCGCAATTGCTGCTTCACATGGCTGCAGCAGAATCACGTGGCAGAGGAAATGACGGAGTTCGACGAACAGACCATGCCGCCGAAAGCTGAAAATCCCGAATCGCTCACAATGGCCACCTACGACCGCGAACGCCTGCAACGCGCCCTCGAGGATCTGCCCGCGCATTTCCGCGAAATCATCGTGCTTCGGGAGCTGGAAGGCTGCTCTTACAAAGAGATCGCCGCCATCACCACGCGCCCCATCGGCACCGTGATGTCTGCGCTCGCTCGCGCCAGGCAGCAGCTAAGAACTTTATTGACCGAGCCTGTTCCGAAGGGGGCCATCCGTGACCTGTGAAATTTCGCAAACGCGCCTGCACGCTTACTTCGATGGCGAACTGGACGCCATGGGCGCCGCAGAATTCGAGCGTCACCTGGAATCCTGCCCCGATTGCGAAACGCGCCTGGCAGCCGAAGAAAAACTTCGCAGCGCGCTGGTCGGCGCGCAACTCTACGCTCGCGCGCCCGAAACCTTGCGCAAAAACCTGCAAATAAGTTTGCCGAAAGCTGCGGTACCGCCTCCGTTGAAAGATCCCAAGCCTACGGTTGTTGACTCCTGGCGCTGGCTCGCCATCGCGGCGACGGTAATTCTGGCCGTGCTTCTCGGCACCCAGTACATGCAGAAGTTGAATCGCTACTCGCAGCAGCAGGCCATGGCCGCCGTGATTGTTGACGCCCATCTCCGTTCGCTGCAGCCCGGGCATCTGGAAGATGTAGTCTCGACGGACCAGCACACCGTGAAGCCGTGGTTCGACGGCAAAATTGATTTCGCGCCGCCCGTGCGCGACTTTGCAAATGATGGATTCCCGCTGCTAGGCGGCCGCCTCGACGTGATTGACAGCCGTACAGCCGCAGCGCTGGTCTACGGCCGCCGCAAACACATCGTAAATGTCTTCGTAGAAAAAGCGCAGACAGGAGATTCGCAGGAAGCTTCAGGTGAACTACAAGGTTATCACTGGGTAGCCTGGCAGCAGAACGGCTTCACGTTTACAGCAGTTTCGGACACCGCATTCGCGGACCTCGATCAGCTAAAGCAACTCTTCCTCGCGCCGTAAGGCCAACCCGCGCTCACATGAAGAGAACATGATGCTGGTGCGAGCAAGGCTGCGCCTTCGCGCCCTCACCGGCGCTAACCACCGGCTCGACGTCCGGTCCGCTGATCACCGAAACGTTCGCGAGGTCATCCAGTAATTCCGGCCCATAAGCAGCCAGCGCCGGCACTGCTGATAGCGTACGCTCCTGCAGCCCGCGATGAGGGTACAACGCATCCACCAGAATCCGCTCGTGGCGATCCAATATCCCCGTGCGGAAATTTTCGGCGCGCGCGGCTTTACCTTTCAGTTTCAGAAACTGGTGGAGGATTTTGCGTTCCGTGGAATCTAGCGCGCCGCTGAGTGTCCGGTCCAAATGAACGAGCGGTTTGCGGTAAGCATGCAATAGCCGCCGCAAAGCCTTTTCATCCGCCGCGAAGCGCCCGGTGAGCGCTCGCGGTAGCGACTTCATTTCCATACGCCCGCGCAAGTGCTGCCGCCCGCGCATCACATCGAGAAAATCCAGGCCGTATTTTTTCAGCAACCGCGCGATCGGCGGTTCCACCAAAGTAAAGCTCGCGCGCGGCAAAATCGCCGGCATGCGCCCTAGCAAATGTTTGTACACCACCTGCGCCTGCGCCATGTACGCGATCTCGGCCGGCCCGCCGATGTACGCTGCGGTAGGCAGCAGCGTGTCTTGCACCACCGGCCGCAGCAAGACGTTCGGCGTAAAATCCTCAGGCTTCGCCGCAATCGCCGAGCGTAGCTCCTCCACTGAAAAACTCGCCGCGCCGGCGTGAAATCTCTCCCCGCGCTTCCGCAGCGGCTGCCGCACGCCGTTTACGTTGTA
This sequence comes from uncultured Acidobacteriota bacterium, assembly GCA_963748395.1. Lineage (GTDB taxonomy): Bacteria > Acidobacteriota > Terriglobia > Acidiferrales > UBA7541 > Palsa-295. Next base: position 1,299,054 of record CAVVIP010000006.1, on the reverse strand, counting down.
AAAAAGCAGCGTGGATTCGCGCGTCACCTTCACCTGCGCGTGAAATCCTCCGCGTTCCAGTTCCTTGGAGCGCGCCAGCAGCGCATCGCGCAGCGGCTCCGCGTCATCGAGCGCGCGACGATAAATCCCACTCGCGAAATGGTGCAGCCGCGAATCCAGCGGATCCAGAAAAATAATTCCGCGCCCAGCCACCAGCCGCGCCATCAGCTTGCCGAAAGCAGAGCCATAAGTGTCGCTCGGCGTGTAGGATTCGCGCAGGGCGCGCGCCACCTCCGCGGAGTAGGGGCCTTCGAGCGTATCCATCGCCGTCACCACCGACGCGGTGACCGCCGCGCCCAGCGCAATTTCTCCCACGCGGTGGCCTTCTTCGGCCTCATTTCCGGGCAGAATAAATTCGGCCAGGCCGGTGCGTGTAGTCCACGAAGCGTGATTGATTTCGGCGAGGTCGTGATCCTCCGTCGCCAGCCAAAAAACCGGTACGGCATCCACTCCGCGCTTGCTGAGCTCATCCGCGCAAGCCACGGCCGTAATTGCTTTGTACAAGCTGTAAGCCGGCCCGGTAAAAAGTCCCACTTGCTGGCCCGTAACGATGGCCACCGCGCCATTCGCTAGACGTTCCAAATTGCGCGCGATCGCCGCGTCCAGCGTTTCCGCGCCGCCAAATCTCAGATTCTGCTCGCGCAACACTTCCACCACGCCCTGGCGCACGCCCCGGTCAATCTGCACTTCCTTGGCCGCCGCTGCCACACCCCCAATAGAAGGGGCGTGCCCGTAATATTTCGCCACGCGACTAAAGTCCTCCAAAAACGTCGCAAACAGCTTGGATGTCTGGGGTATATCGCGGAAGGAAATACAGTGAGACTCCATCGAGGGGTTCATGATACACGGGCCTCCCGACAGCGGCAACCGCTTCGGAGACAGCATTGATTCGTTCGATGCCAGTGGCGTACAACGCTTTTCATATTGATTCCTCAGTAGTAAACTCGCCCTGTAACGGACGATGAGGCTTATGATTGACGTCGTCCCATTTTCGTCAAACGCAGGACGCGCGCTATATCCTGCTGTTTTGATGAAAAACAAGGTCATGCGATTCAAGTCTTGGGCGCAAATACAACCAGAGCCCGACTCTCTCCTCCAGCGAGCCTCAGATGTACAGGAACCACGAACGGCCGTAAAAGGGGTGTGATATGAAGCTCGGAGAGCACTGGATTGCGGCTTTGGCCGGAACGATTACAGTTTTTCTCGCATCAATCGCTGTGGCCGGGAATGGGAAACCGCGGCAGGCTCCCGCTCCTGCTCAACAGCCCGCCGCAACTCAGCAAACGAGCCTGAAGGCCGAGACTCGCCTGGTGCAGCTAAGCGTGCTGGTGCACGACAAGAGCGGCGCTCCCGTGCGGGATCTGAAAAAGGAAGACTTTGTAATACTGGATGAAAAGCAGCCACAGGCCATCCAGATATTCTCCATGGAAACGAGCTTGCCACCCACCACTACGCCTGCGCCTCTCCCTGCCGGCACTTATACCAACCGCCTCAGCAGCCGTGCAGGAGTATCCAACAGCATCACGGTGATCCTGCTCGACGGGTTAAACACTACGATCCCCGATCAAGCTTTCGCCCGACAAGGAGTCGTGAAGTTCCTGGGCCAGCTGGAACCCCAGGATCGTGTCGCCGTTTACACCTTGGGCCACGATTTGAGAATCTTGCACGATTTCACCAACGATGCGTCCAGCCTGGTGCGCGCCGTCCAGCAATTCAAGGGACGATCGACCCAAGTTTTGCAGGCCTCGACGGCCACTCCCATCACCGACATCGGCCCGGACCTTTATTCGTCGGAACTGGACAGCATTAATTTCCTCTTTCGTGACGAGAGTCAAAAGGAAGCGGCGTTCTATACCCAGAACCGCGTCCATGCAACGGTAGAGGCGATGAAAGCCATCGCTGACCACGTGTCCAGCTTGCCGGGACGAAAGAATCTGATCTGGGTTTCCGGAAGCTTTCCCATCGCCTTTGGATTCGACAACACGCAGCAGAATATTTTTGCAGAGAAGCAAAGCTTCGATTCGGATATTGCTGACGCCGTTCGCGCCTTGAATAATGCCAGCCTCGCCGTGTATCCCGTGGATGCTCGCGGCTTGCTTGCGCCAGGCATGCTCAACACCGCGTCCACTTCCCTGACAAACCAAATGAGCCAAACGGAGCAATTGTCCGTGGGACAGCAATCAATCTCTTTCCGCGAGATGCCGGTTGACTCGAGTTTTACAATGGAGGCGCTGGCCCACGGAACCGGAGGCCGGGCCTATTACAACAACAACGACATCTATGGTTCGATTCGCCAGGCGATTGACGATTCGCAGGTGACCTATACGATTGGATACTACCCAGCCGGCATCAAGTGGGACGGCAAGTATCACAACATTAAGGTCGAGGTGCAGCGCCCCGGTGTGAAGATTCAGTCTCGCAAAGGCTACTTCGCGTTGCCGGAGCCGAAACTGACCCCACAGGTACGTCAGGCCGTCATCGCGGAAGTAGCGCGAAATCCGCTGGACGCCACGGGAATCGGAATGACAGCGGTCGCTCACCAGGTGGGCACGACGCGAGTCCTGAAAACGTCGGTCGTGTTCGACCTGCGTAATGTAAGGATGGAGCAGACGGGTGGCGCTTATTCCGGCGCCGTTGACATCGTGATGCTCGATCTCAACGACCAGAACAAAATCCTCGGCGCCGTCGATCAAACTTTTCAGCTAAAACTGCCGCCCGACCTCTACGCTAAGTTGCTGAAGGAAGGCGTGTCGCTGACCAAGGAATTACCCGTCGCGCCTGATGCGGTGCAACTGCGCGTGGTAGTTCGCGATGCCAATACCGGAACCATGGGAACCGTGAGAATCCCCATAGCCGATTATTTCCCAGTGAAGCCAGCCGCGCATTAAGCGTCCGTCCCCACCGCACTATTTCAGGTTTCGTGCGCGCTTGAAGTTAGGATCCTGCGGAAGTTCGTGCGGAGAGCGTCTCGAGCATGGCGTCGATTTTCAGCTTGCCTTCATCGCTCACCGCGAGCAGCGGTGGCCTCGGCAAGCCGCCGTAGAACCCCAGACGCTCCATTGCATATTTCAGCCCGGCGATGCCGTAATCCATCAGCAACATTTTCGAAGGAATCACAAGTTTCTGCGCCAGCGTCTGCGCCTTCGCGCGATCGCCAGCCTGGCCGGCTTCGTAAATCTCCACGCACAAATCAGGAAACGGGTTCGCCAGCCCTAGAATCGCGCCCACCGCGCCCACCTGCAGCGCTTCGTGCACCGTCGAAGCCGAACCCGTCAGAGTCTGAAATTCTTTCGGCGCCGCGGCAACGATTGCGGCAACTCCCGCGACATCCCCCGAGCTGTCCTTCAACCCAACAATGTTCGGATGCTTCGCCACGCGCTCGATCAACGAAGCTCCCACCGTAACGTGCGTGAACACCGGCACCGAATACACCATCACTGGAATCCGCGCCGCATCCGCCACGCGCAGGTAATGCTCCGCCAGCATGTGATCATTAATAGACGGCTTGTAAAAACTCGGCGTGCGCACCAGCGCCACAGCGTAACCAATCTTCGCGGCGCGGTTCGTATGCTCGATCGTCTCCGCGGTAGATTCCGCACCCGTCCCAGCGATCAGTATTTTTTCAGGCGCCGCCGCGTCGCGCACCGCTTCCCAAACTTTGTAAACTTCTTCCCACCGCAGCAATACCGATTCGCTGGTCGAGCCGTTCGGCACGTACCCAGCCAGCTTCGTCTTGTTGAATAGCGCCACATTGTTGCGCACCTGTCCCAGCGCAACGCTGCCATCCGCTTCAAATGGCGTAACAAGCGGTACAAAAATCCCGTGAAGTTTCATGCTGGTCATTTTATATCAAAGGCGAGCGCAGCCAAGGGGAAACACGCTACTGCTACTTCTCCGCGGGCGCTGAAGCCGCCGAAGTTCGTCGATGCAAATCCTGCAGCGCCGCCACGTCCGATCCATGCCCGGCCATCGCGCGCATGCCACGCGCCGCGGCGCTGGCCGCCGAAAGCGTCGTAATGCACGGAATGTTGTAACGAATCGCGGCCCGGCGAATGGACTTCTCGTCGTAAAAAGATTCGCGGCCCAGCGGCGTGTTGATCACCAGATCCACCTTCGCCGTCTTGATCAGGTCCACAATATTCGGCCGGCCTTCATTTACCTTGTACACGGATTCCACTTCGATGCCCGCGCTCGCCAGCGCCGCCGCAGTACCGCGCGTCGCCACCACCTTCAATCCCGCCGCAAGCAAATCCTGTACCACGAATGCCACATGCCGCTTGTCATGATCGTTCACGCTGAGAAAGACAGTCCCTTCACGCGGCAGACGCTGGCCTGCAGCCAATTGCGCTTTGGCAAAAGCCAGCCCAAAAGTGGACGAAATCCCCATCACTTCGCCGGTTGAGCGCATTTCCGGACCGAGGATCGTGTCGACACCACGAAACTTATTAAACGGGAATACCGGAGACTTCACAGCGTAGAAATTCCGCACCGCCAGTTCCTTCACGCCGTTCGTTTCGGTGTACGGCAAATGCAAATCGCGCAACTTTCGACCAGTCATCAGTCGCGCGGCAACCTTCGCCAGCGGCACGCCCGTCGCTTTGCTCACGTATGGAATCGTGCGCGACGCACGAGGATTTACTTCCAACACGTAAACCGTATCGCGCTGGATCGCATATTGCACGTTCATCAGCCCCACAACTTTCAGCGCGCGCGCCAGCCGCGAAGTATAATCGCGTATGCGCTCCAGCACAGACGGTTTCAGCGTCACCGACGGCAACACGCAGGAAGAATCGCCGGAGTGAATTCCCGCTTCCTCGATATGCTCCATGATTCCCGCGATCAGCACGTCTTCGCCGTCGGCCAGCGCGTCCACGTCTACTTCCGTCGCGTCTTCCAGAAATTGATCAATCAAAATCGGGCGCTTCGGATCCGTGCCGTTACCGATCAGCGCGGCCTGAGCCACATACTCTTCGACCGTCTTCAGATCGTAAGCGATCACCATGGCGCGCCCGCCCAGCACGTAACTGGGCCGCACCAGCACCGGCAATCCAATTTCGCTCGCGAGTTTTACAGCTTCCTGCGGTGCCAGGGCCGTGCCATTGCGCGGCTGCGGAATGCGCAACTCGTCGAGCAATCCGCCGAAGCGCCGGCGGTCTTCCGCCAGATCGATTGACTCCGGGGCAGTGCCGATAATCTTCGCGCCGTTCTGCTTCAGCTCCAGCGCCAGGTTCAGAGGGGTCTGTCCGCCGAATTGTACGATCACGCCCTGCGGTTTTTCGCGATCCAGAATCGCCAGCACATCTTCCAGCGTCAACGGTTCAAAATACAAACGATCGGAAGTGTCGTAATCCGTCGACACCGTTTCCGGATTGCAATTCACCATCACCGTTTCGTAGCCGTCTTCTTTCAACGCGAACGCCGCATGGCAACAGCAATAATCGAATTCAATTCCCTGCCCGATGCGATTCGGCCCACTGCCCAAAATCACCACTTTCGGCCGGTCCACCGCGCCGGATTCGTCTTCCTCTTCGTATGTGGAATAGAGATAGGGCGTGAACGATTCGAATTCAGCGGCGCAAGTGTCCACGCGTTTGAAGACGGGCTGCACGCCCAGCTCTTTGCGCCGCGCGCGGACGCTCGAGGCTTTCACGTTCCACAGTTTCGCGATTTCCTCGTCGCTTGCGCCCGAACGCTTCGATTCCAGCAGCAATTGGGGCGAACACTTTCCCAGCGTGGTGGCCGCCACCCGCCGGTCGACGGCCAGCATTTCCTGCAACTGGCGGATGAACCACGGATCGATCTTGGTGAGGTCGCAAACTTCTTCGCTGGACATGCCGCGCTCCAGCGCTTCAAACAGCCAGTGCAAACGGTCCGGACCCGGCACGTGCAGTTTTTCGCGCAGCAGCACCGTCGTTACTTCCGCGGGAGGGCGCCACGCCGAACTGGGCTCGAGCGATCGAATCGCTTTACACAACGCTTCCTGAAAATTGCGCCCGATGGCCATCACTTCGCCCACCGATTTCATCTGCGTGGTGAGCGTAGTGTCGCTGCCGGGGAATTTCTCGAATTGCCACTTCGGAATTTTCGCCACCACGTAATCGATGGTCGGCTCAAACGAGCACGGCGTTTTCTTCGTGATGTCGTTGGGGATTTCGTCCAGCGTCATGCCCACGGCCAGCTTTGCCGCGATTTTCGCGATCGGAAAGCCGGTGGCTTTGCTGGCCAGCGCGGAGCTGCGTGAAACGCGCGGATTCATTTCGATCACGGTCATGCGGCCGGTTGCTGGATCAACGGCAAACTGAATATTCGAGCCGCCGGTTTCCACGCCCACCGCGCGAATAATCGCGGCAGCCGCGTCACGCATGCGCTGATATTCCTTGTCCGTCAGTGTTTGCGCGGGAGCCACGGTAATCGAGTCGCCCGTGTGTATGCCCATCGGGTCGAAATTTTCAATCGAGCAAATCACCACGAAGTTGTCGCGGTGGTCGCGCATCACTTCCAGCTCGAATTCCTTCCAGCCGAGGACGGATTCTTCGATCAGCGCCTGATGCACCGGGCTGGCATCCAGCGCGCGCGCGATCAGATCCGCAAATTCCTCGTGGTTGTACGCAATCGAACCGCCGGTGCCGCCGAGCGTGAACGATGGACGAATCACCACCGGATAGCCAAGCTGATCAGCAAGCCGAACCGCTTCCGGCACGCTGGTCACGACTTCGGACGCGGGAACTTCGAGGCCAATCTTGCGGCAAACTTCCTTGAACAGCAGTCGGTCCTCAGCGATTTTGATCGCGGCGAGCGATGCGCCGATCAGTTCCACGTTATATTTCGCGAGGATGCCGGCTTCGGCCAACTCGACGGCGAGATTTAACCCCGTTTGTCCGCCGACGGTCGGTAGCAGCGCGTCAGGCCGCTCTGCCGCGATAATTGCTTCCAGATATTCCTTCGCGAGCGGCTCGATGTATGTGCGGTCCGCGATTTCCGGGTCCGTCATGATCGTCGCTGGATTCGAATTCACCAGCACGACCTCGTACCCTTCGGAGCGCAGTGCCTTGCAAGCCTGCGTCCCCGAATAGTCGAACTCGCACGCCTGCCCAATCACAATCGGCCCCGAGCCGATGATCATGATCTTCTTGATGTCAGTCCGTTTCGGCATTCGCTCTCGTTAGGATGTCGCTTCTGTCGTCGCGAGCGTCATCGCCGCGCCTCGTCCATCATCGTCACGAAATCATTGAACAGATAGCGCGCGTCATGCGGCCCGGGCGACGCCTCTGGGTGGTACTGCACGCTAAACAGCGGCAGCGAGCGATGCCGCATGCCTTCATTGGTGTGATCATTCAAATTCACGTGCGTGATTTCCACATCGCTCGCCGGCAGCGAATCTGGATCCACGCAAAAACCGTGATTCTGCGCGGTGATTTCCACTTTCTCTGTCCGCAGATTCTTCACCGGGTGATTCGAGCCGTGATGCCCGAATTTTAATTTGAATGTCTTGCCGCCCAGCGCCAGGCCGCACAACTGGTGCCCCAGGCAAATCCCGAATATCGGCACGCGCCCGATCATCTTCCGAATATTTTCTACGGCATAGTCAATCGGCTCGGGATCCCCTGGCCCATTCGACAAAAAGACGCCGTCCGGTTTCAGCGCGAGCACATCCGCAGCGGAAGTACGCGCCGGAACCACGGTAACTTCGCAACCGTGATCCACCAGCAGCCGCAAAATATTTTGCTTGATTCCGAAATCGTAAGCGACCACTTTGCGGCGCGCGCGCACCTGCGCACTCGAAGCCCCTTCAATTTTCCGCGCCTGAAGTTCCGCGCCTACGCCACGACCCGCCGAACTACCCGCCGGCGCAGCCAGATCAATCGAGCCTTCCGTCCAGCCATACGATTTCGCGCACGTCACGCGCCCCGCCAATTCCTGCCCCGCCATCGTAGGCAAGCGCGCGTGCCTCGGCCACCAATCTTTCCGCCGGCGTCCCGTCCGTCGAAACCACTCCGCGCAGCGCTCCCACATCCCGCAGATGCCGCACCAGCGCCCGCGTATCCAAATCCCAGATCACCGGCACGCCATAACGTTCCAAATATTGCTGCGCCGATTCGCTCGAGCGCCAGTTCGATGCCAGCGGCGAAAATTCACGGACGATCAGCGCTTCGATATACGGGCGAGCGGATTCTTCGTCTTCCAGATTCGCGCCAACATTTCCAATGTGCGGATAGGTGAGGCACACGATCTGCCCGGAATAACTGGGATCCGTGAAAACTTCCTGGTAGCCAGTGAGAGAGGTATTAAAAACGACTTCGCCGCCCCGCCGGGTGCGGGCGCCGGCGGCACGGCCGCTAAATGTTCGTCCGTCTTCCAGCGCGAGGGTCGCGCGCGTTGCGGGCTGCTCCGTCAGTGTATCCTCCAGAATATTTCATCGCGATGCCGCGTTCACCGTGTACGAAGAAGTTAGCGATCCGAAATGATCCACCGGCCAGTAGGCGAATACTGCTTTGCCGTAAATGTAGGGCCGGCCAACCGGGCCGAACACGCGCGAATCGTTGGAACTGTCGCGATGATCGCCCATCACAAAATAATTTCCATCCGGAATCTGCACCGGACCGTAACTGGAACCGTCCAGATAGCTCGGCGGAACGTAGGCTTCCACCAGCTCCTTGCCGTTCACATATAAATGACTGGCGCGCAGCTCAATCGTCTCGCCCGGCAATCCGATCACGCGCTTGATAAACGATTTCGAATGGTCCAGAGGATACCAGAAAACCACCACGTCGCCGCGTTCAATCGGCTCGAAGCGATAGACAAACTTGTTGATGAAGATGCGCTCCTGATCGCTCAGCAGCGGCGCCATGCTGGTGCCCTCTACTTTTACCGGCTGATACAAAAAGATGATGATGACCAGCGCCAGACCCAGCGCGACGGCCAGATCGCGCGTCCAGCTGCGCAATTCGTGCCGCAAACGGGGCAAGGAGGTGTTGGTCAATCGGCTCTTGCGGGTTCGGCTGAGTATTGTCCGGCATTCTGCGCTCAAATATTTATAACACGGCACAGCGGCGCGCGCCAAGTGTGAGCCGCGCGCGGTGTTATGACGTCGGGCGCACGCGGTCGGTGGCAACGGCAGCTGTAAAATCACCACAGATGAACACCGATGAACACTGTCAAACCAAATTTAGACAGGGCTTCGAATTTGTAGCGGGCAGCCTTTCGGCTCGGACTTCCCTGCTTTGCGCCTCTGCGGTTCGTCTTTCGCTACGCATCCAACGCGAAATGCAAAATTGCCAGCGACGCTAGCACCGCCGTCTCCGTGCGCAGATACCAGCTCGCCCAGCGACGCCTCCAGAAAACCAGCATCGTGCGCTGCCGCCAGCTCCGCGTCCGTCCACCCACCCTCAGGCCCAATCGAAATCTCAGCACGCCGCGCCGTAACGTCCCGCAGCACGTCATGAATCGGCGGCGCATCGCTGCGTTCCGAAAGCAAAATTTTGCAAGCGGCGTTGGAGGCCCGGTAAACCTTCTCCAGCGCAGCAGCCTGCGCAATTTTCGGCGGCCGCAAACGACGCGATTGCTGCGCCGACTCCAACACAATCCGTCTCCCAACGCGCATGACGCTTCGCCGCAGCCGCCACCAAAGCCTTGTCCGTCCGTGCCGCAATCAAAGGAGTGATTTCGTTCACGCCCAATTCCGTAGCCTTCTCCAAACACCACTCGAATCGATCAAATTTCACCAGCGCAATAAGCAAATGCAAATGCAGCGCCAGGCTCCCGCGCCTCAATCCGCTCCACCAACGAAAATTCCACGCGATTGTCGCCGCGCTTCAGCAACCCCACACTTTCAACGCGCGCCAGCCACACCCGCTCCCCATCGCTCAATTCGTAAAGCTGCCCCGGCTCAGCACGCAGCACGCGCCCCAAATGCTCAGCAGTGTCGCCGCGCACAGTAGCAGTAGCATCCTCGAACTTATCCACAAAGAATCGCCGTCTCATTGTTGAGATTCTATCCCGGCCACAGCTGGAATGCTAAGTCGAACGGAAACGTGATCAGTGATTCTAGTCTGACACCACTCCGACTCACGGCGCGTGCCAGACCATCGTGGTTACGGTACCATGCGGTAAAGGAGGAATATGCGTGTGCTTAACTGGAACGCCGCAAAGGTGAAGAATCTCAACAGAATGGAAGTATGGCTGTTTATTATTGCTCGAGTTCTCGTCGGCTTCGGGCTGGGCGTGTTGGCGGTGCGCTACTTTCCCGAAATCGCCGCCCGACTTGGCCTTCCGCGTTGATCGTCGGCGTACTTCTATTCTTGGATCGCGGGCAGAGGATTGCGGCGGACCAGATCCGAGTGCCAAGGACACGTAAGCAGGCGCAAGCCGGATCTCGCCGTAACTGGTTACCCGAAAATATCCTTCACCTTATCGAAGAAAGTAGAATTCCGCTCCGCCGGCTTGTTCTCCACCTTCAGTGTCTGCCCCAACTGCTCCAGCAGGCGCCGCTGGTCGCGCGAAACTTTTGCCGGAATCACCACGCGAATACTGATGTACAAATCGCCGCGTCCGCCGTGCGGATTGGGCAGGCCCTTGCCCTTCTTGCGGAAAATCTGCCCGGACTGCGTGCCTTCCGGAATTTCGAGTTCTTCTTCGCCCTTCAACGTCTGCACTTTGATCTTGTCGCCCAGCGCAGCCTGCGAAAAACTGATAGGAATTTCGCAGATCAAATCACTCCCGCGCCGCTCGAAGAACGCGTGCTCCTTCACTTCCAGAAAAATATACAGGTCGCCGTTGCCGCCGCCATTGGTTCCAGGCTCTCCCTGGCCGGTCATGCGCAGCCGCGTACCGGAATCCACGCCCGCCGGAACTCCCACTTCCAGCGTGCGTTCGCGTTCGATGCGCCCCACGCCGCGGCAGCTCGTGCACGCGTCCTTGATGGTCTGCCCCGCACCCTGGCACGCCGGGCAAGTGCGCGTGATGGAAAAAAATCCCTGCGAATAGGCCAGCTGCCCGCGCCCACCGCACGTAACGCATGTGGACATGCCCGTGCCCGGCTTCGCGCCTGTGCCTTTGCACGCCTCGCAAAGTTCGTGCCGCGTCAGTTGAATTTTGCTGGTGACGCCCGCGGCCGCCTCTTCGAAACTCAGCGACATGTCGTACCGCAAATCCGCGCCACGCTGCCCGCGCGACCCGCCACGGCCACTGCGCCGTCGTCCGCCGCCCAGCACTTCATCGAACCCGAAAAGATCGCCGAGAATATCCTGGAATTCTTCGAAGATCGTGGAATTGAACCCTGAATCGAAGCCGCGATTGCCCAGGCCAGCCGCTCCGTAGCGGTCGTAGATCGAACGCTTCTGCTCGTCCGAAAGAACTGCATACGCCTCGGAAGCCGCGCGAAAATTGTGTTCCGCTTCTTCTTTTTTCTCTGGATTGCGGTCGGGATGCCATTTCAGCGCCGCCTTGCGATAGGCCGATTTAATCTGTTCCGGCGTCGCACCACGCTCGACGCCCAAAACTTCGTAAAAGTCAGTGCCGTTGCTAGCCGCCATCGTTCTTCCGTCTCCCCGGGGTAAGTGAAATTGATTTTCTGCGAGAACCGCCTGTACCGGTCTAATTCCGCGCGCTAATTCCCCGCGCTAGTTCGAAGGCGCCGACGCCACACGGACCATAGCCGGACGCAGTACGCGATCGTGGAACATATAGCCCTTCTGCATCTCTCCCAGAACGGTCCCTTCTGGCTCGTCCGCCGTCGGAACATTTTGAATCGCGTGGTGCAGATTCGGATCGAACGGTTTCCCAACCGCTTCAATCGGCTGCAGCCCCTGCTTCGCCAGCGCATTCCACAACTGCGCGCGAATAATTTCGAATCCCTTGCGGTATTCAGGGCTGGCCGCGCCCGATTGCCCAGAAAGCGCCAGATCAAAAGCATCCAGCACGGGCAGCACCTGCTCAATCAGCAATTCCGCGCCGCGATGGCGCTCCTGCGCGCGTTCTCTTTCCACACGCTTGCGGTAATTCTCAAAATCCGCCTGCCGTCGCAACAGAGTGTTCTGCAAATCCTGCTTTTCAGCGACTAGCTTCTCAATCTGTTCGGCAGCCGAGCCGTCGCCGGCGGGCAACGCTTCCGGCGCAGCCTCATTCGCACCGGCATCCTCCGCCGCGCCAGCAGCAGCTGCGAAGCGGCTGTCAGCAAAATCTTTATCTTTGTGGTGCTTGTGTGATGCCAAGGAAATTAGCTCCCCTCTTGCTCTTCGGAGAAAAATTGCGCCATGAAGGCCACCGCGGTGATCACTCGTTCGTAGTGCATGCGCATGGGCGCCAGGATTCCCAGCGTCCCTTGCACCTGATCTTTAGATGAATAAGACGCCGAAACGATTGCGAGATGTTTTCCCGCATTCGAAATCTTGTCCAGACCCAGCTCCACGTGGACCGGCTCCGGCGATTCGATGCAGCCGCTCAGCAGCGCGATCAAGCGGTCTTTTTCTTCGATGGCCTCCAGCAGCTCGCGCAATTGTTCCGGATTCGTAAAGTCCGGCGAAGCGGCAATCTGCGCGGCGCCATCCACATAAATCTTGCGGTCGGCGACGTCGCCCAGCACGCTCGGGTCGCACAGGATCAGCGCCGTACCGGCGAGTTGCCCGTACTGCTCGCGATCCTGCTCCAGTTGTTTGCGCAGGTCCGCGCGCATCGCTTCCAAAGTCCAGCCGATGTAGTGCCGGTTCAAATATTCCGACGTGCGGTCCAGGTCCACCTGCAGAAACGGTTTCTCCGGACGAATCAATTTGTCGCGCGTCACGCCGCCGCCGGAAATCAGAATCACCAGCACGCGGCCGTCCGGCAAAAGCAGAAAACGCAAATGCTCCACCACGCTCCGTGCCAGCGGCGGCGCGATGAAAATTCCCAGCCCGCGCGAAACCGCAGCCAGGACATGACTGGCGCGCTCCATTACCGCTTCCGGAGTCTGCGCGGACGCAAGCTCGCGGCGAATCCACAATAAATCCGCTGGACTGGCCGTCGCCTGCGCAGCCACTTGCTCCACAAAAAATCGATACGCCGCTGCCGTGGGAACACGGCCCGCCGAAGTGTGCGGCTGAAACAACAGCCCCGCATCCTCCAGGTCCGCCATCACGTTACGGACGGTGGCCGAACTGAGCGGCTCGATATGGCGGTGCACAATGCTGCGCGAGGAGACCGGCTCGCCCGTTTCGATGTATGCGCGCACCACGTCCGTCAGAATTTGCTGGTGGCGTTTCTGTTGTAAAACCGTTGGACTCATGAGCTTCCACCGAATACGAGCCGGCGCACATGTTTGCAGGCGCGCCGCTACATTACCATCCTGATTTTAGTGTAGACGCTGCGCCGCAGTGCGTCAACTTGACGCCAACAGCACCGGCGCGGAATCAGCACATCCCTGGTCTGCGGGCACCATGAAAAACCGCATCAAGCTTCGGCCCGCGCGTCCGCTACGAATATTGGGACGACCAATTACCCAGAAACGAAACTTGCGCCTGCTTCCCTTCGTATCATATTGTGTACGGGCCGTTGCCGCTGGTGACTACCCTTCAGAGCGGGTTTCGTGTGGGAGGATGGATGCGATTGCCGAAAGTGTTTGTGCTTGCCGCGGGCATGCTGATCTTCAGCGGGCCCATTTTTTCTCAATCCACCGCACTGAAATCCGAAGCGAAGGGAGCCGCTGCAGCAACCGACACCAGCAAGAAAACGCTCTCCACGCGCATCGTGGCTTACGAAATTCAAGCCAAGCTGGACGCCACCAAGCACACCATCGCTGCGAGCGAGACGCTTACTTACCGCAACCTGACCGGGCAACCGCAGCAGACTTTTCCCTTCCATCTGTATCTGAACGCGTTTCAGCCACAATCCACATTTATGACCGAAGTGCGGCGTTCCGGGACGCGCGGCAACGGGCCGGACACTCCGTGGGATCCGAAACATTTCGGCTCGATCACCGTGGATAAGCTGGAAGTCGAAGGCGCCGGCGACCTGACCGGCAAGATGGAATTCATCCAGCCGGACGACCAGAACAAGGAAGATCACACCGTTTTTCAAGTCACCTTGCCGAAACCAGTTCCTCCCGGCGCGTCTGTACAGTTCCGTATGACTTTTCACGACGTGCTTCCCAAAGTCGTCGAGCGCACCGGCTACGCGCACGACTTCGATATGGTCGGCCAATGGTTCCCGAAGGTCGGCGTGTGGTGGAAAAACGCATGGAACTGCCACCAGTTCCATGCCAATACCGAATTTTTCGCGGACTTCGGAACTTTCGATGTGAAGGTCACCGTACCGCAGAACGAAATTGTCGGCGCGGCAGGCGACCTGGTATCCAGCGTCAACAATTCGGACGGAACGAAAGCGCTCACGTATCATTCCGAAGACGTGCACGATTTTTCGTGGACGGCCAGCCCCAGCTTCACAGTTGTGGAAGACTCCTGGACCGGCAGCCAGGGCCCCGTGAAGATTCATCTGCTGATGTCGCCCGGGCACATGTCCACAGCTCCGCGCTACATCAAGGCGGCAAAGGGATCGCTGCAGCTCTTTGATGAATGGTATGGCCCGTATCCCTACGATCGCCTCACGATGGTGGACCCTCCGCATGGCGGTGCCGACGCAGGCGGTATGGAATATCCCACGCTGATCACCTTGGGTACCGGCGTACACATGCCCGACGGCTTGTTAGCCCCTGAAGTCGTCACCGAACACGAATTCGGCCACCAGTATTGGTACGGCATGGTCGCCACAAACGAATTCGAAGAAGCGTGGCTCGACGAAGGCATCAACAGCTACACCGAAGTGAAAGTGATGGACGCGCTGTATGGCAAGAATACTTCGGCGGTAAATTTCCCGTTTGCGCAAATGGGCGAATCCGGTTTGCAGCAGTCCGGCTATATTTCTGATCCGGACAAAGACCCACTCTCGCGATTTGCATGGAAATTCCTGAACAGCAATTCCTACGGCAGCATCACATATAGCAAAACAGCCACGATGCTGGTCACCCTGGAAAAAGTCATCGGCGAAGATACCTTGCGCCAGGCATTGCACACGTATTTCATGCGCTACCGGTTCACGCATCCCACCGGCGAAGACTTTCTCAAGACGATCGAGGAAGTCTCCGGTAAAGACCTGCGCTGGTATTTCAATCAAGCTGTGTACGGCACGCAAGTTCTGGATTATTCCCTCGCGGATGCTCATTCCGATCCGCTGAAGTGGTGGGACACTCCGGCGCACGGCTCCAAGAACAACGACAAGGACGAAGTCTATCGCACGTACGTGACGGTGGTTCGCAAGGGCGATTTCATCTTCCCTGTGGATGTAGACATTAAGTTCGACGATGGCACGACCGCCGTCGAGCATTGGGACGGCCAGGACCGCTGGGTGCGCTACCAGTACGATCGCAAGGCTAAAATCCAGTCAGCGGAAATTGACGCGAGAAATCAGATCAACATGGATCGCGACCCCTTCAACAACAGCTACACGGAAAGCGGCGATCCGCGCGCGGTTCACAAGCTGCGAAACATTTGGGTATTCGCCAGCGAATGGCTTTCGCAATTGCTGGCCTGGCTGACCTAACGGAATCGAAGGAGCAACGCGAATGGCTGGAACGAATCGTGGGACATTCTTTTCGGGCGCTGGGCTGGTGTGGAAATGGCAGCGCCTGGTCTGGTGGGTCTTCGCAGTGTGCTTCATCTTCGCGCACTTTGCCACGCAGGGAATGGTGGACCGCGCCGCAGAGACGTTGAATCACAGCGTGGCCTCCCAGCGACTAGTCAACGGATTCGATCTTTCCGCGCTCATCGATCTGCAGCAATTGCCGGACGCGCCTTTGGAGGTTCAAGGTCCAACCATCGTGCATTTTTCAGTGGTGTTCCTGGTGTTTATGCTCTTCGCCACGGGCGGCATCCTGGCTGCGTACGTACTTGACGAAAAACCCACGACAACGGTTTTCTTCGAGGCCTGTGGCCGCCACTTCTGGCGTTTTTTCCGCCTGCTGATCTATCTCGGAATCGTGCTGCTTCCGATCGCCGCGCTCGCTGCCGCCACGCGCGCTATGTACACACACATTGACGAACAATCCATTTCGCCCTACCCCGCCGATCATTTCGTCGAAACAGCTGCGGTCGTGATCCTGCTGCTGTTGATTATCGTGCGCCTGTGGTTTGACCTCGCGCAGGTCATCGCCGTCGCTGAGGACGAAAAGAAGATGCATCGCGCCCTGCGCCGCGCATTCGGTTTGCTGCGCCGCAATTTCTTTTCGCTGTTTTGGCTGTACTTGCGCGTCAGCATCATCGCCTGGCTGCTGTTCGCGTTCGGACTGCATGTGTGGATGCGACATCTGATGCCGCAATCGACTGTCGCCGCGTTCCTGGTGAGCCAGCTGATGATACTTACATGGATTGGAACGCGGCTGTGGCAAAGAGCCAGCGAGGCCATCTGGTATCGCAATTATCAGGCGAATCAGGTCCCCGAACCGGCCTGGGCTCCGGTACCCGCTCCCGTGTTCGCATCTGTCGCTGCCGACCCGCAACCGTAGTTCTGCCCCATTTTGACGCGACGCGAAGCGGCAATCATTTCTTGGTCGCTGCACGAGTCGCGCTCACGACACCTCTGCACTCACCGGGTTATTTCGCAGCCTTTCGAGTAGTAGACTAGGCAGCGCTACGCGGAGGTAAGGTTTGTCGCAGCCACACGCCGAATATTCGCAACGCCTGGAAGCCCGCCTGCAAACCGTTGCGGCCAAGGACGCTCTTCACAAGCGCATCGGAAATGTAAAGCTGGCGATCGTCATCGCCACGTGTGTGCTGCTTTGGCTGTCGCTGAAAGATGAAGTGATCTCCATTGATTGGCTGCTGCTTCCGATCGTGATTTACGCGGGCTTGGCGGTGGCGCATGAGCTCGCGTTGCGCGCTCTTGCGCATGCCCGCACTGCAGTCGCATTTTACCAGCGCGGTCTCGCACGACTTGAGGACCGCTGGACCGGCACCGGCGCATCAGGTGAGCGCTTTCGCGATCCCAAGCATGTGTACGCGGATGATCTCGATGTGTTTGGCACAGGTTGCCTGTTCGAACTGCTTTCGACGGCGCGGCTTCCGATGGGCGAAGAGCGGCTGGCGCAGTGGCTGACGGCGGCGTCGGCTGTGCCGGCGATCCACGAGCGGCAGAAAGTCATCGTCGAGCTGCGCGACAAGCTGGATTTGCGCGAGGACTTGGCGCTGCTCGGCGAAGACTTAAAGGTGCGCCTGGATCCGCGCTCGCTGGAAGACTGGGCGGAAGCGCAGCCGCTGCTTCCCGCAGGGCCATGGCGAATCGTTGCGGCGCTGTTTGCGATTTGCGCCGCAGCCGCGACGCTGTTTCTGCTGGCTACTTTGCGGCTGTGGCCGCTGGCAATCATTCTGGCACTCGAAGTCGTCGTGCTGCTCTGGCTGCGCGGGCGCGCTGAGCAAGTGGTATCGGGTTTGGCGTGCAATGCCGAGGGTCTGGGTCTGTTCGCGGACATTTTACAGCGCCTCGAACGCGAAGCATTCACTTCGCTGCGCTTGCAAGCCTTTGCTGCGGAACTGAAGAGCGGCCGCCAAAGCGCATCGCAGTCGGTGCAACAGCTTGCGAACATCGTCTATTGGATTGACGCGCGCGAGGATTTGCTTGGACGCTTGCTGGAATTGCCTGTGCTATATGCGGTGCAATGCGCGTTCGCGGCAGAGGCGTGGCGCAGGAAGTTCGGCAGCAAACTGCGCGCGTGGGTGAATATCGCGGCGGAGATGGAGGCGCTGCTTTCGCTTGCCAGCTATTCCTACGAGCATCCGGAGGATCCGTTCCCGACGTTTGCTGAGGAACTACCGAACACAACCGCGGTTTTCCTCGGTGAAGAGCTCGGGCATCCGCTGATTCCCGCGGCGGAGTGCGTGCGCAATACTGTGCGGCTCGATGCGCAGACGCGCGTGCTGCTGGTGAGCGGCTCGAACATGTCCGGCAAAAGCACGTTCCTGCGCGTGACGGGAATCAACGCGGTCCTGGCGCTCGCGGGCGCGCCGATATGCGGCAAGTCATTGCACATGACTCCTATTCGGCTCGGCACCAGCATTCGCCGCGTGGATTCGCTGCAGGAACATCGCTCCAGTTTCTACACGGAGATCTTGCGCATCCGCGATGTGTTTGAGTTGACGGAAGACGCGTCGAGCGTGCTGTTCCTGTTCGACGAGCTGCTGGAAGGAACGAACTCGAACGATCGGCGCATCGGCGCGGAAGGATTATTGCGCGCGTTGCTCGAGCGCGGCGCGATGGGGATTGTGACGACGCACGATCTGGCGCTGGCGGATATCGCTGAAGTGTGGCCGAACGCGGTGCGCAACGTGCATTTTCAGGATTACGTTGAGAATGGAAAAATGCGTTTCGATCACAAATTGCGCGACGGCGTGGTGGCGAAAAGCAACGCGCTGGAATTGATGAGGTTGATTGGGTTGAAAGTGTAGCGGCGCCGCGCATGGCGCACTGAAGTACGCCGCTACAAAATCAAACTCCCTGTTTTTTCTTACGCGTTGTCAATCTGGGCGCGCTGCAGGCGGTCGGAATAGTCTATGTAGACCGTCTTCCACTCGGAATAAAAATCCAGCGCGGCTTCGCCGGATTCGCGATGGCCGTTGCCGGTATTTTTGATGCCGCCGAACGGGAGATGCGTTTCGGCGCCGATGGTGGGCGCGTTGACGTAGACGATTCCGGTTTGCAGATCGCGTTGCGCGCGGAATGCGTTGTTCACGTTGCGCGTGTAGATCGCGGCCGACAATCCGTAGTTCACTCCGTTGGCGATGTCGAGCGCCTGATCGAAATCCTCGAAGGGGATCACCGAAACGACTGGTCCAAAAATTTCTTCCTGTGCGATGCGCATTTTTGGATCGCAATCGGTGAAGACAGTCGGCTCGTGGAACCAGCCGCGGCCCCATGCTCCACTTTCCAGGCGATGGCCGCCGGCAGCAAGCTTGGCGGTTTCGTCCTTGCCGACTTGCACGTATTTCATCACGGTGTTCAGCTGCTGCTCGTTGATGCACGGACCCATGTCCGTGGAAGGATCGAGGCCATCGCCGACTCTCAGCGCTTTCACGCGCGCGACAAATTTTTCGACGAATTCGCCGTACACCTTTTTGTGGACCGCAACCCGGCTGGCTGCGGTGCAGCGCTGGCCGCTGGTGCCGAATCCGCCCCACACCGCGCCGTCCACGGCGAGGTCCAGGTTGGCGTCGTCCATCACGATGATGATGTTCTTGCCGCCCATTTCCAGATGACATTTTTTAAAGGTGGGAGCGCAAGCCTGGCTGACGATGCGGCCAACGTCCGTGGAGCCGGTGAAACTCACCAAGCCGACATCTTTATGATTGAGAAGTGGCGCGCCGGCGTCCGGGCCGTCGCCGAATACCACGTTCATCACGCCGCGCGGCAGGCCGGCTTCGGTGAGCACCTGCATCAAATTGTAGGTGGATAGCGGCGAGTCCTCGGCCGGCTTGATGACGACGGTGTTCCCGGTGACCAGCGCGGGCATCGCTTTCCAAGATGGGATGGCCATCGGAAAATTCCAAGGACAGATCAGCCCGGCGACGCCCACTGGAGTGCGCACGGACATAGCGAATTTGTTGGGCAGCTCCGACGGAGTGGTCTGGCCAAACTGGCGCCTTCCCTCCCCGGCCATCAGGTAAGTCATGTCAATTGCTTCCTGCACATCGCCGCGCGTTTCGGCCAGCACTTTGCCCATCTCGCGCGTCATGTCGCGCGAATAATCTTCCTTGCGCTCGATCAGGATTTCAGCGGCACGATAGAGAATTTCGGCGCGCTTGGGAGCGGGGGTCAGGCGCCATTTGTCGTAAGCGCCCTTGGCGGCGTCGATCGCCAGGTTTACGTCCTCGGTGGTGGAGGCCGGGAACATTCCGACGAGCTCGGCGGTGTTGGCGGGATTGCGATTTTCGATGGCCTTGCCGCTGCGGGCCTCGACCCACTCACCATTGATGAAGTTCTTGAAAACCTTGGGTGTAGCTGGGGTCGCCATGCGCATTCCTCCGTAAGATCTGCCGTGCGTGCTGCAATTTTTTCGGTATCGCTATTCGATGCCGAGGTGCGTCCGGGGATTCAGAGTAACAAGAGGGTTGCGGGTGCGTCAACGAGCCACCGAGGGACTCAACAATGCAGCGGAGAGCTGATCCCCGCCTCCGGCGGGCAAGCCTCACTGCGTCCCACACCGGCCGAACTGCGGCGGGGAGAGACCCTTCGCCGAGCTTGAGGCAAATGCGCCGGCCTCTGGATGACGATGCTCGTCGCATCGTCAGAAAAAGCGCGGGAGTGCGTTCCGGATGAGAATTGCAGTTCGTTGATCGCGGATCGCGAATCACGTGATTTGTTGGTGAGTGCTAACTGCAACGGTTCCCATGCTTTGCCTGGTGTTCGCCCATGAAAACGCGGAGGTGCAACTTTCGGGTGGCGGGGGTGTTTCATGTATAGACGCAAACGGAGGTAATCGGGAGCGTCGGAAGGCTGGAACTAATACACAGGCTTTACGGGCTCAGAAGGGGCCCAAAAATGAAACACCTCGTTAAATATCTGATGGTTTTTGCGGTACTTGGCACTTGCCTGGCGCTGGCACCGAACGCTGGTGCGCAGCGTGTGGTGGTGGGTGTGGGCGTAGGACCGGGCTACGTTGGTCCGGCTCCTGTTTGCGCCTACGGCTACTATGGATATTACCCTTACGCTTGCGCGCCTTACGGCTACTACGGTCCTAGCTATTTCTCCGGCGGGCTCTTCATCGGAGCAGGCCCGTGGTTCCACGGCGGCTATTATGGACGCCCGGGATACTGGGGCCGTCCTGGTTATGGCTGGCACGGTACCGGCTACGTCGGTCACGGTTCCGCTTATGTTGGACGCGGAGCAGTTAGCAGCGGCGGCTTCCACGGCGGCAGCTCGCATGTAGCGGTGAGCGGCGGGTTCCACGGCAGCGCGGCACGCGGAGGTGGCGTCGCACGCGGAGGCAGCTTCCACGGCGGTGGCGGCGGTTCTCACGGCGGCGGACACCGGTAAGTCGCGGCCTAACGGAAAGACTCGAACAGTAGGCAGCCCATCCTTCCCGAGGATAGACCGGGAAGGATGGGCTTTTTTGCGTTGCGAGTTGAGCGCGATCCCATCTTGCAGTTCGTTATGCTTGACGTAACGCGTATTTTCTGATACTTTAGGAGGGTGATCGTCAGCTTCCGGGACAAGCGGACCAGGGATTTCGCCGCCGGAAAACGCGTGAAAGCCCTCGCTGGGTTCGATCGCACGGCGCGCATGAAGCTCGACCGACTGGAGGCTGCCACTTCTCTAAGGGACCTGGTGGCGTTGCCCGGCAATCGCTTCGAGGCACTCCGTGGCGAACGTGAAGGCCAGTACAGCATTCGCATCAACGATCAATGGCGAATTTGTTTCGAGTGGCTCGACCGTGCACCGGGGCCGACTAGAGTTGAAATTGTGGACTATCACTAGGAGGAGCGCGATGGCTGTGACTGCGATTCATCCGGGCGAGCATTTGGCCGAGGAACTGGACGTGCTGGAGATGAGCGCGGCGGCACTGGCGCGCAAGATACGCGTGCCGACCAACCGGGTGACGCAAATCCTGAACGGAACGAGGAGCATCACCGGGGATACGGCGCTGCGCCTGGCCCATTTTTTTGGGACGAGCGCGCAGTTCTGGCTGAATCTGCAGAGTCTATATGACCTACGCCTCGCCGAGGAAAAGGCGGGGAGATCCATCAAGACATTGCCCACGCTCAAGCGCCAAGAGTCTGCGAGCGCATGAAGGCCCGCTAACCAACCGCTTCTCTTCTGAAAAAACGAACGCTCACCTTTTTCTGTTGCGCTATTTCGAGCCACTATTTCGCGGCGGGCGAATCCCCTTCCAGGGCGGCGCGGGGCCAGCCGGTGGACCAATCGATTGATGAGATTTGCAGGAACGGATGGCCGGTTTTTCCGTCGTAGGCGTGGAACACGATGATGTCGGCGGTCGGTTGCTGCAGGAGCGATTCCCCTCCCGGGCCGAACCACCGCGAATTCCCTGTGAGAAGCGCGGTGCCGCCTCCGTGCAGCATGGGCTTGCCGTCCGCGTCCACGTAGGGGCCGGTGACATCGCGCGAGCGGCCTACCACAGTGCGGTAATTGCTTTTTACTCCGCGGCAGCACAAATCGAACGACACGAACAAATAATAGAAATCGCCGTGATGGACGATGAATGGCGCTTCGATGGCTTGCCAATCCGCGGGCAATCCAGGCGGCGGGGGCGGCGGATTTTCGGGGCGTTCGCGGCTGGCGAGCGAGTAGAGTTTGCTGTCCTGCGGTGAAAGCTTTCCCGTGGCGGCGTCCATGCGGCGCATTTTGATGCCGCTCCAGAAACTTCCGAAGCTGAGCCAAGGCGTGCCGGCGGAATCAAATACGATGTTGGGATCGATGGCGTTGAAATCATCGCTGGCCAGCGACTTCAAAACTAGGCCCTCGTCCACCCAGTGAAAATCGGGGCTGGATTGGTCGAGCGTTTTGTTGGTGACGAGCGCGATGCCGGAAGTATTTTTTCCAAACGCCGAAAACGCGTAATACACGTGATATTTCCCGTTGAAGTAGGAAATATCCGGTGCCCAGAGATCTTGGGTTTCCGGGCTTTCTTTGCGGATCCAATCAGGGATGGCGGCGAAGACGGCGCCGCAGCGTTTCCAGTGCTGCAGATCGGTGGAGCAGCGCATGGGCAACTGAGCGTGCGGACCCTTCTCGGTGGCGGTGCCGAACAGATACCAGGTGCCGTTCTGCGCGATGATGGAAGGATCGTGGACGCCTTCTACATCTCCTTCGACGTGGTAGATGTGCGGTGAAGGTGCCGATTGGCCCGCGGCGACCGCGCCTGTGCAAAGCGATAATGCGATCGCCAGAAATTTCGCGTGACTTGTTCTGTTGCTCATCGTCCCTACCCACCCCTGCGCTTGGTCCTGTGTGATCGAACGACGGCCGACCGCGCTGCACACTTTACCAGAAGCTGCTGCGAAGTGAGAGCGTGCGCGCGACGGCTCCCGGGAGGCGCGGCGTGACATCAACCGGTCGCCGGGTGACATCGGGCGCGTGATATTCTCGCGGCGTCGGTCTGGGGGTTTTGTGCTTCAGGCCGGGGCGAAGGAGGAGTCATGGAATGGTATGCGTACGTCGCTTACTTCTTTGGGGGCTTTTTTCTGGTGAATGCCGTGCCGCACTTCGTGAGCGGCGTGATGGGGAGGAAGTTTCCGTCGCCATTCGCTTCGCCACCGGGTAAGGGAGAGTCGTCTCCGATGGTGAACGTGCTGTGGGGCGCGTTCAATTTGCTGATCGGATATTTGCTGGTGTTTCGCGTGGGGGAATTTTTTATTCGCGAGACGGTGAGCGTTGTGCCGCTGGGAGTTGGAGGGTTGTTAATGGCGATGATGCTGGCGCAGACGTTTGGGAAGGTTTATAGCGCGAAATAGTGGCACGCGGAGACAGCGGCGTGCGAATGGCGCGCTGAGGTGCGCCGCTTTACATTGATTCACTTGTTGGCGTAGTCGTCGGCACCGAGAAAGTGCAGGGAGACGTAGGGCTCATCTCCGACGACCCAGCTATCGTGGCCGGGAGGGGCGGGCGGAATGTAAAAGAGCGTGCCGGCGCGGAGCTCGTGAATGGTGCCGTCTTCCATCGCAGCGGTGGCGCAGCCGGAGAGCACCAGGCCGACGTGTTCGACATTGCAACGCGACGCGCCGACCGTGGGGCCGACGTGGACGGACCATTTCCAGCCGGGCTGGTAAGTGGCGCGGCCGATCGTCATGCGGCCGATGCGCACGATTTCGAATTTTCCTTTTTCGAAGGTGCGGACTTCGTCGGGCTGTTCGAAGCGCTTTAGAACAGTTTCGAGCGGCGGCTGCATAGTCCCTCGTGAGTGGGAGATTCGGAAACGCTACGATTTATTCTAGCTCTAACCCAGCGCCGGGGCGAACGCGCGTCGCACACGAGGGCTGACGAGGTACGCGAGCGTTCCAACGTAAGCGGCAATCACCAGCAATTGCGCGGCGATTAGCGGGGCGGGCGGGTGCAGCGCGAATCCAAAAACACCGGTGAGCGTCAGGGCGACTCCGAGAGAAATGGATGCCATACAGAGCTGCCGGGCGGTCTCGCGCAGTTGCAGGACGCCAATCGCCAGAGTGGCGTAAATGCCAGCGAGGAGCAGCAGGGAGAATCCGGCCGCGAGAGCCATCCCGATGATTGCTACGGTGACTGGCTCGTGGAAATCTACGCCGGTGATATTCATCAAGCCGACGAAAAAACAAACCAATGAAGTGAGCGTGAGAACCGCGGCACCGAGGAACATTAGAACGGCTACGACCGTGACGCCTACGGGACGTTTCATGCTTCCGCCTTTTGACCATAGGCAGCGCGCGTGGCGCGAACGAGAGGGCGAGCGCTTCTGGCTGGGGAGACAGTAGCGAAGCGAGGCGTCGATAGCTGTTCGGTTTAGGACACTTTCTCCGGGATGTTCGCTGACACAAACCGTGGGATGAAGGATGGGGTGCTTGCAGGTGCTTGTGCGCGGGTCCTGGCGCGAATCGCTCGTTGCGGCGGCACTGGACTTTCGTACAGGTTACCCGGAGGCTACGAATAGATTGCGTAACATTGACCGTGTATGGCGGGCGGCATACCGTGGAATTACGAGCTGGTTTGAGCCGGAGGTATGCCATGAAGGATTTACGCGAGACGAGTGCGCTGCTGAATTCCCCGCCTGCTGAACAATTGTTGGTTGATGCTGCGGGGGGCGTTCGCCCGAACCGTGCGCGCAAATTGGCGGGCGTGGGAGCTGCTTCTGGATTGCTGGCGGTGGCGTTGTGCGCGGCGGCTTTCGCACCGGCAGCGCTGGGGCAAGGGCAGGCGGGAGCGGCGTCAGCGGCGGCTCCAACGACGGCGCAGGCGCCAAGCGCAGCGAAGCCTGCGGCGGGCGCGGCTTCTACACAGAATACGGCGCAGAAGGCGGCTGACGTGGCGGCACAGACCGAACCACAGATGCAGGACCAATCGGCGCCGCCGGCGGAATCGCTGGGGGACGCGGCGCGGAAGGCGCGCGCGCAGAAAGCCAATGCGTCCAAACCGAAGGTGTACACGGATGACTCGGTGCAAAATTTGTCGGGGCACGGCGTTTCTGTCGTGGGCGACGGAGCGGGGGGAGGCGGGTCGTCGTACGCAGGGGATGCGA
Source organism: uncultured Acidobacteriota bacterium (assembly GCA_963748395.1). Classification (GTDB taxonomy): domain Bacteria; phylum Acidobacteriota; class Terriglobia; order Acidiferrales; family UBA7541; genus Palsa-295. The sequence goes on along the minus strand of CAVVIP010000006.1, from coordinate 1,273,781 downwards.
GCGCCAGTGCTGGGGCGGGCGCCGGCGGACAGGCTCCGGCGACGGGTGGAAATCAGGAACAATATTGGCGCGGCAGAGCGGCGGCGATACGAAATCAGATGGCGCAGTGCGATCAGAAAATCAGCGAGATTCAGGACGACATCGCGAAACATGGTGCGGTGACAGTTGACCCGATGAGCGGAGCGCAGGCCGGCGTGATTTACGTTGAGGATCGCAACCAAGAAATTAAGAAGGTGGAGCAGCAGAAGGCTGGGCTGCAGAACCAGCTGGAAGCGTTGGAAGAAGAGGGGCGCAAGGCTGGGGCGGATTCGGGGTGGTTCCGGTAGAGTTGGATGGTTTCGTTTTGGTTGGTTTTATCAGCCGGTGGAAAAGATACCGCGGATGAACGCAGAAATACCGATTAGCTGATCCGAACATTACCTGACTGCATTTTCCTTCCTCGCGGACCTATAATTGAATTCCCCCATCTAGATTAGGCGCGGTACTGTGCTGTTCGCTGCATCCGAAGTCGCAATTGCGCAACAGGGGCGTGCAATGGCGGTTATAGGACATGCAGGGACAAGCGCGCGAGTTGCTCAAGCAGGCCCTCCGAAATAACGACGCAGATTTTCGAGATGGACAATGGCAGGCGATCTCCGCGGTGGTGCAGCGGCAGGCGAGGCTGCTGGTGGTGCAGAGAACGGGATGGGGCAAGAGCCTCATCTATTTTCTGGCGACGAAGCTGCTGCGCGAGCGCGGAGCGGGTTGCACGCTGCTGGTGTCGCCGCTGCTGGCGCTGATGCGGAATCAAATCGAGGCGGCGCGAAATATTGGGATTCGCGCGGAGACGATCAATTCCTCTAACGCAAAAATTTGGCCACAGATTGAAAGCAGACTACGGCGAAATGAAATCGATGTGCTGCTGATTTCACCGGAGCGGCTGGCTAACGATCAATTCGTCAATCGCTGTCTGCTGCCAATCGCCAATCGAGCGGGCCTCTTCGTGGTGGATGAGGCGCACTGTATTTCCGACTGGGGGCACGATTTCCGCCCTGATTACCGAAGGATCGTAAGAGTTCTGACAGCTCTGCCGCGCAATATTCCCGTGCTGGCCACCACCGCAACGGCCAATGATCGCGTCGTGAAAGACGTCGTCTGCCAGTTAGGGCCACATCTGGAGGTCCAGCGTGGGCCGCTCACGCGTACGAGTCTTCGTCTGCAGAACATCCATTTGCGTTCGCAAGCAGACCGGATGGCGTGGCTCGCGCACCAGATTCCGAGACTGCCGGGAAGCGGAATTGTCTATACGCTCACGGTCAAGGACTCCGAACGTCTGGCAGCGTGGCTTCGGTCCCAAGGAATCGACGCCGAGCCGTATAACGGCGCGATCGAGACTGCGGTGCGAGAGCGCCTGGAAAATCTTCTGATCAAGAACGGAGTTAAGGCGCTAGTGGCTACAGTCGCGCTGGGAATGGGGTTCGATAAACCCGATCTTGGATTTGTGGTGCACTTCCAGCGGCCTCCGTCAGTGGTGCACTACTACCAGCAGGTGGGACGCGCCGGCCGGGCCGTTGAAGGTGCCTTTGGTGTATTGATGAATGGGGATGAAGACGACGAGATTGCCGACTACTTCATCCGGACCGCGTTTCCCTCCCGTGAAGATGTGGATCAGCTACTCGCGGTTCTGCGAGATGCCAAGTGTCCGCTCACCGTGCGCAAGCTCCAAAAGCTCGTGAATCTTTCCTGGGGAAAGGTTGAAAAAACTCTGAAGTTTCTAGAGCTAGAATCACCGGCGCCGGTGCAAAAGATCGAATCCGGGTATGTATTGAATCCCGTGCGGTGGGAAATGCCGGTTGAGCGCATAAGGAGGATTACAAACCTGCGACGGCAAGAGCAGGAGCGAATGGAAGCCTACATGGCGAGCCGAGGTTGCCTGATGGAATTTTTGGCTGCCGAACTGAATGATCCGAACGCCAAACCGTGTGGAAAATGCATGAACTGCGTGGGGGAGTTGTTGGCGCAGGACTATCCGTCAGCGCTGTCGCTTGCGGCGCTGGACTTCCTGGGTCGGGCGGAAGGTTCGATCGAGCCACGCAAACGGTGGCCGCATGGTCTGACCGATCATGATATGAGCGGAAAAATAGCGCGGAAACAACAAGCCAGCGAAGGACTCGCGCTGTGCCGGTGGGGCGATTCGGGATTGGGAGAACTGGTGCGACAAGGGAAACGGGAGGGCGTGCATTTCGACGGACAGCTTGTGGAGGCTTCCGTTCGCGCGATCAGAGATCGCTGGAAGCCAATTCCCAGCCCGGTGTGGGTCACCTGCGTGCCATCCAGGCGACATCTGACACTTGTGCCGGACTTCGCGCGACGTCTGGCTTTTGGCCTGGGGCTTCCGTTTCAGGAATGCGTCTGCAAGATCAACGACACGGAACCGCAGAAGACTCGCGCGAACAATTTCCAGCAAGCTCGCAACCTGGTGGGAGCGTTCGAGGTTAAAGCTGGTCGGCTGCGGAACGGGCCGGTTCTTTTGGTGGATGACATCGTTGATTCGCGATGGACGTTCACCGTGGTAACTTCCTTGCTGCGTCGAGCTGGGAGCGGGCCAGTGTATCCATTTGCGTTGGCGGACACCTCCTCGCATGACGACTAGCGGTGCTGAAATGGAGCAACTCTGACACCGGATACTCAAACACTACTTCTTCTTTGCGGCGAGCTGGGGCAAAGCGGCGGCGAGGGATTGAAACCGCTGGGACGGAGGCATTACAACGCTCTGGCCTCGTGGCTAAATGCGCAAGGCATGCGGCCGGCAGAACTGCTTTCTGTGGAGGGCCGAGCTCGCCTGACGACCACGGAGATAAAGGACGTCGAGACGGATCGAGTTACAGCGCTGCTCGATCGCGGTGCGGCGCTGGCGTTGATGCTTGAGAAATGGGAGCGAAGCGGGCTTTGGGTGATCAGTCGAAGCGATTCAGCGTATCCGGAGCGTCTTAAGCGGTATATGGGCCAAGCGGCGCCGCCACTTCTCTATGGAGTCGGAAGCCAGGACCGGCTCGATCGTGGCGGCCTTGCGGTGGTCGGGTCGCGCGACCGCTCTGAAGAAGATGGAGAGTTTGCGCGGCGGGTTGGCGAGCATTGCGCGGCGGAGGGCATCGCCGTTAATTCCGGGGCGGCAAAGGGAATTGATCGCGACGCGATGTCTGGCGCGCTGGAGGGCGGCGGGTGGGCATTGGGAGTGCTTGCGGACGGCTTGGCGAAGACGGCGACTGCCGCGCAGCATCGCGAGAGCTTGGTGAGCGATCGTTTGACTCTGGTGTCGCCCTACGATCCGGATTCGCGATGGTTTGTTTACAACGCGATGGAGCGGAACAAACTGCTGTATGGATTGAGCGACGCGGCACTGGTGGTGGCTAGTTCGGCGGATGCTGGAGGCACTTGGACGGGGGCTTGCGAAGCGCTGGAGAATGGGCGCGTGAAAGTGTTCGTCAAAGCTAGCGGAACTCTGGCGCCGGGGAATACGAAGCTTCTGCGGATGGGGGGCGTGGCGTTTCCGGGGGAGCCGTGGGAGCGGCTGCGGGATTTGTTCACGGTGCCGGAGCCGAGGAATGGGGAGCTGTTTCCGCGGACGGCGGAGGAAAGTTCTTCGACGGGTTAGCTGAAGAGATTGGGAGATGAGAGTTCGGGCAGGTAATTGGAAGTGATCGGCTCGTTGCGAGATGAGAAGGAACTACCGATGAACGCAGATGGGCACAGACAAGACCAATAGCAAGTAACAGGGCTGTTTGGCTGCGCTTCCCGGGTTGACGGCGTGCATGATAGGCGCGCTCGTGATTTTGGAGCTGGCGTCGGAATCGGCTTCGCGGCTTGGTGCAGCTGCTACTTTGGAGTGGTTGAAGAGGAACTGGCGGATGGGGTGACGCTAGATGCGGAGGTGGTGGAGACGGCTGGCGGCGAGGTGGATGTGGTGCTTGCGGCGGACTTGGGGGGCGCGATGGGCTTGGGGGCGTCCACGCCGGCGGTGGCGGAGCCGAGGCCGAGTTTTTGCAGGCTGGGGGCGTCTATCTTGCCGCTGGAGCTGAGCCCATTTTCCGACTGGAATTTCTGCATGGCTGAGACAGTGTTCGAATCCCATTTGCCGTTGGGACTTCCCTGGTAGTAGCCGCCGCGCGCGAGGGCGGACTGAATTTCGGAGATGCGCTCTGGCGTCGGGGCCTTCTGAGTGGGCTCGCGCTTGGAAGCGTGATGCTTTTTGCTGGATTTCTTCTTCGTCGAGGCGGACTTGGCTGGAGCAGCGGCGGAAGAGCTTCCCGACGCGGGTGCGGCGCTGGATTGCTGCGGCGGCGCAGTGGGAGAGGCGATGTTCGCGGCATGCGCGGGCATGGAGCACGCGTAGACGAGCGACGCAAAGACCAGCGAAGCCGCAATCGGAAGCTTGGTCATTTTTCCCCGCAGGAGTTCCCTGCCGCGCGCGAGAGCTTTCCGCGAAGGAAGCGTCCGGCGCGCGTACATGTGCTTATTATGATGATTTTCTGCACGGCCTCAAGCTTCGACATCCGCTGAGGCGCGTATCGAGCAACCGGCGATCAGTAGAGTTGGATGCCGGAGGAAGCGCAGGGTTTGTGTGGCGTTGGCGCTGCGCGTTGTGAATGCGAGAGCGGTACTTCAGCGGCTTAAGCCACGACCTACAATGATTTTCGAGCCACGACGCACATTCCAAGACCCGGGACTTTGAAAGACGGTGGTGTTGCGCAAAAAAGCAGATCCCTCGCTGCGTCCCGCGCCCGCCAGACTGCGGCGGGAAGGAAAAAGAGCGGGACTGCGTTCGGGATGACGTGCGACATTCGATTTCGGCGGACCGCGACGCCGACTTACAGCTTGCGTTGCTGGGAGTTTAATCGAGGTCCCAGAAGTTGATGGGGTCGCGGAATTGGACGCCGATTTGTTTGCGGCCTTCGGAATCGCGGAGACTGTAGACGACCTGGGCTTCGGCGCGGGAGCCCTTGTCTTTACGACAGAGGACGACTGTGCCGCCTTTTTCAACGGGGCGGCGGCACAATAGCGCGGCGCCGTGACGGCTGACGCTCACCGTCCAGGTTTCTTCGTGCCAGGTCTGGTGCGGGTCTTCGCGGCGCAACCAGACGGCCACGGATGAAGTGGTCCGCGGGCTGCGGCGAATGCGCTGGCTCAGCTGCGACATGCGCAGGAGAAAATCCAGGATAACGGGCTTCGTGAGCGTTGTGGTGAAGCGCGGGTCTTCAATCACGTTTTCGGCAACAAGCTTTTCGACAGCGAGCTTTTCGGCTAATTTTTCAACCTGATTCGTGCAATCGGCTATGAAAGCCTTGAGCGCGTCGGTGGCGGCGGGGTCGAACGGAAGATTTCTGAGGCGTTCATTGCGCGCTTCGATCTCCGCGATGCAGGCCGGCAGGAAGTGCTCCGGACACAGGGACTGGCCAGCAAAGTCAATTGCCGCGGCGGCTTCGCAGGATGCCGCGGCGCAAGGGCTGGAGTCGACCAGAAGCCGTACGTCAGTTGCTATTCAGATCTGATTTTCCATTGCGATCTTCCGTGGTACCGGCTCGGACGTTAGCGAAATTCCCGATTAGTCTTTCGAGCGTTTCCCGATTCCCTTGGCGAGTTCTCCGATTGCGCCGCTGACAAATTCCAAGTGACTGCGACTGTAATGCGTCAGCTCGTTGGCAAATTCGTTGGAGGTTGCGGCCGCCTTCTGTTCCAGATTTTGTGTGGCGGCCTGGATGGTGCGTTCCGATTCCTGACGCAGGCGCGCTTGGGCGTCCTTCTCGTGCCGCGCGGAGGCAGCGGAGATATTTTGCGTCGCTGAAGTGGCCACGCCGCGGGCGACACGCTCTAGTTCTTCCTGAGCAGCGTCCAGGCGGGCGCGCATGACGACTTCAAATTGTTTTTCCAGGCGCTCGCAGGTTTCGTCGATTTTGGCCGCGGATTTTTCCGAGGCAGCCGCGAGAGTTTGTTCCAGATCTTCGCGGCGCTTGGCCAGATCGGCGGCGACTTCTTTGGCATCCTTGAACGCGGGCGCCATGCGGTCTTTCAAACGCACCACGAGGCGCTCGACGGCATCCTGATGAAAGGTTTCGAGGGTCCGTTGCAGGCGTTCCAGCGCGTTGGTGAAGAGCGTTTCGGAGAGTACTTCGACTTCGCGCTGGCGCACTTCGATGCGCTGGAGAGATTGCCCGAAATCCGCTTCGATCTTTTTTGTCCATTTGGAGTGCAGGGCGCGTGTGCTTTCCTGGCTGGCTTGCTGAATTTGCTTGAGGCATTGCGTGGCCCAGTCTCCGGCTTGGGAAGCGGCTACCTCGACGAGGATGCTTTTCGCGTCCTCTCTCAAGCTTGCGCGAACGTCATTGAGTAGCGATGCGCTTTTCTCGCGCACGGCGGCCGCGGCTGCTTCGGAAATCATTAGCTCCATCTGCTGCTGAAATTCACCCATCAATCCACCGGCGGCGCGATTGGTGGAAGACAGCGGCGAAACGGCGAGAGGGCCGGCAGAACTGGCGACTTTGGAGCGTTCGGGTTTGGCTGCGGTCGCGGCCAGGTCCGGCCGCGGAACCACTACGGGCTTCAGCTGCGGAGGTTCGGGCGCGCGCTTGCGCTCTTCGGCGAACTGCTGCCAATCTTCGGGAGGCGACGGGATCTTCCAGATATTTTGCGGATTTTCGAACTCGACTGCGGTGAATAGAGGGCCGCCGGATTCTGAATCGCGCTGCACCCACTTCACGCGGCCGCGCGTGGAGATTTTCGCGGAACCGTTGGTTTCGGGATGCAGCTCCAGGGTTACGAGCGCGTCCGGCAAGACTTGATATTTGGACGGATATTTACAGCCATGGCAGCTGATGGTGAGCGTCGAGACTTTTTCGGTGTAAGGTCCACGACGAGCGTCAACGCCCGAGACGGTGACCATGATCGCTTCATCGCGGCGCGTGCTGCGGCGCGCTGCACGGTACGAACTGCCGGCAGCAGAGAGGTTCGCCATAAATGTCCCCTAGAGGCTGGATTCATAGAGTAAAGCAGGCGGTGTGGATGGGGGCGGGCAAAGCGGGGGCGGTGATTCAAACGGTTACTGTACTTTGGTACAAGTACGGCAAGCCGCGCGCTTCGATCTTTGTTCGGCCATTATTGCGGCGTGCGCGAAAAGGGGGAGTTGGCCGTATCATGGCGCGTGGAAATTGGGGTGAGCGATGGAAGAGCTTGGTGGGTGACGGTGATAGGTGGCGATGATGGGTAACGATGTGCAATCGGGCAGCGACGTTGCGCGGCCGAAGGCTTGGCTGGCTTGGAGCAGCGGGAAAGATAGTGCGTGGGCGCTGCATACGGTGCGGCTGGCGGGCGAATACGAGGTGGTGGCGTTGCTCACCACGGTGAATCGCACGCACGCGCGGGTGGCGATGCATGCGGTGCGGGAAAGTTTGCTGGAAATGCAGGCTGCGGCGGCGGGATTGCCTCTGGTGAAGGTGGCGATTCCTTCGCCTTGTTCGAATGAGGTGTACGAACAGGCGATGAGCGAGGCTATGGGGCGGGCTCGGGATGAAGGCGTGCGGCATGTGATTTTCGGCGATTTGTTCTTGCAAGATATTCGGGCTTATCGGGAGAAGCAGCTGGCGGAATGTGGGATGACGCCTGTTTTTCCTCTATGGGGGATCGAGACGCGCGCGCTGGCGGAGGAGATGATCGCGGGCGGACTTTCTGCTTATTTGACTTGTGTGGATCCGCGGCAGCTTGGTCGCGAGTTTGCGGGGCGGCGATTTGATGCGGGGTTGCTGGCGGAGCTGCCTGCGCGGGTGGACCCTTGCGGCGAGAACGGGGAGTTTCATACATTTGCGAACGCGGGACCGATGTTTGGCGCGGGCGTGCCGGTTACAGTCGGCGAAATTGTAGAGCGCGACGGATTTGTGTTCGCGGATTTGCTGCCGCAGAGCGCGGCGGCGCGGACGGCGTGAAGCTGAGCTCGTGGCGAACAACCAAGATCTGGCACAGACATTCCGCGCCAGGCAACGTCTAAGGCCCCATAGTTTCGGAGGGTATGCATGGAACGTCGGGAGTTCCTTCGCAATAGCGTTGCGGCCTTGGGGATACCGTTATTGAGCGGGATGGCTCATGCGGGAGAAGCATCGCTCTTCAGCGCAGCCAGCAGCACGTATCACGTCTTCGGAGTTCCGTTGCGCTCCGGTTCATTGGTTCCTGGGAATGAAAATGATGCACAGGCGTATCGCGATGTTCAGCTGGTGTCGCGGCTGCAAGCCGTGGGCTGCAATGTTGTTGACGATGGCGACGTCGCTGTTCCGAGCTATCTGCCGCATCATTCTGTGCCGCCCATCAGGAACTGGCCTGGGCCGCGAATCGTTTGGGACTGCACCAGCGATCGCATCGCGCCCTGCTTGCAGCAGGCGGGACAGATCCCATTCTTGATCGGCTGCGATTGCAGTGTGGTGATCGGAACGACGCAGGCATTGATGCGCAGTTCATCTGACGATATTCATGTGCTGTACATTGACGGCGACTTCGATGATGCGCCGCCTGACGCCAAGCACTGCAACAGCGCGGCTGCGTGTGCGGTGTGGCTGTTGACGAATGACTCGCCTTTCTGGGCTGGTCCAGCGCTGCGGCCAGCCAATGTTTCGGTGATCGGCTGGAGTAACCCTTCGCGTTCCTCAAAGTCAGGCCTAGGCTCGATATCCCTCGCTGAGGTACGGCGTGCTGGTCCACAGCGGGCGGCGCAACACGCGTTGCAGATGATTCCAGCCTCGGCTTCCATACTTCTTCATTTCGATAGCGACGTGGTGCAGGCGCGAGAACTGCCTAGCGCTTACTTTCCGCACGAAGAGGGGCTAGCGTTGTCCGAAGCGGGGCAACTGCTTCGCGTGTTCCTGAGCGATTCGCGTATCCGGATCATCGAGGTTAGTGAGTATGCGTCTTTGAGGGATTTCGATCACGGTTCCGTGACTAAACTCGTCGGCTTATTCGCAGATGGGCTTCGCAAGTGACATTCGCCTGGGGAGAACAATCTGAGAAAGTGGAGGCGTTTGTTTGCCGCAGAGACGCAGAGGGCGCGGAGAAAGGCAACAGAGATCCTTCGACCGGCATGAAGCAAAGGCGCCGGCCTGAGGATGACGAAGCTCATCGCATCGTCAGAAACGCCGCGGCTGGCGGTTCCGCTTCGCGGGACGCCGGCGCTACAAGGTCAAACAAGCGGTGGCGGCAGGGTTGACACCTTGGCAAGCTGGGGCGCAGCAAGCAGCGCCCCTACCGAAGTTGCGTGGGAGGATGCTCGCGAATTTTATTGCGCTAGGATTGTTGGGACAGCGCCGGCCAGGAACAGGGTTAGGACGCGGTCGCTGTCACTGCGACGGGCGACTTTGAAGAGCACGTCCTCGCCGGGATGGAGCTTGGCCATGGCGGCTTTGTAGTCGCTGAGGCCGCTGATGGGGACGTGATTGATTTCAGTGATAACGTCGCCGCGCGCGAAGTCCACGTCTTCGGCAAAGCTGGCGGGCTCGACTTCGGTGACCACTACGCCGGTAATCTTGGCCATGCCGAATTTGCGCGAAAGCTCGGGCGTAAATTCTTCGACGTGCAGGCCGAACTGTCCGGGCGTGTCTGACTGGTCCGGTTGATCCTCGGTGGTCTGCGCAACTTGCGGGAAGATCTTGGAGCGATCGGCAACGGTAAGGGCTACGTCCTTGGTTTGCTTGTTGCGGACGTAGCGCACCTGCACGGATTGGCCGATGGCGGTTTCCGCGATGGGATTCACAAGATCGGCGCCGGTGTGCACGGGCTGTCCGTTGACGTTGGTGATGACGTCTCCCGGTTGCAAGCCGGCCTTATCGGCGGGGCTGCCCGGTTCTACGGCTTCTACGACGATGCCGTAGGGGACGCCGAGTTCCTTCATGAGCACGGGATTATTGCTGCGATCTTCCTGGAAAGTAATTCCGATGGAGCCGCGGGTGACTTTGCCGTTGGTGATGAGCTGATTGTAAACGTTGATGACGGTGGTGGAAGGAAGCGCGAAGCCGACGCCCTCGAAGCCGCGGCTGCCGGTGTAAATGGCGGTGTTGATACCGATCACTTCGCCAGCCATATTCACCAGCGGGCCGCCGGAATTGCCGGGGTTGATCGCGGCATCGGTCTGGATAAAGCGCTGGAACTGGTGGCCGACGTTGGAGCGGTCTTTGGCGCTGATGATTCCTGCGGTGACGGTGGAATTCAGGCCGAAGGGGCTGCCGATCGCGAGTACCCAATCGCCGACCTGCACGCCATCGGAATTGCCGAGCTTGGCGACGGTCAGGTCGCGGTTAGCCTCAATCTTGATGACCGCGAGGTCGGTATCTTTGTCGAATCCAACGACGTGAGCACTGTACTTGGTGGAATCGCCATCGAGGGCCACTTGGATCTTGGTGGCCTGGTCAATTACGTGATCGTTGGTGAGGATGAAGCCTTTTTTGTCTACAACCACGCCGGAGCCGAGGCTGCGTTCCGCATCGGGGCTGTTGTCGGGCGCGTCAAAAAAACGGTTAAAGAAATCGTCAAAAGGGTCGCCGAACTTCTTGCTGGGATTCTTCCCGCCCTTGGGCTTTTCGATTACCTGGGTAGTGGAGATATTCACCACGGCCGGGCCGAGCTTCTTGGAGATATTGGAAAAGGCGTTGGAGAGTGTGACCGGATCGGGCACGGCGAGCAGCGCGGCGCCGGTGGCGTTCTGGTCATGAGTGGCCTGGGCGTGTCCGGAGATCAGAGTTCCAATGAGAATGCCGATCGCGAGGGTGCAAACGACGAGCAGCGTGGCGAAGACTTTGCGGCGGCGCATCCAGCTGAATAATTCCTGAAATTCAATGCCCATCCCGGTGCTCCTTATGCGCTGCGAAACTTGACTGCCTGGACGGCGGAGAACAGAACCGCGTGGAGTGCGCCGAAAGCAGAGTATAACACGTGATTCAACCCGGCAATGAGGGGCGAGTCGCGCTTATGTCCGAGGAGACAAGGGCATTGACAACCTCGAAAAATTACCGCAGAGGCACGGAGGACGCAGAGAAAATCAAAGGCGATGGCTCGGGGGAGAAAGTTTGAATGTGGGGTCGTGCAGGGACACGTCGAGAGACATCCGTACTTTGCGACGGGAGTGTCAGAGCGCGCGGGCTCGGGGCAGTTGGCTGGATCTAGTGTTGAGTTTCCGGCTCGGAGCCGTCTTCCGGCGCGTCTAGAAATTCCGGAACGCGCAGGCCGCCGGGGGTGCCGACGCCCTCGTCCCAGGCGATGCCGTCGTCAGAGACGCCACCGGGAACTCCATCTACTTTTTTCTCGAGGCGACGTTCTGCCTTGGCGCGCGCTTTATCCTGGCGCTTCATTTCCTTTTGCCGCTTCTTAAAAGTTGTCGTCATTAAGATCTCCTGAAGGGGTAGAGGTTACCGACGATTTCGCATCCAGCAAGCTCCGCGGATGCAGGTGTTACCAGCGAGGTTCGCGCGGCTGCCGCGCTACTTCGCGATAATCTTCGTTCGAGAAACGTTCCTTGCCGCGTCCACCGCCACTGCCGCCGCGAGGGCCTCCGCTGTTGCCACGATCTCCGCCGCTCCCGCTGCCACTGCGAGGGCCGCGCGGAGCGCCGGATTCTGATTTAGGGCGAGCTTCATTTACTTTCAGATTGCGTCCACCGACGTCTTTGCCGTCCAGAGCCGCGATGGCCTTGGCCGCTTCGGCGTCATTGGGCATTTCCACGAAACCGAAGCCGCGTGCCCGACCGGTTTCGCGGTCGGTGGCCACGTGCACACGCGCGAGCTGGCCGAAAGGTTCAAACAGCGCACGAAGATCTTCCGCTGTGGTCTGAAAGCTCATGTTGCCTACGAACAGATTTTTCATGGTGAATCTCCCCCGAGCAAACCACAGCCGTCGCATCGGCAAAAAACCAGCGCACGCCTTGAACAGAAGCTACATTCGTGCAGCGAAAGGAAAATGGACCGCGCAGTGCCGGGACGCTGAACACGCTCAAGGAGGCGCGCAAGTACCGCAAATCTCTTAGAGCGGATTCTTTATCCTATCACGATTGGTGCGAGATGTCTTGGCGATGCGGTTACGAGGCGAATAGTTTAGCGGCGGGTTGGTGCTGCGTCCGATGTGGCGGGGCGGTCTTTCCAGAATTTAGGCGCGGGCATGATGAATTCAATGGCCACTTGCGTCTTGCCCATGAAACTGGAGCCCAGGCACGCGACGCGGCAGAGCAATTCTTCCTTGGAGCTACAGTTCTCGACACGGATGATCTGCTGGAGCGTCACGGGAGCAGCGAGCAGGATCAGCGCGCCATGAGAGTTAACGATAATGGTGTGGGTCTTTTCCTGGACGGAGTTCTTCTTGGCGTCCTGCAGGCGGACCAATACGGGAATACGGACATGCAAGCGTTTGCTGCGCCGGCGATTCTGCGGCGGCAGGTCGTCTGGATGGATGGACACTTAGACAAGGTAGCAATTCCGGGATGGCTTCTCAACGCTGTCCGGCGCGCTGTGCCGTGAGAGATATCGCCAAATAGTGTGCATCGCGGCGCAGCCCATCTCGTCCTCGACACGTTGCCGCGCACGCGGTATCATCTCGGCATGAGACTTTCGGCGCGCAACCGACTGGTGGGAAAAGTCGAGGAGTTGCAGGTCGGCGATATTTTGGCCCATGTGGTGGTGCAGGTGGGGGAACACTCGATCGAAAGCGTTATCTCGCGCCGCAGCGTGGAAGAAATGAATTTGAAAGTCGGCGATACCGTTGCCGCCGTGATCCAGTCCGCAGATGTGATGATACAAAAGGCCTAACTAGAGTCATCAAGATCCATTCCGACGTATCCGCATCGCAACCGATATCAAGGCTGAGCAATTTGCGGCACAACCTTGGGCGCGACGGAGTACGAGAAACAGCAGGCGGTATCGACCAAGCTCTGTGAACATCTCCACTCGCCAATCCGGGACCGCAGTCATCGTGGACATCAACGGCGACGTGACGCTCTATAACTCCCCCGAAATTCGGAAAGTGGTGATGGATGCCTTGAACAAGAAGGGCCAGCACCGCGTGATCATGAATATGTCGGGGGTCAATTACATTGACAGCGCTGGCGTCGCTTCCCTGGTGGAAGGGCTGAAATTGTCGCGGACCCTGCAAAACAGTTTTTCACTGTATGGATTGAATAAGCACCCGCGGGAAGTTTTAGAACTGACGCGATTGATCCGGGTTTTCGAGATTTACGAAACCGAAGCCGAAGCTTTGAGTGGCGCCGCCAATCCCCCGCAGTAGCAAGATAAAAAGAATCCGGGAATAGACCTCGCAGAGATTCATTCGTTCGTTAAGATTTTCCGCTTCTAATAGCGCGCGCCTGGAACGATTTTCGCCGCGCAGGTTCGTTGCTTCGCGTGGCAAACATGGACTAGAATGCGCGGCATGCCGCCTGAATCGTTCCGCGTGGTTGCGCAGCCGAGCAGCCGTGAAGGTCAGCAGATTCTGCAAATGTACGGAGCATTTACGTCCACGGCATCGGCAATATTCGTGGACGCGGTTGCGACCGTAAAGGCGCCCTGCCTGATTCTGGACTTGACCGAAGTGCCGATGCTGGATTCGATGGCGGTTGGCGCACTGGTTCGCGCGTTCGTTTCGTGCCATAAATCGGGGCGGAAGCTGGCGCTGGTAGGATTAAATCATCGCGTCCACAACGTATTGCACTTGACGGGCATCGCGCCACTTTTTGACATCTACGCGACGATCAGCGAAGCGGAAGCCGGATTAGCGTAACAAGCGGTTCCCTTCCCCTGAGACGTGCGCATCGCTCGTGAGCTGCTAACAATTTATCTGATGCGTTGACCAAATTATTTTTTGCGCGCGGACGCGGCGAGCAGTGGAACAAAGGACCATGCTATGAAAAAGATCATGCTCATCGGATCCAACGGAATGATCGGGCAGCGAATCTTGGCCGAAGCGCTCAATCGCGGGCATCACGTGACGGCGCTGGCGCGCGACACCTCGGGTACCGGCGAGCATCGCAAGGATCTCGATTATCACACCGGCGACCTATTCAAACCGGAGAGCGTGGCCGAAGCGGCGGTGGGCCATGACGTCGTGGTGAGCGCTTACGGCCCGGGGAAGGGTGATCCCAACCTGGTGGTGAAGGCGGCACATTCGCTGATCGAGGCGTTAACCCGCGTTGAACCGATCCGGCTGATTGTGGTGAGCGGCGCAGGCAGCCTGGAAGTGAAGCCGGGCCTGCAGCTGGTGGATGCGCCAGACTTCCCTGCCGAGTGGAAAGCGATCGCGCTGGCACACCGCGAGGCGCTGGACGTATATCGCAAAGCGGGATTTGCGGAGTTCGACTGGACTGCGGTGAGCCCGCCGGCGCTGATCGAGCCGGGCACGCGCACGGGACATTATCGGACCGGCACGGACCAATTATTGGCGGACGACAAGGGCAAGAGTTACATTTCGGCGGAGGATTTCGCGGTGGCCGTGGTGGATGAAATCGAAAATCCGCGCTTTCCGGGTCAGCGCTTCACCGTTGCCAACTGATGCCGGAGCTCAGCGTTTTTTTGTCGGCGGAGTGGCGCGACCTGGTGATGTTGAATTACGAAGTTGATCCGGCAATTTTGCGGCGGTATGTTCCGCATGGCGTTGAGCTGGATACGTTCGAGGGGCGCACGTTTGTCAGCCTCGTTGGCTTCCAGTTCTTGCGCACCAAACTTTACGGTTTTCTCGCAGTTCCCTTCCACAGCAATTTCGACGAAGTAAATTTGCGTTTTTATGTGCGGCGGCGCGAGGTTGACGAAACCCGCCGGGGAGTTGTGTTTATTCGAGAGCTGGTCCCGCGGATGGCGATTGCGCGGGTGGCGCGGCTGATGTACGGCGAAAAATATGATTCCTGCCCGATGCAGCACCGCGTCGAGAGAAATGCGGAAGGCGTTGCAGCCGAATATTCGTGGCAATGGCGCGATGGGCATTTCCGGTTGAGCGCGCAGGCGCAGGGCGAGCCATCGCGCTTCGCCGAAGGCAGCCTTGAGAGTTTCATCACCGAACATTACTGGGGCTATTCGGCGAAACGCGCGAGCGAAAGCATCGAGTACCGCGTGACTCATGATCCGTGGCGCGTGTGGGTCAGCACGAATGCCAAGTTCGCAGGTGACGGCGGGATGCTTTACGGTGCGGAATTTGGCGAGACTTTGCGTCGCGCGCCAGACTCGGCGTTTATCGCGGAGGGTTCTCCGGTCGTGGTGCACATGGGGCGGCGAATTTCCAGTTAGTCGGAAGTCGCCTGCGATTTGGTTGCGTACTGTTTGAAACGCTCAATGGACTGCGGAGCGTACTGGCCGACTTCGATGATAGAGCGAGGGATTGGCGGACGATGACGGAATTGTTACAATAGGTATTGGCTGGCGGATTTGAGCCGGCTCTCATCCAGAAGACCGGGACGAAGCTCCCCAGGCAGGAAACCAAACGAATGGCTGCACGCACACTTTACGAAAAAATTTGGGATGCCCACGTAGTGCGCGAAGAGCCGGGGCAGCCCACCCTGATTTACATTGACCGACATCTAATTCACGAGGGCACTTCGCCGCAGGCGTTTGCCGGGCTGAAGGCTGCGGGGCGCAAAGTGCGGCGACCAGAGCTGACCTTCGCGGTGATGGATCACTCCGTCTCGACCAAGAATCGCCTGCTGCCGGTGGTGGATGCGGACGCGCGCGGCCAGTTCGAAGCGCTGGAGCGCAATTGCGCGGAGACGGGCGTGCATTTGTTCGACATGAACAGCAAGAATCAGGGCATCGTGCACATCATCGGTCCGGAACTGGGGATTACGCAGCCGGGCCAGACGATTGTTTGCGGCGACAGCCACACTTCGACGCACGGAGCGTTTGGCGCGCTGGCTTTTGGAATCGGCACCAGCGAAATCGAACACGTGCTGGCGACGCAGTGCCTGACGCAATTCAAATCGAAAACGATGAAGGTGGAAATTCAGGGCAAGCGCCCGAACGGCGTCACCGCTAAGGACATAATTCTGGCGGTGATCGGCAAGATTGGAATTGCCGGCGGCAATGGATACGTTTTCGAATACACGGGTGAAGCGGTGCGTGGACTTTCCATGGACGGTCGCATGACCATGTGCAACATGTCCATCGAAGGCGGCGCGCGCGCGGGCATGGTGGCGCCCGACGAGACGACGTTTGCGTACATGGAGGGGCGGCCATTTGTCCCACGCGGAAAAGAGTTTCAGGATGCGGTGGATTTCTGGCGGACGCTGCCGAGCGACCCTGATGCGAAGTACGACGATACGTTGACGCTGCATGCGCGCGACCTGGCGCCGATGGTCACGTGGGGCACGAATCCAGGGATGGTGACGCAGGTATCGGAACGCGTGCCGGACCCAACGTCATTCAGCGATCCAGTTGATCGCGAGGCGGCCACGCGCGCGCTGGTTTATATGGATTTGAAACCGGGAACCGCGATTGAAGACATTTCGCTGGATCGCGTGTTCATCGGTTCGTGCACAAATTCGCGGCTGGAGGATTTGCGCGCGGCGGCGAAAGTGGTGGCGGGCAGACATGTGGCCAAATCGCTGAAGCAGGCGCTGGTGGTGCCGGGTTCGCGCGTGGTGAAATCGGAAGCGGAAGCGGAAGGCCTCGACAAAATTTTCCAGGCCGCGGGTTTTGAATGGCGCGATGCGGGATGCAGCATGTGCATCGGCATGAATGATGACGTGCTGTTGAGCGGCGAGCGCTCGGCGAGCACGTCTAATCGCAATTTCGAAGGGCGGCAGGGTAAGGGCGGGCGCACGCACCTGGTGAGTCCGGTGATGGCGGCAGCGGCGGCAATCGAAGGACACTTCGTGGACATACGCAAGTGGAAGACTGTGGACGGAGCGGAATAGCGATGGAACCCTTCATCAAGCATACGGGATTGGTGGCTCCGCTGGACCGCGTGAACGTGGATACCGATCAGATGGTGCCGAAGCAGTTCTTGAAATTGCAGACGCGGCAAGGATACGGGCGCGTGCTTTTTTACGATTGGCGCTATTTGCCTGGTGATAAACCGAATCCTGAATTTATTTTAAATGCGCCGCGCTACAAAGGCGCTTCAGTGATTTTGGCGCGCGCGAATTTTGGCTGCGGTTCCAGCCGCGAACATGCTCCGTGGGCGATTCTGGATTACGGATTCCACGCAATTCTGGCGCCCAGTTATGCAGACATTTTTTACAACAACTGCTTCAAGAACGGCATTCTGCCTGTGACTTTGTCGAACGAACAGATTGACGAACTTTTTGCGCGGACCGAGAAGAAGGAAGGCTATCGGGTTACCGTGGATCTGGAAAAGCAGGTGGTGACGGACGATGACGGGCTGCGCTATTCATTTGAGGTGGATCCGTTCCGGCGAGATTGTTTGCTGAAGGGCTTGGACGACATCGGCCTGACGCTGGTGCACGAACCGCGCATTTCTGCCTTTGAAGCTGCGAACTTGAAGCATCCGACGATGTACGAGGCTGTGGATGTGAAACACCACAGCGATAAGCCGCAGTCTGCACGGCATAACTGATTTTTCCTCGCTGAAACCACACATTTAGACTTGCATTCGATCGCGTGCGGGAGCTTGCTCGGTTTTCGAGCCGGGCGGGCGCATAGGCGCGGGCTTCTGATTTAGCTTTTGTAGCGGCGTACTTTAGTGCGCCATGTTTGTTGCGTCGCAAACCATGGCGGTCTGAAGCCCGCCGCTACGAAGTTGCACCACGGACGAGTTGCATTTGCGCGTTGCGGATTATTCCGTGGCGCGGATGATTGGCTCGGGAGATTCGGGGGCGATGGGCGCGGGGCCTTTCAGTTCGGCAAGGAGGATGCCGGCGAAGATGAGCGCGGCGCCGAGCAGAACGCGTCCGCCAAGATGCTCGCGTGCGAGCAGCCAGGACGTCAGAGCGGCGAAAACAGGCTCGAGGCTGATGAGGATCGCGGTGTGAGTCGGCGAAGTGTATTGCTGCGCCCAAGTTTGGGCGGAGAAGCCGAAGGCTGTGGAACCGAGGGCGGTGACGAGTACGGCAAAGACCAGCGTGCCGCTCCAAACCCAGCGCGGCTGTTCAACGCCGGTAACGGAGAGCAATGGCAGCGCGATGGTTGCGAGTATTGCCGTGGTCGCGACCTGAACAACAGCAAGAGCTCCGACGGAATGATGCGCGATGTAGCGGCTGATGAAAATCATATGCACGGCAAACATCACCGCGCATCCGAACACCAGCGGATCGCCGCGATTCAGGCCGCCAAATCCCTCCGGCGGCACGGTGAGAAAATACAAGCCGGCCAGCGCGGCCAAGGCACCGGCCCAGATCCAGGCGTTCACGCGACGCTTGCTGAAAACGGCGAGCAGCAGCGGAACGATCACAACGCTGGAGCCGGTGATGAACGCAGCCTTCGAGGGCGACGTGAATTTCAAGCCAGAAGTCTGAAACGCGTAGCCTGCAAACATGAAAAACCCAATTTGCGCGCCGGCCCAAATTGAGCTTCGTGTAAGTCCGCGCAGCGCGCTTCGGAAGAAAATTGCCATCACCGTGGCCGCCAAAGCAAAACGCACGGCGATGTACAAGAATACTGAAACGTCGGCGAGCGCGTCCTTCACCACCACGAACGTGGCGCCCCAGATGAGCGCCGTGAATCCCAGAGCCAGGTCGGCGCGGAAATGTTTGCTGAGCATGGACGGAAGAGTCTATGCGGTGCGCGTGGTGCTGACAAGACGAGAAACGGCTCTCGCAACGCAGCGCGGAGTGTTCATTGACGGGTGCGACTACCTGTAGTACAGAAGTGTTACCAATGTCTCGCCCATTAACCGCAGTCGTAATTGCCTTTCTTGGTCTCACAATTTTATCGACCAGTTCCCTGCCCGGCGCGAAACACGAAACGTGGTTTGAAGTGCGCAGCCCGAATTTCATCGTGGTCAGCAATGCGGGGGAGAAGCAGGCGCGCAAGACGGCGGTCCGTTTCGAGCAGATTCGAGCGGTCTTTCGCCGTTCGCTGGATGTTGCCAGCAAGCACGAGAGCCCGATAATCACCATTCTGGCGGTTAAGGACGAGGATTCCATGAAGTCCTTGCTGCCTGAATATTGGGTCAAGAACCGTGCGCACCCCGCGGGAATTTTCCTGGACAACATGAATCAATACTTCGCGGCGGTGGAACTCGATGTTCCCGGATCAAACCCCTACGATACGATTTATCATGAGTATTATCACTCTGTGACAACGCCTTACTATCCGACTTTGCCCGTATGGGTCTCCGAAGGCCTCGCCGAATTTTACGGCAATACGCAGATCAGCGATTCTGAAGTGGGGATGGGACGGCCCGACCCTGATTTGATCGCTGAACTCAAGCAGGGCGGCCTGATGCCGTTGGATGTTCTGTTCAAGGTCGATCACAACTCTCCGTATTACAACGAACAGAATAAGATCTCGATTTTCTATGCGGAGTCGTGGGCGTTGACTCACTACCTGATGGTGGGCGACAAAGCGACGCACCGGCCGATGCTGCAGGCCTACCTCAACGCGCTGTCGCAGGGGGCAACGCAGGAGCAAGCCGCGGCGCAAGCGTTTGGCGACCTGAAGAAACTGCAAGCGGCGCTATTCGCCTATATCGGGAATGCCGCGTTCTATTACATAAAGGCACCTCCGCCACCGGAAATCGCCGCAGCCGATTTGCACGTGCGTGAGCTTTCCGAGGCCGAGGTGGATGCTTATCGCGGAGGATTCGCGGCAGTGCGCGGCCAGACGCAGGATGCGCTGACGATTCTGCAACGAGCAGTGAAGCTCGACCCTAAACTCGCGCTCGGTTATCAGTATCTCGGGTTTGCGGAGTTTCAGGAAAACAAACGCGCGGAGGCACTGGCTGACTTCACACGCGCGATCGATTTGAATCCCAAAAATGCTCTGACGCGGTTCCTGCGCGCGTATCTGGTTTCGACACAAGGCGTATCCATTGGCGATGACTCTCAGATGGAGGAGGACCTGCGCACGGCGATCGCCGTCAGCCCGGAATTCGCGCCGCCGTATGGAGTGCTGGCCGTGTATTTGGCCGTGAAGGGAGAAAACTTGCCGGAAGCGCTGAAATTAGCGCAGAAGGCGCAAACGCTCGAGCCAGGAAACGCGGCCTATCAGTTCGATATGGCGCAGGTGCTGGCGCGAATGAATCGTTTCGATGAAGCACGGAATTTTGCGCTTCATGCACGGGCCAATGCCACCGATCCCACTCAACGACAGCAAGCCGAGCAGTTTCTGGCGTACCTGCAGCAGGAAAAAAACTTCGCGGCGGGTGACGCCGAAACGCCGGAGACCGCGACCGCACCGCAGCCGTCCGGCAATTCATCGTCGACAACGTCAGCGGCGAGTTCGTCTGCGAATGCCGCAGACGCCACGCACACGCAGCCGTCGGGCGAGCCAGTGAACGCAGGCAACCTGCGCGAAGCGACTGGCATGGTGACGAAGCTGAGTTGCATGAACGGATTGAAGTTTGAAATGGCCACCGATGCTGGACCGCTAACCCTGCACATCAGCCCAGGCGCGAATTTCCAGGTTCGCCTGACGACCAAACCTAGCGGACCATTTAATCCGTGCAAGGCGATACAAGGTCAACGCGTGAAAGTTGAATATCAACCAGACGGCGCCAAAGGAAAAACCGGCACGGTGGAATCGCTGACGGTACTTGCAGGAGCAAACGACACCGATGGTTCGCTGAGTTCCGACGGCGGCCGACGACTCGCGGTCGGCTCCGATCACAAAGAAGCCGTCACGACCGCGGCCGAAGGCAACGTCTCGCAAGTACTGTGCAACGGGAACGAACTCACCTTGAATCTGGATGCCGGAGAGAGCTCCTTTATTCTGCATGCGCGGGATGCAACGAGAGTGCCGTACGAGAAGGACGTGGCATTCGACACGAAGGATTTCAAGCCGTGCACGCAGTTGGAGGGGCACCGGGTGAAGATTACCTTCGTCGTTGTGGACGGCAAAACCTACGATGGAGAAATTCAGTCCGTGGAGATTATGAAATAGCGGATTGCAACGGGTATCGCTGACGGCTGCGGAGGAACCTCAACGATTTCCGCGAGGCTCGGGCTTCTGGTAGACGATGCGGCCGCCGGCGATGGTCATTTGGACGGGAGTGGTTAGGAGATCGCGCGCGGAGATTTTATTCAGGTCGGCGGCGTAGACGACCAGGTCCGCAAACATTCCTGGCGCGATTGTGCCTTTGCGTTTTTCCTCGAATTCGGCGTATGCCGAGCCGCCGGTGTAGGCGCGCAGACAATCCTTCATCGGCAAACTTTCCTGCGGCTGCCAGCTCGGGCTTCCCTGCGGCAATTGGCGCGTGACGCAGGCGTAAATTCCGCGCAGAGGATTGAGCGGCTCGACGGGATGGTCCGTGCCAAACGCGAGATGCACGCCGTGCTGTTCCATGGTGCGCCAGGCGTAGGCGCCGCGAGAGCGTTCCGGGCCCAGGCGGCCGCTGGCCCAGCGCTCGTCGTCCAGCAGATGCGACGGCTGCATGGAAGCGATGACATCGAGCTGGGCGAATCGAGCGAAATCTTCCGGCGCGACCACTTGAGCATGTTCGACGCGATCGCGGCGATCGCGAGGTCCATTCGCCGCAACGACTGCCGCGTAAGTATCCAATGCGAGGTGGTTGGCACGGTCGCCAATCGCGTGAAATGCGATTTGAAAACCGGCGCGGTCGCGCTCGATGGCCATCGGCGCGAGTTTTGCCGGATCCATGCGCAGAATTCCGGAAGTGGCAGGAGCGTCAGCATAGGGCGCAAGGAGCGCGGCCGTGCGCGAACCGAGCGAGCCATCCAGGAATGCTTTCAACGCGCCGGTTTTTAGCCACGCGTCGCTCGAACCCCATTCGCTGCGCAGAGACTCGAGCCTGGCGACCGGTAAAGTGAAATCCAGCCATTCGGTGATGCGCGAGGTCAACTTCCCTTCCTTGCGCAGCTGCTGATAGATCAGGAAATTTTCTTTGCTGAACGAGACGTCGCGGCTGATTTCGAGATACGAATTGTCCTGAAGCGACGTGACGCCATCGCGCGCGGCTTCGGCGAGGACCAGCTCGATGCCGCGGCGGCGCTCGGCCGCGGATGGCGCGGCAATTTTGGAAAATACCAGGTTCGTCGCGCCGTCTTCCTGCAGCAAGCCCGTCGCCTCGTTGGTTTGCGCATCGCGAACGATGTGGCCGGACGCGGGATCGGCGGTGTTCTGCGTCACTCCCGCAAGTTTCAGCGCGAGTGAATTTGCGATGGCCACGTGACCATCCACGCGCGCGAAAAACATGGGATACGCGGTGGAGACAGCGTCCAGATCGGCACGCGTGGGATCGCGCCGGCCCGGCCAAAGGGTCTGGTCCCATCCGAAACCGGTAATCCATTCGCCGGGGGCACGGTCTTTTAGATTCGCGCGAATGCGCTGCTGGAACGCGGTGAGCGATTGTACGCCGGTGAAATCTATAGCCAGCTTGGTGAGCGCCGATTGCCCGATGTGCACGTGCGCGTCGTTGAAGCCGGGCATCACGAACGCGCCGTGCAGGTCAACGATGCGTGTGTTCGCGCCGAGCCACGGATGAATCTCCGGAGCGTCCGCGGCGGACTTTTTTTGCGCGCCAGGAGCGCCGGAAGTGAGATAGGAGACCGCGACGATGGATTCGCCGCGGATCGCAACAGCGCCAGCCCACTCGTGAGCGGGATCCATCGTTTCAATCTGCGCGTTCGTGAGGATGATGTCGGCAGGTCCTTGCGCGGTGGAAGGCACCGCAGAGTTTTGCGCGACCGCATGGCTGGCAATTGCAGCGGAATTTGGAGCGAGGAGCGCGGCGCGAGCAGCGAACAGCATCGCAGCGCAAACAGCCGGAACGAAAAAAGTCAGGAAGAACCGGCGGGACATTCTAGGGCTGAACTCCGGCGAGGGCGACTGCTGTGAGGAACAGGCGCTTGAGGCCTAGTTCTCGGCCGGTGGCGTCGTACCATTCGGCGGTCGTGTGCGAGCCGCCACCCTTTCCGCCACCGCCCAGCGAAACCGCGGGGATGCCGAGCGAAAGCGGGATATTGGCGTCGGTGGAACTGCGCTCGACGCGGGAACGATTACCAAGGAAGCGGTCTACATTGCGGACCGTTTCCAGCAGCGCAGCATTGTCTGGCAATTTTCCCGCGGGGCGCGAACCGAGCGAGCGAACGATCACACGCAGCGTCTCGTTTTCGTCGTGAGCGGCGGACATTTCTTCGCGCGCGCCGGCCTGCATGGCGTCACGCAATGCGCGCTCCATTTTGTTTACTTCGGCTTCGTCCTCGGAGCGCAGGTCCACTTTTACAGCGGCGCGCGACGGGATGGAATTTACCGACGTGCCGCCCTCGATCATGCCGAAATTGTAGGAGCTGCGCGGATCGTCGGGTACCGGCAACGCGGAAAATTTCACGATGCCGCGGGAAAGAGCGGTGATGGGGTTGGGCGCGCCGAAATCGGACCAGCTATGCCCGCCGGGGCCGGTGATGGCGATTTCAAAGCGGTGCGAGGCGATGCCTTGCGTGGTGATGTGTTCGGTAGAGGCGCCGTCCACCGCGATGACGGCAGCCAGGCGAGAGCCGTAGCTTTCCACCAGCGCCCGAATGCCGCGCAGGTTTCCTTCGCCTTCCTCGCCTACATCGCCCGCTAGAACGATCGTTTTCGTTGTATGGATCCGCGATTCGTATAGCGCACGCGCCAAGCCGGCGAGGGCAGCGAGGCCTGCGCCATTATCCGCGATACCGGGAGCGCTCAGACGATTCGCCTTGCGCTTTACGCGAACATCAGTGCCTGCGGGAAACACGGTGTCCAGATGCGCCGCCAACAAAATAACGCTGTTCGGCTCCGAGCCCGGCCGTTCGCCGATCACATTTCCGATTTTGTCGAGCTGAACGTTCAGGCCAGCTGCTTCGAAAAGCTTCTTCAGGTATTCGGCGCGTGGCGCTTCTTTGAACTCCGGCGCCGGAATTTCGGTGAGGTGTATTTGCTGGTCGGTGACCCAGACCGAATTCTTCTCGATCCACGTGAGAGCGCGTGCGCACGCGGGATCGTCGGCAAGTTTCTCGATCGAGTTACCGGCGGCGCGCGCGTAAAGTGTGGCCATCATCAGAAAGATACAGCAGATCAGTGTGAGTTTCACGAGATTCGTGCGGCAATTTTTCGCGCTTGTGGTTGAGAGCATACGCGTCGCGTCCGTCATTCAGTTTACGCGAAACGCGTCGCGTGGCTTTCGATTCTACCGAGTCTTGGCGGGAGTGGCCATAGCGCGAACGATTGTCTGCAATTCTTCTTCGGTCATGATGCGCTCGCCTTGCTTCGCGGCGGCAAAGATACGATCCACAAGTTCGTCTGTAGCCGGGATGCCGCGCTTTTCCAGCCAATAGATCACATTGGAACGGCCGCTGAGAGGACCGATTTCGATAATTTGCTCGAGGCCGAAGAGATGCGAGGGCACGCCACTGTAGATGGAGTTGGCCAACTCGTGGTCGTCCTTCTTGTACGCCTTCACAATCGCCGCCGCATGCACGCCGGTGGCGGTGCGAAATGCGTCGCGGCCGACGACGGGATAATTTGGCGGAATCGGTGTGTGCGTGGCTTTGGAGACTGCTTCGGAATATTGCTTGAGCTTCGAAAGATCGTGTTCGAGCAGCCCGAGCAAGCGCAAGTTGACGAGCATCAACTCCATTGGCGTGTTGCCAACGCGTTCGCCCAAGGCCAACGCAGCGGCGTGAACTTGATCGGCACCGGCAGCGATCGCGGCGAGTGAATTCGCGATGGCCAGGCCGCGATCGTTGTGACCGTGCCAATCCACACGAATTTTTTCGCCGGAAGGCTTCACGATTTCGGCGATGACGAAGTTCACCAGATTGTAGGCTCCGCGCGGCGTGGCGTGGCCCACCGTGTCGCACAGAACTACGGCGCGCGCCCCGGCACGGATCGCGGTGGAATACAAGGTGATCACCGTTGCGGGGTCGGTGCGGATGGTGTCCTCGGTGACATACATCACGGGCAAACCCGCGGAGGCGGCGAATTTCACGGCTTCTTCGGTGATGCGCTGCAGATGATCGACTGTCCAATCCTCGACGAGGCGGCGAATCGGGCTGGAGCCAAGAAAAGTGGCGGCTTCGATGGGCATGCCTACTTTTTCGGAAATTTCGATGATCGGCTGGATGTCGTTCTTGTGCGTACGCGCGGCGCAGTTGGGGCGAATCTTCATGCGCGACGTGACGATTTCGCGCGCGAGGGCTTCGGTGTCCGCATAGGCGCGCGGGCCGGCGCCGGGCAAACCGATATTTACCGTGTCAATTCCCAAAGATTCCATCAGGTGCAGGATTTCGATTTTTTCAGCGATGCTGGGATCGCGCACCGAAGGATTTTGCAGGCCGTCGCGTAGGGTTTCGTCGTTGAGCATCACGCGGCGGCCGAGGGGGATTTCGGCGCCGGTGTAGGTGTTCCAGTCGTGGATGAGTTCGTGTTTCATTTTTTGCGATGGCGGTGAGCTGTCGTTGATTCTCGCTCGGGCGACGGCCCGAAGAGAGATCCTTCTCCCGCGTTCGTGGGATCAGGACGACGATTCACACGATGCCTGTCGGCCATCACTAATACCGAATGGTGTAACTGCGCGGCGCCTGTGTGTGGCCGGGCTTGTAAATTGTGTGACAAAATTCGCAGCGATAGATTTCAGCTTTCTTGCCGACCAGCGCTTCGATTTCTTTTGGATAGTCGTACCAGCGCTTCAGATGGCCGCAGCAGAGTTTGCCCTTGGCGTCTTTTTCGTCGCACGCGCGCATGGTGGGCTTCTTGGACTTGATTTTTGGCGCTGCAGGAGTTTCTGGCGCGGCTGCGGGCGCGGCAGTGGCCGCCGCGGCGGCCGGCGGTGTGGCTGTCGCTGCGGCCGGAGTCGCGGGCGCCGCCGCTGGAGGAGCGGCTGGTGTTGGAGTTTCCGGAGTTGCGTCACTCATTCGATTTGCTCCCGTGTACCTGAGATCGCGACAGCAACTTCAAAAGATCTACTTCCCTGCCTCAGATTCTATCGCGCCGAAAAATTACGCCGCGGGCTCCTTGCTTCTCCGTCATCGCTGCTACGCGGCGGCGCCAGCCGGGCGCGAACAACGATTCGACAAACGCGCCCGCCGCAGCGGCCAATTCCGCAGTGTAGCCGAACCACCAGGATTTCGCGACACGCGGCAAGCGGTCCACATCGACGTATTTTACTCGAACCATTTCGAGCAGTCCAAGCCGCGAATGGGTGTGACCCCAGCCGCTGGCGCCAGGGCCTCCGTGCGGGGCTTCGCTGATGCCGTAGTAGCTGGCGACGTCGTTGACCATCACGGAACCGGCGCGCACGCGCGAAGCAATCTCGCGGCCGCGGCGGTTGTTGCCGGTCCACACGCTGGCGCTGAGCCCAAACGGCGAATCATTGGCGAGCGAAACGGCCTCGTCGGCCGTCGCGACCGCACGAATGGCGATGACCGGACCGAATGTTTCGTCGCGCATGAGCTGCATGGAATGATCGACGTTCGTCACCACGGCGGGTTGCAGGAAATTTGCGCCGAGATCGGGACGGCGATTCCCGCCGGTGGCAATTTGCGCGCCGCGCTCCACCGCATCGTGTAGTAGATTTTCAACTTTTTCGAGCTGGCCCACGCGAATCATCGGACCGATTTCGGCATCGGGATCAGACGCCGGACCGACACGCAGCTTCTTTGTTTTTTCGATGCACAGTTGCGTGAAGCGATCGGCGACGGGCCGCTCGACGTAAATGCGCTCCACGGAAATGCAGGTTTCGCCGCAATTCATGAAGCCGCCCCACACGGCCGCGCTGGAAGCGATGTCCAGATCGGCGTCGGCGAGGACAATCATCGCGTCCTTGCCGCCCAGCTCGAGAACCGAGGGAATCAATTTCTTGGCGCAGGCTTCGGCGATGCGCTGGCCAGTCGAGACACTGCCGGTGAAAAAAACTTTGTCCGGCCCGGCTTCGATGATCGCGGCGCCGAGATCGCCCCGTCCTTGCATCACTTGCACCAGCCCCGCCGGAAACTTTGCTTGTTCCACGAGTTCGCCAGCCAACTGGCCGCACCATGGCGTCAGCTCGGAGGGCTTCAGTAGCACGGCGTTCCCGGTGGCCAGCGCCGGAATTACCTGCGCCATGGGAATGAAGAACGGATAATTCCACGGCGAAATGATGGCGACGACGCCCAGCGGATCGTATTCCAGCCATCCGGATTTCGCTTTCATGGCGATGTTGTGAT
Source organism: uncultured Acidobacteriota bacterium (assembly GCA_963748395.1). Classification (GTDB taxonomy): domain Bacteria; phylum Acidobacteriota; class Terriglobia; order Acidiferrales; family UBA7541; genus Palsa-295. The sequence goes on along the minus strand of CAVVIP010000006.1, from coordinate 1,246,504 downwards.
GCGGCACGCGTTCGCTGCGCAACCAGCGCGGCGCCTGGCGCGCGAGAAAGTCTGCGGTGTCCAGGGCGAGCAGCAGTTCGGCGAAGATGGCTTCCACGCGCGGCTTCCCTGCTTCGCGAGTGATCACGTCCACGATTTCGTCGCGGCGCGCGAAGATGGCGTCGCGCAGGCTGCGCAACATGGCGCAGCGTTCGCGCAGAGGACGAACGGCCCAGTCTTTCTGTGCGCTACGGGCGCGCGCGAAAATCGCGGGCAGGTCGGCGGGCTGCGTTACTGCAAACTGTGCGTTGATTTCCTGCGTGGCGGGGTTTATCGAATCAATGGAGGCAACCGCGCGCACGGAAGGTGAGGCGAGCTGTGAAGGAACCGCCATTTCTTTCGTGATTGTAACTGATATTCGGCGGGACGACCGCAAGCAGATTACGTGAAGCGTTGGCGAAGCCGTCTGTATAAAGGCGCACAAGCAAGATTGCCTGTGCCACGAAAACCAAGGAGCCGGCGCTACGTGGTCCGTTCGCGGCGGCGGGTGGCGTGCTTGGCTAAGGAATCGGTGGGGTCGGGATATTCGAGGGCTACGAGGTAAAGCCCTTCGGGTGGGACCGTCGGGCCGGAGCGCGAACGGTCGCGGGCTTCGAAAATCAGCGGAATGTCCGCGGGAGCCAGGCGTCCTTTGCCGACTTCGATGAGGGTGCCGACGATTTTGCGGACCATGTAACGCAGGAACGAACGACCGCGCACGACGTAGGCGATTTCGTCGCGCGCCTGTTCACGTTCGTGGTCGCGCTCGAGGTCGCGCACGATTTCAGAGGAGTGGATCACGCGGTGCATGTCACGGTCTTTGTCGTCTTCTTCGGAGCCAGTGGATGCCGCGAAGGACGTAAAATCGTGCTGGCCCTCGAAGGCGCGCGCGGCGGCGGACATGGCGGCTTCGTCCAGCGGCCAGGGATAATGGAACGCGCGGCGGTGATCGAACGGCGGGAGGACCTCGCCGCGATAGATGCGGTAGCGGTACGTCTTTCCTTGCGCCAGCCAGCGCGAATGAAAATCCTGCCCGACTTGCTGCGCGGCGACGACGCGCACGGAGGGAGGCAGAAGCGCGTTCATGCCGCGTTGAATTTCCTGCGCGTCCAGAGTGGAATGCGTTTTGAAATGCGCGACTTGGCCGAGCGCGTGAACGCCGGCGTCGGTGCGGCTGGCGCCGTGGATGGTGATCGGCTCTTGCGTGATTTGGCGCAGGGCGTCTTGCAAGGTGCCTTGGATGGTTGACAAGCCGGGCTGGAGTTGCCAGCCGTGGAAGTCGGCGCCGTCGTAGGCGATGGTTAGCTTGAGGTTTTGCATCTATAGGTTGGGATTATCTCACGTGAGCGGAGTTCAGAGGCACCGCTGATGAACTCAGACGAACACAGATAAAGGCACTGATGCAAATCAAAGAAAATACGAGAACTAAATAGATACAGCAGCGGAAAGGCGGATTTCGCTCGCGCTGCTGCGGACGCTTTACTCCTGGGTGCGCGAAAAACGCGAGCCGGGGCGCGTGGCCATACCTCCGGCGTGGCACTGCGGGCAATCGTCGGGCTCGTAGCTCGGGACATCCATCTCGAGCAGCGCGCGCGAGGTGACGTTGAGTTCCAGGCGGCCGCCGCTCCGGTCAATAATGGCGCCCGCGGCAACGGCGAGGCCGCCTTCCTGTTCCACAACGCCGATGGCTTCGCGCGTGGAGCCGCCGGTGGTCCACACGTCTTCAATCACAAGAACCCGTTCGCCCGGCTTCAGCTCGAAGCCACGGCGCAGAGCCATCTGGCCGGAGCGGTCGCGTTCGACGAAAAGCGAACGGACGCCGAGAGCGCGCGCGACTTCATGGCCGATGATCAGGCCGCCAAGCGCAGGCGAAACTACGCAGGAGACGGTGTGATCCTTGAAACGTTCGGCGAGCGCGCGGCCGAGTTGTTCGGCGTGCTGCGGATGTTGCAGGACGAGCGCGCACTGGATGTACGTGGCGCTGTGGCGTCCGCTGGAAAGCTCAAAATGTCCCGTGCGGATGGCGCCTACTTGTTCGAGCAGCTTCAGAACTTCGTCGCGTTGCATCGCACTCCATCCGGCGTGTGCGCGTGCGGGGGCACAGGCAGCCAGTGGCGCTAGCCTAAATGCGAAGGCGAAAAGTGTCAATGGGTGGCGATGCGCTGCGGACGAGCGCGCCCTACAATTTGATCCAGCACCATTCCTTCGAATATGGCACGCGGCTCATACGATAGCCGGATTTTATGCCGGTCACCACCACATCGCTCCAGTTGAAGCCGACGCCTGCTTTGGGATCGAACAGGCCGGGCTCTTCGGAGAAGCACATATTTTTTTGCAGCACGGTGTAATCGCCCAGCGCGAGGTAGGGAGGCTGGTGACCTTCGGAGCCCTGGCCGTGCGCGGGGCGGTGATAAATGTAATCCTGCACGCCGTTGGCCACCTGATATTTGTGAATTTCGTAGGCCACGCTGGAGCAGGTGACGCCTTCTTTCTGCAACTCGACCTGCATGTCGCAAGTGTGTTTGCTGACTTCCCAAAGTTTTTGCATGTGCGCGTCGAACTGGCCGTCGGCATTCGCGATGATGAACATGCGATAGTTTTCGCCGCCCTGCCCGCCGATGGTTGCGGCGCCCTCCACTTGCAGCGGCATGTTGCGCTGGATGCGATTGAAGAGCGGCTGATTCGGATGGGGGTACGCGCACAGCGGCCCCACGCGGCATTCCACTTCCACTCTGCTGGCAACGGCGTGATGCGGACTGCCGTTAGCCAGGTTGAGCTCGGAATAGAGTATGTCGTTAATCCAAAAAGTGGCGGCCGTCGCGACTTCGTAGTCAGTGACGTCGGTGCCGTACGTGAGGATGTAATCGCGCGCGTACGCGTGCGCCCGGTCAAAATAAGTATACGCGCGACGGTTGAGCGCGAGTTCTTCGGGAGTTTTCACCTCGCGCATGTTCAGCAGCACGTCGCTGACGTTCACCCACTCAATACCGGGCAAAATTTTCTTCGCCGTTTCGGCTTGTTCCGGGTAAAACTCGCCATCCAGCGCAATCTTGTTGCCTTGCACGCCGTGCTTCTTGATTCCCTCGAGAAAAAACTGGAAGAGGTCCACCGTCTTGCCTTGCACCACCGTGCCCAACTCAGGGAAAGCACCCTCGGCATGCAGGTAATCGAAGTAGAGCCATCCGCCGCCGAACCACCAGCTGGAGACCAGGTCCCGGTCAAGCGCGGGATATAAGTACCAAGGCGCGACATCGTCTTTATTCATGAAGACCGCTTGCGGGCGCTCGGTAGCCGTGTGCCAGTAGCCGGTGAGGTAGATGATGTTCCAGCGATCGCGCAGGACGAAGGCTTCGATGCCGCGTTGCGCGAGGATTTCCTTGAAGCGCCGGACTTGCTGCTTGTTCCATTCGAGCGGCAGGCGATCGACGGTGGCCGGTTGCGGCGGGCCTTCTTCCCCGGGCGTTGGGCCGAGCAGCATCTGCTCGCTAGCGCCGGTGGCGCGCTGATTCACAATTTGGGCGAGCGGTGTGCGCAACACCACGGATTGCATCCCGGCGACTTTGTCCATGCGCGACAGCAAGCCTCCCCCCAACAGAGCGGTGCTGGCGGATTTGAGGATGTGGCGCCGATCGGGTTTCATGAAGCCTCCGCGCGCAGGAGCGAAAGCGGAAAGAAGTGCGCGAGTGGTTGCATACAATATACGGACGGCCCGCCGTTTTCAACGCATCATTGCGGCACGGGCTGTCTTGGAATTCGGGGTTTGCCTTACTGGTCCATTCGCAGGCTTACAGATCCAATACCGCCTTCGATGGTAACGTCAATCGTCGCGGGCGTCTTGCCGAGAACATCGTTGACGTAGTCGTCTCCTGCGCGCGTGAGGCCGTGCGGGCTGACGGAGCCAATCCCACCCGAGGCGTGGACGCGGACGCCAACGTCTCTGGGCACGCGAACCACGGCAGAGCCGACTCCGCCGTGAATATCCACGTGGAGATCGGATTTGCGCGGGCCGGTGAGGTCCAGATTTATCTGGCCGACACCGGCTTGGACGTCCAGATTTTTCACACCCAATCCCTGCAGGCGCAGATTGCTGGAGCCGGCGCCGATTTGCACGTTCATGTCCATGGGCACGTTGTCGGCGAAGCGCAATTGCCAATCGTTGCGCGAGGTGGCCATGTGCAGGTGCATTTTATTTTCCTGAGTAATGGATAGGTCTCCGTGGCCGCCGGAAACCGAATATTCCACGCGCGGCTGGCCGTCTGCTTCGTGGTAGTTGAAGTCCGCGTTCAGCAATTGGCTGGCTCCGCCGGCAATGTCCAGCGAGCCCGCGGGGATATCAATATTGGTGGTGACGGATTGCGCGCCTTGCAGGCTGACGCTCTGCGTATCGTGCTGCACCGGACGCGAATTGCGTCCGTGCCATGCCGCAAAACCCAGAACGATCAGAATTATGAGCACCGCGATCGGCGCACCGGTATGGTGGCGAGGCCCATCGGGCTGCGAGTACGTACGATCCATCCAGGCGTCCCACATATGGCCCAAGCCGATGGCGATCAGCAGGACGGGCCAGTAACGCCCGATGATGGACCATGCATCCAATTCAGGGTGCAAATTGAGGATTAAAAAGAAGACGCCGACGGCGACCACGATGAGTGCTCCACCGATCGAATTGCGCTTCCGAGAGCCGTTTTGGGGCATGCCGGGTTCCTCTCACCTTAGAGTACGCGCGCCGGCGCGAAATGTTTCAGCGGAATGTGGCAGGCTGCGAAATTGACAGGAACGGGCGCGTCGGATATTCTCAGTGATTCGAAATAGACCACGAAGGAGTACTGAATGGCTCAGGGCACCACGATCAAGCATAAGAAGAAGACGAAATCGGTATTGAAGAATATCCGGCAGTCGGCGCATCGCGCGGCGATCAATCGCATGAACCGCACACGCGTGCGCACATCGATCCGCCGTATGCGCGCGGCGCTGACCGCGGGCGACACTGCCACGGCGGAGAAGCTGGCGTCGGCGACGTTTTCCGACCTAGACAAGGCGATCCGCAAGAGGACTTTGACTGAGAATACCGCAAACCGCTATAAGTCGAGGCTGACTTTGGCTTTGAATGCGCTGAAGGCGAAGAAGAAGGCGTAGGACAAAGCAAAGCCTAAGGCTGATAGAGAAAAAGAGGGGCTGCGGTTCGGGTTTTGGTGGACTTCACGGCGCTCCGAGAAATCGGGGCGCCTTTTTTTGCTTAAGGGTTCGTGCGTTCGGCAGGTAGAGAGATTCTCCGCCCGCAGCCGCGGGCTCAGGACGACGATGAAAACCGGCATGCGGCTGTTAGGCAGCGGGAGCGTTGGACGACGTCGAAGAGGTGAGGCGCGCGATCAGAAATTCCATCAGGGCGCGCGGATTCGGATTCGAGGATTTTAGCTGGCTATCGGCTTCGGCCAGAGCGATCAGACCGTTGATCAAATCCTGCTTGGGGATGCGATGGGCGTTGCGGACCGCCGCTTCGGCAGCGTCAGGACGCATCCCGAGCGTGCGGGCCGCCTGAAAACCGCTGGTGTGGGCGGGCAGGTCGCGGGCTTCGATCAACTTGCGATACATCCAGGCCAGCACACCTACCAGTCCGATCGGCTCTTCCCCTTCTCGCAGCAAATTATCCAGAAACTCGAGCGCGGCGTCGCGGCGCCGTGTGGCGAGCATGTCCGCCAGTTGCCACACCGTATTTTTTCGCGCGGCAACGACCAATTCTTCCACGTCAGCAGACGTGATTCGCCCGCGGCCGTGCACATACGACGCGAGCTTTTGAATTTCGAGCTGAATGCGCGCGGGCTCGCTGTTCAAAATGTCGACGAGCAATGCGGCGGCGGGCCGGTCGATCTCCACGCCGAGATCTTTAGCCATTTGCGCGGCGAGCGACGCAGCCGATTCGTTGCCGAGCGTCAGCTCCACGATCAGCGAATGCTCCGCCAATATTTTGTAGAGACGCTGGCGGTGATCGAGCTTGGGAACTTCAAACACCAGCACGGTGAACGGCGCGGGCTTTTCCAGATACTCCGCAAACGCCTTCAGCGTGTCTTTGCGCGGGTCGTCGCCGCTGTCGCCATCGTCCTCGTCGCCCGCGTCATCGTCTTTCGCGCGGCCCTGAATGGTTTCAGCTCCATCAACCAGCAGCACCTGGCACGGCGCGAGCATGGGCATCGTCTCCGCTCGCTGAAACATTTCGCTCCAGTCGCCGCCGCGCACGGCGATTCGCGCCAGCGCCCAGTCGCGCATCGGCGCTGGCACGTAGGAATCAATAATTTTGTTGCGGCACAGGTCGCGCAGGTAGGGATCGCTGCCCTCCAGCACGATGGCGCCGACGGGCTTGCCTTTCGCCAACTTCTCGATCAGTTTTTCCGGCGAGAGATTAGGCACTAAAAAGTCTCCAGGACGTTCGAGACCAGCTGCGACGCGAAATCGCGCGACATGCGTTCCAGTGCAGGGTCCTGCTCTTCGAAGAAGCTCTGCACGTCGGACGAAATCTGATACTCGTCGCGAAAAACCATGTCGTTGTTCTCGTACACCGGCTTTTCATCTTTGGTGGCGATGAGCTGCACCTTGGTGTGAACGGTGACGAGCATGGTGGTCACCTGCCCGGTGGTGGCGTCAAAGAGCACCGGCGCCGTTTCGATGGAAACCACTTCGCCGTGCAGCACGGCGTCGGCGTTGTCGGGATCCTGCACGATCTTATATTTGGTGCGTTGCACGAATTGGCGAATCACCGCGGCGGTGAAGCGCTGTTCGATTCGATATCTTGTCGTGTCGTTCTTGAAAGCCGGCACAGCGATGGTGGTCCATTCCGCAGGCAGATCCCCCGAGCGTCCGGCGACATGATAGCCGCACCCGGTGAGGCTGGCGGTGAACACCAGCGCGGCGATGACCGCGAGCGGCAGCCGAACACGAATTTTCCTATTGCACGGGCGGTTCGGCAACCAATTCCTCCGCGATGCGCACGGCGTTCACCACTGCAAGACGCAAATTATCAGCAACGCCAAAAATCCACACGCCCGACGGAACGCTGGGATCCGGCTCGATGCGCGCGAGATGAATTTCGCTCTCGCCAGCCACGGTCACATTCGTCGGCGCAGGATCTTCCGGCGCGGCAAGCCTTACACCTAGATTGCTGAAAGCTGCCTGGAGTTGCTCGCGCGCCGGCGGCCACTCAAATTCGGCATAAGCCGCGAATGCATATCCGTAAAAAACCGGCGCTTGCACCAACTGAATGGCTGGCGGTCGCGCGCGGTCACCAAGGTATTCCACCACATCTTGTGCGATCGAGCCGCGCACTTCCGCGAGCGATGGCTTACAATCCGGCCCGTAGCTAGCCAATAAGTTGAAAGCAACCTGCGCGTCGAACACCGGTTGCACGATGGGTCGGAAAGAAAGCAAATTCGTGGTCTGGCTCTCCAGTTCGTCCACGCCGGCCTGATCGCGCTCGGAAACCGGTGGGAACAGCAGCAGCACGGTGCGCAGCGGTGAAGATTTTGCCAGCGCCGTTGCCAGTGTGCAGGCGATGATCACTCCTGATCCCGGCGAGGAATACGCGACGGATTTCTGCCCGCCATCCGCCGCTTTAATCGCGTTGACGCCCGGGCGCGGCAACAGCGAAGCCGCCAGCGCCGGAATCCAGGACGTAGACTCGCCGCTCGTGGCTAGCGCACCGGTAAGATCAATCACCGTCGCGCCGGAGCGTTGGGCTACGTGCCAATTGCGCGCGGCGTCCTGCTGCGAACCGGTAAAGAACACGAAGCGCGCATCTTCAAAGCTATCTTCCGCGAGCGCGCGAATGAAAGTAGGCTCACCAGCAGCTTCGGTAAGCGTGCCGGCCAATGCAGGTTCGTCCAGCAACACGATATCGCTAGCGGGAAAATTGCGTTCTTCGAGGACCAGCTTCAGTTCCTTGCCGCGCAAGGAAGAAGCGCCAACGATTGCGACGCGTGTGGATTTGGCGGGCCCGGAGGGCATGTTCTAGGCAGGCCGCGAAGCCATGCGATGTCGCACCGTGCGCACTAACTGCATCACGGGGCCATGGGCAGTGTAAGCAGCGGTGAGCACCAGCAAAGTTTGATGCGAGAAGTACACCACCGAGCCGAACAGCAACGCCAGCAGGATGATGCCTAGAGACGGCTGGCGGCGAGTGAGTGGAATATCTTTGAAGCTGAAAAAACGAAGCGTGCTGGACATCAGTACACTGAGTAAAACCAGTAAGGCCAGCCATAGCACGGATGCGCGAAAGTCTTCGATGGGCCGCCCGTGGAAGAAGTGCACCGTCGCAGCGATCATTCCCGCGGCCGCCGGCGTGGGCATCCCCGCAAAATAGCGATTGCCGCCCGGCGCCATGCCTTGAATATTAAAACGCGCAAGCCGCCACGCACAGCAAGCCACAAAAATGAACCCGACGAGCCAGCCTAACTGGGTCAAATGTAGCGACTCAGGAGAGTACGCAGCCGCGAGCGCACGAACGCCCCAGGCGTAAGCCAGAAAAGCCGGCGCGATGCCGAAGCTGACGACATCAGCGAGCGAATCGAATTCCCTGCCGAAAGCGCTCTCGGTGTGCATCGCGCGCGCGATGCGACCATCCATGGCGTCAAAAAGGTAAGCGATACCGATCGCGCACGCGGCGTTGTCGAAATCTGTAATTTTTCCGTCGAGGGTCGCCAGAATGGCGTAGTAACCGCACAGCATGTTGGCGACGGTGCAGGCGCTGGGAAGAATGTAGACGCCGCGGCGCAGACGATGGCTGCGGAAAGGACGCCGCGGCTCTTCGTCCGTTCCGATGGGATCTATGTCGTTGAATTCCATTTCGCTAATACGCTCTCGCCGCCTTTGACGTTCTGCCCGCGCTGAACCGCGACTTGCGTATTCAGGGGCAGCCAAACATCTACGCGCGACCCAAAACGAATTAATCCGACGCGCTCGCCCATTACCACTTCTTGGCCTTCCTCTTTCCAGCATATCACGCGACGCGCGATTGCTCCGGCGATTTGTTTGAAAATGACATTACCATTCGGTGTGTGCAGATAAATAATGTTCTGTTCATTTTCACGTGACGCGTCCGAGCGAAACGCGGCGTAGAAAAGCCCGGGACGGTACACCACGTCGGCGACGCGGCCGGACGCAGGCGCCCGCTGCACGTGCACGTTCCAGATGGAAAGAAAAATGCTAATGCGATGACCCATCACGGAGTCCAGCATCTCGTCTACGATCTCGACGACGCGGCCATCCGCAGGCGACACGATGATCCCGTGGTCCGAGGGAATGACGCGCTGCGGATCGCGGAAAAAATAAAAAACGAAGAGGCCGAGGAATATCAGCACGGCGCCGAGAATTTTCCAGCCGGGAAGGAAGCACAGCGCGCCGGCGATGAGCGGCGGCAGGGCAAATCGGTACGCGTCTTTAACCATGGGTCTGGGGCGAAATCCTTTGTTCGCGAGAATATGCGGCGTGCGCGAGCGCCGCGGCGCGATTCATTGCGAATCAGATGAACGGCGAATGCACCGGTATTGTACGACAGAAGTGCGAGGACTGCGCGGGCCTTAGCAGCAAAACAATTCAGTGATGGACCATCTCGTTGCGGTAACGCGCCACGATCATTTCCATCAAATCTTTCAGGCGCAACTTCATTTTCTTGAGCCCGATTTCCAGCTCCATGTCTTCCACATTCCAGTACGATTGACTTACGAGTTCTTTTAGCTGGGATTCGCAGCGGGAGTGTTCTTCGAAGAGCCGGCGGTATTCCTGGTTCGATTCCAACAGGGACTGCCGGATATCATGCGTCGTGATCGGCATCCATTCCCTCCAGGGGTGCAGAAGCGTTCACATAGTCGTAACAATTATCACAATCGGGCTGTGGAAGCCAATAGAGAAGCTGAGGATTCACTGCTTCGCCTGCGCGGCGGCTGCATACTCCGGATTCTGCGGATCTAATTCATGCGCGCGCTCGTAGGCGGCCATCGCACGAGGCAAATCACCCGCACGCTGATAGGCGATGCCGAGATCGAACCAGTAGGCGGAAATTTTCGGTTGCAGCTTGACGGCGTCGTTCAGCCAGCGCAGCGCGTCCTGATTACGCCCAGCCATAAGAGCGTCGTAGCCCCACTTCCCTTCCTCATATCCTGCCCTGCCCGAAAGATTTACTAGGGGTCGGCCGAGCGTCGAGCCCCATATTCCGAACATCACCATCGTGAATGCGCCCGCAGCGTAAACCAGCCGGCGCGTAGGAATCGCGATAGCAAATCCGACCAGAATGCCCAGCACGGCTCCAGCCCCATGCGCGACGTTCGCCACTGCAAATGTGTGGGTGATCGTCGTAGCGATGCAAATGAAGAACCATGCGACAAACAGCTCGACAGTCCTGTTGTCGATCGCGCCCTTGAAACGCTCGTCGCGCTCCGAAAGAATCCACAGCAGGCCAAACAAGCCGTAACCAACTCCAGAAAGGCCCACGCCGCCGCGGTCGAACGCGAAATCTAACGAGTTAGAGCCGATCGCGAAAAATGTAAGTAGAAGAACTGTTTTGGCGTGGCCAAACACACGTTCCACGACTGTCCCCAAAATCCATAGCCAATACAGATTGAATACTAAATGCAGGACGCCAACATGTGGAAACACGTTCGTCAACAATCGCCAGAATTGGCCCCGCCGAATCTCGGCGCTTTCAAACACGAAAGATAAATCTACATGCGAATACCAAGCTACCGTAGCTCCGATCGCCAATAGAGATACTGTCGCAACAACCGGATATTTCGGGATTTCGGTCCATTTGGGAAGCTTCATGGAGCCGACCGGCTCTTTTGGTTCGAGCGTCATCAAGTTCGTGCCCCAATCCGATCTGAATCGCCGAAGCTGATCACCAAATCGCCTTCTAGATTATCAAGGGATGGAGCCACAGCAGCCTTGAGTGCAGGCGGGTGGCTCGTATCGGTAAAGATACTTCACCGATTGGGAGATGGAGGAGGTAGGACACCGTCCGCGGCGCGAGAGAGGATTGCGTAGATGCGGTCGAGCCAGTCGCGGTGTTCGGGTTTCATCAGGACTGAGCGGAGACAGAGGACTGTATCGGTGGCGGCGGGTGCCAGGTCTTGCTGCGCGCTAAAAAATCTTACCGGCACGCGAATTAGCGCTAGGTGCAGATTTTGTTTTGCGGCGGCGTCGAAGATACGTTGTGACAATGCGGAAATTTCGGCGACTGTTTTTGCGCGCGGCGCCCACACTACAATGTCGAGTTCAGGCGCAAACGGCAGCAGCCAGCGGTCATCGTTTGCTAGGCGCCGCGCGAACTGCAGCGCCGCATCGCGCGACGCTTCGAGCATGACGGCGAATTCCCCGCGCCGGACGAGTGGCAGCAGACGTTGCGTGGCCCACAACGCGACGGCCGAAGCGCCCGCACGCGAACATTCCAGGCTGATTTCGCCCAGATGAAGTTCCGACGAAGTGAAATAGGTGTACGGCGATTCGTGTTTGTAGATCGCGCCGACCTGCGGATCTCGGAACAGCACGCAGCCGCAGCCGTAAGGTTGCAGTCCGTGCTTGTGCGGGTCAATGACGATGGAATCGGCGCGGCCGATCAGCTCAAAGCTGGCGCGTGTCTCCGCAGTGAGATTTGACGCCAGCGTAAAATATCCGCCGTACGCGGCGTCCACGTGCAGACGAAAACCGTATCGTTCGCGCAGGCGCAGAATTTCCGGCAGCGGGTCCACGGAGCCGGTCCCGGTTGTCCCTGCTGTCGCAACGACGCAGCCGACGTCACCGGCCGCGAGCATTTTTCCCAGTGCGACGGTGTCCATGCGGCCCAGTTTGTCCGTCGGCACATGCGCGAACGGCAACTGCAGCACCGCGGAGATGCGTTTGTGCGTGTAATGCGACTGATCGGACGCGAGGATTTTCTTCCCCGGATGCAGCTGGCCAGCAACCCACAAGGCTTCGAGGTTGGCCATCGTCCCGCCGCCGCACAAATGCCCAAGGTGTTCCGTCCAACCGAACATCGCGGCGATCTGGGCGACCGCTTCCTTCTCCATCGCGGAACTGGCGCGGCCGCCATCCAGCGCGTGATTGTTCGGATTGATCCAGGTAGCCAAAGCGTAGGCCGCGCGCGCGATCGGATGTGGCGGCTTGAGCATCTGGCCGGCATAAAGCGGATGAAAGTACGGGTAGTTGTCTCTGGAGTCTTGTGGCGACTTCGGTCATCACGGCGGCGAGGCGCGGGTCTGGCGGTGTCCGCGGAATTTTCGGTGACGGCGGGCAGCGCGGCGAATCCGCTGTCAAGTTGCTGCAGTGAATCTCTCAGGAGTTGCAGGGTGGTTTCTTCGAGATGCATTGTTGTCCTCGTGCGATTTGGTGGAGCGGTTACAGTAGCAGATTCGTTGAGGATTTGAGATGCGCGTGGATGCGGAAAGTCAAAACATTTAACACAGAGAGCGCAGAGGAAGAAAAACCAAGTGACGGCGTCGTCGGGACTTTTCTTGGTAGGGGCGCTGCTTGCTGCGCCCGCCTTCTGTACCAATTTCCGAACTATAAGTTACGTGAGTGCCGCGGTCAGCAGCAGCGCGTCTTCTTCGGGGGCTGTGTAGTAGCGCGGGCGGCGGCCTACGACTTCAAATTTGTGGCGCGTGTAGAAACGCAGCGCGGCGAGGTTTGATGCGCGCACTTCCAGTATGGCGTGCGTCGCCTGAAACGTCTGTCGCCCACTTCAGCGCTTCGCTCAGCAGCGCGGCGCCAATTCCGCAGCGGCGCCAGTCGGACTCCACCGCGAAATTGAGAATTTCAAGGTCGCTGCTGACACGGCGCGCGACCAAAAATCCGGCCACCTCGACACTAACCTCGACATCAGATTCGACAGCTCCCTGCGAGCCTTCCTCGGCAACCCATCCGGCCATTTCGCCGCGCGCCACGCGATCGTAATCCCATGCGGTCCACTGCGCGATTTCCGGGCAGGCGGCTTGAATCGCGAGTATGGCTTCCACGTCGCGGAATTCCAGAGCACGAATCGTCAAGATGGCTAGCCGTCCTTCCAACGCATCTCGGCGTCCGTGCGGCGCACGTAATTTGCATCCAGCGTAAGCGCGTCGCTTACATCGCCACGCAACGCACGCGCGTGAGCAATCCGCCCGATAGATGGCGCCAGCACACTGGAAACAATTTCGAGCCTGGCAAAGCCAGCGGGAAATTCACTAATCAATCGCGACGCGACCGTGACGACCGGCGCATCCGGCGTGACGATTGTGAATCCGGCGCCGCGATTCCCATCGCCACGGTACGCCAGCGCACCAAGCTTCTCCGCAAACTCTTCGGGCGTAGCCACGAATTCCTCGCCGTCCAGCGCAAGTCCCGCCGCTGCTGGACGATAAACGCCAAAATAAATTTGCCCACGCCGCGCGTCGAGCGCCGGTATTAAGACTGCGCCGCTCGATAGAGCCTGAACCGCCACCGCTTCCAGCGCGCTCACGCCAACGACAGGCCTGCGGTAAACCTCCGCCCAACCCTTCGCAGCCGTCAATCCCACGCGCAGTCCGGTAAATGAGCCAGGCCCCGCAGAGACGGCGAACAGGCCAAATTGCTCAAGTCTCAGCGTCAAATCGCTTAGCAGAAACTCCAAATGACGGAAAATCCGCGAAGAATAGTTCTCCTCGGCGCGCGTCGAGATGACGCCGAGTGTCAATTCGTCACGCAAAATTGCGACGCTACCGGAGGGCGAAGAGGTGTCCAAGGACAGGATTAGCACGTGCACCAGTATAGGGCAATTTCGGGGCCAATCTTACTGAAAACGTTCGGTTTCTCAGACGTGAGACGGACCGCCAAACCACCCATTTATCTTGACGTTTATGACCCATGTGCCTAAACTTTAAATATGCTTTTCGGGGAGGGTCGTGCATCCATGTCCTGTGAATTCAAACTTGGCGAAAAAGTTGTGTATCCGAATCACGGTGTCGGGGTAATTGAACAGATTAGTTACGGCTACGTGAATGGACGTTCGGAACGATTCTACATGCTGAAAATCGTTTCGAGCGGTTTGAAAGTGATGGTGCCGCAGACGAACGTGGACTGCGTTGGCCTGCGCCCCATCATTCGCAACACGCAGGCCGGCGCGGTGATTTCGTTTTTGGAAAAAGGCCGCTCCGCTTCCCACCACGACTGGAAACACCGCTTCAAGGAAAATTCGGATCGCATGCGGACGGGCTCGTTGATGGAGGTCGCCGCAGTTCTCAAAGGTCTGGTGGCCCTCAGCCGGACCAAGCCGCTTTCCTTCCGCGAAAAGAAAATGCTGGAACGTGCCAAGTATTTGCTGGTCAGTGAACTCGCCACTGTTCGCAATACGTCCGAATCGGCGGTAGAGGCCAACCTGGTTAAGGCGCTGGCCAAAGCCAAGCTGCAAATGCCGGAGGGCGCTCCCATCCCGGAGTAAATTTTTCGTATCAACCCTGGCGGGCACAATCTGCAAAGATTGTGCCCTTTTTTTTGCTTACTGACACAAAATCGAACGCCAGAATTTTCGATGGTCTCCACGCGTCGACCGAGAACCTAAGTGAGTGACAAAATATTGCCTATTCTAATTGCCAAAGGGCAGCACGGCGAGTATCAATGGCTCACGACCGAGTTCGAGGTCGACGGATTGGCGCGGCTTTGCCCGAAAATAGTAATGGGCAAGTACCTGGCTGTTAGCTCCTTTGATAGCGGATCGCTTTCGCTAAACGATGAGGAAAAGGCGAGCGGATGGGAATCGCGAAATGGAATCGCTTACAGCCCGCGCATTGACTCAATCAACGGCTTGCCACGCACGGACGGGTTCGATGAATGGTATGTCTCTGAATCGCCGATCGATCTAGGTACACTCTGTCATTCGAACCCATTCGATCCTCGCCCCGATCCGGGACAGCTTCACGCATATGTGAATATGTACCTCGTACTACATGATAGCGTCTATGACGCGGTACGAGATTTATTCTGGGAACAGATGACCTGGATCAATCCCGAGTCTTTTCTGGGAGAGTCCTCACCCTATTTGAGTTTTGCGAGCAGGAACCGAGATATCTACGCGGCGGTTCTTGAATCGCTGTCCCATGTGAACTCGACAGATACGGACAGCTAATCTACGACGAACACCGCGCGGCCGCGCCCCACATCAATTTCTATCGCGATTTCTTGGGTGCTGATTTCTGCCGCGTCACCGCGCGTTCGATCTGCTTGAGGTGATTCACGTCATGTCCGGCGACAAGCGTGACGATGCGTTCGATGGTCTCGACGCCGCGCTCCGGATGCACGCCGTGGTGCTTCCATTGCTCGCGAGTGAGCGTCTTCAATAGCACAAGATTTGCTTCCCTTACGGCGCGGAACTGCTCGAGTGATTTGCGCGCGTCGCGTTTCTCGTAGTGGGAGCTTGTGACCCAGGAATTCTGGTCGTAGGCAGGAATGGCTGTGCCGGGCGCGCCTAGAATCATGCGGAAGCGCGTGCCGCAGATGATTTCGTTGTCGGCCAGATGCGTGATGATGTCCGCCACCGACCACTTGTCCGCGGCCGGACGCTTGCGCAATTTCGCAGCGGGCACACCCTTCAGCAGGCGCTCGATTTTCTTCGCGGTGGAGGCTTGAATTTTCAGCGGCTGCTGCCCTTCCACGTATCCTTTCAGGCGTTGCATGTATTGCTCGACTGTTTCGCTCATCGGCGTGGCTCCTTTCTGTTGCCGTTGGATGCGGATTAACTAATCAAAGACTCCCGCACGTGGAAAAAGATAGCGAGTTGCCGCGAACGCATCAAACCCGTCCAATTTGGCAGCCGAGCTTGGCGAAAATGGCCGTTCGAACGCCTCGCCGCGCCACTCCGCGCAGCCTGTACCAACGTACAGTTTTCATCTTCTGGAAACCGTTTGTGCGGAACCCCTTCTGCCGAACTGGCGCCATCTTACAATTTAAGAAGCGATCTCCCGCGGCCCTTGGGAACTTGGGACTCTTTCTAAATGCTTGGCCGTGAACCGGATCGCGCAGCTCTCAGAGGCGAAACGCATGGCGCTGAAGGCGACGGACATCCCTGCCGCGAGCCCGCATGTTGACGCGGCCGGAAGACCAATTTCCGGGTCGGCCGCAGATTCGGCGCCTCATCCGGCGTCCGCTTCGTCCCACACTCCAACCCTCAATCCCGAAGAACAGGAACTCGCGCGCAAACGCGAAGAGCAAGCCGCCATCGAAAGCGAACTGGCCGAACGTGAGCTCCGCTCCGCAAATCTGCGCGCGGAGCTGGGCGCGTTCGAGCGGCAGTACCTTCATCACGTTGGCTCACGCTACGCGGAACTGGACGATCTGAAAGCCGCCGTAGCCGAGCGCCTTGCGCAGGAACAGCCGGCAAACGAACGCGCGCAGCAAGCCGCGCGAGAAGCGCGCACGCGCGCCGCTGAAACGCAATCCACCGCGGGAGAAAAATCGGAAGCTACACCGCGCGCCTTTGAATCTTCGCCCGAAATGAAGCGGCTGTACCGCGAAGTGGCCAAGCGCGTTCATCCCGACCTCACTTCCGACCGCGCGGACCGCGCCAAACGTCAGCAACTGATGGCGGAGGCCAACGAGGCCTACGAACGCGGCGACGAAACCAAGCTGCGGAAAATTTTCACGGAGTACGAGTGGAGCGCTGAGGCTGTGCAGGGCGAAGGCCCGGGCGCGGAATTGATTCGCGTGATTCGCCGCATCAGCCAGGCGCGCGGACGCCTCGCGGAGATCGAAGCGGAATTGCAGGAACTGCTGCGTTCGGATTTGTACCAATTGAAAGTGCGTCTGGACGAAGCGCAAAGCCACGGGCGCGACGTGCTGAAAGAAATGGTACAAAAAGTGGAAGATCAAATCGCCCAGGCCAAGCGGCGGCTGGAAAATCCGGAAGGGCGCGGTCGCTGACCATGGAAACGCGCGAAAGATCGCCCGAATTACAAACCGCGCAACATTCGGGCCAGCAAATCGTGCCAACAGCCTCGCGCGGCCTCGCGTTGCGTTCCGCGGCGCTGGTGGTGCGCGGCCTGCGGGACATGGCGCGCGATTCCAACTGGCTGATCAAGAAAGTTTTCCCCGGTTTCACGCCGCGCCTTGCGATTTCCGCGACGGGCGCTGTGAGCCTGATCGCTCCTCCCGATCACGGCGGTTCGCAGCGCGTTGTTTTGTACGACATTGAACGCACCGGACCGACGCTGGCTCTTGCGGTGCCGGAAGAAGCTGCTGGAGCGGCAACTGGCGGCGCAGCGCAGGATTTTTCCGCTGCGTTTGCGTGGTCGCCTTCGGCGCGCCATCTGGTGGCGGCCTGGGGCGCGTGGCAACCTGCGCTGCACATTTTCGATCTGCACGCGAAAATGCTTTTGGGCACCTTTGGAGATTTCAAGAATTTCCCGGCGTCCCTGGTGTGGTCAGGCGCAGGCAATTTCTTTGCCGCGGCATCCGCGGGTGGAAAAGGCGCGAGCTTACGGCTGTGGCAGGCAGAAACAGGCGCGCTGCCTTTCGCGCAGTCCTCGACAAAAGAAATGGGCGTACCGGATGGCTTCGAGCGGCAAACCTACGAAGCGGAATTCGGCGAAGAAGGCGCGTTCGGCGGTTACGGGCGCACCGCATTCAGCCCGGATGAAAAAATTCTCGCCAGCGTTATCGAAATTCGCGGCGATTGGGCGGACGATTCGATCGTGCTCGCCGACGTCCCGGCGCTGCGCACGCAAAATGTGTTTCAAGCGCAGGGACACATCACGGATCTCACGTGGACGCCCGACAGCCGGCAAATTATTTATTGCGCCGCGGGACAGGCGTACAGCCTCGACGTGGAAAGCCTGGCCTTCGAGCCGCTGCCCTTCGGCGCAGAATTGTGCGTGTGCCATCCGCACTTGCCGCTGTGCATCTGCTACAGCTCGTGGCTGAAAAATTCAGCGAAGGGCCGGCTGTTCATAGTGGACCTGGGCCGCCAGACCATGTTCGACGAGTACGCCGCCGAAGGAATCGTGGACCTGCGCTGGAGCGTTGATGGATCGAAAGCCTACGCCATGACGCAGGACGGCATGGCGTATCTCTACGAGCCGCCGCTGATTTAGATCGGAAGGCTCTCCGTGAAAATTGGATTCTGCGATGAAGATTTTTCTGTGCGGACGATATGACTGAAGCGCGTAATGAGCCGATGCGGCTAGCGCAACGAGCGGCCACGCCGACTCGTCAGGCGCATCCCGACTGGATCTATTTCTTGCCCATCCTGCATTTCTGCGCCTGCCTGATGAGCACGCTACGCTACTTCGTCCCAGGCCTGCAGTACTTGGTCGTGATCTGGGACTTCGTGATGCGCGCCGACTTCCCCATTTCGCTGGTAGGGTACGCGCTGGCGCCAAAGTTCGCCCCGTTCGCTGCAATCTGGATCCTGGTAGCCGGTACGCTGTGGTGGTACCTGCTGAGCCGCTCCGCCGAAATCCTGTTCAGCACATTCACGCAACAGCGAAAATCTGCTTCCTAATGACGCGTCGTGTTAGCGGACCTGAACCCGCTGACGACCAATCCAACAATTCCTCATGAGCTTCTTAGGCGAGCGGCAGATTCGGCTCGGCGTTTAGCGTCGCGTCTTCGTGCTGACCGGCAACGAAGCGCGGGTAGCCGGCGGCGGCGATCATGGCGGCGTTGTCTGTGGAGAGGGCGCGGCTGGGGAAAAATACTGCAAGATTGTGGCGCTTGGCTTCGGCTTCGAAGGAGGCGCGCAGCTCGCGGTTGGCGGCGACTCCGCCGGACACCAGGATCGAGCGCACATAATTTTGCGCGGCGGCAGCAATCGTGCGCGTCACCAGATCATCCACCACGGCGCGCTGAAAGCTTGCTATCAGATCCAACGTCGCTGCGCTGGCCAGCTTGCGCAAAGCGTCTGCGCTGCGTTCTCCGCGCTCGAGCGATTCCTTCCGCGCGTCAATTTCGGGCTGCAACTCCGGATGGCGCTTCAAATGGTACAGCACCGCCGTCTTTATTCCGCTGAAACTGAAATCGTACACGTTGCCTTTCATCTTCGGCTCGCCGAAACGAATCGCTCGCGGGTTGCCGTACTGCGCGAGTTGATCCATCACTGGGCCGCCGGGATATCCCAGCGCGAGCAGGCGCGCGACCTTGTCGTAAGCCTCGCCCGCAGCGTCGTCGCGCGTGCCGCCCAGGCGTTCGTAGGAAAAATGTGCCGCGCCGTTTTGCGACTCCGACTTCACCGAATAAATCACGGTGTGCCCACCGGAAACAATCAAGCATGCCGCTGGCAATTCAGGCCCCGGCAGCCCACCAGCATGGGCTTCCAGAAATACAGCATGAACGTGGCCTTCCAGATGATTCACGCCGATCAGCGGCTTACCCAGCGCTTGCGCCAGCACTTTGCCATACGTGATGCCCACCAGCAGCGCGCCCACCAGGCCGGGACCGCGCGTCACAGCCACCGCATCCAAATCCTGCAGCGTGATTCCAGCCTGTTCAAGCGCCTCGCGCACCACCGGAACGATTTGGCGCAGATGTTCGCGCGAGGCCAGCTCGGGCACCACACCGCCATATTTCCGATGAATGGCGATTTGCGACGCAACGATGCTTGATAGAATCGTATCGCCGCCAGAGACCACGGCCGCCGCGGTCTCGTCGCAGGAAGATTCAATCCCCAGAATAATTTTGCCGTGCGTGGTCACAAATATGCCTCGAATCTCGATGCGCCAGAGTTCGCAATGAATATGGTAGCATAGCCCCGCGAGCAGCCTTTCCGCGCGCAGAGTGTGCGCCAAAGTGATTTCTGTCTCGCGCCATCGTGCTCAGATAATGACGTTGCGTTTACGAACTCCTGCGATCGCGCTTCCCCAGCCAAGCCGCTCCCGGATGCTAAAATAATTTTATCTTGCACGCCTGGTCGGTTTAGACGACCGGCCGCAATCCACTAAGGGGACTATGAGCTCCGAACGAAAACGTGTGCGCAAAGCTGTGCTGCCCGTGGCCGGTCTGGGGACGCGCTTCCTGCCCGCCACCAAAGCGATGCCCAAGGAAATGCTGCCGGTGGTGGATAAGCCGCTGATTCAATACGCGGTGGAGGAATGTATTGCGTCCGGCATTGAAAATGTGATTTTCGTTACCGGCCGACGCAAGAGCGCCATCGAAGACCATTTCGATTTCGCGCCCGAGCTGGAACATTTTCTGGAAGACCACGGCAAGCCGGAACTGGCGCAGATGGTGCGCGACATCAGCGGCGGAATTCATTTCAGTTACACGCGGCAGAACGAAGCGCTGGGACTGGGCCACGCGGTGTTGACGGCGCGCGAACTCGTCGGCGATGAGCCTTTCGCCGTGCTGCTGGGCGACGTGATCATGGACAGCCCCGTCCCCGCCACGCGAGCCTTGATTGAAATTTATGAATCCACCGGACAAGGCGCGATTACCGTGCAGGAAGTCCCACGCGAGGAATTGCAATTTTACGGCGTGATTTCTTCCAGTCCCGGCAAAATTGCGCGCTGGGGCGATAGCGTCCTGCGCCTGAACGACATGATCGAGAAGCCCAAGCCGGAAGAAGCGCCTTCCAACCTGGGAGTTTCCGGCCGCTATGTGCTGCCGCCGGAAATTTTTGAATACCTGGAACAAACCAAGCCCGGTGCCGGCGGCGAAATTCAACTTACCGACGGTCTGCGCGCGCTGGCCGCGAAAGAAGGGCTTTGGGCGCACGTGCATCAGGGAAAAACGTACGACGCCGGGAACAAATTGGGATTCCTGAAAGCGACCGTGGAACTCGCGCTAAAGAATCCGAAGTTCGGCAACGACTTCCGGAAATATCTAAAGACGCTTGAGCTCTAGAAGGTCACTTCTTTTTCTTCGAGCTGCTTTTCTCGCCGGACGATTTGGAGTCGCCGGAGCTTGCGCCGCCGGATTTCGATTCGCCGGTTTTGGCGTCGCTCGATTTCGAGTCCTGCGATTTTTTGTCCGCGGACTTGGAGTCCCCGGATGAATCTCCCGATTTCGCCGATGCACCGTCGCCAGAGCCTTCTACCGACGTGGCTCCGGAATTCTTGCCCTTGTAATCCGTTACGTACCAGCCCGAGCCTTTGAATTGAATCCCCGCCGCGGATATCATGCGTTCGGCTTTTCCCCCGCACTTGGGGCACTTCTGCGTCGTCGGCGCGTTATGCTTTTCGATTTTCTCGAATTGATGCGCGCACTTGGCACATTTGTATTCGTATAGCGGCAATGCGGAACTCCTCCCTGCATCGAGTGTAAATAAAATAGTAACACGCTTGCGCCCGCGCGCGCAGCGGCGGGAAGCCCGCGCGCTGAATGTGCCTAGTGAATATACCGCTCGAAACCGGGTTTCAACGATGTGTTAGACTGCGTTCGGTCGCAACATTCTCGATTCCCTCATGACCAAGACAAAACCAAACGAGCCGGGTGCGGGATGCCTGTACGTCGTCGCCACGCCCATCGGGAACCTGGAAGATATTTCGCTGCGGGCCTTGCGCGTGCTGAAAGAGTCGGACGCAATCGCCTGCGAGGACACGCGCCAGACGCTGAAGCTGCTTTCGCATTTCGACATTCAAAAGCGCCTGGTGAGCTACCACGAGCACAACGAAATCACGCGCGCGGCGGAAATCGTCATCGAGCTGGAGCAAGGCGCGCAGATTGCGCTGGTCACCGACGCCGGCACGCCGGGAATTTCCGATCCCGGTGGCAGATTGGTGAGTCTGGCGCTGCGTCACGGAATTCAAGTGGTGCCGTTGCCGGGCGCGTGCGCGTTTGTGGCTGCGCTGGCCGCTTCCGGAATGTCCATCGAGGAATTTACGTTCGTCGGATTCTTGCCGTCGCGGCCCACCGAGCGGCGCAAACGATTGCGCGCACTCGCCGAGGAGCCACGCACCCTCGCTCTGTACGAAGCGCCGCACCGCCTGCTTGACACTCTGGAAGATGCGCTGGAAATTCTGGGCAATCGCCCGGCGGTGGCAGCGCGCGAATTGACCAAAGTGTACGAGGAATTCGTGCGCGGACATCTGGAGGATTTGCTGGCAGCTGCGCGCAAGAAACCGCCGCGCGGGGAGATTACGCTGCTGATCGGTCCGGCAGACGGCGAAGCCCAGCACACCGCCGCCCAGGATGCGCACGCAAAACTTCCCCTGGCGCGCCGTGTGGCAGAAATCATGAAGGAACGCGGCATAGACAACAAAGCCGCGCTGAAGCAAGTAGCCCGCGAACGCGGTCTGACGCGCCGCGAGGCCTACAAACAGCTGCTGATCACCCGCGACGAGTAGTCCCGCGTCCAAATTTGGGGATTTTCTGAAAGTTAGCCGGATACGCGACTGAAGCTTTTAGTCGGCGGCAGACGCAGTGCTGTTCGCGAAAAAGGCATCCACCTTGTCCAGAATCTCCGCCGCCGCGTGCGCGTGATGCACTGCATAGCGCAATTCCCCGCCGTTGCGCACGCCGTGCGTGAACAAGCTGGCAAACTGTTTCATCTTTCCAATCGCGTCCGGCATTTCAGCCGCGATCAAGCTGCGGAAATAGCCGGAAAGCAGATGATAGCGATCCACATCGCTGGGCTCTTCGTAGCGTCCCGTGGCGATGAAGTCCGCAATCTGCCGAAAAATCCACGGATTCGAAGAAGCCGTCCGCCCGATCATCACCGCATCGCATCCCGTTTCCGCCACCATGCGCACAGCATCCTGCGGCGTGCGAATATCGCCATTGCCGATCACCGGAATGCGCACCGCCTGCTTCACCGCGCGGATGACGTTCCAATCGGCCGAGCCGCTGTACCCCTGCATGCGCGTGCGCGGATGCACAGCGATGGCTTCGATGCCCACCTGCTCGGCCATGCGCGCTACGTCCACCGCAACGATATTATTTTCATCCCAGCCTGAACGAATCTTGATCGTCAGCGGAATGGCCACGGCGGCGCGCACCGCTCGCAGCAATTTTTCCAGATGCACCAGATCGCGCAGCAGCCCAGATCCGCCGCACTTCACCACTTTTTTCACCGGGCAGCCCAGGTTGATGTCCACCTGGTCGAATCCCAGATCTTCGGTAAGCGCGGCGGCGGACGCCATCACCTGCGGATCGGACCCGAAAATTTGCGCCGCGATGGGATGCTCATCGGCATCGAAGTACAAATAATGCAGTGTGCGGGCGGAATTGCGCGTCAGCCCCTCGGCGCTGGTAAATTCCGTCATGATCAGGCCGCAGGAACCCAGCGAACGGATCACCCGGCGAAATACCGTGTCGGTAACGCCAGCCATCGGCGCGAGTATCGTCGCCGGACGGATCACATTCTTCCGAATTTTCAGTTCAGCGGGAATCATCGCGTCTCTTCGCCGCCACCAATTCTTCGGCGCCATCGCCATCCGAGCCCACCGCCGCCGCAGCCGCGCGGGCGCGCGGAGCTTCGCCGTTGAGTTGCGCGATCAGCGCATCTCTCGATCCACCAAAAAAATTTTCGATCACCTGCCCCAACGCATGGGAGCGCGCGTCTTCCGCGCTCAAGTTCGGGCGGTAGATATAAGCACGCCCCACCTTGCGGCGCTCGACAATGCCTTTGCGTGCCAGCCGGTCCATGATGGTCATGATCGTGGTGTAGGCGCGCGGCCGCCGCGAGGCCAGGCTATCGCGGATTTCGCGCACGGTTCCCTGCCCCATCGGCCACAGCGTGTTCATGCAGTCCAGCTCCAGCGGCGCAAGCTCCAGCAGCGCGCGGCGCGGCGACGCAATTTGTGTGTTGAACTCACTCATGAATTTTCGCGCTCGCTCTCACCGCTTGCCGCCGGAATTGCGCGACGCTCCGGGCGCAGCCCGCTGCGAAGAAGAGTTACCCGCAGCAGCGTCCGCCGATCCAGGTGCATCCTCGCCGGCCAGAAATTTGTCGGTCCGCAGCAGCGCGCGGTGCAGCGCCGGATTTCGCTCAGTCCACTCGTCGCTTCCCGACGCGCCTTCCAGCGTCGCGCGCATCGCCGCCATTTTCGAATCCATATCGTCCAGAAAATGCAGTGCAATCGCTTCGCGCGTCTGCGGCAAAGATGGCGATCCGAACTCGTACGTGCCGTGGTGGCTCAGAATTAAATGTTCGATCAGGATCGCCAGCGGCTCCGGAAAGCCCGGAATGGCCTTGATCTTCTCGCGCACCAGCAACGTCCCGATGGTGATGTGGCCCAGCAGCCGGCCCGCGGTAGTGTAGTTCGTCCCGCGCTCGTAGCTCAGCTCGTCTATCTTGCCGATGTCGTGCAGCACGATTCCGGCAAGCAGCACGTCGGCGTCCAGTTCGGGATAATGTTCCGCGATCGCGCGCCCCAGTCCAATCAGGCTGACGACGTGCTCTAGTAATCCGCCGACAAAGGCATGATGCATGCCCATCGCGGCGGGCGCGCGCTTCAACCTTGGCACGATCGCCGGATCACTGATGACGCTTCCCAGGAGCTGCTTGATCCAGGGATTCTTGACCGCCGCAACCGCCGCACCCAGCTCGCCATACAATTTCTCCACGTCGTGCCTGGTGTGCGCGATAAAGTCGGACAGATCGTAATCGCGGTCGGCTGCCGGGACAATCTGCTCCAGCGTCATCTCTTTCTGGCCGTTGTAGAGCTTCACGCGGCCGCGAATCTGCACCACGTCATCTGCTTCGAAAGTCTTCGCCAGCGTTTCGAAGTTGTCCCACATTTTCGCGGGAATCGAGCCGGTCTTGTCGCGCAGCGCCAGTTCGAGCCATGATTTCCCGCTGCGTTGCGATGTGCGGATTTCTTTTACTCCGACGAGGAACAACGAAGTGACGGCTTGCCCGTCCTGCAGATCGGAAACGTAATGCGATTTCATTGGCCGTTGACTTTGGGCAGCGGCACTTTCTTCTTTTCTTTCTTTTTCTGCGCCGTGTCGGGCGTCGGCTGCACTTCCTGGATCACGCTGGCTCCGGCCACGGCCGCGCTGTCGGTGTAGCCCGGCTTTACCATCACATAGCTTTCCTCGCGCAAGGTCGCCAGGTAATCGCGCATCTGCGGCTGCATTTTCTGCATGTACAACCGGTTCATGATTTCGTTTTCCACTTTGTCCAGGGGCTGCAAGCCGGCCAGATAGTGATTATCCACTTTCAGAATCTCGAATCCCGGCTTGGTTTGGATCACGTCCGTGATCTGTCCCTTATCCATTTTGAAAACAACTTCTTCAAGCTGCGGCGCCATTTCGCCCCGTTTGAAAGTTCCCAGGTCGCCGCCGTCTTTTGCCGTGCTGCCCTCGGAATAGCGCTTGGCGATTTCGTTGAAGTCGTCGCCCCGGATCACACGGTTGCGCAAGTCCTCCGCCTTTTTCTGCACGGCCGCGATTTCCTCGGGGCTTTTACCTTCCGTGCTCAGCAGGATTTCCGACAACACCACTTGCTCGGGCCGCGTGAACT
Source organism: uncultured Acidobacteriota bacterium (assembly GCA_963748395.1). Taxonomy (GTDB): domain Bacteria; phylum Acidobacteriota; class Terriglobia; order Acidiferrales; family UBA7541; genus Palsa-295. The sequence goes on along the minus strand of CAVVIP010000006.1, from coordinate 1,221,102 downwards.
CCTGCGGGTGCGCTTCGTAATATTTCTTCACTTCGTCGTTGGGGATGGTGATGTGCGAGCCCACTTCACGCCGCACCACTTCCTGCGTGAGCAACCCGTTGCGAATCGACGTCTTATAATCTTCCCAGGCCAGGCCGGACCCTTCCACCGCCTTTTCCAGATCTTCCATGCTGGCCAGCCCGTTCTGCTTGCGCACGTCGTCCAGCCTCTTGATCACGTCCGATTCCACGCTGATGCCCATATCTTTGGCGCGCTGCACCATCAACGATTGGTCAATCAGCCCGCGCAGCAGATCCTTCTGCTGCTCCTTGAATTCCTCATACAACTTGTCCGTCGGGCAGCCCTGGCAATCGTGCGCCACTTCCTCGCGCAACTGCTCTTCGGCCTTCTGATAATCAGACCGGGTGATCACCTCGTTGTTCACGCGAGCGATAATCTCTTCCACGATTACGGCCTTGGCCTGCGCGCGCGTGCCGGAAGGGATGAACAGCGCTGCCAGGAACAACGCGCCGCCGAGGGTAAAGACCGTTCCGAATTTGCAATTTTTCATGGGGTTCACTCGCCTCAAATTTTATCCCTACGATTGTAGTTGTAGCAATACGTTTCTGGTGGCGCCCATCGGCCCGCCTTGTATGCTCTTCCAGTCCAGCCACAGCACTCCCGACGGGTCCAGCCGCATTCCCCTGCGCTTGCGCAGCAGCTTTACCAGCCTTTCCGGCCCTAGCGGCGTGTCGTCGTAGAACTTGATACCCACCTGATCGCCGCGACGGTCCACTGACGCCACCAAAAGCTTTTCCGCCAGCGCTTTCAACACCGCGTAATCCAACAGATTCTCCACCGACGGCGGCGGGGGGCCGAACCGGTCCTCCAGCTCCTGCCGGACCTCCGCTCGCTCCGCGTCACTGGTGACGCTCGCGATGCGTTTGTAAATCCGCAGCCGCAGGTTCTCGCTATCAATGTACTCAGGTGGGATGCGGATTTCCTGTCCCAGGTTGAGTGTGGCCCGGCGTTCGGGGGTGAGCGCCTCGCCTTTGCGCTCCGCCACCGCACGCTCCATCATCTGGCAATACATGTCGAAACCTACCGCCTCGATATGGCCGTGCTGTTCGCGCCCCAGCAGATTCCCTGCCCCGCGCAGCTCCAGATCAAGCGCGGCGATGCGGAAGCCCGCGCCGAGGTCGCTGAATTCTTTCAGCGCTGCGAGGCGTTGGCGCGCGATCGTCGTCAGCGTCGAGTCTGGCGGCACCAACAGGTACGCATACGCGCGCTGATTCGAACGCCCCACGCGACCTCTTAATTGGTATAGCTCTGAAAGGCCCATGCGGTCTGCGCGATTGATCACGATGGTGTTAGCGCGCGGAATATCCAGGCCGTTCTCGATAATCGTGGTCGAGACCAGCACATCCGCCTCGTCGCGAATAAATTGCAGCATCACTTTTTCCAGTTCGGCCTCGCGCATCTGGCCATGCCCCACCACCACGCGCGCTTTCGGGACCAGCCGCTTGATCATGGCCGCCAGCGAGATGATCGACTCCACGCGGTTGTGCACGAAAAAAACTTGGCCGTCGCGCGCCAGCTCCTCTTCAATCACGCGCTGCACCAGCGTCTCAGTGAAAGGAGCCACCGTGGTCTGAATCGCCAGGCGGTCCTTCGGCGGCGTTTCGATCACGCTCATGTCCCGCAGGCCCACCAGCGACATGTGCAACGTGCGCGGAATGGGCGTCGCGGACATGGTCAGCACGTCCACATTCTTGCGCATTTCCTTCAGCCGCTCTTTGTGCGCAACGCCAAAGCGCTGCTCCTCATCCACCACCAGCAGGCCGAGGTCCTGAAACTTTACGTCTTTGGAAAGAATACGATGCGTGCCGATCAGCACGTCCACCTTGCCTGCTTCCACTTCTTCCAGCACTTTTTTCTGTTCTTTCTCCGTGCGAAACCTGCTGATCATTTCCACGCGCACCGGAAACGCGGCGAACCGCCGCTTGAACGTTTGATAATGTTGGAACGCCAGCACCGTAGTAGGAGCCAGCACGGCTACCTGCTTCGAATCCGCGACGGCCTTGAACGCGGCGCGCATCGCCACTTCCGTCTTGCCGTAGCCCACGTCGCCGCATAGCAGCCGGTCCATCGGCAGGTTCGATTCCATGTCGCGCTTCACATCTTCGATGGCGCGCTGCTGATCGGCCGTCTCCTCGAACTCAAATGCATCGTCGAACTCATGAGTCCAATTGGTGTCAGCCGGGAACGCGTGCCCCACGGCCAACTTGCGCTCCGCATAAAGCTCCAGAAGTTGCTCCGCCATGTCGCTTACGGATTTCTTCACACGCGTCTTGCGCGCTTCCCACACCCCGGTTCCCAGCCGATCAAGCTGCGGTTCCACTCCGCCCAGGGACGTATACTTCTGAATCAGATCCAGCCGCGCCAGCGGCACGTACAGCTTGGCGTCATCCGCATAGCGCAACAGCATGAACTCGCCGTTCGCGCCTTCCATGGCCACCTGGCGCAGCCCTTCGAATTGGCCGATGCCGTGATCCACGTGCACCACGTAGTCGCCGGGTTTCAGGTCGCTGAAGTCGCTGAAGAAACTCGCGGTCTTCGGCCGCGCACGCGAACGTTGCGAAGGCGGCGGCAGCGTCTCGAAAAGGTCGGCGTTGCCGTAGAGCACTACTTTCGCGTCTGTAAAGACCACGCCTTCGGACAGAGGCGCCTTGGTCAGCAGAATCGCCGAACCCGGCGCGTTGCTGCCCTCTTCCGCCAGGCGGGTTACCGTCGCGTTTTCTTCCAGCTCGCCCATCCGATAGGGCAATTCGAACTCGTGGCAGATGTCCGCAAAACGCTCGAGTTCTCCCGTGCTGGCCGCCGAAACCATTACATTTTCGCCCGCAGCGATGCGATTGCGCGCCTCCGCAATAAACGCCGCGACATTTCCGTGATACCGCGTGGTCGGTTGCGTATGCAAAGTCCGTATAGGTGTAGCGGCGGACTTCAGTCCGCCATCGCCGTGCTCGGCAAAGCGCACCGAATTCGCGATCGCGCCTGAATTCGAATCACCGTCGCCAGATTCCGCCGCCTCCACCGCCAGATGCTCGATCGCCAGCCGCGGCGCCATCTGCAACGCCAGATTCCACTCCTCATCATCGAAAATAAATCTGTCCGGCGGCTCCGCCAGCGGATCCTCGACTGCATCGAACGCTTCCGCGAGCTGCGCGCGATATTTTTCGATGGAAGCGGCCAGCAGCGAGGGTTCGTCCACAATGATCAGCGGCTCGACGGTGAGATCAAATAGAGTGGACTTGCGATTCTCGCGCAGCGCCTCGCGAAATTCCCATCCGGGATAGAATCCGCCCGGCGCTGCATCATCTTCACGCCCAGACGCGCTGGAAACTCGCGCGCGTTCCAGCACTTCCGCATGCCGCGGATATTCCGTCAGCGGCAGCAGCGTGGCGCGCTCCACCGGATTCGTCGAACGCTGTGTATTGGGATCGAAAGCGCGAATGGATTCGATGGTGTCGCCGAGCAGTTCCACGCGCACCGGCTGCGGCGATTCCGGTGAATAAATATCAATGATCCCACCGCGCACCGCGTATTGCCCAGGCATCTCGCAGGTAATTTGCTTGTCGTATCCGGCGCTGGAAAGAAAATCGATCAGTTCTTCGTGTGGAATGGATTCGTCGCGGGCAATCGTGCGCGCCAGCTGCGAGTAGAATTCGCGGTCGCGCATTCGCCACACCGCAGCCTGCACCGGCACGATCAATAAATCCGCGTCACCGGTAGCGAATCGCCACAGCGCCACGGCGCGGTCTTCGGAAATTTCCGCATGCGGCGAACGGTTTTCGTACGGCAGCACTTCATGCGCCGGCAGATGCGCCACGCGCCTGCCGGGTTTGCCCGTCACGGCACGATAGAAATAACGCACCGGCTCCAGCAATGCTTCGGCGCGCTGATTGGTATCAACCAGCAAGACCGTGGGACGCCCCAACCCCGCAAACGCCAGCGGAATCAGCAATGCTTTCGCCGAATCAGTCAGGCCCGCCAGTCGTACTTCGCCACCACTGCGCCGCAGCGCTTCAAACGTCTCTTCGACCACGGGGCGGCGTGCCACCCGCGCGAGAAGCTCGCTGACCAGAGGAAGAATCATGCTTGAAGTTGGGTAATGCGTTCCACCAGCCGGGAGGTTGAATAGCCGGGTTCGAGCGGCAGGCGCACCACTTGCCCGCCCGCTGCGGTTACAGCGTCGTCATCCGCGCGTGCATTTTCCCGCGAACCTTCGCCGCCTTGCGCGAAGACATCCGGCGCAAGGCGCGTGATGATTTCGGCCGCGGTGGCTTCTTCGAAGATCGCGACGAAATCCACCGCCGCAAGTGCCGCCAGAATTTCAGCGCGCTCGGCGGCTGGCGTGATCGGCCGCGCGGGAACAATTCCAGTCGCTGTCGGGCCCGGCGCGCCAACGAGTTTATCGCCCTGCTCTGTCGCCACCCGCACACTCTCGTCGCTCTGCAACGCTACTACTAATATGTCGCCCAGCTCACGCGCCTGTTCCAGCAAACGCACGTGCCCGGGATGCAGCAGGTCAAACGCCCCGGCCACGCACACCACGCGCTTTCCGTTGCGTTTCCACTCCTGACGATGGAGAATCAGTTCGGTTTGCGACACCACTGCCAATTGGCCATTCCTCGATCCGCCCAGGCGGAAAAACACAAACACACTATTCTACCATGTCGCCCGCAAATGCCGCGGAGCGCGCCGTGAGGCTCTGGCAAGTCGTTCTCGCCATTGTCGGTGTGGTATTTCTCGCGCTGGGCTCGCGCTGGATTCACGTCGCCGAACTTCCCAAACAAGAACTGTGGCTCGACGCCGGCGGCTGCCACACGCCGATGACCGTCCTCGATCCGCCACCCGATGTAAGACCCGCCGGCAGCGTTGTTCTTCTCCACGGCCTCTCAGCCAATCGCCGCCTGATGATGTACCTCGCCGAAGATTTTGCCGGCCACGGCTTCCGCGCATATGCGATCGACTTACCGGGTCACGGAGACAGCCGCGACGCATTTTCCTTCGCCCACGCGCAACAATGCGCCACGGCCGCGGTGGAATCCTTGATTCATGGCGGCCAGCTCGATCCCAAACGCACAATCTTGCTGGGCCATTCGATGGGCGCGGCCATTGCCCTGCGCATGGCCGATCGCGATCCGGTGGCTGCAACTATCGCGCTTTCTCCCGCGCCGATGAATACGCCGCAGCGCATGCCCGCGAATTTGCTGGTCTTCAGCGCCAGCTCGGATCTGGGAATTCTGAAACGCACGGCGCAAGCTCTTTCCGATGCAGCCGGCGGCCAGCGCATCGCTCCGGAAGATTTCGTGCAGCAACGCGCCTTCGAACTGCGCCCGCTGCCGCACTCAACTCACACCAGCCTGCTCTCCGACCGCCGCGTCGCGCACGACTCCGAAAAGTGGGCCATGCAAGCGCTGTTCCCCGATATCGCCGCCGACACGCTCACATTAAATCTCGACCTCGCCACTTACGAGACCTTTGGACAGGGACGCAGGCGCCTCGCCGGCGGCATCCTGGGACTGCTCGGCATCCTGCTGCTTTTTCCGCTGACCGTAACCCTCGCCGCGAAATTGGCGGCGACGCCCGCCGCAACAAGCCCGGCGTCATCCGCGATCGAATCTCCGGGCAATCATCCGTCCGCGCGTTTTCTGCTCGGCGAAGGCGCACTCTGCGCGATGTTCGGCGTCCTGCTGCTCGTCCTCGGCACGCCGTTGAAATTCTTGCACCTTTACACTGGCGCATACCTCGCGTCGCTGTTGCTCCTCGTCGGCATCCTGCTGCTGATTTTCAATTTCGGCTTCGCGATGGAATACGCGTCGCTCCCCGGCAAGAAGCTCGTCGTCGCGGCAGTTCTCGGCTTCGCTACGTTCCTCGCCATCGGCGGATGGTTGAACTGGCAGCTCGATGACGCCTGGCTCAACGCGCCGCGCTGGCTGCGCTTCGCAGGCCTGCTGCCGGTCACGTGGCTTTATTGCTTCGCCGAAGAAGTCGTGCTCGGCCCCGTGCACCACGGCTTGCAGCGTGCCGTTCGCTTCACGGTTTTTCTGCTTCTTCGCATGGAATTATTTCTCGCCTGCACTCTCGCTTGGTATTTTTTCGCCAGCGGACAGGTGCTTATCCCGCTCCTCTTCGTGTATCTTGCGCTATTTTCCATCCTGCAACGGCTTGCTACCGATGCGTTACGGTCTCGCATCGGCTCCGCAACTGCCGCGGCACTTTTTGGTGCTATACTCGCTTCCTGGTTCATTGCGATTGTTTTTCCTCTAACTTGAGCCGGATCACTGCAGGGGACATGAAAGAAATTGCGATTGTCGGCGGCGGGCCTGCCGGTGCGCTTTGTGGCGAGCGCCTGGCCACTGCCGGTTTTCAGGTGACGATCTACGACGAGCGCCTCGCGTGGGAAAAGCCCTGCGGCGGCGGCTTAACTCATAAGGCCATCGAAGCCTATCCCTTCCTGCTCGATTCCCCTCAACCGAAAAAAATTGTTCGCAAAGCCGAGCTCATTTCCAGCAGCGGTCACCGCGCGCAATTCGAAATGAGCCATCCCATCGTGATTTATGCGCGCAAAGTTCTAAATGGTTTGTTGCTGGATCGCGCCATCGCCGCCGGATGCCAGGCCGTCTGCACACGCGTCACCAGCGTAAACACCAGCCGCCAGCGCGTCAGCCTGATGGCGGCCGGCGAAGAGCGCTTCTCAGATTTTGTCGTGTTAGCCGCAGGCGCGCGCAATCAATTGCTGCCGGAAACCACCGCGCTCGGCTCGAAAGATCTGGAAGTTACTCTTGGATATTTTGTTCCCACCGAGGAAGACATCATCAAGGTGAAATTCCTGAAGCAGTTTGAAGGCTACCTGTGGTCTTTTCCGCGGGCCGATCATCTTTCTGTAGGCATCTGCGCGAAAATGGGCCAAACCTCGACGCCGGTGCTGCGCGGGCATCTCGACGCCTTTTTCGAGGAAGAAAGAATCCCTCGCGCCGGCGCGCAATTCTACAGCCACGTACTTCCTTCGCCGCAGGCCAAGACGATTCGCAGCCGCAAAATCATGGGGCGCAATTGGGCCATGGCCGGCGACGCAGCCGCCACCGTGGATCCCATCACCGGCGAAGGCCTCTACTACGCTCTGCGCTCGGGTGATTTGCTGGCGCAGGCCATCGCGGCAGGCCAGCCTGAACTCTATCCGGAACAGTTGCGCGCCGCTTTCTCGGCAGACCTGGAATTCGCCGCCAATATCGCGAAGAAAATTTTCCGCGGAAACTTTCTCGGCAGCGCCATCACCACTCGCATGGTGCAGCTCCTGAATTATTCGCCCGCGTTTCGCGACCTGATTCGCGACGTTTTCAGCGGCTCGCAGGATTATCGCAGCCTGAAGCGCCGCCTCTGGAATCAGCTGGGCATCACCGTTGCGGAGTTTACGCGCAGCTTCCTCGATCCGCGCACCATCGTCTGCCCGCGAACTACCGCGCCATCCCCGGCCGATAGCCGCGAAACGTCGCAATGAACCGGCCAGCTAAGCCACCTGAGCCGCGTACGTCCTCGAAGAAAGTAAAACCCTCCACATCTTCACACGCCACAAACGGCAACAAGCCGCGCATTGGTCTGGAAGCTACGATCGAGCGCGTGGTGCCCCACGAATGGACCATCGCCGCTTACGATCCGCGCCTCCCTGCCGTACTCTCTACTCCGGCAATGATCGGCATGATGGAAGTTGCCGCGGCAAAGGCCGTGCAACCGGAGCTGCCTGCCGGCGCAATCACCGTCGGCACGCGAATTGAAGTTGATCATTTGAAAGCCGTGCTGGAGGGCGCCGCCGTACGCGCCACCGCGCGTCTGGTCGGTTACCGCGGCCGCTTCCTTGTTTTCGAAGTCGCGGCCCGCTCAGGCGATCTACTTCTAGGCAAAGGCAAAGTTTTTCGCGCCATTGTCCAGAACGAAGGATTCGCCAGGCCCGCAAGCGCAAAATAATTTCAGCCGGCTTCCCAACGAAGCTCGGTCACGGAATAGCCAGTCATGAAATTTCTTACGATTTTCGTGTTGGTTCTCGCAGGACTCTTCCCCATCGCAGCATCAGCAGCTACTCCCTTGAAAGCTCCGCTCGAAGTGGCAGTCCTCGGCTCCGGTGGTCCGCGACCCTTCGGCCGTGCGAGCGCGAGTTACATCGTCAAAGTTGACGGCACGCCGCGAATTCTGCTGGACGCGGGTCCCGGCGCGTTCCTGCGCATCGGTGAGCTCAATCTGGATGTATCGAGCGTGGACATCGTGCTGCTGACCCACCTGCATATTGATCATGCTGGGGATCTCCCGGCCTTCTTCAATGCCCGCGGCCTCACCAGCGACGGCCCCATCACCTATCGCATATTTGGCCCGGACGGCGCGGGACTTTTCCCCAGGACTTCGCGATTCGTCGATTTGCTGGTGGGAGACGGCGGCGCGTTCGCGTATCAAAAAACCTTTGGCGCGCCGGAAACATTCGTCGTAAAGGATCTGGCCATCAATCTGGATTCGCCGCAAACCACAATTCTCGATGACCACGGCTTGCTCATCGAAGAAGTCGCCACTCATCACGGCGATTGCCCGTCCGTGGCCTACCGCATCACCTACAAGGGCGTGTCCGTGGTTTTTTCAGGAGACATGGACGCGTCCGCGCTGCCAAATCTGGTGCGCCTGGCGAAGAACGCGGACCTACTGGTCTTCAATTGCGCGGTGCTCGACCCTCCCAATTCGCCCGAGCAGTTGTACGAACTGCACACGCCACCAAAGAAAATCGGCGAGGCCGCGCGCCAAAGTGGAGTGAAGAGCCTGCTGCTCAGCCACACTGCGCCAGACGTCGAAAGCCAGGAAACCGCGGTGCGCAATTCCATTCGCGCGAATTACTCCGGCCCGGTTGCCTTCGCCACCGACCGCCTGCGCGTGAAAGTCGGCGGCAGTTGAGCCGGAGCAAGCTCGCGTGTTACTCTGCCTTTCTGCCGTAGTGCTCGAGTGGCGGAACTGGCAGACGCGCCGGACTCAAAATCCGGTGGCCGCAAGGCCGTGTGGGTTCGATTCCCTCCTCGAGCACCATTTGTATTCGTGGCGCCAGCCAATGGCGCGGAAAATAATTCTCTCCTCCATGGAGACCATCATGAAGAACTCCTCGCAGGATGATGACGATCAAGTCGTAAAATCCGGGCTGACGCGCCGTCGCTTTTTGGAGACCACGGTCGGAACGGCTATGGCCGGTTCTTTATTGCCACATGCCAACGCCTGGGCCGCGGACGCGCGGAACGGCGTCCCCTACCGCACCCTCGGCAACACCGGAGAAAAAGTCTCCTCCGTCGGGCTCGGCGGCTATCACATCGGCATGCAGAGCGACGAGCAGGAAAGCATTCGCATCATTCGCACCGCGCTCGATGAGGGCATCAATTTCCTCGACAACTGCTGGGACTACAACGGCGGCACCAGCGAAAGCCGCATGGGCAAAGCCCTGCAAGGCGGTTACCGGCAAAAAGCATTCTTGATGACCAAGATTGACAGCCACACCAAGCAAGGTGCGACCGCGCAAATAAATGAATGCCTGCGCAGGCTGCAGACCGATCACATTGATCTTCTACAATTCCATGAAGTAATTCGCGACACCGACCCCGAAGCCATTTTCGCCCCCAACGGCGCTCTGCAAGCCGCGCTCGCCGCCAAAGATCAGGGCAAAATCCGCTACATCGGATTCACCGGCCACAAGAGTCCGGAAATCCACTTGAAAATGTTGAACACCGCGTTCGCGCACAAGTTCACTTTCAACGCCGTGCAAATGCCGCTCAACTTGATGGACGCGCACTACGACAGTTTCCAAAAATTAGTTCTGCCCGTGCTGGTGGAACACAACATCGGCGTGCTGGGTATGAAGCCTCTGGGGAACGGCCTGATTCTGCGCAGCAATACGGCGGGGCCCGTCGAGTGCCTGCAGTACGCGCTGAACTTGCCTACCAGCGTCGTCATCACCGGTTGCGACACGCTGCCCATCCTGCAGCAGGCCTTGCAAACCGCGCGCACGTTCCGTCCTCTGACCCAGGAACAAGTGGCCGCGCTGCTCGCAAAAACCGAAAAAGCCGCGCAGACCGGCGAGCACGAGCTATACAAAACCGCCCACAACTTCGACGGCACAATCATGAATCCGCAGTGGCTGGATTAAATAAGGCTTCGTGCGATGTGCTGCGGTTTTGTAGCGGCGGTCTTTAGACCGCCATCCTCCCGCGCCGTGACACCGCTGGCGCACTGAAGTGCGCCGCTACGAAAGCAAAGGCGAAACCTCACGCTGCGATTCGCGCTAACTTCCGCTGCCGCCGCGTATCAATCGAATCGCTTCCGGCAAAGCCGAAGTTTCCGCCGCCGTCCCGCCGCGCGCCGCAGCTCCATTCCCATCCTGCACGTCCGCCGTTTCGTCGCTACCCTCGCCCGGCGCAAGAAACAAATTCGATTCCAGCCCGTGCTGTTTCGTGTACAAATCAAAATACCGCCCGCGCGCCGCGTACAGCGACGCATGCGTGCCCCGCTCGATAATCCGCCCCGCCTCCAGCACCAGAATCTGGTCGGCGCGCCGCACCGTGGATAGCCGGTGCGCGATCACAAACGTAGTGCGTCCCCGCATCAGGTAGCGCAGTCCTTCCTGAATAAACGCCTCCGATTCCGAATCCAGGCTCGAAGTCGCTTCGTCCAAAATCAGAATTCGCGGATCAGCCAGAATCGCGCGCGCGATGGATACGCGCTGCCGCTGCCCACCCGAAAGTTTTACTCCGCGTTCGCCCACCACAGTGTCGTACTTGTTTTCAAACGCCTCCGCAAATTCATCCACGCGCGCAATGCGGCAAGCAGCCAGAATTTCTTCTTCCGTGGCATTCGGGCGCGAGAATCCTACGTTCTCCCGAATCGAGCCGTCGAAAAGAAAAGTCTCCTGCAGCACCACTCCCAGCTGCGTGCGGTAAGAATCGAGCCGCACTTTCGCCAGGTCCACCCCATCCACCAGCACGCGTCCGGTCGTCGGCACATAGAAAGCCGCAATCAATCCGATCACCGTGGATTTTCCCGCGCCCGATGGCCCCACCAGCGCAGTCACCGTTCCCGGCTGCGAATTAAAATTGATTTCGTGCAGAACTTCCTTCCCGGTGTCGTAGGAAAAACTCACATCCTCGAAAACCACTTCTCCGCGGATGCGCTCCAGCGACTCTCGCCGGCTGGGATCCTCATCCTCGGGACTTTCGTTCAGCACCTCGCGCGTACGCTCCAGCCCAGCCAAAGCCTCGGTGATCTGCGGCCCAATCCCCACGATTTGAAAAACCGGCGCAACCAGAAATCCCAGAAACAGTGTGTACGAAAAGAAAGTTCCAGCCGTCATCGTCCCCGCCAGAATTTGCCGCGCTCCCAGAAACATGATCAGCGCGCTGACGATGCCCATCAAACTCGTCGCCGAAAGGCTCATCAGCGAAGTCGCCGTCAGCGTCTGCAGCACGTTGTCCAGCAGTCGCTGCACTCCCGCGCCAAAAACTTTTTCTTCGCGCGCTTCCGCGTGATAGCCCTTCACGACGCGCACTCCGCCGATCGATTCCGTCAACCGGCCCGTCACTTCGGCATTGATTTTCGGCCGCGCGCGGAAAATCGGGCGAATGGTCTTGAAAGCGCGGTTCAGCACCACGCCAAAAATCAACAGCACCACAAACGCCACAGCGGTCATGCTCACGCTGGTGCGCAGCAAATACACCATCGCGATCACCGCCGTCATGATGCCGCCCGCGAACTCGATCAGCCCTGTGCCGATCAGGTTGCGCACGCCTTCCACGTCGCTCATGATCCGCGAAATCAGCACGCCCGTCTTGTTCGCGTCGTAGAACGCCACCGGCAGCCGCCCGATATGCGCCTGCACTTTTTCGCGCAGCTCGGAAATCATGCGCCAGGAAGATTTGGAGAGCAGTTGCGTCAATGCGTAGGAAGTAAGGCCCTGAATCACCGTCGCCGTGACCACAGTCAACACAATCACCGGCAGCAAGTGCGCCTGCCGCTTCAAAATCACGTCGTCCAGCAAATATTTTGTCGACGCCGGCAGCACCAGCCCTGAAACGCGGTTAATCACCATCAACCCGAAACCCACGGCCAGAATCCCGCGGCGCGGCTTGATCAGCGCCAGAACGTCAGGAAGCAGCTTCCAGTCGAATTTCGCCTTCGCCGGTTTGCCGTCCCCGCTGTTTTTCTTTTCCTGCCGCTCCATGCGGTTTCCCAGGCGTTCAACGCCGGGGCTGGCTTGTCTTCCGAGCATTCCTCACTATACCTTGAAACTCGCGCCTACCGCCGTCGCGCTACGACGCCGAGTTCCCTGCCAAGAATTTGGATTTAGGTTCGTACCTGTTGAGATGCGCGCCCAGCTGCGTCCGACGCAACTTTCGCGCCGAGTGTCGCCCCAGTTGTTCCGCCCCGGCACGGATGATAGACTTCCCCGCATGGCCAAGAAAAAACCAGCACGCAAAAAGAAATTCGCGAAGAAACCGACGCGTTCAAAAAAGAAGTCAATCCTCAAGAAGAAGGCCGCGCCAAAGAAGAGCCCGCCGAAGAAGAAATCCGCCCGCCGCAAGAAGCCTGCGCGTCGCGCGCCCGCGGAAGTTTCCAATCCCATCTTCTCGCCCAGCCGCCGCGGCCTCGGTCCCGGCGCCGGCGGACAGTCCGGCGACAATCAAGGCCTCTCCCGCAAGGAATCCGCCGATTCGGAAAGCGTCGAAGAATTGTCGGAAGAGGGTCAGGAGTACGAAGCGGAAGTAGTCAGCGGCGTGGAAAACGCCCGCGATCCCGATGAAGGCGAAGTGACTACCAGAGAAGTTCCAGAAGACGACGTGCCTAAAGAGTACGACGACCAGTAAGCAGCCAGCTGACGGCACGCACACGCCGACGCACAAAAATACTTGCCAGATTCTCTTCGGCGCTCAACTCGGGATTAGCCAACATCCCGAGTCGAGCCGCTTGAACTCACGCGTTACTGTTCTCTACTGCAAGCTCCACTTCAATCCGGTTTAGCGCGAACCTGCGGTATGAGTTTTCGCGCGGTCGCCACGCTCTTCGCCGGCCGTGTTCTGCGCGTCCTGCTCCGGTACATCGTGCAGTGTTTTCAGGAACCCATCCACTTCCGCCGCGGCCTTTTCCTTCGCCAAGCCATAGCGTTCTTGCACGCGTCCGATGAGCACATCCCGCTTTCCGGCGATGACCTGCATATCGTCATCGGTCAGATGTCCCCACTTTTGCCGGACTTGCCCCTTGTACTGCTTCCATTTCCCTTCCAATTGTTCGATGTTCATTTCGTTTTCCCCTTTGCGATCGCTTGCGCACTCACTCGTCCCAAGATCTGATCCTGCCCAAGAACTGATCCTGATTGTCGCGTTCGCGTATCCAAAGTAGTCCTCGCAATGCGCCTGCCAGCACCGCAACCAATTCCGAACTCGAACCTGCAGACGCACTTACGCCGCTCTCGACGCGCAATTCGCAGTCATTCGCGCCCCTGCCACCGTGTAATTTTGCCGTGTTTGCGATGAATTCTCCTCGCCTGGCCTCCACACTAGCCTGCTGCGTCCAGCCCATCCAGCCGCGATCCGCCAGCCCGCCCAGCGCACAATTCGCCTCTAAATTGTTGGGTCCGGCTACTCATAAAGTAACTTGCAGAACGCATTTGGCCCAGCAAACCTTGCTTGCTACTATTGCATCTGCTACTGACATGTGTTCGGCCATGCTCTGAAGGTTGTCACCTCAAGTTCGCATCAAACGCTCGCGGCTCGGGTTAGCAAAAAACCGGGTTAGCAGAAAAGCAGATCTGAGATTTGCCAGTGCGGTCACGGGTCACGCTGTGCGGCCCTGTGGCCGATACAGGAACTGAACGGAAGGCGCCTATAACCGCTTCCACACTTCTCTCTGAGGGACAACCGCAATGATCAATCGCGCGTGTTTGATAGTCGTTCTGGTCGTAGCCGGAGCTCTTGCCATGGCGTCCTGCGGCGGTGGTGGCGGCGGTTCCAGCATCAACGTCACGATTACCACCGACGTCTCCAATATCGAAACGTTCCAGACCGTGCAATTCGCCGCCTCCGTCACCGGCACATCGAACACCGCCGTCACCTGGCAGCTCGCCTGCACCGCAGCCGGCACGGTTTGCGGCACGCTCTCTGCGACGGGATTGTATGTAGCGCCCAACACCGTACCCACCGTGGCGACAGCTCAGAGCACTGAAGCGGCCATATTGACTGTCACTGCCATCTCGCAAGCAAACGCTGCCGCTGGCGCGATTGTGCAATTCACCATTGACTCGCTGAACCAGCAGCCGCTCGCCGCTCCGGTGCAATTGGGATCGTCCGGCTCCAACGTAGCCGCCACCTGCGGCAGCGGTGCAAACGAATTCTGCTTCGGTGGAACTCTTGGCTCATTGCTGACGAACGGTACGACTAGCTTTGTCCTCTCCAATAATCACGTCCTGGGGTTGAGCGATGGTGGCGCGGCCGGTCAGAACGTCACGCAACCGGGCGAAATTGAAACCAACTGCACAACTGCTGGGACCATCACGGTCGCGAATGTTTCGGACATTATAAATCTCCAAACCGCACCAGCTCCGAAAGTGGACGTCACCACAGCGCAGATCATCACCGGAGAAGTGGCAGCTACCGGAGATATATTGGAGCTCGGCGCGCTCGCCACCGTCAACGGAGTTCAAGTCCCGCAGCCGGCGCCTCCCGCCGCAGGTTCGGGCCTCGCCGCTACCGTCGGCGAGCTGCTTGCGAAAAGCGGACGCACCACCGGCCTCACCTGTGCCACCGTCGAAGCTCTAGACACAACCGTGGAAGTTGCCTACGAAACGGGCTGCGCGACCACCACTTCGTTTCAAGTTACCTACACCGACGAGATCATGGTCGGCGACATGCCTAACGGTCAGAGCTTTATCGGTGACGGTGATTCCGGCTCGCTGGCCGTGGACGAAGCCACCGCTAAGCCAGTGGGTCTGCTGTTCGCCGCCGGCGAAGCAAGCGCCGTGGCCAATCCAGTCGCTGACGTTCTTAGCGCGCTGAGTGCCGCAAACGCGGGAAAAACATTTACATTCGTCGGTGGCGCACCGCACGCGGTGCCTGGCTGCTCGTTGTCGGGGATTTCTGCGTCGGCGAAAGCCACACCGCAATCAGCCGCCGCGCTTCCCGCAGCTGCAGCGCAACGCGGCCAGACCGCAGCCGCAAATAACGGCGCGCAAATCATGAACATGAAAGGCGTCTCGGCCTACGGACAAAGTGGCAGCCTCGATTCTCCGCGAGATCCAGCCGTCCTGATCTTCGTCGCACCCGGAGCATCGCATGCTGGAATTCCGGCCGAGATAGACGGAGTCCGCACCCGCATCGTCGGCGCGGACACAGCTTCCGTGCGCGGCCCTGTCACCCAGCAGCAGAGCGCCCAATTCCTTACGCAGTCGGCGCAATCGCAAGCCTTCGCAGTTCCCTCCAGCGCGATGCAAGGCGCCATGGCCATCAAGAGCAAGCACGTGGCAGACTTGATGAGCGATCCGTCCGTGGTCGCCGTCGGAGTGGGCTCCAGCCTCGATAGCCCCGGCGATCCGGCCTTGATGATTTACGTCCTGAAAAACAAACAACACCGCGCAATCCCCGTGACCATTGACGGCGTCCGCACTCGCGTGAAAGAAACCAGCGGCTTCCACGCCAATGTAGCGCGGCCAAGCAAATCGACTGCAGGTACGGGCTGCCACGTGCCGAAGAACAACTCCACGTCCGCGTTGCACGCTGCGTCCGTCTCTTTGCAGACTATTGGGTCCAGTCCGAGCGGAAATAAATAGCGCTCACCGCCGCGCCTACATTCGAGGTTGCTTTTGCCCGCCGCTCGCATCTATAAGAGGGATAGCCCGGCCCCATTAACGGAGGTCATTCTCATGAAAGTTCACACAGTAGTATTCATAACCGCTCTGTGCAGCTGCACCATCGCGCTGCCATCCGCATCCGCGCGCACCACGCCGCGGGAAACTCCACCTCCCGCGCCCCAAAAATCAGCTGCGCAGACGACGCAATCCGCGCACGCCGACATCGTCAACGCGACCGGCCAGAAAATCGGCGCCGCCACGTTTTCCGCGTCCGCCACTGGCGTGCGTATTGACGTTGACGTCGCGCAGCTTCCGCCCGGCACGCACGGCATCCACATTCACGCCATCGGAAAATGCGAAGGCCCCGATTTCAAGTCGGCTGGCGGTCACTTCAATCCCGCGGGAAAGAAACACGGCAAGGATAATCCGGAGGGTCCGCACAACGGGGATCTGCTGAATCTGGAGGTTGGCGCCGATGGTCATGGCACCGCTTCCCTGCTCGACGCGAACGTCACCCTCGGCGACGGACCCGGTTCCCTGTTCCAGCCCGGCGGCACCGCCCTCGTGATCCATGCCGGACCCGATGACTACAAAACCGACCCCTCCGGAAATTCCGGCGCCCGCATCGCCTGCGGCGTAATCGTAAAATAACTGAGCGGGCGCAGCTTTTAGCTTTGCTGGCCCGCCGCCGTAGCTTTTGAATTTGTAGCGGCCGGTTCAGCTTCACCGAACCGGGCAGCCGTTGCCGTGGTGTTTGAAGTTTCCTTCGTAGCGGCGCACTTTAGTGCGCCATCCGAGACGCCGCGACCACCGCTGGCGGTCTGAAGCCCGCCGCTACAAATCCGCGCACCTCTCTCCACGAACTTTTACGCGAGCGATCCCCAGCGTGGCAGCCGACAAGGTTTCCTGCGAGGTGGAAAACCTACTGCGTATCAATCGAACGTAGCGCGGTCTGTTCGTCAGGAAAATCCGTGAACACCGTGTGCAGATTAGTCATGTGCAGAATTTCCCGCGCGCGCGGGCTCAAATCCACGGCATGCAGCTCCGCGTTATTCTTGCGCGCAGAATACAACCCCCGCACCAGCTGGCCGATTCCCGAGCTGTCCAAGTAAGACACATCGCGAAAATTCAGCAGCACGCGCTTGCGCCCATCCTCGAACAGGTCCAGCAACAGCTCGTGAACCGCTTCTCCCTCGATCAGCGTAAATCTCCCGCGCACATCCACCACCGTCACGGTTCCCAATTGACGAGTACTAGCACTAAAACCCACTGAAAGGCCTCCCGAGAGATGTAGCACTCTATCTTACCGCAGGCGCGCGGAAATCCTGAAATCGCCGCCGGGCACACAAGCCCTCGCGCGCGGATCAACCTCGATTTAGAAAATCACGATGCTATTTCGGCCAGCCAGGAGTCCAGCAGCGTCAACTGTTCGGGCGCGGGATCCACGAACGTCACGCCCATGCCCATGCCGTGTTGCACGTACACGATCTTGCCCTTCGTTTCGAACACGCCTTGATCGCGCGATATGCGCACATCGAGCGTCGTGCCTTGCGGCAGCGTGATCAGCACATCCACGTAACATCCCTTGCGGCTGATTTCGGAGATCCGGCCGGAAATACGCGTGTCGCTCTGAGGCTCGCGCAGTTCGATGCTCGCGATTAGCGTAAATCGCGGTACTTCGCGGTGTTCGCGATACGGCCCCCCGGGATTTACGGGTGCACCGGAAAATCCGCCCATGAGTTTTTCTCCCGACAGCCTCTGTTGTGTTTCAGAGTGGCACACCCCCCAGGCCGCCGCCACCTTTCTCTGCCTCAATTGACGCCAAAAATGAACCGCCGCTTTCTCTTCGCCTGATCCGGCACGAAAATCCGCTCCGGCTAGCTTCGCCAAACGAACACTCCGCGCGCAACGTTATTACTAACCCGTAACTTCGTATAAGTTTCTCGACCATAAGTACTTATACCTATGCCCTATCGCGCCGGTTTTCTCTCTCGCCAGCGCCGGGCACTTGGCTCTTTTTGGCACCTGCGATAGTCTACGGCATGCACCGATGCGATTTGCCGCTGTTCCGCCGGCAGTTTCTGGGGCCCGCGGATTTTCCCGCAATTTCGCACAAATATTTTGCAGAAATCAAAAACTGCTTCCATTTGAAAGCAAACTTTTGCATTTTACGAATTTCATCTGTATGTTCGATTCCCAAGTAGCCGGGAGAAGGGAAACCGTCGCGCACCGTCGCGCAGGGACCGCGTCGATCTTCATTGAACTTCATTGAACATTGACCTTCATTGAAGAATGATCAGGCGGGCAGCTTCATCCCCCTGCCCCTTTAGATTGCCGGATCCACTCGGGCTCCGGAGAAAGGCCGCGCACATGGAGCCAGAAACTCGTTCAGGTAACCAGCTTCGGGAGCTTCGTAGCCGCTTGGGCGTGACGACCCGGGAAGTGGAAGAACTCAGCAGGAAGATTGCCCTCGAGTCCGAAAACGAGGAGTTCTACATCTCCAACGCCTGGCTTACCCAGATTGAGAACCGTAATTCCGTCCCCAGCATCTATAAGTTATTCAGCCTCAGCGTCATCTATCGCACCAAATTCACCGATCTCCTCGCCGCCTTCGGCGTCCTGCTAGACGACACCATGCACTACCAGATGTTCACGCCGCTCCAGAACACCCACCTCGCCACGCTCGATGCACCCGCCGAAGGAAAGCTCATGACTTTTCCGGTGCGCTTCGATCGCGGCTTCAGTCTGGAAAAGACCAACCTGATTTCGCGTATGGTGGAGCAGTGGGGCGAAGTTCCCATCTCATTCCTGCAAAAACTGGACCTGCGCCACTGCCAGTACGGATATATCGGAATGGACGACTCTTCGATGTATCCGTTGCTTCGTCCCGGCTCGTTCGTGCAGATTGACGGCCGTATCAGCCGCACCGATCCCGCCAACTGGCGTTCGGAATTTGACCGGCCCATCTATTTCATCGAATTGCGCGACAGTTACGCGTGTTCCTGGGTCGAAGTGCGGGGTTCACAACTCACCTTAGTTCCCCACCCGCTTTCCGGCTCGGCCATCCGGCAATTCCCCTATCCCCACGAGGCCGAAATTATTGGGCAGGTAACGGCCGTCGCGATGCGCCTGGTTTCGGCCGCGCCGTCAAGCGCGCCTCCAAAATAGCCAGGGCCACTTTCAGGTTGGAAAAAACAAGTTCGCTGGATAAAGAATCGATTCCCGCCGGAACAGCCACACGATAAGGTTCCAGCCCCTTCCAGGCGCTGATGAATTCGTTGGCCGACGCGTGCGTCCCGTCCAGATACGCTTCCAGTTCTCGCACTAATTCTGGCAGCGAGGCTTCCATCAGTTCCGCGAACGCCTCGCGGTGGCAATCCGCCAGCGCTTCGCACGCCGCTTCTTCCGAAAAACGCAGCGCCAGTCCGTGGTGATAATAAAGTCCCGTGTTGTAGTCCCGCATGGACGCGAGATAAATCATTCGTTGCAGCGGCTGCGTCATCTCCGCCAGCGTGCGCCGGCGCAGATCGTCCGCTGCAGCCAGCACATCCATGTGTTTGGCCGGGACGCTCATAAGCTTAGATCGTCGCTCCGTCGCGCGCCGAATCACCCTGGAACGAATCCAGTCCATGAGGATTCAGG
The DNA here is from genome assembly GCA_963748395.1 of uncultured Acidobacteriota bacterium. Taxonomy (GTDB): domain Bacteria; phylum Acidobacteriota; class Terriglobia; order Acidiferrales; family UBA7541; genus Palsa-295. Next base: position 1,201,565 of record CAVVIP010000006.1, on the reverse strand, counting down.
AACGCCAGCGACTTTTCCGACGCTGCACAAACGCGCCCCGCCGCCGCAGCCATCACGCCCACCACCGCTCCCGCGCCGTACGGTCCGCGCCAACCCAGCAGGATCCGCATTGCCCCGCACGCCATCAGCAGCAGCGCGAAATCCAGGGCCAGCTGGATTTCCGTCAGCAAGCTCAGTTTCGCGTGTAGCCGCGAATAGTGCAGATGGAAATGCATCAGATTGCGAATTTCGCAGCGCACGCGGCGCACCCACATCAGCGAAATCCTTTTGCGCTCCTGCAGGAACAATTCCCCAATTTCCGGAGAAGCCGTCTCCTTCACGTAGTGCAGATCCTCGCGATTGTATATCCGCTCGATCAGACTTTCCGGCAGCAATCCCTGTTGCAGCGTCCGCAACGCTTGTCGCGCCTCCACGAACTGCTGCCCGCATCCTTCCACTGGCGCGCCCTTACGCCTCGCCAGCAGCCACAAACCCAACAGCAGTCCGATGCCGATCAGCAAGTAAAGGAGCAGGCCGATCATGATCGCGCCGCCCCCCGCAAATGCGATCGCACCAATTCCAGCCGTGCCTTCGTGCCATGCACCAGCGCGTCGTATTCCGCGCCCGCAGGCCCCAGTTCCGGAGCAGCCGGATTCGGTTTGTAGGACCATAGCGCGAACATCCACACCGCCGTCGCGGCAAGAAAGGCCGAGCTCTGCAGGATTGCCCACCCTGCATTGAATCGTGGCCCAGCGAACGCCCGCACCGCCAGCGTCGACAAACTCATCCCCACATAAAACCCGAATCCCACGATCATGCCGATTACATTTCTGCCGAGCTCAATCCGGTAGTAAAAAACAATCGCTAGCACCGTCGCCATCACCAGCGCTTCAATCACCCTCAGATCACGCTCCAGCGCCACGGTCGCATCGAACGGCAACCACTCCGCGCGGCGCGCCGCATACCATTCCCAGTAACAGAATGTGGCCACGAACACCGTGCAGGTCGCCAGCCGCGCCATTCGCTCCGCTCCGGGATACGCAGCCAGCGCCTGTCGCACAATTTCCAGCACCACTCCGCATCCCAGCGCCAGCGTTGCAAACTGCGTCGGCCAATACCACGCGTCGTAAAATTCCGGCGATACCGACTTCCCGATGTACAGCCCTACGGAAACAATGAACACACCTAGAATGTAGGAGTAAAAATAGATGTACTTCGTAAGCGTTTTGGCCTGTACGGCGCGCACCAGGATTAGAAACTCAATCAACATCCCGGCCAGCCACAGAAGTGTACTTAACATGACCGTCACTGGCGCAAATCCTAGCACAATTTCAAGGGGGAGAATTAGCGCTTTCTCCCCCTTTTAGCACGCTCCTTTCCTCCGTTTCACTGGTCAAAACCCCCTGGCGCTCGACCTTTACGCCACTGCTCCGGGCCCTTTCGGTGGAACCGGCGGTTGCGTCCCGTCCATCATCCATTCGATCGCTCCGGGCCCCTTCGGCGGGACCGGCGGCTGTGTTCCGTCCATCATCCACGCCGTCATTCCCGGTCCCTTGGGTGGAACTGGCGGCTGCGTCCCGTCCGGGACTGCCGCCATGATGTTCTGCGAGGTCCCGTTCACCGGCGCTGCACTCACTGCAAGCCCGAAAAGCAAAAATAGACACACCAATCCTGTAATGGTCCGATTCATCGTTTTTCTCCTCTTGGTTTTTGTCTTGGGCGCGTTCAAGCGCGCTGCGAAGGTACAGAGCCGCAGCCGCTCAGGCGTCGCGTGGCGGGAAATGCTTGGGATTCAAAGCAGGAATCGCGTGGGCGCGCGAAACAGGCGGGACAAACCAGGAATACCGGCAGCTGCAAGCAGCGCGCGCAGCTAAATGACGCAACGCCGCCTCATCTTCGCCGCTACAACCTCGTTACAGTATCTAGCTCGACACTAAGTCAAAATGCCGTTACTAAGATGGAACCCCTGCGGCACTTACGTATATCCCCACTTAACCCCTCTCTGGCATTCTTTTTCACAGTCGTACACCAACGAGGACCTATGCTGGATAGTCATGCTCAAACGACTGGGACGAACGACCGTCCGCCCATCCCACATCTTGAGCCCGAAAAAATCCGCGAGCATCTTCATCATTTGGATCGCCGGCAATGGTGGCTGTGGTCCACCGCCGTCGCTGTGATTCTCTTGCTGACCCTGGCCGTCGCTTCTTTCGCCTTCCCCGCGATGCTCAGCCACGAGGAATCTTCCTACTCCTTTTATCTGAATCAGGCCGTCCGCGCCCTGGTAGGCCTCGTGTTGGTCTTCAGCGTGTATCTGGTCTATCAGCAAGTTCAGCTTATGCGCCTGCGCCACGAAGTCGCCGACCAGATGGAGTCGCTGGCCAAAGTGGAAACTCTCGCATCCGAAGTCTACAAACTCGCGGCGCTCGATCAGCTCACCGGCCTCTACAATCGCCGTTCGGGCGAACAGCGCCTCGCGCAGGAAATCAGCCGCGCGCAACGCCACGGCCGGCCGCTCACCGTTCTCCTAATGGATCTGGACGGCTTGAAACTGATTAACGATCGTCACGGTCACGCAGCCGGTGACACCGTGCTGAAGGGCTTCGCCGATCGCCTGCAACGCGCCATTCGCGGTTCCGATCTCGCCGTGCGCCTGGGCGGCGATGAATTCATGGCGCTGCTCCCGGAATGTCGCTCCGACGAAGTCCGCCACGTCCTCGCCCGTCTGGAAGGCCTGGAGTTTGAATTCGATGAGGTTAAGACGCGCCTGCAGTTTTCCCGCGGTTGGACCGATTATGCCGCCGGCGAAACGCCGCAGGAGTTCCTGAAACGCGCCGATACGGCTCTCTACGAAAATAAACGCGCCGGCAAACGCGCTACGGTATCCGCGCTGCAAGCTCCCGTCGCGCAGTCCACGGTGTAAGGTTCCTTGTGCCGCAGCCCACACCCATCAGCGTCATCGCAGATTCATCGAAACAACGCGCCGGCAATCTGCGCCGCGAAAAATTTCATCTGCAAAATGTTCCTGTCAGGAACAACTTCGGAGAATTCTCTTGCGCCCTTTCGAGAGTTACTCGTAAGATACGCCCTAGTTAGAGGAAAGATACCATGCCCAAAGAGAAGCCAAAAGTTAACATCGGGGAAGTGATCAAGTCCTATCGCGCCGACCGCGGGCTTTCTCAGGGCGATATCGAGCGCCGCACCGGGCTGCTCCGTTGCTACCTCTCGCGCGTTGAGAACGGCCACACCGTTCCCTCTCTCGAGACCCTCGCCAAAATTGCCGAGGCCATGGAAATCTCCCTCGCCGACTTTTTCCCCGGCAGCGACACGCCCGGAGACCGCGAAACTCGCAAAATGCTCGGCGAACTCTCCGAGGAAGAAATCCGCTTCCTCGCGGATATCAAAAAATATTCCACCACCCTTTCCGATGACGACAAGAAACTCGTCCTCGCCATGATCCGCAAGATGGCCACCATCACTCCCCCGCCATCGCGCGTAAACGGCAAGTCCGCCAACATCGGCCGCCGCCCCGAATACTAATCTGATCGATCGCGTCTCGCGCCACCATTAAGACGGAAGGTAGGGGCGCTGCTTGCTGCGCCCCAGCTCGCCACGATGTCAAAGTTTTCAAGTTTTTGGTCTCGCCCTCACTTCTCGATAGCTGTTTTCTCTATCCGCTTTATCTTTGTGCCTTTATCAGTGTTCATCTGCGTTCATCAGTGGTGCCTTTGAACTCCACAACACCTCACCCAACCACCGCTAGCACCAAACCTCACCAATTCGTTACAATGGAAAAGACATGACACAGAAGCGCCACAAAACCGCAGGCGTCAAAGTCGGCAAAATCCAGGTCGGCGGAGGCGCCCCCGTCGTCGTCCAGTCCATGACCAATACGGACACGGTTGACATCGCCTCCACCACCCAGCAGTGCCTGGAACTAGCGCAAGCCGGCTCTGAACTCGTCCGCATCACCGTAAATATCCCCGAAGCCGCGGCCGCCGTCCCCGAAATCAAAAAACGCCTCCTCGATGCCGGCTGCGACGTCCCGCTCATCGGTGATTTTCATTACAACGGCCACGTCCTGCTCACCAAATATCCCGACTGCGCCAGCGCGCTCGATAAACTCCGCATCAATCCCGGCAACGTGGGCGCCGGGCAGCGCCGCGACGAGCAATTCTCCACCATCTGCAAAGTCGCGCGTGACCACAACAAGCCCGTGCGCATCGGCGTCAACGGCGGCTCGCTCAATCAAGAGCTGGTCATGCGCAAGATGCAGGAAAATACCGACAAGGACCTCGGCAAATCCTCCGAAGAAATCATCAACGAGTGCATGGTCCTCTCCGCCCTGGAATCCACCGCGCTCGCGCTGGAATGCGGACTGCGCAAAGATCAAATAATTATTTCCTGCAAAGTTTCGCGGCCGCACGATCTAGTCGCCATCTATCGCGATCTCGCCGCAAAAACCGATCAGCCGCTGCACCTCGGCCTCACCGAAGCTGGCATGGGCGCAAAAGGTCTCGTGTGGTCCTCCGCTTCCATGGGAATTCTGCTCGATGAGGGCATTGGCGATACCATCCGCGTCTCGCTCACGCCGCGTCCCGGCGGCGATCGTCGCGACGAAGTCTACGCGGCCTGCGAGCTGCTGCAATCGCTCGGCCTGCGTAGCTTTCGCGCCCAGCGTCACCGCCTGCCCCGGCTGCGGACGCACCACCAGCACCACCTTCCAGGAATTAGCGGAAAGCATTCAGGGCTACATTCGCGACAAAATGCCGGAGTGGAAGCGTTACTACGAAGGCGTGGAAGATATGAAGCTCGCGGTGATGGGCTGCATCGTCAATGGTCCCGGCGAATCCAAAGCCGCCAACATCGGCATCAGCCTTCCGGGCACAGGCGAGGCCCCCCGCTGCCCCGTCTACATTGATGGCAAACATTTCAACACGCTCGAAGGCACTTACGACGAACTCTCCGCCGCATTCCAAAAACTAGTGGACGACTACATCTCCACAAAATACCCCAAGCGCGAACACCCGCTCCCGGAGGTCAACGTCCCACCGTCGGCCGCGGCAGCCACCGCAAAATCATCGCTGCGTGTCCTCGCCTAACGTGGCACGGGCAATCTTCTCTGTGCGCCTTTGACTTTGGATTCGTAGCGGCGCACTTTAGTGCGCCATTGACGACGCGGCTGGCACCGTTGGCGGTCTGAAGACCGCCGCTACAAAATCCTCGTTCCGTTTTCTGCAAACTCACTCATGCCTTAACGCGTTCAGCGGATCCGTCCGCATCGCCCGCCGCGCAGGTATGTAACTCGCCGCCAGCGCCACGCAAGTCAAAAGCGCCGCAACGCTCACAAAAGTAATCGCGTCCGTGGGCCGCACTCCAAACAGCAAGCTCGCCATCAGTCGCGTCAAAGCCAAAGCCGCCACCACACCAACTGCCACCCCCGCCAGCAGCGCGCCGATTCCCTGCCCCATTACCAGCTTCAGCACGTCCGCGGGCTGCGCACCCAGCGCCATGCGTATCCCGATCTCGCGCGTCCGCTGCTGCACCGTGTACGAAATCAATCCATACAATCCAATCATCGCCAGAATCAGCGCGAGCCCCGCAAAACTTCCAATCAAGTAAGAAGGATAGCGCCGCAAGAAAATCGCTGGCGTCTGATTGGTGAAATGCTCCATCGTTTGCGGCTGAATCAAAGGAAGCTGTTGATCCATCTCGTGCAACGCCGCCTGCGCCGTGCCCACAAACGCCGCGGGATCGCCCGCCGTTCGCACCATGTACGTCAAATATGTCGAGGGCCCCTGCTCGTTCGCAACGTAAATCACCGGCACAGGCGGACCTGCCAGATCATCCTGCGCGATATTTCTCACCACTCCCACAATTTCTCGGTAAGGTTCCCGCGCATCAAAAGTAAACCGGAAGCGCTTCCCCACCGCCTCTTCGTTCGGAAAATATTTGTTCACGAACGCTTGGTTCACCATCGTGACCCAAGGCGCATCGAACTTGTCGGTCGGTGAAAACATTCGCCCGGAAATTAGCGGCACCTTCAGAGTCAAAAAATATCCCGGCGTCACCGAAATAATGTCGCACTCGTCTTCCTGCCCCGCCGCCGTCGGACGCCCCTGTACCACAAACCGGATTGTCCCACCGCTTCCGCCAATCGGCAGAGCGCTGGTCACACCCACGCCCGTCACGCCCGGCAAATTGCGCAGCTTCTCGCTGAACTGGTGCTCGAACAATCTACCCGCCTGACTATCGTTGGGATAAGTTTTGTCGGTGGGATAAGAGCTGTCCGGCAAGTTCACCGAAAAAGTCAGCAGATTCCGCTGGTCGAATCCCGCATCCTGATGCAGCAGCGCGTGCAGGCTCTGCAGCATCAATCCCGCGCCCACCAGCAGCACCAGTGACACCGCGATTTCCGTCACCACCACCGCATTACGCAGTCGCGCGTACGCCGTGCTGGTCCCGCCGCGCGATTCATCCTTCAACGCGTCGCTCACCTTGCTTTGAGACATCGAAAGCGCCGGCGCTAACCCAAAAAGCACCGCGGTCAGCAGCGTCACGCCGCAAAGAAACAAAAGCACCGGCAGATTCGTCCCCGCGTCGCGCAGATTCGGCAACGAACTCAGCACCTGCTGCGGAATCGCCGCGATCAACACATTCACGCCCCACTGCGCCGCCGCAAATCCCACCGCCGCGCCCATCGCCGCCAGCATCACGCTTTCCGTCAGCAGTTGCGCGATCAGTTGTCCGCGGCTCGCCCCCAGCGCCGTGCGTATCGCAAATTCCTTGCGCCTGCCCGCCGCGCGCGTCATCATCAGATTCGCCACGTTCGCGCAGGCAATCAGCAGCACAAATCCCACCGCACCAAAAATCACCAGCAACAACGGTTGCACCTGACCGACTATTCTCTGCCGCAGCGTGCCCATCGCCACAAACACAGACCCGTCCTGCTGCGGATATTCCCGCGCCAGTTGCGCCGTGATCCCGTCCATCTCCGCGTGCGCCTGCGCCATGCTCACTCCCGGCGCCAATCGCCCAAATACATTCATCCACCGCAAATTTCTCCGCGTCTGCAAATCCCGCGAAGGATGCAGCGGCACCCACAGCGGAAAATCATTCGACGGCGCAAATTGAAAATCGCGCGGCAGCACTCCCACAATCGTCGCCGGCTTGTTATCGAGTGAGATCGTCCGCCCAATCACGTTCGGATCGCCGCCGAAATCGCTCCGCCAGTATCCGTACGTCAACATCACCACGTGCGGCCCGTCGCCTACGTCTTCCCCGTCCACAAATCCTCGACCCAGCGCAGGCTTCACTCCCAGCGTCGCAAAAAAATTCGGCGCTGCCTGCATGGCGAACACCGACTTCGGCTCGCCGTTCCCCGCCAACGTAAACGTATCGTAGCTGTAGGCTGTCAATGATTCGAAGCTCTTAGCCGTATTCTTCCAGTCCACAAAATCCGGCATGGAGCTGTTGCGGCTTGCCGCTTCGTTGTCCCCCGTCTGCGTCCGCCCTTCGCCCAGCGTCACCAACCGGTCCGGCTGGTAATACGGCAGCGGCCGCAGCAGCGCCGAATACACCACTGAGAAGATCGCCGCGTTTGCGCCGATTCCCAGCGCCAGCGTCAGTACCGCCACCAGCGTGAACCCCGGACTCTTCGCCAGCACGCGCATTCCGTATCGCACGTTCTTCCACAGTGCGTTCATCGGCACACCTCACCAGCCCTCCTCAACTGCAACCAACGTGCCAAGCCCGCCCCAACGCAAGCAATTGATTCCCATCGAATTACTCGCCCGCACGCCTCGCCACTCCTCACGTCACTGCTCGCCTGTGGGACGCCCCGGACGCTGCCCTCGCACCTCCACTCCCGAAATCCATTGAAACTCACCCCAACTCCCGGCAAATTGATACCGGCATTGATGCATAGCTGCTGACTGGACGACGGCTGCAGATGACGCACGGAAACGCCACAACCTGCGCGAGATAAAATGTCTGACGCCACCTCCATCCCGCCTTCGGCGCCATCCGCCGCGCCGTCCCACCCTGCGCTAGACAAGCCCAGCTGGCACTTCGGCTTTTGGAGCCTCATCGTCACCCAGTTCCAAAACGCCTTTAACGACAACGCCATAAAATTTCTGGTCATCTATCTAATCGTGGCCATGAATTTCCCGCACCAGCAGCGGGATTTTCTGGTCCTCGTCGTCGGCGCCCTCTTCGCACTGCCCTTCATTTTCTTCTCGCTCACCGGCGGTTACTTCGCCGACCGTTACAGCAAACGCAACGTCGTCATCGGCACCAAGCTGATGGAAATTTTCGTCATGGGCGTCACCATCCTCGGTCTCTGGCTTCAGAACCTCCCGCTCGAATGTGCCGCCGTTTTCCTGATCAGCACGCAGTCCGCGCTCTTCGGCCCCTCGAAATACGGCCTGCTGCCGGAAATTCTGCCGGAGCGCCGCCTCTCCTGGGGCAATGGCATCATCGAGCTCGGCACCTTCATCGGCAGCATCGGCGCCGTGATGGCCGCCGGCTACCTTGCCGAACGCTATCGCAATCACGAAGCCATGGCCGGAGTCGTGCTCCTCGGCTGCACCCTGCTCGGCCTCGCCACCAGTTTCGGAATCACCCACGTCCCCGCAGCCAACCCCGCCAAAAAATTCCGCTGGAATCCCTTCGGCGACCTCGCCGTACAAATCAGAACCATTCGCGCCGACCGCGTCCTCGGCTGGGCCGTCCTCGGCAATACCTATCTCTGGTTTCTCGCCGCGCTGCTGCAATTCACCATCGTCGTCTACGGCCACGACGTTCTGCGCATTGACGACACGCACATTAGTTACCTGCAAGCCGCCGTAGGGATCGGCATCGGCCTCGGCAGCTTCGCGGCAGGCTATCTTTCCGGTGGAAAAATTGAATACGGCCTGATTCCACTGGGCGCGGTAGGCATGACGCTCTTCGGCGCGCTCCTCTATTTCGATCGCCCCGCCGCCGCGCTTGCCGGCTGGCTGCAATTAGCCGCCTCGCACACCGGCATACTCCTCGCCGAACGCGCCACCGCATTTCTCGTCGCCATCGTGCGCCTGCGTATTCCCGATCTCTGGCTCCTGGGTTTCTTCGGAGGCTTCTTCGCTGTCCCGCTCAACGCTCTGATCCAGCACCGCCCGCGTCCCGAAGAAAAAGGTGGCGTGATCGCGGCTGCAAACCTGTTCTCTTTCGTCGGAGTGTTCCTCGCCGCCGGCGCCTACTATTTTTTTTCCTCCGTCCTGCATCAGACGCCCGCTGGGGTTTTTCTCGACGGCGCCATCCTCACTCTCCTCGCCACCGGCTATTCCATTTACCTCCTGCCCGATTCCCTCCTCCGCCTCGTGCTTTGGATGATCACCCACTCCCTCTACCGCATACGCGTCGAAGGCCGCGACAACATCCCCGAAACCGGCGGCGCTCTCTTCGTCTCCAATCACATGTCTCTCGTGGACGCCCTCCTCCTTCTCGCTTCCACCGATCGCCACATCCGCTTCCTCATGTTCAAGGACATCTACGACCAGCCGCACATCAAGCCCTTTGCCAAAATGATTCGCGCCATCCCCATTTCTTCCCAACTGCGCCCCCGCGACATGATCCATTCCCTGCGCGAAGCCAGTGACGCTATACGCAACGGTGAAATCGTCTGCATCTTCGCCGAAGGACAGATCACCCGCATCGGCCAGCTTCTCCCCTTCCGCCGCGGCATGGAACGGATTATGAAAGGCGTGGACGCTCCGATCGTTCCCGTGAATCTCGACGGGGTCTGGGGCAGCATCTTCAGCTACGAACGCGGCCGCTTCCTCTGGAAACTTCCGCGCAAAATTCCCTATCCCGTCACGGTCAGCTTTGGCGCGCCCATGCCGTCCAGCGCCACTTCCTTCGAAGTCCGCGAAGCCGTGCAGGAACTGCAATCCTCCGCCTATCGCCATCACAAAAGCCGCATGAACACTCTGCCGCGCTCGCTGATTCGCACCGCGCATCACTATCCTTTTCGTTTCGCCATCGGAGATAAGCGCCGTCCCCGCATGAAGTGGGGCAATGCGCTGCTCAGCTCAATTTTTCTCGCCAGGCGCCTGCGCCGCGTATGGGCCGGCCAGAAAATGGTCGGCATCCTGCTCCCGCCATCCGTTCCCGGCGCGCTCGTGAATTTCGCAGCATCTATCAGCGGAAAAATTCCCGTGAATTTGAATTACACCGCGTCAAACGAGACTCTGGCGTCCTGCGCGCAGCAATGCAATCTGCAGACCGTCATCACCACCAAACTCCTGCTCGAAAAACTTCCCCTGCAAGTCCCCGGAAAACAAATCCTCCTCGAAGAGATCGCCGCCGCCCCGCGCCTCACCGAAAAAATCGCGGCCCTTCTGCTCTGGTTTCTCCCCAGCCGCTTACTCGAACGCTCCCTCAGTTCCGGAAAACCCCAATCGCTCGACGATCTCGCCACCATCATCTTTTCCAGCGGCAGCACCGGCGAACCCAAAGGCGTGATGCTCACGCACTACAACGTCATGTCCAACATCGACCAGATGGCTCAGACCTTCATGCTCACCAAAGGCGATGTTCTTCTCGGCGTGCTGCCCTTCTTCCATTCCTTCGGCTTCACTGTCACGCTGTGGCTTCCCGCCGTCCTCGGCGTCGGCGTCGCTTATCACCCCAGCCCGCTCGATCTCACCGCTGTCAGTGAGTTGGTCCGCGATTACCTGGTCACGTTTCTTCTCGCGACGCCCACGTTCCTGCAGGCCTACACGCGCCGCTGCCTCCCCGAAGACTTCGGCAGCCTGCAATTCGTGGTGGTCGGCGCGGAAAAATTGCCCGAACCTCTCGCGCTCGCGTTCGAAGACCGCTTCGGCATTCGTCCTCTCGAAGGCTACGGCTGCACGGAATGTTCGCCGGTAGTTGCCGTCAATACGCGCGATTTTCGCGCTCCCGGATTCCGCCAGGTCGGCTCCAAACGTGGACGGATCGGCCACCCGCTCCCCGGCGTCAGTGTTCGCATCGTTGATCCCGACACCGGCGAGCGGCGCGAAGTCGGCACGCCCGGCCTGCTGCTTGTCCGCGGACCCAACGTGATGCTCGGCTACCTCGGCAAGCCCGAAAAAACTGCGGAAGTTCTGCGCGACGGTTGGTACACCACTGGAGATATCGCCACCGAAGACGAAGACGGCTTCCTCACCATCACCGACCGCCTGAGCCGCTTCAGCAAAATCGGCGGCGAGATGGTCCCCCACACAAAAATCGAAGAAAAACTCCAGGAGCTCGCCGAATCCGCAGAAAAACAATTCGTGGTAACCGGCGTCCCTGACGGCAAAAAAGGCGAGCGCCTGGTAGTCCTGCACACGCTAACCCCCGACGCGCTCAAGCCCGTGCTGGAAAAACTAGGCGCCTCTGGCCTCCCGAATCTCTGGATCCCCCGCGCCAACCAGTTCTTCCACATTGATGAACTGCCCCACCTAGGCAGCGGGAAACTAGATCTCCGCCGCGTACACGAAGTGGCCCTAGAACACTCCAGCCAGTCGGAATAACCAGTGACAAGTGATGCGTGATGAGTGATTGGTGTTTGGTGATTCCTAGCTGGTGATCAGTGATCGGTAGTATACGATTTGCGACCGCGCTCGCGTCCAGCGCCGTAGGCGCGGCATAATTTAGCCCAGGCCGGAAGGCTTGGGAATTTACGCAACAAAAATCCCGAGCGCCGTAGGTGCGATACTTCACTCGTCTTCATTGACGCGATTCACCACGCCATTCGCATTTCAACTCGGCGCAAAAACCATTCGCCGCGAATTTTTCCCCGTTCGACTCTTTGCCATTGCCTTCCCCTCGCTCCTCGCGTAAATTCGCCCACGCTGGAGAAATCACAGCATGACCATACGTCAACACAATTCGCAGTTAGCGCTAGCGCCCCAGACGCTCCGCCGGGATTGTGCCCGGATGTTCAGCAATCCCTCACGGTAAGTCTCCCTAGCTCTTAACTACATAAAACGTAACTCGAGCCCGGCGCAGTTTCCGGCACCGTCAACCATTTTTCGCGCCGAATCGCGCGCGTTTATGAATGTGCACGCTGGCGCGCCCGCGGGTGTGTGTCTGTGCCCGCGCGAACAACCCAAGAACTCAAGGCGGCGAAACTCCCGCTTCTAGAAAGGAGTATGCACATGAGCGTCAACATCAAAAACGGCACGCCGATGCACGGCCCGTCGCTCTGCGACACCTGCTTCCGTTCTCTCGTCGTCACAGGCTACCGCGAGAGCGAGAAGGTTGTGATCTGCCAGGCGATTTGGCCGGAAAGGCAAGTGTGCTTCCCCGTGCGCGAATGTTCGACCTACGAAGACAAGGGCCGGCAAACTCTTCGCCAGATGGAAGAAATCGCCTGGACCCTCACCCCGCGTGGACCGAAGCGCCAGGCTGGCTTCGTCGCTCCCGGTGAAGCGCGAGAAGGGGACCGGGAAATCGAGCTCGTGCTGGATGACGAGGCGTAGCACGGGCCACAAGCCGATGCGTGAATGCAGCGGCGCGGAAATTGCCATGGAGGACGCGGTGTGTTTCCCGCCCCTCGAGTTACAGGCAGCCAATTCCCGCGCCGCGGCTGCCGCACGCAACGCTTGTGGCCCGTGAACCTACGGGATGCGGAGACGTGACGGTGCCACGTGACGCCGACACGCAACGCTGACACGCGACGCCGCCGCACGTCTGGATGATTTGCAGTACAATCCCGCCTTCCGGATGCGCCGCGTCCGGGGGAACGCCATGCTCAATCGCCTGCAATATTTTCTCGTGATTCTCGCGCTCGCCGCCGCGGCGCAGCCCGGCTACGCGCAAGATAAATCTCAGGACAAGAACAAAGACCCGAAGGTCGTCGTCGAACTGGATAAGCGATCCCCAACCGGCGATTCGAACGGGAAAGAACCTGCGGGCGCGGACGGCACGAGACGCCTACCGCCCTCCGATTCCTTCGGCAAAGCCTGCAGCGCGGTCGGCGCGACGAAAGACGGCTACCGCAACTTCGATCGGCCAATATCGATCAACGAATTGTTCGGTGCGCCCATCGCGGTCATCACTGTCCGGCGTCTCGGCGCATTCCAGGAAAAGCCAGACCGCGACGAGCTGCGCAAACACATTGTCACGGTGCTGAGTGCACAAACCACAGAAGTGTCCCGCTACGCGGACTGGGACGAGGCGGTCCCTCTCGGCATCGTCGCCACCGTCCAGTTTTTCGATCGTACCAAAGCCGTCCTCGAAGAATCTGGCGGCCACGTCTGCTTCTCAGATTACGCCGGCACGGTCTGGTGGCTCCGCATTCCCCCAGCGGTCACACACTAGCAACTATTCGTGCACCGGGCAGACTGCGGTGCCAACGCTACTTCTCTTTCCACTCCCAGCCCATGTTGTTATCGGTGATGATCAGGCGCTTGCCCAAGCGGGCGTCCAGCGAGCGGGATGTTTCCAGCGATTGAAACTGCTGCGATTTGTCCAGGTTCTCCGCCAGCGCCGCATAACTCGCCAGCGTCTCCTCAGATTTTGCATTGCCGGGATCAAACACCGGCTGACCATCAATTTTGTACTGGCGCAGAATCGCCATCCAGCGCGCCACGTTGAAATCAATCGGACGGTCACTCACCGCCAGAAAGCTCATCACGCGCAGTCCGTACGGGAAGACGTGCAGTCCGGTCGCCACCACATCATCTGAACCCGTCGTGTTGTAGTAATAGACTCCGCCTTCTTTCAGATGCGCGCGGATGATGTTCAGAAAATCCGCTGAAAGCAGCACCGACGAATGATCCCGCCAGTAGAAGCCGTTGTTATTGATAATCGTATCGTAGCGTGCGTCCGGATGCGCCACCAGCCACCTTCTTCCATCGTCCACATAGATATGCACGCGCGGGTTATGCAGCAGTGATGCCACGCACGGATAATCCGCGATCAATTGCAGATAGCCCGGATTAATTTCCACCACGTCCAGCGATTCCAGTCCCGGAGAATTGGCGAATATCTGCCCCCACGATCCCGAAGCGAGCCCCACCATCAGCATCCGTTTAGGCGCGGGATGGAACAAGCTCACCGCGTAAGCCCTCACCACAAAATTCACGTCGCGCGCCGGATCCGTGTTGAACGCGCCGTCGTACGCTCCATTGCCCATCACCGTGCCGTCGCGCAAAATAGCAATCACGCCGTTGCGGTTCTCCACCACATGCGCGAACGGCCCCCGCGCTCGCGCTCCCGGACCCAAAATCAGCTTCTCGAACAGCCCGGAGTAGCACATGGGCGCTACCGCCAGCGCGAGCACCGACGCAACCAGCAAAGGCGTGGCCCAGCGCAGGTTCAATCCCCCGCTGGACCGTCCTGACAACAGCACGAACGCTCCGGCGATCACCGCGGCTAGCGCCAGATGTTCAGACACCTGCTGCAATCGGAAGTGGTGCATCCACACGAATCCAATCAGCAGGCTTCCCAACGTCGAACCCAAAATGTTCGACGCGTACGTCCAGCTCACTTCGCTTCCTGCGCGCGACCCGGCCGCGACGCCCGCCTGACACAGCAGCGGCATCACTGAACCGATCAGCGCGGCCACGACGAAGAACGCCGGTGCAGCCAATAGAAACCACATGTTGGCCCAACGCACTTGCATCGTAACGGGAGCTAGCTGCAGCAGCGCGATTCCCTTCCACTGCAGCAGCCCCACGAGCGGCGGCAAGTAAACCGACAACGCGCCGACCAGCAGCAGCAGCGCGCCGACGATCCGCAGCACTTCCTCCGCGCTCTTCTCCTTGGTGCGCTTCTCTGCGATGTACGAGCCAGCCGCAATCCCCGCCAGATACGTGGAAAGCAGAAGCGCGAACGCCCGCGCGCGATCCTTCGACGCCAGCTCGAACACGCGAAACCACGCAATCTCAAACCCCAGCGCGATGAACCCGGAAATCCCCGCCAGCAGCATGATCCAACGCAACGGCAGTCGCGCTCCGCCTTCCGCCGCGCCAGACGCGGCAACGTTGTCCTCCGCGCTCGCAGGGGCCTCACCGTGCGCGACGAATCGGCCGCCGAAGTATCTTACGAAGGTCAGCGCCGTCAGTCCGACCGCCGCGTTCACAGACGCTGCGATGATCACCGAACCCGATTGGCCGAAGTCGCGCAGCAAGAAGCTCGCGCACAGGTAGCACGCAACTGCTGAGCCGAAGGTGTTCACGAAGTACAGCAGCGCGACCGAAGATCCTACGTTGCCGGAACGACGCACCAGTTGCTGCACCAGCAGCGGCAGCGTTGCGCCCATCAACACGGTGGGAACGATCAGCAGCAGGAAGCCGAACAGGATAGTGAATGGCAAGCTCGCGCCCGCGGTGACGCTTGCCGCCCAGTGAAATATCCGCAGCGACGCGAGACCGAATATCGCCACGCCCAATTCCGACGCGCCGAAGAGCGTCACCGCATGCGCTGGAAAGCGGCTCGATGCCCAACCGCCGAGCAAGCTTCCCAATCCGAGTCCGAGCATGAACGCGCTGACGATTACCGCGACCGATTCCGCGTTCACGCCGTAGATGGAAAATAGAGCGCGTTGCCAAACGATCTGATAGATCAACGCAGGCATTCCGGAACAGAAGAACAGCGCGCTGAGCAACACGCGTTCCCGTTGCCGCGGCGATTTTCCAAATTCAGAAAGTCCGCCGAGGAACAAGTACATGTCGTACAGCAACACTACGAGGATAGGCAGGGTGACCACGGCTTATCGCAAACTGTAACAGCGCGATAGCCAGCACACGGAGCAGCGCAAAACGCTCGATGTCCGAACCGATACAACTGGCTCGCTTGACACGTGCGTTCGGTGCAATTAACAACACCACGAATGCGGATGGCCTGCCCGGACCATCCGCGTCCGTGTTTCTTTCACAAATCGTTCACAACGAGAACACAACTCGTTTCCGCGTTACTACTGCGCTTGCACCAGCGGAATTTGCGACGCCAGTTGCAGGTCAATCATCATCTGGATGCGCCGGTCGATCTGAAAATATGTAGCGGACAGCTTCGCCGGCAGCACGGCGCGGAAGTTCGCCTGGTATTTCTGCCGCAGCTGCGCCACGTTCACGTCCAGTTGCAGAAGGCGAGTGGTCATGCTGTCCGCCTGCGCATCGGTGATCTCGCCGTAGCTGTTGAAGTATTCCTTCAGCAGATCGTATTTGGTGCCGTTGATTTTAACCAGCTCAGCGATGTACTGGTCGTAAACGGGCCAGAATTTCGTGGCCTGGTCCGGCGTCAGATTCAGATTCGCCGCCACCAGCTGTTTGCGCATCGAGCGAATATCCTTGCGCATTATCTCCACGTCCTGCGCCTGTGCGTTTTTATCGGCTGTGGAAGCTTGTGATTGACCTGAACTTTGCGCGAACGTTGCAGACCCTTGCAGCAGACACGTTCCCGCCACCAATAGAGCAGCTAGCATGAACCTTTTCACAGGCGTTCTCCTTTTTCCTCGAACTCGGGTTTTGCCATCGCGTCCGGCAGTTCACACCGCGGCAGCCTTGCGCGGCTGGGGCGGGTCTGGACGGTGCGGCCGCTAAGGACGCTGGCAATTAACGGTGGCGAAGTATAGAACACGGCCCGGGAAGCGGCAAGAATCGGATTGTGCGTCGCACGAAGGGCAAATTTGTAGCGAATAGAATGCGGTTTCTCCTTTCTTTTCATCAGAGTGATGATTTTGTGAGGTTTATTTGTATCGAATAGAAATGGGGTGAGGCAGTGGTGAGTTATAAGTCGCAAGCTATGGCTGAAGAACGGCGCGGAAAAAAAAGTGGGGCAAATAGTACCGATTAGAAAATGTTTTCTCGTTTGTTGTGAGTGGGTTAGATCGATTTCTAATCGGCGGCTGTGCCGATTAGAAAGCCAATGGCTACTCGTGGACGCTGATCGATGACTGATGGGTGACAAGTAATGGGTGAGGGGCGGCGCGGATGTAAATGTGGGACAAATCGTAGCGATTAGAAAATGTTTTCTCGTTTGTTGTGAGCGGGTTAGCTCGATTTCTAATAATTTGGTGTAGCGATTAGAAATGCGCGGGGCGGCGGCGGGCGAAAAAGCGGGGCAAACACCAGCGATTAGAAACACATTCGGTATTGCTACGGAAGGGGTTAGCTCTGTTTTTAATATTTTTTCACCAGCGATTAGAAAATGGCGAGTGGAGGGTAGCAAGGGCGGAGCCGTCGCGCGGGATTCTGAGGCGCGAGCAGCGTGGACCATGTATCCCCCTTATGGTGATGAAATTAGCGCACGACTGACGATAACACAGACGTTCTGATAACGCAAGAGTAAATGTATGGAAGGGATGTGGCGAGGACGGATCGGGCTTGGCTGGGACGGCGGGACACATCTCGCTGGGCCGCGTGTGGCACTGCCTGCCTTGGGCGGATATAGTTAGGATTGATTCCGGAGGCACCAGCCGTGGACAACTCCGTCGTCCAAAGCCTGCTGCTCGATCTGCTGGAGTGGCTCGCACAGCGCGACCGCAGCTACGATGAGGTCATGGCTGCCTGGCGCACCTCCTGCCCCCGTTTGCCCGTGTGGGAAGAAGCCAACGATCGCGCCCTGGTGCTCCAGCAAGAAGTAAACGGCCGCGCGGTCGTCAGGATCACACCCACAGGCCTGGCGCTGCTCCACACTCTGCGGAAACCCGCTCCCAGCGATTTCATCAGCCACTAACGCCCGTTGGCCGACGCGAGGGTCGGCCAGTCGGCCCGGCGCGAGATATATGGACTTGACTCCATAATGTATTCTGTGCCATATTCGTAGCGTGCAATGGGCCGTTGAGTTGGCCGACGAATTTGCGCCGGAATTTCACGCGCTACACCAGCATGTGCGGACAGAGATACTGGCGTTGTCGATCGTTCTGGCCCAATATGGGCCGCAGCTCGGGCGGCCTCGGGTTGATACCCTGAAGGGATCCCGGCACGCGAACATGAAGGAATTACGATTCAGCGCGGCAGACGGTGAATGGCGAGTGGCTTTCGCTTTTGATCGAAGGCGTAAGGCGATTCTGCTGGTGGCCGGAGACAAATCGGGCGGGAGCGAAAAGCGCTTCTATCGCGTGCTGATAAGCAAGGCAGACGAACGATTCGATGCTCATCTTGCCCGGATCGCAAAGAGGACGTGACTATGCCCGTGGACGTGAATGAAATAATTCGCAAGCTGAGTCCAGCCGAGCGCAGGAAGGTCCAAAACCGCGCCGCGGACATAATCGCAGAAGAGATGAGCCTGCGTGATCTGCGAAAAGCTCGCAAGCTCACGCAGGCTCGCCTCGCCAAGACTCTCGGGATCACGCAAGACAGCGTTTCACGTCTGGAAAAGCGCAGCGATCTATTGATCTCTACACTGCGAAAGACGGTGAAAGCGATGGGCGGCGACGTGCGCATTGTCGCTGAATTTCCTGATCGGTCGCCGGTCGTGCTATCCGAGTTGTCCGAGAACGAGCCGCCGCGCAAATCATCCGGCAAGCGCGCCCACCCAGCGGTCTAGGACCACTTTGGCTTTGTCCTTTCTGATGCACACCTGACCTGCTCCCCAAGATTTGCGCACAGGCGTAGATGAAAGTCCTCGATTGCGGAGTGCGTGAGGAGTGGGCGTCGCGAAGCGTATAAAGAGTTAAACGACCTCTCCATCGATCGGGTTCGCTATCTTCTCGAATTGCGCAATTCACAGGTCTTCGAAAAAGACCTCGGGGGAGACTGAGAAGCGGCGGCTGAGCTTTTCGATGTGGTTTTTATTGAGGGGCCGGCGGCCGTTCAAAATATCGGATACTGCGCCCTCGGAACCGAAAATAGGCACGAGATCTTTTTGCCGGAGGTTATTTGCACTGAGCAATTCCTGCAAGACTTCCGTTGGAGACGCGTCCGGAACGGAATAGCGCTCCTCCTCGTAGGCCTCGATGAGGAGAGCAAGGACCTCCGCAAGGTTTTTTTCGTCCGCCGACAAGTTGTTCTGCCGCTCCAACTGAAGCAAAGCCTGTGTGTAACGTTCGTTCTGTGCGTCCGATGTAATCACGCGAGGCAGGCCGATCTTGCTGGAAAGATCCTTTTTAATCGCAGTCGCAATCATCATTCCATGCCTCCTGGTCGTATTCCGCGTGCGTCACGTCTGTGTAACCTCATGGAAGCCGCTCCAAGTCGCCTTCTTGGTGATTTTTCCCAGGCGCTGGTCCGCCGGGTAACGGATGGCGGGCGGGGCGCGTCCTAGTAGGGTGCTGGGCGGAATCGCTACGCATTTTAACTTTGAGCGTTGAAGCGTGAGCGATTTTGCGAGAATTTCAGCGAGGTTGTGCTGGCGGCCAGCGCCTGCGGCGCTGGTGGAGGAGGCAAGATGCCCATCACTGCGATGATTCTGCTTTTGGTTTCGGATGCGGTGGCGCGCGCGGTTATACAGGAAGCGTTGGAGCACGGGGGATATTCGGTGATGGCGGGGGGCGATTTGGGAACGGCGGTCAAAAGGATCAGCGAGTGCAAGCCGGATCTGCTGATCATCAGCCCTTACGTTGAAGATATTTCGGGCTATGACGCAGCGAAGTTTCTGCGCACGAAGGTGAACGGATTACCTGTGCTGATGGTGGCTGGATTGATTGATGATGATCGGCTGGAATATCGCCTGCAGCTGCAAGGGTTTGAAGTTTTCCCCACGCCATACACCGCAGCCGCGCTTCTGGCAAAAGTGAAAGAAGTGCTCTCGCCTAAGTGAAATTCCTCGTTCGTTAATACTGCCCCGCGCGGCGATTACTTCAAGTTTTGCAGAATGGCGCTGGAAGTGTCGTTCATCGCCTTCATTACGTTCGAAATCATGTCCATTATTTGCGACCACTGCTGCTGTGCCATCTGCAACTTCAACTGCTGGGCTTGCGTGATGTCGTTGAGGGTGTCCAAATCCTGGCGCATCTGCTGCAAGGCTTGCTGGGCTTGGACGTAGGTGAAGTTGTCGGGGAGGTTGTAGCGCAGCGAATGTTGCGTGTGAACGGTCAGGATGGAGATCTTCGTCGCGGATTGCGCGAGCGTGCGGCAGCTGGAGGTGTTGCACGGCTCGTTGATACTGGCCTTGGCGCCGGCTGCGGAGTTTGGCGCGACGTCGGCGGCAGAAACTTTGCTGATGATGTCCCGCAAGGCTTGCTGCGCGGCGGTCTGCGCTTGCAGTTCGTCACGCATCTGCAACAGCGAGTTGTACTGCGGCGCGATCGAAGTTATCAGAATGTCGAAGACCAGCTCGGAGACGTCCGCAGCGGGCAGACTTTTGCCAAAGCGCTCGCGGACGGCTGCTTCGAGCGCGGCGTGGTCGTGAGCGGAGCGGTGAGCTTCCACTTGCGCTTCCCGGCGGACCCATTGTTTCGCGGAGGGCTGTAAGGCGCTGAGTGAGGCGAGGGACCGCTTGTGCATCTCCGGCGTGATGCTGCGAAAGGTGGATTCGGCGGTGGGCGACGCGGATGTTTGCGCCAAGGTTGCGGCGGAAAGTGTCAGGATCGCCAGACTTATCAGGCTGGCCAGGAGCGTTCTGGAAGAGCGGATTGGTCTGGTTGTCACGGCGATAGATTTAAGACATAGCTCAGAGATTGACCTAACTGACACAAAAAAGAGAAAAGATTTTCTAGTCGCGACTATTCGTGCTGTTTTTCGCGCTAAGCGCTCTTCTGGCGACTAGAAAACGGCCAGCTTTACGTGCAGAAACTTTTTGGGATCTTTGCGGAAGTCGCCGATGAGCAGACGTAGATCGCCGGACATTCCGGTGAGATTGTCGTAGAGATCGGGATCGTTGAAGAACTTCCCCGCGGTACCGGTATTGGAATTGAGTTTGGCGGTGGCGTCGCGGACCTGGGCGGAAGCGTCGCGCAGGTTGTTGTAAAGCGCGTCGTCGTTGGCGAATTTGCCGAGCGAGCCTTTGCCGGCGCGCACGTCGGCGAGGACGGCGTTGCCGTTGTCCAGGAATCCTTTGGCGGAATTGTAAACGGCGGGATCGTAGATGAGTTTGCCCGCGGTGCCCTTCTGATCTTTTACGGCGCCGAGAACGTCGTTGATATTGTCCACGGTGGAGGTGACTTTGGTGTAGAGCTCGTCGGAGGAGACAAACTTTCCGGCGGTTCCCTTCCCGTCCTGGATGGAGCCGGCGATGGAGTTCAGGCGCGCGAGAGTGGAATTGAGATTGTCGTACATCGCGGGATCTTTGATCAGCTTGCCGACGGTGCCTTTGCCGGCTTTCACGTCGGTGATGATGCCCTGCAGATCGCCGGAGAGAACGTTGAGCGTGTCCATCAGGTCGGTGCCGCGCTGGACGAGCTCGGTCATGGACATGGCCGACGCCGCAGGGATCGTGGCGTTCGGCGGCAAGGCCTCGCCGGTGAGCCCGCGCTGGACGTTGACATAGCGATCGC
Organism: uncultured Acidobacteriota bacterium; assembly: GCA_963748395.1. Classification (GTDB taxonomy): domain Bacteria; phylum Acidobacteriota; class Terriglobia; order Acidiferrales; family UBA7541; genus Palsa-295. The sequence goes on along the minus strand of CAVVIP010000006.1, from coordinate 1,180,198 downwards.
CGAGCAAACCTTCGGTGACCAGGCTGGCGGTGGAGTCGGTGCGGACGTCGGGCTTGTATCTGCTATCAATGCGTAGGGCGAGCTGGATGCTCTGGGTGCGATTGGCGGGATGCGGATTGAGGGCGATCTTCTCGACGTTGCCGATGGTAACGCCGTCGAGGCGCACGGGTGCGCCTTCGGTGACGCCGCCGACTTCCGGCAGGTACGTGTACAGGCGATACTTCGAACCGATGATGCCGGCGCCGGTGATATAGAAAATAGCGATCGCCAGAATGAACAGACCCGCCAGCACGAAAACACCTACGCGCAGTTCCGACCAAGTCAGCTGCTTGCTTTGCGCCATGACCTTGCCTCCTTACTAATTGCGAATGTGAATGTGGAATTCATTCTGCCGAAGCCAGAAACTTTTTCAAGTATTCATCTTGGGTGCGGAGCAATTCGTCCGCGGGACCTTCGAAGTAAATTTTGCCATCGCGCAGGACCAGGACATTGGTGGGGCGCGCGTGATTCTGCTGACGGGCGCTGACCGCGGATTTCTCGCGCTGCTCGAGGGATTGCGTGCCGGGGGCGGAATTGCCGTTGGCGGAGAGCGGCACGACGAGATTGGTGGCTTGATCGAAGCGGAAATTGGCGAGGCCGAAAGCATCTTGCACGCGATGGGTGGCGAGCAGCGAGGTGACATCCTGCAAATCGCGGCCGCGCAGGATCAGCGTGATGATGGTTTGCGAAGTGACGGGATCGAGACCGGCGGTGGGCGAATCGTACATGACGACGGGAGGACGATCCACCAGAGCGCGCGCGATGGAAACGCGGCGGCGCATACCGCCGGAAAGTTCGCCGGGAAATTTCTCGATGGCCTCTTCCATTTCGACGAAGCGCAGCGCCTGGCGCACCTGGGTTTCGATTTCGGGTTCGGGCACGTCTTCCTCGCGCATGCGGAAGGAAACATTGTCGAAGACGTTGAGGGAATCGAACAACGCGCCTTCCTGAAAGACGAAACCGATGCGGCGGCGGAAATCGAGGAGCTCTTTTTCGGGCATTTGGCTTACATCCTGACCCATCACCAGGATCTGGCCGGAATCGGGACGAATCAGGCCGGCGGCGAGTTTCATGATGAGGGTTTTGCCGGTGCCGGTTTCGCCGAGGAGGACTTTGGTTTCGCCGTGCGCGACGTCAAAAGAAATGCCACGGAGAATATCTCCTGCTTCGAAACTCAAGTGGACATTGCGGAGTGAGATGAGCGCCTCGCCGGGAACGGCTGGCGTTTGCTGCTGCGCTGTTGCGCGAGGAGCGGGGCGTGAGGTGTCCGCCTGATTGCCGGTAAAGCCGAGCGGCGGAACGTCGCGCGTCATGGGTCCGATTATAAATGGAAACGCGGAGAATCGTTGACATCATTGGACAATCCTGCGCACGGCGGTGTCCGGCTGCGCAACGCGCTCGTCCCACAACCGAGCAACCCCGCGCGATGGTTGGTTCGGATCTGCGGCCAACATCTTGATTCGGCTAAACCTATGGGTGCGATGGCGCGGCATTCGGCGTGCTTTGGTTTCAGCGGCATATATTTCAATGCCCGGGAAAGGTGCGCTGATGGAAAACTTTCTGCAGGACGTTCGCTACGCAGCACGCACTTTCCTGCGGAATCCTGGCTTCGCGCTGATCGCGGTGCTGACGCTGGCACTGGGGATAGGCGCCAACACCGCGATCTTCACGATTCTTGATTCCGTGCTGCTGCGGTCGCTGCCAGTGGCGAACCCAAAGCAACTGGTGGCGCTGACCAATCCGGACGCGCACGGCATGAGCAACGGGAGCGCGAGCGGCGACCGCGACCTGCTGGCATATTCTGAATTCGAATATCTGCGCGACCACAATGAAGTGTTCTCCGGAATTTTCGCCGCGGATAGCTCGCTGCCGGAAGTTCCGGTGACCATTCCCAGCGCAGACGCTCCTGCGAACCCGGGCGACAGAGCAGGTTCGTCCGCGCCGGCACTGCGGGACACGGCGCGCATTCGGCTGGTCTCTGGGGCTTATTTTCAGACGCTGGGCGTGCAACCTATCATAGGCCGGACGTTCGGGCCGGAAGTGGATGGTGCGCGCGACTCGTTTCCGATGGCGGTGATCAGCCACGGATTCTGGGGCCGCCGATTTAATCTCGATCCCCAGGTGCTGGGCCGCAAAATCACCATCAGCAATACTTCGTTTGAAATTATCGGCGTGGCGCCCGCGGGGTTCTTCGGCGAATCGGTGGGTGAATCGCCGGACCTGTGGGTTCCGGCCACGATGCAGGCGGCTGTTTATCCCGGCAGCGATTTGCTTACGGCATTTCCCGACGGAAATATTGACCAGCGCATGTGGCTGCAAGTGATGGCGCGGCTGAAACCAGGCATGACGCTAGCGCAAGCAAACGCCGGTATCAGCGTGGTTTTTCATCGCTACGTTACGTCTTCCTCCGCAGCCGCCAAACTTTCCGCCGATGAAATGAAGGGATATTCCCAACAGCAGATCAAGCTGGAATCCGGAGCGCGTGGTTCATCCATGCTTCATGGCTCGTTTGCCGAGCCGCTGAAAGTATTGATGGCGCTGGTCGCGCTGGTCCTGCTAATCGCCTGCGCCAATCTCGCGAACTTGCTACTTGCTCGCGGCGCCGCGCGGCAACGGGAATTCGCGGTGCGGCTTTCCATCGGCGCCACGCGTTCGCGGCTGATCCGCCAACTGCTCACGGAAAGTTTTTTGCTCGCTTTTTTGGGCGCCGCGGCTGGGCTGGTGCTGGCGCAGTGGGCCGACGCACTATTGCTGCGCATGGTTTCCGGCACGGGGCCGTTCGCCATTCAACTTTCGCTGCGCCCGGACGCGCGCATTCTGGCTTTCACTTTCGCTGTGGCGGCGTTCACGGCAATTCTTTTCGGATTGATCCCGGCGCTACGCGCCACGCGTATCGATCTTTCGCCGGTTTTGAAATCGGGAGTTTCCGGATCCACAGCAGAGGCGCTGCATCGCCGCTTCCCTGTGGCGAAAATCCTGGTGGTGGCGCAAGTGGCGGTGTCGCTGGTGCTGTTGGTCGCCGCGGGTTTGTTCGTGCGCAGCCTGCAACGACTGAACGGGGTGAGCCTGGGCTACAACTCCACACACCTGATTTTGTTTCGCGTCAACCCCAATCCTGCGGGATATACGGAAGCAACTGTTCAGCTGCTATTTCGAGATCTGCTCGACAAAATCAAAGCCGTTCCCGGAGTAACCGGCGCCACCCTTTCCGCTGACGGACTCTTTAGCCACTCCGAGTCCGGTGATCCGATCTCGGTGGACGGCTACACTCCGAAATCCGGCGAAGTAATGGTGTCGCGAATGGATCATGTTGGCCCGGACTATTTCAACGTGGTGGGCATCCCCATCCTTTACGGACGCGGCATCGAGGAGCAGGACGCCGCACCGGCAGGGGGCAAAGCGCCGCGCGTTGCCGTCATCAATCAAACATTCGCTAAGAAATATTTCCCGAATTCGAATCCCATCGGCAAGCGCGTTCGCGATACGTATCCGGGGAGCACGGCAGATGCCGAAATTGTGGGCGTCGCTGCCGACGCGAAATACAATAGTCTTCGCGAGCAAACGCCTGCGCGCCTATACGCACCCAGCTTCAATCCGCTGTGGGTCAGCGAGATGGCCTACTTTGAAGTTCGCACCGCGGGCGATACTGCGGGCGTTTCAAGCGCCATCCGCGTCATCGTGCACGACGCCAATCCGGCGATTCCGGAAATCGAAATTCGCACGATGCCCGATTTAGTTGTGGAATCGCTGCACACCGATTATTTCGTGGCACGCCTCGCGTCCGCGTTCGGCATGCTCGCCATTATTCTGGCGGGAGTGGGCCTCTACGGCATCATGGCTTTCACAGTGGCGCGGCGCACGCGCGATATCGGCATCCGCATGACGCTGGGCGCAAGCCCGTCCACCATACTGCGGCAGGTTTTGCGCGAAACGTTAATTCTGATGCTCGTCGGAATCGTGGTGGGCGTTCCTATCGCACTCGCCGGCACGCACTTGATACGCAGCATGCTTTTCGGACTGGGCGCGGCCGATCCCTACGCGCTGATCGCCGCGTGTCTGATTCTCGCGGCCATCGCTGCTGCGGCCAGCTACATCCCCGCGCGTCGGGCGTCGCATGTAGATCCGATGGTTGCACTTCGATACGAATAGTTTCTTTGCAGAAAATTGGAGTTCGGAGCGAGGAAATTACCCCAGCAGTGCTTACGCGTGCTGATTCGGGCTTGGTTGTCTCTTCTTGTCGGGGATTCCGCGTGCGTGTAACGAGATTCCCGGTGAGTCTTCCGGTTACTTCTTAACCATTTCTATGTCGAGGGTAATGGTGACAGTGTCGCCGATCATTTCGTCGCCGCCGGGAAGCGAGTTGGTCATGTAGACCATTCCGAATTCCTGACGATTGATCTTGGTGGTGGCAGAGACGCCGCAGCGCGTGCCGCCCATCACCTGAATGGCTTTGCTGGGGCCGGTCACGTCGAAGGTGACTTCCTTGGTGACGCCGTGGAGCGTCAAGTTGCCGGTCATCTTCGCGGTGCCGTCGCCGGTCTTCCAGATTTTCGTGGATTGAAAAGTCATGGTGGGAAATTTGGCGACGTCGAAGAAATGATCGCTCTTCAGATCGTTGTCGCGGCGCTCGACGCGGGTGTCAATGGAGGCCACGTCTATCGTGGCGTTCACGCTGGATTTAGATATGTCCTGGTCGTCGAGCTGCACGGCGCCGGAAATTTTCGTAAATTCACCCTGGACGTTCGAGATGCCGAGGTGCCGCACTGAAAATTGCGCGTTGGAATGGGCCGGATCGAGTTGCCAGGTGGCAGTCTGGGCGGATGCCGCGGAGACTCCGAGGAATATGGTGACTACCGCCGCGATCAGCAATTTCATGATAAACAGCCTCCCTGGAAATCTTGCGCTGCGAATGGCGGGCGCCGGAAACGGCACGATTATAGCAGCGATAGATTACCTGCACCGTTGAAAACAACTACATGACGGGCGGCACGGCTTTACGCGAATGGAAGCGTCCGGTAGAATCTGTCATTCGTGCCTGCATGCTGGGTCCGACCTAATATGCTGCGATTTGTGACAGCCGGTGAATCTCACGGGCAGGCGCTGATTGCCTGGGTCTCCGGATTACCTGCGGGTGTGCGCGTCGATCTGGATTTTATTCAACGCGAGTTGCACCGGCGGCAGCTGGGATACGGTCGTGGGGGCAGGCAACGAATCGAGAAGGATGCGGCGGACATACTCGCCGGCGTGCGCCACGGGAAAACGATTGGGGCGCCGATTGCGGTGCGGATCGAGAATCGCGATTGGAAAAATTGGGAGAAAACGCTACCGGTGGAGGAGGTGGAAGACACCGACGGAGCGGATGCGAGCGATCCTAAGAGCGCGCAACGGCAACTGACGGCGCCGCGGCCGGGTCATGCGGACCTGGCGGGTGCGCTGAAATTTAATTTGCATGACGCGCGGTACGTGCTGGAGCGCGCATCTGCCCGCGAAACGGCGGCGCGGGTGGCGGCGGGTGCATTTGCAAAACTATTGTTGCGCGAATTTGGCGTTGAGGTGCTAAGCCATTCGATCGCGGTGGGACACGCGCGACTGGAACGCGCCGCGAGCTGGGAAGAAATTGTGACGGTGTGCGAAAATCTGGAATCGCCGCTGCGCTGCGTGGATGCGAATGCCGAAGCGCGGATGAAGGCAGAAGTGGATGAGGTGATGCGCACGGGAGATTCGGTGGGCGGCATATTTGAAGTGGTGGCGCACGGAATTCCGCCGGGGCTGGGCAGCCACGCACAGTGGGATGAGAAACTAGATGCGCGGATTGCGCGCGCGGTGATGTCCATACAAGCGGTGAAGGCGGTTGAATTCGGCACGGGCGTCGGGAATGCGGGGAGTTATGGATCGGAAGTGCAGGACGAGATTCGCTATGATGCGGCGAAGAAAAGATTCGAGCGGACGTCGAACCGCGCGGGCGGGCTAGAAGGCGGGATCACGAACGGCAGCGACGTGGTGGTGCGCGGATATCTGAAACCGATTTCAACGCTGCGACGGCCGTTGATTACGGCGGACTTGAATACGAAGGAAGCGGTGAAGGCGGCGTACGAGCGTTCGGACGTGTGCGTGGTTCCGGCGGGAGGCGTGGCGGGCGAGGCGATGGTGGCGGTGGAGCTGGCAGGAGCGTTTCTAGAAAAATTCGGCGGCGATTCGATTGGGGAGACGCGCAGGAATTTCGAGGGGTATCAGAAGCAGCTGGATGAATTTTAGTGATGAGTGGCGAGTGATTCGTGAGTGGTGATTAGTGATTTGTGGCGCCGAACGTGAATTTGCGAGATGGGGATAGGGACTGATTGACGATGATTCATCCGATTGTGAAATATGGCGATCCGGTGCTGGAAACGCCGGGAAAGCGCGTCGAAAAATTCGACGAAGATATCGAGAAGCTGGTGGCGGACATGTTCGAATCCATGTACGCGGCGGCTGGCGTGGGATTGGCGGCACCGCAGATTGGCGTGGGCTTGCGGCTGACGGTGATTGACGTCTCGAATGGAAAGGTTCCCGAAGCGAAGATGGTGCTGGCGAATCCGGAAATTATTTATGCGGAGGGCCAGCAGCGCGAGGAAGAAGGCTGCCTTTCGCTGCCGGGATTTCGCGGATATGTGGAGCGGCCGCAGTACGTGACGGTGCGCGCGCAGGATGCCGCGGGAAATTCTTTCGAGCGGCGGGGCGAGGGACTGCTGGCGCGCGCTTTTTGCCACGAGATTGACCACCTGAATGGAATCCTCTTTATCACGCACTTGAGCATGCTGAAGCGCGACCTGATCAAGCGCAAAATCCGCAAGTTGAAAAAAGCCGGCGAGTGGTAGGGCGTTCGTGGCGCCGCTGAGAATTATTTTTTGCGGCACACCGGCGTTTGCCGTGCCCACGTTGCGACTGCTGCTGGGACTTCCTGAATTCAAAATCGAAGGCGTGGTTACGCAGCCGGATCGCGCGCGGGGGCGCGGCAATGAAGTTTCGGATTCGCCGGTGAAAGCCGCAGCGCTTGCCGCGGGGATTCCCGTTTACCAGCCGCAGAAAATCCGCGCGGAAGAGGCTTACGATTATTTTCGCGGCGCGGCGCCCGATGTGGTGGTGATTATTGCCTATGGCCAGATTATTCCCGCGCGGCTGATTGAAATTCCTCGGCTGGGGTGGATCAACCTGCACGGGTCGCTGTTGCCGAAATATCGCGGAGCTGCACCGATTCATTGGGCGATTGCGAACGGCGAGACACGCACGGGCTTGACGACGATGCGCATTGACGCCGGATTGGACACGGGGCCGGTGCTGATGAAATACGAAACGGAAATTGGGGCAGAGGAAACTGCGCCGGAATTGTACGCGCGACTGGCGGAGGCGGGGGCGCCGTTGATGGCCGATACGCTGCGTGGGATAGATCTGGGCGCGATTACGGCGGTGGCGCAGGATAATTCGCAGGCGAGTTTGGCGCGTCCTTTGAAGAAGCAGGATGGTTTGATTGATTGGGCGCTCGCGGCGCAGAAAATTTATGACCGGATGCGCGGGTTTCAGCCTTGGCCGGGGGCGTTTACATCGTTTCGCGGAAAGCAGTGCGCGATATGGGGCAGGCCGGCGGTGGGTGACATCGCGGCTGGCGGTTCGGCGGATGTTGCGGCGGGGACGATTCTCGCGCGTGGGGGCGAGGTGGATGTGGTGTGCGGAGAAGGTACGGCGCTACGGGTGGAATTTGTGCAACTCGAGGGGCGCAAGCGGATTGCGGCGCGGGAATTTGCGAATGGGGCGCGATTGGCGGCTGGTGAACGATTCGGGGCGTGAAGTGGCGCTCTTTCTAAAATATTTGTGTGGCGTTATGAAGTCTGCCTCAAGTTAATCGAAGAGCTCAATGGCCACAATTAGTCCTGCCAGAAAAATTGCGTATGAGGTATTGCGGCGCGTGGAGGCGGAGGGCGCGTACGCGAGCGATTTGCTGCATGCGGAGCTGGGCGGGCGAGTGAAGGCGGATGATGCGGGCCTGGCGACCGAGCTGGTGATGGGTGTGTTGCGCTGGCGTCGGCTGCTGGATTTTCTGCTGGAGCGGCAAATGAAAAAGCCGGTGGCGCGGCTGGATCTGCCGGTGGCGCTGGCGCTGCGCATCGGGTTGTATCAGCTGCGATTTCTGGAGCGGGTGCCGGCGCGCGCGGCGGTGAATGAATCGGTGGAGCTGGTGAAGAGCGCACGAAAAAGTTCGGCGGCAACCTTGGTGAATGCGGTGCTGCGGCGCGCGTCGAATGAATCGCGGGTGCCGGCTGCGACGTTTGTGGCGGCGGATGCGGCGATTGCGGAGCGGCTGGGGATTTTACATTCGCATCCGACGTGGATGGTGGAGCGGTGGCTCGCGCGATTCGGCGAGGAGCGCACAATCGCGTTGCTGGAGGCGAACAATCACGCGCCGCGGCTGAGTTGCGCGTTGCATGATGCGGCGCGACGGGAGGAAATTTTCGGCGCGTTGCAGCGGGCGGGGTTGCGAATCGAAGCTGGGAAAATTTTGCAGACGGCTTTTGCGGTGAGCGGCGGGAGTCCCACGCGCACGGAAGCGTTTCGCAGCGGCGCGATTTCGATTCAGGATGAAGCTTCGCAGGCGGTGCCACTGCTGCTGGACGTGCAAGCGGGCGAGCGCGTGCTGGATTTGTGCGCGGCGCCGGGAGGAAAGACTCCGCCGCTGGTGCGCGCGGCAGGGGCGGGCGGGATGGTGGTGGCTGCGGACCGGCACGCGCACCGGTTGCGCGCGATGAGGGAGCAATTCAAGCGGCTGGGATTGGTGGGCGCGCGACTAGTGGAATTGGACGCGGCGGAGGCGCTGCCGTTCGGCGTGAAGTTTGATCGTATTTTGGTCGATGCGCCGTGTTCGGGGACAGGAACGCTGGCGCGGCATCCGGAAATTCGCTGGAGGCTGAAGGCGGAGCAGCTGGCGGAATTTCACGCGCTGCAGACTTCCCTGCTGCGGTCGGCGCTGGAGAGGTTGGCGCCGGGAGGGCGGCTGGTTTATTCCACTTGTTCGATGGAGCCGGAGGAGAACGAGCGGGTGGTGGAAGAGGCGCTGCGCGGAGCTGAAGGGTTGCGGCGCGAGACGGGTGACGAGGCGGCGCGCGGGCTGAGGAGCGTGCTTGCGGCAGACTTTAGGTCGGAGAATCTTGTTCGATGGCTGACGGATATTTTCGGACTGCGCCGGGAGTGCTGCGGACGGACGGATTTTTCGCGGCAGTGATTAGAAGGGAGTGATTCATACTTCGTCCGAGCGTCGCCGCGGTGCACTCAAGGGAGTGCGGCCGCCGGAATGGCGGAGTTAACCGCGAGAGTGCGAGCGCGGTTGACGGCGGGGATTCGGCGCGGCGAGACGTGTTAGGCTCATGGTGCTTCGCCTGAGGCAGATGATGACTGAGGCAGGTCAATGACATTTCGCGAGCGGATGCAGTGGATTTTCCGGATGGCGCTGCTGGCGTTTATCTTGATGTCGGTGGCGTTCCTGAGCGCGCTGACGGCGATGCGCTTTGCGATTCAGGGGCGCGAAGTAGCGATGCCGGATGTGGTGGGAAAGAAAGCGGTGGAAGCGCAGCAAATGTTGCAGGGGCGCGGCGTGGGATTCAAGGTGGAGGACCGGCTGTTCAGTCCGCTGCCTGTGGATACGGTGGTGCGGCAGACACCTCCGCCGGGAATGAAAGTAAAGATCGGCCAATTCGCGCACGTGGTGATCAGCCTGGGGCCGAAGCAGGCGACGATTCCGGTGCTGACCGACCACAGCATACGCGCGGCACGGATCGAGCTGCTGCGTTCGGGGATGCAGGTGGGCGAGATTTCTGAGGCATACGTGGCGGGGACGGAAGATGATGCGGTGCTGCAACAGGATCCGGCGCCGGGAGAGTCGGACGTCACCAGCCCGCACGTGGATCTGCTGGTTTCGCTGGGCGCGCGGCCGGCGGCGTACGTGATGCCCGAACTGGTAGGATTTTCGCTGGGGGAAGCGGAAACTAAATTCAGCGGCACGGGGCTGAAGGTGGCGAAGCTGACGTTCGCGGCGGTGCCGGGCGGGCTGCACGGGACGGTGGTGGGCCAGACGCCGTCGCGGGGCGCGCGGGTGGACGCGAACACGACGATTGAATTGCAGCTGGCGGAGTAAGGCGAGGTATTCCATAAAGACGCAGGGCACCCGAAACACTCCCAAACGAACCTAGGCAGGTCCGGAGACGTTGGGCAGGCTGTGTTAGAATTCGCGAGAGCTGATGAGCTACGCACCCATAGAGATTGCGCCTTCGATACTGGCCGCGGACTTCGCGAAGCTAGGGGAAGAAGTGCGCGTGGTGGAAGAAGCCGGCGCGGATGTGATTCACGTGGATATTATGGATGGGCACTTCGTCCCGAATATTTCGCTGGGAATTCCTGTGGTGGCGTCACTGCGCAAGGCAACCCGGCTGCCCCTAGATGTGCATCTGATGATCGAGCAGCCCGAACAGTATATCGAGGCGTTTATACGCGCGGGCGCGAACCGCGTGCTGGTGCACCAGGAAGCGACGGTGCATCTGGACCGGGCGCTGGCGATGATCCGGGAGCACGGAGCGGAAGCGGGCGCGGCGATTAATCCGGCGACGCCGGTGGGGATGCTGAGCGAAGTGTTGGACAAGGTGGATACGGTGCTGGTGATGACGGTGAACCCGGGATTTGGCGGGCAGAAGTTCATCGCCAATACGTACGAGAAAATTCGGCAGCTTTATCAGATGCGGGCGCGTTATAATGCGAGCTTCCGGATTGAAGTGGATGGCGGGGTAGATGCCGGAAATACGGCCGAGCTGGCGCAGGCCGGAGCAAACACGTTCGTAGCGGGGACTTCAATCTTCCAGACGGCAGATCCAGCGGCAGCGACGCGCCAATTAAAAAAACTTGCGAGGCAAGCCCTGAGCCAAAGGGCGTAGGAGAACATTGCAAAGTCCTGACCGGGAAAGTCGTATGGCTGCGGGACGACCGAGGAATTATCGAAACGCAGCGCTTTTGCTGGCTGCGCTCGGCATTCTGCTGGTAGTGAGCCCGAGCGCGAGCGCGCAGGTACCTACTCCACAAACTGGCGGCAGCGGCCAGGCCGCGCCACCCCCGCCCACTGATGCGGATGCACCGAAGCCCAAGCCGCAACCCAAGCCGGCCGCGCAAGCTCCCGCGAAGCAGACCGCCAAGAAGGATCAGAAGAATCAGAAAAAGAAGCAGACGATTGACGTGAACACTTCGGCGGAGCCGGACAAGGTGCTGTATGACCGCGCACAGGCCGACTTGAAAGCCGGACGCTACACTGAAGGGCGCCTGGCGCTGCAGACGCTGATTAATACATATCCCGACAGCGAATACCTGGCCAAAGCAAAACTTTCAGTGGCGGACTCCTACTTTAAAGAGGGCGGCACATCGAACCTGACGCAAGCGATCGACGAGTACAGCAACTTCCAGACATTTTTCCCGTTCCTGGATGAAGCATCCTACGCGCAGATGCAGATCGGCGTGGCGCATTACAACATGATGGAAAAGGCCGACCGCGACAAGACGCAGGGTGAAGCGGCCGAAGATGCTTTTCAGGCGTTCTTGCTGAAGTATCCACAAAGCCCGCTGGTGCCCAAGGCCGAGCAGTATTTACGCAACGTGCAGGAAGTGCTGGCCGACGGCGATTACAAGGTCGCTTACTTCTATTACGCGAAGACGGACTATCGCGCCGCCGCCGCGCGGCTGGTGGAGCTGACGGATCGCTATCCGCTATACAGCGAGAATGACAATGCGTTGTGGATGCTCGGGAATATTTACGAGCGCGCGAAACAAGTCTCGAAGAATGAGGATGACAAGAATCACTGGGACGATCTGGCGAGCAGGTGCTACTCACGGATCGTTCGCGATTATCCGCTTTCAAAAGACGCGCCGGGCGCGAAAGCTCGACTGAAAGATATGGGCAGGCCAGTTCCCTCCCCGGATCCCGACGCTATCGTGCGCATGCAAAAACAGCAATTGTACGAGAAGCAGCACCACCAGAGCATCGTGCTGAAGCTGCCGATGGGGATGCTCAAGGGAAGTCCGGACGTTTCTACCGCAGCTCGCGGCGGGACCCCGCAAATGGCTCCGCCGAATGATGCCGTTTCGGCGACGGAAGTACTGCGGCCGGGAGCCTCGGGGCCGTCGTTCACGGTGACGGGGAGCGCGGCGGACGCGAACACGCAGGCATCGGGAAGCAGCAGCGAGGTGGTGACGCCGGAAGATGCGACAACGGCGCCGGCGGGAGCTACTGGCGCACAGGCGGGGGTGGGCGCCGAGATTCTTACGCCGCTGGACGACAAGGGCCAGCCGACAACCGCAGCTGCGGCGACCACAACGCCCGCACCTGCGCCGGCAGCGTCTACAAACGCCGCCGTGGACGATGGTGGTTTAAATGGATCGGGCACCGGACACGCGCCAGCCGACACGGCCGCCAGCAATCCACCGGCAGCTATATCGAGTTCAGCCAGCCCGACGGGCGCCGCAGCTCCGGCAACAGCTTCGGCAGGCTCTACCCCTGCAAGCTCTTCAGCTACGGCGGCCGGAACACAGTCAGCAGATCATCCGGCGGAGAAAGCCTCTACCAGCGTGAAAGCGCCCCCTGTGGACAGCAAGGAAGAGTCCACCAGTAAGAAAAAGAAGGGATTGAAGAAACTGATCCCCTGGTAAAACCCGTTCGATCGGTATTTACTCCCTGCTAACAACTCAGGCACTCCTGTACTTCTAGTTTGTTGACGCCCCTGCCGCGGGGTGCTGCAATAGCTATGTTCAGGGGTCAGGCGTGTCTCGAATGGGGGACGTGCCGCCAGGGGAAGACAGTGCCCAGAATTCTGGTTGCAGACGACAACACCAATATCCAAAAAATGGTCGTGCTGGCGTTTCAAGAGCGCGGCGTGGAAGTGATCGCAGTCGGGAACGGCGAAGCAGCGGTGCGGCGCCTGCCGGATGCGAATCCCGATTTGGTGCTGGCCGACGTATTCATGCCGGTGCGCAACGGCTATGAGGTCTGCGAATTCGTAAAGAAAGATCCGCGATTTTCTCATGTGCCGGTAATCCTACTGGTGGGCGCGTTCGATCCGCTGGACGAAAAAGAAGCACGGCGCGTGGGCGCGGATGGCGTGTTGAAGAAGCCGTTTGTCCCACCCGATCCGCTGATCGCCATGGTGATGTCCGCGCTGGAAAAGAATCCGAAGGTCGCTGCGGAACTGGCCAGAGCCAAGGAAGTTGCCGCCGAAGCAGCTTTGCCGCCAGCGTTGCCGGAAGTTCCGTTGAAGGCGGAGCCCAAGCCGCTGCCTGAATTCCCAGAACCTACCGCGGAAGAAGCCGCGGTAATTTATGGATTTGGCAAGGGCGTGCGCGCGATTGATCTGGGCGACGTGGAAGAAGAAGAGGACGAGGAAGAAACGCCCAAGGCCGCGAAGAAGGCCAAAGCCACTTCCAAAGAATCCAAAGCGCCGAAGGCGCCCGCTGCTCCGAAGACTCCGGTGGTTGCGGCGGAAGATGACGATGATGAATTTGACGGCTCCGCGACAGCCAACGATTGGCGGCGCAACGCGGCCGACTTCGAAGTTCCGGAAAATGTAGCGGCTGACCCGGTCTATTCCTACGGACAAGATTTCAAGCCCATCACGTTTCCATCGGAAAAGGATGTTCCGCCGAGACACGTTCGGCCGGAAGAAGCGGCGGCCCAAGCGACTGAGGCGAAGGCTGAGACGCCCGCGGTGGAACAAAAATCTCCTGCCGAGACTACGCCCGCGATTGTGGATGCGCCGGCGGAAGTTGCGACAAAATCCAACGAATGGGACGTGAAGAACCAGCCGGAAATCGAGCTTGCGGCGGGATCGTTCTCGCGATTGGATGAGCCGGACGTACAGGCCAAATATTCGGAAGCGGAACTCGCCAAGGCTAAGCACGAAGCCGTGGCCGAGGCTCCTGCGGTGCAGCATGAAGCGGTGGCCGAAGAGGCGCCGAGCCGGCCGAGCCTGGTTTCGCGCATGCGCGGCTGGATGGACATGCTGACGCCGGCACCCGCGGAGAATCCTGTCGCGAGTTCTAGCGACACCTCGGAAAATCATTGGATGACGAATCTTTCTGCGCCCGTGGCCGCGCCTGAGTCAGCGATAGACACGGCGCCGATAGTGGCTCCTGTGGTGGCGGCGCCGGTTGTGGAAGATTCGGTGAGCGCACCAGCCGAGGAACCCGTGGCAGCACCTACAGTCGTGGAGGCGCATGCCGTGGAATCTGCGTCTGCCGCGACGGAACAGGCGGCCGAGCCGGTACACGCGGAGGAATTCGCGCCGGCGAGCGAATTCGAAAAGCAAGAGGAAGAGCCGCGGCCTCATTTTGACCCGAGCAAATTCAGCGACGCGAAGTACGGCGGCTCGTCTTACCACTTCTCGGATGACGCGCAGGCGGAAGTTCGCGAGCAGGTTGTAGAGACCCAGGAAGAAGGCCCCAGCGATTATTCGGCTAGCGAGACGGTGTCCGAAAGCCTTTCCGGGGAAGCCGAGCCGGAACCAATCACGAGCAGCGCTGCAGATTTTTCGCCGGTGGAGTTGCCTGCTCTCGGTGATGCGCCGACGAATGGCAGCGGCTTATCGGGACAGATGCCCGCTGAACCGCTTTTTGGGAGCGCGCCACAGCACGACGAGACCGATTATTCGTTGCGTGACGAGGTGCGCGACGAAGAACCACCACAGACAGACGCGCGCGAACAGGAAGCATTCGCGGAAGAGACGCATCCGGGCCAGCAGTCCGAGCCCGCGCCGAGCGAGGATCATTGGAATCGCGAGGCGGCCGCGCACGAAGAAACGATTGCAGCGCAGGCGAGCGGGTCGCTATTCGATGAGTCTGTGGCGGAGCCGCCAGCCGTTCATGGATTTGAGAGAATTCCCACGTTGCCGCCGCCGAATCGCGAGGCGCTGTCGGAAATTCCATTTTTGATGCCGCCCGTGCTGCCGCCGCAAAACGCGGATCAGTCGGTGCCCGGCGCTGCGAATTCCGAGACGGTGGACGAAGTGGTGCGGCAAGTGATGGCGAAGCTGGGACCGCATCTGCAGGAACTGCTGTCGCAAGGCGTCAAACCGCTGGTGGAAAATCTGCTGCAAAACGAACTGCACAAGAAAGAGAAGTAGGGCGGAAGCTGCGCGCGAAGTTCCGCCTCCATCTTATTTTTCCATCTAGATCTCTGCCATCCGTTGACTGGCTACTTCCCTGCCGCTTATATTGAATGATTCTGTTTCGTTGTAGTGATGTCGTCGTGTGACTGCAAAGGCTGGCGAACTAAAGTTCGCCGCTACAACTTCTACATTGGGGAGCAGATGGCGCGAGAAATACCGAAGGCTTATGAGCCGCAGGAGATCGAGGAGCGCTGGGCGAAGGCCTGGTACGAGGAGAAATTATTTCGCGCGGAAAATTCCGGGACGCCGGATAAGCCCAGCGACCAGCAGCCGCGTTTTTCGATTGCCCTGCCCCCGCCGAACGTCACCGGATCGATTCACATCGGACACATGCTGGAGCACACGCAGATTGACATGCTGGTGCGCTGGCACCGGATGAGAGGCGAACGCACGTTGTGGCTGCCGGGAATGGACCACGCCGGGATTGCCACGCAATTTGTGGTGGAGAGAATGCTGGCGAAGGAAGGTATCAAGCGCAAGGAGCTGGGGCGCGAGGAATTTGAGCGGCGCGTGTGGAAATGGAAAGCGGAAAGCGGCGGGGTGATCAAGCAGCAGATGATACGGCTGGGCGCGTCGTGCGACTGGACGCGCGAGAGATTCACGCTGGAGCCGGCGCTGTACCGCTCGGTGCTGGAAGCGTTTCTGCGGCTGTATCGCGAAGGATTGATTTACCGCGGGCGTTACATGGTGAACTGGTGCCCACGCTGCCAGACGGCGATCAGCGATCTGGAAGTGGTGCACAACGAGCGTGTGGGGAATTTGTGGTTCATACGCTACCCGGTGACGGGCTCGCAGGAATATCTGGTGGTGGCTACGACGCGGCCGGAAACGATGCTGGGCGATACGGCGGTGGCTGTACATCCGGAGGACGAGCGTTACCGGCACTTGTTGGGAAAAACGGTGATGCTGCCGCTGATGAATCGCGAGATACCGATTATTGCGGACACGTACGTGGATCGCGAGTTCGGCACGGGCGCGGTGAAAATTACTCCGGCGCACGATCCCAACGATTTCGAAATGGGCAAGCGCCACAACCTGGTGCAGATTGACGTGATGACCGACGACGCACACATGAACGAGGCTGCGGGAAAATATGCTGGCCTGGAACGTTTCGTGGCGCGGGCGCGGGTGATTGCTGATCTGGAAGAACTCGGGTTGATGGATCACATTTCGGAGCACACACATTCGGTGGGAACGTGCGACCGCTGCAAAGCGATCGTGGAGCCGCGCGTTTCGACGCAGTGGTTCATGAAGATGAAGCCGCTGGCGGAGGACGCGAAGAAGGCGGTGACGGGCGAGTTTGGTCCGGCGGCGGAAATTGAAGTGGTGCCGGACAACCAGCGCACGATTCTGCTGCAGTGGTTTGAGAATATTCGCGATTGGTGCATTTCGCGACAGCTGTGGTGGGGGCATCGCATTCCCATATGGCATTGTGCGGATTGCGGCGAGATGGTTCCGGCGACGGATTCCAGCGTGGAGATTGTGGATGGGCACGCGCGGGCGGCGGGCGTACCGACGAGATGTCCGAAGTGCGGTGCGAGCGGCGGCGCGAAATTGACGCAGGATCCAGATGTGCTGGATACGTGGTTCAGTTCGGCGCTGTGGCCGTTTTCTACATTGGGCTGGCCGGACTCGACTGCGGATTTGCGCGCGTATTATCCGACGAGCTTATTGATCAGCGGATACGACATTTTATTTTTCTGGGATTCGCGGATGATCATGATGGGGCTGCACCTGGCGAATGGTGCGGCCGAAGCGGAGCGAATTCCCTTCCGGCGATTGTATTTGCATTCGCTGGTGCGCACGGCGGAAGGCGCGAAGATGTCCAAGACCAAGGGCACGGGCGTGGACCCGTTGGAATTGACGCAGAAATTCGGGACCGACGCCTTGCGCTACATGCTGGCGAGCATGTCCGCACCGGGTACGGACATCGCGCTGGCCGAGGACCGGATTTTGGGCGCGCGCGCGTTTGCGAACAAGATCTGGAATGCGGCGCGATTTTTATTTATGAATCTGGAGAAGGCGGAAGCTGCGGCGGGATTTACGCTGGAGGAACTGGCTGCGCCGGATGTGCGCGCGGCTGCTCCTTATGCGGTGAAGGGAGAAGGCGAGCTGGTGCACCGCTGGATTTTTTCGCGGCTGGCGGCGGCTGCGGGAGAAGCAGGCAAGGCGCTGGACGAATTTCGTTTTCATGAGGCTTGCCAGACGATCTATCACTTTTTCTGGGGCGATTTTTGCGATTGGTACATTGAGTGGGTGAAGCCGCAGCTTTCTTCAGCGGATCGCGAGGTGGCGATTGCGGCTTGGCGGAATATTTTCGCGGTGCTGGATGCGGCGCTGCGGCTGTTGCATCCGGTGATGCCATTTTTGACGGAGGAATTGTGGCATAAGTTGCCGCAGCCTGCGGGGGCGCGGTCGATTGCGCTGGACCGGTTTCCTTCGCGGCGCGAGGATTGGATTGATGCGGGCGCGGATGGGGACATGGCGTTAATCCAGGAAATTATCGCGGCGGCGCGGAATATTCGGGCGGAAATGAAGGTGGATCAGAAGAAGAAGGTCGCGGCGGATTTTTCTACGAAGGATTCTGCGATGCGGAAGCTGGTGGAGTCGAATCTGGAACCGTTGCTGCGGTTGGCGAATCTTTCTGCATTGCAACTTTCTGCGGGGCATCTGGACGCGACGGGAGCGGCGGTGCGTTCGACGGCGCGATTCGATCTGCGGATTGGGTACAACGAGGCGGTGGACAAGCAGGTGGAGATTGCGCGATTGAAGAAGGAGATCGAGCGGCTGGCGAAGGATATTGAGTCGAAGAAGACGCGGCTGGCGGATGAAACTTTTTTGGGCAAGGCTCCGGCGAAGATCGTGGAGGATTTGAAGGCTACGTTGGCAACGCGGGAGATTGAACATCGGAAACTGCACGATCGCCTTTCACAGCTAGAACAAGGTTAGACGCAGAACAATCCACATGGCTACGAAACGGATGGCAAATTTGCCGGGCACTACGGACCGGCGGCTGGACGCGCTGCTGACTTTGCTCGCTGAGAATTCGACGATTGTGATCAGCGGGGCGAAGATCGCCAAGGAAATTGGCGTGACGCGGCAGCAGGTGTGGCGGTGGATCGAGAAATTGCGCGAAGTGGGCGTGCGCGTGAAGGGGCATGCGGCGACCGGGTATCACATCGAGCGGGCTCCGGATATTCTGGCGGCGCAACTGCTGAGTCACCGGCTGTACGGCACGCCGTTTGCGCGGCGGATTTATCATTTTTTCAAAATTGATTCGACCAACACCGTAGCGATGCAGCTCGGCGAGCAGGGCGAACCGCACGGCGCGGTGGTGCTGGCCGAAGAACAGACGGCGGGGCGCGGGCGCGCGGGGCGGAAATGGGTTTCGGAGAAGTCCGCGGGAATTCACTGCACGGTATTGCTGCGTCCGCCGATTCCTCCGGCGCATGCGCCGCTGCTGACGCTAGTGGCAGGCCTGGCGGCGCGTGACGCGGCTGCAGAAGAACTCGACGCCGCACCGGATATTCGCTGGCCGAACGATTTGCTGGTGCACGGGCGGAAATTTTCGGGGATTTTGACGGAAATGCACGCGGAACCGGACCGCGTGCATTACGCGGTGGTGGGCATCGGCATTAATGTGAACCAGACGAAGATGCCGCCGGAGCTGGAAGGGATCGCGACGTCGCTGCGGATGGAGACGGGGAAAATACATTCGCGACTGGAAGTGCTGATCCGGTTGCTGCGCCACCTGGACCGCTACTACAATCAGTTTCTGAGCGAGGGCGCGACGCCAATTCTGCGCAGGTTTGCGGAAGTGTCCAGCTATTTTCAGGGGAAACGCGTGCGCATCACGACGGCGAGGGAAACTTTTACGGGAAGCACGGCGGGACTGGAACCCAGCGGCGTGTTGCGCGTGCTGCGCGACGACGGCGGCGGGATCGAGCTGGTGCTCTCCGGCGACGTGGCGGAGGCCGATTGATGTTGCTGACGCTGGATGTGGGGAATACGAACACAGTGCTAGGCGTATTTCGCGGTAAGGAATTGGTGGCGAACTGGCGGCTGACTACGGCGCGCGAGCAGACGGAGGACGAGTACGGCATTCTGACGCGCGATTTGTTTACGTTGGCCTCGCTGGAACCGCGCGAAATTGGCGGGGTGATCATCAGTTCGGTGGTGCCGCAATTGAATTCGCGGCTGGCGGGAATGGCGGAGAGATATTTCAGCAAGAAGGCGCTGTTTGTGGAGCCGGGGATCAAGACGGGGATGCCGGTGCAGTACGACAATCCGCAGGAAGTGGGCGCGGACCGCATCGTCAACAGCGTGGCAGCGTACGAGAAATACGGCGGGCCGTGCATCATCGTGGATTTTGGTACGGCGATCAATTTTGATGCGGTGTCCGCGCGCGGTGAATATATGGGCGGGGTGCTGGCGCCGGGAATAGGAATTTCGGCGGACGCGCTTTTCGCGCGCGCGGCGCGGCTATTTCGTGTGGAGGTCAAGGACCCGGGGAAAATCATCGGGACGAACACGGCGGCTTCGATGCAGGCGGGGCTTTTTTACGGGTACACGGATATGGTGGACGGAATTCTGGATCGCATGAAAAAAGTGATGGGGGCGAAGACCAAGGTGGTGGCTACGGGCGGGCAGGCGGCGCTGATTGGCGGGGCTTCGCGGCACATTGAGACCGTGGACGAATTTTTGACGCTTGAGGGATTGCGGATTATCTGGGACCGGAATCAGGATGGGGCGGCGAAGAAGGTGGCACCGGCTGGACGGGTGCGAGGTTAAAGTTGCGGTTCGGGCAAGCGGCGTGCGGCTGACACATTGCCAAGCTGGGGCGCAGCAAGCAGCGCCCCTACCGTGGCTGGCGTGTGGAAGCGGTGACATGCGTTACGCGAGCCAAGCCTCGCGCTAACCAAGGCGGCGGCAAGCCGCCGCACTCCAAGATGGACTAGGCATACGGGACTGTTTCTCCCCACTCATGGAATCGTTTAACTACTTCAATTATTTCACGGAGATTGAGGAATATTTTTGGCGGAAGCGCGGCGCGCATCTGCTGGTGTCTCCGCTGGACTGGGCGATTCTGGAAACCTGGCAGAAGGCGGGGATTCCGATCGGGGCGGTGCTCAAGGGGATCGATCGCGCGTTTGAGAGTTGGGCGCGTTCACGGCGGGCGGCGGGCGGGCGGCAGCTGAAAAGTCTGGCGTACTGCGTGGACGCGGTGCTGGACGCGGCAGAAGAGGCTGCGGAGGCCGCAGCGGGAAGCGGGCCGGAAGTGAAATCCTCGCGTGCGAGTGCGGAGCCATTTTCGCGCGACGAATTGCGGAAATATGTGGAGCGGAACGCGGCGCGTTTGCGGGCGGCGGCTGGAAAATTGCGCGCGAAGCCGGGCGCGACGGCTGCGGTGGCGTTGGCGGCGCGGTTCGACGAGACCGCACAGAGACTGGATGATGCGCTGCCGTTGCTGGATGTGCCGGGGACGCTTGATCTGGAAGATTTCGAGCGGCGGATGACGGTGCTGGAGGAAAAATTGGCGGCGGCGCTGGCAGCGGATGCGGATGAAGAGGCGCTACTCGAGATCCGGCGCGAAATGGACCGGTCGCTGGCGCCTTACCGGCGTAAGATGTCCGCGGAGCAATTATCGCAGTTGGAGCGGCAGTATACGCAGAAGCGGTTGTTCGAACATTTTGAGGTGCCGCGGTTGAGTCTATTTTATTTGACGTAGAGCGGGGCGCGATAAGACGGTTTGGGAAAACAGCAGTGGCTAGTGAATAGTGGTTAGTGGCTAGAAAAATCTCCAGAGATTGTCGAACCGCGACACAAACTTTTTCAGGTTGGGCATACTTTTGTCGCGTCTGTGGCGCCGCGCTACGGCGAATGAGGTGAAGTCGTTTGGACATTACGATTGAAAAATTGATTTATGGCGGAGAGGGATTGGCGCATCACGACGGCTCGACGGTATTCGTGCCGTTTGTGCTGCCGGCGGAGCGTGTAGCCGTGGAGACCGTCGAGCAGAAGAAGAAATTCGTGCGCGCGCGTATAGAACGGATTTTGCAGGCTGCGCCGGAGCGGATTGCAGCGCGCTGTCCGCATTTCGGGGTTTGCGGTGGGTGCGATTACCAGCACATTCCTTACGAAGCGCAACTGAAGATTAAGACTGAGATTTTGCGCGAGACCTTGCGGCGAATCGGGCGAATCGAATGGGCCGGGGAGATCACGGCGCACGGGTCGCCTGCGTGGGAATATCGCAACCGGGCGCAGTGGAAGGTGCGGCCGCTGGAAAATTCAGGCGGTGATGGGGCGGAGAATGGCGCCGACGGCGTGGCCAAGCTGGGCATCGGATATTTTCGCGCGAATTCGACGGCGCTGTGCGCCGTGGAGGATTGCTCGATCGTTTCGCCGCTGTTGCTGAAGACGCTGCTTTCCTTGCGCGCGGCTCTGGCGGACGGCGCATTGCCGCGAGGATTGCGGGAGATCGAGGCCTTTGTGGATGCGGCGGACACAAAGCTGCTGCTAACGGCGACGTTTGCAGGATTTCCTTCGCGGGCGGCGGAGCACGCCGAAACTTTCCGGCGCGTGGTTCCGGAAATTGCGAGTTTGCTATTTCACGACCCCAGCCACGACCGGATGGAATTGTACGGGCCGGGATTTTTGGAGTACGGGGCGGGGGGAATTTCGTATCGCGTGGGACATTTTTCATTTTTTCAGGTGAACCGATTTTTGGTGGAGGAACTGGCGCGGGTGGTGGCGGAGGGCGAAGAAGGCGGGCGACTGGCAATCGATTTGTTTGCGGGTGTGGGATTATTTTCGATTCCTCTGGCAAAGCGATTTGCGCGCGTGCTGGCAGTGGAATCGAATCCGGCGGCGGCGCGCGACCTGGAAACGAACATGCGCGGGCAAGGGACGATTGAAGTGCGTTCGACCGAGGTGGAGCAATTTTTGAAGCGCAACAAGGAGCGGCCGGAATTGGTGGTGCTGGATCCGCCGCGCGCGGGATTGACGCCGGAGTCGGTGGAACGGCTGGGTCGGCTGGCGCCGGCACGGATTACGTACGTTTCCTGCGAGCCGCCGACGCTGGCGCGCGATCTGGTGTTATTCGGCAAGGCGGGTTACGACTGCACGGAAGTGCATTTATTTGATTTGTTCCCTCAGACGTTTCATATGGAGACGGTGGTGCGGCTGCGACGCCGGTGAGAATTGCCATACTGCGGGCTCGCGCATTTCGACAACATCGGAGATTTACACTGCGTCTTTCCAATCGCTTACCCTTGTAAGTATTTCTACGAATATTAGACGACCGGCTAACGTGCTAGCGTGAGTCGGGGTACTGGTAACGCCCCCGCCTGCAGGGCTATTTACAACATCAGCTGCAAAGATCTGGCGAGACGCCGGCACTGCTCAAGGCGGGAACAGTTTTCGGCATTCCACACTTGCGACAATTTTAGCGACGATACCTATGAAATTACCTGCGTTGTGGATTCTGGCGGCGTTTGCGGGGGGCATCGGCGTCGCAGAGCGATGGCCGGCTTCGCCGAAATTGTGGGCGGCGGCTACGGCGCTGGGAATTCTGATTGGCGGGATTTTGGCAGCGGGATTTTTTGCACGTCGAGGCGGCGCGGCGATCGCGTGGGCTTGCGCGCTTGTTGCCTGGCTGGCGATTGGCGGGCTGGCGGTTAGCGTTGAGCGCGCGACGATTCCTGCGAACCACATCGCACGTCTGATTGCTGCGGGGCGAGTAGATCCCGGCGTCGCGCTACGTTGGCGCGGCCGGCTGCGCGAAGATCCCTTGACGCTGCCGTGGGGGCAGCGGTTTGAGATTGATCTGGAGGAGGTCGAAACGCAGGGCGCCGCGCTGAGCACGACTGGCGGCCTGCGTGTGAATTTCTATCCTTCGGCGCGAATAGCCGCGCCGCCCACGGGACTTCACGCGGGGGATCGCGTGGAGGTGCTGGTGAAAGCGCGGCCGCCGCGGAATTATCTGGATCCCGGCGCGTTTGATGTGAAAGGTTTTCTAGCGCGCGAAAAACTTGATGTGATGGGTTCGCTGCGCAGCGGCGAATTGCTGCAGGTGGTGGACCGGCCTGCTCCGACCATTTTGCAGCGGCTGGCGCGCGCGCGCGGAACGTTGTTGACGCGACTCGATTCCCTGTTTGTTGGCCATCCCGAGCGGGGCGCAGTTGCGCGCGCGATGTTGCTGGGCGACCGAAGCTTTGTGGACTCCAGCGTGGTGCTGGCGTTCCAGAAAACGGCGGCCTATCACGTGCTGGTGGTGGCGGGGCTGCACGTGGGCGCGCTGGTGATTTTTTTGTGGTGGCTGGGCAAGCGGCTGCGATTCTCGATGGCCGCGATCAGCGCGATTACGCTGCTGGCGCTGATTGCGTACGTGGGAATCGTGCAGGACCGGCCACCGATTCTGCGCGCGGCGTTGATGGCGGCGCTGTATTTGTGCGCACGGCCGCTTTTCCGGCGCGTAGAGCTCTTGAACACGATCGCCATCGCTGCGTTGATCCTACTGCTATGGAAACCATCGTCGTTGGGCGATTCCAGCTTTCAGCTTTCGTTTTTGGCTGCGAGCGTGATCGCGGGGCTAGCGCTGCCTTGGATGGAGCGTTCGAGCGCTCCTTACCGCGCGGGCCTGAATCATTTGGGCGACGTGACGCGAGACACTGCGCACGCGCCGAAGATTGCGCAGTTTCGCATCGAGATGCGCGCGGCGGTGCAATGGCTGGCAAACAGGATGCCGGTGCGGCTGGCGTCGCGTGCGGGAGCGCTGCTGGTGCTACCGGTGCGCGCGGGACTGCGGCTGTGGGAAATTGTTTTACTGTCGGCGGTGATTCAGTGCGGTATGTTGCCGCTATTGGCGCAGGATTTTCATCGCGTGAGCCTGGCGGGGCCGATGAGCAATGTTCCGGCGGTATTGTTGACCGCAATCATCGTGCCGCTGGGATTTGTGACGCTGGGGATGGCGCTGGTTTGGACGCGTGTGGGGCTGCTGCTCGCGAAAGCGCTAAGCTTTTGCATCGGGTTGTTGATTGCGACCGTGGAATGGTTCGCGCGCTGGCCGCGGCTGACGTACAGGATTCCCGGACCGCCGGTGTGGCTGGTGATTGCGTTCTTCGCGGGATTTATTTTTCTGGCGGCGGTGGCTCGCGGGATCGCCGCACAACGGCGCGACCCGGCGAAGCGCCGGCATTGGTTGCCGGCCGTGCATCCTGTGGAATGGATTGCGACGCTGGTTGTGGCTGCGCTGGCGATTCTGGTGGCGTGGCATCCCTTCGCGCCGGAACTGGTTCGCGGAAAGCTCGAGGTGAGCGTGCTGGACGTGGGGCAGGGCGATTCAATTTTTGTGGCTTTCCCGGATGGACGCACGATGGTGGTGGACGGCGGCGGGCAGGCAGGAGCAGAAGTGATGGGCGGCTACCGCACAGGGCCAGATGTGGGCGAGGAAGTGGTGTCGCCGTATCTGTGGTCACGCGGAATTAAGAAGTTGGACGTAGTGGCGCTGACGCACGCGCATCACGATCATCTGGACGGGCTGCACAGCGTGATCGCGAATTTTAAGGTGAACGAATTGTGGATTGGGCGGCATGAGCAGACGCCGGCATTTCTGGCGCTGCTGGCGGAAGCGCGCACGCGCCGGATACGCATTGTGCAGGAAATACAGGGGCGCGATTTTGATTGGGACGGCGTAAAGGGGAATGTGTTGTGGCCTGCGGATGTGTCCGAGGTGGACAAGGCGGCGAACGATAATTCGCTGGTGATGCGCATACAGGATGGCGATGAAAGTTTTCTGCTGCCGGGAGACATCGAAAAAAAAGTGGAGAACGAATTGGTGGATGAACACGCGCCGCTGGCTGCTGATTTTTTAAAAGTACCGCATCATGGCAGCAAGACATCTTCGACGGATGCGTTCGTTGGGGCGGTGGCGCCACGCGTGGCAGTGGTTTCAGTGGGAGAAGGCAACCAGTTCGGGCACCCGGTGGACAGCGTGGTGGAGCGTTATGCGCGCGCGGGCGTGCGTTTTTTGCGTACGGATCGCGACGGCGCGGTTACGTCGCTTACGGATGGGCACTCCCTTGTCGTTCATACGTTCGCTGAAGAACATCCGCAGTGAGGCGAGACGCGCGAGGGCGACGGGCGGACGAGAGCGGTTCAGCTGTTTGAATCAGCTGGATCGTCGGAATCCTCCAGAGATACGTCGTTGGAGGCCTGGTATTCGGCGATTATTTTGCGGGCTTCGTCGGCCTGAGATTCCAGGACGAAGATTTCAACGTTGTGCGGACCTTCGGGATTTTCTGGAATGGGGAACGGATCGGTGGAAACGGAGCCGGGAGACTGAATGCCGGCGCTTTGCAGCAGACCGCGAATTACCAGAGCTTCGGTGGCATTCTCAGCCACGTGAGCGATTACCACGCGTTCGTTGGAATATTCCTCGGCCATCGTAGGCTCCTCTAGAACTGTTCGAGAGTACTATTGTGCGCTTCCGGGTCTTGGGTCCATACTAGTTTTCGGTAGCCACGGTTAATTTATGGACGCCCCCTCAGTTCAGCCCACGCAGCAAGAGATTGACGACGAGAGTCGCCGCATTCGCAGGCTGCGCATCCTGGTGCATATTACGCTGGAAACCATTGCGGGTGGAGATTTGTCGCCGGAAGACGCGGCGCAGATGGTGGCGGAAACGCGGAAAATCGCGCTGGACATGTTTCCCGGCAAAGAGCGCGCGTTTGATTTGATTTACCGGCCGCAATTTCAGCGAGTGATGCACGCGGTTTACCGGCTGCAGTAAGGCGAGTCGAGCGTTCGGCAGTTCCCTTCCCACCGATTTAATATCCGTAGCGACGTTGCAGCCACATGCGGAGCCAGACCACGGCGAGTCCAGCAATTGTGCCGATCAGGGCTTTGTACTCCCGGTTGCGCTGATAGAGCTCCCAGGAAAACCCCTGCTCGAGCTTGGCGTCGTGGGGCGCCATGTGACCCGAGCCGAAAAAATGCGGCAGAAAAAGCGGGACCTTGGCTGCATATTCATCGAAAATGGTTCCAAATCGCGCGCGCAGATCGTCTTCCTCGTTGCGCATCACTGCGTAATAAAACACCGCGAAATAAACGGCGATCAGGCCGCCGGCCCACCAGGAGTGTCCGGCAATTGCGAATCCTGCGGCGAGAAATGCGCTGCCGAGGTAAAGGGGATTACGCGTCCGTGAGTAAGGGCCGGAAGTGGCGAGTTCGCGATCCTTGCGCAGGTATCCGGCGGCGATGGCGCGAATGAGGAGCCCGAATCCCGCTACGGCAGCGCCCATGGCGATCCAATGACGCGTGGGCTGGGCGAGGACCAAGTACAACAACGCGACGGGATAGCCGATGCGCACGCGCCAGCGCATCCAGAATTTTCGGGGCTGAACTGCGACAGTTTCGTTCATGAAGGAGTGGTCACGAGGCTCGCCTCATAATTTCGCGCTCGTGAGTCGTGCGACGGCGTCCACGACCTGGTCCACGGTGATCGAAAGCATAGGCGAAGAATACGACGCGCCGCGGCGATAGGTCGTTTCGCTCTTGCTGGGATTGCGCACGACGATATTTTGGCCGCCGTACGGACCATTGCGCGCGGGATCGGTGGGACCATAGAGGCCCACCACCGGCGCCCCCAGCGCGGACGCAAGATGCAAAGGGCCGGTATCCGCGGAGACCACGAATTTCGCTCGCTGCAAAAGAGCCATCAAAGGACCAAGACTGAGCGGGAGAGCAAGCGGCGCCGAATTCCCTGCCGCGCTGATAAGTTCCTCGGCCAAATCTTCTTCCCCAGGACCAAAAGTGATTACGCCTTGCCAGCCATGCTGTACGGCGAGCCGGTGATGCAGTTCGCCGTACCGTTCTGGCGGCCAACATTTTGAGCGCCAGCCGCCACCCGGATTTAACACGTAAAAATCTTCCAGGTTGTGGCGGGCGAGTTCTTGCGCCACTTGTTTCTCATCTTCCGGGCGCAGGGTCAAAGGAAATCGCGGTGGTGATGGGTGGGCGCCAGCGGCTCCGGCGAGCGTGAGATTGTGGTCCACTTTGTGTGCGCCGCGGGGATTGATGCGATCGGTGTAGAAAAGCGAAGCGAAGCCTTCGCGCGCGTAGGTGCTGGGAAAACCGATGCGGCGCGGCGCTCCGGAGGCGAAGGCGGGCAGTGCGGACTTGTACAGGCCCTGAAAATCGATCGCGCACGTGTATTGGGCGGCGCGCAATTTGCGGACGGTGGTGATGAGGCCTCCCGCGCTTTTCTTTTCGAGGGAGATTATTTCTGTGAGATCCGGATTGCCTTCGAGCAGGCGTCGCCATTTTGGTTCGATGAGCCAGTCAATGCGGGCTTCGGGAAAGGTATCGCGCAAGGCAGAGGCCGCGGGCAAGGCGTGGATTACGTCGCCCAGCGACCCAAGGCGGACGAGGAGGAAGCGAGCGTCAGGCATTGCCCGGTTGACGCAGGCGCGCGAGCAAATCGCGCGTGGAATGTTGCTTGGGATCGCCGACGATGGCGACGCGGATGCCGAGCAATGCCGCGAGTTCGCGCTCCGGCACGGTGTCTGCGGTGTAGTCCGTGCCTTTGGCGTGCACGTCAGGCTGCAACTCTTTGAGCAAGGAGTTCACATCAAGCTCATCAAAAATGACTACGTAATTTACGGAGCGCAACGCTGCGACCAGTGCTGCGCGGGCGCGCTCGGTGAGAATTGGGCGGCCCGGGCCCTTCAATTTTCGCGTGCTGGAATCGGAATTGACGCCGACCACGAGCAGATCGCCTTCATCATGCGCAGCCTGCAGGTAGCGAACATGGCCGACGTGCAGCAGATCGAACACGCCATTGGCGAAGACGATCTTGCGGCTGGAGCGGCGGTGTTCGTCCAGGATGCCGCACAATCCCTGGCGTGAAACAATTTTTTCGCGGGTGTCCATGCGAGGGTCAGCGCTGCGCCGTGGCGTCCTGGCGCAGAGCGGCGGTCAGCTCCGCGCTCGACACCGTGGCGGTGCGGCGCTTCATGACCACGATGCCACCGGCGTAGTTCGCAAGGTGCGCAGCCTCCAGATAGGATGCGCCGGAAGCGAGCGCCAGAGTGAAAACGGCGATGACGGTATCGCCAGCGCCGGTGACGTCCACGGGAGCGTCCGAGCCGTAGATGGGAATATTGCGCGGCACGCGGCTGCGTTCAAAAAGAGCCATGCCATCTTTGCCGCGCGTGACGACCAGGGCTTGCAGATTCAGGTCGCGCAGGGCGCGCTGGCCGAGATCTTCGAGCTTGCGAGCGTCGGTGCCGACGCAGGAGTGATAGGCGGCCTCGAGTTCAGGCTCGTTGGGAGTGGCGGCGGTGATGCCTGCATCGCGAAAATCGAGCAGGCGGTAACGCGAATCGAGGGTGAGGAGCTTGGCGTTGAGTTTCTTTACCAGCGCGGGAGAGGCGGCGCCGAAACCGTAATCGGAGACGAGCAAGGCGCTCGCGCGTTTTGCGATTTGACCGGCTTTGCTTGCGATTGCGCTTTCTGTGCTCGCGGAAAGTTTTGTGTTCGGTTCGCGGTCTACGCGCAGGACTTGCTGTTCGGTGGTGTGGGTCCAGCCGGCGAGATAACGCGTTTTGGTGGCGGTGACCCAATCACGGGCGCGGAGGATGCCGGAAGCGTTGATGCGTTTGCGGCGAAAATGCTCGAGGAGCTGGCGGCCGCGCTCATCGTTGCCGACGACGCCGACGGGCAGGACGCGCGCGCCAAGATCGGCGAGGTTGAAGACGGCATTGGCCGCGCCACCGGGATAGGTTTCGGTGCAGCGATGACGCAGGATCAGTACGGGCGCCTCGCGGGACACGCGGGAAATTTCGCCGGAGACGAATTCATCGAGGACGAAATCGCCGACGACGCCGACCGTTTGGCGCGGGAAGGCTGCAACGATATCGAGAAGGCGGGTGAGGTCCACGCTGGCGTCGGTTTGACGGACGGCGGCAGGTGATGATTCTGCGTGCGTGGAGTGTTTGCGCTTTTGGCGTGCGTTATTCAACCAATCTCCTCGATGAATTAATTCCCGATGGCCGGGTCGAAAAGTATCACAGGCACGTCTGGTGCAGCAATTGGACGCGCGCGCAGGTTTTTATGGTTGCACCGGCGGTTTGCGGCGCGATTCGGCTGCAGACAGCACGCCGCGCCACAATTCGTCGGCGTTGTCTAGTTGCATAGAGATGGTGCAATAGAACGTCGGTAATTTTCCGTAATAGATTGCGTGCAGATTGTAGAGGTCTTTTTCGGTGCAGATCAGACCGCCGGCCCCTGCTTCGTTTGCCAGCTGCAGAATTTCCTGGTCGTCGTGATCATTGTAGCGGTGATGGTCGGGAAAGATTTTTTGGCCGACGATATTCAAACCCCAGGTGCGCAGGTCGTTGAGGAAGGCGGCGGGGTTGCCGATTCCGCTGAAGGCAAAGAGTTTCGGTAGCGCATCGGGTGCGACCGCGCCGGCGAGCTGGCCGTCGGTGATGCTGTGAATGGAGTCGAGTTTTGGGCGAGCGTAGAAAATTGGCGCGGCAGAATCGCGGCGGATGGCGGATTCGATAGCCGGGGCGTGGGTGCTGCGCGTGATCACGATGATGTCTGCGCGCGCGAGGGCGGAGCGCGGCTCGCGGAGATGTCCGGCGGGAAGCAGGCGGCCTCCGCTGAAGGGATTGGTCGCGTCGATGAGGACGATATCCACATCGCGCGCGAGCTGCAGGTGCTGAAAGCCGTCGTCGAGGACGAACCAATTCACGCCTAGCTTCGCGAGTTCCCTGCCCTGTTCGTAACGATTCGCGCCGACACCCAACCGGACGCGATCGCCGAGGCGCGCCTGGAGCAGGCGCACTTCGTCGCTGGTGGAAATGGCAGCGTTCGTTGTGGCGGCCTGGGCATTTATGCCTGACGATGGCGTGACCTTTTCGCCGCGATACCCGCGCGTGAGGATGCCGACTTTTTTTCCTTCGTGCATCAGGCGCTCGGCGATCCACAGGACCATAGGGGTTTTCCCGGTGCCTCCTGTGGTGAGATTGCCGACGCTGATCACGACGCCGTCGAGATGTTGCGGCTTGAAGATGCCTCTGCGGTAAGCCCGCGCACGCAGATGTGCCGCGGCGCCATAGAGCAGCGAGAAAGGCCAGAGCAGTGATCGCTGAAGCGTCATGCGCTCTGCCCCTTTGCAGACTGGTTCCAAACTGCGGCGATGCGATCGAGCGAGCGTTCGGTGGCGCCGCGATTGCGTTCGGAGATTTCCCGCGCGGCCGTGCCCATGCGTTGGCGCATTGCGTTGTCCTGAATGAGCTGAATCCAGACTTTGCCGAGACCTTGACCTGTGGTGACTTGAACTCCGGCGTGCGCGTCGAGAAATTGCTCGGCCATCTGGTGAAAATTCTCCATGGACGCGCCGAAGACTGGCGGACGAGCGAACCAGGCCGGCTCCAGAATATTGTGGCCGCCCGAGGGAACGAGCGAGCCGCCGACGAAGGTAGCGTCGGCAAGCGAGTACAGGCCCGCCAACTCGCCGATGGAATCGAGCAGCAGCACGTCAGTAGCTTCGTCGAGTGTGGCCGTGAGGTCCAGATCGCTGCGGCGGACGACTTTCCAACCGCCCTCTGCGGTGATGGCAGCGGCGGCATCGAATTGCGCGGGTTTCCGCGGCGCCAGAATCAGAAGCGTGCGCCGCCACTGGCGCTGCACCAGGTCGTAGGCCGCGAGCACGGCTTCTTCTTCTCCAGCGACAACGCTGCCGGCGACCAGCACGGGCCAGCGTTCCTGCTGGCGAATCTGCTGCTCGAGCCAGGAACCGAAGCGGGAGATCGCGGGCGGCTCGGCGTCGTACTTCAAATTTCCGGTGACCGTGATGCGGTCCTGCTCCGCGCCCATGGCGAGCAGCCGCGCGGAGTCCTCGGGCGACTGCGCGAGGAAAAGCTCGGCGTCTTGCATGGTGCGCTGGAAAAAAGGGCCGATCAGGAATTCCCAACGCTTGAAACGCGCGAACGATTTTTCGGAGATGCGGGCGTTCGCGAATACCACGGGAATATTGGCCCGGCGCGCTTCGCGCAAAAAATTCGGCCAGATTTCCGTTTCCATGATGATGACGAGCGAAGGACGAATCGCGCGCAGCGCGCGACGCACCGGAACGACCCAATCCAGAGGAAAGTAAAAGATGCCGTCAGCATTCTGGAGGCGCTCCCGCGCCAGGCGCTGGCCTGTTTCCGTAGTGGTGGAAACAAA
Source organism: uncultured Acidobacteriota bacterium (assembly GCA_963748395.1). Classification (GTDB taxonomy): domain Bacteria; phylum Acidobacteriota; class Terriglobia; order Acidiferrales; family UBA7541; genus Palsa-295. The sequence continues at coordinate 1,148,705 of CAVVIP010000006.1, read as the reverse complement.
AATGGCGGCGCCGGGAAAGCGACGCTTCAGGCCGTCGATCAACGGCCGGGCGGCGAGAACTTCGCCCACCGAGACGGCGTGAATCCAGACGGGGCCAGTACCGGTGGCAGCGGTTGCGCGAGCGGCGATTTCGGGTGGCAGGCTTCCCAGTCGTTCGCGCAGCGCACGAGAAGGTTCGCCGGCGCGCCATCCCCGCAGTGCGAAATACGGCGCGAGGAGAAACATGCCCGCCGCCGTGAGGATGCGATAGAAAAAATACATTCCGTGGGTGTGGCGCACAGCAGCCGGGAAAGAGGCTTTGCCGCGCGCAGACCCGGTATTATAGTGGCAGCAACGACAAAACACGCACAACTTCCAGCGCCGAGGAGGCATCGCACTGCAGGATGATGGGAAAATCACTCACATTTATTGCGATGGCGATCGCGCTGGGCGGAATTATCGCCGCGCAGAACAAGCCCGAGGCGACCAAGGCTCCGCAGGACGCGACACAGACGCTGGCCCACGACAATCACGACGGATTGACGGTTCTGGCCGATCCGTACGTAGATAAAGCCCGCGGCAAAGAAAAATTCGGCAAAGCCAATCCACTCGACGTTGGAATCCTGCCCGTGGAAGTGTTCTTGCGCAACGAAACGGACCAGCCGATTCATGTGGATATCAATACCATTCAGCTGGAAGTGCGGCTGCGTAAAGGCGGCAGACAGGAGATTGACTGGCTGCCTGCCGAGGACGTCGCTTCCTTGATTGCGCATCCCGAAGGGGTGGCGCCGTCAAAAAAGCCGCGCGTTGCGGGAATTCAGCTGCCCAGCAACGACAAGAAGGCGCAAAAGTTTGCGGATGTTCTGCGGCCGCTGACGCTGGATGCGGACGTGGTGCCGCCGATGGGAGCGTTGCACGGATTTTTGTACTTCGATGTGAATAATGAAATGTCACTGGCGGATACGGCGATTCTCTACATACCGGACGTGACCATGGTTGCCACGAAGAAGACTCTGATGTTCTACGAAGTGCGGCTTGGCAAGCCTGCACAGCCTCCCGCGAGCCCTTCGCAGTAAAACACTCCAGCCTTGGTTGGATCAGTCACTAGCTGCCGCCGGAACGCGCCTGTTTGGTGCTTCAGGCGGGAGATCAGCGCGACGAAAAAGCGGATTGACACTCGAGCGTGTGAGAAGTAGGCTGCTGGCGTAACGTATACTTTATGCAGTTCCACGGGAGGGTTCTCCGCCATGCCTGACTCACTCCGTCGCCGCGAATTCCTTAAGACTATGGCCGCTACCGGGATGCTCGCAGGCGTCCCGCGTTCGCTTGCCGGCGGGTGGGCCGCGGTGAATCCACCGAACAGAATTCAGACCTTCAATTACGACGGTGTGAGCCTAGGGAAGAGCCGCTGGAACGACCAGTATCTGCGAGCGCGCGATTTTTATTTCAACGTGTCGAACGACGACATTCTGCAGGGGTTCCGCGCGGCGGCGGGATTGCCTGCGCCCGGCAAACCGCTGGGCGGATGGTGCGAGAAGGACACTTCGGTCGTGTTCGGACAATGGCTGAGCGGAATGTCGCGCATGTATCGTGCGACGGGCGATACGGCGATGCGCGACAAGGCGACGTATCTGCTGACGGAGTTCGGGAAAACCGTGGGACCTGACGGCAACTGCCGTATGAGTCCTTATCCATACGAAAAACTGACGTGCGGCCTGGTGGACATGCACGAATACGCGAACGATCCGCAGGCGATGCCGCTGCTTTCCAGGGCGACAGATTACGCGAGCAAAACGTTCGATCGCACGCGCGCGCCGGCCAATCCGGAACCGTGGGAAATGCATTCGGGCAAGCCGCTGGAATGGTACACGCTGCCGGAGAATCTGTTCCGCGCTTATGCGTTGACCGGAAACGAGCAATACAAAGATTTTGCGGACGTGTGGCTGTATCACGCTTACTGGAATAAATTCGCGGACACGGCGGCGCCGACGAATGCGTCGGGGGTGCATGCGTACAGTCACGTAAATACGTTCAGTAGCGCGGCGATGGCATACGCGGTTACTGGCGATCCAGCGTATCTGCAAATTATCAAGAACGCGTACGACTACCTGCAGAACACACAGACCTATGCCACGGGTGGATACGGGCCGGTGGAGCGAATCATGCCGGCAGGCAGCCTGGGCAAAGCGCTGGAGTATCAGCAAAATTGTTTTGAAGCACCTTGCGGTTCGTGGGCCGGGTTCAAGCTGTCGCGCTACCTGACGCAATTTACCGGAGAGGCGCGTTACGGTGATTGGGCGGAGCGTCTGCTGTACAACGGGATCGGCGCGTCGCTGGAAATCAATGGGCCGGGGCGGCATTTCTATTACGCGGATTACCGCATGGCGGGCGGAGTAAAAATTTTCAGCCGCAACGCGTACACGTGCTGCTCGGGAACCTACATTCAGGACGTGGTGAATTTCCACGATCTGATTTACTACAAGGATGATCCGTCGAAGGCTGACGCGGGTTTGTACGTGAGCTTGTACATGCCTTCGGAGGTGACGTGGAAGCGCGCGGGCGGCGACGTGAAAGTGACGCAAGTGACGCAATACCCCGAGGCAGAAACCAGCACGCTGACGTTGCAGATGGAACGCAGCGCGAAGTTCCCGCTGAGTTTCCGGATTCCGGGATGGGCGCAGGGCGCGTCGCTAAAGGTGAATGGCGCGCCGGCGCAGGTCAGTTGCACGCCGGGGACGTGGGCCACGATTGACCGCACATGGAGCTCGGGTGATCGCGTGGATATTACGATTCCGCTGCAGCTGCGCATGTTGCCAGTGGATCCGCAGCATCCGCATCGGGTGGCTATTGTGCGCGGGCCGGTGGTGCTGGTGCAGGATGGCGGCGTGCACGAGCCGGTGTTCAGACTGCCCTACAACGATGAAGACTTGAATAAATGGCTGGTGGCGGACGATGAGGGGCCGAGCGTTTATCGCGTGGTGCCGCCGGATGGGAAGCACGTGATGGCGAAGTTCCGGCCGTTCTATGCGGTCGGACCGGATTATTATTACCGGATGTATTTTGATTTGGACTCTTTGCCGGTTTATTTGTGGCAGTACGAGGGGTAGACCGCACGTAATCGGCTTCCCCAGTCACGATTTGTGTTTACCGCCCGCCCTTACGGGAAGGCTCCGTCATTTCTTGACGTTAGCAGGCTTTCCTGATACAAAAGGCCATTCAGGTCTGTAACTTCTCGCTTTCAGCAGGCTCCCCGTTAAGGAGTCTTCATCCGGAGGAAGAATGTCGGTAGAAGCTTGGGCTTACATGTGTGCCAAGGTGCGCATGGCGGGGGGCGAATAATGCTGCAGGCACTGCAAATTCTTTGGAGGCTGGGATGCCGCGCCGGACGAGTGGGCGCGGCGGGGTGTACCGCAATTTTATTGAGCGCTGCCGGGGCGCAGGCGCACACGGCACCGGAAACGGCGGGCGGTGAAGCGAATCTGAAGCTGCCGGATTTGTCGTCGGTGAATTTTTTGGGAGTTGATGGTCACAAGCTTTTGCTGTTTGGCATTTTGTTCTGCGTGTTCGGGCTGGCGTTTGGGATGGCGATTTACACCAAGCTGAAAAACCTGCCTGTGCATCGCGCGATGCGCGAGATCTCCGAATTGATTTACGAGACCTGCAAGACCTACCTGATCACCCAAGGAAAATTCCTGCTGCTGCTGGAAGCGTTTATTGCTGTAGTGATCGTGCTGTACTTCGGCGTGCTGCTGCACTACGAAGCGGCGCGCGTAATTATTATTCTGGCGTTCAGCATGGTTGGAATCATGGGCAGCTTCGGAGTGGCGTGGTTCGGGATTCGCGTGAATACGTTCGCGAATTCGCGTACCGCGTTTGCGGGGCTGCGCGGCAAGCCCTTTCCGATATATCACATTCCGCTGGAAGCGGGCATGAGCATCGGGATGATGCTGATCAGCGTGGAATTGCTGATGATGCTTTTTATTCTGCTGTTTATTCCCGGAGATTACGCGGGACCGTGTTTTATCGGATTTGCGATTGGCGAATCACTGGGAGCGGCGGCATTGCGCATCGCCGGCGGAATTTTCACGAAGATCGCGGATATCGGCTCCGACTTGATGAAGATTGTGTTCAAGATCAAGGAGGACGACGCGCGCAATCCGGGCGTGATTGCAGATTGCACGGGCGACAATGCGGGCGATTCGGTGGGGCCCAGCGCGGATGGGTTTGAGACGTACGGGGTGACCGGCGTCGCGCTGATTACGTTTATTTTGCTGGGCGTGAAAAATCCGGACCCGCAGGTACAGGCGACGATTCAGGTGCAGTTGCTGGTGTGGATTTTCGTGATGCGCATCGCGATGTTGGTGGCGAGCGCGGCCGCTTACTTTTTGAATGATTTTATTTCCAAGGCGCGATTTGCGGCGGCGGACAAGATGAATTTCGAATCACCGCTTACTTCGCTGGTGTGGATTACTTCTCTGGTTTCGATCGCGATGACTTATGCGATCTCCTGGAAGATCGTTCCGGTGCTGAACGGCGACACGAGTCTGTGGTGGAAGCTCTCGACGATTATTTCGTGCGGGACTTTGGCGGGGGCGATTATTCCGGAGCTGGTGAAGGTGTTTACTTCAACGGATTCGCGGCACGTGAAGGAAGTGGTGGCGTCAGCGGAGGAAGGCGGGGCTTCGCTGGGAATTTTGTCGGGGTTCGTGGCTGGGAATTTTTCGGCTTATTACATTGGCCTCGCGATGGTGCTGCTGATGTCCATCAGCTATCTGGTGAGTTTGCAGGGGCTGGGCGGTTTGATGATTGCGGCGCCGGTGTTTGCGTTTGGCCTGGTGGCGTTTGGATTTCTGGGCATGGGGCCGGTGACGATCGCGGTGGATTCTTACGGGCCGGTGACTGATAACGCGCAGTCGGTGTATGAGCTTTCGTTGATCGAGACGATTCCGAACATCAAGCAGGAATTGAAGAAGGATTTCAATATTGATGTGAATTTCGAACGCGCCAAGGAATTGCTGGAAGAAAATGATGGCGCGGGGAATACTTTTAAGGCTACGGCGAAACCGGTGCTGATCGGCACCGCCGTAGTGGGCGCAACGACCATGATTTTTTCGATCATCATGGCGTTGACGAATGGAATTACTGAGAACGTGGACAAGCTTTCGCTGCTGCACGCGCCGTTTTTCCTGGGGCTGGTTACCGGCGGAGCGATGATTTATTGGTTTACGGGGGCTTCGACGCAGGCGGTTACCACGGGTGCATATCGCGCAGTGGAATTCATCAAGGCGAACATCAAGCTCGAGGGCGTGGAGAAGGCGTCGGTGGAAGACAGCAAGAAGGTGGTGGCCATCTGCACGAAGTACGCGCAGAAGGGCATGCTGAACATTTTCATCGCGGTTTTCTTTGGGACGCTTTCGTTTGCATTCGTTGAGCCTTTCTTTTTTATCGGGTATTTGATTTCGATCGCGATTTTTGGCTTGTACCAGGCGATATTCATGGCGAACGCGGGCGGGGCCTGGGACAACGCCAAGAAAATCGTGGAAGTCGAGATGAAGCAGAAAGGCACGCCGCTGCATGATGCGACTGTTGTGGGCGATACGGTCGGCGATCCGTTCAAAGATACTTCGTCGGTGGCGTTGAATCCGGTGATTAAATTCACGACGCTTTTCGGGCTGCTCGCGGTGGAACTCGCGGTGCAGCTTACTGCTGAGACCGGCGGCAACTTGACGCACATTTTGGCTGCGGCGTTCTTCCTTGTGTCGTTCTTCTTCGTTTACCGCTCGTTTTACGGGATGCGAATTAAGGGGTCCGAATAACGAGACTGAGTCGGCGATGAGCTTCGTCTCTACGCTTTGACCAGGCCTAGGAATTGGCGTGGGTCGTTGGCGAAGCCGGGGAAGACCGTGGCTAGGTCGCGGTCGCCCAGATGTTTGTTGATGATTTCGCCTAAGACGCTGCGGTAGTCGGTGGTGACGGCGAGGTCGCGGCCCTGATTGAGCTGGCCTTCGTTCAGGCCGGGCCAACGTGTGTAGACTCTGCCGCCTTTGATATCGCCGCCCATAACGAACATGCAATTCGCGTGGCCGTGATCGGTGCCGCGGTTTCCGTTTTCGTGCGCGGTGCGGCCGAATTCAGACATGCTGACGAAGACGACGTCGCCCATGCGATCGCCCATGTCCAGATTGAACGCAGCGACTCCCTGCCCCAGATCGCGCAGAAGATTCGATAGCTGGCCCTGCACGCCGCCTTCGTTGACGTGATGGTCCCAGCCGCCGCTATCGAGGAACGCGACTTCCAGGCCGACGTCCGCTTTGAATAGCTCCGCGATTCCCTGCAGGCTCTGGCCGAAGCGATTTTTCGGATATTGCGCGCCATTTGCGGGCTGGTATGTATCGGGATTTATTTTTTTCAGCTGGTCAATGGCCTCGAAGGTTTCCGTGCCCACCCCGCGTAACGCGCGATCCACCGTTTGCGCGTACATCGCTTCGAATCCACCTTCGGTTGTTTGCTGCGGGCCGTTCATTTTGAATTGCTTGAGGTCGGGAATGGCAACGGCCGAAGCGCTGCCCTGCAACGTTCGCGGAAGATACGGACCGAAGGCGACTGCGCGAAACGGCGAGGGCTTTTCTTCGGGCATAGTTTGCAGCGCGCGATTCAGCCAGCCGTCGTCGGTGGCTTTGCGGCCAGGAGTTCCAGATTCCATGAAATCCTGCGCGTCGAAGTGCGAACGCGTGGGATCGGGCGAGCCGACGGCTTGCACGATGGCCAGTTGTCCATTGCTAAAGAGAGGAAGCATGGGCGCGAGGCTGGGATGCAAGCCGAAGAAACCGTCGAGATCGAGCGCAGCGTCGGCTCCGCCCTGGCGGGGCTGGGGGATCGCAATCGTTGGGCGCATGCGGTAGTAATTCGGTTCGCCGAAGGGCACGACGACGTTAAGGCCGTCCATCGCGCCGCGCTGAAAGAGAACGACCATTTTTTTCTGGTTCGGCGCGGGTGTGCCGACAACGGCGCGCTGCAGGAACGACGGCAATGCAGCCATCCCCAGCATTGCGACGCCGCCGTTTTTCAGGAAATAGCGCCGTGAGATTGTCATTGCAGTGCTCCTGTGTTGCCCACGTCTGGAACTTGTACTTCAGCGGCTGAAGCCGCTCGCTGCTTTTCGCGTTGATGTCGTGGCTAAAGCCACGACCTACAAAGCAAAGTCAACGGCGCTGGAATTCTGGAGTGCCGAGCACCAGTCCAACGATCAGACCTTCGTTCACCTGTTTCACCGGATCATCGAGGCTCGCTTGCAGAATCTGCGGATCTTTCAGGCGTGCTTCCAGCGTTTCCTGCGTGGATGGCGTGATCTGGCCATCGAGAAACACTTGTATCGAGCGTGCCAATGCTGCGCTGGGATCTTTCGACGCTTCCTCGCCCAGCATATTATTTAAATCCACGGTGGCGCCGCCCATCTTGTCTCCCGCGAAAGCCAGCGCGAAGTTCAGGCGATTCAATAGCGCGCCGGTGTTCACCCAGGTTTCGGATTTATCGGAATATCCGGTGGGAGGCTGGCAGAGATATAGCGGCTCGCCCATACGCCCCACCCATTGCGAGAGCGGAAGTGTGATGGTGACTTCGGCGTTCAGAGCGCGCGAGGTGCTGGCTACGAGTTCAAAGGGCGTCTTGACCTTCGAGCGGTAGGCTTCTTTCGACCAAAATTCCGGCGAATAGATCATAGTTCTCAGCACGACGCGAATGTCGCCGTTGCTCGCGGTAAAGCTCTTCGTCATACGATCAACGAGAGCAGGCGGCGGATTATCCGAGACAAAGTGGCGCGCGAGTTCCGCGGAAATAAAATGCGCGGTGGCGGGCTGGCTCGCCAGCATTTTCAGGGCTTCTTCGCCATCTTTTTCGCCGCCGTAATTGAACGTGCGACCCATCACGACCTTCTTTCCCTCGCCGTGAACCTTTTCGTCGAAGAAAAATTCGGGATCGCGGCGAGGCTCGTGAATGGTCCAACCGGTGAGGCACTCGGCCATCTGAATCACGTCCTGCTGGGTGTATCCGGCATCCACACCGATGGTGTGGAGTTCCATGACTTCCCTGCCGTAATTTTCATTTAGGCCGCGCTCGGATTTTTTGGCTCCGGCATTGCTGGCGGGGGGAGGGCCGCTGGTGGCTGGTCCCGGGAACGTGCCGGGAGTGGGCATGGAGCCGCCGGCGAATCCGCCCTGGTAGCGGGCGCGCCGAAAATTTTTCTGCGCTTCCATGCGCGCTACGGCGGCGGGATCGGCGCTCAGATAGTTATCAAGAAAGAAAAGCATCGCGGGGCTTTTCGCGGTGGCCAGCAGCAAATCCTGAAACTTGCCCATGGAGTGCGGGCGAATGGTGTCGCGCTCGTAGGCGGTGAGCAGCCATTTGTCGTCGCCCTTATTCGCGTAGACATTGAAGTGGTTGAACCAGAAGTCTTCCATCACGGCCTGAAGCTGGCGGTTGCTGTAGACGGCGCGATCCACTTTGGCCATGGAAAGCTCGGCGATAATCCGGTTGGGGCCTTGCAGCTTGGCAAGCTGCTGCTGCGCTTTGTCGAGATTGTCGTTGCCGGTGACGATAATTTGGGATTCGGCCTGCTGCTGCTTAAGCTTCAGTTGCTGTTCGTATTGTTCCTTGGCTTGTTCTTTGGTAATGCCCTGCTGCTTGGCGCCCTGGTCGGGACGCGGATATTCCTCCAGCAGGCGCTTGGAGGACATCGCCAGAGTCGGATACCGCTGCAAGCGCTGATTCAGTTCAGCGTCGTCAATTAATTCGGGATGCAGTTGCTGGTCGATCCATTTTTCCAGACCGATTTGACGAACGTACTCCACGTCGCCGGGGCGAGGGCCGTACGCCAGGCGATTCATGGCGTGCAGGATTGCTTCGTCTTCGGTGAGTTCCGTAATCGGCAGCTTGCCTTTGAATTTCTTGTCGAGGGTGATGCGCTCGGGGGCGGCGCTGGAGGTCATGCTGGACTGGCTGTCTGACTGTTCGTCACCGGAGGCGCGCAGACGTGGCACCGCCGCGGTGAGGGCGACTCCTAGCACGGCGCAAAGCAGCGCAACGCCTGTTGCGTCCAGACGATTGCCGCTCTGCAGGATTCTCTTTTTCTTCACCTCAGCAGCCTCGGAGCGCACGATGCGCGAAGGAATACAAATCTGTGTCGTTCTAACCAGTTTAACCCTGTCATCGCGCAAAAGTTGCGAGTCTGGGCCTAGTGGTCAACAAGCGGCTGAGAATTAACGCAAGGGGGAGACCGGCGAATCTATCCAACTAAAGTGGGTTTCGCGCGCGGGAGGTACGTTGCCGATTCGAGCGATTCTGCGTTGTATGCGGCGCCCAGCAGCACTACCACCGCGGTCAGGTACATCCAAATCAGCAAGCCAATAGCAGCGGCCAAGCCGCCGTACACCACGTCGTAAGGCATCTTCCGCACGTAGAATCCGAAGACAACGTCAACAACCCACCACAGGACCGTCGAGACCATCGCGCCGGGCAGTAGGCGCATGTAACCGCGATGGCCGGGGCGCCCAATGCGGTACAGCAGCATCAAGGTAATCATCGAAAGCGACGAACACCACCGCGGCTTGAAACACAATTTCGGCTTCGTGAATCAGCATAGGCTGTCCATATTGGCGAACCAGCCAGGCGCGCGCTTGCTTGCCGAACACGGTGAGTATTACGACTGCGACCGTGGGAACGATCGTCAGGAGCAACAGAAGGAGCGCGCGCAGGTGAACGCGCCAGTAGCCACCGCGGAGCGGATCGCCTTCAATGATGCGAAAGCCTTCGATGAAGCCGACCATTACCTGCGAACCGGCGAGCAACGTGCCTCCCAGACCCAGCAAAAACCATTTCCAGGGATGCTGGCCCTTGCGCACAAAATATTGCGTCACGATATCTTCGCTGCCGGGCGGAAGGATCAGGCGCAAGCGTTCCGGCACCTCGCGAAGCGCGCCATGAAAGGCGGCGGTGCTGCTGATCACACCCAGGGCCAGGAGAAGCAGAGGGAAAAACGCGAGGAACATATTAAAGGCGATGGCCTGGCTGAGAGTAATGCAATCGGGAAAGATGCGGCCCAGCCCACGAAACAGGTTTTTTAGTAATCGGTCCATCGAGGTTGTCCGCGGGATTATACGGGTAGTGCGTGCGAATCGCGCGGGATTTGTGAGACGCCGCGGCCGGGCAGTACGTTTCGGCAGCTAACCCGCCTCGACGCTGATTGGCGGGAATCCTCAAATCGCGCCGGCTCCGGCGCGGGGGAGCTCGCTTGCCGCTTTTGGCGGCGCAGAGTAAACTTTGCAGACGAATTGCGGGATTTGCGGCGTGCGGGAGGAAATTGATGTCTCGTATCGTGCGTTGTGGACTGATTCAAGTGCATTGCGACTGGTCGCCGGAGAAATATTCCATCGGCGATATTTCCAAGAAGATGGTGGAAAAGCACGAGAAGCTGATCCACGAGGCCGCGAAGAAAAAAACGCAAATTCTGTGCCTGCAGGAGCTCTTCAACGGGCCTTATTTTTGCGCCGAGCAGCAGGCGCGCTGGTACGAGATGACCGAGCCGGTTCCGGACGGGCCTACGGTCGAGCGCATGCGCAAACTGGCGAAGAAATATGAAATGGCGATGGTTGTGCCGGTGTATGAGCGCGAAATGACTGGGCTTTTTTACAATACTGCGGCGGTGATTGACGCGGATGGAAAATATCTCGGAAAATATCGCAAGCATCACATTCCCCAGGTGGCGCCGGGATTCTGGGAGAAGTTTTATTTCACGCCTGGTAATACCGGGTATCTTACTTTTCAGACCAAATTTGCGCGCATCGGCGTTTACATTTGCTACGACCGGCACTTTCCTGAGGGCGCGCGTGTGCTGGGCCTGAACGGCGCGGAGATTGTGTTCAATCCTTCGGCGACGGTGGCGGGATTGAGCGAATATCTGTGGGAACTGGAGCAGCCGGCGCATGCGGTGGCCAATGGATATTTTGTTGGAGCAATCAATCGCGTGGGCAAAGAAGCGCCGTGGAATATCGGCGAATTTTACGGCAAGAGTTACTTCTGCAATCCGCGCGGAAAGATCATCGCGCAAGCCAGCCGTGATAAGGACGAAGTGTTGGTCGCAGACCTTGATCTTGAAGAAATGGACAAGGTGCGCCAGACCTGGCAATTTTATCGTGATCGAAGGCCGGAATCGTACGGGGAGATTACCAGGACGCATGCAGGCGCGAAAGCAGTGGACGCTGCAGATTAAGCAAACGGAAAAACGCACGCAACCCGAGGAAAGGGCTAACTGACATGACGACAACGCCGAAAGTGGTGCCGACACGCAGTGAAGAGGTGGTGCGGAAGCACAAGGAATTTATCTGGCCGTCGGTGACGAACTATTACCAGCATCCGTTGGTGGCGGACCACGCTTCGATGCAGTACCTGTGGGATGTCGAGGGCAACAAGTATCTCGATTTCTTCGGCGGGATCGTGACGATCGGCGTGGGGCATTGCAATCCTAAGGTGACGGAGAAGATTAAGGCGCAGGTGGACAAGCTGCAGCACACCTCCACGCTGTTTCCGAACGAAGCCGTGGTGGCGCTAGCGGAAAAGCTGGCGGAGATTACGCCAGGAAAATTGCAGAAGAGTTTCTTTACAAGCTCGGGCACCGAAGCGAACGAAGCGGCGATCATGCTTTCGCGAATGGCGTCGCCGAGTTACGACATTGTGGCGCTGCGGCATGCTTATTCGGGCGGGTCGGCGCTGGCGAAGTCGGTGACGGCGCAATCGGCATGGCGCAAGGGCGGAGTGATCAGCGTGGGGATTTCGCATGCGGTGAATCCTTATTGTTATCGCTGCCCGCTGCATCTGACCTATCCATCGTGCAACGTGGCTTGCGCGAATGATGTGGAGAGCGTGATTCAGACCACTACCAGCGGCTCGATTGCGGCGTTTATCGCCGAGCCGATTCAGGGCGTGGGCGGATTTATCACTCCGCCGCCGGAATATTTCAAGATTGTTTACCGCATCGTGAAAAATTACGGCGGGCAATATATTTCGGACGAAGTGCAGACGGGTTGGGGCCGCACCGGGAAAAAATGGTGGGGGATCGAGCAGTGGGAAGTGACGCCGGACATCATTACGTCGGCGAAGAGCATGGCGAATGGCGTGCCGGTTGGGTTGACGATCACTACGGCGGAACTGGCGGACAAATTCCAGGGGTTGAATATCGCGACGTTTGGCGGGAACCCTGTGACGTCTGTGGCGGCGCGCGCGGTGATCGAAGTGATCGAGGAAGAAAATCTGCGCGAGAATACTTTTGTGGTGGGCGGCTACTTCCGGAAGAAATTGGAAGAGCTGCAACAGAAGTATCCTTTGATTGGCGACGTGCGCGGGATGGGGATGATGCAGGCGATGGAGCTGGTGAAGGACCGTCAGACCAAGGAGCCTGCGCCGCAGGAGACCAATCAGGTGCTGGAACGCACGCGCGCGAATGGTTTGTTGGTGGGCAAGGGCGGGATGTACGGGAACGTGATTCGCATGGCTCCGCCAATGAATATTTCGAAGGCGGATGTGGATGAAGGCATTCGGTTGTTGGATAAATCGTTCAGTGAGGTCCGCTAGATGGCGACGGCGATAACGACGGAACAGCTTTGCAGGAACTACATTAACGGAGAGTGGGTGGAGTCGAAGTCCGCGAAGATTGTGGAGCGGCGAAACCCTGCTAACACCGACGAGGTGGTAGCGCGCATACCGCTTTCGACGCGGCAGGAAATGAAGGAAGCGATCGTGGCGGCGAAGGCGGCCTTCCCTGCCTGGCGCGAGACGCCGGCGCCGAACCGCGGCAAGATACTTTTCACCGCGACGCGGATCATGCAGGAACAGAAGGAAGCGCTGGCGCGGCTGCTGACACGCGAAGAAGGCAAAGCGCTGAAAGATTCGCTGGGCGAGGTGCAGCGGGCGATCAATATTCTGGAATTCATGGCGGGCGAAGCGCGGCGGCTGAACGGCGAAACGCTGACCAGCGAGCTGCCAAAGAATTTTTCTTACACGATTCGCCAGCCGCTGGGCGTAGTGGGCGCAATCACTCCGTGGAATTTTCCAGTGGCGATCCCGGTGTGGAAGATCGCGCCGGCGCTGGTCTGCGGAAATACCGTGGTGTTCAAGCCGGCGACGCTGACGCCGCTGACGGCGATAAAGATCGTGGAAATTTTCGAACAAGCCGGCCTGCCGGCGGGCGTGCTGAATCTAGTGATGGGCTCGGGCCGCGAGACCGGCGACGAACTGGTGCAGAATCCGCATGTGCACGGGCTTACGTTTACGGGATCGAACGAAGTGGGCTGTGCGCTGTACGCTTCGGGTGCGGCGCATTTGAAGAAAATTCAGTGCGAGATGGGCGGAAAGAATCCCGTCGTGGTGCTGGCGGACGCGGATTTGCAACTGGCGATGGAATCGGTGCTGTCCGGAGCATTTGCCTCGACGGGCCAGCGCTGCACGGCGACCAGCCGCGTGGTGATTGAAGAAAGCGTCGCGGACAAATTCGTCGAGATGCTGGCGGAGCGCGCGAAGAAATATGTGGTGGGCGATGGTCTGGAGCCGGGGACGGACATGGGGCCGTCGGTGGACGAGAGCCAGTTCAACACCGTGCTGCAATATATTGAGATTGGAAAGGGTGAAGGGAAACTTTTGTGCGGCGGCGAGCGGCTGACCGGCGCTCGTTACAATAAGGGCTGGTTCGTCGGGCCCACGGTGTTCGATCACGTGGCGTGGGACAGCAAGCTGGCGCAGGAGGAAATTTTCGGGCCGGTGCTGAGCGTGATTCGCGTGAAGGATTTCGACGAGGCGCTGCAAGTGGCGAACTCGGTGCGCTACGGACTTTCCAGTTCGATTTATTCGTCGGACTCGAACAAGATTTTTGAATTTGTGGACAAGATTGAGACTGGAATGACCCATGTGAATTCGCCGACGGTGGGCGGCGAGGCGCACGTTCCGTTTGGCGGGGCGAAAGATAGCAGCGTGGGACCGCGGGAAGTAGGACACGCAGCCATTGATTTCTACACCGACCTCAAGATCGTTTACATTGACTATACGGGGCGCAAGCGCGAGTCGAGCCTCTACTAGGGCGGGCCCCGCCGCGCTTCGCATCGGCGCTGCGAAGTTTCTTTGTTCGTCACCCTGCAGGTCGATTAGCAAAATTCGAAAACGAGGACACTCACCTGGCTGGATTATTCGATCGCGAGATTTATCTGGATATTGAGACGCTGAGGATTTCGAGTGAAGTGGACGGGGGTTGGGCGAACATTCGCGCGTTTGGACTGGCAGTTGCAGTTACCTGGGACAAGGAGCATGCGTTCCGTCGCTGGTACGAAGAAGATGCGCTGAAGTTGATAACCGAGCTGGAGCAATTCACGCACGTGATCACCTTCAATGGCAACCGCTTCGATATTGAAGTGCTGCGCGCCTACGCGCCTGTGGAAGGAGTGCGCAATCGCTCGATGGATATTCTCGAAATGCTGCACAAGCAGCTGGGTCATCGCGTGAAGCTCGACCAATTGGCCAAAGATACGTTGGGCACCGCGAAGAGTGGAGACGGGCTCGACGCTGTGAAATGGTGGCGCGCAGGACAAAAAGACCGCGTGGCGGAATATTGCGAGCAGGATGTGGCGATCTTGCGCGATGTGGTTGAGCATGGCCGCGCAAAGGGATTCGTGGTGATATCCGCGAAGCAAGTGCGCGTGCAATGGGAATGAGGTTGCTTGGCGTGCGGCGTCGCCGGAAATATTTTCGGCCGATCAGTCATGTTCCGGCAAAACGCAAAGTATTTCAGATTCTCACGATCATTTGGGCAGTCGTCTTTTTTTCTCGCGCTGGCGCCGGATCCTTCGTCACCGGATCGGGCGACAATGGACGCTTCCTCTGGAAATCCGTGCCGCGCGCGCAGTGCAAGCTCGACGATAAGACACCGCTGACCTGGAACATCTACCAAACGGAAAAGAAGAAAGACGCAAACCTGGTGCTGGTGCTGCTGGGCCGGCGATACCTTGCGCTGGATATCAAGGGCAAGGTGGCCTACTACGTGTTTCCGTCGGACTTGCAAGCCAAGGGGCAGGATTTCGAAAGCGGATCATTATTCGTGCGGTCGCGCGTGCTGCCCACGAGCGGCTGGACGGTTCGCGACGTGGGCCCCGCGGAACTGATCAAGTTGACGTTGGGAGATTATGGCCACGCCCTCGACGTGGAACTGCCGCACATGCCAGACCTGCGCGCGTTTTACTGATTCGCGCGGCTGGTCTTTTGTTTCCACGACATCGCCGGCAATCCGGTGTGAATTTCCTCCATGGTAATGCAACCGTGCACGGGACAAACCAGTGCGCACAGATTGCAACCCACACATTCCTCTTCCATGATTCGCGGGACGTGAACTTCCATGCCGTTGGGATTGTGTTTGCCGTTAGCGACGTGCTGCGGAGCGCGTTCGATGCACTGGTGCGCGCCGTCTTCGCAGGCGACGTAGCAGAGCTGGCAGCCGATGCAGAGGCCGGCGTCAATTTTGGCGATGATTTTGTAGTTGAGGTCGAGGTCGCCCCAGTCCATTACGTTCGGGACGGCGCGTCCGCGGAAATTTTCGGTGGAGCGATAGGCGTGGTCGTCCATGTAGGCGGCTAGGCCGTCGGCCATATCTTCGACGATGCGAAAACCGTAATGCATCGCGGCGGTGCAGACCTGGACGCAGGAGGCGCCGAGCGCGATGTGTTCGGCGGCGTCCATCCAATTGCCGATTCCGCCAATACCGACGATAGGAATTTTCACTTTTTTCGCGACGCTGGAAAGTAGATGCAGCGCGATGGGTTTTACGGCGGGGCCGCAGTAGCCGCCGTGCGAGGACTTCCCTGCCACGTTGGGCCGCGGCGCAAACGTTTCCAGATCCACGCCCATCAGCGAATTGATCGTGTTGATCAGACTGACGGCATCGGCTCCGCCACGTTCGGCCGCGAGCGCGATGTGCGTGATGTCTGTGACGTTCGGCGTGAGTTTTGAGATGACCGGAGTTTTCGCGACTTCTTTGGCCCACGAGGTGATCATCTCGGTGTATTCGGGGACCTGGCCGACGGCGGCGCCCATGCCGCGCTCGCTCATGCCATGCGGGCAGCCGAAATTTAGTTCGAGGGCGTCGGAGCCGGCATCTTCGGCGCGACGGACGATGTCGTGCCAGGTCTCGCGTTTGGATTCGACCATCAGCGAGGCAATCACCAGATGCTTGGGGTAGCGTTTCTTCACTTCGGCGATTTCGCGGAGATTCACTTCGATGGGCCGGTCGCTTATGAGCTCGATATTATTCAGGCCCATCATTTTGACGCCGTTCAAATCAATCGCGCCGTAACGGGACGAGGTGTTCTGAATGGGCTCGCCGATCGTTTTCCAGACGGCGCCACCCCAGCCGGCGTCAAACGCGCGCATCACCTGGCCGCCTGTATTGGTCGGCGGGCCGGAGGCGAGCCAGAAGGGGTTGGGCGAGAGCAGGCCGCAAAAATTGACGCTCAGGTCTGACATAGATTACCTCCCAACTGCGTTCTTGGGCGACGGCACGTCGTTGATCCCGCGCCAGATCAGCCAGACTACAACGGCGATCATTCCCAGCCAGCCAATCATGCGAAGCGCCGCGGCGATCTGTATGTCGTGTTCCAGGACGCCGAGCTTGCCGAACAGATAATTCCAATCGTGAATCACATATTCCGCGTCGCCTACGGTCAATAGCGGCAGGTCCTGCGCGCGCGCGTCGGCCATGTAAGTCGCGATCGGCAAAAACTGTTCGAAGAAGAAGAACATGCAGAACGCAACGGCTTGCGACTGGCGCCGAAAGAAAAAATAAGTAGCCAGCGCGAAGGGCGCGAACAATTGCAGAAACGTGCCGCCCGCGACCATGATGAATTCGCCGCCCAGACGGAATAGCAGGTGCCCGCCTTCGTGGATCGGCACAAAAACGCCGTCCATCAACAGCAGCAGACCGTTGCCGCGCGCACGTTGATACAAAAACATCGTATAAAAAATAATCCACGCGATCAGGGCAGCCCGAGGGACGGGTTCCCAGTCTTGCTCCAGCGCTTCCAGAACTGGCAGGCGCACGATCCATGAGTCGGGAAGACGCACGGGCGATCAATTCTTTCCGCGCGGCGCTTCGAGCCAGGCGTCAATGCCGCGTGCGGCCGCCATGCCTTCGGCGACGGCGTCCACGACTTCCTTGCCACCATTTACGCAGTCGCCGGCGGCAAAATATTTGGCGTTGCCGGTTTGAAAGCGCCCGGACACGGCGATGGTGCCGTTTTCGCGGACGGCGATTCCCTGCACCGCACGCGCGAAGGCGGTGACCGGTTGTTGGCCGATGGCGCGAACGACCATGTCCACGTCGAGTTGAAATTCGCTGCCCGGAATATCCGCGACTTGGCTTCGCTTGCCGCCGGCAGCAGGCTCGACTTGCGTACGAATACACTCGATCGTCGCTACTCCGCCGCCGGCATCGCCCAAAATCCTCACCGGCCGCGCGCGCCAATGGAAACGGACGCCGTCGAGTTTCGCGAGGTCGTACTCGTATTGGAATGCGGGCATTTCCTGCTCGCCGCGGCGATAAATCAAGTGCACGATTTCGGCGCCGAGACGTTTCGCGGCTGTGACCACGTCAATCGCGGTGTTACCCGCGCCGATGCAGGCGATGCGGCGGCCGACGGTCAGTTGCGCGAATGGACGAACTTTTGTCGGCTCGATGAATTGCATTGCGCCGACCACGCCGAGCAAGTCTTCGCCGGGGACGCCGAGCGCGCCCGTATCGCCGAGGCCGACGCCGATGAAAATCGCGTCGAAATCTTTTTCCAGCTGCGCGAACTTGACGTCGCTGCCGACGGTGGTCTTCTGATGAAATTCCACGCCCAGGCCGCGAACGAGCTCGGCTTCGCGCAGAGTGTCTTTGGCGCGCAGCTTGTAGGCGGCGATGCCGTACGTGTCCAGGCCGCCGGGCAATTCATTGCGATCGAAAATCGTGGCGCGATAGCCGAGCTTCGCGAGTTCGGCGGCGCAGGCGAGCGATGCGGGGCCTGAGCCGATCAGCGCCACGCGCTTGCCGTTGGGAGCACCCGCATGAAACAGCTGAATATTGCGATCGAGGACATGATCCACGGCGTAGCGCTGCAGCCTGCCAATTTCGATCGGCTTTTCTTGCTTCTCGTGCATCACGCAGGCGCCTTCGCAGAGGACCTCTGTGGGACACACGCGACCGCAACTGTGGCCCAGAATATTGGCTTCGAGAATTACGCGGGCGGAGCCGCGCAGATTGTCCGTCGAGATTTTCTTGATGAACGAAGGGACGTCAATGTGCGTGGGGCAAGCGACGGTGCAGGGCGCGTCAAAGCAGAAAAGGCAGCGCGCGGCTTCGACGGCGGCCTGGCGCGAGGTCATGCGCGGAGAAATTTCCGCGAAATTCTTTTCGTACTGCTCGGGCGAAAGCTTGGGAGCCGTCTCGCGCAGAGTCATGGACCTGCCATCGTTCCCTTAGGCTGGAAAAGAGACGCCATTCTAACACCGGCGATTGCGGCGCATGTCAATGGATTCCCGTACGAGTTGAGAATCGGACAACGCCGCGCCGAGCCGCGCCTCAGGTCGTAACGCGTTTCGTTGCTTCGCTACAAACGCGAGGGACCCAATTGGCAGGTTGCATTCGGCGGGGGTCCGGTATACTTTCTGGCGTCGTTGAGAAACCGCGCTAGTAAATTCACGATTATTCGCTGCACGGAGAAACGTTTGATGCGAAAGCCTATTTTGTGGATCGCAGCGCTGATCGTCGCGGTGTTCGCGCTGCCGCTGGCGGTTGTTCGTGCGCAGTCGAAAGACGACGCGGCGGCAAGTAAAACCGACGCGGCGAAAACGGAACAATTCAAGCCCGAGCAGCAGACGAGCAAAGGCTCGGTCACCGTTGGGGGCACGGTCATCAATTACGACGCGTACGCCGGCACTCTGGTGGTGCACCCGAAAGATTGGGACGACGTGCCGCAAAACGCGGTGAAAGACGACAAGAGCCAGCCCGCGGAAGCCAGCATGTTCTACGTCGCTTATTTTAAGAGCGATAGTCAGGCTACGCAGCGGCCCATAACTTTTCTCTACAACGGCGGCCCGGGTTCTTCGACAGTGTGGCTGCACATGGGAGCGTTTGGGCCGCGGCGCGTGGTGACGGCGGACGATTCGCACACGCCGGCCGCGCCGTACCCAGTGGTCAATAACGATTACAGTCTGCTGGACGTGAGCGACCTGGTGTTCGTGGACGCGCCGGGCACGGGTTTCAGCCGCATCGCGGGAAAGGATCGGGAAAAGGCGTTTTACGGGGTGGATCAGGATGCGCAGGCCTTTGCCGATTTCATCACGCAGTTTCTGGGGAAATATGGACGCTGGAACTCGCCGAAATACATGTTCGGCGAAAGCTACGGCACCACGCGGTCTGCGGTTCTCTCCAATGTGCTGGAAACAGAACGCGACGTCGACTTCAACGGCGTGATTTTGTTGTCGCAAATATTGAATTTCAATTTCAGCGCGGATGATCCGCAGTTTAATCCTGGCGTCGAACTGCCTTACCAGCTGGCGCTGCCCACTTATGCCGCCTCGGCGTGGTATCACCACAAGCTGCCGGAGACGCATGTGGAGCTTGCTCCGTTGCTGGCGGAGGTGGAGCATTTTGCGATGGGCGAGTACGCGCAGGCGCTGGAGGCGGGCTCCACGCTGACCGCTGACCAGCGTCACGCGATCGCCTCGAAGCTGCACCAGTACACGGGTTTGCCGGTGGAATACATCGAAAAGGCGGATTTGCGTATCAGCGCGGGTGAATTCGAGAAGACGCTGCAGGACGAAAATAATTTGACAACCGGTCGGCTGGACACGCGTTTTTCCGGGCCTACGTTCGATCCGCTCAGCAAAGAAGCGGAGTACGATCCGCAGTCCGCTGCGATCGGCTCGGCCTACGTCTCCGCGTTCAACGACTACGTGCGCAAGGACCTGAAATTTGGCGAGAACCGGGTGTTCAAGCCGGAAATTGAAATTTGGCGAACATGGAACTTCTTGCACCAGGCGCCCGGCGCTCCGCTTCCTTTGCCGCTGGCGACGAATGTAATGCCGGATCTGGCGGTCGCCATGAAATATAATCCAGACTTGAAAGTGTTGCTGAACGCCGGGTATTTCGATCTGGCGACGCCGTTCTACGAGGGCGTGTACGAAATGCAGCATTTGCCGATTCCGGCTAGCTTGCAGAGCAATATCGAATTCAAATTCTATGAATCCGGGCACATGGTTTATGCGCACCAGGCTTCGCTGAAGGCGCTGCACGACAATGTGGCGGCGTTTATCGTGAAAACGCAGAATTCCAAGGGCAAGTGAGCGGAAGCGGTGGCCGGCTTCACGACCGCCTCCCGTGGTGCCGTTCGCGACCGGCCCAAACCTCGATTAGCTGCTAATGGGATTCCCCGTGATTTACGCCCGTTTTTTCAGGAACCGTTGCGCGATGACTTCCCGCAGCAACGTCGCACATGCCAACACTGGCGCGACAATGAAAAGGAATGCGATTACGTACCCTTCGGTAAAGAAGCAACTCACATCCGCCCACGTGTTCTTGAACCGGAAGTTGCCGTAACCCCGATAAATCCAGAACGGCAAGTATGCTACGCCGGCACCGACGATTAGAGTTATCAGGGAAACGGTTATCCACCACCAACTGAACACTCTCTTCGCCGCATTGGCGAGCAAAGCCACCAAAACACTCACGACAAAGTCATAAGCCGCCAGTGCCAATGCGAGTTGAGCCGTTGCGATCGTGTGATTTCGCGCTCCCGGGCGAGCGCAGAAGGGATCGCCCGAGGAAAAGATCAACAGGACGATAAAGGCGACGGCCCAGTAAATGACTGACAGAATGCCGCGCAGCCGTGTTTCCGTCAACCGCATGACCGTAGTTTCCACGACAAGGTTCGTGGACGCAATAGATTAGCCATCCTGCTGCTCGCCCTTTTTCATGGCCTGCAAAGAAATGTGGAAGAGGTGTAAGCTACAACGCTTCGCGAGAATTGTGAGGAGGAAGCCAGGCCATGCGCTTTGATACTTTGATTCGCGGCGGGACGATTGTTACGGCTACCGACACCTACGTGAGCGATGTGGGGATCGTGGGCGGGAAGATATCTACGATCGGGTTGGATTTGCCGGCGGAGAACGCGGGCAAAGTGATTGATGCGCGCGGCATGCTGTTGATGCCCGGCGGGATTGATGTGCATACCCATTTGGATATGCCGTTTGGCGGAACTACCAGCGCGGATGATTTTGAATCAGGTACGGTGGCGGCGGCTTACGGCGGGACAACCACCTTGATTGATTTTGCGATTCAGTACAAGGGGCAGACACTGCGGCATGCCTTTGATACGTGGATGAAGAAGGCGGACGGCAAGGCCGTGATTGATTATTCGTTTCACTGCATTATCACGGATATTGCGGGGGCGCAGCTGGATGAGATGAAGGCGTTTGTGCGCGAGGGCGTGCCTACTTTCAAACTATTCATGGCGTATCCCGGCGTGTTCATGCTGGACGACGCTTCGATTTTCAAGGCGATGGGAGTGGCCGCAGACTGTGGCGGGATGATCTGCATGCACGCCGAGAACGGCGGCGCGATTGACGTGATCGTGCAGCGGGCGCTGGCGGAGGGAAAACGCTCGCCGAAATATCACGCGCTGACGCGCCCGGTAACAGCGGAGGCAGAAGCGACTTCGCGCGCCATTGCGCTGGCGGAAATGGCCGGGACGCCGGTGTACATCGTGCATCTATCGTGCAACGAGGCGCTGGAAAAAGTACGCGAGGCGCGGGATCGGGGATTACGCGTGTATGCGGAGACTTGCCCGCAATATTTGTACCTGTCGCTGGAAAATATGGACGGCCCGGGATTCGACGGTGCGAAATACGTTTTTACGCCGCCGCTGCGCGAGAAGTGGCATCAGGACAAATTGTGGCAGGGCCTGGCGAAGGACGACCTGCAAGTGGTTTCCACGGACCATTGTCCATTTTGCATGAAGGAGCAGAAGGAACTGGGCAAGGACGATTTCACCAAAATTCCCAACGGCGGGCCGGGGATCGAGCATCGCATGAGCCTGGTGTACAGCGGCGGCGTGCACGGCGGGAAATTTTCGCCGAACCGGTTCGTGCAGCTCGTGTCCACAGCTCCGGCGAAATTATTCGGGCTGTATCCGCGCAAGGGAACCGTGGCGGTGGGCTCGGATGCGGATTTGATTGTGTTCGATGCGAGCCAGGAACAGACCATCAGCGTGAAGACCCATCACATGCGAGTGGATTATTCGATGTTCGAGGGAACGCGCGTGAAGGGCGTGACGAAGACGGTCTTGTCGCGAGGACGCGTGATTGTGGAGAACGGCAAGTTCGTGGGCAAGGTGGGAGCGGGAGAGTTTTTGAAGCGAGAGAATCCGGCGAGGGTTTAATCGCGAGAAACGCCAGCGACCCATGCGATGCTGACCAGGCCGTCCTTCACCTGGACGTCCACCACGTCGCCGTTCGTGAAGCGATCGAAATCGCTGCGATCGACCGGGATGCGCTCAAAGCGATGGCCTGCGCGCCAGGAAGTAACTATCAGGCGGCGGCTGGGGACTGGGCCGGTCATCGAAAATCTGCTGATTACGCGGGCTTTTTCGATGTGCGCCGGGGAACGATCGAGCGCACCGTTCGCGTAAAGAAGCAGGGCGAGCAGCCAAGGCAGCGGCAGCAAGCCGTAGTAAACACGCTTAAGAGATTCAACTTCCTGGTGACGAAGCGCGCGGCGCTCCACGATGATGGCCAGACCGAGCGTGAGGAAAAATACCACGCCGATGAAAATCACGATGCCATCGAGTTCCAGCGCGGGGTAGCGGCCGCTGGCGACGATGAACGCGATGGCGCCAACGAGAAAAAGCGCGGTGCGATTGAGCAACGAGCGTCGCAGGGAAAATTCCGCAGCTGAAGAGCTGAGACCGCAGGCCTCGCACGTATCGCTGAGCCGCTCGGCCCCGCAATTCAAACAGCGCGTCATCGTTGAGCCTATCCCCCGTCCCACCATGTTTTGATGTTATGAGGCAGTTGATTGCCTGTCAATTCAGCCGAGTGCGCGCCGAGCGACAAGTCTTCCAGGTCCGCAGGACGCACGTCCACACAGTTTATTAGACACCGGAGGATGACGAATCGGCTCTATTTCACCTGACGCTCGCTAGTCGGAGGAGTGTCGAGGCACACGATGTTCTCGTCGCGGCCATTTGCGAGCATCTCGCAGTCAATCCCCTGGGCGCTGCGAATCGCTTCCTGAGCCGTAGCGCCGGAAGCGGTGGCGCAGTGCATCGCGCCTTTGAACGTAACGCAGACTTCGTATTCGTTCTTGGTTTGCTGGAGCGATGAGTAGAGCAGCACGCCGACAAACAATGCGGCTCCTACACTTACGATTACGCGAATTTGCGTTTTGCGGTTCGGCATGGACCCTCGTTGCTTCTTGCCCGCGCATCGTAATTCCCTACCGAGCGCGCCGCGCGGGTGCGCCCGGCCTGCGCGACAGCTCCTTCTGAATATAGCGCCGCGCGTGCGCTGACAATCCTTCCAGCGATACCAAGTCCTTCAAATCGCGCAAAGTGAGATTCGGCAGAAATGCCAGAATCACAGGAACGGGCGTGTGCGGATTCCGAATCAACGCGACACGGATATTGTACTGGACGGCCCAGCGTGGATGTTGAGAGATGGCTGCGACAACGCGTTCCGGCACACCAGGTTTTGCGAGCACCTTCAGCACCTGGCTTTCGGTGAGGAAAGCGTTGGCCAGCGCGAGCTTGATTGCTTGTGGGTGGCCTTCGGCGAGGAGCGCGCCTACCACGCGAGCCGGACCGCGTCGAGCGAGCGTCAATTTTTGGCCGATCGGGAGTTGCGGCACGCGCGAGACCATCAGTTCCTCTGCCACGCGGCGGATTTCGGCTGGCGCAGAGGGCAACAAACTCAGGCGGACCAAGTCGAACAAGTAGAGCTGGCGCAACAACGCGATCGCAAAACGGCGCGGCGTTCGCGGATGGCGCGCGAGGCGCAGACGCACGCCTTCACTGGCGGTCCACTTCCCTTTTTCGGCGATGGCGGTGAGGACGTTCGCGGAAAGATCGAGCCGCTCGAGCATTTGGGAAACGTGCGGTTCTTCGACCAGCGGATTTTCCAGCAGAGCGAGGAGAGTTTCTTCGTCGGGCTCGTGGATCAGCGTGCTCAAATCTTCGCTGTGAGCGGACCGTGCACGCTGCGCGCGCGCGGAAGGATCATCCGGCATGGGCCTTGCGCTTCCCCAGACCAATCGCCATTTTCGCCGCCGCTTCGGCAGGTTTCATTTGCAACGCGACCACGTGTGCATGGGGCGCAATCTGGCGCAAACGCTCGTCAATTGCAGCATCGAAGAATTTGCTGCGTCCGATGGTGCCGCCCGCTTTGGCGATGGAAATTTCGCGGTCTTGCACACCGAGTTTTTCGATTACGCTGGCGGCGAGGTCGCCGAGCGAAGCGGCGGCGGTGGTAAGGATGTCGCAGGCGACTGCGTCACCATTGTCACCCAGCTCGCCGACCAGTGGAAAAATGCGCGGAAAGACGTCGTCCGGATTCTTCACCACCCAATCGAGCACGCGAGTCCATTCACTGCATCCAAGCCACTTCAACATTTTCGCGGAGAGGGCTGTTTGCGGGCCGCGATTTTCTTCGGCGCGAACCACAGCTGCGAGCGCGCGCCGGCCAATGTCGAAGGCGCTGCCTTCATCGCTGAACCACGGGCCGCGGCCACCCGCGCGCGCCGTGTGGCCTTTCGCGTCGCGGCCATATGCGGCGGAGCCTGTGCCCACAACCAGGATGATCCCCTCTGTTTCGCCGACGGCAGCGTTCAAGGTGATTTCAAGATCGGTCGTCACAGAAACCGCCGCTTCGGGAAAGGCGCGTTCCAGAAAAGTGGCGATGCGCTTGGCGACGGATTCGCGAGCTGCGCCGCCGATTCCCGCGCAGATGCCGCGAATGTCGCTGGCTTTCAGATGATGGCGCTCAAGGACTACGTCGCCGGCATCGCTGAGCGTGAACCATGCTTTCGCGTAACCGGCGCGCAGTGGATTCGAAGGCCCCGCCGTGGCGCGGGCGAGAACATTCGCTTCGGCATCCACCAGGATGCAGTCCGTTTTCGTGCCGCCACCATCGAATCCCAGATAAAAGTTGGCGTTCGGCGCAGAATTTTCTTCAGCCATTCGTTTCACCATGCTTGACAGTATTCAAAGCGGGCAGTTAGCATCGCCCGACCTACAGCGGCGATCGGAACGCAGACCAGCTCAATGCAAATCAGCCCCATTGACCTCGGCATTCTGGTGCTCTATCTCGCGGGCATCACGCTTTTTGGGGCGCGTTTCCGGCGTGGCCAGCAAAATCTGCGCGACTACTTTTTAGGTGGTCGCGCGGCGCCTTGGTGGGCGCTGTCTTGCTCGATCGTCGCGACAGAGACTTCCACACTCACCATCATCGGGACACCGGCGATTGCCTACGGCGGAAACCTGGGATTTCTGCAATTGGTGCTGGGCTACCTCGTGGCGCGAGTGATTCTCTGCGTAGTCCTTATACCACAATACTTCCAGGGAGAATTCTATACCGCCTACCAGCTTCTGGAAAAGCGGTTCGGGGCGAGGATGAGGTCCGTGGCGGCCGTGGTGTTTATGGGCACGCGCGCGCTGGCGGAGGGGGTGCGGATTTCGGCGATAGGAAAAGTTGTGAGCGTGGCGTTTGGCACGGGCGATCGCTTTTCGATTCTGATCATCACGGTGCTTACGATGTTCTACACGTTCGAGGGCGGGATGCGCGCCGTGATCTGGACGGACGTGGTGCAATTCTTTTTGTATCTGACGGGATCAGTTGCGGCGTTTTTCTTGCTGCTGCACAAAATTCCTGGCGGCTGGCCGGAAGTGACGCAAGTGGCGGCGGCGAACGGTGGAAAACTGCGTGTGTTCGATTTTGCGTTCAGTTTGACGCAGAGTTACACCTTTTGGTCTGGGCTGCTCGGCGGAACTTTTTTGACTATGGCGAGTCACGGAACGGATCAGACGATGGTGCAGCGGCTGCTGGCGGCGCGCAATGAACGAGACAGCAAGAAGGCGCTGCTGGTGAGCGGCGTGATTATTCTGGTGCAGTTCACTATGTTCCTGGTGATTGGCGTGATGCTTTTTGTATACATGCGGAACGGCGGGCTAGTCGTGCCGGGTAGTGACCCTGATCGAATTTATCCGGCGTTTATTGTTCATCGGATGCCCGTGGGGCTTGCGGGAATTGTGCTGGCTTCGATCTTTGCGATTGCGATGTCGAATGCAAGCGGCTCGTTGAACTCGCTGGCGTCATCGAGCATGATGGACATGGGCGCCCGCCGCGCGGAAACAACGGCGCAGTCGCTGCGAGCTTCGCGGCGGATGACGCTCGTCTGGGGAGTAGTGCTGGGGCTGCTGGCGCTGATTCCCTGGGGGCCCGTGTTGGTCGCGGGGCTTACGATTGCGTCCATCACTTACGGAGCGCTGCTTGGCGTGTTCTTGCTGGGCACGTGGAATAAACACGCGAACGAAAGTGGCGCGCTCGTGGGATTTGCGGCCGGGCTTGCGACAATGATCGCGGTGAATCGGTTTACGCCGCTCGCATGGAGCTGGTATGTGCTTGCAGGGACGATCGTGACGTTTGCGATGGGCACGATTGCGAGCGAGTTTTCGCGTACGTCGAGAAATGCTGCGAGTGGCTTGGCGGATTAGTCTTCGCGCGGTGAGGGAGAAACTTTATCGGGATCTCAGTGCAGAAGGGTGAGCGACTCGACCTGATACGTGCGCTGGGCCCATGGGCCGCGGCGGCCATCGTGATTGGCACGATGGTGGGCACAGGAATTTTTCTGAAGCCGGGCGAGATGGCGGCGGTGGGCGGGTCGGTGAGCGTTGTCTACGCGGCGTGGATTGTGGGCGGCCTGCTTTCGCTTTTTGGGGCGCTTTCGTTCGCGGAGCTGGGCGCGGCGCTGCCGGAAGCGGGCGGGCAGTACGCTTACTTGCGAAAAGGGCTCGGCCCAGTGTGGGGATTTCTTTTTGGGTGGATGCATTCGACAGTGGGTGAATCCAGTTCGGCAGCGTCCATCGCTGCGGGATTCGCGCGATTTTCGAGCTTTCTGATTCCGGTGATTGCCGTGCCGATTTTTACGTGGCACTTCAGCAACCCCATCTCCGGCAAGCCGTACGATTTCGAATTCACTTGGGCGCAGCCGCTGGCGGTGGCGGTGATCGCGCTTTTCACATTCATCAATTACCTGGGTGTGCGGCTGGGTGGACGCGTGCAGATCGCGCTTACGATTCTGAAAATTGCCTCGGTGCTGGCGATCGTCGCAGCGGGATTCTGGTTCGGGCACGGAAGCATGGAGCACTTCCATCCCTTTTGGCCGGCGAGCTCGAGCATTGGAACGATGAGCAAGTTTTTTGCGGCGCTGGCTGCCGCGTTGTGGGCTTATGACGGCTGGGAGGATCTGAATCGCGTGGGCTCCGAAGTGGAAGAGCCGCAACGCAACATTCCGCTGGCGCTGATCGCCGGGACAATACTGGTCGGTGGCATATACCTGCTGTTCAGCGCGGTGTGTTTCTACGCGCTGCCGTTTGCCAGCGTCGCAAGCTCGTCGCATGTGGCGTCGGACGTGGTGGCGAGCTTCGCGGGGCGCGGCGCAGCGGGCTGGATTACGATTGCGATGGTGATTGCGGCGCTGGGCACGCTGAACTCCTCACTATTGAGCGGCGCGCGAGTGCCGTATGCGATGGCGCGCGACGGCTTGTTTTTCCGCGTTACGGGAATCGTGCATCCCAAATTTCGGACTCCTGGCGGCGCCTTGATTTTTCAGGGCACGCTGGCGGGTTTGATGGCCTTGACCGGGACGTTCGAAGAGCTGACTTCACTTTTTGTGTTCGCCGCTTGGATTTTTTATGCGCTGTCGGTCGTGGCGATGTTCCGGCTGCGGCGCATTTCTCCCGAACTTCCCCGGCCCTATCGCACGTGGGGTTACCCGGTGCTGCCGGCGCTGTTTGTGGCCGGAGCGCTGGCGCTTACGATAAATATCTGGATTGATCGGCCGGTGCGGTCGTCCATTGGGCTGGCACTGATACTTTCAGGGCTTTTGTTTTACCGTGCGTGGCGGGACCGCAGTGCAGTAAGCGCCAGCTAACCGTCCGCCTCAGAGTCTTAAGTAGGCACTGTCGGGAAGATGCGGTTTATGCGATTGCGGATCGAATAACTGCGCTAGCAGCTGCACGCCTTCAGCTAGACGCGGCCCAGGGCGTGAGAAGTAGCTGTTGGCATCTACTGCGAATACGCGGCGATTGCGGATGGCGGGGAGATTTTCCCAGCCTGGCGGAATTTTTGCGGCTTTGAATTCGGCAGCGTTCCGCTTCGCGTCGTAGCCGCAGAGCATTACCAGAATCACGTCGGCGTTACTTTGCGCGACATCACACGCCGACACTTTGAATGACGGCTGCCCTGCCCGACCCAGTACATCCTCGCCGCCCGCAATTGCGATCATCTCCGGAACCCAATGGCCGCCAACGTAGAACGGGTCGAGCCATTCCAGACAAGCCACGCGCGGACGCGACCCAACTCCGGCCGTGGTTTG
The DNA here is from genome assembly GCA_963748395.1 of uncultured Acidobacteriota bacterium. Lineage (GTDB taxonomy): Bacteria > Acidobacteriota > Terriglobia > Acidiferrales > UBA7541 > Palsa-295. The sequence goes on along the minus strand of CAVVIP010000006.1, from coordinate 1,120,018 downwards.
CGTAGCTGTGGAACCGAAGACGGAGGCGGTGGCAGTCGCGGCGGATGCCGTGGTGGAGGCGACGGCTTGCACCTTCGCTTGAAGCTCGGCGGCCAACGCTTCGGCGCGCGGGCGCGCGTCTGTTGCGTCACCTACGCGAATGATGTCCTTCCAAACGTCATCCAGAGAATGAGGAGTGAGTGTCAGCACGCGCGGCGGCCGCGCGAAACGGGAGAGAGCCATCGCGAGATCATCTGGCGACGCAGCGCACACGTGGCAAAGATCCTGGGTAACGATCAAGTCAGGCGCAAGAGACGCGAGCAGATCGGCGTCCACCGCGTAAATACTCTCGCCGCGCGCGACGAGTTCGCTGACCTGGCGATCGATTTCCGCCGGCACGGCGGTAGGGTCCACGCGCGGTCTGATCAGCACAGGCTTGCGAGCCGCTTCGGGCGGAAAATCACATTCGTGCGTGACGCCCACGACTTGCTCGCCGACGCCGAGCGCGTAGAGAATTTCGGTCGCCGAAGGAAGCAGGGAGACGATTCGCATCGAGATATCTTGGCGCACTCGCGCGGCTCGCGGTGCTGTGGCACCACACGCGCCAATTTTGCGCCGGTCAATTGTAGAGCAGATACTTGGCGCGCAGCGTGCGGAATTGCGCGAGTTCGTTATCCCAACTTGAGATGATGGTCACGGGCGCTTGGTATTGGATTAGCGCGTCCACGGTGGTCTGCGAAGCGAGCAGATCCATGAGCTTGGTCACCTGAAATCGCTCGGGATAGAGCCGGTGCAGCGCGTCGGCGATTTCCAGGCCGACGCGGATGGAATCAAACGTGGCGCGGTCGGTGATTGCGAGTTTCACTCCGGCGCAGGCCTCGCCTTTGTAGAGGCCATCGCTGGGACTAAAACTGGCTGCGGCAAAACTCACGCCAGGAATCTGTCGCGCAGTCAGGGAGTTCAACAAGACATCGGAGTGGATCCACGGAGCGCCCAGTTGTTCGAAAGGAGCATCGGTGCCGCGGCCCACGGAAATCCCGGCGGGTTGCAGAATTTCGACACCGGGATAAAGAAAGGCCTCGTTGACCGTGCGCAGATTTGGCGAGGGTGGAATCCAGGTGAGGCCTGTCTCATCGAAAGTTTGGTTACGCCGCCAATTCTTCATGGCGATCACGTGCAGATCAACGCCCATTTTATTTTCGACGGCGAACATGCGGGCAAGCTCGCCGAGCGTCATGGCATAAACGACCGGCAAGCGAAAATACCCAACGAAGGAAATACGCGACGGGTCGAGCATCGGACCTTCGATCTTCTCGCCGCCGAGCGGATCAGGCCGGTCCAGAACGAAGAACGGAATCGTGTGTTTTCCCGCGGCCTCCATGCAATAGCCCATGGTGGTGATGAAAGTATAGAAGCGCACGCCGGCGCCTTGAATATCGAACACCAACGCGTCAAGTCCCTGCAACATCGCGTCGGTGGGGCGGCGCGTGTCGCCGTAGAGGCTGTAGATGCGCAGTCCAGTCGCAGCGTCCGTGGCGTTGCCAATTTTTGCTGCGTCGAGTTTGCCGGCAATGCCGTGTTCGGGACTGAAGAGCGCCACGAGCTTTATGCCGTCCGCATGGGCGAGGACGTCAATGGTGCGGCGGCCCTGCGAATCCACTCCGGTTTGATTGGTGATCAAACCGATGCGTTTGCCGCGCAACGGCGCGAAGTTCTGTTCTTCGAGGACGTCAATGCCTGTCTTGGTGTGTTCGGGGGCCTGCGGTGGCGACGATGACACTGTCCCGCGCGGCAAGCAAACGGTTGCCAAGCTTCTGATAGCGATGACGCCGATGAAAGCAAGCAAAATCAGAACAAAACCGATACGAAACACGGTGGGAGAGGATTCGTTGTGCGCCATGCGACCGTGTGTTATATACAGCCGCGGGATGCAAGCGTCAACATGGAAGGTTTCAAACTGGTGCGATGCGTAAACTCGGACTTTCCACGCTGCTCCTGCTCCTTTTAATGACAGCCAACGCCCGCTCGCAAAAAACATCGACTACGAAAGCCCGCAGTTCATCTACTAGTTCAGCAGCCAGTTCAGCCGCTCGTCCCGCCGCGAATGCCACATGGGTGGAATCCACGCTAAAGAAAATGACGCTGCGCGAAAAGCTGGGCCAGATGCTGATGCCCTACTATTTTGGCGTGTTCACTTCGGCGGAGAGCGCCGAATACAAGAATCTGCTGCATGAAGTGGACGAAAATCGCGTCGGCGGATTTATTGTGGGCACCACGCGCGGGCCGCTGGGAATCGAGCGCAGCCAGGTGTATCCGACGGCGGAGCTGACGAACGAATTGCAGCGGCGCGCGAAGGTACCGCTGCTAATTGGCGCGGACTTCGAGAGCGGCACCGGGATGCGACTGGATGAAGGAACGTCGTTTCCATCGGCGATGGCGGTGGGCGCGACGGGCGACCCGAAGCTGGCTTACACGATGGGAAAAGTGATCGCGCTGGAATCGCGCGCGGCCGGGGTGCACTGGATCTTTGCGCCAGACTCTGACGTGAACAACAATCCAGATAATCCGATCATCAATATTCGCTCGTTTGGCGAAAATCCCAAGAGCGTGGGCGAGTTTGTAGCGCAGGAAATTCGCGGCATCGAAGAAAACGGCGCGCTGGCGACGGCCAAACATTTTCCGGGCCACGGCGATGTGAGCGTGGATTCGCATTTGTCGTTGCCTACGGTACCGGGCGACCGCAAGGAGCTAGAGGCAACGGAGCTGGTGCCCTTTCGCTCGGCAATCGCGGCGAACGTGGGATCGGTGATGCCGGGGCATCTCGCGGTGCCGGCGTTTGAGCCGGATGCAAGCGTGCCCGCGACGACCTCGCGCAACATTCTGACGGGTTTGCTGCGCGACGAACTGAAATTCAAGGGGCTGGTAGTTACCGACGCGATGGACATGGGCGGCGTCACGTCGCGCTATCCGCCAGGTGAGGCAGCGGTGCGCGCCGTGGAAGCGGGCGCAGATGTGTTGCTGATGCCGCCGGTACCGGATGCCGCGATGGCGGGCCTGGAACAAGCGGTTCGCTCCGGACGAATCTCAGAAAAGCGCGTTGACGATTCCGTGCGCCGGATTTTGCAGGCCAAATCGCGGTTGGGGCTCGACAAGAATCGCCTGGCGGACATCGAGCACCTGGATGAAAAGTTCGCGCGGCCGGAATTTGCGGCGCAGGCGCAGAGTATTGCTGACCGTGGCGTGACGTTGCTGCGCGATACTGCGCACCTGCTGCCGCTGGACGCCACTAAACCTCTCCGCGTGCTGCTGGTTTCGCTTTCTGCCGACGCCGATCCATATCCGGGAGAGACCATCGAGCCGGAAATTCGCTGGCGTGTGGATTCGCTGAAAGCGTTGCGCGCTGACACGACGTTCGCAAGCGTAACGACGCTGAAAATGCCGCCCGCCGATACTTATGACGTAGCCATTGCTGCTCTGTTCGTGCGTGTGGCTGATCGCAAGGGTAATGTCGGTTTTCCCGATGACCAGCGCGCGTTTGTGAATCAGATGATCGCGGCTGGAAAACCGACGGTGGTAATTGCGTTCGGCAGCCCGTATTTGATCGCGGGATTTCCGGACGTGAAGACCTGGCTCGCTGAATTTTCGACGAATGCAGTATCGCAGGTTGCGGCAGTGCGCGCGCTTTTCGGGCAGGTGGCCGTGCAAGGGCAGATTCCCGTGACTGTGCCGGGAACGGTGCAACGCGGCGATGGCTTGCGTGTGGCGGCGGATCCGATGACTTTGCAGCCCGCGTCCTCCGACATCGAAGGCCAGCTGCATCCTGTATTCGGATTGCTCGATGGCTTTGTGACGGCGGGAGCTTTTCCCGGGGGCGTGCTGGCGGTCGGGTTCCACGATCAGCTGGCCGTGCATCCTTTCGGCTCACTCACTCGCGATGCGAAAGCGCCCAAGGTGACGGCGAACACGATTTACGACTTGGCATCCTTGACGAAAGTGGTGGTGACGACAACTTCGGCGATGATGTTGGTGCAGCAGAAACGGCTGGATCTCGACGCGCCGGTGGAGCGTTACTTGCCGGAGTTTGCTGTGGCGGCGAAGTCCGATCCGAACGCGGCCTGGCGCGCGAAAATCACCGTGCGGATGCTGATGCTGCACGATTCCGGACTCCCTGGGCATCGCGATTTTTACAAGGACGCAAAGGGTCACGATGCCGTGCTGGCAAAAGTGATGGCCGAACCGTTGGTGCGCGAACCTGGCACGCAAGTGGAATATTCCGACCTGGGATTTATTTTGCTGGGAGAAATCATCGAACGCCTGACCGGGCAGACGCTGGCGCAATACGCGAAGGGTCACATCTTTGCGCCGCTTGGTATGAGCGACACTCTGTACAACCCGTCGGCATCTCTGCGCGCGCGAATCGCGCCTACGGAACTCGATGCCGATTTCCGCAAGCGGCTACTGCGCGGCGAAGTGCACGATGAGAATGCGTTTGCGTTGGGCGGCGTCTCCGGCAACGCAGGACTTTTTTCTACGGCAAGCGACGTGGCCGCGTTTGCGCAGATGCTGCTGAACGGCGGCATTTATGCGCATCACCGTTTGTTGACGCGCGCGACGATTCAAGAGTTTACGGCGCGCCAAACCGTCGGCGATTCGGCACGAACTCTGGGCTGGGACGTGCCGACGCCGCCAAACTCCGCCTCCGGACATTATTTCTCGCCGGTCAGTTTTGGGCACACTGGATTCACCGGAACATCGCTGTGGATTGATCCGGAGCGCGGCCTTTTGGTCGTGCTGCTTACCAATCGCGTGAACCCCACCCGCGCCAACGAACAGATTCGCCAAGCGCGCCCGACGATTCATGATGCGATCCTACAAGCGCTGGGCCTCGCGAACGCTTCCACTACCGCTCGATAACTCCCTCGTCACATAGCCTGCGGGAATTCGCCACAACCCCCATACTGGAAGTCGTCTATCGGTATAATTAAAGGAAGGCTGTTAGCAGGCCGATGAACGGCTGAGGGCGCGGTGACACCTACGAGCACGGAACAGCGCAACCCGCGGACGCGCGGGCTGGATACCAAGTCCACGATTGAAATCTTGCGGGCGCTGAACCGGGAAGACCGGCGGGTAGCGCTGGCGGTGCGGCGAGTATTGCCGCAAATCGCGCGCGCTGTGGACGCGATCGTCGCGAGCTTTCGCCGGGGCGGCCGCCTCGTCTACATCGGAGCGGGCACGAGCGGGCGGCTGGCGGTGCTGGATGCGGCGGAATGTCCGCCGACGTTTGGGACGCGGCCAAAGATGGTGCAGGCGCTGATAGCCGGCGGCGCGAAGGCGCTGCGTGGCGCGGTGGAGGGAGCGGAGGATTCTTCGTTAAACGGCGCGAGAGATTTGGCCAAGGCCAGGGTTACAAGTCGAGATGTCGTTGTGGGCATCGCGGCGAGCGGGACCACACCTTACGTGATGGGCGGCATGGAGTGGGCCAAGCGGCAAGGGTGCGTGACAGTGGCGGTGACGTCTAACCCGAAATCGCCGCTAGCGCGCGCGGCACAAATTGCGATTACGCCAGAAACGGGAGAGGAAGCGATCGCCGGGTCCACGCGGATGAAAGCCGGAACCGCGCAGAAAATGGTGCTGAACATGCTTTCGACCACTGCGATGGTGCGGCTCGGCAGAGTTTATGAAAACTGGATGATCCACGTGGCGTTGACAAACCAGAAGTTGCGGCGGCGGGGCGCGCGGATTCTGACGGAGGCCGCGGGCGTAAGTGCGTCCACGGCGGAACACGCACTGCGGAAGACGGGACACGAATTGCCGGCGGCACTGGTGATGTTGAAGACGGGAGCGAATGCCACGGCGGCGCGGCGATCGCTACGGCAGACCGGGGGCAATGCACGACAGGCGTTGGAGCTGCTCTCCAAGAGGCGAGTGAGCCCGAAAGGCCAGGGGAAATAATATGGATCGGTTCAAAATTCAGGGCGGGCGAAAACTGGAAGGGACGGTACAGATCAGTGGCGCGAAGAATGCGGCGCTGCCGGCCATGGCCGCGGCCCTGCTGACCAGCGATCCCGTCACTCTGCAGAATATTCCGCACGTGCGCGACATCATCACCATGGCGAAATTGCTGGCGCACATGCGCTGTCGTGTGGAAAGCCCCGATTTGCCGCCGAGCGAATTTATTATTCAAGCGGAAACGGTGTCGATGCGCGAGGCGCCGTACGAACTGGTGAAAACCATGCGCGCTTCGGTGCTGACGCTGGGACCACTGGTGGCCCGCTTCGGCTATGCGCGCGTTTCCCTTCCCGGCGGCTGTGCGATTGGCGCGAGGCCGATTGACTTGCACATCCAAGCGCTGGAGCAACTGGGCGCCGAAACCAAAGTAGAACATGGATACGTGGAAGCGCGCGCGAAACGATTGCGCGGCACGACTTTGCGCTTTCCGAAAATTACTGTGACGGGAACAGAAAATATTTTGACGGCTGCGGTGCTGGCCGACGGCGAAACCGTGTTGGAAAACTCGGCGATGGAGCCGGAAGTCACCGACTTGGCCGAACTGCTTATCAAGATGGGAGCGAAAATCGAAGGCGTGGGCACATCCACGCTGCGCGTGCAGGGCGTGGAAAAGCTGCACGGCGCTACGCACGCTATCATTCCGGACAGAATCGAAACGGGGACATTTCTGGTGGCCGGCGCGATCACCGGTGGCGAATTGCTGCTGACCAATTGCGAGCCTGGCCATCTGAAAGCCGTGATCGAAAAGCTGCGGGCCTGCGGCGTGGAGATCAAATGCGAGGGCCAGGGCAAGTTGCGCGTGCGTGCGGCGAAGAAATTGGTGAGCGCCGACGTCATCACCGAAGAGTACCCGGGCTTCGCAACCGACATGCAGGCGCAATTCATGGCGTTGGCGACCCAGGCGCAAGGGGTCTCGCAGGTACGCGAAACCATTTTTGAAAATCGCTACATGCACGCGAGCGAAATGGTGCGCATGGGCGCCAATATTCAGATTGACGGAAACGTGGCAGTGGTGACCGGACCGACTCCGCTCAGTGGGGCGCCGGTGACGGCTTCCGACTTGCGCGCCAGCGCGGGGCTGGTGCTGGCCGGATTGGTAGCCGACAACACCACGTGGATTGATCGCGTCTATCACATTGACCGCGGCTACGAGCAGATCGAATTGAAGCTGCAGGATGTGGGCGCGCAGATCGAACGAGTCACCGGACGCGACGAATAAAAAAGGAGGCGATTTCTCGCCTCCCTGTTTGGTTACCCTGAATTAGCGATTTCCGCAGGTCCTTCGCAGAAAACCACCCTTACATATTTTGCGTTTAGGTTGCGGCTTCGGTCTTGGGTGCCGCCTGCTTGTCGCGCAGGACAGCTTTGCGGCTCAGGCGGATCTTGTTGCCCTCGATCGCCAGTACCTTCACGAGGATTTGATCGCCTTCCTTCAGTTCGTCGCGAACCGCGCGGATGCGCGCCTCGGCGATTTCGCTGATGTGCAGCAGACCGTCGGTGCCCGGGAAAATTTCGACGAATGCGCCGAACTCCGCGATGCGCACCACGGTGCCGAGATAGGTCTTGCCGATTTCGGCGGTGGCGGTGACGTCGCGAATCATCTTCAGCGCTTCTTCAGCTGATTTCCCGCTGGAAGCGAAGACGTGCACTTTGCCGTCGTCCATCACGTCAATCTTCACGCCGGTAGCTTCGATAATCCCGCGGATTTTCTTGCCGCCCGGCCCGATCAGGTCGCGGATCTTGTCCGTGGGAATATTGAGCATGAAGAGGTGCGGCGCGTAGAGTGAAATTTCCGGACGCGCGGACGAGAGCGTCTTGTCCATGATGTCCAGAATTTGCAGACGAGCCTTCCGCGCCTGGGCCAGAGCTTCGCGCATCATGGCGATGCTGACGCCGGCGACCTTGATATCCATTTGCAGCGCCGTGATTCCCTGCCGCGTGCCGGCAACTTTGAAATCCATGTCGCCGTAATGATCTTCGGCGCCGGCGATGTCCGTGAGGATGGCGTATTTATCGCCTTCCACGACCAAGCCCATGGCGATGCCCGCGCAAGCGGACTTGAGCGGCACACCCGCATCCATCAGAGCGAGAGAGCCGCCGCAAACCGTGGCCATGGATGAGGAACCATTGGATTCCAGAATGTCCGAAACGCAGCGCACGGCGTAGGGGAAATCCGCGTCCGAGGGCATCAGATTCGCAAGCGCTCGTTCGGCCAGAGCGCCGTGCCCGATTTCGCGGCGCCCAGGGCCACGCAGGAATTTCACTTCGCCCACGGAGAACGGCGGGAAGTTGTAATGCAGCATGAAGTGCTTGAAGGTATCTTTCTCGAAGAGCAGATCCTGGCGCTGCATATCTTCCTTGGTGCCGAGTGTGGCGGTGGAAAGAGACTGCGTTTCACCACGGGTGAAAAGCGCTGAACCGTGAGCGCGCGGCAGAACACCCGTCTCGCAGGTGATTTCGCGGACCTGATCGAAAGCGCGAGCGTCCGGGCGGCGATGGCGCGCGAGCATATCGTCGCGGAAGATAAATTCGCGCAGGTGCTCAAAAGCGCGGGCAGCGAGTTTTTTCTTCTCGAGGTCTTCGGGTGGAATCGTCGCGTAAATTTCATTCTTGATGGCGTCAATGCGGCTGTAGCTTTCGGATTTGGGGTATTTCGCCGTGTCGGAGGCGTCGCGCAGTTTCTCGCCGTACTGCTGTTGCAGTTGCTTGTAGAGCGCTTCGTCGAATGCCGGCGGCGTGAAGGAAACCTTCGGCATGTTCACCTTGGTTTGCAATTCGCGAATGGCGGCGACGATCTTGCGAATTTCCGCGTGCGCGAATTCGAGTGCGTCGGCCACGGCGTCTTCGGAGACCTCTAGGGCGCCCGATTCGACCATGACGATGGCCTTATCGGAGCCAGCGACCACGAGATTCATGGTGCTCGTCTTTTGCTCGGCAACCGTGGGGTTCACGACGAGCTTGCCTTCGAGCATGCCGATGCGCACGGCGGCAATCGGAGTGGTAAATGGAATTTTCGAAATATACAGCGCAGCCGAAGCGGCGGTGACGCCGATCACGTCCGGATCGTTCTCACTGTCCGCGGAGAGCACCATCGAAACGATCTGCGTCTCGTTGGACCAGCCTTCGGGGAACAGTGGGCGTAACGGGCGATCGATCAGGCGCGAGGTGAGGATTTCTTTTTCCGATGGGCGGCCTTCGCGCTTGAAGAAACCACCGGGAATTTTTCCCGCGGAGTACGTGTATTCGCGGTAATCCACAGTAAGGGGCAGAAAATCTTTTTCGGCTGCTTTGCTGTCCATGCAGGCGGTGGCCAAAATTACAGTGTCGCCATAACGCGCCACGACGGCGCCATGCGCTTGACGGGCCATCTTGCCCGTCTCAAAAGTAAGGGTACGCCCGCCCACTTCCAAACTAACTTGTTCAAACATCACTTCACATCCTTTTTGCCCCGGTTCACCGGGGACGCTTAGTTCAGATACGAGATTTCACTCTCGGGAATTGCTTCGAAGGGAAAGAACAAAGAAGAAAACGGAGCGGAAAAACGTTGCACGAGCGACGCTGCGCCGCGCGGCCCGCATATCGCCTGAAAATTATGGTTTGTGCGGTGGATAAAGACGCGGCCGGAAAGGCCGCTCAAGAAATCCGCGCTACTTGCGCAAACTGAGTCGTTCCACAATCTCGCGATACCGATCCGGGTCGCGACGATTCAGATAGTCCAGCAGCCTGCGGCGCTTGTTGACCATCATGATCAATCCGCGGCGTGAGGCGTGATCCTTTGCGTGGGACTTGAGGTGAGTGGTCAGGTAGCTGATGCGTTCGCTCAATAAAGCAATCTGCACTTCCGGTGAACCCGTGTCCTTGGTGTGAACCCGGAACTGCTCGATCAATGCAAGTTTGGCTACGCTCAACTTGACCCCTCCTGAAACGTCGTGCCCTGCTCTATGCTCTTGGTCTCTCTTCGACTTCAAAATGCTAACATACAGTGATTGCTGTACAAAGGATTTTTCAGCAGCGAAACGGCGAGGCGAATGCCTAAATATCGACGCGCTACTAAGCGCTTCGCGTGCGCAAGAAGCTGACGACGAAGAGCGCGGCCCATATCCAGTCCACCATTCCGATCGCGAAGGATGATGCGGCGATGCGCTGCTGCTGCTGCTGCAGGATGAGCAGGGCTATGCCGTAGGAGATCTTTTCAAGGATTGAAGGCAGCATCATGGAGCGGAAACGCTGCGGATCCCGCGCGATCACCAGGAACACCACTTGCCAGGCCAATCCCACGCCCGCAAACCCGTAGAAAAATTCTGGGTGTGTGATCGGCGGTGGGGTCTGCCTGCCGATCTGCCCTTCGAGGAAATAGAGCGGGGTCAGCACGAGCAGGCCATAAATTCCGGCTGCGAAGAATGCGATACGCGCGAATTTCATTAGTGTCGTCGCATTCGGCCGGCGTTTACGGCCGCGGTGAACTCACCAGTGATAGAAACTCGTCACGAGTCTGCTTGTTTTCGCGGAAGTCGCCGAGCATCGCGCTGGTGGTGGTGGTCGAGTTTTGTTTTTCCACGCCGCGCATGACCATGCAGAGATGGCGCGCTTCGATTATGACGCCGACGCCCGCGGGATCGAGTTTTTCCTGAATGGCCGTGGCGATCTGGCTGGTGAGGCGCTCCTGAATCTGCAGGCGGCGAGCGTACATATTCACCAGGCGGGCGACTTTGCTGAGCCCCACGACCTTTTTCCTGGGAATGTAGGCCACGTGGCACTTGCCGAAAAATGGCAGCAGGTGGTGTTCGCACAGGCTGTAGAGTTCGATGTCCTTAACGACGACCATTTCGTCGTAGCAGACGTTGAACATGGCTCCATTCAGCAATTTGTCCGGATCCTGCCGGTAGCCGCTAGTCAGAAAGCGCAGCGCTTTTTCGAAGCGTTCGGGCGTACGGCGCAGACCTTCCCGATCGGGATTTTCGCCTAGCTGCACGAGCATCTCGCGGACTAGCTCGGCAATTTTTCCCGAGACGGGCTCCGGGACTATGATTTCGGCTGTTTCACTCATGTTTGATTGGCTCCTCATGCAAACTCTTCTGCTCCGATTTCGAAGCTGTTCTTGCTGGTTTCTTCAATGCGCACGCGTTCCAGGCGCGCGGCCGGAAAACTCTGCAAGCGGCGAAATATTTCGCGGCAGACATTTTCGGTTGTTGGCACCGTGGTTCGGAATTCGGCAACTTCTTCGTTCAAGTTCTTCTGGTCGAAGGCTGCGAGCACTTGGCGCTCGACGAATGGGTCTAGTTCGCCCAAATTGGCGATCATCCCGGTAGCTGGATCGACCGGGCCGGTGACGGTTACTTCCAGCGCGTAGTTGTGGCCATGGCCGTAGGGATTATTGCATTTGCCATAAACGCGCTGGTTCTCTTGCTCGCTCAGTTGCGGCGAGTGCAGGCGATGCGAGGCCGCGAAATCGTAGCGCCGCGTCAGAGAGAGCTTCATGCGTGCTTCTCTGCACCGTTCGTGGATGCCGAGCCGGCAGTGCAATCCGCGAAGAGATTCGGCGATTCGTAGAGGCGCACGCGATCGAGTTTGCCGCGCGTGATTTTCGGCTCAAGAAGTTGCCAAATTACCACCGCGATGTTTTCGCACGTGGGAATCTTGCCTGCGAGTTCGGGCACTTCGTAATTCAGGTGACGATGATCCATGCGGTCCATCACTTCGCGCTGCAGAATATCTTTCAGTTCTTTCAGGTCCAGAACCATGCCGGTAGCCGGGTCTGGCTCGCCCGCGATAGTCACTTCAAGCGTGTAGTTGTGCCCGTGGCCATGCGGATTATTGCACTTGCCGAAGACGCGACGGTTCTCTTCCGCCGAGAATTTCGGATTGTGGTAGAAGTGCGATGCTGAGAATTCGGCCTTGCGCGTGATGCGTATCATTGCGTCCTTTGCGGCAGCGGTTTGGACGCTGTCGGTTGAGCGCCAGATTGATAGCTTCTGCCCTTCCATTGCACCGAGCCGCGCGTATTTTTCCACCATGAGGCAATGAGCGCGGCGCTATAAAGGCAGATTCCGGGGACATAATATTTGATGTATGAAAGCGGGTATAGATTCCGGTAAAGCAGCTCGGCGAAGCGCGCGCACCGCCGGGAACTTGCGAGAAACAGTAGGGCCGCTAGCAGCCAGAGCGGGGGCTGATGAGCCGCTCGCAGCAGCGCCCAAATTGCGGAAAGCACAATGATTTCCAGAGCCGGAGAAACCTCGATCAATTCAAAGAGAATTTGTTTGGTGGTGCCGCCCATCAGCGGGTAGAGATTCTTTGTCCATCCTTCCCAGAGCGGGGGGAAACTGCGGTACATGCGCGTGCGTACGGTCCCCAGCGGCGCGGTGAAATAAATCTGGTAACCCGCTTGCTTCACACGGCGGGCGAGCGCCACATCTTCCAATACTTCTCCGGCAATTGCGCTATGGCCGCCGACTTTCTGGTAGACCTCGCGGAGGAGCATCAGGAACTGGCCATTGGCGGCGGCGTCCAGGAGTTTTGGATTGTTGACGCGCACGTAAGAAAATTTCGCGGAGAGGCGGCAATAGATAAATGGAATGAGGGCGCGCTCCCAGAACGAGCCAAGTTCCTGCTCCGGTGAATAGGAAACCAGCACAGCGTTGTGCTCCACTGCATCGGTGAGCGCGCGACGCGTGGAACCCGGCATGTGGCATGTATCGGCATCGGTGAAGAGCAGCCAGTCGCCTTGTGCGGCATCGGCACCCAGCGCGACGGCGTAATTTTTGCCGATCCAGCCTGGCGGCAGCGCGCCCGTGTGTAGAATTTTTAGCTTCGGAATGCGCGCGGCGAGTTCAACGAGGATGGCGGCGGTCCGGTCTGTGGATTGGTCATCCACGACGATGACCTGCGAAATTTCCGGCTGCGCGGCGACGGATTCGACCGCGCGCGCGATGGAGGCTTCTTCGTTGCGTGCCGGAATGATGGCGGAAACCATAATTGTGTTTTGGTGGCTGACGCCGCTACGCTGCTCCGCGGGCGCTAGCAATTCTGGGCTGACTTCCACTCCGAATACTGCATTTCTTCGGGAACGTCGGTAGGGCTTTCAAACTCGATTCTATATCCGTCTGGGTCCTTCAGACCGACGACCCACATGTTGTTGCCGACGAACGGCTCAGAAGTTTGGATTCCACGCGAGGTGACGTCGCGATAGATTTCCAGGGCGTCCTGGCACTGGAAGCAAATCGAAACGCCTTCACCAACTTTCCCGGCCGCCACATGAGAATCGTGGCCTTCTTTGCGGAATTCTTGCAGCATGAGCGCGGCGCCGCCGAGTTGAAGCCAGCACCAGCGGAGTTGACCTTCGTCTATCCATTTGTTGGTCATCTGGAAGCCGAGGCCGTCCACGTAATAACGGATGGAATCAGCGATATTCTTCACCCCGAAAAAAGGCACGGCTTGTTGGACGTTGGCTCCCGTCGCGGTTTCGGTCTTCGTTCCGGTGTTCATGGTGCAACCTCCGGGGGGCAGGCGCGGAAATAGGCCAAATCGGCCACTGGCAATTCGCTCGCATTCGATTCGCCGATACCGCTATTATAGGATGCTTGGACAAAGGACTGAAACGGAAACTGAATACTGGGCTGGTGCTCGCGTTCATCGTGGGCCTGCTGGTGCTATTTGCGCATCCGGATTACCGCCAGGGCGAGGCGAGTTTACGCGGTTCGACGCCCAAGGATTTTTCGTTCACGCTGGACGGCAAACCCACCAAGCTTTCCGATCTGCGCGGGAAGGTTGTGCTGGTGAATTTTTGGGCGACGTGGTGCCCGCCCTGCGTGGAGGAAACGCCGTCGCTGAACGAGCTGCAACGCCGCATTGCACCGCGCGGCGGCATGGTCCTGGGCGTCAGCGAGGACGACGATCAGCAGGCCTACGACGAATTCCTGAAGAGCTATCAGATTCGCTTTCCCACTTTTCGCGACACCTCGAAGCAAATTCCCGCGCAGTATGGCACATCGATGTATCCGGATACGTACGTGATCGGCCGCAATGGAAAGCTGGACCGCAAGATCGTAGGACCGCAGGATTGGACCAGCCCGGAGATGACCGCTTACATAGATTCGCTGCTAGACGCGAAGTAAGAATTTCGCTTATGCAATACCCGTCAGCGAGACTGGGCCGCCCGGCGCCGTCCGTGATAGTTCCCTTCTCACACCCGCTGCGTTGATCACGATTCTGCTGTGCTTGACGATTATGCTCATCCAAGGCATAATACCCCCTGGGGGTATACGAGTATGGGACGAAGCAGCACCCGCAACAGCCATCCCGCAGCTTGCGCCTGCGATGTGCATAGCGGCGCGCGTAAGGCGGCGGGCGTGAGCCCGGAAATTAAATCGGCAAACCTGAAACGATTGAAGCGCATCGAGGGCCAGATCCGCGGCCTGGCGCGCATGGTCGAAGGGGATCGCTACTGCCCCGACATCATGGTGCAGATTTCTTCGGTGCAGGAAGCTCTGCGCGCCGTGGGCCGCGGCTTGATGCGCAACCACCTTCGCCACTGCGCAGCCCGGGCGATTCGCAAGGGAAACCCGGCGCAGGCGGAAGCGACGTACGACGAATTGATGAAGTTGATTTACACGCACGCGCGGTGACACGGCGCGAGGCGACACAAAATAAGGTGAAACGATGGAACGTGATCCAGTTTGCGGAATGGCGGTGGATCCAGCGCGAGCAGCTGCCCAGGCGGGGCACGGCGGCAAGACTTACTATTTTTGCTGCGCCGGATGCGCCGGCAAGTTCCGCGCGGCGCCCGAGGAATATTTGAGCGCGAAAGTTTCGCATGCGATGCCGCGCGACAGTGGTCTGGTCCAGTTCAGTCGCGCGGGCGCCCCCGCTGCGTCCCCTGCACTCGCCGGCGCGCACGAAAACTTGCAGAGCAGTGAGGGGCTTGCGGCAAAGCCCGCGGCGACGAATGCTTACGTTTGCCCAATGGACCCGGAAGTACGCGAGGATTATCCGGGCGCTTGCCCGAAATGCGGAATGGCGCTCGAGCCATCGTTGCCACCCGCTCCGACCACACGGGTTGAATACACCTGTCCGATGCACCCGCAAATCGTTCGACCTGGCCCGGGCTCGTGCCCGATCTGCGGTATGGCCCTCGAGCCACGCACGGTGATCGCGGAGGAGCCGGAAAATCCCGAGCTCGTTTCGATGACGCGCCGATTTTGGACAAGCGTCGCGCTGACGATCCCGGTGCTCGTGCTCGGAATGTCCGGCGTGATTCCGGGCCAGCCGCTGCAGCACGTGCTAATGATGCGCACGATGGGTTGGACGGAACTGGCGCTGGCGACCCCAGTAGTCCTTTGGGGAGGCTGGCCGTTTTTCGAACGCGGCTGGGCATCGGTCGTCAATCGCAGCCTGAACATGTTCACCCTAATCGCGCTGGGAACGGGTACAGCATTCGTGTACAGCGTCGTCGCGGTGTTTTTCCCGCAGCTCTTTCCCAGCACTTTTCGTGGCGCGCAGGGCGAAGTGCCAGTCTATTTCGAAGCCGCCGCGGCCATCACTACGCTGGTTTTGCTCGGACAAGTGCTTGAACTGCGCGCGCGCAGCCGAACATCTGCGGCGATCCGTTCCCTTCTGCGGCTTACGCCAAAGAATGCGCGACTGGTTCGCGCTGACGGAACCGAGATTGACGTTCCGCTGGAGCATATTCGCGTCGGTGACATCCTGCGCGTTCGTCCGGGCGAAAAAGTGCCGGTGGACGGAATCGTCACCGATGGAGAAAGTTCGGTGGACGAATCGCTGATGACTGGTGAGCCGATTCCGGTGGGAAAATCTCCTGGAGGCCGCGTAACGGGCGGAACCATCAACGGGACGGGCACGCTGGTGATGCGTGCAGAGCGCGTGGGAGACGAAACGCTGCTCGCGCAAATTGTGCGGATGGTGAGCGAGGCGCAGCGCAGCCGCGCGCCGGTGCAAAAACTAGCCGATCAAGTCGCTGGGTATTTTGTTCCCGCGGTCGTGCTGATCGCTGTCGTCACCTTCGTGATCTGGGCGACGATCGGGCCGCAGCCGCGCATGGCGCATGCTCTGCTGAACGCGGTCGCAGTGCTCATCATTGCATGTCCGTGTGCGCTAGGCCTGGCGACGCCCATGGCAATCATGGTCGGGACGGGGCGCGCGGCGCTGGCGGGCATCCTGATCAAGAACGCCGAGGCGCTAGAAACCCTGGAAAAAGTGGACACGATTGTGGTGGATAAAACCGGGACGTTGACCGAGGGCCGGCCGCAGGTGGTGGCCATCATCGCCGCGCCGGGATGGGGCGAGGCCAATGTCCTGCGAATAGCGGCGACGTTGGAGCGCGCCAGCGAGCATCCCCTGGCAGCGGCGATTCTGGCACGCGCGAAAGACCTCGGCATCGCGCTCGGCGACAGCAGCGATTTCCAGTCGCGCACGGGCAAGGGCGTGATCGCAAGAATCGATTCGAAAATTGCTGCGCTGGGAAATCGCGCACTCTTCGCGGAATTGAAAATTCCCCTGGATGCTCTCGAGGAAAAAGCGCAGCAACGGGAAGCCAGCGGTGAGACGGTCGTGTTCGTCGCGGTGGGCGGGCAAGCGGCCGGATTGATTTCCGTAGCCGATCCGATCAAATCAAGCACGGCAGAAGCTATCGCACGGCTGCGTCAGGACGGAATTCACATTGTGATGCTGACCGGCGACAGCCGGGCAACGGCTGAAGTGGTGGCGCAGAAGCTGGGAATTGAAAAAGTTTTTGCGGGCGTCTTGCCCGCGCAGAAAAACGAAATTGTGAAACAACTGCAAGCCGAGGGCCACATCGTGGCAATGGCCGGTGATGGCGTGAACGACGCTCCGGCACTCTCACAAGCCGATGTGGGGATCGCGATGGGCACCGGCACGGATGTGGCGATCGAGAGCGCCGGGATTACGCTGCTGAAAGGTGATCTTCGCGGGGTTGCGCGGGCGCGAAAACTGAGTCATGCGACGATGCGCAACATCCGGCAGAACTTGTTTTTCGCATTTGCCTATAATTCGCTGGGTGTGCCCATCGCCGCCGGAGTGCTGTACCCATTTTTCGGATTATTGCTGAGCCCGATTCTAGCCAGCGCGGCCATGACGTTCAGTTCGGTCTCGGTGATCACCAATGCGCTGCGCTTGCGAACCATCAAGCTGTGATCAAGCTGTGAACGTCCAGCGCGTCCCCTGCTATAATCTCACGCATGACACAGATGACGGTTACCTACGAACTGCAAGGGACTCTGAAGCCCGAGCAATTTCGCGCGCTCGGTGAATTCGCAAATACCTATGGCCTAAAGAGTTTTCACGTGGATGAGAAAACAAATCGCTTGCACATCAATTATGACGGTTCACGGCTGCAGGGGAATATTGTGGAGCACGTGCTGCGTCAGGCCAGAATTCCGGTGCTGCGCCAGCTAGAACCGGGTGACAATTAGTAGCGCGCCGCCGATCGCGATCAAATCCTCCGCCAGCGCAACTCCGATGTCCTTCACCTTCAGCTGCGTAACGATCTGGTGGCGAACCAGGTAGCCCGCGTACGTTCCGACGACAGCTCCTAAGATCCCCACGATCGCGCCGAAAAGTAGGCTCGCCACTCCCGCGACAGCAAGAGCGGCTCCGCAAAGCGCACCCATAACAATGCGAGTTCCAAACGGCACAGGAGTCGTGCGACTTGGCGTGGCGGGAAGTTTATCGTTCACCAACTCGGCGATCGCTAGCAGCGTGACGATCACCACGGCCACCGTGGATCCCAGGAATGCCAGATGCGAACCGTTCAGATTGATCCAGCCCAGATGCGCAGCCCAGCAAACGACTGCCGGGGCAGTCATCGCGCGCAAGCCGGCGATCACTCCGATCGCAAACGCCAGGCACATAATGAGTGAGCTTGTCATGGCGAGAAGCTATCACGAAAAGGCAGGAAAATTGAAGCGGAAGGACGGTGGAAAATGAGAGACGGCAAGAGTACAGAAAAAAAGAGGGGCCCCGGCTTGGGATCCAGGGCCCCAAAGGTCGCGTTCCGGTGATTCGGCCTAGGCGTGACCGAATCATGGGGTCATCCATCCAGCTTCCCTCTCAGAGGCAGGTGGGAACGACCCATACGACCGGCGACCTTTACAAGCAAGGAAGCTGCATAGAATCAATCAACGGCCAACATCGGCAACAAGCGGAATTGTTTGCCGATGTTGGTTTTCATTGTGAGACACCATGAGCCGCTGATTACCACGCTTAAATGCCGTAGCCACTCCGCGTTTTTTCAGAATAAATCGTGCGGTAGCGTACTGAACAGCCCAATTAGAAAACCATAAATCGTATCACCTAGCGGCCGTTGATACCTCCCGCCCCGCCACTGAATTCAGCAACTCCGCCACGAGCGAGGCGCAAAATAAAGACCGAGCAAAATGCGCACGGAATAATACCACCGCGGCGCTTCAGCTTAATCCGGCTCGCTAGCCGCAACGCTCTCCGCATTCCCACTCGGACTCGCGGCGCTTTTCTTCTATCGCGGTGCGCCTACCACTGCACTCCGGGATATAAGCTGGGGAGCCGGAATGCCCGGTACGCGTTCGCGTTCGAAACCGTCATCTGCCAGACCGTTTCCGCCGGCGAAGTGAGCGTCACCTCCAATACAGAAGTCGATATCGGCGTGGTTGGAACCGAACACAAGTCATACTCGACGTTGCCGTTTGCAAGGACTTCCGCGTTGCCCCCGTATAACGAATAATTGGAGAGTTTGTCGAGAAAAACGAGCGTCGCAGTTTTCGCCGTCTCGTCAATCGTAAACACATCCACGTTGCTGTGCGGACAGGTCGTCGAACCAGACCCCGCACAAGTTTCTCCACTGGGATAGACGCGCGTATTTCCATTGTCGAACACCGCCAGGCCGAAACTCCCTGACGTGGTTTGTGTCGTGTAAGAAGGACCGTGTTGCAAGCTGAACCAGTCCGTCGGAGCTGTCCCCCCTTCCAACGTAAAGTCTCCCTGATACCCAAGACGCCAAAGAATGTCGCCAGCGCCCGCGCCGTTGGCGTAATCGATCTTGATGATCCAGCTTTGGTGCCGTATCGAAAGCAGCAGGTCACCGTCCGTCGGCGAATATAAAACCGCGTTAGAGTGGGTCCAGTCCGGATATCCCAGCGGGGCCCTCGTGACGTCAAGATGGTCGAACGCATTCCACAACCACACCGGATTCAGATTCGCATCTAGATCTACTAACGCGTCGCCCAACACCGTTGTGCTTACTCCTTGTTTGCCGGGCAAGTCTGTGAACTGCTGCGTGGAATTGACCAGCAGAATCCAGTGGCCGTTCGGCAATACGGCCACGTCATGATGGATGTCCGAAGCTACGTAGTTCATTCCCGCCGTGGCCAAACGGCTGTTCAGCGTGTCGACCGATATCTCGCGAATCGTCGCGCCCGTCAGGTCGATCTCCCGCACCAAATCTACCGTTCCCTCGGGGAGTGGATTTCCGTCCGACGGTACCGTGGATGACGGCGAAAATTCCACCAAGAAATGGCCATTCGACAGTGGCTTTACCGGCTGCACGATGTCGGCGGCTGTCCCTACGGGCTGATACCACCAGATTACGTTTCCTGTCAGATCAACGGCGGCAACCGGCGGCGTTGGCGCTGCGTCCAGCAAGTCCAGCATCTCCACTCCTGATTGCGGCGTCAGCCCATTCGGAGTCGTCGCAGTGATCTGCGGGACCTGCTTCGCCGGCAATCCGCCCGTCGTGAAAGTGTGATCCATATCCGCGAGCTGCGTTCCATCCGGCATTTGCAACATGGCTCGCATGTGGTATTGGGTCTGCCCTTTCATTCCAGCCACCAGCATGCCCAGCGACGCCGAATTCCCTGCGGCTTGCTGTGTCCAGGTTGCCAAGCCGTAAGTTGTATCGGTTCCGAATTGGATGGTGACGTTCGCAGCGACCGGCGGAGCGATCGTATATAAAGCCACTTGAGGATTCGCAGTCGAGGCGACTTGCCCGGAAGCTACCACGGTAACCATCGCCGAGGCCGTGAGGACCGGATCGGATGTCTTGGTGGCTGTGACCATCGCTGGCGCCGAGAGTTGCGTGGTGGGCGCCGTATACTTTCCGGTATCGTCAATCGTGCCGACCGTCGAATCACCTCCCGCCGTACCGTTTACGGACCACGTGATCTTGCTCGCATTCGTGCTTATGTTGGTCGTGAACTGTATCGTCTGACTTACCAGCAGGTCAGCCGATGCGGGAGACACCGTCGCCGTCTCCGGCGTTACATTCGATGAATTGGAGGAACAACCAGAAACGAACCCAGCTGCAAACACAATGATGGCAAGGCCCAGTTTTCTCATAGCGCAGCACCCTATGCGGATGGATTGAACTCAAGACAAGAACGACCAGCCACGTTAACCTAAAAATGCCAGTTTCGTTTCGGGAATTCCAGGAAATTTTGGGCGAGCGAAAGGCGAAGGAAGGCACCAGCCACTCGGCCTGTTGCCGGTTGGAGTTAGCGCAATCCAAGGCTCCCCAACGCGGCCGACCGCATCCTGCAAGTCGAACCTGGTCCCGAAAGTTCCTTATCCTTTACCCGCGAGAAGAATATGCCGCTTCTGTCTGTTTGGACGGGTTGAGGGAGTGCATCGTGGGAAGAACCAGCCGTACATATGTCCAATCGATTCCATACGCCACGAACGCCGAGGATAATTCCCCCGGTGCGTTGCGCCGGGAGGACCAGCTGTATTTCGACCGTCTCTTCGTTCGCGTGCGTCGTATCACCCGAGCTGCCACCCAGGCACCACCACGAAAACTGGTAGGTCGCATTGCATGAGGAGTCTGCCTCCTGCGGCTCTCGACGCTCGGCGAGCGAAATGCTCGAAGGCATTCTCGCGCCGAAAAGACTGGATTCCAAAAATGGAGGCACGGCTGCAGCTCCGAGTTTCAGCGGAGATTTCGCGCGGCAAGAAGTTTTGTGATCTTCTTGTAAGTGAAATAGGGACCGCCGCTTGGGAACGACGGTCCCTTAAGTCGCGTTCCGGTGATTCGGCCTAGGCGTGACCGAATCATGGGGTCATCCATCCAGCTTCCCTCTCAGAGGCAGGTGGGAACGACCCATATCATCCTGCAAGTGGGCCCCTTCCTCCCCACTTGCGGGACGATGCGGATCGTGTTGGAACGCGACCCACGCCGTACCTATTGCAAGTAGAGTGCCCAAGTGCCGCGTCGCGATAGAATCGGACGCAGCGTATTTTCAACCACTTAACTTTCGCGGGAAAAATCAAATTCGAGAAGCCGCACCGATTCGGGAATTTGCGTCCCGGTTTGAATCCGTCCCCCCTTTTGCCGCCTCCCACTTTTTGTGCAATACGGCCACCTTCCCTTCTTGCCCGCCGTATCTGCGTGCCCCATAATAGAGACGGGTGCAGGGCGGCGTATGAAAAGATCTTTCATTCTGGTGTTGGCACTGATGGCCGGATTCGCAGGCTTGGCCATTGGACTTGCCGCGGGTCGCTCAGGCCAGCCGCGGGCGATGAAAACGGGTGCGACCTCCGCAGTCGCCGCAGCGAGCGCCAGCAAGCCAAAATCCGCGGCACCTTCAGACCAAGCGCACGTCGTACGATTTGCGAGCCATCCGCAGCCGATGCCGGCGTTTCTGGTGAATGATCTCGATGGCAAGCCCGTCTCGACCGCTGCATGGAAGGGCAAAGTCGTATTCATAAATTTCTGGGCCACATGGTGCCCGCCTTGCCGCGCTGAAATTCCTGTCCTCATCGATCTCGCCAATCGCTACAAAGACCGCTTGCAGATCGTGGGCGTTTCTGTGGACGACGGCGATCCTGCGGATGTGAAGCAGTTCGTCAAAGAGGCCGGGATCAACTACCCGATTGTGATGGCCGACCGCCAGATCATTGCGGAATATGGCGGAGTGGCGGCGTTGCCGACGCTGTTTGTGGTGAATCCAGACGGCAATGTGGTGCAGAAGCATGAAGGACTTTATTCCGACGCTCTCTATGAAGCCGAGGTGCGTCTGCTGCTGGGATTGCCGGTAGATGCCACCATCGAAACATTCGAAGATACCGGGCAAATATTTCTGAAGAATGCGGTGCTGGCCACCGAGCTGCCCAATGTTGATTTTACCGGCCTGAATGCCGAACAGAAGAAGGCCGCGCTGAAACGCATGAATTCCGAAACCTGCGACTGCGGCTGTACCCTGACGCTGGCGCAATGCCGCATCAACGACACTTCCTGCCCGGTCAGCAAAAAAATCGCGGCGCAAGTGGTGAAGGAAATCGCAGCGAACGGCGCCACGCCTGCCCCGACCCCGTCTGCTGCCGCCCCGCCTGTCAACGCGCAACCGAACTAACACCTAACAAATTTCGCTGGTCGTGCGCTGCGTCTCTACGGCGGCGCGGAAGCTGAGGGACTTGTTTCCGGCGCGACCACCAACGGCGTAGGCACGCCCGCGTCCGAAATCGAATTTAGAATCACCAGATCCACACGCCGATTCATCGCGCGCCCCTCGGCCGTGTCGTTCGAAGCGGTGGGATAGTATTCGCCATATCCGGATGCAGCCAGGCGATTCGGCGCCAGCGCAAATTTGGTAATGAAGAGCTTGATGATCTCGGTGGCCCTCGCCGTCGATAACTCCCAGTTCGAATCGTATTTCTCGCTATGAATAGGAACATTATCCGTGTGACCTTCGATGCGGATGTCCATGCGCTCTGGACCAACAATTTTCACGATCGCCGCCAGCGCGGGGACCGTCTGCGGCCCGAGCTTGGTGGAACCGCTCTGAAAAAATCCGGCTTCGCGCAAGCTCACCACGATGCCTTCCTTCGTGGGCCTGATGGCAAGTGTGCGATTCTTAATCTGCACGGCGAGCGCGTCTTCCAGCTTCTTCTGCAGCTCGTCCATCTTGGGGCGATCCACCGATCCAGCCAGCGAACCTTGCGGCGAACTCGCCAGCTGATTCATGGCCTGCAGGCGCTTTACATTTTCTATGATCTGCACGTCCGCGAAAGGCATGGGTTCGTTGCTCACCAGCGCGGGCTTGGAGTCAGAAGCGTCGAAGATACCCATCTGCTGGAAGGCCACCTGGATGGCCATGGCAAGTTGTCCCGTTTTGCGTTTGTCCACCTGCGCGGAGGCGTAATTAATGTAAACGTCGACAACGTTGGTCATCGTGTCAAACGAAAGATTCCAGACGTGCTCGATGATCTGCGCGCGCGTCACACGCTGGCCCGCGTTGCGCATCAAATACTCCAGCAGCCCGAATTCCTTGGGCGTCAGTTCGATCGCGCGCCCCGCGCGCTTCACCGAATGTTCCACGCGATTCAGTTCCAGGTCCTCGACGCACAAAATGGCTTCCACCGATCGCCCGCCCCTGCGCAGCAATGCGCGTACTCGCGCGGACAGCTCCGAAAACGAAAACGGTTTCAGCACCAAGTCGTCCGCGCCCATATCCAGGATCTGTACCCGTTCCTCCGCGCGATTTCTGCTGGAAAGAACCAGGATCGGCAGCTGATGACGCTTCGTCCGCACGTGCTGCAACACAGCACTGCCCTGATCGCGGGCGAGGTTTAGATCCAAAATCGCCGCGTCATAATTGCGCTCCGAGGCCCACTGTTTGGCCTCATCGCCATCATCCGTGAGATCCACCGTGTAGTGTTCGTGGTCGAAACTGCTCTGCAAGAACGTCGCAAGCGCGGGATCGTTCTCGGCAACTAACAAATGCATGACTGCTCCTGAGGAAGGGGGAAAACCGCAAAACATTAGGAAGGGGAGTGAACTTTAATTAAAGGACGCGAAGGTGTCAAAGTAATTCGACGTCGCAGCTAAGATTATTCCAACAAGTAAACAAAATGTGATGATCGGCTATAAATTGCCGTGTTTCGCTTACGGCATGTGCCAATAAGCAACGCCTCGCGCGTGCAATCAGCACACGACACACGCAAGGACTGTCTCGCCGTCACGGATGCGTCATCTGTTCCGGTTTCACCCACTCGTCGAATTCTTTCTCCGTCAGATGCCCCAGTTTCAGCGCCGCTGCCCGCAAGCTAATATGCTGATGATGCGCTGTATGCGCGATTTCCGCGGCCTTGTCATATCCAATTTTCGGGCTCAAGGCAGTCACCAGCATCAGCGAATTGTTCACATTTTGTGTGATTCTCTCTCTGTCCAGCTCCAGACCGGAAACGCAATGGTCCACAAAGGAACGGCACGCGTCGGCCAGCAAGCGCACCGAGTTCAGAAAATTATGAATCATCACGGGCTTAAACACGTTTAACTGAAAGTTTCCCTGTGACCCCGCAAACCCGATCGCCGCATCATTGCCGAACACTTGTACCGCCACCATGGTCATCGCTTCCGACTGCGTGGGATTCACCTTCCCTGGCATGATCGAAGATCCCGGCTCATTTTCCGGCAGAATCAATTCTCCGAACCCTGCGCGCGGACCGGAAGCCAGCCAGCGCACGTCGTTTGCAATTTTCATCAGCGATGCCGCCAGTGTCTTCAATGCCCCGCTCGCAAACACGATTTCGTCATGCGCCGATAGCGCGGCGAATTTGTTCGGATGCGATTGAAACGGCAATCCCGTCAATTCAGAAATCTTCCGCGCCGCGCGCTCCGCAAATTCCGGATGCGCGTTCAATCCCGTGCCCACCGCCGTGCCGCCAATGGCCAAATCGTACAGCCCGGGCAGCACCATCCCCAGCCGTTCGACGTCGCGGTCCAGCAGACTCACCCACCCCGAAAATTCCTGTCCCACCGTCAGCGGCGTCGCATCCATCAAATGCGTGCGCCCAATCTTCACCACTTCCGCGAACTCGCGCGCCTTCGCCGCCAGCGCATCGCGCAACCTTTCCACCGCAGGAATCAGCGCTTCGGCCACGCGCGAAGCTGCTGCAATATGCATCGCCGTGGGAAATGTATCGTTCGAGGATTGCGACATGTTCACGTCGTCGTTCGGATGGATCGGCTTCTTGCTGCCCAGCACGCCGCCCGCAATCTCGATCGCACGATTCGAAATGACTTCGTTCGCGTTCATGTTCGTCTGCGTGCCGCTACCGGTCTGCCAAATATGCAGTGGAAAATGCTCGTCCAACTTTCCCGCGATCACTTCATCCGCCGCCTGCACGATCAATTTCGCCTTCTCCGGCGAAAGCTTCCCCAAATCTTTATTCACCAGCGCCGCGGCTTTTTTCAGCACGCCAAACGCACGAATCAATTCCGGCGGCATCGTCTCGCGCCCGATATCGAAATGAATCAGCGAACGCGCCGTCTGCGCGCCATAGTAGCGGTCGGTGGGAACCTCGATCTTCCCCATGCTGTCCGATTCGATGCGAGTCTGCGCCTTCGCTGCGGGCGACGCTTTGGCGTCCACGTTCCCTCCCCTGAAAAATCATCAACGCGGCGACCCTGCCGCCGCGACCCACTATAAATGTCTGCTCATATAAGGATACTGCGGAAACCGGCGCCACGCAGCCTGCAGTTCCAGCGCAGGCCGTTTTCTGTACAAGCCTTCGCTAGCCGCGGTACGCTTCCGATACACCCCAATATCCACCGGCACTCGTGCAAACCGCAAGAACCTCCGGTCAGCTGTACTCCTCTTGAACCTTTGGACAGGCATGTTTTCGGAAACCCCCGCGCTACCATCTTCTGTAGCGTGCCCGAAATCAGACTAAAATAGTGTTTGCGAATGAGGGGGACGGCTCCCTCAACTACGCCGCGGTTCGTTTCCATCATTGGGGGACTTGGTATTTTCGATGGCGTCTATTTTCAAATCCGTTTTTCGCTCGGAGAAGACGGCGGTTCTCAGCCCTCCCGCCGAGGTGCCCGCGGACCTCAGCGCTCCGCCGCCAAAATCTTCCGACTCCGTTGCGGCTGCCGTCGCACCAGCCACCGAGCCTGCCGCGCCAGCTCCCAACGACGAAGCGGTGCTGCAAGATTTTCTGCTCAGGAATTTTCTGCTCGACGAGCCGCCCGCGGAAACCGCAAAGCCTGAAATTTTAGCTTTTTCGGTGTACGTTCCGGATCCGCTTCCGGAACCAAACGCTCAGCAAGACGTTACTCCGATAGCCATCACGGCGGCCAATCCCGTGGCCAGCCCGATAGCCAATCTGGAAGCCAGTCTTGAAGCCAATCCGGTAATCAATCCAAAAGCCAGCTCAAGCACGAGTCCAGTCGCAAGCCCAATCGCAGTCACCCTCACCGAACTGGAGGAAGACGTCGTCGCCGATACCCACCTCATGGCTGCCGACGCAACTCCAGCCCCCCCCAAGCTCGATGCCGGCGAATGGGCGCTCGAGGAAGCCCTCGCAAATCACAAAGACTGGCTCGATTCGCACGCTGCCACCGGCGGCAAAGCCGATCTGCAAAAGGTGCAGCTCGAAGGCCGCGAGTTGATCGGCGTCAACCTCCGCTACGCCGATCTTCAAGACGCAAATTTGAAGTCAGCCGACTTGCTGCTCGCCGATCTTCGCGACGCATGCCTGGTGCGCGCCAATCTTCAGGAATCCTGCCTGGTCGGCGTCAATCTCGAAGGCGCAAATCTGGAAGGCGCCGCGCTCGAATCCGCCATGGGCCTCTTGCCCCGCCAGCTTGCTGGCGCCAATCTCCACGAGGCTTCCCTGCCGGACACAATTTTGGAATTTAATGCTCTCGCGGATTTTCAGCGAACTTCCAACACCGCGGCGCGCTTGTTCGCGACAACCTTGGCGGTCAGCCTGCTCTCCGGTCTCACCATCTGGAAAACGAAGGACGTCCAGCTGCTCACCGATTCCGCCATCATTCCGTATTTGCATTCCGCCGCCGCTGCTGCCGCCGCGCCCACCGACGAAATCTATCTCATCGCGCCGGCGGCCCTGCTGGTGATTTATCTCTGGTTTCTGTACAACTTGCAACGCGTCTGGGACGCCGTTCTCGAATTGCCTGCAATATTCCCAGACGGACGCGTGCTTGGCCAGCGTGGTCCCCGCATCATCACTGGCCTGTTGCGCACGCAGTTCCGCTGGATGAATCCTGACGCTCCCTCCACGCGCATGATCGAAAAAACCATCTCGGTCCTGCTCGCCTATTGGACCGTCCCGCTCGTTCTGCTTTTTTTCTGGGCGCGCTATCTGACGCTCCAGGAAATGCACGGCACCATCCTGCAGGAGTTTCTGATTCTGATTTCCGTCGGCGTGGCCCTCTATTGCACCACCAGCACTGGCCGCCCCGCCGAAAAGTGGGTCGCGGAAGGAAAACCCGCCGCCTCCACGCTGGACCGCTTGAAACATTTCAAACCAGCCAGCGTGCTGATCTTTCTGTTTGCAGTGCTCACATTTTTCTCCGTCGGCACCATCGCCGGCGTTCCGCACGATCAACAGCGCGCGCCTCAATTCGCCGCCGCGAATCCGCGGCGCTGGGCCCCCAGCATTCTCTGGATCGTGGGTTACGACCCGTATGCTGAATTGACCGAGGCCTCTATCTCGGTTCGCCCGAACGATTGGACCGGTGCGGATGACCAGGTTTCTGCAGTGCGCGGCGCTCACCTGAACGGCACGAACTTTCGCTACGCGCAAGCTTATGGTGTTTTTCTCGCGGGCGCTCATCTCTTCCGCGCAAATTTTCAAGGCGCGTTCATGTCCGAAGCGGACCTGCGCGGCGCCGACTTAGGCCAGGCCAACCTGAAATTCACGGTGCTGGACCGCGCGCAAATGAATCGCGCTAATCTCGACCGCGCCACTCTGGACGGCGCGAACCTCACGCGCGTGGATCTGCGCGGAGCAAACCTATCCTATTCTTCTCTCGTCGGCGCGGAGCTGATTGACGCGCGCCTGGACGGCGTCAGCTTCTACGGCGCCCACGCCGAAAACGCCTCCCTCGTACGCGGTAATTTGGAAAAAGCGGATATGCGCGAGGCTCATCTGGATGGCGCGAATCTGGATAGCGCTGACCTGCAGCAAGCTTACCTGTGGTCCACCAAGCTCAGCGGCGCACACCTACAGAACGCCCAGCTCGCCACCGCCATATTTATTGACGCAGACTTGCGCGGCGCTGATCTTCACGGTGCGCATTTCAACGGAACGGTATTGAACGGTGCGAATCTGCAAGATAGCAACCTGGACGACGCGGACCTGCGCGGCGCTCTGCAGTTATCCGCCTATCAGATCTGCTCCGCGAAATCCCGCCGCGGCGCCACCCTCGACGATACGATGCAAACCCAAGTGGACGCCCAATGCGGCGTCCCCCACCAACCGTAGTTGCACCCTCAGCTCGCTCGCCAATCAACCGCTCGAAAATTTCAACGCTTCTCCACGCGGCAACTTAGCCTACAATCGCTCCGGAGGATTTTCCATGCATCCTTGGCACGACCTCAGTCCCGGCGAACACGTCCCGCGCGAATTCCAGGCTGTCATCGAAATTCCCCTCGGCTCCAGCGTTAAATATGAGCTCGACAAAGCCAGCGGCATCATCAAAATGGATCGCGTCTTGTATTCCGCCGTCTACTATCCCGCGAATTACGGATTCATTCCCCAGTCCCTCGCCGAAGACCACGACCCTCTCGACGTTCTGGTCCTCTGCCAAGTGCCCGTAACCCCGCTGACCATCATGCACGCGCGCACCATCGGCCTGATGTCCATGATCGATTCCGGCACCATAGACCACAAGGTCATCGCCGTCGCCACCGCCGATCCCGAGTACAACTCCTATCACGAAGCCAGCGAGCTCCCTCCCCACAAACTCGCCATGGTCCGCAGATTCTTCCAGGATTACAAACAACTCGAAGGCAAGATCGTCGAAGTGGACGAAATCCTTCCCGCAGCCGTCGCCTACCCCGTCATCGAAGCCGCCCTGGCTCGTTACGACAAAAAACGCCGCGCCGGCCACCACAAAAAATAAATCAGAGCACTCATTTTTCCGGCCCAGGCGCCCTCCAAGTTTCGCAATCCCTTCGCCTCCTCTCCCTCCAAGCATCCCTGCCTCCGAGCTCCCCGGGGGCGAACAAACATCGAACTGTCCTACCCTGCCCCATTTCTAGTCGTTCGGTCAGTTGTCCCGGAGTTTCGCTTGTCCTCATACTGGCACTGCAGGTTTGGGCGATTTTCAGCGGTGGATCTTGGGGAACGCCGTGCAACCTCTATTCCGTGCTGATCCCGTGCATCCGCAAAAGCAGCATACCGCTCAGCTTCGTTGCCAATCCACGCGCTGCCGCAGCGCGCATCCTTCGCGCGAGCGCGATTCCTGGCCCGGGCTCTCAGGCGTATACCCCCGGCGCGCCACCACGTCGGCAGTCGTCAGTTTGGGAGGCAAAATGACTCGTACTCTTGGGATTCTCTTCGCGCTTCTGCTCCTCGCTGCAGTTCCATCCGCGAAGGCGGGCGGCACCATCAACATCAAGTGCGCCCCGAACGAAGACCGCGTGTGGGTCTACGAATCCCTTACGGATTTCAACGTGGCCGCCAAGCTTAGGTGCGGCGAAGCGGTGCAGATCGTCGAGCGCGTGAAGGGCTACGTCAAAATCGAAACAGCTAATGGCACCGAAGGCTATGTGCTCGACACCGCTTTCCCGAAGTCCGCGCTGCCTCCGCCACCGGTCGAAAAACCTAACGACGTGGAATCCGCAGCCGCCGCATTCGCAGCCCATCGCGCCTCGCGCGCTCCAGAGAGTTCCGTGGACGCGCCCGCAAGTTCGCATCCCAGCGCCGCGGTAGCAGTAGCCAGCACCGCATCACCCGTCGTTGCAAAACCAGTAGCACCCAGCCAGCCGGCGCCGACGCAAACACACGCCGCTGTTTCAGTCGCGGTCGCCGCACCTCCTGCCGTTGCAGCGCAACCAACCGCAACGGTTCCAGCAGCGCCAGTGCTCGCGAAAAATTCAAATTCCGTTGCCGTCGCCACGTCTTCGCCCGCGCCAGTCGTAGCCGCAAGTCAACCCGCGCCCGCCCGAGCTTCATCTCCGGCTCCAGCGCCTACGCCGCAGCCCGCGCCAGTCAGCGTCGCGGCCGTTACTGCTCCACCCACGATTCACGTGGTTGAAGTGTCGGCGCCCGCGCCCACGCCTGCGCCTGTGGCTCCCGCGCCAGTCAAATCATCCGTGCCAGCGCCCGCGAGCAAACCAACTCCGGTGGCGACAGTTTCCAATGCATCCGTTTCCGCTCCGGCGCCCGCTCCCTCTGAAGCGAACGACGCCAGCAGCATGACCATCGAAACAACTGCGAGCCTGCAACCCGTCGCCGACGCAACTCCCCGCGCAGCCGCCAACTACACGCAGCCGCCCGTCAAACGCGCCGTGAATCCGGACGAGGAAGAAGATTCCGCGGTGAACGCCCTGAACAACGAAATGGCCAGCTGCACGCAGTATTTTTCCGCTTACGGCCTTTCCGCAAACCAGTACAAGTGGCTCGCGCAGAACCGCCATAAAGCCTTTCCCAGCGTCTGCCCCGCGCCCACACCCGCGCAGGTGGATTTCGTGGTGATCTTTACGCACGACGTGCCGTTCTACAACGTCACCATGCCCAACGCCGTTCATACCGACCTGAATGGATTTTCGGACTGGACGCCGCTCACCACCGTTGACACCGCGGTGATTTCCGCCTCCGACGCCGACAAGAGCCACCACGAATACGTTTGGGTTTTTCACACCACGCGCGGCGCCTTCGACCCATCCAAGTTTTCGGCTCGTCGCCGCCCGCTCTATTCGAAAACCGAAACCAATACGCTCGGCTCCCGCGGCGGTTTTCGCACTGTCATGGACGCCCTCACCTTCATCGAACAGAACGGCACCAGTCGCTGACGCGAACGCGAAGCTGCTTGAACGCACCACCCTGCGATTTAGCGCGGTGCCCCGCGATGCCTCACATCGCACACCGCCCGTTCATCTCTCTTGAAACGCCTCCTACAAGATGCGATAAGCAAAGCGCTCAGATGCTGAACGCCCGTTGCTCTCTATTTCGGAGTTCTCCATGAAAATCGCCGTTCTCTGCTGGTTCGCGCTCGTCGTCGCTGTTCTCCTGCTGCCTGCGCAAGAGCGCCACACCTTGAGCCCGGATGAATCCCTGATCCTCACCCTCGAAAAAGCGTGGAATGTGGCCGAGGAAACCAAGGACGTTCGCGCGCTCGATCAGCTCCTCTCGGACACGTTGGTCTATACCGATTACGACGGCTCGTTCATGAACAAGACGCAGTTTCTAGCCAGCGTCAAATCCGCCGGTCTCGATGCCGATCAGATCACCAACGAAAGCGTCAACGTCCAGGTCTACGGCGGCACCGCCATCGTCACCGGCGTTTATCACGAAAAAGGTACGCTGAAGGGCAGAGCGATTTCGCGCCGCGGAAGATTCACGGATTCCTGGGTAAAAGAAAACGGCACATGGATGTGCGTGGCCAGCCAATCCACTCTGATCAGTCACTCGCAGGAATAGCGCCGAAGCGCGCTGCGTATCACTTCAAACAATCTTGAAAAACTTCAACGACGCTGAATTAATGCAGTAACGCAGCCCCGTCGGCGGCGGTCCATCGTCGAACACATGCCCCAGATGCGCGTCACACCTGCGGCAGGAAACTTCCGTTCGCGTCATTCCATAGCTGCGATCTTCGCGCGTCTCGATATTCTTCGCGGCAATCGGCTCGAAAAAACTGGGCCAGCCCGTCCCCGAATTGAATTTCGCCTCGGAACGAAACAGCGCCGTCTCGCAGCCCACGCAGCGAAACAAACCTTTCTCCTCCAGATTCCAATACTCGCCACTGAACGCAAACTCCGTATCGCCCTTGCGCGCAATCTCGTAAACGCCGCGCCCCAGCTGCGCCCGCCACTCGTCGTCGCTCTTCACGATTCTCGGAACCTGCACCACGCCCTGCTTCGCTCCAGTGCTGGAGAATTCCACGATCGAAACGTTCGCGGGGCGTGTGTCCGGCGCAGCCTTCACCGCCAGGCGTTCAGATTCCGCATAACGCCACACCAGCGCACCCAATATTCCTGCTGCTGCTCCAAACAGGAACACTCGTCGCGTCACAATTCCCGGTCCTTCATCCTTCTTCGATCCGGTATCGAACATCGCGCACGTCCTCGTTCATCCTCAATGCACCGCTATGGAAATCATCCGCGAAACAATCGCGAACCTGCCCCAAACCTGGACGATCCTGTGTTATAACAGATTTAGTTTACCCCTTCCGTTTACACCCATTTCCAAAATTGTGTCTGCACGCAGGGCTCTATGAGGCGCCCGCGCCATGAAGAAGAAGCGGCTGGGAGAAATCCTCCGCGAACGGAATCAAATTTCCGTCGAAAATCTCGATAAAGCAATTCAGGACCAGCAAGGCAAGCTCGTTCACCTCGGAGAGTTGCTGCTCCAGCGTGGAGTTGTGTCCAAGCCGGATCTGATCTCCGCGCTCGTCGAAGTCTCTCGAATTCCCTACTTCGACTGCGCTTCCATTCAGGTTGATGCCGCCACCCTGCGATTGATCAACGCCCCGATGGCCCGCGCCTGCTGCGCCCTCCCGATTGAAGTTGCGGCGAACAAGTTAGTCGTGGTGATGGCGGAGCCGCAAAATCTTCACTTTCTCGACGAACTGCGCTTTAAATCCGGAATGCAGATCGCGCCGCGCATGGGTTTTCGCGCGGAAGTCGAAGGCGCCATCGCCGCAAATTACGCGTCCGCGGATTCGGAAGCCGCAGCCGCCGCGGCAGCAGCAGCAGCCACCGTGGTTTCCCTGCAAGAAATTGTGCTGTCCGCGGCAGACGCGGAGATGGAATTCATCTCCTCCAGTTCGCAAGAACGCAACGTCGAAGCCATGCGGGAAATGCAATCCGAACTCCTGCAGAAATCCCGGACAACTCCCGCCGTCATGCTCGTCGCTTCCATGATCAAGGCCGCCGCCGAACGCCGCGCCAGTGACATTCACATCGAGCCGCATTCCGACGACACTGCCATCCGCTTTCGCGTGGATGGAATGTTGCGGGAATACCAGCGCGTCCCCAAAGCGCTTCAAAATTCCGTCGCCTCGCGCATCAAAATTCTTTCGGACATGGACATCGCCGAGCGCCGCGCTCCCCAGGACGGCCGCTTCCTGGTGAAAATCGGCGGACGCCGGATTGACTTGCGAGTTTCCACTCTGCCCACGCAATACGGCGAGAAAGTCGTGATGCGCCTTCTTGAAGGAGACGCGCCCCTGCAGGATTTGGCCAAGCTCGGATTTCCTCAGTGGATTGAAGACCGGCTCCGCCCGATGCTGCGCCTGCCGCAAGGCATGATTCTGGTCACGGGCCCCACCGGTTCAGGCAAGAGCACCACTCTGTATTCCTCGCTGCTGCTGATCCGCCGGCCCTCGATCAACATCATCACCGTCGAAGATCCGGTGGAATACGCAGTCGCCGGATTAAATCAGGTGCAGGTGAATATTAAAGCTGGATTGACCTTCGCGTCCTGTCTGCGCTCCATCTTGCGCCAAGATCCCAATGTCATAATGATCGGCGAAATTCGCGACAAGGAAACCGCCGAAATTGCCCTGAAGGCCGCGCAGACTGGCCACCTGGTGCTCTCCACGCTGCATACTAACGACAGCATTTCCGCCGTCACTCGCTTACTGGATCTCGGCGTCCCGGGTTTTCAGATTGCCACGTCGCTCACCGCCATCATCGCGCAAAGATTAATCCGCCGTCTTTGCGTCTGTTCCAAATCAATTCCCACCACGCCCGAATACGCGACGCAGTTGGTGCTGGCCGGAATCCTTGATCCGCCGCCATTCCACAATGCGCCCAACGGCTGCGAACTTTGCGACCTCACCGGCTTCAAGGGCCGCATCGGCATTTACGAAATGCTCGCCCTTGACGATTCCATCCGCGCTTCCATCCGCGAAGGCGGGCACAGCGACGAAATCCGCACGCTCGCGCGCCACGCCGGCATGCGGCTGATGCAGGAATACGCCCTGGAGCATGTCCGCGACGGGCTCACCACCCTCGAGGAAGTGCAGCGCGTGGTTCCGTTCGCCTCGGTTGACACTGTTTCCTGCGCTTCCTGCGGCCGTGAGCTTTCTGCCGCGTACTTGTTCTGTCCGCACTGCGGAAAAAAACGCACGGGCGCGAAAGCCGCGAAACCAGCGCGATCGAAGCGCGCCGCGCTGATCCCCCAAGGAGTGCTGGTCGAATGACTACCGCCAAAACAATCAAAGATTGGGAAACTTCGCGTCTGGCTCTGCGTATCCACAGCATTCGCCAAATCGCTGTCCAATATGAAGGCACCGAAGAACGCATCATCTCGCGCGTTCCAGACGTCAGCACCACCGGAATGTTCATCAATACCAGCCGCGCCTACGTCGAAGGCGCCGTGCTCAATTTGAGTTTTTCTCTGGCTCTCTCCGGAGTGGAAGTGCAAGCGCGCGGCGAGGTCCGTTATTCCCTTCCCGGCGTGGGCGTCGGCGTGCAATTCGTTGACATCACCGAAAATGCCATTCATTCCATCGAACGGGAAATCCAGCTCTCGCGCCGCATCCGTCGGCCCGTGCACAAAGTAATCAATCGCAAGTTAACCCGGCGTAAACGATCGAAACTAAAAGCAGTGCCGCGCAAATCCAGGTAACGGGAAGCCGCCCGCAAAATACCTTCTTCCATATACGCACCTGTTTCGTCACAGGCGTATAATCTGTTTCTGAGGAGGTGCACATCATGTCTGATGCACCAAAGAAAGTCCCCTCGCAAGCTGAAATTGAATTCCTGGCGTATCAAATCTTCCTGGAACGCGGCGGCGAGCCGGGCCATGATCTGGCTGATTGGCTCGCAGCTGAAGAACAACTAAAAACCCGGAGTGAAGTTGAAGCTCCTGCCCAGCAACGTTCCGACACAACGCCTGCTCCCGTTCGCAAGAGTGCTGCTAGCGCGTAGTCTCCACTTCGCAAATTGTTGACCTGGAACGGCGGGGCTTGAGCCCCGCCGTTCAACTCCAAATTCAGGCGACGCGAATCTTTCCATCGTGCTTCTCCGTCACCGCTGAAACTTCTTGGGGCAGCTTCTGCCTCCGAACGCTCAGTGAAAATCGTGCGAAACAGTTTCCGCCTGCGTGATGGACAAAGCCTGCACGTTTTCCACTTTCACGGAAACAACGTTGTCCTGATGCTGTAGCCGTCCTTCAACCATCAGAAATTGCTGGTGCACGATCGTCACGTGGTGCTCTTCAAACACACGCGGCGTCACAATCGCGTTCGCGATCCCCGTCTCATCCTCGATGCTGAGAAATACAAATCCCTTCGCGGTGCCTGGTCTTTGCCGCGCGATCACCCCGCCGGCCACACGCACATGCGTCCCGTCAGGCAGACGATTGATTTCGCTGGCCGTCAGGACTCCCTGCCGTTTCATATTCGCGCGATGATATTTCATCGGGTGCGGGCCTACGGTCATCCCCGTCCCTCGAAAATCGGCCACCAGCCGTTCCTCCGGCGTCATCGGCTGCAAAGGCGAATTCGCTGCTGTTTTTTCCATTGTTGCCGCAGAGGCTTCCCCTTCTTCCTGCTCGGGGCCCGCGCCACGATCCGTCTGCTCGCATTTTTCAAGCAGCGGTCCGGCACTGCGCGCCGCGCGTTCCACTTGCCACAACGCATCCCGCCGGTGCGCTCCGCGCGCTCCTCCAATAAAATTCAACGCGCCAATTTCCGCCAGCGCCGTCAGCTCCGACTTCCGTATCGCCGGAACGCGCAGCTTCAAATCGTCCAGCGAAGCAAACGCGCGCGCCTTCCGTTCCCGCACGATTTCCTCCGCAATCTCGCCGCGCAATCCCCGCACGTAGCGCAATCCCAGACGAACCTTAAATTCCTCCTCCTGCTTTTCGATCTTGCACAACCAATCCGAGCACGTCACATCAATCGGCTTGATCTTCAATCCATGCCGCTGCGCATCCTTCACCAGCGTGGCCGGCGAATAAAATCCCATGGGCTGATTGTTCAGCATCGCCGCCGTGAACGCGGCCAGGTAATGGCATTTCAAATATGCGCTGGCATACGCGAGCAACGCAAAACTCGCCGCATGCGATTCCGGAAATCCATACAGCGCGAAAGAAGTGATGGACTGCACAATCGTATCCTGCACCGCGCCGCTGATGCCGTTTCGTTCCATCCCGCGCCGCAATTTCTGCTCGATATCCTTCATGCGCTTTTCAGAACGCTTGAAACCCATCGCCCGCCGCAGCTCTTCCGCTTCGCCTCCCGTAAATCCCGCCGCGATCATCGCCATGCGCAGCAGTTGCTCCTGAAAAAGCGGCACGCCCAATGTCCGCGCCAGCACCGGCTCCAGTGACGGATGCAACCAGGTAACCGGCTCGCGCCCCTGCCGCCGCTTCAAATACGGATTCACCATTTTTCCAACGATCGGCCCGGGCCGGATAATCGCCACCTGCACCACGACGTCGTAAAAACGCACGGGCCGCAGCCGCGGCAGGCAGGACATCTGCGCGCGGCTTTCAATCTGAAACATTCCGACGGTGTCCGCCCGGCGCAGCGTTTCGTAAACCACCGGATCGTCCGCCGGCAAGCGCCCCAAATCAATCTCCTCGCCGTAATTGTCGCGAATAATTTCCAGCGATTCTTCCAGCACAGCCATCATCCCCAGTCCCAGCAAATCCACTTTTACGATGCCCATGTCCGCGCAATCTTCTTTATCCCACTGCACCACCACGCGCCCAGGCATCGTCGCCGGCTCCAGCGGCACCACCGAATCCAGCTGGCCCTGGCAAACGACCATCCCTCCGGAATGTTGGCCCAGGTGCCGCGGCAAATCCTGAAACTGCAGGCACAGTTCCAGGAATTTGCGAATCTGCGGATGCTGCAAATCCAATCCCGCATCTTTAAAATGCCGCGCCAGCGTGTCGTTCTCGCTTTTGTATTGCCAGGCGCTTACCAGGCTCGTCAAGCGATCCAGAGTTTCGGAATTAAACGAAAGAGCCTTGCCGATTTCCCGCGCCGCCGACTTCCCGCGATACGTAATCACGTTCGCGGTCATCGCCGCGCCCAATTTTCCGTAGCGCTCGTACACATACTGGATCGCGCTCTCGCGCTGATCGCCGCTCGGCAAATCCAGGTCAATATCCGGCCACTCGCCGCGCTCCTCCGATAGAAATCGCTCGAACAGCAAATCCATCCCCACCGGATCCACCGCCGTAATCCGCAGCGCGTAGCACACCGCGCTGTTCGCCGCCGATCCCCTCCCCTGCACCAGAATATTTCGCTCGCGGCAGAAACGAATGATGTCCCACACAATCAGAAAATAACCTTCCAGCCCCAGCCGCTCGATCATTCCCAATTCTTTTTCAATCTGCGCGCGCGCTTTTTCGTTGTCAGGCCCGTAGCGGTAAATCATTCCTTCCAGCGTGCGTTCGCGCAAAAAATGCGCCTGCGATTTGCCGTCGGGCACCGGATACCGTGGAAACTCGTACCCCAGATCCTGCAAATCGAATTGCAGGCGCGCGGAAACCAGCTGGGTATTGGCGATGGCCTCGGGCAGATCCGCGAATAGACGCGCCATCTCCTCCGGCGATTTCAAATATCGTTCGGAATTGCGCCCCAGCAGCCGCCCCGCGGTTTCCAGGGTGCGGTGATGGCGCAGACAGGTAAACACGTCCAGCACTTCGCGCCGCTCCGGCTGCGCGTAACACACGCCATTCGTTGCCAGCAGCGGCAAACCCAGTTTCCGCGCGATTTCCACCGCCGCGTGATTGCGCGCTTCTTCCGCGCGGTCAAAATGCCGCTGCAATTCCACATACACATTTCCGCGTCCAAAAATTTCGCAAAGCTGCCGCACGTGGGCGATTCCGTTTTCCACTCCGCCCCGCGTGAGCGCATACTCCAGCGGCCCTTCCTTCCCTCCCGTCAGGCATATAAGCCCTGCAGCCCTTTCGCCCACTTCTTCGTCTGACACATGCCCTTCGCCCTTGCGCGCACGCAATTTCATGCGCGTAATCAGGCGGCACAGGTTTTGATATCCCGCGCGCGTTTCCACCAGCACAGGAAAACGCCATCCCGCCGCGGACGTCACTTCCGCCCCAATGTGCGCGCGCACTGAAATCTTCTTCGCCGCCAGATAAAAACGCGGCGCCCCATACACCCCGTCGCGATCCAGCAGCGCCATAGCCGCCATCCCGCGCTCCGCGCACCTCTCCGCCAGTTCCTCGGGTATCGAAGCCCCTTCCAGGAAACTGAAAGCCGACCGAGCATGTAGTTCCGTGTACATGTGCATTCATCTTCAGTCGTACATCCCGCGCACGAACCAACTGCGGCACGCCGCATCGTAATAAACGCAATACAAACCCGCGCGTGTGTACGCCTTCGCATCCTGCACCGGCGCAATCCCCCGCACATTCGCCGCCACATTCACAGGAGCATCCGCACTCCCTTCCGCAAACGCAATCTCCAGATCCCATTCCTCCTGCTGCCAGGCATTCTCCCGCCACCACTCCCCCGAAGTCCGCCACGGCCCGGACGCCGTCACCACCCGCCCATACAAACCGCGAAAAAATATTTTCACCGGGCACCCTTCGCGCAATTCCACACGCGCCGGCAAACGCGGCCGGAAAATCCGGCAACCCGTCGCCGGCCTGCGCGCAGCAGAATCGCCGACACCGTCCGGCGCCGGTTTCTTGCTCGCTCTTCCTCGCCCTCTCGTTTCATTCGGCTGTGAAAAAAACTTGTTCATACGGAATTCTCCCGGGCGATGGGTATCCGCCAATTCCGGCGAACCGATATTCGCGTTGCCCACCAGCTTCGCCAGCCGCGCCACGGTCAGCTCCAGTTTTTCCGGGTCCGGAGAATTGGGCACGAATAATCCATGCTGCGTGGTGCGCGGCCGCGCCGGGTCCGCCCCCAGCGTAATTTTCACGATCGCGCCCAGCGGAGGATCCGCCTGCAACTGCAAGCGCAGCAGTTTCAAAAGCATTTTGGAATCGTGCATGGGCACGGGGAGATTCAGCGTCTTCTCATACGTTTTCGCCGCCGCTTCCGTTTCCACCGATGCTCCCGCCACCGCATTTTTCCCGCGGACCGGCTCCTCCTTCTCGAACGCATCCCCCAAATCAAATCGCACACGAATCGCCGCAGCACTCAAAGCCCGCGTCGCCAAACGCGCACACAACTGATCCAGCAATCGCCCCAGCACGAACGACAAAGGCTCCAAGTCCTCCACCGCATCGTCCAACTCCATCTCTTCTTCCAAAATTTCCGCCGATTCGGCCAGCACCAGCGAACGCGTGTGCGCCCCGCGCGCCAGCTGCTGCAAACGCACTCCTTCCTGCCCCAATCGTTCCGACAATTCCAACACCGGCAGCGCGCCCAGCGCAGCGCACGTTCGTATGCCCCAGCGCTCCAGCGTTTCCAAAGCTTCGACGGAAGGCGCGAGCGTCTGCACCGGCAGACCACTTAAATATTTCGCTTCCTCTCCCTCCGGAATCACGGTAATTCCTGCAAAGCCGCGCGCCGCGTGCACGGCCACTTCCAGGTTCGCGGATATCGCTACGTGTACCTGCAAACGCAGTTCCGCCGCGCGCCGCGCAAATTCCCACGCGATATTTTCCTCCCCGCCAAATAAAGAATTCAGCCCGGCCAGATCCGCCAGAATCGTGTCTAACGCATGATCTTCCACGCGGGGTGACATGGACCATCCCAGATCGAGCAGCGCCGCATGCGCCGCTTTCTCCTGCGCGCGCGAACGCCGCCGGATTTCCACTCCGCACAATTGCGCCTGCGTTTGCGCCATCCCGAATTGAATTCCCGCGCGCCACGCCGCCTCATTCCCCGCCACCACATGAATCAGCGGCGCAGTCCCGTCCACCAGCGCCACCGCCTTTTCACGCACCCCGTCACGCAGCTCCCCTTTGTCACGCAGTTCCACTTTGTCACGCAGTTCAACGTCGGCGCGCAGCACCGCCTGCACCATGAAATTCGCAACGTGAATAGCAGCAAACGCCATATTTTTCGAATGCACGGCCTCATCCGGCAAAATCACCGCCGGATTTTGAAACAGTTATTTCCGTTTGCTTGAAAACGGCAGGCTGAAAAAATCCCAATCCATCCGTGTCCTGAAAATTCCTTCGCTGGCCGCCCGCGGCTCCGCGGCAAAACCGCCGCGCAAATATCCTTCGCTCCCTCTCTGCATGCGCGAACGCGACACTTCCCCCCGCGCGCTCCGCCCTTCGAGCAGCCATCCCCAAGGCAGACGCGAAAAATCCACGCGTTCCGTAACACCCTCCATCGGCATCCGCGACCAGCCAACCGCCCCCGATTCCAGCCGCAATCCCAGCGAAGCGCAGCTCTTCGCGTTCGATTCCTGCTCCAGCAGCATCAGAATCGTCGGCGTATCTTCCACCGCGCGCCGAAAACGAAACCAGGAATCCAGCGGCACGTGCCGCACCAGCCGCGGCGCAATATCGCTCAGGTCCACGGCAATCAATCCAAATCCCCCGCCCTGCAGCAATAAATCCGTCGCGCGCAGCGTCTGCTCCACATTCCGGCAGCGCACCCACAATAATTTCCGCAGCTCCACTCCGGCTGCTTCCGCCGAATGTGGATCGAAAGCGTCGCCTCCATCAATCAGCGCGCAAGCTTCTTCCTGCGATGTGCGCGCGCGCAAAGCCGAAAGCAGCAGGCTGGTGCGTCCTGAACACGACGGCCCAAAAATTTCCGTCAGCGCCCCGCGCGGCAACCCTCCGGTGAGCGAATCAATTTCCGGAATGCCGCTGGAAACGGTGACCACTTCCTGTCGGTCGCGGTAATTGAAGGGCGCAACCACACGCCCCGCCAGAGCGAGTTCCACCTTCGAGCGCAGCGCAGCAAAGTTGGCAGCCATAGTCGGGTCGGTTTCGGCGTGCAAAAGCGCACCGCAATCTTCGCTTTTTGTTCGCCTAAAGGAATTCTCCACCACTCCCCCGCGATTGTCAATCACCCGCCCTTCTACTTGTGGATCACTCGTTCTTACATCCATCCGTGCGGGCCGCCGCTTGCCTTCAATCGGGCGCCAGGCAAAATCGTGGTAGATTCAGACTGCCGCCAACCGATCGCCAGATGATTACGAGGATATGATGGCCGCAGAATTCATCGATCAGTTGAAAAGCTCTTTTCGCGGAGAACTCATTCAGCCTGCGGATGCCGGCTATGAGTCCGCTCGAAAAGTCCACAACGGGATGATCGATAAGCGTCCACGTCTTATTGCCCGTTGCGTGGATGTTGCGGACGTAATAGCGGCGGTGCAGTTCGGTAAGGCCAAGGGGCTTCTGACCGCAATTCGCGGCGGCGGCCATAGCGGTGCGGGCTTGGGAACTTGTGACGATGGTCTGGTGATCGACCTTTCAAAAATGAAAGGTATTCGCGTAGACCCTGCACACAGAACCGTCCGCGTTGAGGCGGGATGCGTCTGGGGCGACGTGGATCATGCCACGCATGCATTCGGCTTGGCTACGCCTTGTGGATTCGTCTCCAGCACGGGAGTGGCCGGGCTCACCTTGGGCGGAGGCATCGGCTACCTCACGCGCCGATATGGCCTGACGATCGACAATCTGCTGGCGGTGGACATGGTATTGGCCGATGGTAGCTTCGTCACCGCGAGCAGCGACGAGAATCCCGATCTGTTTTGGGCTGTCCGGGGTGGCGGCGGCAACTTCGGCGTTATAACTTCGTTCGAGTTTCGACTCCATCCGATCAATATGGTCCAATTCGGCCCGACATTCTGGCCGATGGAAGAGGCCGCGAATATCCTCAGCGCTTATCGGGATTTTATTAAGAAGGCGCCGGAATACGTGGGCGGCTTTTTCGCGTTTCTCGTTGTGCCACCCGCGCCAATGTTTCCCGAGCATCTCCACTTCAGGAAAGTGTGCGGCATCGTTTGGTGCAGCACCGGTTCTGCGGAACAAACGGAAGACGCGCTCAAGCCGATGCGAACGCTGGGCAATCCCCTTCTCGATCACATCGGGCCTGCGCCATTCCCGGTTGTGCAAAGCCTATTTGATCCGCTATTCGGTCCGGGTCTCCAATGGTATTGGCGGGCTGACAACTTCACCGAATTGAGCGATGAAGCGATCGCTCGGCTCGTCGAACATGGATCCAAGATACCGACCATGCTTTCTACGATGCATCTCTATCCAGTGAACGGGGCGCCGCAGCGCGTTGCCAGGAAAGATACGGCATATAGTTTCCGCGAGGCGCTCTTCGCCGAGGTGATTGTGGGCGTTGACCCCGACCCTGCGAACGCCCAGAAAATCACCGCGTGGTGCAAAGACTTTTGGGACGCCCTCCATCCGTTCTCGGCGGGCGGAGCCTACGTAAACTTTATGATGGAAGAAGGCCAGGACCGCGTCCAAGCAAGCTATCGCGAAAACTATCATCGTCTCGCCGAAATCAAGAAAAAGTACGATCCCACGAATTTCTTCCGGGTAAACCAGAACATCCGGCCAACCGCATAAGCCTTCGTTGGCAATATGATCGAGCAAGCGCCCGAGAATAGCGAGGCACCGCCCACCCCGCGCGGTCTGTTTCTCATTTCGATACACTCTCCGGAATACCTGCTGCATCTTTCCTCCAGATGAAGGATTTTACTGGCGTCATCCACTGCCTCTCATCGTTGTCTCTGATCAGTGGACGGCAACCCAAATTTGATCGCCAAGCCGCTGCGCGCGCTTGCATCGCCGCGCCGGCCAGCAGCGATTACCGCAAGGGAGATAAATGGAAATCGGTTCAGGCGTACGCATTGGCCCCTTCGAAGTTTTTGCTCCGCTGCAACCCGCCGTCTCGATGGTCCGCCACTACGGCGAGCATCACTTCCCCGGCAGATTGATCGTCGTCGAAGGCATCGACGGCTCCGGCAAATCCACGCAGCTCAGCCTGCTGCACAAATGGCTGGAATCGAAAGGCTACGGCGTGGTTTTCAGCGAGTGGAATTCCTCTCCGCTGGTGAAAGACACCACCAAGCACGGCAAAAAGAAAAAATTGCTCACGCCCGCCACATTTTCGCTGATTCATTCCACCGATTTTGCCGACCGCACCGAGCGCAGCATCCTGCCGCTGCTGAAAGCCGGCGCCGTGGTCCTCTGCGACCGCTACATCTATACGGCTTTCGCGCGCGATGTGGCGCGAGGCATGGACCGCGCCTGGGTGCGCGACCTTTACGGGTTCGCCGTGAAACCCGCGATCGCTTTCTATTTTCGTGTTCCACTCGAAACCGCCATTCATCGCCTGCTCGACGGACGCGACGGCTTCAAATTCTACGAAGCAGGCATGGATCTGAATCTGGCGGACGATTCTGTGGAAAGTTTCCGCATGTTCCAGGGCCGCATTCTGTCCGAGTACGAAAAAATGATTCCGGAATTCGGCCTCACCGTGGTGGACGCCACGCTCCCGATTGAAGTCCAGCAAGCGCAAGTGCGCCAAATCGTGAAGGCGCACTTGGATAAAGCCAAGGAATTGAGGGTGCAAGCATGAGAGAAACCTACGGAAGGCTTCTGCCGGATATGCGCCTAAGCGATCTCGCCGGGAAACTAATTGTGATCGAAGGCACCGACGGCGCCGGTCGCAGCACCCAGATTGACCTGCTGAAACCGTGGCTGGAAGAACTCGGCCACGCCGTAGTGGACACTGGCATGACGCGCTCGCCCCTCGCTGGTGAAGGAATTCGCCGCGCGAAAGAAGGCAATAATCTCGGCCGCGTCACGCAAGCCCTGTTCTACGCCACCGATTTCGTCGATCGCCTGGAAAATGAAATCGTGCCGGCATTGCGCGCCGGCTTCATCGTCCTCACCGATCGTTACATCTATTCGCTGATGGCCCGCGCCATCGTACGCGGCATGGATCCCCGCTGGATTCGTAGCATCTACAGCGTCGCGCTCAAGCCAGACGCGGTTTTCTACCTGCGCCTCGGCATTGACCAGTTGCTTCCGCGCGTCGTCTTTAGCCGCGGCTTCGATTACTGGGAATCTGGGATGGATCTATACCCCGGCCACGACATGTTC
Organism: uncultured Acidobacteriota bacterium; assembly: GCA_963748395.1. Classification (GTDB taxonomy): domain Bacteria; phylum Acidobacteriota; class Terriglobia; order Acidiferrales; family UBA7541; genus Palsa-295. The sequence goes on along the minus strand of CAVVIP010000006.1, from coordinate 1,076,089 downwards.
GACAGTTTCTGCAGCTACCAGGCCGCGCTGCTCACCGAATTCGATCGCCTCAGCGCCGAATTCAATTTCCAAATGGTGGACGCCGCAACCGACGCGCGAACCGTCTGCGCGCACTTGCAGAAAAATATCCTGCACCTTCTTGAACGGGATTCGCGCAAGGACTTCATGTCGCGCCTCTACAACGATTCCACCACAGCGCCTCGGCCAGAGGACACAGCCTTACACGCCGTCGCAATCCCAGTAGCCGTGCCGAGCACAAATGGCAACGGCAATGGCCATCACCACGCCGCACATCACGGCGACTAGGCTTTGAAGTTGAAGCGGCGTCGTAGTTCTGCCGTCGCTGTCGTTCTTACGTAAATAGCTCAGGCCCGGGCCGCCACGCACCGTCCGCGGTTCCATACGGGCTGGCAATCACCACGCTGTACCCATCCGGATCGCGCATCCAACATTCCCAATGGTTGGGGCCGCCTTCTCGATCCGGAGGGTTGCGATGGCGCGGTCGCACCATCTCGACGCTCATTTCAGCAGCGCGCCGCATTACCGCATCGAAGTCATCCACCTCGAACCACAGCAGTACACCATTGCCGTAGGGTTTATCCGCAGGGTCTCCGATCGCGCCGTGATGATGTTCCACTTCAAAGCTGTGCAATTGCAGGATGAGACGGCCATCCTTCACCAGTTGCTCATATTGCTCGCCGCCGTGCCCACTGCGGCAGCCCAGCAGGCGCTGATACCACCGGCTGCTGGCTTCCACATCCGTGACACAAATCAGAGGCTGCGGGCGCATGGCTCCTACCTTAACGCGACTCCAGCTTTGACGAGCAGACGTAAAGATACTTCAGAAACAGAAAACTAGGGAGATGTGATTCTTGTAGTGCGGGGCCCTGCCGACGTTTGTCGGTTACTGTTGTTGCTGCTGCTGTTGCTGCTGCGCAAATTCCGCCATGGTCTCCGCGCTCAGCGGCTTCGACCGAATCACCGTGGTAGGCGGCAATTCCTCCGGCTCCGGCGCATTCATCGGCGAGACGGCCACCATCACGCTCAGTTCGCTCGATGCATCACCCTTGTAAACTCCGCGCGTCGGCGGCACGTCCGCATAATCCCGTCCCATCGCCACGCGTATATGCCGCTCGCAACCCTGCAAATTATTTGTCGGATCGAACGCCACCCACCCCAGATCACCTAGATACGCTTCCACCCACGCGTGCGTCGCGCCCGCCGCCGACCGGTCGTGGGCCTTGTCCTCGTGGTAGAGATATCCGCTTACGTACCGGCAAGGAATCTGCAACTGGCGCACCAGCGTGATCATAATGTGCGCGAAATCCTGGCACACGCCGCGACGCGCCTCCAGCGCATCGTCAATCGGCGAATCCACGTTAGTGGTATTTGGCACGTACTCAAAAAGCTCGTACAGCCCGGCATTCAATTCCTGCAGCAACGCGAGCGGGTTCCCGCGCCGCCAAAATTCCAGCTCCGCCGCAAGTTTTTCCAGAAGTTCAGTAGGCGCCGCATACTGGCTAGGCAGCAACATCTCCCAATAATCCGTTTGCGCCACGCGCGCATCCAGCTCAGCCCAATCGCCCGCATCATCCGCCGCGAAATCCTGCGCCGGCAGCACGTCCACAATCGCCTGCGCCGTCACTTCGATCAGCGCATGTTTCTGCGGAATATCGAAATGGTGCACGGCGTTGCCATAAAAATCGCGGTACACCATCATGCTCGCGCGCGGCTCCACATCCAGGGTAAAACTCAGGCAGCGCTGCCGGAAATCCGTGCGCGGCTGCATGCGCACTTCCATCACGCTTTCCCGCACCGCGGGTTCGTACCGAAAACTTGTAATGTGCCGCACCGAATAAGCCATTTTCTCCGCCTCGCTGCCTCTTCCTACGACGCCAATTCCGACTCGATCGAATAATCAAAATAAATCTGATGAATCGCCGCATGAATCTGCGCGCACTCGCCGCGCACATTTTCCAGATATTTATCCGCACCGTCGGCCATCACTTCCTCAATCTGGCTGTAGCTCAATTGCGCGCGCAAACGGCCCGCAATCCGCGTCGGCAATTTTTCCCGTCGCTCCGTCAATTCCCCAATAATGAGCAGCGCCGCATTCACGCGATCCACGGAAAATCGCACCGAATGTGGAAAATCCGGATTCAGCAGCAGAAATTCCGCCACTCGCAAAGGACGAATCTCCGCCGTATAAGCCTTGCAATAAGCCTCGAACGCCACACTCGCGCGCAACAGCCCCACCCATCCCAGGTATTCCGCGCTTTCCACCGCTTGGTCCGCCGGATGCGCCACTCGTTTGAAATGCGTCTCCAGCAACGCCGCGAGCGCGTCCGTCCGTTCCACGTAACGCCCGAGCTGAATGAACTGCCAACCCTCGCCATGGCTCATCGTCCCATCAGTAATTCCTTGAAAAAGATGCGCGCCTTCCTGCACCGCGTGAAAAAATGCGTGTGACTTCAACATCCAGGCTTCTTCCGGCCAGGTCTCGATCACTTCCAGGTACAGCCGGTTCAGCTGCTCCCACATTTCGGAGCTGCACTGTTCGCGCACGTGCCGCAGATTCTCGCGCGCCGTCGCGATACACGAAACGATGGACGAAGCGTTCGTCCGGCTGAACACCAGCATATTAATCAGGCGCGTGGGATCCACCGGACCCTGCGCCGCGGGCATACGCAGCGCCTCCAGCAGAAATTTCCAGCGACCCAGGCCCGCTTCCGGCGACTGGTCCAGCCAAAGTTGCATCTCCACGTCCAGCAAACGCGCCGTTTGCTCCGCGCGCTCCAGATAGCGGCTCATCCAGTACAGGCTGTCCGCCACGCGGGAAAGCATCCCTGCTTCCCGCTGAATGTTTCGCGTAAAATAATTTCGCGGGGCTCTCATAGTTTACGTCTCATGCTTTACGCCAGCGGCCCTCCCGCCAGTCCTTTCCATACGTCATCGGCAATCTGCGCGGTGCGGTCGTCCGCATTCCCCGCGCGAAGCACCCATGTATCCTTGCTGCCTCCGCCTTGCGACGAATTCACCACCAGCGACCCCTTGCGCAGCGCCACGCGAGTCAATCCGCCGGGCACCAGCGTCACTTTCTCGCCCATCAAAATGTATGGCCGTAAATCAATGTGCCGCGATTCCACCTCGCCATCAATCAAACACGGCGCGCAGGAAAGCGCCAGCGTGGGCTGCGCGATATAATTCCGCGGGTCAGCGATGATCCGCGCGCGGAATTCCTCGCGCTGCTGCTTCGTGCTCTGCGGGCCGATCAACATTCCGTATCCGCCGGATTCTCCGACGGCCTTCACCACCATCTCCTCCAGATTTTCCACCACGTGTTGCCGCTGCGCCGCATCCGTCAGCAGATAGGTGGGCACATTTGGCAGAATCGGTTCCTCGCTCAGATAAAATCGAATAATCTCCGGGACGTACGCATACACCGCCTTGTCATCCGCCAGGCCTGTTCCGATCGCATTCGCCAGACTCACGTTCCCCGCGCGATACGCATTAAAAAGCCCCGGCACGCCCAGGAACGAATCCCGCCGGAAGCACAGCGGATCCAGAAAATCGTCATCCACGCGGCGATAGATCACATCCACCCGCCGCGGCCCAGCCGTGGTGCGCATGTAAACTACGTTGTCATGCACCAGCAGATCGCGCCCTTCCACCAGCTCGATCCCCATCTGTTGCGCCAAGAATGTGTGCTCGAAATAAGCGGAGTTGGAAACGCCAGGAGTCAGCAGCACCGTCACCGGATCCTGCGAGTACGCGCAATTTTCCGGCGCTAGCGTGCGCAACGTCGAAAGCAGCGCCTGCGGATAGTGGTCAATCGGGCTAACGCCATAATCTCGAAACATTTTCGGAAACACGCGCTTCAATGCTTTGCGGTTCGCCAGCATGTACGAAACGCCGCTCGGCACACGCAGGTTATCTTCCAACACCACGAAGTTTCCGTCCGGCAGCCTTACCAAATCCGTGCCGCAAATGCTCACGTAAATATCTCGTGGCACGTTCAGCCCGCGCATCTCCCGCCGGAAATGCTTGCAGCTGTAAATCAGCTCGCGCGGCACGATCCCTTCGCTCAAAATCCGTCCTTCGTGATAAATGTCGCGCAAAAATAAATTCAGCGCGGTCACGCGCTGCGTCAGCCCCTTTTCGATTTTGGCCCACTCCGCGGCGGAAATAATGCGAGGTATTAAATCGTTGGGAAAAATCCGCTCGGTCCCTTCCTTGCTTCCGTACACCGTAAACGTGATCCCTTCGTGCAGAAATGTCAGGTCCGCGGCTTGCTGGCTTTTGCGCAGCTCCTCGGGAGGCAACCCCGCCAGCGTCCTGTGCAGTGCCTGACAATACTCGCGCGGCACGCCCGGCGCGCTGAACATCTCGTCATAAGCGGTGTCGAATTGGTATTTCACAAAGGGGCGGGAACTTCCATACGGCGATGGGGCGGCGGCTGCGGTCATCAGTCCTTCCGTGCTCCAAATGCAAGCCCCGAACTCTCGGAACCACGCGCCCTGTATGTCTAACTTGTTGCTGTCGTTGCCCTGGTCCGAGCCGGTGCGGGAGCTTCACTCTAGTTACCCCCAGCCCCCAGGTCCAATACAAATTCGTGATTACTCCGATAAACCGTATCGCCTCTGAGCAGGCCCGCCGCTGAATCTGTAGAGGCCGGTTCGGCTTCATCGAACCGGGCAGCCGTTGCCGTTGTGTTTTAGTTTGGAGCGGCGCGCTTCAGTGCGCCATCGCTCGCACAGCGATAACGTGGATCTATGCGGACGTTCTAAGCCCTACGTTTGGCTAGTTCGAAGTTGATCGGATTCCCTGCGTTGCAGGTTTAGGTTAGAAATCGTTGCTTTTAGAGGAAAAGTGGCGGGCCTGAGAGGAGTCGAACCTCCGACAACCTGGTTCGTAGCCAGGTGCTCTATCCAGCTGAGCTACAGGCCCGCCGATACAACAGGTACGTTCCCACTAGATTACGACACACTGGCTATGAGTTCAACCGCGTAAGCTAATTCAAATTTGTCAGCGCGGGCGCAAATTTACGTTGCGCGCCGGCAGAACAAACCGTTCGCCTCCGCCCTCGCCGTCCCGCGCAAATCTACAACCTCCTTCCCTTGCGGAACTGTTCACCGCACAGTCACGCCCCAGTAACAATTTCCCGTTAGTTTCGCCACCTGAATCTTCCACACACCCCGAGGTGATGAATGGCGGCAGGTACTTCAGTTCTTGATTCCAAGATGGCGGCAGGGCCCGGAAGAATTGGCATTCTCGTCGCCGTCGTGGTACTGCTGGGCGGGCTCTTCTACATCGCCAACCATTTACTCACAGACCTGTCGGGCATCCGCGCGGAAAGCTGGCTGCCCTACGCTTTGCTCGGCGTCGCTCTCCTCACCGCCTTAGCTTTCGAATTCGTAAACGGCTTTCACGACACCGCCAACGCCGTCGCCACCGTCATCTACACGCATACCATGGAGCCGCACGTCGCGGTCGTTTGGTCCGGGATGTGGAATTTCCTTGGCGTGCTGGCCTCCAGCGGCGCAGTAGCCTTCGGTATCGTCTCCCTCCTCCCCGTGGAATTGATTCTGCAAGTCGGCGGACGCGCCGGCTTCGCGATGGTCTTCGCTCTGCTTGTAGCGGCGATCATCTGGAATCTCGGCACCTGGTGGTTCGGGCTTCCCGCCTCCAGCTCGCACACGCTGATCGGCTCGATCATCGGCGTCGGCATCGCCAACCAATTAATGTCCGTGAAAACCGGCACCAGCGGCGTGGATTGGGGACAGGCCACCAACATTGGAAAGTCGCTCGTCCTTTCTCCCATCGTCGGCTTCGTCTTCGCCGCTTTGCTTCTCATCGTCAGCAAAAAACTGATCCCCAATAAGGAACTCTACCAAGCGCCCAAGGGCAACGAACCTCCTCCCTTCTGGATTCGCGTCCTGCTCATGATCACCTGCACGGGCGTCAGCTTCTTCCACGGCTCGAACGACGGACAAAAAGGCATGGGCTTGATCATGCTGATCCTCATCGGCACGGTTCCCACAGCGTATGCCGTCAACCACGCCGTCACCTATCAGCAGACGCAGGATTTCGTCGCGGTGTCCACTCAAACTGCAGACATGCTCGGTCACTACGTTTCTCCCAATGCCGTCATTGGCGACGCGCGCGAGGAAGTGACCGATTACATTCGCACCAAGCAGTTCACGCCCAACACCATGCTGGCCCTGCGCGAGCTCGTCAACGGCATCGGCACGGAAATGTCGCTCTACCGCGAATTGAAAGCCGTCCCGCAAGACAAGGTCCGCAACTTCCGCAACGACATGTACGTCGTCAGCGAAGCCTTGCGCTTGATGAACAAGACTCACAAACCGGAGTTCTCGACAGCCGACGCTGCGATCCTCGCCAACTACAAGAAGCACGTTGATAACGCCACCAAGTTCATTCCCACCTGGGTGAAAGTGGCCGTGGCGCTGGCACTCGGCATGGGCACTATGATCGGATGGAAGCGCATCGTGGTGACCGTCGGTGAAAAAATCGGGAAGGATCACCTGACGTACGCGCAGGGAGCCGCCGCGGAAATCACCGCGATGTGTACAATCGGCGCGGCCGATTGGTTCGGCTTACCTGTCAGTACCACGCACGTCTTATCTTCCGGCGTGGCCGGCACGATGGCCGCGAACCATTCCGGATTGCAGATGAGCACCGTCCGCAATCTGGCCTTGGCCTGGGTGCTCACGCTGCCTGCATCCATCTGCCTCTCGGCGAGCCTCTTCTGGCTCTTCAGCAAAATCGGCGGCAGCGGAAGCTAAACTACGAAGTAAAATTACGAAGTTAAAATAAGAAGTTAAGTCGCAATAATATTTCGAAAATTCAAAGACGGAACTCGGCTTCCGGAGCAGGTAGTTCGCGCATTGGTAGTCGTCACGAAAAAATTCCTTCTAGTGATGTTTGGAAGCTTGTGGCTTTTCCACGGGCACGGGTCCCTTTTCGCCCAAGAATCTCCGAGCAGCTCCTGCCCGCGGCCTTCCCCCGGCGCCGCCGTCCCCGAGCCGGAAGATTTGCGCAGCCGCGACGGCGTGCTGACTGTGGACTTGACCGTGCGCAATTTCGCTCAGCCCGATGGCACCACTCGTTTCTGTTATTTTGACGCAAACGGCAATCAATCCCCCACTCTGCGCCTCAATCCGGGCGATTTACTCATCCTGAATCTGAAGAATGATTTGTCGGACTCGGCTCACTCCGTTCCCGCCGCCAGCCATCGTCACTCTCATACCGGCACCGCTGACAAGAAGTCCGACCCATGCGAAAGCGACACGATGTCTCTCACTTCCACCAATCTCCACTTTCACGGCCTCACGGTTCCAGCACTCTGTCACCAAGACGACGTCCTGAAAACTTCCATCCAGCCCGGCGACCCGCCATTCCAATACAAATTTCGCATTCCAGAAAACGAGCCGCCCGGATTGTATTGGTATCACCCGCACATTCACGGCTTCAGCAAGCCGCAAGTCCTCGGCGGCGCATCCGGCGCCATGATCATCGAAGGGATCGAGCGCGCAAATAAAGAAGTCGCCGGCCTCCCCGAACGCGTGCTCGTCATTCGCGATCAAGACTTGATGAATCCCAACTCCCCGCCCAACAAGTCCGAGCCCGTCGTGCCCAAAACGCTCTTGGATTCCGACGGAGACGCCGCGAACACTGGCACCGGTTTCGGCAAGCCCGCCAAAGATCTCTCCATAAATTTCGTTCCGGTTCCTTATCCTGATTACCCGCCCGCCGCGATACGGATGAAGCCGCAGGAGCGTCAATTCTGGCGCGTCCTGAATGCCTCGGCGATCACCTATCTCAATCTGGCAGTTCTATACAAACACGTGCCGCAACAACTGGGCGTCGTCGCGCTGGACGGCGTTCCCCTCAACGCCAACGTATCTTCCGGAGATTTCATCAGCTGGCAGAATCACATCGGTGTGCCACCCGGCGGGCGTGTGGAATTTATCGTCACCGGTCCTCCCGCGGGCGTCCCCGGGCTACTCGTGACGCGGACCGTGGATACCGGCCTCGGCGGCGAGAACGATCCTAATCGCATGATCGCTGCCATCACCGCCGCAGACGACGCGCCCGAGCCCCGCTCCACACTCGCCGCCTCGCCCGTGCCGCTTCCTCCCCCCACGCTGCCCTGGCTGGGCAATGTCGCTCCCGTTCGCGTGCGCAAGCTCTACTTCTCCGAAAAACTACTCGATCTCAACGATCCCAACAGCGCCACCACTTTCTTCCTCACCGTCGAAGGCCGCATGCCCACGCCCTTCGACCCTGCTTCCGGCGTTCCGGATATTGTCGTCAAACAGGGCGATGTAGAAGATTGGATCATCGAAAATCGCTCCACTGAATTGCATGCCTTTCACATCCATCAGCTGCATTTCATGTTGTTGGCGTGGGACGGCGTCCCGGTCAACGAGCCCTTCCTGCGCGACACCATCAACGTTCCTTTCAATAGCGGCAAAGAGCTGGCGTATCCCAGCGTGCGCCTGCGTATGGATTTTCGCGATCCCAACACCATCGGCACTTTCGTATATCACTGCCATCTTCTCGAACACGAGGATGGAGGCATGATGGGTTTGATCCGCGTGGAACCAGCCGACAGCGTGCAAACTCCCGAGAAAACCTCTCCCGCCCCTACGACGGGCAAACAGACCGCTCGCTCGACCACCAGTAATTGAATCCGGCGGTTGCCGCGCCAGTTCCCGGAATGTTTCTCACCATTCACACAAGAAAAATTCTCCCGCAACAATAAACCGCTATTACTCGCAAGCCCAGTCAGCAGTTGATTCACACAAAACACAGGAGGATGCATGTCCTTGAAGCGTTTCGCCTCAAACTCGATGCACTGCTTGCGCATCGGGTTGACTTCGCTCGCTCTGTTCCAATTCTCGCTCGGCGGTCCCTTGGCCACCACTACCCAAGCCCAGACCGACAACGATTCCAAGACGACCACGCCGATTAAACACGTCATCGTGATCATCGGTGAAAATCGCAGCTTCGACCACGTTTTCGCCACGTACGTGCCCAAGGGCAATCAAAAAGTCTGGAACTTGCTCTCCGAAGGCATCGTCAAGGCCGATGGCACTCCCGGCCCCAACTTTGAAAAAGCCCATCAGCGTGCCGCGGTTGACCTCGGCGAAAAAAAAGGTGGCGATCCGTTCCTGCTCAGTCCTCCCAAGCTTGATTTCGGCGGCGATGTGCTGCCCGCCCCGCTCGTCGGTGGCGCCGAGGATTCCTACATCCCCAACGACAGCATCAGCTTTGCCGAAGCCAGCGAAAACGGTTTGCCCTCCAACTATTACCCGTATCTAGTTTCCGGAGGCACCGGCCTCACCTCGAAAACGCCGGACACCAGAATCACGAACGTGAACGCTCTCCCCGCTGGTCCATTTCAGCTCACCAACGGCAAGAGCTTCACCTATAACGACTACGCCGCGAGCCCCGTGCACCGCTTCTATCAGATGTGGCAACAGCTCGATTGCTCTCGCGAACACATCACTGAACAGAACGGCTCCGGTTGCAACTCCAAATTGTTCTCCTGGGTTGAAGTCACGGTAGGCGCCGGTACCAACGGCATCAAGCAACCCTCTAATTTCGACATTAACTACTTGCCCGGCGCCACCACCACTGGTGAAGGCTCCACCGCGCTTGGCTTTTACAACGTGCAGCAGGGCGACGCTCCGTACTTCAAGTCCCTCGCCGACACGTACTCGATGTCCGACAACTTCCACCAGTCCGTGCAAGGCGGCACCGGTGCCAACCACATCATGCTCGGCCACGGCGACGCCATCTTCTTCACTGATGGCAATGGCCATGCCAAGCAACCGCCGCACAACGTCACCGTGGATCCCGGGACTTCCAACGCCGGCGTCGTTGACGAAGTCGAGAATCCCAACCCGGCTGCGGGCACCAACAACTGGTACTCGGAAGACGGCTACGGTGGCGGCTCCTTCGGCTCCGCGTCCTACGGCGGCGGCTCCTACAGCAATTGCGCCGACCCCACTCAACCGGGAGTCTCCGCGGTAGTGAAATATCTTCAGTCGCTTCCGCACCCCGTTGATCCGCATTGCGAAAAGGGCCACTACTACCTGCTGAACAATTACAATCCCGGCTACTTCGGTCAGGGCGAAAATGCCTTCGCCGACGAATCCGGATTCAACACCGTCTTCACCATTCCGCCGTCAGCCACGCGCAGCATCGGCGACGAGCTTCTCGCCAAGAACATTTCGTGGAAGTACTACGGCGATCAGTGGAATGCGTACGCCGGCGTTGGCAACTCCAATCAGCCCCTCTGCACGCCGCCAACTTTGACCTCCAACTGCTACATCCCCGAGGACAAATACCAGATCAACTACGGCGCGGCAGGCTCCACAAACTTCCTCGGCGCTGCCATCACCAACGCCGACGAGTACTGCAACATCTGCAACCCCTTCCAGTACGACACGTCCATTATGGCCAACCCCGCGATCCGCTCTGCGCACATTCAAGATACTTTGAACCTCTACGCTGACATCGCCGACGGCAAGCTTCCCGCCGTTTCCTTCGTCAAGCCCAGCGGTTTCGTGGACGGCCATCCGGCGTCCTCGAAGCTCAATTTGTTCGAAGGATTCGTGGAAAAGATCGTCGCTGCGGTGCAGGCCAATAAGACTCTGTGGAACGACACGGCGATCATCATCACCTTCGACGAAGGCGGCGGCTACTACGATTCCGGTTACGTGCAACCGCTGGACTTCTTCGGCGACGGCACGCGCATTCCGTGCATCGTCGTGTCGAAGTATTCCACCGGCGGCCACATCACGCACAACTACTCGGATCACGTTTCCGTCCTCAAATTCATCGAGCGGAACTGGGAACTGAAGCCGGTCACATTCCGCAGCCGCGACAATTTCCCCAACCCGATCACGACGAACAAGAATCCCTACGTCCCCGTGAACGGCCCGGCTATCAGCGACTTGTTCGAGCTGTTCGACTTCAACTAAACGGCAGTAAGCAGCCGCGACGTGCCTGGCGCCGGTTTCGCTCTCCGGGAACCGGCGCCATTTTTTTGCAACTTTCGCTTTGCGAACGCATCCATTCAAGGTAGGATTTCCAATCATGAATCGTTGCTCCAACGCCTGTCTCTATACGCCGTGTTGTTGTACTGCATACGGCTGGCGCGGGGGTGCGATCCGAATCGTTTAGCAATCCTTTAAACCGGATTTCAAGCCCGCTCACAGCCAAGCTGTGCAGCGGGTTTTTTGTTTTTAGGGCGACAAATTTTTCAATGCACGCGCACAAGGAGAATCGCACCATGACTGCAGAAATCAAACGCGACGGCAAGCCCAGCAAACCAGCACCGGCGCTTTCTCGAGACACTTGGGCCGTGATTCTGGCCCTGGTTCTCTCGCTCGCCGTCTGGGCCGGCTGGATCACGCACGTTCCCTGGTAGGCCAGTCTGCTGGCTTGCCGCGTCACAAATTTCCCGGAGGGCATCAGCACATGGCTAGTTCGATCGCACTAGACGCACCCGTTTCCGAAGGTTTCTTCAAGCAATCTATTCGCCTGATTCCTGGCTTGCTGCTGCTCGGCGCCGTGGGCTATGCCGGCAGAATCATCGAGCGCTCCATCGCCACATATGGCAAAGCGCATCACTTGACGCTGCCAAATATCGAGTACGTGCTGTGGGCCATCGTCATCGGCCTGGCCATCGCCAATACGGTGGGCGTGCCAAAAGTTTTTCGGGCGGGCGTCGCCACCTACGAATTTTGGCTGAAGACCGGCATCGTGCTGCTCGGCTCGCGCTTTCTGCTTGGTGACGTAGCCAAGCTTGGCGGCGTGGCACTGGCGCTGGTGGTGATTGAAATTGCCGTGTCGCTCGCGTTCATGACCGCGCTGGGCAACGCCTTCAATTTGAAACCCAAGCTGACCACGCTGCTCGCCGTGGGCTCTTCGATCTGCGGCGTTTCGGCCATCATCGCCGCGCAAGGCGCCATTGACGCGGACGAAGAGGACGCTTCCTACGCCATCGCCGCGATTCTGTCGCTGGGCGCCATCAGCTTGTTCATTTTTCCGCTGGTGGGCCACTGGCTGCACCTGAGCGATCAGAGTTACGGATTGTGGGCCGGGCTGGGAATTGACAACACGGCCGAAGCCACTGCGGCCGGCACGCTTTATTCCGACGCCGCAGGAAAAGTCGCCGTCCTGGCCAAGACCGCGCGTAACGCCATGATCGGCTTCGTCGTGCTGGGCTACGCGATTCATTGGGCGCGCAAGGAACACACGGAAGGAGTCGGCAACAAGGCGGCGTTTCTGTGGAAGAAATTCCCGAAATTCGTTCTGGGCTTCCTGCTGATTTCTGCTATCGCCACGGCGCACGTTTTCAGCAAGGACCAGCTGGGCAGCATCGCCAATCTTTCGCGGTGGGCGTTCCTGCTGACCTTCGCCGGCGTGGGCCTGCGCACCAATATCCGCGAACTGGGCAAGCAAGGCTTCCGCCCGTTCGTGGTAGGCGCAGTAGGCGAGCTGGTCATCGCCTTCCTGACGCTGAGCCTGGTCTTCGGCGCCGACCGCTTCTTGCCAAAATGAGCCAACGTTGGACAGGCAATCTTGCCAGTGCTCTTGCCTTAGGAGGAGTACAGCACAGAGCAGCCGAGCCCCGCACTCCAACTTACGTGTGCAGAGTTTCTTCGACGGGGGCCGGGTCTTGCAGCGGCGCGCTTTGCGGCACGTCCGAGGCGGCGGCTGCAGGCGCGCTGGGGTGGCGATGGGTTAGCTGGCTGAGCTGAAAGAGGGCGCTGGAGGCGGCGTGTTTCATGGCCAGGGAGCTTTCGATGCCGCATGTGCAGCCCGGACATTCACGGCGGATCATGGCTTCGGCCTGGAGTTTGTAGGCTTCGGAGTCGAGAACGTTCTGCAGGCTATCGTGAAGAATATTCCCCACGGGCTTCAGCGGGTAGCAGCCGGTGAGCACGTCGCCATTGGAGAGGACGAAGACCTGAAGGTAGCCGAGCACGCAGGCAGGCTCGTCCACGCCGGAGTTGTTGTAATAATCCGTGACGTAATTCACTTCGTAGGCAGGGCGCTTGAGCTTGTCGCGCAGGAATTTCGCGATTTTCGCGACGTCGCTTTTTTCCGGCCACATGGAATCGAGGTCGGCGTCTTTCAGAAAATACAGGCTGCGGCTAAGGATATTGATTTCGACTTCGCCGCCCACGCTGTGAACCACGTCCGCAAGCGCTTCGAGTTCTCCGGCGGAAAGCTTATTGAGCGTAACGGAAATCGCGATCTGCTTGCCGCGCAGCAGCTTGATGCCTTCGATGCCCAGATCGAAATAGCCCTGAATGCCACGGATCAGGTCGTTGGATTCCTTCATGCCGTCAATGGAGACAGCGACCTTGGTGATCGGCGACGCGTTGATTTCCTTGTGCAGCTTCTTGAGCAGCAGGCCGTTGGTCTGCACGATGATGGATTTGAAACGCTTGGTATCCGCCTTGCGCAGCACCTGGAAGAAATCGCGGCGCAGCAGCGGCTCGCCTCCGGTGAAGCGCAGGGTGCCGATGCCGGCTTCGGCGCATTCGTTCAGCAGGGCAACGGCGCGGTCAGTAGTGATGCCGTCTTGCCAGCGCGTCTTCCAGTAATCGCAGCTGATGCACTTCGCCTGGCAATTTTCGGTGAATTTTATGTGCGCGGCGAGCGGACGTATGGCGGAGGGCAGAAACTTCGGGGAAATCTGGCTGCCCATCCATACGCGCGGCAAATATACGACGGACGAAAGCACCCGGTGGCCCTCCTTTCGCTTGGCGTGGCTGCGAGAAGCTTGTCACAAGAATTGTACAGGGTGGGGGGGAATGTCACAACGGTTAACAGTGTCGGAAAGAGCAGATGGGGCAGGACGACGGCATGTCCGGAATGACGTTGGCATTTATTTCGCGGCAATGCGAGAGGCTGCGAGCGGTTTGGAGATGCCGAAGAGTTTGTTTTCGCCGCCGCGGTCAGAAAGCTGGATCATTTTTTCGAAGCGGAGGCCGAGCTTTTCGAGGAGGGTGATGGAGGCTTGATTGTGCGGCTTGGTGATGGCCACGATGCGCTCGAGACGCAGCCTGGTCCAGCCGTAGTTCAAAACGGCGGCGGCCGATTCGCGCGCGTAGCCCCGCGACCAGAACTTTTGTAGGAACGCGAAGCCGATGTCCACGTGCTCGAGAGAATCGCGTTTGAGCAGGCCGCAGATGCCGATTGGTGTGTCGGAATCTTTCAGCGCGACGAGGAACAGGCCGAAACCGAATTTGCGGTAGCTGGCGACGGGGCCTTTGGCGATGTAGCGCCGGGCGTCGGCCAAGCTGCGCGCGCCGCGATCGCCGATATTTTCAAGGAAGGCGGGCTCGTTCAGGAGTTCGAGGATAAAAGGAGCGTCCTGCGCGGTGAGGCGGCGAAGGACGAGCCTCTCTGTTTCGAGAATTTTCATTCTGCGAATATTGCCATTTTTTTGCGACGCGGGCGAATCAGTTCTTGGGCTTCGGCGACGGCGCGGATTCGTGCGTTGCCGGCGCAGGATGCGCCGCGGGGGCTGGAGCTTCGTGATGCTCCGGCGGCGGAGTGCTGGCTTTCTGGTTCAATGGCGGATGGACGTCGTAGTCGCCTTCTTTGGCCTTAGTGGGCGGCGTGTATTTCACGGCCGGGCGCGGCTGGGCGGTTTCGGTTTCGGGCGGCCTGGCGTTGTTGTTCGGCCGGTCGTACGGATTCGCGTTTGGTTTTTGGTTGCCACCGGTGTTGCCATTGGCGTTTGTGTTGGGCCGCTGGTTTGCGTTGCTGTTGATGTTCGCCGGCGCGTCGGTGTTGGGATACTTGGTGGTGGAGTGCGCCACATTGTCGTTGGTGTACATCGGCGACGCGGGCGGTGCGCCAGCAGGTCGCGCAACCGGCTGTGCGGCTCTTGGCGTTATCACCGCTGGGGCTGTGCGAACAGCGGCATGGCTGACGGCCGGCGGCGGAGGATTCAGGCGCGCCACCACGGGCTTCTGGTTGAATGCGACGGGAGGTCTCGTGCGCGCGACTCGTGCGTTGCTGGCCACGTAGCTGGAGCGTGTGGGCGCGAGCGAAGTATCTTCGATCACGCGCGCGCTTTGCAATTGTTCGGGCGTCACCCGTACGGCGGCGGTGGCTACCGGCCTTGCGCCGACGAACGTCTCGCGCGAAACGGCGGTGACGGCGACGGCGTTGCGGGCGTAGGTGTAGTCCATGCGGTTTCCGGGCGCGTTTCGATTCACGACGTAGTTGTTGTACGCCGTGTTGACCTGCGTGACGTTGATGACGCGCGTGTTGGTTACGTTGATGTTCTGCACGTAGCGCGGGCTGGCGTGATAGCCGGGAATGTAGACGTCGCGCGGGCCGAGCGGAAACCAGGCTACTCCGGCGAAACCGCCGCCAAATCCCACGGCGACGCTGAGGCCACCTCCGCCGCCAACGAATCCGACGAGTGCGGGCGCGTACACCGGACGCACGACGATCGGACCGGGCACCCAGCCCCAATATCCGCCGCGGACATACGCCCAGCGACCATAGTGATATGGCGCGAATCCCCAGGGTTCGTCTCCCACCCACGTCCAACCCCAGGGGCCGATCCAAACCCAGTGGCCGTAGCGATAAGGAGCCCAGCCGACAGCGACGCCGGTGGGAACCCAGACCGCGCCGTAATCTGGATCGGTTTGCCAATCGCCATTGCCGTCCAGGTCGTAGTAGCCATCCACGTCGCGGGAAACGTAGCGCGCAGAGGCTGAACTGTTTTCGCGCTGGTCCTGCGACTGGCACCAATCTTCGAACTCATCGAATTGCGGCGCGGCTTGCGAGTCGAAGGTCAACCGATCCGTGCCGTTGAAAATGTATTGCTGGCCAGCTGCGAGATCGTAGGATTCTCCGGCGCCGGTAACCTGCCCTGCTCCTTCGCGCACGATGATCGCCGTGGAATTTCCGTCAGGGTCGGTCTGAATCCGGTATTCGCCGGAAGCTGCCAGAGTGAAGGCGAGATTGGGAGTGTCAATTTCGAAGGCGTTGCCCGGCTGCAGATGGCGGAGGTGAATTTCGATGGTTCCTTGCGCCAACTGGAGCTGCACGGTGCGGTCGTCCAAATTCAGAAAAGAAATGCCGGTCTCGCTGGAGAGGCGAATGGAGGTGGCGCCGATATGAATTTCACCGCGCGAATCTTTGTCGGCCCAGAGGTTGTCACCGGTGGTGAGCGGACGATTGATATCCGCCACGATCCAATCCTGTTCGCCGGCGGGCTGGAAGGAGACCGAGCCTTGCACGTAATTCAAGCGGGCTACGCGCGTGGGCGGGTCGGCGACCTGAGCTTGCGCCGGGTCTTCGTCCTGGGCTGCGGCGATTTGCGGCAGAGCCAGAAACAGGGTTGCGAGGAGCATGAGGAGCAGCACGAGCGAGAGCTTTTTGGTCATGAGTTGGACGCCCTTATCGTCCGGAGTGGCAAGAGCATAGCCAGCTTGCGCAACCAGGTGGAAGCCAGGAACCATGCGAACCAAAGAACGATGCGCGTGTCTGACATGGCGGCTCGCGACCTCCACGTATGAAACCCGATTATGAGCTTTTAGTTGCGGGTTGGATACGGGTGTGGCGCACGGTGTGCTGAAGGGAGCTGTGTACCCAATTAAGTTCGTGGCCTCTCGAAACATGAACATGAGTCGAACGAATTGGCGCATAGTCTCGTCATGAGCAAAGGAAGCGTGGAAATCGACGATCGATTGATTCGCGAGGCGCAGAGGTTGAGCGGCCTCAGGACTAAACGCGCGGTCGTGAACGCCGCGTTAGAATTTCTAGTGCGGTACGAGAGTCTGAAAAAGGCTCGACGCTATCGTGCGAGTGGAGCTTGGTAGAGCGAACTTAAAAACTAGAAGAAGCGCGGTTTGCTGGCGCTGCCTACGGTGGGGAGCAAATCGGTGAGGACGTAGTCCACTCGATCGTTCGCCATATCGAGAATGCGAAGCCTTTCGCCGGTGTCCTGAGAAGCCATGACCAGCGCGAGCGGGGTCATCGCATTGCGTATGTGATGGTTGACCTCGGCGACAATAATCGCGCGCTCTTTCGCCCGGGCGACGATCTGGTTCTTGTGGCTCTGCACCAGGAAGAATATCAGGATCACGGCGCCGGCTACGGCAATCGCGACATCGTCGAGCATCGTTTCGGCGGCAGCGATATGCATATAAGACAGCGCTGCATCCGCCGCATAAGTGATTGCGAAGAGAACGAGCGCGGCCACGGCGGCAGCCCTGAGGTTATATTGATTGGCCCAGCCGGACATTCTCTTCAGTGGCAGCATCGAACTCCTCCAACCCGCCTTGCCTCTGGAGCATAGACGATTCCAAGCAGGCCCGCCAGAGCAAACTAATCGCGCGCTTTGCTGCTGCCTCGGCCGCCGCTACGGAATTTCAACGACGACCAGGGACATGTCGTCGGCGGGAGGGCCGTGGCGGAAAGCGGCGACGCGATTGACCATCTCCTGGGTCATCTCCGGCAGTGGGAGGCGGGCGGTCTCGCGGACAATGTCGGCCAGGCCTTCAACGCCGAGCATGTCGTCCTTGGTATTGAAACTTTCCGTGAAGCCATCGGTGTACAGGACGACGCGATCGCCCGCGACAACTGGAATTTTCATGGCGGTTTGCAAATCGACCGCATCGGGGAGCAGGCCCAGGACGGAACTGCGCGATTCCAGCAAGCGCGGTGCCTCACCGGGCTTGACGATCATCGCAGGCGGATGTCCGGCACCCACAAATTCCAGAGTGCGCGCCGCCAGATCCAGCCGCGCCGCGACCACCGTGAAATAGAAAACCGAACTACGCAAGCTGCCGATCACGAAACGATTCAAGTGCTCCATCATCGGGCCCAGTCCGGCGCCACGCTCGATTTGCGACATGGTTTCTGTGTAAATGCGATTGGCAACCAGGGCGGAGCCGATGCCGTGGCCGGAGACATCGCAGATCATCAGGCTGAGATGATCGGGCCGAGGTGCGACCAGGCCGAAATCGCCGCCGATGGTGCGCACCGGCTGGTAAAAAGTTTCGACGGAGGCGCCTCCCCACATCAGACTTCCGGGCGCCAGGCTCTGCTGCACGCGCGCGGCCAGCAGCAAATCCTCTTCGATTTCACGATGGCGCTGTTCGAGCTGGATATTTACTTCTCGCAGCGCGTTTTCGGCGCGCTTCTGCGCGGAAATGTCGGTGAGTGTGACGATGGAAAAAATCTGTCCTTCCGGATCTTCGACCTGGCGCGCGGTGATCACCACCGGCAGGTGGCTGCCATCGCGGCACGGCACATAGAATTCAAAAAGGTTGCTGCCTTGCCTCTGCCGCCGCTCGATTTGCCGCTGCAGCTCCTGCGCTCCTTCGGGAGAATACCAGCTGGTGACTTTCGAGCCGATGAATTCGTCCGCGGAATACCCGGACATTTTCAGATACAGCTCGTTGGCGAAAACCACCTCGCCGCAATCGTTATTGATCAGGACGCCCTGGTTGAGCGATTCCAGGATGCCGACGACTCCGTCCAGCCATTCATGCGGTATTTCGACCACGGGGAATACCTCGGCGTGCGAGCCTGATAGAACGACTCGAGAATGTGAATCTAATATTGCAGACCAATCGTACCATTAGCGAAACATAAGATGCCCGCCGCGCCCCGAAAGTCGCGTGCTAAATTCGACCACCGCAAGATTGTTTTGGCTCCCAGGTCGCCTAATTCCTTTGGAGGAAGCCCCGATGTGTGGATACTTGATGGATATAACTGGAGCGATTCAGTATGCCCACTGCCAAGATATTCCGGTCGAGAAATTGTCAAGCCGCCCAGTTGCCGAAAGAATTTCGCGTAAGCGGCACGGAGCTAGAGATCTTCCGCCGCGGAGATGAAATCATCCTCCGCGAAAAGAAGGGCGCGATGCTTCGCGCGTTCGAACTGCTAGCCAGATTGCCCAACGATCTTACAATTGCGCGACGCAACAACGACAGGCCACAAAAACGCAACGGGATGGAGCTAAGGAAGCTGGGGAGAAGCTAACGTGACTGACATTTCCACACCAAAGGGGCTGGCGGTGCTTGGGGCGGGCAAGATGGGCGGGATTTTGATCGAAGCGTTCCTGAAGCATGGATTGATCGCGCCCTCGCACGTTTTTGCGACGGTGCGGCAGACTAGCTCGGAGCGGCGCAGCGTCTCCAGCGCGCAAATCACGCTGGGTACGGACAATCGCACGGCGGCCAGAAACGCGGACGTGATTCTGATCTGCCTGAAGCCGCTGGCGATCGGGCAGGTGCTGGAAGAAATCCGCGAGGAGCTGAACGATCAGAAGCTGGTGATTTCGATCGCTGCGGGCGTTTCTACGGAATATATGGAAAAGCGCGTGGGCGGAAATGTCCCGGTTCTGCGCACCATGCCCAATACGCCTTCGATGGTGGGCGAGGGCATCACCGCGATCAGTAAGGGCAAGCACGCGACGGCGAAGCATTTGGAACTGGCGGGCAAGCTATTTGAATCCGTGGGAAAGACCGTGGTGGTGGACGAAAAGCACATGGACGCGATCACTGGGCTTTCGGGCAGCGGCCCCGCGTTTCTCTATATTATTTTGGAAGCGCTGGCGGAAGGCGGCGTGAAGATGGGATTGTCGCGCGAGCTGGCCACGCTGCTGGCGGCGCAGACGATGTTGGGCGCGGCCAAAGTGGTGCTGGAAACAGGGCACCATCCGGCGCTGCTGAAGGATGCTGTGACCACGCCGGCAGGATGCACGATTGACGGGATTCTGGAATTGGAAGACGGCAAGCTGCGTGTGACGTTGATCAAGGCAGTGGTGAAGGCTTCGCAACGGGCGAAGGAATTGCTGTTTACGGATAAGGAGAACTAAGGGGGCTTGGATCGCGACTCGCACGTACGAAAGATTTACCGCAGAGAACGCAGAGAAAGGCGCGCAGAGTTCGCAGAGCCAGCCTGGAACTTCATTCGGCGCTTGAACTTTCCTAGCAGGGATTAATGCGCAGATTGGTCCGGCGTTATCTGAGCCGTCGCGTGAATTTCCAGATCCACTGTGTCGCTCGCGTGCAGCAGGAACGTGCCGGGATCTTTCATGCCCCATTTAATGTAGGGGATGGTGAAGTGCGTGTCGCACTGCAGTTGCGTCGCTGAAGCTGGTTGCACTGCCATGGTCATGGTGAGGTCGTGGTCCTGGCCGTGCACGCGAAAGGTGCCGTTAACATCCAGGTGAGAGGCTTTATGCGGATCGAATGAGCCTTTCATTTGCACGGGCGTGAAAACAATCTCCGGGTATTTCTGACTCTCCAAAATTTCCTGATGCATTTTCTTGTCGCGGGAACTGTTGTCGGTGTCACCGCTGCCGGCGTCCACCACGATCGCGCCGGTGGCCTTGCCGGTAGCCGGGTCGAAATGAATTTGACCACTTTTCAGACGGAAGGTTCCGTGTACGTTGTGCAGCGTGGTGTTGAGAGTGATTTCGATCTTGGTTTGAGCGGGATCGAGGGTGACGGTGAAACTCTGTGCTCGCGAAGCCGGCGTGAAAACCTGGGCAACGCAACCCGCGAGCGCGAATAAGGCGGCAGCACGCAAAGCGCGGCGCGATTCCGTCGGACGCTGGCCTATGTGCGCGCTTCCCTGCCACATCTGGCGCGCGACGATCACGCCCGCAAAACCTGCCAGCCGAAAAGGAAAATTTCGCTCGCCTTGATGGGCGCGGGCTTGGGGTGATTCGCGTGCGAGGAAATCATCCGGGTGAACAGCTTGGGATTCGCCGCGAATATACGCAGCACTCGACGGCGCAGCCACGGATGGTGGCACAGCAGCAACAGCAAGCGGGTCATGCGTGCAGGCGCTTGCATGTAGTGGCGATGCGTGCGCCGGTAGCGGCGGATATTTTCGGATGCCAGCGCGTCGCCGAGGCACAGCGCTTGCTGGAACGCAAGACTGAGGCCCTGGCCTGCAATTCCGTCTACTGCGAACGAAGCATCGCCGACCAGCGCGACGTTCCTGCGCGCAACGCTGCGCGGATAATCGAGCACGGTGGCCCTGCCGAGTTCCGGGCTGATGGGGGAAGCACCGCCAAAGCGATTGACCACCTGAGGAAATTGCTGCAGGGCGCGTTCTACTTTTAACTGAGGATCGCTGGTGAGAACCGCCACGCAGATTTCATCCGGCCCCGTTGGCGTGATATAGACCTGGCACCGCTCGCCCCAATAAACTTCCACCAAATCACTCCAGGGAGCGACGGCGAAATGGCAGCGGAATCCAAATCGCGTGGAGCGCACGCGGCGAGGACCCAGCCCGGACCATTTTTTTATAAGGGATTTCTGGCCGTCGGCGCCCACCAGCCAGTGAAAACGGAATAGCACGCCGTCGAGCCGCGCGCTATTGGATGTCAAATCGGAAACGCGCGTCCCCCAACGGAAGGAGACGCCCAACTCCTCGGCGCGCCGGACTAGAAGTTCGTGCAGAACGCTGCGGCGCAAACCGAATCCCAGGCCCCGCGTGATTCTGCCGCAGGCAGACGAGGTTTCATCCGAGAAGCGTATTCCGGCTATCGGGAAAGCTACCGAGGAATCCAGCCAGATGCCCAGCTGGCGAAGCGCGGAGACTCCTGCGGGGAGAATTCCTTCACCGCAGGCCTGTTCGATCGGCGGCCGACGTGCGTCAACGACCGTTACGCGAAGTCCTTTTTGACTGGCTGCAATCGCCGTCGCGATCCCTGCTGGCCCCGCTCCGACGATCAGGACTTCCGCGCCTGTGGCCACTGGCCCCCGCTTACTACCATCGTAACAAAACTAACTCAGCACAGAAGCCGGGACCCATCGCGGCCAGGATGCTCAGCGAACCCGGTTCCGGGCGCCGGTTGCTGTAGACGTCTTCCAGAACCAGCAACACGGACGTGGAAGAAATATTTCCGACACGCCGCAAGCAAGCCCATGAAGCCGAGAGGTCGTCCGCCGTAATATCCAGCGCAGCCGCGGTGGCTTCCAAAACCTTGGGGCCGCCGGTGTGCATGATCCAGGATTTGATGTCGGAACGCTTGGCGCCGTTTTCGGCGAGGAAAGCGTCCACATCTTTGCCCAGATGCTTGGTGACCATCTCCGGAACTTCCGGAGATAATACGATGCGGAAGCCCTTCTCGGAGATGTCCCAGCCCATGACCTTCTCGGTGTGCAGATAGAAGCTGGATTTGGTGGCGAGAATTTCCGGCCCGTCTGCTTTGCGATTGGAGCCGGTGATCACGGTGGCGGCGGCGCCGTCGCCGAAGAGCAGCGCGGAAATCAGGTGAGCCATGGAAAGATCATCGCGCTGCAGAGTGAGCGAGCACAATTCCACGGACAGCAGCGCGGCGGCCTGGTCCGGATAAGCTTTCACATAATCCGCAGCGCGCGAAATTCCAGCGGCGCCCGCGACGCAACCCAAACCGAAAATCGGAATACGCTTGATATTGGGCGAGAGGCCCATGCGATTGACGAGGCGCGCATCCAAAGAGGGGGCGGCAATGCCGGTAACGGAAGTAACGAAAATTGCGCCGAGATCCTTGGGCGCGAGGCCTGCCTTGTGCAACGCCTTACACAGAGATTCTTCTCCTAGTTCGAGAGCATGCGCGATCCAGGTGTTATTAGCTTGTCCCCACGTGGTGAGGCGTTCGTAATAGTCGATTGGCTCGACCAGATATCGTCCCTCGACCTGCATGCTCTCGTCGAGGCGGTCGAGAATATCCGGGTTCGACAGCCGATGACGCCAATCGTTCTTCAGCGCCTCCGTCAAGACTTCCTGCTTGTAGTAGTACTCGGGAAAAGCGCTCGCGACGCTGGCAATCCTCATCGATTGGGCTCCTAATTTGGTGGCTAAATGGTACCGAAGGATAGTATCGCGAGAATGGCCAATATCAACATGCTGTTTTGTAAAATCCTCATTTCAGTATACGAGAGGCTGGGGAGAGCGTTGGCGGGAAGCTACACCGGAAGCACGGCAAAAATCGTTTTTTGCGAGTGAAGATCAATGAAGCGACCGTGGAATGAAAACGCGCCAAACGAAAAAAATCCCCGGGTCTGGGGGCTGAGACCCGGGGACGGGGGTGAGGGACGCTGGGCCGAAAACTTTTTTAAACTGTGCCGCGCTCAGTAATTCCAGCGGCGCATTGCAAGAGTTGCGCGAAACACCAGCTGGATCGCGACCACGATGATGGTGTCGCGAAACGCCACTGCTCTTTGGCGCATATTCCAGACCTCCGAAGAATTCGGAAAAGGCTGCGCGTGAGCCATCGCCGCGGCGGTGCGGCTATGCGACTTCCAACCCATGCTCGTCAGAGCGCTCATGCCCTTCCCCTTTAGTTCAGTACGTAGACCGGATTGTCATGTTCGACGCCGAGCACCATGGATTTGAAGATGTCCACGTCCCAGCTGTCGGCGATGCGCAAGCGCACCACGTCGTTGGTTTCAGAGACCAGGCGCCCGCGCAGCGGAACGCGCAGGTTGCCTGCTACTACGCGGAGAATGACGGACTGCCCCATCCAGATTGCGTAGCCACCTGTCATGTTGTCCCCCCCAGTCGTGCAGCTGAGCTCCTCGAACAAGTACATTTTCGGATGGGGGGCCGAACTGGCCAATGGTACAGGCGGCTATAAGCGGTAGGAGGGTAGTACTAGTCAATTGCGAGCTTGTAGGGCTGGCGGCTAAAGGCTTTTCTGTTATTGTGTTTACAGCGGTTTAAGGGCGTTTTTGGCGGTCGCAAGCGCCCATCGGGCTGGCGAGGAATCCACACTACATGGTCGAGTTATTGAAGGAGTTGCTGCACCGCGTTGCGGACGTGCGCGGGCTGGTGGCGCTGGGCGGGCTGGTGATGGTGTGCGGCATCGTGTTCGTGGAAACTGGGCTGTTCGTCGGGTTCTTTCTGCCGGGCGATTCCCTGCTGGTTACCGCCGGAGTGGTGGCTGCGGACAAGGCTTCCGGGCTGCAACTGGCGTGGTTGCTGCCGATGGTGACGCTGTGCGCGATTATCGGAGATCAGATGGGGTATTGGATCGGACGGACCATGGGCGAACGGCTCTATCAACGCGAGGACTCGCGATTTTTCAAGAAGAGCCACCTGCTGCGCGCGCACGAGTTCTACGAAAAATACGGATCGCGGACGATTATTCTGGCGCGCTTCATGCCGATCATTCGCACGTTCTGCCCTCCCGTGGCCGGGGCCGCGCAGATGAATTACACGCGCTACCTGCTCTTCGACATCGTTGGCGGATTTTTGTGGGTGTGGAGCATGATCCTGCTGGGGTACACACTCGGCAGCACGGTGCCAAATATTGATAAGCGGATTCACTATGTGCTGGCCGTGGTGATTGTTCTTTCGCTGCTGCCCGCCATTATTTCCGCCTGGAGAGCGCGCACCCGCAAGAGCGCCGCCTGATTACAACGCAGGAAGCCAAGACCGAAGAAGAAGAGTTCGACGTTCGGAATTTTTAATCGCGCGCCAAAACGCAAAACGGGGAGCCTGGCGGCTCCCCGCATGCTTCTTCCGTAAGCCGCGCGGATGCCGAAGGCGTCGCGGGCGGCGCGCACCGCAAAAGCGGTGTGTAAACGGCGTCTATCTCAAAGTTCGTTGCCCGGTGGCGTCATACAAAATCCTCCGTGCAATACGACTACAAGCCCCTTGTACTCCCGCGTACTGGTGAATGCAACTGGAAAATTTTGCGCGCAGGGTTTGCAAAATATTGCTGTGTTGTGGCGCGGCGGTTGGCGCACAGCGAAATCAAATGACGCGGATTATTTCAGCAGCAGAGCTTCGCGGACCTGATCGCGGCCGACGAACGTCTTGGACGAGCGGAACTTTCCGAAAATGTCGAGGATCTCGCGATTTTGGAAGATGCGCGCATGAACGGCGAGCGTGGGCGTGGGAACCAGTTCAATCGTTTGCGAATCCACGACTTTGTAGCGATTAAAGCGTTCGGGCGCGCGGCTGTGAAACGAAGCCAGCACCGCGCCGCCGGGGCGCATCACGGTATAAACGCGCTCCAGCACGCGGGGCAAGAGCTCGGCGTCCAGATAATCGAAAAGATCCCACGCCAGCACGCCGTGAAAATGATCTTCGGGATACTGCAACGCGGTGTCCAGAAATTTTCCGGCCAGCATCCCTTGCGAGACGCGGCCGTTACCGTCACCCACCGGCGCATTGCGCAAACTTTCTTCCTCCGCGAGCAAAAATTCCTTCCAGGAGCGCAGCAGATCTTCGGTGGAAAGGCGGAAGCCCTTCTCGATGAAAAACATCACAGTGGATTGAAATACGGCGCCGAGATCGAGAATTTTTCCCTGCCCGGAGTCGGTGATCAGCCACAAAAATTCTTTCAGTCCATTGGAGACGCGCACATTGGCGGAGGATGCCGTCGCGGATTCAGGTCCGGGCTTCACGGGCGCCCTGGCCGTGGCGGTGGAGTTCGGTCGCTGTTTGGCCATCCAGTCCATGGAGAGCGCTACCCTCTTGGCCCTGCGGCAACCGCGGCTTTGGGAGCTTGGGAGCTTGCCGAGCCGGAGGAGGGCGCCGTCTCACCGGGGCGGATCATTTCCACTTTGCCGCGGAAACTCGCGCCGTCTTCGATACGGATGCGCGGAGAAAGAACGCTTCCCTGCACGTGGCTCGTAGGTCCCATGCGCACGCTGTCTCGAGCGCGCAAATTTCCCTGCACGGTTCCCTCGATGGAAATTTCCGGCGCTTCGATGTCTGAATGCACGCGGCCGGTGGGGCCGACGGTCACGCGGCCGTTAGCCAGGTGAATCTTGCCGTGGGCTTCGCCTTCGATGATCAGGTGGCAATTACCGGAAATATCGCCGCGAATTTTCAGGCCCCCAGAAATGGTGGCGACGTTAGCAAGCGCCGCAGCCATGTCCGCCGCTGCCGTTGAAGCGGATGTCGCTGCGACAGAAGCCGCGGGAGAAACGACCGGCGCGGAAGCAACTGAAATTTCGGCGGCCGGAGTCGCCGATGGAGTTGCAGTCGAATTGAGATTTGGGGTGGTTGCCGCCGGTTCTGGTGCGCCTGATTCCGGCGCAGAGGGTTTTGCGTCTTCGGATTTACGCCACATATGATTCCTCCCCAGCATCGCTGAGACTCCCGCGGGGGGTAGCAGGGGTCCTGATGTGATGCACGAACTATAGTACAGAGATGCGCCGCAACGATAGAGGCCTGCGTACTTAAATGACAACTTGCTGCGAATCCATCAGCCCCGCCGTCGAATGCTCAGGTGGTGCGGACGTCGTTATGGCGCATGTCCCATAGCGCGGCGAGGTATCCGCCGAGTTCGTGAAAAAATAGCCTGGCGCCTTCGCTGGTGCGCCACCAGCTTTGCGGGTCGTAATCGGTATCGGGCGCGGAAATCACGCGCAACTGCGTGCCGGGCGGCAACGTGCGTTCATAAATATATTCCGACCGGCGCGTGTGGTAGTTCGACGTGACCAGCAGGATTTTTTTCCAGCCACGCGAGGCCACGAATTCGCTGACGACCACGGCCTCTTCGCGCGTGTCTTCGGCGTGATGATTCAGCGGAACGATGGCGGCGGCCGGCACGCCGTGGTCCTCCAGATCTTTCTTCATCAGGTCCGTGGTGCTGGCGTAGGAACGTATGGACCTGCCGGTGGCGATCACCCGCGGCGCCAGGCCGGACCTGAATAGCGCGGCGGCTCGCGAGGCGCGCACGGCGTCAAAATTGTCGCCGCTGAGAACCACGATGGCGTCGGAATTTTCCGGCGCATCGTCCACGATCCAGAATTCTCCAGCGAAACGCAGCAGCGGAACGCGCACGAGATAAAGGATAGCCAGAAATACCACGAAAAAAATCAGAAACAGCAGCTTGAAGATGATGCCGCCGCGCTGCGGGTCCGGTTCGGCGAACAGGCTGGCGGCGAGGTTGGTCATTTTGCAGGGTCGAGCTGGCGCAGGCGTTCGGCGGCCTGCTCGGGCAGCGTCCCGTTGAAATAAACTTCCTTGATGCTGTAGGACTTGCTGCGCTGCTCGACGATGGGAAGAATTTCGATGTGCCAGTGGTAATCACCGGCGATGGTGCGCCAGTATTCGCTGAGCTCGCCTTTGGTTTGCTGGGTGTTCGGCGCCGTGTGCATCACCAGATGGTAGCCGGGAGCAACCTGCAGCAAGCGGCGCAGCGTGCGTCCTAACAATGCAGCCAGATTGCGGCGATTTTCTCCGGGAAGCACAGTTTCGAATTGATGGTTGTGAGTGCGCGGCAGCAGCCAGACTTCGTAAGGAACACGCGAAGCGTAGGGGCACAGCGCGTGGTAATCGCCGGCGTTGTCCACCATGCGTTTGGCCTGGCGCATTTCCTGACGCAGAATGTCGCAGAAAACGCAGCGCTCGCGGTCGCGATACCATTCGCGCGCGGAACGCAGCTCGTACAAAATCCGCCGCGGCACAAACGTGGTGGCGGTGATCTGCGAATGAGCGTGCGGCCATTCCTCTCCGGCTTGCGCGCCCTGATTTTTGAACACGGTCACATATTTGAAGCGCGCGTCGCGCTTCAGGTCCGCGATGCGGCGGGCCCATGCGTCCAGCACGCGCTCGATTTGCTCGTCGCTCATCTGCGCCATCGTTTGGGTGTGATCGGGCGTTTCGACGACAATCTCGTGCGCGCCCACGGACGCCATGCGGTCGTAGATGCCCTCGGCGGTGCGCGCGGGCTCGCCTTCAATGCGATAGAGCGGGCGAAAATGCGGATACACGCGCACTTGCCACTTGCCGTCGGAAGGCAAATCGAGGAGTGAATGTATTTCGATACGAGTATCCGGGCAGAGCGGGCACGGGTCGGGCCGGATTTTTTCGCGTTCCGGATGCCCTGCCACCACCCAACTGCGCGTGATCGGATCTTTGCGAAGTTCCATCAGTCCTCAAGCCACAAAATCAAACGCGTCATCTTATAACGCGGATTGGGCGAGGGCAAAACATAACAGGAGACAAGATGGGGCCGCGTCACAGGTCTCAACCGGACGAACTATCTGGTAGTGGCAAAAAAAGTATCGGGAAGAGCCATGACCACCGCCGCGAAAACACTCGCGAGGAGCATCGCGATATCAACGATAGAAATTCTCTTGCGGCGCACAATCACGTAGATCGAAGCCGGCGCTAGCCAGAGAATCAGCAAGTAAGAACAAAGAATGCCCACGATGAAGAAAACCGGATAGATGTGCCCCAAACTGAAGCCGACCATCTGCGGCCCTTGCTGCCATGTCAGAAAAGTTTTTTCCCACGCGATTCGTGAAGAGAACAGCAGGCCGATCGGAGCGAAACAGAGCCAAGCTAGTCGAAGCCAATTTGGAATGGCACTTCTCTTGAAGTCTGGCACGCGATGTTTCCTCGCGCTAGCGGGTGTAATGCGTTGGCGTGGGCCCAGCTTCCAGGCGATGGCGATCCCAAATCGCGCCTTCGCGGCTGTAACTGGCCATCTCGAAATCCTGTGTAAGTTCCAGACAATCGGTGGGGCAAGCGTCTTCGCACAAGCCGCAGAACATGCAGCGCGAAGTGTCGTAGGTGAAGGTGGTAAGAACTTTGCGGCGCGTGGCATCGTCGCGCAGCCAGCCGACGACGATTAAATTTTCCGGGCAGGCCAGCGCGCAGAGATTGCAAGAAATGCACAACGACTCGCCCGTCTCCGGGTTCATGTTCAGGCGCGGCGCGCCGCGATAGCGCTCCGCTACCATCGGCCGTTCCTGGGGATACTGCTCAGTGTAAATATTCTTGGGCGCCTGATAGCGAAAGGTGACCCACATGCCCTTGAAGAGGTCTACGAGAAAGACGCGGCGCAGAAGTTCTCTCATCGCGTGGATTGTGACTTCCCTGCTGGTGGATGTCAATAGAGGTGTGCCGGGAACGAGTGAAGAATGACGCGGGGCAGCACGAGGAACAAGCCGTGAGGCGCGCGTGAAAAGACGTAGGGCTTCCGTGATATTCTGCAAAAAATGAGTGTTCTTCGTAATGCTATTCAGGGTGACAAGGATGTGCGCTTCATGCTCGCGGCATTGGACGAGGCACGCGCGGCGGCCGAGCGCGGCGAAGTGCCCGTCGGCGCTGTGATCGTGATGGATGACGAGATCGTGGCGCGCGCGGGAAACCGCACCATCGGCTATTGCGATCCCACGGCGCACGCGGAAGTGATTGCGCTGCGCGAGGCCTCGAAGAAGCTCGGGAACCATCGCCTCGCGGGCGCTGAATTGTACGTGACCATCGAGCCATGCGCCATGTGCGCCGGCGCCATGATCCAAGCTCGCATCGCGCGATTAATATACGGCGCTCCAGACGCGAAGGGCGGCGCCGTGCGTTCGTGTTTCGCGGTGCTGGACCATCCGCAACTGAATCATCGTGTGGAAGTAACCGCGGGCGTCATGGCGGAAGAAGCCGCCGCAGTGCTGAAAGATTTTTTCGCCGCGCGAAGATAGACCGTTCGCGGCAGTCGCGCTCGAAATGCCTAGCGACCACGGCAACTTATAGGAGATGAACGATGAGTGGTAACGCAAGACCGAGGATCGCGCGCGCAGTGCTCTGCCTTTTGTGCGGCGCGGGCAATTTTCTGTGCGCCTCCTCCCTGCCGGCGCAAAGCGCGAAGAATCCGCAAGCAGCACAAGGCACGAACGAAGTAGCGCGCAAGGATCTGCTGGCGCAGTTCAACGAATCCCTGCAGGAACTCACCGCGCGCGTATCGCCCTCCATCGTGCAAGTGCAAGTGACAGGCTATCGCGCGCTCAACGAAAAGAATGACACGGATGCCAGCACCATCGGACGGCAACGCAGCCTGGGCTCGGGCGTGATCGTGGACCCGGACGGCTACATCATTACCAACGCGCACGTGGTGAAGGGCGCGCAGCGCGTGCGCGTGGTGCTGACGCCCGCCACCGCCAGCGAAGCGCAGGTGCGCGCCAGCTTGGGTCTCGGCGACCATAGTCCGCCGATTGATGCGCGCATTATCGGAATCGCGCCGGCGATTGATCTGGCGCTGCTGAAAATCGAACAGAAGAATTTGGCCGCAATGTCCTTCGCCGATTACACTCAACTGAAAAAAGGGCAGCTGGTGCTGGCGTTTGGAAATCCCGAGGGGCTGGAAAATTCCGTGAGCATGGGAGTGATCAGCGCGGTGGCGCGGCAGGCAGACCCGGACGTGCCGTCTGTCTACATACAGACCGACGCCCCGATCAATCCCGGGAACAGCGGCGGACCGCTGGTGAACACCAATGGCGACCTGGTGGGAATCAATACTTTCATTCTGACGGAATCCGGCGGCAGCCAGGGACTGGGGTTCGCGATCCCCAGCAGCGTGGTGGAATTTGTGTATCACGAGCTGCGCAAATACGGGCGCGTGCATCGCAGCATCATCGGCGCGCAATTGCAGGACATCACGCCGGATCTGGCGGCGGGACTTGCGCTGAAGAAGGAACGAGGAGTGGTGGTAGCGGACGTGGAGCCGGACGGCCCCGCGGAAAAAGCCGGATTGCAGATTCAGGATATTTTGCTGAGTCTGGATGGGCGGCCCATGGGAAGCGTACCGCTCGCGGAGATGATTATTTCCACGCGGCCGGCGGGCGCCGTCATGGAGGCGGAAGTGCTGCGCGGAACGCAGCGGCTGAAATTTTCGATTCCCGTGAGTGAGCAGAAAAATGATGTGGACCAGTTGGGCGACCTTGTGGATCCGGAGAAGGATCTAGTCGTGAAGCTGGGAATTTACGGCGTGGAAATTGACGCGCAACTCGCGAAGCAGCTCGAGGACTTGCGCGAGCCTACTGGAGTGATCGTCGCAGCGCTGGCGGCGGACGCGATGGGCGTGGAAGCGGACTTGCAGCCCGGCGACGTGATTCACGCGTTAAATGACAAGAAAATTGCGACGCTGCAGGAATTGCGCGCCGCGCTGAAGGCGTTGTCCACGGGCGCCCCGGGCGTGTTGCAAGTAGAACGCGACGGAAAATATCTGTACGTCACGTTTGAGATGGATTGAGGCTGCGGGCGGCGCGCGAGACGACAGAGGGAGTGTTTTCGTTCTTCAGCACGAGCGAGCTTTTCCGCTCGTTGTTGTGAGCCTGCGGCGCGTTTGTTAAGCTACAAGAGCAACAACCGCGGAGAGGTGTCTGAGCGGTTGAAAGAGCTCGCCTCGAAAGCGAGTGTCGGGGAAACTCGACCGTGGGTTCAAATCCCACCCTCTCCGCCATATTTTCTGCTCCCGCGTAGCAGCCTTGTTACTCGTACATAGTTGACCTGCGTTTCACACCTTAAGTTCAATCTGAATGATTGGCCCGCCATCGTGTCTCGAGCGATTCCCTGTTCCACCGCCAGCGTGTGGCCGGCGCTGCAACCGCGGTGGCGCCAGCGCTCGCGAAGCGCTACGGCAAAGCCGTCGCTGGGTTTCGAAATACCATGGCCACTATGACCTTCGAGGCAATCGGCGTGTTTCCGTAAATCGCCGCGCCGAATCTCCAGTGTTGCACCGCAGCCGCGGCAGCCGCGGTCAGCGTCGGGACGTCGCGCACGGGGGTGATCTTAAGGATGCTGCCCTGATTATTGATCGCGACATCCAGAACGACCGCGCCCGAGCTAAGTCCGTTCGCCGGGTACTGCGTAAATGTCGCCGTGAAAAGCTGGGGCGGAGTGTAGGGCGTCGCTTTCGGGTTCGGCGGCTGGAACGATTCCGGCGGCCCCAGCGGAATATTGTTGGAGTCCAGAAACGCCGGGTCGAACACGATGTGCACGATCAGAGTTGACGGCACATGTTTGCCATTCAAGGTCGCAGGCGAATAGGTCCAATTTTGCAGCGCGAGCGTGGCTTGGGTCGTCAACGTGGGAATGTCGCGCAGCGTTTGGATGTTGATGACCTGGCCGGTAGCGTCCATATTGACGGCCAGCGAGACGACTCCCGCGGCGACGGTGGTGGCGGGATACGGGATACCACTCGCGCCAAGCAGATCGGGCGGCGTGAAATTCTGCGCGTGCTTCGCCGGAGTTGTGCCGGGCAGCCCCAGGACGACAAGCGAGATTAATAACAGTGCCGCTGGAATGCTGAGGATTGCTTTCGTGCGCAAAATGGTCTGCTCCGTGAAAATCGTAAATCGGTTGAGAATTCGTCGCGCGTGGCCATGCAGCGGTGGTCACGCAGACGCGAAGTTATCGTC
Source organism: uncultured Acidobacteriota bacterium (assembly GCA_963748395.1). Taxonomy (GTDB): domain Bacteria; phylum Acidobacteriota; class Terriglobia; order Acidiferrales; family UBA7541; genus Palsa-295. The sequence goes on along the minus strand of CAVVIP010000006.1, from coordinate 1,043,906 downwards.
CTTTCCGTCGGATAGTAATTGTCAGAAATGACAGCTGGTTGCGCAGGCGGATCCAGCAAGTCCACAGTCCCACGACCGCCACCAGGACTGGTAAAACTGACAATCGGAGCCGGCTTGAGCGCATACTATTCTGAGAATTGAGTCTGCAACTGCGATCCGTTGCGGCGCGAGGATGCTTCGCACGGCGCGCGCAAGCCGAAAAGGAGACGACTGCGATGAGGCGAACTCTAGGCGCGACAATTACGTCGATTCTGCTGGCGGCCCTTATCGTTCAACCGGCAAGGCCGGGCTCGGCGTTCGTAGCTCCCGGCATCGCCAGCGCCGGTGACATCGCTTATCCGACGAACGTCGCGTCGCCGGGCATCGTGACGCTGATGGTGAATCTGGATCATTCGGGCAACGTGCAGAATCTGGAAGTGCTGCGCGATGTTCCGGCGCTCACTAGCGTTGCATCCGCAGCGGTGAAAGGATGGGGCTTCACTCCTGCTTCACTGAACGGCCAATCCGTTGCGTCGGTCATTCCGGTCAGCGTGGTCTTCAATCCCTTCAACCCGGCGGGCGTGGGAACTCTGTCGCAAACAATTTCACTTTCGCAGGCGATGCCGTCGGCGGCAGCGGGCTACAATCCGCCGCGGATCACGGCAGCCACTTACGCAACGTACCCGGTGAACAGCACGGCGACGGGCGCAGTAGTGTTGGATGTGAAGATCGCCGCGTCAGGCAACATTGACAAGGTGCGCGTGATCCATGGCATCCCCTCACTGACGCCAGAAGCCACCAAAGCCGTGAAGACCTGGACTTTCAACGCCGCGAGCTATCAAGGAACTGCGATCAGTTCTCATATCGTCATCGCGATTGTATTTCCCTCACCCGGGACGGGCAGCTACTAATCCAGCAGCACGCAGCAAGCACGGGTTCGTGATTTGACACGAACTGCGGGGCCACTGCTTCGCGCTGCGCGCCTGGCTGTATCGTTCAGGAACTCTTCTTGGTTGGTTTTCCCGAAACCGGGCCGCCAATCTTGTTCAGCGTATCCAGAGCGCGCTGCTTGTAAGGGCTATTCATTGCTGCGACTTCGCTAAGCACCGTGCGCGCTTCGGGTATGCGCTGCATCTTCGCCAGCGTGAAACCCAAGCGATACTGATTCTGCGCGTAGCTGAAGTTGTCGGACTTCAGCAGCGGGCTGGCCTGCTTGAATGCGTCCACGGCTTGCGGGTTGCGGTTTTTGTTCACGTACACTTCGCCCAACGAGGAATAGGCCAGGCCCTTCTGCAGCGCCACCTGTTTCTGCCATTGCGCGTCGTCCACGTTGTCCGGTTTCTTGGCCGCGGCCAGCAGGTCCAGAGCATGCTGAGCATACGCCGCGGCTTTATCGAGATGCGCCGGATCGTTGCACCACGTGTCGGCAAGTAAAATGAGCATGGAGTTGTCGTCCGGATTAGAAGTAAGCAGGCTTTGCGCCGCGGCCAGCATCTTCGGCGAATTCTGCGCTTGCTGGTAGGCAATCGCGGTTTGCTCGCGCGCGCTCAAGGTGTAGGTGGAATCCGGAAAGATGGTCGCATAGCGCTCCAGAAATCCGGCCCGCGCGGCGGCATCGCTGGTCTTGTACGCTGCGTTCAGCAGCGCGTATTGCACGTAACCTAAATCGCCTTCAATGCCTTTCAACACGCCGTCTTTCTGCGAGGCCCACGTCTCGGCCGAGGTGCCCTCCGGAGCCGGCGATGCTTTGTATCTGGTGACGATGCCGGCAACTTTTTCGCCGGCATCGAATAATTTCTTGGTGTCGCCCTGTTCCTCCGCGGCGTGCACCATAATTACGGCCGTGGAAAAATTATCGGGATCGAGCGCCAACACCTTGTCGCCGTATTCGTACACTTTCGCGTAATTCTTTTGCGCCAGATACGACTGCACGTAAAGCTGGTCGCCGAGCAGTTCCAGATCGCCCTTGCCGTAATCGGCCATGAATTTATCGATCAGCGCGATCTTCTCGGGCCCATCGGTCGCGGCGTAGATCTCCGTGATGGCCTTGTCTTCCGGCGTGCCGGCGGCCACCGAGACGTTCTTGCCGATCTGCGCCGTGGCGCTGCTCGCGGAAATCGCTGTGAAAATCACGCACATCGCCGCGCACACAATCAATCGTCGCATGCTGCACCTCCGAAGAATTACTCTTGCTCGCATAACTCCACGGCCGCGAGCCAGCCCAGGGGCGTAACGCGCGCATCTTAGTCGAACGGCGCCCCACGCGACAATCTTTTCGTTTTGCCCGGCGGCCATTGACGATTGCCCGGTTTCGGTAGACGATTCCCTGTCGCGCAATTCCCTGGGAGAGGTGCTAGATGCCCAAAGCCACGTCTTTTGAAAAAGTAGAGCACGAAAAACTCAACGCGCACATTTCACGCCAGATGATGAGTGGCGAAGACGCCACGCTGGCGCGCATTTTCATCGCGCGCGGAGGCATCGTGCCGCGGCATTCCCATCGCAGCGAGCAGTTTTCGCTGATCCTGTCGGGCGCGCTGAAATTTTTCTTCGACGACGGCGAAACCACCGTGGTGCACACCGGCGAAATCCTTTTGATCCCCGCGCACGTGCCGCACAAAGCCGAGGCGCTGGAAGACACCGTGGATATCGATTTCTTCGCGCCGCGCCGCGAAGACTGGATCAACAAGACCGACGCCTACCTGCGCACGGGCGAACCGCAAAAAAAGGATTGAACAAATGGACCTTGGATTAAAAGGGCGCGTCGCCATCGTGGCGGCGGCCAGCAAAGGATTAGGCCGCGCCATCGCCGAAGAACTGGCCAAGGAAGGCTGCGAAGTCGCGATTTGCGCGCGCACCGCCGCCGACGTGGAACGCACCGCACAGGAAATCGGCGCAACCGCGGGCCGCGAAATCTTCTGGCGCGCGCTGGATGTGACCAACGCGGACGGCGTTCGCGATTTCGTCGCCGCGGTAGAAAAGAAATTCGGCCGCATTGATATCTGCGTGACCAACACCGGCGGTCCGCCGTCGAAACAATTTCTGGACATCACCCTCGACGAATGGCGCACCGCCGTGAACCTGGTGCTGCTCAGCAGCGTCTATTTTGCGCGCGAAGTGCTGCCGCGCATGCAGCGCCGCCGCTGGGGTCGTTTGCTCACGATCACTTCAATTTCCGTCAAGCAACCGATTGATGGGTTGATGCTCTCTAATTCATTGCGCGCCGGTGTGGCCGGAATGGCCAAGACGCTGGCGAACGAATTCGGCGCCGACGGCATCACGGTGAACAATGTCTGCCCCGGTTACACGCTTACCGACCGCTTGACTGAGCTTTTCGAAACGCGTGCGAAGGATGCCGGCGTCCCTTACGACCAGATTCTGAAGCAATCCGCCGCGAATGTGCCCATCGGGCGCTTTGCGCGTCCGGAAGAACTGGCAGCGCTGGTGGCGTTTCTGGCATCGGAGCGCGCCAGCTCCATCAACGGCACCACGATCACAGTGGATGGCGGAAGCACCAAAGGTCTTCTATAATTGGAGCTGCACCAGAAATTCGAAATGCGCGAACACCACAGTCCGTTCTATACTATTTCGTTTTGTCACCGTCGTTGAATCACCCAGAGGAGCTAAGGATGACTCAGATTTCCGGACGCTTTCGTCCGATTGTTGCGGCAGGATTGTGCGCCACCTTTTTGTTGCTTGCGCTGCTGATTCCGGCGCTGGGACGCGCGGATGAACCCTACGCGCGCAGCCGCGATTACGATTTGCAGAATGTGAAGACGCATCTCTGGTTCGATACCGACCAGCGCAAAGTGCGCGGTGAAGTGACCCACAGCATTTCGATGCTGCGCGAAGACGTGGCACAGATTCAATTCGATTCAGTAGAGTTGAAAATCGAGACCGTAACCCTGGACGGTAAGGACGCCAAATTCTCCACCACCGAGAATGCGTTGATCGTCCCGCTGGAGCGCCCTTCCAAGCGCGGCGAGCGCCACGAAGTTTTCATCCGCTACGAAGGCCAGCCCAAGAAGGGCCTGTATTTCGTCCTGCCCGATAAGGATTATCCCAACCGCCCGAAGGAAGTATGGACCCAGGGCGAGGCCGAAGACACGCGCTACTACATCCCCATTTACGATTACCCGAACGATCGCACCACCTCCGAAATGATTCTCACCGTCCCGGCAACGTGGATCACGATATCCAACGGCAATCTCGCCGGCGTCAAAGCGGAAGCAGATGGCACCAAAACCTGGGATTGGAAGCAGACCGAACCGCTTTCCACTTATTTGATTTCGGCGGTGGCCGGTGAATTCGTCGAGAAGAAAGATACCTGGCGCGGAATACCAGTGCGTTATGTGGTGCCGCGCGGCAAGGAAGCCTCGATCGAATCCACGTTTTCGCGCACGCGGCAAATGCTCGATCTCTTTTCAGACAAACTCGGCGTGCCCTATCCCTGGGCGCAGTACGCGCAATCTTCCGTGAACGATTTCGTCGAAGGCGGCATGGAAAATACCAGCGCCACCACGCTCACCACGCGCGGCCTGGTGGATCCCTCGCTCGCGCCCGAATTGCGCCGCGGTTCCGACGATCTGGATTCGCACGAACTCGCGCACCAATGGTTCGGCGATCTGGTCACCTGCCGCGATTGGGCCAACATCTGGCTGAACGAAGGCTTCGCCACTTATTTCGAGCATTATTGGGCCGAGCAGCGTTACGGCGCCGATGAAGTCGCGTACGAATTCTGGCGCGATCAAGCCAGCTGGTTCCGGCAGAAGCGCTTGTATCCCGTGCCCATCGTGACGCGCAATTTCACGGACAGCATCGAGTACGCCGGCAACGTCTACGACAAAGGCGGATGGGTGCTGAAGATGATGCGCACCAAACTCGGCGACGAGGATTTTTTCCGCGGAATGCATTACTACCTGGAAACAAATCGCGGGCAGAACGTGGTGACCGCCGATCTGGAAAAAGCCATTGACCATTCCACTTCCACGAACGTCGATCAGTTCCTGCACCAGTGGATCTGGCGCGCCGGCGCGCCAAAATATGAGGTGAGCTACACGTACGACGATTCCGCGCACCAGATTAAATTGAACGTGAAGCAAACGCAGAAGGTCGAGGGCCTGGTGGATTTGTTCGACATGCCGGTGGAAGTGGAAATCGCCACCGCCACCGGACGCAAGACTTCCACGATCCAGGTGAGCAAAGCAGAAGAAACCTTCACGCTGCCCGCCGACGGCGCGCCGCAAATGGTGCTATTCGATAAGGGCGACAACGTCCTGAAATCTCTCGAGTTCAAAAAAAGCGCCACGGAGCTGATCTATCAGTTGAAAAATGCGGAGACCGTGCCGGACCGCGCGGACGCCGCTGTGGCCCTGGGCGCCATCAAGGACAATCCCGACGTCGTCGCGGCGCTGGGCAACGCGGCGCAGCACGACACCTTCTGGGGCGTGCGCTCCGAATCGCTGAAAGCTTTGGGAAAAATCGGCGGATCTGCGGCGGAGAAGCAGATTCTCACCACCGTGAACGACCCCAAGCCGTGGGTTCGCGTGGTCGCCGTGCAAGAGCTAGGGAATTTCACGGATGACGCGTCGCTCGGCCCCCGGCTCACTGAAATCGCGACGCAGGACCAAGCATTTCGCGTCCGCGCCGCCGCGCTGAACGCCCTCGGCGAAATTAAGGCGCCCAACGCTTATGAAGTGCTTACCGCCGCCGTGAAAACGGATTCACCGGAAGACACTTTGCGCAACGGCGCGCTGGAAGGGCTCGGCTCTTTGGGCGATGATCGCGCCGTGCCGCTGCTGCTGGAATGGTCCGCTCCCGGCAAGGATTTCGAAACGCGTGGTGCGGCCATCGGAGCGGTGGCAGGTCTGGACCTCAAAAACAAAACGATCACCAAGACGCTGATCTCGTATCTGCAGGAACCCTACGTAGACATTAAGTTCGCCACGCTGTTTGCGTTAAGCAAGCGCGGGGACCCGGACGCCATTGCACCCCTCGAAGCCATGCTCAAGTCCGGCCAGTTGAATTTGGGCGACGCGCCATTCATCCAAATGCAAATTGATGCGCTCAAGGCCAAGGCCGAGGGAAAACCGCCAGCCGGTCCCGGTGCAGGCGCTGGCGCGGGTTCAGGGCAAGGAGCTGGTGCGGGTCCGACGGCGGCAGCTAGTGGGGCGGCGACTCCAGACGGCACGCTGGACGCGCTAAAGAAGTTGCAGCAGCAGATGGACGAAGTAAATGCGCGTCTGGCAAAAATCGAATCGCAGCTGAACGCGCCGAAGAAGAAGTAAGCGCACCACGAGCGGACGCCGGTGCCTTCAAAGCGCCGGCGTCTCGCCGGCACTTTTGCCGTCGAATTCGTAGCGGCCGGTTCCGCATCATCGAACCAGGCAGCCGTCGCCGTCGCTTCGGCAGCGCCGGTTCGAAGGATAGCGGCGTACTTTAGTGCGCCATCCACGTCCCGGCAACCACCGCTCCACCCATCATCCCGCAAGCAAAATCCGCAGATCGCGCAGATTGTTCCCGGTGGGCCCAGTGACAACCGCATCGCCCAACCGCGCAAAAAATCCGTAAGCATCGCTGCGCCGCAAGAAATCCCCGGGATCCAAACCGGCCTGCTGCGCGCGAGAAAGACTCTCACCGTCGGCGGCCGCGCCCGCCGCCGTGCTGTTCCCGTCAATTCCATCCGTCCCCGCGCTCAACACCACAATTTTCTTCCCCGCAATTTTCGGCACACACGCCAGCACAAACGCGGAATTGCGGCCGCCGATTCCCTGGCCTGTCACTGGACTGCTCACTTCGCCTCCCGCAAAAATCGCCACGCGCCTGCGCGGATTTTCACTCTTGAGAATTTCCAGCTGCGCCAGCAAATGCTCGGCGGCTTTTTCGAGCGGCCAGTTGTCCGTCTCCGTATCCACCAGGCACGTAAAGCCCTCGGCCTCGCAACAGTGATGCGCCGCATGCAGCAGCTCGCGTTCGCCTAGCAGAATTTCGAATCGCGCCCGCGCAAATGCCGGGTCGCCGTCCTTGGGGGTTTCCTTCAATCCGCTGCGTTCAATCGTTCCGCGCAGCGACGCCGGCAATTTCGCGAGCAATCCATATTCCCGCACGATCCGTTCGACGTCAGCCAACGTCGTCGGGTCCGGCAACGTTGGCCCGGAAGCCAGCGCGGATTCATGCCCCTCCGGCACGTCGCTGATCGCGTAAGTCAATTTCATCGCGCGAGGAGCCGCAGCCGCGAGCCGTCCTCCCTTGGTGGCTGAAAGATGTTTGCGCACCACGTTGATTTCTTCGATCGGCGCGCCGCATGTGACCAGCGCGGAATGTAGTTGCTGAAAATCCGCGAGCGTCACGCCGGGATCCAACGGCTGTTCCACCAGCGACGAGCCGCCGCCGGAAATCAGGAAAAATATCAGCGTCCGGTCGTCGCAGCGCATCAGACGGTCCAGAATCGCCCGCCCCGCCGCGAAGCTTTCCGCAGTGGGCACGGGATGCCCGCCAACGAATGTTTTCCAACCGGCTAGCGGCTGCGGAAGAGGTGAGGGAACCACAAGGATGCCGTCGAGAGGAAAATCGGGCGTCAAAATTTCTTGCAAACCTCGCGCCATTCCCAGCGCGGCTTTCCCGAACGCGATAGCCACAATTTCGCTAAATCCGCTCAGGTCAATATCGGTTCCACATCCGCAAATCAGTGAACCGCGCCGGTCAAGTTTTCGCGAAAGTGCGGAGGGAATATCAATTGCCGCGAGGGTGTGACGAAAAACGTGCTCAGCCGTTTGCTTCACGGCCCTATTTCAGGCCCAACGCATCGCCGTTCAGCGCGTTCGGTGGCCGTCGGCCTTCAAACAAAGCCACCACATTATTCGCCGCCATCACCGCCATCTTCGTGCGCGTATCCAGCGAAGCGCTCGCAATATGCGGCGCCAAAATCACGTCGCGCCGCGCCACCAGCGCCGGATGCACCAGCGGCTCGTGCTCGTAAACGTCCAGCGCCGCCCCCGCGATTTTTTTATTCTCCAGCGCCTCGGCCAGCGCCGCTTCGTCCACCACCGGCCCGCGCGAAGTATTCACCAAATACGCCGTACGTTTCATTTTCTCCAGATTCTCGTGCGAAATCAGGTGACGCGTATCGGGCAGCAGCGGCACATGCAGGCTGATAAAATCCGATTCGCGGAACAATCGGTCGCGATCCACAAATTCCGCGTGCAACTCGCGTTCCACTTCTTCGGGCGCGCGCACAGCGTCGCTATACAGCACGCGCATATTAAAACCCAGCGCGCGCCGCGCCACGCCGCGCCCAATACGCCCAAATCCCAGCACGCCCAGGGTTTTTCCCCACACGTCGCCGCCCACCAGTTGATCGAGATCCCAGCCGGGCCAGGTTCCGCTGCGCATCCATGCGTCGCCCTCGAGCAGCCGCCGCGCGATGGCCATCAGCAGCGTCCACGCAAAATCCGCCGTGGTGTCGTCCAGCACGCCCGGCGTATTTGTCGCCACCACCTTGCGCCGCGTGCACGCCGATACATTTATATTGTCGTAGCCCACCGAAACCGTCTGCGCGATGCGCAATTTCGGCGCCGCTGCCAGCAACTCTTCATCCACTTTCTCGTTGAGCAGGCAGATCAGGCCGTCTTTATCCGCCACGCGTTTCAACAGCTCGTCACGCGGGATGCGGTCGTGCGGCGTCCAATAATCCATTTCGAAATGTTGGTCCAGAATGGCCCGCGCCGCCGGAAAAAGCGGCCGCGTCGAGAGTATTTTCGGTTTGGTCAATGCCAGCCTCGCAAGAAAGCGTTACGCAGAATTTGTAACATATACTGCCAAATTAGCAAACGTATCGAGTGCGCCAGACTGCGCACCACCGCGGCTGGACGAACCGCTAAGGCGGCGTTGGAAATAAACATTTGCCCGCCTGGGAGAAAGCCATGACTCTTCTGCGACGAGCTGTCGTGTTTCTGTTGTTCAGCTGCTGTTTCGTGCCGCTCGCCGCGGGCCAGCTGACTCTGAAGGTAAAAATTCAGGCGGACCCAACAGACCGCCAATTGCTCATCCAAAAGCTCAACGAGCGCGGCGCCCCTCACAATATGAAATTTATTTTGGTCGAAAAGGGTTTCGACTACCGCGTCGCCTACGGCACAGCCGGCGGACCCGCCATGACGCCCTACGGCCCCGCGGCTGCCAGTGCATCGGTCACAAAAGTTTTCGACCCCGCCGGTGCGGAGCTATTCAACTTCGCGCGCGACGGCCGCTGGACGCTCGACGCCGCCGCCAACGCCACCGCCAAAGAAATCATCAAACGCATCAGAAAGCTGCGCGGCCTCGGCTAGCGCGCCCGCCGCGACGCGCAATCCGAGGCCGGGTCGAGGTTCAACACCTATGTTCCCGTCCAACGATGCCGTGATAATAACTATTGACGTGGCTTGAATGGTCTTTCCGCAGAGCGTATTCTCTCGCCTAATGAAAGCTGCCTATTGGAAAATCCTGCTCGCGCTCGCCGCTCTCATCTTTTTCGTTTTTTATCCCTTTGAATATCAAATTGCACCAGAATGGGTAGCCAGAGTCGTGGACGAGGACGGCCACGGCGTCTCCGACGTGGACGTAAGCAACTCGTATCAGGAATACTCGCTCGAGGAAACCTCGCACGAAGATCACGCCCTCACCGAGTCTGACGGTGTCGTTCGTTTCCCGCCCCACAAAATGCGAGCAAGCATCGCGTCGCGAGTGGTTGGCTGCGTCCGCAACTTTCGACAATTAGGCGTGCACGCAAGCTGCGGAACCTACGCATGGCTCGTGGCCTACAAATGCAACTATGGGTGGCTATTGAACGATGTGGGACGGACACGAGGCGATTACTGAAGAGGATGGTCTAATCGCAAGAATGCTACCCTTTTCTTGCGCCGCTGCCCGCCCGGTCATTCCGGCGTAGGGTGCGCGTCAGACGAAGAAATGAACAATCGAGCATGTATAGGTAACTCTTCGAATTGAGGTTCACGAAATTGAGTCTGCGAAGCTGGCTTTCAATGACCTTCTCGGTGTTCGGAATTCCCGCTCGTTGACGCCCATCGCCGCGCACGGCTATAGTGACCGTGAGAGCGCGCGCGAGTTCCCTTCGCAGCCGCCGCTCCACACGCGCATGGATTCGCAATTACTCCACGATCTGAAAACTCTCCTGGGCCCCGACGGCGTCCTCCACCGCGCCGAGGAGCTGATGCTCTACGAATACGACGGCTCCGTTGAAATCGCGCGCCCCACCTGCGTCGTCTTCCCGCGCACCACCGCCGATGTCCTGGGCATCGTAAAGCTCGCGAACCAGTATCAGACTCCGCTCATCGGCCGCGGCGCCGGCACCGGCCTTTCCGGCGGCGCGCTTGCCCGCAACGGCGGCATCCTCACCGTTTTTTCGCGCATGAATCGCATTCTGGAAGTTGACATCGAAAATCAGCGCGCCACGGTGCAACCTGGCGTAGTGAACGCCGACCTGAGCCTCGCCGTAGCCCACGCCGGATTGCACTTCGCGCCCGATCCTTCCAGCCAGAAAGCCTGCACCATCGGCGGCAACGTTTCGGAAAATTCCGGCGGTCCGCACACGCTGGCTTACGGAGTCACCACCAATCACGTGCTCTCGCTCGAAGCGATTCTTCCCACCGGCGAGGTCATCCGAATAGGCAGCCCCGCGCTGGATTCTCCGGGCTACGATTTGCTCGGATTGTTCGTCGGCTCTGAAGGCACGCTCGCGCTGATCACCGAAATCACCGTGAAGCTCACGCGCCTGCCCGAAGCCGTAAAAACGCTGCTCGCAATTTTTGAAACGCTCGACGACGCCACCGAAACCGTGGTGGAAATCACCGCGCGCGGCATCACCCCCGCAGCCTGCGAAATGCTCGACGGCTGGACTCTGCGCGCCGTGGAAGCCTACGTTCACGCGGGATTCCCGCTTGATTGCGCCGCAGTGCTGCTGCTGGAAGTGGATGGCATCAACGAAGCTGTGCTGCAGCACGCCGAAGAAGTCGCGGACATTTGCCGCGCACATCATGCCCGCGAAGTGCGTGTGGCCCGCGACGCGCGCGAACGCGACCTGCTCTGGAAAGGCCGCAAGAACGCCTTCGGCGCCGTCGGCCGACTTTCGCCCACCTATTACGTGCAGGATGGCGTGATTCCGCGCACCAAACTTCCTGCGACGATTCGCCGTATCAACGAAATCGGCGAAAAATACGGCTTCCAGATCGGCAATATTTTTCACGCGGGCGACGGCAACCTGCACCCGCTGATTCTTTTCGATGCGCGCGACGAATCGCAGTTCCAGCGCGTGATCGCCGCTTCCGACGAAATCATTCAGTACTGCATCGAAATGGGCGGCGCCATCACCGGCGAGCACGGTGTCGGCATGGAAAAGGATCGCCTGATGCCGCTGCTTTTTAGCGAAGCCGAACTCGACGTGATGCGCCGCGTGCGCGACGCCTTCAATCCGCAGGGCCTGCTGAATCCCGATAAAATTTTCCCATCGAAAAAGGGTTGCGGCGAAATTCACGTCCGCCCGCTGCCCATGGCCGGCGCGCTAAGCGCGCCTAGCTCACCTGGCGCATAACTTAGATGAACGCCTCCGCCATCAGCGCCAGCGTCACTTCGAGACTCTGCGAAATTGTCGGTGCCGCAAACGTCGCCAGCGATTTCGCGCAACTCGCCACATACGAGATTGACCGCAAGCTGCCCGCCGCCGCCGTGCGCCCTGCATCCAGCGAAGAAGTCGTCGAAATCGTGAAATTCGCCGCCGCAGAAAAATTGGCGCTCGTCACCACCGGCGCGCGCACAAAATTGGGAATCGGCTACGCGCCCAGCCGCTACGATCTCGCGCTGGACATGACACGCCTCAACAAAGTCATCGCTTACGACCCCGGCGACCTCACTCTCAGCGTCGAAGCCGGCGTGCCGCTCGCAAAACTCGCGCAGGTGCTCGCCGAGCATCGCCAATTTTTGCCGCTGGCGGTTCCCTTCGTGAATCGCACCACGATCGGCGGGCTGATCGCGTCCGGTGTGGATTCTCCTCTGCGCCAGTTCTACGGCACCGCGCGCGATTTTCTGCTGGGCATGGAATTTGTCACCGGAGAAGGTGTGGCGGCGAAAAGCGGCGGCCGCGTGGTGAAAAATGTCACCGGCTACGACATACACAAATTAATGATCGGCGCGCTCGGTACCCTGGGCGTCATCACGCGCGTAAATTTCAAGACGTTTCCGATGCCGCTGGCCACGCGCGGCCTCGTCGCGCGCTTCCCCACCGCCGAAAACGCGCTGGAGATGCGCCAGCGCATCGCGCAATCGGCCCTCACCCCGCTGACAATGGAAATTCTCAGCCCGCGTGTCGCCGAACTTTTCGCGAGCGACGCCGCATCGCGCTACGAACGCGCCGCCATGCCCGCAAACGTGCTCTCCAACACAGAATGGGCGCTGTCAACCGGCTACGCCGGAAATGACCGCGTTCTCGAACGATTTGCAAACGACCTAAAGCGCATGGCCGCACAATCCGGCGCGACAGCGGTCACCATCCTCGCCGAAAACTTGCCGCCCGCCTGGGCCCGCAAGCGCGAGTTCATCCCCATCGCGCTCGCATCCTCGCCAGCAACCACCATCGTAAAAATGAGCGTCTTGCCAACGCGCATGAAAGGAGCGCTCGCAGCCGCGCAAATTGCAGCCGAAACCAACAATCTCCGCTGGGCGGCCATGGCCCGCGGCCTCGGCATAATTTATTTCGCGATCTTGCCGAGCGATCACACCGACGAATGGCGCGTGCGCGTCACCAACGCCGCCGGTGAAATGCAGCAAGCGTGCGCGAAACTCGGCGGCCACGCCACCATCCCCTGGGCCCCCGCCGAATGGAAGTCCACGCTGCAAATCTGGGGCCCCCCGCGACCCGATGCCCAGCAAATGCAAAAACTAAAATCCGTCTTCGACCCGCAGCAAATCCTAAGCCCCGGCCGCTTCGCGCCAAATCTCTAGCGCCGGTCTGCTTTCGAGCGCGCGAAGGAACGCGCCCGAAATAACTCTTAGGGGACGTGCTAACCGTTGCTTTAGACTCCTGTTATCAGTGCTTGTATTATGTCGATTGGCCCACCCGGAGTCGGCAGTCATGGCAAAACGCATCGCCGCGTCATTGTTGGGAGTACTGGCGATAGCCGCTGGCCTCGTCGCATTTCTCTACGCATTCGAGGGGACCGAGGACTTCAGGAATCCTGCTGCTATGCCCTTCCGGTTCGTCGTTATTGGCGAGCTCGTCATGTTCTCAATGTCGCTGGCCGCGTTATGGGTTGGCGTACGGTTGCTGAGATACGCATGGTCTGGCGACCGTGGCCCGAGCAACAGCTGGGTTCGGCCGGCACTGCTCGGAATCGGGTGCTTCTTTCCAGGCTGTATATTTTCGTTGCCATTAACGGTGCTGTGGGCGCAACACACGTGGCCCGGTGACGGCCAAAGCGTATTTGCCGCGATGGAGGCCAGTTTTTATGTCGGCGTCGGAACAGCGCTCATCTGCTCCATCGCATTTTTAAAGAAGCACTCTGCTCGGCATAACTCCTCAATAACCCGAGTCCGTGCTCCACACACCGATTAATCCCCAGTTTCAGCGTTATCTGAACGCACGAATACCGTAAGATACTGGCTGCAGTCAATAAACTCGAGGCCCGCAAGGTAATGGCTTCCGACACGCAGTCACCGATTCCCGCGCAAGCTGCCGCGCCGCCGCAATCGCACGACGCTGCGCAGCGCGAATTCCAGCTCACGCTCAGCGGCTTTTCCGCGATTGACAAGCCCGAGTACGAGGACTACTCGCGCTGCGTGCACTGCGGCCTGTGCGCCAATAATTGCCCCACCTATCGCCTGTGGGGACGCGAAGCTGATTCGCCGCGCGGACGCATACGTCAAATGGCGCTGGTGGACCAAGGGCGCCTGGAACTGGGCGACGCGTTCGTCACGCACATTGACCGCTGCCTGAATTGCCGCAACTGCGAAACTGTCTGCCCGTCCGGCGTCGAATACGGAAAAATCCTGGAGCTCGCCCGCGCGCAGATCGAACAAAAATACAAACGCCCGCTGGCCTCGCGCATCGCGCGCGATTTCGTCTATCGCCGCCTGCTTCCCTACCCCGGCAGAATCGCCGCCGCCGCGCGCGCGTTAAAAATCTATCAGCGCTCCGGACTCGCAGCCGTCGCACGCGCGACTGGTATCCTGCGCCTGCTCGGCCTGCAAAATCGCGAGAAGCTCCTGCCGCGCATTGACTCCGATTTTTTCTTCAGCGAGCTGGGCAAGACGTTTCCCAGCGAAGGGCCAACGCCGCGCCCGCGTAGCCTTCTTCGCCGGATGCATCGCGCAAGTCACTTTCAGCGATCTAAATCGCGCCACCATACGCGTGCTGCAAGCCAACGGCTGCGAAGTGGTCGTCCCGGCCGCGCAAACCTGCTGCGGCGCGCTGGCTGCACACGCCGGAGTGCGCGACATAGCCCGAGAACTCGCGCGCAAAAATTGCGATGCGTTCCTCTCCGATGATTTCGACGCGATCATCACCAACGCAGCGGGCTGCGGCTCAACTCTGAAGGAGTACGCGCACCTCTTCAACGAGGACAACACCTCGCACTCGCGCGCGGAAAAATTCTCGTCAAAGATGCGCGACATCAGCGAATTTCTCGCGGAGCTCGGCGTCACCGCTCCGCTGCGGCCGCTGCTGGTGCGCGTCACCTATCAGGATTCCTGCCATCTGGTCCACGGACAGAAAATCCGCGAAGCTCCGCGCCAATTGCTGCGCGCCATTCCTGGCCTGGATTTTGTGGAAATGGCGCTCGCCGATCAGTGCTGCGGCTCCGCCGGCGTTTACAACGTCACCGAAACGGAAACCGCGCTCGAACTTCTCGACCGCAAAATGGATTCCGTGCAGCAGACGAAAGCCGAAATAATCGCCACCGCCAATCCCGGCTGCATCCTGCAACTCCGCGCCGGCGCCGCCATGCGCCGCACCGGCCAGGAAGTGCTGCACGTAGTCGAACTTCTCGACCGCGCGCTCGCGTAGCGCCGGCTCTCTTATTAGGGTTTGGTGGCAGAGGCAATCTTGACTGTGCTGCTCCTGCTGGAAAAATCAAAAAGGGGGGTTGCGGGCGGAGCGTGGTGGGGATTTTCCGCCCGCAATCAGGGTTGAGCTACGGAGTGGTTAAATTGTTCGCGCGCCGGTTATTCCTCCGGTGGCGGAGGAGGAGCGCCCGGACCGCCACGGAATGCGCCGCGCGGGCCAGCTTTCGATACGCTGTAATCCGCTGGCACCTGGAACTGCGTCGCCGCCGGTTCCGTCCGCGTGATGCTGGTCATCTGAAAGACGGTCTCGCCCGAGCGCGGATCGCTGCGCTTGGTCATCACCACCATTTGCAGATCCGCCGAATACCAGCGTTCGGTGACGATCACGATGGGCTTGGCGTTGCCAATCTGCCCCGCGGGAATGGTGCGTGTGTAGCGCGTGCCTTCGGCCGTCACGCCGCCGATGGTTTGCGTGCCCAGTGAAGTGGTCACGGTTTCCTTGTCGGCTTCCGCAACGCGCGCGCCGGTGTGCGCTTTCTTGGTGAACTCAGCCTTGTCGGGAGGCGCAGGCATCAGGCGTGCTGTTTTCGTATCGGCTTCCAGAATGTAGCGCGTTCCCGCCACCGGATCGTTGACGAAGGTGACGTGCGGCGCAGGCTGGCCCGCCACGGCCATCGGTCCCACGGCCGGCAAAGTCATGTCGCGGCGCGTGCGTCCCTGGCTATCGCGCGCGATGGTGCCGCTAGTGGTGTGGGTGATCTGGTTCCCGTCGGACAGCGTCTCCGTGGACGTCGTCGAGAAACTGGCGCTGAACGGCGCGCCCGTCACAGTCTTGCCGCTAAATCCGGCTTCGAAGCCCAGAAAGCGGACCTCGTCGTGTCCTGGGCCGTGCGGGAAACCGTGGCCCGGAGGTGGCGGCGGAGGTGGCGTCGACGCCGCATCCTGCGCTCGCAAACCAGCGCCAGCCAGAAGCAGAATCATCGCCACTCCCGCCATCGCAAAAAACTTCGTCCTGGTCCTCATCGCAAATCCTCCAAAAAGTTGATCGCCGTTCTAAAAATCCGAATCCGTATTCGTATCGGACTGCGCCACCAGCCGGATCGCTTGCGGCGTCCCGTCCTGGCTCACCACCATGTCGGCGGTCACCTGATCCGTCACTCCCATTCCCTCCACGGGCAAACCGTAAGAAGCCAGAGCCGCGCGCGGCAGCACCACGCGAACCACCGCGCCGCCTTCCAGTTCCGATGGATCGTACGCATACGGAAGCGGCATGTAAGCAGTGGCGTATTCGCTGTCGTCAGACTCCTCCGCTTGCGCAGTGCTCTCTCCCGCTAGTGCGTTGCCGTCCGACGTTTTCGTCGCAGACTGTCCATTGGGCGTCTGCGTAGAAGCTACGCCGGTGGATCCCGCGCCATCTGGCGTCACCAGTTGCTGCCGGTGCAGTGTGAGACCCAGCGCCAGAAGGATCGCCGCGGCTATACCAATCGCCGCCACCTGCCAGCGCACGCGCCGCGATGTCGTAGCGGATTTCTCCCGCCGGAATTCCTGCAGCAAAAGAGTTTCCAGTCTCGGTGGCGCTTGCAGTTCCGAGGTATCCTCGCCAATCTGGCGCAGCGAAAAATCCAGCGACTCGACTTCGGTGAGCAGCGTCGCGCAAGCGCTGCAAGTCTCCGCATGAGCCAGCGCTCGCTCGCAGACTACGGCGCCCTCAGTTCCGGGTCGGTCCAGCTCGTGCAGCACTTCCTGGAATTGCGCGCAGTCCATGCGATTCGTCCTTTGCATTTCGGTAAAAATGTCCTTGCCAGGATCCTGTTTCATTCGCCCACCGCCGACGCGCGCCGCACGGGTTGTGTGTCGCGTAATTTCTCTACCAATATGGCCCGCGCGCGATGCAGACGGGAACGCACCGTTCCCACCGGACAATCCAGCGCCGCTGCCGCCTCTTCGTAACTCAATTCATCCAGCTCGCAGAGCACCACCACTTCGCGGTAATTTTCCGGCAGCGTGGCGATCGCCTGGCGGACCCGGGTCACATTTTCCAGCGCGGCAAAATCATCCCGATGCAGCAAATAGGCGCTGCCGTCCGCGCCGTGGCCATTTCCGTTGCCGTTCCCGTTTCCCGATGCGCCGTTCCTGCCGCCCATCTGGACCGCGCTGCTACGCGACATGATTACGTCCAACTCGTCCGCCGATTGCGGCAGCGGCACCGAATGTCGTTCCTGTTCCCAGCGCCGCCGCAGGTGATTCCGCGCGACGCCGAACAGAAATCCGCCGAGCGTCCCGCGCTCCGGATCAAACCGCTTGGCGTCGCGAATCAACGTCATGAAGACCTCTTGAGTCACGTCCTCGGCGAGCGCCGCGTTCCCGCTCATGTGCAAAGCGAAGCGGTATATCGCCGGGTGCTTCCGCCGGTACAAAAGGGTGAATGCACCCTCGTCCCCGGCCACCATCCGCCGGAGTAGCAGCCCGTCATCTACGGTTTCTATGACCCTGTTCATCTGAGACTGTTGGACGGCCCGGCGCAACTCTCGTTACATATTCCGGGAGCGGGCCGGAAAAGTTCCAGGAAAATGCAGCTATTGAACTTCTGGCGGCGCCCGCCGCGGCGGATGCCATCGGTGTCGAGACTTTGCTCGACCTTCGTCCCGAATTCGCCGTCGCGGGGCCCGCGACTCTCAATCCGCTTCTTGACCAAACCCCTCCAGTTCAATAACGTAGGGGCGCACTTAGGGCGACTTTTCAGGCGGCCAGCGCCTGCCGCTCGCGGCCGGTGTGCGGCAGTCAATCCATCGTCCCAGCGCCTCGTCGCGCGCGAACCACGGAGGAATCATGCAGGAATTCGATCCGCATGTCTTAGAAGAGAAGCCCATCGCGCCGCCCGAAGAATTCAGCAAAAAAGCCCGCGTACGCTCTCTCGAGGACTATCGCGAGATGTACGCGGCCGCGCAAGCCGATCCCGAGGGCTTCTGGGGCGAACAGGCCAAGCTGCTGCACTGGTTCGAAGCTCCGAAAAAAGTGCTGGATTGGAAACCGCCGCACGCGAAGTGGTTCGTGGGCGGCAAGCTCAACGTCGCCTACAACTGCCTGGACCGCCATCTGGAAAAGAATGCGAATAAGCCCGCGCTGATGTGGGAAGCGGAAGACGGCTCGACCATTCAATTCACGTATGCCGAGCTGCACGAGCGCGTCTGCAGGTTCGCCAACGTGCTGAGTTCGCTGGGCGTGAAGCCCGGAGATTGCGTCGCGATTTACATGCCCCTGGTGCCGGAGCTGGCGATTGCCATGCTGGGCTGCGCCCGCATCGGCGCGATCCATTCCGTGGTTTTCGGCGGCTTCAGCGCGACGGCCCTCGCCGACCGCATCGCCGACTGCAAGGCCAAGATCCTGCTCACCGCCGACGGCGGCTTCCGTCGCGGAAAAATCGTCCCTCTGAAAGAAACCGCCGACGCCGCGCTGAAGAATTGCCCCACCATCGAAAAATCCATCGTCGTGCAACGCACCAAGGAAAAAGTCGGCTGGCAAGAAGGCCGGGATCTGTGGTGGCACGAACTGGAAGAAAAAGCCTCGAAGGAAAATGTCGCCGCGCCATTTGATTCCGAGCACCCGCTCTACATCCTCTATACCAGCGGCACCACCGGAAAACCGAAAGGCGTGTTGCACACATCTGGTGGCTACCTGCTTCAGTGCACATGGAGCACTCGCCTGGTTTTCGATCTGCAGGAGGACGACATCTACTGGTGCACCGCCGACATCGGCTGGGTCACCGGACACAGCTACGTGGTTTACGGCCCGCTTTCGAACTGCGCCAGCATCGTGATGTACGAAGGCGCGCCGGACTTCCCGCAGAAGGATCGCTTCTGGGACATCATCGAGCGCTACAAAGTCACCATCTTTTACAGCTCCGCCACCGCCGTCCGCGCGTTCATGGCCTGGGGCATGGACTGGATCACTCCACACGACCTGAGCAGCCTGCGCCTGCTGGGCACCGTGGGCGAGCCGATTAATCCCGCGGCGTGGAAATGGTATTTCGAGGCCATCGGAAAAAATCGCTGCCCGATCGTGGACACCTGGTGGCAAACGGAAACCGGTTCGATACTGATTTCTCCCCTGCCCGGCGCGACGCCCACCAAGCCCGGGTCGGCGACGTTGCCGCTGCCCGGCGTGATCGCCAAAGTCGTGAATATGAAAGGTGAACCAGTCGGACCCGGTGAGACCGGTTACCTGACGATCCAGAAACCCTGGCCCTCCATGCTGCGCACCATCTATGGCGATGACGAGCGCTACGAACGCGAATACTGGAGCCGCATCCCCGGCGTGTATTTTGCCGGCGACGCCGCGCAGTGCGACAAGGACGGCTACATATGGGTGCTGGGCCGCGTGGACGACGTCATCAAAGTCGCCGGCCACCGCCTCAGCTCCATGGAAATCGAAAGCGTGCTGGTAAGTCATCCGGCCGTCGCGGAAGCGGCCGTGGTCGCGCGCCCGGACGAAATCAAGGGCGAAGCGATCGTCTGCTTCGTCGCGCTGCGCGTGGGCCACGAGGCCAGCAAGGAGTTGCGCAGCGAATTGATGGAATACGTAGCCAACACCATCGGCTCCATCGCGCGCCCATCGGATGTTCGTTTCACACACTTGTTGCCCAAAACGCGCAGCGGCAAAATCATGCGCCGGCTGCTCCGCGAACTCGCCACCAAAGGCGCCGTCACAGGCGACACCACCACCCTGGAAGACATGGCCGTAATCGAGCGCCTGCTGAAAGCCCAAGCCGACGACGAGGAATGACCCGCGGGGGCGCTGCGCGGAGGCGCGGGCGCTACCGATAAACAAGGCGCACAGGCGGGATCACCCATACTACCAAGTGCCCATTTGTAGCGAATAGAAACTCGTTTCTCCTTTGTTTTCATCGGAACTACGATTTTGTGGACTTCATTTGTATCGAATAGAAATTGGGTGAGGCTGTCACGCGTGGTGAGTGACGAGTGATGGGTTGGGTGCGGCGCGGGCGTGAAAGTGGGACAAATCGTAGTGATTAGAAAATGTTTTCTCGTTTGTTGTGAGCGGGTTAGCTCGATTTCTAATAATTTGGTGTAGCGATTAGAAATGCAGTGGCGAGTGATGAGTAACAAGTGATGAGTGGACAGTGGCGCGGCGGCAAAAGTGCGGCAAACACCAGCGATTAGAAACACCCTCGGAGTTGACGCGGAAGGGGTTAGCTCTGTTTTTAATATTTTTTCACCAGCGATTGGAAGTGCGCGTAGCAGCGGGATCGCGGGCTGTAGCGGGCTGCCGACGGGCGATGAACTGAGAGGAACGCGTCGAGACGGCACCATCGCGCCCGGCAGAGGACAGGCGCCCGTATTATGAGCGAATAGCAGCATGGCCTAGTAACCATTATATCATAGAATGGATATGGTAATCAAGGACTTGATAGGCAGGCTCGCGTCCCATTTCGGGAAAAAGATGGCCAAAGCTTCGCGGCGGGTGCGGAGCGATGCGTTCGGGCGGGCTTCCTTGCCTGTGGATTGCTATCTCTGCTATGGTCTGCCTGTTTCAAACGCTGGACCTGGGGGACGTGAAATCCGATGACCGGACTGCTGCAACGGCTGCTGCCGCGTGAAGAAGGCTTTTTCGACCTGTTCCGCAAGCAGGCGGAAAATATCCACCGCGGCGCCGAAGCTTTTCAGAAGATGTTGCTGCACTACACCGGGGTTCCGGAGCAGGTGCAGAACATCAAGGCCATCGAGCACGCCGGCGATGAAATCACCCACCAGACATTCCGCATGCTCAACAAGACATTCATCACGCCGTTCGATCGCGAGGATATTCACGAGTTGGTCAGCACCATGGACGACGTGATTGACCTGATAGACGCGGCCGCCAGCCGCTTCGTGCTGTATCGCGTGGAGGCCTTGCGAACCGGAACGCTGGATCTGGCGCAGGTGTTGGTGGCAGCGACAAAAGAGCTGGCGGCGGCCATCCATGCGATTGAGAAGCCGGATACCGCGATGAAGCATTGCATCGAGATCAACCGCTACGAAAATGAAAGCGACCGCATCTGCCGCACGCTGATCGCGCAATTATTCGATGAAGAAAGAGACCCCGTGCAAATCATCAAGTGGAAAGAAATTTTCGAAGTAATGGAAACCGCAGTGGACAAGTGCGAGGACGTAGCCAACGTAATCGAAAGCATCATCCTGAAAAGCGCCTGAGCCTGTGAACAGCTTCCAACTGCTGTTACTCACTGTCGGCCTGACCCTGGCATTCGAATTCTCCAATGGCTGGCACGATGCCGCGAATTCCATCGCCACAGTAGTGTCCACGCGCGTGCTCACGCCGCTGCGCGCGGTGATCTGGGCGGCGTTCTGGAACTTCATTGCGGCGTTTGTATTTGGCACCGCCGTGGCGAAAACGCTGGGCAGCGGCATGGTTCACATTGATATGGTGAACCAACGCGTACTGCTCGCCGGGCTGGTGGGCGCGATTTTGTGGAACATGATCACGCTGATCCTGGGGCTGCCGACCAGTTCGTCGCACGCGTTGATGGGCGGCTACGGCGGCGCGGCAGTGGCGCACGCTGGAATGCGCGCTTTGATTCTGGGCGGATGGACCAAGCCCATCCTGTTTCTCTTTCTCTCGCCGATCATCGGAATGTTTCTGGGCTACGCCACCAGCATCGGGACCAGCTGGATCGTGCGCAAAATGCGACCACAAAAAGTAGACCGCTGGTTTCGCCGCCTGCAGCTGGTTTCGGCGGCGGGATATAGCCTGGGCCACGGCACCAACGACGCGCAGAAAGGCATGGGGATTATCACCACGGCGCTGGTGGCCGGCGGCTTGATGCAGGATTTCGTGGTGCCGTACTGGGTGATCATATGTTGTCACCTGGCGATGGCGGGCGGGACCATGGCGGGCGGCTGGCGAATCATCAAGACGATGGGACAGCGAATCACCAAGCTGAATCCGTTCGGAGGATTTTCGGCGGAGACTGCGGGCGCGCTGACTTTAATAACCACCGCGCATTTCGGAATTCCGGTGAGCACCACACATACGATTACGGGCGCGATCGTGGGCGTGGGCGCGGCGCACCGGTTGACGGCGGTGCGTTGGGGCGTGACGCGAAGGATTGTGTGGGCGTGGGTGCTGACGATTCCGGGCGCGGCGCTGATGGGCGCGGGACTTTTTCATATTATGCAGTTGTGGATGCGATGAGAGGAGGACCGGCGTGAACGCTTTGCCGTGATACACTTCGGCAACGTGACTTTTGAACGAAAAATCGTGGTGGGGCTGGAAGAGATTCGCGCAGTTACGTTTGAGTGCCACAAATGCAAATCCCGCCTGACGGTTTCGCCGGACGATATACGTGATATTCCCACCGCTTGCCCGCATTGCAATTTTTCGTGGCGGTTGCCGGAGGATGCCTCCGCGATTTCGGCAAGCTCGCCGCCGAAGAGTTTCGCGTTCGGAATTCGGGAGCTGAAGATACGGTTTGGAGCCGATGTGATCGGGTTCAAGATCCTGCTTGAATTCGATGAGCCGCGAAGAGACGCGGTTTAAACTCTGGGTTAGAGCCTTCCCGCCGTTGCGAGCCATGTGACCCTCTGCGATAATGAACCGTTTCGACCGAGGTCATACGTGGCGACTAAGCAGTGGACCGGCAACGAAGTCCGCAAAACATTCCTGAGATTCTTCGAAGAGCGCGGGCATCGCGTGGTGCGCAGCTCCTCGCTCGTGCCGACGAACGATCCGACGCTGCTTTTCACAAATGCGGGGATGAACCAGTTCAAGGACGTGTTCCTGGGCGTGGAAAAGCGCGATTACAACCGGGCGACCACCTGCCAGAAATGCGTGCGCGCCGGCGGCAAGCACAACGACCTGGAAAATGTGGGCTTCACTAATCGCCATCACACTTTTTTCGAAATGCTGGGGAATTTTTCCTTCGGCGATTATTTCAAGAAGGATGCGATCGCTTTTGCCATGGAGCTGATTACTTCGCCGGATTGGTACGGGATTCCGCTGGAAAAACTTTACTTCACGGTGTTCGGCGGCGCGGAAGTTGCGCCCGGCAACACGCTGGGAACGGATACGGAAGCCGCTGACTTCTGGCTCCAGGCGGGCGCTGCGAAAGAGCGCATCTTTGCGATCCCCGGCCTGAAAGATAATTTCTGGGCCATGGGCGATACAGGCCCCTGCGGCCCCTGCAGCGAGATTTTCTACGACATGGGCGTCGCATCCGTTGACGACCCGCGAGGGCCAGACTGCGCAGCCGGAAAATGCACGTTTCCGTGCGACTGCGGCCGCTATGTGGAAATCTGGAACCTGGTCTTCATGCAATTCAATCGGGATTCGAGCGGCAATCTGAATCCCCTGCCGAAGCCGTCGGTGGATACCGGGATGGGTCTCGACCGGACCACTGCTGTCCTTGAACACGTAATTTCCAACTACGATACGGACTTGTTTGTTCCGCTCATCAGCCGCGCTGCGGAACTCTGTCGCGTTGATTTGAAGAGAGAAGAAACGCGTGAAGAAGGTCGCGGCGGTGCTGCTTCGCTGCGAGTTATAGCCGATCATGCGCGAGCCACGACGTTTCTGGTGAACGACGGCGTGACTCCATCGAATGAAGGCCGCGGCTACGTGCTGCGGAAGATCATTCGGCGCGCGATTCATCACGGGCGGTTGCTCGGGCAAGAACAGCCTTTTCTCTATCAGATGGTCTTCGCGGTTCGCGACGAAATGAAATCGGCCTACCCCGAACTCATCGAGACTGCGGATCGAATCGCTAGCCTTGTGAAAGGCGAGGAAACGCGATTCACACGCACACTAGACGCGGGGCTAGGGCCGCTCGAGGATGATGTATACAACTTTTCCCTCGAAACATTGCGCCCCATGGGAGACACCGTACTGACGCGGAACAAGTCGGCTCGCGGAATTGAACGCGAAGATCTTTATGCGAAGGTTAAGCAAATTAACCAGGGCGGTAAACGCCTAACGTATCCGGGCAAGAATGCATTCAAGTCTTACGATACATTTGGGCTGCCCCTAGATTTTATTCAAGATGTCGTGCGCGATTTCGGTCTTGAGTTTGATCAGGAGGGATTTGATCGCGCGAAAGAAGAGCAACAAGCACGAGGGAGGGCAGCTTGGAAAGGCGTGCATAAAGACGCCGCGAATCCTGTGTATTCGAAGCTGGCGCAAACTTACAAAACCGAGCCTGAATTTTATTTTGGGACGAAGACGCGCGACGCAAGGATTGAGGCGATCGTCACCAAGCAAGGCGCGGTGAACGAAATCAAGGCCGGCACGGAAGCTGAAGTGGTGCTGGACCGCACTTCCATCTACTCCGAATCGGGCGGACAAGTGGCCGACACCGGCGGCTTTTTCGATAATTCCGGCGCGCTGGAAATCGCCGAAGTGCGCGGCGCGTACTACCCCGTCACCGGGTTGATTGCGCACCGCATCTTAGCGAAGGAAGATTTGCACGTGGGCGATCACATCGCCACGATCGCCGATCCCGAACGACGAGTACGCGACATGCGCAACCACACGGCCACGCACCTGCTGAACGCCGCTTTGCGCAATATCCTGGGCACGCATGTGAAGCAAGCCGGCTCGCTGGTAGGGCCGGATCATCTGCGTTTTGATTTTTCGCATTTCGCGCAAGTGGATCCCAGCGAACTAGGCGAAATCGAACAGCAAGTGAACGAGGAAATCCGCAAGAATCTGGAGATGCGCACGGACATCATGAACATTGATGATGCGCTGGCTTCGGGCGCGCTGGCGTTCTTCGGCGACAAGTATCCGGAAGCGAACGTGCGCGTGGTGAGCATTCCGGACGCTTCGACGCCGCGCGGTTTCTACAGCAAGGAACTTTGTGGGGGAACCCACGTAGTCCGCACGGGCGACATTGGCGTTTTCAAAATCATCGGCGAGCAATCCGTCGCTGCTGGTGTTCGCCGCATCGAAGCGATTTCTGGCGATCGTGCGCTTGCTGAATATCAGAAGTCGCTCGCGACGCTGCGCACTGTGGCAGGAATGCTCAATGCAGGCGAAGATGAAATCATCGCCGCGCTGGAGCGCCAGTTCGAAGCCACCAAGCAACTGGAGAAGCAGCTCGAAGCGCTGAAACGCAAAGCGGCGGGCTCGCTGGCGGGCGATCTGGTGGAGAAAGCGCGCACGGTGAAGGACGTTCGCCTTATCGCCGCCCAAGTGAACGGATTCGAACGCGACACCCTGCGCCAGCTGGTGGATGTGCTGCGCCAGAAGCTGGGTTCCGGCGTGGTCGTCCTGGCGTCCGCCGATGACGGCAAAGTGGCTCTAATCACAGGAGTTACCAAGGACCTGATCCCCAAGCTTCATGCCGGAAAAATCGTCCAGGAGCTGGCCAAGTTGGTGGGCGGTTCCGGCGGCGGCCGGCCCGATTTGGCGGAGGCTGGCGGAAAAGACACATCAGGCATACAAAACGCCCTCGACCAGGTTTACCCTCTCCTCGACCGATTGTTATAATTGCTGTCGTGCCAGATGCTTACGACGGAGAAGCCTCCTTCTTCGCCGTATGTGTGTCTTTCGTTTGCGACAGGAAGCAAAGTGCTCTGCCTTCCCCGAGGCGTGGAGTAGGTTTGTGGCCAACCGCCCGTAAGAGCGGCTGGCGAAAAGCAGAAAGATGAACAAGAGCTGCATCCCAGTTGCAGTGCTGGTGGCGGGCGCGGTGTTGGCGCTGTCCGCGCCGGTGCGCGCCCAAATCTCCACGACGGTGGACGAGCACGGCAAGCTGGTTTTCGTGAATGGGGATTCCCCGAAGGCTCGTCGTGGGAGTACTATCAGTTCTACTGATGGCAGTTCTACCCAGGGCGGTTCCGGCCTGGGCAGTTCTACGTCGGCAGCTTCGCATGGTGGTGTAGCGGCGGAGTCGGCGGCGGCGACGCTGGGTGCGAATGACGGACGGCTGGATCGCATTGTTCGCGATGCAGCTGCGCGTCATCAGCTGGACCCCGCGCTGGTGAAAGCCGTAATCAGCACGGAATCGGGATGGAATCCGCAAGCGGTGTCCCGCAAGGGCGCCGTGGGGTTGATGCAGTTGATTCCTGGGACGGCACAACGCTTTGGCGTCGGCAATCCCTTCGATCCCGCGCAAAATGTGGAAGGCGGGACGACGTACCTGAAAACGCTGCTGGATCGTTACAACGGCGATTTGAGCAAGACGCTGGCGGCTTATAATGCCGGCGAGCACGCCGTAGATGCCAACAGAGGCGTTCCGCCGTATTGGGAAACGCAAAAGTACGTGCAGAAGGTGCAAGACGCATACTTTCGCCCGGGATCGGGCCGCGATTCGAAGCTCTGGACTCCGCCAAGAAATCCAGTGCGAAAAGACGTGGACTCGAAGGGCCGGGTAATTTTCACGAACGAATGACGCAAGTGGTATCCGCAAAAATTCATTTACCGGTCCGCTGGCTCTCCCTAGCCCTGGCGCTAGCCGTTCCCCTTTGCGCGCCCGCGCGAGCCGATCACAAGATCGAAGCACGCCAACAATTCGAGCGCGCCGTGGGAATGCGCACGACGCTGGAAAGCCAGCCACAGAAAGAGCGTTCGTTTGCGGATTACCGCCAGGCCGTCGCCGCTTACCACAAGGTTTATCTGATCTCCACGCAGTCGGAAGAAGTGACTCCTTCGCTGATCGCCGAAGCAGAGTTGTACGAAGAAATGGGGAAATTGTTCGACGCGAAATATTTCCAATCCGCGATTGATACTTACAATTTTTTGCTGAAGCAGTATCCCGGCAGCCGCTACCGCGGACAAGCACTCTACTCCATCGGGCTGATACAGAAGGATGATCTGCACCAGACGGATTTGGCGGAGGCGACGCTGAAGGAATACGTAAAGCGCTTCCCCAAAACCGACCTCGCGAGTGATGCTCGCGTCGCGTTGAAAGACATCGCGGACACGCGGGACAAAGCCAAGGCGCAGGCGCTCGCTCAGGCCCAGGCTGCGGCGCAAGCGGAGGCTCAGGCGAAGCTGCAGGCGCAGGCCAAACTGCAAGCCGCCGCTGCCACGAGCGCTTTCCCGGAACTGAAAGGCAAAGTAGTGGAACAGCACGAGAGCGATAGCGGAACTCCGCGCGTGCTGGACATCAAGAGCTGGAACGCGGACGGTTCCGCGCGGATCGTGGTGACTTTCGACGGTACCATCGCTTTCAACGCCGCGCACATCGCCGCGCCGGAGCGAATCTATTTCGACTTGCACAGAGCCAAGCTGACGCCGGAGATAGCCAAGAAGAACCTGGACGTAAAAGAAGGGCTGCTGAAATCGATGCGCATCGGGCAGAACAAGGACGGGGTGGTGCGCCTGGTGCTGGACGTGGACGGCGCGCGGGATTATTCGGCTTATCTGCTGGCGAGTCCTTACCGGCTGGTGATCGAGGTGCACGCGAAACCTTCGGCTGGTGCGAGCGAGGCGGCGAGTGCGGCGACGCCCGCTGGCACGGCATCGAATGCGAGCGCGAAGACTGCTGCGAAAAACGCGGCGGACAATCCTGATTCCAAGAACGGCGCGGTGGCGAGTCAGACGGTTACTGTGAGCGCCGAGAAGCCGCCAGCTTCGGCGAAAACGTCGGCCGCTGCTGCTGCTGCTGCCGCTGCGAAGCAACCTGCCGGGAAATCGAAAACAGATAACACCAAGACGGCCGCGCTGGTGCCGCCGACGGAATCGAAGCCGACCCGGGATGGGCAGAGGTCGCTATCGCGCGCGCTGGGATTGAAGATCAGCCGGATTGTGATTGATCCGGGCCACGGCGGACACGATACGGGAACGATCGGGCCGCACGGGCTAATGGAAAAAGATCTGTGTCTGGATGTGGCGCTGCGCCTGGGTAGGGAGATCGAAGAAAAACTGCCCGGCGCGGAAGTGATTTATACGCGCAAGGACGACACTTTCGTGCCGCTGGAAGAGCGCACGGCGATTGCGAACGAAGCGAAGGCGGATCTGTTTATTTCGGTGCACGCCAACTCGAGCCACGATGCTGCCGCACGCGGAATCGAAACTTATTATTTGAACTTTGCGACTTCGGAAGAATCCATGGCGGTGGCGGCGCGCGAGAACGCGCTGGCGCAGTCGTCGATGCACGATTTGCAGGACATCATCAAGAAAATTGCGCGCAACGAGAAAGTGGAAGAATCGAAGGAACTGGCGAGCGACATACAGGATTCGCTGACGCACCGCTTGCAGCTGGTGAGCCAGGATGAACGAAACCGCGGCGTGAAGAAGGCTCCTTTTGTGGTGCTGATTGGCGCGAATATGCCGTCGGTGCTCTCGGAAATTTCGTTTATCAGCAATCCTAGCGATGAAAAGCTTTTGCGCAAGACGGACCAGAGGCAGCGCGTCGCGGACGGCCTCTATCGCGGCATCGCCTCGTATCTTGATAGCCTCAATAGCCTTACCTATGACAAGTCGAAGCTGGTTTCCGCCAACCGACCCTCGGGCGGCGGCACTGCAACAGTAGCTTCCGACGGGAACCCTAAGTAGAATAGTGGCGTCTAATTAAGGGACACTATGCGCCACGCCATACTTCTGCTGATTCTATTTGTATTTCTAGCTGCACTGCCTGCATCGGCGCAGAGTATCTTGCCAAGCGCTTTCGCTGGGTGGACTGCGAGCGCTCATACTACGTTTGATGGCGCCGGCGTTCCGATGATTAATGGCGCTACCGTGCCGAGGAACTTGTCGGTGGCCTCTGCACAGGAATACGGATTCACTCTGGGAGAGCAAGCGAACTACCAGCGGGCGGAGGATGACCCGCTGAGTGTCAGCCTCTATCACATGAAAGATCCCAGCGGGGCATACGGGGAGTACTTGTACCTGTGCCCTCCGGAAATGCAGCGCGCGGAGTTAAGCGAACTTTCGGTCATTTCTCGAGAACAGGCGCTGATCCTTATTGGCAACATCGTACTCGACGTTCGCGGAATCGATCTGACCAAGGATGTCGCCGGTTTGAAAGCGTTGGTCAGCGCAGTCTCACCGCACGCCCAATTTGGACCCCTGCCAGCGCTTGCGGACCATCTGCCATCTCATGGAATTGTTAGCCGGTCGGAGCGTTACATACTTGGTCCGCAAACGATGAGCCAGTTTCTCTTCGTCGCACCGGAAGATTGGCTAGGTTTTTCGAAAGGCGCTGAAGCCGAGTTCGCGCAATACCGAATCGAGGGCCGCAACCTCGACTTCGTGATTGCAGACTTTCCCACGCCGCAGACGGCGCAGAAACAGTTGATGGAGCTCGAACAAAAATACCATGTCAACAGAACTGCCGCGGACCAAACTGGTTCTCCGGTATTCGCCAAACGCTCGATCACACTGCTGGCGATTGTGTTTGGTGCGCGCAACCAAGCGGAAGCGGATAAATTGCTGGAGCAGGTGCAGTCGGGGGCGGAAGTTACGTGGAACGAGCCGACGTTTCAATTCAAAGAGCCACCGCTGACTACGATGATCGTCGGAGCGATTATCGGAACGGGAATAATCTGCTGCTTCGCGCTGATTTCGGGGATCGCGTTCGGCGGATTCCGGATCGTGGTGAAGCGATTCCTGCCGGATAAGGTGTTTGATCGCAGCAGTTCGATGCAAGTGCTGCAATTGGGATTGGGCAGTAAACCCATCAATTCAGAGGACTTCTACGGGATTGAGCGAAAACTGCCGAAGTGACCTCCCGGTGGAAAAGCGGCTTTTTGGCGCTTAAAGTTATTATTATCAGCAGCTTGGAAAAGGGTCAAAAAGTGGCCTTTCCTGCTTGACTGATTTCCGCAGTTGGTACTAGACTGCGACCGAGGAAAGAGTTCTGCCGCCCACCGCGCAGTGGCTGTGGAGCTTTCTCCCCTCGAAGGCCCGCCGCAAGGTGGGCCTTCTGCTTTTTGGCCCTATACCGTACTGCGAACGTCGCAGGTTAAGTGCAACTCCCGTGTCGGCTTCTCCGAAAATAACCCGCCGAAATTAATCACGCTAACCGAAATCACGTTTAATCGCAGAATAGAGCGCGCACGAAGTTGCGCGGAGCGCTGATCCGCGAGTGGAACTGCGCGGGATTGCGCATTTCGCGACGCACGGTGCGCACAACAGCAAGACGCAGAGTGTCATCATAATAAGTCTGGTATGCTTGAAGGCACATCCCAGCTCATAAGAATGCAGGATGATGCGAAACGGCACGCGATGTTACGTGTTGCAGCCAGAGGCGCGTGGATTATGGGACGTTTATTTGGAACTCGGCAGATGTTTGTTGTGAATTTGTAATACGGGCGGCGGGGCGGGCGGGATTACGGCGATGAACCTATCGCACATCGAGCGAGCGCGGACAAGTTCTCAGACAGCGGCTCAGAGCCGGGAGATTGCAGATTTAAATGATGATCAGACGTTGGCGGGCCAAAGTATATTGCGTATTGCCACTGGCAATCGCGATGTTTTCTTTTGTTCCCCGGAGTTACGCGCAGGCGGCAGCTGAGCTTCCGCAACAGTCCACAGGGCAATCGTCGGAGCAGGCATCGGCACAGTTATCGGGACAGGCGCCGACGCAATCGTCGGAACCCCAGCCGGAACAGCAATCAGGACAGCAGACACCAGCGCAGCAGCAGTCGACACCGCCAGCCCAGCAGGCTCCAGCGCAGACACAAGCACCGAGCGCCACGCCGGCACCAGCGCAGCAGCAACAGCCGGCGGCGCCGAACGCCACACCTGCATCGGCGCAGGCCGCCGGCAGCCAGAAACCGGGTGATACAAGCAATTCGGGAAGCAATGCGCCCAGCAAGCTGCAGGCCGACCAGGGAACGAAGGACCGGCTGTTCTTCGCGATGCCGAACTTTTTGAGCCTGGAAAATTCCGCGCACGTGCCACCGATGACGGTGAAACAAAAATTCCAAGTGTCGGTGCGGTCTTCGTTTGACTGGTTCCAATACCCATGGTACGGAGCGCTGGCGGGAATCAGCCAGGCACGGAATAGCGAGCCGGGCTACGGGCAAGGCGCCGAGGGATATGCGAAGCGGTATGCATCGCAATTCGCGGACGGCACGATCGAGAATTTCATGGTCAACGCGGTGGTACCGTCGCTGCTGCACACCGATCCTCGCTACTACCAGTTGGGCAAAGGAAGTGTGCTGAAACGCACCGGGTACGCACTGAGCCGGCTGCTGATTACACGGACCGACTCCGGCCACAATACGTTCAACACGGCAGAAATTGGCGGGAGCCTGGCGGCGGCAGCAATCTCGACTTATAGCTACCATCCGGAAGCCGACAGGACGTTTTCGAATACCACAACGGTGTGGGCCGCGCAGGTGGGTTACGACGCGATACGAATCGTGCTGAACGAATTCTGGCCGGACCTACGACGCAAGTTCCATAAGAAGGACCAGGCACCGGCACAGCCGTAGCTGCAACGAGCGCCTAGCGAGTATTAGAGAGAGCCCCGTTTGGCGATTGGCGCGCTGACAATGGCGCACTAAAGTGCGCCGCTACAAAGGCCAAGAAAACCAAGTCAACGGCTGCCCGGTCCCAAAAAACGGGACCGGCCGCTACAAATTCAACAACGACTCCGTATAATTTTCTGCAGACTGTCGGGCTACGATCCACAAGGTGCGCGCCCTTCCCTTTCTCTTCGCATTACGAAATCTCCACTTTCAGGCAATTAAATCGCTTTCGTAGTACTGACGGACAGGACACTTAATTTGTCCCGCTGGTCAGTGTTGAAACGCCGCAAGGACTGCTAGCCTCTCACACCACATTGAAGGTCGGTTCGAACCTGCCAGCGACTTAGAACCCAGACTACTTCGCATGGTGAATTACTGACCGGTTTTATGCCGAATTCGAACCGTCGCCAAGGAGGGTGCCGTGCGCCGCTGGAGTATCGCTGCCGCTGTGTTGCTGATGGCCATGATGACCGCGAGTTGCGCGCTGACGCCGCCGGGCTTCACGCCGCCCGATTCACAGACCCTGACGCTTTCACCAGCGACGGCCGCGGTACGCGCGGGATCGTCGCAGCCGTTCACGCCGTCGGTTGTTGGAAAGACGTGGACCTGGTCGGTGAACGGAATCGCAGGTGGGAATGCGACGCTGGGAACTATAGATGCGGGCGGAAATTACACTGCGCCGGCCGTGCTGCCGACGCCGAACACCGTGACAATCGCGGCGGTAGAGAGCGGGAAGTCTTCGGAGACAGCGAGCAGCAGCGTAACGCTGCTGAATCCGATACCGGTGGTGACGGGAATTGCGCCGCCGCAAGTGAATGTGGGGACTTTCACGCTGACGATTACAGGGAGCGATTTCGTCAGCGGCGCCACAGTTACATTCGGGTCCACGACGCTCGCGACTACTTATGTATCCAGCACGCAGTTGACGGCTACTGGGACGGCCACAGCCTCGCAAGTGGGCGCGGTGGCGGTGGAAGTAATGAATCCCGACCCGGGCGCCATCGGCTCGAACAATATGAGCGCACAGGTGGTGGGAACGATTTCGATTGCCGCGAATGTGGCGGATCGTTTCCTGGAGCAGACCACGTTTGGGCCCACAACCGATCTGATCACCCAGGTGCAATACAGCGGACTGCAGGGATTCCTGACGGCGCAATACACGCTGCCGATCACCAAGTATCCGATGCCGGCATCGGGCGAGTCCGGACTGGGTTCGGTGCAACAGCGATTTTTTGTACAGAACCTGACGGCGCAGGATCAACTGCGGCAACGAGTGGCGTTCGCGCTGAGCCAGATTTTCGTGATTGGCGGCAACAAGGTAGGCGACCCGACGGGATATACGAACTATCTGCAACTGCTGGAGAATGACTCATTCACGAATTACCGGCAGATCATGCAGGACGTGACGCTATCGCCGGCGATGGGCGATTGGCTGGACATGGTGAACAACGGGAAGCCGAACATCAGCAAGGGCGATCACGCCAACGAAAATTACGCGCGCGAATTCATGCAGCTATTTACTATCGGGACATCGCAACTGAATCCGGATGGATCTTTCCAGCTGGATTCCAGCGGCAACCAGATCCCAACGTACACGCAAGATACCGTGGAGGCGTTTGCCCGCGCTTACACGGGCTGGACATACCCGCTGGCGCCGGGCGCAACGCAGCAAACTTACAACCCGCAATACTGGACCGGGCCGATGGTGGCAGTGGATTCCAATCACGACACGGGCGCCAAGCAGTTGCTGACCTATCCCGGAGTATCCGGTGGCGGAGCGCTGCCCGCGGGACAAACATCCATGCAGGATCTGCAAGGCGCGATGGACAACGTGTTCAATCATCCAAACGTGGGGCCGTTCATTTCGCGGGAGCTGATCCAGCATCTGGTGACCAGCAATCCGAGCCCGGCCTACATTCAGAGAGTGGCGAGCGTGTTCAATGATAACGGCGCGGGTGTGCGCGGCGACATGAAGGCGGTGATCACGGCGATTCTGATGGATTCCGAAGCGCGGCGTGGAGACGACCCTGCGACCACGGTGGGAACCGACGGCCACCTGCAGGAACCGATTCTGTACATGACCGGCTTGCTGCGCGCTTTCGGAGCGACCAGCGACGGATCCAACCTGAGCTACTACGGCGATGGCATGGGGCAGCAAGCACTGTACTCGCCGAGCGTCTTCAATTTTTATTCACCGGATTTCGTAATTCCGGGGACGACGACATTCGGCCCGGAATTTCAAATATTGACGACGGCCACGTCGCTCAATCGCGTGAACTGGGTAAACAGTTTCGTGTACGGCTCGCTGGGGTCCGGAACGATCGTGAATTTTTCCAGCTACGCGACGCAGGCGTCCGATCCGAGCGCTTTATTGGCGTCCTTGAACACGTTGATGCTGCACGGCTCGATGTCCGCGGACATGCAGAACACCATTCTTACGGCGATGCAGACAGTGCCGGCGGGAAGCAAGCAAGGAATGCAGGAAGCGCAGGCGGCCATCTATTTGATTGGGACGTCATCGCAATATCAAGTGCAGCACTAGATCGGGAGCGGCGCAGCCGCGGGAGTGTGAACATGGCTCGGGGAAAAGGAATTTCACGCAGAGATCTCTTGCGCGCCAGTTGTTGCACCGCTGCGTCCTTTGGCATGACGGCCGCACTGGGCCGGCTGAATATGATTCACGCGCTGGCGGCGGGCCCGTCGAGCGGATACCAAGCGCTGGTGTGCATATTTCTTTTCGGCGGAAACGACAGCAACAATCTGATCGTGCCGAACGATACAGCGGGGTATCAGAATTACGCGACGATTCGGCAAAACCTGGCACTGGCGCAAGGGACGCTATTGCCGATCGTGGCCAAGACGGGGAAGGTTCCCTACGGATTGCACCCGAATTTGCCGGGGCTGCAGGGACTTTTCAATAGCGGACAAGTGGCGGTGGTGGCGAATGTGGGCACTCTCTCGCAGCCTCTGACGCAGGCGCAGTACAAGCAAGGAACTGGTACGATTCCGGTGAATTTATTTTCACACTCGGACCAGCAGGGACAGTGGCAGACGGCGCAATTCGATGGCACGGGATCGACGGGATGGGCGGGGCGGACGGCGGACGTGCTGCAGCCGATGAATTCAGGGGCGCAATATCCGCCGATTACTTCTGTAGCGGGCGGCGCGATTATCTGTACGGGCGCGCAAACACAGCCCTATGCGCTGATACCTGGTTCCTCGCCGGGACTTAGCGGCTATTCGGGATCGGCGGCGGCAAACGCGCGGCTGGTGGCGTTCCAGCAATTGCTTACGTTTGATTCGGGCATATCGTTGGTGCAGGACACCAGCGCGGTGATGAGCCAATCGCTGGCGCAAAGCGCGGTGCTGGCATCGGCGCTGAAGAGTGTGCCGAGCCTGCAAACGCAATTCCCGAACTCGGGGCTCGGCAACCAATTGCTGCAGGTGGCGCAGATCATGCAGGCGCGCAGCTCACTGGGATTACAACGACAGATTTTCTTTTGTTCGCTGGGCGGATTCGATACGCACAGCGCGCAATTGCCGACACAGCAGAGCTTGTACTCGCAGCTGGATCCGGCGATGACGGCGTTTTACAACGCGACCGCGGAATTGGGAATTCAGCAGCAGGTCACTTCGTTCACGCTTTCCGACTTCAGCCGAACTTTCCAGCCGGGTTCGAATGGCGGCACGGACCACGCATGGGGCAGCCATCATTTGGTGATGGGCGGCTCGGTGGTGGGCGGAGATGTTTACGGGACATTTCCGCAGCTGGCGCTGGGCGGGCCGGACGACGTTGGCAACAACGGGCGGTGGATTCCGAGCACGTCGGTGGATCAGTACGGGGCGACGCTGGCGCAGTGGTTTGGCGTGGGAGCCGGGGACTTGCCGACGGTGTTTCCGAACTTGCCGAATTTCACGACGCCGACGCTGAGCTTCCTAGGGTGAGGCTAGCCGTACCACTCCACTTCGCGCAGCAGGCGCATGAATTCGCGGCAGTCCATCTCGAGGACTAGCTCACAGAAGCCCAGCAGGCGGAATTTCTGGTTCAAATCGTCGGTGGTGTGAAGTTCCCTTTCCAGCTCTTCCAGCGAATCCAGAGTGGCGCGATGCCGCAGCGCATTTCGTTCGAACTCGCGCGAAGCGCGGTAGGTTCGCACAGCCGCGGCAATCACCGGGATACCTGCTGCGAGGCCGATCAACCACATTGCCAGGGCAGACTCATCCGGAGGTCTGGAGTCTGTCGCCGGCGGGGCTGGGGCGCCGAGTTGCAGCACAACGTGCGTCAAGACAAACGCAAAGCTCGCGAAGAATATCCAGCGGACGATCATGGCGGTCCTGGCACCGATCTCCTCGCTGGATTCGGATTTTCGTTTGAGGTAATTGGTCTGCACGTGCAAGCGCTTGACGCGATAGTAATCGACGAATTCCTGAAGCGCTGGATCGCAGATTTTTTCGCAAGGCGGCGCGCAGACGCGGGGACGCACGCCTTCGGACGCCCACTCCTTCACTTTGTCATAGTTCTGAGCTTCGATCTTATGCACCTCATCCTGTAGCTCTTCGCGCAGCAGATTCATGTTGATGGGCGGGCACCACAGGCGCGAATCAGTGAGGTTGCGAAACTTCAGCAGGCGCAGATTCTCGGCTTTATAGCGCGCCGTCAGCCATTTTTCTTTGAACTCGCCGAACAAGCCGGTGCCGATCAGAACCAGCGTGATGAGTGCGATGAGTCCTTCCGCAATCGTCATGGGCGTCTCGTGACCTCGTATTATGAATTCCAAGATGGCCGCGACGATTGTGAGCGCGCCGAAAAAAACCGCCGCTATCGAGATGTTCTGATACCGCTTTTGGTAGCGCAGGGCTTCCTTATCGCATTTGGTAAACGAGTCGTGCACCGCGTCCTGTACCAGAGACAGGGCCGTACAGAGTGGGCGGTAGTCGAGGTGGTGCCCTTGCGCGATCTTGGTTTCGTAATCGCGAATCTCCGCAGCGTCGTTCATATCGTCTTTCGGAGTGGGGCGTTCCGGTTCCAGGGGCGCGGGAGTTGCAGCGAGATTCGCGGGTTCTGGCATGCGTTACCTCTTGGTGATGCGGTAGCCCATGGCGATGATGGCCTTCAAGGCTTCGTTGACCATTACGCGGTCGTAGTCCTTTTCAGATTCCGAAAGATTTTCGTACGGGACGAGGCAGGGGTGCGTGCGCTTGACGTCGTCGCGATGCGCGCCGTAGGTCCAGCCATCGCGGAGGCGTTGTTGCGCCCAGATTTCGTGGGCGTTGCGCGCGAGGCTTTCGAGCAGCGGTTGCAGGTCATCGAGGCTGACGCCCGAGGTATCCACGGGATGCGGGACGTAGGCTTGATCGGGCATGGCTGCTGAAATCTCCGCGGATGATGCTGGCCGCTATCGTCTTTGCGCGCGGCTGCACGTCGAAATTTATATTAAGTGGTCCAGAGGGCGGCACTATAGCAGAAAAGGGCGGTGGTCCAGAAGCGAGTCACGGGGTGACCATGGCGGCATCACGGGTGTTCGAGCAAAACAACGGCTGCCCGGTTCGATGATGCCGAACCGGCCGCTACAAATTCAGCGCAGGGCGCGGCGTGACGATTCGTGCAAATCAGATCCGCGCGAAAATGCGCTCAATAGATTCGACATTGCATTGTGGTGGGGATTAGAAAATGGAAGAGGCGGCGAGGCGTGTTTGCGGTGGTGAGTGTTAGCGCCAGCGCCGCCAAAATTGGGAGCTAATCAACTTCCATGATACGAGTGGCCTTGACGACAGGAGATTTCTTCTGCCGCTCGGCAAACTTTTGCGCGCGGTCGCGATCAATGTAGACGCGAGCAAACTTTTCACCGTCCGCGTAGTACACGGTGACCTGCCAATGGTGGTGCTTACGCCGCTTGTCACGACTCATGCGGCTGGTCTTCTTGAGCTTGGGTCTTTTCACGATGAGTGGGGCCCTCCGCATGAGGGACTATGGCAAGTTTAGGGGGGCCGCGCAAGTAACAAGTTAGGGGTTAACGTTCGAATACTTTATTTACGGCGGCTGGGCCCGGCGGTTGACTGCGACGCGAAACTAATGTGAAAAAAGAAGGAGCCTTGCAACATTCCCGAGCATCCAAACGTATAAGCTAGCGAGGGGCAAAATAAAAGCTGGGGGAGGAGCAGGTGATGCGCTGGGAACGTGACATGCAGATTCAAGACTTGCGAGACCATCCGCGGGAATTGGTGGTCGAGCTGGGCAATTTATTAGCCAGCGGCTCGGAGGCGATTCCCGATCCGAAACACCCTGAACTCTTTGAAATTAAGAGCGACACGCATGTGTTTTACGTGCACATCTCGCCCATAACGGGAAAAGTGCTGCTTTTGGCCACATGGCCCGCGGAGAAGTTGCTGGAAGAAGTGGACACCGCGGCATAGGCCGAGGCCTGTGTAGCTGGTCGGGCGTCGGCTGCCGAGCTGATGCTGCTTTACTTTGTGCGGCTACAACGAGAGGTCGGCGGCCTGGAAGTTCAGGTCCGTGAGAATCTGCGGTTTCAGTTTGTAGATCGTGGGGGCCTCGCTGGTGCGTGCGTAGACGAATCCGCCGGATTGCTTCGAAATTTCCACCTTCAGTGTTTTGCCACTCTTATCTGTGAGAATCACGGTAAAGGCCGGCTTGGCTAATTTGGCAAGCAGGTCGGGCGTGGGGTGGTCGAAAATTTCATTGGCTGTCGCTTGCTCGAGCGGGGTGAAGAGCTTGTCGAGAGTCAGCGATTTCCCCTTCTGCTCGTCCTGCTTCTCGTCGCCCGGCTTCTCTTTTTCATTCTGTTGACCCGTCGAATCCAAAACCCATTCTGATTCGTTTTTGCGCGTGCAGAGGATGGTGCTGCTGGCGTTGTGAATTTCGGCGTGCGTGATGTTTGCCGAATCGAAGTGGACCAGTTTCTTGTCGCGCAGGTTGCTGAAGTTTTCGGTGAGCTTTTTGTAGAGATCCTGGTTGATGCTGAAAATGGTGGGGCGCGCGGCGTCTCGCGCGAAATATTCGTCCGCTTCTTTTTTGCCAACGAGCAGAGTCGCGGTTTTGCCTTTGGAATCAGATGCCGCGAAAGAAATTGCCGGGGTTGCGAGGCCATATTTCCCGAGGTTATCGGAAGTTTCGCTGGCGATGGTGACCATCCTGGCATTGGCGACGGCGGAGAGGAGCGCGCGGATGGCGTCTCCATCGGCAGGAGTGCTGCTGGGCTTGGAAAATTTCCAGCCGGCCTGATCTTTCGTCGCGGCCAGTTCGCCGGACGCGTTTTTGAGGTCGAACGAGGCTACATCGGCGGCCATAAGGTGCAGCACGGAATGATCGCGCAGGTCCTGCAGCGGTTTATCCGCACTGACCAGCAAAGATTCGGGGAGCAAGGCTACTTCTTTGGAGTTGTCCGCAATGGCGTAGACGGAGACGCCGGTGAAATCTTTCTTGCCCAGTCGCAAGGTGTGCTTGGCGCCATTCCGCATCTGAAAATCCAGCGTGACCGCGGGAGTGTCCAGTCCGAAAACTTTCAGGCGGTCGGGTGTGCCGGGCTCGGTCTGGGCAATGCGGGCCGAGGCGAGTTGCTGGAGAATTCCCTGCAGCGAGGGTTCATCGGCGCCGGTCTGCAGCGGCGCGGTAATCTGCCAGGCGCCATTTTGTTTTTCGAAATGGATGGGCTGTGATTTCGGATCGGCCGGGTAAGAAATTACAAGGGAAGAAATATCATCTGCCTGCAAAGAGAAAGCGAGTTTAGTGGTGTCGGTTGCCGACTTCTCGGCGTCTTTCTGGCCACGCTTCCAATCGAAATAGTAGGCCGCGGCGCCGGCGAGAATCGCAGCAAGCAGGACAATTAGTGTGGATTTCTTAATCATTTCTCAGTCGTTTCCCAGTGATTTCCCAACCATGGCCCCCGAAACTTTTGCTTATTCGATTGGAGCGGCGTCAGCGGCGTTTCCACCAGATGTAAACGCCCGAGAAGAGTACCAGGCCAGGAAGAAAGACGAGGTCGAGCCAGTGCAGCGCGGCGGATTGAGCTTCGGACAAATTGACGCGGCGGTTGGTGGGGCTCTTGGGGCGAATGGAAATTAATTTTTCGTCCTGAGCCAGCCAGTCAATCGCGTTGAAGAAAAGGTCTCCGTTTCGTTGCTGGCTGACAAAAGGATTCGCGGCGAATTGCGAATTGCCGATGACCACGAGGCGGGCGTCCTTTTCGCCGACTTTGCGATTGGCGGCGACGCCTAGCGAGAGCGGACCGATCTTGTCTGTTTTCGGGTCGAAAGATATTTTCTTCTGACCCGGCTCGAGCTTGGGAATCGTGAAGCTGCGCTCGGAAGTTTTCAGCAGTTCGACGGTCTGCGGAATCGTCTTGTTCTTGTCCGCGATGGCAGCGGTGCGAGCCAGCGGGAAGAATGCGACCGAACCCTGGAATCCCTTGGTGATGGGGCTGGCGCCAAAATCCTGGACCACCGGAATGATGGGGCCGCCACCGAAGAGTTGGCCCATGCCGCTGGCATCCACGACGACGTCGTTGCCTACCGCCACATTCCAGGACTGGAAGAGGTCGTCGAGTTTCGGGTCGGTTGCGGGATCAACCAAAATCAGCGCGTCGGCGCCGGTGTCCAGGAATTTGCCGAGCATAGCGGTTTCCTGCGGATAGTAGGACTGCTTGGGCCCGGCGATCACCAGGACGCTGCAGTCCGCTGGCACGCCGTTATCGGCGACCAGGTTGATGGTTTTCGTTGTGTAATTTTCTTTCTTCAGGCCGGCGTCTACCTGGCTGAAGCCGTCCTGCGAACTATCGGTTAGAGATCTTTCTCCGTGGCCGGTGACGAAACAGACTTCCTTTATTTTGTCGCTGGTGATTTTCACGATCGCGCCGGTGACGTCTTCTTCGCCGATTTGGCCGCCGTGCGCGCCGGGATCCAAATGATCCTTACGGACGCCGTAGGCGACGACAACGTCGCCCATGTGCGTGGCGCCAAAATCCTGCGCGACTTCGGGTTTCCGCTGAGGGTCTACGAATTCATATTTGAAGTGCGGGCTGAGGGCTTTGTATTCGGCCATCAGGTTGTCGAAGGCGACGTTGGAATCTTTGTCAAAGCGCGCGACGGTGAGGTCTTCTTTAAGGCCGCTGACGATATTGCGGGTCTGGTCGGAGAGGGTGAAGAGCTTTTCGGTGGTTAGATCGAAAGTCTTGTGATGGCGGAAGCCAACGAAATTGATGACGGCCAGAATGGCGATGACGGCGAGGGCCAGAATCGCGGTGTTGCTGCCCTGCTGCGCGCTGCGGCCGGAAAATAATCTGACGATGGCGCGAAAACCGAGGATGATGGCGGCCAGCACAAGCACGCCACCGGCTATCAGCAGCACCTTGCTGGTGGTGAGCAGTTCATTCTGAATGGAATAACGCACGCCACTGGCAACGAGCATGGCCACGCCAATGGTGCCGATAAAACTAGCGATCTCTTCCCGATCCCATTTCATACTGCAAGCTCCTCCATGAATTGCGAGCCGGGCCTATTAAGCGCGGCGCCAGCGCATCGAATCGATCGAGCGCACCGTCAGGAAAACGAAAAGAATAATGAAGCTGAAATAATAAATCAGGCCGGAGGTATCAATCACGCCGCGCGTGAAGTCCTCGTAATGATTGGTGATACCAACATAATGAATCACCGCACCGATTCCGCCGCTGGCATCGGAGCTGAAACCCACGAAGAAGAGGAGCAAGAAAGTCACGAACGTGATGACGGCAGCGATGATCTGGCTTTCCGTTAGCGAAGAAATAAACGCGCCGAGGGCCAGCAGCGCGCCTCCGAACAGGAGCCCCGCCGCGTAGGCCACCAGCAGCAAGCGCCAGGGCGGCATGGGTTCGCTGTGCAAAAAAATGAAAGCGAAATAACCGGCAGTGGGGAGCAGCATCAATGCGAAAACTGAGAGCGCTGCGAAGTATTTACCGAGGACGATATCCAGATCGGTGAGCGGCGAGGTCATCAACAGCTCCATCGTGCCGCGCTTCCGCTCCTCGGCGAAAATGCCCATGGTGAGGACGGGCGTGAAAATCAAAATCAGGGTGGGCAGAAAACCGAAGAAACTGCCCATGGCGAGCATGGGAACGTCAAACGGCGGAGGCGCGCCAAACTGCATTCCTTGCATTTCCATGGCGAAGGCGCGCTCCATGATTTGCCGAAGGATTACGTTAAAGGCGTACGCGCTGATGAATAAAAATGCTCCGATAACAACGTAGGCTATGGGCGAAACGAAATAGTGCCGCATTTCCTTGCGATAAATGGCGTAAAGATTGTGCATCGTTTTTCAGACTCCTTGGTCAGACTGGCGCATTGCGGTTAATTCGCGGATGCCTGCGCGTGTGCGGCGTCGTCGGTGGTCAATTCCAGGAAAATTTCTTCCAAGCTCAGGCTGACGCCGCGCAATTCAAAAA
This sequence comes from uncultured Acidobacteriota bacterium, assembly GCA_963748395.1. GTDB lineage: Bacteria > Acidobacteriota > Terriglobia > Acidiferrales > UBA7541 > Palsa-295. The sequence continues at coordinate 1,002,019 of CAVVIP010000006.1, read as the reverse complement.
GCGGCCAGCCATTCTGCACGATTTTTGCGGCAATGGCGCTGCGAATATCGTCGCCCTGCGCGGTTTCCACGATCGCAGCAAGGTGCCCGCCGGGGAGCTGCTCCGCATCCACGCGGGTGGTGCCGGGAAGCTGCGTCAGCGCGTCGCGCAGGGCCTTTTCCGGCGCTTGCACCTCGACGCGAATCTTCTGGCCGCCTTTGAGCTGCGAGGTCAGGTTTTGCGGCGTATCCACGGCGGCGATTTTGCCCTTGTTGATGATGACCACGCGGTCGCAGGTCATGCTGACTTCCGGGAGAATATGCGTGGAGAGAATGATGGTGTGGTCTCCGGCCAGGCTCTTGATCAAATTGCGGACTTCGATGATTTGCTTGGGATCGAGGCCCACGGTGGGCTCGTCGAGAATGATGACGTCTGGATCGTGGACCAGGGCTTGTGCAATGCCTACGCGCTGTTTGTAGCCGCGCGAGAGACGTTTGATAAGCTGCGCGCGGCGGTCTTCCAGGTTGGTTTTGCGTATCGCTTCAGTGACGCGTGCGGCGCGCTTGTCTGACGGAACGTTCTTGATGCGCGCGACGAAGTCCAAGTAATCCTCGACGGTCATGTCCGGATAGACCGGCGGAGCTTCGGGCAGGTAGCCGATGTGGCGGCGGACTTCCATCGAGTCAGTGAAGACGTCGTAGCCGGCGATCTTGGCGGTGCCGGAGGTGGCCGGCATGTAGCCGGTGAGGACGCGCATGGTGGTGGTCTTGCCGGCGCCGTTGGGTCCCAGGAAACCGAGAATTTCGCCTTTATTTACGGTGAACGAAACGTGATCAACTGCCGTAACCGCGCCGTAGGCCTTGGTCAAGTCTTGAACTTCTATCAATGCATTCCTCCACTTGCGATAAACCCGGCGAGACCGCCGGACGAATCCGAACAAATGTTTATACTAAAAAACGAGCCAAATTGAAAATCAGGCGGGACATTGAACCGACGCGATTTGACAGCTACGTGTTGGAACGGAGGCTCGCCATCAGGGCATGCTCTGCTGAGACGAGCCGGTGGATGGACGCGGGCTGGTTCTTGCCAGTTCGACCTGAAGGGCCTCAACGGTATCTTGCAGCACGCGAATTTCGCTTTCTTTCAGATCTTTGAGCGCGCAGTACAAGCCCAGGACATCTTTGGTTGCGCTTTTTTGTTCGGCGTTGGCGGCCGCGATCGTCATGGTCATCGCTGCACCCACAGCCATGAAGCCGCCAACGAAGAGCGGCAATCCAGCTGCGTTCTCAAAAGGTCCCAATCCGTGCACAGAACCCCAGATCGCGAATCCGCCCATGACGAGAGTTGCCCCGGCCGCTTCGAGGGGGCAGAAGCGCAGAGCTGACCAGACCAGAAAGGGAGCGCAAAGGAACAGCAAGCCATTTCCCGGCAACCAGGGCACCGGCCGCGGGCCGAAATTCAGCACGCACATGACACTGAGGCCCGCAATCAGAGCTGTGATTTCGAGCGGTTCAGCCAGACCGAAGAAACGGTGCTTGTGCCCTAACAACAGCACAAGAAAAGGGGTGAGGAGGAGGATGCCCAACATGTCCCCAACCCACCAAACGAACCAGAACGGCCGGAAATCCGCAAACCTGGCATGGCCACCGAGGCACAGAAGACCAACTCCGAAGGCGGCACAGAGCGCCGGGACGAGCACTGCTGCGAAGAGGATAAAACGCAAGACATCGCGCGTCTTAAAGTAGGCGTTGATGCCGTTGGCAAATTTATTGACGAGGTAAGCCGCAATTAACCCTTCCGAAGTATTGCCAAGCGCGAGGCCGAGGGAAATCAAGACGGATCCGGTAATGGCGAGACTCAGGAGAAACGCTCCGACAAATATGCCCGGCCACACGCGATTCCCGCGCAAGAGAAAAGCGGCCAAGGCGATTCCGGCAGGAAGCCAAATCTCGGTGACTGAATGATTTGGAGAAGACGGCCTCTGGCCCAACTTGCCGACGATGAAGTACGTGAAAGCCAAGCAGGCGAGTATCGCGAGATTGCGAGTTTCGAGGTGCGGACTCAGCTCTGCACCGATGGCTCGTGGAAGTCCGACGCTGAGGTCTTGCGCGTCTTCATTCTTCCGCGACAGGCTCATTACTTCCTCCGTGTTTCAGGTGGCGCACAAACGACAGGAATCCAACGGAAAATTTTGCGAATTGGTTACGGGCAATTGTTCATAGTTCCAAAGAGTAGTGTTGTCAAGGCCATAATGAGCGGGGCCGGCGGCGCTGAGCGAAGTAGATACTTCGCGGAGCGTTTCTATTGTGGAGCGAACGCTAGAAGCTGACATCAGATTCTACCGAATCGCGGTGGCCAGGTTGCGTTGTGAGGACGCGTCCTGTTTCAAAATTTCGACTGAAGCGACCGCACGCGCGCGCGGCGCGTAAATCAGCCGGCAGGTCCGGGCAACGGGGTACGCGTTCCCTGCATCCTTATGGCTGACCAAATCACTGGCCACAAACGACTGGCCAGAAGACCGGCCAATGCGGCGCATTGTCGCAGAACGAATCTGTAGTGGTACAGGCATTTGACACCGGCGGCGAGTGGGCAGCCCGGTGGAGATGTGCGTTGACACGCTGCGGCGGTTTTGTTATTCAACTAGTTTCGTTAAATGAGCCAATGGTTCGATGTGGGAGCGACTCCCTCCGTTCCGGGCGGATCCGAAAAGAAATCCAAGGTGCTATGACGACATTGAAGGCGTATGCCCGAATGAAAAATTTCCTGGCGCGGAGCAATGGAGAGCAGGCCAGCGGTGGTGCTGGGCGGAAGCGGCTGTCGTCGCTCGCGTTCGTTGTGGTTGCGATTCTGTTGCAGACGGTGATCGCGGGATGCGGCGGCGGCGGTAATGCGATCACGATAGCGATCACTCCCAAGACTTCCATCATGGATCAGGGACAGCCGCTGCTTTTCGTCGCGACACTGGGCAATGACACCAGCAACCAGGGCGTGACCTGGGATGCGCCTACGGGTTCGGGGTGCGCCGGCACCAGTTGCGGCACGCTGACCAACACAACCACTTCGTCGGTGACCTACACGGCGCCATCGGGCCTGACGACCGCGCTTACCGTGAGCCTGGAAGCTGTCTCCAAAGCGAATGGAGGCGTTACCGCGACTGCCACAATTACCGTCGTGCTTCCGGTGACTTTCACCACCACTTCTTTGCCGAATGGGTCGAACGGCGTGGCCTATAACCAAACCGTCGTGACTACCGGTGGTGTGCCGCCTGTGACATATCAGATGGGCATCGGCAGCCTGCCACCGGGGCTGAAGCTGAACAGCACGGGCACAATCATCGGGACTCCGAGCAGCAAGGGCACGTCTATTTTCACGATTAACGCCATTGATGACGGGACACCGCCACTCACCGTGCCCTCACCGGTGTACACGGTTACGATCAATCCGCCGCCTCCACTTTCGATTACTTCCACGGCGCTTTCAAACGGGCTGACCGGCACGCCGTACAGCTCGACGATCGCGTCGAATGGTGGTGTGCCGCCGCTTACTTGGAGTGTGCCTCCAGGGACGTTGCCGCCAGGTCTGGAGTTGAACACTTCCTCCGGACTGATCAGCGGCACGCCCACGACGGATGGAGTGTACAAATTCTTTCCGACGGTGACGGATTCTGCGCTTCCGCCGCAGACGTTCACCAGCACGACGGGCGTAACCATTTCGGTGATCACTGTGGCACCGCTGCAAGCAGTTACGCCGCCGCTGCCTGCAGGAACCGTTGCCACACCGTACACCGCTACCCTGGTGGCAACCGGCGGGGTGAAGCCGTACGTGTGGAGCATCACCAGCGGCCAACTTCCGTCAGGGCTGAAGCTGAACGGCGCCTCGGGAGTAATTACCGGCACGCCGATCCTCACGACCGTCGCCAATTTCTCTGTGCAAGTGGAAGATTCCAATTTGACAAAATCCGCGCCGCAAACCCTGAGCATCACTATCGCCCCGGGAAGTACGAACCCTAATACACTGTTCAGCGGCGCTTACAGTTTTCTGTTCCACGGCTTCGATTCAGGCGGGAATGTGGTGATGGCTGGCAACTTTGCAGCCAACGGTGCGGGATTGATAGACGGTGGCCAGCTCGACAGCAATCGTTCGGGCGGGACGCTGGGCGTCTTTACTGGTTCCTCGTTTACCGGAACTTACACACTGGGAACCGACGGACGCGGCACCATGCAATGGATTACGACGAACAGCAAGGGCGCGATCTCCACAACAAATTACTTGCTGGCGATGGATTCCAATGGAAACATCCACATAATCGAGAACGATACCATCGGCACGCCGCAGACGCATGGATCGGGGCTGGTGAAGCCGGTGATATCCGGATCGTTAAGCTCCGCGAGCTTCAGCGGAAATTACGTGTTCGAACTTGACGGGCAGGATAACGGCGGAAATTCGGAAGTGCAGGTAGGGGTGATTCATGCAGACGGCAATTCCCTGCTGAGCCCCGGTATGTTCGACGTGAACGATGGGGGAACCTACAGTCCGGCCGTGCAGGTTTCCGGAAACTTTGCGCTGACGTCGAACAACGACAAGGGCATTCTGTTCTTCACCTATCAGATTCCCGCGCAGACGCAGGTCGTCGCGGAATTCACGTTCTATTTCGTTTCTCCGACGGACCTGTTCTTCATGGAAGTTAGTCCGACCGATGCCACGCACCCCCGGGTGGGAGGCGAGCTGAAATTGCAAAAGGCTGGTACGGTGTTCGATGCCACGGCTCTGAACGGCACCAGCGTGGCGACTGGAACCGGACTTGATGGAAGCAATGCGACGGTCCTGGCCGGTCTTCTGACGGGCAACGGCAGCAGCGTGGTGGGCGTCGGCTACGATCAAAACGACGGCGGGACGGTCACTTTGAACAACGCCGCGGCCGGGACGTATATCGCCGACCCCAGCACGAATGGCCGGATGGTGTTCACCGGGCTAGGCCCACGATTTGCCGCGGCGTACTTGATCGGGCGAAATCAGGGAGTATTGATCGGCTCGGATCCCGCAGTCACGTACGGCGGCCTCGATGCACAAACTTCCGGCGCTATCTTCTCCAGCAGTTCGATACTCGGCGGATACACGCTGAGCGCCGAAACCACACTGGATCCGGAAGTCTTGAACATCACCGGACAATTCATTTCACTGAACGGCAATGGATCGATGCTGGGAATTCTGGACGAAGTGGACAATGACGGAACCCCGCACACGGATCAGTCGGTGGTGATTCCCAATTACGTGGTGGCGACTACGGGCCGCGGGACGATGCAGATTGGGGCCACGGTCGGCTTGCCGTCAAGCATGGTGATCTACGTCGCTTCGCCGAGCACCTTCCGCGGAATTTCCACGGATTCGAATCCCGGCAACGGACATCCCGAGGTTATTTACTTCGATCACTAGACTGTAACTGTGCTGGCAGGGCGAAGTGCAGCGGCACGCGGGCGAGAAGGATTACTTCTCGCCCTTCTTTTTTTCCTCGAGCTTTAGCGCTGCGGAATTGATGCAGAAGCGGAGGCCGGTGGGATCGGGGCCGTCGTCGAAAACGTGTCCTAGATGCGCGTCGCAGCGGCTGCAGATTGCTTCGGTGCGGGACATGCCGTGGCTGGTGTCGCGCTTGAGTTCCACGTTGTCCGCCGCGACCGGCTGGTAATAGCTGGGCCAGCCTGAGCCGGAATGGAATTTTGCGTCGGAAGCGAAGAGCGGCTGGCCGCAGCAGACGCAAACATAGGTTCCGTCGGTTTCCGTATTTTCGTACTCGCCAGTGAAAGGCGGCTCGGTTCCCTGCTGCCGCGTGACGTAGTATTGGTTGTCGTCCAGCTTCGCGCGCCATTCGGCGTCGCTCTTCCGAATTTTTTCGCTCATGAACGATAGCTTACACGAATTTCGCATTTCCTGAAAAGCGCGCGGCAGCGCGGAAAGTAGCGGTTGTGGTCGGATATACTATGCTGGGCAAAATCGCTATGCTAACGGCTGTCCGCGCTCGCGATGTAACGCATGATGCATCGCTCGCGACGGCGGCGAATCGAAATCGGCGGCTATCTTCATCCGATGCAATGGAGAAAATTTGTGAACGAAGTATTCATTTGTGACGCAGTGCGCACGCCATTCGGGCGCTACGGCGGCGCGCTGGCGACGATTCGCACCGACGATCTTGCCGCGATTCCGATTCGCGCGCTGCAGGAACGAAATGCGGGCGTGGATTGGGCGGCGGTAGATGATGTGGTCTACGGATGCGCGAACCAGGCCGGCGAAGACAATCGCAACGTGGCGCGCATGGCGCTGCTGCTGGCAGGATTGCCCAAGGAAGTGACGGGCTCGACGGTGAACAGGCTTTGCGGATCGAGCATGGACGCGCTGGGCATCGCGGCTCGAGCGATCAAATCCGGCGAGGCGGAGCTGATGATTGTCGGCGGGGTGGAAAGCATGACGCGCGCTCCGTTTGTAACCGGCAAGGCCGACAGCGCGTTCAGCCGCAGCGCGGAGACTTTCGACACGACGATCGGCTGGCGCTTCGTCAATCCGATCATGAAGACGCGATACGGAGTGGATTCGATGCCGGAGACCGCGGAAAACGTGGCGGAGGAATTTCACGTGGGCCGCGCGGACCAGGATGCGTTTGCTTACCGTACGCAGCAGCGCTGGGCGCGCGCGAATGGCGTAGGTTTTTTCAAGCACGAGATCGTCGCGGTGCCGGTGCCGCAAAAAAAAGGCGATGCGAAGAATTTTGATACGGATGAGCATCCGCGGCCGGACACGACGCTGGATGGGCTGGCGAGACTGAAGCCGATCGTGAAGGCGAGCGGCACGGTTACCGCGGGCAACGCTTCCGGTGTGAATGACGGCGCGTGCGCGCTGCTGCTGGCGTCGCAGGCAGCCGTGGCAAAGCATCGCCTGACGCCGCGCGCGCGCGTGCTGGCGACGGCTACGGCTGGAGTGGCTCCGCGGATTATGGGTATCGCACCGGCTCCCGCGAGCAAAAAGCTGCTGGAGAAGACCGGGCTGAAGATTGCGCAGATGGACGTGATCGAGCTGAACGAAGCGTTCGCGGCGCAGGCGCTTGCGGTTACGAGAGAACTGGGATTGCCGGACGATGCGCCGCAGGTGAACCCGAACGGAGGAGCCATCGCGATTGGACACCCGCTGGGAGCGAGTGGCGCGCGTCTGGTGACCACGGCGATGTACCAAGTGCAGGCGATCAAGGGTCGCTATGCGTTGTGTACGATGTGCATTGGAGTTGGCCAGGGCATCGCGACGATCATTGAGCGTTGCTGACCCGCCTCATTGCCTGCGCCTGGGCGAGCTAGAAAAGGCGATGCGGCGTCGGCCGCCGGGCGAGTAAAGCCTGATTTGGGGAGCCGAAAGCTTCGAGTAGAACTTTCCGCGACCGCGCAAAAAATCGCATTTCGACAATCCGGGCGGTTTCGTAGGTCTTTACTTATTAGCAAGTTACGGGGAATTTGCATTGGCACGCAACGTGCCCGTTATGGACAATGAAGTTGTTGTAAGGAAGCATGATGACGACGCGAAATTTCAGCGCGCATGACCGGAGAGAAAGCTTTGAGCACCAGAGCGCTAGTTGGCAACACAGCCGTCAAAGAAGTAAGACCCGCCGAGGATATCCCAAGCCCTAGATGGGCTGAACGCCTGCGTGCACTGAAGAACATCCCCCCAGTAATGAAATACGTTTGGGACGCTGCGCCTGCGGTAGCTGTGGCGAACCTGACTTCGCGAGTGGTGGCTGCGCTGATTCCGCTAACGATGCTGGCGGTCGGCCGGATGATCCTCGCTGCGATTTATGCATTGCGCGCAGATCACACGCCACTCCCACATTATTTCTGGGGACTGGTGATCCTGGAATTCGCGCTGGCCGGAATTGCGGCGGTATTGATGCGCTTGATTGATTTCTGTGACACCACGCTGGCCGAACGGTTCATGAAGCACATCAGCGTGCGGTTGATGAAGCACGCGGCGAATCTGGATTTGATGTCGTACGAAGATCCGGTTTTCTACGACAAGCTGGAGCGCGCGCGAGTGCAGAGCACCGACCGCGTGCAGATGATCAAGATTTCGGGTCGGCTGATTCAGGAAACGGTGACGACCGTCAGCCTGGCGGCCGGGATCTTCGTTTATTCTCCGTGGCTGTTGATTGCGCTGGTGGCTTGTGTGGTACCGGCGTTTCTGGGCGAAACGCATTTCGCGTTCCTCGGATATTCGTTGAGCTTCCAGCAGACTCCCGCGCGGCGAGAACTTGATTATTTGCGGTTGCTGGGCGGCACTAAAGAAGGCGCGAAGGAGTTGAAACTCTTCGGCCTTGCTCCGTTCCTGGTGGGCCGCTATTCCGATGTTGCCACTGAGCTGCACGACCAGACGATTGGCGTGGCACGGCATCGGCTGTATATTGGCGCGCTGCTGGCAATCGTGGCCGTGGCTGGTTACTACGGAACATACGCATTCGTGATTTATCACACGGTGATCGGCCTAATCTCCATCGCCACGATGATTTTTCTTACGGGCGCGATTGCGGGTGCGAGCTCGAACATCCAGGCGGTCTTCACAACGTTTTCGGAAATCGCGAATCAGGCGCTGTTCATGACCGACCTCCTCGAATTCTTCGCGGTGAAGCCGAAGATTTTCTCGAAGCCTGGCGCATTGCCTGCCCCCAAGAAGATTCAGCAGGGATTTGAATTCAAGAATGTATCGTTCGCGTATCCGGGCAGCTCGCGGATGATTTTGAAGAACGTGAGCTTCAAACTTGCGCCATCGGAGCGGATCGCGATCGTGGGCGAAAACGGCCAGGGCAAGACCACTATCGTGAAGCTGCTGACGCGCTTGTACGATCCGACTGAGGGGCAGATTCTTCTCGATGGCAAAGACTTGCGCGAGTACGACCTGGAAAGTCTGTGGCAGGAAATCGGCGTGATCTTTCAAGATTTCATGCGCTATGAGATGACGGCTTCTGCCAACATCGCGGTGGGCCGCATTGAGGAGCGTAACAATCCGTTTCAGATCCGCGCGGCTGCCAACAAGAGTCTCGCGGAGCAGGCGATCCGCCGGCTGCCGAAGGGCTTCGATCAGGTGCTGGGTTCGCGTTTTGAAGGCGCCGTGGATCTTTCGGGTGGCGAATGGCAGAAGATCGCGATTGCCCGCGCCTATTTGCGCGACGCGCAGCTGCTGATTCTCGACGAGCCTACGGCAGCGCTTGACGCGCGTTCCGAGCACGAAGTGTTTCAACGCTTTTCGGATCTGACGGAAGGCAAAATGTCGCTGCTGATTTCGCACCGCTTCTCGACGGTGAAGATGTCCAATCGGATTCTGGTCCTGAAGGACGGAGAGATCGCCGAGCAGGGCCAGCACGACCAGCTGATTAAAGTGGGCGGGCACTATGCGGAGATGTTTGAGCTGCAAGCCGCGAACTATCGCTAACGGTGGCTGATCGTGGCCACTGCGGGCGACATTCCACTGCCGATTTAATTGCGAAAATTGTTCCGACGATCAGAATTTCGAGCTGAAGTGCTATTCGCTCGTTTGTCGCAGATGCATTCCCACTAATTCCTGAGGGGCGAGCGGCTGGTACGTTTTGAATCCCGCGCGTTCCATACCCCGCTGGGCCTCCGGATTTTTCATGAAGGTATCCCACACAAACGCAGTGCGGGCATTTTCCGCCATCACCATGGTGATTCCGGAATCGATGCCGACCACGTCGCTATCGTACCAATTGGTGAGCGGATTGAAGGCATCCACGAATCCGTAGCGGCTCCATGTGCCGGCTCCGTAGCGATTGTCGATCGTCCGCAGCACGCGCATCGCGGGGCCCGGCAAAAATGGCAGCGAACCCGCCGAAGCGCACGGCACGACGGTCCCGTCAATCTGGCCTGTCTCCGGCGGGCCGCCCCAGACTCGGTATCCTTTGATGGAATCCGAAGCGGTGACGCCCCACAAATCGTCGCTGTAATCGGGAAACTTGCCCGCCAGGCTCAAACAGAAACGCCGGTGCACATCGGTAGCGAGGATCGAATTTTGAAAATAGTCGGCGTAGGAATCGCGCTTGCCGCGAAAATCAAACCAGGCCTGCGAGTATTGATGGACGAACAAGGGAGCGTAGGAGCCGATGAATTTGATTCCGTCGAACTCGAAGGTGGTGCGCTTCCAGGCATCCCAGGTGGCGGGAGCGAGCGCATGGGTCGTGGAGCCGAGGCCCAGCAGGTACATCATCATCATTTCGCTGTAACTGTCCCAGCGATATTGCAGGAACCCCGTTTCCGGGCTCCAACCGTGCGGGAGGATGCGGGTATCCTCGGACAACCAGTTCCAGTCCACGCGATTGAAAATCAGATGCGCGAGCTCGCTGATTTCCGCGTTTTCGAAATGCTGGCGGCAAGTGAGAATTCCGCAGAGGAGTATGGAAGTATCGATGGAGGAAAATTCAGACTGCCAGAGGCGCTCGCCGGTATTGATGTTGGCCCAATGATAGAAAAATCCGCGCTGGTTGGGCAGCTTCTTCCAGAAGAACCGCAGGGCATTGATTACCCGTTCGCGCGCGAGGGTGAACGGCACGTAACCGCGCTTCTCGCCGATGCATAGCGCGGTCAAGCCGAATCCGGTGGCCGCAATGCTGCTCACCACACTGTTATCGGAGGAACGCACGTTGCAGCGGTCCTTCACCATTCCGGTGCTGGGATTGGTTTGATCCCAAAAAAACTGAAAGATCGCTTTTTCGAGTTCTTCGAGGAAGGAATCGTCTCTAGGAGAAAGGTACGTGGGAGGCGGTAGCTGCGTGGGTCCAGGGGCCTGCCGATCTGAAAGCGGGTGCGAGAGTGAAAGACCTCCAGCGATGGGAATGCCACAGGCGGAGAGTGCAGCGAAATCCCGCAGCAACTGACGGCGCGATATTTTTTTTGCTTTCAAAATGTCCCTAATCCGCACAATTAATGTTAGACGAACCAGACATCGAATGAAACTGCGGACGAATGGAAGCTGATGACTGTTTCGACGAATGAGAGGCCCTTAGGTTAGGCGATGTTCGGCGCTCGGAGCTCACCCTAATACGATGCGCACCTGATGCACCACGCCGTCGTCCATCAAGTGAATGGTGGCGGAGCCGGCGAGGAGTTTTCCGTCAAGTTCGGTAAGAGCCACGCCTCGCGCGACGCCGGACGGATTCTCCACCGTGACTTTGTAGATTGAAGAATGGTAGCGGAACTCGATGCTATAGCCGGGCCAGTTTCGCGGAATGCACGGATCCATCGAAAGTGAAGTGCCGCGCACGCGGAATCCCAATATTGATTCGATGCCGGCGCGATAGAGCCATCCGGCCGAACCTGTGTACCATGTCCAACCGCCGCGACCGACGTGCGGCGCCTCGGCATAGATGTCCCCAGCGACAACGTACGGCTCGACTTTGTAGCGTTGCACGTTGGCGCGCGTATCGGCGCGGTTGATGGGATTCATCATGCGGAAAAGCTCGGCGGCCTTATCGCCATCGCCAAGCTCGGCAAACGCGATTAGCGTCCAAGTGGCGGCGTGGCTGTACTGCCCACCGTTTTCACGAATGCCGGGCAAATAGCCTTTGATGTATCCCGGATCGTGATCGGGATTATCGAACGGCGGAGTAAGCAGCAGAATCAGCCCGTCGGAACGGCGAATGAGCTGCTGGTCTACCGCCGCCATGGCGCGCGCTCCACGTGCCGGCTCCGCTGCGCGGCTGAGAATGGCCCAGGACTGCGCAATCGCGTCAATGCGGCACTCTGCGTTCTGCGCGGAGCCCAGCGGCGTGCCGTCGTCAAAATACGCGCGGCGATACCAGTCGCCGTCCCAGCCATCGCGTTCCAGCGCGGCCTTCAGGCTGCTGACGTGAAGGCGCCACGTTTCAGCGCGCTGGTGCTCGCCGCGGCCATCCGCGAGTTTTGCAAACTCCCACAAGACGAAGTGCAAGAACCAGCCGAGCCAGACGCTTTCGCCCTTGCCGTCCTGCCCTACACGGTTCATGCCATCGTTCCAATCGCCGGTGCCCATGAGCGGCAGGCCGTGACTGCCGACGTTCAGGCTGCGGTCCAAGGCGCGCGCGCAATGTTCGAAAAGAGTGGCGCGAGTTTCCGAGACGCGCGGCTGGAAATAGGATTCTTTCTGGCCTTCCGCGAGCGCATCACCTTCGATGAAGGCGATGGATTCTTCGAGCACGGTCATGTCACCGGTGGCTTCGACGAACTGGAGCACGGCGTAGGGGAGCCAGAGCAGATCGTCGGACATGCGCGTGCGAATTCCGCGGCCCGAAGGAGGGTGCCACCAATGCTGAACGTCTCCTTCCGGAAATTGGTGCGCTGCAGCGCGCAATAATTGTTCGCGCGCCACGCCGCGCTTGGAAACATTCAGCGCCATCACGTCTTGCAGTTGATCGCGGAATCCGTAGGCGCCGCTCACCTGGTAAAAACCGGCGCGCGCCCAAATCCTGCAGGATAAGGTTTGATACAGGAGCCAGCGATTCAAGAGCACATCCATGCTGGGGTCGGGAGTAGTGATTTTTACTGTGCCAAGAATTTCATCCCAGCGGCGCGTGACTTCGCCGAGAGTTCTTTCCAGATCCGCAGCGCGGTAGCGCAGGAGCACGTCGAGAGCCTGTTGGCGGTTTTCCGTTTGGCCCAAGAGGAAAACGACTTCGGCGCTGGCGCCCGGGCGCAACTCGATCGTGGTCTGCAGGGCGGCGCAGGGATCCAAGCCGGGACCTACTTTCCCGGAGAGCGGACCGCTTCGTTCCAACGCCGCGGGACGCTCCGCAGTGCCGTTGCGGCCGAAAAATTCCGTGCGGTCGCCGCTGCAGGAAGTTTGCTGCCCGCGCAGATCCGCAAAAGCAACGCGGCCGCCGAACTCACCGTTCCAGGCGCTGCGCGCCAGGATCGCCTTCGACTGCGGGTCTACTTCCGTAATGATGTACGGCGCGGTGGCACTGCGCGAACTGCCCAGCACCCATTCGGCATAGGCCGTGACGGAGAGGCGGCGCGCGCGATCGGAATCATTGCGCAGGGTGAGCCGGGAAATTTTGATCGGGTCTTCCACGGGCACGAATTGCAGAAGCTCCAAGGCGATGCCGCGCGATCCGTGCAGGAAACGGCTGTAGCCCTGACCGTGGCGCGCCTGATAACTTGCGGTTTCGTCTCGTATCGGCAGAGCGGTGGGCGTCCAAACTTCGCCGCTGCTTTCGTCGCGAACGTAGATCGCTTCTCCCGGCGTATCGAAAACGTGGTCGTTGGACCAGGGCGTGATTTGATTTTCGTGACTGTTGAGCGACCAGGTGAAGCCCGAGCCGGATTCGGACACCAGAAATCCGAAGGACGGATTGGCGACGACGTTGACCCACGGCTCCGGCGTGCGCAGGCCTTCGTTGAGCACGATCACGTATTCACGGCCACCCTCCGCGAAGCCGCCGAGACCATTGAAAAATTGCAACGATTGCTGCGGCAAGCGGGCGTCCGGGGATTTTGCGGCGCGACCGGCGCGCACCAGCGGCCGTTCCACCGGTTCCGGATATTGCGAACGCACGATTTGCTCGGCCAGGGTGCCGCGGCGGCTCAACAGCACCGCGCGTGCGACGGACTGAAGTTGCGTGCGCGCTTGTGGAGTGATGAGGTCGCCGCGCAGCAGGAAAATCTTTCCACTCACGCCGCCGGAATCCGGCGAGAGCCTCAGCTGGCTTCCACGCACCAGAGCTTCCAACGAGTCCTGTAATTCCTGCACGTAGGATGCGGCTTTCTCGTTGATGATGACGACGTCCGCCGACAATTGCTTCATGCGCCAGTATTCGTGCGCTCGCAGCAATTGCCGGATGATGTCCACATCCTCCGGATCGTCAATGCGCGCCAGAATGATCGGCAAATCCCCCGAAATTCCCTGGGACCATAACGTGGAAATATCCAGCGAACTGCGAGCCAGCACATCGGCGGTGGGGCGCAGAGTGGGATCCACATACAGGACGGCGTTTGCGAGGCGCTGAAATAGGAGCGCTTCCTCGGAAGTGATGCCCAAGTGATGCAGCTGGACCTGTGATTGGGTCCATGCCAGCGTATGGGTGCGTTCGAAAGTTCGGGCGTCGCGGTATTTGTCGGCGAGATCCAACACCTCTTCACGCGTGGAGGCAACGATGGTGGAAAAAATCAGATGAACCGTGCCGCCCGCAGGAACGCGAACCGTGCGGCGCAGGCTGAGGATCGGATCCAGCACCGAACCAACTGTGTTGGAGAGCGGACGGCCATCCATCACCGAAACGGGATTGCGCAAATTGCGCGCCCGTCCGACGAAACGGGCGCGGTCCGTTTCAAATTGCAATTCGCCAACGGATTCACCGTCGGTGACGACAACATGGGCGACCCAGACAGAGGTTTCGTCGTCGGAGCGTTTGCGGCGGGTGGCTACCAGCGCGCTGACGTCTGGCACATATTCAGTTTCGACGAACAGCTTCGCGAAAGCGGGATGAGCAACATCCGCTGCCTGTGGCGTGAGCGAGAGCTCCGCGTAGGAGGTGACTTGAATATCGCGGGCGCGGATGCCCACGTTGCTCAGCGAAATGCGGCGGACTTCCGCATCATCTTCGGAGGAGACCACCACTTCCAGCGCCGTCGTCAGCGAGCGATCGCGCCGGATGATCTCGGCGTGATCCTCGAAGAAAATGGCTTCGTATTCGTCGGGTTCGACGCCCGCGGGCTGAAATCCAGCTGACCAGACATTTCCCGATTGCTCGTCGCGCAGAAAGATGTACTGACCCCAGGAATCCAGCGTGAGGTCTTCGCGCCAGCGAGTGATGGCCAAATCGCGCCAGCGACTGTAGCCGGAGCCGGCCGAGGTCAACATTACGGAATAGCGTCCATTGGAAAGTAATTGCGTGCGCGGAATCGCGTCATGAGGCGTGGTGAAACGGCGCACCAGGGGAGGAATCAATTCACGCACGCGAGATGCGGCGGAAACTTCTTCGGCACGCGGCCGAGCGACCAGCACATCGCGCGGGGTGCGTTCCTGCAAGAGCAACTCGGTGGCCCGCACGATGGGTTCCGCGTGGAAACGGTCCCGCATCACACCGCCGTTCAGCACGTCCGCAAAAGCCACAATAGACATGCCCTGGTGATGTGCCATGAAGGCGCGAATTACCGCGACGTCCTTCCCTTCGGGCAGACGGCTGCTGGTGTAATCCAGCGACTCGTAAAATCCATAGGTACCGGCGGCTCCAGCGCGCGCGAGCCTCGCGAAGTTCTGCACGGCGGCAGCAGGATTGATCATCGCGGCCAGCGCTGTCGCATACGGCGCGATCACCAGGTCTTCGCTGAGGCCGCGCTTCAGTCCCAGGCCGGGCACGCCGAATCCCGAATACTGATAAGTGAAATCGAGGTCGCGCGCGTTGAAGGCTGATTCCGAAATTCCCCACGGCACGCTGCGTTCCTCTCCGTACTCGATCTGGCGCACCACCACTTGCTCGTAGGTCTGGCTCAACATGCTGTTCGCGGGCGAACGCATCACCAACGCGGGCATCAGGTATTCGAACATTGAGCCTGACCAGGAGATCAAAGCTGAGCCGCGCCCGACGGGAGTGAGCGCGCGGCCGAGACGGAACCAATGCGCCGCGGGCACCTCGCCCTTGGCGATGGCGATGAAGCTGGTGAGCCGCGCTTCGGAGGCCAGCAGGTCGTAGCAATTGTCGTCCAACGCACCATCTGCGCCGCGAAAACCGATGGAGAAAAGCTTGCGCGAGTTGTCGAAAAGGAAAGTGAAGTCCATCGCGTCGAACATGCCCTGGGCGGTGTGCGCGATGGCGACCAGCCGACGAGTGAGGACCGACGCATCGCGGGCTGAATCGTTCAGGGCTCTGGTGAGAGCATCAATCCTTCGCAGAATCTCGCGATTGGCGGCGGCATCTCCGGCGAATTTTTCGCGTACGGACGCCAGCTCGCGCACCGCGGAATCGCAGCGGTCCGGAACGTCCGCCAGAGCGGGCAGGTGACGAAAACAAGGTTCGATAGCCACCCACTCCGGCGCTTGTTCCTGCGGACGTTCTGCCATGGCCAACACTTCGGCGGGTTCCAGACGCAGCCAAGGAATCAAGATACGCGCGTCACGCGCGTGGCTTTCCAGACTGGCGCGCGCGGCTTCGGCCCAGGTGCGCAATTCCGAGTCCTCAGGCTCGCCCAATTCCTGGGCTAATGCCTGAGCAATATCGGCCACGGTCTGGGCGCGTTCCCGGAGTTCCAGAAAGCGCGCGGCCCATTCTCGCGCGCCGGCAGGAACCGGATCGAGCAAGGCGGCGAAAGAGTCCAGTGCGTTGGCCAACTGTTTGCGCGTAACGGTGTGCGTGCGCTGTGTATCGGCAATTTTTTCCA
Organism: uncultured Acidobacteriota bacterium; assembly: GCA_963748395.1. Classification (GTDB taxonomy): domain Bacteria; phylum Acidobacteriota; class Terriglobia; order Acidiferrales; family UBA7541; genus Palsa-295. The sequence goes on along the minus strand of CAVVIP010000006.1, from coordinate 985,652 downwards.
GCGCTTCATGTAAGAGATGGATTGCATCCCCGACTCCCGTAAACACACGTGAGCCGGAGAATGGTTCCTGGATGATTTCGCGCGAGCCGTTGCCCAGGACGATCAAGTTTGCGGCGAGGTTTCCGCTGTCGACGCTGGAGACGTACTTAGGATCGAGCGGGACGAGGCGACGCGTGTCGTACCAATTGTAAAAATGGCCGCGGTATAGCTCGAGCTGACCCATGGTCTGCAGCGTGGCTTCCAAGCGGTCGGCCGCTTCCTGCACGCCCAGCCAGCCCATGTCTCGCGCGGCGAGCGTGGAGAGAAGATAAAGGCCGATATTCGTAGGAGACGTTCGATGAGCCACTACAGGCTTGGGATCTTCTTGAAAGTTGTCCGGCGGCAAGAAACGGTCATCAGCGATAACAAATTTTTCGAAAAATCGCCACGTGCGCCGCGAGATTGTTCGCAGGGCCTTGGTGTCGGCTGCTGATAGCGGCTCGACGTCCTCGACTGGGGGTGGAATGCTGATCCAGCGCGCCACAGCGGGAGCCGCCATCCAGAGCACGGCGAACGGAATCACGGCCCACACAGCCTGAGGACGCACGTACGCTACGGCCGCGAGCGCGGCAATCGCCAGCACGACGCTGGCCGCCATCCGCTGGTAGGTAGCCCACAGATTCAGGTCCACAGCATGCTTGGCCTGCGCCGCGGTGACCCACTGCAGCAGATTGCGCCTCGTGAAGAGCAGACGGACCAGCGTGCGCAGGATCGCGTCCGTCATCAGCCACGCCTGGTAGGCAATGAACGTGATTGTCAGGCCGATCTGCGAGGCGCCAAGCGAGAGGTCGGAGAGAACATCGCGAAAGTGGCTGCGCTTGGAGATGCCGCTGAGCCGGGCGTTTAACCCAACCAGGAAAGGAATTAAGGCGGGGATCGCAATGGTGGCCAGGACGAAGCGAACCCACATCCAGGGGGAAATTTGCGGCGTGAGCCATCCCGCAACCAGGATCAACAGTATGCACGGCGCCGAAAGCGTGCGACGCAGATTGTCGATCATTTTCCAGCGGCTGATTGCCGGAATCGAAATTTTGCGGCGTTCTTCTTTCGAGAGGCCGCCGCGCCCGAAAATCCAGGGCAGAAGTTGCCAGTCTCCGCGGGCCCAGCGATGCTGGCGCGCCGCTGCTACTTCGTAATGCGACGGAAACTCGTCGAACAGCTCGATATCGGAAGCGAGCGCGGCGCGCACGAAAATGCCTTCGAACAAGTCATGGCTCAGCAGAGTGTTGTCTTTGACTTTGCCGGCAAGCGCCGCTTCAAACGCGTCGAGATCGTAAATCCCTTTTCCTGTGTACGACCCTTCGTGAAACAAATCCTGATAGACATCTGACACCGCCGCGGCGTACGGATCGATTCCGCTGGGGCCGGAAAAAGTTCGCTGGAAAAGCGAGCCTTCGCGATCGGTGGGAAGCGAAGGCGTTACGCGTGGCTGCACTACTCCGTAGCCGTCCACCACGCGCCCCAGTTCCGCGCTGAATTGCGGCCGGTTGAGCGGGTGGGCCATGGTCCCGACCAGGCGTGCTGCCGTGCCGCGAGAAAGGCGTGTATCTGCGTCGAGCGTGATGACGTAGCGCACCGCGGGAACAGATTCCTGCGCGCCGTCGGCGACGGGAATGAAGGTCGTCTCGGTCGAGCCGCGCAGCAGTTGGTTCAACTCGTGCAGCTTTCCGCGCTTGCGTTCCCATCCCATCCATTTCTGTTCGCGTTCGTTCCACACGCGCTTGCGGTGGAACAGGAAGAATCGGGCGCCGCCTCCGGGGGCGGGGCCATGGACTTTGTTCAGGCTGGCGATACCGCTGGCGGCGGCCGCGAGCAGCTCGTCGTCACCGGGCAGGCTCTCCGTGGCAGCGTCCATCCAATCGGTGAGCAGCGCGAAGCGGAGATCGCCATCCACGTTCGCGAGGTAATGAATCTCCAGGCGCTCGACTTGTTCCTTGATCGCATCCTGGGAAATCAACAGAGTGGGAACCGCGATGATGGTGCGCAATTCCTCCGGAACGCCATCGCGCAGTTCCAGCCGAGGCAAAGTCCGCGGTCCTAGTAGGTCGGCCACCACGCGATTGATTAACGCGATGGCTAAATCCGAAGCGGGCACCGAAGCCAGCAAAGCGAGCAGCACCAGGAGGGGTGCGCTCACTCCCAGTTCCCGCGCATGCGCCAAAGGCAGCGCCAGGATCAGCGCGGTCATTAATGCGATCGTGCCCAAATACCCCGGTACGGCGGCGCGCACATATAGACGCAGCACGCCGCGCCGCCAGGCAATCTGGAATCCGAGCTCCCGTTCGAAATCGAGCCGCCCGCGGGATATCAGGTAGTAGCCGGGATCGGCCTTGCGCTCGTCGGGCGGCTGCCCGTCGTTGTGAAGTTCCGCGCGTGCGCGCTTGGCACGCTGCACGGCACGCTGGGCGACTTCAATTTCGGAGTGCGACGAACCGCGCGAAAGATCTTCGATGGCGTGGCGGTAGTAATCGCGCGTGGCGAAATCCATGTCTCCGAAATTGCTGCCGCTGCGCAGAATTTCGTCCACCAGGCTGACGCTTTCAAAAAATGCCTCCCAATCGAAGGCGGAAGTGAGGCGCATGCTGGTGATGATGTTGCGCACCGTCACGCTCATGGCGGCTTGCTCTTGATGTTCGGCGCGAACGATTTCATCCGCGGTGGTGCCTTGTGCCGCGAGGCGTTCGTCGAGCCACACCAGAATCGGGCCGACCTTCGGATCGAGGTCGCGCAGGCGCTGCACCAGCTGAACGGCAAAGGAACGCTCGAGAGGCTTATTTTCGAAGCGGCGCAAGACGGCGGCGGGCGAAACGGCGGTCTGGCCAGCGGTACCGAGCACGCGATCGGCGAGAATGTCTGCTTCCACACGCGCATTGCGGCTGCGCACGATGCGTTCGGCGACGCGCCGCAGGTTTTCCACCAGCACAATGCGCAACGTGATGGCCACGGCCCAGAGTTCGCCGATGGTGAGCGGCTGCACGCGCTGGTAGGCGCTCACGAAGCGGCGCAGCACTTCGGGATCGAAGCGGCTGTCGTTGTGCGCGACGAATGCCCAGGCGACTCCAAAGACGCGCGGAAATCCCTCCAGATGACCGGACGCGAGCTTCGGCAATTTGCGATAAAAGCCGGCGGGAAGGTCGTCGCGAATTTCACGTAACTGCTCTTCGACGATATAGAAATTATCAACGAACCATTCGGCCGCGGGAGTGATGGCCTGTTCGTGCTGAATGGCGCGCGCGGTGGCCCGGTAGTATTCCAGCAGGACGCGGCCGTTTTCCAGCACGCGCGGAATCAGCGGCCGCCCTTCTTCGGGATCAGTAACTACGAGCTGGGCCGCCGCCAGGCTTTCCGCGTGCTGCTCCAGGCGCTCGACACTGAAAAGCTCGGCGCGAATCGTCTCCTCAGGCTCGGAAAAAATTGGCGGAGGCGCTTGGGCAGGCTTAGCCATCTTCTAGTTTCGTTTCTCCATTCGCTTCTTTGCACATGGCCGGAAATCTGCGCACGGCCCGTTTCGGCCGGCACAAAGAAGCAGGAGATCCGGCGGCCAACGGGAGGGAGCGGCCGAACGACGCAAGCACCTGGGCTCTACGAGATGGAATTTTACAGGACGGAGCGCTCAATAGAACGATAAATCGCCGCGCATCAGGCAAAGCACGCGCTCGCGTGAAGTGGATCGCGGAGCGGAGATGCAGGAAATCACTGATGGACGGGGAACGTCAAAACTGCGTGGTCGAGCGCGGCTACTATCGCGGGCGCGCCGCGACACTCCAGATCAATTGGAAAGCACAGAAGTGGTGAGCCGGGGAGGACTCGAACCTCCAACCCGCTGCTTAAGAGGCAGCTGCTCTACCATTGAGCTACCGGCCCACTGAAAAAATTGTAACACGAGAAAATGCCGCGCCCAACTGCCAGCGCTGATTGCGAAAAAACGTCGCAGGTATTGAGACGCCCCAATCCTTAGCGCGCGCGGCCTCTACCGCGAAAAGACTACTTGTGGTGGCGCAGGGTCGCCGCAATTTCCTGGGCCACCTGCCGGGCGCGGACCAGGTCGCCGGGACCGAGCGAGATGGCCGCCACACGCGCGTGCCCGCCTCCGCCATACTTTTCGCACAGCGAGGCGAGGTTCATATCCGCAGAAGCTTCTTTCCAGGGATTGGTGCCGACCGAGACTTTGGCGCGCAGCGGCGAAGCGCTCACACCGACGGAATAGAGCGCATCAGGAAACAAAAAGTACGGCACGAATTTGTTGTAGCCTTCGAGGTCCAGGTCGCTGACGTCGAAATAAATCACGCCGTCGCGAAAATCCGCGCGTTCGCGAAATACGTCCAGGGATTTGCGATGGCGCTCGAGCAGCGGTCCCAGATATTTCTGAACGATCGGCAATTGGACCATCTCCGCCAGCGAGATGTAGGCCAGGTGCGGAATCAGCTTGGGGACCAGGTCTGCTTCGGGCGCGGCCTCGATTACCAGCGCCAGTTGCGTAGCCGGTTCCGTAAGGCTGACGGCGTCCGCGGGCGAGGCGAATTGCGCTCCATCAATGATATCGCCCCAGTGAATCAGGTTGGCCAGGGGCTTGGCATCGAACCCGAATTTCTCCGACGCGATGGTGGCCAGAAACTTGGTGCAGGATTTGTAGGTGGGATCATAAAACTTCTTGCCGGAATGATCCTGTCGAAAATGCTCGGCGTCGGCGGGCGTCAGAAACGCGCTCTGGTGATGGTCGAACCACCAGGTGAGCAGCGGCGAGCTGGAGTACTTGAAATCCACGATGGCATTTTCGTCGCCGTCGAAGGTGCCGTCCTCGAAGGGCTGCGAGGCTTTGTGCGTCATCCCGGTGTAGAAGAACTCTGCCGCAGGATTGATCCGCTCTTTGTAAAAGCGCGTGAAAATCGCGGCGGAGGAGGCTCCGTCGAAGCATTTATCGTGGAAGCAAACTCGGACCTTCAATTCCCTCTCCTGACCGCCCCTGCGGCGCGGAACGCCGCGCAGGGGAAAGCCAATAAAGATGGACGTTCAGTTGGCTAAAGTCAAGAGCGAACGAGAGGGATTGATTTCCGCGACCGCGGTCTGGATTTCTGGGTTCTTCCCAGGTTGGCCATTACGCAGGTGTGGGCCGTGCCGCAGAAACGTTCGCGCTGTGTAAGGAATCAGCGCCGGAGATTGCTTCAGGATTTACCGAAAATCTGATCGGCCAGATCCGCGGCAACCGGAACGCGAAACTTTTCGCCCTGGTACGCCTTGATCATCAGCAAAATCCAAAGGACGAAGCCCACGATGGAGACAAGCCATAGGAGCCCGAAGCCCGCGGAGAATCCCGCCACGTGCCCGGCGATGAAAAACATTGCGAGCACCATGCGTATGAGCGTCAGGCCGCCGAACACGACGATGGATTGCGCGGCGTGAAAGCGCACGAACGGGCGCTTATCCGTGAAATAGAAAATCAGCCCGGTGACCCAGCCCAGCAAGTAGCAGAGCAGTCCAGCAACATTTTCGGAAAGGCCTGATTGTGTGCCGGCAGCGGGGGTCATGGCAGTCGCTACTCCTGCCGCCTGCGGGGCTCCGCAACTGGGGCAGAATCCCGCGTTGTCTGCAACTGTGGCTCCGCACTTTGTGCAATGTGGCACGAAGTTCCTCCCGAGGATTTGGCGTCCCGATGTAGCATTTGCCGCGGAGACTAACAAAAGCTGGCGGCGACGGCAAGGGCAATCGAAAGCGGATCGTTCACTGGACGAGGAGCTTACAAGGTGGCTCGAGGGGACGCGGCAGCGACGCGTGAACAGCAGACCCGATGTTATACTCTGGATTCCACCGCGGAAGTGGCGGAATTGGCAGACGCGCCAGCCTTAGGAGCTGGTGGCCGAAAGGCCGTAGGGGTTCGAGTCCCTTCTTCCGCACTCTACTTCTTCGCTCTGCTTTCTCGAAACGTGAATCGCTACAGACCGATTTGGCCCAGCATGCCGCTCAGGCGTGTCAGTTCGACTTCGGCTTCCGATATTTCGGATTTCAATTTCTCTTCGAATTCCTGGCCTAGCTTGCGCGCCTCTTCCCGCAGCGTTTCTAGTCGCTGTTTGGCGGCCTCGTGTTCACGTTTCAATTGTGCGGCGGCGTCTTCCGGTACCTGGCTCATGGCAGCCCTCCGTACCGGAGTATAGCGCGTGTTCGGGAGGCGGCGGCAAATTCAGCGCGGCCGTCCAACCGGCGATCGCGTTCTTACGTTGCAAATATCCGGCCTGGAAACACGCTGCGACGAATTTCGCGCGCAAATCGATCCGCGTTTCTTGATTCGATCGGCGTTGACGCGCACGCACACTTTCTCTATACTAGAGTTTCTGATGCGGTTGCGTTTGGCCGCACTTCCCTGCCGTCCTCCCTCTCGGATTTCGAACAGGTGAAAGGCAGATTGGAAACAGGGTGTTCCGCAGTCCTTCCCCTGCAAAAAATCCCATGACCGAAGCAAACTGCAAACGCGAAATCGAGCTGGAAATTCCAGCCGACGTCGTCAGCAAAGCCAGCCAGAAAATTGAGCGCGATCTGGCGCGCGTGGCGCGCATTCCCGGCTTCCGTCCGGGCAAGGCGCCCGTGACGCTGATTCGCCGGCGTTTCGCTGATGACATACAGGGCGAAGTGGTGCAATCACTCGTACCGGAATACCTGGAAAAGGCGCTGGACGAGAAGAAGCTGGTCCCAGTAACGCGCCCCGAAGTGGATAAAGTCGAGTTCAAGGAAGGCGAGCCGCTGAAGTTCCGCGCAGTGTTTGAGGTGCTTCCGGAATTCGAGTTGGGTGAGTACAAGGGCCTGGAAGTTCAAGTGGACGAAGTGGACGCGGGCGACGCCAAGGTTGACGAAGTCATCAAGGAAATGCGCGAGCGGGCCGCGACGTTTGTTCCGGTGGAAGGCCGCGCGGCGAAAGACGGCGATTACGCGCTGATGAAACTTTCCGGGATGCCCGAAGGCGGCGGCGAACCCGTGGAAGCCGACAATATAATGTGCCACATTGGCGCCGAAGAAACGCTGGAGAGCTTCACGGAAAATCTGCGCGGCGCGAATCCTGGCGAGACCAAAAAATTTCAGGCCAAGTATCCCGATGATTATCCGGACGAGAAACTCAAGGGCAAGACTTACGACTACACGGTGGACGTGCAAGCAATCAAAGAAAAGAAGCTCCCCGAAGTGAATGACGAGTTCGCGGTAGAAGTGGCCAAAGAAGTGGGCGGGGTGACCACGGTCGCCGAGCTACGCAAGAAAATCCAGGAGAATCTGGAAGCGGAAAAAGAAGCGCGGCAGTCCGCGCAAGCGCGCGAGAAGATCCTGGAGACACTTGTAAAGAAACACGATTTTCCGGTACCCGAAGCGCTCGTCGAGCATCAGATGGACATACGGTTGGAACGCACGGTGCGGTCGCTGGCAGCCCAAGGGGTGGATCCACGTGCGGTAAATGTGGATTGGGTATCGCTCCGGAAGGGGCAGCACGATCGCGCGGTGGACGACGTGAAGGCCGAACTGCTGATTGACCGTATCGCTGACGCGGAAAAAATCGAAGCAACCGACGAAGACGTCGAAAAGGAAATAAATGCGCTGGCGGAACGCAGTGGCGAATCGGCAACGGCGCTGCGGGCTCGCTTGACAAAGCAAGGAGCGCTCGATAGGATGAAATCGAAGTTGCGTAGCGACAAAACAATCGAGTGGCTCTACAGCAATACCCGAATCGAGAAGACAGCCAAACGTGAAGAGTAACAACTGGTTCGGGCTCCTCAGCGCGCAAAGACACTTCCAATGAGACATACAGACGACGCGACTCCGTACGCCACCACGCTTGTTCCGATGGTCGTCGAACAGACGAACCGCGGCGAGCGAGCCTATGACATCTACTCACGGCTGCTGAAGGACCACATTATTTTCATCGGCACGCCAATTGACGACCACGTCGCCAACCTGGTGACTGCGCAGCTGCTGTTTCTGGCGTCGGAAGATCCCGAGAAAGACATTTCGGTGTACATCAATTCGCCGGGCGGCTCTATTTCCGCGGGAATGGCGATTTACGACACGATGCAGTTTGTGCGTCCCGATGTGGTGACGTACTGCATCGGGCAATCTGCTTCGATCGCGGCGGTGTTGCTGGCATCGGGCACTCCGAAAAAGCGCTACGCGCTGCCGAACTCAAGAGTATTGATTCACCAGCCCTGGATGTCCGGCCTGTCCGGTCAGGCCACGGACATTGATATTCACGCGAAAGAGATCATCCGCACACGCGAATCACTCAATAAGCTGCTGGCCGGGCACACGGGCCAGACACTGGAAAAGATCGAGCGAGACGTGGAGCGCGATTTCATCATGACGGCTGAACAGGCGAAGGCGTACGGCATCGTAGACGAAATTATTACGAAGCACAGGTAATTGCGTTCCAAAGGGTTAGTATCCAAACTGATGATTCCCTGCCGCCCGGCCGGATTCCGTTTTACAATACGAGATATATTCGTCGTGGGTGTGGTGAAATCCGTAGCGAGGGAGCCTAATCAGTGAAACGGTTCACACCGGAAGAGCCGTTACGCTGTTCCTTCTGCCATAAAACGCAGGAGCAGGTGGAGAAGCTGATCAGTTCTCCATCGGAATATCCGCGCTCGTACATTTGCAACGAGTGCGTGGGCGTCTGCCAGCAAATTCTTGAAGATGAGAAGCGCGAGCAGTCGAGCCCGGCGAACCGGCGTCTGCCCCGCCCTCCCGAGATCAAGGCCTTCCTGGACGGATATGTCATCGGGCAGGACAAGACCAAGAAGAAGCTCGCAGTTGCGGTCTACAACCACTACAAGCGGATCTTCCTGAACAAGCAGCCGGGCGACGTCGAACTGGCGAAGTCGAATATTTTGTTGGTAGGACCTACGGGAACCGGCAAGACGCTGATGGCGCAGACGCTATCGCGCATGCTGGACGTGCCGTTCGCCATTGTGGACGCCACAACGCTTACTGAAGCTGGTTACGTCGGCGAAGACGTCGAAAACATCATTTTGAAGCTGCTGCAAGCCGCGGATGGAGACGTCCAAAAGGCTCAGCAAGGCATCATATATATAGACGAGATCGACAAGATCTCGAAGAAGGACGAAAACCCTTCGATCACCCGCGACGTTTCCGGCGAAGGCGTGCAGCAGGCGCTGCTGAAGATTCTGGAAGGCACAGTCGCCAACGTGCCGCCGCAGGGCGGTCGCAAGCACCCGCATCAGGAATTTACGCCGGTGGACACGACCAACATCCTGTTCATCTGCGGCGGGGCTTTCGTGGGGCTGGAGAAAATTATCGAGCGGCGCGTGGGGCATAAATCGCTGGGGTTCCAGGCCGATGCGCAGGTGACCACCGCGTCGCGGCGCAATATCGAGATGCTGGAACAGGCACAGCCCACCGACCTGATCCGTTACGGATTGATTCCAGAATTTGTAGGGCGCTTGCCGGTGGTAGGAGTGCTGAGCGACCTGGATAAATCGGCGCTGGTACGCATTCTCACCGAACCAAAGAACGCGCTGGTTCGGCAATATCAACGGCTGTTTGAGTTTGAGAATGTGCGGTTGCGCTTCACGGACGATGCGCTGGACACCGTGGCGGAACTGGCGTTGCAACGCAAAGTGGGCGCGCGCGGCCTGCGCATGATTCTGGAAGATCTGATGCTGGAAATGATGTACCACTTGCCGGCGCAGCGTAAGTTACGCGACTTTGTGGTGACGGCAGACATGGTCAAGGGACGCGAAATCAACTGGAGCCTGCTGGAAAAAGCGGGCTAGCGTACCGGGAGAAAAAAGAACTCGATGTTCAATCGCGAAAAAGGCGAAATCAAGCGCGTACCGATGATGCCGGTGCGGGAAATGGTGATTTTCCCGGAGATGATGCACCCCTTCATCGTGGGCCGGGAAGCGTCTGTGCGTGCGCTGGAAGACGCGCTGGCCGGCGACAAGAAGATTTTTCTGGTCACGCAGCATGACGCGTCGGTGGACGACCCCAAGCCGGAAGAAATCTACCAGGTAGGGACGCTCGCCAACATCGTGCAGAGCGTGAAGCTGCCCGATGGCAACATTAAGGTGCTGGTGGAAGGCACCGAGCGCGCCAAGATCGTGCAGATTACCAGCGACGAAGGCTTTTTCCGCGCTTCGATTCGCGTGGTGACTTCCAAGACCGAGCCTTCCCCGCAGTTGCAGCAGGCTTCCGAACGCGTTACCGGGCTGTTCGAGCAGTACGTGAAGCTCTCACAGAGCCTGAATTACGACACTATGATCGCGGCCGTGCGCGTGGAAGATGCCGGCAAGCTGTCCGATGCGATTTCCGCGAACCTGCAGATCCCGGTGGAAGAAAAGCAGGAGTTGCTGGAACTATTCGAGCCGCTGGAGCGCCTGAACCGCATTGCCGACATTCTGGAAGTGGAAATCGAAAAGCTGAACGTAGATCGTTCCATTAATACGCGCGTGAAGCGCCAGATGGAACGCGCCCAGAAAGAGTACTACCTTAACGAAAAGCTGAAGGCCATCCAGAAAGAGCTGGGCCGCGGCGAAGCCAACGAAATCGAGCAGCTGAAAAAGAAGATCGAAACTTCCGGCATGCCCGAAGGGCCGCAGGAAAAGGCCATGCAGGAGTTGAAGCGGCTGGAAATGATGCCGCCGATGTCCGCGGAATCCACCGTATCGCGCAATTATCTGGACTGGCTGCTGGCAGTGCCCTGGAAGAAGCGCTCGAAAGAGATTCGCGACATCAAACGCGCCGAAGTGATTCTCTCCGAAGATCATTACGGCCTGGACAAGATTAAAGACCGCATCCTCGAATACCTCGCCGTGCGCCAGCTCGTGAAGAATCCCAAAGGCTCGATTCTGTGCTTCCTCGGGCCTCCAGGCGTGGGCAAGACTTCTTTGGCGATGTCCATTGGCCGCGCTACGGGACGAAAATTCGTGCGCGTGTCGCTCGGCGGCGTGCGCGATGAGGCTGAAATCCGCGGGCACCGACGCACCTATATCGGCGCCCTGCCCGGCCAGATCATCCAGATGATGCGCAAGGCCGGCACCACCAATCCGGTGTTCGTGCTGGATGAAGTTGACAAGATGTCCATGGATTTCCGCGGCGATCCGTCGGCGGCGCTGATGGAAGTGCTCGACCCCGAGCTGAATCACGCTTTCACCGATCATTACCTGGATGTGGAATACGACCTTTCGAAAGTCATGTTCGTGTGCACTGCCAACGTGCTGCACACCATTCCGCAGCCGCTGCAGGATCGCATGGAAGTGCTGCGCATTCCGGGTTACACCGAGCATGAAAAATATCAGATCGCCACGCGCTATTTGATTCCCAAGCAGCTGGAAGCCACGGGTCTGGCGAAGAATCAGCTGAACATCACGGACGACGCGATCAAGAGCACCATTCGCCATTACACGCGTGAAGCAGGCGTGCGCAACCTGAACCGCGAGCTGGCCAACATTTCGCGGAAAGTGGCGCGCAAAGTCGTAACCGAAGGCAAGGACGTCGCCGTGGAAGTGACTCCGGCGAACCTGAACGACTATCTCGGGATTCTGAAGTACCGCGATTTCCTGGCGGAGAAGAAAAACGAAATCGGCCTGACCACCGGTCTGGCCTGGACGGAAGTAGGCGGCGAAGTGCTCTCCACCGAAGCGACCCTGATGCAGGGCCGCGGCCGACTCACGCTGACCGGCAAGCTCGGCGACGTGATGCAGGAATCGGCGCAGGCCGCGATGAGCTACATTCGTTCGCGCAGCCACCTTTTCAGCCTGCCCAAAGATTTCTACCGGCACCTGGACATTCATATGCACGTTCCGGAAGGCGCGATACCCAAGGACGGCCCGTCGGCCGGCATCACTATCTGCACCTCGATCGTCAGCGCGTTGACCAAGATTCCGGTGCGCTGCGATATCGCCATGACCGGCGAAATCACCTTGCGCGGCAAGGTGCTGCCCATCGGCGGAGTGAAGGAAAAGCTGCTGGCTGCGCACAGGCTTGGCCTGCGCACCATTATTTTGCCGAAGGACAATGAAAAAGATCTGGCGGATATTCCGCCGGACATCCAGGCGCAGATGTCCATTCATTTCGTCGAGTCCATGGACGACGTTCTGCAGATTGCGCTGGAGCATCCGCTGCCGATTCCCGGCCACCCGCCGGTTGCAGGAGTCGAGCCCGAGTTCGGCGCGGACGTCGCGCAGGACAATGAACTAACCAATTGAAACCCTCTGGTCCTTCCTCACTTTGATCAGCAGGCTTGGCCCGCGGCCAGAGGTTTCCGGTTGTCTGTAGGTATTCCCGTATTTAAGTTGCAAAAGTGTGGCAGGTTCGAATTTGCGCCCGCCCGTAGTCCATTTGAAAATCAATCTGCCTGAAAACCAGGCGTAAGAAGGAACGAAATCGATGAGCATTAGCCTTGCAGAACTGAAAGATAAGAACATTACCGACCTGGCGAAAATCGCCAAAGAGTTGAATATTCCCGGCGCCTCCGGCATGCGCAAGCAGGAGCTGATCTTCCAGATCCTCCGCGCCCAGACGGAAAAGAACGGGCTGATCTTCTCCGAAGGCGTGCTGGAATGCCTGCCGGACGGATTCGGCTTCCTGCGCGCGCCCGAATACAACTACCTGCCTGGCCCGGACGATATCTACGTCTCGCCGTCGCAAATCCGCAAGTTTGACCTGCGCACCGGCGACACGGTCTCCGGCCAGGTGCGCCCGCCGAAGGATGGCGAGCGTTACTTCGCGCTGATTAAGGTCGAAGCGGTCAACTTCGAAGACCCGGAAGTCGCGCGCAGCAAGATATTCTTCGACAACTTGACGCCGCTGTATCCGGCCGACCGCATCCGCCTGGAAACCACCAAGGAAAACCTCACAGGACGAGTGCTGGACATGCTCTGCCCCATCGGCAAGGGCCAGCGCGGTTTGATCGTCGCTCCGCCGCGCACCGGAAAAACGATGATGCTGCAGTCCATCGCGAATTCCGTTACCACCAATCATCCGGAAGTCGCCTTGATCGTGCTGCTGATTGACGAGCGGCCCGAAGAAGTCACGGACATGCAGCGCACCGTGAAGGGCGAGGTCATCAGCTCCACGTTCGACGAACCGCCGCAGCGGCACATTCAGGTGGCGGAAATGGTGCTGGAAAAGGCCAAGCGTCTGGTGGAACACAAGCGCGACGTGGTGATCCTGCTGGATTCGCTCACGCGCCTGGGACGCGCCTACAACGCCGTCACGCCGCCTTCGGGCAAAGTTCTCTCCGGCGGTATTGACGCCAACGCCTTGCAGCGCCCGCGGCGGTTTTTTGCCGCAGCGCGCAATGTGGAAGAAGGCGGCTCGCTCACCATCATCGCTACCGCGCTGATTGATACCGGCAGCCGCATGGACGACGTCATCTTCGAAGAGTTCAAAGGCACCGGCAACATGGAAATCAATCTCGACCGGCGGCTGGTGGATAAGCGCGTGTTCCCGACGATTGATATCAACCGTTCTGGCACGCGTAAAGACGAGCTGCTGCTGCCTGCGGATGAATTGAACCGCATCTGGGTGCTGCGCAAGGTGCTGAGCCCGCTCTCGACGGTAGAAGCTATGGAGCTTCTGCTGGGGCGCCTCTCGAAAACCAAGACCAACGGCGAATTCCTCGCTTCGATGTCCAGTCCCGCGTAGGCGCGGCTCTTCTCGGGGCCATGGCCCCTTCTCCCCTTCCCGCAATGAAGCGCCCGCTGCGGCGGGAAGGAGAAGCACGTGCAACGATTCCTGGCGCGTCAGCCGATCTTCAATTCCGCACGCATTGTCTATGGGTACGAGCTGCTGTTCCGCTCCGGCCCGGAAAACCGCTATAGCGCGGTGCATCACGATACGGCCGCCGCCTCAACCGTGGACAGCATTCTGCTTTTTGGGATCGAGCGACTGACGCCGGGATGCCGCTCGTTTCTGAATTGCACGCGAGATTTCCTGATCCGCGATTTTGCCACGATGATTCCGAGCGACCGCGTGGTGCTCGAAATCCTGGAAACGGTGACCATGGACGAGGAAGTGCTCGCTGCGTGCGTGCGCCTGAAGCGAGCCGGTTATCTGCTGGCGCTCGACGATTTCACGGACAAGCCGGATTGGAAGCCGCTGATCGGGCTGGCGGACTTCATCAAGGTGGACGTGCTGGCGACTTCGCCCGCCGATCAGCTTCGACTGGCGCAGACCTACTTGCCCATGAATATCCGCATGCTCGCGGAAAAAGTGGAGACCTACGACGATTTCCACCGTACCCGAGGCTGGGGATACACCTATTTTCAGGGCTATTTTTTCAGCCGGCCCGAAATGCTTTCGCGGCGGGACGTTCCTTCGAATCAGATGAACTATCTGCTGGTGCTGCAAGCCGTGAACCGCGCGCCGATGGATATCGCCGAAGTGAGCCAGCGGATCAAAGCGGAAGCGTCCCTCAGTTTCCGCTTGCTGCGCTATCTGAATTCGCCTGCGTTCCCGTTGATTGTGGAAGTGCGCTCCATTCCTCACGCTCTCTCGCTGCTGGGCGAGCGCGGCACACGCAAGTGGGTTTCGCTGATCGCCGTCACGTGCATGGCCGGCGACAAGCCCGCGGAGCTGGTGGCCTTGCCGTTGATTCGCGCACGATTCTGCGAGCTGCTCGCGCCGTCCGCCGGGCTCGCGCAATCCGCCAACGACCTGTTCCTGCTCGGCCTGCTGTCTGCGATGGACGCCATTCTGGATATGCGCATGCCGGACGTTCTGAAGGAAATTGCCATCGGCGATGAGATTCGCGACGCGCTGCTGGGGAACACAAACAGGCTGCGCGAGATTTTCGATTTTGTGTTGAATTACGAACAAGGGCGCTGGGATGAAATCGGACCGTCAGCCGCGCGCCTGGGAATCCGCGAAGACGCAATTCCCGCTCTGTATATGGAGGCAGTCGAATGGGCGGGGCGGATGCTGTCTGGAGCTGAAGAGACGGTCTCGTCGCCGGCGGGGGGCGGGGAGCCGGCTTCACGCGAACGGGCATCGTAAATATTCGGCTACCAACCGACGGGAAGCGACCGCAGACACATCGCAACAACCTACGGTCTACGTAGCGTTCGCCGAAGCCTTCTCTTTGGCTAGCAGCACGACGAGCCGCGCCACTTCTTCGGGTTCCATCGCGGTGCTGTCTACCACCACGGCATCGGCGGCGCGCACCAGAGGCGATGTGGAACGCTGCAAGTCGCGGCGATCGCGCTCGCGAATTTCTTCCAGCGTGCGCTGCAAGTTGATCTCGTCGCCCTTCTGCTGGTGCTCGCGCCAGCGCCGCTCCGCGCGGGTTTCCGGCGATGCGGTGAGAAAAATCTTCAGTTGCGCGTCGGGAAAAACCACGCTGCCGATGTCGCGCCCCTCCATCACCACGCCGCCCTGCTCGCCGGCGCGGCGCTGCTCCGCCACCAGCACCTGGCGCACGCCGGGAATCACAGCAATCTTCGAAGCGGCCTGGGAAACTTCGGGAGTGCGAATCGCGGTGGTCACGTCGTTCTGATCGAGCAACACGCGCTGCGTGCCGTCTTCCGCGCGCAGGTCAATGCGTGTGGCGCGTGCCAGCGCCACCAATTCCTCGTCGTGGCCATCGAGCGCCAGACCGTTGCGCAGCGCTTTGAACGCCAGCGCGCGGTACATCGCTCCCGTGTCCACGTACACGTAGCCGAGAAGCTCCGCGACGCGACGCGCCAGCGTGCTTTTGCCCGAACCGACGGGCCCGTCAATGGCGATGATCAATTTTTGCACCGAGGCGTTCCACCAATCACGCTGACGAACCGAAGAATAGCGCCAATACAGCCAAAATCACGAAGGTCACCCAAAGTACCTGAAATATCCGATACGCGCGATATTCCCATCCGTGCGGACAAGCGACCTTGTACTCCGCAATCACCTTGTTCCGCCTCGCCGCAGCAAGATACCAAGGAATCTTTCGCTCACGAGGAAGCTGTTCATTTCCTCGGTTTCGGAGGAGTTCAAATGTGATCGCTTTCGCGATAAAGCAGAAACCAGCAGCCGTCGCAAAGGCTCGAGCAAGATCGTTGATGTCCGGCAGGCGCATTGACTCAAATTCGTTTGAAGGCGCGCTCGATTTCGCGCACGGAGTAGCGCAGCACCACAGGCCGGCCGTGCGGACAGCTCATCGGATATTCGGTCTTGGCCAGCTCGCCGAGCAGCCATTCCATTTTTGCCGGGTCCAGCGGCGTATTCACCTTGATGGCCGCGTGGCAAGAGGTGGAGGCGGCAATCTTGGACTGCAAGGAATCAATGGAGATGGCCTGGTTCTCACGCGCGATTCCGTCCAGGATTTCGTAGAGCAGTTTTTCGGCGTCTCCGCTGCTGATGCCGGCCGGCGCAGCCTGAATCGCCACGGCGCGCGCGCCCATCAACTCCGCTTCGAAGCCGTTGGCGCGCAGCTCTTCGCCAATCTGCTCGAAAATCGCGAGCTGCCGCGGATTCAGCTCGACGATCAGCGGCACCAGCAAACGCTGGCCGCCGAGTTCCCCTTCGCGGCGCGCGCGCAAATGCTGTTCGAACAGCACGCGTTCATGCGCCACATGCTGATCAATGATCCACAGTCCTTCTCCGTTCACCGCAACAATGAAGCTGCTGTTCACCTGGCCCAGCGGCTTCAAGTCCGCAATGTCTTGTACGCTGGGTAGCGCGCCGGGAGTTTCGGCGGCACGGATGGCTTCGGCGACCGCTGCGCCGGATTCTTGCGACCCCAGCGAGAAGTCGCTCGCGCCGGTGGGATCGAATTGCAAGCGCTGAGAGATGGGGCGGTCGGGCGCGCCGGTCAATTCAAACCCTTCGGCGGCACCGGGCACGTCGCCAAACGATGTGGGAATTACCGCGCGCGGAGGGCCTGGAAGCGCACCGGGTATCGCTCCGGAATTCGCGGACGAAAGGAATGCCGGGTCGATCGCCGCTGCCCCGGCTGCAAAGGCCGTTGAGCCGCCATTCGACGTGGCAGACGCCGCAGCCGAAGCAGTTGCCGCACGCGCCGCGGGAAATCCGGGAATAGGCCGCGCTGTGGAAAGCGCCTGGCGCAGTGAGTCGCGCGTGAAATCGTGGACGAATTGCGGATGGCGAAAGCGGACTTCGATTTTTGCCGGGTGGACGTTGACGTCCACTTCCTCGTACGGCATATCCAGAAAAAGCAGCACGACCGGGAAGACGCCGGGCGGCACGATGTTGCGATACGCCTCACTGATGGCGTGCAGCAGCAGGCGGTCGCGCACCAGGCGTCGATTAACGAAAATGTAGATGCCGTTGCGGTTGCTGCGCTGCACTTCAGGGCGCGAAGTAAATCCGCTGACGCGCAGGGTGGCGGCGCGTTCTTCGGCTTCCAGCGGCGGTTCGGTGATGGCGCTGCGCACCGCGGCTTCCGTTGGCGGAATTTCAGTGAGTTCATCCAGCGACTGGCGGCCGAAAATCTGGTAGACGCGATCCGCGAGCTTCTCCACGGGCGAGCAATTCAGGATTTCCTGTGTCGGCGTCTTCAGCAGGAAATGCCGGTCGGGATGCGCCAGGGCGTAATGCGTCACCAACGAAGCGATATGGCCCAGCTCGGTGGTTTCGGATTTAAGAAATTTACGTCGCGCAGGGACCGCGTAGAAAATATCGGCCACGCTGATCGATGTTCCCACCGGCACGCCCGCAGGCTTCACGCTCAAAAGCTTGCCACCAGCGAATTCGATGCGCGTTCCCTCGTTTTCTTCCGCATCGCGCGTTTCCAGCAGCAAACGCGAGATGGCGGCGATGGAGGGCAGAGCCTCGCCGCGAAACCCCAGCGTGGCGATGGAGAGCAGGTCGTCGGCGGTGCGCAGCTTGGAGGTGGCGTGGCGCTCGAAGGCCAGCAGCGCGTCGTCATGATTCATGCCGCAGCCGTCGTCAATCACTCGGATCAGGCGCTTGCCGCCGGATTCCGTTTCGATGCGAATGGAACGCGCACCGGCATCGAGCGCGTTCTCAAGCAGTTCCTTTACGACAGAGGCGGGGCGTTCGACGACTTCGCCTGCGGCAATTTTATTGGCGACGGTTTCCGGAAGTATGCGTATGCGACTCATGTAATAGATCTCGCGGAGCGCGGGGTCGCCAAGCCTGAATCTTCAGCGCTGCGGCGAAACTCCTGGCGAGCGTCGTCCTCGGTTTTCTTATCTTCCTGAGACAAGCTGCGCAAAAAAATGCGCGTGCCAAATAAGCTGAATATGAAGACGACCATCACGAGCGAAGCGCCGAACCACTCCGGAAACGAGGGCATTTGCACCATCACCAGAAAAATAAAGCCGATCGTTACGCCCAGCCCCGCCAGAACCAAGAACTGCGCGCGCAGTTTAAGTCTGTGCATGCTCCGTACGAGAAGGAACGCTCCCAGTAACGCTGCAATTGAAATGCCAATCAGCAAGCGATACGACATCACGCATCCTTCTTAGCTGCCATCCCCGTCTCAGGTGGCTTGATGGCAATTCCCAGGTCATCGAGCTGATCTGCGTCCACCGCGGAAGGCGCTTCGGACATCAAGTCCTGCGCCTTCGTGGTCTTCGGGAACGCGATGACGTCACGAAGCGATTTTTCGCCTGCGAGCAGCATCGCGATCCGGTCGATGCCCAGCGCGATTCCACCGTGCGGCGGCGTGCCGTAGGTGAGCGCGTCCAGGAAAAAGCCGAACCGTTGTCTGGCCTGTTCGTCGGAGAGGCCGAGCGCCTTGAACATCCGCGCCTGCACATCCTGGCGATGAATTCGTATGCTGCCGGAGCCCAGCTCGACACCGTTGAGCACAAGGTCGTAGCCCTTGGAGCGGCACTCCCACGGCGCGGTTTCCAGCTTTTCGATGTCCTCCTCGTAGATTCCGGTGAACGGGTGTTGCGCGCTCACCCAGCGCTTGTCGCGCTCGCTCCATTCAAATAGCGCGAAGCCGGTGATCCACGCGAACTCCCACTTCGACCGGTCGATCAGGTTGAGCTTGTCGCCGAGATACAAGCGCAGAGCGCCGCCGACGTTGAGTGAAGTGTCCGTGTGCGGAATCTGATCTTTTGCCGAGGCCGCGACGATCAAGTCGCCCGCCTTCGCGCCGAGCGCTGCGACGAGCTTTTTGAGGCCGTCCACTCCGAGATTCTTTTCGAGCGGCGAGGTGATTCCTTCGGCCGCGACTTTCACGGTGTAAACGCCGCGCGCTCCCGCTGCCTTGCCGGCCTCGACGAGCTCGTCGATCTGCTTGCGCGACCACGCGGCCGCACCGGGCGCGACGACTGCTTGCACGTTGCCTTCGAATTTGAAAGTTTCGCGCGCCGGCTCGAAGTGCGAAGTCACATCGTGCAGTTCCATGCCGAAACGCAGATCGGGCTTGTCTGAACCATACTTTGCGAGAGCGAGTTTGTAATCGAGATGGCGGAACGGCGCGGTGACTTTCACGCCTATCACGCCGAGCGTCGCGACCATCACCTGCTCGATGGCGTGAAAAATGTCTTCCTGGCGAGGGAACGACATCTCGAGGTCCAGCTGCGTGAACTCGAGCTGCCGGTCCGCGCGAAAATCCTCGTCGCGAATGCATTTGCAGATCTGGAAATAACGGTCCATTCCCGAAATCATCAGAATCTGCTTGAAGATCTGCGGCGATTGCGGGAGCGCGTAGAATTGGCCGTGATGAATCCGGCTTGGGACGAGGCAGTCGCGCGCGCCTTCGGGCGTCGAGCGTGTCAAGAGCGGCGTTTCGATCTCGAAGAAGCCGAGCTGGTCGAGCGTCTTGCGCATGGTGAAGACGATCTGGTGGCGCAGCTCGATGTTGCTATGGAGCTTCGGGCGGCGCAGGTCGAGGTAGCGATAGCGCAGGCGCGTTTCTTCGCTGGCGGTCACTTCGTCTTCAATCTGGAAGGGAGGCGTTTTGGAGTTGTTCAGAATGTGCAGGCGCGTGGCGATCACTTCCACTTCGCCGGACGCGATTTCAGGGTTGGATTTCTGGCGGCGAATGACTTTGCCTTCGACGGCCACCACGAATTCTGAACGCAAATCCTCGGCTTTCTTATGCGCCTCGGGATGCAGCTCTTTGTTGAAGACGATCTGGGCGAGGCCCGCGCGGTCGCGCAAATCAATGAAGATGAGCTGGCCCAGATCGCGGCGGCGATGGACCCAACCCATCAGGACTACGTCTTTTTCAGCGTCTGATGCGCGCAGATCGCCGCAATAATTGGTGCGTTTCAGATTGCCGAGAGCATCGAGCAAGATTCAGTTCCCTTCCGCCGGCGCGGGCTGTGCGTTGCACAGTGTTGCGATGGTGCCGTCAGCCCCGCGTGCCGCGTTTTTCGGATTCCAGATATTCTAGCAGTTCGTATTCGGAAAGCTTCTTCTGATCCGCGTCGGCCAGCCGTTTCAGTGTGAAGGTGCCGGAGGCAACTTCGTCGCTGCCGATGATCAGGGCATAGCGCGCGCCGAGCTTGTCGGCAAGATTGAGCGATTTCTTGAATTTCATTTCTTCTCCGGGCAGCTCAACCGAGATGCCTGATTCGCGCAGTTTTCTCGCGAGGGCCACGGCAGTAGCGTAAGTCGGCTCGCCCATCCACGCGACGAATACGTCTAGGCCCAGCAGTTGGGGCAAGTTTCCGGATTCCTGAATCGAAAGAATTGCGCGGTCGCTGCCGATCGCAAATCCTATGCCCTTCGTAGGAGTCCCGCCGAGAAGTTCGACCAGACCGTCGTAGCGGCCGCCGCCGCAGACAGCATTCTGCGAGCCAAGGCCTTCCGCGATCACTTCGAACGTCGTACGCGTGTAATAGTCCAGGCCGCGCACCAGGCGCCAGTTTTCTTCGTAGACGATTCCGCGCAGCTTCAGTTCGTCTTTCAGTTTTGCAAAGTGCTCGCGGCACTCGGCGCAGAGATGGTCGGAAATGCGCGGCAATTTCGCGATGATTTCCTGCTCGTTCGGCAATTTCGAATCGAGCACACGCAGCGGGTTAGTCTCGATGCGGCGCTGCGAGTCCGGCCCGAGCCGGTCCTTAACCTTGAGCAGCTCCTGACGCAGCAATTCGACGTATTGCGGGCGGCAATTCCTATCGCCGATGGAATTGACGTAGAGCGTCGTGCGCGTCAGTCCCACGCGCTTGAAAAATACCATCAGCATTTCCAGAACTTCAGCGTCAATCGCCGGCGCGTCCGATTGCCCCAGCACTTCCGCGCCAATCTGGTAAAACTGGCGGTAGCGCCCCTTCTGCGGCCGTTCGCGTCGGAACATGGGGCCCATGTAGCACAACTTCACGTTCCCAGGCAGCACGTGCATTCCGTGCTCGATGTACGCACGGCAGACCGACGCTGTCGCTTCGGGACGCAAAGTCAGCCATTCGAATTCCGAGAGTGCGTCCCAGATCGCCTTGGAACCTTGCTCACCGCTCGCGTGCGATTTCGTCGGATCGAATCCCCGTTCGATTACTTTTCGCACCAACTCTTCGGGAGCGAGGGGGTCTTGGAACGTGAACATTTCCTTTGAAACTACGTCCGTATCCGTACCGATAGACCGCGCAAAAAGCTGCGTCTCTTCAAAAATCGGTGTGCGAATATCACCGAATCCGTATGTTCCGAAAACTTCCTGCGCGGTTTGCTCAAACCAATTCCACAGCTTGGAATCGGGCGGGAGTATGTCGCGGGTGCCTTTGATGGCGCGGAATTGTCGTTTCTCTGGCAACGCTAGTTCCCTGTCTCCTTGTTTGCCTGCGTCCGTTCCTCGGTGCGATACGTTTCCTTGTACTCGACGTAACGGCGCGCGTACGCATCGATCGAATCGAGATCTTCAGTGCTCAGCGCGCGGCGCAGCTTGGCGGGCTGACCCATCATCAGGCTGCCGGGCGGAACGATGGTGCGTTCCGGCACCAGAGTCCCCGCGGCAATGATCGAGCCGGTGCCAATCACGGCGCCATTCAAGATGATGCTGCCCATGCCAATCAAGCAGCGCGATTCGATCGTGCATCCGTGCAGCGTGACGCTGTGGCCGACGGTAACGTCGTCACCCAGCACCAGCGGATTGGTGTCGCGCATCACGTGCAGGATCGAGCCGTCCTGAATATTGGTGCGCGCGCCGATGCGAATGTAATGCACGTCACCGCGAATCACAGCGCAAGGCCACACGCTGGAATCTTCGCCGATCTCGACGTCGCCAATAACCACTGCCTGCGGGTCAATATAGGCGCTGGCCGCGATCCGCGGCATTTGTCCCTTGTAGCTGCGAAGCAAGGTACCGCTCCTGATTAACGATGGAAGTACGTTTTTGTTGCTGCGCGAGGTGCCGCGACAAGATCAAATGACGAAAAAATCACAATATCTGCACCACTGGCGCGCCGGCCGAGGCGTTGACGACTTCCAGCCGCGCGATGACGTTGCGCGCCACCGCGTACACGCTCTTGCCGCCTGGGGCGTCTTCGCCGAGCGACGCCACCGGCTTGCCAGTATCACCGCCGATGCGAATCTGCGGATCAATCTCAATTTCGCCGAGGAACGGCACGCCGAAATTCTTGGCCATGTGCTGCCCTTCGCCGTGGCCAAATACGTCAATGCGCCCGTTGCAGTGCGGGCAATTGAAGTAGCTCATGTTTTCCACGACGCCCAGAATTTCCACGTTCACCTGGCGAAACATCTCGACGGCCTTGCGCACGTCAGCCAGCGCCACGATCGAAGGAGTGGTGACGACCACCGCGCCCGTCACCGAAACGCTTTGGATCAGCGAGAGCTGCACGTCGCCGGTGCCGGGAGGCAGGTCCACAATCAAGTAATCGAGCGTGCCCCACTGCACACTGCGCAGAAATTGCTGCATCACGCTGTGCAGCATCGGCCCGCGCCACACCAGCGGCTTGTCTCCGGGATTCAGCAATCCCATGGAAATCATTTTCACGCCGTAGGCTTCCACGGGGATGATGGTCTTTTCGTCCACCGCGCGCGGCTGTTCATTGGTGCCCAGCATTACCGGCACGTTCGGTCCGTACACGTCGGCATCGAGCAAGCCAACGGTAGCGCCGAGTGTCTTCAGTGCAATCGCCAGATTCACGGCAACAGTCGTCTTGCCCACGCCGCCTTTACCGCTGGCGACGGCCACGAGATTCTTGACGCCCGCGATGGGCGGTCTCTTCTCCAGCGTTTGTGCGGGTCCAGGTCCTGGTCCGGGAGGCATGTGAGTCCTTTGAGTGAAGCCGCATAGCAGCAGCTTCCCAAATCATACGATCAACCTGTAATGATAGACTGCCGCTGCGAGAGCAGCAAGGCCGCGAAGGGCACGAGCGCAGGCAACCTGGCGGCTCGCCGAAGACTTCATACACACAGGCACTCGAAGCGCGCTTTGCACGAAATCGCGCAAGCGGCTACAATACTATACAGGGAGACGCGCGATCCTCGCAGCCGCCACACCTGCAGGTCGTGTTCCCCTTTAACGGGAGCTTAAATAACAATTTCGCCCCATTTGCGGGCTCGCATGCGTCGAATCTGAAAATATGGACGTCGAAAAAATCATAAATAGCGTCGTGGCGCGTTTCATCGGCACGAAGCACGAACGCGACGTGAAAGAACTGCAGCCGCTGGTCGCGGAAATCAACGCGCTCGAGCCCGATACGCGCAAGCTCTCGGACGCCGAGATCACCGCGAAGACCGCTACCTTGAAGACTGAGGTGCAGGCGCGCATGGAAGGTCTGGAGCGCGACGACCCGGACTACAAGCAGCGCTTGCAGGAAGCATTGGCACCCGCGCTGGTGCCGGCCTTCGCCCTGGTGCGAGAGGCTGGGCGACGCACGCTGGGCATGCGCCATTTCGACGTGCAACTGATCGGCGGCGCAGTGCTGCATCAAGGCAAAATTTCAGAGATGAAGACGGGCGAAGGCAAGACGCTCGTTGCCACCCTGCCCGCGTATTTGAACGCCTTGACCGGCAAGGGCGTCCACATCGTCACCGTGAACGATTACCTCGCCCGCCGCGACGCCGAGTGGATGGGGCCGATCTACAAGATGCTGGGGCTTTCCGTGGGCGTAATCGTTCACGATCTGGACGACGTGCAACGCCGCGCCGCCTACGCTGCCGACATCACTTACGGCACCAACAACGAGTTCGGCTTCGATTATCTGCGTGACAATATGAAGTACGATCTGACGCAGTGCGTGCAGCGCGGCCATCACTTCGCCATCGTGGACGAAGTGGACTCCATCCTGATTGACGAGGCGCGCACGCCGCTGATCATCTCCGGACCCGCCGAAGAATCCACCGACAAGTATTACCGCATCGACAAAATTATTCCCAAGCTGATTCTGGACATTGATTACACGTTAGACGAAAAGCATCGCACCGCCACGCTGACCGAGGAAGGCGTCTCGAAATGCGAGCAACTGCTCAGCCTGGGCAATTTGTACGATCCCGCGCACATGGACATCATTCACCACGTGTATCAAGGCTTGCGCGCGCACACGCTGTTCCAGAAAGATGTGGATTACGTGGTGAAAGACGGCGAAGTCGTCATCGTTGACGAGTTCACCGGGCGGCAAATGCCCGGCCGCCGCTGGTCGGATGGTCTGCATCAGGCGGTAGAGGCCAAGGAAGGCGTAAAGATCGAGCGCGAAAACCAGACGCTGGCGACTATCACGTTCCAGAATTATTTCCGCATGTACAAGAAACTCTCTGGCATGACCGGGACGGCGGAAACGGAAGCTCCCGAATTTGACAAAATTTATAAGCTCGAAGTCGTGGCCATCCCCACGAATAAAGAATTGATCCGCATCGAAAATTCCGACGTGGTGTACCGCACGGAAGCGGAAAAGTTCGAAGCGGCCGTGAACGGCATTCTGCAGGAAGACGGCTCACACGCAGGCGGCGTCCGCCAGTATTACGAACGCGGCCAGCCGGTGCTGGTGGGCAGCATCTCCATCGAAAAATCGGAGAAGATCGCGGCGCACTTGAAGAAAGCGGGCATTCCGCATCAGGTGTTGAACGCCAAGCAACACGAGCGCGAAGCGATCATTATTTCGCAGGCGGGACGCAAGGGCACCGTAACGGTTTCGACGAACATGGCCGGCCGCGGCACGGACATTCTGCTCGGCGGCAATCCCGAAGCGATGACGCGCGATTATTGCCTGAAGAACAAGCTCGCCCTCCCCTACGCTCCGGCCAGTTCGGTAATTGGCGCGGCTCCGGGCACGGAGACGGCCGCGCAAGCCGACGCTGCGAGTGCCGCGGGTACCGCTTCGCAAGCTCCTTCCAATGGCGGCAGCAGTCCCGCCATGGTTCTGTTCCAGATCGAAGGCAAAATTTTCCAGGTGCCGCTGGAACAATGGAAGCCCATTTACGATCAGTTCGCCGCGGAATGTAAAGCGGAGCACGACGAAGTGGTGGCCATGGGTGGCCTGCACATTCTGGGCACGGAGCGCCACGAGGCTCGTCGCATTGACAACCAGTTGCGTGGCCGCGCCGGCCGCCAAGGCGATCCAGGCTCCTCGCGATTCTTCCTTTCGCTGGAAGATGATCTACTCCGCATTTTCGGCGGCGAGAAAGTGAAAGCCATGATGCACTGGCTGGGCATGACGGAAGGCGTGCCCATCGAATCGAAGCTCATCAGCAAGCGCATCGAAAACGCGCAAAAAGCCGTGGAAGCTCAAAACTTCGAAGCGCGCAAACACCTGCTGGAATACGACGATGTGATGAACAAGCAGCGCGAAACGATTTACAACTTGCGCCGCTCGTTCCTGGAAGGCCGCGACCAAAAAGAATTCGTGTTGGAGCGCGCCGACGCTATCGCGAATGAACTGGTGGAAACCTATTGCCCGCGCGAACAGCATCCGGATCAGTGGAACGTCACGCAATTCTCCAACGAAATCCTGAACCAGTTCGGCTTCGATCCCAAGGCCGTGGGGATGGATTTCGCGACGCTGAATCACGAAACCGTAGGCGATTTGCTGATTGAGAAAGTGCGCGCGCGTTATGAGGAGAAGGAAGCGCTCTTCGGCGCGGAGACGCTGCGCTGGCTGGAACGTCACATCCTACTCGACGTGGTGGACGGCCAGTGGAAAGACCATCTGCTGACGCTGGACCATTTGAAGGAAGGCATCGGCCTGCGCGGGTACGGGCAAAAAGACCCGCTGGTGGAGTTCAAGAAGGAAGCGTTCATTCTTTTCGATGAGCTAATGAATCGCATTGATACCGAAGCCGTGCGATTCCTTTTCCTGGTGCGGCCTGCCGAGCAACCCGCGGCGGCTGCGGCGCAGCCTGCTGCCCTGTCCGCGCAGAAACCTTTGGTCCCGCGCGGCCTTTCGCAATTCTCACCTGAAGAAATCGAGCGCAAGCAACGGCGGCAGGAACAACAAATGCAGTTTCAGACCGGCAACACGCCGGCCGAGGCTCCCAAGCCTGCCCGCGCCGGAGCGAAAGTCGGCCGCAACGACCCCTGCCCTTGTGGCTCGGGCAAAAAATACAAGAAATGCCACGGCCAAGCGGCCTAGGCGTCCACCCTCGCTTCTGAACTTTTCGCGTGCCCGGTACGTATCTCTATCCGAGTTGGGCCCAATCTGCTCAGGAGGATGAAATATGAGAATTCGTACGCATACTTTCCCCGTGCTGCTGGCACTGATTTTGTCCCTGGCCGCCACGCTGGCATCCAGGCCGGCCATGGCCAGCGACGAAGGCCATTTTGACCGCACGCTCACGGTAACGGGCGCGGTGGATTTGGACGTCCAGACAGGCTCCGGTGACATCACGGTCCGCACAGGAGATTCCGGCAAGGTGGAGATCCACGGCCGCATTCACGCAAATCATGGATGGTTCAGCGCCGACGTCGAGCAGCACATTCACGAGATAGAAGCCAATCCGCCGATTGAGCAGAACGGCAACACCATCCGCGTGGGCCACATCGAAAATCACGATTGGAAGAACAATATTTCCATCAGCTACGAACTCGTAGTGCCGGTGCAAACCAAGCTGCACTCGGAATCCGGATCAGGCGACCAGGTGGTAAACGGCATCGGCGGCCCGGTCGACTCCAGCAGCGGGTCCGGCAGTGTGCGGCTCACCAATATTGGCGGTGAAGCGCACGCACGTACAGGCTCGGGAGACATCGAGTTCAACGGAATTCATGGAGCAGCGCGCGCAACCGCCGGCAGCGGCGGCATTCGCGCTATCGGCATCGCGGGAGCGTTGACGGCTTCGAGCGGAAGCGGCAGCGTGAAATTCGAGCAGACCGCGGCCGGCGACGTGGAAATCGGAACCGGCTCCGGCGACGTGGAAATTAAAGGTGCGAAGGGCGCGGTGAAAGTGCAGACCGGAAGCGGCAGCATTACCGCGCAGGGCGACCCCACAGGTGCGTGGCGGCTGCATACGGGTTCGGGCGACGTCACCGTGGAACTCCCGCAACAGGCCGCATTCAATCTGGTGGCGCGCACCAGTTCAGGAAGCATTGATAGCAGCCGCGAGATCGCGGTGCAGGGCAAACTCAGCCCGCGCGAGTTGCAGGGAAAAGTGGGTGGCGGCGGCCCGACGGTTGAACTCAGCACCAGCTCCGGCAGTATTCAAATTCGCTAAGAGCTTTCCTGCGCAGGAACGCGCGCGGCGGGGTTGGGCTTTCGCTGTCCGACGATTTCCCGCCTCGCGCGTTCCTGATGCAGCGCGACCGCCGTGTTGTCCTTTACAACTCACACCAACTTGCGCGCAAAAATAATGTGCTACTCTCTCCTCAACCTCGAGGCAGGAGCTGCTCGAGAATCAGGGGTGTGGGATGAAAGCCGCTGTTTCTGTCCATTGCGCCCGATCCGGGTGCGGAAAGGTTGCGCCTCCGGCGCTTAGCCGCGCGGAGCTTTGCCTCGATCATTTTCTCGATGAAGCATTTCTGCGCACCGATCAAGCTCTCACGCGCTGCCGTGAAGGTTCCCTGCTGACGAAAGAGAGCCTGGAATGGCTGCTTTCTGATGCGCTTGCTACGGTGAAAAATCTGGAAGAGAGCGCCGACGAGCCGCAACCCGAACAGCGCGATCGCATGCTCGAGCTGTTGCTGATTCTCGCCAATCTTCACGAATATGTCGCGCACCATTCCGTGCGAGTCGAACATCCCGCGTAACTTGCCCCCACTGTTGCTTGTTGGGCAAACGTTTACCCGTAAGACACCGCCGCGCTTGCAAAATCCGACGAACCGAATCAAGCTGGTGGTTACCGCAGAGCGGTCCACGTGTCCGACGAACCCAAAGAACTCGACCCATTCAAGCCAGACGAGCCGAGCATTCCCGGCGTCACCGCTGGCCGTCTGCGTCTCAAGCCCGAAGAGGGACCACCTCGTCCGATGGGGACGATGTATCGCGCTCCCGGCGGGTCTTCGATTGGAACACACAGATACCTGCTGCTGGCGATCGTCGTAGTGGGTTCATTCCTAGCCGGGCTGGGCGTCTTCTGGTGGAAACACGCTAGTCCGCTCGCCGCAGTGCAAACAGCTCCTGTTGTTGCGCCATCCGTGGACCTGGGGCCCGCGCCGGCCTTGCAGACGGATGCGAAGCTGCCCATCGGGCCGGGCCCGGTGGCCACAACGACGGAACTAGCGAAAACCTGGTCGTCGAAGCGTTTCCTGTTCCGCGAGCCACACACCGCCGATGACGTTCCAGCCATGGTTGTCCATCTGCCCGGCGGGGTCTACTGGGCCCTCTCGATGCGCGAGCCGTTCGGCTCTTGTGCGTTGGAATATGTCACGGACACGGCGCGGCTCGAGACGGTTTACCATTTCTCCGCGAGTCATCCAATGGTTGGCGACCCTTGCAATCATGCGGTGTACGACTTGGAGCGATACGCCCCGGGGCTGAACGGAGAGGTTCGTGGAGCGATCGTCAGCGGTGAATCGGTGCGACCTCCGCTGGCCATCGAGCTCTCCGTTCGTGGCAAGCAAATCGTGGCAACTCAGATCGAGCACTAGCGCGAAGGCGCTGTAGCATCAGCGGCGAGGCGCTCAGTCAACCAGGTCAAGCCGATCTCACGTCGCGGAGCTGGCACGTTGGACTACAGCACACCGCTCTACCTCTGCTTCCATCTTCCCTGCCAAGACCATCGCCACCATTTTCTGGTCCGCCAGCCACGACCACAGCGGATGTCCAAACGTTGCTGGACGATTGTGCTCGACGAAGAAGTGCGAGAACCAGGCCAGCGCGTAGGGCACGGCAAACGCGGCCAGAATGAACCAGGGCTGTCGCAGAACGATCGCCACGGCCAGCAGCGACCAGCCCACCAGAGTCCCGGCCGTATGAAACAATCTCGTGAGAGGTTGCCGGTGCGCCAAAACGTAGAAAGTCCAGAACTGAGGAAAGGTCTGAGGATCGTTCATGCGGCCGATTGTAGCGCCCGCATCCACTGGTGCAAGGCCAAAAAATGCCACTGTCCCGCCCCTTTGAGAGCAGGACAGTAGCCCATCGCCGAGACTTTCTCCGCAACGGTTATGACGTGGTATGACAGTTATGAATGGTTATGATGCAAGTTCCTCCACCGCACGCGCCACCATCACCGGCTGGCCCGTGGCTTGATTGATGAGTATGAAACCAACGACGCGAATAGAAATCGGTTGCGTCCCTTGCAGTGCGGACAAGCCGCTCAAATTAATGAAATTGGTATCGTTCGACGTGATGACGGTGAGAGGCTGGGGCAGCAATACTCCCGCAGTCCATGTGTCGTTCAACTCGAACGTACCAGCATTGTTGTTCTGCACCATGGTGCTGCCGGGAACCCACGTTCCGGCTTGTCCCTGGCGCCGCAGTACCACGCGGTGAACCGTCAGAGTGCTGCTGCCGTTGGTGGTGCTGAGCGCTCCGCCAATTGCCACGCGCTGGCCCGGAGCCAATTCCGAATCGTTGAAGAGCAGAGTTGTCAACGGCAAGTTGATGTGCTCGATCATGTATTTTTCCGAGCCGTTCAAATCGAGCGTTTCAATCTGTCCGTCTGAAACTCCGTTCACCGCCGGCAACAAATCACGAACGTACAAGTCCGCTTGCGTGGCTGGCCCCGTTGCCGGGCGAATGCTGGTGAACAATCCGCTCATGAAGAAGCTGTTGTTCGAGACGACTTCCACTTCGGATGCGTCGATCGCGTGCGTCACGGGGTCCAGCACGCCAGATACTTCCACGATCGTGTTGGTCGTAAACGAGCTCACCGGTGAGCTGGGATCGTCGAGCATGGTGTTGTCATTGGTCGTAACATTCCACTGACGGCCGTGCGGCCCCTGGATCGTAAATGTGTTGCCACCTGTGACGCCCACCACGCCGCCGTGAAAGTCGTCAATGGAAACCTGCGCATCGGTCGAGTTGAGTAACGCGACTTCAAAAACCGGATTCACCGCGCCGGTTACTTGTCCGCTCCCGTCGGTTTGCAGTGACTTGCGCAAGTCGAATTCCATGCGCAGGCCGAATAAATCCGCGTCGGATACCATCACGGGTTGTGCAAAGCTCACCTGAACGCTGGATTCCGAAAGCGTTCCATTGATCGTGTTAATCA
This sequence comes from uncultured Acidobacteriota bacterium, assembly GCA_963748395.1. Taxonomy (GTDB): domain Bacteria; phylum Acidobacteriota; class Terriglobia; order Acidiferrales; family UBA7541; genus Palsa-295. The sequence goes on along the minus strand of CAVVIP010000006.1, from coordinate 955,166 downwards.
CCGGCGGGTTCACGGAGGTATCAATAAATCCAATCACCGGCGACGCAATCGTGATCGTCGCGGAGGTATAGGTTCCGGTCGGCACGGCGGTGAGGTCAAGCAATTGGTGCAAACCACTGAGCTGCGCAAAATCCACGATCTGCGGCTGTGATAGCACGCTCACGTTCGTCGTGCCGTTGTACAGCGTGATTCCGCTTACCGTAACCTGGCAGGAAACGATGCTGGGCAAAGGAGCATCCGTTCCCACTGTGTAAATCGAGGCCTGACCTTGCGTGGGAGTGCTTGACGTCCCCATGCCCCCGCCGCAGCTGGAAAGCGCCAGCGCGGCAAGAAATGCCATGAACACACCCATAGCTCTAGGATTCCCCATATGAATTTCTCCTTAGACTAATAATTTAGCTAGTAATCGATTATGGCCGGGGGCCGGAGCCCCTTTCTGCTGCTGCCAGTGAAACCCAGTCCCTTTGGAAAAGTTGCGTGAATTTTTCTGCGAATTAGGGCCTCCCGGCCTGTGCGGAGAGGCCAAGGTACTTTCCAATTTCTTCGCTGGAGACTAAACCGTTCGCGTTTAGCCGCTTGCGCCATCGCGCGCAGTTGTTTACGATGGCGTGCGAATAAGAGCGCACAAAAACTCCATGATTGGCGAAACAATCTCGCACTATCGCATTCTCGAACCGCTGGGCAGCGGGGGGATGGGGCAGGTATTTCGCGCGGAAGATACGCGTTTGGGCCGCCAGGTCGCTCTGAAATTTCTTTCCGTGGAACTAGCGCGCGATCCCGCGGCACTCGAACGGTTCCAACGCGAGGCCCGTGCGGCGTCGTCACTGAATCATCCAGCCATTTGCACGATCTACGACGTTGGCGAACACAATGGGCGCCCGTACCTCGTCATGGAAGTCCTGGAAGGCCAGACGCTGCGTGAACGCATTGGCGGCCGGCCCATGGCCACCGATGCCCTGCTCGATTTCGGCGCGCAGATGGCCGATGCGCTCGACGCGGCCCACGCTCGCGGCATCATTCATCGCGATATCAAACCCGCGAATATTTTCATCACCTCCCGCGGACAATCGAAAATTCTCGATTTTGGGCTGGCCAAGCAAGCCGCCACGCGGCGCGTCGGCGAAGCGGTCGGTGCGGGCAACAGCGTCACCCAGCCCACCACCGACAATCTATTTCTCACCAGTCCGGGCTCGGCCATTGGCACCGTTGCTTACATGTCCCCTGAACAGGCGCGCGGCGAGGACCTCGACGCACGCACCGATCTCTTCAGTCTCGGCGCAGTGCTCTACGAGATGTCCACGGGCCAGGCGGCGTTCAACGGCAACACTTCGGCCGTCATTTTTGACGCCATTCTGAATCGCACGCCCGCATCGCCAACTTCTATCAATCCGATGCTCCCCGCCAAGCTGGAAGAAATCGTCGGGAAATCGCTGGAGAAAGATCGCGACCTGCGTTACCAGACGGCCGCGGAATTGCGCGGCGATTTGAAACGCCTCAAACGCGACACCGATTCTTCTCGCGCGCCGAGCGGCTCGACTGGCTCTTGGGCGGCAGCCAGCGCGACCGCAAACCCCGGTTCCGGCAGCAAGGCCGCGCAGTCTGCCGCTACGCAAATGACTCCGGCTTCGGCTTCAGCCCCAGCTACAACCTCCAGAGACGTTCCCCCGCGCCGCGGCATGCCGCTGGGCGTGTGGATCGCAGGCGCCGTGGCGATTCTCATCGCCGTCGGAGCAATTCTAGCGACAGTGTTCCACGACCGCTTCGGACATCACCATCAGGAAACTGCATCGTTCTCGCAGATGATGATTTCGCCGATCACCTCTACCGGCAACATCCATTCCGTCACCATTTCGGCGGACGGCAAATGGGTCGCCTATGTGGCGGACGAAAAAGGCAGCCACGGCATTTGGATTCGCCAGCTAGCCACCGGCAGCACTGCACAGGTGGAACTCGGTTCACCGGGTGAGATCGAAGGACTGACCTTTTCGCTGGACGGCAATTATTTATACTTCGTGAAGCGTGATGAATCGATTGGCGTCGCAACACTTTTCCAGACGCCTTCACTCGGCGGCTCGCCACGCCAAGTGATCGGGGACGTGGATAGCCCGATTAGCTTTTCTCCCGATGGCAAGCGGTTCGTATTCGTCAGGCAGGTCAGCAAGGCGAAAGCGTCTGATCTGGTTATCGCCAATTCAGATGGCAGCGGCGAGCAGATGGTGCAGGTCTTGACGAATCCGCCCCATTTCTCCGGTGAGGGTCCGGCCTGGTCTCCTGACGGAAAACGAATAGCCGTAGCGGATAATCCGACGGGCGAATTCGACAAATACGCCGTCGAGGTCGTGGATGTTGACTCCAAGAAAAAAAATCGTGTGGGCTCTACTGACTGGATTGCACCGGATCAAATGGCGTGGCTTCCCGATGGCTCCGCAATCCTTTTCAACGCGCGCGTGGCCAGAACCTCACTGAACGCGCAGCTTTATTCTCTTAGTTATCCCGACGCCGAAGTTCGCCGTATCACCAATGATTTGAATTTTTATAGCGGAACGAGCATCACGTCGGACGGCTCTGCTCTTGCCACGGCCCAGGTGACTCTCACGGGCAACTTGTGGCTTGCGAATTTCGGCAGCTCCGCCTCGCTCTCGCCACCGCGCCAAATCTCCAGCGGCATCAGCCGCGCCGACGGTATCTCCGGCATTGCTTGGATGCCCGATGGCAAGCTCATCTACACCTACTACACGTCCGGTACCATTCAGCTGGCCAGCGCCTCGTCCGACGGCACCGACGTCCATGACATTGCATCCGGCATCGTGACGCCAAGTTGGCTTTCCAGCTGCGGTGACGGCCGGCACTTCGCCTTCAGCATGGGTCGCGGCAAAGATACCAGCTCCATATGGCGCGCGGACGAGGACGGATCCAATCTCACGCAGCTCAGCACCGGAAAGGTCGCGGTGCATCCGAATTGCTCGCCCGACGGCAAATTTGTCGTTTACGTTGATGTCGTCGGAAACTCCACACACCTGATGCGCGTCGGAATTGACGGCGGCACACCTGCAACAATCTCCGAGGCGGAGTTGTTTTCTCCCGTAATCTCGCCTGACGGGACGTCTGCGGCATGCGCGTATCAGCCGGAGCCCGGCAAGCGTCCGAAGCTGGCCATCGTCGGCCTGAATGGCGGAGAAATCCGCAGCGTGTACGACCTGCCGCCGGAAACCCAGGCCGCTTTCGGTGGCGATGGCGGACAGAAACTGGCCTGGACCAAAGACGGGCGCGCGGTTCTGTATCCCGTCTTCAAAGAGGGAGTTGTGACGCTGTGGGCTCAACCTGTCGCGCCGCAGGGCGCTACACCGTCGGCAGCGAAGCAAGTCATGAACATCGGGCCGGACTTTCAATGGGGCGCGTACACCTTATCGCCGGACGGGAAACAGATCATCTACGCCCATGGACGCTCCGTCACTGACGCCGTCCTGATTACCCACTTCCACTGATTCTTTCGTTAGGAGCTCCATGAAATTTTCTCGGCGCGACTTGATTAAGACAGCTGCGGCCGCTACGGGCGGCATTGCGACTGGAACCGCATTCGGCGAAAGCGCGCAAGGGCAGGAATCGCCGACGCATGCCGCTGGACAGTCACTTCCGCCGGCGTTCGATGCCTTGAAACCTCTCGGCGATCGCGTGAAACCGATTCGCCCCGACGAGCTCCAGGCGCGCGTCGCTCACGCGCAGCAACTGATGACGGACTCGAAACCGCGTTTTGAAGCTCTGTACGTCACTCCCGGGACAACGCTGGTTTATTACACCGGCATTCGCTGGTGGCCCAGTGAACGTATCCTCGCGTTCGTGGTGCCCCGGCAAGGAGATCCACTCCTGGTTTGCCCGGCGTTTGAAGAAGGCCGCCTGCGCGAGCAGCTTCGCTGGCCAATCGAAATTCGCGTTTGGCAGGAGGATGAAGACCCGTATCCGATCATTGAGAAGTGGCTGATCGAACACGGCATTCGCACCGGACAGGTCGGCGTGGAAGCGACGACGCGCTACGTATTTTTCGATGGGCTGCGCCATGCTGCCACTTCACTCGACTACACCAGCGGCGACCCGATCACCGTCGGTTGCCGCGCACAAAAAAGCGCGCACGAACTGGAGTTGATGCGACTGGCCTGCTCGGCCACCTGCGCGGTGTACAAGGCCATTTTCGCTTCGTTGCGCGAGGGCATGACGCAGCGCGAGGTCTCCGAGCTTGCCGCGCGCGGCTACGCTCGCATGGGCCTGCAGGGCGAAGCCTCCGCGTTTTTTGGGCCGTCCTCTGCCCTTCCCCACGGCTCACGCGAAGAGCAAGTGTTGCGCGAGGGAATCGGCGTGATGATTGACGATGGCACGACGGTCGAAGGCTACCAATCAGACGTTACGCGCGTGGGCGTTCTTGGAAAGCCGCCCGAAAAGCTTCAGCACGCTTTTGAAATTGTGCGCAACGCGCAGAATGCTGCGCTCGCAGCTGCTGTCGCCGGCCACGAATGTGGTTCGGTGGATGACGCGGCGCGCAAGGTCATCGTTGATGCCGGATTCGGTCCCGGTTATAAATATTTTTCGCACCGCCTGGGCCACGGCATCGGCATGGACGGCCACGAATCTCCTTATCTGGTCCACGGAAACCGCACCATCCTCAAGCCTGGCATGACTTTTTCGAACGAGCCGGGAATTTACGTAGTTGGCGAGTACGGAATGCGCTGCGAAGACGACATGGTGATCGCCGAATCAGGGGAGGCTCAGTTGCTCACGCCCGGGTTCCAGCCGTCGCTCGAAACTCCATTCGCGTAGCGTAGCGCTGGCTTGTCCTGAGAGCCTGCCGGAGGCAGGTTCGAAGGGCGACCCGCTGGCTCATTCGACGTTGGTCGCTTCGCGAGCGTCCGCCGCCGAGCTTGCGGTCTGCACGTCACGTGTCCTCGCCAATTCCGACTGGCTTGCGCAAAATTCCACAATCCGAGCCTCCGCCCAAAAGCGCTCTAAGCCATCTTCCTGTGCAATAAACGCGCAGTGCCCGCCATGCTCTGGCGCCACCAGCGTAATCCATCGGTTGCCAAGGATCGCCGGGTTTTGAAACGGGCCGAATGGCACGAACGGATCATTCTTCGCGACTATAATTAGAGTCGGCACGCGAATTTCGGAAACGACGCGCGACGCGCTGGAGCGGGCGTAATAATCGCTGGCGTCCGCGAACCCGCAATAGCGCGCGGTAATGACGTCATCAAACTCGCGCACAGTCCGAATCCCACGGAATCCGGGCAGTGTCCGTAGCGGGTACAGATCGGGAAACAGGCTCGCTTTGTGCCGCATGTGCCGCTTCAGACGCGTCACGAAATGGCGTTCGTAAAGGAAATTCTGTGGCTCGCTCAGTGCGTCCGCGCACGCAGCCAGATCGAGCGCCGGGGCAACAGCCACCACGCCTCGAAGCGCCGCCACCGGTGAGCCACCCATTTCTCCGGCCATCTTCAGCACCAGATTTCCACCCATCGAATAGCCAGCCGCAAATATTTCCGGCAAACCATCGCGTTCGGCCAATTCCAGCACCACAGCGCGAATGTCGCAGCTAAGTCCGGAATGGTAAAGCGATGGAGTGAGCTCCTCTGTGCCGCCGCAGTTCCTCTGATTCAGGCGCACCACGTTGAAGCCCGCGATCCAGGCCTTCTCCGCTGTGCCGCGCATGTAGCCGGATTCACACGAACCTTCCAGTCCGTGCAGCACCACCAAAGTGGGATGTTCGCGCGGGTTCTGTTGCCAGTGGCACTGCCCTAATACTCGCGTGCCAGGTTCCGTCTCGAATGCACGCGCCACTCCACGGGGGAGCCGCGGAACCGGCCGCGGCCAGAAATTCGCCGCGATGGTCATCGCATGGGGATTGCGCAGAAGTGGATGTGGTCTGAATTTCTTCACTGTTTACATGGTAGGGAGTCAGGACGATTCGCGCAACCTTACTCGGCCTCAGCTTTCAAATCAGTTGCATCACCGGTGAGATCCTTCGCCATCAGGATCTCGTCGTAGTAGCGACCGCCTTGCTTCAGCGCCTTGCGCTCGATTCCATATTCGACGAAACCCAGACTCGCATAAAGCCGCCGCGCCGCTTCATTTTCGCTTACCACCGCCAATTGCAGTAATTCCACTCGCTCGCGAGCGAAAGCAATCACGGTTTCCACCAATCGCCGCCCTACGCCCATATTTCTAGCGTGTGGCCGAACGTACATTCCCCAGAGCATCCCTTTGTGTGCATCCTTAAGGCCTTCGCGACCGAGGAATCCTGCCATGCCCACTAGTTCGGCATCGCGAAATGCGCCAAACACCGGACAGGCGGCCACGCGCTCGGAAAAATGCGCGAGCGGCCGAGCGCTCTCGGCTTCATGCGTGCTGCCAAACGCTTCCGGACTGCCGCGCAGCGCCTCCAACCGAATCTCGCGATACGCGACTCCTTCGGAGGAATTTAATCGTCGTATTTGAACTTGCGGAGTGCGCACATCCGAGTGTTTACCGAAACTCAGAATTATGGCAAGCGCGGAGTTTGGGTTGGGAAAAGAAAACGAAAGCGCATGGAGCAAACGGCAAACGCTCCACGCGCTCGCGCACCCACTTCATTCCCCAAAAGAAGTAGTCGCGGTTCGTGCCATCATGCTTCCCGGTTTTCATGCAACAGAGTTTGAAACCTGCGCGCAGAACCGCACGGGCACGGATCATTTCGGCCGAGCCTCTCCACGAGTTCTTTTTCACCGTGCACAACTCGTGTACCTCTTTTAACGTGTGTTTCGGACGGATAACCCTTGCGCCGCTTACTGCCGCGTTCGAAAGGAGGATTGGTGGACGTAGCTATCGTTTCGCATGGCAGGCCTCCTGATTGGAATGCGTCATTCTACCAAAAAAGCCCCAAGCAGGCCCGCTTGATTTCATTCGCTGATGCACATAAAATGGGTTCTTGCATAATGAAGGTCCACCGCTACAAATGAATCTTCCACGAGCCCAGCTCATCCCGCTGGGCTTTGCTGCATATAGGGACCTTCTGACTCATAGGAGAATAGATGATTGAAGGACCCATCCCCGAGGCGCTGACTTTCGACGACGTGCTTCTGTTGCCCGGTAAGTCGTCGATTTTGCCAGCGCAGGCGGACACGCGCACATGCCTCTCGCGCAAAATTTCCCTGAACATTCCCATTGTCGCCGCGGCCATGGATACCGTCACGGACTCGCGCCTGGCGATCGCCATCGCGCGCCACGGCGGCATCGGATTTATTCATCGCAACATGACCATTGATCGCCAAGCCGAAGAAGTGGACCGCGTCAAGCGCTCGGAAAGCGGCATGATTGTTGACCCCGTCACCATTGCGCCCGAACTATCCGTGCGCCAGGCTCTCGACATCATGAACAAGTACAAAGTGTCGGGCCTGCCGGTGACGCGTGGCGCGCGTCTGGTGGGCATTCTCACCAACCGCGACTTGCGCTTCGAACGCAATCTCGATCAGCCTGTCAGCTCGGTAATGACTAAGGACAATCTCGTCACGGTTCCGGTAGGAACCACTCTTGAAGAAGCCGAACGCATCCTGCAGCGCCACCGCATCGAAAAACTTTTGGTGGTAGATGCGGACTTCAATCTGAAAGGTCTGATCACCGTAAAAGACATCCAAAAGAAAATCGAGTTTCCCAGCGCCACGAAAGATGAACAAGGCCGCCTGCGCGTCGGCGCGGCCATCGGCGCCACCGGTGATTTCCTGGAGCGCGCCGCGGAAATGGCGAGAGAGAAAGTGGATGTGCTGGCCATTGATACCGCGCACGGGCACAGCACGCGCGTGATGGACGCCATTCGCGCCGTGAAGCAGAAATTTCCGGAGATGCAAGTCGTGGCCGGCAACGTGGCCACTGCCGAAGGCGCGCGCGATTTGATTTCACTTGGCGTGGACGGCTTGAAAATCGGAATCGGCCCTGGTTCCATTTGCACCACGCGCGTGGTCACCGGCGCGGGCGTACCGCAGATCACCGCGATCATTGAAACCTCTCGCGCCGCAAAAGGCAGTGGCGTCCCGGTCATTGCCGACGGCGGCATCAAGTTTTCCGGCGACATTACCAAAGCTATCGCCGCCGGAGCCAACTCGGTCATGATCGGCGGGCTCTTCGCCGGCACCGAAGAATCACCCGGCGAAACGATTCTGTATCAAGGCCGCACCTTCAAATCCTACCGCGGCATGGGCTCCCTCGGCGCCATGGAAGCGGGCTCGGCCGACCGCTACGCGCAAGAAGGCGCGGAACGCGGCAAATCTGTGCCGGAAGGCATTGAAGGGCAAGTGCCGTACAAAGGGCCTCTCGCTGGCCTCGTGGACCAGCTTGTGGGCGGCCTGCGCAGCGGTATGGGATATTGTGGCGCCGCGAATCTCATGGAGCTTCAGGAGCGCAGCAAGTTTATCCGCATCTCGTCGGCGGGTCTGCTCGAAAGCCACGTGCACGACGTGATCATCACCCGCGAAGCGCCGAATTACAGACGCGAATAGAGAGCTCTCTTGAAAATTGCAATCCAATCGAAGCATTCCTGCGTCGGGCCGCGCCGCTAGAATGAAGTGGCTCAAGCACTGGTGGCCTGCGCTCGTATGGGCCGTCGTGATTTCTGGTTTTTCCACCGCAGCGTTCACGTCGGATAACACGGGCAATATCATCATCCCCATTCTCCGTTTTTTTCTCCCCCATGCTTCTGCTGAGACTCTCGATCTGCTTCACCACATCATCCGCAAGTGCGGACACCTCACCGAATATTTCATTTTGAGCCTGCTGATCCTGCGCGGGATTCGCGCCGGCGCAAAAGGCATGCGTTTACGCTGGGCTCTGATAGCGATTCTGCTCGTTGCCGGTTATGCCTCGCTCGATGAGTTTCATCAGTCTTTCGTTCCAGGACGCACCGCTGCCGTGGGCGACGTGCTGATTGACACTTCCGGGGGCGCCGTCGCGCTGATCGTCGCGTCGCTTTTCGCTCGATTCCGAAAAGACCGCGATCATCTTCGGCAAGACGAAAACACCGCGGTCAGAGCAGCCCCGACCAACACAGTTTAGATAAACTACCTCTAGAATGGAGATGCAGATGATCAGTCGATTCTTGCGCTACGCAGTGCCACTCGCGTCCGTTTGCCTTTTGGCGTTCTCGGCCGCGGCTTCCGGCGCGAACCCGGTCAGTTACGAATTGAAGTTTGAGCGCCCCAACTCTCACTTGCTCGATGTCACCATGCACGCCGACTCTCTCTCCGGCGCTTCCGTGGATTTCGCCATCCCGGATTGGGCGCCCGGCTCCTACTACATCGAAAATTACGCCGCCAACGTGCAACGCTTCCGCGCGCACTCGGCAAGCGGCCAGGAACTTTCATGGCGCAAGACGGACAGCCAGACCTGGCGCATTGACCTCGCCGGCACCAAATCCATCACCGTCGAATATCAGGTTTACGCGAACACGCTGCAGAACAATATCGCGCAATACAACGAGCGCCACGCATTCATCGGCGGGCCTTCGGTGTGGATGTACATCGTTGGCGCAAAGGATCGCCCGACCACACTTTCGATTGCGGTCCCCAGCGGCTGGCGCGTCGCCACCGGCATGGACCACACCTCCGCCACGACATTTCAGGCGCCAAACTACGATACCTTCGCCGATTGCCCCCTCGAGATTTCCGATTTCGCCGAAATAGATTTCGAAGTCCTCGGCACGAAATATCACGTGATCGTGCACGACGTGATGGGCCAGAAGGATTTCACCAAGTTCGTGGACGATCTGCAAAAAGTAGTGGCTCAGGAGGTTCCGGTGTTCCAACCGGTCGCCGGCACCTCCGGCCAGGCCGCGCCCTTCAAGGAGTATTATTTTATTTATCACGTCTGGCCGAAGACCGGCGGCGGCCTGGAACATCTGAATTCCACACAAATTAATTTCTCAGGCGACTGGGATTCCACCGAACCTTTGCCCGGCTTCATAAATCGCTACGATCTGAAGCTCTACGTTTCCGCGCACGAATTCTTCCATGCATGGAACGTCAAGCGCCTGCGCCCCCTTCCCCTCGGCCCCTTCGACTATTCGCAAATGGTGCACACACCGTCGCTGTGGATCTCGGAAGGCCTCACCAGCTATTACGGCGCGCTTGCCTTGGTGCATGCGGGGCTGATTACTCCCGAGCAATATCTCGATGTGATCAGCCAGCTCATCACCAAATTTGAAGCGTATCCCGGCCGCAGCGAGCGCAGCATCGAAGACACCAGCTGGGATACGTGGTTTCCGCGCGACAGCGTGATTCATCAGGACAACAACCTTCTGAACACCTGGTATTCCTACTACGACGGCGGCCAGATCATGGGCCACTTGATGGATTTCGCGATCCGCCACGATACCAATAATCAGAAATCGCTCGACGACTGGATGCGGCTGCTCTACTCGCGCTACGCGCTTCCTAAGCCAGGTTTCCAGCCGGACGATGCCATCAAAGCCGCGTCCGAAGTTTCCGGTAAGAATTTGAATGAGGTCAGCGACTTTTTCCACCGCTATATCTCAGGAAAAGATCCGATTCCCTACGAGGAGTATTTCGGGTACGCGGGAATCGCGGTCGAAAAGAAGCTCGATTCCGCGAAAGCGTGGATGGGCGTTGACACAATCAAGAACGACGATGGCCGCGCGAAGATTCGCAACATCATTCCCGGCAGCCCGACGGAATCTGCCGGACTCGACCGCGACGACATCATCTACGCCGTGGACGCTCGCGCTGTGGATTCCGACGGATTTCCGAAGGAAATCGCCGCACATAAGCCCGGAGATTCGGTGCGCATCACAGTCCTGCGCTTCGGCGAATTTAAGGACTTTACGGTCGCGCTCAAGGCCAGCCCTTATCCTACCTACACGCTAAAACCGATGGAGCATCCCACGGATCAGCAGAAGACCATCTACAATTCCTGGCTGGGAATCAAGCAGTAGCATCGCGCTGCATAAATCCGAAAAAACAAAAGGCCCGCTCCGACGAATCGGGGCGGGCCTTTTTAGATTAAGTGGTTGATCGAGATTTGGCCAGGGAAGCTACTTCGAGGCCACCGCTTCCTTTTCCTCTTCTTGTTCCGGCGTCTCCACGTCCTGCTTCCGGCGCGGCTTCTTGTCCTTCTTCTTCAACTCCGAGCCGATGAACTCCAGAATCGCCAGATCCGCTCCGTCTCCCAATCGCCAGCCCGCCCGGATGATGCGTGTATAGCCACCGGGACGGTCTGCAAAACGTGGAGCCAGATCGCTGAACAGTTTTTCGGTGGCTACCGGAGTCATCAGGAAGGCCGCCGCCTGGCGTCGCGCGTGCAGCGAATCGCGCTTGCCAAGTGTAATCATTTTTTCCGCCAGCCGGCGGGTAGCCTTCGCCCGCAGGATGGTGGTGTGAATGCGTTCCTTCTCGATGAGGTTCGTCACCAGGTTACGCAGCACCGCGCGGCGATGCGCAGGCTGCTTACCGAGTTTTGACCCTGATTTAAGGTGTCTCATAGTCGCTTACCGTGGCTCGCGCGGTTTCCCGCGCGATTACATTGCCGTGGCATCCCCCTCGGAAGGCGGAGGCGCAGTCTGGCTTGGCAGCGGCGGCCAGATGATGCGGCCGTGCTCGTCAAACTTCATACCCAGGCTCAAGCCCATCTTGTGCAGGATGTCCTTGATCTCATTCAGCGACTTGCGTCCGAAATTCTTGGTCTTCAGCATTTCGGATTCGGTCTTCTGCACCAGTTCGCGCAGGTTCTGAATGTTCGCGTTCTTCAGGCAATTGTACGAGCGCACCGAAAGCTCCAACTCTTCCACTGAACGGTCCAGGAACTCCAGTCGCGGATCGCTGTAATTTTCCACCACTTCTTCCGGCAGATCCGGCGTCTCTTCGAAATTGATGAAGATGCTCATGTGATCCTTCATCAGCTTCGACGCCAGGCCGATCGCGTCCTGCGGGGTGATCGCGGCGTTGGTCCAGACTTCCAGCGTGAGCTTTTCGTAATCGGTCATCTGTCCCAAACGAGCCGCTTCTACCGCGTAGTTCACTTTGCGCACCGGCGAGTGCACCGAATCAATCGGAATGTAGCCAATGGGCAGGTCTTCGTCGAAGTTGCGGTCGGCCGCCACATAGCCGCGGCCATTCTTCACGCGCAACTCCAGCTCGAACTTGCCGCCTTCGCTGACGGTGGCGATGTACACGTTCTTATCGAGCACCGCGATGTCCGCATCCTCTTCGATTTTCGCGGAAGTCACCGGTCCAGGTGTATCCACGATCAAAGTAATCGTCTTGGGCTGGTCCGTATTCAACTTCAGCGGAACCTGCTTCAGGTTCAGGATGATGTCCGTGGCGTCTTCCACGACGCCAGGAATCGGCGAAAACTCGTGCAGCACGCCTTCGATTTTCACCGCGGTGATCGCTGCGCCTTCAATCGAGCTCAGCAACGCGCGCCGCAGGGAGTTTCCGACCGTGGTTCCCCAGCCGCGCTCAAAAGGCTGCGCTGAGAATTTTCCGTACTTATCGGTCAGTGTTTCTGGTTCTGCTGCCAATCGCTTTGGTTTCTGGAAGCCCTTCCACATCTTCGACATTCCTCCTGGCTCGCCCGCGGCGAACCGACAAACTTATAAACGTTGATAATTTCCGGGCGCTACTTCGAATACAGTTCCACGATGAGCTGTTCGTTCATCGGCGGCGTCTGCACGTCTTCGCGACGCGGCATCGCCACCACGCGCGCCTTGAAATTCGCTGGGTCAATATCCAGCCACGGAGCCACGCCCTGGCTCTTCGCCAGGTTGCGCGCTTCCAGGATCATGGCGTTCTCATGCATCTTGTCCTTCAGCGTGATTTCATCCCCCACGTTCACCAGGTAGCTGGGAATGTTCACCTTCTGGCCCTTCACGCGGATGTGCCCGTGCAGCACCAGTTGCCGCGCCTGCGAACGCGAGCCGCCCAAGCCCATGCGGTAAATCACGTTGTCCAGGCGACGCTCGAGCATCACCATCAGGTTTGAGCCGGTCGGCCCCTTGGTCCGCAACGCCTTTTCGAAATACGTGCGGAATTGGCGCTCCAGCAGCCCGTAGGTGCGCTTCACCTTCTGCTTTTCGCGCAACTGCACGCCGTAGCCCACCATCTTCGCGCGCCGGGCTTGACCGTGCTGCCCGGGAACGAAATTGCGCTTCTCGATCGCGCACTTTTCTGTAAAACACCGCAGGCCTTTCAAGAAGAGCTTCTGCCCTTCTCGTCGGCACAGCCGGCAAACCGCTTCACGATGTCTTGCCAAGTCCTTCTCTCCTTTATCTCAACTCTGCAATTTCCCTGAATCTCTGCCGCTCTACACGCGGCGGCGCTTGGGCGGACGGCAGCCGTTATGCGGCACCGGCGTCACGTCCTTGATCGCGTTGATGTGCAAGCCGGAGGAAGCCAGCGCGCGCACTGCTGATTCTCTGCCCGCGCCCGGTCCCTTCACGCGCACTTCCACCGATTTCATTCCGTACTGATCGCGCGCTACGCCTGCCGCCGTCGCGGCCGCTTGCTGCGCCGCGTAGGGTGTGCCCTTGCGCGAGCCCTTGAAGCCCACTGAGCCCGCCGAAGACCAGCTCACCGCGCGTCCATCGGGATCCGTCAGCGTCACGATGGTGTTGTTGAACGTCGCCTGGATGCACACCACGCCGTGCGGCACCACGCGCTTTTCCTTCTTCTTGCGGAATTCCTTCTTGCGCTTGGAGGTCTTCGCCGCTGCTGCCGGCGCTCCTCCTGGTGCTGCTGCCGCGTCTTTCGGTTCTTTTGCCACGCTCGTGTCTCTCCTGTCCTTCTTAACCCTCTAATCTTTGCGAATCCTACTTGCGGGCCGCGATCTTCTTCGCCGCCACTGCGCCCTTCCGTGGTCCCTTGCGCGTACGCGCATTGGTGTGCGTGCGCTGCCCGCGAACCGGCAGGTTCCGGCGATGCCGCAGCCCGCGATAGGCTTGAATTTCAATCAGCCGCCGGATATTCATCTGCGTCTCTTTGCGCAGATCGCCCTCGATGCCGCCTTCGGCTTCGATCGCGGCGCGCAGGCGAGTCGCCTCATCCTCGGTCAAATCCTTGATCTTTTTGGTGTGGTCCACGTTCGCTTTCGCGGCCAGCGATTTCGCGCGCGCCTGCCCGATGCCGTAAATTGACGTGAGCCCAATCCAAAGCCGCTTGTTCGGCGGTAAATCCACACCTGCGATGCGAGCCATTCTGTATCCTCCGGCCTCTGGCCTATCCCTGGCGCTGGCGGTGCTTGGCGTTCGTACAGATCACGCGCACCACGCCGCGCCGATGAACGATCTTGCACTTCATGCAAATTTTCTTTACCGATGCCCGAACCTTCATTTTTCCACTCCATCCCCTCTTGGGGGCCTGATGTTTCTGCCGCTTCGCGCGCCGCCGCTCTACTTGTAGCGGTACACGATTCGGCCGCGCGTCAGATCGTAGGGCGAAAGCTCCACCGCCACGCGATCCCCAGACAAAATACGGATGAAATTCTTGCGCATCTTCCCCGAAATATGAGCCAACACCTGGTGCTTATTTTCCAGCTCCACGCGAAACATCGCGTTCGGCAAGGGCTCAATCACGGTAGCCATTACTTCGATGGCATCTTCCTTCCCGCTTTCGCCCGGATTCTTCTTTTCCTTCTCTGGCCTTGGTCGCATGCGCTCCTGTGTTCTACTCCAGCCAACTTCTGCTTCCTGCTGCTTACCAGACCGGCCCCGCTGCTTCTTTCGGCCTCGTCAGAATCCACGGCCCGTTCTTCGTTACCGCTACCGTGTGCTCGAAATGCGCCGAATCACTGCCGTCCGCCGTCACCGCCGTCCACTCATCGTCGAGTACTCGCACGCCCGGACCGCCCGTGTTCACCATCGGCTCAATCGCCAGCACCATGCCCTCTTGCAGCTTGGGGCCCTGGCCGGGAGATCCGTAATTCGGCAGCTGCGGGTCTTCGTGCATTTTCGTGCCGATTCCGTGGCCCACGAACTCGCGCACAACCGAATACCCGTTCTTTTCCACCCACTGCTGCACCGCCGCCGAGACGTCACCCAGGCGATTACCCGCCCGGATCTTGGCGATGCCCTGTTCCAGCGATTCCCGCGTCACGCGTAACAGCTTCTGACGCTCCGGCGTCACCTTGCCCACCGGAACCGTCAACGCCGCGTCGCCAAAATAGCCATCCAGCTCGACGCCAAAATCCATCGAAAGAATGTCGCCCTCGCGCAACTTCCGCGCCGCCGATGGAATCCCGTGCACCACTTCCTGATTGATCGAAGTGCACACCGAGCCCGGATATCCGCGGTAGCCCTTGAACGCTGGCCGCGCGCCGTGCTCCTTCGTGTAACCCTCGGCGAACTCATCCAGCTCTTTCGTCGAGATGCCCGGCCGGATCATCGTGCGCATTTCCTCCAGCGCACCCCAGACGATCTGCCCCGCGCGATACATCTTCTCCAGCTCTGCAGGCGATTTACAGATGACCATCGCGCCCTTCCGCGCGCTTCAGAATTTCGTTCAATGCGCGGGTTACTTCTTCCACTCCGGCATCACCGTTCACTACTTCCAGCACGCCATGCGTCCGGTAATAATTCGCCAGCGGTTCGGTCTGCCGTTCGTACGCCGCGAATCGTTCTTTCACGATTTCCGGCTGGTCGTCCGAACGCTGAATCAGTTTCCCGCCATCGTTGTCGCAAATCCCCGGGGTTTTTGGCGGACGTACATAAATGTTGTACGTCTCGCCGCCCACGCTGCACGTCCAACGGCCCGCCACCCGCTTCACCAGTGTTTCCGGGCTCACCAGAAACTGAATCACGAGCGGCTGGCCCAGTCCCCGGCGCTGCAGAATCTTGTCCAGCTCCTCTGCCTGCCGAATCGTCCGCGGAAAACCGTCGAAGATAAATCCCTCGTCGCAATCACTCCGCGAGAGGCGCTCTTCCACCATCCCCAGCACGATCTCATCCGGCACCAGATCGCCGCGTTCCATAATCGGCTCTGCCAGACGTCCCGGCGCCGTCTTCCGCGTCACCGCGTCGCGCAGCATGTCGCCAGTGGAAAGATGCGGCACTCCCAACTGCTTGGCGATCCGTTTCGCTTGGGTGCCTTTACCAGCTCCCGGCGGCCCCAAGAAAATTAACGCCCGCTTGAGCGCCATCCTCACCGCCGATGCATCGGTCATTAACTGCGACGACCCCGGACCCGGCCCTTGCGCACAAACCCGTCGTAGTTCCGCATTACCAGCTGCGCTTCCAGCTGCTGCACGGTATCCATGGCCACGCCCACAACGATCAACAGCGACGTGCCGCCGAAGTAAAATTGCACGTTCAGGCCATCCAGCACGAAGCGCCACATGTGCCGGTCAAACCAGTCGCCGACCAGCCACAAATGCTGCAGGTGAATTCCCGAAATCATCCATTCCGGCAGCAAGCAAACCACCGCCAGATACACGCCGCCGACGAACGTGAGCCGCGTCAGAATGCGATTGATGTACTCGGAGGTGTTCCGCCCTGGACGAATTCCCGGAACGAAGCCGCCGTATTTCCGCATATTATCCGCAAGCTCCGTGGGATTGAAAATAATGCCCACGTAAAAGAACGCAAAAAATATGATCAGCGTCACGTAGATCAAGGTATAGAGCGGCTCGCCCCACTTGATCATGTTCGCGAACTTGCCGAAGGCCGTGGACTTGTTCGCGAAAAACAGCGCCAAAGTCTGCGGAAAAGTAAGCAGCGAACTCGCGAAAATCGGCGGAATCACTCCGCCCGAATTCACGCGCAGCGGCAGGTAAGTCATCTGCCCGCCCATCACTTTTCGGCCCATCACGCGCTTCGCGTACTGCACTGGAATCCGCCGCTGGCCGCCTTCCACAAACACGATGAAAGCCACCACCGCCAGCATCAAAGCGATCAGACCCACCAAAATCACGCCGGCGAGAGAGCCCCACTCACCGCTTGTCGTCTTTAAGTAAAGATCGTGCACCGCGTTCGGCAATCCCACCACAATGCCCGCGAAAATAATCAGGGACATCCCATTGCCGATGCCGCGCTCGCTGATCTGCTCCCCCAGCCACATGATGAAGGCCGAGCCCGTCGTCAGCGTCAGAATGGTCATCAGCATGAACCGCCAGCCGGGGTGATAGACCAGTGCTTCGCCATTCATGCTCTGCAGCGTCAGAGTCTTTGCGATCGTGAACGACTGAAACAAGCTGAGAATGATCGTCAAGTAGCGTGTGTACTGCGTGATCTTGCGCCGCCCCAGTTCGCCTTCCTTCTGCAATCGCTCCAGGTAAGGCCACACCACCACCATCAACTGCAAAATAATCGACGCCGTGATGTACGGCATAATTCCCAGCGCAAATATCGTCAGCCGGCGCAAATTGCCGCCGCTAAAAAGGTCAATCAGCCCGAGTACCGAGCCTTGTCCTCTCTGGAACATGTCCTGCAACAGCGCCGTATTGATTCCGGGCGTCGGAATGTGCCCGCCGAGGCGATACACCGCCAGCAAACCTAGCGTAAACAGAACGCGGTTGCGCAGATCCGGCGTGCTGAAAATATTCCGAATTGCCAGGAACAGCTTGTTCATTGCAGGACTTCGACCTTTCCTCCGGCGGCTGTGATTTTTGCCTCCGCCGACTTGCTGAATGCATGCGCCTGCACCGTCAGCGCCACTTTCAATTCACCGCTGCCCAGAATCTTCAGGCCCTCGCGCTTCACGCGCAACACGCCCAAGGCATACAGAATTTCCGGCGAAATCGTTTCGCCCGCCTCAAACACGTTCAGGCTCTCCACGTTAATGACCGCATACGTGGTGGAATCCGGCGCCGAAAATCCGCGCTTCGGCAAACGCCGGTGCAGCGGCATCTGCCCGCCCTCAAATCCCGGCCGTCGCGAATATCCGCGGCGAGATTGCTGCCCCTTGTTTCCCGCGCCCGAAGTCTTGCCCATCTTCGAGCCCATGCCGCGTCCCACGCGCACCTTGCGGTGACGCGAGCCGCGCGGCGGTTTCAAATTCGATAGCGTTGGTTTCTGTGCCATTCTCAGCCCTCAATCTGTACAAGATGGTGCACGCGCGCGATCATGCCGCGGATGGACGGGGTGTCTTCCACTTCCAGCACCTGCTGCATGCGCCGGAATCCCAGCCCGCGGACCGTCTGGCGCATGTCGCGCGGGCAGCCGATAAAGCTCACCACCCACTTGATTTTTAGTTTCCCCGGTTTTTTCTTGCCCGCCGCTTCTTTAGTCGTCGTCATGGTTTTCGCGCGAAGGAACTACGATGCCGTCGCTTCCTCCGCAATCTTCCCGCGGCCTTCCGCTACCTTGGCCGCATCCTTCAAATGCATCAGCGCGTCGAACGTTGCCTTGATCACGTTGTGGGGATTCGACGTGCCCAACGACTTCGTCAGTACGTTCTGGATTCCCGCAACCTCCATCACTGCGCGCACGGCGCCGCCGGCGATGATTCCGGTTCCTTCCGGAGCGGGCTTCAGCAGCACTTGGCCCGAGCCGTAACGGCCCAGCACCTGATGCGGGATTGAGGTGCCCTTCATGTTCAGCTTCACCATATTCTTCTTGGCTGCCTCAATCGCCTTGCGGATGGCCATGGGCACTTCGCGTGCCTTGCCCATGCCGAACCCGGCGTGGCCGCCTTGATCTCCCACCACCACCAGCGCGGAGAAACTCAGATTCTTTCCGCCCTTCACAACCTTGGTGCAGCGGTTGATCGAAACCACCTGATCCTTCAGGTTCGCCTGGTTGGTTTCCACCGGACGGCGAACCGCTAGCGAGTCTTTGAGCTCTTGTTTCGACATAATTGTCAGAACTTCAGGCCCGCCTCCCGGGCCGCTTCCGCGAGCGCCTTCACGCGCCCGTGATATTGATATCCCCCGCGGTCGTAAACCACTTTGTCCACGCCCTTGGCTTGGGCGCGTTCCGCGATGGCCTTACCCACCACTTTCGCTGCAGCGATGTTGCCGCCGCCCTTGATGGACTTCTTCACTTCCCCGTCCAGCGAGCTGGCCGAAGCGATCGTGCGATTGGTCTGATCGTCCACCACCTGCGCGCGTATGTGCTTCGACGAACGATGCACGCAAAGCCGTGGGCGCTCTGCCGTGCCCACCAGCGTCTTGCGCGTCCGCACGTGAATGCGGCGGCGATGCGCTTCCCGCGATAATTTGTGAACCGGTGCTGCCACGTTCGCTCTCCTCCTGGCCTAGGCCGCTGCCGACTTCGCGCCAGCCTTGCCGGCCTTCTTCTTCAACCGCTCGCCGGTAATGCGCACGCCCTTCTGCTTGTACGGATCGGGCGGTCGCAGCGCGCGAAGATTCGCGGCCACTTGCCCTACCTGATTCTTGTCCGCTCCGGTCACCACCATGTGCGTCTGCTTCTCGATGGCGATCGCAATTCCTTCGGGAATCGGAAATTCAATGGGATGTGAATACCCCAGCGCCAGCACCACGTTCTTGCCTTTCACTTCAGCGCGGTAGCCGACGCCTACGATGTCCAGATCCTTCTTGAACCCGGTGGTGACTCCGGTCACCGCGTTGGCCACCAACGCCCGCGCCAGGCCGTGCAGCGCGCGCTTGTCTTCTGAATCGCGCTTCGCGACCAAAATGCCGTCTTTCTGCTCGAAACGAATCCCCTGGGGCACCACCACGCGCATCTTGCCCTTGGGACCCTGCACTTCCACGGCGTCTTCCTTGATCTGAATCTTTACGCCAGATGGCACCGGTATAATTTTATTTCCAATTCGCGACATAGCTCTCTTCGATCCTCGTGTTGACGAAATTCCCGCCGAACTCTTACCAGACCTCGCACATAATTTCGCCGCCGATGCCGGCCTTGCGCGCCGCTTGCCCGGTCATCAAACCCTTCGCTGTGGAGACAATCGAAATTCCCATGCCACCGACGACCTGGCGAATGTCCGTCTTGCCCACGTAGCGCCGCGAACCCGGGCGCGAGACGCGCTTCAAGTCGGTGATCACGCTGCGGCGGTCCGGCGTGTAGCGCAGAAACAGGCGCAGCGTCTTCTTGGGCTTCTGCTCTTCCACAACCTTGAAATTCGCCAGATAGCCTTCCTCTTTCAGGATGCGCGCCAGCTCCACCTTCAACTTCGAGCTGGGCAGGTCCACGCGCGAATGTTTCGCGCGTGAGGCATTGCGAATTCGCGTCAGTAAATCGGCAATCGGATCAGTCGTCATTCTTCCTCGTCCTTAATCTTCCTTGAAAAACTACCAGCTCGCCTTGGTCACGCCGGGAATTTCGCCCTTCAGCGCGAACCCGCGGAAACAGATACGGCACATCTCAAACTTGCGCAGAAAAGCGCGCGGGCGCCCGCAAACCCTGCAGCGATTGCGGAAACGGATCTTGAACTTCGGCTTCTTCAACTGCTTCGCGAATTGCGCGGTTCGTCCCATGCTTGCTCCTTCTCCTTGATGCCTATCCCTGGACCCTGAACGGCACGCCGAGCAGCTTCAGCAGCTCGCGCCCTTCTTCGTCGTTGCGCGCGGTCGTCGTGATCGTGATGTTCATGCCCTTGATCTTGTCCACCCGCGTGTAATCAATTTCTGGAAACACCAGCTGGTCCTTCAGCCCCAGCGTGTAATTGCCGCGCCCGTCAAAAGAATTTGGCGGCAAGCCTTTGAAGTCGCGCACGCGTGGCAGCACGATGCTCGATAGCCGGTCCAGAAACTCGTACATACGCTCGCCGCGCAGCGTGACCATGCAACCGATAGGCATGCCCTTGCGAATCTTGAAATTCGCGATCGACTTCTTCGCGCGCGTGATCACTGGCTTCTGCCCGGTGATCTGCCCCAGCTCGGCCGCGGCCGTGTCCAGCAGCTTCACGTTCGCGCTGGCTTCGCCCAACCCGATGTTCAACGTCACCTTCGTCACGCGCGGCACAGCCATCGTGTTGTTGAACCCGAAGCGCTTGGAAAGCGCCGGAACTGCATCCTTGCGATACTTTTCGTGCAAACGCGTAATCATTTCTCGCCCTTACCTCGAAAAAAATCTCTAATTCTCAAAAGTCGTATTGCAGCGCCGGCACGAACGCACCTTGGTTCCATCCGGCAGCGTGGTGTGTCCCGCGCGAGTGTGCTTGCCGCATCCCGGGCAGACCAGCAGCACGTTCGACACATGCACTGGCCCTTCCTTCTCCAGAATTCCGCCCTTGATGTTCTTCGACGGGTTCGGCCGCGTGTGCTTCTTGATCATGTTCGCGTGCTCGACCGTCACCGTCAGTTTCCAGGGATTTACCGAAAGCACTTTCCCGGTCTTCCCTTTCGATCGCCCGGACATGATCTTCACCGTGTCCCCGTGGCGGATACTGAATGCTGCCGGCTTTTCCTGTATTTTTCTCATGGTTACCACACTTCCGGAGCGAGCGAGATGATCTTGGTAAACTTCTTGTCGCGCAACTCGCGGGCTACCGGCCCGAACACGCGCGTCCCAATCGGCTCGTTCGCATCGTTAATCAATACCGCCGCGTTATCGTCAAAACGGATGTAGGTGCCATCCTTGCGCCGCTGCTCTTTGCGCGTGCGCACGATTACGCATTTCACCACCGAACCCTTCTTCACCTGGCTCTCCGGCTGCGCTTCTTTTACCGCAGCCGTGACGACGTCGCCCAATCCCGCCGTCAACCCCGCATCCCCGCCTAACGGAAGGATGCAGGTCAGCTGGCGCGCGCCGGAATTGTCCGCCACCGTCAGCCATGTTCGCATCTGTACCATGATCTTGCTCCCTGTGTAACAGCGCCCTTGTTTCAGGTCCCCAAGTAACCGCTGCGGCTTTCTTTACGCCACGCGCGTCGAGCGTTGCACTACTTCCTTCAACCGCCAGCGCTTCAATTTCGATAGCGGCCGGGTGGAAGCGATCTGCACCGTATCGCCCACGTGCGCTTCGCCGGTCTCATCGTGCGCGTAATATTTCTTGGTATGGCGCACTACCCGGTGATACAGCGGGTGTTGCACCGCGCGCGTCACCTTCACCACAATGGTCTTCTGCATCTTCGTGGAAGTCACGATGCCGGTTAATTCCTGCCGGACGCCGCGTCCACCCGTGCTCTCTTGCGTAGCCCCTGCTGCTTCGTTTGCCATTACGCCTTCCTCAATTCAGTTTCGCGCAGCACCGTCTTGATCCGCGCGAAATCGCGCTTTGCTTCCCGCAGCTTTTTCAAGCCTTCGGCCTGCCCGGTCGCCAGCTGAAAACGCAGCCGGAAAATCTGCTCGGCTAGCTCGCCCTGCTGTGTCTCGAGCTCGGCTTTGCTCATCTCGCGGTACTTCACCGTGCGCCCCGCGTTACGTTCCGCCATTACAGTTCCTCCGCCCGGCTGACAAACTTCGTCCGGATGGGCAGTTTGTGCGAAGCCAGCTTCATGGCTTCGGTTGCGGACGCCAAATCCACGCCCGCCATTTCGAACATCACACGCCCCGGCTTCACCACCGCCACCCACTTCTCCGGTGGACCTTTGCCCTTACCCATACGAGTCTCGGCCGGCTTCTTGGTGTACGGCTTGTCCGGAAAAATCCGGATCCACAATTTTCCGCCGCGCTTGATGAACCGCGTAATCGCCACGCGCGCCGCTTCAATCTGCCGGTCGGTGATCCAGGCCGGTTCCAGCGCCTTCAGCCCGAACTCGCCAAACGCCAGCGCTCCGCCGCGCCACGCTTTTCCGGTCCTTCGCCCGCGCTGCTGCTTGCGGTACTTTACTTTTTTCGGCATCAACATAAATTTTTGCCCGTGTCCTTAATCTCTATGCGTTAAGCTTTTGCCGCCGCCGCTGCGTTCTTGTTCACGCGCTGCGGGATTTTTTCGCCCTGGTAAATCCAGCACTTCACGCCAATCACTCCGTACGTCGTGTGCGCTTCGGCCGTGCCAAAATCGATATCCGCGCGCAGCGTTTGCAAAGGCAGCCGCCCCTGCAGATACCATTCCTTGCGCGCGATTTCCGCGCCGTTCAACCGGCCGGCCACGCGCACCTTGATGCCCTTGCATCCAAAACGCAGCGCCGAATCCACTGCCTTGCGCATCGCCCGCCGGAACGCCACGCGCTTTTCCAGTTGCAGCGCGATCGATTCCGCCACCAGATGCGCATCCAGCTCCGGGCGGTGCACTTCCTGAATGTCAATGTGCACTTCGCGCTTGGTGCGCTTCTGCACGTCGGCCTTCAGCTTGTCGATTTCCGAGCCTTTGCGGCCGATGATGATCCCGGGACGCGCGGTATAAATTCGCACCACCAATTTGTTGGCGGCGCGCTCCACGTCAATCCCGCTGATCCCCGCGGACTTCAGCTTTTCCTTCAGCTGCTTGCGCAGGACCACGTCTTCATGCAGCAGGTCGGCATAATCCTTCTTCGCGAACCAGCGCGACTTCCAGACCTTGTTGTAGCCCAGCCGAAAGCCGTACGGATGTGTTTTCTGCCCCAAACTGTCCTCCCGCTACTTCTTCTTTTTCTGTCCCGGCTTATTGCGTTGTTCTAATGTCTTGCGCGCCTTGCGAATCGCGCCCTTCACGCCTTTCGACGCCTGCGCTTCCGCCGCCGCTGCCGCCACGCGATCGGCCACTGCGCGGTGATGCTCGGAAACTTCCACCAGAATATGGCTGGTGCGCTTCTGATATCGGAAACCGCGGCCCATCGGCGCAGGACGCATGCGCTTCCAACGCGGCCCTTCATTCACGAAGCAGCGCGTCACAAACAGTTCGTCCACGTCCAGCGTCTCGCCGGAATCTTCCGCCTTGCGTTCGGCGTTGGCGATGGCGCTGCGCAGCGTCTTCTCAATATCCTTGGCCACGCGCTTCTTCGTGAATTGCAGCGTGTGCAGCGCTTCTTCCGCGCGCCGTCCGCGAATCAGGTCAATCACCAGCCGCGCCTTCTGCGGCGAAACGCGCGTGTAACGCGCCTGGGCGATTCCCTCAATCTGCGATGCCTTGCCTGTCGTTTCTTGAATTGCCGTTGCCATCGTTATATGCCCTTTAAGACTTCGCTGCCGGCGCTGCTCCACCTGCTGGTGCTGCTCCGGCCGCTGGCGCGCCTGCGGATGCTGCGGCCCTCTCGAGAGCCGCTTTCACCGCGTGCCCTTTGAACGTGCGCGTCGGCGCGAATTCGCCCAGCTTGTGTCCGATCATCTGCTCGGTGATGTACACCGGAATAAACTTCTTGCCGTTGTGCACCGCCAGAGTGTGCCCGATCATGTCCGGCAGAATCGTCGAACGGCGCGACCAGGTCTTCAAAACTTTCTTTTCGTTGCGGGCGTTCAGGCCTTCCACTTTCTTGCGCAGGTGGCCATCAATGAACGGTCCCTTCTTCAGCGAGCGCGGCATCTTTTGTCCTACTCCTCCACGCGGCGCAGTTTGATCCACTGCGCGCGGCGTATTCTTTTGAATCCGCGCACCGGTCCGGAAACGCGGTGCGAAAGCGGGCAGAATGGACATACAAACCGCGTCCCCTGCGCGTTCGGAATCTTCTCCACAATTACCGCCCAACCTGACCGGCACAACCGGTACTGAATCTGTGGCGCCGGCACCAGCTTTGAAGCAATCTTCACCGCTGGCTTGGCTGCGCGCCGCGGAACTGCTTTCCGCGCACGTGTTGCGCGTCGCGGCGCACGTCTGGCCGCACGCTTGGTTGCACGTCGTGATGCCCGACCTGTTGCCCGACTTGACGCCCGACGTGATGCCCGACCTGAAGATCGTGTGGCTGTCATCGAGTAACTCCGCATTGTCCCCCGCGCCGGGTTCATTGCTTTTCTACTGCTCCTTACAAATTCAAAAAACTACGCCTTCCGTCGTTCCACAATCATCCGGTCGCTCGGACGCTTCTTGCGCGTCTTCGCTCCCAGAGTCGGAAATCCCCAGGGCGTTTGCGGATGGTTACCCTTCACGCGGCCTTCTCCGCCGCCGTGCGGGTGATCTACCGGGTTCATCGCCACGCCGCGCACCGTAGGCCGCTTGCCGTGCCAGCGCGTGCGCCCCGCCTTGCCGTAAGTCACGTTCTCGTGATCCAGATTGCCCAGCTGCCCCACCGTCGCCATGCAATCGATGCTGAACTTGCGCACTTCGCCAGAAGGCAGCTTCACCAACCCGAAATCGCCTTCCTTGCTCATCAGCTGCGCCGCGCCGCCCGCCGAACGCACTACCTGCCCGCCCTTGCCCGGATACAGTTCCAGGTTGTGAATCATCGTGCCAGGAGGAATGTTGCGAATCTGCAGCGCATTGCCCGGCAGAATTTCCGCGCCCGCGCCGTTCTGCACCGTCATGCCCACTTCCAGGCCGACCGGCTGCAAAATGTAACGCTTCTCGCCGTCTGCGTAATGCAGCAGCGCGATGCGCGCCGAGCGGTTGGGATCGTATTCGATCGCCGCAACCTTCGCGGGGATTCCGGTCTTCTCGCGACGGAAATCCACCGTGCGGTATTTCTGCTGGTGCCCGCCGCCGCGATGCCAGGCGGTCACTTCTCCGTGCGAATTGCGTCCGCCGGTGCGCTTCTGCACTTCCACCAGCGATTTTTCCGGTGTTTGCTTGGTGATCTCGCTCTTATCGAGCATGGTCAGAAAGCGTCGTGACGGTGTGTACGGTTTGAATGTTTTTATTGCCATTGTTGCCTCTTACTTATTCCCCTCGAACTGTGTCGCGTCTTGCGTGCTTGGTTGCTCTTGGCTGCGACCAACTACGGCTCCGCTCAAAACTAAATGTTCTCGGCGTACTCGATCATCTTTTCGCCTTCTTTCAGCCGCACATACGCCTTCTTCCAATCGCTGCGGAAACCTTCGGCGCGTCCCCGCCTGCGGAACTTGCCGTGAAAAATTGCCGTGCGCACGTGATCCACTTTCACCTTGAATACGCGCTGCACCGCTTCCTTGATTTCCGTCTTGGTCGCGTCCTTCGCAACTTCAAACACCACGGTGTGCTGCGTTTCCTTCACGCCCAAACCCTTTTCGGTGATGATCGGGCGCCGGATAATCTGATAAACCCTGTTCTCCATCGCTTATCCCTTCTTCCCTTTGGGCTTGGCTTTGGCCTTAGCTTCTTTTTTCGCCGCGGGCTTCTTCGCCGACTTTTCCGTTTTCGCCGCAGTAGCCTTGGCCGGAGCTTTCGCTTCCGCGCCCTTCTCGCTCGCTGCCTTCTTCGCCGGAGCAGCGAGCTGGCTCGATCTGCACCGGCACTTCCGGCCGCGTGGACGAAAGCGAACGGCTCAGCTTCGCCACCGCTTCGCGCGACAGCATCACATGCTCGTGCCGCAACAAGTCGTAAGGTTCCAGAGCCGTCGGTGGCACCAACGTCACGCCTGCGATGATTGCGGCTGGCGCGTTCCAGGTTCACGTTCGCGCCGCTTTCCACCAGCAGGCACGTTTCGGTCTGCTCCGTGCAATTTGTCCAGCATCTCGCGGAACGCTTTGGTCTTGTGCGATTCCAGATTCCAGCCGTCCACTACCGTCAATTTCTGCTCCGCCACTTTTGCGGACAGCGCCGAGCGCAGCGCGCCCAGAATCATTTTCTTCGGCAACGCATAATCGTAGCTGCGTGGCACCGGGCCGTGCACTGTGCCGCCGTGCCGCCACAAAGGCGACCGGATCGAACCGACGCGCGCGCGTCCCGTGCCCTTCTGCTTCCACAGTTTCTTGCCCGAGCCGGAAACTTCGCTCTTGTCCTTCGTCTTGTGCGTTCCGGCGCGCTCGCCCCGCCAGATGATGCCGCACCGCCTCGTGCAGCAGGTGCGCGTTCACCTTCGCGGCAAACACGTCGTCGGCCAGATCAATCTGCCCGACTTTCTTTCCTTCCAGGTTCTTTACGTCCACAACTGGCATCGTTGTCTCTCTCGCTTACAAATTTCGTTTACAGATGCGCCTTAACCTTGCGAATAAAAATGTAGCTGCCCTGCGGCCCGGCGACAGCGCCGCGCACCAGCAACAAGTTCTCTTCGGAATCCACTTTCACCACTCGCAAATTCTTGCGACGTTTTGCGCTCGTTGCCCATATGCCCGGGAAAATGCTGCCCCTTCCATACGCGCGATGGAAACGAGCTCGCTCCGATTCCGCCCGGAGCCCGATGGAACATCGACCCGTGGCTCGCGTCGCCGCCGCGGAAATGCCAGCGCTTCACGCCGCCCTGAAAACCCTTGCCCTTGCTCACGCCGGTCACATCCACCAGCTCGCCCACCTTGAAATTCTCCACCAGCACGCGATCCCCGGACTTCGCTTCATCCTTGGCGTCGTCAATGCGAATTTCCTTCAGATAGCGGAGCGGCGCCACGTTCGCCTTCTTGAAATGTCCGGTGCGCGCCTTGTTCACGCGTTGCGGCTTGATGAATTCCACCAAGCCCAGCTGCACTGCTTCGTAGCCGTCGGTGGTCTTCGTGCGGCGCTGCACCACCACGCACGGCCCCGCCTGCAGCACCGTGCACGGAACCGCTGTGCCGTCGTCCGCGAAAATTTGCGTCATTCCCAGCTTGATTCCCAATATGCCGTTGACTGCCATCTCGCTCTCTCGTTCCTCGCGCCTTCCACTCACAAAGGCGGTTTCGATTCTCTTCACTAATCACTAGCCACTGCTTTCGAATCACTGCTTACTTGCCGGTATGCTCGCGTCCGAAAGCCTTAATCTCCACGTCCACGCCAGGCGGCAGATCCAACTTCATCAACGCGTCCACCGTGTCCGGCGTCGGCTCCAGAATATCAATCAGCCTCTTGTGCGTGCGCATTTCAAACTGCTCGCGCGATTTCTTGTCCACGTGCGGCGAACGCAATACCGTCCAGCGGTTGATGACGGTAGGCAGAGGAATCGGCCCGGCCACGTCCGCTCCGGTGCGCTTCGCGGTGTCCACAATTTCCTTCGTGGATTGATCGAGAATGCGGTGATCGTACGCCTTCAAACGAATCCGAATTTTTTCTCCGTTTGGCATGTTTACTCGATGATCTCGGCAACCGCTCCGGCGCCCACGGTGTGCCCGCCTTCGCGAATCGCGAAGCGCAAGCCCTTCTCCAAGGCTACCGGCGTTATCAACGTAATCTCACACGATATGTTGTCGCCCGGCATCACCATCTCCACTCCTGCCGGCAACTTCACATCGCCTGTCACGTCCGTCGTGCGGAAATAAAACTGCGGACGGTAGCCCGTGAAAAATGGCGTGTGCCGCCCGCCTTCTTCCTTCGTCAACACGTACGCTTCCGCCTTGAATTTCGTGTGCGGCGTGATCGATCCCGGCTTCGCCAGCACCTGTCCGCGCTCCACTTCATCCTTTTCCGTGCCGCGCAGCAGCAACCCGACGTTGTCTCCCGCCATGCCCTCGTCCAGCAGCTTGCGGAACATTTCAATTCCCGTCACCGTCTTCTTCATCGTCGGACGGAAGCCCACAATCTCAACTTCCTCGCCAACCTTCACTTTTCCGCGCTCGATTCTTCCCGTCACCACCGTGCCGCGGCCAGAAATCGAAAAAATATCTTCGATCGGCATCGCGAACGGCTTATCAATATCGCGCACCGGCTGCGGAATGCTCTTGTCCACCGCTTCCATCAATTCCAGAATCGACTTCTCCCACTTCGCATCGCCTTCCAGAGCCTTCAACGCCGAACCGCGAATCACCGGCAACGTGTCGCCAGGATATTGATAGCTCTTCAGCAACTCGCGCACTTCCAGTTCGACCAATTCCAGCAACTCCGGATCGTCCACCATGTCGCACTTGTTCAAAAACACCACGATGTACGGCACGCCCACTTGCCGCGCCAGCAGAATGTGCTCGCGCGTTTGCGGCATCGGACCATCCGTCGCCGCCACCACCAGAATCGCGCCGTCCATCTGCGCGGCTCCCGTGATCATGTTCTTCACGTAATCCGCGTGACCCGGGCAATCAATGTGCGCGTAGTGCCGGTTCGCCGTCTCGTACTCCACGTGCGAAACCGCGATCGTGATGCCGCGCTCGCGCTCTTCCGGCGCGTTGTCAATCGAATCGAACGCGCGGAACGCCACCTTCGGATTGTTCTTCGACAGCACCTTCGTGATCGCCGCCGTCGAAGTCGTTTTGCCGTGGTCAATGTGACCAATCGTCCCGATATTTACGTGCGGCTTATTCCGTTCGAATTTCTCTTTCGCCATTTCGCTCTCTGCTCCTCAAGTCAAACTGTTCTGACTGCTAAATTCCCGGCAGCGCTTACTTCTTCGGCTTGTCGCCGTTGCCGTTCGCGCCACCAATTATGTCTTCCGCGATATTTCCCGGAACCTGCTCGTAATGCGAAAAGTGCATCGTGAAACTGCCGCGCCCCTGCGTGCGGCTGCGAATTTCCGTGGCGTAACCGAACATCGCCGCCAGCGGCACGCGCACATTAATAATTTCCGTCCCGCCGCGCGATTCGCGTCCCTGCATCTGTCCGCGCCGTGAGTTCAGGTCCGCAATCACCGGACCCATGTAATCTTCCGGCACCACCACTTCCACGCGCATGATCGGCTCGAGCAGTTTCGGATTCGCGCGCTTGCAAGCATCCTTGAAAGCCATGGACCCTGCAATCTTGAACGCCATTTCCGAGCTGTCCACGTCGTGGTAGCTGCCATCGGTCAGTACGACTGCCGCGTCCACCATCTCGTAGCCCGCCAGAACGCCCGTTTCCATGGCCTCGCGCACGCCCGCTTCGATCGGCGCGATAAATTCCTTGGGAATCGCTCCGCCCACAACCTTATCCACAAACAGCAGGCGATGTTCCTTGTCGAAATGCCACTTGCCGCCCTTGCCGCCCGACACTTGCTTCGCCAGCTCGTCAATTTCGTCGGTGGACATCTCGTGCATGTCTTCGTGATTCGAATTCGCCAGCGGATGCACCGTCAGCACCGCGTGGCCGTACTGCCCGCGGCCGCCGGTCTGCTTGATGTACTTTCCTTCGCCTTCCGCCATCCGCAAAATCGTTTCGCGATACGCCACCTGCGGCCGGCCCACGTTGGCCTGCACGCCGAACTCGCGCATCATGCGGTCCACGATAATTTCCAGGTGCAGCTCGCCCATCCCGGAAATCAGCGTCTGGTTGGTATCGTGATCAGTGTGCACGCGGAACGTGGGATCTTCCTGCGCCAGCTTGCCCAGCGCGGTGCCCATTTTTTCCTGGTCCGCTTTGGTCTTCGGCTCGATCGCCACCGAAATTACCGGCGCCGGGAAATCAATGTTCTCCAGCAACACCGGCTTCTCTTCATCGCACAACGTGTCGCCGGTCGTCACATTCTTCAATCCGACGCACGCGGCGATGTCGCCCGCTTCGATGGACTCAATCTCTTCGCGCTTGTTCGCGTGCATGCGCAGCAAACGTCCAATGCGCTCGCGCGTCTTGCGCGTCGAGTTGTAAACATTCTGCCCGGCCTTCAGCACGCCGGAATAAACGCGAATGTAGGTCACGTGTCCGACGAACGGGTCGGTCATAATCTTGAACGCCAGGGCCGCGAACGGCTGATCGTCCGAAGCGCGCCGCAAGATCGGCTCGTCGCCGTTCGGATCGGTGCCTTCCACCGGCGGCACATCCGACGGGGAAGGAAGATAATCCACCACCGCGTCCAGCAGCGGCTGAATTCCCTTGTTCTTGAACGCAGAACCCGCCAGCACCGGCACCAGCTTCAACGCAATCGTCGAACGGCGCAGCGAAGCGCGCAGCTCCGCCGGCTCCAGCTTATGCTGTTCCAGATATTTGGTGAGGATGGCGTCGTCGTGCTCGGCGATGTACTCCACCACTTTTTCGCGATGCTCTTTGTAAAATTCCGGTGTCAGCGCCGAAGCCTTCACCGCAACTTCCAGCGCCGGATGCTCTTTCAAGTACGCCGCATCCCACAGTTTTTCCAGCGGCAAAGTTTCATATTCCGCGCCCAGAGTCTCGTCTTTCCAGATAATCGCGCGCTCTTCGATGAAATCAATTACGCCAATGAAGTTCTCTTCGCGCCCGATCGGGAATTGCAGCGGCACGGGATGCGCCGAAAGTCGCTGCCGCATCGAGCGCACCGAATGATCGAAATCCGCGCCAATGCGGTCCATCTTGTTGATGAACGCAATGCGCGGCACGCGATACTTGTCCGCCTGGCGCCACACCGTCTCCGACTGTGGCTGCACGCCCGCCACCGCGTCGAAAATCGCTACCGCGCCGTCCAGCACGCGCAGCGAACGCTCCACTTCCACCGTGAAATCCACGTGGCCCGGCGTATCGATAATATTGATGCGGTATTTCTTGTCGAAACGCACCCAGGAAGCCGTCGTCGCGGCCGACGTAATCGTAATCCCGCGCTCGCGCTCCTGCTCCATCCAGTCCATCACGGTAGTGCCGTCGTGCACTTCGCCGATCTTGTAAGTCACACCCGTATAGAAAAGGATTCGCTCCGTTGACGTGGTCTTCCCAGCGTCAATGTGCGCCATGATCCCGATGTTGCGGGTCTGATCGAGTTGTACCAGTCGTGCCATGCTAAATTAGACCCCGTGCTACCAGCGATAGTGGGCGAACGCTTTGTTCGCTTCCGCCATGCGGTGCACGTCCTCCTTTTTCTTTACCGCGCCGCCTCGTCCATTCGCGGCGTCCATGATTTCTTCCGCCAGCTTGTCCGTCATCGTCTTGCCGCTGCGCGTGCGCGAATACAGCACCAGCCAGTGAATGGCCAGCGATTGCCTGCGAAACGGATTAACTTCCACCGGAACCTGATAGTTCGCGCCGCCTACGCGCCGGGTCTTCACTTCCAGCACCGGCTTGCAATTCTCGATGGCCTTCTTGAAGAGCTTGAAGGAATCGTCGTTGGTCTTCTTCGCCACCTGATCCATGGCGTTATAGAAAATTGCCTGTGCCGTGGCGCGTTTGCCGTCGTACATCATGCTGGAAATAAACTTCTGCACCAAGTCGCTGCCAAAAACCGGATCTCCCGGAATCTTGCGGCGTAGAACCCATCCTTTACGTGGCATCGTTCCGCTCTCCTACTTCTGTGCGGCTTTGGGCCGCTTGGCGCCGTACTTCGAGCGCGCTTGTTTTCGATTTTCAACGCCTGCTGCATCCAACGTCCCGCGCACAATGTGATAACGCACGCCGGGCAGATCCTTCACGCGGCCGCCGCGCACCAGTACGATGGAGTGTTCCTGCAAATTGTGGCCAATGCCGGGAATGTACGTCGTGACTTCCGCGCTGTTGGTCAGGCGGGCACGCGCTACCTTGCGCAGCGCGGAATTCGGTTTCTTCGGGGTCTGGGTGTAAACACGGACGCACACCCCGCGCTTCTCAGGACACCCTTCCAGCGCGGGTGACTTCGTCTTGACCCGCATCTTCTCCCGGCCGTTACGCACGAGCTGTGAAAACGTCGGCACGCTTTCCCCCTGTTCCCCAAAAAACTCGTTTCGAAAAACTCGCCAGTAAAAAATCTTTGCGCGCATTTCCGCGCACGGCAAATAAGCCCGCGC
This sequence comes from uncultured Acidobacteriota bacterium, assembly GCA_963748395.1. Classification (GTDB taxonomy): domain Bacteria; phylum Acidobacteriota; class Terriglobia; order Acidiferrales; family UBA7541; genus Palsa-295. Next base: position 922,772 of record CAVVIP010000006.1, on the reverse strand, counting down.
AGAATTCGGCGAGTGAATGATACGGAAAAGGCGCCACACCCGAAGGAATTACCAGGTACTCCGCGAAAACGAGTCACCCCAAGGAGTGAACTGCATCTTCTACTAATCTGCGGAGAGGCTCACACGGCTTTGCGGGGCTGGCGCCCCATTTCGGCCGCTCTTTCTTACCCCGTTCCGTCGCTCTTTGTTCCGGGGTACGAAAGACTTCCCTAATCACCACTGGGCCCAAAGGCCCTCATACAACCGAGGAAGTATAAGAGAATCAATAGGTCTTGTCAACTCGATTCCATCCAAAAAATAAATCCGCGCGAGTGGCCTGCTCCTTGCTCTTCGCCGAGCGGCTTCAACTGGTTGGGGTGCGAGTACCGCCATCCCTTTCGCGCTCCGTCCGCGGCCCGCGCAACAGGCAGGAAGCGAGGCCAGTCCGTCCCGACAACCCAGTTTCAAAACGGGAACGGAGTCCGTTCTGCCCGACAACATCCCCATATAACATTGATTATAATAGGCTTATGCGACGCTGAGCGCGCCGGTCCCCAGCCCACATAACGCTGTCACGGTCGCCCTCGCCTAGACGTTCCCTGTGAACCGCTCACGCCCAGCCATTTCATCATTGCCTACGCCTGCAATCTGTACCGCTTTACCCGGCCACGCAACGCACCTACACTGCTTGCGTCTAAGTAATTTCCACAGGGAGTTCGGATGAAACGGTTTTACATCGCTGCGCTGTGTGCCACGCTCTCCTCATATTCCGTTCTAGCGCAAGAAAAAGGATCCACGCAGAACCCGCCACCAGTCATCGCCAAAGGTGCGCCGCAGAAATCTGCATCCGCTGATTACTCCCAGGAACCGTTCGTCATCGAGCAGTTCTACACCACCGCGCGCTTTGAAAATGACGGCACCAGCACGCGCGATCTAGCCGTCCGCATACGCGTGCAAAGTGACGCCGGAGTACAGCAGCTCGGCGAGCTGATCTTCGGTTACAACTCCGCCAACGAAGTAATGGACGTCCGCTTCGTGCGCGTCAAAAAGAAAGACGGCTCCGTTGTAACCGCCGCGCCCGACGCCGTGAAAGAAATGACGGCCAGTGTCGCCCGCGACGCTCCCGAGTATACGGACTACAAGGAAAAACATGTCACCGTGCCATCACTCCACGCCGGCGACACCATCGAATATGAAACCTCCACGCGCACGGTCACCCCGCTCGCGCCCGGAAATTTCTGGTTCGACTACGCCTTCGTAAAGGATGCGATCGTTCTCGACGAGCGTCTCGAGGTCAACCTGCCCGCCGGCCGCACGCACAAATTCACCACGGCGCCTGGCTTTCAAGACGTAACAGATTTTTCGGGCGACCGCGAAATTCACCACTGGCAGCACGCCAACTTGCAACGCCCCCCGGAAGAGACCAAGAAAAAATCGCAGCCGCCTCCCGCCCCGCCAGCCGACGTGCAATTCACCACCTTCGCCACCTGGACGCAGGTCGGCGAATGGTACGCCAATCTTGAAACGGGCCGCACCGAACCCACGCCGGAAATCCGTGCAAAAACTCAGGAGCTGATTCAAGGGCGCTCGACCGATCTCGAAAAAATCGCCGCGCTGTATGATTACGTCGCAAAAAATATCCGTTACGTGAGCTTGTCCTTCGGCCTCGGGCGCTACCAGCCGCATTCCGCCGCCGACGTTTTCAAAAATCAATATGGCGACTGCAAGGACAAGCACACTCTGCTCGCGTCCATGCTGCAAGCCGCGGGAATTCCCTCCGACGCAGTCTTGATTCCCTTCTCGCGCAAAATTGATCCGGAAATCCCCTCTCCATCCCAATTCGATCACATGATCACCGCCGTTCCTCTGGGCGACGAATTAATCTGGATGGATTCCACCGCAGAAGTCGCGCCCTTCCGCCTGCTTTCTCCGCCGCTGCGCAATAAATCCGCTCTGCTCGTACCGCCCGATGGCGCGGGCAGAATTGTGCAGACTCCCGTCGATCCTCCATTTCTTTCCACGCAGCATGTGGAAATCCATGCGCGCGTCAACGATCTCGGCAAACTGTCCGCCACGCTCCGCTATTTTCTTCGTGGCGACAACGAGTACGCCCTGCGCGTCGCCTTCCGCCGCACACCCGAAACACAATGGAAAGAACTCGGCCAGACCATCGCCGCGCTCGACGGCATCAAAGGCGAAGTTACCAACGTGAAAGTCAGCGATCCTTCCGACACCACGAAACCTTTCGAGCTTGATCTTGATTTCGCGCAACCCAATTATCTGGACTGGTCCAGCAAGAAAACTAAAGTTGGCGTCCCTATGCTCGCCATCGGCTTGCCGGACGCTTCCGAAGACTCCACCGACCCCATCCATCTCGGCAGCCCGCTGGACATCACCATGGATCTGAAAATGGCGCTGCCTGCCAATTTCACTACGCGCGCCCCCGTCGCCGTTTCCGTGGAGAGGGATTACGCCGATTTCAAGTCCAGCTACAAAATCGAAGATCACGTCCTCACCGCGCAACGCACTTTGAATTTCAAAATGCGCGAACTGCCCGCCGCGCGCGCCAGCGATTACCTGGCATTTTCGCGCGCCGTCGAATCTGACGAGACCCAGCTTCTCGTTGTAGAAAATTCCACCACCGGCGCGCCCGCCATTCCCACCACCGTCAGCGCCGATGAGCTTCTCGAAGCAGGCATCGCCGCGCTCAATGCCGGAAATCCCCGCGAGGCCATTCCCCTGCTCCAGCACGCCGTTGAGATTGATCCGAAAAGCAAGCAGGGCTGGAATGATCTTGGCCTCGCATACCTGCGTCTCGGCCAGTTCGACGAAGCCGCAGCTGCATTTCAGAAACAGATTGCTGCCAACCCGTACGACGAGCACGTTTACAATTACCTGGGCTTGACGCTCCAGCAGCAGCAGAAATATCCCGACGCCGCCAACGCTTTCCGCAAACAGATCGAAGTGAATCCGCTCGATCCCGTCGCGCACGCGGCCCTGGGCGCGCTTTTTCTTGAACAGCATAAATACGCGGAAGCCGTGCCAGAGCTGGATAAGGCCACGGTTCTCGCGCCGGACAACGCCGAACTGGAAGTCAGCCTCGGCAACGCGCTCCTCAACACCGGTGAAAAAGATAAAGCGCTGGAAGCGTTCGAAAAGGGCGTGGAGCTGGCGCAAACGCCGGTGGTGTGGAACAACGTGGCCTACGCTCTCGCCGAACACAATCTGGAGCTTGACCGGGCCGCGCAGTACGCCGAATCGGCCATCTCCGCCACTGCCGCCAATCTGCGCAACATAGATCTCGCGCACCTCTCCCTCGACGATCTCAACCAGGTCGCGAGCATCGGCGTGTATTGGGACACTCTGGGCTGGGTGGATTTTCGCAAGGGCGATCTCGATCAGGCCGAACGCTACATTCGCGCCGCCTGGCTGTTGAATCAGCACGGAGAGGTTGGCGACCATCTTGCCCAGATCTACGAAAAACGCGGCAACAAGGAACAGGCCGAGCGCATGTACGCCGAAGCGATCGCCGCGCCGCATTCCGTGCCAGAAACACGAGCGCGCTTGATCGTGCTTCTCGGCGGCAATGCCGGAATTGACGAACTCGTCGCGAAATCCAAACCCGAGCTAAGTAAAATCCGCGTCTTCCCCGCGGGTGATCTCCTGAAAGAAAACGCTCGCGCCGATTTCTTCGTCCTGCTCTCACCCGGCGCAAAAAATCCAAAAGTTGACGCGGCAAGATTCATCAGCGGCAGCCAGGATCTGCGCCCGGTCGCCGAAAAACTTCGCGCCATCGATTTCGGCCCCATGTTTCCCGACGCCTCGCCCGCGAAAATCGTTCGCCGCGGCACGCTGGCATGCAGCGCCGCAACCGGAAGCTGCACATTTACGCTAATTCTCCCCGAAGACGTCCGCACGCTAAATTAAGTGGTGACAATTTGACTTTGACTTTGGGTTTAATTTCGCAACGGAAGAACCATGCAATGAGGGACAAAACTACAACGAGGTAATTCCAGAAGTTCACACCGCGAAACAACCACTCGCGCCCTACTTGATCTCCATCACTTCCTTCTCTTTCGCCGCCGACAAATCCTCGATCTTCTTCGTTTCCGAATGTGTCAATTTCTCCAGCTCATCCAGCGAACGCTTGCGCTCATCCTCGCTGATTTTCTTTTCCTTCTCCAGTTTCTCCACGCCTTCCTTGCTGTCCCGCCGGATATTTCGTATCGCCGTGCGGTGATTTTCCAGCACCTTGTGGATGTGCTTCACCATGTCCTTGCGGCGGTCCTCGGTCAGCGCCGGAATCGGCACGCGCACCACTTTCCCGTCGTTCGTGGGATTCAATCCCAGATCGGTGGTTCGTATGGCCTTGTCAATCAACGCTACTGCTCCGGGATCCCACGGCGAAATCACGATCGTCGAAGCATCCGGCACATTCAACGTGCCCAGTTGATTGAGCGGCATCGGCGTGCCGTGATAATCCACGCGCACGTGATCCAGCAGCGCCGTGTTCGCGCGCCCCGTGCGCACGCTTCCCAGCTCCTTGCGGAAATCTTCCACGGCCTTTTCCATCCGTGTCTTGGCTTGCGCGAGCGCGTCTTTACTGGTGGCAATCGTGCTCATCGAGAAATTCGCCTCCGCCGTTTGAATCTTACGCCGCGCTGACTGTCGAACCGACCCGTTCGCCCAGCACCACGCGCTTCAAATTCCCCTGAACAGTCATATTGAACACCACGATCGGCATTTGGTTGTCCATGCACAACGAAATGGCCGTTGAGTCCATCACCGAAAGCCCTTTTTGCAGCACATCCAGGTAAGTGATGTTCTCGAACTTCCTCGCGCCCTTCACTTTTTCCGGGTCCGCGTCGTACACGCCGTCCACCCGCGTGGCCTTCAGAATTACCTGCGCCTTAATTTCCATCGCGCGCAACGCCGCCGCCGTGTCCGTGGAAAAATACGGATTCCCGGTGCCCGCGGCGAAAATCACCACGCGGCCTTTCTCCAGATGGCGCGTCGCCCGCCGGCGTATAAAAGGCTCCGCCACCTGGTGCATTTCAATCGCGCTCAGCAACCGCGTATGGCAGCCCGCTTTTTCCAGTGCGTCCACCAACGCCAGTCCATTAATCACCGTCGCCAGCATGCCCATGTAATCGCCGGTGGCGCGGTCAATCGCCAGTTCCTTCTGTCGCGTGCCGCGAAAAAAATTCCCGCCGCCCACCACGATCGCCACTTCCACGCCCAGATCGCAGATCTCTTTCACCTCGCGCGAAATGCCCTGAATCGTTTCGGCGTGAATTCCCGATTCTTGCGGCCCCGAAAGCGATTCCCCCGAAAGTTTCAGGACAAGCCTCTGATACACGGGCCCGCCATTCGCAGTGGCGAACTTACCTACCGGGGATTCAATTGACGTCTTGCCCTTCGCAGTCGCGCTTGCAGGTGCCGTCTGTGCCTTGGTTGGTGCCGCTTTTTTTGTCACGGATTGGCCAGCCCCTCTGGCCGCGCGTATTTTAGCAGAGAATCCCCGCAACCTCACACAACGATGAAACTCCCCCACCGAACTTTCGCCCGGGCAAAAAAAATCCGCCACAACCGTGGCGGATCTTATAAACCTTCAAACCCTGCAAGTCTTAAGCGTTCGGCACCGGCACAGGAGCCTCGGGCTCAGCACCAGCTGCCGCCCGTTGTCCCGTTCCATCCATTTCGCCGACCTTAAACCGCGAAAAACGGCGCACCGCAATATTCTCGCCGATCTTCGCAATCGTGTGGTCAATCAGCTCCTTCACCGTCATGCCTTCGTCCTTGATGAAGTGCTGCTCGTACAGGCAATTTTCCTCGTAAAACTTTTCCATCTTGCCGTTCACGATCTTATCAATCACGTTTTCCGGCTTGCCGGTGGCCTTGGCCTGTTCCTTGTAAATTTCCCGCTCGCGGTCCAGCGTCTCCTGCGTCACTTCCTCGCGCCGCAGAAAACGCGGATCCAGCGCCGCAATGTGCATGGCCACGTCATGGCACAAGCGCTGAAAATCATCCGTGCGCGCCACGAAGTCGCTCTCGCAGTTCACTTCGATCAGCACGCCGATCTTCCCGCCCGCGTGAATGTAACAGCTCACCAGCCCCTCGGACGTGGCGCGCTGCGCCTTCTTCGCCGCGCTGGCCTGCCCCTTCTTCCTTAGCAGATCGATCGCCCGCTCGTTGTCGCCGCCCGCTTCCACCAGCGCCTCGCGGCACGCCGCGAAACCCGCGCCGGTGCGATCGCGCAGTTCTTTCACCTGCTGCGCTGAGATATTCGGTTTTCCGTCTGCCGTTGCCATAATTGTACTCAATATCCTTTAAATGAATTCGGAACTCACCGCTTGTTTGGTTGGACCGCTCCGCTCAAATCCAGCGATTGCAAATTAAAGCGTGAGGAATCGCTTTTACCGAGGCTGTGTTTCGTCTTCGGTCGGCACGGCTGCGGCGGCCGCTTCTTCTGCCACCGCCACATCACCCGGCTCCCCTTCCACGAAATCGCCTTCCTGCTTTTCGTATACTTCGTAGGCGCTGGTGTCCACGTAATCCACGCCTTCTTCGCCGCTGCCTTCCACGGCCTTCTGATCGGCGATCTGCGTCTGCTCGAAGGACTGGTGGCCCACGATCACGGCGTCGGAAATTTTCGATGTGAACAGGCGAATCGCGCGCAACGCATCATCGTTGCCGGGAATCACCCAGTCCACCAGGTCCGGATCGCAATTCGTATCCACGATCGCCACCACCGGAATGCCCATGCGGCGCGCTTCGTGCACCGCGATCAGCTCCGCGTTCGGATCGATCACAAACAGCGCGTCCGGCAGCGTGGTCATGTTCTCCACGCCGGAGAAATTCTGCTTCAAATGTTTCAACTCGCGTTCCAGCCGCGCCGCTTCTTTCTTGGAAAATTGCGCCATGCGGCCGTCTTCCACCATGCCCTTCAGCAGCTTCAAGCGCTTGATGGATTTCTGCAGCGTCACCCAGTTGGTCATCGTGCCGCCCAGCCAGCGGTGGTTCACGTAGAACATTCCGCAGCGGTTGGCTTCTTCAGCGATGGCTTCCTGCGCCTGGCGCTTCGTCCCGAGAAAAAGAACTCGTTTGCCTTGCCCCGCCAGCTCAGCCACATAACGCGCGGCGTCGCGGAACATCTTCAAGGTCTTCTGCAGGTCTATAATGTGGATTCCATTGCGTTCCCCGAAAATATATTCCTTCATCTTCGGGTTCCAGCGGCGCGTCTGGTGGCCAAAGTGAACTCCAGCCTCCAGAAGCTCTTTCATCGTAATTTCGACTCCCAAAGTTCCTCCTCTCGTGAAGGGATGCTTATTTCCTCGCGGCCCGCGTGCGACCGCTAGGGCAGCATCCTTTTTTGCCGGTCCTTCCCGGCCGTGATGTAATCCGGCCCCGCGTTAGCGGGGCCGAATCCAAACTCTCTTGGAGTGCGGGGGCTTGCCCCCGCTTTCTCAACCGCGAGGCTTGCCTCGCCGCTGCAGCTTTACCGCTTGCTGAACTGGAACCGACGACGCGCGCCCTTCTGTCCGTACTTCTTGCGTTCCTTCATGCGCGGATCGCGTGTCAAAAATCCATTCTTGCGCAGCGCCGGGCGCAATTCCGGGTTCAGCCTCGATAGCGCGCGCGAAAGACCCATGCGCACCGCTCCCGACTGTCCGCCCACGCCGCCGCCCTTCACAATGCACTTCACTTCCACCTGATCCAGCATCTGCGTGAACTTCAGCGGCTCCACCGCCGCCGTGTTCCACGCCACGTTGCGGAAATATTCATCCACCGGCCGGCCGTTCACCGTGAATCGCGCCGCGCCCTGCTTGATGTACACGCGCGCGATGGATTCCCGCCTGCGCCCCGTGCCGTAAAACTGTTTGGCTGTTCCTTCCAGCGAACTCGTGCCTGAACTCAAAGTTCCTCCTAAATTTTCCTGAGCGCACTCCCCCGAGGGAGCGTCGCAAAGGAGGGGCCTGAATCATCCCAACGGACTTATCCGCGGAACGGTTTTTTTTCGGTTCCCGTGACGAGGTTACAGCGAGAGTGGCTGAGGCTTTTGTCCGGTGTGGCGGGCGAGGCCTTCACTTCCGGCATAAACACGCAGCTTCTTTGCTCGACGCGCGCGCAGCTTGTTCTTCGGCAGCATTCCCAACACCGCCTCGCGCACAACCTCTTCCGGCCGGCGTTGCAGCAACGTGCGGATCGGCACTTCCTTCAATCCGCCCGGCCAGCCGCTGTGATGACGATACAACTTCTGATCGATCTTGTTGCCCGTCAACTTCACCTTCTCCGCATTCACCACTACCACATGATCTCCACAATCCAGATGCGGCGTGTACGTCGGCTTATCCTTCCCAATCAGCAATCGCGCAATACGCGTCGCCAGCCGCCCCAGCACCACTCCTTCGGCGTCTATCACGAACCAGTTCTTCCCTACCATCAACTCTTCGGCCTCTCGGCCTCTTGGAATGTACGTCGGCATCTATGCAGTCACACCTTTCCTTCTAAGGACAAACAACGAGTCTAAAGTACGTCGCGATTTATGTCAACGAGGACTAGCGGCCTGCAGCTCGAAAAACGGGGGCGAGGAAACGCAACACAACGAAGTCAGCGGCGGGCCACCGCAGGCGGCCCGCCACCTTGCAATACCCAGAAGCCCGAGCTACGAAGTGGTCGTCGCAGCCGCGCCGCGATTCGCGCGTGAAAACGCCTTGCTGCTCTCTTCGCCCGCTTCGCCGGTCTTGTCAATCTCGATCGAACCCTTAAAATAGGCTCCGTCCTCGATCGAAATCCGCGCAGTGGTCAAATCGCCCACCACGGAACCGTCCTTCTTAATCTCAATGCGGTCCCGCGCGCGCAGGTTGCCCTTTACGTTGCCGTAAACCACCACTTCGCGGGCAATTACGTCCGCCGTCACCTTCGCGCTCGCTCCCACCGTCAGCTTGCGATCCTCGAGCTGCACCAGCCCCTCAACCGTGCCATCAATCAGCAGGTCTTCGTTGCCGGTGATCTCGCCCTTCACATGCAGGCTGGAACCCAGTCGTGCCGTGTTGCCCGAAGTCGTGCTCGGATACGTCGCATCATTCGGTGCCATCGTTTTTGCCTCCCCAGGATAAGCCGGTGCGTTTGCACTCGGAACAGTCGGTTTAACTTGCTGCGTCTGCTGAGACGTCTGCGGCTGCTGCGGGAGCGGCTTCTTACCCGGAGCTTCCGGTTTCTTCTCTCCCCACATTTACCCTCCTAGTACCAAATCTCGCCCAAACCATCATCAAAATCGCCAATTAGGACCGGGGTCTTTGAATGTAGTCCCGCACGCGAACCGTGCCAAATCCAAAATGGGACAGGTGTGTCCGGCGAGATAACTCCGTCCGGCCAAGCTGGGGAATTGCATCCTAAAACTTTACCCGTGAAACCGCAAGTCTGATTGTTTGGCGCCCCGCCGGCTCAATTGCCTCTGTAGCGGCGCACTTCAGTGCGCCATCCGCGGCGCGCCAACCGCCGACGGGGACATGAGCGGAGGCTACAAATACCGCTCCTCCAAAATCGCCACATGGTGCGACACGTGCCCCGCAATAATGTATGCCAACGCCCTCACCGACACGAAATTGCCGCTGGCCACCCCGCTGCGCTTCCATGCCTCGCTCGGCAACTTCCGGAACAGAGCCACGCTAGCCCGCCGTATATCGCGAAACTCCGCGACATGGCTGGCCCACGCATACTCATCCGCCCGCGCCGCATTCACGCTGATATTTTGGTCGAAACTGGCCAGGGGATCGTGAAAGTCGCGGGCAAACCACAAAGCACGGAACGCAAAAGCCCGCTCGGTGTCGTTCAAATGGCTCAGCACTTGCCGGATGCTCCACTTCTCCGGCGTGTACCGGTGCAGCGATTTTTTTTCGGAGATTCCGTCGAGTATCCTGCCGACATCTTCGAGCTGGCTCTCCATCACGCCAACGATGTCGTCTTGCTGAATGCGATCAATATATGTGAAGTAGTACGGCGCCGCTTCACTGCGTTCTGGCCGGCTCATCGCTTCCCTCTCCGGCCCAGCGCTAATACTTGCGCAGCACGCCGACAACCCGGCCCTGAATCTTCACGTCCGCGCCCTGCACCACAATCGGCGCCATCGTGGAATTCGCCGGCTGCAACCGCACTTTCCCGCCCGGCTCGCGGTAGAACCTCTTGACCGTAGCGTCGTCTTCGCCCACCAGAGCCACCACGATCTCTCCGGGGTTGGCCACCTGCGTCTGCTCCACCACGATGTAATCGCCATCCAAGATATGGTCGTCGCGCATGGACTCGCCTTTCACCTGCAGCACGAATGTGTTCTGCCCGCGCGCAAAATCAGCCAGCGAGATCGTCTCATTCGTCTCCACCGCTTCCAGAGGACGCCCCGCCGCGATCCGCCCCGCCAACGGCAGCTCCACCACATGACGATCCAGCACCTGCTCGCGGATCGGCTTGGGCAATTGCACCACTTCGATCGACCGGCTCTGGTTGTACCCGCGCCGTATGTAGCCCTTCTTCTCCAGCGTCGAGAGGTGCTTGTGCACCGTCGCTAGCGACGTCAACTTCAAGGCATGCGCAATCTCTTCAAAACTCGGCGAATAGCCGTTTTTGTTGATGAACCCCACCAGGTAATTCAGCACTTCTTTCTGTCGTTTCGTCAGCGCCATTTCACACCCCTCTGGGCCCAGGTTGAAGCATCCACACTAGGCGAACCAAAAGCGAAAGTCAATGGTACTCTGGGACAGTTCTAGGCCAGTTTCGGAAAGACTGGACAGACCTGCACTTCATCCGTCGAGGAACGCAACCCATGTCGCGTTTAGTACTTGCTTGGAACGCCTGCCTCGTACGCCGCCTTCGCAATCCGCGCAATCACCGCGTCGCACGCAGCATCATCCGCACTGGAATCGGTGACGAAGATCGCAATCGCCAGCCGCCGCCCATCCGGCAACCTAATCAACCCGATATCGTTCGTTGCGGCAATCACCCCATCTCTGGTCCCCGAACTTCCCGTCTTGTGCATCACGACCGTCCCAGCGGGCAGTGCGCCCTTGATCCGGTGCGCTCCAGTGGGTGAATCCTGCATCCATTGCAAAAGTATTCGCGTGTGCTCCGCTGTCGGTGGCGAGTTGTCGCTGATCCGCCGCAATAATTGCACCGCCCCCGCCGGTTCAAACCAGTTCCGATATTGCAGCGCGTTGTCGCCGGCCATGGCCTGCTCATCATCCACCAGATGAAAGCCCGCCACCGCGATTGACCGCATATAATCGTTCACAACGGCCGGCCCGCCAATCGTGCGCAACACAATATCCGCCGCGACGTTGTCACTCCGCGAAGCGCTCAGCCGCAGCAATTCCCGCAAAGGCACGTCCACATTCCCGTCGGGATATTTGTCCTGCAATGGACTGTACGTGTGCGGCAAAATCCGATCGCTCGGCAAGAATCGCAGGGGCTGATCCAGCGAAAATTTGCCCTGCTCGACAAGATGTAGCGCCGTAAACGCGACAGGTAGCTTGAACACCGACTGCATCGGCGAATGCGCGTGCGCATCGAGGTCGCAGTTCAACTGCGAATCCGGCAGCGCGCACGCCACCGAAACTTTCCCGCGCGCGTCAGCCGCAATAGCGCCAATCTGCCGCTGCAGCACCGTCTGCGCGAACACCGGAACCGTGAACAGGAAAAACGCGATCACAAGACGCATGCTAATCCGCACCGCCCGCAAGGGCTTCCCGTTTCCGCTTGAATCGCTGCACCACTAAGATCGCGGCCGCCACTACCGCCACTCCGATCGTCACGTACAACGCCACTTCCCCATGCGCCAGCACCACCGCAAAAATCTTCCGCCCGTACACCGCTCCCAGATACGCGAATATCCCATACCTCACCAGCCGCCCCAGCGACATCGCCACCAGAAATTTTCTCGGCGAATACTGCAATGCCCCCGCCGCAATCACAAACGGAACCATCGGCATCGGCGGAGGCAGCAGCGCCGGCACCGCGATCGCCCCAAATCCCCAGCGCTCGAACGCGCGCACCACCTTCTTCACATTACGCTTGGAAAGCCGGTCGTTTAATTCCTTGTCGCCGCGATTCCGCGCCAGGCGATACGTCAGATATGCCCCCACCACCGATCCCACCGTCGCCATCACCGCGTAATACGGCCACCACGTGCGTTGATGCGCCGAAAGAATGATAGTCATCGCATCCATGCTGCCCGGAACAGGGATGACCGAGCTATCAATCAGTCCCAGCAGAATCAGCCCCGGCCCTCCCAGAGCCAAGAACCAATGCCTCACCGCATGCGCTGTCGTCGGCGCGGCTTTCACCAAGCTCTCCAGATTAACTTTCATCGCAACGCCGCTCCATGCGGCTCTGACGTCGCACTTATGTAGCGGCCGCTTCGTCCCACGCTTTTCGGGACGAAGCGGGCACCGCTCCGCTCACTAAAAACCTGGCCGTTCGGGTCCGATCGCTCAACACAATCATCCAGAATCTAAGACGTTACCGCGAATAAGCCGTTTCCGCATGCATTCCGCCTCGCTCCGCCGCCGGCTCGCCAATGCGTTCGCGCGGGCATCGAACTCTTTGGAAACATCATCTTATGTGTGTACCGGGCAAAGTCCCGCTCGTTGTGGTAGCCTATAATTGGACTTGGGTACTGTCTTTGGAGTTATGCGAGAACAAGCGAAGCCGCGCAATCTTCAGCGCCGCGCAGTTGACTACGGCGCCTCACCTGCTCCCATTACTGTTTCCCGTTCTGGTCTCCGGCAACCTGCCACCGCTCCGCTCTTACCTTCTCGCACAATCGGCATCCTAAGATCGTCAAAATCGAAGCTGCAGACCGCATTTCTATTCGATACAAATGGAGCGTTCAAGATTTCGGCAAATCCCGTAACTCCTTCAACGCCAACAAAAGTCCCATTTCTATTCGATACTTTTGAACGCTTACTAAACTTTCACCGCACCTGCGTTTGGCATACCCCAAACGGAGTTTCCGGGCGATTCACTGCATCCAGCACCGCGAGGGCCTATTAGGAATGTCCACAACTATCTCTGAAATCTTGGGTCGCAAAAAGGAAACCATCGACCAGGCGGTCATCCGCTTCTGCGGTGACTCCGGTGACGGCATGCAAATCACCGGCAGCCAGTTCACCAACACGGTCGCCCTGTACGGCAACGACCTGGCCACCTTCCCGGACTACCCTGCCGAAATTCGCGCCCCCGCCGGCACGCTCCCGGGCGTCAGCGGATTCCAGGTGCATTTCTCCTCGAGCAACGTGTACACGCCCGGCGATAGCGTAGACGTGCTGATCGCCATGAATCCTGCGGCGCTGAAAATGAATCTGCCGGACCTGAAGACCAATGGCATTCTCATCGTTAATTCCGATGACTTCGGCGAAAGCGATTTGCGCAAGGCGCAAATCACCGTCAGCCCCCTGGAAGACCATTCGCTCGATGGCTATCGTCTCTTCGCCGTCCAGCTCACCAAGCTCACGCGCGCTGCGCTGAAAGATGTCGGTCTGGACGCGAAGAGCATGGACCGCTGCAAGAATTTCTTCGCTCTCGGCATGTGCTACTGGCTCTACAACCGCTCCATGGAGCCTACGCTCCGCTGGCTCGATGACAAATTCAAGAACAAGCCGCAGCTGGTAACCGCCAACAAACTCGCCATGCAAGCGGGCTACAGCTTTTGCGAAGCCACCGAAGCTTTCCAGATCAGCTACGAAATTCCTCCGGCCAAGCTGTCGCCGGGCGTCTATCGCAATATCAGCGGCAACGCCGCGCTCGCTCTCGGCTTCGTCGCAGCTTCACAGCAAGCTGGCATCCCGCTGTTTCTGGGTTCGTATCCCATCACGCCGGCGTCCGATATTCTTCACGAGCTTTCCATGTACAAGGATTTCGGCGTCACCACCTTTCAAGCCGAGGACGAAATCGCCGCCGTTTCCTCCGCCATCGGCGCCTCGTATACCGGAGCGCTGGCTATCACCACCACTTCCGGCCCGGGCATGGCGCTGAAAACCGAGGCGATTGGCCTGGCCGTCGCCGTCGAATTGCCACTGGTGATCTGCGATATTCAGCGCGGTGGTCCATCCACTGGCCTTCCCACGAAGACGGAACAAGCCGATCTCTTACAAGCGCTCTACGGACGCAACTCCGAAGCTCCCGTTCCGGTGCTCGCCCCTTCTTCTCCCGGCGATTGCTTCTGGATTGCCCTGGAAGCCAGCCGCATCGCCATTAAATATATGGTTCCCGTAATTATTCTTTCGGACGGCTATCTCGCGAACGGCGCTGAGCCATGGAAAGTTCCCACCGTCGCGGAACTACCGCAAATCCCGGTGCACTTCGAAACTAATCCGGAAGGCTTTCTCCCGTACAAACGCAATCCTTCCACGCTCGCGCGTCCTTGGGCCATTCCCGGGACTCCCGGCCTCGAGCATCGCGTCGGCGGCATCGAAAAGCAGGACGTGACCGGCAACATCAACTACGAGCCGCTGAATCACGAGCACATGGTCCGCACCCGCGCTGAAAAAGTCGAAGGGATAGCGCAGGATATTCCAGAAATCGTTCCCGAAGGCGATCAGTCGGGAGATTTGCTCATCGTCGCCTGGGGCTCTACAGCCGGACCGATCACCGCCGCCATGAAACCCATGCGCGAGAAGGGCCATCGCATTGGCCACGTCCATCTGCGCTATCTGAATCCCCTGCCGCGCAATCTCGGCGAGATATTGAAGCGCTACAAAAAAGTTCTGGTGCCGGAAATGAATATGGGCCAGCTGGTGATGATCTTGCGCGCAAAATTTTTGGTGGACGCCGAAAGCTACGGCAAGATTCAAGGCAAGCCCTTCAAGCAATCCGAAATCGAAGCAAAAATCGAAGAGCTGCTCGACTAGTTTTACGTAGCGGCGGGCTTTAGACCGCCAGCTTTTGAATTTGATATTGCATCAGCGAGGCATTTTTTTGAGGAGCGTCATAATGACCACGGCCACATTGCCGGTTTACACGAAAAAAGATTTCCAGACCGACCAGGAAATTCGCTGGTGCCCCGGCTGCGGCGATTACGCCATCCTCGCCGCCACGCAGGCCGTCTTCGCTGAACTCGGCGTACCGCGCGAAAAATTCGTTTTCATTTCCGGCATCGGCTGCTCTAGCCGCTTCCCCTATTACATGAACACGTTCGGTTTCCACACCATTCACGGCCGTGCGCCCGCCATCGCCACCGGCGTAAAACTGATTCGCCCGGATCTTGACGTTTGGGTAGCCACCGGCGACGGCGATTCCCTCTCCATCGGCGGCAATCACACCATTCACATGCTGCGCCGCAACGTGGGCCTCAAAGTCCTGATGTTCAACAACAAAATTTACGGCCTCACCAAAGGCCAGTATTCGCCCACCTCCGAAGTCGGCAAGAAAGCCAAGTCCACGCCGTTCGGTTCAGTGGACCGCCCGTTCAGCCCGCTCTCGCTCGCGCTTGGTTCCGAAGCCACCTTCATCGCGCGCTCCGTGGACGTGTTCCAGCTCCACCTGAAAGAAACCCTGCGAAAAGCTGCGGCGCATCAGGGTTCGGCGTACATTGAAATCCTGCAGAATTGCAATATTTTCAACGACGGCGCGTGGGAGACCATCACCGAAAAAGAGGCACGCAGCGAGCAGGTCGTGCAGCTCGAACACGGCAAGCCACTCATCTTCGGAAAAAATCGCGACAAGGGAATTCGCCTCGTGGGTCTGGATCTCGAAGTCGTCACGCTTGGCAACGGCATCACCGAAAAAGATTTGCTGGTCCACGACGAGCACAATCCCAATCCGGTTTACGCCTTCGCGCTTTCGCGCATGGATTCCATGCCCGGATTCCCCACGCCCATCGGCGTCCTCCGCGCGCTGCAAGGCGTTCCGCGCTACGAAGATTTGATCCAGCAGCAAATCCGCGACGTGATAGCGAAGAAAGGCCAGGGCGATCTAGCCAAACTTCTGCGCGCCGGCGATACCTGGGAATTAAAAGCGTAATTGCACCGCATCAGAGTTATTAATTTTTTTTGCGGTCGTCATCCTGAGCTGAGCGAAGGATCTCTCTTCGATTTCGCTGTGCGCTAGCCCCGCAGCCTGGGCTTCTTCCCCGTAGGATCAATCGGCAACGACGCCGTTTTCCAATCCACACCTTCAGGTCTTTTCCCCACGCCCGCGACATACAAAACTCCTTCCGTCACTCCGTCAATTCCCAAATCACGATCGATCTTAGAATCCGCCATCGCCATCGTGCAGAATGGCGCAAGGCCCAGCCACGTCGCAACCAGACAAAATGTCTGGCACAAATGTCCAGCCTCCGTCAGCACCACGCGATACGCGCGTGGATAGCGATACTTCCATTGCGTGCGCGTGAACACCGCGGTCATGAACACGAACGCGGCAGCTTCGGAAAACCATCTCTGCCCAATCACGTAATCGGACATCTGATCGCGTGTCACTCCGCGCCGCAACAATTCCAGCCGGTGACGCGTTGCGTCATAGTGATAAATTCCCGGAGAAATTCCCTCCACGTCGCGCGCTACCACGTAAGCCTCGATCGGATGCAGCGCTCCTCCCGAAGGAGAAGTCTTTATCGCAAATCGCCCCAGCGGCGGCACCGCGACCCACTCGCGAACTCCCCAGGTCAATCCCAGAAGCGTGGCCAAATCCGCGAGCGCCAGTTTCCCCTGCGCAAATCTTCGCCAGGTTCTCCGCGCCGTCAGCACACGAGTGAATTCGCCTTCCACACGAGGCGAGGGCAAAGCCGTCTGCGCGGCCCGCGCATAATGCTTCACCGGAACGGGCATCGCTGTTTCCTTCGTCAACCCTTCCATGTAGCGGCCGATGCTCAACAGGTCCGCTTCAAATGGCAGATCGCGTCCAGTGAAGTGAAAGAAACCTGCGGCAGGATTCCAATCTTTCCACGCAGCCATCGCGCGTTCCATGGAATGTGCTTTACGATCGGAGCGTTGCAGCAGCGAATGTCGCACTAGCTCTTTTATGGCGGTGCGCAAAGACGTCGGAGTGTATTGCGGAAAATGCTGGATAAGCGCTTGGGCAGAACGCCAGCGGCTGAAGAAATTCAGTACCTCCGTAGCGATCGGCGCGGCTGTCGCGCCCTTGCCGGTCGCGTAATTCTCGAGGACCAGTTCTGCTTCGTTCCAGTAGGAAACCAGAAACGGAGATCGCCGGAACAGCACCTGTTCTGTCTTAGGCATGCGAGACGGTTTAGATGGCGGCGCCAGAAGAGAAATATCCTGTCGCTGCTTATCGTCTTAGCTTCGGCTTCGTGACGAACCATTGCCCGTAGGGTTTAATGGGGCCCTCCTTGGGCGGGCAAATGTTCTTCAGTCGGACATACGATCTCTGCAGTTCGCGAAGATTCAAATCAATCTTCTTCTGGTCGGCCTCGACGACCTGGGCGCGCAGGGAACGCAGCCTCTTTTCGGCTTTGCGAATCTCATTGGTAATGCCGTGCAGACTAAACTTGATCTTTGCCATTTGGATCTCCTTCGCTGACACACTTCAAATTCCATTTGTGAATAGCGGTTCCGGTTTCACGCAGGCCGCTAAGCGGGACGATTTTGCTAGGATTTTGTCGTGAAAGTTTGCCCGTACGTCGTGATCGGACGGCAAACGTGCGCGATAAGCTCGTAAGACCTCTGGAGGCTGCGCAAATTCAGATCGATCCGTTTCAGGTCGCCCTTGGTGACTTTCTTGCGGAGGGCGCGCAGCTTTTTCTCCGCCCTTTGGATTTCCCTGGTGATGCTCTTCAATGTGAATTTAATCTTGGCCATAGTGTTCTCCCAACCAGCGCACTAAGGATTACATCGATTGGAAAACTTGGGCCGATTCCGGGTGGTGTGCGCGGGACGGCGAAAGTGTAGTTGAGGCCCGCGAGAGGGTCAAGAAGGATTGCGCCGCGAGGCATCGTCGAGCCGAGTGCCCGCGACAATCCGGATTTCACTTGCGCGCATCATGGGCTCGCCGTCGGTTTTGCGCTGCCGTTGTCACCCGTCCACGGCAAACCGATCTGCCGCACCAGCGCCGCGAATCGCGGATCCGAATGAAGAGCCGCGAAGCTGGGATGCACGGCGATATTGATCAGGCGGACAGAGCGTTCCGCGTATGCTTTCTCCAGCCATTGGAAAGCTTCAGCTTTTTGGTCCAGGCCCACGTAGACGAGCGCGATACTGAGCGGCGAAACATATTGTCTCGCAGACATCTGCAGCAGGTCGTGCAGAATCGCCTGAGCCTCCACTTTCTTTCCCGCCATTGCGTAAGCATTTCCCAGCTCGGCCTTGAACGAAGTCTCGTTTCCCGAAAGCGCCAGCGCCTGCTGCAGCTCCTGCAGCGCTTTCGCATACTCTCGCTGCGCCAGATAGGCCTGGCCGAGATATCCGTGCGCCACCGCGAAGCTGGAATCCATCGCGATTGTCTTTTGCGCCTGAGCAACGGCTTCGTCGTACCTGCCCGCCAAATACAAAACCCAGGACAAATTAGCATTGATGATCAGCGACCGCGGATCGAGTTCTTGCGCCAGCTTCATCTCCGAAATCGCTTCGTCGCTTCTTCCCGCATCCGCCAGCGACAGCGCATACCAATGGTGACTATTCGCTTCGCCGGGATTCAACTCAATCGCGCGTTGAAATTCCTGCAGCACGCCGGACCATTCCAGCCGGTAAGCCCGGATTTGACCGAGCACGGCGTGCGCCGAGGCCAAATTGTCGTCGAGTTGCAACGCTTTCACCGCGGCTGCTTCAGCTTCCGGAAGCACTTGCGAAGAAGGAACATCCTTGTAATCCGCTGCCAGCGTGAGAGCTCCTGCCAGTCCCGCGTACGACGGCGCGTAGGTGGGATCCAGCTGAATTGCCTCCCGGTAATCGGCGATAGCCTGCGTCACAGCTTCACCGGTGCGCTTCGCCACGAAGTAATTCCCTTGCAGGTATGCGTCGTACGCGGCGGGAACCACGGTCCGCGTTTTCGCCAGGCGCTCCTGCTCGGGCTGCGTCAATTGAATCTGGATTTGCGTCACGATGTCGCGCGCCACATCGCTCTGCAGCGCCAAGATGTCCGTGACGGTTCGCTCGTAGCTGTGCGCCCAAAGATTCTGGCCCGTTTGCGGCTGCACCAGTTCGGCGGAAATGCGCACGCGATCGTCGGAGCGCAGAACGGAGCCTTCTACCAGCGCGTCCACGCCCAATTCCTGCGCGATCTGCGCGGGGCTTTCGTGCTTGTCCTTGTATTGCATCACCGAAGTGCGCGAGATCACCCGCAGCTTCTTAATCTGCGAAAGCTCAGTGATCAACGCGTCGCTCATTCCGTCGGCAAAATAATCCTGTTTGGGATCACCGGTGAGATTTTCCAGCGGCAGCACCGCCAGCGATTGGATGGATGCCGCGCCAACGGCAGGCGACCCGCGCCACTTTACCTCAACGAGCTTCCATACGAAGGCTGTTATCAGCAGCAACGCCGCTACAGCCGAAGTAGCTAGTAACGCTCGACTCATCCGCGAGCGTGAAGCCGCAGGCGGCGGATGAATCGCAGACGCAGGGATGGCGCTTGCCGGAATCACAGCCGAATTCGTGCGCAACGCTTCCAGAGCCGCGCGTACTTCGCTGGCATGCTGATAACGCTGCGCCGGGTCTTTCGCTAGACAGTGCTCGATCACCGAACGCAGACCCAGCGGCACGTTGTCCCGCAGCGACGGCGGCGAATCGTGCAGGATCATCGAGCTCAGCTCGTACGACGTCCTTCCGCGAAATGGCCGCTTGCCGTTGGCCATTTCATACAGCACCACGCCCAGCGCCCATATGTCGCTGCGCGCATCGGCCGGATCGCCGCGGAATAATTCCGGCGCCATGTAGTGCATGGTCCCCACAATCGCGCCTTCCGAAGTGAGGGTGCTGATGGATTGCGTCTTCAGAGTGATCTCGCCCGGAGTCATGTGCTTCGCGAGGCCGAAGTCCAGGACCTTGATGCGGCCTCCGGGCATGACGATGACGTTGGGAGTCTTCAAATCGCGGTGGATCACGCCGCGTTCGTGCGCGTGCGCCATGGCGTCGGCGATTTGCTCGCCGTAGCGGATCACCGTCTCCACGGGAAGGCCGTCTTCCGGAATCTGTTCGGCCAAAGAACGCCCGCTGACGAATTCCATGACGATGTAGCTCTTGCCGTCTGCTTCGCCCACGTCATAGATGGTGCAAATGTTGGGATGGTTCAGAGCGGAAGCGGTGCGCGCCTCTCGAATCAAAAGCGCGCGCGCGTTTTCGTCGTGGTTCAGTTCGTCGGGAAGGAACTTCAGGGCTACGTCGCGACTCAGCCGGTCATCATGCGCGCGGTAGACCACGCCCATCCCGCCGGCACCGACCTTTTCGACGATTCGGTAATGCGAGACGGTCTGATCACTCACGTGTGGAGCACGCTCAAACGAGCATCTTAGGCCGCGGCAGAAACCCAAGTCAACGCGGAAGCGGCGAGCGGTTGCGATTCATTGGCCGGCGGCTGTTCTGGTTTCGTTCATGCTCGTGTGCTAGTGCTGCGCCAGGCAAGAAACTTTCGTACGAGTATTGGATTGGCGCGCTAAGCAACCTTGGACGAGGTTTCGACCTTCTAAGCTAACGATCTACAGTAATCTGATCCAGCCGACTCGCACAGAGCAGCAACCTGAAAAGATCTGGCAGTTCCTTCGTTCAAATGAATACCGAACAAACGCTGCAATCGAATCCTCAAACGTGTGCACGGACTGCCTTTGGTACCACCGCTGCCCTCGCAGCCCTGTTCTGCGCGTTTTCCGGATTGTTGTGGCCCACACTCGCTGAAGGGCAGAATGCCGCGCCAGCCGCGGCGCTTGTTGGTCAACCGGCCGCGTCCACGAACGCTCCCGCAGAAATTCAGCGCGAGAAAGATTGCCGGATTATCTACCTGGGATTCGTCGGCGCGCTGGAACCCGCCCAGAACAAGCATTCAGGAGTGGTACAGATTGGCGATTCGCTGCAAGGGAAAGATTATCCGGATGTGTGCGCGAAAACGTATTCGCCGTACGTATGGGACGACGGACTGCACTGGCTGCTCGGCCACTTCCCGTCCCATGCCGGCGTGCTGACCGCGGAAGAACTAAAGCGCGCACCCAAAGTCGTGCTGGTGGGGCACAGCATGGGAGGCTGGGCCATGGTGAACGTCGCGCGAAAGCTCAACAGCCGCGACATACCAGTGGAATTGACGATTCAAGTGGACAGCGTGGGAATCACGGACTTGACGCTGCCGCGAAACATAAACTCCGCTGCGATTTTTCACGCGCGCGACGTGTTGATGCCGATCACCACCAAACACGTGCGGATGGAGGATCCCAGCCACACGAAGCTTTTGGAGAACGTCACGGTGCGGGGCGCGGGACACGAGTCCATCACACGCGATCCGCGAATCCGTGAGCTGGTGATGAAGACCATCGAGGACCTTCGCGCGTCGTTCGCGGTCAATCCGGTTGCCGCGGCGTCCATCCCCGCTGCGCCCGCGCAAAATTAACGATCAACGATTGCTGGTTTCATTGGCACTCGCTGTTGCTACGGCGTCAGTCCCGCGCAGGCGGGCGATAGGAAACCGAAGGTTGCAGACGAGCCGCGGCGGTGTTGCTTGGTGGCAAGTTGGCTGCGGGCAGGGCAAAGCACGGTCGTCTTTTCGCGTGGGTTCCATCACACTGAATGAGTACAGGAAGATTGGAAAGGCGAGGGTTCTTGGGGTGGTGGGCATTTTCAAAAACGGGGACGTACCCCTACAGAGAGGCGTAACGGGCGCCTGGCGCGCGGGGCGTCGCAGGTCGTTTTTTTTCGTGTGCGCGCTCTTCT
Source organism: uncultured Acidobacteriota bacterium (assembly GCA_963748395.1). Taxonomy (GTDB): domain Bacteria; phylum Acidobacteriota; class Terriglobia; order Acidiferrales; family UBA7541; genus Palsa-295. The sequence goes on along the minus strand of CAVVIP010000006.1, from coordinate 900,939 downwards.
GCATCCTTGTGGTTCTGCCGCGCCCAGCAATGGCCTGCGAACAAATTCCCGCGGGCGCCTCGTTTTGGATCCGCCTTATCGATCCCATAGCCTCGTATAGCTCCAAGCCCGGTACGGCGATCCGCGCGACTCTGATCCAGTCTCCCGAATGCGGCTCCGTGCTGATTTTTCCTACCGGTTTGGAAATCGAGGGCAAGCTCATTTCTGTGCGTAGGGTCGGACTCGGATTTAAACACGACACGGCGAGGCTCGAGGTGCGGTTTGACCGAATCGTCAGCTTCAACGGCGAAATTGTCCCGATAGCCGCGCAGGTGGTGGAAATTGATAACGCGCGGGAGACAGTCCATAACGGCGTAATTCACGGTATTCGCGCGACCGACACACCGCAAGGCCGCATTACCAGCCGGCTGATCCACTTGCCCACTTTCAATCCCTATAGCGACTGGGGATTGCTCGTGTATCGATCCGTTTTCACCAGGCTTCCGGAGCCTGAGATTTATCTTCCCCCTGGCACCGACTTGCGGCTGCAATTGAGCGCCGCCCTGGATGTATCCAACCAGCCGGAGCTGCCGCCCTCTACATTTCAGATGGATGAGTACGAGCGCGGCGACGTGGAATTGGTGATGGCCAATTCTTCGGACCGCACCACCACACGATTTGGCAAGGACGCCGACATCGTCAATCTCCTGTTCGTCGGTTCGAGCGAACAGGTCCACCAGGCGTTCACCGCCGCCGGTTGGCAACCGAGCGACCCGAATTCGACGCACGCCTTCATGCGGCAGTTTGCCGCGTTCCTAACGCTTTCGAACTACCCCAACATGCCGATTTCGAAGCAGTTGCTCAATGGACAGCCGCAGGATCTCACGTGGCAAAAGAGTTTCGACAGCTACGAGAAGCGTGAACACTTAAGGCTGTGGAGCGTGCCCGGGTCGGTGGATGGCCAGCAGGCCTGGCTTGGCGCCTATACGCGCGAGACTGGCGCAGCTCTTTCCATCCGCTACCATAAATTCATCCACCACATTGACCGCGACGTCGATCAAGGCGTGGTCATGCTCGTACGGGATCTTTCCCTCGCCGGATGCGTTCAATCCGTCGGCCAACTTCCGCGGTCAGACATGCCGCGGCACATGGAGAACGCCACAGGGGATGAGATGGATACGGATGGCGTCCTCGATGTGGTGCAGCTCCAGGGTTGCGAACGTCCCCCAGTTGAATACACGGTGCGCAATCCCGTAATTCAAATACGACCGAGCAGGAAGGTCACGCGATACATACGGACCGAAGTGCTTCTGTACAAAAGTGACGTGATTCGCGGAAACGCTGTCTACGCGACTTTCGATCTGGTTCGCATGGGCGTCATTTACCTGCGTCATCGTCACGACGACTATCCGAACGTAGCGAACAAGCACGTCTAACGATCGCGATTAACTTCCGACGAGAGGCGGATCGTGCGCCTTTCCGCGGTCGGATTCAACGCGTCAAGTTTGGCGCCTTCCAGCACGGGACACTCGCAAGCTTAATCAATCAGCTCGTTCGCGCCTTCCTGCTTATCGAGCTGCTGTTGTTCACTAGGAGTCAGCGCGGCTTCGCCGAGCGTGACGACAAGCTTGTTGATCGTGCCGGTAAATCTGAAAGGTACGTGGTAATCCTCGCTCACGGGAGTGCCGGTGTCTTCGCCGACGTCGAATGTTTCATCGGCCGAGACGCGGAACGGAATTGTTCGCGCGAGCTTTTGCTCGGCAACTTTATTTCCGTCGACAGTGAGAGTAACCAGGCCGCCCTTGCCGATTCCTCCACCGTCGTATTTGAAGCTGACTTCGACCGTGTGTTTGCCGGGAGTGAGAGCTTCTTTGCCGGAGATCGAGGTGCGCTCCACGCCCACCAGGTTGTAGTAGAAAACAGGCTTGCCTTGCAGCACATAAAGTCCCAACCCATTGAACCTTCCGCCCTGCGTCATCAACACGCCGTCCGCGCCGCCCGCAGGAATATTTACGTCGGCTGAGATTCGGTACGATTTGTTCTTGAAGTCCGGTGCGCTCGCCTCCGGAATGCGGACCATGCCCGGATAATAGGTGAACACGGTGCGGCCCTTTGTCAGGCTCGGGCGCAGGCTGACGTCGAATCGCTCCGTCTTGCTATTGTCGAGGGGCAACACGTTGTACTTGCCGGCTTCGGCGAAGAACAGATCCTGCAGCTCGCGGAGTTTCTTCGGTTCCTTGGACGCCAGGTCGTTAGCCTCGCTGAAGTCCTTGTCCACGTTGTACAGCTCCCATTGGTAATCCTCGGCGGGTGGCGCGTTGGTAGACATCACCCATGGCAGGACTGGCGGAGTGGTGGCAGCGACCCATCCGTCGTTGTAGATGGCGCGATTCGCGAACATCTCGAAATATTGTGTGCGATGGACCGATTTGGCCGTGGGATTGTCGAACGTATACACCAAGCTGAATCCTTCCACCGGTTTCTGCGGAACACCATTCAACATGGACGGTGATTCGACGCCGACCGCTTCCAGTATCGTGGGATAGATGTCAATCACACTGCTGAACTGCGTGCGGATCCCGCCCTTGTCCTTGATTCGCGCGGGCCAGGAGATCACCAAGGCGTTGCGCGTGCCGCCGAAGTGGGAAGCCACCTGCTTGGTCCACTGAAATGGCGTGTCCATTGCGTGCGCCCAGCCTACGGGATAGTGGTTGAAGGCCATCGGGCCGCCGAGGTCGTCCAGATGGGCGGCGATCTGCGAAAAATCCTCGGGGATGCCATTGAAGATGGACATTTCGTTGAGCAAACCCTGCGGGGTGCCCTCGGCGCTGGCGCCGTTGTCACCCTGAATGTAGATAACCAGGGTGTTGTCGGTCTCACCCATTTCGTCAATGGCGTCCATGACGCGGCCCATCTGCGTATCGCAGTAGGAAAGCGCCGCGGCATACACTTCCATCATGTGCGCGTAAACTTTTTTGTGCTCGGCGTCGAGCGAATCCCAGGCCGGAATTTCTTTTGGCCGCGGAGTCAGCTGCGTGTCCTGCGGGACGATGCCCAGGGCCTTCTGCCGAGCCAGCGTGGCTTCCCGCATTTTGTCCCAGCCCATATCGAATTGGCCCTTGTATTTCGCGATCCAATCCTTCGGTGCATGATGCGGCGCGTGGGCGGTACCCGGAGCATAGTAGGTGACCCAGGGTTTATCGGGCGCGACGGCGTGCAGCATCTGAATGCGTGCGATCGCGTGATCGGCCATATCTTTATCGAAGAAATAATCAGGCTGGTCGTGCGGCGGTTCGATGGGCTTGATGTTCTCGAAAAGCGCAGGCGCCCATTGGCTGGTGTCGCCGCCGACGAAGCCGTAAAAATATTCGAAGCCAAGACCTGTGGGCCACAAATCATACGGGCCGGCCGTGCTGCTTTGCCAGTCGGGGATATTGTGATTCTTGCCGTACCACGCGGTGTTGTAGCCGTTCTGCTTCAGCACTTCTGCAAATGTGCCGTTGCTCTTCGGCATTAACGAGTTGTATCCCGGAAAACCCGTAGCGAGTTCCATAATCACACCAGTGGCATTTGAATGGTGGTTGCGTCCTGAAAGCAGGGCCGCCCGCGTGGGCGAGCAGAGAGCGGTCGTATGGAACTGGGTATAGCGGAGGCCGTTCTTCGCCAGGCGCTCCATCGTTGGCGTCGGAACCGGGCCACCGAACGTGCTGCTCGCGCCGAATCCCACGTCATCCGTCAGGATCAGCAGAATATTTGGCGCACCTTTTGGAGCTTTCACTTCCTGCGGGAAATCCAACTGCGAATCTTTGGGCGTAAGGCCCACATGTCCTTTGAACGGCGGCTCCGGGCGCGGCAGCACTTCCTGCGCGAACGCTGGCAGCGCTCCACCCAATGCGAACAACAGCAACAACGCGGTCCAAAGCCTCCGGCTACTTCTTCTCGCGAGTCTCATCGGTCTCTCCATATCCTGCTTGAGCGTGTGGGCGCGCCAGTGCAACCGGCCTCGCGAGCATAATGCCGAAGCGGCAGACGCGATATTGGTATTAGTGACAGAGACCAGGTCGTTGTCGTTGCCGATTGAAAAAGTTGGAATGAACTCGGCGCGGCGCAGCGAACTAGGGGGTCGCAGGAACCGAAGAGGTCGGAGCTGCTGGCAGAGACCCCGGGGCGGAATTCTTGGCGACGGCTGCGGTTTGCTGCGACGGTAGCGGAGGCATCCGCGCCATTGCGTGATCGCGGGCCGCTGCGAATTCGTTCCAGTCGCGCTTGGATACTGGATCGGAAGGCGGTAGCGGCAGGCGCTCAAAATTCAGGAATTCCTTGCCGCGCTGGATGCGGAAATCCAGGTGCGGGCCGGTTGCGAGGCCCGTCATGCCCACCAGGCCGATGCGCTGGCCTTGCTCGACGCGCTCGCCGGAATGCACCAGCACGCGTGACAGGTGCATGTAATACGTGGTGTAACCGTTGTTGTGCTGAATCTCGATCAGATTGCCGGCGCCGCCTTTCCTGCCAGCGAAAATCACGCGGCCGTCGCCGATGGTTTGCACAGGCGTGCCGGTGGGCGCGGCGTAATCAATTCCCAGGTGCGGGCGGTACTCTTTCAGAATTGGATGATAGCGATGCTGGCTGAAATGGGAGGTAATCACCGCCGCGAATTTCAGCGGCGAATGCAGAAAGGCCTTCTTCATGGACTTCCCTTCCGGCGTGTAGTAAGCGGGCGCTCCGTTGGGGCCATGAAAAAGGACCGCGCGATAGGGATGAGGACCGTTGTTGTACTCCGCGGCGAGAATCCGTCCGTAGGAAACGACTTCGCCGCTGTCGAGCGTTTTCTTTTCGACGACCACGCGGAAGGTGTCGCCCGGCCGAGGATCGGTGTAGAAATCCAGATCAAAGGCGAAAATTTCCGCCAGGCGCATGGCCAGTTCGGGGCGTTCTCCCGCGTCCAGTACGGCGTTGAAAAGCGAGCCGTTCACTTCGCCAGTGACGCCCACCTCTTCCGTCTCCGACGGAATGGTCTGCACCTCGGAATGGAAATCGTTTCCTTGCGGCTGGATGCGCAACACGCGGTCGGCATCAATGCGGTAACTCACTTCACGCAAGTCGCCCAGACTGGAGCGCCCCACCACGAAGCGATTGCCCGCGCGCAAATGGCGTAGATCAAAAACCGACTGCGCGGACGCTACCAGCCGCGCGGCATCGTCCGCGGTGAATCCAATGCCCTGCAGAAAAGACTGGAACGGCAGGCGCGCCGGGACCACCGCTTCGGTGAAGAGGACCAGCTGCTCCTGCATGCGGTGAGCTTCTTCGCGCGAGGGAGAAGGTTGGGTCATGACTTCGAAATCGGCGGCGGAGCGGCGGAAGTAGTTCACGGCAACGACGGCCGTTACCACCGCGGCAACCAGCAAAATGCAGATTAGAACCTTGAGTGTTGTTCCCATAATTCCCTACGGCGAATGATTTACGAAGAAGGGAGCATAGCGCAATGCGATGAGGGGCAGGAAGTGAAATGCTGTGGAGTTTTCATCCGAGTAACAGAGAGGTTGACACTCTATAAGGCGCTGCATCAAACGACAGACTTGAAATCGCGGAGGCGCACAGTGCGCGAGGAAAAACTAAAGCAGAGGCAACGGAGCCGGCGAGACGCCAGCGCTACGCGAGGCTAGTGCGAGGCGCCCGCGGCTGCGGCGTACGGCGCGTTGCGCGCGGATTCGGCGAAATAATTTCGTTCACGCAGGCCGTGATAAATGCGTCCGGCGATTTCGGAGGCATGCGGACCGCTGACTGAGCGTGCGCCGCCACGAATCAGAACCACCAGCACGATTTTCGGATGCGCCTGATCGGCGTAGGAAACAAACCAGCCGAGCCTCCCGCCCAGTGATTCGTCGTTGCACGTGCCCGTCTTGCCCAGAGCTTGCTCGCCGTCCGGGTCATAGCTTTGCTTTGCGGTGCCGTACATGACGGCGGCGAGCATGCCTTCGCGCAAATCGGGTAGCAGCGGCGCGATATCCAGCTGCTGGCGTACGCGGGGCTGAAAATTTTGCCGCGCTTCTTCCGTGCGTGGATATTGCAGGTAATACTGCGTGCCGCCGTTGGCTAGAGTGGCCACCAGCGACGCCAACTGCAGCGGCGTGAGGCGGATGCCTTCGCCAAAACTCGACATGCGCGCGACGCCGCCATAGGCCGGAGGCGTGGGGGGCACGAAACCGGGCTGCTCTTCGGGAATGTCGTAACCGGCGCGCTGGCCCAAGCCGACCAGCTGCGCGTATTGATGGACGCGCGGGAAACCCAGGCGCGTGCCCACTTCTTCAAAATAAACGTTGTTGGAATGCGCCATCGCTTCGGTCAAGTCCATGTAGCGGCGATGGCCAACCTTGAGCATGGTGTCGCGGGTGATCACGCCTTCCTGCAGCCCCGCGAGGGCGATGACGGGCTTGATGGTGGAGCACGGCTCGAAGCCGGAGGAAAAAGCCATTTTCTGATTGACGATCGTGAGGATGCGCCCAGTGGAGGGATCCATCGCCAGCACCGAGCCGTTCGAGTGGCCTAGCGCGTCCACGGCGATCTGGCGGATGACTGGATCATCGTAGGTGACATCGTCATTCTTGGTTGGATCGCCGTAAGCCGAAATGCCGGATTTCTTGTGATGCGTGCGGGTGGTGGAAGTGGCAGGCGTTGCCGCCGACGCCATGGCAAAGGCGCCCGCGAGAAAAAGACAGAAGACCGGGGCAAACTGTTTGACAGCTGGGCTGTGCTGCATTGTTTCCTGTATCGGCCCGAGAATAAAATACTTCAGCCGACTAACCATCAGTTTACGGAAGGGACGCAGCGGAACGCAACTGCTAAGGAGGACAGCTTTCCTCTCCAGCATAGCTGGACGAAAGGACAGATAGCGGTTAGAGGAGCACGAGGAGACGCTGCGCGAGGCGGCAACATGCCGCCCCGCGGCTGGTTTGCGAGAATTCTTGCACTGAAAGCGCTGCAGTTGCAGCTAGCGGCCCGAGCGACTCTGCGAAGAAGCGGTGGCAGCGGCTGCTTTCGGCGGCTGCTTGGCCGCGTCCGCGGCTACTTTCTGCGCTTCGGCGGAGGGCTTGCCGTTTCCATCAGCTGGAACCGCGGGATGCGCGAGCAAGCCGAGCTGCTTGCGGAGATCGTGTTCGATCTTGCCGCGGATGTCGGTGTTCTCCTTCAGGAAAACACGGGCATTTTCGCGGCCCTGGCCCAGACGTTCGTTCTTGTAGGAAATCCAGGTGCCTGATTTTTCGAGCAGGCCGTTGGTGACACCGAGGTCAATCAGATCGCCTTCGCGAGAGACGCCTTCCCCGTAAATGATATCGAACTCGGCTTCACGGAACGGCGCGGCAACTTTATTCTTCACGATTTTCGCGCGGGTGCGCGACCCGATGACGCGGTCGCCTTCCTTGATCGCCTGAATGCGCCGTATGTCCACGCGAATCGAAGCGTAGAACTTCAGCGCGCGGCCGCCGGTGGTGGTTTCCGGATTGCCGAACATCACGCCGATTTTCTCGCGGATCTGGTTGATGAAAATCAGGCAGGTCTTCGATTTGGAGACGATGGCGGTGAGCTTGCGCAGCGCTTGCGACATCAAGCGCGCCTGCAGGCCCATCTGCGCGTCGCCCATATCGCCTTCCAGTTCAGCGCGCGGCACCAGGGCGGCCACCGAGTCCACTACTATAATGTCCACGGCATTGGAGCGGATCAGCGCTTCGGCGATTTCCAGAGCCTGTTCACCGTTGTCCGGCTGCGATACCAGCAGGTTGTCTACGTCCACGCCCAGCTTGCGCGCGTAGGAAGGATCCAGCGCGTGCTCAGCGTCAATGAAGGCCGCCTGGCCGCCAAGCTTTTGCGCTTCGGCAATCACATGCAGGGTCAGCGTGGTCTTGCCGCCGGATTCCGGGCCGTAGACTTCGATGACGCGTCCACGCGGGAAGCCGCCCACGCCGAGAGCTGCGTCAATGGAGATCGAACCGGTGGGGATCACGTTCACGGGGACCAGCACGTCCTTGTTCCCCAGCCGCATGATGGAGCCCTTGCCATACTGCTTTTCAATCTGCGAGATTGCCAAATCCAGGTTTTTTGACTTTTCGTCGTTCACAGTGCCACCTCAAGAGGACTTTCTGTTTGGTCTTAGCTGGAGACCGAGGCGGCCTGAGTTTAACACTGAGTGCCCGTTCCCGGCTCGGCCATTTCGAGGGTCATAATATCACTAGGCGAACAAAAAGCAAAGACTATTTTTGCGCTCGGCACTAGTATCTATAGAAGCCGCGGCCGGATTTGCGGCCTAGCCAGCCGGCGGCTACGTATTTGCGGAGCAGGGGGCAGGCGCGATATTTGGGATCGCCGAAACCGGTTTGCAGAACTTCGAGGATGTTCACGCAGACGTCCAGGCCGATAAAATCAGCCAGTTCCAGCGGGCCCATCGGATGGTTCATGCCCATTTTCATTACCGCGTCCACGGCCTCGGGCGTGGCGACCCCTTCCATCACGGCGAAGGCAGCTTCGTTGATCAGCGGCATCAGGACTCGGTTGGAGACGAAGCCGGGCGCGTCGTTCACGGCTACGGGCTTCTTTTCCAGCTTCTCGCACAAGGACATGGTCGTGTGAAAAGTGTCGTCGCTGGTAGCGAGGCCGCGAATTACTTCCACAAGCGCCATCACCGGGACGGGATTCATGAAGTGCATGCCAATGAATTTTTCCGGACGTGAAGTTTGCGCGGCGAGCTGCGTGATGGAAATCGAGGACGTGTTGCTGGCAAGAATCACGCCGGGTTTGAGCGCCGCGTCCACATCCTTTAACAGGCGGACTTTCAGGTCGAGCTGTTCGGGGACTGCTTCGACGGCGAAATCGGCGGCGGCGAGCGCCGCGACATCAGTCGTTGCCTGGATGCGCCCGAGGATCAGCGGCTTATCGGCGGCGCTGATTTTTTCCTTCTTCACTTCGCGGTCGAGGTTCTTGCCGATGGTTTCCAGGCCGCGATCGAGGAAGCGCGTTTCGACGTCGCGCAGAATTACGTGGTAACCGGCGCGCGCAAAAACGTGAGCGATGCCGTTGCCCATGGTGCCGGCGCCGAGCACGGCGACTTTCTTGATTTGGTCGAGTGACATAGGTGCTGATGATAATGGAAGTGGAGGAGGTAAAGGAAGCGGAGGAAGTACTGGAAATTCAAGCGGCGCTGTGCGTGGGGCGCCGGAGCTAGGGCTTTGCCGCGAGCGCGAGCCAGGCGATCAGCGTCGCCAATTTTTCGTCTTGCGACCAGGGCGCGCCGAGTGGACGGCCGAGCTCGCCGATGCGGCGCGTCAGATCGTTAGGCTTGAGACGCAGAGTTTGCGACGCCTCGGCCAGAAGTTCGCGCTCTTTCGCAGTCTTGCTCGTGAGACCGCAACGAGCGCTTGCGTGCAACAAGGCTCCGCGAAAAAGTTCGCCATCGGCGGTATGAATCAGCGCGTGCGACGCCAGGATATGCGACAGCTCTGGCAGTGGCCTTCCCGAGGCGAGCACCAGGCCGCAGCGCGTGAGCCGGTAACCTTGTTCTTGCAGAGTCTGCTGCAACTCGCGGATCGCGCGATAGGCGAGGCTTCTCGCTTCAGCCTCGACCCGTGAGATAAATTCGCGCGCTTTCTCGAGCGGCATCCGTTCCCCGGTGTGATAGGGCTGCCGGAATTTGTAGATGAAAGTTTCCACCAAGTGAAGCCGCTGGCGCGCCAGCACACGGGGAGCGCCCTTAGAAACGGAGAGCGCGACTACAGCGGTCCAGCCAGAGTGGGCGCGAAATCCGAGGGCTGCCGATTTCATGGACCTCCCTGCTGGCGCAGCGGCTTAAGAACGCCAAGGTGACAAGTGTAAAGGAACCATGGGTGATGGAAAAACGTCAAGCGCCTCGCTACACACGCTCTCAGTGCCGCGGCTGCGTCGATTTGATTATTGTGCCTCGGATGCTTCGATAATTTGGCGGATCATTTGTTGCGCGCGTTTCTGCGATTCTGGCGTCACGCGAATGCGCAGCTGGCCGGCGAATTCATCGGTCGCGGCGCCAATGCCGATGTTGCTGAGGCAGGTAACCAAATTTTCACTGGTGGTGGCGTTCTGGCCGGACCAGACTTCGGCGGTTGCTTCGTCCGGATCGAAATCTTCGGGAACGTAATCCGGTGGGACGTCGGACAGCTCGTCCTCGTCGTCTGCCGCTGGATGCGCTTGCAACGATGAATCAGAATTACCGGGGTCGTCGCCCGCATCCGCTGGCGCCGATTCGCGGCGGCCAGTCACTTCCTGCAGAGCCGCGCTAGCCGCGCGGTGATCGCGTGCATGAGTGAAAATGGCATAGACCTCCTGCGACCAATTCCGCAAGACGCCGACCTTGTCGCGCCGCTCGTGATAGGTGATTCCCGCGGCTTCGAGCGCGTCAACGATGGCACCCTGCAGTTGCGCGTCAGTGCCGGTCCACAGCAGTTCGGGCTTGTCTGAAAGTTCAGGATAGTTGGAATGAACATCGGTTTCGTCGAGACGCTCCACGAGAGCCAGGTCACAGTCGGAGCAACATGAGAAACCGGGGCGATACTCAGCTCGACAGTTAGGGCAGAACATGAGTCTCGGCGCGCTCCGAAGTGCCTAAGGACGGGACCCACTACGGAAGTTCGATCGCGAGTGCCACTGCATTGCCGCCGCCGAGGCAGAGCGCTGCGATGCCGCGCTTCAGGTTGCGGCGCTGCAATTCGTAGAGCAGAGTGACAAGGACGCGCGCGCCGGATGCACCAATAGGGTGGCCGAGGGCGACTGCGCCGCCGTTTACGTTTACCTTTTCGGGGTTGAGTTTCAGGACGCGGGTTACGGCGATTGCGGCGACCGCGAAGGCTTCGTTGAGTTCGTAGAGGTCTACATCCTTGTCGCGGTCCCAGCCCGTCTTCTGCAGGAGTTTTTCTACAGCGTCCACCGGAGCCATCATCACCCACTTAGGCTCGACGCCGCTGACGGCTTGCGCGACGATGCGAGCGATGGGCTGTTTGCCGAAGCGCGCGGCATTTTTTTCGCTGGTGACGATTACCGCTGCGGCGCCGTCATTGGTTCCCGGCGCGTTTCCTGCCGTCACGGTGCCCTCTTTCTTGAACGCCGGTTTCAACTTCGCGAGAATTTCCAGCGACGTATCTTCGCGCGGCGATTCGTCAGATTTGATAACGATGGGGTCGCCTTTTTTCTGCGGAATTTCCACGGGCACGATCTGCGCGCTGAAGAAGCACGATTTCATGGCGCGAATCGCTTTCTGATGGCTTTCCAGCGCGAACTGATCTTGTTCCTGGCGCGAGATTTTGTATTTCTCGGCAACCAGTTCCCCGGTGACGCCCATGTGAAAATCCTCGTACACGTCCCACAGGCCGTCGTTAATCATGGAATCGATCATTTCCTGATTGCCCAGGCGAAAACCGGTGCGCGCGCCCTTCAGCAAGTAGGGGCAATTGGACATGGACTCCATGCCGCCGGCGACGACCACTTCCGATTCCCCGAGCTGCACGGCTTGCGAGGCGAGCGCGACGGCCTTTAATCCGGAGCCGCAAACTTTGTTGATGGTCATCGCCGCGACGCGCGGGTCGAGGCCCCCGCGCAGCGCCGCTTGCCGGGCGGGATTTTGGCCCAGGCCGGCTTGGACGACGTTGCCCATGATCGCTTCGTCCACCTGATTCGGCTCGATGCCGGCGCGGCGCACTACTTCTGCGACGACTTTCGCGCCAAGTTCTGGGGCGGAAAGCGGCGCCAGTCCGCCCATGAATTTTCCGATGGGCGTGCGCACCGCGCTTAAGATAACGGCTCGTTCCATGGTGGCTACTCCTTCAGGCTTTCTCGGTCGGAAATAGAAGTATATGCGTCGCGCAAGACGCGGTCAATTTTGCCGGAGTGTACCTCCCTGTCGAATATCTCGGCACCAGAGAAAGCGACGCGCTTTCGCCTTCCGTTCGCCTGCTAGAAAATCTGTTAAGATAGTCGTGCGAAAATCACATCACATGAAGGCCAACGAAAATTCGGAGCGGAACGCCGGCCTGAATTCCGGGCAGCGCGCCGCTGTGGAGCATGGCGACGGGCCGCTGCTGGTGGTGGCAGGAGCGGGCACGGGCAAGACGCGCGTGATCATCGAGCGGATTCGCAATTTGCTGGAGACGAATCCGGAGCTGGCGGGCGAGAGCATCCTGGGGCTCACGTTTACAGATAAAGCCGCCGGGCAGATGAAGCACCGCGTGGTGAAGGCCATTGGCGAACGCGCGGCGGGAGTGTGGCTCAGCACGTTCCACAAATTTTGCCTGGAAAAGATTCTGCAGGCGACCAACCCTGATTCGCAGCCGCTGGATAACATCGATCACAAGATTCTGCTGCGGCGGCACATCGGCGAACTCGACCTGAAACATTTTCGCAGGCTGCAGGACCCCGGCGAATTCATCAGCGACTTCGTGACATTTTTTTCGCGCTGCCAGGACGAGCTGGTAACGCCCGAAGACTACGAGCGATTCGTCGCGGGGTTGCGCAAGAAACACGAGGCCGGCAAGAAATCGCTGGAATCCGACGCGCTACAAATTGCGGAGGATGAAATCGCGCGGCAAGAAGAATTGGCGCGGGTCTATCGCGTGAGCGAGCGATTGCTGCGCGAGCGCAACCTGCTGACGTTCGGTGAACAGCTATTGCATGCGGTGCAGAAGTTGCGCAACGACGATTCCCTGCTGCAGCAGATGCGCCAACAATACCGCTACATTCTGGTGGACGAATTTCAGGATACCAATATCGCGCAGCTTGAGCTGCTGTGGCTGCTGGCCGGAGAACGAGGCAACATCGTAGCCGTGGGTGATGACGATCAGGCGATCTACCGGTTCCGCGGCGCGTCGTTCGGCAGCTTCACGATTTTCTTGCGGCGATTTTGCGGCGTCACGGACGCAAAGATGGGACCGGCCGCGAAGAAGTTTCTGGTTTCGCTTTCGCAAAACTACCGCTCGACGCAGCGCATCCTGCGCGTGGCCGGCGAAGTGATCCAGCATAATGAAAAATCCCCTCTGCTGCCGCCCAAGGCGCTGACCACGGAAAATCGCGAAGGCGAGAAAATCCGCATCGCGGAATTCGGCACGCCCGAGGAAGAAGCGCACTGGGTCAGTTCCGAAATCGAGCGGCTGCACGCGGCGGGCGCGGCCTGGCGCAACTTTGCCGTTCTGTACCGTAAACACACGCACCGGGAAAAGCTGGTGGATGAATTGCGCCGCCGGGAAATCCCGTTTGTGATTCGGAAGCTTTCGATTTTATCCAGCACGCTGGTGCGCGATCTGCTCGCGTGGCTGCGATTGATCGTGGTGCCGGGAGACAACGTGGCCTGCGCGCGCGTGCTGGCAGCGCCGTACTGGGGCTTGGAACCGCGCGACCTGGTGCGCCTAGCGGAGCGCGCGGAAAAAAATCACCGGCGGCCGCTGGGCGACGAACTGGAAACCGCGCAGAACGAAGCGCCATTCGATACGCGCGGACGGCTCGGCGAGCTGGTGCAGATGTTGGATGTGCTGCGCCTGAGCGCGAAGCGCAAGACAGCGACAGAAGTGCTGGACGAACTGATTGCCGGGCTGGGCTTGGCGCCGCTGCCATCGGATCAGGATCATTACTACCTTGATCGCTTCGTGACCTTCGTGAAGGAGTGGGAACGCAAGAGCGAAGAAAAACAGCTGCGCCATTTCATCGAATATCTCGCGTATTTTTACGAAGCAGGCGGCGACATTTCGCTGGAAGAAGAGATTTCCGACGATGCCGTGCAGTTGATGACCGTACATTCCGCCAAAGGACTGGAATTCCCGCACGTTTTCATCCTGCGCGTTTCGAAAAACGACTTCCCTTCCGGCGTGCGCAAAGTGGTCTTCGAATTTCCGCCGGAACTGATGAAAGAAGAACAGCCCAAATTTGATTTTCAGTTGCAGGAGGAACGACGACTTTTCTACGTGGCGTTGACGCGCGCCGAACGGCAACTGACGCTTTCGACTCTAGTAAATAAACGCAAGAAGCCTTCACCGTTTCTGGACGACTTCCTGGCCAACGCGAAAATCAAAACGCAGGACACGCATCAGCTGACGCCGAAAGTGCTGGTCCCGCCTGCCCTGGAAGCCGCAGGACCCGAAGCCGATTCGAGCGACCCGGCACAACTATTCCCACCGGGCAGCGAACCATCCAAGGCGTATTCGCGCGTGGCGCTATGGGCCAAGGCGTTTCATCCGCCGCGCCCCGAGCCGCTGCAATTGAGCGCGTCGGCGATCAGCGATTACGATCGCTGTCCGATGCAGTACATGTTCAAAAGCGTGTGGGGCGTCCGCGGTGGCGCGCATGCCATGGCCACCTTTGGCAACGTGATGCATCGCACCGTAAAGGAATTCGTTGCGGATTGCGGCAAGCGCAGAAAAGTCCCGCTCGAAGAAGTGCTGGCGATTTACGACCGCGAGTGGTCCGCTGCGGGATTCATTGACGAATATCACGAGGAGGAATATCGCAAGGCGGGGCGCGAGCAGCTGGAAGCATTTCACCGCAGCTACAGTGGCGCACCGGCCGATGTGCTGTATCAAGAAAAAACTTTCGAGCTGCCGCTGGAGCACGACGTGATTGTTACCGGGCGAATGGACCAGGTGAACCGCATCGAAGGAAATCAAGTGGAGATCATCGATTACAAAACCGGCAGGCCGAAAGACGCAAAAGCCGCGGCGAAGGATGTGCAGCTCGGCGTGTACGCGCTGGCGGCGGAAGAGGTGCTGGACCTGGATCCGGTGCGGCTGGTGTTCTACAACCTGATGACCAACGAAGCGGTGGCGGCGACGCGCGACGCCAAGGCATTAAAAGAAACCAGGGAAAAAATTGCAGAAGTGGCGGACCAGATCCGCGCGCGGGAATTCTCCGCGAAGCCGGGATTCGTCTGCGGATTCTGCGACTACAAACCGCTGTGCCCCGCGCACGAGCAGTTGATTTCGATTCGGCCGCAGCAAAGCGCAAACGATCCAAAATAAATCCAGGATCCTAGCGGCGCTCGCCAGGACTTAATTCTGAGGAGCCCGGCGTTGCAATAAAAAAACGGGGCGTCGCGATCTCTCGTGACGCCCCGTTTCATTTACCGCTTGGGCTTTTCTGCCACACAAAGCCCGGGATGTTCCGCGCATGAAATACAGTGGAACTTTCTCCCGACGTTTCAGCAGCGCCGCAAATTTCCCGGCGCGCTCGAATCGCTTCGTCAATCTATAAAGGCCGCCGCCGTTGAAGTCAAGAAGAAAAACTTTCGCGCCGGCGCGATTTATGAAACGAAGTCACGGCGCAAAACGCAGCGCGCGCAAAAATTAGTGCAACCCGCTCTGGTAATAGCCCTGCCGCGCGGTCACATCCAGCTCCGGGCGGCGCACGCGCACTTCGATGCTGTGATAATCCTTGCCGCGATCGGTATCTTGCGGCTGAAAAGTGATGGTGTACTGATTTCGCGCCTGCTCGGTGACAGAGGCGTAGAGTCCTTGGAGGCCGCGGTCGCTGCCCGAGTAGAAAGTATCGCCGCCGGTGGAAGTAGCGTATTTCTCCAGCCGGGTGCTTTCCTTCTGCAAAAATGCGTGGCCCACGGAAATGGAATAAACGGAGATATCGGATTTCAACAGGAGCTGCAAGGTCTGATCCAGGGTGTGCTCATTGGTGCGCGAATTGTTTCCGTCGGAAATCAGGAAAATAATCTTGCGGCGATCGCGGCCGCGGTTCTTGAGCATTTCGCCCGCGGCGTACACCGCGTCGTCGAGGTCCTTATCTTGCTTCTGCTGCTGGACACCCAGTGTGGTCGGCGCTCCGTTTTCCAGCGAGTGTCCGTTGGAGGTGGCGCCCGACGTCAACGGTCCGCCCACGGGCGAGCCGCCATAATGCGAATGGAGGTCGAGACGCTTGAGTTGGGTGAACAGCAGATCGTTGTTGAACGAGAATTCCGAGACGGTATTGGGAAATTGATCGTACGTGACGATGGCCACTTCGTCGTTGGGCCCGAATCCGCCAGAGATCGCGGTCAAGCTCTTTTGCACCGCGTCGGCGGACTTGATCGAGAGATCGTCGTCAATCAGTACGACGGCGGAGAGCGGATACGGGTCGGAGGTAAAGAAAACAATCTGCTGTTCCACGTTGTCACAGAAGACGCGGAATTCGTCGCGCTGCAGATCGCCGATCAGCGCGC
This sequence comes from uncultured Acidobacteriota bacterium, assembly GCA_963748395.1. Classification (GTDB taxonomy): domain Bacteria; phylum Acidobacteriota; class Terriglobia; order Acidiferrales; family UBA7541; genus Palsa-295. The sequence continues at coordinate 884,759 of CAVVIP010000006.1, read as the reverse complement.
CGTCCCGATTCTTGACGGTCACCGGGACAATCACCAGGTTCGTGCGGATTTTGATGGTGTTGCGCGTGTCTCCGGATTGTTTCTGATTCCGCGGTGGAGCTGCCGGCGGGGCGCTCTGCGACTGACCGGTCTGCGGCTGCGGTGTTTGCACAACTGGAACTTGCGCCGGCGCGCTGGGCGGCGCGGGTGGGGCCACCTGGCCAGGCTGAACGGGCTTGGATTGCTGCTGCTGGGACCCCGGGCCGGCAGACTGGCGTGCTCCCGCAAGAGCGCCGAAAAGTAATACAATACTCAGCGTCAAAATTAATCGCGGCATCTGAGATTCTCGTTTCGGCCGAATGGCGCCATTTTGAGATCGCGTATTTGTGTCACACCAGCCAGCTTCGGACACATCCGCTGGCGCGCTGGGTGCATCGTATCAAACGCAACCGGCTACAGGGAGATTATACAATGCGGCTGACCAGCCTCGCGGCAGGCATTTTTACATTGGCGTTGACGGGCTACGTAGGGGTTACGAGGGTCACGCCCGCCCGTGGCGCCGCGCAGCCGGTTCCGCGGACGACGCCCCGTCAACAGTCCGGCCAGCAAGCGAATCCGCAGAAACTGCAGCAAGATCAGGGACCGCTGAAAGTTCAGACCACCATCGTCAACGTGTTCGCCACAGTGCGCAATAAGCAACACGGAATCGTCAGTGACCTCACCAAAGAAGATTTCAAGATTACCGAAGACGGCGTCGAGCAGAAGGTGGAATTTTTCTCGAAAGAAGTGAATATGCCCATCACGCTGGGTCTGCTGATTGATACCAGCGCCAGCATGGACCGCATGATTGACGCTGAACAGGACGCCGCATCGCGATTTTTACGCGAGGTGATGCGCCCGAAGGACGAAGCGATGGTAATCACCTTCGACTTCGATGTGGACCTGCTGGCGGACTTCACGCAGGACACTTCCGTGCTGGCCAGCGCGATTCGCCGCGCGCGCGTGAATTCAGTGGGTGGCGGCGGCGTGGTGACTCCCGGCACTTTTCCGGGCGGCAATAGCAGCGGAGGCACGGATCTATACGACGCCATCTACCTGGCATGCCATGATGAGCTGGCCACGGAAGCCGGGCGCAAGGGCGTGATCATCTTGACGGACGCGGAAGATACCGGCAGCAAATTGAGAATGCAGGACGCCATCGAGGCCGCGCAGCGCGCCGACGCCGTGATTCACGTGCTACTGATCTCGGATCGAATGGCTTCGTTCGGAACGGGGCCGGGCGTGGCGCGCAAGATGGCCGATGATACCGGCGGGCGCGTGATTGACGTGCACAACGAAAAGTCTCTGGAAAAAGCGTTCGACGAGATTTCAGAGGAACTGCGCTCGCAGTACGTGCTGGGCTACTATCCCACCAACCTCAAGCACGATGGCAGCTTCCGCAAGATCCAGGTGACAGTAAACCGTCCGGACGTAAAGATATTGGCGCGCAAAGGATATTACGCGCCGTTTAAGTAGAGGAAGGTCCTCGTAGCGGCGGGCTTCAGACCGCTATCTTTCCGCGCCGCGACGCCGATGGCGCACTAAAGTACGCCGCTACTAACCCGCTGTGCACTCCTGTATTGATCGCGCAAAGATTGCAGGAATATCTCCGGCTTACTTGCCAGCCGGCGGTGCGGTGGGCGAGGTAGCGTAATAACCTTTGCGGGTGCGCACGTTCAGGCCCTTGCGGTCAGTCTGCACTTCGATCTTGCGATACTTTCCGGTGGATTGCGGATTGGACGGCGAATACGCGATGAAATACTGGCTGCGCAGCTCCGTTCCGATATCCACGAAAGATTGCGCCAGATCGTCCACCTTGTAGGGATAAAACACACGCCCGCCGCTTTGGTCCGCAAACTCCTCCAGAACCTTGTCGCCACCTTCCACGTGCATCTTTCGAGGCTTGTCGCCGTCAATGGCCAGCCAGTCCGTATTGGTGCTGATGCAATAAATCGCGGCCTCAGCGCGGATGGCCGCTTCCACCGACTCGCTGAGCGCGTGATCGCTCAGGTTGTCGTCGCCGTCGCTGATGACGACGAGCACGCGGCGGACTTCAGGATTTGGGCCTTTCGGCAGCGGGGGATTGGATAGCTTTTCGGAGGCGCGATAGATCGCATCATCTAGAGCGGTGCCGCCGCCGGCGCGCTGCTTGCGGATCGCTTCGGTGAGCAGCGCGAGATCGCCGGTGTAATCCTGGATCACCTCCGGCTCGTTGTCGAAGGTCATCAGAAACGCCTGGTCTTTGTTCCTGCGGATCACGTGCTCCAGAAAATCGTTGGCGGCTTCCTTTTCGAATTCCAGGCGCGGCCGGATGCTATTGGACGTGTCGAGGAGGATGCCGATGCGCAGCGGCAAATCGGTATCGCGGCCGAAGTAGCGAATTTGCTGCGGCGCGCCATCTTCCAGGACTTTGAAATCTTTCTCGTCCAGATCGGTAACGAATTCGTGGCGATGATCCATAACCGTGGCGACAAGGTGCACGAGGCCGGTGGTGGAAACGATGGGAGGAGTGGCGGCCTGAGGCGCGCCGGGTTTCGCGGGACTTTGTTCCTGATTTTGTGCCGGATTTTGTGCGGGCGCATCGCCGGCGGTTGCGGGCGGAGGCGGGGGTGGAGGCCCGGGAGTCTGTTGCGCGCGGGCAGGGCCGGCCGAAATCAGGAGCAGCAGCGCGAGGGAGCATGTGCAGAGTGCGGTGAGCGTGCGCGAAGTTTTCACGCGAATTATCATAGGTAATCCCGTAACGCGACGTCAATCCCGCCCGGAGGCGATTTTACCAGCGAGCCGAGGGTCCGCAGATAGGTCACCAGCTCTTGCGGCAAAGGCGCGCGAAATTCCATGCGCTCGCCCGTGCGGGGGTGTTGTAGTGCGATGCGCGCGGCGTGCAGAAAGTTGCGTCCCAGCGACGGCAACGCTGCGCGGCCGATCAATTCCTGATGGGGCGCTCCGTACAGCGTGTCGCCGACTACCGGAAGAGCCAGCGCGGAAAAATGCACGCGAATCTGATGCGTGCGCCCGGTGTGCAGGTCTGCCTCTATCAATGAAAACGCGCCAAGCCGCAAAAGCAGACGCCAATCCGTGCGCGCTTCGCGGCCTTCACTGCGGCGGGCGGTCATGCGCGAGCGGCGGCGCAGGTCGCGCGCGACGGGCAATTCGATGCGTCCTTTTTCACCCTTGGCATTTCCATGCAAGAGTGCCACGTAGGTTTTCTGCACGCGGCGTTCGCGAAATTCTTCCACCAGCTTCAGATGCGCGGCGTCGTTGCGCGCAATCACCATCGCTCCGGAAGTTCCCTTGTCGAGGCGATGCACGATTCCCGGGCGCAGCGGGCCACCCACGCTTGATAACCCGTGCTCCACGCCGAAGCGATGCAGCAGCGCGGCCACCAGCGTGCCGGTATCCGCGCCAGCGCCGGGATGGACGATCATTCCGGCAGGCTTATTCACGATGGCAATGTCCTCGTCTTCGTAAAGTATCGCCAGCGGAATATTTTCCGGTTCCACGCCGGGCAGCGGCGGCGCGGGAATTTCCACGGTGATGGTTTCGCCCGATTCGAGGTGATGCGAAGGTTTTTTGGCGACGCCGCTCACGCGCACGCGCCCTTCGTCAATCAGCGTTTGCACGTGCGTGCGGCTCACATCTGGAAATCGCGCGGCTAGGAAGCGGTCCAGGCGCTGGCCGGCATGCTCTTCAGCCACCACGAATTCGTGATGACGGAGGGAATCGTCTGGCGCGTCGAAGTTGTCGTCGGTGTCAGAGTAATCGTGCATGAAGGGCTTTGTTGGTTCTGCTTCGCGAGCTACAGACGGACTCAGGCCCCCTGGGACGGGCCCTCTAGACAGTAAATCCTAATCGCCAGCTGCGGCGCGGGCCGTATTTATCGGACGGATCGGCGCCTTTCCCTGCAGGCCGCGCCACCACAGGAACCCGCCGGCCAAAATCAACACAAGGCTGGTCACCTGCATCAGTGAAATCGTGTCGTGAAACATCATGGTGCGGCCGGGGTCGCCGCGGAAAAATTCGATGATGCCGCGCTCGACTCCATACAGCATCATGTAGGCGCCGAAAATCTCGCCGACAAAACGCTGCCGCTTGCCCAGCCAAATCAAAAAAAGAAAATTCAGGAATTCCAGGGACGCTTCGTACAGCTGCGTGGGATGAAGGTGCACACCGAGCGGCGTGCCAGCCAGTTGCGCGGCCATCGGATTTTTGAACGCGACGCCCCAGGCCACCGTAGTCGGTTTGCCGTAGCAGCAGCCAGCCGCAAAACATCCCAGGCGTCCGATGGCATGACCGATGGGCAGCGCGGCGGCGCACGTATCCAGCGTGGGCAATAGCGGCATTTTCTGGAAATGGGTGTACAGCAGAATCGTGAGTATTGCTCCTACGACGCCGCCGTAAAAAGTTCCGCCGGATTGAAATGTGGCCACGCTGAAAATTTCGCGCGGATTCGCCATGTAGTAGTCCCAGGCGCTCAGGATCAACCAGAGCTTGGCCATCAGCAGAGCCACCAAGACAAAATAAATTCCCAGGTTCCAGAGTTTATCGGGATCGATGCCCGCGCGCGGCGCCTGCCGGCGGCCATACCAAAGGCTGATCAGTACGCCCGTGGCAACCAACACGCCGTAGGTGTAAATCGGGATGCCGCCAAATGTGAAGAGTATCGGATGCATGCTTATGCCGGCTCCCGGTTAGGATGCGCCTGCTCGCGGAAGAGTTCCAGCACCACCAGCGCGGCGCCCAGTACGATCGCGGAATCCGCCAGATTGAAGGTGTACCAGTGATGGCCGCCGATATGAAAGTCAATGAAATCGGTGACGCTGTGACGCAGAAAGCGATCGGAAAGATTTCCCAACGCGCCACCCAAAATCAGCGCCAGCCCACATTCGCCAAGGCGTCCGCCGGCTCGGCCGGTTGCCAACAGCCACAACAGCATGGCAATCACGGCCACGGAAAATGTGATGAGCAGAGGGCCTCTCCAGGGATTTTCGGAATCAGCAAACAAGCCGAATGCGACTCCGGAATTTGTGGTGTGCACCAGATTCAGCAAACCCGGTATCACCACGCGCAGCGATCCCACCGCCGTGTATTTTTCCACCGCGTGCTTGCTGAATTGATCCGCCGCCAGCGCGCCGAGCGAAATAATTCCCAGAGCGAGCCAACGAAAACGCGAGGCAGGCATCAGGAGGGCGAACTCCCGCGAGGCAGGCCGCCATCGCGCTCAATTTCGTTCAGCGCGGCGACGCAGCGTTCGCACACGGTGGGATAATCCGCGTTTTCGCCGACGTGCGTGGAGTAGTTCCAGCAACGCTCGCATTTTTTCCCTTGCGCGCGCTCGACGCGAATCTGCAAGCCTTCGATGCCGCTCGGATTCGCCCCTGCTGGAGGCGCGTCGGCGATTTCCACTTGTGAGACGATGAAAAGTCCCGGCAGATACGCCGCGTACTTGCGCAACAGCGCTGAAAGTTCAGCATTCGCCGCCAGCGTTACGCGCGCTTCGAGGCCGGACGAGATGGTCTTCGCGGCGCGCACCGGTTCCATCGCTTTCAGAACTTCCTCACGGACTTGCAGCAAGCGGTCCCAATTCTTCGCGCGAGCTTCGTCCAGCGCGTGCTCGAGTTCCGCTACGGCCGGGAACGTCGCCATGTGGACGCTGGCCGGCTCAGAAGCGGCCCGCGGCAAATACTTCCACACTTCCTCCGCGGTGAACACGGTGATCGGCGCGATCAACCGCAGCAAAGTGCTGGCGATACGGTACACGGCTGTCTGCGCGGAACGCCGCCCGCGATTTTTCGGCGCGAACGTGTACAGGCGGTCCTTGAGCACATCGAAGTAAAACGAGCTGAGGTCCACCGTGCAGAAATCGTGCAGCGCGTGATAGACGCGATGAAATTCGAATTTGTCGTACCAATCGCGGCACTCGCGCGTGAGCGTTCCCAGGCGCCGGAGCATCCATGCGTCCATTTCCCACAGATCTGCGTCGGCCACGGAATCGCGCGCAGGATCGAAATCGTAAAGGTTGCTGAGCGCGAAGCGGAACGTGTTGCGGATTTTGCGGTAGGCTTCCGCCAGCTGCGTCATCATTGCTTCGGAGATGCGCACGTCCGCCGTGTAATCCTGCGAGACGACCCAGATCCGCAGCATGTCCGCGCCCCATTTCGCGCAGATTTCCGCGGGATAAATGGCATTGCCGAGAGACTTGGACATCGGCGAGCCTTTTTCATCCAGCGTCCAGCCGTGCGTGACCACTTCTTTGTACGGCGCGGCGCCGCGAGTGCCGATGCCCACCAGCAAGGAACTCTGAAACCAGCCGCGATATTGGTCGGGACCTTCGAGATAGACGTCCGCCGGCCAGCGCTGGTTGTCGCGCGTCAGTACCGCGAGATGCGTTGAGCCCGATTCGAACCACACGTCCAGGATGTCTGTTTCCTTGCGCCATTTCGCGTGGCCGCAAGAACATTTGGTGCCCGGCGGCAGCAATTCTTCGGCGGTGCGCGTGAACCAGACGTCCGCGCCTTCCCGTTCAAAGAACGGCAACACGTGACGGAGCGCGACGGGATCTTTCAGTTGCTTGCCGCAGGCATCGCAATAAAAAACGATCAGCGGCACGCCCCAGAAGCGCTGGCGGGAAATGCACCAGTCCGGACGTCCTGCGATCATTTCGCGCATGCGTTCGCGGCCCCAGGCCGGAAGCCAATTTACCTTTTCGATTTCTTCCAGCGCACGCGGGCGCAGCGCCGGTGCTTTCGGCGCGGGAATTGCAGCCGTGCCGGCATCCATTTGGATGAACCACTGCTCGGTGGCGCGGAAAATCACCGGATTGTGGCAGCGCCAGCAGTGCGGATAACTGTGCGTGATTTTCTTTTCGCCAACGAGCATGCCGCGTTTCTTCAGCAGCTCAATGACGATGGGGTTGGCTTCGAACACCGTCTTGCCCTTATATTCCGGCAAGCCTTCGATGAAGCGACCGTCGTCGTCCTGCGGCGCGTAGGATTCCAGCCCGTATTTCTGGCCGGTGCGGAAGTCGTCCGCGCCGTGGCCCGGAGCGGTGTGCACGATTCCGCTACCCTGATCGAGCGTGACGTAATCCGCGAGCACGCCGGGGACGTGCAAATCCAGGAACGGGTGCTGAAATTCGACTCCTTCGAATTTCGCGCCTTTCCAGTTGCCGTGCACCGAGTGCACTTCGATTTTGAGTTCCGACTCCAGAGCGTTCACGCGCTCTTTTGCCAGCAGCAATTTTCCCGCGGACGTATCCGCAACGACGTATTCGAACTCCGGATGAAACGCGAGAGCGCGATTGGCAGGCAGCGTCCAGGGCGTGGTGGTCCATATGAGCGCGCTGACGTCCCCATCCAGCCCCAGCTGTTTCGATTTTTCGCTGGAAACCACCGGAAACCTCACCCAGATGGAAGGGCTGGTGTGGTCTTCATATTCCACTTCGGCTTCGGCCAGCGCGGTGCGGTCATAGATGCACCAGTACACAGGTTTCAGGCCGCGATAGACGTAACCCTTTTCGTAGAAATCGATAAACGCGCCCGCGATAGAGGCTTCATCACGCGCGTCCATGGTGAGATATGGCCGGTCCCACTGGCCGAATACTCCCAAGCGCTTGAATTCCGTCTTATGTTTCTCGACGAAGCCCGCAGCGAACTGCCGGCACATGCGACGAAACTCCGCGGCGGGCACTTTGCTGGTCTTGCCACCCAACTCTTTTTCAACTTTCGTTTCGATGGGCAAGCCATGGCAATCCCAACCCGGAATGTATGGCGCGCGAAAGCCAGCCATGGTCTTGGACTTCACGATCATGTCTTTCACAACTTTATTCAGGCCGGTACCGAGATGGATTTCACCCGTGGGATATGGCGGGCCATCATGCAGCACGAAAAGCGGCGCATCCGCGCGCGATTCCAGAATGCGGTAATACACGCCCTGAGCCTCCCAGGCCGCGAGCTGCTCCGGTTCGCGCTCGGGCAGTTTGGCTTTCATGGGAAAATCTGTCTTCGGAAGATTCAGCGTGCTTTTCAGGTCCACAGGTTTGGCCATCTCTCGGGGTTCGGAAGCCTTTCTATCTTTTGAGATAGAGTTGCGCGCGGGGCAGCTGAAACACCTGGCTCCGTTACTCGTAGACAGAAGCTCAGTTGTGAGTTGCTGCACAACGAAACTTGCAACTGATATGTTACAATGGTTTTTGAATGGTGTCAGCCGCGCCCGGCCGGACATCCTTTTCCGTGGGGGCGCGTCTAAGGTTAGATAGGAGCGCGGCAGGGGGCACCAGGCAGCTCAAATGGCAGACGTTACTACACCAATCGGCGACGCTGGCGGCACTAAGGCGGAACCGACCCTGCAGATCGGCCGCTACAAGTCGCCGGTGGCGGATTCCGAGTTCCGGAATTTCATTTCCAACATTAGAGATTTCCTCACCGAACGCCCTGTGAACGTGAAGGGCGCGAAACCCACGGTATTTGCCCAGCCGGGATTTGGCGAAAGCATGCGGGACAACCTGAGCGAATTCTTCCGCTCGGCGCCAAGCGGTCCGGTGAACTCCGACCTGCTGGTGAACTGGAATGCGGGGTTCAGCGGCTTCTGGCAGAATTTGCGCGACCTGATTTCGCCGCCGAAAATGGCGCCGCTGAAAACCACCAGCCAGCCTGTCGCTGTTCCGGAGCTGTGGTCCAAGAATACGCAATTCACGCGCGTGCAGGCGCTGTCGTTGGCCGTCCATGTGGTGATCCTGGTGCTGATCATCGGGCCGTTGCTGCTGGTGCTGCCGTCACCTTCAACCACTAAAGCTAATTCGCAGGTGGACGTGATGGTCATCTCGCCGTTTGCGCCCAAGTTGCCTCCGGGCGCCAAGAAAGCCGGCGGCGGTGGCGGTGGCGGCGCGCATGACCCGCTGCCAGCGAGCCGCGGCAAACTGCCAAAATTTGCAATGACGCAGTTCACTCCCCCGAAGGTGGTCACGAATCCCAATGCGCGGATGGCGATGACTCCCACCGTCTTGGGACCACCGGACCTGAAGCTGCCCAGCCCCAACATGAATAACTGGGGCGACCCGCTATCGAAAGTCATCAATGATTCGAACGGGCCCGGCAGCGGGAACGGCATCGGCTCTGGAAATGGCACGGGAGTAGGAAGCGGAACCGGTGGCGGCGTTGGTCCGGGAGAAGGCGGCGGAACCGGCGGCGGCGTATTCAACGCGGGCACCGGTGGCTACGGCTACCCAGCTTGCATCTATTGTCCGCAAGCGCAGTATTCCGACGAGGCCGTGAAAGCGAAATATCAGGGCACGGTCACGCTGGTGGCGATCATCACTCCGGACGGCAAGGCCACCGACATTCAGGTGCTGAAGGGCCTCGGTCTGGGCTTGGACGAAAAAGCGATTGAAGCAGTCCGCACCTGGCGTTTCCGGCCCGCTGCGGGACCGAACGGCAGGCCCGCGCCGGTGCGGCAGACCATCGAAGTAACTTTCCATCTCTACTGATCTTTTTTCATCCGCAATACTCCTTTCGTCTGCAGTATTCGTGCTCTGGCTGGCGTTTACCTTCAGGACCATCCCGTTCCAGCCAATCCACGCATCTGCTACGATGAGCGCTATGAAAATTTCGCCAACTGTTTTTGCGTGTACGCTCTTCCTAATCGCGGGCGTAACGGGTCCGGCTCCGCGCGCCGCCGCTCAAAACGGTTCAGTACAGTTTGTCGCGCAGGTCACTCCTTCGGCCGGCGTGGACGAACCCGTGCGCTCGTTTCCCTTCTACCTGCTCAGCAAGAGCTACGCGGAAATTGAAAAAGAAGCGGCGGCTGCGTCTCCCACGCCAAATATGGAGGCCTTCATAAACGGGCTGGACTGTTCCAAGGAACTTAAGGCCTGGATGAAAACAAACCATCGGGTGAATCTGGAGGGCGAGGCCTTCACCAAAAAACTGAAGGTAGATGACATTATGGACGTCCCGGAATTCTTTACCGCCTATGTGGAGCGGATGTCTGGCGACCAAACCATGGGTTTCCCCAAGCCGAAGTACAAGCCCGAGGACAAAGTGAAGGATCCGGACAAATACGCCAAGCAGAAAAAACAATATCTCGACGCGATACGCGCATTTTTCGCGGCAAATCCAGAAAGCACCAGCGGTTTGGATCTCTCGCTGGAAGACGTGAACCCCGGGCACAAATGGAACGCCTTGAACACTGGTAACGTGGCGCAAATCAGCCGCGAAACGGGGGACTTGGCGCGTGGGAAATATCTGGTGGGGCGCGCCGAGACGGATATGGATGGGCATGCGTCATTGCGCGGAATTCCCCCCGGAAATTATTGGCTGGGCACGCTGAATATCGAAGCGGTGGCAGGAGATGCGCGCGCTCGCTGGGATGTTCCGGTGACGGTGCGCCCCGGGCAACCTAGTTACGTCACCCTCAGCAACTCTAACGCCGTGCCACCCGCTCGCGTTGTCGCACCGTAAAGACTGACACCGATGACGGACGCCGCTGGCATCGCTCGATGGATTCACGACTTGGCCGGCTCGGACGAAAGACAGAAGGCTGAGTCCGGCATGAGACTTTACCTGGCGGGCGTCAGTCTCTGCACGCCGCTACTGAGCCGGTGGGTTTCCGATCCTGAATTCCGCGAACTGACGTTGCCAGGCAGCTCGAACGACAAAACTCATGCCGGGTTGAAACCTTCGGCTATCGTTGTAGGAATCGCCGTGCAGCCCGAAACATTCCAGAAGATTCGCGCGGCCAATCATTCTCCGCGCCTGGCGCAGGTGCCCGCGGATCAGGACGCGCTGGAATTTGAGTTGCACTTCGACGCTTCCATTGAATTCGACATATTGACCACGCGCGAGACCGGCGGCCCGGGCGCCATTTCGCGCTTCCTGCAAAAATTTGGCGAGGGAATCCAGCAAGTCGAGATCTACGTGCGCGACGTGGACCGCGCCACCGAAATTCTGCGTACGCGTTTTGCGCTGCCGCCAATTTATCCCGCTACACGCGCCGGCGCCGACGGAACACGAGTCAATTTCTTCCTGGCCACTACACCCGACGCGAAGAAAGTGCTGATCGAGCTGGTGGAAGCCGCGCACTAGCGCAGGCGGGATTTTCCGCGCCTTCGTCGTTCCGCGAAACAATCCAACAAGTCAATCCATCGTATCCATTCACGCGATGGTTCGTTGTAACCCTGCATTCATTTGAGCATGCTACAATGCGCGGACGCACCGATGTGAATTTAATCCCGCTTTCATTTTGTCCGAGGAGCAACATCATGCCATTTGTCAACGAGATCGAAGAGAGCCAGGCGGACGCGCGTCTGCGCGAGCTATACGGAAAAATTGAACAGAAGCTCGGGTTTCTACCGCATTACTTCAAGACGCTGGGTGCCAAGCCCGCGGTGATCGAAGCCCAGTTGCAGATGAGCGACGCCGTCATGACGGACGGCGCACTTTCCATGATTGTGAAGGAACAAATTGGCCTGGTGGTGAGCGGCATCAATTCTTCCACGTATTGTGTGATGTTTCACATGGAGTTGCTGCGGCGCTTCGGAGTGGACAAGGCCCTGGCGCGAAAACTCACCGCGGATTACGAAAGTGCCGCCGTGGATGCCAACGTGAAAACGCTTTTCCGCTTCGCTGACAAATTGACCCGTCATCCGGATGACATCGAGGAAGCGGACACCGACACGCTGAAAAAAGCCGGCTGGGACGACGCAGCCGTGCGCGAAACGGTTCTTACGGTGGCGTATTTCAATTACATCAATCGGGTTTCGCTGGGATTGGGCCTGGTGACGGATTTCTAGGTTTTCGCAGCGGACCCAGAAAAAATCTGCTCCGCTATTCCCCGCTCTGCTCGATTAGTTTAGCCACCAGCGCGGTCCAACCGGTCTGATGGCTCGCGCCCAGACCTGCGCCGTTATCGCCATTGAAATACTCATAAAATAAAATCAGATCGCGCCAGTACGGATCATTCTGGAACAACGCGACGTCGCCGTACACCGCGCGGCGCCCGTCCTTCCGCAAAAAAAGATGTGAAAGCCGCCGGGAAACTTCGCGACCCACGTCCCACAAAGTCATTTGTCGCCCCGACCCAGTCGGACACTCCACCTTGAAGCCATCGCCGTAATAGTAGTTCACGCGCTGAAACGATTCGATCAGCAGAAAATTCAGCGGAAACCACACCGGCCCGCGCCAGTTGGAATTGCCGCCAAACAAATCGCCCGTGGATTCGGCAGGTTCGTAATCCACCGCCTGCGAATTTCCGTTCACGCTGAGCACGAACGGATGGTCCTTGTGAAATTTGGAGAGGGCGCGGCAGCCGTGCTGCGAGAGAAATTCATTTTCGTCCAGCACATATTTGTAGATGCGCTCGAGCTTTTCGCGATTGGCGATGCTCAAAAGTAGCCGGGCGCCCTTTTCGGTACGCTGGCTCTTGTCCACGTGTTCGGCGACATCCGGATTGTGCGCCAGAAACCAGTCCATGCGTCTGCAAAAGCCGGGAACCCTCGCCAAATCCTCCGGTTCAAAGGTCGCCACCGCAAACAAAGGGATCAGGCCCACCATCGAGCGAACCTTCATCGGCACGTGCTTGGTGCTTCCCAGGTGCAGCACGTCGTAGTAGAAACCGTCCTGTTCGTCCCACAGGCCAATTCCTTCGCCGCCCATGTCGTTCATGGCTTGCGCGATATACACGAAGTGCTCGAAAAATTTACTGGCCACGTCCTCATACGCGGGATCGTCACGCGCCAGCTCCATGGACATGGCCAGCATGTCCAGGCAGAACATCGCCATCCAACTGGTGCCGTCGGACTGTTCGATAAAATTTCCGGGGCCAAGCGGAGAGGAGCGGTCAAACACGCCGATGTTGTCCAGGCCTAGGAAGCCGCCTTCGAATACGTTCTTGCCTTCGGGATCTTTGCGGTTTACCCACCAGGTAAAATTCAGCAGCAGTTTGTGAAACAAGCGCACCAGGAAATTGCGGTCCTGCTTTCCTTCCACGCGCCCTGCAATTTTATATACGCGCCAGGTGGCCCAGGCCAATACGGGCGGATTCACATCGGAAAAATTCCATTCGTACGCGGGCACCTGCCCGCCGGGATTCATGTACCACTCGCGATGAAAAAGAATCAGCTGCTGCTTCGCGTATTCAGGGTCAATCAGCGCCATTGAAACGCAGTGGAACGCCAGATCCCAGGACGCGTACCACGGGTATTCCCACGTGTCCGGCATGGAAATCACATCGGAATTGTAGAGGTGCGTCCACTCATGGTTGCGGCCGTCCATGCGGGCGGGATCGGGCTTCGGCTGCGTAGAATCACCCTCCAGCCAGCGGCGGACGTCGTAGTGATAACTCTGCTTGCACCACAGCAGACCGGCAAAAGCCTGCCGCTGCACGCGGCGCGCATCTTCACTCAACTCGGATCCAATCCGCTTGTCGTAGAATTCGTCCGCTTCTTTTTTGCGCTGGTCGAATATCGCGTCGAACGACGGGCCAAAAAGCTCCCGCGCGGGCGTGCGATTCTCAGCGATGTTCTGGTCCGTGAGCCGCAGGCGGATCGTCCAGCTTTGCCCTGGCGCGATTTCATTCGCAAAGTGCGCCGCGGCCTTCGTTCCAGTCAGTGCGGGGTTCACCGCGCCGCGCTCGCCGTTAATCAGATAGCGGTGGAAGGCATCCTTCACATAAGGAGTTTTGCTCTTCTGGCCGAACAGGCGCTCATAGTTCGTTTCGTTTTCCGTGAAAAGCGTCTCCGGGCTTCCTTCAATCGCCAGCCAGCGCTGGCCGTAATGGAATTCAGTCAGTTCGAAAATCCTGGCGCCCTCGGTTCCCTGCACCTGGGCGACTTGCGGGGTGCTGAATTGATCGCCCCAATCCCAGCGATTGCGAAACCACAGAGTGGGCAGCAGATGAAGTCGCGCGGCTTGCGGCCCGCGGTTCCAGGCCGTGATGCGCATCACGATATCTTCGAATGTGACTTTGGCGTATTCGACAAAAACATCGAAGTAGCGATTCTCGTTGAACACTCCGGTATCAATCAGCTCGTACTCCGGCTGGTGGCGCGTGCGTTCGGCGTTTTCGGCTTTGAGCTGGTCGTACGGAAACTCCGCGTGCGGATATTTGTACAGAAATTGCAGGTAGGAACTGGTCGGCGTGGCGTCCAGGTAGTAGTAATACTCTTTGACGTCCTCGCCGTGATTCCCTTCCCGATTGGTAAGCCCGAAGAGGCGCTCTTTCAGGATCGGATCCTTCTCGTTCCAGAGCGCCAGAGCGAGGCAAATGTGCTGGTGGCGATCGCAGAATCCGGCGATGCCGTCTTCTCCCCAACGGTAGGCGCGCGAGCGCGCATGATCATGCGGGAAATACTCCCATGCGTCGCCGTTGGCGCTGTAGTCTTCGCGGACAGTGCCCCATTGTCGCTCGGCAAGGTAAGGGCCCCAGCGCTTCCAGTGGGTCACGCGTTCACTGCTGGCCCGCAACCTCTGTTCTTCAGCTGTCAGTGTGGGTTCCACGCTCATCTCTTATCGGCCATGCTTGGCGCACCCATCATACCGGGCTTCGGTGCTGCGAAGCGCGGTATGGGAAAGTTCAGGCGGCGCGCAAGCCCGAAGAACTCTACCCGTTGGGGCGGCGTATTGGCAAGCGGGGCGCTTGCACGCATACTTTGATGCGCGTCGCATGGCAGTGGTGGCGTAATCGCAGCTGGCAGAGAGTGCATGCGATTCGGTATTCTCTGACGGTTCGCTACCGAATTCAGCTATTGACGCGGCGCTTGCCCATGGGACGAAACCAATTCAATCCAGCGTAACCATTCAACCGCCCCCGCCCGCCGCGTCGAATACGGTCGCAGGCTCGCCGCGGCTCGCGCTGTTCCTGGTGGCCGTCGCCGCTACCATCGTGATCTCACCGATGTTTTTCCTGGGCAATGCATCGGGACACGATTTCCAGTTTCACCTGGCTTCCTGGCTGGACGTGGCCGGGCAATGGCGCCAGGGGATCGTCTTTCCGCGCTGGGCTGAATGGGCCAACTGGGGCTACGGCGAGCCGCGCTTTATTTTTTATCCTCCCGCGTCATGGATGCTTGGCACGGCGCTGGGTTCCGTGCTGCCGTGGAAAATGGCGCCCGGCGCATTTATCTGGCTGGCGCTGCTGCTTGCGGGATCTTCGATGTGGATGTTTGCGCGCGAATGGCTTCCGGGTCGCGAGGCCGCAGCAGCCGCGCTACTCTACGCCGTAAATCCGTATCATCTAATTCTGATTTATTATCGAAGCGACTTCGCCGAACTGCTCGCCAGCGCGCTGTTTCCGCTGGCGGTGTGGGGCGCATTGCGGTTGCTGCGCGACGGCTGGCGCGGCTCGCAGTTTCTCACTGTCCCGTTTGCACTGATCTGGCTGGCGAACGCGCCCGCCGCGGTGCTAGCGACTTACTCGCTGATGTTGCTCTTCTTCGTCGCGTCCATCTTGCGGCGCAGCATCCAGCCATTGATTCTCGGCGGCGTTTCCATGGCCGCCGGATTTGGCCTCGCCGCGATTTACATTTTTCCCGCGGCTTACGAACAACGCTGGGTCCAGATTCACGAGGCGCTAGCGAATCTGCTGCGCCCAGAACAAAATTTTCTTTTCACGCACGCAAGCGATCCCGAATTTCTGTTTTTCAATTGGAAAGTATCCGGCGTGGCCATGGGAGTGCTCCTCGTCACCGGAATCGCGGCTGTATTTGTTGCGCGCCGCAGGCGGGAATTTCCCGAACTATGGTGGATCCTGCTCGCTCTGGGCGCGGCCACAACCTTGCTGATGTTTTCGCCTAGCGTGCTTTTGTGGCGCTGGCTGCCCAAATTGCAATTCGTGCAGTTTCCCTGGCGCTGGCTCGGCGTGCTGGATTTTGTGTTCGCATTTTTTGCCGCCGCGGCCATCGGACGTTCCAGGCGCCCGTGGATTGGCTGGCTGGCACTCGGAATCGCTATCTGTACTCTGGGCGCTGCCTTGGTGTATGACAGCTGGTGGGACAGCGAAGACATTCCCTACCTAATCCGGGGAATTCAGTCGGGCCGCGGCTACGAAGGCACCGACGAATATCAGCCGCTCGGCTGCGACCGTTACGCACTGCCGGGCGTTGACCCCTTCGGCGAAATGAACGGCAAACCGGCGCCTCGAATACAGCAGTTTGTCGCGCCCCCGGGAGTTTTCCAGCCGATCAGCGACGCTGCGCTGCACATCGAGCGTTGGTCTGCGAACCAAAAACGCTTTTCAATAGAAAGCCGCGAGCCGGTCACTTTGGCGTTGCGGCTATTGAATTATCCCGGATGGAACGTGCAGGTTGACGGCAAGAGCGTTTCGCCGGGCGCCGCTCCGGAAACTGCTCAGATGCTAGTGGAGGTGCCAGCGGGGGCACATGAGGTCGAAGTGCGATTCACCAGCACCTGGGACCGCACGGCGGGCGAAATTATTTCGGCGATCTTCGCGCTTCTACTCATCGTGTACATGTTCTTCACCCGCGCGAACCGCTACGATCCTCGGTAAAGCTCAAAAGGCGCCCAGTAGAACGGCCGCCGGTAAACGCCGCCTGAATGCAGCAGCGCCAGCTTCGCATTGCGCAGCGCCGCGTCTGGCGGCACACCCTTGCCGATTTCGGAATACAACCGATCCATCAGCTGCGGCGTGGAATTATCGTTCACTTCCCAGAGCGCCGCGATCACGCCATGCGCTCCAGCACGCAAAAACGCCCAGGAAAGACCGACCAGTCCCTCTCCCGAATAGGTGCGTACGCCTTGCCCGTGGCAGGCAGAAATCGTCACCAGTTCGGCATGGAGCGGCAGTTGAATAATGTCGCGCGCGTAGAGCTTGTACTCGTCGCCTTGCCTGGAGAGAATCACCGCCGAATCGAGCGGGCTGGTGCGGCTGGCCGTGCCGTGCGCCACGAAATGAATGTAGGAAAAGCCCGCGGGCTGGCTCTTCAGATACGAATCGGGCGTCGCCTCCGCGCCTGAAAAAACCGTGCGCTCAGCCTCCGGGAAATAATTCTCGATCCCCGTCATTTCCGCCGCTGCCTGCGGTAGTTTCGGAAATTCCGCGTCTGGCGACACGGGATCGCCCACCAGCAGAAGTTTCTTCGAAGACGCCGCACGCCGCGAAGCCCCGGCCGCCAGTAGCGTCAAAGAATTGGCGTACGAGACATCCACATCCTCAATCCAGTAATGCAACTGCGGCGAAGGCGCCAACAAAGTCTCGAAATTCAATCCATACAAGCTGCCATCCGGCAGTATCGTGACCCGCGCCCCCTGCGAAATCATCTTTGCAGCCGGAGCCACCAGCAAATCATAAAGCTTCCGCCCCGCCTCATTCTGCGTTTCCAGCACATCGCGCGACCCCAGCAGCGCCTGCCGGTACGACTGCACCAACCGATCAATCTCCGCCGCCGGCGGCAGCGTGAAGAGCGTGACGCGCTGCGGCGTGATCGCCCACAAATACGAGTGATCAAGACCAAGCCAGTACGAAAAAACAGCAGAACCCAACTGCTTCGCGGTTTGTTGCGGGCGAAAGTTCCTGAGCGGAAAATTAACGGACGACAAACCGAACCCCAGCCCTTCAGCCAGCGTACGGGCTCTGCTTACTTCCGCCACCTGCAGCGCTTCCTCCGTCCTTCGTTGCGACACCAGGAAATCAATGTAATCGCCATAGAAGCCGGACACGCCGGACAAGAACGCCAAGCGCAGATCCTCGCGTCTTACCGATGAACGCACCGCTTCAATCGTTGCCATCGCCTTTTGGAAATGCACTTCAGCACCGGCCGGTTTGTTCGTCGCGACGTACACATCGGCGAGGCCTGCCTCTGCCTGGCGGATTAGATAACCATCCTGGGTCTTGGCTCGTAGAACTTGGGTGAAGTCTGACTCCGCGATGGCGAAGTCATTTTTGTCCGCGGCGATGTATCCATCTGTTATCAGAGAATACAGCTCCGACGATCGATCGTGGTTGGCGCGCTCCAGACCGAGCGCCTCTCCGTTGTATTTCGACGCCAAATCGTAGTCGCCTTTCTTGAGTTCCACGTGAGCGAGGTTGTTCAGAGAATCCGCCGCCGTCGTGTTATTTTCCAGTTTGCGTGCAAGCTCCAGGCTCTGGAGATAATTGGTTTCTGCGGCGGGAAAATCGCGCTGCGTATAGTCGATTGTTCCGATATTTCTGAGCCAGATCATCTCGTCTTTTTCCACACCCAGTTGCTTCGCAGCTTCCTTCGCTTCCAGCGAAAGCGACAAGGCCTTTTCCTGGTCGCCCATGCGGGCATAGCTCCAACCCAGGTTACCTAAGGTCTTTGCGGTAATAGCTCTGGCATTTTGGGCGCGGGAAAGATCCAGAGACTTTGTGTACCAATCAATGGACTCGTCAAAGTGCCCCTGGTACATGGCCACAAGCCCTAGGCTTCCCAGCGCTTTCGATTCGATGTAGGGCTGATCGCGCTGCTGGGCTTGCTGCAGAGCTTCGTGAAAGAATGCCGCCGCCGACGGGTAATCGCCCTGAAGAAACGCAAAGGTCCCCTGACCAAGAATCACTTCAGCGAGAAGATTTTCTTGATAAGCCTTTGCGAGCCGTTCCGCCGCGGATAGGTGATGCTTCGCTTCCTCGAAGCGCTGTAATCCGCAGTTGGCAAGGCCCTCCCACATTTCCTTTCGGACAGCGATGTCACTCTGAGCTAGGCCGGAGGGTAGAGGTGCATCCAACAGGGCGAGCGAATCCAGGCTCAATCCACGCGAAACCAGTACTTCGGCCTCGAGGACTCGAAAGCGCCACGCCCACTCGGGGTCGCTGGCCGCGTATTCAAGATAAGCAGCATGCGCCTCGCGGGATGCGCCGATGTAATTGCCGTGCTCGAATTCAGTTCGAGAATGTTGAAATCTGACGGCGGGTCTGTCCGCGCTGTGCCGATCGCATCCGCAAAACCCGAACGCCGCAATCGAAACAAACAACCAACTCAGGGATAAGTTGAGCCTCCGCCTGTACCGCCCGGTCCGCCTCCCGAACCTCCGACCACCGAGCCCATTTCCACGCGCAGCATGGCAAGTTCGCGTTCGTGACGCTGCAGTTGGAATTCGGCCAGGTAGATCTTGCCGAAATGCGGCACCACGATCACGTTTCCGTACCTGCGCAGTTCCGAGCAAGCGGTCTTGACGTCCTTTACCAGCGAACAGAGCACGATCCCTTTTGATTCCGGAAACTCGTCGCCAGCGAACCAGTTATACCTCTCCCGGAGGAATTCCGGTACGTCCGCCTTGGGTTTTCCCCACAGGAATCGCCCCTGCATCATTTCACGGGCCTGCTGATTCTCCGTGTATTCCTTCTTGAAAGATGCAAACGTGCCAAGGCGCGCGAAAAGCTCATTGTCCAGATCCACCTGAACCGGGCAGCCGGCAATGCGCAAGTTCTCGAAGCGGCTTCCGATCGAAAGAATCGTGGGCTCCTCCTCATCCAGGCGCTGCTTCGAGGTAACGCGCGCCACGATGCGGTCGGCCGTTACCATATCCAGAATGTTCAGCCCTTCGATTGTCGCGGTTACCGACGAGTTGAAAGTATCGTCTTTCGGGTTGCGGCTGGAGCCCACCACCGAATAGGCCGCTTTGTACGAGATGATTTCCTTCAGCCGAAAATTCTCCGTCCGCGCCGATTCGAAACCGCCCGTCGTCGGCAGCGTGCTTCCCGCGTGAACGTCCACCAGGTGTTCGAACGGCCGGTCAATTCGGGCGCTAAAGCCATAACCATGCGCTGTGTGGATATACGTCTTCTTGATGGGGTCCGTAGCCATCGGATTAATCCTCCTGCTTCAGTATCGGATTATTTACTTCGAAACGACGAGTGTGAATGGATAGCGTGCTACTTCGGTCCCGCGATTGGCCGCGTTCTCCGGCTTCTCAAGCCCGCGCACCACCAG
This sequence comes from uncultured Acidobacteriota bacterium, assembly GCA_963748395.1. Classification (GTDB taxonomy): domain Bacteria; phylum Acidobacteriota; class Terriglobia; order Acidiferrales; family UBA7541; genus Palsa-295. The sequence goes on along the minus strand of CAVVIP010000006.1, from coordinate 864,844 downwards.
CACGTGATTCCCTATTCCCAGGCTCGCAGAAGGAATCAGAAGCTGCACGGCATTTTGCGCTTGTTCCGCGGAGATGTTCAAGGAGAATTCCGGCGCGCCTGCGGCGTTCTGGAATTCGCAAACATAAGAAGCAAAGTGTCCATCGGGAGGAATATCGAAATACAAGCTGAACGGCTGGCCCGCTGCGACGACGATCGTCACAGGCTCCGCGCCGCGCGAATTCGTGGTGAGTAAGGAAAATGACGCGAGCGCTTGCGGCGCCGCCGTGGCCAGCGATCGTGCCGACGTCTCTTTCAGCCGGGGAATAATCAATAAGGATTGGTAGGCGGCCAACAGCAACAGCGCTGCGAACACCGGCAAAGCGAAACTCGGCCGCAAGAACGCCGCGAACCAACCACTCGACGCTGGTCTCTGTGCAGCGGCCACCGGCAGGCGGGCGGGCGTCGCCATGGCCTCGGTTTCCAGAGCCGCCCTGGTATTTTCCACGAACGCCGCCGCCAGTTTCAATTCATCCGCACATTCCACGCAGCTGAAAAAGTGTTCCTCGTATTGTTCGCGGAGATCGCCAGGCAGGTCTCCGAGTACGTATCGTTCAGCCGCCTTCATTTCGATAGCTTGTAAATGTTCCATGTATTCGCCCTACCAGTAGTGACGCCGCAACTCAAATCGTTTCATCTGCTTTCCCTATTGTTTCGAATGCCGCTGCCCCTCTGCCCCGCTCTTCTCATAGAAAACGCGGAAGTTGTTCTTCGCGCGATGCAGCAATACCCGCAGATAATCGCGATCCACGCCAAACTCCCTGCAGACTTGGTCTTTCTCCGTTTCTTCCAGGAAGATAGCGCGCAGCAGCTGACGATCTTTTTCGGGAAGCAGCTCCAATACCTCTCTTACCTGCTCGCGGGTCTGTTTGCTGACCAGGAACCCATCCAGGTCCAGAACCTGGTCGATTGGTTCTGGAGTGTCCTCATCCAGTTGGGTGCCGTGCCCGGAGGATCGGTAGAATTCCTGTAACACATTGTTGCAAACGGAGTTAACGAACGCTCCCAGCCGCTCGGGCTGGCGAATTCCCCTATCGGAACTCATCGCCTTGAATACTCGCAGAAACGTCTCTTGCGCGATGTCCTCGACAGCCTCAGACCCCCGCAGCCGCGACCTTAACTTGATCACCAGAAGTTTGCGGAAATACGCGACGAAGTGCTGCTCGGTCGGGAAGTCCCGCTCCCGGAGCCGCTTGAGGTAGGCTTCATCGAAGGAATACAGTTCCACACGCGCCTCGAAAGGGAACCGAGTATATCCCGCCCCGGATGAACAGCGCAATCGAACGCCTGCCGCCCGCCAACTGGCCGCATGGTCCGGAAAATCCTCTCACTCATTGACGTCATTCAAGTTGCGTCCACCGCAAAATATTTCATTCGCAAATGAAACGTTCGGGCGCCCACGCGCACTACCTATGCGTACTTGTACTGAGATCGGATTGGCGATTCCGATGGGCCAATCCAAACGATGGCATAAAGCCAATGTCCATCCCCCGGGCGCGCCCCGGCCCTGACGGTCAGGGAACCCCACCGGGACGCGCCTCCCCATCTTTGTTGTGTAATTACGGGGAAGAAGCGAGGAATTCTCAAAATGAGTTCATACTCTTATCTGGAATTGGAAGCTCCCGCGAGACCGGTCAGCAACCTCGATCTTCGTCTAACGCGTGCGCTCTTGGAATCGAATCAAGATACGGAGGCCCTTAACTTGAATGCACGGGCGGTCGAGTTTATTGCCAAGCCAGGAGGAGAGCAGCAATTGCGAAACTGCATGCGCCGCGAGGTTGCAGAAATTCTCAAGCAGCAAACCGGCTTCGCCGGGATCTTCGTGCTGACCTCGCACAAAGAGCCGCGCCTGATTCGCGTGCTCAGTCTTTGGCAGACCACCTCGCAGGCGACCGAGAACCACTGGGAGGATTTACCGGCGATACGCAAACTGGTTACCGCGCTGATTGACGTGCGCGTGAAAGTCCACACCTATGAAGCGGAGCTTCCCGAATCCGCGGAGGCAGCTCCCAGTACGAGGGAGATGTCTGATGTGCGCGCGTGCTGACACGAAATGCATACGCCGACAGCAAGAAACGCGTGTGGCCTCTCACCCACGCGCAACTCGAGGCCTTGGGACCGATGATCGAAGATACGTTGCATTCCCCTGAAGCAGGTCAGGCACCCGCCGGACAATCAGAGCAGCCATCTCTGGCGGAAAAGAAGCTCGCTCGTTGCGACACGGGAAATTGCGGACGTCCGGCGATGTCGTCGCTGGAACTGAAACATTTCTGCGTGGACCACTTCATTACGCTTTGCTACGAACGCCTGAATCAGTGCAACGCCAATCGCTTCGCCGATCCCAACGAGGCCACGTCCGTTTCCATCGATCGCTTCCTGCTTTCCTGCGCGCAGCAAGCTGCCGGAATGGTTCATCCGATGCGCGGCCTGGACAATCTGGAAAGGGCGCGGCTGTTCGATATATTGCTGTGGGCTTCGGAACTGGCGGCCAAGAGAGGCGCGTATCCGGCGAGAAAGACCGCTCACACCAGCGGCTCGTAGCACACTGATCCCGCCGCAACCGGCGCAGCGCAGCACGCATGCAAGAACGAAAGATTCTGCCCGCTAGCTCTTCTTCGCCTTCCCCGGAGCAGACATCGCCACGGCAGCCTCGGCGGTGAGGAACAAAAACGTAAACGACTCCTGCAGGTACAGAGTGACGGCGCTATTGGTGTGGCTCAAGTAGCCGATGGAAACGTCCTGCCCGATGTGCAGCTCGAAATCGCCGCCACGCGTCGTCAGCACGAACGCGCCGGCGATGGCTGGCGCCCATATAATTTGATCGTTCACCAGCCGCTTCACGTGCTCCAACACCGGGTATCCGTGGTCGCTGGTTTCGGCCAAAGCGGTGTACGCGTCTGCGCCAAGCAGCACCGCGTACGGGCCATTCACGCCAACCAGCCGCAACTGACTCATTCCCTGCGCAATCGATTCCGGATACTCGCGCACATCTGCAGGCAGCGTCATGATCGGATTGCTGGTTCCCTGTCGAATGCCTCCGATGCCGGCAGCGGCGTAGCCGTCGAATATCGCGCGGTCCTCGGCGAACGCGATCTGCCGCGCGGCGTCTTTCGCCGGCTGCCAATCCGAATCGTTCGCGCCACGTTCCACGTCATCAATCGTCTGCCGGTTAAGCTCGAACGGAACACGCAGCTCCACCAGCGCCTTTACTTCGCGCTGTCTGGCGACAATGCCGTCCTTCGGAGCCGCGATCGTCCGCAGATGCCCTGTGCCGACGGCGGAAAGAAGTGTTCCGCCCGGCGCTTCCACGTCAACCACGCGCCGGCCGGCAAGATAGCGCTTCAGCGTGCGCGAAGTTTCCTCTTCGATCTGCGCCCACGCCGCATCGGAAATGGGAGCTAGCTCGCGATGCAGATTATTCATTGGAAATATCTCCTTTAAGCGAACCGATACCCAGCGAACCCTGATTTCCCGCGGGCGTGGGCTGGGATGTTTCCACCGCTGGCGGCGCAGCGGAGTCCGCCGCATCCGCAGGAGCGTCTTCGCTCACATCTTCCAGAAATGTCGCGCTTGGCACGAAGAACAGGTTTCCTGTGACGGCACGGCTGAAGTCCAGCAAGCGATCGTAATTCCCGGGCGGCCGTCCCACGAACATATTCTGCAGCATCAGTTCGATCGTGCGCGGCGAACGGCTGTAGCCGATGAAATAAGTTCCGAATTCTGCTTGCGTGGGCCTTCCGAATGGCATGTTATCGCGCAGGATCTTGACCTCTTTCCCGTTCTCCACGATCGTAGTCAGCGAACTGTGCGACGAGGTTGGCTTCACGGAATCGTCCAACTCAATATCAGCAACTTTGGTGCGGCCGATAATTCGTTCCTGCGCCTCCGTCGGCAGAGCGTTCCAGCGCGCCATATCATGCAGATACTTCTGCACGATCACGTAACTGCCCCCCGCGAACGTGGCGTCTTCGTCGCCGATCAACACGGCATCTGACGCTTCGGCGCCACGCGGGTTCTCCGTCCCGTCAACGAAGCCGATTAGATCGCGGTTATCGAAGTAACGAAAGCCCTGCACTTCGTCCACGGGCGTAACTGCGTCTCCGATCCGCGTCATGATTTGCGTGGCCAGCTCAAAACACAAATCCATGCGCTTCGCGCGAATGTGAAACAGCAAATCGCCCGGGGTGGACACCGCGTCGCGCTCTGCGGCACGAATCTCGCGGAACGGATGCAACTCGGCCGGCCGCGGGGCGCCGAATAGCCGGTCCCACGCTTCGGATCCAAAACCCATGATGACGGAGAGGGAGGCTTCCAGGTCGCGCGTCTCCACTGCTCGCAGCAGTGCGCTCAGGTCGCCGCACAGTGCCCGCACGGTCGCGCAACTCTCACGGCCCGGCCGCAGAGCTACCACCAGGAATATCGCCGCGCGAGTGAGCGGCGCGGCCACCGGCTGCGCGAGTGCGCGTAAACCGTCTGCCGCATTAGCTGCGCTCTTCGGATCGGGCTCCATCGGATGTCATCCTGGCGGGGCGCTTGGAAATCGTTGCTTCGAAATACGGCGCTTGCCGCGGGCGTCAAGATTGAGTGCGGAAGCTTATCATCGTATGCCGATGATCGTCCATGCCGTCCCCGCCGATCGAGTTCGCCTGGAAATGATGGCTCGCGCTCAACGCGATTTCATCCTTCAGCTTGCGGGAACTCCACGGCTTTCAGAGGTTTGCCTCGGAGGCTTGGACTCGAGCCGGAATAGATAGATACAGAATCCAGTTCTCCCCGTCAAAGCCCCTTGTGAGAAATGTTTGAATTCCGCTGCGCACCGCGAGTATGGGAAAATAATGTCGTTGCAGGACCGATGTTCGACGGCGCGCATCTCAGGAAACCCAGGCAGGAGGCACACATGAGCAGCGTGAGAGTACTAGTGGGCACACGGAAAGGTGCATTCATCCTTACGTCGGACGGCAAGCGCCAAAACTGGGATGTCAACGGCCCACATTTTGCCGGATGGGAGCTCTATCACCTTAAGGGCTCGCCTGTTGACCCCAATCGCCTCTATGCCTCGCAGTCCAGCGGCTGGTTCGGACAGGTGATCCAACGCTCCAGCGATGGCGGTAAAACTTGGGAAACGCCCGGCGGAGAGGTGATGCCGACGCCAGGTGCGCCGCCTGCCGGCCAGAGCAACAAATTCGTCTACGACACTTCTCCCCCGACTGGCAAGCCCCTTACCACCCACCAGTGGTACGACGGCACACAGCACCCTTGGGAGTTCAAGCGCGTCTGGCACCTCGAACCTTCGCTCACCGATCCGGACGAGGTCTACGCCGGAGTAGAAGACGCCGCATTATTCCGCAGCACAGATGGCGCTCACACCTGGCACGAGGTTGCGGGACTTCGAGGCCACGGCACGGGGCCACAGTGGCAGCCCGGCGCCGGCGGCTTGTGTTTGCACACGATTATTCTGGATCCGAAGGACCCGAAGCGTATTTTCATCGCGATTTCGGCTGCAGGCGCCTTCCGCACAGACAATGGCGGCGCGACGTGGCGGCCGATCAATCGTGGCCTGCGCTCCCCGTACATTCCCGACCAGGATGCTGAGATCGGCCATTGCGTTCACCATGTCGCCATGCACCCCGATCGTCCGGGCGTCTTGTACATGCAGAAACATTGGGACGTCATGCGCAGTGACAACGCCGGAGACTCCTGGCAGGAAGTCAGCGGAAATCTTCCCAGCGACTTCGGCTTCGTGATCGACGTTCACGCGCACGAGCCGGAAACCATTTACGTGGTGCCCATCAAGAGCGACGGAGAGCATTTCGTGCCGGATGGCAAGCTGCGCGTCTACCGTAGCCGCAGTGGCGGAAACGAGTGGGAGGCGCTCACCAAGGGTCTGCCGCAAGCCAACTGCTACGTCAATGTACTCCGCGACGCCATGGCCGTGGACTCACTCGATAAATGCGGCGTGTATTTCGGAACCACCGGCGGCCAGGTGTACGCATCCGCCGATGCCGGAGACACGTGGTCGCCCATTGTGCGCGATCTCCCAACCGTGCTGTCGGTCGAGGTCCAGACGCTGTCATGATTCGCGTCGTACTCCCGCCGCACCTCCGCGGGCTCGCGCGCATCAGCGGCGAAGTGGAACTCGACCTTCAGGCGCCGGTCACACAGCGCTCCGTCGTGGACGCGCTGGAGAGCCGCTACCCGATGCTGAGCGGCACGATCCGCGACCACGTCACGCAGACGCGCCGGCCGTTCCTGCGCTTCTTCGCTTGTGGCGAGGACCTTTCCCACGAACAGCCAGACACCCCACTGCCTGAAGCGGTTGCCTCCGGAACGGAACCACTCCTCATCGTCGGCGCCATTGCCGGCGGCTGACGACCCTGCTGCTTGAAACTGGCACTAGCCGGTTGTAATCAATGGAAAAGCCATGCAAGGCGATTCAACGGGTTAGACGCGAGGCGTTGAATAAATTTGGCTGGGAGGCCTGGACTCGAACCAGGATAATCAGATCCAGAATCTGATGTACTGCCAATTGTACGACCTCCCAGCCGAGGGGAGACAACAAAAAAGGGTCGTTCGCACGACCCTAATCTACTTTACTGGCGGAACGCATTTTCGTCAACCGCCTCCCGCACGTCTTCGTTTCGATCTCGCAGGCAGGCTCTGCGGATGGACGCAGCAAGCACGCGCACGAAACTCATCCACGGCCCGCTTTTACCCATGACTCCCGCCGTCGCTGCCATTCTGTCCTGGTTAATTCATAAAAATCGATGAGGCGGCCGCGGCCGGGAATTTCTTCGTGTCGCACATACTTAAATCCGAACTTCTGCAAGATGCGCTCGAACGCGGAGTGGCCGTTTTCGACGTCCGCTTGCACACGATCCAGGCCCAGCTGCGTAAATGCCGTCTCAATAAAAGCCCGCGAAGCCTCCGAAGCCAACCCGCGTCCCCAGTAAGGCCGCGCCAAATAATACCCGAGGCTCGCTCCCATCCCGTTGCCCGCAGACCGCAACATCCGATGTACTTCCCTTCTTCCTTGGATACAGTTGCCCACAAGCCGTAGGTTTCGTCCGGCCGGCCCAGATACTCCTCCCGAAAACGACGCCTCGCCTTCTCCAGAGGCCAAGCCTGCCCTCCCACGTAGCGACGAACTTCCGGGTCGGTGTGCATGCTGACGAAATCAGCTTCATCGCCGGCTTCGTGCGACCGGAACAGCAATCGTTCTGTCTCCAGAAAAATCATGGCGCCTGCCAACCCGCTGAAAACTCTATCACGCCAGCGCGTGTCCCCGCCGAAAACGCCAGCTTGCCCGCCGGTCAGCCATTAAGTTAGGCTCTGGCAATTGTGGCAGCTCCAAACGAACCCGAGATTCGCGTAGGCACGTCCGCCTTCACCGCTGCGGGCTGGGAAGGCGCGTTCTACCCCGCCGGAATGCAGCCGCGCGATTTCCTGAGCTATTACGCGACCCGCTTCAACACCGTCGAGGTGGACAGCACGTACTACCGCACGCCGGCGCGCTCCACCGTAATTGGATGGGCCAACAAAACGCCGCCCGGCTTCCTGTTCGCGCTGAAAATTCCCCAAACGATTACGCACGAGAAGTGCCTGGAGGATTGCGAGGAGGAATTTAAGACCTTCGTGGAAACGGCGGAAGAACTGGGCGAAGAAAAGCTGGGCCCGATGCTGTTCCAGTTTCCGTATTTCAATCGCACCCGGTTCAAGAGCGGAGCTGAATTTCTCGCGCGCCTGCGTCCCTTCCTGAAGAAACTTCCGCAAGCTCATCAGTTCGCCGTCGAAATCCGCAATAAGAACTGGCTGGATGAAAAGTTCACGGCAATATTGCGCGAACACAATGTCGCGCTGGCGGTGATCGATCAAGCCTGGATGCCGGGAATCACCGAGTTGATCAGCCGCCTCGATCCCATCACTTCCAACTTCACCTATGTGCGCTGGCTGGGCGACCGCAAAGGAATTGAAGAGCAGACCAAGGTGTGGGACAAGACTATCGTTGACCGCCGTGCGGCCTTGTCGCGCTGGGTGGATTACTGTTACCAAACCACGCGCCGCGGCGTCAAAGTGTACGCATACGCGAACAACCACTACGCGGGTTTTGCGCCTGCAACCGTTGCGCTCTTTTGGGAGCTTTGGGAAAAACAGAAAAAGAATCCCTGACGGCCTCGCCGTCGCATCGTAATTTTGCGCTGCTAAATTCACATTTGGTGCGCGGCGCGCGCTTCGGGCAACAATCCGGGTATCATGGTGTCCGAATGAATGAATTTTTAAAGCAGGCTATGTCCCTTTCGTTGCTCGGCAAATGCATTGCCGCGATTGTGGGCATCCTCGTTATTCATACCGGTTTTCGCCTGTTGGAAAGGACGCTTCCCCGGCACTTCGGCCAAGGCGATGCGCGCTACCGGGTTCGCAAGTTCGTCGTCTTTTCAGGATACCTCGCGATTCTCCTTTTCCTCGCAATCCTCTTCGAGGATCGCCTCGGGCGCCTGAGCTTTGCCCTCGGGGTCGCCGGCGCCGGCGTGGCCGTCGCGCTGCAGGATGTTCTGGCCAGTATCGCCGGTGCTTTCTCCATCGGTTTTTCGAAGCTGTACACCGTGGGAGACAGAGTTCAGATCGGCGAGACGCGCGGCGACGTGATTGACATCGGCCTGCTGCGCACTACTCTCATGGAAATCGGAAGTTGGGTGGGCCGGGACCTGTACAGCGGGCGCATCGTGCGCATCCCCAACAATACTGTTCTGAAGAATTCGGTTTTTAATTACTCACAAGGCTTTCGCTTTATCTGGGACCAGGTGAAAGTGGTGTTTACCATCGCCAGTGACGCCGCACTGGCGCGGGAAATGCTGCTGCGCGTAGCCAAAGACGTGATTGGCGAGTACTTGGTCGAAGCGCAGAAGTCCTGGAACGCAGTGAGCGAAGATTACCGCACTGAAAACCCTCCGATCGAACCGTTCGTCGCTCTCGCTGTTACCGGGGGTTCGATGGAATTTACGGTGAACTACGTGGTGGACTATACCCAGCGAACCTTCGTGCAAGATCGCATGTTCGTGAAAATCGTGCAGGAAGTCGGCAATAGCAATGGACGGCTCGCGTGGTCGTCATCGGGAGTCACCGTCATCAACCAGCCCGCGATTCCCTACACCACCGCGCCGCCCCCGTTAACGTCGCCCCCAGGCGCGAGCCCCGCGAAATAATCCCGCTGAACCGATTTTCGCCGGGACGTCTCTGCCAACAATTGGAGGTCTGGGAAACCATCGGCGGCTTTGCGATCATGAAAACAGCGCTTTTGAGTTTGTAACTTATAGGTTACAATGGATAATCTGCTCAATGTTCGCCACTACGTCAATCGCGCCGGGAAGGACGTCTTCGACGATTGGCTGACACGCCTGGCGGATGCTCGAGCCCAGGCAAAGATCGCTATTCGAATCGACCGGCTCGCCACAGGCAACTTTGGCGACTGCAAACCCCTGCAACGAGGCGTTTGCGAAATGCGGATCGATTGGGGACCGGGCTATCGAGTCTATTACGCGATGATCGGCAGCGAATGTGTCTTGTTGCTTTGTGGTGGCGACAAACGCAAACAGTCGTCAGACATTGCACGAGCATTGAAATATCTAAGAGACTACAAGGAGAGGAGCAAATCCTCATGAAACGAAAACCCAGCACCTCGCACGACGACGCGATCGTCCGGCGCCTGAGAAAAGACCCGGTCTTCGCCGCTGAATACCTCAAAGCCGCGTTGGCAGATGAGGACGAGCCTCGCGTCCTGCTGGTTGCGCTCCGCCACCTCGCGCAAGCCCGGGGCATTGCCAAGATTGCCAAAGCAGCCGGCATCGAGCGAGAGAGTCTCTACCGTGCCCTCTCGGTGCGCGGCAATCCCCGCTTGTCCACATTGGTTGCCGTCACCCGCGCCATCGGATTGAAACTTACCGTCGAAGCCGCGCAATAGGCGCTCTCAGCAACGAGCTCCAACCGAAAGGCGAAGACTCAAGTCCCGTACCCTCGCCGATGCAGATGGTGCACCTATCGTTGACCTTTCGATGCCGGCAAATTTGGCGATTCGCAGGGTTGTGTTAAAATTAAATAGAGAGGAACTGTATGAACGCATCCAAAACGCTGTCGCGCTGCCTATGGGGCGCGGGCGCAATATTGTTGCTGTTGGCGCCGATCGGCGCGAGAGCGAAATCGCTCGGCGCGTCCGATCAGCAGTCGGCTGCCAGCCAAGCAGCTTCGCAGGAAAACCGTGACCATCGCCTGGTGCTATTCAACACGCATACCGGCGAACGCTTGGACATCATTTATCGCCGCGACGACCGCTACCTGCCGGAAGCGCTCGCCAAGCTCGATTATTTCCTGCGTGATCACAACACCAACGAAGTGCGCCACTTCGATCCGCGCCTCTACGACATTCTTTCGGATCTCACAGCCTCGGTCGGACATCCTGCCGGCGAAATAGACATCGTCTGCGGCTATCGCACTTCGGGTACGAACGAATCCTTGCGCGCACACACCACCGGAGTCGCTAAGAACAGCCTGCACATTCAAGCGGAAGCGATTGACCTGCGCATGCCCGGCATCAATACGCTCAAGCTACGCCAGGCGGCACTAGCCCTGCGCCGCGGCGGCGTGGGCTATTATCCTCACTCGGATTTCATCCACGTGGATACAGGCCGAGTGCGCCAGTGGTGCTTTGACTGCCCCAGCAATCTGGCCACCGGCGACTAGCCCGGGTACGGATAACCTTTCGCGAGCACCTTCTCGAGCGCGGCATCGTGCCCGTAAATATCGTCGTAAAAGTGAACCCGGCCATCCTCCGGGACAACCACCGTGGCATAAACGATTAACACCGGAATCGGACGCGCCAGGTTCACTTGCTGCTGCGTGGTTCCATTCATGGCCGCGCGAACTTTCTCCGCGTTCCATCCGGGATTGTTACGGAGTACCCACACCGCCAACTCGGCGGGCTTTTCCAGCCGGATGCAGCCGTGGCTGAAATCCCGCCGGGTCTTCGCGAAGAATTCCTGCGCGGGCGTATCGTGCATGTAGACGCTATAGTCGTTCGGAAAAATAAATTTCACCAGGCCCAGTGCATTCTTGGGGCCCGACCCTTGGCGGATGAAAAGTTTTCCCGACCGCAATTGCGCCAGCACATCGCTCGACACGGCTCCCGAAGTCACTACCTGCTGGCGGCTGTCCACCACTTCGAATCCTTTCTTGGCCAGGTAATCCGGGTCTCGCGTGAGTTTCGGAAGAAATTCCGCTCTGGCGATGGAATATGGAACGTTCCAATACGGCCGGAACACCACGTACTGCATGTTGTCTTCAAACACCGGCGTGTCGTGGTCGTACGCCTTGCCAACCACGACGTTCATCGCCAGCGCCACTTTGAAGTTTTCGTCGTACGCGCGCAGGCGAAACTCCGGAATATTCGCGACGATCGGCGCCGCATGCAGACCGATCGGCAGCCAGCGCCAGCGCTCCAGCGCCAGTTGCATCTGCTGCACTCGTTGACTCAGCGGAGTGTTCATATCCGCCAATGTTTGCGTGGTGATTTTTCCATCCGCGGTGCGACCATGCCGGCTCTGAAAGCTTTTCACGGCATCCACCAGTGGAGCTTGGTAAACCGTGGTATCGGCTGGAACACTGGCGTCCGCCGGCAGATCGCCCACTAGGCGCAGAAACACGATCAACTGCGGCACGCCGGCATAGGAATCGCCGGGTGAGACCGTCTTCTGAATCGCAGGAAGTTGCTTCCCGTCCTGTTGCTTCGCAAGCACCAGATAAGTTTGCAGCGCCGCAATCGTGCGTTGGTATCCCGGGTAGGGAGGCTCCACCTGCGCCAGCGCGGCACCCACGTCGGATACGTCCACCACATCTTCCTTCACAAATTGCGGCAGATCGTACTTCTTGGCCGCGACATCGAATCCGAAGTCAAAATGTTTAGGATTTACTTTGCCGATGTGCAGATCGGAGATATACCGCATCACGCACACCGTCAGTGCGGCGTCGAATTGCACCGCATCCGCTTCGGATGGCTGACCGGCGGACGGTTTGAGCTTCGCTAACCGCTCGTCCCAACGCGGGCCGTCGTAGTCATCCGGCGACAATCCCTTTTGTTCCGCCTTCTGCAGAAGCGCAATCACTTGCCGCGCCTGTGCTGTTGGCTCCATTCCGCGCACCCACGGCAGCGAATATCCGTAGGAGTCATAAAATTCCTGCACCAGTTTTCCGTAATCGCTGAAATCGGGCCAGCGCAGCTCCGGCAAATTTCCCGACTGGACGATCGCGCGCAAGGACGCCTGTGCGTCGGCGCTCAGCTGCTGCGGCGGCGCGCCGGTATTCGCGGCGGATTGCTGTTGCGCGTCTGTGCGTCTAGCCGAGCCGACGCCATGCCCCCACAACAGCGCGCCCGCTCCAGCCGCCAGCGCCAGCGCCAGCAGCAACAACAGACCCTTGACCATTTGCGATTGCTTCATTGGATTCCTTCCCGCTCGATTTCCAGGCGGCGGTGCGCCAGCTGCAGTTCACGGATGCGTCAGATCGTAAATCGAAATTTTGGGCTTCCCGTCCCGAGCGAGGAATAATGTACTTCTCAGCGCATCCGCGCGCAATGCTCCATCCAATTGAGCCTGCGCTGACCGCTCGGGCGGTTTGTAAGGAAGGTTGGGGTTCTACCAGAGAGTCTGTGGAATACGCGACGAAGCACACGGCCCGCGACAGAAGCCGCGTGTCGCAAACATTGTCTGCTCTTGACCTGTCCTTGACTAGTCAGTGACAGCCGAAGCTGCCTCTAGGGCAGCGTGGAAGGCGCCAAGCCAGCCCGCCGTGCGGCGTCTTCGTTCGCGCTGAGCGCGTTATGGATCTCGCCGGCGCGGTTGTCCAGAGTCTGGATCAAGTTGGTGGTGAGGTTGCCGCCATAATTCGGCGTCACCGGCAGCAACACGATCCCCTGCGCCGCAGCTTGGTTGGACATCCCCGCCAGTTCGTTCTGTACGCCGTCGAGCTTCTCGATCAGCTCACCCTGTCGCCGCTGCAGCGCCACTTCTTCCTGCCGCGGGCTCAACGGTTTTTGCGCGGCCTGCAGAATTTCCGGCGCGTCTTGCACATTCGTTGGCGAAATCCCGTTCTGCCGCGCCATTTCCTGAAGATCATTGATCTGCTGCTCGATTTCCTGCCGGCGAATCGCCAGCTGCGCGATCGCGTTGTCCGTGGTGATGCCCTCGCACGGCGCGCCAAATTGCAGCCCGACCTGCACACCGGAGTCCGCGCCGTTCTCGCGGAAATTACGCATGTTTGCTTCCCTGGTGCTGATTTGCTCCAGTTCCGCATTCAGCGATTCGATCTGCGTCGCGTACCACACCGGGTTTTTCTCCGGGCTTACCGGCACACTCGCCGCTTGCGCAGTGCGAGACATAGGAACTGGCTTCCGAGCCGCGGTCGCGATGGTCGTGCTTGCCGGACTGCTCGGCGCGATGCTAGCCGCCGCTTGAGCCTTCGGCCACATCTGGTCAATATCGTCATTCGTGAACACTTTCTTTTCATGGTCCGGCCGGGCCGCTGTTGCAGCCGGCTTGGCGGGCGTGTCATCGCCTGCTGCAAATGCCGGTGCCGCAATCACGGAAAAAAGCATAGCGGCAAGAATCGCCGGGAAAAGGGAAACTACTCGTGTAGTGTTGCGCATGGACGCGCCTCCGTCCCTCAGGCCCGGCAGTATGTCACGCAGGCCAGACGGTTGTAAATGATGGAATTGCGCCTACCCGGCCGTATTAGCGTATGAATCAACAAGAGCGCTCGCTCCCACCAAGCGGGGCCCGCGCCTCCCCTCGGCATTCGTTCTTGGCGCGAATCCGCTCAGGTGAACGAATCGGCACACGCCAGCTGGCTCTCGCGTGCCTTTCTTCGACGGAGTGATAAGCTCTCGCACAAGCTCAACCCTTGCACCACGCAGCAATGCGGCGAATGCGCCCAGCTCAGCCCGCTCGCGCATGGGAGGTTTTTGATGGATTCCGTATTAGCACCTGCCTGGAGCGCAGATTGGGCGTGGGGGCTGCCACTCATTGTTCTAACAGTGATTCTGCACGCCTACGGCCTCGGGCAGATCAACAAGGACGTCATCGCCAGGCTGAGTCGCCGGGAGCCACTGCACTCCCGCTCGCCCGTCGCGATCTTCGTAATCGGAGGCACGGCACTTGCGGCCACCATGCTCCACGCAATCGAAGGTGTTCTGTGGGCGATCGTCTACCGTTTCGTAGGCGCGTCACAGGACTACCGGGCCGCCATGCTCTACTCTCTCAGCGCCATGACCAGCTACGGCCACGCCAACCTCTTTTTGGAGCCGCGCTGGCAGATGATGGGTGCGCTGGAAGCCCTGAATGGCTGGATTCTCTTTGGCCTCACCACGGCGTTTCTTTTCTCGGTAGTCCAAAGAGCGTGGCCGCAAGCCTACGCAGGTGAAGCACGTCGCTGATAGGTCCGAACTCATTCCTCGGAGACGGGAGTCGCAGCGCCGCGAAACCTGGCCGCATCGCGCGAGCGCTCACACTCAGCGTCTAGCTATCAACGTGAATTTCGTTTTGAACTCTTAAATAACAGCACTCCAGCGCAGAACAACCCGGCGCCCGCGCACAGAAACAGCCCTTTCTCCGAAAACGCTCCAAGTACCGCCTGGCCCGCACCGACCACCATGAACGAGATTGCAACCACGAACGCAGCCGTAGATCTGTGACTCTCTACGAAGCTGTCTTTCACTGGCTCGTCCACCTCTTCATAGTGCGCGCATCACTAGCCGCGGGGGTGGTCAATTCTGCACAAAATTCGCTCGACCGCACTCACAGACCGCGCTTCCCCGCTACGTCCTCGGCGAGGAACTGCTTGTACAATCCGTGCCGGACCAGGTAGTTCGTCTCGCGGTTCGCCCTTTCGGCAATGCCTCCGGCAGCCACGTTGAAGTACTGCTCGCGATTTGCTGGATCCACAGACTGACATTGCGTCATTTCCTCAACCCAGCTCCCAAGGGTCTCGTAAGTTATCGCGATCGTCCCGCCCTGTGCTTGCAGCGTCGGGAGCCAGACCGCGGCATCCGACTGGCACTGCGCGGCAGTTAGGGAGTTCGTCGTCTGTTCCGCCGTCCCGCGCATCGCCGGGAACGGCAGCAGCATTGCAAAGATCACCACCCAGATCTTATTCACGGTACCTCCGGCGGGAATCGTGCGCCGCGTGGCGACACTACCACGCAGAATGAAACCACTTCAAGATATTGGACCGCTGCACCGTGATAGACTCCGCGCATCAGCCAGTCAATCACGCAATCATTGCCACTGCTGAACCACGACCGGAGACCGCTTGAACTGCCCGAAGTGTAACGCGCCTCTAGTCCCCAAGCCCGTGCCCGGCGCAGTCAAGTACCCGCAACGCTTGGAATGTCCGGTCCATGGCTGGCTGCAGGAGCGTGTAAAACCAATTCGCATGCGCTTCCACAGAGACGCACCGAACTGGTAACAGAACGCGCCACAAATTGCGCTTCTGCGCCGCCGAAAGCCCGAACTGGGTCCCTGGAGACACAAGCACCATGTTTGAAAGCAGCTTTATACCAGATGGTGGTGCATCCACCAGCTAAGCGTAGCGCCTTGCGGAACGGCTTGCGGTGGGCATGCTTTCCAGCGACCTGGGCCGGATCTGCAGTTCTGCGCGGCTCGTCTTTTCCGGCTTCAGGGTGTGATGCTGGAAGGATCGGCGGTAGGCGCTCGGGGTCATCTGCCGAATACGACGGAACTGCCGGTTAAAGTTGGCGAGATTGGAAAGTCCCACTTCGTACGCGATCATGCTGACCGGCAGATCGGTTTCCGCCAAACGCATGCAGGCGCGCCCAATTCGAAGCTTGCAGAGGTATTCGCTGACGCTGTCGCCCGTGTGTTTTACAAAAAGGCGATGCAACGATCTCGCGGACATATTCCCGACACTGCAGAGCGCGGCGATGCGTATCGGCTCTTGAAACTGCCGGTGAAGATATTGCAGCACGCGCGTGAACTGCGCCGGCTCGCTTTCCGCGCCAGACGGAACGGTCATCGCGGTTTTGGAGAGATTAACGGCGTCCACGTCGGCGAGCGCCACGAGCAAATCGAGGGTCGCGTGCAGACGTGACTGCGGGGATTCCGAGAGAATCTGCTCGAGACTGCCTGCCACCCGTTTGGCGACCGCCCGCGGAAATTCCAGGCCTGTCGCAGCGTTTCGCAGCAAGCGCCGGATGGCCGCATATTCTGGGCATACTTGCGCCATCTGCAGCGCCCAATGTCCCGAAAACCAAATCACGATCGCGGTATGCGGTTCGTTTTGGCGGAGGGCTGTGGTCGAGGCCCACGTATGCGGCATGTCGGACGGCACCAGCGCCAGATCCGGTGACCGGTATTTTCCGATGTGATCACCGATGAACCGCCAGCCTTTACTGTTCAAGGTCAACGTCAGCTCGTACTCCGGGTGGTGGTGCCACTCGAAGGGGATCTCTGGGACACGTCTATGGTAGACGCGCACCGAGCAGCCTTTCGGAAAGGTGACAGATTCAAACTGAGGCTTCATTTCTTTACCTTGTCGCGGCTATTGAGTGCTGGCCGAATTGTATCAGTAGTTGGCCGTTCTGCATCACTCGGCAATTCTGCTCTTTGCTAGATTCGGCGTCGCGGGTTCGGGGCCGAGGCCTCGTCGCCACATCGGGTTCTACAAGGAGCAGCATTCCATGAAATTCGAAATCGAAGACCTGCCAAAGCTGGTGCGCGAAACAAAAAAATCCCTGCGCGCAGCTCTGCCCGGCTATGCCGAGGCGTTCCAGAAAGTCGAATCCGAGACTCGTCGTCGCGTGAATGCGATCGTAAAGGAACGAGAGTCGGGCGAAGCAGTTGTCCCCATCGTGCATTTTTCCGATATCGCCAGCGGCAGCGTACCCGCTGAGATGATCGCCAAGATCAAACAGCGCGGCGCTTGCGTCATCCGCGAGACGTTCGATCCCTCGCAGGCGAACGCATGGAATGACGAAATCGGTGCCTATGTTGAAAAAAACGGTCTCGACGCCAAACTGGCCAACGCCGCCGAAGACAAATACTTCGGAACGCTGGCGTCGGCAAAACCGCAGATTTACGGAATATATTGGTCGCGCCCCCAGGTTCAGGCTCGTCAAGCTGAATCGCTGACTCGCGTCCGCGTATTCATGAATAATCTGTGGAAAGCCGAAAGTGAAGGCCGGCGGCATTTCGATCCGAATGAGGTGCCCGCCTACGCCGATCGTATTCGGCGCCGGCCACCCGGTTCCGCATCGTTGGGACTATCTCCGCACGTGGATGGAGGCTCAGTCGAGCGCTGGCTCGATGAAAATTTCCGCAAAGTGTATCGTCACGTCTTTTCCGGCAACACAGAGCAGTACGACGCGTTTGATGCCGCCTTCCGCCCGGATGTTCGCGAGGTTCCCTCCCCCGCTGTTTGCTCGATGTTCCGGACATTTCAAGGATGGACTGCGCTGACTCGTCAAGGAAAGGGAGACGGCACGCTGCAACTGATTCCAATCGCGGAGTCAATGGTGTACGTCTTGCTGCGCGCGCTGCAGGACGACGTTGCTGAAGACGATCTCTGCGGAGCGCAGCCCGGCCGCGCGCTCTCCGTGAATCCGCAGTTTCATAGCCTCTTGATCGAAGCTCTTTCCTCAATTCCATTGATGCAACCCGGCGACACCGTTTTCTGGCATTCCGACGTTGTACATGCGGTTGAAAATGAACACCGTGGATCGGGCTACAGCAACGTGATGTATATCGCTTCGACGCCCGGTTGTGCCAAAAATTCGGCTTACCTGCCGCAGCAAGCGCAGGCTTTTCTGGCCGGAAAAACTCCACCGGACTTCGCGTCGGATGATTTCGAAGTCGATTTTGTCGGGCGCGGTACAGTTGCGGATTTGACCGAATTGGGGCGCTCCCAGCTTGGAATCACCGAGGCGCTCGCGAAGGGGACTCAGGTTGGCCGCTCTGCCTGATCCTGAAAATCAATCGCTCGGTAAGCCCCGACTGTTTTCGCCAGGCAACACGCTGCCCTTCGTTCTGGTGACGACGCTGTTTCTCCTCTGGGGCATCCCCAGCAATCTGAACGACGTGCTCATCAAGCAGTTCATGAAATCGTTTGAGATGAACCGCTTTCAGGCCGGTTTGATTCAATCAGCCTTCTACCTCGGTTATTTCCTTTTGGCGTTGCCGGCCGCGCTGGTCATGCGCAAATACGGCTACAAGACCGGTCTGGTAATCGGCTTGCTCCTTTTCGGCACGGGTGCGCTGCTCTTCTGGCCTGCCGCCGTCGTCCAGCGCTACGGATTCTTTCTGTTCGCGCTCTTCGTTATCGCCGGCGGATTGTCCTTCTTGGAAACCGGCGCGAACCCCTTCATCTCGGTCTTGGGCGACCCCAGAACATCGGAGCAGCGCCTGAACTTCGCGCAGGCTTTCAATCCTTTGGGCTGCATCGCTGGCGTCGTCGTCGGCACCATCTTCATCTTCTCGGGGGTCGAGCTGAATCCGGCGCAGGTTACGGCGCTGAAAACTGCCGGGACATATCGAGCATACCTAGAGCATGAAACACTGCGGGTCATCACGCCTTACGTGGTTCTCGGCTGCGTGGTTTTTCTCTTTGCAGTCGTGATGATGACCACAAAGTTTCCGAAAATCGCGGAGGAGTCTGAATCAGCCGGTGAGCAGCCGAAGGGCAGTTTCCGCGAGCTGCTCAAATATCCGCACTTCGTTCAAGGCGTGCTGGCGCAGTTCTTTTACATCGGAGCTCAGGTGGGCACCTGGAGCTACTTCATCACCTACGTTCAGGACTACACGCATCTTCCTGAAAAGACCGCAGGGTATTTTCTCACGGGCACGCTGGTCGTCTTCACCATCGGGAGATTCCTGGCGACGTACCTGATGAAATTCATCGCGCCGAGCAGGCTGATGGGATTCTATAGCATCATCAACATCGCTTTGGTCGCCATCGGAGTGTTGCTGCCAGGCTGGATCGGACTCTGCGCGGTCTTTCTGACGAGCTTCTTCATGTCCCTCATGTTCCCTACAATTTTTGCGCTGGGACTAAAAGGGCTGGGGCCGAATACGAAGATCGGCGGCTCGCTGATCGTGATGGCCGTCATCGGTGGCGCCATTTTCACGCCTATCATGGGAAAGATTTTCGAAGCAACCCACAGCATGGCCACCGCCATGATCGTTCCGCTCCTCTGCTACATATTCATCGCCTACTACGCCTTCATTGGCTCCAAAGCTCGCCTGCCCCAACCCGAGCCCGCTCTCGCACTGCGCTGAACAAATTGAGCCTACGTCGCCGCTGTACGTGTAACGCTTCGCGGATCCTGCGATCACGGCTCGCTTACTTGACTTGCAGGACGATCAACTCCAACGCATCGGGCGCCAGGGCGGTAGAGAACTGGTAGCGGCCTCCCTCCCCCGTTTTTTCTTCGACCAAATCCAGATTTTGGGTTTCGCTGACTCGGTAGCGCTTAATGCCATACGCTTTCTTGCCCCAGGGCAAATGATCGATCGTGAGGTTGTAGCCTCCGTTATCGCGGTAAACAATGTCCGCGCGCTTCGATAGAAATTTGAACTTCGAGAAATCGGGGATCGGAGCGGATTTGGCCACGTCTGCCGGCAACGTCAAGTCAACGGCTTTGAAATCGGCGGGTATGGCGTAGTTGGTGATCAGGATTTGCACGGTGTTGCCGTCCGCGGAGCGCCCGGCCAGCGCGGCAAGCCCGAATGTGTCGCTGCCTTGCACCGCGAAGCGTTGCGGCGTATCCCGCATTTTGCCCATGGCCTGAAAAGCGTACGCAGCTTTGAAAGGACGGCCCTGCAAATCGAACAAGCCCATCCAGGCGGCATCTCCGCGATAAAAATGCGCGCGATCAACTTGCGAGTCCTGCAGATAGGTCAGCACAGCGCCGATGAAGGCGGCGTTCTCAATTCCTTGCAGTCTGAGCTTTTGGGCTTCGGTGAAGTCAGGCGTCAGATTCCATTCCGAGAGAATGCTTTCTGCCTTGGGATAGCCATGCGTGTCGAGCAGCTTGCGAATTTCCCGGCCCAGTCGAACGGCGTCGTAGGGGTCGGCAGAGGAATTCGCGTAGGTGTGCCAGGAGTAAAAATCAAGCGGCAAGTGATGCGCGGCGCAGTAATCAATGAATCCTTCGCGATAAGCATCCGGATTCGAAGCGATCGCTTTGGCGTCGGCTCCCACTTTTAGACTCGGGTCCAGGGACTTCAGCGCCAGCGCGGTTTTCGCATACAGCGAATAAAATTGCTCCGGCGTGCCCGACCAGAAAAGAGCCTCCGGCTCATTCCAGAATTCCCAGTAGCGGATGTTGTAATGAAATCCGTTGGCCCATCCCTGGTTGTAGTGCATGGCGACGTGCTTGACGACGCTCGCGTACTTGTCGAAGTCCGCCGGCGGGTCCACGTTGTTTGCGCCCCAGCTGCGGCCGATGCGGTAGTACACCTCCGCGCCGCTGTCGTGAATCGCAGCCAGCACTTTGTCGGTGGGGCCGAAGTTGTAGCTGGCGGGCTTTTCCGGATCGGCGCTCCAGTCGGCGAAGATGCTGCTGGCGTTTCCGTTTTTCACCACCCCCGCGCGCTGCGCTGCATCGGGAATCAGCCATGCGAGCATGGGATTGTCTTGCGTGAAGCGCGCGTCAATGTCGGTGGGTCCCATGTAATCGTGAGTACGCACCTGATCAATGCGCAGGTCTTTGTATTGTTGAACCAGATTCGGCAGTCCCTCCATGATGGGGAAGGGAGGTCCGTTCAATCCTTGAAAGGAACGAATCGGACCGATCGTCTTGCCAGCATCCACTTGCAACGTGCGGAATCCGTCACTTTTGTTTTCTTGCGCGGCAACGAGCCCGTAAAGCACCAGCACCAAAATTGAAGAATAGGCAATTCGCTTCATCAAGACGGTCCCCCCCGATTACGCCTTCATTTTCTTTCGCAATGCTACCAGCAACA
Source organism: uncultured Acidobacteriota bacterium (assembly GCA_963748395.1). GTDB lineage: Bacteria > Acidobacteriota > Terriglobia > Acidiferrales > UBA7541 > Palsa-295. The sequence goes on along the minus strand of CAVVIP010000006.1, from coordinate 843,789 downwards.
GGCGATCGAGTGTGCGCCCGCGCCAGTCCAAGAATTCTGTGCCGGGCGCTCTCGCCGCAACCGAGGTGCGGTTTGTGGCGCACCGCTACCCGCCAGACCGCAGACAAAGGCCCGCGCTTTTGATTTTCAACCTTTCGCTTTCAGATGTTCTCGACCGAGTTTCCAACGCGATATCGAATGGTTAGCTGGATCATTCGGCCTGCTCCGCGATGAACGCATCCACCGTGAGCACCGTTGCTTGCGACGCGAAAATCTTCTCGGTGAGCACGCGGTGTACTTCCTCATCGGCGTCGTAACAGGCGTCCTTCAGCACCACGCAACGGTAATCCAGATCGGATGCGCGCCGCAGCGTCGAAAGGGTGATGCCGCTGGTGGAAATCCCGAAGAGCACCAGATTCTCAATGCCGCGGGATCGCAGAATTAAATGCAGCTGGTTCTCCGAAAACGCGCCCACTCGCTGCTTGTACACCACCAGCTCTCCGGGACCAGCGACCGCGCTGTGGAACTCGGCAGATGGCGTACCGATTACGAAGAGATTGCTGTCCTTCACCCTCTTGAATCGCGACTCCGTCTCCGGAATTTCCGGGTGACCCGCCGAAAATCCCAGCCCCACATGAATAATCTGGAATTGCTTCTTGCGCGCAAATTCCACGGCCTTGGACGCTTTCGCGACCACCGCTTCCGCACCGGCGACAAATCCAAAAATCCCTTGCTGGAAATCGAGCGTCAGCAAAGCGGTTTTCTTCGGATCCAGTTTCATGACCTTCCTTATTTTTCGATCAAATCGAAAATCAACGCTTTCGCCTGCCATAACCAACGCTCAGTGCGGCAGAACTCACTCATCACTCCTCACACCGCTGCCCGCTGCTGCACCGGCTCCTCCGCGATCCTGCGCCCCACCGCCGGAGCGATCATCCGCGCCTCGGCCATCAGTTGTGCAAATTGGTCCGGATACAGCGATTGCGCGCCATCGGAAAGCGCGCGCTCTGGGTCCTGGTGGACTTCAATGATCAATCCGTCCGCGCCCGCGGCTACAGCTGCCCGCGCCATCGCGCCCACCTTGTCGCGCCGCCCTGTGCCATGCGACGGATCAGCAACCACCGGCAAATGCGAGAGCTGCTTGATCACCGGAATCGCGGCAATGTCCATGGTGTTGCGCATGTACGTATCGAACGTGCGTATGCCGCGCTCGCACAAAATCACGCTGTAGTTTCCGCCGGACATGATGTACTCCGCGCTCAGCAGCAGCTCTTCAATCGTCGCTGACATCCCGCGCTTCAGCAGCACCGGCTTCTGAATTTCGCCCAGCGCGCGCAGCAAATAATAATTCTGCATGTTGCGAGCGCCCACTTGCAGCACGTCCACGTACGGCAGCATCACCTCGATCTGCGAGGGGTCCATCACTTCGCTCACCACCAGCAAACCGTTACGGTCCGCCGCGGCGCGCATCAGCTTCAGCCCCTCTTCGCCCAGTCCTTGAAACGAATAGGGAGACGAGCGCGGCTTGAACGCACCTCCGCGCAGGAGCTTCGCCCCCGCCCGCGCCACGCGTTCGGCGATCTCGCCGATCTGCGCCGCGGACTCGACGGCGCACGGTCCCGCCGCCGCCACAATCTCCGGCCCGCCTATGGAAACGCCGTTGCCCAGCTCCACCACCGATCCTTCGGGGCGAAAATTTCTAGACGCCAGCTTGAACGGATGCGTGATGCGGATAATTTCCTCCACGCCCGGAGCCGCCTGCAGCGCCTCCAGTTCCCCGCGATGCTTTTCGCTCTTTCCGACGACTCCAATCACGGCTCGCTCCTCCCCGCGGCTCAGATGCGCCTGAAAACCGCACTCCTGAATGCGCTTCACTACATGATCGATCTGCTCTTCCGTTGCGTTTACCGCCATATTGATGATCATTCGGTCCCCTCGGAGCCAAATTTACCGGCCGGCGCTGTATCCGCCGATTTGTACGAGCCAAGAACTTTCAGTTCCACTGCTTGCTGCGCGAGTTCGTCCAGCGCGGCCGCAAATTCCGGATCACTGGCGGCCGCTTGCAGATCCAGATAAAAACGGTATTGCCAGGGCCGCCCGTGCACCGGCCGGCTTTCGATTTTCATCATGTTGATATTGCGCCGCGCAAAAGGCTCCAGCGCGTGATGCAGCGCTCCCGGCCGATGCGCCGTCTGAAATACCAGCGAGATCTTGTCGGCCGCGGGAAATTCCTGCAGCGATTCGGCGCCCGGCGCGCTGGAGGCTGTCGCGTTGGACGCGGGCGCGAGCAAAAAAAAGCGCGTGTAGTTCTCGCGGTCGTCTTCCAGATGCTCTTGCAGAATCACAGCGCCATAGAGCTCCGCAGCACGCCGGCTGGCAATCGCCGCCCGCGTGGAATCGCCCACGCTCATAATCTCCCGCACGCTTCCGGCGGTGTCCTCCGCTGGGATTCTTTTGAGCCGCGGATGCGCGATGAAGAACTGTTCGCACTGCGCCAGAGCCACGGGATGCGATTCCACCGACGCGATTCGTTCTCGCGCCGCGCCGGGCAAACCGATCAAGTTGTGCGCAATCGGAATGATCACTTCCCCTACGATCCGCAATCCGCTCTCAACCAGCAGGTCAAACGACCGATGCACCGATCCCGCCAGACTGTTCTCCATCGGCGCCAGCACGTAATCCGCCGCCTGGTTCCGAATCGCCGAAAACGTCGCGTCAAATGTTGCACACGGCACCAGCGTGATATCCGCGCCAAGCAGCTTCAGCGCGGCTTCTTCGCTGAACGCGCCGCGCTCGCCCTGAAACGCGATCCGCGCTGTGGCCAGCCGCATCACGCCGCGGCCGCCTTGCGCCGTTTTACCGTCAGACGCGTGATTCTGCGTTTGGGAAGGCGTGCGGCGCCCAGGCCATGATCTTCCTGGATGCGTATGGATTCATGCAGGATTTGCCGGTAAATTTTTACCACCGCCTCGCTGTCGAGCGGCCCGGGATTCAATTTCTTCATGCGCGTGAGAATTTCCTGCTCGCGCGCCGGGACGCGCAGGGCAATGCCGCGCGCGCCTTTCAGGCGGCCGACCTCCAGGGCAAAACCCGCGCGTACATTCAGCAAGTGCAGCAGAGTGGTGTCAATCGCGTCAATTTTCGCGCGCCAGTCGCCGATTTTGATTTCACTCATCGCGCTTCTCCCCTTTGTCTCAAAATCAAAAGTGCCCTAAAAACAAAAAAGGCCGCGTTCCCTCGGAGGGTCGCGGCCGGCTTAGAAGACTTGGTGCGGTTCTTAGCTGCTAAGTGTTGCGTGATCCGCGCGCGTCTCGCCGGCCCGCTCCCCCGTATAAGGGAAGCGGCTGGTAAAAGCGAAACGGTAATAAAACTTATTACCCACGCGCCTTGGATATCCTTTTACAACCTTACGACGACTCACTATACGAAAGTCGGCGGGTGCGGTCAAGCGCGATGTACAAGAATCTCATATAAGCTTCTTTTATGAATTTGCCAAGAATTACAAATTGGACTTATCTCCCTGCCGGACGCCTACTACTAAGGACAACATGCAAAGCGACGCCATCAAGAAGGGGATTTCCCGCGCGCCTGCCCGCGCGATGCTGAAGGCTACCGGCTTGACCGACGCCGATTTGGCGCGTCCGCTCGTGGCTGTAGCCAATACCTGGACTGAAGTTACGCCCTGCAATTTTCACCTGCGGCAACTGGCCGAACGCGTCAAGGCCGGCATTCGCGCCGCGGGCGGCACGCCCATCGAATTCGACACCATCACAATTTCCGACGGCATCACCATGGGCACCGAAGGCATGAAGGCTTCGCTGGTATCGCGCGAAGTGATCGCCGATTCCATCGAGCTTTTTGTGCGCGCGCATGCGTTCGATGCGGTGGTCGCAATCTGCGGCTGCGACAAGACGATTCCCGGCACGGTGATGGCGCTGGCGCGGCTGAACCTCCCTTCCCTGTCGCTCTATGGCGGCTCGATTCTGGCCGGGCATTTCGCCGGACGCGAAGTCACGATCATGGACGTGTTCGAAGCTGTGGGCGCGTGCGCTGCCGGAAAAATGACCGAAAAGCAGCTGGGCGAGCTGGAAGACGTGGCGTGTCCCGGGGCTGGCGCGTGCGGCGGACAATTTACCGCCAACACCATGGCCATGGCGCTCACGTTTCTGGGAATTTCGCCGATGGGCGCGAACGAAATTCCAGCGACGGATCCGCGCAAGGGTAAGGCCGCATTCGATTGCGGCAAGCTGGTGATGCAGCTGCTGAAGGACGACATCCGCCCGAAGCAAATCATCACGCGCGAATCGCTGCATAACGCGATTGCGTCAGTTGCTTCCAGCGGCGGCTCCACTAACGCGGTGCTGCATCTGCTGGCGATCGCTTCCGACGCTGGCGTGCCGCTGACGTTGAAAGATTTCGATGAAATTTCCGCGAAGACCCCTGTGCTCGCGGACTTGAAACCCGGCGGCCGGTTTAACGCGCCAGACATGTTCCGCGCGGGCGGCATGCGCGTGCTGGGGCAGCGTTTGCGCGAAGCGGGGCTGCTGAAAGACGGAATCACTGCGTCGGGACGAAACCTCTTCGAGGAAATCAGCGACGCGAACGAAACGGCCGGCCAGGAAGTAGTGCGGCCGCTCGCCAAGCCAATCAAGTCCGATGGCGGCCTGGCGATCCTTCACGGTTCGATCGCACCGGAAGGATGCGTGGTGAAACTTGCAGGGCACGAACGCGTGCTGCACAGCGGTCCGGCGCGCGTGTTCGATTCCGAAGAAGCCGCGTTCGCGGCCGTCCAAAGCCGCCAGATTCAACCGGGAGACGTGGTCGTCATACGTTACGAAGGCCCGAAGGGCGGGCCGGGCATGCGCGAGATGCTGGCGGTAACCGGCGCGCTGGTGGGCCAAGGCATCGGCGACAAGATCGCGCTGATTACGGATGGCCGCTTTAGCGGCGCAACGCACGGCCTGATGGTGGGCCATGTGGCGCCGGAAGCAGCGAATGGCGGACCGATCGCGCTCCTGCGTGATGGCGACATTATTACTCTGGACGTAAAAGCGCGGCGGCTGGACGTCGCGGTTAATCTGGAAGAGCGCCGCGCGCAATGGAAACCGCCCGCGCCGAATTACACCAGCGGCGTGATGGCCAAATACGCGAAGCTTGTTACATCAGCATCACTGGGCGCCGTAACCAGCGCCGCATAGAAATTGCAATTACAAGGAGAACGAAGATGGCGAAAATGTTCTGGGACAACGACACGAATCCGCGCGCGCTGGAAGGAAAGCGCATTGCCGTGCTGGGATATGGCAGCCAGGGCCGCGCGCACGCGCTGAATCTGCGCGACAGCAAACTGAACGTGACCGTTGGCCTGCGCCGCGGCGGCCCATCGTGGAAACAGGCCGAGCAGGACGGCTGGAAGCTTACCGGCCCGGCGGAAGCGGCGGAGGGCGCGGACGTAATCGTGATGCTCGCGCCGGATATGGCGCAGCCTGCGCTATATCAGAACGAGGTCGCGCCCAGCCTGAAAGAAGGCGCCATGATTTTGTTTTCTCACGGGTTCAATATTCATTACGGCCAAATCACTCCGCCCAAGACGGTGGACGTCACCATGGTCGCGCCGAAAGGCCCGGGAAATCTGGTGCGGCGAACCTATGAAGGCGGCGGTGGCGTGCCGTGCTTGCTGGCGATTCATCAAGATCATTCGGGCCACGCGTTCGATCGCACGCTTGCTTACGCGAGCGCTATCGGTGGCACACGCGCAGGAGTAATCCAAACCACTTTTGCCGAAGAGACCGAGACGGACTTGTTCGGCGAGCAAGCCGTGCTGTGCGGCGGGGCACGCGAATTGATTCAGGCGGGATGGGAGACGCTGGTGCAAGCCGGATATCAGCCGGAAGCCGCGTATTTCGAATGTCTCCATGAACTGAAATTGATCGTGGACCTGATTTACGAAGGCGGCATCGCCAAGATGCACCAGTTCATCAGCGAGACCGCCAAGTACGGAGACATTACGCGCGGGTCGCGGGTGATTGACGCGCACGTCCGCGAGAGCATGAAGAAAATTCTGACGGAAATTCAGTCCGGCGCATTCGCCAAGGAATGGATTCTGGAAAATCAGACCGGCCGGCCGCAGTACACCAAACTTCTGGAGAAGGATAAGAATCACCCGATCGAGAAGGTAGGAGCAGAGTTGCGCGCGCAAATGTCCTGGCTGAAGCCGGAGACGGCAGCCGCAAGAGGTGCCAAGTGAAGGGCGCACAATTTTTGGTGAAGGCCCTCGAACGCGAGGGCGTGGAAATCATATTCGGTTATCCGGGCGGCGCGATCATGCCGGTGTACGACGCGCTGCTAGATACCAAGATCCGGCACATTCTGGTCCGCCACGAACAGGCTGCGGCACTCGCAGCGGACGGTTACGCGCGCGCGACGGGAAAAGTGGGCGTGTGCATGGCTACGTCCGGACCCGGCGCCACCAACCTGGTGACGGGAATCGCCAACGCCTACATGGATTCGATCCCGATGGTCGCCATCACCGGCCAGGTGGCCACTTCGCTGATGGGCACCGACGCGTTTCAAGAGGTGGACATCTTCGGCATCACCATGCCGGTGGTGAAACACAGTTTCCTCGCGAAGACTGCGGCGGAGCTGCCGCGCATCGTGCATGAGGCTTTCCGCATCGCGCGCTCAGGACGCCCCGGTCCGGTGCTGATTGACTTGCCGAAGGATATCGCCAACACCGTTGCCGAATACGAGTTCCACGAGGACGACACGAGCGAAGAAATCGCCGAACCGTCCAAGGAATCCATCACCCGCGCGCTGGCGCTGATGCGCGATAGCCGCAACCCAGTGGTCTACGCCGGCGGCGGCATCGGCATGGGAAACGCGCTGGCTGAATTCCGCGCATTCGTGGAAGCCACGCGCATTCCAGTGGTGGCCACGCTGAAAGGCCTGGGCGCGCTGCCTACCACGCACGAACTGGCGCTGGGAATGATGGGCATGCACGGCACCAAGGCCGCGAACGATGCGGTGCAGAGTTGCGATTTGCTGATCTGCGTGGGCGCGCGCTTCGACGATCGGGCCACTGGCCGGCTGAACGCGTTCGCGCCAAACGCGAAAGTAATTCACCTGGATGTGGATCGCGCGGAAGTCAGCAAGCTGCGGCGCGCGGACGTTCCGGTAATCGGCAACCTGCGGCACGCTTTGAAAGCTCTCTCGTGCAAGCTCGGGAACATCGAGCCGTGGCGTCGAGAGTGCACTGCATCCAAAAAGGCGCACGAATGGGATTACGCCGCGCCGGGCACGGAAGTGTACGCACCAGGCTTTCTGAAGGGCATTTCCGATCGCGCGGGCGACAATTGCATCGTGGCTTGCGATGTGGGCCAGCACCAGATGTGGGTGGCGCAACATTTCCATTTCAATCGGCCCTCGCAGCACCTGAGCAGCGGTGGCCTGGGCACCATGGGATTCGGCTTGCCCGCGGCGATTGGCGCGCAGCTGGCGTTTCCCAACGCGTGCGTGATCAATGTTTCCGGCGATGGCTCGATCATGATGAACCTGCAGGAACTGGCCACGCTGCGGCGTTACGACTTGCCGGTGAAGATCGTGCTGTTCGACAACCGCGCGCTGGGCATGGTTCGCCAGTGGCAGGAATTGTTCCACGATAAGCGCTACAGCGAAGTAGACCTCTCCGACAATCCAGATTTCTGCCGCGTGGCGGAATCCATGGGAATTCCCGCGTTTCGCGTCGAAGATCGCGCGGATGTCCCAGCCGCGATTGACCGGTTGCTCGCGGAACCTGGTCCAATACTCGCGCACGTGCTGATTCATCAGGAAGCGAACGTCTGGCCGATCGTTGGTCCCGGCCGCTCGAATTCCGAAATGTTGCACGAGCATGAAGTCGCGCGCGAGGTTGCGCGGTGAACAAATTCACATTACAGCTGCGGGTAAAGCAGAGCGAAGGCGCGCTGGTGCGTATTCTGGGTGTCACGCGCAGGCGCCGCTTTGACCTGCTGCACCTGACGGCGGATACCAGCGAGGACGGCCATTTTCTGGACATTCAGATGACCGTGCAGGCCGATCGCGCTGAAAATACGCTCGTACGCCAAATCGAAAAGCTCGAGGACGTTTCGCAGGTGGAAGTCGTCGAGCCGAACGATGTGGCCAGCGAGCGGCGGGCCGCGCGTTCCTCCGCCCGCTGACGAATTTCGGCGATTTGATTTACACTACCGCGTGCCTTCGACGACCAACGCGGTTCCCTTCTCGCGCGTAGCCATCCTCGGAACCGGCCTGATCGGCGGATCGTTCGGGCTGGCGTTGCGCAAATATTTCCCGGACATTTCGATTGTAGGATACGACCGCACGGAGATTTTGCAGGCGGCGCTGGCGCGCGGAGCGGTGCGAGAAAGCGCTGGCGATCTGGCCGGCGCGGTGCGGGGCGCGGACCTGGTGTACATCGCGCTGCCGATTGGCGCGACCATCGAAGCTCTTCCGGCAATTGCTGCGGCGGCCAAAGAAGGCGCGCTGATCGCTGACACCGGAAGCACCAAAGCTGCAATTTGCCGCGCGGCAAAAAATGTTTTCGCGGGCGGTGCGCGCTTTCTTGGCGGGCATCCGATGGCCGGGAAAGAAACTTCGGGAATCACGCGAGCGGATGCGAATTTATTCTCTGGCGCGCGCTATGCGTTGATCGGCTCGGAGCACGATTCCGATCCGCGCGTGCAAGGATTCGCGGCGCTGGTGCGCGCGCTGGGCGCGGAGCCCGTGTGGTGCGATGGGGAAACGCACGATTGGGCCGTGGGAATCGTCTCCCACCTGCCGCAACTGCTCTCCGTGGCGTTGGCGCGCGTAGTGCAGGACGAAACGGACGAGACTGGCCTGCCGCTTTCGCTCGCCGGGCCAGGATTGCAGGATATGTTGCGACTGGCGGGCAGCCCTTACGGCTTGTGGCGCGACGTGGCGCACACCAACACCGAAAACATCGGGCGTGCGCTGGACCGTCTGGAGCAGGCTGTGGACTATTTACGAACCCGGCTCCGATCGAAAGACCTTGAACAGGAGTTTCTCGATGCCAACGCGGTGTATGAATTGCTGCACGCCATGAAGAAACGAGAAAGCTGCGAGTGATAATCAAAAACGACGCTGCCTACGGCTCGCGAGGCGCGGCGGGAACCAGGCGCTTATCGCGCACATAAAATTCGCGGCCGCGCCAGTGGATGCGCTGAGGAAAGAAGCTCGCCAGCCACACGACGAACGCGAAGGCATCGCGCAGCGGCAACAATTCCATGTGCCGTCGCACGCCTGCGTCGCGCATACCGTAAACGCCGACGACCCACGCTGAAATTCCCCGCAGCAGCAGATAACCTACCAGCAAGCTAATGGCCCACGCCGCCGACGGCGCGAAAATTGCAGCCAGTAGCGCCAGCGGCAGCGCTTGCGTGAAAATCAGGCCGAGGTGCCCGGCAGGACGCGAATAGCGGATGCTCACGTTCCAGCGCAACTGATGGCGAAAGGCATCGGCGAGCGTCTGGTGCGGATAGACGATGGAAACCGGAAATGTGCTCAGCTCGACGCGATGGCCGCGCGCGGCGATGCGATTGCCCAGCTCATAATCGTCGGAGAAATGGTCCACCAGGGATTCGAACCCGCCGATCTCGGCCAAACGTTTTTTGGTGGTGGCCATCGTGGCGCCGAGAGTGAAATTCACTGGAGCGAACAGCCAGGCCACCAGTACGCCCGCGGTAAAGTCCGTGCTGTTGCCGATCGCTTCCAAATTTGCGGCGAGCGAGCCGTCGGTTAGCCCGCGGTAGAGGCAGGTGACCGCGCCGACGCCAGAATCGCGAAACGGAGCGGCAACGGCGCGCAAATATTGTGGCTCGACGCGCACGTCGCTGTCGCTGACCGCCAGTATTTCGTGCTGCGCTTCGCCGGCCATCCGGCAAAGCTTATTTACTTTGTCGCTGACGCCCAGCGGTTCCGAGCCGATCAGCAGCTTGATGTGGCACAGCGGAAAATCGCGAGCCAGCTGCTCGATCACGGGAATCGCGGGATCTTCCTCATCGCTAACACAAAAGAGGATTTCGTAATCCGGATAATCCTGAGCACAAAAACTGGCGTAGTTCTGGTAGGTCTCGCGGTCCAGTCCGTAGATCGGCTTCAGAATGCTGATGGGCGGAGTGAAATCGGCGGGAAGCGCAGCGGCATCACGGTGGCGAAAAAAACGCAGGGCTGCGACGATGGCGACCAGATAATAAGCGAACGATGCGAGCGCAAGGAGCAGCAGCGCATCGCGAGCCACCGTCCAGGCCATCAGACTCGCTCAGTCGTCCGCGGGGGCGTGTAGCCGACGATCAAAACGCCGAGGCAGAGCAGCGCGATGCCCGTCCACCGCAACGGGCTGACAAATTCACGCAGAAAAAAATGGCCGAGCAGCGCCACGATCACGTAGGACATGGAAGAAGCCGGCTGCACGAAACTGAAATCCGCCCAGGAAAGAACCAGAGTGTAGGAAATAAAAAACGCGAGCAGCAAAATTACGCCCAGCCATACGGTGCCGGAAGTAAAGGCACGCGCGAAAAAGTGGAACATCGCGGATGGGTCCTGCATGCTAGGGGCGCCCACTTTCTTCATGCCATCGGCCAGAAACACGTCGCCCAGCGGGCCGAACGTGATCATGAATAGCAGGAAGACGTAGGTTTTCAGGTGCAGGCCTTGCGACGACGTCATGCGCCCTGTGATTCGCCCGCCGCTCCGGAGGTTTGCGGCTCCATGGGGGGCACTTTTACTTGCACCATGGCTTTTTTCTGCACGCCTTTTTTGGCGACCTTGCGGCGATCATGGCGCAGTTTCATGAAATCCACGGCTTCGTGGAACAGGCGCTTGCGTTCGTGGGAATCCCACAGGGATTCCCGCACGATGCGCCAGGCCACGCGTGGGCGGAAATAATATTCGTCGTAAAAGCGGTTGACGGCCTCGACCATGTATTCACGCGAGAGGTGCGGATACTCGAGGTGCGGAAGCTGGTGGCCCATGTCGTCCGTGATGGCCTCACCGGCAAGAAAGCCTTCGCGCATGCCCTGATCGTAAAGCTCCGTGCCAGGATAGGCGTGAGCCATGGAGACTTGAATCGTTTCGCAATCCAGTTCCTTGGCGTACTGGATGGTTTTTTCGATGGTCTCTTTGGTCTCGCCCGGCAGACCGATGATGAAATCGCCGTGTACGTGGATGCCGACTTTCTTGCAGTTCTGCACGAAGGTGCGGCCCATCTCGATGGTGGCGCCCTTCTTCAGATTTTTCAGGATTTGCGGGTCGCCCGATTCGAAGCCGACGATCAGCAGACGCGCTCCGGAGTCGGCCATGGCCTTGAGAGTCTCGTAATCGCTGTGGACGCGGGCCGTGCAGGACCACTGGAAGCCCACCGGTTTGAATTCCTTGCAGAGCGCCAGCACGCGGTCTTTGCGGATGTTGAAAGTGTCGTCGTCGAAGAAAAATTCTTTCGCTTGCGGAAACATCTTGTGCGCTTGCTTGAATTCGCGGGCTACGCTGTCCACCGAACGGACGCGCCAGGCATGACCAGACAACGTCTGCGGCCAGAGACAGAATGTACACAGAGCCGGACATCCGCGCGTGGTGTAAAAGGAAACGTAGGGATTCAGCAGGAACGGCACATTGTAATTTTCAATTTTGAGATGCTTCTGGTAAACCTCGGTGGCGAAAGGCAGCGCGTCGAGTTCGGCCGTCTGCAGCATGGGCCGCGCGGGATTGTGAACCACTTTTCCGTCTTTGATGTAGCTCGCGCTCAGAATCTCGGAGAGCGGCTTGCCCTGGGCATATTCCACCACAGAGATATCGAACTCACCACGCACCACGAAATCGATGTCCGGGCTGGCCAGCAGGCTTTCCGCCGGCTTGATTTGCACTTGCGGTCCCACGAAGGCGATTTTGATTCCGGGCTTTTTCTCTTTGATCGCCCGCGCCATGCGCAAATCGCTGAAGAAGCCAACCGTGGAGGTGAACAGCACCACAAATTCGTAATCCTGCGCGATCTGCACTACTTCCGCTGGGGTGGTGTGCCCCGGAGGTCCATCCAACAGGCGGCTCCCCTCCAGCATTCCCGCGGGGTAAGCCAGCCAAACCGGATACCAGTACGACTCGATCTCGCGAGTGGCGGGCCAGCGCGAGCCCGCGCCGCCGTCAAACTTGGGAAAACTCGGCGGATTTAAAAGCAAAGTCTTCATTACAGACGCCATGTACTATAACCCCCTCAGGACTTCCAGTAAGACGTATAAACACCACCCAAACCGCCAACACCTAATTTTACTCGATTTTCGCACTCAGCCCAAGTCATGCTTTCGCCGCACCGTTATTGCTGGAACACCTTCGCGAGCTGGCCAGTGGCCTGCAGCAGCGTCAATTGGCTGCGCTGCCGCGCGAAAGCTGCGTCCAGGAAAGCCACCCACTTGTCGTTTTCATCCAGGCGGACTTCTTCGATGTCCCGCAGCGTAGCGCGGCCCTGGTCGAATTTCGCCTGGGTAAGCTGCACCGTCTCCTGAGCGAGCTTCAAATCCAGGCGCGCGACTTCGTAGGTCGCGTCCAGTTCCCGCACCTCCCGCGATTTCTGCTGCACGTCCAGGCGGACCGCCTGCCGTTTATTTCCCAGGGAAAGTTCGGAGGCTTGCAATTCGCTCTTGGCCAACGCCACATTGGCGCGCGTCTTGGCGGAGAACAGCGGGACGTTAATCTGCACCCCGATTGCAAAATTGTTGGCCTGATACTGGCCACTGTAATACTGCGTGTAATTATTGAACTTGGCCAGAACGCTGTACTGGCCCACGAAGCTGAAGGTGGGCCAATAGCTGAGCTTGGCGCCGTGCAGAATCTGTTGGCGCGCCAGCCGGTCGATTTCGGCTTCCTGGATGCCGCGATCACTTTGAATCGCCAGGTTCGTGAGTTCGGTTTCCTGCATATCGGCCGCAAAGGCAGGCTCTTCGGTGTCCACTTCGATTGCTTGCGTGTCGGGAGTGCCCGTCAAATTCCTGATCTGCTGGGTCAGGATTTCGTCGCGGCCCTCGAGTTTGATAATCCGTTCCTGCACACGCGCTGCGGTTAGTTCGCTGCGAGTGGATTCGATGGGAAGCTCCTGATTGGCCTGCACGCGTTCGCGAGTCACCGCAAGGACCTTTTCGGCGCTGGCCTGCTCCTTGCGCAGCAGGTCCAAAGAATGGCGCACCTTGGCGAGCTCCAGATACGCGAGGGCCGTACGCACGATCACGTCGTCACGCGTGCGATCGATTTCCAGCTTCATGGTCTTGGCATGCTCTTCGGCGGCCTGCTGCTGCGCTTTCAGCACCGGATCGAAAAGCGCCTGGCTGTAATTCAGCTGAAAGACGGCCGGTGGTCCGCCGCCGAGAGTGGGAAACCCGTAGGTGTACGCCGCGCCTGAGCCGGTATAAATGTTTGGCCGAAACGCTGCGCGGTCCACGCCCGCCGCATTCAGCGCGACAGTGTACTGCACGCGGGCCAGAGTGAGGTCGCGGCTATTCTGCAATGCCAGCGCCACTGCTTCGCGCATGGTGAACTTGCGATCGTTCTGCGCACGCGCTGGAATCGCGGCACAGAGAGAAAGCAGCACCAGCAAAATCAAAACGATTCGCGATCTTGATGATATTTTTCTATTCATAACGCAACGATTCCGTGGGCTGCAGTCGCGCGGCGCGATTCGCCGGCAAATATCCGAACAGCACGCCCGTGGAGCAGGATACCAGGAACGCCAGAACCACCGAGACCCAGGACACCGGAATGTGAACTCCCGACAATTCCGGAACCAGGCTGATCACAATATTCAGCGCCACGGGAATGGCCACGGCAATCGCAATTCCAATGAGCGCCCCTGTCCCACTGATCAACACCGCCTCCATCAGAAACTGGTAGAGAATCGCAGAGCGCGGCGCGCCGATGGCTTTGCGGATGCCAATCTCGCGCGTTCGCTCCGTCACGGTGACCAACATGATGTTCATGATCCCAATGCCGCTGATCGTGAGTGCGATGGTGGCGACCACAATCAACAACACGGTGAGTGCCATGGAAATTCGACGCGCGGAATCCAGCAACGAACCGAGGTTCTCCACCAGATATTCTGCGCCACGACGATGCCGGCTGCTCAAGAGCTGCGATACTTGTTTTGTCAGCTCCGGAACGCTTTCCGCGCGGTCGGCTTGCACGTAAAGCGTCCGAAGGTAGGATTCACCGGTGTAATACTTGATGAGTCCCATCGGCACCAGCACGGAATTTCGGGTAACTTCCGTCAAGCCGAACGTGGCGGTTCTTTCGTGAAATACGCCGATCACTGTGAAATGCAAATCGCCCAGCCGGATGTCCTTGCCCAGCGGATCTTCATTCGGAAAAGCTAAATCGGCGAGTTCCCTAGTAATCACGCAGACTTTGCTGAGCGAATTCATATCATCTTGATCAAGAAAACGGCCGCGGAGAATATTGAAACGGCGAATATCCTGAAAACCCTCGGTGACGCCCACCAAACTGACTGGACGGCTCACTCCGTTAACGACGAAGGACATCGGCATGTCGTGCGAACCCGCGACGACGGCCACGTGAGGCAGGGCCGCTTTCGCGGCTTCCATGTCGCCCAGGGTAATCTCGTCACCCAAAGTAATGCGTTGAGCATCGCCCGTGTGAACCAGCTCGGCGTGAACCAGATTCACGCCGACACCTTCAATCTGTCCGACGACGTAGCGTTTTCCCACCAGCGCGACAGTCACAACCAGAACGATGCAGGCGCTGCCGATGATCACGCCAAGCATCGTGAGCGTCGCGCGCACTTTGTTGGTGCGCAGTTCCTGCAACGCCAGACTCCACGTCTCCGCCCAGAAAATAGGCGTGGTTTTCGGAAGCGGTAAATGAGCGTCCACTACGGGATGGGATGCTTTTCGAACGTCGCGAGTTTCCAGCATTTCTTTCACAGGTTCAGTGCGCGGACTTGGCTAGACGATCGAGACGCGCTTTCGCGTCCTTGTCTCCGGAATCGAGTTGCAGAGCCGCGCGATATTGCTCGGCGGCTTCGCTGCGTTTGCCTTGGGCTTCGTACACGCGGCCGAGCCAGACGCGTGCCGCCGCGTGCGACGGCCAATCGCTGCGATCCGATGTGCTGGCCAGATAGGCTTTCAGGTATTTTTCGGCGTCGGTGAGATTCGTATTGGCAAGCGCCAAAGCCACGCCGCGCCAATATCCCAGGCGCGGATCGTTCGGTGCCACCAATGCCGCGGCCTGGATCGCCGTTTCCATATCCGCCGGCTTATTCTGCTGCTGGAAGAAGGCGATGACTTCCAGATACGGCTCAATCTTGCCGGGCTTCGCAGCCAGAACTTCGCGGTATTCCTTTTCGGCCAGGTCAGGTTTTTTCAGGCCGTCCATGTCGTAGACCGCGCGCGCCAGATGTCCGGCCACGGGATCGATCGCGGCGATAGCGTCCACTTGCGCCTTGGCTTCGTCCTT
This sequence comes from uncultured Acidobacteriota bacterium, assembly GCA_963748395.1. Taxonomy (GTDB): domain Bacteria; phylum Acidobacteriota; class Terriglobia; order Acidiferrales; family UBA7541; genus Palsa-295. The sequence continues at coordinate 828,312 of CAVVIP010000006.1, read as the reverse complement.
ATTGCCTCCGACGACCCACGGCGCCTGCAAATCGTATTCCTCGAGATCCCGGCGCGCCGCAATATTCGAAGGATTCAATTCCACCGCCAGCTCGAATTCTTTTTTTACCTTTCGCGCGTACGAAAAACTTTTGTCGCGATCCGCTTTACCGCCGTAGATCGCCCCCAGCCACTGATGGTAGACGGAATTCTTAGGATCGAGCGCGACGGACTTTTCGCCCGCGGTAATCGCGTTGTCATAATCGCGGATTTCGTAATACGTGCGCCCCAGCCAGTAGTAGGCCTCTGCGCTGTTGGAATTTTGCGTCACGGCGGACTGCAGCGTAGCGATCGCACCGGAATAGTTCCCGGCATTGAACTGCCGCTGAGCGGTCTGAATTAGAGCCGAGGCATCCGCGGCCGCGGTCGCTGTAATCTGGCGCAGCAACGGCCCCATCGCGATGAGAACCAAGCCGAAGAGACTCGCGCGAAACACCCGAGCAAATCGCGCGCCGTTCCCGTCCGTGATTCTCATTTGGCCTCCGCGGCTCGAACCTTCATGCCATCCTGCAAACTTACGTCTCCGGGCAGCGCGACTTTGTCGCCCAAGTTCAGCCCGGAAAGCAGTTCATATTTGTCGGCGCTGGCGACTCCCACCTTGATATCGCGGCGGTGTACGGCGTCGCCATCGAATGCAAAAACAAAATGTTGCCCCTGGTCGTAACGCACGGCGCCGCGCGGGATCACCAGAATGCCGTGCTGCTGGTGAACCTGTATGCGCACTTCCACATTCACATTCGGCAGCAGTTCCCGCTTATCGTTGTTCACGGAACAAAGAACCTCGCCCACACTGCGCGAACCGCGACCCACCACTTGCTTGGGCACTTGCTCGACCTTGCCATTCCAAATGCGGTTGGGCATGGCGTCCCACAGCACCTGCACATCTTGATTTTGTGCGAGCGAACCCAGGTCCGGCTCGTCCACGAACGCGCGCACGCGCACGTGGCGCAAATCCGCCATTTCCGCCAGCACATCGCCGAGCTTCACGAAATCGCCCAGGCGCACGGGCATGGAATAGAGCGTGCCATCCGACGGGGCAATTACGGTTGCCGAGCGCACTTTTTCCTCGAGAGCTGTAATCTGATCCTGCGCCTGTTTCACGCGAAGGCCCGCGCTCTCCAGGTTCACGGCAGCGCGTTGCGCGAGCGCGGTCTTCTTCTCCTGCAGCGTTTGCAGATTGGCGCGCGCAGTTGTCAAGGCCGCTTGGTTCTGCGCGACTTCGTCTTGCGTGGCGGCTTGCTTGGCCGCCAGTTGCACGAGCAACTGCTGGGTTCGCTCCAGATTGGCGACCTGGGTTTGCGCGTTCTGCAAATTTCCCTGCAGCTGTGCTACCTCGTCAGGCGGTCCACCGGCGCGCGCGTTTTTCAAATCCGTCTGGGCCGTGAGCAAATCCGCGCGGGCTTGCGAGAGCTGCGCGCGAACGTCCGCCGCATCCAGAGCAAGGATGAGCTGGCCCTTATGCACGCTCTGACCTTCGGCAGCCTTCACTTCTGCAACGAAAGTGGGAAATTGCGCGCGGGCGACCACCGGCGAAATCGGCTCCACTTTGCCATTGCCGGTGATGGATGCGGACAAATCCTCGCGCGTGACGCTGACGATTTGCACCTGCGGCTCGGGTCCGCGCCCTGCCAGAACTATGAGAAGAACCACTCCCAAAGCCGCGGCAAGGCCTATGACGACCCACTTTCGCTTGTTATTTTCCGCCATGTAATTTCGCGCACAGCCAGGGCGCAGGCTTCCCCCGAAGTCGTAAAATTGTAGCAGACCCTTTCCCGCCGTGCCCGCGCAAACGCCTCCAGCGTGCTCCGGTCCGCATGTCCACCGACGCCGCACGGGGTGGGCGTAGATGCAGAGTTGCAGCGGCGAGGGGGATTCGCTTCATGCTAGAATCCGCTCATGAGCGAGCCACAAAATAATCAGCACTCCGCGCATGCCACAGAGACCAGGCCGGGCGAAAAGCCGCCGGCGAAAATCCATCGCGTCTGCATTGGCTGCAACAATATGTTCGAAGTCACGATGGAAAACTACGAAGCCAAGCACTGTTCGGTCTGCCACAAAGGCTAACTGGCAACGAACCCCGTTGAGCCATCCCTTTAGCTAGACCCACAATTCCCTTGCACCTCCCGTGCGCCGAATTTCATTTTCTCGCGTCTAAGGAGCCAGACGGAGTGGCAGGGGCGCCCGGCGCGGCCGGCGTCCTGTCCCACGTCGCACGGTCATGTGTCGCGCCTGCGCCGGCCCTCTGTAAATGCTAGAATTCAAGAACGGATGAGCGCCGATTCCCTAATTGACGTTCGCGAGCTTTCGAAGCACTTCCGCACCTTCAAGCGGCGTGAAGGCGTGTGGGGCTCGATACAAAATCTTTTTGTTCGCGATTACCGCACGGTCGCGGCGGTAGATCGCGTGGGCTTCTCGATCGAACGCGGCGAAATGGTGGGCTACATCGGCCCCAACGGCGCGGGAAAATCCACCACCATCAAGATGCTCACCGGAATTCTCGTACCCACCAGCGGCGAAATCCGCATTAATGGTTATGTTCCCTACAAGCAGCGCCGCCAGTACGTGAAAACCATTGGCGTCGTGTTTGGCCAGCGCACGCAATTGTGGTGGGACATCGCGGTGATCGAATCGTTCAAGCTGCTGCGTCGGATTTACGACGTCTCGCAGCGCGATTTTGACGCGCGGATGGAACACTTCGACGCCATCCTGAATATTCGCGATTATCTGCATACGCCGGTGCGAAAACTTTCTCTCGGCGAACGCATGCGCTGTGATCTGGCGGCCGCATTGCTGCACAATCCTCCGCTTCTGTTTCTGGACGAGCCCACGATTGGCCTCGACGTGGTCGCGAAGGACCATATCCGACATTTTCTGCGCGCGATTAATCGCGAGTTCCGCACGACTGTTCTGTTGACCACGCACGACCTCGACGATATCGAAGAGCTGTGTCGACGCATCATGATTATTGACCACGGCAAAGTGCTCTACGACGGCCAGCTGGCGCAGCTGAAACAGCAACTCCTGCGCACCAAGCAAATTAAATTCGTTCTGAAGGACCGCACGCAAGCCGATTGCTTGGAAGCCTTCTCGCGCGATGGCCTGGAAGTGGATCAGGTGGACGAATTGACGTATCGCATCCGCTTCGATCGCGTGAAGGTTTCTACATCGGACCTGATTCGCAAAATCCTGGACACGGTGGAAGTACGCGACCTGCTCATCGAAGACGAGCCCATCGAAGAAATCATCAAACGCATTTACGCCGGCGAGGCGCAGCTTGAGGTGCGCGTGTGACTCCGCTCATCAGGACGCGAAGCATCGCGTGGTCGCTATTCGCCGTGCTTTCCGCGGGCCTGGCGTTTCCCGGCCATGCCGCAAAGAAAACAACGTACGACAATTCCGTGGTTTTGCCGGCACATCACTTCAAGACCGACGGTATTTGCGGTGACCTCGCGGGCACCGCGAGTGCCGGCAATTTTTTCGAAGGATTGCAACGGATCGAAACTGACCAGGGCGTCGAATTCCGCAGAAAATCAAAAGTGGTGCGCGAATTTCCGGACGAGATCCAATTCTGGCTGGAAGGAGCGATCGGTGGCTGCCCCAGCTCTCTTTCGAATACCGCAACGAGCACGGCCCTCGTTGATTTTGTGAAAGGCGTGACAGTCACAGCGGACTGGGTTGACGGCGATAGTGGCAAAACGGTCAGCAATTTGTCGGTGACCAAGTTTCCGCCCATCGCGACCTGGTTTATGGAGTCTGAACAACCTCGATGGGGCCTCTCGATCAAAGTTCCCTCGAACGGTGTGTCCATCTCAACCGCGTTGGATGTGTCGGTTCTCTCCGAGAGCGGGCACAAAGTAATGAATTTCACCTTTGCCCTATGAATGTCCACTTCCAGATAAAGTCAATCGTCGCTCGCCGGAATTATCGCCGATGAGCAGTTGGGTGCAGGCCCTGGTGCCTTACGCGGAATTTTCGCGCGTGGGCTTCGTCAACATCCTGGCGTTTCGACTGCGCTACTTCACGGGGATCATCACTTATTTACTGAACGTCACGGTCTACTACTTCATCTGGAGCGCCGTGTATCGCGGCGGTCTCTCCATCGCGGGATACAACCTCGCGCAGATGATTACCTACGTCAGCGTCGGCTGGATGATTCGCTCGTTCTACTGGAACACGATTGACCAGGAAATGGCCTACGAAGTGATCGAAGGCAAGATTGCCATGGACCTGATCAAGCCCGTTTCCGTGCAGTGGATGTGGATTTCGCGCGCGATCGGAGAATCGGCGTTTCGCCTCGGTTTGCTCACGTTACCTACCGCTGTCGTCGTGGCGCTGGTATTTCCAGTGCAAGGGCCGGCGTCGCGCGAGAATTTTCTGCTGTTCCTGATCGCGGTGTTCGGCAGCTTCTTCCTGATGGCCGCGATCAATTTCATGATCGGCACCTGCGCGATTCCGCTGAAATCCATTCTCGCGTTGATTCGCGCGAAGTACTGGCTGATCGAGCTGCTCTCCGGGCTGCTGATTCCCATGACATTCTTTCCGAATCGCGTGCAAAGAGTGCTGGCGTGGCTGCCGTTCGAGCATATCGCCTACACTCCTCTGCAGATTTATCTCGGCAAGCTCGATCGCGCGGCGACGTTGCGAGCGATCGGAATCCAATGGTTGTGGGTGATTGCGTTGCTGTGGCTGGCGCATGTGTGGTGGGAACGGGCGTCACGCAAAATCACCATTCACGGCGGGTAGCTTGTAGCGCCGGCGTCCCGCCGGCAGGTGTAGATTTAGAATAGATGGAAAACGCCGGCGAGTCGTCGGCGCTATGCAAAACATGCCAACAACAACGCCAATTCCGGAAAAGTCAGGCACCGCCGGCATCGTCGCCGCGGCGCAACGCCACTTCCTGCTGTTCTTCGATTATTTCTCCCAGTATGCGAAAGTGCGCGTCAGCTATCGCGGTGATTTCTTCATCAGCCTGGGCACCAGCTTCGCTGCGACGATCTTTTCGCTGCTGTTCGTCGTGGTCCTGTTTCAGAAAGTTCCGCAACTCGCGGGGTGGCGCTTCGAGGAAGTGTTGTTCCTATACGGTTTCTCACTGATTCCCTACGGCATCTTCAACGTCTTCAGCCCGAACCTCTACGATTTCGGGAACAACTACATCATTGAGGGGAAATTCGATCGCGTGCTGCTGCGGCCGCTCTCTTCGCTCTTTCAAGTGCTCTTCGAGACATTTCGCATCGAATCGCTGCAGGAGGTAGTGACCGGCACGTTCTGCATGTGGTGGGCGACGCGCCATCTGGCCCTCACCTGGACCGTCACGAAATTCGGCATGCTGTTTTTCTTTGGCCTTTGTGCCGGCATCATCTATATATCGGTGTTCCTTATCCTCAGCAGCGTCTCGTTCTGGTTTGAAGACCGCATCGGCGTGCATCCACCTGTGTGGAACGTGATCAACTTCGGCCGCTACCCGCTCTCGATTTACAACGGCATGGTGCAATTTTTTCTATGCTGGATTATTCCCTTCGGCCTCGCGTCGTTCTACCCCAGCGTGCGCATGCTCGGCCGCACGGTCTCGCCGCAATACCTCCCGCTAGTGCCGGTAGTGGCTCTCGTGTTCCTCGCCTTAGCGATCTCGCTGTGGAATTTTGGCACACGCCACTACTCTTCTACCGGCACTTAGGCTCGGCATCATCCGCGAGACTCTTCCGCGCGCAACTGAAACATCGCACCGCCTGATTTCGTAACATCTTTAGAGGTTTTCATGCGCTGGTTCGTAGCCATTGCGGTCGTCATACTCGCTCTGCTCTCCGCCGCGTCCGCCTTCATCGGCAATGCCATCGGCGCCGGAGTGCTGCACCCTACAAACTTGAATCCCTCGCGCGTTCAAGACGCCGAAGAAATATTCAAGCGCACCGATGCTGCAAAACTAGATTTCACCGTACGCGCCAACGACGGAGTCGAACTTCGCGGCTGGAAAGTCGTCCCGGCATCCGCGAATGGCGATTGGGTGCTGCTTTATCACGGCGTCTCCGACAATCGCACCGGCGACCTGGGACATGCGGAATTTCTGCTCCGCCACGGCTACAGCGTCGTGATGATGGATTCGCGCGCCCACGGAGCGAGCGGCGGCGAGATGGCCACCTATGGCTGGAAAGAACGCTTCGACACCGTCGCGATCACGGACGCTCTGTACGCAACCGAAAAGGTTCGTCATCTTTACGCGCATGGAGTCTCCATGGGCGCCGCGATAGCCTTGCAATCCGCGGCTGTCGAACCACGCATCGCGGCAGTTTCTGCTGAAGACCCATTCGCCAGTCTTCGTGAAGTCACCTACGACTATGCTGGCTTGGATATGAGCCCGTTCCTCGGCAAGACCCTCTTCCGCCCCGCTTCGATTTTCGCCATGCGCGCAGTAGCAGAAGCAGGCGGCTTCAATCCCGACGAAGTCTCTCCGGAAAAGGCCGTCGCGCAACGTCCGTTCCCCGTTCTGCTGATATGCGGAACGAACGATCACAGAATTCCCTGCCGCCACGCACAAGCCATCTACGATGCCGCGACTGGGCCAAAAGAATTGTGGGTAGTGCAGGGAGCCGAACACGCCTCAGCCTTGGGGCAAGCTCCGGAGGAATACGAAAACCGCGTGGTCAATTTCTTCGAGAAGTATCCCAGCCAACCTTGACGCGCCGCAAAATCAGGACACTTTGAGGATTAGAATCACGCGGTCATCTTCATGCGTGCCGCCACGCGAGAATGTATCCACTGTAGTCATCACCGCCTGCACAATTTCCTGCGCCGGCAGATGACGTTCGCGCGCCACCAGGTCTATCAGGCGCTGCGTGCCGAATTCTTCCTCCGAGGAATTATTCGCTTCGGTTATTCCGTCCGTACAGGCCACCACCACATCGCCCGGATGCAGCTTCACATGGCCGCGCTCGTAGCGCACGCCCGCAAAAAGTCCCACCACCATCCCGCCCTCGGTGAGATATTCCACGTCCCCATTCACGCGTACCACGGCCGGCTGCACGTGGCCCGCGTTTACGTAGTGCAATGTACGGCGCGGCTGGTCTAGTAACCCCACAAACATGGTCATGAATTTCTGTCCGCGGGTATCGGCCAGCATCATGTCGTTCAGCGACTCCACCAGACGCTCCAGCGAGTGCAGGTGCGCCAGTAGCGCGTGCAGCGTGGCTTGCAAGTTCGCCATGACCATGGCCGAACCGACGCCCTTGCCTTCCACGTCCGCAACCACCGTAAGAATCGTATCCGGCGCGAGGGGAATGAAATCGTAGTAGTCGCCGCCGACTTCCAGCGACGGCCGGTGCGCGACGCCAATTTCAAATCCAGCCAGCTCTGGCGGGCGCTCGGGCAGCAGTCCCAATTGAATGCTGCGCGCCAGAGCCAGATCTCGCTCCATGCGCTGCTTGTGCAGCAGGTCGCGGTGAAGTTGCGCATTTTCCAGAGCCAGCGCAACGTGGTCGGAAATCGCGCGCAGCAAATTTTCATCCGCGCGAGTAAACGGGCCCGACTTCTTATTGAGCAGCTGCAGCACGCCGATGGTCTCGCCGCTTTTGCTGCGGATCGGCAAGCAAAGCAGCGACTTGGTGCGAAACCCCAGCCGCAGGTCCACTTCGGATTCAAAGCGCGGGTCGGCGTAAGCATCCGCCAGGTTCACGGTCTCGTGGTGTTCCGCCACCCAACCGGCGATGCCGCGATTGATAGGCAGGCGAATTTCGTGCTGGTCGAGGCCCAGCCCGACGAGCGACCAGATTTCGTTGCGCTCGCGGTCCACCAGAAACACCGTGCCGCGTTCGGCGCCGGTGTGCCGTGTGGTGAGCTGCAAAATAATGTTGAGCAATTCGGCGAGGTCGAGCGTGGAATTCAACCGCTTGGTGGCTTCCACAATTGTGGAAAGCTCGATTACTGCATGACGCCGCTCGCTGCTTTCCAGCGCCACCTCCGCGTAACGCCGGAAAAGCTCCAGCCAGCCGCGCGTTTTAGGGTCGAGCGCTCCCTTAGGCCGCGCCTCCAGAACTCCCACAGGATTCGCGCCGTGGCCGAGCACCCATGTGCAGCCATCACCGTTCGCTGCCAATTCCTTGCCTTGCAGAATTCTCTCGATGCGAGCCGTGTCCGGCGCGGGAAGCTCACCGCTTTCATGCCAAACCGACGGCAATCCCCCAACGACGCGCCAGAGCCTTGCACCTTCCAGCCGTCCCGGTGCCGCCAGGATGCACACCATTTGCGCGGCAAGTTCACCCGGATCGGTTTCAGGGTTGAGCGTCGCGACGACCTGCTCGAGCGTTTCAAGCGGCAGCCCGACTGCGGCGGGTCGAGCGGATTTCCGTTTCACGCCGCATTTCCCTTGTACTGGATCACCAGGATGGTGATGTCGTCGGACTGCGCGGCGCCTTCCGTGAATACGCGCATGCCTTCACGGATGGCATCACCGAGCTGATTGACGTTCTCGCCGGTGAAGTCTTCCAGAATCTGGCGCAGGCGCGCTTCTTCGAACAACTCATTGCGAGTGTTGGTTGCTTCGGATACGCCGTCTGTGTAGATCACCAGAAAATCGCCTGGCTCGAATTGCACCCGCGCGCTCTGGTATTCGGCTTCCGAGAACATTCCGACGGGGAAATTCGCCGAGCCCAAGCCTTCCAGGCCGCCGGCCTTGCGTTTGAGCAACGGCGGAACGTGGCCGGCGTTGACGTACTCGAATCGGCCCAGCTTATCGAGAACTCCGTAGAAAACGGTGGCGTAGCGGTCCTCGCCGGTGCGCTCGCAGAGATATTGATTGACGCGTGAAAAAACCCCAGGCAGCGATATATCCATTGCAGCTGTGGTGAAAAACACGCCTTGCAGCAGCGTCGCCAGCAGCGCAGCCGTAACGCCCTTCCCAGAAATATCGCCCACGAAAAATCCGTGGCGGCCGCCGCCTAGCTCGATCACGTCGAAGCAATCGCCGCCCACGGAATGGCAGGAGAGCGTCGATCCCGCGACAGCTACCTCCGGCAAATTGGGAAGCGATTTCGGCAGCAGTTGCTTCTGGATCTGGCTGGCAATTTCGATCTCGTGGTCCAGGCGCTGCTTAGCGCGCGACGACGCAAACAAGCGCGCATTTTCGACCACCGTCGCCGCCTCACGCGCCAGCGTGCGCAATACTTCGCGGTCCAGGTCGGTGAACGCGCTGGACGGCACATGGCTATCGAGGTACAGAACGCCCAGCAGCTCGCCCTGGCGGGTGGAAATGGTGGCATCCAGCGTTTCGATTACGGGCAGCTTGTCCACGGGAATCGCAACGACCGTGTGCAACTCCAGCCGCGCGACGCTCTCCTGCTGGCTCATCCCGCCGTCTTCGCCCGTGTCGCTGACGATCAGTTCGCGCCGCGTCTGCGCCACGCGCTTCACCACCGATTGCGAAACCTGCAATTGGTCCGGACGCAATGTCCGCCGCTGCGCGTCACGCGCGACGATCATTTGCAATTCGTGCGACTCATTCGCCAGGAGCAGCACGCCGCGCTCCGTGCGCGTCACTTGAATGGCTGCGTCCACCACGGCGGTGAGCACGTCTTCGAGCGAGAGTCCGGTGCCGAGCGTTCGCGCCACTTCCAACAAAACACCCAGGTGATAGAGTTCGCGCGAACCGGAATGTGTCGGTGCGGGCGCCTCGACGCGTTCCACCAATTCTTCAATCGTCGCGCCCTCGCCCAGGAATAAAAGCTTGTAGGAGTCCGCCATGCCGAAATCCACCTGGTCTTTCGGCTGCAGCTCGTGCTTCACCACTTTTTGGCCGTTGACGAACGTGCCGTGGCGGCTGCCCATGTCCTCCAGCACCATGCCGCCGTTGACGGAAAGAATCTGCGCCTGTTCGCGACTGATGCGGCTATCGCGCAGGGTCAGTTCGTTGCCGGCTTGCCTTCCAATGCGGAACGGCGTGGTGGTGATGGCGACTTCCCGGCGAACACCATTCGGTTCAATAACGACGAGTCTCGCGGCACGTGGCATAGGTTTTAGTTGCTTTCTCGGGGCGCCAGCAAAGTGGTAGCTCGCCCAGGAGCGCCTTTGCTAGCACCGCACATGGTAGGTAAACTCGCGCCCGAAGTAAATAGCCGCCGCTTGATTAGCCCTGTTTTGCCGGGACCACGCCGAGCCCCAGTGTTGCCGGGATTTCTCCACCCATGTAGAATTCACTACGGTTCCAAGAACATGCGTTTTCGTGCACCGAAAGCGCCTTTCGCCAGGCCGCACGGCGAATCTCCGCGCTGTAGAATGCTGCAAAGGTGTCAGGAGACTTGATGATCAAAGCTGTAGCCGCCGCAGGGTTAATCGCGGCGCTTGTGCTGACCGCGCCTGAGTCCGAAAAAGAATGTGGCCGCGTGGAAGATGCCGGGAGGGTCATGAAAGAGATCATGAACATCCCGGACGACATTCCCCAGAGCGTGATTGGCAAGGCCGAATGTGTGGTAGTGCTTCCGTCCGTGGTGAAGCTGGCCTTCGTTTTTGGCGCCAGCTATGGACGTGGGCTTATGACATGCCGCAGCGGCCGCGATTTTAAGGGTCCCTGGGGCGCGCCCACCATGATGGCGCTGGAAGGCGGCAGCTTCGGCGTGCAACTGGGCGGACAGGCCACGGACTTTGTACTTCTGCTGATGAACCCGCGCGCCGCCAGCAGCATCCTCACCAGCAAAGTAAAGCTCGGAGCCGACGCTTCTGTGGCGGCAGGTCCTGTGGGACGCGACGTTTCGGCCGAAACGGACGTGACCATGCGGGCCGAAGTGTTTTCCTATTCGCGCGCGCGCGGGCTTTTTGCGGGCATATCTCTCGCCGGCTCCACGCTGCGTCCGGACAATAGCGCGAACAAGGTCCTCTACGGCACAGAGGTAAATGCGAAGGACGTGGTGCTCTACGGCAAACTCCCCGCACCGGATTGCGCCAAAATCCTGATCGCAACGCTGAACCAGAAATCGCCGAAAAATCTCTCTGGGGATTAATGTTGAGCGTCAAGACAAGCCCAGGCAGCAGCGACGCCAGCAGCTGCGCCCGCGTGAAATATTACGACGCGCATCGCCGGAACGAACGGTAGGTAGCCGTGACGATTCCACGTTCCATCGCACTTCAACTCCTCGTAATCGCGATTTTGCTCGCTGATTCAGCCGCGCGCGCTCAGTCGACCGCGTCACAAGCAGGCACCGCCAGCGTCACTTCCTATCAAATTGATGTGGATGCGTCCAAACAGTGGGTAGACACAAAAATTGATCTGCGCGCTGGAGAAAAGCTGCGCCTCACCGCCAAAGGCACCATTAACTATCCCCCGGATAAGAAGCATCCCGACGGCAAGACGTTTGGGCCAGATGGACTCGCGCGTACTTTTGAGGATTTGATCCACGAGTATCCGGTGAGCAATGCAGGTCACGGTTCGTTGGTGGGGCGACTGGGCGATGATGACGGCGCGCAGCCATTCGCCGTCGGCGCGAGCATGGATTACGAAGCGCCCGTGGCGGGACGACTGTTTCTGGGAATCAATCAAAGCTTGCGCGACGCCGAAGGCGCCAAGGGGAATTTCCAGGTCAAAATCGAAGTGATTAATCCAGGTCTGAGCACGGCGGCAGCGATGGCCATCGGCGGGCCGCCGGAAACTCCAGTTCCGTCCATCACCGCGGCGATCCTGAAAAAAATTCCGCGCCGCGTTTCCGATCCGCAGGGCAAGCCCGGAGACATGGTCAACGTCCTGATCGTGGGCGAGCAGGAGCAGATCGTGCAGGTATTCACGCGAGCCGGCTGGGTGCAGGTGGATAGTTCCGTGCAGGACGCAGTGGTCAACGCGCTGATCGATTCGCTGCAAAAAAAAGATTATCTGACCATGCCGATGAGCACGCTCTTTCTGTTCGACCGGCCGCAGGATTATGGATTCGCTCACGCCGAGCCGGTGCGTGTGGCGATGTCGCGCAATCATCTGCGAGCCTGGAAATCGCCGTACTTGGTGGACGGCCGCCCACTTTGGTGCGTCGCGGCCACGCATGACATCGGCTTCGAGCGCGATCAACGCAACAATAGCGTGACGCACAAGATTGACCCGGCGATTGATGGCGAACGCGAGTACGTCAACGACACGCTGTCGCGCACCGGCCTCGTCGTGCAGCGCACCCACGTGACGCCTCCCGACCCACTCACCGAAGCCAACACCGCCACCGGCGGCAGCTTCCACTCCGACGGCCGCATCCTTGTGTTAGTCCTGAAGGAAGCAAACTCCACTGGCAAGAGTGACTGAGCGCAGTGTCTTAATCACTTTTCCTGTGTCTGCGTCCTCGGCAAGCGCCTCGTCCATTGTCCGCAGCGAGTTCGAACTTGACGCGGTTCATGCTGGTTTTCTGCCGCGTTGACGCCTCGTGCGCTCCGGCCTATCATGGCGCTCGCCATCGGTCAGGAGACGCCCCATGAAATTCAGCCGACTTGCGTTGCTGCTGGTAGTTTCGATCACTGCGCTGGCTGCTTCGGATTCCCCGGACACGCGCGAAATCACCGATCCGAAATCTGTCGCTTCCCTTCCCGCCCTGGGAGCTGTGCCCATCCCGGTGGACGATCTTTTTTACACGCGCTCAGTGGCCGGAGGCGCCTGGTCGCCGGATGGCAAGCAAGTCCTCTTCACCACGAACCTCACGGGCCGCAACAATCTATGGAAAGTAAGCGCCGCCGGCGGCTGGCCCATTCAGCTGAGCCAGTCGGACGATCGCCAGTCCGGCGGGACGTGGTCTCCCGACGGAAAGTGGATCGTATTTCAATCCGATCAAGGCGGCGGCGAAATTTATGATCTCTTCGCGATCCCCAGCGATGGCGGTGAAGTCGTGAACTTGACCAACACGCCGGAAATTTCCGAAACCAGTGCGGTGTGGTCGCGCGACGGCAGGAACATCGCCTTCGCCTACAAGCCGAAGACAGCTTCCGCCACTGATATCGCCGTCATGGACTGGAAGACGCATGCCGTGCGCAATTTGACCCAGGAAAAAACCGCGAACCATCTGTGGAGCAACGCCATCTGGAGCCCCGACGGCAAATTTATCTACGCCACGCGCTTTAACGCCGGCTTCACCGATTCGGACGCCTACCGCATTGATGCCTCCACCGGCGCGCAGGAAAATCTGTCCGCGCACGAAGGCGATCATCGCACCATGGCTTCTTCCATTTCGCCCGACGGCCGCACGTTGCTGATCGCGTCTGACCGGCCCGGCGGCTACAGCAACATCGCCGAAATCGACGTCGCCACGAAAAAACTCACCTGGGTCACCGATCTGAAATGGGAAGCGAACGCGGGTGATTTTTCCCCCGATGGCAAGCAATTTACCTACGAGGTCAACGAGGACGGCCGCAGCGACGCCTACCTCGCCGACAGCGCCACGCGCCGCGGCGCTAAAATAAACTTGCCCGCGGGCTTGAATAGTTACGCCGGAAATCCCTCGCCCTTCGCGCACATGGGCGCGCGGCTGCTGGTCTCGCACCAAAGCTCCACGCAGCCCGGTGACCTGTGGGTTTACGACATCGCGCAGAAAACGCCCCGGCAACTTACCTTTTCCGCCATCGCCAGCCTTACCGCCGCGAAAATTCCGCCTTCGCAACTGGTGCACTACAAAAGTTTCGATGGAAAAATCATCAGCGCGTTCGTGTGGGTGCCGTTCAATTTGAAACACGACGGCTCCAATCCCGCCATCGTCCTGCCGCATGGCGGGCCCACCGGACAGACCACCGACTATTTCAATCGCACAGTCGTGGCTCTCGCCACGCGCGGTTACATCTGCATCGCGCCCAACGTGCGCGGGTCCACCGGCTACGGCATGGATTTTCAGCAAGCCAACGTGAAGGACCTGGGCGGCGGCGACCTGCAGGACGAAATCTACGGAGTGCAATTCCTGGAAGCTACCGGCTACGTGGATTCCAAAAAAATCGGCATCACCGGCGGCTCCTACGGCGGCTACATGACGCTGATGGCCATCGGCAAAGCGCCGGACATCTGGGCCGCGGCCGTAGAAGAATACGGCATCATCAACTGGCTGACCATGTTGCAGCACGAAGATCCCTTCCTGCAGCAATACGAAAAATCTCTGCTGGGCGACCCTGAAAAAGATCGCGCGATTTACGATGCCGATTCCCCGCTCACCTACATCAAGAACGCCAAGGCGCCGCTGCTGGTGCTGCAAGGCGATAACGACATTCGCGTGCCCAAGGAAGAGGCCGAGCAGGTGGTGAAAATTCTGAAGGACTCCGGCAAAACCGTGGATGCGCATTTCTACTCGAACGAAGGTCACGGATTCGCCAAACGCGAAAATCAGATTGACGCGATTCGCCGCACCATTGATTGGTTTGACCGCTACCTAAAGGGCTCGAAGTAGCGTCTAAGCCGGGCAGAAGCATTCAGGGGTGCGAACGTGCAGTTTCTGCTACGCGGTTTCGCCGTCTGCATTTGTGTAACTCTGCTCGCATTTGCGCCAAAACCCGCGACGGGTCCGGCCACTCTGCGCGAACCTTCAACGACCTCGGCGAAAATTCCGCTGGCCATCACCCACGTCACCATCATCAATCCGCAAGGCCCGCCGCAACCAGACATGACCGTGGTCGTCTCCGGCGGCGTGATCGAATGGATCGGCAAATCCGCTGACCCGAAGCGCCCCGCGCATTCGCATGAATCGCAGCTTGACGCGCGTGGAAAATTCCTGATTCCCGGCCTGTGGGACATGCACACGCACGTCGCCGGAATCAGCGCTGACCCGGCCTGGTCGAAAAACGTCCTGCCGCCGCTTCTCGTCGCGAACGGCATCACCGGAATTCGGGACATGGGCGGCGACCTCCGCGCCCTGCAAGAATGGCGCCGCGAAATCGCGTCCGGCGTGTTGCTCGGTCCGCAAATCGTGGCTGCCGGTCCGATGCTGGTGCCCGCGCCGCCCCCCGGCAAGGCGAAATCCACGGACCCGTCGATCTTTCAAGTCGGCAGCCCCGCTGAAGCTCGCACGGCGGTCGACCAGCTTCAGAAACAGGGCGCCGATTTCATCAAAGTGATTCAATTGTCGCGCGAGGATTATTTCGCGGTGGCCGAAGAATCGAAGAGGGACGGCATCACGTTCGTCGGCCACATTCCCAGGGACGTCACCGCCAGCGAGGCCTCCGCGGCCGGCCAGAAAAGTATCGAGCACATCACCTACAGCCGGCTCGCTCTGGACTGCTCGAGCCAGGAAGCAGACCTGCGCCGTCGCATGCAGGAAGCTACCGCGAAAAAAGACGGCTCCGCCGCTGCCGTGTACGACGAAGCTGACAAAACGTTTTCCCCTCAGAAGGCCGCGGCACTTTGGGCCACCTTCATTCGCAATGGCACCTGGGTCACGCCCACGCTCTACCCTATATCGGTGCTCGCCCACGCGCCTCAGCAATCACCAGATGACCCGCTGCTGGCCTACATTCCCGTCGCGCTTCAAAAAGACTGGCGCCCAACGGGCCCGCCATCGCAAAAAGAATTGGCAGATGCAGCGTGGTGGCAGCGCCAGTATGAAAATGACCGCAAGCTCACCGGGGAGATGCATCGCGCGGGAGTTCGCTTGTTGGCCGGCAGCGATTCGCTCGATCGCTACGTATTCGTCGGTAGCAGCTTGCATTACGAGCTGCAGCAGCTCGTCGCAGCAGGACTGACTCCGCAGGAAGCGCTGCGCACGGCGACAGAAAATCCTGCGGAATTCTTCGGAAGAAAAGACATCGGGCTGATCGCGACCGGCCGCCGCGCCGATATGGTTTTGCTGGAGGCCGATCCATCGCTGCAGATTGAAAACACGCAGAAAATTTCAGCAGTGGTGCTCGCCGGACAATTCTTGGCGCGCAAAGACCTCGATGCGCTGCTGGAAAAAGCCCGTACCGCAGCTGCGGCATGGCGCGAGAACGGCACACAGCAATAATTCCTCAGGCGGCGAAAGTTCGTCAGGCAGCGGTTCGTCAAGCGGCAGAAGTTCGGTTCGCCGGGCCCAGGTTCGCCGGATGCATGTCCGCGGATTTCGGCGAACGTGCTTGGCTATCCCACGCGTCGCTCAGGCGCCGGATGGTTTCCCGAAGACGGACCGCAAGGTCTACCACGGTCTGCAATCTTTGCGTGTCGGCAGCGGGCAATCGCACACCATGCGAAAGCAGCAGCTCCGCGTTCCCCAGGATCCCGGTAAGCGGATTGTTGATCTCGTGACGGAAAATTTCCGCCACGTCTTCTGACATTTCCGACCAAGGCGATGACACGGACGATCCAGACTGCTGCGCCCACCGCAAGCGGCGCTCTACCAACCGCGCGGCCAACGGTATAAATTCGCCGCGGCGCACCACGAACTCCACTTCCCCTTCCGCCACCATAGCAAGAATTTCGGCCTGTCGTTTGGGCGCCGCAAGCAACACCACCGGGGCAGTCTTGGTCAATTGCCGCAGGAATTCGCATAGCGGAGCGTCCTGCAGCAATTCCTCATCTAGCAGAATCACGCGCGGAGCATCGATCTCCATGCGTTCGATCAATTCCGGCAGATTCGCGGCGATGGAGACCGTCGCCATCTGAGCGCAAAGTTTAATTTCACGCGAAAGGCGTTCGGCGAGCTGAGTGTCGGCAACACAAAGAAGCGCTCCACGCGCGCTGGTTGCATGTTTTTCCTTTATGCTCATGTGCATGGCGCGTCCGTGCGCGCTCTGCTACCGCCGGACTTCGCAGAGCCGGCAACCAAATCCTCTTCGCTGTTCTCGCGGCCGCGTTCCAAGCGCCGGTTCACAGCAAGCTTCAATTCTTCCACCAGAAAAGGTTTCGCCAGGTACGGAAGTTTGCTCTTCTCCAGAAATTGCATGGTTCTGGGCGCGAGCGTATCTCCGGTGACGAACAGGATGTGATCCTGCACCGGACTCCCCGAACGAATCAGTGCCTCGTAAAATGCGGGCCCATCCAGTCGCGGCATGCGCAAATCACACACCACCAGGTCATAGTGCGCGCGCGCGAGCCGCGCCAATCCTTCCTGACTCTCCAAAACCGCCTCCACTTGATGGCCTTCCTCGCGCAGCACGTCCACGATCAGCTGCGCCACGCTTGGCTCATCCTCTACCACCAGGATCCGCCCGCTACGCACCGGCAGCAGCGCGTTTGCGACCTCCGGTGCCGCCGCCTCGCGCGCTTTCAGTGGAATTTCCAGCACAGGTAGCTCCACCACAAATCGCGCGCCGCCGCCGCTTTGATTTTCGAAGGTCACTTCCCCGCCGTGTTGCTTCACAATCCCGTAGACGATCGAAAGTCCCAACCCAGTGCCGACCCCCGAAGGTTTGGTGGTAAAAAACGGGTCGAAGATACGCGACGCGATTTCTCGCGGCACGCCGGGGCCATCGTCGGATATTTCCAGGGCAATCCGATGGCCGTCCGCCACGCGCGTCTTGATTTTTACATTTCCCTGTCCGCGCTCCTGCAACAGGGCCTGCTCCGCGTTCATCAATAAATTCAGCACCACCTGCTGAAGCTGATAGGGATCCGCCATCGTGTCCGGCAGGTCCCCGGCCAGCTGACATTCCACCAGAATGTTTTCCACTCTCAGTTCGTAGCTGCGAAGCGCCAAGGTGCGTTCCACGATTTCGTTCAAGTCCACACGCGTTCGCTCCGGCTCGTTTTCCCGCGCGAAGTACAACAGGTTTTTCACGATCCGTCGCGCGCGCTCCGCTTCCTGAAACACCCGGTTGGCTTCGGAGAATTGTTCAGGTGCGAGCCCTTGCCCCAATAGCAATTGCCCATATCCCATGATGGCCGTGAGCGGATTATTCAATTCGTGCGCAATGCCGGAAACCAACTGCCCCACGGCCGCCATTTTCTCGGTCTGCAGAAGTTTGGATTGAATCTGCCGCTCGCCGGTGACGTCGTAATACAGCTCCAGCCAGCCCACCGCGCGGCCTTCGCGGTCCAGCACTGGGCGCGCGAAGCGTTCCAGGATGCGGCGCGTCGGCCGCGTCATTTCCAGTTCGTCATGTCCTGGAACTCCCTGGCCCTCCGCAAACAATTTCCATGCCGCGCCAAAATTCTCGGGAGTGCGAAAACGTGGCGCCACCAAAGCCGCCAGATTCTCGAACGTTTCCAGAGATTGCAGTTGGCGGCGCTCCATGCCGAAATACTGCCCGAAGCGCGCGTTGCAGAAACGGATGCGGCCTGCTGCGTCCACCAGGATCGTGCCAGTCTGTATGGAATCTAGCACGCTGGTCAGTTCCGCTTCTACCTGCAGCCATTTCCCGTCCGCGCGATGCACTACGGAGCCTTCCTCCAGGCACAGCAGCAGATTTTGCACGCCGCCCAGGCTGGCGCGAAAACTGACGCGCACCGCCAAACCGCTGGCCAGGGTGCTGTCAAGGTGTGAGAGTGCTTTCGACGCCGCCTGCAAGGCGCAAAGCCTGGAAAACTCCTCCGACGCCGGCTGCGAGAAATATTTCCCCAGTTCCTTCTGTAGCAGCCCGCTTTCTTTGCTGCGTAGCAATTCGGCAGCCCGAGGATTCGCTCGTTGGATGATTCCCTTCGCGTTCACCACGAGCAACGCTTCCGCGCTGGTGTCAAACACCGCGACGAGTCCGGCGTCCCCGAAAATTGAATTCATCGCCGCGCGCGAGTCGGCAATCGCGCAAGCGACCGCTGGTTGCAAATTCGATCGCGCGGGCAAAGAGCGGGGAGTGGCTTGCTTCATCGGGGCGCTCCCCGGCGAAGCGCGGTCACTCGCAGCGCAAACTGCTGGGGGTTGTTTGGCCCATGACGCTTTCGTTCGCGATCTGCGACATTTATGTTGGTAGTTGGAACGTCCACGAAGTTCGATGCCGTATGCACGCAGATCCTATTGCACTATACGGACCAAGTCGCGTGCGCTTAACTCTTGTGGTATCAATGCAGTGGGGATGCAGAGAGAGAGAAAAAAGAGAAAGTCTTCCCAGTTCGAAACAGACCTTCCCCTCTAGGGATTTTTTCGTGCTCGCGTTTCGTCCAGGCGGGACGCGGAGTCCTGCCTATCGCTATAAGTGCGGCGGCAGCCGCCACAGTCGCTAGTTCGGTCGGGATTGCGCGTCGTACTGCTTCAGCTTGCGGTACAGCGTGGTCTTGCCGATCCCCAGCATGCGCGCGGCGGCCAGCTTGTCGCCTCCGGATTCACGCAACGCGCGCAGGATCGCGCGCCGCTCCAGTTCGTCGAGCGGCATCATTTCGTCATTCTGCGGCAGCCGGTCGCCCGTGCCGTATTGCAGATTCGTTGGCAGATCGCCGGCGTGCAAAATCGGACCGGTGCCCAGAGCAATGGCTCGTTCGATGGCATTTTCCAGCTCGCGCACATTACCGGGCCAGTCATAAGCCATCATGCGTGCGATGGCATCTTCAGAAATCGTGCGCACCTTGCCGTTCGCTTCGCTGAATTTCTCCAGGAATGAATTCACGAGGATCGGAATATCTGTCTTGCGCTCGCGCAGCGGAGGAATCTTGATCTGCACCACGTTCAACCGGAAAAAGAGATCCTGACGGAAAGTTCCCTGGCGTACCGCGACGTCCAGATCTCGGTTCGTCGCGGCAATAATGCGCGCCGAGAGCGGCACGCGATCCGTTGAACCCACCGGCCGCACTTCCTTTTCCTGCAACGCGCGCAGCAGCTTGGCCTGCATGTCAAACGGTAAATCCCCAATTTCATCCAGAAATAATGTTCCGCCATCGGCGATTTCCATCAGTCCTTGTTTCGCATGCAGCGCCCCGGTGAAAGCCCCTTTCACGTAACCGAACAATTCCGCCTCGATGAGCGTCGGCACCAGCGACGAACAATCCACCGGAATGAACGGCTTGTTCCTCCGCACGCCCGAAAAATGCACGGAGCGCGCCACCAATTCCTTTCCCGTGCCGCTCTCTCCCAATATCAGCACCGGATAGGCGTGCTGACTCACTCGCTCAATCAACCGGTACACCCGCTGCATCTTCACCGACACGCCGATCAGATCCGCAAACCCGGGCCGCGTGCGCAGCGTTTCGCGCAGCACGCGATTTTCCTGATCCACATCCAGCAGTCGAATCATGCGGTCCAGCTTGCTGCGCAGCTCCGGGATGTGAAACGGCTTGGTGATGTAATCCGCAGCTCCCAGCCGAGTAGCTTCCACGGCGCTCTCAATCGTGCCGTATTGCGTGAGTACCAGAACCGCCGTCTGCGGATAGTTGCTGCGCACCCGCTTCAGCAATTCCAGCCCGCCGATCTGCGGAACGCGCAAGTCCGTGATCAGAATGTCCACCGGCATCTGATCCAGAATCTCCAGCGCCTGCTCCGTGGTGGAAGCCGTGCGTGTGCGCAATCCAGAGTCAGTGACCACGTCGTGGCACAAACTTCGTGTGGCGTCCTCGTCATCTACAATCAAAACTGTGGCTGATATCGGCCGTTCCGTTGAGAACACCGTTCCTACCGCCATGGTATTCGATCCCCTTTCCCGTGTTCGCTTCCCGGTGTCGTTTGCAACACAAGCACCAAATGGGAACGATCTTGGGAACTGCCCGACCTGTAAGTGTTTAAGCGTTCGTGCGGAAAAGATTGAGGACCGGAGTGTAGAGTCGAAATGGAACAATTAACAAGTCCGTAATAGTACGCAGCCGAACAAGTCCCTTTTCTCGTAAGTAATGCAACGTTGGGAACGCCGAAGTTTCAATGAGGGAAAATCACGACAACTGGCTCACAACTGGAGTCGCCTGCTCCTCGTCCCGCGGCCGCCGCTGCAATTTCAGTGGCCGCCGTTCGCGCCCGCAGCACCCGAAACGCCTGCGGCGACTGATTGCGGCGCGCTATTGCCGGAAAGATCCAGAACATACAGGCCGTCGGTCGCGGAGCCGGCGTAAATCCTTGCAGCTTCTCCCACCGCAACTAACACCGGGAACTGCTGGTCATTAACATGCGGCATGATACTTGGACCGCTGCGTTTCACGCGCGCCCACGTGGCGCCTTCATCCCGCGAAATGTACAAGCCCGCCGTTTGCACCGAGGCCAGCCAGAACTCCTGCTGAGTCAACAAGCCATCCACCAGCCCGCCCGGCAGTCCTGATTGCGCTTTGATCCAGTTCGTACCGGCATCGCGTGAAATGTACAAACCCGTGCGAGCCACCGCCAGCAAAGTGTTG
Source organism: uncultured Acidobacteriota bacterium (assembly GCA_963748395.1). GTDB lineage: Bacteria > Acidobacteriota > Terriglobia > Acidiferrales > UBA7541 > Palsa-295. Next base: position 807,138 of record CAVVIP010000006.1, on the reverse strand, counting down.
TCGCTGGTCCACTCTAGCCGCAGCGCGCCGCCCGATCCGAGGGGAAGATCGTGCCAGGTCCACGTGTTGCCGCCATCCTCGGAGAAAACCATGCCACCCGAAGATGCCAGCCGAATTTGTTGCCCGTCACTCGATGCGCGCACCGAACGGACCGGCACATCGCCGGGTCCAAAACGCAGCGGCGCCCACAACCGGCCAAAGTCATGCGACACGAAGAGCCCCTGGTCCGTAGCGGCGAACCACGCGGAGGCGGTGAAAGAAATGTCGTTCACCGCTGACCGAACCGCGTGAGCTTCGCCCGCGGTGGCGCTAGAAGAGCCCGCTGAATCCGTCGTTGAAGACTCCGCGATTACTCCGATGCGCGCCCATGTGTTCGCCTTCGCGTCAAATCGCGCCAGTCCGCCGGACCCGAGTGTGGCCCACCAACCAACCGGCGAAGAAAAAATCTGCCGCACCGTATCCCCGTCCAGGCCCGCGCTCATCGGCAACCAGTTCCTACCGCCGTCCTCGGTCATCAGCAGCGCATTCGGCGCGTTCTCCACTACCGCGGCCGCGCGGTCAGCATCACGCGGGTCAACCGCCAACGAAACGATCCGGTGATGATGGAATCCCGCGTTCGATGCGTGGAAACTCGCGCCGCCATCATCGCTCGCCAGAACGCCGTGTTGTTCCGTCCCGAGCAAGACTTGGGATTCGCGGTCGCCATCGCCCGGCAGAATAACCATCGAATTGATCACCCATCTCCGCGGTGAAATTCGCCGCCAGGAAGCGCCACCGTCCGCGGTCTTCCACAGTCCCTCGGTTGTCCCTGCATACAAAGTTGCAGGATTCGCAGCGTCCTGGCGAATCACCGGCGTGCGCCGCGAAGAATAAGGAATCCCTTCGATTTTCTCCCAGGCCACGCCGCCGTCGTCGCTGCGGTAAATCCCCGAGCACGCGCTGGCAAAAACACGCTGCGGGTTCTGCGCATCCAGCGTCAGACTCAGCACATCTGAATCGTCAATCATTCCCGCGTGAATCGGCGCCCAGTGTTTTCCGCCGTCGCTGGTCTTCCAAGGCAGGTGAAAAGTCCCGGCGTAAATGATCTGCGGATCCCGCGGGTCAATCGCCAACGAATCAAAGTTGCGCAGGTCAGCATTCCCGCCGGGCGTAATCCGTTCCCAATTTCCGCCGGAATCGCGCGATAGAAAAACTCCGTCCAGCGCGCCAGCTATCAGAATCGCTGGGTCCGACGCCGATTGCGCCAGCGCACGAACCGCATGGCCAGAAATTCCGGAATCGCGCCAGGATTTGCCGCCATCGTCGCTGACAAAAACGCCGCCGCCTTCGCCGCCGGCCTCCCGCGTCCACGTCGATGCGTACAGCCGCGCCGATTTTCGCGGGTCAACGATGATCGCAGTAACCACCGCATCCAGATTTTCGCCCACCACTCCGCGCTGCTCCCAATCGGCGCCCGCATCCCGCGACGCGAAAATCGCGCCATCGCTGGTGCCCAAATAGAGCACCTCGGGATTTGCAGGATCACTGGCCAGGGCGCGCACATCGCCGCCCGCAGGACCCACGGCCTGCCACACCTGCGCCTTTGCCGGCGGCGCGACCGCGCACGCCCAGACGCACGCGCACACCAAACTAATCAGCACGATTGGGAAATTTCGCAGGGACCTGTTAAGCGAAGTCATGTTGAATACCGGCCGTCTGCGCCGGGTAGAAATATCGCGGCGGAATTAGCGCGAAGTCGTAAATTGATTTCGATTCGAAGCCCGTGCCGCGCCAACTTCAGCGGAGCGCAGCGCGAAGCTTCTCCTGCAATACGTCTCTACGATAACGCTCGCCGAAATCCCACCGCCCGCAATCTCCACCGGGCGCCTTGCTGGTTCCTTTCACCCTCAGATGCTGCAATTAATAAGATGCGCCATCCGGGACGAAGACTACATCCACGCGGCGGCTGTCCTGGCCTGCGCCCGCTGTCCCTGCTGCGGTGCGAACCTCCACGCGCGTAGCGTCCACACCTTTTTTCTCCTGGAGATATTTCTGACCGCTCACCGCGCGCTCGTTCGCCAGCTTTTCGGCGTTCGCTTCCTTCGGATCCGCGTAGCCCACCAGAACCACTTTCGACTTGGGATCGCTCTGGAGACGTACCGCCGCGTCATCCAGATTGCGCTTGCACACGTTATCGGCGCGCGCGCTGCCCGGCGCGAAATCGCACGAGCTGACCTTGCTTGCTTGCGGCGGAGCTGCCGGCGCTTGAACGGTGATAGCCGCCGTGCAATCGCATGCGGCATGCAATTCATTTTCCGCGCGCCCAGTCACAGTATAGGTACCCGGCGCGAGGCCCGATGTATCGAATTGCACGATCGATCCGCTGCCCACCACCTGCCCACCGTTGGCCTGCCAGCTGAATCGTATGGCCGTCCCCGACGGATCGTTCACATTCGCAGTAATCTCCGCGCGATCGCCGGCCAGCACCGTTGAGCGGTCCGCGGAGCAAGTCATCGTCGGTGCCGCAGGAGCCGGTTTCGGTTGCACGGTCACGTTCGTCGAGCAACTCGTCGTCTTGCCCGCGCCATCGTCCACGCGCGACGTCAGCGTGTAGCTTCCCGCGCCGGCACCCGTCGAATTCCACCGGACGTAGGGTCCCGATCCATCAATCGAACCACCCGTGGCAGTCCACAGATAGGTCAATGGATGCCCATTCGAATCTGTGGCGCTCGCGGTGGCGGTAACAAACGCCTCCGAGCCTTCCATCACCGAAGACCTGTCCACAGCACACGACGCCGTCAGCACGTCCGGCGGCCGCGGCTTTTCGGGCCAGTGCGCCACGCCTACCTTAATAATGAAGCCGTTGCGGTCGCGGTTGTTTATCAAGTTCAGCGAATATCGGTAGCCCATGTCTAGCGCCGCCCACTTCCATGCATACAGCCTGAACCCGATAAGGTTGTCCACGGGATCGCGCGCGCCGAAGCTGGTGTTCTGAATTCCCTTGCCCACGAAAATCGTGCCGTCGTATTCCGTTATGATCTGAAAACGTTTCGTCGGAAAAATCAAAAGTCCGGCGCCCACTTGCATCTGATCCGCCAGGTTCAGCACCAGGGTTTCGGGCGTGCCACCCACATTCACCGTGTATGTGGAATCGCGCATGATCCGGTAAGACCAATTCGCCGTCGCCGTAATTCCACCGTGAAAGAACGTCTTGCTGGCTTCCACTCCGACGCCATAGTTAAACTTTCCATATTGCACCTGGTTCGATAGCAGGTTCGCGAGCCCAGTCTGCGTGGGAATGTAGAAATCATTGCGAATGGATAAACTGATCGGCTTGCCGCGTCGTTCCGATAGCAATCCGATCTTGAATCCCAGGTCCAGCTCCCCCACGCCGCTGCCGTTGTGAGACGCGAACGGGGCATCTTCCACATACGCCGGAGGAAAACCGCTGGAAGGAATGATCGAATTGTAAATCGTGTTCTGGTAGGGCGGATTCGCGGCGTTCGCCGACGACAGGCTCAGCTCACTTGGCCCGCCCACATGGATGTAATCATACGAATTGAGCTGAAAGAATATCGAGAACCAGTTGCTGATGCCGTACCCCGCCGACGGAATCAGCTGCAGCGACGTAATCTCTCCCGGCATGCGCGAAATCTTATTCAGCCCGATGCCCATGGACCAACCGTGCTTGGGAAGCGTTTCGCCAGTTTCCAGCGTGAATAATCCCGGATTGCCGTCGAGCGCGGGCATCGGCGTAAATTTGGGCTGCTCGGAATCGTCATCCGCGTATTTTAAAGTCTTGGACTTGGCCGCACCGGAATTCCCTGGCGCTGACTGCGATCCAGAAGGCGCTGGCACTGGCGCAACGGCGGCAGAACTTGCGGCCGTAGTGGCCGTTCCGGACCCGTCGCCGCCCGCGGCGTTAGCGGGTGTTGCGGTTGCGGCTTTATCGGAAGCATCGCTCGCGGATGAAGTTGGGGATGACGAACCTGGGGATGACGCGCTCGCACTGGAATTCGCGGCCGCGCTAGTGGACGCGCCCGGCTGACGAGGTTTCGTATCGTCGGCGAAGCACGCTGCTACAACAAAAAAAACAGCCACAACCAGGGCAGCGGCACGTTCTAGCACTCTCAAAGTACGCCTCCTCAGCACACTGCCAAACCGGGTTCCACCCCGCCGATGCTGGCACCCATTTTTCAGCTCACAAGAGGCTCAGTGAAAAAAAACACAGGACTCGCAGGGGGCCGAAAAGGGAGTATCCAGCGCGTTCTACCCAAGCCAGTGAAACTGGGCGGATTATAATTCACAGTCGTCCGTTCCTGTACAGTTTTTTCTCCGTCTCCGCCCGGCGAAACCCGTGGCCCAAGAGCCTGCATGAAACTTTGTGTTTCCGTTTGCCTTGCGAATCGGGCGTGGACACTCCTCTCGCCATCGTTCCGCAGATTTGCTATATTGGCTGTAATAAGTCCCCGCTTTCGCCTCCAGCTGAAAGCGCCAAACGAAAATTTGGAGGAGTTCATGAATCGCTGGAGGATTTTCGTACTTACGTCCGTTCTGCTGTTCCTTGCTGGTGGATCTGCAAAAGCACAGACGCAATCGCAGGAACCCGATTCCCAAACTCAGGACGCGCCGCCCGACGCCGCCGCACGTGGAACCCGTTTCCTGGTTTCCCTGCAAACCACCATCTCCACCAAGGAAGATAAAGTAGGAAAGCGCTTTCTGGCACGTACCCTTGAACCCATCACCACGGCGGAGGGAGCGACTCTGCCCCGTGGTACTCAAATCCGCGGCCACATTGACAGAGTGCAGTCCGCCGGCAAGGTGGGCCGCGCGCGCCTTTGGCTGACGTTCGATGAAATTCACGTTTCCACAGGCTGGGTTCCGCTGGTAGCCGACTTGATAGACGCCCCAGGGGTGCATTCCATTCGCGTGCTGTACGATCGCGAAGGAGAAATCCGCGCTGCACAGACCAAGCAGGAAGACGTCGCCTTCGCCGCGGCCGAAGCCGCGTTCGTTGGCGCGGAACCGGGAATCGTCGCCAAGAATAAACAAGACGCGGCCATGGGCGCGGCCGTCTCCGCCGCAACCGCATTCATGATTACGTCCGGGCTCGGCCAGGAGCTTACGCTGCCGCAAAATCTGAAGCTGGAACTGGTGCTGCAGCGCCCTTTGTTTGTCGGCAGGACCTAGCGCGATCTGATTGCGGCGTAATTTGATTCCTGCATGATGGGGATCTGGAACGCAGCTCGCCACGCACTCATGCGGCGCTGGAGACGGCGGGCTGCGCGAAGTCGATGTGCTCAATAGCCACCGCAATTCCGTAAAGCGGCGGAGCTTGATCCGGCAACTGCCAGCCGCGCAGCGTTTTGACGGTCGCTCGGGCCAGTACGCAAGCGGCCCGTTCTCCCCCTCCGGGCAAACAAAACGCGAGTTCGAGCGAGGTTCCCACCTCGAACGAAACTTCGGAGTGGAATAAAATACCAGTGCGGGAAACGTCGCGCAGTTGCCCCACGTGAAATTCCGGCGGCTGCCGCTGCGACGCATAAATCTGCAAGGGCACGTGTATGTTGTAGCGGATCGCCCCTCTATTTTCTTTCATGGTTCACCCCGAGAATCGGCTGCAAGCAGATGACCGGGATACACCGCGCGTTTCTGCTGACAATAAAGCCGTTAAGTCTCTGCTAGTCCTCCCATTGTCGAATTAACGCTGCGAATCTTTCCCACTTCAGGAAACGAGCCGTATCCAAACGGCTCGCGGCCCTAGCCGCCCCGCTCTCTTGGATTTCCGCTGGACTGCTGCTACATTCAAAGTTCCGATGACTACCGTGAGTCCCAACCAGCAGCGCATTCTGATCGTTGAAGATGAAGACAACGCCCGCAAGGGCTACGAGGCCCTGTTGCGCAAATGGAGCTGGGAAATCCTCGGCGTCGCCAGCGGTGAAGAAGCCCTCGCGAAGTTTCAGGAATTCCAACCGAGCCTGATTCTCGCCGACGTGGAATTGCCCGGCATGAATGGGCTCGACCTACTCAAACAGCTCGGCGACGAGATTCTCCGTATCCCCGTCATTATTATTACCGGCCGCGGCAGCGACGAACGCGTTGTACAGGCCATCGAAGCCGGCGCTTACTGGTACATCGAAAAGCCTCTGAAACCACCTGTGCTGCGCGCGCTGCTGGAACGAGCGCTAGGGCACGTGCGCAACCAGCAAGCGGTAGTGGCCCTCACACGCGACCTGCGTGCAGCGGGAAAACTCGGCACGCTGGTAGGTACATCCGCGCCCATGCAGGAAGTAATGCGGCAAGTAGAGATCGCCGCGCCCTCCACCGCGTCTGTGCTCATCACCGGCGAGACCGGCTCGGGTAAAGAAATGGTGGCGCGCTCGATTCACATGTTGTCGCCGCGCGCTGACCGCCCCTTCGTCGCCATCAATTGCTCGGCCATCCCCGAATCACTGATGGAAAGCGAAATTTTCGGGCACGAGAAAGGAGCATTCACCGGTGCGGCCGAACGCCGCATCGGCTGCTTCGAATTGGCCGATGGCGGCACGCTCCTGCTCGACGAAATCGGAGAAATGCCCGCGCCGACCCAGGCCAAACTGTTGCGCGTGCTGGAAGATCAAAAAGTCCGCCGGCTGGGAAGCAAAGTGGAAACGCCCGTGGACGTCCGCGTTGTGGCCGCCACCAACAAAAATCCCGAACAGGCTGTCGCCGACGGACACCTGCGCCAGGATCTCTATTTTCGCCTGAACGTTTTCCACATCCACCTTCCGCCGTTGCGCGAGCACAAAGAGGATTTGCCGCTTCTGGTGGACCACCTGCTCGCCGATATTTCCACCAAGCACGAAAAAAAGATCAGCGGCGTGGGCACGGACGTCATGGACCTGTTTAAGTCCTACCCGTGGCCCGGCAACGTCCGCGAGTTGCGCAACGTCCTGGAGCGCTCCGCGATCGCCTCCGACCGCGGCTCGATTTCGCGCCAGCATCTGCCATCCGAATTTGGCCGCGCCACCGCCATGACCACTTCCGGCCTCGGCGGCCTGCGGTTCCCCATCGGCACCACCGTGGATGCCGTGGAGCGCGAGCTGATTCTGCAGACCCTTGGCGCCACCAGCCAGAACAAGACGCGCGCCGCCGAACTGCTCGGCATCAGCCTGAAAACTCTCCACAACAAATTAAAAGAATACGAGGCGGGGCGACGAGATGCGTCTCAGCCTGAAAACTAAATTCACCCTGGCGACTTCGCTGCTGGTCCTGGCGGTGGTCACCGCGGTCTCCGGTCTATACATCGCGCGGCTCACACGGCAGACGTTGCGCCAGGCCGATGACCGCGCGCGCTTCGTCGCGCAACAGATTTACCTCGCTTGCCAGAACTCTCTCACCGACGCTGCGGCGCGCGGCGATACCCCCGCATCTTCCAGTCCGGCGGATTTGCGCGCTTACGTGCAACGGGCGCTGGACAATAGCAGCACTCTGAATTCCGTGATGGAATCCGCCATCGGTTACTCGCCCACGATCTACGAAATTACCATCAGCGATCGCGACGGCATCGCGCTGGTATCCAGCGATGCCAGCTTGCGCGGCCAAAAAATTGGCCAGCGCCCGCCCGTCGATTCCCTGGTGCGTGGCGGCTTCTTTCAACAATTGCGCACGCTCTACGGCCCGCCGCTGGTGTACGAGGATTCGCTGCCGTTCAATATCAATGGACCCTTTGGCGACATCCGCATCGGCCTCTCTTCGGCGCTCATCCGCAACGAAATTTCGCCCGGGCTGGAGTCCGCGGGTTATTACGCACTGGCTGCCGTATTGCTCTCCACTCTGCTGGCGCTCGTCGTCAGCCGCGCTTCCCTCGCGCCCATTGACCGCATCTCCGCGCAATTGGACCGCATCTCTGCCGGCGAATTTGATCTCGAGCCGGTGGAGCGCAGCGATGAATTCGGCGCGGTCAGCACCAAAATCATCGGCATCGGAAAACAGTTGCGCGACGTGCGCGAAATTTTCAGCACCCTGCGCGAAAACCTCGATCAGGTGATGGGCGGCCTGGAAGACGGCTTGCTTCTTTTCAACGCGCGCGGCAACGCGGTGCTCGTCAGCCCCTCGGTGGAAAAGTTTCTCGGCCAGCGATCCGAGGTCTTGCGGGGATTGCGCGTCAGCGAAATTTTTCCGCCAGGTCATCCCGCGCGAGAGGCGCTGGGGATCCACGGCGATGAAGTCGGCCATATCGAAAATGCGGAAATCACTCTCGCCGGTCTGCACGGCTCGCAGCGAATCGGCCTCAGCGCCCAGGTGATTCGCGAGCACGGCCTTCCCATGGGAGCGCTCATCACCTTGCGTGACGTGGAATCGCTGGAAAGAATCGGCAGCCAGTTGCAAGTCTCCGAACGCCTCGCCGCGCTCGGCCGGGTCACGGCCGGCGTCGCTCACGAAGTAAAAAACCCACTGAACTCGATGCGGCTCTGGCTGGAAGTCCTGAAAGCCAATATGCCCGTCGAGCCCGAGCCGCAGCAAGCCGTGAAAATGCTGGATAGCGAAATTGACCGGCTGGACCGCGCCGTGAAAACCTTCCTGAATTTCACCAAGCCGCTGGAGTTCAAGCTGGAAGAAACCGACCTGCGCATTTTGCTGGATGACGTCCTGGAAGCCGCGCGGCCCAGCATCGTCAAGGCTGGCATCGACCTTCGCGTGGATTTGCCGCCCGAATTTCCGCACGTGCTGGTGGATGGTCAGCTCATTCATCAGGCCGTGCTCAATCTTTTGCTGAATGCCAGCGACTTCACCAGTCCGGGCGGCAGCATTTCGCTCAGCTTGCGGCGCAGCGGTGATTTCGCCGTCATCGCCGTCGCCGATTCCGGCGCGGGGATTTCTCCGGAAAATCAGAAGAAAATCTTTCAGCTGTTCTTTACAACCCGTCCCGGAGGTACTGGCATCGGACTGGCTAACACTTTTCGATTTGTGCAGTTGCACAACGGTCGGATAGAATTCGAATCGGAGCCCGGACGCGGCACTACCTTTCGCCTGGAATTGCCATTAGCGCGTTCGCTGGAGGCGCCGCCTGAAAAGCATCGCGATTTCGGGCAGCCGTTTGCTGAAGAGAAAAGATAAAAGTTAAGAAGATAAATGCCCAGCCGAAAAACAGAATCAGCTTCGCTGGCGGCCTTATTTCTTTGCGGGCTGTCTTTCAGTGCGGCGGGGTGTCACAACACGACGGTGAAAGCCGCACCGCCCGTGGCTGCTGTCCCTGCTCCGACCACCGCTGATTCCAAACCCATCACCAATATCGCGCCGGATACTGACGCCACACCGCCGGTAGAAGCAGTACCGCCTCCGCCATCACCCGCTGCCACCGCCGCTGCGCCGCTACCCGTCGAGCCTACGCATACTAAACCGCCAGCGCCGCCGCACCGCCAACCCAGCGAATCAGCCAGCGACACTCAGGCCGAGCAACCCGCGCGCACTCCTCCGCCGCAAATTTCGCCGCAGCTTTCGCCCGGAGATCAAGCCAGCCTGAAGCACAAGACCGACGAAGACGCCGGAGTCGCCCAGCGAAACCTGCAGCAGGCAACCGGCAAACGCCTGAACGCCGCGCAAAACGATCTCATTGAAAAAATTAAAAGCTTCTTGGCCCAATCCGACGAAGCCGGCAAAGGCGGAGACTGGTCCCGCGCGCAAACCCTCGCGCAAAAAGCACGCCTCCTCTCCGTAGAACTCGTCGAGTCTTTCTGACGCGAATTTCTTATCAGACTCGTCCGTTCCAGCACGGACCTCCCGTCACTGTCTTGTCGGACAATATCGCGGCAACAATTCCTGATAAACTGACTCCGTGAACGCTTACGACGTAATCATCGTTGGCGGCGGACTGATCGGCGGCTCGATCGCATTCGAGCTTTCGTCCGCAAGATTGCGCGTTGCGGTGCTCGATCGCCAAGAGCCCGGCCGCGAAGCTTCCTGGGCCGCAGCCGGAATGCTCGCGCCCGGGCCCGATTCGCCGGAATCTTCGGCGCTGGTTCCCCTCGGAAAAGAAAGTCTGCGCCTCTACCCTGAATTTATCGCGGCAATCGAACAAGCCTCCGGCAAGATTACAGATTTCACCCGCAACGGGACTTTCGAAGTATTCCGCGGACCGCAAGCGGAAGCCGCGCGCGATGAAATGGTGGCTGAATTTCAGCGACTCGGTTTGTCAGCTGAAGCGATGTCACTGGAAGCGGCACGCAAGCAGGAGCCGTCGCTCGGCGCTCAGACTGGAGCCGTTGCCTTTCTGCCTGACGAAGCCACGGTCGATCCACGGCTGCTGATCGAAGCTGTGCTGGCTGCCGCGAAAACGCGCGGCGCCGAAATTCACGCCAACTCCACGGTGGATGAACTGCTTTATGATGGAGACACGTGCGTCGGAGTGATCGCCGGTGGCCAGAACATCGCAGCCAAGCACGTAGTCGTCGCCGCCGGAAGTTTTTGCAGCGCGATCGAAAGCAGCGCGGGCGAACCGCACCCTCGACTAACCCAATACGCGCCAGTACATCCAGTCCGGGGTCAAATGCTCGCGTTGCGTTCGGAAACCGTAACGCTGAAAAGAGTCCTGCGCTCGCATCACGGTTATCTCGTGCCGCGGCGCGACGGCCGCCTCATCGCCGGCAGCACCCTCGAAAATGCCGGCTTCGCAAAACAAGTTACGCCGCAGGGCGTCCGCCAGATTCTCGACGCAGCTCTCGACCTCGCTCCGGCCCTGGCCGACGCCAAAATTGTGGAAGAATGGTCGGGACTGCGCCCGGACACCCCGGATCATCTGCCCATCATCGGTCCCACCGATATCGAAGGGCTATGGCTGGCCACCGGACACTACCGCAACGGGATTTTGCTGGCACCCGCCACCGCGAAAATCATGCGCGATTGGATCGTCACAGGAAAATCGAATTTCGACGTGAAAGATTTCTCGTCGCTACGCTTTAGCGCGGCAAAATCTCCTGCCCGCGCGAATCGCAGCGCTTATTGATTTTGTAGCGGCGCACTTTAGTGCGCCATCGGTGCCGCGGCAACAACTGCCGGAGCCCCGAAATTCGTCGTCACGACGAGACTATCGCGACAAACCCGCCCGAGGACCGCACCAACCACAAATCTAGAACGGATCCTTGTTCCGCACTGGTTCACGATTCGGCGGCCCGGCGAGCGACGACGCTTGCCCGGGGCTCGCGAACTGCACCTTGTCGGCATCCAAATAAAGCGAACGATCAATCACCGCTTCCACCGTGGAACCGCGCGGCATCTCCGCATCCGGCCCGCGCGTCAGCAGCACAGCCGCCAGCCCTATCGCGGCTCCCGCGGCCGCGCCAATTCCCACACCTCGCCCCGTCTGTGACGCCAATCCGCCGATTCCCGCCCCCGCTGCGGTGGTCTTCGCCACCGTTCCCACGTCGTGCCCTTTTTCTGAATCCCCGATGATTTTCCCTTCGCTGTCCGTGGTTTCGTTTCCGCCGGTCCCCACATTGCCGGGAATCGCGTTAAGGTTCACCATGTAGGCGTTCGGCAGAATCATGGTGGTCAGCTTGATCATCAGTTCGCCGCGGCCTTTCACCCGCCCAGGACGCTTCGATTCGGTGACTTCGCCGCTCACGTACGAACCCGCCGGGATCACCACTTTTCCGTCAATCATCACCGGGAACACCGTCTCGAAATAAACCGGATCGCCGGGCCGCGCGCTGCGCGTAGATATAGCGTTATGCAGAACCAGCGGGATGTGTGTGCCGGCCGGCACCATAATCTTCGCAGCAACCGGGATCACAGCCAGCGTCGAAGTCGCATCGTGCGCCGCAGGCGTTGCGGAACCCGCAGCAGCCGCTCCAGATGGAGCCGGAGCTTCGCCGGAAGCAGGCGCAGCACTGGGAGGCGCCGGTGCCTTCTGTGTCGCAGGTTGGCTCGCGGAAGCAGGCGGCATTGGCCCAGCATCCTGTGCCGCCGCAGGAAGCGCGCATCCCGTCGCGACGAGCGACAACAGGGCCAGTTGCAAGTGGAACCGCCGCTTTCTCATCTGCCCCTTCACCATGGTCCCATAGCCACCACGTAGTAAGGATGCCTTCCCATACTCAGCGAGATGTATCGAGGATAAACCTTCTCGGCGCCCGGTTACCACGCTTTCCTTGCCGGCCCACGGCCCGAGGGGCGTGTACCTCTAGGACACCGCGAAAGCCGAGGGCACCCTTCAGCCGATATAATTGGACTTGAGGTTTGTCTTGGGACCCCTCCACATAGCACAACTGCGTGTGCCGTCCTCTCTTCGGCGGAAGACTCTGCTGATCATCGGGATTACCATGCTCGGCCTGGTCGGCGGTCTTTTCATGCTCTCGCGCATCGTGCTCATGCGCGGCTTCGCCATCCTGGAAGAAGATTTCGCCGGAAGGGATATCGCGCGCGCCGCCAGCGCTCTGACGAACGAGTTAAGCACGCTCGATCAGACCACCAGCGAATACGGTTGCTGGGACATGACCTATGAATTCGCCCGGGGTCAACGGCCGAGCTATATCAAGACTGAATTCCCCGCCCCAACGTTTCAGGAGCTGAAAATCAGCTTCGTCGTCATCTTTGACGCCCAGGGCCGCAAGCTTTTCTCCAAGGGCTTCGACTTGACCCACGGCGGCGAAATACCCGTTCCGGTAGGGCTGGACGCACACCTCAAACCCGGCTCGCTGCTCCTCAATTTGAAAGATACCCATAGTAAGGTCGCGGGAATTCTAGACCTTCCCGGCGGTCCGGCCCTGGTAGATTCCCGGCCGATCCTCAATAGCGATTCCTCCGGGCCCATCGCCGGAACAATGATCATGGGCCACCTGCTGGATCCGGCTGAAATTCAACATCTGGGCGACCTGACGCTCATGCCCGTCGAGGCCCAGATGCTTTCTTCGGCCACGCTGGCTCCCGATTTCCGCGCCGCAGCTGCAGCCATCGCAAAGGGCGCGCCTAATTTCATCCGCCCGCTCGACGGCCAATCGCTCGCCGCCTACGAAGTATTGAACGACATCTACGGCCGGCCAGCGTTGGTCGTCCGCGTCCTGCTGCCCAGGACCATCTACGAGCAGGGGCACACCAGCCTCGTCCAGTTTCTGTTGCTGCTGATCGCCGCAGGTTTCGTCTTCGGCGCGGTCACTCTGTACTTGCTCGAACGCGTCGTCATATCCCGCATCGCCAATCTCACTGAAAACATTACGCAAATCGGCGCGAGCGGCGATCTTTCGGCTCGTCTCGATGTGCCCGGCCAGGACGAGCTGGCATTTTTGGGCGTTGCGATCAACGGCATGCTCGAGGATCTCGAGAAATCCCAGACCGAGCGCCACGAAGGCCGCGCGCGCCTGGCCGTGATGATCGAGCGCATGCCGGCCGTGCTGTGGACCACCGATAAAGATCTGCGCTACACCTCCAGCATGGGCGCTGGCCTGGAATCGCTCGGAATGAAGTCTGGCGGACTCACGGGCAAGACGCTCGCCGAATACTTTCAAACCAATGATCCCCAGCATCCCTCCATTGCCGCGCACTGGCGCGCCCTTGCCGGCGAATCTCTCACCTACGAATTGCACTGGCAGAACCGCGTTTTCGAATCCCACGTGCGGCCGCTGCGCGGCACCGACGGCGAGATTCTCGGAGTAATCGGCGTGGCGCTCGATATCACCGATCGCAAACAGCTGGCGGACCAGCTGCGCCAGTCGCAAAAGTTGCAGGCCGTCGGAGAACTCGCCGGCGGCGTCGCGCACGATTTCAACAATCTACTGATGGTGGTGAAGGGCCACGCCGAAATGCTCCTCGACCGGCTGCCCGGTGTTCCTGCGGATCGCCAGAATCCCGCGCGCCAGAACGTCGAACAGATTCAGCAGGCCGCCGAACGCGCCGCCGCGCTAACGCGCCAGTTGCTGGCCTTCAGCCGCATGCAAGTGCTGCAGCCGCGTGTCTTGGACCTGAACGAAGTAGTGGCCGGGATGATCCAGATGGTGTCGCGCGTCATCGGCGCCAATATTGAGCTCGCGTTTCTGCCCGGTGCCAATCTGGGCCGCGTCAAAGCAGACCCCAGCCAGATCGAACAGGTCGCGCTGAATCTGGTGGTAAACGCGCGCGACGCCATGCCCGACGGCGGTCGCTTGACCATCGAAACCTCCAACGTGCATCTCGATCGCGATTTCGCCACGCAGCACGCCGTGGTTGATCCCGGTCCTTACGTGATGTTGACGTTTACCGATAACGGTTGTGGGATGGACGCCGCCACGCAGGCGCGCATTTTCGAGCCTTTTTTCACCACGAAAGGACAAGGGCGTGGCACCGGGTTGGGACTGGCCACGGTGTACGGAGTCGTGAAACAAAGCGGCGGATACATTTGGGTCTATAGCGAGGTCGGCCATGGCACAACTTTCAAGGTATACCTCCCCATGGTGCAGGCGCCGGCGGAAAAGAAGGCTCCCGAAAAAACAGTAAGTGGCCATGAGCCCGGCACGGAAACCATATTGCTCGTCGAGGACGAGCAGAGCGTTCGCGAATTAGTCAGCGAATATCTCTCCGCTCGCGGTTACCAGGTGTTGGACGCTTCAGACGGCGTGCAAGCCCTGGAAATCGCCACCGCGCACACTGGCAAAATTCAGCTGCTTATCACGGACGTCGTGATGCCGAAGCTGAGCGGCCGCGAATTAGCCGCGCGTCTGGCCGCCACTCGACCTGATCTGAAAGTGCTGTACATCTCTGGCTACACAGACGACAGCGTCTTCCGTCACGGGGTGCTGCAGGGCGGGATGGCTTTTCTGCAGAAACCCTTCAACCTGAAAGCTCTCGCCGCAAAGATCCGCGAGATTCTGGAACGCGTTCCAGTCAGTTCCTGAAGAAACCAAACTCGCAACCCCGCGCCGATAGTGTGCGGAACCTTTTCGAGTCAAGTCTGCCGTGTCGTGAGGCGATCGGTTAGGTGAGAATTACCGTCTGGCCAGTAAGTTCAAAACGTTTTCTGCAGCGAATATTGCGGCAGGCCACCATGTCGTCCATGCGCACCATGTACGAGCGCGCCTTGGCAAATTTCGCGCGATCATCTTCATTCCCGCCCGGAGGCAGCGCGCTCTTCTTCGTCCGCGCCATCCAGCGCACCGGGAAAACACCCTCTTCGCGGCAATGCGGACAGACCAGCGTCATCTGTTTAGTTTCGGGCTTCTCGTCGTAGTATCTTTTTTCGTCCATGAGCTTTAGCCCGCCTGAGTTTTGAGTGGCCCTTCGTCCAGCTTCACAAATTGTATGCCCGCATCGCGCCAGCGCGGCAACCAATATTCCAACGCCGCCAGCACGTGCCCACGCTTCCCTTCCCGCACGCGATGATCGCCATCGTGCAAAAGGACGATATCCCCGCCACGTGCCCTGCGCAAGCGTTGAATCACCAGCTCGGGCCAATCGGTCCGCCAATCGCGCGCCGCCACATTCCACATCGCCACGCCCGCTCCACCGCGCCGCTGCACGATCCCATCCAGCAGCGGGCTGCGATAGCCAAACGGCGGCCGCATCCACTTCGGCGATTTTCCCGTCGCCCCCGCGATCGCATCGTCGCAACGCTCCAGCTCTTCCGTGATTCGTCCCGGCGATAGAAATGTAAGCGACGGATGCGTCTCCGTATGATTGCCAATCGCGTGCCCGCGCTCCACAATCTCCCGGGCCAGCGCAGGAAACGCGCGCACCCGCTGCCCGATCAGGAAAAATGTCGCCTTCGCATTGTATCGCTCAAAAAGCTCGAGCACTTTAGGCGTGACACTCGGATTCGGTCCATCGTCAAAAGTAATCGCCATGCACGATGCATCATCCAGACGCCGCAACGTCTGCCCAAATATCTGCGAAGCCGGCGCCAGCGCTCCCCACGCAAACAATCCTCCCGCCGCGCACACACCGCCCGCCGCAAACCACGCTGGATGGATCGTCATGCCAGCTCAAATCTTCGCATGTGCTCACATCCTCTGCCAACAGATGTGAAAGGCCTGTCCCTCGTTCGCGGACATCGATTCGTCTCTGGCATCAAAATCACTGCGCGTCACGTACTTCGCGCAGGTGGGATTTAGCCCGTCATTTTGTTACGATGGCCGCGTTCCCAGCGACAAAATGCCCACCTCACCCGTAGCGCGCAACAGAATTCCCGATTGGATCCGCCGGGTTGCGCTGCTTTGGCTCATCGTTTGGTTTCTAGCCTACTGGCATGCGTGGGGCCCGGCGAATTTTCTCCACCTCTGCGATATCGCCGTGATCCTCACCTGCATCGGATTGTGGACCAACAGCGCGCTGCTGCTATCCAGCCAGGCAGTCTCTTCTGTACTGATTGACCTGGTGTGGACGCTCGACGTCGCCGCGCGCTTGATTTTCGGCCGCCACCTGATCGGCGGCACCGAATATCTCTTCGACGCCACCACCCCACTCTGGGCTCGGCTGCTCTCGCTCTTCCACATCGTCCTGCCGTTCATTCTGCTCTGGTCTCTCAGCCGGCTTGGATACGACCGCCGCGGCTGGAAACTGCAATCAGCCATTCTCGTGCCCGTGCTGATAGCTTCGCGCTTCGTGACGCCGGATCAAAATCTCAACTTCGCGGTCACGGATCCCTTCCTGCATCGCTCCTACGGACCCGCTCCTGTGCATCTCGCCATCACGTTCCTCTTTCTCGTTTTGTTGGTCTATCTCCCCACGCACTTGCTCTTCAGCCGGCTGTTCCCGTCGCCGTCGGCAGAAGCACGCGACCACCGGTAACAAATCCGCACGAGTGAGCGTATAACATACGGCCAGAACATCCAGCCGCATCAGGAGACAGGAGCCTCATGAAAGCTACCGAATTCGAGTTTCGCAATCGCTTCTGGATCTTCGGCCTGATTTTCGGCGTGGGCTTCTGGCTCTACGCGGTGGATCGCGTCAACGTCGTGCAGTATCTGATCAACATCACCGTCGGCGAGGGTTCCCCTCACGCCGATCTGTTGGCGCGCTGCGCCCTGGCTTTCGCCGCCCTGCTCATGCTGCTCACCGCGCTCCTGCGCACTTGGGCGACGTCCTACCTCCGCTCTGACGTAATGCAGGACAACGATCTGCGCGCCGAAAAAGTCGTCGCGTCCGGCCCCTACCGCCACGTCCGCAATCCTCTCTATCTCGGAAATATTTTGATGGCATGCGGCATGGGCCTGCTAGCAAGCCGCGTGGGATTCCTGCTGATCGTGGTGGGAAATTTTGTTTTCTGCCTGCGTCTGATCGGCCTGGAAGAATCCAATCTGCTAAAACAGCAGGGCGAATCCTACATCAATTTCTGCCGCCGCGTTCCCCGACTCTGGCCATCCCTGCAACCGCGCCTGCCAGCCAGCGGCATAAGACCTCACTGGAAACAAGCCTTCCTCGGTGAACTCTTCATGTGGGGATTTTTTGCAGCGGTAGCAGCCTTCGCCGTAACCCTGAACTCCAAGGTGCTCTGGATCACCATGGCCGTCTCCGTCATCAGCTATATAGCCTCAAGCTACATAATTTCCGCGCGCAAAAAATCAGACACGTCTTCGTAGCGGCGCACTTTAGTGCGCCATCGTTATCGCGCACTCGCCGATGGCCGCGCAGCAGCGCCCTACTCCGTCTGCCGTATCACACGCAGATCAATCCCCAACTGCTGGCACTTCTTATATAGATGGCTGCGCTCCAGGCCCAGCGCTTTCGCCGTGTTCGTCATGTGATGATGATGCAGCTTCAATTCCGCCAACAAAGTTTCGCGCTCGAAAGCTTCCACGCGTTCCGCGAGCGTCCCCATCTCCAGCGCAATTTTCGCCGCCGCTGTTCCGCCGCCTACAGCAGCGCCAGGTAACGCGCGCCGCACCGTCTCCGCGTCCACCAGGTCGCCCGGCGCGAGCAGCAATACGCGCTCAATCACATTGCGCAATTCACGCACGTTGCCCGGCCACGCGTAGCGCTCCAGCTCCGCGATCGCCTCCGCCGATAATTTTCTAAGCTTCCAGCTGTTCTGCTCTTCGAGTTGCCGCACGAAGTGTTCGGCCAGCACCCGAATATCCTCGCGCCGTTCGCGCAGCGGCGGCAGCACTATCGGAAATACGAACACGCGATGATACAAATCTTCGCGGAAAGTCCCCTGCCGCACCTGCTCTTCCAGATTGCGGTGCGTGGCCACCACCACGCGCACGTCCACCGCAAACGGTTTGTCGCCGCCCACGCGCTCGATTTCGCCTTCTTCCAGCACACGCAGCAATTTTGCCTGCATGGTCGGCGGCATGTCGCCAATCTCATCCAGGAACAACGTACCGTGGTGCGCTTGCTCGAATTTTCCGGTGTGGCGCGATGCCGCCCCGGTGAACGAGCCCTTCTCGTGTCCGAACAATTCCGTTTCCATCAGTTCCGACGGCACCGCGGCGCAGTTCAGCGAAATAAACGGACCATTCCGCCGCCCACTTTTTTCGTGTAGTGTTCGGGCGATCAATTCCTTTCCCGTCCCGGTTTCTCCACGAATACACACGCGCGTTTCGCTCGCCGCCACGTTTTCCACTTGCGCCATCACTTCCTTCATCGCCGGACTGGTCCATACGATGTGATGCCGCCCCAAACGCCGCTTCAAATCGCGATTTTCTTCTTCCAGATGCCGCACGCGCAGCGCGTTTTCCACCGTCAGCAATAATTTTTCGCTGGAGATGGGCTTCTCCAGAAAATCGCTGGCGCCCAGCCGGGTAGCCTTCACCGCCATTTCGATCGAGGCCTGCCCGGACATCATCACCACCGGCGACGCCACGCCAATCGCCTTGAAATCCTCCAGCAGCGCGATCCCGTCACGCGCCGGCATCACCACGTCGGAGAGAATCAGATCGAAGCGCTCGGCCTTGGCGAGTTCCAGCGCGCGCGCCGCGTTATCGCAAACGGTGGCCTCGTGCCCGGCCAGCCGGAACGCGCGCGCCAGCGACGCCAGCGTGTTTGCGTCGTCATCAATAATCAGGATGTGGGCTTTGGCGGACACGGGGGCCTAGGTCTCGTCTTCTTTTTTCTCGAAAACCATCGGAAAAGTCTGCGCCTTGTGCGGCGGCTTTATCGGCAGGTCAATATGGAAGGAGGTCCCGACGCCGGTTTCGCTCTCGACGGAAATTCGTCCGCCGTGATCCGCCACCACCGCCTGGACGATCGCGAGCCCCAGTCCGGTTCCATGCTGCTTCGTCGTGTAATACGGAGTGAACAGCCGCTCGGATTCTTCCGGCGTCAATCCCGTGCCGGTATCGGAAATTTCCAGAGTCACTTCGCCTTCGTGGTGCTGCGTGCGCAGCATCAGCACGCCGCCGGCCGGCATCGCGTCCATCGCGTTCAGCACCAGATTCTCGATGGCCCGGTGCAGCAACGTCGCGTCCGCTTGAATCACCGGCAGATCGTCTTCCAGATGCAGCTCCGGAGTAATCGCCGGACGCCCCACCGCGCTGAATTGCCCTTCGAAGAGTTTCACCACAGTACGCACGATCTCGTTCAGATTTACCGCGCTCAATTCCGGCTGCGGCATCTTCGCGAAATCGCTGAAACGCCCCACGATCGCTTTCAGATTTTCAATTTCCGCCAGCAATATGCCGGTTGATTCCTGAAATACTTCTTCGAATTGCGGCGAGATTTGCTCGCGGGCTTTGCGTAGATTTTCCACCGTGGTCTGCAACGGAAAGAGCGGATTTTTCAATTCGTGCGCCAGCCGTCGCGCCAGTTCGCGCCACGCGGCAACTCTTTCCACCTGTACCAGCTTGTCGCGCTGCTCCACCAATTGCTCAGTCATCTTGTTAAACGATTTCGCCAGCTGCCCCACTTCATCGCGACCGCGCACGTTTACCCGCGCGCTCCAATTCCCGTCTGCCACTTCCTGTGCGCCTTCCGCTAATTTCTGCACGGGGCGAGTGACACGCGCGGCGCCCCACCAGCTCAGCATCAGGCCAAACAACAAGCCCACCGCCACCACGCCAAGCGCCAGCCAGCGAATGCGCCGCTCCAGCATCACCACGGTGCGTTGCGAGCTGCCCACGAACAACACGCCCAGCAATTCCTTGGACCTTCCCAATAGCGGCAACGCCTGGAATATTTCAGCGCTCGCCGGATCAATGCTCCAGCGGATCTCCGTGGACCGCTCCACCGGATCGGCCTTTTCCTTCTCCACCAGCGGCGCGAAGCGCTGCGCATCAGGCGCGGGACCTTTCGCGTCCAGCAGGTTCGCCTCCTGAAATTCCGGATCGAGATTCAGATAGAGCAGCGCCCGCGTATTTGCGGGCAGCGCCAGTGAGGCCAAAAATTCATTGCCCAGCCGCTCGCCTCCCACCACGTACAAATCGCGGTCGCCCACACGCACCGTCGCCACAGACAATAGCGCCAGCGCTGGCCCGGCTTCGGTGTCCAGTCTGGTGAGGAACGCGCCACGCGCCGGCCAATCTTCGGGCTTCGTGACCCATTCCATTTTGTAGTTGAAGCGCGCCGGAGATTCCTGCGAGGAAATTATCGTCCCATCGTTGTTCACGAAATCCAGCAAGTCGAGCTGGTGGGATTTCGAGACGCCGTGCGCGTCGTTCACATATACCGACACATCCGCGTTCGGCCGGCTCAGATCAATCGCCATGCGCACGGTGGGCCCGTCGTCGGCGATACCCTTCACGCGCTCGGCTACCTCGATGCGGCGGCGGTCGAATTCGCGTTGGAATTGCGCCAGCAGCGCTTCGGTGTGTTCACGATTCAGTTCGTCGAACGCGCGGCGCGTCACCACCGTCACTCCCGCGGCGATCAATCCCACGGACAGCAGTAGCGCCAGCATGAAGTTGACGAACAGCCTGGTGCGAAACGTCACGTTTAGCCTTCAGTGGCACAGGCAATCTTGCCTGTGCGCTCGACAAAGCTTATCTCGCATTCCAATCACCGCGAGCGGGTGCCCCACCCTTCGCTCTCTGAAGAGCGAAGATTTAGACGTCGCCACTTCGGCATTGTCATTCCGAGGGCCGGTTCTGCCCGAGGAATCTGCTTTTCACTTTGCGCACGCGCGGACAGCCGATCCCGCTACCATCTCCCAAACTCACTGCACTCCCGTTGCCGTTTCCACGTCGAGCCACACATCCGCGAGCGGCCAACTCTCCCCCGGCCCAGGCGCCTTCCAATTGCGCACGCGCGCGCTCAACCCATAAACCTGCGGCAGCCAAACCAACGGCACCACGCGGGATGTGCTCAACACCGCCCGCTGTTGCTTGTAAATGTCCTCGGGCGAAGGGGTCTCTGGAGCCGCGCCTGCCTCAACGCCCGCCAACGGTCCCGCATAAATCTGCGCAAGCAAATCTCTAAGCGCTTCACCCGGTAGCGGCGAACTCATCCGCCAGCGGACGAGTTGCAGATCCACAGCAGCCGATTGACCCGCGCCGCGCGATTTTTCCGCGCTCGCACCCGGCATCGCCTGGGCCCGCAGCGCGATCCCAGCTTCTTTCGCATTCACCACAATACGCTCCGCCACGGATTGCTCCAGCGGATCAGCGGAATCATATCCCAACACCAACTGGGGTGACGGCGCGATTTGCTTCCAGAGTTCCTTCGCGTGAGCGAGGTCCGCATCGCTGGGCGCCGCTGCAGGAAATAAAAATGCCGTGCCGCTGGACCATTGCGGTAGCAATCCTCCGGCAGGCTCGCCGGTTTTTTGTAAAATGAAGTTGACGATAGCCACGCGATCAATCGCGAGCGAGAGCGCTTGCCCCGTCACCTTCGCAGTTGCGTCAGCGCTCGCTTGGCCGGGTGCGCGGGTGCTCACCGTGCCGGTTGCCTTCGGCCTCGCATTCGCGGGAGCAAAAACCAGCGCGAGCAATTCATCCGGCTGCGAGGCGCTCACCCGCACACCTTGCTCAGCAGCCCGCCGCGCATCTTGAGCTGGAATTTCCGTCAGGTCTGTCTTGTTTAGTTCCAGATCCACCACGCGATCGCGCGCCGGCCGCCCCATGGTGATCTCGATCGCATCCACAAACGGCCGCCCCTCGTGAAATTCCTCATTCGCCGCAAGCATCGCCCGCTTCCCCGCCTCGAAAGTCGTCACGCGAAATGGGCCACTGCCCGCCGAGCCAGTGAATGTGCCGTCGGCATCCCGATGATCGTAGATAAGCGCATCAAGCTGCCCTTTCGCCGCGGCTTCTTCCGGCGTCGAGGCCGCCATATCCGGATCGAGCGATGCAACAACCGCGCCAATCTCCACGCGCAGAGTTCCGCCATACCGCGGCCGCCGCGCGCTTCGCGCAGGCATCGCCGCGAATGCTACGACCAGCAATACGCTAATGGCTGCAAGTCGCCGTAACAATATAAGCCTCGTACTCCCCGGTTTTCAGATTGTGAGCAACTGCTCGAGCGGCGCTCGTGTCGTGTTCCCGTTGCAGGGATGTGACTGGGCCGTTAGTTTGGACCGCGTCGCCAACGGCAGCCGCTGATACAGGATTGAGATTGATCAAATATCCCTGGATCAAATCTGTTTGCGTCCAATCGCCCTCGCCTGTGTAGAGCGAGACCGTTTCGTCCCGGCATACTCCAGATGTCAAGATGCCCAAACTATTCGGAAGGCCCGGGATTTTGACGCGAGTGGTCAGATGATGATTCGGCTCTGAGGGCTCGCACTGCAGGATGCCGGTGAGGTTGGGATCGCCAACACACTCAAAACCCTTGAACGAGATATTTCCTTCATAAAGGTTAATCGTTCCGTATGGGTCGCGCGACGGCGGCGCCGCCGTCCGCGGAATCGAGTTGCCGCGGACGAGCTGCCATCCCGCTCCAGAAAGCTTGTAGACCACGAGGCGGTTTGTTTCGAGGATCAACAGAGTAGGTTCCCCTGAAGTCGCATCCTTCAAGATTGCGAAATCCAGAAACTTCACCGGCTGCTTCCAGATGTAGCGTTTTTCCAGAGACAACGATTGCTTGTCCGGCGCCCCTTCCGTGAAATCCGCTTTAGCAACCGAAACAATAATCATTGGAGTGGATTTCGCTGCCCCCGAATCTTCGGGCACTTCGATGATCCACACATACTCGCGCGCGGATTCCGAGAGCGTGAGCACTAGCGGAACTGCCGATTGCGCCGCCGTGGAGCTGGCCCGGACGAGCGCGAAACTGTGACGCTGCAATTGCTCCTCAAGAACCTTGCTGATCGCAGCGACGTTTGAAGCATCGAGTGAAGAGATATTTTCCACTTCGAGACTGACGGAAGTTGGGCTAATGGCTGCGGCCAATTCGTCCGCAAGTTTTGCCACTGCATCGTTCCACGATTTCGGCAGCGTGGGCTTCGCCTGCGCATAGCTCGCGCGCGGTGTGAGGCCCAAAAAGAGGCCAACCAGGAACAAGTGAAGCGCGACGCGAGTGGCGAGAGGAAGTCCGCGGGAAGGCCGCATCTTTGTGCGCGAATCGTGAAACGCATTCGCGAATCGTCATCTTAGCACACCGCCTAATCGTCAAAGTCGCGCGCATCACGCAGCGCGTGCCCGCGTCGTTAATCCACCGTGACATCGGCTTGCATGCGGCGGGCAGGCAATCTTGCTCCTGCTGCTTCTCTTACGTTTCCGCAAATCACGCCGGTTGGGTGGCTGCGGTTCGCATCCAGGACGAAAGCTTCGCTGCGGCGGTCGCGTCGCGTTGTGCCCCGGGCCTCACCGTGCCACCCGCAAGGGTTTTTTGCCGGCGTTACTCCCGCACCGGGCTGCCCTTCCTCGCGGGACAGGCCGCGAGAACCCCGGCTTGGGAATCTCTGCAATTACTATGCAAAGTGTCATCACTGTTTTCCGCCTGCGTGCGACGGCGGCTCGTTGTTCAATCCCGGAAAAGCCTGCGCCGACTTCAGCACATCATTCGTAAAAAAGAATTTCCCGTCCGTCGGCACCATCATGATCTGCACGCGATCGCTCAATCGTTGCGCCACGGTCAATTGCACCAACATCGGATTCACCTTCAGCGCCGAGGCCTCCAGCTGCATTTTTTCCGCGCCGGCCTGCGCCGTCACGCGGATCTGATTCGCTTCCGCATCGGCCAGCAAATCCTGGCGCTGCTTCTCCGCTTTTCCGTCAATCACTTTCGCTTGCGCCGCGGCCTCCGCGCCCTTTACGGTTTCCAGGTTCTGCGTGTCCGCCAGCAACGTGCGGCGCTGCTGCTCGGCCTTGCTGTCAATCACTTTGGCCTGCGCTTCGGCCTCGGCGTTCCTCACGCGAGCTTGTGCCGCCGCGTCCGCATCTTCAATCGTGGTCTGCTTGCGCGCTTCGGCTTCCAGGCGCGACTGCTCGATCTGTTTCTGCTTCAGCGGCAGCGTGTACTGCATGGCGTCCGATTCCGCCTGCGCCATCAGCACGCGTGTGCGCGCATCGGCTTCGGCGCGCTTGATCTGGCGAACTTTCTGCGCTTCGGCCTGCGATTCGGCGATCTTCACTTTTTTCTGCTCGATGCTCTGGTCCACGGTCACTTGATCGTCTTCCTGCTCCTTCACCAGCAGGCCTTGCAAGCCCTGCGCGTACTGCTCTGGCAGCTGCACTTTGCGCAACAGCACTTCCTTGACGATGATCTGGTCCTCGCCCAGCCGCGCGGTGATGGCTTGCGTGGCGCGCTGGCGGAATTCGTCGCGCTTGGTGGAAAAGACATCGCGCACGATGTAGTTCGGCGCCAGATCGCGGAAAACACTGGTCACGACGGGCGCCACGATTTCGTCTTCGATGGGCTGCGGAAGATTCGCGTCCACATAATCCAGGTGACGCGGATCAACCCGGTAGCGCACGGTGACGGCGAGGCCCACCGACAGTCCTTCGCGCGCTTCCACGGTGAGAACTTCCAAACCCTTGTCGCGTGGATTCACGGATGCGGCGGTGGAATACACTTTTTCGCGGATATCGAAAAGTTGCGCGCGTTGGATCAGCGGCACCAGCAGGTGCGTGCCGGCGTACAAGGTGCCGGGGCGCACGCCGGAAATCTGGCTGACGCGCACTGCGGCGTAGCCGTCCGGCACCACCAGGATGCTCTTCGCCAGCAGGCTGGAGAGCGCGGCCAGAACCACGAATTTCGCGGCGGTGGACCAGCAGATCGCGCGGCGCGGGCCAGAAGAACGTGGAGGCAAGTAAAAGCTGGGGCGTGTGACGGGCGACAGAGGTGTGGCGGGTGTATCCGGAGATTGGGTACCCCCAGTTGGAGTCGCGGTGGTTTGACTCTTCGCCGCATCAGCGGGAGGTCGCTCGCCAAGGCGCAGAAGGCGGTTCAGTTCGAAGGCCAGATAGATGTCGTACAGCACGACCACTGCAGCAACGCCCAGAAACCCGAAGCTCACCACGAACAACAATAGCCGCAGAAAAAGCATGTGAAGTCTCCTTTACGCCGGGGGCACGCCGCTGGCACGCCCGAAGCGAATGCGTTGGGCGTCCGAGCTACGCCGCGCGCTCGCCCAGTTCGCGGTCCTCTCGGTGTTGGCGGTTCTGGCGCTGCTCGGACATCGCCGCCATGCGCTGCGCCACCGTCTGCGGAGCTGGCCGCGCCGGCATCAACCGCATCAGCACAACCAAGCTTAGCCACTCCAAACCCAGCGCCACCGCGAACGAAACGAAGATCGCTGCCGCCACCGCCGCAAACCCGATCGTGTTTTCCATGGCCTTGTCCTCCGTTCGAGCTGGGCTACGCATGAAGGAAAAGCAGGAAGGTCGCCAATCGCGGAAGTGCGCAAACCTGCCGCGCCAGCCGTGACTTCAGTCCAGCATTTTCAACGGGTTGCCGCCGGGGAGCGACAAACTCAGGCGCCATCAACCGCCGCGCAAAACGCGGACGAACGTGGTGCCACTAACACGCCGTGGAAAACCACACGCAACAGAAATCACGGTTCAGGTCGTTGCTGGCGTTCGGTTCGCAGGCGCAAGCGCCCCGGCTCTGCTAGAATCTGCCTCAGGCAGACTTCATTCCATGGCCACCACACCCACTCCCGACCAGGACCACCCCGGCAGCCCGGCGTCCGACGCCAGCAATCGCGCTCGGCCGGGCGAGCTTACCGGCGGCTTTCAGATAGGCCGCATCTTCGGCATTCCGATCTACCTGCACTCCAGTTGGATCATCATCTTCCTGCTCATTACGGTGTCTCTCGGACAGCAGTTCACCTCGCTGCATCCGGGATGGTCACAGCAACAGCACTGGGCGCTGGGCATCATCACCAGCATTCTGTTTTTCGGCTCGTTGCTGTTTCACGAGCTCGCCCACAGCATCGTCGCCCGGCACTACCGCATTCCGGTGCAATCCATCACGCTGTATGTGTTCGGCGGGCTCTCGCGCATTGCTCGCGATCCTTCCAGCGCCCTGCAGGAATTCAACATCGCGATCGCCGGCCCGCTTTCCAGCCTGTTCCTGGGCGGCTGCTTCTGGCTGGTCACCCATTATTTTCACGGCAACGAATTGGTGGTGGCCGCCTGCACTTGGTTATGGGAAATCAACGTGATGCTTGCGCTGTTCAATCTCGTCCCGGGATTCCCGCTGGACGGCGGGCGCATCCTGCGCGGCATCGCCTGGGGCATCACCGGCGATTTCACGCGCGCCACGAAAATCGCGTCCTACGCCGGACGCTTTTTCGCCTACGCGATGATTTTTATCGGGGTGTGGTGGGCATTCCACGGCAGTCTGGTCAACGGCATCTGGACTGCGTTTATCGGCTGGTTCCTGCTGAGCGCCGCGCGCGAAAGCTACACGCAAGTGGCCGTGCGCAACACGCTGACGGGCGTGCGCGCGGGCGACATCATGACGCAGGACGTGCCCACTGTGGAACGCAACATCTCCGTGGATGATTACGTTCATGAAGTACTGCGCACTGGCCGCCGCTGCCACGTGGTTACGGGCGCGGGACGCCCGGTGGGCCTGGTCACTCTGGCCGCTGCGCGCGCCGTGCCACGCGAGGAATGGGCCAACACTTCCATCCAAGCCGTGATGATGCCATTCGATCAAGCGCACTGCGCCACTCCCGACGAGCCCGCGCTGGGCGTGCTGCAACGCATGCAAACCGAGGACATCAATCAGATGCCGGTGGTGGCAGACGGCGCGATCGTCGGCATGATTGCCCGCGACACGATTTTGCACGTATTGCAAACGCGCTTGC
Source organism: uncultured Acidobacteriota bacterium (assembly GCA_963748395.1). Classification (GTDB taxonomy): domain Bacteria; phylum Acidobacteriota; class Terriglobia; order Acidiferrales; family UBA7541; genus Palsa-295. The sequence continues at coordinate 780,086 of CAVVIP010000006.1, read as the reverse complement.
AGCTGGGGCATCTCGCTTCGTAGCCATGTCATGCGCAGCAATATTCGACACGGATGAACGCAGATCAGCACAGATTTAAAGACAAGAGCGAATGAAAAACCGGATTGGTAGGGGCGCTGCTTGCTGCGCCCCATTTGCTGAGGTCCGAACCACGAGAACCGCAGCCGCGCAATAAAATTGAAGGAGCCAGCCATCAACGAATCAGATTACGAGCGGCTAAAGCGAGAGGAAACTCCTTCCATCACCCGTCGCAGCTTCAACAAATGGTTCGGCATCGCCGGCGGCCTGGCCGTGGTGGGCGCGCTCGTAGCTTATTGGCAGAAACACAAATCCCCTTACCCGGTAAAAGTTGTCGCGCAAGCGGGAGAAATTCCCGTCGGCGGCTCGAAAATTTTCACGTATCCAGCCGACGACCGTCCCTGCTACCTGCTGCGTCCCGATGAAGACACCTATCTCGCCTTCAGCCGCCTCTGCACCCACCACACCTGCCCGGTATTTTATCGCCCCGCGGACAACATCTTCGCCTGCCCTTGCCACGGCGGAATGTACTCCGCAACTAACGGCGCCGTCCTCGACGGGCCGCCGCCCAAGCCGCTGCCGCAAGTAATCCTCGAACGCCGCGGCAACAACATCGTCGCCACTGGTTTCGTGCAGACCTAAGCGGAACAGACCAAGCCGCAGACCTGCGCGCTTACTGGGAATGATGCAGTGCTAGCGCTGTGGCGGGGTTTTGTACTTCACGGCTTTCGCGTCCACGCCTTCGGTGACGGTGACGATCGTATCCGCGGGAATATCTTTCAACTCCTGCGTGTACCCGCTGGGCCAATGAATCAGGAGCGTATCCACCTTTTCATGTTTGCCCAGGCCAAAATAAATGCGCGGATCCTGCGCGGAGCAATAGCTCATGCCACCCTTGGCCTGGTCGTAGCTCTTGAAATCGCCCGCAGTTAATTTCAGCGAAGCGCCGATTCCGTCGCGATTTGATTTTGTGCCGATCAGGCGCACCGCGATCCAGTGATTGTCTTTCGCCGACGGAGAACTGCCGCCTTCGTTGCGGAAAAGTTGTGCGTCCTCGCCGTTGTTGCTCACCAGAAAATCCTGCCAGCCGTCGTTGTCGTAATCTCCCACCGCCAGTCCCCGCCCCACGCGCGGCTTGCGAAAATCCGCGCCCTCGGTTCTGGTGGCGTCCACGAAATTCCCGTCGCCGCGGTTGCGGTAGAGAGTCTTCTCTTCTTCGTAGGTGACTTCGGGGTGATAAATCGGAATGTTGTCCAGGATGTGTCCGTTGATCACCAGCAGGTCGCGCCAGCCGTCATTATCGAAATCGAAAAATCGCGCGCCAAACGCGCTGTTCAGAATATTCGTCTGCCCGACTCCCGACGCGATGGTGTAATCCGTGAACGTCCCGTCGCCATTATTGCGGTACATGCGATTCAGCTCGAAATCCAGGTGGCTCACGAAGAGGTACAGCAATCCGTTGTTCATCACGTCGGCGGCGTCGGCGCTCATGCCCGCTTCCGGACGTCCGTCCTCGCTGAAGCCCGCGCCTGATTTATAGGTCGCGTCGCGAAATGTGCCGTCGCCGTTGTTGTAGTAGAGAAAATTTCGCTGCGTGTCGTTGGCGATGAAAATGTCGGTCCAGCCGTCTCCGTTCAGATCGGCCAGCACCACAGCGAGGCTTTTGCCGTCCTTATTCAGCAGGCCCGCTTTTTCCGTCACATCGGTGAAGGTCCCGTCGCCGTTATTGTGATACAGCTTCGCCGAGCTGCCGTGAAAGCTATCCGGATGGCAGTACGCGCTGCTCTTCGGAACGCCTGTAAATCCGGGACGGAAATCGCCACACAGCACAGGATGGTCCACGTCGTACTGCACGTAATTGGTCACCAGCAGGTCGAGCTTGCCGTCGTGATCGTAATCGAACCAACCCGCCGCGGTGCCCCAATTTCCGTCATCGCCTACTCCGGCCTTCTCGGTTACATCGGTGAAGGTGCCGTCGCCATTGTTGTGCAGCAGCACGGAATGGCGGTAACCGGTCATATAAATGTCCGGAAAGCCGTCGTTATCGAAATCGCCTACCGCCACACCGAAGAAAAATGTCCCGTCGCTCTTGATCTTGCTCTCGGCGGTGACGTCGGTGAACGTCCCGTCGCGATTATTTCGATACAGCGCCGGCTGCGGCGGCAGCAGCGGGTGATAATTTGGCGTGTAACCGCTGTTGACGAAAAACGCGTCCAGATATCCATCCTGGTTGTAATCAATCCAGGCCACGCCGGCGCCCATCGTTTCGGGATACAGTCGCTGCGGAGACGACGCTCGTTCGTGATGAAAATGAATTCCCGCAGCGCTGGTGACGTCGCGAAATTGCACGTGATAGGGATTGCTGATCTCGCTACGATGGCGCAGCTTCACAGCGTCATCCTGTTGCTGCGCTGCGGAAGCACTTTGCGCCAGCGACGGCGCGACCAACAGGTCAGGTGTCTTGATCAAGCTGCGATATGCCGCGCGCGCCGGAGGCCGCAGCAACGCAAAGCACACGTCCGCCGTCGTCAGAATAAGGACCGCAAGAGAAATGAGCAGTAGTCTGCGGAAAATCATTCGTTGCCGGATCATTGCCGAAAAGATTCTAACAGCACACCAATCCCCGTGCCACGTCGTGCCGATTTGGCACGCCATACACACGTTTGACGCTTGATCTATCCGAGCGGATAGCAGCACTCCACCGATTCATTCACGCTCCTGTAACAAAATTCCTGTTTTTCATACTGCACAGTTCTTTTATGGAACTCATTCGCAGTCTGTGGAAAACTTTTGCGCACAGTCAGTTTCGTGTTGACTCCGCTTGAACCCAAGGATAGCCTGCTTCCATTCTGCGGGCTGGGGGGCCCTTGTCCGGAAGTGATTCTGAAAATTACTCCGCAGTTTGTGTCTGGTAGGAGCGCGAAATATTCGCTCTGGTCTTGCGGCGTTCTTAACACTTCGCGGGAAGCGTTGTCGCGCCCGTTCGCGGCATTTCTCGCGTTGGCGTTCGCAGTTGCTATTTCTTGCGGCGCTCCCGCAACCCACGCGGGCACAAATCCTCCCGCAACTGCCAAAAAAGTAATTATTGATACCGACCCCGGTACCGACGACGCGCTGGCCATTCTGCTGGCGCTGAACTCGCCGGAGCTGGATGTGCGCGCGCTTACCGTCGTCCCCGGCAACGTGACCGCACAGCAAGGCCTGGAAAATGCCCTGAAGCTCGTGTCGCTCGCCAATCGCTGCGACATTCCCGTCGCCGGCGGCGCGCAGCATCCGCTGTTTCAGAAACTGATCACCGCGGAACTGTGGCACGGCGCGAACGGCCTGGCCAACGTGGATTTGCCCGCGAGCAAGTGCAAAGCCGATCCGCGCTTCGGTCCGGACCTGATCATTCAAATGATTCACGAGTCGCCGCACGAGATTACGCTGGTGCCCGTTGGTCCGCTGACGAACATCGCCCTCGCTCTGTTGAAAGATCCTTCCATCGTTCCGCTCGTGAAGGAAGTGGTGATCATGGGCGGCTCGATTTCCGGCGGCAACGTGAACGCCTCCGCCGAAGCCAATATTTACAACGATCCAGAGGCGGCGCAGATCGTGTTCCAGGCCGGCTGGCGTTTGACGATGGTGGGGCTCGATGTGGGCAACAAGACTCTGTACGGCGAGGCGCAACTGGATCAGCTTTCGAAAACGCACGGCCCGGAAAATGATTTTGCGGTGAAGGTTCTGACTTACCTGCTGGGACTCGAAGCAAAATACGGCAGCGGCGGAGGCTCGCCGATGTACGACCCGCTGGCAGTCGGCGCCGCCATTGACCCCAGCATCGTCACCACGCAAGGGATGCATGTGGACGTGGAATCGCGCGGTGAATATACGCGCGGCGAGACGGTGGCGAATCGCAACGACACCGTGGAGCGCAACGTGCTTCACGGCGACCGCTACATCATCGAAGGCATCGATCACGTGAACCCCAACGTTCAGGTATGCATCGGGGTGAACGCCGACAAATTTCTGCAGCTGCTGAATTCGCGGCTGGCAGGCAAGTGACCAGAGGAAACAAATTGTTCGCGCTATCGGGATTTGCATATTTCGCAGCTGAACGCTCCACACAAGAGGGAGAGTAACGATGAAAACGGTGAAGCTTGTGCTTGTGGCTGCAGTGGCGGTCGTTTTCTCGCTCGCGAGTTTTCTGCTCGCCGCTCCTGGCGCGCGTGCGCAGTCCCTGGAGCGCGGCGAAATCCGCGGCGTGGTCTATGACTCGTCGCACGCCACCGTCGCCGGTGCGAAGGTGACCATCTCCAATCCTTCAACGGGCTACAAGCGCGAACTCACGACGGATGCGAACGGCTCGTACGACTTCGCTCAGTTGTTGCCCGGCACTTACAAGCTCCAATCAGATGCAGACGGCTTTGCCTCAACCATCATTACCGACGTCATCGTCGAAATTGGCGCCAGCCTCAATCTCGATATCACGATGCCCGTCAAAGGGCAGACGCAAACTGTGACAGTCTCGGCTTCAGAGACTGGTCCGATAGACACCGCAACCGCCGGCATCAACCAGGTCATCAATCAGAAAGACTTGGAAACCCTGCCGCTCTCAGGCCGCGATTATCGCGACCTGGCGCAGTTGAGCTCCTCGGCGCAGGTGGTTCCTGGCCTCCGCGGCGGCATCCGCCTGGGCGGCCAGCAAAGCGACTATCTGGGCATCGTCGTTGACGGCCAGGACACCTTTAACAACTACTTCGGCGAAATCTTCGGCTCGCTGGAAACCAAGAATTTCACGGTGCCGCTCGAAGCCGTCCAGGAGTTTCAAGTCGTCACCAACGGCTTTGCACCGGAATTCGGCCGTGCCACCGGCGGCTTGGTCAACGTGGTAACCAAATCCGGCACGAACCAGGTGCACGGTGAAGCGCACGATTACTATCGCGGCAGCGATTTCACCGCGGACGATGCCCTGGGCGAAGCACCGAACATCGCGACGCAAAATCAGTTTGGCGGTTCCATCGGCTTCCCCATTCACAAGGACCGCCAATTCCTGTTCCTGGCCGCAGATGCGCAGCTGCAGAACGGCCCGCTGGTGACGCAGTTCTGCCCGCCAGGCGAGGGGCAAGCGGACTGCCTCGCCGAGCTGCCTTTGATGACCGGGCCCCAGTTCGCGAACTGCGTACCGGGAACGTGCCTGGCAGGCACCACAACCACCCCGGGCCAAGTCCCACTGCCGGCCAATGTACCGGCCGGCACGATTCTACCGGCCAGCTGCGGCACCCCCGCCGCTGGGGACTTCGTCTTGCAGGACTGCTACGGCGTATCCTCGATCGAAGGTTTTCAAGGAGCGCACAATCAGTTCCAGAATTTGTTCACCATCCTGGGCCACTACGATTATCAGTTCAGCCCGGCGAACCATTTCAGCATCCGCAGCTACTTCACCAAGAATCACACCAATGGCTTCAGCGGCGCTCAAGGGCAAAATGAAATCTCCCAGGCATTCGACAACACTGAAGATTTCACCAACAAAGGCGCGTCCGTTGTTTTCAGCCTGAATACCGTACTCGGAAGGAAAGTAAATGAAGTCCGCATCAGCCTTTCGGATGAGGTTCGCGAGCGCCACGCAAACAGCGATTCGCCCGGCCTTTCGGTCTCGGGTGGGGACGAGTTTCCGGACATGGCCGTCGGCAGCGCCTTTAACTATGGCATCGGCCAACGCTACTACCTGCCCATTAACAACCAGGACGGAAAATTCGAAGCTGCCGATAACTTCAACTATTCGTTCGGCAAGCACGATATGAAATTCGGCGGCGATTCCGTCACCTTCGAGGACCGCAAGGATTCTTTCGTCGGCTGGGGCGGAGGTGAGTACGATTACTTCAGCATTGCCGACTTCAACAGCGGGAACACGAATGGAGCGCTCAGCCAGGGCGTGGCTTTGAACGGTAAGCCGCTAACGTTCCTGGGGCCGGCCACCACTCTTTTCCCCAACTATCAGACCGACCTGGGCCTCTACTGGCAGGATAAATGGCAAGTGACGCCGAAGCTCACGGTCACCTACGGGCTGCGCTGGGACGGCACTTGGAATCCTCAGCCGCAGACCCCGATGTGGGGAACCACCGTCCTCGTTGGCCAGGGTGCGGGCTCGCGGGAAGCTCCGGTGCCGCAGCGGGTTCCGGGTGACTTCAATCAGTTTGGGCCGCGCATCGGCATGGCCTGGAACGTCAGAAACGGGGCACATCCCACCGTCGTTCGCGCCGCCTGGGGTCTGTACTATGCACTTACGGTTGGGATTTTCCTGCCAACCGCGGGAGCAGGCAACCTCACCCATTGCATCGGCGGCTGCGAGGCTGCTGGTGGCGGAACGGTTGGCTTTCCCTATCTGAACCCGAGTTCGACGCCTCTGGCCGTCAACCAACTTTGCGGAACGCAGTATGGCTGCCCCGCTTCCACTTCCGGCGGCGGATATATCGATCCCGCGTTCGAGAATCCGCGCGTTTCGAGCTTCACCGGCGGAGTGGAACAGGCGCTGCCCTACAACTTGCAGTTGACGGCTACTTATTCTTACGTTCACTCCACGCATTTGCGGACTGGCGGGTACGATTCAGAAGAGGCCTGGCAGCGGAACTATATCATTGGTGGAACTGACCCGCTTGGGACGCTCGATCCTCCAAGGCGCGACCAATTACGCGGGCGGCGTGCTTACGAGATTCAAGGTCCCACGCCGCTGGACCCCACGCTGCCCATCGCGAACAACGAGACAGCCAGCTTCAGTTATGGCAATTACCAATCGGTCGTTGTGAACCTCACGAAACGCTTCTCCAATCATTTCCAGCTGTTCGCCAATTACATCTGGTCGCAAAACAAAGACAACGCAGCCAGCGAACGTGATACAGACACTTACTTCGGCCAGCAAGATCCCCTCAACCTGAAGATCGATTATGGCCGCAACGGTCTGGACATCACCAATCAGTTCAAGGCCGCCGGCGTATATGAATTGCCGTGGGGCTTCGCCGTAAGCTCCAGCATAATCGCTCACTCCGGCGTGCCGTTTCCTCTGTACATCGCTCAGGACCTGAACGGTGACCTGGTTTCCGACCTTGGGCACAACAACGACCGTCCCGCTTTCACAACGGCCGGCGGCAAAACCGTGCTACTCGGGCGCTACCCGTACGACCAACCGAGCTTTTTCGAATGGGATGCGCGGTTACAAAAAGACCTCGCCATCCGTGAAAAGCTGCACGTGATCTTGTCGGGTGATTTCTTCAACTTGACTAATCACGGAAATCTATACTCCAATCCGAACAATCCGAATACGGCCACGATCTCGCTGGCACGGCTGCACTCCGAACTTCGCCAGCGCCCTCTCCGGGCTTCGGACTGGCTCTGTAGCGGGCCCAGTAGGACTAACTTGCACGCCGCTCACCGCCGCCACCATGCCAAAAATAGGGGTAAACGGCTTCCGCGCGATCACTCAGGTCGCACCGGGCAGCACACCCTTCGCGTTCCAAGCGGGCGTCAAGTTCGTATTCTGACGAACTTGGGATCCCTTGGGACGAAGGCAGTTTTTGCATAACGTAAGCAGCTCCATGATGCTGGCCGCCGCCGGAGGGGAAACCCTCCGGCAGGCTGCTGCCTCCTCTGCATCACCTAATAAGGTCCCTTGGCCCAAGCCTATCGGCAGTCCCGTCCTCGATAGTCTGCCTCCCGTCATCGAACACTCGCGCGACGTCCATACCAACGTTGACAAGCTCGTCGAAGTTGCCGGCTGGATGGCCTACGAAGAATTGCCCATGCCCGAGTATCACCTGCCGCTCGGCGTCGGCCAGAACAACCCGGACGAAACCATAGACTTCATCATGGTCGCGGACGTGGTGGACACGGCCTTCACCGACTTCACCACCCACGTAAAATTTCAAGTCGATTACGCCGGGCAGCACTGGTCGGACTCCGAAGCAGAATTCGCCTGCATCAAGCGCGCCATGGACCAGGGGATCCCTATTCTCGACGGCGGCTACCTCGCTCAGTTGACGCGTCCGCAGATGGAAAAAATTTTCGCGGGCAATATCGAAATCCCCATGCTCGATGAAAAAATGGAGCTGTGGCGCCAGGCCGGCGCCGTGCTCGCCGCGAAATACGGTGGACGCTTCCACAATTTCATCCACAGCTGTTCGCCGCGTCTCTATGACCACGGCAACGGAATGGTGGACCGCCTGGTGGTTGAATTCCCGCGCTTTAACGACGTCAGCATGTACGACGGCCATGAAATCAAGCTGTACAAACTGCCGCAACTCGGCTTGTGGTTTATCTACGCCAGCCTGCACAAATCAGGAAAATTCCAGATCGAAGACATCCACGCGATGACCGCGTTCGCGGATTACATCGTTCCCGTCGGCCTGCGCCTCATGGGCATCACTTCCTATTCCCCAGCTTTGGAAAAGGCTATTGATACCCACCAGTTGATTCCACGCAACAGCACACAGGAAATCGAAATCCGCGCGCACTGCATCTACGCCACCGCGTTGCTGACCGAGGAAATCAATAAGCTTCGCGCACCCGACGCCCAAATCATCATCCCGCAAATTGATGCCCGCATCTGGACGCACTACCACACCACCGACTGGCCCCATCACTTGACGCGCACCATCATGTACTAACGCCGCGAGTCCATCTCCTGCGGCCCAGCTCCTCCGCCTCGTGCCGCCCAAGCACGTAGGACATCCAGAGCCAATCTAATTGGCGCAGCCGCACACGTTGCCTCATACTCGTGGCACGAGCAATTCCTATGCGCCGCTTGCAGCTCATCGAACTTCACGAGCAACCCTGGTTCCCCACGTTTCTTCGCGATGAAATTACCGACGCCCTGCAGTGTGGCCTGAATCTCTTGAGGACTTATGCTCCCGTCGCTCCGTTGCTGCAAAGCGTGCTGGATTCCACAGAAAGCGGAATCGTCGTTGATATGTGCTCGGGAGCTGGAGGCCCCTGGCAAGACCTCTCCCCCAGACTGCGAGAAAATGCTCGGCCGCCCGTTCAAGTTCTGCTCACCGATAAATATCCGAACCTCGGCGCGTTCCAGGTAGTCAGGGCAGCCTCCGGTAATCGCATCGCTTTCCACGCGACTCCGGTTGACGCGATGCGTGTGCCGCCTGAATTGCGCGGGTTTCGCACCATGTTCAGTTCCTTCCACCATTTTCGCCCCGAAGCGGCCCGCGCCGTGCTGCAGAACGCCGTGGACGCGAGCGAAGGCATCGGCATATTCGAAATCACCAGGCGCGCCCCGTCGGCCATCGCGCTGATGTTTCTTTGGGCCCTGCTGCCATTCGTCATCACTCCGTGGATCCGCCCCTTCCGCTGGTCGCGATTGCTCTGCACGTACGTGCTTCCGTTAATTCCGCTGGTGTTGCTCTTCGACGGAGTGGTCTCCTGCCTGCGCACCTACCGGCCACAGGAACTGCGTGAAATCATCGCGAAATTGACGGCCACGGAATACCGCTGGGAAGTGGGTGAACGCGCCAGCGCCACCGGCGATATGCCCATTGCGTACCTGATCGGTTATCCGCCGGCGAGTACGTCGCTCGGCTGACACGTTCATTTCTCCGAGTCGGTATGCCACCCAGGGTTCATCCACTCTCCATTGCGCCGCACGAAAATCTCCGTGGCCCGGCCCGAACTCAACGAACGTTTTCCGTTTTCTTCCGTTTCCACCACATAGGTCGTCCAGATAATCGCCACGTCGCCGAATCGCTGAATCTCGGTCCGCGGGAATTCCAGCCGGGTCAGCTTGCCTCCGCCCGCTTGGAACTCGGCCGCCGTCCGCAAAACGTCCGCCTGATTTTTCCATTTCTGCTCACCGGAGCTGATCACGATCGTGTCCGGCGGCACCAGCCTCTCCAGTGCTTTCGTGTCGTTGGCAAACCAGGCGCGCCAAACACTTTCACGCACCTTCAGAATTTGCTCCCGCTCGTTCTGGCCGAACGCCACGCCCGGCCCCATCAGCAATCCCAATACGCAGATTCCCACCAGCATCCGTGCTCTGTGTCGCATGTTTTCCTCCTCTGATATTTCAAACTTGCTCGAACACACCCGTACATCTGAAACTTTCGTGGAGTTGAAAACCTATCGCGCCGCAATCGCTGCGCGCCCTGCTGGCCCTCTGTGAATGATTATTCGTTCATTGCACTGGTTTTCAGTGCGCGGCCTTGGCCGGCTGCACGTGATACGAACCGGGAACGGTCCGCGAAGCAATCGCCAGGCGATTCCACGCGTTGATCGCGGCCACCGCCAGCGTCAAGTCGCACATCTCTTTCTCGTTGAAATGCGCGCGCGCTTCCTCGTAAACAACATCCGGCACATGACCCTCTCTCACCAGCGTCACCGCCTCGGTCCACGCCAGTGCCGCGCGTTCGCGATCCGTGTAATACGGAGACTCGCGCCATGCATCCAGCGAATACATCCGTTGCTCCGTCTCCCCGATGGCCCGTAGATCCTTCCAGTGCATGTCCAGGCAGTAAGCGCAGCCGTTGATCTGCGAGGCTCGCAGCCTGATCAGATGAAGCAGGAGCTGCTCCAATCCACAATCACGCAAGTAGTGCTCCATCCCCGACATCGCTCCGTACACTCCCGGCGCAGCCTTCATGAAATTGAATCGCGCTTCCATAATTCCTCCTTCGGTCAGGTTCACAGAATTCCGAATATTCTAAAACAAACCACTCACTCTTGCGCATCCGCCTCTCGATCCGAGTATAGCGCCAGCAAAACCGCGCACGCGGACGCTGAAAACACCGAATAGTCCATCGGAGATTTGATTCCAAACGAAATCGCCATCGCGATCCCAAACAGCACCAGCAGCACCGCGCTTCCCAGCGCCACCCAACGCGGCCAGACACCCAAAATGAGCCCCATCCCCAGAAACAGTTCCCCGGCCGTCGCGGCCCACGCAAGAAATGGAATGGTGACCGCCGGCATGAAGGAATTAACCTTCGCCGTGTAGCTCACGAACCCCCCGAAATCTCCGTATCCAACATTCCTTCCGGTGTAAAGCCCGAAGCGGTCGGCAATACCAGACAAGAAGGCCGCGCCCAGCGCCACGCGCGCATACAGAATTCCCCACCGTTTCCAATTCACCGTGCGCGTCTTCTTGGCGCCGTTGCGCGGCAAAGCTTCCGATCCCACTGGCTCACCATTCATAGTCACTTCCCTCCCGGCCCTGTGCTTGCGCTCGCGGCGCTGCTCAGCGGCGCGTCGTGATCGCAGACAAAATACGCGACGAGTTTCGCCGGTTCCGTCTGGCTGGCGTTGGCGGAGACGGCATGAACGCCATTCGGTGCTTCGTAAAAACTTTCACCCGCTTTGTAGATAGCTTCAGCCTCGCCGCGCACTTGCGTTCGCACGGCCCCTGCAACCACGTAACCGACTACCGGGCAAGGATGGCTGTGCGGCGTAGACGACTCGCCGGGTCCATAGTTCACCTCAACCAACGTAGCCTTCAGGTGATCGCCGTCCAGCTTCGGAAGCGGCTGCGACAGCACAATCCGCGCCCGTTCACGGCCCTCCTGGTGCTGGATATCGCTGCGCGCTTGCGTCCAGCCCAGAATTACCGCGACTGCCACACACAACGCCGCGCCAGCGCTTCTGCCTGCCATTTCGTAAGGCCTCATCGCTCCCTCCCGCAGCGTTGAATCTAAATCCAGAGTGGACTATCAACAAGGTCCATTTATGATATTTTATGTGTACCACTTTTATGCCCAAACGAGCGGATACCTTCGAACTGGCGCTTCCGCACCGTGCCTCTGGCACCACTGCCTACCGCTGGCTTTACGCTTCCTTGCGCGCAGCCATCCTCGAAGGCCGCTTGCACCCAGGGGCGCGCCTCCCCGCCACGCGCGATCTGGCCCAGCAATACCAGCTATCGCGCGGGACCATCGTCAACGCCATCGAGCAACTCAAATCAGAGGGCTACGTGCAAGCGCGCATGGGCTCTGGCACCTACGTGAGCAAAATCCTGCCGGACGAATTTCTGCAGCTTGCCGACGAAGCAAATCTGCGGCCGCCGCTGCCACGGCGCAAGACACCACGCAGATTTTCGCTGTACGCCAAACGCGTGCAGCTATTTCCGAATTACGAAGCCCGTGCTACGCGCGCCTTCCGCCCCAACCTGCCCGCTCTGGATCTGTTCCCGGCTACGTTGTGGGCGCAAGTCGCAGCTCGCCGCCTGCGCAGCGTCTCCACGAATTTCCTCATGGGCTGCGATCCGCTGGGATATCTGCCGCTGCGGCGCGCCGTCGCCGAGTATCTCAGCGCGTCGCGTGGCGTGCAGTGCGTCTCCGAACAGGTGGCCATCGTCTCTGGCGCCCAGGAGGCTTTCGATCTGGTCGCGCGGCTCTTTCTCAATCCCGGAGATCGCGTTTGCATGGAGAATCCCGGATACATCGGCGCGGCCACCGTATTCCAATCACTCGGCGCCAAGTTGTCGCACGTGCCCCTGGACGACGAAGGAATGAAGCTGCGCGAAGCCACCCTGCGCGGAGCTCGGCTCGTCTACGTCACACCCGGCCACCAGTTTCCTCTGGGAATCACGATGAGCCTTCCCCGCCGTCTCCAGTTGCTCGAGTCCGCTCGCAAATGCGGCGCGCTGATTTTGGAAGACGACTACGACAGCGAGTTTCGCTATTCAGGACGTCCCGTTCCAGCGCTTCAGGGACTCGACCGCTACGGATTGGTGCTTTTCACCGGAAGCTTCAGCAAGGTTCTTTTCCCTTCGCTGCGGCTCGGATATCTGGTGATCCCACCTGACCTGGTTGACAGCGTCTCCGCCGTGCTTTCGATCACGCGCCGCCATACGCCGCTGATGGAACAAGCTGTGTTGTGCGACTTCATCACCTTCGGACACTTCGGCCGCCATCTCCGGCGCATGCGCCAAATCTACGCCGAGCGGCTGTCGGTCCTCCTGCAGTGCGCCCGGCAAAATCTCACCGGATTGCTGGAAATATCGGGAGTCGAGGCTGGTTTACAGACGGTCGGCTGGTTGCAACGCGAAGTAGACGGCGAATCGGCCGCCCTCGCCGCAGCTGGCAGAAACGTGGAAGTCACGCCATTGAGCCTCTACAGTCACGGTAACGTGGCTTCAACGGGGCTGCAGCTGGGATTCGCCGCGGTTGACGCCAGGGAAATCCGCCGCGGCGTACAAGATCTCGCGATTGCACTCGAAGGGTTGACCAGCCGATCAGGGCGTCACCGGCGCGCTACCGTTTAGCGCCGCCAGTGCCCGCTTGTAATCAGGATCATCCGGTGAAATCTCCACGGCCTTCTGGTAAGCGGCCAGGGCTTTCGCGCGGTCGCCGCGCTGCTGGTAAATCGCGCCCATTTCAAAATAAGCGTCGGACTCCTTCGGATTCACCAGCACGGTCTGCTGAAATGCGGCGAGTGCATCATCCAGTTTTCCCTGCTTCTCCAGAATTTTTCCTTGCACGTAAAGATACTCCGGGTGGTAGGGCGCGCGCGCCAGAGCTTGCGCAATCGCGTCGCTGGCTCTTTCGATGTCTCCCGCCGAATAGTAGAGTTTGGCGAGCTGCGCGTAGGCGCCTGGGTAACTCGCGTCCATCGCGATGGCCTGCTGCAGCACCGCCAGCGATCCCGCGAAATCGTTCTTCATCGCCAGCTCATCAGCCTGCTGCACCAGGTGCTTCGCCTGCGTCTGATTCTCTTTCGTCGAGCGATCGCTCTGCGACGATTTTTCGAACTCTTCTAGAGCTGTCGCGGCATTTTCGTCCTGCCCGGCGCAACGATAGGCCCGCGAAAGCAGGAACAGCATCTCGGAGTCCGCGTTGGGACCGTTCTTCAGCGGCTCCAGCGCCAGCACCGCGCGACCGCAGCGCTGCTTGATTTCTTCTGGCGTCGCGCCCGCCGGTGCGCGCACCAGGATCTTCGCGAGCAGCGTTCGTCCGCGAGGATTTTCCGGCTGCAGCTCGACCACTTTTTCCGCGTCAGGCAGCGCAAGCGAATCGCGGTTCTGGTCCGCATAGATTTGCGCGCGCGTATAAAGCGCCAGTGCATTTTTCGGGTCGCGCGCCAGGATTTTCGCAATCTGCTCGAGCGCGGCGGCCATATCGGCGGCACCACCCTTCGCTTTGTATGCGATCGCCAGGCGATTGCGCGCGTCCAGGTTTGCGGGCTCCAGCGCCAACGCCGCGGTCAGGTGCGCGATTGCTGCGTCGTAGGTCTGCAGTTCCAGATCCAGATCGCCCAGCGTCACCAGCGGCGCCGCGCTTTTCGGATGCTCGCGCCGCGCTTCCTCCAGTGTCTGCTTGGCCGCATCTTGATTGTGTACGCCCCGGAATGCCTGTGCCAAACCGATCTCCGCGTTCAGGTTGTGTGGTGAAATGCTCAACGCGTCGCGATAACTGGCGATCGCGTCGGCGAATCGCCCAGCTGCCGCTTGCGCATGAGCTTGTTCGATCCATGTTGCTGCTTGCTTCGCCGAGGTCTGTGCTGAAGTCCGTGCTGACGTCTGCGCCAAGGTCGCTATTGCACACGCAGCAAAACACATGATCGCCGCAAAAAGCAGCAACGCAAAATTTGCCGGCCTTCTGAAGCGCGCCACCATGCGCGGATTATAACATTCGCTATCGGCTGACCCCGAGCGGGCCCATAATAGCTCGCTGCTGAAATCATTGTTTTCGCTTGACTCGTTCATTGCAGCGAACTATAAGCAGCGTCGGTGCCACAGGTCTCCTGCCGCCGTAAGATGCGCCGGGGAATCAGCTTCACGCGAACTTCTACACCGCCAACACAATGGGAGCAATTATCTACATGGGCCTAAAGAGAATTTTGCCGTTAATCATCTTCCTCGCGCTGGCTTTCTCCGCCAACGCGCAAACGAAAAGAAAAGTAATCATTGACCAGGACGCGCGCGGCGCCGCCACCACCGACCAGCAATCCATCCTCATGTTCCTGCAGTCCCCCAACGTGGAGACCCTTGGCATCACCGTGGTCAGCGGCGATATGTGGCGCGACGAAGAAGTCGCTCACACCCTGCGCATGCTGGAACTCACCGGCCACAAGGACATTCCTGTGTATCCCGGCGCAGTCTATCCATTGATCAATCGCATGGACATGATCGAGCGCTGGGAAAAACTTTACGGCACTGTGCATTATCAGGGCGCATGGAACGGTCATCGGCCCGGTATGAATCTCGGCGACGGCCTGCGCGGCAAATATCATCTGCCGTTCGAAGTTCCGGACCTCGCCGAAGGTAACCCGACCTTGCAGGCCCAGAAAGAGGACGCGGCCCATTTCATCATTCGCATGGTCCACAAATATCCGCACGAAGTCACCATCTACGCCGGCGGTCCGTTGACGGACATCGCGCAGGCCATCAGCCTGGATCCGCAGGTTTCCGAGCTCGCGCAGGAGCTGGTGATAATGGGCGGCAGCATCGCCCCGATCGTGCCCAAGGAATGGATCGCGGAAAATCGCCGCGAGTTCAATTTCTGGTGGGACCCGGAAGCCGTGCACATGGTGCTCACCGCCCCGTGGCGCAAGGTCACCGTCACCACCGTGGATATCTCCGTAAAAGCGCGCATGACCAAGGAATACATCGCCGAAATCGCAAAATCACCGAGTCTTGCCTCGCAATATTTGGCAAAATATGCCGACGAAGAATTCATGTGGGACGAACTCGCGGTGGCCGGCTGGCTGGATCCCAGCGTCGTCACTCAGCAAACTCAATTTTTCATGGACATAGACATTTCGCATACCGCAGGCTACGGCAACGTGCTGGTGTGGACCGAAGGAGCGCAGCCCGGTCTGGGTGAGCAGCTCGTCAACGTTCCCGAAGAGCTCAACAAGGAAAAATTCTATAAGATGTTCCTTGACCTGATGGCGCTGCCGCCCGCCGCACATTCATCGGCAGCAGCGAAGTAACAAGAAGAAGTAACGGGAATCGGTGCCATGACAGAAAACAATGCAAAAGTAGACGTCGTCGGAATCGGCAGCTGCACCGTGGATTATTTCGCCATCGTGCCGCGGCTGCTCGGCCCGGAAGAAAAAATCAACGCCACGCGCATGGAAATCCACGCCGGCGGCGTCACCGCGAATAATCTCACGCAGGTCGCACGCCTCGGCGTGAGCACCGGCTGGCTGGGCCTGATCGGCGACGACGAGAACGGCCGCATCATCCAGAAAGCGTTCACCGAAGATCATATGGATCTCTCCGGCATCGAAGTTGTGAACGGCGAGTACTCGGCCCTCACATGGATTCCAGTGGACGTCAGCGGCGAACGCTGCATCTACATGTTCCCCAACGTCACCGGAAAAATTACCGTGTATCAGGTGCTGCATCGCTTCGCGCCCCACATTCAGGCGGCCAAACATTTCCACACCGAGGCGTCGCAGCTGGCGATCGCTCCCGTAAAGGAAGCGATGCAGATCGCCCACGACGCCAAGGTGCGCGTGATTTTCGATCTCGACGTTTCGCCCAGCTTTTTCGCGGAATCTAACCTCGGCACTCAGGCGGAGCTTTGCACGGCGCTGCGCCTGGTGGACGTGTTGAAGCCCTGCAAAGCGGCCGCGCGCGAACTCACCGGCGAAGCGGACTACGAAAAAATCGCCACCGCCCTGCTGCGGATGGGTCCCTCGGTAGTAGCTATCACCTTGGGCGCTGACGGCTGCCTGATTGCCACCCCCAAGGAAGTCGCTCGAGTCCCGGCGTTTAAGGTGGATGTAGTGGACACCACCGGCGCGGGCGACGCGTTCATGGGCGGCCTTTCCTACGCCCTGCTGCAGGGCTGGGACTGCCAAAAGGTTGGATTATTCGCGAATGCTTGCGCCGCGCTGTGCTGCACCAAGGTAGGCGCGCGCGCCATGGCCAAGCACGACGAAGTAGTAGCCTTGATCAAGCAGCAAAGCCCGAAAGGCGCGGCGGCATTTTAGCGCCGCGGCAGAAACGAACCGCCAGCGTTCGCAGTTCAAAGGATCTAAATGTTCACACCGATGAGCTTCGGCACCGCCCTGCTGATGATGATCGTCTCCGCAGCCTGCTGGGGGTCCTGGGCGAACACTTACAAAGGCGTGAAGAACTACCGCTTCGAGCTTTTCTACTGGGACTACGCAGTGGGAATTTTTCTCGCCTCCCTCGTGTACGCGCTTACTATGGGCTCCACGAACGGCGGCCCGACCAGCTTTCTGAATAACGTTCGCTCGGCAGACCTCTCCAACATCGGCTGGGCCTTGCTGGCAGGCGTGATTTTCAATCTCGCCAACTTGCTGCTGGTAGCAGCGATAGACATGGCCGGCCTCGCCATCGCCTTCCCGGTGGCCATCGGCATCGCGCTGGTGGTCGGCACGGTCCTCAGCTTTGTGCAGCAGCAAAGAGGCAACGTGGTGATGCTGGGCGCCGGCGTCCTGTGCGCCGTCGTCGCAGTGATGCTCGACGGCAAAGCCTACGGCGAATTGGGCACAAATAGAGAGGCTTCGCGCAAAAGCATTCTTGTCTGCATCGTTTCCGGTGTACTGATGGGATTGTGGGCGCCATTTTCCACGCGCGCGCTCACCCACGGAAATACTTTGGGACCGTACAGCATCGCCGTGTTCTTGACGGGCGGCGCGCTTCTCTCCTGCCTGTTGTGGAATGTCTATTTCATGAAGAAGCCGCTGGTGGGCGAGCCAGTGGCATTCAGCGGATTCTTCCGCGGCCCCGTGAACGGTCATGTGCTGGGTCTGCTCGGCGGCGCGATCTGGGCCACCGGCACGGTGTTCAACCTGGTCGCTGCCAATTTCACCGGCGTCGCGATTTCTTATTCGATCGGCCAATCCGCACCGATGGTCGCCGCGCTCTGGGGCGTTTTCGTCTGGAAGGAATTTGCCGGTGCCAATAAACGCGCGCAGGCTTTTCTCGGCCTGATGTTCATCTTCTACTTCCTCGCGATTTTTCTCATCGCCCGCGCCAACACCGCCGGTTAGCGCAACTCCGATAGGTTTCTCCACGCTTTGAACGAAAATCTCCGCACCAGCTCCTTAGGCGCGGCACAAGTTAGCCCAGGCCGGAGGGCCTGGGAGACGTCGCAAAAAAATCGCGAGCGCCGTAGGTGCGGCACAGTTTTAGTTGTGACTGTGACTATCGCCGTGGCTACGTCGCTAAATTTGTCGCGAGGTCTCACCTCAGGGTTTCCATCGCATTGCCTTTATCAGTGTTCATCTGCGTTCATCAGTGGTGCCTTTGATTTCTGCCGCCGCAGGATAATCGCGCTACATAAACGGGCGTCTGAATCCCCCCCTAGCCGCTTCAATCTTCGCCGCCACACCGAGCACCGCCTCGTCCTCCCACGGCCGCCCCACAATCTGCACACCAATCGGCAGTCCCTCCGGCGACCGCCCCACCGGCACCACCGCCGCGGGATTCCCCAGCAAGTTAAACCACTGCGAATAACTCATCGCCTTCAAGTACTCCACCTTGCGCCCCTGCACCATCCATTCGCGCTCGCCATGCCGAAACGCCGGAATCGCGCAAGCCGGGCACAACAGAATCGGAAAAGTTTCCATCTGCCGCAGCAATTTTTCGCGCAAAGCGTCACGCCCCACCAAAGTGTTTAGCCACTCGCGTCCATCGAGCGGCGGCTCCAGCGCCACTCTCGCCCGCCACGCGCGATACATCGGGCTCAGTTCTGCTTCCCGCCCTTCCACCGTCGTCGCAAACGCCATCTGCACCGCGCGGCCGAATAAATTCCACCAGAGTTGCCACACGCGATCGAGATTCTGCGGCCGCCACGCCTCCACCTGAAATCCCTGCGCTCGCAACGCGTCCGCAGCCGCACGCACCGCCGCCGCAGTTTCCGGAGTCACGGGTGTAACGCCATCGTCCTCGAAATAAGCGACGCGCAGCTTCAGAATTTCCGCGTCGCTCCACACACGCAACGGCACCGGCGCCGACGCCGGATCGCCAATGTCCGGCCCGGCCATCACCGCAAATAATCGCGCCACATCCGCAATCGTTCGCGCCATCGGCCCCACCACGCCCAGTTGCGCGAAGGGCCCGGCCGACGCGGGATAGTGCCCCGTCGAAGGAACCCGTCCAGGCGTCGGCTTCAGTCCGCATATCCCGGCATAATGCGCGGGGATTCTTATGGATCCGCCGCCGTCGCTGCCCACTCCTCCCGCCGAGCAGCCTGCGGCGATCGCCGCCGCTTCCCCGCCGCTGGACCCGCCCGGCGTGCGCTCCAAATCCCACGGACTGTTCGTGCGCCCGTAAAGAGCGTTGTCCGTTTCGTAAGCCATCAGAAATTCCGGCACGTTGGTATTGCCCAGCAGAATCGCGCCCGCCGCGCGCAGCCGCGTCACCAGCGTGGCGTCTTCCGACGCAACGTATCCCTTGCGCAGCCGGCTGCCACATTCGCAGAGCCACCCCGCCACGTCCACGGAGCTTTTCACAGAAAGCGGCACGCCATGGAGCGGGCCCAAAGAATTGGACTTTGAGCGCGACCCGGCCGCAGCTTCGGCAATCTTGGCTTGCTCGCGCGCGCGGTCCACATCCACGCGCACGAAGGCATTCAACTTGGGATCGCGCCCACAATTCAGCTCCGCGATGCGCGACAGATGCGCGTCCACCAGCTCCACAGGTGAAATCGTCCGAGCGCGAATCTGCTCAGCCATCTCCACAGCCGAAAGAAAGTTCAAATCATTCATAGTGGCATCGAAAAAAAGATCTCACGCCAGTCTAGCACGCAGCGCGACACTCGATTTTGACTTCGTAGCGGCGCACTTCAGTGCGCCATCTTCGTAGCACCATCGCCGTCACGGCGACCACGCATGTCACCCCGACGATCACGGCAAAATTGAGGGTTCGTGGGGCATGCCGTGCCGCGCCCGACCTTCGACGCACCGCTAAACGAAAATAATCCACCGCGAGCGCCAAATGGTCCCCGACGCGGTAGAATGTCTCGCGTATTTGGAAAGGGAGAGGAATGAACCGTTTCACGCGCGCAGCCATTTTCCTTGCGATTCTCAGTTGTGCCATCGCCGGAGCCAGCCAGCAGCAGGAGCAGCAACAATCGCCGCCGCCGCAGCCACAGCCACAGTCACAGCCACAGTCACAGCATCGGACGCACCCCCGCCCCGCCGCCGCGAAAACCGAGGACGATTCCACCGCCCAGGAACCCCCAGCCAATCCCCGCGCCGACGTGATCCGTGAGAATAATTTCGGCGTCTCCCTGATGAACCGCCAGCAATTTGAAAAGGCTCTCGGAAAATTCCAGCGTGCATGCATTCTGGATCCCCAGACCGATATCGGCTGCCTGAACGCAGGCATCGCGTTTCTGAACATGCAGCGCTTCGACGAAGCGCGCGAGATTCTGCTGAAGTCCGCGCAGCGCGACCCGCACAATCCGTGGGCCTGGTTCAACCTGGGCCTCATGGAAAAGGCCGGAGGCGACGCCGACGCCGCCATCGCGGATTTTCAGAAAGTCGCGGCAATCGATCCCTACGATGCCGACACGCAATATTTTCTGGGACTCATTTATTCCCAGCAGCAACAATACGACAAAGCCATCGCCTGCTTCCAGCGAGCCATCGCCCTGAATCCGTTTCAGGTTTCCGCCGAATTCGGCATGGCGCAGGCTTTGCAACGCAGCGGCAAGACCGCCGAAGCCAAAGTACACTTCGACCGCTTCCAGCACATGACCTCGCAGAAGCTGGGCAAGCCAGTCAGCTTCATTTACGGCGAACAGGGTAAGTATTCGCTCGCTGAAATCATGCAGCCGTCGCCGGAGCCCGTGCCCGCCGCAATGCCAGTGCATTTCGTCAACGTCACTGCGTCCGCCAATTTGCCGTTTGCTCCGGCGCACATCGCCACGGCGCAACTGTCCGCCGCGAACGAACCGGCCGCGACTGCCGCCAACGCGACGGCCCCCGCTCGAAGAACGCGTAGCTCTAAAGCTGCGGCGCAGAATCCCCCCAGTTCCCTCGCGCATTTTCTGGGCAGCGGCGCCTGCATCATTGATTACAACGGCGACGGCAAGCCGGACATTTTCCTCGTGGACGCCGACGGCCGCGGAAATTCCGCCCTCTACAAAAATATCGGCTTCGGAAAATTTGTGGATGTCACTCGCGAGGCTCATCTCGAAATCCACGGCCAGAGCATGGGCTGCGCCGTGGGAGACTACGATAACGACGGCAAGCCCGATCTCGCCGTTAGCATGAACGGCCGCGTGATCCTCTTTCACAACGAAGGTAACGGAACATTCGCCGACGTCACCAAGGACGCCGGAATTGACACCGACGGCCTGGCGCTCGGCCTCACCTTTATTGATTACGATCACGACGGCGATCTCGATCTCTACGTCACGCGCTTCAGCGATTTTCCGCTCGCGAATCCCGCCGAAGCATTTTCGTTTCCCACGGACACGCCTCCTCCCGGCAACGTCCTGTGGCGCAACAACGGCAACGGCACGTTCACGAATTGGACCACCGAGGCAGCCCTCGCCGGCATGGCACCGTCCGTTGGCGCGCTCGCCAGTGACATCAACAACGACCGCGCGATCGATTTCGTCGTCACCGGCTGGCAGAAATCGCCCGTCATATATTTGAATCCCCGTGAAGGCGCGTTCCAGGCTACGACTCCCTGGGGCAGCGACATGCCTGCGCCCACCGCCGGTGTCGTCGCGCTCGATTTCAATAAGGACGGCTGGATGGACCTGGCGTTCACTCACTGGGGCGCGCCCGGACTGAGCCTGTGGCGCAATGCCGCCGGAAAGTCATTTGAACGGGTAAATCTCCCTGACCTTGACTGGATGCGCGGCTGGGGCCTCGCGCCAATTGATTACGATGACGACGGCTGGATGGATCTCGTCGCTGTGGGCGAGGATTTTTCCGGCGCAGGACACATCGTGCTCCTCCGCAATGAAGGCGCCGCGGGTTTTCGCGACGTCACCGCCTCGACAGGCCTCGACAAAATCCAACTAAAGAATCCGCGCGGCGTGATCGCCTTCGATTTCGACGGCGACGGCGCCACCGACCTGCTGATCACGCAGAATAATCTGCCGCCGGTGCTCTTGAAAAATGACGGCGGCAATCGTTACAACTGGATTCGCATCGCATTTAAAGGCGAGAACGACAATAAATCCGCGATCGGCACGAAAGTGGAATTGTACGCCGGCGCGCTGCAACAAAAATGGGAAGTCCCCGGCGCGTCCGGCTACCTGGGACAAGGCCCCGCGCCAATCGTCGCCGGCCTGGGCGCCGAGCGCCAAGCCGACGTGATTCGTTTGCTATGGCCCACCGGCGTCCTGCAGGACGAGCTGGAAATTCCCGCGCACAAGGAAGAACTCATCACGGAAATTGACCGCCGCGGAAGTTCCTGCCCGATCGTCTTCGTCTGGAACGGCGACAAATTTGAATTTCTCGCAGACATGATCGGCCCCGGAATCGTCGGCCACTGGACCGGCCCAAACCAGCGCAACATTCCCAACCCCGCGGAATATTTCAAAGTGATTGGCTCGTTGGCCCAGCCGCAAGAGGGCCGTCTCCGTTTCCGCATGCTCGAACCGATGGAGGAGCTGGATTATCTCGACCAGGCACGCTTGCTCTCCGTGGATCATCCGATAGACGTGGAAGTCTATCCCAACGAGCATTTCGCGAGCGAGCTGCCTTTCCCGCAATTCAAAGTGATCGCCAGCCGCAACGCGCATCTGCCCGTAGGAGCGTGGGACGATCATAGCCGCAATATTTTGCCGTCACTTCGCGAGCAAGATCACAAATTCGTGACAAATTTCCCGCTCGCGCCTTACGCCGGCTTCGCCGAAATGCACTGGATCGAGCTGGACCTCGGCGATTGGGATCCCGCGAACCCGCTGCGCCTGCTGATGGATGGCTTCACCGATTATTTCAGCGCCAGTTCGATGTACGCTGCATGGCAAGCCGGCATCACGCCGGTGCCGCCGTACGTCGAAGTGCAGGATGGCTCCGGCCAATGGGTCAAGGTGATTGACGACATGGGCTTCCCTGCCGGCCTCTCCCGCACCATGGTCGCCGACCTCACCGGAAGAATTCCGCCAGGCGCGCGCTTCATCCGCATCTCCACGAATCTGCGCGTTTATTGGGATCGCATCCGCGTGGATAATTCTCCGGAAGATACAGAATTCAAGCTCACCGAAGTTCCGCTCGCCGAAGCCAAGCTGCAATTCCGCGGCTACCCGCGCGTCGTCGAAGGCAATCCGAAGAACGATCTTTCCTACGTCTACGAAGACGTCAGCGCCACCGGCCCCTACGCGCGCCAGATCGGAAATTACACGCGCTTCGGCGACGTCACCGACCTGATGCGCAAAACGGACGACGAGTACGTGATTTTCGGCTCCGGCGATGAAGTAGCCGTGGATTTTGACTCCACTCATCTGCCGGACATTCCCAGCGGCTGGACCCGCGATTATTTCTTCTATGCCAACGGCTTCGCCAAGGACATGGATTTTTACGCCGCGCACGGTGACACCGTCGCGCCCCTGCCCTTCCACACCGATGTGCCGTACCCCTATCCCGCGGGCGTCGCCTATCCCGAAGACCAGAAACACCTGGAGTACATGCTGAAGTACAACACCCGCGGCGTAGCAGGCCCAGCCGGCGATAGTTTCCGCTTCGATTACCCGAAAGCCGAAAAATAATCACCGCCGGGTTCCGCCCGCCGTCATCTGAGCAGACGAAGGATCTCTCTTCGCTCGCCCGATCCAGGGGTTTTATGTAGCGGGCACACCTAGGCGCAATGTAAACCTTGGCCGACGGTGCGGCCCGCTTGCTTGCCGCAAGATAGCGTGATAATTTCACTACTTCCGAAGCACCAGCAACAAACTACCCGACGATGTCGTTGTCTAATTCAAACGACCAAATTGCGAAAATAGATGGGCGCGAACGACACGCCTCTGCGCCCGCGCGCGAGCCTGTCTTCTGGCGCGTCGAAGGCAGCCTGCTCAATCTCACCGCCGTCCGCCCCGTCGGCTTCTTCGCGTGGAATTCGCAAAGCTTCCTGGAACGCTGGACGCGCCGCGGCGCCATGGCCGTTCTCGCCGTCGGCCGCCCGTTCCTCTACCTGACGAATCGCGTCTTCGCCACGCGCCTGCTGCACACCGTCCTCCGCGGAGTCAGCCGCGACCGCCTAGATCTGCTCGGTGAGGAATTCTTCGAATATTTTCTGAAGCCGCGCTTGAAGCAACCGGGCATCGCCAAGCTGCGCGAAGCGATCGCCGCGGGCAGCGAAGTTGTGCTGGTTAGCCAGGGCCTCGATCACATCATGCGTCCGCTCGCAAAACATTTCGGCATCGCGCGCATCATTTCCAACCGCCTCGATTTTCGCGAGGGCATGGCCACAGGACGCCTGCTCGATCCCGTAATTCGTCCACGCGGCGCCTTCGCGCGATTTACCGGCAGCCAACCAGACGGCCGCGTCTCACGCGAAAAGTTAATCAGCATTCTCGGCTTCGAAAAAAATCCCGACGTCCTCGACGAAGCAATCCGTCCAGCCGAACGCGCCGCGCCCAAAGTGTACGTGCCTGTGGTCCACTACGAATCGCGCAACGGCCACACGGTTTTTTCCGCCCGCGCCGCGCTGCGCGGAAAAAATATTCTGCTCGTCGGCGCCACCGGCTTCATCGGAAAAGTTTGGCTCGCGAACCTGCTCACGGACCTCCCCGAAATCGGCCGTATCTATTTGCTCGTGCGCCACAACCGCGCCAACACCTCCCTGCAGCGCTTTCAACGCGTAATCGAAGAATCGCCGGTGTTCGAAAAGCTCGCCGAACGCCACGGCGACAAATTCGCCAAATTTCTCCAAGATCACATAGAAGTGGTAGACGGCGATGTCAGCAAGCCGGGCCTGGGCCTCAGCGCGCAAGACCAGCAAAGGCTCTCGCGCGCTCTCGACGTCATCGTCAACAGCTCCGGCCTCACCGACTTCAACCCCGACCTGCGCGACGCCCTGGCCGTGAATGTTCGTTCCACGGCGTACGTCCTGGATTTTCTGAAAGAATGCGCTCACGCCTCGCTCCTGCATCTTTCCACTTGCTACGTAGTAGGCCAGCGCGACGGCCGCGTCCTGGAAGAATTGCCAAAAAACTATACGCCGCTCGGAATCGCCGATTACGACGCGGTAAAAGAATGGCAGTCCCTGGAAAATCTCATCAAAGAAACAGAAGCCCGCGCCGATTCACCGGAAGTAACCGAAGAGCTGCGCCGCACCGCGCAAAAAAAGGAACACGCCGCGAAAGACCTGCAAGGCGCCGCGCTGGAAAATCAAATCCGCAAGAACCGTGTGCGTTGGTTGCGCCAGACTCTCACCGACGCAGGCTCGCGGCGCGCCAACGAACTCGGCTGGCCCAACACCTACACGTTCACCAAAAGTCTTTCCGAATCGCTGATCCACAATTTTCTGGACGCCAACCCGCAAGCAGCAATCGCCGTAGTCCGCCCCGCCATCGTCGAATCTTCACTCGAAAAACCGTTCCTCGGCTGGAACGAAGGCATCAACACCTCCGCCTCGCTTTCCTATCTGCTCGGCACATTCTTCCGTCAGCTCCCTACCAACGAATCCAAATGCCTGGACCTGATTCCCGTGGACCTGGTCTGCCGCGGCATGACCCTGATTTCCGCCGCGCTAGTCACGCGCCGCCACCAGCGCGTCTATCAACTCGCCACGTCCGTCGCCAACGCCTGCAACATGCGCCGCTCCATCGAACTCACCGGCCTCGGCCACCGCAAATTTTATCGCGCGCATACGGACATCCAGCAGCGCGTGCGCCTGCGCTTCGACGCCATCCCTGTTTCCAAGACGCGTTACAAAGCCATCTCCGCCCCAGCGCAAAAAGCCGTAGTACAAGCGATCAATCGCGCCACGGAGCCGTTCGCATCGAAGCCTCCGCTCGCCCGCCAGGAACGCGAGCTGGAAAAAGTGATCAAGTTGATCTCGCTCTTCGAGCCGTTCATTCTGCACAACGATCACATCTTCGAAGCCGCCAACGTGGAACGCCTCAGCGCCGCCCTGCCGCCCGACGAACAAGCCGATTTCGGCTACGATTCCCGCGCCCTCGATTGGTGGGATTACTGGATTAACGTGCACATTCCCGCTCTGCGCAAGTGGTGTTATCCTCTCATCGAAGGACGCCAGCCGGAAGCGCGTCCGCGGCGTTCTGTGCCGCTGGCAACGCGCAGTGCCGCGGATGCGGCATCAGCAAGCTCGGGTCCGGCAACGGCATCCTGACACTCAATCACTGTGGCTATCCTCCTGACTGGTTCCACGGGTTATATCGGCGCGCACATCGCGTCGAATTTGCTTACGGGCCATTCCGACCCGCTGAATCTCCTCGTGCGCGCGCGCGATGAACAGGAAGCGCAGGAACGCCTGTGGCGCGCTCTGCAACTGCATCTGGATTTCGCGCGCTTCGATGAATTGCTGCACTCGCGCATCCGCATTTTTCGCGGCGACCTCACCGACGCGCATTTCGGCCTCGCCGACGACGACTACGCGCAACTGGTACGCTCCACAGATTCCGTAATTCACTGCGCCGCATCCCTAAATCGCAAATCCGAAAAAAGTTGCCTGAATGTAAATTTGCGCGGCACGCTCGAAGTGATTCAACTAGCGCAACGCGCCCGCGACCAGCACGGCCTGCGCCGTTTCAGCCATGTCAGCACCGTCGCCGTCGCCGGCCACCGCTCCAACGAAGTAGTCCAGGAAGACACAGCCATTGATTGGAACCGCTCGGACTACGATCCCTACGCGCGCACCAAAAAATTCTGCGAGCACATGGTCCGCCAGCTTTTGCCAGACGTTCAGCGCACCATTTTCCGGCCCAGCATCGTCCTCGGCGATAGCCGCCGGCCGGAAACTAATCAATTCGACATGGTGCGCGCTTTCGTCTTCCTCGCCAGCCTCCCCATGCTTCCCTTCCGCTCCGGCGATCGCATTGATATCGTCCCGGTAGATTTCGTCGCCGACGCCGTCGCCACGCTGCATCAAAAAGAAAATCCCGCGCACGAGATTTACCATCTTTCCTCCGGCCGCGAGTCCGAAACATTCATCGAGCTAACCGAAGCTCTGTCTAAGGCGCAAGACAAGCGTGGCCCCGTTTTCGTCCCAAGCCTCGAAAAATCCACGGAAAAAATCGTAAACGCGCTGGCAGGCCGCGCCGGAAAAATCGGCGGCCTGGCCACGCTCCTGAAAGTTTTTCTACCGTATCTTCTCTGGAACACGGTTTTCGACAACACGCGCGTTGTAGAAGAACTGGGCCGCCATCCCGCGCCGTTTTCGCAATACAGCCTGCCGCTGCTGCGCTTTAGCCGCGAAAATCATTTCGTCTTCAAATACCGCGAATGGCCCGCGGACGCGCCCGTGCACACCGCGTCAAGCGCTGCGAGCGCCTCCCTGGATCCCCGCTCATGACCGACCTGCTGCTGGAAACCTGGGTCAGCGGCCTTATCGAACTCAACAAGTTCGAATGGATGCTCGGCGCCGGTCATGCCTGGCAGCCCCGCACGAAGTTGAAGCTGCTCTTCGCGGGCTACAACGGCACGCGCAATACGGGCTCAGACGTCCGCGTGGAAGAAATGATTCGCCAGGTGCGCCGCATTCTGGGCGATGAAAACCTCGCACTCAGCGTCATGTCGCAAAATTTCGATCTCACGCGCGGATATTTCGGCGACGCACGCCAGGTGCATCTACCAGACGTCTTCCCGCCGTTCCTGCATTCCGTGGTCCGCCAAAACGATGGCGTCGTCGCCTGCGAAGGCTCCATGTTCAAAAGCAAATTCGCCAACGCCCTCACCACCATGATGATCGGCACGCTCGGCATCGCGTCCGCGCAAAACAAATTGAGCATCGCTTACGGCGCGGAAGCTGGTGCCATGGATCCGCTGCTGCAAAATATGACGCGCCGCTACTGCCGCGATTCCCTGATCATCACGCGCAACGTGGAATCGCAAGCGGTGCTCGGCAAACTCGGCGTGCCCACCGAGCTCGGCACCGATACGGCTTGGACCTTCGAGCCGCTCGGCCCCGAATACGGCCGCAAAGCCCTGCGCGACAAAGGCTGGGACGGCGCGACTCCCGTGCTGGCAGTCTGCCCCATCAATCCTTTCTGGTGGCCGGTCAGCGCGTCACTTCCAAAGTGGCTCGCGCACTCCGTGGCCGGCGCGTACGAAAAAAGTTACTACCGCACGATTTATTTTCACCGCTCCGGCTCGCAAGTGGATGCAGCTTACGAGAAATATCTTTCGGAGATGGCCGCAGGCATCGCGGGATACAAAAAATCGCGCAAAGTTTTTCCGGTAATGGTCGCGATGGAAATGCTCGATCGCGATGCCTGTGAGCGCGTCGCGGAAAAGCTGGGCGGCGCGCCGGTCTTCGGCTCCGACCAATTCAACATGTACGAAATCGTAAGCGTTCTGCGCGCCTGCGATCGCATGCTCTCGTCGCGTTATCACGCCATCGTTACCAGCATGCCCGCCGGCGTGCCCTCCGCCGGAGTCACCATGGACGAGCGCATTCGCAATCTTATGCGCGAACGCGGCCACGAGCATCTCCTCATGCGCGTGGATGAACCCGGCCTCGCGGACAAAATTGTCACCGCACTCCGCGCGCTCGATTCCCAAGCGGAAGAAATTCCCGCTGCGATGGAACGCACCGTCGCCCGCAATCTGCAGCTGATGGCGCGCATGGGAACTTATTTCGAAGAGCAGGTCGCGCGCCGCTACCCGCAATTTCCCGTGCGCACCGGAGTGCTGGGCTGGGAAGACTATCTTCCACCGCTCGGCCCCGGCTTGCAGAACCTGCTCGAAAAGCACAGCGGAGTCTTGGCCGCATGACCTTCCTGGAACAAATATTCGACCGCCTGCAGAAATCCTCCACCGAGGCAGTGCTGCAGGAGATTCACGGAGAAAAAATCCACTCCGTCACCGGCAGCGAATTGCTCGCCATGACCCAGCAGGCCCGCCACTTTCTTCTCGCGCGCGGCCTGAAGAAAGGCGATCGCTGCGCGCTTCTCGCGCCCAACAGCATTCGCTGGGCCGCACTGGACTTGGCGCTGATGGCCGAAGGCATCGTCGTCGTGCCGCTCTACGCGCGCCAGGCGCCCGGCGAACTGGTGGCCATGATGCGAGACTCGACGCCCTCCCGCGTCTTCTGCCTGGACGCCGCGATCGCCGCCGAAATAAAAAAACTTTGGCCGCAGGCTCCCCAGATCTCGTTGCTCGAAGGCGTATTCGCGGGTGAGCCCGTTGCTTCCATTCCTCCCATTCATCACGAGGATTCGGACATCGTTTCGATCATCTACACCTCAGGAACTTCCGGCGAACCCAAAGGCGTGGTGCTCACCGCCGGAAACGTAAACCACATCGTTGCCGCGACGAATTCCCGGCTCGATAAACTGATCGGTGCGCGGACGGACCCTGAGCGCATTTTCCAGTACGCTCCATTCTGCTTTGCTGCGGCATGGATCCTCCTGCTCACCGCGCTCTCGCGCCATAGCGTCCTCGCGCTTTCCACCGACCTCGCGAAGCTCTCCGACGAATTGAAACTTGCCGCGCCCGATTATTTCCTGAATGTCCCCACGCTGCTGGAACGCGTCCGCTCCAGAATCCAGGCGACCGTAGAGGAGCGCGGCGGCCTGGCTAAGGCAATTTTCCCGCGCGCCCAACAAGCATTCGTCCGCCGCCACAATAAACAGCCCGAGTTCGGTGATTTTTTCTGGCTCGCACTTGCCAAGTCCCTGATGTTCCCCGCAATTCGCAAAATCATCGGCCCCAATCTAAAGGCCCTGATTTGCGGCTCCGCTCCACTGGCGGTCGAAACGCAACTTTTCTTCATGATGCTGGGCATTCCCGTTCTGCAGGTTTACGGACTCACCGAAACCACCGCCATCTGCACCGCCGACGATCCCGGCCACGTCGAGCCCGGTTTCGTCGGGCCGGCAATTCCCGGCGTGGAAATGAAGCGCGCGGACGACGGCGAAATTCTGGTGCGCGGCCCGAATATTTTCCCCGGATACTGGCAGCGCCCGGAGGAGACCGCCAAAGCCCTGCAAGACGGCTGGTTCCACACCGGCGATCAAGGCGAACCCAACGAAAACGGCAACTGGCGCATCACCGGGCGCATTAAGAACTTGATTATCCTCAATTCCGGCCATAACGTTGCGCCCGAACCGATCGAAGAAAAGCTGGCACAACATTTGCCCGAAGCGCAGCAAGTAGTCCTGATCGGTAATCAACGCAGCTTTCTCGCGGCCCTCATCACGCCGGACGGCGCAAATGGCGCAAACAAATTGACCGACGAGCAAATTCAGTCCGCCATCGAAGCCGTGAACGCCGCCCTGCCGCACTACAAGCAGATTCGCTCGTTCCACGTCGTCCCCGAACCCTTCACCATGGAAAGCGGCCTGCTCACTACCATGGGCAAACTCAAACGTGACGCCATCACCGCGCGCTTTGCATCTGAAATCGACGCGCTGTACCAGAAGAAACCTTCATGAACAGCTTTCAGGGCGAAACACTCTCGTGGCACGTGCTCGACGGCGCGATTGAGCTGACGCTCGATCGCGCTCCCTGCAATGAAATCGGCCTCGCCACACTCAGCCGACCTGGAAAAATTCATTGCCGCGCTTCCCTCACTGCAACGCGACGCCCACGCGCTGATCATCGCCAGCGCGCGCAAGGAAGGCTTCTGCGCCGGCGCCGATCTCCGCGAAACTTATCGCGTCGCCCAGCCGCTTCCGAAAGACGAACGCCTCGCCGGCCTGCGCGATTTCCTCGAGCGCATCCATCACGTGATGAACACGCTCGACGAAGCGCCGCTCATCACCATCGCCGCGGTTCACGGCGTCACCTTCGGCGGCGGCTTCGAACTGGCGCTGGCTTGCGATCTGATCATCGCAGATAAAATGACCCGCTTCTGTTTCCCTGAGCTGCGCCTCGGCCTGATTCCCGGCTTCGGCGGAATTCCGCGCCTGAAACGCGACCTCGGAAACGCCGTCGTGCGCGATCTGCTTCTCACCGGCCGCAGCATCAACGCCGCGAAAGCCCAATCCGTGGGCCTCGTCAGTCAAGTAGTGGCCGAAGGCGACGCACTGCGCGTGGCTCGCTCCACTGCGTCACAACTTAAAAAGTTCGATCGCGGCACAGCCGTCGCAGCCAAAAAATTCATCAAGCCGATTCCCCACGATGAGCTGCGCCGCGAAATTGATATTTTTTGCGACCTTTTCATGCGCCCCGCCGTGGACGCCGGCCTGCGCAAGTTCGTCGAAAGCACTGACGCATTGCCGTATCTCCCGTAGCTCCGCGCAGCTCTCACGCGGAGCCGGGCAAAATTGTGGCAAGATAGAAGCACATGAACACCATCGAGAAAACAACGGATGAAGTGCTGCGCCTGGCTGCCGAACATTTCAAAGTCTCGCGCGAACAACTGACGCCCGACGACGACTTCTTCAAAAAGCTCGGGATCAACAGCCTCCAGGCGCTCGATCTTCTCACCCGCATCGAGCAGCATTTCCATATCGAGCTGCCCGACTACGAACTCCAGGGCGTATCTGACTTCCGCACCCTCGCCCAACGGATTCAATCACGGCTGTAATGCTGGATCTCCGCCAATACAATTCGCTCGGAGAAGCCCTGCGTGCCGCGCTGGATCGCTGGCCAAACGAAATCTGCCTGATTGAAGCCGACCGTGAGCGCGAAAATCTCCGCCTCACCTACCGCCAATTCAAAGAACAAGCTCTACCCCTCGCAAGCGCGCTGCAAACCGCCGGACTGCAAGACGGCACGCGCGCCGCCATAATAATGACGAATCAGTCGAGGTGGCTGATTTCCGCCTATGCAATTTTCTTCTGCGGAGGCGTGCTCGTCCCTCTCGATTACAAACTTACCGCCGATGAACAGTTGCAACTTCTCGCCCACTCAAACGCGGCCGTTCTAGTGATCGAGTACCACCTCTGGCGCGCTATCACCCAATCCGAGCAATTCAGAAATCTCGCTGCCCGCGTCGTGCTGGTTACCGAAGCTCCAGCCGGCGCCGATCTCAATGGCGCACAGCGCTGGGAAGATTTTCGCGCCGCAGCCGACCCAACATTCATCCCGCGCAAGCGCACCGACCCCGCCTGCATCGTCTATTCCTCCGGCACCGGTGGCCGCCCCAAAGGCTGCGTCCTCACGCACGACAATTATCTCGAGCAATGCGTCGCGCTCACATCCCTCTATCCTTTCTGGCCCGGCGTACGCTACCTCAGCATCCTCCCCACGAATCACGCAATCGATTTTATGGTCGGCTTCATCGGCCCCTTCACCTGCGGCGCCGCGGTCGTGCATCTCCGCACGCTGCGCCCGGAATTTATCCGCGAAGCCTTCACGAAATATAAAATCACCTACATGGCGCTGGTGCCCATGGTCCTGAAAAATCTCGAACGCGGCCTGCGCCAAAGATTTGCGGACCTGCCGAACGGCAAACGTAAAATCCTGAACGCGCTGATCTCGACGAACCGCGTACTCACCCGCCGTCGCCCCCATCTGAAAATCAGCCGCGCGCTCCTTCCGCAAGTACACAAAGCTTTTGGCGGCGAGCTGCGCGCCCTTTTCGTCGGCGGCGCATTCACCGAACCCGAAACGTTGCAATTTTTCTACGATCTGGGAATTCCGGTGGGCAATGGCTACGGCTGCACCGAAGCCGGCACCGTAATTACAGTCAACGATCTGAAGCCATTCCGCGGCGACACGGTCGGCAAGCCGCTGCCCGGCATGGAAGTGAAAATCGCGAATCCTGGCGCTGAAGGCATCGGCGAAGTCACCGTGCGCAGCCGCACGCTGATGTCCCACTACCTCGACGATTCCGAAATGACCGCCGAAACCATCGTGGACGGCTGGCTGCTCACCGGAGATCTCGGCCGCCTCGATCCTTCCGGCCATCTCCAGCTCTTCGGCCGCAAAAAAAACATGATCGTCACCGAGGAGGGCAAGAATATTTATCCCGAAGACGTCGAGACCTATTTCGCCGGCCTTCCGGTAAAAGAATTCTGCGTCTTCGCCGCGAATTATTTGTGGCCTGCGCGCACCATGGTGGGCGAACAACTCGTCCTCGTTCTCCATCCCGAAACCGGCCAAGAAATTACCGAAGCACTGGCAAAAGACGTCGCCGACCGCAATCGCCGCCTCCTGAATTACAAACGGATCAGCGGCTATCTCCCATGGAACCGCGATTTTCCGCTCACCGCGTCCCTGAAAATAAAACGCGCCGACCTCGCCGAACAGATCCGCCAGCATCGCGAACGTTCCGCCGTGGTGCCGCTGTGACCCACATCACTATCTCCATTCCGGAGCGCTCGCGCCAGTGAGCACGCAATTCCTCGCGATCGTCAATCCCGCGGCCGGCGGCGGCAAATCCGCACACCTCGCCGACGGCCTGTTGCAAAGAGTTCGCAGCGCCGGAATTGATCTAGCCGTAAAGCGCACCACCCGCGCAGGCGAAGCCACCGAAATCACCCGCCAAGCCTACGCCGAAGGGATCCGCAATTTCCTCGCCGTCGGCGGGGACGGCACATCCTTCGAAATCATCAACGGACTTTTCCCGGACGCCGCAAACCGCGATCGCCCCACGCTCGGCTTCCTCCCGCTGGGGACGGGCAATTCGTTTCTCAGAGATTTCACCTCACGCGGCGTGGAACACACCATCGCAGCGCTGCAAAAAAATACTCGCCGTGCCTGCGACGTCATCCGCCTCCGCCACGCGCAAGGCGAACTTTATTTCCTAAACTTGCTGACGCTCGGCTTCCCCGCCGACGTCGCCGAAACCACCAATCGCCGATTCAAGAGCTGGGGCGAACTCGGCTATATTCTGGGCGTGTTTACGCGCCTTGCGCAGCTCGAACATCTTGCGTTTCCGCATCGCCTCGCCGGCGCAACCGAATGGAACCGCGACCCCGCCCTGTTTCTCTCCTTCAACAACAGCAAATTCACCGGCGGCCACATGATGATCGCGCCAAACGCAAGCCCGACAGACGGTCTCATTGAATACGTCCGCTGGGGACCGATCGGGCGGCTCAGACTGATCTGGACTTTGCCCCGCCTCTTCACCGGTACGCACATACTCGATCATCGTGCTTCCCGCGCCGCGACAAAGCGGGTTGATTTCGAACTGGCGGGCCCCGTCAACGTGATGGTGGATGGCGAAAGCATGCGCCTGGAATGTCAGTCTCTGGAAATTCTGCCAGGCGCGCTCGACGTGATCGTATGAAACACGCCTACCTCGCCGTCCGCTCCGCAATCCTCTGGGCGATCAGCGGCATTCATTTCGCGCTAGTCGGCGTAATTCTTATCGCACTCGGCGCCGTCGTTGATCCGCGCAAGAACGATTGGCCGCAACGCCTCTTCTTCCGCAATATTTTGCGACTGGCGGGCGCGCGCTTAGATGTGCGCCGCGCTCCGGGCTTCGACGCAACCCGCACCAGCATTTTCATCTGCAACCACGTGAATCTTTTCGACCCCTTCGTGATCTACTCCGCGATTCCCCAATTCCTGCGCGGCTTCGAGCTGGAATCGCATTTCAAAGTTCCCGTCTACGGTTGGATGATGGGCCGCTTCGGAAATATTCCTGTGCCAGACAAACCCAGCCGCGAAGGTCTCGAAATAATGACGCAGCGCGCCAAAGCCGCCCTCGATTCCGGCGTCAGTCTGGTTGCCTTTGCGGAAGGCTCGCGCACGCGTGACGGACACGTCCAACCCTTCAAAAAAGGTATCTTCAGCATCGCGCAAAGATTCGGACTTCCCATCGTGCCCGTAAGCATGGTCGGCTCGTATCAATTTTTTCAAACCGGCCACTGGATGTTGCATCCGGAAAAAATTACGGTCTACATACACGACACGATTGATACCAGCAAGGTCCCGCGCGCCGAAGTAGACGCCTTGCGGCAGCGCGTGCAAGATATCGTTTCCGCGCCAGTAGAGGAATCGCTGAAGGAAAATCCAGTAGAGAAGTTCTGAATCGCGCCCAAACCCGCGAGTCGCCTCAGGAAATCTGCGTCTCGTTCGCCTCCGGAAGCGCGTGCCCCGCCCGCAACTCCTGCCACGTATAAACCACGCGATGAATTACCGTAATCGTCGAAATCGCCGCGATCACCCACAGCACTTGCGCCATCCGATTAAACGCGCCGCCCATGATCAGCAGCACCAGCCGCTCCGGCCGCTCCATAAATCCCACTTTGCACAATGGAATAATCGATTCGGCGCGCGCTCGCGCATAACTCACCATGAACGAGCTGGCCATCGCCACCGCCGCCAGCGCCATGTAAAAAGGCCGCCCGATCAGCGTGTAGTGCACCACCAGGCCCATATACAAAGCGAGATCGGAATAGCGGTCCAGCGTCGAATCCAGAAACGCTCCAAACGCCGTCACTCGCCCCACGCGCCGCGCCACCTGCCCATCGGCCATGTCCAAAAATCCCGCGAGAAACAGCACCGCCGCCGCCTGCCGGAACATTCCCATCGCGAATAGCGCCGCGGCCCAGGAATTCACCGCCAGCCCCAAAAACGTAAACATGTTCGGCGTAATCCCAGTAGCCGCGAGGCCGCTCACCACGTGCCGCAGCAGCCAGCCGCCGCCCTCACCAATCCAGTATGTGAGCGGCTTCTTCCGTTCGACTGTGCCGCGTTCGTTTGTGCCGTTTTCCATATTCACGAAATCATACTCCGAATTTGCAGTAACGAAAAATTCGCGCTCACGTCTTCCGCAGCTTCATCTCTGGTACTTTCCCGCTGTAACGCAATCTCGGCTCCGTCTGCTGCTGCACCTCTTCTGGCGTAAATCCCGGCGCCACCTCGCGCAGCACCAATCCCTCCGCCGTCACGTCAATCACCGCCAGATCCGTGATGATCGTATTCACGCACTCAATCGCCGTCAGCGGATAGTTGCACGTCTTCACAATCTTTCGCTGCCCGTCCTTTGCGTTGTGCTCCATCGTAACGATCAATTTCTCCGCGCCCACCGAAATATCCATCGCCCCGCCGATTCCTCCCGCGCCTTTCGCCCCCGGCACCCGCCAATTCGCCAAATCTCCGCGCTCCGAAACCTGCAATCCGCCCAAGATGCATATATCAAGGTGCCCGCCGCGCGTCATCACATGCGCATCCACCTGCGAAAAATAAGCCGCTCCGGGCACCAGCGTCACCGGCACTTTCATCGCATCCACCAGATCGTAATCTTCCTCGCCCGGTTTCGCGCGCGGTCCCATCCCCAGAATTCCATTTTCGCTGTGAAAATAGACCACCACATCTTTTGGCACGTGCGCCGCAATCAGATTCGGAATGCCCCACCCCAAATTCACGTACGCGCCATCCGGCAATTCCAGCGCCGCGCGTTCGGCGATCTGCTCGCGCGTCAGTCGCGCTTTAGACATTGTGGATTCCCGTCGCCACCACAATCCGGTCTACATAAATCGAAGGCGTCACGATCGTTTCCGGATCCAGCGTCCCCGTCTCCACCACCTCGTCCACTTCCACAATGGTGGTCTTCGCCGCCGTCGCCATGATCGGATTAAAATTGCGCGCAGCCTTGCGGTAAACCAGATTGCCCATGCGATCGGCGCGATAAGCCTTGATGAACGCGTAATCCGCGCCCAACGCCTGCTCCAGAATGCAGCGCTTGCCGCGAATCACGCGCTCTTCTTTGCCCTTGGCGACGTCGGTTCCCACTCCGACGGGCGAATAAAATGCCGGAATGCCCGCCCCGTATGCGCGCATCCGTTCGCACAGGATGCCCTGCGGCACCAGTTCCAGTTCTACTTCACCCGCATCGAATTGCTGCTGAAAATAGGTTGCCCCCGGGCCGGGAAATGCCGCCACCACACGCCGTATCTGCCGGTTCTTGAATAAAATTCCCAGCTCACCTTCGCCCGTCCCGCAATTATTGCTGATCACGCTCAAATTCCGCGCGCCCCGCCGCGCCAATCCTTGAATTAGATTATTGGGAAACCCGGCGCCGCCGAAGCCACCGAACATCACCGTGGCGCCGTCGGCGATGTCCGCCACGGCAAGGTCCACCGAAGAAATCACGCGATCTTTTCGTTTCATATTTGAAAGTGTCGGGGCGGAGCCGAACCCCAAGCTTCACACAATGATATATCCGTTTGATTCCCGCTTCGATTAAATACCGCAATTCGCATAGCCTTCGTAGCGGCGCACTTCAGTGCGCCATCGTTGGCATGCCAACCCCCAACGGCATACACCGCCCCAGCATTTTTCACCCGTAACTCGCTCGCTCGTCTACAATCTCCCCGGCGATCACGCCACCACCACAAAATGACCCCTCCCCTCGGACAACTCCACGACGGGCCCGCCCCCATCCCCCGCCGCCGCTGGCTAATCGCCTGCGTCCTGGGCCTCGGCGTCCTGATAAATTATTTCGACCGCGTCAACATCTCCGTCTCGCAAGAAGCACTGCACGCTACATTCGGCATCACCGCCGTGCAATTCGGCTACCTGCTGAGCGCCTACAGCTGGAGCTACGCCGCGCTGCAACTTCCCTGCGGCGTGCTGCTCGATCGCCTCGGCGTAAAGTTGGTCGGCCGCGTCAGCACCTTTCTCTGGAGCGTCGCATCGTTCGGTGCCGCGGCTGCCACCGGAGTAGGAAGTTTTTTCGCTGCGCGTCTGTTGCTCGGCGTCGGTGAAGCGCCCACCTTCCCGGCCAACGCCAAAGCCATCGGCTATTGGTTTCCAGGGCGCGAACGCAGCCTGGCTACCGCCATCTTCGACGCCGCTGCGAAATTCGGTCCCGCCGCCGGAGTTCCGCTCATCGGCCTCCTGCTCATTCATTTCGGTTGGCGCTGGAGTTTCGCCGCCACCGGAATCCTCAGCTTTCTTTATTTCATCCTCTTCTACTGGCTCTACCGCAATCCCAGCGAAGATAAATCCCTCACCGCCGCCGAACGCGAATTCATTCTGCAAGGCGGCGCGCAAACCGAAGGCCGCGGTAAAACCACGCCAAGCGCCTCCCTCGACTACCTCTTGGGCCAACGCAAAGTCCAGGGCCTCGTCCTCGGCTTCGCTGCCTACAACTACACTTTCTATCTGCTGCTCACCTGGCTGCCCAGCTATTTATCCTCGGCCCTGCACGTCAACTTGCTCCACTCCGTCCTGTATTCCGGAGTGCCCTGGCTTTTCGCAACTTTCACCGACCTTCTAATCGGCGGCTGGCTGGTTAACGCGCTAATCGCTCGCGGCCGCGATGCCTCTCTCGTTCGTCAAATTGTTTTGGTCGGCGGTACGGCCTTCGGACTCGGCATTCTTGGCGCCGCGCACGCACGCACTCCCATGGCCGCGCTTTTCTGGATTAGCATTTCTATCGGTGGACTTTCCGCTGCGGCTCCGGTGGGCTGGTCCATCCCCTCGCTGATTGCTCCGGAAGGGAGCGTAGGCACTCTCGGCGGAATTCTAAATTTCGGAAATCAGTTGTCGGCTATCGCTGCGCCCATCGTCACCGGATACGTCGTCGCGGCCACGCATGAATTCGTCTGGGCCTTCGTGGTCGCTACCGCATTCCTACTCGCAGGCATAGCAGGCTACCTCTTCTGGCTCGGCCGCATCGAACCCATCCCTGAGCCGATCACCGCATCAATCGCCGGTCCGCAAAATTAATCCCCACGCCATCACCGCACCGGATATTTCTTCGTCTCCTGCGTGCGCGAATTAAACACCTCAAACCCGCCATCCGCGTACCCAATCAGTTCCAGATAATTCCCCGCGTCCGTCCCCTGCGGATTCGCGATAAATTCCGCAGGAACATTGTGCGCTGCCCCGCCCTCATCCGAAAAATGCACCTGCCACAAATTTTCCAGATGCGGCGATTTCTCAATGATGTCCCAGGTCGAAGGCGTCCCGCCTTTCTTCGCCCCGTTATCCATAATCGCCACGCGCGGCGCGATCCCGTACACCAGCGCCGGACTGCTGCTCTGCTGCCACCCGTGATGCGACACGATGTAAACATCCACGTGCCCCAATTTATTCACCGGGCACATCAATTCCATTTCCTTGTCCCACGTAAGATCGCCCAAATCCAACAGCCGCAACTTCCCGAACGTAATCAACGTCCCCAGCGACCGCAAATTCTCCGTCTTATCCGCAGGACGCGTCTCCGACTCCTTGCAAGCCGCATTCTCCTGACCCGCTCCCGGCAGCGGCTTGTCAATCAACGCTCCGTCCGCGCTGATAACTTCCACGCGCATTCCCCGTATCGGCAGCACGTCGCCCGGTTTCGGCGTAATGCGTTTGTATTTTCCACCCGCCAGCAGCGCCTGATAAGCCTGCCATCCCTGCACAGTAGGTCCGTCGGTGCTCTCGCGATTCTCCCCATGATCAATAAAGGTCCCGATAGGAATCCGTGCAGCCAATTGCGGCGCCCCTCCCACGTGGTCTTCATGAAAATGCGTGATCAACACATAATCAATCTTCGTAAGCCCCGCGCTCTTCGCCGCCGCCACAATCCGATCCGCGTCCCGCCCATTGTTGCCGTCCCACCCCGTATCAATCAGCAAAGATTGCCCCTCAGGCGTAACAAACAAAGTCGCCTGCCCTCCCTCCACATCCACAAAATAAACCCGCAGCGTCTTCTGCGCTGCAGGCGCGGCCAAGCCAGTCGTCGCAGCCTTCGTCGCGCCCGGCGTAGCGGCCCGCGCATGCGGCATCATCGTCGCCACAGCCAGCAGCGCAATCATCACTAAACTCCCACGCGCCGTACCGCGCATCACGCCACGCAATGCTCCACCGAAATGTATTCCGCAACCCGAAATTCGAATCATGTTCAACGCTCCTCGACCTACTCTCCGCACCTACGCGAAATGCGCTACCACACCCGCAAAAACTTGACGTGTCATCCCGAACGAAGTCCCGCGCTTTTTCTTTTCCGCCGCAGTTTGGCGGCGCGGGACGCAGAGAGGGATCTGCTTTTCACCAAATCGCCAGCGAGAAAATGGAGCCCGCTGTGCGAATCGTGCGTACGGAACAACCACTACACAGTCGTCGCCATAAATCTGCCGACAGAGATAGTCAATCCCTCGCGCTCATTCGTCAAGAACCTTGTTCGCCTTCCGTCAGCGCACGCCTTCAGCCGAGCCATAATTGCCCTAAATTCGGAGCTGCTTTAGGCGCTGAACGGTTGAATTTCGATCTCGCGCGTAGACTCTAGATGCTCTGGTCCCCCCGGGACTATAATCCATCACTTAAAACGCTGGCTCCGTTTCGAAGTCTCGCTCTGCAACGGGCCAGATTCACGCCACAATCGTAGCCCCCTGCGAAAGGAGCGCAACAGATGAAATTCAGAAAACTGGGCAATACCGGATTAATTGTCAGCGAGGTAGCCCTCGGCACCATGCAATTCGGCGGCAAAATGAACATGGGCAACCTCGATCAGGACGCGACCACTCGAATGATAAAGTTCGCCCTCGACAAAGGCATCAACTTCATTGACACCGCCGACGTGTACAGCCTGGGTGAAAGCGAGACTCTCGTGGGCAATGCCCTGAAGGGCGTAAGAGCGGAGATCGTCCTGGCCACCAAAGTCCGCCTACCGATGAACGCAAATCTCAATCACAGCGGCGCTACGCGCGTGAACATTCTGCGCGAAGTCGAGGACAGCCTCCGCCGCCTGCAGACCGATTACATTGACCTCTACCAAATTCACGGATGGGACAGCAACACGCCGCTGGAAGAAACCGTTCGCACCCTCGATGCCATCGTGCGCCAGGGTAAAGTCCGCTATATCGGTCTCTCCAACTACATGTCCTGGCAAGCCGCCACCGCCGTAATGCTGCAACAAAATCTGGGTCTGGAAAAGTTCGTCACCGCGCAGATGTACTACAGCCTGGTCGGCCGCGGGCTCGAATACGAGTTCCAATCGTTCGCCGAATACCACAATATCGGCATCCTGGTCTGGAGCCCGCTCGCCGGTGGCTTTCTCTCCGGCAAATATACTCGCGCGAACCCCACTCCGGCCGGAACCCGATTCGCGGAAGCAGGCGCTTTCGTTCCCTTCGACAAGGAGCTCGGCTACCGTGTAGTGGATAAGCTGAAAGAAATCGCCGCGCGACATCAAGTAAGTCCCGCGCGCGTGGCGCTTTCTTGGACGCTTGCACGCCCAGCCGTCAGCAGCGTGATTGTCGCCGCCAGAAAGCTCGATCAACTGGAAGACAATATCGCCGCCGTCGATCTGCAGCTCGTGCCAGAAGAAATCCGCCAGCTCGACGCAGCATCCGACCCCGGCGTTCCCTATCCCAAATGGATGGTCCTGCAACTCGACGTCGCCGAAGATCCGCGCTCAAGAGCTCTCTACCCCGAACGCTACGCCGACGGCGGCCAGTGGAAGGACTTGCGCGGCGGCCGCTGGTCTGGATGAGTTCGCCAAACCGCGGAGACCACGGACGTCGAGCTGAACTTCAGTTCATATCTCCGTCCCGCGCGATTCGTTTTGCGATATCATTGCAGCGTTTTGTTTCACTTGGAAAAGATTGGCATACGGCAGAGCAGCGGTGACGCTGCTCTCGGCAATCCCGGCCGAAAGTTTCAGCGAATGCGCGGCAATCAAGAAGTGTTTTCGAGGGAGCACCGGCAACACCCAAGTAAACGTTTTCATCCGGCGGCGGCGAGCCGCACTCAATTTGTTTGCGCCACAACCGGCGCGGAGACCTCCACCCATGACCACAAAAAAACTGCGCAGCCAAGAATGGTTCGGCAGAAAAGACCGCGACGGTTTCATCTATCGTAGCTGGATGAAAAATCAGGGCTGGCCGCACGACATGTTCACCGGCCGTCCGGTCATCGGCATCTGCAACACCTGGTCCGAATTCACGCCCTGCAACGCGCACTTCCGCGAAATCGCCGAATGGGTAAAGCGCGGCGTCTGGGAAGCAGGCGGCTTTCCTCTGGAATTTCCGGTGATGTCCCTCGGCGAGGTGTTGTTGCGTCCCACGGCGATGCTCTTCCGCAATCTCGCCAGCATGGACGTCGAGGAATCCATCCGCGGCAATCCCTGTGACGGCGTCGTTCTGCTCATGGGTTGCGACAAGACCACTCCTTCCCTGCTGATGGGCGCCGCCTCCTGCGATCTGCCCACCATCGGCCTTTCCGGCGGGCCCATGTTGTCCGGAAAATTTCAGGGTCACGATCATCGGCTCCGGCACCGGCGTCTGGCAAATGTCCGAAAAAGTTCGCTCCGGCGAAATGAAACTCGAAGAATTCTTCGAAGCGGAAAGTTGCATGCACCGCTCCAAGGGTCACTGCATGACCATGGGCACAGCCTCCACCATGGCCAGCATGGTCGAAGCCCTCGGCATGGCGCTGCCCGGCAACGCCGCCATCCCCGCCGTGGACGCCCGCCGCCACACGCTCGCGCAATTTACCGGCCGCCGCATCGTCGAAATGGTCAAGGAAGATCTGCGCATGTCGCAGATCCTCACCCGCGCCGCATTCCAGAACGCAATTCGCGCCAATGCAGCCATCGGCGGCTCCACCAACGCCGTCATCCACTTGATCGCCATCGCTGGACGCATCGGCGTCCCCCTCGCTCTCAATGATTTCGACACGCTCGCATCGCATCTCCCCTGCCTCGTGAATCTGCAGCCCTCCGGCGCCTACCTCATGGAAGATTTTTACTACGCGGGCGGCCTGCCCGCCGTCCTGCGTGAACTCGGCGAAAATGGCGCCCTCGACCGCGACGCTCTCACCGTGAACGGCCAACCCATCTGGAAGAATGTCGCGGAAGCTCCCTGCTGGAATCGCGATGTAATTCACACTTTCGCAAATCCATTCAAGGAAAATTCCGGCATCGCCGTCCTGCGCGGCAATCTAGCTCCCGATGGCGCCGTCATCAAACTCTCCGCCGCCAGCCCAAACCTGCTCCAGCATCGCGGCCGCGCCGTCGTCTTCAGCTCCATCGAAGATTTTTACGCCCGCATTGACCAGGAAGATCTCGATATTGACGAAACTTGCGTGATGGTCCTGCAAAATTGCGGCCCGCGCGGCTATCCCGGAATGGCCGAAGTGGGCAATATGCCACTGCCTCCGAAAATCCTGCGCAAAGGCGTGAAGGACATGGTCCGCATCTCCGACGCGCGCATGAGCGGCACCGCCTACGGCACCGTCGTCCTTCACGCCTCGCCCGAAGCCGCAGCCGGCGGCCCGCTTGCGCTCGCGCGTTCCGGCGACATGATCACGCTCGATGTTCCCGGCCGCACCATTCGTCTGGAAGTGGACGACGCCACGCTCGCCACGCGCCGCGCCCAGTGGACGCCGCCGCCAGTTCCCGCC
The DNA here is from genome assembly GCA_963748395.1 of uncultured Acidobacteriota bacterium. Taxonomy (GTDB): domain Bacteria; phylum Acidobacteriota; class Terriglobia; order Acidiferrales; family UBA7541; genus Palsa-295. Next base: position 736,793 of record CAVVIP010000006.1, on the reverse strand, counting down.
CGCGGCTACTTGAAGCTCTACACCGAACACGTCCAGCAAGCCCATCAAGGCGCCGATCTAGATTTTCTAGTAGGCGGCAGCGGCGCGCGCGTCGCCCGCGACAATCACTAGCGGCCAGCTACTTCGTCTTTGCCGTTGCCTTTGAATTTGCATTCGCATTTGAATTTGTAGCGGCCGGTCCCGGTTTCTGGGACCGGGCAGCCGTCGCCGTCGGTTTTGCCTTTGACTCGTTCTTTGCCTTTGATTTAGCCGTCGTAGCGGCGCACTTCAGTGCGCCATCGTTGCCGAAGCAATCACCGGGAGCCCCGAAAAATGCTGCGCTGGCGAATCGCAATCCTGGTAAGCGCCGCCATCGCCATCAGCTATCTCGACCGCCAAACTCTCCCCGTCGCTATCAAAGCCATCAGCCGGGACATCCCGCTCACCAACGTACAATTCTCCAATCTCCAATCCGCCTTCCTCCTCGCCTACGCCTTCATGTACGCAGGCGGCGGCAAACTCTCCGACGCTCTGGGCACGCGCCGCGGCTTCACCGTAATAATGATTTTCTGGTCGCTCGCCTGCGCCAGCCACGGCCTCGCTCTCACTTTCGCAATGCTCGCCGTCAGCCGCTTCCTGCTGGGCATGGGCGAAGGCGGCGGCTTCCCCACGGCCACACGCGCGGTTGCGGAATGGTTTTCCGTGGAAGAACGCGCCACCGCCATGGGCATCATCAACGGAGGCACCGCTGTCGGCGCCGTCGTCGCGCCGCCGCTGATCGCGTTGATCCTCATCTACGCGAATTGGCGCTGGATTTTTTTCTTCACCGGCGCGCTGGGCTTGCTCTGGACCATGTGGTGGCACAAATCCTACTTCCCACCAGCGGAGCATCCTGATCTCACCTCGCAAGATCGCGACAAACTTCCCCCAGCCGTCTCACCCTCGGCATCCGCCGCTAAAATTCGCTGGATCGAGCTGCTGCGCTTTCGCGAGACCTGGGGCGTAGTCATCGCAAAATCCCTAAGCGATTCGGCGTGGTACTTTTATCTCTTCTGGCTGCCAAAATATCTGTACGACGCGCGCGGTTTTGATATCAAAGCCGTCGGCGCCGTCGCCTGGATCCCCAATGCCGCCGCGGGCCTGGGCTGCCTGCTGGGCGGATGGTTCTCCAGCTATCTCGTCCGCCGCGAGCTTTCGGTGAACGTTGCGCGCAAGCTTGCTCTCGGACTCAGCGCCGCCGTGATGCCGCTGATCCTCCTGGTCACGCGCGCGCCAATCGCCTGGGCCATCGCCATTTTCAGTCTGGCCTATTTCGGACAGCAATCCTGGTCCACGCTCGTGATGGTGCTCCCGACGGATCTTTTTCCCAGCCGCGTCGTCGGCGCCGTCGCAGGTCTCGTAGGCTTCGGCGGCGCCATCTGCGGAATCGCTTTCAACGAACTGGCCGGCTATTTGCTCGATCACGGCTTCGGCTACGCTACAGTATTCAAGATTGCCGCCACTTTTCACGTGATCGCTTTTCTCGTGATACTAACAATGGTGCCGCGCATCCGCCCCGTGGATATGTCGCGGCGCCTGCCGGCGGTTTCATAAATGGCCGGCTCGGAGGGACGCAACCCTAGCGAGTGTGTGAGATCTACCGATTCGTGTAACGGCAAGACTTCACGATTCGTCGAAAAAAGAAAATCACGTGTCATCCCGAACGCAGTCCCGCGCTTTTTTCTTTCCCGCCGTAGTTTGGCGGGCGCGGGACGCAGAGAGGGATCTGCTTTCAGCGGAGCACTCGACACTCTTGGCAGATCGTAGTTGCACCTTAATAAGCGACCGAGTGACACCATAAACTCGATCATGAAGGAGCCCCATGAAAATTAAAGAAATTCGCACACGAGCAGTCCGCTGGCGCGGCAAGACGGTTCCCTTGCCTCCGCATTTCTGCACTAATCCCATGGACCTCCTCACGCTTCCCGAATCCTCCATGCAGACCTTCACATTTCACGGCTGGCTGATCGTCGAAATTTTCACCGACGACGGCCACGTTGGTATCGGCAACGCCGCCCTCGCGCCACCAATCACCAAACAAGTGATCGACCTCTACCTCAAGCCGCTGCTGATCGGCGCCGATCCCTGGAACATTGAATTTCTCTGGCAGCACATGTACCGCAAGACGATGGCCTTCGGCCGCAAAGGCATCGGCATGGCCGCAATCTCCGCCGTGGACATTGCGCTCTGGGATCTCCTCGGCAAATCAGCCAAGCAACCGGTCTTCCGTCTCCTCGGCGGCCGCACCAAACCGCGCATCCCCGTCTACGCCAGCCGCCTCTACAGCATCGAACTCAGCGAGCTCGCCGCCGAAGCTAAGCGTTACAAAAAAGATGGCTACCGCGCCATGAAGCTGCGCTTCGGCTGGGGCCCCACCGACGGCGCTGCGGGCATGCAACAAAATGTCGCCCTCGTGAAAACCGTTCGCGATGCAGTAGGCGATGGCATTGACGTGATGGCCGACGCCTACATGGGCTGGACTCTCGACTACGCCAAACGCATGCTCCCGCTCCTCGAACCCTTCAACCTCCGCTGGCTCGAAGAGCCGGTAATCCCCGACGATATCCATGGCTACGCAGAATTGAAATCCTGCGCGCGCATTCCCATCGCCGGCGGCGAACACGAATTCACGCAGTACGGTTTTCGCGACCTTCTCGCCGCCCGCGCCGTGGATTACATTCAATTCGATACCAACCGCGTCGGCGGCATCACCCAGGCCCGCAAAATCGCCGCGCTCGCGGAATCCCACTCCGTACCCGTGATTCCCCACGCCGGTCAGATGCACAATTATCACGTGGTCATGGCCAGCTTGAACTCCCCGATGGCCGAATATTTCCCCATCGTAGACGTCGAAGTCGGCAACGAACTTTTCTGGTATATCTTCGAGGGCGAACCGAAAGCCAAGGACGGTTTCGTGGATCTTGACGACAATCTTCAGGGCCTCGGCCTCACCGTAAACGAAAAGGCCCTGGCAAAATTTGAGGTGATTGAGTGAGCTGCCGCGCATGGCCCCATCAAAGGTCCAATCAATGACTCGTCTAATTCAAATCGCAAAGGGCCACGACCGCGCAGTCGCCCTCGTCGAAGAGCCGGGCCTCCGCCTGCTCCACCAGTCCCCATCCATCTATTCCCTGGCGCAGGAAGCCATCGCCAACGGCCTAAAGCTGACCGCCCTCGTGCAACAGAAACTCTCGAACCTCGTGCTCGAGTACGACCCCATCTACAGAGGCCAATCGGAATGGCGCGTGCTGCCTCCGATCGATCATCCCGCCGAGCCATCCCGTTGCCTCGTCTCCGGCACGGGCCTCACTCATCTCGGCAGCGCCCGCGATCGGCAGGACATGCACGCCATCGCCAGCGAAGACCTCACCGACAGCATGAAAATGTTTCGCTGGGGAATTGCCGGCGGCCGCCCAGCCGAAGGGCAAATCGGCACGCCGCCGGAATGGTTTTACAAAGGCAGCGGCACAATTCTGCGCGCGCACAATGAGCCGCTGGAAATTCCCGCCTACGCCGAAGATGGCGGCGAAGAAGCCGAAATCGCCGGAATCTACATCATCGCCGCCGACGGCCGCCCCCACCGCATCGGCATGGCCTGCGGCAACGAATTTTCCGACCACGTATTCGAAAAAAAGAATTATCTGAATCTGGCAGGCTCGAAATTGCGCACACCCGCCCTCGGCCCCGAAATCGCCCTTGACCCCGCGTTCGATTCTGTCGCCGGTGAAGTCACCATCGAGCGCGCCGGCAAAACGCTCTGGAACAAAAAAATCCGCACCGGCGAATCCGAAATGTGTCACAGCCTGCGCAACATGGAGCATCACCATTTCAAGTACGAAGCGCATCGCCGCGCAGGCGACGTCCACGTCCATTTCTTCGGCGCCGATTGCCTCAGCTTCGGCGAAGGCATCCGTCTCGCCAGCGGCGATGTGATGCAGGTTCAGTTCGCGGGATTCGGCCGCCCCTTGCGCAATCCGTTGCAAGTGGCCGCTGCGTCGCCCGCTTTAATCGATGTCATTCCACTGGGGTGAACGAATCAATGAGCGATTTAATGACTAAGCCGCGCGTAGCAATTTTGGGATTGGGCCTGATGGGCTCAGGAATGGCAGGACGCCTTCTCACAGCCGGATTTCAGCTCGCAGTCTACAATCGCAATCCGGAACGTACCGCGCCCTTCGCGAAAGCCGGCGCCTACGTCGCACGCTCTCCGCGCGATGCCGCCGCGCGAGCCGACGTAATCATCAGCATGCTCGCGGACGATGTCGCCTCTCGCGCGGTCTGGCTGGACAAAGCCACCGGCGCGCTGGCAGGAGCAGCTCCCGGCACCTGGCTCGTCGAATCCAGCACCGCAAGCGTCGGCTGGATCAAGGAGCTTGCTGCCGCGGCGAAGGAGCACAAATGTGAACTTCTCGACGCGCCAGTTACCGGCTCGAAACCTCAGGCCGCATCCGGCGAATTACTGTTTCTCGTCGGCGGCTCTGCAGAAGCTCTCGCCGCCGTGCGTCCCGTGCTCGCCGTCATGAGCCGCGAAGTCTTGCATCTCGGCCCCATCGGCAGCGGCGCAACCTTGAAGCTCATCAATAATTTTCTCTGCGGCGTTCAGGCCGCTTCTCTCGCCGAAGCCATGTCCCTGCTCGCTGCCAGCGGCCTCGACCGCGAAAAATCCGTGGCCGTCCTCAACGCCGGCGCCCCCGGCAGTCCGCTTGTGAAAATTCTCACAGCGCGCGCCGCTGCCAACGACTTCACCCCGAATTTCGTGCTGCGCTTGATGGCCAAGGATCTCACGTACGCCCGCGAGGAAGGCGAGCGCCACGGCGTGGCCATGAACACCGCAACTCCAGCCATCGCCGATTTCGAAAAAGCCATCGCCGCAGGCTACGGCGAAAAAGATTTCTCCGCCGTAATCCCCGCGCTGCAGAATCGCTGACCGTCATTGCGTGCGGGGGCGCTACGTATCGCGTGCTATCGGAGATTTATTGCGGTGACCTAACTCAGCGACAATCGTGACCGGCAGACGTGATCGACTAACGTAAGAAAGCTCACGCCACATCCATCCTGCACAGTCGTTACCACGTGCCGATGCGCACCACCGCTTCCGTGGAAATTATGAATCCGTTTTGCGGCCGGATCATGTCCACGCCCGGATTGGATGGCTGCGCATTCAAACTCCCAATCCAGGAGTGCTGGTATTCCATGTTGATCAACCGCCACGCGAAAGGACGCGTCACCACCACGTCCAATCCTCCGCCCACCTTCAAGCTCGGCCCGTTCATCGCAGATTCAAACGACCAGTCGCTGCGCACCGGGAAGTGCCCCAGAGTGCCGCTGCCATCGTTCCACTCTTTCATCAGTTGCTTGCGTAGCGCTTCGTTATCAATTTCGCGCGTGACTTTGATTCCTCCGAACAGCACCTGCGTATAAGGCGAAAAGCGTTTCGATGCCAGCGGCGTCCAGCGGAATCCGCCCCCATAAAATAACGAATCCCCGCTGACGTTGTACGCCGGCATATGCATGATCAGGCAGCCCTCTACTTCCGCCACCACTTGCAGTTGTGGATTGATTCGCGCCGCGCCCGAACCGCCGCCGCCCACGCAGCTGCCCCCGCCCAGGAAGCTCTCGTAATACGGAAAAGCCGTCAATTCGATCGGCGCTTCCAGCGGGTACTTCTTCATCGCTTCATCCGGATCCGGCGGCGGCTTGTGATATTCAAACAGCTTTTGCCCCGATCCTTCCTTGTACTCCGTCACCATTTCCTTGCGGATTATGTAGTTTTCACCGAACAATCCCATGCGCGTGCTGCGATCCCACGGCGGTTTGAACGCCATCATGTTGGCAAACGTCCGGCCTGGATTCAAAAAACTCCGCGCCAGAATAATCGCTGCGCGATTCGTGGTCCGGTTTTCCAGCGCCACGATCAGATAACGGTCCGCGGCATCTTCCGCCAGCATCGTGCAGAATCCCAGCGTCGGCGTATCCACCAGCGTGATAAATCCAGGCGAAGCATGCAGCATCACGTTCCCGATGGACGCTTCGCTGATCGGTCCAATTTTCCATTGCGTGTGCCACACCGCCGAAAACGCCATGGACCGCAGCATGCTCACCCAGTAATCTCGGCCATCTCCAAACTGCACTTGCTTGTACTTGGGATCGTTCTGCCGCTCGATAAATCCGAATATCGATCCTTCAATGGGATGCCCCACATAAGGCGCCATGAATCGATCGTTGTCACTCCACCCGCGCAACTCCCCTACCGAGTGAATGTAGTGTTGGAACCACCGCCCATTCAACGCATCGCGCGTGCCGGCCTCCGTGGTCAGGTCAAACGTGTGCATGATGCCGGTGTACATTAGTGACTCGCCGAACGACGGCCAGAAGCGAAATTTCTGCGGGGTCGCGGGCCTGTCGTGCGGATTCGTAGCGGGATCTGAATTGGGCGGCAGCACAAACACATCACTGGCCGGCCTCTCGAGCGGAAGCGAAACAGTGAGATTCAGTGGCCTGGTCGTATCTCCTGCCGCGGGCGGCGGGTCTGTCACCAGCGCGTCCGAAAATATCGGCGGCGGCGTTCTGGCGAATTCCATATCGTGCCAATCCCCGCCGGGATCGTGACCAGTCTGCGCGGCCACCGGAGCCGCCGAACACAGCAGGCCCAGGATCCCCAGAAAGATCAGATTCCTCAAGACGTTCGCCATAGCAAATCGAAATCTCCTATCCTTAAATGATTCTCAAATGTCGCAGCCGTACAAACATCCATTGACCACGTGATTCCCAAACTCCATAACCTGCCACTAGCCGCTGGCTGTGCTGAACAACTCCAAATGTGCGAACTACGAACGCGCGCGCTTATGCGTTTCTGCGATGCCTTCTCTCGGCCCAAAGGACCTGCCGCATCGCGCCTGAATTGCACTTCCCGATTTCCGACGACGGGTTCCAATGCAACTCCCGGACAGCACCGTCCGCAATTTCCACTGGAATCCTGCCTGTCTGGCGTCCCACATGTAACTGTCAATTTTGCTAGTCCGCATCAGACCCCGCTCCGTGCGCTAGCGCACATAGCAGCGCGCTCCGTCGCACCCCAAACGAGCCCGCTAACTTTAAGAATTTCAATAGATTGTGGTCGCTGCCGCCGCACATAGCCGCCATCGAATTCCGCAGTGATCACCCGCATCGCACTCCATCTCCGACTCTCCAAGACAGCCTTCGGGCAAAGCAATAGCTAAGGTCGGCGTTACCAGGAGTGCCAGGACAATCCGTGGGAGGCGCTTTGCCGTTTCTTGCACCCGTTCGGGTACGGGAGTGTACAAAATCCAGGCTTCAGTTTCCAGCCTAAATTTCGCTCACCTGCGGATGTTTAGCTCACAGAAGGTAGGAGGCAATCAGTCACTCATGCCAGAGTCAAAACTCTACCACCGCCGCCGCTGGAACTGGTGCCCGGGGTGGGGGTTGAACCCACACGCCCCGTTAAGGGCAAAGGATTTTAAGTCCTCCGCGTATGCCATTCCGCCACCCGGGCGCGGGCGATGTAAATCCATACTATCAAAACTCTTCCCTCAATATCGCTGCTTGCGCGATCCGCTATCACCGAGCTGTGAAGTCCACCGTAAGCAGCGATATGTCGTCCTTATGTCCCTCGCCCGGAGGCTGCTCCAGCCAGCGCGCCAATTCCAGCAGCAGCGCATCCGCGAATGGGCCCGCCGCAAGCTTGTTGTTCGCCTCCATAAATTGCATGAACCGCGCGGTTCCAAATTCCTCCTGGGCCGGATTGCTCGTCTCCAGAATTCCATCTGTATAAAGAGAAAACCTGTCACCAGCCTCGATCGGCAACTCCAGCGAATCGTATGCGGCTTCCTCGAACTGCCCCATCACCAATCCATTCTCCAGCACTTCGCTGGCGCTGCCGGTTGACTTGCGCCAGAGCAGCAGCGGCGGATGCCCCGCGCCCCCGTACTTCATTATTTTTTTTTCTAAATCCAGATACACATACGCTGCGGTCACAAAATTATGCTGAAATTTTCCGCAAAGCGCCTGGTTCAAACCCGCCAGCACCTTCCCGGGCTCCGCAGCGTGCCGCGCTTGTGCCGTCAGCGCAACCTGTAGCATCGAAGCGATCAGCGCCGCAGGCAATCCGTGCCCTGAAACGTCCGCGATCAGGATTCCCACGTGGCTATCGTCCACCACGATGAAATCGTAAAAGTCGCCGGCCACCGAAGTCATCGGAATGTAGCGCGCCACGATATCCAACCCCGCAATCTTCGGCGTGCTGCTCGGCAAGATGGACAGCTGAATCTGTCGCGCCATTTCCAGTTCCGTATTTATCTCCACCAGTTGCCGTGCGATCTGCGCATGCGCCTCGCGCAGCATCAGATGAGTTCGCACGCGCGCCTTTACCACGGCCGCCGAAAATGGTTTGTGAATGTAATCAACCGCTCCCACTTCGAATCCTTTGGTTTCGTCCTCCGCCTCCGTCTGGCTCGTCAGAAAAATTACCGGTATATCGCGCGTGTCTGTATTTGCTTTCAAGCGCCTGCACACTTCGTACCCATCCATTTCCGGCATCATGATGTCCAGCAGGATCAGGTCCGGCTTATCCTTCCCTCCGGCGATCGCCAGCGCCTTTTCGCCGCTCGTCGCCACCTTCGTTGCAAACGTGTCCTTCAACGCGCCGGAAATCACTCCGATGTTGATCGGCGTGTCATCCACAATCAAAATCATTTTCTGCACCGCGGCTTCAGCCATCATCTCACTCCAGTGGAAGGCCTAAACGGCCGGCAATCTGCGAAACGCACTTCAGCGCTCCGGTAAAATCATAGTTCCCCACGAAATCACGCAGCGCGGTGATTTCCGTTCCAGTCAGCACCTTCGCTAGCTCCGACTGCGCGTCCACTATAAAATCGGCAGCGTCGCCATCGTCGTTCGCCAGCAGCGCTTTCAATCGCCGCAAAGGCGCCAGCACCGAAGCAGGGTCGGCCGTCGCGCCGCGCGCGCTCTCCACCGCTTGTTCCTTCGGCAGCGCTGCCCGGATCGCCTGCACAACCGTAGTAAGCGAAGCAACGGTCGCCTCTAACGCCGGTGGCACATTTCCTCCCGTCTTGATCGCGGTTTCCAGCTCGGCCGCTGCGTTCGCCACTGCCGTCGCGCCCAGATTCGCCGCCGCCCCTTTCAACGAATGCGCTCCACGCGCGGCTGTCTCTACGTCGCCCGCCGCCAGCGCATCGCGAATTTCCTGCTCTGCGGTCGTCTCCGTGAACTTGCGCAACAACATCTCATAACGTTTTGGATTTCCCCCCGTTCGCCGCAGCGCCGATTGCGTGTCCACGCCCGCAATCGCAAATGCCGCGGTTGCCGCAGAGCCAGACGCCTGAGGTGATTCTGGCGTGCTTGCCGCAGGTGCGGCGGCCTTGGCTGCAGCGGCCTCTATCACCGTGGCCTTTGGCACTGCGGTCTTGGCGGCATCACCGCGCGGCTTAATCCACCGCAACAGTGCAGCCGAAAGCGCCTCTGGATCGATCGGCTTGGCGAGATGGTCGTTCATTCCCGCCTCCGTGCATTTTTCGCGGTCGCTCTCCATCACATTCGCGGTCATGGCGATGATTGGCAGCAGCTGGAACTGCGGCTTCAACCGGATTGCGCGTGTGGCGGCAACGCCGTCCATCACCGGCATCTGCATGTCCATCAGCACCAGATCGTAATTATTTTTACCGACCATCTCGACAGCAACCTGTCCGTTTTCCGCGACGTCAATCGCCAAGGCAGCATCCTCCAACAGGCCCAGCGCCACCTCGCGATTCAGCTCGTTGTCTTCCACCAGCAGCACGCGCGCGCCACGTATCCGCCCCAGTTCAGCCGTCGCGGTCGCCGCAACTTCGTAATTCTTGGAATCGCTTGTGCCCAGCACCTCCACAGCTGAATCGAACAGCATGGACGCCGTCACCGGCTTGATCAGAATATTTGCAAACGCGTTCTCTTCCGCCTGCTTCAACACCTCTTCGCGGCCGTACGCCGTCACCATCACCAGCTGCGGCCGCACCTGCAGATTCGGCAGCGCCCGAATCTGTTTCCCCGTTTCGAATCCGTCCATACCCGGCATCTGCCAGTCCACGAACACGATTTCGTACGGCTTCTTGTTTTCCGCGGCGGCACGCACCATTTCAATTCCTTCCGGGCCCGATGGAGCTTCATCGGCTTCGAATGTCATGCTCGTCAGCATGCTGGAAAGTACCGCGCGCGCTTGCGGATTATCATCAATGATCAGAACCCTGCGCCCACGAAGATCCGGCGAGACCGTGTGCCGTCGCGTCCCGGCTCCATTGCCCAGCCGCGCCGTGAACCAGAACGTGCTGCCCACCCCGACTTCGCTCTCCACTCCAACGTCGCCTCCCATCAGCTTCGCCAGCCGCTTGGAGATCGCTAATCCCAATCCCGTCCCGCCGTGTTGCCGTGTTGTCGAAGCGTCCGCCTGCTCGAACGCCTGGAACAGCCTTCCCATTTGTTCCTTGGTGAGTCCCATACCGGTATCGCGCACCGAAAAGTAAACCAACTGGCTGTCCGCATCCTTCTCCTGCACCTGCGCGCGGATCACCACTTCGCCGTGTTCGGTGAATTTCACGGCGTTGTTACAGAAATTGATCAGGATCTGGCCCAGCCGCAGCGGGTCGCCCTTCAGTTGCGTGGGGACCGCGGATTCGATGTCAAAGATCAGTTCCAGTCCTTTGGCGGAAGCCTTCTCCGAAATCAGGTTGCTCACGTTTTCCAGCACTTTCTCTAGATCGAAGTCGATGTATTCCACCGACAACTTGCCCGCTTCGATTTTCGAGAAATCCAGAATGTCGTTGATGATCCCCAGCAAGTGCTGCCCGGCCAGCTGAATTTTCCTTACGTAGTCGCGCTGCCGCGGATTCAGATCCGTCCGCAGCGTCAAATGCGACATGCCGATGATCGCGTTCATCGGAGTGCGGATTTCATGGCTCATGTTGGCCAGGAAATCCGACTTCGCCTTGGTGGCGTCCTCCGCCACCTCTTTGGCGTGCCGCAATTCTTCTCCAGACGCCTCCAGCGCAGTGTTGATGTTTTCTAGCTCTTGTTTGCGCGTCTCGAGCTGGCGTTCCGACGCCGTCAAAGATTCAGCCTGGGCCTGCGTGCGGTCCAGCAGCTCTCGCGTAGCGATGTTGCCCGACAATATTTCGGCGCTGAGCGCGATGGACGGCAACAGGGAATCGAGCAACGTTCGTTGGCGCTCCGACAACGACGAATTCGTCGCCAATTCGATGACGGCGGTGACCTGGTCCTTATTCACCACGGGAATAAAGTGAATTTTCCCCACCGTCAGCGTACCCATGCCCGCGGAGATTCGAACCTGATTGCCGGCAGTTACTTCAAGCATGCGCCGCTCCACCGCGGCTTGCCCGGCGAGTCCCTCGCCGAGGGCAAACTCGCTCGAGCCACCGGCATCAGCATTTGCAAACGAATACGCGCGAGAAAAACGCGCGCGACTTTCGTCTGCAACGTAGAACGCTCCGTAAATCAGCGGAATGGGCTGTGACAGTCGCGACAATAAAGCTTTCCCGAATGCGGGATAGTCCTGCGCCGATTGCAGCGCTCCCAGCGTGGCACCCACTTCGGCCTTCACCCATGCTTGCGTTTCGCGTTCCCGCGCGCCCAGTTGCAGCGTGCCCAGCGCTCGCGCGATCTCACCAATCTCATTCGTGCGGTCCAGGTAGGGGATGTTCTGGTCCAGCCGCCCGTCGGCTAAATCCTGAATGCTACCTTGTAGAGACACTAGTTCCTTCACCACTTCTTTTTCCACGATTCGGAAGGCGGCGGCCCACGACCACAGCAAGCCAAATCCAATCACCAGCCAGGTGATCACAATCGCGCGCTGCGTATTCCTGGTTAATTCATCGGAGCGCTGGTCAATATACCTTTGCAAGTCCACCATGATCTCGATCGTGGCGTGGCGCGCTTGCTGTATCTCCTGGCTATACGCCCGCACGCATCAGACTCGCAGCCTTCCCATTGTTCCCGGCTAAGGCCGCCGCTCGCACCGCCCGTGAGTCCACATCCGCCCGATCGAAAATCGCGATTGCGGCGTTGATCTTGTCCGCGCGCTCCGGACTCAGTTTCAGCGCCGCCGCCATCGCCGAACGATAATCGGCGCGAACCTTCTCCAATTCCCCATCAATCACCGGTCTTTGATCGGGCTCAGTCTCGTCAATCAGTTCGTACAGAAAAAGACCGAACCGATTGGTGTGCGCCCGCGCCTCGCCCACGTTCCGCAGCGCCTCCACCTGGTTATTGATCAGAGTGCTGTACCATTTGTCGATCATGTCGCTTTCAAACGATGAATACACGCCCGCTATCAGCACCATCAATATCAGCGGAAGCATAGCGATCAGCAGTTTCCGCCGCAGCCTTATGTTTTTAAAAAAACGCATCCTTAATGTTCTCCTGCTCTCGCTTCGCCTGAATGTGGGAACCAGTGCGCGCTACAAAACCTTCCAGTCCCGCGACGAATGTCCCAAGTGGCCTGGGTGCGCCAACAGTCCCAGGTGACAGAACGCGAGCATCCTCGCCCACCGCCGCCACAACCCACTCAAACAAACGTCGGCGAGATTATATGTGAAATCGCTTGCGGCATATCGTCATTACTACCAGTCGCCCAGGCACCATCGATTCCCGCAGCACTCCTCCGCAAAGTTATGCCGAACCACGACACCGCATAGTCTTGCGAACCCGCAACTTCGGATTGCAGCAGGCGCGCTCGCTGGCACGAATTTTCCCGCCAATCGACAACCGCCCCAGCAGAGTGCCGTCGCCCACAGAACTCGACCCACCACGGTCAGATGTGCCTTCGAGCTAGCCCTTCAAATCAAGCTCCATCCAGGAGGTCGAAGACGAGTTCGCTCCAAATAAACCAAGGCCACGAAGCAGCTTGCGTCGCCCAAAGAGTTCGTATACTTTATACGCGCGGTTCGCCTTCTTGCGACTCGCTTCTTCCTATTCCCTTTTCTCGGGATCGGTGCCATGACAATTTCACGTTCCGCGCTTGCCTCCTTTCTCCTAATCGCCGCCGTTTCTCCCCGGCCCCTGCTCGCAGCTCCCGCCGCACCCGCCCCACAAGCTCCACACACAATAAAGATCGGCAATTACTTCGTCGAAGCGCCTTACGGCATTGCCATCATCGTGGACGACGCCACCGGATTTCTGATCGATCCCGTCTGCGACGAAGAAAATCTCAAGAGCCGCTACTTCGCAAGCGATCCCGCGATGACGCCTCCCGCCACCACCTCTCCCGATTTCACCTTTTCACAAGTCACGTTCCATCACGACGGCGCTAGCATTCGTTTCACATGGGGCCGCTCTGGCGACGGCGGCGTGGTCGGCACGTTCGAATCGGATCGCAAAGTCACTCTCACGCTGCGCCTGCCCGGAACCACATGGCCGCACTTCCACGCTGTCTACACCCCGACGAATGACGGCCTCGATGGTTACGGCGTTGAACCTGAAGGTAAATTTGTCCCCTTCACGTTCCGCTCGGACCCCGCGCCATTTCTGGTCCGCGCCAATATCACCTTCCACGCCGAAATTGTTCTGAATCTCGAGCCGCACACTCCAACGCGCTTCGTCGCCGGAGTCGGCACGCTCCCCTCGCTCGACTCAGTCGCGCCGACGCTCGCAGCAGCCGAAAAACGCTACACCGCCAGCCGTATCTCCGCACAGGGAGACTGGGGCGATTTTCTCGGCCCGATTGCGGACAATCTGAATAACTCGCGGCTCTATGGCAGTGACAATAAGCGTATCGCGCACGCCATCGGTCGAGGTTGGTGGATGGGCAAAAATCCCGACCTGTTCCCCTATTTTGTCTGGGACTCTTTGTTCGATAGCCTGCTCGCGAGCCTCGAAGATCCCGTCGACGGCCGTAACACCGTGCGCGCCACGTTGTCATTTCAAACTCCCGACGGCCGCGTGCCCAGTTTCTCCCACTGGTTCGCCGAAGGCGATACATACGACACGCTGCATCGCTCCATGCCTCCTGTCGGCGCGCTCGTCGTGTGGAAAATGCAGGAACGCCACCCGGACGATGCTTTCCTCGCCGAGGTCTACCCGCACTTGGTCGCATGGCACGAATGGTGGATGACCGCGCGCGACGGAAATCACGACGGCCTGCTCGAGTGGGGATCCGAACAACATTTCTGGCAGGGCGCGCAGTACGAAACCGGCTGGGACGATAACCTCGCTTTTCAGAACACCATGCTCGTCGGCAATACCATGAACGCCGACGCCGTGGATCTCAGCTCAATGTGGTCCATGGACGCCGAATACCTCGCGCGCATCGCCACTGCGCTCGGCAAAACCACCGACGCGCAAAAATTTCAGTCCGAACAAGCCGCAATGAATCAGCGCATCAACGATCGGCTCTGGAATCCTGAACTTGGCATCTACTGCAGCCGTTACTGGCAGATTCCAGAAGTCGAAAGCGCGGCCATCGATCCCGCCAAAATTTTCAAGAATGGTTTCGACGTTCGCTTCTACGCGGATCCCGGCCTCTCACACGAAGTGGCGCAACACAACGAAGCGCGCATCGATTACTCCTGGGGAGAAACCAGTCCAGTCGAAAAAGTCCCAGCCACCGGTTGGAGCGCAAAAATCTCCGCCACGCTCGCTGCTCCCGAATCCGGTACCTATCGCCTGAAAATCGGAGGCGGCGAATACATTCGCATGTCCGTGGACGGTAAGCCCGTGGAAAACTGGATGACCGATAACCAGGAACAGCACGTCGTTGACCTGAAAGTGGAAGCAGGAAAATCCTACCCGATCGTCCTCGAATATTTTCCAAAATCCAGCGGCAAGCAAGAGCTTCACCTCAACGTCTACCGCCTCGCTCCGGGCAAGGCCGGCAGCGATTGGATCACCCGCCTCACCCCCATGAATTTTTATCCGCTCACCGCCGGAGCGGCCGATCCAGCGCGCGCGGAAAAAACCCTCGCCTGGATGTATCGCGAAGATAAATTCTGGCTGCCCTGGCTCTTGCCCACCGTTGCAAAAGACGATCCCGCATGGCCCGAACAGGAATACTGGCACGGCCACATCTGGGCGCCCGCGAACTATATTATTTGGCAGGGCATGAAAAAATATGCGGACAATGCGCACCAGGCGGAATTTGCGCGGCGATGTGTCGCGCTCTACATGCGCAATTGGAACGAAAAACGCCTCAACTGCGAAACCTACAAAAGCACCGACGGCACCTGCGACGACGAACCGCATTACAGTTGGGGCGCGCTGCTCGATTTAATCGGCATCGAATCGCTCGCCGATGTCTCACCCGATTTCCGTCCCGCGCCCAAAAAAGATTCAACGCTGAAGGAAGACATCACCCTGCGAAACGTGCCCTATGGCAACAAACTCTTCCGCATTGACGCGCACGCGGGAAACATCACCGCGACAGAAGAACCTGCGAAGTAGCTGACGCAGCCGCGCTGCGCGTCGCCGCGACGTCACCATTGTTGCGCTCCGCCCACTTAGTGGTAGCCTTAGCCGCTGAATAATTGCCGAAACACAATTGGCTCTGGCGCGCACCAGCGGCGAAGCCGAACCTGGAGGCATCCAGCAAAATGCGCAAACCAATCGTGGTCGTCGGCAGCATCAATCTCGATCTCGTCGCCACCGCCGATCATGTCCCTCTGCCCGGCGAAACCATCATCGGCAAAGATTTCCGCACGTTTCACGGCGGCAAAGGCGCGAACCAAGCCGTCGGCGTCGCCAGGCTCGGCTATCCCGTCACCATGCTCGGCAATGTTGGCGACGATTCTTTCGGCTCCGCGCTCAAAAACGCCCTGCGCCAGGCAGGCGTCGGCGTGAAATCCGTCCGCAGCGTGAAAGGTTCTTCCGGCGTCGCGCTCATTAATATCGGCAGCGACGGCCAGAACAACATCGTCGTGGTCCCCGGTGCCAACGGCAAGCTGCTTCCAAAAGATATCGCCGCGCACGCCCCACTGTTGCGCAAAGCCGGCATGATCCTCGCCCAACTCGAAATCCCGCTCATCACTCTCGAAACTCTCGGCGCCTTCGCCCACCGCCACAATATCCCGCTGATGCTCGATCCCGCGCCCGCGCGCGAATTGCCCTCCGGCCTGCTCCAGGTCACCGCCTGGATCACTCCCAACGAAAGCGAGACGCGCATTCTCTGCGGCCTCCCCGCCACCGAGCCTGTCACTCCCTCCACAGCCGCGCGCTGCGCCGAACTTCTCCTCGAGCGCGGCCCCAAAAATGTCGTCATCAAAATGGGTGCGCAAGGCGCCTACCTCGCCACCGCCGACGGCCTCCGCCAGATGTCTCCCGCGTTCAATGTAAAAGCCGTAGACTCCACTGCCGCAGGCGACGCCTTCAATGCCGGCCTCGCCGTCAGCCTGCTTAGCGGCAAAAATCCGCTCGAGGCCGCGCGCTACGCCGCCGCAGTCGCCGCAATTTCCGTCACCCGCAACGGCGCGCAACCCTCCATGCCCTCATCCCGCGAAGTAACCAAGTTCCTGACTTCGCAAAAATAAGAATCGCAGCGCGAAGTCAAAAGATTCCGCGTTACGTGAAAACATGTCGTCACGGTTCGTTCAAAGAGTGGAACGCGTGTCATCCCGAACGAAGTCCCACACTCTGTTTCTCCCACCAGTCTGCGGCACCGCGCCACACTTCAAAAAAAATACGCGGTGTCATCCCGAACGGAGTCCCGCGCCTTTTCTTTCCCGCCGCACTTTGGCGGGCGCGGGACGCAGTGAGGGATCTGCTTTTTCCATTTCCTTGTGTCTGCCGTCGTACCACCGCACCGCTCACTGCACCTTCGGCTCCGCCGTCAACTCCGGCTGCGGCAATGCCCCTTCGCTCAGCTCGCCGTGACGACGCTCCCTGCTCGCGTTCATCAAATTCGTCGCCACCTGCAATTCCGCCTGCGCCTCCTGCGCCTTCCCCATGCGCATCAAAATCTGCCCCTTCAAATTGTGGTAATTCGGATTATTCGCGTCCATCCGCTAAAGCCGAATCCACCGCCGCCAGCGCCTGCGGGAATTTGCTCTGTCGCTGGTACGCGCGCGCCAGACCAAAATACGAACTTGAGAGATGCGCATCCAGTCGCAGCGCTTTCTTGAAATTTTCCTCGGCTTTCGCGTCGTCCTGCAAATACGAATAGACCACTCCCAGCCGGTCATAATTGAACGCCACGTCCGGCTCGATCTTCGCATCCTCCAGAAATTCGTCCCGCGCTTTCTCAAAATCCGCGCGCGCCAGATAGGCCAGCCCCAGATTGAAGTGTACGAACGGCAAATTCGGATCCAGCTTCACCGCCTCCTGCAATTCCGCGATCGCTTTGTCATTCTCCTCGCGACTCAGAGCTGCCTTGCCCATCAGCATGTGATACTCAGCGGTGTTCTGCCCCAACTCCACAAATCGCCCGAGCGCCCGTTCTTCAATGTCGCTCTGCCCTGCTTTGTTCGCCGCATTCCCCAGCACGTATAAATAATTCAGGTCCTGCGATTCCTCCGGCCAGATCGGCCCCAGCGCCGTCACCGCGTCGCCATAACGCTCCGTGAAGAAATAGCACAGCCCTAGCAAATAACGCGCCTGCACGGACTGCGGCTGCTCTCGCACCACCGATTCGAACGGCGCGATCGCCGAATGAAAATCGTTCTGCCGGTAATACAGCAGCCCAATATTCAACCGAATTCCCGCCACGCTCGGCGCCAGATGCTCCGCTTTCTCCAACAATTCCAGCGCCTGCGGCCACTGCTGCCGGCGCATTGCAACCACGCCCAGGTTCGCGTACGCCCCCGCCGCGTTCGGGTCCGCCGTGAGCACTTTCTTGAATGCCGCCGTGGCCCGATCCAGCTCCCCGGCGCGCAAGGCTGCCTCGCCCTCGGCATATAGCGCAGGCAAATCCTGCACCGCGGGCGCCCCGGCAGAATGTGCCTCTTGCCGCGCAGCCAGCCCGGCGAGCCCACTCGCACCAGCCCTCGGAGCAGCCAACACCATTACCGCCAAACCGATCCGCACCCATCCACTAAACCCAAATAATCCGTGCACTAAGCGCGCTCCGCCTGCCAGCAACGGACCACTCCCCCTCTGCTCACCATCCGCCCCTCGCACTCCGACCTCGCAATTCACGGCTAAAAACTAGCACAATTCGCATCCCCTCGCCCCCTCTCAGCCAAATACATAAGTTTCGTAAACCCGCAATTGACCCCAAGTTTTTCGCTTGACATATCCCTCTCGCCGTATATAAATCAGTTTTAATAAATTTAATAAAACGTTCGGGGTGGGGTCCATCACGCTTTTGAAGGCCGTTTATCACGATAACTGTTCCTGTGCTTATCGCAGCGCGGCGCATCCGCGTTGCCGCGACCACCGCCGCGCACGACTCGAATTCAGCAGCCGCGGGCGCTCCACTATGGCCCCGCGAAATCGGCAGTCACTCTGCCCTACCTGGAGATGCACATGAAATTTCTTCGCTACGCTGCTTGCCTGGTCGCACTGCTCCTCTGCGCCGCCGGTGCCGCTCTCGCTCAGGACACCTCGTCGTTCACCGGCACGGTTCGCGATAGTTCCGGCGCGGTAGTCGCCGGCGCCGAAGTGGTTGTCAGCAACGCCACCATCGGCCTCACCCGCGCCACCAAGACCAATACCGATGGCGAGTGGGTCACCTCCGCCCTCCCCGGCAACACCTACTCCATCTCCGTCACCGCGAAAGGCTTCAAGAAATACACCGCGAACGGCGTCGTCATCCACCCTGGACAAAAACTCCGCGTGGACGTCAGCCTGGAAGTCGGCTCGCTCTCCAGTGAAGTTGTGGTCGCCGGCGACAGCGTCGCCCAGGTCGAAACCCAATCTTCCGAAATTGCCGGCACCGTCACCTCCACCGAAATCAATCAGCTCCAGCTCAATGGACGCAACTTTACTCAGCTCATCACCCTCACCCCCGGCGTGAACAACCAATCCGGCCAGGACGAAGGCACCGTCGGCGTGAACGGTAACGTCATGTACAGCATCAATGGCGGGCGCAACGAGAATAACAACTGGGAGCTAGACGGCGGCGACAACATGGACAATGGCAGCAACAACTCGCTGAACGTCTACCCCAGCATTGACGCCATCCAGGAAGTCCGCGTGCTTACCTCCAATTACGGCGCGCAGTACGGCCGCAACGCCTCCGGAACAATCGAAGCCGAGACCAAGTCCGGCACCAGCAGCTTCCACGGCGATGTATACGAATTCAACCGCAACAATATTTTCAACGACCGCAGCTATTTCGACCTGAGCTCGCCCAACGCCCCTGAATACAAAAAGAACGACTGGGGCTACACCATCGGTGGCCCCGTCTACATTCCAGGTCACTACAACACCGATAAGTCCAAGACCTTCTTCTTCTGGTCGCAGGAATGGCGCCGCGAAGTCGTTCCCAACACATTCAGCCTTCCGGTTCCCTCGAACGCCGAACGCGGCGGCGACTTTACGGATCTGTGTTCGCTGGGTCCCACGGATTGCCCGACGAACAATCCGAACCTGCCCACTCAGATCGTCAACAACCATATCGTCGGCGTAGATCCCACCACGGATCCGAACGTTTCCGCCATACTCGCGGAAATTCCCCAGGCCAATGGCACCAGCGGTTGCGGATCTCCCACGCAATCCTGCTACAACACTTCACTACCCACACCAACCAGCTGGCGCGAGGAACTGATCCGCGTGGACCAGAATTTCACTCCCAAGCTGCGCGCTTCCTTCCACTACATCCACGATTCCTGGAGCACCGTCGTAACCCCGACGCTCTGGTCCAACGCTACTTTGCCCAATATTCAAACGAACTTTGTCGGCCCAGGCACCAGCGCCGTCGCTCGCCTCACCTATACGGCTTCCCCCACGCTCCTGAACGAATTCGTCTTCAGCTACACCGCGGACCACATCACTTTGACCAACATCGGCCCCTTCCAGCGGCCCGACACCATGACCATGACTTCGTTCTTTGACAACGGCTTCGGCGGCAAGTTGCCCTCCGCCGCCGTCAACGGCAATGCCGCTTACTCGTTTACGGCCGACCCATCCTATGAGCCGTGGAACAACGCCAACCCCACCTACACCATGCGCGACAACGTCACCAAAATTATCGGCAAGCACACTCTGCAATTTGGCGCGTTCGCCACTATCGCCCAGAAAAATCAGGAGAATTCTCCTCAAATTGAAGGCGCCGTCGGCTTCGATGCCTCCGCCACGGCGGTAACCACTGGCAACGCTTTTGCCGACCTGTTGCTCGGTAACATCGCTACCTACTCGCAGACCAACAACCAGATCAAATACTACGATCGCTACCAGTTCGTGGAGCCTTACATCCAGGACGACTTCCACGTCAATTCCAAGCTCACTTTGAACATCGGCTTGCGCTGGAGCCTGTTCGGGACCTATTACGAGAAATTCAACCGCGAATACAATTTCAGCACGAATGCCTACAACCCGGCCAACGCCCCGTTGCTCGATCCGGACACCACGGCGTTGCTCAATCCACTCACCGGTGTCCCGCTTTCCTACTCCAATCCGGCCGACAGTCAGTACCTTTACAACGGCATCATTCAATGCGGCGGCCCCGGCATTCCTCGGGGATGTCTGCACAACAACTGGGTCAACCCCGCTCCCAGAGTGGGCTTCGCCTTTGATCCCAAAGGCGACGGCAAGACGGCCATTCGCGGTGGCTACGGAATCTTCTTTGATCACGGGAACGGCAACGAAGCCAACGCCGAGAGTCTGGAAGGCAGCGCTCCGTTGGTCCTCACTCCGAACCAATCGAATATCGCCGGCAACACGTGCGGCCAGACTACCGGCTACACCTGCCTGGGAACCGCTGGCGGAGCCTTTACCTTTCCCTTGTCGGTCACTTCCATTCCGAACAACGCCATCTGGCCCTACATGCAGCAATGGAATCTAAGCATCCAGCACGAATTCGCCAAGAACATCGTCGGGTCCATAGCCTACGTCGGCAGCAAGGGCACCAACTTGGCCGACCAACGCGATCTGAACCAGCTGATGCCTCTGACCGCGAGCCAAAATCCTTACACGCCAGGCGTTCCTCTTAACGTCAACGATTGCCAGACCGGTTTCGCCAACGGACAGAACGTAAACAATCTCCCCACCGCCGTGCAGAATAATTTCAACGTGGCCTGCGGCAATATTGATCCCAATCTCGTCCGCCCCAACTTCATCGGGTACGGCGACATCACCGGAAAAGAATACCGCGCGGATTCCAATTACAACGCGCTGCAGATTTCCGTGCGCCGCACCATTGCGCCGCTGATCGTCGGCGTGGCTTACACCTACTCGCACTCCCTTGATGACGCTTCCGACTGGCAGGACGCCAACTTTGTCAACTCTTACAACCTCAAAAGCAACTACGCCAGTTCCAACTTCGACGAGCGCCATATCCTCAATGTCAGCTGGGTTTACAACATTCCATCCGGCCACTTGGAAGGCGTTTCCAAGGTCCTGCTCGCCAACTGGGAGTACTCTGGCATCACCACGTTTTACACCGGCACTCCCTTCAGCGTCTTGAATGGCGTCTTCGGCGACAACGCCGGCGTCGCCAACGGCGTGGGCACCAATGGCTCCTATCCGGACGTCATCGGCAACCCGCATTCTGCGCCGCCGTCGGCCGTCGAGGCCTCGCTACTCCCGAGCACGGGTCCGTTGCTCTTCAACCCTGCCGCGTACACCGCGCCGCAAGGCCTCACCTTTGGCGACTCAGGACGCAATGCTCTGAACATTCCCAGCCGCCTGAATTTCGACATGGCCTTGTACAAGAACTTTCCCATCAAGGAAACCATGGGATTCCAGTTCCGCGTGGAGTCCTTCAACGTTTTCAATCACACCCAATGGAACGGCGTGAACAACTCCATCGGCTGCTACGATCCGTCGAACAACTCTCCCGCTGGCGAGGCTTGCACCACCGGCGGCTGGAACGCGTTCCTGCAGCCCTCCGGCGCGCATCTGGGCCGCATCTTCCAGTTCGGTCTGAAGTTCTTGTTCTAACTTAAGCAGAATCCGCTTCCCCGTAAATCGCAAACGGCGCGCCGGGAATTCCGGCGCGCCGTTTTGTTTGTAATGCCAACGTCTAGAGCGTGCCTGCGGCAGGCTCGGGGCTGGCTATTTTCACCTCACCGACGCTGCACTGCTCAGGGCGCCGGCAGTTCCTTTGTCGCGCGAATTCCCTGCCCCTCCACCAACGTGTAAATCTTGTCCGCCGCCACATTCTGGAACTGCTCCGTCGCGCCGCTTGGCCACAGCACTTCCACGGAATCCATCGTCGCCGCCTTTCCCAGTCCGAAATGCAGACGCAAGTCGTTCTGCGAAAGGTAACTCGCGCCACCGCGCACTTCGTTGAACTGCGTCAGCTTCCCGGCGCGCACCGTCACCCGCGCGCCTATCGCCGCGCGATTGCTCTTCGTTCCCGTCAACCTGAACTCCACACGGTGGTTGCCCGCTACTCCATGGTTCAGCAGCAGCGTCGGCGGCTCGCCCACGTTCAGCAGCAGCACGTCCACGTTGCCGTCGTTGGTCACGTCGGCGAATGCGGCGCCGCGGCGTGACGCCAGCGGCACGGCATTCAGGCCCGCCGCAGCGGCGGATTCCGTGAACGTGCCGTCGTGGTTGTTCATGTGCAGCAGCAGCGGCTCCTTGTAACGGGCGGCGCTTTCCAGCTGGTCCATCTGCGGATAGACGTGGCCGCTGGCCACGAATACGTCCAACCAACCATCATTGGCGAAGTCGTAGAAGCCCGTTCCCCACTTCACGTACGGATAACTTGGCTTCGCGACACCGGCTTTCCAGGCGACGTCGTCGAAGCCCTTCGCGCCCAGATTGTGGTAGAGGTTGTCTTCCTGGTCGGCGAAGTTGGTGACGAAGATATCGAGTCGTCCGTCGTGATCGTAGTCGCCGAAGTCCACGCCCATCGAACCGTCGGCATCGCCTTCGCTGCTCAGCGCAGCGCCGGCGAGCATTCCCTGGTCGGTGAATGTGCCGTCGTGATTGTTGTGGTAGAGATAGTTCGGGCCGGTATCATTGGCCACATAGAGATCGGGCCAACCGTCGTTATCGTAGTCGCCCCAAACTGCGCCGAGGCCGTAGTAACCGTTGGGATCGTTGACGCCGGCTTTCTGCGACACCTCCTCGAACGTGCCGTCGCCGCGATTGTGGTAGAGCAAGTCCGTTTCGCCGGTCATTCCCCAAGGACCGCACTGGACGACGATGCCGCGGAACTTGCATGTGCCGAAAGCCGCGACGTTGCCGAGATCCACGTGAACGTAGCGCGAGACGAAGACATCCACGAATCCATCCTTGTCGTAATCCGCCCAAGCTGCGCCAGTCATAAAGCCGCTGCCGCGAACGCCGGCTTTGTCGGTGACGTCCTCGAAGGTGCAATTGCCGCGGCCGCGATAGAGCGCGTTGCCGTTGAAGCCGGTGACGAAGATGTCGAGTAATCCATCGTTGTCGAAGTCGGCTACGGCGATTCCCATTCCCCAACCTTTGCGGGTTAGTCCTGCGGCTTGCGTTGCGTCGTGGAACTGCGGCGAAGCGGCGTCGTGATTTGGGGTTTGGCGATAGAGCGTCAGCATTGGATCGCCGCCTGCGCGATAACGCTCGACCGTTGAGCCGTTGACCATCAGAGCTGAGAGTGTTCCGCTGTTGTCGCAGTCAATGAAGCCGACTCCTCCGCTCATGGACTCGACGATGTATTTTTTTTCAGGCGAAGCGATGTGGGAAACGGTGAGGCCGGCGCGGGAGGCGATGTCTTCGAAGGTGGGAACCGCTGGGGCAGGATCTTCGCGTCCTGCTGCGCCGTCCTCACTCCGACTGCGGCGCACAAAAACACGAAGACTGCGAGCGCCGCAAGCGCAAATTTTTGTTGCCCGCTGGAACCAGGTCCCAATGCGCAACTACTGTAGCCCGCGCGTCGTGGCACTTGTCCAACGTTGCCGCGCTGCCGCACGAAAGAGCTCTGGGCCGGCCCGCCGGACGGGCCGGCCAAGCCTGCGATCGATCCTATTTCATGCTACAACGTACAGCACAACAAACCACAAGTGGCACACGAGAGCGCAGCCGTTACTTCGCCGGGACGTAGCTCAAGTCCGGGCGAAACTGGATGATCTCGCTGTAAGTGTCCAAGATCGAGCTGTTGATGCGCTCGATCACGGACGTGGCTTCCTGCTCGCCGAAGGCGGCGCGCAGATCGTCGCGCAACGGCTTGATCGCCGGATCATCCCCAAACGAAGCCCAGTTGGCATGTTCCTCCGTCAGCACGTATGTGCCGCCGGGGCCGCCAGAGACCAGGTGATACCAATTGTAGTGTATCGGCGATTTCGTGGCCTTGCGCGCGTCGTAGATACGAGCAAGGGCGCTGCGGAAATCGTCGCCGTGTCCGTAGCGAACGTGGAAGGTAATGATCTCGGTGTACTTGCCGTTCATGTCCGTGGGAGGAATGCTGACCTTGGGCATGTACTCGTAGTAAGTGGTGACGAGCTTGTCCACATAGACGCCGATGGCCTTCTGATATTCGGCGAGATCCGCGGCGTCGGTAACGGAGGGAGTGTCCAAGTCCGCCCAGTGCTGGCCGAGGCGCCCGACGAGGTAAGTTCCGGTGCGTTCGCCGGTGAGCGTTTCGAAGACGTAGAGCGGTTGCGTATCTTTCTGCTGTTTGTGCCATTCCACTTTCTGTTTGCGGCCATCTTCGTACTGCTTCACCATGCCGTTCTTGGGCGTCTGGAATTCCAGCGACGCGAGCTCCGCGGGCTTATCCTGTGCCACAACGGAAACCGCGGCAAGCAGACACACACCTAGACCGGCCGTCATTTTCAGCAATTTCACATTTTCCTCCTGGATTTGAAACGTACGGGGCCCGAACGGCGCGACAGTACACCCCGTCCAATGAGGAGTCAATCCGTATCTCCACGCAGGAACGCAGGTAGCGGCGTCCGCTGCGGCGGACGCCACCTGTGGCACAGGCAATCTTGCGTGCGTTCGATTCTTCGCCTTTGACCACGTCTCCTCCGTGCTACGCGAAAAAAAAGGGACAAATAGTACCGATTAGAAACGGTCGCTGATGATTGTTTTCAATGGTTTGCGTCGTTTTCTAATAGTTTGCCTGTGCCGATTAGAATGTCTGCGGCGTTAGAAAAATCACGGGACGGTTTGCCGGAAACGACCACTTCGGTTCGAATTTCAGATCGATTTTCGGTCCGTATGATCGGCGGCACCCACTCGCCCTGGGCATTGATGTTCGCGTAGGCGCGAACGGCCAGGACAACCTCCTTCGAAGTGGGCTCGCGGTCGTCGCCTTTCTCGATGATGTTTCCCAAAGCGGAACGGAGATTGCGGGCGCGCACGTCCAAAAGTCCAAGGGCAAGCGCGTGGCCGTATATGGTGGTTCGCTTTTTGATGGCGTACAACCTCATGATCGTGGCAGGCCTGCGCCAGTGGACGAAATCTTCCTCTATTTCCTGGCGTTGTGGATGGTGGCAGATGCTGCATTTGCGGGAGTGGCGCTCGATGGGGCTGAGTTGGGCGAGTTGCTGCTCGGACAGGCTTTCCTCGGGCGGGTCGTAGCGATGCACAGGCTCGTCGTCGTGCAGCACGCCGAGTTTGTCGGCGCGGGTCATGAAGTCGTTCACGCTAAACGCGGCCTTCACCAGCTGCTCGTCCCTGGACAGCGAATTGGATTTGCGGCGCGATTTGGAATTCTGCTGCCTGGCGGTCTGGACATCTTTGCTCGAAAGCCCAGGCTTGAGTTTAACGACGGTAACGTATTGCTGAGGTTTGGGAGGCAGCGGGGCGGTTTCATTTTGGGAATTGGGTGGGGCCGGGGCGGCGGCGTGTGGATCTGGTGCGGGTGAGGGGTTTGCCGCGGCTGGCGCGTCTGGGGCGGCTGGTGGGTTTGGGGCGGCTGATGATGGTGTGGCGGGAATTGCGGCGGGTTGCGCATGGCGTTGGCGTTCCTGTTCGGCGGCTTGAACCAGTTCTGCCGGGGAGGCTTCGCAGAGGGGATTTTGCAGCGTGGTGAGAGCAAAACGATCGTCGCGAAATTTCTTAAAGCGCTTCATTTTTTCCTCCTCTGGCAACGTAGCACTGCGCCGGAGGAAAAAAGACCTGTACCCAGGTAGGGATGAGGGACAGGACACAATTTACTGGCCTAGATGAATTTGAGGGGAGTTGTGCGCTGGGTTGGTCGGTGGTGGAGCGCCTAAACCCGCACGCTTCAAAAAACGAAGCGATGCGGCACACGGCGGCACAAATTCAGCCAATCGCTGAGAACGAACTAATGAGGTTCAGCGCGTTCGTTACGTACGGCTACAACTGGGACGATTCCTCTTCGTGGGGCGACACCGCCCACAGCGACGGATATCTCGGCGTGTTCATCACAAGCTTTCAGCTCGACGGCAGCGGCGGGCGCGTGGAAGTTGATCAGCGATCTCACATGTGGAGCGACGGGACCGGATGGTGGGAGGAGCACTCCGATTCCGGCGAAGGGCTGATCTGGCCAAACTCGCAAGTGGAGGTGTTCCTGCCGGTGACCAGCTCGCGGATCTTCTTGTTCTGGATCTGGGCGCTGCAGTCCGGCGACGCGGGTAGCGACAGCAGTGAAATAGCTAACCTCGACGGCGTGGTGCCGTTCATGGTGTTCGAGCAATTTACGTAGCTGCGTTGCGATATGGCTGGCCTGGCGGGCCACGCGCCCGAAATGAATCTCAGGGGTGTGGTTCGCTGGGTTGCGCGGTGACGGGGCGTCTAATTCCGCACCCTTCAAAAGACGAAGGGGTGCGTCACCCGAAAATCCGAACCGAGCTGATTGGGTGATGTGGAGGGGTGCGCCACCTGCCCGAATTCGCGCTTGGCTAGACATTGGCGCGAGAGTACACTACGCCGCGTCGAGTTAGATGCCATCTCTGATAATTGATGCTTGGGAGAAATAATTCTTGTCCCAGCTCTGGGAAGACAAGTTTCGGCGTTGGAGTAAGCCCCCCAGCGCTTCCGAGGCGGAAAAGCAGGCTAATGCGGAGCGTATGGTTGGAGCGGCAATCCGCGAGCATGCGCGGCTGCGAACCCATGAGATAAAAATTATCGTGCAAGGCTCCTATCGGAACAACACAACTGTGCCCCAGGAAAGCGACGTTGACATTTGTGTCTGCTGCACCGACACATTTTTCTACGATTTTGGACACGCAGACTATGCCACGGGAGACGTCGGCGTGATAGCTTCTCCATACTCATACGCCGAGTTCAAGAACGACGTTCAGGCGGCACTGAAGCAAAGTTCGGAAAGAGCGGGGTCCGACGCGGCGATAAGGCTTTCGATTTGCGCGAAAATACTTATCGAGTTGATGCTGATGTAGTGGCCGCATTTGCTTTTAGGATGTATCTCAAACGCACCTTCAATACTCTCGTTGGCGCGCCTGTCCCAAATTATGTAATGCCCCCTGGCACAAAATTCTTTTCCGACAGTGGCCGAGAATATATAAATTGGCCGGAGCAACAATATTCTAATGGCGTCGCGAAGAATGAACGTACTCGAACCAGGTACAAGTCAATTGTCCGTGCTCTGAAAAGCCTCAAGTACGACATGGACGGAAACGGTGTAAAGGAGTCAAAGCCGATTACACCGTTTTTGATCGAGTGCTTGGCCTACAACGTTCCCGACTACGCGTTCGCCGACGACTCATACACTAAGAACGTGCGCGACTGTCTCGCGGCGTGTTATGCGGCTACAGTGGCTGATGGCGACTCTCAAACGTGGCTAGAGGTCAATGGGATTAAGTATCTCTTTCATGCTTCGCAGCCTTGGACCCGTCAAGAAGCAAACGATTTCACCGTCGCAGCGTGGCGGTATTGTGGGTTTGCGTAGATGCTCACGGATACTCAGATTAAAGCGGTGGTCGGTGTCGTACTCGCGCTTTCACTGGCGGTCGCGCTTCTGCTCGGGCAGCCTTTTCCTACTCATCTGCTCGCGTCATTCTCATACGTTGCCACCGGGTCTTCAATTACCCTTCTCTTGTGGGACCGTTGGTTGTGGAGGCTCCGGGTTTTCCGTCCCTGGCTAACGACGAGACCCGATCTCCGCGGTACATGGAAGGGAGAAATACTGAGCAACTGGCAGCTGGAGAACTACCGCGCCGGCCCCATCGAAGTGTATCTGGTCGTGCGACAAACCTTTTCCTCAATAAGTGGACGGCTGTTCTCGTTGGAATCGAGTTCAGCGAGTCTGTCTGCCAATATTGTGAGCGAAGGCCCAGAATTCCATACCTTATTCATCGTGTATCGGAACGAATCTAGGGCTCTGCTGCGAGAAGGCAGCCCGATGCACTATGGCGGAATGCTGCTAAACATTCGTGGAGTTCCCGTTCAGAAAATGGAAGGTGAGTACTGGACCGATCGCAAGACAAAGGGTGATGTCTCGTTCGTGCTCCGTTCGAGTGAGTCGAGCTACGATTTTGCTCAGGCGGCGAGCCGCTTCCAGCCGCTCGTACTAAGTTTGAAAGAATAGTCGAAGCGGACGGGTAACGAGAATTCGGGATGCAATCTGGCTAAGGTGGCGTGACCGGCCGTAGGGGAGGCCGTCAGTCACGAGAGTTGAGGGGTGACGTGCGAGTAATCAAGGCGGGAATCTGGATAAGCGTTGGTACTCTCCTGGTGTCGCTCCTCGCAGTGCTTCCCGCTTATTTGGTTTTCTTTGACAAGTCGGATTTAGTGTATGAAACGCAGATCGTTAATATCCCGTTGCCAAAGGACTTGCCTGGGCAGCTGCCGGATACCCTTGCAATTGTGACCGTCCAGAACATCGGACGGCGGCCTAGTGTCGACGTCCGAGGAAGCGTAACTGTGGGAGGAGAGCTCGTCGAATATTTGGTTCAGGGTCCGAACGCGGCATATGGACGAGTTTCCAGTTCACGAAGCGACTCGCAGATTTTATTTAGTTCCGATCGCCTCGCGTCTGGTGAGTATCCGATAAAAGTCTCGGCGTGGTTTAAAGGCGCAAGTTCGGACCCGGACGTTGGCGTTTCCGATGCCCGGGGCGCGGCTAGAAGAGTCAGCTCGATCGCGGCCGAAAGCGGAAAATACAAGGCGGCGGGTAGTGGTGTCTTGGGCTTGCTTGTTGGTTTGTTGGGCTCGTTCACCGTGATTTTTACTGTCTATCAAACGTATTCGATCAGGAAGCGCATCTCTGACGCGGCGCGCCAAATCAGCGCGAACAACGAAAAACTTAGGTCCATGACTGATCAGGTCGGCACGACGCGAGAACGAATCCCGACCGACAACCTATAGGTCTCCAGCATTTGAATTTCCGGGACAAAGGTCTTGGCTCAGAACTCGAGCCGTTGAGCGACGAGCCTTCAATGCAAGGCGGGTGGGCCAGTGGGCCAGCCTTTGACTTGGCCAGCGCAACTCCGCGCGAGGAGTGCCGAGCGTACGGCGCTCGGGGTTTGATTTGCGCGATTTCCCAGCGCTTCCGCGCTGGGCTAAGTTTTTTCGCGCCTACGGCGCTGGTGTGGGGCGGGCCCTGCTGTGGCGCAGATCCACTCCAAGCAAAAAAGAAGGCGCGAACCGATGCGGCTCGCGCCTTCTTTCGTTCAACAGCCTAGGTTGCTGCTAGCACGAGCCGTCGCAGGAAGCACAACAGTCGGGGGAAGCGCAGCAGGCTGCGTTCGCCGCCTTCACTGCACCTGCAAAGCCGAGAGCCAGGACTGCCAGCAACACAACTACTCTAAGTTTCTTCATGGATTTTCTCCTTTGAAAAATCAGAAATGGTTTTGTGGACCGATGGCGATGCCATCAGCAGGAGAGCAGGAGAAACTTGCGAGGGTGATTTCTAGATGCGAAGCAGGCGGGTGGCGAGGAGCGTATCCCTGCCGCTGTGCAAAACGGGCGGGAGAGTTTTCACAGAATGCAGTGGTGGGATGGCGGCGCAGATTGAAATTGGGCGCGGGAAGGAAATCGCTGGCCGGCGAGATGTGCGGCGCGACCGTGTGGGGCTTGGAAGCGACGGTGACTTCCACGGGACAGCAGGACATGGGACCGCCGCGAGCGGGGTGCGGTTGGCTGGGCGTGGTGGGAGCGTGGCCGCCGGAGTGATGCGGGCAGCCGGGCATGTCGTTCATATTGGGCATGCCGGACAGCAGGTCCGCGGCGGATTGCGCGGGTGAATTCTGGCGGACGGAAGGCGGAATGATGGAAGCGGGAGCTGGCGAGGCTGGGAATGGTGCAGCCCATCAGGCAGGCCAGGACGGCCATCCAGAGGGAGAGCGCGGTGGCGAGGGCTGATCTGAACATGTGGAACCGAGGGCGCATCGTTTGTAGGGTATACCTGCGGGGTGGGCGAGGCAATGGCGACAATGGCGCACTAAAGTGCGCCGCTACGAAGAGCGAATAGCGCAGACCCTGAGAACGCGTACTGCGGAAAAAGGCTATGTTGCGCATCTGGAATTGCGATTGGACAGCGGGGGCGAGGCTCGCTAACTTGCCATATGGACACATTGGAAACAGGGCACGACGCGGATGTGGAGCTGCTGCACGAGCTGGGGAGCAGCATCGCGGGGTCGGGGCAGGACCCGCTGCACGAAGTGCTGGAACGGGTGATGGAATTCGCGGTGGCGCTGGTGAAGTGCGATTCGTGCTTCATCTACGTGCAGGAGGCGGAAGAGCTGGTGCTGCGCGCGTCTAAAAACCCGCATTCCGAAGTGGTGGACCGGCTGAAATTGCGCGTGGGCCAGGGGATCACGGGCTGGGTGGCGGAACATCGCACGGCGGTGGCGGTGGGGCGGAATGCGGCGAAGGATCCGCGGTTCAAATTTTTCAATCAGCTGCCGGAGGATTGCTATCAGGCGTTTCTTTCGGTGCCGCTTGCTGTGCCGGGGGCGGCTGGTGGGGGTGATCAATCTGCAGCACATCAGGCCGCACGTTCATAAGCAGCGGGATATACGGCTGATCACTACGGTGGGATTTCTGGTGGGGGCGGAAATTGAAATGGCGCGGCTGGAAAGCGCCAACAGCCAGCTTTCGGAGCGGTTGGAGACGCGCAAGCTGCTGGAACGCGCGAAGGGGATTTTGCAGCGCGACCTGGGGACGACCGAGGAGAAGGCTTATCTGACGCTGCAGCAGCAGAGCCGGCAGACGCGGAAGTCCATGAAGCAGATTGCCGAGGCGATCATTTTGTCGGAAGAAGTGAAACGAGCTTCGAAAGCTGAAACAAAACCTGCTGAGAATACTGCTACGAATTCCGCTACGAATTCCGCTACGACTCCCGCAACAAAGGCCGCTACGAATTCAGATTGAGGTGGGCGAAAAAAATCGCCGGCGCGGCAGCGAGCCTTTTACAAGCTTGCTGCCGGGCCGACGCGTGATACGTTGCGCTACTTTGACTGCTACTTTGCGCGCTACTTTGCCTGCGAATACGAACCGGCGATCGAGTCAGGCGCTTTCTTGCGTGCTAGCTGCGCGATGGTTTTGTCCGGGCTGTAGTGCAGCACGTAACCCATGTGCTCCACGTACAGGGCGGTGACGACCGACTGGCCGTCAATGACTTCCATGGTGATCTTGCTTTTGTCCGGGCTGCTGATGTCGCTGACGAACGCGGGCATCACCATGCCTTTTCCGGTGCCGTCTGCCGCGAAGATGGTGACGGTGGGCGGCGAGACGCTATCTT
The DNA here is from genome assembly GCA_963748395.1 of uncultured Acidobacteriota bacterium. Classification (GTDB taxonomy): domain Bacteria; phylum Acidobacteriota; class Terriglobia; order Acidiferrales; family UBA7541; genus Palsa-295. The sequence continues at coordinate 705,067 of CAVVIP010000006.1, read as the reverse complement.
CGACGGCGAAGGTGTAATCACCGGCGGGAAGCGTGACGTTGCCCCACTTGGCTGCGCTGGAAAGCGTGAATTTGCCGGCGGTGACGGGTTGCGCGGTTGCAAGCGACGGAAACGCCACCGACGAGATGAGAGAGAGCAACAACACCTGGATGCGGGACAGCTTTCTGGCTGATGTCATAAATTCCTCCTGAGGAATTTGTGTTGCGATACGCCGCGGCACACCAGTGACGGCGTTGCTAAGGTTTATTGATTGCGGACAACGGAGTCAGCAAGTGACACAGTCGAGAGACAGGGTTAGGAGGGAACCTCTGAGTTCGCGCCGAGCAGCACGTCGAGGAGATGATCGGCAGGATCACTTTGCCAGCGGGGGCGCGGGAAGTCCAATTCAAAGAATTTGTGCAAGGGATAGGTTTTAGCGCGATGCGTTTTGTCGGCGCGCGTTTGCGCTGCGCGATTGACGCGGCGCACGTGTGGTAGATTTGGCGGGGCGACGCCAGACCATCGGAGGGATTGCCGCATCTGGTTACTTTGCATGGGCATATAGGCAATCCAAATGGGCTGGGCGGACGTAATATAGTCAGGGTGATGGCGCGGAGTGGAGCCGTGACGCGCGACGGCCCGGTGGAGACACGACGATGAATCGTTCCGTGAAAATAACTTTGGTGCTGTGCGGGGTGCTGCTGGTGCTATTTGCTGCGCTGCGGCGTGACGTAGCGAGCGCGGCGACGGCGCTGCCGGATCCCGCGGTGGACGAAACTTTGGCCGCACAGAAAGGGCAAGCTACGCTGGTGGTCGCGGGAGGCTGCTTCTGGGGAATCCAGGCGGTTTTTGAACACGTGAAGGGCGTGACGAGCGCGACGTCTGGCTATTCCGGCGGAACCGTGAAGAATCCGGATTACGAGGAAGTGAGCAGCGGCGCGACGGGACATGCGGAATCGGTGGAAATTATTTACGATCCGTCGAAGATTACGCTGGGCCAGCTGCTGAAAGTGTTTTTCTCGGTGGCGCATAATCCCACCGAACTCAATCGCCAGGGTCCGGACTCCGGGACGCAGTATCGCTCCGCGATTTTCTTCGCGAACGCAGAGCAGCAGCGCATTGCGCAGGCGTACGTGGATCAACTGAATCAGGCCAAGGTGTTTAAGCAACCGATCGTGACGCAGATTGTGGCGCTGAAGGCCTTCTACAAGGCCGAACAATATCATCAGGACTACGCCACGAATCATCCGGACAATCCGTACATCGCGACGTTTGACCTGCCCAAGGTGAAACATCTGCAGCAGGAATTTCCAACGCTGTATGTAACCTACCGTTAAGAGCGGCGCACGGGAACGCGTTCAGCTGGCCATTTGGACCTCGCGGGCGGGGCGGTCCTGCAGGCAATAGAGGACCAGCTCAACGCGGGTGGACACACCTAGCTTGTCAAAAATGCGAAATAAATAATTACGCACGACTATTTGCTGGCGGCGGGATGGCAGGCCAGGACGATTGCGATTGCGAGTTATCTGCTGACGGCGCTGCTGGCGCTGATGGGATGGTTTGTTACGCACGGCGGATGGAAACATTCACTGACGCTTGGAATAGGAATTTTCGCGGCACTGCTGCTGTTGGCGTTTTGGCTGGCGGCGCTGCGGCCAAGCGCAATGAAGCAAACAAGATATCGTGAACAGTTGTGAGCCGCGATAGTGCGCGGGCTTAAGACGTCGGCGTGATGAGGGTGCGAGTGCCGCGGCGAGCGCGTTCTTTGGGCGACGTTTGCTTCATTACGTTGCCCAAACTCACCAGCAGTTTGCGAAGCTTGGAACGCTCTTCCAGTTCCACGTCCACAACTTCGAAGGCACGGGCCTGGGTGTTCGCGTCGCGTACGATGGCCAGAACTTTCACGGATTTCTGAGCCGTGGCGAGCTTCAGACTCACCAGGCTTCCGGGATGCAGGCTCTGTTCGCAGACGGCGACGCCACCGCCCAAGGTGAGTTCTGGAATATCGAGGCGGCAATTTTCCTTCAGGTTCGTCGTCATAGCTGCCACGGAACGCTCGAGGCGCAAGCGCGGGTAACGGCGCTGGCGGATGGCGGAAGATTCCGGATCGGCATCGAGCGGTTCGATGGAAAATTCGGCGATGCTCAGGCCGCTGCGCGGCACGAAATGGCGCACCCATTCGGGATCGATTTTCTCCATGGCCTGCGAAGCCACCAGGCGCAATTCACTGGGGCTGGCCCATCGGAAGGCGCGGCGGGTTTCGGCGATCTTGCGCAGGACGGATTCCGCACCGTTAGTGCGCAGACGGCCGAGAGCTTCGATGGCTTTCAGCTGCAAGTATTCCGTGGCGTCCTTGGGCAGGTCGCCTTCGGCGATGCGCAACAAACGCATATCGGCGATCTGGTCCCCGGCCATACCGATTTCGTCCACGGCGAGCGGCCGGATCATGGGATCCAGAAAATCGAAAAGGTTGAGAAGCAGGCGGCCGCGATCGACGGCTCCGCTGGAAGCTATCTGGCGTACGACGCGGTCATGCGCCGTGCGCTTCCATCCGGAAATGCGTTCGGGAAGAACTTGCTCCACCAGCGCCGGGTCCAAGCGCGCGAGGAGTCCCAAAGTTTCGATTGCTTCGGTGGGGCCGCCATTGCGAAGCAGCTGGCGCAGATTTTCCAAGCCTTCGACGTCCAGAACTTCCATCAGAGAGACGAGCAAGTCGCAATCTTCGCGGAACCCGGCGCGGCTAAATCTGCCGGCCAAATGTCCCGAGGCTGCGATAGGCATGCGGCGCAGCAGGTCCTTTAGACCCGAAGGCGTTTCTCCAGTTTTCAGGGCCTCTTCGATAAATTCAGGCAGGCGATCTTCGACGCCGATTCTGGGACGAAGATTTTTGCCGAGGCCGGGGCGTTCCGCTTCGACGTATTCCACCAATTCCACCGAGCGCTGGATGGCGGGATAGGAGCGAGACTTGGTAGCTTCTTGCGCCAGGCGAACGAACGCCGCGCCCACCAAGCTTTCCAGCTCGGAATCGCGTTCTTCGGCGAGTTGCACTCCGACAAGACGGATGGTGCCGAGCAGCAAGCGCTCGTCTTGTTTGGCATAGGTGCTGGCGAGCTCGGCAAGACCCATGGCGGTCTGGCGGCGCGTTTCCGCGGATTTGTTGGTAACGCAGTTCGCGTAATTGGTGAGAACTTTTTCAGCTTCGTCCTTTTCGCCGCGCGTGACCAGTTCCTCGACGTACTCGCGGATCTGCGCCGGCGGCACGCACCAGGCTTCGGCAGATTCCAGGACGGCCTTGCGTTTTTCCTGGGGGACCTGCGCCCAGAATTGCTGGGCAAGCATGTCTGAGTGCGACTGCACTTCGATACCATGGCGCGCCATTTTTTCTTCGTAGACGCCCATGATCTTGCGCAAACTGTCCAGTTCCTGGCTCATTTCGTCCAGAACCTGGCGGACGGCGTTGACCTCGATGTCGCCGCGCTCGTAGCTTTCCATGGCGAAACGAATGGCGATGTGCTCGGCCAATTTCAGCAGCGTGGGCTTGTCAGAAGAATCGGAGGGCGCTTGCGCGGCCAGAGCGGAGAGCGCCTGGCTGACGGTGAAGCGCGCGCGGCGAGGTAAAGTGGAAAGCCGCGATTGAAACGGTTGCGAATCCAGTTTTTGATCGGAACCTTCGCTGGTGCGCGCGATCTGCGCCAGCATCTGCATAATTCCCTTCAGTTCATCCTCGTGCAGCGTCATCAAGCCGGTTTCGACGGCCATGGAGCCCGCGCCTGCGCGAGCCGAACGGCTGCCGCGAATTCCAGCTGTGGCATTTCCCCAGCGGCTTGGTTTGCCGGCGTCGCTTGCTTCGCTTACGGCATCCGCCAGATTCCATCCGCGCGGGCTGGAGCCACCGCGACCTGAACCTTTGCCCGATCCTGGGCCTTGTCCGTTGCCAGCACCTCGTCCAGAACCCTTTCCGGAACCCGTGCCAGTTCCGCCACGAGGCGCACCTGTGCCGCGGCCGCTTCCGGGAACTTGAACAGAAATGTCGTTCAGCGCGGCGTTACCGCCGGGGCCAGAAGGAGCTTCGGTCGCGCCGTCCTTGTTGAACCAGAATCCTGCCGCGTCTGGCGCGAGCGGTGTACCACCACCGCTGCTACCAACGATGTTCCACGGGCTGGGACCAGAACCGACGCCCGCGATGTTGCCAGCTTCTGCGCCGCTGCCGGTGCCCTGACCGGGTTCGGCAGAGCTCGCAACTCCCTTGTTGAGCCAGAAGCCCGCTGCTTCGGGCGCTAGTGGCGTGCCGCCACCGCTGCCACCAACAATATTCCAAGTGCTAGCACCAGATCCTGCGCCCGGCGCATTGCCACCACCTTCCGATCCAGAACCGGGAGCTTGGCTGATGTCGGCAGCGCCTGCAACATAAACGGCATCGCCCGGTGCTCCGCCAGCCGAAGGAAGATCGCGAGTTATCTCCGCGTTCTCTGGCGCATAACGCATGGAACTGCCGGGGCCGGGTTCGCCTGATCCGTTGCCATACCCACCCGGGCCTTGGCCGTAACCGGAACCGGAACCCGAACCTGAACCGCCGAAGCCGTATCCAGATCCAGTGCCGCCACCGCCGTCGCCGTCTCCGCTGCCATCGCCGTCACCGGAACCGCCGCCGCTGCCAGAACCGCCGGCGCCGCCGCCTTTGCTACCTTCGGCAGCGACGATCAATTGCAACAGGCGTTCGGGATCTTTGAACAGCTCATCGGAGGCTTCCGAATTTAATCCCAAGGTGTGCGCCGCCAATTGCTGCGCGACGGTGGAGCGCGCGACAGCCGAATCGGCCGGAACGAAGCAGACTTCGTTGACGTGAATGTGCGGATCGCCCTGCAAAGCTGTTTTCAATTGTTCGGCAAGCTGCACGGGCTTTGCGCCGGTGCCGGTGGGAAAGCCGCGCACGAAGCGCGCCAAGCTGGCCTGGGTGACTTTGGGTGAAAAGTGAATGCTGGCGATGCCGGCCGCCGACAGCATGCGCGCGAAACTTTTCTCCGCGGCCGCTGATTCCAGCGGAGTTCCGTCGAGAAGGAGCTGGTCTCCGGAAACCGCGAGCAGCACGCCGGCTTCGTTCTCGGTGCCGGTGCCGAGGGCTGTGCGCAGCTCGGACCAGGCTGTTTCATATTGCTTCTTGGTGCGCGGATGCCCGAAGTCGTACATTCGCGCGAACTTGAGCAGGATGTTGAGGCTGCGAATGAAGGCGCGAGCCGCAGCGGGTCGAATATTCGGGTTCGTCACGGGTGTATGGGGCTAAGCCCCGCCTCTGCATACAAGTGTGGGGTGAAGCGGCGGCCGGGACAATGGTACCGGTGTCGTGTTTAGTACTAACGAATATCCTACAGAAAAGGTGGGCGAGAGGTACTGGAACGAATTCAGGGGGTTGTGCGCTTGCGCAGCCATGCCTCTAATTCGCTGATATCATTGAGGATAGCCAGGGCACCGAGGGTGCGCAGGCGGGTACCACGTTGGCGACGTTCTTCGCCGCTTCTGGGCAGGATGCCGAGAAAAGGCACGTTCGCGGACTGCGCGGCGAGCGCATCGTCCACGTTATCTCCCACGTAGAGCGCATCGTGCGGCGGGCGTCCATTCAGGATCTTCAAAAGGCCGTCGGGCGCCGGTTTAGGATTCGCGACTTCTTCCACGGTGACGATTGTCTTGAAGTTGTGGCGGACGCCTTCGCGATCGAGGGTGTGATTCAGTTCACGCCAGACGCGCCCGGTGAAAATAGCGAGCTCTGCACGCTTAGCGAGCCTAGCCAGGCTGGATTTGGTCAGCAGCCATTTTTCCTTGGTTACATTTCCGTCGGCGTTCGCGCCCCAGTAAATTTCCTGGAACTTTTTCTTGACCTCGTCGAAGCTGGCATCGCCGCCGAGCGCTTTTATCCACGCCGTGGAAAGTTTCCAATCGTCGTTGAAGCCAGGGCGGTTTTTCCAGGCGTGCAACTCGCGCAGGGTGACGCGTTTCTTGGTAAAAAATTTCACGATCTGCAGGGTGGTGAGCTGGAAAGTGCCGCGCGTATTCACCAGCACGCCGTCCACATCGAAAATGATGACGGAAGGATAGCGGTTCACGGCGTGGGCACGCGAGGAATTAGTGGATTTAGTCTTGCGCCGAGAATCAGGAATGGGAGCCGCTCGATTCTTCGGAAGACTCAGGGCTCTCGGAGGCCTCGTCCGACGAAACTGTATCGGATTCCAGATCCAGCGAATCGGAAGACCATGCCTCGCCGGGAGCGGCGACGGGCGCTTGCCCGGACTGGTCTGATTGGTCTGATTGGTCTGATTTCTCGGGCGCGGAATCGCTTTTTTCGGGCGACGCGCTTGCGCTTCGCGCAGCAGCGGCAGCAGCCGCCACGGGAGGAGGAGCGAGCGCAGCTTCCGCAGCCTGCAAGGTGGCGAGCCGCGCTCCGAGGATTTCCACGAGCAGATCAATAATGAGTTTCGCGCCGCTGCCGTCCGGATCTTTCGCGGGATTGTATGCAGCGACTTCGATGGCAGCCAATTCCGGCTGCTGCGCGAAGACCAGCAGCGCTTCGCGGACTTCTGCGAGCGACAAGCCACCGGAACCGGGATAATTCGTGGCAGAAAAATCGGCGATCACATCCACATCGAAATGCAGCACGAACTGGTATCCATTGCCGCGGATGCGATCGATCGCAGCATGCGCCGCAGCCGCCGCGCCCTGGCGCTGCACATCGCGCGCGAGATAGCGACGGAGCGGGGACGTTTCTAAAAGCTTTTCTTCGGCGGGATCGAGGCGCGCGACACCGAAGAGCGCCAGATCCGGTTCTCGAACCAGCGGCGGCTCACCCCAGAAACGCACGAGCTCCGCGGCGCCGCACCCTGCAAGGTGCGAAACGACCATGCCATCCACACATCCGGAAGGCGTGGTGGCGGGAGTATTCAGATCCGCGTCGCGGTCCATGTAAATCATGCTGACTTTGCGGAAATAGCGGCGGACTCCGGCGACGGTGGCCAGCGCGACGGAGCAGTCCCCCGCAAGGATGAGTGGGAGCGCTGCGGATTTCACGGCCAACTCGACGCGCGGCTTCAGCGATTCCAGGGAGGCGATCACACGCGAGAGATTGCGCGCGCGGGGGCTTTCTTCGTCGGGCTTGTACAGCTGAACGGGATCGTCACCCAAATCGGCAACGGCGTAACCGATGGTTTTCAGCCGGTCGACGAGGCCCGCGGCTCGCAGCGCGGTGGGAGCGCCTTCGTGCCCGGCGGACATTGCCGCCGCACTGGTGGGCGCGCCCAGCAGAGCAATCTTGTTGGTCTGCCGGACAATTTTCACCGCCACGCAAAGGCTCCTTAGGTTGATTTGGCTGGGGGCCGGGCCTGCGCGGAGCAACTAGAGAATATGCGCTGGCCGAACTAGTTTAATGCGCGGCTTGCCGCGCGGCAAGTTCCGGTGGCAAGGTAAAGCGCACGTCTTCACGAATCAAATCCAGGTCGCGCTGATTGGTGAAACCCAGACTCGCAAGTCGTTGGCTTACTTGCTCGACCAAGACTTCTGGCGCAGAAGCACCGGCGGTGAGGCCCAGCGACTTTACGCCATCCAGCCAGGAACCATCCACATCATTGGCATCTTCGATCAGCCGGGCGGCCACTCCGGCGCGCTTGGCTACTTCCACCAGGCGATTGGAATTAGAGCTATTGGCCGAGCCCACCACCAGGATCAATTGCACTTCGCGCGTGAGAGCCTCGACGGCTTCCTGGCGATTCTGCGTGGCGTAGCAAATGTCATCGGAAGCAGGCCCGACGATGGTCGGGAAGCGGTGGCGGAGCTGCGCGACGATTTCTTGCGTGTCATAGAGCGAAAGCGTGGTCTGGGTGAGAAATGCGAGGCGATCGGGATCAGGGACCACGAGCTGGTCCACTTCCTCCACGCTGCCGACCACGATGGTCTGGTCCGGCGCTTCTCCGGAAGTGCCGACGATTTCCTGGTGATCGCGATGGCCGATCAGCAACAGAGTGCGGCCCTCGCGCGCAAATTTCAGAGCTTCCAAATGAACTTTGGTTACCAGCGGGCAGGTAGCGTCAATCACGCGCAACTGGCGTTCCTGCGCTTCGGTGCGAACGCGTGGCGGCACACCGTGCGCGCTGAAGACCAGCACCGCGCCGACGGGAACTTCCTCGATCGTCTCCACGAAAATCGCGCCGCGGCGGCGCAGCTGGTCCACCACGTAACGGTTATGCACAATTTCGTGATGCACGTAGACGGGGTTGCCGTAGGCTTCCAGCGCCAGTTCGACAATGTCCACCGCACGGACCACGCCGGCGCAGAAGCCTCGCGGCCGCACGCGCACCAGCGTCTTGGCTCCGTGGTTGGTGCCGTTAATTTGGGTCAGCGTCAATTCGCTCTCCGGAAAGCCCTTTTATTTTACCTGAACGGGGGATTTGCGGCTACTTCGTTCGGTTGCGATGTGCTCTGGGGCCGCGACGAGGGAGTACCGCAGAGGCGCTGAGGACGCGGAGAAAGGCAACCGCGTGTTGACCAATTTCCTAGACTCGACGCTAGGAGGGCGGTCTGTCGCTGGTGGGGGTGAAGCGAAAGTTGAGCGAAAAACCTAGCAGGCGGACGCTGGCAGTGTAATCCGCGGTGAGATGCACGGCGGACGATTTCCCTTCCCCGGTATGCTGCACGGTCACTTGGTTCGGATCAAGCGCGATGCCGAGCTCTTTTGCTGCGCGGATGACGGAGTTGCGCAGGTCGTCATCGGTGGTGGGGGCGGATAATCCGATGTGTTCGGCGTTGCGCGAAGCGATGTCGCGCAAGTTCTCTTCCAATTGGCGATTGGCTATATCGCACGACGCGATTTGCCAGCCGACGCTGACGGCTAAAGCGAGGGCGGCGATTCCGACGATAAGTGCAATTTTTTTCATGCGCGTTGGTCGCGACGGCCCGGAGCCAACAATCGGGCTGGTGAGGAAATTCTAGCGCAGCGGCAGATTAGATCGAGGGAGACGTGTCCGGATCGCTAACTATCTTAGCGACCCGAAAACTGGAGTCGCAAGAACTGGAGCGCGGGCTAGCGGAATATTTTCAAGCGGACAGCGAGAGCTTGTTCAAGCAGCTGTACCAGGGGATTTTACAGGGCAGGCCGCAGGCAGCCGATGAAACTGCTGCCGCGGCCATGCTCGTGGTGAACGATCAGGCCAGCGCGATTACTGGGCAGACTCTGAACGTGGATGGCGGTACTGCTTTCTGCTGATTTCTTCCAGACCGGCATAGCCGCGACGCGCGAAATCCGAACTTACGCGAATACCCGCTTCGGCCCAATCCAGACCGCGTTCACCGATGGCGCCAATGAGATAAACAATCCCGCCCAGAACCATCAGCACCGCGAATCCCAGTGCGAAGAGCAATTCAGCAGCGATTAATTCTCGTACGAAGTAGACCTGGAGAACGAGGAAGATTGCCAGCATGGACAGCAGGCCCTTGCGAACCTTCGCCTTTTCGATAATCCCCATAAGCATTGTCTGCGATTTATTCAGGAGCGTTTTCATGGTCCTCCGACCCTCGCTTCATTGGAAGCACGGAGGTGCCCAAACTACGCGCGCGTAAGTTATTGATAAATCGAGAGACAGGAAGTGCTTTAGCGAGGTAAAACGACTTAAAACGGAAAATGCTTTCTTCGCGTTGGCGGAAGGCAGGCCCGAAACGGAACTAGAGGCTGTAGACTTTTTTTGTCAGTTGTCTTCGCCTTCGCCTGCTATTACTACTTGTTTAACAGACGAACAAACGCGAAAGCGGAAGAAATTTCTTCTGAAATTCTGGCGATCAGCGATTTTCAAACGGATAACGATCCTGAGCCAGGACGGCTTCCGCAACGCGCCGGCGAATAGCAATCGTGTCCACGGGCGCATGTTTGGCGAAACGGCGCAGCACGGCGAGCTGGGTGATGAGCGTATCGCCTTCGGTTGTTGCGGCGAGGGCGGTGCGGGCATCTTTTTCGACGCGATCCATGGCGTCATAAATAAATGCGCGCGCAGCGTCGCACATCACGCTGGCGGCTTCTCCACGAGCGGCGGAGGCTTTTTGCGCGCGGCGCAGCGTGGATTCCATGGCGTAGACGTCCATCACGATATCGGCCAGCGCGGCCACGATTTCCTGCTGCTCGGCGAGCTGTTCGCGAAACTTCTGCATGGCTGTGCCGGAAGCCAGCAGGAAAATCTTCTTGGCCTGCTCGAGTGATTTTTCCTCTTCCGCGAAGGGGCCGGTGGGAGCTTCTTCAAACGACGGTCCGGCGAGAACTTCTTCGCCGAGCTTCATGGCGGCGGGAATCAGCGGCAGCACGCCACCGAGCGCGCGCTTCATGAGCATCTGGATGATGAGCATGCGGTTGATTTCGTTGGTGCCTTCGAAGATGCGGTTCACGCGGCTGTCGCGATAGGCGCGCGCGACGGGATAGTCTTCGTGAAAACCGTAGCCGCCGAAAATCTGCACGCCTTCGTCCACCACGTAATCCACCATCTCGCTGCCGGCCACTTTGCTGATGGAGCTTTCGATGGCGTATTCCTCAAGCACTTGCATGGCTTGTTTGGTTCTATCGTTGCCGGCGTCAGGACTGGAGACGGCCGCTTCGATTACGCCAGCGGTGCGATACACTTCCGATTCGATGGCGTAGATCTGGATGGCCATTTCTCCGAGCTTGGCTTTGATGAGGCCGAAATCGCAGAGGCGTTTTCCGAAGGCCGTGCGCTCTTTGGAGTATTTCGAGGAGGCTTCCAGAATCTTTTTTGCGCCGCCGATGCAATAGGCGCCCAGGCTGAAGCGGCCGGCGTTGAGGGTGTTGAAAGCGACGACGTGGCCGCGGCCGGGCTCGTGCAGCAGATTTTCCTTGGGCACCGGCGAATTTTCGAAAAAGATCGGCGTGGTGGAGCTGCCCTTGATGCCCATCTTTTTTTCTTCGGCGCCGGCGGTGAAACCGGGCGTGCCGCGTTCCACGATGAAGCAGGAAAATTTCTCGCCGTCAATTTTGGCGAAGACGACGTAGACGTCAGCGAATCCGCCGTTGGTGATCCACATTTTCTGGCCGTTCAGAATGTAGTTCTTGCCGTCGGGCGAGAGGACGGCGCGCGTGCGCGAAGCTTGCGAATCGGAGCCGGCCTGCGGCTCGGAGAGGCAGTAGCAGGAGAGCAGCTCGCCGGTGGCAATCTTGGGTAGATATTTCCTTTTTTGCTCTTCGGTGCCGAAATACACGATGGGCACGGTGCCGATGCCGGAGTGTCCTCCGTGCGAAACAGCGAAGGAGCCGTAGCCGGCGAGTTTTTCGGCGAGGATTGCAGCGGAAATTTTGTCGAGGCCCGAACCGCCATACGCTTCGGGAATTCCGCCGCCCAGCAGGCCGATCTCTCCGGCCTTCTTCAGCATCTGCGCCATTAGATGCTCGTCTTTATGCGCTTCCAGCTCGGGGATCTGCGGGACCACTTCTTTCTGCACGAATTCCTCGGCGGTTTGGCCGATCAGCCGCTGGTCATCGGAAAAATCCGCCGGAGTGAAGACGTCTTCGGGCCGGCAGGGAGTGATGAGGAATGCGCCGCCGCGATTCAGAACCTGCGAAACGGGTGCCGTGGCCATGGTGTGCCTCCGAGCGATGGATTGTACTGATGGGATTCTCTCGCGCATTTCGGCCCAGAGCAATAGCCCAGTCGGCATAATGCCACGCTGGATTGGGTGCACGATGCTGCGTCGCTTGGCAGGTCCGAGTCGCGTTGAGCCGGCTGCCTGATGGCGAGGCGTATTCGCTGCAAACTTCGACCGGAGAGGTGTGGGCGGGGCGAGTTGCGTTTATAATGCCCCGCGCGGATTCTGCGTGACGATTGAATCACTTTATGGCGCTTTGGTGCGTCTGACGATTGAAGGCGCGGGCCGAACGTTTGACGCGCAGGTGTGGCTCTCAACATGCCTGCCCATGAGCGCGTGACGCAACGCAAAACGCAACGGACGGCCCAAACAAAGAAAATCCTCGCTCCGTAGGAGAAAACTCATGGCGAATCCGGTGGTGCATTTCGAAATTGGATGCAAGGACAGCAAAGCGACGCAGGAATTCTACACAAAATTATTCGATTGGAAGATCGCCGAGGCTGGGCCAGCGGCGATGATTGACGCCGGCAAGGGGCCGACGGGACATATTACGGCGCTGGGGCACGAGCCGTTTCACTATACGATCTTTTACGTCGAGGTGGATGACGTGCAGGCCTACATTGACAAGGCGACGCAGCTCGGAGGAAAGATGCTGGTGCCGCCGATACCAATTCCTACCGGCACGTTTGCGTGGATACAAGATACCGCGGGAAACACAGTTGGTTTGTGGAAGCCTGCTACGAAGTAAATTCAGAGGGGGTACTTTCTGATGCGCAGAGCTGGAATGATGTTCGGGTTGACGGTTCTTGTTGCGATGGCGGGAATCGCAGTGGCGGCGCGGCAGCCCGCTTCGACGGAGAAACCGGCGAGCGCTGCGGAGATGCAGGCGCCGCAGCCGGGGCCGGAGATGGTACGGCTGCAGAAATTTTATTTGGGGACGTGGGACTACACGGAAACTTATCCGAAGGGTCCATTTGCGCCGGAAGGCGGCGTGAACACCGGCGTGTACAAGAGCGAATTGGGGCCGGGCGGATTCTCGTTGATCAATCATTTTCATTCGCAGGGGCCGGTGGGCGATTTCGAGGGGCTGCTGATCATGACGTGGGATGCGAAGGAGAAGGCATACAAGTCGTACATTTTTGGAAACAGTTTTTCAGGCGCGGTGGTGGAGACGGGGAATTTTGAGGGTGACGCGCTGGTGTTTCACGGGGAGATGACGACCGGAAGCGGGAAAATTTCGATGCGCAACAGCGCGCGGATTGGCGAAGACGGGAAGATGACCAGCGAGGAATCCGCGGCGGTGGGTAGCGGGCCGGAAAGTGTGTTAGTGCGGGTTTTGGCGACGCGCAGGCCGTAGGGTATAGGCGAAGGATTACCGCAGAGGCGCAGAGAAAACGACGGCAACGGCTGCCCGGTTCGATGAACCTGAACCGGCCGCTACATAATTCAAAGACTACGGTTTGGGTTAGGCGACGCGTTCGAAAATGCCGGCTGCGCCCATGCCGCCGCCGACGCACATGGTGACCATGCCGTAGCGGGCGTTGCGGCGCTCGAGTTCGCGCAGGATTGTGGCGGTGAGCTTGGCGCCGGTACAGCCGAGCGGATGGCCGAGGGCGATGGCGCCGCCGTTTACGTTGACGCGCGCCGGATCAATTCCCAAAACTTTGATTACGCTCAGAGCCTGCGCGGCAAAAGCTTCGTTGAGTTCGATCACGTCAATCTGATCCAGCGTCAATCCCGCCAACTTCAGCGCCTTGGGGATCGCGTAGACCGGGCCGATGCCCATTTCTTCCGGCGGACAGCCCGCGGTAGCAAATGCGACGAATCGCGCCAGCGGCTTCAGTCCCAGCGCGCGCGCACGCTCCGCGCTCATCACCACAGCGGCGGCCGCGCCGTCGCTGGTCTGCGAGCTATTCCCTGCCGTCACCACGCCGTGCGTATGAAACGCTGGCTTCAACTTTGCAAGGGCCTCCAAGGATGTGTCGGCGCGCGGCCCTTCGTCCACGGCGAAAGAAACTTTCACCGTCCTGGGTTTGGAGGAAGTTGTTTCGCCGGCCGCGGCGGCTTCGAGCACGGTGTAGCTCACGTCCACCGGAACAATCTCATCTTTGAACTTTCCCGCGGAGATGGCGGCGATGGCCTTCTGATGGCTGGCGAGGGAAAACTCGTCGGCCTGCTGGCGCGTAATGGAATATTTCTTGGCGAGATTTTCCGCGGTGAGGCCCATGTTCAAGTAGGTGTCGGGATGATTGTCGGTGAGCCAGGGATTCGGCGCGATCTTGTTGCCGCCCATGGGAATCATGGACATGGATTCGGTGCCGCCCGCGACTGCGACTTCGGCGCCGCCGGCGATGATGCGCTCCGCCGCGAGGGCGATGGCCTGAAGGCCGGAAGAACAGAATCGGTTGATGGTCATCGCGGAAACGGTTACCGGCAAGCCCGCGCGCAGCGACGCAATGCGGGCGACGTTCATACCCTGCTCTGCTTCCGGAGTGGCACATCCCACGATGACGTCTTCAATCGCCGCAGGGTCGAGGCCCTTGGCGCGCACTACCGCTTCCTTGATTACGGTTGCCGCCAGATCGTCCGGGCGAGTGGCGCGCAGAGTTCCCTTCGCGGCTTTGCCCACGGCGGTGCGCACGGAGCTGACGATTACTGCTTCACGCATAATTCACCTCGAACGCGGGAGAGTATTTTTCAACGGACACTATATTGGATGCAGCAGCGGAGAAAAAGCAACAGCGCGAAGCGATGCTTGTTGACGGCGCGCCCACCGCCGTGGAAGGGACGTGGAATCTGCGAAATGCGAACAGTGCTAGCGGCTCGCGCTGAACTTAAGCGTGACCATCAGTTGCACGGCAATCGGTTGCCCATTCAAGGTGGAGGGCTCGTATTTCCAGCGGTGCAATGCTGCTAGCGCCGGGCCGCGCAACAGCGCCGGGCCAGACACCACTTGCATGTTGACGACGTTGCCTTTCGGATCGATGGTGGTTTTCACAACCACGTCGCCCTCAATGTGGGCCTCTTTCGCGACGGTGGGATATTCCGGCATCACGCGGGTGATCGGCTTCGGTTCCTTCACGCTGCCGCCGACTTTGACCGGGCCGTCGCCTTCGGCGCGGATTTCCGGAGCTAGAGGAGCGACCGTGTTCGACGAAACAATTCCGGAGAGCGCGCCAGAATTCGAGGAATCGGAAGCGGACGCAGCGTCCAAAGACGGCGCCTGAACTTCGCTTCCTGCATCGGCGCGTTGCGACGACACGGGATGATCATCCGACGCGTCCTTCACCGCACCCGGCGCCAGGTTCGATGCCGGCTTCGGCACAATTCTGGGCCCTTCTCCATTGCCGCTTGCAGCGGGATCGACGACGTGAACGGTGGCGGCAGTCGCAGGTGCCTGCGCCACGATGGGCGTGGGATGCATGGCGGAATTGTGCGCCGGCGCGGCGTCATGCGGCGTTTCGTCCGGGACTACGGCAGGCGTTTGAAACGCGAGCGCCGGAGGAATCGCAGGAGTGGTGGCGCCGTTGCGCGCGGAATTATTTGCGTGCGGGCGGAAGTAAAAAACGCCGCCGACGCCCGTGGCGCACAGTAAGGCCACGCACGCGGCGATCAAAATCCAATTGTTGTTGCGCGATGCGCCGGGCTGGTCCGTGCTCGCTTCGCCGTGGGAATCAAGGCGAGTTCCGAACGCGTCAACCGCTACTGGATGGCTGCCACCCAGAGCCGTGCCGCCGCTGAAGCTTCCAAAAATTGCACGCGAACTTTTTGCTGGGACGTCCGCTGCGGCTTCGCTGGTCAGCTGGTCTGTGGAACTGGCCTGTGCCTGTGACGCATCGGCTGGCGGCGCGACCACGATTCCGCGCTGGTCTCCGCGCAGCTCGGTCAACGTCAGCGGCGGCGGAGCTGGAGTTGCAGCTTGCGGCGCGTCTGGAATTTCCACGGATTGGCTGGGTGGCGCTTCGCCTGCGGCTCTCGCTGCGGCGGCATCTGAAATGAATGTTGAAAGAACATTTTCCGCGGGGACGTGGGCAGGCGGCGGGGGCGGCGGAGGCGCCACGCGTTCCGCAACCGGCGGCAAGGTCGCCGAAGCGAAGAGCTGCACTTTTTCCTGCGTGCCGAAGGAAATGAATGTTGGCTCGGGCTTGCTGGGCGGCGGAGGCGGAGGTGGCGCCAGTGGCGTTACCGGATGAATTGCTGCAGCAGGCGCGACTGGCACTGCCGGCGCGACTGGCGCGGCAGGCGGCAACACCACTGCCTGCGGCACGACTGGCGGCGCAATTGGCTGAACGACTGGCTGAATTGGCGGCGGTGCGACTTGCGCTACAACTGGCGCCACAACTGGCGGCGCGATCGGCGGCGGTGGTGCAACGATCGGCGTTGGAGCCGGAGCCCAGGAAACATCCTGAACTGGCGCGGGCTGGACCGGAGATTCGGGAATCGTCACAGCAGCAGGAGTCGCGGGAGAAATAACCGACGCGGCTACAGGAGCAGCTACCGGCGCAGTTACTTGAGCAGTTTCCGTCGCGGCAGGCGCACCCTCTGACGGAAAACGAACGCCCCAATATCCGGGCTGCTGATGCGTGAATTCCACTTCGACGTAGCCTTGCATGTTCGAAAACGTGCGCACTTTCACCACGCGGCAAATTGCGTCCTGGCGCGTTTTCAGATTCGTCACTACCAGCATCTGGCTGGCGGTTACCGCAGTGGACATGCGCAACACGCCGCCCTGCGGAAATACAATCATCGTTCCAGTTTCTTCTTCGAAGGGTTCGGTTTTAGGAGCGACGCCTCGCGCAACTTCGGTGATGCGCGAACCATGGACTTTCACAGGGACTTCGAGCGAGAGCGCGTCGGCGCGCAGGGTGCCGCCGGTGCTCTGCTTCGGCGGAACACTCGTCGGCGCACTGCTAGTTGGCGCGCTGGCGGTTGGCGCAGCGGGCACAGCAGCGCTGGAATTTGCAACGTCCGGCAAATCTTTTGTGAGTGGCGCCATAATCAGCAACGGCAGTAGTACGCCGTCCCCCCGAATAAAACGTTAAGCCCCGTGATAAGTGAATTTTCGCGAGCTGTGCCAGTTCGCACCATAGTACTTTGGTACTTGGGGAGAGCGTTTTAGGCACCAAGGCCGGTGGAGAACAGAGGGCGAAACTAAGGTCGCTCGTGGCGAGCAATTTTTAGACGGGGCATGCGTGCTATTTGCTGTGTGGGCGCGGGCGTGAGGATGGATTCGCTGAAATTAATCGCGCACGCCGCGGCAACGCGACGGCGCGCACCACGCACTGGCGCGCTCTTAGCGAACTACTTCCCTTTCGCTGGTACGAAAACGGGGACGGGCGGCGTAACTTTGTAAATTTTTGAGAAATCGCGCTGATTCACGGCGAAGCCTACACGGTCGCGCGAATCCAGATACAGGAGCGGCTGGCCCACCGGCACGCCCATGAAAGTTTTCACGTAGGGAAGCGTGTAGGGCTTGTTGTCAATCTTCACGGTGACTTTCTCGTCCAGTGCGTAGCCCAATTTTCTGAAATCCTCGCCGGAAATATTGGTAATGAGGCTGCCGAACGGATCATCGAGGCCGATCACCTGGCCCGTGATGCCCTTCGCGTCCAAAGTTGCCACTGGCGGATTCAAGCGAACGAGTTCGTTCACTGCGGGGCCAGCCAACGTCCAATCTTCTCCCTCGGCCAGATGCGCCCCGGCCGGCGAAAAAATGTCGCGGCCGTGAAATGTGCTGGAGACTTTGTCGCCGATCATCCACGCAGGATTGGTGATTTCGCGCGCGCCTTCCAAGCCGTCAGTATCCACGATCGGCGTCATTAATCCATTATCGGGTACGACGAAGTATTGGCCCTTCTTGGTTTTTACGATCACCGCTTTGCGCGAAGTGCCCACGCCCGGATCGACAACTATTACGAACACGGTGCCGGCGGGATAATACGGCGTCACGCCGCTCAGCAGGCGCGAGGCCTCGCCGAGCTGATAGGGCGTGACTTGATGAGTGATGTCCATGATGCGCGCGTCCGGCGCGATGCCGATCATCACGGCCTTGCAAATCGCAACGGCGTCGTTGGCCGTGCCGAAGTCGGTCATGAAGACGATCGTAGGACGCGTGGCGGGCTTTTTCGCTGCATCGTTCGAATGGCTCGCGTCACTCATGCAGCCGCCGAACGATAGCGCGAGGGCCACCAAAAATATTGCGACGCAAGAACGAGTGCGGAAGAATGGCATGAATTCTCCTTTTGATGATCGCAGCGAGGGCTTTTTACTTTTAGGCATCCGATGGGCAGGGATTATAACGCACTGGAGCTGATTGCCAAGTGGCCGAACAAGTGGCCGATCAAGCGGCAGATTAATCGGCGTCAACGCGCAGGCTGCGGCCGCTTGCGATATTGCTCGTAGAGATCGCGGTGCTTGTTATCCGTGCTGGTTAGTTGCCCTTTGATGAAGAGATAACGCACCTGTGTTTGCAGTTCGAGCGGATCCCCGTTGGTCACGATGACGTTGGCGAGTTTTCCCGGCTCGAGCGTGCCGAGTTGATCCGCCAGACCGAAAATCTGCGCGGCGTTCAGCATTACGGCCTTCAGCGCCTCATCATGCGGCAGGCCGTAGGCCACAGCAGTACCGGCGTACTGCGGCAGGCGGCGCGAAAAAGCAGTGCCGAAACTGGAGAACGCGATGGGAATTCCCGCGGCGAATAGCTCGGACGGCTCGGTGTAAGGTTTGTCGTACGGAGTGTCTTCCTGCTCGGGCAGGCGGTTGGTCGGGCCGAGCACCACCGGAATTTTCTTGTCCTTCAGCAGATCTTTTACTTTCCAGGCCTCGGAGCCGCTGCCCAGAATCATTTTCAGATTTTGCTTGGTGCAGAAATCCACGGCGTTGCGAATGTCGCGTTGCTCGTCGGCGATTACCAGCACCGGCAACTTCCCTTCCACCACCGGGACCAGCGCTTCCAGTTTCAAGTCGCGTTCGAAAAGAGCGGGCGAGCCTTTTTCTTTCGCTTGTGCGTAATGGCGCGCGCGATCGAGCCAGTCGCTGAGTGCGTTCACCGATTTGTCGTATTCCTTTTTAACGTCAGCGTAGGGCTTTTCCTTCACGCTGAAGGTGGCGAAATCGAAAGTGCTGGTCTGGATCGTGGGCCAATTAATCACCATGGCCACCGAGCGGTTGATCTGCATTTCGTCCATCGTCCATCCGGAGAGGTTGAACGCCGAAGCTTGCCCGGTGATCAGTCCGCCGCTGGATAAATCAAGACTGGAGGTGCCGGGCGCGGCAATCACCTCGGTGATACCGTTGGCGCGAGTGACGGGAATGTGCGCGCTCGCCGGATTGACGGCCGTGGCGGCCACCAGCTCCGGGTTGTAATCACCGAGCTCGCTGACGTCCACGGTCGCGCTGACGGCACTGACTTCGTTCAATCCGATCTGTGTGACCGGATCGAACATGCCGGGATAAACTTCCAGGCCCGTCGCGTCAATCACCTGCGCGTCCGATGGAATAGCGATATTGGCGCCGACCGCGGCGATTTTTCCATCGCGAATGATTAGCGTGCCGTTCTGGATGGCTGGCCCGGCGAGCGTGAAAACTTTTCCGCCTTTAATTGCGTAGGTGGTGGCTGCGGTTTGGGTCCAAGCGGGAATCGCAAGAGACGCTGAGAGAAGCAAGGCGAGCGCGCGGGCGCTGAGCTTTAAGGTTTTCACAGCGCGCCTCCCGCTACACCGCTCGCGACGCCGTTCGTGTTGTCCTGCGGCGGTTTCTTTTTCGGAGTGGGCTTTTTCTCCGGCTTCTTTTCGGAATTATCTTCGGGCTTTTTTTCCTCGGCGGCTTTCTTTTCTTTATCCAGCAGGGTTTGTTTTTCCGCGGCGAGTGCTGCGCGTCCGGCTATGTCGCGCTGCCGGTCGAAGTAAACCTGGCCATCAATCAGAGTTTTCTGCACCACCGCATAGACGCTGAGCGGATCGTGATTGTAAATGGCCAAATCGGCGTCCTTGCCCACGTCAATCGAACCGGCGCGCCCGTCAATTCCCAGTTGGATGGCGGGATTCAGGGTGATCAGTTTCAGCGCGTCGTTCGCAGAAAGCCCGCCGTACTTCATGCTCTTCGCTGCTTCCTGATTCAACTGGCGCGCTTCCTGCGCGTCGTCGGAGTTTACGGAAACCACCACGCCGCGCTCTGTCATCAGCGCCGCGTTGTACGGGATGGCGTCAAACGCCTCCATTTTATAGGCCCACCAATCGGAAAATGTGGAGCCGCCCGCGCCGGAGGCGGCGATTTCATCGGCGATTTTGTAGCCTTCCAGCACGTGCTGGAACGTGCGCACCTTGAAACCGAATTCATTGGCGACGCGAATCAGCATCACGATTTCATCCGCGCGATAGCAGTGGGCATGCACGTAGCGCTTGCCTTCCATTACCTCCACTAGCGGGTCGAGCTGTACATCGCGGCGCGGCGGAATCAGATTTTGTTCGCCGGCCGCTTTACGCCGGTTGTAATCGTCCCACTGTTTTTTGTACTCACGCGCTTCGATGAATGCCTGGCGGATCACTTCTTCCACGCCGAGCCTGGTGCCGGGATAACGCGGCTGCACGCCGGGCGGCGTCGGGAAATTGGAGTGCTTGGGATTTTCACCCAGCGCGAATTTGATTCCCGGGAGCGCGCCCTGAAACGGCAAATCGCTGGCGGGCTTACCCCAGCGCAGCTTGATCACGATGGTCTGGCCGCCGATGGGATTCGCGCTGCCGTGCAAAATGTTTGCGGTGGTGACTCCGCCGGCGAGGTCGCGATAAATATTGATGTCGTCGGGATTCAGCACGTCCGCGATATTAGCCATCGAAGAGACCGCTGGGCCGGCTTCATTCACGCTGCCGTCCACCGCGATGTGCGAATGGCAGTCAATAATTCCGGGCATCACGTACTGGCCGGTGGCGTCTATGACGGTGGCGCCGTCGGGAGCTTTCAGATCCGCCCCTACCGCGGCGATTTTGCCGTCGCGAATGAGGATGGAGCCATGTTCGATATTTCCATGGGTGACGGTGAGGATCGTGGCGTTCTGAATGAATATAGTGCCGGGATTTTGCGCGCTTGTGGTTCGTGGCGCTCCGACCGCGAGCAGCACTGCAACGCAGAGAATCGCGCGCTTCATCGTCCCACCCCCTCGACGCGCCGCGAGCCGGCCGCATCGGCGCCGTCTTCGTCCGCTGATTTTTTGTCTTCCGATTTTGCCGCGGGTGGTTTTTCCGCCGGGGGTTCTTCGTGAATCACAAACCAGCGGCCGTCCACGAAGACGTGCTTCACTTTGGTTTTTTCGTTGAAGATATCGCCGTCCGTTACTACCAGATTCGCGATTTTCCCCGGCGTGATGCTGCCCAGGCGATCGCTCAAACCCAAAATGTCCGCCGCGTCCAGAGTCATGGCGCGCAAAGCCGCATCCTGCGAGAGACCGGCATCCGTGGCTCTCTTGAGGTTCTTGAAGATGTCCTTGGGAGCGGCAAGCCCGCCGGAATAAAACGCGAATTTCACGCCGGATTTAGCTAATGCCGCGGGCGTGCCAGGCGCGCGATCGCGAAAGCGCAGTTCGCGCAGATCCTGCTCGGCTTCGGGGTCGCCGTCCTTGGCGCGCTCCGGCCATTTCAAATTGACGATCACCGGAATCTTGCTGGCGGCGAGCGCGGCTGCCACGTCGTAGCCTTGCTGGCCGCCATAAAGAACGGCGCGAACTTTCCATTCGTCCGCCAGGCGCAGCGCGCGCAAAATCTGGACGGAATTATTCGCAGGCAAAAGCACGAGTTCATTATTCTGCAGCGCGCGGCTCAGGACGTATTCAGTCCGGTCGTAGGGTAGCCGCTCGGTTTTCGTGGGATTCGCCTGGTAGATTGGTTCGGCTTGCGTGTACCACGCCGTATCGTCCAGCACTTGCCGGACGTAGGCGATCGTCCCCATCAGCGAATCCGGGAATCCGAAAAATCCGCCGACCGGCTTGAATGAGACGGGCACTGCGGTCCGCGGACGCACCACGTAATCTCCCGGGCGCTCGCCGCCAAGATCAATCACCGTGGCCTGCCCGGGAAAAATTCCGCTGTCAGGGGCAGTGAGCGCTGTGGTGAATCCCGCGCTGCGCCAGGATTCGATGCGCTTGTCGTCCGTCTTGAGCTCGTCGGCAGCCACGCGCCACGGCGTGGTGCCGGGGCGATCGGCCGGTCCCGCAGCGCCTGGGCCGACGGGACGTTTCTTGGCGTCGTCATCCGGCGTGATTCCGATGTTCGTTCCGGCGTCAATCAGGCCGGGATACACCGTCAGCCCTTTGCCATCGATGACCCAAGCTTCGGGGGGAATCGCGACGCTCGTTCCCACCGCCTGTATCAGGCCTTTGGCGATGACCACCGTGCCGTTCTCGATCACCGCGCCAGACACCGGAACGATGCGCGCATTCTTTATCGCGAAATATCGCGGCTCGCCGCCTTCACCACGCGCCGCGCATACCCAGCCAAGCAACATGGCAGCGCATATCACCACCACAAGCAGCGGAATCAGACGGCGATGCAGGCGATACTTCATTTCACACCCCTCAACTGTTCTTGTGCCATGTGTTCTGGTGGCGTGGTGGATCGGCAGTCCCACGACAGCGGCGTGCGGCTGAATTAAAAGCGATTGATGCTAGCGGCACTCTCGCGCGAACGCAAGATGTTTGCTCCGTCGCCGCGCACACTCCCAGCGGCAAGCAAGCACGTGAAACCCGCATACGGCCATCGCTCACACTGTGAATTCGTAGATTACACACACCCGCTAGGCACTCAGACGCACGAAAGCGCGGCGCGTTATCAGGAAGTTCGCGGATTCAGGGGGAAATTTTCCGGCGAGACCGCCGCATTGCTGCTGCGGCGGTCCCCCGGACAGAAATGAACTGACTCTATCGTGCCAGCCGCTCAGTACTGGCGAATCAGTATGCCGTTCGCTACGCGGTTGGTGTCCACATCGACCAGCAATTGGGTATTACTGTCCACCTGGTAGTAAACCAAGTTGAACTTCGCCGTAACGCCGCCGGAAGTAGAGTTCAACTGCATCGTCCCGCGGCCGTTCGATGCGACTGCATTCACGATGCTGGTGGAATTCAGCGGCAGGCCCAGGTATGGACCGCCGTTATTGAGATCCAGAGTCCCGGTGACGGCGGTGCTGTTGGTGGTGAGCCCGACTTGCCCGGTTGTATCCTGTTCGAACGCGGACGACGACTTCGAGGAGCCCACGCCCGAAAGATTCAACGCAAAGCTGCCTTGCACCGTGCTCACGCCACCGCGCTGGTAGGCGGTGCCGGTGGCGCCATCCACGTTGTTATTTGTGTCAATCTCCACCAGCTCGGCGCCGGTTCCCGTCGATGGCGTGACGAAAGTGTATGCAGCAAACAAGGTGGTGCCTTTGCTGGTGGTGAGCGAAAGCGTATAGCGAGCGGGGACGTTGCCAATGGTCGTCACGTTGGCGTAAGACCCGCTGATGATCGACGCGTTGTTCTGCGCGCCGGCACCGCCGCTGTTGTTGATGTCCAGGGCGCCGCTGCCGCCAACTGTGGCGCCATTGAGCGAAAAGACCGCGCCGCCGGCGTAAGGAGCGCCGTTCGCGGCTCCGCCAAATGTGAGCGCAACGCCTCCGGTGAGCGGGGTGGTAGCGATCGGAGAGCTGTAGGCCTCGCCGTACAAGATATACGGCTGCGACGGATCAATCTCCACCATCTTCAAATGCGTCAGGTCAATCATGTAGTACGCGAATGTGATAGTGCCCAGATCCGTGGAGTTCATGGTAATGGTGCCGCGGCCGAAACTGTCCGCCACATTCGTGTACACGCCGCTCAGAGTGATGTCGTTGGTGACCACCGTCAGCGTATTGCCACCGAGCGGAACGTACGTGAAATCCTGGGTATTCACGGGCGAATTGGGATTATTCACCGGGATGGAATTGTTGCTGGCCAGGACGGTGCCTGCGACACTCACTGGAAACAAATTCTGGTCGAAGCCGAAGTACTGAAATGCGAATCTGCTATTGAGGGCATTTCCAAACGCCGCGGGATTTTGCGCGTCCAGAGTTCCGCTGCCCGTATCGGACGCGTCAAAATCAATCAGCAATGCATGCTGGTTGGTCGTCAGCGTCAGTTGAAAGTTAAAAGACGAAGCGACGTTGTTGTTCGAACTGGAGAGCGTCACCGTCATGGAGGTACGGCCGTCCAGAGCGCCCACCTGGTACTGCCCCGATATCACGGGAACGGCGAAGGCCGTTCCGAGCAGTCCGGTGTTGAGGTCCATCTCGCCGCCGGTAATGGTGCCGGACACTGAGTTCGCCGAGCCGCTGGTCACGATGCTACCGGCAACATCCACCGGGTAGCCCTGGCTGAAATCCACTCCGGTAAACGCGATCACATATTGACCCGTTCCGATGGTGTTGGTGGTGAGCGAAGCCGAGGAATAAAGAATCTGCGCCGCGGAAGTGCCGGAATTGCCGCCGGCTGCGGCACCGATCGTCACCGTGCCGCCCGTGGGAGGGGAGAGCGGCGCGGTGTAATTCCCGTTGCCATCAATCACGCCATGGCATTGCACCGTGGAGTTAATCGGCGGCGTGATGCAGTCGCCGAACGCAACTCCGTTCACCGACCAGATTACGCCGGCGCTGGGCGTGGCCGTGAAATGATTGCAGGCCGCCCGCGGGAATCGTCAGCGCGGCTGGATTCACTGCCAAGGCCGCCGCGGCCACCACGTTCACCGTGGTCGTGCCGGTGTTCGATCCCGAGGTCGCGGTGATCGTCACGCTGCCTGGAGAAGTAGGCGCGACAAAGAGTCCAGTGCCGTCGATGGTCCCGGCGCTCGCGGTCCACGTTGCGCCAGTGCTGACGCCATTCAGGAATGCTGCAAAATGGGCCGTCTGGCTCACCCCCACGCTCGAGGAGCCGGGAACAACCACCAGATCATTCGTGAGGGGAGGATTGCTCACCGCCGCCGCCGCTGCTGCAAGCGGAAAGGGTGAACATTCCCAGCAACGCAATTGTGAGCAACGCAACAAAATGAATCCGCTTTCGCATCAGAAGTCTCCCGTTGGCATTATCGTGTGATCATCGGCAAGGCTCCGTCTCCGGAGCCGGTTTATAATCGCGATTACGAGCATTAGCGGAGAGAAAGGCGGGATCGCTCGCGGCGACCCCTCGCCATTCAATTAAACGCAAGGTTGCTCATTGTTGGTTTGCCCCGCTGATCCGCTGAATCCGGATCTCCTGCGTCTGCCAAGCGGAGTGCGGATATTCTGTTTCGTGGAAATCGCAAAAAAAGTTCCACACATTTATTCAATGATGCTTCGTTGACGCGCCACCCCGGCTCATGAAAGTACGCGAAATTCTCAGGCTTAGATACAATCCGGCGCAAATAGGTTTCTCCGTTGATTATCAACACTGCGCGGCTGGGAAAGTTCTGCAAAGTTCTCCAATCAGCGTTGATTTCACGAAAAATTAATTGCGCAATGGCTTCCCTGTCTTCAGGGTATGCGCGATCCGCTCCTGCGTCTTGCGTTCGCCGCACAGGCTTACAAAAGCTTCGCGCTCCAGATCCAGGACGTATTGCTCCGGCACGGTTTGCGGCGCCGTAATCGCTCCGCCCGCCAGCACGGACCCGAGCTTGCGCCCTACGACGCCGTCGTAGTCCGTGGCATAGCCGCCGCGAATCATCATGTGAATCGCCAGCTTCGCGCCCGTCAGGAATTGTTCGCCCAGCACGCGGATTTGCGCCGGCGCGGGCGGATGATACCCAGCGCGCAGCATCGCCAGCGCCGTCTGCTTGGCGTCGCCTATCTGGCGGTCGCGATTCATAGCGATCAAATCCGAGGCGCGCAAGTAATCCAGCGAACGCGCGTCCTCGCCGCTGGTGGATACTTTGGCCAAGGCGATATTTTCAAATACGGGCTTCAGCGCGTGGAACAAATCCAGATCCTCGCCGCCCGCCGCGTGTTCGTTCGCGCGGATCAGCATCTCCTTGGTTCCGCCGCCGCCGGGAATCAGGCCGACGCCCGTTTCCACCAGTCCGATGTACGCTTCCGCTGCCGCATGAATGCGCGCGGCGTGCAAACTGATTTCGCATCCGCCGCCCAGAGCCATGCCCTGCGGCGCAGCCACCACCGGACGCGGCGCATACTTGATGGCCATGTTCACGCGCTGGAATTGGCGCACGGCCATGTGGATGTCGTCCCACTCGCCTTCCTGCGCGCTGATCAATACCAGCATCAGATTCGCGCCTACCGAAAAATTGGTCGCCTGATTGCCAATCACCATCGCATCGAAGTCCGTGTTCAGGCGATTTAGGCCCGCATGAATCATGGCTACCAGATCGCCGCCGATGGAATTCATCTTGGAATGGAATTCGCAGCAGAGCACTCCATCGCCCAGATCAATCAGGCTGGCGCCGGCATTTTTCTGCACCACGCCGCTGCGATCCTTCAGCGATTTCAAAATGATAATTCCGGGTGGCTCGGTGACGGGCAGCAGTCCTTGCGAGGTCAAATCGAAGTAGCGTGTGGTTCCCTTCTCCGCTGCGTAGAAAGATTTCGCGGGTGAATCGAGCACTTTGCGCACGAGTAGCGGCAGCTCTTGCCCGTCGCGCTCCAGAGCCTTCGCCATGCGCTCGACGCCGATCGCATCCCAAACCTCAAACGGCCCCAGCTCCCAGGCAAATCCCCAGCGCACAGCGCGATCCAGATCCACAATGCGATGGGAGATTTCCGGCATGCGGCGCGCCGCGTACAAGCACGTCTGGCTCAGGCTGGACCACAACAGGCGATTCGCTTTGTCGCCGCCCTTGCCATCGCCCTTCTTATCCAATTCCGGCGCCAGCAGCGCGCGCAGACGCTCGCGCGTATCTTCAATCGCCTTGCCGGCTTCGATCGAGCCGAATTTCGCTTTCTGGCGCCCGCGATACTCCATCTTCTGCCAGTCCAGAGTGAGAATTTCCGATTCGCCGTCCTTCTTAACTTTCTTGTAGAAGCCGCCGCCGGTCTTGTCTCCCAGCCAGCCGCGCTTGATCATTTCCTCCATGAACGGAGGAACCTTGTAGATGTCACGCGATTCATCGGTAGTTGCGTTTTCGTAAATATTGCGTACCACGTGCACCAGTATGTCCAGTCCCACCAAATCGCCGGTGCGAAACGTCGCGGATTTTGGCTGGCCGATCGCCGGGCCGGTACAGGCGTCCACTTCCTCGATGGTCATGTCCAGCGCCTGCATCTGGCGAATCACATTCAGCATGGAAAATGTGCCGATGCGGTTGGCGATGAAGTTGGGCGTGTCCTTGGCGGGCACTACGCCCTTGCCCAGGCGCAGGTCGCAGATTTCTTCTAACGACTCGAGAACTTCCGGAAGCGTCTTCGGCCCGGCGATCAGCTCCACCAATTTCATGTAGCGCGGCGGATTGAAGAAATGCGTTCCTGCCCAGTGCTGCTGAAAATCTTCCGAGCGGCCTTCGGCAATCAGGCGAATTGGCAAGCCGGAAGTATTCGAGGTGACGATGGTGCCGGGCTTGCGCACCGCTTCGACGCGCGTGAAAAGGTTGCGCTTGATTTCCAGGTTCTCGGCGACGGCTTCGATGATCCAATCCACTTGGCCGCACCAGGCGATATTGTCTTCCAGGTTTCCGGGCGTCACCAGGCGCGCGGTATCGGCTGTGAAAAAAGCAGCGGGGCGGGATTTTTTGGCGGCGTCGAAGCCGGCCAGCACGATGCGATTGCGCACGGCCGGGCTTTCCAGAGTCAGACCTTTGCTTTGTTCCGCGGGCGTGAGGCTGGGTGGGACGATATCCAGCAGGTAGCAAGGAATTCCGGCGTTGGCCAGATGCGCGGCGATCCGCGAGCCCATGGTACCCGCGCCCAATACGGCCGCACGTTCGATGCGTCGTCTCACTGGGATTCCTCTAGGCGTTTTTTCAAGCAATTGAGGTTACAAAAGCGGTACCGGGCGGTCAACCGGAAAGACCCTGAAACGCGAAATGAGTTAAAGTGTTCTAAAGGGACGAGTATGGCCGAGTTCGGCGACACTACAAAATGGCTGGGCAAAGCCATCCGCGGCTTGCGTACGTTCGCCTATGGTCCTTCCGGCGAACCGCCGAAGGTTGGCGTGGCCCTAGGCGGAGGCTTCGCGCGCGGCGTGGCGCATATTGGAGTGCTGCGCGTCCTGGAAGAACACGAAATCCCCATTGATTTCATCGCGGGCACTTCCGTTGGCGCGCTAATCGCTGCAGCCTATGCCAGCGGGACCACGCTCGAGCACATGGCTCAGCAATCCGCCATCACCCGTTTTCGCGATTTCGGCCGCTGGACGCTTTCGCGCATGGGGATGGCCTCCAACGAACCGCTGCAGGATTTTCTGCAGCGCCTGACGCCTGCGAAATATTTCCACGAGCTGCGCATTCCGCTGGCGATTGCCGCCACCGATCTGTTGCAGGGGGCCTCGGTTCATTTCACCGAGGGCGAAATCGGGCCGGCGCTACGCGCTTCCTGCGCGTATCCGGGATTGTTTCTGCCGGTGGAGCACAAGGATCATTATCTGGTGGATGGATTTCTCACCGAGCAGGTTCCCGCACCAGCCGTGCGCAAGATGGGCGCCGAAATGGTGATCGGAGTTCATCTGGAACCGGGGCTACTGCAAACCAAACCGCGCAACACCATTGAAGTGATCAGCCGCTCTTTCTCCATCATTCAGTCCGTGGCCAATCAGCCGTGGCGCGGGATGACTGATGTGTTAATCGAGCCGAACGTTCATCACATTTTGTGGGATGAATTTGTGAAGTCGCCGCAACTGATCGCCGCCGGTGAAGACGCGACGCGCGCCGCCATGCCGCAGATCAAGGCCTTGCTGCACCGCGGCTCGGGTGGTCCCGAGGAACCCCAGGAAAACGACGGGATCTTCCAGGCCACCGAATAAACCCGCTGCTAACCAACCTTCGCCACCTGCGTCGAAACAAGTGTGAGGAGCCGAACTCCTCCTGCGATGACCGCTGCAACGCCCCAATCATACGCAGGGAGTGTTCGGCTCTTCTTTTTTACACATCTGTTTAATCGCCTGGCGGGTTCGCTTGCGACTGCAAACTTCTCTGTAATGCTAGTGGTCTGCGCCTACCACTTCTAATCCTGTTCTCCAATCGTTTGCGCATACGTTTTTCCATATGGATAGAAGAGTTCTTTGCGGCCCTGCTGCCAAGCCGCCTTGAGTTCGGGCGTGGTGATGTCCCAGTCCGGACGGCATTTCTTGGTGACGGCGCGCAGGTCCTGGCGCAATTCTTCCGGAGTGGGCCGGCCGAGGAACCAGTAGCCGTTGTAGATCTTGTAAATCACCAGTCCCGGCTCGAGGACAATCACGTGCGGGATCATGGGATTGTGCGCAGGGTCGGTGTATTCGGCAATGTCGAGATCTTTTTGCACCACGCGCCCCACGTCGGAGAGGAACGGCCAGTGGGCGCCGATTCCAGTGCGAAATTCGTTGGTCTCGGTGATGTTGTCGGTGCTGATGGTCACCAGCCGGCAATAGGCAACCTCCAGCTCACGATGGAGCTGCACAAGCCCTTCCGATTGTCGGCGGTCCTTGGGACAGAAACCTCCGCGGCTGAGGACCAGCACCATGGGATTCGGTCCCTGCAGTTCAGAAAGCTTACGGCGTTTTGCCGTGTGATCGGAAAGCTCGTAGTCCGGGAAAATGGCGCCTGGAACAATGTCAGATCGCATAGGAACTCCTCTTCGATTGAATTGGCTCTCCCAATTCGATGCAGCGGTTACTTCGAGGTGTCAAGCTCTCGCAGTTCAATCGTCACAGCCTGCCCGTTGCCTTTTCCGCGCTTCGTAAACCACTCGCTCATGGCTTGCGCCAGCCGCGCGGGGTCTACTGACAGGCCTGCTTCGAGCCGCCCGTCGGCGGTCGGCAACGTATCGTCAAACTCCGCCGAGCCGGTGAAGTTGCGCATGCAAAAGCTATCCAGCCAATCCAGCGGCGCTGGACGCCGATCATCGCCAATCACCAATTCTGCCTGCAGCTTACGCGCGTACATGATTGCGGGAGTATATCATTCAGTCGAATCGCCAATGGGTCGAGCGCCGGCTGAAAAATCCTCCGCAGCGATTGGTATTTTTTGCCTAAAAAAAACCGTGAGTGATGTAGGATTCGCGTGAAAGCCGGTGCGGCGCCGCGCTTGCCGCATTTGCGCTGGGTTCGCCGGGACAAAGTAATCGCTTGAGTGGTATCGTTTACCGGGGCTCATCTCATTTCCTTCGTCGGAGAAGGAGGGCGCCAGCATGGCCAACTTCCTGCGTGACACTCGTTTTGGCTTTCGTCTGCTTCGCAAAAATCCTGGTTTCGCGGCGGTAGCAATCCTGGCGCTCGCGCTGGGCATTGGCGCGAACACCGCCATCTTCAGCATCTTTTACGCGACGCTACTGGAGCCGTTTCCCTATCCGCAGCCGGACCAGTTGGTGGTGGTGTGGTCCAACACCGGCGGACACAACAATGGAGTCTCGGCCGGCGACTATCTCGACTGGAAGCGCGATAGCAAAGTCTTCCAGATATTGGGAGCCGTAACTGGTGATCAATTCAATGTGTCCGCGGGCGTCGAACGCGCGGAGCAAGTGGAAGGCAGCTACCTCACGCCGGGATTTCTGGACCAGTTGATCGGTGACAAGCCGTTCATGGGGCGCTATCTGCTGCCCGACGACACGGTGCCGGGCAAAGATCACGTGGTGATCATCACCCACAAATTGTGGGAGAAACATTTCGGCGCGGATCCGAACATTATCGGCAAGCAAATCCACTTGAACGGCGACCTCTACACGGTGATCGGAGTGCAACCGCCGGGGCAACCGGATCGCTTGGGCAGGCAATTGGTGGTGCCCCTGGTGTTCACGCCAGAGCAGATGAACCACGATTTTCGCTGGCTGGTCGTGCTCGGGCGCATGAAGCCCGGCGTCACGCTGGCGCAAGCCAACGCGGATATGGATACGGTCGCGCGGCACATCGCCGAGGATTATCCGAAATCGAACAAGGGCTGGGGCGTGAGCGTCGAGCCGCTGAAGAACGATTTCTTGAATCCCGACACAAAAAAGGGATTGCCGCTGCTGCTGGGGGCCGTGGGTTTCGTACTGCTGATCGCCTGCGTCAACGTGGCCAACCTGCTGCTGGCGCGGGGCGCAGCGCGACAACGAGAAGTAGCGGTGCGAGCTTCGGTGGGCGCTTCGCGTCGCCAGATATTTACGCAGTTCCTGATCGAAAGCTTGGCACTCGCGTCCGTTGGCGGCGTGCTGGGAATCGCCTTGGCGTTCGTGTTGATGAAAGCCATCGTGGCTTCGATGCCGCCGTACACATTACTTTCGGAAACAGATGTACGCATGAGCATTCCGGTGCTGCTGTTCACGGTAGTCACCGTGATGCTCGCCGGCGTGTTATTCGGTTGCGCTCCGGCATGGCGCGCGGCGCGCATGAATTTGAACGACGTTTTAAAGGAAGGCGGAGGCTCCGCGCGCAACACCGGGCGGCACGGCCTACGTCGCGCGCTGGTGATTGCTGAATTCGCGCTGGCGCTCAGTCTGCTCGCCGGCGGCGGCCTCGCGATCCACAGCCTGTGGAACGTCGCGCACGTGGACCTGGGATTCCGCAGCGATCATTTGCTCACGTTCGATCTGCCTGTATCGAAAAACCGCCTGACGGATCCTGTGCAAATCACAACGTTCTACCGCCAGTTGCTGGAAAAAATTCAAGCGCTGCCCGGCGTCACCTCCGTCTCGGCCTCCGAGGGCGCGCCGCTGCAGGGCGTAAGGTTCGGAATGCCGTTCCAAATCGCCGGCAAGGAAGTCTCGGACATGTCGCAGCGGCCCGTAGCCGGCTTCAACATGGTCACGCCGGATTTTTTCAAAGTCTTCGGGATCCGCATGGCACAGGGGCGCGCATTCAACGAGCAGGACTTGCCCGGAGGCGTGCAAGTAGCCATCGTGAATGAAAATTTCGCGAAGAAATTCTTCGCCGGCGTCGATCCCTTATCTCAACGCATCCTCGTCGAACAACTGGTTCCCGGCGTCACAAAACTTGGCGCGCCGGTAGCCTGGCAAATTGTTGGCGTCTATCACGAAGTTCGCAACGGCCGTCTGGAAGAGGACTTCCCCGAGATTGACGTGCCTTTCTGGCAGAGTCCCTGGCCGCAGACGCTTATCGCCGTTCGCGCGGCCGTGGCGCCCGACACCTTAACTAGAAATATCGCTGGAATTGTGCAGTCCATGGATCCGGATCTGCCTTTGGGCACGCCTCGCACCATGGAACAAATTATGGACCGCTCGTTGTCGCAGCAACGATTCACAGCCGGATTGTTCGGAGGCTTCGCCGCCATCGCGCTGTTGCTAGCTGCCGTGGGAATTTACGGCGTGATGTCCTTCGCCGTCGCGCAGCGCACGCACGAGATCGGCCTGCGCATGGCGCTCGGCGCCGGACAAAGAAACGTGCTCGCGCTAATTCTGAAAGAAGGAATGCTGCTGGCCGGCATCGGCCTCGCTCTCGGCCTCTTCGGAGCCTACGCCGTCGGGAAAGTGATGCACGGCGTGCTCTTCAACGTCGCCGTCTTCGATTTCGCAGCCTTCGGCGCGGTTGCCGCGGCCCTGCTCCTTGCCGGTCTGCTGGCCTGCTTCATTCCGGCGCGTCGCGCCACTCTGGTGGACCCCATGCAAGCCCTCCGCCAGGAATAAAATGCCTAGCGAAAACCGCGGTTAACACACGGCGCACCATACTTGCAATTCGCCAATCCGTGGCCTAGACTTTTCTAGTATAAGAAGTGTCGTACACAAGGTCGCGACAGCCCGGCCCGCTAGCCGAGCGACGCCCCCCGCGCCCGCATCCCGGAGATCAGGTGTCCACGCCACTCGAAAAATGGGTTGACGAATCCGCGCGCGTAACCAAACCGGACCACATCGTCTGGTGCGACGGCTCCGAAGCAGAAAATGACCGATTCCTCGCAGGCCTGATGCACGACGGCATCATCACTGAATTAAATCCAGCGACCTACCCACATTCCTACCTGAACCGCCGCAATCCGAATGACGTCGCCCGCACCGAAAGCGTGACGTTCATTTGCACGAGCAAGAAAGACGACGCCGGCCCCACGAATAATTGGATGTCCCCCGAAGACGGCAAAGCCCGCGTCCGGCCGATCCTCGAAGGCTCGATGAAGGGGCGCACGATGTACGTCGCGCCTTACATCATGGGCCCGCAAAATTCTCCTTACAGCCGCATCGGCGTTGAAATTACGGACAGCCGTTACGTCGTCGCCAGCATGCGCATCATGTCTCGCATGGGGCAGGCCGCGCTCGATCGCATCGGCAATACCGACAATTTTGTCCCCGGCCTGCACGCGCTGGCCGGCGTGAATCCCGAACGTCGCTTCGTGATGCACTTCCCCGAAGAAAAATTAATCTGGAGCGTCGGCTCCGGCTACGGCGGCAATGCGTTGCTGGGGAAAAAATGTTTTGCGCTGCGCATCGCCAGCTGGATGGCGCGCTCCGAAGGCTGGATGGCCGAGCACATGTTGATTCTCGGCCTGGAAGATCCCACCGGCAAAGTCACTTACATGGCCGCGGCATTTCCCAGCGCTTGCGGCAAAACTAATCTCGCGATGATGGTTTCCGCGCTGGAATCGCAGGGCTATCGCGTCTGGACGGTCGGTGACGACATCGCCTGGATGCACATCGCCGCG
Organism: uncultured Acidobacteriota bacterium; assembly: GCA_963748395.1. GTDB lineage: Bacteria > Acidobacteriota > Terriglobia > Acidiferrales > UBA7541 > Palsa-295. The sequence goes on along the minus strand of CAVVIP010000006.1, from coordinate 671,741 downwards.
GACGGCACTCTGCGCGCGATTAATCCCGAGAATGGTTTTTTCGGCGTGGCGCCCGGCACCAACGCGCAAACCAATCCGAACGTGATGGCCGCGTTGCATCACAACACTATTTTTACGAACGTAGCCATCAGCGGCGCACGCGAGCCTTGGTGGGAAGGCATTGGCACTCCCCCCCCCGCTGGATTAATTGACTGGAAGGGCGAGCCATGGTCCCCCGAAAAAGGTCCAGCGGCGCATCCGAATTCCCGCTACACCGTTCCGGCGAAGCAGTCGCCTTCGATTTCTCCGCACTGGGAAGATCCGGAAGGCGTGCCCATCTCCGCCATTATTTTCGGCGGACGCCGCGAACGCCTCGCGCCGCTTGTGTATGAATCGCGCAGCTGGCAGCACGGAGTTTTTGTTGGCGCCACAATGGCTTCGGAAACTACCGCCGCCGCAACCGGCGCGGTGGGCGTGACGCGCCGCGATCCCATGGCCATGATTCCCTTCTGCGGTTACAACATGGCCGATTATTTCCAGCACTGGCTGGAAATGGGCCCGAAGATTAAGCACGCGCCCAAAATTTTCCATGTGAATTGGTTCCGCAAGGACGCCAATGGAAAATTTCTCTGGCCGGGCTATGGCGAAAATGTCCGCGTGCTGAAGTGGATGCTCGACCGCATCGAAGGCCGCGCCGCCGCAACCGAAACTCCTATCGGCTACGTGCCCACTCCCGGCTCGCTTTCACTGGATGGACTGGATATCTCGCGCCCGGTTGTGGATGAACTGCTTCGCGTGGACGCGCACGATTGGTCCGAAGAAGCCGACGCCACCGCAAAATTCTTCGAAATCTTCGGCGACCGCCTACCCCCCGAAATTCGCAGCGAAAACAAAGCCCTGCAGGATCGCCTGCACCGCACCACCGTCGCCGCAAAATAAAATCGTCTCGCCGCCTCTCTCGCTAGAGGTAGGGGCGCCGCTTGCTGCGTCCCAGCTTGGCAATGCCCGCCGATTCAGCTACGCCTACCGCCCCGCCCCCGTCGCATAGGGACTCGTCGCGCGATAGCGTTTCTCGAATTCCTCCCGCGTGCACAACGTCCGCATATCCGTTATCCGATCCACCGCCAAAATCCCGTCGAGGTGATCAATCTCATGCTGCAGCAATTCCGAAAGATCCCGCTCCGCGCCCGCTTGAATCTCCTGATGTTCCCCAAGCAGATCCTGATAACGCACGCGAATCTCGCGGTGCCGCTCCACCTGCATGAAAATCGAAAGAAAACTCAGGCACGCGTCCCACACCACAATTTTCTCCGCGCTGCGCCAGATGATTTCCGGATTCACCAGCGGCCAAGGCTCCGCTCCGGGCAATTGCAGAAATATCACACGCTGCCCAACTCCAATTTGCGGCGCGGCAATCCCCCGCCCGTACCCAGTCGTCGCCCGCCAGTGCGCCAGCGTGTCCGCCAGATCTTTCACGAGCGCCGCGATTTCCGGCGATCGCGCGTCCGCCACCGGCGACGCAACTTCGCGCAATTTCGGGTCGCCCAGTTGCAGCACCGTTCGAATCGCCATCGCTTCCCTCCCGCCGTCCCCGCCGCGCGTCCGCTAGCTTTTCGCCTGAAAACCTGCGCAGCGAATCACCGGCAGCGCTGGATATCTTCGATACGCGGGATCCACCGCCGCCAGCTCGCACAAATAAAATTTCGCGCCGCGATCCGATTCAATCCGTCGCGCGTGCACACAATCGGCGCATAAGCCTGCCCGCGCTCGCTCCCGAATCTCTTCTTCCCGTTTCTGGTTGTCCTGCATTTCCACGCGATGAGCATAGCACCGCAGCCCACGCCGCTGTGCGCTGCTCGAAGCATGGGCCAGTCCGTAAATTTTTGCTGTGGACATCCCGCCGCTTGAGAAATATCCTCCCCTGCAGAATCCACCAGCAAGGAGAAATCATGAAGTCACTCGTGGCCAAGCTCGCGCTCATTGTCGTGCAGGCGGTAATCATCGGCGTATTCGCTACCAGCGCGCAAATCACTACGCAAATTGTGTTCAGGATGTCGCGTCCTTTCGTCGTGGCAGACACCACTTTTCCAGAGGGCAACTACGTCATTAAAGAAGTTCCCGGCTCCGCCAAACCCACGCTCGAATTCTCCAACGCCCGCGGCGGCGCCTCCGTCAAAGTCGCGGCCGTGTCCATCCAGCCTGACGCTACAATTCATGCTGCCGAAATCGCGTTCAACAAGTACACGAATCTGATGGCGCTCTCCCAGGTTTTTCCTGGCCCGGGAAAACACGGTTATCAACTCGTTCCCGGAGCATCCGAAAAGGCCGCCGCCAAAACCGAAAAGCCCCTGCGACAAACCATTCCTGCTCACGGAAGCTGAACCGGAGCCGAGCATAAGCCTAAGCAGCTGTTCAGCCAGCACTTACATAAACTCCCGTACCCTCTATTTCCTCTTGCGTCATCTTACCGACTATGTTATCATCAGTCGTGGGCTAATTACGCCCGGCCAAGGAGTCTACATGCGCGACGGTACTTGCGCTTCGGTGAGCCGCGCATCGGAACCTCGCTCATTTCCCCTGCGAGGCTGGCGGTGGCACCGCCGCAAAGCCTCCCCTAGTCATCACTCGTCACTTATCACTCATCACTGCCGTTTTCTAATCGGTACAGCCAACTTATTAGAAATCGAGCTAACCCACTCACAACAAACGAGAAAACATTTTCTAATCGGTACTATTTGCCCCATTTTTTCGCCCGCGCCGCATCGCGCCAAGCACGAAGACTCTCGAATGGCGCCATTTCTATTCGATACAAATGAACGAGCGCCAAAAAACCCAACCTGTTCAAAACAAACAGGAAAACACTTTCTATTCGATACTCTTGAGCGCTTTACAGGCTTTCTAATCGATACTTTTGAAGATAGAATTGCCGCCCTATGACCAAAAATTCCATTCTCAGTTTTCGTGCGCTGCTGGCGCTGGCGGCGGGTGCGACGATCGCCGTGGCAGCACTAGCCCCGTTGGCGGCAATCCCACAATCGGCCGCGCAAACGAAGGCAGCGGCAACTCCAGCATCCGCCGCAGGACTCTATGTCGTACCCGACCTCGCCGAGCGCGTCGCGAAATTCAAGCTTGTGCACATGCCCTTCAATTCGCAGGGTTTGTCCGCGCGCGAAAAGCAAATGGTCAATAAATTGGTGGACGCTTCCGGCCTGCTCGACTGCATTTACTGGCGCCAGATTGATCCCACTGGACTCAAACTGTATTTGTTATTGGCGAACACTAATAATCCGCGGGAGGAATTGGTCCGCCGCTACTTAAAAATCAATGGCAGCCGTTTCGATCTGATTGATGATGACAAGCCCTTCGTTGGCACCCAACCCATGTCTCCCGGCCGCGGATTTTATCCAAAGGGTATGACGCGGGAGGCCTTCGAGCAGCTTGTCGCTGAGTATCCCAAAATGAAGGAGCAGTACTACAGCCCCGTAACGATGATCAAATACCTCGCTCCGGTGTTGGACGGCCCTCCGCAGCCTGAAAGCGCCAAAGCGCGACACAAGCCGTTCATTCGGCCTGTGCCGTACCACCAGGAATTCAAAACATTTCTCGAACCGATGGCGAAAGACCTGCGGGAAGCCGCGGCGCTAAGCGACGATCCGGCGTTTGCGAAATTTCTGCGGCTGCGGGCCGACGCGCTGCTTACTGACGACTATTACGCGAGCGACATTGCTTGGCTGGATCTGGAAAATCCGAAATTTGATGTGGTGTTTGCGCCTTACGAGGTTTATGACGATTCCCTCCTCGGCGTGAAAGCCACTTACGGTGCTTCGGTGATGATTCGCAACGATGCGGAAAGTCAGAAGCTGGCCCTCTACCAAAAATACGTTCCGGATTTGCAGGAAGCGCTTCCCTTGCCTGCGGACGATCTGCCCTCCAAGCGCGGCAAGCAATCGCCCATGGAAGTGGTGGATTCGCCCTATCGCGCGGGAGATTTGCTGCACGGCTATCAGGCCGTCGCGGACAATCTTCCCAACGATCCGCGCATCCATGAAGCTAAAGGCTCGAAGAAAATCTTCTGGAAGAATTTTATGGACGCGCGCGTGAACTACATCATCCTGCCGCTCGCGCAGCGCACCATGCGCGCCGACCAGGCCGCCATGGCCAGCGGCGAAGGCTATCTGGCCGACACCATCATGCACGAAATTTCGCACGGCCTGGGCCCGGCCTTCGCGCACACCGCGCAAGGCAAAGTGCAAATCAATGAAGCTATCGGTTCGTCCTATTCCGCGCTGGAGGAATCCAAAGCGGACGTGGCGGGGGAATTTTGCTATGGCTGGCTGATTGACCACGGCGTGCTGCCCAAGGAAAACCGCAACATCACCTACGCATCCTACGTCGCGGGCATTTTTCGCACCGTGCGTTTCGGCGTCGCCGAAGCCCATGGCGCGGGCGAAATCATGCAGTTCAACTATTACGTGGAGCAGGGCGCGATCAAGCGCGACCCCGCCAGCGGATTGTACGCGATTGATTTCGAAAAAATGCCCGCAGCCATCGCGTCGCTTGCGAAAGAACTTCTCGAGCAGGAAGCTAGCGGCGACCGCGCGCGTACCGACGCCTGGTTCAAAAAGTACGGCACCATGCCGCCCGAGCTAAGCGCGCTGCTAGCCAAGACGAGCGATATTCCTGTGGACGTTGACCCCGAATTCGATTTTCGTCCGGTGTTGAAGTGAGCGGGTTTCGTGGAGGTTTTGTAGCGGCGGGCTTCAGACCGCCAGCAGTTGTGGCCGCGACGACGATGACGCACTGAAGTGCGCCGCTACAAAATCTCCTGAATTTCCGCGTCAATCGAAATGTGGGTTTGCGCGAAACCGCTGATTTGGAAAGATTGGCCGGCAGCTTTGCTGAAGTGAAAAAATCGGCTGATGTGGTAATCCTCGTCCAGCATATCGAAAATCCGCTCGGTCTCTTGGTGCGAAAGGCCCAGCGATTCGATCGGCACGGACTTTCCGTAACTTCCCGCGACCGCCAGATATTTATCAATTACGTTGCGCAAGTTCATCTCTAGATCCAGACGTACGCGCCCGCTTCGCCGTACGGCAAATTCATGTAGAACACATTCGCTTCGGCCATGCGCTCGAACGCGCCCAGCAGTTTCCGCGCTCCATGCTTCGCGCACAACGATATGCCCGGCGCTGCCGCCACTTGCTCCACTTCATCCAGGCTGGCGATCTGCTGGTGCGAAAACCACAGCCACGTCGCGGCGTATCCGCACTCCGCGCACGCGCCGCCCGGTTGCGCCAGGCGCAGCGTGATCGCTTGCGAAACTTCCGGCTTCAATCCCACGGGCTCGAAATCCGGCTGCGCCACGAAAAAGTATTGCGTGAATATTTCCGCGTCCGGCTCGAAAGCTACCACGCGACCTGGAAACGATTCCAGTTCCGCCGTCACCGCATCGCTCAGGCATTCACGGCACAGCGTGATCTCCGGCCGCGGCGGATCGCGCTTGGTGCTGCGTTTTCCGCGCAGATACAAAGTGTCCGGCAGCAGCGTCGCGATCCAATTGCATTCATCGCCCACGTGAATGCATTCGGGCGCCGTGCCTTTCAGCCACGCCCACCAGTTGCGGCTGCTCGGCAGCAATTCGATCCCGCGATACGCTTCTTCGTAGGAGATGCGCGCCAAGTGTTCCGTTCCAAACCGCGGCTACAGCGCCGTATGGTAGCAGATTGCCGGGCGCAAATGTCTGCGCGCTTCGTTCGGAAGATTGTCCATGCGGAAGTCATCGGCTATGATGGATGGCGCTTAACGTTACATTGCAATCTTCGATTATGTTCGTCCATCGAACAGGGAGGATCATCCATGGCAATCTCGGTTGGGGCAGCCGCTCCGGATTTTGTGCTAAAGGATCAGAGCCAGAAGGAAGTGAAGCTATCCGATTTTCAGGGAAAGAAGAATGTCGTGATCGTTTTCTACCCGCTGGATTGGAGCCCGGTGTGCACGAACGAGCACGCCTGCTTCGTCAACGATATGAAGCGCTTCGAGCAGCTGGACGCGCAGGTGCTGGGCATCAGCGTGGATAGCGCCTGGTCGCACAAGGCCTTCGCGGAGAAAATGGGAATTCACTATCCGCTGCTGGCGGATTTTCAGCCGCGCGGCGCAGTGGGCGAAAAGTTCGGCGTATATCTAGCGGAGAAAGGGATCACGGGACGCGCCATCGCGATCGTGGATCGCTCCGGAAAAGTGGCGTGGTTCAAGAATTACGATATCCCCGCGCTTCCGGATTTGAAGGAAGTTTCCGACGCGCTCGCGAATCTGAAGTAGCCGCATCGCGCGTGGGTGCGCGACGCGCCTTTGCATGCGGCCGCGGCAGGCGCTGCGCTGTTATTTGGGCGTAGCGTCTTTGCTGGGCGCGGGAGGCGTCGTTTCCACCGGTGGGTCCACGATCGGATGGGAAAATGTGCGAATGTAATCCACCAGTTGCCAGCGCTCCTCTTCGCTCAGCTTGCCTTTGAATCCCGGCATAGGGCGATGCCCTTGCGAGATTTTCCAGAACAGCTCGCCATCGGTCAACAGGCTCATGGCATGCGCGTCGGTGAAATCGGAAGGCGCGACGGAGAGTTTCTCGGCGCGCTCTCCTTTTCCGTTGCCGTCTTCTCCGTGGCAGTTCTGGCAGTGGTCGGAGTATGTGCTCATACCGAGGCCGATGGCTTGCTGCGTGGGCGGAACAGGATTTTGCCGCGAGCGAGCTAGTGCCGGCGCTTTCCAATCGCTGAGGGAATAGACGACCACGCTTCCCGCAATCGCCACGATCACGAATACAACGAGCACTCCCAGCGCGCTCGGTCTGAATCCAGATTTGGGCTTGCGGTCAGGAAGATTATTGGACGCCATGATTCGCGGGTTTGCCGGTGGAAGTTTATCGCTCCAGTAAAATCTTCGCACTGTGCTGCGGGATTTTCAACCCTTGGGCGAAACTGAGGAACCGCCTAGCGCGCGACGTGAACGGCCTGGTACACGGTGATCAGCACAATAATCAGCATGGCCACAACATAAACCCGCAAACCCCAGAGCAGGGCCTTGGTTCCCAACGAAAGATTCTTGCGGCCGAAATGAGTGCGGCGCTTAGCGGCAACCATCTGGTCCGCTTCCAGCAACGAGAGGACGGCGCGAGGATCCTGCAGACTCAGCTGTTCGGACTTTACGTCAACTGGGGCGAGCGCGCCCTGATTTTCTGGAACATCCGCGTAGTGTGAACTCAATTTTCTTCTCCCGTCACTTAGTGCAAGTTTTCGGCGAAACACAGCAAATGACCAAATGGGCTATCCACCGAGCAATTTCGGAAATACGGTAGCGAGGCCGAAGCCGAGTCCCGCACAAATCAGAAGAATCGTGACGGTGACGCCCGCCACGTTGCCCCAGAAACCGTTGACATGCTCTCCCATGACTTCCGGATCGTTCACCAGCAGAAGCAGAAAAGCCAACGCGGGAGGCATGGCCAGAACCGCGATCACGTTGACGGTGAGGACCACGAACTCGAGCGGAAAGTGAGGAATCAACACGAGTGCCGCGGCGGCGGAGGCCGAGCCAAACAACGTCAAATAGAATGGCCACGCTTCGCGCAACGGGCGGTTCAAGCTGTGCCCGGTCTGCAAGACTTCGCCGAAGGCATACGCAGACGACGTGGAGATGGCGATTGCGGCGACAATGCCGGCTTCGAAAATCCCGAGAGCGAAGAGTGCCGCGCCCGTGTGGCCGATTAAAGGTTCGAGCGCTTCTGCGAATTGGGCGGCTTGAAAATCGGCGGCGTTGATGCCGTGATGAAACAGCGGGACGGTGGCGAGAATCGCGGCGATTGCAAAAACGGAAGCGAGCATCGCGCCGAGAAATGTATCGAATCGTCCGGCGCTGATATCACGCGGCTGCATTCCTTTGTCGACGACGGCGCTCTGCTGGAAGAAAAGCATCCATGGCGTGACGGTGGCACCGATGGTGGCCAAAATCAGCAGAAGAATTTCGTAGCGGTTTCCACCGGGGAACGGCGTCCATGTGAGCATGGCGTGACCTACTGCGTGCCAATCGGGGCGCGCTAGAATCGCCGCAGGAATAAACAGGCCGTTGAAGACAGCGAGGCTCAGAGTAATTCGTTCCCAGGTCCAATAGCGGCCGGTGGTGATGGCTGCGACGACGATGACGAGCGCTCCGCCCACGGCAACCGGGGGCCGCACTCCGAAGAAGCCCAGACCTGCGCGCACGCCAATGAACTCGGTGACCAGAGTGAGAAAATTTCCGAAGACCAAATCACCCATGGAGAAGAAGCCCCAAAATTTTCCGAAGCGATCGAAGATGAGTTCGGCGTGGCCGCGATGTGTGACGGCTCCGAGGCGCACCGTCATTTCCTGAACGATGAATCCCATGATGAAGGTGAGAACGACAAAGGGAATGAAAAAGCCGACGCCGTAGCGGGAGCCGTCGGCAGAGTAGGAGAGCATGCTCGGTGCGTCGTTTTCGCCAAGGAAAACGAGAACCCCCGGGCCAACTAAAAGCCACAGCAGCCGAAAGCCTCCAAATTTCTTGGAGCGCCCCGTCCAGCGGGCGCGCGCCACTTCCCAGCGGTCACGAGCGCGATCCACGTCTTCGTGAGTCACCAGCCCGATCAGTTCCGGCGCTGCAGCAGAGGCGACGGCGGACTCGGTGGTGGGATGAGCCGTCTGTCCGCTTAAGAGGCTCGGATTCTTTTCGGGACTGTCCATGGGTTAACCTAGCTAAACTCTTGGTATAAACTACGCTTAACAATGGCGCAGGTCAATCCCCCATGCGGGATTTGTGAGCAAATATTAATCTGAGGCGATTCCCTGCTCTGCTATAGTTGCGGAGGAATCCCTAGAGGAGCGCGACAATGAGCGAGCCGGCAAGCCAGCAGCAGAAACAGCAAGTGCAGATCAAGGCGGACGAAAAAGAATTACTGGGCCAGTATTCGAATCTGGCCGTGATCCATCACAACGGCGAAGAATTTACTCTCAACTTTATCTATCTGTTTCCCAGTGTGCCGCAGGGGAAGCTGGTTTCCAGCGTGATTTTAAGCCCGGCGCACGCGAAACGGCTGCTGCAGGCGCTGAAGGAAAATGTGGCGCGGTTCGAGTCCCAGTTTGGAACGTTGCCGGAAGGATCCGGGCCGGCGCCGGACACGAATTTCGGATTCGTGCAGTAGTAGGAGCGCGGGAAGCTTCTGATTATTATTGGGCCAGGCTGTGTAAGAAAAAGCAGATCCCTCTCTGCGTCCCCCGCCCGCCAAAATGCGGCGGGAAAGAAAAAGCGCGGGACTTCGCTCGGGATGACACGCTAGGTTGTGCTTCAGCAAACCGTGATTCCACGCCCTTCGGGATACGACAATTGTGAAATGAGTTTCGGAGGCTTCGCAGTTCGGCTAGTTTGCGTGGGAATCAGCGACGACCCAATGGCCGGATGGCTCGACGAATTCCAGGCCGACTGCGAAACCCAGGTCTGGAACGATCTGGCAGTATGCGACGCGCGCGATGGCACGAAATGCGCCGGTGAGAGTGGAGATCGTCAGTCGGTCACCCGGGCTCCAACGGCGGATGCTGAGGACGCGAGCGCCGCGCGAGCTTACGTTTTCTGTGAATGTGGTTTCCGTCCCAGGCAGAGCGGGATGACCGGTGATGTGCACGCCCACTTCCATGGGAATCCGCGTCTCGCGACGCGGCCCCGCTTGAGTTTTTGGGATCCCCATCCCAAATCGCATTTTCCGTGTCCCCTTTCTACAAGCAGGCCGCTACATGCCCCAGACGAAATTTTTTCTGCCCTTTGCCCTTCATGCGGTACAGCGCTCGATCGGCAGCTCCCAAGAGCTTTTCAATCGTCGTTCCATTGTTCGGATAGACGGCGACGCCGACGCTGACGGTGATAGGCGGCGACTGGCCGTCGTTCTTCAATTGTTCGCAGATTCGCGCGGCTGCTTGCTCGGCATCTGACGCGCTGGATTCCGGAAGAATGAGGGCAAATTCGTCGCCACCGTAACGAGCCGGAGTGTCAATCGCGCGGCTGCCGTCTGACAAGGCGGTACCGAGGCGCTTGATGGCGCGGCTGCCGGTGAGGTGACCAAAACTGTCGTTGATCTTCTTGAGGCCGTCCAGATCAAACAGCAGAATCGCGAAGCTGCGGCCGGTACGACGGGAACGCTGAATTTCGGTTTCCATCACTTCGATGAGGCGCCGGTGATTGGCGAGGCCGGTGAGCGGATCGGAAGCGGCCAGCTGGCTGACCTGGTCGAAGAGCTGGGCGTTATCAAGAAGAGTGCCGCCAAGAACGATTACGTAACTCATGACCATCATGAAGTGGGCGAGTGTGTAAGGAGCATCGAGATGGCGTTGCGATTCGCTCATGGTGACGTGGCAGAGAACGTTCAGAGCCGCCGCGAGAAACAGCGCCTTGTCGAGATACGCTCCTGCGCGATTCAGGCGGCGGGCATATCCGATCGTCGCCGCCAAATAAATCGCAGCGGGCAGCAGATCCGCAGGTCGCGGAATGATGGCGCCGGGATGAATCTTCGGCGCGTGGGGCAACATGAAATAGAAGACGCTGGTGAGATACGCGACGCCGCCAACCATCAGAGTGGCAGCGGCCATTTCCTTGGCCGGTTCGCGAGCGATCGGGATGCGTCGTTCGACCGCGAGGGCCGCAAGCAGCAGAACCCCGAGCAGAGTGCGGCCGGCGAGCCAGCCGTAGGAAATGGAATCGCCGGGCGTCGGGGTGACCAGCATGCCGCGATAGAGCGTCATGCTCGTGCCAGCTTCGATCAAGCCCGCCAGCACGAAACCGAATGCAAGGATGAGAGAAATTCGATCGTGAGTGCCACGGAAGCGAACCAGGGCATTCGCTGCGAAAGTGAAGCCGATGAGGCTTCCAGCCATCTGCAAATAGGTGTCGAGAAGGGGGTCGGCTGTGTACGAGGAATTGCGCAGAATCCACAGGGAGACGACAAACGCACCTCCGGCGATCGTCCAAAGAAGGACGAGGCGGAAGCGATGAAGATGTCCCCAAAAACTAAGCGAGCGGCCCACAATTCCCCCAAGTAGCCCACACTAGGCCGATAACTACGGAGCAAACGGGATGCCGTTCGTCCTATTGGTTCTAGTACTTACTAAGCTTATTATTTTGTGTTAGATGCAAGATAGATGGCGGGGGACAGAGCTGCGCTGGACACGCAGATACTCATTGCGCGGGGTAAAATCGTTACAACCTGATACGGGGACTACCCAGGACTAAGCGGCTCAGGATTTGGCCGGAGGTGGGGGCAGTTCGTGGGCTTGGACGACGCTTTGGAAAGTAGAGCGCTTGTGCGAGCCATCGCAAAACGGTTTGCGCTCCGAAAAGCCGCAGCGGCAGAGACCGATCTTGGTGCGGCCACCCAGGCCGTACGCCTTACCTTCCTGGTCCACCACTTCGACTTCACCATCAATCAGCAACGGGCCGTTGTTCACAACTGTAACTTTTACGTCTGGCATTCGATCCTCCGATCGAGAGGGCTGGATTTCCGCCGCGGGGCGCGCGTCGTGCGCGCACAATGTTCAGAGCCGATCCGTACTTTGCTTAGTACTTCGGCACCGAAGGGTCCACGTCGTCGGACCAAGCAAGGATACCACCCTTTAGGTTCAGGACCTTGCGAAAGCCGGCGCGCTGCAGGAATTCGACGGCTTCGGCAGAACGTTTTCCGCTGCGGCAATGTGCGACGATTTCGCGGGAGCTATCGAGTTCGCTGACGCGCTTCGAGAGATCGCCCAGAGGGATGAGGTGGCCGCCGAGATTGCAGATTTGATATTCGTGCGGCTCGCGAACATCGAGGATGTAGAGATCGTCGCCGCGATCGAGGCGCGCTTTCAAATCGCGCGGAGTGATTTCGGGGACGGATGTTTGCGGCGCGGGAGCTTCTTCACCGCGAATGCCGCAGAACTCGGCGTAGTCAATCAGCTTGGTGATGGTGCGGTGTGTGCCGCAGAGCGGGCAATCGGGATTTTTGCGCAGCTTCAGTTCGCGGAAGCGCATGGCGAGCGCATCGAAAAGCAGCAAGCGGCCGACGAGATGTTCGCCGACGCCGATGATGAGCTTCAGCGTCTCGGCCGCTTGAATCGAGCCGACGATTCCCGGGCAGCACGCCCAGCACGCCGCCTTCGGCGCAGGAAGGAACGAGGCCCGGAGGAGGTGGCTCGGGATACAGGCAGCGGTAGCAGGGGCCGTCTGGATAACCGAAAATTGTTACCTGGCCTTCGAAGCGAAAAATGGAGCCGTAGACGTTGGGCTTGCCGAGCAGCACCGACGCGTCGTTGACGAGGTAACGCGTGGGAAAATTGTCGGTGCCGTCCACGATGATGTCGTAGTCTTTCAGGATGTCGAGCGCGTTTTCGCTGGAGAGATGCGTTTCGAAAGTATCAATCTGAATATCCGGATTCAAATCGCGCAGGCGATCGCTGGCTGCCACGATTTTCGGGCGGCCTACGTCTTTCGTGCCGAACAAAATCTGGCGCTGCAAGTTTGTGGAATCCACGGTGTCGAAATCAACCAGACCGATGCGGCCGACTCCTGCGGCAGCGAGATACAGGCCGAGTGGCGCGCCGAGGCCGCCGGTGCCGATGCACAAGACTTTGGCCTGCTTGAGCTTGAGCTGACCTTCCATGCCGACTTCGGGCATGATGAGGTGGCGGCTGTAGCGCAGGACCTCTTCTTTGGAAAGCGAGACGGGCGCGGTGGCAGGCGCCGGATTCGCGGAAATTTCTGGTTTGGTGGCCATTGCAAAACTCTCCCGTTTGTCTCCCGTTTAGTTGGGGGCGCCGCCGGCGATGGAGGGCACGATGCTGACGATATCGCCATCGCGCAGAGGCGTCTGATCTTTTTGCAGGTAACGGATGTCTTCGTCGTTCACATAGACGTTCACGAAACTGCGCAGGCGGCCGTCGTCTGAATAGAGATGCTTTTTCAAGTCTGCGAAGCGCAGGGTCAACCCGTTCAGGGCTTCGGCCACGGTGCTGGCCTGCAATTCGACGCTCTCCTGCTTACCCGCATACGCGCGCAGCGGCGTGGGGATGATTACTTTCACTGCCATTCGCATTCCTCCTCTGGGCCTGTGCTGGTGCTATCCATCCGTGGAGCAGCGGATCGGGATTGGCGGAATACTTTAACTTAGATGCCGGCAGAGTGGGCGGAAGATTCAATCGCCTCAGAGTCGTAGGCGGAGCGATCGTCGCGCAGGCGCCAGGAATTCATTTCGCGCGGCTGGCCGGATTGCACGCTGACGATGATGTAGCTGTACCAGGGCCAGGCATGCTCGCGATCGAATTCGCTGGGGCGCGCGGGAGCGTCCGGATGCGAGTGATACCAGCCGATCAGCTCGATATTTTTTTCGCGCGCGGTTTTCTCGGCGAGTTGCACATCGCCGGGCGTGAGTTCGAAGCGATTGCGCGGCGAATCGTCGCGGCGATTGGCGAGGGGCAGGAGCGCGAGGACTTCGCGGGCGCCGTCGCCATCGCGGCCGAGAATTGCGCCGCAACATTCGTGCGGGTACGTCTCGACTCCGTGGGCGCGGATCTGGCCGGCGAGTTCCTCGCGGATTTTCAACAGCGGGGCGCTCATGCTTCGCTCCAGAATTGTTCGGTTAGGTATTTTTCGCCGGAATCGGGGAATACGGTGACGATGACGGCGCGCTGGCCCGCGGGCAATCGACGAGCAACGTCCATGCAAGCCCACAGCGCCGCGCCGGAACTGACGCCGCCGAGGATGCCTTCCTCGCGCGCGAGGCGGCGGACGAGTTGGTGAGCATCTTCGGTGCGGACCGCGATGTCTTCATCGGCCAGGCTCGCATCGTAAATGCGGGGAACGATGGCGGTGGCGAGGTGTTTCAAGCCTTCCAGGCCGTGAAAGCCGGAGTCCGGCTGAAAACTGATGCAGCGAATTGCGGGATTGAATTCTTTGAGGCGGCGCGTGGTGCCGACGAATGTGCCGGTGGTGCCGAGGCCCGCGACGAAATGGGTGATGGTGCCGTTGGTCTGGCGCCAGATTTCCTGGGCGGTGGCCGTGTAGTGTGCGGCGGGATTCGCAGGATTGCTGTACTGATCTGGGTAAAAATATTTTTCGCGATCGGATTCGTAGATTTCGCGAACGCGGCGGATGGCGCCGTCGGTGCCTTCGTCGCCGGGCGTGTAGACAATGTCCACGCCGTAGGCTGCGAGAATGTGTTTGCGTTCCGGCGATGCGCTGGTGGGAAGGCAGAGTTTTACGCGATAGCCGAGCGCTGCGCCGATCATGGCGTAGGCGATGCCGGTGTTGCCGCTGGTGGCGTCGAGGATAATTTTTCCGGGGCGCAGGTCGCCGGAGTGTTCGCCAGCGCGGATCATGGAGTAGGCCGCGCGGTCTTTCACGGAGCCGCCTGGATTGAACCATTCGGCCTTGGCGTAGAACTCGACGTTGGGGAAGCCGCTGATGATACGTTCGAGACGCAGGAGCGGAGTGTTGCCGATGCGGTCGAGCAGATGCTCGCCGACTTTGGCTTTCGCGGCGCTGGCTGAGTCGTGCGCGGCGACGGACGGTTTGTTGGCTGCGTTCAAGACTCGTGGATCCTGTATGAGCGGCTCGGAAGCGCAGTTTACGCCGAAAAGCTGCGAGCCTGCGATTTAGATGCTGCGAAAAACGCCTGGTATTCAGGTATCTGCAACGAGTTTAGCAGAATGCCGGCGCGGTACAGGTCGAAACCGAGCGTGCAATATTCCCATAGGTTTTCGGCGGCGGCAAATTGGTTGGCGGGAGGGAAAGTTGCAAGGTGTTGGCCTGGGCGATTTTTACCTTTACAGGCGGCCCGGCGAGTCCCTATGCTGGAGCGGCCATGTGGTACGTGAACAAACTATTCGATCAGGCGACCGTCGAGTCGATTTCGGCGAAGGGCTTCCTGGTGCGCAATTCCGGCGGAGTAGTGCGCATTGAAAAATATAATTGCGGAGCGGAACTGCGCAAGACGCCGGAAGGCCTTTTCCAGATGACCGAAATTCCGTGCATCATGATGCAGGGTCAATTCACGGCGCTGTGGGACGCGGGGTACCAGAAATTTCTGATCGGGCACGAGGGCAAGAAATTTCCGGTGCAGGTGCGACAGCTCGCGGACTTGCGACGGTTCAATGAGGAATTGCGCACGGCGCTGGGCGTGCCAACGTATTACAACGAAGCGCTGGGCTCAACGTGCGCGTTCAGCGTGTATGACCGCGTGAAGGGGCGCCCGGGCGATGTGCCGGATGAGAGCGTTGGGGCGCAGGAAGAAGTAGAGCACTAAGCCGCGTTTGAACTCCGCTGTACTTCCACAGAACTTCCACAGAACTTCCACTGCAAAAACAGATCCGTCGCCCGCTTCGCGGGGTCGGGATGACAATTTCGGAACTCGTCGGCAAACCTTAGGTCGAACAACTCCTCGAACCTTTCCAAGAAGTGAGAGGTGCCCGCTTCGCCCCGAAAATCGCGGGACGAAGCGGCCGCTACAAAACCGCGTCGCATTCACAGCTAAGGTTTCGCGTTGGTGAGGTGGTGAAGCAGGCGCTGGACGTCTACGCGATGCTGCGCGAAGAAGTGTGTGCCGACAAAAATTACGGGCACGTCGTTGGTGTAGCGCGCGCGCAGGGCGGGGTCGTCATCAATATCTACTTCTTGCAGGCGCGCGCCGAATGCGGCGAGGACCGGGGCCATCGCAGCTTTGGCTTCTTCGCAGAGATGGCAGCCTTCGCGCATGTACATGGTGACGTCGCGCGGCGCGGCGAGGGCGAGGCGGCCTTCCTCGGTGCGGCGGTAAAAATCGCTGCCGGTATCAGGGGCGAGCAACCCTTGCTTGACGAGATCCGCCACCGCGTCCAGCACCGCTTCGCGTTCGCCGGGGACGTTGCCTCCGACGAACTCGAACAGCGTGTGCAGGTCGAGTGAAGGACGCTCGAGTTGGTCGAAGGTGGAGAGAATGCGCTGCGCAACAGTTTGCATGTTGTTCATTGGCGCGCGACGTTGCCGGCGTCGCTCTAGGGCTTGATCGTATAGAACTGCTGAAACGGGCCGATGGACGGGAAAAATGCGCGCGAGCGGTAAAGCTCCGCGATCTGGCGGATATGGCCGAGGTCGTGGAAGGCCCACTCGTTCATTAGCTGCGCGACGGTGATGGCGCCGATCCTGGAGTGCTGTCCGCGGCGCGCGAGCACGCCCGGCGGGGCGTAACGCAACGCGGAAAGGCTGCGGTCGCGTTCGTGACAGAAATTCTTCAGGTTCTCGCGGGCTTTGGAACTGGAGTAACGACCCTGGGCGTAGGCTGCATTCTGATCGTATTCCTCGAGCGGCGGATTGTTTTTTTCGAGCATCAGCTGAATGCGATTGCGAAAGCCGAGAACTTCCACTTCAGCGAGATGCGCGAGCACTTCGCTAATGGACCAGCGATCGGCGGCGGGCTTCCAATGCAATTGCTCGTCATTCGCGGCCCAGACGATTTTTTCGATAATGATTGGAGTTTGCTCCAAGACAGCAAGGCCCGGCAGCGCGTCAGGGCTCGAAGTGGCGGCCATGAAATCCTCCCGAAAGACAGCAAAGAAATTCTTTTATACCGCAACGCGCGGAGGATGTCGAAGGGGCGCTTGTGCGGGGAGGTGACGCGTGGTACACCGAAGAGCGGCTTTTCGCGGTGAGATGCGGGCATACGAGGTGCAGCAGCATGGCGCAGGTTCTGGCTCTGGTGGACGATCTATTTTTTCAGGCGAAGATTCTGGAGACGGCGAAGCAGCTGGGAATCACGGTGCGCACCAGCACGACGAGCGATGCGTTGCTGGCGGAAATGGCGAAGGAAAAGCCGAAGCTGGTAATTGTGGACCTGAACGCGCGAGGCACGCCGCTGCAGGCGATTGAACGCGTGTGCGCGGGGTCGCCGGGACTGCCGCTGATTGCATTTCTTTCACACGTGCAGACCGAGCTGGCCGCGAAGGCGCGGACCGCAGGCTGCACTCAAGTGATGCCGCGCTCGCAATTCACGCGCGACCTTGCAACCATACTGGCGCAAGCAAACTCTTAGTCCTGATGATGAAAAAATTCCCCCGATCGCGTTTCCAGGGCATCGGCATGATGGCTGCGGCCCTGCTGTTTTTTGCAGCGATGCCGGCGCGGGCGCAGGAATCGGCTGATGCGGATCCGGCCACCGCATTGTCCAACATTCTGGTGGCGGCGTGCCGCGCGAATGAGACTGAATTTGCGAGTCATTTGACCAGCGCGAATGCCGCGGCGTTCCGCGCGCTGCCCGCGACGCAACGCGACGAATTGATGAAGCGGCTTTCGCTCAGCGATGAAGCGGGCAAGCCGCTGATCTCCGCGGACGATCAGAAACACATCGTACTGCACTGCCGCGGCGCGGGTGGCAACGTGGAATTCCGTTTCGGCGCAACGCGCGTGCAGGAAAATCTAGCGTTTATTCCGGTGACGGTGGTGGACGGCGCGCAGGCGGACTTCGGGATGGTGCGCGAAGGAAACAGCTGGCGCCTGCTATCGTTGGGATTGGTGCTTTTTGACGTGCCGCAACTGGCGAAGCAATGGGCGCAGGCGGATCTGAGGGCGAAGGAAGATGCCGCGATCGCCGATTTGCGCTCGCTGGCCGAAGCAATACAAACGTACCGGCGCGCGTTTGGAAAACTGCCGGAATCGCTGGCCCAGCTTGGTCCTGCGCCGAAAGATCAAATCTCGCCGGATCAAGCGGGGCTGGTGCCGGCCAGCATGGCCGCTGGAAAACAGGGCGGATATATCTTCCGCTACCGAATTTCGCCAGACGCCAGTGGAAACGACAAGGATTTTGAGCTGGCGGCGACGCCTGAGGCCTACGGAAAATCCGGCAAGCGATCTTTCTTCATGGACACGACGGGGAAAGTTCACGGCGATGATAAGCATGGGAAGGTGGCCACGGTTGACGATCCTCTGGTGCCCGGAGAAAAAGCCGCGGATGAAAAGTGAGAGTGACATTACGCAGCCTCAGGTATAATGCCTGCCAGTTTCAGTAATATTTGGCGCAATCCGAGTCTCAGCCTGAAACGCGAAGAGGAATGCGGATGTCACAGTCGAAAGTTCTAGCCGATCGAATTTATGCCGGTGAAGGAATTGCAGCCGACGCGCTGCGCATCGCGGCGGCAAATATTCTGCTGGTGCTGTGCGCGCATATCGTGATTCCTCTGCCCTGGACGCCGGTGCCGATCACCGGACAAACGTTCGGGGTGCTGCTGGTGGGCGTGCTGCTGGGAGCACGACGCGGCGCAATCACTTTGATTTTGTATCTGCTGGAAGGCGCGGCTGGATTGCCTGTGTTTCAACCGCTGGGGCTGCCCGGGCTGGCGCGTTTTGCGGGGCCGACGGCGGGTTATTTGTTTTCATATCCGGCTGCGGCGTTCGTGACAGGATGGCTGGTGGAGCGCAGCGCGAAGGTTGGGAGCCTACGCGAAGGTGGCTCGCGGCTTGCGGGCTTTCCGCTGATCGGCGCGCTGATTACAGGGGAAGCGGTGATTTTCGCGGGCGGCTGCGCGTGGCTAGTGTTGTTCCTGGGAATGGGCTGGAGAGTGGCGTTGAGTCAAGGCGCGCTGCCATTCATTCCTGGCGAGATCCTTAAGATGGCGCTGATCGTAGTTGCCGCCGGCGGATTACAGCTGGCGAAAAAAGAAGCGTAGGCAAGCAGGCCCCAGTCCTGGCGTAAAATCTT
Source organism: uncultured Acidobacteriota bacterium (assembly GCA_963748395.1). GTDB lineage: Bacteria > Acidobacteriota > Terriglobia > Acidiferrales > UBA7541 > Palsa-295. Next base: position 653,014 of record CAVVIP010000006.1, on the reverse strand, counting down.
TGTAATTTCGTTATTCGGACTTCCCATCATGCCCACGCAGACCGCGCCACAGAAGCAAAGCCCCGAAGACGCATTACGTTCTGCAAACACAAAATTCTACGCAGCTTTCGAATCGCTGGATCTGGCGGAAATGGAAGCGGTGTGGTCGCATGACGACGGAGTGACCTGCGTACATCCGGGCTGGGATTTGCTGCTGGGCTGGGATGAAGTACGCGAACGCTGGGCGCGTTTATTTGCGCATGCCAAACGCGTGCGCATTGCGCTGAGCGGCGTATGGGTGCGCGTAGAAGGCGACGTCGGCTGGGTTTCCTGTACGCAGCATGTGACTACGGCGTTCGCGGACGGTTTCGACGATGCGATGGTGCAGACGACGAATGTATTTTTGCGGCGCGACGAGCAGTGGCTGCTGGTGGCGCATCATGCCTCGCCATTGCCAGCTTCGCCACGTTCGCCGGTGCAATGAGTGACCGCAACGATTTCAGACACCGGGGAATAGATTTGAAAATCCAGCCCGGTTTACAATGGACCAGCATGATTATGCGAAAGGAATACGGCATGAAGCTCAGCTTGTTCGCGGGCATCCTGTACTTACTGGTGATGACTGGCGCGGCCGTGCACGTCGCCGCCCAGGACGCCAAGGATTCGCCATCCGCGATTGCCGCGAAGCAGGTGATTCAAGAACTGGTGGCCGGACAATTTGAAAAAGTGGAGGCGCTCTACGATGCGCAGATGGCCGCGGCGTTGCCGCCCGGAAAGTTGGGGGCGAGCTGGCCGGAGCTGATCAAACAGGCGGGGGCGTTTCAGGCGATCACCAGCACACAGACGTCACAGACGCAGGGACTGCAAGTAGTGAGGATGGAATGCAAGTTTGAGAACGCGGTGCTGGACGCGACGGTGGTGTTCAATCCCGACGGCAAACTGGGGGGCTTGAGCTTCCGTCCGCACCAGGCACCGGCGCCGCCGTGGAGCGCACCCCCGTATGCCCAGCAAAATTTATTCAGCGAGCAACCGCTGATGTTGGTGAACGGAAAATACGAATTACCGGGCACGCTGACGGTTCCCAACGGTGACGGGCCGTTTCCGGGTGTGGTGCTGGTGCAGGGTTCCGGGCCGGAGGATCAAGACGAAACGCTGGGGCCCAACAAGCCGATGAAGGATTTGGCGTGGGGATTGGCCAGCCGCGGAATTGCGGTGTTCCGTTACACCAAGCGCACGGAAAAATATACCGTGCAAAGCAGCGACGATCCCATGCGCCTGACCGTGGAGGATGAAACGATCAGCGACGCGCGGGCGGCCGTGGCGCTGCTGGCGAAGCAACCGAAGGTTAATCCGAAACAAGTTTTCCTGCTGGGGCACAGCCTAGGAGCATATCTAGCGCCGCGGATTGCCACGGGCGATGCGGAAATAGCGGGAATTATCATGCTGGCGGCGAACGCGCGACCGCTGGAAAAAGTGGTGCTGGAACAGATTCACTATCTGGCGGCAATGAATGGCGCGCCGACCGAAGCGGAACAAAAGAACATTGATGCGGCCGAAGACGCGGCAAAGCAAATCGAGAGCGGCACTTTAAAACCGGAAGACAAGATCGTCTTCCTCGGGGCGACGACATACGGAGCTTACTGGCTGGACCTGCGCGCATACGATCCGCTGAAAACCGCCGCCAAACTGAAAATTCCGATACTAATCTTTCAAGGCGGGCGAGATTATCAGGTGACCCCTTCGAATTTCACGGCCTGGTCAGACGCTTTGGCAAGTAACAAGAACGTGACGCTGCGATCGTATCCGGACCTGGATCATCTCTTCATGCATGGAAGCGGGCCGTCGAAGCCATCGGACTACGCGCGGCCGGACCATGTGTCCGCAGAAGTGGTGGAGAGTATTGCGGCGTGGATTTTGCCGAGCGAGAAGCCGGGAACGCTGGCGAAGCCGCAATAAGCAGGAGCTCGTTTCGACGATAGACGGGAATGGAAAGCGAAACTTGAGCGGAGCGGGGGCCCGCAGTTCAGGGCGGCGCAGAGACGAGACGGCGCGTCCTGTGAGTGCCTGTACCTACAGCCGCGGCGTATGGTATTCTTGGCCTGCTCATTCGGCGCTCTCGCCGGAAGACGCACACACCTTGGTTTCTTTCACTGCGACGGGTAAGACGGCTAGCGCATCATAGTCTTCACTGGTCAGCTGAGGTGAGTGACGGTTTCGCGCAAGAGCCAGGACGGATCCAACATGTCCACACCAGCCGTTGCACAAAAAACAACAGAGATTCGCCTGGCACATTCGCCGGACAGCGACGACGCGTTCATGTTCTACGCGCTGGCGACGGGAAAAGTGCGCCTGCCGGGCGTGAAGTTCGAGCACATATTGTCGGACATCGAGTCGCTGAATCAGGCGGCGAAAAAAGAAGTGTACGACGTGACGGCGATCAGTTTTTATGCGTACCCGTTTGTGGCCGACAAGTACGTGCTGATGGATTGCGGAGCGAGCTTCGGCGAAGGGTACGGGCCGATCGTGGTTTCCGGGCATCCGATCAAGAAAAACGAACTGGCCGGGCGCAGAATCGCGATTCCGGGGATGCTGACGACTTCTTACCTGGCGCTGAAACTTTTTGAGCCCAACGTCGAGACGGTGACAATGCCGTTCGACAAGATTCTGGATGCGGTGCAGAACAAGGAAGTGGAAGCGGGGCTGCTGATTCACGAAGGGCAACTAATGTTCTCGCAGATGGGCCTGCACCGCGTGGTGGACCTGGGTCAATGGTGGCAGGAACAAACCGGATTGCCGCTACCGCTGGGCGCGAACGCCATCCGCCGGAAGCTGGGCGAGGATCTAGGGCGGCAGGTATCGCGCGTGATTCGCGAAAGCGTTTCGTACGCGCTGGATCATCGCGAGCCGGCGCTGAACTACGCGCTGCAATTCGCGCGCGACATGGATCCGACGCTGGCCGACAAGTTTGTGGGAATGTATGTGAACCGCTGGACGCTGGATTACGGAGAAGAAGGACGCCGGGCCGTGCGCGAATTGCTGGCGCGCGGAGCCGCAGCGGGCCTGCTTCCCGGCGATGTGCCGGTGGAATTTCTGAGCAGCACGGTGAGCGAAACGCCTTCACGATCCGCCTAACGCTGAAACATTCGAATTGCAGCGCGGTGTACCGCCGTTGTTGTGCTTCAGGCGCGCGGAGAAATGCTGCGGCCCTTCCTGCCCGCCACCTTCAGGTAAAATTATCGAACTCATGACTAACTTGATCCAACAGGGCCTGGCCCTTCGCGAATTGCTCCGTGAACGCATCCTGATTCTGGATGGCGCGATGGGGACCATGCTGCAGCAGGTGAATCTGACCGCGGCGGACTTCGGAGGGCCGGAGCTGGAGGGTTGCAACGAGAATCTGGTGCTGACGCGTCCGGACGTGGTGCTGGAAATCCACCGCAAATATCTGCATGCGGGCGCGGACATTATCGAGACGAATTCATTTGGCAGCACGCCGGTGGTGCTGGCGGAGTACGGGTTGGGCGAGGAAGCTCGCCGAATCAGCCGCGTGGCCGCGGAATTGGCGCGCAAAGCGGCGGATGGATTTTCGAGCGCGGGGAAGCCGCGATTTGTGGCCGGTTCGATGGGGCCGACTACGCGAGCCATCAGCGTGACCGGCGGAATCACGTTCGAGCAACTGCGCAACAATTATTTCGAGCAAGCGAGTGGGCTGATGGAAGGCGGCGCGGACATTCTGCTGCTGGAAACGTGCCAGGACACGCGGAACATCAAGGCGGGATTGCTGGCGATACAGGAATTGGCACGCGGGCTGGGCCAGCCGATTCCATTGATGGTGTCGGTGACGATCGAGGCGATGGGAACGATGCTGGCGGGTCAGGGCATCGAGGCGTTGTGGGCGTCGCTTGATCACGTGGATTTGATTTCGCTGGGTTTGAATTGCGCGACCGGGCCGGAATTCATGACGGACCATGTGCGCACGCTGCAAAGCCTGACCAACCGCGCGGTTTCTTGTTATCCGAACGCGGGCCTGCCGAACGAAGAAGGCTTGTACCAGGAGACGCCGACATCGCTGGCGGATCAGCTGGAGAGATTTATTGATCGCGGGTGGCTGAATATTGTGGGCGGCTGCTGCGGGACTACTGAGAAACACATTCGCGCAATCGCGGAGATGGCGGAAGGGAAAAAGCCGCGGCGGATTCCTGAGCCGAATCACCGGGCTGTGTATTCGGGAATTGAAATCATTGAAGCGGAAGAGAGCACGCGGCCGCTAATTGTGGGCGAGCGCACCAATGTGATTGGTTCGCGGCTGTTCAAGAACTTGGTGGCCGCCGAACAGTGGGAAGAGGCCACGGAAATCGCGCGCAGGCAGGTGAAAAGCGGCGCCCACATCGTGGATGTGTGCCTGCAGAGCACGGACCGCGAGGAGCTGAGCGATATTCCGCCGTTCTACGAGCAGCTGATTCGCAAGATCAAGGCGCCGATCATGATTGATACGACTGATCCGCGCGGCGTGGAGCTGGCGCTGACCTATTGCCAGGGCAAGAGCATCATCAATTCGATCAATCTGGAAGATGGCGAAGAGAAATTCGAGAAGATCTGCCCACTGGCGCGCACGTACGGCGCGGCGGTGATCGTGGGCTGCATTGACGAGGACCGGGTGCAGGCGCAGGCGTTCACGCGCGAACGCAAGCTGGAAGTCGCGGAGCGCTCACACAAATTGCTGACGGAGAAATTCGGCATCCGCGCCGAGAACATTATTTTTGATCCGCTGGTATTTCCGTGCGCTACGGGCGACGAGAATTATATCGGCGGCGCGGTGGAAACGATCGAAGGCATACGCCTGGTGAAGCAGCACATTCCGCACGTGCGGACGGTGCTGGGAATTTCGAACGTATCGTTCGGGCTGCCGGCGGGCGCGCGCGAAGTGGTGAATTCGGTTTTCCTGTATCACTGCACGAAGGCCGGGTTGGATCTGGCGATTGTGAATGCGGAGCGCATCGAGCGCTTCGGGTCAATTCCAGAACGAGAACGAAAGCTGGCCGAGGATCTGCTTTTTAACAAGCCACCGACGGAAATTCCCGATGGTATGACGGACGCGGAACTGCTGCGTGGCGCACCGGCCGATTGGCGCCAGCAAACAAAGGAGCAGAAGGCGGCGATCAATCAATTTCACATCGCGGCGATTGCGGAACATTTTCGCGGAACCGGGGCGCGCAAGAAAGAGCGCGCAGCAGATTTGCCGCTGGACCAGCGCCTGGCGAATTACATTATCGAAGGATCGAAAGACGGACTGGTTGACGATTTGAATCGCAAGCTGGCGGAGAACGTGGCGCCTCTCGACGTGATCAACGGCCCATTGATGGCGGGGATGGGCGAGGTGGGGCGGCTTTTCAACAACAACGAGCTGATCGTTGCTGAGGTGTTGCAATCCGCCGAGGCAATGAAAGCCGCCGTGGGCCATCTGGAACAATTCATGGAGAAGGCGGACACGGAAAAGCGCGCCAAGGTGATGCTGGCGACGGTGAAGGGCGATGTGCACGACATCGGGAAAAATCTGGTGGAAATAATTTTGAAAAATAACGGCTATGACGTGATCAACCTGGGAATCAAGGTTCCGCCGGAGGAATTGATTCGCGCGCATCGCGAGCATCAACCGGATGCCATTGGGCTTTCAGGGCTGCTGGTGAAGAGCGCGCAGCAAATGGTGATTACCGCGAGTGATTTGCGCGAAGCCGGAATCACGGTACCGCTGCTGGTGGGCGGGGCGGCGCTTTCGGATAAATTCACACGATTGAAAATTGCGCCGCAATACAGCCAGGCGGTTTGCTACGCGAAGGACGCGATGACCGGTCTGCGTTTGATGAATGAGCTGAGCGATCCGGTTCGCCGCGACAACGTGTTGCAGCAGCACACGCACGTGGGAGCGGCGGTGCTCGACGAACCGGCGCCGGAACCGCTGGTGGCTGCGGGAGAAGAGCGTTCGCCGCACATTCGGATTGATTTGCCGATTCCTCCCGTTGCTTATCTTGAGCGAAAAGTCCGCAGCGTGCCGGATTTGCAGGAAGTGTGGAGCTATATCAATCCGTTCATGCTGTTCGGACGCCATCTGGGTTTTCGCGGGAATTTCGAGAAGGCGCTGGCGGAACACGACACGCGTGCGATCGAATTGCACCAGAACATGGAAGAAGTAAAGCAACAGGCCGCGGAATTCATGACGATAGGCGCCGTGTGGCAATTCTTCGAGGCTGAACGACGCGGCAATTCCATCGCGCTGTTCGCCCCGGGCGAAAATTCGCCGGCACATACGTTCCATTTTCAGCGGCAGCGGCTGGGAGACAAGCTTTGTCTGAGCGATTATGTATTGCCAGCGCAGAACGGCACGCGCGACCACGTGGCGTTGTTCGTGGTTACCGCCGGCGCGGGCATTCGCGAAAAATCGGAAGAAGCCAAAGCGGCCGGTCGCTATCTTTATTCGCACGGGCTGCAGGCGCTGGCGATTGAGACCGCGGAGGCGTGCGCCGAATGGCTGCACCGCCGCATACGGGAGGATTGGGGCTTTCCTGATCCGCCGGCGCTGACCATGCCGGAGCGGTTCACCTCGCGCTACCGCGGAAAGCGCTACAGCTTTGGCTACCCAGCGTGCCCGAATTTGGAGGATCAGGCCGGTATATGGATGCTCCTGCGCCCTGAGGCGATCGGCGTGCACTTGACGGAGGGAATGATGATGGATCCGGAAGCTAGCGTGAGCGCGCTGGTGTTCCATCATCCTGATTGCACTTACTTTTCCGTCGGGGAGTGACGCCTGGCATCACGGCCAGTCCTTCGCGCCGTCCTTGACGCTTTTCCTGGTTTCGACTAACTTTCTTGCAGTTTCTCGCGCACATTCCGAGGGTCCACACATGGGCAACGTCGATCCAGGGCTGTATCTATCGAGCACGGGAAGTTATCCGCGCGTGGGAGACGCGCCTGAATTGCAACTGCTGGAGCGCACGATCGCGGCGCTGGACCGCGGGGAACGCACCACTGCCGATTTGCTGGACGCGCAAAATACGGTGACTCGCGGCGCGATCGCGGATCAGGTGAAGGCAGGGCTGGATATCGTTACGGACGGGCAGATCCGCTGGGGCGATCCGATCTCTTACATTCCGGCAAAGCTGGAATACATTGAACTGCAGGGTTCGGTTCCCTATTTCGATACCGAGACGACGTGCAGGCAGCCGCTCTTTACCGGAACGCCGGCGCGGCGCGGGAGTCTGGTGGTGGCAGAGTACAGTTTTGCGCGCAACGCGCTGGGCCACTTGCCGACTCCGGCCAACAAAGCTGGAAAACTGGCGATCAAGCCGGTCTTGGCGGGTCCGTATACGCTGGCGAAATTTTCGCTTTCGGCACGAAGTGAGAATGGAGGCGCGGGTACGCCGGCCGCGCTGGAAGCTCGCGCGATGGCCTACGCCCAAATTCTGGCGCCGGAGATCGAGGCGCTCTCGCAGTGCGGCGCGGAAATGATTCAAATTGACGAGCCGGCTATTTTGGGAAATCCGGGCGACTGGCCGTTATTCGAGCGCGCGCTCGCACCGCTGCTGGCTGCGCGGGACAAGGCCAAGCAGACGAACCGCAAGCTGGAGCTGGCGCTGTATGTGTATTTCGGAGATTGCGCGCGTTTGTACGAAAAGCTGTTGGGACTGCCGGTGGATATTGTCGGCGTTGATTTCACATCCAGCCCCGGGCTGACCGATAAGATTGTGGCAGTGGGTTCGCCCAAGCCGCTGGCGCTGGGTCTGGTAAACGGTCGCAACGCCCAGATGGAGCAGCCTGCGGATATCGCCCGTCAGGTGGAGCGATTGTTCCCACGAATTCAAGGGGGGCGAGCGTACTTGGGGCCCTCGTGCGGATTGGAATATTTGACCACGACGGCGGCGTTCGCGAAATTCGCGTTGCTACCGAAGATACTCGGGGAATTGAACGGCTGAAGAACGGCTAGTTCACTAACAGGGTCTTCCAACAGGGACGTGTTCCGGAGCGGCACACCTTTCCCAGAATGGAAGTGCTGGGACGAGAGTGACTCCCACTAGTACCGCAAGGTCATTTTGTCGAACCAATAATACCTGGTAAGCCTGACAGCGTGATCCCCGCCTCCCTGCTGAAACGCCCGGTGGTAACATCGGCGCGATGACACGCCAAACAGTTGGTCGTAGTTCCGAAATGGTGCCGAGACCTGAGGCATCCGCGGAGTTCAGTTCCCTTCTGCAAGAGCATGCGCGCAGGACTTCCAGGGCGCCGGGGCTTTCCGCGCACGTTCGGCGGATGCGAAACTGGAATCGGGGTGTTCCGCGCTGGCTGGTTCTCGCTATTTTCTCGGGCGTAGTGGTAGCACTTGCGATCGTACAGTTCGCGATTCGCTGACCGCATCAATCGCTTTCTTTTCCTCAGTGCTGCTCCGGTTTGAACCGTAAAAAAATCGTTGGCCTTGTGGAAAAGTTATTTTGCGCTGGAAGTGGTTGGTGCTAGTATCCGGGCAATGCCCAGCCAAATTGCGGAACGCGTCCCAGCGCGTTCGACCGAGCAGGCGCCAGTAGGGCGAGTGCTAACTCCCGCGGAGCGAGCAGCGGGAGCGAAAATTCTTCGCGGACCTGACCCCTCGATTGAACTCCTGGGCCTGCCGAAATCGTATCCGCAGCTGGGGCGCTGGGTGGCGCTGGCGATTGTTGCCGGCGCAATCGTCGCAATCGCAATGATTGGAATTTTGGCCCACTAATCCGCGACGCTCGCAGTTCGAAGTCTTGCTTTCTGTAGAATCGCTCGCTGGTACGCGGCAGCTTCACCTCGTTTCTCGCGAATGCCTTTCCTTGCGGCACGCTTTTCTTCGGTGTTAGCATCAAAGCAGTGCCTCACGATTTCAGCGACGAACCGCACGATCCGAAAACAAAGCCTGCGGCGCGTCATAGCATTGTCCCGCCCGTCAACGATAGTGGAGTAGATCCGCTGGAGTTCGAAGAGCCCAACGAGCCACCCCCTGGACTGATGCGCAAGCGCCCGCATGTGGCGCTGTGGATCCTGTTGGCGCTAATCTCGGGCGGGATCATTGCGCTGCTGCTGGTGGCACTAGCCTCAGACTGACGCTGCTCGCCACAATCCCCGTGTCATCCTTCGCGTGCGCTATTGACGGAATCGAGTTTTCCATTGACCATAGTGTTCCGCCGCCGAGGGCCGAATGCAGCGCGTCCTTTCCACATACCGATTTGTAAACCAGCCGCTCGGCGCCGCGCTTCTGGCGGAGATCGCGCAAGCAGGCTTTTCGGCAGTGGAGATTTTCTGCGCTTCGCAACATTTCAGCTATCGCGATCCGCAGCGCGTGCGCGAACTCGGCGATGCGCTGGGTGAGTACCGCCTGGGGCTGCACTCGATTCATTCGCCGACGGATCGCGACCGTTCGCCCGGCCGTGAAAGCGGCGTGGCCATTTCCATTTCCGATCCGGAGCGCATTCGCCGCCTGGACGCGGTGGACGAAATCAAGCGCGTGCTAGACATTGCGGAGCACGTTCCGTTTCAGTATTTGATCCAGCATATCGGGCATGGACGGCAGTCGGCGGACCCGCGCAAGCTGGACGCGGCCTTCACGTCGCTGGAAAATCTAGCGATGTTTGCGAAGGCGCGCGGAGTGACGATTGCGCTGGAAAACACGCCGGACGAGCTGGGCGCGCCGGGCTCGCTGCAGCATTTCATCACGGACACGCATTTGCATGATTTGAAGCTTTGCTTCGACGCGGGCCACGCACATATCGAAGAGGGCGTGCAGGCGAGCTTTGACGCGATGCGCGAGCGCGTGGTGACCACGCATATTCACGACAATCACGGCGACAAAGACGAGCATCTGCTGCCGTTCGAGGGGACCATTGATTGGGATGCCGCGCTGGCCGGGTTCGCCGCGGCACCGGCGACGTTGCCGTTCGTTTTCGAATTCAAGGCGCAAGCGGGCGGGACGGAACCGACGCTCGAGCAGATCCGCGAGGCCTGCGACAAACTGGAAGAAAAATTCGAGGCGCAGAAATAGGGCGCGACGCCGACGACGAATTACTTGCAATGATGTACATGCCATAATGGTTCGCGGCAAATAATCCAACGGAAAAAACCACATGACCCAGGAAGCGCAGGCAGCCGTTCCCACCATCACTATCGAACAAGCGGGCGCGCACGCAGGCGGCAGCGTCACGATTCGCGGCTGGCTTTACAACCTGCGCGAATCGGGAAAACTGCTGTTCCCGATTTTTCGCGACGGCACGGGCATCATGCAGGGAGTGGTCTCGCAGAAGGAACATCCGGAAGTTTTCAGCGCGCTGAAGGGATTGCCGCAGGAGTCCAGCGTGATCGCCACGGGCTCGATTCGCGCGGAAGCACGCGCGCCGGGCGGATTTGAAATGGGCGTGAGCGCGATTGAAGTGGTGCAGCGGGTGGCGGATGCGGAGCCCTACCCGATTCAATTGAAGGAGCACGGCGTTGATTTCTTGCTGGACCGGCGGCATTTGTGGATTCGCACACCGCGGCAGGCGGCGATCCTGCGCATTCGCGCGGAGGCCGAGCGGGCGGCGCGGAACTTCATGGACGCACAGGGTTACACGCTGACCGACGCACCGATTTTCACTCCTGCCGCGTGCGAGGGAACCACAACGCTATTTGAAGTGAACTATATTGACGATCAGAAGGCTTACCTCACGCAGTCCGGACAACTTTATGTGGAGGCGCTGGCGGCTGCGTTGGGCAAGGTCTATACGTTCGGCCCGACATTTCGCGCGGAAAAATCGAAGACACGGCGCCACCTGACGGAATTCTGGATGCTGGAGCCGGAGGCCGCCTACGCACATCTGGAGGACATGATCCAGCTGGCGGAAGGACTGGTGAGCGCGGTGGTGCAGTCGGTGGCGAAAAATCGCACGCGGGAGCTGGGGCTGATCGAGCGGGACGTGGCGTCTTTGCAGAAAATCATGCCGCCATTTCCGCGCATCACCTACGACGACGCGATCAAAGTGCTGCAGAAAGCCGGGAACCCCGCGAAGTGGGGCGATGACTTTGGCGGCGATGAGGAAACAATCATTTCCAAGGAGTTCGACCGGCCGGTGGTAATTCACCGGTACCCGGCGGCGATGAAGGCCTTTTACATGGCGACGGACGCAGAGCGGCCGGAGCTTTCGTTGAGCTTCGATATGATCGCTCCGGAAGGCTACGGCGAAATCATTGGCGGCGGCGAGCGCCTGGCGGATTACGACACACTGGTGCGACGTCTGCGCGAACACAATCTGCCCGAGGAATCGTTCCAGTGGTATCTGGATCTGCGGCGCTATGGGAGCGTGCCGCACGCCGGCTTCGGATTGGGCCTGGAACGCACCGTCGCTTGGATATGCGGAACGGAGCACATTCGCGAGGTCATCCCCTTCCCACGGATGCTCTATCGAGTTTATCCTTAAGGTTCCCTCCCCCGTACCGGGGTCGCGAAAGCAAAAATTATGCCCGACAAAATTCGCATTATCGGTGTGCCGATGGACCTGGGCGCAAGCCGCCGCGGCGTGGATATGGGTCCGTCCGCGTTGCGCGTGGCGGGGTTGCAGGCGCGCCTGAAGCAACTGGGACGGCAAGTGGAAGATATCGGAAACGTGCAGGTTCCGCAGCCCGAAGAGCAGCCGTATGGCGAGAAGCGCGCGCGTTATCTGGACGAAATATCGCAGGCTTGCAAGGGCTTGGCTGAAGCGGTGCAAAAAACTTTGGATGAGGACATGATCCCGCTGGTGCTGGGCGGCGACCATTCGATTGCCGTGGGGACGACGGCAGGGGCCGCGGCGCACTTCAATAAAGATGGGAAACGAGTGGGCGTGATCTGGCTGGACGCGCACGGCGACATGAACACGCCGGACTCATCGCCTTCGGGCAACATACACGGAATGCCGCTGGCATCCATCATGGGATTTGGTCCGCCGGAACTGACGGATCTTGCCGGCATTAAGCCAATGGTGGAACCGCGGAACGTGGTGCTCGTGGGAATTCGCGATCTGGATGCGAAGGAGCGGCGGCTGGTAAAGGATTCGGGAGTGCATATTTTCACGATGCGCGATATCGACGAGCGCGGGATGCGCGAGGTGATGTCTGAAGCGCTGCGATTTGCAGGCGATGACACCGCGGGAATCGTGGTGAGCCTGGATATGGATTTTGTGGATCCGAGCGACGCTCCGGGAGTGGGCACGCCGGTTCGCGGGGGCGTGACGTACCGTGAGGCGCACCTGGCGCTGGAGATGATCGCCGACAGCAAACAGATGGTTTCGTTTGAGGTGGTGGAAGTAAACCCCGTGATTGATTTGCATAACACTACGGCGACGCTCGGCGTCGAACTGGTGCTCTCCGGCCTGGGGAAGAAAATCCTGTGAGTGCTATGCGCGTTTCGTTAGTATTCCGGGTGACGCCGCGATGAATGCGACGAAGCGCTTGCGCATCGGCGTGCTTTTTGGCGGGCGCTCGGGGGAACACGAAGTCTCACTCGCTTCCGCTGCATCGGTGATCCGCGCGCTCGACCCTGAAAAATACGAAGCGGTGCCGATCGGGATTACGAAAGACGGCCGGTGGCTGGTGGGAACCAGCTCGGTGAAAATGCTGGCGGATGTGCTGAAGTCGGGAGATCGCGTGGTGCTGCCGCCTGACCCGAGCGCTGCTAGTCTGGTTCCATTGGGGCCGGCGGCGGGACAGCCGAGCGTGGGAGTGGATGTGGTGTTTCCGGTTCTGCATGGCACCTTCGGCGAAGACGGCACGGTGCAAGGGCTGATCGAACTTGCTGGGTTGCCGTACGTGGGCGCGGGCGTGCTGGCGTCTGCGGTGGGCATGGATAAAGATGTGCAGAAGCGCCTATTTGAGCAAGCAGGATTGCCGATCGTGCCGTTCCTGGCGGTGCGGCGTTCGGAATGGGAGCACGAACGCGCGAAAGTTCTGAAGGCCATCAAGAAGAAATTCAAATTTCCGTTGTTTGTGAAGCCCGCGACGCTGGGATCGTCCGTGGGAATGACTCGCGTGAAAGCGGCGCACGAGATTTCTGCGGCGATGGATCACGCGGCCGAGTTTGCACTGAAGATGGTGGTCGAACGCGGAGTGGTGGGGCGCGAGATCGAGGTTTCCGTGCTGGGCAACGACAACTTGAGCGCGTCCATACCCGGCGAAATCGTACCGCACCGTGAATATTATGACTACCGGGCGAAATATCTGGAAACCGGGACGCAGCTGCTGATCCCGGCGAAATTGACGAAGGCGCAGGTGGGTCTATTTCAAGATTACGCGGTGCGCGCTTTCCGCGCGATTGACGGCACAGGAATGGCGCGGTGCGATTTCTTTTTGGAACGCCGCAGCGGCAAGATTTACGTGAATGAACTGAACACCATACCGGGATTCACCTCCATCAGCATGTATCCGAAGCTGTGGGAAGCTTCGGGATTGCCCTATCCCAAGCTGATTGACCGGCTGATCGAGCTGGCGATCGAGCTGCACGCCGAGAAAGCTCGCACCAAGTACTCGATTGAGCTGCCTGCGGGTTCCGGCGGCGCGCTGGACGCGTAGTAATAAACTTCCTACCTGCTGCGTAATACGAATAGGTACTCGCGAAGCTGTATTGCCGTGCTTGACGGCGAGTGCCGGTGGCATTAAACTAACTAGTTAGTTAAAGAATGTCATTCGCTGAAGTGATGCAGCGGATCGGATTACAGGAAGAATATCGTGCGACGGGGACGCAGAAAAATCGAGAATCCGGCCACGGCGCGGCGCATCCTGGCCGCGGCCGAACAGCATTTTGCCGCGCAGGGGCTGGCGGGCGCGCGCACGGAGGAAATCGCCACGGCCGCGCACGCGAATAAGGCGATGCTTTACTACTATTTTCGCGATAAGCGGCACTTGCATCGCGCGGTGCTGGAAAATCTATTCCGTCAATTGCGTAATGGAGTGTACGAACCGAGGCGAAAACAGGCTTCTCCGCGGGAACGGCTGCGCGAGTTCATCACCGCGTATTTCGACTTTCTGGCTTCGCATCCGAATTACCCGCGGCTGGTACACCGTGAAGCAATGGAAGCAACAAAGGAATTCGACTGGATCGTGCGGCAGTACCTTCGTCCATTTCACAATCAATTGGTGCGCACGCTGGAAGAAGGAATCGCCGCCGGAGAATTTCGCGCGGTTGATCCGCATCATACGGCGTTCACGATTATGGGCATGACCACATCGTATTTTGCGGCTGCGGCGATTTTCAGCCAGGTGGCGGGGCACAATCTGCTGACGCCACATGCCTTGGTGGCGCGAAAACGCGCGCTGCTGGATTTTCTGGATCATGGACTTATTAGAACGAAAGCGAGGGCCCGATGACCGGCCGAAAGTTTGCAACATTCCTGCTGGTAATTTTTGCGATCGCGGCAGTGGCGTATTACTTCACCACGCCGCGCGGGACGGACATCCCGCTGATCGGAGTGGTGGACGGCAACGAGGTAATCGTGAGCCCGCAGATCACCGGACGCATCATCAATCTGACCGTGGATGAAGGAAGCGCGGTGAAGAAGGGCGATTTGATCGCGGAGCTCGACAGCAAGGAGCTGGAAGCCAACCTGGCAGCGACGAAGGCGAATGTGACCAGCCTGGAAGAACAGGTGAACGAAGCGAATCACAATTACACGTGGATGAACGGGCAGACAGACGCTTCGCTGATCGAAGCGCACGCGCGCGCGACTTATGCCGATGCGCAACTGGAGCCGGCACGCGCGCAGCTGAAGCGCGATCAGGACGACTTGCGCCGAATGCAGATGCTTTTCGATAAAGGCGAAGTCTCCGCGCAGGATCGCGATCATGCCGAAGCGGCGGTAAGGATTTCACAGGCCAACTTGACGGCGCTGGAACAAGCGACCAAGGCCGAGGCGGCGGCTGTGGATGTGGCGCAGGCCAATCGCGTACAGGTGGATGCCCGCAAGAGCGCGGTTTCCACGACGCTTGCGCAACTCGAACAGGCTCGCGCGACCGAAGCGCAAATGGCTACGCAACTGAGTTACACGAAAATTTATGCGCCGCTGGACGGAATCGTGTCAGTGCGCGTGGCGAAGCAGGGTGAAGTGGTGGCTACGGGATCGCCGATCGTGGTGCTGGTGGATGTGGACCATCTGTGGGTGCGTGCGGACGTGGAAGAGACGTACATCGCTTCGATCGTAATCGGGCAGAATCTGCGCGTACAGCTGCCCTCGGGAGATATCACCGAAGGCTCCGTGATTTTCCGCGGAGTGGAGAATGATTTCGCCACGCAACGCGATGTGAGCCGCACCAAGCGCGACATCAAGACGTTTGCGGTGAAGGTGGCCATTCCAAATCCAGGCCGGCGCCTCTTTACGGGCATGACGGCTACGGTGCTGCTGCCGCGGCCTGCGAAGAAGAGCTGGTTCGCGCAACTATAAAGACCATGGAAGCGCAAACTGCCAACGCGATTGAAGTCCAGCACCTGGTGAAGAAGTTTGGTGACCTGGTTGCCGTGAACGACATCAGCTTCAGCGTGCGGCAGCGGGAAATTTTCGGTCTGCTGGGTCCGAACGGCGCGGGAAAGACCACACTGATCCGCATGATGACGACGCTGACGCCGCCGACGTCCGGGACAGCAATCATTGCGGGACACGATGTGCGCACGGACGCCGATGGCGTGCGCAACGCCATGGGCGTGATTCCGCAGGCGCTTACGTCCGATCCGGAATTGACCGCGCAAGAAAATATGCTGATTCACGCCAAGCTTTATGGGGTGCCGCGCGCGACGCGCGACAAACTGATTCAAGATCTGCTGGAATCCGTAGATCTGGTGAAGTTCAAGGATGCGCTGGTGCGCACATTTTCCGGCGGCATGCGCCGGCGCCTGGAAATCGCGCGCGGGCTGGTGCACTCGCCGAAGATTCTGTTTCTGGATGAGCCGACTACGGGGCTCGATCCCGTGTCGCGTTCGAACGTGTGGCAATTGATTCGCAATTTGTGCGAACGGTCTGACCTGACGATTCTGCTGACGACGCATTACATGGATGAGGCCGACAAATTGTGCGACCGCATCGCCATTGTGGATCACGGGAAGCTGGCGGCGCTGGATACACCGACGAAGTTGAAGGATAGCGTGCCGGGCAACGACACCGTGGAAGCGGAGTTCGCAGGTGCGCCGGCGGATTGGAACGATCAGCTGCGCAAGCTGGCTTCGGCTGCGGACGTTTCACAGCGGGACGGCATGGTGCACATCGCTTCGCACGATGGTCCAGCGACGGTGGCGGCTCTAATGGATTTGTCGCGGGCGCGCAGCGTGCAGGTGAAAAGAGTGACCGTGCAGAGCACCACGCTGGACGACGTGTTTCTGCATTACACCGGCAGCGATTTGCGGGACGCGGCGAAAGAAGGAGCGCGGCTTGATATTGGCCATCTCTACCGTTAACGGCGCGAGCTTGCGGCATTGCGCTGAAGGAACACGATGAATTTCCGGCGGATCGGTGCACTCATTGAACGCGACCTGCGAAAGTTCTTTCGCAGCCCGGCGCTGATGATGGTGTCCATGGTGCTGCCTTTGGTGCAGCTCATCGTGCTGGGGTATGCGTTCGGCGGAAAAGTGACGGGAGTGAAAGTCGCGTACGTTGACCTGGACCACTCGTCGGAATCGCGTAAGGTACGCGAGATGTTTGACGCGATCGATGCGGGGCCGCACACATTTAAGGTGATCGAATACGATTCGGTGCCGCAGGCGACGCACGATCTGGAGACTGGAGTCGTGCGAGGGTTGGTGGTGGTTCCGCACGATTTTTCGCGGCGATTCTATCAGCACGACCGACCGCGCATCGCGTTTACGGAAGACAACACCGACCAGTTCATATCGAGCGCGATCATCGAGCGGGTGCAGCAAATGGTGGAACAGCTGAACACGCCGGACGTGACGCCACGCCTGGCCAGTTCCGTGGAATTGAACACGGTGGAAATTTATCCGTACGTGGAGTACGTGAAGTATTTGCTGGCCGGCACCATCGCGCTTTCCATTTTTGTGGTGGCCATGATCGGCGGCGGAATCACTTATATTGACGACAAAGCGCGCGGGCTGCACGAGGGCTATCTGGTGACGCCGATCAAAAAGTCGGAGTTGGTGTTCTCATTGATCGGATCGGGCGTGATCAAGGGCATGATGACGGGCATGGTGCTGACGATTATCGGGGGTTTAATTGTCGGCTTGCCGGAAATCTGGAACCCGGTACGATTGTTTTACTTGGTTTTGGTGGTGGGCGCGACCGGACTCGCGATGATGAGTTTCATGTTCCTGCTGATGGTGAGGGTGGACGATCCGCTGGTGCCGCGCGCGATCTTCGGCGTGCTGAATACGCTCCTTTTCTTTCCGTCCGGCGCGGTGTATCCGATTGCGGCGTTTCCCTGGTGGCTGAAATGGATTTCGGTGATTGATCCGTTCACGTACTCGGTGCACGCGCTGCGAAATCTCACGCTGAAAAGCACCGGCATTGAAGGAATCTACGTGGACGTGCTAGTTTTATTGGGCATCGCGGCGGTGATGACCACGCTGAGCATACTTTTATTCAAGCGGCAGCTCTAGATTCGCCGCGGGCCGCCAGAAAGCAAATCGAGGAGATCTCTTGGGAATTTTTGATTCAGCGGAAGAGCACCCGCCGGACAAGGTTCGCCGGTACATCATCACCACCATCGTTTTTATCGCGTTGGTGGTTGGGTTTGCCTGGTATCTGCTGCGATTTCACACGGAAGTTCGCACCGCGAAGCATTTCCTGGACACGGTTGCGGCGGGAAATCTGGAGCAGGGCTATCACCTGTGGAGCCCCGGGCCGAGTTACACGTACCAGGATTTTCTGGAAGATTGGGGCCCTGATGGCTACTACGGTCCGGTGAAGAGCTACCACATCGAAAACGCCGAGGAGATTGCACGGGGTCCTGTGCGACCTTCTGGAACGGTCATCACAGTTGAATTGAGTCCTTTCGCGCCATTCCCCTCTTCGCGTGACGCGCTGAAACAAAGCAAGACGAAGGAAGTTCGGCTGCAAGTGGAATATAAGGATCAATCGCTGGGATTCGCGCCGTAACTG
Organism: uncultured Acidobacteriota bacterium; assembly: GCA_963748395.1. GTDB lineage: Bacteria > Acidobacteriota > Terriglobia > Acidiferrales > UBA7541 > Palsa-295. The sequence goes on along the minus strand of CAVVIP010000006.1, from coordinate 634,928 downwards.
CGAATGCTGTGGGTGCGGCGTTTGAGTGGTCTGAATCTGCTCGTGGGTTTTTACCTGGCCGCCAGCAATTCGTCGCAATTCTTGCGTACTTCGTCAATAGCAATGGACGAGATCGGCGGCGGGCTGCCGACGACGATAGATTTGTCGCCGCGTGGGTGATCGAACGTTGCGCCTGAATGTACGATGCGATGGTCGGACTGCCAGGGGCGCCACTGAACGGGGTCGGTGACGCCGAAAATTACGACGCTGGGGCGTTGCAAGGCCGCCGCGAGATGCGCGGGTCCAGAATCATTTCCCACAAAAATGCGCGAGCCGGCGATCAGCGCGATTAGTTCGCGAATGTCGAGCTGCGAATCCAGAACGATGGCGCAATTCTGCATTTCTCTTTGAACTTCAGCGGAAATTTCCTCGTCGCGCGCGCCCAGATTCACGACGCTCGCGATGCCATGCTTTTCGCGCAGCCAGCGCGCGATTTCGGCAAACTTCGCTGACGGGCCAGCGCATGCCCGCTAAGCGCGCTCCGGGCTGCAACACGGCATATAGCGTTACCCGCGACGATTCCCTTCTCCGCCAGCTTGCGTGTGACTGATGCAATCGCATCCGGCTGCGGAAAAGCCTGCGCGCGGGGAATCGGGCCGCGTGGCAAGCCCGTGAAATAAAACTGCGAGATGCGATGCTCGACGGTGTGGACGGCGGGTGTGCCGTAGAATTCCTTGGCGTCCGGCACCGCGACATTGTAGAGGAAACGAATACTGGTATCCTGCCCAGCCGACACGCAAGGGCGAACCGGACGCGCCGGTGAGCATGGCGCTGCGCGGGCCACCATGCTGGTTGAAGATAATTGGAAACTTGCGGCGAAGCAGATCGAGCGCCGTCTCACCTAGACTGCGCGAATGAATCAGTTCGCTGATGGCGGAGTTCCCTTCCAGCACCGGCGCGAAGCGCGGCTCGACCAGAACGGAGATTCGCAAATCGGGGCGCCAGGAATGCAGTGCGGCGATGGCGGGAGTTTCCAGCACCAAATCACCGAGTGAACGCAGGCGGATAATCAGAATTTCGGCGCCCTGCGGCAAAGCCGGGAGCAGAGTGGAAGGATCGTTCGAGTTCGGCGGGGCTGTCAACTTTTATGACGAGGCAAACTTCGCTGCTTCATTCGGCTTCGATGCGCGCTTCATCCACCAGCATCACCGGGATGTCTTCGCGAATGGGATATACGCGATGGCACGACGGGCACTTAAGACCACGCTGATCGTTCGTCAACTTCACCGGAGTCTTGTCCTGCGGGCAAACGAGAATATCGAGCAGTTCCTGCGAAACGGCCATGAAATTCCTCCCAGCGCACTGTAGCAGAGTGGCGCGATGTGGCGGCAAGCTCGCGACGCACAACTGGCACGATCTGGCGCACGCGTCAACCCAATCGTTCGACGTTGAAATTGAGCTGGCCGTGCCACTCTGCGCCGGAGGCCAGGTCCACCGGCCATACTGCGACGATTTGCGAGCCCTGATAAATGCGCTCGAATCCTTCTTCTGATTCGGAGACCGTTTCGATGGGCGTGATCCAGAATTCCTGCGCGTGCGGAGCGGTGAGCGTTACGCTGAGGCCTTGCCATTCATCCACGATGCGCAAACGAGATCCGGGCGCGACGGCGGACCAGCGCAGGGGATGCCGCTCGCCGGCAACCTCAAAATAGCGGTCGTGCGAGGAAGGCGCGAGGAAATTCAAAACGGCTTCGATTCCGAAGTAGACGGATGCGCTGGCGAGTGCTGCGCGACGCAGCGTGACGTCGCAAAGGATGCCGAATCCTGTGGCGCTATTTGCGAAGGAAAAGGTTTTTTCGGCCAGCCAATCCACACTTCCTTCCGAAGCAAAAGTTCCCTTGCGTGGGAGAAACTTTAACCGTGCGATAGCTTCCGGCGGCGAGCGCCGCATCTTCCGCCAGTTGCGCCGTGCCGCAATCCGGGTGTTTCTTGTCGCGGCCAAAAAGCAACAAGCGAAAACAGTGGCGCGCCCAGCGATCGTAATTGAGCCAGCGGTCGAGGCCCGTTTCCTTCGCGCGCGTTTGCTCGTGGATGGATTGGGCGCCTTGCGCCGCAGCGGCTTTCAAGTTCTTGATTTTGGAGTGGTAGGATTCCGGGCGGCGCGCCAGGGAATTTACCAGTGCGGCGTTGGACTGGCGGCAATCGAGCGCAGAAATTGTAGCGCCGTCCGCGGGGCAGAGTACGGCGGCGTAGCGGTCGGACGTGAAATAAATTTCGTCGTGGCCGTCCGAGTCGAAGTCCAGCGTGGCGACATTCTGGTAATGGCCGGTGGCATTGGCGAGCGAATCGGCAATGGATTCCGCCTGGATCAGCGATCGCCAAAGCTCCGTGCGCAGGTGCGGCGAATAAAGGCCGCCGAAGACGCCGTGCCAGTAGGGATCGTTGCACTGGCCGCGCAGCGTCAAGGTCAGCGCCTGCTCGCGCGCATCGCGGAACGCCTGGACGGGATGGGGGTGTTCGTAGAGCTTGCGGACTTTGCGCGATACGTGCAGCATTTTCTTCTGCAGCAGATTCGATTCGCCATATTTCGAGAAAAAGTTGCGCCAGATGCCGCCGCGCAGGAACGGCAGCATTTCCGTGCGAGACCGCGAATTCGGTCACCAGAGCGTGAAAACGATTCCGCGCGGGCGTGGGAAGCGCCCATTCCATCATTTCGGAGTAGGAAGCGGAAGGAAGGTCGGCGCGACCGAGCGGAGGGCGCGAGGCGACGGCTGCTCCAGGCGTGGCGGTTTCCAACCAATCCGCATTCTGCTCGAGCGCAACGAAAAGATCTTCCAGCCAACCGTCGGTGTAGCAAAGTTTGTTGGTGCCAGGCCACACGCCGAATTTTTCCAAGTCATCACCCATGGCCGCGAGGCCGCCGGGATGTTCCGTCGCAGAGGCGCGCAGAAATTGGATGGTTTCCGCGGGCGCACGAAAAGGCATCAGATAGCGCAGCGATTTGAGGCCGGGCAGAACTTTCACGGAGTGGCCCTGGTCTTCGGCGAGATAATAGCCGTAGAGTTGCTCGAGTTCGAAGCCGGCGCCGAGAAAATGGTTATCGTCCACCAGCGTGTATTCAACGCCCGAGGGCGCGAGAGATGACGGCAATTGCGGCTCCCAAACGCGTTCGGCGAGCCACGCTCCGCGCGGACGGACGCCAAAATGTTTTTCGACGTAATCGGCAAGGCGGGTGATTTGTTCGTGGCGGTCTTCCGGCGGAATGGCGATCAGGATCGGCTCGTAGAATCCGCCGCCGGCGATTTCAACCTGGCCGCGTTTCACGAGCGTGCCCAGCAGATCGAAATATTCGGGGTGGGCGCGTTCGATCCATTCCAGCAGCGAACCGGTGTAATGCAATCCGATGTGAATCGAAGGATGACGCGCGAGAACCTGGACGAAAGGCAAATAGGATTGCGCGTAGGCGCGTTCGATTACGTCATCAAAGTTTCCAACCGGCTGATGCGCGTGAATGAGGAGGACAAACTGAAATTTCGCCACTCAGGGCCTCGCTGAAGCACTAACAGGATAACCTGAACTCGCGAGAGTTCCCAAACGCACTTCGGCGCGTTTGCCTCACAGTAAATCAATAGATTACGTTGGAGGAAGCTGGAGCGGCGACTGAATTGGCTTTGCGTGATTGTGTTTAGGTTGCGCAAATTTCCGAGCGGACGCCGGACGCGCCCGCGAATTGCGTGAGCCGCTCCTTCAGACGCGTCATTGCCAAGTTTAGGGAGGCGTCCGCGGCGCGAGCTGGAGCGTAAATCACAATCATGATTTGGTTGGCGGATTCGGTAATCATGCTGCGCGTGGAATCGCTGATGGGGCTGCCAAATGGGCCCGCTGGATCGGCAAGTACCGGCCGGCCGTCGAGGTGCCAGGTTTGTTTTCCGATGCCTTCGTATTTCTCGCCGGCTGCACCATGACGCAACGCGACCGGCGGATTGATTTTGGAGCGATCGTAGCAGCCGTACGGCCAGCCGGTCTCGAGCGAGCCAAGATTGCCGATGTCCACGACATTCGAGACGCGGTAGAGGCCCTTGCCTTGCACCACGCGGCGCAGCAGGGCTTCCGAGGAGGGGCGGTACTTCGACGGGTCCATGCCCCACTCGCGGAACATGGCGCGCACGGCGCGAACCGGTTCTGCTTCGGCGAGACTCTCGACCGTGAATTCGGCTCGTTTCCGGGCGCAGACCTCGTCCATCAATTTCGCGAGATCGGGATGCACCAGGACGACGCTCGCGCCATCGGCTTCGACGACGCCGAGTTTTACGCCAGGCAGTGAGATCTTAATTTCCATGAGGTTCGCTCTTTCCGGGCTGCTATGATGACACGCAACCACGAAATTCAGAGAAATTGTAACGGGAAGCGGGCTAGCGCGCGATGAAATCCAGCGAGAAGGACGAAAAATTCGAGCGTGGGCTGAAGCATTTCAACTCGCGCGAGTTTTTCGAAGCGCACGAAGTGTGGGAGGAAGTGTGGCTGGTTGAAGCCGAGCCGGAAAAGACATTTCTGCAAGGCATCATACAGATTGCCGCGGCATTTCATCACTACCGGCGCGGAAATGCTGACGGGGCGGAAACGCTGCTGGCGGCTGGAATCGTAAAACTCACGCGATTCCCTGCCGAGCATCGCGGCCTGACGATTCACGACCTGCGCGAGGAAGCTAAGGCGTGGGCGCGAGCGCTGGGCGAAATGCAGCGCCCGGAAGACGAGAAGTTGCCGGTGCTGCGGCGTGCGGGCAACTCTGCGGCTAAGACCGAACCGCGCGCTGCTAGAATTTACACGGAGAAACAGTAGGCCGCGGGAGATCGTCCGCTGGCAACTCGCAGCTACCGCCGAAATGCGCCGCGGAATTCGCCGAAGTTGACACACCGTCAACTGTGTAGCACGCTGGTTTCGCGAATCGTGGCACCTACGGCGCGAATACAGCATCTAATTAAAAGTAGTGAGTAGGACTACTGGAGACGACAAATGCCGCTTGACCGAGAACGGATACTAGACGCTGCGCGGCAGTGCTTCGACCCGGAGATTCCCATCAACATCGTGGACCTGGGCCTGATTTACGACGTGCAATACGATGACGCGGGAAACGTAACCGTTAAGATGACGCTGACGACGCAGGGATGCCCTTCGGCGCAAGCAATTCCAGAGCAAGTGCGGGCGCGCGTGGCCGCGATCGAAGAAGTCCGGGACGTGAAGGTGGAAATCGTGTGGGAGCCGGCATGGAATCCCAGCATGATCAGCCCCAACGGGCGGCAGGTTCTGGGATTGGAAGTCTAGGTCCGCCGCGAAGCTACGAAAGCGGGCGCGGCAGATGAAAATAGATAGCAATATCCGTCGCGCCGGAAAATCATGGCCCGTGCCGCAGCGCAGTAGCCCGCGCAGTTACCCCTAGGCCTTCTTGTTGGTGTACCAATCCGCGTTGATCGGCGTGAAGTTGGACCACTTCTCCGGCAAGTCTTCTAGAGCGAAAATAGCCGTTACGGGGCAAACCGGCACGCAGGCCCCGCAGTCAATACACTCCACCGGACTGATGTATAGCTGCGTCTCGGCTTCGAAGTCCGCCTCATCCTTGCGCGGGTGGATGCAATCCACCGGGCAGACGTCCACGCAGGCTGTGTCTTTTGTTCCGATGCAAGGCTCGGCAATCACGTACGCCATTTCGAGTTCTCCTCGAAGAAGAGGGTTTAGAGCGGTCTAGCCTGGAATGTTGCTCCAAGGCACCGCCTGAATTTTTATATCACCAAAGGCGGGCGGGTACAAGCGGTTGCCCGGACCATCGTGCGCTAACCTCTGCGGGTTGCCGCACATCCGGCGAAACCGATAGAATGGGCTTATGAGAGACGGAATCGATCATCGGCGACTTCTTACTCGAATACTTTTGGCCGCAATTGTAATGGCTCTTGCGCTGGTTACAGCCCGTCCCGGGCATACGCAAACGGACCCGGGGAAAACCGCGCCGCATGCGGGCAAAGCGGCTGCGCCCGCTGACCTGCCGCTGATTGACCTTGCGGGTTACCGACAGCTGCTCGGCAAATACAAGGGCAAGCCGCTGGTGGTGAACTTCTGGGCCACGTGGTGCGAGCCTTGCCGCGATGAGTACCCCATGATTGTCCAGCTGGCGAAGGAATTCAAAGCGCAAGGCGTAAACGTGGTGGGCGTGGATATGGACGACGAATCGGACATGAACCTGGTGCGGCGGTTCATCGTGCGCACTCAGCCGCAATTCCCCAACTACCGGCAGAAACCCGGGATTGATCTGGACGCGTTCTACGACGCGGTTAATCCGGAGTGGAAAGGCACGATGCCGCAAACAATTTTCTACGGACGCGACGGCCAGATCCTGGGATTTTTTCTGGGTACGCGGCCGCAGCCCACTTTCGAGCAAGCTTTCCGCGCCACGCTCGGTCCGGCAGGCGGTGGAGCGCAGAGCGGACACGGCGGGACGAAATAAGCCGGACCGCTTTCAGCAATTCATAAAAACGGGAGGCACGCTTCCATGCTGCAAACACGCGGAAACAAAATCACATGGCTGGGCCACGCGGCATTTCGAATTGATACTCCCAGCGGCAAAGTAATCCTGGTGGATCCCTGGATTCTTACAAATCCGCTCTGCCCCGAGGCAAATAAGAAATTCGAGCGCGTGGACACGATGTTCATCACGCACGGACATTTCGATCACATTGCCGACGCCGCGGAACTCGGCAAGAAATTCAAGCCGCAAGTGGTGGGAATTTATGAACTGTGCGCGTGGCTGGAATCAAAGGGCGTGCAGAACACCAGCCCGATGAACAAAGGCGGCACGCAGAAAGCCGGCGAAATCGAAGTGACCATGGTCAACGCCGTACATTCCTGCGGCATACTCGACGGCGATCACATCGTTTATGGCGGCGAGGCTTGCGGCTACGTGCTGCGGCTTCCCGGCGGATTGACGGTCTATCATGCCGGCGACACAGCGCTCTTCAGCGACATGAAGTTGATCGCGGAGCTATACGCGCCGGATGTGGCGCTGCTGCCGATTGGAGATCACTACACCATGGGTCCACGCGAAGCGGCCATGGCGATTCGATTCTTGAACGTTCGCCATGTGATCCCCATGCACTTCGGGACGTTTCCTCCACTGGTCGGCCGGCCCGAGCAAGTCCGCCAGCTTACGCAGGACATCAGCGGCCTGGAGATTCATGTGCTGAAACCGGGCGAGTCTATCGGGGAAGCCAGCTCACACGTGGCAGCGCAGAGCTAGGAGCAAATATGCCGGGAATACTGGAACCGCAGGTTGAAAAATATCTATCGAGTTTGCTGCCGGAGCGCGACGAAGTGCTCGCGGATATGGAACGTTATGCGAAGGAGCACGACATCGCCATCATCGGGCCGGATTGTGGGCGTCTGCTGTACCTGATGGCACGGATCTCTGGAGCAAAGCGGATCTTTGAGATGGGCTCGGCCATTGGATATTCGGCGATCTGGTTCGCGCGCGCAGCGGGAGCCGGCGCGGAAATTTACTGCACCGATGGAGACGCGGCGAATGCGGAGCTAGCACGGAAGAACTTCGAACGCGCCGGCGTCAGCAAGAACATCCGATTTATGACCGGAGAAGCGGTGGATTTGATTGACAGCACGGATGGCACGTTCGACATCATCCTGATTGACGTTTACAAACATCAGTATCCGGCGGCGCTGAAGAAGTCTTTGCCTCGGCTGAAGAGTGGCGGGCTGGTGATTACTGATAACGTGCTGTGGTCCGGCCTGGTGACGCAGAAACCCAAGGACGACAATACGCGCGGCATCCTGGAATTTAACCGCATGGTCTACGGTTCGTCGGAACTTTTTCCCGTAATTGTGCCGCTGCGTGATGGCGTGGCCATTTGCCGCAAGTCGTAACGCGCCGATGATTTCCCGCGAGGTCCAGCTTGCGGTTTGCTAGCTTCCCTGAATAGACACCGGCTCCGCGAGCTTGAAGTGCAGCCGATTTTCTTCGGGCAGCACGTTCGCGGCGATGTTCTAAGCTAGAAACATTAGAGTCTCAATCGTATGAGCGGCGACTGCGACGGTTCAGCGCGCTGATGTCTTGCTCTGGGAACGAGGCAGCAAGTTACGCAGAAAAAATGTGACGTTGGCGGGCCTTTCGGCTAAACGGCGCATGAAATAAGGAAACCAGTCCACGCCGAACGGGATGTAGACGCGCACACGGTAGCCGTCGCGTACCAACTTCTTCTGCAAGTCCGTGCGAATTCCGTAGAGCATCTGAAATTCAAAACGGTCGTGCTTGATATTTTGCTCGCGCACGAAATCGGTGGTGGCGCGAATCATGGCGGGGTCGTGCGTGGCGATGCCGTGATAAATCCCACTGGCCAAGAGCACCTTCATGAGCTTGACGTAGTTGGCGTCCACGTCGGATTTCTTGGGAAAAGCGACGTCGGGCGGCTCCTGATACGCTCCCTTGCAGAGGCGGATGCGGCAACCGGCTGCTAACAGGTCGTGGACGTCCTGTTCGGCGCGATAAAGATAGGCCTGCATCACGGTGCCGACGCCCGCGTACTTCGCGCGCACGCGTTTCACCATCTCCACGGTTCGCTGGGTGTAGGCCGAACCCTCCATATCCACGCGCACGAAATTGGCCTGGCTGGTGGCGTGCGCGACGATTTTTTCCAGGAGTTCCTGGCAGAGGTCTTCGCCGAGGTCCAGACCAAGCTGCGTCAGTTTCAACGAGACATTCGCATCCAGATGTTCCTGCGCGATGCGGTCGAAAATCGCGATGTATTCGTCCGCGGCACGGCGGGCGCCGTCTTCGTCCGACACGTTTTCCCCGAGCAGATCCAGGCTGGCGAGCTGCAGCGCGCGATTCACTTCACGCGCGGCTGCTAGAGCGTCGTCCAACTTTTCTCCGGCGACGAAGCGGCGCGCGACGCGGCGGCTCACGCCATTGCGCATCATGAGCGGAGCGAGACGCTTGCTCTCGGAAAGGCGCAGCAGGAGAGCGCGCATCAAAAAAAACCAAGCCTTATCAATTGGAATTGGGGCGACGGGTGCGGTGGTGAGGGCATGAACTCCGAATTATGTAGCAATTGCGGCAGTGGCGTCAGCCTTTGTGACTTTCCAGGAACCGTTCCGCTTCGATGGCGGCCATGCAGCCGGAGCCGGCCGCGGTGATGGCCTGGCGGTAATGATGGTCTTGCACGTCGCCGGCGGCGAAGACGCCCTCGATGTTAGTTTTCGGCCCATCGTGCGTGATGAGGTAACCGTTTTCGTCCATATCAAGCTGGCCTTTGAAGAGCTTCGTATTAGGATCGTGGCCGATGGCGACAAAGACGCCCGAGGTCTCAATTTCGCTGGTGGCGTTGGTCCCCGTATTGCGAATTCTTACCTTTTCCACGGATTTGCTGTTCACATCGTGCACTTCTTCGATGACGTATGGCGTGAGAAACTGGATTTTTTCGTTGGCGTGCGCCCGGTCGAGCATGATCTTGGTCGCACGGAATTCGTTGCGGCGATGAATCAGCGTGACCTTCTTCGCAAATTTCGTGAGAAAGGTGGCCTCTTCCATGGCGGTGTCTCCGCCGCCGACGACGATGATGTCCTTCCCACGAAAGAAGAAACCATCGCAGGTGGCGCAGGTGGAAACTCCGTGACCGAGCAAGTGGCGCTCCGATTCGATGCCCAACATTCTGGCCGAGGCGCCCGCCGCGATGATGAGGCTCTCGGTTTCGTAAGTTTCTTTTCCGGCGACCACCGTAAATGGCCGGCGGCTGAGGTCCACCGAAGTCACCGCGCCGGATTGAAACTCTGTGCCAAAGCGCTGCGCTTGTTTGCGCGAATTCTCAATCAGCTCCGGCCCGAGGATACCGTCGGGAAAGCCCGGGAAATTTTCCACCATCGTGGTCAACGCGAGTTGCCCGCCCGGCTCAAAGCCGTCGAGCACCAGCGGACTCAAGTCCGCGCGCGCCGCATAGATAGCCGCAGTCAGACCGGCGCAACCACTCCCGATGATAATCACCTTATGCACTGAATTTTCTCCCAGGTATTCGATGCTGCAAACCAGCGCGGCGAATCAAACCAGACAATTCATTGTATCATTCCGCACGTAAGCCGCCAGCGTCCGCGATTCGTGGAGCAGCAGCTGGCGCTGCATCCCCCCGGGCGCGCGATTGCGCCGGTGGGCGGCTTGTCTGATAATGGCGCGCAGACTGGATGCTTACATGGCTACCCCTGCCAATCTTTTTCGACTGCTCAGCGAATTCATCGTGCTGTTGCTGGGCGCGCTGCTGATCTTGCTGGCTGCGACTGGCAAGATAGGACTCCCTTCGCGTCCTGGAGGAGTGGTCGCGCTGGGAGCGATCTTTATTTTCTGGGGCGTGCGGGCAGCGACGCGGCCGGACGCGAAGGGCGCGCGCATGGAAACTATGATTCGCTCGGGATCGCTCGCGGTGGTGGGCATTCTTATTCTGGCGGTGCCGTTCGTGCCCTCGCGTCATGCTCCGTTGCTGTTCATGCTGGCGGGCGGCGTGCTGGTTTTGCGCGGCGCGCTCGTAGCAGCGATCTCAGTGGTGCGTCGATGATTGCGCGGCGGGCTGCTGGACGGAAGGAATCGCATTAACTCTTGCCAGCCTTGCGCGTTCCGGATACCCTCGCGCAGCGGTGCGGGAAGCAAAGAGAGCATGGCCCAGCCCCTCGCATCAAACCTTCGGCTCATTCATAACAGGAGAGGAAAACAACCATGCTGAAAGCGTTCAAAGAATTCGCGATGAAGGGCAACGTGCTCGACCTGGCCGTGGGTTTCATCATCGGCGCGGCGTTTGGAAAAATCGTCACGTCGCTGGTGGCGGATATCATCATGCCGCCGATCGGCCTGATACTGGGCAAGGTCGATTTTTCCGGTTTGTTCGTCAGTCTTTCCGGCAAATCATACGCCACGTTGGCGGAAGCAAAGGCTGCCGGAGCGCCGACGCTGAATTACGGGATCTTTCTGAATAACGTGGTGGACTTCGTCATCGTGGCCTTCGCGGTTTTCCTGATCGTGCAGATGGTGAACAAGTGGAACAAACCCGCGCCGGCTGCCGCGGCCACCACCAAGGAATGTCCGTATTGCGCTTCGTCAATTCCGCTGAAGGCTACGCGCTGCCCGAACTGCACATCGGAGCTACGCGCATAAGCGATTGTAGAGTGCGGATGCGAGGCAGGAACGCGGCTCGCGAGAACTCAGCTTCCCGGTAACTTCTTCGGACCGTCGCCGGTATCGAGGCGGCGGTCGCGAATTTCGTGCGCGTGCTGGCGCAGGCGCTCGACGACCGCATCCGTTTCGCCCTGCGCCATCTCTCGCTCTACTTCCCCCAACGCAAAATGCACGATGTCGTGGTGGTGGATCTCTTCACCCGGCAATTTATCGCTCAATTCCAGCCAGACTCTGTGCAGCAAATCAATTTCGTTGGGCGTGAGGCGCGGCGCGTGCGGCCCGAGATAGAAAATCTGTTCCTGGCCGGACGGCGTGAAAATTTCCAGCGTGACGCGCGGGCGCGGCTCGGGCATGTGCTCCCAAGTTAGTCCGATTTCGCGGGCCTGCTCGGTCACTGGCATTTTCGATGAGCTGCCGGCTACGACGGTGCTGGACTGCAAATTCATCGCGGTGCGCAGAATGCCTTCCCACAAATCGTTCGCCGCGGCCACTGCGAGCCGCACCGGTTTTCCTTCTTTTTCCGCGAGCGCCAGCACCTTGGTGAAGAGCAACTGCTCGATGGTGCTGAAGAGCTGGTCCGGAGCCAGATCGTATTCGCCGGAAGCCGCGCGGCGCAGCATGCGGACGTGCAACACGACTATTTCGGCTTCCTTCTGCCGCACGCGCCGCAGCGCCGCTTCCAAGTGATATAGAGCGTAGTAGGTGCTGACCGGCACGAGGATGTTGCCGGGCGCGACTCCCACGCTGGTGGGCGTTAGTTCCGCTTCCTGCGCCAGATTGAATTGGTCCAGTTCCACGTGCGCGGCGCCGGCGGCGTGCACGCGCATGCGATGCTCGGAAATCTCGAAAACGCTGAAAAGCAAAACTGTGAAGATAATGCCCGCGATGGTTGCCTGTGGTTTCGTAAACAGGTTGATAATCGCGATCGCTACGAGTACCAGCGTGATCATCCCGAGCCCAATCGGAATTTCCTTGCCGAAAATCACCGGGTTCAACGGCACGCGGTACTCGCGGTCCTGCGGGTGCGTGTAACGCAGCACCAGCACCGCGACGCCCTTCATCGAGAAACTCCAGATCACGCCGAAGGCGTACAGGTTGCCGAGAAAGGTGACGTCCCCACGGCTGGCAATGATGGTGACTATTTGAAACGCGACAACCAGATTGATGATGCGATGCGTCGTCCCGAAGCGCGGATGCGGGTGGCGGAACCAATCGGTGAGCACGCCATCTTCGGAAACGCGGTTCAGCACGCCGTTGGAACCGACGATCGCCGTGTTCACGGCCCCCGCGAGAATCAGCGTGCCTACTACGACGACAAAAACGTGGAAGCTCAGCCGCACGGGAAAGCTTCCTACCAGGTGCATGGCCAGGCCGCCGATCAGGTTCTCGGTGAAGTTTCCGCGAACGCTGTCTGGAATGATCATTACCGCGAAGAAGGAAACCAGCGACGTGAACACGAGGCTGTAGATGAAAATCACCAGCCCAGCTTTCTTCAGATTCTTAAGCTTGGGATGCTCGATTTCGCGATATACCTGCGCGAGAGATTCTTCGCCGCTCATCGCCAGCACCGAATGGCCCAAGCCGACAAAAATAATGATCAACGTGATGGTATGCGCCCATTGATAGCGGTCCAGCCAGCCGAGCGAGCCGCGATCCAGCTTCATGTTGTGCGCGTTGGGCAGTGGAGGCAGGCTCCAGCCGCTGCGCACCCACAAGGTGTAAAAACACCAACTTATGAGCACCACCACCATGACGGTGGTGAGTTGCATGATGCGCAGGGCTTTGCCGCTGGATTCCGGGACGCCCTTGATGTTCTCCCACCAGAAATAAAGCGTGATGCTGATGGCGACCGTGGCGGCCGTGGCGTCCACGTTCAAATGCAGCGTCGTCCCAGAATAGTGGAAAAGTTCGTTGATGACGCCGACTAGATATTGACCCGCGGAGACGCCGCTGATCGGGCCGGTGAGGACGTAGTCGAACATCAGCGCGGAGACGGAAAATTTCGCGAGAGTGCCGCCCAGCGCTTCCTTCACCACGCGGTACACGCCGCCGCGCACGAACATGCTGCAGCTTTCCACGTAAATTGCGCGCACGGCGTAGGAGAACAGCATTATGCCGAGGATGAACCACGGGGCCGTCTTGCCGATGAACTGCTCGGCCTCACCACCGGCGTAATAGGCGGAAGAAGCGAGGTCGTTCAGGACGATGGCTGCGGCGCGCCAAAAGGAGATGAACGCCAGCATGGCCGTAGTGGCCACCAGGACTTTTGTTACGGGGCGGGCGCGACCCGGCGTGAATGTGGGGCCCGTGGAATTGGAATCCATACGCTTTTGAGTGTGGAGAGGAACTATACGTTGAAACGCGGGCAAAAAGGAAGTGTTGGAGGTGTTGCACCCTTGCTATTGGTAACTACTGACCGGTTATTCAAGGGAACTGCAGGCGTCGGGCGCAGATACGGCGCTATGCGGTGGTTTCTTTTGCTGCGGAACGAAAATCACGTTCGCACGCTTCGCAGGGACAAATTTCGCGGAGATGTTCATAGCTGAAAATTCCCGTCGCGTGGCTATCCGAGAATTGAATCTGAATCGCGTAGTTCCCGACAGGATTGGCGCTCTTGGCGGTGACTCGCGGCTTGTACATGGGAAGCAGCGGCGAATTGCTGGTTGCGCCTGTTGCTTTCTTCTCGCGCTCGTCGTTGCACAGCGCGCAGGGGCAATGATCCCGCAAGTACGGGAAGGCATAACGGCTGGTGTGCATGTCCGACCAGGTGATTTCCACGCCTTCGCCTGTGGAGACGTGCACTTTGATGCTCACGGGTTTTTTTCGAGCGTCTTGTGCGATGGGCATGAAAAATTTATCCTGCGTTTGCAGAGTGCTGCCTGCGTTTCGTTTCGAAATCTGTAGCCAACGTCAAAATATATTGTGACATAAACACGCCCATTCCGGCTGTCAGGCCAGCTCGGGTTTCAGCGCTGCGGCAGGTTGCACCAGCCGCCCATGTGCGAATTCGATGCGGCGGTCGGCGAGACGCCCGATGGACGGCGCGTGCGTCACCATCAGAATCGTGTGGCCTTCCGCGTGAAGTTCGCGCAGAAGGCTGAGCACAATTTCCTCGTTGGCCTCGTCGAGGTTGCCGGTCGGCTCATCCGCCAGAATCAGATTGGGATGATTGATCAGCGCGCGGGCCACGGCCACACGCTGCTGTTCGCCACCAGAGAGCTGCGAGGGCAGGTGCTCGATGCGGTTACCGAGGCCCACGCGTTCCAGCGATTGCTGCGCCTCTTTCTCGTCCGTGGTGCTGTGAAAATACTGCGCGAGCATTACGTTCTCCACCGCCGTCAGATAAGGCACGAGATGGAATTGCTGGAAAATGAAGCCGATCTTTTCCGCGCGGAAACGCGTTAGTCCGGCTTCGTCCAGCCGCGCCACGTCGGTGCCATCCACGATCGCTTGACCCGCGGTGGGCGTGTCCAGCCCGCCAAGAATATTGATAAGCGTGGTCTTGCCCGAGCCGGAAGGCCCCATGATGGCGATCCATTCGCCTGCATTCACGCGGAAGGAAACACCGTCGAGAGCGCGCACGCTCCCGAACTCCTTGCGCAGATTTTCCACTTGAACGACCGTCGCCACGATCCCCTATTCTCCTCGCAACATCTCCGCAGGCTTTACATTGCCCAGCATGCGCAACGGAAGCGCCCCGGCCAGCGCCACCACGATCATCAATGCGATCGTGACCGGAAAAACTTCCCAACGCGGCGAAATCGCCGTGCCAAAAACGCGCAGGCCCATCCAGTAGGACAACGCAGCGCCTAAAATTGTGCCGAGCAATCCACCTGCTGCGCCCAACACGCCGACTTCGGCAAGAAATATTCCCACAATGCGAGCGATCGAGCCACCCAGCGATTTCATCAAGCCGACATCTTTGCGCCTTTCCATCGCCAGCGCGGCCATGGTGCCGAGCACGCAGAGCGCCGTGAGGATCAGGATCAGCAGCACCATGGAAACGACGAGCAGGCGGATGCGGCCGAGCAGCGCGCCTTCCGCTTCGGCCACCTGGCGGATGGGCCGCACTTGATATTGCGGCAGCGCGCCGGCCAACTGCGAAGAGTAGGCAGCGACTACCTGCGCCGTGCCAGCGACACTGAGTTGCGCGAGCCCGATCTGACCCGGCAGATTTGCCAACGACTGGACGGAGCGCAGGCTCGCGAAGACCTGATTGTCTTCGGTGCCGCCGGCATCCACGATGCCGGCCACAGCACATTGCGCGGTGCGATCCATGTAATGCAATTCGACGGGATCCCCCGGAGCGAGATGCAATCGCCGGGCGACGTTGCGGCCCACTAGACAATGCGAGTCGTCCGCGCGCGAGGCGATCCAGTTCCCTTCCAGCTTCCACGTGGGGTCAAGTTTCTGCGCCTGATCGAGCCACGTTCCCGCCACGACGACAGGATTATTTTCCACTCGCGCGACAATATAGAGATAAGGCGCGGCTCCGGCGACCTGCGACGAAGGCAACCGTTGCAGGGCTGCCAGCACATCGTTCTCCGGCATCAAGCTGGGGGCTTCCGCGCCACCAGTTTGCGCCGGCGCGCCGCCAGCTGGTGAAATTACGATGTTCGCGCCGAGCGTGCGGAATTCCTGCGTCAGCTTATTCTGCACGCCAAGATCAAGATTGAGCAGCGCGGAAATCACCGTCGCGCCGCTGACAATCGCGAATACCGCGAGAGCGAGCCGACCGCGGCTCCCGCGCAAAAGTCGAAAGACTAATCGCCAGAACATCACCGGCCCCTCAGAATCACGGCCGGGCGAAAATGCGCCGCGCGCCGCAGCGGAACAAGGCTTCCAACCATCGCGACGATTGCCGCGAGAGCCAGCACCACCGGCAACAGGATCAAACGCGGCGCCGCAGGCGTCCCGAAGACGCTCTCTCCCAGGAATCGCGCCAGCCCCGCGCCGACAAGAAAACCAATGGCGCCGCCGACAATCGCGAGCAGCACTTGTTCAGCGAGGAAAATACCGCCCACCAGAGCGTTGCTCGCGCCTAGCGCCTTCATCACGCCGATTTCCGCGCGCCGCTCGAGCACGGTGGTCGCCGACGTAGCCGCGACGGCCAGCGCAGCCGCGCCCAGCGCCGCGAGCGTAACAATCCACAGCAGCGTGCCCACGCGCGTCAGGATGCGGCCCTCGGTTTCCGCAACGCGGCGAATCGCATGGACGTCGGTCCCCGGCAGCACGGTTTTAATCTGGTAGCCAATCGAAGAAATATAGGGCGAGCAGAACCAGCGGTCGTACTCGGTAGGTGTGAGTTGAATGTTTTTATCGGTTTGCGCGCGCTCGCCGCGTTCCGCCAGCGCATCGGCGGGCTTGGTCAACGCGCTTACGAAGAGTTGGCGGAATTTTCCGGAATGATTCGACACTTCCTGCGCCACGGATAGTGGCACCAGGACAGCATCGTCTTCCGCGCCGCCGGTAGAAATAATTCCAGTCACCGTGAGGGGACGTTTGTTGCCAGAAATCGCTTTCTGAGCGACTTGAATGGTTCTACCTATGGCGACTTCCGCTGGGTATTTCCTGGCGAGATTTGCGCCGACAACGCATTCGTCGGCGTCATCGCGGAACCAGCGCCCTTGCACCTTCCACCATGGATGAGTAACACTCGCACCAGTCGCGAACTCTGTCCCGTCGGGCACCGGCACTTCGTGCTCGTACCAGGTGCCGATCAAGGTCGTCGTGCCACCCGTTTCCGATACGTAGGCAGGAACATCGAGAAACGGCGTAAATCCCAAAATGTTGTGGCGCCAGAAGATTGTTTTCAGTTTGCCGAGGTCCGCTTCGTTCAGGTACGCGCCTTCATCCACGGGGCGATAATCCACGCCGCCAATTTCCACCGGCAAAGTGTCGGATTCAGGCGTGACCAGCAGATTCGCACCCAGGCTGCGGAATTCGCGAGCCAGGCGGTCGCCTACTTCCAGCGCAATTGTGAGAGTGGCCGTGGCGACGGCCATACCAATCACCAGAGCCGCGGCCGTCAGTACTTTTCGCCGCGGATTGCGCGCGAAGGATTCTCCTAGCAGGCGGGCAAACATTGCGTCAGGAGTGAATCTTGGAGGCGGCGTCGCCCAGCGCCGAGAGGTCCACGATCACTTCGCCTCCTTCCACGCGGGACTTCACGCTGATGGGATTGCAGCCGCCGGATTGGCCGATCGAAGGAATATAAATCGCGGCACCGCAATTACGGCAAATGACGCTCTGGCCTTCCTGTCGGTAGCCGGCCGTGCCGCAGATCTGGCAGGCGTCCAGCGCTGCCGCGTAATCGCCGTTCAGCCTGTGGATCACCAGAAAGCGAATCACGCTGCCGTCCACGTCCGCCGTATAGAAATGCAAACTGGAATCGGTGAGGTCGGAAAGAGGGATGCGGACTTGGTTGTCCTCGGCGGTAAGCCTTCGCGCGGGGGAAGGCGCTGCGGCAACGCGCCCGTACACGTAGTCTCCTGCGAACGAAACCACCACCGCGACGCACAAAATGGCCGCAGCAAAACTCCAGCGGCGCTGGCGGCGGAATTCATATTCGCGCATGCGCCGTGCTGCGGGGTTGGCGGCTTCCTCCGCCACAGGCTGCTTGGCGCTGAACCATTCGCGCAAAACGACCAGGGCGGCAGCGCCCAGGATCAGCACAAAAAAGAAGACTTCGTTGCGCACGATCGGCCCGATGGTGGACATTTCAAATTTGCTGGAGGGGATCCACAACGCCTCGCTCAGTTCGTGCACGCCGGTGAGCGCTAGCTGGAACGCAACGACCATCAGTATCGCGCTAGTGGCTTTGAAGAAGCGTTGCAGAGGGATTCGCAAAGTGCCTTGAAAGAAGAAGAGTCCCACGGCCGCGGCTATGGCGATTCCGATCGCCGTGCCGATCCAAACCTGCACGCCGGCGCTGGAAAGTTCCACAGCGCGCAGCACCAATACCAGCTCCGCGCCTTCGCGAATCACCATCAGAAAAACGAACGCACCGATGGCCCATCCCGCGGCGCGCGTGGATTTCTGCGCATAGGTTTCCACCCGCTCTTCGATGTGTTTTTTCAGGTGGCGCGCCACGCGGTTCATCCAGACGATCATGGAAACCACGAGGGCAGAGGCGACCAGCAGCAGCAGCCCTTCAAAACCATCTTCGCTAACGTGCCAACGATCGAGCAGAACGGCGGCGCCAAAACTGGCGGCGACCGCCAACAGCACGCCGCCCCAAACGTAACGGGCAAGCGCGCGACGGCCGGTGCGGTTCAGATACACCAGTACGATGCCGACAACCAGAGCGGCTTCCACGCCTTCACGCAGCGCCAGGAGGAGAGCGGAGAGCATAAGGTTTCCAGTTGTAAACCAGTTTCAACTGGAACTTCTACTCTAGCTCCGGGGTGCCTTAAAATCAAGCAAATTCAAGCCTCTTGAGCGCCTGCTCACTTTTGCCTGTAGAATACCATCTTATAACTGAATGCCTTCGCCGCAACATTTCCGTCCACCCTCCCGAAGCCACGCGAAAGCCGGCACGAGCTCGCGGTTTTGGGCCTTGGCGCTGGCGGTGGTGTTCGTGCTGCTGCTGACGATGGCGACATCATCGGTGCATGCCGTTGCGCAGTCCGCCGCGAATCCTCCGGCCGCGACGCAACAATCGCAGATTCCGGCGCAGAGCTCGGCGCGGAGTCCGGCGCCGGCTAACGGCAATGCTGCGGTCCAGCAAAAAATGCCGGCGCCGCCGCGCAAACAGGACGTGAAGAAAGCCAAAGAGGCTTACAAGCAAGGCCTGAAGCTGGAACAAAATGGCGACTGGCAAGGGGCATACGACGCGTATTCGGACGCCGTGGATTGGGATCCCAGCGTCCGAGAATACTTAGTGCGGCAGGCGGTCGCCAAGGGCCAACTCGTACAAATCAAGGTGGATCTCGCCGAACACGAGGCGGTGGCCGGGCATTTTTCGAGCGCCCTTCGCGCGTTGCGCGATGCATCCCTATTGGATCCGACCGACCGCACGATCCGCGAGCGCTTGACTGAGCTGGAAGCGCTGGACCCCAGCCACGCGCGCCAGATTATCGCCGAGCCTGTGCTGGTGCCCGCGGTGCAGCTGGATCATCGCCCTGGCACGCAATCATTTCATTTGCATGGACAAACGCAGGGGGCCTATCAGGAAATCGCGCAACGATTTGGCGTAGAGGTCGCGTTTGACGTGGATGTGCGCCAGGTGCCGGTGCGCCTGGATCTGCAGGACGTGGACTTCGCAACGGCGCTGCGCGTTCTGGGCCAAGCCACCGACACATTCTGGAGGCCGCTGACCAAGCGCCTGTTTTTTGTGGCGCCGGACAATGCGCAGAAGCGCAAGGACTACGAGGTTTCAATCGTGCGCACCGTGCTGCTGGCTTCCTCGGAAACCAACGAGCAGATGACCGAGATATCGCGGCTGGTGCGCGAAATCGCCGGGATCACTCGCACCGATCTGGACACGAAGAGCCGCACCCTTACAATGCGCGCTTCACCGCAAGCGATCGCTGTGGCCACCGGCGTCATCGAGGACCTGCAACGGCCCCCGGACGAACTGATCCTTGAGATCGAAGTGATGGAAGTGGACCGCAATCACAACCGGGACATGGGCATCACTGGACCGCAAACCGCGACAATCTATTCGATTCCCTCGAACGCCGCGCAGCTGGTGCAACAGGGCGGGGCTGCAGCGCTGAATGCGCTGCTCACACAGGTTTTTGGATCCACCGCGGCGATTCCGCCGGTGCTGGCCTTCGGCGGCGGCAAGACGACTTTCTTGTACACGCTGCCCGGCGCCACGGCCACGCTTTCGAATTTTCTTTCCAACGTACACTCGGGCCGGCGGGTATTGCTGCGCGCGGAAGATGGCCAGCCCGCGACGTTTTTTGTTGGCGAGCGCTATCCGGTTTCATTGGCGCAATATTCCTCGAGCTTGGTCGGGTCGGCCAGTGCTACGGCGACTCAGGTCCCTACCGCTTCGGCGACCAATTCGACGGTGCCAATCACTACGCTCACGACCGGTACAAATCCTGACTTCGTGGCCACCGCAGATTTGCTCAACAATAATTTTCAGGATTTGCTGGTGGCGAATTTTACCGACGGCACGCTTACGATCTTCGATGGTAATCCCACGAGTGCTGGTTCATTTGAGGGTCCCACCACGATCCCCGTGGGAGCGGGGCCCACATGGATTGCCACGGGGTTCTTCAATACCAAGACTGATACCACGAACACAATCGTGGATCTGGCCGTCGCCAATCAGACTGACGGCACGGTCTCCATCCTGCACGGAAATGGCGACGGGACTTTCACGGTGGAGCCGCCCTTGACGCTGCCCGCCGGCGCCGGCCCCACCTCGATTGCCGTGGCCGACTTCAACGACGATGGTTTTGCCGATCTGGCCGTCGCGAACAAAAACGCCAATACCGTGAGCATTTTCCTGGGAAACGGCGATGAAACGTTCCAGACGCCTACCACCCTTGTCACCGGCAACGCGCCAACTTGCGTTGCTGCCGCGGCGTTCAATCCGAACGCTCCGGGCATCATTGACCTGGCGGTGACGAATTCCACCGACAACACTTTACAAATCTTCATCGGCAATGGAAAAGGAACGTTCACCAACGGCGTGACATACAACACCGGAGTCACACCTGTTTACGTCACATCCGCGGACTTCAATCTCGACGGCAATCTGGATTTGGCCGTCGCCGATAGTGGGGTGGCCACCGCGACGAATACCGTGGGCAATAGTGTTTCCATTTTTCTGGGCAATGGCGATGGCACATTCATTTTGCCCGGCGGCACACGAATGGATTTCCCTGCGGGAACGGCTCCTACTTCCATCGCCGTCGCCGATTTCAATCAGGACGGCCTTCCCGATCTCGGCATCACCGCCAGCGGAGACGATGCTTTCGGCTTGATGCTGGGCGTAGGTGGCGGCTCGTTTGGCGCGCCGATTGAAGTGCCGGTAGGCACCACGCCGGATTCGATTGCGACTACCGATTTCAACGGCGACGGCCTGCCAGACGTGGCGATTTCGAATTTTGGCTCGAACACCGCGTCGGTGATTCTCGATTCGGCGGCGATCATCTCCCAGCTCTCCGGCAGCGCGGTTGGCACGCAATTTCCCAACGCGCAGTACATTGATCTCGGGTTGAAGGTGAAAGCCACCCCGCGCGTGCACCAGAACGGCGACGTCACATTGCAATTCGAATTCACGCTGAGCAGTCTGGCGGGCAACAGCCTGAACAACATACCGGTGGTGAACAGTCAGGAGATCAAGCAGACGGTGCGCGTACGGGCCGATGAGTCCGCGCTCCTCGCTGGCTACCTGGCGCCGCAATACACCACTACTTTGAATGGCACCCCTGGACTGGGAGATTTGCCGCTAAATGCCATCATCGGCGGAACGAGCGGGCTGCAGTTCTCGAATTCCGAGATACAGATTCTAGTGACGCCGCGCATTGTGGACTCCGCAACGCGCAACAAAGAACATTTGATCTATGCCGGTCAGGGCCAAATCGGCGGGCCGGGTGGGCAGGGCCCGACGATTCCAGAACGCCGTGGCGGCTTTGTGAATCCGAACGCGCAACCCGTGCAGCCCCCGGGCGCGGCACCCGCGGCCGAACCGGCGCCACCACTTCAGCCGGACACGGCACCCACACAGGAAACTGCCCCCGGGTCCGAAGCTCCCACGACGCTTCCGCCGATACGTCCGCCCGCGCCGCCGGTGCAAACTCAACAGGGCCAACGTCCGGAGTAAATGCTGCGGCGGTAGAGCCGCGGAAGGCCGTTACGGAGCAGCTTCGAGGACTACGACAGGCTGGTAGGTGCGAGGCACCACTGGTTCGGCTATGGCGATCAATTGCCCTTGCTGGCTGAAAACGCGCAGCCGCGCGGGTTTCCAATCGCCGGAATCAAGTTGCGCCGGAGCGTTCTGCGCCACGAGGGTTTGTCCGGGTTGAATCTGCGCGAGCGTCAGATTGAATTTTGCGCCGTGCCGCACGCGTTTTTCGATCACCGGTAGTATGGTGGCGCGCGGCAAGTCCGTCAGTAATTTCTCCAGAGGAATCACGCGCTCCAGCAGGCGGCCGGCTTTCGCGTCTTGCGCCAGATTGCTAAGTGCGACGGCCTGATCGAGCGTAAACTCACCGACCGCTGTGCGCGTGATTTCCGCCAGATGCGCGCCACTGCCCTGCATCTTTCCCAATTCATGCGCCAGCGAACGAATATAGGTGCCGGAGCCACATTCGACCACGAACCGCGCGACGGAACCTTCCACGGCCGTCAGCCGGAATTCGAAGACTTCCACTTCCACCGGCTCCAGATTCACCGGCTTATTCTTCCGCGCGAGTTCGTGCGCCGGGCGGCCGTGAATTTTCTTGGCGGAATAGGCGGGCGGAGTCTGCTGAATCTTCCCCAGAAAGCGCGCCGCATGTGAGGCGATTTCGTCAGCGTTCAGCGCGGGAGCCGCGTCCGGACCGAGAGCTTCTCCATCGGCGTCGTACGTATCGGTTTCGAAGCCGAAGCGTACCGCGCAGCTATAGCGTTTGCGGCGCCCGGTGTAGAAGCGCGCCAGCCGCGTGGCCCGGCCCAGCGCAAGCACCAGCACGCCCGTCGCCTGCGGGTCCAGCGTGCCCAAATGGCCGATGCCGCGAAAGCCCGCGAGCTGGCGCACGGATTCGACTACGTCGTGCGAGGTTTTGCCCGCCGGCTTGTCTATAACCAGAATTCCATCAACGGGAGGCTGCTTAGGTGTGCGAGACATGAATGATTTGGCACCGCGGCCGCCCCTGCTCGCGCTTGCCTTCTCGTTTGCGCGTTGATTGCAGGCGCGTCAGAAAGCATACGGCAGCAGGTTGCCGCGCTACGAACTGCGCTCCTCGGGACTTTTGGCTTTGCGCAGCAGATTTTCTATGCGGTTCCCGTATTCTTCGGTTTCATCGAGAATAAACAGAACTTCCGGCGCTCGGCGCATGTGCAAACGCTCCACTAATTCGTGCCGCACATAGCCTTTGGCGGCCTGCAGCCCTTCCAGCGTGCTGGCGCGTTCCGCCTCGTCGCCCGCCAGACTGACGAACACGCGCACCGTGCGCATTCCTGCGCCCAGGCGCACCTCCGTGACCATCACCGGAGCGGCCAGGCGCGGGTCTTTCAGTTCTCCCGCAAGCATCAGGCTCACTTCGTTGCGAATTTCTTCCGCGATACGTTCGGATCTGTGACCTTGGATCGTCATGCGCTTTCCTCGTCGTGATCTTCGAAAAATTCCACGCTCTGCGAAACTAAATCGCGCCCCAACAGGCGTTCCGATTCCGCCGAAATCTCCGCGAGCATTTTTTCCAGGTGCCCCGCATCGTTGGAAATGCTTACCACGCCTACCCGCGAGCGCTGCCAGGTTTCCTGATGCTCCAGTTCCGCGACGGCCACATTGTAGTGAGCGCGCAAGCGGTCTTTCAAGCTGCGCAAAACCTGGCGCTTGTCCTTCAGGGACTGCGCATCCAGGATATGGATTTCCAGGGTAAGGAGGCCGATCGGCATTTCCGTGTGGCGCAACAACGCCCATTGCGCTGGTGAAGCTTACACCATCAAGAAATTTTGTGCGCCGATGCGACTGCGTTGCGGCGTACTACGGGTACTACGCGCTTTCCTGCCGTGGCGCGCGCGGACGTGGCGGAGGAGGCGGAGGAAGCGCCGCGATCTTCTCGACCGTGAAGCACTCCAAGCTGTCGCCCACCTTGACGTCCGCGAAATTCGCAATCCCGATGCCGCATTCGAATCCCTGGCGAACTTCCTTCGCATCGTCCTTGAAGCGCTTCAGGGAATTGATCCTGCCGGTGAACACCACCGCGGCCTCGCGAATCACGCGCACTTCTGCGTCGCGCCGGATAATTCCTTCCGTCACCGAACAACCCGCAATGGTGCCGACGCCCTTTACGCGGAACGTGTCGCGAACTTCGGCGCGGCCCAGATGCTGTTCCTTGATGATCGGAGCGAGCAATCCGGCCACGGCCTTCTGCAATTCGTCCAGCAACTCGTAAATGATCGTGTGCGTGCGAATGTCCACGCCTTCGCGTTGCGCCAGTTCGGCTGCTTTGCGTTCGGGTTTCACGTTGAAGGCCACGATCACCGCGCCGGAAGTGGAAGCGAGTAGTACGTCGCTCTCGTTCACGGCGCCCACGTTTGCGAGGATCACTTTCAGCTTCACTTGATCGTTGGAAAGCTTCGGCAGCATTTCGTTCAGCACTTCCACCGAGCCTTGCACGTCTGCCTTGACGACGACCGGCAGTTCCTTCACTTCGCCGACTTTCAATTGTTCGTGCAACTGGTCCAGCGTCAAGCGGCCGCTCGACGATTTCGCCAAAGTCGCTTCGCGCGCTTTGCCCTGGCGATATTCCACGATGTGCCGCGCCTTCGCTTCGTCGGCCACCTGGAATTGATCGCCCGCTTCAGGAATACCCTGCAAGCCCAGAACTTCCACGGGCGTTGACGGTCCGGCCTGTTTGATGGCGCCGCCGTGATCGTCGAACATGGCGCGCACCTTGCCATAAACCGCGCCGACGATAAATACATCTCCCACGTGAAGCGTCCCGTTCTGGACCAGCATGGTGGCCACCGGTCCGCGGCCTTTATCCACGCGCGATTCGAGTACAGTACCCTTCGCCGGAACGCCGGGGTCGGCCTTCAGTTCGCGCATGTCCCCAACCAGCAGGATCATCTCAAGCAACTTGGGAATGTTCTTTTTCGTCTTGGCGGAAACTTCCACCATCACGGTGTCGCCGCCCCAGTCTTCCGGCATCAATCCTTTTTCGGATAGCTGGCGCTTCACGCGCTCCACCTGCGCATCCGGCTTATCCACTTTGTTGATGGCGACGATGATCGGCACGCCGGCAGCGCGCGCGTGCGAAATCGCTTCTTCAGTCTGCGGCATCATGCCGTCATCGGCTGCCACGACCAGCACCACGATGTCTGTCACCTTGGCGCCGCGGGCGCGCATGCGTGTGAACGCTTCGTGGCCCGGCGTATCGACGAATACGATGCGCTTGCCTTGCACATGCGCTTCGTACGCGCCAATGTGCTGCGTGATTCCGCCCGCCTCGCCGCCCGCGACGTCCGCTTCGCGGATAGCGTCCAGCAAACTGGTCTTGCCGTGATCCACGTGGCCCATCACGGTGACGACCGGAGCGCGCGGCACTTCGTTGCCGGTGCGCTCTTCCTTCACTTTTTCTTCCTGCACCAATTGTTCTTCGAACGTGACGACCTGCACCACGCCGTTGAACGCTTCGGCCAGGTTCGTGGCCGTCGGCACGTCCAGCGCCTGATTGATGCTGGCGAATACGCCGCGGTCGAGAAGAGTCTTGAGCAAATCCTTCGCGCGAATATCGAGCTTCTCCGCCAGCTCGCGCACCGTGATTCCTTCTGTTACGGTCAGCGCGCGCGGTTCACGCTTTACTGGCGCGACTGGCTCAACGGCTGTCGCGCGCCCGCCGGGACCTACTCCGGCTCGCGGACGAACTGGATGCAGTTTGCGCTCGCCTTCGGCATAACGTTTCTCGATCAGCGGCCGACCGCGTGCTGCCGGCTTGCGCGCATAGAGCGGCTTGCCTGGCTCCGCCTTGGGAACTCCGGCGCCGGGGCGCTGCGTTCCTACGGGTCCCTTGTTGTCGCGACCGCCTGGTCTATCACCACTGCCGGGGCGCTGCGGGAATCGCGAAGGCGGTCCGCCGGGACGTTGGCCTGGCGCACTACCGGGACGACCCTGCGGTGCGCTGCTCGGACGATATTGCTGTGGAGCACCAGCCGGGCGCATACCTTGCGGCGCGCTTGGGCGTGGTTGTCCCGGGCCTGTAGGCGATACGGGACGCGATGGATAGCGTTGCGCGGCTGGTGGTGCGCCGGCAGGGCGTACAGTGCCGGGCGCGGCGGCTGCCGGGCGCGGGGCTGCTGGCACACTCCCTGGGGCTGTCGCGGGACGCAGCGGGACTCCAGGTCGGGGCGCGGATAAAGTAGGTGACGCCGCGGGCTTTGCTGCGGCTGGCGCTGCGCCCGTCGCGTGAGTTGCTGGATGCGCTGTCGTGGAACTGGCAGGCGCGGCAGGTCGCGCGGCGCCCGGAATTGCTGTGGGGCTCGCTGCTGGAGCGTGCGAAACTACGCCCGGTCTGGCAGCCGCTGCTGGAGCAGCAGGCGCCACACCGGCAGGCTTGGCGGCGACTGTTGCAGGCGCGGCAGGCGCTGCGGTGGCAGGCTTCGCCGCCGGCTTCTTAGCGGCCGTGGCTTTGGCGGCCTTGTCCGCTTCCTCCGCTTGTTCGGCTGCGGCCAGGCCGCGGAAGTGCTTGCGCACCAATTCCGCGTGCTTCAGGTCAATCGAACTCGAGTGCGTCTTTTTTTCCGTGACGCCGGCTTCCGGGAGGTACTCGATCAGGACTTTCGCCTTGATCTCCAGTTCACGCGCCAGCTCGTTAATCCGGACTTGATTGGAATCTGCCATTCGCCTCTTTTCAACAGCGCAAGCACTCGTGCCCGCGCTTTCCAGCCACTACAAACTCTTGCCGACAGCAAGCAGCCTGCGAAAATCCAGTTACTGCTCCGCGCCTTCTTCCGACGCGCCGATCTCTTCTTCGCGCACTTCTTCGGTAGCTTCTTCCGTAGCTTCGTCTACCGCCTCTGCTTCGGCTGCTACGTCAGCAGGCGGCGCATCCGGCACTGCTTCGCCTTCGCCCGCCGCAATTTCTTCGGTGGCTTCCTCGGTAGCTTCGTCAACGAGCGCTGCTTCTTCGCCGGCGGCGGCAGCTTCTTCCGCCACGGCGCCTTCGCCTTCCGCCGACGACTGCTGCATCCGGCGCGGCGGTAGCCGCCGTTTCCAGCGCTTCGAAATACGCGGCGACGGACTGGTGAATCTTCTCGACCATCTTTTCGCCGATGCCAGGAATCTCCACCAGCTGTTCGGGAGTCATGTCCGCCAACTTTTCGATGGAGGTGACGCCTGCAGCTTCCAGCTTCTCGATGGTCTTCGGACCAACGCCGGCGAGTTGCGTCAGCGCGGTTCCCGGAGCGGTGAGCGCAGCCATCTGCGCTTCGATCTCGCGGCGCTTTTCTTCTTCGCTCTTGATGTCAATGTTCCAGCCGATCAATTTGCTGGCGAGGCGGACGTTCTGCCCCTTCTTGCCGATGGCTAGTGAAAGCTGCGTGTCTTCCACGATCACTTCCAGCCGCTTTTCTTCCGGGTCAATAATCTGCACGCGCGTTACCTTCGCCGGGCTTAGCGCCTTCTGCGCGAACGCGACGGTTTCTTCGTTGAACGGAATAATGTCGATCTTCTCGCCGCGCAACTCGCGAATGATGGACTGCACACGCATGCCCTTCATGCCCACGCAGGCGCCTACCGGGTCCACATCCTTGTCGCGGCTTTCCACCGCGATCTTGGTGCGCTCGCCGGCTTCGCGAGCCACGGCGCGAATCTGCACGGTGCCGTCGTAAATTTCGGGCACTTCCATTTCGAACAGGCGCTGCACCAGAGCGGGATCTGCGCGCGAAACCACCACTTGCGGGCCTTTGGCCGCGCGTTCCACGGCGCGTATCGTCACGCGCAGGCGGTCGCCCACGTTGTACGCTTCCAGGCGCGATTGCTCGCGCTTGGGCAGCCGCGCTTCAGTGCGACCCATGTCCACGATAATGTCCGGACCTTCCATGCGCTTCACGACACTATTGATCAGCTCGCCGACGCGCGTGTGGAACTCGTTGTAGATTGTGTCGCGCTCGGCTTCGCGCACTTTCTGCAAAATCACTTGTTTAGCGGTCTGCGCTGCGATGCGGCCCAGCACGTCGGTCGGCTTGGCCTCGGTAATTTCTCCGCCGACTTCCACGTCCGGCTGACGCTTGCGCGCGTCGTTCAGAGAAATTTCGCGTACCGGGTCGGCCACTTCCTCCACCACCATGTGCACTGAATACACGTCCACCTGGCCGGTGGTGGGATTGAACTTCGAACGCAGCTCTTCCTCGGTGCGGTAATACTTCCGCGCCGCAACCACCATCGCGTCTTCGATCGCCGCGATGATGATTTCCGGTTCGATATGCTTTTCCCGGCTGATCAGCTCGATCTGCTGGTACAGCTGACTCGCCATTCGCGTTTCTCCCTTACTTCTTCAACGCAAAATTGCAAACGCCAGATGCCACCGCTACAGTTCCACCACCAAGTTCGCCTTCTTGATGCCGGCGTAAGGCACGGCCAGCTCCCGGTCGCGCACCGTGAACTTCACCACGCCGTCGGTAATTCCCGCCAAGCGGCCTTCAAAATAGGCCTGCTTTTCGAACGGCTCGTTCAGCCAGATTTTCGCCAGCCGTCCCGCGAAGCGTTCATAATCCGCGGGCTTGATTAACTTCCGGTCCAGGCCCGGCGAGCTGACTTCCAGAACGTAAGCCGGTCCCGGAATCAAATCTTCCATGTCCAGGATCACGCTCAACTGCTCGCTCACCCGCTCGCAATCCTTGTGGGTGACACCCAACCCTTCCGGGTTCTGCGGGCCGGGCAGCCGGTCGATGTACACACGCAGCATGCGCTGCTTGCCAACCTTCCACTCGATGTCGAAGATCTCAAGGCCCAGCGAGCCTGCCACCCGCTCAGCTGCCTCTCGAACCTTTTCCAGTTGCATTCTATTCCAACGACGACATTTAGCTTCGGCCCGACTACCTGCGCGAAGCTCAGCCCTGGATTTCGGCTGGACCGCGCCACCTGCGACTACTAGTGCCGGTACTGCGCGCGCTCAGCGTTCCCATTTCGACGCCTGCTCCCAACTCGACCGCAGGCACCCCGGGCATTGACGCACCGGCATCCCGCCATCCGTCGCGTCCAACAAAAAAGTGGGCTTGCGCCCACTGGCTCATGCGACCTGTCTGGAAGCAACCCAGTATAATTTCTCGCGGCCAAAAAGGCAAGAACTGCCGTCCGCGCCTCGCGCGCCTCTCTCGCGCGCAATCCATCTGCGGCCGTGCTTGTCGTCAATCCGTTTCGTCTGGACCGACATCCACCACCAGTTGCAGGGCAGGAAACGATACTTGGCGATAGCTTAAACCTCGTGTATATAGTCCGGCAGTACGTTCCTAGAAGGTTACGGAGGAGTCGCCCTTGGCCCAGCATCGGTTTCTGAAAATCGCGTGCGCTGCAATTCTGGTTCTGGCCGCCATACCAAGCGCCAGCGTGCTCTCCCAGCAGAAGATGGACTCCTTCAATCTCGCCCGCGCGCAAGGAATGTTGCGCGACGCATACGAGAATGTGAAGAAGTATTACTACGACCCGAAGTACCACGGCGTAGATATCGACGCGCGCTATCACGATTACAACGCCAAAATCCAAAATGCCACATCGCTGAGCCAATCGTTCAGTTTGGTCGCTTCCTACCTGGACGCTTTACACGATACGCATACATTCTTCATTCCACCCTCGCGTCCCTATCGCCTGGACTACGGCTATCGTTTGCAGATGTACGGCGATACCTGCTTTATAACCAGAGTACGGCCTGGCACTGACGCGGCGTCCAAAGTTCGCCCGGGCGATCTCGTATTGGGTTACAACACCTACAACGTAACCCGCAGCTCATTCTGGCAAATGAGCTACTACTTCAACAGCCTAGCGCCGCAACAAGCTTCCATCCTCGATTTGCGCGATCCTGCGGGCGCGGATCGCAAAGTAACCGTGGACGCCAAGATACGCGAACTAAAAAAGCGAGTGGACATGACCGGCCAGGACGGAGGCTTCGACCTCTGGGACGCAGTACGTGACGAACAGACCTACGATCACGCGGTACGCCAGCGTTGGGTGGATGTGGAAGACGTGATGGTGTGGAAAATGCCCGAGTTCGATATGGAGGACCACACTGTGGATCACATTTTCGCAGACGCGCGGAAACACCAGACGCTTATTCTGGATCTTCGCGGAAACCCAGGAGGCGCGATTCCCACGTTGCAACGAATGCTCGGCAATACCTTCGACCATGAGGTGAAAATCGCCGATCGCGTGGGCCGCAAGGAATTGAAGCCGGATATCGCAAAATCGCGAGGCAAAGACGCGTTTACGGGTAAATTGATCGTCCTGGTAGATAGCGAGTCGGCTTCTTGTTCCGAGCTATTTTCGAGAGTGATTCAGTTAGAACATCGTGGGACGGTGATTGGTGATCAGACCGCGGGCGCGGTAATGGAGGCGCGAGGCTACCGCCAGGCGCAAGGAGCGGACGTCAAGATCTTCTACAGTTTTTCCATCACGGAAGCTGACTTGATCATGAAGGACGGTAAGAGCCTGGAACATACTGGCGTCACGCCCGATGAAATCGTAATTCCGACCGCCAAGGATTTGGCCAGCGGGAGCGATCCGGTTCTTACGCGAGCCCTGGAGCTGGCTGGCCACAAGGTTGACCCTGCCGCCGCCGGAAAAATGTTCCCATATGAATGGCTGCCCAATTAACCACAATTTCTTCTGACTCCAAACAAAAAGGCCCCCCGGATTGAAATCCGGGAGGCCTTTGGAACTGTCGCCATCGCGCAGCAGCATTCGCCGCGCTATGACAATCTACTTCTGTGGTGGCGTCTGCGGTTTGGGCGCCGGAGCACGCGGCGTCTGCGCTGGGGTCCGCGGAGTTGTCGCAGCAGCCTTGGCCGGGTAGCTCTGGTCGAAGAGACGAATGATTTCCTGCGTCACGTCGATGGAGTTCGCGGCAAAGATCACCGGTGAAGTCTGACCGGAGCGGTCTAAAATTACCGAGAAACCATTGTCGCGGGAGTATTTGCCCAGCACGTCAATCATTCTGCGGCCGATGCGGTCCACAATGTCGCGCTGCGCTTCATTGAAATCGTCCTGAGCGTCCTGCGATTTTCGTTGGAAGGTGCGTTGCAACTGTTCGCCCTCGCGCTGCAGCCGCGCCTTTTCATCGTCGCTCAGCGTGGACTGGCCCGTGCGCAAACGGGTCTGAATGTCTTCCATCTGCTTCTGCAGATTGGCAAGCTCGCTCTGCCGGGGCGCGAATTGCGACTGCAATTCCGCTGCGGCCTGCTTCCCTTCCGCGGTGCTGGTGATTGCTACTTGTACATCAATGACGCCTACCTTAGTGGCTGCCGCCGCGGCGGGCGCGGCGCCTGTCTGCGCCCACATTGCGGGAACCATCAGGAACGCCGCCAGGGCCGGAACTGCGAATCGCTTCTTCATTCTCACTCCTTAAAGTTTATAGTCGTTCGGATACTTGTGTCGGGAACTATGCCGCGAACCATGCAGGACACAAATCGGAGATTATAGCTGTCGCCGGAGAAACTGGTCAATCGGATTCGCGTCTCCCGCCTTACCGGCTGAGCCCCATCTTTCCAATCATCTATGAGATGCGCGCGATTTAAGCGCGGTTGGCCATAGCTGGGGGATACCCAGCCATTTCACCGCGTTGCCCCGCTTCATCGGCAACCGTGCCGATGGAGCATCCAGAATTCTGCTAGTGCGGTAGCGGCACCAGCAGGATGCGGTTATTGGCCTCGTCAATCTGCACGACCAGATTCAGCCGCGGATCGATGGCCAGCGAATTCGGGCCCACGATCACCGACGCAGTGGGCTCCACGCTGCCGACGTCCAGCACTTCGCGCACTTGCGGTACCGGGCAATTCGAGACGCCGTTCGGATTGGGCGGACACGCGTAATCCAGCACCGAGAGCGTATTGCTTGCGGCGTTCGAGGTGACCAGGGAGCTGGTATTGAAATTGTAATCCACCGAAGTGGGGTTGATCCCCGTCCTCACCGTGAAGACCTTTTCAGACGTCAGCGGATCAACAAGAATGACCGTGTTCGCCGTGCTGTCCGCCACCAGGAAAAGTTGATTCAGTGAGTCGAACACCACGCCGGTGGGCAACTGCATCGAGATGCGCGCTGGTGTGCCGCTCGGCAACGGCAGCAAATTCAGCGCATTGGTTTGCGAAGCGGTGGTTACCGCGGCAATGTCCTGTGAAGTGTCGTTGAAAGGAGCCGGATCGATCGCTATGGCCAGGGAAATATAATCAACGCAGGCATTGCCGGTAGCAGTGTCAGCGGTGGCGCCGATCACCACAAACGAAGCAACGCTACCGCCATTATTTGTGCTGCTGCTGTTGGTACAGTTCGCCGTATTGTTAAGAGTATCGGTGACGGCGGCCAACCCCGAATCCTGATTGACGGCCACCCCGATCGGCTGCACGCAGGTGCCGCAGAGATTGATATTCACGGGGCTCTTAAACGTGCCGTTGTCCCCCTTCTCATCCAGGATCGTCACGCTATTGCTCCCGTTATTCGCCACTACGGCCTGGCCAGTCCGCGATAGAACGGCAACTCCGAAAGGCGTCGCGCCGGTGTCGAAAAAGCTGGGTGCTTGCGGCGTGATCACCGAGCCGTCCAGCAGATTTATTACCGTGATGCTGTTGCTGCCGGAGTTTGTCACCACCGCCTGATCGAGACTGGTATCTACAGCCACGCCAACAGGGCTCAAGCCCACGGGCACGGGCTGAATTACTGTTAGATCGGTGACGTTCGAGATTGCCGCGCCGGTCTTCACGTACACGGTGAAACGCCGTGCCGCGGTAAGGTCGGACGCTGGGATTGCCGCGGTGATCTGGCGGCTGCTCACAAAAGCGGCAGGCACCGCAGTGCCGTCCAGAAATACCTGCGACGTGCCGGTGAATCCATTGCCGATTATGGATAGCGTCAAGCCCGCGGCCGGACTCTGCACAAACGTGGCCAGCGGGCTGGACTCTAGAATCTGCAGCGGATTGGGCGTGGTGGTAGCCATCGGGAACACGGAGACCGTGCCGTTGCCCCGGTTGACGACATACGCCGTGTTGGTGATGGGGTTCACCGCCACAGCCTGTGGCGAGTTGAACCCCGCCACGGTTTGCAGCACAAGATTATTGGCCAGGTCCACCACGTACCCGGTGTTCGCGTTGCCGTTGACCACCATGCCGATATTTGCCAGAGGATTCACGGCGGCTG
Organism: uncultured Acidobacteriota bacterium; assembly: GCA_963748395.1. Taxonomy (GTDB): domain Bacteria; phylum Acidobacteriota; class Terriglobia; order Acidiferrales; family UBA7541; genus Palsa-295. The sequence goes on along the minus strand of CAVVIP010000006.1, from coordinate 601,731 downwards.
CGACCAGCCCAAGATTCGTGAACGCTATTCCACCCTGCGTAAACGGGACCGAGCTAATCGCTTGGTTCAGCATGCTGAAGGTAAAGAGGCTCGGCGCAGTGAAGTTATTATTCGGGCCGATCGGATCGGTGAAGATCGCCTGGTGCGTAGTCGTGTTTATGCCCACGCCTTGCACGCTGTTGGAAACGAGGATATTGCCGACGACCACCGGCGGACGACCGAAGTCCGCTGGATTCGCGCCAGCCCCAGGATTGCGACCCAGATCCACAATGCCGATTGTCCCGGATCCTCCGGGAGTGATCAGCGCCCAATTCAATTGCGGATCCACCGCCACCGCCGGACTGAGGCCGGTGCCGATGGAAGCAAGCGTGCCCCCGAGTAATCCCACTTCCGTGGGCGCGCCGCCGGAAAAATCCAGGATGTCCACGACATTGGTAGATTTGAAGGCGACCAGCCCGCGATGCGACAACGGATTGATACCGATCGCATAAGGTACGGGTGGTGCGGTGGGGGGCGTGTTCGGATTCTGGAGCGGGAGCGTGGTGGTCACTGCCCGCGTGGTCAGGTCAATCACCGAAACGGTGTTGTCGCCGCTGTTGGTGACGGCCGCGATGTGATCGCCCAGCGCGCCTCCGGCGGTGGTGACCTGATCGTCAATCGCCACGGACGTAGGCGCGCTACCCACCGTGACGGTGGAAGTCGCGAACGTCCCGAGATCGACGATGCTGACGGTGTTCGCTCCAGAATTGGCGATCACCGCAAGATTCAGCGCCGTATCAATGGCGATGCCCAGCGGCGATGGACCTACTGGAAAACTGGAGCTTAGTCCCGTGGCAATGTCGCTGGGGCGCGGCTCAACCGTGAAGTTGACGGCAGACATCCGCGGATTCGGCGGCACCACATCACTATTTTGCACGATCAGCGGATACTGTCCCGGCGCCGGCGCGCAAGTTCCCGGAATGGTCACGCCCAATTGTTGCGAGCTGGTCAGCGTGGCTGCCACGGTTTGCCCGTTGCATTGCACGGTCGTTTGCGGCGAATAGAATCCGCCGATCAGGTTCACCCCGGTCGCCGCGCCGTTCGGCACCAGCGTATCCGGCGATACCGCAACCACTGCGGGACGCGACGGCGTCACCGTTAGCCCGTTGGGGCCGGCGACACCATTCGATACGTCACCGTCTTGCGCTTCAACGATCAGCGCTAGTGGTCCCGCCGTTGCCAGCGGGGCCGCGGGGATTGTGGCCTGCAAGATCGTGGTGTCGATAAATAGTGTAGGTACCGCTGCGGGCGGAGTTCCTACCATCACCACGCTGTTCGAATTGAAGTTCGATCCCGTAAGGAATATTTGTTGCTGCGCGGACCCTTCGCCCACGTTATTGGGCGCCACGGAAGTGAGGATCGGAGGATCGGAGCTGGTGATGCTTACGGCCGCCGTACCGGATTGCGACGGATCAAACGCCGAAACCGCAGAAATGGTCACGCTACCGGGTGAATTGCTAGTGGGAGCCACATACGTGGCCGTGTTTCCGTTCCCTGCGCCTGGCGTGATGAATCCAAGCGCCACGCTGCCTCCCGCCACTCCGCTAACTTCCCACGTAACCGCGGTATTTGTGGTTCCGGTCACGTTGGCACTGAATGTGTAGGATTCGCCCGGAGCGATGGTCGCCGTGGTGGGCGTCAATGCCACTCGCACGCCGGATTCTATATGCACCACCGCGACGCCAAACTTCGTGGTATCCACGGTGCTGGTTGCAACCACCAAGAAGTCGTTGGTCGGGGGAAGAACTGTGGGCGCAGTGTAAAAGCCTCCCTGCGGCGTCTGGGTCTGTCCAGTTGTAATGATGCCGTAGCCGCTTGGCATTTGCGTCTGTCCGGTGTTCGGCGGGCTGCAGACTGTCGGCGTCGCATTTGTTGGACTCGGCACCAAACAGATTTGCCAGGTCACCGCCGTGGTGGCTGATCCCGTGACGACCGCTTGAAACTGCAGCTGGCCGCCCAAGGGGATGGACGGATTGATCGGGCTTACGACGACGCCGACAGGAGTAGAGTTCCCTCCGCAACCAATCAGGAACACGGGTGCCACGACGAACAACGCCGCCGCGCCCAACTTCAGAATCTTGTTGCCCATTTCTTTCACCCTCTCCGCTGTATTCGTTGCGCTCGCCGGCTGGCTTCCTTAGCGTCGCGTTCGATTCTCTGCTCGGCTCACCCGTGCAAATTCCTAGAAAGTCTTGCCCACCGTAAACCGGAAAGTATGTTGCGGCTCCAGCAGGTTCGCTGGGATATGCTGCGTGTTCGCGAGTATGAATTGCTGCAGTTGCGGCGCGATCTGCGTCTCCAGCACGCCGGGCGGCAGGGAGTTCTTGATCGCGTCGCTCAGGAAATATCCGCCGCTCTCGCCGTTGATGGTGTCATTCAGCCGCAAATAATTCCAAGCATAATAGATGCGGAAGGGAGCGTTCACGATCGGCAGCACCACGTCCAGCTCCACCCCGGCCGAAGTGTGTATCTTGAAATTCGTGCCGGGCACGATCGGCAGGTTGCTGGCAATTTTCAAATTGGGGAAATCCGGATTCGGATATTGCTGCTGATACACCGTTACGGCCGCTGGATCCAGCGCCAGTTGCGCTTGCTTCAAGATGCCGTTGATGCCGACGTCGTTGAATAATGTCAGCGTCACCGGTCCAGCAATCGGAATGCGGTATTCGATGTTGCCCACGTTCTGAAAATCGCCACCCGGCCGCGTGGGTAGGAACTGGATCATGGGCACGGTAATCGTTTGCAGCGTCGGCAGTCCCTGCTGGTTCAGGACCGTGGGGTTGAAGAACGTGACGGGCTGGTTCGTGGCATAGGGAATCTCCACGAACGGCGAGATCGTGTAGAAATTGTAGCCCCGCACGTCGTTCTCTCCACCGAGGAAAAAGCGGCTGTAAGGCGGAACGTCCGTCCCGTTGTATCCGGTGATCAGTCCCATCTGGTATTTCAGGCCGATCACGTTGCGACGTTTGTTTATCGGATGGAAATAAGTAGTCACGAATGAATTCGTGATGGTGTTGACGTTGCCCCCCAGCGGCCCGCCTTCCACACCAATCCCGTAGTAGAAGCTCTTGCCCTTCGTCGGGTTTTGCGGATTATTCACGGTGCTGTAGGAAAGCGTCGTGGTGATCTTGCTCGATTCGATTCCGTTCAGCGCCGACGGCCCCGCCAGGCCCGTGAACTTGATGCTGTCAAACAGTAATTGCGCGGACGTGCTGAACGTCTGAATATTCGTGGTCGAGTAGCCGTAGGTTACGCCGATGCGCGTAAAGGAAAATTTCCGCAGCGGATAACTGGCAAACACGGTCATGCCCTTGGAGTTGGTCGTGTAATTCTGTTGCAGCGCGGGATTCAGCGCGATCTCCTGGTTATAGGCGATGCCCAGTTGCTTGGCCTGGTTGTAATCGAATTTTGTGGAAAAAATCGTGAAGCCGGTGGAAATCGGACGATCGAAAAGATAGGGCTCGGTGAATCCGAAACGAACGTCGCGCTGGAAGCTGCCCAACTGCGCGGAAAGCGAAAGCGTCTCGCCCAGGCCCAGGAAATTGTTCGTGGTGTAGGAACCGCCGATGAACGTGCCGGCGATGCCGCTCACACCGCCATTGAAACTGATGGACTGCTTCCCTTTTTCCTTCAGCTTCAGTTTGATGTCCACCGTCCCGGCTTTCACGTTGCGTTTCAATTCCGCGTTTTCCGGCTTGATGGTATCGAAGTAATTGAGCTGGTTCAGCCGCAACAAGCTGACTTCCCACAGACGATTGTTGAACACCTGGCCTTCATCCAGCAGCAATTCGCGCCGGATAACCTTGTCGCGCGTTGTAGTGTTTCCGGAAAACTCGATGCGCCGCACGAAGAATTGTTTTTGCTGGTCGAATTCGATGGTGAGGTTCACCACTTTCTTGGCGTCGTCGATTTCCGTCAGCGGCGTGGCCACGAAGTCGATATATCCGTACTCTCCGTACAGCTTTTTGTAGTTATCAAGCGCTTTGCGCAGCTTGTCCGCCGCCAGGACGTCCCCTTCTTTCAGAGGAAAGGCTCGCGCCAGAACGTCCTGTTTGAATACCAGACCTTGCTCGGGATCGGAGCTGCGAAAACGCAGGCTGCCCATGCGGTATAGCTCGCCTTCATCAATGGTGATGGTAATATCGGCGCGCTTGCCGTTCTTCGAGCCGATCATCGGCCACGGTCCGGGTATGCCGCTGCGCTCATCATTTACGATTTTCACGTCGGGGTCGCTCACGGACACCTTGAAATATCCGTGATCCTGGTAGATTCCGTGGACTCCCACCCCCAGGTCTTCGTCGAGCTTGCCCTTATCGTAGGTCTTGCTCCAGACCGGAATTTCCGTGATGTACAGCGGAATTGCGTACGGGCGGTCGTTGTGCATCGAGCGGATCAGCTTCCGGTCGGAAAACGCCTTGGCGCCAACGAATTTGATGTCGCCCACTTTCACTTTCGGCCCTTCATCAATATTAAAGACCAATTTCACGGCGTTGGTGGCGGCAATGCGCTCGTAGGTAGGTTTCACCGTGGCGAATTGACGCCCGTGTTCGGCCAGCAGGCCCTTGATCACCACTTCCGCGCGCTTGATTTTCGTGGGATCAAACTGGCTTTCCACCGACAGCCCTACTTTCTTTTCCTTGAACGCATCCAGAATGTCCGACTCCGTGATCGATTTGTTTCCCTTGTATTCGATCCGGCGGATGATGGGACGTTCCTGCACATAGAAAACGATGATTTTGCCGTTAGGGTCGTTAGGACTGTCTTCCACTTCCAGCCGGACGTCTTCGAAAAATTGCGTGTTCCACAGCGCTTGAAAATCGCGGCGCACGGCTTCGGCGCTGTAGGGATCGCCGGCGCGCGAAAAAATTCGCGCCAGCAAAGTGTCGCGCTGAATGCGGCGGTTGCCGATGAATTCAATTTTCTCGATGATGTACTGCGTTCCGTTCGCGTCCTGTGCGCCTTGAGGCTGTTGAGCGGGAAGGGGTTGCACCCAGGCTAACGCGAACAAATACACCACCACAACAAGTCTCAATGGACGCAGAAAAGTTTTCCCGCTGGCGGCCATGGTCAAGGCCGCAGTATCCCGCCCAAAATTGTGTGCTCCCCCGCCGGACCGCTCCCGTCCGGCTTGCGCGTAGGATTCCTAGTGGGCCACTGGGGTTGCTTCAACGACAGGTCGGAACGCCAGACCCTCGCTCCCGAGATAAATTTCGAGAGTCGCTGGTCTTTGCAATCCGCCCTGGATCAAAGCTTCCGACAATGGGTCTTCGACGTACTTCTGTAACGCGCGCCGGAGCGGCCGCGCGCCATAATTTCGGTCGCTGCAGGTCTTTTCGAGGATCCACTGGCGCGCCTCAGGTGTGAGTGCGATCTGCACCTGACGATGCACCAGAGTTTCGTTGATCTGGCCCACGAGCAAGTCAATAATCCGCAATAGATCTTCATCGTTGAGCGAATTGAACAAAATTACTTCGTCCAGACGATTCAGGAATTCCGGATTGAAGACCCGCCGCACTTCACTCATCACCATGTCATCCTGGCTCTTGGCCATCGCGTCCAATTCCTTCGACGCGAAACCAAGGCCGGCCTGCTTCTGCAACTGCCGCGCACCAAGGTTCGATGTCAGGATGATGATAGTGTTGCGGAAATCCACTGTGTTGCCAAGCCCGTCCGTCAACTGGCCATCTTCAAAGACTTGCAGCAGAATGTTGTACACGTCTGGATGAGCTTTTTCAATCTCATCCAGCAGAATTACGGAGTAAGGCGTGCGCCGCACGCGCTCCGTCAATTGGCCACCTTCTTCGTATCCCACGTATCCTGGAGGCGCGCCGATCAACTTCGATACGGAATGTTTCTCCATGTACTCGGACATATCGAAGCGGATCAACGACTTCTCGCTGCCGAAAAGAAACTCGGCGAGGCGTCGCGCTACTTCCGTCTTGCCCACGCCCGTGGGACCAAGGAACAAGAAGCAGCCCACCGGACGGCCCGGAGCTTTCAATCCCGCCCTGCTACGGCGAATGGCCCGCGCCAGCGCGGTGATGGATTTGTCCTGGCTGATGACGCGGCGGTGCAATTCTTCTTCGATGCGCAGCAGCTTCTGCTGCTCGTCTTCTTTGATCGCGGAGACCTGAATACCGGTCCAGCGCGCCACAACTTCTTCGATGTCTTCCCGACTAACGATACCGGTAGAAGAGTCGTCGATCTTCAGCTTCTCGCGCAGCAGCCGCAGATGTTCCTTTTCCTTGCGCTCTTCTTCGGAATAAAACCGCGCCTTCTCGAATTCATGGTTGGCGATTGCGGTTTCCATACGGTGCGTGATGAACTTCACGCGCTTCTGCACTTCGGAAACCTCGTCCGGCAGCATGGCCTGGCGCAGCTTCACGCGCGAGCCTGCTTCGTCGAGCAGATCGATGGCCTTGTCCGGCAGGAAGCGGTCCGGAATGTACCGATTCGAGAGATAGACTGCGTATTGAATGGCTTCGTCGGTGTAGCTGACGGCGTGGAACTTTTCGTAGCGGTCGCGCACACCTTGCAACACGCGAATCGCTTCTTCTTCGTTGGGCGCGCCCACTTTCACGGCCTGAAAACGCCGCTCCAGCGAACGATCTTTTTCCACCGACTTGCGATATTCCGATGGAGTCGTCGCGCCGATGCACTGAATCTCGCCGCGGCTGAGCGCCGGCTTCAAAATATTCGCGGCATCCAGCGAACCTTCCGCCGACCCCGCGCCCACCAGCGTGTGGAGTTCGTCAATGAAGACGATGGCGTTCTGGCTTTCCATCAATTCCTTCATGATGGTTTTCAGCCGCTCTTCGAACTGTCCACGATATTTCGTTCCCGCCACGATCAGCGAAAGATCCAATGAGAGGATGCGCTTATCCGCGAGGAACGGCGGAACGTCGCCGTCGGATATTCTCTGCGCCAGCCCCTCGACGATCGCGGTCTTGCCCACGCCTGGTTCGCCGATCAGCACCGGATTATTTTTCGTGCGCCGGCACAGAATCTGAATCGCGCGCTCGAGTTCGCGGTCTCGTCCTACCAGCGGGTCGAGCTGGCCTTCCATTGCCGCCTGCGTCAAATCTCTGCTGAATTCCGCCAACAGCGAAGCTTCTTTTGGCCGGTTCACTGGCACCTTCTCTCCCGCGCTGCGTCCCAACTCCTCGCGCACGGTTGAAAGTCGCAATCCACGCTCCAGCAAAATCTCCGCACCGAAAGACTTCTCTTCCCGCAGCACGCCTAGTAACAGGTGTTCGGTCCCCACGTGTTTGTGGCCCAGGCGCTCTGCTTCCTCGGCCGCGAAATTCAGAATGCGTTTGCATTCCTGGCTCAGCGGAACTTCCACCGAGGTCGAGATACGCTCACGCACGGTGATGCGCGCCTCGATTTCCTTGCGGATGGATTCGATCGAGCCGTGCGTGCGCAGGAAGCGGTTGGCGAGCGCCTTATCCTCGCGCAACAGTCCCAGCAGCAAGTGCTCGGTCTCGATGTACGGGCTGCCGTACTGGCTCGCCTCGTAGCGTGCGAAAAAGATTACGCGCCTGGCTTTTTCAGTATAGCGTTCAAACACGGGTCACCCACGGTCTCCTGGAGTCGTCGCCCCAGCACTGGCGGCCCGCGGGAGAGGAACCGCGGAATCGCTCAGCGCTTCTGCGCCCGGCGCCAATGCTCCGCGTTCCAAAGTCAGAACACGGTCTGCGCGCCGGGCCAATGAAAGGTTGTGTGTTGCAAGGATGGACGTCAGCTGGAGCGAGTGATGCAACCGCTGCATGAGTTCGAAAATATTTTCGGCGCTGCGTTGATCGAGGTCGCCGGTAGGCTCGTCGGCCAGCAGTAAGGCCGGGCCATTCACCAACGCTCGCGCGATGGCCACACGCTGTTGTTCGCCCCCAGATAGCTGACCCCCACGCTGCTCTGCTCGATCGGCCAATCCGACTTCGCCTAGCCATTCCGCCGCGGTCCGGAGCGCTTGCGCCAATGAGACGCCCCGCACCAGGAGAGGCATCGCTACATTTTCCGCGGCCGTGAAATCCGGCAGCAGGTGATGACGCTGCCAGACAAAACCCACGGCGCGATTGCGATACTCCGCCAGCTCCGATTCTGAAAACGATTGGAGCGAATTCCCGCCGAAGTATACTGTACCGCTCGTTGGAGTGTCCAGCGCAGCCAGCAGGTGCAGCAAAGTACTTTTTCCGGTGCCGGATGGTCCCACAATCGCGACCATCTCGCCGCGCGCAATCGAGAGATTAATCCCCGCCAGAGGAGTAACGTCTTGCGCGCCAGAGCGGAACGTCTTGCGCAGATTCTCGCCACGCAGGATTTCACCCGAGCCGGGCGCGTTTAAATCGCCGGTGTTGTCGAGGACAGCCACGCTCGAATTGACCTGGGTCTGCATCGCCTGGTCTATAGTCTCTTTCACGTTAGATGCCGAACCCGCCAAACGGTATGTCCTTGTTTTACAGGCATCTAAACATTCCCGAAATGGCGCCCGCCGCCTGCGAATCCAACGGATTTCTCTTTATGACCGTACTGTTACCTCTAGCAGCGCCTTCCCCAAGACTGCCTGCGGTCTCGCCAACCGCCGCGAGTTCGCTTCTTCTTCGATTCTAGCACGGAGCGTCGCGAAATGCAGATTGCGCCGGGCCAACTCTTGAACGGAAATCGGCACCGGCGCCGGATGTTTTGGCGGCCGGCAGTAGGATGGCCAAGTTTGAGGATGGCGTTGCGAAATCCCGAGGATCTTCGCGGAAATATCCGGCTGGCGCAGACGTTAAATTTATTCGAAGCGCAGAATTTCCACAGGCAAGATGCGCGACGCCGAACGCGCCGGCAAAATCGTAGCTCCGATGCTGATCACCAGCGCGGCTGCGGCGATCCAAATCGCGTCCAGCGCGTTCGCGTGGAAAGGTACGTACGGGATGGCGTAAACCTCAGGATTCAGAGGAATCAATCGCCACTTGTCGGCGATCCCCGCGAACGTATAACCGATTAGCAAGCCGGCCACCGTGCCAGCAATGCTCACCACCAGTCCCTGCAAAATGAAAATTTTGCGAAGTTGCTGTCGTCGCGCTCCCATGGCCATCAGCACCGCGATGTCGCGGGCGCGATCCGTCACCGTCATCGTCAGCACCACCAGAATATTCAACCCGGCAACGAACGTAATCAATCCGATGAACAGCGCGGTCACCAGCTTTTCCAGGCTCAGGGCGCGAAATAACGCACGGTTCTCGTCCATCCACGTGGAGGTCAGGAAGCCCGGGCCCGCGCGGCGCAATAAATCGTCAGCAATCGAATTGGCGTCATCCATTTGCGTCACACGCACTTCCAGCAAACTGACGACGTCGCCGATTCCCGCCAGCGACTGCGCCGAGCCCAGCGTCACGAATCCCCAATTCGCGTCATAATCGTAAAACCCCGAATCAAAGATTCCATTCACGTGGAAACGCCGCGAGCGCGGCAGCATCCCAAAAGGAGTGAGGCTTCCTTGCGGACTGGTCAGCGTGATGTAATCACCCGCCGAAATTTGCAGATCATTCGCCAGGATGCGGCCCACCAGCACCGCCGGAATGCCGTCGGCATCGGCCGCGAAATCTCCGTTGCCCGCGACGATATGGTGCAGCGCTTCGCTCGCTTTGCGTTCCAGCTCTGGATCAACGCCCTTCAGCACGATTCCCCGCGCGCGGCCGCCGGAAGACAGCAGAACCGTGGCGTAGATCGCCGGCTCGATCGAGCGCACCCCAGGCGTGCCACTGAGTCGCGTCATCAATTCTCGATAGTCGCGGATTCCGTTGGGGCCGATCGGTTTGAGGTTGACGTGCGCGGTGACGCTAAGCAAGCGATCGCGGATCGCCTGGCGAAATCCGGTGTTCATCGAGAGCGCAATCACCAGCGTGGTGACGCCGGCAGCCACGCCAATCACCGCCAGTAGCGTGACGATTCGCAGCACTGCCGGCCGGTTCGGCGAACGCAGATACCGCAGCGCCACCAGCCATTCGAAGCTCATTTGCTTTTGCCGCCTGCATCACCTTCAGTAACGGATCCCGGCGGCGCTTCCTCAGGGGCGTCGTGTGATTCCGCGCGCAACAACGGAAACAGCACCACCTCACGAATCGCGTGCGAATCCGTGAGGAGCATTACGAGGCGGTCGATTCCCACGCCTTCACCGGCGGTGGGCGGCAAACCGTGCGCCAGCGCGCGAATGTAATCCATGTCCACTTCTTTCGGCGCTTCCTGCCCGCCCTTTTCCACCTGCGCGCGGAAACGCCGCTCCTGGTCAAAGGGATCGTTCAATTCCGAGAAGCCGTTGGCCAGTTCCATTCCCGCGACAAACAACTCAAATCGTTCGGTCAACGACGGATCGTCAGGTTTCTGCTTCGAGAGCGGCGAAATCGCCGTCGGAAAGTCATATATAAATGTTGGCTGAATCAGATGAGCTTCGGCAATCGTTTCAAAAAGCTCGCCGGTTAATTCGCCATCGGAAAGCTTGGCCACGTTGGCAACGGAATCAATTCCGGTCGTGCGCGCGTAAGAGTTGAAGCGCTCCGCTACGGCGCGCGGACCGCCCGCTGCGCCCAATTCGGCGACAGTGGGCGCTGCTCCTGCCGCAGCGGGCCAGTATTTTACGATCGCTTCGCGCATCGAAAGTCTTTCGAACCGTCCGAAATCAATCGTCTGTTCGCCGTACTTGACCTGCACGCCGCCGGTGACTTTTTCCGCGAGCCCGCGAAATAATTCCTCGGTCATATCCATCAGTTCCAGGTAATCGCTGTAAGCCTGGTAGAACTCCAGCATGGTGAATTCCGGCTGGTGGATCGCGTCAATGCCTTCGTTGCGGAAGTTGCGGTTAATCTCATAGACCCTGTCAATCCCTCCCACCACCAAACGTTTCAAATACAGTTCCGGGGCGATGCGCAGATAAAGATCCATGTCGAAAGTATTGTGATGGGTAACGAAGGGCCGCGCCGTGGCGCCTCCCAGAATCGGATGCATCATCGGCGTTTCCACTTCCGCATATCCGCGCGCGTCAAAAAAACTGCGGATCTCCCGGATGATCTGCGCGCGGCGAATGAAAATCTCCCGCGCACCTTCGTTAACTATTAAATCCAGATACCGACGGCGATAGCGCTGCTCGATGTCCGCCAGCCCATGCCATTTTTCCGGCAGAGGCAAAAGCGCCTTGCTCAACAGCTCGATTTTTTCCACCTTCACGCTAAGCTCGTTCGTCTTAGTGCGGAAGAGATGCCCCGAAACGCCCACAATGTCGCCCAAATCCAGCAACTTGAATAGTTTGTAAGCTTCCTCTCCCACCACGTCCTGCCGCACGTAAATCTGCAGCCGTCCACCGCCGCCGGCGATATGCGCAAATGCCGCCTTCCCGTGCGGCCGCAGCGCCACGATTCGCCCCGCGGCGCGCACGTCCACCGGCTCCGCGGCCAGTTGCTCCGTGGTGCGCTCGCCGAATTTAGTCTCCGACTTCCTTCGGCGTATGCGTCCAGGCAAATTTTCGCGGATAAGCCGCGTGGCCCAGCCCTTCAATTTCTCCCAGATTTTTCAGGCGCTGTTGAAACTGATCCTGCGGTTCGAATTCCAACGGGTCAACTTCCTTTCGGCGGCCATGGCCGTGCACACTAACGATCCATTCCGAGAGCCGGGCGGCAGTATAGCGGTCGGCTTCCAGAAGCGTCAAGAAAACGGCCCCGGACGCGCCACGCTCGAAAAGCGGTGGTATACTGCCCGCTCATCTTGGGGGCAGTGTGTTCTTGAAGCGGAAGCCAGGCACTTCCACCTCACGGCGCAGCGTCTCGGACGACTGGATCGCGTGGTTGCCGCGCGACAAAGTCCACGTGTTCGATGCGGTGGTGCAACGCTGGGAAACTTTCTACGCGATGATGAGCGTGTCGCTGGATGACGCTTTCACTTTGCGCGCACGCGGCGAATTGGTCCGCGCCCGCCAACAAGTATCCATCTCCGCCGACCTCCTAGCTCGTCTGTCATCTTCGCTCGTCAGCCGCGTGCGCCACACTTTCTGACCGGGGCCGCGAAGTCGGAAATGTCCCCGCTGTAGCGCCGCTGAACGCGGAGTTCTTCCGCGGTGAGACCGCGCAGACAGCGGCCTCCTGGAACGAATTTCTCCACCGCGTCCTTTTCGCCAGTCGCTCCCGCTATTTCCAGAAATTGCGAATCCTGTCGGAAACCCTGCAGAGCCTGGCGCGGGAATATAATGACGCGGCCGCCGACGTCGCCGCCGGAGCCTCCGTTCAGCCCGGCGACAGTTGGGATGCTCTGGAATGTCTGCAGTACGATTTCACTACTTGTCTCCGCGAATTGGAAGTCCTACTGAAGTCGTTTCTCCGGGTGCTTCCGGGCGAACAGCTTAGCGCCTTCGCCGCCGAGCTGGATGCCGCGCCGGCCCCGAAGCGGAAACCTGCGGTCGGTTCGCGGGCACGTATCACGAACGCCTCGGCTTAATTTCCTTCCATTATTGGTAGAATCGCCTGGCTCGCGGCTTGCCAATGAGTCTGAGTCTCGTCTAACGAGCATGTTCCTGCGGTTTTCCCAGATGGGCCGATCGCTGAAAGTCGCCGTGGGCTCTGGGCTGGTCGCTGGACGTTTCCTTCGAATCCGGCCAAAATGATTAAGCGTATGCTTCGGGCGAAGCTTTTGGTAAGGTCCGGCAACCGCAAGCAACCTGCCGAACCTTTGAGTTGGCGCTTTCGTTGCGGATATAGAACTACAAGTACAACTCAGGGACCGGGCGCCGCATCGCAATGAAGGATGCGCCCCGACGGGTAGCGTGGCCCGAACGAGACGAATCGACACTGGAGAGTTGCCGGAGGCAGAGGCCATCCGACTCGCCCAACTGGGCGATGCGGCGGCTTTTGAACGCCTCTACCGCCTGCACAACCGGCGGGTCTATTCGCTCTGTTTGCGGATGGTGGGCAATACCGCCGAGGCAGAGGACCTGACGCAGGAAGCGTTCCTCCAGCTTTTCCGGAAGATTGCTACTTTCCGGGGCGAGTCGGCGTTTTCGACCTGGTTGCATCGTCTGGCCGTCAACGTCGTGCTCATGAAGCTGCGCAAGAAGTCCGGCAACGAAAGCTCGCTGGAAGAGCTTACCGAGCCGGATGAAGATTCCGGCGGACCGCGGCGAGATTTCGGCGGACCGGATTTGCGGCTCAGCGGATCCATTGACCGGGTCAATCTGCAGCGCGCGGTGGAGCAGCTGCCGCCCGGTTACAAAGCGGTGTTCGTCCTGCATGATGTGCAAGGTTACGAGCACAACGAGATTGCGGAAATCATGGCTTGCTCGATCGGCAACTCGAAATCCCAGTTACACAAAGCGCGTATGCGGCTTCGCGAACTGCTTCACGAAGCGTTGCGCGCCCAGGCCCGCGAAGATCGCAAAGCTGCCAGCGCTGAAACTGGCGGCAAGGACTGAACCATGGCCACCATCACTTGCAGGGACTTTCTGCATTATCTCGAACCCTGGATGGAGGGCGAGCGCCCGCCAGACGTGCAAGCGCACTTGCGCGCCTGCCCGAACTGCTCGAGCATCATCAGAGATTTGCAAATGATCCAAACGGAAGCGGGCAGCTGGAACGTCGTGGAGCAGGACGCGCCGGAGCGTGTGTGGACTTCACTCCGCGCGCAGCTCGAACAAGAAGGCCTGATCCGCGAAACAATTCCGGCAAGCGCGCAAGGCACAAAAGACCGCGCGCCTCGCGCCGGCTGGTTCGGTGGTTTATTCCCGAGGTTGCCGCGCCCGGTGCTGGCAGGGGCGTATCTCGCGGCGCTGGTCGCAGCGGCGTTCGCGCTCAGTGGTCCCGTCAACAGGCGCGTCAATGAAGCGCGCTGGCTCAAAGGCACACAGACTTCCACTTCGCCGCTCAGCGCCCAGCTCAACTTCGCCGAACAAAATTCGAATTCCTACGTCACTCGTTCCAATCCGGTTGTAACTGCTTCCTTGCATCAAAACCTGGCTATCGTTGACAACTACATCGCTTTGTGTGAGAAAAGTGTCAGCGAAGAACCCCAGAACGAAGTGGCGCGCGATTATCTCTACGAAGCGTATCAGCAGAAAGCGGATTTGCTGACGCAAATGACTGAACGCGGAGAAAACGTCCAATGAGCACCTCTCACTTTGTTCCGGCGCAGTGGCTTCCCAGGTCGAATTGGCGGTCCGCTGGACTACTGGTTCCCGGCTTGCTGCTATGCAGCGCAGTTTCCGCCGCGCCCCGCCGCCAGGAACAGCACTTCAAAGTCGCTGCTCATCCAGTCATCACCATTCACAATCCCAACGGTCTGATTACCGTGAAGGCCTGGACCAAATCCGAAGTAATGGTCATTTCCACTCCGGCCAGCGATCGCATCGAAATAGACGCCGAGCAAATGGGCAATCGCGTGGACGTATCCACGCGCGAGCTTTCGGATTCGGTAGCCCCCGATGACATGCGCGCGGATTTCCAAATTAATGTTCCGGAAGACGCCGAATTGCAAATTCACAACGACGCCGGCAGCGTAACCGTTGCCAACGTGCTGGGCGATATGAACGTGGAGACCGTCGCCGCGGGCGTGGATCTGGAGGACGCCGCGGGTTACCTAACCGTCAAGACCGTGGGCGGCTCGTTCCAATGCATCCGTTGCGCGGGGCGCATCGAAGCTTCCTCCATCAGCGGGAATTTCCGGCTGATCGACCTGCACAGCTATCACGTATGGGCGCAGACCTCCACGGGCAACATTCTCTTCAACGGCGCGTTTCTTCCCAACGGAACCTACTCCCTGAAGAATTACAGTGGCGTGATTGAACTGCGCTTCTCCCCCGGAGACTCGTTCGATCTCAGCGCTACTTCCTTGAAAGGCAAAGTGAACAACGAAGCGAAATTGACGCCCTCGACCCACCAGCGTCATTACCTGCCGAAGTGGGGCAACGCTTTGTTCGGCACTTTCAATGAAGGCCGCGCCAAGATCGAGATGACCTCCTTCGATGGTACAATCAACATCCTCAAACGTGATTGATCGGCTAGTTTTCCACACACTGCACCACCAAACTGATGCCCGCTGAACTTCGCGCTCGCTCGCTCGTCTGCCTGATCGGATTTATGGGCAGCGGCAAGTCCACCGTGGCGCGCTTGCTGGGCCGCCAAATCGGCTGGCAGCATGTGGACCTGGATAAGCGCATCGTCGATACGACGGAGCAGACCATCCCTGAAATATTTGCGAAGCTTGGCGAACCCGAGTTCCGCAAAATCGAGCACGAACAGCTCGTGCGCATCATCGGCGAAGCCGCCGAGCAGCAAAAACCCCGCGTCATCTCGCTCGGCGGTGGAACCACCGCGCAACCACAGAACCTGGCGCTCTTGCGCCAGGCTGGCGCCGTGCTCGTGTGGCTGCAGTGCCCCGTCGAGGAATTGCTGCGGCGCATCGCTCACATCCAGGACCGTCCGCTTTTCCGCGATGAAGCCAGTTTTAGAAACCTCTACGAGGAACGCCTTCCCTCTTACGAAATCGCGGACTACCATGTGCAATCGGATCTGGAGCCCCTGCGCGTGGTCGAGCAGATTGTCGCGCTGGGAATTTTTCCGAAGGTGAACGCATGAACCGAACATCTCGACGCAGCCCGATGCGCTCATTTCCAGGAGCGTTCAGCCATCGTCTGGCGACGCTCCTCGCGCTGGGAATTGTGGCGGCTTCGCTGCTCACATTTCGCGCAGCGGTCCCGGCCGACAACAAACCACTGCCCGCGCTCACTGCCGATAAAGGCGCGTTTCGCATTCTGGTGAGCGGCCAGCAGGTGGGTAAGGAAGAATTTTCAATCGAACCGAATGGCAGTGATTGGACCGGACACGGAAACACGGAGCTGCAATCGCCCAAAGGCAATACGCGCGTCACCGGAACCCTGGTCGTGCACCCAGACGGCACGCCGGTGCACTACGAATGGTCCGCGACCGGAGCCAAAAAAGCTTCCGCGACGATCTCCTTCGCCGGCTTGACCGCCAACGTCGAGCTGCACCTGGGAAACGCGCGCCCCTTCACGCAGACGTTTACGTTCACGGCCCCGTTGGTGGTGGTCCTCGATGACAACCTCTATTATCAGTACACGTTTCTCGCGCGCCTCTACGACTGGGAAAAGAAAGGCGAGCAAAGCTTCTCCGTGTTGGTCCCGCAGGAGCTGACTCCGGGCACAGTGGGCGTGGAATCGCTGGGCCCGCAAGTGGTGAATGGCACAAAGGTGGAAGAATTGCGCGTGAAGACCGAAGACAACGAAATTGATCTATACCTCGACGGCCCGAAGTTGATGCGCCTGGTCGCGCCCGCAGCCAACGCCGAAGTTATCCGCGAATAATACCGCGCCAAAATAAAAAAGGCCCGGGACCAACTCCCGGGCCTTTCCAATCCATTCCGATTTTTTGATCGATCCGGTTTAAAGTTGCGCGCGGCGAACCACGTGGCTCGTCTCGCTGGGCTGCGGCTTCTCAATCGCTACAGTGACGTTCATCTCCGCACCTTTGCGGAGAATTACCAGGGCCACCGATTTCTGGTCGCCCTTCTCTCGCAACTGTCCGCGCAGATCCGCCAGCGTGTGCACCGGTTTGCCGTCCACCTTCACGATCACGTCGCCGGCCTTCAGTCCTGCTTTTTCCGCCGCTGCTCCGGCGCGAACTTCGCGTATCAGAACGCCGGTGCCATCCGGCGCGCCAAAATAAGTTCCCAGTTGACCCGACAGATCTTCCGCGTTGATTCCCAGCTGCGGTGTTCGCGAATCCGACGGGGGAAAGGCCAGTGCGAAGTCCTGACTGGGCATCGAGAACGCTAGGGCGTTATCGAAATCGCGCATCTTTCCCTTCATCTTCTTTTCGAAAAATGCGCTGCGCTCGCCCAGCTCCACGGAAATATTCTGCGCGCTGCCGTTGCGTGAAATTCCCAGCACTACCGTGCGGCCCTCCGGCGTTTCGCGCACCAGCCGCCGGAACTGCACTGTGCCTTCCACCACTTGCCCGTCGTACTGGGTGATGACGTCGCTTTCCTTCAGTCCGGCTTTCGCTGCCGGCCCGTCCGGCTCCACGTCCATCACCACCACGCCACGCGGCGTCGTCAGCTTCAGGTCTTTCGCTTTGTCGGCGGTCACTTCCCCGATTTCCACGCCCAGCCATCCACCGCCATCCTCATCCGTGGTAACAAACATCCCCGGCGCCTGGAATTCAGCGCTCTTTTCCTGCGCCAGCTCCGCCAGTTCCGCCGCGCGCGTAGCCAGTTCGTCCGCGCTCCCATCGAATTGCGCCTGATTGCTCCGTAACTGGGCCGAGAGATTTTGCAGTCTCTGCAGCTCGGGTGAACTCATCTCTACCTCCTGCCGCACTCGTTCGTTCAGGTTGGCGAGGTTGTCCCGCAATTCCTGCTGGACCGCGCGCTCCATCTCCGCCCGGTCGAGCGTTCCTTCTGTAATACGCATGGCCTCGCCGATTTGTTCCAGGGGAATTGCCAAGAGAGTGTCGACGCGCAAGCACCCCTCGTCGGGCATGGCGGGCGTTGTGGGAGTGGAACTGGAAGGTGCAACTGGAGCAGCGGCGCCAGGTTGCTGTGGGATCTGGTTTGAAGATTGCGCCGGCAAAGCGCCGGGCGCCATTCCCATCGTTACGAGCAGCAAACCCCAACCGACAAGGTTCGTGCAATGAAGGTGCTTCATGCCATTCGTCCTCGCTTTTGGGTGGATTACGCCCCGTCAGACGCCTGGCCGTTGCACCACCAGGCGTATGCCGCCGTTGATCGTACGAACCGAGATTTCGCCGCCGCCGGTTCCCAGCTTGGCATGAAACGCGCGGGCCGCGGGTGTGCTCGCCGCGGAAGTGACCGGCAACTCCGAATAGAAATCGCCATTCATGGCCAGAACTTTCAGATCTGCGCGCGCGCCCTCGGGAAGTCCCAACACCACCGAGCCATTCACGGTTTCCAGGTTCATCGGGCCGCCGGCCATCAGCTGGCGCAGCTCCAGGCGCAGGTTCCCATTGGTTGTTTTTTCGCTGAAACGGCCGGAGCTATCGAAAACTTCTACGTTGCCGTTCACCGAGCGCAGTTCCCCGCCGCCTTCGACTCCGCGCACGGTGACGCTGCCGTTCACCGTCTCGATGCCACCCAACAACACGCGGTACGGCACGTGAACGTGGTATTCCACCGCAACTTCGGCGCCCTCACCCTGCGGGTAGCGCGTGTGTACCGCCACCTGTCCGGGATGGCTGCTATCCACCTCAATCTTCACCTGCGCCAAGTCGCGCGAGTCGCTGCGCCCCGTCTTGACGGCGCTCACTTCCACTTCGTCCCGGCTCCAACCTTCCACTTGCACCGATCCATTTACGTTTTCCAGGGCGAAGCTTCCACCCGCAGCCAAGGGATAGGTTTGATGAAATTTCTCGTCGGCTGCCAGGCTAGGGAACACCAGGCCGGCGATCGCGGCGAGCAGGACGAGTCCACGCAGTGCATTTTTTGCAATGCGCAGCGGATCGCCTCCGAATGAACCTACGGACGTTTGGCCTTGAGTATGCGTTTGCACGGTGCGCCCCCTCGAGTGAAACAACCTCTTCACTAGAACGTTCGGCCGCTTCTAGTCGGCCGGATCCCTGGCCGCCTGCACGCACACGCTTCGCTGCAACGAAGCGCTACGTTTTCCCGCCTACGGTGAATTCTCGATCATCTGCTGCGACTGCTGCATCATGCGCAATTGCAATTGCAGTTTTTGCTGCAATTGCTCCATCTGTTGCTTGTACAACTGCACCTGTTTGTTCGTATCGCTGACGACCACATGAATATTGCCCGCCACGGTGCGCAGGCGAATCACTTCGCCGCCTCCGTTTAGAGCGCCCTCGGTGCGGGTCCACTCGCCTCCGTTCGCCGCGGCTCCCCGGCTGATTTTCACCGGAAACGCCGGGTCGAACGTCACGTGATGCTCGTCGCCGGATTGCACCTGCGCGTCAATCGTTACCGGTAATTGCCGCGGGATATACACCACGATGTCGCCTTCGCCGGACCGCAATTCGCATTGTCCGGGCATTTTCGCGGGAGTCACGAACCACGCGGTGATCGCGCCCGCTCCCGTGGACGCTTTTACTTCGCTATCCACCTGCGTCAGATAAATGCTGCCGCCGCTTGTCTCCAAATTCGTTGGACCGGAAACCCGCACCACGCGAATTCCTCCGCCGCCCGTCCGCGCCTGCACCTGGCCCGCGGTCTCGCCCACTTCGATTTGTCCGCCGGCGGTTTCCGCGACCAGTTCGCTGCCCGAGTGCTCTACCGAAACATTTCCGCCATCCGTGGAAACATGCGCCACGCCTTCCACAGAAGTCACACGAATGTGCCCGCCGTTCGTGTGTAAGATGGCGTTTCCAGCGATCGCGCCGGTGGTGATGTGCCCGCCTCCGGTGTTCGCCGCCAGCTCGCCCGCCACGTTCTTCACCGTGATGTGCCCGCCATCGGTGGAAAGATGTGCCGCTCCGCCCACATTGCCCATCACAATATTCCCGCCCGAAGTTGCCAGCGTAGCGAAGCCATTGAGCTCTTCAGCTTCGATGTTTCCGCCGCCCGTGGTGATGTCCAGATTGAAATTTTTGGGTACGTTCACTTCCACCGTCACCCACAGCCGTCCGCTGGCGTGGCGTCCCAGCGCCTGCCCGCGAAAATAAACGCCCTCAGGCGTGGTATGCGCGGTGACGATGAAATTTTTCAGGAGTTGCTTCGCGTCATTTTGCGAAGCGTCGGCTTCCAGGTGAACTTTGTAGTCTATCTTTCCGGAATTTTGCGTCTTGATGAGGATGTTGCCCAGATCGGTGACCAGATGCAGCCGCTGGCCGTCGCGCGCTGCGACGCTTCCGGTCAGATCGGTGCTAAGCCGCGGCCCGGAGTGACTCTGCTGCCCGGTTTTTGCCTTCTCGGCACCGTCCGCGAGGGCCGGCGCGGGATTGAGAAATGCGATCGCCAGGAACGCGGAAGAAATCGCTAGCCGCTAGAAGTTCGTGCGCGCACACCAAATCGTTCCGCGATCTTCTGCCGGTTTCGCGGAGTGTACGACGGGCTGGACATGTTTAGAATTTTTGCCGCGGGCCCAGATCGCGAATCACTGCCGCGCTCTGCAGCCGGATGTAGGTGCTGGGATCTTTGGCCATCCGTTCGCGCAGCACTGCGAACAAATGATCGTCGGCGTCCACCTGGCCTTTGGCAGCCATATCACGCAGCGCGTTGATTGCTTCCACGCGCACTCCGGGATTTTGATCGTCCACCAGCGCGTCCAGCAGAGTCTGACGAATCAGGTCCTGCGGCTCGGCGCCGTTCAACGCTTCCAGCGCCTTCAACCGCACCGCTGCGTTGTGATCGGTGTGTACCGCCTGGCAGAGCGCCGAGCGCACATCGGGATCGTTATTCCGCGCGCGCAGCAAATCCACCGCATCCAGCCGCACATCGGCATCGAAGCGCTGGTTATTGTGCAGGATGTACATCAGCATGCGCTTCACGTCATCGTCATTCACGGTTCCCTGCACCGTGAACGGCTGCCGCGCTTTCAATTGCAATTGCACTTCCGGCAGTTGGTTGTCCGACGTGGGGAATACGTTGATTCCGGCTACTTCTGCGGTGTGTAGATCCAGTGAGCTGAGGCCAGAGGTGCCAGTGGTGGGAGTCCCTGCGGAGCTTGCATCTGTGGGCTGCGTACCCGGCAGGCCCGCCGGGTAATTCGAAGCACTCGCGGAGTTCGTGCCGCCCGGCGCCAACGGTTTCCGCAGCACGCGCGGCCCCAACATTCCTACGGAAAACCCGATGAGTACCAGCAGCGCAGCGCTCCATGCCGGCTGCGGCGAAATCCAACTCGAGGGCAGCAGCGCGCCAACCGTGCGGCGCAACCAACCCTTCTCCTCTTGCTGATCCAAAACGTCTTCCAGACCCGCCCGGCAGCTAGCCAGCAGCGCCGCATCAGGCTCCGGGTGTTTCGACGCCAGCAGCGCCAGCATTTCATTTTCCTGCGTCAGCGCCTCGTTGCATCCCTGGCAGTGCTGCAGATGTTCGTTCACATCCGCGATTTCTGAAGCGTCCAGTTCCCCGGCCGCAAAGAGAATCAGCCGCGGCTCAAACTCTTCGCACGCCGGGCTCTTCGTCTCTTCCATTCCTTCTTCCCGCATTCTTTCCGTCCTCGCTGATTGCGATTAACGCATGCCTTCCAGGCTCGCGCGCAATTTTCGCGTCGCCCGGAACAGCGAATTCTTTACCGTCTCTTCAGACGTGCCTAGCATGTCCCCGATAGCACGCAATTTCAATCCCTGATAATGTTTCATCTCGAAGACCATCCGCTCGCGCGGTGAAAGCCGATTTAATGCGCTGGCGATCTGCTCGCCGAGTTCCTGCCCCAATAAATGTCTTTCCGGATTCGCTCCGGCCCGCTGTTCAGGCTGGCGATCGAAGAAATCTCTGGTGCCGCCCTCGGCGTCTTCCGGTACAGGCGCCTGATCTTCGCGGCGGCTGGTGCGGCGGCGCAGGTGATCGAGCGCCACGTTCGTCACAATCCGATAGAGCCAGGTATAAAAACTGCATTCAAACCGGAAGCGGTGCAGATTCTTGTAAACGCGCAGAAAACTTTCCTGATAGATGTCTCGCGCGTCTTCCGGCCGATGCACCAGATTCAACGCCAAGCGCAATACGTCGCGGTCGAAGCGCCGCACCAATGCCTCAAAGGCCAGACGGTCGCCCGCCTGAGCTTTGCGGACTAGCGCCTGCTCTTCCGCAACCTTCACCGCCGCTGCCTGGCGCGCCTCGATGTCGAGCGCGACGCTCATCCCCATGGTGTTTATCGCCTGTCTGGTAACGCCCTGGTCCGCGCCACTCGAACCTGGTGCGTGAATCCCGCCAGTTCCGGTATCAGCCCTGCCTGCTGGTGCCGCAAAGATAGACGGCGGCTGTGGCCGTTGGTGAGCATCGGCGGACGTCGTTTTCCCACTATCGGACAACTGCCCCACAGAGCACCTTCTTGTTGAGATGCACCACCCCGCTAAAACGTTGCAAGGGAATGGCTTACACACGGCGAGTGCGTGTTGCCATAACGCTTCCGCCGGCTAAGATCTCAACATTTCCACAGACTGCACGAGACTAGCCAACTTTATTGGGCTCGCACCTCCGACTTCAAGCTCCAATGCGGCCCCCTACCTCTAATACGCTCCAAATGGCTGTCTGGTCTCAATTTTCTTGCCATGCGTTCGCAGCGTTAGGCATCTGCTGCTTAGCGCAGCCGACCCTGCCAACCCGCAACCAATGATATAAAAGTGATGCATCAGCGTTCCATCCGATGCCAATCTCCCTAACAAACCCGGTGAAATACCTTCACGGCGTGGGCCCACAGCGCGCCGCCGCTCTGGAAGCTCGCGGCATCGTCACCGTTGGCGACCTGCTCAGCTATCTTCCTTTCCGCTATGAGGACCGCATCCGCTTCACTCCCATTGCCGAAATAATTCCTGGGCAGGTGCAAACGATTTTCGCAGAGGTCACTGGAGGCGGAGGAACAACCGTCCGCTTCCAGCGCAGCCGCCGTTCGATATTTCACGTCGCGGTGCGCGATGCATCGGGCACGGTATACGTCCGTTTTTTCCACGGTGGCTATCTGGAAGGAAAATTGAAGGACGGGCAGAAACTCGTGTTGCACGGCAAGGTGGAGGAGGATCGCTATCGCCCGGGCCGCCTGGAAATGGTGAATCCGCAAATGGAATTGGTGGGAGCCACCGACGGCGGCGCCGCGGATTCCACTGAAGTCGGCCGCATCGTTCCGATATACGAAGCGATCGGCGCCATCAGCTCGCGCATGTTGCGCCGCATCATCTATGGCGTGCTGGCCAATTTCGACGGCAATATTCCCGAGCCGCTGCCGCCGCAAATTCTGGAGCGCTATCGTTTTCCCGCGCGCCGCGAAGCGCTGCTCTACGCGCACTTCCCTCCCAAAGACCAAGGTATTGAGCTGCTCAACAACTACCGCAGCCCCGCGCAGATTCGCCTGATCTTCGAGGAATTTTTCTACTACCAGCTCGCGCTGGCGCTGCGCCGCCTAAGCGATCACTCTCGCCGGGGCATCGCCATGCGCGTGCGCGAAGAAAAAGTTCGCGCGGCCGTGAAACGCATTTTGCCCTTCAAGCCCACCGCCGCGCAGAAACGCGTGCTCGCGGAAATCGCCGCCGACCTAGAGAAACCATTTCCCATGAACCGCCTGCTCGAAGGCGACGTGGGCAGCGGCAAAACCATCGTTGCCTTCGAGGCCGCCACCATCGTCATCGAGAACGGTTACCAGGTCGCGTTAATGGCACCGACGGAAATTCTCGCGGCGCAACATTATCTTTCGGCGCGCCGCATCTTCCAGGCTGCGGGCTATGGCGTGGAATTGATTGTGAGCGGGCGCAAACGCTCCACCAAAGACGAAGCCCTCGCGCGCGTGGAAAGCGGCGCAGCGCAAATCGTGGTGGGCACGCATGCGTTGATCGAAAACCCCGTCGCGTTCAAAAAACTCGGCCTCGTGATTGTGGACGAACAGCACCGCTTCGGCGTCCTGCAGCGCAAACGCCTGATTGAAAAGGGCGTCTCGCCACACGTGCTGGTGATGACCGCCACCCCGATCCCGCGCACTCTGGCGCTAACGCTTTACGGCGATCTGGAAATCTCCGTGATTGACGAGATGCCGCCCGGACGCACGCCCATCGAGACGCTATGGAAAGAAGAAAGTCAGCTTTTGGCTGTGTGGGAATCTGTAAGGCGCGAAATCGCCGCGGGACGCCAAGCCTACGTCGTCTACCCGGTTATCGAGGAATCGAAACAGGAACTGAAAGCCGCGACGGCCGAGTACGAGCGCCTCGCGAAACACGTATTCCCGAACTTGCGCATCGGCCTGCTGCACGGACGCCTGAAAAATGACGAAAAAGATGCCGTGATGGAGCAATTTCGCCGCAACGAAATTCAGATTCTTGTCGCCACCACCGTGATCGAAGTCGGCGTAGACGTTCCGAACGCCACCCTGATGGTTATCGAGCATGCCGACCGCTTCGGCCTCGCGCAACTCCACCAGCTGCGCGGCCGCATCGGGCGCGGCAGCGAAAAATCGCGCTGCATACTGGTGGCGCGCAAAAACATTACCGGCGAAGCTCGCGCGCGCATCGAAACCATGGTCGCCACGTCCAACGGATTCGAGATCGCCGAGCAGGATTTGAAACAGCGCGGCCCCGGAGAATTTTTCGGCACGCGCCAACACGGCGACGCCGCTTTTTCCGTGGCGCAGCCGTTGCGCGACCATGAAATCCTGGAGCTAGCGCGCCGCGAAGCCTTCGCGCTCGCCGAAAATCCGCAGCGCGCCGCGGAGATCATCGCGCGCCTGGAATCGGTCAGCCCATCGTGGCGGCAACGCTATCAATTGGCTTCCGTTGGATAAAAAGTGCAGCACTTAGATTCTCGCCGAGCGGCTTGCATTATCATGACTATGGAGCTGAGTTAGCCCATGCGCGTCATCGCCGGAAAATTTCGCAGCCGCACGTTGAAGGGTCCGGGGCCCTTGCGCTTGCGCCCTACCAGCGATCGCCTCCGCGAAACCTTGTTCGACGTACTGGGTCCCTCGCTGGAAGACTCACTCTTCGTGGACCTTTACGCTGGAACGGGCGCCGTGGGAATCGAAGCCATCAGCCGCGGGGCGCGCGAAACAATTTTTGTGGAATCGAGCGCCAAAGCCGCGCGCCTGATCCGCGAAAATCTAAAAACCCTCGACGTACTCTCCGGCGCCGAGTTAATTGAAGCGCCAGCCCTGCGCGGCCTGGAACGAATGGCGGCCCGCCACCTGCTCGCCGATTTCATCTTCCTCGATCCACCGTACGAAAAGTCCGACGAGTACCGGGAAGTGCTGGAATTTCTGGACGCCTCGCATCTGATCGCGCCGCGTGGCATCGTCGTCGTGGAACACTATTGGCGCACGGCGATACCCGCACGGCTGGAACGCCTGGAATGTACCCGTCAGCTTGAACAGGGAGACGCCCTACTTTCCTTCTACCGCCTGGCAGCCGCTGCCTAGGGCAGCTGCATCCAACTGGTTCGGGCCTCTTCCTGTATAATGGCCCGACCGATGCAGCCTGTTATGCAAAAAGAGCGTGTGCCCCCTGCGCCGCCGATGCCGCCCCCGGCGCCAATCGAAGCGGACGTTGAGCTGCCGTCACATTCGCAACTGCCGCGGCTGGACCTGGGTGTGGACTGGGGCTCTCCCTGGCGCGAGTTTCGCAGCAGCTGGCACGATTTTTTTCGCGGCCCGCGCGTTCCGCAGGATTCCGAGCTGCCCGCGGACTCCGATCTGCGCGTCGAATGGATCGAGGGGAACTTTCCCGGCCGCGCAGTCACGGCTTCGGCGCTATGGCACGTAGCCGTGGTGGGATTGCTGCTGCTTCCCATCTGGCATTTTCTGGCGAGCGACCCGCCGAATCTCGCACCGGTGCGCATTGAACTCACGTGGACGAACCCCTCGCCGGATTTGCCGCCGATCTCGCTGCCGGGGCACGACCCAAAACCGAGCCCAAAGGGCGATCCAGCAAAACCGCTGCCGCAGAAGGGCGCCGACGCATTTCATCCGCGGCAAACGATTCTGTCGCAGCCCGAACGCGCGACGCACCCGCGCCAAACTCTGATTCAGCCAGACGCGCCGCCGACTCCTCCGAAAATCGAAGTTCCCCTCCCCAATATTGTCGAGTGGACGGCCACAGCGGCGCCCGCAAAACCTCAGATGCACATGGCCGCCACTGCGGCGGCGCCGCAATTGAAGCATCGCGCTGTGAATAATCTGGCCGCGCCCGAAATTGCGAACCAGGAAAAAACTCCCGGGCCCCTCGACATCGCTGCTTCGCCGACGATCAATCCGCAACCGCGCATGCCGGTGCAACCGATGTCCACAGCGGTTGCAAGCAGACGTGCACCTCAGGAAGAAACGGGCGCGGCGCCGGAAATTGGCGCGGCGGCTTCGGCAGGAGACGACAGCTTGCATCGCGTGATCGCGCTTTCCGCAGCGCCTGCCCCTCCCGCACCGGAAGTGAGCGTGCCCCAGGGAAATCTCGCCGCGCGCATCGCCATTTCGCCCGATGGCAAACAACCCGGCGTTCCCGGCGGCTCTGAAAATGGCGGGACCGGAAATGGCGGCTCAGGCGGAGATAGTTCCAGTGGCGGCGGCCGCGGCACTAATTCGAAAACAGGCACTGGCTCCGGTTCTCTTCCTGCGGGGGTAAGCGTCAGCGGCGGGAACGCACACTCAGGCGTGGGCGGCACCGGATCCGCCGGCGGCCGCGCCACAACCAAACTAAATTTGAAGCCGATGCCCTCTTTGGATGCGCCGCCTTCGGCCCATCGCGGTCCCGCGGTAATCGGCGCGATCGATCCAAAGCTGCCGCCCGAAGTGATTCTCTCCGGCAAAGAAATTTACACGCTGCACATTGACATGCCGAACCTCACCAGCTTCACCGGCAACTGGGTTATGAATTTTGCGCAACTGGATGAGGGGAATCCCCCATTCAACAAGCCGAAGGGCACGCTATCGGGTCCGAAACTGCTGAGCAAAGTGGACCCCAAGTATCCTCCGACGCAAATCAAGCAGCACGTGGACGGCGAAGTGGTGCTCTACGCCATCATCCGCAAAGATGGCTCGGTAGATAGCATTCAGTTGGTGCATGGTATTGATCCGCAGCTCGACAAAAATTCCATGGAAGCTTTGGCGCGCTGGGTTTTTCGTCCTGCCACGCGGGATGGTCAGCCGGTGGAACTGGAAGCCGTGGTACACATTCCCTTCAAGTTCCGCCACGAAGTGGAATAGCGCGAGATTCTATTGCGCCGCGGCCGCCGGCCGCACTTGTGCGAGGCTCGCGGCTTTTTGTTCCAGCAGCTTCACCATCGCGTACACCGCATAGTTGTTCGGCGTGGGCACGCCCAGCTCGGCGCCGCGACGCACGATGTAGCCATTGAGCGATTCAATCTCCGTTCGTTTCCCGAGCGCCAGGTCTTGCGCCGTCGAGGAAGTAGCGTCACCGAAGTTGTCCAAAGCCTTCAGCCACTTTTCCGTGAAATCCGGGCCTGGTGCGTGAATGCCGGCCGCACGCGCCACCGCGATCGTCTCTTCCACCACTTTGATCATCAGGTCGCGCGAGGGCTCGTAGTGGGCCGCGGCGCGGTAGCTGCACTGGCCGATCGCCGTCACCGCATTCCCGCCGCAATTCGCTGTGAATTTCACCCAAAGTTCCGCTTCGATGTCGTCAGAAATCCGGCAGGGCACACTTGCTGACGCAAAGAGCGCCGCGATTTGCTCCGTACGCGGCGGTTGCAAACCCGCAATGCTGCTTCGCCCCGGAAATTCGCCTATCACCAGATCTCCCCGTGCGGAATGTTTCACGTGCCCCGGCTCGGGCATGGCCGCCGCAACGTACACCACCGCTGGCAGCGCATCAATGCCCGACGCTGCGCGAATTCGCTGCACGTTGTCCACGCCGTTCTGCAAGCTGACCACGATCGCGTCCGCAGCAAGGTGTGGCACAATCGAGCGCGCTGCTTCTTCGTTGTCCTGTCCCTTCACGCAGAAGAGCACCACGTTCGCGTCGCGCACGGCCGATGGATCAACCGAGGCCTCGACCGCTACGCGCTCTTGAAACGACACCGTGTCCAGGAAAAGTTTGTTGCGACGCACTGCTTCCACGTAAGCGGGCCTGGCTATCATCGTCACCGGCACGCCGGCGCGCGCCAGCATCCCGCCAAAGTAAGATCCCACCGCACCCGCGCCCATCACAGCGACGCGCTTCACAGGGTGAACTAAATTTGATTGTGAAGATATGGGCATGAGTTCCTCCGCGTCTGCTGCAGAACACGCCAGCCGTCGAACGCCGAGGCGATCTTGGCGCTATGTCAGTGGAATCCTATGCGCGACCGGTCCGCCAGGTCGCAAACTCAAAAATGCTCGCGCAGATCCCGAAAGCTGGTGAGGATCAGGAGCTTTCCCGCGCCGCTCTCCAGCTCCGCGTGCTCCAGATGCCACGTATCGGTGTGCGGAATAAAGACGGCGTTCAGCCCCGTCTGCAGCGCCGGGTTAATGTCGCTGCGCGGACTGTTTCCTACCATCCAGCCGTGCGTTTTCACAATCTTGAACTGCTCCACCATGCGCTCGTAGACGCTGGCGTCTTTTTCCAGCACGATTTCGATCGCGTCGAAATACGGCTGCAGTCCGGAACGCTCCACTTTGGCGGCTTGCTCGGCCGGCTCGCCCTTGGTGAGCAGGATCAGCCGGTGATGCTTTGCGAGATACGCGAGCGTTTCAGGAACTCCTTCCAGAATATGCGGAGGAGTGGCCTCCAGCTCAGCCGCCATCCGCGTGATTTCCTGTACCAGCTCGCGCCGCGCCGCGTTCCCGGCCAGCTTCATGTAGGTTTCTTCCAGCGACCGGCGAAAACTGCGTACTCCGTAGCCGTGTTGCCGGATGTTGCGCTTCTCGGTTTCGTTCAGGATGTGCCGGATATATTCGCGCGTGTAGCCCAGATGCTCGAGCTGCGTGACGAAATGCTCGATCGTTTTCTCGAAGAAGATATTGTTTTCCCAGAGGGTGTCGTCCGCATCAATCAATAAGGTGTGTCGTGCCATCCGAAATTCTGTGCTCCGGTTCGTTGAAGTTGTGCGAAATCTAATCTCTTACATCAGGGCACGGCTGCAGCAGTTGAGAGCGCGAGTTTCTCAGTCCCGCGCGAATTTTCAAGACGCGGAAACTTTCCGCGCGCCCACCGCCAGCCGGTCCAGAATAAGGCCCGCGAGTTTCTGCGCCTCGCCAAAACGCGTCAAATAATCCTGGAATTCGCGGTTCAGATCCAACGCGTTGGTCGCGTCCAGCTTGGTGCGCAGAATCATATCGCGCAAATGCACCGGATGCGGCAACACCGCATCGTCGCGCAATTCATCGAGCGCTACTTTCGGATCGTAGTGATACATGTGCCCTCCCCGGTACGCCGGGTAAAAAGCAATTCTACTCTGTTTTGCGGGTAGCGTCAGGCGGAGGCGGGAAGAAATTCGTAGCGGTCGATGCGCGCAGCCACGCCGCGCCGCTCGTTTTGCGGCTCCACGCGCAGCACCCGAGCGTAGCAGCGAATGTGCACATCGCCTGCGAGCGTGATTTGCTGGGGCAAGGTGAGAACAAACTCGATCGGAGTTCCCGCTTCCACACGCGCTTCGATCAGAAAATAAAGTCCGCGAAAACTCACGTCGCGCGTTTCGCCCTGTCGTTCCAGGACGTCATCTTCCTCCGAAAACCGCACCTTCAACGGCAGCGTCATCGAAAATCGGCGTGCGGCGCGGCGTTCTTTGGCGCTTTCCATCAACCCTCCCGCGGGGCCTTCCGATGGCGTCACGCTACCACCGCTTCCGGCCTGGGCGCAATGGATTTTACACATTCGGCAATTTGCACCCGGCGAAAGCAGGTGAAACATTCGCGTTTCGCCGAGCGCCTCACATGCTGCCCGAAGAATGGCGCAGGCGAAATTTGACGTGCCTCGCCGCTGCGGCTAGGATAGGCGCGCATGAATCGGGCCCCCACGTCCCTGGAATTGCGCAATCACCCGCGCGCACAACTAAAGCTTCCGGCGCGCGTCCGCTGGCGCGGCCCGCTGGGCATGCGTTTCGAGACCACCCACACACTGGACGTTTCGCGCAACGGTCTCCGCGTGCAACGCAACGATTCCTGCGAATTGGGCTCGCGCGCCTGGGTAGTGTTTCCCTTCGATGCGGCTGCCGCTGCCGGCGTGCCGCCGGAAACTCCCGCTCGCGTCGTGCGTGTCGAGCTGGCCCCCGGCGGAGGATATCAAGTCGCGCTGCAACTGGAGCTGCCGTCGCGAGTGGCGGCCCCGCCTGCGGCTCGCGAACGCCGCGCAAGTTCCAGAATTTCCTTCGCGGTTCCCATCTTCGTGCGCGCGCTCGGTTCTCCCTGGCCTGAAGAATCCATGACGCAGGACATTTCGCGCGCCGGCGCTCGGTTCGAATCCTCGCACATCTACTCCACAGGCGACGCCGTCCTGGCAACAATTCCCTGGGGCGACTGGGCCCGCGCGGGCGAAATTCCGGCGCGCATCGTGCGTGTCGAGAATAGCGGAACTCCGCCGGACATGGCTCTGCTCTCCGATCCTTTGGCCGCGGTCAGCGCGATTCTCACCAGCGTGGCCGTTCGGTGGGATATCCCCGCGACAATTTGAGGTAGGGATGCGGAAACCCGTTGTGAGCGGGATTGAACTATGGTTGCAGCGAAAAACGCCGTCAGGCGAGCTCGTTTTCCAGAAATGAAGACACTTCGACCTAATCCGATGTTGCGCCGGGATTGGTAGCGCGAGTAAACTTTCAATATGCCGCGACGAAAATCAAACAGAGATGCCGCTGCGCGGAAAATGGCAAGTCTCTTAATCGAACACATGGAAGAGACCATGACGCCAGCGCAGGCAAAGTCGATGCTCGGCGACCTTAAGGCTTATTCTCAGAAGCCTCGTCGATCTTCCCCTCGCGGAAAGCCTTCACGAGTCGCGAAAAGCGCGGGTTCTCGTCCTTTATCCCGTGTTCGCGCAAGAACTTCATAAATTCCCGCTCGTCTTTCAAATCCATAATGCGCTTCAAATCTCGTTCCAGAGCGGTTCGTTCCGCTTTGGTATGTCTGTACTTGTCAGTCATCAGTATGCCTTCGTTACTGCATTTTGGCGGTCGAGTAAACGGATAGCAGCAAGTTTTTTCTGTGGTAGCCGAAACCTCGAGCGCCTTTGCGGCGTGCTCGGTCTTCGCTACACTCGTGACTCCACAATTCATGGCTGAAACATTTCATCGCAATTTTTTTATCGCGGGCCCCGCCGGCCGGCTGGAGGCACTGCTGTGGACCGTGCCTGCCGCTGATCCGCCACTAGTCGCGGTGGTCTGCCACCCGCATCCGCTTTTCGGGGGCACGATGCACAACAAAGTCGTGTATCAGGCGGCCAAGGCGATGCACCTTCGCGACATTCCGGTGCTGCGTTTCAATTTCCGTGGCGCGGGCCAAAGCGAAGGAGAACACGATCGCGGCGCGGGCGAAGCAGATGACGTGCGCGCCGCGCTCGATTATCTTTCGGGGGAATTTCCACAGCGGCCGATTCTGCTCGCGGGCTTCAGCTTCGGTTCGCTGGTGGGTTTGCGCGCGGGCTGCGCGGACGGGCGCGTCTCAGACTTGATCGGCTTGGGCATTCCTGTGGACAACTCGGATTTGACGTATCTGCGCGATTGCGCGAAACCAAAACTGTTCGTACAAGGCGGCAACGATCAATTTGGTTCGCGCGCGAACGTGGAGGCCCTCTTCGCCGCGATGCCTGCTCCCAAGCAGCTCGTCATCGTTGACGGCGCAGACCACTTCTTCGCCGGACAGCTGGAAAAAGTTCGTGCCGCGATCGATGCGTGGCTCGACGAACGCCATCCGCGCTCGCCGGCAGCTCCCGCAAAATCTTAATTTTTCGATTCGAATAACTTCAGGAATTGTTCTCGCGAAGCGGGCTCGATGCCCACCAGTTCCAGATTTGCTTTTACGTGCGGCACCTGGCTCATTCCCACCAGCGCGGTGGTTAGTCCCGGCACCGATCGCGCGAATTGCAACGCGAGCGTGGCGTTGTCCTTCAATCCCAGCGCCGAATTGATGAACGACGGCAAATTTTTCGTCAGTTGCCCCTGCAGCAGCGCAGCGCTGGTGACCAGCGCGATCCCGGTATCGCGCGCCGCCTGCACCATGGGCATCGAGCGGCTGCCCACCGGCTGATTCGGACGCGTTAGCGCCTCCGGCATCGCCAGGTTGAACGGCAATTGCACGAAGCGGAAGTGGTGATCGTCGCCGGCTACGTCCTTCGCGATCTTCACCATTTCCTGCAGCGACAAAAATCCCTCGGCGTTGGGATCTTCGCGAAACGAATTCCAGGTAGCCATGCCGTACGCGCGGATTTTTTTGGTGGCGATGGCCGATTCCAAAAATAAAAATGCCTCGCGGATGCGCCGACGGAATTCCTCCGCGGGCACTTCGCTCAATTGCGTTTCCGGATTGTGCAGGTAGAAGACGTCGATCGTATCCAACCCCAGATTTTGCCGGCTGCGTTCCAGCTGATCCGCCAGATAATCTGGCGCCATGCAATGGCAGCCCGCGGCAATATCCTCCACTCGAAAAATTCCGCGCTCCAGAAACTCCTGCGCAAAATAAATATTCGGATCGGCGGGCATTTCTCCGTCCGGCGTCAGAAATCCTGCCTTGGTGCAGACCATGATTTCATCGCGACCGTAACCTTTGTCGAAAAGCTCGCGCAACGCGGAGCCCACCGCGCGCTCGCTGCGCTGAAACCGGTAATTGATGGCGGAGTCCACCACGTTGATACCGCCCTGCACCGCCGCCACGATTGCATCCACGTAGGCGCCGTCTGTGGCATCGTCGGCGTCACCCAGATAAGTCCCGATGCCGATCGAAGAAAGCACCAGCCCGCCGCGGATTTCGCGAAAGTGTCCGGCGGCCGCGCGCCCCTGAAACCGCGCCGCGTAACGCAGAGTCCCCTCCGCCGTGGCCGAGCCGGCCTTGCGTTCGCGATTGAATGGCGCAGCTGATGACATCAGTTCCCTCTTGGCAGCGCGAAATCCTGGTGCCGCGCAGTATAGCAGAACCGCTCCGTCGCGGTTCGCAGGCGCAGCGCAATAAAAACCGGAGCGCCAACCATCAAATGAAAAGTCATTTTTGCACGAACTCGCTCACCGCCGCGCCTTGCGCGATCAGCAGCTCGCGCGCCTGCAGGCGCAGCGCAGGCCAACGCCGCACAAATGCGATTCCTCCAGCGATTGCTCCCAGGCCTCCGAGCGCCACCGTCATCGGCGCACCGATCTTGCCGGCCAGTGCTCCAGAGAGCAGCGAACCAATCGGCGCCATGCCCATGAACATCATGGTGTACATCGCCATGGCGCGCCCACGCAATTCGTCCGGTACCATCGCCTGGATCAGCGTGTTCGAGCCGGACATCTCCAGCATCACCGAGTAGCCCACTGGAATCAGTAGTGCGACCGACAACCAGAATGATTTCGAAAAAGAAAAAAGAATCAACGAAACGCCGAAGCCGACGGCCGAGAGACCCACGACGCGCCCCAGGCCCCGCAGGCTTTGCCGCACGGCTAAAGTGAGAGCGCCGAACAACGCGCCAACTCCTGCTGCGCCCATCAAAATTCCCAAACCGTGCGCGCCGCGATGCAGCACGCGATCCGCGAAAATCGGCATCAGCACGGAATAGGGCACAGCTACGAGACTCACTAGTCCAATCAAAAGAATTAGCGCCAGCAACGGCGCGGTGTGCCGAATGTAGCGGAACCCTTCGACAATATGCTCGAACGGCGACGACCCTTTCGGCGCCGTGCGCAGCGGACCCAGCTTCATCAGCAGCAGCCCGATGATCACCGCGATATAGCTCACCGCGTTGGCGAAAAAGCACCAGCCTTCGCCGATGCGTGCCACCAGAATCCCGGCGATGGCCGGGCCGATGATTCGCGCGCCATTGAACATCGAAGAGTTCAATGCAATCGCATTCATCAGGTCTTCACGCACTACCATTTCGATGATAAAGGATTGCCGCGCGGGCACATCGAAAGCGTTCACCACGCCCAGGAACGCCGCGAGCGCCACGATTTCCCACGCTTTAATGATGTGCAGCAGCGTGAGCACCGCCAGAATAAATGCCAGAATCATCGAAGCGGCTTGCGTGCCGATGACGACGCGATGCCGGTTCAAGCGATCCGCTGCCAATCCCCCGAGCGGTGCGAATAAGAAGATGGGAATCTGGCCTGCGAATCCCACCACGCCCAGCAGCAACGCCGATCCCGTCATGCGATACACCAGCCAGGCCTGTGCAACCGTCTGCATCCACGTCCCGATCAGAGAAATCATCTGGCCGCTGAAGAAAAGCTGGAAATTGCGGTGGCGCAGAGAACGCACCATGTCCTGGAAGCGCGAGCGAACTGCCGGCTGGGCTGGCGATGGAGGCGTTGCTGTGTCCGCGGTTGCCATCACTTCAATTGTACGACGCAATCTCCTGGTGAGCGTTCGGCCTTTGTAGCGGCGGTCTTTAGACCGCCATCGTTCGGTACCGCAACGTCGTTGGCGCACTCAAGTACGCGGCTACGACTACAACGCCAACAGCACTTTCTTATTGCTGCGGATGCGGCGCGCTTTGCGCCTGTTGCGGCCCGGCGAGCAAGCGGCCGCAAGCGCGCAACATGCGGCGGTAGGGCCAGACCTTGTCGCGAAACAAAATCTCGCCTTCGCGCGGCTTGGAGTAGAACCATCGCGCCAGCAGCGAGAGGTGGTCCGGCAAATCCGGTGACGCCGCTCGCAAACCGTAGCGCGCCCGCAGATTCTTTTCCAGCTCCGGCAAGCTGTGAACCGCTTGCTCCATTTTCGTCTTGTGCGTTGTGGATTGCTTTTCACTTCCCTCTTCGTGCGAGCCCGGTTCGAGCGCTTCTTTTAAGATCGCTTCCACGGACCGCGGCTCGCTGGAAATTTCGGCGAAGCGCAAAAACACAGGCTCCTCCAGCATCCCGCCCCGCACCGGAAATACGGCGATGGTTTGCGCTTCCGCGGCGCGCTGCAGAATCACTAGGTCCAGCTCCTCGATTCTCCGCGCAAGGTCTGGCATCCCGCGCAGCACGGCAGTCACTTTGTCTAGACGTTTGTGCAGAGCCGCGGCGCGCTCGAAATCCAGCTCGTCGCTTGCAGCGGCGCGTTCCTGCGCCAGCCGCTCGGTAAGCGCGCTGCCAGTGGACTCCAGCGATTCCAGCACGCGGCCGATTTCGACGTCGTATTCCTCCTGCGTGCATCCGGCAAAACACGGTGCCAGGCACATTTTCATTTCCGAATACATGCAGCCGGGATATGTGGGGTCGCGGCGGATTTTGATCTGGCAGCGGCGCGTCTTGAAAAGGTCCAGAAAACTTTCGCTGAAATCCTCCGCCGAGCGCCGCGAGCCGAACGGCCCGAAATAAAATCCTTCGTCGCCGCGAATCTGGCGCGTCACGTAACAGCGAGGATAGGAATTGCGCAAATTCACTTTTAGCATCGCGGGAGGCCGCAAACGCATCAGTTGGCGGTAGCGGCTGGGAAAATACAGGCGGGCGTTCTGATAGAAAGCCAGGTTCTGCTCGAATTTCGAGCCGGTTACGCGATAACGGATTCGCGCGGTTACGTCGCGCAGATTCAATTGTTTGGTAGCGGCTTCGGGCGCACTCAGCAAGCGTTCCGCGGCGCGGCGGATATCGGCGGTGCGAGCGAGATATGGCTGGGCGCCGGCCGCGCGCATCTCGAGCAGAAAAATACCGGGACGCGCGGGCATCGTCGCAAAAAAATCCGTAGCGAAGTCCGCGAAGAATTCCAGCGCGCAATCAAGCTCAAGCATCTGTACGAGGATACACCGGCCAGAAATCCAGCGCGAAACCTCTGTGCGCAAGGGGCGAAAAACGCAATCACGCTTTTTTCGCGATTAAAGCGAATGCGCGTTCTTTGCTTTGACGACTTGGACGTGGGAGGCGACAGCCAATGCCAGCCTGAGAACCGGCACTACAAAAACTCTAGTAGGTTTTCAAGACCCAGGCGGCGATGACCAACCGCTGAATTTCGCTGGTGCCTTCGTAAATCTCGGTGATGCGCGCGTCGCGATAGGCGCGTTCGACGGGATATTCGCTGCTGTAGCCGTAGCCGCCGTGAATCTGTATGGCCTTGTGGGCCACGCGCGTGGACATCTCGCTGGCGAAAAGTTTGGCGATGGCCGCTTCCATGGAAAAGCGCGCGCCGGAATCCTGTTTCCATGCGGCGCGTCGAAGCAGCAAGCCGAGCGGCGTCAATTTCCGTGGCCATATCCGCCAGCATGAATTGAATGGCCTGGAAATCCGCGATGGGATGGCCGAAGGCTTGCCTTTGCTGCGCATAGCTCAGTGCGGCTTCGAACGCGCCTTGCGCGATTCCGGTGGCCTGCGCGGCGATGCCGATGCGCCCGCCATCGAGCGTTGAAAGCGCCACCTTGTATCCTTCGCCTTCCTCGCCAATGCGATTCCCCGCGGGAACTTCGCAATCGCTGAAGGAAAGTTCGGTGCAAGCGGTCGCGTGAATCCCCAGCTTTTTTTCTTCCTTGCCGACGGCGAATCCCGGCGTGCCCTTTTCGACGACCAGCGCCGTGATTCCCTTCTCGCCTTTCTCCGGCTGCGTATTCACGTACACGATCGCGGCATCCGCGGCGCCGCCATTGGTGATCCATGCTTTCGTGCCGTTGATAACGTATTTGTCGCCCTTGCGCACAGCCTTCGTCGCAAGCGCAGCGGCATTCGAACCAGCTTGCGGTTCAGTAAGTGCGTAGCAGCCGATTTTTTCGCCGCGCGCGAAGGGTAGCAGAAATTTTTTCTTCTGGTCGGCCGTGCCGAACCGGTGGATCGGGTCGCAGTACAAGGAATTCTGCACCGACAAGATCACGCCGGTGGATGCGCACACGCGCGAAATCTCTTCCACCACAATGGCGTAGCTGATGTGGTCCATCCCCGCGCCGCCTTCCGCTTCGGGAATGGCCACGCCGGTCAAGCCCAGCTCCGCGGCCTTCTGAAACAGCCCGCGCGGAAATTTTCCAGTCTCGTCGTTTTCCTTCGCCAGCGGCTTCACTTCCGCCTCGGCGAATTCCCGCACGCTTTTTTGCAGCAACTGCTGTTCTTCGCTGAGATCCAGATCCACGCGAACGTCCCCCGACTACAATTCTGCGAGTATACGAATGACCTGAAATTCTAGGCTGGACGGGCGGATTAAGAAAGCGGAATTCGGACGCTAGGCCAGCGCCTTTCGAAGCTTTTCGTACGTGGCATCCAAATCTTCGGGCTCGACGCGCGTTTCGCCTACAACCGTCATGAAGTTGGAATCCCCAGACCAGCGCGGCAGCACGTGCATATGCAGATGCCCTGTGACGCCCGCGCCCGCCGCCTTGCCCAGATTCATCCCCAGGTTGTAACCCTGCGGATGGTAGGTTTTCTCCAGTGCGGATTGCGCCCGTTGCGACAGCGTCATGATTTCAGCCACAGTATCGGCGTCGCAGGCGGAAAAATCGGCAGAGTGAAAGTAAGGGACCACCATCACGTGGCCGGAAGTATAAGGAAAGCGATTGAGGATGATGAAATTTTTGCGCCCGCGGAAAACGATCAGGGTCTTAACGTCGTCCTTCGCCGCCAGCGCATCGCAAAAGATACAACCTTCGTCCTTCTTGGCATCTGCGATGTACTTATAGCGCCAGGGCGTCCACAGATAATCCATCCGGCTCCGTCCCCATTCAACTATGAGTGCCGTGCTCGGGCGCGCCGGCTGCACGCGGATTATTCACGTAGTCTTTCAATTCCTTGCTGGGCTTGAAGTAGGGGATCTTCTTGGGAGGCACTTCCACCTTGGCGCCGGTCTTGGGGTTGCGTCCGGTGCGCCCGCGACGCTGGCGCGTGCGGAAGCTGCCGAATCCCCGGATTTCGATTTTATCGTCGGCCTGCAGCGCGGCGATGATGCTTTCGAAAATCGTCTCCACCACGGCTTCCGATTCCTTGCGTGGCAGTTCGGTGACGCGGGTGACCTCTTCGACGAGTTCCGCCTTCGTCATCGTATGTTCTTTGTTTCCGTGCTCTCCGGCAGCTTCTGCCATGGGTGAGAGCCTCCTCGTTAAGATTTCGGTTTAAACTCGGCCTTTAGCGCATTTGAGGAAGGGCAACGCATGTCCTTGCATATCACCAATCTACCGCAAGGTAAATGATTTTCCCGCGAGAATAATCTTCAGCCAGGCGTCGCCCCCGCGCCCTGGCGGAATCTCAGGCTAAGACGATTGCCGTTTCGCCATGATGGCATCGCCGATAGTCGCCGTCGGCGACGATTTCGGCGCTCGCGGCGTTGGCGCTGCTGCCGCCCGGTACGATTCGATTTCCTGCCGTTCCACCTGCTTCTGCGCCGCGCGATAGCTCAGGCTGATCTTGTGCTGCTCCGGCTCCAAGCGCAGGATTTTGAATTCGTATTCGTTCCCGGTGGTGAGCACGGCGGTTACACGCGCTCCGCGCGCCGCCTTCTCCTTGTCGCGGTCGCCTTTCGGACGGCGCTCCTCGATTTCAGAGACGTGGCAAAGCGCCTCGATGCCTTCGGCCAGTTCGACGAACGCGCCAAAGTCTGTGGTTCGCGCCACCTTGCCCTTCAGTACATCGCCGACTTTGTGCGCAGTGAACCAATCCGCCCAGATATCCTTCAATTGTTTGATGCCAAGTGAAAGGCGGCGGTTCTGCGAATCCACTTTCAGGACTTTCGCTTCCACCGTATCGCCTTTCTTGAATTTCTCGCTGGGATGCTTAATGCGCTCGGTCCAGCTGACGTCGCTGATGTGGATCAGCCCTTCCATGCCCTCTTCGATTTCCACGAACGCCCCAAAATCCGCGAGGTTGCGGATGCGCCCGCTCACCACCGTGCCCACCGGATATTTCTCCGCGGCGGCGTCCCAGGGATCGGGCTGCGTCTGCTTCAATCCCAAAGAAATCCGGCGCTGCTCGGTTTTTACTTCCAGCACCACCACTTCGAGTTCGTCGCCTTCCTTCACAATCTTCGCCGGATGCTTGGTGCGCTTGGACCAGCTCATCTCGCTGACGTGCACTAGGCCCTCGACGCCCGGCTCGATCTGCACAAACGCGCCGTAGTCCGTCACGCCTACGACCTTTCCGTGAACGCGCGTGCCCACCGGAAAACGCTCTGGCACGGTGGCCCAGGGATCGGGCAGCAGTTGCTTGCGTCCCAGCGAAATGCGCTGCTTCTCTTTATCGAACTTCAGGATCTGCACTTGCAGGTCGTCGCCTGCCTTGACGATTGTGGAAGGATGCGGTACGCGTCCCCAAACCAGGTCGCTGACGTGGAGCAGCCCATCCATCCCGCCCAGATCCACAAACACGCCGTAGTCCGTGACGTTTTTCACTTTGCCGGTGACGATCGCGCCTTCGGAGAGCGAGCCCATCAGCGTCTCGCGCTTGGATTTCTGGTCTTCTTCCAGGATCGCGCGACGGCTCACCACCACGTTGCCGCGCTTGCGGTTCAATTTCAGCACGCGGACTTCGATTTCTTTTTCTTTCCACGAATCCAGATCGTGCACCGGACGCAATTCGATCTGCGAAGCCGGCAGGAACGAGCGCACGCCGATATCCACCACCAGGCCGCCCTTGATTCGCTCGGTGACCTTTCCCTTGATTGTGGCGTGCTCGCGATAGGATTTCTCGATGCGTTCCCACACACGGCGACGGTGCGCGCGCACGTGCGACAACAGCACGTAACCGTCCTTCTGCGCGTGCAGGCGTTCCACTTCGATCGTCTGGCCCGGTCCGAATTCGATCGGGCTGCCCGAATCCACGAATTCCTGCGCGGGAACTAATCCTTCGAATTTGCCGCCGACGTCTACGATAACCCCAGCGTCCGTCACTGCCAGCACGTGCCCATCGAAAATCTCGCCTTCGGCTGCAACGGGCTCCGGCACGGAGAACTGCTCCATGAGCTGGTCCATCGTTTGCGTTGACTCGGAGGTATCGGAAGATTCAGAGACCGCGGCCGCTTCCCCGGCGGGAATGGCAGGGATTATGACGGCAGTTTCGACGCTCTCAACGGATGGGATCGCCGCAGTAATTTGTGCCGTCTCGGCAGTGGCGGCCGGTTCGGCGACTTCTGGCGCGCTGCTCTGTTCCGTCGCGGCGACCGGTGGAGCGATTTCCGCAGGCTCAGGCGCCGCGGAGGCTCGTTCGACCAGATTAGTTTCCCCAGAACGCGGCTCTGGCGCTCGCGCCACGGCTGCGCCTGCGCCCGTAGAGCTCACGGACGTAGCAATGCTCGCAGAACTACTCGGCAGCTCGGATTGCGATTCGGCGGCGCCGTCACGCGGAATATCTGCGGACGCTTCCGCACTGCTTGATTCCACGGTTGCGGTTGGAAGATTCTGGTCGTGTTCGGGTGACATTGGGGAGCGGCCTCCGTACGGATTCGTGCCCTGCTGCCGAGAATTCGGACTCGGCTACTCCACCCGCTGGGGTTTGGAGCAAAGAAGGGGAAAGAACACTCACGCTTAGCGTTCTTATCAGGTGGATGATACCCGCCCTTTTCGCGCCTTGTCAACAAACCATCGAGCAAAACATGGGCCATTCACAGTAGTACCAGCTCAGATTAATGTTACGCGGGGATGAGCAGAAGTTTGTGTTTCAGACGCGCACAGCCCGTTCCGGTCTTGCGATGTTCATCAACGGAACGGGCCGGCATGGCGAATTTCTTTGCGATAATCCGCCGCAAAAATTTCTACGGTGCGGCACATCTCGTACAGGCGGGAACGAATGCGCTTGCCTACGCGTTCGGTGAGTGAATCTTCGATGGTCGGCGCGCGCATTCCGGCGACGCGCGCAATCGGCGCGACGGCCGGGGAATTTCCAGGCCCTGCGTCCGAATCCAGGAAATTGGTAGTCAGCAGCGTGACGCGCTTTTCGTTGTAACGCGTATTCAACACGTGGCCCACTGTCTCGAGGGCCCACAGCGAAGGTTTGCTGGAACCCACGTCGTCGAGGACCAGAATTTCCGTCTTCAGCACCGGCTCCAGCACGCTCATCTCGGTGGCCTGGCTTTCCGGATTGTAGCTATCCTGAATCGCTTTCAGCAGTTCGCGATAATCGTAAAAAAGGCCGCTGTGGCCGCGCAGCACGATGGACTTCATCGCCGAAACGGCCAGATGCGTCTTGCCCACGCCGCACGGGCCCATCAGCAGTAATCCGTGCTCGCTGCCCACGGGAAATTCGTCAGCGAATCGCTGCACCATTAGCTTTGCTTGTGCCAGGCTGCGATTCCAGGCGGCCATCTGCTCGCGCGAGACGTTCTCAATGTCATTGTCCGTCTCGTAGTTTTCAAAATCGCAATGGCGATAACGCTCCGGCACACGCGCGCGCTGCAAAGCCCGCTCGGTGCGGTCACCCGTGGTGCAATCGCATGGCACGGCCCACACCATTTTCGGTTCGCCGGCTCCCGTGCCGGGACGATCCGTCGCAAGCGCCTGCGCGCCTTCTGTGGTGCGTTCCACCACTTTCCAGCCACTACCTTCACAATGGGGACAATCCGCTCGCGCCATCTTGCAAGAATAAGCGCCGCGCACGTCGCGCGCAAGCACACCCATGCCTGTGGAAGTTGTCGTACCTGTGGAAAGCTTCAAGGAAAATGAAAACGCAGATTACTAAGGTGGCTTATTTGTGAACGCGAATTGCCTGCCGAGGCGTGGTGCGCACAATCGCGTGGCGGTACTTGCGGTCGTCGCCGGCATTAAATCCACGTGCCATTTCGCTGCGCACAAAATGCGTGAACGCTTCCATCTGCGACTGCATCTCCGCCATTTTGTCCCGCATGTTCAAAATAATTTCGATGCCGGCCAGATTCACGCCCAGCTCGCGCGTCAAATTCAAAATCACTTCCAGGCGCTCCAGATCCTGGTCGGTGTACAGCCGCGTATTGCCCTGCGAACGCGAGGGCGTCAACAATCCCACGCGCTCGTACAGCCGCAGCGTCTGCGGATGCAGCTTGTACAGCTCCGCCACTGCGCTGATCATGTAACCGGCCTTCGCTCTTTTCCTGGGACGCGCTGCCATCACACTTCTCCTCAAACCGTCGCGCGCGAAAATATTTCGCTGCGTGGATCTTCCGGATCGAGCTTGCTGAGTTCCTTCAGCAGATTGCGCACGCGCTCGTCCTCTGGTTTCGGAACTACTACCTGTACTTCCACGATCTGGTCGCCGCGCTTCCCCGGCTGGCGTATGGAAGGCGCGCCTTTTTCACGCAGGCGCAGTTTTTTCCCGCTATTCGTGCCCGGAGGAATGCGCACCTGCGAGCGGCCGTCAATCGTCGGCACGTCCACCTTCGAACCCAGCGACGCTTCCGTCACCGTCACCGGAACCACTGTGTAAAGGTCGTCGCCGCGGCGCTCAAAGAACGGATGCGGTTCCACCTTCATTACAATATATAGGTCTCCAGGGGCCCCGCCGTGAAGCCCCGCATTGCCGCGGCCGGCCACGCGCACGCGCGAACCGGTCTGCGCGCCCGGCGGTATGCGCACGTCCAGCGATTCCACGCGCGGTACGCGGCCTTCGCCGCCGCAGTTGCGGCACATCGTGTGCAGCCGTCC
The DNA here is from genome assembly GCA_963748395.1 of uncultured Acidobacteriota bacterium. GTDB lineage: Bacteria > Acidobacteriota > Terriglobia > Acidiferrales > UBA7541 > Palsa-295. The sequence goes on along the minus strand of CAVVIP010000006.1, from coordinate 559,450 downwards.
TGTACCGCCGCAGCGCGAGCAGGCAATCTGAAAACGCATCTTGCCGCTGACCTGCGTGACCTGTCCCGTGCCGCCGCACGTGGGACAAACTTTTTCGTCGCCCGGCTGCACGCCCGCGCCATGACACACGTTGCACACGTCCAGCCGCGTGATGCTCAGCTTCTTCACGGCGCCGCGCATGGCCTCGGCAAAAGTAATCTCAATCTGAAATTCCAGATCGCTGCCGGGTTCGCGTTCGTTGGCTTCGCGCGCCGCGTTCTGCCCGCGAAATACCTGGCTGAACAAATCGCGGAAGCTCGTCCCGCCTCCGCCCCCTGCACCGCCTCCGCCAAAATCAAATCCGCCAAAATCGAAATGGACATCTTCCGGCGTGGCGCCGCCGCCGTAACTATATCCACCGCCCGGCGGCGGAGCTCCGCCCTGCCCCGGCGTGTTGAAGCCGAACTGGTCGTAAACCTGGCGTTTCTTGGTGTCGGAAAGTACTTCGTAGGCTTCCTGAATCTGCTTGAACTTTTCTTCCGCGGATTTATCGCCGGGATTCAGGTCGGGATGGTATTTGCGCGCCAGCTTACGATAGGCCGCGCGAATATCCTTCACCGCCGCGCTCCGCGAAACGCCCAGAAGCTCGTAATAATCTTGTTTGGTAGTTGTCGCCATATTGGAACGAAATTAAATCTTATTTGATCAAGCGTACAAATGTAGGGGCGGGTCCCATCTTCATTTCAATGGACCCGCCCCTGCGGTCACGTCATTTCTCCTGCGTTAGTTCGGCTTCTTAGAGTCGTCCACGTCCACGAACTCAGCATCTACCACATCGCCTTGTCCGGAAGTGTTGCCGCCCGAAGCCGCGCCGCCTGCGCCACTCGCGCCGCCTGGTTGACCCGCTGCCGCGCCAGCCGCCTGCTGCGCCTTGTACATCGTTTCCGCGATGTGGTGCGAAGCTTTGGTGAGGCTTTCCGCAGCCACGTTCAACTTCTCCAGGCCGCCTTCGGCCAGTGCTTTGCGTGCTTCCTCGATGGCGTCCTCAGCCGTCTTCACGTCAGCCTCAGCCAGCTTCTCGCGATTGTCCTTCACCACTTTCTCCGTCTGGTACACCAGATTATCCAGCCGGTTGCGAGCTTCCACTTCCGAAAGCCGCGCCTTGTCCTCCGCCGCATGCGAATCCGCTTCCTTCTTCATGCGTTCGGCTTCTTCCTTACTCAATCCGGTCGAAGCCGTGATGGTGATTTTCTGTTCCTTGCCGGTGGCGTTGTCCTTGGCGGAGACGTTCAAGATGCCGTTGGCATCGATATCAAACGTCACCTCCACTTGCGGCACACCACGCGGAGCAGGAGGCAGCCCTACCAGATGGAATTTGCCGAGAGACCGGTTTCCACTGGCGACTGGCCGCTCGCCCTGTAGCACGTGAATCTCAACCGACGTCTGATTATCCGCCGCAGTCGAGAACGTTTCCGACTTGCGCGTCGGAATCGTGGTGTTGCGCGGAATCAGCACGGTGGTCACGCCGCCGAGCGTTTCCACGCCCAGCGAGAGCGGAGTCACGTCGAGCAGCAGGATGTCCTTCACTTCGCCCGCCAGCACGCCGCCCTGAATCGCCGCGCCCACTGCCACGACTTCATCGGGGTTAACGCCCTTGTGGCCTTCCTTGCCGAACAGGTCCTTCACGAGTTGCTGGATCATCGGCATGCGCGTCTGTCCGCCGACCAACACCACCTCGTTGATCTTGCTGGCGTCCACGCCTGCATCCTTCATGCACTGCTTGCAAGGCTCCACAGAACGCTTGACGATGTCGTCCACCATCGCTTCCAGCTTGGCCCGCGTCAGCTTTTTCACCAGGTGCTTCGGACCGTTCGCATCCGCCGTGATAAACGGCAGATTGATCTCGGTCTCGATGGTGCTGGAGAGCTCGATCTTGGCGCGCTCCGCTGCGTCACGCAGACGTTGCAACGCCATCTCGTTGCCCTTGCTCTTCAGGTCCAGCCCTTCGTCCTTCTTGAACTCTTCCACCAGCCAGTCCACGATGCGTTGATCGATGTTGTCGCCGCCCAAGTGCGTATCGCCATTGGTGGCTTTCACTTCAATCACACCTTCGCCGACTTCCAGAATGGAAATGTCGAACGTGCCGCCACCGAAGTCGTACACGGCAATCGTCTCGTCCTTCTTCTTGTCCAGGCCGTAGGCAAGCGCCGCCGCCGTTGGTTCATTAATGATGCGCTTCACGTCCAGGCCTGCAATCTTGCCCGCGTCCTTCGTGGCGGTGCGCTGCGCGTCGTTGAAATATGCCGGCACGGTGATCACCGCGTCGGTCACTTTCTCGCCCAGGAAATCTTCCGCGGCAAGCTTCAGCTTCTGCAGAATCATCGCCGAGATTTCTGGCGGCGTGTATTCCTTGCCATATGCCGACACCGCGACGCCTTCGCCGTGCTTCACCACTTTGTAAGGCACCATCTTCAGTTCTTCACTCACTTCGTCATAGCGGCGGCCCATAAACCGCTTGATCGAATAGATCGTGTTTTCCGGGTTGGTGATGGCCTGCCGCTTGGCGACCTGGCCCACCAGACGTTCGCCGCTCTTAGTGATCCCTACCACCGAAGGGGTGGTGCGCGCACCTTCCTGGTTCGGAATTACGGTCGGTTCGCCGCCCTGCATCACCGCCACCACCGAATTCGTCGTGCCCAGGTCAATTCCTATAATCTTGCTCATGTATCTCGCTCCTATAGCGTTGCGCGGACGATCGGTAGGAAAGCCCGCTCGAAAACCTCACCATACTACACGTTGAGTGTGTTATTGTCAAGTTTTCTGTGTGTCTGTATTCCTATGTAAATAAAGCTCTTATTTTGATTATTCGCACTTTGCCGGTATTTCTTCCCACCTTGCTATCAGCCGCTGCCTTTCGCGCCACCGCCGCCCTGCTCGCAGCGAACCAACCCTTTGACGGCAGCATCCTAAAACTGGCTCCTCAAAGAACGGCACAGCGCCGTACAACCCGGCGCTTGGAGCGCAACATTTCGAGTTACAATATTCGCTCGTGACAATTTGACGCTCAGGAGGAAGAGTTGATCTTCGGAATCTATCGCCCGTTCATTGGTGGCAAGGCATCGCGTGCGCCCTTGGCCGCAGCCATACTCGCGGCGTTCGCGATTCTCGCGCCGGCATCCATGGCGCAAACCGTCGCGCCTGCCACCAGCAAGCCCGCAGCTCCCGCGCACAAGCATGCCGCCGCCGATCCAGCACCCTCCGCTGCGCCAGTAAAGACTATCGGCAATAAGAACGCGCCCATCAGCATGGAAGTTTTCAGCGATTATCAGTGCCCTTCCTGCGGCAGCTTTTTCGAAAACACCTTGCGCGCGATGATTCAAGACTACGTCGCTAACGGAAAAGTTTACCTGGTGCATCACGACTTCCCGCTGCAGATGCACACCTATTCGGGACAAGCGGCGCGTTGGTCCAACGCCGCCGGAATGATTGGACAATTTCAGGACGTGGACGCTGCGCTGTTTGACAGCCAGGCGAAATGGCCGGTGGATGGCGACATCGAAAAATTTGTGGCCGCTGCGGTGAGCCCCGCGAATCTCAAACGCATGCAAGGAATTTTGAAGGGTTGCACCGGGCCTCCGCCCACTTCGAAGGCGGACCGCTCGGTTCCGCAGCCTGAGGCCAGCTGCCCTGTGGACGCTTACATCGTGCAAGACATCGTGCTGGGCTACCAGGTTCCGGTGTCGGCCACGCCCACATTCATTATTCACTACAAGGGCCAGAGCTATCCGGCGTCGTCTGGAATTATCAGCTGGCCAATTCTGAAGCAGTTCTTCGACACGCTCTTGAGCCAATAGCCAGCGCGACCGATGACTCCCAACGACACGCGCGGAGGTCTTGCACGCACGCTGCTGACTCTGGGGCGGCTGGCGTTGGCCGCGATTTTTCTTTTGGCAGCGTACGCCAAACTGAAACCGCAAGCCGCGGTGCCCTGGTCCGGCGCTTCCGTCAAAACTTCGCTATCGCTTTTCGCCATGCAGGTGGACTCCTACCAATTGCTGCCGGCGCAACTGGTTAGTCCTGTCGCACATCTGCTTCCGCCGTTCGAACTGTTCCTCGGACTGTGGCTGCTCAGCGGCGTCTTCGTGCCCTATTCAGCTTTAGTGACCACTTTGCTCATCGCCGCTTTTTTTGCGACCCAGGTTCGTACATACCGGGCAGGGCTGGAAATCAATTGCGGATGCTTTGGCCCCGGCGAGCGGCTGGGACCCAAGACGCTTATGCATGACGGCGCTTTTCTGGCGCTCGCGGTGGCGGTCACGGTTGGCGCGTTTCTGCTGCGACGCAAGCGCCGCGAGGAATCTGCGCCGGTCGTGTGAATTTCTACGCCGCAGCGCTCCGGCTAAGCCCGCTGACAGGAATTCTCTCCGTAAGCCATTTCGCATTCCGTGCGACAGATATAGAATGACGCGTTTCTTTCAGGAGGCACGCATGCCCCGATTTTCGCGCGCAATGCTCGGCTGTTTTCTTTCTCTGAGCATTTTCGCCACCCTCTTTTCCGCGCCGCTCGTAGCGCAAACAGCCGCCGCACAAACGGGCAAGGAAATCACCCTCGAGCGTATCTTCCGCCCACCATCACTCGGCGGACGGCTGACCCAAGGAATCGAATGGGCGCCCGACGGCAAGCGCTTTTCTTATCTCGATCGCCAGGGATCAGGCCCAGATGCCGTTCTGCAACTCTGGACCATGGACGCCTCCAACGGCGAGCGCAAAGTTCTGGTCAACGCCGATACTCTGAAATCCGTCATGCAGCCCGAGAAAGCCAAGACCTCGCAAGCCACAGGCCTCGGCCGAGTGCAGCCGGACAATTATTTGTGGTCTCCGGACGGCAATTCGCTGCTCTTCATTGGCAGCAACAGTCTGGTGCTGCTCGACCTGAAATCCATGGCTCCCAAGCCTGTCCTAAGCAGCGAACAGGAAATCGAAGATCCCAAATTTTCGCCCGACAGCCGCTGGATCAGTTTTTCGCGTAGCGCCAATCTTTTCATAGTGAACATCGCTACCGGTAAAATCACCACGCTCACCACTGGCGGCAGCGAAGAAATCCTGAAAGGCAAACTCGACTGGGTCTATCCCGAAGAACTGGACACGCGCACCGCGTACTGGTGGTCGCCCGATTCCACAAAAATCGCCTATTACGAAATGGACGAGCGCCCGGTGACGCGTTACCCGATCATGGACATGAGCTCGCCCACCGGCGGCACCGAATACACGCGCTATCCGCAGGCTGGCGAAGCAAATCCCATCGTGCGCGTGGGCGTCGTCAGCGTTACCGGCGGCGAAAGCAAATGGATGGACACGGGCGCGAATACCGACGTGTATCTCGCGCGCGTAAATTGGCTGCCCGACAGCCGCCGCGTCGCGATCCAGCGCCTCAACCGCGCGCAAAATCAGCTCGATCTCCTTTTCGCCGACGCTGCCACCGGCGCTTCCAAAACTATCCTCACCGAGACCGACAAATACTGGATCAATATCAGCGACGACCTTTATTTTTTCTCGGACAACAAACGCTTCCTGTGGTCCAGCGAGCGCACCGGCTTCCGCCATTTCTATCTCTACGATTATTCCGGCAAGCAGCTCGCGCAGCTGACCAACGGTGAATGGTCTATCTCCGATCTGGGCGGCTTCGGCCCCGGCGCGGCCAATCATCCGGCGGTGGATGAAGCCCACGGTTACGTCTATTTCATATCGAATAAAGAGGATGTCCGCGAAACGCAGCTGTACCGCGTCGCGCTCGGTGACAAATCTCTCACGCGCATCACCAAAGACGCCGGAACTCATTCCGCCAGGATCGCGCCGGACACTTCCTCCTACATTGACACCTACTCAAACGTCGCAACGCCCGCGCGCCAGGACCTCTATCGCATGGATGGCACACGCGTCGCCGTGGTGAATGACGGCAAAGTTCCCGAGCTGGCGGAATATCGCCTGACACCCGTGGAATTCGTGGAAGTCACCGCGGACGATGGCACGAAATTGAACGCCTCCATCATCAAGCCAACAAACTTCGATCCCGCTAAAAAATATCCAGTGCTGATCAACGTTTACGGCGGCCCGCACGTGCAACTTGTGCGTAATTACTGGGGCGGCTATCGGTATCTCTTGGATCAGGTGTATGCGGCGAAAGGCTATATCATTTTCACGCTCGATAACCGCGGCTCCTGGGGACGTGGCCATGCTTTTGAGACCCCGATTTATCACCACATGGGAAAAATCGAGCTGCAGGATCAGGTTGCCGGCGTGAAATATTTGAAATCGCTCGGCTACGTGGATCCCGCGCGCATCGGCATCACGGGCGGCAGCTACGGCGGCTACATGACACTCGAGGCGCTGTTCAACGCTCCGGACGTCTTCAAAATGGGAGTTTCCGACGCGCCGGTGACCGATTGGAAGCTTTACGACACCATTTACACCGAGCGCTACATGGGCCGTCCACAAGACAATGCTGACGGATACAAGGACTCTTCGCCCGTGAACCAGGCCGCTAATATCAAAGGCAAATTAATGTTGGTCCATGGCACCGGCGACGACAATGTCCACTTCGCGAATTCCGTGGAGTTGCTCAATGCCCTGATTGACGACAGCCGCTATCCCGATCAGCTGCTGGTGTTCCCCGGGCGCGGCCACGGCATCAGCGACCCGAACGCTCGCATGGTGGAAATTCAGAGGACTATGGAGTTCATTTTAGGTAATCTCTAGTGCAGCGTGCCGCATGCAACCAACGTTTTGCAGATCACGTCTTATACATTACTGATGCTGCGCGGTGCCCGGCGAACTTCAGGCCGTCAATCAGCCGAGCGAAAACTCTGATGCCCATCGCATGCCAACCAGGAATCGCGCGAAAGTTTGTCCGAATAATTTGCTCGGCGCGTGAACTGCGCGCACACCGGCTGGGCATAGCCGCGGGCCTTCTGCTCGCGTGCGCCTTTTCGCCGCTGGCCCTCTTCGCGCAAACGGGCGCGGACGCCCCCGCTACGCCGCCTGCCCAGTCACAGGTTCCCGTGATGGAGGCCGATCCTTCCGCGCACTTGCTCGATAGCGGATATCGCCACCTGTACGAACTGAATTTCACGGAAGCACGCGTTGATTTCGCGGCCTATCAGAAGGCGCGCCCGGACGATCCGCTGGGCAAGGCCTCGGAAGCCGCGAGCTATCTTTTTGAGCAGTTCCATACCAGGGGCGTACTGACGTCTGAATTTTTTGTAAACGACGCCACGTTTCTGGGCGGCGTCTCAGGCACCGCGGAGCAGAACCACAATCCCGGGTTCGTCACCGCGAACAATCAGGCCCGCGAGCAAGCCAAGAAACTGCTGAAGACGAATCCCAACGATATCCACGGCTTGCTCGCGCTAACGATCGCCGACGGCATGGAATCCGATTACGACGCGATTATCATCAAGAAGCAGCTGCCCGGTCTTTCCATGATGCGGCAGGCCGAAGCCGACGCCAAGACGTTGCTGGCGATTGACCCCGCGCAGCAGGATGCCAACGTCGCGCTGGGCATGAGCAATTACGTCATCGGCAGCCTGCCCAGTTATAAGCGCGCCTTTCTCTGGATGGGCGGTCTGCATGGCGACCGGCAGCGCGGCATGGACCAAATGGGCACCGCCGCCGAGCACGGCCATTATCTGAAGCCTTTTGCGAAAGTGATGCTCGCTCTGGCATACGAGCGTGAAAAAAAGCCGGCGCTCGCCAAAGCGCTGCTTGCGGAACTGGCGGAAGAGTTTCCCAACAATGCTGTCTTCGCGCGCGAACTCACGATCCTCGAAAAGCAATCCTGCTGCACTCGTTAATTCGGAACCTCGCGCAGCCGCTTCTAGCCACTCGTCACTAGCGACTGCTTTTTTCCAAGACCGTACTCCGCCACCTTTATTTCATGCCGGACGAAGGATCTCTCCCGCCGTCTCTGTGTTCTCCGGTTTTTCTCCGTGTCCTCCGTGTTAAATCTTTTACGGTTGCCTTACCACTTCACACGCACACGATACGTCAGCGTCGCGCTCCCATCCTTCTCCACCGGCACTTGAAATCCGATCGTTGTGGAATCCAGCTTCTCCGGCGTGAAGTTCGAGTTCACCACTTCCCAATCTCCGCCCACCGGCTCGCGCACTTCCACTGTCACCGGCCCGGCCTTGTGATTCCGAAGCGTGATTGAATATTCCATTTCGTACAGATTGCTCGCCAGTTTCTTGAAGTCCGTCTGCTTGCGCTCGCATACCACGTCGAACGCGTTGCCGATATAAATCTTCAGCGTTTCATCCTTGGGCGTGTGTTTAATATTGTCCTCGCCGACGAACTGCACGCCGCCCTTGGAATCCGCCTGGTACACGCGCACCGTTCCGGCCGGCAATGGCATCCCGAGCCCGCCCTTTTCTTCATTCCTGAACCGGTAATAAACTTTCACCGGCTCCGGAATCGCGTTTCCGATGCCCTGCGGGTTGCGGTAGTAATAGGCTTGGCCTTCGACCATCAAATATTTCTCGACTGGCACGCCCGTCCCATTCAACAAACTGATCTGCTTCGATTCATTGTTCTGAATCGAAGTCCGGCGCTCCAGTGAATACAGATGGTATTCGGAAAAGCCCTCCTGCGTGAAATTTCCTGCTGCTACCGAAGCTTGGTCCATCCTCATCGCCTTGGCCACCATTTGCGCCTGCACCGCCGGCGCAACCTGATGAATTTCTCCCGCCACCAATTGCAACTTCGCGTTGCCGTACGCCACGCCACTGTTGTTCGTCAACGTCACCCAACCATCTAGGTCCGCCGCCTTTTCATCGCGCGTTACTGTCAAAACGTAGTCCGCCTTCCAATTCATATTCTCCGTCAGATAAGCAGCTTCCACTTTCTGCGCATTCGCTCCGCGATTGTCCAGCGTCCAAACCAGCGTCGGACGGCTGTACAGATTCTCCGGCAAATCCGGGAAGCGATACGAATCAGCTCCCATCCCCGTCACGATTTCGTTCCCGATCTTCCATACCGGGCCATTGTTGTCGGAAAGCAGCAGCGCTTTTGTTTCCGTCCATTTCGTCGAGCCGGCGTCTTTCTCCGCGCGCACCAGCGTCACTTCCTTGCCCACGTATTTCTGCAACAGTTTCTGCGGATCCAGCAAATCGTATTCGTAATTCTGCTCCACCACGCTCAGCTTCGCCGGCTCGCTCAAAGACCGGAAATGCACCGTCGCGGGATTGATCGACGCGGCCACATCCTCAAAATGCAGCGGAAATATTCCGGACGAGAGATGAATCTGCCGCACGTCGCGCACCAGCGCCAGATTCGAGTTGTAAACAGTCACCGCCAGATCCACCTGATCTTTTTCGGTAGTCGTCAATGGAGGCGTCTTGGCCGCCGGCTCGTCTTTCTCGCCCGGCGCCGCGTGAACTCTCCGCAAATATCCCGCCAGGAGCGCGGTTCCAAAGAATGCCGTCAGGATCGCCGTGCTGAATACCTTTCGTGTGCGCAAAGACATGGGCTTTCGCCTCCCTGTATCGCTTCTTCCCTCTTTGAACGTCTCTTCAGGATTTTCTTGCAGGGTAAATCAGGACAATATCAATCGCGTTGCAGCCCTTTATTTCACGATGCTCCAGCTCTTTCCGCCATCGGACGTGCTGAATTTTCGCCCGTCTATCGCCGTCACCGTCGCCGTCAACGCATCCGTCGCTTCTACGCGCATAAAATCCGTGCCCTCCGGGGGGCTTATTGCCTTCCAGCGCGCGCCATCGGTCGTGCGCAGGATTGTTCCACTCGCGCCCACCAGCCAGCAGATTTTCACCGTCGGCGCGGAGCCCGCGACGATCAGCGCGCGAGTCTCGAGATATTCCGGCTTCCACGTCGTGCCCCCATCCTCAGACCTTTCGACCTCGCCTGCGCTCCGTATCATCCACAAAATCTTGGGATCCGGCGTTTGAATCTGCAGGTTCATCAGGTTCGAAGAGATTTGCGCTTGCTGCAATTTCGCGAGCGCCGCGGATTCCTTCGCCCTGCTCGCGGCCAGATTCATTGCCTTCGCTGACTGCGCAGGAGCCGCGGCAGACGCTGTCGCCGGCGGTTCCGCTTTCGAAACGTACGACTCCTTGCCTTCTTCTGTTTCCTTCACAACGGTCGGTTCACTCTGGACCGAGTCCGCTTCCGTTTTCTTGGCCGGCGCAGCTACCGGCGCTGCCGCCGCATCCTGCACGGGCGCAGCTTCGGTCACAGTTGCGCTCTGACTAGCAGAAATCACGGGAGCGCTGGCGCCGCCCGCGCTCGCGTTTCCCCCGCGCAAAGCTCCCCTCGCCATACCCGGACTAGTCGGCCGGGCCACCGCGTGCGACTGCAGGTCCGGTTTTGTCGCAGATTTCTCGCTGCCCGCACCGGCTACTGAGAATTGATCACGACGCGTCATAGTTCGTGCAGGACCGGACGCGCGCGGTTCGCTCGGTGCTGCAGGCCGAATCGAGAACTGCTCCGTCGCTGCAGGCGCCGGTGATACCAGGCCAGTCGAGGGCGAGGCATCGGGCACAGCAGCCGGCCGCGACATCGCGATCTGATTCTCAGGCACCAATGTCTTACGCATGCGTAACGCGATCCCCGTAATCACGATCAGTGCCACCAGCGCCGCAGCCGCCGGCATCTGCCAGCGCGCTCCTGTCAGCCAGTTCCACCCGCTAGCAGTTTTTTTCTCTGCGTCATCCACACCACCTGCGCGAGCCATCGCCGCAAGCTGTTCACGGCAGAGCGTGCAGCGCGAAAAATGCAGATCGTAACGCGCGGTTTCCTGTGCATCGAGGGCGCGATCGAAATACGCAGCCAGTATTTCCGGCCCCGGGCAGTCCGCGCCCGAGCCTGTGCGCGCGTCCTGCGCCAGGCTTCGCCGCAGCAGCCCCGCCATCGCCTTGTCTTCTTCTCGCGCCGTCATTCCTTCTCCCGATCCGCTTTCCTGAACTTAGAACGCCTGATGCGCCAGTTCTTGCATCGCCATTTCACATCTGCTTGCGCCGCTCATTCCCCCGGCGAAAGCGCGCGCGTCAAATCAAACGGCCATTCCTCGCGCGCGTATTCATAACAGAGCTGCAACTGTGCCGCGCTCATTTTCTTCTCCTGCCGCAACGCACCTTCCACGTGTTTGCGGATCTCGCGCCGCGTGCGTTCCAGCTTGCGCGACACGGTGGCCTCGTGCTCGCCGACCAGCCGGCCAATCTCCGCCAGCGTCAGCCCCTCGACATAATAGTAAGCCAGCCGCAAACGATCCCGCGGCTCCAGCGCATCCAATGCCGCGGTCAACACCGCCTGCAGTATCGCGAGATAGCGATTGCGCTCCGGGTCCGGCGAACTCGCCGCCGAATTCCCTCCTGAACTTTGCCGCGTACCGTCAGCGCGCTCGCTCGCGTCGCCTTCCTCCAGCGGCTCCGTCCTGCGCGCGCGTCGAATCCCGTCCACATGACGCTGCGCGAGAATCGCGTGCAGCCACGTCGTCAGCTTGCTGCGCCCCAGGAAATAATCGAACAGCGATTTCCGCTGCCCTGCCACTTCGCGCAGTCCATACAATTCGGCGTACAACGAGTCCGCCAGTTCCCGCCCCGCCGATTCCCCCGCGATCGCCCGCCCGGCGCGATAAAGCTCGGGACGGAAGCGCGTCATGAAGAAATCCCACGCTGCCGCGTTCCCGTCGCTGCAAGCGCAAGCCAGCGCCAAATCGGCAAGATGCAGCGCATTCAGATAGGCGTGAATCGTGCCCGCGTCGGGATGTGCGTGGGATGCTGGATTGGGATGTGTGTCGGGGGACGCGCCAGAACGCGCTCGCGCAAAACGATGCGCCACGCTGCGCTCCAGCGCATCTCGAAGACGCTCCGCCGTCAGATTCCACTCCGCCGGCGCCGCCCCCTGTTGCAGAAGGCCCCGCGCCATCTCAAGCGAAACGAATTGTCCTGCCGGGCTGGACGGCATATGCGCCTGCGCAACTGCGACTTGGCCGAACCGCTGCAGAAGATGATACCCGAATTCGCCGGCGAGTTGCCCCGCCCGTCTTTCTCAGATTTCCCTCCGTCTTTCTCCGTGCACTCTGTGTTAAATCTTTCGGCGTTCCGCAGCGGCAAGGTCACCGATCCCAACGCCCCGCCAGAAAACTGCTAAGATGTCCCGCCGATGTACAGCTGCCCCGAGTGCGAGCAACCCATCAACCAGGCCAGCGACGTCTGCCCCTACTGCGGCGCCGACCAGAAAGCGCTCGCCGAAAATGAATTGTTGCTCGCCGGAAAATCTCCCAAGCCCGCTAAAACCAATTACAAACGCGTCGTCCTGGTCTGCGGCGTACTCCTCGCGATCCTTTGGGCCATAGCGTGGTTCGCCGTGCCCTGGAAACTGTCAGGCTCGAAAACCGAAGCCGAAGCGCGCGCCCGAGAAGCCCTAACCACAGTTCAGCTGGCTATCAACGGGTATCAACAAACTGAAGGCAGCGTTCCGTCGTCCCTCGAATCTCTGGGCGACTCCGTGCGCAAGGCCGCGCAGTCCGCGCAACTCGTCCATTACACTCTGCAATACACTCCCGGCAAACCGGACGCTGCCGGCCGTACCACCGCGTACACTCTCACCGCCCGCGCCGGAAATTTCGGCTATCGCAGCTTTTACACCGATGAGTCCGGCACACTCCGCGCCACCACCGAAGACCGCGCGCCGACGGTTCAAGACCTTCCGCTAACTCCGTAACGTAACGCTCAAAAAGTGTGAAATATAATTCAAGAAATTTTCGGCTTGGCCGTTTCAGCTAATTCGCGCGGCGTGGTTCGTCCCGCAAACGTTGATGCTATACTTATCCGCGCAGGCCGCCGCACGCCGAGCCATTCGTTTTTCCCGCGGAGAGGTGCTGGAGTGGCCGAACAGGGCTGCCTGCTAAGCAGTTATCCCGACAAAATCGGGATCGGGGGTTCGAATCCCCCCCTCTCCGCCATCGTTAAACTATCCAAAAATAATCGGGGTTGTCAGCGGCTTCCATTACTTCGTCGTGTTATTGGAGTGATTTGGAGCGGGTAGGAGTGCTTCTATGCTCATGCTTCACAGGCGTGTGGAGGGACTGACGATCAGGTTTTCGTTCGCAGGCGCGTGCGACGATCCGGGTCTCGGCGCTTGTGCGACAAAACTGCCAACCCCTTCGCACTCTTCAGCGCCGCTCGATCTTGGCTCAAAAATCGCAGTTGACTGTCAATTCCAGCGGGGTCTCCGCTCTTGGGGTTCCGCACGTAATGTCCGTCGCTCTCCAGATAATGCGATTTCCTCTCGTCGGCTAACTGAACGTCAAGAACCTCCTTCAACCGGCGCACCAGTTTCGGCTCCTTGACGGGAAAGAGAATTTCCACGCGATGACTCAGGTTGCGTCGCATTAGATCCGCGCTGCCCAAATAAATCTCCTCGGCGCCTCCGTTCCGGAAATAGTAGGCGCGGCTGTGCTCAAGAAATCGGCCCACGATGCTCGTGACCCGGATGTTGTCACTGAATCCGCTGAGCGACGGCCGCAGGCAACAGAGTCCACGCACCAGTAGCTCTACCTTCACACCGGCTTGCGAGGCCCGATAAAGAAGCCGGATCATTTGTGGATCTTCTAACGCATTCATTTTGAAAATCAGGTGGCCCTGCTCGCCCTTCTCCTGAAGCGCAATCTCTCTCAGGATCAATTTTTCCAGTCGCGGCCTTAGATTCACAGGCGCGACGAGAAGCTCGTGCGGATCGTTTTTTCCGGAATAGCCTGTCAGCGCGTTGAAGAAGTACGTGACGTCCTCCGCAATTTGTTCATTGCACGTCAAAAAGCCGAAGTCCGTGTAGATCCGCGCCGTAGTCGGATTGTAATTCCCCGTTCCCATGTGCACGTAGCGGCGAATGTCTTCACCTTCGCGACGGACCACTAATGCGACCTTGGAATGTACTTTCAGCCCCACCAATCCGTATACGACGTGAACGCCGGCATCCTCCAGCGTCCTCGCCCATTCAATGTTGCTTTCTTCGTCGAACCGCGCCTTCAGCTCCACCAGCACAGATACCTGCTTTCCACGCTCAATGGCCTCCAGCAGAGCGGCCACGATCGGGGAGTTCCGGCCCACACGATACAGAGTCACCTTGATCGCCAGCACGTTGGGGTCTCGCGCAGCCTCTTGCAGGAATTCCACGACCGGCTGAAACGATTCGTACGGATGATGGAGTAGCAGGTCCTCGCGCCGAATTACCGAGAACACGTCCTCTTCGGAATCGGCGCTCAGACTTGGCGGTATAAACGGGACGAAGGGCTTGTCTTTTAAATCGGGACGGTCCAGTGCATACAATTCCATCAACCGCGCCAGGCCGATCGAGCCTCTGATCCGGTATACGTCCTGTTTGTCGATCGGTAGATTGCTGGCCAGGATCTCCAGAATTTTTTCAGACACGTTGCTGTCCACTTGCAGCCGCACCACGGACGTAAACCTTCGCTGCCTCAGCGCCTGTTCCACACTTTCCAGCAGGTCGTCGCTTTCCAGTTCCTGAATGGCGACTTCCGCATCGCGGGTCACCCGGAAAGGATAGGCTTCGACGATATCCATGCCCGGAAACAACAGGTGCAGATTGGCGATGATCAGCTGCTCTAACCAGATAAATGTCTTTTCGGTTTTTAACGATTTGGCAGCCTTCCCTCGACCCGTATTCAATATCACCGGCACCAGGCGAGGCAGGGAGTCCGGTACTTTTACCCGCGCAAAATTTTCTATCCCCTGGTTGTCGCCCACGACAACCGCTAGGTTCAGGCTCCCGCTCGAGATATGCGGGAACGGGCGACCCGGGTCGAACGCTAATGGAGTTAGGACTGGAAAAACATGCAGAAGGAAGTACGAGTCCATCGCCGCGCGTTCTTCCGCCGTTAGAGTTGAAATATCGGCGATACGAATTCCCGCTCGTTCGAGGTCCGGCAGAAGTGTGTTGCGGAAAAGCTCCTGCAGCTCTTCCACAAGTCGGCGCACTTCCTGGCGAATCAGTTGTAGCTGAATCGCCGCGGAAAGGCCGTCCACACTAGCTTCTTGCGCGCCGCTCGCTGCCTGGCGTTGCAGGCCAGCGACTCGCACCATGAAAAACTCATCCAGATTGGAGCTGACGATCGCGAGGAATTTTACTCTTTCGAGGAGAGCATTCTCCGGATCCTGCGCCTGCTCCAGCACCCTCTTCTGAAATTCCAGTAAGCTAAGCTCGCGGTTCAGGTATAGCTCGGGAGACTCCAGGGTGAGTGGTGATTCGGAAAGCGGGGCTTCCTTCGGTTCGCCCGAATCGAATTGACTGGCCGTTTCGTTTTGCATGATTCCCGCATTTTACTTAATTTCGTCGCATAAGAACGCCACTATTTTGTCAACATTCATCGCGTCATCCGTGAACGATGAAAGTGTTTACACGCCATTCACATTCCGTTGATCGGGCCTTGCTAGCGTCCCCGCCTACTACCTAAGCGAATTAACGTTCGCTGCATCCCACACCATCGCCGAATCAGTCGCGACGGAAAACTGGTTACACAGGACTCTGCAAATGCTGCCCTACGATCTGATTGTGATTGGCTCGGGACCCGGAGGCCAGCGTGCCGCCATCCAAGGCGCGAAGGCCGGCAAGCGAGTCGCGGTGATCGAAAAGCAGAGCGCCGTCGGCGGCGTTTGCATTAATACCGGCACCATTCCCAGCAAAACCATGCGCGAAGCCGTTCTGCATCTCTCTGGCTTCTATTCCAAGAACTTCTACGGCGCCAATCGCGGCGCCGCGGCGACGATCACCATGGCCGACGTCATTTTCCGCATTCAACGCGTCGTCGAAAACGAAGTTGGAGTCACGCAAGACCAGCTCAAGCGCAACGGTGTGGACGTCATCCACGGCACTGGAAAATTCATAGATGCGCATCACCTGCGCGTGGAGAACGGCAATGGCTTCGCCGAGTTTGAAAGCGCGTACATCGTCATCGCCACCGGCACCAAGCCCGCCGCGAATCCCAAGGTGCCCATCAACGGCCGCAACATTATTGATAGCGATCAAATCCTGAGCATGCCGCAGATTCCACGGACGCTGATCGTGGTGGGCGGCGGCGTGATCGGCGTCGAGTACGCCTGTATGTTCGCCACGCTTGGCGTGCGCGTCATCATCGTCGAAAAGCGGCCGCGCCTACTCGAATTTGCAGATACCGAAATGGTCGAAGCGCTCAGCTACCAGATGCGCGATCATCGCGCCACCATGCGCCTCAACGAAGAAGTGGAAAGCGTGGAAGCGCTGCCCGACGGCAAAGTGGCCGCAAACCTTGTGAGCAAAAAGCGCCTCAATGCGGACGCACTGCTCTACGCAGTCGGCCGCCAAGGAAACGTCGAACGGTTGGACCTGGCTGCGGCCGGCATCGAAGCCGACAATCGCGGCCGTATTAAGGTTGACGCGGATTTCCGCACCACTCAGTCCCACATCTTCGCCGTGGGCGACGTCATCGGTTTCCCCAGCTTGGCCTCTGTCTCCATGGAGCAAGGCCGCATCGCCGCGGCGAAAGCTTTCGGTGTGCAAGTGCAGACCGATCCTGAGAGCTACCCTTACGGGATTTACACCATCCCGCAGATTTCGTTCATTGGAAAGACGGAAGAACAGCTCACGGACTCCGATGTTCCGTACGAGGTCGGAGTGGCATACTACCGCGAGATCGCGCGCGGCCAAATCTCGGGGCACACCGATGGGCGCCTGAAACTCCTCTTCCATCGCGAAACCCTGGAATTGCTCGGCGTTCACATCTTTGGCGAAAACGCCGCCGAACTGCTCCACATCGGCCAAGCAGTCTTCAAGCTCAAAGGAAAGATCACCTACTTCATTGATACCGTTTTCAATTATCCTACCCTGGCCGAGTGTTACAAAACTGCTGCGTTCAACGGCCTGAACCGCCTCGGCTAATCATCGAATACCGGTCTGTTGCCGTTCTGGACCGGAGCCAACGATGCGCGCAGACGGAAAATGACGCCGATTCCTCGAATTCCGATTCTTATTCCGTCGCTGGTTGGCGCAATTCCCATAATATGTACGGTCTTCATCCACGCGCTGGCCGTGATGGCGACCGTCAGCTTTGTCCGCCGTGAGAGAAGACTCGGTCGCGCGGGCGTGAGCTTCTGGAGCGATGTTGGAATCGTTACCCTGGCTCTATCGATCGCACTCGCGGCGCATTTGATTGAGGTTGCCTTGTGGGCGATATTGTTCAGAATCTGCGGAGAATTCCCCGATTTCGGAACGGCGTATTACCACTCCGCGGTCAACTACACGACCTTGGGTTATGGCGACATCCTTTTGACGCCAGCGTGGCGATTACTCGGACCGCTCGAAGCAGCAGATGGAATGCTCATGTTCGGAGTTTCGACCGCGATTATTTTTTCTGTCATCCAACGATTGATCTACGCTCGGTTTGTGGACCTCAGAGAGTGAGGCTGCGCCCGATTGCCTGACGTAGCTCGCTGGCCAATCCCTTCTCTTCGCCACCGCGCAAATCACCGGACCTTCCGCACAATCATCATGACGAATTCTCGCCTCCCCAAACTTTGCGCCCCGCCACCCGCGGCATGAATGGCAAAATAGAATCCTGTGAGCGCCCCGGCCCTTCCCACAAATTCTTCGCCACACAAACTCGCCGGCATCTCCCACGCCTGGCGCGCTTTGCGCCACAGAAATTTCCGCCTCTACTTCGCCGGACAGACCATCTCCCTGATGGGCACATGGATGACGCGCCTCGCCACCAGTTGGCTCGTCTATCGCCTCACCGGCTCGGCGTTCCTGCTCGGCGTCGTCGGCTTCTCCGGACAAATCCCCACATTCCTTCTCGCGCCCGTCGCCGGAGTGTGGGTGGATCGCCTCAATCGCCGCCAGGTTTTGCTCGTAACGCAATTCCTAGCAATGCTGCAATCCTTCGCGCTTGCCGTTCTCGCCCTCAGCCATCACATCAACATTCACGAAATCATCTGGCTCAGCGCGCTGCAAGGGACCATCAACGCCTTCGACATGCCCGGCCGCCAAGCCTTCCTCGTTGAAATGGTCGAAGACAAACAGGACTTGGGCAACGCCATCGCGCTGAATTCTTCCATGGTCAATATGGCTCGCCTGGTGGGCCCGTCACTCGCCGGATTGGTGATCGCAATCTCCAGCGAAGGTTATTGCTTCCTGATTGACGGCATCAGCTACCTCGCCGTCATCGCCTCGCTCTACGCCATGCGCCTGCACTCCGCCGCTATAAAGCGCACCGCCGACTCCGTGCTCACGCAGCTGAAAGAAGGCTGGACGTACGTTTCCAGCTTCGCGCCCATCCGCACGATCCTCCTGCTTTTCGCGGCGGTCAGCTTGCTCGGCTGGCCCTTCACCGTGCTCATGCCCGTGTTCGCCGGAACGATCCTGCACGGCGGTCCGCACACGCTCGGTTTTCTAATGGGCGCGGTAGGCGTCGGTGCATTAATTTCGGCGATTTCACTGGCGGTGCGAAAAACCGTCCTTGGCCTCGGCAAAATGATTCCGATTTCTACTGCAGCCTTCGGCTCCGGACTGATCCTGTTCGGAATGTCGCGCACTCTCTGGCTTTCCATGCTGCTCATGCTGGTCTGCGGCTTCGGGCTGATGCAACAAATGGCGGCGAGCAACACGATCATTCAAACCATCGTCGAAGAAAGTAAACGCGGCCGCGTGATGAGCTTCTACACTGTGGCTTTCGTAGGCATGGCGCCCTTCGGCAGCCTGCTAGCCGGCACTTTGGCTCACGCCATCGGCGCCGCGCGCACCGTAATGGTCAGCGGAGCCTGCTGCATCCTCGGCGCCGCATGGTTCGCCAGCCGCCTCCCCGGAATCCGCAAGGTGATCCGCCCCATCTACCGCGACCTCGGTATCCTCCCCCCGGTAAACGCCGTAATCCAAGACAGCGTCGGCCGCTGAATCCCCGCCCCCACCCACCCCACCCCCAAACCCATCTAATTTGCCGTCTCCCGTGCAATTCCTCTATAATCCTTGGGTTAATGCTTCAAGCAGAGTGGGATCGAGCCCGCTAAATCGAACCCCTCCAGGCGCCCTGAAAAATGGTTGATCTAGCAGAAAAAATTAAGAAGAAGCTTACCGACGAAATCGCCCTGCTCGAGCATGAGCTGCACACCGACCTGCCCAAGGAAATCAGCGTCGCGCGCGCTCACGGCGATCTCAAGGAAAACGCCGAGTACAAATACGCCAAGGAGCGCCAGTCCTTCGTCTCCGCGCGCCTCGGCCAGCTCCACCAGCGCATGGCCGACCTCTCCATGCTCAATCTCAGCAATTTGCCCAAGGACCGTGCTGCTTACGGCTCACGCATCACCGTTTTGGACGTTGCGAAGCGCTCTAAAATCGAGTACAAACTGGTGACTGTCGAAGAGGCGGACGCCGCCAAAGGCCTGATTTCTACTAGCTCGCCCATCGGCCGCGCCCTGCTCGGTAAAAAAGTCGGCGACGAGGTGCAGGTCACCACTCCGGCCGGCCTCAAGGATTACGAAGTCGTGGAACTCTTCACCATCTACGACGAGGAATAGCAGGTGAAACTTTTTTCATGCTGACGCGCACCATCGGCCGGCTCCTGGCCTGGCCCATCGATCACTTGGCAGCTCTGGTTGCCGCTACCGGTATCCCTCCCAACTTCATCACCTGCTCGGCACTGGTCCTGAATTTCTGGGCTGCGATTCTTTTTTCCGCAGGGCGTTTTGCGGCCGCCGGCGGCATGATGATTCTGGCCGGCCTTTGTGATCTTCTCGACGGCCCCGTGGCGCGCCGCCAGGGCCGCGTCTCCATGTTTGGCGGTTTTCTTGATTCGATTTTCGATCGCTATGCCGACTTGATTCTCTTCCTCGGTCTGCTGGTCTATTTCTCCCACGTGAATCGCTTCGGTTACGCCATGCTAGCGGGCGCGGCGATGGCCGGCTCAGTGATGGTCAGCTATGCCAAGGCTCGCGCGGAATCTCTGGTGCCTTCCGGCGAAGTGGGATTTTGGGAACGCCCCGAGCGCCTGGTGCTGATGATTTTGGGCGCGCTGACGAATCGCATGGACGTAGTTCTGTGGATCCTCGCGATCGGTCCAAATATCACCGTCATTCATCGCATCGTGCGAACCTGGCAGCAAACTAAAGTGGAAACCGACGCTCACGGCGCTTCCCCGCGCGCTACCGCTTCGCGGCCCGCTTCGCAACCCTCGGGCGCAGGCGCTTCGTTGCCCGCCAATATTCCCAGCGATGTCCGCGATTCTTCGCCAGTCCTTACCCGCACAGCCCGCCGCGGAGGCTAATTTTGCCCAAGCTTCTGGGAATCATCGGGATGCTCGTGATCTGTGCCGGGCTGGATTTGCTTTGGCAATCGCGGCGCGAGATTAAATTTTGGGCGTTCGCGTATCTCGAATTTTTCCGCGCGCTGCTGCACAACCGCGAATCCACACCGCCCGTCTTCCCCTCCAGGGAAGCCGCCCAGAAACGCCAAGGTGCCGTGCGTTTCCTGCTCGGCGTCAGCTTCGTTTTCCTGCTCGGTCCCTTGCTCATCGCCATCGGCGTATCGCTGCTCTTTTTCCCTCACTTCTAACCAAATTTGGACAAGAAGTTCGTCATCCTGCCTGCCCTGAGTGATTTTGCGAACGGAGGCTGGCGCCTTTGCCTCATGCCAGCCCCTCGCTGCGTCACTCCCCACCTTTTAACATTGCATTCACATTTCTGAGATATGGTCCACCGCAGTTTTGTGGCCCCGCGCCGAGTTCATGATATAAGTGGCGCTCAGAAACACAGAAATCCCTGTACCACGCACCAGCACGAATTTCGCTTACGACCGTCGCGCCCGCAGTCAGGGCGAGGAGAAAAAAATGCCTACGCCGCCAAGCTCGGATCCACTGACGCCTTCCTCGAATGCTTCCCTCTGGAACCGCGTCGCGCAAACCGACGATTTCAAAAAACTCCTCGCCGCCAAAAAAGCTTTCATCCTCCCCGCCACAATTTTCTTCATCCTCTATTACTTCGCGCTGCCGATTTCCGTCGGCTATTTCCCGGCGTTCGTGCAACGCAAAGTCTGGGGCCCGGTGAACATCGCCTACCTGTTCGCCCTGTCGCAATTCATCGTCGCCTGGATCATCGCGTACCTCTACGTCCGCGCCGCGCGCGGATTCGATTCCCGCGCCGCTGCGGTGATCAAAGATCTCGGCAATCTCGAAGCGAAGGGGAACTAACCGATGAATACCACGCTCATTCTCTTTCTCGTCTTCATCGCCATCACGCTAGGCATTACCGCCTGGGCCTCACGCCTCTCCGGCTCTTCCGCTTCCTACTTCGCGGCTAACCGCCGCATCAGCGCATGGCAGAATGGCGTAGCCGTCGCCGGTGATTACATGTCCGCCGCATCTTTCTTGGGCATCGCCGGGCTCATCGCTTTCTTCGGTTACGACGGCTTCATGTACTCCGTCGGTTTTCTCGTCGCCTACCTCACCGTCCTGCTCGTCGTCGCTGAGCCGTTGCGCAACACCGGCAAATACACCATGGCGGACGTTCTCGCCTATCGCCTGCATCCGCGACCGGTTCGCGCCATGGCTTCGCTCAGCACCCTCACCGTCAGCACCTTTTATATGATCGCGCAAATGGTCGGCGCCGGAGCTCTGGTGGCGCTGCTGCTGAAAGGTTCCGGCATCAGCTTTCACGTCGCGGTCACAGGCGTGGGAATCCTGATGATTGTTTACGTCGTCTTCGGCGGCATGATCGCCACCACTTGGGTTCAGATCATCAAAGCCATCCTGCTGGTCTCCGGCACGATTCTTCTCAGCTTTATGGTCCTCGCGCATTTCGGCTTTAGCCTAGGCGCATTCTTTACCGCCGTCAGCCAGGTTCATTACCACACGCCAGACGGCACCGAAGTGGTGAAGGATTTCCTCACGCCGGGTCTGCGATATAAACCTCCTTATGGCGCGCTGGATCTTCTCTCGCTCGGAATGGCCTTGATTTTCGGCACCGCCGGCTTGCCGCACATCCTCGTCCGCTTCTACACCGTGCCCGACGCAAAAACTGCGCGCTTCTCCGTGGTCTGGGCCATGTGGATTATCGGCATTTTCTACATCCTCACGACGTTTCTTGGCTGGGGCGCCGCCACCATCGTGGGCCGCGATTTCATCGCGAAAAACGGCGGCAACAATATGAGCGCTCCGCTGCTCGCGAACGCGCTCGGGGGCCCCATTTTCTTCGCGTTCATTTCGGCCATAGCCTTCGCCACCATTCTGGCCGTCGTCGCCGGGCTCACCATCAGCGCCTCCACATCATTCGCGCATGATGTGTGGACCAACATCATCCGCCACGGACAGGAACACAATCCCGGTGAAGAACGCCGTGTCGCGCGCATCGCTGCGTTCGTCGTCGGCGCGATTTCCATAGCCATCGCGATCGTGCTCGGCCCCACAGCAAACGTCGCGTTCCTCGTCGCGCTGGCTTTTGCTGTCGCGGCATCCGCAAATCTTCCGGTGATCCTATTCTCGATTTTCTGGAAGCGTTTCAACACCTCGGGCGCCGTCGCGGGACTCGCCACCGGCCTGCTCGCTTCCATCGTGCTGATTTTCCTCGGTCCCAGCATCATGACAGTGGACGCGCCCACGGTCGCTCCCGCCGCGCGTCACGTCATCCAGCACGCTCCAATTTTCCCGCTGGAAAATCCCGGCATCCTCAGCATTCCGCTGGGATTCCTCGGCGCAATTCTTGGCACGCTGCTCAGTAAGCGCGACCCCGCTGGCGAAGAAAAATTCGCCGAACTGCAAGTCCGCGCCAACACCGGCCTAGGCGCAGAAAAAGCCGTCGCCCACTAGGTATCGCAGCGCCAGCTCTTCGCTGGTTCTCATAACCTGCGGTCATCATCCTGATCCCGCGCAAGCGGGATCAAGACCTCTCGCCGATTTCTTTAGGACCGGCGATACGTCGCGTCGCCCGCTGTTCACCCATCCGCACAAACTTTCCGCCTTCCTCCCCGCCCCTTCCCCTCCCTGCGCTATCATTACTCCGCGAACATTTTCGCCCGACCCTTGAAGCCCTCCCTCATCATTCACGGCGGCGCCTGGAATATTCCCGACGAATCCGTCGAAGATTGCCGTGCCGGCATCCAACGCGCTCTCGAAGCCGGATGGAAAATCCTCTCCGCTGGCGGCGCCGCAATTGACGCGGTCGAATCCGTCATTGTAATCCTGGAGGACGATCCCACCTTCGATGCCGGCTACGGCTCGCACCTCAACGCCGACGGCCGCGTCCAGCTAGACGCCATCCTCATGGACGGCAACACGCTCAAAGCCGGCGCCATCGCCGCCGTCGAACGCATACGGAATCCCATACGCCTCGCGCGCAGCGTCTTCGAACACAGCGAGCACATGATGCTCGTCGCCGCCGGCGCGGAGAAATTCGCCGAGGAGCACAACATCCCGCTCTGCTCGCACGAAGATCTGATCCACGAACGCGAACGCATCGCCTGGCGCCGCTGCCTCACCGATTCGCACGCCGCCGAACACCATGTTGGCCACGAATCCGGCACAGTCGGCGCCGTCGCTCTCGACGACCACGGTCAACTATTCGCCGGTACTTCCACCGGCGGCACCTGTTGCAAACTTCCCGGCCGCGTCGGCGATTCCCCGCTCATCGGCTGCGGCTGCTATGCCGATTCCGAAGCCGGCGGCGTTTCCTGCACCGGCCACGGCGAAGGCATCATGAAAATCGTCATGGCCAAAATGGCTACCGATCTTCTTCACGACCAACGCGTGCTGCTCCCGCATCGCAAGAAAGCCGGCCCGCTTTCGCTCGCACAAGCCGTCGCCGATGCGTGCGTCCGCAAACTCGCGCATCGCGCGCACACCACCGGCGGCCTGATCCTACTCGACCGCCAGGGCCGCCCCGCCGCCGCGTTCAACACGCCACGCATGGCCTACGGCTACGTGGAAGAATCCGGCAAATTCCGCATCGCCCCCTAACAACCTCCCGCGCGCTCGCCCGTCCAATCCCGGTTGAGGTAAGATGTGCCGAACTAATCCGACACTAAGGAGAAAACCATGGCCATACGCGACGCCTTGCTCGCCGAATTCGACCACGAAATGATCAGCACCCGCCAGACTCTGGAACGCGTCCCCGAAGGCAAACCCGATTGGGCTCCGCACGAGAAATCCATGAAGATGGCACGCCTCGCCGGACACCTCGCCGAACTTTCCGGCTGGAGCGCATCCATCATTAATCAAGATGAATTGGATTTTCGTCCGGTGGGCGCGCCGCCGATGCAACCGACGGTGATGACCTCGCGCAAACAGCTGCTCGAAACGTTTGACAAGAAAGTCGCCGAAGCCCGCGCCGCGCTCAGCAGTGCAAGCGACGAACACCTGCTGAAAAACTGGAAACTCCTCGGCGGCGGCCAAACCATTATGGTCATGCCGCGCATCGCCTTCCTGCGCAGCTTCGTAATGAATCACATCATTCATCACCGCGCGCAGCTGGGCGTCTATCTCCGCATGAACAATGTTCCGGTGCCCAGCGTCTATGGCCCCTCGGCCGACGAAGGCAAAATGTAACGCCCGGTTTTGCTTTGCAATTGTAGCGGCCGCTTCGTCCCGCGCTTTTCGGGACGAAGCGGGCATGTTTATCGATTGCCCGGCGTCGCGCGTCCTGCTTGCTCGCCCCCTACCCCTGCTGCCTCCAACGCTTCCGCCATCTCCAGCAACTTCCGGACCGTATTCCAATTCCTGCCCGTCGAAGAAATCTTCAACGTTCGCTCCACCGTCGCCAGCGACAACTTCGGCCGCGCCATGCCATTCGGAAAATAAATAAATAGCTCGCGCCCGCTCACACGCAATTCTTCCGGCTCGCACTTGATCTTCAGCACTTTGTCCAGCGCATCCGCCGCCGGGCTGCTCGCCAGAAACGACACCAGCAATCTGCTGCCGTCAATTCCCGACCGCTTCGCAAACGGATTGCGCACAATCACCTCGCGCAGTTCCGTCGCGGTGCGCACGATTACACTCGGCCGAAACCCGAAATTCCGCTCGATGCCCTTCTCAATTCGTGCGCAAGCCGTCGCCAGCTCTCGTTTATCCGCGCGGCACACCACATTGCCGCTCTGTATGTAGGTCTGCGCGTCGCGGAATCCCAGCGACTGGTACACCGCGCGCAGCTGGTCCATCTTGATCTTGTTGTGGCCGCCGACGTTCACGCCGCGCAACATTGAGATAATTACGCTCATAATGCCGCGCAGTATAACGCGACTTTTGCCAAATAACTTCGCGCCGTTAATCTGGGCGCCGCTGCTAAAATGCGGCGATCTTGCTCGCAACTTCGAATGCACGAGAAAACCAAAAGGAGTAGCTCCATGCGCCGTCACAAAATTGCCGTTCCATCGTTCACTTCGCGCCGCCATTTTCTGCAGTCCGTTTCGTTCGCGGCCACCACTTCGATGCTCTCCGCCGCCCGCGCCGCACAGGGACCTGTGGCCGACGCGACCCTGGACGCGGAACGCATGCGCTCGATCGCCGCGTTCACCGCGCAGACGCTGCAGACGCCACACCCGGTGCCCTTCGGCGCAATGATCGTGCAGACCGAAACCGGCAACCTGCTGATGCGCGCCACGAATGCTGTAGGCGAAGAACACGATCCCAGCGCACACGCCGAAGTCCGCACCATACGACTCGCCTGCCACCAGCTGAATTCGCCTTCGCTGCACGGTTACACGCTCTACACCACTTGCGAGCCTTGCCCGATGTGCATGGCCTGCGCGCTGTGGGCCCGCATGGATCGCGTCGTGTACGGCGCCACCATCGCGGACGCCGCCCGCTTCGGCCACCAAATCCAAATCCCCGCCGCGGAAGTCGTCAAGCGGTCGGACATGGTCTGCATTGTCGACGGCCCCATCGAGCGCGACGTCTGCTTCGCGCTCTTCACCGATCCCAATATGCAGAAAACTTTCAAGCTCTGGAATTCGGAGAAGCCGTGAGTGATTGCGAAGCCGAGCGCCATTGGCGAACCCGTGAATCGCCCAAAAGGGAGGTTGATTCTGCGTTTCGGCGATGCCGGAACTCAAAAAAAGTGGGCAAATAGTAGCGATTAGAAAATCTTTTCTCCTTTGTTTTGAGTGAGTTGTCCTCATTTCTAATAATTTTGAGTAGCGATTAGAATCCGCGCGACGTGCAAACAGAGCCTTGTCCAGCGGAGTCCCTATGAATCCGTCGCCCTCGCGCAAAGTTTGAAAATTCGCCATTTTTTCGACTCCCGCTCCAAGCTAACACTCGAGAGGAACCAGCACAGCTGTACCTTGGGACAGAACTGGAACAGAACTAGTACTCCTGACCGAAAAATGTTTGAGAGCTGAACTTGGTTGGAGTCCTCGACAACCAGCGTCTGAACCCGCGCGCTTCAAACCAAAGCGGCTGGATTTTGTGGCAAGCTGGAGCGATGCAATTCTTTTAGCGGCCGCTGAATCGCTCGGTTGCTTGCATGGGAGAAATTACGATGCTTTTTGATTTCGCGACGATTCCTGCTCGAGAGCGGTACAAATTAATGGTGGCTACGATTGTGCCGCGGCCGATCGCATGGATTGTGACGCAGGATTTGCGTGGGCAGTTGAATGCGGCGCCATTTTCTTTTTTCAATGCGTTGGCGGGGGATCCGCCGGTGGTGGGAATTGGCATCGGCAGTCACGATCCTGGACGGCCGAAGGATACGCGGCAGAACATCCGCGACACCGGGCAGTTCGTAGTGAACCTGGTTTCCGAGGAAGTCGCCGAACGGATGAACATCACGGCTATTGAGTTTGAGCATGGTGTGAGCGAACCGCGGGAGGCAGGCCTGACGACCGTGCCGAGCTTGTATGTTAAACCGCCGCGCATAGGAGAGAGTCCCGTTTCGATGGAGTGCGAGCTGATGCAGATCATCGAGTTGGGCAGGGAGAGCGGACTGGTGCTGGGGCGCATATTGGCGATGCACGTGCGGGACGAGATGGTGATCGATCCAGTGAAACATCATATTGATACGCCGAAATTGAAATTGATCGGGCGCATGCATGGAGCGGGGTGGTACGCGCGGACGTCTGATTTGTTCAAGATGGATCGGATTCCGCGCCATGAGTGGAAGCTTGGGAGCGGGAAGGCAGAGCGTAAGTAGCGGTCCCGGCTGGCGGGGTCTGGCGGTTGAATCGGCGGTGGGGCGTGTGCTAGCATCCGGTTTTCCGCAGGGTCATGAGCGCAACCGCCGGGGGGCGGCGCCGTGATGATGTACGTCTCGCCAGACATGTCGAATTGGAGGTCCGTTCTATCCCCTTACGAAATGCCTATCCGGAGTAGTGTGTCTGCGCGCGCAGGAGGGTCCACTCGCGGTCGAGGGGAGCGAGCCGCGTTCGGCGAGACAACAGCGGACGACTACCGCAGAGGCGCAGAAAACGCAGAGGAACCCACCGGAAAACCAACTGCAACTGCTGCCCGGTTCGATGAACCTGAACCGGCCGCTACAAGGTCAACCCCACGCGCCGTGCAAAGATTTCCCGCAATTTGTC
The DNA here is from genome assembly GCA_963748395.1 of uncultured Acidobacteriota bacterium. Taxonomy (GTDB): domain Bacteria; phylum Acidobacteriota; class Terriglobia; order Acidiferrales; family UBA7541; genus Palsa-295. The sequence continues at coordinate 531,913 of CAVVIP010000006.1, read as the reverse complement.
TTAATCTCACCGAGGTGAAAAATGAAACCTTACAACACTGAATGGATCCGCAACGTTGGCATTGTCGGCCACGGCGACACGGGGAAAACCCAGCTAGTGTCGTCGTTACTGTTCACGGCGGGGATGACGCCGCGGCTGGGAAAGGTCACCGAAGGATCGACAACCACCGATTGGGACGAAGAAGAGGTTGCGCGCAAGATTTCGATTAATACGGGCGTGGCGCATGCCGAATGGCAGGCGCCGGCGCAGCCTGAAAAAACGAAAATCAATCTCCTCGATACTCCGGGCTATTCCACTTTCATCAACGAAACAAAATCCTCGCTGATCGCCGCCGATGCGGCGCTGATTCTGGTGGACGCGGCCGCCGGCGTGCAGGTGGTGACCGAAAAGGTGTGGGACTACGCCACCGAGTACGATTTGCCGCGCGCGTTTCTGTTGAATTGGATGGACCGCGACCTGGCCAGCTACGAGCGCGCACTGGATTCCGTGCAGCAGGTTTTCGGACGCGGCGTGGTGCCCATTCAATTGCCGATCGGCTGGGAAAAAGGATTTCGCGGCGTGGTGGACCTGATCACCATGAAAGCGCTGATTTACACGCCGGACGGCAACGGCATCGCCAAGATCGAAGAAATCCCGCAGGCGCTGGCCGACGAAGCGAAATTGGGCCACGAAACGTTGGTGGAAATGGTGGCGGAAGGCAACGACGAGCTGATGCAGGAATTTTTCGATCAGGGCACGCTGCCGGTGCACGATCTGGTGGTCGGCTTGCGCGAAGCGGTGCTGGCCAAGCGCTTGTTCCCGGTGATGCTCAGCTCCGCGCTGCACAATATCGGCAGCGACGCGGTGCTGAATCTGATGGTCGCGATTTTTCCTTCGCCCACGGCGCGCGGGAAAGTGGTGTGCCACAAAACCGCGGATCACAAAGGCGAGACGGTGGAGCGCGTCGTCAGCGATTCCGGGCCGCTCTCGGTATTCGTGTTCAAAACGCTGGCGGACCCTTTCGCAGGGCGCATCACTTATTTCAAAGTAATTTCCGGCGTGCTGAAAAACGATGCCACGCTGACGAATTTCAATCGAGGCTCGCAGGAACGCTTTCAGCACATACAGGTGATGCAGGGGAAGTCAGGCACGGAGGTGAGCGAGCTGCACGCGGGCGATATCGGCTCGATCGCGAAATTGAAGGAAACCACGACGGGCGAAACGCTGGGCGATAAGAACGCACAAGTGTTCTGCGCGCCGGCGCGGATTCCGGAACCATCCATCACCTTTGCGGTGGAACCGAAAACACGCGCGGACGAAGACCGCATCGGCGTGGCCATCCACAAAATCCTGGAAGAGGATCTGGCGCTGCGCTTCGGCCGCGATCCGCAGACCAAGGAATTTCTGCTCAGCGGCGCGGGGCAGCAGCACATCGAAGTGGTGGTGGCGAAATTGCGCAAGCGCTATCACGTGGAATTGATGATTCACCCGCCGAAGGTGCCCTACCGTGAAACCATTCGAGCCAAGGCCGACGCGGAAGGTAAACACAAAAAGCAGACCGGCGGACACGGGCAATTCGGGCTGTGCCGCATCAAGCTGGAACCGCTGCCGCGCGGCAAGGGTATTGAATTCGTGGACGACGTTTTCGGCGGAGCGATTCCCAAGAACTGGATTCCGTCAGTGGAAAAGGGCGTGCGCGATTCCGCCGAGCGCGGCTATCTGGCGGGATTTCCGGTGGTGGATTTCCGCGTGAGTCTTTACGACGGCAAATATCACGACGTGGATTCCAGCGACATGGCTTTCAAAATTGCCGGGTCGCTGGCGTTCAAGGAAGCGATGAAGCAGGCGCGTCCCGCGCTGCTGGAACCCATCATGCAGGTGGAAGTGTACGCGCCCGATCAGTATTCGGGCGATTTGATGGGACACCTCAGCGGGCGACGCGGAAAAATCAGCGGCAGCGAAGCGCGCGCCGGCAACGTGGTGATCAAGGCGCTGGTGCCGTTTTCAGAGATGCTCAGCTACGCCAATGAATTGATTTCGTTGACGCAGGGGCGCGGCAGCTACTCGATGGAATTTTCACACTACGATTACGTGCCGAATGAGATTGCGGAAAAAGTGATCGCGGCGCATAAGCCGCATCATGCGGGCGAGGAAGCTGAAGAAAAAGAAAACGGGCGCTCGGCGTCAGCCTAGTCGGCTGCGCCGGATTTCGCGTCGCTGCTGTGGTGCGGAATCAGGCGCGCGAAGAAATCGCCGATGGCATGAAACGGAGATGGCTTCGCGTCGGCGTTGGGGTCGGGCGTTGCTGCTGCTTGCGCACTGGCAGGTTGCGCCGGGTTCGATTGTGTCGACGCCGATTGCGCTGGAGCGGGCTGCGTTGCAACGGGCTGCGCTGACGCGGATGCCGTTTGCGCTGGCGCGGCTGCGGTTTGCGCGGGCGCCGATTGCGCCGGTGCCGACGCGGTCTGCGTTTTCGCGGCTTCGCCCGGTTTGTACTGGGCGTTCTTGCCCTCGGTGCCGCTTGGACAGCCTACGCCGAAGCAAGGTCCTGCTACGCGAATCAGGGAGCAGCCGCACAGGCATATGGCCGACATGCAAAGAGTCAGCAGAGCGCTGGATTTCAAGCTCATCGTTTCCTCTCACGAAAACTGCTCAGAAGCAGATAAAAGGTCGGAACTATAGCTTGATGATGGCACGAAAAAAGGCCTGGCGAGAGATTTCCGGCGAAGCTGTAGGCGAAAACACCAGCAAATAGAAGGCGAAACCGGGCTAGTACACCGGGAAAAACTGCGTTTCTTCAGGAAATGCGCGGCAGAAAGAATCCCGTTTGGCGGCGATGCTCCTCAAATGCGGCACCGAATTCAGCCGCCAGGAACGATTCTTCCTTGCGCGCCTTGCGGATAAATCCGGTCAGAAACATCCCCACAGCCACAATGCCGCGGTATTCGCCGATCGCGAGGGCCGTGCCAATCGTTGCCAGCAAAATGCCGGTGTAAATCGGGTGGCGAATGCGCGCGTACGGGCCGGAGCGAATCAGCTCGTGCCCTTCTTTGATCTGTACTTCGGCGCTCCAGTCTTTGCCGATGGTGCGCCGCGCCCATATGGCGAAGAGCACTCCCGCGACGCACAGCGCGCTGCCGAGCCACGCGATCCACAATTCGTCCGGGACAAACCGGCGATTTAACGGGCCCCAGTTCGGATTTTCCTGGTAGAGGAGAAAGAAACCCGCGGCCATGAACACGACGTAGAGCAAGCGCTCGGCGGGATCCTGCCGCTTGGCGGTGCGTTTTACGCCGAGCGCCGCGATCAGCCAGTACAATGCGAACACGATCCAGGAAGCGACAATTACTTGCGAGGGCGTGACGTGCATTCGTGCAGGCTCCGGGAAATTTAGATCGACGAATGTGCCATACATTCGCTAGTTCGCACGCGAGGAACGAATCGCGCGCCGTGTGATGCGCAACATTGTCACGCAGTTGGGGCGCATTGCCAACTGCCTCGTCCAGCGAAAACGGCGGAACGTTGAGCGTTGCTCACGCCAAATTGGAGCTTGTGATTCGCCGCCCCGCTGCGGCAAGCTGGCTCACCATGAAGAAACCCGCGAAGCGCCGCCGCCTGGCGGACGCAACGATTGCCATCCATGCAGGTGAAGATAAGTTCAAGCGCAGCGCGCCCGTGGGAACTTCCATCGCGCGAACCGCGAACTTCACATTTGCGAATGCGGAAGAATTGAAGCTGTGGGCCGAAGGGAAACGGCCGGCGTTCATCTACACGCGCTATGGCAACCCGACGCTGGCTGTGGCGGAGGAGAAAATCGCCGCGCTGGAAGGAGCCGAGGCGGCGATCGTGACGGCTTCGGGGATGGCCGCGATTTCCAGCGCGTTGCTTTCGGTGCTGAAGGCCGGCGATGAAGTGATTGCGACGCGAGCGCTGTACGGCGGCACGTACCGGCTGATGCGCGATGTGTTCCCGCGGATGGGCATCGTGGTGCGCCACGTGGAGACGGATCTGGCGAACATCGAGCGCCTGGTGAATCCGCGCACGAAGGTGCTGTACATCGAAACGCCCACGAATCCCACGCTGCGGCTGGTGGACTTGCACAAGGCGATTTCCTTCGCGAAGGAATGGGACCTGATTTCGCTGATCGATAATACTTTTGCCAGTCCGTTGCTGCAGAAACCGCTGGGATTGGGATTCAACCTGGTGCTGCACAGCGCGACAAAATATCTGGCGGGACATTCCGACGTGATCGCCGGAGCGGTGGCGGGCAGCTACGCGATGATCGAGAAAGTCCGCGACATGATTATTTATCTGGGCGGCTCGATGGATCCGGAGGCGGCGTTCTTGCTGATCCGCGGAATGAAAACGCTGGAACTGCGCGTGCGGCGGCAGGGCCAGACGGCGCTGACCGTCGCGAAATTCCTGGAGAAGCATCCGAAGGTCGCGCGCGTGCATTATCCGGGGCTTGCTTCGCATCCTGATCACAAGTTGGCGACGCGCCAGATGAAAGGATACGGGGCCATGATGGCGTTTGATCTGAAGGGCGGCCTGGCTGCGGCGCGGCGGTTCTGCGACAAGACCCGCGTGTTCCTGCTGGCAGTGAGCCTGGGCGGCGCGGAATCGCTGGTGGTGCTGCCAATGTATTCTTCGCACTACCGGATGTCCGTGGCGGAATTGCGCGCCGCGGGAGTTGAGCCGGGCACGGTGCGGGTTTCGATCGGACTGGAAGATCCGCAGGACCTGATTGAGGATTTGCGGCAGGCGCTCGCTTGATCAGTTCAGAGATTGGCCGGAGAAGAGCGATAGACTTAACACAGAGAACGCACTAATCAGCGCCGCACGTCCGTAAAGTAGGCGGCTTGTAGCGGCGGTCTTCAAGAACGTCACCGGTGATGGCCGTAACACCGATGACGCGTGAATTGCGCCGCTACAAGCGGTCCCCCCATCCCGCACAGCAAACCTAGAAATTAAGTTTCGCGCCGATCTGAACCTGACGCGCGCCGGTAGTGCCGTCGTTCTGGCCCACCTGCGCGCTGGAGTATCCGAACAGCGCGTCCTGAATGTTGGCGTCCGGCTTGGCAAACTGAGTGCGGTTGAAGAGATTGTAGAACTCAAACCGCAGCTGCAAGGTGAAGCGCTCGTTGATCGCCGTGGTTTTGGCGAGACTCACGTCCCAATTATTGATGCCGGGTCCCGTGAACTGATTGCGCAGAAGATTCGATTCCACGCCAAAGGGCACGGGCATGACCGAGGGATCGTCCGGATTGAACGCGGCGAGATTGTATCCAGTGAATACGCCGGTGCTGGGAATGACGCGGCCGGTGGAAGGGACTGTCTTCAGAGCGGCAACGTTCACCACCGTGACGCGGTCGGCGAAATTGGTGTGCAGCGTGTCCGCAGTTCCGAAGATGTCGTAGGGAAGTCCAGTCTGCCACGCGGCAATACCGCTGATCTGCCAGCCTTCGAGCGCGCGTCCGGCGAATCCTTCGGAGAAATGACCGCGGCCCCGCCCGATGTTCGGCTGGTAGACAAAATTGATCACTCCGCGCTGCCGGGTGTCGAAGCCCGAGTTGCCTTTCTCACGCCGCAAGTTGAAAGAATCAACCGGGAAATTACCGTTGGCGACGGTGGGAACCAGCGGGTCGGAAGAATCGTCCAGAGCGTGAGCCCATGTGTAGGAGCCCTGGATTTGCAGGCCGTGGTAGCCCTTTTCCGTGACCTGGACCTGCAGACCGTCGTACCAGGAATGTCCGGAGGTCTGGTCGGTAAAGGTGTCGAAGAACGCGTTGTTGTTCACCGCGTCGAAGGGCAGCGCGCCGGACTCAGCACCGAAGTATAGATTGGCGAACTGCAGATCTTCCGGTGCCACTCCCAGGCCGAGGAGTTCGGAGACCAGGTTGGGCTGGGGCGGATTGCCGTCAATCACGCGGAGAATTCTGGTGGCGTGGTTGCCGACGTAGTTCGCATCAATGGTGAGGCTCTCCGTAAGCGCGCGTTGCACGCCGATGTTCCATGTGGTGACTAGAGGCGGCTTGATGTTGGGGTCGAAGAGATCGGGAAAGATCCCGTCGCCCTGATTTACAACGGGAGTGGGATTCAGGTTGCCGAACGCCGTTTGCGCCTGCAACTGCGCGGCAGGTATGGTTCCGAGGACTGCCGAGGCTTGAGTGAAAACACTGGGTTGGAACGGTGGATTACCGCGGGCGTCGGACACCAGGTTGCCGTAAATGCGATCGCTGAAAACTCCGATGCCTCCGCGGACGGAAGTGCGGCCGTCCTTGAAGGGATCCCAGGCGAAGCCGAAACGCGGTTCAAAGTTCTTGTAGTAGTTGTTGAAAAGCTCGTGCCCTGTGCCGGGGCCGACAGGCTGGAACGTGAACGGCGCGGGACCGCTGGAGTCCTCGAAAAGGTTGGACAGCTCGCCATTCTTTTCGTAGGGAACGCCGTACCACTCCCAGCGGAGTCCGTAGGTGATGGTGAGGTTCGACTTTGCCTTCCAACTGTCCTGCCAGTAGAGACCAACCTCATGCTGCTTGAAATTCAGCTCGTCATTCGCGGTGCGGTCGAACTGGGAGTTGAAGAACTGCGTTTGGGTCTGCGAATTCACCAGGCCCAGCAAGGCGCCGACGGTGTCCTCGAGCAGATTGGTATCCACCCCGGTATTCAGGTTCTGCAGGGTGGGGATTCCGCTGGCAGTGAAAACGTTGAAAGTGAAGGTTCCGCGGGAGACGAAGTCCGTGTAGTTGTTGGAGTACACGTTGCGGTACTCCACGCCCCACTTGAAGGTGTGTGATTTCACGATCTTGCTCATGCCGTCGTACCACTGGTAGGTTCCCTGCTTGCTCGCCTGGCCGTTGGCATCGCCCAGTGCCTGGCAGCCGAACCCGAATGCGCCGCCCTGGCCGCCCTGGAAGTCCGGCAAGGTGAAGTCCGCGCCGCGGCCTTCGCCGTCGATGTATCCCAGGCTGTCGAACGTGGGGACGCCGCCGCAACCAAAGAACTCGTTGATGCGATTAAATCCGAAGCGAAATTCGTTGACGAAGCTTGCGCCAAAGGTCGAGGTGAGACCCACGGCCAGGCTCTGAATCTTGTTGGTTTCGCTTACGGTTCCCAGCCCGCCGGGAAGGAAGTCGTTGTGGAAGGGGTTGGGATCGTCAAAGTAGTTATAGGTGTAGCGCGCGTACAAATTATTGTTCTGATTGATCTTTTGATCGATCTTGAGGACCGCGTCTTCATCTTTCTCCCGCGATTCGCTGGGGAAGAAGAGCTGGCCGGTGATGCCGTCGGAATTGACCACGTTGGGCGTGGGATAGAAGGAAAGAATCTGCTGCATGACGGGGTCCAGGCCCACGCCGGTGCCGTTATTACCCGCGCCCGGAGTGGCGACATTGATCGCCTGGCTGACTCCGGTGACGGGATTGGTGTAGGTGAAGATGCCGGACTTGAAGGCGGCGGTCGGCACCGTGGTGGTGTTGGTCAAGCTGGTGACGAAGCGGTCGCCCTGATAATTCAAGAAGAAAAATGTGCGGTCTTTTTTGATGGGACCGCCCAAGGAACCGCCGTAGAGGTTGCGCACGTAAGGATTTTTGGGAGCAACGAGTCCAGTGAGCGGGTCAATCTGATGGTTGAAGTAATCCCGTGCGCCGAGCGCGTCCCAGCGTCCGAAATAGTACGTGTTGCCGTGGAAGTCGTTGGTGCCACTTTTAGTGACGACGTCAATGATCGCGCCATTATTGCGGCCATACTCGGGCGCGAAATTGTTGGTGAGCACGCGGAATTCCTGCGTGGCATCGGGATTTTCGGCGATCAGGCCGCCGAGCGGCCCCGGCACATCGGCGTCATTGTTGTCGGTGCCGTCGAGCAGGAAGTTGTTGTTGCGCTCGCGGCCGCCATTCACGGAAACGCCGCCCATGCCATCGGATTGCGTGACGCCCGGCCCCAGCAGCACGAGTTGATAGGGATCGCGCAGGATCAGCGGCAGTTCGGTCATCTGGGTGTGTTCGACGACGTTGCTCAGCGTCGCGGTCTGCGTGTCAATGGGCGCTTCTGATGCGGCGGCGACTTCGATGGTTGCGGAGACTGCGCCGACCTCTAACTTCGCATCGAGGGTCAGCACCTGATCCACGGTGAGCACGACGTGGTCGAACTTGAGGGCCTTGAATCCGGTCTTGCTGAAGGAAAAGACATAGACGCCAGGCGGCAAGCTGGAGATGGTATAGGCGCCGGTGTCCGTCGACACAGTCGAGCGGAAGTTGGAGGTGGCGGCGTTCGTGGCCGTGATATTCGCGGCGACAACGGCCGCGCCGGAAGAATCCACGACCGAGCCGCTGACCTTCGCGGTCTGTGCACGCAAGATGGACGGCGCGCTGAGAATTGCTGAGAAGGTGAGAAGAGTGGCGATGCCGTTGAAAAAACCACGCGAAAAATTCATGCGACTGGCCTCCGGTAGTCGGGTTCACCCCGAACAAAAATGCCGCCCCAAGATGCGATGTCTGAGCTGCAATATGCATACGGCTAGCCAGACTCCGGAAGAGTGAAGCGATGGCTAACTGGCTTGTTTCAAATGAAATAGACGGAAGATGGAAAGCCGTGCAAACGACAGCGGTACGAACATTCGGATGATGCTGATTTTGAACCGATGATAATTCGGAGATTTCAGAATGGCTTCGGCTGCGGCGGGAGTGGTAGAAACCGGCCGTCAACTCGAATCAGTGGCCAAATCAGCGGCCGAATCAGTGGCCGGACGAGTGGCCCGATAAGTGGACCGAATTGGGGCGCGGGATTGGGATGGTACTCGATGTCCCGTGTATGCCAATGGCTGGTACGGCAAGGCCATTGACCCGGACGCAGGTAGTTCGTAAGATTCCCGTTACCTCTGAAAAGGGGTGAACGACGCGGCGCCGCGTTGGAAGAAACCCGCTACGGACTCGCATTTGCTTGTTCCGTAGAATCCTGCGGAGAAGTTTGGCGCGTCGCAAGGACGGGCGGAAACCATGAAACCGAGGGCCATGATTGGCTGGACGGTAATTGCAGCGGCGGGAATCCTTGCGCTCGCCGGCTGCGATGACACGGTGTCCAGCAAGCAGGCCAAAGCGCACCCGCCGGCGGCAACTCCTGCACCGATCCCCGAGTTTGTTCGTGAACCGCTGCCCTTTCCCGAGCACACCGTTTTTCTAACTTCTCTGTACGACACGCGGCCGTCCATTGACATCCTGATAGATCAAGTTCAAGTGATTTTCAACACCGCGCAGAAAGAGTACAAGTCCGGCGAATTCGACAAAGCGCACGCCAATTACGACCACGCCGTGGATTTAATTCTGGCGAGCGGCTTCCAGGTGGATTCCGATCCGCGGCTTTCCGACCTGTTTGACCAGATCGGCGAGACGCTACATTCCTACGAACGCAGCGCGGAGCAAGAGGCGGCCGAGGATGAGAAGGGCACTGGCACGCCCGCGCCGATTGATGACCTGGCGGATATGACTCTGCCGAAGGGCGATCCGCGGCTGGCGGCGCAGGCGGAAAAAGAAATGATACGCGTGCCGCACGATCTGCCGCTGACCGTGAATGATTCGGTGCTGCAGTATCTGAGTTTCTTTTCGACGACGCGAGGGCAAGCGACGGTGGAGCATGGCTTGAACCGCTCCGGCCGTTATAACGACATGATCCGGCGGGTGCTGAAGGAAGAAGGCGTGCCGCAGGATTTGATGTATCTGGCGCAGGCGGAATCCGCGTTTCAGCCGACGGCGGTATCGCGCGCAGGGGCGCGGGGTTTGTGGCAATTCATGCCCTTCCGCGGCGAGGAATACGATCTGGACCGCACCTATTATGTGGATGAGCGCAGCGATCCGGAGAAGGCCACGCGCGCGGCGGCGCGGCACATGCGCGATTTGTACGACATGTTCGGCGACTGGTATCTGGTGATGGCCGCTTACAACTCCGGTCCGATGAACGTGGTGAAGGCCGTCGAGCGCACTGGTTACGCGGATTTCTGGGAATTGCAGAAGCGCCATGCGCTGCCGAAACAGACGCAGAATTACGTGCCCATTATTATTGCGCTGGCGCTGGTGGCAAAAGACCCGGTGCTGTATGGCGTGCAGGTAGCGCCGGAGAAGCCGGCTCCTGTGGACGTGATTCATCCGGCGCACGCGATTGATCTGCGACTGGTGGCGGACGCTACCGGCGCGGACCTGGACGACCTGCGCGAGCTGAATCCGGAAATGCTGCGCAGCGTGACGCCCAACGACCCGAATTTTGGCTTGAATCTGCCGGCAGGATACGGCGAGAAATTCTCGAACGTGATCAACCAGGTTCCGGAAGACAAGTGGACCAGCTGGCGCTTGCATACCGTCGAGCAGGGCGAAACGATGGCGGACATCGCGCGGCACTATCACGTGAGCGTCGCGGCTATCGAATCGGCCAATCATCTGGAAGCGCACGCCGCTGTGCCGGCGGGATTCATGCTGAACGTGCCGGCGGCGCCGCCCTCGGTGCGCCTGGTGCATTATCGTGTGGTGCGCGGCGACACTCTGGAAGGAATCGCGGAGCGCTTCGATGTGACCGTCACGCAATTGAAGCGCTGGAACAATATTAAGGGCGCGAGTGTGCCGCGCGGTTCGCGTTTGAAAATTTATGCAGGCGGCCCGCCGGATGTTTCTTCGCACTCGGGGGCAAAATCGGCGGCAGAACCTGCGGGGAACGCCGCAGTGCGCAAAGTCTCGGCGAGTACAGACGATAAGACCGGGACGGTTGAGCATCGCGTGAAGCAGGGCGAGACTTTGTATTCCATCGCACACGCGTACAAGACCAGCGTCGCGAGCATCCGCCAGTTGAATGCGTTTCTGGGTGAGCGGCCGCTGCAGGCTGGCGATGTGCTGACCATCCAGCGTTAGCAGCTGCTGCCATCTGACCTAGCTGCAAACAATTAATTCTGCTGCGCTTAGCTTGTGATGTAACTTTTTGTTACCTTCTAGTTTTGGGGATTTCCTCAATTATTCGGAGCAGTGGCTGGTTTTCCAAGTCTTGCATCTTGACAAACTTCCGGCACTCCGTTTATAAGCGCGCAGGGCCTAATACGAATGTTTGTCTAGCCCCAGACCCAGGGAGGGATCAATGTTTCACGCCAAGCCGCATGATGAGGAAGATGATGAACTGCCCCGGTACGAAGAGGAAGAGTCGGAAGAGGGCGCGGATCTCCCCCATGGAGACATCATAGAGGAAGTGGAAGAGATTATCGTCGAGGAAGAACCGGACGGAGAGGACGAGCCTGCCGCGCCCGCTGCCAAGCCGAAGGCGGCAAAGAAAGCCGCGCCGAAGAAGAGCGCACCGAAGAAGGCTGCCAAGAAAAAGGCGAAAGCCAAGCCCAAGAAAAAGGCCGCGAAGAAAAAGGGCAAGGCCAAGCCCAAGAAAAAAGCCGCGAAGCGCAAGCGGCGCTAGGGCTTTTTTCGCTGAGGGGACTGATGACGCGGGACTGCGCGCCGTGTGCGAGGCGCTGCGGTTCCGCGTCTTTTTTTAACAGGCGCGGAGCTTGGTTCAGCACGCGTGATCGAGATTCCGCGTTCGCGGCTTGACCGCTTTTTTGAGTAGCTGATTCCCTGCTTCTCCGCTTCATTGCTTCGCGCTTCCCTACCGCGAACGGCTCCGGCAGCGATGTGCTGAATCGAAACGTGCAGCGTGGCGTTGCGGCACAGTGAACCTATTCGGTACGTTCCCAGTTTGAAAATATTTTGCTTGCCGCGCGGGATTATTGGCCGTTAGCATGTGCGCGGGATGGCGCTGGCGGTCGAACAGGTGCGGAGAATGCGTGGCGGGGCGCAGTCGCATTTGATGCGCTGCTCGAATCAAGAATATTACGTGGTGAAATTCCAGAACAACCCGCAGGGGTTGAGGATTCTGGCGAACGAATTGCTGGGTACGAGATTGGCGGCGAGGCTGGGGCTTTCGGTGGCGGAACCGGAAGTGGTGGAGGTGCGCGCGGAGCTGATCGCGCACACCGAGGACCTGGTGATACAGCTGGGGCGCGGGCGCGCGCCCTGCAAAGCGGGCAAGCAGTTTGGTTCGCGGTATCCGGGGCATCCGGCGCAGACCGCTGTGTACGATTTCCTTCCGGACGAACAACTGCGCGAGACCGCGAACCTGGCGGAATTCTGCGGCATGCTGGTGTTCGATAAATGGACCTGCAACACCAACGGGCGGCAGGCGATATTTTTTCGCGAGCATGACGGCGCGGTGCGTGGAGCGGGGGCTGAGACGCGTTACAGCGCGCGGATGATTGATAACGGATTCTGCTTCAACGCCGGGGAATGGAATTTTCCGGATGCGCCGCTGCGGGGGCTGTACGCGCGGCACCGCGTGTATGAAGCGGTGCGGGGCATGGAGTCCTTCGAGTCGTGGATCGCGCGCGTGGAGCGGATTGAAGAGAGCACGCTCGGGGAGATCTACGAAAAAATTCCTCCGGAATGGTACGACGATGATGCCGACGCCCTGGAGAAAATGCTGGAGCAGCTGCTGCGCAGGCGCAGGCTGGTGCCGGAACTGATCGTTTCGGCGTGGAAATCTTCGGCGCAGCCTTTTCCGAACTGGAAGTAGCGCGAGGGCGACGTTGGCGCCATGGACATTCTATTTCGCGGCGTGTCGCGGTGGCCGGCTCGGCTGGTCGGCGTTCTGTGAATGATGGCGGTGCCTGGTGCAGGCCAGAAAAGTACAGACTTGAGAAGTGTTGTCTGGAAAGCGCGGCGGAAAGGTTGCCGCACGGAGTTTTACGAACAGGAGGTGAGAAACATGCCGCTCGAAGCGACCCGTGAGGAGCCGCGAAATCATTTTCGTTATCGCATCCTGCGCTACATGCCGAATCTGCTGCGCGATGAGTGGGTGAATATCGGCGTGCTGCTGGAGGAAACTTCCGGGGAGCGGCCGGCCCTGCAGCCGACAATGCGCTGGGCCATGCGCTTGATTGAAGAGCCCGGGGAATTCGCGCGCGTGCGGCGCCTGCATCCGGACGCCGATGAAGATTATCTGCACGGGCTCGCTCCGGAATTCGATGCGCGGCTGCGCGGGCCGGCGGCGGAGGTGGCCGCGTATTTGCAGAAATTGGAGCAGAATCTTTCGAACGTGCTGCAGCTTGGCCCGGTGAAGGGCTTGCTGGCGGAAAATTTTGACGCGGAACTGGATCGGCTGTACCGCGAGCAGGTGACGCCTCCTGTGCGGCGCGCGGGCGGGCTGCTGCAAAATACGCGGGACTGGATGCGCAGCAAGCTCAATGACGTGTTTCTGCGGCATCGCATACTGGGCAAGCTGGAACATCGCGTGCGCGTGGAGGGCTTTACCCAACCCGGAGATCCCATGCGCCTGGATTTCGGCTACCAGAACGGCGCGCGCGGGTTCATTCACTCGGTTTCGCTGCGGCGCGATTTGCCACAGGCCAAGGCGCTGGCTTACACCGCCGGGTGCATACACGCGCGCGACGCCGCGGCGGAAATCACCGCGGTCACCGACGCTGTGCCGGACCCGGAAAATCCGCGGCATGTGTTCGTCGAAAAACTTTTCGCGGGTGAACGCATACGCATTGTGGCCATGAGTCAGGTGGAAGGATTCGCCGAGGAACTGCGCCAGCGGATTCAGTGAAGCGCCTGCCGAGAACGAACGCCAGGACGAATTCGTTCGGACCGGTTTGACAACCTGCCGCGCGGTGGCCGGTACGTTTTCGTTTGCCGCATGCCTCCGGCGCTGATGCAGCACGGTGCGTTCAGCGCGAGACGGCGCTTCACCGCTTGGAATTTCCCGCTGCCGGGTGACTGATGCTGTAAACGTATGCGGCGACGGCCGACACTTGATCAGGGGTTAGCTGCGCGCCGCCCATCGCCGGCATGGGACTGCGGAATTGTTTGGGCTGCGCTATGCCGTCGTTGATTGTTTTCTCAATCGACGCGTAGCTGCCGTCGCCCCACAGCCAATTTTTTCCGGTGAGGGCTGGGCCCAACGCGGAGCCTTTTCCGCCGTCACCGTGGCAACCCGTGCATGCCGCTCCACCAACTTGGCCACGGTAGACACGTTCACCGAGGGCCACCATTTCTGCGGTCGCTCCTTGCGGAATGGCGCCGCCTGCAGCTGCAGCACCGGCATCCGGATGCGTGCCTTCGGGAGGTTTGGCGACGGCTTGAGCGATTTCGCCGGCCGGAGCGGTCGCACTCGGACACGGTGTGATATTCGCTCCGCCGACAGAGCCACCCAGGTACACGACTTTGTAAATCCGTCCGCGGATGTCGTCGGAAATATACAGCGAGCCGTCCGGTCCTACTGCCACGCCGCTGGGGCGATGGTCGGCTTTGTCCGGTGATTTCACCGCGCCAGCAAAACCGTCCGCAAATATTTCGCAGGAGCCGCCGGCGTGCTGGCCTTCGAGCGGCTGATACACCACGTTGTAACCGCCCTGCGGATACGGCGCGCGATTCCACGATCCGTGGAAGGCGATGAACAGGCCGCCCTGGTAACGCTGGGGAAATTGTTTCTCGCCGTAGTAGGCCATGCCATTGGGTGCCCAGTGCGCGGGAAACGCCGCGACGGGCGCTTCCTTCTTCGCGCACACGCCAATGGTCTTGCCGCCGTCCCCGCCGTATTCCGGCGACAGCACCAGTTTTTGCTGGAAGCCATCGTAATAACATTCGGGCCACCCGTAGTCGCCGCCCTGATGCAGGAGCATTACTTCTTCGGCCGGCAGCGTGGCTTCCTGCTCCGGCTGGAAGAGTTTCGGCCAATTCGAATGCAGCTGGTCTCGCCCGTGCTGCGTGACATACATGCGGCCGCTCGCGTTAATCGCGAATCCTTCCCCGTTGCGTATTCCGGTAGCGAAGCGCTCCGCGCTGGAAAAATGTTGCTCGGATTTATTCGCGTCGTAGCGCCATATGCCGCCGCGCGTCAGCAGTTCCGTGCAGGGCTGCACTCCGGGCGACTGCAGCGTGCGATTCTTCACCTGGCAGGAATTGGTAGCGCTAGCGACGTCGACGTACAGGGAGCCTTTGGCATCGATGATGAAAGGATGCATGGGATGATCGCCGGTCAGAGGCAATCCAGAGACGACGGTGACAGCGGCATCCCTGGGCACGATAGATCCCGCGGCCAGCGTGTAGCGCAAGATGCGATCGTTGCTCTCCGCGTAGAGCGATCCGTTGTAGATGCCGATTCCTGTGCCGCCCTTGCCCCCGCTTTGCACGGTCTCGCCAAATCTCTGATTCACATCAGCTTTCCCCGTGCCGGAGGTGTCTTGCAATACGACCAGGAATCCGCCCGCATGCGGCGTATCGTTACCGTAATACTGACCAGACCAGGTGTTCACGTAGAGCACTCCGCCGGGACCGACTACCATGTGGCGCGCGTGGCCGATGCCGTCGGCAAAAACCGTCGCGCAAAAACCTGGCGGCAGTGTGAGCCCGCTGTCGTCGCTCGGGCAAGCCGTGGCCGCGGCTCCCGCAGCGGCAGCGGAGCGGCCGTGAGCCGACAGCAAGGAACTGACTACGTACGACGCGACGAACACGACCAGCGCGAGGAGCAGCTTGTGGCGCAAGCGGCTGAGTTGCATGGAAGTCTCCTGAAGACCGGCGACCCAAAATAGGAACGCCGAAAGCGGCTAAAATATACCACGGGTGCGGCACTTCGTTAGCTGGCGGTGAGGTTGTCTTCGGCGTCGCGCGCCCAGAAATGCAATTCACAATTCCAGGGTGGTTCGCGGGGTTGTGCTGGGAGGCTAGCGCGCTGGTTTAAGGGTTCGCGCGATCCGGCTTGGTTGCGGGGCTGGAATCTGCTGCGACGCCTGCACGGAGGAAGGATGATTTACCTTGGACAGCCGCCCATTTTCCGCCATGTGGTGCTGCGCTTGTTCCCACGACGGGATTTCCAAGGAATCCTGCGTCCAGTGAACTACCGCGGCCTCATTGCACCAGTGGAGCAGCTTGGGCATGGCGCGGCGATGCGCGCCGCCGGTGCGGAAGGCGTTCATGGCCGGTTCGTCTTGCCAGGCCGTCATGGTCCAGAAGACATACGAAGAGTTGACCAGCAGCCTGCCTCCAAGAAAACCTGTGCTGCGCTCGGCCTGGCGAATGGACTGGAATGTGTCCCACAAAAATTCAGGGAGATAGACGAAGGAGCGGACTCGCAAACGCGTGACGGAAATCAACGCCATGGTTTCCTCTTACGGCTGGAGCGCGCTCCATTTCGTCGGCTGACGCTGTTCCAGTAAAACTTCGGCGGCCCAGATTCCCAGGTATGAGGACAGTGCTACGCCGTGACCGGCATAGGCGCCGAGCACTACGGCGTTGCGTGGCGCGCCGTCACGTGATCCTTCACCCTTCCGTGTGGAAATGCTCCGAGGGTGCCAGTCGAATACTGGCTTCCAGGAATCGCGGAACAGGATGGGACCGCCCCAGCGGCGCGCGAATTTTATTTTTTCCAGCGCGGGATGCAAATGGCGGATGCGGTCTTCGAGACGGTCGAAGGCCGCAGCAGATTCTTCGGCGGTGATGTCCACGCGCTCCAGGTCGTCCGCGTCCGGCGATTGCACCAGGCCCGCGCCCCACACGATAGATCGGTCTGCACGTACGCGCCCCCACAGGTAGGGAAAATCCACGGTGTAGAAAGGTTTCCTTTGCGCGAGGCCGATCGCGGTGAGCACTTTTTCGCTGACGGGCGGTGTGAGGACGGCGAGCGTCAGACGCGGATGCATGCCGGTAAGGCCCGCCTGGGGAAGCGACAACGCGTTCGCGGCGAAGAGAATTTTCGCGGCGGTGATTTTGTGCTTTCCGCCGCGGCCGGTGATCAGTTGCAGCTCCGGTTCCGCGCTCCACGCGACATGTTGCACGCGGTGATTTTCGTAAATGTGCGCGCCGTGGCGCTGCGCGGCGCGCGCCAGGCCGGCGACGAGCTTGCCGGGATCGAGCGTGCCGCCGGGAACTTCGTTGACCACGCGCAGCTTACCCGAGTCATTCCAGGCGATCGGAGAGTCCACATGCCGCGCTTTTGCGGAAGCGGCGTGCCGCGCGATTTCCCATCCGCCGCCGAGATCAAGATCGCAGCGCACTTTTAATTTTTCGAGTATCGAGCGGAAGCCAGCGAGAACGTCGCCGAGCCCAGGTTGATTTCCGGCTGCGGTTTCAGCGAGGACCATGCCACCGGTGCGCCCGCTGGCGCCTGCGCCGATGCGCGCTGCTTCGAATACGGCTACGGATTTTTCCGGAGCCAGCAAGCGCAGCCAGGCGGCGGAAGCGAGGCCTGTGAAACCACCACCGATGATGGCGACATCTATGCGCGCGGGGAGTTTATGGCGCGACGGCGTGAAGGAGATTTTCCAGGGAGGAGTTCCCCAGGGGTCGAGTTTCGGGGAGCGTCGCATGAAATTAGATTAGAGCGTTTGGAGTTGAAAATTGAGAGTTGAAAGCAAGAACAATTCGTCGCCTGCGCACTCGGTTCTGCGATTCAGACACCTCGTATACCATGGACCCCAGCTCGCTGAGAGGGGCGACCGGTGCGCGAAAAGCAGGTCCCTCGCTGCGTCCCGCGCCCGCCAAAGTGCGGCGGGAAAGAAAAAGCGCGGGACTCCGTTCGGGATGACACTTTCAACTTTTGACTTTTGACCTTCACCTGTTGACTGTCAACTCCGCCGTGCAGCCTCGGCTTACAGGATGCTTTCCGTCCAATTTTCCAGCGTGTGCTTCAGCTTGGCCATGAACTGGTGGGCCACGGCGCCGTCCACGACGCGATGATCGTAAGAGAGCGTGAGGTAGACCATGGAGCGGATGGCGATGGCGTCGTCAATCACCACCGGGCGCTTTTCGATCGTGCCGAGACCAAGAATCGCGACGTTGGGTTGATTGATGACCGGCAAACCGAACAGGCCGCCGAACACGCCGGGATTGGTGATGGCGAAGGTGCCTTCCGCGACTTCGTCGGGCTTGAGTTTTTTGGCGCGGGCGCGTTCGGCCAGATCGTTCATGGTGCGTGCGATGCCCAGGAAGTTCTTCTCCTCGGCGTTCTTGATCACCGGAACGATCAAACCCCAATCGAGAGCCACGGCGATGCCAATATTGCACTCCTTGTGCAGGACGATGTTGGTGCCGTCCACCGAGGCATTCACGGTGGGAAAGGCGCGCAGCGATTCCACGGCGGCGCGCACGAAGAAAGGCATGAAGGTGAGCTTGGTGCCGGTGGTTTCTTCAAATTTCGTTTTCATTTTGGCGCGCAGCGTGGCGATGGCGGTCATGTCCGCTTCGTCCACGGAGTAGACGTGCGGGGAAACGCGCTTCGATAGCACCATGTGCTCGGCGATGCGCTGGCGCATCACGGACATGGGCTGAACTTCGTAATGGCCGAAATACATTTTTTCGCGGGGGACGGCGTTTTCGAGAACGGCGGAAGCGCTCGAGCCGCCTGTGGCTGGTGGAACCCCCGCGGGGCGCGCCGGAGGTGGCGCGGACGCGGGAGCTGCGCTGGAAGAAGCTGCCGCGGCCGGTGCGCCGCCGCCTTGCACGGCGCTGAGAATGTCGCTCTTGCTGACGCGCCCACCGGCGCCTGTGCCGGGAACCTGAGAGACATCAATATTATTTTCGCGCGCGATCTTGCGGACGAGGGGAGAGCTGCGAACTTTTTCACCGCTGGAAGCGGCGGTGGGTTGCGGCGCGGGTGCTGGCGTCGGAGGCGCGGCGGATTTCGCGGCGGGAGGCGGCGCGGGTGCAGCGGCGGCTGGTTTCGCAGGAGCTGCAGCAGGAGCGGAACTGACGGCGCCGTCGCCAGCTTCGATCACCGCGACTACGGTCTGAATCGGCACAGTCTGGCCTTCGCCCACTTTGATTTCTTTCAGCACGCCGGCAGAGGGCGAGGGAATCTCCGCGTCCACCTTGTCCGTGGAAATCTCGAACAGAGGCTCGTCGCGCTCGATTTTGTCCCCGGCTTTCTTCAGCCACTTGGTAATGGTGCCTTCAAAAATGCTTTCGCCCATTTGGGGCATGATGACGTCCACAGCCATGGTCTTCTCCTGTAGAATCCTGCGCGCGCCGCGAGTCTACTGCCAGCGAAGCGAATCTAGGCGGCGCTGAGACATTCCTCGTGCCACACGCCGGGGATGCCCTGCAGCGTGTAAATTTCGTCGCCGCCGGTGAAGAAATCGACGGCCTTCACCTTGGCGATTTTGCCGGCGAAGGCGAGCTGCTCGGGCTCGAGCTCGTTGTGATACTGCCCGGCTTCCAGAAAAGCTTCCAGGAAAGCGCGGTCGGCGATTTTCACTTCGCTGCCTACTTCAAATTCGGCGTTGTTGATGCCCTTGGTCTTTCCCATTGTTGCGATCCTGCCTTTGTCCGCTTTAGTATTTTGCCAGTTCGCGCGCGGCCGCGACCACTTTTTCGGTGTTGGGTAAAAAGCGTTCCTCGAGAGGCGGCGAATACGGCACCGGCGTATCCAGCGCGGTGACGCGGGCTACCGGACCATCGAGATCCTCGAATGCGCCTTCAAACACAAGAGCGGCAATTTCGCCGGCAATGCCGCCGGTGCGCGTGTCTTCGTGCACCACCAGCAGCTTGTTGGTCTTCTTCACGGACGCGAGAATCGTTTCCTTATCGAGCGGAAGCAACGTGCGCAAATCAATGACCTCCGCTTCGATGCCTTCCTTCGCCAGTTGCTCGGCGGCTTCCAGAGCCGTGTGTACCATCGCCGCGTAGCTGACGATCGTCAAATCTCGTCCCTCGCGCCGCACGATGGCTTTGCCGATCGGCACGGTGTAATCGCCGGGGGGCATTTCTTCCTTCAGCCGGCGGTACAGATACTTGTGCTCGAAGAAGAGCACGGGATTGTTGTCGCGTATCGCGGACTTCAGCAGCCCCTTGGCATCCGACGGAGTGGAAGGATAAATCACTTTCAGTCCCGGCGTATGCACGAAATACATTTCGGGGTTGGCAGAGTGAAACGGGCCGCCGTGCACGCCGCCGCCCG
This sequence comes from uncultured Acidobacteriota bacterium, assembly GCA_963748395.1. GTDB lineage: Bacteria > Acidobacteriota > Terriglobia > Acidiferrales > UBA7541 > Palsa-295. Next base: position 511,969 of record CAVVIP010000006.1, on the reverse strand, counting down.
AAGGTCCGCGAATAACCATGGGCACGGGCGCACCCCAGAGGTAATGGGATTTGGCGACGAAGTTGGTCACCTGATTGAAGCAGCAGGCGATGAAATCAATGAACTGCATTTCGGCCACGGGGCGCAGACCGAGGAAGCTCATGCCGCAGGCCGCGCCGATGATGGCGGTTTCGGCGATGGGCGTTTCGATGACGCGTTCGCGGCCGAATTTCGCAAGCAGGCCGTCGGTGACTTTGAAGGCGCCGCCGTATACGCCGATATCTTCGCCGATGGCGACGACGGCAGGGTCGCGCTCCATTTCTTCGAACATCGCTTGCCGGATGGCATCCACCATGGTGATGGGGCCGGAAGTGGGAACGGTTTTTGACGACAGGTTCGGTGCGGTGTGGGACATCGTCAGCGCCTCCCCTGTTTATCCTGCGGATTTTTTGTGAACGGCTTGCCCTGGGCATTTTTGCCGAAGGGCTTGTTGCGCGGGCCCTTGCTGAAAGATTTCTCCTGCGGATTCTGGCCAAAGGATTTCCCTTTGGGCGCGCGGCCGTACGCCGGTTTGTTTTGCGGGTTCTCCGGACTCTGGCGGAAAGCTTTGTCTTTGGGGCCGCGGCCGAAGGGAACGCGCGGAACTGAAGGCTCCTCGGCGACTGCTTCCATGGCAGGCGCGGCTTGTGCGGCGGGCGTCGGTGGAACTTTTGCAGCAGGCGGTTCCGGAGTGACGGCGGACTTTGCAATCGAGGGGCTACTCATAGACGCGGGAGTGGTTGCCGCCGCAGGAGTTTGCGCTGGATTTTTCGCGCCGTTGCCGGCCGCGATTGCGGCTTGGGTGTACGCGGGGAGATCTTTCAGGCGCCAAGTGGGGTCAATGCTCGAATTCGGCGGCATTACTTCGGCCTTTGCACGCTTCCAGTCGGCTTCGATTTTGTGGCAGCCGTTGTCGCAGTACACGCCTTCTTCGGCGAGCGCGGGCGGCGGCAGCGGCGAATCCTCCGCGAATTTCTGTTCGACGTCCAGCTCGCGTTCGATGCGCGCGTCAATTTCAGATTTGGTGGCGGCGTCCCAGATTTTATTTTCAGTGAGAAATTTTTCGCACAGCGTGATGGGATCGCGCGCCTTCCAGTATTCGAACATTTCCTTGGGGACGTATTCAGCGGGATCGTGCTGGGCGTGGCCGCGCATGCGCATGGTTTTCACTTCGATCAGGCGCGGGCCGCGACCGGCGCGACATTCGTCCACGGCTTCTTTCGCGGCTTGATAGACGGCGACGACATCGTTGCCGTCAACGATCGTGCTGGCGATGCCGTAGGCGGCGCCGCGATCAGCGAGATTCTGTATGGGCACCTGGCGCGAAACGGGCGTGGAGTAGGCCCACTGATTATTTTCGATGATCAGCACGAACGGAGCGCGCTGCGAAGCGGCGAGGCCCAGGCCTTCGTGGAACGCGCCGGTGGAGCTGCCGCCGTCGCCGATCCATGTGAGCGCGACAATATTTTGTCCGAGATAACGGCCGGCCATGGCCACGCCGGTCATCACCGGGATTAAATCGCCGAGCATGGAAATGGGCGAGACGATGTGGCGGACTTTCAGGTCTCCGAAATGGCTGGTGCCGTCTTTGCCCTGCGTCGGCGAAGTGTATTTGGCCATGTGCTGAGTGAAAATATCGCGCGGCGGCACTCCTTTTACCAGCAGAGCGCCGATGTTGCGGATCATGGGCGCGATCCAGTCGCGTTTTTCCAGGGCGTAGCAGGTGCCAACGGAGACGGCTTCCTGTCCGAGGCTGGAATAGAGGCCGCCGACAATTTTATTCTGGCGGAACAGGCGGACCATGCGCTCTTCGAGCTGGCGATTGAGCTGCATGTAATAGTAGAGATCGAGGTACTGCTCGCGCGTCAACGGTTGAGTCGCGGTTTGGGTCATGCCATGCTCCCTTTCAACTCGAAAACCTCGCTGGGGCGTGGCGCGAGCGCGTGTTGGACGTGATTTTGCAATTTTTCCTCGAGTTCGGCGCGCGTGACGGAAATCATGGAGCGCTCGAACAGCTCGCCGAAATGCGCGGCCAACCTGGGCCGGACTTCATCGGTGCGGACGGCGCGGTCCAGGACGCGTTCGAGCGACGTGGCGCGTTTACCGGCAATGCCGCACGGTACGATCAGGTCAAAGTATCGCAGATCGGTGGCAACATTGTACGCGAAGCCGTGCGAAGTGACCCAGCGGCTGAGGTGCACGCCGAGGGCCGCGAGCTTTTCTTCTGTGGGCGGCTGGCCGACCCAGATGCCGTGGCGATCGGCGATGCGCGCGGCTGTGACATCGAAATCGGCTGTCGTGCGGATCATAGTTTCTTCGAGCTGCCGGACGTACCAGCGCACGTCGCGACGGAGTTCCGCGAGATCGAGGATGGGATAGCCGACAATTTGTCCGGGACCGTGGTAGGTGATGTCGCCGCCGCGGTTAGTTTCATGGAAGGTGACGTTCATTTGCGCGAGCAAGCGTTCGCCGGCGCGCAAATGTTCTTTTTTTCCGTTGCGGCCCAGAGTGATCACGTGGGGATGCTCGCAGAACAGCAGCACGTCTGGAATGGCGCCGGCTTTGCGAGCTTCGACGAGTTGATGCTGCAAAGCGCACGCGGGGGCGTACGGCAGGAGGCCTGCGTTTACTTGCCAGCAGATTTTTTCTGGGTGTTGCACGAGCCTCTCAAGACGCGTCGCTGATCGCCACGCTACTAGCTAACCAAAGGCTGCCCGGTCCCACAAAACGGGACCGGCCGCTACAAATGCCAAAACAACTTCAAAGGCGCCGTAATTCGTTGATCTGATGTCGTGGCTAAAGCCACGACCTACAATGCTTCCATCGCCGCTAGAAGTTGATGCTCAAGCCTCGCACGGAATTGAATGCGTCGCCCATCGCTTCCCATACCGTGGGGTGGGCGTGGATGGTTGCGGCCATATCGTCGAGCGTAGCTTCGAGGCCGAGCGCTGCGACCGGCTCGGCGATGATTTCCGTGGCCAGCGGGCCGATGGCGTGCACGCCGAGAATTTCGCCGTACTTTTCTTCCGCCACCACTTTGATGAAGCCTTCGTGTTGGCCGAGGATGGTGGCCTTGCTGTTGCCGACGAATGGGAATTTTCCGGTCTTCACTTGGAAGCCCGCGTCGCGGGCCTGCTTTTCGGTGAGGCCGATGGAGCCGATCTGCGGCTCGCAGTAGGTGCAGTTGGGGCAGCGCTTGCGATCGAAGGGCTGCACTTCTTTTCCGGCCATGCGGCCGACGGCGATGATTCCTTCCATGGAAGCGGCGTGCGCGAGTTGCGGCAGGCCCGCCACGATATCGCCGATGGCGTAGAGGTGCGGCTCGGCGGTTTCGAGAAACGCGTTGGTATAGATGAAGCCGCGTTCGGTCTTGGCCTTGGTTTTTTCGAGGCCGATATTTTCGGTGAGCGGGCGGCGGCCGACGGCGATGAGAACTTTTTCGGCGCTGATCGCAACAGACTGGCCGGCCTTGTTCTTGTAGGTGACGGTGGCGCCGTTTGCGTCTTTCTTCACCGATTCGACTTTGGCTTCGAGCTCAATTTTCATGCCGCGTTTCACCAGGGATTTGTGAAGTTCGGCGGAAATTTCCTCGTCTTCCAGAGGAACGACGCGCGGCAACGCTTCGAGCAGGGTGACTTCGGAGCCGAAGGTGCGGAAAATGGACGCGAATTCCACGCCCACCGCGCCGCAGCCGACGACAATCATCGATTTCGGGATTTCCTGCAGGCCGAGAATTTCGCGATTGGTGAGCACCGTCTTGCCGTCAATTTCCACGCCTGGCAGAGAGCGCGCTTCCGAACCGGTGGCGAGTAGGATATTGGCGGTCTCGAGTTCGGTGAGCTTGCCGTCTTTTTCCACGGAGACGCGGCCCGGGCCGGCAATCTTGCCCCAGCCGGTGATGGATTCGACTTTATTTTTCTTGAAGAGCGCGCCGATACCGCCCGCGTGTTTTTTGACGATCTTGTCTTTGCGCGCGAGGATGGCGGGCCAATTGATTTTTACATTTTCGACGGAGAAGCCGAATTCTTCAGCGCGCTTGAAATGATCGTAAATGTCGGCGTGGTGCAGGAAAACTTTGGTGGGGATGCAGCCTACATGCAGACAAGTACCGCCGAGAAAGGGATCTTTTTCGACGACGGCGACTTTCAGGCCCCACTGCGCTGCGCGTATGGCGGCAACGTATCCGCCCGGTCCGCTGCCGATGATCACGACATCGTATTTAGCCAAACCAGTCCTCCCCCAACAGCTCTGCGAGACGTAAGTCGGTTCCGTTCGTGGAAGGATGTCCAGGATAGCGGATAAGGATTGCGGCTCTTCCAGGCTCGCAAACACAAGATTTTAACAGCGGCGTGGGTTGGCCGCAACCCTGAGGGTGGCCCTGCAGGAGCACGAGCCCGAATGGAACACGGGGAAAAAGTGCAAGGCAAGAAACTCAAGATGCCCGGTTCCTCGCGGGCGCGAAATCAATTTGGATTGGTATCCTCCGGTTCTTCACGCTTTCTGCGATAACGCTCGGCCTCAACTACTAGACCCAAGTCACGAGACGTTTTTTCTAGCCATCCCCAAATGTTGAACTTACGTATGTATTCGGTATCCGCTGTTTGAGCGCAAAGCTCAAAGTTCCTCTTCGCCTCTTTGACTTGCGCGAGGTGGTATGCGGCGAGACCCAACATGCAATGCGCTCGACTTCGCCATCGCGGAGGCATGTTCGCGGTAATCGATTCCTTTAGCAGTTTCGCCGCGCGCCGGTAATCTCTAACGGTGTAATAATATTGGCCAATGTAGTACGACCACATCGGTTTGTAACGCTTTGGCGGAACGGCGCGTTCAAGAAATACTCCTGCCTCTAGCCAGCGATCGGCATTGGCAAGGATAATTCCTGCGTGCATTTCCACCTCACCTCGCAACTCGTCGAAAATTCGTTGAGATAGCTGCTTCGGGTAACGGGACAACAGGTCTTCTAAGACACTGAAGGCCAACGGCTCATTTTTTTCTTTGATCAACAGCTTCGCTTCTGCAAACCGCAACGTTACTGTCAATCCCGCCGCTAGATCTTCTTCATTATTGTCTGGTGCATCGACGGGGACATGGGAGCCCAAGCCATCAATACAGGACAATTGCCTTTGCATTTCGTTAAATCGATTTCTAGCCTCTACGAAGGCGCCAAGTTCCAAGAGCCAACACATCTCATAGTAGAAAAGAAAAAACCGTTCGAAGCCGTCAGGTGTCTCGCGGATCAGGTCACGAACTATCCGGAGAGCCTCCTCCGGCTTTCCGGCAGAACCTAATCGTTCTGCGTCCTTTAATCGCTTAGCCCGCGAGCGATTGACCTGCTCGCGAGGCGTGGGTTTACCTGTTCCGAGCGGTTTTAGGGGTTGCATGGCGAAAGCGGATGATACCACTGCGGCTATGGTCGCAGAGGCGGCTTGGGCATTGGAGCGGTCGAGGCGCGATCGGGTGAAATTGAAACTATTTAGGCGGGACTGCCGTATATTATGCACAGCCTAGGAGAGCCACGATGACCACAAACGGCGACGCGAGCAGCCTGCCTTCCACCGCTGGAGAGTTTCAACCGCCAGCGACGCAGCGCTCGGGCATTGGAAATATATTCATGGGGCCGACGGGAATCCGCGCGGGGTGGCGGCTGCTGCTATTTATTTTTCTGATGTTCGTGTGCCTTAAGGCAGCGGGATTCACGTTGAAGCACGTCCCGGGAGTGGCTGAATGGTACAAGGCACAAGATCCGAACGTGTTTACTCCGGCGATAGCGATTTTTAGCGAGAGCATTCTGTTGTTTGGGTTGCTGGTCTCGACAGCGGTGATGACGCTGATCGAGAAACGCACTTACGCGGATTATTATTTGCCGCCGAATCAATTTTTGGGAAAACGATTCTGGCAGGGCGCGCCGTACGGCTTCGCGATGCTATCGTTGCTGCTGGTGCTGATTGCGGCATTTCACGGGTTTTCATTAGGCAACGTGGCGCTGACCGGCGCGGATGCGCTGAAATACGGTGCACTGTACGGCATTGCTTTCCTCATGGTGGGACTTTTCGAGGAATTTATGTTCCGCGGATACATGCAATCCACTCTGGGCCCTGCGATCGGGTTCTGGCCCGCAGCCGCTGTGCTTTCGATTTTCTTTGGCGCGATCCATATTAGCAACCCCGCTGAAGACTGGTACGGTGCTTTGATGGCGGGGGCATTTGGGATACTGGCGGCGTTTGCGCTGCAGCGGACGGGGAATATCTGGTTCCCGATTGGAATGCACGCGGCTTGGGATTGGTCGGAGACGTATTTTTATGGAGTGCCGGATAGTGGATTTCTGGCGCAGGGACATCTTTTCAATTCCAGTTTTCATGGTCCCACGTGGCTGACCGGTGGGAAGGTGGGGCCGGAAGGCAGCGCTTTCGCGTTCTTGGTGCTGATCATAGGCGGCGTCGGCATACATTTTATTTTCCCCAAGAAGCAGATTGGATAGCCGCGAGCGACGGAATTCATCGCACCAGCAATAGAGAGATGCCCGCTGCGTTCCGGAAAGCCTGGGGCACAGCGGCCGCTCACATAACCCCTTGTAATCATCAGGTTGCCATCGCTGCGGCTGCGCGACGGAATCCTTTTCGCGTGACGCAGCATCTATCACAAGCCGACCTGGAACGTGCTTCCCGGTAAGGGTGTCAGCATTTGCAGCGGTTACCATTTGTCGCAGGCTGCTGGGCACTTATTTGACAAGGGAAGTGTGTGCCGTTAAACTGGGCGGCTTCGAGCGAGCTATTGGGCCTCGCATAGGGACTGAACGATGGACAAGAAACGATTGGAGTATTACAAAAAGAAATTAACCACGCGCCGCGAGGAATTGGTGCGCGGCATCGCTCGCACCGAACAAGAAGGGCGTGAAGCGGACGAAGATCCGACAGTGGATCTGGGGGACAAGGCCGCCAACTCCTACACCAAGGAATTCCTGTTCGGCCAAACACACAACGACCGCTCGCTGCTTTCGCTGGTGGACAACGCGCTGGCGCGCATCAAGGACGGCACGTACGGCGAGTGCAACTCGTGCCACGAAGAACTGCAGCAGAAGAGGTTGGAAGCTGTGCCGTGGACGCGGTATTGCATTACCTGCCAGGAAAAGACGGAACAGGGGCAGCTGTAAGTCGCGCGGCGGCGAGATCCTGTAGCGGCGCCCTTCAGACCGCGATCGGTTGTTGTCACAGGATGGATGGCGCACTGAAGTGCGCCGCTACAGCTGCCAGGCACCTGTCGTAGCCTTCAAAACGAGCGGCGATTTCGGCGCAGGGGTGTGCGCGGGCGCGGCGCCTGTGAGTAGAATTACGGTCTATCCTTCCCTTCCCTGGTGGAGTAGGTTTCGCAGTACCCCTCTCGCTTGCTGATTACATTGTGATATTGCGAACTGCCATTGACGCGCTCGCCGCAGTGCTCTTCCCTGCACCTTGCCGGATCTGCGGAACCACGCTGCTGAACGCCAGCCGCATTCCGATTTGCGATTCATGCCTGGCGTCCTTCGAGCCGATAGAGCAACCGATGTGCGAGTGTTGCGGGCGGCCATCTCCTGCACGTGTGGCAGGCGCGGCCGCGAACGGAACGCTGGAACAACCTCGCTGCCGGCTGTGCCGCGGCGACTACTACGCTTTCGATCGCGCGCGCAGTTACGGCGTGTACAACGATGCGCTGCACCACGCCATCCTGCTGCTGAAATACGAAGAGGTGACTCGCCTGGGTGACTGGTTTGCGGCGCGTCTGGCGGAAATTGTGGCGCGCGAGGGCGAGGCGTTTCGCGCAGATGTGGTGGTACCGGTGCCGTTGCATCCGGACCGCCAGCGCGAACGCGGTTACAACCAGGCCGAATTGATCGCCCGGCCGCTGGCGCGCAGGCTGCATCTGAAACAAGGGGCGTATCTGCTGATGCGCACCAAGCCTCGACCAGCGCGGTTGGTGCTGTCTCGAAAGGAACACTGGGATTCGGTACGTGGCGCCTACGCCACGCGCAAAGGTCTGCGGGTTGACAAGCTGCGAGTTCTGCTGCTAGATGATGTATTGACGACTGGCGCGACGCTGGATTCATGCGCGCGAGCTCTGAAGCAGGCGGGCGCGGCGGCGGTGTTGGGGTTGACAGTAGCGCGAGTCGTGCCAGGCTGGTCACCCACGGGTGCCCAGCAGCCACAAGAAACGGATTCAAGCAGGAGAAACCAACAGGGTGCGACGAGCATCCTTAGAAGCTAGGGAAACTCGTCGAGCGACGCAAAGGCGGCGCAAATGGAAATGCGGCTCAAGCATGGCTTACGGCCCCGGCCCAATATCGGGCTGGGCGGAGTCGCGCCGGATTCCGTCGCCGCGAACGGCCAGATCAGGCCGCCCGCGAGCCGTCCTTCCGTGATGCAGGCTCCCGTGCTGGTGCTGAACGCGACCTTCGAACCCATCAACGTCACGGCTGTGCGCCGGGCGCTGGTGCTGATGCTGAAGGGCGTGGCGCAGGCCGAAGAGACCAACCATACCGAAGTACATTCCACGCAGAAGGCCATACAGGTGCCGTCGGTAATTCGTCTGCTGAGTTACCGGCACATTCCGCAGCAGAGCCGGGCGCTTTCGCGGAAAAATATTTTGTTGCGCGACAGGAATACCTGCCAGTTCTGCGCGCGCGCGTTCCCTGCTTCGGAATTGACGCTGGATCACGTGATGCCGCGTTCGCGGGGCGGGCGCTCGACGTGGGAAAATCTGGTGGCTTGCTGCTACACGTGCAACAACCGCAAGGGCGATCGCACGCCGGAAGAAGCGGGAATCAAATTGCAGCGGCGTCCGCGGCCTTTCACGCTGCACACTTCGCGACAACTGATGCGGTTGATCGGGCATCGCGACGAGAAGTGGCGCAAGTACCTCTTTTACTGAGCTTTGAGATTTTTTTTCGCGCCTCGCAGTTTGATGCAACCTTTTCCCACCGCAGGCGTCTAACTATTTAATCGCTTCTAGGACACACCCCGGGAAGTGGTTCTGGCTCAACCCAGGCCGCTTCCCCTCCTTTTTTTCTGGCCTTAGAAAATTCCTTTGAAAATTCGAAACGCTTTATTGCCGGAAAATAATTTTCAGGCCCCGGCGCCAGTTTTCGGCTAGTCCAATTCTGGTGACGTGAATCTCCGGCGAGAGATATTTCAGCAGCGTGTCCGTGGCGGAATGGAAACGCAATCCTGGCGAGACGAGCCATACCAGCGGCGGCTGCGGATCAAGGGCGGCGCCGGCGAAATATCCGTCGCGCTGAAAATCTCCTTCGCGCTGATGGCGGCGGACGCGCAGCCAGTAATCCACGGCCTGCACGGGCAATTGCAGATCTTCCGAAGCTTTTAATTCGATCACTACCAGGCGGCCCTGGCGCGTGACACCGAGTAAATCGAGCACGCCTCTATCACCAGCAGCGAGCGCCGGGACCTGCGAATAAAAATGGCGGGCATCGAGCAGCGCATCGAGCTTTACGGGATCTTCCAGGACGATGGATTCCAGCCAGCGCTCCGGCGCGCCGCGATACAGTGTGTGATTCGTATCGGTGGCCAGAGGGCTGCGGTGCAGGTCCAGCCGATGCAACAGACGCTCGAGAGTGCGCTCGTTCGCGGTGGTCAACAGCTCGGTGGAATTTCCCAGGCCGAAAAATACTCCCTGGCGAGTCCAGCGCGCGAACTGCATTCCGTGAAAACAGAAAGCTACTTCATTCGCGCCGGCGGGCACGCGGTGTTGAATGGCGTCGGCGTTTCGCGGGAGCATCGCGCGGATGCGTGTATTCGTCTCGCTCGCGGCGCGCAGCACGGAATCGATCTGCTCGCGCGGCACCAGCCAGCTTTCCAGGTTCCCAACATCCGCCGGATCGATTTTTTGCATGGCGGCGTCCGGCTCGCGCATTTCGTGAATTTCGGCGCGCACGGATGCGGAAAGCGCAAGCAGGCGTTCGCGCAAGCGGCGGCTGGTCCCATGCGGCACGAAGAAGCGCAGGCCTTCGATGGCGCGGCGATCGGCGTGGCCGCGGGTCCAATCCAGCCACAAAATTCCAAAGGCGAGAATATTTTCGATGGTGGCGGGATCTTCGCTGGGAGCAGCGGCCAGCAACGCCCAGGCGTGCGAACCCTCGTGCATCACGCCACGGACGAACGAACCGGAGAACGAATTTTCCAGATCAGGCGCGGCTGTGAGCGAATCCACCACTGAATCGGGAAACCGATCAGCCAGGATGCGCGCGAAACGGGCGCGAAATTGTTCTCGCGTAATGCGCCCGGCGGCGCGAGGGGAATCGGTGCGCAGAAATTCCAGGCGGCCCGGTTTGGCGCGGCCGAAGCGTTGCACTTCGAGCACGATGCGATCATCGGCGCTTTCCTTAACGCTCAGCACGCGGCGCGTGAGATTGCGTTCATCGGACCACAGATGCACCAGGGGATTTTTGCGCTCGACGCGCAGCTCGAAATGCAGCGTGGCGAGTTCCGCCAGCCATTCGCCGTCTTCACGCACTTCCACGCAACCGGACGCAGCGAGGTCGCTCAACGCGCGATCCAGCGCAGCCCAATCGTTCGCAGGCGAATTCAACCACGCACCGCCATGGGGTTCTTTGCCGCGTCCAGAATCGAGGCGCGGCTATTGTAAGATTAGTCCCGTAACTCGTATGGAAGGATACTCTTGATTCCACTCGGCGGGAACATGTTCGAGCGTCAGCTGGAAGGGGGTGCTGAGGCCGGCATTCAGCGGCGGGTCCGCCGAGGGCGAGATTACGAATTGGGAATCGCGGAGGACTACCTGGTTCAGAGCGTCGCGAAATTCGACGGTGACTTGCATTCCGCGAATGGTCTGCACTCCGTCATTCGACACGATTCCAGTAACGTAGGTGAATTCCTGCTTGATCATGTTGGTGGAGCGCGACATGTGCAGATCGCTGAAATGGATGCGCTCGGCGTAAGTTTGTTCCGCCGCGCCAAACGGAAGCTTCTCGGCGACGGCCGGACCGTGCGAGCCCAGTATGCGAGTGAGCAGATAAAATCCGCCGAACAACAGCGCCATGACGATCGCCCCGGCGAGAAATGCCACCGGGAAGCGGCGCCGCTCTGCGCTGTAGGAACTTTCGCCCGGTTCCATGAGTCCCCGCGAGCCCTAGCGGCCGAACGCCAGACGCTGAATCAGCGGCTCGGGCAGGCCGCCGGCGCCCATGCGTTTCTGCACCGTTTCGATATCGTACGGCACGCGCCAGAATTCGATGGATTTGTTAGGCACGTCCGCGATCACGAACGCGGCGCGTGTGTCGCCGTCGCGCGGTTGCCCAACTGAACCGGGATTGAGCAGGTAGGTGGTGCCATCCTCGATCGCTAAGGTGGAGAAGTGCTGGCCGGCCGCGGGTTTGAAATGCAGCACGCCAACTTCGTCATTACGAAGCGTGAAGCCACCTTGCAGGTGCGTGTGTCCGAAGAAAGTAATTTGCGCGGGCGCGTCCAGCAAGCTATCCAGCGCCTGAGCCGGCGCGAAAACATATTCGTCTTCATCGCGAAAGGCGCCATGAACCATGACGAATCCATCTTCGGTGAGCGGTCCGGTGGGCAATTGCTCCAGCCATTCGCGGTTTTCGGGGCGCAGCTGGTCGCGAGTCCAGAGTGCTACCGCGCGCGCGACAGGATTAAAATCGTCAGCGTTAGCCAGGCCCGAGCCGGCCTTATCGTGATTGCCACGAATGGTGAGCGCTCCGATTTCGCGGATGCGGTCCACCACTTCATTGGGGTCGGGGCCGTAGCCGACGACGTCGCCCAGACAAAGCACCTTGTCCCACTGGCCCTTCGCGGCGCCGAGAGCGGCGTCCAGAGCGGTGAGATTGGCGTGTATGTCACTGAGAATCAGATAGCGCATGCAGCTGCCCCCAGGAGGCAGGATGCGAATTATAGACGAAGAGCGAACGGGTTGCACGAAATCGCGCGAGCAAATGTGGCGGGTCTGAAGAACGAGGGGACTGGACGAATCTCAGCGGATTAGCATGCAATCGCCGTAGCTGTAGAAGCGATATTCGGCTGCGACGGCATGGCGATAGGCGCGAAGGATATTTTCTTTTCCAGTGAGCGTGGCTACGAGCGCCAGCAGGCTGGATTGGGGGAGATGAAAATTCGTGAGCAGTTGATTCACGACACGAAGAGGCTTGCCGGGGTAGAGGAAAATCGCGGCTTCGGATTTTCCGGGGCTCAATGCGCCGCCGTGCGCCACGGCTTTCTCTGCTGCGTCTTCCAAGGCACGCACCACGGTGGTGCCGATGGCCAGCACGGGGCGTTCCTCACGCTGCGCGCGCGCCACCGTTTGCGCTGTGGCTTCGGGAATCTCGTACGATTCCAGATGGATCTTGTGATCTTCCAGCCGTTCGGTGCGAACCGGCTCGAAGGTTCCGAGTCCGACGTCGAGGGTGATCTCGGCAATTTCGATATTGCGCGCGCGGATGCGTTGCAGGATTTCTGGCGTAAAGTGCAAACCCGCGGTAGGCGCGGCCACGGCACTTCCCTGCCGGGCGTAGACGGTCTGATAGCGCTCGCGATCGGCGGGCTCGTCCGCGCGCTTGATGTAGGGCGGCAATGGGATGTGGCCGAGGCGGCCCAGTGCTTCGTGAAAACCGGTTTTGGAAGCGAAGCGCAACATCCGCAGGCCATACTCGCCGCGGCTTTCGACGACGGCTTCGAGCTCGCCCTCGCCAAAAATAATCTTCTCGCCCACTGGGATCTTTCTTCCTGGACGGACGAGCGTCTCCCAGGTGTCTGGTCCCAGCTGGCGGACGAGCATGACTTCAATCGGCGCTTGCAAATGTTCGTGGCGCGCCGGGCTGTGGGTTCCGGGGGATTCGGCGTGGATTCCCACGCGACGGCCAAATAAACGCGCGGGGAGGACGCGCGCGTTATTGAGGACGATGAGTTCGTCTCCGCGCAAGAGGTCGGGAAATTCGCGGAAGTGCTGGTCCTCCCACGCGCCGCTGATTTTATCGAGAAGCAGCATGCGCGAAGCGTCGCGCTCAGCGAGTGGGCGCTGCGCGATGCGCTCCTGCGGCAGGTCGAAATTTAGTTCGTCGAGGTTCATACTAGCGCGTGCCGGAAGCATTGTAGCGAATCGACTGTAAGGAATCAGTGGTTCAATCCTCGAACGTCAGGCGGGAAACGTGGCGGAAGGATCGGTGGTAATCAGCACGCGCGGTGCGGAGCGGCTTCGTTCCGGCCATCCGTGGGTGTATCGCAGTGACGTGCGCTCGGCGCAGGCCGAAGCGGGCGCCATCGTACGCGTGACGGATGAACGCGGGCGTTACCACGGCCGCGCATTTTACAGCGACAAATCGCAGATCGCCGTTCGTTTGCTGACCCGCGAAAACATTGCTGTGGACCGCGCATTTTTCACGCAAAGGTTGCAGCGGGCCGCGGCCTATCGCGAGACCGTGGTCGAAGACACGGACTGCTACCGACTGGTGCATGGCGAAGCGGATCTGCTGCCTTCGATCGTGATTGATCGTTACGGCGACTACCTGGTGCTGCAAACGCTGAGCCAGGCGTCGGAGCGGCAGAAGGGCCTGATCGTTGAGATTCTGGTGGAGCTGTTTTCGCCAAAGGGAATTTTGGAGCGCAACGATCCCAAAGTCCGACTGCTTGAAGGTCTGGCGCAAAGCGTAAGCGTATTGCATGGCGATGTGCCGGAGGAAATTCTGGCGAAGGAGAACGGCATCACGTTTGTCTACGACCTCGCGAAGGGACAAAAGACCGGCTCGTTCCTCGACCAACGCGAAAATCATTGGGCCGCGCGGCGTTATGCGTCTGGAGAGGTGCTGGATTGCTTCAGTTACCAGGGCGGTTTCGCGCTGACGGTTGCAGCTCGCTGCGACCACGTGGAAGGAATTGACATGGGGCCAAACGCGGTGCAGGCCGCGCGGCGCAATCAGGAATTGAACTCGACTGCGAACGTGACATTCCGCGAGGGCAACGCTTTCGATTTGCTGAAGGAGTATGACGAGGTGGGGCGCCGGTTTCAGATGGTCATCCTCGACCCTCCGGCCTTCGCGAAGAACCGCGACAGCGTGGAGGCGGCCACGCGCGGGTACAAGGAAATCAATCTGCGCGCCCTGAAGATTCTGCAGCCCGGGGGATACCTGGTCACCTGCTCGTGCTCCTACCACCTGAGCGAAGCTCTGTTCTTGCAACTCATAGCGGAGGCTGCGAACGACGCACTCAGGACGGTGGTGGTGGCGGAACGGAGGACGCAGGCGGAGGATCATCCAATCTTGCTGACGATGCCGGAGACGCATTACCTTAAGGCGCTGATTCTGAAGGTTTTAGAATAGAGATATCTACGCATGTAGCAGGTATATAAGGACATAACAAATACTTGACAATGATACGCGCATATTTTATTATCCGTTAGAACTAATATAGCGAATGGACGCTTCTGACAGGCGGCCCCATCGTCTGTATCCTCTGCCCCTGCGTTCGCGTCAAAGAGTGAGAAGAATCAACCATGCTGAATTTTGACAAACTGACTGTAAAGGCCCAACAGGCACTGCAAGCAGCCCAGGAAATGGGCGGTCGCGAAGGCCAACAGCAAATCGAGCCGTTGCATTTACTGTGGGCGCTGGTGGCGCAGGGCGACGGCGTGGTGCCGCCGCTGCTGGAAAAGCTGGGCGTGTCGCCCACGCACCTGGCTAGCGAAGTCGAAAAGCAGATCGCGCGGCTGCCCAAAGTCTCCGGCGTGTCGCAGCAGTATCTGAGCCCGGCGACCAACAAGATTCTGGAGAAGGCGTTCGACGAAGCGAAAGATCTGAAGGATGAGTACGTTTCCACCGAACACATTTTGCTGGCAATCTCCGCGGCGGAAAAAGATCCCGCGGGCCAGGCGCTGATTCGCGCCGGCGCGACCCATGATGCCATTCTGCAAGCGATGGCCACGATACGCGGCAGCCATCGCGTAACGTCGCAAAACCCCGAATCCACATACCGCGCGCTGGAGCAGTACGCGCGCGACCTGACGGACCTGGCGCGACGCGGCAAACTGGACCCGGTAATCGGCCGCGATGAAGAAATCCGCCGCGTGATGCAAATCCTGGCGCGGCGCACGAAAAATAATCCTGTGCTGATTGGCGAACCCGGCGTAGGTAAAACCGCGATTGTAGAAGGTCTAGCGAGCCGCATCGTTGCCGGCGACGTCCCGGAAGTGCTGAAGCCGAAAAAGATTGTGTCTCTGGATCTGGCCGCGCTGGTGGCGGGCGCAAAATATCGCGGTGAATTCGAGGACCGCCTGAAAGCGGTGCTGAAGGAAGTCACCGAGTCCGACGGGCAAATCATTCTGTTCATTGACGAGCTGCACACGCTGGTGGGCGCGGGCGCGGCGGAAGGTTCGATGGACGCGTCGAACATGCTGAAGCCGGCGCTGGCGCGCGGAGAATTGCGAGCCATCGGCGCAACCACGCTCAACGAGTACCGCAAATACATCGAAAAGGATCCCGCGCTCGAGCGGCGCTTCCAGCCCGTATATGTGGGCGAACCCACGGTGGAGGACACCATCGCGATTCTGCGCGGGCTGAAAGAGCGTTACGAAGTGCATCACGGCGTGCGCATCAAGGACGCGGCGATCGTCGCGGCGGCCATGCTGTCGCAGCGTTATATCACCGACCGTTTTCTGCCGGACAAGGCCATAGACCTGGTGGATGAAGCCGCGGCGGGGCTGCGCATGGAGATCGATTCCCTGCCCGTAGAGATTGACAACATCGAGCGGCGCATCATGCAGCTGGAGATCGAGCGGCAGGCGCTGCGCAAGGAATCCGACGCACATTCGCGCGAGCGCGTGAAGCAGGTGGAAAAAGAACTGAGCACGCTGCGTGAGCAATCCAACGCCTTGAAGGGCCGCTGGCAGACAGAGAAAGATGCGATCGCGCGCATACGCAAGCAGAAGGAAGAAATCGATCGCCTGAAAACAGAAGAGCAACGCTTCGAGCGCGCCGGCGATCTTTCGAAGGTGGCGGAGATTCGTTACGGCAAGCTGGCCGCGGCGGAAAAAGAATTGCAGGCCGCGCAGAACAAGCTGGCCGAGCTGCAAAAAGATCAGCCGATGCTGAAGGAAGAAGTCGGCGAAGAAGAAATCGCGAAAATTGTGAGCAAATGGACGGGAATTCCCGCGGGCCGCTTGCTGGAGGGTGAAGTCCAGAAGCTGGTGCACATGGAAGAGCGGCTGCGCGAGCGCGTCGTGGGCCAGGAAGCGGCGCTGGAAAGCGTGGCGAATGCCATACGCCGCAGCCGTTCGGGCCTGAGCGATCCAAACCGGCCGATCGGCTCGTTCCTCTTTCTCGGACCGACGGGGGTGGGCAAGACGGAGCTGGCGCGCGCCGTGGCGGAATTTTTGTTCGATGATGAACGCGCCATCGTGCGGCTGGATATGTCCGAATACATGGAAAAACACTCGGTGGCGCGGATGATCGGCGCGCCTCCGGGCTACGTAGGCTATGACGAGGGCGGGCAATTGACCGAACAAGTTCGCCGCCGGCCGTATTGCGTGGTGTTGCTGGATGAAATCGAGAAGGCGCACCCGGACGTGTTCAACGTGCTGCTGCAAATTCTGGAAGATGGGCGGCTGACGGACGGCAAGGGCCGCACCGTGGATTTTCGCAATACCGTGATCATCATGACGTCGAACGTGGGCTCGAGCGCGATATTCGACTTGATCGAAAAAGATCCGAAGAAAGCGCGCGAACAAGCCATGGCGGCGCTGCGTGAAATTTTCCGCCCGGAATTTTTGAATCGCATAGACGATATCGTGCTGTTCCGTCCGCTGGGCAAGGATCAGATCGAGCACATCATTGACCTCCAGATGCAGCACCTGGTGAAGCGGCTGGCCGAACGGCAGATCACGTTGCATCTGACGTCTGCTGCGAAGGCCTTGCTCTTCGCCGAAGGCTACGACCCGGCGTACGGCGCGCGTCCGATGAAGCGCGCGATCCAGCGGCTGATACAGGACCCGCTGGCGATGAAAATCCTCGATGGCGAGGTACATCCCGGCGATGAAGTGAACGTGGATGTGGACGCGAAGACCAACACAATGAAATTTGCGCGGAAGGCCGCGAAGGCAGGCGCCGCCTGATAAAATTTATCCGGCGCCAAGGCTGAATAAAATGAAAACTCTTAAGACTGCTTTTCTGCTTACGGCACTGACGCTGCTTTTGCTCTTCATCGGGCAGGCGCTGGGCGGGGCCAATGGCATGACGATCGCGCTGGTGTTTGCCGTTCTGATGAACGGCGGAGCGTATTTCTTTTCAGACAAAATTGCGCTGAAATCCAGCGGCGCGGTGCCCATCAGCCGCGAGGAATCCCCGCGACTGTACGCGGTGATGGAGCGGCTGGCGGCCAAGGCCAATTTGCCGATGCCCAAGCTGTACATGATTCCGCAGGCTGCGCCAAACGCGTTCGCCACGGGACGCAATCCCAGCCACGCGTCGGTGGCCGTGACGCAAGGGCTGATGGAAATCATGAACGACGACGAGCTGGAAGGCGTAATCGCGCACGAGCTCTCGCACGTGCGTAATTACGACATTTTGACGTCTTCGATTGCCGCCACGCTGGCCGGCGCGATTACGTGGATTGGACATATGGGGCGTTGGGGGCTCATGTTCGGCGGTTATGGCGGTGGCCGCAATCGCAGCGGCGGAATCGGCGCGCTGCTAATGGTGATCTTGGCGCCTTTCGCGGCATTGTTGCTGCAACTGGGGATTTCGCGCCAGCGCGAATATCAAGCCGACGCTTCCGGCGTGCAAATGATCGGGCATGCCAATGGACTGATCAGCGCGCTGGAAAAATTGGGCGCTTACAACAAAAAGATTCCCATGAACATTCCGCAATCCACTTCCGCGCTGTGTATCGTACAGCCGCTTTCTGCTGGGCAACTATTTTCAGGGTTGTTCAGCACGCACCCGCCGCTTTCGGATCGCATCGCCGAGCTGCGCAACATGACGATCACGCGGTAAGACGCGCGCGATGGCTAGAATCAGTGCTTCAGACTTTGTGGCGGCGTCGCCGCAACGGACGCCGCCACAACCGCCAAGTCAAAAGCGAGAGCCCGCCCTACCGAATCACGGATTGATGAGGTTACTTCTAGTACTTCGCCGCGGTTTCGCACGCCTGTAGTGTCCAGTATCTTCCACCACGCAGAAATGTTACTGGCACGTAAAATTTGCAGGGGCGAAGGCGTGCACGGCGCCATCCGAATTTCCGTAGGACCTTCGTATCAATACTGTTATCAATCACTTACGAGTGCGGCGGGCACTGTCCCACTTTGGTTCCCGGCTTGCACTTCTCCCACCTGCAAGGGATTTCTGGAGGAATGAAAAACATGAGTGAAGAACGACAGGACGTAGTGATCGCAGACGAAGCCACCGCCCCGCGCTGGGTGGGGATCGTCGTGGTTGCTCTCGCGGTAGTCTCACTGGTAGCACTGGGTGCAGGCTGGACCGCGTCCACCCGCTCAAAAGAGCTGGAACAATCTCTCGCGTCTCAGACGCAACAGTTCAAGCAGAACAACGACGTGATCAGCCAACGACTCGCCAAGGCTGAGGACACCAACGCGCAGCTCGAAGGCGAATTGAGCGTGGTGACCGACAAGATGAAACTGACCGAAGGCGAGCTATCCAAGGCGCGCTCGCAGGCCAAGAAAATCAAGGAAGACGGCGCCAAGGAACTGGCGGAGATGCAGAACCAGACCAACGCGCAACTCGCGACCAAGGCGAGCGTTGATGACGTGAACAAATTGGGCACGGACGTCAACGGCGTGAAGGGCGACCTCGACACCACCAAGAACAATCTGCAGATGGCCCGCGGCGAGTTCGGCACGCTGATCGCGCGCAACCACGACGAAGTGGAAGAACTTCGCCGCTTGGGCGAGCGCGATTACTACGAGTTCACAATTGATAAGAAGAACTCGCGCGAGAAAGTGGGCAATCTGATGGTGGAACTGCATGCCACGAACCTCAAGAAGAGCCAGTACGGCGTCACCATCTTTGTTGACGACCAGCGCCATGACAAGAAGAACCTGACGGCCAACGAGCCGTTGTACTTCTTCGAAAGTGGCGCACGCGCTCCGCTGGAGTTCGTAGTGAACCAGGTTGGCAAGGACAAAATCACCGGATACCTGAGCGTGCCGAAGGCCAACGCAACGCACGCGCAGGCTGCAACCTCCGGCGGCAACTAACGAGGCACGACGGTAGGAGCCGCTCCCTGGCGGGTTCGGCTTGCACACCGCAGCAAAAGAGGGGCGCTCCCACGGGCGCCCCTCTTTTTTTGTTTATTCGGCTTTTTTCAGAGCGCGATTCTTGCGGCTCAAGAACTTCTTGGCCAATGCGGGGAGCTTGTCGTGCGGCAGTTTCCCTTGCTCGTACAACTTCACCTTCGCCTTGGCGGTCTTGCGGCGGCGACGCTGCCGCTTCTGAGCTACGTACCTCTTGTCGTAAGACATCCATTTCCTCCCATTAAGTTGTGCTCCATGATTGTAGCGGACCAGGAAAAGGATGCAAGGCTCGCGCTGATTTTGCGCCGAAGTTCAAGTAGCATGGACTTACCATGACGGCCATCGCAATTTACGCGGGGCACATCCTGACGCCTCAAGAAGAGCTGCTGGACAACGTGATCGTGGTCGAAGGCGGGCGCATCACGGCCATCGGCCATCGCGACGAAGTGCATATTCCGCCGGGCGCGAAGGATTACGTGGCGCCGGGAATGACGGTGGTCCCCGGATTTGTGGACGTGCACATACACGGCGCGGGCGGCCACGACGTGATGGAAGCGACTCAGGAGGCGCTGGATGCGATCACTTCCACAGTCGCGCGCTTTGGGACTACCTCTATCGTCGCCACGACCGTGAGTGCTCCCGTCGAAGACACCTGCCGCAGCCTGGAAGGCATCGCGCAGTACGTACACAGCCACGAGAAGACAGAAGACAATACGCGCGCGGCGGCTGAAATCGTGGGAATCCACCTGGAAGGGCCGTTCATTAACACGGTGCGGCGCGGGGTGCATCCGACGGAATCAATCGCGCCACCCTCGATTGAAGTGCTGGAAAAATTTCGGGCTGCTGCGGATGGATTGGTGAAGATCGTGACGGTCGCGCCGGAAATTCCTGGCGCTCTGGAATTGATTGCGAAGGCCGTGGCTGACGGACTGGTGGTGGCAATGGGCCACACCGATGCCAATTACGAGCAGGCACGGGCTGCCATCAAAGCAGGAGCGCGCCACGCGGTGCACGTTTACAACGCCATGCGTCCGTTTACTCATCGCGATCCTGGAGTGATCAGCGCGATCCTCACCGATACGGAAGTGACCGCCGAAATCATCGCCGATGGCGTGCACGTGGCCGGACCTGCGATTCAGGTGCTCGTGGGAACCAAGGGATTTGACACGGTGCTGTTAGTGAGCGACGGCACGTCTGCCACCGGGATGCGCGACGGAAATTACCGTTTAGGAAATTTCGAAGTCACAGTGAGAGACGGCGTGTGCCGGAACTCCGAAGGCAAACTGGCGGGCAGCACGCTCACACTCGATCGCGCGCTGCGTTTCATGGTGGATGTCGGCGTGCCTTTTGTGGATGCGCTGCGCATGGCCACAATCTTGCCGGCACGGCGCTTGGGCCTGGCAGGGAAAAAAGGAATTTTGGCGATAGGCGGCGATGCGGACCTGGTGGTATTGACTCCAGATCTGCACGTAGCCGGCGTGATGACGCGCGGCGTGGGATTAACCTAGCCAGGGCGTCTCGAACGCTCGTTGCTCGACCGGAGAATTTACAGGTGACTTCGACTGCTCCCAATTTCACCCAGTATGGTTTCCCTTATCCAGGCAATTTGATTCAAGCCTTCATCGGCGGTTCCCAACTTCACGGAGCGAAGGTTGACGGAACCGACGATACCGATTGGTACGGCGTGTTCATCGAGCCTCCAGACAAGATGATTGGACTGGAGCGCGATGAACATTTTGTTTTTACGACCGGCGGCAAGGAAGGTGGCAACGGTCCACAGGATGTGGACGTGTGTCTCTATTCTCTGCGGAAGTGGGCGGGTATGGCCGCCAAGGGAAACCCATCAGCGCTCCACTTTGTGTTTGCCGCCGAAGCGTTTTCCACGAGGTGGTGGCAAGCGATTCGCGAGAAACGCGAAGTGTTTGCCTCAAGGCAGCATCTGCTTCCATTCGTAAAATTTGCCGACGATCAGATGGACCGATTGCTCGGTCGCAAGGGCCAGAAGAATATCCACCGCGCGGCGTTGGAGGAAGCGCACGGATACGACACGAAGTACGCCATGCACGTGATACGCCTGTACCTCGAGGCCAAGGAGTACATGGAAACCGGAAGGATTACCCTGCCGAATCCGCGAGTCGAGCTACTGGTCGCCATCCGGATGGGAAAGTACCCGCTCAGTGAAATCGAAGAAATGGGGAAAAAGTTGCAAGCCGAGACGTACGTCGCGCAACAGAAATCCCCGCTCCCCGATGCCGTGAATCACGAAGCGGTGACGCAATTGATCACTGGCGTTTATCTCGATTTCTGGAATTCCAAAAAGGTGTGAATGCAGGTCACTTATTCAGCGGGATTTTCAGTTCTTCAGCGAATTTGTAGGGATCGAACGGACTCAACGAAAAGTAGCGGCCTTCAATGCCGATCATCGGCACCTTGCGCTTGCCATTATTAATTTGCATGACGATCGCTTCGGCGGCGGGGTCGTCGTCAATATTGACTTCGCGGTAAGGTATACCGCGATCGCGCAGAAAATGTTTGGCCCGGCGGCAATCGCAGCACCAGGAAGTTGAATACACTGTAATGTCTGACATACGCCCCTTCTACTACATTTGTACCATAGTAATCAGATGCGGCATCCGAGCCTGCGGATGCGGGGATATGCAAAAGTAAACAAGGGACATAGCGGTTAGGCGGCAGCGTGCTGCATGGCTCGGGACGCCGAACCAGCGGCACCGGAACCGGCCTTGGTGGCGGCCTGCAGTCTAGTGCTGGCGCGCTCGATCGCAGCATTTGCGCGATCCCAATCCTCTTCGGTGGAACCGGCCTTCGGTGTCTCGGCCTTGGCGCGTTCCAGCGCGGCAGCAGCGCGCGCGACGTCAATTTCTTCGGCGCGTTCGGAAATTTCGGCCAGCACGATCACGCGGTCAGGCAAAACCTCGGCGAAACCGTACATCACCGTCAGGTAACGCGTTTCGCCGCCCTTGTGGTATGTGAGAATTCCGACACCCAGCTCGGTGATGAGGGGCGCGTGGCCTGGCAGAATGCCCAGATACCCGTCTTTCCCTGGCATCTCGAGCGAGTCCACTGCCTCGCTGAGAATGTGCCGCTCGGGCGTCACCACTTGCAGCTCGATTTTTTCCGGTAGAGTTGCCATTGCTTTCGTTTCGCTCGTGAATGCTCGCGCGAACTACGCTGCCGCGCCTGCCGCCATCTTCTCCGCCTTCTCGCGGACTTCTTCGATGGTGCCCACCATGTAGAAAGCCTGCTCCGGCAAATCGTCGTGCTTGCCTTCCACGATTTCCTTGAAGCCCCGCACGGTGTCTTCGATCTTCACGTATTTCCCTGCGAGGCCGGTGAACTGCTCGGCGACGAACATCGGCTGGGAGAGGAATTTTTCGATTTTGCGCGCGCGCGTGACGGTCTGCTTGTCGTCGTCGGAAAGTTCTTCAATGCCCAGAATCGCGATGATGTCCTGCAATTCCTTGTAACGCTGCAGAACCGCTTTCACCGAGCGTGCCACGTTGTAATGCTCCTGGCCGACGATGCGCGGATCCAGAATGCGCGAGAAGCTAGCCAGCGGATCCACCGCGGGATAAATGCCGCGCTCGACGATCTGGCGGCTCAGGTTGGTGGTTGCGTCCAAGTGCGCGAAAGTCGCCGCCGGGGCCGGGTCAGTGTAATCGTCCGCCGGAACGTAAATCGCTTGCACGGAAGTGATCGAGCCATTTTTCGTGGAGGTGATGCGCTCCTGGAGTTCGCCGATTTCGGTGTTCAGGTTCGGCTGGTATCCGACGGCGGAGGGCATGCGGCCGAGCAGCGCCGATACCTCGGAGCCCGCCTGCACGAAGCGGAAAATATTGTCGATGAAGAGCAGCACGTCCAGTTTTTCTTCGTCGCGGAAATATTCCGCTACGGTGAGGCCGGTCAAGCCGACGCGAAGACGAGCGCCGGGTGGCTCCGTCATTTGCCCGTAAATCAAAGCGCAGCGCGATTTTTCTGAATTCCCCGGCACGATGACGCCCGATTCCTGCATTTCCAGCCAGAGGTCGTTGCCTTCGCGTGTGCGTTCGCCTACGCCGGAGAAAACCGAAACGCCGCCGTGCTTCATAGCGACGTTGTGGATCAACTCCTGAATCAGCACGGTCTTGCCGACTCCCGCTCCGCCGAACAGGCCGATTTTTCCGCCCTTCAAGTACGGCTCGGTAAGGTCTACGACCTTGATGCCCGTCTCAAACATTTCGAGAGTGGTGGACTGGTCCTCCAGCAACGGCGCGGGGCGATGAATGGGGTAGCGCTTCTCATACTTTACGGGGCCGAGATTATCCACCGGCTCGCCGAGCACGTTGAGGACGCGTCCTAGGACGCCGCGTCCCACTGGCACGGAAATGGGCTCACCGAGGTCGAGCGCTTTCATGCCGCGCACCAGACCTTCCGTGGGCTTCATTGCGACGCAACGCACGCGGCCTTCGCCGAGGTGTTGCGCCACTTCCGCGACGATGTCGAGCGGCTCGGGATTATTGAACCCTTCGCTGGTGATCTTCACCGCGTTGTGAATCAGCGGAAGATGCCCTTCTTCAAATTGAACGTCAACTACCGGGCCAATCACTTCTACGACGTGGCCGATCTTGTGGTCTGTTGTAGCCATTCAGTGCTCCTTCGAGATTCGCGAGTCGTGATTAGTGATTTGTGATTCGCGCGCCGACGCCGATCACGAATTTGCGGATGCGGCGCCGCTTACGATTTCGATCAGTTCCTTGGTGATTGCTGCCTGGCGGATATTGTTCATCCGCAGAGTCAGCTTCTCGATTAGTTCTGATGCGTTTCTTGTCGCTGAATCCATAGCGGTCATGCGCGCGGCGTGTTCGGCTGCTGCGGACTCCAGCAGGATGCGGAAAATCTCGCCTTCCAGGTAACGCGGCACCAGGCCATTAAAAATTTCCTCAACAGGCTGCTCGTAGATGTAATCCACCAAGCGGCCTTGGCCACTGGCAGCGGGCTCTGTCGGCAACGAGCCGGCAGGGCCGGCGTGATGGGCGGCGAGATCTTCACCGTCCGCAGATTTTTTTACGACTTCGGGATCAACCGGCAGAAGTTTTTCCGCGCGCAAATTTTGCACCATCACATTCTTAAACTCGTTGTAGATCGCGTATACCGCGTCCACTTCGCCGCTCGTGTATAGCTCGGCGACGCGCGCGGCAATTTCCTTGGCTTTCGAAAATTCCACTTTCGCGGAAACGTCCAGATATTCCGCGACGAATGAATAGCCGCGTTTGCGGAGCGTGTCGCGGCCCTTCTTGCCCACGACGATCAGTTCCAGCTTCTGCGCGTGATGCTCGCGGATGAAATCCATGGCGTGGCGCAGCACGTTGGAATTAAACGCGCCGCAAAGGCTGCGATCGCCGGTAAGCACCATCACCAGAATTTTTTCTTCGGGCCGCCGCTGCAACAAAGGATGCGCCGGAGATTCCATGCGGGCCGCCGCCGAGCGCAACACGCGCAGAATTTCCTTGG
The DNA here is from genome assembly GCA_963748395.1 of uncultured Acidobacteriota bacterium. GTDB lineage: Bacteria > Acidobacteriota > Terriglobia > Acidiferrales > UBA7541 > Palsa-295. The sequence continues at coordinate 487,195 of CAVVIP010000006.1, read as the reverse complement.
CGTAGGGCCGCGCGGCGAACACGCCTTCCTGCGCGCGCCGCAATTTCGCCGCCGCGACGAATTTCATCGCGCGCGTGATCTGCTGCGTGCTTTTCACGGACCGGATGCGGCGCCGATAATCGAGAAGTGTGGGCATCGAACGAGACTATTTAGCCTGGGCTGCTGCCGCGGCGGGCGCGGACTTGATCGTGGTCTTGAAGCGCTCTTTGAAAGCATCCAGCGCCTTCTTCGCTTCGGCCCGGTTGGTATCGTCAAACGCCTTTTTCTCGCGCAGCGATTTCAGCAGGCCGCTGTAGTTCGTCTCGATGAACGGATACAGCTCCTGCTCAAAGCGACGGCATTCCGAAACCGGTAGATCGTCGAGGTATTTGTTGGAAGCCGCGAAAATAATAAGCACCTGATTTTCAACGGACAGCGGCTGATACTGATCCTGCTTCAAAATTTCCATCAAGCGCTGGCCGCGGGCCAATTGCGCCTGTGTAGCCTTGTCGAGCTGCTCGGTGCCGAACTGCGCGAAGGCCGCCAGGTCGCGATATTGCGCGAGATCCAGGCGCAAGGTTCCGGCTACCTGCCGCATGGCTTTGATCTGCGCGTTGCCACCGACGCGGCTGACGGAAATGCCTGCGTTCACCGCGGGCCGGATGCCGCTATTAAATAGGTCGGCCTCCAGAAATATCTGCCCGTCGGTGATGGAAATCACGTTGGTTGGAATGTACGCGGAAATATCGCCGGCCTGCGTTTCGATTACCGGCAACGCGGTCAAGGATCCCGCTCCGAGTTCGTCATTCAATTTTGCGGCGCGCTCCAGCAAGCGCGAGTGCAAAAAGAAGACGTCTCCGGGAAACGCTTCGCGACCGGGCGGGCGGCGCAGCAACAGCGAAATTTCGCGGTAGGATTGCGCGTGCTTCGACAGGTCGTCGTAGAAACAGATCGCGTGGCGCTTGGTGTCCCGGAAATATTCGCCGATCGCGCACGCCGTGAACGGCGCGATGTATTGCATGGAAGCAGATTCCGATGCGGTTGCCGCCACCACGATGCTGTGCTCCATCGCGCCGAAATCCGTCAGGGTCTTGATCACTTGCGCGACGGTCGAGCGTTTCTGGCCGATGGCGCAGTAGATGCAAATCAAATCGCCGCCGCGCTGATTCAAAATCGTGTCAATGATGATTGCGGTCTTGCCGATTTGCCGGTCGCCGATGATCAACTCGCGCTGTCCGCGGCCGATGGGAATCATAGCGTCAATGGACTTGATGCCGGTCTGAATGGGTTCGCGCACGGGCTGGCGAGCCACGACGCCCGGAGCGAGGCGTTCGAGCGGATTGCGTTGCGTGGAGAGAATCGGACCCTTGTCGTCAATGGGATTGCCGAGCGCGTCCACTACGCGTCCAATCAGACCGTCGCCCACCGGCACGGACATGATCTTGCCGGTACGCTTGACGGTGTCGCCTTCCTTGATCTCGGTGTAATCGCCGAGCAGCACCGCGCCGACCTGATCTTCTTCCAGGTTCAGCGCGATGCCGAACACGTCATGCGGGAACTCGATCATTTCGCCGGCCATGCACTTGTCGAGGCCATGGATGCGTGCGATGCCGTCGCCCACGGAAATCACTGTGCCGACTTCCTCCACCGCGAGGGTCTGCTGATAATTTTCGATCTGCTCGCGCAGTATTTTGGTTATTTCGTCCGCTTTGATGTTGGCCATCCTGACTCCTGTGATCGAGTGACCGGCTGACGCCGGCGCCGAAGCGCGCTAGTTGGCGTCCTATTCCGTTTCTAACTGCTCGCGCAAGCGGTTCAATTGCTCGCGCACTGATCCATCGTAAACCGTGGAACCGACGCGCACGACGGCGCCGCCCAGCAGGTCTTTGTCTTCCGCAAACCGCGCTTCGATCTTCTTTCCGGTGCGGCGTTGTAGCACCGAGAGCAATTCTTTCTTTTCGGCGTCGCTCAGCGCTCGCGCCGTGGTGACTTCAGCTTCGGCAATACCCAAACGTTTATTTAATTCCGTGCCGAATACTTGCAAAATTTCGTGAAACAGATGCGTGCGCCTATGATCCACAATCAGGCAAACGAAATTGCGCACCGCGTCGTTCAGTCCCATTTTCGCGGCCACCGCGCCGATCACCTTATTTTTTACTGCGCCGTCCACCGCAGGGCTTTCCAGCGCATTGCGCAGATCGGCTGACGAAAGAAATGTTTCAACGAACGCCGCCAGATCCTTGCGCACGGCCTCGCCGCTCTTGCGTTCCAGCGCCACGTCGGCCAGCGCCGCGGCGTAACGTTCGGCGACGGCGCTCAATTGACGCTCCTCTCAAGCTCGGCGATGAAGGTGCGAATGAGCGCGGCTTCGGATTTGGGCGCCAGCTCCTGCCGCAACAATACTTCGGCGCGCTCGATCGCGAGGCGCGCTCCCAGTGTTTTCAGTGCCATGCGGCCTGCACGCGCCGCCGCATCAATTTCCGCGCGAGCTGCTAATTCGATTTTTTCCGCTTCGGCGCGGCCCATATCGCGCAGGCGCTGCGCTTCGGCTTCTGCGTCGCGCTTGGCGTCCACGCGTAATTGCTGAATCTCGCGCTCCAGGCCTTCGAGCTTGGCCTTGATTTCGCGCCTCTGGCGCTCGGCGGCTTCGCGGGCGCGCGCGCCCTCCGCGATCTTCCTGGAGATTTCGTCGGCTTGCGCGCGGAAAGCCGGCGCCGCATACTTCACGAGGGCGTAGGCAATTACGCCGAACACCAGCGCAAAGTTTAGCCAGCGAAAAACCCAGCCGGTGGTGGAATCCGCGGGATCCGCTTCGCCTTCCTGCGCAAATACCGGTACAGCGGCGAGCGTCAGAAAAATAATCAGGAAGCAGAGCGCGCGAGCGGCGGCCTTTAATTGCTGCGTGGCTTGGAGCGTCATTGGCGCGCACCGCCGCGCGGAGGATTGCTGCCTTCCAGGATGCCGCGCGCGATCGCGCCGGCCAGCTCCGGAGTTTGGCGCTCCACTTCCTTGCGCGCCTCGGCAAGCTCGGCTTCGATTTTCTTCTTGGCCTCGTCAACTTCCTTGCGCGCCAGAGAGCGCTGCGCCTTCAGATTCTTGGCGCGCTCATCGAGCACCGCCTGGCGAGCCTCTTCCTGCTCCACATAAATCTCTCCCTGCGCTTTGCGCAGCGCTGCGTTGTAATTTTCCAGATCCTGCCGCGCCGCAGCCTCCACGGCCGCCGCTTCCGCGCGCGCGCCTTCGATTTTCGCGCTGCGCTCCGCCATGGCTTTCTGAATGGGCGTGAAAAAAGCCCAGCGCATGAAGAGATAAAAAAGGAAAACAATGATGACCGTGGGCACAGCTTGAAGAAATAGGTCACCGAGCTGGCGCAGAATTTCCATCGTTAGGAGAGCTTACGAATACGATTGCCCCGTTTGTTTATTTGCACTGTTGCCCGGACTCGCGACCAGCCGCTCCGGGACACACTTCTAGGCTCAAGCAAAGGCCGCGATTATCGCATCGAGTCCCGTTCTCGTCAACGCTATACGGCCTTTTCGCGCAACGAAAACGGAAACAGCTGCACACCATTCTACTTCGGCTGCGTGCCGTTGCACCAGCCGCACGGGCGAATCCACAGGCCTTTATCGGGAGGCCAACGGGCCGTGCGGCGCTTCAAACGCCTGCTTGCGCGTCACCACAAACCACAACTGTACGGCAATCATCGGCAGAGAAAAAACCAGGCTGAACCAAATGGGTACCTGAAACTGCGTTGGCGGCACCCCCATCGAGCCCTGCATCGCGGTCATAGCGGCTACATAACGCGCTTGCGCGCCGGGAAGGATGACGGAAATAATCGAATTGAAAATCGCAAAATTGAAATAGTAGATCGCGAGGCTGCGGCCCCACTTCTCCAGTTTCAGCAAACCGTACCCCATGAAAAACTGCACGGTCATATAACCGGTGACGATCAGCGAGGCTGTTGCGCCGGTATAAAAGAGCCCCAGAAACGTGATTGGAAGATTGAACAGGCGAAGGAACGGGAACATGCAGGCGCCCGCCAACGCCAGGTAAGCAATAATCGTAATGCTCACCGGCCTTTTCCGCGATGCGGGCGCAAGCGTGTCAACTGCGGGCGCCCACGAGGACGCGGGCGTCGCCGAACCACGAAATTGTTCCCTTACCGGCCGCGAGAAGAAGAAATACAGCCACCAGCCGCCTAACACCGCGAGCAGCGCATAGAAGACGGCCATTCCGACGCGCACCGCCGTCATCATGCTTTCCATTTGCGCCGCAGCTACGCCCGGAGGAACAGCCGACCCCTGTGGCAAGGGAAACGGCATGACCAGCATCATCAGCAGCCCCGGCACAGCCATCACCAGCAGAAGCCCACTAAAGACAATCATAGAAATTCTGGCCCACTCGCGCAGCTGAAGCAGATTAATGCCGGTGGCAATGCCCCAAGTCGCGAGGCCCATCGTAAAAACAGACATAAACAGCAGAGAGTACCTTGAGAATGTCGGCATCGAATCCGTCGCAGGCATGATGAAAAAGGCGAGGATCATGAACGCGCCGAAAAGCAGCGTCAGCCCACAGCCGATGAGGACCGCCACTGCGGAAATCGTGACACCTGCCGGGCGCTTCATCACTTACCTCCCGTGCCGTCTGCATGCGCTTTTCGCCGGAGTATACACCACGGCCCACGATGCCCGGCGAATGTATGGGGTGCTTTGATGGATCAGTACGCGTAAGCCTGCAGCAGCGCGAAAACCACCACGCCCGTGACCGAAACGTACAGCCAGATGGGAAACGTGTAGCGCGCGATGCGTTTGTGCTGCGGGAAGCGTCCGCTGAGTGAAAAGAAGAATGTGATGAGCACCAGAGGCAGCGCCACTACCGAGAGGATTATATGACTGGCCAGAATCAAGAGGTACACGGTGCGAATCGCGCCGTGACCCATCGGAAAGCGCGTGTCACCGTGCAGCGCGTGATTAACGATATAGCTGATCAGGAAGAGGGATGAAAATCCGAACGCAAACAGCATGCTCGCGCGGTGAGCCTGACGGTCCCGTTTTTTGATGAAGTAAAGTCCCGTGCACAGCGCAATCGCGCTCAACCCGTTCAGAACCGCGTTGAGTGCCGGCAAGAAAACATATTTGCCCGCGAATTGCGTGGGAGCTTGGTGCATATACAGCAGCCAAAGCAGAAAAGTAACGGCCAAAGCGCTCACCACGACAATCGAGCCGAGAGCCGCGCGTTGGTTTGTCTGCGTCAGGTCCATGGAACTTCGTACGATACTATAATTTTCGAATGCGGAATCGAGCAAAAGAATTGCCCACAAGGATAATTCCAGACAGAATCGTGGTTGGTCCTACCGGACGGATTCGTTCCCGATCGCGCGACGGTCGTGGAAGAAGCTTATTGGCGTGCAGTCTAAACTGCGTCTACCTCATTGAACAAATCTTTGGTCGGCGCTGAAGTTCACCAAGCCGTCGCGGTAGTCAATCTTCATGTGCAGCATCCACAACATTTGAAAACCTAGAACTCCCGAAATTTCGGTTCCAAAATCTTCGCTGATATGGCTCATATCAACAGCTATCAAATCCTCGCGCTGCTGCCGGACATTCGAGAATTGGATGGTGGCGTTCTGGGCGTTATAGACCTTTTTGGTTTTGCCACTTAATCCCCTGACCTCCGTCCCGTAGTCGGTGGCCACTCGAGTTACCTCCTTCGCCTCGGCGAGCGATAGTTCGTTGTCAAACGCGCCGGTATCGATCAGAAAAAGTCTGGCAGGTTTAGAATTCACTGAAGTCGGGATGAGTAACCCGTGTCCAAACTCGTATACCGGAGTGTAGTCCTTCATTGCCGGCGGAAAGTACCGATCATGCCAATTCGATCGTGCCGACGATTGTGAATCAAGTGAAACGTCGCTGGACTGTTCATCCGGATATGGCGGCAACTCGCTCAGCTTCATTTTGTTGTCTGGCATGTAGATATCAACAAGGAAATGCTTGAATACGTTGGCGCCGATCAACCCGTCACCGTCCGCGACCGAACTCGTGCCTGCCACTTCGACAAGGCAGTCGTCAAACTCAAGGCCGCCAATCTGAATTTTATCCGCGTGGCCCTGAAATCCCGCCGTCGCCCCCTGGTCGCCGAAACCGCTGATGTGGATATCCCTGATGGATTTGACGCCCGCCTTCTCCGCAATTTTCTTATCAATGAGAATTCCGCCCGCGCCGGTATCGAGTAGCAACCGCGAGGATACTCCGTTTACCTTTACGGTGAGGCCGTATCCTCGAATGTGCTTCGGATAGTCGAATAAAGGTTCGAGCTTGGCTTCGGTGGAATTCACCGGCGTGGCCAGCCGACAAGCGCTCTTCGGTTTCTCCGATTCGGCCTGCAACCGATCGAGCTCCTTCTTCAGCTCTTCTCGTGTCTCCTTGTCGTCGTCCGCGGCATTTGCGAGATACCCCTTAAGCGCATCGATCCGCTGCTGCCCGCTCAAGGTGCTCATATAAACCCTTTGAATTTCCGGATCGTCGGGATCGAGTTTGTAGGCCTGTTCGATGTTGGATTTGGCGTGTTTCCAGTTCAGTGAAACGGTGTACAGCTGGTTCAGGCCCAGAAACGCGCGCGCATCCAGATCGCATGCTTTGAGAGGCTTCGAGAACGCGGCTTGCGCCTCTTCCAGCCTCCCCTGACGAAAATACACTTCACCAAGCGCGACAATGGCCGGAGCGCGATCGGGCGTCAGCGCCACAGCCTTCTGCGCCGCGGTGTACGCCTCCGCAGGTTTTCTCTGCTCTAGATATACACGTGCGAGCCCGGCGTACGCAGCTGCCGCTTCGGAGCCTCCCGTGGGGACTATGGCGTTGTAGGCGGCAATCGCATCGTCAAATTTCCCGGTGCGATAGAGTTTCAGTGCGGCGGCCAGCGGCGCCGATAGAGGAGGAACGGTGTCCGCCGTCACGGGGCAGACCTTGTTTGCGTTTTGCGCCGGAGCCGGACTCGCCGAGGCTGAGTGGAAATCTTGCTGCGTGGCGCCCGGCGCCGGCAGGGCGGTTGCATTGGGCGTCCCGCTTTGTTGGTAGGAGGGCGCCTGCTCGTAGAGCTTCATGGACGACGCCGGCAGCGTGCCCGGAAACAGCAGAGTCATAATGCAAACTGCGCAGAGTGCCACCTGCATCCGTTTTGTTCTCACGGGGCCCTCCGGAAGCGGATTGCGACCCTGCGAAACGCACGCGCCATTATGCGCACGTGGTCACAGAACCAATCCGCAGTTGAGCACGTTGCCTCAGCGCGACATTCTGTCCAAGATTAACTCTCCTGTCAATTAATGTTCGCGGACGAATTCGCTGGGCGAACGACGCCTCGCTGGCGCTTTTAGCGGCGAATTCGATACAATCGCGGTTTGGGCTTTGCCGTAAATTGTCGCCTGCCATTCCGCGCGGCCCATATTCAAGGAGACATCCCATGCCATCGTTCCCCGGGGTTGATTATCTCGACTTCGATTCCGTGCTCAGCGACGAAGAAAAGCTCGCGCGCAATACTGCACGCCAATTTGTAGATGCGGAAATCATGCCGATCATCGAGGAATACAACCGCGAAGGAAAATTTCCTGTGCAACTGGTGCCGCAGATGGCCGAGCTCGGTCTTTTCGGCGCGAGCTTGAAGGGCTACGGATGCGCGGGCATGTCCAACGTGGAGTACGGCCTGGTGACGCAGGAACTGGAGCGCGGCGATTCCGGCCTGCGCAGCTTTGTTTCGGTGCAATCGGCGCTGGTGATGTATCCGATCCACGCGTTCGGTTCGGACGCGCAGAAAGAAAAATGGCTGCCACTGCTGCAACAGGGCAAAGCGATCGGCTGCTTCGGCCTCACCGAACCGCAGTTCGGCTCGAATCCCAGCGGGATGTTGACGCGCGCGGTGAAAAAAGGCAGCCACTACATTTTGAATGGCGAAAAAATGTGGATCACCAGCGGATCGATCGCGGACGTGGCCGTGATCTGGGCCAAGTGCGAGGACGAAGTGATCCGCGGATTCCTGGTGGAAAAAGGCACGCCGGGCTACAAAGCCTGGGACGTGCACGGAAAATATTCGCTGCGCGCTTCGGTGACTTCCGGCCTGGCCATGAGCGACTGCAAAATCCCGGCGGAAAATCTGCTGCCGGGCGTCGAAGGACTGAAGGGCCCGCTTTCCTGCCTGAATCAGGCGCGCTACGGCATCGGCTGGGGCGGCATCGGCGCGGCCATGGCGTGCTACGACACCGCGCTGAGCTACGCCAAGCAGCGCAAACAATTCGACAACAAGCCGATCGCCTCGCATCAACTGGTGCAGGAAAAATTAGTGTGGATGATTACCGAAATCACCAAGGCGCAATTTTTGGCGCTGCAGGTGGGCCGCTTGAAAGATGCGGGCCGCGTGCATCCTTCGCACATTTCCATGTTGAAGATGAACAACGTGTGGATGGCGCGCGAAACGGCGCGCAAAGCCCGCGAAATCCTGGGCGCCAACGGCATCGTGGACGATTACTGCGTGATGCGCCACATGAACAACTTGGAATCGGTGTTCACCTACGAAGGCACCCACGACATCCACAAACTGATCATCGGTGAGCGGATCACGGGAATCGCGGCGTTTTCGTGAGCCGCACGTGCGAACGTCGTACCGCCGCCGTAACCCTGATCGCTTCGCTTTGCGCGCTCGCCATGATTTTCGCAGCAACGTTTCCCGCGGGCGCTGCGGACGCTCCCACAAAGCCGAAAGTGCGCGCCATCACCGCGTTCGTGCGCCTGGACCGCACCCATTACCAGGAACAAATTCAGGAGACTGTGAAATTCTTGCGTCAGGCCAAGGCGGCTTTCGAAAAATCCGGCTTCGAAGTTATGACGATTCGCATCAGCACGCAACCTTTCCCCGAATATACGCGCGGTATGACAGACGAGCAGGTCCTGACGTTCTTCCGCGACTACGATACCCTCGCGGGAATAGAAGGCTTCGACGCCGCAATCGGCCCAGCCATGACCAGCGATGCGGACGATCCTCATGAAGCCGAGCTACTGGCAAAAATCATCGCGAATTCGAAAACTCTGGAAGGCTCGGTATCCATTGCTGGGGAAGATGGAATTCACTGGAAGGCCATTCACGCCGCCGCCCGCGTCGTGAAATATTTGGAAGAGAACACGCCACACAGCCAGGGCAATTTCAATTTTACGGCGGCGGCGTTGGTCCCTTCCGGCACGCCTTTTTATCCAGCGTCCTACTACACCGGCGAAGGAAAGCAATTCGCCGTCGGGCTGCAGTCCGCGAACGTAGTGGCCGAAGTTTTCGCTTCGACGAAATCTCCGAGCGAAGCTGAAGACCGGCTGAAAACGACTCTCGGAGAGTACGCAGCGCAGATCGAAAAGACATCCAACGAGATTAGTAAAGCCAGCGGCTGGAATTACGGAGGGTTGGATCTTTCACCCGCGCCGCTGATGGACGTTTCCATCGGCCGCGCGATTGAAAACTTCGTCGGAGCGCCGATGGGTTCCAGTGGCACTCTCACCGCGGCGGCAATCATCACGCGCGCGTTGAAAGCGATTCCAGTGAAGCAGGCAGGCTATTCGGGATTGATGTTGCCGGTGCTGGAGGATACGATTCTGGCGCAACGCTGGAGCGAAGGCCGCCTCGCGATCGATTCCCTTCTCGCGTATTCAGCGGTGTGCGGCACCGGCCTGGACACGATTCCACTCCCCGGCGATATCACGCGGGAACAAATCGAGCGCATCATGGGCGACGTCGCCAGCCTGTCGGTGAAATGGCATAAGCCGCTCTCGGCGCGCCTGCAGCCGGTCGCTGGGAGGAAGGCGGGCGAGATGACCGAGTTCGATGATCCCTTCCTGGTGAACGCGAAAATCCAGTAGGGAGCAATTTGTCCGCCGCGCCACGGGCCGTTACTTCATGAAACCCTGAACGAGTTGCGCAATTTCATCCGCCGCGGTATCCAGCGCGAAATGCCCGCCGTCCACGATGTGCACTTCGGCCTTCGGCACGTCGCGGCGGTAGGCTTCCGGCTCCGAAGGATCGAACGACGACTCATACTTGCCCCATATCACCAGCAAGCGCGGCTGCTTCTCGCGCATCCACGCTTGCCACTTGGGATAATCCTCGACGTTGGTGCGGTAATCGTAGAAAAGATCACTTTGAATGTCGGCTTGACCCGGCTGATTGAGAAAATAAAATTCATCGGTCCAAAGGTCCGGGTCGTGGCGCTCCACATTAGGATCGTCGCCCACATGGCGCGACCGGGTTGTCGCCAGCGAGAGCAGATTTGTGCGCAGCGCGGCTTCGTTGGCAGCGCGGTCGGCCCAAAACGCGCGACGCGTTTTCCAATTCGCTCCCAGGCCTGTGTTGTGCGCCACAGCGTCCTGGACGATCAGAGCCTCCACACGCTCCGGATGCGCCAACACCATGCGAAAACCCACGGGGCCGCCGTAATCCTGCATGTAGAGCGTGTAGTGCGATAGACCGAGCGCCTCGGTGAAGTGATTCATCATCTCGGCGATGTGATCAAACGTGTACGCGAATTTTTTAGGGTCGGGCCAGTCGCTCTGTCCAAAGCCTGGGTAATCAGGCGCGACCATGTGGTAGCGATCGGAGAGCCGGACGAAGAGAGGATCGAACATACGCGATGAAGAAGGCAGTCCGTGCAGCAATAAAAGCGTCGGCGCGTCTTTCGGGCCGGCCTCTCGGTAGAAGATCGACAGCCCATCTATCTGTATCGTGCGATAAACAGTCGAGTGTTCCACGGGACGTTCCTTTCCTTGGGCTTGGACCTGAGCTTGACCCTGAGCCTGGCTCGGCAATTGAAATAATGCGAGCATCGCGGAAATCGCCAGCGTCCGTAATGCGCGACCAAAGACCGGGTATTCCACGGGACTATCCTTTTCTTGGGAGCGGCCAGCCCTAACGAGAATGAACCTCTTCGTCTCTTGCAGCACTCGATTTCAAAGCCACATTTCAGCCGCTGGGTTTCTGATGCGCGGACAACCGCGGAAGTTACCGGAACTTGCTGATCAGCACCACGTCGCTGGTTTCTTCGCCCTTAGCCAGCAGCAGCTGCTTCCCGTCGCGCGTCCACGCGAAATCGAAGATGCGGCCGGAGGTGAAATCCGTCACAGGGCGTGGCGGGCCGCCGCTGAGCGGCTGTTCCCAGACGTTGGTCGCGCCGCGGCGGGTCAAGAGGTATTGGATGCTTTTCTGATCGGGCGACCAGTGCAATCTAGTGGCGCCGATGGGCCGCACAAAGACGTTCGCGGGCGCTCCGCCCTCGGCGGGAATCACGGCCAGCTTTAACACCGGGACCGGAGCTAATTCCTGATACGCGCAGGCGATCCATTTCCCATCCGGCGAAATTACTCCGGTGAGGCCGCCGGCCGCATGGAAAACCTCTGCTGGAGTGCCGCCCTCAATTGGAACGCGGTACAGCTTGTCGGACAAATCAAACAGCACCCACTTGCCGTCAGGAGAACAATCCGAATTAAACGCACCTTCGCTCAGCTTTAGCGTATTTCCGCCATCTACATCGGTGCGCAGGAGGATTAGCTTGTTGTCTTCGTCTGAATCGAACACCAGATAGCGATCGCCGCAACTCGACATGGAAATGTAATTGCGAAGGTTCGGACGCAGCAACGTTCGCTGGCTGCCGTCGGAGTTCATCAGCTGGAGGTCACTGCCGCGGCTGCGCACCAGAAGCTTTCCGGCTGGGCCGGGCGCAATGCCGTTGTCCGGAGTTTCCCCCGAGGTAATTTGCTTTGCTTGCGCGGACTTTCCCTCCGGCGCTATCCAGATGTGTGCGCTCTGGTTGCCTTCCAGCGCGACCAGCATCTTTCCGTCCTGGGTCAGGTCCAGCGATTGGCCGTAATCCGAAAGGTCGTTGGTAAAACGGCTTTTTTCGCCGCTGGGATAGGAAACCAGCCACAATTGCATACGATTTTCCGGTTGCAATTCCATGGCAATCAGGAAGGAATTGCCGTCAGGCAGCCACGCCGGTCGGCCCAGCCCTCCAGAACCGGAAATTAGATCCTTCATCGCACCATCGGCGACGTTCACGGCGGTCAAAGTCCACTTCGTCTCTTTGCCAATTTGCAGCCCTGGTGCCAGGATCGTTTTTCCGTCAGGCGACCAGGCTGCACCAAACATGAAGCCCGGATAATCCGGCAAGGTGGCGAGCAGGTGATCGCTGCTGCCATCGGTGTTGGCGACGCGCAATTCCACAGTGTTGTGCTCCGGCACACCGCGCATGAAAGCGAACTGCTTGCCATCGGGCGAGAAGGTGAGTGGAGTGTCAATGTCGCGAATCAACTGACGCGCGGTGCCACCCAGGACGGGCATCACATAGAGGTAGCGGAAATTTGTGGTGCTCTTGTCGGAGCGGACGAAGTAGACGTAGTTGCCGTCGGGCGAAAAACTTAGCCCGGCGAATGAGACTACGTCTGGCGCGAGTACTTGCACATCGCTCTTGGTGGCCACATTGCGGACCCACAAGCTTTGCTGCTCGCCATCTCTCAGGACGTAAACGATGTAGCGCCCATCCGGAGAAATCGCGACGCCGGTGGCTTTGCCGCTATCTGTGAGCTTGGCGATCTGCATATCTTGCAGATTCAGGCCGTGCGCACGCGTCAGAAATTTGTATCCGCCGAACGCTAGCGCCGCCAGCACCGCGAGCGCCGCAACACCGATCAAGATAGCTTTCGTCGGGCTGCTCTTTACTGGGGCTGCCGCAGTAGCGGCGGACCCGGATTGTGCGGCGGTTAAGATTCTGGAGCTCGCGCTCGATCCCGCGTCCTGCAACGCGCCGATGGAACCGCTGATCGCACTGACGCGTCCGGAACTGGTATCGCGCTTCAGGCGCTTCAGATCCGCGCGCATTTCCGCGGCGCTCTGGTAACGCAGATCGCGATCTTTCTCCATCGCTTTGAATATCACTTGCTCGAGTTCCGGAGGCAGGCTGCTATTGAATCGCACCAGCGCCGCTGGATTCTTGTGCAAGATCGAATCGAAAATCGCACCGGAGCTTTCCCCCTGGAACGGAAGCGAGCCGGTACACATTTCGTACAGAACGACTCCGAAGGAGAATAGGTCCGTGCGCGCGTCCAGTTCTTTGCCCAGAACCTGCTCCGGCGACATGTAAGCAACCGTGCCCATGGAAGCGCCGGGGCTGGTGAGTTGCGCCGTGTCCACGCCAACGGTAAGCATGGTGGCGCTGCGGCCGCTGGCGGCTTTTGCGCTGGAGACTTTGGCGAGGCCGAAATCCAGAATTTTCGCGTGGCCGCGCTTCGTTACGAAAATGTTCGCGGGCTTGATGTCGCGGTGCACGATGCCCTCGCTGTGCGCCGCGTCCAGTCCTTCCGCCAACTTGAATCGCCAGGTCCAGCATATTTTCCAGTTCCATGGACTGGCCGGTGATGGCGTGCTTCAACGTTTGGCCGTCCAGAAACTCCATGGCGATGAATGCCTTCCCTTCCGCTTCGCCGATGTCGTAAATCGTGCAGATGTTGGGATGGTTCAGGGCGGACGCCGCCTGCGCCTCTCGCTGAAAACGCGCCAGCGTCTGGGGGTCGTTCGCTACATTGTCAGGCAGGAATTTCAGCGCGACAAAGCGATGCAGGCGGGTGTCCTCAGCTTTGTACACCACACCCATGCCTCCGCCGCCCAGGCGTTCTACGATGCGATAGTGGGAGAAGGATTGAGCGATCTGCGGATCATTGGTGGGCATGCGCTGCACATATTAGGTTGCACGAAATCGCAAGTCAACGAGGAGCGACTGTTCGCGTTCGGCATCCTGCTGCAACAGGCCGAGTCGCGTGCCTGCGGTCAGCGATTGCTGTACGGTTTACTTTGTGGAGTCATTCTGCCCGGCAGCTACGAGCTGGCGTGTTTGGTCAATCCAATTGAGCACCACGGTGGGCCCGGAGGCCCCGGCGGTTCTGCCGCCGGTGAGTTGCAGCATCACGAAGTGCTGACCATCCGCCGTCACGTCATAGGAACTCAGCGGAGCGCGCATCTCGAAGCGGTCCGAAAAAAGCTCCTCGGGTTTTCCGGGTTGAAATGTGCCTTTCTCGACGGAGTAAGGCACCGCGATCAGCGCACGCCCGTTCACATAGAACAGTTCGTGACCGCTCTTCGACCATCGTGAGTCGAATCCGCCGCCAGTAGAGACTTGCCACTTGCCTCCCGGGCCGGGAAAAGGCACCACAAAAATCTGGGTGAGTCCGGCTTCCGGCGAGGTGTAGGCCAACCAGTGGCCATCCGGTGAAAACGCCGGCGCGAAACCCTTAGCCACCCCCGGAAGCTGATGCGCTTCCCCCGGTTTCCCTGCTGCGTCCACGGTGAGCGTCCAGATCTCGCAGCAACTTCCATCTTTCCCCGAGAGCCGTTGGAACGCCAGGACTTTGCCGTCCGGCGTCCAGGAGGCTGGGTAGGCATTTAAAATAGTATCCGGGGTCAAAGGCTGTTCTTCACCCGATCCATCGGCGCGATCCCAGTAGATGGATTGTCCTGTACCGTTCGCGCTGCTGTGAGGATGCGCGTAGGTGAGCCTTTGGCCGTCGGGCGTCCATTGCGGCCAGCTGGCACCAACGGTGCCAAGCATCGCGCGAGACGTAGTCTTTCGCTCCAAGTCATATATCCAGATGTTGCCGGTGCCCTGCTGAAAGGCCAGGCGCTTGCCATCGGGTGAAAGGCGCGGGACCGCGGCCTCCGGCTGACCGGTTACCAGGTCCGAAGCATTGCCCTTGCGATCCATCAGCACCACATTCAGGTTTTGACCCGCAGCGCCGCCATCCAAGTGAACCGCCGTGCCGTCTCTGGACACGCTGAACTGCGCGCTGCCGTTCGACATGTCATAGTTCACTCTCTGCATCACCGGAATCGCAGTCCCTGTAAGTTTCAATGCTTTTGCATCAAAGGGTGCAACGAACACGGTGCCTTGCGACACATAGGCCAGATAACCGCCGGTTAGGTAGCGCCCAAAATATGCATTCTCCACCAGGACTTTTGGCACGCCCGTATCGAGCGGAGCGACTTCCACGCTGCCATGGGCGAAAAAATTATTGTCCGACGATGCCGTGAAAAGAACGGCTTTGCCGCCCGGAAGGAATTGCGGCCATCGCTGCGTGATCTCCGAACGCGCTACATCCAGGTGCGTAGCCGCCACCGGCGTGCCGCCGTCTGCGGATACGCGATAGAGCGGGCTGGTGAATTGCGTCGGGAAGATTAGGGTGCCGTCTTCACTCCAATCTCCGCCACGAGAGGCGCCGACGTCGCACAACACAATGGGGGCTCCGCCACGCACCGAGATTTTCTTCAATTTTCCGTCGCCGAAAAACGCGATCCACTGGCTATCTGCGGAAAAGAACGGCGCAGCCGCTGCCCCCGCGCCGTCCAGCAGCACGGCGGCAACCTTGTCCAGTTCGCGAACGTAGAGTTGTCCCGCAGCTGATCCGCCCTCGCGCGTGATGTAAGCCAGCCGCGACCCATCGGGAGAAATCACCACGCCTGGTCCGTCGGATAGAGCGAGCTGCTGACTGGGTGGAATCCACAGTGAGAGTTCCACAGGCTTGCGCGCGGCAGGATGCGATGCTTGCCGCCACGCGAATAAGGACGCCAGCAATCCGGCAGCAAGAATTGCGGCAAGCGCCCAGGGCAGGTAGCGCTGCCAGGAAGGCCCGGCAAGCTGCGAAGATGAAAGGTGCGTCGCGCCCGAGGCAAACTCGGTGTCAGCAGCTAGCGACGCCGCGCTCCGCCGCCCGGACGAAGCCTGCGCGGCGAGATTTGCCGAAGAACTCGATAATCTCGCCGGCGCTTCTTCGATGGGCAGCTGCTGGGACGTCGAACGACCGGTGTCGCCGTCGCGTTTCGCGCGCTTCAGATCGGCGCGCATGTCTGAGGCGTTGTGATAGCGCAGGTCGCGATCTTTCTCGAGGGCCTTGTTGATAATCTCTTCGAGCTTCGCAGGAAGATCCGGGTTCAACCGCACCGGCGCCGCCGGCACACGATTCAGAATCGCGTCGGTAATCACACCGGAAGTTTCACCGCGAAATGGCAGAGCTCCTGTAGCCATCTCGTAGAGGACCACGCCAAACGAAAACAGGTCTGTGCGCGCGTCCAGTTCCTTGCCGCGAACTTGCTCGGGCGACATATACGCGACCGTGCCCACCGCCACGCCCGGGCTGGTAAGGTCTTCCGGTCTCACTCCCGTCGTCACCTGGCCCGAAAGCACAGCGTCCTGCGTAACCGTATGCGCCACCGCGCGGCGAATCTGCTTGGCCAGCCCGAAGTCCAGAATTTTGGCGTGGCCGCGCTCGGTGACAAATATGTTTGCGGGCTTGATGTCGCGATGCACGATTCCCTTGCTGTGCGCGGCGTCCAGAGCGTCCGCGATTCCTATCGCCAGGCCCAGCAGAACATCGGTGTCCATCGGTTGTCCGGCGATGCGATGCTTCAGCGTGGTGCCGTCCAGATATTCCATGGCGATGAACGCTTCGCCGCTGTGATCGTCGATTTCGTAGATCGTGCAAATGTTCGGATGATTCAGCGCGGAGGCCGCCTTCGCTTCGCGCTGAAAGCGGCTGAGAACCTGCGGATCTTTGGCTACGTCGTCCGGCAAAAACTTCAGCGCCACAAAGCGGCCGAGCTTCAAATCCTCAGCCTTGTAGACCACACCCATGCCGCCGCCACCGAGCTTTTCGATGATCCGGTAGTGCGAAATAGTCTGGCCGATGAAAGATGACGAACCGGGCATGTGGCGCACATCTTAGGTTGCGGCTGAACCCAAGTCAACGAACAGCAACCGCTTGCATGCGAACTGCTGAGCGACGCCGTCACCAAAGTCGCCCGGTCACACGCGTGCGTCAGCGCGAGTCGTTTGCCGCATCGCGCAGCAGCACTACGTCTGATTCCACATGAGAGCGCAACACGCCAATGGTCTTGCCGTCCGGTGAGAACCGGAATGAGGAGATCGTATCGGACTTGAAGTTTGTAATCTGGTGGCCGCGAGAGCCATCGAGGGACTGGAGCCACAGGTTGTCGGTGCCGCTTTCGTGGATGGGATATACGAGGGCCTGCCCATCTGGCGTAAATTGCGGTCCGCCCGAAACGCGCGGATCGGGATTCAGCATGCGCCGCTGCGGCTCGGGCCCCGCGTCCAGAGGCACCACAGCGATCTGATGAACGATTTCATTCGTACCGCCGGTCGTGACGAACGCCAGTAGCTTCCCGTCCGGCGCGATGGTGAATCCGTAGTCCAAGAAGGCGCCGGGAATCGTTGTCCCCGGCACAATCTCGGACCGTCCATCATCAATGTTCACTCGACTGAGGTGCACATTCTGCGAATCCTGATAGAGCACCCACCTTCCGTCCGGCGAGCATTTCGACCCGATGTCCTGGATTCCATCGGTGAGCTGCTTGGGGTTCGAACCGTCGGCGTTAACCCGCCAGATGCCCGCCTTGTTACGGCCCGAATGGCCAGCCCAGGTAAAGACGACGTAGCGCCCGTCCTGGCAATTCGTCGGTTGAATAATTTGCGCGCCGGAGTCACTCACGAGTATTGCCTTATCTGCGCCGTCGGACGATATCCGCACCAGAGAACCCACATCATCGAAATAAAGAGTTCCGTTACCCGCCCAGTCAAAAAAAATCGCGTCCTTGATCTGCGCAGACGCGGGATCCGGAGGATTCCCGGTGAATCCGGCGGCAGGCAACAAGTAAAATGATTGTGTCGCCTTTTGCTGGACCGTGGCAAGTGTTTTTCCGTCCGCTGAAACAGTAAGCGTCTGATAGTTGTTCGTGTCTCTGGTAATGGGGCGAAACTGGCCGGCAGGTTCAGATACATACGCGATTTGACTTCGCGCGTAAGGTGTCGCGTTAGGTTGATAAGTGGCAAGCAGGCCGCGCGAGTCAGGCAGCCATGCCAAATCGTTCAGCTGGACGTTGTCGAATCGGGAAAGCGTCTTCACCTTACCGGAAGGCACGTCCTGTATTTGAATAACGCCCAATTCACCTTCGGCACCGGGCGTTGCAGTGGCGATTTGTTTGCCGTCGGGCGACCAGGCGACGGCGGTCGGGAACGCCGACATGAGCCCATCCGCAAACGTCGATTCACTCGTACCGTCTCCGTTCGCCGTAAGCACTCGAAACTTTCCCACGTCTGGAGACATCCCGCGAATAAAGCCGAAGCGCTGGCCATCGGGCGAAAAAGTAATTCGCGAATCAACATTTTTCACGATCACCTGCGGCGTGCCGCCCAGCACCGGCGCGCGCAGTAGATCTTGACCCCTGCCGAGCGTGTCTATCGCGCGGAGAAAATAGATGTAGCCACCGTCCGGTGAAAAAGCGAGGTTTTGGTAAAGGGCATCTGCCGGCGCGATCACCTGCGTGTCGCTATTGGTGGGCACGTGGCGCAGCCAGAGGCTCTGTTTGCCGTTGTCGTCCACCACGCTTAGTAGATATTTCGCGTCGGGCGAAATAGCCGCCGCAATCGTCTTTCCATTGTTCGTGACTTGAGTGATCGTGAAATTCTCGAACGGCCGATGAGCCTTGCCGCTGAGAAAAGAATAGAGCCCATAACCTGCCGCCGCGATTAGCACAAGCACGACAATGGCGATCGCCGCCACGCCGAACTTGTGTTGCTTCGCCGCTTCGACTACCGCCGAGCTTTCTGATGCGGGTGCTGCGGATAAGTCTGATGATGGCGAGCCTGATCCGGTGGACGCGTCCCGTCTCGACTGCCCTACTGCGCTCCGTCCCGAATCTGTGTCGCGCTTCAACCGCTGCAAATCTGCGCGCAGGTCCGACGCATGCTGGTAGCGCAGCCTCTGATCTTTTTCCAGCGCCTTCTGAATAATCCGCTCGAGTTCACCCGGCAATTCGGGATTGAGCCGCGTCGGCAATGGCGGCGATTTGTGCAGGATGGCGTCGAAAATAGCCGCTGAGGTTGCGCCCGCGAAGGGCAACGCGCCGGTGGCCATTTCGTAAAGCACCGCGCCAAACGAAAACAGGTCGGTGCGCGCGTCTAGCTCTTCGCCCATCGCTTGTTCCGGCGACATATACAACACGGTTCCCATCGCGGACCCAGGGCTGCTCAGCGCCTCCTCCGCAGTAAGGGTGGGAAGTGCGGACGCCGTCGCGCCCGGAAGCACTCGCCGCGGCGCCAGAATTTTGGCCAGGCCGAAATCGAGCACCTTGGTTTGTCCGCTGCGCGTGCAAAAAATGTTCGCGGGCTTGATGTCGCGGTGCACGATTCCTTGAGCATGCGCGGCATCCAGCGCATTCGCCGTCTGGATGCCGACGTCGAGCAAATCATCTAACGGCAGCGGTCCAGCGGCGATTCGGTGCTTGAGAGTTTGGCCGTCCAGAAATTCCATGGCGATGAAGGCTTCGCCGCCCTGATCGTCAATTTCGTATATGGTGCAAATGTTGGGATGATTCAGCGCGGAGGCTGCTTTCGCTTCGCGCTGGAAGCGGCTGAGCGCTTGCTGGTCTTTGGCGACGTCGTCCGGCAGAAACTTCAGCGCCACAAAGCGGCCGAGCTTGATGTCTTCCGCCTTGTAAACGACTCCCATACCCCCACCACCGAGCTTCTCCACGATGCGGTAGTGCGAGACGATGCGGCTGGTCGGCGGCTGCGAATCAGGCATGTGGCGCACATCTTAGGTTGCGGCCGAATCCAAGTCAACGCAGAGCAAAGGCCGCAATTTCGCCCATTTGGTTTGCGTCATTTGGATTATGATAGGCCGCCCGGAAGGACCGTCCCAGCCACCGGAAGCAAATCACATTTCAGGAGCGGCCATGGAGAAAGAACTCAGCCTCGAATTCCTGCGCACCGTTGAAACCGCGGCCATCGCTTCCGCGCGCACCATGGGTCAAGGTGACCGCTCGGGCTCAGACCAGGCCGCCGTCGAGGCCATGCGTGCGGAAATGGATCGCGTGGGCATGGACGGCACCATCGTCATTGGTGAAGGCGAACGCGATGAAGCGCCGATGCTCTTTATCGGCGAAAAAGTCGGCGCGGCAGTGCGCGATAAGACTCGCGAATATCCCAAAGTGGACATCGCCGTGGACCCGCTCGAAGGCACCAACCTCTGCGCGACGGGCGAACCCGGCGCCATCGTGGTGCTCGCTGCCAGCGAACATGGCGGCTTGCTGCACGCTCCCGATCTCTACATGGAAAAAATTATTGTGGGGCCGCCGGCCAAGGGCGCGATTGATCTGGACGCGCCCGTAAAAGATAACCTGCGCGCGATCGCACGCCGCTATGACCGCGACGTCGAGGATCTCGTCATCGTGGTGCTGGATCGTCCGCGCCACGAAAATCTAATCGCCGACATTCGCAGAGCCGGCGCGCGCATTCGACTGATTTCCGACGGTGATCTTTCCGCAGGCATTTCCGCAGCTGTACGCGGCACTTCCGTCCACGCGGTGATGGGCACAGGCGGCGCGCCCGAGGGCGTGCTCACTGCCGCTGCTTTGCGCTGCCTGAACGGCCAGATCCTCGCGCGACTGGTCGTCGCGAAACCCGAACACCTGGAACGTACTGCGGCGATGGGCATCAAGGATCCCAAACGCATTTACGAAACGGTGGACCTGGCGCCGGGCAAGAAAATCATCTTCGCGTGCACCGGCGTCACTCCCGGCGGGCTGCTGCACGGCGTGAACTTCTTCCGCGACGGAACGCGCACTCACTCCCTGATCATGACCCTGGAAGAAGCCGAAGTGCGCTTCATCGATTCCGTGCACCTCGACCGGCACCCCGGCGTCGAAGTGCGTTTTAATTAGTCCGGCGCGCCTGGCACACCTGAAACATTTTCACGCGCTATTGCGTAACTATAAGCGTCTAAGGTGCAAGGGGTGAATTATGTCTAGCGCGTCAGGACGGCCACCGGCCGCTATTCCTCCGCAACGCCGCAGCAACAACGCAGTCTGGTGGATTCTGGGAATCGTCGCTGGCGGCATCGTGGTTATGGTCCTGTTCGGCCTGGCGCTCGCCGGCCTGTTCATCCGCAATCTGCGCGTCCACAATCAAGGCAACAACGTTGAGATTCAGACCCCCGTAGGCGCCATCAAAGTGAATAAAGACGTGCCGCGCGCTTCCGGCCTGCCCGTTTATCCCGGAGCAAAAACTTCCGGCGATACGAAGAACGCCCAAGTGGAGTTATCGAATGACGATGGAGGATTGGGAATCGCCGTCGAACATTTCACTACTCCCGACAGCCTGAACCAGGTGGACGCGTGGTACGCGCACCGCCTCGGTAGCAACTTCCGCCGCGAGGAGAACCTCTCCAAGCATCCCATTCACGGCGTTACCGTTGACTCCGACACAGATATCGCCTTCGTGGACGACCACGGCGATGGCGCGCGTGTGGTAGCGCTCACCAAGAAAGGCGATGGAGTGGATATCGTGCTGTTCCGCGCCGGCGCTAAGCAGGCGCAGTAATCTCCGCCAAGGCCGTCCGACTGAACCAGCCGACACATTCTTGATTGGATTAGGGGAAGTGTGCGAACTTGCCGGGCAAGTTGGCTCAGCGGTATTGGCGCGAACGAAGTTCGGACCCTTCGGGAGCGAGCCTGGCAGCCTGCCAATGCAGGCGTGCCAAGCCCTTCCCAGAATCCGACCTGTCCATCAGGCGTTCCGCGCCTTCCCGATGCGCGACGACTAGCGGTGAAGCGCCGTCGCTGTATTGGGCATGTGCTGCTGCCGGCGGGGCATGTGGTGAGGCAATCGCTCGGCGGCCTGTGGCGGCAGCGTACGCACGCTGTGATTGGTGCTCACGTGCTCGCTGATCGCCTGCAACCGCTTCAGGATGCCCTGCCACTGTGTCCAATCGAGCTGCCGCAGGTATGGGCGAAGTCCCTGAATGAAGGGATCTTCGAGTACCGTCTCGCCGTTGGTCTCCGGCACGAAGAAGCGGTTCAGTCCAACGCCCAGCGCTTCGGCAATCTTTTCCAGCGTGCCGAGACTTGGCGTCATCTGTCCGCTCTCGATCCGGGACAAATAGGAGCGAGATACGCGGGAACGTGCCTGTAGCTGGCTCTGCGTCATGCCACGCGACTCCCGCAATTGTCTGATGCGCTGGCCGATGTTCTCCACGGTTTCGCGGTTCGGCCAGTTCTCAAACAGTTGACGGTCGTCTCCCGGTAAATCCTGCGGCGACGGCGTCGGAATCACGAACGTCACCTTCGGGGGCAGCATACGCAGACAACGACGGCAGTTATCCGTGCGTGTCCGGTATTGCACCAAACCGCATACCTGACATCGAAGTACTTCTCGATCCAATTCCATGCTCGCTTCTATGGCTTCTTTTTCCGCCACCGGTTCTCCTCACAGACTATTCCGGCGATGCGAAGGGGAGGAACGTCACAACAGGGGAAGGCAGAAACAGGCGCGGGAGCGATTCTCCACACGGTGCCATTTCTTGTCAAGCCCTTTTTCGTCCTCGTGCCGGAATCAGTTTATCGTGCCTATCGCTCTTGCCACAATCAGAGGCCGTTTCAGTTCGCATTCGTCGCTAAAAGCGGTGCGACTTTTCTTCGCCCTCGCCCTTTCGCGTCCGCTAACGAGATGAACACAATGCCATTCAGCGTCATCCGCTGACGATTTGTGCTTGCAATTTTGTTGCCCACACTTCGCGAGACATTTTCGGCCTCCGGCCACCTTTTCGCAGCTCGTTGCTGCGAATTCCCGTCCGCAAAGTGTTTGTGTTCAATGAATGAAGAGAACAAACACCGAATCGTCTGCGGCAACTACACATCCCACGTTGAAACCGTCTCAAAACAATACGTCTCATTACTTTCCGCCAGCTCCGATTGAGACAATTCTGCCGTAACTTCTGCTTCTGGCCTTCATAGCTTGCCGCCAGTATCGGCTGTTCCTAGGATCTTCATCGACGGCAGCCCAGAACGAACATTTCGGCGGTTTGCTATGGCCTTGCCCCGGCTTTTCACGGCGCGACGGCACAAATAGTCCCCTGTTCGGGTCGCCTCACGCGTTCTGGCGGCCCGTAATGCCCTTCACAGCCTCTTGGCGGCCCTAGCGGCACGGTTCCCGTGTGCGGTAGACTCCAAAGCGGGGCCTGCGAGGGGCCAAATGGGGGAATGATGCCGAATCGGGAAGAATCCTGGGGTCTGCTATGCGAATACACGCAGGGGGAGAGCCTCCGCAAACACGCGCTTGCCGTCGAGGCTTGCGTGCGCGCATACGCCCGCAAGAATGGCGCGGACGAGGAGCTTTGGGGCACCACAGCGCTGCTCCACGATTTCGACTACGAGCGCTGGCCGAATGCGGCCCATCACCCGACTGAAGAGCATCCCTACGAAGGATCAAAAATCCTACGCGACCGCGGCTACCCGGAGGAAATGATTCACGCCATCCTGGGCCACGCCGATTACTGCAACGTCGCGCGCATTTCGCCGCTCGACAAAACTCTCTTCGCCTGCGACGAACTGGCCGGCTTCCTCACCGCATGCGCCCTGATCAAGCCCAGCAAAAGCATTCACGAAGTCGAAGCAGCCTCTGTGAAGAAAAAACTGAAAGACAAAGCCTTCGCCCGCGGCGTGAACCGCGACGACGTATACAAAGGCACCGAAGAACTCGGCGTTCCCCTCGACGAGCACATTGCCTTCTGTATCGCCGCCCTGCGCAGCGTGGCACCGGAGCTCGGCCTGAATGGCACCAGCGCCGTTGCAGCGCCGTGATCCACTCCATTTTCTCGCGCTCGGGCAAACCATACTCGCCCGTTCAAATCGTTATCGATTCCCTTCTCGAGTTTCACTTTGGGCGATCCCCACGCTCGATGCGAAACGTGTAGCAGCCTGCCGTGGTGCTGCGCACGTGAATGTAATCCACATCGGCGCGAGCAAAGAGTTTGTCGATTCCGGCATCCAGGTCGCCGTTCTCGACGTACTCCGTCGCCATCAATCGCCGTCCGCGCGCGTAACCATTTAACGTCCGAGGGCTCTTCCGCAACATCGCAGGAAATCCGCCATCTTCGGGATAATGTTCGCACGCTGCTGCATGAATATAGACCGGCCCGGGCAGAGGCAGCGATTCGCTGCCTTCGAACGCGTCGTACGTGAACAGCGTGGCCTGCTCGGAACCGGCAGCGATGATTTGCAGGCAGTGCCGGCACGGCGCGCCCTCGCCCGCAATTTCCGTGTGCGCAGGATGGCCGTAGCGGGGATCTTTGTGTGTGCTGCGAACTGCATCAGCAATTTCCGTGGGTATCGCGACTACGCGTATCGGAATCATTTTTGCTCCTCTTGCGAGCTTGCAAATTGTGCTCGCTGCTACATCGCTTGCACACGCATTTTGCCGCGCTTATAATCTCGCGGCCATCCGCTTCTCTCGCTCAAATTTTCACCGAATATTTCTTCGACAATTTGTGTGCTAGAATCCGCCCTCAATGGAACGCGCGGGAAATTTTCTAGGCGGGATGCTGCGCCAATTGAAGCGGCCGGAAGCGGCGGTCGCGTGGCTCTCCGGTGTGTGGCCCAGCGTGGTGGGAAAGACTCTGGCGCGGCACACGCGTCCAGTGCGCTGCCACAAGGGATGCCTGGAAGTCGCCGCCGACGGCAAGGCCTGGCGGAAGCAATTGGAAGAAATGAAGGACGAGTTCTGCACACAAGTAAATAAAGCTTGGGGCAGCGCCCTGGTTCGCGAAGTGAAATTCGTCGCCGCCAAGCCCGGCCCGCAACACATCTCCCACGAGCTGAACAACGAACACACTCCTTTCATCCGCCGCCGCAAAGCCTGACGATCTTCGCCCAATTTTTTTGCCGCACGCACGAATACTTGCGCGGAACCTCTTCTGTACTAAGATGGAAGCCATGAAAATCAGCCGCGAAGACGTGCTGCGCGTAGCCCAATTAGCGCACCTGGAGCTTGCGCCCGAAGAAGTCGAAACCTACCGCAGCCAGCTCGATGAAATCCTCTCCTACGTCGGCAAGCTGCAGGAGCTGGACGTCTCGGGCGTAGAGCCTATGACTCAGATGCGCCCGCGGAACGCCGACGGTCCGGACGGCGCCGCCGCTGCACGAATCGAGCCTGAGTTACGCGACGACGTGGTGGTCCCGTGCAACGTGGCCGAAGCCGTACTCGCCGAGGCTCCCGACGCCGCCAAGCCGTTCTTCCGCGTCCCCAAGGTAATCGAGCGATGAGCGCTGCTACGCCCTGGACCGTCGGGAGCGTTCGCGACGCCCTCAACGCGAAGAAAATCTCCGCGCGCGAGCTAGCCACGGACTTTTACGCGCAAATCGCACGACGCAACCCGGAATTGAACGCCTTCCTGGCGCTCTGTCCGGCGCGCGCCTATGCCCAGGCCGATCGCGTAGATGCCGCCATCGCACAAAACCAACCCTTGGGGCCCCTCGCCGGCGTCCCCGTGGCGATTAAAGACGTGATCAGCACGCAAGGTGTACGCACGACTTGCGGATCGAAGATCCTCGAGACCTATACGCCACCGTATGACGCCACGGCCGTCGAACGCCTGGAAGAAGCCGGAGCCGTCATCCTCGGCAAGGCCAATTGCGATGAGTTCGCCATGGGCAGCTCGAACGAGAACTCAGCATACGGACCAGTACGGAATCCGGCGGCGCTCGATCGTGTCCCAGGAGGCTCGAGCGGTGGTTCAGCGGCAGCTGTTGCCGCTGGCCTAGCTGTAGTTTCGCTCGGCACGGATACTGGCGGGTCAATTAGGCAACCCGGAGCCTACTGCGGCATCCCCGCAATGATGCCAACATACGGTCGCGTATCTAGATACGGCCTGATAGCCTTCGCGTCATCCCTTGACCGCATCGGCCCGTTCGCCACCAATATCTCCGATGCCGCAACCGTGATGTCCATCATCGCCGGACATGACTCAAACGACTCGACTTCGGCAGCCGTTGCCGTGCCCGAATATCTCGCCGAAATCGACAAGCCGATCACCGGCCTGCGGATTGGCGTCCCGGAGGACTACTTCGGAGCGGGTCTCGACCCCGAAGTGAAGAATAAGGTCCAGGCCGGCATCGCCCTGCTGGAAAAGCTTGGCTGCGAACGCGTGCCGCTCATGATGCCGCACACGGACTACGCCATCGCAACCTACTATATTGTTGCCACAGCGGAAGCCAGCTCCAACCTGGCTCGCTATGATGGAGTGCGCTACGGCCTGCGTGTCGAGGGCAACACACTGATGGACATGTACCGCAAAACCAGGGAGCGCGGCTTCGGACCGGAGGTCAAGCGGCGAATCATGCTGGGAACCTACGCGCTTTCATCCGGTTACTACGATGCTTATTATCTGCGCGCCCAGAAGGTCCGCTCGTTGATCGCGCGAGATTTCGCACAAGCCTTCGAGCGGGTTGACGCAATCGTCACGCCCACCGCTCCCACTCCAGCGTTCAAGCTAGGCGAGAAGACTGCCGATCCACTTGAGATGTATCTCGCTGACATATATACGGTTACAGGTTCGCTGGCGGGGGTGCCGGGGATTTCGGTTCCTTGCGGGAAGACGGCTGCAGGCTTGCCCATCGGCATGCAGGTTTTCGGCAGCCACTTCGGCGAAGGCCGGATTCTGCAACTTGCCCGCGCGTTTGAAAAGGCCGGCGGCTTTTCGATTTGAGGAGACATACCTCTGCGAGACCTGGCCCCGATCGTCAAGCACCTGAACTCTTCGCGGGCGAAACTCCTCTCCACCGCTGAAGAAATCAGCGATCTCCACTGGAGAGAAACGCCCGGGCCAGACCGCTGGTCAACCGCCGAAGTGATCGCCCACGTCGCCATGATCGAGGAGCGCACCATTTTCGGCATGAAAAGGCTGCTGCGCGCGACGCCAAGCCCGGTGCCTCTGCGGAAGCGCATCCATCCGCCGCTCGCGATAGCCACTTGGCGCGGCCGCAAAGTGCGCACGCCCATTGCGCTCGACGAAAATCGCGTCTGCGACAAGCAGAAATCGTTCGAAGGCCTTAATGCCGTGCGCGAAGTTACGTTGCAATTCATCGAATCCACCCGCGGCACCGACGTCAGCCCATACCGTTTCGACCATCCCTTCCTCGGCAGCCTGAACATGTATGAGTGGTTCCGCATGATCGGGTACCACGATTTACGCCACCAGAAACAAATCCGTGAACTAGTAGTTACATTCCACGTTTAGACTTTTCTTTCCTGTTTGAGGCAAGATTGTGCAATCGAGGAGTTCGGAGCAAATTCGCCTGTACCGGTGTCAAACCATAGAGAGAAAGAGGGTTCGGGGCACGCCGGTTGCCAGGGGTTCCAGCCCGATAGAACGGAAGGTCTATTGCTTGGAACCGTAGCAGCGTTTAATTTGGTGTCAGCATCGAACGAAGCAGGAGGTCCTGTCATGGTGCGAATCAAGGTGAGCCAGAAGATCTTCACGGAAGACGAAGTCGTCTCCCTGACGGGTATTTGCACCGATCATCTGCGCAACCTGGCGCAGAATAAGCACCTCGGCACGATTGCGCGCGCTGCGGAAGCCGCCGGAGCCGAAGCTGGCAAGTGGCTATTCTCGCACTCCGACCTGATGATCCTCACCGTGCTACAGCCGCGCTGCGACCACTAACCAGCGCATCGAATTAGATCGCCGCAGGACATTTCTTTCAGGCCTTCCAGCAGAACTGGAAGGCCTTTTTTTATTGCAATTGTGCCGCGCGATATTGTGCGGTAGACCTGCTCAGGCTATCCTTACCACGCTCAACCCCGCCCCTCGAAGTTGCATCCTAAGACTTGTGCCGGGATGAGGTTCCAAACCGTTACCGAACGACCTGCTGATGGCAGCAACACTTAAATTCGAACGTTTCGCGCGGAGTCTTCCCCCTCCGCTCGCGGTTTTGGCTTGTATCGTGCTTTTCCCTTGCGTGCCATCTCGCGCGCAGACTCCCGCGAGCCCGCCTTCCGCAGCTCCGCCCGCAGCGTCAGCAAAATCAGACGATGCCCCAGCCCCCGGCCTACCCACCGGCAAGAAGCTGGTTCTGAAAGATGGCAGCTTTCAACTAGTCAGGGAGTATGAGCTTCAAGGTGATCGTGTGCGTTACTACAGTATTGATCAGCGGGACTGGGAAGAGATGCCGGCAAGCCTGGTGGATTGGGATGCCACCAAGAAAGTGTCGGCGGACGAAGCGCAACGCAAGGCCGCTCTCATCGCCAAGCTGCATGCCGCCGAAGTAGCCCGTGCAGCCGATGCCATGGACGTTGACGCTAGCATCGAGATTGCGCCCAAAGTATTTCTGCCGCCGGGTGACGGTCTTTTTGAATTTGACGGCAAGGCGATTTATCCGCTGTCGCAGGCGGAAGCGGACATGAAATTTAGCAAGACTCAAATGCTGAAGCAAGTCCTGATTCCCGTTCCGATCATCCCCTCCCGGCACTCCATCTCTTTGAAAGGAAACCGCGCAAAATTCCGCCTGAAAAGCACGCAGACCGAGTTCTACATGCGCACGGCCGATGGGCGCGAGCCGCAACTGGACCTGATCCGCGCGAAGATTCACGGCGACAAGCGCGACTTGGAAAACCTGGATGAGCTTTTCAGCGAACACGCCGCCACGGGAAAAATATCAATCCCCATACAGCGTTGGGAAATAGCGCACGGCGTATACCGCTTCACCCTGGGCGCAAATCTGGAGCCGGGTGAATATGCCATGGCCGAAATCGTACAGGGCGGAGCAACCAGCCTGTACTTCTGGGATTTTGGCGTGGACGGGAATTCCTCAGCGCCCGCAAGCGCTCCAAAGTAGCGCAAAATTCCAAAAACCTGGACGCGGTTACTTCGTTTCAGCAGTTTGCGGTTGCAGCAGTTCGGTAAGCAAATTGGCGAGAGCCGCGATGTGAAACGGCTTTTGCAGCACGGAGGCCCCCTTCTCGGTGAAGTGCGCCATGGTGCTGGGATCCAGCAGCGCGCCGCTCATAAAAACAAATTTAGGAGCAGAGACTCCGGTCTGCGGCTGAATCCGCTTGAAGAACTGCTCGCCATTTAGGCCGGGCAGGTTGAAATCGCAAAGCACAAAATCGTAGCTGTGCGACGCGAGATGCGGCAATGCCTCTTCCGAACTGGACGCGCCTTCCACCGTCATGCCCCGCGCGGAGAGTCCTTCCTGCACAATCTCGCGAATGCTCTCTTCATCATCCACCACGTAAACGGAGTGTCCGAACAACGCTCCCGACCCCGCCGGACCGGAAATTGCCGGCCTCGCAACAGGCTCGGGCGCGCTGACAGGTTCCACGTACGCCGGTAGCAGCACGCGAAATTCCGCGCCCTTGCCGGGCGTAGACTGCACCTCGATGGTGCCGCCGTGTTCCTTGATAATGGCCGTGCAAATCGCCAGGCCCAGTCCAGTGCCTCCGCCAGGACGCTTAGTGGTGAAAAAGGGATCGAAAATTTTTCCGATATTTTCCGGCGTGATGCCCGGGCCGTCGTCCGCAAAAACGAAGATGATTTTGCCGTCGGCCTGCTCGATGGATATCCGCAGCGCGCCGCGTTCGCCCTGGCTGGTGATCGCTTGCTCCGCGTTGACGATCAAATTCACAAACACCTGATGCAAAAGCTTGGGATCGGCTTCCAAGGAAAACCGGCCCGCCGGCGGGACCAGCTCAATCGAAATATTCTTCTGCGAAAGCGAAGCCCGCTGCTGGTCCACCACCGCTTGCAGCGCTTCCTCCGGGTGCAGCTTCTTGCGAGCCAGCGCCGAAGGCCGCGCGTACGCCAGCAGATTCTGCACGATCACCGCGGCGCGCCGCGCCTGCTTCAGCACGATTTCCGACTGACGGCGGGTCGCGTCGTCGGGCGCGCGCTCGCGCAATAAATCGCTGACCCCCAGAATCGCAGTAAGCGGATTATTCAGCTCGTGCGCCACGCCGGACATCATCTCGCCCATTGCGGCGAGTTTCTCTTTCTGCAAGTTTTGCTTTTCGGCGAGCCTCACGTCGGTAACGTCGCGCGCCGACGCTACCACGCCATTGATTTTCCCCGCCGCGTCGTACAGCGGACTGGCGCTGGCGCGCATCGCTCGCCACGTGCCGTCCGCATGCTTGGTGCGGTATTCGAACTGGGCGTTGGCGGTTCGGCCGCTGGTGAGCTTTTCGAAAACCTCGCGCAGTTGCGGCACATCGCTGCGATGAATTTGCTCGCTCAATAGCTTGCCCACCAGATCCTGGGCCCGATGCCCCAGAATATCCTCCACGCGCGGGCTGACAAAAGTGAAGCGGCCTTCAAAATCCATCACCGCGATCAAGTCTGGAAAGCTGGCCACCAGCCGCCGCACGAATTCCTGCTCTTGATGCAGGCGGGCTTCGATTTCGATGCGCTCGGTGATGTCCACCAGCGTGCCCTGCATGCGTATCGTGCGGCCAAAACTATCGCGAATGGCAAATCCCGAAGCAAGACAGTGCAGGTGAGTGCCATCCTTGCGGCGGAACACCACTTCCACGTCCTGCACCGAACCTTGGTAAGTCACTTGCCGCGC
Source organism: uncultured Acidobacteriota bacterium (assembly GCA_963748395.1). GTDB lineage: Bacteria > Acidobacteriota > Terriglobia > Acidiferrales > UBA7541 > Palsa-295. Next base: position 456,745 of record CAVVIP010000006.1, on the reverse strand, counting down.
CATGGAATCTCGTTGCGTGGGGTCGGCGTACACGTCGCGAAAATTCAGCTTCTTCAATTCCTCTTTGCTCTCATATCCCAACATGCGCAGGAGCGCCGGATTGGCGTCGAGCAGCTTACCCTCGGGAGTAGTGAAAAATATTCCTTCGCGCAGCGATTCGAATAGCTCGGTGAAGCGAATTTCCGATTCGTTCTGCGAGGTAACGTCGCGGACCCATCCGCAGACCGATGTTCCCTGGTTTTCGTCATTGAGCGCCTGCAGCCAGCAATCGTAGAAACGGCGGCGCGGATCGTTCTTCAACTGGATCGAGAGGCGTCCGGCCCAGTGGCCCTTTTGCAGAAAAGCGTCGCGGCCGCGAATGGCCTCCGCCATCGTCGGCGCAGCCACGAATTCACCGAGCCGGTGGCCGATCAGATCCTGGAACGAAACGCCCAGGATCTCCAGGAAGCGGCGATTGGCGACGCGAATTTCACCTTCGAGCGAAATCGTGAAAACGGCGTGATCCAGGCTGTCAATCAGCTCTCGGTAGTTCAGCTGCGAACGAGAGATCACTTCGACGAGCTTGTGGAACTGCGCCTCGGTGGAAACGGTTGCGGCGCTCTGCTGCGGCACCCGTTCCGCCTGAGGCGCCTGCGCCGGCTCGGGAGTTTGATCTGAGATGCGTTTGGACATGCAAATATCCGCGCGCTTTCTCCGAAGAGAAAGCCACAAAGCTCCGTCGTTCACATCAATTTTACTGGCTGAGCGCGCCGCGGGGAAAAGAAAGAGGCCGGGTATGCCAAGTTGCATAACAGTCCGCGCGGACAGGTAGCGCACCAAAGTGCGCCGATACAACGGCCACGCGAAAAAAAAGGGGCGCCGCGAATAATCGCAGCGCCCCTTTTGGTTGAATTGTCTATCGCGTCTAGCTTTCGGCTACAGCGTCCGTATCCTTGCGCAGGAAATCCAGCGCTGCAGCTTCTTCCGGCGTAAGCTCCGGCTCCATGGACTCCGGCTCTTCCTTGGGGATTTCGGTGAGGAGCTGAATGTTGCGGTAGCGCTCCAAACCGGTGCCCGCGGGAATCAGGCGGCCCATGATCACGTTCTCCTTCAAGCCGCGCAGGTAATCCACCTTCCCGGAGATCGCCGCTTCGGTAAGCACGCGGGTGGTCTCTTGGAAGCTGGCCGCGGAGATGAACGAATCCGTGGACAGCGACGCCTTGGTTATGCCGAGGAGCAAAGGACGCCCAGTCGCGGGCCGCCCGCCATCGCGGATCACACGATCGTTCTCCTCGCGGAAGCGGAACTTGTCCACCTGCTCCTCGAGAAGAAACGTCGTATCGCCCACGTCCTCCACCTTCACCCAGCGCATCATCTGCCGCACGATGCACTCAATGTGCTTGTCGTTGATGTTCACGCCCTGCAACCGGTAGACCTCTTGAATCGAGTTCACCAGGTACGCCTGCGTGTACTTTTCACCGAGGACGGCGAGAATGTCGTGCGGGTTCAGCGGACCGTCAATCAACGGTTCGCCGGCCGCAACGTGTTCGCCTTCCTGCACGTTGATGTGCACGCCGCGCGAGATCGAATATTCCTTGATGGTCTGCGCGACGCCCTTGCCGTCTTCGCTTTCGACGTAAATCTTGCGCTGGCCCTTGACGATTTCGCCGTATTTCACCACGCCGTCAATTTCGCTGATGACCGCGGGATCCTTCGGCTTGCGCGTTTCGAAGAGTTCCACGACGCGCGGCAGACCACCGGTGATGTCCTTGGTCTTGGTCGTCTCGCGCGGAATCTTCGCCAGCACGTCTCCGGGTTGCACTTCGTCGCCATCCACCACCATCAAGTGGGCGCGTGATGGCATCAAGTACTTCTTGGTGCGGCCCTGCGCTCCGCGGATCAAGATCGTGGGCTGGTGTTTTTCATCGCCCGGCGGCAGCGTTACCACCAGCTGCGACAACCCAGTGACTTCGTCCACCTGCTCTTCGATCGTGATGCCCGCCTGCAAGTCCTTGAACTGCACCTGACCCGCGGTTTCCGTGAGAATCGAGAACGTGTAGGGATCCCACTCGACCATCGTCTGGCCCAGCGTGACCGGTTGCCCGTCTTCGACTTTCAAGCGCGCGCCATAGACGACATGGTGACGCTCTTTTTCACGGCCCTTTTCGTCAACCACCGCGATCAAACCGGAGCGATTCATCGCCACGATCTGCTTGCCGCGGCCTTCGACGACTTTCAGGTCAATGAATTTGACGAAGCCGTTGTTGCGCGCTTCGACCTTTGATTGTTCGGTGACGCGCGTAGCCGTTCCGCCGATGTGGAAGGTGCGCATGGTCAACTGCGTGCCGGGCTCGCCGATAGACTGCGCCGCGATCACGCCGATGGCCTCGCCCATTTCCACGAAGCGGCCGGTAGCCAGGTTGCGGCCGTAGCAACGTCCGCAAACACCACGCCGTGATTCGCAGGTCAACACCGAGCGAATCTTCACGCGCTCAATGCCGGCTGCTTGAATCGAGTTCGCCAGTTCTTCGGTGATTTCCTGGTTGATCTCGACGATCACGTTGCCTTCGTAGTCCTTGATTTTCTCGAGTGATACGCGGCCCACCACGCGGTCGCGCAACGGCTCGACTTCGACGCCGGCTTCCAGAATCGGCTCTACGTAAATGCCGTCCGCCGTGCCGCAGTCGAACTCATTGATGATCACGTCTTGCGCCACGTCCACCAGCCGCCGCGTCAGGTAGCCCGAATCGGCCGTCTTCAGCGCCGTATCGGCCAGACCCTTACGCGCGCCGTGCGTCGAAATGAAGTACTGCAGCACGGTCAGTCCTTCGCGGAAGTTGGAAGTAATCGGCGTCTCGATGACTTCGCCCGAGGGCTTGGCCATCAATCCGCGCATGCCGGAAAGCTGCCGGATCTGCTGTTTCGATCCGCGCGCTCCGGAATCGGCCATCACGTACACCGGATTGATCACGCCCTGCTTGTCCTGCTCTTCCAGGGCCTTGAACATTTCGTCCGCCACTTTTTCCGTGACGTCCGACCAGATGGCGATGACCTTGTTGTACCGTTCGCCGTTGGTGATGGCGCCGTCCAGATATTGCTGCTGGACTTTCACCACCTCGTGCTCCGCCGTATCCACCAGCTTGAATTTCACGCTGGGGATGACCATGTCGCTGATGCCAATGGAAACTCCCGACTTCGTCGCGTACAAGAAGCCGAGTTCCTTCAGCTTATCGAGCGCCAGCACGGTCTTTTCCAGGCCGAAGCGCAGGTAGCAATATTGCACCAGCGCCTGCACGCCCTTCTTCTTCAGCAAGCCGTTGATGAAGGGCATGTCGGTCGGCAGGTGATCGTTGAAAATCACGCGGCCGACGGTGGTGTGCAGGAACTGCTTATTCAAGTTGATCGGTTCGGTGTGCGAGACGTCCTGATCGTCGTATGCGTTGGTCAGGTCGATCAACTCACCGGTGTACCGCATGCGAATCGGCGTCAGCAATTCCACTTCGTTCGCTTCCAGAGCCATCACCACTTCTTCCGGAGAGCCGAACGCGCGCCCTTCGCCCTTGGCCTGCGGCTTGGACTTGGTCATGTAATAAATTCCCAGGACCATGTCCTGCGTGGGCACCGCCAGCGGGTAGCCGTTGGCCGGCGAAAGAATGTTGTGCGAGCTGAGCATCAACACCGACGCCTCTACCTGCGCTTCCGGTGACAGCGGAATGTGCACCGCCATCTGGTCGCCGTCGAAGTCCGCGTTAAACGCAGTGCAAACCAGCGGGTGAATGCGGATGGCTTTACCTTCCACCAACACTGGCTCGAACGCCTGAATGCCCAGACGGTGCAGCGTGGGAGCGCGGTTCAGCAGCACGGGATGCTCGCGAATCACGTCTTCGAGAATGTCCCACACGACCGGTTCCTGCGCTTCCACCAGTTCCTTGGCCTGCTTGATGGTGGTGCAGTGTCCCGCGGCTTCCAGCTTGTGATAGATGAACGGCTTGAAGAGTTCCAGCGCCATTTTCTTCGGCAGACCGCACTGGTGCAGCTTCAGTTCGGGGCCGACGACGATGACGGAGCGGCCGGAATAGTCCACGCGCTTGCCCAGCAAGTTCTGGCGGAAACGGCCTTGCTTGCCCTTCAGGGTGTCGGACAGCGACTTCAGCGGGCGATTGTTCGTGCCGCGCAGCACGCGTCCACGGCGGCCGTTATCGAACAGCGCGTCCACCGCTTCCTGCAGCATGCGCTTTTCGTTGCGCACGATTACGTCCGGCGCGTGCAATTCCATCAGCTTCTTCAACCGGTTGTTGCGGTTGATCACGCGGCGATACAGATCGTTCAAGTCGGATGTGGCGAACCGGCCGCCATCCAGAGGCACCAGCGGACGCAGCTCGGGCGGCAGCACCGGAATCACATCCAGAATCATCCACTCCGGCTTGTTGCCGCTCTTGCGGAACGCTTCCAGCACCTTCAGCCGCTTGGCGAACTTGATGCGCTTCTGCAGGCTGGGGTCAATCTTCATCTTCTCGCGCAATTCTTCCGAGAGCTTGTCGACTTCCACGCGGCGCAGCAATTCCTTGATGGCTTCGGCGCCCATCCCGTAAGTAAACTTTCCGGGATATTCCTTCTGCAACTCGCGCAGCTTCTCTTCCGGAATGATGTCCTTCTGCTTCATGCCCAGCACTTCGCCGGGATCGATGCACACGAACGTCTCGAAGTAGAGAATGTGTTCCAAATCGCGCATGGTGATGTCCAGCAGGTAGCCGATGCGGCTGGGCAATCCCTTGAAGAACCACACGTGCGAGCAGGGCGAAGCCAGCTCGATGTGGCCCAGGCGCTCGCGGCGCACTTTGCTGAGCGTCACTTCCACGCCGCACTTGTCGCAGATCACTCCGCGATGCTTCATGCGCTTGTATTTTCCGCACAAACATTCCCAGTCCGTGACGGGGCCGAAAATCTTGGCGCAGAACAGTCCGTCGCGCTCCGGCTTGAAGGTGCGGTAATTGATGGTCTCCGGCTTGGTGACTTCACCGTGCGACCAGGAACGGATTTTTTCGGGACTCGCCAGGCTGATGCGAATGGAATCAAAATCCGCTATCTGGCTGGCGCGATCATACGGGCTCGATCGGTACAAGGGCGATCCTCCTGTCCCGCAAAGCGGGACCAAAAACAAGGAACTCAAAAATTTGTGCGCTCCGCAGAATTTCTCCGCGGAGCGAAGGCCTGCAGTTAGTCCGCCGCTTCCGTCTTTTCCAGCTGCGGTTTTTGCCGCTTCATCAATTCGATGTCCAGGCACAAGGACTGCAATTCGCGCACCAGGACGTTGAAGGATTCAGGCACGCCAGGCTCAATCCCCGGCTCGCCCTTCACGATGGCCTCGTAAATTTTCGCGCGGCCATACACGTCGTCGGATTTCGCGGTCAACAGTTCCTGGAGAATGTGCGCCGCGCCGTAAGCTTCCAGCGCCCACACTTCCATTTCTCCGAAACGCTGCCCGCCGAACTGCGCCTTGCCGCCCAGCGGCTGCTGCGTGATGAGTGAATATGGCCCGATGGAGCGAGCGTGAATCTTGTCGTCCACCAAGTGCGAGAGCTTGAGCATGTAGATGTAGCCCACGGTTACTTGCTGCGCAAACAGGTCGCCGGTCATGCCGTCGTAGAGCGAAATCTTTCCGCTCTCCGGCAGCTCGGTGAATTGCAGCAAGTGGCGGATGTCGCCTTCGCGCGCGCCGTCGAATACCGGCGTCGCGAACGGCACACCGTCGCGGAAGCTATGCGCCAGGTCCAGGATCTCGTCGTCGTCCATGCCGGCGATCGTCTTCCACACCGCCGTGGGACCAAACGCATCCTTGAACCATTTGCGCACGCCCTCCGCGCGCGTTTCCTTGTCGAGCAGCTTCCCGATTTTCTCGCCGAGCTCTTTCGAAGCCCAGCCCAGATGCGTTTCGAGAATCTGTCCGACGTTCATGCGCGAAGGAACGCCCAGCGGGTTCAGCACGATTTCCACCGGCGTGCCATCCGGCATGTAGGGCATGTCTTCCTTCGGAACGATGCGCGCGATCACGCCCTTGTTGCCGTGGCGTCCGGCCATCTTGTCTCCGACGGAGAGCTTGCGCTTCATGGCGATGTAGCACTTCACCAGCTTGATCACGCCCGGAGGCAGCTCGTCGCCCTTCTTCAGCTTACCGATGCGCTCGTCTGTGATCTTGCGCAGCACATCGATTTGCCGCGAGGTCATTTCTTCGACCTCGTCGATCTTCTCGATGAGCAGCGGGTCCTTGTCGTTAAGCCGCAGGCGCTTCAAGTTGCGCGTGGAAATCTTTTCCAGAATGTCGCGCGTCAACTCGCTGCCCTTGGTCAGCAAACGCTTGTTGGTGCGCTCGTCGTGCAGGTCGGCGGTCAAGGTCTGTCCGCCCAGCAAGTCGTTCAAGCGCTTCAAGCGTTCGTCGGTGAGAATGCGGATTTCATCGGCCAGGTTCTTTTCCAGCTTGGCCACCTGCGCCGCTTCGATGGCCTTGTGGCGTTCGTCCTTCTCCGCGCCCTTGCGGCAGAAGATCTTCACGTCCACGATGGTGCCTTCGATGCCCGGCGGGCAATAGAGCGAAGCGTCGCGCACGTCTCCGGCTTTTTCACCGAAAATCGCGCGCAGCAGCTTTTCTTCCGGCGTCAGCGTGGTTTCGCCCTTGGGCGTAACCTTGCCCACCAGAATGTCGCCCGGCTTCACCGTCGCGCCGATGCGGATCACGCCGCTCTCGTCCAGATTGCGCAGGAAGCTTTCGTTGATGTTCGGAATGTCGCGAGTAATTTCCTCGGGACCCAGCTTGGTGTCGCGCGCTTCGATTTCATACTCTTCGATGTGAATCGAAGTGTAGTAATCCTCTTCCACCAGCTTTTCGCTGACGAGAATCGCGTCCTCGAAGTTGTACCCGCGCCAGGGCACGAAGGCCACCAACACGTTGCGGCCGAGCGCCAGCTCGCCGCGATCCGTGCAAGGACCGTCGGCCAACACTTGACCCTGCTTCACGCGGTCACCCGCGCGCACCAGCGGCTTCTGGCTGATGCAAGTATTCTGGTTGGAGCGTTTAAACTTCGTGAGCAGGTAAATATCCGACCCGACTTCGCGGCTCAGTACGCCGGACTGATCGGATTCCACGCGCACGATCACGCGTTCGGAGTCCACCTGGTCCACAATGCCATCGCGCTTGCACACGATGACGGCGCCCGAATCGCGAGCCGTGACGCGTTCCATGCCCGTGCCCACCAGAGGAGCGTCGCCACGAATCAGCGGCACAGCCTGGCGCTGCATGTTCGAGCCCATCAACGCGCGGTTGGCGTCGTCGTTCTCCAGGAACGGAATCAAGCTGGCGGCAACAGACACCAGCTGCTTCGGCGAAACGTCAATGTAATCAACTTCCTCGCGGCTCTTCAGCACGAAGTTGCCCGCCTGGCGGCAGTTCACCAGCTCGGTAGTGATGCGTTCTTTTTCATCGAGCGAAGCGTTGGCCTGCGCTACAACGTAGCGGTCTTCTTCCCAGGCCGAGAGATAGAAGCAATGCGCCGCCCAAACCACGCGCCGCCGCTTCAGCTCTTCGTTGGCATCCTCGACTTTTTCCTTCTCCACGATTTCCCCGGCCTTGAATTCGCTGTCGCCGGAGTTCACGATTTGCACAAAATCGATCACGCGCCCGTTCTTCACCTTGCGATACGGCGATTCGATGAAGCCGAACTCGTTGATCCGCGCGTAAGACGAAAGCGAGCTGATCAAGCCGATGTTCGGACCTTCCGGCGTTTCAATCGGACAAATGCGGCCGTAGTGCGTCGGATGCACGTCGCGGACTTCGAATCCCGCGCGTTCACGCGACAAACCGCCTGGTCCCAAAGCCGAAAGACGCCGCTTGTGCGTGATTTCGCTCAGCGGATTGGTCTGGTCCATGAACTGCGAAAGCTGCGAACTGCCGAAGAATTCGCGAATCGCTGCCATTACCGGCTTGGCGTTCACCAAATCGTGCGGCATGGCCGTGGACATTTCCTGGTACACGGACATCTTTTCCTTGATCGCGCGCTCCATGCGCACCAGGCCGATGCGGAACTGGTTTTCCAGGAGCTCGCCCACCGCGCGTACGCGGCGGTTGCCCAAGTGGTCGATGTCGTCCACCGAACCCACGTTCTTGCGCAGCTTCAGCAAATACTTGATCGCCGCGACGAAGTCCGAAGGATCCAGCGTGCGCTTTTCCAGTGGAGTTTCCAGACCCAGCTTGATGTTGAACTTCAACCGGCCTACTTTGCTGAAATCGTACTTGCGCGCATCGAAAAACATTCCGTTGAAGAGCGCCGTGGCCGTCTCCAGCGTCGGAGGATCGCCTGGGCGCAGCTTGCGGTAGATTTCGATTAGCGCTTCCTTCGGCGAACGGATGGAGTCCTTTTCCAGCGTGCGCGTCACGATGATGCCGGTGTCGTCGCGGTCCGGGAAACAGACGTCCACTTCGGTGATTCCCGCCTCCGCGATCGAAGCCCACATTTCCGCGGTCAGTGGCTTGTTGGCTTCCAGCAACACTTCGCCGGTCTGGCGATTCACCAGCTCGCTCACCGTTACCGCGGTTTCCAGGTCAGCCACGCCAATTTCGGCCTGCGTGACGCGCGCCTTCACCAGTTCCTTATACAGTGGCTCGGTGATGCGCTTGTGCGCCCCCACCAGCGTTTCGCCGGACTTGGGGTGCTTGATTTCCTTGGTCAGCTTACGGTCAATTAATCCTTCCGAAGCGTTCCAGTACATTTCGCCGTCGCGCAGCGAAATCCGCTCCACTTGATAGAACGTGCGCAGAATATCTTCATTCGACTTCAGGCCGAGCGCGCGCAGGAAAATCGAGCCGAGGAATTTGCGCTTGCGGTCAATGCGCACATACAGAATGTTCTTGGTGTCGTACTCGAACTCCACCCACGATCCGCGGTAAGGAATAATCTTGCCGAGGAAGTAGCTGCGGTTGTTGGAAGTCTCAAAAAACACGCCCGGCGAACGGTGCAACTGGCTGACGATGACGCGCTCCGTCCCATTGATGATGAACGTGCCGTTCTCGGTCATCAGCGGAATGTCGCCGAAGAAAACTTCCTGCTCTTTGATGTCGCGAATGGACTTCGCGCCCGTGTCCGGATCCTTGTCGTAAATCGTCAGGCGGATCGTCACCTTCAGCGGCGCGGAATACGTCATGCCGCGTTCCTGGCACTCGTTCACGTCGTACTTCAACTGCAGAGTGACGGGGTCGCCGCACTTGTTGCAAAAAGTCGGCGTGTTCTTGTTGAACGTGCCGCACTTCGCGCACAGTACGTCGCCGGTCTTGTACGGGTTGGTGACCACCGAGGCTCCGCAATTGCGGCAGGTGGCGCGCAAGTGGTGCAGGCCGCGCAGATGGCCGCACTTGCACTCCCAGTTTCCGATCGCGTAATCCACGAAATCCAGCTGCGAGAGACCGCGAAAATCCTGGATCGGAAACACCGAGGCGAACACCGACTGCAGGCCGGAATCTTCCCGCTCGCTCGGCAGCAAATCCATCTGCAGGAAGCGTTGATACGACTTCTTCTGCACGTCAATCAGGTTCGGAATCTGCACGGTGGTCTTGATTTTTGCGAAGTCCAGGCGTGCTCGTTCCCGATTGGCGCGATTACCGTTGCGATTGCTCATGGACCATCCTCAAAAAATAATTTCATGCCGGAACCGACGATGCGGATAGACACCCGCCCCGTCAGTCCGGGAAGGACGTATTGTGAGGTGCTGGATTCCTAAGGAGTGCGCGCGTACGCGAATTCCTTCGCGGCCCGACTGCCAGGTTCACGCGGGCCGCACCGCCAGGCGTTACTTGATATCGACTTTCGCGCCGGCGTCTTCGAATTTCTTCTTGATGGTGGCCGCTTCTTCTTTGTTGACGCCCTCTTTCACCGTCTTGGGAGCGCCATCCACCAGGTCCTTGGCTTCTTTCAAGCCCAGGCTGGTGACTTCGCGGACCGCCTTAATCACGTTGATCTTGTTGGCGCCCACTTCGGTGAGAACGACGGCAAATTCCGTCTTCTCTTCCGCCGCTGGCGCGCCTGCGCCACCGCCGCCTGCCACCATTACGGGCGCTGCCGCTGCCGCCGATACGCCGAAGGCTTCTTCCATCTTCTTAACCAGGTCAGAAGCTTCGAGCAGCGTTAGACCCTTGATTTCTTCCAGGATTGTTTCCACTTTGCTGGCCATTGCTGTTTCCTATCCTCCTCCGAATTGAAAAACCGTTGCTAGTATTGCGTTTTTACCCCGTTGCCGGTACGACCTTACGACTGAACCGCTTCGGGCGCCGCTGCTGGTGCACTGCCGCCGCCCGCAAACTTGTTGGCCTTCACCGCTTCGCTGGTAACCACCGCCAAATTCCGCGGCAATGCTGCCAACGCCGTCGCTACGCGTTGCGCCGGGGAATTCAGCAGGAACATCACCTTGCTGATCAGTTCTTCCTTGCTCGGCAAATCCGCGAGCTGCTTAATTTCCTGGATGGAGATGACCCGTCCTTCCACCCAGCCGGCGCGAAATTGAAACGCCGGAACATCCTTGGCCACCTTGGTCAGAATCTTTGCCAGCGCCACCGGATCCGTCTTGGTGTAGGCAATCGAATTCGTGCCCTTCAGGTTCTTCAGCAAACCCTCAGGAGGAGTGCCGGCTCCGGCGCGCTCCGCCACGGTGTTCTTCACTACCTGATATTTTCCGCCCGCGGCTTCCACGCTGCGGCGCAGCTGCGTATCCTGCTCCACCGTGATTCCCTGAAATGTGGAAAGAATCACCGTCGAGACGGTCGCCAGCTGCTTCTTCAGCTCTTCGGCCTGCGTCACCTTTTCGGCCTTCTTCTTCATTCCCAAATCTCCCTGTAGCTCGTTCTGCTTACGCTGCTGCCGCTACCGCCGTATCCGCTTCCGCTTCCTCGATCAAAATTCCCGGGCCCATCGTCGAGGTCAGCGTAATTTTCTTGATGAACTTGCCCTTCGCCGCCGCGGGCTTGGCCTTCACCACCGCCGCCAGCAGCGCGTGCGCGTTATCCGCCAGATTCTTCGCCGTGAAGCTGATCTTGCCCACCGGCGAGTGAATCAGCCCAGTCTTGTCCAGGCGAAATTCCACTTTACCGGCCTTGATTTCCTTGATCGCTTTCGCGACGTCCGCGGTCACCGTGCCGGTCTTGGGATTCGGCATCAGGCCGCGCGGCCCCAGCACTTTTCCCAGTTTTCCGGCGGAGCGCATCATGTCCGGCGTGGCGATCACCGCTTCGTAATCCGTCCAGCCACCCTGAATCTTTTCCACCATGTCTTCGCCGCCCACAAAATCCGCACCCGCTTCTTCCGCCTCGCGAATCTTCTCGCCGCCGGCGATCACCACCACGCGCTTGGATTTTCCCAGGCCGTGCGGCAGCACCACCGTGCCGCGCACCATCTGGTCAGACTGCTTGGAATCTACGCCCAGGTTCAAAACCAGCTCGACCGTCTCGTCGAACTTCACGAAGTGCACTTTGCGTAGCAGTTCCGCGGCTTCTTCCAGCTTGTAGGGACGCGCCTCTACCTGCTTGCGCGCCCGATCGATGTTTTTACCGCCGACTTTTGCAGAACGACCCATCGTTTTTTCTCTCCTGCGCAGTCAAAAAATGCTTGCGTCCGATTTCTTCGGACTCCTGCGCGTACTACAAAACTATTCGCTGACTTCCACACCCATGTTGCGCGCCGTGCCGCGGATCGACTTCACCGCGGACGCGAGACTCATGGTGTTCAGGTCCGGCAGCTTCAGCTTGGCGATTTCTTCCACTTGCTTCGCCGTCAGCTTGCCCACCTTGTTGCGGTTCGGCTCTGGCGAGCCTTTCACAATCCCCGCCGCGCGCTTGATTAATTCCGAAGCCGGCGGCGTCTTCATGATGAACGTGAACGTGCGGTCGCTGTAAATCGTCACCAGCACCGGAATGATCATGCCGTCCGGCTCTTTGGCCGTCTTGGCGTTGAACTGCTTGCAGAAATCCATGATGTTCACGCCGTGCGGACCCAGCGCGGTGCCCACGGGCGGCGCCGGTGTGGCCTTCATCGCCGGCAATTGGAGCTTTACGGTAGCCTGTACTTTCTTTGCCATGATTTCCCCGTTTTACTTCGCTACTTCATTTGACGGCGCTGCGCGCTAAACCGCGCGGCACGCACCTTGCGTTACGCTACTTTCTCCACCTGCGCGAAATCCAGTTCCACTGGCGTCGAGCGTCCGAAAATCGTCACCGAAACTTTGAGCGTCGAGCGGTCGGAATTCACTTCCTCCACCACTCCCGTGAAATTCGCGAACGGCCCTTCCCCGATGCGCACCTTCTCACCGCGGTCGAACGACAATTTCGGCTTGGGCTTCTCCGCCGTGGTCGTCGCGCGGTTCAATATGTTCTGCACTTCTTCTTCGGTCAGCGGCGAGGGTGTCTGCCCCGACCCGACGAATCCCGTCACGCGCGGTGTGGAACGCACCACGTGCCAGGTGTAATCGTCCATATCCATTTCCACCAGCACGTAGCCCGGATAGCACATCCGCGGCGAAATCACTTTCTTGCCGCCGCGCACTTCCACCACCGATTCCGTCGGGATGATGATCTGGCCGATCTTGTCGGTAAGCCCGAACGCCGCCACGCGGCCTTCCAGGCTTTCCTTTACCTTCTTCTCGAATCCCGAATACGTGTGCACGATGTACCACTGCTTCGTCGAGGGGACTGCCCCCGCAGCGGCGGCTTCGTCGTGCCCTTCGGGCATTTCTGGCGCTTCGTTCAATTCGCTCACTTCGTTGCCTTCGTTGCTCGCGTTGGCTTCTTCAGAATTTCTTTGCATAAGCCATCAGCCAGCCGATGATTTTCGTAAAGATCGAGTCCGTGAAAAAGAAATAAACGCCGAAAAACGCCACCGTCACGGTCACCACGATCGTGGTGGAAATCACTTCCGCGCGGCCCGGCCAATTCACCTGCCGCATCTCCACGCGCACATCGTGCAGAAACGCGCGAAAACGCTTGGGATAAGCCGCCAGCTTTCCCACCGGCTCCATCAGGGAAAATGCATCTACTCGATCTGACTCTTCCTTGTTCAATTTCGCCGCCTGTGCCATCTGCTGAATCGCCCTCGCCCCGGAATATTCCCCGCCCGTCTCGCAACTTCTAAACTGGCAGGGGAGGAGGGATTCGAACCCCCACTCTCGGTTTTGGAGACCGATGGTCTACCGTTAAACCTACTCCCCTAAATTCGAGCCTGCGGCTCGAATTTAGTGCTAGAGCCCGCAAGCAATCGCGCCGGAAGTTCTCGCCGGCGCCTTGTGCATCCGGTTTTATTTAACTTCCTTGTGCCCGGTATGCTTTCTGCATGTATTGCAGAATTTTGACGTTTCCAGCCGCTCGGTGTGCTTGCGGCGGTTCTTGGTGGTCGTGTAGTTCCGGTTCTTACAATCGTTGCACTGTAGTGTGATGATTTCTCTCATGGTCGTTTACTCGATGATCTCGGCAACGGCTCCGGCGCCCACGGTGTGCCCGCCTTCGCGAATCGCGAAGCGCAAGCCCTTCTCCAAGGCTACCGGTGTAATCAGCGTAATCTCACACGATATGTTGTCGCCCGGCATCACCATCTCCACTCCTGCCGGCAACTTCACATCGCCTGTCACGTCCGTCGTGCGGAAATAAAACTGCGGACGGTAGCCTGTGAAGAATGGCGTGTGCCGCCCGCCCTCTTCCTTCGTCAACACGTACGCTTCGGCCTTGAATTTCGTGTGCGGCGTGATCGATCCCGGCTTCGCCAGCACCTGTCCGCGCTCCACTTCATCTTTTTCCGTGCCGCGCAGCAGCAACCCGACGTTGTCTCCCGCCATGCCCTCGTCCAGCAGCTTGCGGAACATTTCAATTCCCGTCACCGTCTTCTTCATCGTCGGACGGAAGCCCACAATCTCTACTTCCTCGCCAACCTTTACTTTTCCGCGTTCGATTCTTCCCGTCACCACCGTGCCGCGGCCAGAAATCGAAAAAATATCTTCGATCGGCATCGCGAACGGCTTATCAATATCGCGCACCGGCTGAGGGATGCTCTTGTCCACCGCTTCCATCAATTCCAGGATGGACTTCTCCCACTTCGCATCGCCTTCCAGAGCCTTCAGAGCCGAACCGCGAATCACCGGCAAAGTGTCGCCAGGATATTGATAGCTCTTCAGCAACTCGCGCACTTCCAGTTCCACCAATTCCAACAGCTCAGGATCGTCCACCATGTCGCACTTGTTCAAAAACACCACGATGTACGGCACGCCCACTTGCCGCGCCAGCAGAATGTGCTCGCGCGTTTGCGGCATCGGACCGTCCGTCGCCGCCACCACCAGAATCGCGCCGTCCATCTGCGCGGCTCCCGTGATCATGTTCTTCACGTAATCCGCGTGACCCGGGCAATCAATGTGCGCGTAGTGCCGGTTCGCCGTCTCGTACTCCACGTGCGAAACCGCGATCGTAATACCGCGCTCGCGCTCTTCCGGCGCGTTGTCAATCGAATCGAACGCGCGGAACGCCACCTTCGGATTGTTCTTCGACAGCACCTTCGTGATCGCCGCCGTCGAAGTCGTTTTGCCGTGGTCAATGTGACCGATTGTCCCGATATTTACGTGTGGCTTATTCCGTTCGAATTTCTCTTTCGCCATCTGGTATCACCCTCGTATTAGAGCTTCGCGGCGAGAGGCTCGCGAAAACATGTCACTGCGGTGACAGCTACTGCAAAAATCTCAGGTCCTTCGCAATCGGCCGCGCCATGGAGCGGGGGACGGGACTCGAACCCGCGACCATCTGCTTGGAAGGCAGAGACTCTACCACTGAGTTACCCCCGCTCATGCCTCACTCACAACAACGTGGAGCCTGGGACCGGGATTGAACCGGTGACCTCGTCCTTACCAAGGACGCGCTCTACCAACTGAGCTACCCAGGCTCGTACCGGTCGCCCCACTTCCCTCCGCGCTGCCTTCAGATTCGCCGCCGGGGCTGCCGCGCTTCTGAAATTCTTCCGCCCTCTAAATGAACTTCCGTCAGAATGTCCGACCATTCGCTTGGGTAACGCGGGTTACTGGTGGACGGGGGAGGATTCGAACCTCCGTAGCCCGCAAGGAGCGGCAGATTTACAGTCTGCTGGTTTTAGCCACTCACCCACCCGTCCCGCAAAACCGTTCGGAACGCCTACACCGCGCTCCGTGAAATTCTCCGGGACACAACTGCATCCCGCCATTCGCATCCAGCCTGATTGAACAGCAACGTTGTACGGGGCACTCCGCAATGCAGAAAGGGCTCGTGTCCAAAGACACCAGCCCTAGCGCTTTTGTCGCGAGGAGTTTCGTCCGCAACCCTTGCCAAAATATTCCCGGTACTTCAATCTCAGCTGGCGGAGGGAGTTGAACCCCCGACCCTCTGATTACAAATCAGATGCTCTACCAACTGAGCTACGCCAGCACTGGCAAACCGAGCAAAATTATCACACAGGCAATCAAATTGCAAGCAACTTTCTGCCAGCCGCAAAACCGTTGCCAGACTGCCACTTACAACCTCGTTGCGAGTACTAGCCGTGCCCTATTATACAGCTAAACCCATTCTTAGCGGAATCCAATCTCGTCACTCTGGCTGCTTGTCCGCCGCTGGCGCAGGCGTTTCCGCAGGCGGCTCCGCCGGCGGCTTGCCAAATTGGGCGTCCGCCAGCTGCACGTTATGCTGCACTTCCGTGAAATGTATGGTGAACGCTGCGTTAGCGCCCGACTGGTGCACCGTGAACGGCAACTTCACACCGTCCACCTCTGTGTAATCCTCCACGTCCGCTGTGAATTCCGAAAGTCCGTCCGGCGTGTAGCGGTGATTCACGCTTCTCACCAGCAGCCATGTTTGCGTGTCGAAATAAATTTTGTCCGGCGCACTTTGTTCGCGTATCGCTTCCACCACGAACGTGTCGTGCCCGTCTATTTTTTCGATTCCGACGACGGTCATCTTCGTGTAGTTCTTGCGCATATCCAGCGGGTGATAAAAATTCGCCTCGCGCCGCGCATCCTCCAGTTCCCCGCCGGATAGCACGCGCGTTCCGTTCTGCGGATCATCGGACCACGCTACCGTGCCATCAAATCCCTGCTCGAAAACGGCGCCACCCAGATTGATCACCGCCAGCATTCGGTTCGGCGCCTTTTCGTGAATCTCCACAGTCCCAGTAAGGTTGTTCATCGCAGGAATTTCAATGGAGCCTTTCGAAACGCGCGAATTCAGCTTCATCCACGCGTCGTGCCCGCCGATGGCCTGCACGTAATGATCGAGAAGCTGATCCACAGTGGGCGTGGGGACCGCGGGTTTTGCCGGAGCCGGACTTGCCGCCGCGGTGTTTGCAGGATCCTGCGCCTGCGCCGCAAGGCTGCACAGCAATCCCAGCAGTCCCACAGCCAGCGCTTTCTTCCACGTGAATCTCATATTCCAAACCTCGTTGCGCGAAAATCCTCGCTGTATTCCGCCGGGAAACCAACCGCGCTGGACGCGGCCTGCTGGGAGAGCGCCGCTCGGCCCGCCAAACCACCGCACACGCGCCGCTCTGAATCTACTACGCAGCCGGGAACAAAAACATTACACTAAGTTGGTCGAACCGAACATTCAATAAACGTGCCGCTCTCGTCCGCAAAACGCGCCTGGATCGTTGTCGCCGTCGTGCTGCTCTGCCTGCTCGGCGCCGGCCTCGCTTACTATTACTGGAAAAGTCGTCCGCTCCCGCCGATTGTCTCAACCCTTCCGGGAGTTCCCGCAGCTGGCCCGCCGCCCGATCTGTTCAGCCAACTTCCCGCGGACGCGCCGGTCGTCGCGTATATAGACGCGGCAAGTTTGCGCAAGTTACAGAATTCTCCCCTCGCCGCCGCTCTGGGCCTTGCCTCGCCGGGCCCCCAAGCTGATCGCGACTATGCCAACTTCGTGCGCGATACGGGCTTCGACTACACACGCGATCTCGACCACGCCGCCATCGCCGTCTGGCCGGCCAGCTTCGGCACGCCCGAAAACGTCCTGGGCGAAGATCGCGTCCTGGCCATCGCCGACGGCCGCTTCGATCAGCAAAAAATTAAGGCCTACGCATTGCGCACCGGAAAAGAAATCCCCCACGGACCGCAGCCGGTTTACGAAGTCCCGGGAAATCCTCCGGTCTCGCTGACATTTCTTTCTCCCACGCGCATCGCCCTAGCCGGCGGCCGCAACGCCAGTGAGCTGCTGGCGCGCATCGACATCAACGCGTCCTCCTCATCCCGCGCCCCCGCCATGCAATCCCGCATTCAACGCGTAGCGGGCGCGCCGCTATTTGCCGTCGCGCGCACCGACCATCTACCAGCCAGCTTCTACGCCAATTTTCACAACGCGCCGCAGCTCGAGCAACTCGCGCGCAGCATCCAGAACATCACCCTCGCGGGCCAGCCCGATGGCAACAATCTCCGTATCACTCTCGACGCCGAATGTGATTCGATGAAAAACGCCATGCAAGTATCGTTTCTGCTCGAAACCGGAAAAATGGCCGGTTCCATGGCGCTCTCCGATCCCCGCACGCGCCGCCAAATGACCAAAGACCAATATGTGTTCCTGCAAGCCCTCCTCAGCCACGCCACCGTCAACTACCAAGATAAAGTAGTGCGCCTCAGGCTGGCGATCACCCCCGACATGCTCACCGCCGCGCCAGCGCCGCCCAAGCCTTCCGCAAGCCACGCTCCCATCACACCGCACGCCGCCGCACCGCGGCCCTCCACCGATTATCCGCACAGCTCTCAATAGGAAAAGATCACAACCCGACCAAGATGAACTTCTGCGATTGAATTAAAACAGGAAGAACTAATCTGCCGCGGAAGCGGAGGTAGCAGCGTTGCTGAGGTAACGCCAGGGATTTACAGGGGTATTGTAAATACGGACTTCGTAATGCAGGTGCGGTCCGGTGGAGCGCCCGCTCTGGCCTTCCAGACCGATAATGTCGCCTCGCTTCACATGCGTACCCACATGCGTGCTGAACGCCGAAAGATGCCCGTACCAGGTGCTCACGCCAAATCCGTGATCAATCACCACCAGCCGGCCGTATCCCGCGCGCTGCTCCACCACCGCTACGATTCCATCTGCGGTCGCGTGCACCGAGTCCCCATAATGCGAAGCAATGTCCATCCCTGCATGGAACGCGCCTTCACCACTGAACGGATCCAGCCGCTCGCCAAAATGCCCGGTTATTTCGCCCGTCACCGGCCAGAGCGTCGGCACAATCCCCAGGCTGCTTAGCTGCGAAGCCGGCAGCAGCCGCATTCCGCCGTCGGACATCGTCACCGCCGAAGCGTTGCGCTGCAGGTAGCTGAACTCGTCCACCGATTCCTGGTATTCCACATCCGGCGCGCCCGCATCATCGCCAAAGGCAAACGGCGTCTGCTTGAACCGCGTGATTCCGTATGCGATCGCCACTTCGCTCGCCAACGATTGCAGCGAATCCAGACGCTGGTTGGTATCCTTCACTTCCGTCTGCAGCACCTTATATTGTTGCTTCAGGGTATCTTGCTCGCGGCGCAGCGAATTGTAATTGGTGGCCTTCCACAACATGCGGGAGTACGAGCCCATCCCCGCCAACACCGTCACGCCGCCCACCGCAGCCAGAATCGCCAGCGCGTGCAGCACGTAGAAAGGCACACGAACGCGCCTCATCCCACCGGACGCGCTCGACGCAATAAAAAACGTGTAGTACTTGCCCTTCATTGTTTAAATTTTGCCTGTCTCAATTTGATTCAGTCAATCGAAAACCGCGTTTCCCGAGTCGCGGTTCATCGGTACAGCGCTAAGTCTAACTGCGGAAGCCTGATACAAAACCCGGTGAATTGTAGCCAGCACACCCACCGTGGTCAACCTTAAACTTACGTTTTCCACAGCTTCCCTATCAGTCGAAAAGACTTATCGGCATTCCGCTAATTTCAGTTAGAGTTTTCCCGACCAGAAACCTTACCTTATTCAGGTTTCGCGATACAACTGTACGAAGGTTCAGGATGATGCACGAAAGCCACCTGGTCGAAAAAATCGCCCGCGCACTCTCCTCGGACTCTCGTGGCGCCGCTCGTCTGCGCCTCGGAATCGGCGACGACGGCGCCATCCTTTCGCCCGCAGGCCGCGCCGACTGGGTCCTCAGCTGCGATGCGTTCCTGGAAAATGTGCATTTCCGCGCGAACACACACCCGCCTGACTCGGTCGGCTACAAAGCTCTCGCCCGCGCCTCCAGCGACCTCGCCGCGATGGGCGCCACTCCGCGCTTCTTTCTCCTTACTCTCGCGCTCCCCACCGCGCGAACCGGCGCCTGGCTCGACGCATTCCTAGAAGGGATGGCCCGCGCCGCACGCGAACTGGGCATCACCATCATCGGCGGCGACACCACGAACAGCGATCGCGTCTTCATCAGTATCACCGTGCTAGGAGAGGTCGCTCCGCGGCATTCGCTCACTCGCTCCGGCGCGCGCCCCGGCGACATCATCTATGTAAGCGGCAAACTTGGCCGCGCCCAACTCGGGCTAGAGCTGGTCCTCCGCGGCCACGCCCGCGACCGTAAACTGCGCTCACTCGTCCAGCCGCACCTCTATCCCAAAATTCGCGTCGAACTCGGCTCCTG
Organism: uncultured Acidobacteriota bacterium; assembly: GCA_963748395.1. Classification (GTDB taxonomy): domain Bacteria; phylum Acidobacteriota; class Terriglobia; order Acidiferrales; family UBA7541; genus Palsa-295. Next base: position 437,126 of record CAVVIP010000006.1, on the reverse strand, counting down.
GCTCGCCCGCCAGCGCATCGCCACATCCGCGATGGATCTTTCCGACGGCCTCTCCACCGACCTGGCCCGACTTTGCACCGCAAGCAAAGTCGGCGCGAAAATTTACGCCACCAAAATCCCCAGCGTGGTAATTCCAGCAGGCGTCGCGCGCAAGCTCGGCAATCGTAACCTCGATCCCCTGCAACTCGCCCTGCACGGCGGCGAAGACTACCAACTTCTCTTCACCATCTCGCCCCGCCAAACAAAAAAACTCCACCGTGCTCCGAGCGCGGCATTCCTAACCGCAATCGGCGAAATCACCCGCGACCGCGAGCTCTTCCTCGTCGCGCCCGATGGAAAAACGAAACCGCTGCAATCTCAGGGCTGGGATCCGTTCGACAAACGGTAGGGGCGCTGCTTGCTGCGCCCCAGCTTGCCCGGGCGTTCACATCCTTGCGCAGCGAAAGTCGCACAATCCGCCGCCAAGCGAATGTCCGCCCCGCTTTTTCTTCAAAATGGATTTTGCAAGCCGGAGTTACTTCTGACTTAAAAGGTAAATATCAGCGTGCCCACCAGCGCGCGCATAAATAATCGTGGATAGATCACTCGAAAAATCGTAAGCGTTCCCGCCGCTCACCAGAGGAAACGCGAACGGAAGCTTCATCGCCGCCTGGGGCTTGCCGATCACTTTTCCATCCTCCCAACCCTGGCGGTAAATCGTAACGTCCTGCTGCGAAGGGATCGCGTACAAGAACGACTTGCCGTCCTTGCCGCTCACCACGCCGAACGTCACCGCGCCGGGCACCAGCAGCGAACACTTTTTGTCGGCGAGCGACAGCTGGTAAATTCCGATCTCCTTCTCTGTGCCGCCTTGCAAGGTCAGCAGGTATTTCCCGCCCGGAGCGATTGCAAAAGCGAAGCCGCAAGTGTCGGAGAGCTTCTCCGGTGCGGAACCCTCCGCGCTTTCTTGCGAGATCGTCGTCGCGTTCTCCGATTTTTCAATGCTGTTCAGATACACAGTCTTTTGGTCGGCGCTGATCAGCACATTCTGCACGGTGCCCCCGGACCAGGTCAGCGCCTGCGCACCGCCCCCGTCGGGCCGCACGATGAACGGTTTATCCGGCGCGCCGCTTTTTTCCGCGACAAAGCCAAATAGAGCGCTGTCCGCGGACCACATCCCCGTGGCCAGCGATTCCCCCGCGGTGATTTTTGTTTTGTTGCTGCCGTCAATGTCCGCCACCCACACCTCGTTGTGGTCCCGCGACGGAATCGTGATGTAAGCCACCCGTTTGCCGTCGGGTGAAATGGCCGGCTGCGTGGCGTTCTCCGATGCGATGTCGGTGAACTGCTTGGTACGCGAATTGTAAGCCGTCAGAAACCCCGAAGACTTTCCGTTCACGTAGTAAAGCCCTTTTCCCGCGGGATCAGGCATCGGCCATGTGTCCGGACCCGTTCCCATCGTAACCTGTTCCAATTTCTTGTCCGCCAAACCGTACTTCCAGATGTTGGTCAGGCCGTTTAAAGTGCGGCTGAAAAGGATCGCGCTGTTGCCCGCATCGGCCCACACCACGCCTTCCACAATGCCCGGAATTTCGTCCAAATCCGTTGCCGTCTTTTTGGCGACGTCAATTTCGTGCGCCCGGAAGCCCTCACGCGAAGAAACCGGGTCCGCCGTGAGCACCAGCAAACGATTGCCGTCGGCGTACGGCAAAATTCGGTTGACGGGAAGCGTGGCCGCGCCGAAGCCGTATATTTTTTCCTGATCCAGTCCGGATTTTGCCGCGCGCATGATCACTCGCTGATTCGAATCCATGTAGAAAAGGAACGCGCCATCGGGCGAAGGCGACAAATGATTGCCGGACACTACGCGGGTCGGCTTTCCGCCCAGCGTGGGCACCGCCCATTCCTCGGCACGCTCTTCGGATTTGCCGTAGTAAATCTCCGATCCATCCGGCGAGAAGCTGTCCACGATCTTCGCGCCGTTGTCGCTGGTTAGCTGCAGTGGCTGACCACCGGAAGCCAGCATCACGAATACCTGGTCAACTCCGCTTATCGGCGAGCTGAACGCTACCGTATGCCCATCCGGAGAAAGCCGTGCGAAATCAATCGGCTTGTCCCACTGGCTGATTTGCACAATCTTCGCGGGTCCGCTGGGCGCGTGCGAACCGCCCCAGAAATGATATGCAGCAAACGCGGCGGCCGCGACGACCATAACCGCGCATGCAGCGGCAATTCCGTACTTCTTGCCTGCACTCGCTGCTGCAGGTTGCGCGGCAATAGCTACGCTCGAACTCTTTCCGCTGCCAGTTTCCGGCGCAACCTCCTGAGCCGTCCCGCTTCCTGTCGAAGACATCCGGCCGGAGTCCGTATCGCGTCGCAGCCGCTTCAGATCCGTGCGTATATCCGACGCCGCCTGATACCGCAGGTCGCGATCCTTCTCCAGCGCCTTATTAATGATGTCTTCCAGCTTCGCGGGAAGCTCCGGGTTCAGCCGCACCGGAGCCACGGGCGCGCGATTCAAAATCGCTTCCGTGATCACTCCGGATGTCTCGCCGCGAAACGGCACCGAGCCCGTTGCCATCTCGTAAAGCACTACGCCAAACGAAAACAAATCCGTGCGAGCGTCGAGTTCCTTCCCGCGCACCTGCTCCGGCGACATATACGCAACCGTGCCCACAGCGACGCCCGGACTCGTGAGATCTTCTGGGCGCACACCCGCAGCCATCCGTGCCGGTTGCGTCGCGTCCTGCGTCATCGTGTGCACGGCGGCGTGCTGCAGCTGTTTCGCCAGGCCGAAGTCCAGAATTTTGGCGTGACCGCGGTCAGTGACGAAAATATTGGCGGGCTTGATGTCGCGGTGCACAATTCCCTTGCCGTGCGCGGCGTCCAACGCGTCCGCGATCTCAATGCTCAGGTCCAGCAGCATTTCCAAATCCAGCGGACGCCCGGAAATTGAATGTTTCAGAGTTTTTCCATCGAGGCATTCCATCGCGAGGAACGTGTGCCCGTTTTCCTCGCCAATCTCATGAATCGTGCAAATGTTCGGATGATTCAAAGCCGAAGCAGCTCGCGCCTCCCGCCGAAATCGTTCCAGGGCCTGCGGGTCCGCCGCAAATTCATCCGGCAAAAACTTCAGCGCCACGAACCGCCCCAGGCTCGTGTCCTCAGCCTTATACACCACGCCCATTCCGCCGCCGCCAAGCCGTTCGACGATGCGATAGTGCGAAAAGGTTTTGCCTATGAGCGAATCGGTAGGTTCCATGTGCCGCACATATTAGGTCGCGCCGCATTTCAAGTCAACGCGCGTGGCCGCGCGCATTCCTTACCGGCGTGAGGGGCCTGCGGGTGTCTTCAACTGCGTGGACGACGGCGCGGCTTGCGTCGCTGCAGGCACGGAGGGTTTCGGCGTTGGCGCAGGCTTTGGCAACACCGGCGCCGCCTTCTCCGTCAACCCCTGCTCCGCCGCATCCGCCGGCGGCGCCGTATCCGGCACGTCCACCAACACCGACCTCGTCGGCGCAATTTTCTCCAGCGGCACTACATTCGGAAATTCTTCCACCGGCGAGCCCTGCGTGCTCTGCTGCATGAACTCCAGCCAGATCGGTAACGCCGCGCGCGCTCCCGTTTCTTTTTTGCCCAGCGAAATGCGCTTGTCGTCGTTTCCCACCCACACGCCCGCCGTCAGTTGCGGAGTGAATCCGATGTACCACGCATCCGTAAAATCGTTTGTCGTTCCGGTCTTCCCTGCCGACGGCCTGCCCAATTCTTTCGCGCGCACGCCGGTGCCGAACTGCACCACTTCCTCCAGCATCGCCACCATCGTCCGCGCCACCTCCGGAGGAATCACGTCGTTCACCTTCGGGCGAGGTTCCTCCAGCACCGCGCCGTCGTACGAAGTCACGCGCTTGATGTAGTGCGGCTCGATGTGAATGCCATCATCGGGAAACACGGTGAACGCGGAAGTGTGCTCGATCAACGTCAAGTCCGCGGCGCCCAGCGCCAGCGGCAGATACGGCGGCAGCGGGCTGCTAATCCCGAATTTGCGCGCCAGCTCGATCACGTTCTGCACGCCCACGTGATCCAGCAAACGCACCGCCGGCACATTGCGCGAATCCGCCAGCGCCCGCCGCAGCGTGATGCGCCCTTCGAATTTCTCATCGTAATTCTTGGGAGAATAATTCTGCCCGCCGCTGCGGAACACCACCGGCGCATCCACAATCGTGTCGAACGGATTCATCCCCATTTCCAGCGCACCCGCGTACACATACACTTTGAACGAGCTGCCCGTCTGCCGCAGCGCTTGCGTGGAGCGGTTGAATTTCGATTCCTCGAAATCATATCCGCCCACCATAGCCTTGATTTCGCCCGTGGCGTTATCAATCGCGAGCAATGCGCCCTGCGCCGCCGGCACTTGTTCCAGCTGCGCGCGCACTGTGAACCCCGAAACTTCTTTCACCGATACGCATACCAGGTCGCCAACCTTCATCAGTTGCTTTGGCGACTTGATCCCCGTCCACGCAAAATCCGCCGGCGTCAGCATCGCGTGATACGTCCCGATCTTGACGGACGCGAACGTCGGCTCCACCACCGTCACCAATCCGTTCACGTAGTCGCCCTTGCGCGGCGTGTTGCGCCAGCCCTCATCCTGATATTTCTCCAGCGGCCCCAGATTCTGCTCCAGAATGTTCGGCAGCTTTCCGCGCCAGCCGTGCCGCCGGTCGTACGCATGCAATCCGTCGCGCACCGCCTGGTCCGCCGCTTTCTGCATCGCCACATTCAACGACGTGTACACGCGCAATCCCTGCTCGTGTACTGCCGCGGTGCCGTAGGTGTGCTCCAGGTACTGGCGAACCTCTTCCACAAAATACGGCGCCAGGTCATTGCGCAGCGATTCGACGTGCAGGCCCAGCGGCTGGCTCATCGCGGCCTGTTCCTGCGCCTGCGTGATCTTGCGGTCGTGCGCCATCAATTCCAGCACCAGGTTTCGCCGCGCCAGCGCGCGATCCGGATGATTGAGCGGCGCATAAATCGGACCGCGAATAATCGCCGCTAGCGTCGCTGCTTCCCCCAGCGTCAATTGCCCCACTGGTTTGCTGAAATAATATTCCGACGCCGCTTCGAACCCGTAATTCCCCGAGCCCAGATAAATCTGATTGCAGTACATCGTGAAAATTTGTTCTTTGGTGTAATGCCGCTCGATCTGGATCGCCAGAATCGTCTCTTCAATCTTCCGCCGCGCACTGCGGTCCGAACGATTCAGAAATAGTCCGCCGGCCAGCTGCATCGTCAGCGTGCTGGCGCCCTCCGCCAGGCGATGCTTGGCGATGTCGTGCCATGCGGCCTGCAGCACGCGCGGAATGTCCACGCCCCAGTGCTCTTCGAAGTGCTGATCTTCGGTGGTGAGGATGGCATCCTTCAGCACTTTCGGAATCTGCCCGTACGTCAGCAGAATCCGCCGCTGCAGCGCGAATGTGCCCACAGATTGCCCGTCATCCGCGTACAGCTCGGTCACGACGTTCGGCCGGTAATCTTGCAGCGCGTGTATCTCCGGCAAATCGCCCGAGTACACAAACAACAACCCCACGGCCGCGCCCAACGCGATCGCGCACAGCACCAGAAATGTAAACGCCAGCCGGCCAAATACCGTGTCGCCGGTGATCTTCATCGTCGCGCGGTAAAATCGTTCCATGACTCTGCCATTCTATCGCATCCTCACCAGCCCCGCCGGAACCGACCTTGCCCCATGTTCCCAAATTGCCGCCACGCCGCGCGTGGATTATTCCCGCGCCCCATCTTTTAAGATTGCCAGCCGCCGCGCCTCCACGTAAATTTGTCTGGCCCAGATCCACTGCGAGGCGCCATGGAAGCCGACCCACTTCTCTTTCGCGATCTAACTTTTATTTTCCTCGCCGCCGTCGTAGGCGGCCTGCTCGCCCGCAGCCTGAAGCTTCCGCTCATCCTCGGCTTCGTCTTCGGAGGCATCATCATCAGCCCCTTCACTCCCGGCCTGCAGATTTCTGACCTGCACGCCTTCGAAGTTTTCGCTGAAGTCGGCGTCGTGCTCCTGATGTTCTCCATCGGCGTGGAATTTTCCATTCCGGACCTGATGCGCGTGAAGTGGGTCGCGCTCGGCGGCGGCTCCATCGGCATCGTGCTCTCACTCGCCTTCGCCGTCGGCGCCGCGTGGCTCGCTGGCTGGCCCATGATGCAAGGTTTCGTGATCGGCGCCACCATTTCCGTTGCCAGCACCATGGTTCTCGCGCGCCTGCTCGCCGACCGCAACGCCCTCGGCACCAAATATGGACGCGTGATGATCGGCATCACCCTGGTCGAAGACGTCGCCGTGGTCTTCATGACCATCGTCATCCCCATCTTCAGCGGTCCTGCCGAAGGCCGCTTCACCCAAGCCGCATGGACGCTGGGCAAAGCCGCGCTCCTGCTGATCCCCCTCGCCTTTCTGGCGATGACCGTGGTGCCTCGCGTACTGCGTCGCGTCGCGCGCATCAACGATCCCGAAATTTTTCTGCTCGTCGCGATCGCCATCTGCCTGGTTTCCGCCGCCTCCGCGCAAGCCGTCGGCTTCTCGGTCGCCCTCGGTGCGTTCCTCGCCGGCCTTTCCATCAGCGGCGCGGAGGATTTGCACGAAGCGCACACCACGCTCATCCCGCTGCGCGACGCCTTCGTAGCGCTTTTCTTCGTCTCCCTCGGCACGCTGGTCGTTCCCTCCGTGATCATTCACAATCTTCCGCTGCTCGGCATCATGCTCTTGCTGATCGTCGTCGGAAAATTCGTCATCTGGCTGGCCGTAATGAAGCTGTTCCGTTATTCCATCTGGACGTCCATCGCCGTCGCCGTAGGCCTCACCCAAATTGGCGAACTTTCCTTCGTCCTCGTCGAAGTAGCGAAAAAATCCGGCCTCGTAGGCCAGGAAGTTTTCACCGCCACGCTGGCCGCCTCCCTCATCTCCATTTTTATAAACGTCTTCCTGGTGCGCGCCACTTTCCACTGGATCCAGCCAAAACTAGACGCCCAGGAAGCCGCCGCAAAAGCCTGACGCCAGCTTGTCGTCATCGGTAGGGGCGCTGCTTGCTGCGCCCCAACTCGGCACAATGTCAGCACCAGGGTCGTTGCCTCGATATTCGTATTTCGATTACACCTCTGCCAGTGGGACTGGCGAGTTGTCATCCCCATCCCGCGAATGCGGGAGAGAGAGATGCTTTTCACTTGAATCGCCGAAATTTGCAGGATCAGGAGCGCAGTCGGCCGATTTTCAATGCGGATGAATCAAAAAGGTTTCCAAACAGGCAGGAAACTGAACGCCAGCGGATTTTCTAGTTTCGCTTTTCTAAATTCACTTTTCCTACGCTACCCCAGCGCTTCTTCCGCCTCCTGCACCGTAGCATAAGACTTGATCAGCGTCCCCACATGCGTCATATCAATCAGCGCCTTCACCTGCGTATTCGTTCCCGCCACGGCCAGCCTCCGCTGCGTGCGCTGCGCCGCCACATACGCACCCACCAACGCGCCTAGCCCCGCCGAATCCACATAGGGCACGCCGCTGAAATCCAGAATCAATTTCGTGGCGCTCTCTTCGCGCGTCGCCTTCTGAAATTCGAATATCGTCTGTATATTCAGTGAACCTTTCAGAGTTAGTACCGTCTGCCCCGCCAGTCTTCCCGCCGTTGAAATGATCTGTAAAATGTCGTTGGCCATGGCCCGCGATTCTATCGAATCCACCTCCCATCAATTGTGAATATTGTGTTACAAACGCCCGGCCACCAAAAATTCGCCGCCCGCGCTACTGCCCGCTCCCCACAACCGCCTCCGCCTCAATCTCCACCAGCATCTCCGGCGCAATAAACGCGCTCACCTGGATCATCGAAGTCGCCGGCAAAATCTTCCCGAAGAATTCACCGTGTGCCCGCCCGACCTTCTCCGAATCAGCCGCGCTAATAATGTACATCCGCGTCCTCACCACGTCCGCCAACCCCGCCCCCGCCTTCTGCAATGCCCGCTCGATATTCTTCAAAGTCTGCACTGCCTGCGCGTACGCATCCCCCACGCCGACAATTTTTCCCTGCGCGTCCGTAGCCGTCGTCCCGGAAACCCAAACGTTCGTCCCCACGCGCACCGCCCGCGAATACCCAATCACCGGCTCCCAGGGCGTCCCACTCGAAATATTTGTTCGCGTCATCTCGTCTCCCTTACTTCAATTTCGCCTCAACCAATTTCATCGCTCGCGCTTTGCCATTTTCCATTTTTGCGTTTCCATTTTCCGCTTCTCCATCTGCCGACACTCTACGAATCAAAACGCGCACGCAATTCCGCCGGCACAATCGGACATAAATCGTCGCGCTTGCCGAACACCCGATACCGGATCCGCGCCACAAAGTCGTAGACAAAATCGCGCAACCCCCGCGGCACCACGCTCAAAACCGTCGCCAACAAGCGCCACCCGCCGCCCAATCGCCGAAAAATGTGCAAAAACGCGTCGGACCGCACCAGCAATTCGCCATCGCGCGTCAGTACCACCACGCTGTCCGGTAACCCCACCCTCCGTCCCGCCTCCACCCGCGCGAGAAACGTCTCGCCCTGCAGCGGCGCAAAACGAAAAGCCGTCCCGTCGCGGTCCTGCCGCAAAACAAATTTCACCGCGCGATGGCACAGCCCGCAATGTCCATCGTAAAAAAGATATTCCGCTGCAGCCCCTTCGGACTTCACCAGAAAAGCATAGCATGAGCGCCCCGCTCCCTCGCCCGAGCCGCGCTCCATCCGCGCGCCCCATCAATCGCGATTTCGGAAACGCAGCGCCCTTCCCGCTTGCCACCGTTTGCGAAAATCTCTAAGCTGGCTGAGTCCGCCCAGCGCCCCAGGAGCCGATCCGCGCACATGAAGTGCCAAAATATCCTCGAAGCCATCGGTAACACGCCGATCATTCGCCTCAATCGCCTGGCGAAAGATTTGCCCGCCGAAGTCTGGGTCAAGGCCGACTACATGAATCCCGGCGGCTCCGTGAAAGACCGCATCGGCCTCGCCATGATTGACGAAGCCGAGCGCACCGGCAAACTCAAGCCCGGCGGCACCATCATCGAAGGCACTTCCGGCAACACCGGCATGGGCCTCGCGCTCGTCGCCTGCGTGCGCGGCTACAAAGTTGTCTTCACCATCACCGACAAGCAATCGCGCGAAAAAATCGATCTCCTGAAAGCCTTCGGCGCCGAAGTCATCGTCTGCCCCACCGCCGTCGAGCCGGAAGACCCGCGCAGCTACTATTCCGTCGCCGCCAAACTCGCGCGCGAAATTCCCAATTCCTTCTATCCCAATCAGTACGAGAACCCCATGAATCCGGACGCGCACTACCGCACCACCGGCCCGGAAATCTGGAAGGACACTGAAGGAAAAATCACCCACTTCGTCTGCGGCGTCGGCACCGGCGGCACCATCTCCGGCGTCGGCCGTTACCTGAAAGAACAAAATCCCAACGTCAAAATTATCGGCGTGGATCCCATCGGTTCGCTCTATTACGAAAAAGTGAAAACAGGAAACACCGGCAAGGCCCTCACCTACGTCGTCGAAGGCATCGGCGAAGATTTTTTCCCCGGCACCATGAACCTGAAAATCCTCGACGACATCTTCCAGGTCTCCGACGAAGAATGTTTCGTCTGGGCCCGCCGCCTCGCCAAACAAGAAGCCATTTTCACCGGAGGCTCCGGTGGCGGCTGCATTTCCGCTGCGCTAAAAATTGCGCGCAACGCCAAACAGGGCGACATGATCGTTGCCTTCATGCCCGATTCCGGCTCGCGTTACATGTCCAAAGTTTTCAACGACGGCTGGATGCGTGAGCATGGCTACGTGGACGCCGAAGTCGCGCTCTCCGCCGCGGACGTAATCCGCGTCAAGCGCCAGGCCGGCAAAACCCGCGAGATGATCGTCGCCGGCCCCTACCAGACCGTCTTCCACGCCCTGCAAACCATGCAGCAACAGGATATTTCGCAGCTCCCCGTCTTCGAAGAAGGAAAATCCATCGGCACCGTCTTCGAAGATCAAATCCTCAATCTCGCCCTGCAAGGAAAAGATCTGCGCAAGCTTGTCATTCGCGAAGTCATGGGCGCGCCGCTGCCGCAAGTCCCAGCCACCGCCCCCATCGAACGCGTCACCCACATCCTCAGCCACGATAGCCCCGCCGTCTTCGTCGAAATGCCGGGCGCCAAACTCGAAGTCCTCACGAAATTCGACCTGATGGACACCATCGCCGGCCTCGTCGGCCAAAAACGGTAAGCGAGGAGGACGCTGTGCCAGTGAGTCCAAACGAACTCGGATTCGTTTGCTTCGCTGCAGTAAAACTTGCCGGCTATACCGCGGCGGCCTGGTGCTTAAGAAGAGATTATAGGAAACCAGAGTCGAACATCTGGAAGATCGGCGCCGCCCGAACCGCGCTCGGCATTGCCGTCGGCGTGTCGTACGGCACCGCATATTTTTTCATGGCAAAGTGGTTCCATTTGACTCAGAGCTCTGTATGGATATTTTGGGTTCTGCTTGTTCCAATCAGATTGGGCGAGTGGTCACTAGTATTGTGGGGGTTTTTTGAACGCGGCTCTCCGGGGCCCAGTCAGCTCCTACGAAACACGGTTTTGGGTACGATATGGTCGTTCTTTTTGGATTTTTTCGGCATGCTTGCCGCGTTAGTAGTCCCGGGCAACGCCTGGATTTGCTAGTTTAATATAAAATCGGTCGTTGAAACTTAGCAGCGCAGATGATTTGGCCGACGCCTGCTTTGGCCTTAGAAAAACACTTCCGGCGAAACGTGGAACCGCCGGCTCAGCCGCGCAATGTGGTCCTGATTCAACTTCCTCTTGCCGCTCAGCACCTCCGAAACGATGCTGCGTGCGCCAAACACATCCACCAAGTCTTTCTGCTTCAGGTCGTGCTGCTCCATCAAAAATCGTAGCGCCTCCAGCGGCTTAGCCCGCGGCAGTTCGTAGCGTTTCGCTTCGAAATCCTCAATCAAAAGCGTCAGCAATTCCGCCAGTTCCTTCTCCGCGCGCGTCAGCTTCGCGCTGCGCTGGTCGAGCTCATACAATGCTCGCGTGTAGGCCTCGTTTTCCTTTTCGCTGTGAATCACCTTGGGCGAAATTCTAGTAAGCAAGCGACTGTACTCCGGCGCTATCGTCCGCGAACTCATTTGTTCCAGCCTCCTTTCGTGTACTCCGCGTGGGTCAGCACGTGTCGCAGAAAAATGCGTCCCGTCCGGTAGTTTATTTCCGTGATTAACCGGAACGCGTTCCCCTTGATGTTGAATACCGTGTATTTCCACACCGCGTCGGCGCTCGGAAATGCGCGCCGTACGTCCATCAGGCTCTGCCACTCCGCTCGTTTTGCAATCCGGTACCAGGAATCCAAGGGCCGGCCCAGTTGCGGATGCTTGGCCGCGGCTTCCACCAAACGTTTCCGGCTAATCACGTGCAATCCCCACCTCCTATGCATTAGATTCGCAATTTGCGAACAGGTCAAGTCAATAATTCGCTTTTTGCGAACCCTCCCGCGTCGTGACGCCATTGGCCGTAGCGGGTAGCGCGCCGAGCCGGTGTTCGCACCGCCGGTGGGGCATGCCTCGGAGCATGGAACCGCGCTTTGCGGTCTACGGCTCCGCGGATGGTATAATTACGAACTTTTTGCCCGCCGCCGGAATATGCGGAAACAGCGCCCAGTTCGCCAGCGCCCGGTTCGCGCGCGATTGATTCGCCGGCGATACGCTGGAGGCAAAAAGCACAAAAACATGCGCATCGAAGATTTCAACGAACGACTCACACAGGCCATCCTGGTCGCCGACGGCGCCATGGGTTCGCTGCTCTATGAATCCGTCGGCCCGCAGCGCTGCGTGGACGAGCTTAACGTCACCCACGGCGACGCCGTATTTCGCGTCCATCAGACCTACATCGAAGCCGGCGCCCAAATCATTGAAACCAATACGTTCAGCGCCAATCGCCACAAGCTCGGCGAATTCGGCATGGCCCATCGCGTTGCTGAACTCAATCATCGCGCCGTAAAAATTGCCCGCGAAGCGCGCGAGGCCGCCAAGCAAGAAGTCCTGATCGCCGGCTCCATTGGTCCGCTCGGAATCCTCCAACACGTCCGCGAACTGCCCCACCAGGACGTCGTCGCCATTTTCAAGGAACAGGCCGGAGCGTTGGAAGAGCGCGGCGTGGATTTTTTTCTGCTGGAGACTTTCAGTGACATCGCGGAACTGCTCGCCGCCGTGGACGCCATCCGCTCGTTTTCGCGCCTGCCCGTCGTCGCGCAGTTGACCTACTCCGATGAAGGCACTACTTTCGGCGGCACACGCCCGCAGGACGCCTGGGACCTGTTGAAAGAAAAAAATATTCAGACCATCGGCGCGAACTGCACCATCGGTCCGCAACTTTTGTTGCCAGTGCTGCGCGAACTCGCGGCCACCGCCAAGCTGCCGCTTTCTGCCATGCCCAACGCGGGCTTTCCCAAGCGCGTCGGCGATCGCATCGTCTATCCGAAATCTTCGCCGGAATATTTCGCGCTCTTCGCTCAGGAAGCTGCAGAAATCGGCACGCGCATCATCGGCGGCTGCTGCGGCACCACGCCCGAACACATTCACGCCATCGCGGAGGCGGTGAAGAAACTCCGTTCAGCCAAGCCGCACGGCGCAAAAATCGCAGGCGCCGGCGGAGCGGTGGAAATTTTCGAGCCGGCCGAGCGTTTCCGCCGCATCGCCGCACGCGAACCGGAAAGTAAACTCTGGAAAAAAATTCAGGCCGCGCAGTTCGTCACTTCCGTGGAAATCGATCCGCCCAAGGGCGTCTCCATTGAGCGCATCCTGGAACAAGTCGGCCGCGTCATGGCTTCGCCTCACGTGGACTCGATTGACATTAATAGCGGCACTCTTGCGCGCGTTGGCATGGACGCGCTGGTCCTGGCCGGCGCGTTGGAAGCTCACGGCTTCGAAACCATTCCGCACGTCACCACGCGCGACGCCAATATCATCGGACTGCAGGCCATGCTGCTTGGCGCATGGGCCATCGGCGGCGTGCGCAACGTCCTCGCGATCACCGGCGATCCTCCTTCGCTCGGCGATCATCCGGAAACCAGCGGCGTCTATGAAGTGGATTCCATCGGCCTGGTGAAAGTTTTATCGCGGTTGAATCAAGGCACGGACTGGGCCGGCAAAAGCCTCGGCGGAGCCACCAATTTCACAATCGGCGTCGCCGTGAATCCCGTCGCGGAAGATATGGACGAAGAGTTGCGGCGCTTCGAAGCCAAAATTGAAGCGGGCGCGCATTTCGCGATGACCCAACCGATTTTCGATCCGGAGCACTGGCAGGCGTTCTTGAAGCGCCTGGGCGGAAAATCTCCCGTGCCTATCATCGTCGGACTGTGGCCGCTAACCAGCTATAAGCAGGCCTTGCGGCTGAACAACGAAGTCCCCGGAATCGTCATCCCCGAAGCCACGCTGCGCGAAATGGAAAAAGCCGGCGACGCCGCGCGCGATCGCGGTTTCGTTCTCGCTCGTCACATGCTCGAATGGGCCCGCTCCGCGCGCAGCGAAAGCATCGCCGGCGCATATTTAATCGCCCCATTCAAGCGCTACGAAGAAATTTTGGAGCTTTTCAATTGATCGCTGTGAATTCTTTGCGCTCGTTTTTTTCTGAAGCGCGGCGCGTTCATTGCATCAAAAAAACCAAAACCTCTTCCGCTTGCGCTGCGGAGTAGCGCCCGGACTCAACCCCACATCCTCATCCATCTCCGGAACCCACGGCAGCGATCGCCCCTCAAACGCAGCCAGCGGATTATCCACCAGCAAAGCTTGCGCCACATCTTCGCCGCGCTTCTTCGCCACGTGGTCGAACACTTCCTTCAAACGCAGCGGACGCGACGTCACATTGTGCGCGTCGCTCGCCAGAAAATGCACCGCGTTCATTCCGATCCATTCTTCGGCCACTTCCTGCGCGGGCTTCCCGAATTTCCCCAGCAAAGATTGTCCCGTCACCTGCGCGTAACATCCCTGCCGCAGCCAGCGGAACAATCGCTCGGGTTTCGCGCGAATCAAGGGATTGCGTTCCGGATGAGTGATGATCGGCCGCAATCCCGCGAGATGCAGATGGTGCAACGCCTGATCCATGGAGGGCGGAATCGAATAGTCGGCAAACTCTACCAGCAAGTAGTTCTTTTGGTTCAGCGTAAAACGGTTGGGAACGTCCTGAACGTCCTGCAGGTTTTCAAAGCTCATGTGAAAGTCGCAGCCCGTCGCGAGTATTAAGCGTCCTTCCACACGCGCCTGCATTTCATCGCGGCGCTGCTTGATCAATTCTGGATCGAATACATGGTGCGGATGCGCATGCGGCGTGGCGATGACGTGCGTAACGCCATCTGTAATGGCCATTTCCGCCATTTCCAGAGACATCTCGAACGAGTCAGGTCCGTCGTCGAGACCAGGCAGCAAGTGGCAGTGAATATCAATCATCGGAGGCCATGTGGAGCGAGGATAACGCAGCGGGTATGAGATGACAATGTACGAGCGCCAAACGCGAACTCCACTCATCGCGCATAAGCTGCGGCACGTCGCAACTCGATTGGCAGGAATCTTGCTCTCTATGCGGCTGGAACCGAGCCAATCAGTTTCATTTGCGGAAACGTGAATGCACCGCTGCTGCTCGCCAGATGCTCGCATCCACTTCACCGAAAATGACTGAAGGAACCAGCGCACCTGGTCGAATTGGTATATGTGGCCTGGGCCCGAAGCCGGACGGCCTGTTCCAGAAAGCAAACTAAGAGAGCAAACCAAATGACTGTCGCATTTCCCGCACGACGCAAACGCGCATTCATCACTGGCATCACCGGGCAAGATGGCTCGTATCTGGCCGAATTGCTGCTTCTGAAGAACTACGAAGTCCACGGAATCAAGCGGCGCTCCAGCAGTTTCAATACGGAACGAGTGGACCATTTAATCTCAGATTGGCACGAGCGCGACGCCAGTTTCTTCCTCCATTTCGGCGACCTGTCCGACGCGACCAGCTTGTCCAAATTGCTCTATCGCATTGCGCCGGACGAAATCTATCACCTTGGCGCGCAGAGTCACGTGCGCGTCAGCTTCGATATTCCGGAATACACCGGCGACATTACCGCGCTGGGAACCACGCGTCTGCTGGATGCCGTTCGCGAAACCGGAATCCCCACGCGTTTCTACAACGCGGCCAGCAGCGAAATGTTCGGACAAGCCTATGAATGTCCGCAGACCGAAACCACGCCGTTCCGTCCGCGCAGCCCGTACGGTTGCGCGAAGCTCTACAGCTACTGGATGACGGTAAACGCGCGCGAAGGTTACGGCCTCTACGCGGTGAACGGAATCCTTTTCAATCACGAATCGCCCCGTCGCGGCGAGATTTTCCTGAGCCGGAAAATCACCCGCGCCGTCGCGCGCATTCTCCACGGCCTGCAGGAAAAACTATACCTCGGCAACCTGGACGGCGAACGCGACTGGGGCTACGCGCCGGAATTCGTCGAAGGAATCTGGCAGATGTTGCAGCAGGATGAGCCGGAAGATTTTCTGCTCGCCACAGGCGAAACCCACTCGGTACGGGAATTCGTCGAACGCGCCTTTGCGGAAGTTGGGCTGGACTGGCGCCGCCATGTGGAAGTGGACCCGCAATATTACCGCCCCACGGAAATTGACCGCCTGGAAGGCGACTCTTCCAAAGCGCGCAAGAAACTCGGCTGGGATCCTCAGACAAAATTCCGCGACCTGGTGAAAATCATGGTCGAAGCAGACGTGCAGCTGCTCGAAGACAAGCTGAGCGGACAGATCGAACGAAGAATGGCGATGCGAGGCGGTGAATGAGGGCTCTGGACAATGGCAACGCGGCCATGGGCGTCTTTCATGGCCGGCGCATCGTGGTCACTGGCGGCGCAGGATTCCTCGGCCGCGTGGTGGTCCGCAAACTGCGCGAGCGCGGTTGCACGGACATCACCGTTCCCCGCCGCGCCACCTGCGACCTCAGCCGTTGGGACCATATCGAACAGCTTTTCGATAAATACCGGCCGCATCTGCTGTTGCATCTCGCCGCCACTGTGGATAATCCCGCCAGCCATCGCGACGTGGCGGAAACTTTCTACAACAACGTGATGATGGAGACGCAGTTGATCGAAGCGTCCAGCCGGCATGGCGTCGAGAAAATGATTTGCATCGGCAGCGCCAGCTCCTACCCCGCGAATGCCCCTGTGCCGCTGCGCGAGCAGGATTTGTTCAAGGGACTTCCGGATCCGGCGCGCGCTGTGCATGGAATCGCCAAACGCTTGCCCTTCATCCAGGCGCAAGCGTACCGCCAGCAATACGGATTTCACTGCGTGTTCCTGATCCCCACCAATTTTTACGGTCCTGGCGACAATTTCGAGCCCAAGACCAGCTACGTAATCGCCTCACTCATACGGAAATTCGTGCAGGCGGTGGACACCGGTGCGACTGAAATCGTAATCGGCGGCACAGGATGCGCCACGCGCGATTTCATTCATGTGGAAGATTGCGCCGAAGGAATTCTGCTGGCGCTGGAGCATTACACCGGCGGCGACGCCGTCAACCTGGGCAGCGGCGTGGAGGTCCCCATTCACGAGCTGGCGCGCAGGATCGCGCACGTCACGCGCTACACCGGCCGCATCCAATGGGATCCCCGCTACCCGGAAGGCACCACGCGGCGCGTGCTGGACGTAACCCGCGCGCAAAAGGAATTTGGTTTCCGCGCGCGCAGAAGCCTGGCGGACGGACTAGTGGAAACGGTGGCGTGGTACCGCTCGACGCTCGACCGCAGAATCGCTGAGCCGGAAAAAGCTGCTCTGGCACAAAGCGTCTAAGAACCCTGAGGAATATCCGTGATCGAACAAATCGCCGAGTTAGCAGTAAAAATGTACTCAAATAAGCAGCGGGTGCAAGTGAAGGTGCGCACTGCCTGCCGCTCCTGCGCAAGCGGCCGCCTGCAAAGCGTGTTGGATCTGGGAAATCTTTACGTATCGAATTTCGCGGATGTGCCGGATAGCACCCGCTGGCCGCGCGTGCCGCTGGACCTGCTGCTTTGCGGAGATTGTGGGCTGGCGCAATTGCGTCACACCACGCCCACAGAGTGGCTCTACTCTCACTACTGGTACAAATCTGGCGTCAGCTCCACAATGCGCGCGGCGCTCGGCGACATCTCTCGCAAGGCTGCGCATTTTGCGGGCCTGCACCCGGGCGATAGCGTGCTCGATATTGGCTGCAACGATGGCACACTGCTGCGCTCCTATTCGCAGGATGATATCCGCCGCGTGGGATTCGAGCCCGCGGAAAATCTGGCGTGCGAAGCCGCTGCGGGCACCGATCGCATCGTGCCAGACTTTTTCAGCGCATTGCCCGTGGCTGGAGAACGCTTTCGCGTGGTGACTTCCATCGCCATGTTCTACGACCTGGAAGATCCCAATTCGTTTGTCGCGGATGTCGCAAGCGTTTTGCTGGAAGAAGGCGTTTGGGTCATCGAGATGCACTACCTGCCGGCCGTGCTCGATTACAACGCGTTCGACGCCATCTGCCACGAACATCTGGAATACTACTCGCTCAGTTCTCTGGAGCCGTTGCTTGCGCGGCACGGCTTACTGGTAGCGGATGTAGAGACCAACGATGTTAACGGCGGAAGCTTCCGGGTCTACGTCGTGCATCGCAATTCGCCGGCCGCTTCCGTTTCCGTGCGGCGCGAACGCGTGAACGCCATGCGCGCTCGGGAAAAATCCGTCGGACTACTCCGCCCAGCCACCTATCAGGAATTCGGCGCGCGTGTGCGCCAGATCGGAATCAAGCTGCAGGGTTGGCTGTGCGGAGAGCGACGGCGAGGCCAGGAAACTTCCGTGTACGGCGCTTCCACCAAAGGCAACACGTTGCTGCAAGTGTTTGGCATTGACCACACCATGATTCGCTCCGCGGCGGAGCGCAATCCTGAAAAATGGGGAAGATACACCGTGGGGACATGGATACCCATCGTCTCCGAAGCCGAAGCTCGCGCGCACGCCGACACTTTTCTCGTGCTGCCCTGGCACTTCATGGACGAAATTCAGATCCGCGAGCGCGACTTTCTCCGGCGTGGCGGAAAGCTGATGGCACCGCTGCCGAATCTGCGAGTCATAAGTTCGAACCAACAAAGCGCGATCGCCTGATTGCCGGGATCGCACCGGCTCACGCCCACGCTCACCTTCACCTCAGCCTGAAACTCACCTCAGCGGTGCGAAACCGGCCTGCCACGTCTTCGGTGCCAAAAACGCGCAAGCTTCGCTGGGTTTTTCACGCGCGCGCCGCTGTATTTCCCTGGCCCTGGCGTGCCGTTTCAGCGGGCCGCTACGCGCCTTGCGCAAGGTTATGCTTACACACGGGCCGCCGACGGCGCCTTTGAGCGAATTGGGATTCTTGTTATAGTGATTTTTCGTTTCGTATTGCAGCTTCGGCCCCGTATGGGCGCGGCTGCTGTAACTCGCAGCACTGAGGGAGACAGATGGCCGCGGATCGCAAGCCGGAATTTTTTGCGGGAAAAGATCTCAAGATCGGAATTATCGGATGCGGCTACGTGGGTCTGCCTCTGGCACTTCGCTTTGCGGACGTGGGCCAGCGAGTCACGGGATTCGACACTGATCAGGAAAAAATCACCAAGCTGAACGCCGGGCAATCCTACATCCAGCATATTTCCGCGGACAAGATCAAACAGCACGTGCAAGGCAAGCGCTTCGATGCCACCACGGATTTCACACGGCTGCGTGAGATGGACGCGGTGCTGATCTGCGTGCCTACGCCACTGGACGAGCGGCGCGAACCGGATTTGAGTTACGTGGAGAAAACCGCGCAATCCATCGCGCCCAACCTGCAGCGCAACCAGCTGATTGTGCTGGAGAGCACCACCTACCCGGGCACCACAGAGGAATTAGTGCTGCCGATTTTAGAAAAAGGCGGCTTGCGCTGCCCGCTCGCGCGCGGCGCGGGCACAGAGAATACTGCCACGGATTTTTATTTGGCGTTTTCACCTGAGCGCGAAGATCCGGGAAACAAGCAATTCGGCTTGGCGCAAATTCCGAAAGTAGTCGGCGGAATCAACCCGCCCAGCGGCCGGGCGGCAATGGCCCTGTACGCGCAGATTGTTTCGAAAGTGGTTCCGGTCAGCTCCACGCGCGCCGCAGAGATGGTCAAGCTGCTGGAAAATATATTCCGCTGCGTGAACATCGCGCTGGTGAATGAACTCAAGCAGCTTTCCTTGCGCATGGATCTGGATATTTGGGAAGTGATCGACAGCGCCGCGACAAAACCTTTTGGCTTCATGCCGTTTTATCCCGGCCCGGGCCTCGGAGGTCACTGCATCCCCGTGGACCCGTATTATCTTTCCTGGAAGGCGCGCGAGTATGATTTCGCGACGCGCTTCATCGAGCTGGCCGGCGAAATTAATACTGCCATGCCTTACAACGTGGTAGACGCGTTGGTGAGCGCTCTGAATAGCCATGAAAAAAGCGTGAAGGGCTCGAAGATTTTGCTGCTGGGCGTCGCCTACAAAAAAGATGTGGACGACCTGCGCGAATCACCATCCCTGAAACTGCTGGAGCTGCTCATCGCGCGCGGGGCCAAGCTCGATTACAACGATCCCTATTTCCCTTCCCTCTTCAAAATGCGCCACTACGATTATTCCGACATGAAGTCTGTGGATCTTTCGCCCGAGCGCCTGGCAAGTTATGACTGCGTGCTGATCGCAACAGACCACACCAGTTACGACTATGAGGCGATCGTGCACAATTCCAAGCTGGTGGTGGATACGCGCAACGCCACGCGCCACGTGAAGCAGCAGCAAGGCAAAGTGGTGCACTGCTAAATCGTTGCCGTTGCAGCGCTGTCCACCGCGGCGGACACCATCGTCGGCGTGGCTTTCACCGATGGCGGTCTGAAGCCCGCCGCTACAAACTCATCCGCACCGCTCTCACCGCGCTCACACTACAAAAACTTCGCCGCCTGATTTTCGCCTGTACCGACGAACAGGGAGAGTTTGTTGTTTCGTACATGGGAAGATAGTCCCATTGTCCGGGGCGAAACCAAACGATAAGGTAGGGGTATGCGAGCACCAACAAAACCGCAAAAGAATAACGAGCCGCTTTTACTGGACCCCGGGCGCCGCCGCAGCATGCGTGTGCTGCTGAGTGTGCCGATTACCGTGAGCGGCAAAAACGCTTCCAATCAGGACTTCCAGGAAGAGACGCGCACGCTGGTGGTGAACGCGCACGGAGCTTTGATTTCGCTGGCCGCGCGGGTAGCCGCCGCGCAGGAAGTTACGCTCTCAAATAAGGCCACGCAGCACACACTGCAATGCCGCATCGTGTATGTGGGCGCCGCGCAGGCCGGCAAAGCGCAGATGGGCGTGGAGTTCGTGAAGCCTTCGCGCACTTTCTGGCAGATTGATTTTCCGCCGGACGACTGGGTCGTTCCCGAAGACTAATCGGAAGATTAATTCGCGATCCTGTTTCGCCAATCACCGGTTTCGCCGGTCACCCGTTTCGCCAATTAGAAGTCACCAGGGCGCAGCCGCTAGTTCCACACGAACACTTCCCACGGGCATTTCCGCCAGAACCAACACGGGTGTGCGCGCGGCGTTGTGCGCGAACCAGGCCAGGAAATTCGTGTGCGGCACTTCTTTGCCGTGCTCGAACAGACGAATGGAAATTTTCGTGGCCTGGAAATTCCCGGCGTCCACCGAGACTGATTCCGACGCGGTTACCTGGCGCGCGCGCATCTCATATACGTCGCTGCCATCATAAACGGGAACGTGAAACTCCGGCGTCTGCTGCCAATCCACAACGCGCAGCGCGTAAAAAGCGCCGAGTGGATCGCGAGTGCCGGGCTGCACGATTACCGGCGCGACGTTGCCACGAAAAGGTTGGCCGGCGGCGACCAGGTGCAACACTTCGTTTTGCGTTGAGCCCATTTCTTTCAGGTACATTTCGTATTGATGGCTCTCGAGCGTGCTGGCATCCGTGTAGGAATCGAATTGGTCGTCCACTTCGAAGAGCGTGCGCGCCGGAACCTGGGAATGTGCTGACGCGCGGAAGTGCCAGGTCTGCCAGCCGAGAAGATTGCGGCGCTCCACGACGATGATCTGCAGCGCGGCGGCATTTGGAAAGATGGCCCACTCAACGCGGTAATTCAAAATTTCGCCGATACGAAATGGCATTGGCATTTCCGCCGCCGCGATCCTGCCCAGGAACACGGTCTTGCTCGGCGCGCTGGAAGCAACCTGCTGTGTGAGTGGAAGGGAGCGCGCGGAAGCCACGATGCAGAGAATGCTGCTCGCGATAAACAGACCAACGGCGGTGCGGAGCCGGATTGAGCCGGACGCGCAGAGGCGCAAATTCATGTAGAGGCCCGAGAAACAGTCATTTTTGCGTGGCACGGCAATGAGCACGGATCCACAGCATTGCGCGACGCCCCTCCATTCTCGTTCCAGAGGTTGCCCGTGCGCAAGCCGCGGGGATATAGTCGAGCGTACTTAAAGGATAGCTGCTGGGCGAACCGTTGCGCGTTTTCTTTCCAGGAGGATTTTGAGCATGCGTTATCTCGTAACCGGCGGCGCAGGATTCATCGGCTCGAATATTGTGGATGAGCTGATTCGCCGGGGCCAGGAAGTGGTGGTGCTCGACGATCTTTCGGCTGGCAAGGAAGCGAACCTGGCGGGAGTGCGCGACAAGATCGATTTGCACATAGGGACCATCACCGATATGGCCGCGGTGCAGTCCGCGTGCAAGGGCGTGCAGTACGTGATTCATCTCGCGGCGCGGACTTCCGTTCCCCGCTCCGTGCTGAATCCTGTGGAAACCAATCACGTGAACATTGACGGCACGTTGAACGTGCTGGTGGCCGCGCGGGATGCGCAGGCGCGCCGGTTCGTTTTTGCCGCGTCGTCGGCAGCCTACGGCGAGACGCCCACGCTGCCGAAAATCGAGACCATGCCGGCGCAGCCAATTTCTCCCTACGGAGTGACGAAATTCGTAGGGGAATTGTACGCGCAGGTTTTCGGGCGCGTTTATGGACTGGAGAACGTTTCGATTCGCTTCTTCAACGTATTTGGGCCGCGCCAGGATCCTTCCTCGCAATATTCCGGAGTGCTGTCGCGCTTCATGCTGGCGGCGATCGAAGGCCAACCCCCGGTGGTATATGGCGATGGCGAGCAATCACGCGATTTCACATATGTGGAAAATATTGTGGACGAGACGCTGCGCGCTTGCGAAGCTCCGGGCGCTTCGGGATTGGTGTTCAACGGAGGCACCGGCGCGCGCGTTACGCTGAATCAGGTGCTGAAGATGCTGGAACAGATTTCGGGAAAGACGATCAAGCCGAGATATGAAGCGCCGCGCAACGGAGACATACGCGATTCGCAAGCGGACGTATCGCTGGCGCGCGGCGTGCTGGGTTACCAGCCGCGCGTGTTATTTGAAGAGGGGCTGAAGCGGACTTGGGAGTGGTACAAGAAAGCTTACGCAAAAGCCTAGTGGGAGTTTGCTGCGGCGGGATTCAGAATTCATTTTAGATGCGCGGCTAGATCGCTCAGCGTGTCGAGCATTATGTCCGGCGGATGCGCCCGCAGACTTTCCGTGCCAAAACCATAAGTTACGCCGCACGCGTACATTCCAGAGTTGCGCGCGGTTTTGATGTCCACGTCGGAATCTCCCACCATCATGGCTTCGTGCGGCGCGGCCTGCAGCTCCTTGAGCAGGATT
This sequence comes from uncultured Acidobacteriota bacterium, assembly GCA_963748395.1. Lineage (GTDB taxonomy): Bacteria > Acidobacteriota > Terriglobia > Acidiferrales > UBA7541 > Palsa-295. Next base: position 414,368 of record CAVVIP010000006.1, on the reverse strand, counting down.
TGTGCGCCCTGCGGGTCGGGCTTCTTCGTTTCAAAACTGTTACCGCCGTAAACGATTCGGAAATAGCGCGAAAGATTCAGGCCCTCGATAATCGCGCGGCTAAAATGCACGGGCTTGTTGGTGAGCACGGCCATGGAATATTGCTGGAGCTGCACGAGGGCTTCACGCACGCCGGGATAGACGTCGGTGTTGTCCAGCATGTGCGCGCGATAGTATTCCAGAAAATAGGCCAGACCGTTTTCGACGTCTGCGTCGGCGGAGTCGTCGCCCAGCGCTCGGCGAACGAGAGTGGGCGCGCCATTGCCGATGAAGCTGCAGGTTTTTTCGTGCACGTGCGGTTCGCGGCCCATGTGTTCGAGCATGGCGTTCACGGAAAGCACCAAGTCGAGCTGCGAATCGATCAGCGTGCCGTCCAGATCGAAGATTACGGCGCGCACGCCGGAGAACCGGCCGTTGTTTTCCGTCATCTGTGGAGGGAACCTCGCGTAGATTTTTTGGTTCGACACACACATTTTATGCGGTGGGGCGGGGATTGTCACTGCGGCGCGGCGCCCAACCTTTATGTTGCATCTGCAACATAGATATGTTGTGGTGGCAACATGGAGGGCGGTCATGAGCGAAATCCTCAAAGCCATCATGCAAAGAAGGGCCATCAAGGTATTCGACCCCGTGGAGATTTCTCCGGACACGCGCGAGCAAATCCTGAATGCGGCCCGCGTAGCTCCTTCGAGCTTTAATATTCAGCCGTACCGCTTCTACTGGGTGGAGACGCCTGAGAAAAGAAACGCGGCTGCGCGGCTCTGCTTCGGTCAAAGCCCCGCCGCGACGGCTTCGGCATTGGTCGTCGCAGTGGCGGATATCGGTTCGTGGAAATCCACCATAGCAAGCGAGCTGGCGTGGATGCGCACGGCTGGATTCACCGAGAAGAAAATCGCGGAGTACGAGTGCCGGGCTAAATTCGGCAAATGGTTTTTCATTCAGGGCTGGTTTGGTGTGTTCGGACTTTTGAAATCGATGATTCTGCGCGTGCTGCATTTATGGAAGACGATGGGCACGCTGCCGGTGGCGCGGCAGGGCATGTTCAAATGGGCGACCAAGAGCGCTTCGCTGGCGTGCCAGAATCTGATGATCGCGACGGAAGCGCTGGGATTGAACACTTGTCCGATGGAAGGATTCGACGGGCGGCGGCTGGGGAAATTGCTGGGGCTTTCCGGCAAGGATCATGAGATTGTGATGGTCATCGCCATCGGGAAAAAATCGGCGCGGCATGTGGACCAGCCGCAGTGGCGCAGGCCGCTGGAAGCGACGGTGCGCATCGTATGATCATTGTTGATAAAAAGCTGATACCGCAGGAAATCCTGAAGGATTCGGTGCTGGTGCATCTGGCGTCGGCCTATTTTTCGATCGGCAAGAGGCTGGAGCAGAAGACGAAATGCTCGCAGACGCGGGGCTTCATCATGTCCACGCTGCGCGGCGGAGCGGCGCTGAACCAAAATCAGATCGCGACGATGCTGGGCCTGGACCGCACGGTGGTGCATCGCGCGATCAAGACGATGATTCACGAGGGTTTGCTTTCGGAACGCAAAGCTGACACAGGGCGAGCGCTGCTGGTGCAACTGACAGCGAAGGGCAATAAGTATCGCGAAGGCCTGGTCAAAGAACGCCGCGCGGCCGAAGATAAACTTCGCAAAGAGCTGACGCCGCGCGAGACTTCCACGCTGATTCGCCTGCTGCAGCGGATCGCCGAACTGGAAATTTAGCTACCGGCGTGGAGAATCCCTTCTTGTATAGCTGAGACTTTTGGATTGTGATGGCGCGGCTGCTACAATAGGCGCTTCTCAAGTCGCTCAAACCGCCACCCGAGGCCCACATGGCTGAAATTCAACCCTTTCGCGCCTTTCGCTACGATACGAACCGGGTGCCGCTCGACAAAGTCCTCACGCAACCCTACGACAAAATCACTCCAGCGATGCAGGAACAGTATTACGCCGCGAGTCCCTACAATTTGATTGCGATTGAAAAGGGGCGCGCCGCCGCGGCTGATTCGCCGGAAAATAATGTGTACACGCGCGCCGGGCAAAAAGTCCGTGAGTGGATCGCCGAGAAAATCCTGCTGCAGGACGCGGCGCCGAGCATTTATGTTTATTCGCAAGAATATCTGGTGCCCGGAACGCACACGCGCAAGACGCGCATCGGGTTCATCGCGCTGGGGCGCGTGGAGGATTACGACGCGCAGGTGGTATTTCGGCACGAGCGCACGCTTTCCGCGCCGAAAGCGGACCGCATCGAGCTGCTGCGGCACACGCACGCGCAAACCGGCCAGCTTTTCATGCTGTACAACGATGCGCCACGCCAGATTGACACCTTGCTGGAAGAAACCACGCACAAATCCGCGCCGCAGGAACTGCATGACGAATTTGGCGTGACGCACCGGCTGTGGGCCGTCGCGGATAGCGCTGCGATTCGCAGAATTCAGAGCGCGATGGCGGACAAGAAGCTGATCATCGCGGACGGACATCACCGCTACGAGACGGCTCTGAACTATCGAAATGAATCGCGAGCGGCGGGCGGCGTGAATGACCCGTACGCCGCGGCGGAATTCGCCATGATGACTTTCGTCAACACACATTCCCGCGGACTGACGATCCTGCCGACGCATCGCCTGATCCGCAACGTCGCGAATTTCGATTTCGACAAGTTCCGCAATAGCGTGGCACAGGCTTTCGATTGGTATTCCTACCCGTTTCAGAATCCGGAGGAGCGCGCCAGCGCCTTCACCGAATTCCGCAAGGATCTGGAAGGGACAAATCACGGCAGGCGCGCCATCGGAATTTATCCCGGCGGCGGCGCGTTCTATATCTTTCTGCTGCGGCGCGATGCTGATTTGGAAGCGATGTTGCCGGATGTTTCGGAGGCGCAGCGTGGATTGGATGTGGTGCTGCTGCACCGGCTGATCCTGGAAAAAGGACTGGGGATTGGCGCGGAAGCCGTGGCCGCGGAAAAAAATGTGGCCTACGAACGCGAAATGGATGCGGCGCTTGCGGCGGTGGATCGCGGCGAAGCGCAGCTGGCGTGCCTGCTGAATCCGGTGCGCGTGCAGCAGGTAGCTGATATCGCGCTGGGTGGCGATGTGCTGCCGCAAAAATCCACGGACTTCTACCCCAAATTACTGAGCGGCATTGCGATTTACCAGGTGGAAGGGCGCGTGGCGGGGCAAGCGGACGCACGCAGCGGAAAGTGATCGGTGCGCGTGTTGCTAGCGATTGCGAAATGCTCGGCGCGAACGAGGTAAAGCGTGGAGTCTGCAGGCTAGCCAAGCAGGGGCGCAGCGAGCAGCGCCCCTACCGGCGAGCAAGAAATTACTTGGCGAAGCTGGCGACGGCCGCGGCTTCGTTGTCGTAGGTGTCAAACACAGTCATCAGCTTGGTTACCTGCAGCACTTCCTTAAATTTGGAGCCCAGGTTGGCCAGCTTCAGGACGGCGCCTTGCGAGCGGGCGCTGTGGAATGTGGCCACCAGAGTGCCGAGGCCCGCGCTGTCAATGTAGCCGACTTGCGCGAGGTTCAGCACGATCTTCTTTTTGCCGGCGGCAAGCAGGCTTTTCACCTTCTCACGAAACGCATTGCTTTCTTCGCCGAGCACGATGCGCCCCTCGATCTCCAGCACAGTCACGCCATTTACTTCGTTATCTACCATTCTAAGTGCCACGTTCGCGCCTCCTGGAATATTCGAAATCGTATTTGGAATCGGTAGTGCCGAGAAGTCACAGCCCGGGGGCGGCGATCTTTCTCTTCAGTAAAAATCCGAGCAGGACATGTAATATCCGCAAGACGCGCAGATCATCTTGCAACTGCGCTGCTGCAAACGAGCCGAACATCGCGGGCAATACTGAGAGGGCTCCGGTGGGGCCCCGCGCTGGCTGCCTTGCGATTCCGCTTCTTGCGCCGTCGGTACCACGGCTTCCGGCTGTCCCATTTCTAGTAGTCCTTCGGACGCACGTTTATAGCACATCCGGGGTGCAGGGAAAAGCCAAGCCCGATTTTCCGGGGCGGGCCCCCGTGTGCACGCCGATGACTACCAGTAGCCTGGGTTATAGACACCGCGGACTGCTGATAAGTGCCCGGCGTTGAATGAAGAAGCCGGCTGTGGCGGTTGGTGGTAAAGTATCGGCAACCGCCGCGGGTTGGGGAGCGTCTTATGATCAGGGAGCGGCGACGATGATCATGAACCTGCGTTTGCCGATCGCACTCGTGATTGTGCTGCTGGCTGTACCTGCCAGTTTGTTCGCACAACATGGGGCCCGGGGATTCGTTCCGTCCGCGGGACATTTCGCTCCTGCGCCAAGTGGCGGCGCTCCGCACCCTGCCGCCATCGTACAAACATCTTCAAGCCTTCCCAGCGCGGTTCCGGTTGCCGGCTCCTCGACTCGAATGCACGCTACTACTCATGGCGCCGACGTGCCTTCGCGGCATGCGGGATTCGCTTCCTCGGCATCGCGAAACCAGAACCCAGCCAACAAAGTTTTCGCTCCGGTCCACCGGCCTTTGCCTCCGCGCCATAATCCCCCGCCGGTTGGGACGTCGCCGGGTACTGCGCCGCGAGTCGTCTATCTGCTCGGAGTCGGCGGATATTATTACGCGGCGCCTGGGGATGCGGCCCTAGATCAGCCGCAGGAAGAGGCGCAGCAAGAGGGTCAGGAGCAGGACGATCAGCAGGCCGGGGCCGAAGATGAGCGGGGCCGCGAACAACGCGCCGACATTCGGGACGAAGCGCATGGCGAGGTGGTTGTCGCGACGGCCGCACCGGGAGAGCAGGAAGCCGAGCAGCAGGAACCCTTGCCTGACGTCGGTACGCTGACGCTGGTGCTGCGCGACGGCGCACGTCTGGACGTGGTGGCCTTCACGATGACGCAAGGCCAGGTGATCTACATCACGCCGGAAGGCTTGCGTCTCACCATGTCGGCGGAAATTCTGGATGCGGATGCAACGCAACGCGTGAATCAAGAACGCGGTACGCCGATGCAACTTCCTCTGTAAGCACCGCGAATCGTGGCTGAAGCCACAGCCTGCAAGAATTCTCGCACCATAAACCAGTTACAAGGGCTGCCCGGTCCCACAGACCGGGACCGGCCCCTACAAAATCAAATCCTAAGAGCCGGAAGGTCAAGGGCGCTACGAAAACCGGCCGACTTAGCCTTCGGAGCGGCGGATTGGCTCGGGCATGTAGAGGCCGGCGTCGGCGGGAAGGCCGGCGCGTTCAAATTGGATGGTGGTGTGGGTGATGCGGAAATCGTGGTCGAGGACTTCGTGGATTTTCGCGAGAACCTTTTCGCTTTCTTCCATGTGCATATCGGGAATGCAGATGTGGCAAGAAAGCGCGTTGAGGTCGGTGCCGAGCGTCCAGATGTGGATGTCGTGGACTTCCTGGACGCCTTCGACGCGCAGGATGGCGCGCGCGACTTCTTCCAAGGCAATACTGCGCGGCAAGCCTTCCAGCAGAATGTGCGTGCTCTCGCGCAGAATACCCATGCCGGACCACAACACCATCGCGCCGATAGCGATGCCGATTACCGGGTCTGCCCAGGTGGTGCCGGTGTAACGAATCGCCAGAGCGCCCACGACGATCGCCACGTTTGATAGCGCGTCACCCAGATTGTGAATCCACACGGCGCGCAAATTCAGGTCGCGCCGGCCGCTGTGCAGCGCGAGCGTGATGCCGCCGTTAATCACCAGCGCGAAAACCGAAACCCACAGCATCAGCCCGGTCTTCACTTCCACGGGATTGCGCAGGCGCAGCACCGATTCGTAGATCAGCCCGAGAGAAACCAGCGTCAGCAGCATGGCGTTGACGAACGCCGCCAGGATTCCGGCGCGGTGGTAGCCATAGGTCTTTTGCGGCGTTGGCGGCTTGGCGGCCCAGCGCATGGCCAGCCAGGAAAGAACCAGAGTGGGCACGTCAGTGAGGTTGTGAACGGCGTCGCTGACCAGGGCGATCGAGTGGCCTGCGTAACCGGCGAGGAGTTCGACGGCGACCAGTGCGAACGTCGCCACCACAGCTGCGCCCAACGCCAAAGTCATCCCCTCGGCGGGCAGCGACACATGCGAATGGCCGCCCAGGCCGTGGCTGTGGCCATGATCGTGGTCGTGCGCATGGTCGTGCCCGTGCGTGTGGCCGTCGTGAGATTGGCCGCCGGACTTCTGGGCTTGTTCGTGCATCAGCCTGATTCTAACCGCGATTCGGTTTGCCTTATAGCTTGGATTCGCGCGGGATTCTCGACAAGTTAGCGGGCCTTCGAGCGGGCAGTCGCCACATCACCGGTGGCGGCAGCTGCCCGGTTCGATGAACCTGAACCGGCCGCTACAGATTCAAAAGCGAGGTCAACTCCGCCACCGATGGCGCACTAAAGTGCGCCGCTACACAGGCCAAACCTATCAGGAACGAACGCGGCGACCGAAACGCAATTGACTTACATCGTCGCACCCGCCTACCATGGCACCAGTTTCGTGGACCTCAACTCTCAGAGAGGGCAGAGGGGGCGCAGGCGCGCAGCGTCGCAAACCGCCCGGCGATGACGCACCAAGTTGCCAAACTGGTCTTCTGGGGTGTGCGCGGCTCGACGCCAACGCTCGAGCGCGATACATGGCGCTATGGCGGCAACACGCCTTGTCTGGAACTGACCGCGCCGGACGGAACCAAATTCATTCTGGATTGCGGCACCGGGTTGCGCATGCTCGGCAACCATCTGACCGAAAGATGCCGCGGCATGGGCATCGAAGCGCACATCCTGGTGACGCACTATCACTGGGACCACATTCAGGGCATCCCGTTTTTCCATCCCTTCTTCGAATCGCAGAACCGCTTCCATTTCTACAGTTTCCAATCCAAGTATCTGGGGCCGAACAGCCTGGAACAGGTATTCGCAGCGCAACTGGCCAGTCCTTATTTTCCGGTGGACGTGACCATGATGACCGCGGCGCGCGATTTTCATGAAGTGGCCGACGCGGAAAAGTGGGAGGTCAACGGGACGCACATCACCGCCCGCTACTTGAACCATCCACAGGGGTGCCTGGGCTACCGGATTGATACCGCGGGCGGTTCCATCGTCTACGCCACTGATAATGAACCGGGCGATCCCACATGCGATCAGAATCTGCGGCAACTGGCGCACGGAGCTGACGTGCTGATTTACGACGCGCAATATTCTCCCGAGCAGCTGGCTTCGGCGCGCAAGGGTTGGGGACATTCCAGCTGGCTGGAGGGAGTGAAGATCGCGCGCGAGGCCAAAGTGCGGAATCTGATCCTGTTCCACCACGATCCGGATTCGCCGGACAAAGTTGTGGATGGATTTCTCTCCGCGGCGCGCCAGGAATTTCCCGCCACGTGGGCGGCGGCCGAGGGCATGTCCATCAGCTTGAGCGAACGCGGTGTGGCCGTGGACATGAAGGAAACGCGATTGGGAATCCGGCGGCGGCTGCGATTTGCGGCGACGGTGAGCGGACTGACCGAGGACGGCAAGCCGTTCGAAGAGAAAGCTACGGTGCGCGATATCAGTTTGCAGGGGGCTTACCTGGCGCTGGCCAGCCGGCCGCGCCTGCAGTCCGAAGTGCGCGTGGTGATTGAAGCTTCCAGCGATCCGAAAGTTTCCAGCGTGATGACGTTGCGCGGCACGGTGGTGCACTTCGAACTGGGGCGCGAAAAAAATCAGAACGGCGTGGGCGTGGTGTTCATCGAGGATCCCGACCCGGGACGCCCGCGCGATTAGCTCCATTCTTCAACTTCAGTGTGCTTTCGGCGGTTTCACCTCAGGCGTACGTACGTGTTCCGGTCGAACTCCTATTCCCACCAGCCGCGCCGGAATGCGCCGCAAAATCGGGAACATCTGCAGAAGCTTTAGCGCCAATGGGAGGCGTGTGATCGGACGAGCGTTGCGCAATGCCGGACCGATAAAGCGCTTGTGCGCGAAAACCTGAAATCCCTGAGTGACGCGCGTGGGAAATTCGCGGCGCCGCTGCACCTCGCGGAGGCGTTCATCGCTGACGGGGCCATGTGTTAGCGGATCGGCGAGAATGTTCGCGGCGGCCACCGCGTCTTGAATGGCGAGATTGATGCCCACTCCACCGATGGGAGACATGGCATGGGCAGAATCGCCGATGCAGAGCAGCCCGGTGCGCGACCATTGGCGCAAGCGATCCACCGCGACGGTGAGCAGCTTCACGTCGTTCCAATCCTTTAATTCGCCGAGACGTTCGCGCAAAAATGGTGCTATACCGGCGATTTCCTGGCGAAAACTTTCGAGGCCTCTTTCGCGGATGGCGTCGAACGAACCCTTCGGGATCACGTACGCGCACTGCCAATATTCGCCGCGGTCAATCGTCACCAGGATCTTCCCTTGCCTGAACCGGCCAAGAGCGCGAACCGGATCGCTGGGCTCGCGCGAGACGCGCATCCACAACACATCAATCGGTGCGCCGAGGTCCAGCACCTGGAGGCCGGCCTTTTCGCGCACGATCGAATGACGGCCGTCCGCTCCGATGGTCAGGTCCGCGCGCACCTCCAGAGCGCCGCGCGGTGACTGAGCGCGAACGCCCGCGACGCGACCGTCCTCAACAAGCAAGTCGGTGACTTCCGTTTCCATGCGCAGATGAAATGCGGGATGCGCTTTTCCCTTTTCCGCGATGAAGTTCAGGAAATCCCATTGCGGCATCAGCCCGACGAATTTGCAGTGCGTCGGCAGATGAGAGAAATCCGCGACGGCAACCGAGAAATCGTCGATTTGCGCGCTGATCTGCGAAAGCTCTTGATGCGGACGAAGCAGAAAGTCCTGGAGAATTCCCAGCTCGTGCATCAGCTCCAGCGTGGAGGGATGAATGGTGTCGCCGCGAAAGTCGCGCAGGAAATCGGCGTGCTTCTCCAGGACTACAACTTCAATTCCCGCGCGAGCGAGCAGAAAACCGCAAAACATTCCCGCGGGGCCTCCGCCGACAATGCAGCAGCGCGCCGCCAAAGATTCGGTGGCTGGATTTTCTTGCGGTGTCACGGGGAGTTCACTTCACGTCGGTGGGGAGTTGCGCGAGCTGCGCTTCCAGATCGGCGAGCGCGCGCTCCAATTGTTCGCGGTAGCGCGGGCCCTGGCTGGATTGCAATTGCTTTTCGACGCGCGCGCGCGATAACAACAGCACACCACGCTTGCGGCGGGTCTCGAGCTGGTCCTGCGAGACTTGCTTTTTGTTCTTGCGGTCCTCTTTCGACTGAAATTCCTGGACCTGACCTTCTACAGCCTTGCTTTCCCAACCTCTGGCCATGCGTAAGATTCTAATTTGGAGAGCTGAAAACCGGGACGCATTTTTTGCGCAAGTTTCCTTCACGCGGCTGGTGCGATGGAGCGCGAGACGATAAAGCCGGGCCTGCGCGCTGAGACTCTTCCCTGCCCTCATTCGCTGCTGACTGCCCGTGCGCGCCGCGAAAATTTGGGTAAACTGTTGCGCGTGATCATTTAGGGGCAGGAGCACCGGGAGAACGAAATGAAATTCGATGCAATCGTGATCGGCACCGGGCAGGCGGGCAAACCACTTTCGTACGCGCTGGCAGATTTGGGCTGGAAGGTGGCGCTGACCGAGCGCGCGGAATTGGGCGGCTCCTGCATCAACACCGGCTGCACGCCGACGAAGACGATGGTGGCGTCCGCGCAGGTGGCGCATTACGCGCGGGAAGCGGCGCGCTGGGGAGTGCGGGTGAGCGGCGTCGCGGTGGATCTTCCTGCCGTGGTGGCGCGAAAAAATCAAGTGGTGCAAAACTCCCGAACGAGCATACAGAAACGCATTGACGCCAGGCCCAATATTAAGCTGGTCCGCGGGCCGGCGAGATTTATCGCGCCGCACCAGGTGCAGGTGGGCGCGGAAGTTTTCGAGAGCGAAACAATCTTCATCAATACCGGAACGCGTCCGGCGGTCCCACAAATTCAGGGGCTGGACACAGTTCCGTTTCTCACGAACGAGACGATTATGGATTTGCAGGCGGTGCCGGAGCATTTGCTGGTGCTCGGCGGCGGATACATCGGCCTGGAATTCGGGCAAATGTTCCGCAGGTTCGGCAGCCGCGTGACGATCGTTCACAGCGGCGAACGGCTCCTGCCGAAAGAAGACAGCGACATTACGTCGGCGCTGCAGCAGGTGCTGGAGGCGGAAGGCGTAGAGTTTCGTTTTAGGGTTGTGACGAAGCGCGTCGAAAATCGCAGCGGCGCCATCGCGCTTACGTTGGAATCTGGTGGCGGCACCGAGACGCTGCAAGGCTCGCATCTGCTCGTGGCCACTGGACGCAAGCCGAACACCGATGATTTGGGGCTGGAAGCCGCCGGTGTCTTGAGCGACACGCGCGGCTACATCAAGGTGAACGGCCGGATGGAAACGAATGTCGCGGGGATATGGGCGCTGGGCGATGTGAAGGGCGGGCCGGCGTTCACGCACATTTCGTATAACGATTATCAGATTGTTTACGCGAACATCATCGAGGGGAAAAATCTCACCATCGAAAACCGTTATCTTCCCTACGCGCTTTTCACCGACCCGCCACTGGGACGCGTGGGCATCACTGAAACGCAGGCGCGCGCATCGGGCCGGAAATTCAAGATGGGCACGTTTCCGATGACCAGCGTGGCGCGCGCGATTGAACGCGACGAAACCGCCGGACTGATGAAAATTATTGTGGACGCGCAGACGGATCGCATCCTCGGCGCGGCAATTCTGGGGAGCGAAGGCGGCGAAGTGGTGCAGATACTCGGCGCGATGATTCTGGCGGACGCGCCGTACACGGTGCTGAAAGGCGCGGTGTACATTCACCCCACGCTGGCCGAAGGATTTTTCGGGTTGATGGAGTCGGTGAAGCCCGCCAATTGATCCGAACAGTCTCCCGTCGCTCAGCAAACTATTCGTAGCGCAGTGCAGACATGGGATCGAGGCGCAGTGCGCGGCGGGCGGGGATGTAGCACGCCGCTAGCGCGACAAGGATGAGCAGCAGCGCCACAGAAATGATTGTTACGGGATCGACCGGACGGACGCCGTAGAGAAGATTGGCGAGGTAGCGGGTCAGGACCAGCGAGCCGGCGACGCCCAGCGCGAGGCCGATGAGAATCATCACTGCGCCCTGCCCAAGAACCAGCCGCAGAATATCTGAAGGCGCTGCGCCGAGCGCCACTCGAATACCGATTTCGTGAGTGCGCTGCGCGACGAAATATGAGATTACGCCGTAAACGCCGATCGTCGCGAGAACCAGCGCGAGCGAAGCGAAAATCGCGAGCAGGGTCATGTTGAAGCGCAGGGGTTTCGATTGAATCATCGAGACGCTGCTGAATCGTGGTGATGTCGAAAACAGGCTGCGCTGGCTCGATGGCGGCGAATTGGGCGCGAACGAGCGAAGCCATGCCCTCGCGGATCCTGCTCGGTGCGGATGACGACGGAAGCCAAATTGGCGTTCGCGCCGTCATAGGGCAGATATACCTGAGGATCGGGGGCAGCTCCGAGCGCGGAGTAGCGAACGTCACCGCACGACGCCGACAACGACGCTCCAGGGAGCGGTGGCTGCACCCAAGCGGACCCGTTTTGCGAGCGGCGCACCGGCGGGAAGGAAGCGCTGCGCGAAATTTGTGCTGACAATGATTGGGTGCGAGTCAGGCGCGAGATCGGACGCCGTGAATGAGCGCCCGGCGAGCAGCGGGATGCGCATGGTTTGAAAGTAGTCTGAACCGACTTCTTGGTTCAGTACTATTGGCGAAGTGCCCGGTGGAGGTTCGGGCTGTCCTTCCACGAGAAAGGAAGAGGTTCCCCAAAATTGCCTAAAAGGAAGCCGGGTCGTAACGGCAGCGGAGCGCACACCAGGAAGCGTCCGTACGCGATCCAATAGCTGGGAAAGAAAGCCTGCCGCTGCGGGTTGCCGGAATATTTAGAGGAGGGGAGATCGGTGCTTATCGTGAGCACGTTCGCGAGGATCGAAGCCAGGAGTCGACATTCGACAAGCGGACAAAACTGCGAATCAAGAGGCCCGAACCGATCAGCAACAAAAACGCCAGCGTGAACTCCGCCGAGACCAACGCGTTGCGCAGCCCGTGGTGAGCATGGGAACCGGTAAGGGAAGAACTCCCTTCCTTAAGTGCGTCGTTCACGTCCGGCCGTGAAGCGCGAACCGCGGGCGCGAGGCCGAATAGAATCGCAGTGAGGCACGTGACGGCCAGCGCAAACAGAAGCACCGGGCGATCTACAGAAACAGGACCAATCTGGGCAACCGCGGCAGGCAACGAAATACGCAGAAGGCGAACGGCCACGGCCGCGAGAAGCAGCCCGGCCACGCCGCCCATCGCAGCAAGCGCCGTGCCTTCGATGAGTAATTGTTGAATCAGCCGCGCGCGGCTGGCGCCGATGGCGGCGCGCACGGCCAACTCCTTGTGACGGCCCGCGGTGCGGACCAGCTGGAGATTGGCCACGTTCACACAGGCAATCAGCAGGACGAGGACTACGGCGATCAGAAGAACCAGCAGAGCGGTACGCACATCTCCGACGATCTTTTGGTGCAGAGGCATGACCTGCACTTGCAAACCGTCGCGCATGTGAACGAATGGCGTGGGGATCACCGCATTCGATTGCAACGCAAGCGTAGTCAGGTCCGCGTGAGCTTGGTCGAGAGAGACTCCTGGCGCCAGCCGGCCGATTACACGCGTCAGTTGCATCATTGGCGTGCCCCAATCCACCTTCGCGGGAAGCTGAAACGGGAGCAGACACTGGGGATCACGGGTCTTATCGGGAAAGCGGAAACTCGCCGGCAGCACTCCCAAGACCGAGTACAACCGGCCATCGAGCGTGATCGATTTTCCAACAATGCGCGAATCGGAGTTGAATTTGCGGCGCCAAAGCGAATCGGTGAGCACCACCACGAGCGGGCCGTTGGGCCGGTCTTCGTCTGGAAGGAACGCGCGACCGAGAGCCGGTGCGACACCGAAGACCGGCAAGAAATTGGCGGTAACGCGTGTCGTTTCGATTCGTTCGGGCTCGCCCGCAGCGGTGAGATTCGCCTGTCCGCCGCCATCGTACGCCGCGATCGCGTCAAAGGTGTGATTGTTGGTGCTCCAGTTGGTGTATTCCGGGTTGGGAACCATCCAATCGTTAAAATGGGGCATGAATTCGTCGGCCCACACCAGGCGCGATGGGTCGTGATACGGAAGCGGCCGGACCAGAGCGGCGTTGATGACGGAGAAAATCGCAGTCGTCGCGCCAATGCCCAGCGCCAAAGCAAGGACCGCGACGATGGCGAAGCGGCGATCTTTGCGGAGGCTGCGAAAGGCGTGGCGGAAATCGCGGAGGAGATTTTCGAGGTGGGTTTCCCAGCGGGTGTCGCGGACTTCTTCTTTCACCTGGTCCAAGCCGCCAAATTCGAGGCGGGCGCGGCGGCGGGCTTCTTCGGGTGCGATGCCCGCGGCCTCGTAGTCGGCGATTTGACGATCGAGATGGAATTGCAATTCTTTGTCGAGCGATTTCTCTGTTCGCGACTTATGAAGCATGCGGCGAATCCAGTTCATGTTCAGGGCTCCTATTCGTAGCGCAGGGCGACGAGGGGATCGACTGTGGCGGCGCGGCGGGCGGGGAGGACGCATGCGGCCACGCCTACGAGCGCGACGAGCACTACCACTGCGGCGAACGTCCAGGGATCGGTGGCGGAGACGCCCCAAATCTGGCTGGCTAGGAAACGCGTGAGCCAGAAACTTGCGACGAGGCCGACGAGCGTTCCTGCGGCGATGAGGCGGGCGCCGCGGGAGAGGATCATCTTCAAAATATTTTCGCGCTGGGCGCCGAGCGCCATGCGCACGCCGATCTCGTGGGTCTGCAGCGATACGGTGTAAGCCATCACGCTGAACACGCCGATCACGATCAGGATCAGCCCAATCGCGGCGAGGCCGCCGAGCGTCATGAGGCCGAACGCGGGCTGGGCGTAGGAAGACTGGTAAAGATAGGTCATCGAGCGAGCCAGCGCTGGAAACCGAGACGTCGCGGTCCACCGCCCAGATTTCGCGGCTGATCGCGGGAAGCAACAAGTCCAGCCGCGACGCTGGTGCGAACCATGATCGCGCCGCCGGCCTTGCCCGCGACGGTGTATGGGACGTAGGCCTCCGGGGCTGCGGGATACTGCACGCCGCGATTGCGAGTGTCGGCGACCACGCCGACGATCTGAAAGTTGGGGACGTGCTGTGCGTCGCGGGGCACGTTCCATGGATTCAAGTGGATCATTTGCCCGATGGGATTGTCGTCGGGATGGCGAAGGTAATCGCGAGCCAGGGCTTTATTGACTACGGCGACCTGGCGGGCTGCATCTATATCTTCCGCCGTCAGCAGCCGGCCGCTGAGCAAATGCAATCCCAGTGTCTGGAACATTTCTTCGCTGCACAGATCGAAGCGAGCGTGCAACGGACCCGCTGAAATTTTTCCCGGGAAGCTGATTTCACTGGTTGCGGCGGATGCAATTTGAAAAGTGGAATCTACCGCGGCGGAGTCGACTCCAGGCAATGCGGTGACTCGCTGCAAAATCTGCTGGTAGAAGGCTTTTTGTTTTTCGGGTGTGTCGTAGCGTCCTTTTGGAACGTGAAGCTCCGCGACTACGACGTTCTTCGGGCTGAATCCCACGTCTACATGCGTGAGAGCGTAAAAGGTGCGCAGCATCAGGCCGGCGCCGGCGAGCAGGACGATAGAAAGAGCAACCTCCACGACCACCAAGACTGAGCGAACTTTTGCGTGACGGAAGCTCCCTCCCGAGCCTTTGCCGCTGCCTGTGAGCCGGGAGCGGAGATCGCTGCGCGCGGCGTGAACTGCGGGAGCGAGTCCGCAGAGGAGCGTGGTCGCAACGGTTACGCCGAGCGCAAATAGCAGGACGGCGGGATTCAGTCCGATGACGGACTCGCTGGAAATTTTTGCTTGCGGGATCACGGTGACGGCTGCTTTCAAACCGAAGTAAGCGAGCGCGCATCCGGCCGCGCAGGCGATCGCGGCGAGAACAAAACTTTCGGCTAACATTTGGCGCACGAGGCGGGCGCGGCTGGCTCCCAGCGCTGCTCGCACGGCGATTTCTCGTTCGCGCGTTGTGGCGCGAGCCAGCAGCAAGTTCGCTACGTTGCTACAAGCGATGAGCAGCAGGATCAGGACTGCGCCTAGCAGGGCGTAGAGGATGCGCTTGAAGGAGCCCATCAGGTAGTCGGCATCCCATTGAACGATCGCGGTGAACTGGGCCAGGTACGGCATCTCCTCAGGTGGAAATTCTGCTTCCTCTGAGCGATGGCCGATGGCATCTATGTCTGCGGCGGCGGCTAAGCGCGTTATACCTGGCTTGAGGCGACCCACGATATGAAGAAGGTAGTGATGATCGCCATCGGGACCGACAGCCGATCTGGTGACGCCCGGAGGAATTGTGATTGGCAACCAGACGCCGACGCTTCCGCGTTTCACTTGCGGGAGGCATAATTCCGGAGGCGTGGAATCGCGGGGGCATTATGCCTACGAGCGCCCGCGACGTGTCGTTTAGCGTGAAGTGTTTTCCTAATGCCTCGGGGTCGCCGTTGAATTCGCTCTGCCAAAGGCTATAGCTGATGACGAAGACGGGAGGGGCTCCGGGGAGTCCATCTGCTGGCTGGAGACCGCGGCCGAGGAGCGCGGGCACGCCGTAAAATTCAAATGCATTTGCGGTTACGTAGGCGCCGGACAGCTGGCGGGTGCTTTTGCCGTCGGAATACAAAACTTCGGCGAGGCTGGAACCGGCCATGTCTTCGAAGGTGTGGTTTTCCGCACGTTGGGAAAGAAAGTCCGGGATGTAATAGTCGAAGCCGGGATCGTCTGGGCGCTGGTTCGGATAATGGACGGATACGACGACCAGGCGGTTCGCGTCCTTGGCCGCAAACGGATGAAACATCAAATTGTAAAAGGCGCTGAAAACGACGGTGGACGCGCCAATGCCCAGGGCGAGCGCGAGTATTGCGATGAAGGCGAAGCGGCGGTCTCTGTGCAGGCTGCGAAAGGCGTGGCGGAAATCGCGGAGGAGATTTTCGAGGTGGGTTTCCCAGCGGGTGTCGCGGACTTCTTCTTTCACCTGGTCCAAGCCGCCGAATTCGAGGCGGGCGCGGCGGCGGGCTTCTTCGGGTGCGATGCCCGCAGCCTCGTAGTCGGCGATTTGACGATCGAGGTGGAATTGCAATTCTTTGTCGAGGGACTTCTCTGTTCGCGATTTATGAAAAATGCGGCGAAGCCAGCTCATGTTCAGGACTCCCCTTCGGGCGCGTGGAGGAACAAGCCGACGGCGTCGCACAGGCGCTGCCATTCGGCGACTTCGGCGTCCATCTGGCGGCGACCTTTTTTCGTGAGCGAATAAAATTTGGCTTCGCGGCCGGTTTCGGATTCCTTCCACACGGCTTGCAACCAGCCGCGGTCTTCGAGGCGATGCAGCGCGGGATAGAGGGAGCCCTGATGGATCTGGAAAAAGTCTTTGGAGATCTGGCGGAGGCGCTGGGCTATGGCGTAGCCGTGACTGGGGCCTAAGGCCACGACCTTCAGGATCAACATGTCGAGGGTACCGCGCAGCAGTTCTGTTTTCGGCTCGGTCATGATCATACCTAGAAAGCCGACATATACACCCGGGAATGCGAGGTGTCAACGTGAAGCTCTAGTTCAAGGATGGCGGGAGCCCGTGACCGCGCAGCGGCGGCTATTGGAGCAAGGCGGCCTGGTCGTTCAGCGGCTATAGCAGCGCATCGTTTGCTTCAGCGGATCGCCGCTTGCGAAAACAGTGCTGCGATGGCGGAGGGGATGGAGGTGCAATCCCCTTCGCCAAGGCGCGCGGCATGCATTTTTTCGGGCTGGGTTTTGCTCAATCGACGTTGATACGGGTAGCGGCGATGGTTCCGCTGATCTCCTGTAGCGGGGTGCCGACGCCGACTTGATTGTAGAAACCTGGCCAGAGCTTGAAAGTGAAGTAGCCCTTGTAGGTTTCACCGTTCGAGGCGACCGTATTTTTTTCGTCGACGGTGAAGATGAACGAAACTTTGCCCTCGGAGTCGAACATCAGACCGATATGGTGCAGCTTGATGCTGTTCTCACCTATTTCCTTCCATACTCCGAAGCAAACGTTTCCACCCGTGGGCGGCAGAAAGGCGTTTTCAAATTCGGTTCCGTCCGCGTGCCACGTCTTAAAGGTTTCGAGGAACTGGAAGGAACTTGGTGGTCCCGGGGGAATTGCCGGAACAGGGAGAGGACCTGAAGTGCTGTAAGTGGCGGTGTAAATCAGGTGCCACATGCCGACGATGGACGCTGGTCCGCCATATTCTTCGCCTGTTAAATGGGCGTCTGCGGAGGGGCTGACGAATGGAATTGGGGGAGCGGTTGAGGCCTTGTAACCCGCTGGGTAATTGGCCGCGCAGCCGCCAGCCTTTGCACCGCTAGCGGAAAACAGCAGAGCTAACACTGCCAATGCCGCAATCGCGGAAAAGCGAACGCTCGTAAGAGCCCGGGATATATTCTTTCGATTCATTGTCTTGTCTCCTTAGGATTTGACCTTCAAGATCTAGTCTCAATCTGTTTGCGCCGCATGCCCGGCGTCCAGGGCGACGAGCGAGTGGAAACGTTGGGGGACTATGGGGAAATAAGGGCTGCAGCACAATGCGCGGCAGCTCACTTTCAGGTCAATTCTTGTTCATCAGGTAACGCTATCGCGCGAAAGGACTTATCGGTCAGATAACTTAACGGATTTGCAATTGACCATGGGTTTTACAGTCTGCTAGCATCACGGCACTTATCACGGCACCTCCCCCGCTGCCTGCGAGAGTGTGTAAATGTCCTCGTCTGTCGACAAACCGGAACGAACATCGAGTGGCAACAGTCGCCGGTTGGCCTTCGACCGCTTTGAGCTAGACCTGCGTTCCGGGGAATTGCGCAAGGATGGGCGAAAAATCCGATTGCAGGCGCAGCCGTTTCAGCTGTTGGCGTTGCTAATTGACAACGCGGGGGAGCTGGTCACGCGGGACGAAGTGTGCCGTGCGCTGTGGCAGACGGACACTTTTGTGGAGTTCGATCACAGCGTGGCCGCCGCTGTGAACAAGATTCGCGAGGCGTTGGGCGATTCGGTGGAAAATCCGCGGTTCGTAGAGACCTTGCCGAAGCGGGGCTATCGGTTCATCGGAAAGATGAGGCCTGAAACGCCCGTGATGATGCCGATTGCGACGCCGCCCGAAGCGGTGGTGGAACTCTCGGCAATCCCCACAGCTAAGGAATCGAGCGGAAAAATGTGGGCGTGGGGCCTCGCGGGGGCGGCGGTGGCCTGTGCGGTTCTATTTATTTGGCTGGCGCGCAAAGCCGACGGTGCGCGACGCGACGCGCATGTGAATTCCGGCGCGATGTCGATGGTTCCATTCACCTCGTACCCGGGACGGGAAACCACACCTTCGTTTTCGCCGGATGGTTCGCGCGTCTCTTTTTCCTGGGATGACGGCAAAAGCAATAGCTCGGGAAAGCCAGGCTACGACTTATACGTGAAAGCAATCGGCAGTGAAACATTGCTGCGGCTAACCCATCATCCTTCCGAGTGGATCAGTTCGACGTGGTCACCGGACGGAACGCAGATCGCATTTCATCGCCTGGCCGCGGACGACAACGGGATTTATGTCGTACCAGCGTTGGGAGGTCCGGAACGCAAGTTAATCGCGACGCACACCCCGTACGATGTTGCCGCTCCCATCAATTGGTCGCCGGACGGCAAATGGCTCGCGTACGCCGACACGGAAAATGGCCAGGTGGGCGACCGTGCGTTCCTGCTGAACGTCGAGACGCTGGAAAGTCACGAATTTCCGCATGACCCGGCCTGCCGTCACGAAGGATTGCTGGCGTTTTCGCATAGCGGACACGAACTGGCGATCTTATGCGTTCATAACGTTTCTGACTTCGAATACTTGACGACCGATCTGCAGGGAAAATCCAGACGGTCACTGACCTCGCGTCACGAATTTCCTTGGGGACTGGCATGGAACGCCGATGATCGGTCGCTGATTGTGGCAGCGATTGATGCAAATGGCGATGGAGTCTATGAAATCCGGACGAGCGACGGCGAGGTACACAAGCTTCCCGTAACGGGGGGAGAATGGCCCACGACCAGCAACGATGGACGCAAACTTGCCATCAGCGTGCCCGATAACCGCCTCAGTATCTGGAGAAAGGACCTGCAACATCTCGAAGTTCCCAGCGTTCAGATGTACAGCTCGACGCGACGGCAGAACGCCGGCGAATATTCGCCTGACGGCAAACATGTGGCCTTCGATTCTGAGCGGTCCGGGACGTGGAGCGTCTGGATCGCCGACAGCGATGGGAGCAATTTGGTGCAGATTTCGCGGGAAGCGCCAGCGGGATTTCCGCGCTGGTCACCGGATTCCCAGAAAATCGTGTTTCAGATGTTCGACAAGGCCAGCGGACTCTGGGGCCTGTACACTGCAAGTATCTCCGATCGGGTGGCGCAGAAGCTAAGCACAAATATCCGCGAGTTAGAATTTCCGTACTGGTCGCATGATGGGAAGTGGATCTACTTCGAAGGGAATGGTCATCAGCTCTACCGCTGCCCTGTGATGGGAGGCGACGCGACCCTTCTAGCTGGATCCATGGATTTTGCGAATGCGATTGATTCCGTTGACGGAAAGGTCCTGTACTTCCCGGCGATACAGGGCGACGGGAAAATGATGATGCTGGCGCCAGATCGCCCCGGGGCCACGGCGCAGGACGTACCTCAAATGCCTGGAATTTCTGAGCTATCCCAGTGGGCCGTCGTGGTTGAAGGAATATACTTCACCCGCTTTGACAATCCGCGCAGCATCAGCTTTTACAATTTCGCTACGAGGCGCACACGGGAAGTGTTCCGAGTGGATAAGGACCTCGATGCGGGCATGTCCATTTCCCCCGACGGGCGCTACATGCTGTACTCCCAAATTGATGAGAGCAACGCCAACATTATGCTGGTAGATCATTTCCGCTAGGCGATCCCATCATGCATCAGGCGAAACGTTGGACTGAGAGTGTGGCGGAATCAGCTTGCCTTGCGCGCGATTTGCTGATGGTTAGGAATCGTAGCCGCGGGGATGACGTTGGTGCCAGCGCCAGGCTGAATCGATGATGGAGCGCAGATCGGATTTCGTAGGGACCCAGTCCAGAACTGCTTTCGATTTTGCGGGATCGGCCACCAGGCGCGGGGCGTCGCCGGGGCGCGGCGGTTCGACGCGAATGCGGATGTCGCGGCCGGTGACTTGCCTTGCGGTTTCGATTACTTCCAGCACGGAATAACCGTGGCCGGTGCCGAGATTCAGATAGTCGGATGCGCCGCCACGACGCAAATGGCTCAGCGCGCGTATGTGGGCGTCGGCCAGGTCCACTACGTGGACGTAGTCACGAACCGGCGTGCCATCGGGCGTGGGATAATTATTTCCGAACACCGCGACCTCGGGCGGTTCATTCACCGCCGCGCGCAAAATGCACGGGATCAGGTGCGATTCGGGATCGTGGTGCTCGCCGCATTTTTCCGTGGCGCCGGCGGCGTTGAAGTAGCGCAGGGAGACGAACTTCAAGGCGTAGGCCACATCGAAGGAATTCAGCAGACGTTCCAGGAATAATTTCGACCAACCGTAGGGATTCACCGGAGACTGCGGATCACTTTCAGAAACGAGGCCGTGCTGGGGGTCTCCGTAGGTAGCGGCGGTGGATGAGAAAACCACGCGGCGCACCCCGGCTTCGACGAGCGCGGTGAGCATCGCGACGCCCTGCTCGACGTTGTTCTCGTAATACCACGCGGGATTTTTCACTGATTCGCCGACGAAGGTCAACGCAGCGAAATGGACGCAGGATTCGAGCTGGTGTTCGGCGGCGATGCGTGTGAGAAGAGCACGGTCGCCGACATTGCCCTGATAAAACGGAACATCGGGGTCCAGCGATGCGCGATGGCCGCGGACCAGATTATCCAGTACGACGACGCGCTCGCCCGCCGCGCGCAAAAGTTCCACGGTGACGCTGCCAATGTAACCGGCACCTCCCGCGACGAGAATCGCCATCAGCCATCCTTCCAGTCTGAATTTGCGGAGCGAATGCGCGAGCTTTGCTGCGCTTTACTTTACTATGCGGAATGTTAATGCGGAGTGAGGAATTCCGGCATGGTGGGCGAAATAATACGGGATCACAGCGAGTACTTTCGCAGCGGCGCGTGCGGCTCGATAAAGCTCAACGCGCCCCGCGAAATTCAAAGGCAACGAGAAAAATTTACCGCAGAGACGCAGAGAAAGGCGACGGCGAGTCGGACCCAGGCGCGGGCCGAATCAAGCGCGCTTGGGGTTGTAGCGAATGCAGTAGAGCAGGCCGATGATGGCGAGCACTGCGCCCCACCATACGCTGGCGTGCAAATCGTAGAGGACTACTTTGACCACCGGCGGGTGGGAAATCTGATAGAGGCCCGCGAAGAAAATCAGCACGCCATTGACCAGCAGCGATACGCCTATGAAGAACCAGATTGAAATTGAGCCGTCAGATTCCATGATCCTCACCAGAAAATAATATTAAGCGCGATGAACCCGATGGTCACGACCACCGCCCAGAACGCCGGTTTCTGGAATAGCGGAACTTCCGCTTCCGATGGTATTTCGGTCGCGCCATAGACGAGTCCAACCAATTCACTTTCCGGCTTGGGCTTCGTAATCATGCTGACCACTACCGTGACAACGACGCAGATGATCCACGACCATAGCGCGCGGTACATATTTTCGGCCATGTCCTTGGCGTTGGGGGAAAGCGCCACGTAACGCAGCGCGGTGGGATCGAATTTAACCCACGCCCACATTCCGACCGAGGAGACTGTGCCGGCCAATAAGCCCCAGAATCCGCCCGCGGCCGTTGCGCGTTTCCAGAGCATGCCCAGAATCACGGTGCCAAACAGTGGTGCGACGAAGAAACTGAAGAGCGCCTGCACGTAATCCATGATGCTCAGGAATTGCATCACCAGGTACGCCGTGCCGATGCTGATGAGCACTCCGAGAATAGTGGACCAGCGGCCCATCAGCACGTAATGGGCGTCTGTAGCTTTCTTCTTGATCAGCGCTTTGTAAATGTCGTAGGTCCAGACCGTGGAGAACGCACTGACGTTCCCGGCCATTCCGGACATGAAGCCGGCGATGAGCGCGGTGATGCCGAGGCCGAGCAGTCCGGGGCCGCAGTAACGCGCGAGCATCAGCGGCAATACTTCGTTGTAGCTGTGCCCACCGGTCGCGACCGCCGCGGCTTCGCCCGTGAGTTTCATCGGCAGCACGGCCAGGCCCAGCAGGCCGGGGAGAATCACGATAAACGGCACGAACATTTTGAACGCGGCGCCGATGATGGGAGCCATTTTCGCGGCGCGCAAATCTTTCGCGGCGAGGACGCGCTGCACGACGAGGAAGTCCGTGGTCCAGTAGGCGAACGAAATCACGAAGCCCAGACCGAAAACGATTCCCGTCCAGTGGATGCCCATCGGGTTGTCTTTGAACGAGCCCAGCGTGGACCACAGATGTGTGTATTCCACCGAAGCGTTCTGCGCGACTTTGACTTGCAGCGCCTTCCAACCGCCCGCTTCGATCAATCCCATAACCGGTATCACCAATGCGCCGGCCCAAATCAGGATGAACTGCAACACCTCGTTGAAAATTGCGGAGCGAAGGCCGCCGAGCGTCACGTAGGCCGCCACGGTGATGGAGGAAACCCAGATGCTGAAATTGATGTCCCATCCCAGCACGACTTTCATAACCAGCGCCATGGCGTACATGTTGATGCCGCTCATCAGCACAGTCATGAATGCGAAACAAACCGCGGAAAGCGCGCGGCTGGCTTCGCCGAAACGCAATTTCAGATAGCCGGGCACCGAGTGCGTTTTGGAAATGTAGTAGAACGGCATCATCACCAGGCCGAGGAACAGCATCGCCGGTATGGCGCCGATCCAGTACCAGTGCGCTGCGAGAATGCCGTATTGATAGGACGCGGCGGCCCAGCCCATTAATTCCAGCGCGCCCAAGTTTGCGGAAAGAAAGCTGAGGCCGGCGATCCACGCGGTCATTTCGCGTCCGGCGAGAAAAAAATCTTCACCGGTGTTGGAGCGCCCCTTCAGGTAGAAACCGATGGCCAGCACCAAGACGAAATAAAAGACCACGATTATCAGGTCCACCGGCGCCAAACGCACCAAACGGTCTCCGGTGAACATCGCCATGCCCAGGTTCATCATTCGTTATCCGCCTGTCGTTTTCGGCCTGTCGTTATCTGCCTGATTTCGCGCCGGCCGACGATCCCGGCAATCCCGGCAATCCGCGCGGTGGTCTTCCGGCAAATCCAGAACTGCGAGCTGATGCCGCAAAGCAAAGACTAACACTAACCGGCACAATTACTTGAACCCGGAACGCGCATCGCTCCCGATCAGGAACTCTCGGCGGGCCCTTCCCCGTTGCGGCCGCCGTGAATCACCGCACGATCCGAAGTGCAAGTATACGTTTACTGGATACGGGGATTTAGCACACGCGCTACCGCCGCGTCAACAAACTAATGTTCGTTGGTAAGGCTAATGACCGCCATCGCGAAGCGATTCCGGCGTTGCGGCTACACTTCTTTCTGCATGCGTTCTTGCGCTAGGCGTGGCGAGACCTTCGCTTTCCATGTGCCGACGGACGCTGCCGGCAAAATTCAACGGGATTGGCTTCAAACAGTTGCTGCCCGCTGCAATGATTCGCTATAAGATGATCTGAATAAGCAGGGCCCGTAGCTCAGCTGGTTAGAGCAGCGGACTCATAATCCGTTGGTCCTAGGTTCGAATCCTAGCGGGCCCACCAACAACCCAACTAATCCAAGGAAGCGGATTCTTCCGCCGCCGGGCCGACGGCCAGCACGAAGCCGCCGGAAGTCGAGTTGTGCGCGGAATCAAGGTGCGTTCCTACTTCTATGCCATAAATTCGCAAGGCATCTCGCAGTGCTTCGGCACTGGGAGGCAGGCTGTTTGTTGCGCTGACTAGAAACGCCAGGCCCGCGGATGGAGCGCTGTGGATGTTTGACGGCGCGCCAGCCTCGATTCCCCACCCGAGCACCTTGAAGAGTGTCAGGAAATCCTCGGCGTAACCGAGCGCGTCACTTACGGAGGCGTCGTAACAGACGCTGACGTGTTGGTCCGGGAACGCAAGGAGCACCTGAATGAGCACGGCCTTCTGGTGCGTGGTTAATTTTCGCGGAGTCGTCGGCATGGCCTGGCCGAGCCAGTGTTGCCACACCGTGCCACCCGCTGTCAATCCTTCCAGTTACGTTCCAGGACGATGTGGCCCCGTCGGCTCCACTGAGGGCCTCTACGAGCCGTTCGTAGTACGAAAAGATGACCGCAGCTCTTTGTTTCGCGACGACGATTCATTCTTAGTCACACCCGCCCTGCTCGGAAGCGGCATGGCATACGTGAATTCATACACGCTAGTTACCATTGATATTTCTAATCGGTTATATCCGCTTTGTTAAGGTCGGCGGCCACAGAACCCTGTGGCGGATCATAGGCGCTGATTTCACACCGCGCAATCCAGCGCCGCAACGCGCAAACCTCAGCCAGACCGAGTAGAAAATCGATGTAGCTGGATTGCATTTGGGCCCAATAGATCATGCGCCCCGCGCGAATTCGTCGTGCGGGCCACTGCCAGCTGCTCGGGAATTTCAACTGGCCATGATGCTGGTAATCGCATCCATTCAGGAAACATCTTGACAAAGGATAGGGGCTACACTATAAGCCTTCCAAGGTGATAACCGGTTAGACAGAACTGATATTGTCATTCGCAGGCGGGAGTGGAAACCGCGCAGCAAGAAGCGAAAAAATCCGCGGGTCCGCGCGGCACACTTCAGTCGAGCGTTGACAAATTCTTTGGGGGTGGGGGATGCAAATCGCGAGACTAAGCAAATATTTGGGCGTTGTGGTGTTCGCGCTGGCACTGTTCACGTGCGGACAATTGCTGGCCGGCGTGACTGCGAGCATTTCCGGTACGGTGACTGATGCGAGCGGCGCAGTGGTGGCCGGCGCGACCGTAACCGCGACCAACGTGGAAACGGGCGTGGTCACGACGCTGACGACGAACGGACAAGGTTTCTATTCCTTCCAATCGCTGCCGTTGGGAACTTATGCCATCGGCGTGCAGCAAAGCGGGTTCAAGGCCTACACGCAAACCGGAGTTGTGCTGGACGTGAACTCGGCGCTGACGATTGACGTGAAACTGTCAGTCGGCGCCACGTCGGAAAAGGTAGAGGTATCCAGCGACGCTTTGCACGTGGATACCGAGAGCACGCAGATGGGCGAGGTGATTACCGGGAAGACGATGACGGACGTCCCACTGGTGACCAGGAGCTATACGGATTTGCTGGGTCTGCAGCCCGGAGTGGCGCAGACCGCCTCACAGATGACCGGCGCGTATGCCGGACCGTTTATTTCGGCGGGGTTTGCGGCGCCGCTGGTGTCTGGCGACTTGAATTCCGGCGCGGTGTCCGTCAATGGCATGCGCGAGTCGGAAAACGGGTTCATCCTGAACGGAGTTCTGGTCCAAGAGCTTGGGTTTTCCGGCGCAGGCGCCATTCCGAATATCGATTCGATTTATGAATTTCGCATCCTGACGAACAATCCGGACGCGGAGTACGGCAACTATAGCGGCGGCCTGATTAACGTCGTAACCAAGTCCGGCACAAACGCCTTCCACGGCAATCTTTTTGAATTCGTGCGCAACACCGATTTTGACGCCGCGAATTACTTTGACCAGGGAACACGCGGCGCCTATCACCAGAACCAATTCGGCGGAACAATTGGCGGGCCCATCAAGCGCGACAAGATCTTTTTCTTCGCGGATTATCAAGGAAACCGGCTGATTCAGGGACAGACGCAACGCATCACCGGAGCACCGACTGCAGCGTTAGAAGGAGGGGATCTCTCGTCGGTGGCAGGTAGTTTTGTCGACTCCAATGGCAATCCAACCACGGTGCAGAGCGGAGCTGGCCCGGGCAATTGGGCGTCCGTACTGACCAACCAACTGGGGTATCCAGTCGCAGCTGGAGAAAAGTATTATTTCCCGGGATGTACTACCACCAATCCCGTCACGGGCTGCGTATTCGGGAGCCCCACAGGGCCGTTCTTGTCGCCCACTCTGTTTAATCCTATCTCGCAAAACCTGCTGCCGTACATTCTGCCCGCGAATGGGACGAATAGTCAGGGCCTGCCGACTTTCACAACGAACTCCGAAGCCACAGACCTTAGTGATAACAAATTCAGCGGGCGCGGGGACGCGAACACGAATTTCGGGCTTCTGACGGCATATTTTTATTGGGACAAGTTCAATCAGATCAGCCCCTATTGGCCGGGCAACGCACCGCTGTATCCGGGGTTCAGCGTTGACGGGAAAGGGCAGACGTACAACGTTACGCTGGGCGACACCAAGACGTTCAGTTCGGCGTCAGTGAATGAATTTCGTTTGGGGTATTTCCGGTTGGATACCTTGTTCAACCAGCCCCAAGGCGGAAAGGGAGTAACGCTAGCCAGCCTGGGATTTGCTTCCGGAGCAAGCGGCGCTCCGGGAATCGTGCCGCTGGTGCCTTCACTGGAAGGCGTTCCGGAAATCGATTTCAACGACTTCGTAATCGGCGTGCCGAGCCGTCCCAACGGACTGATCGATAACATCTATCAAATCGTGGACAATTACAGCAAAATTATCGGCACGCACACGATCAAGTTCGGCGGCCAATATCACTACGACCAGCTGGAAGAAGACTTGATTGATAACGTTTCGAATGGAAACTTTTTCTTCGGGAGCAATTTCAACGGCCAGCCCAGCGAAACAGGAAGCGACTTCGCGGATTTCCTGCTGGGCGCGCCCAGTCAATTCGTGCAGGGCCAGTCATATCCTTCGTACGGCCGTAATTATTATCTGGGCTTCTACGGCCAGGATAGCTGGCGCGTGAAATCGAATTTAACCTTCAATTACGGGCTACGGTACGACGTAAGCCAGCCCTGGAAAGAAAAGTACAACCAAATTCAGACGCTGATCCCCGGAGAACAATCGGTTGTTTTCCCGGGTTCGCCGACGGGTTGGGTGTTCCCGGGTGATCCAGGTGTTCCGCCCTCGCTGGCGCCCACCCGTTGGGACAATTTTGCTCCCCGACTAGGCCTGGCGTATTCGTTCGGCGACTATGACGGGATGCTCGGCAAAATCCTCGGTAAAGCTGGAGCGACCAGCATTCGCGCGGGTTGGGGCATTTTCTACAGTACGTTTGAGGGCGCCACGGACTTCAATGAAATTGGAGACGCTCCCTTCGGAAACTACACGGGTCAGAGTGAGCCAACGTTTGCCGCTCCATTCACGAATCGAAGCGCGGGATCGTCCATTACAAACTTCTTCCCGGTCACGCAACCTCCGCTGTACTTTTCCGCCAAGAATCCAGCGACCGGCCCTCCGTTCGATAACTTGACCGATTTCTTCAACGCTTTCGGGACGATCGGCAGTTCGCCGGCTTTCTATAACAAGAACAAGCTCCCCTATGCGGAAGAGTACATGCTGTCCATCGAGCATCAGATATCACGGTCGGATCTGGTGAGCGTGAGTTACGTGGGCACGCAAGCGCATCGATTACTCTCGTCGGAGTCTGCGAATCCGGGAAGTCCGTCACTGTGCCTCCAACTTGCGGCCGCGGGTGCGATTGCGGTGGGAACGACGAATACCACGTGCGGCCCCGGGAACGAAAATCTAGTTTACGCTCTCCCGGGCGGTGGATTTCAGCCTGGCACGCGACTGAATTTCCCCGGTACAACGCTCCCGAACGGTACGCCGATCGTTCCGTTCGGCAATGATTCGTACTTCATCACCGCCGGCGCCTCATCCTACAATTCCCTGCAGATTAGCTACCGGCATACCAGCGGCCGGCTGCAGACGCTCGTTGGTTATACGCTCAGCAAATCGTTCGACGATTCCTCTGGGTACGGCGAGCAGATCAATCCGATAAACCACCGGTTGAGTCGCGGGTTATCCGCTTTTGACAGCACGAATAACTTCGTGGCGAGCTATAACTACACGCTGCCAATAGATAAGTTGGGCGGCCCAAAGCAACTGACGAACGGATGGGCCATCAGCGGAATTACGAAATTTGCCACCGGGCTGCCTGTCACGATGGTCGAAACAGACGATCAATCGTTGCTGGGCACTGGATTCGGCGGACCGATTACTCTGCCGGTGGACACTCCCAATCTGATTGCGCCGGTTGTGAAAGAGAACCCACGAAACACGGGCGGCCAATATTTCTCGATATCGTCGTTTGGGCCCTCAGATTTGGGCACGGAGGGCGATGCCAGGCGGCGGTTTTTCCACGGCCCGGGGATCAACAACTGGGATTTTGCGCTGCTGAAAGACACCAAGATCACGGAGCGTTTCGATCTGCAGTTCAGGGCTGAATTTTTTAATATCTTCAATCACACACAGTTCTTAACACCGAGCGGGATCACCGGCTTCAGTGGAGGCGTGGCTACGTCGTCATCGTTCGGGCAGGTTCCCGGAACCTTGCCGGCACGCATTGGCCAGCTTTCTTTGAAACTGTATTTCTAGACGGCAGGAACGGAAACCCGGACTGAAGGGCGACGCCCTGCGGCGGCCGGACGGACACAATCCGTCCGGTCGTCTTCGGAAATAATCAAATATTTCCGCAGGAACGCAGGTACTGCCAAGAGTGCACACTTATGTCGGCCCCAGGCGTTCTTGCAGCTACATTAGTAAGACCCGGGATGTACGAGATACGCGAATATCCTCTTCCGGAACCTGCTCCCGGTTGTGTCCTGGTCAAAATGGCGATGTCCGGAATCTGCGGAACGGACAAGCACACGTTTCAGGGTTACACCACGCAGTACGGCGGCCGCGAGCTGGAATTTCCGATCATTCAAGGGCACGAGAACGTCGGAACGATTGCGGCCATCGGCGGGAACGGAAAGTACGCGGACTTCGAAGGCGTGGCGCTGCGCGAGGGAGATCGCGTGGTGGTCGGCGCAAACGTGGCGTGCGGCGAGTGTTATTACTGCCGGCATGATTTTCCGTACTATTGCTGCGAGCGCACCACGGATTATGGCAATAACCTGAGCGCCAAGAATCCGCCGCATCTGTTTGGAGGTTGGTCGCAGTACCTGTTCGTGGTGCCGGGAAGTTTTCTGGTGAAAGTGCCGGACGAGTTGCCGTCTGAAGTGGCCGTGCTGACGGAGATTTTCGCGGTGTCGGTGGGACTGGACCGCGCGAAACAGATGTCCGCGTTTCCGAACGAGTCCTTTCGCTTTGACGACACGGTGGTGGCGCTTGGCGTCGGTCCCTTGGGGATGTGCTTCCTGATGAAGGCGCGCATGCTGGGCGCGGGAACGATTATCGCGGTGGACAAGTCGGAGTACCGCTTGAATTTTGCGAAGCGGCTGGGAGCCGATGTTTCTGTGAATGCTGGAAGCACATCGAAGGAAGAGCGCCTGCAGATGGTGAAGGATTTGACGCACGGGCGCGGCGCGGACATGGTGATCGAATGTGCCGGAGTGCCGGAAGCGGTGCCGGAGTCGCTGGAACTGCTGCGCGTGGGAGGATTGCTGGTGGAGGCGGGGAATTTTTCGGATTTGGGCGAAATTCCGCTGAGCCCGCACCGGCATATTTGCGCAAAAAATGCGCGTATTCTGGGAGTAGGCGGCGAAGAGCCTGCGGCGTACGGGCCGGGCATGCGGCAGATGGCGCGTTATATGAAAAACTATCCGTTGCAGGAATTCGTCACGCACCGCTACGGATTGCGAGATGTGGAAGCTGCGATGAAGAAATCCATGGATGCTGATTCAATGAAAGTGGTACTGGAGCCGTGGCAATAGGCGCGGCAGAAGTGGCGTGAAAACTCGCGCGACGGATTTCAATTTTTCTGGAGAGAGGAAAGCATGAGCGCAATCAGCGAGCGATTTCTATTTGCTTCGGCACCCGATAGCTGGGGAGTTCTGGACTATCCGGGGCCATCCTGGGAGCAATCCTACGAAAAGATGCTGGATGAAATGGTGGAAGCGGGCTACACGGGATCGGAACTGGGTCCTTACGGATTTTTTCCCACCGATCCGAAGATTCTTCAGCCGCAACTGGAGAAGCGCAAGCTGAAGCTGCTGGCTTCGTTCGTTCCGGTGAAAATGACGGATCCGGCAGCGAGCCAGGCGGTGATGGAAAGAATTCGCAAGGTCGGAAATTTGCTGGCGACTTTGAAGGCGCCGTTCCTGGTGATTGCGGACGATCAGTCGCCCGAGCGCAACGCATATTCCGGGCGCGCGTACGACAAAGGATGCCCTACGCTGAGCGCGGAACAGTGGAAGCACATCGGTAAGATTGTCGCTGATGCGGAGAAGGTGGCCAACGAGTTTGGACTGGACCTGGTGTTTCATCCGCACGTCGCGACGTACGTGGAAACGCCCGAAGAGTGCGAGCGCTTTTACGACGCGACGTCGCACACGAATGTGGGGCTGTGTCTGGATACAGGCCACTGCGTTTATGGCTATGGCGATTCCGTGAAAGAAGCCGAAAAATATAAGAGCAAGCTGCGGTTCGTGCACATCAAGGATTGCGATACGAAAGTGCTGGACGAAGCGCGGCGCAACAAGTGGACGTTTGAAGAGGCCATCGAGCACAAGGTCTTCACGGTGATCGGTCAGGGGAATATTGATTTCCCGGCGTTTTTCCGCACGCTGGTGAAGAACGGCTATTCGGGCTGGTCGGTAGTGGAGCAAGACGTGAAGTTTGGAGCGACGCCAATCCCTCCGGCGCAGAGTATTGCGGCCAGCTTGAAATATTTGCGGGGAGTTGTGAATGACCTCGGGGTGGCGGCAGGAGCGCGTTAGCCGCTGAATTGAGCGTTTGGGTTCGCGACTGTATTCTTGAGATTAGAAAGCCAGATCGCTTAGGGAGACGTTCGGATGCGTAAGCTGGGAGTTGGAGTGCTGGGTGTTGGTGAGATGGGCAAGCGCCACGCGGAGAATCTGCGGCGGCTGGTTCCGGAAGCGGCTCTGGTGGGAATTGCAGATGCTTCCCCCGAACGCGCGCGCCAGGTTGCGGAGGAACTCGAACTCGACAATTGGTACAGCAGTCTGGATGCGATGCTGCAGCGCAGGGATCTGGATGCGGTGTTGATCGCGACGCCGGACAAATTTCACGCGCAGGCTGTGGAGACTGCGGTTCGCGCGGGGAAAGACGTACTGTGCGAAAAGCCGCTGGCGCTGAATCTTGCCGACGCGCGCGCGGCGCTGGACGCGGTGGCCAAAGCGGGCCGGCGATTGCAGGTTGGTTTCATGCGGCGGTACGACCCTGCTTATGCGGCGGCGATGAAGCGGATTGAAGCCGGCGAAATTGGAGTGCCGATCATTTTCAAATCGGTGGGGCGGGATAAGGATGCTGGCCCCATCGCGGCTTACGAATCGCGCATCAACGGAATGCTCTTTTACACGAATACGATTCACGATTTCGATTTGGCGCGCTGGATGATGCAGGATGAAGTGAGCGCGGTTCATGCCTACACAACAACCGCGGTCCGGCCGGAACTGGCGAAGTATGGAGACGTGGTTGCAAGCGTAGTGAATCTGACGTACCGGCACGGCGCGATTGGAAATGTGGAATCACATTCTCAGGCTGTTTACGGATACGACGTGCGCACGGAAGTCATCGGATCGAAGGGCTCCATCTTTGTTGGCAGCCTGCAACAGGCTCCGGCGGTTTTTCTTTCGGCTCGCGGCGGAGAGCGGAATCTGGCCGATCATTTTCTGAGCAGGTTCGCGGATGCTTATCTGGCCGAGGTTCGGGATTTTGTGCACAACATGCTGCACGGTCACGCGCCGCGGGTGACGGGCGACGACGGATTGAAAGCGCTGGCCATCGCGGTCGCAGCGGAAAAATCGCACCTGCAGGCGAAGCCGGTTGAGGTGTCGCTCACGGATGTGCGCGCGGCATCGTAAGCCGCTCGTTGTAAGGCATGAGTTGCACGGCATGAATGGAAGGAATATATGACGCACGCCCCTGAAACTTCTTACAAAAGTCCCCTGCACAAAATGACGCAAACCACTCCCACCTGCTTGTGGAACGATTCTGCTTCCATCGAAGAGCTGACCTATTCGATCGAGCATGGCGCGGTGGGAGCGACGTGCAATCCGGTGATTGTGGTGGGTGTGCTGAAAAAGGAGATGGGCTTCTGGAAGGGTCGCATACAGGAATTGATCAAGGCAATGCCGACAGCAACGGAAGATGAGATCGCCTGGCAACTCGTGCGCGAAATTTCCATCCGTGCCGCAGCTCTGCTGAAGCCGATATTTGACGCGCAGCATGGCAAGAACGGCAGGCTTTCGATTCAGACCGATCCGCGGCTATTTCGTGACAGCAAAGCGATCGTCGAACAGGCGCTGGAATTCAGCCAGCTCGCGCCGAACATGATCGTGAAAATTCCCGTGACGAGCGCGGGAATTCCGGCGATTGAAGAGGCCACTTACCGGGGAGTGAGCATCAACGCGACCGTCTCGTTCACGCTGCCCCAATGCATCGCCGTGGCTGAAGCGGTGGAACGCGGCTTGCAGCGGCGCGTGAAGGAAGGCAAGGAAATCGCCAGCATGGGGCCGGTGTGCACGTTGATGGTGGGGCGGCTGGACGATTGGCTGAAGGTGATGATGGAGAAAGAAAATATCGCGATCGATCCGGGATATCTGGAATGGGCCGGCGTGGCGGTTTTGAAGAAGGCGTACCGGATATTTCGGGAGCGAGGCTACCGCATACGGCTGCTTTCGGCG
This sequence comes from uncultured Acidobacteriota bacterium, assembly GCA_963748395.1. GTDB lineage: Bacteria > Acidobacteriota > Terriglobia > Acidiferrales > UBA7541 > Palsa-295. Next base: position 381,501 of record CAVVIP010000006.1, on the reverse strand, counting down.
GCGTTTCGGAATCACATGCACTGGAGTGAATTCATCGGCGGGGACATGGTGATTTCGCCGCCGTGTTCGTGGCAGGTGCGATTTAATGCGAGTGACATAGAGGTGCGTTCGCGCATTGACGAGCCGGTGCGCGCGGAGATCGTCGAGGAACTTTCCAGAAAGTTCGCGGACTTCCGGCGCGCGAACACCGAAGGCGGATTAACAATCGAGGAATTCGATTCTTTTGCGCCCACCCGGCGAACTTTGCGGCAGTTCGTTAGTGCTTGCCACGATTTGGATGGAGTGGTGCGCGATATTTTGATTCCGAATCCGGATGCGGCGTGAGGGTCGCGGCCGCGGCCTGTTGGGGCGCCGGCAGAATCGGTAACGGCACGCGAGAAATGGCGCACTAAAGTGCGCCGCTACAAGGGCTAGTCATCGGCTAAATTTAATTTTGGAATAGGAGACTTGCACGTGGGAAAACTGGCGATTACGGGCGGCGAACCCGTACGAAAAACTCCTTTCACGCCGTGGCCGATGGCTACGAAAGAGGAATTCACCGCGCTGGAGGATGCGTTCACCAGCCTGAAATGGGGCGGCCAGCCGTTCCCCGGCAAATACGCCGACGCATTTGCGAAGAAATTCGCCGAATTCCAGACCGCGAAATATGGCCAGTGCGTGAGCACCGGTACCGTGGCGATCGAGGCGTGCCTGAAAGCGATTCAGATTCATCCCGGCGACGAAGTGATTGTCCCGGCCTATACATGGGAGGGTACGGTCGGCCCGGTGCTGTTGCTTAACGCCGTTCCAGTATTTGTGGACGTGGATCCGGAAACGTATTGCCTGGACGCGAAGCTGATCGAGCAGGTTATTACGCCGAAAACGAAAGCGATTCTGCCCGTCCACCTGGGCATGCGCTTTGCGGACATGGACGAAATTTTGCGCATCGCCAAAAAACACAATTTGAAAGTGATCGAAGATTGCGCGCACGCGCATGGCGCAATGTGGAAGGGACAAGGCGCCGGTTCGATGGGCGATCTGGGGGCATTCAGCTTCCAATCCAGCAAGCTGATCACCTCAGGTGAAGGCGGCGCGGTCATCACGAATACGCTGGAATATATGGAGCTGGTGCAAAGCTACATCAACGCGGGGCGTGCTAGCCTGACGGACAAATATCATCACCGCATTATCGGATACAACCACCGGCTGAGCGAATTGCAGGCCGCGGTATTGGGACCGCAACTGGAGCGCCTGCCGCAACAGGCTGCGACCCGCGAAAAAAATGTGAAGCATTTCGAATCGCGAATGCAAAAGCTGGCTGCCATTAAATTGCTGAAACCGGAGCCGCGGATCACGCGCCTCGCGCCCTACGGCTTCATGTTCAAGTATTTTGCGAATAAGGCGAATGACATTCCGCGCGCGGCGTTTGTCGGTGCGCTGCAACTGGAAGGCATTCCTTGCGACGGGCTTTTCTACGAGCCTGTTTACAAAAGCTCATTGTTCCCCTTGAAGCCGGAGGACTTTCCGGCGTTGAGCTGGGGACGCGACAAGCCGCTTGATCTGAGGAATATGTATTCGTGCCCGGAGGCCGATCGCGCGGCTTATCACGAGGCTGTGTGGTTTCCGCACTATTTATTCTTGGGCAGCATAGCGGATGTGGACTCGATCGCGGATGCGATCGAGAAAGTGCTGGGCGCGAGCGAAGAATTGCGCGGGCTGGATCACAAAGCAATTCGAAATCAGAAGCTGGGCCGCGCGGACCGCGAGAGCTAGGTGCAGCCGGAGCGGAATGAGGGGATCGGCGGTTGCGGCGTTATAGATGGCGCACTGAAGTACGCCGCTACCCTTCGATCGCGCGCGGCGGGAGCTCAGGATGAATCGCCCTGCGCTGAAGAGGCGATTCACCGTGGCGACGGAGACTTTCAACTGATGGCTGCCGGGAAGAAGGTTGGGTTTGCGGTGGTCGGCCTGGGCACTATCGCGCAAGGATTTGTCCTGCCGAGCTTCGCGAAATCCAAGAACGCAAAATTGGTGGCGGTGGTCAGTCGAGAGAAGGACAAGGCCGCGCGCGTGGCGCGCAAATTCAAACCCAGCGCGCACTACAGCAACGCAGAATACGCGGCGTGCCTCGCGAATCCCGAAGTATCCGCCGTTTTCGTGGCAACTCCGAATGGGCTGCATGAGTCTTTTACGGTGCAGGCGGCGCAAGCCGGCAAACACGTACTGTGCGAGAAACCCCTCGCGGCCACCGCCGAGCAGGCTGCGCGAATGGTGGAGGCGTGCCGGCGAAACGGCGTGCTGCTGATGACCGCGTACCGCAAATATTTCGAGCCCAGCACTCTTTACCTGAAGCAACTGATTCAGAATGGCGAGCTGGGCCGGATTGACGTGATCCACACTGCGTTTAGCGAGTTGTATGTCCCGGGCAAGTCGCTGCCGTGGCTGGTGGATTCGAATCTGGCCGGCGGCGGCCCGCTGATGGATTTGGGCGTCTATTGCGTGAACACTACGCGCTGGCTGGTGGAGGAAGATCCGACGGAGGTGAGCGCGCAGAGCTGGTCGCGCGACACCGTAACGTTCTGGGATGTGGAAGAGGGCATCACGTTCCGCCTGCGGTTCCCCAGCGGCCTGGTGGTACAGGGCAGTTCGTCGTACGGGGCCGTTTTGTCGTCCCTCATATATGTTCAGGGGACCAAGGGCTGGGCTTCGTTGACGCCCGCGTTTCCATTCGACGAGGTGCGGCGACTGACGGGAAAAATCGGGAAGCGTTCGATTGACCGGAAGTTTCCGATCATTGACGAGTTCGGCCTGGAGATAAGCGAATTCGCGGCCGCAATTCAAAAGCAACGTCAGGTGGAATGCGACGGAGTGCAAGGCCATCGGGATATCGTGATTCTTGAGTCCATCTATAACTCCGCAAGAAAACAGCAGCCGCTTGTCATAAACTACTGAGAAGCACGCAGCGCGCGGAGCCGGCTGGCGAACGAAGCAGCGGCGGATTATTTTTACCGGTTCAAGGCTGATACGGATGTCTTCTGTAAAAAAAGCGGGCCGCAGGAAGTCTGGCAAGACGGCGAGTATCTACGACGTTGCGAAGCTGTCGCGCGTCTCCGTCTTCACCGTCTCCGCCGTGGTAAATCACAAAAGCCACGTAGGAGAAAAGCTGCGCAAGCGCGTGGAAGCCGCCATCCGCAAGCTGAACTACCGCCCCAACCTGATCGCGCGGAGCCTGGCGAATCAGCGAACGCACACGATCGGAATGATTGTGCCGGATATCGCCAATCCTTTCTTCCCGATGGTGGTTCGCGGCGCGGAAGATGCCGCGCAGCGTCACGGGTACAATCTGCTGCTGTGCAACAGTGACGACAGTCTCGCGAAGGAAGAGACCTCGGTGGAGTTGCTGCTCTCCAAACGCGTGGACGGAATCCTGCTGACAAAAGCCGCGGAGGATTTTCGTCCCTCGCTGCGGAAGATGATCAAAGAAGTGAACATTCCATTCGTGCTGGTGATGCGCACGTATCCCAAGCTGACCAAAGACGCCGTGATTACCGACGATTACCAGGGCGCCTACGACGCGGTGTGCCACCTGGCGCGTTCCGGAAGGCGGCGCATCGGATTCATCGGCGGGCCGCGAAAAGTGAGCAACGCCATCGCGCGCTGGGAAGGTTTCCAGGACGCGCTGAAGGCGGAGGGTCTTCCGTACCAACCGGAATTAGTGATTGAAGGAGATTACCGGATCGAATCCGGATTCCGCGCAGGACACGCGTTGCTCTCCCACCGCCCCGATGGCATTTACGTGGCGAATCATTTGATGACCGTGGGATTGCTGAAGGCTGCGGAAGAAATCGGATTGCGATGTCCTGAAGATTTCGGGCTGGTGAGTTTTGACGATTACCCGTGGTTGGGAGTTTTCCGTCCGCGTTTGACAACCGTGGAGTTACCCAAACATCAGCTGGGGAGCGAGGCCGCAGAACTGCTCATCCGGCGCATTGCGGGTGACCAAAGCAAAGCAGTGGTGAAGAAGCTGCAGCCGGAACTGCGCATCCGCGAATCTTGCGGGTTCGCGCTGCACGTCTCGCGTGGACAAACTCTGGACTACGAACCGGGCAGAGGAAAAAGTGCACTGGTTCGGGACTTGAAGTAAATCGTTTCGTTGTTTAGCACACGCCGTTCTACGATTCGCTGAAGTCAATTAATTTTGGCCTGCGCGTAAAGCCGCGGGTTTTGTATCCGCCGTAGAGAATCCCCACCACGAGCCAAGCCAGTCCGGCATATTTCGTCCAAGTCTGCAGGGTGAGCAGCAGAACAAAACAGAAAACGAAGCCGAAACCGGGAACGAAGGCATCCACGAAGAAGTTGCGATGGCCTACCGCTTCCCGCGAAAACCAGAAGTGCCGGAAGGCCGCCAGATTCACTCCCATGAAGGCCAGCAGCGCGCCGAAAGTAACTACTTCCGCAGCGTGCTCCCACGGAATGGTGATCACACCGATGTAGGCGAGCACTCCAACGATCCACACGTTGTAGACGGGATTGCTTTTCTTAGGGCTGAGGTATCCGAATATTTTTTTCGGCAGCACGTCGTCGCGGCCCATGCTGTAGAGCAAACGCGACGCGCCCACGTGCCCGGCAAGCCCGCAAGCTATGCTGGAAACCAGCAGCATCACCCCGTAAGCGGCGAACAGCATAGGACCGCTAGCCACGCGCGCGACGTCCATGAACGCGGTTTCCGGATTCTGCAGCGTGGTGTAATCCGGCCATACGCGCTGGGCCAGGTAGACCTGCAAGCCGCTGAAAAGTCCGGTGAAGATGACCACCAGCACGGTGGCGAGCAGCACGTTGCGTTTGGGATTGTGGACTTCTTCCGCAAGAATCGAAACGCCATCGAATCCGACGAACACCAGCGCGGCCAGCGAAGTACCGGCGGCCACGGCTCGCAGATTAAACGTGGCCGGATTGTAAATCGGGTGCAGAGAAAATAGCCCGGCGAAGTGCTGGTGCAACACGATGAATCGGAACGATTCCACCAGGAAGACGGTGGTCACGAGCAACATAAAGCCCAGCAGGACTTCGTTCGTGCGCGCGGTGAATTTGATCCCCTGCACCGTGAGTATGGTGATGAATCCGACGGTAACGGCAGCCAATATGGCGAAAGGCACGCGCGGCGTCATCCGCTGAATTGCCAGCACCGCGTATAGAGCGTTCTGAATGGGCTGAAAAAGATATTCCAGGAACATGGCCCAGCCGACAACAAATCCGAAGTGCGGGTTCAGTTCCCTGCTGATGTAGGTGTAGACCGAACCGGCGGAGGGATACACGCTGGCCATGCGGCCGAAACTGATGGCGGTGACTGACATCGCCACCATCGCGAGCAGAAGCGTCGCCACGGTGTGCCCGTGAGAGAGTACTTGGCCTTCACCGAACAGCGGGACGGCCGCGATGGGCGATGTGAGGATGATTCCGTAATAGATCAGGTCCCAAAGACCTAACGCGCGCTTGAGATGAGGTTTCCTGGGTGCTTCGGACTGCGCTACCCCTACGGATGTTCCCACCCTTACCTCACTCTGCCCCGAGTCTCAAAGGAAATGATCAAAAACGGATTCGACAAAAAAACTGCGGCGAAAATTTGCGCTAGAAGAAAAAGCGTTCCTTCTTGCGCGCTTCCTCGTAACTGCGGCGCGCAGCCTTCACGGCGTCGCGTTCGGAAACCTCTGCGATGGGCACATCCCACCAGGATTCGTAGCCCGGGACTCTTTGATCGTAGGAAGTTTCGACGACTACTACCGAGGTGCGAGGCTGTTCGCGGGCGCCGGCCAAAGCTGCTTTCAGTTCGTCCGCGGTGTGTGCGCGCGCGATCCATGCGCCGAGGCTCGCGGCGTTCGCGGCGAAATCCACGGGGAGCATTTCGCCGTCGTATTTATCGCCGCGGCGATAACGGTAGTTCGTGCCCATCCCTTCGTTGCCACAAGCGCGGCTGAGCCCGCCAATGCTGGAGAAGCCGTGATTATCGAGCAGCACGATGTTGAGTTTGACGCCTTCCTGCAGGGAGGTGACGATTTCCTGCGCCATCATCAAGTAGGAACCGTCGCCGACGAGCACGTACACCTCGCGCGCGGGGTCGGCCATTTTCGCGCCCAAGCCGCCGGCAATCTCATAACCCATGCAGGAATAGCCGTATTCCATGTGGTAGCCGCCCGGCTGGCGCGTGCGCCACAACTTGTGCAAGTCTCCCGGCAGGCTGCCGGCTGCGCAGATCACGATGTCCGACGGCTTCGTGAAATTATTAACGATTCCTATGACTTCTCCCTGAGTGATGGGCGGGGCCTGGTGAATTCCATAGATGCGGTCCACTTCAATTTCCCAACGAGCGCGAAATTCGTTGATCCTGGCGCGGTAACTTTCCTCAATGGAGAAGCTGCCCAGAGCTTGGGGCAATTCTGTGATGGTGAGGCGCGCGTCGCCGGTGAGCGGCAGGGCGGCGTGTTTGTAGGCGTCGAACTCCGCGACATTTATATTGATGAAGCGCACGGAAGGATTCTGAAACGCGGTTTTCGAAGCGCTGGTGAAATCGCTGTAGCGCGTGCCGATCCCCAGAATCAGGTCGGCTTCACGCGCCGCGATGTTGGCGCCGGGCGTGCCGGTGACTCCCACGGCGCCGAGCTGTTGCGGATGGTCGAAGGGCAGTGAGCCTTTGCCTGCCTGCGTCTCGCAGACGGGAATCCCTGTGGCTTGCGCAAACTGCGCCAGAGCTTCCGACGCTTGCGAATAGAGCACGCCTCCGCCGGCGACGATTAACGGCTTTTTCGCGGCATGAATCCATTCGGCGGCGCGACGCAAAAGCTCTTGATCGCAGCGATTGCGAGGAATCACCCAAACTTTCTTCTCGAAAAACTTTTCAGGGAAATCAAAAGCTTCCGCCTGGACGTCCTGGGGAAAAGCGATGGTGACAGCCCCCGTTTCGGCAGGCGAGGTAAGGACGCGAACAGCTTCGGGAAGTGAGGTCAGCAACTGCTCAGGACGCTGAATCCGGTCCCAATAGCGCGAGACCGGTTTGAAACAATCGTTGACGGAAATATCCTGAGTCGCCGATGACTCGAGCTGTTGCAACACAGGGGCGACATTGCGACGCGCAAAGAGATCGCCCGGAAGCAGCAGCACCGGCAGGCGGTTGATCGTCGCCGTAGCCGCGCCGGTGACCATGTTGGTTGCCCCTGGTCCGATGGAAGAAGTGCAAACGAGCGCGCACATGCGAAAACTAGTCTTGGCAAACGCCGTGGCGGCATGGACCATGGCCTGTTCGTTGCGGAACAGGTAGTAGCGCAATCCGGGATCTTGCTCGAGCGCCTGGCCTAGGCCGGCAACGTTGCCATGGCCGAAAATTCCCAGGCATCCCTGGAAGAATCGGTGTTGCTTGCCATCGCGCTCGGAATATTGATTCTTCAGGAACGCGATGGTAGCTTGTGCCGCGGTGAGCCGTACCGTCATTAGGCGATGCCTCTTCTGAATGGTGTGACGCGCCAGCCTTGCTTATGGCACGATTTTGGTACTTGCACCAGCGAAAGGAATGCCCAGGATGCTCGGACTTGGTCAGCGTGGGCAATCCGCAGGGCGGCCAAACGGCGCGCCGTATTCTAAGCGATTATAATTCTTGGCTCCGAAACGCGACTGAGGAAAAAAGGCGCGCGCGCAGAGGAAAGTCTCTTGCTTGGCTTTTCGGATTGATGTCGCTCCGGTTGCAGGACGTCCGCATGGGTTTCCTTTTCCGGCGCGACTACTCCCTCACGAGAGGCAGCCGAGGGTCAGTGTCCTTCCAGGTCGAACGGATCCACACATGTTGCGGATCTTCAGTCACCGCCAGGGCCCGAGCGGAACCGGCGAGAAAATTCAGATAGTAAATGTCGTAGCCCGGCCCGGCGACGACCGGGTGAAAGCCGCTGTGCACCAGCACCGTATCGCCATCTTTGACTTTAAGGGTTTGATCCGCGCCATGTTTCCCGGAATAGAGATGCTGCATGGCAAATCCTTCGGGCTGACGAATGCGATAGTAATAGATCTCATCCAAATCCACTTCGCCGGGAGGCTCGTGCACGTCGTGCTTGTGCGGAGGATAGCTCGACCAATTGCCGCCGGGCGTATAAACTTCAATGACCATCAGCTTATCCGCTGGAAAGGCAGGCGTGATGATATCAACGATCTGGCGCGAGGCATTTCCGCCGCCGCGCAGGCCGCTGGCGACGTCGCTTGGCGTAATCAATTTCGGCTGCAAGCGAGCTTCGGATGGCGCGCGACATTCCGCGATTTCGCAGGTTGTCTCGGCGGTGAAGACCGCTTCGTTTCCGGTGGGCAGATACAGGGCGTACGGCAAACCGTCAAACACATTTTTCCGTTTGCCAATCCGGACGGCGCCCTGGCCCCAATCCACCTGGCAATTTCCGCCCAGCAGGACGAAAGCTGCTTCCTCGCGATCGGTGTGCGCGCGAAAGACGTCACCCGGCTGCAAACGGCGGACAAAAAAACTCATCCAGTCCCATCCCGCTTTTTGCCGGGGCAAAGAAAGAAGTTCACCCGCGGCCCGCTCTGGCAGTTTCTCGGAGTGTACGAGAAAGCGAGTCTCGCTCAAGTTTTCTCCTCCGCTGGGGGCAGCAACCGCGCATGCCCTCGGGAGCATTGTATTTGTCTAACCGCTTTGAGACTATGGCAAAGGAACGCCCGGTTGTCAATTGTGAGCGTTTTCCGGGCCGGGAGCGCATCGCCCGAAAGGAATAATCCATATGAGCACACTTCGCACACTATCTCATTACTATCAGGGAGCATGGCACGCCGGCAAGTCGGCTGAATATCGTGATGTGGTGAATCCCGCGACGGGAGAAACGCTGGCGCGCTCGCCGATTGCCGGAAAAGAAGACGTGAGCGCCGCAGTGGCTGCCGCGGCTGCCGCTTATCCAGCGTGGCGGCGGACGCCTCCGGAAGACCGCATCCAATACCTGTTCAGGCTGAAGCAGCTCCTGGAAGATCACGTCGACGAACTCGCGCAAATTTGCACGCAGGAGAACGGGAAAACGGTGGGCGAATCGCGCGCGGAATTGCGGCGAGCGATCGAGAACGTGGAAGTCGCTTGCGGAATTCCGACGTTGATGCAGGGATATAACCTGGAAGACGTTGCGTCCGGGATTGACGAGATGATGATTCGTCAGCCGCTGGGAGTGACCGCGGCGATCACGCCATTCAATTTTCCGGCGATGATTCCCTTCTGGTTTCTGCCGTACGCGATCGCCTGCGGAAATACCTTCATTCTGAAAGCTTCGGAAAAAGTTCCACTGACGATGCAGCGAGCGTTTGAACTGATGGAAGCGCTGAAACTGCCAGCGGGAGTGTTGAATCTGATCCACGGCGACAAAACCGCGGTGGACGTGCTGCTGGAGCATCCTGATGTGCGGGCGATCAGTTTCGTCGGTTCGTCACCGGTGGCGAAATATATTTACGCGCAGGCGGCCAAATTTGGAAAGCGCGTGCAATGCCAGGGCGGCGCGAAAAATCACGTGCTGATTCTGCCCGACGCGGATTTGGAAACAACGACACGCATCGTCAGCGACAGCGCGTTCGGTTGCGCCGGACAGCGCTGCCTGGCCGTATCGGTAGCGGTTACCGTTGGGGATGCACGCAACGAATTCACGGAGGAAATCGCGAAGGTTGCGAGCGCGATCCGTGTGGGCAACGGCTTGGATAAAGACGTCCAGATGGGTCCGGTGATTACTTCGGAAAGCAAGAAACGTATCGAAGGGCTGATCGCGGCGGGGGCAAACGACGGAGCGAAAGTCCTCGTGGATGGACGCTCCGGCAACGGTTCGCCGTCCACGGGAAATTTTTTGAGGCCGACGCTGCTGGATGGCGTGCCGGCCGCCAGCGCGCTTTCCACAACCGAAATTTTTGGGCCGGTGCTCAGTCTGGTTCATGCAAATACGCTGGAAGAAGGAATCGAAACGCTGGCGCGCAGCCCGTTTGGGAATATGGCTTCGATTTTCACGAGCAGCGGCGCCGCCGCCAGAAAATTCCGCTACGAAGTGCCGGCGGGTAACATTGGGATTAACATTGGTGTGGCTGCCCCCATGGCTTATTTCCCGTTCAGCGGATGGCGCGACAGTTTTCTGGGCGTGCTGCACGGACAAGGGCGGGATGCAATCGAGTTTTATACGGACAAGAAAGTTGTCGTGGAGCGCTGGCCCAAGGAGTGGTCGCGAAAGTTCTGACGTTTCCACGGCACATCGAAGGCCAGGCGAACTGATCGCAATCACGGCCTAAACCCATGCAGGACGGGCCGAATACGTCGCTTCACCAATCGTTCCGTTGACCCACCCATCAAATAGCCAATCTCACCAGCGCCTGCGAATTCGCCCATAGAATTGGTGACCCGCGCGGACTGGAACCTTTTCTGGCCTTCAGGACAGCTTGTCGGGTGCGCGCCCATTCCTTAACCTATTTCTACAAAAGCATTTATTCCCCGACCGAGGAATAGGCAAAACCCCGGAAAGATAGCCCGCAATCGCACTAGCCGAGCTGGAGGCGGACAAAATGAAGTTTGCCAACCGTGTAGTCCCAAACCTGGTGCTCGGCCTACTTACCTGCGTCCTGATGCTGCATACAGGATGTGCCGGCACTACCGGCTACGGAGATGGCGGCAACGGTGGCGGCGGTGGCACGACTGTCCCGGCCGCTCCTAGCGGTCTCGCGGCCGCTGCTGGCAACGCGCAGGTCGCACTGACCTGGAGCGTAAGTTCGGGCGCTACGGGTTATTACGTCAAGCGCTCCACAACCACCGGCGGCCCCTACACACAAGTGGCGACGCAGGCCGCAGCGAACGATACCGACACGGGCCTGACCAACGGGACCAAGTATTTCTACGTGGTTTCGGCTTATAACTCCGCGGGACAAAGCGCGAACTCGGCGGAAGTGAGCGCGACTCCGGTTCTGCCGCCACCTGGAGTGCCTACGGGCCTCGCGGCCACTGCCGGAAATGCGCAAGTGAGCTTGACGTGGACCGCCAGCTCCGGCGCAAGCAGTTATCACGTGAAGCGCTCCGCTGCGAGCGGCGCTGAGACGCAAATTTCCGCGCCTGCTTCGAATAGCTATACGGACTCCGGGCTCACCAACGGCACGAAATATTATTACGTGGTTTCAGCGGTGAACTCAGGCAGCGAGAGCGCCAATTCATCCGAAGTTTCTGCCACGCCGGTCGCTCCGGTCACCGCGCCCGCCACACCGACGGGCTTGCAAGCAACTGGAGGCGACGCGCAAGTAAGTCTGAGCTGGAACGCGAGTACAGAGGCGGCCAGTTATAACGTGAAGCGCTCGACAACCAACGGCGGACCGTACAGCACAGCGGTCTCGTCGCCTACGGCAACGAACTATACCGACACGACCGTGACCAATGGCACGACCTATTACTACGTGGTGTCCGCGGTAAACACCGCCGGCCAAAGCGGCAATTCCGCGCAAGCCAGCGCCACTCCGGCGAATCCCACCGCGAATGTGACGATCACCATTACTCCCGCGCAAACGAAACCGATTTCGCCATACATCTATGGACTCAATTTTTATTCCGGCGTCACCGGCGCTCCGCCACAACTCACTTTCGATCGCGCGGGCGGCAACCGCTGGACCGCATACAATTGGGAGACCAACGCCTCGAATGCCGGCAGCGACTATCTTTACGAAAACGATGACTACTTGACCAGCAGCACGGTGCCGGCGGAAGCGGTGCGCAGTTTCATCGCAGGAGATCAATCGAACAGCTTGGCGAGCTTGATCACCGTGCAACTGCAAGGATTGGTCGCCGGCGACGAAAACGGTCCCGTGAGCGTGGCCAATCCGCCAGATTTGAGCCGCTTCAAGCAAGTGGTGGATCAAAAGAGCACGGTTTCGGGCGCGCCCTTCACGATCACGCCGCCCACCACCGATGCCAACGTATTCATGGACGAATTTGTGTGGGCGCTCGACCAGAAATTTTCCGGCATGGGAATTTTCGGCGCGAATCCCACGCATCCGACGTTCGTCAGTTTGGACAACGAGCCGGAACTGTGGAATTCCACACATTTGGAAGTGCAAGGACCGAATCCGGTAACGTCCGACGATTACATCGCGAAGACCATCACGCTGACGGAAGCGCTGAAGAACCAATTTCCGAACATGGTGATCTTCGGGCCGGTGCATTACGGATTCCAGGGCATCTACAATTGGCAAGGAGAATTGAGCGCCACGCCCAATGGCGCGAATTGGTTCCCGGACAAATATCTCACCGCGTTGAACACTGCGTCGGCCAGCTACGGAAAGCCGTTGGTGGACGTGTACGACTTCCATTGGTACGCGGAGGAGTACGATTCGAACGGAACTCGCAGCCTGGATTTGACCGGCACGACTTTGACGGATGCGCAGGTGCAATTGATTGTGCAAAGCCCGCGCGCGCTTTGGGATCCCACGTTTACCGATTCCACCAACAGCAATCCGTGGATCTACGAAGAGCTGGGCAACGGTCCGATCAAACTGCTGGCGCGGCTGCAGGCCAAGATCAACGCGGAATTTCCTGGGATGAAGATTTCAATCACCGAATACGAGAGCGGCGGCTGGAATCACATCGCGGGAACCATCGCGCAGGCCGACAACCTCGGGATCTTCGGCAGCCAGGGAGTGTTCGCGGCGAACTTCTGGCCTCCGAACGGCACGTATTCCTACGCGCTGGCAGGTTTCCGCGCGTTCCGCGATTTCGACGGAGCCGGCGCGAATTTCGGTGACACCTCGCTGCTTGCGACATCCAGCAACGTGCAAAATGTTGTGGTCTACGCCAGCTCGGACAGCAGCACTGCGGGCCGGTTCGTATTCGTGGCCATCAATCGCTCCACCAGCTCGCAAGTGACCGCCATTAATGGCCAAGCGCTTTCCGGCACTGCGAAGCTGTACCAGATGACGGCGGCCTCCGCGCAGGGGCAGAGCACCGTCGCGCCGGTATCCATTGGAACGATGCCGGTAAGCGGCTCGTCGCTCACACTGACGCTGCCGGCTCTGAGCGTGACCACCATCGAAGTAAACTGACTCGAGTCCTGCGCGCGTCCTGACGCCCACTGATAGGAAAGCACTATTGACGCACCGTGCCCGCCGGGCTGAGAATGTGCCCCGCGAGTGGGGCAACGCCGGATTCCTGCGGCAGCCCTGCCAGCCGCTTCATATTCGGCAAGGACGAGCTCCCAATGAAAACTCGTACCGCAAGTTTCTCCCTGTCAATCGTGGCTATCGCGGCGATGATTCTGGTTTCTGGCGCGCTGGCTGGCGACTCCACGCCCGCCACCTCGCGCAGCTTTGAATTCACCTACACGGTGAGCGTGCCGGCTCTGCCCGCCGCGAACGCGGCGCTGCGCGTCTGGATTCCGCTGCCGGCCCATGATGCGTACCAGAAAATCTCTGATCTGCGCATCGAAGCACCGGTCGCTCACACGGTGGAGCAGCACGGGGAATACGGTAACGAGTACGCAGTGCTGGTGGTGAATCCGCAGCAGGCCCGCGCTCCTTTTGATATCGTGCTGCGCTTCCAGGCCACGCGTTACGAACATCGCGTGGCACTGCCGACGAATACTTCTTCAGGTACCGCGGCCAACGGCAAGCCGAGCGTCGATCCGGAATCCAAACTGATGCTGGCGCACTGGCTGCAGCCGGACCGGCTGGTCCCCACGACGGGCGTGATTGCCCAACTGGCCGAGGAGAACACCGCAGGCGCTGCCGATACGCTTGACAAGGCGCACCAGATTTACGAATACGTGGTATCCACCATGCGTTACGACAAAACCGGCGAGGGCTGGGGCCACGGAGACGCCGTGTGGGCCTGCACCGCGAAGCGCGGCAATTGCACCGACTTCCATTCACTTTTCATCGGGATGATGCGCGCCTCCGGAATTCCCGCGCGTTTCGAGATTGGTTTTCCGCTGCCTGCCGACAAAACCGCGGGAGACATACCCGGCTATCACTGCTGGGCGCAGTTTTACCTGGAAGGAACCGGCTGGATTCCGGTGGACGCCTCCGAAGCCTGGAAGCATCCGGACAAGCGCGAATATTTCTTCGGCGCGCACGATGTGAATCGCATCCAATTCACCGCGGGCCGCGATCTGCGGCTCGACGCGAACCAGAAGGGCGATCCGCTCAACTATTTTATTTATCCCTACGCGGAACTCGACGGCAAACCCTTCGACAAGCTGCAGAGCCATTTCGCGTTCCGCGATCTGCCTGCCGCGGCGTCGCCGACCACCCACGCGCAGAGCACGGGTAACGACTAGCGGGCGCCGCGGTGCGTGAAATTCGGCGCGGCTTAGAATTCTTGACATTGCAGAGGGCTTACGATAGTTTCTTTTCAGTCATGAACCTTCGGGCACACAATCTTCGGCAGCACCATCATCACGCCATCCCGTGCCCGCGGTGGTGTGACTAGCTGACCTGAAATTAAGCTGGATTCATCAACCCGCTGGCGCCTAACCCGCCAGCGGGTTTTTTGTTTTTAGGGAGCAAAAATGGAGCTCGACTTTGCGAAGGAGAACGGCTTGATCCCGGCGATCATCCAGGACGATACCAGCGGCGACGTGTTGATGCTGGGATTCATGAATCGCGAGGCGCTCGAGCGGACGCGCGCGACAGGATTCGTCACCTTCTACAGCCGCTCGCGCAGGAAATTGTGGACCAAGGGCGAAAGCAGCGGCCAGAAATTGCTCTTGCGCGAACTGCGCGTGGATTGCGACCTGGATGCGCTACTGGTTCGCGTGGAGCTTTCCGGTTCGGCCGTGTGCCATGAAGGCTATCGCAGCTGTTTTTTCCGGCGGCTCGAAAAAAATGGGGAAACCACCGCGATCGCCGAGCGCGTGTTTTCTCCCGCGGAACTTTATGGCGAGGGGAAAAAGCCATGAGCGCCCTGAAGCTTGGAATCCCCAAAGGGAGTTTGCAGGATTCGACTGTAGAACTTTTTGCGCGCGCCGGCTGGCGGATCTCGGTGAATTCGCGCAGCTACTATCCGACGATTGATGATCCGGAAATCGAATGCATGCTGGTGCGCGCGCAGGAAATGGCTCGTTACGTTGGCAGCGGCGCGCTGGACGCGGGCATCACGGGCAAGGACTGGATCTTGGAGACCAGCGGCGCGGTGGAGGAAATCGCCGAACTGGTGTACGCGAAGACGAGTCTAGGCCGCGTGCGCTGGGTGCTGGCGGTGGCCGAAGATTCGCCGGTGAAAAACGTGCGCGACCTCGAAGGAAAAGTGATCGCTACCGAAGCCGTGCATCTGACGGAGCAATATCTGCAGCGGCACGGCGTGCGTGCGCGCGTGGAATTTTCCTGGGGCGCCACGGAAGTGAAAGTCCCGCAACTCGCAGATGCCATCGTGGAAGTCACGGAGACGGGCGCATCCCTGCGCGCCAACCATTTGCGGATCGTGGATACGCTGCTGGAATCTGCGCCGTGGTTTATCGCTCATCGCGCGTCCTGGCAGGACCAATGGAAGCGCGAAAAAATCCAGAACATGGTCTTGCTGCTGGAAGGCGCCATCAAGGCGTACAACCGCGTCGGTTTGATGCTCAACGTGCGCCGCGAGGATCTTGCAAATGTGCTGAAGGCGCTGCCCGCTTTGCGGAATCCCACCGTGGCGCAACTGAGCGATCCGGACTGGGTAGCGATCAATACCATCGTCGAGGAACGCACCGTGCGGCAATTGATCCCGAAACTTAAATCAGCGCGCGCGGAAGGGATTGTTGAGTATCCGCTCAACAAGATTGTGTATTGATGCGCGTACTTCGGCTCACTTCTGCGATCGAAGAAAAGATGCTGGCCCAGCGGCGCGGCCGCGACCTGGTGGCGGAACGCGCTGCGGCGCGAATCGTTCGTGATGTGCAGCGACGCGGTGACGCGGCGTTGTTTTACTGGACGAAGCGCTTCGACCGGCTCGCCTTACGACGTAACAATGTGTGGATCACACGCGATGAATTGCGCAGCGCGAAGCGACGAGTTTCCGCTGGGTTTCTCGATGCCATGGATCACGCCGCGCATAATATTCGCGCCGTGGCTCGCCGGCAGAAACCGCAGGAGTGGAGGTACGAAGTTGAACCTGGCGTCCGCGCCAGCCAGCGAGTGCGCCCCATCGAAACGGTTGGATGTTATTTGCCTGGCGGAAGATTTTCACTCGTCTCTACACTTTTGATGACGGCGATTCCCGCGCAAGAGGCCGGCGTGCGCAACATCGTGATTGTGAGCCCGCAGCCGGGTGACGAACTTCTCGCCGCGGCCGAGCGACTCGGGCTCAGGAAAATAGCGCGCGTGGGTGGGGCGCAAGCGATTGCCGCTCTTGCCTATGGAACGCAATCGATTCCGCGCGTGGACAAAATTGTTGGGCCGGGCAATCGCTACGTCACGGCTGCGAAGCGGCTCGTGAGCGCGGATTGCGCGATAGACCTGCTGGCCGGGCCAACGGAAGCGGTGGTGTTTGCGCCGAGCGGCAATCCAGCCTTCATCGCCGCTGATCTGCTCGCGCAAGCGGAACACGATCCGGATGCCGTCGCGATTTTCGTGACCACATCGTTGAAGTGCGGCCGCAGTGTGGCTGCTGAAATCGAAAATCAGCTAGCGCGACTTCCGAAATCGAATCCCGCATGGCGTTCGCTCGCGAAAAGCGGCGCAGCGCTCGTCGCGCCTTCGCTCGCGGCTGCCGTGCGCTTCGTTAATCTTTACGCGCCGGAGCATTTGAGTTTGCCTGGTACCGCCAGCCGGCTCGCGGACCGTTTCGATTCAGCGGGAAGCATTTTTCTGGGCGACTGGAGCGCGCAATCGTTTGGCGATTATGCCACCGGCACAAATCACGTGCTGCCCACCGGCGGCGTGGCTTGCGCGCGCGGCGGATTATCCACCGCCGACTTTGTGAAATGCATCAGCGTGCAGGAAGTAACTCGCGCGGGACTTGCGCGCCTGGCGCCCGTCGTCAAAGAGTTTGCGAAGGCGGAAGGCTTGCTGGCGCACGCGCGCGCCGTGGAGGTGCGCGAATGAAGTCTGCGATTCCGGTGCGTCGCGCCGTTGCGCGCATGCGTCCGTATCACCCGCCACTGGAAGGGCGCGATGGAAAGCTGCGTCTGGATTTCAACGAAAACACGATCGGCTGCTCGCCGCTGGTCCGGAAAGCGCTGCGGAATCTCACTTCCGCCGCCGTCTCCATGTATCCGGAACAGGATAGCGTGCGGCGCGAGCTCGCCAAATTCTTCAGAGTGCATGCCGACGAGCTGCTGTTGACCAACGGAACCGACGAAGCGCTGCATTTGATCGCGGATACATTTATCGAGCCGCACGACGCGGTGTTGCTCGTCGAGCCTACCTTCGCGATGTACCGATTTTATTCCGAGCTTGCAGGGGCGCGCATTCAGGCGCTGCGTTACGGCGCGGATTTGCAATTTCCAATGAGCGCGCTGCTCACTGCCCTGCGCCGCGGCCCGCGGGTGTTTTTCGTCGCCAATCCAAATAATCCCACCGGCAACGTTCTGCGGCCCGCGGAATTGCGGCGCATCCTACGAGCCGCAACGAAAACGCTGGTGGTTGTGGATGAGGCTTACTTCGAGTTTTCCGGAATCACGATTCTTCCGTGGATCCGGCGCTACAAGAATTTGGTGGTGACGCGCACGTTTTCGAAAGCCGCCGGACTCGCTGGCCTCCGGATGGGCTGCATCTTCGCGCATTGCTCAATCGCCGAACATTTCAGAAAAGCACAGTCACCTTACCCGGTGAACGTCGCGGCGCTGGCTGCAGCGCGCGCGACGATCCGCGATCGACACTTTCTGCGTCGCACACTGGGTGAATTTCGCCGCAGCCGCAGAGAACTGGAGCGGGGGCTTGCGAAGCTGGGCATCCCGTTTTTTCCCAGCGCCGCAAATTTCGTTCTGCTGTTTCTCGGCGCACGAGCGAAAGAAGTCGTCGCGTCGCTGGCTCGCCAGGGAACATTGATTCGCGACCGCTCGAGTGACTTCGGCGGCGCCGGCTTCGTGCGCATCACATTCGGAACGCTTTCGCAAACCCGCCGCGTGCTGCGGCAACTAAAAGAAACCCTATGAGAAAAGCAGCGGTGCATCGGACCACGAACGAAACCAGCATCAAGGTGAAGCTGAATCTCGACGGCCGCGGGAAAGCGCGCATTGACACGGGCATCCGATTTTTCGACCACATGCTCGAACAGATCGCTCGGCATGGGGCGCTCGATCTGGATCTGGTGGCGCGCGGCGATCTGGACGTGGATCAACATCACACCGTGGAAGACGTGGGCATTGCGCTGGGCGAAGCGGTGAAGCAAGCGTTGGGGACGAAACGCGGCATCTTGCGCGCCGGCTACTTTCTGATGCCCATGGACGAATCACTGGCGGCATGCGCGCTCGATTTTTCCGGCCGCGCGCATTTTGTGTGCAAATGGAGGCCGCTGGCCCGCCGCGTGGGCGATTTTCAAACCGAGCTGCTCGAGGATTTTTTCCAGGCGTTCGCGCAAGCGGCCGCTGCCAACGTGCATTTGCGGCACGTATACGGCCGTTCGTCGCATCACCAGGTTGAAGTGATTTTCAAAGCCTTCGCGCGCGCGCTGCGTTTTGCGGTGACGCGCGATCGCCAGCTGCGACGCATTTTGCCTACTACCAAGGGACTGTTGTGAAGATTTCGATCATTGATTACGGCGCTGGGAATTTGCCGTCGGTGGAACGCGCGCTGCGCGGCCTGGGCGCCGATACAGAATGTGTGACTGAGCCGGGACAAATCGCGGCGGCTCGGGCGCTGGTGCTTCCGGGCGTGGGACATTTCTCCGCGTTTGTCACCGGGCTGCGTGAAAGGAATTTAACGGCGGAGCTGCACGAAGCGATTGCCGGCGGAATTCCGATTCTCGGCATTTGCCTCGGGCTGCAGGCAATGTTTTCTTCGAGCGCGGAGGCCCCCGGCGCTTTGGGCCTCGATCTCATTCATGAAAATGTGCGAGAGCTGCCGGCTAACGTGAAATCTCCGCACATCGGCTGGAACCAGCTGCGGCGGCTGCGCGACAGCGTCCTGCTTCGCGAAATCCCGGACGATTCCTATTTTTATTTCGCGCACTCCTACGCCGCGGCAGCAAGCGAACCGCACACCGCTGCGGCGTGCGACCACGGATTTCCTTTTGCTGCCGTGGTGGAACACGACAATCTGATGGCGGTACAGTTTCATCCTGAAAAATCAGGCGAGGCTGGCGCGCGCGTGCTGCGCAATTTTCTGGAGTGGGTGCAATGACGCTCGCTCGCCGCATCATTCCCTGCCTGGACGTGGATGCCGGCCGCGTGGTGAAAGGCGTGGAATTTGGGGCCCTCCGCGACATGGGCGATCCGGAAGAACTTGCCGCCCGCTACAATCGCGAGGGCGCGGACGAATTGATCCTGCTGGACATTACGGCCTCACGCGATGGCCGCGCCACATTTCTGGAGACTGTCCGCCGCGTGGCAGGCCAGCTGAATATTCCGTTTACGGCGGGTGGCGGAATTCGCCGCATGGAAGATGGACACGCGGTACTGCGCGCCGGCGCCGATAAAGTGACGGTGAACACCGCGGCCGTGGAGCGCCCGGAATTAATTTCAGAGCTCGCCGCGCACTTTGGCTCGCAAGCCGTGGTGCTCTCGATGGACGTAAAAAAAACGAAAGAGGGCTGGGAAGTTTTCATCCGCGGCGGCGCTGAGTCCAGCGGACGCGATGCGGTGGCCTGGGCGCGGGAAGGCGTCGAGCGCGGCGCAGGCGAAATTCTGCTGACATCGATTGACCGCGACGGCACCTGCAGCGGATTCGATTGCGGCTTGACGTCCATGATCGCGGCGGAGGTTTCGGTTCCCTTGATTGCTTCCGGCGGCGCGAAGACGTTCGAGGATTTTCTAGCAGTCTTCGGCGAAGGCCATGCGGACGCGGCGCTCGCTGCTTCGATTTTCCACAGCGCAGTGCACTCGATTGGCGCACTGAAAACATACTTGGCGGGGCGCGGCGTGCCGGTGCGCCTGAGCCGATGATTATTCCCTGCATAGATTTGCAAGGCGGCAAAGCCGTGCAGTTGGTTCGCGGCCGGAAGCTTGCACTATCGGTTGATGACGTGCTCGGACTGCTCGAGCGTTTTCGCGATTATCCGATTCTGCATGTGATTGACCTAGACGCCGCGATTGGTACCGGCTCCAACGGTCGCTGGATTAAGATTTTGTCGCGCCGCGCGCGCATGCAGCTTCGCGTCGGCGGCGGAATCCGCAGCGTGGCTCGCGCCGAAAGAATTCTTTCGTGGGGCGCAGACAAAATCATCGTGGGCAGCGCGGCGTTCCGCGATGGAACAGTTGCGCACGATTTTCTGCGCGAACTGCGCGCGCAGGTGGGGCGCAAGAACGTGATTCTGGCGCTGGACACCGAACGCGGGCAAATCGTGGTGCGCGGCTGGCGACAACGTCTGAAATTGCGCCCAGACGAGGTGATCCCGGAACTCGAACCTTACTGCTCCGGATTTCTCTGCACTTTTGTGGACAACGAAGGAACGATGAAAGGAACCGACCTCGCGTGGTTCCGGAAACTGCGGCGAGTGACGGCAAAGCCCATCACCGCGGCCGGCGGCATTCGCAGCCACAAAGAAGTTCGCGCGCTGGAAAAACTGGGGATGGACGCGGCTGTGGGAATGGCGCTTTATTTGGGCAAGCTTTCCGGCTCGTGACCGGCGCTTTCTTTCAACGCGATGCCGCTGATGCGCAGCCTGATCATCTGCGCGCAAAGATTCATAATGCGCGCGGCGGCTTCCTCGGCGCTCAATCCCCTGCCGTGGATATTCGATATGAGATTACGATTCGCATCCGAATGCATGCGCTGCGGTTGGTAGGCCATGTACGCCGATAAGCTTTCCGCAGTGGCCAGGCCCGGTCGCTCTCCGATGAGCAGCAGCACAACCCGCGGGCGGAGCAGCTCGCCAATTTCATTTACAATCCCCACGCGGCAATGATGAATGATGAACGGCTGGCCGACGCTCCAGCCTCGCGCCTGCGCACCCGCAACGAGCAACGGCAGCAGCCGCGGAACTTGCGCGCCGATAGCCGGGACAGACAGGCCGTCGCCGATGGCAATCTGCACGTCTTGATCTGCAGCGCAGCGTCGTGCGATTTCCGCGCGCGAAGCGTCGCTGAATGCGCGACCCAGCGATGGATGCTGCAAATATTCGTCTTTCGACGACGCGCGCGTGCGAACTTCAAAGAGCTTCCACTTTTCGAGAAATTCCGGCCGGAACGCCGCTGTGACGTCGAGTTCCGCGCGCACCGCATCACGCGCCGCGGCATGGTCTTCGCGCAGTTGCAGCTGCGTTTCCGTTCGATAGGCTGGTCCGGCGCGGCCAACCAGAATGCGCGCCGGCGTGCGCGCGCGAATCCTCCGCACCAGCTCCGGCCACTCCGAATTTGCCGCCAATTTATCAGCGGCGAGGTTGCCGGAATCTTCAGCCATTCAGGCCATGCCCTCCAGCGAGGATTCCAATCCCTGCAGCAAGTGACGCCGCGCCGGGGCGTCCAACTTGACGGGCTCGCCGTCGCGATAGATCCCGGAATTTTCCAGCCACGCCAGAAATTCCGGCGCAGGACGCAGGTTGAATATCTTGCGCACGCCGATGGCGTCGTGATAGCTCGTGGATTGATAGTTGAGCATCACATCGTCGCCGCAGGGAACTCCCATAAAATAATTGCATCCCGCCGCGCTGAGCAGCAGCAACAAATTGTCCGCGGAATTCTGATCGGCCTCCGCGTGATTCGTGTAGCAAACATCGCAGCCCATCGGCAGGCCGAGCAGCTTGCCCATGAAGTGATCTTCCAGGCCCGCACGAATAATTTGCCGCTCGTCGTAAAGATATTCGGGACCGATGAATCCCACCACGCTATTCACCAGAAACGGATCGAAAACGCGCGCAACTCCATAGGCGCGAGCTTCCAAAGTCAGTTGGTCCACGCCGCAATGTGCCTCAGCCGATAACGCGCTGCCCTGCCCCGTCTCGAAATACATCACATTCGCGCCTTTCCACTCGACGTCGTTGCGACGGGCGTGATGTTCGAGCACCTGCTCGCGGCCTTCGCGCAGCATCGCGAGCGTAATGCCGAAAGTTTTATTGGCCGCTTCGGTACCGCTGACGGATTGGAACAGCAAATCCACAGGCGCGCCGCGGCCCAGAGCAGCGAGTTGCGTGGAGATATGCGCGAGACAGCAGGTTTGCGTCGGTGCTTTGCAAGCAGTCACCAGGCGATCGAGCGCATGCAGAATTGCTCCAACCGTCTCTACCGAATCCGCCGCGGGATTTACGCCGATAACCGCGTCGCCGCAGCCGTAGAGCAAACCTTCAAACGCGGCGAGCAAAATGCCACCGATATCGTCTACCGGATGATTGGGCTGCACACGAATACCGAGCACGCCGCGCTCCCCCATGGTGTTGCGGCAACGCGTGACGTTGCGAATCCGCGCTGCAGCCAACACCAGATCTTTGTTGCTCATAATTTTCGCCGCGGCCGCGGCAATTTCAGGAATGATCGCGCGCTGGATATTCTTGAGGTCCGCTTCGGTGGTGGCGTCGTCGAAAAGACGTTCACGAAATTCGCCGACGGTGAGGCTTTTCAGTGGCTGGAAATTTTCCCGATCGAAGGAATCGAGAATCAGGCGGCTGACGTCGTCCTGATCCGGATCAATCAGCGGATTTTGCACGATCTCGTCGAGCGGCAAATCGGCGAGCTGGCGTTTCGCGGCAACGCGCTCGCGTTCCGAGCCAGCGGCGATTCCGGCCAGCTGATCGCCAGACTTCACCTCGTTGGCTTTGGCAAAAAGCTCACGAAGATCGGAAAATGCGAATCGCTCAGGCATAATGGCGCATCAGAAAAACATGTTGCGAATTTCAGTGGCAAATTAACATCAATCCGCAGGCAAAGGAAAGTGGTCCGGCTCAGACGAGGCATTCGCGAATGCAGGGGGATCGCGGTCTTCTCCCACTGTTGCGAACGGGGCTACCGATGAAGTTTTGGCTATTTCGATGAGCAACACGAGGCGAAGCGGGTTGGGTGCTTCGATCGCGCAACCACAGGAAGCTCGATGGTCTCTAAGAAAGTAATTTTCTGGCAAGTGGACGCGCAGGAAGATTTCATGACGCCAGGCGGCAAGCTCTACGTCCCCGGCGCGGAAAAACTGCTGCACAATATCCGACGGCTCACCGACGCCGCGCGCCAGGGCCGCGTGCTTCTGGTCTCGCACGGCTGCATTCACACCGCGGACGATCCGGAATTCGCGCAGTTTCCGCCGCATTGCGTTCGCGATACGCCCGGCGCGAAGCATGTCCCTGACGCGCTAACGGAAAAGCACATCACGATCCCGAACGAATCCAGCGCGAAGCTGCCGGCCGATTTATCAGAATTTCAGCAGATCGTGCTGGAAAAACAGACGCTGGACATTTTCGAAAGCCGCCACGCGGAAGCGCTGCTGGAGCGCCTGCCACGCGACGCGCAATTTATTGTGTTTGGCGTGGTGACGGAATACTGCGTGCGGCTGGCGGCCAAGGGCCTGCTGGAGCGCGGGCGGCGGGTGGCTGTGGTTGAGGACGCGATCGAGACGCTGAATAAGCACGAAGCGCGGCGCACCATGGCGGAGCTGGTAGCGATGGGAGCCGAAACGATCACGACGAACGAAGCGCTACGACGGCTGGACGCCGCAGCATGAGCCAAACCAACGGGACCGGATTCGAAAGCGACGGAAGCATGCCCGCTCCGTCCCGAAAAGCGCAGGACGCCGCGGCCGCTACAAACTCAACCGCAAACGCGCAACTGAATTCCGCGGCGGCCGCAAATTCGCGCGCAGCAATGCGACCAAAGACTTACTTGAGGGCGTGCTTCAAGCGCTTGGTGGTTTTCTGCAAGCGCTTCTTGAAGGAATCTACTTCCTTGGCCAGCGCCTCCAGCTCTTTCTTTGCCAGCACGCCTGCCTTGGAAACTTTCTGCGCGGTGCGATCGGCTCTGCCGAGTGCGCCGCCGATGCCTTCCGCAACTTTGGTGAGTCTGCTCTTGGCCATTTTTTCCTCCTGATATAAGCGCCGTCATCGTATACGCCGTGCGGGCCATCGTCAATACATGATCGCCGCAACGATACGGCGGCTCGCGCTTAATTCGGAACACGAAAAACGAAGCTCACATCTTCCTGCATCTCGACTGGTTTTCCGTTCAATAGCGTGGGGCTGTAGCGCCATTCGCGAACGGCGGTCATGGCGGCCTTCGAAAGAGATTCGGGCCCGCTGATGGGTTCCAGGCTTTGAATCGAGCCGTCCGCGCCGACCATCACGTGCAATTTCACGGTGCCTTCCACGCGCGCCTGTCGCGCTTCGGGCGGATAAACGGGCTCAACCATCTTGGTGAGCTGGCCGATCTGCAGATTTCGCGCGTGCTGCGCGGACTGCGCGTCGCCAGCGGGAATCGGGACCATGCCGGTGGCGCGAATAGCGATCGATCCAGAAGCGCTGATGGGCGTTTCCGGCAAACTCAGCATTAGGGGCGCAGACGGTTTCGCCGCATCTGTCGTGGTGGATGATGCGGCCGGCGCGGAGTTGCGATTTGGCGAATTCGTGCCAGAGGATGCGTGCGCATTTTCCACCGGCGGTTCGGCCTCGTGCGTGTCCGGCTGCCGCGCAGTGCTTGCGTCGGCGCGGTTCGAACCGGTCGCTGCAGGAATCGTCCAGTGGTGATTGGCGGAATCCACGATCTCGATTTGCAGCGGCTTCGCCGGCGCGGCGGCACTGGAGCTGTTGCCGGGTGGATTGGGAACCAGGGATAGCGACGGCGCGCTCTTGGGTTGCGCGACATCATCAATTTCGCCCATCATGCCGTTTAACGCTCCGCGACGAACCGCCATTCCGGCCACGAATGAAATGGAGGCGAGCAGCAGGACGAGCAGCGCAAGAAACCATCCGCTCTGCAGTTGTACGCGAAAATTTTTCCAGCCATCGTCCGCCGGCTTGGCTTCGGGCGAGTTCTGTGTTCGCGGGAACAACGCCGTCGCAGCATCACCGCTGGAATAACGCAACGCGCTGGGTGACGGGGCAGCGACCGCAAAAGCTGGCGCTCCGTGCGTGCCGCTGATTGCGGTTAGCGGGGAGCCGGGAAATTGCGGCTTCTTCTCGAACGTCAGAACGGGAGGCGCGATCTCTTGGCGGAGGTCTTCTGCCTTGCGGTTCACCGGTGCGGTGCTCTTCGGCGCTTCCATGCTGGGTGACGAGGGTTCCGTGCGGACGGCGGGTTTCTCGGCCAGTTCCACAGCTACTTCTGCCGGTTCCTCTGCGGGTGCTTCTGTCGGAACGTCTGCACGCAATTCGGCGGGCTCGTCGGTTGGCTCGTCGTCGAACCCGGCCTGATCGTCGTCTTCGAGCGGCTCCTCGAACTCGCTGTACTGTTCCTCGTCCTGGCCCGCCGCCCCTTGCGTCCCGGCAGCGGAATCTTCGTGGCGTGCGAAAACTTCTCGGCTCGTGATAGCGCCAGCGTTTTCGGCTCTAACTTCTGGCGCATGGTCTTCTACCTCGTCTGGCACTTCGTCTGGCGCGTCGCTTTCCTCAGCGACGCTTCCCGGCGATTCCTCGCGCGCGATCCACGAGCGAATCCGCCGCAACGCGTCCTCCTGCAGGTCCACGAAACGAAAGCCGGCATCTTTTCGCGATGCGCCGATCCATGCGAACTCTCCGTTGACTTCCAGGCGTTTGCGCGAGCCCGGAATCTCAATCCGCATGGAAATCAGGCCCTCGGTTTCGTCCAGGGCCTCGGCGGCTTGCACTGCGATTCCACCTTCGCTGATGTTGAGGACGATTCCGCCATTGTCGCGGCCGAGTTCCACATAGGAAAGCGAGCGGACGCGCTGGCGCGGGTGCGCGCGCCGGTCCCCTGCCGGGACGGAGATGGAATTCGAGTCCGGAATTTGTTCTGATTGGTCAGTCATCCATCATGCTTGTTGCGCCGGCGGTGCACGCAACAACCCTCAGTTCAAGAAAATGCCGCGCTGCCGGTCCTCTTTGCTGCAAAAAAACTGCCAGCCACTCGTCGAGAGCGCTGCCCTAATTTAATTAAGCCCCGCCGCGTTTGCGGACTGCTGCAATTCCTGCCAGCCGCCGGGAAGCTCGATCTGAAAATGGCTGGCTTGATCGAACAAAACGAACCCGCTCACGTTGGCCACCTCGTCAGCCACAAACTGCCGGAACTTCACCTGGTTAATCGGGCCGATCTGTGTTTCTGGCAACCCGGGCGGCCAATTAAACGGCCGCGTGACCTGCACCGCGATGCGCGTGCGATTTCTGGCAGGAACGAACACGGACGTATCCAATTCAATGGAATCGTCGGAGCGCAGGCTGCCATCGGACTTCAGGCGGGACATCACCACCGTGTTGGGGCCTTTGCCGAAGCGGTAATCCGTGTCCGTGTTGTTGTCCAGATCGAAGGAAAACACCAGCATGGCATGCGCGGCATCCACCTGGTGCACTTGCACGCCGGCGAACGTGCTCTGTATCGAGCCGGAATTCCAGGGTGAGGGCTGCTGCGGCCGCTGGGTAGCGGTTTCCTGCCGGGGATATCTTGGCAGAACGAAGAGAACCAGGAAGGCCAAGACAGCCACGAATATCACGAACATCAGCAGCTTTTTCATCGCTTTGTTCGGCTCGAATTTACCACATCGCGCCGGATTCGGTTCAGCGCCGTGCTCAAAGTGTCCCGCACGCACCACGCGCGCCGCGGCCGCCGGCTGATGGTCATTCCTGCAGGTATTTCACGAACACCACTTCGTTCTGTTTTTCGTTGTAGAGCAATTCGTCCACGTTGGCCTGCGTCAGCAGCAGGCCGAATCCGCCCGGTCGCAATCCTTTGTTCTGCCGGACTTGATCGTGCGCGGTGGGCTCGTCAGGCTGGTGGGAAATTGCCGCGTGATCCAGGTCCGCAAACTTGAAACCCTGCCCGGGATCTGCGATGCGATACATCAGCATGCGCCGCGCGCGCAGATACGCGATGCGCACTTTGCGATTGGGATCGAGCTTGCCGCCCCATTCCACTGCGTTCAGCAGCAGTTCGTGAAACGCCTGACCCACGGCGCGGCCTACCTCTTCCGAAAGGCCCGTCTTCATATGCGCCATGAACGTTTCGATCCGCTCGGCTTCTTCCAACGTGCACGATACCGAAAGTTCCACCCAGTAAGGACTCGCAGAAATCACTTCAATCGGACCCTGACCGGGTTTCTTCGACAACGTTTCCTTCACCAGAACCACCAGCGCATGCGGATCGATGGGCTTGGCGACGTACGTATAGGCTTCTTCGCGGATCGCGCTGAGCAATGTCTGCGGCGTGTCGTCGGAGGTCATCACGATAATTTTGGGCCGCTTTTTCGCCTTGCGGAGTTTCGCCAGCACTTCCAGCCCGTTCATTTTCGGCATCCACACGTCCAGCAATACCAGGTCGAATTTTCCCGCCTTCAATTTTTTCAGGGTTTCCGCGCCATCGGCCGCGGCGACCACGGTAAATTTATGGGCCCGCAGCGTTTCGGTCAACAACAAGCGGGTGGTGCGGTCATCGTCAGCGACTAAAATGCGCGTCATCGTTTTCTCCCCGGTGCAGAATGCGGGCGCCCAGCCCGTCGCAGTGGTCTCTTTTGCGCGCCGATAGCGTGCAGCGCCGGCAGCAGCAACGCGATCTCGTCTTCCAGGGTCGCGTAGAGCTCCCAGGCGCCGTCGAGTTTACCCTGTCGCGCGATTTTTTCCATCTCCCGAATGGTGTCCAGCGCGGCCGTGGGGCCGAAGTTCCCCACCGAGCCTTTCAGCGCGTGCGCCGCTTCCGCCAGCAAGCCCGCTTCATGCGCTGCGAGAGCGCTGCGAATGCGTGCCATCATGCGCGGGCAATCCGCGCGGAACGTTTTCACGATGCTGCGCAGCAGTTTGCGGTTTCCGCTGAACCTCTGCAGCAGAGCCTGAGCATCCAGCGCGCTGCCGCCATCGGCGTTCTCTTCGCGCGCCTCCGGTTCGTGCACGGGCGCACGGCTTTCCGCCAGATGTTGTGAGATCCCTTCCACCGTCTGAAGAAATGATTTCGGATCGATCGGCTTCGACAGGTATTCGTCCATTCCGGCCGCAATGCACCGTTCGCGGTCACCTTGCATGGCGTGCGCCGTCATCGCCACGATCGGCAGATGCTCCCCGGTGGATTTCTCCTTTTCGCGAATTAATTGCGTGGCCTCCAGGCCTCCCATTTCCGGCATCTGCACGTCCATCAGCACCAGATCGAATTTGTGGCGCTCGAGCGCCGTCAGCGCGTGGCGGCCGTTCTCAGCGACGATCACGGAATGTCCGCGCCGCTCCAGCAGATGCACGGCGACTTCCTGGTTCACCGGATTGTCCTCCGCCAACAGAACGCGCAATGGCTGGTGGGCAGCACGCGCGCGCTTTCTGGCCGCCGACGGGCGAACCTTCTCCCGACCGGGCACGTGCAGCACCGTGACGATGGCGTCCCACAATTCCGACTGCTTCACCGGCTTGCTGAGCGCCGCCGCTGCTCCGACGTTCCGAGCACGCGCTGCATCTTCGCTGCGCCCTGCGGAAGTCAGCAGGATCACCGCGGCGCCGTGCAACTGCGGATCCTGCTTCACGCGCGCTGCTACCTCGAAACCATCCATCTCCGGCATGTGCCCGTCGAGCAGCACCAGGCGAAATGGCGCTCCGTCTTTGTGCGCGCGCCGTAGCGCTTCGATAGCCGCCGCGCCGCTATGCGCGGCCACCGGCTTCATCCGCCAATTCGCGATCATCTCCTCCAGGATTTTCCTGTTCGTGGAATTGTCGTCCACCACCAGCACCGGCAGATCGCGCAGCTTCACCGGTTCGGCTTCCGCGGGTTTCGCGGCAGACGATTTCGCGTAGCCAAAGTGCGCCGTAAAGTGAAACGTGCTGCCCCGCCCCACTTCGCTTTCCACCCACATCACTCCGTTCATCAATTCGCAAAGTTGCGCGGAAATGGCCAGGCCCAGCCCCGTGCCGCCATACTTGCGCGTGGTGGACGTATCGGCCTGCGCGAAGGCCTCGAAGACGTGCTGCTGTTTTTCGACGGGGATGCCGATGCCCGTGTCGCTCACCGAGAAATGCAGCAAGATGTCCTGCTCGGAAGCAGATTCCAGGTGCACCTGCACCACCACTTCCCCACGCTCCGTGAACTTGATGGCGTTCCCCACCAGGTTCAACACGATCCTGCGCAGCCGGTCCGGATCGCCGATCAGGACCTCCGGCACATCCGGCGGGAAGCGAGACGCCAGCTCAATTTCCTTTTCCTGCGCGCGCGGCGCCAGGGACTTCAGCGCGTCCTCGACCGTCTCGCGCAGCTGAAATTCCACGTGCTCGAGCTGTTCCTTGCCCGCTTCGGCTTTCGAGAAATCCAGAATGTCGTTGATCAAATTCAGCAGCGACGCCGCCGAGCTTTTTACCGTGCCCAGAAACTCCCGCTGCTCGGCGGACATTTTCGTTTCCAGCGCCAGCTCGGTCATGCCGATGATGGCATTCATCGGCGTGCGGATTTCATGGCTCATGTTGGCCAGAAACTCGCTCTTTGCGCGCGTGGCTTCTTCGGCCTTCTGCTTCGCGGCCTCCAGTTCCTTCACCAGCTGTGCCAGGCGCCGCGCATCGGCTTGCTGCGCGTTGCGCGCCGCTTCCAGATAATCGGCGTACAACTTGAGCTCCATTTCCGCGCGTCGCCTTTCGATGAACTGCCCGATCTGGCTCCCGATGGAATCGAACATTTCCATCAAGTCCGGCTCCAGTTTGCGTATCTGGCGGCTGGAAAATTCGATCACTCCCGCGACGTGGTCGCCGACGCGGATCGGAAATGCAAATGACGCGTGCAATCCTTCGGCGATGGCGAAGGGCAAGCGCGGAAAATTTTCCGCATGCGGCAAATCCGCAAGCCATGTGGGCTGCGCGGTCTCCCAGACACGCCCCGGGACTCCGACAGACCTTTGGTACGCGGATTCTTGCGTGGCCTTGATGAATTGCGGAAAACTCAGGCCCGGCGAGTGCCAAATTTTCATGCAACGCAAGACGTTCGCCGCTTCGTCCACGCGCCACAACACGCCCAAGTCCCAGCTCAGCCCTTCGCAGATCGCCATCAGCAACAGTGGCGCCGCCGCCTCCAGGGATTCGGCCTCCGCCAGTACGCGCGTCACCGCGTATCCTGT
Organism: uncultured Acidobacteriota bacterium; assembly: GCA_963748395.1. Taxonomy (GTDB): domain Bacteria; phylum Acidobacteriota; class Terriglobia; order Acidiferrales; family UBA7541; genus Palsa-295. Next base: position 351,261 of record CAVVIP010000006.1, on the reverse strand, counting down.
GGAAAGCCTCCGCTCGGCTTCCTTGCGCTGGGTCACGTCACGCGCGACCGCAAAAATCAATTTCTGATCCATGCTGGGCGTCGCGTTCCACAACAGCCAGCGATAGGACCCGTCGGCGCAGCGATAACGATTCTCGAAAGAAATCACCTGCTCGCCTTCGTCCAGCCTCTCTGCCTCAGTTTCGGTACTCTGGCGATCGTCCGGATGCACAAAATCGTTGTACGGTCTGGCGAGTAGTTCCTCGATCGGGACGCCCAGCGTCTTTTGCCACGCCGGGTTGATGCGCTTGAAATATCCGTCCATCCCCGCGATGCACAGCATGTCCAGCGAAACCGTGAAAAGCTGGTCGAGCTCTTCTTCGGTCATGCGTCGCTCGCGAATGGCCCGCGACAAGTCCGAAACGCTGCGCCGCAGTTCCATCTGCGTCACCACCAGGCGGCTGAGAGCCTTCAGCGACTCTTTCTGCTCCTCCGACAGATTTCGTGGGACGCGGTCAATCACGCACAGCGTCCCCAACGCGTACCCTTCCTGCGAAATTAATGGCGCGCCGGCGTAGAAACGCACGTTGGGATCGTCGGTGACGAGTGGGTTCGCGCGAAAACGCTCATCGGCTAGCGCGTCCGGCACCACCATCACGTCCGGCTGCAAAATCGCGTGGGCGCAGAAGGCAATGTCCCGCGGCGTTTCGGTTTGTTCGAGCCCAAATCTCGATTTAAACCACTGCCGGTGGGTATCCACCAGGCTGACTAAGGCGATCGGCGTCCCGCAAATCATCGCGGCGAGGCGAGAGAGATCGTCGAATTCCTGCTCGGGAAATGTATCCAGGATGGCGTAACGCCGCAGAGCTTCGAGTCGTGCCGATTCGTTCTCAGGTGGTGGCGCTTTCATGGCAGGCGGGCACGATGCCGGCTGCGCGTCATCTTATTGCCGCGTCAAGCTCAAGTCAACGTTAGCCCGCTGCGCTCACTGGGCCAGTGAAATCCGTGTTCAGCGACGCCCGCACCGAATTTCACGCGTCGCCGTTATTCTGCCGGTGATAGCTCACCTCTGGAGTGAACGGAAATCCCCAGCCGCATTGGCAGCGCGCGGGCGACCTTGGTAGACTCACACGCGCTCCTGATACTTTCGGCAATCCGCGGAGGCACGCGCATGCACGGCAAGCTTGCTGCAATAGTATTGCTTCTATTCATTCTTCTCGTCGCTGCGCGCTCACTTCGGGCGCAAAGCAAGCCAACGAATGCGCAGCCGCATCCCTGGTATCAGCATGCCGTCTTCTACGAGATCTATCCGCGCAGCTTCATGGATAGCAATGGCGACGGCATCGGCGATCTGAATGGCATTGCTTCCAAGCTCGAATATCTGAAAGCCCTCGGCGTGGACGCCATCTGGATCGCGCCGTGCTTCCCGTCACCGCAAGTGGATTTCGGCTACGACGTCTCCGACTACGAGAATATTGACAAGATGTATGGCACGCTCGCCGATTTCGACCAGCTGCAAAAGTTGGGCGCACAGCACGGCATCAAGATCATTCTCGATTTCGTAGTGAACCACACCTCCGACCAGCATCCTTGGTTCGTAGATTCACGTTCTTCGCGCACTTCTGCGAAGCGCGACTGGTATATCTGGCGCGACGGTAAGGGCGATAACCCTCCAAACAACTGGATCGCCATATTTGGCGGCTCCGCCTGGCAGTTCGACAGCAAAACAAACCAGTACTACTACCATTATTTCTATGCGCAGCAGCCGGACTTGAATTGGCGCAACCCCGCGGTGGTGGATGCGATGTACGGCACCACGGAGTGGTGGTACAAGCGCGGCGTCGCTGGCTTCCGCCTGGACGCAGTGGATTCCCTCTTCGAAGATCCCGCGCTGCAAGATAATCCGGTGCTGCCAGGCAAGAACGCGTTCGGCGATCCCAAAATCGAGGACAAGTACACGCAGAAGCTGCCCGAAGTGCACACCGCGCTGAAGGGCCTGCGTAACGTGGCCAACAAGTATGACGCGGTGTTGATTGGCGAAACCTGGACGGACAATGTCGGCCAGCTGAAGGAATACTACGGCGCGGGGCAAGACGAGCTGCAGATGCCCATGGACCTGCTGCTGACAAAGCTCGCATTTTCGGCGCCGGTTTTTCGCGAACACATTGATGCTGTGGAAGCTTCGGGCGAGTGGCCCGTGTTCGTCATCGGCAATCACGACATCCAGCGTTCCTGGAATCGCTACGGCGACGGCCAGCACAATGATCAGATCGCCAAGGACATGGCGGCGATGTACCTCACCCTGCGCGGCACCCCCATCATGTATTACGGCGAAGAAATCGGCATGCAGAACAACGATCCCACGCGCCGCGAAGACGTGAAGGACCCGATCGGTCGCCTCGGATGGCCGAAAGAAAAAGGCCGCGACGGCGAACGCACGCCGATGCAATGGAATGACGATCCCAACGCAGGCTTTACCACTGGCATTCCGTGGAATCCGGTTCCGGAGACCTATAAAACGTACAACGTCGCGGACGAATTGAAGGACCCGAATTCGATCCTGAACTGGTACAAGAGCCTGCTCGCTTTGCGGCACGCGAACCAGGCGCTGCTCGATGGCGATTACATTGCGTTGAACGAAAACGACGCGAATGTGTTGTCCTATCTGCGGAAATCGAAGAATGACGCGGTGATTGTGGTCATCAACATGTCGGCCGCGCCGCAAACGGTGAACTTTGATCTGTCGAAGCAGCGCCTTAGCGCAAAGTCGGCGAAGACTTTGCTGACAACGGAGTCGTCATTGCAAAACAATTCCTCCGTCGCGCAGCTGACGCTGGAACCGTTTGCAATTTACATCGCAGCGCTGAAGAAATAGCTACGGCGTCACACGCGGAACGAACGCTCGTCGCCGGCGGCCGCACCCACGCGCTCGGTGTACAATTCTTCCAGCACCGTGATCCACATCGAAAACCCCAGCGGCCGCTGCTGCATCCATAATTTCTTGAGAATATCTCTGCCGCTGGTCATGCTCCTGTTGCTCACGACCGCCTGGCCTGCATCGCCGCAGGAAAATCTGGCCACGCCGCATCCAACGGACGCTTCACAGGCATTGGTCGCGGCGCCCACGTTCTATCGCGATGTTCTGCCGATCCTGCAGCAACATTGCCAAAGCTGCCACCGCGCCGGTGAAATCGGCCCCATGCAACTGATGTCCTACGCGCAGACGCGCCCTTTCGCGCGAGCGATCGCCGACTCCGCCGCCAAACGCGACATGCCGCCGTGGTTTGCCGATCCCGCCATCGGCCACTTCTCCAACGATCCGTCGCTCACGCGGCAGGAAATCGAGACGCTCGTTCACTGGGCAGACGCCGGAGCGCCCGCCGGCGATCCGCACGCTGCGCCACCGCCGCGTCAGTGGCCGGAAGGTTGGACGATTCCGCAGCCGGACGTTGTGGTGCGCATGCCCAAACCGGTGGCGCTGCCCGCGCACGGGGATGTGGACTACACCTACGAGATCGTCCCCACCGGTTTCACCGAAGGCAAATGGGTGCAGATGTCCGAGATTCGGCCTTCGAGCCGCGCGAACGTGCACCACGCCGTCGTCTACGTCCGCCCGCCGAATTCCAATTGGCTGCGCCACGCGCCAGTGGGCATTCCCTTCACCGGCGCGGACATGACCGACGAGCAAGACCGCCAGGACACGCACTTCACGCAAGCCGATATCTTGCTGGTGTACGCGCCGGGAAGTTCACCGGACAATTGGCCCGAGGGCATGGCGAAATTCGTGCCGGCCGGCTCCGACCTTGTGTTTCAGATGCACTACATGTCGCACGGCCACGCCGCCACGGATCAATCCAGCATCGGACTCATTTTCGCCAAGGATCCGCCAAAGCAACGCGTGCTGACTCTGCAGCTGACCAACGATCATTTCGTGATCCCGCCGAGCGTGGACGATTATCGCGTGGAAGTACACGGTTCGCTGCCCAACGACGGGGTGCTGCTCAGTTTTTTCCCGCACATGCATTTGCGCGGAAAGCGCTTCGAATACAATATTTTGCACGCCGACAAAAGCGCTGAGCCGTTACTGCGCGTGAATTACAATTTTTACTGGCAGCTGAGTTATTGCCTGGCCGAACCGCGTCCGCTGGCCGCCGGCACAGTGCTGCAAGCCGTCGCCTGGTACGACAATTCGAAGAATAATCCGCACAATCCCGATCCGGACGCCGCCGTCCGCTGGGGCGATCAAACCTACGATGAAATGATGGTGGGATTTTTCGACGTCGCCGTCCGCGCGGATCTCGATAAACCCCACTACTTCATTCGCTCCGAAAAGCCGCCGGAGCAGCAGCGTTGAGAACACCCGCGCGCGAGTTAACATTTCGTTGACTGTCGCGTCAGATATTCATTCCAGCAGGAAATTCCCCGGCAATTCAATCTGTAACCTATACTACGCGCAGGGCATCTAATCTTTCAGGAGGGCCCGAGTCATGAAGCTCAATCAGGGGTTCAAGCACCTGAACTTCTTCCCGCGCCGCGCAGGGCTTTCAGTTCCTCCCGTCGGCAAGCAGATTCTCGCATGCGTTCTGGCATTCGGGTTGTTGCTGACGATGTCGCCGCAAAGGCTTTCCGCAGGCCAGGATCAGGCCCAGGATCAGGATGCCCAGTCTTCCGCGCCGTCATCGCAGGCGCCGGCTTACGCTCCGCAGAGTCCCGAGCAGTTGCAGCGACTCGTCGCGCCCATCGCGCTGTACCCGGATTCACTGGTCGCGCAGGTTCTGGCGGCATCCACTTTCCCCGCGGAAATCGTTGAGGCGGATCGTTGGGTGCAAGCGAATCCTGATCTGAAAGGCGACGCGCTCGCGCAGGCGGTGGACCAGCAATCCTGGGACCCCAGCGTCAAAGCCCTCACCGCATTTCCCAGCGTGCTCGGCAACATGGATAAGAACATTTCCTGGACCTCATCTCTGGGCGACGCTTACTACAACCAGCAACAGGCTGTGATGGACGCGATTCAGGTGATGCGCCAGAAAGCTCAACAGACCGGGAATCTAAAGGACACGCCGCAGCAATCGGTGCAGACGCAAGGTTCGAGCATCGTCATTCAGCCCGCTGCTCCCGATGTCGTTTACGTCCCCGCTTATGATCCCTGGCTGGTTTACGGATATCCCATCGCCGCTTGGCCTGGTTGGTACCCGTATCCCGGAATCTGGTACGGCGGCCCGTCGTTGTATTGGGGAGTAGGCTTCGGCATCGGGTTCTACGGCGGCTACGGTTGGGGCTGGGGGGCTTGGGGAACCAATTGGAACAACCACTACGTGGTTTATAACAATAACCACTACTACTCCCACACCAATACGTTTTACAACCGCAACAATTACTACCGCGCCGGCGGTGAACGCGGTGTCGTGAACAACGTGCAGCACGCCCCCGCAAATGTTTACAACCGTCCCGGCGGGACCGATACGCCGTTCCACGGAAATACTGAGGCCGCGCGTGGATATAACCAACAAACCCAGGGAAACTCGCAGGCTGCACGGGGATACGAGCAACAACCCCACAACCAGACCGGCACCAAATCCAGCGCCTACAGCGGCTATGACCACGGCGGCGAGGCCCGCAGTTATTCCTCACGCGGAAGCTCCAGCTTCGGCGGCGGAGGTGGTGGACACGCCGGCGGAGGTGGCGGAGGATCGCACGGCGGTGGCGGCGGTCATCACTAATTGAATTCTTAGATTGCTCTAAACGGCTTGCGGAATTTGGAAACGGAGAGAAGAGCCATGAGGCAAGCGCAGCAGAACCTGACAACTTTCCAGGGCGGCAATCTTCCTAAATTGGCGGCAGTCGCTGTCCTGTTGTTTGCGTCCTGGCCCGCGATTTCCCAGGCCCAGCAGCCGGGCCAGAAAACTTTCCCTTCGGCAGAAGCGGCCAGCATGGCGTTGGTCACCGCCACTCAGAATAACGACGAGAAGGCCATGCTCGAAATCTTCGGCCCCGACGGCAAGACGGTGGTTTCCTCCGGGGACGTAGTCGAGGATCAGGCCAACCGCAACAACTTCGTGAAAAAATATCACGAGATGCATCGCCTGGTGATGGAGCCGGATGGTACCACCACCTTGTACATCGGCGCGGAGAACTGGCCCACTCCTATTCCGCTGGTACACAAAGGTAGTGCCTGGTACTTCGACACCGCAGCCGGAACCAGAGAAATTTTGTACCGTCGCGTCGGCCGAAACGAAATCACCACCATTCGCGTCTGCGCGGTGCTGGTAGCCGCCCAGAAGGATTTCTACTCCCAGAATCACAACCAGTATGCCCAGCGTTTCTTCAGCGATGCAGGCCAGCACGATGGTCTTTACTGGAAAGCCGCTGATGGCGCGCCGCAAAGCCCGATCGGGCCGTTAATCGCATCGGCGGTCAAGGAAGGCTACGAGAACATTCCCGAAGGCGGGGCCACTCCCTTCCACGGCTACTACTTCCATATTCTGTTCGCCCAGGGTCACCATGCTCCGGGCGGCTCCAAGACCTACATCGTTCACGCCAAAATGACGGGCGGGTTCGCATTCGTGGCCTATCCCGCCGAGTATCGCTCCTCCGGCGTGATGACGTTCATCGTCGGCAGCAACGGCGTGGTGTACGAGAAGGACCTCGGCAACGACACCGAAGCCCGCGTCAAAGCCATGAAAAAGTTCGATCCCGATTCCAGCTGGAAGAAGACCGCGATCGAACCGGAACAATCCGCCAGCGAACAGAAAGCAGACTGACCGGCGAAGCGCGTAGCTGATTTCGCAGCGGCCTCGGGTATTTCGCGCTCAGCCGCTAAATCGCGATAAGGCCGAGCCCAGCGAACGCTCTGCCATTGCTCGTCGCAAATCACCGCGCACTTGCCGCGCGTGATTCTCCCAGCCACTCGTCAATCCGCCCGAGCGCCTTCTGCAAGTGTTCCGGGTCGCCGCCGAAACCAAACCGCACGAACCCTTCCATTCCTACCTGATCGCCGGGCACCAGCAGCACGCTTTTCTTCACGCGCAGCTCTTCCGCCATCTGCGCTGAGTTTCTGCCACCGCGCAAACCCGCCCAGGCAATCGCGCCAGCTTTCGGGGCCACGTGTGAAAACGACTCCGCATGCGCGTCCAGCCACGCTCGCAGCGGCGGATAATTGCGCCGCACAAATTCCCGCGTGCGATTCAAAATCCACGCGCGCCGCTGCGGCTCCAGCGCCACCGAAGCCAGCCGGTCGGTGAGCATCGAAGGCCCGATGCTCGTGTAGTCGTGATAACTCCACAGGTTTTCGATCATTTTTGGCGCGCCGATCACCCATCCCGTGCGCAGTCCCGGCAAGCTGAACGCCTTCGACAGCCCCGCCGTGCACAGCGTCCGTTCGTATCCGCCCCACATCGTCGGAGTCATCTCGCCATCAAACTCCGCGCCGCGATACACTTCGTCCGAAATGATCCACGCGCCCACTTTCTCCGCGGCCGCGATCACCGCCGCGCGCATATCCTCACGCAACACCGCTCCCGTGGGATTGCTCGGATTGCATATCGCGATCAATTTCGTTTTCGGCGTCACCAGCCGCGGCAGATCGTCCACGTTGATGCCCCAGTCCAGCGCCTCGCGCAGCCACAGCGGCTTCACCGTCGCGCCCATGGACCGCGCCACGCCCGCTATCTGCATATAATTCGGCATCATGAACACGACTTCGTCGCCCGGCTCGATCAGCGACCAGGTGGATACGAAATTCGCCTCCGACCCGCCGCAAGTGACCAGCACATTTTCCGCACCGGCACCCGGATACAGCTCCGCGATCCGCGAACGCAGTTCCTCGCTGCCGTTCGTCTGCGGATAAAGTTGCTGCACTTCCAATATTTTCCGCAGCTGTTCGGGATCCGGCACCAGCTCCGCTGTCGTCAGCGGATGCACCCCGCTCTCGGAAATATTCAGCTCGACTTTGTTCTCCCAGACCGATTGCCAGCGTTCCAGTTCAAACGGTTCAATCTGCATTTCGTTCACCTCGACCCGGCCGCCGCGAAATCGCGCCGCTACTGGTGCGCCAGAAATGTAAGCGAAGTCATGCGCATTACCCAAGCGAAATCCACAACCTCGCCGTTGCTAACGCCAGCTTGAAAAACTACAATCGCGTGTCACTTCCAATCGGAGCAGCTCCGCCACTTAAGATGACCACTCGTCGAATCACGCGCACGGCATTCTTTTTTGCGTTCGCCATTTTCTGCGGATTCCCTGCCCCTGCTCTCGCGCAATCATCCGCGCCCGCCGCAAGCGACGGCACCTGGCGCTTCGCCGTCTCCGGCGATTCGCGCAATTGCGGCGACGTGGTCATGCCCGGCATCGCCGCCGGCGTAAAGCAGTCAGGCGCTGCATTCTACTGGCACCTGGGCGATTTCCGCGCGATCTACGATTTCGATGAAGACATGCAGCACCAGCCGCAATACATCGCCAAGCCGCTCACCATCAGCCAGTATCTTTCCGTTGCTTGGGATGATTTCATCCAAAACCAGATCGTTCCCTTCGGCACCACACCCGTGTTTCTCGGAATCGGCAACCACGATACGACTCCGCCGAAAACGCGCGAGCAATTTTTGATTCAATTTGCCGACTGGCTGAATCAGCCCGCACTACAAAAGCAGCGCCTGAGAGACGATCCCCACGCGCGCAAGCTAACCACCTACTTCCACTGGATCCAGTCAGGCGTGGATTTCATCAGTCTCGACAATGCCACACCGGACCAATTCGATTTCCAGCAAATGGCCTGGTTCGAAAAAACTTTGCAGCTGGACTTCGCGAACCCGCAAATCCACACCATCGTCGTGGCCATGCACGAAGCCCTGCCCGACAGCATTTCTGAAAATCACGCGATGGACCAGTTCGCCAACGGGATTGATAGCGGCCGCCGCGTGTATGCGGATCTACTGAAAGCGCAAAACGACGCGCACAAACGCGTTTACGTTCTCGCCAGCCACTCGCATTACTACATGGACGGCATTTTCAACACTCGGTACTGGCGCGAACACGGCGGCGTCCTTCCCGGATGGATTATCGGCACCGCCGGAGCCGTGCGATACGCGCTGCCGCCGGAAAAAGTGGACGCTAAAGCCGCCACCACGAATGTTTACGGTTTTCTGCTCGGTACAGTTCAACCCAGCGGAGAAATCAACTTTACTTTTCAGCAATTGAACGAATCCGACGTGCCCGCCGCCGTCGTGGACACCTACAAGCCCGAATTCGTTCATTGGTGCTTCGCCGAAAATTCCGTTTCCCATTAATGCATCCCAAATTTCAGGAGCCACTCGCATGACCACCGCACCCGAGCCAGCCAACGTTACTCCCGAACGTATCTTCGAAACTCTGAACGCCTACCAAAAGACCGCCGCGCTGAAAACCGCGATCGAGCTGGACATTTTTTCCGCCATCGCCGCGGGCGCGACGACGCACGCGGCCATCGCGAAACGCTGCGAGTCCAGCGAACGCGGCATCCGCATTCTCTGCGACTACCTGGTCATCAACGGATTCCTGATCAAAAACGGCACGGACTACGCGCTGGCCGACGATTCCGCCGTATTTCTCAATCGCCGCTCGCCCGCCTACATGGGCGCAGCCGCCAACTTTCTCGCCCTGCCCGAGGTGATGAACCTCTATCAGGATCTCACCACGATCGTGCGCGCCGGCACATCTCTAAAGGGCGAGCAGTCCACGGCCGAGCCCGACAGTTCCAAATGGGTGGAATTCGCTCGTTCCATGAGCAACTTGCAGCGCATGACGGCCGTAGCCGTCGCCGAAACGCTTTCGGCCAGCGCCGGTGAAAAGTGGAAAGTGCTGGATGTCGCCGCAGGCCACGGGATGTACGGCGTGATGATCGCCAAACAAAATCCCAACGCCGAAATATTTGCCCTGGATTGGCCGGAAGTTCTGAAAGTGGCGCACGAAAACGCCAAGGCCGCCGGAGTCGCCGCGCGCCATCACCATTTGCCCGGCAGTGCCTTTGATGTAGATTTCGGGAAGGATTACGACATCGTGCTGCTGACCGGCTTCCTGCACCACTTCGATCCGCAGGCGATTGATACGATATTGCGCAAAGCTCACGCCGCGCTGAAGCCAGGTGGCCGCGTAGTCACTGTGGAATTCGTTCCGAACGAAGATCGCGTCACGCCGCCTGCCCCAGCAGCCTTCAGCATGATTATGCTGGGCACCACGCGCGCCGGCGACGCCTACCCTTATTCCGAATACGATCAAATGTTTCGCAAAGCAGGGTTCACTCTCAACGAACTGCGCCGCGGTCCGGGCCCGCAGAGCTTCATTATTTCGAAAAAATAATCGCGTCGCCGGTCAGGCTTTCTCTGCGCCGCCGAACGCCACCGTCAGCAGCGTGTGCTGCTCCATTTCATGCGCCTTGTGCGAACCTGTCGCCGGACTCGCGCTCGCCGAACGCTTGATCGAAAGCACGCCGCGCCCACGCGCCAGCCGTTCCAGCCGCGGCAGCAAAAATGCCAGCGCGCCCATATTCGCCGGCTCTTCCTGCACCCACACGAATTCCCGCGCCTTGGTGTGGCGGTCCATCTCCGCGGCGAGTTCCGCTTCCGGAAACGGATACAGCTGCTCCAGGAAAATAATCGCCGTGGAAGTGTCCTTTCGGCGCTTGCGCTCCGCGATCAATTCGTGCCCGATTTTTCCGCTGCACAGCAGCACGCGCTCCGCCGAACCGTCACCGCGGTCCGGAATCACTGTTTGGAATCGCGCCGTTCCCAAATCCGCCAGCGTGGAAGAAGCCGCCGGGTTGCGCAGCATGCTTTTCGGCGTGAACACCACCAATGGTTTGCGCCACGCGCGCAATGCCTGCCGCCGCAGCAGATGAAAATACTGCGCCGCTGTGGTCGGCTGGCAAATTTGCATATTGTCGCGCGCCGCCAATTGTAAAAATCGCTCGATGCGCGCGCTGGAATGTTCCGGCCCCTGCCCTTCATAACCGTGCGGCAGCAGCAGCACTACGCCCGACAGCAAATTCCACTTGTCTTCGCCGGCCGAAATGAATTGGTCAATGATGATCTGCGCGCCATTCGCAAAATCCCCGAATTGCGCTTCCCACAGCACCAGCGCCTCCGGAAAATCGCGGCTGAAACCGTATTCGAAGCCGAGCACCGACGCTTCCGACAAAGTCGAATTGATCGCCTCGAACCACGCTTCGCCCTGCCCCAGATGTTGCAGCGGCACGTACTCTTCTTCCGTCTCGATATCAATCAACGCTGCGTGCCTTTGATTGAACGTCCCGCGCCGGCTGTCCTGTCCGCTCAACCGCACTGGCACGCGCTGTTTCAGCAGTGATCCAAACGCCAGCGCTTCGGCCATTCCGTAATCAATCGGCCGCTTGCCCTGCGCCATTTCCTGCCGCTGCTCCAGCAGTTTTTTCACTTTAGGATGGATGTGAAATCCCACGGGATAGCGCGACAATGCTTCGCCAATCGCCGTCAGCTCGGCTTGCGCCACGCCGGTGTCCACTTCCATCGCTGCGTTGTAGCGCCCGCCGCGAAAAGCGTCCCAGTAAGGCGGCAGCTTGCGCATCGGCGGATTTTTCTCCAGCTCCAGCGCCTTCTTTTGCGCTGCATCCAATTCCGTCCGCACTCGTTGCACAATCGGCGCCGCGTCCACGCCGATTTTTTCCGAATAAATTTGCCACAGCGGCGGGTGCGCATCAATCTTCCGGTAACGCAGCGGCTGGGTGATCGTGGGATCGTCCACTTCGCTGTGCCCGTGGCGCCGGTAGCCGATCAAATCCACCACCACCGGCGTGCCAAACGCGTAGCGATACTCCGCAACGATCCGGCCCACGCGCGCCACCGCGTCCGGATCTTCCGAGTTCACATGAAAAATCGGAATCGGCAGCCGCTTCGCCAGGTCGGAAGAAAATCGCGAAGATTGCGAATCCCGCGGAATCGTCGTGAACCCGATCAGGTTGTTCACGATGATGTGCACTGACCCGCCCACGGTGAATCCCTCCACGCCCGCCATGTTCAGCGTCTCGGCCCACACACCCTGCCCCGCAAATGCCGCGTCTCCGTGCATCAGCACCGGCACCACTTGCCGCAATCCCGCATCGCCGCGCCGCTCCTGCTTCGCGCGCGTGCGTCCGATCGCCACCGGATCCACCGCTTCCAGATGACTCGGATTCGAAACCAGGTGCATTCCCACTTTTTTTCCGCCCGCCGTCGCAAATTCGCCGGTCGCGCCCATGTGATACTTCACATCGCCACCGCCCAGCACGCTGCGCGGATCCACATCCTCAAAACGCGCAAACACTTCCGCCGCATCGCGCCCCACGATGTGCACCATCACGTTCAACCGCCCGCGATGGCTCATCGAAAGCACCGCCTGCACCGCGCCCTGCTCGGACGACGCTTCCAGGATCGAGTCCAGCAGCGGCAACAGTGCCGCTTCTCCCTCCAGCGAATAGCGCTTCGTTCCCAGATAACGCGTCTGCAGCACCTGCTCGAAAATTTCCGCGCGCACTAGCCATTCCAGAATTCGCGCGCGATCCACTTGCGGAGCTTCCGCTTCCATGCGCGCTTGAATCCATTCGCGCTTCTCGCGTTCGGGAATGTGCATAAATTCCACGCCGATCGTTCCGCAATAAACTCGTCGCGCGGCTTCCGCTTCCGCCCCGCTGACTTCCAATTCCGCCATGGCCACCGGTGCCATGTCGCCCAGCGGATCGAGATCTGCCTGAAGATATCCCCATCGGCGGAACGCGTCCCAGACGCGCTCCTGCGCGTCCTGCGTCGCCGCGGAATCCACAATTGTTTGCTGACGGCTCATGAATCTCCCCAAATCTGCATAACTATTTCGCTCTCTCTATTATAACAAGGACCTGCGAAGGCGCGAGAACAGCTCCGCGCACATTTCCTACCACGCGCTCAGCAACCGCCGCACCAGCACCAACTGCCCCAAATGATACGAATTGTGATCAATCAGCAGCAACGCCTGGCGCAAATACGTCTGCCCCGTGCCATGTGGAAGCCGCGCGAAAAGATCCGTCCGCGGATTGTTCACCAGTTTCTCCATCTCTTTCAGACCGCGGAAAAATTCCCCCACGCTCTTCTCCCACTCCGCATCGTCCGCGGGCGCCAGAGTCTTCGGCCAATATCCGGACGGCCAATCCGGCGATATATGTTTCGGATACAAAGTAAAATCCAGAATGTCCCGTTGCGCCAGCCGCACATGCTCCAGCAAATCCCACGCCGAATGTGGCGATCCCGCCGGCCGCACGCCCCGATGCGCCGGATCCAATCCCGCCAGCGCCTGCGTCCAATCCGCATGCGCCTCGCGCCAATCAAGAACCTTCCCCAATTGTTCGCGCAGCGCCCTGTCGTTCACACTACCGCCAGCCTTCGCACCCACCGCCTTCGGGCTCGCCTTCTTCGCGGACTTGCGTTTCACTTGCTGCTTCGCTTTCCGTTTCGTCGCCATTTCGGCCTCCCAGCCTATTCACCGTTTCCGTGCTCGGCAGCTCTCCATCCATTTATTGTTCGCTACGCTGCGATGCAGTATCATCCGGCAGATTTTTTTCTCAGGAGCATTCGATGACAGCTGCAGCTTGTTCCCGCCGGGATTTTTCGCGCATTTTCGGCCAATCGCTTGCCGTCGCGCTGGCTGCACCGCGCCTGCCTAGTCTATTGGATGCGCCACAGCAGAGACCGATTCCTACAGGCGCCATCCTCCTGAATTTCAACGAAAATCCCTACGGCCCGTCGCCGAAAGCGCTTGCGGCGCTCGCCGATTGCGGCCCTCGCGCCAACCGCTATCCCGACGCTGCCTATCACCAGGTGACGAACACCCTCGCGCAAAAATACAACCTGACGCCCGAAAATATTATCCTGGGCTGCGGCTCCACAGAAATTCTGCGCGCCGCCGATGACGCGTTCCTCGATCCCACGCACAACGTCGTCGCAGCCGCGCCCACTTTCGAAGCCGTGCTGGCCTACGCGCGCGTGTTGCACTCGAGCGCCGCGCTAATCCCGCTGACCGCCGACCATCGCCACGACCTGCCGAAAATGGCTGCGGCCTGCACATCCAAGTCGGGCGTCGTCTACGTCTGCAATCCCAACAATCCCACCGGTACGATTGTCACGCGCGATGAAATGGCGTCGTTCGTGCAAGCCGTGCCGCCCACCACGTTAATCCTGGTGGACGAAGCCTACTACGATTTCGTGGACGACCCGCGCTACTCGAGCGCCATCGAGTTCATACCCGCTCATCCCAACGTCGTCGTCGCCCGCACATTTTCGAAAATTTACGGCATGGCCGGAATGCGCCTGGGCTACGCCATCGGCGCAAAAGAACCCATCGCCCGCCTCGGCGAACAGCTTCTGCAAGACAACGGCAACGCCGCCGTTCTGCAGGCAGCTCTGGCCAGCCTCGCGGACAACGAGCGCGTTGCCTACTGCCGCGCGCAACTCAATGGCACGCGCCAATGGCTCTGCGCCGCACTCGCCAAGGAAACTCGCCCGTTCATTCCTTCGCAGGCCAATTTCGTCATGCTCGATATAGGCACAGACGTAAAACCGATCATCGAACAGTTCCGCGCGCGCAACATATTCGTTGGACGCCGCTTCGCGGCCATGCCCAACTTCCTGCGCGTGACCATCGGCACGCAACCTGAAACCGAAGCGTTCCTGGCTGCTCTCCGCGAAATCGTTCCCGCTCGCTCCGCGCAAGCCGCATAGCCTATCGCAACGAGCCGTGCGCGCCTCATCCACCAGAAAATCAAAAGGCTCTTCCCAGCGCTTTCACGCCGAGAAGAGCCTTTGAAGATGGATTTCCCTTCTTACCGGGCCGCCTCCCGCCCCGCCCTCCGATCGCGCGAGGGCCTCGGGAGCCTGGATGGCTGGGAACTTTGCTCGGCTAGCTTCAAGCCGCTTCAGGAATGCGCGTGTTACGGCGCCGCGATGCTCTGTGGCCCGATCGACCGCCGCTGCTGGAAACATTCGCGGCAATAGACGGGGCGTCCCTGCGTCGGCTTGAACGGAACCGTCGTTTCTTTTCCGCATTGCGAGCAAACTGTCTTGGTTTCGACTCGCTGTACACTGCCGGAACCAGAACCTGTGCCCGCCGCGCGGTTGGCTTTGCACGCCTTGCACCGCTTGGGCTCGTTCTTGAAACCCTTGTCGGCGAAAAACATCTGCTCGCCGGCGGTGAAAACGAACTCAGCCGAACATTCGGCGCACTTCAAAACCCTATCGTGGTATTCCATACGCTGCTCCATAATCTTGCTGGAACAGGAGTAGCAGCGGAACAGCTCTCACCGGCTGAGTACGAGAATGCGCTACGATAATCCACGATCCCCTTATCTCGACCGGCATCGAACCATTTGAATGGACCCCGGTTATATGGTCGCCTAGTCTTGCTCACGCCGTTGCTTTTTGCGGAGACGTTTACGCGAGAGGGCCTCTTTGGCACGCCGTTTTTCACCTGGTTTCATGTAATAGCTGTGCTTTTTGATCTCTTTGATTATGTCCTCCGACTGCACCTTTCTCTTGAAGCGTCGGAGTGCATTTTCCAGAGATTCACCCTCTTGGATGACAACTTCTGCCACGCGTATTCACCCCCGTTCCCCGTTGAATGTTGAGTTGCATGAAATGGGTAACCATCAGTGTAACCGGTTCTCACCCGAACCGGCAATTGCCAATGTCTTCTATCGCCCGCCTGACCTTAAGTCAAGACCTAAATTACCAAAGCGCCGAATAACCCTCTCATGTAACCCTCTGGTTAATACCAGCAGGCTATGTTCACTCGGGCCGACCCTCGCGACCGCCAAACCCTTTACGGTCGCTCACGGTTCCCGTGCTTCTCGGGACCACTCGCCCGGCCTTCCACCCAACATCCCGCTCGTCTTTTCCACACACTTCTTCGGCGCACTCGCACTTGCTGCTAGAATATCCGTCGCCGCTCAGGAACTTTCGGGAGGATCGTATCCATGCCTCTGATGCGCAATGCACTTGCGGTCCTGCTGGCCGGTGGCCAGGGCGAACGCCTCTGGCCGCTCACCCGTGATCGCGCCAAGCCCGCCGTCCCCTTCGGCGGAATCTATCGCATCATTGACGTCACGCTCTCGAATTGCCTGAATAGCGACCTGCGCCGCGTCTTCGTCCTTACTCAGTACAAAGCTCTCAGCCTCAATCGCCATGTTCGCCGCGGCTGGTCCCTGCTGATGGGTCACGGCGATTTCATTGAAGTTCTTACGCCGCAGATGCGCGTATCGCAGCACTGGTATCAAGGCACCGCCGACGCGGTCTATCAGAACATCTACTCCATCGGCTCCGAGCAATCCAACTTCGTCTTCATTCTTTCCGGCGACCACATCTACAAGATGAATTATCAGAAGATGCTCGAGCAGCATGTCGAATCCGGCGCAGACGTCACTGTCGCCACCTTCGAGGTCTCTCCCCAGGAAGCCGCCGGAAGTTTTGGCGTCATTGAAACCGACAAGGACTGGCGCATCGTCGGTTTCGAGGAGAAGCCCGCCGAGCCCAAGCGTTCGCGCATTCATCCCGAAAAAGTCAACGCCTCCATGGGCGTATATCTTTTCAATACACAGCTTCTGGTCCCCATTCTGATCGCCGACGCCGAAGACCCCAATTCCAATCACGATTTCGGCAAGGACATTATTCCGCGCATCATTGAGAAGCACCGCGTCTTCGCCTACAACTTTCGCGACGAGAATAAAAAAGAAGAATCCTACTGGCGTGACGTCGGCACCGTCGAGGCTTACCACGAAGCCAACATGGACCTCGTTTCCGTTTCGCCGGTCTTCAACCTCTACGACAAGAATTGGCCGCTGCATACTTGGCAGCAGCAGTACCCGCCCGCCAAATTCGTTTTCGCCGACCCCTCGCGCATGGGCGTCGCCCTCGATTCCATTGTCGGCGCGGGCTCCATCGTTTCCGGCGGACGCGTCACCAAATCCGTCCTCGGCCTCGATGTGCGCGTCAATAGTTACAGCGAGCTGGATCAATGCATCGTCTTTAATCACGTGAACGTCGGCCGCAGCTGCCGCATTCGCCGCGCCATTATTGATCGTCACGTGAGCCTGCCCGAAGGCACAGTCATCGGCTACGACGCCGAAGCCGACCGCGCGCGCTACTCCGTCACCGAACACGGCGTGGTTGTAGTCGTCCGCCCCGAATCCATGATCGAAGAACCTGAATAGCCATGCTTTTTTTGCGGCGGTAGGGGCGCTGCTCGTGAATCGCGCTACAGCGCGATTCAGCCTGAGAACCGGCAGCGCCGGTTCGAAGGGCTGCGCCCGAGCTTGCCACGCACCCAGCCGCGGATTCCACCGCGATCCCCGCCTTGTACCATCCACCCCAAACCGTTTACGATGTTCGTCGCACAAATAACTACTAATTCATAGGAGCCTCATGTCCACGAAAATCACCAAAGTCGTCGGCCGCGAAATCATCGATTCCCGTGGCAATCCCACCGTAGAAGCTGACGTCCACGTCGAGGGCGGCGCCGTCGGTCGCGCGGCGGTTCCGTCCGGCGCGTCCACCGGCGAACATGAAGCCAACGAACTGCGCGATGGCGATAAATCGCGTTACCTCGGCAAAGGAGTCCTGAAAGCCGCCGGCCACGTGAACGCCGAAATCTCCAAAGCCGTCACCGGACTCGACGCCGCCGACCAGCACGCGCTCGATCGCAAAATGATTGACGCCGATGGCACGCCCAACAAATCCAATTTCGGCGCCAACGCCATCCTCGCCGTATCCATGGCCGCCGCCCGCGCAGCTGCTGCGCAGCTCGCACTGCCTCTGTACCAATATCTCGCGCGCTACTCCAGCGATAAATCCGCGAACACGCTTCCCGTCCCCATGATGAACATCGTCAACGGCGGCGCCCACGCCGATAATTCCGTGGACGTGCAGGAATTCATGGTCATGCCCGTGGGCGCGCCGAATTTCCGCGAAGCCCTGCGCTGGGGCGTCGAAGTTTTTCACCATTTGAAATCCGTGCTGAAGAAGAACGGCTACTCTACCGCCGTCGGCGATGAAGGTGGCTTCGCGCCCAACCTGAAATCCAATGAAGAAGCTCTCGAGCGCGTCCTGGAAGCCATTACGGCCGCCGGCTACAAACCCGGCGAACAAATCGCCATCGCGCTCGACCCCGCCTCCAGCGAATTCTACGACCGCGCCACGAAAAAATATGTTTTCAAGAAGTCCGATAAATCCGCGCGCACATCACAAGAGATGGTCAAGTTCTGGGAAGCGTGGGCGGCCAAATATCCCATCGTCTCCATCGAAGATGGCCTCTCCGAAGACGATTGGGACGGCTGGAAAATCATCACCCGCGACCTCGGCAAAAAAATCCAGCTCGTAGGCGACGACATCTTCGTCACCAACCCGAAAATTTTCGCGCGCGGCATTTCCGAAGGCATCGGCAACGCCATCTTGATCAAGCTGAATCAGATCGGCACGGTCAGCGAGACCATCGAAGCCGTCGAAATGGCGCGCAAAGCAAATTACGCCGCCATCGTCTCCCATCGCAGCGGCGAAACCGAAGACACGTTCCTCGCCGATTTCGTCGTCGCCATGGGCACGGGCCAAATCAAAACCGGCTCCGCCTCCCGCACCGACCGCATCGCCAAATACAACCAGCTCCTACGCATCGAGGAAGCCCTCGGCACCGCCGCCCGCTTCCCCGGCCGCAAGGCGTTGCGTCCGTAACCGCAGGCGATTTCGCAGCGCCGACCCCAATAACGGAATCAGGAGGACGCGCATACATGAACAACATCGCAGCAACGTACGAACCGACCTCCGACGAAAAAACAATGGCGATTCTCGCCCACGTCCTCCAACTCGTCGGCTGGTGGATCGCTCCGCTGATCATTTACCTCACCAAACGCGATTCACAATTTGTCGCGTTCCACGCGATGCAGGCGCTGTTATGGCAATGCCTGCTCGTCATTCTTTGGCTCGGCACGATGGTTGTATGGTTCGTGACATTTTTCGCGACGATGGTCCCGCAGGCGGGAAAAGCAGCCGCAAACAATCCTCCGCCGCTCGGACTCTTCCTGGGCTTTGCCGGAATTTGGCTCCTGCTGATGGGAATCATGGCCTTGAACCTGTTTATCGGCATCTACTACGGCATCAAAGCCGGGCACGGCGAATGGGCCGCTTACCCCTTAATCGGGAAATTGGCTCATCGCATCGTCGGCGCATGACCCTCGCGTGATTTATTTCGATAAGGTATTCTGACGCGCGACATGACTTCACAACATAAACGCCCGAAACCCATCGTCCTCACCGTCCTCGACGGCTGGGGCTACCGCGCCGAAACCAAAGGCAACGCCATCGCCCTCGCGCGCAAACCAAATTACGATCGCCTGCTCAAAGAATTTCCCAACACCCTCATCGGCACCTCCGGCCCCGCCGTCGGTTTGCCCGAAGGACAAATGGGCAATAGCGAAGTCGGCCATCTGAATATGGGCGCCGGACGCATCGTGCACATGGACATCACGCGCATTGACCAGCTCATCGCCAGCGGCGAATTCGCGCGCCAGCCGCTGCTGCTCGAAGCGATGGAACGCGGCCGCGCGCGCCAGCTCCACCTGCTCGGCCTCCTCAGCGATGGTGGCGTGCACTCTCACGTAGAACATCTTTATTCCCTGCTGCGCATGGCCCGCGAAAATAAAGTCACGCGCGTCTTCGTCCACTGCTTCATAGATGGCCGCGATACTCCGCCCAACAGCGGCATCGATTTTCTGCAAGCGCTCGAGAAGAAAATGCGCGAGTACGGCGTCGGCCAAATCGCCACCATCATCGGACGCTATTACGCCATGGACCGCGACAATCGCTGGGACCGCATCGAAAAATCCTATCGCGCCATGACGCACGGCGACGCCGAAGCGAAATTCCCCGATCCCATCGCCGCCATCCGCGCCAGCTACGAAAAAGGCGTCACTGACGAATTCGTTGTCCCCACCGTGATCACTACCGAAGCAGCGCCCGGAAAACCCGCCGTCCCGCGCGGCATAATCCGCGATGACGACGCCGTGATTTTCTTCAATTTCCGCGCCGACCGCGCACGCGAAACCACTCGCGCCTTAGTCGAACCCGGCTTCAAGGAATTTGCCGATCCCGCGCGGCCCAAAAATCTGTTCTTCGTCGCCACCACGCAATACGACAAAGCGTGGCCCTGGCTGCGCTACCTTCTCGCGCCAGAAAAACTGGAACAAATCCTCGCCAACGTATTTGCCGAGCAGGGCTACAAGAATTTGCGCGTCGCCGAAACGGAAAAATACGCCCACGTCACTTATTTCTTCAATGGAGGCGTGGAAAAGCCCTTCGCAGGAGAAGAACGCGTGGTAGTGCCGTCGCAGAAAGTACCCACTTACGATTTAAAACCGGAAATGTCCGCCGCGGGCGTGGCCGATACCGTCATCCACGCCATCGAAAAGGGAACTTTCGACGCCATCATTATGAATTTTGCGAACGCGGACATGGTCGGCCATTCCGGCAAGCTCGAAGCCACCATCAAAGCCGTCGAAACCGTGGACGAATGTCTCGGCAGAATTTTTCAATCGCTCAAACCGCGCGGTGGCGCATGGATCATCACCGCCGATCACGGCAACGCCGAAACCATGATTGATCCCGTCACCGGCGGCGCCCACACCTACCACACCACTAATCCCGTCCCATTCATTCTGCTCAGCGAAGACGGCCGCACGCAATTAACTCCCGGCGGCTCTCTGCGCGACATCGCGCCCACGCTACTCGGCGTCCTAAACGTTCCCGAGCCGCCCGAAATGTCCGGCCGCGACCTACGCGTCCCGCAAAAATAGTTCACATGGGCGAGCGCCCAGCCAAACATGGTGCCGGCATCAAGGTAGGACGTGTCATCCCGAACGAAGTTCCGCGCTCTTTTCTTCCGGCCGCACTTTGGCCGGCGCGGAACGCAGAGAGGGATCTGCTTTTTGTCCAAACGCCCGAATAACCCGCTAAACTGCAGTTGATGGTACAGGAAGATGAGTGACGGCCATCGCGACCGCCCGGAAGTTCAAATGGGGACTCTCTGGATTACCGCAAGTTGGATTGGCGCGGTGCTGGCGTTGGGGCTCGGCGTAACGGTTTACGAATCGCTCCCTGAAACGCGATTATTTCTTTTGGGCTCGCTTGGCCTCGGTGCCGTAGTCGGCATGGTCCTCTGGTGGCGGCATCGTTAAGTAGAAATCTGCCGCTGTTCAATTCCCTGTCGTCGGCCGCGGCGATGTGTACCACTCCCGCGCATTCACGATCACTTTCTTCTTGTGGCCTTTCTTATCCGTCGTCATAAACGGATTGCCCTCGTTATCCAATATCTCCACCTTCAGCTTGTGCACCTTGCCATCCGGCGGGGTCGAAGGTGTAAATCCAATCGTGTATTGATTGCGCAGAAAAATCGCCACGGAATTGAAGATGTCGTTCATTTCTCCCGTAAACCGCGGAAACCAGGCATACCCACCGGTCATCTCCGCAAACGTCTTCAACTGGTTTTCCGCCTGCAAATAATTCACGCTGGAAAACTCCGGCCCGGTGAAATCGGGTTTGTGGATTCCCCGCGCATCCAGCGCCCCGCCCATCCCCACGCAGAAAATCGTCACGTCGGTTTCTTTCAAGGGCTTGAACGTCTGGTCCAGCGTGTGTTTGCTGAAGGTGTCGTATCCCGACGCGATAATCAGTATGGATTTCTTCCCTTTCACATCGCGAAGCTGGCCCAGCGTTTCCAGCGTCGCATCGAACAAATTCGCTTCGCTGAAATCCGGAAAATAAAGCCCCGCTACTTCCTGCGCTACCGCCGCCTTGTCCTGGGTGAAATCAGACACCATCGTCGTCTTCAAATCGAACGTCTTGAAAGCCACCCAGTCCTTGGGGTTCAAATGTCCCAGAAAATTGTAGGCCCACATCTTTCCGGAATAACCGAAGTAGCCGCCCATGATCCGGCTGAATTCCATCAGAACTACGATTGTGATCGGTGCTTCACTCGCACCAAAGTTGCTGATTTGCTGCGGCTGGTTATCATCCAACACGCGGAAATTCTGTCTCTGCAAGCCGGTGATGATGTCCCCGTTTTGATCCGTCACCACCGCATCAATATTTACCACGTTCGATTGCACCGAAATGGAGACCTGCGGCGCTTGCGCCTGCGGCTGACCTGCTTGCGCCGGCTGCTGCTGCCCGGTAGGCTGCTTCGGCGCCGCACCTGGCTGTTGCGCGGGCGCGGGCTTTACCGGCCCCTCCTGTTGTTGGGCGTAGGACGTCAACGTTGCCGGCGGCACGCCCAGCGCCGCAATCAAAATGCCCAGCAGCACCACTCGAATCCATGTCTTCAATTGCGTGCTCCCCTCATTTCTTGACGTGTTCAGGTGCTTCAGCTTGGGAATTTAGATGCGGTCGGGCGCCTCTGGGGATGGTCCGCCGTCTCGGCCCATCCAGCAACGATTGCAATTCAGAAAACGCCCCCCATCGCGGTTCCGGGGACGTCTCTGCCAGCATGATAGTATGAATTGGTCATTTGCTCTGCGTGTGAATTTCGCTTTCTGGGGGAAATCAAGCATGGCGCGCGCGCGCTTTCTACTTCCGATATTTGTCCTCATAGCATTCCTGTTCTCAGCCGCACCAGGCCGCGCCCAGTCCGTTCCAACGTCGCCGCAATACGGGCCCGCCGCACCTCCCTCGCTCTCGCAGATTCAGGCTGACGCGCTCGGCTGGCTGCAGGGTCTGCTGCGCATAGACACCACCAACCCGCCGGGCAACGAACTCGTCGCCGCAAAATATATCGCCGCCATTCTGCAAAAAGAAGGAATTCAGTCTGAGATTTTTGAAAGCACTCCGGGCCGCGGCTTCATCGTCGCCCGCCTTTCCTCCAGCGCCGTGCCGAATCCTTCGCGCGCCCTGCTTTTGATGGCGCACCTGGACGTGGTGGGAGTGGACAAATCCAAATGGACGGTGGACCCGTTCGGCGCAGTCATAAAAGATGGCTATCTCTACGGCCGCGGCGCTATCGACGACAAAGGCATGCTGGCCGCCAATCTTGCCGTCTTCGTCGAACTCAAACGCTCCGGCGCGCGTCTAAACCGTGACGTGATCTTCCTGGCAGAAGGCGATGAAGAAGCCTACGGCGCGAACGGCATGCTCTTCGCTGTGGATAAGCATTGGGACAAGATCGCCGCAGGCTATGCGATCAACGAAGGCGGCGGCATTTTTCTTAAAGACGGCAAGCCGCAATACGTCGGCGTCCAGGTCAGCGAAAAAGTCCCCGCGAACGTGGACGTAATTGCCAAAGGAATTTCCGGACACGCATCCATGCCCAGGAAAGACAATCCCGTCGTACATCTCTCCGCCGCTATCGAAAAAATCGGCGCCTATGAAGCTCCCGTACAATTTAATTCTGTCACCCGCGCTTATTTTCAGGCCATTGCCCCGCTTCAGGATGAGGAAACCGCCAAGTGGATGCGGTCGCTCGATACCTCGGACCGCGGCGAACATGCCGCGAGGGTGATTTCCAATCAGAGCCCGGCGTGGAACGCGATGTTGCACGACACCGTCGCGCCCACCATGCTGCGTGCCGGAATTCGCCCGAATGTGATTCCCTCCGAAGCGCGCGCCGTCATCAACGTTCGGTTGCTCCCGGGAAACCAACTCGCTCCTTTCATCGCGAAGCTGCAGCAACTCGTAAACGATCCGGCCATCACGTTCGAGCCGGAGCTGCCCCTGTCCGAAACCGCTCCGTCCTCTTCGCTCACGTCTGATTTCTACAATTCGATCGCGAGCGTCACCGCAAAAACCTATCCCAGCGCGCCTGTTGTTCCGCTCATGTCCACCTACTTCACCGATTCCGCGCCGCTGCGGTTGCGCAATGTACAGGCCTATGGCTTGATTCCCTTCGCGCTCAGCGACGAAGATATTTCCCGGTTTCACGCCGATAACGAACGAATACCTGTCGACTCTTTTCAGAAAGGCGTTGAATTTCTATTCGCAATCGTAAATGATTTCTCGGTGACCAAATAATCGTGATAAATCCTCGCAGAGCAAAAATAGTTTGCACCCTGGGCCCCGTCACTTCTTCTTACAAGATGATTGACAAGCTGGTGCACGCCGGCATGGACATCGCCCGCTTGAATTTTTCCCACGGCACCCATGAAGACCGCGTGCGCATGGTCGCCGCGCTTCGCCGTGCTTCTGCCCGCTACGAAAAACCCATTGGCGTGCTCGCCGATTTACAGGGACCAAAAATCCGCACCGGCAAACTCGTCAACGGCAAACCCATTCGCCTGCGCTTCGGCCAGCGCTTCACCATCACCACTCGCAACATTCCCGGAACCGAGGAAGGCGTCAGCACCACTTTTCGCGCGCTCCCCGCATCCGTGAAAAAAGGCGACCGCATCTTGCTCAGCGACGGCGACATCGCCCTCCGTGTGCTTTCCACGCACGGTCAGGATGTGATCACTCAGGTCGAAAACCCCGGAGACCTCGGCGAACACAAAGGCATCAATCTTCCGGGCATAAAACTCGATATCCCCTCGATGACTCCCAAGGACCGCAAGGATTTGCTCTCGGCCTTGGCCATCGGCGCCGATTATCTGGCGCTCAGTTTCGTGCGCACCGCCGCTGACGTCCGCGCGGCCAAGCACGACATTGCCCGCGCTGGAAAAGATACGCCGGTGATCGCCAAGCTGGAAAAGCCGGAAGCCATTGACAATCTCGACGAAATTCTGGCCATCGCGGATGGCGTGATGGTCGCGCGCGGCGATTTGGGCGTGGAGATGAGCCCGGAAAAAGTTCCCGTGGTGCAGAAACAGATCATCCTGAAAGCCCGCAATGCGCTCGTTCCGGTGATCACTGCCACGCAAATGCTCGATTCCATGCAGAAAAATCCCCGGCCCACGCGCGCCGAAGCCTCGGACGTGGCCAACGCCATCTTCGACGGCAGCGACGCCCTGATGCTTTCCGGCGAGACCGCCGCCGGACTTTATCCGCTGGAATCCGTGATGATGATGGATCGCATCATCCGCGCGGCCGAAGCCAGCGTCACGCAATTGCCGCGCCCCGCGCGCTCCGGCAATTTGGAAATAAACGAAGTGATCGCCGAAGCCATCTGCCACGCCGCCGAAGAACTTCACCTCAAGGTCGTCGCCGTGTTCACCGAGAAAGGATCGTCCGCGGGGCTCGTTTCCAAGTACCGCCCCCGCGCGCCCATCGTTGCTTTTTCGCCGCTGCAGGAAACGCGCCGGCGCCTCGCGCTGTACTGGGGCGTGCTGCCGCGGAGCATCCAGAGCGTCTACGATATTGACAAGCTCACCGCCGCCGCCGAAAAACGCCTGCTCGAAGAAAAACTGGTAAAACGCGGCGACATCATCGGCGTCGTCGCCGGCACTCCCATCGGCACCACCGGCTCCACCAACCTGATGCGCCTCCTGCGCGTCGGCGGGTAACTTTCGCGGTTGTTAAGCGCATCATCGTGCCCAAGTGACGATTTTCTTGTGTTGAATTTCCCGCACCCGGACGGATGCGGCCCCGCGCAAAAGCCTAATTCACCCAATTATCCGGATTCGAAGGCGGCTTATCCTGATGATCCCGCACGTACACCTCGAACTTCTTCTTCAACCGCCGCCGCTGCCAATCCGAAAAATAATTCCGCACGCTGTACCCGTACGACCCGCGCCGTAAATAAATGTAACCCACCAACATTCCGCCCAGGTGGCACACATGGCTCACGTTGTCGCCGCCGGCCCCGATCGTCCCGAAGAATTCGATCGCGCCCATCACAATCACAAACACGCGCATGGACACCGTCACTGGCAGCGGAAATACCCACACCTGCCGGTGCGGCATGATCACCGCCACCGCCAGCAGCACGCCGTAAATCGCGCCCGAAGCTCCGATCGTGGGAATCCGCGCGCTGCCCAGCCCGTGCGGGTCCATGATCGTCTTCACGATCACGTTGATGATTCCCGCGCCGACTCCGCAAATGAAGAAGTACGTGTAAAACTTGCGGCTGCCCCACGCCCGCTCCAAATCCGCGCCAAACATGCACAGGTACAGCAGATTGAACAAAATGTGCCAGATGCCGCCGTGCAGGAAATATATAAGTGAATAGTTGCCAGAGGAATCCGTGCGTTACTTCGTGCGGGACCAGGCCGAACCACGCCAGCCAGAAATTCCAACCCGCCATTCCGAAACGCAGCTGCGAAAGCTGCTGCGCCAGAAAAACGCTCACGCAGATGATGCAAATGCGCTTGATCGCCGGCGGGAAATAGCTCCCGATGTCGAACATGTACCCGCCGCCGCCGCGCGAAATAGATCTCACAGCCCACAAGTCTAATGGCACATACCGCAGGAGTCAAAGACGGGGTGGGACTGGGGACGGCTGCGGGTGAAACCGCGCGATTTCTTCCTCGCGCGCGGCCGGCAGCGGAAATTTCTACGACGGACCTTGCTCATGGCAAACGCATGCCTGTGCGGCCGCAGCTTTCGAAAACGGAGAGAACGTTTGTGATGCTCAGCAGTTCGCGGATGCGCGGGCTCAGGTTCAGCAATTGCATTTCGCATTTCGCGCCCTTCGCCGAAATGTAAAGTGCCACCAGCGTGCCCAGTCCGGAACTATCCATGTACCCGAGTTCGCTCAGGTCCAGGATCAGCCGCCGTTTGTGCGGCAGCAGCGCCTTCACTTCCGTCTTCAGATGGGGCGAGGTTTCGGCCGTCAGGCGGCCCGTGCAACGCATCACCGTCGCGTCTTCCCACGCGTATGTATGGAGATTGAGAGTGAGTGTGTGAAGCGAATTATCTGTGGACATTGGAGCTGTTGTTTACCCCCGTTGTTTGGCGATGGCAATTTCTTTCGCGCTCCCATGAGTGCGCATAACGCCGCGGTGCTAACTTTGCCCCAATTTTTTTCGTGCGGAAACAAAGAGCGATATTGCGAGCAGCACAAACAGCAGGACGCCGACGCCTGGCGCGCCGCTAATTGAAGGAAACTTCTCCCCTAGCGCGAACATTTTTGCGGGCCATGGCAGATGCAGCACGGCGCCCAGCCAATGCGGCACGTGCTTGCTCAACTCCGGATCCTGCAACAAATTCAGGATAATCGCGAGCAAGCCGAACACGCCGCCGGCCGCGATCAATCCGCTGGCATAGAGCGATCCCGGACTCACTTCGTTTTCGGCGTCGCTTTTTTTCTCCACGCCCTGTTCGGCCAGCCAGCGCACCAACCCGCCGGCAAACATCGCCATGGTCGTCGCAATCGATAAATAGGAGCCCACCGCGAACGGCAGCGAGCGCACGCCCAGCAACTCCACCGCGATCACCAGAAACACGCCGAGAAAAACCAGCTTCCATGGCAGGCGTTGATTCAAAATGCCGCTGATCACAGTCGCCATCAGACGCGCCTGCGGGGCCGCGGCCTGGTCACTGCCGATTCCCTGCACCCACTGCACTTCTACCTGCCGCGTCGTGGGATCGTACAGATATTTTCCGTCCGGTACTTCGTGCGAACCCAGCGCATTCACCAGCGTGTAGGTCTTTCCGTTGTAGACGTAATCGCGTTCCTGCACGTCCACGCCCGGTTGCAGATGATCAATGTCCAGCGCAATCTGCACGGGTTTATATTGTGCGAGGCCGATGTTCATCAGGATCAGCGTGCCGCCAATCGCAAAAGAGGAAACCATCACGCCGATCACCAGGGCCACTTGCTGCCAGTAGGGCGTCGCGCCCACCAGATATCCCGTCTTCAAATCCTGCGAAGTCGCGCCCGCAATCGCCGAAGCGATACACACCACCCCGCCAATGGTCAGCGCCAGCACTTGATGCGCCGTCGAAGTCCAGTGGATCACCAGAAATACCGCGCATGTGGCCATCAGCGTCGCAATCGTCATCCCGCTGATGGGATTCGAGGAATTGCCGATCAAGCCGCTGATGCGCGATGCCACCGTCACAAACAAAAATCCGAACACGACTACGAACAGCGCCGCCAGCAAGTCCGCGAACCCGCTGGTCATCGCTCCTGGAATTGGTTTGAATTTCAGCAGCGCCCACATCATCGCTACGATCACGGCCGAGCCGATCAGCACCACGCGCATGGACATATCGCGTTCGGTGCGGCTGACGGCCGCCGCCGTCGCCGCTTGCTTCGCACGAATATCTTTGATCCCCGCGGTCAGCGCCGAAAAAATCGTCGGCATCGTCTTGATCAGGGTGATCAGGCCCGAAGCCGCGACCGCCCCGGCGCCGATAGAGCGGATGTAACTGCTGTAGAGTTGATCAGACGTCATCTGCCCGATAGGAATGGTGGAGGGATACAACGCGACATTCCCCGAAAGCGAGCCGAAAAATTTGATCGCCGGCATGATCACCAGCCAGGAGATCACGCCGCCGGCAAACAGCGTGCCGGAAACTCGCGGGCCGATGATGTAGCCCACTCCCAAATATTCCGAGGTGATATTCGCGCGGAACGAAGCGCCCGGCAGCCAGTTGGGCTTGTACTCCGGCTGCTCCGGCCACATTCCCATCGTTTTCATGGCGAACGTGTAAATCCCGCCCAGGCCCAGCCCTAAAAACACGCGCCCAGCAAACGATCCACCGCGCTCGCCCGCCACCAGCACGTCCGCGCACGCCGTGCCTTCGGGAAACGTCAGGTTGCCGTGCTCTTTCACGATCAATTGCCGCCGCAGCGGAATCATGAACAGCACGCCGAGCCATCCGCCCATCAGCGCAAGAAAGAAAATCCTCCAGTACTCGGCGTTGAGGGAAAATCCCAGGAAGATCAGCGCGGGCATGGAAAAAATCACGCCGGCGGCGACGGATTCGCCCGCCGACCCAGTGGTCTGCACGATATTATTTTCGAGAATTGTGGAACGCCCGAACGCCCGCAGGATGCTGATGGAAAGCACCGCGATGGGTATCGAGGCAGATACGGTGAGCCCGGCGCGCAACCCCACGTACACCGAAACAGCGCCGAACAGCACGCCAAAGAGCGACCCCAATATCACAGCGCGCAGGCTGAATTCAGCAACGCTCTCCCCCGCCTCGACATAGGGATGAAATTCCCCCGGCGGTGCCGTCGAACTCCACTGTTTCGTCGCCATCAAGCCCCCATTCCCAACCATGCGAACCAATTTGGCCCGCTCGCCGCCGGGCAAGTTAGCATCACCAGCACACCCAGGCAAGGCGCATTCGTGCACGGAGTCGTGATTGCTGATTGGTGATTCGCGATGCATGGCGCCGGTGGCACAGGCAATCCTGCGCGGGCGTCTTTGATTTTCTGTGGATGACGTCGTAAGTCCCTAACCGAAAACCGAAGAGCACAGGCAAAATTGCCTGTGCCACGAAAGCCAAATTTGTATCGAATAGAAAATCCGTTTCTCCTTTGTTTTCATTGGAAGGCTCACGAGAATGATGATTTTGTGAGGTTTATTTGTATCGAATAGAGATGATGTGAGCCAGCGACGAGTGATGAGTGACGACTGATGGGCGGGGTGCGGCGCGGGCGAAAAAAAAGTGGGACAAATAGTACCGATTAGAAAATCTTTTCTCGTTTGTTGTGAGCGGGTTAGCTCGATTTCTAATCGGCGAGGTGTGCCGATTAGAATTGCTCGGAGCGGCGCGGGCGAGAAAAAAGTGGGGCAAATAGTAGCGATTAGAAAATGTTTTCTCGTTTGTTGTGAATGGGTTAGATCGATTTCTAATCGGTTGGTGTAGCCGATTAGAAATGCGCGGAGCGGCGCGGGCGGAAAAAAAGTGGGGCAAACACCAGCGATTAGAAATGCATTCGGTGTTGGTACGGAAGGAGTTAGCTCTGTTTTTAATATTTTTTCACCAGCGATTAGAAAGTGGCGAGTAGAGGGAGGAGCCGTCGAGCTGCCCTTCGAAGCGGCACTGCCGCTTCTCAGGATGAATCGCGCTGTAGCGCGATTCACCGAAGCGCGAGCAGCGTGGACCATGTATCCCCCTTGTCGAGCCGAAATTAGCGCACGACTGATGATAGCACAGTAGTTATGGTAATTCAAGTGCAAACTGAGGGGAGGGACCGCGCGGGGCCGGATCGGGCCAGGTTAGGCGCGAGCAACTCGAAAACACGCGGGAAAGGCACCGCGAAAGGTAAGGCGCTTCGCGCCGTCTTTTTACCCAGCGTTTCCACGCTGGGCTAAGTTATGCCGCGCCTATGGCGCTGATGAGTTGGTAAAAGGTCGGTCGTGCCGCGCCCTGGCATAAAACAGCAGTCGTCACACAAATTCCGGAGCGACGCTGCGTCTAAACCCCCCACCCTTCGCATGAAACAAAGGCGCGAAGAGTGGGGCACCCATAAATTCAACTGCGTTCCTTTGGGCGGAGTGGAAGGGTCGCCCTCGCGATGGGCGTCCCCTGCATCCACCGCTCCGCTAACGTATTCTGAATCGCGGCGATGACCGGGACGAATGAAAAGCAAAGGCCTCGTGTCGGTCGTGCGGGGTTGCCATTCACGAATCGTTCAGTTTACCGATTCGAGAAGGTCCGTTGACACTACCGCGAACAAGTAGTAGCGTTGCGCTCACGTCACCGCTTGAGAACTGGGACCCTAGGCGCGCAGCTCAACGGCGCGCAGCACCGCGGTTCGGCCACCCTTTCTCTCTGGACATGGGAGCGTGCTCTGCCATGAATCGAACCCAGCGATTCGTCTGCGTCGTTACCTTTGTGCTTGTGCTGCTGGCGGCCTTTTGCATAGCTCCGCGCCCATCTTCCGCCGGCGATGATTGGATCCCGATCCCTCCCGCCGACCTGGCCCTGAAGGACAATCCCGCCGAGCCCGGCGCGAACGCGATGATTCTGTACCGCTCCAGCGACATGGACTCTAAGGAATCGTCGGTGCGCGAATATGTCCGGATAAAAATTTTCACGCAGGAAGGCACCAAGGAAGCCAACGTCGAACTGCCCTTCAACAGGCAGCAGGTCAACATTCTGGACATCCGCGCGCGCACCATCCACCCTGACGGCACCATCGTGAATTTCGAAGGCAAACCTTTCGAAAAGACCATCGTGAAAGCCAGCGGCTACAAATATCTCGCGAAGACTTTCACTCTCCCTGACGTTCACCCCGGGAGCATTATTGAATACCGCTACCGGGAACAGAGCGATCCGCATTATTACGTTGACGAAAGCTGGACGATCACCGGCCACCTATACACTCGAGATGCGCATTTCGTCATTCGGCCGGACACCACAGCTGGCACCTTTCAGCTGCTCTATCGCCAACACGGCTTACCTGTCGGCACGATTCCGCTGAGGCAAACCAACGGCACATACACGATGGACATCCACGATGTCGCTGGCCTGGAAGAAGAAGAATATATGCCCCCGGCGTCTGCCCTGCAGGTGCACGTGGACTTCTATTACGCCAATCCCAACGCTCCGCCGAACGAGACTCCCGAAAAGTTCTGGAACCGCATGGGCAAAGCCTGGTCAGATGAAGTGGATCACTTCGTGAACAAGAAATCCGCGCTGGAGGCCGACGTGGCGCACACCGTGAGCGCCGATGATTCACCCGACGTAAAGCTCCGCAAGATTTACGCGCGCGCGCAAAAAATCCGCAACCTCTCGATGGAAGAGGCCAAGTCAGAAAAAGAGCAAAAGCAGGAACAGCTCAGACCCAACAACAACGTCGAAGACGTGTTGAAACACAACTACGCGTCTGGTCGCGAGCTGAACTATACGTTTGTGGGCTTGGCGCGCGCCGCGGGTTTTTCGGCAGCCGAGGTTTACGTCGCGCCTCGCCACGTGGCTTTCTTTTTCCCCGAAGTCATGGACCCGTCGCAGATCTCGGCCGACATTGTCTGGGTTCACGCCGGCACACAGGATTATTATCTCGATCCCGCGGCCAGCACTTTCCCCTTCGGAATCCTCCCCTGGTACGAAACCAACACCCGCGGCATCCGCTGCAGCAAATCAGGCGGTGAACTCGTCACCGTCCCTGCCGCGCCGCCCAGCCACGCCACCACAATCCGCAGCGCTGAACTCGAACTCGATTCCGAAGGCCAGGCCAGCGGAAAGCTCGAGGTGGATTTTACCGGGCACATGGCCGCGTCCCGCCGCGAAGAATTCCGTGAAGAAGATGAAGGCGGGCGCCGCAAATCCATCGGTGAAGAAATCCAAGGCTGGTTGCCGGCCGGGTCATCCTTCGATGTGACCGCGATGACCAATTGGGACAACAAGGACGTGGCGCTGCACGTGGAAGGCACCGCGAAAATTCCCAATCTAGGGACGCCCGCCGGACGCCGCATGCTGGTCCCGGCTTCGCCATTTCAAACCCGGCAGGCGGCAGCTTTTCATCCCGAAAAACGGCGTTACCAAATCTATTTCAACTGTCCGCAAGAAGAAATTGACGATGTGAAACTCAAGGCTCCGGCGGAGTACAAAATCGAATCCGTTCCCCCGGCCAGGCAGGCCAAGCCGGGCGTGGTGTCCTATGAAATTTCCGCCGTGCAGCAAGGCAACGTAGTCGAGGTGAAACGTCAGCTCGTCCTCGATGGAATGGCCTTTCCCGTTACCAGCTATCCGGCATTGCGGAATTTCTTCAATGCGGTGAAAACCAATGACGACGCGCAAATCGTTCTGCAGAATGACGAATCTGCGAAAAATAACTAGGCCCGTCGCGGTCGCCGCTCTGGCGGTGCTCTTCACCGTGGCGCTCGCTTCGGTGGTCAGTTCGTTCTCCACTCATGTGTTTGCGGATACCGCGCCGGAATGGCTGCGCGCCGCCGCGCAACAAACTCTTCCGGAATACCCCAAGGACACGGTCGCCGTTGTGCTGCTCGACGAACAGCAAACCACCGTGAAGGACAATGGCGAGATTGAAACCAGGCATCGCCGCGCCTACAAGCTCCTGCGCCCCGAAGCTCGCGACGACTACAGTTACGCCGCAGTTACCTTCGATAACGAGACGAAGCTTTCCTTCTTCAAGGCCTGGACCATCACGCACGATGGCAAGGAAATGGAACTGAAGGAAAAGGATGCGGTCGAGGTCAGCTTGACCAGCTTCGAGGTCTTCACCGACTTGCGCGCGAAGGGCATCAAATTCTCTGCCGCGGATCCGGGGAGCGTGGTCGGCTACGAATACGTACAGAAGCATCGGCCATTCGTTTTTGAAGACGATTGGCAATTCCAGAGCAAGATCCCCACGCGCCGCGCGCGTTTTTCACTACAGGTGCCTACTGGATGGGAATTCACCAACTATTGGGCTAACTTTCCGAAACGAGAGCCGCAATCTTCCGCGAATAATCTGTACGTGTGGGAAATTGAAAACATTCCAGGGATTGAAGTCGAGCCGGAAATGCCGCCCTTCCCTACGATTGAGGGCCGCATGGACATCAAATACTTTCCGCGTGACCCGGCCCTGCGCGCCAAAACCACCGGCTCATGGAACGACATCGGCATTTGGTATGCAAATCTCACGTCCGGCAGCCGCGCGCCTTCGCCCGCAATGCAGCAAAAGGTGACGGAGCTCACCGCCGGAATCTCCGACCCGCTGAAGAAAATGCAGGTGCTCGCGGCCTACGTGCAGCAACAGATACGCTACGTGGCCATCGAAATAGGGATCGGCGGATTGCAGCCGCATCCTGCCGCGGACGTCTTCAAGCATCAGTACGGAGACTGCAAGGACAAAGCCACGCTGCTGAGTGCGATGCTCAAACTGGCCGGGATCGATTCCTACTACGTGATGATTGACACCGATCGCGGCATCGTGAATCCGGATTTCCCATCCCTGCGCGGCGATCACATGATCATGGCCATCCAGCTGCCGAAGGATGTCCCGATTACCAACCTCTACGCGACGGTGGAGGATCCGCAACTCGGCCGGCTGCTATTTTTCGATCCCACCGACGAATATGTGCCGCTGGGATACCTGCCTTCGGAGCTGCAGCAAAGTTACGGCCTGGTGATCACGCCGGATAGCGGCAAACTGATTTTGCTTCCGGTGCTGCCGCCCGCCACCAACCGCTTGATGCGCACCGGCACCCTGACGCTCAGTGCCGCCGGCAATCTGGGTGGCGACGTCAACGAATTGCGCTGGGGCGCTCCGGCTGGGGACAGCCGCGCGCAGTTCCTGAACTCTCCGCCCGCCGACCGTAGCAAGGTCTTTGAGAAATTCCTGGGAATGTTTCTGAATAATTTCACGCTCACCAACGCAACCGTCGGCAATCTCGAACAGTACAACGAGAACATCACGCTTCACTATCAGTTCATCGTCGAAGGATACGCCAAGACCGCCGGCGATCTGCTGATCCTGCGCCCGCGCGTCGTCGGCGACAAAGGCTCCAGCATCCTCAGCGGAAAACCGCGCAAATATCCCATCGAATTCCGCGGAACCACTTTGCAATCCGATATGTTTGACATCACTTTGCCCGCGGGGTACGTGGTTGACGAGCTTCCGCAGCCCGTGGATGCCAAATGCGAATACGCCGCATATAAAAGTAACGTCGAGGTGAAGGACAACGTTCTGCATTACAAACGGACGTATGAAGTGAAAGGCGTGGTAGTCCCTACCGATAAACTTCCCGAAGTTCGCGACTTCTTCCATCAGGTGGCCGCCGCGGAAAAATCGAGCGCCGTGCTGCGCCGCGCGAATCCCTAACCGCCAATCCCTAACCGCCAGTCTTTTCTTGAATCGCTCTTAGCCGGCGGATCATCTCTTCACAATCCATCTGCGCGTGCATAATGTTGCAGAAAAATAGGCGCGAATCACGGCGGGCGTGCGGCCGTACCCCACAGGAGAATTTCATGAGAGCGATGATCACAACGAGGATGCTACTCAACTATTTCGCGGCGCTGATGGTGGCTTGCGCGGCGCTCACTTTCGCCGCGCCGCAATCTGCTGCGCAGGCCACGGCGCAAATGCCGAAGCAATACACGCCGCCCGCTGGCGAGCCTGTGCCGCAGAGCAGCACGCTCCAAGACGCGCCGCCAGCGCCGGCGCTCCCCGCTGACTGGACGAAGCAGCTCGCCGACCGCCACGAATCGATCACTACTGATCGCGTGCGCATACATGTTTTCCGCCTGCGCCCCGGTGACGATCTGCTGGGAGGGATCCGCGCCTACGTGAATGCCAATCACATACAGGCCGGCGTGTTGCTGAGCTCCGTCGGCAGCCTTACGCAAGCTTCGATTCGTTACGCCAATCAGCCCGAAGCGCACATACACACCGGCCACTTCGAAATTGTTTCGATCACCGGCACGGTGGAAGAAGGCGGCGAGCACGTCCACCTTTCGATTTCCACCGGACAAGGCACCATGATCGGCGGCCACTTGATGACAGGCTGCAAAATCTACACCACGTCGGAAATCACTCTGGCCGAACTCATCGGCGTCCGCTTCGCGCGCGAGACGGACACGCAAGGCAGCGGCTGGGACGAACTGAAAATCTACCCGAGCAAGCCGTGACGTCTCACTTGCCTAAATCTTTGTAGCTGGTCATTTCAGAGTTGCGGAAAAACACGAAGGTTGTTATTCCGAGGGCGAAGTCTGCAGCAGTCCACGCCTCACTGCGCCGCAGGCAACGTGTAATCAAACTCGTACGAATGTTTCCCGGCGGTAACGATGATCGTCATCTTTCCCGCGATACCTACCAGCTGGCCCGAGCCCGAATCCGGCACGACGGTTATGGACAGTTGCGCGTCGCCGTGCGCCATTGTGCCGGTATGCTGCAAGACGAAGCTTCCGGTGCGCCCCTTCAAAGTTCCCGTGACTCGCTCCATCGCGACGTACCCCGCCGACCCTTTCACATCGGTCCCCGCCGCCAGCATCGTTCCCTTCGCAGTGCCATCCAGATCGCCGTGGTACTGCTTCTCGAGCGAATAGCGCGAGAGCGTGGACCCGTCGCCCTTGTCGGGCTCGCCCTGCGCTTCCGCCTTCACGTCGAACGTTCCAGTAGCATGCTCGGACACAGTCTTCTCCTTTTGCGTGGTGCTGGGAACCGGCGGTTGTGCCTGCGCGTGAACTACAAAACCGCGGCCAGCCGGCGCGGCATTTCCAACTCCTGAGAGTATGCAGATCGCAACGAGCGCAATAACCTTGGCCATCGCAGAACGCGCGAGGCTCCCGCCCGCTCTGGCCCCAGATTGATTCTTCATAACTGCTCCATGAGACTGCGACGCAGTGTGCCGGTTGTGGCCGCTCATTCGCCGCTTATTTTACTGGCACGCTGTAGTGCGACGCGATCACCTGCCAGCGGCCGTCGAGAAGCATCCACGTGTCGGTGAGCCGGTCGTGATATTCGTAGGTCTTCCCTTTTTCCGTTCCCACTTCGTGATACTGCCCGGTGACGATCGCGGTGTTCCCGTGCAGCCGCACCTTCATGTCCAGCAATTCCGACACTTCCACCTTTGTTCTGCTGTCCCCGGCGTGCGCGATGTATCCGGTCTTGCTGTAGGTGTTGCCGTCTTCCACGGTGATGATGAAGTCATCGGCCAGTATGGAGCTCATGGCCGCGACATCTCGTTGCTTGTAAGCGAGATTCCATTTGTTCTCGAGCGCGAGGATCTTCGCTGCCGCGTCGGAACCTTGCGCCGTCGCGGGAGGTGCGGTGAAAGGGACAGTCGGCAAAACGGCCAGTAGCAGCGCAGCGAAAAGGAGCGAGCGTGTTTTCATGGGTGGGCCTCGCAGGCATTGTGCCGTCCAGTCGCCCACATTTCAACGGCTAGAATCGTGCGCGATGCCTGCGGTACATCACCTGCTCAGCGCATGGCGAACTTCTCGGTCCATTGAATGCGCGCGGTGGTTTGCATGGCGATGAAGAGTGTGAGAATCGCGCCAATGGTGATCGCGAGGCCCGTGAAGCCTTCAAAGAAGAACGCGTAGGAGAACAGCACTAGATAGACAAATTGCGCCAGCCCCGCCTCCATCAATGCGCCGCGCATGCCCGCCACCAGCCTCAGGTAGCTCAGCAGCAAAGTTATCGAAACGGCGGAGCAGATCACGAAAGCCACATGGATCGAGACGTGATCGACCAGATAGGCCATTAAGAGGTGAAACGAGAAAAACGCGCAGGCCAGAAAAAAATAATTCATGGGATGTAGCTCGATTCCCTTCACGGTGGTCAGCAGAAAAAGCGCAAAAAAGAAAAACAACAATGAAACCGGCGCGAAATAACTGATGCGTCCCGCCAGCGGCCCAGGCTGCAACTTCTGCGGCAGTGCAATGCCGATGTGGTAGCCGGACACCAGGTTCTTGTAGTTCCACGCCAGATCCCACCCGTTGGCCTGCCGCAACTCTTCGGTGGGTGAAAGCGTATTCTCCAGCAGGTCAAACCCCGCAAAATTCGTGATGACGTGCAACTGAAAATCCTTTACCTGCGTGACTTCATCGCCGAAGCCGTAACTCCAGTTGTCCATTCCGTGCGAGCGATAAGCCACGCGCAGCGTCGCGGTCTCGTGCGGTTGCAGCTGCTTAGTCGCCGCCGCCTCATTTTTTTGATTGCTGATGGCCAGTGGAACGTCGTTTACCGAAAAAACCAGATCGTCGTACACCGCCTGGCTCGCGGGCAGGCGCATGCGGAACGTCACGTCTTGCGGTTGCTCGGTGGGGTTGCTGAAGCGATAGGCTCCCGAAAAATCCACCTGGTACGCGCTGTACCAAAGCAGCCCTTTTCTGCGGTAATCCAGCCGCAGCGCCGCGTTTGCGCGTGTTTGTTCCAGCGGCAGCGAGACGCTGGACTTCTCGTCCACCGTGCGCACGGCCGCTACTCCATTTTCCACAACTGTGGCCTGCTTGTGAGAAACAACCTGGTAACTCGCCGCCGGGGGCGTCTGCTCCTGCGTGGTGCCCCAGGACGACGATACCCGGCCTTTGAGCAGCTCATCGCTGGAATACGTACGGTAAAAGATGGTGCTGCCCAGGATGGCCCAGGCGATGGATGTACAGACAAAAATGAATCCGATTGCAGCGATGCGCTTGACCATTGTCATTCACTCCGTGATTTAAGGACTCCGTCCCCGCCGCACAATCATTCTCCGCAAATTAATTCGTAATGTCAAGTACTTTGTATTGTAAAGCAACCAAACATATTTCGATCCGCAGGCACTGGTTCTGCCCTTCCCTCTGTCGGGAACTCCAGTGGCGGATCAGCGTCTCTACGGAGTTTTAGTCGTGGTTGGCTGCGCGAAATCTTCGAGGCGGCGGGCTAGCGATTCTGGGAGCTCGGCTTCGAGGTGCATGTGGCCGTCGGCTACTTCGGAGCTGAGCACGCGGCCCGTTGCGTGGACCAACGAGAGATGGCGGCCGTCGGACAGAGGGATGCGCAGATCCACGCGCACGAGCGGATCCACGGGGAGCGCGGCGTCCATGCGCGCCAGCAAATCGTCCAAGCCGGCGCCGGTGACGGCGGAAGTGAAAATTTTATTATCGTTGCGGCCGTTGGCTTTCTCGAGCGCGGCAAGTTCTTCGGCCGATAGACGATCGGTCTTGTTGAAGACTTGCAGGCGCGGGCGATCCTGCACGCCGAGGTCGGTGAGGACCTTCAGCACGTCGGCATCCTGTTCGGCGTGGTGCGGATTGGAAATGTCGCTGACCTGCACGATGAGCGCGGCTTCCTGCACCTCTTCGAGAGTGGCGCGGAAAGCAGCGATCAAGTCGGGCGGAAGATCGCGCAGGAATCCCACAGTATCCGAAAGCAGCGCGCGGCGGCGCGAAGGCAGGCGCACGGCGCGCACGGTGGGATCGAGCGTGGCGAACATCTTGGAGGAAGTGAGCACTTCGGCATGAGTGAGCGCATTGAACAGCGTGGATTTTCCGGCGTTGGTGTAGCCCACCAGCGCGATCATGCCCAGCGGCACGGCCTGGCGTGCACGACGGCGCGTGGTGCGCTGGCGGCGCACGGTCTCAATGGCTTCTTTTATTTTGCTCACGCGGTCGCGAATGCGCCGGCGGTCGGTTTCCAGTTTTTGTTCGCCAGGGCCGCGCGTGCCGATGCCGCCGCCCAGCCGCGAGAGTTCTTCGCCGCGCCCGGTGAGCCGCGGCAACAAATAATTTAATTGCGCCAACTCCACCTGAAGCTGCCCTTCCCTGGTGCGCGCGTGCATCGCGAAAATATCCAGGATCAGCTGCGTGCGATCAATCACGCGGGTGCCGATGCCCTTCTCCATATTGCGCAGCTGCACGGGAGTGAGATTGTGGTCCACGATCACCAGCGGCACGTGGCGCAGCTCGGCTTCGGCGCGAATTTCGTCGAGCTTGCCGCGGCCGACGAGCGTGGCGGGGTCCAGCGCTTCGCGCACTTGCAGAATGCTGCCGGCAATTTTCGCGCCGGCGGATTCGGCCAGCTCGTGCAGCTCTTCCAGCGAATCGCGCCCGGCAGCCGAAGAATCACCGGCGCGTCCGCGCGGAGATTTTTTCAGGCTCACGCCGACGAGCAACACGCTTTCGCGATTGTCCACGGATTGCGCGGTTTTCATGAACGGGGAATGGCCCTGGCCGCCTGCAAAGTGCGGGAAATTTTATTCATTGGTGACGCAATTATACGCCGAATGTGGGGAGGGTGCGAATAGCCGAGCGCGGCGCCGAGGGTTTCAGCCCGCAGTAGCAGCAGAAGAACGCGCGGAGGCGGCAAGAATCAGGTCAGAGAGAAATTGGCTAAGCCCGCGGCCGGAAACCTGGAACTCCAGGTCGCGAGTGGCGCGGTCCAGCCAGCCGAGATAAACGAGCAGCGCGACTTCGGCCCAGGATTCGGCCGCTTCGGGCGCGAAGCCGATATCGCGCAGCACGCTGGAAACGTGCGCGGAGCGTTTTTTCTCGATTCCGGAAATTCGCGCCGCCACGCGCTCGTCGCGGCGAGCCCACGCGCGCAGAGCCGCTTCCAGACGCGCGAGAGAAAGATCGGCGCAGTGTTCCACGAAACGCGCCCAGCGTGCCGCGGCGTGCGGCGTGACGACGGTGTCGTCGAGCCACGCAACTTCGTCGGCTTCCCAACGATCCAGCATCTTCGCCAGCAATTCCTCGCGGTCCTGAAAATGCCAGTAGAAGCTGCCTTTGCTGACGCCGAGGTCGCGCGCGAGCAATTCGATACGCACGGATTCAATTCCTTCGGTGGAAAGGCGCGCGAATGCCGCACGAATCCAATCGTCGGGTTGCAGCGGAGAAGCTTTGAGAGCGGTTGCGCTAGCCATATGATTTTTTTGATGACGCGAAACGATACCGGAGTGCGCGAGGCGCGTCAAGTTACGGGATTGTTACGATTGGATGATTGCGAGAGCCGCGGCGGAAATTTCCGGCGCGTCACCGAAGCCCGCGAGCCATTGCACGCCGGATTCATTGCGAAACCAAGTGAGCTGACGCTTAGCGAAGCGGCGCGTGGCTTGCTGAATTTGCTGCACGGCGTCTTTTTCGCTCAGGCGACCCGCGAGATGTTCGCGCAATTGCGAATAGCCGATGAACTGGAAGGGCTTGGCGTCCACCGGAACGCCGCTGGCGACGAGTGCACGGACTTCCTCCAGCCAACCGGCTGCGAGCATCGCGGCGGTGCGCGCGTGAATGCGTGCGTAGAGCGCGGCACGGGGCGGCAGCAGACCAATTTTGATGATTTCGTAGCCTTGCAACGCGTCGCGGCCGCTGCGATGGATTTCGCCCATTGGTTTTCCGGTGAGCAGGCGCAATTCAATCGCGCGAATCACTTTTTGCACGTCGGCGGCGGAAATGCGCGCGGCAGATTCGGGATCGAGCCGCGCCAACACCCGATGCAGATGCTCGGCACCATGCTTTTCGGTTTTCTGACGCAGGCGCGCGCGTATTTCTTCGGAGCGCTGCGGAGCATCGGCGAGTCCTTCGAGGAGCGCGCGCAAATACAGGCCCGTTCCGGCGGTGAGGACCGGCGGGATTTTGCGGTTGCGTAGCTCGCCCAGAACCTCGAGCGCGCAGCGGCGGTAATCGCCTGCGGTGAAGATTTCAGCAGGCTCGATGAGATCCACCAAGTGGTGCGCGATGCCGTGCTGTTCGGCGGCGGGAACTTTTGCTGTGCCGATATCGAAATGGCGGTAGACCTGCGTGGAATCACAGACCAGAATTTCGCCGCCGAGTTTTTCTGCGAGGTAAATTCCCAACGCGGATTTGCCGGAAGCGGTGGGACCAAGGATGACGACGAGCCGCGGCAACGCGCTCATCCGGAAAATTTCCAGTAGCGCAGCAGCAGGCCCAGCAACACCACGGCGGCCAGAAGGAGTGCGCCGATTACCTGCGTGCGATTGATTTTCATGGCGTGGCTCGTTGATACGTTATCACTGCGAGGCACAGCAAATGAAGGCGACTTATGGGCGCGGAACCGAAGCAAAGAGCAAGTCGTCGCTGTGGTGATCGATCGTGTGGAGTCTAAACCCCCACCCTTCAAAATCGGAAGGGTGGGGCACCCGAGCGGTGAATTTTGAGGCGCGGAGCATTTGCAGCGCAGGGAGAAAAGACGAAGCGCGGCGCGCGCTACTGCGTGGCGCCGTCGGGCCGAATGTTGTAGTAGAAGCCGATGCGCAGATCGAGGTACGGGCCCTTGAACTGCGGCGGAAGCGGCTCGAAGGGACTGGTGGCGCGGATCGCGGAAGCTGCCGCGGTGTCGAGCGGCTCTTTGCCGGAAGTGCGGTCCAGGCTAAGGCTCTCGCCGGGAAAACTTCCATCTTTATTGATGCGGAAGGAAATTGCGACGATTCCTTTGTCACCGAGATAAAAAGATTCGGGCATCACTGCGACCCAGTTCTGTTTCAACTTGGCGAGAAGCCGGTTGATATAACTATTGAAATCCACGCCCTCGGTGGGGGTGAGGATGGTGACGCCATTCCCTGCTTGTGCGCCGCCGCCACCTCTACCACGGCCACCGCCACTACCACCACCGCCGGAAACCGGGCCTTCGGAAGTATACGTGCCGCCGCTTGGTGCACGCTTGATTGCATCTTGCAAGTCGTTCTGCATGGCCTTACCGGGAGACGCGTTCGGTAGATCAAGGTTCAGGTGGCTGGGCGGCCCCTTCGGAAGCACCGGCAAAAGATGCGACGTAGAGTCGGACGGGGGCGGCGGCGCCGTCGCAGTGTTCGGAGTCGGACTGGTGTTCACCTTCGGCGTCGGCGCCGAGGGCAAATCCAGCGGCGGCCGCTCCGAAGCCACCGGGGGTGCTTCCACGCGATGCTCTTCGGCGCGCGGTGGCGCGGCTTTGTTCAACGCCTTCGGAGTGATTTTCACCACAGGCCCAGGAGGAGGCGAAGGGCGGCGCGAGACGGCGCCTTCGTCCGGCGGCAAATAGACTACGCCGAGTTCCTTGCTGGCGATTTCAGTTTCCTCGCGCGTGGGCACGTGCGCGGGGAAAATTTTCGGCAGAAAAATCAGGAAGATGACGAACGCGATGTGCGCCGCGACAGAAATGACGCGGGTAATGGCGTCCCACTTGGCGTCTCTGCGATCGTCCGGTTGAACCAGAAGGTTGGCTTCGCCGGTATTGAAAATGTCGGGCTCGACAATTTCGCGCAGCTCGGCGGTCATTTGCGGCGGCTGATCGAATTTATCGATCTCGCGCTGCTCCGGCGGCTCGACGTACGCGGGGACCACGACGCGGCGGTCCAGAATCGCGAGTGGCGCGAATTCGGAAGGCGGCAGAAATTGTTCGAAGGGCTTCACGCCGATGCCGCGCGGCACCAGGCTGCGCTCGATCAGCACATCCAGCGGGAGATGTTCCGGGATGGTGGTCTTGCCGGTGAGCGGCGGCGCGTCGGACAAATCGGATGGGACCACGGTGCGATCGTCCATGTACGTCGTCAGCCGGCGGGGCGGCTTCTTGTCACCGTTGTCGGTGAACGGACGCACATCTGTAGGAACGAGGGTTCGCGGAATCATCTATTGTCCTGGGAAACAACGGCATCCAGTTGGACGCGGCGCGCGTGTTCCTGGATGCCTGCCATCACGCGATCGGCCAGTGCCAGCGCGGCGCGACCGGCGGCGCCATCCACGCGCGGAGGGCGGCGATTGCGCACGGAGCGGGAGAAGGCGCCCAGCTCGGCGCGCAGCGGCTCTTCCGGCGACGTGGGAATTTTTTCAAAATTGATCTGGGGCTGGGGCGAGCCGGGCTCCACGCGGACGCGCAGCAAATCCTGGCGCGTGAAATCCAGCGAGAAATATTCATGCGCCTGAAAAAATCGCATCTTGCGAACGCGCTCGGTGGAAACGCGGCTGGCGGTGACGTTGGCGACGGTGCCGGTGGAAAATTCGATGCGCGCCTGCGCGATGTCCACTTTGTCGGTGATCACCGGGATGCCCACGGCCTTCAGGTCCACCACCGGACGCGCCGACCAGCGCGAGAAGAATGTCGAGGTCGTGAATCATCACGTCATACACTACGTCAATATCCAGGCTGCGCGGGGTGAAAATGCCCAGGCGGTGTACTTCGAAGAACATGGGCTTGGAAACAATTTTCAGAGCCGCGGTGACCGCGGGATTGAAGCGTTCGAGATGCCCAATCTGCAGAATGCGATTCTGGCGCTCCGCCGAAGCGATCAAGCCGTCGGCTTCCGTGAGCGAGGAGGCCATGGGCTTTTCCACCAGTACGTCCATGCCCCAATCGAGCAGGCGGCAGCCGATGCGGCAATGATCCTTGGTGGGGACGGCGAGGCTCACGGCATCAATTTTTTCCACCGGCAGCGATTCGAAGTCGCGAATGACGCGAGTTTTGAATTCGGCGGCGACTTGCGCGGCGCGTTCGACGTTGGTATCCACCACGCCGACCAATTCCACGCCTTCCATTTCGGACCACACCCGTACGTGGTTGCGTCCAAAATCGCCGACGCCGACAACCGCAACGCGTAGGGGTTTTTCAGTCACGATTTCCTTTTGGCCGCTGATTTTTGCGGCTCGTCGCTGGTGCTGCGTTCGGGCGCGAAGGCTTCGATGGCAATGCCGGCTTCATCGGCCGCGCGAATCATGGCAT
The DNA here is from genome assembly GCA_963748395.1 of uncultured Acidobacteriota bacterium. GTDB lineage: Bacteria > Acidobacteriota > Terriglobia > Acidiferrales > UBA7541 > Palsa-295. The sequence goes on along the minus strand of CAVVIP010000006.1, from coordinate 307,336 downwards.
CGCGATCGAAGAGCAGCGTTCGCCCCGCGTCAATGGCCAGCGCGGTGGCGTTGGACCGCTTCATGATTTCGATAGTTCTTAAGCCAACCACTGGAACGTCGAAGCGCATGTCCTGCCGCGGCTTGCTGACCTTCACCACCACCAGGCGATGGCCGCCGGCGATGCGCGCAGCGCGTTCGATGGTCTCGTCCGTGCCTTCCATGGCTTCAATGGCCACGCAGGCGCGATCGCGCACCACCACCATCTGGCCCAGGTCCATGCCCGCGATCTGTGTGGCGACGCCGCGGCCGTAGGCGATGTCCGCGGCTTCGGATTCATCCGGCGCGCGACGGGTGAGGACTCCCGCGGCGGGCAGCAACGGCCCGAGAAATTTCGTGGAATCCACCAGCTCGATGCCTTCGTCCTGAAGAACGCGCGCTACTGCTCCGATCAGCGAGTCGGTATTTTTCGACGGCAGCGAGAGCAATAATTTTGCCAGGCGCCAATCCGGGCGAATCGCGCTGAAGATTTTGTTGTGCTTCACTTGCCCGGCCATCACCGCTTGCTTCACGCCTTCTTCGTGCAGCAGTTCGATGGTGCGGCTGAGTTCTCCCAAGCTCACCCAGTGCAGGCGCTTCGCGACGCGCTCAAGACCGGGCGAAGCTTCTTCCTTGATGGCGATCACGGCCATCTCGATGCCGCGGCTGCGCGCGCCCTCCAGCACCAGAAACGGGAAATCACCGTTCCCGGCGATCAAGCCCCAATTTGCAGCGGTGGCGCCTGCCGCATTTTTTTCCGTGGCTGGCTGGGTCATGCTATTTCGTCAGACCTCGATCGGACGAGGCCGATTCGATGAATTGCACTAAGGTTAAGACGTCCGCGGAGTCCGCCAGGGTTCCACGCATCTTTTCCAGGGCTTGCGAAGTATTCAATTTCGAGCGCAACAGCAGGCGATACGCTTTTTCAATCGCCAGAATGCGCTCGGAGGAAAATCCCTGGCGTTCCAGGCCCACGCGATTCACGCCAAAGCAGCGCGTGCCGCGCGGCGCCACGATTTTCGAGAACGGCGGCACGTCCTGGGTGATGACGGTGTGCGCGGCGATGTAGGAATGTTTGCCGATGCGGCAGAACTGATGCACAGGGCAGAACGCGCCGACTTGCGCGTGGTCTTCGATGGTGACGTGCCCGGCGAGAGTGGCGCCGTTCACCAGGATGTTGAAATCACCGAGCTGGCTGTCGTGCCCCACATGCGCGTAAGACATGATGAGGTTGTTGCTGCCAACGCGCGTGACGCCGCCGCCTTTTATCGTGCCGCGATTCACCGTGCAGAATTCGTGGAATTCATTGTGATCGCCGACTTCGATGGAAACGCGCTCGCCTTTGTAGGTGAGGTCCTGCGGATCGCCGCCGACGACCGCGAAGGAATAGACGTGGTTGGCGCTGCCCAGGCGCGCGGGGCCGTGCACCACGGCGTGATGATCGAGGATGCAGCCGTCGCCGAGCTCGACTTCTTCGCCGACGACAGCGAAGGCGCCGATTTTTGCGTTCTGGCCGACCTTCGCGGTGGACGCAACGACGGCGCGGGAATCAATCTCACTCATCTACTTCTTCACCAGTGGGCGTGGGGCGACGTTGGTGGAACGTTCGGGCGTGCCATCGGCTTTCAGATCCACCATGGCACACATTAGCGTGGCTTCGACGGCCAGCTCGCCGTTCACGCGAGCCCAGGCGGCAATTTTGCAGAAAGGGCCGCGAAAGGTGAGGACGTTGACTTCCACGCGCAGCTGATCGCCGGGAACGACGGGGCGGCGGAAACGCGCGTTGTCAACTCCGGCCATGTAGAGCAGCTTGTTGTCGCGATCCTGAACGTCCAGCAGCAGCAGAAGACCCCCAACTTGCGCCATGGATTCGATGATGAGCACGCCGGGCATCACCGGCTTGCCGGGAAAATGACCCTGAAAGAAATATTCGTTGATGGTGACGTTCTTGATTCCGACAATCCGCTTCTTTGGTTCCATTTCTTCGATGGCGTCCACCAATAGGAACGGGTAGCGGTGCGGGAGTATTTTCTGGATCTCTATGCTGTCGAGGAGCATCGTGTGTTGGCCTCTAGTTGCGCAAAGATTGCGTATTGAACTCCGATTGATCGCCTATTGGTTGCTGGTCGAGCCGGGCCTGTTGCTGCGCTGAGCGGTTTCCACCACACGCTATTTTCGCAAGCGCACAATCGAACAATTCTATACGAAACGCAGGCGGGTGGGAATCAGATGCCGCCGAGAAGTCAGTGCGCGGCTTGCAGGGAGATCGAAACGAGGTTGCGGACCCAGCGGGCGGGGCGTTTGTCTTCGGAGACGATGAGCTGGAATGGGCCGGACTTGCCGAGCGGTTGGCCGTCGCGCGTGTCTGCCACCAATATTTCGCCGCCATGAAAGCTGGGATCTACCTCGGCGATGGAGAGGACCACGGAGTAGCCATCGGAGCCTGATGCGACGATGTAGCTGGCGAGGGCTTTGCTGCGCAGTTTTTCGCCAAGTGGCGCATCGAGTTTCGCGAGCAGCACAGCCAGCGGCACGCCCGAGTAAGTTTCGTCCGCAGAACTGTGCGCGTTATGCACCGTGACGCTGACGTGCGGGAGTGCGTGAAATTCCGCGGGCGAAATTGACACCGGCACCTGCCGGCCATCGGCCGTGAGTATCAGCGTGTCTGCCGCATAGACCACCATCCCGGGAACGCTGGAGTCGACGTTAAGTGCCACTTGGACGAGCTGGACGGTGTCCGCGCTGCCTTCCGGCGCAGCGATTTCGAGATGCTGGCTAAATTTGCTGAATCCAACCCTGGAAACGAGCAAAGTATAGGATCCGGACTTTAAGTTCAGAGACAGCCGGCCTTGGTCGTCCGTTTGCGTATTGGCCGGGGCTGGATCGGGCGCGGGTATTACGCGAATTTGCGCCTGCGCGATTACAGCTCCCATCTGATCTTTCACGACAATGGTGACGGGACGGGTCGTTGCCTTTTGTGCCAGAACCGGGCCGTGTACGAGTAGCGCGATTACCAGCAGAATGATGCTGGGGATTGGCAGTCGCATCGTCGCAGCATAACGTGAAAGAAGATTGCTGTCAGCCTCGCGGCGGGCTTTACATCAGGACTTGAAACCAAGTTTGGCTAGTGCGGCGTGGGCTCGCTCACGGTCCGAACGGAACACCCACACTTGGTATTCAAAAGTAGACTTCCGCTGCGTCAGCCTGATGCCCAAGAAAGAAACGTGGGGCGTGGTGTTCACAATTTCTTTGAAGTACGAAGGGATGCTTTCAGCATCCAGTTCGGCCAAGATCTTGTCGAGCGAGGTCTGCCAGATTCCCTTCCACAGCAGTTCCGAAGAAGACTGAGCCTCTTCGCGCGAACCAACTAGCCGAACATGACAATCGCTGCATTCCGTGATGCCGTCACGAAATTCCGATTGGCACAAGGGGCAGAACATATACGGGCGCAGAGTCTACTACACATTTCTAATTTCGCGGGTTTCGAAGCACAGGTGAGTATTCCCAAACTCTGTCTGCGCAGCCAATCAACAGCCCCGCGGTATTTTTCGTCGAGTAGGCAGCCATTCCAAGACAGGACTCTCCGAGAATTTCTTGGTACGCGATTTGCCCCTCCTGGGCGTACAGCGTAAGCATCGAGCGCTTGTCCGGAGAGTTGTCTTCGAGCACTGCGAAATATTCGGCCCCCTCGTTGAATTGCACAGGTGTGGCGCTGAACCGGGTAAACAATCCGCCCAGGGGATTGTCCCGTTCCGTTACCCGTTCTCCATGCGAATCCAGTATTACAATTTTCGACTTGCAGCACCCTTCTTGAACTTCTGAGACGGGAACAAGAAGATGGGTCGCCTTCGTTTCACCTCCCCAGCGTGTGAGCACGAAATTTGAGACATAAGAGTCGGGCAAATAATGGGCGAGTATGTCTCCGTTCCCGTTTCGCAGAAGAAGTTGGCCTCTGGCGTTGCTATGCACTATTTCGTCGTGCCCGTCTCCGTTGGTATCAAGCCCCTCGACGTGCCAGACGTTTCCATCGTCTTCTTGCTTTGCCCCGGGTGAAGGACGAGTGGCTTCTGTGATGAATTCAGAAATCGTGACGATGAAACAAATCCTGCGCGACTTGCACGGGCGGCGGGGCGAGATGGTGAAGCTGCTGGGGAAATTTGTGCGTTGCGAATCGCCGAGCCATGTGAAGAGCGCGGTGGACGAGTGCGGCGCGATGGTGGCGCGGGGGTTTAAGCGGCGCGGGGCGGAGGTGAAGATTTTGCGGCAGCGGGAGCGCGGGAATCATGTGCGCGCGGAAATCTGGGATGGGGTGGGTCGCGCGAGCGGGCAAATCATGGTGCTGGGTCATGTGGACACGGTGTATCCGCTGGGGACGCTTGCGAAGATGCCGTTCCGCGTGGCGGGGGGACGGGCTTGGGGGCCGGGAACCTTTGATATGAAGGGCGGGATCGTGCTCGCGCTTTTTGCGGTGGATGCGTTGCGGGCGCTGAAAATTCAGCCGACGAAACGAGTGGTGTTCCTGTGGAGTTCGGATGAAGAGATTGGAAGCGAGAGTTCGCGGCGAGCGATCGAGCAGGAAGCGCGGCGGAGCGATGCGGTGCTGGTGCTGGAGCCTTCGTTCGGGCGCGAGGGGCGATTGAAGACGCAGCGCAAGGGCGTGGGCGGCGCGGAGATTATCGTGACGGGGCGGTCGGCGCACGCGGGGATTGATCCGGAGAAGGGCGTGAACGCGGTGCACGAGCTGGCTCTGCAGATCGCGCGGCTGATGGAGATGAACGATGCGCGGCGCGGGATCACGGTGCAGACAACGGTGGTGAACGGCGGGACGATCACCAACGTGGTGCCGGAACAGGCGCGGGCGTTGGTGGACATACGCTATACGCATGCGGCGGATGTGCCGCGGATTAATCGCAGGCTACATGCGCTGCGGCCGATATTGAAAGGGGCGCGGGTTTTGGTGACCGGCGGGGCGGATCGTCCGCCGCTGGAGCGGACGGCTGGGGTGCGGAAATTATTTGGCGTGGCGCAGGGACTGATGCGCGAGATGGGGTTACCGCTGGGGGAAGCGTCCACGGGTGGAGGGTCGGATGGGAGTTTTACGGCGGCGCTGGGCGTGCCGACTTTGGATGGGTTGGGCGCGGTGGGGGATGGAGCGCATAGTCCGCGCGAGCATGTGGTGATTGGCAGGCTGGCGGAGCGGGCTGCGTTGATTGCGGGATTGCTGGCAACTTTGTAGCGGCGTACTTCAGTGCGCCATTGTTGTGGAGCGGAACGATGGCGGGCTAAAGCCCGCCGCTACGAAAGCTACCGCAGATCTTGCTGGTGCAGATAGGTTAGGGCTTGCTGCTGCAGGTCGGCGTAATCGTTGTGCAGGGTTTCGCGCAGGGCTGCTTCGGTGTTGGGGGCGGTGGCGACGTTGTCGAGCAGGCGGGTGATGTCCGTCATTCCGCCGGTCTGGATGATGGATTCGACGACGGCGAGCGACCAGGCGTAGGCGAACGAAGCCTCGCCGCCACCCAAGCCCATCCAGGAACCTTCGAGGCTCGCGAGCGCGGGAAGTTCTCCCTGGCCTGCGGCATTCAGCAGCGCGCCTGCGGCGGCGGTGCTGCGGCGGCCTTCCATATATTGGGCGACGCCTTCCTGCAACCATGTGGGCGCGCGATTGTGAGTTTTCTGGCCGATGAAGCTGTGGGTTAGCTCGTGCTTGAGCACGCGCGCGAGCTCCGGAGTGACGGCGGTGAGGCCCTGCACGGGAATGCGCATGCGGCCGTCGTTGAGCGCGCCCACCCAGCTGGGGGCGCGTGTGATGTCCGCGAACGATTCGCCGGTATAGAGAATCACGCCGATGGGATCGGGCGGCGTGAAATCGAGCTGCGATTCCAGATCGCGAAAATCTTCTTCCAGGACGCGCATGATGCCGCGCGCCAGGTCGGGCGTGGCGCTGCCGTTGTACTTCAGATCGAAATGCGCGGTCTCGCCTTCGCGGTAGCTTTCTTCCTCGGCTTTATCACGCTCGGCTTTTTCCAGGGCGTGCTCCACTTCGGCGTCTGGGCGCAATTTTTCGGCGCGGCGCCATTCGGCGACGGCCAAATCCATTTTGTTCTGGCCGTAGTAGGCCCAGCCGGTGAGTTTGGCGACGTCGGGAGAATCGGGAGAAATGCGGCGGGCGCGTTCGAGAGGATCGAGCGCGCTGGTGAACTGGCTCTGGTGCAGGTAGAGCACGGCGAGATTCAGCAGCAGGCCGTAATTTTCCGGAGCGAAGCTGAGGGCTTCGCGGTAATGGTCAATGGCGGTGGCCGTATCGCCTTTGCTGACCAGGAATTGCGCGGCGGCGTAATGGGCGGCGGCGACTTTTTCGATGGCGAGCGGCGCGTGGGAGCGGGCGTCTGTCTCCAGTTGCGCGATGTAGCCGAAATCAATGGCGTTGTCGTGGATGACCAGGCGGGCGATGTCTTCATAGCCGCGGATTGGATCCACATGCGGCGCGGAGACGGGCGGTTCGGAGGAGGCGCTGGAGCCAGAAACGAAGCCGAGGCCATCGCGATCAATGCGCGCGACGATGGACTTGGGGATGGACATCTGGCCGGCGGGGGTTTCGTAACGGACGCGCTCGCCGTCTTCGGTAACGCTGGAGGCGACAATGCGGCGGCCATTTTTGAGCACGATGGTATCGGCGGCCGCCGAAGACACGACCAGTAGCAGTAGCGACGCGATGGGCGCTGCGTGACGCACATATGGATTTTATCAAGGGGGTCGGAGGGGGCGGGCGCGAGCCTTGCCTGCTGATGCCCTAAGTAATACAGCCTGTCCTGCGGAACAGGCGGGACGGCGGGAGCGAGCAGCGGTTTGGGCCTGGCGTTCGTCAAAGAGGTTACAGAGCGTGCGCGGAGCCCGAAACTGAGAACGCGCGGTCAAACGCGGCTTCCGGCAGGGCGAAAAACGTGGCTTTTACTCGCGGCGATCAAAGTTGTAGAGTCGAATACGTGCGCAGATTCATGCGAATTTCGCTGGGCGTTCTGCTGCTGACTGGCGCTGACTTTCTTGGGATAGGCCCGCGCTGCAGCGTGGCGCTGCAAACGCAGGACGGCGCTGGGGCTCAGAACGCGGCGCCACAATCGGCTTCGACTCAAGCTGCCTCGACACAAGCTACCCCTACGCAGCCTATCCCCACGCAGGCTACCGCTACGCAAGCTGTTCCCACCGACCCGCGCGCGCTTTACGAGGCGTTGAACGGGCTGCGGCCGGATGCCGCGCGGGTGTACAGCGTGAAGGACCTGACGCTGCGGCGGGACGTGGTGAGCTTCAATTTCACGGAAGGCAAGCTGGCATTTTTCGAGCCGATTGGCGGGCGCGTCACCGGCGCCGTGTTTTCGGGCCGGGGCCACGTGATCGCAACGCCGCATGAACGCGGCGAGCGGCGGTCGCTGGCGCATTTCATCGGCGTGCCGATCCTCGATCAGCCGTTTACGGACGCTTACATCCGTTTCACGGACGACACCGCGAGAGAGATGCAACGGCGACTGGCGCAGGACGGCGTGGAGCCCGGAAGCGATCCGGAGTTCATCGCGTACTGGACGCCGCTGGTGGCTGGTCTGGCGCCCACACATTCGCTGCGGACGATGGTGGATCTGCTGGCGGCGGACGTGGTTCCTTACTTTTATATTTTGCTGCAAACCGATTCGGCGGGCGCGGTGGAAGTGTCCGTGGATAGCCGGCGCGAAGAGCAGGTGACGATCGGACAGCCGCGGTTCAGCGAAGGCGTGCGATCGTACGACGTGTGGGCCGCGTTCCCTGCAGGAAATTCTCCGGCGGCGTGGACGGAAGCGTTTCTGCCCGTGGATTATCGCGTGGAGTCCACCATCGCGGAGGACCTCTCGCTGCAGGGAAAGACCACGCTGCATTTGCGAGCGGGGCGCGCGGGAGAGCGCGTGGTGGTGATGGAGCTGTCGCGTCATCTGACGGTGGATGCAATTCAGGGCGAAGACGGCCAGCCGCTGCCCTATTTTCAAAATGAGGAACTGAGCCGGCGGGACGCGGCGAGGCGAGGCAACGATTTCATTCTGGCAGTGTTGCCCGCGGGAAAACCGGCGGGCGCGGATTTTCATTTGCAGATCGCGTATCACGGGAACGTGATCACCGATGCGGGAAACGGCGTGGATTTCGTGGGCGAACGGGGAGCGTGGTACGCGCATCTCGGCGGCGAGCATTTTACGCCTTACGACCTGACGTTTCGCTGGCCGAAGCGATTGATGCTGGTAGCGACCGGCACGGAGTCTGCAGCGCACGAGGATGCCGACGCAAAATCGGGCCGCTGGCAATCCGCCGTACCGTTCCCTACTGCGGGATTCAACCTGAGCGAATACCAGACGGCCAGCACGGCGGGAAAGCCGAAAATACAAGTGTACGCAAACAAGGAGCTGGAAGCAGCGATCGCGAGCCGGCTGACGAGATCCAGTCCCAATGACTTGCCGCCGCCTTCGATGCTGGATCGGTACCAGAACACGGACCGCTTGACAGGCGTGGCGGACCAGGCTCCCGCGCCGAGTCCGACGGCGGCATTGAAGCAACTGGGCGCGAGCGTGCAGGACTCCATCCATTTTTTTGAGAACGTGAACGGCGCATTTCCATTTGAGCAGCTGAACGTGGCGCAGATTCCCGGATCATTCGGGCAGGGCTGGCCGGGTCTGGTGTACCTTTCGACGCTGGCGTTCCTGCCACCCGAAACGCAAGAACGCGCGGGCCTGAACGAATGGGCGCAGAGCGCGGCGCGCGAGCTGATGCCGTATCACGAGGTGGCGCACCAGTGGTGGGGGAACGTGACGGGCGCGGCCAGTTATCGGGACGTGTGGATTCAGGAAGCAATGGCGAATTACCTGGCGCTCTGGTATGCGGACAGCAAGAAGCCCGGCGCACATCTGATGACGAATTGGCTGGAACATTATCGAACGGAGCTATCGGCGAAGGTTGCGGGCACGAATCATTCCGTCGAGGAGGTGGGACCGCTGGTGCTGGGGCCGCGGCTGGGGTCAGCGAAGGATCCGGAGGTTTACAACACGCTGATTTACGGCAAGGGCACATGGGTGATGCACATGTTGCGGGAGATGCTGCGCGATCCGAATGCGCCGAACGCAAAAGATGCGGACGCGCGGTTCCGGGAGTTACTGCGTGCGATTCTGGCCGAGCACCAGTTTCGTCCGTTGACCACCGCTGAGTTCCAGCACGACGTGGAGCAGCACATGACTCCCGCGATGGATATTGAAGGAACGCATCGCATGAATTGGTTCTTCGACCAGTGGGTCCGCGGTACGGATTTTCCGCACTACAGCGTGAAATACGAAGTGAAGCCGCATGGGAACGGATTTTTGGTGTCCGGAAAAATCGAGCAGAGCGGAACGGAAGATATATTCACGGCGCCGGTGCCGCTGTACGCGGTGCGTGTGGCAGGAAAGCCGGAGCGGCTGGGAGTGGTGGTGACCACAGGCGCGGAAACGCGATTTCATTTTGAGTCGCGCGTTCGTCCGACGCGCATTGTGATTGATCCGAATCTGACATTGCTGTGGAACAAGGGCTAGCCGCGAAAGACGCCACAGGCTAACACGTATAAAAACATTGAATTAGCGTTCTTACCGGATTCCAAACAGCGGAAGTGAGCTGCGGAACGTGGTAATGTGCTGCCCCTCTGCACGTGTGGTTGTGGGTTTTGACTGTAGGGCGCGACGATCCCTGCCGTTCACATTCACCCGCCGAACCACAGGCTGTGAAAAAAGGACTGAAGATGAACCTATTCGGGCGAGTCGCGCGGTGGTGCGCAGTTCTGGCGGCGGGCGCGCTGGCGGGAACTGCGCTTGGCAGCGACACGCTGCTGGTGCACGGACACATTTACACGGGAAATCCCAAAGCTCCGTGGGTTCAGGCGCTGGCGATCACCGGAACGCGGATTGATGCCGTCGGCACGGACGAAGAAATTCTGGCGCGGCGCGAAGCGAAGACGGAGGTGATTGACCTGCAAGGCCGGACGGTGATTCCCGGAATTTCCGATTCCCACACGCATATGTGGCTCGGAGCGATGGCCCTGCACGGATTAAATCTTTCCACGCCGCAGTTCAGCATCACACCAGATAACCCGGATGTGCTGATCGAAAAAATCAAGGAATATGCCGCGAGCCACTCGAAGGACAAGATCCTATTTGGCCGGGCAGATTTTGCGACGGTGCTTCCCGGGGCGCCCACGCACGAATTGCTGGATCGCGCCGTCGCAGACCGGCCCGTGGTGATTCATCACACCAGCGAGCATGCGTTGTGGGTGAACTCGAAGGCCCTGGCGCTCGCGGGGATCGGAGATCAGCCTGTCGCGATTGCCGCGGAAGAAGCTTACGTGATTCGCGATGCGAGCGGGCATCCCAGCGGTGTGTTGCTGGAAGCCGCCCAGGAATTGGTAGAACGGGCGGTGTGGGCGCAACTGACGACAGAAGAGAAATTGGAAATGTTGCACGATGCATCGCTGTACCTGAATCGCTACGGCGTCACGAGCGTCGTGAATGCCACTGGCAGCTTGGCCGAGATTGAACTGTACGCAGCGTTGCGCGACCGCGGACAACTGACGGTGCGCACGCGAACTTCCTTCGGAGCCGTGGCCGTGAATCACCATCTGACGCCGGAGTTCCTCGCGAACCTGGAGGAAGCGCGAACCAAATATCACGACGAGTGGGTGTCCGCGAACCTGGTGAAATTTTTCTCCGATGGCGGCACCGGGCTGATTCCACCGCTAACGTACCGGCCTGAGGAATTCCAGAAGCTGGTGTTGGAACTGGACAAACGCGGATACCAGATCATGACGCACACGCTGCGCGGCGATACGGCACACATGGTGCTGGATACTTACGCGCAGGTGGAGAAAATCAACGGGCCGCGCGACCGGCGGTTTCGCCTGGAACACGGGCTGATCCTTTCCGCCGACGATCTGCCCCGCGTGGCAAAACTCGACGTGATCGTGAGCGCGCAACCCACTTTTTGCTGCAGCGAAATCGGCACCAACTACGACACGCAAGACAAGACGCCCACCGATCGCTGGGAGAGCCTGGAAAAGAGCGGGACAAAACTCGCGTTCGGCAGCGACTGGCCGTGCACATGGCCGCCGGATCCTTTCGTCAGTATTCAGCAAGCGGTGGAACGGCAGGAGTGGCGGTCCGCCGCGACCGCCGCGCTTCCGGGAGGCTTGTTCGACGGCGCGGGGCAGGCCGGCGCGGTGGGGACGTCCAGCTACTACGTACCGGACGAGCGAATCAGCGTGGAAGAGGCGGTGGCCGCGTACACGCGTGGCTCCGCCTATGCAAGATTTTCAGAGAACCATTTGGGGACGCTCGAAGTTGGGAAAGAAGCGGATCTTGCCGTCCTTTCGCAGGATATTTTTTCCGTGGCACACAACAGTATCGGGAACACTAAAGTGCTGCTCACGATGGCCGGCGGAAAAGTTGTGTTCAAGGAAACGAACTAGCGGCAGGACGCGGTGACGCATGGATGCGTGCGCGTCGACAAGTTCGCGGCTCGCTCTGACTCACGGAGCAGCAACAAACTTTCTAGGTCAACCTGCGCCAAGGCGGAAAAGGGTGGTCGCGAGGTTCGGAATCCGCATCAGAATTATCGCCGCTCGCTGAGAGCGCGGTGAGGAAATTGCGCGCCTCGGCTGCGTCATCCTCGCGCACCAGAATTTTGAATCCCGCGCCGGACCACGCCAGATGTTCGCGCATTCCCCCTGCCGTATCACCCTGGATGATGGCGGGAATGCCGGCTTCTTCGAGCGCGCCCCGGACCAGCTCCGCCTCTGGGCGGCTGCCGCACGATTCGACGACGATGAGCTTGGCGTCCTGCACGGTAGTATTATATGCGCGGTTTGGCGGAGTTCCCATGGCACGTGCTTCCCAAGAGTCCCACGCGGCGCTGGCCGAAATTCGCGACTCGCTGCTGGAAACCTACGCGAGCAACGACGCGATGAATCAGGCGATTCTCGCAGAGCTGGACCCGCGCGCGTGGCGTGCGCAGCCGCCGGGCAAGAAAGGCAGCGGGCGGACCATCGCGTCCATCTTCGCGCATCTGCACAACTGCCGCCTGGTGTGGCTGAAGAATTCCGCGCCGCATCTAAAGTGTCCGCGGCCACTTGATCCCGACCGCTGTACGATGAAGCAGGCGGCTGCCGCGCACCGCAAGAGCGGCGCGCAATGCCTGCGCATGTTGACGGAAGCCCTCTCGGCCAGGCCGAACCGGCGCGTGGCAAAGTTTTCGCGCGGGAGTTGGGCGCAAACGTGGCCGGCCGGCGCGACCATGTTCGCTTACATGTTCTCGCACGAGGCGCACCATCGCGGCCAGATATTGATGCTGGCCCACCAGATGGGCTACCGCGTCCTGCACAAAACTCCCGGCGTGTGGCACTGGGAAAAACTGTGGAAGCAAGCCGGGCTTAGCACGCGCCCTCACTGAGCGACGAACGGCATTGCCCTAGGTGGTTTTATCCCACCACCTCCGCACACACGGGTGGTGCGCTGCTCCAAAAAAATATAATCCAGAGTCAATACCAATCGCGAATTGCCTCGCTCACGCTGAAAAAATCTTTCTTTAAACTTGCGTCAACACGTAAGCGGTTTTATCCTATCGGGTCTTAAGTGTGTTCCGGGGCGGATGCGATTTCGTGCTGCCCCGCGTGTGTCTTGTTTTCTGCAACTCATAGCAGCGGTCAACCGTAAGTCGCCGGCGTCCTGGGGCCGAGCAACCGGCGATTTCGTGATTCCAATGCCCCTTCTTTAAGCTCGCGAGCATCCATTACTGTGTTCTGAGGCGACCGCGTGGACCCGGAAGGCTCTCAAAGTCCCAACGAATCAACTTCGGCTCATCCGATTCTGGAGCCGGGGTATACGCTGGGCACGGTAACCGACAAGATCAGCCAGATCGTGCTGGGACGCGGCACGTCCAAGGGCTGGATTTTCGGCTTCTCCATCGCCTTCCTGCTGTTGATGCTGCTGAATTTCACCGTTGGCTACCTGCTGATCAAGGGTGTGGGAATCTGGGGCATCAACATCCCGGTCGGCTGGGGATTCGCGATCGTCAATTTCGTGTGGTGGATCGGCATCGGGCATGCCGGGACGCTGATTTCCGCCATCTTGCTGTTGTTGCGGCAGCAATGGCGCACTTCGATCAACCGGTTTGCGGAAGCGATGACGCTATTTGCGGTGGCTTGCGCGGGCATGTTCCCTTTGCTGCACATGGGCCGGCCATGGCTTTTCTACTGGCTGATGCCGTACCCCAATCCGATGTGGCTATGGCCGCAGTTCCGCAGCCCGCTGGTGTGGGACGTCTTTGCGGTATCAACCTATGCGACGGTATCGCTGCTGTTCTGGTTCGTGGGATTGGTGCCGGACCTGGCCACGTTGCGTGATAGGGCGAGAAACCGGCCGGCAAAGATTATTTACGGAATGTTGGCGATGGGTTGGCGCGGGTCGGCGGTGCACTGGTCGCGCTATGAGACCGCTTCGATTCTGCTGGCTGGCCTGGCGACGCCACTGGTGGTGTCCGTACACACGGTGGTGAGCTTCGATTTCTCGGTGGCGCAGGTGGCAGGATGGCACACCACGATTTTCCCGCCGTACTTTGTGGCGGGAGCGATTTATTCGGGGTTTGCGATGGTGATGACGCTCGCGATTCCGATTCGCAAGTTCTACAACCTGGAAGATTTCATCACCATGCGCCACCTGGGAAATATGGCGAAGGTGATGCTGGCTACCGGGCTGATCGTGGCGTACGGCTACATGATGGAAACTTTCATGGCGTTTTACAGCGGCAATCCCTTCGACCGCTTCGTTGTCGTCAATCGCATGACGAGCCCGCCATACGCGTTTTTTTACTGGATGCTGATTGCCTGCAACATCGTGATCCCGCAAATCATGTGGCTGCGCAGCGTGCGGAATAATGTGGCGATCCTTTTCGTGATTTCGCTGGTTGTGAACGTGGGCATGTGGCTGGAACGGTTCGTGATCGTGGTGATCAGCCTGCACCGCGATTTTCTGCCCTCTTCGTGGGGCATGTACTATCCGACGAGGTGGGATTGGGCCACCTACGTCGGAACGATTGGATTATTTTTGACGCTGCTGTTCCTGTTTATCCGCTTCCTGCCCGTGATCTCGATTTATGAGATGCGTTCGCTGGTGGAGGAAACGGACGCGGAGAATCCCAAGAAATAGAGGCAGACCCGGGACGCGATGCAAATTTTTCATCACAGCACGAACACCATCTCGCGGGTGAGCATCTATGGCGCCGTGTTCATTCTGGCGCTGCTGGGTGGCGCGCTATATCAGATCGAGCTTTCGCCGATCTATACGCGCGTGAATGAAGCGCGGGAGCAACCGGTGCCCTTCAGCCACAAACATCATGCGGGCGAGCTGGGAATCGATTGCCGGTATTGCCATACGTCGGTGGAAAAGTCCTCGTTCGCGGGCGTGCCGCCAACGCAGACGTGCATGACCTGCCATTCGCAGATCTGGACGAACGCGCCGATGCTGGAGCCGGTGCGCGCGAGCTATCGCGACAATAAGTCGATTGCGTGGACGCGGGTGAATGCGCTGCCCGATTTCGTGTACTTCGATCACAGCATCCACGTGAGCAAGGGCATCGGCTGCACTACGTGCCACGGGCAAGTGGCGGAGATGCCGCTGATGTGGAAGGCGAACACGCTGTACATGTCCTGGTGCCTGGATTGCCATCGCGAGCCGGAGAAATATGTGCGGCCGAAGTCTGAAGTGTTTGATCCGGGATATGTGACGCCGTCGAACCAGGCGGAACTAGGCGCGAAGTTGGTGAAAGAGTACAAAATTCACAGTCTGACGAATTGTTCGACGTGCCACCGCTAAAGGCGAAAAAAAGAAAACGATGAGCTCCGATCTCAACCCGAAAGTTCCGCAGGCGATGGACCTGGCAGCGTTGCGCGCGAGGCTGGCGCAGGAAGACGGCAAACGCTTCTGGCAGAGCCTGGAAGAATTGTCGGAGACGAAAGAATACCGCGAATTCCTGGAGAATGAATTCCCGCACGATCCGGAAAAAGATCCGCAGGGGATGAATCGCCGCGACGTGCTGAAGCTGGCGGCTGCTTCTGCGGCTCTGGCGGGGTTGAGCGCCTGCACCAAGCTGCCCACGCAGAGAATCGTTCCGTACGTGAAGGCGCCGGAGGAAATTGTCGCGGGCAAGCCGCTGTTCTACGCGACGTCGATGCCGCTGGCAGGAGTGGCTGCGGGCCTTCTGGTGGAAAGCCACATGGGGCGGCCGACGAAAATCGAAGGCAATCCGGAGCATCCCGGCAGCTTGGGTGGCACGGACGTGTTCGCGCAGGCCGCGACACTGGGGCTGTACGATCCGGACCGTTCACAGACCGTGGTGCTGGAAGGGCGCATCAGCAGCTGGGCCGCTTTTCTGACGGCGATGGGGAACGAGAAAGCGGCGATGTCCTCCGATGGGAGCGGGCTGCGGATTTTGACGGACACGGTGACGTCGCCAACGCTGGGGGCGCAGCTAGGCGCATTGCTGAAGAAATATCCCGCCGCGAAATGGCACCAATACGAGCAGTGCGGCCGCGACAACTCGCGGGAAGGCGCGCGCCTGGCATTCGGCAAGCCGGTGAATACGGTGTATCGCGTTGACCAGGCGGACGTGATCGTCTCGCTGGATGCGGATTTCGTTTCTTCCGGGCCGGGACATGTGCGTTACGCGCGGGAATTTTCTTCGCGGCGGGTGATCGAAGGCACGAACGCAAAATTGAACCGGCTGTACGTGGTGGAAAGCATGCCGAGCAGTACCGGCGCGGTGGCGGACCATCGCAAAGCGCTGCGCGCGGGCGCCGTGGAAGCTTTCGCGCGAGAGCTGGCGGCTGCTGCCGGAGTTGCGGGCGTGAGTGGCGGCGCGGCGAGCAGCAAGATTCCGGCGGAATGGACTCGCGCAGTGGCGAAAGATTTGGCGGAGCATCGCGGCGGCTCGCTTGTGATTGCCGGCGAGGAACAATCGCCCGCGGTGCACGCGCTGGCTCATTCGATGAATGCGTCTCTCGGGAACGTCGGCAAGACCGTGTATTACACCGACGCGCTGGAAGCGAATCCGGTGAACGAAATGGAATCGCTGCGCGAGCTGGTGAACGATATCAACGCGGGCAAAGTGGATTTGCTGTTGATGCTGGGCGGAAATAATCCGGTGTACGACGCGCCGGTGGATTTCGATTTTGGACCCGCGCTGCTGAAGGTCAAAACGCGCGTTCATTCCGGCTTGTATTACGACGAGACGGCGGAGTTGTGCCACTGGCACGTGCCGGCCGCGCATTTTCTGGAAGCATGGGGAGATGCGCGGGCGTTCGATGGAACCGTGGGCGTGATTCAGCCGCTGATTCAACCGCTGTACGACAATCATTCGGCTTGCGAAATCGTGGCGGTTCTTACCGGAGACGCGGGAAAGTCCGGGCACGACATCGTGCGGGATTATTGGAAAGGCGTGCGTACGGAAAAAGACAAGGTGTTCGATGCGTACTGGGAACGCTCTTTGCACGACGGCGTGATGGCTGGAACTGCGTTGCCGGCAATTTCCGTGGCGCTGCGCGGGGATATCGCCCAGCAAGTGCAGAATACCCCCAGCGAGGAATTGGGAATCGCGTTCCGGCCGGACCCCACAATTTTCGACGGGCGCTTCGCGAACAACGGCTGGTTGCAGGAATTACCGAAGCCCAACACCAAGCTGACGTGGGACAACGCGGCGATGGTCAGTCCCGCGACGGCGCAACACCTGGGACTGGCGGAGGGCGATTACGTAAAGCTGCAGCTCGCCGGGCACGAAACGAAGGCGGGCGTGGTGCTGGTGCCGGGCCACGCGGACAACAGCGTGACGCTGCACTTGGGGTACGGACGCCGTCGCGCGGGAAGTGTCGGTACGGGGCCGGGCTTCAACGCGAATTTCATTCGCACTTCCACGGCGCCGTGGATTGCCCCCGGACTGAAAATCGAAAAGACCGGCGAGAAATATTATTTCGCGGTGACGCAGCACCAGTACGTGATCGATCAGGATGGCCATCAGGCCAATCTGGAAGGCGTGGAAGCGGCGCGCCGCGACCTGATCCGCATCGCTACGCTGGAGGAGTTCCGCAAGGATCCCAATTTCGCGAAGGATCCGCACGAAGAATCTACCAAAGCATTTACGCTGTATCCGGGATTCAAGTCCGAGGGCTACGCGTGGGGCCTCGCCATTGACCTGAATAAATGCGTGGGCTGCAATGCCTGCGTTGTCGCCTGCCAGGCGGAAAATAATATTCCGGTGGTCGGCAAGGAACAGGTGATGAAGGGCCGCGCGATGCACTGGATCCGCGTGGACACGTATTTCCGCGGCGACATTGACAGTCCGGAAACGTACTACGAGCCGGTGCTGTGCATGCACTGCGAAAACGCGCCGTGCGAAGTGGTCTGCCCGGTGGGCGCGACGGTGCACAGTCCCGAGGGCCTGAACGAGATGGTCTATAACCGCTGCGTTGGCACGCGCTATTGCTCGAACAACTGCCCGTACAAAGTGCGGCGTTTCAATTTCCTGCTGTATTCGGATTACACCACACCGAGCCTTTATGGCATGCGCAATCCGAACGTGACGGTGCGCAGCCGCGGCGTGATGGAGAAATGCACATACTGCGTGCAGCGCATCAACGCGGCGAAAATCACGTCGGAAGAACAGAACCGCGAAGTGCGCGACGGCGAAATCGTCACGGCGTGCCAGGGCGCGTGCCCGTCGGAGGCCATCATTTTCGGAAACATCAATGATCCGAACAGCCGGGTCGCCAAATGGAAAGCCCAATCGCGCAATTACGGTTTGCTGGACGATTTGAACACGCGGCCGCGCACAACGTATCTGGCGCGGGTGCTGAATCCGAATCCGGAGATTCACGGATAGATTTATGAAGCGCAAGCCACTTTACGGATTGCTGGCGGAGTTCGAGACGCCCGACGAGCTGCTGAAGGCGGCGCAGCGTACGCACGACGCCGGGTACAAGAAGATTGACGCGTTCTCGCCGCTGCCGATCGAGGGGCTGGCGGAAGCGGTGGGCTTTCACGGGACGATTCTGCCGGCGGTAGTCTTCGTCGGCGGGCTGCTGGGCGGCCTGACCGGCTTTGCCATGCAGTATTACGCGAACGTGATCAGCTATCCGCTGGATGTGGGCGGCAAGCCCTACAACAGCTGGCCGGCATTCATTCCGATTACGTTTGAGCTGACGGTGCTGGGCGCGGCATTGTGCGCGGTGTTCGGGATGCTCGCGATGAACGGGCTGCCCACGCCTTACCACCCGGTGTTTAACGTGTCGCGATTTGCGCTGGCGTCGAACGACCGGTTTTTCCTGGTGGTAAAAGTGCGCGACAAGAAATTCGAGTTGGCCAGGACGAAGGAGTTTCTGGAAGGGCTGAATCCACACGGAGTGTTTGAGATTGAAGCGTAGTTTTCAATTCGCGATGGCTGGTAACGGTGCGGTGCGCGCCGCACGTGTGATCTGCTTGAGCGTGCTCGCACTCTGGCTGACGGGCTGCCGCATGGACATGCACGAGCAGCCAAAATATTTGCCGTACCAGCCGACCACTTTTTTCGATGACGGGCGTTCGGAGCGGCCCGTCGTGCCCGGTACCGTGGCACGCGGGCAATTGCGGCTGGATGAATTGCTCTACACCGGAAAAGAAAATGGCGTGGTGGCGAACAAGTTTCCCTTCCCCATCACGCGCGCGGACCTGGAGCGCGGCCGCCAGCGCTACAACATTTATTGCACGCCCTGCCACGACTATACCGGCAGCGGCCAGGGCATCGTGGTGCAGCGCGGATTTCCGTCGCCCCCGTCTTATCACATTGATCGCCTGCGCCAGGCTCCGGCGGGACATTTCTTCGACGTGATGACCAGCGGTTACGGTTCGATGTACAGCTACGCTTCGCGCATCGAGCCGGAAGACCGTTGGCGCATCGCAGCTTACATTCGCGTGCTGCAACTGAGCGAGCACGCCACGGTGCAGGACGTGCCGGAAGCGCAGCGGTCGCAATTGAATCAGCAGAATGCGGGGCAGCCACAATGAGCTTCGGCAGCCAAATCTTGCACGCTTATCTATTCGCGTACATCTATTGGCTGATGATCCCGCTGGGATGCACGGCGATCTTGATGATGCACCACCTGACGGGCGGGTGGTGGGGCTATCCCATACGGCGGCTGCTGGAAGCCGGCTCGCGGACGTTTGGAGTGATGGCTCTACTCTTCATCCCGATTCTGCTGGGAATGAAGCAGATTTATTACCCGTGGATGAATCCGCCGGAAGAGATGCTGCACAACCCGAATTACCATTTCAAGATGGAATATTTGAGCACGAACTTTTTCATCCTGCGCGCGGTGATTTATTTCGCGATTCTATTCACGCTGGCACACTTTTTGAACAAATGGTCGCGCGAGCAGGACTCAACCGGCGATCCGCGAATCGCAAAATATCTGGAAGGGATGAGCGGGCCCGGGCTGATCTTGTGGGGGATCGCCGTTTCATTTTCGATGATTGATTGGGTGATGTCGCTCGAGCCGGCATGGTTCTCCACCATTTACGGCATGATTTTCATGATTGTGAGCGCGCTGACCGCGATGTCCTTCGTGATTTTCGTGCTGCGGCGCCTGGTGGACGACGAGCGCGGCAAGGAAATCAGCGAGAAAGTGACGCCGGGACAATTCAACGACTTGGGCAACCTGATGCTGGCGTTCACGATGCTGTGGGCATACCTGTCGTTCTCGCAGTTCTTGATCATCTGGTCGGGAAACATCAAAGACGAGATTCCCTGGTACATGAGCCGCGCCTTCGGCGCATGGGGGAAGCTGGCCGTTTTCCTGATCGTGCTGCACTTTGCGCTTCCCTTCCTGCTCCTGTTGCAGCGCAACGTGAAGCGGCGCGTGCATCGCCTTTCTGCCGTGGCCGCCATGATGCTCGTGTTGAGCATGGTGGACGTGTACTGGCTGATCGTCCCCGCCTACGAAAAAGACGGTCCGCAGCTGGGGGCGCTGGTCTGGGATATTTTTTGGCTCGTCGTGATCGGCTTCATCTGGATCGCCACTTATTTCTGGCAGCTTGGGAAGATGCCGCTGCTGCCGAAACACGACCCGCGATTTGAAGGAGAGCTCCAGCATGAGCATGGAGACTAAGCACGGGGCGGGCCAGCCTCCTCCGCAGAATGGAGCGAACGAGGGATACGAGCGCAGCGACGCTGACCCGCGGGGATTGCTGCGCTGGGGCGCATGGCTGATCGCCGTGCTGGTGGTGGTGTTCTTCTCGATGGCGTGGCTTTTTGGTTTTTACGGCAAGGTGCAGAGTCTGGGCAAACCCGCATCGCCGTTTGAAAATGCGCGCGTATTACCACCCGCGCCGCGCCTCCAGGTGGAACCGCGCGCAGAACTGCATGGCTATTGTGAAGAACAGGCAAAGCTTCTAGATAGCTATGGCTGGGCGGACGAGCACAACGGCGTGGTGCGCATCCCTGTGGATCGCGCCATGGATTTGACGCTGCAGCAGGGCCTGCCCGCGCGCGCTGCCGGAGACGTTCCCGCGGGCATCAGCAACCCGGCACCTTTTATCCCGGACGTTTCGAATCAGGATCAGATGGGACCGTGCGGATTCGTGCTGGAGCGGGATAAGGATCACGAGATGAGCCAGGAGGCGAGGCGTTAGCGTGTTTGCGTCGGGCAAATTCGGCGTGAGGAATGTGTTGCTGGCATCGCTCGCAGCGGCTGCGGCGTTCGTGTCGCTCGCATCCGCCGCCGCAGCGCAACTGGCGTCTGATCCGATGCAGAGCGTGGGAGTGCGGCCCGAGCTGCTGAAACAGGTAGGCATCGATCAAAAGCTGAACCAAACGATTCCGCTGAACCTGGCGTTCCGCGACGAGAACGGCAACACGGTAGAGCTGGGACAATATTTCGGGCAGAAGCCGGTGATTCTGACGCTCGTGTATTACAACTGCCCGATGCTGTGCACGCAGGTGCTGAACGGCGTGGAATCTGGATTGAAGGAACTGCCGACGGACATCGGCAAGCAATTCGACGTGGTGACCGTGAGCATTGATCCGACGGAATCGCACGTCCTGGCCAAGGTGAAGAAGGAGATGTACGTGGGGATGTACGGCCGGCCGGGCGCGGCGGAGGGCTGGCATTTCCTGACGGGCGACGAACCGCAAATCAAGCAGCTGGCGGATGCGCTGGGATTTCGTTACGCGTACGACCCCGACACCAAGCAATTCGCGCATGCCAGCGCGATCATGCTGCTGACGCCCGAAGGAAAAATTTCGCGCTACTTTTACGGCATTCAATACCCTTCCCGCGATTTGCGGCTGGGATTGGTGGAAGCATCCGAGGGAAAGATCGGGACGCCCGTGGATCAGGTGCTGCTGTTCTGCTACCACTACGATCCGGCGACAGGAAAATACGGCCTGCTGATTTCGCACGTGATTCAGATCGGCGGAGCGCTCACCGTATTAATTTTGGGAATCGGCATGTTGATCCTGTTCCGCGGCGAGCATTACGCGCTGCCGCAAAGAAAAGTATAAAGAAGCACGCGCGAAGCTGACGTTCATTGGTCCGCTGCAGTCGCACAGAAGCACCAGAGGGTCACTGAGACACAGATGATGACGGGTCTGATGGAAACGGGCTTTCACTGCGTGGCTGCCGCCGCGGCTGCGATTCCGATTCGGCCGACGGCCGCTTCGTCCATAGCGGATAGCGTGGACCACCTCTACTATTTCCTGACGGCCATCACCCTGTTCTTCACGTTCGCGATCTTCACTACGATTTTCTATTTCATGGTGAGATTCCGCCGCCGCTCGCCCGATGAGCGCCCTGCGGACACCAAGACGCACCTGGCGCTGGAGCTGACCTGGACGATCGTGCCCACGCTGATCACCGTAGTGATTTTCGTGTGGGCTTCCAGCCTGTATTTCGAAAATTCGCGGCCACCGGAAGCTTCCACGGAAATTTTCGTCGTCGGAAAGCAGTGGATGTGGCACATACAGCACCCCGAAGGCGTGCGCGAAATCAACGAATTGCACGTGCCGGTAAACGCGCCGATCAAGATCACCATGACGTCCGACGACGTCATCCACGATTTCTACATTCCGGCGTTCCGCGTGAAGAAGGATGCGGTTCCGGGCCGCTACACTTCCCTTTGGTTTCAAGCCACGAAAATCGGCACGTACCATATGTTCTGCGCGCAATACTGCGGCGCGGACCACGCCGAAATGATCGGCTGGGTGTACGTGATGTCTCCCACCGACTACGCGGCATGGCTTTCCGGCGGAGCGCGCAACGAATCCATGGCGCAAACCGGCGAGCGGCTCTTTACGCAGCTGGGCTGCGTCACTTGCCATGTGGCGGACAACACGGGCCGCGGGCCTTCGCTGGTGGGTCTCTACGGTAAACAGGAACAACTGCGCAGCGGCGACATGAAGCTGGTAGATGAAACGCTGATTCGACAAGCGATCGTGAATCCCAATTCCATCATCCTGCCCAATTATCCGCCGATCATGCCCACCTTCCAGGGCCAGATCAACGAGGAGCAGGTGCTGCAACTGATCGCTTACGTGAAGTCACTCGGGACGGAAGAAAGGAAGACGAACGGGAAATGAGCACCACAGTCATTCCAGAAGTGCCCGGGCAGGAAATTCCGGCCGAATCGCGCGTCAATTATTTGAACGCGAGCTACGGCGTGAAATCCTGGCTGCTTACTACGGATCACAAACGCATCGCGCTGCTGTACCTGGGCTCGATCACGCTGATGTTTTTTGTCGGCGGGCTGTTCGCGGTGCTGATGCGGCTGCACTTGATCGAACCGCAGGGCGCGCTGGTGGCGCCGGAAACGTACAACAAGCTTTTCACGATGCACGGCGTGATCATGGTGTTCTTCTTCCTGGTGCCTTCGATTCCCGCGACGCTGGGCAATTTCCTGGTGCCCATGATGATCGGCGCGCGCGACCTGGCGTTCCCGCGGCTGAATTTGCTGAGCTGGTACATCTACATCATCGGCGCGGCGTTTACGCTGTATGCGGTGATTTCCGGCGGCGTGGATACCGGCTGGACGTTCTACACGCCGTATAGCAGCAGTTTTTCGCACACCAGCGTGATACCCACGGCGCTGGGCGTATTCATCACCGGATTCTCTTCGATTCTTACCGGGCTGAATTTCGTGGTCACCATTCACAAGATGCGCGCGCCGGGGCTTACGTGGTTCCGCTTGCCGCTATTTATCTGGGCGATGTATGCCACCAGCATCATTTTCATACTGGGCACGCCGGTAATCGCCATCACCATCTTCTTGCTGGGGCTGGAACGGCTGCTGCACATCGGCATCTTTGATCCGGCCATCGGCGGCGATCCCATCCTGTTCCAACATATGTTCTGGTTCTATTCGCATCCGGCGGTGTACATCATGATTCTGCCGGGCATGGGCGTGATGAGCGAGCTGATCACCTGCTTCTCGCGCAAACGGATTTTCGGCTACACCTTTGTCGCATTTTCCAGTCTGGCCATCGCCATTATCAGCTTCCTGGTGTGGGGCCATCACATGTTCGTCACGGGCCAATCCATCTACGCCGGGCTGATTTTTTCGGTGCTGAGTTTCCTGGTGGCGATTCCTTCGGCGGTGAAAGTTTTCAACTGGACCGCGACGCTCTATAAGGGTTCCATTTCCTACGACGCGCCGATGCTTTATGCGCTGGGCTTCATCGGTCTGTTCACCATGGGCGGCTTGACCGGATTGTTTCTCGCATCGCTCGCGACCGACGTGCACTTGAACGGCACGTATTTCATCGTCGCGCATTTTCACTACATCATGGTGGGCGGCGCGGTGATGGCCTACCTGGGCGGCATTCATTTCTGGTGGCCGAAGATTACCGGGCGAATGTATCCGGACGGCTGGGCGCGATTTGCCGCGCTGATTATTTTCGTGGGGTTCAACCTCACGTTCTTCCCGCAATTCGTGCTGGGCTATCTGGGCATGCCGCGCCGCTACGCTGTGTATCCCGCGGAATTTCAGGTGCTCAACGTGATGTCGTCTGCTGGCGCGTCCATTCTCGGCATCGGTTACCTGATACCGCTGATTTATTTGCTGTGGTCCATTCGCTACGGGCCGATCGCCGGACCGAATCCCTGGGGCGCCAAGGGCCTGGAATGGGAGACGCCTTCACCGCCGCCCACGGAAAATTTCGAGGAGATCCCGGTGGTGACTGAAGACGCTTACGACTACGCGAACGTGGGAGGATCCCGTGTCTGAGATGGCCGTGCACGGCGCACATCCGCCGGGATTCAAACATCAATTCGAGGACATGGACCAGCAGCGCGACGCCGATAGCCTGGGGATGTGGGTTTTTCTGGTCACCGAAATCATGTTCTTCGGCGGGCTTTTCGCCACTTACATTATTTATCGCGCGCTGTACTTGCCGGCGTTTGAGACGGGCAGCCGCCTGCTGAACGTGAAATTCGGCGCGGCCAATACGGCCGTGCTGATCGGCAGCAGCTTGACGATGGCCCTGGCGATCCACGCGGCGCAAGCGGGGAAGAAAAAATCCGAGCAGGTGATGTATCTCGTTTTGACCATGATCCTGGGCGCGATTTTCCTTTTCTTGAAATTCAATTTTGAGTGGCGCGCGGATTATGCCGAGCATTTGATTCCCGGCTTCGGCTTCATCATCCGGCCGGAATGGGGCGCGGCGGGACCCCACGTTCCGCTGTTTTTTTGTTTTTACTTTTTTATGACCGGCTTGCACGCACTGCACATGATCATTGGATTCGGCATCCTGGGCACGTTGACGGTGATGGCGCAGCGCGGACGATTTAACTCCGAATATTATGCGCCGCTGGAAGTGAGCGGGTTGTACTGGCACTTCGTGGATATCGTGTGGATTTTCCTGTTTCCGCTGTTGTATCTGATCGGCGGCAGGTTCGCGATTCCGGGGGTGCACTGATGTCCGCGCACGTGGTCCCCCTGAAAACCTACCTCGGAATATTTGTAGCGTTGCTGGTGCTGACCGCGCTTACCACCGGCGCAGCCTTCGTCGATTTTGGCGATCTGCACACTGGGATGCGCCTGATAGACGTTATTCCGTTGAACACCGTGGTGGCACTGGCCATCGCGGTGGTGAAGATGCTGCTGGTGATTTTATTTTTCATGCACGTGAAGTACAGCAGCGGCCTTACCAAGATCGTGGTAATGGCGGGATTTCTTTTTCTCGGGATTCTGATATCCCTCACGCTGGCCGACGAACTCACTCGCAGCTGGTCACCCGAACCGCACGGCTGGGGCGCGGCACTTCCGACGATACTTCCAACGATACTTCCCACCTTACTGCCGTTAATTCGCGGCCTCTTCTAGCGCGCGGCGCAGTCCGGCGGCTCAGCCCGCCAGCGCGAAGGTGATAAATAGCGCCTCGGCAGCCGTACAAATCAGTGAAATCAAAAAGAGCCAGTCGGCAACGCGCCCTAGACGCGAGCGTCGAGAGGCGGTGCGCGATCGCAGCGCCAGGTAGGAAACAACGGTGGCCACGAGGTACCCCAAGGCGATGAATGCGAGGAAATTATCGGCGAGCGTGGTGATTTTATCGAAGCGAGTGTAGATCTTGATCAGTCCGATGACCGTGAGGCACAAGACCAACATGTTCGGAGCATTGCCAAAAACTTTTTCCGCAACATCCACTTCCACGATCTGCTCGACGCTCGCGTTTGGCATTTAGTTTTCTCCCGTGCGACGCACGGCGAAATAATACTCCAGGAACCGACTCAGCGGCAGATCGAGAGGGCTGGTGCGCTCTAGCGCGGGGCGGCGCGAAAAGCCACGACGGCGTTGAGCCCGCCGAAGGCGAAGGAATTCGAGAGGGCTGCTTCCACACGCAGAGTGCGCGCCTGATTAGGGATGTAATCCAGATCACATTCGGGATCGCGCTCGTTGAAATTAGCAGTCGGCGGCAAGATGCCGTGGTAGAGCGCGAGAATTGTGGCGATGGCTTCCAGCGCTCCAGCTGCGCCCAGGGCGTGGCCGTGCATGGATTTGGTGGAGCTGACGCCGATTTTGTCCGCGTGCGCGCCGAACACTTCGCGGATCGCGCTGCTTTCCACCGGATCGTTTCCGGGCGTGCCCGTGCCGTGGGCGTTGATGTAACCGACGTCTTCAGGAGCGAGCCCCGCTTCGCGCAGAGCGCCGCGCATGGCACGAACCGGACCGTGGACGGCGGGCTGCGTGAGGTGATGCGCGTCAGCGGTCATGCCGAAGCCACAAATTTCCGCGAAGATTTTCGCGCCGCGCGCTTTGGCAGCGTCCATCGGCTCCAGAATCATCATCGCGCCGCCTTCGCCGAGAATCATTCCGCGGCGGTCCTTGCTGAACGGGCGGCAGGTATCCGGAGCAATCACGCGCATCGCTTCCCAAGCTTTCAGCATGCCGATGGAAAACATTGCTTCGCTGCCGCCGGTCATGGCCAGGTCGGCTTCGCCATCGCGGACCAGCCGAAAGGCCTGGCCGATGGCGTGGTTGGCCGAAGAGCACGCGGTGGAAACGGTGTAAGTAGGGCCGCTCATGCCCAGGTCCATGGCGATGTGGCTGGCGCCGGCGTTGGACATTGTTTTCGGAATAGTCAGCGGATGAACGCGGCCGCGGCCCTGAACCCACAGATCTTCGAAGCCGGACTCGATGGCGGCCTGACCGCCCACGGCGGAACCGCAGACGATCGCGGAGCGCTCGCGCAATTCCTGGGTTAACTCGATGCCCGAATTTCGCAGGGCTTCGCGCGCAGCCACCACGGAAAATTGCGCGAAGCGGTCAATATAGGCGTCTTTTCCACCCTCAAAATGCTTCACCGGATCGTAGCCGCGGACCTCCGCGCCATTCTTAAATCGCAGCGTGGAACAGTCGGCGCCGGTGATCGGACCAATGGCGGGGCGGCCTTCTTGGAGGGATTTCCAGTTTTCTTCGAGGTTTAATCCCAGCGGAGAAATAATTCCCAAACCTGTGATGGCGACCCGGCGCGAGGCCATTCGTCAATCCGCCGTGCTGGCCGAACCCAGGGAAGTATTGGGCGGCGCGGCGGCAAGAATCTTCTTGATGCCATCCACCACGTCGTTGACGGTGCGCAGGGAGCGGACGTCGTCATCCGGAATGGAGACCTTGAAGGCGTTTTCCAGCTCGAAGAGCAATGTGAAGACGTCCAGCGAATCAATGCCGAGATCCTGCAAATTCGTTTCCAGGGTGATCGTGTTGGCCGGAATCCGTTTCACGGAAGCCAGCGTGGAGATCACCTTTTCTGCGACTACGTCAGACATCAAGCGTATCCTCCGTCCATTCGATGCATCTTGGCATTGGCGAGGTGCGGTGGAGCTGCGCCGAGCTTCACAAACCGGCCCGAAGTCCACCCTACAAAACGTAGCCCAAGCCCAGGGGAAAATCAAATTCTAGCAGGACTGCGCGCCGCAGGGCGGACTGTTTTTGTGGCAGCGTTGATTGGGCACGGCGGGAGCGCCCTGGCAGCCTTGCGTCGAACGCGACGGCCCGAGGCCACAAACCACACCGGCTTCCCAGCCGGAATTCAGCGCATGCGCATTGGTGCTGAGGTTGGTGCTGGTGCGGGCGCGGTCGCAGGTGTTGCCGGCGGTTCGAATTCCTTCAGAGCGGCCGAGGGCAGCTTTTGGATATTGCTCAGGAAAGTCACCAGTTGCCAGGTTTGCGTTTCGCTGAGCGTTTTGTTCCACGCCGGCATCCCCGTCCAGCGGATGCCGTGCTGGATGATATAGAAATTCTGATTCTCCGGCATGTCCGGCGCGTCTTTGAAAAATCCCGGGACCGGTGGATTGAACGAGCGGCCGAACTGGCCGTCTGGATTCGCAGGCAGGCCGTGGCAACCTGCGCAATGGTTCACATACAGCTGAGCTCCCGCAACTAGATTGGCCTCGTCGGCGGGGAGCGGGTTCTTCTGTTCGGGAGCGTTCCGCTCGGTGGAGGCGTCCACGGCGGACATGGCCAGATGGTCTTCAAACTCGGACGATTGGCGATCAGCGTCGAAATTTACGTGACCGTGCATCAGCAGCAAATATCCGCCAACTGCCAGAGCAATCAGAGTGAGCATGATTCCAAGTAAAAAACCCTTCATCGCGGGTCGGCCTCCTCGCTATTGGACGTGTGCCGTTTGCTTCCGGTCATTTCGTTTCCACCAGACGATTATACTTCTTCAGAACCTCGCGCAGCCGGTCGTGCGGCAGGGCTTCGACGGTGTGTCCGTCCGCGCCAGTCATCGTTTTGGCGGCAACCATGGCGTTCACGACGGCTTCCTCCGTGGCTTGGACAGTAGCTTCGAAGAGAGCGTCCATGCGATCGTTGGGAAGCATCTGCAGCGATGCGGTTTTTTTCTGCTCCAGGCCCGCGCCCGCATTTGCCGTGGAAAAAGCGATAAAGATATCGCCCGAGCCGTCGCCGGAGATGCTGCCCAAGCGTCCCAGGCCCAGAGTGACGCGCTTGGCGATGCGCTTCATCTGGCTGGGCAGCAGGGGCGCGTCGGTGGCGACCACCACGATGATCGAACCGGTATCATCCCCCCACACAGGATGGCCGGTAATTTCATAACCTACGGGAGTGCCCGCGACCCGCAGCAAATGGCGGACTCCAAAATTGCATTGCACCAGCACGCCGACGGTGTAGCCGCCTTGTTTTTCGGTTAACTGGCGCGATGAGGTTCCTGTCCCGCCTTTGAATTCGAAGCAGATCATGCCTGTCCCACCGCCCACATTGCCTTCGGCGATTGGTCCGCTATGGGCGTCGCGCATTGCGGCGTCCGCATCTTCTGCTTTCACGTGAAATCCGTTGATGTCGTTCAGGTAGCCGTCCCAGGTCTCGGCAACCACCGGCAGCGACCACCAATCGTCTAGAGGTAATGAAGGGGCGTGCTGCAATTGCCAGGCGATGACTGCGTCACGCACCACACCCACGCTGTGGGTGTTGGTGATCATCACTGGGCCGTAAAGAAATCCGGATTCTTCCACCCATGTGGTGCCGGTCATTTCTCCGTTGCCATTTTCGGTGAACCATCCGGCGAAAACGGGATCCACGGAGCTCTTCCCGCGCGGGAACACGGCGGTTACTCCTGTGCGCACTGGACCAGTGCCTACCACCAATTTTCCTTCGCCCGAGATCAGCGTGCGGTAGCCGACCTCGACGCCTTTTACATCGGTGATGGAATTGAGCGGGCCCGGGGTATCTTCAAAGGGCACGCCGAGGTCGCGGGCACGCGGTTCGCGGTCGGATTTCGCGCCCTGTGCGCTAGCGATTGCTGCCGCCGACAGAACCGCACAAAAAGCGATCGTGACCAACGCGAGAAGCGTGCGCATTGTATTTTTCTTCATACTTGCTCCGATTGTTTGAGAATGGCGCGTGCTAAGAAGTTTCTTAATGGCGCGCTGGCTCACGGATGTTCCAGCAGGGTGCGCGTTTGTTTCAGAAGCTCGGTGTTCTTGGTGAGCTCGTCTTGCAGAATTTTGGCTTGCTCCGCTGCGACTTTCCAGTCTCCGGCCTCAGAAGCTTCGGTCAATCCCGGCAATTCCAGGTGCGCGTAGGTGTAGCGCGCGGCGTAGAGCGAATGTTTGAACCACGGCCGCCCTGGAATTCCCTGCGGGTTGCACCAGTTGCGCTCCACCTGCATCAATTGCTGATTCACTCGCGCGGCCGCGGCAGGGTCCAGCCGCCCGGACGAAATGGCCTGGGCCACGGCGAGATTCAACTCGCGGCCGGCTGTTTGAAAATCACTGATGTGCTGCTGCAATGCAGCGAGATTAATATGTGCGCCGACGTGATTGGCCAGGTTCAGGTCCACCACGAACTGCCGGATATTTTCCGCGTACGAATCGAAATCGTAAGGAAGGATTTCCGCATTAGCCAGCCGCAGCGCCAGCACGCCCCACAATTGCGCCATCAGCGTGTGATAGCGATAGCCGGGATCGCCGAAATGATTCATCCAGAAAAAATCATCGTACATGGAGTGGTACACACCGTACGGTCCGGTGAACGTCAAGCCGACCGTGGGAATCCCCAGAAAATTCAGAAACACGGTGTGGTCGGAACCGCTGCCAATGCGCGTATTGGCCAACTCCGCGTCCGGCACCGCCTGCGGCAAATTCAGCTCAGCCTTCCGCGAAATCTTCCACTCGTCGTAAAGAGTTTTTCCGGAAGGAGCAGGCAGGCCGCGGCTCACCTCCACCAGCAGAGGCGCGAGCGAACCCACGGCGTCGCCCTCGAAATTTTTTCCGGAAGTGGCTTCGTCCACATTCAGGTACGCCACGGCCTTCTGCTTCAATTCGTCCGCATATTGCTCGCCCCACTCCGTGGAACCGGTTAGCGCGTATTCTTCGCCGTCCCAGCTGCAAATCACCAGCGTGCGCTTGGGACGAATACCTCGTGCGAGAAGCTGGCCCAGGCTGCGCGTCATTTCCAGCATCGCGGCGGTGCCGCTGGAAGGATCCACCCCGCCAAAAACCCACGCGTCGCGATGATTGCCCAGAACCACCCACTCGTCCGGCGATTCGCTGCCCCGGATGCGCGCTTCGGTGACGTAGTAGGGCCGCACGCTCGTATCCATATCCACTTTCAAGTGCGCCACCACTCGTTTTCCGCCAACGCGATATTTGAATGGCAAGCCGCCCTGCCAGGAATCCGGCGCCACCGGACCATCCATTTTTCTGAGCAGCGGCTCGGCATCGTGCCAGGAAAGCGGGACACCCATAATCTTCGGCAGAGAAATCGCCTGCTCCGCGGGAATCCGTTTCGCGCCCGGCACCGAAGCGTAACCGGGAGTGAGCGGATCACCCGGCTCGAGAAAATCGTAAGTGATCGCGCCGCGCTGGATGTGGGTTTCGGGTCCCCACGGGCCGTCGGGATACACCGTGCCCTTCGAGTAGCCGTCTTCGGCGGGATCGGAGTATATGAGGATGGCGGCGGCTCCCAGGCGTTCGGCGGTGAGCGCTTTGAATCCGCGATAGCTGTAGGGATTCGAGTAACGCACCAGGACGATCTTGCCGCGCACGTCTATGCCGTGCTTGCGCAGATAGTCGTAATCTTCCGGGTTGCCGCTGTGCGCGTAGACGACCGGCGCGGTAACTTCTCCCGAAGCCGAATAGCCCAGGTACGCGCCGTCCACCTTGGGATTTTTGGTGTCCGGATCGACGTCGTAAGCAGCTTCACGCAGGCTGGCGCGGTACGGCGTGGGCTTCACCATTTCCAGGGAAATTTCGCGCGGCGAGGAATGCAGCACGTCATATTGATGCACAGTGACGTCTTCCAATCCTTGCTGACGCCACTGCTCGGCCACCCATTGGGCCAGTTCATTATTGCGCGCTGAGCCGGCCGGATGCGGCTCCGCGGTGAGATAGCGATGAAACTTGATAATTTCGGGAGTGGAGATGGATTCACGGAAGGAATTTTCCGTGATGATTTCTTTCGCGGCCCCTTGCGGTGAAAATCCGGAAATCTTGGCGAGATCGGGTGCGGCTGCCACGGCCAGTGCAGCAGCCAGCGCGGCGGGCGCGGCGCACAGGACCTGGCGACAACGGCGCCTAGACCAGCGCAGAGGAGCCTCCCGTCGCGGCGAGATTCGTTTTCTCCAGATCGGCGATGGCGTGTTCCAGCGCGCGGGCGAGCATTTGAATTTGCGCTGTCGTGATGATGTAAGGCGGCGCGATCAGAATGTGATCTCCGCGCGTGCCGTCCATGGTGCCTTGCATGGGATAGGTCATCACGCCGTCTTCGAGCGCGTCCGCCTGCACGCGATAGGAGACGCGGGCATCGGGCGGAAACGGCGCGCGGGTTTTGGCATCGCGCACAAATTCGATGGCAAACAGCAGGCCCATGCCGCGTACGTCGCCCACCACGGAAAATTTTCGCAGCGGCTCGAGCGCGTCGCGCAGTTCGCGGCCGGCAGGCTCGACGCGCGCAAAGAGATTTTCCTGTTCGATGTAGTCCAGCACGGCATTGCCAGCCGCTGCGGATACCGGATGCGCGTTGTACGTGAAGCCGTGCAGGAAGGTGCCGGTACCTTTGGAAATTGCGTCTACCACGTGGCCTGCCGCGATCACCGCACCCAGCGGCGCGTAACCGCTGGCGATGCCCTTCCCGACTAGAATCATGTCCGGCGCAACACCCCAGTGTTCCACGGCAAACGGCTTGCCGGTGCGGCCCATTCCGCTCATCACTTCGTCGGCGATCAGCAAAATTCCGTGGCGGTGGCAAATTTCCGCCAGACGCTGCACATAGCCATCAGGCGGAGCGACCGCGCCCAACGTGGCGCCGACGACCGGCTCGAAAATAAACGCGGCGACGTCTTTCGAGCCATCGCGCTCCAGCAAACGTTCGAGATCATCCGCGCAATCCACATTGCATTCCGGATACTTCAGCCCGAACGGGCAGCGGTAGCAAAAACACGGCGCAATGTGCCCCCATTCTTTCAGCAGAGGAGCGAATGGCTCGCGGCGGCGGACGTTGCCGGAAACGGAGAGCGCTCCCAACGTGCTGCCGTGGTAGCTCTGCTGGCGCGAAATCACGCGGAAGCGCCTGGTTTCGCCGCGCTCGATCCAATACTGGCGCGCGAGCTTCAGCGCTGTTTCCGTCGCTTCCGAGCCGCCGGAAGTGAAATAGACGCGGCCATTCTTGCGCATCGCCGGCGGTGCCAGCGCCAGAACACGCGAGGCCAATTTTTCGGCGACGGCGGTGTGAAATTGCGAAGAATGAACGTAGGCGAGCCGTGAGGATTGCTCGGCGATGGCTTGGCCCACCTGCGCGACGCCGTGACCGATGGTGACGACCGCCGCGCCGCCCGATGCGTCCAGATAGCGCTTGCCGCCCACCGCGTAGACGAAGCATCCCTCTCCCCGCAGCGCCACGGGATAAGCCTTCAAAAAATTTCGCGGGAAAATCGCTTCGTCGGTCATTTGCCGCCGGGTGACCAGGATTTCCGCGCGTGCCACGCGCGGAACGATTCACACCGATTGCTTAAGGACGAGCGATTCTAGCAGAATTCGCGCCAAGGAAAAGCGCCGCTCAGCGCCATTTCAATTTCTTCACGTCAATCGTCGGAGGCGGAAATTTCAAGCGCATATCTTCTAAAGTCTCAACGATGATGTGCGAGACGGCGAGATTGCGAAACCATTTCTTGTCGGAGGGAATCACGAACCACGGCGCGCGTTTCGTGCTGCAACGCGCCAGCGCGTCTTCGTAAGCTTCCGTGTATTCATCCCAGAATCTACGTTCATTGAAATCGGCCTGCGAAATCTTCCAGCGCTTGTCGGGATCGTCTATGCGCTCCATGAAGCGTTTCTTCTGCTCGTCCTTGCTGATGTGCAGAAAAAATTTCACGATGCGGACGTTGTTGGCGTCCAGGATGGCCTCGAATTCGTTGATTTGCGCGTAGCGCTTGGTCCACACGTCCCTCGGCACCAGATTGTGGACGCGCACCACCAGCACGTCTTCGTAGTGCGAGCGGTTGAAGATGCCAATGTCTCCATACGGCGGCACAGCTTTGTGGACGCGCCAAAGAAAATCGTGGGCGGCCTCCTCCGGAGAAGGCGGCTTGAAAGAGGAAACGCGGCAACCCTGCGGATTGACGCCAGACATCACGCCACGGATGGCGCCGTCCTTTCCTGCCGCATCCAGACCCTGAAAGACTACAAGCAGCGCGTGCTTGTGATCCGCGTAGAGCAGGTATTGCAGCTTGTCGAGCTTCTCAAGGGTCTTCGCGAGGCTCGCCTTCATCGAGCGGCCTTTATCCAAGCCGAGCGTATTCCCGGGGTCGTACTGTCGCAGATTCACCTTATGCCCCGGCTTGACGATGAGTTCCTTAGAAAAATTGGTGGCCATGGATAGGATGCCCCTTTTCGACGCAGAACGATTCGCCGTCGGCGAACAGGCCAAGCATACCGCGTTCTGCGGTTGTAACACTTTTTTCACATTAGCGTTCAGCGTTCCGGGATATTATGTCGGATTGGTGGCAGGCTTGGCCAAAATGGGGATACTTACGACAGAGACTCTTACCACCACTGAATCGCTTGCGATCAAGGAGCCCGTGCCCAAGCGCCAATATCCCGGCGCGTTGGTGGTGGTGGAAGGAATTGACGGCTCGGGAAAAAGCACGCAGCTGTATCTGCTGAAGCGCTGGCTGGAAATCGGCGGATATCGCATCCACTTCACGGAATGGAATTCGTCGCCGCTGGTGAGGTCCGCCACGCGGCGCGGCAAACAGCGGCGCCTGCTGACGGCCACCACATTCTCGCTGCTGCACGCTGCCGATTTCGCCGACCGCTGCGAGCGGCAAATCATGCCGCTGCTGCACGGCGGCTACCTGGTTCTGGCCGACCGCTACATCTACACCGCGTTTGCGCGCGACGCCGCCCGCGGCTGCTCGCCTCATTGGCTGAGAAACCTTTACAGTTTCGCGCCCACTCCGGACATCACTTTTTATTTTCGCGCGCCGCTGGACGTTGCCGTGAACCGCATCGTCGCGGGACGTCCCAAGCTGAAATACTACGAAGCGGGCATGGACCTGGGCATTTCGCTGGACCGCGCCGAGAGCTTTCGCATCTTCCAGGAACGAATCCTGAATAATTACGACCAGATGATCGAGACGGACCAGTTCGTACTGATGGATGGGACCGTGCGTGTGAACAAACTGCAGAAGCTGATGCGCCAGATCGTGGGCGAGCGGATCTCGCTGCAGCAATTCGCGCCCAAGAAAAAATGAAACGCGTCAACAAAACCGCGGTGAAACTGCACGGAGCGAACGGCCACCCCGCCAAGAAACGGAAGAGCGCCGTCGCGGAGCTGCCTTCGCGCTTTTACGGCTCGCCGCTTCCCGGTGTGAAGCCGGAAGAACTGAGCGGCACGCTGGTAGTGATCGAAGGCACGGACGGCTCGGGCCGCTCTACCCAGATTTCGCTGCTGACGGAATGGCTGGAATCAGAAGGATTTGCGGTGCAAACGATGGGCCTGCGGCGGTCCTATCTGGTGGGCGAAGACATTGACGGATTGCTGGCGGAAAATTCCGTCACGCGCATGACGCTGGCATTGATGTACAGCACCGATTTCTTCGACCAGCTGGAGCGGCGAATTCTGCCCGCGCTGCGTTCGGGATTAATTGTGCTGGCCGACCGCTACATTTTCACGTTGATCGCGCGCGCCGCCGTGCGCGGCATCGGCCGCGATTATCTGCACGGCATCTACGAGACCGCGCTGCGCCCGGACCTTACCTTCTGGCTCAACGTGCGCCCCGAAGTGGCCTTCGACCGGGAGTTCAAGAAATCGCAAACCATCAGCTACTGGGAATCAGGACGGGACATGTCGCTCTCCAACGATTTGTTCCAGTCGTTCATCCGCTATCAATCCATGATCAAGCGCGAATTCGAATATCTATCGAAGCGGCACAGCTTCATTGAAATGGACGGCGAAAGCAGCGTCTCCGATCTAAACCGGTTGTTGCGAAAACGCATTGCCGCACACCTGGGGATACGGAGCACGCACTACCGGCCTTCGCACGCCTTGTCCCACCTCTGGCGGTAAACGAGTGGCCGCCCCGGTTCAATTGGCAGCCATTGACGCCGGCTCGAACGCCATTCGTCTGGTAATTGCCCGCGCCACATCTCCGAAGCACATCGAAATTCTGGATTGCGAGCGCGCCGCCGTGCGCCTTGGGCACAACGCGTTTACACGCCGGGTGATCAGCGGCGACACGATTTCGCGAGCGGCGCGCGCCTTCCGCCAGTTCCGCGATCGCATGGACCAATACAACGTGGGCGCCTACCGCGCGGTGGCCACGGCCGCGGCCCGCGAGGCGCGCAATTACCGCCGCCTGATGGATCGCGTGCAGCGCAAAGCCGGAATCGAACTGGAAGTAATCAGCAGCGAGGAAGAAGCGCGGCTGGTCTGCTCCGCTGTGCAGTGGACGCTGGGCGACCGCGTGCATCCACGCGTGATCTTCGACCTGGGCGGCGGCAGCCTCGAGCTGAATTTTTATCAGCGTGGCGTGCTGGAACAGCGCATCGGGCTTCCCCTGGGGACCATCCGGCTGATGGAAACTTTTTCCATTGAAGGCGCGATTGATGAAGACAACGCCAACCGCTTGCGCCACCACATCCTGGCGTTGCTGCGCAGCGCGATGCCTTCCCCTCCCCGGCTGGACCGCTCGATTGCCGTAGCCTGCGGCGGAAACGCGGAAGCGCTGGTGCGCATGGCGGCCGGCCCGATGATCGAGCGCATCCCAGCGATCAATACACGGCTGCTGCGCGATCAGACCTGGCGAATGTTAGCGCTGGACGTGCCGGGACGAATGCGCGCATTCCGCATTCGCAAAGACCGCGCCGAAGTGATCGGCATTGCCGCAATTATTTTCACCACGCTGGCGAAGTGGCTGGACCTGCGCACCATGCTGGTGCCGGGCGTCGGCGTGCGCGAAGGAATCCTGCTGGATCTGGTAGCGGAGCAGTATTCGGTGCGCACTACGTCTGAAGAGGAAAAAGGCCGAGCCTCTGAACTGCTGGCCAGCACGCGCTGGTTCGCCCGTCGGCTGGATTACAACCCGCAGCACGCGGAGCAGGTAGTGCGGCTGGCGCTTTCGCTTTTCGATCAGTTGCGGCCCATCCACGAAATGGGCGCGGACTTGCGGCTGGTGCTGGAAATGGGTGCGCTATTACACGACGTGGGACATTTCATCTCGCGAAAAGCGCATCATCGCCACGGCGAATACTTGATCCGCAACGGGGACATTCCGCAACTGCGAGGCTGGCGGCGCGAAATGGTTGCGGCGCTGGTGCGCTATCATAATTCCAAGTCTGAGCCGCAGCTGGAGCACGCCTCCTACGCCGCACTGGATGGCGAGCGGCGACGCCAGGCGCGGCTGTTGACGAGCCTGCTGCGCATCGCCGAGAAGCTGGAATCCGAGCACGCGCAACGAATTTCCGGCGTGGACGTCCAAATCTCCGGGCGCAGGGCGATCTTCGTGATTCGCGCGGCGGACGGCACGCGCCTCGACCTGCTGGGACTGGAGCGGAAGTCGGTCCTCTTCGAGAAGGAATTTCGCCTGAAGACGGAATTCCGGCGCGCGCAGGGCAAGGAAAAGGTGGCATAAACCATGATTCTGTATCTGGTACGTCACGGAATCGCCGTGGACCCCAACGATCCGAAATCCCCGCCCGAGCCGGAACGGCCGCTCACCGCGAAGGGCGTGCAAAAGACGCGTGCGGCGGCGCTAGGCCTGCAAGCGCTGGGTGTGAAGCCGGACGTACTGATCACCAGCCCCTACGTGCGCGCCGCGCAAACTGCCGAAATATTCGCGGAGACGCTGGGATTTTCGCCGCAGAAAATCCGCGCGCATGAAGCGTTGAAACCCGCCGGCAATCCCGCAGACATCGTGAAAGAAGTGATTCGCCTGCGCGCCAAGGAAGTGATGTGCTTTGGCCACGCGCCGCAACTGGACTTGATGATCGCGCACGTGACCGGTGCGCACGGAGTTTTCACGTCGCTAAAGAAAGCCGGGGTCGCTTGCCTGGAACACACCGCGGGGCACGGCAAATGGGAAGTACTCTGGATCCTCACGCCAAAAATGCTGCGTCAACTGGCGGATTGAAGCCGCTGCGAGTCCGGCGGAATCGCCGAACTTTGCACGATATGAATGCCTTGAAATCCCGCGCGCCATACCATCCAAAGAGAACCGTTGCCCGCAACGATTGAACGGAATTTCTCCAGCCGCATTTTTCGCGCCTCTTCGATCACCTGATACCAGCGCAGCACATCCGCCTCCTGCAATTTCGCGCGGTGCCGGCGGATTTCAGCGCGCAACACGTCCAGATCGTGCACCTCACCCAGTAGATCTTGAACGCGCTTCAGATCTTCACTCCAAGGCTGATAGCGCTGCGGCATGAAATTCTCGAGAGTGTAGCGGAACCCCTTCAGTCCAATACGCAGGCGGTGCCAGGAGATGCGGCTGCGACGTTTGCGCGCACGTTCGTAAAGGTCGGCTGCTTCGTTCAAGCGCGTCAGCGCCAGCCGCTGAAACACCACGCTTTCAAGGGGGAAAAACTGGGCTTTGCTGCGAAGCCGCTGGGAGGATTTTCGCCAATCTTTGCGATCGAAATCTTCGAGAGACCGCCGGGCCTTGGCCTGCTGCTCCTTCTGGGATTGCCCGAGCACCCGGAGTAGCTGTTTGCGAACCGGGTCTCCCGGAGCGGAGAGCTTTTTCAGCCACTCTTGCTCCACCTGCGTATCCCGCAGCGCCCCCAAAGCATGAAACAGCGCGCGGCTTTCTTTCTTCAGTGCGCGCCAGCCACGATCGGGATTCACTTCGCTCAGCGCATCCGCCATGGTGCGGCAGCGACGCAGGGCCACGCGCAAATCATGCACTTCGCGCGATTTCCAGCCGTGCTGTACTTCTTCCGCCAGCTCCAGCACGCGGTTCATCCATACATCCAAACCAATGCGCTTCGTGGAGGGTTCGGCGGGTAACGAGACTGCATGGGCCATCATCAATACCAGCTTTCTCAGCGGTTAAAGCGGAAACGCCAATCCTACACCTCCGCCCTTCACTTTTCCAATCCGCGGAAGGCAGCGATGGCCGACGGACGCCTACGGGAACCCCAAAATCGCGGCTCGTGTAGCAGGGTGCCTAAAGATGGTAAAATAGGGGTCGAGGATGGCCCTCATGCAGATTTTCCTAAGCTACGTCGGATCCGAAGAAGCCTACGCCAAATCTCTTGCGTCGCAACTAGAGAAGCGTGGGTTCTCCGTGTGGACTGACGCCGAGGTCTTGCCCGGGGATAACCCCTGGCTCCAGACAGGAAGGGCATTGGAGGAGTCGCGGGCGATGGTTGTGCTTTTGTCGCCGGATTCAGTGCGTTCAGAAAACGTTCGCCGTGAAATTGAATATGCTTTGGGCGATCCCAAATACGAGGACCGATTGTTCCCCGTCGTAGTTCGTCCCACACGCGACATTCCGTGGATACTTCGCAGATATTTGAAGAGCGGCTCCCGGCAAGACGCCGCAAAGGTCAGTGAGTCGATCGCCAATGCACTAAAAGAAGCTGTCTGAGCATCGAGCGATGCCCCGCGCGAAAAGTCAGCGAGGAACAGTTTTCATTTCCCATTCCAGCAAAGACCGCGATTTCGTGGTTCGTCTGGCGCGGGTGCTCAAGAACCACAATGTTCGTTATTGGTATAGCGCTGCTCACATAATAGGCGCGGAGCAGTGGCACGACGAGATCGGCCGCGCCCTACGTCGCTGTGATTGGTTCCTGATCGTGTTGACGCCAAATTCCGTGCGGTCGCAGTGGGTGAAGCATGAGCTCTTGTTCGCGCTGAGAGACGACCGCTACAAGGAGAGAATCATCCCCCTGCTGCGCAAGCGGTGCAAATATGAGCGCCTCTCATGGACGCTGTCGGAATCTCAGCGTGTGGATTTCGCTGGAAACTTTGATGTGGGCTGCCACCAACTATTGCGAATTTGGAACATGGCTTACGAGCCGGCGACGAGCAAGTCTAGACGCAAAACCCGGAAAAGAAAATAATCGCGGAGTCCTCCTATATCTCTCGCCGGGCCGCCTCCAATCTACGTCTGCGCCACCACCTGGTACGGACGCATCATTTCATTGTCTTCGTGCTCGAGGATGTGGCAATGCCACACGTAGCGCCCGGCGTACCCTTCGAATCGCACGATGATCCGCGTCACCATACCGGGGTTAGCGCGCACGGTGTCCTTCCATCCTGCTTCCGACGGGTCGGGGGGCAGCGGTTCGCCCGTAAACCGCATTTCCTTGTTGCCCATGTACCGGGGAGCGTCGAACCGTCGCCGGTCTAAAATCTGAAATCGCACGAGGTGGAGATGGATGGGGTGCGCGTCATCGGTGGGATTCACGAACGTCCAGATCTCCGTGCTATTCAGCACCGGCTTCTCGGTAATGGGCTGGTGCCAATAGGTGCCGTTCAGCAACATGAGAACTGGTTCGGCGACGCGGTTTTGGTATTCATCGAGCGAAAGCTGTCGCGTCTGCACCGCGTCTGTTTGGGGGATTCTTGGCACAGCGCGCAAAGCCGTCGGCAGCGTACTCGTATCATTCACTTTTTCGGCCGCAACCCGGAATTGCATGATCACGAACGCATCGCTCTTCAGAATCAGTTCCTCGCCACGATGTTCGCTGAAATCCACAATCAGGTCCACGCGCTCGCCCGGCGCTATCAACAATGTCTTCAGCCCAACCGGCGCCGGCAACAATCCCTGGTCCGTCCCTATCTGTTGAAAAGAAGCGCCGTTCGCGAAGGACAGATGGTAGAAACGCCCGTTCGACGCATTCAGCACGCGAAAGCGGTATTTGCGCGCGGCGACATCCAAGTACGGGAACAGTTTGCCGTTCACCAGAATCGCGTCGCCGAAAACCTCGGGCACCCACGGAGCATCCGCTTTGTCCGAGACGGGATAAAAGAGCTGGCCCTCCGGCGTGAGCAAGCGGTCGGAAATCAGCAGCGGGATCTCATATTTGCCCGAGGGCAGATTCAGC
This sequence comes from uncultured Acidobacteriota bacterium, assembly GCA_963748395.1. Taxonomy (GTDB): domain Bacteria; phylum Acidobacteriota; class Terriglobia; order Acidiferrales; family UBA7541; genus Palsa-295. The sequence goes on along the minus strand of CAVVIP010000006.1, from coordinate 266,713 downwards.
GCGTCTTCCGCGGCATCGCGAATCAGATACGCGCCGAATAGCCCGGCATAAATGTTGAGGCGATTGATGCCCATGGCATGGTCGTGATACCAGAGCATCGCGGCGTCCTGCTGGTTGGGATAGTGATACAGCTGTGATTTCCCAGGAACGATCCAATCTTCGGGATAGCCGTCGCTTTCGGGAGCCGTCTTTCCTCCGTGCAGATGAACCACGGTGCGAACTTCCGGCTCGTCCTTGCCCGCGCCACTGAGTTTGTGGTCAATCGGAAGAAAATGTTTTGCGGGGAGCTCGTTCACCCACTCCACCAAAATCTCCTGGCCGCTGCGTACGTCAATCGTCGGCCCGGGGACTCCGGCGTTAAATCCCCACATCCGAGTCGGCTTCAAATCGCGATGAACCTTTATCTCGAAGGGCCGCATGGCCAGGCGGTAGTACGGCACTTTTACCGCAGCGTTCGTGGGACTGGCGCGGTGTTCGCTCGGCTGCGCGACCGCGGGAATGGGCAGCGCGTCGACGAATTTCGCGAGCGTATCCGCGTTGATGGTGTTCGGCTTCACCGCCGCTGCTTGCGAGAAGGCAGGCAGCCGGTCGAACAGCAACGAGGTGGTCGCCAGACTGGAATTGTGCAGGAATTTTCGCCGTGTAATCACGCAGGAGCCCGGAGCGCATCAAGATACCATGCGAACACAACAAAGGCACGTGCGCTAGTTAGCCGCACGTGCCTTTGCCGAACGCAGACTTGCTAATCGCTTCCGCCTACCACGGGGACGAAAATTCCGGTTCCCCGGTGGTGTCGTTCAGGATCAGCACCCGGTTGGGATACTTTTGGTTGAAGTCGAACATCTGGGTGATTGTGCTGGCGATCGCGTCATACGAACCCTGCCCGATGCGCTTTCCGCCCAGCCAATTGTCTTCGATGAAATGGATGGTCGAGCTCTGGTCCGTCATGGTGTGGTCCACAAAGTTTTGCCGCGCCCACGGTGAAATCACCATGTACGGCATGCGCGGACCATATCCGCAGCGTCCCTGTGCGTGCAACGTGGTGGAAAGAACGCCTGGTAGGGCGTTGACGCCTGTTCCGCACATTCCGGGGCTGGTCAAAGCGTCGCCGCGACCCGTCGCCACATCCTCCGCAGTCGCTGAAGTATTCACGATCGCGCCGAGTTGATGATCGTACCAACCGTCGGAGTCGTCGTAGCTGATGATGACTGCCGTGCTGGACCACTCCGGCTGGCTTTGCAGGAAGTTAATCACGTCCACCACAAACTTCTGTTCGTCCAGCGGGTCAGAGTAACCCGGGTGGCCGTCCTGATATCCCGGCGCCTTCAAGAAGCTCACTGCCGGAAAATTGCCAGCCTTCACCGCCGTGAAGAAATCCTGGGTGTCGTACTGGTGATTGGCCGGACCGGTGTGCCCGATTTCCCACACAGAATTCGGACGCGCATGCGTCGGATTGGCAGTGGAGGGATAGTATTGGAACGGTTGGTGGTGCGGGATGTAATCGGCCTTCAGAGTGTTCGTGATTGCGGAAGTTGTCTTGCGACCGCATCCGGTGGTTCCGTTGGAATTCACGATGCTGAGGTTGAATCCACCTTCGAAGAAACCCCAGCTCACGCCCGCGGTGTTCAGCAGGTCGCCGATGTTCAGTCCGCTCATCTGAAACGTTTCGCCGCTGGTCGTGGAGCAAACATCGCCGGTGGGATCCGCATCGCCGACAACCGTGAGCCCGCCGCTTCCGTCGTCCACCAACGCTCCCGGTCCGTTCAGGTCGTTGATGGCGCCGTTGGTTTGGCCGGAAACCAAATTAATGGCGCCGGGAGTCGAGGGACCAAAACCCGTGCCGAAGGAGTTGTCGCTCATGGCGAAGTGTTGTGCGTAGTTCCACAGCGCCGTTACCGTGTTTCCGTCGTAGTAGCCCATCGTTTGGCCGGTCGTCAAAGCCTGAGCCGGCGCGGATGGCGGCGGTCCGGGCGTCCCGGTGAACGCGGGGAAGAGATCCATCAAGCCCCCGTCAAACGCTTCCTGTTCTGGCAGGTAATCGTGATTCTGATCTTCGGTGGCCGCCGCGGCACGATCAAAACGGAATGGGTTAGTTGCGCCAGCGCCATTCTGCGGGTTCAGGTTCGGATTATTCTTCAGCAGCGCGGTGGTGAGTCCGTTCACCGTCGGTGTTCCGGCAGCAGCGCGAAATTGCGGTTCACCCTTGGGGTTGGTGGCGACGGGGTACGTGCCAAAATAGTGGTCGAAGGAAATGTTCTCCTGGAAAATGATGACGATGTGTTTGATCGGCGTGGCGGTCTTATTGCCGCCTCCCGACCCCGGATTTGCGGCCACCATTACGGGATTGAGGATCAATCCCGTAAGGAATGTCGCGAGTACTTTGCGCATATCTGAAATCCTCCGTGAACCTGTTTGAGATCTGGGCTGCGCGGTGCAGCCAGAACGAGCCCACGAAGCCTAGCTACGAAACTTTACAGCCGCGTGAAAATGCCGTATCAGAATCGTGACTCTGACCGAGCCAAGGTCTGAAATTGGCGCCCTAAGCGCCCACGTTTCTGCGGGCTACAAGCCCCAGTACGAACCGGAGCGAAACCTCGGTTTTGGGCAGTCAGCGCGAATGTCGGCACGCCGCTTGTGCTTCGGATACGTGCGATCTGCGGGCATAATGATGCGCCAGGAGGCTCAGCGTGCCGCGAAAAGCTCGCAGCGTGGATTTGACGCAGGTTTCCGAATGGGACGACGGGAAACTGCGCCGCAAAGACGATTACCTCGCCGCCGAAGAGCCCCTGGAAATCCGCGTGGGAAGCGAGCCGCTTAGCGTGACCATGCGCACGCCGGGGCACGACCGCGAGCTTGCCGCCGGTTTTCTTTTCACCGAGGGATTGGTTCAGCGGCGCGAACAGCTCGTCAAGCTGGAAAGCGTCGAGTCGCAGGATGGAACGAATCGCGGAAACGTGATCGAAGCGGAGCTCGCGCCGGAGTCCGCACCGGACTTCGTGAAAATGCGCCGGCATTTCTTTGCTGGATCCAGTTGCGGCATATGTGGGAAAGCCTCGATTGATTCCATCCGCTCACGATTGCTCGCCGCGCCGAATCCGGACTTTCGTCTGGATGCGGAAATGCTCGTGCGGCTGCCGGATGCGCTGCGCTCGTCGCAGGACGTGTTCCAGCGCACCGGCGGTCTTCATGCCGCGGCTCTGTTCGACGCGCGCGGAAAATTATCGGTGCTGCGCGAGGATATCGGCCGGCACAATGCTGTGGATAAAGTGATTGGCTGGGCGCTGCTGGAAGGCCGCGTGCCGCTTTCCGATTCCGTGTTGCTGGTCAGCGGGCGCGGCGGATTTGAAATCGTCCAGAAGGCCATCGTGGCGGGAGTGCCGGTGGTGGCGTCGGTTTCCGCGCCCTCAAGCTTGGCCGTGCAGCTGGCGCGCGAACTGCATTTGACGCTGATTGGTTTTTTGCGCGGCCGGCGATTCGTGATTTATGCGGGTGAAGGGCGCGTGGCGGGCGAGGTGCCAAGAACTTGACGTCTGGATGCATAGCGCCAGAATGTACGGGCGCTTAGTTCACAGCTTTGCGGAAGACGTCCGGCGCCAAATCTTTGTGGTGCACGCGAATCATTTCGCGGAAGGCATCCATCAGTTCGCGGTCCCACCATCCACGTTCGGCTTCTTCTTCCATCAGGTCCAGCGCAACTTCGGGAGTGAAGGCCACCTTATACGGCCGGTCGGTGGTCAGCGCGTCATACACATCCGAAAGTTGCAAGATCCGCGCTGTGATCGGAATCTCCTCGCCCTGCAGGCCATCCGGATAACCCGTACCATCGTTCTTTTCGTGATGGTGGCGAATAATTGGCAGCACCAGGCGGAAAGTTTTCAGCGGAGCGCAGATGCGTTCGCCCACCACCGGATGCTTCTGCATTATCTTGGTTTCGTCTGCGGTCAACGGGCCGGGCTTCAGCAAAATCGAATCCGGAACAGCCACTTTGCCGATATCGTGCACCACTCCTGCGCGGCGCAGCGCCTTGATTTGTTCTTCAGGCACGCCCAGCCGCTCGCCCATGCGCGCCGACATTTCCGCCAGCCGTTCGCAGTGTCCGTGCGTGTAGGGATCGCGCGCCTCAATGCTGTGCGCCAGGCTGAAGAGGACGGCTTCCGCGTTTTCCAGCTCGTCGGTGTATTGCTTCAAACGCAACAACGAGCGCGTGCGCGCCAGCAGCTCGTTCAGGTCAATCGGCTTGCTCAAGAAATCGTCGGCGCCCGCGTTGATGCCCATAATTCTGTCTTCGGTGTCGGAAAGCCCGGTGATCAGCACCACCGGCGTGAGCCGAGTTTCGGGAGTGGCCTTGATGTGACGGCAGACTTCGAAACCGTCCATCCCCGGCATCATGATGTCGAGCAAAATCAGATCGGGGCGAAACGCCGCGCATTCCTGAATGGCGGAGGCGCCATCGGCGGCATCGCGCACTTCAAATCCTTCGCGGCGCAACAGGAATTCCAGCGCGGCGCGCGCTCCGGACTCGTCATCAACAATTAGAATTTTCTCGTACATAAATGCGCGTTTAGGCTCGCGAGTAGTTCAGCAAAATCAGATTTTCGAGCATTTTGTGACGCAGGCAGCGAGCCGCGGGTTGCACGGCCCGTACGGAGTTTCTGGCGAACTTCGCTCCCCAACGAATCCAATGTAACCTTTTCGCGAAATTCCAACAACCCCCGATTCATTGGATGATTCGAGACACGAAATGATGCAAGCGCTTCCCTGCCCGGGAACACCAAGCTCTTGCTGGGCAAATCGCGCGCCGCAGCTCCTAATCCCTGCGCAACGTCGCTTCGATCAGGCCGTGCGGTTCATCAGTGGGCAGGAAAACTTCCGCGGGATTGTCCATCCCAAAAAGGGATAGATCCACCAGGTTGAAATGCTTATTAGGCAGTGAGAGATGAATCTCGCGCACGCGATCGAAGTTGGTCAGCACCGCCTCGCCCATCGCGTACAGCGTGTGCTGCAACGACTGGCTATCGTGCTCGGCGAAAGTTTCCAGTAGCGTCTGCCGGATGCTATGCCAGAGCGGCCCGAATTCGATGTCGCTGCCTTCGTACAGCCAATCGGCGTGGATGGAGGTGGAAAGTATCCGGTTGCGGTCTTCCTTCAGCGTGGTATACGGATCGCGCAGAAAATTATCGAACGCCGATTTCGAAGTTTTCAGCACCACCAGCCCGGCAATCCCCGCGCGGATAGCGGTTGCTCCGCGCGTGGCATCGAGCTCCGCCGTGCGCCGGTCCTGCCCGCCGCGCAGAAATGCGGAGGCGTGCGGCTTGCCGCCCAATGAAATCCGGCCCCAGATATTTTCCTCCACTTGGATGCGCACGCGCGTCACTTGAGGGTTATAAGTTAAAAAGTGTTCCACCAGATGCGTGCAAAAATCTTCGATCGAATCCACCGGATACTGCCGCGCCAGCACGTACACCGTGTTCTTCATCGTGTCCGTCGGCAGAATTTTGCGATTGTCGCCCTTGGTGTGCGCGGCCTCGAAATCTCCTTCGAACGAAATCCCCAGCGTCAGCTCGCGAATATCGTGCCGGCCGTCCTGACGCACCACACGCAGCAGTCGGACGCGCGATTTGCCGTAATTGTTTTCGCCCAGCTTGATGGCCATTCGTCAGCTCCCGCGATAGGTGGAATATCCGTACGGACTCAGCAGCAGCGGGATGTGGTAATGCTCCTTGGGGTCTTCAACCTGAAACACGATCGAAATTTGCGGGTACAGGCTGCGAGCCTTGCGCGAGTGAAAATAAGCGTGCGTCTCGAACGTCAAGCGATAAATCCCAGCTACCAGCGCTCCCGGCTCCAACAGATGGCGCAGCCGCCCGTCGGCGTCCGTCGCGCCGCGGCTGATTTCCTGCCAGCCGCCGGTCTTTTGAATTTCCAAAGCGACAGGCACGCCCGCCGCGGGGCGCCCCAGCGAAGTGTCCAGCACGTGCGTGGTGATTTGGCTCATGATTGCAGCAATTTCTCCAAGCGCAGCCGCGTGATTTTGCGTTGCTCTTCGCCGGCAATGCGCATTTCGGTTTCAGCGTCGTGCCCCAGGCGTTCCTGCAGGTGTTTCAGTATCTCCTCACTGGATTTTCCGGTGGCGCAAATTAAAAAAACGTGGCCAAACGTCGCTTCGTAAGCCTCGTTCGCCGCCGCCAGCACCGCCTGCGCTTGCTCCGAGGCTTTCTGCGCCAGCGATTGTTCACCGGCGGACCACGCGCGCGCCGTCGCCGTCTGTTTCGCCCTGGCCTTCTTCGCGCCAATCGCAGGATGGCTGCGAAAAATCGTCAGCCAGTCTTTGCCTCCGAGCGACGCGAACGACTCTTCCGCGTAATCCAGCAAGGCCGATGCATCGGCGTAAGGCCTGCCTGCGAGCACTTGCTCCACCCATTTCTTCGAGCCGCAGCAATCATACAGCGCAGCGCCGGCTTGCTTGCGCGACAACTGATTGAGCCTGGCGATTCCCGTGAGCCGGTCGGCGGCCTGGGCGGCGCGCCCGAACACGCGGAAGCGGCTGACGCCTCCATCCGGAAAAATATTCAGCCGCACATGCGTGGCCGCGCCCCGATCGTGCAGTTGGCGGCGAAATATATGATTGCGGTTAGCCTTCAGTGGAACGCGCGACAGCAACTGCCGCCAGTTCGCCGCAGCGAGGCGCGAAATTTCCGCCTCGGCTCCCTCCGCATGACAAATCTCTATCGAACAGCTATCCGGAAAATTTCCCTTGAAGTGCGCCGTGTCCACTTCGATGCGGTGAATCGTTCCGGCAAGTCCCAGCTTCACGATCGCCCAATCATTGCCCGGGCCGCGTCTCCGCCGCGTTTCCCAGCCGTCGCTCATAATCTTGCTGCGCCCGGGCATCAGCATGTTCAGCGGCTCGCTGTAGAATTGGTCGCTCGTGCAAATCACGCGCCCACCATTCTCCACGGCGGCCAAATCCAGCTCGTGTTTCGCAAGTAAGCGCGCGCTCGGTACCACCTCACCGTACAGCCTCAGGCGCGCCACACCACCGTCAGGATAAATCTTGAAACGCACGTGCGTAAATCGTCCGGAATGCGTCACCGCAGCTGAATTTTGCGAATCCCCTTTCAGCGCGGTTTCGGGCAAAAACTCTTCCCAACGAGTCGTGGAAGCCCGCAGCTTTTTCTTTTCGTCCTTGTAAGGCGCGGAATCGCCCAGATCGCATCCTTCCAGAGAAAAACGTGCCGGATAATTTCCTGTGAAGAAGCTGGTGTCCACCACCGCGCCGCGCAGAATTCCCGGCAGCCCCAGCCGTATGATGCACCAATCGCAGCCCGGAGTACGTCGCCGCCGCGTCTCCCAGCCGTCCATCCATTTGCCTTTGTCGGTGTATTTTCCTTCGATGAAAATCGGCTTGGCGTGCTTCAGCAGATTTTCCTTGGGCGCAAAAAATTCGTCGTTGGCTTCTACCACGCGCCCGCCCAGGCGCTCAGACGCCAGATCCACGAATTGCGTGAACTCATTCATACCGCGCCTCGATGCAGCACATGGCCTACGGGGCTGGCGGAAAATTCTCCGCGCTCGAAAATTTTCCGTCCGCGCAAAAAAGTCGCGTCCACGCGCCCTGATAGCTCGCGCCCCGCGTAAGGCGTCACCTTGTGCCGGTGATGCAGCTGTGCCGGGTCCACGCGAAACTTCGCGTCAGGGTCCCAGATCACCAAATCGGCGTCACAACCCACGGCAATGGATCCTTTTCTGCCCGCAAGTCCGGCGAGCCGCGCAGGTCCTTCGCATAACCACTTCGCGAGATGCGTCACAGCATAGCCGCGCGCACGTGCCTCCGTCCATACGGCGGGCAAGTTCAGTTGCAAGCACGCGATGCCGCCCCACGCGCGCAGAAAATCGCCCTCCTCCGGAAGCTTCATCGCTGGAGGACACGGCGAATGATCCGTGGCAACAAAATCCAGCGTGCCATCGCCCAGTGCCTGCCACAATTTTTCGCGATTCTCGCGCTCGCGAATCGGTGGCGCGCATTTATATTCCGTCGCGCCGTCGGCGATTTCCTCGGCTGCAAAAGTCAAATAGTGCGGGCAAGTCTCGGCGGTCACGGCGCCGCCGGTCTGTTTGGCGTTGTGCAACGCCGCCAACGCATCCGACGACGACACGTGCACGATGTGAATCCGCGCGCCAAACTCGTGGCCGAGTCGCAGCAGCAGCGCGATCGCTTCGTTCTCCGCTTCGCACGGCCGAGCCGCCAGCCACGTGGCATACTTTCGCGGCGACGCGGTTTTCGCCAAACTCGCCACCGCCCTCTCGATCGGTTCCGGTAATTCCGCGTGCGCCAGTAGCGGCGCGCCTAGTGCGGCTAGCTTCGGCAGCGCCGCGCGCAAATCTGTTTCCGTCACATGCGCGAATTCATCCACGCCGCTGGGCACCAAGAAACATTTGAAGCCAAAAACGCCGGCGTCCCACAGCGGCTGCAACTCCTCGGAATTTCCAGGCACCACGCCGCCCCAGAATCCGGTATCCACCCAAAGTTTTCCCGCCGCCGCGGCCAATTTTTCGCGGAATGCCGCCGCCGTTGTCGTCGCCGGGATGCTGTTCAGCGGCATTTCGATCAGCGTGGTCACGCCGCCCGCCGCCGCCGCGCGAGTCGCCGTGGAAAACCCTTCCCAGTCCGCGCGCCCCGGCTCGTTGATGTGTACGTGTGTATCCACCACGCCGGGCATCACCACAAAATCGCCGGCCTCGTGCACCGTAGCGCCAGCAGGAATTTCGCCATAGCCAGTGACAGCCGCAACGACGCCCGCGCGCACGTGAATCGCCGCCGTCCGCTCGCCTTCCGGCGTGATCACGCGCTTTCCGCGGACGATCAGGTCCACGGCTGCCGGGGAATTCCGCGGAGTTTGCGTAGAGTTTGGCATCTGCGCTCAGCTTGCCAGAACTTCCAGAAATTCAGCGAGTAAATTCCGCGCCACGGTGCGGCGATAGCGAGCCGTCGAGCGCATATCGTCAATCGGCGCGATCTCTGCATCGAGTGCGTCCTGCGCAGCCTGCAAAACCGCACTCCCGGGCCGTTGCCCGCGCAATAATTCCTCGACGCGATTCGCGTGCAGCACCGTAGGCGCCACACTCCCCAAAGCAACGCGCACATCCGCGATCCGGCCCGCTTCCATCCGCGCCGCGGCCGCAAAACAAATCTTGGAAATCGCCTGCGCGCGCCGCGCCCCCACTTTGCGGAAGTATTGTTTCCACCCGGCACGGGATCGCGCCAGACGAATCCGCCCAATCAATTCCCCCGCGTGCAGATTCATTTTCTTATACTCAGTATGAAACGACGCGTAATGAATCCATCGCGCCCCGCCCGCGGAAACAATTTCAATTTCAGCGTCATAGACGATCAGCGCCGGCGGCGAATCCGCGGCAGGCGAGGCATTCGCAATATTGCCGCCTAGCGTTCCGCGATTTTGCGTTGCCACGCTCCCGGTTTCGGCAGCCGCGCGGCACAGCAGCGGAAATTCGCGAACCAGAATTTCATGGCGCTGCACCTCGGCATAAGTGGTCAAAGCGCCAAGCGTCACGTGCTCCGCAGTCACCACGATCCCGCGCAGTTCGCCGAGATTCCAGATGTTCAGGAATTTCTTGTGCGGCAATTTTCCCGCTTCCAGCAAAACCATCAAATCCGTTCCACCCGCGAAAGGCTTCCACACGCCCGGCTCCGCCGCCATGCGCGCGAGCGTTGCCGCAAGATCCCGCGGCGTTTCCATTTCGTACGCCGGCAAAAAGGCCCTCACGCCCGAGGCTCCCCTTGCTGCACCGCCGCCAACACTGATTCGAATATCTTCATGTACCCCGTGCAGCGGCACAAATTGCCGGAAAGCCCATCGCGAATCTGCGCCGCTTCCGGCTGCGGATGGCGCTCGAGTAAATTCACCGCCGCCAGAATCATTCCCGGCGTGCAAATTCCGCACTGCGCGCCGCCGTGCATGATGAACGCCTGCTGCACCGCGTGCAGCGAGCCGTGAACCTCCACACCTTCAATCGTGCGAAGTTTCGCGCCCTGCGCCTGCAACGCCGGCACCAGGCAGCTATTCACCAGCTGGCCATCCATCTCAATGGAGCACGCGCCGCATTCACCTTCGCCGCAACCTTCCTTCGTGCCAGTAAGTTTCAGTTCCTCGCGCAACACATCCAGCAGCCGCGCCATCGGATACGCTTCGAACGTCGCCGCCTCGCCATTCACCACGCACGACACGCGAATTTTCCGCGCGTGCTCAGGCATGCACGGCCTCCAGCATTTCCAGCAGCGTCTCCGCCGTAATCGGAATTTGCCGAACGTCCACTCCGGTAGCATGCGCGATCGCGTTTGCAATTGCGGGAGCTGTGCCGTCCAGCGGTAATTCGCCGATGCCCTTGGCGCCGGCGGGCCCGCGTCCATACGGAATTTCCTCGAAGTACACGCGAATCTCGGGAAGATCCACAGACGTGGGCATCACGTAATTGGTCATCTGCGCGTTGACCATGCGGCCTTCCTGCCACACCACATTTTCGTACAGCGCGAATCCGATCCCCTGCGCCACGCCGCCTTCGATCTGCCCCGCCGCCAGCACCGGATTGATCACCTTGCCCACTTCCTGCACCGCGACGAAATCGTTCACACGCACTTCAGCAGTGCGCATGTCCACGGAAACTTCGGCCACATAAACCGCCCAGGCGTACGCGCCATAAGCGTCGCCGGAATATTTCTGATCGTCCCAGTGCAGGTCGCGCGGGTGTTCGTACTTCACGAAAGATTTCAGCGCGCCGTGTTTTGCGATGTACGCGCCACAGGCACGCGAAAAATCCGCCACGCTATATCCGTGCTGCAGCAATTCGCTGTCCTGCAATGTCTTCAGCAAACCGAGCGCCGCCGTTTCCACCAGCTTGCCCACAATCATCGCCGTGCGCGAAGCCACCGTAGGCCCGCTATTCGGTACATAAGCGGTATCCGGCTGAATAATTTTGACCTGGTCGCAATCGAGCCGCAGCGCCTCCGCCGCAATCTGCGCAAAAATCGTATTCGTGCCCTGCCCCATTTCCGTGCTGCCTGCCAGGATGTGCACGGTGCCGTCCGCCATTGCCTCCATCGCTACTTCCGATGCCAGATATTCTTCGCCTGAGCCGGTAAATCCCGCGCCGTGCAAGAAAGACGCGAAGCCAATCCCCTTCTTGATCACACATCGCGAATCAGAATTCGCCGCGGCAAACAGTTTTCGCTTAGCGTGGTAACCGCTCAGTTCGAATGCGCGGTCCATCAACCCGTTGATATCCACTTTTTCTTTTACTACCTGGCCGACCGCCAGCGTCTGACCCTGATGAATAAAATTCCGCCGCCGCAATTCGTCTGGCGCGATGCCCACCGCTTGCGCTACGCGGTCCAGATGGCGCTCCAGCGCGAAAACGCTTTGCGGCGCGCCAAATCCGCGAAACGCTCCATGCGGCGGCATATTGGTCGCGACGGCCCGGCTGCGTATGCGCACGTTCGGGCAGGCGTACGGTCCAGCCGCGTGAATCGTTCCGCGCGAGAGCACCACAGGCGAAAGCGTTTCGTACGCGCCGCCGTCCACCGTGAAATCAATTTCCATCGCCAGAAGTTCTCCGTCGCGGCTTACTGCCGTGCGATGCCAGGTGCGCGAGGGATGCCGCTTCGTAGTGGCCACCATGTCTTCGGCGCGGTCGTAAATAATCTTCACCGGCCGGCCCGCTTTCCGCGCCAGCAACGCCGCATGCGCCGCGATCATGGACGGGTATTCTTCCTTGCCGCCGAATCCTCCGCCCGTCTCCGTCTGCACCACGCGTATGCGCTCGCGCGGCAAGCCGAATAAAATCATCAGCGCCTTGTGCACGTAATGCGGGCACTGCAGCGAGCCCCACACCGTCACGCCTTCCGCCTCGCTCACCTGCGCAATCATTCCCTGCGGCTCGATGTAGAGCTGCTCCTGAGCGCCGGTTTCATACTCGCCCTCAACAATAAATTCGGCGCCGGCCCAGGCGCTATCAACGTCGCCCTTCTCCACCAGGAACGATTTGAAAATATTGTCCTGCCCCCAAATGATTTCCTTGCGAGCCAGCGCATCCTCGATGGAAAAAATCGCGGGCAGCGGCTCGATTTCAATGCGCACAGCCCGGCGCGCCTCTTCCAGCAGATACTTATCGTGGTGGGCAAGCAGCACGACCGCTTCTTCGGGATGATTCACAAATTCCGCGGCCAGGCAGGGTTGATCTTCAATCAGCAAAGCGATGCAATTTTTTCCAGGAATGTCTTTCGCGGTAACTACGATGAATTCGTGCCACGGAATCGCGCCTTCGAAATGAATCGCGCGAATCCGTCCGCGCGCTGCCGGGCTGCGCACCGTCACTCCGTGCAGCATGCCGGGAAACACCAGATCGTCCACGTAGCGCGCGCGCCCGGTGACTTTTTCGCGCCCTTCCTTGCGCGGCACCGATTTTCCAATCACACGCGTTTCCAAATCTGCCGGCCTCAATAACGGATTTTGTCGGACTTCTCCCGCCACGCGCGAAATGCCGCAAGCGCTTCGGCGTGCATCAATTGGATCATCGGAATTTTTCGTCCCGCATGCGGCACGGTGATTTCCTCATAAATAAAGGCATCATCAAATCCCGCCTGCGCCGCGTCCGCCGCCGAATTCGCAAAATAAACGCGCGCCGGCCGCGCCCAGTAGATCGCCCCCAGGCACATCGGGCACGGCTCGCAGCTGCTGTAAATTTCGCAGTTCGGTAATTCGAAGCTCTGCAATTTCTGGCACGCTTGGCGGATCACCATCATTTCGGCGTGCGCGGTGGGATCGTTCGAGGTGGTTACGCAATTAACGGCTTCCGCGATGATCTTGCCGTCTTTCACTACTACCGCAGCGAACGGGCCGCCCCGTCCCGAGCGCACATTCTCCAGCGACAGCGCGAGCGCGCGCTCCATGAAAATATTGGATCCGGGTACGGGCGTTCGATCGGATGTTCGATTGGGCATCGGTCTCAACGCAACGATTCGATTCGCTGCCGCTGATTGTAGCGCAGCCGCTATGGTCCACAGCAGCGGGAATGTCCTGCAATCGTGCAAGGTGGGCAATACGTGCAGGTCGCCCCCGCGCCGTCAGACCATCGCGTCAGGCGTGCTCGCGCGTTGCAGCGCCAGCGTGGCGAACGATTTTTCCTTGCGCCGCCAGAAATACAGCAGCGCAATCCCAATCAATATCAGCGCGACGCTCAACCCCGCCCACATTCCCGGCGCGCCCCAACCGAAATGAAAGCAGAGCAGCGCCCCCAACGGCAAGCCGACCAGCCAGTAGAAGCACAAATGGCACAGCATGGGCGTGCGCGTATCGCCCGCGCCGCGCAACGCCCCGGTCGCCACCGTCTGCATCCCATCAAACAACTGAAAAAACGCCGCGACAAAAAGCAACTTGCTGGCGATGGGGATCAAAGCCTCGTCCGGCGTGTACACGCGCACAATCTGCCGCGGCACCACCAGGAACGCGATCGCCATGCAGCCCATGAAAGTAGTTCCCAGCAGCATCGCGGTCCATCCGGCGCGGCTGGCCGCGTGCGCGTCGTTGCGCCCCAGCGCTTGCCCCACGCGAACCGCCGCTGCCGCGCTGATTCCCAGCGGCACCATGTACGTGAGGCTCACGGTATTCAGCGCCACTTGATGACTGGCCAGCGCCGCCGCGCCCAGCCTGCCGATCAGCATCGTGGCCGCCGCGAAAACGCCTACCTCCAGCCCGAATTGCGTCGCGGCGGGAAGCCCCAGATACACCAGCCTCCAAACGCGCGGAAAATTCGGTAGCCGCGCCGCATTGCGCAATCCAGTCTGATTCCGGTGATCGTAGTACACCGCGTACACCAGAAGGACGCACGTCATGTAGATTCGCGCGACGCATGTGGACCAGCCCGATCCCACCGTGCCCATCGCGCGAAACCCCAGATGCCCGTAAACCAGCGCCCAATTGCCGACCACATTGACAAAATTCGCGGAGATCAGCGCGAACATCACCGGTTGCGCCAGATTCATTCCCTGCAGATAGCGCCGAAAAACAAAGTACAGCAGCAGCGGCAGCGTGCCCCAGTTGAGCGTTCGCAAATATGGCAGCGCCTGATCCAATACCGCCGGCTGTATATCCAGTGACCGCAACACCGGCTCGAACAGCCAGACGGCTCCCATCAGAATGGGGCTGATCGCCAGGCTCAGGTAAACACCATTCACCAGCGAGCGATGGCAATCCTCCACGTCGCCCGCGCCGAAAGAATGGGAAACTAATGTGTCCAGGCCCAGCATCAATCCCGTGCCGAAAATCGCCGCGGAATTAAAAAGGATGCTGCCCAGGCTCACGGCGCCAATCGCCACCGCGCTATCCGCCTGCCGCCCCACCATCATGGTGTCCACGATGGCCATGGTCATCCACCCCAACTCTGCCAGCACCAGCGGCAGCGCCAGGCGCAGCATGGGACGCGCTTCCTCGGCGATATAATGTGAGAACAGGCGCTTGATCATTGAAAAAGAAATCCTGGCGAACTAAACGAGAACCACTTCGGGCAGGCGCAGCAGAAGTCAGCTCACGCAGTGGCAATACGATCGCCCACGAGTTTATACTTCTTATGGCCTTCTCGTCTCTCAGAACCGGAGATACAAACTTCGCTTTTCTCCGGCGCACGAAGTGCCTAGCCACAAGACCTCCAGCCCCATCCTCTGTGGCGCAACTCTCAGGAGGAAATAATGGCAAAGATTGGAAAACGCGTGAACTTACTCGGCAGCGAACGAACTCTGCTGCCGGGCTCGCGGAAAATTGGACCAGCCGACCCAGGTGAACGAATCCAGGTAACTGTTTTTCTGCGGCGAGGATCCTCACCCAAGCAATCTCCCGCTGCGAACAAAATCGGCAAGCTCCCGCCCACGCAACGCCGCCATCTTTCCCGCGCGCAATTTACTTCCCGGCATGGCGCGCGCCCTGCTGACATCAAGAAGATTCGCGCTTTCGCAACACGAAACGGCTTGAAAGTAGTCGAAGCCAGCCGCGCGCGCCGCTCCGTGCTTCTCAGCGGCTCTGTCGGCGCGTTCAGCCACGCGTTCGGAGTCGAGCTGAACAGTTACGATCATCCCGGCGGCGGCTGCCGTATGCGCAGCGGCGCGATTCAAATCCCCGCCGCGCTCAGCGGCATCATCGAAGGCGTATTCGGCCTCGATAACCGCCCGCAAGCCAAGCCGCATTTCCGCATACGCAAGCAACAAGCGCAGAATCCAGCGCGCGCCCAAGCTTCCAGCGCTTCCTACAACGCCACGCAAGTCGGCGCAAGCATACAATTTCCCGGCCGGAACCAATGGTAGCGGGCAAACCATCGGCATCCTGGAATTATCCGGCGGCTACCGCACGAGCGATCTCGCCACCTATTTCAAAAATCTCGGCATCGCCGCGCCCACCGTCACCGCCGTCTCAGTGGACGGCGCAACCAATTCGCCCACCGGCGATCCTAGCGGCCCCGACGGCGAAGTGGAACTCGATATCGAAGTCGCCGGAGCCGTCGCGCCCTCCGCGCATATCGCCATGTATTTCGCGCCGAATACGGATCAGGGTTTTCTCGACGCGCTGACCACCGCCGTACACGACACCAAACTGCAGCCGGCAGTCGTTTCCATCAGCTGGGGCGGCCCGGAAAGTTCCTGGACGCAGCAGGCGCTCAACGCATTCAGTTCCGCGTGTGAAGACGCGTCCACCATCGGTGTCACCATCCTCGCGGCGTCCGGCGATGACGGTTCCACCGACGGCGCATCCAGCGGCACCCCCACCGTTGATTTCCCCGCGTCAAGTCCGTACGTCCTCGCGTGCGGCGGCACGCGACTCACGCTCTCGGGAACCACAATTTCCAGCGAGCAAGCCTGGAACGAACTATCCAGCGGTGAAGGCGCCACCGGCGGAGGAGTCAGCGAATTTTTCGCGCTGCCCAGCTATCAGCAAAGCGCCGGCGTCCCGAAAGCGCCGAATGGATTCGTAGGCCGCGGCGTACCCGACGTAGCCGGAGACGCCGATCCCGAATCCGGCTACAACGTCCTCGTTGACGGACAGCAAACAGTCATTGGCGGCACCAGCGCCGTAGCGCCGCTGTGGGCCGGACTGCTCGCACGCATCAATCAGTCGCTCGGAAAAAATGTTGGGTATGTGAATCCGCTGCTGTACACGAGCAAAGTGGAAGCCACCTTGCACGACATCACCTCAGGAAATAACGGAATCTATTCCGCGGGACCGGGATGGGACGCCTGTACCGGATTGGGCTCGCCCAACGGCGCTGCGTTGCTCGCGGCGCTCAGCAGTACAGCATCAAAGAAGAAGAGATCCCCCGGCAAACGCAAAGCTGCTCCCGCAAAACGCCGGAAGAAATCCTAAGCGAAAAGATCGCACCAGCGCGATCGCAAAATTCAAAATTATTGATGCGGGTTGTACGGACTTTCGGAGAGATGGTCCCAAATCGCGTAACTCATGCCCGCCACGGCACCGGTGAAAATCAAATAGAAAATCAGCCGCCGGCGGCGCCGCCGAGTGCGTGGCTGCACGATCGGATTATCTCCGCCCGTGCTTGCCGTGGGCGCCTGCTGCGCGGCCGGTTCCAAATCCATCGTCACGCGATAATTCTTCCCCGCAGGAATTGTGTGCAGTTCGCCTTCGTTGTCCAGAACCAGCGCGCCGCGGTATGCCGAAATCACCACTTCCAGCGGGCTCAAAATCGTCACCTGCCCGTACGCGGGCTGCGCATCCGCCGCGCGCAAAATTCCTTGCGGGATTTCCAGCTCGATGTTGTCCGTGCCATTCGACGAAAAGCCCACCGTCCCGCGCGCCACCACTGCGTGGACCACCGTGGCATTTTGCGCCAGAGTCGCCGCGCTCTCCGAAAGCAGATACAATTGGCTCCCGCCGAGCTTCAAGCGCAGTGCGCCGCCCGCCTCCGTCACCAGCGCGTCCCCGGGAAAAACGCTCGTGCCCACCGTAAGCGACGCGTTGTCTAAGTGCGCTTGTTGCGCCTGAATCACCAGGCCCAGCGGCTTTTCATTCGCCGCGAATGCTGGGAGGTCGAGCAAGCTTGTCACCAGCAACACCACCAGGCATAAACGTGCCGTCGATCGCACAGATTCCTCCGAGAGGTACGAACTCAACGTAGGCGCTGCGCGTGATGGGGTCAACGAACATGCCGCGCGATGGCGCGTAGGAATAACGCCGTAGTGGACATGTAGTGGACGTCTCGCCTCGGAAAATGCCCGCAGAAAAGCGTTTACGCTGCAGTGCAGCCCGCCACCAACGCGAAGAAAAAACAAACAATTCTCCGCAACTGCAGAAACTGCTTCTTCCGCTGCAAGGAAATGCCGCTCAGGGAGTATAGTTTTTGTTGGGATAGGGGGCGGGGCATGAAATTCCGGCGGCACGTTGGCGTGTTGATTTCGGCAATCTCTTCTCTTGCAGTGCTCGTCACGCTCCTGATCGCCCACGGCTTGTTCTCTTCCGCTGCAGCGCAGTCAAGCGCGACGGATGTCACGAGCGCCACCTCGCAAAACGAACCGCAATTCCCTCCCAGCCTCTACGCAGAGCTGCAATGGCGCTGCATCGGACCTTTCCGCGGCGGCCGCACCGTAGCTGCGACGGGCGTACCCGGCAACCCGAACCTCTTTTACATCGGCGTAAATAATGGCGGCGTGTGGAAGACCACCGATTCCGGCCGCACATGGGTTCCCATATTCGACGGACAGCCCACCGGCTCGATCGGCGCGCTGGCGGTAGCTCCTTCCAATCCGGACATCATTTATGTAGGTAGCGGCGAAGGCCTGCGCCGACCCGACCTTTCCACCGGCGACGGAATTTACAAATCCAGCGACGGCGGAAATACCTGGAAACATCTAGGCCTGCGCGACGGCCAGCAGATCACGAACATATTGATTGACCCGCAGGATCCCAATCGCGTGTTCGTCGCCGTGCTCGGGCATCCCTACGGCCCCAACGCAGAACGCGGCGTTTTTCGTTCCACCGATGGCGGAGAAACCTGGCAGAAAATTCTCTACAAGGATGAAGACACCGGCGCCACCGACCTCGCCTTCGATCCCAAGAATCCGCAAATCATCTACACAGATTTGTGGTCCTCCCGCCGCCCGCCATGGACCACCGGCAACCCGCTCGAAGGCCACAACGGCGGCCTTTTCAAATCCACCGATGGCGGCGAAACCTGGCACGCGCTCACCAAGGGCCTTCCCACCAACGCGCAAGGCCTGGGCCGCATCGGTTTCGGCATCTCGCAGTCGAATCCAAATCGCATGTACGCCTTGGTTGACGCCGCACCCGACGTTGGCGGCCTCTATCGCTCCGACGATGCCGGAGAAAGCTGGCAGCGCATCAATCACGAAGAACGCATCTGGGGACGCGGCTCCGATTTCGCCTGGGTGCGCGTCTCGCCGGAAAATCCTGACGTCATTTATATTTGCAATACCTCTACGTATCGCTCCACCGATGCCGGCGTGAATTTCACCGCCATCAAAGGAGCGCCCGGCGGCGACGATTACCACACCGTCTGGATCAACCCGGAAAATCCGCGAATTATTCTGCTGGCTTCCGACCAGGGCGCCACCATCACCGTCAACGGCGGCGACACCTGGAGCTCCTGGTACAACCAGCCAACCGCGCAGTTCTATCACGTCATCACCGACAACCAATTTCCCTATTGGGTGTACGGCGGCCAGCAGGAAAGCGGCTCAGCCGGCACGGCCAGCCGCAGCGACTGGGGCGAAATCACTTTTCGCGAGTGGCATACGGTGGGCACCGAAGAATATGGATACGTCGCGCCGGACCCGCTGCATCCCAATCTGATCTACGGCGGAAAAGCCACGCGCTTCGACACGATCACCGGCCAGACTCAGGACGTCTCGCCCGTGATTTTGCGTACCGGAAAATTTCGCTTCAATCGCACCGCACCGCTGATGTTTTCGCCGGCCGCGCCGCATACGCTCTATCTCGGCTCGAACGTGCTGTTCAAGACCACCGACGCGGGCCACAGCTGGCAAATCATCAGCCCCGATCTCACGCGCGAAAATCCCGGCGTGCCGCCAAACATCAGCAGCATGATCGGGGACGACCCGGCGCAGGGCAAACATCGCGGCGTGATCTATTCACTCGCGCCTTCCCCGCTCGACGCCAACCTGATCTGGGCCGGCACCGACGACGGTCTGGTCTGGCTCACTCGCGACGGTGGCCAGAACTGGCGCGAAGTTTCACCGCCCGGCCTCACCCCCTGGAGCAAGATCGCGCAACTCGACGCTTCGCATTTCGACCCCAACACCGTGTACGCCGCGGTGAATCGGTTCCGCCTCGACGATTTGCACGCCTACATCTATCGCACCCACGATGGCGGGCAAACCTGGCAGAAAATCACCACCGGCCTGCCGGATGACGCCTCCGTAAACGTTGTGCGCGAAGATCCCATTCGCCAGGGCTTGCTCTTCGCCGGCACCGAACGCGCCATCTACGTCTCCTTCAACGACGGCGACTCCTGGCAATCGCTGCAGCTCAACTTGCCCGCGACTTCCATGCGCGACCTGGTAATCCACGGCAACGATATCGTCGTCGGCACGCACGGCCGCTCCTTCTGGATCCTCGACGACATCTCGCCGCTTCGCCAGTTCAACGAATTGGCTCACGCGTCCGGCGCTTTCCTGTTCAAGCCCGCGATCGCCTATCGCGTTCGCCGCAACGTCAGTACCGATACCCCTCTGCCTCCCGAAGAACCCGCCGGAAAAAATCCGCCCGATGGCGCCATCATTGATTACAACCTGCAGGCCGCGGCCGGTCCGGTGAAACTGCAAATTCTGGACGCCAACGGAAAAATCGTGCGAACTTTTTCCAGCACGGACAAACCGGACGCAACCATGGAGCAATTGGGAAAAGAGCTGAACGTTCCGCTGTACTGGATTCGGCCGCCGCAAATTTTATCAGACGCGCCCGGCTCGCACCGTTTTGTGTGGGATCTGCGAACGCCGCCGCCGGCTTCCCTCCGTCACGAATATCCCATCTCCGCAATCGTTCACGACACGCCTCGGCTTCCCGTCGGACCAGCCGTCATGCCCGGCGTCTACACCGTGAAGCTCGATGTGGCCGGCCAAACATATTCGCAGCCACTCGAAATCAAGATGGACCCGCGCATCACCGCGCCCGTGGACCAATTGGACCAGCAATTCCGGCTCGCTTCGCGAATCTGCGAAGCGATGAACGCCAGTTTCGCATCGCTCGGCCAGGTTCGCGCCGTACGCGCGCAATTGAAGGAGCTCGCGCGCCAAGCCCCCAAAGGCGAGCTAGCTGATGCCATCCACGCGCTGGACGAAAAGCTCGCGTCGCTCGAAGGTGCCGCGCCAGGATTCGGTCAGGCCGCCCACACCGACAGCTTCGCGCAACTGAACGCGCAATTCGGCCAACTGCTGGGCGTGGTGGATGGCGCGGACGCTGCGCCTACGCAAACAGCTCAGGACACCTCTGCAGATTTACAGCGATCGCTCACCACGCTGGAAAATCAGTGGGACGACATAAAAGCCCGCGACATCATCGCCCTGAACGACCAGCTCCGCCGCGCGAACCTGCCAATCATCAATTTGGCGCTAAGCATCGAGCCAGAACAAGAAACCTCCGGCGACGACGAACCCTAAATCCACATTTTTGATTTTGACTTTGTAGCGGCGCACTTTAGTGCGCCATCGGTCGTGCCGCAACCGCTAAACTCTGTCAATCTTCGCCGCCAGAATAAAATCACTTTCCGTCAAGCCATTAATCTTGTGCGTCCACGTAGTCACCTCCGCCTTCCCCCACGACAATAAAATGT
Source organism: uncultured Acidobacteriota bacterium (assembly GCA_963748395.1). Classification (GTDB taxonomy): domain Bacteria; phylum Acidobacteriota; class Terriglobia; order Acidiferrales; family UBA7541; genus Palsa-295. The sequence goes on along the minus strand of CAVVIP010000006.1, from coordinate 245,833 downwards.
CCGGATGATGCCCCTGCTCCTCCGCGATCGCCCCTACCTTATTCACGAACGCGAGCGCCTGGCGAAAATCCGGAAACGCGAACGCGCGCACAATGTGGTGCCCGTCGACCACCTTCCATTGCGGAACTTCTTTCGCCAGCGCCTCCAATTCTTTTCCAGCCAGCGGAGGAACCCCGCCGCGGCACGGCACGCACGTCTTGTTCGCAAGCTCGCTCATGAACGCATCCTCCTTCATCAAAATCACCCCAATTCTACAAGAACCCGGCTCCCCCGCGCGGACTAGAACGACTCCCGCTCGGTGCCTTCGACTTGGGCTTTCTGACGGCCCTGCACGGCTCTCTGAGCGTTGCTATCGCGCCCACTTTTGGCTATGCTGCCAATCCGGCGTGACGCTCCAACGAGATTGGCGAAGGGCGCAACAACTGATATTCAGTTCGCGGTTACGTGTGGCTTCTGTCGTACGCCCGCCTGCCCGGACTCAGCAACATTCCCGGGGATTTCGAAGGTCTCGGCCTAATTGCGTTTAGCAGTTTGCCGCTAGCGAGAGCACTACAAATGTTTAGCGATTCAACAAAGCGTAAGAATTTCAGCCGCAAGCGCGCGCGCCGAACTGTCAGCGCAGCTGCGTTCCTGTGTGGCATTCTCCTCGCCGCAAGCGCTCCCGCAGCGTTCTCTTCCTCGCCCGCGCGCGCACAGCAGCCCACTTCCCCTTCGGGCCCGGTCGTAGTGCAACCCGGTGCGCCAGGTCAGCCAACCAAAAAATTGTCGCCGTCAACCACGGGGACCCTGCCGCCACTTTCTCCGGATGATGTGCAGTTCATGCAGGGCATGATCATGCATCATCAGCAAGCGGTGGAGATGACGGCGCTCATCGCCTCGCACACCGACAACAAAGATCTGCGCTTGCTCGGCGCGAAAATCAGCAGCTCCCAGTCCGACGAAATAAAGTTCATGCAGCGCTGGCTCGCCGCTCGCGGTGAGCCGATCTCCATGGCCATGCCGGGAATGCCGGATATGGATGCTTCGGGTAAACCGATGCCGCTGATGCCCGGCATGCTGACGCCTGAGCAAATGGAAGCGCTGCGCAACGCCAAGGGAGCGGAGTTCGACCATCTATTTCTGGTCGGAATGATTCAGCACCACAATGGCGCGTTGATCATGGTGAAGGATCTGTTTGACACCGCGGGCGCCGGCCAAGACGCCGACCTTTTCGACTTTGCGACCGATGCGGACAATACCCAACGCGCCGAAATCAAAATTATGCAGGCGATGCTCGAGAAAAAGTCCTAGAGGAGAAACGATGAATCGATTGCCCAGTATTGCTTTTCGTCTGGCGGTGGCCACGATTGCTTTATGTTCCAGCGTCTGCCCAATGCTAGCTCAGACGCAAACTCAAGCGCCTGCATCCCAGCCAGCCGCGCAAGCTCCCGCCCCGGATTCCGCCAAGAAGCCAGACGCCGAGGACAGCAACCCCTTCGCTGCACAGCCCGCGCCGCCGCTGCCCCCGGGAATGACGGGCTCGGACGCGAACGATCCCCGCTTCAAGCTCACTCCCGGACTCTACGACGCCGGTGAAACATCGCTGGGCATCAAACACCTCCAGCTCCTAAAGAAGCCCGACGCGTTTCAGCTCGGCTCCTCCAACGCCGACGATCCGAAAGTGCAACACATGCTCGGCCAGCTCGGCATCGGCGGCGGCATGAAGCTCCCGAAAGAACTGCAGCTGGTCATTGCGGAACTCGCTTTCTCCAATTCGGATCTGGCGTTCCAGGGCAACCACCTGTTCCTCGGAAATTTCTACGGCGTGAATATTTACGACATTTCCAATCCCGCGCAGACCGCCCTCGTAACTTCCATGGTCTGCCCCGGCGGCCAGGGTGATGTCTCCGTGTACAAAAACCTGCTGTTCATGTCCGTGGAAATGCCCAATGGCCGACTCGATTGCGGCACGCAGGGTTTTCCGCCGGAACCGCCGCCCGCACCAGGCCATGAAAAAGAACGCCGCCCGCCGGTTGCGCAGAAGGACCGTTTCCGCGGCGTCAGGATTTTCGACATCACGGACATCAAGAACCCCAAGCAAGTGGCCGCAGTGCAGACCTGCCGCGGCTCGCACACCCACACGCTCGTGCAGGATCCCAACGACAAGGACAACGTTTATATCTACGTCTCCGGCACATCCTTCGTTCGTCAACCGGAAGAATTGGCCGGTTGCTCGGGTGAAGCGCCAGATAAAGATCCGAATACCGCGCTGTTCCGCATCGAAGTGATCAAAGTCCCGGTAGCCGCGCCGCAGGACGCGAAAATCGTCTCCAGCCCGCGCGTGTTCATCGATCCCCGCACCGGCGCGCTCAACGGTCTCAACAACGGCGGCAGTCACGGCAAAAATGATGAAGAAACCAAGCCCTCCGATTCCAATCAGTGCCACGACATCACCGTGTACACCGCGCTTGGCCTCGCTGCGGGCGCCTGCTCCGGCAACGGCATTCTGCTGGACATCAAGGACCCCGTTCATCCGAAGCGCCTGGACGCAGTAAACGACCCGAATTATTCCTACTGGCATTCGGCTTCGTTTTCCAACGACGGCACCAAAGTCGTCTTCACCGATGAGTGGGGCGGTGGCCTCGGCGCTCGTTGCCGTCCGAACGACCCCAACAAGTGGGGCGCGGATGCCATCTTCCATCTGCACGACGACAAATTGACCTTCGCCAGCTATTACAAGCTGCCCGCCGCGCAGGGCGACACCGAAAATTGCGTGGCGCACAACGGCTCACTCGTCCCCGTTCCCGGCCGCGATATCGAAGTCCAGGCCTGGTATCAGGGCGGCATCTCCGTCATGGATTTCACCGACGCCTCCCAGCCGAAAGAGATTGCCTACTTCGACCGCGGCGCGATTGATCCCAAGATGTTGGTCCTCGGCGGCGATTGGTCAGCCTACTGGTACAACGGAAACATCTACGCCTCGGAAATCGCGCGCGGGCTGGACATCTTCGAACTGACCCCGACGAAGTTTCTGACGCAGAACGAAATTGACGCGGCCAAGTCGGTCCGCGTCGCCTCGCTCAACGTGCAGAACCAGCAGAAGCTCGAATGGCCCGCGAATTTGGTGGTGGCCAAGGCCTACGTGGATCAGTTGGAGCGTTCGCAAGCTTTGCCCGCGGATCGCATCTCTGCACTCCGATCAGCAATCCAAAGCGCCGAGAAATCGCACATGAACAAGGGCAAAGTCGCCAAGCTCAGCGCCATGGCGCCGTCCTTGGAAAGCAGCGCCGCCTCCGCGAAGACTCCCGCGGATGCAAAACGCATGCAGGCTCTGGCGGATATTTTGAAGCATCCGTCAGCGTAACCGTATCCCGTCGTGACATCTGACACTGTGAGGACGAACCATGCCCGATGAAATCGGCGAACTGAAAGAACGCGCGGAAGAGGCTGTGCACGAACCCAGCCTCGCTCCCGTCACCTTGTCCATGGCCATTCTCGCCGTGCTCATCGCCGGCGTCACTCTGCTCGGGCACCGCGCGCACACGGAGGAAGTTCTTCTGCAAACGCGCTCGGCCGATCAGTGGGCTTATTACCAGGCCAAGGAAATCCGCCGCCGCAGCTACGAACTGTTTCTCGATGAGCTTTCCATTTTTTCGCTGCAGAATCCGCAGCAGGTGGAAGCCGTTAGGGAAAAATACACCAAGGAAGTCGAACGTTACGCCGAGGAACTGAAAGAAATCGAAGCCGACGCTCGCAAAGAGGAAGCTGAAGTAAAAGTCGTGGAGGCCCGCGCCGATCGTTACGATCTATCGGAAGTCCTGCTGGAGGCCGCGCTGGTCATCTCCTCCATCACTCTTCTAACGCGAAAGAAAATGTTCTGGCTTATCGGGATCGCCCTCTCGCTGGCCGGAATCGTGATCGGCATCACCGGCCTCATGATCCATTAGAAGCCCGGCTCCACTCCCATGCGCGCGCAACGGTAGGGGCGCTGCTTGCTGCGCCCCGGCTTGCCCCGCTCAGCGTTTCCCCGAAGCCGCCGAACGCGCTTCCAAATATTGCCGCACGTACTCGCCGAAGGCCTTCTCCAGTTTCAACGTGACCGGACCCGGCGCAACCGCAAGCTTGTGTCCGTTCACTTCGCCCACTCCCAGCATGCTGCGGTTCGTGGACGAAATGAACACCTCATCCGCCGCGTACAAATCTTCCGGCCGCAAGGTGCGCTCTTCCACCGGGGCGCCCACACTCGCGCCGATCTCCAGCAGCACGCTGCGCGTAATCCCCTGCAGGCATCCGGCTGAAACAGGAGGCGTCGCCACCCGCCCGCCCTTCACGCAAAAAATATTCGCCGCGGTGCATTCCGCCACTTCTCCGCGCTCGTTCAGCAGCACCACTTCATCGAATCCGGCCTGCTGCGCTTCGTAGTAGTTCCACACATTGTCCAGCCACGAAATCACTTTCACGCCCGCCAGCGGAGACGCCGCGTGCCGCCCATGCTCGCGCAACCCCAGCCGCGCCGGCTCGCGATACGCCGGCAAATCCGCGGAGCACACCAGCAAATCCACGCGCGGAAAATTCTCATCGCTCCGCCAGAATCCCACCTGGTTGTAAATCATGTAAATCCGCGCAGCGCCTTCGCGCACATGATTGGCGCTCAGCACTTCCGCCAGTTGCCCGCGCACCACGCTCTCCTGAAATGGAAACGGGCAATGCGTCCGTTCCGCATCGCGCTCCAGCCTCTTCCAGTGCCGCTCGAACGCAAAAGGAATTCCTTCGTAGATTCGCACCGTGGTGAAGAGTCCCCAGCCATTCAGCAGGCCCGCCTGCCCGGGCGAGAGCCGCACATCTGCCACCGGCAGCACGCGGTCATTATGAAAGACAAAACGATGAATCATCCGGCCTCCAACGTGCTAGTTATTCTATCGCAGAACGCAACCAGTAGTCGTCGCTTCGGCAAAAACACGGCGAAACCGTGCACAAAATCGATTCACGCGGCTTCATTTTCAGCCGATTAAGATATGTTCAAGTCTATTGACACCAGCAGCTTCTGCGCCTAGATTGTTCCTGTGTTCTTAGGAGGTCGCCGTGCGTTATATGGTTAAGTCTTTCTTAGTCGCCATCCTATCCGCCAGCTTGCTCAACGTCTCTGGTTTTGCCGCAAACGAAAAGCCCTTGGGCCTGGTCACCCAGGCGCAGGACGCCCATTTGGGTGCTGCCGCCGTCGCAATTGGCACTACCGTGTACCCGGGCGATACAATCGCCACCGAAGAAGGCGGCACCGTTCGTTTGAAGGTCGGCGGAAGCCAGTTCTATCTGCTCTCGTCCAGCTCCGCGACCCTCTCTGAGAATGCGAGCGTCGTAAGTGCCTCAGTCGCGCATGGCACCGTCGGCTTCTCCTCCAACGGCACAGACCAGCTCACTCTGGAAATTCCTCAGGGGATTGTGCGCGCGGCCAACGGCCAGCCCGCCTACGGGCAGGTCACTATCCTCAGCCCGCTGGAAGTGATCATTTCCGCGTACCGCGGCTCGCTTGTTCTAGATAACGACGGCGAGTTGCACGAGATTCCCGCCGGGAAGTCGTACCGCGTCACGATGGATCTGGAACCTGCCGCCGCACCGCAGGGACCTGCCGGAGCGCCAACCGGCAACACCACCGTGAAATATCCCAAGAAGCGCCACCTGTTGTTCGACATCATCGTTCTTTCAGCAGTTGCAGGCGGCAGCTACGCGCTCTGGTATCACCTGAGCGAGAGCCCCTACAACCCTCATCAGTAGTCGCTTAATTTGAGAAGAAATCGTTTCTCTCGTGGTGTGCCAACTCGTGTGAGGACTTGTCTCTGAAGTCAGAACCCGGCTTCCCGCTTCGCACTCGGCTCCCCATTCCGCACAAACGAAAACCGGATGTCATCCCGAACGGAGTCCCGCGCTTTTTCTTTCGTGCCGCCGTTTGGCGCGCGCGGGACGCAGTGAGGGATCTGCTTTTCCCGTCAGCGCCACCACGACGCTGACTTCCTGCGCCGCCTCTCGCAGAATCCATCCTACGTATGGCAGGCGCGAATTCCCGTCTTCTCAAAATATTGCTGGTGATAATCCTCCGCGCGGTAAAACTCTGTCGCCGGCACAATTTCCGTCACAATCGGCCGCTTGAACACGTGGTCCTTCTCGAGCACGGCCTTCGACGCGCGCGCTTCCTCCTCCTGCTCTTTGTCGTGATAAAAAATCGCAGAGCGATACTGCGTGCCCACGTCCGGTCCCTGCCGGTTCATCGTCGTCGGGTCATGGCTCTTCCAGAACACCGCCAGCAGCTCCAGATACGAAACCTGGGAAGGATCAAATTCCACTTCCACCGCTTCCGCGTGTCCCGTTCGCCCAGTGCACACTTCTTTGTAATTCGGGTTCTTCGCACTCCCGCCGGTATAACCCACCGTAGTCGAAGTCACCCCCGGTACCTGCCGGAACGCATCCTCAACTCCCCAAAAACATCCCGCCGCAAAAGTTGCCTTAGCCATGATTGAAATACTCCTTCCTTATGCCGATATGAATCTGAACCGCCAATCCTTATTTTGCCACGTTGCCGCGATGCGGTCGAGGCCAGGCACACCTCATGCAGACGTCGAACTTCGATGGTGTATACTCCGCACGCGAAAAAAAACCAACAATGACGATACCCATTAGAGTCCGCGCGCTGTTTTTGGTTGCAATCGCTTCCGCCCTCGCGATTCTCTGCCCGCAAAAATCATTTTCTCAGCAAGACTCGCAAACACTCTTCCCCGAATTGCGCTGGCGTATGATCGGCCCCTTCCGCGGCGGCCGCGTCCTTCCCACACTGGGAGTTCCCGGCAAGCCCAACGAATATCTTTTCGGCGCGGTCGATGGCGGCGTCTGGAAAACTGAAAACGCCGGCCGCACCTGGCGCCCGATTTTCGATGCCGAGCCGATCGCCTCCATCGGAGCCATCGCTATCGCGCCCTCCGACCCGCAAGTCATCTACGTCGGCACCGGCGAAGCGGACATGCGCTCCGATATTTCCTACGGCGATGGCATGTACAAATCCACCGATGGCGGCGCCTCCTGGCGTAACATCGGCCTGCGCGATTCGCGCCACATCGGCAGCATCCTGGTGGACCCGAGCGACGCGAACATCGTCCTCGTCGCTGCCCTGGGCCACGCCTTTGGACCCAATCCAGAACGCGGCGTCTACCGCTCTACGGACGGCGGCTCGACATGGAAAAAAGTTCTCGGCAAGGATGACGACACCGGCGCGATTGACCTCTGCGCCGACCCGGCCAATCCCCTCATCGTCTACGCGGCGTTGTGGCAAACGCGCCGTCCGCCCTGGAGCGTCTACGCACCCACCAGTGGCCCCGGCAGCGGCCTCTATAAATCCACCGACGGCGGCGTCACCTGGAATCAAATCACCGGCAACGGATTCCCCAGCGAAGGTCTGGGTCGCATCGGCACCGCGATCGCTCCCGGCAACAGTGGCAGCCGCGTGTACGCCGTAGTGGATGCCCGCGAAGGCGGCATCTATCGCTCCGACGATGCCGGCCAAAATTGGCGTCGCGTTTCTTCCGACGCGCGCGTTTGGCAGCGCGGTTGGTATTTCGGCGGCATCACCGCCGATCCGCGCGACCCGAACGTGGTCTATGTGGCAGACACCGCGCTCTATCGCTCCACTGACGGCGGCGAACATTTCGACGCAATCAAAGGTGCCCCCGGCGGCGATGATTACCACACTCTGTGGATCGCGCCCGACGATCCCTCGCGCATGATTCTCGGCAGCGACCAGGGCGCCGCCATCAGCGTGGATCGCGGCGCCACCTGGAGTTCCTGGTTCAATCAGCCCACCGCGCAGTTCTATCACGTCACTACGGACTATCGCTTCCCCTATCGTGTCTACGGCGCGCAGCAGGACAGCGGCACCGCCGCCGTCATCAGCCGCAGCGATTACGGCCAGATCACTTTTCGCGACTGGTCTCCCATCGGCGGTGAAGAGAGCGGCTACATCGTCGTGGACCGCAGCGATCCCGACGTCGTTTTCGGCGGCGGCCCGTACGGCGTTCTGCGGCGTTTCAATTGGACCACCGCGCAGACCTTCGACGTTTCTCCCGCAGCAATTCCCTTCAACGGCAGCAAGTTGCGCTTCACATGGACTTCGCCGGTCGTGGACTCGCCGCAGAATCCGCACGTCCTCTATTTCGGCGCGCAATTTGTGCTGCGCTCCGAAGATGCCGGCCAAAGCTGGCAGGCCATCAGCCCTGATCTGACGCTGCGAAGTGCAGCAGCGGCAGGCGCCGCGCCGAAAGAGGGCGGGCTAGGTGGCGAGGTGGGCGGCGTGGTTTACACCATTGCGCCTTCTCCCGCGCGCGCGCATGAAATTTGGGCCGGCACAGATAATGGACTGATCCAACTCACCCTCGATGAGGGCGCGCATTGGTCCAACGTTACCCCGCCCGGCGTAGCCGACTGGAGCCTGGTCAGCCTGATCGAAGCTTCGCGCTACGACGCTGCCACCGCCTACGCCGCCGTTGACCGCCATCAGGTGGACGATTTCCGCCCCTACATCTATCGCACGCACGATTCCGGCAAGACCTGGCAGCAGATCGTCGCAGCCCTGCCCGATAACGCCTACGTCCACGCAGTACGCGAAGATCCCGTGCGCAAGGGCCTTCTCTTCGCCGGAACCGAAACGGGTGTCTTCGTTTCCTTCGACGACGGAAATTCCTGGCGCCCCCTGCAGAATAATCTGCCCGCCAGTTCCATTCGCGATCTCGTCATTCACGGAGACGATCTCGTCGTCGCCACCCACGGCCGCGCCTTCTGGATTCTCGACGACATCGCGCCCCTCCGCCAATGGAACCAGGAATCTATGAATCAAAACGCGCGCCTCTACCCTCCCGCGCACGCTATCCGCGTCCGCCGCAGCGAAAATCACGATTCTCCGCTGCCGCCCGAAACACCCGTTGGAACGAATCCACCCGCAGGCGCCATATTCGATTACTTCCTGAAATCGCCCGCCGCCAGCGATGAAGTCACACTCGAGGTCCACGACCAGCAAGGCAACATCGTCCGCAAATTCTCCAGCTCGGACACAGAGACGCCGCCCGCAGCCCCACCGGAATTCCCAAAATACTGGCTGCCAAAATTCACGCCGCTCTCGAACGCCCCGGGCGCGCACCGCTTCGTCTGGGATTTGCGTTACGCTCCGCCCGCAGCACTGCACAACGAATATTCCATGGCGGCAATCATCGGCGTCGGCACCATCACCGAGCCGCAGGGCCCCCTCGTGCCTCCCGGTGAATATGAAGTCTGGCTCACCAGCGGCGGCCAGACGTACAAGGCCGCACTCACCGTGGACATGGACCCGCGCGTAAAAATCCCGCGCGAAGAATTAATTCGGCAGCTCGAGCTCGAACAGAAAATCGACAACGCACTCACCAAGGCCACCGACGCAGCCAGGTCCGTCGCAGCTCTGCGCGAAAAACTCAAAGCCCTCAAGTCCAGCCTGAGCGAGAAATCAGACGCAAAACCAATCCTCGACTCGCTCGCAGACCTCGACAAACGCGCCGAATCCATTCAAGGCAATCCCGAAGCCCAGTGGCCCGCCACTCCCGCCGGCCTCATCGGAGAAGACAGCACTCTCGCCGCGTTATCCATCGCCGTCGGCAGCGCAGACAGCGCACCCACGGCCACAGCCTCCGCCGCCTACGAGGAATCCACCAAACATCTCCACGACCTCCTGGCGCAATGGGAATCGCTCCAAAAAGATTTCGCCCTGCTGAACAGAAAACTAAGCGACTAGTCGCCTTCTCTCTGTTGATATCCTGTGCGGCCGCCCGATCTTGGTAGCGCCGGCGTCTCGCCGGCTTTTTTGTCTTTGCTTTTGTAGCGGCGCACTTCAGTGCGCCACCGGTAGCGCGACACTTTCGAACCCTCCACCGCTTGGACTTTCCACTTCGTCAGCGAATACACAACCCTTCCCATCCCCCCACCTGAACGCATAATATGCACCCGAGTTTTTCACAGCAGCCTGAGGCGCAGCCTTGCACTCGCAGAGCAACGCAACGGAACCCAACACCGCTCATCACTCCCGGGCCGCACGCCTCCTCTTAATCGTCCTCACCCTCTGGGCCCTCGCCATGGTCGCCCCCGGCCTGCAGCGCGTCTTCGATTCCCTCGATTCCTTCGGGCTCTCCGTGTCCAACGACGGCATCATCACCGACGTCCGCGCCCCATTTCGCTCGCTCGCCGATTCTCCCGCCGCCGCTGCCGGCATCGTCCCCGGCGACCGCATCGACCTAAAAGCCATGCGGTGCAATTCGCCCGACGCGCCGCAATGCGCAAACTTGCTCGCAGTTCTCGGCGGCTTAGGCGGCATGCACGCCGTCCTACCGCATCGCCAGATCACGCTGCTCATCCAACCCAAAGACGGCGGCACATCACAAGAAAAAATCCTCCAGTCCGTCCCCTCCCCGCTAACTTCCGCCGAACGACTCGTCCTCTTTGCCGACACCATCGTCGCCATCGTCGTCATCATCATCGCTTTCTGGCTCGTCTGGACCCGCCCCAGCTGGATGACCTGGGGCCTGTTGCTCTACGTAGTCTGGTTCAATCCCGGCCAGACTTTCACGTACTACGCGCTGCTCCAACGCTGGCCCGTCGCAATCCTCGCCCAGGAAATTGCGGAGTCGCTCGCGCAAGGCGCGGCCCTCGCCGGCCTGCTGCTCTTCGCGCTGCGCTTCCCCGACGACCGCACCGAGCCGCGCTGGCAAAAATTTCAGCGCGCCGTTCCGCTGCTCGCCGTCATCATGGCCGCGCTCACCCTGCTCAGCTACGGCAGCTTATTGGGATTCCCCACAGAAAAAATTACAGAGATCACTTTCCTGGCGGGCTACGCGATTGACGCCGCGGTTCTCTTCATTCTCATCTCGCGCCGTCGCACGCTCCCGCCGCAAGAAGAACAGCGCATGCGCTGGGTCATCTGGGGCTGCGCCATCGGACTTCCCGCCTTCATCCTCGCCGAGCTTTGCCAGTCCTCAGACCTGATCACCCATCTCTGGGGCGCCGCGCCCTCCCAAGCTTTTATCGGTCTTCTGTACTTGCCTAACGGGGTGCTCGCCTATTTCGCGTCGCAAGCCGTCTGGCAGCGCCGCGTCGTCAGCGTTTCCATTCCGCTCCGCCACGGCACAGTTCTCGTCGCCTTGAGCCTCGCTCTCGGCATTCCCATCGTTCAACTCCACGAAAAGTTGAACCTCCTGCAGGAAGACGTTCGACTCCCCACATGGATCTGGCCAGTGCTCGTCGCCCCCGTTGTCCTAATGGTGATGCAGCGCTTGCACGAATCCGCCGTCGAACTGGTGGACCGCGTCTTCAATCGCCAGTTCCACTCCGCGCGCGAACAAATGAAAGTCGCGAACGAAGCTCTCGCGCGTACCGAAACTCTTCCCGAAATCGATTGCCTGCTGGTCGAAAGCGCCGTGCGCGCCCTGGACCTCTCCTCCGGCGCCGTTTTCCGCAACGATGGCAACGTCTTCCGCAGAACGCAGGACACGCGCGGCTGGAACGCCTCCATGAAAAAAGATCTGCTTCCCGAACCGGACGCCATCGCCTTGCGCAGCCTGAAAGAAGGCGACCCCGTCCGCATCCACCAGGATTCCTGGGACGCGCCCGACCTCCCCGCCGCGCTCGCAGCGCCGTGCCTTTCCGTCCCCGTGCGCAGCGGCGTTCCCGAAGCCACCGCCGTAGCCCTCTTCGGCCCGCACCTATCCGGAAACGACATCACTCCCGACGAATCCGAAATGCTCCAGCGCCTCGCAGCCCGCGCTGCCATCGCTTACGAACGCGTCTTCACCGCCATGCTCCGCAAAGAAGTCGCCCAACTGAAACAACAACTAGCTGCGCCGCATTAGCGCCCAAGGAAAATCGCCACGCATAGGTGATTTATGACTGAAGAAATCGTCGATCCCGAACCACACTCGCCGCGTAACTTGGGAAACGGGTGGGAACACATCCCGCGCTGGGCGCGACTCGTGCTCTACGCAATCGCCGTGGCTGCGCTGCTACTGGTCGCCTACTTCGCGCGCTGATCGCGTCGCTTTTCAACCAGTCGGGGAAATGTAGCTCGGGTGCCCCATCCTTCCCGCCTCTGTTTCATGGGAAGGGCGAGGTCTTTGATTTTCCAACCGCGAGTCTTGCTCGCTCCGACTTACGTTTAGGATTTCACCGCAGCGTACGCCTCGCTGGCGTTCGCCGTCGTCTCCAAAATCTGCTCCAGCATCCCCGGAATCTCAAACACCGCCTGATTCTTCAATCCCCCCGCGTTCGCCCTGAACCGCGCCAGATTCGCCGGCTCAATCATCCGCGCCACCGCCGGCACGATCTCAGCAAAACTCCGCAGCACCACCCCCACTTCATTCTCCAGCACCCACTCCGCGTTATACCGCTCCTGAGGCAAAGTCCACGCGTTGCACGAGACAATCACCGGCAGCCGCATCGCCAGCGCCTCGCTCACGCTTCCCGGTCCAGGCTTGCCGATAAAAAAATCCGCCAGCTGCATATACCGGTTCACGTCCTTGGTAAATCCCTCCACATAACGCGGCAGACGCGAGTTCCCCGCCCGCAACGCACCCGCCAATTTCTCATTCCGTCCGCAAATAAAAATCAGTTGCAGCTCGAGCTTTGAATCATCCAGCCGCTCCGCAATCTCCAACATGGCCTGAGAGCCGTACCCGCCGAACAGGACAATCGCCGTCGGCAAATCCGGACGCAATCCCAAACGGGCCAGACCCGCAACACGCTCCTCCACCGCCGCCTCGTAAAATCTCGGATGCAAAATCATTCCCGAAGCGCGAAAAATCCGGTTGTCCATGTGCCCGTGTTCCCGCGCCTGTTCCACCGCGCGCTCCGAGCCGCAAACCAGAAATTGCCGCTGCCGCTCAATCCAGAAATGCGGCGGATAATCCGCGATGTCCGTCAGTACCGTGACGAATGGGCGTCCTGGATACGCGTTCGCGAAACTTTCATATATCGCCCGATTGAAGTGCGGAATGAATGACACCACCATGTCCGGCGCGGTCCCTCGCCAATGCCGCTCCAGCACGCGCACCATCGCCGCATGCCTCGACCAAATCACAAATTGCAACACTTTCATCAGATAAACGCTGCCCAATGTCCATCCGCTGCGCAGCATCCAGTTGTAGTAGTCCTCGATGCGTATCCCCGCGTATCTCTTGAGGATATCCAGTTCCTCGAGCAACTCTTGTATGTTGAGGAGGCGAACATCCCACGAACGGCGTTGCGCCTCGATGGACATCTGTAGGGCTGTGGCTGCCGCGCGGTGCCCGCCGCCAGCGTCGAAAAAGCAAAACTCAATTCGTTCCATGGGCACGGACTCTGGCATCCGTCATGCCGAGATCTGCTACGGAAATGTTAAATGACGGTTACTGTGTCGAAAGAGTTAAATATCTGTATTTTCAGAACTTTAGCACGCATGTCATATCCCGGTAACACGCACCCCCTATTCTTGTAGTCGTGAGATGCGACCTGCATGTTCACTCGTACTTCTCCGGAGCCGCTACAACCCCCTTTGTCCGGAATTTTTGCCGCGAAAGTTATAGCGATCCCCGCGCCGTCTATTCCCACCTGCAGCGCCGCGGCATGAATCTCTTCACTCTCACCGATCACGATTCCATCGAAGGCGCCGAACAATTGCGCCGGCATCCCGATTTTTTCGTAAGTGAAGAGCTTACCTGCAAGATGCCCAGCGGCACCGAAGTGCACATCGGCGTCTACGACCTCACCGATCGCCAGCACCTGCAATTGCAGCAGCGCCGCGATGATCTCGTCTCACTGCTCATGTATCTCACCGAGCGCCGCCTCTTCTTCAGCATCAATCACGTCTTCTCCAGCGTCACCGGCCGCCGCGAGCGCGAGGATTTCGCCTGGTTCCAGGAATATTTTCCGGCCATGGAGACGCGCAACAGCCACATGCTGGAAAGCGCCAATCAGCGCGCCGCGCAGCTCGCCAAGCAGTGGGACAAAATCGCCATCGGCGGCAGTGACGCGCATGCCCTGCCCTCCGCCGGTACGGCCTACACCGAAGTTCCCGGCGCTCGCGACAAGGAAGAATTTTTCGCCGGACTTCGCGCCGGCATCGGCCGCGTTGCCGGCGAATCCGGCAGCTTCAGCAAACTCACGCGCGACGTCTTCGTAATCGCTCATGAAATGATGCGCGAAAAATCCTGGACTACTCTGCTCTCCCCGCTCGCCGCTCTGATCCCGGTCATCACCTACTGGAATTATCACGATGAGCGCGCTTTCGTCCGACGCTGGTCCGCGGAAATTCTGGGCACGCCTGAAACCCGCAAACGTCCTCGCTGGATATCGGTGCCGCAATCCGCGGCGGAGGAATGGGTATGACGGTCGCAAAAGCTGTCTGGAACCAGATTCAATCGAACGACCACCGCCTGATGCGCCGCGTGCATCGCTGGCGCGCCCCGCGTTGGTTTCGCATCCTGATGATCTTGATGACGCGCATGGGCGACGGCTGGCTGTGGTATTCGCTCGGCCTGATTTTGCTCGTCTACGGCGGCGAACACCGTTTCCTGGCCATAGCCTCCGCCGCTTCCGCTGCGTTCGTGGGAATCCTGCTGTTCCGCGCCCTGAAGAAAACCAGCAAACGTCAGCGCCCCTGTGAAATCGAGCCGCATTGCTGGTCCTTGATTCTTCCGCCCGACAAATACTCATTCCCGTCAGGCCACACCATCACCGCCTTCGCCATCGCGCTTTCACTCGGCCTCTTCTACCCGCAATTGCAAGGCGTGCTGTTAGCCGTCGCGCTCTTGATCGCCTCCTCGCGTATCATCCTCGGAATGCACTTCCTCAGCGACGTGCTGGCTGGCTCGGCGATTGGAATCGCGCTGGGCACCATCAGCTTCCACATCTTCGCCACCCTCTGACCGCATGCGACACGAACGCTGGCGCCTCCCCGCCGCACGCTTCGCAAAATTTCACAGGTGGTTTGACCCGAAATATTTCCTGACAAGAGGCCGCAAGCACCGCGCCCTGTTTTTCGTGCCATCGCAGCGCCTCATTCGTCACTTTGTCGCCTGATCGTTCCGCGCGGCAATCCCGTGCACCATCATAATCACAGTCCTCGCCGCAGCTTTCCGGTCCTCCGCAATCTCCTGATACTCCGGCGACTCCGCCCAATCTCGAAACGACGCTTCGTCCGGAAACGAAAGCACCACCATTCGATTTCCATCCCAGGGTCCTTCGAACACCACCGGACTCGAATCCGCCGCCAGCACACTCCCCCCTATAATTCTTGAACACATCCATAAACCGGTCCACGTATCGCCCATACCTGGCCGGATCATGAATCCACAATTGCGCAATCGCGTAAACGCTCATCGCTTCTCCTCACAGCCCGCTCTTCCGTACGATCGCATCCGGCGCGGTTATAACACACCATCGCGATCTGTCGTGGATCTTCGCGAGGCGACTAAACAATTATCAGGAGCGGCGATGACTTACCGAGTGGGAAATCGCTCTCGAATTTTCGGCCAAATGCGGGGAACAGCAAAGGATTCAACTCAGCTCAATTTCTCTCGAGTCTCGAGCTCAGCGGATTTCTGCCCGCCACCGCTCCTGCCCAGCACTCTCTCAATCGTCGCGAATAACTCATTCGTCCGGATCGGTTTCGAGACGTAAGCATCCATGCCGCCGGCGATGAATCGTTCCGCATCTCCCTTCAGCGAATGCGCGGTCATGGCAATAATCGGTGTGTGGCCCCCATTTGCTTTTTCTCTTTCACGGATCGCGGCGGTGGCCTCCAGGCCATCCATGGCGGGCATTTGCACGTCCATCAGCACCACATCAAAACATCCCTTCTGCAATTCGTTGATCGCAGCTTGCCCATCTCCGGCTACGGTCACCTCATAGCCGTGCTTTTCCAGCACACGCAGCGCCAGTTTTTGATTCACCAGATTGTCTTCCGCCACCAGAACCCGGCGCCGGTTGCGCTGTTCTCGCAATGTGTGCCGCGTCACCAACGCTTCGATTTTCTTCTCCGGTGCCTGTTTCAGCAGCGCGCAGATGCCCTCCAGCAGCTCTCTCTGGCTTATCGGTTTGGTCAGGTACCCGGATATGCCCGCTTCGCGGCAGCGCGTCGCGTCTCCCGCGCAGCCCGCCGAAGTTAGCATCATCAGCATCGTTCCGGCGAGCGACGCGTCCTTTTGAATAATCTCGGCCAGCGCGAATCCGTCCATCTCCGGCATCTGGCCGTCCAGCAGAATCAGACGAAACGCTCGGCCCCCGCTCTGCGCTTCCTGCAACGCCAGCAGCGCTGCCGGACCACTTTTCACCGCCACCGGAACCATTCCCCAACCCAGCAGCATTCGCTCCAGCACTCGGCGATTCGTGAAATTGTCGTCCACAATAAGCACCTCGACGTCGCGCAATTGGCTTCGCTCCGCTGGCGTTGACCGCGCCGCAGGAGTGTCAGCGATACCGACGCGAATCACGAAGTGGAATGTACTTCCTTGGCCCGGCTCGCTTTCCATCCACACGCGCCCTTCCATCAGCTCCGCCAGGCGCGTGCAGATGGTCAATCCCAATCCCGTGCCACCGTACTTACGGGCCATGGTGCCGTCCGCTTGTGCGAAGGCTTCGAAAATTCTGCCTTGCTTCTCGGCGGGCACGCCCACACCGGTGTCGCGCACCGCGAAGTGTAGGCGCGTTGCGTCGGACTCTTCGGATTGTTCATCCACGCTCACCACGATTTCTCCACGCTCCGTAAACTTGATCGCATTACCCACCAGATTGATCAGAATTTGCCGGATTCGCCCTGGATCTCCCAGCAACACCTCCGGAACTTCTGGCCGCACGTCGAAAACAAGCTCTAACCCTTTCTGCTGCGCGCGAACGCCAAGCGTCTTCATGGTTTCGCCCAGGCTCTCACGCAGCTCGAATGGAATGGATTCCAGCTCCAACTTTCCGGCCTCGACCTTCGAGAAATCCAGTATGTCGTTAATGATGCCCAGCAATGATTCTGCGGAAAACTTCACCAGGCCCAGATTCTCGCGTTGTTCGCTGGTCAGTTCTGTGTCCAGCACCAGTTCCGTCATGCCCATGATGCCGTTCATCGGAGTCCTGATCTCATGGCTCATCGTAGCCAGAAACGTACTCTTCGCCTGGTTGGCCACTTCCGCCGCTTCCTTGGCTTCGCGAAGGTCTTGTTCGAATCGCTTGCGCTCGCTCAGGTCGCGCACGAACGCCGCAAACTGATGCGATTTATCCGGTCGTATTGCGGAAATGGTGATCTCGGCGGGTATTTCGCGCCCGTCCCGGCATGACGCTCCAATCTCAAATCGCTTGTGCGGGGCGCTACCTTGGCCCGAAGCAAGCAATTGCCTGATCTCGTTTTGGTATGCTTCCCGGTGAAGCGCGGGGATGATTGTTTCCGGGAGAGTCTCGCCCATCACGTCCGCGCTGGGCCATCCGAATATGTTCTCCGCTTGCACATTCCAATCGGTGATTCTGCCCAGCGAGTCCAATCCCACGAAGGCGTCAAAGGACGTTTCCAGTATCTGCCGATACCGCTTTTCGCTGGACTCGAGCTCCAGGGCTTGTGCGGAGAAGCGCCGGTCAACCAGCGAGGTCAGCACCGTCAGTCCCAGCACCATGAACGTTACGATGATGATACCCAGCATCCCCAGCGACGATATGCTCAGTGCGTGCGACAAGTCGCCATGGCCCGACGTTGCAGGAGTGAAACTAGCCGCCGCCATTCCCGTGTAGTGCATCACCGGAACCGCTGCGCCCATCACCACCGCGCTCAGCGCCTTCCGCCAGCCGCCCGACTTCCTCTCTCCTCGAAAGTGAAACGTCAGGCAGAGCGCCACCAGCGAAATCACCATCGCCAGCGCCACTGAAACCACCACCATCACGCCCGAATAGTGGCATATGGCCGGCAAACGCATCGCCTCCATCCCGATGTAATGCATTCCCGCGATGCCGCTACCCATGAAGATGCTGCCTATAATCGTTTGAAACAGGCCCATTTCCTGCCGGCTCACCACAAACAAAGCGATCGCCGATGCCAAAATCGCCGCCAGCAGCGAAAGTAGTACGCTCGGCCAATCGTATTCGACTGCGACGGGCAGGCGGAAGGCGAGCATCCCTACATAGTGCATCGCCCAAATGCCCATACCCATCGCCACCGCTCCGCCGCTCAACCACAGTGTGCGGGCCACGCCGCGCGCAGACGTCACTCTGCCAGCAAGGTCCAGTGCGGCGTACGAAGCCATCACTGCAAGAAGCACAGACACCACGACGAGACGATAATCGTAAGTGCCAGCCATCGCGAGCGCAGGCCTGAGCATGCTTCCGCCTTTTTTATGTCGGAAAACCAGGAAGCTCTTTCAGCCTCTAGCGCGGGCTGCAGAACTCCCCGAATCGGCTTACGACTGAGAAGGAGGCAGTCTTAGACTGCAGAAACACCTTGGAAGGGACTTCTATTGTGACTGACCTACTCGCGAAGTCAACGCCAACGCGCTAACCGCAACGCATGAGTTAACCAACTGGCCTACCGTGAGGCAGACGAACCCCCGGCCGCGCATCCGCAAGCTCTGAGCCTTCGTGAGGGGAGTTCTTCAGGATCCCGCGGTTGAGCTCGCGGCTCTACTTGGAAGGTTTGACCTGCGCCGTTTCCGGAACGTCCGACTCCCGCAACAATTCCACCACGCTCTTATACAGCCGGCCCCGCACATCATGTCTTTCATCCGCGCGCGTCAAATATCGCACCCGTATATCCACTCCAGATCCCGCAGGCGTCACGCTCAGCGAAGGCACCGCCGAAAAAGTTTTCTGCGCATAGCTAGGCGTCACACGCTCCCATTCCTTCTTCGCCAAATCCGCGTTGGCTTTCGTATCGTCCGCCGCCAACTTCTGTATCGCATCAGCGATAGCATATGGATCTTTCCCCGCCGGAGCCTGCACCTGAATCTCATCCCACAACCACTGCCCCGATGTCGAAAAATTAAAATAATGTCCCTCAATCGCAAAACTGTTCACGAATGTCACTTTGCGGCCCGTGGGATGCCCGGCATCCGCCCAGCTCCCCGTTTCCAGAATCACCGTGTGCAGCAATCCCACCTGCAGCACTTCTCCCGCCACGCCATTTATTTCCACCCAGTCGCCCGGACGGATTCCGTTGTTACCCATCAGCACGAACCACCCGAAAAAACCCACGATGAAATCTTTCATCGCCACCGTGATTCCCGCGCCGGCCAGCGCCAGCACCGTCGCGAAATTGCTCGGCATTCCAAACACAATCAGCAGGATCAACGCGGCGCCGATCGCCTGCACCGCGAACATCGTCACGCCCTGCACCGTGTGCAGCTGCCGCCGGTCCATCGAGAGCTCGGCGAACAATTTCTGGACCCAGATGTTCGCCACAAACACAATCAGCGTCACCAGCGCGATCCACAATATGCACAAAAACAGCGCGTGCAGAAACGCATGCCGCCGCGCCACCACCAAAGCCAGCCAGTTGCCGTACGTTGTCGCCAGCGCTTGCTCCGCCTCCATGCGCTTGTCGTACAACGCCAGCGCCTTCTGGTCCGCGCTCAGATGCTTTACGTATGTCAGTTGCGAAACGGACGTCCCCGACGCATCTGTCGGTCCGGTAGCAGGATTTGCAGCCGGATTATTAGGTGGAGTGGCAGCTTGGTTCGCAGTCGTATTGGCAGCCGAAGCTCCTGCAGCAGCAGCCGATTTCGCGGGCGCTTCCGCTGCAGTACGTCGCCGCAGAATTTTCTTCTGCACTTTTTCGTCGTCCAACTGCTTTTCCAGCGCCGCATGCTCGGCCGAATGCTTGAAGATCCGATCCAGCGCATTTTGCCGCGCCTGTTGCAGCAGACTTTCCTTCGTCCGCAGCGAAAAAATCGCTTCCACCTGCGCCACCAGATTTGCCGCCTTCGACGATTCCGGTGATGGCGCTTGCCCCGCTCCCCCGCCCGCCGCCCCTGCCGATTTTCCAGTGTGCGCTTCGGAAGCCTCGTGCTGATCGAGTTGGTCCTGCACCAACGAAAGTTTGTCGCCGCCCGCGCGCGTCAAATCCTCGTGCGCGTCGTCCAATTCGTCCTGGTCCAGCGATTCCTGCGCCTTGGCCAGATCAATCTGGTCCTGCACGTCGTCCTTCGCGCTGGGCCGCGCTTTCTCGAGCGCAGCAGTTAATTGCGCCACGCGCTCCTGGTCCACATTCAAGCGCGCATCCGCATCTTTCACCCGCGCCGCCAGCGGAGCTGTTTCCGGCGTCAGCGGCGCCGGGTTTTCCTTCGCATCGTCCAACGCCGCGTTGAACGCCAAGTCCACCGACCGGTCCGCCAGCCGCAGAGCCTGCTGCGCATATTCCTGCTCCCAGTGCGTCACCGCCAAGGGCGCCAGTTGCTGCGCCGTCTGCAGCGCGCTGGTGTCCACAATTTGTTGCGTGGTGTGCGCCGCGCGCAGCTGGTCCGCGTGTAGCCGCCGCGCAGACGTCGCCCAATCCCGCGTGTACAGAATTGCGCCGCCCGCCCCCGCCAGCAGCAGCGCCAGTACCGCCAGAACTATTTTTTGCGTGCGCGTCATCAATGCTCCAGCGACAATTGTATTACGCCCCCGTGCCGCCCGCCCCGCCATTTCACCAAATCATACGGACTCGCCCTGTAGCCGCCCGCCGCTCGGCTCCGCATTGAAATCACCTCAGCATGACCCACGCCATCGAGTTGCTATCGGGTTGATTGTTACGGACGAAATCCCGCGAATTCACCAAGCGCGACGCCAAAAACCCGTATCCTGAGAAAAGAGCGGCTCCATCTTTCTACCGCACACGGGCGCTCGAAAATTGCACTCAGTATCAGGGAGCAATCGCCATGAGCAAGCTTTGGGAAAAAATCTCCACCATCGGCCAGAACTCCTCCGCGGAAAAGAAAGAAGCTCAGCAGCAAATTGCGCAGCCCGGCGACCACGTCATCCATCAGGCGTCCGGCGCGCGCGGCGTCATCACCGCCGTCGAAACCATCGGCGGCGTCCTGACCCTCTCCGTCGAATGTGACAATGGCCGCATGCTGCGCGGCCTCGCCCGCAAGGAATTCATCTTCGCCACCGACCAACCTCACGCCGCTCCAGGCGCCCACGCAGCAGCTCCCGCCCCCGCTCCCGCCGCCGAACCCATGCCCAAAATCGAAGGCGAAATTTCCAGCGAATCCATCCTGGAAAAACTCAGCTGACGCAGATCCAATCTCCGCCGCTGCCAGAAGCCTCCCGATCAGACGCGCATCCTCAATTCCTCGCTGTCCGCTCACGAAACAGCCCAGTCCCAATACCGCGCATTCCCCAGCTCCTCCCAGCCCGCAACACTATCTAACTAACTGATAATAATATCCTTACCTACGTCTCGCACGGAACCTAACGTGCCTCAACATCCGTGAAATATACGACTCCACCGCTTATGGTGTAGAATCCCGCAACCGCCGCGGCACAAAAGCACCCGGCCCAAAACGCTCACCCGCAGCCGACAACGCAAGGAGGTCGAACGGCGATGCCTAATCTGGAATTAATCTCACGCGATCTGAAAGTTGCTCTCCGCTCGCTCGCGCGCACCAAAGGCCTCGCCATCACCGTCATCCTCACCCTCGCTCTCGGCATCGGCGCCAACGCGGCCATCTTCAGCGTCGTCCGCGGCGTGCTCCTCCGCCCGCTCGTCAATCGCGACGAAAGTCGCCTGATCTATATCCGCCAATCCGCCCCCGGCATCGGCGTCGAAAACGCCAACTTCTCCGTCCCCGAAATCCAGGACCTGCAATCGCGCGTAAAAACCGTCAGCCAGTTCGGTGACTTCTCCACGATCGGTTTCAGCATGGTCGGCCTCGGCGAACCCCGCGAAGTCCGCGCCGGCGTCGTGGACGGCTCCTACTTCGATGTCATGGGCTTGCATCCAGTCCTCGGCCGCTTGCTCGACGCGCACGATGACGGCCCCAACGCCGCCGGCGCCGTCGTCCTCACCTATCGCTTCTGGACCAATTCCCTCCACAGCGATCCCTCCGTCCTCGGCAAAACTCTGAAGCTCGACACCGGCGACCCAGGCGGCGCGCGCAATGCCACCATCGTCGGCGTTCTCGAACCCGTCCGTGCCTTACCCCGCCGAAACCGAACTCATCGCCAACATCGTCACCAGTCCGCATCATCTCTCCGCCACCATGATCACCGGCCGCGTGCATCGCATGACGGAACTTTTCGGCCGCCTCGCTCCCGGCGCGGATATCAATCAAGCCCGCGCTGAGCTGCGCACCGTTTACGGTTCGATGGTCGCCCAGCATCCCGAAGCATATCCGCACGGCGAGAACTTCCAGATCAGCGCCGTGTTTCTGCGCGAACAAATCACCTCGGGCGCGAAGACCGTGCTGTGGGTGCTGTTCGCTGCCTCCATACTCGTCTTCGTCATCGCCTGCTCCAACGCCGCCAATCTGATTCTCGCGCGCACCGTCCGCCGCGAAGGCGAGCTCTCCATCCGCGCCGCGCTGGGCGCCACCACCGGCTCGCTGCGCCGAACCCTTCTGATCGATAGCTTGCTCCTCTGCGGCGCCGGCGCGGCACTCGGCGTCTTGATCGCCAGTCCCATGGTCTCCATCCTCGCCCGCTACGCTTCGCGCTTTTCTGTCCGCGCGCTCGACCTCACTGTTGATTCCAGCATGTTGTGGGTCGGCGCCATCCTCGCCGTCGTCGCCGCGGTGCTTCTCGCATTCGTCCCGCGCCTTCCTTCCGCGGACGCCGCGAACGGACTGGGCGTCTCCAGCGGCGGCGTGCGCATCACCGGCAGCACCGGCCGACGCCTGCGCGTCTTTGCCGTCACCCAAATCGCCGCCTGCTTCATGCTCCTCGCCGGCGCAGGCATGTTGCTCAAGACGCTTCTCGCGCTGCAAACCGTGCGCACGGGTTTTGACACGCACAATGTTCTCGCCATCAACGTTCCAGTCGTTTCCTACGGACGCACGCCCGATCAGATCCTCGATTTCTATAAAGAAACCATTCGCCAGGTCTCCGCTCTTCCAGGAGTAGACCGCGTCGCCGTCGGCACCGCCGTTCCCTGGCGCGATAAGGGCATCTTCGGCCCCGGCTTCCAGTTCTCCGCACAAGGCCACGTGCGCGCCAATGGCGAAGAAGATCCCCACGCGCAATTTCGTACTATCTCACCCGGATTCTTCGCCGCCCTCGGCGTCCCCATCATCGAAGGCCGCGATTTCAATGACCTCGATCGCAAAGACTCCGAAAAAGTCGTCATCATCAGCCAGAGTGTCGCGATAAAAATGTTCCCCAACAGCGACGCGCTCAATCAGCACATCATGTGGACCGATCCCGTGATGCAGTTTATAGCCGTCAGCACCGGGCCTCGACGCATCGTGGGCGTAGCCGCCGATGTGGACGATGAAAACGTAGTCCCCGGCGCCGCTCTCACCGTCTATCATCCGCTCGATCAGGAAATCGGCGGCGGCCGCCTCTTCGTCCACACCCACACGGATCCCTACGCGCTGGTTAAGCCCATCACCCGCATCATTCGCGATTTATCCGCGGATCAACCGGTAGAGAAAGCCGCCACTCTCGACGACGTCCGCGCCGAAGTTCTCACTCCCGATCGTTTGAACGCACTCGTATTCGGCGGCTTTGCGGCAGTGGCTCTGGCGATTGCTGTGATTGGCGTTGCAGGCGTGCTGGTGTTCTCGGTCAGCGGCAGGACGCGCGAATTTGGCATCCGCCTCGCGCTCGGCGCACAGCCGCGCAATCTTCTCACCAGCGTGATCGCGCAAGGCTTCGCGATGGCCGCCGCAGGAATCATCGCAGGCGCCGTATTCGGTTACGCTCTCGCGCGCCTGGCCAACAGCTACGTCGTGGACATGCGCATGCCCGATCTCGTGCCAGTCGTCGCGTCGGCCGCGGTCCTGCTAGCCGCAGCAGTGATAGCCTCGGTGCTACCGGCAGCCCGCGCCGCCCGCATCGACGTAATGGACGCCCTCCGCTCCGAGTAAGCGGTCCAGGTGTTGATTGTGTAGCGGCCGGTTCAGTTTCACCGAAACGGGCAGCTGTTGGTTGTGTGAATCGCTCCCGCTGTGCGGGCTCGAAGGGCGGCGGCCTTTGTAGCGGCGCACTTCAGTGCGCCATCCGCGCCACGCACCAGTCCCTATTTTCCATTTTCTCTTTTCTATTTTCGCCTTTGCACTTATCAGCCTTTATCAGTGTTCATCTGTGGTGCCTTGCCCTTCTCCCCCGCCCCACGAAACTTCCCAAACCCCGCCGCATGTCCCGCATGAAACGCCGCCCGCAAATAATATCTCACCGGCTCATAATGATTCTCCGCCGTAAAAGGCGCGCAAAACGGCGGATCCTTCGCTAAATCCGCGCGCACAAAAAACGCGTTCATCCCTACGATGTTGCAGCCCACCAGCACGTACCCCCGCGTCCCAAGCAGCCCCTCCAGGGCTTTCAAAGACGCTCCAAAATAATCCGTCGAATCCCACCGGTGCGCTTCGTTGTATTCCATGATCCACACCATATCCGCCGGAAATTTCGCGTTATATTCCGCGACGATCACCCGCGGAGCCACTGACCGGATCGCATCCAGTATGTAATAGTCATTTCCGTCCAGGTCTATCGAGAGCAGATCAATTTCGCTCGCCGGCGCAATCTTGCCGACGATCTTGTCAACATTCGCCACCGTCAGAAAATGTTCTTTCACGCGCAGCCGGCCTTCCGCGATCTCTGCCGCGAATGTCTTTTGCGCAGCCTGCGCCTTCCGCGCCGAGCCTTCAATCCACGCGCCTCGCCACCCCTGCACCAGCAGAAACAAAGTATTATTTTCCAGCCCATCGCCCGCTCCGATTTCCACGAACGAGCGCTTGCCTTCCCCAATCCGCCGGAAAATCTCCCGTAGGATTCCGTCCTCGTCCGTTTGCGAATACACCCGGTAGCCGTAGTTCAAGAGCCGTCTTGGATCCGAATTTCGCGCCGTTTCCAGCAGCGCTCGCCGGTGCTCCTGCAACTGCGCGATCTGCCCCGCGCGTATCAGTTCCTGCGCCTGCGCTCCTCGTTTCAAAAAGTTCGCCAATGCTTCCCTCTCCCTATCAAGTGTTCACGCAGCTCCGCGAAGCAAGCCAGTATACACGCAAGGTTAAATTGCCCAGCCAATCCCGGCGCCCGATGGGCCCTACGGAATCGCCACCGTTTGGCTGCCAGCCGCCACTTGCTGCGATTCGCTTTCCAGCACCACCGCGCGCACCAGATAGCTGCCGGGCTTCACGTTCAACTCCGTCGTCATCGTCGCGCCGCTGCCCTCCAGCTTATGCAGCGTGGCATCGGACAAATGCATCTTCAGTGTTTTTTTCTGTCCGGTCACGTAATTCCCGTCCGCATCGAAGAGCGCCACCATCATCGTCACATCATCCAGGTTGTGCCCGGCTTCCTTGCGAAATCTCATCGCGCGCAGATCCACATCAGCGATCACGCTGAACTTCGTCGTTTGCGCATCGACCTTGTCAAATTTAGTGCTGAGCTGCACCGGAAGCCCGCTCAGCTCCTGCTGCGAAAACATCGTTTCCTCCACCTTCTCGTTTTCCGTGCTGGCTGCATCTTCCGCTCGCTTCGGCGCGAAATAGCCTCGCCTGGCCTGCACCGTGAAATTCTGTGGATGCGCGAGTTTCACGCTGACGGTGTGAAACTGGCCGTCAAACTTCAGGTCCTTTGGCGCGAAGCCCAGCAAGTAGGAAGGAGTGCGCAACGCTCCGATGCGCGCCAGTCCGGCGTCCATGTCGTTCGTATTCTGCACGAACACGCCGCCGGTTCCTTCCGCGGCCTGCAACAGCACGTCTCCATTCCGCTGCCGGCCTTGCCGCGCATATTCCGATTCGCCCGGCATTTCCACCGATAGTCCTACAGCGTCCAGCGCATTGATGATCACCTTGGCTCGCAGCGCGCGGTCAATTACCGCGTCAATTTGGAATTTGTATTCCTCATTCAAGAAACCGTCGGAGACCATGGCAATCGTGCGTTCACCGCCGGGCGTCTCCGCCATCCGGTGAACCAGCTTCTCCAGCGCTGCGATCGTGGCTGCCGCTCCCTCATTGTTATAGTGCGCCACTGACTTTGCTTCGTTCAGCGTAGCCGCTTCCAATTGCGGGCATTCTTTCAGGTGGCAATCGCAAGGCCGCACCAGATTCTCTGCGTCTTGCAGTGCTTCCTGGTCCATGTCCACCACACGTTGCGCCAAATAAACCGGAAGCTTCGCGCAGCTGTCGGTTGGCTCGAACCGCGGCGCGAGCGCCAGATGGGAGAGTGCCTCCTCCAGCTTCTCGCGGTCGCTCGTGAACTCCACATGAATGCTGCCGGATGCGCTGAAGATTGCCACCCGCTCTCCGGCATCCAGGCGCTTTGCCAGGTAGCGCTTGGCCGCTTCCCGAATTGGAACCAGATCGCCAAATTCCATGTGGTAGTCGTCAAAGAAGAGCGCCGTGAACCGCTGCGGTAGCGCCGCCCCGGTGGCCGCCCCGATCGCGACTGGTGCAGGATGTTGGACGCCGCCAGGAGCTACGTCGGCAACGTGACTTGCAGCTTCCGGTGTTTCTGCCGAGAACGATGCAATCATCTGCGGCTTCTTGTTGTCGAACAGTTGGAAATCGTTGCGCGTCAGTCCACTGACGGCGTTTCCCTTGGCGTCTCGCACCACCACTCGCACTACGATCAGATTCGTCTGGCTGCGGATGGCCGGCGCGGATTGCTCCTGCTGCGACGCCGAGCCGGCAGATTCTTGCGCCCCGATCGCTTGTCCCAGGGTCGCTTGTCCTAGGGTCGCAAGGACGAACGCGCGGCTGGCCAGCCCAGCAACAATCACCAAGGCTCGATACTGCTGCGCCCGCATCGAACTCCTCCTTTGCCTAATATCGTTTCAGGGCCGTATACGCTTGTACACCACACCCTCGAGCGCTTCAAAGAATTTGACGCATCGCGTCCCTCCCATACCACCGAAACGACCGCCGTTGAAGTTTTGAGTGCTTGAAATCCTCGTCGGGAATCCCCCCGGCGTAATCGTAGGCGAGCTACACCTCTTCTTTTCTTGCGCTTACCCTCGTCAGTATTTCTACGAATATTCAACGCCCAACATTTGTGTTAGCGTGAGTCGGGGCGCTATTTACGACGCCAAAGGACGCAACATGTGCGAGCCGGCCCAAAATGGGAACGTCTCAACCACGAAAGATCTCGCCGGCCTCTTCCGGAAGCGGACTCGCCTGTTCTCATCACTCGCCACTAATCACTCGTCACCGCATTTTCTAATCGCTGGTGAAAAAATATTAAAAACAGAGTTAACTCCTTCAGTACCATCACCGAATGCATTTCTAATCGCTGGTGATTTTCCCCCTTTTTCGCCCGCCGCCACCCCGCGCATTTCTAATCGCTACACCAAATTATTAGAAATCGAGCTAACCCGCTCACAACAAACGAGAAAACATTTTCTAATCGGTACTATTTGCCCCACTTTTTTTTCGCCCGCGCCGCGCTTCACCCATCACTTGTCACTCGTCACTCATCGCTGCCTCACGTCATTTCTATTCGATACAAATGGAACGCACAAAATCGTCGCTCCGCTGAAAACAAAGGAGAAACAAGTTTCTATTCGATACAAATTTGCCCTTCGTGGCACAGGCCTGCCCGCCGAAGGAGGGCAATCTTGCCTGTGCGCCATTCTCCAGACGCCACGAACTCCAGCGCAACAACGTAACTTCAAAGCGCACAGCCGGGCCTTGTCTTGCGCTCCGGTCAGACCACAATGCATAGCCAACTCGAAAGCTCCATTCCCGAATCAGCAGGCTTGCGCCCCGGTGCCATCGGGTGGAGAATCCCCGTTACCATGAAAAACTCAGCCGCAGCAAAAACCGGCCTTGTGCGCGCGCCTGTCGTCAGCATCAGCAAAGCGCGCGGGGATTCCCTGGGGCCATCCGTCAAAGAACGCATGGCCGCCGGCAAGGCGCTGCGCGACCGCGTGCCGCGGCCTTCTCACGCCAAGTGGGCTCCGGCCGCCGATCGTCCCGATCCAGTCGCTGTGCTGAAGGAATCCGATCGCGGACGATTGTCCGAGCTCCTGCCCATTCGTTATGGACGCATGCGGGTTTCGCCGTTCGCCTTCTACCGCGGCGCCGCGGCGCTGATGGCTTGCGATCTGGCAAAAACTCCCAACACCAAGATCCGCGTGCAGGTCTGTGGCGATTGCCACCTGCTGAATTTTGGCGGATACGGCTCACCCGAGCGGCGCCTCGTTTTCGACATCAACGATTTTGACGAAACGCTTCCCGCGCCCTGGGAATGGGACGTCAAGCGGCTGGCTGCCAGCGTCGTGCTGGCGGCACGCGAAAAGCAAATGAGAGAAGGGCGTTGCTCAGACGCAGCGCGAGCCATGGTGGCTTCCTATCGCACGCACATGCGCGAATATGCGCGGATGCCCGCCCTAGACGCCTGGTATTCGCATATTGACGTGGACCTTTTCGTCGACGAGGCCAAAACCTTCCAGGACAAGCACTATTGGAAAAAAGTGGAGCACGCCGCCTATATGCAGACGGCCGAATATCTCCTCCCGAAAATCACCAAGGTTTCCAATGGCAAGCGGCGCATCATTGACCACCCGCCGCTGATTTATCATCCGCGCGACTTCGCCAAAATTGACGAGCACGTGCGCGCGCTCTTTCACCGCTACAGTTTGACTCTGCCCGAAGAACGCCGCGTGATTCTGGACCGCTATCACATCGTGGATATCGCCCGAAAAGTGGTGGGCGTAGGAAGCGTGGGCACCCGCTGCGATGTCGCGCTGCTGCTGGCCAGCATGGATGACGCCATGGTGCTGCAGTTAAAAGAGGCGATGCCTTCCGTGCTGGAAGCCTACGCCGGCAAGAGCCGTTATCCGAATCACGGCGAGCGCGTGGTCACCGGGCAACGGATGCTGCAAGCCGCCAGCGACGTGTTCCTCGGCTGGACGCGCGCTGATGACGGCCGCGATTATTATTTCCGCCAGCTGCGTGACATGAAAATGAAATTCGATTTGGAGAGCATGAGCAAATCGGAATGGCTGGAGTACGTGCAGATCTGCGGCTGGACTCTGGCGCGAGCGCATGCGCGTACCGGCGATGCAGCGTGTATCGGAGGCTACCTGGGCAAGAACGCCAAGTTTGACGACGCTATCAGCGAATTTGCCGTGACCTACGCGGACCAGACCGAAAAAGACCACGCCACGCTGCTGAAAGCGATTCGCTCGGGACGTGTGCGCGCGGCAGAAGCGGCGGAGGAATAATTCACAAATCCAGCGGCAACGGATTTTTGCCGGTGATTAATCGCGCGGAGCGGTCGAAGGTGAGATACAGCCAGGCCCACTGCAGCATCACCAGCAATCGATTTTGAAATTGCACGATGTACAGCAAGTGTATGAAGATCCACATCAACCACGCCGGCCATCCCGAGATGCGAATCCAATTTAAATCCGCCACCGCCGCGCCGCGCCCGATCGTCGCCAGATTTCCTTTGTCAAAATAATGGAATGGCGGAAGCGTCTTGCCGCGCAGCCGCGCGCGAATCAGCTTCGCTACGTAATGTCCTTGCTGTATCGCGGGCTGCGCGACTCCCGGAAGCGGTTTGCCCGTTTGATGGCTGTAGTTCGAGAGGTCGCCGATGACGAAGATCTCAGGATGTCCTGCGATGCTCATGTCCGGCTCGACGATCACGCGTCGCGCGCGATCCAGCTTCGCGCCTGCTTCCTGCGAGAGGATCACGCCGAGCGGCGAAGCCAGCACGCCTGCAGCCCACAGCACCGTTCGCGTGGGAATGATCTCGTCGTGATCGCCAACTCGTATCGTCACGCCATCGGCGCGCACATCGGTGACCATCGCTCCGGTTCGCACCGTTACGCCAAGACGCTCGAGCATCTTGCGCGCGGCTTCGGAGAGTTTCGGTGGATATGCCGGAAGCGCGCGGTCGGTTCCTTCCACAAGTATGATGCGAGACTTCGACGGATCTATATCGCGGAAGTCGTGGAGCAGCGTGTCGTGCGCGATCTCGCCCAGCGCGCCGGCCAGCTCCGCGCCAGTCGGCCCTGCGCCGACGATCACAAACGTCATCCACGCGGCGAGCTTCTCGGGATCGCGTTCCCGTTCGGCGGCTTCGAACGCCAGAAGTATGCGGCCGCGCATCGCCGTCGCGTCGTCGAGGTTCTTCAGGCCAGGCGCGAACTGCTCCCATTCGTCATGGCCGAAATACTGGTGCGTCGCGCCAGTGGCGACGATCAGCGTGTCGTAGTCGAGCGCGCCGTCGCTGAGAATCACGCGGCGTTTCGCGGCGTCAATGTGTATAGCTTCGCCGAGGAGAACCTGCGTGTTCTTCTGCTTGCGCAGGACCTGGCGCAAAGGGCCCGCAACATTCGCCGGGGAAAGCGAGCCGGTCGCGACTTGGTACAGCAACGGCTGAAACAGATGATAATTGCAGCGGTCCACGAGCGTGACCTGGACCGGCGCGTTCTTCAGAGTGCGCGCGGCGCTGAGCCCGCCGAAACCTCCGCCGATGATTACGACTTTGTGTGCATCAGCCATTTAAGCGCCAACTTCCTCGCGTGCATGCACGAAAACCATCGCGCTGACGCTGGGACGCCTCTAAGCTATCAGATGCGACAGCGTGACTGAAAGTAGCAGAATCGGCGGTAGCCGCGCGCCGTTGATTGCCCCGCGACGGATGCATCCAAGATAGACTGAACAGCGCGTGAGGAGCGGAATTGGAAAGCACGACTATGAACCAGCGATTCTATAAGGCCGCAACATCGCTAGCACTGATCGTGGTGATTGCGCTGGGAGCGCGGATAACCTTCGCGTGGAATCAAGAGCGCAAGATGCGTGCCGATCTGGTGGGCTTAGTGCCGTTCCTGAATGAGACGGGGAACATCGCCTACTCGCTCGCCGCAGGCCACGGATACAGCTCGCCGTACTGGCAGGAGACGGGGCCGACGGCGTGGTTGACGCCGGTATATCCAGCGCTAGTCGCGGGAATCTTCCTGATATTCGGGATTCACACTGCGCACTCGTTCTTTGCGGTTGTGTTTCTCAACATCCTATTTTCCACGGCGACGTGCGTGCCGATATTTTACATCGGCAAGCGCGTGGGCGGATTGGGAGTGGCGAGCGGCGCGGCGTGGCTGTGGGCGATATTTCCCAACGCGGTTATTATTCCGTACGAATGGGTTTGGGATACGTCGCTGTCAGCGTTGCTGATGGCGTCGATATTGTGGGCAACGCTGGAACTCGCGGATACGCAGAGCGCGCGCCATTGGTGCGGCTATGGATTGCTGTGGGGCTTCGCGCTGATGACCAATCCTTCGCTCGGCAGCCTGTTGCCAGTGTTGATGGGCTGGGCCGCGTATCGCGCGTTCAAGCAAGGGCGTTTGCTGCTGAGCCGTCCGGCGCTGGCCTGCGGAATTGCGGCGCTGTGCTGCGTGCCGTGGACGGTGCGCAATTACCTGGCGTTCCACAGGTTCGTTCCACTGCGCTCCAACCTGCCGTTCGAATTGTGGCTGGGAAACAACGAACAGTTCGACGAACAATCGCAAGTGGTCGCGCCGGCGAATCCCGAACGAGCGGAGATTCGAAACTACATTCACATGGGCGAGACGGCGTTCATGCAGGATAAGTGGCGGAAAGCAGTCGCGTTCATTACCACGCATCCAAAGCTGGAGCTAATTCTTTACGGACGGCGTTTCGTGGCGACGTGGACGGGAATGGAAAATCCTATCGAGGGATTTCGCGATGCCGACTCGCCGCTCGTACGATTAGTGTTGGTCAGCAACACGCTCGCAGCAATCGGCGCGCTGTGTGGGATTTTGGCGCTTTTACGATCGCGGAGCGCGTACGCATTCCCGCTTGCCGTAGTTCCGATCGTCTATCCCATAATTTACTACGTGACGCATGCTTCGTTGCGTTACAGACATCCGATTGACCCGGTGATGCTATTGCTAGTGACGATTGCGGTCGGGTGGTTGCTTCAGAACCGCGACGCTCGCGCAGAAGCGGCATCGCAGCCCGCTTAAATCGCACCGGAAACACTTTTCCCGCCCGACTTTCCTTACGAAATCCTTACACCTCACTTACAGATTCCTGACACAAGACGAGTACCGTAAGACATTCCGCCGGTGCAACAGCGAAGGGATGAGTGCGGATGAGCGGAGCAGGCGTGCGTTTCAACAGGCCGGCAATACCGGCAGGCGGATCAAACGTTTGCGGAAAAGCGCCGGCGAAAACCGGTTGCGCCGTGGAGCTAACGGCTGAGCAATCTGCTGTGGAGAAAAGCGGCGAGTCGCCGCACTCCGATTGCGGCTGGGCGGGTGGATGCGGGGCGATCGTGGTTCGGTCGCGCGGCCGCATCTTGCTACCTACAGGATGTGGCTGCGAGCCGGATCGGCACACCGGCCGTTGAAGGATAAGTTTTATGGTGGTGATCGCTTTTTTGGCGATGGTGGCAGCGTGCGTATTTTTTCTATACGTGCTGGTGCAATTCTGGCTTGAGGAGAAACACCCGAGGCGGAGAGATGAAATGCCGATGGGTTTTCCGATGGTTTCTTCCGGCCAAATCGTGATGCCACGAGAAACTCCGCGCGAGCGGCGCCGCAAAGATTCAGCGATTCAGAAAATGCAGGGCGAGCAAGAGCACAGGAGATGACTTCCATGTCGAAGTCCTTGACAAACCACACGATCAAGATGTTTTTCGTAATTCTGGTTTTTTCGCTGGGGCAGATTCCGTGCTTCGCGCAGAGCAACAGTGAGGCTACCAGCCAGCAAGCGGCCGCCGCGGATCAGCAGATACCGGCGGCCGTTGCCAAAGAGCTGGATGCGATGAGAAAACGCATTGACGAACTGGAAGCGGAGCTGAAGAACTCGAAGACGCCAGCAGTGCCGGCAGAGAGCGCGAAAGCGACTGTGCCGGTGACGCCAGCGGCGACAGGGTCGTCTGCGACGCCGGTTACGACGGCATTTGCGGCGTCCGCGACGCCGGTCGCCACGCCCACGGCCTCCACGACAGAGTCCTCATCTGCTGCTGCGAAGCTGACGGCCGAGGCCGCAGTGCCCAAAATTGAGCCATTTTCGGACGCGGACTGGACCTGGTTGAACGGCAATCCGCGCACCAAGGAAATATTCTGGGACTCGAAATTCTTCACTCCCGAAATTCGCTCAGACACAGTGTACGTCTACGACTTCAACCATCCCACGGATCATTCGATGGGCGGATCAAGCGAACTTTTCCGGTCGCAAGAGGTGCAGCTCACGCAGTTCGGAGTGGGCGGCGACTTCCACTACGACCACGTTCGCGCGCGAATCATGACGCAGTTCGGTATGTATTCGGCAACGACGCCACGGAACGATCCCAGTCCAGGGCACGGCCAGTGGGATCTGGTGTCCGCGTACCGTTATTTGTCGGAAGCGTACGGCGGGTATCACTTCGACAAAATGTACGGTGTGAATGTGGATGCAGGAATCTTCCTTTCGTACATCGGCCTGTTTAGTTACTACAATTTCGACAATTGGGCTTATCAACCGTCGTTTGTTTCCTCGAACACGCCCTGGTTTTTCGAAGGCGTGCGCGTGCAGATTTTCCCCACGCCACACTTGAAGATTGAGCCGTGGTTCATCAACGGGTGGCAATCGTACGCATCGGCCAATCACCGACCGGGGATAGGGGGACAGGTTAAATGGACGCCGAGGCCGTGGATCAACGTCATCTCGAACAATTACGCTCTGGGCGCGGACGATCTGTTCATACCGAACCGCCGGCGCATCCACACCGACGACAGCATTGAGATGAAATACTACGATAGGCCGGAACGAACGCTCGACAGGATGGCGTTCTCGCTGACCGCCGACGCGGGCTGCGAATACGGCGGCGGAGTGAGCTGTTACAGCGACAAGAGCGGGGGGCCCAAGCAGAGTTTTCTGGGCTTTATGTTGTACAACCGCTTCTGGTTCCACCACGATTTGTTCGGCGTGACGCTGGGCGGCGGAAAGATTAACAATCCGGGACGCTATTTGGTGTTACTGCCGCCGATCAATGGCGAGAGCGCGATTACAGCGGCCACCAATTCTCCTTACTTCACGGAGAATCCCGGAGATCCGTTCAAGGCGTGGGATACATCGATCACATTTGACTATATGCCCAAACAATACATCACCTTCCGGTGGGAATATGACTACCGGCACGCGAGCGTGCCGTACTGGTCGGGCCGCGGGGGCATTACGCCTCCGGGTGGCAACGTTGGTTTGGCGACGGACTATGTGTGCAACAACGGCGTGTCCTCTGGCGAAACAGCGCTGGGACCAGCTACGACGTTCTGCGGCAGCGCGCCGCAGAACTCCAGCGTGTGGTTCCCGGATTTGCGGCGGGATGAGAATTTTATTGATATGTCTATTCTGGTGAAGTTCTAAGCGCGGCGGAAATGAGCGGCTGCGTTGTCGCGGAGGTTTAGCCGATGCAGGACATTGTGTTCGTGCTGGTGACAATCTGTTTTTTTGCGGTGGCGCTCGCGTACGTGCGCGGGTGCGACCGGCTGAAGTAAGGAGAGCAACAACATGCTCGGCAACATTTTTCTGCTGGTGATATGCGTTTTGATTCTGGGTTACCTGCTGGCGGCCTTGCTGTGGCCGGAAAGGTTCTGACGATGACGGCAAACGGCTGGCTACAAATCTTTATGTTTCTGCTGGTGACGCTGGCGGTGGCGAAGCCGGCGGGTAAGTTCATGACGCGCGTGTACACGAGCAAGAAGACTCTGCTCGACCCTGTGCTGCGGCCACTGGAGCGCTTGCTGTACAGACTGACTGGCGTGGACGAGAAGCGGGAAATGCGCTGGACGGAATACGCGATCGCCATGCTGCTCTTCAGTGGCGTTTCGATGACGCTGCTGTACCTAATCGAGCGCATGCAGCAATGGTTGCCGTGGAATCCGCAGAGTCTTGCAGCGGTGCCAAGCGATCTGGCTTTCAACACGGCGGCTTCGTTTACGACCAACACAAACTGGCAAGCGTATGTGCCAGAAGTGACGATGAGTTATTTCACGCAGATGGCGGGGCTGGCCTATCACAATTTTATTTCGGCGGCGGTGGGGATTGCGCTGGCGATCGCGGTGATTCGGGGAGTGGCGCGGCGGGAGCAGGACACGATCGGGAATTTCTGGGTGGACCTGACGCGCACGATCTTGTGGGTGCTGCTGCCGGTGTGCCTGGTGGTCTCGCTGATTTTCGTTTCGCAGGGTGTGATTCAGAATCTGCGTCCGTATACAACTACGCAGCTGGTGGATGCGCAAACGGTGAGTTCCACGGGCCCTGATGGCAAGACGACGACGCAGGTGGTGAACACGCAGGTGATCCCGCAAGGTCCGGTAGCGTCGCAGGAATCCATCAAGATATTCGGCACGAATGGCGGCGGATTCTTCAACGCCAATAGTTCCCATCCCTACGAAAATCCGACGCCACTGACGAATTTTCTGCAGCTGATTCTGATTTTCGCGATTCCTTCTGGGCTGACGTACACGTTGGGACAGATGACCGGGTCGCAGAAGCACGGTTGGGCGGTGTGGGCCGCGATGGCCGCGCTTTTTCTGGCGGCGGTGGTTTCGGTGTACAGCGCGGAGGCGCGGGGAAACCCGCTGCTGCATTCCGTGGACCAAAAAGTGAGCGCGACACAGTCTGGCGGCAACATGGAGGGGAAAGAAGTAAGGTTTGGCATCGCGGATACGGCGCTGTATGCAACGGTGACGACCGATGCAAGCTGCGGCGCGGTGAACGGGATGCACGATTCGTTCACGCCGCTGGGCGGAATGATTCCGCTGATTAACATTATGTTAGGCGAGGTGGTGTTTGGCGGAGTGGGCTCCGGGATGTACGGAATGATCGTCTTTGTGATTCTTTCCGTGTTCATAGCGGGACTGATGGTGGGCAGAACGCCGGAATATCTGGGGAAAAAGATCGAAGCATACGATGTGAAGATGGCGATGCTTTCGGTGCTGATTTTCCCGCTCGTGATTCTGACATTCACGGCGATCGCGGTGGTGGCGAAATCATTTGGGACGCCATCGATTTCAAATCCCGGGCCGCACGGGCTTTCGCAGATTTTGTACGCATACACGTCCGGCACAGGAAATAACGGCTCGGCGTTCGCTGGCCTCAACGCGAACACGGTCTGGTACAACACGACGATTGGTCTTGCGACGTTGCTGGGGCGATTCTTCGCGGTGATTCCGATTCTGGCGATCGCGGGAAGCCTGGCGCGAAAGAAATATGTGCCGGAATCGGCCGGCACGTTTCCGGTGACCACGCCGCTATTTACGGTGCTGTTGGTGTCCGTCGTGCTGATCGTGAGCGCGCTGACATTTTTCCCGGCGCTGAGCCTGGGGCCGATTCTGGAACATTTGATGATGCACGCAGGAAAGGTGTTTTAAGGACCCATGGCCACTAAAACGAGCGGTAAAGAAAAATCGCGCTGGGGACAGGAAATTGTGGTTCAAGCGGTGTGGGAGTCATTCGTAAAGCTGAACCCGCGGACGCTGGCGAAAAATCCGGTGATGTTCGTGGTGGAGGTGGGCGCGGTGCTCACGTCCATAGATCTGGTGCGCGGAGTGGTTCAGCACACGCACGGATTTGGATTCTCACTACAGATCACGCTGTGGCTGTGGTTCACGGTGCTGTTCGCGAATTTCGCCGAAGCGATGGCGGAAGGGCGCGGGAAGGCGCAGGCGGAGGCGCTGCGCAAATCACGCGCGGAAACGGTGGCGCGGCGATTGAAAGCGGATGGCAGCATCGAGTCGGTGCCGGGGTCGCAATTGCGCGCGGGCGATTTGGTGATGGTTGCCGCAGGAGAATTCGTTCCCGGCGACGGCGAAGTGATCGAGGGCGTCGCGTCCGTGGACGAATCGGCGATTACGGGAGAATCGGCGCCGGTGA
Organism: uncultured Acidobacteriota bacterium; assembly: GCA_963748395.1. Lineage (GTDB taxonomy): Bacteria > Acidobacteriota > Terriglobia > Acidiferrales > UBA7541 > Palsa-295. Next base: position 208,823 of record CAVVIP010000006.1, on the reverse strand, counting down.
TTCGAGAATCCGGCGGTGACCGGTCGGCGGTGACGGGCGGGACGCGCGTGCTTTCCGATGAGATCAAGGTGCGGATCACGTCGAACCCCGGCGAAACTTTTCTGGACCGGATGATTAAGTTAGTGGAGGGCGCGTCGCGGCAGAAGACGCCGAATGAAATCGCGCTGAACATTCTGCTGGCGGGGCTGACGATTATTTTTCTGCTGGCGGTCGTTTCCTTGCAGCCGATGGCAATTTATTCGGGCGCGCCGCAGTCGGTGTTTGTGCTGGTGGCGCTGCTGGTGTGCTTGATTCCGACGACGATAGGCGGATTGCTTTCGGCGATAGGGATTGCGGGAATGGATCGCGTGTTGCAGAAAAATGTGCTGGCAATGTCTGGGCGCGCGGTGGAAGCGGCGGGCGATGTGGATACGCTCCTGCTGGATAAGACCGGGACGATTACGCTGGGGAACCGGTTCGCGACTGAGTTTATCCCCGCGCCAGGCGTGAGTGACGGCGAGTTGGCTGATGCGGCGCAGCTGGCATCGCTAGCGGACGAAACGCCGGAGGGGCGGTCGATCGTGGTGCTGGCGAAAGATAGACACGGATTGCGCGGGAGGGAGCTGGGATCGGTGGCCGCGACGTTTATACCATTTTCTGCGGTGACGAGAATGTCTGGCGTGGATATGGACGGGCGAAAGATTCGCAAGGGCGCGCGGGATGCAATCGTGAAGTACATCAAGGAAGCGGGCGGGACGGTGCCGCACGAAACGATGGAGGCGGTGGACCGCATTTCGAATTCCGGTGGAACGCCGCTCCTGGTGGCGGAGGATGCGCGGGCGCTGGGCGTGATTCATTTGAAGGACATCGTGAAGGGCGGAATGCGCGAGCGGTTCGAACATCTGCGTGTGATGGGAATTCGCACGATAATGATTACCGGCGACAACCCATTGACCGCGGCGGCGATTGCGCGCGAAGCGGGCGTGGATGATTTTCTGGCGGAGGCGCGACCGGAAGACAAACTGGCGTTGATTCGTCGCGAGCAGGCAAAAGGAAAACTAGTGGCGATGACGGGCGATGGGACGAATGACGCGCCGGCGCTGGCGCAAGCGGACGTGGGTCTGGCGATGAACGCGGGAACGCAGGCGGCGAAAGAAGCGGGCAACATGGTGGATCTGGATTCGAACCCGACGAAGCTAATTGAGGTGGTGGAGATCGGGAAGCAACTGCTGATTACGCGCGGCGCGCTGACGACTTTTTCGGTGGCGAACGACGTGGCGAAATATTTCGCGATTATTCCGGCGATGTTCGCGGCGGCCTTTCCGGAGCTGGAAGTGTTGAACGTGATGGGGCTGAAAAATCCGCACTCGGCGATACTTTCGGCGGTGATTTTCAACGCGCTGATTATTATCGCGCTGGTGCCGCTGGCATTGCGCGGAGTGAAATACCGCCCGCTGGGCGCGGAGGCTCTGCTACGGCGGAATTTACTGGTGTACGGGCTGGGCGGCATTATCGCGCCGTTCATCGGGATCAAATTAATTGATGTGATTATCACGCACGTGGGATTGGCCTAGGGGCGCCTAACTTATGAAAAGAAATTTGCTGATTTCGATCTGGATGACGCTGGCGACGACGGTACTGCTGGGGATTATTTATCCCCTGGTAGTGACGGCGGCGGCGCAATGGATTTTCCCGCGGCAGGCGAACGGAGAAATCATTCGCGTGGACGGAAAGTTGGTGGGATCGAGCTTGATTGGGCAGCCGTTTACTTCGGCGGGATATTTTCATTCGCGGCCTTCGGGCGCGGGGGCTGCTGGATACGACCCGGATGCGTCGGGTGGAGGGTCGCCGAATTATGGGCCGACGAATTCGGCGTTGATTACCCGAGTGAATGGCGATGTGCAGAAGTTGCAGGCGGAAAATCCTGGCGCGCGGATTCCGGTGGATCTGGTTACGAGTTCGGGATCGGGGCTGGATCCGCATGTTTCGCCGGCGTCGGCGGAATTTCAGATTCCGCGCGTGGCACGCGAGCGGGGGATGAGTGAGGCGGATGTGCGGGCGCTGGTGGTGAAGCACACGGAGGGGCGGCAGTTGGGATTCCTGGGAGAGCCGCGAGTGAATGTACTGGAATTAAATTTGGAGTTGGATGCGGTGCGGTCGCTGCGGTAGAAGTTGGGACGATTTAGCGGCGTGGTTTTAGGCGCTGAAGAGTCTGAGTAAGAAATCCAAGTTCGGTTTGAATAGGTGAGACGTTGCGTGAACTTGTTTGGGAAAACGGCAGTGGCTAGTCACGAGTGACTAGTGGCTAGAAACACCTACGGCAGTTCGTGAACTGCCAAACAACTTCAACGGCTGCCCGGTTCGATGAAACTGGACCGGCCCCTACAAAGGCTGCGTCGGATCGGCGGTTATTTCTCGGAGCGGTGGGTGCGGGATTTTGATTTGGGCGGTTCGAAGCGGTAGCCGATCCAGGGTTCGGTGTGGATGTAGCGCGGATGGCGCGGGTCGGGCTCGATTTTCCGCCGCAATTGATTGATGAAAACGCGCAGGTATTCGGTTTCTTCTCCGTAGTCGGGTCCCCAGACGGCTTGCAGAAGGCGGCGATGGCCCTGAGCCTTGCCGGAGTTCGCGACCAATTGTCGCAATAATTCAAATTCTTTGGGCGTCAGGCGGACCGGATTTTCGTGCACCATCACGGTGCGCTTTTCGAAGTCGATCTTCAATTCGTCAGAAATGAATGGCGGAGTGGCTTCGCCAGGCGCAGCGCGGCGCAATGCCGCACGGATGCGTGCCATCAGCTCTTCGACGCCGAAGGGTTTGACGACGTAATCGTCGGCGCCGGCATCGAGCGCCTGCACTTTATCGCGTTCGGTATTGCGCACGGTGAGCATGATGATGGGCGCGTCGCAGGTGGCGCGAATTTCGCGGCAGGTTTCGAGGCCGGAGATCCCCGGCAAATTTACGTCGAGAAGAATGAGATCGGGTCGCATGCCGCGTACTTTTTCGAGGGCTTCTTCGCCGCTGCGCACTTCGACGACGGAGTAACCCTGCGACGCGAGGGTAGTGAGCATGACGCGGCGGATCTGCGGTTCATCATCCACGACGAGAATGGTGGCGGCGTTCATCAGTCTCTGGACCTTCCTCGTTCGATGGGCAAGGTGAAGGAAAAAACGGAACCCTGGCCGCGCTGGCTGGTGAGGGTCATGGTGCCGCCGTGGGCTTCGATGATGGCCTTAGCGATGGGAAGGCCCATGCCGGTGCCTTGCACCAGGTAGCGCTGATCCTTGCCGCGATAAAATTTTTCGAAGATGAGGCTTTGCTCGAGGTCGTCAATGCCGGCGCCGCGATCCGCGACGCTGGTGACGACGAAATCGCCGGCCGCTTCCGCGGTTATGGTGATGGGCTGAGCCGCGGGCGAATATTGATTGGCGTTTTCGAGCAGATGGACAAGAGCCTCGCGAGCGCGGGCTAGATCCACGCGGACGCGGGGCAAGCTGGGCTGCACGCGCACGTTCACGACGCGATCACCGAGAGTGCTCTTGCACTTGGCGAGAGCGGAGGAGATGACGTCTTCAATCGGGCGCGGCTCGAGTTCTAGCTCGACTTCACCGGCGTCCAGGCGCGCCATTTCACCCGCTTCGCCGACGAGGCGATTCAAGCGATCGGATTCTTCATTGATGATGGTCAGAAGTTCCTGGCGCTGGCGGTCGGTGATGCTGGAGTTGGAAAGCAGGTTCGTGACGGATGCTTTGATGGAAGTTAGGGGTGTGCGCAGCGCGTGAGTGACGGAATCGAGCAGCGCAGTGCGCAGCCGCTCGCCTTCGCGGGCCGCTTCGGTGAGGCCGAGCTGCTCGATGGCGCGGGCGCGTTCGATGGCGACGGCAACCAGCGTGCCGATGGCTTCGAGCGTCTGGCGCGAGAGCATCGAGCCGGAAATGCCGAGGCTGCCGATGGCACGGCCGCCCAGACGTACCGGGACGAAGGAGAGACTATTGGGAACGTCCAGGAAAGGCTCTTCGCGAAGCACGATGGTATTGAGGCTTTCCAGATCGAGTTTGGCGACGACCGGGCCAGAGCGGTAGATTTTTTGTTTTTCGGCGAGAAGCAGGGCGGCGGCGCCGACTTCGAAGATGTCCACGATCTGCGAAGGAATGCGATTGAGCAATTGAATCACATTGCCAGATTCCAGAAGTCCCTGGCTGAAGGAGTAGAGCTTTTCGATTTCACGGCGGCGCTGCGAGGCATCTTCGGCTTTCTGGCGGGCACGGGTGGAAAGGTGGCTGGCCAGGACCGAGACAACCAGGAAGGCGAAGAGCGCGACCCAATTCTGCGGGTCGGCCACGGTAAATCTGCCGACGGGCGGGAGGAAATAATAGTTGAATGCGAGCATGGCCACCACGGACATGAACACCGAAACGGCAATGCCCCACACCGTGGAAACGGCTAGAATGGCGAGCAGAAAACTGAGAGCTACCGTCGTGGGATTGACGATTAGAATGTGCCGGTAGACGAGGGAAATGCCCAGCACCAGAGCGAAAGCAGCCAAGAATCGCAGGAAATGAGTGAACCAGTGCACGCGCACGCCGTCATTCTAACGTAGCTTTCACAGCGTTCGTAGAAGAGAATACACCGATGCCGAAGACTCCCGAGCAGTGGCTGGCCGCGGCGAAGCCAGCCGAAAAAACAAAAGGTGCGCTGAAACTTTTTCTGGGATATGCGCCCGGAGTGGGCAAGACGTTCAGCATGCTGAGCGAGGCCATCCGGCGACACAGCCGTGGCGAAGACGTGGTGATCGGCGTGGTGGAGACGCACGGGAGAAAAGGCATCGCGGAACTTTCCTCTCAACTGGAAACCATTCCGCGCCGCATGATTGATTACAAGGGCACGCTTTTTGCGGAGATGGACCTGGACGCTATTTTGACGCGGAAACCGAAAGTGGTGCTGGTGGACGAACTGGCGCACACCAACATACCCGGTTGCAGACATCGCAAGCGGTATGAGGATGTGCTGGAAATACTGGACGATAATATTGATGTGATCTCGACGGTGAACATCCAGCACATCGAGAGCATCGCGCCGACCGTGCGCGCGATTACAGGCGTGGTGGTGCGCGAGACGGTGCCGGACTGGGTGCTGCAGGTATCCGACGAAACGGTAATGGTGGACCTGACACCGGAAGCTTTGCAGAACCGCATGAGGCGCGGCGACGTGTATGGAAAGGAGAAAGTGGAGCAGGCGCTGAAGAATTTTTTCCGCCGTGGGAATTTGATCGCGCTGCGGGAACTGGCGCTGCGCCAGGTGGCCGAGCAAGTGGATCGCAGCCTGGAATCGTACATGGTGGAGAAGGATATACAGGAAGCGTGGGCGGTGCGCGAGCGGCTGGCGGTGTGCATCAGCGCGAATCCGAAGGCGCAATATCTGGTGGCGAGGGCGGCGCGGATGGCGCGGCGGATGGACGCCGAACTTTATGCGGTGCACGTGGACCTGGAACGCGATGGCGACGAGCAGGACGAAGAAAAATCGCTAACGGCCAATCTGCAGTTTGCCGAAAATCTGGGAGCGAAGCCGGTGCGCTTGAAGGGCGCGCACGTCGCCGAAGCCATGGCGCAATTTGTGCGGGAAAAGCACATCACGCACGTGATATTCGGCAGATCGGCGACGGAGGGATGGCGCAAGCTGCTGTACATGAACGCCATCAACCGATTTCTGAATGACGCGCCCGCGGTGGACGTGCACATCGTGACGCAAGACGCGGATTGACTCGTGCGCGAGCGCGCGCCTCAGGGGCGTGAGGCCGTGGCGACCGGCTCCTTGGCCACCAAGGTGGGGTTGGGAAGCAGCATGCGAACCGGTTCGCGAATCGCGAGCTCGGCGGAAAAGTTGCGCATGCGCTCCAGCAACGCGGGCGTAACTTCCTGGCCGCGCGCGATCAAGAGAAGGCCTTTGCCGGATTTAAGATCCTCGCCGAAGACCATACCCACGGTGACGTCCTTCACTGCACGCTCCAGCATCAGAGTTTTTTCTTGAGAATTTCCGCGCATCGCTGCGAAAGCTTCCAGGATGCGCGGGTCGTACCACCCTTCGCGGCCACGCATGACGGCCATGGGCTGCTCCGCGGGATTTCCTCCGGCCTCAAGTAGATCAAAATCCAGGGCAACTTTAAGAGCGCGAGCACCCCAGGGCATGTCACCTTCGGGCACGGCAGTGGAACGATGCTTGGCTTGCACGAATTGAATGCCGGACTGGCGCAGAATTTCGCGCACGGATTCGATGCGTGGAATATTGGACAGGCATTTTTCGGCGACGGCGGGCATGCGGTTGACCATTTCCTGTTCGGCGACTGTGAGAGCTTCGCCTTTGTAGAGTTTTTCGAGGGTGGCCGAGGGAAGAGTGACGCAGCCGATCTGCGAGAGCATGGCGGCAACTTCCACGGGCCAGCGCTCGCGAATTTCGAAATGGGTCATCAGCTGTTCAACACTTTTGCGGACACGCGTGGCGCGCCCAAAGGCCAAGGGATTCGCGAGCGAGAGAATGTCAACGAGGGCCTTGATGCTGCCGCGAAGCGTTTGTTCCAACAAAACTTTTTCCGAAGTCACCAGACGATATTGTTCGCAACAGGAATCGAGGGCCTTGAGCAGAGCATCGGTGGAACAGGGCTTGGTGAGGAAGCGAAAAATATTGCCTTGATTTACGGCGTCAATGGCCGATTCCATGTCCGCCTGACCGGTGAGTAAGACGCGGACGCTATTGGGCGCGACGGTGCGAGTGTGAGCGAGGAGTTGAACACCGGTCATTTGAGGCATGCGCTGGTCGGACATCACGACGGCGAAAGGCTCGGCGGTCTTCAGCATTTCGAGCGCGACTTTTCCTTCCGCAGCTGTTTCGACGATGTAGTGACCACGCAAGGTGCGAGCGAGACCCTCGAGGACGTTCGGTTCGTCGTCCACGCAGAGAATTCTGGGACGGTCGTTACTTGGCATTAGGCGCTCCGACGAGGTCGAACGCGGCGGAACGAGCTTCGGCGCGCCATTCGGGCAAGCGGCTTTCCACGCCGAGTCTGGCGACCATTTGCGGATTGAGTGGCGCGTTGGGAAGGCCAGCGGCGCCGCGCTGCTCTGCTTCATGCTCGTGGGCCAGCCAATTTGCAAAATAAACGCTGGCGAGCAAGTCAATTTTTTCGGTAGCCACGCGCTCGAGATGATGGTGATGCGCAACAGCCTCGACGATCAAATAAGGAATCCCCCACATGCTGAGGAGATAGGCGCCCACCTCGGCGTGCGAGACGCCGGTCAATTCCTCTTCGACCTCGAAGAGCGGACGCTTTTCCTTCTGCGCGCCGGCGATGGCGCGCGCAAAATGCTCGGGAGTGGCTTCGGCCAAGACCAGCTTGCCGACGTCATGAAGCAGGCCGGCGACCATGCCGAGCCTGCGGATGGTGTTGTCGCCCGCGACGAGACCAGCCATCTTGGCGGTCAACTGTGCATGCGAGTGAAGTTCCTCGAGAGAAAAGCCCGGGATCGAACGGGTGGGGCGAAAGATGCGAAAAATTTCGACGGAGAGAACCAGATTTTCGAGTGTGCTTTTGCCCAAATATGTGATCGCCGTGTTTACGTCGCTGATATTGCGAGCGACTCCAAAAAAGGCAGAATTTACGAGCTGAAGAACTTTGGCGGACATGGCGGGATCGCGTTCGACGAGCTGCGCGATATGCTGAGAAGTAGCGTTGGGATCGGCGAGGGCTTCGCGCATTTGCAAACAGGATTCTGGTAACGACGGCAATTGCTGCATGGAGCCGATGATGCTGGCCAGCCTTTTGTTATTGAGGATGCCGTCGAGGTGCGTGGCGCGTTCGATCGCGGATTGCAAAGTGTCTTGATCGCAGGGTTTGACGAGAAACTGGTGAGCAACGGGTACGGCGTTCAGAGCCGCCTCCAGTTCGGTGTACCCGGAAAGGATAATGCGCAAGACGTTGGGATACTTTTCGCGAACAATCTTCAGGAGGGCTGCGCCATCCATTCCCGGCATGCGCATGTCCGATACGATCACGTCGAAAGGGGTCGCCTCCATCATTTGCAACGCGGCTTGACCGCTGGGAGCGAAGGCCATTTCCCAGACGTGGCGCTGAGGACGAAGCATGCGCTGCAATCCTTCGAGGATCCTGACTTCGTCATCCACAAAAATAATTCGGGTCATGAGGCGATTACCTCTTTGGGCGCAAGCACGCCATTCATCGGCAGGCGCACACAGAACGTGGTGCCCTGCCCCATTTCCGTTTCAAACGTAAGCGTGCCGCCATGTTTTTCGACGACGATGGCACGTGCGAGAGCCAGTCCCTGGCCGGAACCCTTGCCGACTTCCTTGGTGGTGAAAAACGGGTCGAAGATCTTGCCGCGAACTCCGAGTGGGACTCCCGTACCGGTGTCCTGGACGGTGACGACGACGCAGTCGCCATCCTGGCGAGTTCTGACGGTAATGCGGCCTTTTTGCCCCGTGACGTTCATGACGTCTCCAATGGCGTGCGCGGCGTTGACAAACAAATTCAAGAAAACCTGATTGAGGTCGCCGAGGTGGCAAGAAACAGGAGGCAAGGCGCCGAGATCGGTTTCGACGTCAGCTACGTATTTAGTTTCGTTGCGAGAAACGATCAGGGTGCTTTCGATGGCCTTGTTGAGGTCTGCGGCGACTTTGTCCGCGCTGCGATCCACGTGAGAGAACTCTTTCATCGCGCGGACGATGGTGGCGACGCGGTTCACGCCATCCAGCATTTGTTCCAGGGCTTTGGGAATTTCTGCTTTCAGGAAAGTCCACTCGATTTTCTTGCACAACTCATCGAGGTCGTCGAGGTGCTGGCCGTGCACCGCGCCGTTGCGGGCTTGCTGATGTATTTCTTCGTACTTGGTGATCATCCGCAAACTGTCGCGGAAGGAATCCTGCACGAAGCGGGTGTTGTCTCCGATGAATTGGATGGGCGTATTGATTTCATGGGCGATTCCCGCGGCCAGACTGCCAACTGCTTCCAGTTTTTGCGCGAGACGGAGTTCGATTTCCATCTGACGTTTTTCCGAAATGTCCGTGAAGTTGACGACAGCTCCGCTGGCTTGCGCGCCCTCAAACATGGGCACGGCGGAGTAGCTAACCGCGACTTGCGAGCCATCCGCCTTGCAGAAATAATCGAGGTCGGTGGCATGACTCTTGCCCGCTTTCAGCAGCTGGCTGAGTGGGCACTCGGATTCGGGGTACGGAGTGCCGTCCGAGCGGGTGTGATGAAACAGAGCGTGGGATTTCTTGCCGACGGCGTCTTCGCGGCTGAGGCCCAAGGTACGCGCGGCCGAACGGTTGATGAAGGTGATGGAACCGGCAAGATCCATGCCGTAGATGCCTTCGGAAGTGGAATCGAGGATCAGAACGAGTTCCCGGCCGATTCGTTCGCGTTCTTCCTCGGCGATTTTCCGAGCCATGAACTGACCGAGCTGGTTGCCGATGCTGACGAGAAAGTTATGCAGCTGTTCATCTATGATTTTTCTTTCGTGACTGAAGAAAACCATGACACCGAAAATTCCCTGCGACATGCCGAGTGGCACGGCGAACGCGCCGCGTATTCCCGCAGCGATTGCGGCGGGGATGCGGGTGCAGCAGTCGCTTTCGGATACGTCCTCAATCGATTGCGGCGCGCGTGTGTGCCAGACACGTCCAGGCAGACCCTCACCGGAGCGAAAGGACAATTTCTGGCTGAGTGCTTCAAACTCCAGATGCTGAGGGGATGGCGCGCACCAGGATCGCGCGTGGAACAGCCGATTCGCGGGTGCGTCAATTTGCCAGATCTCGGCGAGGTCGAATTTCAGGGACTCGCAGAGCACGCGAAGAATTCCGTCGAAGGCTTCGGGCAGATTTTGCGATTCGGCCAGGACGCGCGAAACCGCTAGCTGCAAATCCGCCTGCCTGCGGACATTGTGGCGTTCGATCGCGTAGGACAGCACGCGCTCGTACGCGGCTGCATTCATGCGGCTCTTGACGACGTAATCGTCTGCTCCGGCGCGGACTACTTCCAGGGCTTGCGATTCGACATGAACACTGCAGAGGGTGATTACGGGAGTGTTGCGCGCGGTGGCAATCAGGCTCTGCAATCCGCGAATGCCGCCGGAGTCCGGAGCGGACAAATCGAGCAAGAAAATGTCGGGGGAATCTTTGGCGATTCGTTGCAGCGCATCGGCTGAACTCGCGACGGTGTGCACTTCGAACGAACTGTTACGGGCCTCGCCAAGCTTTTGGCGGATATCGGCCTCGTCTTGAGCATCGGCGATGATCAAGAGAACGTGCAGGGGTCTGGGGTCCATGGTTTGAAGTGCCCTGAAATGAAACAGCCGTGTACCGCAGCGCCGCTCTCGAATGCATCAAGAGTGGGAGGCGACGTCGGCAAGAGCTTCCGGAGGCCTCTAACGGAACAATCGGACGAATGGGTGGAAAGGATTAGCGGAGGGTAGGTCGAACGCTAGTGGGGAGGAAAATGATCAGAAGAGCGGGTTGGGTGATGGCAATTCGTTCGAAAAATTAAGATTCGTCTGGAGGGATGTCGAAGTTGACCAGATCGGCTTGGAAGCCGCGGGTTTTTATGGCGCCATAGGTCATGCCAATGACCATCCAGATGGCGCCTAGTTTGAGAGCGGGAGCGCTGAGGTGGCTCCAGATGAACGCGCAGATCAGGAAACCGAGCAGAGGCGAAAGGAGGTTAAGGATCTGGCGTTTTTCGGCTCGTACGTAGTAGCGGACTAGCGCGGCGACGTTGACACCCATGAAAGCCAGGAGGGCACCGAAGTTGAGGAGGTCCGCGCCTTGATCGTAGGTGATGATGAAAGAGCCGACGAGTGCGATGGCGCCGACGAGGATGACGTTGTTGCGCGGGATGTGATTTTTGGGATCGAGCGCGCCGAAAAACTTTTTGGGGATGCCGTTGCTGCGGCCCATGCCGTAGAGGAGGCGAGCAGCGCCGAGTTGCGAGCCTAGGCCGGAGCCGATGTTTGCAACGAGGATGGTGAAATTGATGAGCTGGAAGAGAAAAAAGCCACCGGCGGTCTGAGCAACGAGCGGGAACGCAGAGGTAATCTTGTCCTGCGGAAACGGCTGGTCGCGCCAGACCAACTGCGCGGCATAAACCTCGAGTGAGGCGAGCACGCCTGTGATAAGGCAGACGAGGACAGTGGCTAGCATGATATTGCGACGGGGATTTTCGACTTCTTCGGAGAAGGTGGAGATGGCGTCGAAGCCGATGTAGGTTAGGACGGCGACCGAAGTGCCGTGGAAGACGGTTTTGAAGCTGAAAGTCGCGGGATTGTAAAACGGATGGGTAAAAAAGCCCTGGCCGTATTCGTGGAGGCCCCACAGGAAATGGATTACGAAAGCGAAGAAGATTACGACTACGATGGACATCCCGGCGGCCATCACGTCATTGATACGGGCGGAGGTTTTTACGCCGCGGAGATTCAGCATCGTGAATGCGCCGGCGTAGAAGACGGCGAGAGTCCAGTAGGGCATGAACGGCAGAATATTTTGCGTGAGCTGGCTGCAGATGATGGTGCAGATTAGCGGATTGAGGATGTAGTCCATGACGATGGCCCATCCGGTGACGTAGCCGAGGGCGGGCTTGAGTTCCTGGCCGACGTAAGTGTAGGCGGAGCCGGCGGAGGGATAAGCGCGGGCCATTTTTCCGTAGCTGATGGCGGTGAAGAGCATGGCAACCATGGCAATCAGGATGGTGGTGACGACGTGGCCGCGGGCGTCGTTGCTGATGACGCCGTAGATGCCCATGGGGGCGATCGGCTGGATGATGACGATGCCGATGATGATCAGGTCCCAGAGGCTGAGGACCCTGCGGAGTTTTAGCGTGGATTGCGCGGGTTCGTTGGGCATCGGTCCTTAGCGGCTAAAGCCTCACGGATTTCCTAGAAACTATGTCGTGGCTGAAGCCACGACCTACAAAGAAATTCGAAAGCTCAGGCCCGTAAGTACAGCGACGGGGCTTCATTCGGTGATCACGGATTTGACGAGATTTCTCGGACGGTCCACATCGCAGCCGTTGAGGACTGCGAAGTGGTAGGCGAATAACTGCAGCGGCACCACTTCGAGAATGGGCAGGAGCAATTCCGTCGCAGGCGGAACGAACATGACGCGATCGGCGACGGCGGCGACTTCGCGATCGCCTTCGGTGGCGATGGCGATGGACTTCCCACCGCGGCTCTTGACGTATTCGAGCACTGAGAGCGTCTTTTGGTAGCGCAAAACGGAATCGGGATCCGCGGCATCGCGCGTGGCCAGCACGACGACGACGAGATTTTCGTCCACCAGCGCATTCGAACCGTGTCGAAGCTCGCCGGCAGGCAGACCCTCGGCCTGAACGTAGGAAATTTCCTTGAGCTTGAGCGCGCCCTCGCGGGCGATTGCGTAATGCACGCCGCGTCCCAGAAACATGAAGGTGCGGGCCTGCTGGAAAGCGCGCGCGCATCCTGAAGCTTGCGCGTCCCACGAGGGCAGATACTTTTCGATATGGCGCGGCAGCTCGGCCAGAAAATTCAAGTGCGTGCGCGTGACTTCGGAAGTCATGCGTCCGCGTTGCCGCGCCAGGAACAATGCCAGCAGATAGAGCATCGACAGCTGCGAGGTAAAACTTTTCGTCGCGGGTATAGCTTTTTCCAGACCGGCGCAGGTTTGCAGCGTGGCGCTGGCCTCGCGCGAGATGGTGGAATCCGCGACGTTGGAAATGGCGACGGTCTTGGCGCCGCGATTGAGAGCTTCGCGCTGCGCGGCGGTGGTGTCCGCGGTCTCGCCTGACTGGGTGATTACGACCACGATCGGATCGGTGTCTGAATGCGTGGAGCGGTAGCAATACTCGCTGGCGTACTCCACGTCCACGGCGACGCCTGCTAGATCTTCCATCATGATTTCGCCGGCGAGTCCGGCATTGCGGCTGGAGCCGCTCGCAGCGATGATGATTTTCTTGAAGGCGAATAGAGCTTTTTCAATGGGTTGCAGCGAATTCGAAAAAATTACGTCGTCCGCCACATTCTGGCGAATGGTTTCGCGAATGGCCTGCGGCTGCTCATAAATTTCCCGCAGCATGTGATTTGGAAATGATACGGAAGACGCGCTCGCGGGACCGCCGTGCTCCGCGGACATCAGTGCCCTGCTCCGGTGGAAGGGGCGGGCAGGCCTCGCGCTTCTTTCAGAGGAATAGTGGCGGGCGCGATGTTCCATCCGGAAATCGTCAGCTCCGAGCCTCCGAACACTGCCGCCGCTGGAAGATAACGCGCGGTGAGTTCGCGGGATTCACCGGGCATCAGTTCGATGTAATTGTCGTTCCAGAATACAGGGAGAATTTCTTCGGACTGGCCGCCTTTGTGAATGCCCACATGAATCTGAAAAGCGAGATGGTCGCTGGGATTTTTAATCAGCACATGGGCGATGGGGCCGTCTGGGCTGGGCTGCATGCTCGCGGTGACGTCCACTGTAACCTTTTCGAGCGACTGCAGTGCGGTGAGATCCTCGTAAGAAGACACCGGGGTGAACCGGTAAGTGGTCTTGGACCATTCGTACGTATTCTTCTTCGCTGACAGCCAGTAGAAATTTTGGCTGACGATTTTCCCGTCGCTGGTTTGCAACTGCAGCTGGACGAAATACGCAGGCGACGCCGGGCTGAAAGCTTCCGCGGGAAGCGTCAAGGCTTTGTGAACACCGTCGGCGTCAACGTCAACCTGCACCTGCTTAGAGAAGCGCTCGTGCAGCGAAACGTCGTAGAGCTTCGCGGTGACTGTGAGGCCAGTAGCCTTCTCATAGAGGCTGTTGACGACGGCGATGCTGTTGTCGTCGTAGGAATATTGCACGTGCAGCGGCTCGCAGGCTTTTTTGGTGCCGAAATATCCGCCGGCGGGCTGCAGGTAATAATCGAACAGATGCCAAATCGTGGAGGGCCAGGCGTTGTTGAGCATCCACTGAATGATGCCAGTGGAAGTGTACTTATTGCGGGAATAGGCCTCGAACATGGCGCGTTCGCCCTCGTAGGCCATGGCTTGCGATTTCACGAGGTAGTCGTCGAGGCCCGCAGGAGTGCCGTAGATCGCGTCCATCGCGCTATTGAAATGATTCAGGTCCTTGAAGCCCTCGGAGCCCGCGTGATAATTCCAGAAAGAATCCTGCGGCCACATGTGATCCGCGGGAATAAATTTCCGCAGGCAGCTGACTACGGGAGGCGCGGGGCCCGGGCTGGTCTCGGTGTTGAATCCGAACGCGCCGCCGTATTTATTGGTGTCAATCAGCCAGTAATCGGGCGGAACGTAATCGTAGGGGCCGGTCATCTTCACGCCGGAAGGTCCGGTGACCGCAGTAGGCGTGGCTGAGGCGGAAGAAATATAAGGATTGGGCCAATCGGATTCTTTCAGGACCTTGATGTAGGCGGTTTCCACGTTGGCGGGCGGAGGATTATCGCTGCCATTGAGCCAGACCAGCATGCTGGGATGGCTGCGCATGCGCATGATTTGGGAATGAAGCGACGCGGTGGCAATTTCCAAAGTTTCAGGTTGCCAGTGCTTCCACTGTTCCCAAATATCGCAGCAGCACCATCCGGCCATGACCAGGACACCGCGCTCGTCGGCGAGATTGTAGAATTCGTCCGTCTCCAGCTTGCCTTCAAGGCGAATGGTGTTCAGATTCATATCGCGGACGTAGCGAAATTCATTTTGCAGGCGATCCATATCCTGGCGCAGAAGCATATCGGGGGACCAGCCGCCGCCGCGAATCAGTATTTTCTGGCCGTTGATGGAAAACTGCAGGGCGCCGGTGGAATTCAGCGCGGCAGTGATTTCGCGGATGCCGAATTTGACGGTCTGCGCGTCGGATTCCTGACTGCCCACTACAAAACGCAGCGAAAGTTCATGCAAATCCTGCGCGCCCATTCCGTACGGCCACCACAGTTTGGGATTTTTGATTTGCAGTTGAGGATAGGCGTCGGAAAGAAAGTGTACGGTGCGAGTTTCGTTCGGTTTCAGCGTGTAGGTTTCGTGAAATTTGACGTCGTCGAACTGGCCTTCGAGGATTCCGGTGACTTCCTGGTTTGCCGCGTTATGCAGCTCGGCTTCGACGGATAGATTCGCTTGCGCGAGCGAAGCGCTTGGGAAATGAGTGACGACTTGCGGGTAGCGGATGGCGACCGGGCCGCTGGCGTGCAAATACACATCGCGCCACAAGCCCATGTCCTTGTCCGGAGGCGCGGGATTCCAATCCACCCAATTGATGCCGAGATCTTTTTCAGTTTGCGCGAAGGTTTCTACGGCGAGCGAATTCGCCTGGCCCTGCACAAGCGACGCGGAGATATCGTATTCGTAGGTGCGATAGGCGCCGGCTACGTCCTTGGCATCGGCGATTTTGTGCCCGTTGAGCCAAATGTTCGCGCGATTATTGATGCCGCCGAAATGCAGCCACACATGGCGCCCTGCGAAATTCTCCGGCAGTTTGAATTCGGTGCGATACCACCAGGAGCAGCGGAATGGGCTATCCTGCGGCATAGGCAGCAGCGAAAAATTCTTGCCGATGGGGTAGGTCGTGCCGGGAATATCGCGCAGATTTTTTCCGAAGTAGGGATCGGGATAAGTTTTGTCGGCGACCAGCGCTGCTACGACAGTTGACGGAACGCTGGTGGAATGCCAGCCGTTAGTATTGAAGCCGGCGCTGGAAATCTGTTCGGCTGTGGCGTTTATCTGACAGGAGGACTGCAGGGTCCAGTCAGCGTGCAGAGACAATTTCGAGCCGGACTCCGAGGGGGAGTTCGCGGGGAATCCGCCAATAGGAGAGCGGGCGCGAACGTAAGAAGCAGCATGGCCGCGACACTGCGGCACACATATCGACGCACGATTGATTTTTTGCGCAAGATGCCTTTCCGGTTCACCGAGGGCCTCCCAGAAGAACCACTCGGCAGTAAAGGATTCCTGATGCTGCTAGCGATTCCGCCCCACGCCGCGATTCATTAAAATTTATTAAAGCGAGTATTATTCGCGCGCCGCGTGCAAGTCAAGCCCAAAACGGACGCGGGAACGCAATTTTCTAAGCCCAGGAAACCGCGCGCGTGGATTCGCGGACGACGAGTTCGGGAGCCAGCAGGCGGTGCACGGCGGTGGATTCGCGCTCCTCGATGGCAGCGTTGATGGCGTCCAAGACGATGGCGACGGCGGCATTTCCGAGCCCTTCCATGGGCTGGCGGACGGTGGTGAGCGACGGAACGGAGAGGCCGGCGGGGATGACGTCGTCAAAACCGATGACGGAGCAATCTTCCGGAACTTTTATGCCGGCGCGAGCCAGGGAGCGGATGACGCCGAACGCCGTCATATCGTCGAAGGCCATCACCGCGGTGAAGCGCTTCTTGTGCTTCAGGAATTCCTCGGTAAGTTTCAGGCCGCCTTCGTAACTGGAATTGGGATCGAAGGAATCAGGCAAGTCGAGAACGAGCGCGGGATCAATTTCCACGTTCACGGAGCGAGCGAAGGCGCGCACGCCACGCCAGCGCGGAGAACTATCACCCAACATTTTCGGACCGCGAATGAAGGCGATCTTGCGGTGCCCAAGCGAATGCAAATGCTCCATGGCCAGATGCGCGCCGGCTTCATTGTCCACCATGACGGAGCTGACTGCGCCGGAACGCAGCTCGCGGCCGATCATGACGGCGGGAATATTGCGTTTTTCCACATCCGCTAGGAGATCTATATCTACAAAGAGCCAGTTGGCGACGACGATGAGCGCCTCCACAGGACGCGCGAGGAGCATTTCGAGATAGCGCTCGAAGCGGCCGCGCTGATTGTGCACGTCGGTGAGAATGGGTAGGTAGGAGGCCTGATACAGGGCGTTCTCGATGCCGCGGAGGATTAATGTGCAGTAGGGGTCGGTGATATCGAAGACCATAACGCCGACAGTGCGGTTGCGTTTGGCGCTCAAGAAGCGCGAGACGACTTTAGGGCGATAGGCGAGTTTTTTGGCGGCGCGTTCGATGCGGTCTTTGGTGGAAGGCGGGATGTAACGGGACAGCGGCGCGTTATTAAGGACGATGGAAACTGTGGCGGGAGATACGCCGCTTTCCTGAGCGACATCGCGCAGAGTGACGACAGTGCTTTTAGGCTTTCGACGGGTCAAGAATGTCTCCGTGATGGGAAACGCAGATGGCGCCAGCTTGAATGCACATGTTTATCACAGGCGGTGAAAGGAGGCTAGCGGTACGAGCACCGATTGAAGTAGCTACGACGAATCCTGGGCCGTTTGCACCGGCAGATTCGCAGTTTCCCATCCCAGAATGCCACCGGCAATTTCACCGACCGATTCAAACCCGCAGCGTTGCAACAGGCTGGCGGCAATGGACGAGCGGTAGCCTCCGGCGCAATACGCGAGCAAGGGGCGGTTTCGCGGAAGCGTTTCGACCTTTTCCATTAAGTGATTGAGCGGGATGCTCAGACTCCCGGCGATGCATTTCTGATCGCGCTCGCGCGGCGTACGGACGTCGATGGCCAGCGGCGGATGACTGGAAGAGAGAAGTTCCGCAGCGAACGGCGCGCTGAGGCGCTCGGTGAAGGCGACGAGAGCGGGCCGCGCTTCGAGGCTTTGCAATCCATCCTGCAAATATCCGGCCACGTGATCGAATCCGATGCGCCCGAGGCGAACCGCGGATTCATTTTCGCGGCCAGGGTCCGCAATCAATACGATTGGATGCTGGCGATCGAGGACGGTTCCGGCCCATGTAGCGTACTGGCCGGCCAAGCCGATGTTGATGCTGCCCGCTAAATGCGCGGAAGCAAATTCAGCGGCATCGCGCGTATCAAGAATCTGCGCGCCGGACGACTGCAATTCAAGCAGGCGATCGAGTGCGAGCGGAGTCATCCCGCGCGCCAGGGCCTGGTCCAGCGTGGGGCGCTCTTCGCTGTTCAGGACGGCGTCGTAGTTGAAATAGTCCGGAGCTTCCGGTTGATCTGCCGTCACTACTCGAATGAAGGCTTCCTTGCTCATGGGCTGCAGCGCGTAGTTCAAGCGCCGTTGTTCGCCCAAGGTGGAAACAGTTTCCTTGCTGATCGCTTTCCCGCAGAGCGAGCCCGCGCCGTGTGCGGGGTACACCAGGCATGAATCCGGAAGTGTGAGCAGCTTGGTGTGCAGCGAATCGAAGAGCATGCCGCCAAGCTCGGTAGCCGACCAGCCCAGCGCGGCGCGCAGATCAGGGCGGCCCACATCGCCGATGAAGAGCGTATCTCCAGTGAGTACGGCGTGTGGTGCGGTAGCGCTGACGTTCAAATCGTAAACGACGATGGAGATTGATTCCGGTGTGTGACCCGGCGTCGCGAGCGCCCGCAGACGCACGCGTCCGAATTCGAGGATGTCGCCATCGCGAAGAGGAGTGAACGCGTACTCTGCTTTCGCCGCAGCGCCGAGATAGATTGTTGCGCCGACACGATCGCGAAGTTCCAGATGTCCGGCTACAAAATCGGCGTGTAGATGCGTCAGGATAACGTGCTTGATTTTCAGTGACTGCTTGGCGGCAAATTCAATGTATTGGTCCGTGTCCCGCTGCGGGTCAATCACGGCTGCCGTGCCGCTGGCCTCGTCTCCAATGACGTAGGAAGCGTGGGCGAGGCAAGGCAGATAAAATTGACGGAAAATCACGCGACGCTCCTAATTTGCGGATGGCTACTTCGGCCGCTGCGGCAAGACCATTATACATAGGTCGAGGACACCCGATTTTCCGGACGGACGGGTTGGAGATTCGCCGTGCGGGCTTCTTCACCTTGACATTCTACTGGAAGCTGCTTATGCTCACCTAGTATGTCTACCAAAGAACAACGCGAACGCATCGAATTGCTGCAAGGGACGCTGGATCTGCTGATTCTGCGCACATTGATACTGGGGCCGACGCACGGGCACGCCATCGCCAAGGCCATCGAATTCAATTCCGATGAGGTGTTGCAGGTGGAGCAGGGGTCGCTGTATCCGGCGCTGCACCGGCTGATCAAACGGGGATGGATTTCGGCGGAAGAAGGCACGTCTGAAAATAATCGGCGCGCGAAATTCTACCGGCTGACGACGAAGGGCCGCAAGCAACTGGCGGTGGAGACCGGCAAGTGGGACAAGCTGGCGGGAGCGATCGCGCGAATTCTGCGGCCTTCGGAGCAGGAGGGCAAATGATGAAGCGGCGCAAGCGCATGATGGATGATCTGGAGCAGGATATTCGCGCGCACATCGAGACAGAGACGCAGGACAACATCGCGCGCGGGATGTCTGCGGAGGAAGCGCGTTATGCGGCGATGCGGAAATTCGGAAATGTGAGGCGGGTGCAGGAGGATGCGCGCGAGGTGTGGGGCTTGGTTTGGCTGGAGCAGCTGTGGCAGGACCTGTGCTTCGGATTGCGCATGCTGCGAAAAAGTCCGGGGTTCAGCGCGGTGGCGGTGCTGACGCTAGCGTTTGGGATCGGAGCGAATACCGCGATTTTCAGTTTGATTGATGCGGTGCTGCTGCGGTCGTTGCCGGTGGCGACTCCGGCGGAGCTGGTGGTGTTGAAGTGGAGCGCGCGGAAGGCGCCGAATGTTCACTGGTTGATGTCCTCGGGGGATTGCCCCAGCGATCTGCGGCGCGATGCGCTGAATCCGGCGGGCTGTTCGTTTTCCGAGCCGATGTTTCGAGAAATCGCACAGGCGGATATTTTTTCGGGGACGGCTGCTTTTGCGAACAGCGGGCGGCTGGATTTGACGGGCAACGGGCCCGCGAGCGTGATCAATGGGCAGCTGGTTTCCGGGGATTTTTTCCGTACGATGGGATTGAAAGCGGCGGTGGGCCGGCTGATTGATGCGAGCGACGACACGCCCGCGGCTGCGCCGGTCGCGGTGTTGAATTATGGATATTGGCAGAGCGCATTCGGCGGCTCGCGGGAGGTAGTTGGCCGCACGATTGAATTGAACAGTGCGGCATTCACGATTGTGGGCGTGGCGGAGCAGCGGTTTACCGGGATTACGCCGGGGAGTGATTACGATGTGTGGGTCCCGCTTTCCCAAGGGAAAAAAATTGATGTGATGCAGGCGATGCGGGATCCGCTGGGCGTGGGCAGGCTTGACCGGCAGAATGATCCGGCGATCTGGTGGCTGACGATTGTGGGGAGGCTGAAGCCGGGTGTGCCGGTGGCACAGGCACAAGCGATGGTAAGCGGAATTTACCGCAAGCGAGATGCTGCACGGATCTATCGCGATGTTTCACGGTGGGGCGAGGCCGGCGGGCGCGCCCGGGCCAGCGCCGGTGCCGATACTACGTGGGTCCGGGAACGCTGCTATTCAGATGAATCGCGGACCTGTGGGTGCGCCGACGGCGCAAGCTGCGGGGAATGGGAATGCGCGGGTGATGTTGCCGACGCCGCAAGCAGGGCCGGCGGTGGCTGGCGGCGCGCAGCCTGGTGAAACACAGCGCGCGAAGGCGCCTGAGACGCTGTCAACGGAAGAAGACAATCCGCAAGTGGCGTTGGTTTCCGCGCAGACGGGATTAGCGGGGACGCGCACGAGATATTCGGATCCGTTGTACGTGCTGATGCTGGCGGTGGGAATTATTTTGTTGATTGCTTGCGCGAACGTGGCGGGGTTGATGCTGGCGCGTGCGGCAGCGCGGCAAAAAGAAATGGCGGTGCGATTGGCGCTGGGCGCGGGGCGGGCGCGGATCGTGCGGCAACTGTTGACGGAGAGCGTGATGCTTTCTGTGTTGGGCGGCGTGTTGGGAATTCTTGTTTGCGTATTGGGGCGCGCACGCAATTGTTTCGTTTGTGTCGAATAATCAGACGCGACCGCTGGGATTCGCGACGGGCGTGGACCTGCGAGTGCTGGGATTTACTGTGGCGGTTTCACTCTTCACCGGAATACTTTTCGGGGTAGCGCCGGCGTGGCGCAGCGCACGAGTGAATTTGACGCCGACGCTGAAGGAGGGCGAAGGAAGCTCGGCGGGCGCGGGACATTCCGGCGGAAGATGGTGGAGCGCCGGGAACGCGCTGGTGGTGACGCAGGTGGCGCTGGCGGTGGTGGTGCTGGTGGGCGCGGGGCTGCTGGTGCGGACGCTGCAGAATTTGCGGAGTGTGGACCTGGGGTTCGATGCGCACAATATTTTGATTTTCGGAATTGATCCGACGCTGGCGGGTTACAAAGGCGCGCAGGCGGACAGCTTGTACCGCGATTTGCAGGGACGACTGGCGGAAACGCCGGGAGTGAAATCGGCGAGCTACTCGATGATGCCGCTGCTGAGCAACGGGCTGATGATCACCGCGTTTCACTGGCCGGGCACGCCGGAGGATCAGACGGCGGAGTCGGATGTGCTGGACGTGGGGCCGAATTTTTTCGAGACACTGCACATTCCTTTTCTTGCGGGGCGCGAATTCAGCGCTTCGGATTTCGAGCTGGCAGCGGCCAACGGCGGGGAGAAACCGACATCGGCGCCGACGCCGGTGATTGTGAATCAGGCGTTCGTGCAGAAGTATTTAGGGAAGGAAAATCCGATTGGGAAACCGTTTGGCGAATCGCGCGGCGGGCCCGTTTGGGCCGGCGACTCCCGGCTACGAAATCGTGGGCGTGGTGCGCGACGCGAAATACAACGACTTGCGGCGGGAAATCCACCCGATGATGTACCAGCCGCATCACGTGGGAGTGGCGACGTTTCGAGCTGCGCACGGCGGCGGACCCGCAGGCGTTGCTTCCGGCGGTCCGCGAAGTGGTGGGGCAAGTGAACGCGGATTTGCCGCTCTTCAACGTGACGACGCAATCGGAGCAAATTGACCGGCTGCTGTTTCAGGAGCGGCTGGTGGCGCGGCTGGCGGGATTTTTCGGCGTGCTGGCGCTGGTGCTGGCGTGCATTGGATTGTACGGATTGCTTTCGTATGAAGTATCGCGGCGGACGCGCGAAATCGGGATCCGGATCGCGCTGGGCGCGCAGCCGGAAAGGGTGCTGAAGCTGGTGCTGCGGCAAGGAATTGCGCTGGCGCTGGTCGGCGCGGCGGTGGGGATCGGCGTGGCGCTGGGCGTGACGCGTTATTTGGCGTCAATGCTATTTAATGTGCGCGCGAGCGATCCGTGGACGATGGGCGCGGTCGCGTTGCTGCTGGCGTTGGTGGCGCTGGCGGCTTGTTACATTCCAGCGCGGCGGGCTACGCGGTGGATCCGATGGTGGCGTCTGGATCCGATGGTGGCGTTGCGGTACGAGTAGTTCTTTCCGGCATGAATGCGCTTCAGCTATCTAAAATGTTCACTCACAATCGGGGAGCGAGGCGTTAGGCTGGAATCCCCCGGATGGTCAGCTCCATGCTCCCGAACACGGGACCGTCGAGTTCAATTTCAATTTTGTTTTTTGTCAGTAATACCACCGCAGTAGTGGCGGTTGGTTTCGTTGGCCATGAAACATCGGCAACTTCGCTACCGTTAAGATTCACTCGTGCATATCGGACTGGCTGAAAACCTCCTGACGGCGTGCTTGCTTCGAGCGTATAAGGCGGCTGAATTTCCTTGTCGATTTCAAACTCCAGTTCTCGTGGCCATCCTTCGTCCGTGTGCGGAGTCGTGTGGAACATAATCGTTCTGATGTCTTGATCGAAGTCTGTGAGCGCGCAGGCTAGCGTAAGACCGTTTCCTGATAATTCGTCCATCGCTTCGCGATCTAGTGCTATCGCAGCAATCACATCTTTGAGAGAGGCTCTTTCCCCTACGGACCTCGCCAGCCTCTCACTGAGCCAAAGGAGGTGGAAAGCCTCGTCGCGATAATTTCTGGAATAGCCAACGACATCCGCTTCACCCGACTCGGACGCTAACTGATCTAGCATGACTTTTGGGATGAGGCCCTCATGGCCGAAGCGATGTACTGGAAAGTTCCTGCCAACTAAGGACTCGAAATCCCCTTTGAAATGGCGTTTCATTTCGTCCCGGTCCTGTAGATAAAGGCCACAAATAACGTCGACGACACCGGCCTCCTTCTTCTGGTTCTCGGCACAGGCCAAAGCTGTTCTTCGAAGAGATTCCCGAAGTTCCTGCGATAGCAAATCGTCCCTAAAAACGACACGATTTAGCAGGTAGCTGCGTTGGAAGTCATTGAGACGAACCTTCATCCGGTACTCCTAGAGGACTGTGCAACCTAGCATACTTTTGTCGACAGCCTTAGTCCTGACAAGCAGCATTACCGAAGGTCTGGGTCCCGGCGCGGACGCGTCCACGGCCACGCGCTGCCAGGCCGGCCACCGGCGGCGCACAAGTCGCGCACGCCGGAAAGCAATACTCCCACAGCCATGACGGTTAGGATCCAACTCAAGACCGTGGAATTCGCCGGCGACGCAATTGTCAAACTCGACGGCCAGGTCCACCACAGACGCAGTACAGGAACCAGATAAGCGAGCGCCGCGCCGAACACGATTCCCATGATGCCGTGCGTTACGCGTTCACCCGGGTACACGCCTCCAAGCGGCTTGCGTATCCAATCCTCGACGACAAAGTCCCATAGAGTCAGAATAATTTCGATCGCGACGAGTGCAGTCAACGGTATGACGTATCGGCCCTGCCAAATTACCCAAGGTAGCGTGCCAAACAGGATCGAGTATATGAAGTCGCGGGCCGCATGAAGCCGCAATTCCGAACGCGCCGACGGAACCATGGCGGGTAGCCTGGCCCGCCATTCGTGATAATACAGAGTATCGAATGCGCCGAGAAAGGCCAGCGCAACAAATAGGCTGAGCACAACCGTCACAGTTTCTTCAGGCCTCGGCGAGAGTATACCTTTAGGTCAGCCGCACGGCGAACTGTCTGATTGAGTTAGTTCCCGATAACACTTCGCACGACAGCGATCGCGAGGTAAGCGTATCAGTTATCGTACTGATGGTATACTCGCGGCAAATGCGCGACTTGATGCCGCCCCGCACATTTCCCGTGACCTTAGCGGCGGTACTCTCGATCATCACCGGTTTTTATTGGCTCGCTGCTACTGTAGCGCTCCTCCTGTGGGTTAATAATCCGGACGTTCAGTATCGCGGCCTCCGGTTGAAGCAAATTGCCGTGCTCGCATTTATCGGTTGCGGTGGCGTCGGTGCGGTGATTGGCGGTTTCGGAATTTTGTTTCGCCGCAACTGGGCGCGCATTCTTGTAATCATCTCGGCAGGACCACTAGTCTTCCTCGGGCTGTGGGACCTTTACGACTTGCTGCGACTACCCGCTTCTCTTCTCCACAGTAGGTACATTTTGAGGCCCATTGTGTTGACGGTTCTGCCGTTGCTCGCGGCAATTGCTTGGCTCGTGTTGCTCATCGGCAAAAAAGTCAGGGCGGAGTTTCTGCCTCCTGCGATGGTTGAAATCTACGTCAACCTGCTGAATGAAGGCACTCCATGCAGCAGACCAACGCAGGCATTGACGCTCGGCAACGGACTCTTCGAATTGCTTCCGGCAGAAGGATACGACCCGGAGAATGAAGAGTGGGAGTTTCGGCCTGGAACGATCGTTCGAGGGAAAGAGGAACGCCGAGACGGCAAGGCCTATCTGCTAGCAACCTCGTTTGAGCGCTGAAGAAGAAGTGGGCCGGAATCGGCTTTCAGAGTGGAGACTTGTCCGGCAGCGCGACCCGTTTTAAGCTGCGACAATCCGAGGGGCTTAGGATTTGTCGGCTGAGCTGCGGTGGCGTGTACGGGTGGCGGCGACGGACTTGACGGCCAGGGTCCGCAATACTTTTTGGTCCACGTCAGAGAGCTTCTTGATGTAGAGGCAGCCCTTGCCGGTGGAGTGTTTGCCGAGCTTGGCGAGCAGCGCGGCGGAATCGCTGGAGCCGATCAGGTTGTAAAGAACCGTTGCGGGCTTACGCGGTGAAAAACCGAGGATCGGCATATCGCCCTCGCGTCCACTCTCGTACCGATAATGGTAGCTGCCGAATCCGATGATGGATGGTCCCCACATCTTCGGCTTTTCGCCAGCCGCGCTTTGCAGCAACTTGACGAGGGCCTTGGCGTCCGCGCGCCTGGCGGGATCCGTAAGGGAAGCGATGAACGCCGCAACACTTAATTTGGTGGGCTTCGTTTTGTTTTCCGCCATTGCTGCTGCCTCCCGGCTTTCCCGAGACTAACATAGCTCGAAAAAAGGCGTAGCGGTTCGCTGGAGTGTCGTCTCGGGTGGCGGCGAACTCGACGATCCGATTGGCGACGAATCGGTGGGAGGCGGAAGAAAATTCGGGCATGCGGAATCGCGCGAGCGACGGCGTGGAAACTAGACGTGGGGGATTTGCGAGACGTTCCAGCCGCCGCCGATGGCTTTGATCAGCAGGACGCTGGCGGCGAGGCGGCGCGTCAAAATGCTGACGGCGGTGACTTCGTCGGACAGCGCGGCGCTTTGCGCGGTGGTGACTTCGAGATAGTTGGTGACGCCGCCGCGGTAGCGAGTGATTGAGAGCGAGAGGGAGTGCTGCGCGGCGGCGACGGCTTCGGATTCCTGATTGGCTTCGTTTTCGAGAATGCGCAGCGCCGCGAGATTGTCTTCAACTTCCTCGAAGGCAACCAGCACCGTCTGGCGATAATTATCCACTGATTGGTTCCACGCGGCTTTGGCTTGGTCGGATGCGCCACGGCGAGCACCGCCCTCAAACAAAGTTTCCGCGGCTTGCCCTCCGAGCATCCAGAAACCGCTAGGCCCCTGCAGCAACGTGGTGAACACGGCGCTTTCGAAGCCGCCGGAGCCGCCGAGAGTTATTTGCGGATAATAAGCCGCCTTGGCGACGCCGATCTGCGCGTTCTGTTCTTGCACGCGCCTTTCCGCGGCGGAAATGTCGGGACGGCGTTCCAGCAAATCCGACGGCAGGCCGGACGGAATTACCGGCGGCGGCGCGGTGAGCGGAATTTGCGGCAGGCTGAACTGCGAGGCAGGCTTGCCGATCAACACGGCGATGGCGTGTTCGAAGAGGGCGCGCTGCACGCCGACGTCAGTGGCTTGCGCGCGGGTGGTGTCGAGTATGGTTTGCGCTTGGGCGACGTCCACGGCGGAAGCGAGGCCGCCGTGATAACGACTTTGAGTTAACTCAAGCGCTTTTTCATAGGACTGCACGGTGGAAACGAGAAGCTTCTCTTGGGCGTCGAGACCACGCAGCTGGAAATAATCGCTCGCCAGTTCGGCGTGCAGACTCAGGCTGACGTTCGCAAGATCGGCGCCGGTGGCTTGCGCTTCGGAGCGGCTGGCTTCGACGCTGCGACGGACGCGGCCCCATAGATCGGGCTCCCAAGTAACGTCCACGGGAATGGTGAAGGTGTTGTAGTCCTTGGATTCCGACGCGGCATTATAGAGCGGCTGATTGGGCGCGAGATGTGTGCGCGAAACCGACGGAGTGGTGCCGACGGTCGGGTAGAAATTCGAGCGAGTAATTTTTAGAGCGGCGCGTGCCTCAGCAAATTGTTCCTGTTCGGCTTTCAGAGTCTGGTTGGAGACGTTGATCTGCTCTTCGAGTTCGTTCAGCCGGGGGTCCTGATAAATTTCCCACCATTTGCCTTTGGAGATCGCGTCGCTGGGCTGAGCTTGTTTCCAGTTCGCGGGAGTTTCCTTGAAATCGGCGGGCACATCGGCGGTGGGATGGACGTAGTTCGGCCCAACGGTGCAACCCGCGAAAATTGTGAGTGCTGCGGCGCACGATCCTGCCAGCCGCAAACTGCGCAAAGTGCTGCGGCGGGTGCCGGTGAAGTTGCTGAGCGCGTTAGTGAGGTTGGGGCGATGCACTGCCGGAACCTCCTTGCTGATTTGGTTGCGCGACCTGCACTTGTTCATCGTCAACAAGCGAATCGGGCGGACTGACGATCACGCGGTCTGCGTCGGTGATGCCTGAGACAACCTCCACCGTGGCCCCGAAATCGCGGCCCAAGGTAATCGAAACAAGCTTGGCGCGTTCGACCTTATCCCTGGTTACAACGGTAGCGACTTGCAGACCTTCCGCGCGGAAAATCAGCGTGTTCACAGGAAGGATGTAAGACGGGATATCGGTGGGTATCTTCAGATGAACCTCGGTGAAGGCGCCGGGAAGCAGCTCTCCGGTGGAGTTGTCAACGTCCACTTCCACCAGAAGAGTGCGCGAAGCCAGGTTAATGGCGTTGGCGGTGCGCACTAATTTTCCCTGGAATTTCCGGCCCGGAAACTGCGCGAGCGTTAAGTCCGCGAGGATACCGGGCCTGGCCGCCACGGAATATTGCTGCGGGACGTTAATGTAAACACGCAAAGTGCGGATCGCAGCAACGTGGAACAGTTCCCTGCCGGCGCCACCCGACGAACCGGAGTCAATCAATTGGCCCACGTCGGTATTGCGTGCGGTAACCACACCATCAAACGGCGCATAGATCTTTTCGAAAGATTGCAGGTCGGCAAGCCGGTTTACGTTGGACTGCGCCGAATCCACGGTGGCCTTCTTCGCGGCATAGTCCCCTGCGGCGTTGTCCACATCCTGAGTGGAGACGGAATCGGTACTCTTCAAGCCTTCAAACCTGTTGTAGGTGATTTGGGACAGATTCAGGTTGGCCTGTGCGGTGTTCAGGTCTGCGCGCGCTTGCAGAAGTTGTTGATCCACTTCGGGGGTTTCGATCACAGCGAGAAGCTGACCCTGTTTCACGTGGGCGCCGATGTCGAAGTACCAGGCTTTCAGATAGCCGTTGGTGCGGGCGTAGATGGGCGCGTCAGTGAAGGCCTGGATGTTGCCGGGCAGGATAATTTCCTGAGCGGGAGCGCCGCGCTTGGGTTGCAGCAACTGCACCTGGGGGACGGCGAGCGTGTCTGTTTCCTTTTTCAGGGCGGACTTGGCGCGCAGGCGCGGCACGACTCCGGCGACGACAATCGCAATGACGACGATCACCGCAACGATGGCAATCAATATTCCGTGACCGGGTTTCCGCGGGGTCGCGCCGACGCCGGAGAGATGCGGATTCGGTTGTGGCGATTTATTTTCAGCTGGCTCTGTCATTACGTCCTCTTGAATTTGTGCTTCGCGATCTTACGAACATGCACCTTCGTTTAGTCTGCCAACCGTTCATCCGGTGCGGCGGCTGCTTTCCTCTCACGCGCGCCATGGACGATGCTGAATGTCACCGGCACAAAAAACAGCGTTGCGACTGTGGCGAACAACAGTCCGCCAATCACGGCGCGGCCGAGCGGCGCGTTCTGTTCGCCGCCCTCGCCCAGACCCAGAGACATCGGCAACATGCCGATAATCATGGCGAGAGCGGTCATGAGCACGGGGCGGAAGCGGGTGAAGCCCGATTCGGAGGCGGCTTCCGCGGCGGTCTTCCCTTCTCCGAGCCTTTCCTTCGAAAAACTGACGACCAGAATGCTATTGGCTGTGGCCACGCCCATGCACATGATCGCGCCGGTGAGCGCCGGCACGCTGACGGTGGTGCGCGTTATGAAAAGAAACCAGACGATCCCGGCGAGCGCGGCGGGCAGCGCCATGAGAATAATAAATGGATCGAGCCAGGATTGAAAATTTACGACGATGAGGAGATAGACCAGAACGATGGAAAAGGCCAGGCCCCACAGTAAGCCGGAGAAGGACGAGGCCATGGTGAGAATTTGTCCGCGCACCACGATCTGTGACCCGCGCGGCAAATCCTTTTTGCTCCGTTCAATGATCGGTGCGATCTCGCGAGCGAGACCGCCCAGATCGCGGCCCTGCACCGCGCCATAAATATCGATCACCGGCATGATGTTGTAGTGCGAGACCACGCCCATTTCCGCGCCGCGGCTGAAGGAAGCCACGCTGGCCATAATTTGGGATTGCGGCGTGCCGGGGCCGGTGACCGGGATATTTTCCAAAGCCTGCAAGGAGTCAGCGTTGTACTGCGGCGTTTGCGCGGCGATGCTGTAGCTCACTCCCGTGCGCTGGTCGAGCCAGTAGTTGGGCGTGGTCTGAAAACTGCCGCTGAGTGAAATGAGCACGTTGTTGGCGATGTCGCGCGCGGAGTAGCCGATCTGCTGCGCTTTAGTGCGGTCCACTTCGATGTGCAATTTGGGCTGGTCGAAGGCCTGTTGAATGCGCAGATCCACCGTGCCGGGCACGAATTTCAGCTGGTTCAGCAAGTTGTCCGCGAACACCCGGTTGGCCGCAAGATCCCGTCCGAGGATTTGAATATCGATGGGAGCGGGAAGGCCGAAATTGAGAATCTGGCTGACGATGTCCGCTGGCAAGAAATAAAAAGTGACGCCGGGGAAATCCTTGGCCAGTTCTATGCGCAAATCGTGGACGTAGTCGGCGGTGGGATGATGATCCTTGGAAAGCTCGGCGAGAATATCGGCGTCGCCGGTGCCGATCGGCGCGGAGTTGCTATAGGAAAGATTGATGCTGCTGTAGGGCAGCCCGATGTTGTCAATCAGGCTGACCAATTCGGACTGCGGTATCTGTTTGTGGATGACGGCTTCCACACGGTCGCAGAGCGCGGCAGTCTCTTCGATGCGCGTGCCGGTGGGAGCGCGCATGTGCAACTTGAATTCACCGCTATCCACTGCGGGGAAAAAATCCTGGCCGAGCAGAGGCAGTAACGCAAAGGAGAGCACGCAGAAGGCCAGGAAGCAGATCGCGAAGATCACGCGGTGGTGGATGCATCGTTCGAGCAAGCGATGGTAGCGATCACGCAGGGCGTCGAAACGATGCTCGAACTGCTGTTGCATGCGGACAAACGGATTGGAGGAGGCTTGGACCGGCGCGTTGGGATCTTCTTCAGTGCGCGCCTCCAGCAAATATTTGGCCATGGTAGGGACGAGGGTACGGGAGAGCAAGTACGAAGCCAGCATGGCGAAACAAACCGCTTCGGCCAGCGGTACGAACAGATAGCGTGCGACGCCCGAGAGAAAAAACATGGGCACGAATACGATGCAGATTGCGAGCGTGGAAACCAGCGCCGGCACGGCGATTTGCGAAGCGCCGTCCAGAATGGCCTGCACGATTTCCTTGCCTTGATCAATATTGCGATTGATGTTTTCGATTTCGACGGTGGCGTCGTCCACCAGGATACCGACGGCCAAGGCAAGTCCGCCGAGCGTCATGATGTTGATCGTTTCACCGAGCGCGCTGAGAACAATCAGCGACGTGAGGATCGAAAGCGGAATGGAGACGGCAATGATCAACGTGCTGCGCCAGCTTCCCAGGAACACGAGGATCATGAAGCCGGTAAGGCAAGCGGCGATGATCGCTTCGCGAACCACGCCGACGATGGAGGCCTTCACGAAGATGGATTGATCGGAAAGGGGGCTGATGACCAGCGCGGGCGGCAAAGTTGCTTTGATCGAGGGCAGCAGGGCTTTCACGGTGGAGATGATGTCCAGCGTGGAAGCATCGCCGGATTTCAAGATGGTCATCAACGCGGAGCGCTGGCCATTGACGCGCACAATATTCGTTTGCGGCGGAAAGCCGTCGCGCACGTTGGCGACGTCGTGGATATAGATGGTCGTGGTGCCGACGGTTTTGACAGGGAGGTCATTCAATTCCGGAACAGTTCGCGGCGCACCGTTCATATCAACTTCATATTCGAAGGTGCCGATTTTGGCGGTGCCGGCGGGAAGAATCAGGTTCTGGAGGTTGATGGCGGTGACGACGTCGTTGGGCGATAGCCCTTTCGATTGCAGCGCCGCGATATTGAGGTCCACTTGAACTTGACGCTGCTTGCCGCCGTAAGGGTACGGGATGGCTGCGCCGGGCACGCTGACTAATCCGGTGCGCACGAAATTCAGGCCGATGTCGCCGAGTTGCTGCTCTGAGAGTCCTTCGCCAGCGAGCGCCAGTTGCAGAATGGGAACGCTGGAGGCGTTGTACTGAATGACGAGCGGGGGCGTGGTTCCCGGAGGGAGTTGACGCAAGAGAGTTTGAGAAACCGCAGTCACTTGGGCCACGGCGTTACCAATGTCCACGCCGGAATGAAAAAAGATTTTCACGACGGCAATTCCATTGAGGGATTGCGATTCGACGTGCTCGATGTTGTTGACCGTAGTGGTCAGCACCCGCTCGTACTGAAACACGATGCGGTTGGACATTTCCTCCGGCGACAGGCCGGTGTAGTTCCAGAGAACGCTGACGACCGGGATGTCAATATTCGGGAAAATATCCGTGGGCGTGCGCAGGATTGCTACAGGTCCCAAAATCAACAGAAGGATAGACGTTACGATGAACGTATAAGGCCGGCGTAAAGCAAGTCGAACAATCCACATCGATGAATGGCTCCCAAAATGCCCAGCAAGTACGGCACCTCCGTTATTCGGAGATTTAAGAACCCGCGTGCCGGAGGGTCAGTATCGCACGCAGGCACCCATAGCCGAACGCCAAGGACTACGGCGTACATTAAGAGATTCGCTGCGAAGCGAAAGAGATTCAAGACGAATTGACGGACCTAGCTTTTGACGGACGCGTTGGAGATTTGGTTACGGCCATGGAAGAAGTTGATTTCAGGAATGTTGCGGCGCGGCGGGCGAATCTGACGACAGCAGATTTTGGTCGATTATTTCGCGTGCGGACGTGGCCGATCCGTGAGCGGTAGTTTGAGAGAAACGCCCGGTGGCACTTACAAGCCTGGCGGCCCGGGCAGCGCGAGAATATTCAAAAGCGCCAGTAACTTTCTGTACCCGGCGGGGTTGTTAACAACATCTAAGGAAGAGTATTCGCGCTTGGTTAGCCATGCGGCGCGGAGAACTCGGCTCTCGGGTGGGAGCGAGGAGGTGCGATGCCGACCATTGTGATCGTGCTGCTATTTCTTGTGCTTTTCTTATTGGCGTTCTTGATTGTGTTGCTCGGACCTTTTTTGGGACTGGGGTTCGCAATGTGGAAACGCAGCAAGGGCGACGTCGCGCTCGGCTCGACCGTAAGCTCGCAAGAACACACTTCCAAATCGAACGATTGAGCGCACGAAATCCCCTGCTGCTGACCCGCTGACAGAGCTGAACCGCTGAAAATCTGGGGTGAAAGACGGCTCTTGTCCGAGGGCCGTCCCTAGAACTAGAGTACCATTTACAGGAAACTTTATTCTCTCGGATCCCCGAACAGCCTGTCATTACGCAGAGTTTCTGCGCGCTGTGAAAAACTCATCCTTTGTTTACATGGAGTTGAGGGCGCGATTGGGGTGTGCGCTCTCAACGCACAGGTGCCCAGTTGGCAGGGGGATTGCGTACTCCTTACGCGGGGAAGTATTTTGGCAGTGAGATCGGCCGAACTTTCAAGGGGAAATGGGGAAGGGCTGGACAATCGCGGCGAAATTAGCCGCAAAAATTGATCGCCGTCGCTTGGGAGCGCTGGCGATCGTCATTCTGGAAGGCGTACTCGTGTCGGCCGCGCTTCCGTATAACTACGGTCATGGGCCTCGTAGTTCTACCATCAGAAACATCCCCGCAGCATCCACGCAGGCTCCCGCTGGCCGTGATTTGACCGCAGCAGCGCCGGAATTGGTCCAAACAGACCGCGCGCTGTATCCGTATTCCGTAATTCCCGGCGGCGTAAAAAATTCAGGTGAACTGCAGAACGCCGTGGCACACGATGATGTGGTAGCACGGCACTATTCGGATTTTGATATCAGCAAGGCGCGGGTGGCGCGGCTGAGCGAAGCGCGATCCGTGTTTGTTTCCTATCGCGTTGGCAGCCACATCTTTTGGACGAAAAACAAGCTGACGATTCCGGCGGGAGAGACGGTTGTGACTGATGGCGAGCACACGGCCAGAACTCGTTGCGGAAACCGCCTGTCCGAAGTTCCGGTGGGACCGGTGCTGAAAGAAGAACCTTCGCCAGTAGCTATGGAAGTTCCGGCGGACGGAGGGCTGATGGCCGCTCCCGAGGAATTGGCTGAAATACCGCTGGCGGCGCCGCCCACAACTTCGATCGTTGTGCCAGAACACGCGCCCGGTTCGATCTTCATCCCACCCGTCGTGCCGATTGTTCCATTCAGCACCTCGTCGTTCACTCAGGGAGTTCCTCCTGCGGCGCCACCGCCGCCACCGCAACCCCGAATCAGCGCCCCGGAGCCTTCCGATTTTCTGATGCTCTCGGCAGGTTTCGCGTGCATTTGGCTGCTGCGAAGAAAGGCTCGAGCGTAACTTCCCATCATCTCCGCCTCCTCAGGTCTGCCAGTTCAGTTCGCAATTCCATTTCTTGACAAAATTTTGGCGCCGGGATATGCAACGTCGAACTAGGCCGCTTGGCTAGCGATTCCAAGCCGCCAAAGGGGCTTGCATGACTTGGACGCAAGTCTACGATCCCGCGGGAATCTGGTGGGTCTCCACTCTGATCGCCGCCCTTCCGATTCTGGTTCTCTTCACCCTTCTGGCCGGCCTGAAAGTGAAGCCGCACTGGTGCGCGATTGCCGCCGCGATGACCGCGATGGCGCTGGCGACTTTCGTTTTCAAGATGCCGGCGTTGCTCGCGGTGTCGGCCTTTGCCTACGGCGTGGCTTACGGAATCCTGAAAATTGCCTGGATTGTGCTGGCGGCGGTTTATCTCTACGACATTTCGGTAGAGACCGGGCAATTCGAAATCATGAAGGAATCCATCGCGGGGATTACGCCTGACCGCAGGCTGCAGGTGCTGCTGGTGGCATTTTGCTTTGGAGCGTTCATCGAAGGAGCGGCGGGCTTCGGAGCGCCGGTGGCGATCGCGGGCGCTTTCATGATCGGGCTGGGATTCCGGCCGTTTCACGCGGCGGCGTTGAATTTGATCGCGAATACCGCGCCGGTGGCGTGGGGCGCGATTGGAACTCCTGTGCACGCGCTGGCGGCGGTTTCGGGTTTGCCGGAATCGGATCTGAGCGCGATGATCGGGCGCATTCTGCCGTTCACGGCGGTGATCGTGCCGTTCTGGTTGGTGCGCACGATGGTGAGCTGGTCGGAAACTTTTGAAGTGCTGCCGGCAATTCTGGTGGTGGGGATTTCTTTCGCGGGAACACAGTATTTGTGGTCGAACCATCGCGACAGCAACCTGGTGGACATCATGGCCGCTGTGGTGTCCATCCTCTGCACCGTTATTTTCTTGCGTTTTTGGAAGCCAAAGAAAATCTGGCGGTTCGATTACGATCGTGAAGGCGCAAAGCCGGTGCCAGTAGAAGGAATACTTGCGGACGACATGGGCGGCGAATGGAACGCCAAGGAATACGATGGTTACGTGGCGCCCCGGAAATATCCTCTTGGGACAGTGCTGAGGGCGTGGATGCCGTTTGCCATTCTTTCCATTTTCGTTTTGGTGTGGGGACTTCCGACGGTAAAGCTGGCCATGAACAAGGCCACCACGCCCGCGTTTATCGTGGTGCAGGCGGACGGCAAAGTGCGGCCGGGCAATCCGGGATGGGATTGGCCGTATCTGCACAACGCCATCACGCGCGCGGCGCCGGTGGTGAGCAAGCCGACTCCGGAAGGGGCGCGCTACGATTTCAATTGGCTATCGGCGACGGGCACCGGCTGCTTTTTGGCTGCGATCGTTTCCGGAATGTTGTTGGGACTCAGTCCTATAAAGTTGATGAAAATATTCTGGCGCACGCTGGTGCGCATGCGTCTGGCGATGGTCGCGATTTCGTTCATGCTGGGCCTGGGATATGTGACGCGCTATTCAGGGCTGGACGCGGTGCTGGGCCTGGCGTTCACGCGCACCGGATGGCTTTACCCATTTTTCGGAACGTTCCTGGGATGGCTGGGCGTGGCTTTGACGGGAAGCGACACTTCGTCCAACGTGCTGTTTGGAAGTTTGCAGCGCATCACCTCACAACAATTGGGGATTGATCCGGTTCTGATGGTCGCGGCCAATAGTGCCGGTGGCGTGATGGGGAAAATGGTGGATGCGCAGTCCATCACGATTGCGACGGCAGCAACAGAGCAGGTGGGCAACGAGGGAATTATTTTTCGCTTTGTGTTTTGGCATTCGATTGCGCTGGGTTCGATCGTGGGCGTGATTGTGATGCTCTACGCGTATGTGTTTCCGCACTTCGTGCCGCACGGGTTGACGTTTGTGAAGTGATTCTGCGCGAGCGGCCGCGGTTCAAATCGCGCGCGCTACTTTTTCGCGAGCGGCTTCCCGTTCAGGCGAATTCCCTCTCGAGCCACTGCCAAATTGCGGATGGTGGAAGATAAGCCACGGCGTTCGAATTGGCCGGCCAGCGCTTTTCCAATTTGCGCGAAATTTTTAGTGGCGAGCGCGATCACTGTTGGTCCGGCACCGCTGAGTGCGACGCCCAGAAGACCGGGCATGCGCGGAATCGCGAGAACTTCCGCGAGGCCGGGGATCAGCGCCTGGCGATACGATTGATGTAAGCGATCCTGCATGGCAACCCACAGCAGGTCGTAACGCCGAGAGTCGAGAGCTGCGAGAAATAACGCGGAGCGCTGGAGATTGTGCACGGCAGCTGCGTGTTCCACCGTCTGCGGCAACGCCGCGCGCGAAGCTGCTGTCTGCAAAGTCATTTTCGGCGTGACCGCGACTACGCGGATTTGTTTGGGCCAATTCTTACGCAACGCGACAACGTTTCCTCGAGCGTCCACGAACGAGACGACCAGCGCACCCAGCAGCGCAGCTCCCACGTTGTCCGTATGCTGCTCCAGCTCGGAGGCGAGGCGAAGCGCGTTTTCGGTGGTCAATTTCCTGCCGCAGACTGCAAAGCCCAGCGCGATGCCGGCTACGATTGCCGCAGCGCTGCTTCCCAAACCTCCGGCGATCGGAATTTGGTTCTGCACGGCGAGATGAACCGGCGGCAGGTGCAGGCCGTGCCGCTCCGCAGCATGCCGCATGGCGCGCAGGATCAGATTTTCTTCCGATGCGCTGGGAAGAGCTTCGCTGCCGGAAACTCCGCGGCTGCGCGCCTCGCTGCGAGCGCCGGGTTCGGAGTGCACGGTCGCCCGCACCGTCAGAAACAGCTCCAGCGCCAATCCAAAGCAATCGAAGCCGGCGCCGAGATTGGCGCTGGATGCGGGAACTCGCACTTCGAAGGAGCGGGGCTTGGATTTTTTCATGATTGCTTGTGCAACTGCCGAGAAAATCTCAAACGATCATTCTTTTTCTGCCGGAACTTCCCTGCACTAGCGGCGATGCTCCAAACTTTTCAGAATGGCTTCTTTGGTTGCTGCGACTTTTTCCGGTGCGTTGTGAAATGCACCGGAAATCTGCACGGGTTTTGGGGTTCCTTCCGCAGTGGCGGATTCAAACGAAAGAGTGCCGCGGTGATAGTGGCTCACGTAGTCGGGATCTTTCAGCACATGCCCCGTCAGAACCGCGACCACAGATTCGCCTGCGTGAATTATTCCTGCCGCCACGAGTTTGCGGATGCCTGCGACGGTGGTTGCGGACGCTGGCTCGCAGCCGATCGCCGTCGCGTCCGATGATGGCTTTGGCGTCCGCGATTTCCTGTTCGGTGACGGTGATAATGCTGCCGTGTGTGCTCAGAACAGCACGCAAAGCTTTTTTCCAGGAAACGGGAGCGCCGATTTTGATGGCGGTGGCCAGCGTACGCGGGTCCGCAACTGGCGCGATCTGATCGGGAAGCGCTGCGCCCGCAGCGTTCTCTGCTGCATTCAGACCGGCAAATAAATGGGCCAGCGGTGCGGAGCCTTCGGCTTGAATAACGCTGATCTTCGGCAAGCGATCGATCAAACCCAGGCGGAGCATTTCGTCGAAGCCTTTACCAAGCGCCGAACTATTTCCCATGTTTCCGCCGGGAACTACCACGTGGTCCGGAACGCGCCAATCGCACTGCTCGAGAAGCTCGAACGCCACGGTCTTCTGTCCTTCGATGCGAAAAGGATTGATGGAGTTCGCGATGTAAATGGAGGGTACGTCGGCCAGTTCTGAAATCAGCCGCATGCAGTCGTCGAAATTTCCGGCGATCTCGCAAACGACGGCACCGTAATCCATGCTCTGCGCGAGTTTCGCGGGGCTGATCTGGCCCTGCGGCAGCAGGATGGCGCATTGCAAGTCCGCGCGCGCGGCGTAGGCGGCGAGGCTCGCGGCGGTATTGCCCGTGCTGGCGCACACCACCGTGCGCGCGCCGAGCAATTTCGCCTGAGTGACGGCCGCGGTCATGCCGGTGTCTTTAAAGGATGCTGTGGGATTGCAGCCCTGGTGTTTCAGACGCAGTGCGCTGAGGCCGGCGTACTTCGCGGAGCGCGGAGCATCGTACAGCGGTGTGTTGCCTTCGAAAAGCGTGACGACCGGTGCGTCGTCATCAAACGGCAGCAATTCGCGGAAGCGCCAAACGCCGCTGCGGTCTCGCGGCTCGTGCGACGCTGCACGCGCGTGCCAGCGTTCGCGAAGATCCGGCACAGATTTCAGTGGCTCGAGCGGGATTTCGATTTCCAGCGGGCCGCCGCAACGCGAGCAGACGTAAATCTGTTCGCGGATGCCAAACGCCGCGGCGCAAGCAGGTACAATGCAACGCTGCACCGCCGCGGTGGCAGCCTTCTGCGCCGGTTTTGCGATGGCGTCGCTCATTGCGATGCGGATGATGTTTCCTGCGAACCGCGTGAATCTAGCGCAAATTCCTTGTGCACGGCCAGCAGCGCTCTCTTCATGTCCTGGCTGGCCACCACGAACGAAATATTGGTTTCCGAAGAGCCCTGGGCGATGGCGATTATATTTATATTTTCGCGGCCCAGCACGCTGAAGGTGCGGCCGGCCATGCCCACAGTGCCGCGCATGTTTTCGCCAACCACGGCGACGATGGCGATGTTGGGGTCCAGGGTAATGTGTTCGACTTTCTGATGCATCAGGTCCTGCGCAAATTGCTGGCGCAGCGCGTCTACGGTTCGTTTCGCGTCGGAAGAAAAAACGATAAAACAAATATCGTTCTGCGACGAGGACTGCGAAATCAGCAGCACGTTCGCGCGAACACTGGCTGTGGTGGAAAATGTGCGGCCGACGACATCGGGCAGGCCGACAATTCCCGGGCCTCCGACGGCAATCAGCGAAACGTCGCGAATGGCAGTGAGCGCTTTTACGCCTGCTCTGGAAGTGCTGCCCTCAGGCGTGATTTTTGTTCCGAGATGCTCCGGCTCGAAGGTATTGCGAATCCACACGGGAATGCCGGACTCGGTGACAGCCCGCAGCGTCTTGGGATGCAGCACTTTCGCGCCGAAATGAGCGAGCTCTGCGGCCTCACGATAGGAAATCTCGGGAATGGTGCAGGCGCCAGGAACGAGGCGCGGATCGGCGGTCAAAACGCCATTCACATCGGTCCAGATGATCACTTCATCGGCGGCTAGCGCGCCGCCGAGAATCGTGGCGGAATAATCCGAGCCGCCACGGCCGAGTGTCGTCAGCATTCCTTCCCTGGTCGCGCCGATAAATCCGGTAACGACTGGGACAATTCCTTGTTGCAGCAGCGGGCGGAGACGCGCTTCGCAACGTTCGCGTGTGGACGCCATTAGCGGTTCAGCGGCGCCGTGATAGGAATCGGTGACGATCAATTCGGTGGCTTCGATGGCTTCGCTGCGGACGCCACGTTCTCTGAGGGCGCCGGCGACGATCGGCGCGGAAAGGCGTTCGCCAAGGCTGGAAACGCAATCGAGCGTGCGGACGGTGAGCTCGTGGATGAGCGCGGTGCCTTCACAGAGGCGTTGCGCTTCGCTGAGAAGCTCCTCGATGCGCTGCGCAGTGGAATCTCTCGTTTCCGGATTCTGAATCAGGATTTTCAGCGCTTCAAAATGTTGTTGGCGCAAAGCTTCGAGCAGCTCGGCCGCGCGATCGCGATCCCCTGTTTCCGAGCAGGTGGCGGCTTCGATCAGGCGGTTGGTGACGCCGCTCATAGCGGAAACCACCACTATGAGGGGGCTGGCGTGCGAGGCCTTGGCGACGATTTCGGCGACTCGCAAGATACAGGAAGCGTCGCCGACCGACGTGCCGCCGAATTTCATCACCTGCAAATGTGGCGTCATTAGAGATAGACCTGTGGCATGGCGAATCAATGTGGCCTATAGCAATTCTGGCTTTTGGATTGGCCGCGCCTGAAAAAACTATACACTACCGAGGCAATTTTCGAGAGGACGGCAACGGAGCAGTGTTTCGCAATCAAAAAGAGCTCGGGTGCGACGGAGGCGTTGGCGGAACTGTGCGGATAAAGTGCTTGGAAATCAAAAAGCGAGCCGCGCCGAACATCGCGAGGCGGCTCGCTTAGAAAATTACGGACGGGCGGCCAAGGCTGAGACCAACACCTTGGATTGCGGCGTGCCAAGGCCGGTCACGTAGTCGTATCCGGCGAGAGCATCGCAGAGTGTGCCGCAGGAGCCATTGGTGCCGGAAGTGACCGCGTGAAAATTGGAGTTGAGACTTGATTTTCCCACGGCATACACGGAACTGCCGGTTGCGCTCAAGTTTGACTTGCGTGCTGCGGTGCGCTGCGAATTGGCGATCGCAACCAGTGCGGCCCACTGGGGCGAGGCCGCGCTGGTGCCGCCTACCTGGAACCAGCCGCTGTAGCCGCTGACTCCGATGGAATCATAGATCGCGTAACCCGTTCCAGGATTGGCATTGTAGGAAACGTCTGGCACGCCGCGCGTTCCGTGGATGTCGTTCGCGATCGGAAACTGCGCTTGAGAGATCGGCTCATATTCGTACTTGCTGAGCCCGCCGCCGCTGCCGCTCCAGGCCGTTTCGCTGCTGTAATTTCCCGATTTATCGAGAATCAGCGAAGTGCCGCCGACAGCGATCACATCCGGCGAGGCGGCCGGATAATTCACGCCGGCGCCACTATCGCCCGAAGCCGCGAGGAACGTCACGCCGGTGGTCACAAAGTGATTGTCCAGATTGCGTTCACTCGAGACTTCAGACGAAGTCCAGCTCATGGAAACAACGGATGCGCCGTTGCGCACCGCGAAATCCACGGCTGAGAGCAAGTCGCTCAGATTATTCGAAGGAGCCTCGACGAGAAGAATCTTTGCCTGCGGCGCGATGGCGTGCGCCCATTCGATATCGAGCGCAATTTCCACGGCCCAGTTTGCGTTGGCTTGCGGTTTGCGGCCGCTCGAATAGAGCTGGCGGAAGCAACCGTTGCTGGTGGTGCATACAGGCAAGTTGAATTGCTTGCTGAAAACGCTGAGGTCGTTGCCGGCGTTCGCATCATCGTAAGCATCCACGAGTGCGATGGTCTGGCCTGCGCCCTGGTTAGTGATCAGATCGAATCCGTAGGCATGGCGAATTTGCGCAGGGGTGAAAGCCGTCGTAGGCGGGGTGCTGAGGCTGGCGCCCGAGGCTTGATGGACGAAGTAATGAGGCCGCATGAAGGCGATGGGGTTCTGGCCGTCCTCGCCCATATGTATAGGTAAATAAAGGGCTTGCTGGCCCATTGCCGATTGACTGACGGCGAGAATGGCACCGGCTACGAGCAAGGCCACGAATGACGTTGCGGAATCCCCCAGCTGACATTTAAAACCCCCGTTTGGCGCGTCCCACTGCTGCAGGACCGAGGCGCGTGTGCTTGCTTCCAACCTAGATAGGATAGCGTCCGAGTACGAGCCGTGGCGATAGACCGGGGCTCTCAATCGGCTAGTACGAACGTCAGGAGTCGGCGGCTGTTCCGTGACGGAACATGTCGGTGGAAACGAAGTGCAGATTATTCGAGAGGCAAACCGACGTAATTCTCGGCGAGCGACTGAGAAGCGGCGCGCGAGCTGGTGACGTAATCCAGCTCGGCCAGCTGGCGGCGGTGGTCGAAGGCGTTCTCGTCCTCGAAACGATGCAGCATGGAAGTCATCCACCAGGAGAAGCGCTGTACTTTCCAAACGCGGCGCAGGCAGGTTTGTGAATAGGCGTCGAGAAGATCGCGCCGGCCGGCGGAATAAAACTCCGAAAGAGCGCGCGCCAGGATGCGCACGTCGGCCACGGCCAGGTTCAGGCCCTTGGCTCCGGTGGGCGGGACGATGTGCGCGGCGTCGCCTGCCAGGAACAGTTTTCCGTGCTGCATCGGCTCGACGACGAAGCTGCGCATCCCCGTGATGCCCTTTTGCAGCACCGGGCCTTCCACCAGCTTCCAGTTCGCTTCGCCTGCGAGCCTGATTTGCAGTTCCTGCCAGATCTTTTCGTCCGGCCAATTCAGGATGTCTTCGTCAGGCCGGCACTGGATGTATAGCCGCGAGATGCGCGGGGAACGCATACTGAGCAGGGCGAAACCGCGCTCATGATAAGCGTAGATCAGTTCTTCGGACGAAGGAGGAGCTTCTGCAAGAATGCCGAGCCAAGCAAATGGATACACGCGGTCGTACGTGGTGAGCACGCCTGCCGGCAGTGAAGGGCGGCAGATGCCGTGATATCCGTCGCAGCCGGCGATGAAGTCGCACACCAGTTCCTGCGGCACGCCGTCCTTGCGAAAGCGAACCGTGGGCTTGGCGGCATGATGCACATCGTCGAAATTGTGGATGCTGGTGTCTGCAACCTCAAAATAAATCTGGCCGCCGGCGGCTAGCCTCGCGTCGGTGAGATCTTTCACTACTTCGTGCTGCGCGTAGATGGTGACTGCTTTTCCACCGGTGAGATCCGCGAAGTCAATGCGATGCGTGCGCCGGCCGAAACGCAGATTCACACCGTGGTGCACCAGGCCTTCGCGCTTCAGCCGTTCGCCGACGCCGGTTTCTTTCAGCAGGTCCACGGTGCCCTGCTCCAGCACACCCGCGCGCACACGCTCCTGCACGTACTGGCGGCTGCGATTTTCGAGCACGACGGATTCGACGCCGTGCAGGTGGAGTAGATGCGAGAGAACCAGGCCTGCGGGTCCGGCGCCGATGATGCCAACCTGCGTGCGCATTGCGGTGCGTCCTCGTGTGATTGACTTATGAACGATAGCAGATCGCGCGAGCGCCGCGGAAGTTATCATGACCCAAATAGTTGGAGCGCCCGGAAGTGGGTGTTACCATGCGTCGTTGAATTCGTAATTTTTTGCAGCTTCGAAGTTTTCGCGCGGGGCTGCACATTTCTTTTGGGGGCGCAGGCAATGTTCGTTAGCCAGAAACATCTGCTGGTTGAGTGGAGCCATTGCGATCCGGCGGGAATTGTATTTTATCCGCAGTATCTCGCGTGGTTCGACGATTGCACCACGGCGCTTTTCGCCAACGCTGGAATGCCTACGCGCGCTTTGTTTCGCGCGCATGCAATCATCGGCGTCCCACTCGTGGATGTCCGCGCGCGGTTTCTGGTGCCCTCGACGTTTGGCGACGAGTTGCTGGCGGAATCCACGGTGACGGAATTTCGCCGGAGCAGCTTCGTGATCCGGCACCAATTCTTCAAGGCAGGCGTGCTGGCCGTCGAGGGTTTCGAGACGCGCGTGTGGACGGGCCCGGATCCCGCGAACCCGGATCGCATGAAGTCCCGTCCACTGCCCGCGGAAGTGATCGAGCGGCTTTCCAAAACGAACGCGAAAGACACGCAAGCGAAGCGCTAAGTATTCTAAGTGAATTGCAGCGGCTTGGGTTTCGCAGGATCGCTGTAATCGTAAAATCCTCGTCCTGCCTTGCGGCCATTCCAACCCATCAAGACCATGCGCTTCAGCAGCGGTGGGGGCGCAAAGCGTTGTTCCTTGAATTCATCGAACATGATATTCGCGATGTAATAGGTGGTGTCGTGTCCGACGAAATCCAGCAGCGTCAGCGGGCCCATGGGATGGCCACAGCCGAGCTTCATTGAATTATCAATGTCTTCGATGGAGCCGACGCCTTCCTCCAGCGCGCGCACGGCATCGAGCAGATAAGGAACCAGCAAACGGTTGACGATGAAGCCGGTGCGATCCGTGGTGCGCACGGGGGTCTTGCCGAAACGCGCGGCGAGAGCGACGGCTGCTTCATCCACTTTCGGATCGGTGGCGATGGTGCGAATAATTTCCACCAATTTCATCACCGGGACTGGATTGAAAAAATGCATGCCCAGGAAGCGGTCTGGCCGCTTGGTGAACATGGCCATTTCGGTGATGGAAAGCGACGATGTGTTACTCGCGAAAATCGTTTGCGGCGGGCAGATGTTATCGAGC
The DNA here is from genome assembly GCA_963748395.1 of uncultured Acidobacteriota bacterium. Lineage (GTDB taxonomy): Bacteria > Acidobacteriota > Terriglobia > Acidiferrales > UBA7541 > Palsa-295. Next base: position 165,874 of record CAVVIP010000006.1, on the reverse strand, counting down.
GCGGTCCACAGCTCGCGCTTGGCGGGCAACTGCTCGATGATCGCTTCGATGACCAGATCGGAATCCTTCAAGTCCTCCAGATTGGTGGTGCCGCGCAGCCGTCCGCGAACTTGATCGCGATCACCGGCCGAAAGCGTGCCTTTATCCAGTAGGCGCTGCAGATTTTTCTCGATGGATTGCAATCCTTTATCAACGAGTTGCTGAGACACTTCGCGGACCGTCACCTGGCAGCCGGCGGTGGCTGCGACCTGCGCGATTCCTGAACCCATAAGACCGCACCCTACGACTGCAACTTTTTCGATCGCCATTTATGATTCCTCCTGAAATTGGCGTGACGCTAGAATTACGCGCAGGGATTTAGAGTTACATCAGCGCCCGGCGTTTATCTCAGCAAAAACTTCTTGCGCCAGATGAAACGCCGCGTTCGCCGCCGGAACGCCGCAATAGATGGCACTCTGCAGCAGCACTTCCTGAATTTCCTCGCGCGTCACTTTATTGTTCAACGCGGCGCGCACATGCATGCGGAATTCATCGCCGCGATTCAGCGCGATCATCATGGAAAGCGTCAGCAGGCTGCGTGTGTGGCGCGAAAGACCGGGGCGCGACCAAATCTCACCCCAAGCATAGCGCGTGATCAAGTCCTGGAACGGCTCGCTGAAGGAATCTTTCGTTGCCTCGGCCTTGTCCACGTGTTTGTCGCCCAAAACTGCTCGACGAACTTTCATGCCAGTGGCATGCCGCTCTCGCTCGTCCATTACTTCGCCTCCTGTTGCTCGAGAAACTTCAGCAGCGCCGCCGTGAACGGCTCGGCAGCTTCAATATTCGAAAGGTGTGCCGCGTTCAATTCGACATATTTCGCGCGCGGGATTTTCCCCGCGATGAATTGGCCATCGGCTGCCGTTGTCGCTGCGTCTTTCGCGCCGGAAATTACCAGCGTCGGCAGAGTCAGGCGCGAAACCTGCTCGCGCAGGTCTTCATCCCGTATCGCCGCGCAGGTGGCGACGTATCCGTCGGGCGGTGAGTGCAGCAGCATTTGGCGCGTGAGCTTCCACCGTCTCGGGCGCTCGCTTTGCGAACCCTTCGGTGAACCAACGGGAGATTACGCCATTCGCGATGGCCTGCCATGCCGCCTTCGCGCACAGTGGACATGCGCGTGTTCCAGCCGTCCGTGGTGCCGATGCGCGCCGCGGTGTTGCACAGCGTCAAACTCTTGAAACGTTGCGGAGCGTGGATGCCGAGCCACTGGCCGATCAATCCCCCCACTGAAAGCCCGCAATAATGCGCGGTAGATATTTTCAGCGCGTCGAGCAACCCGATCACATCGCGTCCTAGTCCTTCGATCGTGTACGGTCCTGTGGTCACGTCCGATTCGCCGTGCCCGCGGGCATCATAGCGAAGGACACGGAACTCTTGCGTGAGCGCGGGAATTTGCGCGTCCCACATGGCGAGATTGGTGCCGAGCGAATTGGAAAACACTACGACCGGAGCATCCGGCGGGCCATCCAGCCGGTAGTTAAAGCGCGCGCCGCCAATTTCGGTGTAGGTCATATCGGAGATTTTTCGCGAACAATTATTTACCGGTGCTTTTTCTGGTCAGCCAACACTTGCTGGATCATCGAAGCGGCCGAACCGGTGTAGTTCTTGGCATCCAGCAACCCCTCAATTTCCGCCGGCGAAAGATGCGTGCGCACTTCCTGGTCTTCAAGTAATAGATCACGCAACGGTCGGCCGGATTCCAGGGCCCGGTGCGCGGCGCGCTCGACCAGCTGATGCGCTGCCGATCGCCCCATATGCTTGGCCAGCGCAATCGCCACGGCTTCGCTTAGAATCAGGCCGTGGGTCGCAGCGAGATTGTGCGTCATGTGCTCTTCGTAAACTTCCAGGCCATCCACCACGTGCGCCATATGGGCCAGCGCGCCGGCGGCAAGCAAGAAAATCTCCGGCAAAGTTTCCCATTCGGCGTGCCAGCCGCCCAAGCCGCGCTCATGCTCCTGCACCATCGCTGTGAGCATCACGGAAACGAGCGCGGGCACACGAATCGCGGCGGCCAGAACAACCGCGGAACCGACTGGATTGCGTTTGTGCGGCAAAGTGGAAGAGCCGCCGCGGCCGGATTCAGCCGGCTCCAGAACTTCGCCAACTTCGGTCTGAGCGAGCAGCGAGATATCGCGCGCAATTTTTCCCAGCGTGCCGACGAGCAGGCCCAGAGTGGTAGCCGCTTCCGCGAAGCGGTCGCGATGCGTGTGCCAAGGAATACTGGGCACTTTCAATTTTAGATCGGAGGCTAAAGCCGCGGCCACCGCTGGACCTTTTTCTCCGAGCGCGGCCAGCGTGCCCACCGCTCCGCCGAACTGCAGCGTCGAAACTTCATTGCGCGCGCGTGCGATACGCTCTTGCTGGCGATGAACGGCATCGAGCCATCCGGCAACTTTTAGGCCCAGAGTTATGGGACTCGCTTGCTGCAGCCAGGTGCGGCCGGCAAGCAGCGTGGCTTGATGCATTTCTGCGACGCGCGCGAGCGTGTTCGAAAATTGCAAGAGTTCGCGCTGCATTAAATCCAGAGCACCGCGCAACTGCAGGACGAGACCTGTGTCAATCGCGTCCTGGCTGGTGGCGCCCCAATGGACGTAACCGGCGGCTTTCGGATCGGATTTCGCGACGGCCGCGGTGAGCGCCTTCACAAGCGGAATCAGCAAATTTCCGGCGAGCGCTGCTTCGCGCCCCAGCACGTCCGGGACAAAAAGATCCGCTCGGCAGTGCGCCACGATAGGCTCTACCGCCGATTCCGGCGCAACACCCGCGCGGGCCAAAGCTCGCGCCAGCGCAGCCTCGAAATCCAGCATGCCCTGCAGTCTGTGGCGATCAGAAAAAATCTCCCTCATAGAATCTGTCGTGAACAAGGGGTCGAGCAGGCGGGCTGTTTGTTTTTCGCTCAAGTAATCCAAATCCCGGCGCGTCGCCGCGTTATCGATGCGCGCGGCGCTCTATATCCACTGCAATATATCATTTTGCCGCCCGCCGCTTTACTTGCTCGCGACGTGGTTAAAGCGCGAGACCTCGTTGACTGCGCGGTACGCCTGATCGATAGCCGCGTTGGTGTAGGCGAACGCTTCCGCATCAGAATTTGCAATCGAGATGCGTCCGAACGGCTGCCGGCCAACGACGCAAGGCTGCTGATCCGCGGGCCAATCGGGATCGTACAAGGAATTGTATTCGTAGGCGTAGCCATGCGGCCAGCGATTTACGGTGATGGCCTGAATGTCCGTGGTAGGGTCGAATCCGCCGGGAGCAAGCATCGCGCCGAGCTGCTCGCGGATGTTGCGCTCGAAAGTTGCAAAGCTGGTGGTGAGAAGTTCGAGCCGACCGGCCCTTTGTTGCTCGCGTGCCGGTAGACCGGACTTGCACGGCACTCTTTCCAAATGCAACAAGCACGGCTCAGCAGGGTTCCCCGTAAATTTGTATTCGCCCATGCTGACGGGAAAATCCAGCATGACCGTCTCGAAATAACTTCCGGGGCAGCGTACTGCGCTCACGCCCAATTTTTTGAACGACTGCCAATTGCGTATCAACACGTTCGTGTACACGAGTGGAACTTTCACTCCGTAAGCGAGCGCTTCCCTCTGCTTTTCCGGCAAATCCGGGCACAAATATGGAATCACCATGTTCCAGCACGCCAGGACGCAGGTGGCGCCACGCACGCTGCGAGCGCGGCCATCGCGCACATAAGTGATCTCGACTTCTTTCGCGGCGCTTGGGTCGCCAATGTTCCGCGCCAGAATTACGGTGCTGTTCAGCCGGAGACGCACGGGCGAGGCGGGATCATCCAAAGTGGCGTAATCAAGTTTCGCCGTAACGATATCTTCCATCGTATGGCCCGGAGCTGACGCTGGAATCAACGAGCGGACCAGAAGTCGCGCGATGGAAGCATTGCCGTCCGGAAAATGACAGATGTACGGCTCGGTTTCATCCTGCTTGGTGATTTCCACGCCCAGACCCGGCCCTGGCGGCCCGGAAAGATCCATGCCGTCAAATCCGGGGTAGTCGAGCCCGGCGAGGTCGCCGGCGGGAACTGCGTCAATGCCGACGCCATAGAGACCGTACGTCTCGGTTTGTAGAAACGGAATCGCGTCGGGAGTGATCTTGACGTACTTCAGCAGATAATCTTTGTAACTGGTCTTGGCCAGGAGGACTTTCTTGTCCCACGTGGACAAGCCTGGTAGATAGTCAACCTTCTCTGTATGCAGGCGCGCGAGATCTTTTTGTACTTGCGGCGATAGCGGCGTCCTGGCAAGAAATTCCGGCCAGGATGGCTGGCCAATGCCCGCGACGAGCTTGTCTTCGCCGAATGTTTTCTTGTCGAAGAATGTGCTGCGGGCCAAGCCGTTGGATTTCTCGAAATTTCGATCGTAATACTTGTAGAAGCGCTGGACGTCGATGCCCAGATCCGCGAAAAGCGCTTTTGCCTGTTGGCTGTAGAGTTTCGGGCCGGCGATGGACTGCGTGCCGCCATAACCGAGAATCATTCGTTGGCTGGTATGGTATTCGTTGCGCCGCGCGTGGCCGCCGAAATCATCATGGTTTTCGAGGATCAGAATTTTGGCTTTTGGTCCGGCTAACTTGCGGAAGAAATACGCCGCGGAAAGTCCGCTGATGCCGCCTCCTACGACGATCAGATCGTACGACTCGGCGTCGGGCGTTGGGTTGTTCCAGGTATTTCCGTCGCGCAGGGCGTGGCCCACCTCCATCACGGCATCGGTGGTGCCGCGCATGCCTGTGAGGGAGGGAGGGTAGTAAGCAGAGGCTTTTTCGGGGGATACAGTTGATTGCGGGACGCCAAACCGTTCAAACCATTCTGTGTCCGGAAGTAGGGCGCATCCTCCTATCGCGATGCCGAACCCGTTGACGAAGTCTCGTCTGGAGATGCTGCTCCCCATACCGATTTTTCGATCCCGATCTTCACGACTCACCTTCTCCCCCGAAGATTTGACCACCGGAATGAGCGCGGATTCGGCTCTAACCGGCTTTAGATTTATCGGGAAAGAGCATACTCCACTCGTCGTTGCGACGCAGGTCTAAAGTTTCAAGTATGGAACGAGACGGGGGGCAAGCCTTGATACTTCGAAGGGCTTTGGGCTTGGGGTTAGTGCGGCCTGATGCTAACGCGGAGGGTCGAGGTTCCAATCCGGAACTCGGTCGCGTCGTCAATTTGGGTAGCCAGCACGCGCTTTTCCGCCACATATGTGCCGTTGGTTGAGCGGAGGTCGCGAAGGTAAATCGCGTCGTTCTTTACCTCTACGGCGCAGTGCAAGCGCGAAATCATGGGGTCATCAATTTCGAAATCCGCGCCGCCACGAAGCCTTCCTATTGTCACCAGCGGCATGGTCAAGCCGCGCTCCAGTCCCTGCGAAGAACCCGCAACCACCGCGATCGCGATGGATTTTCCCGCTGGGAGGTCGAGAGTGGCTACGCCGGCTTTTGTGGACTCCTCCAGCCGAGTAGCGCCGAATGGCCGCTCCTGGGGCGCGAGTCTCTCACCGGCGATCGTGGAGGAGTTGAGGTCTGGCGGAAGCAGGTCAACAACCGAGCTCTGTGCGCACATCCAGCAGCGAATTTGGGCCATTTTTCGGCCCTTTACCCGCTGGTCGTCAATTTCCACCTGGGCAGCACAATGCAGGCATCTGACTCGCATGCTTAACTTTAGCACTGTGGATACATGTGTCCGCGATGGTACCAAAGCATCATTCTTTGCGCCGATTCCGTTTCGGGTCAGAGGCTGCCGCAAATAGAAATCAGGAATTGAGATTGGTACTATGTTGCATGTCTAATCACAATTGCGAGGCCTTCGATGTTCTGCAGATTTCTGTAAACTTTTTATTATAAGGACTTAACAGGCATTCCAACCAATCGAAAGGCCCATGGCGCTCGCACCGACAGCACGGTAGGCTATTGACTTCGGCCGCGTAACATGTAGTATAGTGCATGTTGCGCGATACGTTGAAAATGAGCCGAGAACTCCAATCCGGTGCTTTAGTCCCCGTCCCTCCCACACGTACAAGCGACGACGATTTCCTGCGGATTCTTGGTACCAGGGTTCGCGAGCTGCGCAGCCGTCGCGGTATGACTCGGAAAATGATGGCGCAGGAGTCCGACGTCTCCGAGCGCCATCTGGCGCAGCTCGAGCTGGGTGATGGCAATGTTTCGATCGTGCTGCTGCGGCGAATCGCGACTGCCCTGAATGTGTCGCTGGCCGACCTCTTTGCTGTTGACGCGACTGATTCCGAGGCAAAGCGTTCGATACAGATCCTGCTGGATCGTCTTCCTACCCAGCAGCTGAATGCAGTTCTGGCTCGCCTGACGCAGGAGTTCGGCGCCACACCGGAGGACAGACGCTCGCGCATCGCATTGATCGGCTTGCGCGGCGCCGGGAAATCAACTCTCGGCGTGAAGCTGGCGCAGGCCCTGAAAACTCCTTTCATAGAGCTGGACCGAGAGATCGCCAAAGAAGCGGGAATGGATTTGTCGGAAATTTTCTCGCTCTACGGGCAAGGCGGGTACCGCAGGATCGAGCAGCGCGTCCTGGAGCGCATATTGCGAGAACACCCGCGCGCCGTTCTCTCCGTTGGCGGAGGCGTGGTCTCTGAAAAGGAAACATACGACCGGCTGCTCGCGAGCTGTTTCACAGTCTGGGTGAAAGCGAATCCGGAAGATTACATGGCGCGGGTTATGGCGCAGGGCGATTTTCGCGCCATGGCTGAAAACGACGAAGCCATGGAGGACTTGCGCCGGATACTCGAGGCGCGAGAACCTTTTTACCGCAAAGCGGATCTGCACCTGGATACTTCGGGCGAATCCGCCGAGCAAAGTTTTCTGAAACTGAGAAAAGCACTGCAATCTGAGATTGGGTAGGAGGCACGCGTGGACGTAGCAGCGTCGCAAGATCCGCAGATGAAGGCTGCGCCGGTGGATTATCAGACCGAGCCGGCGAAGTACAAGCATTGGCGCGTTGCCTATGACGGGCCGGTGGCGACACTGACAATGGACGTGAACGAGGATGGCGGTTTGCGTCCGGGCTATAAGCTGAAATTAAATTCTTACGATCTCGGCGTGGACATTGAACTGCACGACGTGCTGCAAAGAATTCGCTTCGAGCATCCGGAAATTCGCAGCGTGATGCTCACCAGCGCGAAGAACCGGATTTTCTGCTCCGGCGCCAACATCTATATGCTGGGCCTTTCTTCGCACGCCTGGAAAGTGAATTTCTGCAAATTCACGAACGAGACGCGCAACGGCATCGAAGATTCCAGCGCGCACTCCGGCCTGAAATTTCTTGCGGCTTTGAACGGAACCACGGCTGGCGGGGGATACGAGCTGGCCCTCGCTTGCGACGAGATTATTTTGGTGGACGACCGTTCATCCGCCGTGAGCCTCCCGGAAGTTCCGTTGCTCGGTGTGTTGCCGGGTACCGGCGGCCTCACACGCGTCACTGATAAACGAAAAGTGCGCCGCGACCACGCCGATATCTTCTGTACTACCGCGGATGGGGTGAAGGGGCAGCGCGCGAAGGAATGGCGGCTGGTAGATGAAGTGGTGAAGACGCAGCAATTTGCCGAGCACGTGAAGCAGCGAGCGCTGGACTTGGCTAGACGAAGTGATCGGCCCGCGAACGCGCAAGGCGTGGCGCTGACGCCTTTGCAAAGAAGCATTGACGACGCCGGGAGACACTACGAATTTGTAGACGCGCAGGTGAATCGCGACGCGAGGACTGTCACTTTGACCGTCCGGGCGCCGGAGTCAGCGCCTGCATTGACGCTCGAAGGCGCGCTCGCGGCAGGCGCTCGCTGGTGGCCGCTGCAAATGGCGCGCGAACTGGACGACGCGATTCTCGGCCTGCGCACCAGCGAACCGGAGCTCGGCCTGTGGATCTTGAAGACCGCTGGGAATCCCGATGCCGTTTTGGCATTCGATAATTTCATTCTGCAAAACCAGAGAAACTGGTTTGTGCGCGAAGTTCTGGGCATGATGCGGCGAACCTTCGCGCGCCTGGACGTTTCATCCCGCTCGCTTTATGCGCTGGTCGAGCCCAATTCCTGCTTCGCCGGTACTTTGCTGGAACTGGCGCTCGCGGCGGACCGCATTTACATGCTGGACACGCAGGAAGGCGACGCGCGGGCCGCAATGTCGCTATCGGAAATGAATTTCGGGGCGCTGCCGATGGTGAGTCATCTCTCGCGATTGGCGGCGCGCTTTTACCAGGACGCCACGCAAACAGACACGCTCCGCAAACGGATTGGATCGCCGCTGCAAGTCAAGGAAGCCGTGGAGTTGGGCCTGGTGACCGCCGCGCCCGATGATCTCGATTGGCAGGACGAAGTCCGCCAAGCGATTGAATCCAGAATCGCGCTCTCGCCCGACGCGCTGACCGGCCTGGAAGCGAATCTGCGTTTCGGGCCGACCGAAACCACCGAAACCCGGATTTTTGGCAGGCTTTCGGCCTGGCAAAATTGGATTTTCATTCGCCCGAACGCCGTCGGCGAAAGCGGCGCGCTAAAAATCTACGGAACAGGCGCGCCCGTGAAATTTAATTGGGAACGAGTCTGAGGGCCGTTCCCCACGGCAAGAATCTGCGCCATTTGTCATTCTTAGGAGATCGCCATGATTGATTACACGGAAAAAATCCCGAATAACGTGGACCTGGGGCGGGACCGCGTGCTGCAGCGCGCGCTGGAACACTGGCAGCCGGCTTACATGAACTGGTGGTACGACATGGGTCCTAGCGAAAGCCACGCGCTGGAAGTGTATTTGCGCACGGCGACGAGCGTGGAGCCCGACGGTTGGGCGCAATTTGGTTACGTGCGCATGCCCGAATATCGCTGGGGCATTTTCCTGCAGCCACGCGATGCCGAGCGCCAGGTAAATTTCGGCGTGCACAAAGGGCAGCCGGCGTGGCAGGAAGTCCCGGGCGAATATCGTTCCACGTTGCGTAGGGTAATCGTCACTCAAGGTGACACGGAGCCGGCATCCGTGGAGCAGCAGCGGCTGCTGGGCATGTGCTGCCCCTCTTTGTATGATCTGCGCAATATTTTTCAGGTGAACGTGGAAGAGGGGCGCCACCTCTGGGCCATGGTTTATCTGCTGCACCGCTATTTCGGCCGCGATGGCCGTGAAGAAGCCGAGGCGCTACTCGAAAGGCGCTCGGGGGATGCCGACAATCCGCGCATCCTGGGCGCGTTCAACGAGCCGACGCCGGATTGGCTGGCGTTTTACATGTTCACTTTCTTCACCGACCGCGACGGAAAATTCCAGCTCTGCGCGCTTGCCGAATCCGGCTTCGATCCCCTGGCGCGCACCTGCCGGTTCATGCTCACCGAAGAAGCGCACCACATGTTTGTGGGCGAGACGGGCATCAGCCGCATTCTGCAGCGCACCTGCGAAGTGATGAAGGAACACAAAGTGGAAAACGCGAGCGACGTGCGCGCGCTCGGCGTAATTGACTTGCAAACGATGCAGAAATATTTGAATTTCCATTTCAGCGTCACGATCGATCTTTTTGGCTCGGACGCATCCTCCAACGCCGCCAGCTACTACACCACTGGCCTGAAAGGGCGCTACGAAGAGACGAAAATCGAAGATGATCACGAGTTACAAAACGCGGAATATCCCGTGCTGGAAGTTTCCGGCAACAGGATCATCACGCGGAATGTTTCCGCGCTGACGGCGCTGAATGAACGTCTGCGTGACGATTATATTGCAGAGATTCAGGGCGGCGTGGATCGCTGGAACAAAATCATGGAGCAGTCCGGCATTTCGTTTCGTCTGACTTTGCCGCACAAGGGGTTCCATCGCGCCATCGGTAATTTCGCCGGGCATTTCATCAGCCCCGAAGGCGACGTGCTGACGAAAGAGGCGTGGGAAAATAATCGGGACAAGTGGATGCCCAGCGCGGAAGATCAGAAATTCGTGCAGTCGCTGATGACCGGCCGCGTGATTGAACCAGGAAAATTCGCCAATTGGATCGCGCCGCCGGTCCGTGGCATCAACCGACAGCCGTTGAATTTCGAATACGTACGCTTCAATTGAGCCGCTTTTAGGCGCATTTAGCGCCACTTACCGCGCTGCCGGGCAGGTGACAACACAGCACTGCGCCGCGACTTCGGCGAACACCCGCCGCCGTTTTCCATGTACTCTTTCCATGATGGAAATTCCAAGGATTACAACCGACCCATGCCCAAGTTGAGCTACTTGCTCTCTTTGCCCACCGACGACAATGATTACCAGCAGGAGCAAGCCACTGCCGCGAAGGAAACTGCTGCGCGCCTGGGCTTGGATCTGCAGGTGGCGTATGCGGATAACGACGCCATCAAGCAGAGCGATCAGATTCTGAAAGCGATCCAATCGCCCGCCGGCGCGAGGCCCGACGCGATTCTCTTCGAACCTCTGGGAGCTACAGCGCTGCCGCAGGTTGCCCGCGCGGCAGCCGGCGCGGGAATCGCCTGGGTAGTTCTTAATCGCAATGCGGAGTACATCCCCGAACTGCGCCGCGCCGGTCGCGCGCCCGCTTTCGCGGTGAGCTCCGATCATCTGGAGATCGGCCGGATCCAGGGCCTTCAATTCGCGGCGCTCTTGCCGGCAGGCGGTTCCGTTCTTTACATTCAAGGACCATCGGAAAATTCCGCGGCTAAAGAACGCACCATGGGAATGCAACAAACCAAGCCCGCCAACATCAAGATCAATATGCTGAAAGGCCAGTGGACCGAAGAGAGCGCCTACAAAGCGGTCAGCTCCTGGATGCGTTTATCCACATCCGGAAAGCAGTCCGTGGATCTGGTGGGCGCGCAGGACGACTCCATGGCCGTCGGCGCGCGCAAGGCCATGCAGGAAACTCCCGACGAGGGATTGCGCGAAAAGTGGCTCGCTGTTCCCTTCACGGGTTGCGATGGGCTGATCGCTACCGGGCAGCAATATGTACGCAACGGATTGCTCGCCGCTACCGTGGTGGTGCCACCGAATACGAAGCTTGCTATCGAAATGCTGGTCGCCGCGATGCAACAAGGAAAAAAACCGCCGGAACTGGCGCTGACGGCTCCCACATCTTTTCCATCCGTGGAAGATTTAGTGCGGGCATCGAAAGACAAGAAACCGCGCACTTCGTGACGAGAAACCTGCCAAGCGGAAAATCACCGCGGTAAATATATCAACGAGGACAAATCCAAAATGGTGGGGCTGGTCGGAATTGAACCGACGACCTACGCGTTAGGAGTGCGTCGCTCTATCCAACTGAGCTACAGCCCCACAGCCGCATTTTAACACGGCAAATGCCGTTCCTAAATCGCCAGGCAGTTTGTGTGTTTGCTGGCAAACGGCGGGATTATCCGGCGACTTCGCGCGCGATGGCTTCGCCCATTTCCTTGGTTGTAGATTTCCCCCCGATATCGGGAGTGCGCACTTTCGATTTTGCAAGCACCGTCGCGATGGCGTGCTCGACGGCATCCGCAGCATCCGTTTCGCCCATGTGCCGCAACATCATCGCGCCGGACCAGATTTGCCCAATCGGATTGGCGATTCCCTGCCCCGAGATGTCCGGCGCCGAACCATGCACCGGCTCGAACATGGATGGAAATTCCCTTTCGGGATTCAAATTCGCAGACGGCGCGATGCCGATGGAACCCACTACTGCCGGGCCAAGATCGGAAAGAATATCCCCGAAAAGATTGGAAGCGACCACCACATCGAACCACTCTGGATGGCGAACGAAATGGGCGGTCAGAATGTCTATATGATACTGATCGGTGCGGACGTCTGGAAATTCCTGCGCGATGACGTGAAAGCGCTCGTCCCAGAACGGCATGGTATGAATGATCCCGTTCGATTTCGTCGCGGAGGTTACGTGCGATTTCCGCGTTCTGGCCAGCTGAAAGGCATAGCGCAAGATGCGGTCCACGCCGCGCCGGGTGAAAACGGTCTGTTGAATCGCGAGTTCTTCGTCGGTGCCTTCGTATAGCCGCCCGCCGATTTGCGAATACTCGCCTTCGTTATTTTCCCGGACAATCGCCATATCAATCTGGCCCGGCCGGGCATTTTTCAATGGCGAGTCGAGTCCCTCCAGCAAGCGCACCGGCCGCAAATTGACGTACTGGCGAAAATGGCGGCGGATGGGGATCAGCAGTCCCCAAAGCGAGATGTGGTCGGGCACATCGGGATGACCAACCGCGCCCAGGAAAATTGCGTCGAACGGGCGCAACTGCTCAAGCCCGGCTTCCGGCATCATGCGGCCGGTACGGCGATACGTTTCGCAGCTCCAATCGAAATTCTGCCAGGTGCAGGAAAATCCGAAGCGCTTGCCTGCAGAATCGAGCACGCGGATTCCCTGCGGGACAACTTCCAGCCCGATGCCGTCACCCGGGATCACGGCAATTTTGTAACTCTTCGCTGCTGCCACGTTTACTTTTCCTCCGACGGCGAATCAGCAACCGCTATCGCGCGGGTTGGGGACGCGCTCAGCTGGAAGGCCAGCAATGCGCCCACCCAGGTGATGATCCCCAGAAACGCAAATCCATAACGAAAACTGCCGGTCCTCTTATCCAAATATCCGATGACCAGCGGAGCAGCGTAAGAGCCCAGATTCCCCACGGCGTTTACGAGCCCCATCACTGACCCCACCACTTTCGCCGGCAGCGTCTCCGTCGGGATCGCCCAGAAGGGGCCCATCGGACCGTACGCGCCAATGCCGCTAAGCGCCAGAAACACGAATGCGACGAGCGGGGACCGAGAAGTGTACAGCACTGCCGCGAGAAGACAAGCGCCTCCGATCATCATTGGTATGGCAACGTGACCGCGCCGCTCGCGATATTTATCCGAGTGCCGCGAATTCACCAGCAACGCAGCAGCGCCCACCATGAATGGAATCGTGAAGAGCAGCCCCGTGGAAAGATTGCTCATCTTGGTGATCTTCCCCATCGCGCTGGGAAGCCAGAACAGAAATCCCATTTGGCCGCCGGTGAAACAAAGGTAGACACCGATGAGGACAAGCACCTGCGGTTGCAACAACGCGCGCAAATAAGAAACAGGTTCAGCGGATTCGAGAACCGCGGACTCTTGATTCAGCGTTTGCGCCAGACGCGCACGGTCCTCCGCGGCGAGCCACTGGACTTGCGACGGGTGGTCTTCGATAAAGAGCAGCCAGACGGCGAGCCATAGGATCGGAAGCGCGCCTTCGGCAATCATCATCACTCGCCAGTTCCAATGATCGAGAATCCAGCCTGACACAGGAGAGGAAACGATCACAGCTCCGGGCAGGCACATCAGCCAGAAAGCATTGGCGCGAGCGCGTTCGGCCCGCGAAAACCAATGCGAAAGCAAGATCAGTGTTGCGGGAAACACGCCGCCTTCGGCTACGCCAAGCAGCACCCGCATGATCATCAGCTCATGCCCGCTGCGCGCCAGGCCGCAACCAACAGCCGACGCACCCCAGACGACCATGAGCACGCTGATGAATTTCTTGGCGCTCCAGTGTTTTGCCAGGTGCCCGCCGGGAATCTGCAGCACCCAATAACCCGCGTAGAAAACTCCGGCGATGCTTCCGGCTTGCACTGGATCAAGATGCAGATCGCGGCTGATGTGCGGCAAGGCCAGCGAGATATTGGTGCGGTCAATAAAAGAGATGGTGTACATGATGAAAGCGACGGGGATGATGCGGAACCAGCGCTGCGTCAACCCATACGCTTCCAGTGAATGTGGCATTCGCGGCTCGGGAAGATCAGGATGCTTGCGCAGCGGCCCGTTCGCGCACCACTTGCACACGGCCCATCAGCGCCTTCACGCGATTCACGTCCACGGCATTTTCCATCACTCCATCTTTCTTCAGACTGGTACCCACGATAATTCCATCGGCGTGCTGCAGCAGTGCGGCCGCGTTCTCGGCGCTGCTGCCGCTACCGATCAGGACAGGGCGCGTCGCCAGGCGTTTCGCTTCGCGGACTTTCTCGACGTCTGGAGCGTTGCCAGTGAACTTGCCGGAAACGATCAGCGCATCCGCTCCGTAGAACTCGGTCCATTGGATATGTGTCGCCAAATCAATGCCGGGAAACGGCACCGAGTGCTTTTTATCCACGTCTGCGAAAATATGAATATCGCCCGCGGCTAGTTCCTTTCGCTTGCGCATCAACTCCGCCGCGCAGCCGTGATCGAATTCGCCGGTGTCCCACAGCCGCGCGCCGGTGAGAATGCAGACGCGGATGAACCGCGCTTTGGCGGCCAGCGCGATCGAGAGGCACACCACTCCTCCATTGTGAATCACGTTGATGCCCACCGGCACGGGAGAATTCTTCACGACTTCTGCCGCGGCTACGGCATGTGCGGTCATGGCTTCAGGCTTCACGTCGTTGCCGACGTAATACGGCAAGTCCCACATATTTTCTACGGCAAGGCCGTCCACGCCGCCCTGAATCAACGCTTCGGCGTCGCGCAGCGCGTGATCAATGATGACCTGCATTCCATAGCCGCTGTAACCTGGCGATCCGGGGAGCGGCCACAGATGCACCATGCCGATCACCGGTTTGGGAGCGGGAAACAGGTCAGTGAGCGAACGCATTCTCTGCCGGTCCATTTCCTTTTTCCATTCGGGCAATGGCGTGTTGTCAGGCGTTCTCGTCATTTAGAACTCCTTCGCAGCGAGCGGCGGTGCTTTAGGCGTGCCAGCACGCGCTTGCGCGCCTCATCCAATTTCCCTGGTATTCGCTGAGCGCCGAGCAGCGCCGCTACTTCTCGCAGACCAGGAAGATTTTGCCCGGCGCCGACCACCGTGGTTGCCAGAGCGCCCGCGGCGTTCGCGGCGACAGCGCCTTCGATCGTGGGCCATCCGCGCAATCGCGCTTGCAGAAATGCCGCGACGAAAGCATCTCCGGCGCCGGTGGAATCCACGCTGCACACAGAAAAAGACGGGACGAGCACCGGGCGGCCGTTTTCGCTGATCAAGCAGCCGCGGCGGCCAACTTTCAGCACGACTTCGCGCGCGCCGGCTTTGCGCAGGCTTGCGAATGCGCGAAACGGATCGCGCGTGCGGGTGAGCGCAGCGGCTTCGTCGAGACTGATGAGCAGAATATCCACGCTGCGGATGATTTGCAAAATTTTCTGGGGAATGGAGTTGCTGGGCTCCATGCCAACGTCCAGCGAGATCCAGCCTCCGCGCGCGTGGATTGCTTTGATCAGATATTTCGCGGCTTGTGCCGGACCGGGATCGAGCAAGCAATGGCCGGCGAGATGGACTGCGGCCGCTCCCTTGGTTAAGGCGGCGCTGCGTCGCGGCAGCCGCAGCCGCGCGTTTGCGCCGCGGCCACCGAAAAATGTGCGCTCTCCGTCGGGCGTGACGTTTATGTAAAACATTCCGGTCGTCGCAGCAGTCGTTCGTTGAACCCGAAGCGCGTCGACCATATGTTCCCGGAGCACGTTGAGGACATACTTGCCGAATACATCATGCCCGACGCAACCAATCATGCGCGGCGCAACGCCCCAACTCGCCAGACTTAGCGCACAATTGGCGCCGACTCCCCCACAGCGAATTTCCAGTTTTTGCGCCAGGCAGTCTTCGCCGGGCCTGGGCCATGCGCGGACGCGGCCCATGATGTCCACATTGATGTCACCTAGGACGAGAATCCTGGGCTGGCGGATAGTTTTGCGGAGCATTGAGTCGAAATCCTAGCACGCCCCAGAATGTTCTTCGCGCGAACTTCGCTCTGCGCCGCGTTTTGTGATAAGACCAAAAGGACTCGGAGGCTTCTTGGACACCACGCTTTTCATTCGTGAAGACGTCGCTGCTGCGTTGCAGCAGGGCCGTCCGGTCGTGGCGCTGGAATCCACGGTGATCGCGCACGGCTTGCCGCGGCCGCAAAATCTGGAGACGGCACACAAAATGGAAGCGGCCGTGCGAGAAGAAGGCGCTGTACCCGCGACGATCGCCATTATCGAGGGACGTCTCGTCGCAGGGCTTTCCTCCGAGCAGCTCACAACTTTTGCTGCAGCCGAAGGCATCGCCAAGGTCAGCCGAGCCGACCTCGCCACAGTGCTGGCCGCGCGGCAAACGGGAGCTACAACGGTCGCCGCGACAATGCTGATTGCCGCACGTGCTGGCATTCGCGTATTCGCGACTGGCGGAATTGGTGGCGTCCACCGCGGAGCGGAACTCAGCTTCGACATTTCTGCGGACCTGCCGGAACTGGCGCGTACACCGGTAGCTGTGGTTTGCGCCGGCGCGAAAGCCATTCTGGATCTTCCGCGTACGCTAGAGATGCTCGAAACTCTCGGCGTCCCCGTCGTGGGCTATCGAACGAAAAACTTTCCGGCATTCTACGTGGAGGACAGCGGGCTTCCGTTGCAGTCGCGGGTGGACGCACCAGCAGAAGCTGCTCGCCTGATGCAGGTGCATCGGGACATGGGATTCACGTCAGGAATTGTATTCTGCAATCCGCCGCCGTCAGCAAACGCCCTGCGGAAGCAGGAAGTAGACGCCTGGATCGCGCAGGCACTTGAGTCGGCCGCCGCCGCGGGAGTTCGCGGGAAGGCCGTCACTCCCTATCTGCTGGATTATTTGGCCAAAGCCAGCCGAGGCCAGACGCTCGAAACAAATATCGCTTTGCTGGTGCACAATGCGCGAGTGGCGGCGCAAATTGCCAAAGCTTACAGCACACTCTATTCCGCTTAATTCCGACGCCGCTGACCGAGCTTCGCCCGCACCTCCGACTTGTTGCCATGGCCGGAAATTTGCATCACGCTTAACCACTCTTCGATAATCTTGGTATGCTGGTTCAGCCCAGTTGATGTGCCGCAGCGAATTCAGGGAGACACAAATTGCCGAGTCATAATCGCGTGCTAATTACCGGCGCAGGTGGGTTTATCGGTGGCCACCTCGTCGCTGGGTTTCGCAAACAGGGTTACCAGCACATTCGCGCCGTGGATGGAAAGCCGACCAGCGAGTGGTATCAGCGCTTCGATGACGTCGAGAATTTGCAGCTCGATCTGAATCTCAAGGAAAACTGCGAGACGGCCGCCAAGGGCGCGGACGAAATCTACAACCTCGCCGCGAATATGGGCGGCATGGGATTTATCGAGCACAACAAGGCGCTGTGCATGTTGTCCGTCCTGATCAATACCCACATGCTGCAGGCCGCTCTGAATCATGGCTGCCAGAAATATTTTTATTCCTCTTCCGCGTGCGTGTACAACGCCGACAAGCAGAAGACCTTCGAAGCTCCATCCCTGAAGGAAGAAGACGCTTATCCTGCGCAAGCTGAAGACGGCTACGGCTGGGAAAAACTCTTCTCCGAAAGAATGTGCCGCCATTTCCGCGAAGATTTTGGCCTGCATACACGCGTGGCACGTTTTCACAATGTGTACGGACCGTGGGGCACGTGGTTTGGCGGGCGCGAAAAAGCTCCCGCGGCAATCTGCCGCAAAGTGATCGAGGCCAAGGTCCGCGGCAAGCATGAAATCGAAATCTGGGGCTCCGGCGTGCAGACCCGCAGTTTTATGTTCGCGGACGATTGCGTGAAGGGCATTCGCATGATCACCGACTCGCAAATTCTGGAGCCGATCAACCTGGGCTCGAGCGAAGCGGTAAGCATCAATCAACTGGTGGACACGGTGGAAGACATCGCGGGCATCAAGCTCAAGAGAAATTACAATCTGGACGCTCCCAAAGGCGTGAATGGACGCAACAGCGACAATGCGCTCATCCAGAAGTATTTGAATTGGGAGCCCGACACTACTTTACGCGCCGGCCTTGAGAAAACCTACGCCTGGATCTACGACCAGTATTTGGCGCGCGAGAAGGGCGAGCCCGGCGTCGTGCGAGAATCCTCTGCCGCGCAGTAGCTAACCGGCCTACGAGCGCTGATCGGTGGGCGCGTTCTAGCAGCGCCGCTCGCTCGATCCACCTGCAACATTCCGTGCCAGGCGAGCCGCAGGAGCGCTGCGCCCGCCGTTGACTTGCTGGCTCGCCAATTAGCACGCTGTGGCGTACGCAGCCCACAGCCGTCGACCGAGCTCGTTACGCTGCCGCGACTCGTTGTATAACAACAGAAGGAGACGAAATGAAATATCGCAAGCTGGGGCGCACTGGGTTTGAGGTAAGTGACATCGCCCACGGACTCTGGGGCATGAGCGGCTGGAGCGGCTCCGAAGATCAGGAGTCCCTGCAGGCGATGCAGTCGGCGATTGAGCTGGGCTGCAATTTCTTCGACACCGCCTGGGCCTACGGAGAAGGAAAGAGTGACGGCTTGCTCGGCCAGATAATTTCCAGGAACAAAGGCAAACGTCTCTATGCCGCCTCGAAAGTTCCTCCGCTGAATGGCCGCTGGCCGGCAAAACCTGAGTACAAATACAGCGATGTGTTTCCCGCCGCGCACGTGGTCAGCTATGCTCAGAAAATCCGCGAAAAGCTCGGAACAGACTCGATCGATATCCTGCAATTCCACGTGTGGGACGACAGTTGGGCGGACCTGCCTGAATTTCGCGAAACGGTCGAAAAACTGAAGAGCGACCGGCTGATTCGTTTCTTCGGCCTTAGCCTCAATCGCTGGCAGCCCGAAAATGGCGTCAAGGCGCTGCGCACGGGTCTGGTGGACGCCGTGCAGGTGATTTACAACATCTTCGATCAATCTCCCGAGGACAAGCTTTTTCCAGTTTGCCGCGAATTAAATGTAGGCGTGATCGCGCGGGTTCCCCTCGACGAGGGAAGCCTGGGTGGAAAGATGACACCCGACACAAAATTCCCGGCCAACGACTGGCGCTCCAAGTATTTCGGTCCGGCGAATCTGGCCCAGACTCTGGCGCGAGTCGATGCATTGAAGAAAGTCCTGCCTCCAGGGATGACTCTGCCGGAAATGTCGCTGCGTTTCATCTTGTCCAATCCGGATGTGGGCACCACTATCATCGGAATGAGGAAAAATGCGCACGTAAAAGAGAATATCGCCACGAGCGATGCCGGCCCGCTCGATGCGGCCCTGCTGCAGAAGCTGAAAGCGCACCGCTGGGACCGCACTCCACAAGGCTGGTCGGATTGAAGGCCTGCCCGGTCTGGCTCGCGTCACTTTCGGCATCGCGCGAGCGATCCGCCGGAGACCGCCTGCACGAATATGGCATAATAATTCAGGCGAAATCAGCTGCCCGGTTCGTACGGCGGCCTGGTCTGCAGATACAGTGACCACACGCACGAAAATTCGCAAGAAGCTCCTCGCGGCGCATCGCAAGCTGCGCGAGTTCCGCATGCTCGTCAAGGGCCTCGTCTCCACGCGTCATCCCGTGCTCGTGCACATCATTCCCATACGGCGCTGCAATCTGGCCTGCACTTATTGCAACGAATTTGACGATTTCTCGAAGCCGGTGCCGCTGGAAGAAATGTTCCGCCGCATTGACCGCCTCGGCGCCATGGGCACTTCCGTGATTACGATCAGCGGCGGCGAGCCGCTGCTGCATCCGGAATTGGACGCGATCATCGCGCGCATCCGCAAGAACGGCATCATGGCCGGGCTGATCACCAACGGCTATTTGCTCGTCGCGGACCGCATCAAAGCCTTGAATCGCGCCGGCCTGGAATACCTCCAGATCAGCATTGACAACGTGAATCCCGACGACGTTTCGATGAAGAGCCTGAAAGTCCTCGACCAGAAACTGAAGCTGCTGGCCGAACACGCCGAATTTCAGATCAACATCAATTCCGTGCTCGGCGGCGGCGTCGCCAATTCTGAAGACGCCTTGACAGTCGCGCACCGCGCCGTCGAGCTGGGGTTCACCTCGACGGTCGGGATTCTGCACGACCACAACGGCCAACTGCAGCCGCTGGGGCCGCGCGAACAGGAAATTTTTGAAGAGATCATGACGCTGGGCAAGCAGTCCTTCACGCGCATCAATCAATTCCAGCACAACATCGCCAAAGGCCGGGAGAACAACTGGCGGTGTCGCGCCGGCTCGCGTTATCTATACATCTGTGAAGACGGTCTGGTGCATTACTGCTCGCAGCAGCGAGGTTACCCCGGCATTCCGCTGGCCCAATACACCGACGAACAGCGCCACCGTGAATTCCTTACCAAGAAGGGCTGCGCCCCGCGTTGCACCGTGTCCTGCGTCCATCAAACCTCAGCGATGGACTTCTGGCGTGCTCCGCAAACGTTCGAGCCCGGCGCTACGCCTCCCATGGCCGCAGCAGAAAACCTGGTGCAATTAACCGGTCCGTCGAATCGTCCGTCGTAATTTCGCTGAGCGACCTACAACGCTGAAAGCCCAGCCATCCTTCAGCGATTTCTCTTTTTCGGCGCACCCAGCTAATCGCTTGGGCAATTGCTCTCACACCTAATAAAGATTCCTGTTGCAAAGAGTTACACGGGGGCGTAGAAGTCGCTCATCTGTCCTTTTCTGCTCCGCGGGGTTCGGAGCGGATCCACGATATTTTTG
Source organism: uncultured Acidobacteriota bacterium (assembly GCA_963748395.1). GTDB lineage: Bacteria > Acidobacteriota > Terriglobia > Acidiferrales > UBA7541 > Palsa-295. The sequence goes on along the minus strand of CAVVIP010000006.1, from coordinate 145,435 downwards.
GTGCAGACGCGGAGACGCGACTCGATATGCGGCAAGAACAAACTGCGGGCCGCCTTGGGGGTGTGACGATGGGTGTGCGCAAACTTGTGGTCTTGGCATCGCTGCTTTGTGCCGCGGTCCTGGCGGTTCCCCCACGCAGTTCCGCGCAGGTCAACACGGTCAATTTGTCCGGCACGGTTCTGGACCCGCAAAATCTGGCGGTGAAGGACGCCAAACTGACGCTGCAAAATTCGGCGAAAGGCGTCACGCGCACAGCGATAAGCGACTCCAACGGACGGTACGAACTCGTCGGGCTTTCCCCCGGAACTTACACGCTCACCGTTGAAGCGGCCGGCTTCGCCATCTTGACTGACACATCCTTCACCTTAACGCTCGGACAAGTCGCGGAATACAGCCCGCAGCTGCAACTGAAGACCTCCGCGGAATCCGTAAGCGTTACGGCCGCGCCCGACCTGGTGGAAACTAGCAAGACCGACGTGTCCATGACCGTCTCGCAGAATCAAATTGATAATCTGCCGATCAACGGCCGGAATTACATTAACTTCACGTTGCTGGACTCGCGCGCAGCGCGCGACAACACTCCTTCGATCGGTGCAGCGCCCAACACAGGCCTGAACCTCGGCGGCCAGCGCGGACGCTCCAACGAAATATCCGTGGACGGTGCGGACGCGATCGACAGCTCAGTGAACGGAGTGCGCGCCACGGTATCCCAGGAAGGCGTGCAGGAATTTCAGGTCATCAGCAGCAGTTACATGCCGGAATATGGGCGCGCGATGGGCGGCGTCGTCAACATCGTGACGAAGTCGGGAACGAATCAATATCACGGCAACGCCTTCGGGTTCTTGCGTAACGGCGCTCTGCAAGCGAGGAACCCATTTTCCGTGACGGCGTCCTGCGATCCCACCACTTTGGAATGCGGCACCACCCCTGTAAAGCAATCCTACACGCGCGTGCAGGCCGGCCTTACCCTCGGCGGCCCGATTCAAAAGAACAAAACGTTCTTCTTCTTCAGCTACGAAATCTCGCGGCGCGAGGAAACCGGATTCACCGCCATCGCTCAGGACAATTTCGGATTTATCAACTCGACTCTTCTGCCCGCCAGCGCCGGACCATGCCCGCTTCCCGCCTACTTGGTCACGCCGACGCAGAACGCATTTGCTTCCAGCGCGCCGGCTGCGATCGGCATCCCCTATCTTTGCGCCGCAGCGGCCAGTTCATTCACCGCGATTTTCGGGAACACATCGTTTTACCCGGGAGCCACCTTTCCCAGCAGCGGCGCCCCCGTGCCTGCTTCCTTCACCGGTTTGTTTTCGACCATCGGGAATTACCCCACGTCCGAGAAAGGCAGCATTTATTCCCTGCGGCTCGATCACATATGGGACGCGAAGAACAACACGTTCGTCCGCTTCATGATTTCTCCCGATAGCATCACCGGCATTCAAGTTAACGCACAAAATCAGACCTTCGGCCAGAACGCCGGCAATCGCACTTCCACGCAGCAAACGCACGACTGGGCGCTGATTGCGCAACACACGACCGCCATCCGCAGCAACTTGTTCAACGAGGTCCACTTCCAGTTTGCGCGACGCAGCCTGTTCTATGGCTACTCGGACCTACCTGGTGGCTCCGATCCCGCCGTCAATATCGCCGGCGCAGCGTATTTCGGACGCGAGCCATTCTCTACGGAAGACCGCATCGAAAAACGCTACCAGATCACAGACAACCTTACTTGGACGAAAGGGACGCACACGCTCAAGTTCGGCGGTGATTTCAACTTTATTCAATTGCAGTCCCCGTCGTCGCAGATTTTTACTTTGAACTATGGCGGCGTGTATGACTTCGGAAGTTTGAGTCCCGGTTCCCTCGGCTTCCCTTCGCAAGTAGGACCTCTCACCGTTCCTGGCCTCACTCCCGTTCAGGCGTACGGCTTGGGTCTACCCACGATTTTCTACCAGGGCATCGGCCAATCGAATACTCCGTTCAACAACCAGTTGCTCGGCGTCTTCGCGCAGGATAGCTGGAAAATAAATCAGAAACTCACGCTGAATTACGGCGTGCGCTACGACGTCGGCTGGCAACCCACCTTTGCGGCCAGCACTCCAGCCAACGCGGCAGCCGAAAAAGCGTTTGGAGTACAGGAAGGTGTTCCGGTTGACGCTAACAACGTCTCCCCGCGCATCGGCATCGCCTGGGATCCTTGGGGCAACGGCAAGACCGTCATCCGCGCCGGCTACGGATTTTTCTACGACAACCCAGCTCTCGCGCTCACCTTCCTGGCAACGGCGGAAGACGGCGCGCGTTCTTCGCTGATCCAGTTTCCCGGCGGATCCCCGGCGGATCCCACTGCCTTGAACGGTGCGACGATCTTCCAAGGAACATTGACCGGGCCATACACCGGATGCTCCACCGCTTCACCGAACATGTGCTATCAACCGGACCAACAACGCTTCAATGCTTTTCAGCCCAATTCGCTATTCGTTAATCAGAACTATCTGACCGTGCAGAACCCACTCGCGCCACCGGGAGTGCTGGGTTATCCGCTGGTGGGCATCCCCTATACGATTCCGATCAAGAGCAATTTTCAGTATGCGCTGGCCCAGCAGGCGAACCTCTCGATCGAACGCGAACTCAGCAAAGATTGGAAGATCAGCGCGGGTTACAACTATACGCATGGCACGCACCTCGATCGCACCATCAACATTAACGTCACCAATCCGGCCATCCTCGATTCCAATGCCACCAATGCCATCGAGGCCGGACTGATCACACCCGGAACGAATCCTCTTACTATCGCAGGTCCCCGCCAACGGTGGCGCGCCCGGTTGCGTAAATACCGGGACCGGCAGCGTCCTGGTCGAGGCTCCCGGCGTTTTCGGTATCGGTTCTTCCGCTCCCGGTTGTGGAACTCCCATCGGACCTATCGGCACCGCGGCCGCGTTTAATTTCTTCCGCCCCTCCGGCCCGAATCCATCATTCGCCGGGCTCGTAGGCGGCTATGCGAATTTGGTTGGGCTGGCGGCATCGGCTGGATATCCGACTGGCTTCGCCGGCGTGCAGGTACCTTGGAGCGACGTGAACCCTCAAGCCTCCATCGGCAACTCTCTTTACAACGGCTTCACGCTGACGGTCACGAAGCGCTTTTCGCATGGGTTCGAAATGGTTTCTGGCTGGACTTGGTCGCACACCATTGACGATTCCACGGACCTTTCCACGCTCCTGAATCCGCAGGACAACAGCAATCCCAACGGTGAGCGCGGCAACTCGGACTTCGACCAGCGCCATCGCTGGATCACCAGCGCGGTGTATCAGACTCCCTACCGCCAGAGCGATTCGGAGTGGTGGAAAAAAATCCTGGCGAACTTCACTGTGTCGCCGGTGATCGAACTGGCTTCGGGCCGGCCCTACAACGTCCTGCTTGGTTATGATACCAACCTGGACTTCGGCTCTTCCACGGGCCGTCCGTCCGTGCTACCCGCAGGAGCAGCAGTTCCCCCGGGCTTTCCGGACGCGACGGTTTCGCCCTTTATCAACAAGGCCGAATTCATCATTCCGACGAATTGCTTCGGCAGCGATGGATCGCAGATTCCGTTCAGCCCCGCCGTTCCAGTGCCTCCCACGGGCTGCACGGGAGATCTTGGCCGCAATGCCTTCAACCAGCCAGGCTTCTTCGAGATTGACCTGCGCATCGCCAAGCAGTTCTACATCGGAGAGCGCTTCAATCTTCAGGTAATCGCCGATGGGTTCAACATGCTAAATCGCTTCAACGTCAGCGGCATCAATCCCGTCTGCGATTCCACAGCAGGCTCACCCGTCTGCGCCGCCGGACAACCCACTGCGGCGTATGACCCGCGAACATTCCAGTTTGCGCTGAAGCTCAGCTTCTAGGATCGAGTGCCTCACGATTTCGGAATTTTGCTCTCTGCGCAGGTTCGCGCTAGAGTGTTTGTAAGCGCTCCGCCGGAGCGTCCGATTTGACGGGAACATTATTGATGAGCTCCATCGTCTGGTTAGTCCTCGGCCTCGTTGCCGTCGGTGCCTTCGCGGCCATAGTCTGGTCCGCGGCCCGGCGTTCGGAGGCGCAGCTCTCCGCCGTCCGCCAGGAAATGCAGAATTCCCTGCTGACGCAAGGCCAGTCCGTCAACGCGCAAATTAATCATCTGATGCAGTCGGTTACCACGCAGCTCGGGCAGGTGCGCCAGGAACTGCAAAGCGGCGTTGCATCTTCCGGCAAGCTCGCCAGCGACGCTCAAATCGCCATGGCCCAGCAGCTGCAATCCTCGAACGAAGCGATTCGCAAAATCAGCATGCAAATCGCGGAAGTCCAGCAAGCCGGACACGAGATGTCCCAATCCGCGCAAACCCTACAAAACGTTTTGGGCGGCGCGAAAACGCGCGGCGTGCTCGGCGAAGTTGTTCTGGAGCGTCTGCTGCAGGATGCTTTGCCGCGCAGCGCCTATGAGACGCAATACCGCTTCGATTCCACCGGCGCAATCGTGGACGCGATCGTGCGCAGCGGCGACCGGATCCTTTCTGTGGACTCGAAGTTTCCCCTGGAGGCTTATCGCAGGCTTTTCGACACCGGAGAATCCGCGCGCAAGGAATTCTCGCTCGCTGTCCGCAAACACGCCGATGCCATCGCCGAAAAATACATTCTGCCGGACGAGCATACTTTCGATTACGCCTTGATGTTCGTGCCGTCCGAGGGCGTCTATTACGAACTGCTGATGACGGAGGATTCAAAATACGGCCAGATTGATGAATATTGCCGCTCCAAGCGCGTGTTTCCTGTCTCGCCAAATACTTTTTATGCGTGCCTCAGCGCCGTCGCCATCAGCCTGCAAGGCCAGAAGATCGAGGAAAACACGCGACATCTTCTCGCTGGGATGTCCGGACTGAAGAAGCAATTCGAAGCTTTCGCGGAAGTCTACGACCGGCTCGGCACCCACCTGCGACACGCCCAGCAGAGTTACGAAGACGCGGACAGCCGCCTCGGTCGCGCGCGCAATTCCCTCGAACAGATGGCGCAAGGCGCTCTTCCCGAAGCATCCACGAAAGTGCTTAGCGCCGCCTCCGAAGAATAATCCTGATGGGCTAAGCTTTTCGTTTCAGCCGGCGTCTCGTCTCGCCGTAATCACGGAGCACAATCTTCCGGCGATTCTTATTGCAGCGCCGCGGCCGCCGATTCCAGCAGGGTGCGAAAATCTCCAGCCATCGTCGTGGCCAGAATCGCTTGTGTTTCGCGCCACACTTTTTGCGTGTCTTCCGGATGATGCGTCAGTCTCTCCGTCATGCTCTTCACCGCATGCTGAAGATCTTTAGGAGCGATGCTCTCCGCCGCCGTCAAATACCGCCGGGCCGCACCGGCATCCGGCGTTGCGAGAATTCGCCCGTGAAACGAGAAATCCCCCGTGGCCACGGCCTGCACCTCGATATCGGCAGAATTCTGCGGCCCGCCTGACGTCAGCACTTCCTGACGGTCGCCCCGCAAAAAGCGCAGCACGCCCGGAGTTTCATTTTCCACCCACACGCGCAACGCCTGATCAGTTCCCTGCACGTGCAAGGCAAGCTTGCTACGCTTTTCTGGCACTAGCGGCGGCAAGGGCGGATCAAAATGCAAACTTGCCAAGGTCGTCGCCGCTGTCAGTTGGCCGCCGGGTGTTTCAATCGAAATATTCGCGGGACCGGGCAGCGCGCGGGGGTTCGCCATAACTACGATGCATTCCGTCGAGGAAGCCAGCACAAACGCCCGCTTGCCGTTGATGCTCACGCGATTCGCGTCCACATCGCCGCGAAAGCCACCACCACAAATCGAAAACCGGTCAAGCTGCGACACCACCGGTGCCACGCCGGCGGCGTGTTCTCCCTCGCGCGCTACCGGCGCATCAATCAATGCCGTCGCTGAATTTCCGGCGGCGCTGGCAATTAGCACGGAGGCGTCCGCAGGAGCCGTGAAAAACGCTCGCCCGGTCTTGTCCGTCTTCACCTTCTGCCCTTTCCCGACGTCCACCGAGATGCCTTCTGCCAGCCGCCCATCTACGCCCAGAACCGCAAGCGTCGCCGGTTGGCCTGCAATCAGTTTCGGGGGCAGCACAATCGAAACCTTCCAAGTGTTGGCGGCGGATGACTGTGCCCGGATCACCGTCCCACACGTCAGCCACAAGCAGGCACTGGCCATACAAATGGAGACCGCGCGCAAAAAATGTGCTGCCGTGCGCATACTCGGCGCGTTCTTCGACAACAGTTCGCAAAGAAATCGCATATTTCGCATTATTTAGACGCTGGAGCCATCACCCGCTCATACACTCTGGATTCGCGGAACATCCGGAAAAGCTCGGGATCGATTTCGTTGGCCCGCACGCATTCATCCAATATGCTCAGCGCACGCTCTACGGGAACCGCGCGCTTGTAGGGCCGGTCGGAAGCCGTCAATGCGTCGAAAATATCGCAGATCGTCATCATCTTCGTCGGCAGCGGAATCTGGTCCCCGTGCAGTTTGTAAGGATAACCGCTGCCATTCAATTTCTCATGATGCGCGCGCGCAATATCTGGCACGCCCCGCAATTCCTTCGTCCACGGTATCTGGCTCAGAAAATTAAACGTGAATACGACGTGCGATTCAATTTGCTGGCGCTCCGACGCGTCCAGGCTTCCTTTCGGGATCGAAAGCAGCCGCATTTCATCCGCATTGATGTACGGCAGCTCGATTCCCCTGCTGTCCAGGAAAGATTGCTTGGCGATTTCACCCAGCTTCCGGAATTGTCCCTGTTCCATCAGCGTCGGCTCGTTCGCGTCCATGATGAATTGCAGATACCCCTGAATCCGCTCGAGCCGCTGTTCGAAGTCTTCGCTCAGACGCGCGATTTCTGAAAGCGCATCCCCGCGATCGCGCTCCAGAAACATCTGCAGCTTGCGGCGCACCATGCCCACTTCTACTTCCTTGCGGATATAGTCGAAGCGCTGCTTCACCAGTTCCAATTGCAGCGGGTACAGCTTTTTCGCCTTTACCAGCACGTCCTCGCGCACTCCTACTTTCCCGAAATCGTGCAGCAGCGCGGCGTAACGTATTTCCTTCATCTGCTCTTGGTCGAAATGGCTGGCGCTGTAGGGGCCTGTGGAAACCTTGTCCACAATTTCAGCCAAGCCCTGCGTGTAAGTGGCCACGCGCACCGAATGTCCAGATGTTGTCGGATCGCGCTGCTCAATCGCCGTCACCGCGGCCTTCACGAAGCCTTCGAACAATGTTTGGATATCGTTGTAGAGCTTGCGATTTTCGTAGGCTACCGCCGCTTGCGAAGCGAGCGATAAAGCCAGCCGCACCGAACGCTCGTGGAACGGCTGTACATGCTTTTCCACATCCGCTTCGTTGTGCAGGCGCGCCGCAGGAGTATCCTTCGCATTAATCAGCTGTAACACTCCCAGCACCTCGCCCTTGGCGTTGCGCATCGGCAGAGTCAGCAGCGATTTCGTGCGATAACCCGATTCGCGGTCGTAGTGATCGTTGAAGTGAAATGGCATTTCCGGCGGGATGCGATACGCGTCTGCGAAATTCACCACTTCGCCGCGCAGAGCCGTGTAGCCCGCCATGGAATCTTCCGTCAGCGGCAGCGTAAATTCCTTGAATGGAAACACCAGGCTGTCGTTCTGCGTCAGCATGAACCGCAAATGCCGGCGTCCGTCACTCTCATCCTCGATCAGGTAGAGCGATCCAGCATCCGCGCGCGTGATTTCCCGCGCCTTTGCGAGGATCAGATTGAGCAACTCGCGAACGTCGCGCTGCGAAGAAAGTGCAATCCCGATTTCATTCAGCTGCTCGCGCTCGCGCTCGGCGCTTTCCAGCTCTTCGCGCGCCGCGCGCTCGCGTATCACCAGCTCGATATTTTCAAACGCAATCCCCAGCGTCTTTTCCAGTTCCTCGCCCGATGCGCTGGAAGAAACGAACGCGAAAACGGAGGCCGTGGCCTTCGCGCCGTGTGATTCGGACGTCTTCACGGAGCCCAAGCCTGCGCCCGGCACCACGCCAATCACCCGGTAATTGCTGCCCGAACTGTTCCAGGAAGCCGGCAGCACGGGCGCGCCGTCCCGCATATCTGCGAGCACCACGCCGTAATTGGGCGTGCATCCTCGCTCCTGATTTCCCTTCGCATCGCTCTGCTTGTTCGCGTTCAGGCTACGCAAATCATACTTCTGCCCTAGGGACGCAACGAGTTTCGCCGCCGTCGAGCCTTCCAGGTACCAAATTTCTTTCTTGTCGCCCATGTGTTCTTGCTTGCCGCGTCCGAGCCTCAGTATAACGGAACCGACCTGCACGGCACAGGCAGCCGATTCTATAACCATTTTGTTCGCGAAGGGCAGGCGTACTGTGCCGCGCACACCTTCCGGCTTCACGCCTTGAATCGCAAGCAGCCGTTTGTTAGCCTTGCGCGGATTTCAATTTCCATCCCTATACGCGCGGCGCACTGCATTCGCGGCAAATATGGCCCAACCCAAAAGCATAACCAATCGCATCGCCGGATTGCTTCGCGAATGGTGGACTCACAAGGGTTCGTTCGCCATCAGTCTGCTGGTGACCCTCTTCGCGCTGGCGACCTACTTCGTGACGTTTCTCGGCGAGCGTCCCATGCCGCTGGCGGATTTCGTTAAGCGCATGGAATTGTCCAGCCTGGACACGCGCTTCCAGTTTCGCGGCCGCACGCGAACTGATCCGCGCATCATCATTGTGGACGTGGACCAGGAATCGCAGGAACAGCTGGGCCGCTGGCCGTTTCCGCGCGTTCATTTCGCGCATTTGCTGGACGCGCTGCGCGAAGACGGCGCGAGCGTCGTGGCTTTCGACATGACTTTCAGCAAGCCGGACGAAACGGCGCTGCCGCTGCAGGATCTTTCCGGGGATTTGGCTAGCGAGCAAAAAAAAGGCGGCGCAGTAAGCGCCGCGGTACTTTCCACCATCGAAAATAAAAAAAAGCAGTACAACTACGACCAGCAAGTAGCTGAGGCCATCCAACGCTTTGGAAATGTGGTGCTGGGAAGTTATTTCCTGTACACCAAGGCGGACCTTGCGGGAGTTTCCAGCCAGTCGCTCGACGAATACGCGAACCAGATTGCTTATTTCCCTTTTCCGCAGGTGCGGCCGCTGCCTTCCGCGCCCGGTGAACAGGGCCGCGTGCACGTCATCGAGCTATACGATGACATGAACTATCTGCCGCGCGGCGCCGAAGCAAATGCGCCGATTTTCACGGAAGCAGTGGCGGCGAAAAAAGGCGTGGGTTTCTTCAATGTGTTTTTGGATGCGGACTCCGTGGTGCGCCACGTGCCGCTGGCGATTCCCTATGGCCGCGACCCGGATCGCGCTAACTGGGATTTCTACGCGTCGTTGGAAGTGCAGGCGGTGCGGCTGTACCGCGGCCTGAGCGACGAACAAGTGGCGCTGACGTACGGCGGCAGCGGAGTCGTTGGAGTGGAATTCGGGAAGCAGGAGTTCGTTCACACGGACGATATCAGCCGGCTTCTGGTGAATTATCACGGCCCGGCGCGGACTTATCCTTATGTCTCCTTCGCAAATACAGCACTGAAGAAATTCCCTCCCGGGACGTTTAAGGACAAGATCGTGCTCGTCGGTGCTTCCGCCACGGGAATCGGCGATTTGCGCGGCACGCCGTTTGGCGGCCTGGATTTTCCGGGCACGGAAATCCATGCCAACGTGATTGACAATATTTTGAACCAGCAGTTCATCGTGAGCCGCGGCCTGCAGGCGCTTACAGACGTCGGCTTTATTCTGCTCTTCGGCATCCCGCTGGGAATCTGGCTGGCCATCGTGCAGCCGCGTTGGATGATTCTGGGCCTGGCTTTCGTTTTTCCCTTCGCCGGAATTGTGTACTGGGCGTTTCTGCACGGATGGTGGCTGAATTTCGTCGTTCCAGCCCTGTTCACGCTGGTGCCCAACGTCAGCCTGGTCGCGCTCTACCGCGTGCTCATCGAAGAGCAGGAAAAACGCAAAATCCGCAGCGCCTTCCAGCAGTACGTCCCGCCAGAAGTCGCTCGCCGCTTGCTGATCGATCCCGATCGTGTGAAACCGCGCAAGACGGAAGTGAGCGTGCTCTTCAGCGACATTCGCGGCTTCACCACCGTTTCCGAAACGCTCGACGCGCAGACCCTCGCCGATCTGCTCAACGGCTACCTGACGGAAATGACCAGAATCATTTTTCGCCACCAGGGCACGCTCGATAAATACATAGGTGACGCGGTGATGGCTATCTGGGGCGCTCCCTTCGACGAGCCCAACCACGCCGAGCGCTGCTGCCTGAGCGCGGTGAACATGCTCGCGCGCCTGGCCGAATTGCAAATTCAGTGGCGCGCCCAACAAAGTCCGGTGCTGGAAATCGGCATTGGTATCAACACCGGCATCGCCTCCGTCGGTAGCATGGGCTCCTCGTTGCGCTACGCATATACCGCGATGGGCGACACGGTGAATCTGGCCGCGCGGCTCGAAAGTCTCAACAAGGAGTACGGCACGCAAATATTAATCAGCGAGTTTACGCGGAGCGGAATTCACAGCGGCGAGTTGGTTCTACGCGAGATCGATTTCATCCGCGTGAAAGGCAAGCTGCAGCCCGTGACCATTTACGAAGTTCTCGGCCCGCGCGCGAAGGAAAATGACGGGCCGGAGCTCGTCAAGCAGTTTAGCGCCGCCCGAGAAGCCTACAAACGCCGCAACTGGCGCGCTGCACAATCCGCCTGGACGGCGATCCTGCAGCGCTGGCCCGACGATGGTCCCTCGCGCGTCTTCCTCGCGCGCTGCGACGAATACATCACGGAAGAACCGCCCACCGATTGGGATGGCGTCTACACCATGAAGCACAAATAAACGGCGAGCTCGTCGAAACCGCTCAATCGTCCAGCCGCACCACAAACGTGGTCATCTGTTCGGAACTATGCAGCTGGTCCGCCAACTTTTGCGCGGCCTCTTCGCTTGGCAAGCGGCCCACGCGCACCCTGTAAAACGTCCCATTCGGCGAATCGTACGTAGCGATCGTCACCGGCGGGTAAGTTTGTTCCATCTGCGCTTTCAACCGCGCGGCATTTTCCTGCACCTTGAATGCGCCGATTTGCACCGCGAAAAATCCCACCTTCGGATTCGGTCCTGAGAGAATTTCCAGCCGCACGTTTGCCGTTCCGGGGCCCACCATTTCAATTGCTTGCGCCGCCGAAAGTGAAAGATCAATCACGCGATTGGCAACGAACGGCCCGCGATCGTTGATGCGCACCTCAGTTTGCTTGCCATTGTTGAGATTGGTCACGCGCACCACACAATTGAAAGGCAGCGTGCGGTGCGCCGCGGTAAATGTGTGCATGTCGTAAATCTCGCCATTGGATGTGCGCCGCCCGTTGAATGGCACGCCGTACCACGACGCGACGCCTTCCTCCACATACTCGCCCGGCACCGCGGGCTGGCGTTCGTTCGCCGGCGGAGGTCCGGATGAGCGCGACGCACCGGGCTGCGGTGCAGGCGCGGGTTGCGAAGCAGAAGGCTGCGACGCAGGAGTATTCGCCGGCGGACGCGTGGCCACGTTGTGTTTCCCGCAGCCCGCAACAGCCAACATCGCGAACAGCCATGTGAGCGCAAGCCGCGCGAAATCGCTTCGCCTGCTTCGCAAATCCTGCATAAATTGTCTTGGGAATTTCTCTGGCTGGTTCGCTGGCCTCACGCAGTTTCCCGATTCACAGGTTTTCTCTCATTTTCGGTACAATGGCATTATAGGAACGCACTCATAGTCTCGCAAGGACACCTATTGGATATCTCGCCGCGTCTACGCTGGAAGCTGGACCGATTTAAGGAACAGATGAACGGCTTCTTTGGCGCAGGCCCCAAAGAAAACCCGCGTCCCAAACTCTGTCCCGCCTGCGGCACGCTTGTGGGAGCCACCGCCACAAAATGCCACCAATGCGGCGCGAGCCTGACGTTCGGGATGGCCGCAGCCAGCCGTTCGCTCAGCCGCCTGCTGCCCACTACGTCGCCTGCAACCTACGGAATATTGACTCTGAGCTGCCTGCTATACGGGGGAAGCCTGCTCGCCACCATACGCACCGCAGGATTTCAGCCGCCCGCAGGCGGAGGATTTTCGGCCCTCATGAGCTTTGGCGCAATCAGCGGCCGGGTACTGGTAATGCTCGGCGCGTCCCTACAGTGGCCGGTAGATCTGTTTCAGCCGTGGCGTTTGATCATGGCGACTTTCCTTCACGGCAGTCTTCTGCACATTGGCTTCAACATGTGGGTGCTGATGGACATTGGTCCGCAAATCGAAGAGCTGTACGGCTCCGCGCGTTATCTCTTCATCTACGTCATCACAGGTATCGGAGCGTATCTTCTCAGCGGCTTCATCGGTCATTTCAGCGTTGGAGGCTCCGGCGCGTTGCTCGGATTGATCGGGGTCCTTATGGCCATCACCACCAACCGGCGCAGCGCTTCCATGCAAATGCTGAGGAGCCAACTGATCCGCTGGTTGATTTACATCGCCGTAATGGGATTCTTGATGTCTGGAATTGACAATTCCGCGCACCTCGGCGGATTCATCAGCGGCTTTGCCCTTGGAAAAATCATGGTGGATCGCGCGCCGGCCTCGCCCGAAGAATGGAAGCGCGCGAATCTGCTTGGATGGGCTACTGCGCTAGTGATCGCAGCAAGTCTGGGGATGGTAGCCTTCGGAGTTCTGCACACCAGCTAGAATAACGAGCGGGACCAGGCTTTGAAATTGTAGCGGCGCACTTTAGTGCGCCATTCTTGGAAAGCGGTCGCCCTATCCGCCCGCATGCAGCCGTCGTGACACCACGATGCTGTAATGCACGCCCGAAATGCACACAAACGCCGCGACACAGTAGCCGCAAATCTGCGTCGCCATGTACAACACGTGGTTATCCCGCAGCGCCAACACCAGCACCAGAAAAATCATGGTGATCTCGAAAAACGTGGTGGCCTTCCCGTACATGCTCGGCGGCAGCGACATATAACCCACCGTGAGCAGAATCACCGCGCTCGCCACCAGCAACAGCACGTCGCGCCCCAGCACCAGAATCGTCAGCCACCACCCCACTTTTCCATGCAGCGCCAGCTCCAAATAGGAAGAAGAAAGCAGCAGTTTATCGGCGATGGGATCCAGATACGCGCCCAGCGGCGTCTTTTGATTCAGCCCGCGCGCCAGAAACCCATCCAGCGCGTCGGTAAAGCCCGCCACAATCAAAATCCCGAGCGCCCAGTTGTAGCGCTCGTAATGAATCGCCATGATGAAAAATGGCAGGAAAGCCAGGCGCAGGAACGTGAGCTGATTGGGAACCGTCAGAATTCGGCTCTTCATGAATTTGTGTTGTGCTGCCCCGGAAACAACCAACTATGCGAACTGCGCCAGATAATCCTCGAGCGAGCGGCCGGTCTTCTTCTCAAACATCTCCGCCAGCGATGGAATTGAACCGCGCGGTTCATCCAGAGCGATTCGTTCAATCCGCAGCATCGGAAAAAAAAGCGTCGGCAGCCCCATGCGGTCGCCTTCCGGATGCAGCACCTGGCTCACGAAATCGTCGAACGAGCTCAGGTCAATCCCGCGCAAAGTCACTCCGGAGCTGGAAATATCCATCAATTCGCCCCAGAGCCGTTCCTTCGGCGTGTGCAGGCTGATCACCACTATCGAGTGCGGCTCCATCAACTCTCCTGGACAATCCCCGTTCCCTGCATGGTATCGCAAATCGCAATTTCCGCGCAGCTCCGCGACCCAACAGATTACATTGCTGCATGCATTACGCGAACATCGTCTTCAAATCGGCCGCGCGCTTCAGCACCGGCTCCGTGGCCTTCTGCACTTCCTCCGGCGTAACCCCGGCCGCCACTTCGCGCAACAAAAGTCCTTGCGGCGTCACCTCAATCACGCCCAGCTCGGTGACGATCAGTTTCACGACGCCAACGCCCGTCAGCGGCAGGCTGCATTTCTTCACGATCTTCGCCTCGCCCTCTTTCGTCGTGTGTTCCATCGCGATAATCACGCGCTTTGCGCCCGCCACAAGATCCATCGCACCGCCCATGCCCTTCAGCATTTTTCCCGGGATCGCCCAGTTCGCCAAGTTTCCAGCTTCATCCACCTGCAGCGCACCAAGCACGGTCAAATCCACTCGTCCACCGCGAATCATTCCGAAAGATTCCGCGCTCGAGAAATAGCAGCAGCCCGGAATTTCCGTGATCGTCTCCTTGCCTGCATTGATCAGGTCGGGATCTTCTTCGCCCGCGTATGGATACGGCCCGATGCCGAGCATTCCGTTCTCCGACTGTAGAATCACTTCCATCCCCGGTGGCAAATAATTCGGTATCAGCGTCGGCAGGCCGATCCCCAGATTCACGTAATATCCGTCGCGCAATTCCTGCGCCACGCGTCGCGCGATTACTTCGCGCTTGTCAATTTCTGTTGGCATTCGCTGCTCCTAACGCTTGCGCACAGTGCGTCGCTCAATCCGTTTCTCGTACTTTTCGCCCTGGAAAATCGCATCCACAAATATCCCCGGAGTGTGCACGCAATCGGGATTCAGCTTCCCCAGCTCCACAATTTCCTCCACCTCGGCGATCGTGTAATCCGCCGCGGTGGCCATTACCGCGTTGTAATTCCGCGCCGTCTTGCGATAAATCAAGTTTCCCCAGCGATCGCCTTTCCACGCCTTGACGAATGCGAAATTCCCGCGAAGCGCCGGCACCAGCACATGTGGCCGCCCATTGAATTCGCGCACTTCCTTGCCCTCCGCCGCCAGCGTTCCATAGCCGGTCGGCGTGTAAAACGCCGGAATTCCCGCTCCGCCGCAACGTATGCGCTCCGCCAGCGTCCCTTGCGGATTCAACTCCACTTCGATTTCCTTCTTCAGCGCCAGTTGCTCGAAAGTTTTATTTTCGCCCACGTAGCTCGCGATCATTTTCTTAACCTGCTTGCTTTGCAACAACAGTCCAATTCCAAAATCGTCCACGCCCGCGTTGTTCGACGCCAAAGTCAGATTCTTCGTGCCCTTGCGCCGCAAAGCCGCGATCAAATTCTCTGGGATTCCACACAGGCCGAAGCCGCCCAGTAAAATCGTCGCGCCATCCTGAACACCCGCGATGGCAGCGTCTGCGTTGGCCACGCGCTTATCCATCTGTTCTCCTCAAATCACAAATGTACGCAAGGAATGCCCATGAAGTTTACTGCAAGTGAGGAAGCTTTTCGCAACGTTCGTTGGTGGCAAAGCAGGCTGCTCGTAACGTCTGCGGCGGTGTTAGGAAGCTTCGCTGCTGCGGCGGCTGATGCCAGTGCGCGCGGCAGATTTCAGCAGTCTAATGCGTTCCGCTACCGCCGCTGCGGCTTCGTCGGGTGAAGCGGCCTTCTCAACTTCAGACATCAGCGCGGAGCCGACCACCGCTGCATCAGCAATCCCACCCAGCACCGTAACGTGCGTGGGCAACGAGATGCCAAATCCCACGGCGATGGGCAGCGTTGTGAATTTTCGCGCTCGTCGAATCAATGCCGGAAGTTCCGCCGGCAGCGCCTCGCGCGCACCGGTAACGCCGGCACGCGAGATCACGTACAGAAATCCGCTCGACGCGCTTCCGATCTGCGCCAGCCGCGCATCCGTGGAAGTAGGCGCCGCCAGAAAAATCGTGTCCAGCCCGCGCGCCTGCAGCGTCGCGCGATATTCCACCGCTTCTTCGGGTGTCAGATCGGTCGCCAACACGCCATCCGCGCCCGCCGCGGCCGCCGCTGCTGCAAACTTCTCAAGCCCCATCTGCAATATCGGATTGAAGTAGCTGAACAGCACCAGCGGAACTTCTGAGTGTGTGCGAATCCGCCGCACGAGCTCGATCACCCCCGCAAGAGTAGTTCCGCTGCGCAGCGCGCGCTCGCTGGCGCGTTGAATCGTGGGACCATCGGCGACCGGATCGCTGAACGGCACACCCAGCTCAATCACGTCCGCTCCGGCGTTCGCGGCGGCCAGCACGATTTTCTCGGTGGCCGCAAGCGAAGGATCGCCGGCGGTGATGTACGCCACCAGGCCCATCTCGCCTGCTTCAGCGAGCGTCCGAAACCGGCTCGCGATCCTGCGGACAGGCTGCACCGCAACCGCACTTTGCGTGGAGGAAAGGTTCTCAGACATAGCGCGAAAAAATATCCATATCCTTATCGCCGCGTCCCGAAAGATTCAGGATCACCAGCTCGTCCTTCTTCATCCGCGGAGCGCGACGAATCAGTTCCGCCAGCGCGTGCGCCGACTCCAGCGCCGGAATAATTCCCTCCAGTCGCGCCAGCGTGCGTGCGGCTTCCACGGCTTCGTTATCGCTCACCGCGCAATATTCCGCGCGGCCCTGTTCCGCCAGCCAGGCGTGCTCGGGGCCAACGCCCGGATAATCCAGTCCCGCGGAAACCGAATGTGTCGTCGCAATCTGCCCATCGTTAGTCTGCAAGACGTATGTGTAAGTTCCCTGCAACACGCCCGGCCGCGCGCCGATGAAACCACTCGCCGCCGCCAACCGCGCCGCATGTTCGCCCAAAGTGGTGCCGCGTCCTCCCGCTTCCACGCCGATCATCTTCACCGGCGTATCGGGCAAGAACGCGTGAAACAATCCAATCGCATTCGAACCGCCGCCCACACAAGCAATCAAAGTATCCGGCAAGCGCCCTTCCGCTTTCACAATTTGCTCGCGCGCTTCTTCGCCAATCACTTTTTGGAAATCGCGCACAATTTGCGGGTACGGATGCGCGCCTAGCACCGAGCCCAGCAAATAATGCGAGCTCTCCACGTTCGTCACCCAATCGCGCATCGCTTCATTGATCGCGTCTTTCAGTGTGCGGCTGCCGGAATCCACGCCCACCACTTCCGCGCCCAGCAAACGCATGCGAAACACATTCAATCGCTGGCGCTCCATATCTTCCGTGCCCATGTATACCGTGCACGTCAGGCCCAGCTTCGCCGCCACCGTCGCCGTTGCTACGCCGTGCTGCCCTGCGCCGGTTTCCGCGATGATCCGCTTCTTGCCCATGCGCGTGACCAGCAGTCCCTGGCCCAGCGCGTTATTAATCTTGTGCGCGCCGGTATGCAGCAAATCCTCGCGCTTGATGTAAATGCGAGGGCCGCCCAACTGCGCGGTCAACCGCGAAGCAAATTGCAGCGGCGTGGGGCGTCCCGCAAAATTCCGCAGCAGCGAATCGAGCTCTGCTTGAAACTTGTTGTCCGCGCGCGCTGCGGCGTAAGCGCGTTCGAGTTCTTCCAGCGGCGCCACCAGCGTTTCCGGAACGTAACGCCCGCCGTAGCGGCCGTATCTGCCGCGCGCGTCCGGCACCATCTGTGCAATTGCGCTCATGCTCGTCGTTTCCTCCGTGCCGAGTTCGCTGCGCGCACCGCATTGGTTCGGTGCTTTATACTCACTGGTCGGACCGCCGCCACGAGCGCGCGCATCCGCGCCGCATCCTTTTTGCCCGGCCGCGACTCCACTCCGCTGCAGACATCAATCGCGAAAGGTTGCGCCGCTAAAACCGCCTCCGCCGCATTTTCCGGCGTTAAGCCGCCCGCCAAAAATATTTGCCGCTTGCGTCCTGCGCTTTTCGCCAGTTTCCAGTCAAAACTCTTCCCCGTGCCGCCGCGCAAGCGCGAATCGAAGCCATCGAGCAGAATGGACGAGGCGCGCCGGAAATTCGCAAGCTGCGCAACGCGAAATGAATCGCGCACGCGAATCGCCTTGATCACCCGAAAGCTTCGCCTCATACGCGACACAATGTCCGCCGTCTCGTCTCCGTGCAATTGCACGTAATCGAGGCCCACTCGCCGCGCGATCGCGAGCATCTCCCGCTCCGGCTCATTCACGAATACTCCCACTGATGCTACTTTCTCCGGTAAACGTTGCACAATGCGCCGAGCCGCCGCAGGCGCGATATAACGCGAGCTCTCGCGATAAAAATTAAATCCCAGAAAATCCGCACCGGCTTCGACGGCGCGCCGCGCGTCGCTCCAATTCGTAATCCCGCAAATCTTCACTTTCACCATCACGCTCCGCCGCTCACGCAGCCGTATGTCCTGCGCCCGCAGGCACCAGCAAAGCGCGCAGCGCTGCCGCCGGATCAGCGCTCTGCATCACCTGCTCGCCGATCAGAAATGCGTCGAACCCCACGCTTCGCAGCTGCGCCAGATCATCGTAAATGCGCAGCCCGGATTCGCTCACCGCGATGCACTCCTCCGGAATCGTCTCGGCCAATCCCAGCGACGTTTCCAGATGCACCTGAAAATCGCGCAGGTCGCGATTATTCACGCCGATAATCCGCGCGCCCGCACCGAGCACGCGTTCCAGCTCTTCGCGCGAATGAACTTCCACCAGCGCCTCCATTTTCAGGGCCCGTCCCAGCTCCAGCAATTCCTGCAACTCTGCGTCGTTCAGCACCGCAGCAATAAGCAGGAACGAATCCGCCCCCGCTGCGCGCGTTTCCCACACCTGCCAGGGATCCACGATGAAGTCCTTGCGCAGGATAGGAATCTTCGTTACGCGGCTCGCTTCTTTCAGGTCTCCCAGCGAGCCCGAAAAGAAATCTTCCTCGGTCAGCACCGACAAAGCAGCAGCCCCCGCTTCTTCCAGGCTCGCCGCCAGCACCGCCGGAGCATACTCCTCGCGAATCACGCCGCGCGAAGGCGACGCTTTCTTCAATTCGGAAATAATATTGATTTTGCCGGCCCGCGTGAGCGCTCCAACGAAATCCCGCGGCGGCGCAACTTTCTTCTCCACCGCCAGCTTCAGCGCAACTTCGGGCAGCACACGTTTGCGATGCGCCACCGACGCGCGGCGCGCTTCCACAATCCGGTCCAGAATGTTTTTCGAACGCGAGCTGCTTTCCATGGCGTTAGATCCGGCTTTACCGGCTTCGGCAGGCACACCTTCGGAGTCGCCTCCGAGGCATCAATCGCTGCAACCATGCTAGCCGCGCGGAGCACGCCCTGTCAATTTGCGGCAGGCGCAAGCACGGGAAATCGGCAAGTTTCGAATTAAGTGGCAAATCGCAAGTTAAGGCGTCGCGTCCCGCAGCTTGAGCCGCACGGCAGATGATCGAGGTCCGGAGTTGGCATTTTCGGTAATTTTGTTCGCGCTGCAGCGTAAAAAATATTTTGCGTTCTGCGACGATAAGTGTAATTCTCCGCCGGGGGAAATCCATCCATGTGTTTTTCCGCGACCGCGAATTTTGTCGGCAGCACCGCGCTGGGCGCCGTCGGCGTCGTCACTTTGACGAAAGTGAAGCACCGCCGCGAGTTGCTTTTCGCCTCGCTTCCTTTGCTATTCGCCATTCATCAGTTCATTGAAGGATTCGTCTGGCTGGGATTGGACGGGATTCTCTCACCCACCGTGACGCACAACATGGCCGCGGCGTTCATGCTGTACGCGCAGGGGCTTTTGCCGTTTCTGTTACCTCTGAGCGTGCTGCTTTTTGAACCTAACGGGAAAGGCCGCGCGCGCATGCTGCCGTTCCTCGCGCTCGGCACCGGAACCACGCTTTATATTTTGTGGGCGTTGACGGCCTATCCGACGGAAGTCTACGTCCGCGGAAACAGCATCGTGTACATGAATCAGGCGACGAACAATACCGCGGTTGCGGTGCTATACGTGATCGCCACCTGCGGATCGTTGTTTTTTTCCCAGGTCAAAGCGATGGTAATGTTCGGCGCGGCCAACCTGGCGATTCTGCTGGTAGTGATGGCGTTTAAGCGCTACGCGTTCACTTCCCTATGGTGCGCATACGCGGCGATCGCGAGTGTAATCATCCTCGCCTATTTCTGGCGCACCAGCAAAGCCCGGCCGCTTCTCTACGCGTTGCCGTTGTGAATCGCATTACGTGAATTAACAGCGCGACCCTGCGCCGCTGCCGGTACAGGGCCGCGCTCCGCAAAAACCACGCACTACAAAGCGTTCAGAAATGCGATGAACTGCTCTTTTTCTTCGTTAGTCAGATTCATCTGAAAACGCTGGTTGTAGAATTCGAGCAGCTCGTTCAAATCGCGCGCGGCCCCATTGTGAAAATACGGAGCGCGTGACGCGAGGCCGCGCAGGATCGGGCCTTTCGTGCGGACCATGTCGCTGCACAAACCGCTGATCAGCCCTTTGCCGGGATCCGTTGTGAAGATCACATAGGGAGCGGCCGGTTGCCCGGGAACCTGGAAAGGATTCGGGCATCCGGTGATGCGATACACCGGCAAATCCGGAACGCTGAGTTGCGCAAGTCCATTGGCAATCAGGGGATCGGATTCCGCGGCGGGATCGTGACCGGTGCCGATATCCAGCGCCAAGGGCAGAGAGTGGTTGCCAACGTTCGGGGCGTCGTGGCAGGTGGTGCACGTACCGGCGAATGGCGCGATGGGCACGGTCGTGCCCAGAGCTTTTGCCAGCGCGGCGTTATCAGTCAACCCGCGGACGTTGGAAATGGTGAGCGCGCGGGTGTTGAAGAGCTTTTCTCCGGCAGCGATCTTTCGTCGCTGGGGATCCGGTGATTTTTCCCAAGCCGAATAGAGTGTAAAGGCTGTGGAGTTGAATGCGTTGCCTTCAGGATCGGCGCCGAGCGAATCGTTGGTACCGGGATAGTAGGATTGGTTGGAAAGATTTGCGGGACCACCGAGCGCTGCCCCAAAGTTCAGCCAGCCTGCGCGGAAATCGAGCGCTTGAGCGGAATTAAGCCCCAATTCGAAGCTGACGATAGCTTGTTGCTGCTCGAGCGTCGGCGCTTCGGATGCTTGCGCGTGGGTCAGCGTGGCGTCAATGGATTGCTGCAGCAGATCCGTCTGAAGATTTTGCTGAAACGTCGCGGCTGCAGTGAGCGGCTGAACTGTTTCGCGCCCGTCAAACATGATGGCGCTGAGATACCGCAAGTTCGTGGTCGGCAGCGGCCGCCGGTACATCGAGACGGTCTGCACGCCGGTGGATTCGTCGGTGACCACCGCACAACCATAGGGATCGCGATAGGCTTCGATTTTGAATTGGGCGTTTGCCGGAACCGGCAGGAAAATTCGGATCAGGCCGTGCTTCAGCAGAAGGCTGTGCGTGTCAGGATCGTGGGACGCGCTGTTAGGGCAATTCGCGCCATCAATGGACGCAAATAGCGGGTCGTTCCCATGCGTCGCGGCATACTTCGCCTGAATGCTGCTGACTCCTAGCCCGAATCCGTCGCTCGCGAGATGGCAGGTGCCGCAGGAGCGCCCGTTAGTGCCAAGGCTCTCGAAAAAGGCATTCTTGCTGCTCTCGTTTATCGGACCATTGGCGTTGTACGTGGAGATAAGTCCGGTGGGATCGAGGAACGGGAAAAGATTGGGAATCATGGCTGCCGAAGCGACCGTGGCGAGCGCCAGGACCCCGCCGACCAGCAACCATTTTCTTCCTCGCGCTATACCTTTTAAGAAACCACGTTTTGGCCGCATTTGGCCTCCTAGCCCCGATCGGGGATGCATTTCGATTCGAACTCCAAGTCATCTGTGAGCGTCTGGACTGATTCGTTGCTATCGTTGATCGCAGGGACTGGGCGATCCGTCAATGGAAGGCGGGTGTATATTCAGTGTTATCGAGATGTACGCCTAAGTAGCTGATTTAACGAGTTATAGCTTGCGCCGTGGGCTGGATACGGCGGAAAATCCTAGAACGGTGCGCGAGATTATTCATGCCTCAAGGCGGTAAATATCGTTTTGGCGCGTTTGAGCTGAGAACGCAGACGCGCGAACTCTATAAGCACGGCGTCAGGCTGAAACTACGGCCGCAGGCCTATCAGGTTTTGGCCCTCCTGCTGGAGCACGCCGGGGCGTGCGTGACGCGGGAAGAGCTGCGGGAGCGCGTCTGGCCTTCGAACACCTTTGTGGATTTTGAGAACGGGGTGAACACGGCGATCAAGCAGCTGCGGGCAAGCCTGAATGATTCCGCCGCGGAGCCGCGGTACATCGAAACATTGCCGAAGCTCGGCTATCGGATGATCGTGCCTGTTGAGTTCGAAGCGGGCTTGGCGGCCGAGCGCGCCCCGGAGGCAATGGAAGAGTCCGGCGGCACGATGGCCCTCGGCGAGGTGGCCGCTCCGCCAACCGAGCGACGGATCGGTTCAAGAAAGCGGCTGTGGTTTACAGCTGCAGCGGTGAGCGTACTTGCGATTGTTTGCTTGGTCGCATACTTGAAATGGCCGCGAACGCACCTTATGCCGCAACGAGCAGCGCCGACTGTGAGAATTATGGTTGCGGTGCTTCCGTTCGAGAATTTGACGGGCGACGAATCGCAGGACTATTTCAGCGACGGATTGACGGAGGAGATGATCGCGCAACTGGGGCGCCTGGATCCGAAGGAATTTGGAGTGATTGCGCGAACTTCGGTGATGCATTATCAGCACACGTCCGAAAAGGTGGATCAGATTGGAAGTGAGCTCGGCGTGCAGTACGTGCTGGAAGGGAGCGTGCGGCGCGATTCCGAGAAAGTGCGAATCAACGCACAACTGATTGAAGTGGGCGGCCAGCGGCAGCTGTGGGCGCAGCAGTACGATCGCGAGCTGACGAATTTATTGGTTGTGCAGGCGGAGATCGCGCGGGAAATCTCCGATTCCATCCAACTCACGCTCGGCAGTCCGGAACACAGCGAAACAGTTCGTCACGCCACTCTGACGCCGCAGGCTTATCAAGCTTACGACCTGTGCCTGAAGGGACTTTATTTCTGGAACAAACGCACCGCGCCAGGATTGCAGCAGGCGATCGTATATTTTCAGCAGGCAATCACCAAAGATCCAAGCTACGCCCCTGCGTATGCGGGTCTGGCGAACAGTTACGCGCTGCTGCCCGGTTACACACTGGCTCCCGCGGCAAAGTATATGCCCAAAGCCCGGGAGGCCGCGCTACGCGCGCTGGAGATTGATGATGAGCTGCCGGAAGCGCACGTGGCGCTCGCGCTGACTCTGGAGAACTACGATTGGGACTGGAGCGCCGCGGAAAAAGAATACCGGCGCGCCATTGAATTGAACCCCAACTATGCGACAGCCCACCATTGGTATGCGGAATTTCTGACGTGGCAAGGACGCTTCGATGAAGCTTTGCGCGAGAGCGAAACCGCGAGCAGGCTTGATCCGCTGTCCTTGATTATTGCCACTGATCGCGGGGCCATATTTTACTTCGCTCGGCAATACGACCGCGCGGTCGAGCAGTTCCAAAGTGCTCTCGAAATGGATCCGAGCTTCGGGAGAGCTCACCTGGTGATTGACGCCTACATGCAACAGGGCCGCTTCACCGAAGCCGAGGCGGAACTCGGTCAGTGGCGTCGCCAATCGGGCGATGGAACCAACACCAGTTCGCGCTTAGTTTATCTCTACGGACGAATGGGGCAGAAGGACAAGGCGCGCGCCGAACTGAAGAAATTAGAAGCGATGAACCAGACGCCGCGGCCAGATCCCGTGGCGATGGCGCTGGCATACGTTGGCGTCGGGAATAACGACGCGGCGCTGAGCTCGCTGGAAAAAGCGTACGTGGAACGCTCGAATCTGCTGACGGCACTGAAAGTGGAGCCTGTTTATGATCCGCTGCGCGATGATCCCCGGTTTCAGGAATTGCTGCGGCGCGTGGGCTTGGCGCAGTAGGAATTTTGCTTGAAAGGATCCGCACAAACTTCTCGCGACGTGGAGCGACTTCTGCCGAAACCCTTGTATTTTCTCAACGCTTGCCACGGATGCGCGTGCAGATTGCTATTTTGAGAGCAGCGGCTGCGAGTAGCGGATCGGAATGCCGAAATTCGAGCCGCCGAATCCTTTCAAAATCGCTACCGTCACTCCGATCACTTTTCCATCGCGGTTGAAGAGCGGGCCGCCCGAGCCGCCCGAGGTCGTCTGCGCGTCGAACACAATTTTGTCCGGCAAAATATCGCCAATGTGCCCTTGCGTGATTAGCGGGTGAATCAGGTTGCGTTTGGCCAGCTCGTTGAGCACTTGCGAAACGTCGCTGCCGCTCTTCTTCAAAATCTCTTGCGCGGACTCTTCATCGGTGCGCGCCAAAATTGCAGCCAGGCCCGTGGCGTAACCCATTAAAATCACGGGCTGTCCGCTGAGCGCTGAATTCTTGCCGGTATCAATCGCCAGCACTGGACGCTTCAGATCCTGCAGATCCACGCGCACGGACGCCAAGTCGGTCACGTCTGAAATGTCCTGAATCTCGGCATGGAACGCGCGCGGGTCGCCGGGAAAATAAGCGCGGATCGTGGAAATTTGCGGTTGCAATCCCTGGCTGGTCATCGAAGTTAGCTCGTCATTCTTCCACCAGGGCTCGGCGACATGGCGATTGGTGATGACGCGTCCGTTCGGACCGGCGACGAATCCCGTCCCGAAAACATCCAGCTTCACTTCCGGCCCTTTTCCTTCCAGTGTCAAAATCGGATGGCCGTCACTGTCCTGCAGCGGTTCGCCATCCTGATTGAGTCCGCCGTAGCGGAGGCGGCGCCCCGACGACTGGTCGTTGAATGCCACAGCTACGTGCAGCAGGCAGACGGACTGAACGTCCGCCGGAATAAGAGTTTGCGCGGCTTGGCCCTGCGCCTCGAGCCGCTGCAGACGTGAATTGGTGTCTTGCAATTGCTTTTGCAGACTGGCCGCATCGCTGGAACTGGCCGTGGCCATCTTGGCTTTCAGATCTTCGGCCTGCTTCTTCAAATCGTCCGTGCCCGCGGGTTCCGCGACGATCGCGCCGGGCTGCGTAGCTTGTTGCGCGCGAAGCTTGCGCGCTTCGGCAATCAAATCCTGCTGGCGAACAATTCCGCCTTCGAGCATGGCCAGAATCGAATTCGAACGCTGCGTCACTTTCTGCGCGCTGCGCGCAAACAGGAAATAAATTCCGGCCATCACGATGGCCACGGCCAGTACAGCCGCGAGACCAGTCTTAAGTTTGCGATCCAGCGAGAACGCGTCGCTGGTCATCTTTTCGGTTACGGCCAGCGCCTCGAACGCGGTGTGCGCAATCTGCTGGCCTTCTTCCGCAATCCGCATCTTTTCGCGCAGTTGATTTTCGGCGCGTTGCATGCGCAGCCTCGCGCGCACGCGAGCCAGCAATTCCCGTGAATCGCACGGCCGGGAAATCGCGTCGTCGGCGCCCAAATCCAGCGCCGTGGCACGCTGCTCGCTTCCCGCTGCCACCAACAGGAGTACGCGAACCGATTCGGTTTTTGCGGAGCCACGAATCGTTGCCAGCAATTCCCCGGCGCCGGGATCCTGCAAGCTCGCGTCCAGCAGCAGAAGGTCGGCGCCAGTCTGGTGAATGGCGTCGAGCCCTTCGCGCGTAGTCGCAAACACCGCAACGTCGTAGCCTGCGGCCTGCAGGGCAGCGCGCATCTCTTCGCTGCTGCGCGGGTCGGCATCGAGGATGATGATTTTCTCGGGCGTGTGGGCCATGGAGATTAGTCGGCTCCGGAGATTTTTGCGTGCTGCGTGTGCTTGAGAAACCTCACTTTACAAATAAGCGCCACCTTCGGCGTCGCGCTCGCGGGGTAGCGCCGAATCGCTCTCGCCATATGCCGCTTAGACGCATGCACGGCTTGAGCGGGTTCATGATAACTTTCCAGCGGGACTTCGCGTGGAAAAATTAAGTCAGCTCAATCAGGAAATCATTCGCTGCCGCGAGTGCCCGCGACTGGTACGTTATCGCGAACAAGTCGCGCGCGACAAGCGTCGTTCATTCCTCGCATGGGATTATTGGGGCAAGCCCGTTCCCGGCTTCGGCGATCCGCGCGCGGAGCTCTTGATTCTGGGCCTCGCGCCCGCGGCGCACGGCGCTAATCGCACCGGACGGATGTTCACCGGCGACCGCTCCGGCGATTTTCTCTACAAGGCGTTGTTTCGCGCCGGCTTTGCCAATCATCCCACATCCACGAATCGCGAAGACGGCCTGAAGCTGAAAAATGCTTACATGGCCGCCACGTTGCGTTGCGCTCCCCCCGCGAATAAGCCGTTGCCTGAGGAGCTCGCGAATTGCCGTCCGTATTTCGAGCGCGAACTCGAAATCCTGCAGCCGCGTGCGGTGCTTGCTCTGGGCAGCATCGCGATGCGGGCTTACCTGGGCCTGCTGAAAGAGCGAGGCCTGATTACGACGCTCGCTGCTTTTCCTTTTCGGCACGGCGCGAGTTACGAGCTGCCGGGCGATTTGCCGCGTTTGCTCGTTTCTTATCATCCGAGCCAGCAGAACACCTTTACCGGCAAGCTGACGGATGCGATGCTCTTCAAGGTTTTGAGCGACGTGCGAAAATTTTTGGCACGGTGATTTTTTGACGCCGGGCTGTGGCGTATTTCGGTGCATTGTTGGTGCCCGCGAGAAGTGCTGGCGGTCTGAAGCCCGCCGCTACCAAAGCTCAGCTGTTCTCCATACATTATTTCATGGCTCTGGTACGCGAACTTCGCATCAGCAACAGGTACACAAAAAACGAAACTGCGAAACCCACAAACCAGGCGTACGGGTAGAGGCCACGCAGCGCCGGAATTTCGAGGCCGCTCAGCGCGAGTGCTACACCCGCGACGAGGGCGCCGATCGCGCGCCAATTGAATCCGCGCGAAAATTCATACGCGCCGCCGCGCTGGTATAAATCGTCGGCCAGAATCACGCGTTTGTGCAGCACGTAGTAATCGGCAATCATCACGCCGGCAATCGGCCCGAGGAAACTCGAATAACCAACCAGCCAGCCCATCACGTAGCTGCCGTGACTTGAGAGCCAGCGCCACGGCTGCATCAGCAGCCCGATGAAGCAGGTAATGACGCCGCCGAGTTTGAAACTGATTTTGCGCGGATACAGATTCGAAAAATCGTTGGAGGGCGAGACCACGTTGGCCGCCACATTCACGTTCAGAGTGGCGAGCAGCAGCGCGAGCATCGCCACGACGACTGCGATTGGATTTCCCAAGCGACTGAGCACCGCGACCGGATCCCAGATCGCGTGGCCGAATACGACTACCGTTGCGGAGGTGACCGCGATTCCGATGAAAGAATAAAAGGTCATCGTGGTGGGCAAGCCCAACGCCTGGCCGAGCATCTGTTCACGCTGGCCTTTCGCGTAACGCGTGAAGTCTGGAATATTCAGCGCGACCGTGGCCCAGAAAGCCACGACCCCCGTAAGCGACGGAACGAAAAACGCGAAAAATTCGCTGAATGTGTGAAATTGCGAGGGCGTAGAAAGCATGGGGCCCAGGCCGCCGGCCTTCGTGAACGCCCAACCGAGCATCGCGAGGCCCAGAATCAGCAGAGCAGGGGCCGTAATTCCCTGCAGGAAGCGAATCGCTTCGATGCCGCGCAGAATCACCGTCAAGTTCAGCAGCCAGAAAAGCAGGAAGCACAGCCAGGCATGGTCCCATCCGCGAATCATCGCCGCCAGCAGAGTGTTGATCGCTTCGCCGCCGATCCACGTCTGAATTCCGAACCATCCGCAGGCCACCAGCGCGCGCAACACCGCCGGGACGTTCGCACCGAGCACGCCGAACGACGCGCGCGCGAACACCGGAAACGGAATGCCGTATTCGGCCCCGGCATGGGCGTTGAGCAACATGGGAACGAGCACGATGATGTTGCCGAGGAAGACGGTGAAGATGGCTTGCTTCCAGTTCATGCCGCCGGCGATCATGGCGCTGGCGAGCATATAGGTGGGGATGTTGACGCTCATGGCGACCCAGAGCGCGGCGTAGTTATAGGTGCCCCAGGTGCGTCGCTGGCGCGGGATTGGGGCTAAGTCCTTGTTCCAGAGCCAGCTGGAAGCCGCGGCTGGGCGCGTGGCGACTTCTGCGTTCTGATTTGTGCCTTCCGCCGTCATCGAATGGCCGCTCTAGTCATTTGGCACCCCAGAAGAATTGCGCCGCTTATACCCTTGCGGTGGGTTCGACGCAACAGGTTTCTGGCCGAAAAAATAGGACAAATAGTAGCGATTAGAATGGGTCGCCGTCGTTTGTTTTCAATGGCTTGCATCGAATTCTAATAATTATCATTAGCGATTAGAAAAGGCAGTGCCAAGTGATGAATGATGAGAGGAGAGTTGAAGAGGGTTTGGCGAGGCAGGACTTCCCATTTTGGGCTGGCTTGACCATGTTGCGTCCTTTGGAGGCGTGAATAGTGCCCCGACTCACGCTATCACAATTCTGGATTGATAACTATCCGTATAACTACTTAGTGAGGTAACTTATAGATGGGACTGGGGTAATTCGAGCGAGCTTGCGCGATAGGTCACGGCGGGGGAGCCCACCCTTCCCAAAATGCGGGAAGGATGGGTAGCTACTGCGAATAAGCAGGCTAGTTTAATGTTGCAGACGTTGACTTCGGTGGATGTGGATTAGCGGATGCCGCCGGTGGCGAGGAGCTGCTCGCCGGTGAGCCAGGCGGAATCGTCTGACGCGAGGAAAACCGCGACGGGCGCGATGTCGCCGGGTTGACCGATGCGGCCTAGCGGGGTCTGTGCGACGGCACCCTTTCTCGAATTCAGAACCGATGAAGCCTCCCGTGTGCGTGCCTTCCGTCTCCACAATTCCTGGATTGATGCTGTTCACGCGGATCTTCTTGGGTCCGAGTTCGCGCGCCAGAACACCGGTGATGACATCAACGGCGCCCTTGGTGGCGGAATATACTGCGCTATTGGGAGGCGTGATGCGGCTGACGCCAGAGCCGATATTGATGATGCTGCCTCCTGCGCCGAGATGCTTGATGGCGGCTTGCGTGGTGAGGAGTACGCCGAGGACGTTGATATTGAACATTCGGTGGAATGAATCTTCGGTGACGGCTTCGATGGGCGCGAATTCGTAAACGCCGGAATTATTGACGAGAACGTCGAGGCGGCCGTAGTTCTTGATGGCTGCGGCGATGATGCCCTGGGCTTCGGCGGCTTTGGAAACGTCTCCACCGACGGCCACGGCTTTGCCACCTGCTGCGGTGATGGCGGCGACAACTTTGTCCGCGCCGGCTTTGCTGGAAGCGTAATTTACGACGACGGACGCGCCTTCGGCTGCGAGCGCCTTGGCGATAGCGGCACCGATGCCTTTGGAGGCGCCGGTTACGACTGCGACTTTGCCTTTGAGCTTGCTCACTTGTGACTCCCTTGGAGGTCGTTGGTGGCTGTGTATTGCTGCCTTATGAGATGAGGGTGGATGCAGGATGGATTCTTTAGTTATAGGAACGAGAGTTACGAGACGATGCGTTGCGTACGGGCATGATCGCGGATTGTGAGAACACTCTCCGCTACTTCCTCGTAGCTTTTTTGCGTTGCGGTGATCGTTCGCGGCGTTGGCGTTTGACACGGTGTGTGGCGCTTGTTAGCCTGCGCGAGACGCGGCTGGCGCTGAGTGGCGGGGCGTGGCGCATCGGCCGCGGTCGACTGCATGAGCGCTGACACCGAACGAACTTCCGAGCGCAGTTCCCTTCCCGATTCGCAACCTGTAATTGAATTTCGCCACGCGGGGTACCGGCTGCCAGACGGGCGGGCGCTATTGCGTGACTTAAGTCTGGTGGTGCAGCGCGGCGAAACTTTGGTTTTGCTGGGGCGCAGCGGGGCGGGAAAGTCCACGGCGCTGAAGATGATCAATCGGATGCTGGAGCCGAGCGACGGCGTGGTGCTGGTGGAGGGCCGCTCGACGCTGGAGGGCGATCCGATTGAACTGCGGCGACGGATTGGGTACGTGATACAGGAAGTCGGGCTCTTCCCGCATTTCACCGTGGAACAAAATATTTCGCTGGTGCCGCGGCTGGAGCATTGGCCGGAGGAACGCATCCGCGCACGAGTTGGCGAACTTTTGCAGCTGGTCGGTTTGAATCCGCAGGAATTTCTGCATCGCTATCCGCACCAACTTTCCGGAGGCCAGCGGCAACGCGTGGGAGTGGCGCGCGCGCTGGCGGCGGATCCTCCGATTCTGCTGATGGACGAGCCTTTTGGGGCGCTGGATCCGCTGACGCGCGCGGAGGTGCAGTGCGAATTTCAGGATTTGCAGCGGCGGCTGAAGAAAACGATTGTGATCGTGACGCATCACGTGGCGGAAGCGCTGCTGCTGGGCAGTCATATCGGCGTGATTGACGCGGGGGCGCTGGTGGGACTTCATACGCCGAAGGATTTTATGAACGCGACGGAACCGGTGACCGCTGCGTACATCGCGAATTTACGGATGCTGGATCAGATGGAGGGACGGGGATGAATCTGCTGGAATATTTTGCGCGTCATCATCGCGACATTTTACAGGCGACGCTGGAGCACGTTTGGCTCGTGGGCATTGCGATGCTGCTAGCCGTGGCGGTGGGCGTGCCACTGGGAGTGCTGGTGGCGCGGCGGCCATGGCTATCGAAACCGATTCTGGGCGGCGCAAACATCGCGGAAACGATTCCGAGCCTGGCGCTTTTTGGTTTCTTGCTGCCGGTGCCGTGGCTGGGGGACCGCGCGGACCGGCTGGCGATCGCGGCGCTGGCGCTGTACGCGCTGCTGCCGATCATTCGCAACACGGCCGCAGGAATTACCGGCGTGGATACGGCGATCCGCGAAGCCGCGCGCGGCATGGGCATGACCGAGCGGCAGATTCTGCTGCAGGTGGAGCTGCCGCTTTCGTATTCCACGGTGCTGGCGGGAATTCGCGTGGCGACCGTGCTGACGGTGGGCATCGCGACAATTGCTGCTGCGATTGGAGCGGGCGGGCTGGGAGAATTTATTTTTCGCGGCCTTGCGATGGTGAACAATCAATTGATATTGGCGGGCGCGATTCCCGCGGCGCTGCTGGCGCTGGGTGCCGATTTTCTGCTGGGCGTATTTGAGCGCCGGCTGCAACCCGCGCGATCATGATTCGCGGGCCGGGGTTGCGGCTGGGTATTTTCGCGTGCGCGGTATTTGCTGGGTTGATCGCGCTTGCGGCGTGTGGTGGCGCGCGGCACGATGAGATCGTCGTCGGCTCGAAGAATTTTTCCGAGCAGGCGCTGCTGGGGGAAATTGTGGCGCAGCATCTGGAAGCGCGCACGCATCATGAGGTGACGCGCCGGTTTTATCTGGCGGGATCTTACATTTGCCAGCAAGCGCTGCTGGCGGGGCGCATTGACACGTATGTGGAATACACCGGCACGGCGCTGACGGCCATTTTGCACGATCCGCTGGAGTCCAACCCTGGCGCGGTATTCAAGCGCGTGCAGAGTGAATACCAGCAGCGGTTTGGGTTGGACGTGCTGCCATCACTGGGATTCAACAACACGTTTGCGATTGTGGTGCGCGGCGAAGATGCGCGGCGGTTGCATCTGAAAACAATTTCGGACGCCGCGCCATACGCGCACGACTGGCGCGCCGGATTTGGGTATGAATTCATGGAGCGGCCGGACGGCTTTCCGGGGCTGGCGCGAACGTATGGATTAACGTTTGCGGAGGCGCCGCGGATTCTGGATTTGGGTTTGCTGTACCGCGCGCTGCTGGAAAAGCAGGTGGACATTGTTGCGGGCAACTCGACGGATGGACTGCTGGCGGCGCGCGACCTGACGATGCTGGAGGATGACAAACATTATTTTCCGCCGTATGAGGCGGTGCCGGTGGTGCGGCCGGACGCGCTGCGGCGGTTTCCCGAAATGCGCGCGGCGTTGCTGGAATTGGCCGGGAAAATTAGTGATGACGAAATGCGCAAGATGAATTACGAAGTGGACGGCGAGCATCGGGATATTGCGGAGGTGGCGCGGGAATTCTTGCGGTCGAAAGGGCTGGAGTGAGGGCGGCGAAGAGTGCGAGTCGGCCGAAGTCGGCACGAAATCAGCGCCGGCTAATCCATTTCCTGCATGGACTTGAAGTCGGCTTCGAGAGCGGCGCAGTACTGCTTCTGGGCTTCCAACTCCGCCTGAAGTTTTTTCACGAGCAATTCGAGGCGGCGGATTTCGTGGCGCAGTTTTTGCGTGTCAGCTGACGGTGCTGCTGCGCGTTGCGGCGCAGGCGCAGGCACCGCCGGACGCGTGGCCACCGACGCGGCACGCGGCGGTGCGAAAGTTTCCGCGGACTCACCGCGCCAACCTGGGGCCGCGGCGGGATTCTGATACGCGGGAGCTGCAGGCGCGAGCAGTCGGTGGCGCAGCGGGCGGTGAGAAAAGGCCGCTGAGAACGCGGGAAGCTGCTTCTGACGAATTTGCTTCTTCATCACGCAACGAGCCGCGCGACGCGCCCGCCGGATTCAAAAGACTTTTCACACGGGCAATCAGATCCTGCGGCTGGAAGGGCTTGCGCACCAGTTCATCGGCCTTCACCTGCATGGCTTTTTCCGCGACGGTGCGATTCACCACGCCGGACATGAGAATCACGGGCGTCTTTCCGAATAATTCGTGTTCCTTGATGAACTGGCAGACTTCGTAGCCGTCTTTATCGGGCATGATCACGTCGGTGATCACGGCGTCGGGCGCGGAATCGCCGAATTGCGCGAGGGCCGAGGCAGCGTCCGCGCAGGTGATCACGTGAATATGTTCCTTGCGGAAGGCGATCTTGATGACTTCGCGCATGGTGGCGCTGTCGTCAATGAAATACACCGTGGGAATACGCGCGGCGGTGAGAGTTTGTGTATCGCTCATAGCGATTCCTTTTCCACCTTGTCTATATCGGAATCTTGCCCGGTGTTCTCTTCAGAGTCGCGTTGCGATTCGTCGAATTCGCGCATGGCGTCCAGCAACAGATCGGTGGCGGAGCGCAGCACGGTGCGCTGCGTGGCGGTGGCGCCGTAGACGAATTTGTAAACGCCTTTATCGGCGCTCTGACAGGTGGCGACGATTTGGGTTACGGCTTCATCGCCGAAACAACATGCCACATTCCGCGTGGCTGATTTCGCCGCCCTCGAAGAAAATAATTCCGTCGGCGTCCACCGCATTGATGTGCAGCGCGCCGGTCTGGCGGGCCTGGCCGAGCATTTGAATCACGCCGGGCAGATCGAGATGCTGGAGATTGCCGCTCAAATCCGTTTCGGCGCTGGTGAGCATCTGGGTCGGCTGAAAACCGTCCTGACGGCTGACCAGAAAACTGCGAACGTGCGCGGCGATGTCCGAAGGCGCGCGGCGGCGATCCACGAAATCATCGCATCCGGCGCGATAGGCTTCGAGCAAGGCTTGTTCACCCGCGCCGGCGCCGCCGACAGCGATGAGCGGGATGTGCGCGGTGCTCGGATCGGCGCGCAGAATCGGAGCCATTTCGAGGGCGCCCATTTCGCGCAGATTGGTGGCGCACAAAATGGCGGCGGGCGCGTTCCATTCGAGCATCGTCAAGTGCGTATGCAGCTTGCGTGCATGGAACGACTTCGAAGCCCACTTGCTGGAGAGCTTCGCCGACGCGCTTGGCAAAATAGACGTTGCTGTCCACGAGCAGAATGCGCGGAAGATTGGCGAGCGTGTTCATGGCCGCGCCTCCGCGTTAGTTGCCTCGTTAGGATGGTTGCGCGAGGCGCTCACCAGTTTTTGCAAATCGAGGACGTCAATATCTTCGCCTTCGATGGCGAGCTTGCCCGCGAAATAGGCGGGAGCGTCTGACGCGGGAGGCTGCATTTCGCCCGTGGCGAGTTCACATTCGCCATTGACAGGAATTGCGCTGGCTTCGCTTGTCTCTTTACCCTGGCCGAACGCGCGCTCGGCGATCAGATAGAAGCGGTGCACGGAAGATTCCCGTCCGCAGAGAACCGGCGCGACGTCGTACACCGGAACAATGCGGCCGCGGCGGACGATCACTCCCGCGATGAGGCGCGATGTGTGCGGGAAATCATGCAGGCGCACGGGAGGCGCAAGTTCCACGACGGACTCAGCGGGCAGAGCGAATCGCCGGTTGCCGACGTGCAGCAGCACCCAGGACTTGCGCTCGCGATTTTCGGCGCCGCTCATGCTTGCACAGCTCCTTCCAGTTCGTGACGAGCCTCGACTGATTTCGCCGCGCGATCCAGCCGCGCGAATTCTTGCGGAGTGAGAAACCCGTCCGGCTTGATCACCGGAATCACGCGATCCTCGAGGTAGGTGAGGCCGCGATACCACTGGCGCTCTGCTCCTTGAAAAGCCTGCGGCAGCGCATACACGGTGGGAATCTCCGCCATGCGTTCGATGGAATCCACCAGCACCGCCGCGCGAATCTGTCGCAAAATCAGCACGAGAGCAGGGCGCGTGACGCGCAGGCCGAAGTGCGCGCAGCCGCTGACCACGAAGTAAGTGCGATGGCCGCGTTCGACCAAGTGGCGCACCTTGGGAACTTCGGCTTGCGCCATTTCGACCGCCGCGGTGGCCAGGCTGTCTGTGCTGCGAATTTCCTGGACCGCGTCGGCGGCGATCGCAAACGTTTGCAGACCGATACAAAACAAAATTACGGGCTCGGTGGAACGCGAGCGCCGCGATTTCGCCGAATCCTGGGTGGCGATCTTCATCGCGCACCAACTGGCGCGAGGCGGGTGATTTTCGCGACGCGCTTCTCGATGGCCGCGCTGATTTGATCCAGCGGAAGAATTTCGTCCACTGAGCCGGTCTTGATGGCTTCCGCGGGCATGCCGAAAATTACGGAGGTGGCTTCGTCCTGCACGATCACGTGGCCGCCGGCCGCTTTCACGGCCTGCACACCTTTGGAGGCGTCGTTACCCATGCCGGTGAGAACGACGCCGAGGGTGAGCGGGCGAGCGAAGGCCGCGGCGGATTCCAGCGCGACGTCTGCACAGGGGCGATAGCCTTCGATGCGCGGGCCGCCATCCAGCGCAATTTTTCCCGTGGAAGAAATTCGCAAATGATGCGCACCGGGGCAGAGGTAAATCACTCCGGGCTGCGGCGCCTCAAGCGATTCGGCCTCCTTCACCGGCAAGCGCGAAATTTCCGCCAGTTGAATCGTGAACTGGCTGGTGAACGCCGCGGGCATGTGGAGAACCAGAAGTACGGCAGCGGGCAAATCCTTGGGCAAGCCCGACACGACGCGCATGACGGCAGCAGGGCCGCCCGTGGATGCGGCGATTACGACGAGCGGAAATTTTGTGCCGTTGTTTGCGCCGTGATGTGCCTCGTGTTCGGTTCTATTCGCCGCGGCTGATGCGTGGGAGGCTGGCACGCGCGGAATAGTTTGCCTGGACAGAGTAGCGGTGCGCACCACGCGAACTTTTGCGGCCATCTTTAATTTGCGCGTCAGCTCTTCCCGGATATTGCGCATGTCCAGATCCACGCCGTTGGTAGGCTTGGGCACGAAATCAATCGCGCCCAATTCCAGGGCGCGCAAAGTGCTGGCAGCGCCTTCGCGGGATTCGGAGCTGACGATCACGACGGGCCGGGGATGCTGCGACATGATTAGTTCGGTGGCCTGCAGGCCGTCGAGATGCGGCATGTTGATGTCCATAGTGATGACATCGGGGCGCAGCGATTCCGCAAGTGCCACAGCTTCGCGGCCGTCGCGCGCCGTGCCGGCCACTTCCAATTGCGCGTCGGAGTTGATGATTTCCTTCAACACCTTGCACATGAAGGCGGAATCATCGGCCACCAGGACGCGAATTTTCTTTTCAGGGGCCTTGGTCATCTCAATCCTGCCGCACCGGAACAGTTACGGTGCGCCGTGTTTCCGGTTTTTCAGCGCCGATTAATTCCTCGACGGTCGATACCAGCTGATCTTCCTGCACCGGCTTGGTCAGGAATGCGGCTGCGCCTTCTTTTATGGCGCGATCGCGATGTTTGGCGCCGGCGCGCGAGGTGACGACCAGCACGGGGATTTTCCGCGTGACGGGACTTTGCCGCAGATGCGCCATCAGCTCGTATCCATTCATGCGCGGCATTTCCAGGTCAGTGATCACCAGGTGACAACCGATCTGGGCCACAATTTCCGAGGCTTCCAGGCCATCGGAGGCAAGTTTCACGCGATAGCCGGCCTTTTCCAGCATGCGTCCTACGAACTTACGCACGCTGATGGAATCGTCGGCGACCACGACCACGCGATCGTTCTCGATGGAGTCCACTGCTGCCGCCGGAATGCTGCCTGCGGCGACTGCTTCGGCGCCCGGAGCGAATACACGCGCCGCGGGCGAAGAGGCCGGCAGCGCATTGCGTTCGGTGGTGTCCGCGGCAGCGAGGCGATTCAGATCAATAAGCAGAATCAGGCTGCCATCGGGAGCGATGGTGGTGCCGGGGAAAAGTTTCACGCCACGCAGATAGTCGCCGAGATTCTTGATGACGATTTCGTCTTTTCCCAGAACTTCTTCGACGACGACGCCCACTTGTTTTCCGGCGACTTTCACGATGACCATGTGGAAATAGCCGTTCAGTGGCTCGAGCGCCGGAAGGGCGAGCTGCACGTCCAGCCGCACGACCTCTGTGACGACGTCGCGCACGCGGGTGAGCAGTTTTCCGCCGACGTCTTCGATTTCGTCGGGCTTGAGGCGGCGAATTTCTTCAACGACTGCCAAAGGCAGAGCGAAGACGGATGTGCCGCAGCGCACGAATAGCGCCTGCGAGATGATGAGCGTGAGCGGAACTTTCACGGTGAAGCACGCACCGCGACCGGGCTCGGAGCGAACTTCAATTTCGCCATTCAGCGCGTGAACGTTGGCGCGTACGACGTCCAGACCAACGCCACGACCGGCAAGTTCCGTCATAGAAGAAGCCGTGGTGAAGCCGGGGCGGAAAAGAAATTCGCGCAGCTCGCGATCGGTAAGCTCGGCGGCGGCGACGGGAGACATCGCGCCCATTTCGACGACGCGGCGGCGCGCGCCATCGTAATCAATGCCACGGCCGTCGTCCTCCACTTCGATAAAAATGTGGTTGCCGCGATGGTACGCGCGCACGTTGATGAGGGCCTTCTCAGACTTGCCGGCGCGCTGCCGCGTGTACCGATCCTCGACGCCGTGCGCGACGGCGTTGCGGACGAGGTGAATCAGAGGATCGGAAACGTGCTGAATAATATTGTTGTCGAGCTCGGTGTCCGCGCCTTCGAGAGATAGCTCGACGAGCTTGCCGGTAGCATTGGCGGCGTCGCGCACAGTGCGCGTAAGGCGCGTGTAGAGATTTCCGATGGGCACCATGCGCGCGGCGGTGATTTCGTCCTGCAGGTGGTGTGCGAGCTTGGTGAATTCGTCAATGTCCGAATCCACGCGGCCCATGAATCCCTCGAGCTGGGTGAGGACAACGTTCACGTCCGCGGAAATTTCGGTGAGAGAGCGCGAAAGAATGTTGACGTCGTCGTAGCGATCCATTTCCAGCTCGCTGAATTCGAGCAGGTCGTTGGAAGTGACGGCGCCCATCCCGGTGAAATT
The DNA here is from genome assembly GCA_963748395.1 of uncultured Acidobacteriota bacterium. GTDB lineage: Bacteria > Acidobacteriota > Terriglobia > Acidiferrales > UBA7541 > Palsa-295. The sequence continues at coordinate 108,218 of CAVVIP010000006.1, read as the reverse complement.
CGGGCGGAAGGTGTCCATCTGCGGCGCCTGGCTTCCGGGGACGAGCAGCGGCTGGATTTTGCTGAATTCGTGCTTCTCCTGGAATTCGGAAACCTTGCCAGAGAGGCGGCTCTTCGAGAAATTCAGGACTTCGACAAGTTTCGCGAGCTCGGCGAGACGACCGACCATCCGCGTACGGTTGATGACCAGTTCGCCGACGGCGTTCATCATGCGGTCCAGGCGTTCGAGGGAAATGCGCACGGATTTGGCTTGCGGCAACGCTTCCGGAGCAGGGCGGCGCTTTTCGGGCGCTGCGATTCCGGTCTCTGTGGTTGCGGCGTCCGTGCTGCTCGCGGGCGCGGATTGGCCTGGCGCGGCTTCTTCGGTTTCTTCCGGGGCGAGTTCGGCGATCTGCGCGAGGAGAGGATCTACGGCGGCGCGCATTTCGTCATCGCTGGACCATTGGCGGTGCAGGAATTTCTTCAGGACGTCCACGGACTCGAGGCAGATATCCACGATATTGGCGCTGGGTTTCAAGACGCCATCGCGCAAGCGGCCGATCAAATCCTCGACGCGATGGGCGACAGCGGAGAGCCGGTGCAATCCTACCTGCGCGGCAGAGCCTTTCACCGTGTGCATGGAGCGGAAAAGGCGATTGATGTCTTCCGCATTCGGATTGGCTTCGAGCGCGAGCAAACATTCAGTGACGGCTTGCAAGTGCTCTTCGGCTTCGGGAACGAAAAATTCCAGGACTTCCGCGGGTACGTCGCTATCCTGCGGCAGATGATCAACAAATGAGTATGGGGGCAGGCGCGTCGGCGACAGATTCTTCCGCCGCGACTTGCTCGGCGGCGGCTTCGCGAGCAGCGCGCGAGGAGGGCGGCGCTGGGAACGCGAAGGAATAGCGCTGCTTGAAAGCCAGGATGTCGCCTTCGGTCTCCGTGCCGTTGGAGCTGATCTGCAGCAGGTCGAATTCGAGCACGGAAATCGCGTCGGAAATAAATTCGGTGAGCGGGCCGTGCATGTCCGCGGTGAGCGTGGCGTTCATGGCGTAATGAAAGATGTGCGCCATTTTCGCGGCGACTTCGGAGAATTGCGGAAAACCGTAACTGGCGGAGGTGCCGGCAAGAGTGTGCGCGGCGATGTAAAGTTTTTCCAGGTCCTCGGGCCTGGTCTGCGGCTCCTGCAACATGCCGGAATATTCCCGCAGATACTGGAGGTTTTCGGAAGCCTCCTGGAGGAAGAGCTCGACGGATTCCTGGTTGGGCCCGTTCACAGGCTTTCCTCCACCAGCACCGCAGCGGCGCGCGATTCGGCGGCGACCGGCTTGCGATAGATGCGGCAATCGCCAATCACCACGGATTCAAATTTCATGGGCACGTTGGAGAGCGTCTCTGAGTGGCCCAGAAGAAAATAACCGCCGGGTTCGAGCGCGTCGTAAAAGCGCCGGAGAATCGCGAGGCGGCGTTCATGGGAGAAATACATGAGCACGTTCATGCAGAAGATGCAGTCCAGTTTGCCGACGTACACCGGCTCGATGAGATTCATTTGCGCGAACGAAATCATTTTTCGTATCCGCGGCTTCACCTGAAAGCCGTGCTTGGTGGCGGTAAAGTGCGCGTCCACCTGCCCGAGCGAGACATCCTGCAAGCTGCGCTTGCTGTACAAGCCGCGTTCGGCGTGGCGCAGGGCGCGGCGGCTGATGTCCGTCGCCAGAATTTCGATTTCCCAGGCCTCCACAAATTTCAGCGCGTCACACAAGGTGATGGCGATGGAGTAGGCCTCTTCACCCGTGGAACAGCCGGCGCTCCAGATGCGCAGCGCGCGCGGACTCTGCCAGAATTTGCGCTCCTGCACCTCCGGCAAAATGCGTTTTTCCAACGCGTCGTAAACGGCCGGATAACGAAAAAAAGAAGTTTCCTGCGTCAGCAACGTTTCCAGCAGGGCTTCGTATTGCGTGCTGGAACCTTTCACGAGCGCGAGAAGTTCCGTGCCGCCGGCGAGTTCTTTTTCCTCGATGTACTCGCGGATGCGGGTGGAGAAGAACCGCTCGCGCGATGCATCGAAGAGAATGGCCGAGCGCTGCTCGATCAGCGTGCGGATTTCATCGAGTTCGGACTCGCTGAGCTTCGTCGTCGTTGCTGGATGTGGTCTCATGTTCGGCGCACGTTCGGGGCCGGCGCACTTCGCCGGCGCCAGGAATCACTGCGACCTAACGATGCGCTCCCACTGGCGCGGCCGGCCGCTGTTCTTCGGCCGCTTCACCCGCGCGCCCCGAACGGAATTGCGCGAGCGCTTCATTCAATTGTTCAGAGAGCTTGACCATGTTGCCGACGGTGGAAGCGGTCTGCCGGGCGCCCTGAGTGGTCTGGCGCGTGATGCCGGAAATAATCTGCATCGCGTTGGCCACACCTTCTGTACCGCGCACCTGCTGCTTCGATGCGAGAGAAATTTCCTGGACCAGTTCGGCCGATTGACGCACGACGCTGGAAATCGCTTCGAGCGCTTTACCGGCTTGATCGGCGAGGCCTGCCCCGACTTCCACTTCGCGCGTGCCGTCTTCCATGACGACGACTGCTTCGTTTGTTTCGGCCTGAATGGCTTTGATCAGTGCCGCAATGTCTTTCGTGGCACTGCGAGAGTGCTCAGCGAGTTTGCGGACTTCGTCGGCAACGACGGCGAAACCGCGGCCGGCATCTCCGGCGCGGGCTGCTTCAATCGCGGCGTTCAGTGCGAGCAGGTTGGTCTGCTCGGTGATGTCGTTAATCACGTTGATGATTTCGGAAATTTCCAGTGAACGATCGCCGAGAGATTTGATCTTCTTGGCGGTGGCTTGCACCGAGGCGCGAATGCGCTGCATGCCTTCGAGCGTATCGCGTACGGCGCGGTTGCCCTGTTCGGCGGCGTCGAGGGCACGGCGTGCGGCTTCGGCGCTGGCTTCCGCGTTGTTCGACACCTGTTTCATGGAGACCGTCAGCTCTTCGACGGCGGATGAGGTGTTGGTGATTTCCTGGTCTTGCTGCGTGGCGCCGGCGGTCATGTCGTCCGCTGCGTCCAGAATTTGATTGGCGCTGCCGCTGACGTCCACGGCGGCCTTGCGAACGCGCTCGAGAACTTTGGTGAAGTTGTCGAGCATGAAGTTCACGGAATCCACCACGTTGCCCAGGGCGTCGTTGGTCACCTTGCCGCGAATCGTCAAATCGCCGCGGGCTACCTGGTTGATGGTGTTCAGCAGGTCGGTGATGCTGCGCTGCAGAGAGTCCTGAGCCTGCTGGTTGGTGACGGCGTGCGCGACTTTGGCGGCGCTACGATTGAAATTTTCCGCAATGAAGCCGAACTCGTCGTTCGAGTTAATTTCCACGCGGGCACGCACGTCTCCAGAGACTACGCGCTCGGAGAATTTGGCAAGCTCGTCCACAGGCGTCAGCACGCGCTTGCTGAGCACGTACACGACGGAGACGGCGGCGAAGAGCGCCAGCGCGGCCGCGGCGAATAGCGCGCCATTCGCTCCGCCCGGAGCAGCGGCGGCATCCGCAGCCGACTGGCTGCCTGAATGGGCGCCGGCATAATAGGACAAACCCAAGACTCCGAAGAGCGCCAGTGCGACCCAAAACACCAGCAGCCAAACTGTGGAACTCAAACGAGCTTTCATGACTTCCTCCCAAGAACGTGTGCGCCCATTCACCCAGCCGCGCCGCGAAGCGGAACGGAAAGTGCGCGCAGCCTAAAAACTTGTGACCCCAGAACCCGTGCCTATGCCAAGTTCGTCGTTAAGAACCGGTGCTAAATCACCGGCACTGGAAACACATCAAGCAAGCGCCGCAAGTCCACGACCAGAGCCAAGCGGTCGTCATGCCGCAACATTCCGCGGCAGTGCGGCACGTCCGCGGGCGCTTGATCGAGCAGAGCTTCTTCCGTCGCAGAAAATGTGCCGATTACTTCGTCCGCGGCAATTCCCAACCGCAAGTCTTCGCGTTGCGCATCGCCTCTGAGCACCGCAACGACTACGTGCTTCGGAAGCAAGCCGGGCCGGCGGCCTTCGGTGAAGGCGATGTCAATCAGCGGAACGATGGTGCCGCGCAGATTGAACACTCCCATGAGAAAGGCGGGAGTGAGCGGAATGCGCGTGACGATCGGCCAATCCACCACCTCTTCCACTTCCAGCACCGAAAAGCAAAACCGTTCGCGACCGGCGCGAAAAACGCAGTACTGGCGCTCGGGCAGGCGATCGTCGGAAAAAACATCGCTTTCCAGAAATGCGCCGCCATCGAGTTCAGCGGAAAGCGCCGCGTTTTCATGGCCGACTTCGCGTTCAAAGGACATCAGGCAAACCTTTTCACCGCGCTGAGCAGTTCGTCCGGCGTGAACGGCTTCGCGACATAACCATTGGCGCCCTGCTGCTCGCCCCAATAGCGATCGCTGGGCGCGGTTTTAGAAGTGACCAGAATCACCGGGATATTCGAGTAGGGCTGCTGACTTTTCAGGTCGCGGCAAGCCTGGAAGCCATTGCGCTGCGGCATCACCACGTCGAGCAGAATCACGTTGGGCCGCTCTTCTTCGATAGCCTCTTCGATTTTTGTGGGATCGGAAATCCCCACGGAATGAAAACCACCTTGCTGCAGCATGGACTGCATCAGGTGAAGTTCCGCCTGGGAATCATCCACGATCAGTACTTTTTTCAACATCGGCAGACCTCCACAGAAATACCCGCAGAAAGAAATGCAACTCCAAGACCATGTCCGGAGCGCATTTCGCGTTCTGCGATTAGATTGCAACAGCCATACTTTTCAGCCGGTTACGATTCTTCGCGTTACCTCGCCAGCCCCGCCACGGAACTCTGCGACGCGTGCTTTGTCTCAGCTTGAGATTCTTTCTCACCGGCGCGCATTTCGGCGGCTACCGATGAGAATCGCTGCATGATTTCGTTCAGACGCAAGGCCATGGTGTGAATGGTGCGGATTTGCTCGCGCGCATCGGTGTGCATCGCGTCCGGCTCGAGAAGCAGCAGGTCGGCATTGCCCAAGACTGAGGTGAGCGCGTTGTTGACGCTGGGGCGCACGTCCAGCATGTAGCGGCCGAGAGCGGCGTTGCGTTGCAGTTCGCCGGCGACGCGTTCGGCACGTTGGGCGCGCGCGGTGGCGGCGGCGCGGCGCAAGGCTTCACCAGCGACGAGAATCAGCGTTCCGATCCAGCCGTCTTCGCGTGGCAGCATCAGCACGTGCGGGTGTTCGGCTGCCAGCGACGGCACATCGCGCGTGTCGCTGGAAACATATACGGTGGCTGTGGCTGGAAACGAATTCAGCGCGGAAAGGATTGCGGAGATATTGCCGTCACGCACAGGGCCGACGATGACGAGGTTGTAGCCCTCCGCCGCAGACGCCTGCCAGACGTCACTGGTGGTGAGGGTGATCTCCGGAACGCGGCGTTCGGCCTGCCAACGAGCAGCAACGGTGCGCGCGAATTCAGTGTCGTCCGAGACGATCAGGACGCTGGAGTGACTCAAGACCTATCTCCCAAGACTTTTGGTCGCTTCAGGGCTGCAATTTTTCAGCTTCTTCGATGAAAGAAAGCAGCCGCTTGGTACTGATCCCCAGATTTACAGCGGCTTCGGTGTTCTTGGCGCGCTTGGCATGCTCCACGCGGCCCTGGAAGTAAGAAACTTCCGCTTTGGCAAGCGTGAGAGCTGCTGCGAGCTGGCCGAGATCGCCGGAACGTTTGCGTTCTTCCATCGCGACAGCGAGGAGAGCGCGAGCCACGACGGCGCGGCGCAGGTCCTCCGCTTCTTGATCGCCTTCGGCAACGAACGCCGCGACTTCCCACGAGGAAAGCAGAACTTTCGTATTCTGCAAGACGATCGTGGACATGGAACGTCCGCGAGTTGGAGGCTCGGCGATCAACTGCTCCCAGATTGATTCCAGGCACTTCTCTTTATCGAGCGCACCGGCTGGCGGAACCTGTGCGTCGGCGGCCGGCTGCTGCGCCTTGTCGGCGCTTGCAGCGGCGCTGGATGCTTTTGATGAATCGGAACTCTCGGCCGGCGATGGCTTGGACTGTTTCGGCGACGGAGCGTTCGGGGGCGATACCTGGACCGCAGCGGCGGTTGGAGCAGGCGGTTCCGCTGGCTTGGAGGATTGATCCACGGTTGAACGCTTGCCCGGTTGCCGCTGTTCCGTGCTGGCCGCAGGCGACGGCGCGCCAGACTGGCCGCGCGCGAGGGCCTCTTCCAAATCGGCCCGCAAGGCGAGAAGTTGTTCGAAGGCGTGCGTGACGGATGTTTCCGTGTAGTCCTTATGAAACGGCTGCTTCCAGTTTTCGCAGTAATAACGCAGCTGCGTGGTGGTTTCGGCTGCCGAGAACCCGGCGCGGCGGCAATCAACTGTTTTCACGCCGCTGGCATCCAGAGTTTCGGCGGCCTGGCGCACGGCGCTCAAGTCCGCGTGCAGCATGCGGATGAAAGCTCGCCGGAGTAAAAAATTGAAACGGCAGAACGCGACCAGCGCGGCGGGATCGTAAAACATGGCGCCGGCGGATTCTTTCACCAGCCGCCCTTGCTCGAGGAGCCCGAGTTCCATCATGTCGCGCAAACTTTCGCAGTTGGCGACCTTGTCCAAAATTTTGTCGAGCGGTTCGCACCATTCCAGGCGGGTGGCATCGGCGGCAGTCAGTACCGGCTGCAATACTTCCGCGACGTCCTCCAGGTGAATTTCCTTGCGATACAGTTCTTCCGGCGCGCACAACGCGAAATACTGCACCAGCAGCAAATCGATCTTGTCGCGATCGGCGGTGGTTTTTTCCTGCTTGCGCAATTGGCGCTGCAGAAATGCGCGCAGACTCTGTTCGCTAGCGTTCAGAGTTTCCGGGGGAAGCTGGCGGATCTGAAAGGCGCGAACTCTTTCGTCAATTCCGTTGAGCCATTGCAAAACGTTGTCGAAAGTCTCGCGGCTGGGCCGCTGCGGCGGCAACTCGCCGGCAGGATGCGGCAGCGGGCCAAAATTAAATTGCGTGGCGAGCGCCGCGTACAACGGATAGGCATTGCGCGCTTCGGACCATTGCGCGACAAAATCCGCGCCGCCCGATGATGCCGGGGCGGGCGGCTTCAATGTGGTGACATCTGATTTGAAAGTCATCGTTTTATGATCCAGTTGCCCACTTCACCTACGAACCGGGCAGCAACGGCCTTTCGTCCGTCGTGATATCGCACGGCGACCACCGTCGCGCGGGCGTCCAGCGAACCATCGGAATTCAGCACACGCACGCCATCTTCAAATTCCAGCGGCAGCGTCGAAGCGAACAGCACTTCCTGCGCGGTTCCGAACTCGATTACGGTTTGCTCCTGCAAGGGGCGGCGCGCCGAGGCCAACGTGACCACGCGCACGGGAATGCGCATCGGCGAGGCGCTGGGAAAGAGCTGCGACAATTTCTCGACGCACGTTTGCGAGACGTCGGCGGTGTCCAATGCAGCTTCGCTAATCACGGAACCCCCTGGACTGATGCTGCTTCGCGGCCGCGATGAACGCAGTAGTAGCGGACGCAGAAACACTTCCAGATAGACGATTGCACGAAGACGGCCAAAGAAGGACGGGCTGCTAATCTGATAAGTGGCTTTTTATCTGCGGCTTACGAATCGCTGATTCGGGCTGCGGTCTTGCAGGTGTCTCAGGGTGATACAGATGCGTCTCACCGATGCTGTGCAAACCCTAATGCGGAACGGGCTCAAATCACCGAAGATCGCTTTAAGACGCCATCTGCACTTCGTGCTTATGCGCGGCGCGCAGCGGAATGTTGTAGAGCTTCAGCTTGCGATACAGCGTGGCACGGCTGATGCCGAGCATCCTTCCGGCGAGGGCTTTATCACCGCCGGCTTTTTCGAAGACGCGCAGGATGGTCATGCGCTCCAGGTCGGCGAGCGCTGTCGTTGATAGCGAGGAAGAATCGCCAGCCGCTGTGCTGCTATCTTGCGGTGCGCGGATCGCGGGCGGCAGGTCTTCCACGTCAATGGTGTGATGGTCGCCCAAGGCCACAGCGCGCGCGATGCAATTTTCCAGCTCACGCACATTTCCCGGCCATTCGTATTGCAGGAAACTCTTCATGGCGGCAGGAGTAACCTGAATATTTTCGCCTGCCGCGTAGCGATCGAGGAAATAATGCGCGAGCTGCGGAATGTCTGAACGGCGTTCGCGCAAACCCGGCACGTGGACCGTTACGACGTTGAGACGGAAGTAGAGGTCCTTGCGAAAAGTCCCGGCGCGATAAGCAGCTTCCAGATCGCGATTGGTGGCCGCGATCACGCGGACGTCCACGGGCACCTTGTCATTGCTGCCCACCGGCCGCACTTCTTTTTCCTGCAGCACTCGCAGCAGCTTGGCCTGCAATTCCAGCGGCAACTCGCCGATTTCATCTAGGAAAATTGTGCCGCCATTGGCTGCCTGAAATAGACCGGCCTTGGTCTTGAGCGCACCGGTGAACGAGCCTTTCTCGTGGCCAAAGAGCTCGCTTTCCATCAGGGTGGGAACCAGCGAGCCGCAATCCACTGCGACGAAAGGCATTTCAGCAAGTGGACCGCGGAAATGAATGGCGCGCGCGACGAGTTCCTTGCCCGTGCCGCTTTCGCCGGTGATTAATACGGGCGTTCGGGTTTCCTTAAGGCGCGAAATCATGCGCAGCACGTCTTGGATCTTTGCGGAAGTTCCGACGATGCCGTCCAAATCCGTGGCAGTGTTCACGCGTTCGCGCAGGAATTGATTTTCGGTGACCAGGCGGACTTTTTCCGCCATGCGCTGCAGAAGCTGGCGCAGGCGCTCCACGCGGAACGGTTTTTCAATGTAGTCGTACGCGCCCTGGCGCATGGCGTCCACCGCGGTTTCCACGGACCCGTGGCCGGTCATGATGGCGACTTCGGCGCGCGGCAATAGCTCTTTGATTTTTCGCAGCAGTTCGACGCCGGAGAGGCTGGGCAATTTCAAATCCGTCACCACCAGATCGGGCGCGCTTGTTTCTAACGATTCGAGCGCGGCTTCGGCGGTTTCGGCCTCGGCGCAGAGGTAGCCGAGTCCTTGCCCCACGGTGATGCACAGGCGGCGAATGCTTTGCTCGTCATCCACAATCAAGAAGCGAAGTTTCAGTTCGTCGGTCATGGTTTTCCAATCGTCTTTTCCACCGCGTCCATCAACTGCTGAACGCGGAATGGTTTTTCGACGCAGGGAGTGCCGGCGAGTGCCAGTAACGCAATCGTCTCGTCGCTGGCGGTATCGCCTGTGATGAAAATAATGCGTGAAGCCATCTCGGGCCGGTGACGCTGCAGCCAGTCGTGCACATCGGAACCGGTGATTCCTCCCGGTGTGCGGAAATCCGAAATCACGCCGCGGAAATCATGGAGCGCGAGTAGCCGCAGGCCCTCCACCGCGGACGACGAAGAAGTCACTTCGTAGCCATGGCGCTCGAGCGCCGCACGCACGAAGGCCGCCACTGACGGCTCATCTTCGATCACCAGGATGTGCGAGCGCGTGGCGGGCACGGGCGCAGGAGTGGCCGTCATTCCGCCGCCTTCGCAGCATGCATTTCCGCCGCTTTTTCGGCGATGGGCAGCCGCACCACGAATGTGGAACCGTCGCCATCCGGATTATTCCACGCGACAATTTCGCCGCGATGCGCCTGAATGATGCCGTAGCAGATGCTCAGGCCCAGGCCAGTTCCCTTGCCTACTTCTTTAGTGGTGAAAAATGGATCGAAGATGCGGTCAATCTGGGAGATGCCCGGGCCGTTGTCGCGGAATACGATTTCAATTTTGTCGGAGCGATGAACCGTTTGGACTTCGATCTTTCCGGTGCGGCGCGTTTCCTGCACGGCGTCGTACGCGTTGTTCAGAATGTTCAGGAACACCTGCTGCAGCTGGTGCGGGTCGCCGATCACCATGGGAAGTTCGGCGGCGTATTTTTCGCTGAGCTCTACGCCATGATTCGAAAAATCGTACGCGCGCAATTTCATGGTTTGGCGCAGGATCGTGTTCACTTGCGCTGGTTCGCGCTGCGCAGGCATCTGCCGCGCGAAGCTCAGGAGGTTCTGCACGATCACGCGGGTGCGCTGCGCTTCCTGCAAGATTACTTGCAGCTCCTCTTTCGCTTCGTCGGGGACGGCGGGATTTTCGAGCAGCAGATCGGTAAAGCCGACGATGGCGGCGAGCGGATTATTCACTTCGTGCGCGACGCCGGAGACGAGTTGCCCGAGCGCAGCCATTTTTTCCGTGTGCATCAACTTCGCCTGCAGGCTGGCGGCGTCGGTGATGTCCGTCATCACCACCACCACGCTGTTGATTTCGCCTTCCTCGTCGCGCATGGGGCTGAGGCTGATGGAAAATTGCCCCGGCGCGCCAGTGCCGCGAAAAAGCGGAATCTCCAGATTGTCGAGCGCCGCTCCCTGCAAGGTGCGGTCCAGTGCTTCGGCAAGCAGAGGACGCCGTGCGGGAGGAACCATTCCCACCAGCGGCTGCCCCAATAAATCCTGTTCGCGGTAGCCGGCTTCGAAGCAGCGACGGTTCGCGTAACTGACTAGGCCTGCGGTGTCGAGTACCAGGATCATGCTCTGAGTGTTGTTTAGAATGTTCTTGTTGAAATCGCGCTCGCGGCGATAGCGGCGTTCGGCGATGCGGCGATCGGTGATGTCCTTCATCACGTGAATCGTGCGCCAGTCGTTGCCCTGCGCGTTGTGAATGCGCGACGCAGACATCAGAAAAGTGCGCTCGCCGGCCTCATGAATGTATTCCTCGTGGGCGAGGCGCGGATTGCGGCAGAACGGGCAATGCCCTTCTTTCGGAGGCGCGTCCAGAATTTCCAGGCGATCAATTTCGTATCCGATCGCTTCGGTGGGTTTCAGTCCCAGCGCGTCTGCCAGCGCGCGATTCAGGCGCAGCACGCGATTTCCGGCGTCGTGCACCACGATGAAATCGGAGATCGCGTCAAAATCCTCCACCCACTGCTTGCGTGATTGCTCGACGCGAGAGAAGAGCCTGACGTTTTCCAGCGCCATTGCCGCATGTCCTGCGAGAGCCTCCAGGAGCTGGCGTTCGGTTGCGGATAGCTCGCGCGCCACGTCCACCAGGCACAAAACGCCGAGCAGCTCGCCTTCACTTCCGGAAAGCCGCGCGAGAACGAGTTCTTCCCACACCAAAGTGTCGGCGAGACTGCGGCCGAGCAACATTCCCGCAGAGCCCGTGCGCAATTTTTCACCAGGAACACCAGCTTGTTCGGCCAGAACGCCGGCCAAACGATGTTGCGTCATCGGATCCCAACGATGCGCGGGTCCGCTGAGCGCGGCAATTTCCCATTCCGCTTCGTGGGCAAGCGCCAGCACCGCCGCGCGCGCGCCAAGCATTTCCGCTGCGCGTGCGGTGAGACGCCGTGAGAATTCCGTGGTGCCAAGCGAAGGATTCAGTTCCAGCGTGGTGGCAGAGAACTGCGCGAGCAGGCTCTCGAAAGAGCCATTGAGACGAGGTGAGACATCGCGACTTCTTTTTAGTGCACGCATAGAGGCTTAGGGGGCACTGCGCGCGCTACGCCTTTACGAGAAAGACGTTACGGTGTCATCTCAAATTGAGTCAAGAGAACTGGCTGCGGCTGTTGCGTAATGAGCAATCTCGACTGTCGCAACGTGAGACGCGGTTCTGCGTTGCGGCGGGTATTTGAGACGCGCGGGCCGATCGGCAGCGCTTTATCGCAGCGGCGCGACCTCATCTAAGCTCTTTGTGGTCAGTACGATACAGGAATAGTTGGCGAATTCTTGTCCTTCCTCAATAACACTTTCCCGATGGCATCCTCATTGCAATTTCCGCCGCGGGACCTTTCCCTCGATTGAGGAGGCGTACGTATGAACCGCAAGAAACGACTGCTTAGCATTGGCTTAACGTTGATGCTGGGGGGATCGTTAGCAGTCGTACCAAGAACAGCAGCCCAGGAAAATGCGGTCGAGGCTGGAAAACGAAAAATACGGACCAAGGCCATGCCCGATTATCCGCAGCTGGCGAAAGAGATGCACGTTACCGGCAAAGTAAAAATCGAAGCGACGATTTCGTCCGACGGACACGTGACCAGTACCAAGGTGATCGGCGGGAGCCCGCTGCTGGTAGGTTCCGCTCTGGAAGCTTTGAAAAAATGGCGATACGAGCCGGCCGCAAAAGAAACGATTGAAGTGGTGGAATTCGATTTCGCGGGCCACGAGTAGTTGCGCGTGATTGGGGGCCTGTGAATCTTCACAGGCGGGAACGGAGGCATTTCTCATGACTATCGGCAGGAAGCTCTATTTCGGGTTCGGCGCCATTCTGGCGATCATGCTCGTGCTGTTCTTCATCAATGTCATCACGGTGCGGCGCGAGTATGCTGCGCAGGCCACGGTAAAGGCCACGCTGGCGGCGAAGCAGGCCATCGACGATGCGCGCTCGCAAATGATGCAGGACCGGCTGTATCTGAGCAATTACTTGCTGAGCGGCGATCTGCGCGACGAAGACAAGACCAACAAGGGCGTGGCAGATTTGCTGGCGCTGCTGAAAGACGCGGAAAGCAAATCGAACGATCCCAGTCTGCGCAACGCTTTGGCGCAAGTGGGAGACACGGAAAGCAGCTGGTCGGAAAATTTCGCGAAGCCCATGATCGCGAAGCGGCACCAAGTGGACGCGGGAGACGCGACTGTTTCCGATCTGCAGATTTACTACCTGCAGCACGACCCCGCTTCATGGGTAAGCAAGTCCACGGCGATTTTAGATCAAGCCGACAGCACCGTGCACAAATCGCTAGACGATTCGAACAGTTCGGCGACAACAGCTACGACGTGGAGCACGTGGATCACGACAGCCGGTACTCTGTTCGCCATTTTCATTGGATGCTTTATCGCGTTCCAAACTGCGAAATCTATCAAGGAGCCGATCTACCACCTGATTGAGGTGGCGCGCCGCATTGGCGAAACCGGCGACCTGGACCAGACCATTGATACACACCGCGACGACGAAGTGGGCGTGCTGGCGCAAAACTTTAACAAGATGATCGTGCACCTGAAAGATATGGCCGCCGTCTCCGCGGCGATTGCGGAAGGCCAGTTGTCCGTCACAGTGCAACCGCGTTCGCAGCAGGACACCATGGCCAAAGCTTTTGCGTCCATGACGCGCGGATTGCGGGACCTGGTGCGCCAAGTACGCGACAGCGCCGCGCAAGTGGCCAGCGGTTCCGGGCAGATGGCCAGCGCTTCCGACGAATCAGCCAAGGTGAGCGTGCAAGCCGCGTCTGCAATTGACGAAGTGACCAGCACGATGCACGAGATGAGCATCAACGTGCAAAACGTGGTGAAGAACACACAGGTGCAAGCTTCCAGCGTCGCGGAAACTTCCGCTTCGATCGATCAGATGGTCACATCTATCGAGCGCGTGGCGGATACCGCAAAACTGCTGGTGGATATATCTCACCGCTCGCGCGAGGAAGTCCAAACCGGCATGGTGACGATGAATAAGGCCACCGAGGGCTTGAACCGCACCAGTCACGCGATTCAGTCTTCGGCGGAAATTATTGACGTGCTGGGACGCCGCGCGGACGACATCGGCAAGATCATCGAGGTGATTGACGATCTGGCGGAGCAGACCAACCTGCTGGCACTGAACGCTGCGATTGAAGCGGCGCGCGCCGGCGAACACGGCCTGGGTTTCGCGGTGGTCGCCGAGGAAGTTCGCAAGCTGGCGGAAAAATCCACGCAGTCCACCAAGGAAATTTCCGAGCTGATTCAGGGGATTCAGAAGGAAGCACGCGAAGCCGTGGACAACATGGAAAAAAGCACCACCATGGTCCAGGAAGGCTTGCTGCTAAATAAGGATCTGAGTTTCGCGCTGGAAAAGATTTCTGACGTGGTGTCCGAAGTGTACAAGTTCTCGCAGGAAATCGGAGCGGCTACCACGGAACAATCCAGCGGCTCTTCGCAGATTGCCAAGGCCACCAACCGGCTGACGGAAATCACGCAGGAAATTAATTCATCGGTGGAAGAGCAGGCGTCTGGTTCCCAGGCAGTGGTACGCGCGATGGAGAAAATGCGGGAGCTGGTGCAACAATCCACGTCGAGCTCCACGGAATTGGCCGCCGCGGCTGAACAAATGTCGAAGCTCTCCCGCGTGCTGCTGGAGTCCATGGATCGCTTCGTGCTTGACGAAGGATTCGCGGAAGGGCGCCGTCAATTCGGACGCCGTCCGGCCGCGGGTGGCGCGTTCGGCGGCTCGAACGAGAACGATCGCAACGCTTCAGCCGAGTACGCGGAAGTTTCGCGGTCCTAACAGGCGCCGACGAACAACATGGACAAAGACATACAAATCGTAGGGTTCCGAATCGGGCGGGAAACATTCGGTTTGCCCATCGCTATGGTGCGGGAAATTGTGCGGGTTCCGGAAATCACTTCGGTTCCGAACGCGCCGGATTATATCGAGGGCGTAATCAATCTGCGCGGACGAATTATTCCAGTAGTGGATCTGCGAAAGCGGTTTGGCGAGAAAGTGATCGAGGCCAGCAAGAGAAACAGAATTGTAGTGGTGGAGCTGGAAAGCCGGGCGATCGGCCTGATCGTTAATTCAGCTTCTGAAGTTATAAAAATTCCGCCCTCGGATATTGAAGCGCCGCACTCGGTGTTTCAAGAGGGCGAATTGAACTACATCACCGGCGTGGGAAAACTCCGCGGACGGCTGGTGATGCTGCTGGATCTAAGCAAGATTCTGCAGCGCGGAGAGCTGCGCCGGCTGGAGGATGCGGCCGATTCCGCTGCCGCCCTGGCCACAGACAATCTGGCACGCGTCTAGCGATCCTGGCGCGAGAACGAAAACGACGAGGAGCGAATGTCCACTCTCACAGCACAGGTTCCGCTCACCGAACCCGAATTGAAGCTCCTGCAGACGCTGGTATATCAAGAATGCGGCATGTATTTCGATGAACGGCGCACGCATTTCCTGCGCGATCGCCTGCAACGCCGTCTGAAAGCCTGCCAGATGGATTCGTTCTACACCTATTACCGCCTGCTCACCAGCCGCGAAGGCAAGCAGGAGCTGGTGGCGCTGCTGGAAAATCTTACGGTAAACGAAACCAGCTTTTTTCGGATTCGTCCGCAGCTGGAACTCTTTCAGAAATCCGTGCTCGAGGAGCTTTTGCGCCGCAAGCAGGAGCGCCGCGATTGGTCGCTGCGCATATGGAGCGCCGGCTGCTCCACCGGACAGGAACCTTACACGCTGGCGATCCTGATTTGCGACGCTCTGGCGTATTACTACCTGCGGAATCCCCTGCCTTTTGAAATGCCCACGCCCAAGCCGCTGATTCCTCCGCCGTGGAAAGTGGAAATCGTGGCATCGGACATCAGTTATTCGGCTTTGCTGACGGCGCAACAGGGCATCTACACCGAAAGCCAGATGGATACGGTGGACTACACCTGCCGCCTGCGCTACTTCGATAAGGTGGGCGACAAATATTCGGTGAAGCCGGCGCTGAAAAGCCTGGTGCAATTCGATTTTCACAATTTGAAGACGGAATATCTGCCGCAGCGCAACGACGCGATTTTCTGCCGCAACGTGATGATCTATTTCGACGAGGCCGAACAAAAGCGGCTGATCGACAAATTCCATCGCTGCTTGAATCCGGAAGGCTATCTCTTCGTCGGGCATGCGGAAAGTTTGTTTGGCCTCACAAAAAGATTTCACATGATTCATCAGAACAACGCGACGGTGTACCAGCGAATCGAGGGGCCGCAGTGACGTTTTCACCCGACGACCGCGCCTCAGAACTCCGCGACCTCTTCTTCGAGAGCGCGGAGGAAATTCTGCAGGCCATGAATGATGCCGGGCTGGCTCTGGAGGAGCGGCCCAGCGACAAGGAAAGTTTGCGCAGCGTGCGCAGAGCCGTGCACACATTAAAAGGTGATTCCGCGGCCTGCGGCTATCGCGAGCTGAGCGAACTGGCGCACGAATTGGAAGATGTTTTGACTCCGGACCTGGTGAAAGAGCATGCGGGGCTGATTGCGGAGGTGGTGCTGACGGCCGCCGATACGTTCCGCGACATGCTGGCCGCGTATCGCAACAATTTGCAGCCGCCCGATGGCGGCGCGCTGCGCGAATACGTGCAGAGGCTCTTGCGCAAACCATTGAGCGGCCGACCGGAAAAGCCCCTGCGCGAGGAGCCGGCAACTTTCAGCTGGACCGAATATGAAAGATTGCTGATCGCGGAATCCTTCCGCCGCGGGGAAACGGTTTATCAAGTGGCTATGCATTTGGCCGGTGAGGCGGTGTTGCCCGCGGCGGCCTACGAACTTGCCAGGAAAGCGCTGGAACGCGCGGGGAAAATTCTGGCACTGCGGCCTGAAAGCAGCGCCGAAGTGGTAAGTGGCGGCCTGCTGGAAGCGGCGCTGGCGAGCACGAAGCCGGCCGATTGGATCCGCAAGCGCTGCCAGGTGCCTTCGGTCGTTGCGCAAATTTCGGTGAATCGCATCCCGTTGATGGAGACGGGGCCGCGCGACGTGCTGGACATATTGGTGGAATCCGAAGCGGCCGCTGTTTCCGCGAGCGTTGCGGGAGAATCCGCCGACGCCGGTGAAATGGAGGACGATGAATCACAGCAGCAGAATGCGCCTACGGGATTGGCGCACGCGGTGGCGGAAAACACGCTGCGCGTGGATGCCGGGCGCATTGACACGGTGATGAACCTGGTGGGCGAGCTGATCATCGGAAAATCCATGCTGCAGCGCACCATCGCGGAATTCGAACGGCGCTTCGCCAAGGATTCGCTGCGCGGAAAATTCTCGGACGCGCTGGCGTTTCAATCGCGCATTCTGAACGAGCTGCAAAAATCCGTGATGAAAATTCGAATGGTGCCGGTGGAGCAGCTGTTCCGGCGATTTCCGCGCATCGTGCGCGACGTGGCCAAACATCTCAACAAAGAAATTGCATTGGAAATCGCGGGCCAGAACACCGACCTGGATAAAAGCATTCTGGACGCGCTGGCCGAGCCGCTGGCGCACTTGATACGCAACGCCGCCGATCACGGAGTCGAATCCGCCAGCGAACGCGCTGCGGCCGGCAAACCGGTGAACGGGACGATCCGACTGGACGCGTATCACGAAGGCGATCAGGTGGTAATCGAAGTTTCCGACAACGGCCGCGGGATTGACCGCGAGAAAGTAATCCAGCGCGCGATCGCACGCGGCATTTTGAACAGCACAGAAACTTCACGGCTGAACGAATCAGAAATCAATCACCTGATCTTTACGCCGGGATTCAGCACCGCGGAAAACGTGACGGAAATTTCAGGCCGCGGTGTGGGATTGGACGTGGTGAAGTCCGCGCTCGACAACCTGAAAGGCTCGATCGAAGTCGAAACGGAGCGCGGCAAGGGAACCACCTTCCGGCTGATCGTGCCGCTGACGCTCGCCAGCATTCAGGCGTTGCTATTTCACGTGGCCGGGCGGCTGTACGCCGTGCCGATCGCGTCCGTGGTGGAAATTACGCGGATCACCGAAGCCGATGTGCATCGCGTGGACGATCACGAGGTATTTCAACTGCGGCAGCAGGTGCTGACGCTGGTGCGGCTGGGCCGGCTGGAGCAACTGGAACCAGCGGAAGCAGCCGCGGGCTCTAAGCGTGTTTTCGTGGTGGTGATTGGCGCAGGTAGCCGCCGCTTCGGATTGGCAGTGGACAAGTTGATGGGAGAAGAGGAACTGGTCATCAAAGCGTTGGAAGACCAATTGGTCACCTCTCCGCTGGTGAGTGGTGCTTCGATCTTGGGCGACGGGACGATTGTGCTGATCCTGAATATTCCCGCGGTGGTGGCGCATCTCGCGCGGATTCCAGCAGTGGGGGCCACCGCATGAGCGAAAAAATCCGCGTACTCGTCGTGGATGATTCAGCGCTGATGCGCAAGCTGATTCCCCAGGTGCTGCAGCGCGATCCATCCATCGAAGTGGTGGGCACGGCCATGGACGGCGAAGTGGGATTGCGAAAGCTGGATGAGCTGCACCCGCACGTGGTGACGCTCGATCTGGAAATGCCGCGCATGGACGGCCTGGAGATGCTGCGCCAGATCACGCGAAAACATCGCGTGCCGGTGATCGTGGTGAGCGCGCAAACGGAGCGCGGCGCTTCGGTGACCTTGAAAGCTCTTTCATTAGGCGCGTTTGATTTCGTCACCAAACCTCCCGAAGCCGCTTCCGGCCGCATGGACCAGATCGCCGCGGAGCTCGCGCTGAAGATCAAGGTAGCCGCCGGGTCCGGCGCACCGAAAATGATTATCACCGTGCCGCCGCTGAAGCAGAAGGACCAGCGGCGCTCCGGAATGCCCAACTGGCCGTCGCGTGTGGTGGCCATCGGCATTTCCACGGGAGGCCCGAACGCGCTGCAATATTTATTCTCGCAGCTGCCCGAGGATTTCCCCGGCTGCATTTTAGTGGTGCAGCACATGCCGGAAGGCTTCACCGAGATGTTTGCACGCCGGCTCGATGAATGTTCGGCGATTGAAGTGAAGGAAGCCCAGTCGGGTGATTTGCTGCTGGCAGGACGCGCGCTGGTGTGTCCGGGCAACCGGCACCTGAAAGTCCGCCGCATGGAGCATGGCAACGTGGCGATTCTGGTGGACCAGCCGCGCGTGAATGGACACCGGCCGTCTGCGAACGTGCTGTTTCATTCCGTGGCGCAGGAATTCGGCAGCAACGCCGTCGGCGTGTTGATGACCGGGATGGGCGACGATGGTGCGGAAGGTCTGGGCGCAATCCAGGCCGCGGGCGGACTGACCATTGCGCAAAGCCCGGACACATGCATCGTGGACAGCATGCCGCGATCTGCGATTGAACGGGGCTACGCCGCTCGCGTGGTCTCGCTTTCCAGCCTTTCCAGTTTTTTGCAGGCGAAGTGCATAGCGGAGCGGCCGCCCGCTGAATCGGCGAATCAGGATTTGGCCGCAGACATTTTAACCACTGAATCGGGATTTCGAAGGAGATCGTGATGAAACAGTTCGAAGCATTGACGCGAAAAAATGACAATCAGACCGTGAAGTATCTGATCGTGGACGACTCCGTTTTCGCGCGCAAGAGCCTGGCGAAAATGGTGGAATCGTTCGGCGGCCACGTGGTGGGAGAAGCCGGCGATGGGTGCACGGCGATCACGGAATACGCCCGCACTAAGCCGGACATCGTGCTGATGGACATCACCATGCCACAGATGGAAGGCATCGAGGCCGTGGAGCGGATCGTTCAGGAGCATCCGGAGGCGCGCATCATCATGGTCTCCTCGGTGGGCTACCAGGACAATATTCTGGCGGCGTTGCAGAAGGGCGCGCGGCACTTCGTGCAGAAGCCGGTGAAGCCCGATGCGCTGTACGAGATTATTCGTTACGTGCTCAACGACGACGGAGTTACCGCGGCGGTGGGCGCCACAGAGGAGAGCTCGCGATGAGGATGGACCTGATCCAGCCGTTTATCGGCTCGCTCGATGCGGTGCTCGCCGAAATGATGAAAGTTCCCGCGAAGATTGTGGACCTCACCATGGAGGAGGAAGGCTATCGCCGCAGAGGAACCGCCGCGGCCGTAAGTTTCAAAGGACAAATTGAAGGCCGCGTGATTCTGGATATGGAGCCGAGCGCCGCAGCGCAGGTGGCCAGCTTTCTGGCCGGCGGCGAAGTGGACCCCACAGCGACGATTGTTTCCGAAACAGTTTGCGAGCTGGCCAACATGGTGATCGGCAACGCCGTCACACAGCTGAACGACGCAGGATTTCACTTTAAAGTGATGCCGCCGGAAGTTCTGACGCAGGAGCAGTGCGAAAAAGCTGGGCAGGATTCAGAAGCGACAATTTTATGTTTTGAGACTCCGGGCGGAAACGTGCATCTGAATATCGCGATGCAATATTTGCAGCGGCGGACGGGAGAGCGCACGCCGGTTCCGGTCCACTGAAATCCAGCACCCGCTTGGGCGAGCTGAAACTTACTGCTTAACCAGATTCGGTTTGCGATATTCCACGCCGTGACGGAACAACCCCGCCTTGGGCAATTCTTCGCAGTAAACCACGCGCGCAGGTATGAAAATATTGGCTACCTCCGGCGTGTACGGAACGGCCACGTCAATCGCGTCTTCGGCTTCATAGCGGCGCTTGCTCCGGAAACACATCCCCACGGAAGAAATATCTTCGCAGACGGCCAGCTCATCGTCCGCGTTGGCCTGGCGAATGCAGGCCGTCAATCTGGTCTTCATGCGCAGCCGTCCGCGTTCGCGCTGCTCGCCGCCGGGCGGAATTTCTCCAGGAGTGCCGCGTCCGCGCGCCGCGCGTGAGGCGAGTTTCTTCTCACTTTCGTGCGGCGCCTGCGACCAGATGCTGGGCACGCTGCACGTCTTGCAGTAACGCGCGATTCCGCGGGTGGTCTCGAAACCGCGCAGCTCCAGTTCATTCAGGTACACGACTTCCCGCGCGCGGCAATACGTACACTCCAGCAGCATTCGCGCAACTGCTTCCTGGGACTCGGCGATATGCGGAAACTCAATCGCCCACACGTCATTTTCGGGTTGCAAAATTTCGACGCCGTATACGAAGCCGTCTTTTTGGCGGCCAAACTGGCCCACGATGCGCACGTGGCTCTGCCGGTGCGATTCGCTGGGCGCTTGCCTCTTGATCAGAATTTGCTGATCGGTACGCAGGTCGCGGTCCAGCAGGATCACCGCGCCGGTGCGGTTGATCTGCATGGTCCGGGCGGGCAGCGCAAATTCCTCGCTGTTGATATCCTTGCCGGAAGCCTCCAGCAGCAAAGTCAGCGAGACACGATCGCTTCGACGCTGCGCAGCCGTCGCCATGCGAATCCTCCTGGGAAGAAGCTGAATGAACCGTTAGCCACGATAACATATTGGTGGCGTCGGTAGGACTTCCGAGCAAATCAGGTGTTCTCAAGCGTGCGGCCAGTGTGATGATTTCCGCTGAATACAAAGGGGTTAACGACCTGAAGCGCAGAGCCAAAGCCCATTGACGCCGGCATTTTCGCCGTGCTACGCTTACCCGCGGTTGGGATTGTGGGCGCTTCAAAAAGGAGTTTCGACCATGGAATGGACTACCCCTCAACACGAAGAAATCGATCTGAACTGCGAAATCAGCTCCTACGCTAACGCCGAGCTTTAACCTCGAATGCGCGTCAAGGTCCTCGGCTCGGCAGCCGGGGGCGGTTTCCCCCAGTGGAATTGCGCTTGCTCCAATTGCTTTGCCGTGCGAACCGGGACATTTCACGGGCGCGCGCGCACACAGACGCAACTCGCCTTCTCTGTAAACTCCAAAGAATGGTTCCTGCTGAACGCGTCGCCCGATCTGCGCGCGCAGATTCTTGCCTCGCCCGAGCTCGCTCCTCCGCAGGGTTCGCGCCGATCGCCTGTTGCCGGAGTATTCCTCACGAGCGCTGACGCAGACACCGTGACGGGCTTGCTGCACCTTCGCGAATCAACGCCGCTATCCATTTTCAGCACGCCGGCGGTGCAGCGAATACTTAAAGAGGAAAACAGCTTATTTCGCGTCCTGAACCGGGCTACGCCGCCCGCACAGTGGCGCGGGATCTCGGCGCAGGCGCAACTTGGTCCTGATACCGATGGCAATCTGTCTGGCGATGCCGCCGGGGACTCGTCGTTCCGTTACTCCTCTATTTGGCTTGGGGGATATTATCCGGACTATCTGAGCTGTGCGTTACGCAGCAAACTGGCGACGCAAGAATCCAACGTCGGACTACTGCTCGAACACGGTGACAAGCGCTTATTTTTTGCGCCTTCGGTCGCGAGGTTCAGCGACGAGTTGAAGAAACTGGCTGAGTCCAGCGATTTGGTTTTTTTGGATGGCACATTTTGGAGCGACGACGAACTGATCCGGGCGACAGGTTCCGGTAAGAGCGCGCGAGATATTGGTCACGTCCCACTTTCCGGGGAGGATGGGCTGCTTCAGGAGTTTTCGAAAAACGCGCACGGCCGCCGCATCCTGATTCACATCAACAACACAAACCCGATTCTCGACGAAGAGAGTGCCGAGCATCGTTTGGTGCGCGAAGCCGGTTGGGAAATTGCTCACGATGGCATGGAGTTTACGCTGTGAATGATACGCTCCCAGGAGCATTGCTTCCCGAAGCCGAATTTGTGGCGCGTTTTCACGCGATCGGCGAAGAGCGCTATCATCACAAACATCCCTTCCACCTGCTGATGCACCAAGGGAAGCTCAGCCGCGGGCAACTGCAGGCGTGGGCGCTGAATCGCTATTACTACCAGAGCCGCATCCCGTTGAAGGACGCCCTGATTGTGGCGCGCAGCGAAGACGCCGCGTTTCGCCGTGCGTGGCGCAAGCGCATATTCGATCACGATGGAGACAGCACGCACGTTGGCGGCATCGAAAAATGGCTGCGGTTGGTGGAGGCTACAGGCCTCACCCGCGAACAAGCACATCGAGGCGACGGGATTTTGCCTGCGGTGCGCTATGCGGTGGATGCGTATCTGGAACTCGTCCGGTCCGGGACGGTCGTCGAAGCGGTGGCATCTTCTTTGACGGAACTTTTCTCCGGAAAGTTGATCGCGCTGCGCATGGACGCGTTGCGGAAATACTATCCGTGGCTTTCCGGCGGGCTCGATTACTTTCAGGGCCGGCTCACGCAGGCGCCAGATGACGCGGCGTTTGCGCTAGGGTGGGTGCTGGAGCATGCTCGAACGCGCGAGGAGCAGGAACAGGCGCTCGGGGCGCTGCGAGCGAAGTGCAATATTCTTTGGGCGCAACTGGATGCCATTTATTTTGCTTACGTATCTCCCGGTTGGCCTCCACCGGGAGCTTTCCAACCTGATGCGGACTAAAACATGAACCTCGAACTGCACGCGCGGCCTCGGCTCGCGGCCGGATGCCGCCTGAGCGAACCCAATCGCGGACCACGCATGCTGTTGATGCCGGAACGCGCACTCCGGCTGAATGGCCCAAGCCTGGAAATCGTCGAACGCTGCGATGGCCGCCACACAATTCAGCAAATCATTTCCGAGCTGCAGAAGATTTATTCGAAGGCCGAACCGGAGCGCGTGGAGAAAGATATCCTGGGCTACCTGACGCTTCTGCACGACCAGCGCGCCCTGGAGTTCGCAGTTGAAGACGCCGCCGGGCAGAAATGACTAGCACAATTCCCACCCCGCTCGCGCTCATCGCTGAGCTCACGCACCGCTGCCCTCTGCATTGTGTCTACTGCTCAAATCCTCTGGAGCTAAAATCCCGCGGATTGGAGCTTTCGACCGAAGTGTGGACGCGCGTGCTGGCGGAAGCTGCGGACGCAGGTGTTCTGCAAGTTGATTTCACGGGAGGCGAGCCGCTGGCGCGACCTGATCTCGTCGAGATTGTGCGCGCCGCACGCGCCGCCGGGCTGTATGTGAGCTTGATCACGTCGGGGCTGCCGCTGGATGAGCACCGGCTTGCAGAACTCGTGAAGGCGGGGCTTGATCATCTGCAACTGAGTTTTCAGGACACGCGAGAGGATGCGGCGAGTGAGATCGCAGGAACTCGAGCGCTCGAGCAGAAACGAAAAGTAGTCAGTTGGGTGCGAGCACACCGCATCGCCCTTACGCTGAATTTTGTAATCCACCGGCAAAATCTCGATCACTTGGAGGAAATGATCGCGTTCGGAGAAGAATCGGGTGCCGGCCGCATGGAATTCGCGCATGTGCAGTATTACGGCTGGGCGTTCGCCAATCGCGAGCGTCTGCTGCCCACGCGCGATCAAGTGGATCGTTCGATCAGCTTGCTTCAGCAAGCCGAAGCGCGGCTGCGCGGAAAAGTCCGCGTGGAATATGTAGTCCCGGATTACTACGCGAAATATCCAAAGGCTTGCATGGGCGGCTGGGGACGCAAGCTGATACTGATCACACCAGGCGGCGACGTGCTCCCGTGCCACGCCGCGCAAATCATTCCCGGACTGCGTTTTGCGAACGTGCAGAGCCAAGGACTGCGTGAGATTTGGGATTCTTCCGAGGCGTTTCAAAAATTCCGCGGTGAAGGATGGATGCGGGAGCCGTGCCGCAATTGCGATCGCCGCACGCAAGACTTTGGTGGCTGCCGGTGCCAGGCGTTTCTGCTCGCGGGCGACGCTGCCGCCACGGACCCGGTCTGCACGCTGACGCTGCGGCGCGCAATCGTGGACGAAATCCTCGCCACCGCAAATGCACCGGCTGCAACGCCGGTCGCCACAAAATCAGCGTGGCTCTACCGGCCCAATCCTGTCTGAAACACCAGTCAGGGCAACAAGAATTAGTGTGCAGAGTTGAGAGCAGGAGGCGGATATTCCGGCAGCTTGGCGTTTTTCTTGTCGGTGCGCTTCACTTCCAATTCATCGAAGAGGATCGAAGGGCTGATGACCGTGGTGGGCACGCCGCCTTCGCGATTGCTCACGAGAGGGTCATTGCCCGCGGCCACCAGATCGCTGCGCAGCGTGCGCGTATCCAGCTCGTTGAACACGGCGCCGCGCACCAGTTCTTCGTGGCCGTCGCTCACGTAAACGCGATAGAGCAGGCGCGGGTTGTATCCCACCAGAGTTTCCGCGTAGTAGCCGTAGGGTTTTCCACTCTGCTTGCACATCTCGATCAGTTTTTGCTTCAGCTCGGCGGGCGAGCTGGTTTCTTTCGGCTGGAGAATCAGGTTGCCGATGTTCGGCACGGGCGCTTGTCCAGGAGCGGCGCGGCCGTGGCCATTGGAATCGGCAAAATCGCGAATGGGCATGCGGCCGAGCAGATATTCGACCAGGACGCCATCCTTGATCACCGGAAGCGGCGCCACACGCACACCCTCTTCGTCAATCTCGTAACTGCCGATCAAAGGCTTGCCGTCGAACGATTTCATCGTAGGGTCGTCCACCACCGTCAAAAATGTGGGCAGCACGCGGACTTTGTAATTCGAGGAAAATTCTCCGGTGGTTCGCGCGGAATCGCCGGGCTTGGGACGAATTCCCAGAATATTTTCGCCGATCATGCCGTCCAGAATGTCGCTGGCGGCGTCATTCGAAAAAAGAACCGGGCCGCGGTAGTCCTCTTCCACCATGGGAGCTTCGCGCAGTTCCTTCAGCGTCCGCAGCATCTTGCTGGTGTCGGCCAGCAGCTTTTCCTGAGACGGCAATTCAGCCGCAGTGACGCCCACGTAGTACGGCGAACGCCCAAGTTCCATGCCGTCGTCCGCCTGGGTTTCCGCGGAGAGGTTCAGGGAATAAATCGTGTAGCCTTGCCGGGTGCTGGTGCCTTCAGTGTTCACGAAATAATCGTTCACCGCGCGAAACCTCAAAAAAGCGGAAAGAGATTGAATCTTCGCGTCGGTGCGATAGAGATCAGTGGCTTTTTGCAGCGATTCCTTCCACGGCCCGGGAGTGAACTCCAACTTAGCCAGCGGGGCGAGCGATTGAATCGCGGGCACGCGCGCGAAATCATCGAAAGGCTGGCCGGAGCTGTATTGGCTCAGCAACGCTTTCTTCGACGCCAGGGCTTCACTCGCGATCTTGTAAGCGCGATCGGTGGCGAGCCACAATTCGCGGCGCAGCGCGATGGAGTCATCGTCGAGCGGCGCAAGATTCACGACGCCCGTGCCGGGACCGTAGTAGCTGTCCTGCTTGTAATCACCGACGCGCACCACCACGCGCAAGCTACGCGCATGCGCGCGTTGATCCTGACGCAGCGCGCCGAACGCAGCCTCGGCATCGAATTCGTCCACGTCCGATAGACGATATTCGATGTAATAAGGCGGCGGCACATTCTCCATCTTGAGTTCGGTCTTCGATCGGTCCAGTTCCTCGCGCATGGCCTTGAGCAAAGGGTCTGATTGAACCGACGCGGACGAAGCGGCAGGAGCAGCGGCAGAGGTTTTTTTCTGCGCGACTGTGGAAACTGACCAGGCCAGGAAAAGCGTAAGCAAGAAGGCGATCGAGCGACCGCGCACGGGAGCGCTCATGGCTTGGCTCCCGGCGCCGCAGCCTTTGCTGCGTTCGCAGGCGGCGCGGAAGTGATAGATGCAAATCCCGGCGGCGGCAAAATCGGCGGCCGTTCACTGCCGCGCCGGCGTTTCTGAACTTCAATCTCGGTGAAGAGCATCGCGGGAGCCGCGGCAGCCACGGGAACCTGCCCGGATTCCGCGCCGCAGATTCCGTTGAATACTTGCAGCGTATCGCCGGTTAGAACGATGTTATTCAGCGAGAGCAGCGGCGTGCCCACGATGTCCACTCCGCGCACCAATTCGTCCGGGCGGCCATCGGCATACACGCGATACACCATCACCGGAATCACCTGAAACGCCTGTGGCGTGGAGCGTCCCGTGAGCGTGAAGCCGCCTTGAATATCGTCGAAATAGAGGCCGTAAGGTTTTCCCTGCTTCTTGATCTCCGCCACGAATTTCTCGCGTAATTCGGAGTCCTTCACGGTCTGGCTGGAAGTGACGATCAGATTTCCCTGCCGTCCAGTGGGCATCAGCCCGGGCTGCCTGCGTCCGTGACCGTTGGATTGGCTGAAATTTTTGATGGGCATGCGCGACATCAGAAAATTCTTGAGTATTCCGTTTTCCACGGCCACCACGCGCGCGGCCGGCACGCCTTCGTCATCGAAATCATAATGTCCCGCCAGCTGCACACCGTTCAGTTCCTTCATCGTGGGATCGTCGGTGACGCTCAAAAATGCAGGCAGCACCAGCTGGTTCACTTTTTTCGTGAACGTCTGGCCTTCATTCTCATCGCGTTGGCGATGACCTTCGAGCCGGTGTCCCAGAACTTCGTGAAAGAACACCGCGGCCGCCCGGCCCGAAAGCATCGCGGGACCGGCGTAAGGATCCGCCGCCGGAGCCGCACGCAGGGCTTTCAGGTCCGCGGCGATTTTGTCCACGCGCACCGCGAGTTCCGCGTCCGACGGAAGCTGGCTCGCGGAGGCCGCCTGAAACGATTCCACGCGCATCAGTTCCATGCCGTCGTCGGCCCGCGTTTCCGCTTGAATCACCAGCCGAGCCATCGCACCCGGACGAACCAGGGCCGTGCCTTCGCTGCTGGCCAAATACGCACGGTCGGCCATCACGTTGAACGACACATACGAGGAATACACTTCAGGATATTTCAAGAAGCCGGCGGATATTTTTCGCGTACGCGCTTCCCATTCCTGCTGGCCAGACGCCGCATGCAACGCGGAAAGATTCACGTGGTCCTGCGGAGCCTCGTTGGAAAAATCGGGAGACTTGTCTTCTTCTTCCGAGCGCACCGCGTTGCTGGTTTTGACTTTCAGGAATGCGGCGGAGGCTTGCTCGTATTCACGGTCGGTAAGTTGCCAAAGCACCCGCGCGATGGCGTTGGAATCGTCGTTCAGGGCGAGCAGGCCCGAGGTGATGCCGGACGCGCGGCTCTGGCCATGAGTGTTATCCAGCGCTACGGTGCCGACGCGCATCATCACGTCTGCCTGACGCCGGTCCACGCTGGAGGAGTAGATCACGCTTCCGCTCGAGGCCACCACCGCCGTCTCGTCAACATCGGTAACCGCATAACTTAAGTAGTAAGGCGCTGGGTCGGTCTTGGCCAGGGATTTGGTGGCGCGCTGCAATTCCTGTTGCATGGTCGTGAGAACGGTGTCCGTGGCCGGGCCGGACGTCAACGCGGCCAGCGGAAAAGCGCAGAGAATCAGGACGGCAATAATAGGAAACCAGGAAAGGGGTCGTCGCATTGGGCTGGTGGGCTCTTTATTCAATGGCAAAACTAGCATACGCGCCGCGCGTAACGCGTGCAACTCTCCCGCCAGGCCGATGAAGCGGGCTAGCCACGGTGGGCGTGGCCGCCGCGACTCGCGCGACGGGTGTCACAAATCTGTAACACTGGCGCGGGCTGTGCGTGCGGGGGGCGTTCGCGGGGCTTCGCAGTCTTCTTGAAAACGTAGTAGGCTCTTGCGTGCGCGCATGAATAATCAGGACACACAAAAGCTGCGGAACCTGCTGTCCCAAAGGCAGTGGGGCCCGGCAAACGAAATACTGCGACGGACCGATCCCGGTTCGGCCGCGGATTTTTTTCTGAGTGCGCCCTACGACGAGCAACGCGCGCTATTTCACGAGATGCCGGTGGACCTGGCGGCGCCGCTGATCGTGCACCTGCCGTATTACCACGCTTATGTGCTGCTGCACTCGCTGCCGTCGCAGGAAATGCGCGCGGTGATCGAAGCGATGAGTCCGGCGGAGCGGAACCATTTCCTGGACGCGCTGCCCGAAGAAGCGTGGCAGTGCTTGATGGACGAGCTGGCAGAAGCGGGAACGGGAGCGCCCTACTGCGCGGTGCCCGGAGCCGACGCGGGCGAGGTGACCACGGAGTTCGCGCCGCCAGCCGTTGACACCGAACCGATCATCCAGGCGCGGCAAATCGAAAAAAGTTACCAACAGCCAGACGGGCGGCTAATTCAGGTGATCGCTCCGGTGGATTTTTCCGTCGAGCCCAACACCATCATCGCGCTGCTCGGTCCTTCCGGCTCGGGAAAATCCACGCTGCTGCGAATTCTCTCCGGATTGGCGGCGCCTACGGCCGGAGAAGTTTTGTGGCACGGCAAACCGATGAGCGGGTGCCGTCCGAATGTGGCGATTGTTTTCCAGAGCTTCGCGCTTTTTCCGTGGCTGACGGTGCTGGAAAATGTCGAGGCTCCGTTGCTCGCGCGCGGCATCACGCATTTCGAACGTCATCGGAAAGCTCTGCGTGCGCTGGCTTCCGTCGGATTGCACGGATTCGAATCCGCGTATCCGAAGGAATTATCCGGCGGGATGAAACAGCGCGTCGGATTCGCGCGGGCGCTGGCCGTGGAGCCGGAAATTTTATTTATGGACGAGCCTTTCTCCGCTCTGGACGTGCTGACCGCGGAAAACCTGCGCGGCGAGCTGCTGGAACTGTGGCTGGCGAAGAAAGTTCCTACGCGCAGCATTTTTATCGTCACCCACAATATCGAAGAAGCGGTGTTGCTGGCGGATCGCATCATCGTGCTGGGGCGCAATCCCGCGAAAATTCGCGCGGATTTTCGCGTGCCGCTGCAACATCCGCGCGACCGCAAGTCCGCGGCTTTCGTGCTGTATGTAGACTACATCTACAAAGTAATGACCCAGCCGCAACTGGAGCTGGCGCCGCCATCACAAACCGAGCACAAGGAAAAAGCGGCCGCGCAAATGCTGCCGCACTCGCGGCCGGGTGGCATCGCTGGTTTGCTGGAACTGCTCGACGATCGCGGTGGCGAGGAAGACATGTACCACATCGCCGAGGAGCTGCTGCTGGAGGTAGACGATCTGCTGCCGATTCTGGATGCGGCGACGTTGCTCGGTTTCGCCACGGTACACGAAGGCGACGTGCGCATCACGGAGAAGGGTCGCGCATTCGCGCAGGCGGACATCCCCACGCGCAAGGCCGTGTTTCGCGAAGCGGTGCTGGCGCACGTTTCACTACTGCAGCAAATCCAATCCGCGCTGGAAAAGAAATCGAATCACACCATGCCGGTGGAATTTTTCCGCGACCTGCTTGACGAACGCTTCGCGCAAATGGAAGTGGAACAGCAGATCGAAACCGCGCTGAACTGGGGCCGTTACGCCGAGCTCTTCACCTATGACGCAGAGGACGACACTGTGCATCTGCATTCGCCGGAACATCACGGTGAAAATTCTCCGGAAAGCGCTTCTCTGCACTGATGGCCGGCGGAATACAGAAAAGTGGTGCCCGCACGCTGACCTGGGGGACCATTCCGTCCAACGTGCCTTCCCTCTTCCGGGATTTGCCGATCCTGCTGGCGGCGCTGGCATTTTTTTACGCGATTCTGTCCATGACGCATTACTGGATGACGCCGGCCGGCGCGCCGATGGAAATTCATCTGGAGCCGAGCGCGCTGCCGCGGTACGCGATGTTTTCGGTGCTGCGAATCGCCGCCGCGTACATGGTGAGTCTGGCGTTCACGCTGGTATATGGATACGTCGCGGCATACAACGCGCGCGCAGAAAAAATCATGGTTCCGCTGCTGGATACACTGCAATCCATTCCCGTACTCAGTTTTCTTCCCGGTGTGATGGTGGCGATGGTGGCGCTTTTTCCTACGAAGCAGCTGGGCGTGGAGCTGGGCTCCATACTGCTGATTTTTACAGGGCAAGTGTGGAACATGACGTTCAGTTTTTACTCGTCGCTGAAAAGTATTCCACGCGAAATGCGCGAGGTAGCCGAAATTTACCGTTGGAGTTGGTGGCAACGGTTCACGCAGATGGAGCTGCCTTATTCGATCATCGGGCTGGTGTGGAATTCGATGATGTCCGTGGCCGGCGGCTGGTTTTTCCTGATGGCCTGCGAAATGTTCACGCTGGGTGATCGCGATTTGCGGCTGCCGGGCTTGGGTTCCTACCTGCAGACCGCCGCGAACGCAGGAAACACGCATGCGATCTGGTGGGGCATGGGAGTGATGATCGGAATCATCGTGGTGATTGACCAGTTGGTGTGGCGCCCGGTGATCGCGTGGGCTGAGAAATTCAAATTCGAGCAAGTGGAATCCACTGACGCGCCGCGCTCACCGGTTCTGGATTTGTTGCGCAGCTCCAGAATCTTGCCGTTCTTTTCGCGGCTGACGGTGCAGCCCGCGCGCGAATATCTGAGCCTGCATTTCGCGCGCAGCCACGCGGCTGACGGTGCAGGACGCGCGGCGCGCCCAATTTTTCAGTGGCTCACACGCCTGTTGCTCGCGGCGGCGCTCGCCGGAATCGTTTATGAGTCCGCGAAAATGGTGATGCTGCTAACGCACCTGACGCGCGAGGAATTGCGCAGCATATTTCTGGGCGCGGGCGCGACGTTCTTGCGCGTGGCTTTCACTTTGTTTCTCGCAGCGCTGTGGACCATCCCCGTGGGAATCCTGATCGGGCTGAAGCCCAAACTTTCGGCCATCGCGCAGCCGGTGGCGCAGGTGGCGGCTTCCGTCCCGGCCACCGCGCTATTTCCAATTATTTTGCTGGTGCTGATACGCGCGGGCGGCGGCCTTGGAATCGGTTCGATCTTGCTGCTGTTGCTGGGCACGCAGTGGTACATCCTGTTCAACGTGATCGCGGGAGCTATCGCCATTCCCACTGATCTAAAGGAAGTGTGTTCGGTATTTCGCTTTGGCACCACAGAACGCTGGCGCGAATTGCTCTTGCCGGGAATTTTTCCGTTCTTGATCACCGGAATTGTAACGGCGTCCGGCGGTGCATGGAATGCCAGTATCGTCGCGGAATATTTCAAATTTCGCGGACACACTTATCTGACGACGGGATTGGGAGCGGTAATCAGCAATGCCACGGACACCGGGAACACACGCGTGCTGCTGGCGGCGACGATTCTGATGGCGGCGATGGTGGTGACGATCAACCGGCTGGTCTGGCGGCGGCTGTATCAGTTGGCATCCACGCGCTTCCGGCTGGAAAATTGAAGAGACTTCGCTCTGCTGCGCAGTCTAACGCTTCACAGCCCAGAGCAACCCGATGCCGCCGAAAATAAATCCCTGAGCGTCCACGTGGTGGTATCCCATGCGCTGCAGCAGCGTGGAAAAATCCTGAATCGAAACGAAACTGCGCAGCGAATCCGGGATGTAGGTGTACGTGCGCGGCCTGCCGTGCAGCAGCATGCCCCAAAACGCGCCCTGCACATATAAATACCCCAAATAGAGTTGGCGAAACACGCGATTCGCCGGAAGAAAAAAGTCCAGGCTGACCATCAGGCCGCCGGGCCGAGTGATGCGTTCGATTTCGCGCACCGCGGCGCCCAGGTTCGGAAAATTTCGCAAGCCGTAGCCAATGAAGACGCAATCGAACGAGGCGGACGCGAATGGCAGCGCGGCAGCGTCGGCGCAGACCGCTTCCTCCAGACCGTGCCCGCGCGCCAGGCGCAACATTCCTTCGGTGAGGTCCACAGCCACCGACCGTGCATTTGGCAAACGCTGGCGCACCAGTCGGGAAAAATCGCCAGTACCAGAAGCGAGATCCAGCACCAGCGCATTTTCTGGCAGCGACGCGCGCTGCACGCCAAGCCGCTTCCAGCGGCCGTCCATGCCATAGGAAAGCACGCGCGTGATGAAATCGTATTTCGGCGCGATAGCGCTGAACATTTCGCGCATCAAGCGCGTGTCCTGTCGTTCGACGGGGATGGTCATGGGTCGTGCGAATTCTACACGTATTGCCGACGGTGAAGGCGAGGTTATTTCAACGAGTGCTCGGCACGAAATTCGCGGCGCGCCCGAGTTGCGCGCGCAGATTTGCCTGCGCTGCGGCAACCGCTTTTGCGCCCATCTTGTTTTCCACCTGATGGCGAGCGTTTTGCACGGTGGCCAGCTCCGAGTCTGAACCGCTGCTCAATAAATCTTCAGCATGCCGGAAGCAAGCGTAAACCATTTCGTCCGGCGCATCCTGGCGGCGCAGAAATTGCCCGTAGTTAAACCAATCCAGAGCTTCGGCTTGCGCGTCGCCGCTCTTGGCGTCCAACGCCAAGCCGCGCTGGTAGGACTGCGCGGCCGCGGCGGCGTCACCATTTTTCGATTGCAGATCCGCGCGATGAACCAGCGCCAGGCTTTCCAGTTTTGCGTCGCCGATTTGTTGCGCCTGCGCGACGGCTAAATCATATTGCGTCAGGGCCGCGGCGGACTGATTAATGCGCGTTTCGTCGTCAGCGAATTGCACGATCGCTGCGACGATCTGCTGCTGAGTGAAGGCCTGCGCGTTCGGCGTGGACTGCGGATTCCCGGCGACAAGCTGCAAAAAAGAATTCCAGTGCCGGGCCGCAGCCGCCGGTTCGCCGCGCTGATCGAAGGCTTCCGCAAGATAGAGGTGAGCGTTCGGCTGGTTGGGACTCACGTCCACCGATTTTTGCCAGGAATCCATGGCCGCTTCGGGATGGCCCAGCCGCGCGGCGAGCAAGCCGTAGTTGGTCAGCGCGTCCGCATCGCGGGGGAAACGTTCCAGCATTTTCTGATAATGTGCGTAGGCGTCCGCGTAGCGGCCATCTGCGATCATCGCGCGCGCGGCGGCTTGCTGCAGTGTGATGCTGCTGGGATTAATGGCGACGGCGCGAGTGAGCGCGGCGACGGCCTGGTCGCGCTGACCCTGCTGCGTTTCTGCTCGGGCGATGCGTTCCTCGACGAAGCTATCGTAGGGATTGATTTGGGAGGCGCGCAGAAGAGCGGGAAGATTTCCCTCAGCGGTGCGCAGCGCGAAATGGAATTGGTCGAAGCCGCCCCAGAGGAACAGCAGCGCCGCAAGCGAAATTCGGAACGCGGGAGCAGACAATACGCGCACAGCGAGGTCGCGCGCGTTGCTCGAAGGCTGCGACGATGCAGCCACGGCAGAATCTGACGGCTTGCCACTGTGGTCCACAAGCAGCGCAGCGACGCGCTTATCACGTAGCTTCCACAGCTTGGCGTCCAGAATGAAATGATGAATATTCACAAGCGAAACGAAAATTAGGAAGCTGGTGGTGAAATCGTAATGGAATAGATAGCTCACCAGCCACGGCCCGGGGATGAACAGCGCGATGCCTCCCGCCAGAAGCGTGGTGAAATACGCCGCGACGTGCCAGGTTTTTTGCCCTGAAGCGAGCGCTTCGCGACGCTGGTAGTAACTAGTGATCCAGATGTACTGCGCGGAGTGCAGCACCGCAAGAATACCGCTGCTGTAGCGCGTTTGCGGCACCTGCGAAACTGAATTCAACTCCAGCAACGTCGGCAATACGAACCAGAGAAATTGCGTGAACGCGAGCGTGAGCGGCGCAGCCAGAGCTCGCGCGCCCATGGCCCGAATCAAGCGCCTGAATCCCAGGAAAGTGAAAACCATGAAAGCGACGCCGAACGCCAAACGCAACGGCAGCGTGTATTTCGGCGCTATGCCAAGCGAGAGAATCAGCGGATCCGTGGAACCGCCGGTTTCGAAGCTGGCCAGCAGCATCAGATACGAAGCCACAAACGCGCCGCGCAACCAGCGCCGTTCGCGAGGAGTGATTTCCGCGCCGCTGCGCCGCGCGAACATCATTAATAGTCCGTAGTTCTGCCCCGAGTAATGCCACGGGCTCCAGCAAATATAAAGCGTGAAGAGCCAGGGAAAAAACCGCGGCGAGGCGTGCATCACGATGCCGGTGAGCACCAGCAACAAAGTGACGTGCAGCGTGACGAATTTGTATTTCTCGAAATCCGCGCGCGTGTGATAAGCGCGATAAATCGTGGCCATGAAATGCGGGTAGTTGAAGACGATGGCCAGCAGATAAAATCCCATGGCCCATCCATGGCTGTGCGCAGGGGTCATCAGCAGCGCCACCGCCAGCAGCGGAGCCGACCACGCGCCGCAACCTACGAGCAAATCGAGCCAGGGACGGTAAATCCACGGACTCGCGGGTGCTGGCGCAGGCGTTTCGGCGGGCGGTGCGGCGATCGGTTCGATTGTGACGCTCAACTCTGAAACCTCGCGTTTTTGCTATCTGCGCGCGGCATCACGCGCAGTTTTTCTGCTATCTGCCGATGCGCACAGTCTACAGTGATTGCAGGCGCGCCTTCCGTTGCCATCATCTCGCTATGTTGAAAACGTAACTTCCCAGAGATGGGCCAGAGATGCGAGCGTGCGCTAATAGCAGCCGGATTGGTTCGCTCGGCTCAGAGATTCGGGTTATGCGCGGGCAGCGAAATGTGGCTTAATAAACGCGAAGATTTTGCCGGGTGTAGGCCTTGAAATTCGAAGCTACCCCCGAGCAGCTTTTGGATATTTTGCGACGCAAAGCAGCGCGCGCGAATCATATCGTGAGAGAGGAGTACCAATATGCAATTGGGAATGATTGGACTGGGACGGATGGGCGCCAACATGGTCCGGCGGCTGATGAAGGCTGGGCATGAATGTGTGGTGTTTGACATGTCGCCGGCGAGCGTGCAGGCGCTGGCGAAAGAAGGCGCGACGGGCGGCAGTTCGCTCGATGATTTCGTCGCCAAACTGAAACAGCCGCGCGCGATCTGGCTGATGGTACCGGCGGCCGTGGTGGATAACACCCTCGCGCAACTCACGCCCAAGCTGCAGAAGGACGATATCGTTATTGATGGTGGGAATTCCTATTACATTGACGATATCCGCCGCGGCAAGGAACTCGCGCCGAAGGGAATTCATTATGTGGACGTGGGCACTAGCGGCGGCGTATGGGGCCTCGAGCGCGGCTACTGCATGATGATCGGCGGCGAGCAAGCGACCGTGCAACGGCTGGACCCCATTTTCAAAACACTGGCGCCCGGCCGAGGCGACATCGCGCGTACTCCCGGGCGCGAAAAAGTCGCGGGCACCGCCGAAGATGGCTACCTGCACTGCGGCCCTTCCGGCGCGGGCCACTTCGTGAAAATGGTGCACAACGGAATCGAATACGGCGTGATGGCGGCGTACGCCGAGGGCTTGAACATCCTGCACCACGCCAACGTCGGGAAAATAAAACAGACACAAGACGCGGAGACCACGCCGCTGCGTTCTCCGGAACATTATATGTATGACATTAATCTGCCGGACGTCACCGAGGTGTGGCGGCGCGGCAGCGTGATCGCATCGTGGCTGCTGGACCTGACGGCGATTGCGCTCCTCAAGTCTCCAACGCTGGCGGATTTTTCCGGCCGCGTTTCCGATTCCGGTGAAGGCCGCTGGACAATTCAGGCCGCGATTGAAGAAGGCACGCCGGCGCCCGTGCTCACCAGCGCGCTATTCGAGCGGTTCACGTCACGCGGCGAGTCGGATTTCGCGAACAAGCTGCTTTCCGCCATGCGCTTCGAATTCGGCGGGCACGAAGAGAAGAAATCGTAGACAAGAACTCATAAGGATGAGAGATGGCTGACACTAACTCTGCAAATCTGGACGTGAAGAGCACCATTGCCGGCCCGAAAGTGCCGTCGGACGCTTTGGTATTTTTTGGCGCGACAGGCGATCTGGCGCACAAGAAAATTTTTCCCGCGCTGCAGGCGATGGTCAAACGCGGAAACCTGAATGTGCCGGTGATCGGCGTGGCCAAGGCGGGCTGGACCATCGAGCAGCTGCGCGCACGCGCACGCGACGGAATCGCCACGTTCGGCGGCGGCGTGGATGAAGCTGCGTTCGCGAAACTGGTTGGGCTGCTGAAATATATTGATGGCGATTATCAGGATCCGAAAACGTTCGAACAATTGTGCACGACGCTCGCCGGCGCCAAGAATCCCACGCATTATCTGGCAATTCCTCCGAGTCTGTTCGCCACGGTAGTGGAGGGCCTGGGAAAATCGGGCTGCGCCACCAATGCGCGCGTGATTATCGAAAAACCTTTTGGTCACGACCTGGCATCCGCGCAGCGGTTGAACGCGATCCTGCAATCCGTCTTCCCGGAATCCGGAATTTTTCGCATTGATCATTATCTCGGGAAGGAAGCGGTGGAAAACCTGCTGTTGTTCCGCTTCGCCAACGCGTTCCTGGAGCCGATCTGGAATCGCAATTACATTCACAGCGTGGAAATCACCATGGCGGAATCCTTCGGCGTGCAGGGCCGCGGAAAATTTTACGACGAGACCGGAGCCATCCGCGACGTGATTCAGAATCACCTGCTGCAGGTGGTGGGCTTTCTCTCGATGGAACCGCCCACCAGCATGTACCCGGAATCGTTGCGCGACGAACAGGTCAAGATCTTCCGCATGATTCCGCCGATCAATCCCACCAACCTGGTTCGCGGACAATTCACGGGCTATCACCAGGAGCCGGGCGTCGCGCCCAATTCGGAAGTGGAAACGTACGCGGCCGTTGCACTGGAAGTGGATTCCTGGCGCTGGGCCGGAGTGCCGTTTTTAATCCGCGCGGGAAAATGCCTGCCTGTGACTGCCACCGAAGTATTCGTGAAGCTGCGCCAGCCACCGCTGACCAAATTGCCGCCGGGCTCCAATTATTTTCGCTTTCGCCTGGGACCCGATTTGTCGCTGAGCCTGGGCGCGCGCGTGAAACGTCCCGGCCCTCGGCTGCAAACGATGGAAACGGAACTCTCGGCAGTCTCTTCGTCGGCAACCGGCGAGATGGAAGCGTACGAACGCTTGCTCACTGACGCGATGAAGGGCGATTCGCTGCTGTTCGTGCGGCAAGATGCTGTGGAAGCGGCCTGGGCGATTGTGGAACCGATTCTGGGCGACATCGTTCCGGTGCAACCCTATCAGCCTGGAACGTGGGGACCCGTCGAAGCAAATCATCTGGCTTCTGGAATCGGTGGCTGGCACGATCCGGCGGGCAAGCCTTCCGACGAGTAAGTATTCCAACGGCTAAGCGCGCGCCGGATCAGCGGGATTTTTCGCGGCGCGCGATTTTCCCCCGGCATACGCAATCATTCCGATCGCGAGCAACAGCGCCGTAAGCCCCACAATTTTCGCGACGGCCAAGACTTTGTGCGGCTCGTCGTCCGCGGGAATCACTGAGAACGCGATGGTCACGAGCGTGGTGGTGAATCCCAGCACGCCGAGCGCAAGCGCCGCCGGCCGTCCGCCGGGAATGCGCATCACCTCCGGCCCGGCCGGCTCCCGCTGCAAACGAATCAGCGACGCGAACACAAAAAGATACGGAATGAAATATGTGATGATGCCCATGCTCACCAGAACTTCGTAAGCGCCGTACACGCTCGTCCCCGCCTGACCCAACACAATAAAAATTACACCGCAAACAGCTTGCACCAGCAGCGCCACATGTGGCGTTCCCCACTTCGGATGCACGCGAGCGAATGCAGAAGGCAGATACCGATCGAGCCCAGCCACGAAAGGTAGCCGCGCCGAAACTGCCAACCACGCGCCAAGCGCGCCTAAATTGCTGATGGTAATCAGGAGCGCCGCCAGCGGCCCGATTCCAGAAAAACCGACGCGCTCCGCAGATTGCGAGATCGCCTGCATGATGCCCTGCAATCCGCTCACCTGGCTGGCCGGCAAAGCGATTAGCACCGCAACAGTGCCAAGAATGTATCCACTGGTGACGAATGCGCCGCCCGCGAGCAGCCCGCGCGGAAGATTTCGACGCGCGTCCTTCACTTCGTCACCGAGAAAGGATGCGGATTCGGAACCGCCGAGCGCGAACACAATCGTGGCCATGAACAGCACGTCGCGGAAATGCATGTGCGGAGTCATGCTGGCTGCGGTGAATTTTGTAGCGGAGCCGAAGCGGTGCCACGCGGCGGCGGCGATGGTGAACAGAATCGCGATCGGCAGCCAGGTGCCAATCGCGCCAAGATTGTGCAGCCACTTGCCGACAGAAAGTCCAATGACATTCAGAAATGTAGCGAGCGCCAAACCCAGCAGCGCAAACAGCAGGAAATACGCCTTATTGTTGGCAAGCGATTGCCAGCTTGCTGGTCCTATATATAGTGCGTTGCTCGCTGCGAAATAAAGAACTGCCGGGAAGTAAGGAAGATTGCTGGTCCAGTAAGTCCAGCCCGTCATAAATCCGGGAAATTCGCCGAACGCGCGCTTCGTCCAGATGTACATGCCGCCTTCCTGCGGATAGCGCGAGGAAAGCTCCATCACGGAAAGCGCCAGCGGAAGATAAAACGCGCACCACGCGATCAGCCAGATGACCACGGCGCTGGCGCCGACCGTGGCCGCCGTCGCAATCCAGCGCAGACTGATGCCCGTAACAATGTAGAACAGCACCAAATCCCGGAAGCCCATGGCGCGGTGTGGGCGATGCTGTCCGGGCGTTTCGCTCATGGGCGGAAATCTCCGCGTGGGATGTGCATGAGGCGCACATCATGCTCCGAGCCGGGATCGAAAGCGAGCGCGTTTCGCGACGCAGTAGCGCAGCTGCGAAAGCGCCGCTCCCTTGATGCTGCGTTAAGAACCCGCCTTCGCTTTCTGGTCGTGGCCGTAATATTCGTACGCGGACATCGGTTTTTCGCCACCTTTGGTCCACACCCGATCGTCGGCCGGAATTTTTCCCAGCGCGCGCGCCATTTCGCGGATGTGCGTGGCCACCGCGCCGCAGCACGCGCCGATATAATTCACTCCGAGCTCCCGCGCCTTCACGGCATATTCCGCCATCTCGCGGCGCGTCAGTTGGTACGGCTCCAACTGGTCCGGAAACGCCGGCAAGCTGGTGAAATCGCGATGCGTGTGCGTGGTGCGATACGCGACCGGCTGGCAACCGATATACCCCGGCACGGCTCGGCGCATCTCCGCCATCAGCGGCAGAGTGTGCTCCGGACTGCGCAGGCAATTGATGCCGACCACGTCTGCGCCGGCATCCGCCAGCGCTCGGGCCACCTCCGCGGCTGATTTCCCGTCGGTAGTGATGTCCTCATTTTCGAAGCAAATGGTGACCATCACGGGCAACTTGGTTTTTTTCGCTCGCTCGACAGCCAGCAACGCTTCGCCGAGAAACGAAAAAGTTTCACCGATGATGAAGTCCACGCCTTCGGCGACTTGCACATCGAGTTGCTCGTCGAAAGTTTTGCGCACGCGGTCGGCCGCGGCTTTGTCGTTGGGCTCATACATCCACGTGAGGCTTAAATTTCCCGCCACGAGGCAGCGATCGCCAGCGGCCTGTTTAGCGATGCGCACGGCTGCGCGGTTGAGCTCTTCCACTCGCTCGCCCATGCCTACGGTCGCGAGTTTATCGCGGCTGGCATAGAACGTAAGCGCTTGCAGCACGTCGGCGCCGGCGTCGCGAAACTCGCGATGCAGCTCCAGCAGCGATTCGGGATTGTTCAGCGCGACCTCCGGCGTAAACGGGCCTGCTCGCACGCGACCGCGCTTTTCCAGCTCGAGGAGGTAACCTCCGTCGCCCAGAACCACGCCTTCGGATAATCTTTCGAGAATGCCCTGTTTCTTCGTGACTGCCATTGCTGCTCCTTCGGTGCGGCGCGATTGCGCGGCTCCTATGAAAATCCAAACTCACTCGGGCCCCACGTCTTGTCACGCATGCGCCACTTTCACTTTACCGCGCTTGCTGTCGCGCAGCACTTGATGCGCGGCGTTGTATCCCGGCGCGCCGGTAACGCCGCCGCCCGGATGCGCACCCGCGCCGCAAAGATAGAGCCCTGCGACCGGAGTGCGGTACTGCGCCCAACCCGGCACAGGGCGCATGAAAAAAAGCTGCTCGAGCGAAAGATCGCCGTGAAAAATATTTCCTTCCGTCAGGCCGTAGGTGCGTTCAAGATCCAACGGAGTGAGCACCTGCCTCGCGATGATCGAGCCAGGCACGTTGGGCGCATACTCGCCGATTTTTTTCACCACGCGGTCGCCCAGAAGCTCGCGCTTTTCGTCCCAGCTTCCCTGCCGCAACTTGTACGGCACGTACTGAATGAACGTCGTCATCACGTGCTTCCCTGCCGGCGCCAGCGTGGAATCCACGTTCGAAGCGACCACGCAATCGACCCATAGCTCTTCGGGTATTTCGCCGAACTTCGCGATGTCGTAACAGCGCTCGGCGAATTCCAGCGAAGGCACCAGCGTGAAAAGCGCGCGCTGCGATGCCGGCCATTCGCGCGGCATGCCGGTGACGCGCGGTTCTTCGCTCAGCACGAAATTCACTTTGGCGCAGGGGCCGTCCATCTTGATGCCGGCCACCGCGCGTCGAAAATCGGCCGGAAGTTCGCGCGCCTCCACCAAACCGAGAAAGGTGCGTTTCGGATCCGCGTTCGAAAGCACGATGCGCGCGGAAATTTCCGTGCCGTCTTCGAGGTACACGCCGCGCGCGCGGCCGTCGCGCACATCCACTTTCGCGACGGGCGCGGACGTAAGAATCTCCGCACCCAGCTTGCGGCAAGCAGAAGCCAGCGCCTGTGTGATCGCACCCATCCCGCCGATCACGTGTCCGTAGAAACCTTGAATCTCTCCGTCGCCGCCGCTCAATAAATGGAAAAGCAATCCCAGCGCGGAGCCCGCATCGTAAGGACCGCCGTGTTTGCCGTAAACATTGTTCGCCAGAAACATCGTCTTCATTTTCTCGGATTCGTAATGGCGATCGAGAAAATCGCCGAGGCTTCCGGTGAGAAATGAAACTAGCTCCGCAACTTCTTCACCCCTCATTCCGCGAAATCTTTTCCCCACGCGCAGCATTTCGAACCAGCCCCCGGCGCCGCGTCGCGTGGGATCCGGCGGCGGCTCCAGGAAAAACGGCTGGAGATAACGCGCCAGTTTTTTCAGTCGGTCGTCCATGTGGACGAAAGTCTCCGCATCGCGCGGCGAAAGTTTTCGAAATTCCGCAATCGCGCGCTCGCGATCCGCCCACCACGGCACCACTTGCCCGTCTGGGAACGGCACCAGCAAACCCGGATCGCATGGCACCATTTTCAATCCGTGCGCACCGAGATCCAGATCGCGAATGATCGTCGGCCGCAGCATGCTCGCGACGTAAGAAGTGGTAGAGGCGCGGCAGCCCGGCGCGATTTCTTCCGTCACGCAGCAGCCGCCGACAATTTCGC
This sequence comes from uncultured Acidobacteriota bacterium, assembly GCA_963748395.1. Classification (GTDB taxonomy): domain Bacteria; phylum Acidobacteriota; class Terriglobia; order Acidiferrales; family UBA7541; genus Palsa-295. The sequence continues at coordinate 66,822 of CAVVIP010000006.1, read as the reverse complement.
GGCGCTCCAGCACCAGCGTGGAAAATCCCGCGCGCGAAAGATATGCTGCGGCCGTCAGGCCGTTGTGGCCCGCGCCGATTACGATCGCATCATAGGACTTGCGTTGCGGAGGCATCTGGGATTAGTATGACCGCCAGTCAAGACAGTATGGACGAGAATTAGATAGCATAACTGGAGAAATATTCCAATGACGGCGTCCAGCCATGACCTACGGTCAAACCAGCGCCAGAAAACTCCGCGCAGCGTGCTCAATCCCGGCGTGCGCCCGGTGACGCCCGGACCGCGCCTGGAAGCGAAGCGCGCGCGCATTGTGGACGCGGCTCTGCGCCATTTTGCGGAGCACGGCTATCACGCCGCGCGCATCGAAGATCTTTCCGCGCAGCTGGGAGTCGCCAAAGGTTCGATTTTTCAATATTTCGGCAGCAAGGGCGGATTGTTCCTGGAAGCTTACAAAAAAGCGGTGCGCTCGTTTCCCCGCATATCTGGATTGCCCTGCGCAAATTCGCGAAAAGGGATTTTTCGAAATCCTGCGCTACTGGCTGCTGCGCACCGAACGGCTGGTGCGCGAAGACTGGATTCCCTATCGCGTGGCGCTGCTGGGAAATTACGGAGTGGACCTGGCGCTGAAGCGGGAGATCAATCGTTTTCTGCTGGCGGAAGATCCTTACGGCAGCACTGCGTTCGTGCGGCTGGGAATCGCACGCGGCGAAGTGCGCTCAGACATTGATCCACCGCTCATTGTTTCCATTCTGGACTGGACCATGGAACGGTTTCAGGACGCGCTGCTGACCGAAGAGCTCGATCCCGGGCTTTTTCCGCATCCCGCCGATCCGGCGAAGAATCAGGCGCGCATAAATCAATTTTTGCTGGTGCTGCGCGGCGCGATCGGGATCTGAACGCAGTCCGCCCAACTTCTCGCGCCAGCTTGCACAATTTCTTCAGGAGAGAATTGCATGGAACCGACGGTGAAGGAAATTCTCGCTTCCTACAATGCCGCTGCCGCTCTGCAAGATGCGTACACGATTCCAGCGCCATGGTACACCGACGCGCGCATCGCGCAACTCGAGCTGCAAAATGTGTTTTCGCGCACGTGGCAATCGGTTGGGCGCACCGCGCAAGTGGAAAAGCCGGGACAGTATGTGACCGCAACCGTCGCGGGAGAGCCGATTGTCGCGGTGCGCGGCAGCGACAGCAAATTGCGCGCGTTCTACAACGTATGCCGGCATCACGCCATGACCGTGATGAATGAACCGTGCGGCCACGCTCAGCACATGCGCTGCCCTTATCACGGCTGGACCTACAACCTGGAAGGCGAGCTGCGCGGCATGACGGAATTCGAAGGCGTCTGCAATTTCGATCGCGCGCAGAATGGGCTGGTTCCGGTTCGCGTGGAGATCTGGGAGAATTTTATTTTTGTGAATCTCGATCCGCACGCCGCTCCGCTGACGGAATTTTTGGGCGCGCTGGTGGGACTCGCGAAGCCGCTGAATTTCGGCGGACTGAAATTCGTCGAGCGCCGCAGCTACATACAGCAGTGCAACTGGAAAGTGTACGTGGATAATTTTCTGGATGGCGGCTATCACGTGCCGCACATGCACAAGGGGCTCAACAGCGTCCTGGATTACACCAACTACACGATTGAAAATGTGGATCGCTGCTGCGTGCAATCCAGCCCCGTCGCCGTGGACAAAAGTTCCGAAGCCAGCGCCGCGGCAACGCGCAAAGGCGACCGCGCGTATTATTTCTGGCAGTATCCGAATTTCATGCTGAATTGGTATGAGGGATATCTGGATACGAATCTGGTGATTCCGCTGGGCGTCGATCGCTGCGAAGTGATTTTTGATTTTTATTTTGGCGATACCAGCGAAGCGCAGATGCCCTACATCCGCGAGAGCATGGGCGTCAGCGAACGCGTGCAGCAGGAAGACATCGTGATTTGCGACGGCGTGCAGCGCGGCCTAAGTTCGCGCGCGTATCAGGCCGGGCGCCTATCGGTGCGCCGCGAAGCCGGCGAACATTTGTTCCACCGTTTGCTCGCCGCAGATTTAAACGACACGCGCGCCGCAGTCCGCGCGGTAAGCGAGAGAACAAACCGGAACCCCAGAGACCGTCTGTGTACTCAGTCGAAGATGACGGTCTTATTGCCGTAGAGCAGAATGCGGTTTTCGATGTGCCAGCGCACGGCGCGCGAAAGCACTACTTTTTCCAAGTCGCGGCCCTTCTGAATTAAATCCTCGGTGGTATCGCGGTGCGAAATGCGGACGACGTCCTGCTCGATGATCGGTCCGTCGTCGAGAACTTCCGTGACGTAGTGGCTGGTGGCGCCAATCAGTTTCACTCCGCGATCGAAAGCCTGCTGGTGCGGCTTGCCCACCAACGAACGCCGGAAGAAACGAATGGTGAATATTGATGATGTGGTGCGGCGGGTACTGGCGGATGAAGTCTGACGATAGCACCTGCATGTAACGCGCCAGAACGATCAGGTCAATTCCATGTGGACGCAGCAGTTCAAGCTGCTGGCGCTCCGCTTGCGCTTTATTTTCCTTGGTGACCGGAATCACCTGCAGCGGCACGCCGTAAAAATCCGCCCAGCGCTGCACGTCCGCGTGGTTGCTGATAATCAACGGAATTTCGCAGGCCAGTTCCCCGCTGCGCTGGCGATACAGCAAATCCACCAGGCAATGATCGTAGCGCGAGACGAAAATCGCGACTTTCGGTCGGTAGCTGGAAAGCGCCACGCGCCATTTCATTCCCAGCCGATCAGCGATGGGCTGAAAATGTTTCGCGAACTCACGCATGTCCAGCGTGAAGCCCGCCAGATCCCATTCCACGCGCATCAGGAAAAGATTGCGCTCGGAATCCAGATGCTCGTCGGCGTGCAACGTGTTGCCGTTACCGCGATAAATAAAATCGTGGATCGCGGCGTTCAGCCCTTTTTGGTCGGGGCAACTCACCAAGAGAATGGCGGTGTTCTTCACCGGGCGCTCCGGCGGATGTAGGCGCTATTGATGGTCACGAGGAATCGTTTCATCCCAAATTTTGTCGCGCAGCGGCTTTCCATTTTCAGTCAGATGCCGCTCGAAATGATAATAGAAATTCTGCGCGTCGCTGCGCAGATTCAGGACGACGCTCCAAACCAGCGTGCGACCGGGCAGCTCGATAGTCGTGGACCCTTCGCCGTGCACCTCGCTGATCGCGGGCTTGGAGTCCGCAATCACGTAGCTCATCTGCTCGTGGTCTTTCAATTTGCCCCAGGGATACGCGCTCGAATCGTCGCCGCTCCACGCGACGCGCGTGGAACCGGCCAGCACATCGCGCGTTACAGTCCAATCCTGCGGCGGCCACGTCTCACCTTCCGTCGACACGCCGGCGAGCGGCGCTTCCTTTTCGGGCGCGGTGAAATGTACACGCGCTGGCGGCTCCAGCGGAACGAGCGGAAGTTCCAGCCGCGAAGTGTTCGGTCCGCCGAGCCATAGCGAGGTGGTCATCGGATACGGCGTGGGCCAAATCATCGGCCACATCGCATTCGACACCGCGAGACGAATGCGATGGCCCACCGGAAAAACCCAACTGGTGACATGCAGCTCGATGGGAATCGCGTATTTGCGATTGGGCTCGAGATCGCTGGGATTCGCGGCGGAATCGCGCTGCGCACCACTTTGTCCCGCGCCGGTGATCATTGTGACGGTGCCGTCCGGCGCGACGTCAGAAAGGCGCACAAACCAATCAGCCAGCGGCGCGCTCGATGAAACTTGCAAGTAAGCCTTCGGCCAGCCGAGCAGCGCGGTGTCTGTCGACGAGCGGCGCGGAATCGTAAACCAGACTGTACGCGTCAATCGGCCGCTGATCCGCCGTGAGATCGCCCCACCAGAATCCGGCCTCGTTGCCGATGGACGGAACGTACTGCAACTGATGGGCGCCGGATGGACGTCGCAGAGCGGCGGCGCATCGCCCAGTGAATAATTCGGCTCGAGGAAAAACGTTTGCGTGTGCGTATTCGCAGGCGGCCAGGTTTTTTCTGCGCGCCACTCGCCGGGAATTTCCGCGATGTTGGGATCCGGCGGATACCAGTGACGCATGTAAACTTCGAAGCGCGGCTCGTCCATGATTCCGTTTTGAATTCCTTTCAGCCAGTAATCCCACCAGCGCACGGCTTCCACGCGCCATTCGATGGAAGGGCCCGGCTCGGCTTCATGCGGAAAAGTGTGATTCCACGGGCCAATCAGAGCTTTGATCGGCGCTTTCGAGTGCTCGAAAAAGCGCGGGATGCTATCGCGATAGCCATCGAGAAATCCGCCGATCATGAACGATGGAACTTTGTACTCATCGTAATGATTCGGCGCGACGGAGGCGCGGCGCCAGAATTCGCTGTCGCGCTGATGCCGCAGGTAGAGAAACGCCCAGGGCTTGGCGTCGAAACGCGCGGCCAGAGATTTTTCGTCCGTGGGAAAATCCGGCGCGCGCGTCATCCCGAGTTGCAAATCCATGCCCAGCTCGAATTCGTCCAGGTGCATCAGGTTGTCAATGTAATGGATGTCGTCGTGGAACAATTCTTCGGTAGCGCACATCGCGATGATGGCTTTCAGCGCCGGCGGATGCAGCCGCGCGATCTGAATGGAATTGAAGCCGCCCCAGGAAATGCCCGTCATGCCCACGTTGCCGTTCGACCACGGCTGCTTCGCGAGCCAGGCGATCACTTCCAGGCCGTCCTGCTGCTCCTGATCGGAATATTCGCGGTCAGGCGGATTTCCTTCGCTCGCGCCCGTGCCGCGAATATCCACGCGCGCGGTGACGTAGCCGCGGCGCACAAAATAAGAATGCAGATCCCAATCGCGCGCCAGCGTCCAATCATCTTTGCGGTAAGGCAAGTATTCGAGAATCGCGGGAAATTTCTCACCCTGATGCGCGGCAGCAAGTGGACCATCCGGCATATAAAGGTTAACGGCAAGCCGCACGCCATCTTTCATCGGAATCCACGCCTGGACCGTTTTTATGGAAGCGTATTGCGGAGGATAGGCGGAATTTTGGTTCACCGATACGGACGGATCGGATAATTTCGTCGCGATTTGAGGTGTCGTTGGTTCGGGGCGATCCGACTCCACAGTTATTGGGTCGATGAATACTGCGACGACCATTTTGAGATTGAGTTCTATCGCCGGACCTGATCGGACCTCGAGTTGTTCTTTGTGAATTCGCTCGAACCCATTCGCTTTGACTAGGATGTCGTACAAACCCGGCCGCAACCTGATTTCGTAGGAGCCTGCACGATCGGTTATTGTCTCGAATTTGACGCCGCCGCTGGAGAATTGAAGCGAAGCCCCGACGATTCTAGCGTCATTTTTATCTGTAATGATGCCGCGGACGATCACTATCGATTCAGCAGTTTGTGATTGCGCTGCCGCGACTACGCCGCGAGCAGCCACGATGCCAGCCCACACGAGAATCGTTGCAGTCAGCAGGCTCAGTGCCACGAAGACAATTCTTGGCGCTCTCTTCACTTTGCGTGCTCCTCTTCGCGTGCAAGGCTACCACACGTGAAGCACTGCCGCTCGAGTCGAGAGCGCGCGCGTCACCAGAAACTTCAGCAGCTACTTGACTCCGAGTCGAGCGAGGAACTTTCGCGGTCGTGCGGTTAGGGTTTGACGACGGATTCCAGCAGCTTGGTCCAGTGCGAGAGATGCTCGAGCGATGGGGCGTGGGTGTGATCGAGTTCGAGGGGCGTGATGGAGATGGCGCCGTCGCGGATGGCGGCAAGATCGCTGTCCGGGTCCATGTCTTCGATGCGTACCTGTTCGTGCAGCCAGAAATACTTGCGGCCGCGCGGATCGGTGCCGGGCTGCAGCAGGTTGCGGGTGATCTTCGACGACTGGCGCGTGAAACGCACTGAGCCGTTCCAGGCTTGCGGCACGTTCACGTTCAGCAGGATTCCCGGCGGCAGACCTTCGGTTAGCATCAGCGGAATCAAGATGCGCGCGAACTGCGCGGCGGGCTTGAAGTCGAACTCCTTACCGCGATAGGCCACCGAAATCGCGATGGACGGAACGCGATTGATGGCGCCTTCCATCGCGGCGCCGACTGTGCCGGAGTAATAGATGTTCTCGCCCATGTTACCGCCGCGATTGATTCCGGAGACGACCATGTCGGGCTTCTCTTTCAGGATAGCGTTGAAGGCCAGAATCACCGCGTCCGCTGGCGTGCCTTCGATGGAATATTCGTTGGCCGCGAGCTGGTCCATGTAGATTGGCTGGCGCAGAGTGAGCGACTGCGCGGCGGCGCTGCGTTCGCGCGAAGGCGCAACGACGGTGAGTTGCGCGTCGTCTTTCAGCGCGTCAACAAGCGCGCGCAGGCCGGGAGCGTGAATACCGTCATCGTTGGTGATCAGAATATGTGGCATAAGAAATCGCTGCGGATGTAACGCCTTTCGAGAAATGTGTCGCGATGAAACCGCGGAGAGGAAGATGGTCGGGACGACTGGATTTGAACCAGCGACCTCACGCACCCCAAGCGTGCGCGCTACCAGGCTGCGCTACGTCCCGACCGCTTGCACCGTTTGTAGCGTATCACTCGCGTTCGAGAAGGGTCAAGACGGCGAGCAGTTCTTCGTGTAAATCGAGCAGAAATTTGCGCTGTCGCTGCGTGGGAGCTTCGCGGCGGGATGGCGCAGCGTGTGCATGCGCGGCGGCGCGGCCTGAGCCGCCATTATCGGCGGAACCGCTGCTGGAATCGCCGCCAGGTTCGTGGCCGCGCTCTTCGAAATGTTTGCGCGCGCCGGCGATGGTGAAGCCCTCTTCATAGAGCAGGCGCTTGATTTCGAAAACCGTTTCGATATCTTCGCGGCGATAGAGGCGATGTCCGCTGGGACTTTTCACCGGCTGCAACATGGGAAATTCGGTTTCCCAATAGCGCAGGACGAAGGCCTTGGTGGCCGTCAAGCGGCTGACTTCGCCGATGCGGAATAGACTCTTCTCTTGCGTGTCGTCCATGGGTGCGGCATCCGGTGCTGGGGCAGCGCTAGCCATCTCAATTTGTATCGTAGGCCGATTTCCGGCTGTGTCAACCCCTGCGATTTGGTCGGGAGTCATGATTTGCGCGGGTCCTTGCGTTCGCGATGGCGCGAGCCTCGTTTTTTCAGGCGCTGGGTGAAGCGTATAGGCGTGCCGAGAAAGCCAAATTCCTTGCGCAATTCGTTTTCCAGGAAGCGCTGGTAGCTGAAATGCAATGGCTTGAGCTGGTTAGTGAACAGCACGAACGTGGGCGGAGAAACGCTGGCCTGCGTGATGTAAAAAATCTTCACTTCGCGACTGGCGGGCGAAGTGCCGCGCGTGAGATCCACTTTAGCGACCCAGCGATTCAGCTCGCCCGTGGAAATGCGTTTGCGGCGGGCTTCCACGACCTTGTCAATCAGGTTGTAGAGGCGGTCCATATTTTCGCCGGTCTTGGCGGAAAGAAAAACCACCGGCGCGTAGGAAAGAAATTTCAGGCGCGCGCGAACCAGCGGCTCGTAATCCTGCACCAGTTTGTTGGCGTTGAAGGCGACGAATTTGCCGCCGCGTTTTTTTTCCTCTGATGATTTACCCTGCGCGGCTTCGAGCGCCAGGTCCCACTTGTTCATGACGATGATTACCGAGCGGCCGGATTGTTCGGCGTAGCTGGCGATGGTGGCGTCGTGCGAAGTGATGCCCTGGGCTGAATCGGCGACGAGCAGAGCGATGTCCGCGCGTTCGAGGTGCTGGCGGGCCATGATGACGCTTAATTTTTCGGCGATCAGCTTCGTTTTGCCTTTGCGGCGTATTCCGGCGGTATCGAGGAAGCGATAAGCCTTGCCGTTGCGCTCGACGACAGTGTCCACCGCATCGCGCGTGGTACCCGGCTCGGCGGAGACGATGGAGCGTTCCGCGCCGACGAGTTGATTGAGCAGCGTGGATTTTCCGACGTTGGGCCGGCCGATGATGGCGATGTTGACGTACGGGGTTTCCGGTTCCGGCTCGCCCTTGGGAATTTCCTCGGTGACGGCGTCGAGCAGCACGTCCACGCCGAAACCGTGCTCGGCAGAGATGGGGAAAACTTCGTCGCCCAGTTCGTAGAAGGGCGCGGAGAATTCCACGGCTTGTTGCGGTGTGTCCACTTTATTGACGGCGAGAATGGGCGGCTTTCCGGCGCGACGGAGGAGTTGCGCTAGTTCCTGATCGAGCGGCGTGGGGCCGGTGCGGCCGTCAACAATCTGGACCACGCGCGTCGCGTTTTTGATGGCCACGCTGGCCTGGCGCAGGATTTCGCCAGGGATGCCGGCTTTGTCCTCGGGGACGATGCCGCCCGTGTCCACCACTTCGAAGCTGCGGCCTTCCCAATTGGCGGTACCGTAGATACGGTCGCGGGTGATGCCGGGCTCGTTGGTGACGATGGAGCGGCGCGTGCCGGTGAGGCGATTGAATAGCGTGGACTTGCCCACGTTGGGGCGGCCGACGATAACGATGGATGGCAATTTAGAGGTCATATGGGTTTGCACAGCGCGCGTGCGAGGCTCCTACCTTATCACGTAACGCTGCGGCGCCACGAACGGCGGGCTGGGGCGCGTGGTGGCCGAGGCCGAGAAATTTGCTTGAATCCGGGCAGGTGATGTCGAGCGAAGGACATTTTGAAATGGGCAAAAAGTATCGATTAGAACGGGGTGCTGTTGTTTGTTTACAGTCATTTACGGACGTTTCTAATAATTCATAGGTGCAAAAAGTAGCGATTAGAAATCGCGTACTTGGTGAGTGGTGCGTTGCGCCGGCAGTGCTTGGGCGTAGGCGTGCGGGGTGGCGGACGGCGCCAAGCGATTTGTGGTGCGTTTTCATTTTTTGGTTTCCGTTCGAGAGTAACGGGAAGGCGATAGAGAAACAGTTGGGCTTTGGTACAGAACTGGTACAGACCGAGTTAATCGCCGAAATAATTCGTGAACTGTACTTTTTTGCAAGGCCAGGCATGAGGTACAGGTTTTTGGCGGAATTCTGATTCGTGAGGTCGTGCGGCTGGGATCCAGAAAATCAACCGCTCGCTGCCAATCCGTCGCGAACCGCTTTTTGCATCGCAAATTTCGAATCGGATGCGAATTTTTTCTGCAAGGCCCGGGTGTAGGGGAACGCCATTAGGGCAACGGGGCGCGGGCGGGAGAAAGCGTATATGTCGTACCAGACGCTTTCATCGCCGGGATGAAATTCGACGGTGAAGCGCTCTTCACCCATTTCCGCGTGGTCGGGCAGCGTACCGTAGGCGAATCCGTATCGTTCTAATACGCCGCGTTCTTCTTCGACCGTGTAAACGATTCGTGCGGCGTTCAGGGACCAGAAGCCAAGATGAGAGACGACGAGGGCAACCGTCGAGCCTGGTTCGATCGCAGTGTCCGGCCAAAACAATTCGAGCCACGCCATATCGAACATCTTCCATTGCTTGATGGCATTTTTTGCGCGTTCGAAAACGATGCGGCCTTCACCCAATCGCATTCGATTGTGGTCGAGGATGTAGCCACTGGGGGGTTCAGTTCGTGATGCGCTAACCTGCGGGTAGGAAAACTTCTGTTGTTTCTGTGCGGCGAGGAATTCGCGGATGGTTTCTTGACCGGGTTTCTTGAAAAAGAACATCGTAGTTCGCGCCCCTCAGCGCACCGTCCACGAGCCTCTCCACGATATGCGATAAATTCGATGATTGCCATCAAGCCGGTTCCGGCAGCGCGCTGACTGACTTGCGTGTAATATCTTAAGGTTCAGTGCGCGCAGCCATTCCTGGTTGTGGCACCACGCCCAATGCCGAAAAAAGCTGCTGCTGCGACAAAATCCGAGGAAGTGACCATCGAGGGGATCTTTGGGACTGGCGGCTTGCTGGAGAGCCGGCACCCGGGATACGAGTTCCGTTCGTCGCAGCTGGCCATGGCGGAGATTGTGGACGAGGCTTTTCAGAAGCATCAGCACGCCATCATCGAGGCGGGTACCGGCACGGGCAAGACTCTGGCGTATCTGATTCCGGCGATACGCAGCGGGCGGCGAGTGGTGATTTCCACGGCCACGAAATCTCTGCAGGAGCAGCTGTTCAATAAGGATGTGCCTTTTCTGCAGAAATATTTTGCGCCGAACCTGAAGGTCGCGCTGATGAAGGGCCGCAACAATTTTCTGTGCCGGCAGAAAGTGCACCAGTTCGAGGGGCAGGCGCTGCTGAAAGGCATAGACGAAGTGGACTGGTTCGCGCAGATACGCGACTGGGAAAAGCTGACGGAGACGGGCGACCGGTCGGAGCTTACTTTTTTGCCGGACGACGCGGAATTGTGGCACCGCATCGACGCGCGCAGCGACCTTTGCACGGGACAGAAGTGCCCGGAATTCCAGCGCTGCTTTCTGACGGCGATGAAGCAGCGCGCGCAGGAAGCGGACCTGATCATCGTGAACCATCATTTGTTTTTTGCGGACCTGGCGATTCGCCAGGATGATTTCGGATCGATCCTGCCGGAATATTCTGCGGTCGTTTTTGATGAAGCGCACGAGATTGAGGATGTGGCCAGCGATTATTTCGGGCGGCGTGTATCGAGCTACCAATTCGAGGAGCTGGTGCGCGATACGGAAGCGATGCTGCGGCTGCTGAAAATCGAAGCGGCGCCGCTGCGCAAGCATCTGCTGCGCGTGCGCGAGCGGGCGCGGACATTTTTTGAGCATTTTCCGGAGCGCGAAGGGCGCTACCCGTTTGGCCCGGCAGAGCGCAAATCGTTTCTGGAGCAGAATCACGAGGCGTTCGAGGATTTGTCCGCGGCCGTGAAACGAATCGAGACGGAGCTTTCGGCGCTGAATCCCAAGCCGGAAGAAGTAGTGACGCTGGCGCGGCGCGGCGCGGATTTGCGGCGCGAATTCGAATTCCTGCTGGAGAGCGAGGAAAAAAGCTACGTCTATTGGTACGAAAGGCGCGGCAAAGGCATTGTGCTGACGGCCACGCCGATTGATGTGAGCGAACTGCTGCGCGAGAAACTCTTCGAACAGTTCGACACAGTGGTGCTGACCTCCGCGACGCTGGCGGTGGGCGGGCGGTTCGATTTTCTGAAGCAGCGGCTGGGGCTGCAGCCGGCGAAGGAAAAAGTGCTGCCGCAGGAGTTCGATTTTCACGAGCAGGCGCTGCTGTATATTCCGTCGGACATGCCGGACGTGCGGCACGAATCGTTTTCGCGGCGCGCGGCGCAGGAAATCACGAAGCTGCTGGAAATTTCCAAGGGCCGGGCGTTCTGCCTTTTCACGAGTTATGCGCAAATGCGCGGCGTGCACGAACTGGTATCGGGCCGCTTGCCGTTTCCGATGCTGTTGCAGGGCACCGCGCCGAAATCAATTCTGCTGGAGCGCTTCCGCAACACGCCAAATGCCGTGCTCTTTGCTACGGCGAGTTTCTGGCAGGGCGTGGACGTGCCGGGTACGCAGCTTTCCTGCGTGATTATTGACAAATTGCCGTTCGCGGTGCCCAGCGATCCGATCGTGGCGGCCCGTGTGCGGGCCTTGCAGGAAGACGGGCGCAATCCGTTCGCGGAGTATCAGGTGCCGGAAGCGGTGCTGGCGCTGAAGCAGGGATTCGGCAGATTGATCCGCTCGAAGACGGACCGCGGGATTCTGGCGATTCTGGATAACCGCATCTCGCGAATGCAGTATGGTAGAATTTTTCTGGAATCCCTGCCTGATTACACAACCACGCAGGATATCGCGGAGGTCGCGCGATTCATGGAAAACCATCCGGACTAAGGAAGGGCGATGTACGAAGTGAGCGTGGACGAGACCTTTGCCGCGGCGCACAATCTGCGGAATTACAAGGGAAAATGCGAGGATCTGCACGGGCACAATTACAAGGTGCGCGTGACGCTGGCGGGCGCGGAACTGGACGCCACGGGACTGCTGTACGATTTCGTGCATTTGAAGCAGGTGATCCAGGGCGTGATTCGTTCGCTGGACCATAAGTATTTGAATGAACTGAAGCCCTTTGATGTGCTGAATCCTTCGGCGGAAAATATCGCGCGGCATATTTACGAGGAGACCGCGAAACAGATGCGCGCGACGGCGAATGGCGCGGCGATTTCGAGTATTACGGTGTGGGAATCGGATGTGACGGCGGCGACTTACCGGCCGTAGCAGGCGTGACAAGCGAGGTCGAGCGGGCGTACGGGCAGCGCGGCGAGGAACGCAGCAAAACATGAACCGAGCATTTTTGATCATCGCGATTCCCGCGTTCCTGGTTTCCATCTTCTGGCTGACGCTGGGATGGGGCTGGCACACGGCGGTGATAGGCGGGTGCGTGGAAATTGCCGTCGGGGTGGGGGTAGTGATTTACGTCGCGCGGCGGGCGAGCACAGCACAGAGTCCCGGGCCGGGAGGTCCGGCGAACAGCGGGACCGGCAGCTGAAAGAACCGAAGACTCGATGACCGTCGCGGAAAAATTGTAAAATCCCTGAACGGAATATGCGATAGTGGCCGCTTGCGCCCGGCCCGATTTTGCCCGGGGCAACGGTCTGCGCGTTCGCGGGAAGCGCGCGAATCGGACAATCATTAGGCTGCAGCAATTCACTGGCGGAGGAGCTACGCACATGAGAAAAGTGATTTCCATCCTGGGAGCCTGGGTGCTGGTGGCGCTACTGACGGCGACGGCGATGGCCCAAGGCACAGGCAGACTGAACGGCGAAGTTCTGGACAAGGACGGAAAGCCCTTCGCGGACCAGGCGGTGACCATCAAACTTCCCGAGACGGGCCAGACCTTCAACGTGAAGACCGATAAGAACGGGAAATTCGTGCAATTGGGGATGCGCAGTGGAGTTTATGTGATCACCCTGGTCAGCGTGAATTATTCCGAAAAATTTCAAGTCAACGACGGGCAAGAAAATAATTACAAGCTGGACCTGAAGCAATTGGCGGCGGCCACGGCGGCGGCGCATCCGGAAGAAGCCAAGAAGAAGGAAGAATCAGAAGATAAATTCAAGAATATGAAAGCACATTTCGACGCGGGAGTAGCCGCGCTGAACGCGGGCAACGATTTGCGGGCGCAAATCAAGGCGGCGCCGGCGGACCAGAAACCGTCATTGCAAGCGCAGCGAACCGCCGATTGCACAACGGCGGCAACCGAATTCTCGCAGGCCGTGCAGGGCCTGGGAGAGAAAGAGGTCAACAACAAGTCGATGATTCTGGGCAACCTGGGAACCGCGAACGAATGCGCCGGTAAATACGCGGATGCCGCGGACGCATTTCAGAAGGCCATTGATGCGAAACCGAGCGCGGCACTTTACACCGGCCTGGCGACGAACCTGGCCAACGCGGGTGCTGCGTCCACGGATCCGAAAGACGCCGAGGCGAAGTTCACGGAAGCCAGTGCGAGCTGCGATAAAGCAATCGCGCTCGATCCCGTAGCAGGTGCAACCTGCTGGAAGAACCTCGGGATCGTCCTGAGCAACAAGGGACGAATGAAGGAGGCAGTGGCGCCATTGCAGAAAGCAGCACAAGCGGATCCTAAAGATCAAATGACGTGGTACATGCTGGGAAGCGCGCTGACCGCGACGATTGATACCAAGCAAGAAGGCGAAAAGATGACTTACATCATTCCGCCGGGAACGGGGGAGGCCTACCAAAAGTGTATTGACGCAGGCGCGGACAACGCCACGGGGAAGCTGTGCAAGGACGCGCTGGACGGGCTGAACGCGATGAGCGGCGGGCAGGACACGTCAGTGGGCAAAAAGAAGAAGAAGTAGACCACTTTCTGGCAAGTCGGCGGCTGTGCGCGTGGGCAGCCGCCGCGGATGATTTCGCTTCCGTTAAATTTCAAATTTGACGCGCTTTCTTCTCTCGATTCGTTTTGCGAGGAGTGCTATTCTTGCGCTCATCGTTTTGCGCAACGCGTCGCACGACGCGCGGCGCAGCGAGGAAGTCCTCAAGGGAACCCGGTGGAGAAGTGGATTTGAACCAACCCAGCACAGAACGCCGCCGCAGCGAACGAGTTTCGGAATCCGTGCCGTTAATTGTGCGCGGGATTGATTTGCTGGGCCAACCGTTTGAAGAGCGCACGACGACGCTGGCGTTCAATCTGCACGGGTGCCGCTATACCTCCAGACATCATCTGCCGCGCAATACTTGGGTAACTTTGGAAACTCCTCAGGGAGTGGCGCAGGAAAACTCGCGAAGCACGCTGCGTGCGCGTGTGGCCTGGGTGCAGCGGCCACATTCGATTCGCGATTTCTTTCAGATCGGGGTGGAGCTGGAAAGCCCCGCGAACATCTGGGGGCACGACGGCGCGGAGTGGAATGGGGCGGCCGCACAGGCGCCTGAATCCACAGCGGTACTTGCCAGATCTATTCCACGATTCAGCGAACGGGCGGAGACGGACAGCGCCGCGGGGAATCTCAGGAATTTTATGGACCATCACAAACCGGAAGCAAGAAATGAGTCACGAGAACATCACGCGGCGGCGGAATTCGCGCGGGAGGCGGCGCAGGAAACGTCGCAGCAGGCCGAAGGCGCGCCGGCGGCTGATAATCCACTGCTGCGGGAATTGCGCGCGGAACTGGACCGCCAGGCCAAGGACGCGGTGCTGAGCGCAGCCGAGCAGGCGCGCGAGGAAGTGCTGCAGACTGCAGCGGCAACCGCGAGCGAGCGGAAGGCCAGCGCCGAGGCGCTATTTTCGAATTGGAAGAGCGAGATCGAGAAGATGCAGGCCAGCGCGCGCGAGGAATTTTTCGCGCAGGTGGAGGCGAAGCGACAGGAAGCGTTAGGCGCGCTGCATTCCGGATTCGAGGAAAAATTCGGGCATGCGCGCGAATTGCTGGGCGAGATCGCGCGGCAATCCGAAGCGCTGCGGGCGGAAAGCAGCAACGCCGAGGAAGTTAACGGTCGAGTAGCGCGAGCCCTGCTGCAATTCGAAGCAGCCGATGCGGCGCGCTCCACCAGACCGGTGGAGCCGTCGAAGGAAGAAATCGCGGGGCGCGAAAGCGCGACGGCCGAGTGGCGGCAGCGCCTGGAATCGGAAATGACGGTCGCGCAGGGACAATGGAACGAGCTGTTGCAATCGTCGCTGGATAATAATTTGCAGCGGATGGTGGAGCAGCTTTCGGAGCGTTCGCAGGAAGCGCTGCGCAACGCCGAGCAGAAAATGACGGAGCGGCTGGGCGAACTTGGCCAGCCGTTCGCGCAGGCTGCCGCCGAGGCGCGCGAAACATTTTCGGGAATTCAGTCCGCGCTGGAGCAGGAAGTGCTGAAGGCCAGAAGTTCGCTGGCGGAAGTGAAACAAGTGGCCAGCCGGACGGAGGAATTTTCGGCGCAGCTGGAAGCCGCGAGTCACGACACGGTGAACGAGCTGCACCGGCGGCTGGAAAGAATTCTGGACGCGCAGACGGCGGAAATGAATCGGCGCATGGAAAATCTGGCGGCGGACATTTCGCGGCGGGTGGTTCCGGTGCTGGATTCGTTGAGCCACCAGTTCCAGGAGCGCGCCGTGGCCGAGGCCGAGGCGAAGCTTGCGCCACATCTGGAGCGCGTTCCCGCGCTGTTGCACGAACTGGCGGCGCGCGAAGTGCAGCTGGAAGATAGTTTGCGGCTGCACCGCGAACGGCTGCGACAGGTTTCTGAAAATAATCAGCGCGAAATTGCCGCGCACGTGGCTGGGACGCTGGCAGGCTTGCACTCTGAATTCGAAGCGGCGCGCAAGGTCGCGCTGGTTAAGTGGGCGGAGGAATTGGAAGCGAGTGGAGTGCGCGCGTCGCACGCGGCGGCGGAGTCCATCGGGCACACTTCGGAATGGCTGCAGCAGGAGGCGCGAGCGCGTCTGCAGGCGCTGGTGGAGCAATCGTTCGTGACGGCAGAGGCGGGACTGGGGCAGAAAAGCGTGGAAGCGTCGCAAAAATTCGAAGCGCAGCTCGCGGCGCAGTCCACTGCACACCTGGGGCAGATTCGCGCAGAGGTGGAAGGCGTTGCCGGCGAGGTGACCGGCCGAGCGCGCACGGAACTGGACCGCGCGGCGGAAGCTGCGGCGGCCTCGTTCGGCGAAATACTGCACGAGGTAGCGGAACGCGAAACCACGCAGTTTGCCGCGACGACCGCTACCACGCGGCGCGAGCGCGCGGAGGAATTTGACGGCGCCACGCAAGGACTGCTGCACCAGCTGGACCTGCACGCGTTCGCGTCCGTCGAGCGGTTTCGCGAGCAGATGGCCGCGCAGTGGGAGAGCAGCGTGGGCGAAGGGCGCGCGGCGCTGGGCGCGGAATTTGCGTCGGCGCTGGAGGGCTTTCGCGGCGAGCGCGATGCGCACCAGAACGAATGGGCCGCGCATCTGGAGCGCATCAGCGGCGATGCTACCGGGAAGTTTCAGGATCGCCTGCAGACCACGGCCGATTCCTGGGTGATGGCTTCGGTGCGGCGGCTGAACGAGCACGGACAGAATGGAATCGAAGCGCTGCTGCGTTCGGCGGACCAGGCGCTGCGCGAATCCTGCTCGAAAGTTTTCGATGGGCTGGCGCAGATGCTGCGCGAACGCGCGACCAACGTTGCGGGCGCCGGAAACGTGGCTGGATTTACGCAGGTTTCCAGTCGCGAAACGCCCGAACCACCCAACCCGCGCCACGAAACGCTGTAAATCCGCCGGCACACACTTCTGAATTGCTTTGCTCGCCCGAATTTTTTAATTCTCTGGCGCGGTGGCGCGTCGGTTTCACGAGACGCTGATGATTGGATCGCACGTGCTGCTGGACCACATTCTGCTGGTGATGATCACGGTCGTGTGGCCGGTTGCGGAGTGGCGGTGGTATTACCCGCTGTCGGTGCGTGCCATCGCCGCGGGCGTTCCCGGGGCGCGTGCTCGGCTGTATCGCAACTCCGTCGCGCCGCAATGGGTGTTCAGCGCGTGCATTGCTGCGCTATGGGTGGTTCGTGGGCGTCCTTGGTCGTTGCTGATGCTTGGTCCAAGCACGCCGCTAAGGCTGGGAATTGCGTTCGCGCTGGTGGCGGTGATTTCCGGCCTCGGATTTCTGCAGCGACGGGCTCTCTTCGCTCGGCCGAACTGGTCCGAGCTGGTGCGCCGCTCGCTGAAGCACGGCGAACCGCTGGTTGCTCGTACGAGCGGCGAGTATCGGGGCATGGTGCTGGTCGCGTTGACCGCGGGGATATGCGAGGAGTTCATGTTTCGCGGCTTTGCGATGTGGTATTTCCTGGCGTTCTGGCCTGGCACGCGGTTCGGCTTGGTGATCGCGGTTGTGATTAGTTCCCTTCTCTTCGGATTCGGGCACATTTACTTTGGCGTGCGGCATGTGAGAGTGACCGCTATCGGCGGATTGTTTTTTGCCGCTATCGCGCTGGCCGCCGGCTCGCTGGTCCCGGCGATGATCGTGCACGCGGCCTTGGATCTGCACTCGTTCGATCTGGGCTACCGCGCCCTGCGCGAAACAGGCGAGCCGGGAACTACTCCAGCCGTCCCGGCAGTGTCATAAATTCGCCGCGCCATCCTCTTCCTGTTCACCGGAAATGCACGCATCTCTGCGTCGCGCCTTCTGGTGTGAGTTGGAAGCAACGGATGCGCCGCGCAGTCGACTACTGCACGTCGCTGACTTTTCCGTTGGTGAATATCACTTTCATGTCGGGGTAGAAATACATTTGCTTGGCGCCCAGGTTCACGATCTTGGTGGGCTGGCCGAGGATTGAGACGACCTGGTCCGTGGTTTGGCCCAAGGCGATGGTCTTGGGGGCAGCGGCGGGTGGCGCGGCTGCGGCAGGGGCGGCTTCCGCCGGGGGCGCGGCATTATCCGCGGCCGGAGCTTCTTGCGTGTCGCCCTCAGTGGTGATGACTTCCTCGACGGTCTTCATGAAAGCGTCTGCCGGAGGAACCGCACCTTTTACGAACGGAAATTTCAGCTGGGTGTAGTAGCGAACGTCGTTATACGGATCGCTGAAAAACACGAAGACCACGCCGTCATCCTTGATGGTCCAGTCCGTGACCCAAAATTTTTCGCCGGCGACGAATTTGCGCTGCTGAATCGCGGTGGTTTGTTGATTGGCGGGGGCGAGCGCCATGCCCCAGGCCATCGTGGCACCGAAGCCGAAGGAGATCGCGCCGTTCTTGTAAGTGTTGGTGGGCGGCGCATAGGCTGCGGTGCTGGCCATCACCAAACCGTCCTTATGCAGCACGAGCACGGAGCCGGCGGTGACGATATCGGAATGATCGCCGTTCATTTTGGTGCGCTTAAACTCAGCGGTGAGGCGCTTTTGGATTTCTGCGCGCTGATCCTGGGCGCGAAGCGCAGGCGCCACGGCCACCATTGCCAGAATCAGAGCTAGATAAATCACTCGGCGCATAACTTGCCTCCTGGTGCGCGCAACCGCGAATTGCATTTCGACATGCCGGCCGACCGACGGATAAATTACACCGTCCGTTGCTCGTACGCAATTCCGGGGAGCGGGGCTTGCTAGGCGGGAGCTGCTCCGGCCGTCCCGGCAGTGTCATGAATTCACCGCGTCATTGACGAAGGCTCATTCATACCGCAGCGCGACCATGGGATCCACGCGTATAGCGCGGCGCGCGGGCAGGTAAGCAGCGATCAAACCGACCGCGATCATTGTTGCGGCAGCAACGACAAACGGAAGAGGGCTGCCGACTGGCAGGTCGGGGATCAGGCTGACGGCTACGCGGTTTCCCCAGAACGCAAGCGGTGCTCCGAACGCGAGACCAGCGCAGACCATCAACAGAGCATCGCGAAGGACCATGCGCATGACGTCAACCCCGGTTGCACCGAGCGCGATGCGAATGCCGATCTCATGGGTGCGCCGCGCGACCGTGTACGCGAGCAGGCCGTACAGGCCGATGACCGCAAGCAGCGCGGCAAGCACGCCGAACCCTCCGGAGAGTATTGCAATCAACCGCTGTGGAACGATGGACGAATCGATCTGCTCGTTCATTGTCGCAATCCGAACAATGGGAACATCCTTCAACACCGCAGCCTCGGTTTGGCGAACCGCGCTGGCAATTCCGCGTGGATCGATTCTCGTGCGGATCGCCAGCTGAGAACCAATAAAGCTCTGTTGAAGCAGGTCCGCATAGATCGTGGGCGGCGCGGGTTGCTGCAAATCGTTGTATTTAGCGTCGCCGACGACTCCGACCACCTCAAATGTCTTGTCGCCTTTCGTCAACGTGATATGGCTGAGCGTGATGTGTCTTCCGATGGGGTTTTCGTTCCCGAAGGAATCGCGAGCAGCCGCCTCGTTAATAATTGCGACAGAGGCGCCGGCCTGGTCTCGCGCGGAGAAATCACGACCGGCGAGAAATGGCGTGCCATACGTCTGGAAGTAGTCCGGGGCAACGTAATTGATCGAGGTCTGTATCTGCTTTTCAGGGTGGCCTTCCGCAAATGCGAAGCTCGAAGCTCCGGGGCCCTGCATCGGACTCATGTCGCTGAAGGTGGCTGAGCTTACGCCGGGAATCGCGTTCAGCCGCATCACCAGCTCTTGCGACAGCCGCGAGAATCGCGCAGCATCATAGCCGCTCTGCGCGAAATCGAGCGTAGCCAGCAGCAAATTATTCCGCTCGAATCCCAGATTCCGGTTGCGCAGATGCCACAGAGATTCCACAAACAGCCCCGCCGAACTCATCAGCACGAGCGAGAGCGCCACCTGCGAAGCGACCAGGCCCTTGCCAAACAGCCGCCGGGACTTGGATTCTCCGATGCGCGATGCCTGTTGCAGCGCGGAGGCTGGTTCCGTCTTCGAGGCGTTCATAGCTGGCGCCGCGCCGCACAAAAGTCCGGTGAGCAGCGCGATTGCTCCAGTGAACAACAGGACGTGTGCATCCGGGTTTGTGAGAGCCTCAAAATGTACCGGCGCCCCCCTGATGAATCTGCCTGACGCGAAGACACGTATCAGCGCGTGAGCTGCGAAGTAGGCCAGGAAAATTCCGACGGCGCATCCGAGTAGAGAAAGCAACAGCGATTCGGCGAGCATTTGGCGCAGCAAGCGCGTCCGACCCGCGCCGAGGCAGACACGCACGGCCATTTCGTGCTGGCGCGATGCTCCGCGGGCCAGGAGCAGGCCTGCTAAATTCGCGCACGCAAGGAGCAGCAGCAGACCCACCGTTGCCATCAGGACCGTCAGCGGTGTCGAGAGCATCTGGCTCAAAGGCGTCGTAATGCCGTTTCCCGCCGGCTCGATGCGGAGCTTCATTTCTTTCACGAACGGTCCGGCGTCGGGGGCATTCACAGCCATTTGGAAGAGCACTGCCATTTCCGCCCGCGCTTTGTCGATCGATACGCCGGGGTTCAACCGTGCCAGCAAGCTCAATGACCCCCATCCGAGCGAAGGACCAAGTGATGTCGGCCACCAAATGTCTTGTGGGGCTTCGTCACTAAGCCCGTAAAACCCGCGTTGCGCCACGCCGATGATGGTCAGCGGCGCGTCGTCACCAACAATGATTTCCTTGCCGATGATTCCAGGATCCAGATCGAAACGGGATTTCCAGAACGACCAGCTAATGACGGCTACCGGAGAGTGATAGCCCGATGTGAACGTCTTCTGGGCCGATTAAGCGGCCGACTGCGGGCCGCACTCCGAGCGCTTGGAAGAAAGTTCCTCCTACGGCTCCGACGAACAAGGTCTGAGGCTCCAGCTTATCCGCGCGGACTGGGGCAAAGTTCATGCTAGACCCAACGAACAGGTCTGAGAAAACGTGGT
Source organism: uncultured Acidobacteriota bacterium (assembly GCA_963748395.1). Classification (GTDB taxonomy): domain Bacteria; phylum Acidobacteriota; class Terriglobia; order Acidiferrales; family UBA7541; genus Palsa-295. The sequence continues at coordinate 46,141 of CAVVIP010000006.1, read as the reverse complement.
TGCCGTCGCGCATGGTCTGGTATGCGTCCCACGAAAAGCCGTTGAATCCCGGTTCAGGCTCGCCGGGATAGTGGTGGAGAAGTTCGACGAGCTGCCCTGGTTCGCGCACGGGGAGTGTATGTAGCATCAGGCCATTCGCCATGGTGAAGATCGCGGTGTTCGCGCCGATGCCCAGGGCGAGGGTGAGCACGGCGACGGCGGTGAAGCCGGGAGACTTGCGCAGTATGCGCATGCCGAAGTGCAAGTCTTGAATCAGGGATTCAAGAAAATGCGTGCCCTGCGCTTCGCGGATTTCTTCCTTGAACTTCTGATAGCCGCCGAATTCAAGGCGCGCGCGTCGCTCGGCTTCTGCGCGCAGCAGACCCGAGCGCTCCAGATCGCTCGCGCGATCCTGGATGTGCGCCCGCAACTCCTCTTCCATCTCCTTGTCGAACCGAGACCGATGAAAGAGCGCCGAAACAACCGAACGGAGCGAAGAGAAAATCCTCATGTTTCCTCCGGCTGCGCCTTAAGCGCTGAGGCGATGGCAGCGACCAGGCGGTTCCAGCCCTCCTCCTCCTGGCGCAATCGTTTTCGCCCGGCGGCCGTCAGCTCGTAGAACTTGGTCCGCCGATTATTCTCCGACGTGCCCCAGCGCGCCTTCAGCAATCCCTGCCGCACCAGTCGGAACAACGCGGGGTAGAGCGCGCCCTGTTCGATCAGCAGTGCTCCCTGCGAGATCTGCTCGATGCGCAGCAGAATGCCGTAGCCGTAGAGCGGCCCGAGAGACACAGCTTTCAGAATGAGCAAATCGAGATTGCCGGGGAGAATCTGCGCGTGTTCGGGCATCCGAGTATCCTAATCTGCTTATGAAACTAAGCCCGCATTTCCGGCCTGTCAAGGATAAACGAGCGGCGTTGAATCGTGCGGCGAACCCAAGGACGCGTTTTCTGAAACGTAAAACTGCGCTATTCGCTGCGCAGCGAGACCATGGGATCGATGCGCGCGGCGCGGCGCGCTGGAATGTAACTGGCTAGGAGCGCGATGAAGAAGAGCAGCAGTGAAATCGCAGCGAATGTGATGGGGTCGGTGGCTTGCACGCCGAATAGCAGGCTGCGAATCAGCCGAGTAAGCAGGAAAGCTGCGGCTAAACCAATCATCACGCCGGAAAGGGCGAGCGCCATCCCCCGTCGGACAACAAGACCGAGGACATTGCGCTGCGAAGCGCCCAGAGCGATGCGAATCCCAATTTCTCGCGTTCCCTGATTCACCAGATACGCCATCACGCCGTAGATGCCGATCGTTGCGAGCAGCAGAGCGCTGCCCGCAAAGCCTCCGAGAAGCAGCATCAAGAAGCGCCGGCGGGCCAGCGATTCGTCCACGCGCTGCTCCATCGTTCGAACAGAGTACATGGGAAGATCCGGATCGAGATTGCGCAGCTCATTTTTGACGGCGCCCACCATCGCGGCAGGATTGACGGAGCTTCGGAGGGCTACAGTCATCGCTCGCGTGGGGAATTGAGTGTGAGGGACGTAGAAAGCGATTCGCGGGTCAGAATCCAGAGAATCTTGCTTCACGCGTCCGACGACGCCAACCACCGTCTGCCAAGGGTCCTTCGACTCCATTTCCACAATATGAATGCGCTTGCCGACGGGATTCTGGCCCGGCCACAATTCGTCGGCCATGTGCTCGTCAACGATGACCACGATTGGCTTGGTCAGATCGTCCTGTTCGGTGAAGAATCGGCCACTGCGCAGCGGAATTCCCATCGCTTCGAAATAGTGCCCGCTGACTAAGCGTTCATCCGCATTCAGAAATTTTTCGCCGGGAAGCGGCGTGCGTCCTTCGACGGTGATGGGCGTCCACGCAAACGACTCGCTCAAGGGAAGCGATGTGACTCCGCCCGCTGCTTTCGCTCCAGGCAAACGCTCCAGCCGTTCCCAAACTTGCCGGTAAGCATTTAAGATCGCCGTTCCGTCGCTGTATTTTCGACCGGTCAGCGTCAGGTCGAAGGTGAGCACGCCGCGGGGGTTGAATCCGGGCAGCACGTCCTGCAGCCGGGCGAAACTTCGGATGAGAAGCCCCGCGCCGATCAAGAGGACGACGGAGAGCGCCAATTCCGAAACAACGAGCAACCCCCGAACACTGATGCCGCGGCCCCACACAGATCGGCTTCCAATAGCGCCACGGCCTGTATCTTTCAGAGTCGAGTTCAAGTCCAGCCTTGAAATGCGCAATGCTGGTGACAGGCCAAAGAGAATCCCGGAGAAAAGAGAGAGCAATAGCGCAAACAGGAACACGCGTCCGTCGATCCCGACGTCCTGCAACCGCGGGATGCTCTTCGTTCCCAAAATGTGAATCCACTTTACGTTGAGAATACAGATGAACAGGCCCAAGGCTCCGCCACAGAGGGAGAGCAGCAAACTTTCGGTCAATAATTGGCGAACGATGCGCCACCGGCTTGCGCCCAGAGCGGTCCGCACGGCAATTTCCTGCTGACGCGCCACGGCCCGCGACAACAAGAGATTGGCGACGTTGGCACAAGCGATGAGCAGCACCAGGCCGACAGAGCCAAGCAGCACCAACAAAGAGCGGCGCACGTTGCCAACAACCTGTTCGAGAAGCGGCACGATACTGAACGTCAGGCCGCCGTTCGGCGGATAGTTTTCCGGGAAATCGTGACGCAGGCGCGCCGTGATGGTATCCATCTCCGCTTGGGCTTGCGACAGGGACACGTTCGGCTTCAGCTTTCCGACGATGTTGTAATCTTCGCGGGTTCGCACTTGCGCAGCACTGGGAGCGAGCGGCAACGGTAGAAAAATCTCCGCCTGCTCAGTTCCGTCGAGCAACGGGATAACTTCGTGCGGCAAAGAAAAGCGTTGCGGCAGGATGCCGACAATTTCATAGGATTGTCCATTAATTGTAATGGACTTGCCGATCATCCGCGGATCGCGGCCGAAACGCCGCGACCAAAAGCCGTCCGTGAGCACGGCGGTCGCCGGACGTCCCGGCGAGTCTTCGTCCGGAGTCAACAGACGGCCCAGAGCCGGACGAGCACCTAGCATTCGAAGAAGATTTGATGAGACACGGACGGCGCCCACTCGTTCCGGGTCACCCTGGCCGGTGAGGTTGTAGTTGCCGCCTATCGCGATCGCGAGCTGCTCAAATCCGTGGTGACCCGTCTTGATGTCGTTGTACTGCGCGGTCGAAAACCAATCCTCAGTGATGTTCAGGCCGGGTGAACGATTCCACAGGATTACCAATCGGTCCGAGTCTGCATAAGGCAAAGGGTGGAACAGCAGCGCGTTGGCAACACTGAAGATGGAAGTATTCGCGCCAATTCCAATCGCTAACGAAAATATCGCGGCCAGTGCGAACGCGGGATTCTTCACGAAAGAGCGAAGCGCGAAACGAATGTCCCGCAGCAGCGTGTTCATGGAAGGCGCCATCCTAGCATGGCAATCTCTCAGCTGGGGTGATTGGACGTCCCGCACGGGAGAATGGTAGTGCGCGGCACGGCGATAATCCTTCGCAATTGCGGCGGAGTTGATAAGATGAGTCTAGAAATCCACTCGTCCGCTATGCTTGCCATCCGCGACAACCTTGCGCAGTGCCTCAGCGCTCTGCGCGAGCATAAGCTACGCGCATCGCTCACAGCTCTGGGGCTAACGATGGGCGTGGCCACGCTCATTACGGTGATGACCATCGTGCAGGGCGCCAACCTTTATGTGGAGCAGAAAATCGCCAATCTGGGCACCAACGTATTCCAGATCGCGCGCACGCCGTTCGCGGTGACCGATTTTACGGTCATTATCAAAGCGCTGAAGTACCGGCGCATCGAAATTGAGGACATGGCTGCGGTTGCGGATGGATGCAGCGCCTGTGACCAGGTGGGCGGCAGCGCCAGCGCCGTGGTGCGGGCGCGCTCTGGTGACAAAGAGCTGCAGGACGTAAATCTCTACGGTGAATCGGCAAACATGGCGGAGATTGATTCGCGGACCGTGGAGTTTGGCCGTTACTTCACGGCATCCGAAGCCGAGCACAAGGCTAACATTTGTTTGATAGGCGACACGCTGGTGCGGGAACTGTTTCTGGGCGTGGACCCCGTGGGAAAATCCGTGCGAATCGGCAACGATGAATTCCTGGTGATCGGAGTGATGGAAAAGATCGGCAGCGTGTTGGGGCAGGACCAGGACAACTTCGTCACGATTCCGCTGCAGGTATTCCTGCGGATGCAGGGAATACATTCCAGCATCACGATCAACGTGAAGACCAGCACACAGAACTTTGAGATCGCGCAGGACCAGGCCCATCTGATTTTGCGTTCGCGGCGCCACTTGTTGGGGAATATGGACGATGATTTTTTCATCGGCACCAAAGAAAGCTATATGGCGCTGTGGCGCAGCATCAGCTCGGCGTTTTTTGCGGTGTTCATCATGGTGAGCGCCATTTCGGTGATCATCGGCGGCATCGTGATCATGAACGTGATGCTGGTGAGCGTGACGCTGCGGCGGCGAGAGATTGGCGTGCGGCGAGCCGTGGGTGCGACCAAGCACGACATCCTGCGGCAGTTCATTGTGGAAAGCGTGATGCAGTGCATCGGGGGAGGCCTCGCGGGCGTCACACTGGGATTACTGGTGGCGCTGGCTCTGCGGACCTATACGCCGTTCCCTGCTTCCGTACAGACCTGGGTGGCGGTGATGGGCGTGTTGCTTAGTTCCGCGGTGGGACTGTTCTTCGGAATCTATCCGGCATTGCGCGCGTCACAGCTGGATCCGGTTGTGGCCTTGAGGTCTGACTGATGGCGCTGATGACGTTGGCGCAGGCCCGGGAAAACTTTTTTGCGGCAATGGACACGTTGCGCTCGTCGAAAGTGCGCTCGGCGCTCACCGTGCTCGGCATCGTCATCGGCGTTTCCTCGGTGATCTCCATGGCGGCAATCATTCAAGGGCTGAACAAGTTTGTGCAGGACAAAGTGGAATCGCTGGGCTCGCGGACTTACTTTCTAACAAGATTTCCGCCGGCGATGGACCCGGCACGCATGCCGGAGCGAATCCGCACGCGGAGATATATCGAATACAGCTATGAGGATTACATTCGCCAGGCCGCGCCCGACGTGGAGATCGTGACGACCATTGGCACGCGAGGCTTTTTCTTCGGAGATAGCAATCTGATCACCAGCGGGGATCATAGCGTCGAGAAAGTGATTGTGCGCGGCGCCGAGCCGGAGTACACGGAAGCGATTCCGCTGTTTTCCATCGCGCGAGGGCGCTTCATCAGCCAATACGACGAGGAGCACGCGCGTCAAGTGGTGGTGCTGGGCGCGGCCATCAGCGAATCGCTCTTCCCCGATACGGACGCACTGGGCAAGACGGTGCGCATCAACGGCGGGCTGTACGAAGTGATCGGAGTGTTCGAGCACGATCAAGGATTGTTCCTCGGTCCGGGCGTGGACATTTTCGCCATCATTCCGCTGAGCAATTTCAAGAAGGAGTATCCGGGGTCGAAAGAATTGGTGATGGCGTTCACGGTTCCCAAGGACGTAAATATCGAACTGGCGCAGGGCGAAGTGATTCAGGCGATGCGCCGTTTGCGTCATGTGCCCGCCGAAAAAGAAAATGATTTTGAGCTGAGCTCGCCGGACTTCCTGAGCAATCTGTGGAATCAGCTCACCGGCGCGCTGGTGATCCTGACGACGGTGATCAGCTCGATCGGTCTGCTGGTGGGCGGCATCGGCGTGATGAACATCATGCTGATCTCCGTGACGGAGCGCACACAGGAAATTGGCGTGCGCAAAGCGATTGGCGCACGGCGCGCGGACATACGCTTGCAGTTCCTGCTGGAAGCGGTGGTGCTTACGCTGGTCGGCGGGACCATCGGCATCTTGATCGGCGCCGGAATATCCACGCTGGTGCGCACGTTGGTGCCTGCGATTCCGGCAACGCTTTCGTATTTGTGGGTGGCGATCGGTTTCGCGATCTCCGTCGGCGTGGGCGTGTTCTTCGGCTACTATCCGGCAAGCATGGCGGCCAACCTCGACCCCATCGATTGCTTGCGGTACGAGTGAAAATTCCAACCCTTCAGTGAAATTGACCGCCTGAGCACGTCTTCACTTTTTCCCGACGACTTCCAGCACGGAGGTGGCCACGTAATTCACTTGCTCGGCGGTCATGCCCGGAAACAGCGGGAGACTGAGGACGAGGTCGCAGGCGCGCTCGGCGAGAGGGAATGTTGGTCCGAGTATCCTCGAAGAGAGCTATGACCTAGGCGTTTCGCGCAAGGCTCCCTTGGGACTGTCGAGAATTTCGTTAACATCTGAATTCCGCTTTGCTATCGTGCGATCGGGGTTGAAATTTGAGCCGAGCAGCCACGATTGCCTTCGCGGTAGCCGTCAGAGAAACTAACGAACGCGGCAAAGTGAGGTATCCGTATTACAGGATCTCCTTCAAGGCTGGCAGGCCCTACAAGTGCCGTCGGACGACCGCAAGTCCAGAAATACCAATTCCCGAGAAAAGCACATTTTATGCGATCCATCCCCGCGACGAACTTGGCAGTCGTGCCACGTCACTAGGCCGCGGGCTTGAAAAGGCATTATTACGGTATCGGCTGCTCAAAGCGAACGAGCAGCGAAGAAAACGCGGATTGGCGCCGCTGGAAAACTCCGGCAATGGTAAATCTGCAAAGCGCGTCACGATTGCCGATGCCGTCGCGAATTACCTTGCAGAGCTGAAGGAAACCGGGGGGGGCACAGCGTCACGCAGCGCACGTGAACGCGCCTTAGAAGACTTCAAAGCGTCCTGCCGAAAGACGTTTGTCGACGAAATCGTCCGCGAGGATATTATTTTGTATTTGTCGTGGATGAAACACAACTTGAGGCAAAGCCACTTCCGTCGACCAAACCTCACGGTTTGGGGGCGGCTCATCCTCCTAAACACTCTCCTCAGGCAGTACGGAAAGGCGAGACTCCTTTTGCGCAAAGAATGGCCTGTTCCTGTAAAGACGCAACCCACCGTTTACACCAAGCAGAAGTGGGCGGCGATAATGGACGCCACGATTCCCCGAGAAGGCGACACCGATGAATTGATTGCGAGGAAGGCCGAAGAGAGAATACGCCTTGAGTTCCTCCGCTTTACGGCGTGCCTGGAAATCGAAGCAATTACAGCGGAGTATGGCGACATCGATGCCGAGAGATGCTTGTTCCAAGTCCGAGGGAAGCCTCATCTGAACTGGCAGCCGAAACGTTTGGTGGAACGCGGGATCGTTCTACCTGCGGACTTCGTAAAGCGGTTGCTGGCGCGACGAGATGCGAACAACTGCACGGGGTTGCTATTTCCAAATACTCTCGGAACGATCGATGATAATTTCATCGGTTTTTTGAGATCCGCCGCAAAGCGCGCGAATGTTCGGGAGCGCGTTACATTACACAAAATCCGACGCACGACCGCGATCGACTATACGTCGAGATTCGGCATCGCCAATTGCCTACGGTTGCTGGGCTGTCGCAGCACCCAAATGACCACACGCTATGTCAGCACTGAAGATTTGACCTCTCCCAGTAGGCGCGCGGAATTGGAGGAATTCTTCTCCTCGCTCGTTACCCGCTAATCATCCGGACAACTCGCGCGCGCCTGAAATCCGTTGTCGCGATAGAGGGCGATCCGTCGAAATTGTGACGCAAACTTCTTCGAGCGGAGCTGCGTCCGACGGCCATGATCGTATTCGGTTCCTTGGGCCTGATTCGCTCGGTCCGTATTTCGCGCGGGCTCTGCGAATATACTTATTTTCTTCCAACGACTTCCAACACCGAAGTAGCCACGTGGTTGACTTGCTCGGCGGTCATTCCGGGAAACAGCGGGAGACTCAGGACAAGTTCGCAGGCGCGCTCGGCTGCGTGGGAATGTTCCGGCGGGATAGCCGAGTGAGGAATATGCGGGCTGCAGGTGGATCGGTTTTGGGTAATGCACGGCAGTGTCTATGCCACGCGCGGCAAGTTGCGCGATAACGGAATTGCGGTTGCTCACGTAGATCACGAATTGGTGATAGACACATTCGTCGCGCGGATCGTCGTGAGGCATTTCCAGGCGCGCGCCTTCGAGCATGCGGCGATATTCTTTGGCAATTTCGCGGCGCCTTTGCGTCCAGGCGTGCAGGCGACGCAGCTTGATGCGCAGCACGGCGCCCTGAAATCCTTGCATGCGGTAATTGAACCCGGGAAATTCATGCTCGTAGCGCGCGGTCTGGCCGTGGGATCGCGCGGCGCGGGCGAATTTCGCAACGGAGTCGTCGTTGGTGGTGAGCGCGCCGCCCTCGCCGTAAGCGCCTAAATTTTTCGTCGGATAAAAACTGAAAGCGGCGGCCAGGCCGAGGGAGCCGACGCGCTGGGCACGATAGCGCGCGGCGTGCGCTTGCGCGGCGTCTTCCAGGATGCGCAGGTGGCGTCGCGCGGCGATTTCGCGGATGGGGTCCATGTCCGCGGGGCGACCGTAGAGATGCACGGGAAGAATGGCGCGAGTGCACGGCGTGATGGAGCGCTCGATGAGCTGGGGATCCAGATTCGCGGTGGCGGGGTCAATATCCACGAACACTGGGCGCGCGCCGCAATAGGTGATGGCTTCCGCGGTGGCGAGGAATGAGTTGGGCGTGGTGATGACTTCGTCGCCGGACTGCACGCCGAGCGCCAGCAGGCCCAGATGCAGTGCCGCGGTTCCGCTGCTCAGCGCGACACAGTGCTTGACGCCGCAGAAATCGGCGAACTCGCGCTCGAAAGCCTCGACTTCCTCGCCCTGCACGAATGATGAATTGCGGCAGACGCGGTCGAGCGCCGGAAGAATCTCATCGCGCAGCTCTGCATATTCAGAGTGCAAATCCAGCAAGGGAACTTTCATGGCGCAAGCCTGTTCACCCATATAAAAACTGTACTGCACATGCTTCCCTGCCACAAGTGCGAGCGCAACGATTGAAGCGCGCGATTTCGCAGAGACGGCCAGCTACGACAGCGGCCCATCGATAACAGAGGCTCGGCATGGATGGTCGGGCCGAGTGGCTGCTAGAAGTAAATTCGTACTTCTGGGAAAAGATTTCTCAGGCGGACGCGATCGGCCGAAATTCGACGCTGATTTCAAACGATTTACGACGATAGCGCATGGAATGCGGAGTGCACTACATTGGTGCAGGCCGCAGAGCGTTTCGATTGGAGCGGCCGACGAAACGGGTGGAATAATGAACCAAGTTCTACGAAGTATCGCTGTGTTGCATTTCTGGTTTTCATCTCCGCCGGCATGGCAAAAGCGGACGGCAGCCAGGAGTTGTACTATTCCCTCACCGGCCCCGGAGGCGTGACGGCGTCGTTCTACCTACCTGTCAACCCGACGATCGCGCCCGACAATGTGGAACCGGGTATTTGGGTTCCAGGTGACTCCCATTGATTTGATGCTGAACGGCAATCCGGACCTCGGCGGATACGTAATGTTCTACGACATAACAAAGGCGGCGGACTCACGATCGACCAAGGCGACGTGTTTCGACACTCACCAACGCGCCCGGGTCTCCACATCTCCCTTTTCACTAGCGGGACCGAAGCGGCGCCGACGATGCTGGACGTTTCAGGAAATATCCCGCTGGTGGACTTTCTGAGCAACGACGGAGGCTATACCCTGAAAATCACGTCGGCTGGGACGACTGTGCCTGAGCCAAGCTCGCTGCTATTGATGGGCGCGGGAGTGCTCTCGCTGTTCGCGAAGCGCCGCCTCATCAAGTCCTCATAGTTCGCTGCCCACGAACTACCCATACTCTGCTATTCCAGGTATCGCTCCTGTCGCCTGGAGCTCTCCGCCTAATTGCTCGGAAATCTCTGGAAGACCAGTTGGCCTTCGACGAAGATTCAATTATGCGTCAGTGTGCCGGTTACCTTTGTGCGGCGTAATGCTCAGGCTAAAACCAGGAATAATTCGGCAAGGCCAGCCAGATCTTTCTCCGAGTCCTTGAAACTCGCCGGTTAGACACAGGATTGTCTTTCGCCGACCCAGTTAGCAGATTGCTGCGATGAACGTTGCAATTGCGGAGAACTGTAGGACCCAGACGTTGCCGACCGGATCGCGTGCTATGCGATGCAACGGGCCGGCGCGATGGTGCTAGTGAAGGTCATGCGGATTCCGTGCTTCGGACGGAGAATGACCATCGGCCGAGCTTCGATCGTTTGGCCGGGAGCCAGCTGAAAATCGTACTTCTTGAGCAGATCGCTCAAAATCATGAGGATCTGCAGCATCGCGTAATTTCCGCCGATGCAGCCTCGCGGTCCGGCCCCGAACGGGAGGAAGGTGCAGGGAGTGCGCGACTTGTCGTTCGCTTTGGTGAAACGCTCCGTATCGAAATTTTCCGGGTTCTGCCAGTAGCGCGGGGCATGGTGCGCACCGTACACATACACAATGACCGTCGAACCGCTGGGTATATCGAGGTCGCCGACGCGGTCGTCCGCGATGGCCATGCGATCAATCATCCAAAACGGGGGGTAGAGGCGGAGCCCCTCACATATCACCTGCGTCGTAAATTCGAATTTTGAAACGTCGCTATAGCTCAGAGGAGCTTCGCCGAGCACGGAATCGAATTCTTGCCTTACTCGTTCGAGACAATCCGGACGCGAGCTCAAAAGATAAAAAAGCCACGATAACGCATTCGATGATGTTTCATGGCCGGCGACCAGAAGTTGCATGCTCTCACTCAGGATGAGCTTGTCGGTCATGCCTTGGCCGTCGCTGTAGCGCGCATCCATTAAAGTCTGCAACAGATCGTTGCCGGGCGGTTCGTTGCGGCGCTTCTTGATGTATTCGAGTAGAACGGCGTCCGCGCGGGTTCGCATATCCTCGTGCCTGCGCAGTTCACCCGACACGGCGAACCAGGGATTCAGGTACGGCTGAAGGGTTTGCCGGACAATGAATTCCTGGACGGTGCAGATGGTATGGCTGACCAGATCGATGTCTTCATCCTTCAACCGCGCGCCAAATAACGATCGGGCGACCATGGCGAACGTAATTTTCATCAGCTGCGGATAAATATCGACAGGGCCGCGACGGATCTGTGCGTCGAAATCGCGCAACGAATCGGCAAGCGAATCCTGCATGATCGCGGACAGCGCATCGAGTTGCGCTCGATCGAAACCTTTCTGGATGAGACGCCGCTGTGTGCGCCAGGCTTCTCCGTGCGTCGTGAGAAGGCCTTTCCCCAGGAAGTGGCCCATGCGCTTCACTTGAATTTCGGATTTCTGGTAGTTCTCCGAATTGGTCTTTAACACGTGCTGAATGACGGCGGGATCGATCGTAACGATCGCCTCTTTCAGGCCACCCAAATAAATGCGGAATGTGTCGCCGAAGGTTTCGGCGTATCTGGACAAAACCCGCACAGGGTTCTGGAACATCGCGCGCGAATCCGCAAAACAGCGCAATCGGGAAACAACGGGTATGGAAGTGGATGAACTCATACCCACCCATCCTGATATTTGCGTCGAACCACCGGAGATTTCATGTCAGTTGTATGAAGTAGCGCGGCCATAGGTAAAGATGAAATGCTCAGAATCAGTTCTCGTTCCCCAGTTGCTTCAAGAGTATCAGATGATGCCGGATTGCCTGAGTCATGGTGGGGTGCTGCCGATAAGGAACGCCAAACTCTTCAGCGGTCTGCTTCACGATCCTGGTCAGTGGAGCGTAGTGGGTGTGGCACACGAAAGGGCACAGATGGTGGACGATGTGATGGTTGAGCCCGCCCGCGAGCCAAGCGACGAGCGGATTTTCTGTCGCATAATCTGCCGTGGTCGCGAAGATGTGATACACGCCGTTGTCGAATTCATTGCGGTCCGCGGGAAAATAAGTGGTGTCAACGGTGTGCGTCGTCTGGAATACAAGCGTTGCGGCTAAACCGACGAACAAATGGACGAGGAGGAACGCCCCGGCGACCAGCAGAGGTGATTTCCCCAGCACCATCACCGGCAACACGAGCATGTAAGTGAGGTAGAAGGCTTTGCCGGCAAAGAGAGTGGCAAATTCGCGCATAGAATGATTGGCGCGTTTCAGATAATCGTGCTTCGGGAAGAAAAAGCTCTCGAAGTCCCTGAAGAACACATAGTCGAGAGAGAACATTGCGTAAAGGAACAGCGCATAGATGTGCTGGAAGCGGTGCCAGGGCGCATGGGACTCATGGGGCGTAAAGCGAAAGATGCCGCGTCCGGAAAGCGCATTATCTTCGCCGTGGAGATTGATGCAGGAATGATGGCCGCGATGATGGAGGATGCGCCACATGTACGAGCTGATGCCGCACAAATCGAAGACGTAGTTCAGGGTTTTGTTGACGCGCGGCCGGGAGGATATGGCGTTGTGGTTGCTGTCATGGGCAATGTTCAGTAAAAGGAATGTCTGCGCGAGGCCGCCTAAGAGGTAGAGGGCAACAAACATCCATGAATCGGGCCTCAGAGCGTACAGAGCAATCCAGGCGCCGACGAGGACTGCTAGGCCCACCGCGATCTTGACCCACATCGTTCGGTCGGCTTTGTAGCTAATGTTCTGGTCGGCAAAAAACTTGTCCAGGCGGCCGCGTAAGACTTTCGGGAAGGAAGAGGCACCGACGGGTTCGGTAATAGACGCTGCTGAGGATTCCGATGGTACTAGATCCTGAATCTCCGGATCTTGAGTGATTACTGTTTCAAATTGGAACGTCACCGGCGCCTCCGCGACCATGCTAATTGGACCACTCGACCCGCCAGGGGTGCGGGTTACGGCGCATCCGGGGTCCTGACCTCAGCGAACTTGGTAGCGTACCGCCGACAGCCTCGCAGCACGATTTTAATGCGAGCCCGCAAAGACAATCAAGGACATTCGGGACGGAGCATGCCTAGTTGCATCGTGCGAACAATGCAGTGACGACGCATGGCTTTGCCTATAACGCTTTGTTAATATACAATCTTCAATGAATCATAATGAAACGGGCTTCCTGCAAGGGACCATAGAAGGTCGGCGGAGCTCCGAAATTCCCGTTAGCGCCCTTGTGCGCCAAAAAGGAAAACATCCGTTCCCCAAAGCGTCTAGCGACGCTTATACTGAGCAAAAAATACACAGTTCTTCTCACCGCTGGCATACCTTTCAGGCCTGCACTTTCCAAATCAATCGCGGATTAGCTGGCTCGCTGAGGAGAGATGTTTTGTTTACTGGCTTTCGTTCTTTTCAACATTGGAGGATCGCTGATTGATGGCGGCGTCAATTTTAGGCCACCTGGATAGGTTGGCAGATGAGCACCCGGACAAGCTTCTTTATTCGTATCTTGATGTGAACGGCGATTCGCTGGAAAGCTACACCTACGCCTCGTTCCTCCACCGGACGGAGGCGATTGCCGGCTATTTGTGGAAAGACGGTCGTTTCGCGCCGGGCGACCGGCTTCTGCTTGCCTACCCGCCGGGGCTGGAAATGATCTGCGCATTCTTTGGCTGCGTGCGCGCAGGATTGATCCCCGTGCCGGTGTATCCCCCCAGTTCGCGTGGCTTCCAGAGCGCGCTATACAAGATGGTCCACATCGCCAAGGATTGCCAGGCGGCTGGGATCTTGACGAGCAGAGACTACCAGGCATCCCTCAAGACGAATCTCGCCAGAAGTGGAGTCTCGGCGTGCGGCATTGACGTAGATTACATTTCCGGTCTTCCTTGGATCGCCACGGAAGGGTTTGTGGATGTGATTGCGGACCGCCCGGCTGCCGCACATTCGAAGATACTGTTTCTGCAGTACACCTCGGGTTCGACGATGGAGCCCAAGGGTGTGATTGTCACGCACGAAAACATCCTGGATACGTGTCCGCTGGTGATCGACCATCCCTCACCGGTGGTCGTTTCCTGGCTCCCGCAGTATCACGATATGGGACTGATCGGCTGCTACCTTTATCCAGCGCTGAAGGGTGGCACCACGTACGGGTTCTCTCCCACGGACTTCATTCAGCGGCCGATCCTGTGGTTCGATGCGATGACGGCTTACCACGCCACCGCGACGGCTGCCCCCAACTTCGCCTACGACTATTGCCTGCGCGCCGGGAGGCTTTCCAAGGAGAGTCTGGAGACGTGTGATCTCAGCTCGCTTCGAATTTTGATGTGCGCCGCGGAACCCGTAAAGGCGGATACCTACAGACGGTTCCTGGAAGCGTTTCAGTCCTATGGATTGAAGACCGAGAGTTTCTATGTGGCCTACGGGCTGGCTGAGAATACGCTGGCGGTCTCAACGGGCGGTCGCAACATCGTTTCCGTCAACAAACGCGCCCTGTCCTTGGGGACGGCCCGAATGACCACGCAGGTCTCTGAAATCGACGCGGCCACGCAGATTGTGAGTTGTGGAACACCGCTGCCGGGTCTCGACGTTAAGATTGTAGATCCGGAAGGGCACTTCCCTCTTAAGCCAGAGCGTACCGGCGAAATTTGGGTCGCGGGAAGCGGTAAGTGCCGCGGTTACTGGAATAATCCCGAATTAACTCTGAAACAGTTTCGCGCGCGGCTGGTGGACGATACTCCCTACGACGAGGGCTACCTGCGCACCGGCGACATAGGATTCTTCCACGAGGGCGAACTCTACGTCTGCGGCCGCATCAAGGACATGATTATTCTGCGCGGGCAAAACTATTACCCGCACGACATTGAGAATGTGGTGGAGAAATCTTCTGGTCTGATCCGCCACAACTGCGTCGCCGCGTTCCAGATTCAGGAAGACAGCGAACCTGGGCTGGCAATCGTCGCCGAAGTAAAAAATCCTAAGGCGCTTCCCGACGCACGAAAGATCGCCGCCGCAATCCGAAATTATCTCAACGTGGAAGTGGCCGTGATTTCCTTCATCGCGCCGCGTGCGATCCCCAGAACGAGTTCGGGGAAGCTGATGCGCCATAAGACCAAGCAGATGTGGTTGGAAGGCAAGTTCACCGTTCTTTCCGACTTTTCGCGGGAGAAAGACACCGGGAACTGCCCGTGCGATCCCGACATGCATTCCACTTTCGCCGAATTGAAAGCGAGATATAACCTGACAGGCCGGGAATCGTACAACCTTGTCGAAGCCGGTCTGGATTCGCTCGATCTTGTTGTGTTCATGCATGAACTCAAGGAGCTCCTGAAGGATAAAGGCGCTGAGATGCTGGCGCGGCAGGTAGACATTGGCGTGATTCAGCGCGTCGCCGTTGCCGAGCTGTTTGGGTTAGCCGAAAAGTTGAAGCGTGCTCCCGAGGAGGCGCTGGTTCATCTGCGTCATTCCCTTGCGGCTTTCCGTGAAGAGCAGCGCGCCGCTGAGAAGCAGATGATGATCAACGACAGAAAGCTCATCTTTGAGCCTCCCGCGCCTGCGCCCGTGCCGGCGACACCGGTGCCGCATCAGGTGCTGCTCACGGGCGGGACTGGCTTTATAGGGCCATTCCTCATGAAGAGCTTGCTCGAACAAACGCGGGCGAATATCTATGTTCTTGTTCGGTCCTCGAACGAAAAGCAAGGCAAGCAAAGACTGAGGGACGCGATGGAGTCAATCGGATCCTGCGATTTGGCTCTGATGGAGATGTTCGAAGCACGGGTCATCCCGGTGTGCGGCGATCTAGGGCAGCCAAAGCTGGGCCTGGCGCAGGACGAGTGGGATTTCCTGGCGAGTGAAATCGACACGGTGTTCCACAACGGCGCAACCGTGAACTACCTGTTCAACTACGACCTGATGCGCGACGCGAACGTGCTGGGCACGAATGAGGTCGTAAGACTGGCATTCGAAGGAAGGGCCAAGGAATTCAATTACGTCTCAACTACCTTCGTGTTTGGCTGGGCAGTCAAGTCAGTCCTGAATGAGACCGACCATAACGAGAATATGGAACTGCTCGATTTCGGGTACAGCCAATCGAAATGGGTAGCGGAACAGGTAGTTGTGGACGCGCGCAGCCGGGGACTTTCCGCGCGGATTTTCCGGCCGGCGCTCGTTAGTCCTTCCGTCACGGGCGGAGGAAACAATTTCGATATCGCCGTTCGCCTGGTTGCGTTCATGGTGAATCATGGCATTGGCGTGGATACGCTCAACCAGGTCAGCTTTGTTCCTGCGGATATTGTGGCGAACAACATCGTTGCGATCTCTACCACCCGCGGTACGGCGAATAAGACTTACCATGTCACGCGCGACGATTATTCAAACATGATGGATATTACCGGGCTTATTACCAAAGCGACCGGCCGCCAGTTCGAAACATTCAGGCTTCCCGACTTCGTTCCCGAGTTGATCCGCAGATGCCGGAAGGAAGATCTTCTGTTTCCGCTGCTGGATTTCTTGGTGGGCTCTGTGGACAACATCTCCGCGATGGAGTTCAAACGCTACGACAGCTCTTCTTATCAAGCGGCGCGCGATGCTTCCGTGTGGGGCAAACCAGATCCGTCTCTGGAAGATACGGTCAACGGCATTCTGAAATTCATGCATCGGAAGGGGATCATTTCAGTGGCGGCTCGTGAGGTCAACGCGGTGTCAGCGCGCGAAGGTCTTGTGGACTGGACAGACGCAATATCCGCTACTGCTTCTTAAACGAGAGCTTCTCCGTTAGCCGCTGGCCGGTTTCCAACGTGGCGGTAGTGGTTAGCGTCATCTCCTGCCCATCCGCAGAGACGACCCACCGATCTTTTTGGGTGACTTGATTGTCCCGCTGATAGCTCGCGTCCACAGTATGGGGATCGACGAGTTGAAGCGTGACGGTATCGTTGCGCGAATTCTTCAGATCGTATTGCTTTCCGTCAAAACGGGCGGTATAGCTGAAGTCGCCCTGAAAACGGACGCCACCGCCGCCATCTGATTCGATTTTCAGCATCAATCCTTGCCGCAAACGGGTCTTGCTTAGATCCTGCGTCCATTCCCCTGCGAAGAGGTCATTGGCAACCTTCGCACCTCCGCTTCGCGTCCACACCGTGACCTTATCGGCGTGGCCCGGGCTCGCAGTCGTACTCGTCAGCTCATTCCCATCGTTCGAAATTTTTTCGCGAACCGTCGCTACAACAGCTCCGTCCTTCTCTTCTTTGACCTCGGCCTGCCTCTTATCAATCCGTCGTAGCTCAATTTGATTGAACCCAAGATTGCCCGGTGCGGGCGATTGGTGTCCGTTCGCATTTGCAGTGAAATCGAGATGGGTTTCGCCGGACATCACTACATGTGACCCGGCATGCACAGGCGTTATGGTGAGCCGGTTCGGAGGATCCAGACTAGACTGCGCAGAAATGAGCGTCCAGGAGCCAATGCGCGGGTCTGCAGCTCCAGCTTGGATGACGGCAATCGTTACGACCAAAAGTAAAGTACGAATTGATCCTCCTAATCGGCGCGAGCAAAGTTTAGCAGATTCACGTAGCTCCGTAAGTGAGTGTTGCGCAGATATAAACTCGCGAAACTGAGCGCAAACGTAGGAACCGGTTCCGGGCGGAGCACGTCTCTTGCCCGTGTGGTTCTTAGGCGTCACCGTAGAGTTTTGGTGACGACGATATTCTGAGATATGACATCATGACTGCTATGCATGCGCGCCGTTTTTGGGTGTCGGGAATCGTCCTCGCAGCAACCATCGCACTTCTTCCGTTTTCTTTTCACGCCGAGCGCCGCCTGGAGACCGCAACCCGTGTGGAAGGAAGCCAGGCTGAAATTGTCCGGGACGAGTTGGCGACTCGTTTTCATTCGCCGTTTGTGGACCGCGTTGTGCTGGTGATTGAGGGACTTCCGCCTGCGAATTCCGAGGAAGGTGGACAAGCGTTAGGAACCATCGTGTCGGCGCTGAAAGATCAGTCCGGCGTTTCAGGTGTTGTGTCGTACCTCGAATTGCGCGATCCGATTTTTCTGGGCAGGGAAGGCGGAACGTTCGTTCTTGTGGGACTTACTTCGACCGGCGCTCCAGTCGAATCGCTTGTTCCGGAGCTGCACGAGCTGGCCGGCTCGCTGGAAAAGCAACTGCGGGGCCGTTATCCGGCGGTAAAGCTCGAACTCACCGGTGAGATTCCACTGAATTTCGATATTCGGAAAGCGAGCGCCGCCGACGTGCATCGCGGCGAAAGCCTGGTGATCCCAGCTACCCTGGTGCTTCTGCTGGTGGCGTTTGGGAGCCTGATGGCCGCCGTGATTCCGTTGGCGGTTGGCCAACTTGCGATTGCAGCCACTCTGGCGATCACCGGGTTTCTCGCCCAGCGCTGGCACTTATCCATTCTGGTTCAGAACTTGGCCACCATGCTTGGCTTGGGCCTGGGAATTGATTACGCGCTCCTGATGATCAGCCGCTTCCGGGAGGCGATAGCCGCCGGGAACGACGGACCTACGGCCGGGACGATCGCCGCGCGTCAGGCCGGTCGCACGCTCTTGATTTCAGCCTCAACGGTAGCCATCGGATTCCTGGCCCTATTGACGGTTCCGATCAGCGAAATCCGTTCGATCGGTGTCGCGGGATTCCTGGTGACGGGAATGAGTGTGTTGCTTACAAATACCCTCGTGCCGGCAGCGCTGGTATTGCTCGGTCCGCGGATAGATCTGGGCCGAATGCCCTTTGCCGCAAAGTTGGATGCGCAGCACGCCGCGCGTACGGGAGCTCGCTGGCGGCAATGGGGAAAAGTGATTGTTGCGCATCCCTGGCTTGCGCTCTTGCTGGCGGGGACTCCGTTGCTTCTGCTCGCGTGGCAGGTTAGACGCCTGGATACCAGTCTCCCGCGAGGGGATTGGCTTCCGCAGGCGGCGGAATCAGTCCATGCTTTGCACACGCTTGAACGAATGGATCGGGGCGGCGTTGTGGAATCGTTGCGCGTCATTGTCGAACTTCCGACCGATTCCATCGTGCAAACCGACGCGGGCTGGGAAGCGCTGGATCGAATCAGCAAGAGCCTCGCGGCTGACCCTCGCTGTGACCGCGTGATTTCCATCACTACGCTCGCGCAGAGCAACCGATCTTCCGCTCACTGATCTTTCGCGGGAGACGCGTCGAACCTTCCTGAGTAGTGACGGACGAGCGGCGCTGCTGGAGGTATTACCCGCGAGTTCGGTCTCGTTGCGTGACCAGGTCAACTGGGTGCGGGAACTCCGTAAAACCGGCGCGCCAGCTCTTACCGGCGTGCCTGGCGCAACCCTTCTCATTGGCGGCATTCCGGCACTCAACGCCGATTACGAGACGATTATCAGAAACCGGTTTCCGTCCGTAATGTTGCTGGTGGTGGGCGGGACGCTCTTTGCTCTGCTGTGCGGGTTCCGATCGATCTTCGCCGCCGTGAAGGCTATCGCACTCAACTTATTCTCGGTGGCGGCGGCCTTCGGAGCATTGGTTTTCGTTATCCAGGATGGACACGGAAGCAAGCTCCTGGGAGTTGCCGGGGGAACCGGTAGCGTGTTTCCCCTGGTTCCGATCGTCGCGTTTGCCATCGTCTTCGGATTAAGCATGGACTATGAGGTATTTCTGGTCGCACGCGTTCTGGAAGCCAGAAGAAGCGGGCTGAGTGAAATGGATGCGATCCCGGAAGGCATGGCCAGAACCGCAGGCCTGATTACCAGCGCCGCCGCGATCATGATCGTGGTATTTGCGGCATTCACCTTCGGAGACTTCCTGGTCGTCAAGATGATCGGATTTACGTTGGCGGTCGCCGTGTTGATTGACGCGACCCTCGTTCGTATTGTGATCGGCCCAGCGCTCCTTCGTATTGCAGGCGACTGGAACTGGTGGCCCGGCGGCCTGACGGCCTCGCCACGGCGCCAGTGACGGCGAGTCCCGAATCACGTTCTTAGCTATGCGGTGACATAAAACATCGAAGAGTCGTTGTCTGAACCTTGTTCCAGCACGACGATCTAGAACTCGCAGGATGGATTGGGCATAGTTACGTCACTCACAACTTCAGCGGAAATTTGACGCAAAGATTTCCTATTTACCTGAAATTCTATCAAATGCTTAGTTTTTGCAGTGCCCCGAGGACGCGACGTAACGTACGTACGTAACGTTAGCGAGTAATTCGAGGCCGTCCCTGGCGCTCTACGACCTCAAGTCAGAAACCTCTTGAGAGAGTTGCTCGACGTCAGCTTGGAGATCGATCCTCGGTAATTTCGGCGGCAGTCATATTGGCATCGGGGAGATTAGCGGCATTTTCCAAAATGGATTAATGATTTCCGCGAGAACCGAGACCTCACGGAGCATTCGGTCTGTGATCGAATGGTTGCGACGAGGCGGTGACGCACCTGCCCCGTGAGCCGGGGTACTGAGTACCCGAGCATGGTCGGATCTTAAGCAGACTGGCTCGCTAAACATGATCCTAACCTCAATGGCAATCGAAGATCTCGAGGCAATAAAGGTGAACGGACAGGTCGGCGACGGCTCGCTTCGCCCTTCGGAACTTCGCCTGAATTCGCGGCGATCCGTTTAAAAGAGCAGCTTTAGTCCAAACCAGATACTCCGGCTTCCGCTTCCTTCGACTCTTGGATTGGCGAAACCGAGGCCCTCGCCGACCAGGCCGGCATTGTCGATGAACGGATCGATGGACGCGAAGTGTGGGTGATTGAGAGCATTCAGGAAGTCAGCGTGAAATTGAAGGCTGAACTTTTCTGAAAAACTTGTGACTTTGAAAATCGAAAGATTGAGGACGTTCGTTTCTGAGGTGCGCAACGTATTGCGCCCCACATCGCCGAATGGGCTGCCGAAGATCTGGTCGGCGGTGCGCGTGTTGGCGATGAAGCGGACCTGATTCCTGAGGACCACGGTCGGGGCATGGGCTGGATCTGGCACGGTGTTTCCGGCTGCGTCGGTCATTGTTCCCTTGAATCCGTTATTGAATTTGTTGAGACTGATGAGCGTTGTTGGAGTGATGGTGGAACTTCCGCAGAGATTGCCATCAACGTCCACGGCGCAAACGTCATTGGCGAAGATGCCGACGGACTGCACCGGCGCAGCGGAACTTCCGAGGAATGGGCGCAGCGAGCCATCGGGGCCGCCGAGTGCAGCGTTAAACGCAGGATCATATGGATTTTCGGCATCGGGGATTCCGCCGCACGCGCCACCGCCGCTGGCGCAATTGAGCCCCGACTGAGCTGCCGTGAAAGGTTGGCCCGAGTAGAGTGAATATACAGCCGAGACTTTCCAGCCTCCGAGGGTGTGGCCCAGAAAACCTGACTGCTGACGATAAAACGGCAAGTCTTCGAGCACCGTGAGAACCCAGGTTTGCGGAATATCGAGCCCGGAGAGGCTGTGTTCCTGATCCGTAAAGTTGACTTGGCTCTGAGAAATTGCGAATGTGCCTCCCGCGGCTAGTGTCGCTCCAATCTCACTGGCATTGTCGGTGGTTTTGCTGAAGGTGTACGCGGATTTCAGGGTCAACTGGTTCCACAAATGGGTGCTTCTGAATTCGATCTGGAGTCCGTGGTAATCGGAGTAGCCGGTGTTCGTGCGCTCGCGGATGAGAGCTGCGCCGGTGCAATTTACGCGTCCTATCAATTCAGGGATCGCGGCCTCCGATGCGGGACACGGCGTTAGACCGGCAGGAACTAGCTGGGGGTACAGATTCGCGAGACCCAGAATGTACGGGTTGCCGTTGATTGTCTGAAACAGGTTTTGGGCGTGGTTGCCGACGTAGCGCACTTCGAATGCGGCATTTTGCGCAATCTGCTGCTGCACTCCGAGAGACCATTGATGGACGCGATCGGGGCTGAAATGCGGCGAGATAGTTGTTTCTCCCAACGTGCGCGGATCAAAAATTCCCGTCTGCAAGTGTGGCGCGAGAATCGTTCGCACGTTGCTCCCGGCGGGAACGGCGGGCAACGGGTTTGCTGAAGCATCCGCGCCTGTGAGAGTGGTGAGGAGCACAGCGGGAGCGCCACCGGCCATTCTTGTATAAATATTGTAAAAGGGCGGATCGTACGCGAGGCGATAGCCACCGCGAATTACCGTTTTCCCCGTTCCTGAATTGAAGAGACCTTTCTCCGGAGACCATGCGAAGCCTATGCCAGGGCCCCAGCTATTTTTCGGCGCCGGAAAGGCCGGAAAGGTCGTTGCGCTTAAGGGAAGACTGGGATCCCAAAGGGGATCGCCGCTTGTCTGCAATTGCGAAGTCAGCTTGTGAAGGAGATTTGCGGGCTGTCCATAATACGACCAGGTCAAGCCCAGATTGAGGATAAAGTTTGGCGACAACTTGAAATCGTCGCCAAGATATAGAAACGTATCGCTCTCTCGAAAATCCAAGTACGGATTCCCCGAAGCGAGCTGCACCCGGTTGGGAGTGTTGGCCACAAACGCGCCAAAGTCGCCATATCGGAAGAGTCCGTTATATTCAGTGAGACCGATGTTCGGCGAACGCAGATGGGTGAAATTCACACCAGCCTTCAGTGAGTGCCGGCCGGCAAGATGCGTCCAGTTGTCTTGAATTTGATAGGTATTGACGATGCGGCCAACCGGCGAACCGAGAGCGACTCCGAGACTCAGTATGTCGGGATCGTTGAAGAAGATAGTCGTGAGGGCGTTCCCGAGTTGAGCGGCCCGGGGAACCGTGTTTCCAATCGAATTCCCGCCGTCCTGATCGTTCAACCTGCCATAGGAGGCGCGAAATTCGTTTGCCGTTTGGGTGCTGATGAAGCGCGTCCAACTGAAAGCAAAGTCCTGCGAGAACAACAGAGTGTCGAACGGATATCCGCCGGCCGCGTTGCCGCTGCCATTGTAGAGATTATTTCTTCCGAAGATATAGCGGCCGTAGAAGTAATTCTGCGCGGTCTTGTAATCGAGTTTGACGACGAAATCATGTTGGCGAAAATCTGCGGGCAATATTCTCTGGATTCCTGCCATATCGACGCCCGGGCAATTCGCAATGTCCATCGCTACCACTGGTCCCTGCGGAATGGGGTTGCCGGCCTTAACGGAATAGGGGCCATAGGTTTCGAGCGCCTTTACGGAATTGCTGTCGGGAAGGCACTGGGCCAGTGTTGCAACCCCCGCCGGTGTGGGCGTCAACTGTCCGGTGCTAAATACGCCTACCTGATTGGTTAGTTCCGCGTTCACGCCACCGAAAAAGAAGAGCTTGTCTTTAATGGCCGCGCCGCCAATCGTTGCACCCATGAACGCGTCATTAAAAGCGGGAACCTGCGTCAATCCTTCGAACGCCTTTTGATTTGACGTAAGAGCGTTCAATCTCCAATTTCCTTCCGTGGCGTATAACGAACCATGCAGACTGTTCGTTCCTGACTTGGTGAGGATGTTAACCACCGATCCGGAGTTCCGGCCGTACGCCGGGTCAAAATTACTGGTGGTGATTTGATATTCCTCTACGAACTCGGGATCTGAGAGTGCCAGGCTGGGGCCCTCCGCCAAATTGTCGTTATTGTTTTGCCCGTCGATCTGCTGGTCGTTGCTTCTTCCGCGCAGGCCGTTCACCGCAAAGCCGACACCATTGATATTGGAAAACGCCAGGTCGCCGCTGTTCACCACCCCTGGAACGGTGAGCGCTAGATTGTCGAGGCCATTGTTCTCGAGGATCCCGGAAAACGTGGTGAGGGTTTCTCTTCCGAAGGAACTGGAGACTTGTGCTTGAGTGCTTTCAATAAGCCGAGAGGTGGCCGCCACTTCGAGGGTAGTGGTTATTTCGCCGATGGCCAACTGCAACGTACCGAGCCCGTGATCTGACCCGGCGTTGACTCGAACTTGCTCGACGAGTAATTTTTTGAATCCGGGCTTGGAAATCTCCACGCGATAAGTTCCTACTGGCAGCAAATTCTCCTGAAAAAAGCCGGCCGAGTCTGTAATGGCATCGAATTGTTCGTCTGTGTCCGTATTTGCGACTGTGACGTCCGCGCCGGCGACTACGGCCTTCTGACGATCGAGAAGTGTCCCTGATATCGAGCCTTTGCTGACTTGGGCTATGGCGCACGGGACTTGAACGGCACAAAGCAGTACGACTAACGCGGTAGGCAACGTAAGGCGCTTACGTCTTCTAGACACTGCGACCAGCCTCAGGCTGTCGAGATTACTGGTAGTATTGACACACTAATAACACAAAAATGAAGTTGTGGGATGGAAATATGTTTAGGTACGGGCTTAGAGCCGGCAACGTCTTGCTTCGAGCGGGCGAGGGAATAATTTATTGCGGACCGCGCGGAACTACATTGGCTGCGCGCCCGCCTAGAGCGGCAGGCCGATGCGGCAGATCAGTTCTTGATACCGGGCATCGGAGTGCAAGTCGTCATCGGCAGGATTCACCGGCAGTTCGAGTAGCCATGCAGTGTGACCTTGATGGGCTGTCTCGATGTATCGCATGGCTTTGTCATAGTTGCCGAGGGCGGTGTAGAGTTCGCCATGCTCGAAAGGCGAACTACGCTCTTTTTCCGCGCGCTTATTCAGGTCCGACAGCTTCGCGTGCAACCAACCGCGGTAGCCGCATGCGCACCCGCGAGAAGTCGACTTAGCGACTTTCGACATTTCTGCCGTACAGATGCGACGTTCAACGACCGCCGTTTGGCCAAGGCCGACAGCGTATTTGAGAGGAAATCGCGGGCTGGGAGGTGAAATTTCCCAGCCCCGGCAGTCACCTGGTGGAACCGCTACCTTGTGCGAGGGTCTCCTTGCCCGAGATTCCAAGAGTTGAACAATCTGAATATGTGGGTTACTTTTTCTCGCTCATTTCTCCACCGCTGGTCGTCTTGTAGACCGAAGAGTAAGTCGAGACGTACAAGATGTCGGGTGCGTCTGAGTCCAGTGCAATGCCGAAGACGCCCAAGTCGTCCAGCCCAGTGTTGATGGCCGTCCAGGACTCACCGCTATCCACGCTCTTAAAGACGCCTGCGCCTTCGAACGCAACATATAAGACGTTGTGCTGGCGGGGATTGACCTGAACAGAGCCAGTGCGCGCGGTCTGAAATCCCTCTGGCAGGCCAACGCCCTGGGAGGCAAAAGACGCACCCGAATCAACACTCTTCAACACCCCGCTGAAAGTTCCCGCGTAGACGATATTGGGCTCGACCGGGTCGACCGTTATGCTCAAGGACGGCGTTTCATCTACATTGATCCAGCTCGCCCCGGCATCGCTGGATCGCCAGATCCCGCTATTACCGGCAAAGAAAACAGTCTCGTGGTGTTCGGGGTCAACCGTAATCCCCCTCCCGCTGAGGACCAGAAAGTCGTCCGGAAGGCTGCCCGGAGCGCGGTCGATGCGTGTAAAGGTCTCGCCAAAATCTATGCTTTTCCAAATGCCGTCGCCACTGCGAAATGTTGAGACATAAATGGAGTGATCAACAGGATCGACGGCTACACCGGCAACGTAGATGGCGCTCGATCCGAAAAGGCGGCGTTCCCAATGCCGGCCGTGGTCAGAAGACCGATAGAGACCCCCGCCCGTGAACGAGCCTGCATAGACAAGTGTTGGCTCCTGCGGGTCGAAGGCAATGCTACGTGGCGCTCGGGATGTCAGTCCTTTCTCGCCGCCATCCTGCCAATTGCGACCGCCATCGTGAGTAACGAATAACCCGCCGTCATTCGTAGAGAAGAACACGTGTTCGTGGTTGGCCGGATCGATTCCCAGCGCGTGCCCGTTCTGGCAGCGGCAGTCTTTCAGTTGCCTCCATGCCACTCTTCGCCAATTCGAGGCCCGGCGATCGTCTTCATCGGAGTTTCTTGTCGTCGCTGGGCGCTCGAAGACTCCGTCGAAGTTGGTTCCCGCGAAGACTGATCCGTCCAGTCCAACGCTAAGAACGAGACCCAATCCGTCGGATATTTTTGTATTTGTCCAGGTTGCGCCGTCGTCTTTGCTAACGGAAACTCCCTGAGTCGCGGTTCCTGCATACAAGCGGTCTCCACTTTTCGCCAGCGACAGGACAACACCGACGGTCGGTGAGCCGGTGCGGATAAAGGAAGCTCCCGCGTTCGTACTTTTGTAGACACCATTGCCGTTGGAACCGGCATAGATGACGTTGCTATTGCCGGGATCCACGTACAACGACCAAACGGTCGTGTCCACGTTGAGTGGATTCCACGTAGCGCCGCCGTCAACACTTTTGAATGCGCCGGTTCCAGCAGTTCCCGCATAGAGAACGCTCGTGTTATTCGGATCGATTGCCAAAGAGAAAACAACCGGGTTGTCGATGCCATTCGCAGAAGACACCCATGTGTCGCCACCGTCGGTCGTCTTCTGTAAGTCACCGTTAAAGCCCGCGTACAAAATATTCGCGTTCGTAGGATCGATAATCAACGATAGAGGTAAAAGGTCGGACCCTGTGGCGCTCCATGTGGTGCCCCCATTTATGGTCTTGTATATGCCGGCGCCCGTGCCTGCATAAAGGAGTTTGGAGTCATCGTGGGCCATAGCCAGAGATGCTACGACCAGTGAATCGAGGCCTTGATTGGCCGCCGCGAAGGTTTGGCCGCCGTCCTCGCTCTTGAGAATTCCGCCGCCCAAGCTCGCGATGTAGACTGTGCGCATCACATCGTCAATAGCGATCGAGGCTTCAATAGCGGGTGGTGCAGGACCAACCGATCTCCAAGCTCCCGCTGTGCGGGTATTCCCACCAGGGAGTGACTTTGATTGAGCATGAGAATTCGCAGGCATGGTCAAAAACCATGCAAGAAGCAGCGCAAAGCAGATACTAACGGCTTCCTTACTTGCTGATTGACATCGCCCCGTTTCGTTCATGGATTGTTCTCCTTAACTAACGTAGTTGTTCTGAGTCTTGAATGACCGTTGAAGCTCGCGACTACATGCCCTGCGGGTTGCTAATCAAACCTCCGAGGTAGCTCGCGTTGCCGGGACTATGGAACCGAAAGGCTCAGCCGGTCAATGCACAGGGAAACATCCCTGCGTAGGCCTTGGGTCACTGTGTAAGTTATTGATAACGCTATGAATGAGGGCCCTATCAAATTGACAACGACGAAGCGCAGTGCTAGTCTCCTGCGCAAGACTCACCATGAACGACAGCTTGAAACCTTCAAACGGATATGAGTTTGGTCCTTACCACGCCGACACAGTCGGTTTGGAATTGCGGAAGAGTGGAATTCGGATCAGGCTGCAGCCAAAGCCGTTTCAGGTGCTCACGGTCCTTTTAGGGCACGCAGGCCAAACGGTTAGCCGCGAAGAGCTTAAAAAGCTGTTGTGGGCTCCAGACATATTCGTCGATTTCGACCATGGACTGAATACCGCCGTGAATAAAATCCGCGAGGCCCTGAGTGACTCGGCGGAAGAACCGCGATACATCGAAACCCTGCCTAATGGCTATAGATTCATCGGTGATATCCACGAACGGTTTGAACAGCCCTCTGGCGCGACGGTGTCCCTCGCACCGTCGCTTCTTGCCCACGCGGATCCAAAGCGTGAGATTACCTGGAGAAGACGCTATCTCGCAGTGGGCGTCGGACTAGCCTGTCTGATCGCTGTGGTTTTTTTGGTGTTTCACCTCCCTCGGAAGGTGTTTGGAAACTCTTCGCCGATCCAATCGGTAGCTGTTCTGCCTTTGAAAAACCTCTCTGGAGACCCCTCTCAGGAATATTTCAGTGACAGCATGACCGACGAATTAATCACACAACTCGCTAAAATCTCGAGTCTTAAGGTACCGTCCGCAGCGTCGGTAGTTCGTTATAAGAATACGTCGGCCTCCGCTTCCGAGATCAGCCGGGATTTAAAAGTGGATGCGTTTGTTGAAGGTGGTGTGGTGCGTACCGGCGACAGGATTCGCGTCACGGCCCAACTTGTCGACGCCCGAACGGACCGGCACATTTGGGCGGAGGATTACCAAGGAGACCTACGGGATATACTTGTTCTGCAAAACGACATCGCGACAGCGATCGCACATAGCGTCCAGGCAAAGATCGATCCCCCGAATTCCTCAACGGTGTCACTACCTCGACAGGTTGATCCACGTGCCTATGACGCATATATCAGAGGGCGAGGGTATTGGTTTCGAAGCAAAACTGCAAATGCCGCTCCCGGTGATATCGAGAAAAGCGGGGAGTTGTTCCAGCAGGCTATCCAGTACGATCCCGCCTATGCGCCCGGCTATAGCGGACTTGCCAATTATTACGGTCTCATGGCGGGCGGCGGCTTGATTCCAGTCAAAGAGGGCTGGCGCCAGTCGGAGGAGGCATCCCGGAAGGCGCTTGCTCTCGATAGCGGCCTGGCGGAGGCCCACTGCTCGCTCGCATCCAAAATGCTTTTCTATGACTGGGACTGGCCGGGCGCTGAGCGGGAGATACGGCGTGGTCTCGAGCTCGATACCCATTATGCGGAGCTCCATAACTTGTATTCTCATCTGCTTGCCTACACTGGCCGCTTTGATCAAAGCATAGCCGAAGCTCGTCGAGCCGGGGAACTAGACCCTATGGGCGAACGGTTTGCCGTCCAGCGCGCCCTTCGTTTTAGTCGTCGCTTCGATCTGTTTCTAACCGAAGTGGCTATAGTCTTCGCCCAGGATCCTGCGCGGATTCACGAAGAAAGAGCATGGGTGTACAAAGCTAAAAAACAGCACGCCGAAGAAGTCAGTGAAACAGACCTGCAGCTTCGTATTGAAGGATGCATTCCTTGCGCTGATCGCCTCTCACACGCATACTCGCACACGGGTTACCCAGGCTGGCTCCGCGAGAAGCTAAAACAACTGAACGGGGACTCAAACGGAGATGCTATGACATTTGAACATGCCGAACTCTACGCGGCCATGGGAAATTCCGATTTGGCAATCCAGTATCTTAATCAGGGTTTTCGGGAACACACCGCGCAACTACTCCGGCTACAGCTGAATCCCGCTTATGACGACATGAGAACCGATCCACGATTCCAGGAGCTGATTCATCGTATCGGGTTGCCTCAATAATTTCGTTACCATCGGATCATCCGAACCATTCATCGCCTGATCCGTTTATTGACGATGCCGGCATGACATCCGAAGCGACAGGATCGCGAATGCTTCAACGGATCTTCTTAGGGTAGTAGCTGCTGGAAAAGCAAACCCGAACTGCTCGCCGAGGCATCGGTCTGCAACACAAACGCCTGTGAGCTATTGATCCAGTAGTAAGCCACATTAAAGCTCGGACCTGCCGGTGAAATAAACGGATAAGCTCCAGCGGTCGACGGAGTCGATATCGTTACACTTCCTGTAGCGCGTCCCCGCTTGGGAGTGTCCTCAACGAAAGAGCCTGCAATGGACGCGCCAAGAACCGCAACCGGATTGGACGAGTCGCTTTGATCGTAGTCGACCAAACCTGATAAGTGTGCCAGGTTGTCAGACAGCACGACACCGACTAAGTCCATTTCGCTTGTGGGTGTCGAGGAGGTGATCGGGTTTGTCAGCTGCAGGGCGTAATTACCGAGCAATGGAGGAAAACTAAGGTCCATGTTCCTGGATCACCACACCCGTCCCGTTTACGTTTGCATCAGTTTGCAACATCAAGGCGTTGCCCCCGCCGGAGAAAAAACCTGCAACGGAAGCGTTGGGATCAAAGATATTTACATTGCGGTCCACCACGTAAAGATTAAACGTCGAACTTCCCCCAGCGTCTACAAGCGTGAGACTGCCAGTGCCGTCAGAGAAGGCTTCATAGGAGCCGCTGACGTTGACGGCCGATTTCGGAGTGGCGGGGGGACCACTGGCGCTGGAATCAGATATTCCCGATGAAATATCATTCTCACCCTCATCGATAGAAAACTCGCCGGCCGTAATAGTTCGCCCGGGAGAGCTCCAGCCGGAATGTTGATAAAAATAATTGTCTCCCAAGAAAATAACGCTGCCGCCTTGGGCATATGCGCTGCCACCCATAAGATTCAGATTGTCGGCTTCGAAGAGGCGCAGCGCCTTCGACGAAATAACGTAGTAGGTGAACGATCTACCTCCACCAAGCTGCAAAGTCCCGCGCCCATTGGAATCCGGCGCGCTGAAAGACCCACTGAACGGTGAAGTGGTCATGGTCGCTGCGGTATTGGTGTCCAGTGTTCCGCCGCTCAGGCTCCCAACTCCATCGGCGGTAAAGACTCCGCCATACGATACTTTTGTTGCCGCATTAGCTTTCGCTGTCCCTGTCATCGTGAATGAAAAACCGCCCTCTACTTGGGAAGCAGTGAAGCCCCCAGTCGGATGTTGCTGCAAATCCATCGTGCCGCTGCCGGGGTTTCCGTCGATTTCAGTCAATAAGACATGAGCAGGGGACGTCACTGCGAAGCCAAAAGCTAGCTGTTGTCCACTCGCCGTTCTAACTTTCATCGTGCCATGGCCGGTGCTGTCCACCGTGTACGAGGAAGTGTTCGGCTGCGGATTCGCACTGGTCGGCAAAATCTGATCCTGCAAGTCAAGGACTTCGGGAGAAATAATGTCAGCGACACCGCCGGCAACCGTTCCGTCCCCGCTCAATTTTATGCTCCCGAGAAGTGACGCCGTACCACGGTTCCCGGTCGGGGATGTCAGGAAGAAAGCGTATTGGCCGCTGAGGGTCGCGTCTGAAGCGGTTCCAGAGAACAACATACTCGCATTGGCGCATTTGTTGATGTCGGTAACAGAGGTAGCAGTAATGATGATCGAAGTGCCAGAAGCCGCGGAAGATGGCGCCACATAGCTGGTCACGACCTCGTTGCGCCGTAGCTGCCAGACTGAAAGTGCCGCAGGTCCCCGCAGGGGAGCAACTCCAAGTCACACCGGCCGTATCATCGGAAACACTAGCGCTGACGCTCGCCGTTTGGCTGGGGTGAATCGTTAGTGGCGGGGAAACGTCAAACCGCACCTCGGAAGCGGGGTCGTTGATCATGACTACTGAGCTGGCACTCTTTGTAGGGTCCGTGATTGATATAGCAGTTACTGTGACCTGGCCACCAGCCGGCACCACCGCCGGGGCCGTGTAGGTCGTTGCCACGGCGCTTGCTGTAGACGATGGGCTGAACAACCCGCAAGCGTTTGCGGGAGCGCAACTCCAAGACACCCCGGTGTTCGTGCTGTCATTCGACACGGTTGCGGACACAGTCGTGGTACCGCCCGGAACGACGCTTGCCGACGCCGTAGACAAGACCACCGAGATGGGCTGTGGTTGGCTTGCTAGCTGCGAAGAACTACCCCCGCATCCGGAGTTGAGCATAACCACGGTCAACGCCGCAAACAAGAAAAACGACTTTCCCTTAATCTCAGTTCTAAAGTTCATTGGACCCCCAATTTCGGGTGTGGCACGTTTCCGATGACGCTGGAAAACCGGTGAGCATCGGGCACACTATGAATTGCGGCGGTTCTGAGGGTCAATGCCCGCCAGAACATTTCTGGGTCACTGGCCAAGGCACTGAGGTTGGGTGGGTTACAGGCCTAAACTCTCGCGAGTCGACAGGTCGTATGAATCCGACGCTGGGCTAATGCCATAAGTGCTCGCACCGCATTCCCGAACAGGAGGATTTAACTATCTGATTGTGGGTTCCAGCTCAGATGGTCGATGCAACACTTGCGCGCAGTTTACTCGCGGGAGTTTCGAATCCCAATGTCTTTCTGGGTCGCTGATTCAAGCGCAGCGAGACATGGTCGAGCTGCGCTTGCGAAAAACCAGACAGGTCGGTGCCTCGCGGAAAGTATTGCCGCAGGAGCAGATTGGTGTTTTCGTTGCTGCCGCGTTGCCAGGGACTTTGTGGATCGCAGAAGTAGACTTGCACCTTCGTGGCCACCGTGAACTCCTTGTGCTTGGCCATCTCCAGTCCGCGATCCCAGGTCAGCGAACGTTTTAGCGAAGCAGGGAGTTTGCGAACACGTTGACTCAAGGCAGCAACCACGGCTTCGGTTTCTTTGCTCGGCACCTTAATCAGCATGACAAAGCGTGAGTGGCGTTCTACCAGCGTCGCAATATAGCTGTTCTTTCCACCGGCCAGCAGATCGCCTTCCCAATGGCCAGGAATCGCCCGGTCTTCCACTTCCGCAGGCCTTTGGCGGATCGAGATGGCATCGACGATCTGCCCGCGTGATTGTCCATGCTCGCTGGAATGACGCGAGCGGCGCATGCGCCGCTTCGACCGCAGGTGGTCCAGCAGCTCTTTCTTCAATGCTCCCCGGGCTTGAATGAACAGGCTACGGTAAATCGTTTCATGGGACACGCGCAGGCTCTCGTCGTTAGGATACTGGTTCTTCAGCCACCCGGAAATCTGCTCGGGCGACCAGTCCAGGATCAATCTACTCGCAACGATGTCCCGCAACTGGCGGTTCTCGGCAAGCAGACAGCTCTTCGGACGCAAGGCCGAAACCCAAGCTTGCTGATCTGCATCCTGGGCACGATAAGTGGGACGGCCACCATGGCGAGCGACCTCCCGGCACACGGAGGAGGCCGCTCGATCCAGACCTCGCGCTATCTCACGAAGCGAGGAACCAGAAGCGATCCCTCGTGAGATGTCCTCTCGCTCCGCCACGGTGAGCGCCAAGCGCGAGCGGCGGCGGAGTGCTGGAGGAATTCCTCCGCGAGGCAACAGCACAGCGCGAATGCAGCTGTGCGGCTTGTCAAAAGCGCGCCCAATCTCATGCAGCGACTGTCCCGCCTTCCAGCGGCTCCAAATATCACGCTTCTCGATCGCAGAAAGCCCAAACCTCATCCCTCGTCTCATGCCAACACCACCTTTACAGAGCAGATTTACATTAGATGGTGTTGCATCGACCTGTCGAATGCGCCGCGTTAATCAGGTACTGACCCGACTCGGCACGATTCTTGGTCGTGGTAAACTTTATGTCATCAGTTGATCTGGGAGATAAGTCACGTAATCGGAAGTCACGATTTCCGGCAGGAACCCTGCCCGCGCTCGGTTTGGTCAAACCAGTCCTGAAGTAGCTCCTTATCCAAGCTCGCCAGTTAAAAACTGAGGTTCGCCGTTTCCAAAGCTCCAGTCCGCCGCCGAATTCTCAATGATGGCAATCATAACGTCGCTGGGAGCGATCGAAACTGAGCTTGCCAACTGCTCCGTTAATTCCTTGTAGAATCTGCGCTTCAGAATTTCGTCGCGCTTCTTGCTTATAACCGTAATGATCAGAGCTTTGTCGGTCCGAGAAATGTTTAGACCGGTGTCTTGAATGACCATGAACTCTTTGGGATGGGCTTGGTAGACCTGATAACGGTCTCGCACTGGAACATGAAACGCCTTCACGACGGCCCTGTGGATCGCGTCGAGGAGGGCCGCCACTTCGGATTGGCTTCTTCCTTCCAGAGCATCAATTTTGATCAATGGCATAGCGTAATCTCCCTCGCGGTAGCCCGCCTCGGATTCGGTTTGGACCCCCGCAAACGTCACGCAGCAGTGGCGCTCGTCAGAACCTTCTGTAAGATATTTACCTCGAACGGCTCCTCCAGTAACCGCCCGACATTCTGCTCCAAGTGCTTAAAGTGAGGACTCGCTGCGTGTTGATCGAGCGCAGCTTGGCTTTCCCACATTTCGTAAAAGTAGAAACGCCCCTTCGAATCTGACTCGTAGAGTTCATACAAATTACATCCTGATTCGGCGCGGGTAGGAGCCAGCATGCCTCGTAGCAGCGCTCTCAGTTGATCTTCGCTTCCTCTTTGCGCCAAAGCTCTTGCAATCACGCGCACTTCGGCCATTTTAACTTGCCCTCCCATATCTATAGGTGACTTGCCATAGCGACATATTGTGATGCTACTTCAAAGATGGGTCGATCAATGTCAAATCGGTTTCCGGATCGAGACGCTTCTGCATCGCCGCCGGATCGACCGTGACCATCACTTCTAGCGTCGGTGATACATACGCCTCCAGAACATGGCCGGCGCGCGTTGTTCCGTCTGGGCCCCCACCACCATGTGCGCATGGACCACGGGCTTTCCTTGATAGAGCGCGATATCGCCGATCATCCCAATCACTTCGTGCTGACCATGGATGGGAATCTTCTTGTACATTTTGCGCTGGGGATCAAACCATCCCAAGGTCGCTCCATTCAGCGCTCCAATCGCGGTGAAATGCGCGCTCGTAACGTGATACTTTTCCGCAAACTCCAGTAGTCCCGAAAAAGCCTCGTCCCCCTGGTAGAAGATGACCGCATATTGCTTCGTCGGTTCTCCAGGGTTCAGCAATTGACCTGCATCTTGGGAGCCTTGCCCCTCGGAGCGGCTTCCGACGGCGCCACATACTCGCCGGCCGTGTCCTGCGAATTCACCATCACGGCGGTGATCCCAATCAATAGCAACACGCAGCCAAGTCGTTTTATTTTGATCATCGATGTGCACTCCGAATCTTCGAGAAGCTTCGCCAAACCGAAGAATGCAGCGGGGACACATTTCATTTAATTTGACTTACTTTTGCGATGCAGCGACGCCAATTCGAATTCGCCCCTGCTCCGCGGAACCCAAGTGAGCGCGCTTTTCCATCTCCAGAATCACGGCCGAAAAGTCCTGCTCCGGTCCTTGGGCCGATTGTGCCGAATTGATTTCGAAAGCAGCTCGTGTGGCGGGCATATCCGCACCGGCCTTCGCCGCGAGGCTAAGCATCAGGCCAAAATCCTTGTGCATAAGGCGAAGCGGAAATTGTGGGCTGTAGTCGTTCTTCATCGCTCTTTGCAGTTTGCCGACGTGCGCGGGGGCGACTACCGCAGTTTGGGACAACACATCCAGCAAGCGATTGCGGTCGAGGCCAGATTTCTCGCCAAACGCAACGGCCTCGGCAATCGCCTGCATTCCAATTCCCAGCAGGGCGTTCACGACAAGCTTCATAATCGCTCCGGAACCGCTGGGCCCGAGATAAAAATGCTTTCGCGCGATCACTCGGAAAATTGACTCGGCGGCGGAGAAACATCCCTGGTCGCCGCCACCGAACAAGATCAGCGCCCCCTGCTCGGCGGCCGGGGTGCTCCCCGATATGGTCACGTCGAGGACGTCAACTCCACGCTCGGAACCTAATTTGGAAAGTTCCAGCGATGTCTCCGGATTCACGGTGCTCATGTCTATAACCAGCGCGCCGCGAAGCGCATTGGCGAACGCGCCTTTCGGTCCTTCGTAAACCTCCAGAACGGCCTCATCGCTCGGAAGGCACGACAGCAAGACATCACAAGTGGAGGAAAGTTGCGCAACGCTTTCCGCGACGGTACCGCCGTAGCGGGTCAGCTCCTCGGCCTTGCTGCGGTCCCGGTCATAAGCAGCCACCTTGAACCCAGATTCGAGCAACCGCTGCACGATGGGACGGCCCATGTAACCGACTCCGAGAAATCCGAGCTTATTTTTTTCCGAAGTGATTGGATTCATGGCGAATCTCCTTTCGTTCGAGGCTGAACGAGTTCTTTCCTACTGGTCGTCGCGTTTCGTTTTCGTAATCTACAGACTCAATTTGATGAGCAGCGTGATGTATTCTAGTCGGAGTCTGAGTTGCTTGTCGGCGGCGCAGCGAACTCGGGGCCGACGGGGCTGGGGATCGCCTGACGCAGAATCTGACCGATCGCCGCGAGCGCATCGGCGTCGAGCTTCCAAACGAGCGTGAGAGGTCGCCTTCAGAGCAAAGGAGGCGAGCCACGAGTGCTAATAGAGCGGTTCGATACGTGGTCATC
This sequence comes from uncultured Acidobacteriota bacterium, assembly GCA_963748395.1. GTDB lineage: Bacteria > Acidobacteriota > Terriglobia > Acidiferrales > UBA7541 > Palsa-295. The sequence goes on along the minus strand of CAVVIP010000006.1, from coordinate 10,706 downwards.
CGAGTCACCACGCTGCGAGGATATGGGAGTCGCGGAGCCAACCATCACGCAACCAACCCGAGTTGTAAACGGCTGAGGGCGGTCGTCCCCTAGCGGCTGGCCGACTCGCGATTAGTCGCGTTACCGGGCAGGTCCGGTTCCGTTACCCCAAATGTGCGATAACCGCTGCCGTTTGTGGGGGGAGGCCGGGGTTTTGCGGGGAAATAAAGGAGCGTTCCGGGCGGTCTAACCCTAGCAATCGGTTTTAGCTTTTTTTTAAATGCAGCGGGTTATGTTGCGCGCCATTGAGATCACCGCGCCAATCAGGCATTTACGGAACACTCGATTTTCAGGGTGTTTGACATTTCGGTGCGATGGCTCTCCGGGACTATAATCTCGCTCACTGGTGATGCTGGCCGAGTTTCGAAATTTCTGTTTTAGTTGGGGCAAATTCGCGATCGCTAACGCAATTTTCATTTGCGACGGAAGGAGTACGAAAGATGAAGCATAGAAAATTAGGTAACACTGGACTCATCGTAAGTGAGCTCGCGCTCGGCACCATGCAGTTCGGCAACAAGATGAACATGGGAAACCTCGGTCAGGAGGATACGACGCGGATGGTGAAGTTAGCGCTGGACAGGGGAATCAACTTCATCGACACGGCGGACGTGTACAGCCTTGGAGAGAGCGAAACTCTGGTAGGAAATGCGCTAAAAGGAGTGAGGCAAGAGATCGTCCTCGCCACCAAGGTCCGCCTCCCTATGAGCGCAAATCTCAATCGAAGCGGCGCGACCCGCGTCAACATCATGCGCGAAGTCGAGGATAGCCTGCAACGGCTACAGACCGATTACATCGATCTTTACCAAGTTCATGGATGGGACAGCAACACACCGCTCGAAGAAACGGTCCGGACGCTCGACGATCTCGTGCGCCATGGGAAGGTCCGCTATATCGGGCTTTCCAACTTCATGTCGTGGCAAGCCGCGACCTCAGTGATGCTGCAGGAGCGTCTGGGGTTGGAGAAATTCGTTACTGCGCAGATGTATTACAGCCTGGTCGGCCGCGGACTCGAATACGAGTTCCAGTCTTCGCCGAGTACTACAACATCGGCATCCTGGTTTGGAGCCCGCTAGCTGGCGGCTTCCTCTCAGGCAAGTACAGCCGCGCCAACCCTGCTCCTGCTGGTACACGATTCGCAGAGGCAGGCGCGTTCGTGCCCTTCGACAAAGAGATGGGCTACCGCGTCGTAGAAACTCTGAAGCAAGTGGCCGGTCGGAATAACACAAGCCCGGCCCGTGTGGCGCTCGCGTGGGTGTTGGGACGGCCAGCCATCAGTAGTGTAATCATCGCTGCCCGAAAGGCGGAGCAACTGGAAGATAACATCGCTGCCGTTGACCTTGAGCTCTCGGACGAAGATGTTCGGCTTCTTGACGCGGCGTCGGATCCGGGTGTTCCGTATCCAAAGTGGATGGTCCTTCAGCTCGATACCGCCGAAGATCCGCGCTCGAAGGCCCTCTATCCTGAGCGCTACGCGGATGGCGATCCCTGGAAGGACCTCCGTCGGAGCAGATGGTCCAGCTGAGAGCGCTCTGAAATCCGCAAAAAAGAATTCTTACCTCGTAAATCGCGACTGATCGTTAGCACCGGGCTAACTCCTGATTAGTTCTATAAAAGGAGTCAAGAAAAAACAGCTTTCCTGTGGCCGGATTTTTTCTTGCCGTCCAGCCCACCTCGTTTGAGCAGGATTGTTGCTGCCTTCCGTTCCGTGATCTCGGGACGCTGCTTCATGCAGGCAGCGCTTTTGGTCTTTCTTGCCAGCGGTTTTCATCACTCTGGCGCGACGAAGCCAGTCGGTTCGGAGACCACAAGCAGCACGGTTGTCAGGTGCCAACCATGGTTCTATTGGGGACTCATGGCCCATAGCTTTTTCGGGTTGTCCGAGGGGACTAGGGTCGCGTGAGAGACTCGGCCTGCCCGAGGCACGCCGCGCCTAACTAATCAGCTGAGACTCGCCCTCGAACCCGAATGTCTCCAGAACCCGACTGGCCACCGCCGGAAGAAATTCCAGGATGGAACGGATCGGCTGGAGACATTCAAGCTGTTTGTGGTTTCAGATGTTGGGCGTCGAAGCGCACTCCTTTCTTCCAGACGAGCAAGGTGATGGCCGCCATCTTGCGCGCCAAAGTCAGACGCGCCAGCTCGCGCAGCGTGCGCACGCCGTTTTCTCCGTGATACACCGAGCGCACCATGTTCGACCGCAGCAACTCAGCCAGCTTGCGCGCATCGATGCGGTCGCTCTTGCTGCCTTCCTTGAGCAAAGCATTGCGGCGGGGATTACACACTACGAGTTCAGTTACGTGCGGTTTGATCAAGTCATACAGCCAGGCGGCCCAGGTACCTTCTTCGAAAGTTACGTGCAAACTTCCGCGCAGGCCTTGGAGAAAATCCAGAATGGTGCTGGCCTTGGTTTCGATCGTGCACTCCATCACCAGTTTGCCAGAGGCGTTTAGAACCGCGACAGAGATCGCTTCCTTGTGCACATCCATCCCGATATACTTCACGCTATCCATAGAGGGCGCTCCTTTCTGAGCTAGGTTCGAGCCGAACACTCAAAACCTACTCCTATCGGGGCGCCCTTTTATATTGCGTCGCGTAACCGCAGATGTGAAGTAGCACTTCACTTGTCCGAGTAATGAGTTAACCAGTCATGTCGATTATTTCCGAGGCAAGCTTTCACTCGGGTACGATCGTCGAGGAACGTTCGCAGATCCCGATGCATTTCATACGAGCTTGTTCTAGGATGCCGACCATTCGTTTTCAAGCCCCCAGGCGCGGATCGGGTGCCGGGTAGCCAATTGCGAAATGGTAGACGACTTGTCCTAGCTCAAGAGACAGATCCAGATATCGGTTCACTCGGTCATCAAGAAAGGCTCCGATGCCCGTCGCTCGCAGGCCAAGTGCCTCGGAAGCAAGATACATTCGTTGACCAATAGCACCTGCCTCGAAATGCACGTACCGATATCCACGATCGCCGTAACTGCGGGCAGCCCTCTCAAAATCGCCGATCATGGAGAATGCCACACAGGCGTTACCCGCCAGGTCTTGTCCCAAACTGAGAGCTGCCGCAACCAAGCGTTGGTCCCCTTCCTTGATTTTCTCCAACTCCGCGTGCTCCGGCCAGTAGCGGTAAACACCCGGCGTCAAGCCTTCGACGCGGTGGACGTAAAGATACAGATGGACGCAACGAGCTGTAGCGAAATCGGCGAAGAGCCGCTCCTGTGCGATGGACAGCACGGTCGCAAGTTGCGAGAAGGACATCGACTCGTCCCCTCCCCTGAAGTCAAGAGCGGAACGGCGGGCACGAACGACATCGCCGAAGCTACGGCTGGTGGAGACTAGAGGTGGCGGGCTGATTTTCCCTCGCCCGGAAGCTTTCGACTGTTCAAGAGAAGGGATGGTGGCTTCCGTGCTGAGCTTCGTAGCAGCGTGGATTCGTTCAATCAGTGGATAAGGTTCTTGCTCCTCTGACAGCCGGTTGGGTTGACCTCTAAACAGACTCGTTTCGACCGGATCGAGCACCCTCACGGGAATTGAGTGACCGTAAAGCCCGACGATTAGCATGGGCCATTCATCCTCATGCAAGAGACAGCGTTCCGCAACTCCGTCATCTGAGAAATGGCCAAACGCAAAACTTTGACATCCGATTGATCGAGCCGCAAGCGTGAGCGCCTGCCAGGCATGTCCGACGTCGTGCAAGCAGTATCGATAGGCCCGGTCGCGGTATTTCCAGGCTTCACGCCAGGCAATGCTCGTCAGAACGAAAATGAGTGGCGAAGAGGTGTCGACAAGCTCGCTGCCAAAGTCTCCGATGGCGCGTTGTTCTGCCATGTGGGATGAGGGACGGTAATGATAGAGGCCATCGGGCCAACCGACCAATCCTTGCGAGCAGAAGTGAAATTCGGTCGGATGGAGATTACCGGAAGAAGGATTGACGCGCAGAGCGTAGACAGCCCCGGTGGAGGGGACTCGTTTGGACGCGCTAATTGACGCGGAATAGAACATCAACTGCGAAAGGAATTGCGCGCCATCTCGAGCCAGCGTATTTCCGGTTTTGCCCTCGAGTACTTCGAGGGTTGAAATCTGTGGAGCTGGCGGATCGGCCGGCAAATCCAGGACGGGGACGCCCTCATAATGCCGAAATGGATTCGGCATATTGGCCCAATCAAGATAGTGCTGAGTTCGCCGCAGCGACTCGACACTGTGCTTCGTCAATTCATGGTACTCGCGCCAGCACATGCAATGTGAATCCTGAAGACACTTTACTGACAAAACGCGCATTCGGGTAAGGGGCGGATGCTCCGCGTGTCATCGTCGAACGCAGATGTCGTTCCAGTGCGGCCTACTCCGGCTGAATTAAATCCCGTGCAAGAACCTGGAAGTGTCCATGCTCGGGGCAATAGAGTTCAATTTCCCAATCAGAAGGACGAATAACCGGTTCGTTGGCAATGGCACTTGCGTCGACCCCGTACGCGCACTTCCGACCGCATATAGGACACGTCTCGTAAGAGCTTCCGTAAATGTGAACGACGTCAGACATGTACGAATGAGGCGGCGGACCCGCTGGCCTCCCATTTGCGGAACACTTGGTGACTGGGGGAGCCGAGAACGCAGGCAGCCCCCAGTCCTTGCATAGCCGTCGCGCGCTCTCGCCTCGCACCCAATGATCTCTCCGAATCGTGTTGCGTACAATACGGCGAAGCCTGTACCAAAGCGCGGGTACAGGGCCAAGGACAGGACTTCGTCTTCGGGACCAGATGCCCGTCTAAGTCAGCTTGACCGTTTCCGCACTCTCGCTACTAGATCCGTATGGCTCGCGCTCGTTCGTGGTAGACGGCAACCAACAGTTGCCATTTCGCCTGTTCAGCCTCAGATAGATTACTCGCGAGTTCTTCCACGTGTTGCGCCGCCTCGTCCCACCATCGAGCGTCGCCTTCAACAAATGACTAGACTTCTTTGAGTAGGTCCTGCAAGTGGCACCTCCCGGGAAGGTGTGCTGGAAAACGGCGGAGATTCAGAATGTTTGCGATCCGTTGCCGCTATACTCGTGTTGGCGAAATTCGTTGGCTCGCGGGAAGGTTGCAGCGAGCGCTGGGATTTTCGGTAGCTTGTGCGTACTTGATGTGAGATATTGCGCAGATATCGTTATGTTACGAAATATAGCTTTTTACTTCTTTTTGTGACAGGGAGTACGATCATGATTCCGACACCCAGCGCCAAACGAGCACAGCTGCCGTTGATCCTGCGGCTCGCGAGCATGCCGCTCACTATGGCTGGCCTGCTGCTTTTTGCGAACGGCTGCTGGAAGCAAGCAACGGTGAGCGCTCCTCCCGCCAAGCCCGCCCAGGAATCACAGGTGCAAGTGAATGCAGCCGCGAGCGCGGTGCTGGTAGATACTCCCGCGGCGGAATTCGCCATCGGGCCGAACGGATACGTTGCTGCAAGTTTGCTGAGTGGCGTGAAAAAGCTTTCACTCGATGACGCCGGAAGCGATTCGGGCATCCAGGTGACGACTGCCGGAAAGAGTTTGCCGGCCGTGGTGTTTGACCTCGCACATCCGCAGATATCAGCGGCTCGCGGACGCCTCGGAACAAAAGGCAAACGCATCGAGCTGACCGGCAAGAATTCCGCGGCTGATCTGGAAGAGACGCTGGTGGTTGAAGTGTACGATGAATACCCGAGCATCGCGCTCGTCTCCGCTTCTCTTCGCAATTCCGGCAAGAATGAAATGAAATTGGACGCGGTGGACGTGGATCGCCATCGCTTCAACGCTTCTCTCGCTGATCCCTCCGTGGCGCCCAACAAAATGTGGTCCTTCCATGGCGCGAGCATCCAGTGGGGCAAAGACAACATATTTGAAATGCCCAAGAAATTCTCGCAGCAAAATCAGATGGGCTCGATGGTGGAAGTGAAGGGCGACCTAGGGCGCGTGGGCGGCGGAATACCGGTCGTCGCATTCTGGACAAAAACGGTGGGCGAAGCGATTGGCCACGTCGAGACGCTGCCGCTAGTGCTGGCAATTCCAGTGAAAACTGAATCCGATGGCCACGTGGAAGCCAGCGTTCAGGTCACGCCCGAAAACGCGCTGCAGCCGGGCGAAGTTTACTCCACTCCCGAAACGTTCATCGCGGTGTACGCGGGCGATTACTACGAGCCGCTGCGAATTTATTCGGACGTGATTGACGGCGAAGGTCTGAAGAAGCCGACCAATAACAGCGAGGATTATGCGGTGAGCTGGTGCGGCTGGGGTTATCTGGCCGATGTGACTCCGGCACAAATGCTGGGGACAATTCCCAAACTCAAGGAATTCGGAATTCACTGGGCCACTCTGGACGACCGCTGGTTCAACGATTACGGCGACTGGCAGCCGCGCAGCGACACTTTTCCCGACGGCGAAATTCAAGAGATGGTTCGGGAATTTCATCAACAAGGCGTGAAGGTGCAACTGTGGTGGCTGCCGCTGGCGGTGGAAGATGGCGGGCCGGGATATGAATCACATGCTTACGGCGTCTCGGACGTGGTGAAGCAGCACCCGGACTGGCTGGTGCTGGATAAGAACGGCAAGCCGGCGCGCATGACGCGAAATTTGGCGACGCTGTGTCCTGCCGTGCCTGAAGTTCGCGCCTACTACAAGCAGCTGACCGAAAGATTCATAAAGGATTGGGATTTCGACGGCCACAAGCTCGACAACATTTATAGCGTGCCGGCCTGCTACAACCCGAAACACCATCACAAATCGCCGTACGATTCGGTGTATGCGATGGGCGACATTTACAAAACAATTTTCGAAACCACGCGCGCGCTGAAGCCCGATAGCGTGACGCAGAGCTGCCCGTGCGGCACGCCGCCCAGCATCGCCTGGCTGCGTTATCTGGATCAGGCGGTGACGGCTGATCCCGTTGGTTCCGTGCAGGTGCGGCAGCGCGTGAAGATGTACAAGGCGCTGTTGGGCCCGAACTCCGCGGTATACGGAGATCATGTGGAGCTGACGCGCATCGCGAACCCCAACGGGAATGAGAAGGATTTGGGATCGGATTTTGCTTCGACGGTCGGCACCGGCGGCGTGGTCGGCACGAAATTCGCGTGGCCGAACTACGGCCCGAAGCTGGCGGACGTAAACCTCACGCCGCAAAAAGAGGAGCATTGGAAAAAGTGGATCGGCTTGTATAACGAAAACATGCTTTCACGCGGCACGTTCCGTAATCTCTACGTGTACGGCTACGATGTGCCGGAGGGATACGCAATCGAAAAAGATGGCACGATGTACTACGCGTTTTTTGCGCCGGCGCCGGCGCCGGGCGCTACTAAGGGCGAGCAGGGGGCGTGGTCCGGAGAAATCGAACTGCGCGGACTGGCTGCGGGGAGATATCACGTCGTGGATTATGTCAATGGCAAGGATTTCGGCGAAGTCACCGCCCCGGACGCAAAACTAAACGCCAAATTTACGGACCACTTGCTGATAAAGGTTACGAAAGAGTAGGGCCGTGCAGCGAGGCGAATGGGAATTATGCTTGACGCGACTTGATGTGCTCGCGAAAAAATTGTTCGACCTTGAGATGGTCTTTAAAAGCTTCGGTCCCACCTTCGCAGGTAGTTGAAAACGCGCCAGCGACGTCGGCGTATTCGAGACATTCCTGCGGCGTCCCACCGTGCAGGAAACTGTGAATGAAGCCGGCGTCAAAGCTGTCGCCAGCGCCGACGGGATCCACCGAGGCAACTCGCGTGCCAGCACGACGCCATTCTTCGGAGCCTTTCCGCGCCACGGCTCCGCGTGCGCCGAGTTTTACGACGACGAATTGGCACAGTTGTGCGAGTCTATCGATCGCTTGCTGCAAATCATCGGTTCCGGCTACTTTTTTTGCTTCGCGCTCGTTCGGGAAAAAAATATCTACGAACGGCAGCACGTCCAGCAGGTCGTTTCCCCACTTCCCTTCCGGATCATCGTTGGTGTCCAGCGACGTCGAAAGTCCCTTGGCCTTGGCTTCGCGAAATAAATCCGCAATGCGAGGGCGAAGGGCACGGTGCAAGAAGTATGACGAGAGGTGCAAGTGGCGCGAAGAAAAAATATAGTCGAGATCCAGATCGGCGCGGCTGAATTCGAACATTGTGCCGGGATAGGTGAAGATGAAGCGATGTCCCACCTGGGTGAGAATCACGGACAGGCCGGTCGCAGGTCCGCCTGAAACCACGCATACGCGCGTCAAATCCACTCCGGCGTTCGCCAGCCAATCGAAAGCCATCTTGCCAAGGGAATCCGCGCCGATTTTTGAAACCATGCCGACCCGCGTGCCCATCACCGCAAGATTGTGCGCGAATATCGCGGACGAACTTCCCAGAGTGAGCCGGAACCCGTCGATCAGGGATTCTTCCTCCGGCTTCAGTTGCGCCGGCACGCCATAAAGAATCAAGTCGGGATTGATTTCGCCGACGACGCAAACATCGAGCGACATTCTGGGAGCCCCTATTATTTGGATTCCAGCATTACCACGCGGGACAAGTTTCGAGGCTCGTCTGGATTCAAACCCTTCTTGATTCCGGTGTAGAAGCCAAGCAGCTGGCCTGGAATCACGCTCGCGGCTATGCGCGCTGTTTCCGGTACATCGAGCGACAATTCGACAGAGTAATCGGCGGCGCGGCGAATGGTGGAATCGGAAACGTTGGATATGGCGAGCGTGGTGCCACCGAGCTTTTTTATTTCTTCGAGCACCTGTACTTCCGCCGCAAATCCCGTCTCGCTGATGATGAAAGTGATCAGCGTTTCCGGGCTGACGATCGATTTCGGGCCGTGCCGGAACTCCAGGGTGTGAAAGCACTGCGCGTAGGAGCAGGACATTTCCTTCACTTTCAACATCGATTCCTGGGCTATGCCGAAAAATGGGCCCTGCCCGAGAAACACGTAGTCCGCGAAGTCCCGCGATTCCGCGAGCGACTTGATAGTGCCGTGAATGGTGTTCAGACGGGCTGCCACCTGATCGGGGAGTTCACCCAGCGCCGCGAGAAATTCGCCGCGTTTTCCACGAATTGCGGCTAGCGTCTGCAGCGTGATCAGCATGGAGGTGAAGGAGCGCGTCATTACCGTGCTTTTTTCATCCGCGACGGTCAGTTTGATGCAATGCGACGCGATTTTTTCGATCGGAGTGCCGGTGCCGCAGGTGATTGCCAAAGTTTTTAAATGGAGCTTCGTTTCCAGGTATTCGGCGGCTTGCAAGGCCTCCGAAGTGTAGCCGGAGCGAGTGATCAGCACGGGTTGGCACGACGCTAAAAATGATTGCGGAAAAAGCGTGATTTCGGATGCGGGAAGCGCGCGGGATTTCTCGCCCGTCAGAATGGACCAGGTGGCCGCGGCGGCCTGGGCAAGGTAGAAACTCGAACCGCAGCCGATGAACACCCATTCGATGGTTCTGGGCAGCTTCTCATTCAGCGATTGCAGCTCGCCCGACTGTTCCATCGTCTTGAAGCACGATTTCCAGGTGGCCGGTTCTGAAAGAATTTCTGCTATGGTGTGGGCGCCCGCTGCTGCGTTCATATCGACCAACCGTTCCTCCGAATGATTGCAAATGAAAATTCAAACGACGATTACTTTAATGTGCGCCGCGCGCAGCCCGCGGAGATGTCGCGCGGAAATTTTGCCGTCCGTGATGGTGTGATGGACGGCCGAAGTGGGCGCGATAAACGAAAGGCTGCGACGGCCGAATTTGCTGGAATCGCAGACAATTATCGTGGTCTTGGCGTTTTCCATCATCACGCGATTGGCGCGCGCCTCGAGCAGGTTCGGCGTGGTAAGCCCGTATTCCACATCGAATCCGTCCACCGCAAGGAACAGCAGATCGGCGGTGACGTGCCGCAAGGAATCTTCGGCGAGGGGCCCCACCAGCGAAAACGAATTCCTTCGCAGCACGCCGCCCGTTAGAATGACTTCGACGTCCGTGCCGGCCAGCTCGGCGGCGATGTTCACGGCGTTGGTAATTACGGTGAGATCGCGAACATGTTGAATGGCGCGCGCGATGGCGGTGGTGGTGGTGCCCGAATCCAGAATCACCACGTGACCGGGGCGAACCAGGCGAGCTGCGGCGGCGGCGATTTTCAGTTTTTCGCGCCGGTGCAATTGTTCTTTTTCGTGCAGGGTCGGATCGCGCAACGCCGACGCGTCGATCGGCAGCGCGCCGCCGTGCGCGCGTTGCAGGCGGCCCATTTGGTGAAGCGATTCCAAATCCTTGCGAATGGTAATCAGCGAAGTGGAGAAGCGGCGCGCCAAATCTTTCACGACGACTCGGCCGTTGCGCTGCGTCAATTCCAGTATTTTTCGCCGCCGCTCTTCCGCGAGCATACGTAATAGCCTGCTTTCGAATTCTTACTTTTTGTTACTATTTCGCACCAGAGGGTGATAGCTTGGCACAAATGCCAGCCAGGAGCAAGGGATTATGCCCCGTCCCACAATCGTTTGCGTGAGCGCCAACCCGGCCATGGATCGTCGCTTGTTCATCGAATCTTTGGCCGTCGGCGAAATCAATCGCGCCAACAGCGCTCAAGGTCTGGCGGGCGGCAAAGCTGCGCACGTGGCCATGGCCTCGCGCGCGCTCGAAGCTCAGCCCGTCTGGATGGGGTTTCTCGGTGGAGCGATCGGCCAGGAGTGCGCGCGGCAAATGGAATTGCTGGGCATCCGCGTCGTC
>CAVVIP010000005.1:0-1302740 GCA_963748395.1 uncultured Acidobacteriota bacterium | reverse complement strand
AGCCTAGCTCTTCCGGGACTTCATTGCATCATCTGCACGACGTAACAGTTAGCTAGTTTACATAAGGAAACCGAATACGTTTTTTTTTTTTTTTTTTTTTTTTTTTTTTGGGAGGGGCCCCCCCCCCCCCCTGGCCGTGTCTGTCAACCGCTCGCCGACGTCTTGCTTCTCCAGGACGACGACGACGAGGAGGCACACACACACACTGTCCGTCCACCACAACATCGCTGAAGTCCCGGCTCCGGCCGCGCCGCAAGCTGACAGGGTACGACCTCGGGCAACCCCCAGACCCACTCCAACCTCCAGCTCGCCTTCCGGCCTCTCGTTGACGCTGTTCCGCCCTTCGCCGCGACGGAGAGGCCGCCTTCGACCTGCGTACCAGCAGGTGAACGCGCTCCGTTGGGCCTGCCAGGACGAGGCCCCGGTGCACGGCGGCCACCGTAGCGTCCAGGCCATGGGCGTCCCTGATGACCTGGAACTCTTTCACGCGGATGTTCTTCCTGCGGCATTTCGAGGAGCAGGCCGACTCGCTGTACCGGCAGGGCCTGATCCGCGGCCAGATGGACTGGGACTCGGCCAGGAAGCGGTCGCGGTGGGGGCCGCGTCCGTGCTCCGCCCAGGACGACTACTCGCTCGGCACCTACCGGGGCCACCCCCACGCGCTGGCCCGCGGCGCCCCGGCCGACGCGGTCCTGGCCGAGCTGCTCGGCCGCCAGGAGCAGGATCAGAGGGGGCGAGGGCGGCTCCATGCACATCACCAGCGTGGAGCACGGGCTACTACGGCTCCTACGCGATCGTCGGCGCGCACCTGCCGATCGCCTGCGGGCTGGCCTGGGCCGCCATGATCCGCCGCACCGGGCAGGTCACCGTGTGCTTCTTCGGCGACGGGACGACCAACGTCGGCGGCGAGCCCAGAAGCAGTCAACCTGGCCGCGGTGTGGCGGCTGCCGGTCGTGTTCGTGTGCGAGAACAACTGGTACATGGAGTACACCCCGATCGAGGAGCGTGATCCAGGTCGCGCTGCCCGCCGCCGACCGGGCATGCCGCCTACGGGCTGGCCCGGATCGTGGTGGACGGCAACGACGTGTCCGCGGTCCGGCAGGTGGTCGGCGACGCGGTCCCATGCGGCCCGGGACGGTGCCGGGCCCGAGCCTGATCGAGGCGCAGACCTACCGGCTCAAGGGTCACTCGGCCGCGGACGGCGCCGCGTACCGGCCAGCGGAGGAAGTCGCGCGGTGGCGCGAGCGGGACCCGCTGCTGCTCGCCCGGGCCACGCTCCGTGGCCGACGGCGCGGCCGCGGAGAACTTCGGACGAGATCGACACGCAGCTCGAGGGTGACGCTGGCAGAGCGCCTGGCCCGGCAGGTGCTGGCCCGCCCGGTCCCCGACCCGGCCGGGGCCTGGGCCGACGTGTGGAGCGATGGGAGCTGGCGATGGCGGAACTGACCTACCGGCAGGCCGTCGCCGCCGCGCTGGCCCAGGAGATGGCCCGGGACGACCGGGTCGTGCTGCTCGGCGAGGACGTCGGCTCCGGCGGGGTGTCCAGACCACCGGGGGGCTGCGGGAGCGGTTCGGGGCGGACCGGGTCTGGGACACGCCGATCTCCGAGCAGGCCATCGCGGGCGCCGCCATGGGCGCGGCCATGGCCGGGCTGCGGCCGGTCGCTGAGATCATGTTCGCCGACTTCTACGCCACCTGCTGGGACCAGGTGGCCGACGAGATCGCGAAGGTCCGTTACATGACCGGCGGCCAGGTCAGCCTGCCGCTGGTACTGCGCGGCGCGAACGGCTCCGGCGGGCTGGGGTTCGGCAGCCAGCACGGCCAGTCGGTGGAGAACTGGGCGATGACCGTGCCCGGCCTGAAGATGGCCTCTCCCGGCGAGTAGGCCGGGCGTTCGGGCTGCTCGCGGCGGCCATCCGGGACGACGACCCGGTCATGGTGTTCGAGCACAAGGCGCTGTACGGGCGCAAGGAGGTCGTGCCCGACGGTGAGCGGGTGCTGCCGCTGGGGCAGGCGCGGATCGTGCGGCCGGGAGCCGACGTGACCCTGGTCGGGCTGTCCATCACGGTGGGCACCTGCGTGGCCGCGGCCGCCGACCTGGCCGCCGACGGCATCGAGGCCGAGGTCATCGACCTGCGGACGCTGGTGCCGCTGGACGCGGCCGCGGTCCTCGGCTCGGTCGCCCGGACCGGGCGGCTGGTCGTGGTGCGAGGAGAACCCGGGCCAGCTCGGCTGGGGGGCCTCGGTCGCGGCCATCGCGGCCCAGGAGGCGTTCGGCTCGCTGGCCGCCCCGGTCACCCGGGTCAGCGGCGGCAACGTGCCGCTGCCGGTGGCCGCGTCCCTCGAGGCCGAGGTGGACATGTCCGTGCCCCGGGTTACCGGGGCGGTGCGCGGCGTGCTGGGCGCCAGCCGCCCGGTGGTTCGCAGTTAGCTCAGCAGTACCCGTTAGCAGAAAGGCTGAGATCAATGGAGATTCGCGGAGAAGACGTCCTGCTGCCCGTCTCGGCGGTATCGGCGTTCCCAGGCCGCACTGGCTCCAGGGGCGGGGTGCTGAGGTCGCTCAGGGACATTGCCACGCTTTGCTGGTTCGTGTACGTACTCGTTTACGAGTACGTATTGCTCATTGGCTGAGCATCAGGTCAATCGTTCGCAGGCGACGAGAATGCCGTCACTGGTTCACAACTATCCAAATGAGAATGCTTTGAGGATTCGGCGTGCGTGGGTTATTGGTGATCGTCGTCGCTCTCGCTGCGCCTGCGGCGGGATTTGCGCAGACCGACGAGATCCAGGTGTATGACGCCTCCATCGCTCCACCCGGCGTGTTTAATCTCACCCTGCACAACAATTTCACACCCGACGGCCTGACGACTCCGGCATTTCCTGGCGGCATCATCCCGAACAAATCGTTGAACGGCGTTCCCGAGTGGGCCTACGGCGTGACCGATGGTTCGAGGCGGGGCTTTATCTCCCGCTGTACAGCGTTTCGACAAATCACGGCGCCACGTTCGACGGTCTAAAGATACGCCTGCTGTTCGTCAGCCCGCACGCGGACGATCGCAAGTTTTTTTACGGCATAAATTTTGAGTTTAGCTACAACGCGTCGTATTGGGACCAATATCGCTTTACATCGGAGATTCGGCCGATCATCGGCTGGCACCTGCACCCGGTGGACATCATTTTGAACCCGATCCTCGACAATACGTGGACCGGCGGATTTCAAAACCTCGATTCGCGCCAGCTACGCGAGTGGCCTACAATTTTTCATCGAAGTGGGCCATCGCCGCCGAAGAGTACGCCAATCTGGGCCCGCTGCGCGATTTTTACCCGTTAAGCCAACAGTCGCACCAGCTATTTGGAGTCTTCGACCACAAAAGCAAGGTGCTGGACGTGGAGGCCGGTGTGGGATTCGGCTTAACCAATGCCTCGGACAAAGTGACATTAAAATTGATCCTGTCGCGCGATCTCAATTCATGGGACAAGAATTGAACGCGGTAGTTCCGACAATTTACGTAACGCGATCCTGAGCTTCAGCGCCCGATGAACGCGGTTGATGGAGAAGCGATAGACGGTACGCGATCACGCACGCCTTAGCGGACTTTTTCCGACGACACGCAACGCCTTTCTCTCAGGGGCGCTGGCCGTTCAGTTTACCGGCGTTATTGATGCCGGTGCAGCTGGCTGAGGGCGCAACGTGTGCGGCAGCGGCTGGAGTCGAGCACGTCTGAGTCTTGCTGGCCGCACGAATCACGATCGCCGCGACTGTGACTGCCACAGCCGCGCCGACGCCGATGGCGGTGACTCCGGCAACTCCGATGCCGCCGGCTGCTCCTCCCGCTCCACCGGTGACGCTGGTGGTGGTAGTCATGTCCGTGATGGTGACGGGCGTGGCCGGGACTGGCGGCGTGGGAGCGGCGTTAAATTGCACGCTGGAAGTTTCCCCGCACCCACGATTACGCACGGCCCCAACATCCGCTGGTTCTTCTCTTTTTGTCTGGTCTTGACCGCCGGTGGCCGGAGCCTCGCTGCCTTCTTCTTTCGTCTTGGACTTGTACGCGCAGAAATTTACTTTGCCTTCGTAGACCACGACGCGCGTGGTGTCGCCCTGTGAATCCAGCGCGAAATCTGTGCCGACGACTCCGGCCACTCCCGTGGGAGTGCGAATTTGGAAATTGGCATTTGGCTTTACGAGTTTGACGGCTTTGGCGCGGACGCGGCCGTAATTTAAATCGAGATCGGTCTGCTGGTCGGCGGCATCGTGTTTCGTAACCGTCAGATTGGAATCGGAGCCGACGCTGAGCACAGAGCCATCGTCGAGAGCGACGCGGGCGCGCGCCAGATGGCCGGTGTTTATCACATCACCCCAGTAGATTGCTTCAGAGGTGGAAGCGGGGGTCTGCTGCGCGCCGCGAATCACGTTGACGATAGGCAAGACGGCGGTGAGCTTGCCGGCATGCTGCGGTTGCGTCGCTTGTGTTGCTTGCGCCACCACGTTCGCGGGAATTGCGAGGAGCGCGCAGAGCAGCGGCGCGATGAGGCACGTGAGCGGATGGCGGCGGAAGTTCATCTTTCGTATTCCTCCCCGGGCAATTCTCCGGGTGCTTAGTGACAGGCCAGAGCATCCCGGTGCATGGAAATCCTAAGGGAAACTAGCAATCGCGGGGGTCGGGCAGAAAATTACCATAACTCGCCCAAGCCTCATAGCGATATTGTGAGCGGCCAGCGCAACGTGGCGCGCGAGTGCGGCGGCTAGGTCCCGCTGATGCTGGGCGCCATTTTGTGACGCGTGTTTTAGGCCTTGGCTTCGCGGGCGGCCATCGCCGCCATCATTTCGCGCATGGCTTCGGTGCTCCCGGGGGCGTTTTTCTCGCGCCACGCTTCCATGCGCTTCACGTGTTCTTCCAGCCGCGCGAAGGCATGAGGATTTTTGAACATCGCGCGCCAACCCGCGACGATGGGCTTGATGCGCTCCCACGCCATCCACTGTTCGCCGGTGCTTTCGAAGAAAAACTCCTCGTCAATCAGGCCGCGATTCACGATATTCGCCACCATGTCCCAGTAACTCAGCACCATGCGCACGAACGCGTTCTCCTGCGAATTGGGAGGCGCGATCTTCATAACGTCTTCCAGCGAAGTGGGCTTGAAATTCCGGACGTACCAATCGCGCGCTTCGCGCAAACGCGGCTCGCGGCGGATGTCGTAGAGGCGCAACATCAGATTCACCTGCTCATGCGTCACTTGTCCCATGGGATTCTCCTTAGTTGTCGGTTGATGTTATTCGTTCGATTGCGAAACTTCGCCTTGCACCACGATTTGATGCGTATGGCTCAGCGGAATGCGCGATTGCTCAAAACCCAGCTTGATGCGGCGGCGCAGCTCGCGGGCCACATCCTCTTTACGGTTGAGGATGGTGCGCACTTGCAGACGAATCACGGTGCCGTCCAGGGAGAGCGCTTCGATGCCCAGGACGCGGGGACCATCAATCAGCGCCGCGGACCAATCGGGATCGTTGCGAAAATCGCCGGCGATTTTTTCGAGCGTGGCCAGCGCGCGCCCCACCAGCTCCGCCGCCGGCACGGTCACGTCCACAAATGCCTGCGACCAATCGCGGCTAAGGTTGGCCACCTGGCCGATGAGGCTGTTCGGCAGCGTTACTATCGCACCGGCGGGATTGCGCAGCACGGTGCGCCGCAAGGTGAGATGCTCCACGCGCCCGGTTTCCCCATTCACTTGAATCAGGTCGCCGACCACGTATTGATCCTCGAAGACGATGAAGAAACCATTGATGAAATCTTTCAGGAGGCTCTGCGCGCCGAAGGCGATGGCGACGCTGGCCACGCCTGCCGTCGCCATCGCAGGAGCGATGTCGAAACCTAATATTTCGAAGGCCATCAGCACGGCGATCAACCCGATAATCGCGGCGCCGATGCTGTAGAGCAACCCGGCCATCGTGCGCGTCTGCTGCTCGCGCATCTGGCCGGCCCGCGTCTGCGCTTTGGCCATCTGCACCAGGCGCGAGGTGAGCGCCTTGAGCATGCGCGTAAGCAGGATCGCGAAGAGCAGGATGACCAGCAGGCGCAGCCCGGTCTTCCCTGCAATTTCCAGCCACTGTGAGAGCGAATCAGTCATAAGATAGAGGGAGCGGAATTATACCACCCGGCAAGCCGCATACCGTGGCGCGGCGTGCCGAAAGCCCGAAGAACATTCCGCGAACGGGAGCACGCATTATGGACCCGAAAAAGCGTAATTTCATCACCCAACTATTTTCCTGGGCGCTGGCTGCCCCGCTAGCACTGCTGGCCGTGCGCGCCTTCGCGCAGAATCCCAGCCCGAAGTTGCCAAAAGGCGACACCCCGGTGCACGACGGGCGGAACGATCCGTTCGATACCAGCACCACGACTTGGATCCCAAACAGATCCTGAAACAAAACCAGAGCCAGATCCACGACGACGTGGAAAAGCTCTTCGTGCTCGCCAGCGGTTTGAAAGATGAAGTGGAGAAAACCGATTCGGTGAGCGTGTTGTCGCTGGCGATGGTGACCAAGGCCGAGCAAATCGAAAAACTGGCCAAGCAGATTAAGAATCTCGCGCGCGGATAACGCGCATAAGCTTTCAGGGTTGGAGTATTTTGTCCGCATCGAAATAGCCCGGATTCTCAATCTAAATTCCACTACACGATCCCGCGGAGGTGCGGCGCATGGCTGGCAGTCCGATATTTGATGCTGTCCGGCGCGTGCTGAAGCTGGCCGCGGAGGCGGCACGCCCCGGAGCGCCGCCGGTTGACGAGCTATTGGAAATGCGGGAGCGATTCCTGAGCGAGCGCGCCGAACAATTGACGCGCCGGCGGTTCCTGGAAGCGGCTGCGGTTTCTTCACTGGCTTTGGCTGGCGGCGAGACTCTGATTCCGCGAGTGACGTGGGCTCATCCGGCGTCCGGTTCAGCCAGAATCGTAATCGTCGGCGCGGGAATCGCGGGTCTGAACGCCGCTTACAAATTGCAGAAAGCGGGCTTGAGGGCGGAGATTTACGAAGCGTCGGAACGGACTGGCGGGCGCATCCTGACGGTGAAGGATGTGCTGGGCCCGGGCCTGACCACCGAGCTCGGCGGTGAATTTATTGATAGCACGCACGCGGAGATGCGCGCTCTGGCGAAGGAATTCGGATTCGAATTACTCGACACGCGCTCTGCCAGCGAATCGGCGCTGATTCGGCCGGCGTTCTACTTCAACGGCAGCCAGCATACGGAAGCGGAAGCGGTGGAAGCATTCAAGCCGCTTGCAGAACGCATTCGGCATGACGTTGACACGCTTGGGAAAATCATCACCTACCAGCACTCCAACGACGCCGCTAAACAATTGGACGCACTTTCCCTGGCAGAGTACCTCGATAAGATCGGCGCAAGCGGATGGATGCGGAAGCTGCTCGACGTTGCCTTCGTGACGGAATACGGACTGGATGCCGATCAGCAATCAGCGCTCAACTTCATTCTGATGATCAACACGAACACTTCGAAGCATGCCGTGGGGCTCTACGGATCGAGCGACGAGCGTTACAAAGTAAAAGGCGGCAATCAACGGGTGGTGGACGAACTCGCGCGCCGGCTCGAAGGCCAAATTCATCCGCGCCACCAACTGAAAACAATTGCGGCCAAGGACAAGGGGTTCCGGCTAACGTTCGAAAATCCGAATGGCAGCGCAGTGGATGTAGATGGCGACGTGGTAGTGATGTGCATACCTTTTTCGACTCTGCGCGATGTGGATATCCGGCTGGAACTACCGCCAGAGAAGAAAAAAACGATTGCCGAGCTGGGCTACGGACAAAACGCCAAAGTTTGTTTGGGGTTCAAGGAGCGCTACTGGCGCGCGAAAGGATTTTCGGGATACCTCTTCAGTGAGGAACCCATCCAGTGCGTATGGGACAGCAGCCAATTGCAGCAAGCCGCCAGTGGAAGCCTCACCGTTTTCAACGGCGGTACGGCGGGAATGGATCTGGCGAAAGGTTCGCCGGAGGAGGCGGCCGCGCGGCTGCTCCCGTTCATAGAAAAAGCGTTCCCCGGAGCATCGCAAATGACGAATGGCCAAGCTTGCAGATTTGAATGGCCGAGCTATCAATGGACCAAGGGCAGCTATTCCTGTTACAAGCCGGGCCAATGGACGAGCATTCATGGTGCCGAAGGCACGCGGTTCGGCGCGCTTTACTTTGCGGGCGAGCACTGCAGCGAAGATTTTCAGGCGTATATGAATGGTGGAGCGCAAACGGGCAAGGACGCCGCCGCAGCTGTGGTGGCCGCCCTGGGGGCGCGAGCTACGGCTTGAGTGCGCCCGATCCAGCCTGCGCGCCGCGCGGATAGTCCACCCGCACTGAAACGATTTCGAACGGATGCACGGGAACCGTAACTTTGCCGTCTTGCGATAGCTTGAGCGGCGCGCCTTCCGGCTGTTCCATCAGGTTGGCCAGCGTGGCAGACGTAGCGCCTGGTGGAATCGTGAGCGTCACTTCAGAATTCTTCCCCGCCCATTCGTAGAAACGGAACAGCAGCGCGTCGCCATCTTCCGTCTTCTTCATGGCCGTCAGCACTACGTTGTCCTGCTCCGCGCTTACAAAAGAATGTTCAGCGCCCCACGCGCCTGTGTGCGTGCTTACCGACACAGCCTTCAGTTGCGTATTGAATTCGTAGCCGCGCCGCACGGTGAGCGCCTGCTTCCAATCACCCACGTGCGGATACAGCGCGTAAGCAAAATGTTGCGGCCCGCGATCGGCATCCGCATCGGGCCATGTGGGTGAACGCAGTAGCGAGATGCGCAGCACGTTGCCTTTGGCGTCGTAGCCGTACTTCGAATCGTTGATCAGACTGAAGCCGTGCGCGGCGTCACCCAGATCGGCCCAGCGCAGCGCGGGAACTTCGAACTTCGCGGCTTCCCAGGAATTGTTGCGTGTGGTGGGCCGCTCGATCGAGCCGTAGGGAATTTCGAACGTCGCATGATCGCTGGACGCCGCGAGCGGAAAGGCGGCTTTCAGCAGCACGTGCGTCTCGTGCCAGTCAATGTCGTTGACCACGTCCACGCGGTCCAGTCCGGCGTAAAGACTAATGTCCTGCACGAATTTCGAGTGCTGCCAGGTACGCGTCACGCGAATCGTTGCACGCAGCGGGCCACGGTCCACCAGCGTCACGGAATCCGCGGCGTCGAGTTTCGTGACGGACTTCTCGAAATCGGCATCAATGTTCCAGGCGTCGTAATCTTTGGGCTTGTCCGCGAATGCGAGCAGTTCATTGCCGCATCCGCCGGTGGCGATCGTTTCGAAATGCGAGCGCTTGTCGTAGAGACTGGTAATGCAGCCGGTCTTCGGATCCACAACCACACGCAGCATGGAATTTTCCAGCGTCAAATCGTGCGCAGACAGATCGCTTGACGCATCGCGGCGGCCTGGTACGACGCGCAGTAATGCATAGCCCAGCGCCGGAACCGCTCGCGGTTCAACCAGCAGATGCACGGTGTTCGTGGCGGCGTTCGTCACAGAGTTCGACGAAATCACTTGCACCGGCAGCGGGTGGTTCTGCGCATCCAACACGGAGACGCCGTCCTTCACGCTGTCCGGCATCTGCACGGAGAATTCGACGATATCTTTGCGCTCCCACGCCAACGGATTGAAAACCAGCACGGGCCGCGAGCCCGCGGGTGAGCGCGTGTCCACGCGCGATGCGATGTCTGCGAGCGCCGCCGAGCTAGCTTCGCCGGTGGTGAGGCGCACCATGTCGTAATCCGTTTGAGCTTCCTGATAAATCACCGCGATGCCAGAGCCCGCGGCTAGATCGTGGAATTGATTGAACAGCACCTTCTTCCACGCTTCGTTCAGCGCGGTAGCGGGATACGGCAAGCCGGTGAGCCAAGCCAGAGACGAATATTTTTCGGCGTCCAACATCCACACTTCACTTTCGCGCATGTTGCGTTTGTGCGCCGCCTGCGAAGTGAAAACGCCGCGATGATATTCAAAATAAAGTTCGTCGTTCCAGGTGGGGAGGCTGACCATGCCGGCCGGCGGCGCGGGAAGCTGCGTCGAGCCGCCAGCGATCGACTTGTAATTCCACACCGGTGAATGGGGCGTATCGAGCTTGCCTTCCACGTCCGAGAAGAATCCCTGCGCGTTTCCAAAAAAAGTCCTGGGATAGACCATCTTGGGATCGGTCCAGTGCACACCCACGTCCAGCATCGCGCGCGTGGGACCGCCGCCGTGATCGCCCACGCCAAAGAGATGCATCATCTCCGGCAGGCCCGGGTTTAATTCGCGCGCGCGGGCGATGTCCTCGGCCAGCGGCTCCGCCTCGATACCTCGCGCGTAGTCATGCGGAAAATACGCCAGAACTTTGCTGCCATCCGGCGACTGCCACCAGAAAAGCTTGAAGGGCAGCGGATTGGTGTCGTTCCACGCCATCTTCTGCGTCACAAAATAATCCACGCCGGATTTTTTGTAGATTTGCGGAAGCTGCCAGTTGTAGCCGAAAGAATCGGGATTCCAGCCGATGCGGACATCCGTGCCGAATTTTTCGCGGAAGTAGCGCTTGCCGATCAGCAACTGCCTGACCAACGATTCGCCGTCCGGCATATTCAGATCCGGCTCCACCCACATGCCGCCGACCAGTTCCCAGCGGCCTTCCTTTACACGCTGCTGGATTTCCTGGCAGATCGCCGGATATTTCTGGCACATCCATTCGCTGTAGGCCGCCGCAGACTGCGTGAAGGTGTACTGAGGATATTCATCCATTAGCTGCAGCGCGGTGGAAAAAGTGTTGTGAACCACTTGCACGGTTTCGGTCCAGGGCCAGAGCCAGGCGGCATCAATGTGCGAATTTCCCGTCAGGCGAATGGAGGTCTGCTGCAAGTCGGGCTTGATTTTTTCGAGTTCCACTTGCGCGCGTACCAGCGACGCATCGAAAGCTGGCTGCTGCGCTTGCTGCAACGCCTGCAGGTCCACAGCGGCGCTGGCCGCTTCGATGCCTTCGCGAACAGCGGCAGCCGTCGGCCCTAACGAGGGCAGCAATGCATTGGCGGAAAGAATTTCCTGCAGCAAATCATTAGGGTTCGGACGCCCTGTCGTGAATTCGATGGAGACGACGGCGCGCGCGAAAGTTTTCTGGTCCACTGTGTGCAAGAGCTTTACGGCTACCAGCACCCGATCGCCGGGCTGCGCGTGGTCGAAAAGCACGATCGGCTCCAAGTCATCGCCGAGCGCGACGCGCCGCCCATTGAAATAAATAATTTGCGGCATCGGGCCATTGGCATAAGCCTCGAACTGAAACCAGATGCGCGCGCCGCTGAGATCGTAACCGTTCAGCGTCTTGGGAACTTCGATCCAGCGACGGTACCATACGGCCTCTGTCGGCGCGTGCGAGTTTGCTGTGACCGTTTGCCAGTTGGAATCGTCGAGGTCCGGCGCTTCGCCGTGCGCCACGTCGCCCGCGTGGAACTTCCAGTCGGCCGCGGGGAGCGAATTCAGCGCGGTCAATTGCTGAACCGTCCGGTGCGCGGCAGGAGAAAGCGTGCTCAACGGATCGCCGGCCTGGCCGCGCGCGGGATATGCGCTGCACATCAGCGCGGAAGCCAACACCGCAAGCAGGACACTCCGGCGCACAATATTTTGCCAGGCGCACAGTCGAGGAAGGCAAGCAGTCACAGGCTATCTCCTTGATTCACGCGGTGCGGCGCGATCGCTCGGTGCCGCCGCGCGGATTATAAAGCAAGCGCCGTTTTGCGGACCGAGAAGTTCAAAGGCGCGCTATATCGTGCTGTGGAACGTAGCGGCGCCAAATCCACCGCGCTAGTGTATGATTTCCAGTTTCAGGATGGCGCGCGACAGCGCGTGCAGCCTCGGGAATTTTTCTGACCTCCTTCACCGTGGGCTTTTCCTGCGACGGCGATTCAAGTTTTCATTTTCGGAGGAAGTTTCATGATCGTGGGCGTTCCGCGAGAAAGCTATCCGGGTGAACGACGCGTCGCCTTGGTGCCGAGCGTTGTGCCGGCGCTGATGAAAGGCGGGCTCGAAGTCATCGTGGAAGCGGGCGCGGGCATGGAAGCCGGTTATCCCGACGCCACATACACCGCCAAGGGAGCGAAAATTGTGGCGGATCGCGCCGAAGTATTTCGCGCGGCGGATATTGTGGCGCAAGTGCTGTGCTACGGGTCCAATGACAAGACGGGCGACGCGGACCTGCCGTTGCTGCATAAAGATCAAGTGCTGGTGGGATTTCTGCGCCCGCTTGGCGGACTGAACACCATTCAGGATATTGCCGGGCGCGGCGTGACCGCACTTTCCGTGGAGCTGATGCCGCGCACCACGCGCGCACAAAGCATGGACGTGCTTTCCTCGATGGCCACGATCTGCGGATACAAGGCGCTGGTGATTGCCGCGGACACCCTGCCGAGAATTTTTCCCATGCTCACCACCGCTGCGGGAACGATCACTCCGGCGCGCGTTTTCGTGATCGGCGCGGGAGTGGCTGGGCTGCAGGCAGTGGCAACGGCGCGGCGGCTTGGCGCGGTGGCATCGGCATACGACATGCGGCCGGCGGCGAAAGAACAAGTGCAAAGCCTCGGCGGGCGTTTCGTTGAATTGCCGATTGAGGCCAAGGACGCGGAAGACGCGCGTGGCTATGCGCGCGCACAGGACGAGGAATTCTACCGGCGGCAGCGCGAGCTGCTGGGAAAAGTGGTGGCGGAAAGCGATGTGGTGATCACCGCGGCGGTAGTGCCGGGGAAAAAATCGCCGCTGCTGGTGACTGCGGACATGGTGAAGGGAATGGCGCCAGGCTCGGTGATCGTGGACCTGGCTTCGGAGCGCGGCGGAAATTGCGAGTTGACGCGGCCGGGCGAAAAAATCGTGGCGCACGGCGTCACGATTATCGGCTGGTACAACCTCGCCAGCACAGTTCCCTATCACGCCAGCCAGATGTATGCGCGTAATGTGTCCGCGTTTCTGCTGTATCTGGTGAAAGACGGAAAGTTGCGGCTCGATCCTGCCGATGAAATCGTGCGCGATACGTTGTTAACTACCGGCGGCGAAATCGTGAATCCGCGCTTGCGGGAATTTTATGCGCTGCCGCCGCTGGTGGCCGCGCCTCAGGAGGCAAAATAATAATGAAGATGGATTTGCTCACCAGCCTTTACGTTTTCATGCTGGCGGCTTTTATTGGATTTGAAGTCATTCGGCAGATTTCTCCGCTGTTGCACACACCCCTGATGTCCCTCACGAACGCGCTGGACGCCATCGCCGTGGTCGGCGCCATTATTTTGACCGGCGAACATCGCAGCACGCTTTCGACGATCCTGGGAACGCTGGCGATTGTGGCCGCCACCAGCAACGTGGTGGGCGGATTCCTGATCACCGATCGCATGCTGAAAATGTTCAAGACGAGCGGCCCGAAAAAATAATGACCGCCTGGCCTGGAACAGACACCTTCATCGAAATTACTTACCTGGTCGCCACGGCGCTCTTCATTTTGGCGCTGGTGTGGATGCGTACGCCGGCCACCGCGCGACGCGGAGTGCGCTCGGGCGAGCTGGGCATGTTGCTGGCTATTGGCGGCACGCTGCTGAATCACAACATCGTTGATTACAAATGGATCGCCATCGCGCTGGTGCTTGGCACGATTATCGGCGTGCCGCTGGGCATGGTGCACATGACGGCGGTGCCGCAGCGGACGGCGCTGAGCCACGCGTTCGGCGCATTTTGCGTGACGCTGGTGGGCACAGCGGAATTTTATTTGCGCGCGCCGGCGGTGCCGCCTTTCATGATGGCGGTGCTTTCGATGGAAGTGATTCTGGGCGCTTTGACTTTTACTGGCAGCTTGATGGCTGCGGGAAAATTGCAGGAAATTTTGCCGCAGCGGCCGATCACTTATAAGGGCCAAAACCTGGTGAATCTTTCGCTGCTGGCGGTGGCGATCGGCATCGCGGCGTACCTGGTGCACGATCCGAGCCACATGCATTTGTTTCCGCTGATGCTGGTGATTCCTCTGGTATTCGGCGTGCTGATGATTATTCCCATCGGCGGCGCGGATATGCCCACGGTGATTTCGCTGCTGAATTCCTACGCTGGACTTTCCGCCGCGGCGATGGGTTTCGTGCTCGATAGCAAGTTGCTGATCATCGCGGGCGCGCTGGACGGCGCTTCGGGCTTCATACTTTCGGTGAACATGTCCAAGGCGATGAATCGCTCGTTCAGCAACGTGCTGTTCGGCGCGTTTGGGCAGGAACAGGTTGCAGGCGCAACGGCGCAACAGGCTCGACCCGTGCGCAGCGCCACCGCCGAAGAGGCCGCAGCGATTCTGGCCGCGGCCAACAAAGTGATCATCGTTCCCGGATACGGCATGGCCGTGGCGCAGGCGCAGCACAAAGTCCGCGAACTTTACGATGCGCTGAGCAAGCGCGGAGTGGACGTGAAGTTCGCCATTCATCCGGTGGCCGGACGAATGCCTGGGCACATGAACGTGCTTTTGGCCGAGGCGGACATTCCTTACGACAAGCTTCTGGACATGGACGAGGTGAACGGTGATTTTCCGCAGGCCGATGTGGCGCTGGTGATCGGCGCGAACGACGTGACCAATCCCGCCGCGCGCAACGAGGCCTCCAGCCCGATTTACGGCATGCCGATTCTGGATGTGGACAAAGCGCGCACGGTGATGGTGATCAAGCGCGGCATGAGCCCGGGCTTCGCCGGGATTGATAATCCGCTCTACTATCTCGATAAGACACTGATGCTTTTCGGCGATGCCAAATCGTTCGTGGGTGAAATCGTGCGCGAGCTGGGTGGCGGGCACCATTAGTGCGTCACGTAACGTGAATTCAGGCGCGTGAAATTCACGCGCGATCGTCGATTCCGATTCAATTGGTAGGCTGCCGGAGAAAGTAATACAATCGTTGCACTGCACTTCATTCGGAATGCGCCCGTAGCTCAGATGGATAGAGCGTGTGCCTCCGAAGCACAAGGTCGCGTGTTCGAATCACGCCGGGCGCACCACTCTTTTCAATGGTTTGTTGTCTGATGACTTCTGCGGAAACCGATTGGTTAGTTTCGATCTTTCATCCGGTCCGTGTTCGAATTGTTTTCCGGCGGCGGCTGGCGTGCCTTTGCCTCTGATACCGGAAATGAAGGCTTGCTGAACGCGATTGAAACTGCGTCCATGCAGCACAGCGGTGACGATCGTTCGAGTCGCCTGAATATCACTGAGGCGCACGTAGCGGCAGGCGACGTTGCGATCAATCGCCATTTCAGGGACGAGCGAGACGCCGACACCGGCCGCAACCATTCCCAGGAGACTGCTGAACTGTCCGCTTTCAAAGACAATATGGGGCGTAATGCGGGCGCGTGTGCAGGTGTCAATACTCAGATCACGGAAACAGTGGCCGTCGCGCAACATCACGAACGATTCTCCGCGGAGGTCTTTGAGGGCGAGCGATTTTGCGGAGGCGCGCGGGTGATTTTTGCTCAATGCCGCATAGAGTGGCTCGGTTCGGATGGGGAACAACTCCAGGTCCTTGTGGCGTAGCGGGAGCGCAAGAATCGCGACGTCAATCGAGAGGTCGCGCAAGCCTTCTACGAGGACCGACGTGGTTTCTTCAACGATGCGCAGTTTCGCGTCGGGAAACCTCTTGGCGAAGCCAGCGGCATAGCGCGGTATCAGATAGGGCGCGACGGTAGGAATCACGCCCACGGCGACGCTGCCGCGAAGGTCTGTATTCTGATCGGCCGCAGTGGATCGCGCCGCGTCCATCTGCTCCAAAATTGCGCGGGCGCGAGGAATGAAAGCGCGGCCCGCCTCGGTAAGGCGTATGCTGCGACCGAGGCGGTCAAAGAGCTTGGTACCCAGCTCTTCCTCGAGTTTCAGCACTTGCTGGGAGAGCGAGGGCTGGGCAACCTGGCAGCGTTCGGCAGCGCGGCTGAAGTTGCCGGTGTCCGCGATGGCGCAAACATATCGCAGCTGATGGAATTCCATAGGGTATGCCTATACCTAAAATGGGAGTTAGGTATTGGAACTATCTCCCATTTGGATGTTAATTTAGTTTCGTCGAAATCGCAGTATGGATCTTTTTGCCGACATTATTCGGCTGAATTCAAAAGTGTGAAGGAGAATACATATGGCTTCCGAAGCGAAGTGCCCGTTCCACCACAGCAGCGCTGCAAACCCAACAAACCGTGACTGGTGGCCGAATCAGTTAAATCTGAATCTGCTGGCACAGCACTCATCGCTGTCTGATCCGATGGGCAAGAATTTTAACTACGCAGAAGAATTCAAGAACCTGGACTACAACGGCCTGAAGAAGGATCTTGCGGCGTTGATGACGGATTCGCAGGACTGGTGGCCTGCGGACTTCGGTCACTACGGTCCGCTGTTTATTCGCATGGCGTGGCACAGCGCCGGAACGTATCGCGTGGGCGACGGTCGTGGGGGCGGCGGGCGAGGTCAGCAGCGCTTCGCGCCACTGAACAGCTGGCCGGACAACGTGAACCTGGATCGCGCGCGCCGCCTCCTGTGGCCGATTAAGCAGAAATATGGCAAGAAAATTTCCTGGGCCGATCTGATGATCCTGGCGGGCAACGTCGCGCTGGAAACGATGGGCTTCAAAACTTTCGGATTTGCCGGCGGACGGCCGGACGTGTGGGAACCGGACATGGACGTCAACTGGGGACTGGAAACGACCTGGATGGGGACGGAGAAACGGTACTCGGGAGATCGCGATCTGGCAAATCCGCTGGGCGCTACCACAATGGGCCTGATTTATGTGAACCCCGAGGGACCGGAGGGCAAGCCGGATTTTCTGGCAGCAGCGAAAGACATCCGCGAGACTTTCGCGCGGATGGCGATGAACGACGAAGAAACCGTCGCTCTGATCGCAGGCGGTCACACGTTCGGGAAAACGCACGGAGCCGGACCCGGCGCCCATCTGGGCAAAGAGCCGGAAGGCTCGCCGATTGAGGAGCAGGGGCTGGGCTGGTCGAGCGCCTACGCCACTGGTATCGCAGGTGACGCAATCACCAGCGGCCTGGAAGTGACGTGGACCAGCACGCCGACGAAGTGGAGCAATAATTTCTTCGAAAACTTGTTCAAGTACGATTGGGAGCTCACTAAGAGCCCAGGCGGCGCGCACCAGTGGAAGCCGAAAGGCAATGGCGGCGCGGGCACGATTCCAGATGCCCACAATCCTGCGAAGCATCACGACCCGGCGATGCTGACGACTGATCTTTCGTTGCGATTCGATCCTGTTTACGAAAAAATCTCGCGCCGCTTCTACGAGAATCCAGCTTTGTTGGCTGACGCGTTCGCACGGGCATGGTTCAAGCTGACGCACCGCGACATGGGACCGCGCGCACGCTACCTGGGACCGGAAGTTCCGAAGGAAGAACTGTTGTGGCAAGATCCGATCCCTGCGGTCAATCATGCATTGGTTGACGATAAAGATGTCGCGGCGCTGAAGGCGAAAGTTCTGGCCTCGGGGCTGACGGTCTCGCAACTGGTCACAACCGCTTGGGCGTCGGCGTCCACCTACCGCGGGTCCGACAAGCGTGGCGGTGCAAACGGCGCGCGCATACGTCTTAGCCCGCAGAAAGACTGGAAGGTCAATCAGCCCGACCAGCTGCAGAAGGTGCTGAAGGTACTCGAAAAGATTCAGAGTGACTTCATCGCCTCGCAGTCTGGCGGGAAGAAGATCTCGCTGGCCGACTTGATCGTCCTGGCCGGTGGCGTTGGCGTGGAGCAGGCCGCGAAAAATGCAGGCGTCAACGTGATCGTTCCATTCGCCCCCGGGCGCATGGACGCATCGCAGGAGCAGACTGACGTGCAGACTTTCGCGGTGTTGGAGCCGGTGGCGGACGGCTTCCGCTCTTACTTCAACCGGAACGCTGAGGCACCCGCCGAAGTGGAGCTTCTGGATAAAGCGCAACTGCTTACGCTCACTGCGCCGGAGCTTACGGTGCTCGTTGGCGGAATGCGCGTGCTCAATACTAACCACGGGCAGACCAAGTTCGGCGTCTTCACCAAGAAGCCGGAGGCGTTGACCAACGACTTCTTCATCAACCTTCTGGATATGCGAACGGCGTGGAAGGCGACCTCCGATGCAAACGATAAGTTCGAAGGACGGGATCGCAAGACGGGCGAAGTCCGCTGGACGGCAACGCGAGCCGATCTGATCTTCGGCTCGAACGCACAGCTTCGCGCTCTGTCTGAAGTGTACGGAAGCTCGGACGCGCACGCGAAGTTCGTACAAGACTTCGTTGCAGCTTGGACCAAAGTGATGAACCTGGATCGCTTTGACCTGGCCGCACCCCGGAAGGTGGCGTAACCGTCCACAAGAACGAGCAGGTTACATTTCAAGATGCGCCGGGGTTGTGACGCCGGCCGGCGAAATATGTGCGTTATCACTGGCGGCCCGACGCCGGGTTTTATATCATCCGATCGTGCCAACGATTCCGTATGAAGAATTCGCTCTCCATAACCCATGTCCAGGTGTGTGCGATGACGTTGCATCACCGGGATGCATGAGTTGGTCATGAGCCCACAAACGACTACGCCGAAGAAAGTCCGCTGGGGAATCCTGAGCACGGCTAACATTGCGGTGAAGAAGGTCGTCCCGGCGATGCAACTGGGCGAGTGCTGTGATGTGATCGCCGTTGCTTCCAGAGATCGGCGCCGGGCCGAGCAAGTTGCGCGTTCGTTAGGAATTGCGAAGGCCTACGGAAGCTACGAGGAATTGCTGGCCGACCCGGACGTGGAAGCAATTTACAATCCGCTTCCGAACCATCTGCATGTTCCGTGGTCAATCAAAGCCGCGGAGGCCGGGAAGCACGTCTTGTGCGAGAAACCGCTGGCCATGACGAAAGGCGAAGCCCTCACTCTTTTGGCCCGGCAGAAACAGACGGGCGTCAAGATTGGCGAAGCCTTCATGGTGCGCACACATCCGCAGTGGCTGCGCGCGCGTGAGTTGATCACCGCGGGACGGATTGGAGAATTGCGCTCCGTTGTCGGCTTCTTCAGCTATTTCAATCGCGATCCCGCCAACATTCGCAACATACATGAATACGGCGGCGGGGCGCTGATGGACATCGGATGCTATCCCATCACGGCGTCGCGCTTTGCGTTTGCAGATGAGCCCTTGCGCGTGGTCGGGCTGGTTGAAAGAGACCCGGAAACGCGCGTAGACCGGCTGGCGTCCGCGATCCTCGATTTTCCGGCTGGGCACGCTACGTTCACCTGTAGCACGCAGCTTGTTCCCTATCAGCGGCTGCACTTCGTGGGGACAACGGGCCGCATTGAAATCGAGATACCGTTCAATGCGCCTAACGACCGGCCATGCCGGATTTTTATTGACGGCGGTGACATCCTCGGCAGCAAAATCGCAACCGAGACTTTCGATCCATGCGACCAATACACGATTCAAGGCGATGTATTTTCCCGCGCCATCCGAGGGGACGGCGAAGTGCCAGTTTCCGTTTCTGACGGAGTCAACAATATGGCCGTGATTGAGGCGATATTCCGCTCAGCAGAGTCCGGCCAGTGGGAAAAGCCGTAAACACAAGTGAAATTCTGCTGACTCAATGATCGCGGGTAATGCGAGTGACGCGAATGATGCGGATGATGCGAGGGTGTCTACAGGAGTCGTACATCCTGGGCAGCCATGTTGGCGTTTCTAGCGGCATCCAGTCCATGCTGACTGTCTTCGAAAACGAGACACCGCGAAGGATCGATACCTAGCCGTTGTGCGGCCTTAAGAAGCCCGTCCGGAGCGGGTTTGGGATTCTCAGTATCCTCCACAGTAATCACCGTCGAAAAATATGGCGTGAGTTGAAGGGCTTCCAGCGTGGCCATGACCATCGGGCGTGTGGAGCTTGAGACCACTGCCATGGGGAGCTTCCCCGCGTTATTCCGCACGATGGAAGCAACCGCTTCGATTTCCCGGATCATGGACGTGTTGCGGCAATAGATTTCCTCCTCTAGCGGTGAAAGATCCTTACGGTAGAGTTGCACTCCGCACAAATTTTTGAATTCCTTAAGCAGTTGGTCCAGCGACAGTCCAACGCGATCCAAATACCAGTGCTTGGGCATATCGTGACCAAGACTCTTAACGACCGCAGCGATTGCGTAGTGATGCAGGTCGGATGTATCCGCCAGCGTGCCGTCGCAATCGAACAACAGCGCTGCAAAATTGCCGTTTACCAAATCAACCCTGCTCAGAGTGTCGGACATCACCAATCCTTCCGCCAAAAGCCATGCACAGACGCATCGTAGCATTCGCCGCGGGGCGCGCGATTGCAAATTCGGAATTTGTTATCGCTTCGCTCCGGTGAGCTCGGCGCGAGTCGAAAGCTGTACACCAGCTCATGCTGTTGCGATATGCTCGGTCGCACCACCATGGCTGAAGTGAAACATCGGTTCGTCGAAACGAATGGAATTCGCATGCACGTGGCGGAATGCGGCACGGGTCCGCTGGTGCTGCTGTGTCACGGGTTCCCCGAATCGTGGTATTCGTGGCGTCATCAACTGCAGGCGCTGGCGGCAGCCGGCTTTCGAGCGGTGGCGCCAGATATGCGCGGCTACGGGCAGACCGATCGGCCAGAAACCATAGACCAGTACACGCTGCTCCACCTCGTCGGCGATATGGTGGGTCTGCTGGACGCTTTCGGTGCCGACACGGCGGTGATCACGGGCCACGATTGGGGCGCACCGGTGGCGTGGTATTCCGCGCTGCTGCGTCCTGACCGCTTTCGCGCGGTGATCGGAATGAGCGTGCCATTCTGGCCGCGGCTTCCGGTTCGCCCTACCAGCATGATGCCGCAAACAGACGACGCAATTTTCTACCAGCTTTATTTTCAGGCACCGGGCGTGGCCGAAGCGGAACTGGAGTGCGACGTCCGCCGCAGCATCCGCAGCGTGCTGTATTCGGCGTCTGGCGATGCGCCGCGTGGCGAGCATAACGGCAAGCCCGGAGCCGCGGTGGGAATGGTGTCGCGCGAAGGCGGCTTTCTTGCGCGCATGGTGGATCCCGCCTCGCTGCCTGCTTGGCTGACTGATGCGGACGTTGATTTCTACGTGAAAGAATTTACGCGCACCGGATTTCGCGGTGGATTGAACTGGTACCGCAACATTGACCGCAGCTGGGAACTATCCGCAGCGTTCGCCGACCAGCGCGTCAGCGTGCCGGCACTATACATTGCAGGAGACCGCGATCTGGTGGTGGCGTTTCGAGGCATGGACCAAATCATCGCGGGCCTTCCGTATTTTGTGCCGCAACTGCGCGGCACGCTGATGCTGCCGGGCTGCGGCCACTGGACGCAGCAAGAGCGCCCGGCGGAGGTCAACAGCGCCGTGATCGATTTTCTGCAGCAACTGCCGAAGTAAGGCTACATTTCGCGGTAATTCAGCAGGCCGGCGCCGATCAGAGCAAAACAAATCGGCCAGATCCAGGAAGCCACGGTACGATTGGCCGCAGGCAGCCGCAGTTCGAGCCAGCGGCTCCATCCCGCGAAGACGGCGAGCACGCCCATCGGCACGTGGCTCAATTCCACCAGCAATTCTTCTTTCACGTTCGTAATGCTGTGAGAGTGCGTAAGAAGCACGGCTCCGCCAATGGCGCACATCAGGGGAAAGATCAAGAGGAAGGGACTAGTTGTGAGTTTCTGTTTGCGGGACCTTAGTTCGAATGCCGCAAACAATATGCAGACAATCGCTGCGAGGCGATGTTGGAACACGTCGGTGCGCAGCCACGTCTCCCAGAACCCGTCGGGTCCATAGGGCCACGATTCTGTATCTGCGCGCAGAAAAATCCAAATGGCAATCGAGATCAACAGCAATGGCCAGTATTCCGCCCAAGGCGCTTTGCCGGTCTTCGCCAAAAGCGCGAGAATTCCCATGGCGAGGACGATCAGTCCCATCCAGTGGTGATTGGATTCCGACTCTTCGATGTCCGCCACTTTTTTGGCCGACAACGGGACGCCATCAACATCCGTGGCCACCGGAGCGGGGCTCGGTAGTGCGCCTGATGTCGCCAGTACCGTTGATGAATGATCGGACACAGGCGGCGGGTAGCCGAAGCGTGGCCACACCGGCTTGAAACGAGCAACGATCTGTTGAGGAGTGACAATGCTACTGACCATGTCAACCGGCGGAGGCTGAGAGGTGAGCGAGGCTGCGGTGAGAATGATAGTGATTCCGATGCCGAGTTCTGCTTCGATCATGCGGCGGAGACGAGGCATCGCGAAATCGACGCTCCTATTTCGCACGAGAAGATAGTTGACGCCACCGAGCGCCAGCATTGCCAGAAGCATCGCGACTTTGGCTGCGACCATCACGCCGTAAGCGGTTCCCGGGACCGCGCGCCACGAACCGATAAACTCGAAACTCAAAGCAAGACCGCTTAGCACCAAGAAACACACACTAAGCAGCGCAACTCGGGAAAATCGTTCCGCTATATACCAGCGAGTTGGCCCGTCTTTCGCGCGCCACAGGCCCAGAATCAGAAAGGGCAAGCCTCCGATCCAGAGGCCGGTGGCGGCTTCATGGATGGCCGTGATCGCGATGAGCAGGGGCCGTTGATCGAGGCGAGAGGCCGCATGGTTGGTCATCAGCGATGCCGAGAGAACGATCGCGGCGATGAGCGGCAGGCAAACGGCACGAATGTTTCGCGGCGTCCACGAGACTGCGAAGGCGACCAGCGCGGCGACGAAAATGCCGGTTCCGGCGAGAAAGAAATTCGCGCCGATTACCTCGCTGAAGTTGATATCGGCAGTCCCCATCAAGACTTTCGAATCAACGAAGAGATATAAGATTTGTACGACAGCGAGGCTTAGCGCGGAGGCTCGAAATAATCGTAAGGACGAATGCTGGACGGATTCGATGCCTTCCAGGGATGTGTCCGACGGTTTCCGCGCAACCCAGAGTTCAAACAGCACCCCGCCCAGCAAGAGGGACTGCCCGACCAGGGTTGCCGCACGAAGCAGAACCGAAAAATATTCGAAAAGATCCGCGAGTTGATGGTTCACGAGAGGGTTAACTCACAGTGAAGGGGATTTCTCCCCGAGTCATGTGTCCGTCGGAGGCGAGTACATTCCATTGGAGTTTGTAAGCCCCGGGTACGAGCCCTGTCGCGGTGGACTGAAGGTGATCGGGGCTGGACTGTTTCGCGAGACTAAGCGTTGTGGGTGACCCGTTGGGCCCGACCAGAACCAGCTTGGAGCGGCTGCCATCAATACGAACGTTGAAGCGCAAGTCCACCGCCAACTCCGTCCCCTTAACGGTCGAGTTCGCCTTGGGTGTCGAGTCTATCAGGATGGCGTGAGCCGCCGCCACTTGGGCCGTTCCCAGGATCAAAAGGAGTGTTGCGAGAACAGAAATCCATGAAGAGCAAAATCGATACCGAGTCATATTATGTTCCTCCGAAGACAAAAAGTGCGAACCGTTCAATCGGTCACCATCTAATAATATAGTCTGCAACCGCACAGTGCGCCAGAGGAAGCAGAGATCGAATGATTGCTGGCGTTGTGCACTATGTGATGTAAGACCCGCTCCATTCCAATGTTAATTGGAGCCGGAACGCGGCAGAATAGTTGCTCGATATTCAGTTTTACAAACGCATTTGCGGCTAAAATAACGACGCAAGCGGCGGCATCCGCAACCCCCTGCTCCGTGTAACCGCGGCGGGCCTGCAACCGTCCCTTGACTGGAATTCCGGGAGCCTTTGAGATGAAGAAAGTGTGTTTGATCGCGCTGGTGATGTGGTTCGGGGCCGCCGCCTATGCGCAGGATGCGCCGAAAATACAGGTCGCGATCGATTATTCGTTCTTATACACGCCGCAGCAAAGCTTCATCCCCAGCTCCTACTTGAGCGGGGGCGGCGCGTCCCTGAGTTATTTCTTCAACAAGCGCCTCGGTCTGCGCGCCGAGTTTGCGGACTACGGCACACATTCCCAGAACATTACCGTGCCGGCGCTCACGCAAGGTTGCAATAGCCAGTCCGATTGCGTGCTTGCGGTCAGCGGCAATATGTACACCTACACGTTTGGCCCGGTGCTGCGGTTCCAGATAAAAAAGTTTCAGCCATTTGCGGAAGTCTTGTTCGGCGGAGCGCACAACAACACGTACGCGGATATCTACAATCACTGCTCAATCCAGGGAGAATGTATCAACCTCAGCAAATTGCCGAACAACAATGCTTTTGACCTTACGGTCGGCGGCGGCCTGGATATCCCGTTCAGCGATCGTATTTCTTTCCGGGCGGTGCAGGTGGATTACGTTCGCACGGGCTTCGGCAATAGCCTGGTGATCGGCAACAGCACGCAGAACAACCTGCGATTTCAGGCCGGGATTGTGATCAAGTTCTAGCTGCGCCTCGCGCTTGCCGGCTCAGGCGATTTTCGCCCGCTGCCGCGCCTGCAAAATCAGACTGGCCATCACGTCCTGATAACGATCGAAGGTATCGTCCACCACGGTAATCGTCGGAACGATCGAAGTCTCCGCCGGCACAATTTTCGGATCAAACTGCGCAAAACCGGATTCGTGCAGGCCGCTGCTGCCTCGCCCTGGTGCCGGATGGCTCAGGTGCTGGAACGCTCGCGCGTATTTGGTGTAAGCCGGCCGGTACGCGGATTCTCGTTGCACGTGAAACACGGGAATGAACGAGAGCAGCGCGTCGTAATGCATTTCGCCGAATACCATCACGTTGGGATATTTCGCGTGCAGCCTGGCCACCAGCTGGCGCGTGCCTTCGTGTGAATCCGCCTTGGTGTTATTTTCCCAGCCGCCCACAATATCCAGGAAATATGCGTCCAGCCCAAAACGATCAATAATTTCGCAGATGCGCGCGTACAGCCAGTTCTGCCAGGATTCCACGCCCACATTCATGTACGGGCTCCAGCCTTCCATGTGGCGATCGTTGTCCCAATCCACCCAATTCAGGTCGAAGTGGTCACCATCAATCTGCGACATGCTGGCGTCGGCAAACTGCGCAAATTCCGGATGATGGTTGTTCGCGCAATTGGTTCCGATCATCGGCATGAAGTGGAAACCCATTTTTTGCCCTTCCTGGATCAGCCGCAGGAATCCCGCGTCGCCTCCCATGCGTGGATCGGTCTTATACAGCGGATAGTTCCAATAGAAGCGGCCGTCCCACGCCGGCAATAGCACAAACACATTGCGCGCGGGAATTTGCGTGGCGATCCACTGCAGAATTTTCAGCATTTTGGCGTAGTCGTTGAAGATGTAACCGGTCCAATGCATTCCGTGGAGATTAATCGCCAGCGCTGCTTCGCGGAACCACGGCGCCACATCCGTGCGCGTCTCCCAGTTCGGCACCTGGAATGCTTTCTCCACGTGCGCAAAATGCGGAGCGCACGCCCCCTCCATGGTGCTGGCGTGCCCCGCACACCACTTGGGGCCCTCCAATTTTGGACTTTTCACCCAGCCTGCCTGCTCGTACACCATCTCCACGCGATAGCCTTTTTCTCCGGGTTGAAAATAGAAGCGGTTGGCCCGCACGCTATCGCACTGCGCGGAAAGACTAAAAAATTCGCTGGGGCCGCTCTGAATCACCACCAGCGGCGTATTCAACAAGCGCGCCATGCCGCGCTCCAGGAATAGAGCGCCCGCGCCAAACGGATATCCGAGCAGAACTTCATCGTCGTGGGGATCGAAGAATTCGACGCCGCCTGCCGAGATGCTGCCGCGTGGCACGCCACGCACGATCGTCACCAGGGATTTGATGGGCAGCTCCATCTCAGCCACCGCGCTCCATTCCACGCGGCCGCCGATTTGTCGAATATGTGCTCGCAGCGTCCCGGGAGCTTTTAGCTGCCCGCCAGCCCACACAAGTTGCGTGCATGTGAGGGTGACACCGTCGGCCGTCGGGGTGACTTGCATCGAATCGCGGTCCAAACCGTACGTATTTTCGAAAGTGTGCAAGCGAAACGAGATTCGCAGTCCGCCGAACTCAACGCTCGGTTCAGGAAAGTCGTAGCTGAACTTCATGAAGCTCGCGCCTCGGGGAGGAATGATCACTTCGCTGGTGCATGTCAAAGGGATGATCCCGCTGGAATCCGCGGAAGGGATTACATTCGCTGGAGCGACGGGTTTTTCAGGTACTCCCGTCAGCGCTACGCATGACGCTCCTGCTGCGCTTTTCAATAGGTCACGGCGGGAAATCTTGGTTCCCATGATCGTCTTCACTCCTCGGGTCCGAAGCGTTTGCTGCTGGCCTCCAGAACGCGGCGCATTGTACACCGTCAGGTCGCGTCGTGCTGCGACGCCGTTCCCTGCCTGCCGTCCGCCATTCATCTTTCCGCGATTTTAGTGTGCTGGTAGAATTGCGGCTGCAAATCAACTGGCAGGCTAAGCATCAGAACATCGGCCAGTACCAGCATCCCAAGGAGCAACGATTCGATGGCTCAAGGCAAGAACATCGGCATACTAACCGGCGGCGGCGACGTCCCCGGCCTGAATTCTGTAATCAAATCCGTCGTTTACCGCGCCACGGAGATGGGTCACACCGTTACGGGCATTCGCAAAGGCTGGAAAGGCCTCACCAACATGAATCAAGCGGACACTGGCGACAACCGCCTCGATCGTCAGCTCACGCGCGAAAATACGCGCACGATTGACCGCAGCGGCGGCACCTGGCTGCACACTTCGCGCACCAATCCGCGGAAAGTGGCCGCCAACAAGGTACCGGCGCACATTTCCGCAGAGCAATTGAAGAAGCTTTCCTTCGACGGCAAGTTCTACGACTTCACTCCCATCGTCCTCGAAAATCTCCAGCGCCTCGGCGTTGACTGCCTCATCGCCATCGGCGGCGACGACACTCTCAGCTTCGCCTCCATCCTTTCCAGCAAAGGATTCCCCGTCATCGGTATTCCAAAAACGATGGACAACGACGTCCATGGCACCGAATACTGCATCGGATTCTCGACCGCCATCACCCGCGCCAAAGACGCCATCAATCGGCAGCGCACCACCCTCGGTTCCCACGAACGTATCGGCGTCTTCCGCATTTTCGGCCGCGATGCGGGCTTCACCGCGCTTTACACGTCGTACATCACTTCCGCGCGCTGCCTAATCCCGGAAGTTCCGTTCGATCTCGATCGCGTCTGCAAGATCCTGGTGGAAGACAAGCGCAACAACTCCAGCCATTACTCCCTGGTGATCGTGTCCGAAGGCGCCACGTGGACCAATCGCGTCGTGGACGAGTACGGCGAAGCTGACGCCTACGGCCATCGCAAGAAAGTGGACATCGGTCACGCGTTGGCGGATGAGCTGCAGCGGCGAACCGGCGAGGAAACCATCGAAAGCGACCTGACCTACGATTTGCGCAGCGGCGAACCCGACGCGATTGACCAGATCGTGGCCATTACCTACGCGAATATTGCGCTCGATCTGATCCGTGACGGAGTCACAGGACGCATGGTGGGCGTACAAAACGGCTGCTACGCCTCCGCGCCCCTGCCCGCATCTTCCGCGGGCGCGCGCAAAGTAGACGTCGCAACCCTATACAACACCGAACGCTATCGCCCCAACTACACAGCCAAACTGGGCGCGCCTCTGCTCTTCGGCCACGACTGAAACCGCGAAAGGCTCACGATGTCCCACGCAGTGCGCAGCGTTCGCAATTTAGCGGGCGCTGCGCATCGCGCTAGTTCCTCACTGCAGTGGAATACGGTACAGGTTTCGCTGCGTGCTCACCACCACGTACGCGTAGATCGATTTAGTCAAGAACGAGTCGACCCGATGCGGAATCACCGCCATCGTCTTGACCTTCTTCAGCATTTCCACTGCTTTCATCTCCGATCACCGCATCCGGAATTCCTCCGGGATCTCGTAACGACAGCAGGTACGTGCTCTGCCCTGCCGACTGATAAAAATATACACGCATGAAATCTCCGTGCACGCTCCATCCCGCCCAGCAGGATATCGAGCAAATCCGGACCGGAGCCCCTCCGTCCACCGGCACCGCCATTACGGTCGGCGACTTGTCTTCGTCGCTCCCTTCGCCCAACACAAGCGCCCACCGGCCGTTCGGCGACGCGTCAAATAGATCGAAAATTCGCATCGGACTTATTTTCTGGCGCTGCGTTCCATCCGTGCGCATCCGGTACAGGAAATCAATTCCTCCCTCGATCGAACGAAAAAGCACGTCGCCGTTGGGCAAGGAACGCGGAGAATCCTCAATCGCGGCGGACTCCAGATGCCGCGGCGCAGAACGGTGGTTCAGCGCGACCACCCACAATCCCGTGTGGCCGCTAGCGTCCGCCTTCGCGAACACCACCTCTTTTCCGTCTGGCGAAATTGTGTAGTCCTGCATCACATATCCGGGCAGCACGCGTTCGGTCGCGCCGCTCGCAACGTCACGCACCCACAATTCGAATCCTTGTGTCTGGCCGTTATCCATCAGGTAGTAAAGTTTTTTTCCATCCGCTGAAAAAGTAGCTCCTTCGGCATAGCCCTCGGACGAAACCTGATGATCGCCGCTTTCATCATGCAACCACACGGTCCCGGTCTGCGTCCCCACCGAAGTGATCAGCGACTTGCCGTCCGCCGCCATCGCGATCCCTTCCTCCTCGTTTGGCCCGGATGTCACTTGCTCCGGCTCTCCGTCCGGAAATCGCTGCCGCCAGATGTGATATTTTCCGCCGGTACTCAAGCTCAGGTAAACCCACTTGCCGTCAGGAGACCATGCCCCCGAAGTGCAAACACTTTTGGCGGGACCGACTTCTCGAACCTCACCACCGCCCTGAAAGCGCGCCACGCGGCAAGTCACAAATAGCGCTTGCGGACCCATTTCCACAATCAACACCCACTTGCCGTCTGGCGAAAGATACGAGTGGTGCGCCATCGCGCGATCGCTGGTCGGTACGTAAACGTCCCGGTTTTCCCCGCGCCCCTGATCCGTCGTCACCACCGCCATGTGAATTCCGGCTTTGATCTCGGAGAACATCAACCTCTTCCCATCGTCAATCCACGTCAACGATGACGCATTCGGAAACATCAGATGTGCCTCGCCTCCCAGCACCGGCACTTCCCACATATTGAAGGGCGTCGCAGTTCCATACGCGATCTGCGATCCGTCCGGCGAAAACACCGGGTCCATCTTCGGCGTTGCGTCGTGTGTCAGCACCACTGGCTCGCCGTCCGGCAGCATCTTCACGTAAACTTGCCCCGGCCCGAAAAACGTGTCGGCCCCGCGAATGAACGCGAGCATGCGTCCGTCCGGCGACAGCGCCGGATACACCGCCGAGTCCGTGAAAAATGTAAGCTGCTGCCAACTGGTGCTGGCCGGTGGCGTGTGCCGCGCCGCGCGATACCACCAGATCGCTCCGCCTGCGGCCGCCAGCACCGCCACAATTGCTATGATGGAAAAAATCAGCCTCTTTCCACCGCGCGTATTCTGTGACCCTGACGCTGCGGCCGCCGTTCCGAACATAGGCGCCGTGTTGCCCGACTCCGAATCGCGCTTCAGCCGCCGCAGATCGGAGCGCATCTCCCCGGCCGACTGGTACCGCAGCTCGCGATCCTTCTCCAACGCCTTGTGGATGATTTCTTCAAACTTTGGCGGCACTTGCGGATTCAGCCGGCTCGGAGTCACTGGCGCGCGATTCAGTATCGCGTCGAAAATCACGCCTGTGGTGTCGCCCGGGAACGGCGTCTTCCCCGTAGAGATCTCGTACAGCACCGCGCCAAATGAAAATAAATCGCTGCGCGCGTCGAGCTGCTCCCCGCGCACTTGTTCCGGCGACATATACGTCACCGTCCCGGCCACCGAACCCGTCGCGCTCCGCAACGCTTCCGCATTCCCCGGGGCCAAGCTCTGCGTGTGCTCCACTCCTTCGCTTTCCGCGTTCCCCACCTTCGCCAGGCCGAAATCCAGCACCTTCGCCTGTCTCCCGCTTGTCACAAATATATTTGCCGGCTTGATATCGCGATGAATAATTCCCTTGGCGTGCGCCGAGTCCAGCGCGCTAGCCACCTGAATCGCAAATTCCAGCAATTCCCCGGAAGAAAAACCACCGTGCGCGATCCGCTCCTTCAGCGTCTGCCCCTCCAGAAACTCCATGGCCATGAACGCGCGCCCGTCGTCTTCGCCAATCTCGTAGATCGTGCAGATATTCGGATGATTCAACGACGAAGCCGCGCGCGCTTCGCGCCGCAATCGTTCCATGGATTGAGAGTCTGTGGGGGAATCGGCGGAGAGGAATTTCAGTGCCACCAAACGCTGCAGCTGCAGGTCTTCAGCCTTGTAAACGACGCCCATCCCGCCGCTGCCAAGCTGTTCCAGGATGCGAAAGTGCGAGACTGTGCGCCCAATCATCGCGGCATTATACGACGTGCACAGCGAACCGTCGCGCCTCCTCTGCTGATACTGGCGCAGTCATGCTTCCCGGCGTCCTCGCATGACGACGAGTTTTTCGTTCGCCGGTCAACTCTTGCGGAGTGGCTTCAAGCGTCGGAAGGTCAGTTGCCGGCGCCGCGTAAAGGGCAATTCGTGCGCGAGCCTAGTCTGTGATCCGGAAGAACGTCCGCCACACCGGACTGCCATTGATCGCTATATCGAGCCGATAGACTCCCGACTCAAAGCTTCCGATGTTCAGCGCCTTGCTCAAATAGAGCAGCTTCCCACCCTGCGAATCGAAGCTATCCGCGGGAGTCTGGCTCACTGCTTTGTTGTCCAGATCATAGATAGAAATAGTCACGGTTGCTTTTTGCTTCCGCGCCGGCTCGAGAGTTAGCAACACCGCAGCATGTCCGTCACTGCGGGAAAATTCGTATTTTTGTTGAACCGCATCCACGCGTCCGTCCTTCTCGCGACGCACTTCCCGCGCCATGGTCCCGAACAAAATGTCTTCGCGATGCACGATCGGGACCACGAACTGGCCGGTTTGCATCAATTCCTCAAGCGTAGAGGTCTTGGAGTCGGGCTCCGGCACGGAAATCTGGCTCATCGGCGTGGCCATCGCCGGCGTCGCGAGGCCTCCTGCGAGCAATAGACTGGCCGGAACGCCGGAGCGCACGGCTTCCAGAGTTGAAACTCCCGGAACCAAACCGCCTCCCGTTACGCCGATCGCTTCACCGTATTCGTCGAGCAACGCTGTACCTATTCCCGTATTCGCGGGCGAAGTTCCCAGGCTGATTCTGTCTCCGGAGTGAGGAAAGGCGTTCTTGCCGACGATCGTCGTGGCCACAATAATCCGGTTGCCCGGCCCTGCCGCGTCCAAATAGAAACAGCGATCACCGACGCCCCACGAATCTGTTTTCGCATCCGCTAAGGCTGGCGCCTCGATTCCGGCAACTTGTAGGATCGCCCAGTCCTGGCGGCGATTCCATGCCGCGAGAGTTTTTGCATCAATGGCCCGCCCGCCGGTGCCGATGACTCGCAACGACGACGCGCCGTCGATCACCTGAAATGCTGTCAGCACCAACCCGGGACGGATGAAAAATCCCTCACCGGTATTCAACAGTTGGCCTTGTTCGTTCCGATTCTCGATCGAGACCGTACTGGCGTTCGCCTTGGCATATAGCACAGCCGGTGCCAGCGGACTCCGCATCGGCTCCATCACTACCGCCCCCGCTGTACCACCACCGCCGGGGGTCGCGCCGGAGATAACCTGAAAGGTGTGCGTCCCTGTCAGCTCGCCATCCACCAATGCTTGAAGCGTCCATAGCCCCGCCGGTGTATTCTCCGCAATCAACATATCCCAGTAACCGCCGAAACGCGGCTGCTTTGCTTCGTAATCAAAATCAGATACGGACGTGATATTTCCGTCCGGGCTCTTCCACACCCCTTCGAAGTGATGCGGACCCAGCGGGCCTTCCCATTCGAAATAAACGATTACTCGATGATCCTGCGGTATATGGAAGGTGGTTCGCGGATCGCGGATTAGATAGCTCCCGTTTTCCTGCGCACCGGCAGATCCGGAGATGGAGCGGACGACGCGAAACTTCGACTTGCCCGCGGGCACGCCGCCTGACGTGACCGGCGACGTTGTAGCTGGTGCGCCAGCCTTTTCGTCCGGCCGCGCTGAGGGCTGATTCTGAGCGAGCACTGCGGGCACAAACGCTGTCAGTACCGCAACCTTGAGTAAAAACCTCATCTATTCTCCGTTCGCGAAGGTTGAAGCTCGGGCAGCTTACTAAAATGTAATTTATCCGGCAATGCATAATTGAAACGGCGCCTTTCGAGCTCGATTGGTCGCCCCCGCGTGGACTTCGCAGGCGCATCGTCGTGGTCCAGAGCGGCAAACAGCTAGCAGCCGCGATTACTATTCGCATGCCGCGGTGTCGGGCACAGCCTTCTGCACTCCAGAAAGCGATTGTAATAGAACGAACGGTCGTGCTATTATCTAGCGGTCGCCATGAAACAGGCCGCACAGCGTTCCGCAAGTTCGCATGACCCGCAGCGGATTGCTGCACCTTCCACAAAACATCCGCCACGCCGCCCGCGCGGCCTGAAGACGCGCCGCGCCATCCTGCGCAAGGCCGTCAACATCGCTTCCCTGGAAGGGCTTGAAGGGCTGACTATCGGCAAGCTGGCCTCTACCCTGCGCATCAGCAAGAGCGGCCTGTTCGCGCACTTCGGCTCCAAGGAAGATTTGCAATGCGCTGTGGTGGACGAAGCGCGCGACATCTTTGTCGAAAAAGTTGTGCTGCCTGCTGGGCAACTCCGCGGCCTGCGCCTTCTTCGCGCGCTTTGCCAGAATTGGCTCTCCTATGGCGAGCAGAAGGTTTTCCCCGGCGGCTGCTTCTTCTCCGCCGCGTCGCTCGAGTTCGACGATCGGCCCGGGCCGGTCCGCGATCGCATCGTGGGATTGATGAAAAAATGGCTGGGAAATTTGGAACACGCCGCGCGCGATGCGCAGGCCGCCGGTGAAATCCGCAAAGACGTGGATGTCCGCCAGCTGGCCTTCGAAATTCAGGCGCTGGCCATGGGCGGCAACTGGAGTTCGCGCCTGTTTCGCGATCAAACTGCTTTCCGGTCGGCCAGCGCTGCAATCCTGCGGCGCATCGATCAAGTCACAGTGCCTTTGCCATCGAGAAAATGATGCGAATTGCTGCGGGATTGCTTCTGGGCGCCGTCGCGAGTTTGCTACTCTCGTTTTTGGCGCAGAGCACCGGCGCACAGACCTCTGCGAATTCCAATGAAATCCCGCTGCAGCGCTGCGATCGCCTCCCTGTCGTAATTCTTCAGGTGAATGGCTCCGACAAGCGCTTCCTGATCGACACCGCGGCCACTTCCATGCTCCACGAGAAATCATTCACCTCCGGACGTTCGAAAGAAGTCCGCGTGCAGTCCTGGAATCAAACCACCGCGCTCAACGCCCGCGTAGTTTCCATCGGCGAGCTGAAGCTCGGCAACCACATTCTACGGGGCGTCACGCTGCCGGCAATTGACCTGACCGCGCTCGCAAAAGCCTGTGGCGCCCCGCTCGATGGAGTCCTGGGCGTTGATCTGCTCGAGCAGCTCGGCGTAACCATTGATCTGCAGCGGAGCGTCGCGCGACTGGGGATCGCCGCGCCCAGTTCCTCCGAGGTCTCGGTAATCGCGGACATGGAGCGAGCCATGCACGCTTGCTCGGAAGCGTTCAACAACGCGGACGCCGCGACACTGGCCGCGTGCTTCGATCCGGATTTCGTCCTCAGTTCCCCGGCCGGCGAGCTGCGCGGGCGCGAGCAGGCCACCAATCATTTTCGCGAAGTTTATTTTGGCGTGACTCCGCGCGTTCATCTTTCTATGACGATGAAGGATCAACGCGCCGTCGGCAACGTCGTGTGGAGCCTGTACGACTACTCGATCGAGTCTGCATCCATTCACACCACAGGCCGTGGCATGATGCTCTGCCGCAAATCCGACGATCACTGGTACATCCTCAGCATGCACGAATCGCCGATTGATTCC
The DNA here is from genome assembly GCA_963748395.1 of uncultured Acidobacteriota bacterium. Classification (GTDB taxonomy): domain Bacteria; phylum Acidobacteriota; class Terriglobia; order Acidiferrales; family UBA7541; genus Palsa-295. Next base: position 1,268,828 of record CAVVIP010000005.1, on the reverse strand, counting down.
GCTTCCAACCGCGCGCGTTAAGCGAAAACGTTGACGGAGAGGGGACGCCCCGGCCCTTGCGGGCCGAGGCGTGAGGGAGGGAGTCCTACTCGTGGTCTTCTGCAGCTAGCTCGGCTCCAACTGGCGTGAGCGTGCCGAACAAGCCGTCGGCGTAACCGTTGATGCCCGCCGCGAAGAAGAGAGCTGGACCCGACGAAGGACTGGCCGTCCTGCCGGCTTCGTTACTGCCACGGTTATCGAACTCCAGACCCCACAAACCACTAACGGCCATGGGTGCGCCGACGCGTCGAGCAGGTTCCCCGGGGACTTCGGCTGACCCGGGACGAACAGTGGATGCAAGGTTTCGGTGCGTTCCAGCTGCGACGAATCGAAGGTTACGCCAACTGGGAAGTGTTCGTTGTTTGGCCAAGGTCATAAGCTCGTAAACAAATTGTCTCCGCGGCGTCCAACGGAATTGACAGCCTTAAATCGCGTGTTAACAATGCGTCCCGGAGCCCCAATCGCGCTTCGCAAATCCCCGCACGCCACTTAGCAATTACGAACCACCCCGTTTGCGCATCCGCCGAACCTCTGCGAAACTAGCTTCATGCGAAAACTACTCAAAATTGTGACAAGCGTATTGGCGGCAACCGTTATTTTGGCTGGAGCTGCAGCGGCACAGCAGGCTCCGGCGACAAATTCTTCACAAACACCGGCCGCGACCGACTCCTCGGCACCGGCAGCAAAGCCTGCGACAGCGGCGAAGCCAGCTGCAAAACCAGCGGCGGCCTCAGCATCGTCACAAACCGGCAGCTCCTCACAGACCGCGACGAAGACGCCAAGTTCCGGGCAAAGTTCGACGGCGGCGAAAACGCAAACCGGCGCCGCGGCGCAGCATCACCCTGTCGCGGCGGCTCCTTTGGTGCTGAAGACGGACAAGGATAAGGAGAGCTACGCGATTGGATTGAATATCGGCAAGAGCATTCACCGGGACGGCGTGGACGTGGATCCCAATATCCTATTGCGCGGGATGAAAGATGCTCTGAGCGGCGGCAAGCCGGCGCTGACCGATGAGGAAGCCAGGGCGGTGATGACGATTCTGCAGACTAAAGTGCGCAAACAACAGGCGGAACAGGCGCAAGTCGCAGCGGAGGCCGCCAAAAAAGTGGGCGAAGCTAACAAAGCGGCTGGCGACGCATTCCTGGCGCAAAATAAAACGAAAGAAGGCGTAATCACGCTGCCCAGTGGTCTGCAATACAAAGTCCTGACGGCGGGCACCGGCCCGAAACCCACGGCGACCGATACCGTGGTGTGCAATTACAAGGGCACGCTGCTCGACAACACAGAATTCGACAGCTCCTACAAACGCAACGAGCCACTCACGATCCCCGTGAGCGGCGTGATCAAGGGCTGGACCGAGGCGCTGCAATTGATGCCGGCGGGATCGAAGTGGGAATTATTTATTCCGTCGGACCTGGCGTATGGCTCGCAGGCCAAGGGTCCCATCCAGCCGAACTCCACGCTGATTTTCGAAGTGGAGCTGCTTTCGATTCAGCCAAAGGCCGAACCGGCGAAGTAAGTTTCGCGGAAGTGCGCCCCGACAAATTCAACGGCCCACGCGCAGCGACGCTATGCGGGGACCTTGGCTTCGCGCAGGAATCGAGCAGCTTCTTCGGGCGGCGTGGGATTGATGTAGAAGCCTGTGCCCCACTCGAATCCGGCGACTTTGGTGAGTTTGGGCATCATCTCGATGTGCCAGTGATAGTGATCGTTCACTTCTTCGCCGATCGGCGAGGTGTGGATGACGTAGTTGTAGGAAGGAAACGCCAGCGCGGCGTCCAGGCGGCCCAGAAAATCGTGCAGCACGCGGGCGAGATGGCCGTAGTAAGGCGCAGGCATATTTTCAAACGAAGAACTGTGCTGGCGCGGCAGGATCCAGGTCTCGAACGGAAAGCGCGGGGCGTAAGGCGCGAGGGCGATGAAGTGGTCGTTCTCGATGATCATGCGCGAAGCGGTTTCGATTTCCTGGCGGATCATGTCGCAGAAAATGCAGCGTTCCTTCTGTTCGTAGTAGCGTTTACAACTGTCCACTTCGTCGCGCACGCGATTGGGAACAATGGGCAACGCGATCAGCTGCGAATGGGTATGTTCCACGGTGGCGCCGGCCGGCTCGCCGTGATTTTTGAAAATTAGAATGTAGCGGAAGCGGCGATCGTTCTTCAGGTCCAGCATGCGGTCGCGATAGGCCCACAAAACCTCTTCCACGCCTTTTTCGTTCAGCATCGCCAGCGTCTTCTGGTGGTCCGGCGATTCGATGATCACTTCGTGCGCGCCGACGCCGTTCATGCGATCGAAGAGTCCTTCGCCTTCGCGATCGAGTCCTCCTTCGATGCCCAGCGCCGGAAATTTGTTGGGGACCACGCGGACCGTCCAACCGGGAATGTCTTTGCCGCCATTGCGCCCGTAGGCGAGGATTTCCTTGGGGGTCTTACCTTCATTGCCCGGACAGAAGGGACAGGTGGCCGTGTTGCCTTTAATGTGCACACTCTCACGAACGAAATCCATGGGGCGCTTGCCGCGATCGGTGGAAATGATGACCCAACGTCCGGTGATGGGATCCTTGCGAAGCTCCGGCAAACTTTCCTCCTTGTTCTTGTGCCCGAATATTCTACTACGGCCGTTATGAGCCGGCGCGAAGCCAACTCATTCACGGCGGGTGCCCACCCCAACGAGCGGCTAATTCTGCGCGGCGTTGAACGCGCCTTTGTGCAGGCGCACAACGGGTTTCGTGCCAGGTCGCGTTTCAATCGCCAGCACATCGAATCGGCACGCGGCGGTCGGGATGTGGCGCGCGCGCAGAAATTGCCGGGCCATGCGCGAAATGTTGCAGCGTTTTTCCCAGTTCACCGCTTCTTCGGGCGTGGGCTGCGCCGGCTGAGACGATGACGCGTGTTCGACCATGGTGCGCGTTTTGACTTCTACAAACGCGAGCGTCGCGCCGTCGTAACCCACCATATCAATTTCGCCCTTCATGCCGGGCGAGGTGAAGTTGCGCGCCACCAGAACGTAGCCGTGCCGACGGAGGTACCAGTAAGCATAGGTTTCGCCGCGGACGCCGGTTTCGCGAGCGCGATGTTTCGCAGGATCACCGGCCGCGCCGGGCGCAATTGCAGCAGGCGCCGCGCCCAAGCCCTTGCGGGCGGCGAATTCCACGATCGCAAACATGAAACGCGCTAGCACTGGTGGAAATACCTACTTCACGACCTCGAGTTCCCATTCAACCGTCTTGCCGCGAATGACGAAGCACAAATAATACTCCCAGAATTTGCGGAACCAGCGGAAATGATTCACCAGAAACTGAAAACCCAGAGCGCGCCAGATGCGCAGCAACGTGACGTGCACGCGGCGCTCGCGAAATTGTGCCGGAGCGTAGTAATCGTATTCGGCTGGCTTCTCGCTGAAAAACCACAGCGAAAAACTGGAAAGATGCCAGCGATGCGCCGGGCTGCAATACGATGCATGGTCGGTGTAGTGCGGGGTCACGATCACCACGCGCGCGTTGGACTTGGCCACGCGATGCACTTCCGCGAGCATGCGGAAAATGTCGTCCACTTCTTCGATCATATGGACCAGGCGCACCTCGTCGAAAGTGCTGTCGGCAAAGGGTGTGCGCGTCCAATCGCACAGCACATCCGCCTGGCCCGCTGCGCTCATATCAATGCCAATCGAGCCGGGATATTTTTTTCTGCCGCAGCCGACGTCGAGTATGCGCGGTTTGGAGCTAGTTGGCATGGTGGGGCGCGCCTTCGCAGTTTGTACGGCTTCTGTTGATCGCAGCGATCATTTCTTGCGGCCTCCGATCCACATCATCGGAGTCCACTCGCCTGCAGTGTCGAGCACTTGCAGTCCTACGGACTCGCATTGCCGCACGGCCTCATCGGGACGGATGGAGCGGCCTTGCCATGTATCCAGATAGCGCAGGCGGACAAACGGGATTTTGAATTGTGACGTTTTTTGATGCGGGCCGCGGTCTGGAAATCCAGCCTCCACCATCAGGCGGCCCAGCGGCAACGTCCAGAGGCCTTTCATGTGCAGGCGAAAAATTCCACCCGGACGCAGCACGCGTGCGGCTTCCCGAAAATAATTGAAAATGGCGCGCTTGTCCGGGACGTGTTGGAACACTGCGAAGGACCATACGAAATCCACGCTTTCGCTGGGGATGCCGGCAAGGTCTCCACCAGAAACAGCCTGAAATTGCGCGCGCGGCAAATTGTAGCTGGAAGCTTTGTGAATCATTTCAGGAGAGACGTCCACACCGATGTATCGCGCGAAGTCCTGGGACATCCAGCGCGCGATGCGTCCGATGCCACAGCCGATTTCCAGCGCGGTTTTTTGGGATGGGTCGAAATTCATTTTCTTCAAGAACGGAGTCACGTAAAGGTCGTAATCCACTTTTCCGGAAGCGAAGAAGGCATCCTCTTCGTTGGGGACGTCTGGCCAATTAATGTAGGCGCGTGCGTTTTCGCGCGCGCGGGTATCCCAATCGCGGCGTATAGCATCGAGCCAGTTTTTTGCGGTGGCTGGAGAGGCGTTCGTCATGCGGCGTTCCAGCATTCGATCCGCAGTCCACAACAATCGATCGCGGAGCGGGTCTGCCAAGCAACCAGCAGCGAGATCACTTGATGACCTCGAAGGTGAACTCCATTAATTTCCCGCGGATCACGAAGCTCAGATAGTGCTCCCAGAATTGGCGGAAGAAGCGGCTGCGGTTCACCAGGAATTCAAAGCCCAGCGCTCGCCACAGATTCAGCAGCCGAAGCTTGAGTTTCACTTCGCGCATGCGCACTTTGGTGTACCACATATCGCGGCCATGCATTCCGCCGGGATAAAAATAAAGAAACGAATAGGTGTTCAGGTGCCAGCGATGCGTGGGATCGCGGAAGGAACTGAAATCCGTGTAATGCGGAGTGGCTATGAAAATAGTGCCGCCCGGCTTGGTGACGCGATGAAATTCTTCCATGGTGGCGATGATGTCCGCAACGTGTTCGATGATGTGCTCGGCGCGAAGCTGATCGAAGGAATTGTCACGGAAGGGCAAGCCGCCGCGGTCCAGATGGCAAATCACATCGGCGGCCGTGGACGGATTCATATCGAGGCCGATGGAGCCGGGATATTTCGTCGGCCCGCAACCTACGTCGAGAATGCGCGGCAAAGCGTCTCCTGCGGAAGATTTTGCAGCCACTTTTCAGTTTCTCACGGACGCAAAAAAGGATGCGGCAAACAAAATAGCACAGGCTCGCGGCTGCAAGCCTGTGCTATTTGCAAGACGGTCGAGCGACGGCGCGCCTATAGAGAGCGTTCGATTTCAGTGAGGCAGGCATCCACGGTGCGAACGGCGAATTCGGCCTGCTGTTCGTCAATCAGCAACGGCGGGCAGAATCGCAGCGTGGTGTCACCCGAACCCAAAATGAGCAAGCCTTTGTGAAACGCCATCTGCACCAGGCGGTTGCGCAGATCCGGGGCGCGTTCTTTGGTTTTCTGATCGCGCACGATTTCGATGCCGATCATCAATCCCTTGCCGCGGACTTCGCCGACGATTTTGTGGCGCGTGGTCCAATCGGCGGTCAAGCCCTTGATGTATTCGCCCATTTTCGCAGCGTTGGATATGTAACCCCGCTCAAGCAGGCCGATGGTGGCAAGCGACGCAGCAATGCAAACCGGATTGCCGCCGAAGGTGGAAGCATGCGCGCCGGGAGTCCAGTTCATGACGCTCGAGCGCGCGATGATGGCGCTGAGCGGCATACCGGAAGCGATGCCCTTCGCGGTGCAGATGATATCCGGCTCGATGCCGGCGTGGTCGGAAGCCCACCATTTGCCGGTGCGCCCCATGCCGGATTGCACTTCATCGGCGACGAGCATAATTCCGTGCTTGCGGCAAATGCGCTGCAGACCTTGCAGGAATTCCGCGGGCGCGGGCAGGTAGCCGCCTTCACCCTGAATCGGCTCGATGAAAATCCCGGCGACTTCGTCGGGATCTACGCGGCGGCGAAACAATTCGTTCTCAAGATACGAGAGGCAATCGCCGGAAGCATGTTCGGGACGAATCCCATACGTGCCGCGATAGGTGTCCGGATAGGGCATGTGAAAGACACCAGAGAGCAGCGTGCCAAATCCCTTGCGCTGCACCGCTCGGCTGGCGGTCAAGGAAAGCGCACCCATGGTGCGTCCGTGGAACGCGCCATGAAACGCGATCAATTTGTCGCGCTTCGTGTGAAATTTCGCCAGCTTGATGGCTGCTTCGATGGCCTCGGCGCCGGAATTTCCGAAGTAAACGCGCTTGGCTTCCTTTCCTGGGGCGATCGAAGCTAGTTTTTCGGCGAGCTCAACCATGCTGGGATAATAGAAATCCGTTCCGGACATGTGGATCAATTCCGCGGCCTGCTTCTGGATGGCAGCGACAACTTCCGGATGGCAATGCCCTGTGGCGACCACAGCGATGCCTGCGGCGAAATCGAGGAAGGTGTTCCCGTCCACATCGTCCACGGTAGCGCCGCGACCGGACTTGACGACCAGCGGATAGTCGCGGGTGTAGGACGGCGAGACTACATGATGATCGCGCTCAACGAGCTGTTTTGCTTTGGGGCCGGGCAATTCGGTAATGAGGTGCGGCAATTTCGAATCAATCTTTGTGTCCGTCGCTTGCATAATTTCCTCCAGAAATGAATTTTGAAATCAGCGCGCACACCGGTTCCCGCCGGCGGGTGCTGAAAACGAAAGTTGGAGGGGCGTAGTTAGTCGACGCCGTAGAGATTCGGGCGCTCGTGAGAGGGCTGGCTATGCAGCGACGAGTCGTGTTTTGCGGAGATGGTCATTTGTACTTCCAGCGGACAGTGCCGTCACGCGTGTCCTCTACGATAATACCAGAGTTCAGAAGTTCCTGGCGTATTTCATCGGAGCGTTTGAAATCGCGGCGCTTCTTGGCGGCGTTGCGCTCTTCGATGAGCTGCTCGATTTTTTCGGCGGTCAAGCGCGCCGGGCCGGAGCCGAAGCCGAGCTCACGAAGTTTCTCATCGTCGTCATCGGCGAGGACGGCGAGAATCGCGTCAAATTTTTCCAGAGCGGCGACGAGGATGGGCGCGTCCTGCTGCCGGAACTCGCCGCGGTCCATGGCCGTGTTTACGTCGCGGACCAGATCGAAAATGGCGGCCAGCGCGAACGCAGTGTTCAAATCGTCCGCGAGGCCGGCATCGAAATCGGCCAGAGCTTTTTCGGCGCGCTTGGCCATTTGCGGATTGGAGCCGGCGCCGAACTGCTCCGTTTTCAGGCGCGCCGCAAAATTGCGCAGGCGTTCGACGGAGTTGGCGGCCTGGGTCATGCTGTCGGCAGTGAAATTCAGCTGACGGCGATACGGCACGGAAAGCAGCAGATAACGGATGGAAGAAGGCTTGGTTCCCTTGGCGAAGAGATCGCGCAGCGTGAAAAAATTGCCGAGCGATTTCGACATTTTTTCGCCGTCCACGATCAAATGCTCGGCATGGAGCCAGATTTTCACGAAAGGCTTACCGGTAGCAGGCTCGCTTTCAGCGATTTCGTTTTCGTGATGCGGAAAAGCGAGATCAATGCCTCCGGTGTGAATGTCCAGCGTTTCGCCTAAATACTTCATAGCCATTGCGGCGCATTCGATGTGCCATCCGGGACGACCGGGGCCGATGCTTGTCTCCCAAAAATGTTCGCCGGGTTTCGGAGCTTTCCACAGCGCGAAATCGCGGGCGTCGTCCTTCTCGTAGCGATCGTTGTCCACGCGCGCGCCGGCTTTCATTCCGCCCAGGTCAATTTTAGAAAGTTTTCCGTAGGCAGGAAATTTCGCGATGCGGTAATAGATGGATCCTTCGCTCGGGTAAGTGAGACCTTTTTCCTGCAGGCGCGAGATCAGGCCGACCATGTCCTCGATATGGTCAGTGGCGCGAACAGTTTCCTCGGGCTGCTGCAGGTGCAGCGCGTTCATATCTTCCATGAAAGCCTGCACGTATTTTTCGGTGTATTCGCGGATAGTGACGCCCGCAGCGGCAGCATTCTGGATGATGCGATCGTCGACGTCGGTAAGGTTCATTACCTGCAGGACGCGCAGACCGCGGGAAAGCAGAAAGCGGCGTAGTACGTCTTGGAAGACAAAAGTACGAAAATTGCCGATATGAGCATAGTCGTAGACCGTCGGGCCACAGCTGTAGATGCGGACCTCGCCCCTATGCAGGGGCTGGAGAGGCTCCAGACGGTTGGAGAGCGTGTTGTGCAGGCGTATCTCTGTCATTTTCAGCGTTATGGCAAGAGGAAGATTGTAGCTGAGGCGCAGGCTAGCGGCAAACCCGCGAATGGAAATGCGATTGCATATAGACAATACGGGACACGCGCTGGCAGGCCAGGAGCCCCACAAGGCGCGTGTAGTACCTAGAGTACGAACGTACCATTTTCAAAAGGTTGTGCTCAGTTAGTCTATAGGCAGAGCTGAGGGCTCGCAGCCGGGAATCCGGGGCGTGGTTGCAATGGGGAACATATGAAAAAGACTCTGTTGCTGGCTGGAATGATTTTATTTGCGGGGACGGCCTATGGGCAGTCCATCAATTACGCGGGAAATATGAACGGCACCGGAAGCCTTGGCGGCGCGGCCAGTATCAACGCGGGATCCGTGACTGCCGTGAACCATCCCAGCAGCCCAGCCGGGCTTTCAGATTTCCAGGTGAATCAACAGTCAAAAAATCCCGGCGAATACGTGCCGTCCACATTTTCAGATTATCGCGAAGCCGTGGCGCTGGGGGTGTTGGAAGCACACACGAAACCGATGACGATAGTCGAGGCGGCTCGGTTGGCGCAGGCAGAGAAGAAGAATGTCAGTCAAGCGCCGACGATCGTGGTGGAACAAAATTCCAAAGGCAAATTAGTGATGGAGCCGGCGGCCAAGCAGTAGGCGATTCGGCTGCGTTCAGCCGGGGGCTATGGCAGTAGCTGAACGCGGCGGCTGGCGATGGTGCAGTCGCCTTCGCCGAAAGGGGTCGCGGTCAGTGGCCGGGACTTAAGCAGGAACATCCCCTCCAACGGAAGGGCGTAGGTCACGTCCAGCACATAAACTTCCACGGATTTTCCTACCGGCAGCGTGAAACTCATCTCCACGCCCTTCGCGGGCATCGCGTAAAAATCGTAGGCATACCAACCGTTCTGATATTGGCGAACTTTTTCGGTTTGCGGCTGCACCGGCTCGTCTATTGCCAGAACCGATTCGATGCGCGAGTTCGGAGGAAACATCACCAGCGCTTCGGAGGCGCCGCGCTCCGAGCGCAGCAGAGTGCGATAGCGCCGTTTTCCGGGAAGCTCCGTGGATTCCTGAATCGTGAAGGTTGGCGGCGCCAGTTCCTCGTGCGGAGCGGCCGCGAAAAATGCGGGGTCGACGACCCAAGGAAACGCCCCATTTTCCTGGCCGCGGAAATTCGTGGCCAGGCGAATGGGTTCGGGCAAATGGCCCGAGGCAGGATAGACGACCCACTGTGAGTTGCCGGAGTCCGCCTCTTGCACGTACTGCAGGGTTACGTGCTCGGGCGCTTTGGCAGAAAACGCTGGGACCACAATCGCCGCGAACGACGCGAGCAACGTTACGGCGCCGGCGAACCAAGGCAGCGCGAGCAACGACAACCCCCGAGCGCGCTCCGCCTCCGCAAAGAGAGGCGCGAGAGGACTCAACAGCAAGGCCACCAGCACGGCGATCAATGGCAGCGCGTGGCTGCCAAAGCCTTGATAGAGCAATAACGCTAGCGGGAAACCCACCATCGCGGAAACAGCCAAGGGGAGAATCGCCGCGAGCGACGACGACCGCGGCCGAAACACCATCAGCAAACCTGCCAGCGCAGCCGCGCACGTAGCGACGAGCAATACGTAACTGACGCCGGGAATTCGCGCGGAGAGGGTAACGGAGAGCAACAGCCACCAGGTCCACGCACCCGACCACAGACCCATGAATCCCGCGCGCGACGCAAAGCGCAGCGCAACGAAAGACAGCACCGCAATCGCCAGCGACCAGAAGGCCACCTGCGCGGCAAGCGGATGCGCCGTCCACGGAACGGGCGTCGCTCCGGCTTTGCGCAGAATGTAGCTCAGAAGAAATCCGAAAATGGCCACGGCCAGGACACATACAAGCCACGCGAGAAATCCCCAAAGAAATTCCAGAGCGGTAAGGCGCTGCTTGTAGAAAAGCCACGCGATTTCGAGCAACAGCAGGAATGCGGAGGCCAGGGCGATCCTGAGAGTCAGAACGGCGGGCCAATGCACGGTCCAGCGGCCGAGGAGATCGAAATAAACCGCTTCGGATTTTGCGGGATTGGAAATGTCGGCATTGGCAAGAGCTTGGACAGAACTCAGAGCATTATCGCCGTGATGTTGCAATGTGGCCGGATCGGCGTTCTCCAGATTATCGAGCGGTGTATGGTAGTGCACGACCTCGCCGATGTTCGCGAAGTTGAGGCCCTGATATCCCGCGGCTTTGAAAACGGTGAAGTCGGTGTCGTTGGGAATTTGTTTGTACGCGGTGTAAAAAACGGAACTGGTAACCGGATGCGCGGCGTGTTGAGCGTAGAGACGCACGGCCCACTGGTTGGCGTCGCCGGTTTCAAACATGAGGCTAGGGCCGGAGGTGCCGCGGTTGTCAACGTTGACGACGGCGCGAACTTCTTTGGCCCAGGGATGTTGATTGACGAAGACGCGAGCGCCCAGCAGACCAGCTTCTTCGCCGTCGTCAATCAGAAAGATGATCGGGTGGCTAGGCGGTGGCAGCGATTTCAATATGCGCGCGATTTCCAGCACGGCCGCGGCGCCGGCACCATCGTCAAACGCTCCGGGACCCGCTGGCACGGAATCGTAATGCGCAGCGAGGAGGACGGCAGGACCAGGCTTGCTGCCTTCAAGACGCGCCAGAATATTCTGCACGCTGCCGCAGTCGCCGAGTTCATCGCAGGCGAATCCGGTTTGCACAGTGGGTTGGTAACCGGCGCTGGTGAATTCATCGAGCACGCGGCCGCGAACAACATCATTTTGTGCGCTGCCGGTGGGATGCGGGACTCCGTCGCCGACCAGACGGTTCAGAATTTCACGCGCGCGCGCGGCCGAAAATTCGCTCTTGGCAGCGTCCGCGGCCTTGGGCGCAGGAGGCTGCAAACCTTCGAATGAAAGAAAAAAGATTGCTGCAAGTGTGACTAGTACGGCGAACGCGTGATTCGAACTTGGTCCGGGATCCCGAGGCAAGCGTGCCTCCTGCTGGCGAGATGCTAGGATGAGGCTGCTTGTAAGTCAATCTGGAAAAAAGGGTTAAAGGTAGCAACGAGCGACGACCGAACAGTGATTAGTGGCCCGGGGCTCTAATTTCGGCCTGGCATCGGGATCCTCGACTCAAGCGCCTCAAGCGATCGTGGAATCGCTTTCCCAAACGAGGCAATGACTACTCGATCGTCGCTAGAACTTCCTGGATTTGCCTGTACCGGGGGCTGGACACCTTTCGCAATCGTGCACTACGGGATGTGTAGAAACAGGAAAAGCGGGCTTTACACTGCTGCCGCCGCGTGCTACTTTTTATTCCCGTAACCGCCGTCCCGGAAGCGCCAGGCGGAAGGGCTCTTGATTATTGACCCTCCAGCGTTTTTGTCTCGAAATACCTCCGAAATAAGATCGATCAATTGAAGCTCCTTCAGCCATCGAGGCAGAGGGAGTAAACTGTGCGAGGAAACTGGTGCTGAAACTACGCAAGGTCGAGTTATTTGGCTTTAAGTCCTTCTGCGAGAAGACTCCGATCACCTTTAGCGGTACGGGGATCACCTGCATCGTGGGCCCGAACGGGTGCGGCAAGTCCAACGTGGTGGACGCCATCTCCTGGGTGCTGGGCGAGCAAAGCCACCGGATGTTGCGTGCGGAGCGCATGTCTGACTGCATCTTCAACGGCACAGCGAAGCGCCCGCCCATGGGACTTTCCGAGGTGATGCTGACGTTGGTAGACCCGGAGCTCGCGAACGCGGTGGCGGCAGTTGCGGAAGCGCCGGAGGCGGAGGCCCCCGCGGCGGTCTCGGAGGCGATGGAAGCGGCGGGCCCGATGATTGTGGAGGATCAGCAGCAACCAGAAACCAAAATTGTAGACGGATTTGTTGAGATGGTCGACGGGGAGACGGCTGCCCCGGGAGCAATTTCTCTTGAGCCCACCAATGAGCCCACTCAGAAGGGCAAGCCGTGGAAAAAACGCGGCGCAGAAAAACCGGCGATCACCATGAAGGCCGGCGAAATCGTGGTGGGCCGTCGCTTATATCGCTCCGGACAAAGCGAATACCTGATTAATAGCCGCGTGGCGCGGCTGCGCGACGTGCAGGAACTCTTCATGGGCATGGGTCTGGGCCCGGACAGCTACGCGATCATCGAGCAGGGCCGCATCGGACAAATTCTGAACTCCAAGCCGATGGATCGCCGCGCCATCATTGAAGAAGCCGCGGGAATCACGATGTACAAGACGAAGCGGCGATTGGCGGAAGCGAAGCTCGAAGCGTCGAAGGTAAATCTTTCGCGGGTGCACGACATTCTGGTGGAGGTAGAAAAGCAGCTGGCTTCGCTGAAGCGCCAGGCATCCAAAGCGCGGCGTTACGCGGAACTTCGCGATCAGATGCGCGGCTTGCTGCGCAGCGTGCTGGCCAGCAAGGCGGAGCACCTCGATCAGGAAGCGGTGCGGCTGCAGAAACTGCTGGGTGAAATGGACACGGCGGAAGAGAGCGCGGCGCGTTCGGTGCACGAATTGGAAACCGAGCAGGAACGCTTGAGCGCGCGCACTTACGAGCTGGACGCGGAGTTGCGGCAGATCCAGAACCTGCTGGGACAGACGGCGCTGGACCTGGACCGCGCGGAAAATCGCATCACGTTCAACCGCGAGCAAACTGCGCAGATTGACGCGCGCGCGGTGCGGCTGGTGATCGAGACGGAAGTGGCCGAGCGTCAAGTGGGTGACATGACCACGCGCATGACGGCTCATCGCGAAGCTGTGGCGGCGCTGCGCGAGCAGACCTCGAGCGTGGAAGCCGCGTTGCGCGAAACCAGCGAACAATCGGCAGCGAGCATGGTGGAGCAGCAACAGCTGGAAGCACGCATCACGGAGTTGCGCCAGATTGCCGGGCGTCTCGTCGAGGAATCCGCGCGCGAACAGGCTGAATCCGCGCAAGCGGAAGAGGCGGCGGCGCGCCACTCCGCGGCCGAAGAGCAGCGAACCGCGGCGATGCGCGCCGTGGAAACCGAATGCAGCGAGCTGGCGGGAAAAGTCGCTGCAGCGGAAGAGACCTTTACGTTGGCGGAGGCGAGCGCGCAGGAATTGGGCGCCACCGTGCGCGAAACGCAAACGCGTCTTGTAGAGCTGCGTCGCGAACAGCAGGAAACCGGACAGAAACTCGAGCGCATGCGCGAAGGGCTTTCCGCGGAACGCGCTCGGCACGCTTCGATCGAACAAATTTTAAGCGAGCGGGCTTACACCGCGGACGCCGTGCAGAAGCTTTTCAACGTGAACGGCGAGCACGGCGCGGACACGCCCGGCGGCGCGTTTCGCGCGGTAGGATTGCTCGCGGATTACGCCGAAGTGCAGGAAAAGTACGAAGGCGCAATCGAACAATTTCTGCGCGATGAATTGGAGTATGTCGTCGTGGAATCCTTCGATCAGGCGCGCGCGGGAATTGGCCTGCTGCGCGACGAGATGGGCGGACGCGCGACGTTCTTCGTGGACTCGCTGAACAAGTTGACGCTCCCCGCGCCGGAGGCCGATGCTTCCCTGCCCGTGCCGGCAGGCGTGCTGGGGCGGTTGGATCGCCTGGTGGAATTCCGCGAGCCGCTGGGTCCGGCCGCAAAATATTTTTTGACGAAATTGCGCACGGCGTACGTGGTGGAGAACGCCGCGCTCGCCGAGCAGATGGCCAACGAAAATCCGCACAGCTACTTTCTCACTCCCGAAGGCACTTGCTACCACGGCCGTATGGTTTCCGGTGGGCGGCCCGGCGAAGCGGGACCTCTCGCGCTGAAGCGCGAATTGCGCCAGCACGAAGCGGAAGCGATGCGGCTGGATCGCGTGGTCAACGAGCAACAGGCGGAGATGACGCGCCTGGAGCAGGCCATCGCGAGCAGTGAGGAGCAAGTAGCGTCAGCGATTGCGCGACAAATGGAAGCGGAAAAATCGCTGGTGGCCGCGACGCACCAGCGCGATCAAGCGCGATCGGAGTTGCGCAGAATCGAACAGCAATTCGCAACGGAGCGCGAAGAAATTGCGCGGCTGCACGCCGACGCGGAAGCAGCTCGCCAGCGGGCAGCAGACGCGCGACGCGAACATGCTCTTGCAGTTCAATCGCGCGAAGCGGCGGAAGCGGAAAGCGCGGAAGTTTCCGGGCGGCTGGCCAGCTTGCGTCAGAATTTCCAGGCGTTGCAGGAGCAAGTGGTGGCCCGTCGCGAGGAATTGGCCACCATCTCCGAAAGGCTTTCCAGCGCCGAATCCGCCGAGCAGCACTTGACCGCGGAATTGGCGCTGGCGGGCGAGCGCATGGCTTCGCTCCAACAGCAGCACGCAGGCATGATCCAGGAAAAAACAGAACTGGAAAGTTCCTGCGAGCAGCTCGGAATGCAGGTAGAGGAATTGCGCAAGGAAAAGCTGCGGCTGGAGGAATTGAAGGCAGCGCTGGAAACGGAGTGGGAAGAAGCGCGCACACGCGCGGCGCAACTCGACGAGACAGTCCGCGGCAACCGCCAATCGCTCGACGAATTGCGTGCGGAGCGCAGCCAGCGGCAAATCGAAAAAGCGCGTAACGACGCGGATCGCGACTATCTGCGGCAGACGTGCATGGCGGAATTGAACGCGCAGCCGGAAGAATTGATGGCGCAGGAAGCGCAGCTGCTCGCCGGGGAAGAGCTGGTCGCCGCCGAAACGAATTACAATGAAATGAAGGCGCGCGTGGATGCTATGGGCCCGGTAAACATGATGGCGCTGGAAGAATTCAAGGAGTGTGAAGAGCGCGACACATTCTTGCGGCGGGAGCGCGACGATCTGGTGGCGTCCATCCAGAACACGCAGCTCACCATCAACGAGCTGGACCAGGTCTCGCGGCAGAAATTCGAAGAGGCCTTTAATTTCATCAATGCGCATTTCGCGATTGCCTTCCAATCGCTTTTTGGCGGCGGGCACGGAGAAATGCGGCTGGGCGAGCCGGATAGTTCGGGCGAGGCGGGCATTGATATCGTGGCGCAGCCTCCCGGCAAGCGGCTGCAGAACATATTGCTGCTGTCCGGCGGAGAAAAGGCGCTGACGGCGCTGGCGCTGCTGATCGCGGTGTTCAAATATCAGCCCAGCCCGTTCTGCATCCTGGACGAAGTGGACGCGCCGCTGGACGAAGCGAACGTCGGCCGATTTAACAAGATGCTCGCGGATATGTGCAGCCAGACCCAATTCATCGTAGTGACGCACAATCGCAAGACGATGGAGATGGGCTCGGTAATGTATGGCGTAACGATGCAGGAGCCCGGCGTATCCAAGTTGGTATCTGTGAAATGGGAAGACAGCGCCGCAGCTGTGGCGCCGAAAAGCGCGAGCAACGCGGCGTGAGACCCGCGTCCACCGCCCGTGTACGGAATTCTGTGAAGCATCTACTTCAGTGGGATTTCCTCGTTTGCGGCCTCGGCTGAGTGATCGTTTGCTTCAAAGCTTTGCAGGGCACCCCAAGTTAGCTACCGAAGATATTTTTGTTCAGGAAGTCGTTGCGGAACTTGCCCTGCGGGTCGTACTTCTTGGCCAGCTCGATGAACTCCGGCATTCTGTCGTACCTGCTGTGCAGGGTTTGCGGAGACACGGTGAACAGCTTGGCCCAGTGGGGCCTGGCGTTAAATGGTGCCAATTCTTTTTCAATCACTGGCAGCAACTTGCTCACCGCGGGCCAGTCAGGCTTCCATGTGAAGTGGATGGCTATGGAGTCTTGCTGGTAGGCTGGACTCATCCATAAGTTATCAGCTGCGATGGCGCGGATTTCGGTAATCAGCAAAGACGGTCCCACCTGATCGTGCAGGCGTTCCACCGCGAGAATCGCTTCAACGGCATGCCGACGAGGAACAAAAAATTCCGTTTGCAGCTCTTTACCCGCGCTGGGCGTGAAACCCATACGGAAATGCGGCAGGCGCTCGTACCAGGGGCCGAGAACGCCCATCTGCTCGGTGCAGTTCTCCGCCGAGAGATCGGAGATGGGATGGAGGTTCTTTGTCGCCAGTTTTGCGCCAAAAAATTCCGGCGCGGCCTGAAATTCCACGCCTTGTTCGACGCGACTTTTGATCCACACTTCGTTGATGCGCTGCCTTTGCCAGTCGGTGAAAAGGCTCACGCTGTAAGCGCTGGATTCGATGGCGTCAAAATGATCCTGCAAAGCGCTGAACGGCAGGTTCTCGTAAACGTACTGGCGCATTTTGTAGGACGGCTGAATGTCGAGGGTGATGCTGGTGACCACACCGAGGGCGCCTAGACCCACGACGGCGCCGTTGAATGTTTCGCCGTCATGCGCGCGAGACAGTTTCAGCACGTCGCCCGATGCCGTGACGATTTCCAGCGCGGAGACGGCTGTAGAGAGATTGCCGTTCTTCTCGCCCGAGCCGTGCGTCGCCGTCATGCACGCGCCAACCACCGAAATATGCGGCAGGGACGCCAGATTGTGCAGGGCGAATCCGTGGGAGTCCAGATACGGCGCGAGCTGGCCGTAGGTAATGCTGCCGGCCACGGTGACGGTGTGCGCCGCCGGATCAATCGTCACCACTTCGTTCATGGGCTGCAGCGAAAGGAAGCAGTCTTTACTGTCGGCGATGTGGTTGAAAGAATGGCGCGTGCCCAGGACCTTGAGCTTGCTTTCTTTTTTCACGTAGTCACGAACTTGTTGCAGCGAGCTGGTCGGGTACAGGCGCTCGGTGCCGTACTCGATATTTCCCGCCCAATTTTTGAGTTTCTCCGCTGCGGCCCACGCGAACGCTCGCGAGGCCGACGGTATGGCCATTGCTGCGGTAAGCAGTTTCATAAAAGTTCTTTTATTCATTGGACGGGTTCCCCGTGGCAGGCTAGTTCCACGGGGTCAATCCTACTACCTTCTTCGGGCCGCAAGAAGTCGGGTTAACCAGGTTAAGATGGCGCGATATTTTCTTAACGGTTGACATGGCTTGGCGCTGCGCTAGAATGTGCGGCGCTGCATCGAGGAACATCACTTGGCATCCCCACATATGAGCCCTGTAATTTCGCAGACGGATTTTCCCGGACTGAAGCTTCGCGGGCGCGGCAAAGTGCGCGACATTTATGAAGTCGACGACAAGTTGCTGATCGTCGCCACAGATCGCCTCTCGGCGTTTGACGTAGTGCTACCGACGCCGATACCCGATAAGGGCAAAGTGCTCACGCAGCTTTCGCTCTTCTGGTTTGAGAAGCTGGCGGGCCTGGTGCCCAACCATATTATTTCCGCGAAAGACTTTGGCGGCGAGCTGGCGCCATACGCGGCGGCGCTGGAGGGTCGCGCGATGCTGGTGCGTAAGACGGAGCCCGCGCCGATCGAATGTGTGGTCCGCGGATACATTTCCGGGTCCGGCTGGAAGGATTATCAGAAGACCGGAGCGATTTGCGGCATTAAGCTGCCCGCAGGCATGCGCGAGTCAGATCGTCTGCCGGAACCGCTCTTCACGCCTTCCACAAAAGCCACGACGGGGCACGACGAAAATATTTCGTTCGACGAAACGGTGGCGACCGTGGGCCGGCCGCTGGCGGAAAAGCTTCGCGACACCAGCCTGGCGATTTATCGCAGCGCCGTAGAACACGCCGCAAGCCGCGGCATCATCATTGCCGATACGAAATTCGAATTCGGCCTGATCGGCGACGAACTGATCTGGATTGACGAAGCGCTGACGCCGGATTCTTCGCGTTTCTGGCCGGCCGATGAATATGTGCCGGGCCGCACGCAGCCGTCTTTCGATAAGCAATACGTCCGCGACTATCTGGAAAAGATCGGTTGGAACAAACAGGCACCGGGTCCGGCGCTTCCCGCGGATGTGGTGGCGGCCACACGGGGTAAGTACCGGGAAGCCTACCAGCGCGTTACCGGCCACGAATTAGACTAAGAGCAATTGATGTGAGCGGCGCGGGCAACGGGGCACTCGTCGCAATCGCGGTCGCACGGCTTTTTAATTGGTCCATTCTCCCTTCCTCATGCGGAGCGTGTCATCGTGAGAGAACAACTGGAATCTCTAATCGGGATGATGGTGGAGCGCGGAATTCTGCTGGAAGAAGCAGTTACTGAGTTCGAAAAGAAATTCATCAAACGCGTGCTGGAGCGGCAAGATGGCAATCAATCGCGCGCCGCGAAAGTGCTGGGAATTCACCGCAACACATTGAGCCGCAAGGTAGGCGAATACAAGCTGGACCACGCCGGACATAAGCGCGGTTAGCAGTTCGCTCAATCATTCCGAAAGCGAATCTCCCATAAAAAAATGGCCGGCCCATTTCCGGACCGGCCACGGTGCGTTCGAAGTGTCTTCAGGCTTACTGTTTGGCTGGCGCCTTCTTATGCTTACCTGCGTCGGCCTTCTCCGGGATAACTGACGGATCTACCTTCACCTGATCCCAGTGCAGCAGGAAAGGCGACGGGTCATAGCTGGCGATCGTGCCCGAAAATAGGATTCCGTCGTCTTTCGCAAGGCGAGCGACATCCGGTTGGGCAGCTGCCGGAGTTGTGCCGGCGGCTCCAGCCGGCGGAGTCGTAGTCCACACCTTGACGTCCATATTCGCGGTAGTGGCCTTTTGAATTTCGTCATCGCTTGCGCCGGCGAAGACCTCGAAGTTCACGAAACCGTTCCCCGGCTTCACCTCGATTATCTTCCCGGCTACGCTGGGAAATTGCGCGCCGCAGATCGCGAGCCAGGTGAGTTTGGCCTTGTCGCCACCAGCAGCTAGATCGCTAAACACGGTGAGAATGGTGCTGGCGCCCGCAACCTTTTGGAGATCAGCCGCGGACGGAATGTTATACGTGGCCGGCCGGTCGCCAGAAGTACCCGCGAGCGTGAGCAACTCGGTCACCTGCTGGTCCGCCAAGTTGTCGCATTGGGGCTGCTCGTAGACCAGGATTGCTTTGCGCAGATAATCTTTAATTTTATCGGCGTCCGGAACTCCCAGGTTGATGGAACGCGCCAAGGCCCAGAAGCCATCCACGGATTGCGGCGGCGTGGCGCCCAGGTAGGAGAGACCGAGACGGTAGTAGGAAATCGCGTCTTTCGGATTGTTGGCGGTAGCGCCTTTGAACGCCTCAATCGCAGCGGGATAATCCTTCAACTGCAGGTCGGCAAAACCAGCCGCGGCGTCGAAGAAAGCAATTCCCGGCTTTTTCTGTTCGGCGAATTGATCGTCTGTTAGCTTGGAATCCGCGGGCTTCGGAAATTTGGCCAAGAGATCCGCGCCTTCTTTGGCTGCATCGCGTTCTTTGGTTAGCTGATCGTGCGCGTCGGGCGCCTTGGCGTTAATAGCGAATGGGAAAACTTGCACGCGCGTCTGAAGAGTCTGCAGCCGAGTCGCGGTGTCCAGCTTGTCGCCCATCGCGAGCATTTTGTCGGCATACTCGATCACCTTGGGATAATTCTTCACCTCGGTGTACGTGGAAATGTACAGCTGATCCACATAGGTCATCAGCGTGGAACTGGGAAACTTGGTGACGAAATCGTCCAGAAGCTTCAAGCGGTTTTGCGCGTTGGTTTCGGCGCGCGCCGCCTGGAAAGCGTTGTACTCCGGAATCGTGTAAGTCACCTTGGACTGGTCTTGCTGGGCCTGTGCCGCGACCGGCCGCGCGGGAATACAAATAAGAGCGAGAGCAGCGAATAGAATTCCCTTCGTAGCAAAGCGCATTTGCATCATCTCTTCCCTGCCTCCTGGATCAGTATTCGCACGGACGAACGGTATCGCCTAGGGTCACAACCCCTGAAGGATAACCAGCTGAACGAAACCGGGATTATAGGGAAACATACGCATGCGTGCAAGGTGAATCCACCCTGCGAACAGTCTTCGCGTCCCAGCTCCAGCTGGATGAATGTTCTCACGTGAATGATAAGATGGCAAATGGAAGCGAACTGTCGCCTCGCTGGAGTGCAACATATGACGGCTGGAAAACCTCTCGAAGGAAAAGTAGCGATTATTACCGGAGCGAGCCGCGGCATTGGTTTCGCGGTGGCGCACCGTTTGGGAACATTGGGCGCGAAACTGAGTTTGTGCGCTCGCGACGAGAAAAAGCTGCAGAGCGCAGCCGACGAACTGCGTCCCGGAGCGGCAGGAGTGTTTGCTGCGGCTGTTGATGTTACTCATGGCGATCAAATCGCCGCCTTTGTGCAAAACACGGAGAAAGCCCTGGGCCCCGTGGAAATTCTGGTGAACAACGCGGGTGTTGGTTACTTCGCCCCCACGCACGAGGCCACCGAAGCCAACTGGGACACTGTGTTAGACACCAATTTGAAATCCGTGTTCCTGGCCAGCAAAGCAGTGGCGCCTGGAATGATCCAGCGGCGCAGTGGACACATCATCAATATCGCGTCGCTGGCGGGAAAGAACGCGTTCGCCGGAGGCGGGATTTATTGCGCATCGAAATGGGGCCTGTTGGGATTGACTGAGTGCATGGCTGAGGATTTGCGCGCGTATGGTATCCGAGTAAGCGCAATCTGCCCAGGCAGCGTAGCGACGGATTTTTCGCCGCGCGGGAAGAAGGATGTCAGTAAGATGTTGCAACCAAACGACATAGCGCACGCCGTGGAAATGATCGTTACCCAGGCGCCCCAAAGCTTCATCAGCGAAGTCCTGCTCCGGCCCACCCAGAAGCCCTAAAACCGCCTGAATCTTTCCGGGCGAAGCCACATCCAATCGTTTAAGCTTGAACGATTCGAGCTTGAACGAATATGCCAACCCACTTCCAAGGCGACGCAGACACCGTAAGAGCACTCAGCGCCTACATCAACCTGGTTCGTGCATCCGATTCCATGATGGCGAAGACGACCTCCCATCTGGAAGGGCTGGGAGTGACCACGGGGCAGTTCGCGGTGCTGGAAGCGCTGCTGCACCTCGGACCGATGTGCCAGCACACGCTGGGCAAAAAATTATTGCGCAGCGGCGGAAACGTGACGCTGGTGGTGGACAACCTGGAACGGCACGGATGGGTGCGACGGGAACGGCAAGTAGAGGATCGCCGCATGATTCAAATCCATCTGACGCCCAAAGGACGCCGCTTGATCACGCGTGTGTTTCCAGAGCACGCGAAAGTGGTAGCCAAGGTAATGAGCCAACTGACCGTCGCGGAGCAAGAACAATTGCGCAAGATTGCGCGCAAGCTGGGCCGCGGCGCGGACGAACTTTGCATCGAACGACTAAAGAGGGAGAAGGAACATGATAACCATCAGACCGAGTAACGAACGTGGCCACAATCAAATGTCGTGGCTGGATTCGCGATTCACATTTTCATTCGATCAATACTACGACCCGCAGTTCATGCAGTTCCGCTCGCTGCGCGTATTGAACGAAGACGTCGTGGCGCCAGGACAAGGATTCGGCATGCACCCGCATCGCGACATGGAAATCCTCACCTGGATTATCGATGGAGCGATCGAGCATCGCGACAGCATGGGCACGGGCGCGGTGATTCGTCCCGGCGAATTGCAACATATGACCGCCGGCACGGGCGTAATGCACAGCGAATTCAATCCTTCGCCGAAGGATCCCACGCACCTGCTGCAGATATGGATCACGCCGGACCGCAAGAGCCTCAAGCCGGAGTACGAACAACTGGCATTTCCGGACAAGGATTTGCGCGGCAAGTTTCATCACGTGGCCGGGCCGGAAGCTCCGGTTACCATTCACCAGGACGCGGACCTTTTCATCACGCGACTCGATAAGGGCCAGGAAACCAAGCACGCGCTGAAGGCCGGGCGTCATGCATGGGTGCAATTGGCGAAGGGCGCGGTGACATTGAATGGAGTGGAATTGAAAGCGGGAGACGGAGCGGCCATTACCAAAGAAGACGAAGTGCGCGTCGAGGCGAAGGAAGCATCGGAAGTGCTGTTGTTTGACCTGGCGTAAAAATTTAAATTTGGAAAGGAGATATGCGGATGACATCAACGAACGATATAACCACGTTGGCCGGGCGTATTTTGATCAGCGTGATATTCCTGATCAGCGGATTTTTCAAGGTGGGCGCGTACGCGCAGATCGTCGCTTACGCCACGGCTGTGCATTTGCCCGCGCCGGGCGTAGCGATCGCAGTTGCGGCCGCGGTGGAACTGGCCTGCGGCCTGGCAATTCTGGCTGGATTCCGCACGCGGTTCGCCGCATGGCTGTTGTTCTTGTATCTGATACCGGTGACTTACTTCTTTCACAATTTCTGGGCGGTGCAGGGGCAGGAGCAACAGATGCAGATGGTCAACTTCTTGAAGAATGCAGCGGTCATGGGCGGGTTGTTGGTGCTTTCGGTAAATGGAGCTGGGGCTTACTCGGTGGATGCGAAGTTGGCGAAGAAGGCCTGACGTCGTAGGAAAAGTGTGGAAGCGTTGTGAGCGCAGGCGGGCACGGCATTCCGTGCCCCTGCGTTCTCCGTTGAGACGTCATTTTAAGGGAGGAATTATGAGTGCACTGAAAAAGACTGCTACTACCAGCGCGCCGATTCACAGTTTGATCAGCGAGCGCTGGAGCCCGCGGGCGTTCGCGAACCGGCCGATCGAAGTGGAGAAATTGCGGAGCTTATTTGAGGCGGCGCGTTGGGCGGCTTCGTCATACAACGGGCAACCGTGGTATTTCATCGTTGGGACGAAGGATCATCCCGAGGATTACAAGCGAGTGCTGGATTGTTTTGTCGAGTTCAACCAGAGCTGGGCGAAGAGCGCACCGGTGGTGGCATTGAGCGTAGCGAAATTGAAATTCGAACATAACGGCGAACCGAATCGTCACGCGTTTCACGACGTGGGGGCGGCTTCCGCAACTTTGACGCTACAGGCGCAGGAGTTGGGCTTGGCGGTGCACCAGATGGGGGGAATTTTGCCGGAGAAGGCGCGGGAGCTCTTCGGGATTCCGGAAGGATATGAGGCGGTCGCGGGGATTGCAATTGGCTATCCGGGCGAGGCGCATACTTTGCCGGATCACTTAAAGCAGCCGGAAGTGGCGCCGCGCGAACGGAAGGCGCTCGATTCGTTTGTATTCACCGGCAAGTGGGGGAACGTCTCGCCGATTGTCAGCAAAAAGGCGTGAGGTCTTCGTAGCGGCGGACTTCAGACCGCCAGCGGTTGTTATCGCAACGCCGATGGCGCACTAAAGTACGCCGCTACAAATTCTCAAACAGGGCGCCGCGGAATTGCGGATCGTCATATTTTTGGCAGCACAATTCCCTGCTGGGATTGGTATTTGCCCTTCTTGTCTTTGTAGGAGACTTCGCACTGCTCGTCGGACTCGAAGAAAATCACCTGGCACAGGCCTTCATTGCCGTAAATTCGCGCAGGCAGCGGCGTGGTGTTGCTGATCTCCAGAGTGACGAAGCCTTCCCACTCCGGCTCGAAAGGCGTCACGTTGACGATGATTCCGCAGCGCGCGTAGGTGGACTTCCCCACGCATAGCGTCAGCACGTTGCGCGGGATGCGGAAGTATTCCACCGAGCGGCCCAATGCGAAGGAATTGGGCGGCACAATACATACGTCGCCTTTGAATTCCACGAACGACTTCGAATCGAAGTGCTTGGGGTCCACGATCGAGGAATTCACGTTGGTGAAGATGCGAAATTCGTCCGCGACGCGCATATCGTAACCGTAGGACGAAACGCCGTAGCTGATGACGCCGTCGCGCACCTGGCGACCTTCGAACGGCTCGATCATTTTGTGTTCCCGCGCCATCTTGGTAATCCACTTATCGGACTTCACCGACATTATTGCCTCCCGGATTTCGGACCGATCGTTCTTCGCTGTTCTTGGTTAATTATCGCGCGACGCGACCTGGCTGGCGCTGCAAAAGCAGATCCCGAGCTGCTCTTGCGGCGAAGCCGGGCGCGCAAGAGTCGGGCAGTGTATTACACGGGACGGCGCTTGACAACCTGCAACCCCCTGTCTAGCATAGGTTTCCGCCCTGCGGGAGGAACGTGTGATCAAGCTCGACATCGTCAACGCAATCGTACAGAAAACTAATATTACCCGAACGAAGGCCGAGCAGGCGGTGGAAACCGTCTTCGAGGCGATGAAGAACGCGCTGGGCCGCGGCGAACGCATCGAGCTCCGGCGCTTCGGCGTATTCAACGTGAAGCCGCGCAAGACCGGCATTGGCCGCAACCCGCGCACCGGACAACAAGTGAGCATCCCGCCCGGCAAAGCCGTGCGCTTCAAGCCCGGCAAGGAATTGCAATCGCTGCCGGCTACCGCTGCGGCTCCCAAGCCCTGAACGGCCTGGCGGCCCCGCCGCCGCGCGAGCCGCCGAACCCGTTTTTCGCGCCGAGGCATCCAACCTTCATGGGCAATAGCACCGGCAACGGGCATGGCCGCGTCCCACTGGAAATTCTCGACCGCAATTACCCGGAAATTATTGATCTGCCGCCTCCCAGGATGCGCGCGCGGCGGCCTCCGCTGTGGCCTGCCATTATTTTCTTCTGTGTAACTCTGCTGATGACGCTTTCGGCAGGGGCGCTGATTGCGACTTCGTTTGCGCAGAATGTTGAGCCGTTTTCGGGTACCGAGAGTCTGTTCGCGATTCCGCTGCTGCCGTTTCAACATCCCGGCATGCTGCTACTCGGCGTTCCTTTTTCGCTGACGCTGCTGGGGTTTTTTATGGCGCACGAGATGGGCCACTTTCTCGCATGCAAGTATTACGGAATTGACTGCAGCTATCCGTTTTTCCTGCCTTCACCCTTCCCTTTCGGCACTTTCGGCGCGGTGATCAGAATTCGCGCGCCGATCACCACGCGACGGGCACTTTTTGATATTGGCATCGCCGGACCGATTCTGGGTTTCATTGTCGCGGTGCCACTGACCGCCTACGGAATTGCGGCGTCGAAAGTGATTCCGGGCGTGCAAGACGATGGCGGACTCATCTACGGTTTTCCCGCGCTGATGAAGCTCTTCATTGCGATGTTTCATCCGGGGACCGAAACGAAATCGTTGTTGTTCCACCCGGTGGCCCTCGCCGCATGGATCGGTCTGCTGGCTACGGCTTTGAATCTGCTTCCGGTGTGGCAACTGGATGGCGGGCACATCCTCTATAGTCTGGCGCCGGAGCGGCATCAGCGACTTTCGCTGGCTGCGGCCGTCGCACTGGTGTTCATGGGAGTTGGCTACTGGCACGCGTGGGCGTTCTGGGGAATCATATTGCTGATATTGTCGCTGCGATTCCCGCACCCGCCACCGTTCGACCGTTGGGAAGCGCTGGACGCTTCGCGGAAATTGTTGGCATGCGTGGCGCTGGTTATTTTCTTGCTGTGCTTCACGCTCTGGCCGACGAACAACCTTTGGTAGTGCGGATCCGCTAACTAGAAAAGGCTGGCGGGGTCTACGTCCACGATTACGGCGGTTTCGGGGATTTCTTTTTTGGAGCAGAAGTCGAGGGCACCGCTGAGGGCTTGCGAAAGCGCCGAGCGCTGCGGCGACTTCAACAGAAACTGAAAACGATATTCCTGGCGCAGGCGGGCTAGCGGCGCGGCCGCGGGGCCGAGGATCTTTACGCCGCGATCCTCAAAGGGCGCGAAATAGGCGGCGAGGGCGCGCGACCAGCGGATAGCGTTTTCGATTTTCTTGTCGCGCACTAAAATGCTGGCGAGTGCGGTGAACGGCGGGTAGTGCAGCATCCTCCGGAAATGAGCCTCCTTCTCGTAAAACGATAAGTAATCCTGCTTCGCGGCGTGCTGAATCGCATAGTGCTCGGGATAATGAGTTTCCACGAGGACTTCGCCGGAGAGTTCGCCGCGGCCGGCGCGACCGGCGACCTGCGTGAGCAATTGGAAAGTGCGCTCGGCAGCGCGAAAATCGGGCCGACCGAGCGCGAGATCAGCCGCGACAACTCCGACTAACGTGACGCGCTGAAAATCGTGGCCCTTGGCGACCATTTGCGTGCCCACCAGCACGTCCACATCTCCTTTCGCGAACGCGCCCAGCACCTGCTGAAATTCGCGTTTGGTGCGCACCGTGTCGCGATCGAGCCGCGCGATTTTCGCGGAGGGAAAAGTTTCGCGCAAATATTCGTCAACGCGCTCGGCGCCATCGCCGACGAAATACATGTATTCCGCCTGGCATTTCGGGCATTGCTTCGGCGGGCGCAGCGAGTATCCGCAATAGTGACATTCCAGGCGCTGGCGATTTTTGTGATAGGTGAGCGCGATGCTGCAGTTCTGGCATTGCACGAAAGCGCCGCAACTACGGCATAACGAGGACCAGGAATAGCCGCGGCGATTGATGAGCACCATCGCCTGAGTTTTTTCCTGGAGGCGCAGGGCGACGGCGGCGCGCAGCGATTCGGAAACGGGCGCAGCTTTGTGCGCGCGGCGAAATTCTTCGCGCAGATCCACCACACGCACGTCCGCCAGCGGACGATCGGCGACGCGAGCGGTGAGTTCGAGTAGATGATATTTTCCGTCGCGCGCGTTGTGGTAAGTCTCCAGCGAAGGAGTGGCGGAACCTAGCAGCGCGACGGCGCCTTCCAAGCGCGCGCGATATACGGCCGTGTCGCGGCCGTGGTAACGCGGAGTTTCTTCCTGCTTGTAGCTGGTTTCCTGTTCTTCGTCCACGATGATGAGGCCGAGATTTTCTAGCGGCGCGAAGACAGCGGAGCGCGTGCCGACCACCACGCGTGCTTCACCGTGGCGCACGCGCCACCATTCGCGGGCTCGTTCGCTATCGGGCAGCGCGCTGTGAAGAATGGCTACTTGTTCACCGAAGCGGGCACGCACCAGGCGCCCGACCCAAAGCGTGAGCGCGATTTCGGGGACTAAGACGATTGCGGTTTTGCCGCGAGAGAGAGCGGCTTCGATCGCTCCCAGATACACTTCGGTCTTGCCGCTGCCGGTAACGCCGTGTAGCAGCGCTGCAGTGAATTTTTCAGCTACCAGCCAGCGCCAGATTTCTGCTAGCGCGTGTTTTTGTTCGGAGTTTAGGACGTTCGCGGGCGGCGTGAAGTCGGTATCCCAGGGATCTTCTTCGGCGGTCAGCGGCTCTTCCCACGTTTGCAGGCGCCCTGATTTTTTTAGGCGCGCCACAGTGGCGCGCGAGGCTTGCGCCTGCCCAAGAAGCAGATTCAGCGGCAGAGGGCCACGCGTCGCTGTGAGTACTTCGCGGACTTTCTCTTCGGCTGCGTTGGCGGGTGGCGCGGAGTTCGCGACGTTCCAGGCAACGATTTTCTGCGTGCGCGCCTTGCGGCGGCGAGTCCCTTCGCGCGCGGCGAGATGGCCGCGGCGGACGAGTCTTTCGGCGGCAGCTGCGCCACCGTGCATGCGGGCTATGCGGGCTTCGGTGAGCGCGCGTTCGGGTGCGTCGGCTTTTTCTTTGTCGAAGCGGCCGAGAAATTTCAGCTCTGCGGCTTCTACGTCGGTGTTTTCTTCGTTGGTGGCGAGATCCTGCAGATACGCGCGGCCTTCGCTGGTGAGCCAATATTCGCGATCGTGGCGCAATTCGATTTCGGGCGGCAGCATGGCGCGAAATGCTTCACCGATGGGCGCGAGGTAGTAGCGGCTGATCCATTGGCCGAGTTCGATCAGCTTGGGTGGCAGCGCGGGAACGCGGTCGAGCAGCTCGGCAATTTCCTTGATGCGTTTGGCGTCCGGCGCGCGATTGGAGACCGCCAGTCCCACGCCAATCATCGCGCGATTGCGGAACGGCACGAGCACGCGTCGCCCGACAAGTTCTTCGCCATTGCAAGAGGCCGGCACGGCGTAAGTGAACGCCGATCGCAACGGCACCGGCAGCGCGACTTCCAGATAGCGTTGAGTCATCGGATCAGTAGGATAGTGTAACAGCGTGCGCGAGCGCCGATCACTTGGCGAAGCTCGCGCTAAGCGATGGCGAGTTCAAGTCCGTCGGCGATGCGTGCGGAGGATGCGTATTCGAAGTGCAGCACGCGGCGTTGCATGTTGCCGCGCGATTTTGACGACGCGTGAACGATCAGCGGCCTCATGACTAAGATTCCTCCTTGCGGAACCAGACAATCGACAGCGGTCGTTCGAGTACTCAGGTCGTGAATCGCGTCATCGCTCAGCACCCCCGCCGCGTGCGTCGCGGGAAGGACGCGCAACGGACCATTTTCGGAAGTAGAGTCATCGAGATGCAATCGCAGCGCGACGACGCGAGAAAGCGCGTTGGCGGGCGCATGCGCGTAGATTACTCCATCCTTTACTGACCAAGGGCCCCACCCCGGAATTTCGTGCCGTTCGCGCAGCGGCAACGCGGTGTCTTGGTGCCAGACGACGAGCCAATTGGACACCGGAGACTTGTCAAACAAAGTGGCTTTGAACGGAATCGGACTGCACCCTAGAACCTGCTGCGCAATGTCCAGCAGTCGCGGGTCGCGAGCGAGCGCGAGTACAGCAGGGTGTCTGAGCGCGTGTCGCATTCCCGCACGGCTTCGGGGTAGCGGATCGCGAGCGAGGCTTTCATCAAGCTGCTCGACATCGCGGCGCGTCAGCACGTCGGGCAGTATTGCGAAACCTTGCTTCTCAACCTCATCTCGCTGCATATCTCGATTTCTCCGTGTTTCGTCGAACACTGAAATTCGATGCTTCAAATGCTGACGAGGACGATGCCGATAAAGATCAGGACGATGCCGAGCCATTGCGAGCGCTCGAGGCGTTCGCGGAGGAAAATCCAGGCGAGCAGCACTGTGATCGCGCCGTAGAGCGATGCGAGGACGCTGACTACGGAGACCTGGCCGGTGCCGAGGCCCGCGTTGTTGGCGACGAATGCAGCGGTGTCCAGGATGCCTACGGCGAGGAGCAACCACCAGACGCTGCCGCGAGGAGGGTGGAGCGTCTGACCTGTGGGCGCGGCCGCGACAGCCAGGGCTACGAGAGCGGTCAAGCGCATCACCCACACGGATACCGCGCTGCCGACCGCTGGAACGACGTGAAATCCCAGGAACCAGAACAGCACGCCGAAACCGAGCGCGGCACAAATCGCCCAACCAACGCCGGTGGACAAATGCGCGCGGGGACCGTCTGCATGAGCCGCGCTCGTGCGCTCCGAATGAATCGCTCGCTCGTGTTCCAGATTATTTGGTCGCGTCTGTTTCGGATCCTCCGCCGCGGCAGCAGTCTTAGCTTGCGCGAAAGAAGTTGCGGCGAGAATTACGCCGAGCAGCGTGACCGCGAGTCCAGCGGCGCGCACTGCGTGGATGCGTTCGCCGCTGAGGAACGAGAGAGCGACGGTGAGCGCCGGGTAGCTCGAGGAGACCGGACCGACAATGCTCAAGGTGCCGTGCTCGAAGGAATGGTAGAGCGCTAGCGACGCCAGCATATTCAACAGGCCCGCAGCGACGGTCATGGCCCAGGGCTGCCAGCCAGGAGCGATGCCGCGCGAAAAACCGCCGGTGGATTTCAGGTATACGCTGAGAGCGAGGAAGCCAAAAAACTGCATGAAGAAAAGAGTGCGATACGCGCCGACGCGGCGTGACGCGAAGCGCGCGGCAAAATCGGCGGCTCCCCAACAGAACGCGCCCGTCAATCCCAGGACGATGGCGAGCGAAACATTCATGGCACGGAGAGGCTAGCGCTTCCTGGGCTGCAGGCCCAGCACGGCCATCACTTTTTGCAGGTCTTTCCAGACTTCGCTCTTTGCTGGAGGGTTGCGCAGCAAATAGGCGGGATGATATGTGGCGATCAGTTTTGCGCCGCGGAAATCGAACCACTCGCCGCGGAATTTGGAGATGCCTTGCGTGGTCTGCAGCAGGGTTTGCGAAGCGCAGCTGCCCAGGCAGCAAATCACTTTCGGCCGGATCACGTCGAGCTGGCGGAGCAAGTACGTCGAGCAGGTGGCGATCTCGTCTTTTTCCGGCAAGCGATTTTCCGGCGGGCGGCATTTCACAACGTTCGCGATGTAAACGTCCTCGCGCTGAAGACCCATCGCTTTGATCATGTCAGTAAGCAGCCTTCCGGCGCGGCCGACGAAAGGTTCGCCTTTGAGATCTTCGTCGTGGCCAGGACCTTCGCCGACGAAGACGAGTTCGGCTTTCGGATTGCCGACGCCGAAGACGATGTTGGTGCGGCCCTTGTGCAGTTTGCAGCGCGTGCAATCGCCGATGTCTTCGCGGATGCGCGGCAGCGTGTCGTCCTTGATGCGATCGAGCACTTCGAAAAGCGATGGCGCAGCTGATGCTGGCGAGATCGCAGGCGCAGCAGGCGAGGTTTTCGCGACTGCGATGGATTTCTGTGACGCGGATGGCGCGCGGCCCGAAGCTGCAGCGGCCATGGCGTCGGGAACGGCGGCAGAGGTCGCGCTGGACGTTGCGACACTTTGCGGTTCAACCGGCGCAGCGGCGGCTCCGGCGATTCCGTGCAAGGGTGCGCGGTCGCGGTAGTATGGGCCGAGGCCGAGATCTTCGCCGTAGCGCAGCCAGTCCTTTACTTGTTCTTGGAGACGGGCATCATCTCGGACTTCGCCACGGTTTTCGTCGCGGGCGCCCATACTTGCACGCTTGGCCGGATCCATCGAATCCTCCACTTGTCCCCCAGTTGAAAAATCTACGCTTGAGAATCTACTTGGATTGTTTCTGAATTGCCAGCACCTGGTCGAGGATGCGGTTGGCGACGTCAAATTTATTGAGCTGGGGCAGCGGAAGCTCGCGGCCATCGCGGAGAAAAAGAGTGACGATGTTGGTGTCGGTGTCGAAGCCGGCGCCGGCCTGGGTGACGTCGTTGGCGACGATCATGTCCGCAGATTTGCGCTGGAGCTTGCCGCGAGCGTTTTCGGCGACGTTGTTTGTTTCGGCGGCGAAGCCCACCAGAATGCGATTCGCTTTTTCGCGGCCGAGTTCGGCGAGAATGTCCGGCGTGGGTTCCAACTGCAAGGTGAATGTTCCATCGCCGCGTTTGATTTTTTTATCTTGCGCGGCGGCGGGACGGTAATCGGAAACGGCGGCGGCCATAATGGCGACGCTGGCTTCGCGGGCGCGTTCGAGCACGGAGCGATGCATCTCGTCGGTTGAGCGCACGGGAACCCAATCCACACCTTCGGGAATCTTCAGGTCCGTGGGGCCGCTGACGAGAATCACGCGAGCGCCACGACGCTGCGCGGCCTCGGCGAGGGCATAACCCATTTTGCCGGAAGAGCGATTGGTGAGGAAGCGCACCGGGTCAATGTCTTCGCAGGTGGGGCCGGCGGTGACCAGCACTGTCTGTCCGGCGAAATCGTGACGCAGGCCGAGCACGTCGCAAACTTTTTTGACGATGGATTCGGTGGCGGCGAGGCGGCCGGCGCCAGTCATGCCGCAGGCGAGGTAGCCTTCATCGGGATCAACCACATGAACACCGCGCGCGCGCAAGGCAGCGAGATTCTGCTGCGTCGCGGGATGCTCCCACATATTTACGTTCATGGCGGGGGCGACGACGACGGGAGCTTTGGTGGCGAGGTACAGAGTGGAAAGAAAATCTTCGGCGATGCCGTGCGCGAATTTTCCGAGAATGTCCGCGGTGGCGGGCGCGACGAGCAGCAGGTCAATGCGCTGGGCCACGGCGATGTGTTCGATGGCGCTTTCGACGTTTGCGGGAGCGGCGCCGGCGGCTGCGAAAATGTCGGTGATGACTTTTTGTCCGGTGAGCGCGGCGAAGGTGAGCGGAGTGACGAACTCCTGCGCGGCGCGGGTCATGACGACCTGGACGTCGAGCTTTTCGGTTTGCAGGCGGCGAACGAGTTCGGCGGCTTTATAGGCCGCGACGCCGCCGGTTACGCCCAGGGCGATTTTCATAGAGTTTTCGCTCGCAAGAGGGGTTGGTGAGTCGTGATGACTGACCGTTCATTTGTAGCGAATAGAAAAAGTGAAGTGGTTTGTTTTGAGTGAGTTGCAAAATTGGAGGTGTGAGAAACCCGTTCATTTGTAGCGAATAGGAATTGGCGGTTTTGGAGACAGAGTAAGGCCGCAGAAATCCTTCGCGTGGCTTGAGGCAAAGGCGCCGGACTCAGGATGACGATGCTTGTGGCATGGTCAGAGGCACTGGATCGGCGGCGGGCTGGGTTCGACATTTTCACAAATTCATCATGCGCTCGTGGAGCAAAAAATGCAAAGGGTTGTGTGTGTACAGGACTCGTGCCCGGTAACGGGCGGCGCGTTTGAGCGGATGCGGCGGCTGCAAAACCGGTACTTCAGCGGCTAAAGCCGCGCAACGCTGTGAACACTTATGTCGTGGCTAAAGCCACGACCTACAAAGATTCCCGAGTTCTCGCAGAGATTCTAAAGTCACGACCTACGAAGCTTGCGGGGTCACCGATGGCGTTCGTCGCGGCGGACGCCGATACAAAGCCAAAGGCGACGTCAAAGGCTGCCCGGTTCGATGAAACTGAACCGGCCGCTACAAAGGCAAGTTCAACTGCTGAGAGCCGGCGGGACGCCAGCGCTACGAACGGCTGCAAAGTCAATGGCTGCGGCGCTACTGATGGCGCACTAAAGTGCGCCGCTACAAAAGAAAAGCCGGGCCTGCAATCACTTCTTCTTTTTCTCGTTGATGTCTTCGGCTTGTTCGTTGAGGTGGGGGGCGTCGTATTCGAGGAGGCCCTTTTGCAATTCCTCTTCGGCAATGCGCGTGGTCTTGCGCGAGCGGGGGTTATCCACCATGGGCCGGCCGCCGATCAGCAACTGACGCGCGCGGCGAGCGACGACTACGACGTAGGCAAACTGGCTATCAGGTGCATCCTTGAGATGAGCCATGTGAAAATCAGCCTCCAAAAGTCTTCAGAATTTCGCGAATTCGTTCTTCGTTCTGCGCCATCTGACAACGCGAGCCCAAAGCGATGGCCTGAATTTCGCGGCCGGCGCGTTCCACGTCGTCGTTGATGACCGCATAATCGTAATTCTTATAGCGCAGCATTTCATCGCGCGCGCGATCGAGGCGGCGCTGGATTTCATCATCCGAATCCTGCCCGCGCGCACGCAACCGCCGTTCCAGATCCTGCTTCGAAGGCGGCAAAACAAAAATCATGACGGCGGAGGGCAATTGATCCTTCACCTGTTGCGCACCCTGCACGTCAATTTCCAGCACCAGGGTCTTGTTCTGTTGCCGGGCCTCGTCCAGCCACTTTCTGGGAGTACCGTACCAGTTCTTGCCAAAAACCCGCGCATACTCCAGAAACTCGCCGCGCTCAACCATCTGCTGGAATACAGCTTCCGATACGAAATTGTAACACTTGCTGACGCTCTCCGTCTTGCGCGGGGCCCGTGTCGTGCACGACACAGAGCGGAGCACGCCCGGAAGCTGCAAGATCTTCTCCACCAGCGTGGATTTTCCGGAACCCGAAGGTCCGGAGACGATCAGCACCAGCGGCTGCGCTTCGCTCATTCGATGTTCTGCACCTGTTCGCGCAACTTTTCGATCTCGGATTTTACTTCGAGGCCGAAGCGCGTGATCTCCAGGCCTTCCGCATCGTTGCCGGGCGTTTTGGAAAGCAGCGTGTTCGATTCGCGCTGCATTTCCTGCAGCAGGAAGTCGAGTTTCTTGCCGACGTCGGAAGCGCCCGCTAGCAGCGACTCAAATTGTTGCACGTGACTGCGCAGGCGCGCCAGTTCCTCGGACACATCGCTGCGCTCGGCGGCGATGGAAGCTTCCTGAGCGAGGCGCGCGGAATCCAGCGGCGATTCGCCGAGCAGTTCCTGCAAGCGCGCGGCAAGGCGACGAGCGAAAGCGGGCCGGGCGCCTTCTGCCAGAGTTTCCAGTTTTGCAGCCAGCTCCGCGATGTGGCGCAGGCGCGCGGACATTTCCTCGCGCAGATGCCCGGCTTCCTGTTCGCGCATGCGATCGAGCCTGTCGAGCGCTTCAGCGAGGCAACGCACCAGCACGGATTCCAGGCGCTCGAGTTCACCTTCCATAGAAGCAGCGGCGGCGCCGATGACTCCGGGCAAGCGCAGGATGGAGGCGAGGTCCGGTTCCGTTTGAATGCCGAATTCCTGGCGCAGCGAATTGACAGCTTTCAAATAAGCAGCCGCAACATCGTGATTCACGCCAACCGCGGCCGGCCCAGCGAGTTCGTAGTGCAAAGTGAAATCCAGATGCCCGCGGCGAACGCGTTCGCGGAGAATCTGGCGAATGCGCGGCTCCAGCGGCTCGAAGCCTTCCGGAATGCGCAGATGCAAATCCAGGAAGCGATGATTCACAGCGCGTATGGTGACGCGCAGGCTCCAGCCATTTTCGACCGCGCGCGCCTGCGCGTAGCCCGTCATGGACTTCAGGCCGGTGGACTGCGGCTTCGGAGGATTCACGGAGACCGATTGTGACCCGCTGCTGGGCATATTTACAAGGGACCTACCGCGCGCGATGCAGGTTCGGCGTCGCGAAATTGCATTTCGTACAAACGGGCATAGAGTCCGCGGCGCTCGAGCAACTCCTCATGAGTACCGCGCTCGCGAATTGTGCCCCCTTCGAGGACGGCAATCAAGTCCGCGCGGCGAATAGTGGAGAGACGGTGGGCGATGACAAAGACGGTGCGCCCGGTCATCAAATTGTTCAGCGCGCTTTGCACGAGCATTTCGGATTCTGAATCGAGTTCGGAAGTGGCTTCGTCGAGAATCAAGATGGGCGCGTCTTTGAGCAGCGCGCGCGCGATGGCCAGGCGCTGGCGCTGGCCGCCGGAAAGACGCTGTCCGCGGTCGCCGATGAGAGTCTGATAACCCTTGGGCATTTGCATGATGAAATCGTGGGCCATGGCGGCGCGGGCAGCGGCCAGGACTTTTTCTTCGGGCAGATCGGGACGGCCGTAGCAGAGGTTGTTCCATATCGTGTCGTTGAACAAGATGGTTTCTTGCGTGACGATGGCCATTTGTCCGCGCAGGGAGCGCAGAGTGACGCCGCGCAGATCGTGGCCGTCAATGCGCACCGCGCCGGAAGTGGCGGTGTAGAAGCGCGGGAGAAGGTTGACGAGTGTGGTCTTGCCTGCGCCGCTGGAGCCCACAATGGCGACGACGGCACCGGCGGGAACCTTCAGCGTGATGTTGTTCAAAGTGAGCGATTCGCCATCGTCATATTGGAAACTGGCGCTTTCGAATTCAACGGACTGCGAAAACGGAGGCAGGGCCGTGGCGCTGGCGGTATCGAGCTTTTCTTCGGGAAGATCGAGGAGCTTGAAAACCTGGGAAGAGGTCCCCAGCGCCTGAACGAAAAGCTGATAGATGCTGCCGAGGCGCTTGATGGGTTCGTAGGCTTTAAATAACGCGAAGGTGAACGCGCCGAAGGAGCCGATGGTCATGCGGCCGACTTTGATTTCACCGCGCGCGTAGAGCAGGATCACGGCGATCACGACCGCGCCAAGGACGTCCATGATGGGTCCGGTGGCGGCCATGGCGCGAATCCAGCGCATGTTCTCGCGAAGCAGATTGCGAGCCGCTTCGCGGAATTTGCTGATTTCGAAGCCTTCCATGCCGAAGGCTTTTACGACGCGGTTGCCGCTGATGGTTTCCTGGAGAATCTGGCTGAGGTCGGCGAGACGCGTGCGGCTGGTTTCGGTGGAGCGGCGGATGCGGCGGGTTAGTTTTGCGACAGGCCAGACGACGAGAGGCACGAGAACGGCGGAACCGATGGCCATGCGCCAGTCAATTACAAGCAATACCACGACGAAAATGACCAGGCTGAAAATCTGGCGGAAAAAATCAGCCAGATAGTCGGAGAAGGCGCTGCGCATCTGCTCGATATCGGCAATCACCGCGGACATGACGCGGCCGACGGGATTGTGATGAAAAAATCCCACGGGCTGCTGCACGATTTTGACGTACACGCTGTTGCGCAGATTGGTGACGCCGGCGAGGCCGACGTACTGGATCAGGGTGCTTCCGAAATATTCGGCGATGGCTTTCACAAGGAAAATGAAAAGCAGGGACAGCGCGAAGACGGACCAGACGTGGTGGACGCGGGCGGGAACGAAATCGTTTAGGTACACGATGCGAGCGGTGCCGGGAACCTGGAAGAGGACCAGTTTCTGGAGCGTGGACTGCGGATTCAGAACGACGTCCAGCGCGGGCTTGATGGCGAACGCGACGAGACCTTCCGCGACGCCCATGATAGCCATGAGCAGGATGCCCGCAGCCAGCGGCAGAGTGTATGGAGCGAGATAACGGAGCAGCCGCCGAAGTTCTTCGCCCTGCGTCAAGTTTGATGTGCTGGCTATTTTTTCAGAATCCAAATGGAAAACCCTCGGCCGCGCGGCCGTGAAATTTTATGTTCCGGACTTGTCTATGTCGCGATGCACGACTTTGGCCGAGTAGCCTTTGCGCTTCAAGTCGCGGCGTATGACTTCGGCCAGCGCGACGGAACGGTGGCGACCGCCAGTGCAACCGAACGCCACGGTGAGATAGCTTTTGCCTTCGGCAATATAATGCGGGATCAGATACAACAACAGGCTCTCAATGCGGCGCAGGAATTCACCCGTTTGCGAAAAGGAACGAATGTAGCGCGCGACCCGTGGATCCTTGCCGCTGAATTGGCGAAGGCGCGGGACGAAATGCGGGTTGGGCAAGAAACGGACATCGAAGACCAAGTCCGCGTCCGCGGGAATTCCGAAACGAAAGCCGAAGCTGACTACGGAAACGAGTAGCGGGCGGCGGCCGGGATTCTGGAAGCGGTCGATGATGAACTGGCGCAGCTCGTGCACGTTGAATTTCGAAGTGTCAATAACGACGTCCGCGAGACGGCGAATGGGCGCCATGCGGCGGCGCTCCAGGCGAATGCCTTCGGCGATGGAATGATCCTGGCTGAGCGGGTGCGGACGGCGCGTCTCACTGAAGCGGCGCAGCAAAACTTCGTCACTGGCTTCGACGAAAACGAGGGTGGCAGGATGTTCGGAGGCGAGCTTGCGGTAAATTCCGGGGAGCCTTTCGATTTGTTCGCCTTCGCGCGCGTCCACGAGCAGAGCGGCGCGTTCAATTTCGCCGACGCCTTCGACGTAGAGTTCGCTGAAGGTAGAAATTAAACCGACGGGCAGGTTGTCCACGCAATAAAAGCCAAGGTCTTCAAAGGTATTCAGCACCGAGCCTTTGCCCGAACCGGAGAGGCCGGTGAGGATTACCAATTGACGGGCGTCGCGGCTGCGATTTCTGGGCTGGCGGCGCGTCACGGCGGGTGGTTAGCCCTTAACCCGTCGGCGATGGGTGCTGGGAATGCGGAGGTCTTCGCGATATTTGGCGACGGTGCGGCGGGTGACTTGGATGCCCTCTTCGCTGAGGCGTTTGGTGATCTGCTCGTCGGTGAGGGGGTGCGCGGTGTCTTCGTCGTCGATCATTTTTTTGACGCGACGCTTGAGGGAGAGCAGAGACATTTCGCTGCCCTGCGGTCCGTTCACGGATTCGCTGAAGAAATAGCGGAGCTCGAGGACGCCCTGAGGCGTGTGGACATATTTATTGGCGACGGCGCGACTGACGGTGGAAGGATGCACGCCAACTTCTTCGGCGACTTCTTTAATCATCATGGGCTTCAGGTGGTCGGCGCCGTAGTCGAGGAAATCTCCCTGACGGCGCAGGATGGATTGGCAGACGCGCTGAATGGTGTGCTTGCGCTGCTCGATATTTTTCATCAGCTGGATGGCGGCGGTGAAGCGTTCCTTGACGTAATTGCGCACGTCGCGGTCGGCGGCATCGCGCGCGAGCAGGCGGCGATACATGGGGTTGAGGCGCAGCTGCGGCAAGTCGTCTTCATTCATGAGCGCTTGCCACTCGCCATCTACTTTGCGGAATTGGACGTCGGGTTCGACCAGGCGCGGCTCTGTGTGGTTGTAACGCAGGCCGGGCTTGGGGTCGAGCTGCTTGATGACGTCCACGGCGCGCTTGACGAGTTCGACGGGACGATTGAGCGCGCGGGCGACTTCTTTGAGCTGGTTATTCTGGAGCAGCTTTAGATGCTCGGCGATGATTTGCTGCGCGAGAGTATTTTGCGGATCGATCAGCTTCAGCTGCATTAAGAGACATTCTTGCAAATCGCGCGCGCCCACGCCGGGAGGATCGAATTCCTGCACCATGGCGAGGGCTTCTTCCACATCTTCCATGGAGTAGTTGCCGGACTGCGCGAGTTCCTCGAGAGTGGCGGTGAGATAGCCGTTTTCATCGAGGTTGCCGACGATGCCTTCGGCGATCTTGCGCACGGTTTCGGTGCAGATGCTGACGCTGAGCTGCCAGGCGAGATGGTCCGCGAGATTCTGCGCGGAGGAAAGAAATTTGTCGAAGGAAGGGCGCTCGATGTCTTCGCGTTCACTGCTGCCGGCGCGTTCCGAGCCGGCGTCCAGATATTGGGTGAAGAAGGAGCCGAAATCGAATTCGTCAAAGGGATTGGATGCTGCGGTTTCGGGAACTTTCTCGGTTTCCTTCTTGAGGAAGGCTTCGTCGGTGTAACTGTCGGTGGCGGCCGCGCCCTCTTCGGTGACTTCGTCGAGGACGGGATTGGCCATGATTTCCTGATTGATCATCTCGCGCAGCTCCAGGCGATTGAGCGCGAGCACGCTGACCATCTGCACGAGGCCCGGGGTAAGGATCTGCTTCTGGGCGACGCGCAGGCTGAGTTTGGGTGCGAGCCAGTTCATAGCAATCAGTTCAGCCGGAATCCTTCACCGAGATACACGCGGCGGACTTCCGGATCGTTGGAAAGCTCGTCCGGAGTCCCCGCTCTAAAAATTTTGCCGTCGTTAATGATGTAAGCGCGATTGGTGACGGCCAAAGTGTCGCGGACATTATGGTCCGTGACGAGCACGCCAATGCCCGCGGCGCTTAAATCCGCGATAATCTTCTGAATGTCTACCACCGTCAGCGGATCAATTCCGGCGAACGGCTCATCCAGAAGCACGAACGACGGCGACAGCACCAAAGAGCGCGCAATTTCCAGGCGGCGCCGTTCCCCACCGGACAAGACATAGGCCCGGCTGTAGCGCACACCTTCCAGCCCCATCTGCGCCAGGAGTTCTTCGACCCGGTCGCGGCGCTGTTCAGAGGTTAACGGCAGGGTTTCGAGGACCGCGAGCAGGTTCTCTTCCACCGTCAATTTCCGAAAAACAGAAGGCTCTTGAGGAAGGTAGCTGATGCCGCTGCGGGCCCGGAGGTACATGGGTAGGTCCGTGATGTCCTCGCCGTCGAGAATTACACGCCCGTAGTCCGGACGCGCGAGGCCGACCAAGATATAGAACGTCGTGGTCTTTCCGGCGCCGTTCGGCCCGAGCAACCCAACCACTTCACCTTGCTGAATCTCCAGGCTGATTTTATCGACGACCTTCCGCCCTCGATAGGACTTACTAAGCTCAGCGGCCTGGAGTTTCAACATGCCGGTTCATTTCTCAACCCGGTGCTTGGTCAGCGTGCGCGAACCTTCTTGAGAATCGATCAAAATCGTATCATTCGCTACAAAGAAGGTCAACGAATGGCCGGTAGTTGTGTCGCTGGAAGCATCAATAATTGTGGGTTGGCCGCCGGAAAGAACGAATTTTCCGTCCGAGGCGGTATATTCGGCCTGCTCGGAGGTGCCCCGCCGGTCACCCTGGCGTACCGTGACCCCGCCCAAGGCCAGGGCCCTGTCGAGCTGGCGGCCTTCGGAAGGGCTCCCCGGCGACCCTGGAGCGGCTGCGGAGGGCTGAGTGGGTTTCCCGGCCGCTGAGCTGGCGCCGGCGCTGGCAGACGTCGCTTTGGTTGGCGCGGCCGTCAGGAAGACATCCAAGGTACGGGATTGCATCGAGCCTTGCTGGGAGTCGGCGGATACACCAGTTTCCAGGTGCGCTTTGCCGGTGTCGCCCCAATACGTTAGCAGGGGCGCGCGAATCTGCCAGAGCGTAGGGCCGGCGGGCGCGTTGGACTTGGTGGTTGAGATGGCCTGCGAGGGTTTCGGGAAAGGCTGAGCAGCGGGCGACGCCTGGGGAAAATTCGCGACGACGTTGCCGGTGGCTTGCAATTTTTTCTCGTCGCGCCATATTTCGATCTGATTCGCTTCCAGCACGGAATCGCCCTGCCACAATCGCGCGTGGCCGAGGTAAATCACATGGCCGGAAGTGGTGGAACCCGTCAGGGATTCCGCAGAAATATGGCCGGGGCCGGAACCGAGGCTCATGGCGGAAGTCTGCGCGCTGGGGAAGTAAGTGGAAAGCACGCCACCGGAAGCGCGAATGTCTCCGGACTTCTGGTTGATCGAAACACTCTTGGCGGTGGTACGACTCATCGCATCGGTGAGAACTGGCGAACCGTCGAGCAGGATCAGCTCCGTGGAGCGGAGGATGCTGGCCCGGTCCGCAGAAGCCTGACGATCCGCTTGCTGGAAGTGCACGTCGCCGGTTTCATCGAGCTTCTGCCATTCTCCGTCGGGAGAAAATTTGGCGGCCAGCTCCGCGGCCTTGATGATTTGCGGCGGCTGGGAGCCTATTTTTCTAGTGACAGTGGCGCCGCCGTGGCCCAGCAGATCGTCCATACGGCCAGTGGGCGCGAAGTGTGCGACGAATCTTTTGGCACGAACCGTGGTGGATTCGTCGCCAGATTTGGTTTCGAGCGTACCTGGCGCAAGCGTGCTGACGGTTTGGATCACCTGCGGGGCTGGGTTCTTGCCTGCCGCCGGCCCCGGAACAAAAGTAGCGAGCAACGATTCAGTTTCGATCGAGCGCGACTCCGCTCCGATTCGCGAATTGGCCTTCACGTCGCCGGTCGCCGTCATTTCGCGAATCAGATTGTGCTCGGGCGCCATGGTGAAGACGACGTTGGCGGCGGTGAAGTGATCCGTTCCGCCGGCGCTTTCCCGTGATCCAACCACATTTCCATCAGCAACGACCCGCTCGACCCATCCTTCAGAATTCACAAACAGATCGAACTGAGTGGCGGAGGCCACGGAGTTCCCGCGGGCATCGGCCGACGTCACTTGCGGATGTCCCTCGGCAATGGCGTGGCGAGCGCGGAAGTCCGCATCAAGCTCAATGGAAATTTTATCGGCGGTCAGTGCCCGTCCGCCCTGAACCACTTTTGCCGGAGCATCCAGATTAACCATGCGATCGTTGCGGCGGATTTCCATGCTGCCGCCGGTCGCGGTGACGGGAAGTCCGCCACTTTTGTCGGAGGCCGCCAGATCCAACTGCACGTTGTGAGTGAGCCGGACAATTTCCTGCTGTGAACTGTAAATCATGCCGTCGGAATGCCCCTCGCCCTGTGGGAAGCGGAATTGCACTGGCGCGGCAGTGGAGGCTTCGCCACTCTCGCGATTGAAGGACAAATTGCGGGTGGTGACTTGCAGTGTTTTTTCCTCCGGCTTGTCGCCCGGCTTGCCGGAAGCGGGCGCGGCGCTGGCCAGATCAATCTGGACATCACCTTCGCAGACAACATTTCCCGTGCTGGGCTCGTAGTTACATTCGCGAGTGTGAATGTTGTCGTTGCGATCGCTGTTGTGCCCGTAAATGGTGATCCATACGTCCTGCAGCAGGGCGCGATTCTGGTCTTTGTATTGCGTGGCGTGGGAAGCACGGATTCTAAACAGCGCGCGACCCTGGTCGGTGCCCACGTAGGAGAATTCAGCGGATTGCTGCTGAACGGAGTCGGGGATCGAGGGCGGCGCATTCTGCCGTGCGCGCGCGGCACGGATGGCGCGTTGGGCGTAGACGCCCGCCACAACCAGGGCAACGGCAGCCGCGGCCCATGCCGCATAGCGTGCGTAGCGCGCTGCATCCTGATTTCGCAGAGTAATTCTCCCTAATCCCGAGTACTGCTGGCTTAGAAGTCGAGTATAGGTGAGAGGTTTGCCAGTGGCAAACGGGCGGCCCATCACAGGTGCGACGTTGGGGACGGCCTGGACACGAGAAGCATCAAGTGCTTTTGATGACGGCGCCGGAACTTGCAAGATCGGCGCGGCAGGCCGCCGTGCTGTTCATTGCTCCCGCGCTCGGCATATAATTCTCACGCCAAAGTCGGCGGGTGCCGCACAGTCGCCGCGCTCAGGGGTCGCCGTGAAACGCTGGAAGAAAATTCTCTTGGGGCTCGCCGGTCTGTTCTTGGTGGCGCTCGCGCTGCTTCCTGTTTTTGTGAAAGCCAATACGTTCCGGCCGGTCATCGAAAAACAACTTTCGGCTGCTATGGGCCGGACGGTGACGCTCGGCGACCTGCGCCTGCCGCCATTCTCCGGCAGCCTGGTGGCTACAAACCTTGTGGTTGCCGATGATCCCAACTTCAGCGCCGCGCCATTTTTGACGGCCAAGGAACTGCGCATTGGAGTTTTTCTGCGGCCGTTGATTTTCTCGCACGAAGTGAAGCTGCGCGACTTTGAGATCGAGTCGCCAGAGATTGCCGTGATTCGCGCGGCGAATGGCACGTGGAATTTCTCCAGCATCGGGCATCGCGCCACAAGCGGCGGCTCTGCAAGCAGCACCGCGGCGGGCACGACCCCGGGATCGTCAAAGGCATCCGCAGCTCCACTTCCCGACCTCTCGGTCGGCCGCATCGTTATCGAAGACGGCCGCGTGGTGGTGAGCAGCCTGCCCGCGCACGGCGATAGCAACGTGTATGAGAAGGTGAATGTGACGGTACGCGACTTTTCGTTTTCCTCGCGGTTTCCGTTTGACCTGAGCGCGGAGCTTCCTGCCGGCGGCTTTGTCACTGCCGAGGGTCACATCGGCCCGTTCGACCGCGATGACATCGCCACGAGTCCGGGCGACGCGCAAATTACGGTGAAACACCTGGACCCGGTCGCTGCCGGTTTCTTGGATCCCAATGCCGGGGTGGCGCTAGTCTCCGACGTTAACGTGCACGCGGCGTCCGACGGCCAGACAATCATCACCAGCGGCACCGTGCATATTGAAAACCTGAAACTTCGCAAGGGCGCGCGCCCTGCGCCAAAACCACTGGATCTCTCCTACAGCGGTACGCACCGTCTGAAGGAAGGATCCGGCGAAATCCAGGATGCCACCGTGAAAGTGGGCGACGCCGCAATCCACGTGACCGGAACGTACCAACCCTTTGCGCCGGATGCGCCGAACGCTGCCGATCCGCTTCTGAATTTGAAACTTGCCGGACAAAATCTGCCGATCGATGAGCTGCAGTCCCTGATGACCGCCGCCGGAATTCGTTTGCCGAACGGCTCGACGCTGAAGGGTGGCGCGCTGTCGTTGGATTTCGCCATCAACGGTCAGGTAAAAGCGCTAACGATCGCCGGGGAGGTGACGGCGGCTAATACGCGCCTGACGGGCTTCGATATCAGCTCAAAAATTCACGGGATCGCGGCGATGAGCGGCGTGAAAACGGGAGAGTCTACGGAGTTTGAAAAGTTGCGCGCGAACTTGCACATCACGAACTCGGGAGTGGTAATCAGCAAGATTGACGCTGTGATTCCGGCGATGGGCGAGCTCACGGGCAGCGGCACGGTGTCCGCTGCAGATCAACTGGATTTCAACCTCGTGGTAAAAGTGGCTTCGGCAACGGGCATCGGCAAAGTGGGTGTGGGCCTGCTCACGATATTAAACGGTTCCGGCGGCGCGTCCGGTGTGCCGCTGCGCGTCACTGGCACGCCCGACGATCCTTATATCACCGCCGACGTTGGTGGCCTCGCAAAGAAGAACACCAAATCGATCACTTCCATCTTCAGCGGCAAAAAGAAATAGCGCCAAGGGTGTTGCGCATCGCAGAATTTTGCATTGAGGGGCGGACGACTTCGCGATCGCGAGCGTTACTTATCCTGGGCGAGGAGACCGACACCGGAAGCGGCCACGCTGTCTCGCGTGGTGTTTTTCACCAGGTACATGGCTTCGTCGGCAAGATGCAATAGCTCGGCCTTGGTGCGGGAATCGCTGGGATAGGCGGCGACGCCGACGCTGGCAGTTACATGCGCGTTAATTCCGGTATCCTTCAGCCAGACAGCTTCGCGAATGAGCTTGTGCAGACGGCGGGCGACGCCGAGAGCATTTTCCTTGGAAGTCTGGGGAAGCAGCACCACGAATTCATCGCCGCCGTAGCGGAATGCCAGGTCAATCAGCCGGCATTTGTCTTTGATGGCTTGGCCAATTTCGGCGAGGAGCTTGGAACCCATCAAGTGGCCGTGTGTATCGTTCACGTTCTTGAAGTGATCCAGGTCAATGAAGATCAACGAGAATTCGAAAGCGTAGCGGTGCGAGCGGTAGATCTCCGTGTCCAGCATGAAATTCAGATGGCGCGCGTTGTATAGGCTGGTGCAATCATCGGTGATGGTGAGCTCGTGGATGCGCTGCACGTGCCGCGCGTTTTCGATGGCGATGGCCGCGTAGTCCGCGAGGGCTTCGAGCAGCGCCAGGTCGCGCGCGCTGAAACCTTCCGGGCCGATGCTATTGATCAGTTCGATGACGCCGAGGCATTGATCGCGGAAGCGCACGGGAACCGCGACGATGCTGCGCGTTTCCATTTTTGT
Source organism: uncultured Acidobacteriota bacterium (assembly GCA_963748395.1). GTDB lineage: Bacteria > Acidobacteriota > Terriglobia > Acidiferrales > UBA7541 > Palsa-295. The sequence continues at coordinate 1,224,261 of CAVVIP010000005.1, read as the reverse complement.
TTTCGCGTCCACCTGGCCGAAGAAACGCGAATCTTTGGCTGTGTCCCGCACCACTACTGCTTCGCCGGTCTGCGCTACCCAGCCTGCTAATCCCTGCCCGACCTTGATGCGAACATCTTTAAGCGATTCCGCGCCCTTGCCGGTGGCAATCTGGAAGTAAAGCTCGTCCTTCTCCTGGTCCATCAAGAGCAGCGACCAGGTATCAGGGCGCAGGACTTCATTAATTTTTTCCATGATGGTGCGCAGCACCTGGTCCAGTTGCAAGGAAGACGTGAGGGCTTTGCCCAATTCGTGAAAAACCGTTACTTCGTTGGAGGACTCGACGGAGATGTCCACACCCGGAGTTCTGCGCCTTTCGACGCCTTCGAACGGGCGCGCGTCCGTGGTTCGCCGCATGGGATCTACAGCGACGCCTTTTTTCGGATCATGGGATTCTGTAGTCAACGTTGACATTATAGTGAACCGTTTCGGTACACTGCAACGACCTTCGCGGCTCGATTGACGAAAGGCCAATGGGGCACCTTTCCGATGACTTATCGGCCAGCATTGACACTCCCATCAGTGACGCCTATATTTTCTGTAGTTGCGGATTCCAGCGAATGCCTTCAAAACCTTTCGGCGAACATCTCAAACGCGAGCGGGAAATGCGGGGCGTCTCACTGGAAGAAATCGCGGCGGCCACGCGCATTGCGCCGCGTTTTCTGGCAGCGCTGGAAAGCGAACAGTGGGAGCTGCTGCCCGGCGGCGTATTCAATCGCGGGTTTATACGTTCTGTGGCGCGCTATCTGGGGCTGGATGAGGACAGCCTGGTCGCCGAATACGCGCTGGAAACCAAGGGACGGCCTGATCCGGGCGTTGTAGCCGACCCGCCTGAGGAGCCGGACCGCAATTGGGCGCGCATTTCGGTGGTGGTGATCTTCGCGCTGCTGATCGTGGCGGCTGGCTGGGCTGCGTTTCACTATCTGGGCCCAACAATTGCGGCGCGGCTGCATAAACATTCCGGCGAGCCGGTAAATTCCGCGCCGGGATCTGCTGCGACGCCGAGTCTTGCCGCGAATGAGGCGCAGGGTTCGACGGCTGATCCTACTGCGACGCCTGCGTCCACTCTTCCGTCCACCTCTTCAACTGCCGACCCGTCCGCGCCTGGAACAGCACCTGAACTCGATTTGAAACTGGAGGCGGCGAAGCCTGCGGAAGTGAAAGTGGTGAGTGACGGAAAGACCATCTTTGAGGGAAACGTGACTGGAGGGCAGGTGAGGCTGTTCGCAGCGCGCGATTCGTTCGAAATATCTTCAAGCGATTCGAGCGCGATTGTGCTGTCCTTGAACGGCCAGTCGGTTCCTGCGAGTGGACAGGCCGGTGAACCCGGCGTGGTAACCCTAACGCAAAAGGATCTGAAGCCTGCGGCAGGAGACCTCCATTAGCGCCGAATTGCGAGCTGCGATCCGTACAGGCCACGCGCGGCCGGAGCAAAAGCTGGCGCTCTGCGCCGGGAGCATTTCGCTCGCGCCGGAGGATCGCGCCGAACTTCTAGCGGTGCTGACGACGGACAAAGATCCTGCTGTTGCCGACCGCGCAAAGAGCTGTCTGCTGACCCAGCCGCTGGGATCTTTGCAGGCCGCGCTGGCACGTCCTGATGCGGACCTGCGGCTTTTCGAATATTGTGCGGATAATCTGGGCGGAAGACCGGAAGTCGCCGACCGCATGGCGGCCAATGCGGCTTGCCCGGCGGAATTTGTTACGCGCGTTTCTGCGGATTTGACCAGCGTGGGGATTCAAACGCTGCTCGACAACCTCGACCGGCTCAGCTCGTATCCCGCGCTGGGAATCGCGCTGGCGTATTCGGAGGCGGCGACTGCCGAGCAGAAGGAGCTGCTGGCGGAAATTGAGACGAACGCGTTCTTGGAGCAGAAAGATCTGGAAGATGCGGCGGCGGAGGTCGAGCCGGATGTGAAGAAGCGGACGACGCTGCTGCAGCGGATGGCTACGATGAGTATCGTGCAGCGCATCCAGCTGGCGGTGAAAGGCGGGCGCGAAGAACGCATGCTGCTGATCCGCGATCCTAACAAAATCGTGCAGCGCGGCGTGCTGCAGTCGCCGCGGCTGACGGACCTGGAGGTCGAAAATTTCGCGGCCATGACCAATGTGTCGCAGGAAGTGCTGCGGATTATTTCGAAGAACCGCAATTTCATGAAGAACTACGTGGTCACGAAGAACCTGACCAAGAATCCGAAATCTCCGCTGGATGTGAGTTTGCACCTGCTGCCGCACTTGACTCCTACTGACCTGAAACATCTCTGCGCGAATAAGAACATTCCGGAAACGCTGCGCTCGACTGCGTTGAAGCTGATGCGGCAGCGGAATTCGGTGCGGCCGCCTAGTTAGTGCGGAGTTGCCGCGTGCGGTGGCGTGCGATGGCGTGCGGTTTCGTGGATTGATTATTTCGCGGCGGGTTTTGCGAGTGATGCGGCGATCTGTTTCTGGTATTCCCTGGCCTTGGCGAGAATTTCCGGCTCGTTCAGCGTCAACATCCGGCGGTCTTCCATCACGATTTTCCCCGCGATGACTACGGTGCGCACGTCGTTGGCTTTCGACGCATAGACCAGCTCGGAATAGACGTTGTACATGGGCGTCGCGTGCGGCGCCGAGGTGTCCACTAGGATCAGGTCCGCCTTTTTACCTGGCTCGAGCGAACCGATTTGTTTATCGAGGTGCAGGGCGCGTGCGCCGGTGATGGTGGCCAAAGCGACTACTTGCTCCGCCGGAAGCGCGCGCGAATCCATCCGGGCAAGTTTTTGCAGCTTGGGCGCGAGATCCATTTCCTCGAACATGTCCAGATTATTGTTGCTGGCGGCGCCGTCGGTGGCGAGACCAATCGCTTCGCCGGCCGCCAACATTTCAACCACGGGTATCACTCCGGCAGCCGTTTTCATATTGCTAGAGGGATTGTAAACGCAGCCTACTCCGAAATGGGCGAGGGTAGCGATGTCCGCTTGATCCACCCAAATGCAGTGTGCGCCGGTTACGTCCGCGCCCAGCACGCCGGCACGGGAAAGATAGGCGACGGGCGTCAGCCCATATTTATTGCGGCTTTGCTCCAGCTCGAACGGAGCTTCGGCGATATGAATCAGAATCGGAGCGCCGTTGCGACGGGCCAGGGCCGCGGCGTCCTGCAGAGTTTTCTCCGAGCAGGTGTACATGGAATGCGGAGCGACGGCGGCGATGATGAGTGAATCGCCTTTCCAGTGGTCCAGATATTTCTGGGTGTACTCGAACGCTTGCGGCAGAGTTTTATTGTCTGGCGCCGGAAAATCAATGATGGTTTCGCCCAGCACGCCGCGCATGCCTGCTTCTTTAGTGACGCGCGCGACCGCGTCCTCGAAGTAATACATATCCGCGTAGGTGGTAGTGCCGCCGCGCAGCATTTCCAGAATCGCCAGGCGCGTGCCCCATGCGGTGAAATCTTCGGTAACATTGCGCGCTTCGGCGGGAAATATGTAGGAGTGCAACCACTCGTCGAGGGACAAATCTTCGGCGACGCCGCGGAACAGAGACATGGCGGCGTGGCTGTGGCCGTTGATCAAGCCGGGCATTACGATTGCGCCGTGGGCGTTGATGACTTTTGCGGCAGCGTATTTTGTTTCCAGTTCGGCGCGGGGGCCCACCGCCACGATGGAATCACCGCGAACAGCTACCGCGCCGTCATCGAGGACGTGGCGTTGAGCGTCCATGGTGATTACGGTGCCGCCGGTTATCAGCAAATCTACTTTTTCTTGCGCGAGGGTCGGCGACGCTGCGGAAAGAAGAAAGACAAAAGCAACGGCACCGCTGATGAACGCAGATGAACACTGATAGAAGCGAGAAATAAGACCCAGGAAATTGCGGTCGGAAGAATTGTTTTTAGGGTTCGCAGTCATGTCAGCCTTTTTCGCAATCGTTATAGGAACGAAGCATCGAACGCGCGCGGCAGTAACTTTGCGGATGTCTCCTGTTCCACTTTTCCCTTTAAATTGGCCAGCAACACCGGCACATCGCCGCAAAACTCCCAGATGATTTGGCGGCAGGCGCCGCAGGGAGGCGTGAGGCGATCCACGTCGGTGACGACGGCGATGGCGTCGAAGCCTCGCTCGCCTTCGGACACGGCTTTAAAAATCGCCACGCGCTCGGCGCAGCAGGTGAGCCCCAGCGTCGCGTTTTCGATATTGCATCCGGCGAAGATGCGGCCCGACTTCGCGCGCACCGCCGCGCCTACGCGAAAATTGGAAATCGGGGCGCACGCATTGTGGAATGCCTGCGTCGCAGCCGTGACTAGCGCGTCATATTCGCTCATATATTTTTCGCTTTCCTAGGATTTGTCGGCGGCGATGCGCGGCAGCACGGCACGCAACAACGCGATGAACTGGCCTTTCACTCGCTCGCCTGTTTCCAATACTTCCTTGTGATCGAGCACTTGATCCAGAATACCCGCGGCCATGTTGGTGACGCAGGAAATTCCCAGCACGCGAATTCCCATGTGCCGCGCGGCAATCGTTTCCGGAACCGTGGACATTCCCACCAAATCGGCTCCAATCGTACGCAAATAACGAATTTCGGCAGGCGTTTCGTAGTTCGGTCCAGCGAGCGCGGCGTACACGCCTTCCGGAGCACTGATGCCGAGCTTTTTGGCTTCGCTAAGCGCGATTTCGCGATACGGCTTCCAGTAGGCTTGGGTCATATCCGGAAAGCGCGGACCGAAGCGCTCATCGTTCGGGCCAATCAGTGGATTAATGCCCTGCAGATTGATGTGATCACTGATAACGACCAGCGCGCCCTGGGAGTATTGCAAATTGATGCCGCCGGCGGCGTTGGTAAGAATCGCCGAACGAATTCCCATGCGGCCCAGGACGCGCATCGGGAAAGCGACTTCCTGCGCGGTGTAGCCCTCATAGAAATGGACGCGGCCTTGCATCGCGGCCACAGCCACGTTCCCGACTTTTCCGATCACCAGCCGCCCGGCGTGACCAATAGCGGTAGAACGCGGGAAGCCCGGAATTTTTTCGTAGGGGATGCGCGTTGCTTCGCTGAATTCATCGGCGAAGGCGCCCAATCCCGAGCCGAGCACCAGCGCGATTTTTGGGCGCAGACGGGTTTTCGCGAGAATGAATTTCGCGGCGCGATCAGCTCGCGCAAATTCAGAGTCCCGCGCCGCGGATTTGGCCCGGGCCGCGCTCATCGCATCATGATCCCGACGATGGACGCGGACATCAGATTGGCCATCGTGCCCGTCAACATGGCGCGAACGCCTAGCCGCGCGAGGTCCGCTTTTTTATTGGGCGCGAGCGCACCGATGCCGCCGATTTGAATTCCGATCGAGCTGAAATTCGCGAAACCGCACAGCGCGAAAGTGGCAATGGTGAAGGAGCGCGGATCGAGCGCGTCTTTCATGGGGCCGAGGCGCTGGAAGGCAATGAGTTCGTTGGTGACCATGCGCAGGCCGAGCAGATTTCCGATGGCGTGACAATCGTGCCAGGGAATACCGATCACCCAGGCGATCGGAGAGAAGAGGTAGCCGAAAATTTGTTCGACGCTGGAGGGAAACCAAGTGACCCCGAGATACGCGAGGCCGCTGTGCACGGCGCCGAATATGCCATCCACGAGATAAATGAGCGCGATGAAAGTGATGAGCATCGCGCCGACGTTCAGGGCGAGGCTTAGGCCGTCAACGGTGCCGCGGGCCAGCGCACCGAGCGCATTGGCGTCGCGCTCCAGAGGTGCGAGTTCCACTTTGCCGGAAGTTACGGGCACTTCGGTTTCGGGCACCATCATTTTCGAAAGCAGGATTGTTCCCGGGGCGGTCATGATCACGGCAGCAAGGATGTGCTTGGCTTCGACGCCGTAGGCGATGTACGCGGCCATCATCCCGCCGGAAACGTGAGCCATGCCGCTGGTCATGATGGTCATTAATTCGGATTGAGTGACTTCGGGGAGATAGGGTCGGATGGTGAGGGGCGCTTCGGTCTGGCCCATGAAAATACTGGCGGCGACGTTGAGGGATTCCGCGCCGCTCGCGCCCATCAGGCCGGTCATCACCCGCGCGGCCTGCTTGATGATGAACTGCATCACGCCGTAGTAATAAAGCAACGCAAAAACCGCTGCGATGAAAATGATGGTGGGCAGCACCTGGAAGGCAAAGAAAAAGCCCATCGACGAGCCTTTTTTTCCGAGGTCGCCGAAGACGAATTGGGAGCCGAAGAAGGCGAAATCGAGGACCCAGTTCACGCCCGCGCCTGCCTTCTGAAAAATCCACTGACCGTAGGTCCAATTGATGACGAGGTAGGCGAAGACGATTTGCAGGAAGAGGCCCCATGCGACCGTTTTCCCACGGATGGCGCGGCGATTGGTGGAAAATAGAAAGGCGAAGCCCATCATTGTGAGCATTCCCAGTACGCCTACCAGGCGGTGCATGCGAAGGAGCCTCCTTTCATTTCGGGGTCGCGGTTACTTCAAAACAGGTACTTCAGCGGCTAAAGCCGCGCGTAGCTTTTGGGTCGATGTCGTGGCTAAAGCCACGACCTACAAAGATTTTCAAGGCACAATTTGCAGCGACCGCATCACGCGCCGATGATCTTGCGCACCAGCGGTAGCGCGGCCGGTGCTTCGTCGCCAATTTCGAAACTTTCGGACAACAAGCGCATGGCCGGCGGAAGGCGCGCATCCAGGTTGTAATGCACGGTGCACAAATTTTCGCCGGCAATCACCGCGTCGCCAATCTTCTTTTCGAGCACCAGGCCCACGGCGGGGTCCACCGATTCTTCCTTCGTCTCTCTTCCGCCGCCGAGAAGCATGCTGGCCACGCCCACTTGCTCGCAGTGAATTGCCGTGACGTAACCTGCGCGCCGCGCGTCCACGCGCGCCGTATATTTCGCGCGCGGCAGATGGCCGGGATCGTCTACCACACGCGAATCGCCGCCCTGTAAATCAATCACTTCGCGGAATGTATCACGCGCGCGGCCGGAAGCAATCATTTCCGCCGCCAGCGCGCGGCCTGCCTCGACGGATTTCGCTTTGCCGCCCAGAAACAACATCCAGGCCGAAAGCTCCAGACACAATTCGCGCAGATCGTCCGGGCCTTTTCCGTGAAGGATTTCAATACATTCCTCCACTTCCAGCGCATTACCGACTTTGCGGCCGAGCGGCTGCTCCATATCAGTGATCAGAGCGACGACTTTCTTGCCCATGCGCGTGCCGGTCTCCACCATCAGCTCCGCAAGATTCTCGGCATCCTGCTGCTTCTTCATGAACGCGCCGTCGCCGGTCTTCACGTCGAGCACTAGCGCGTCAATTCCCTCCGCGATTTTCTTGCTCATAATGGAAGCGGTAATCAGGTAGGGGCTCTCCACCGTCGCGGTGACGTCGCGCAGGGTGTAGAGCTTCTTATCGGCCGGAGCGATTTCGGGTGTTTGGCCGATCAGCGCGCAATGCGCAAGCCCCAGCACGCGACGGAACTGGTGAAGCTGCAAGTTCACATTGAAGCCCGGAATGGATTCCAGCTTGTCCAGCGTGCCGCCGGTGTGCCCCAGTCCGCGCCCGCTGATCATTGGGACGTATAAGCCAGTCGCGGCCACGATGGGAGCAACTACGAGAGAAGTCTTGTCGCCGACGCCGCCCGTCGAGTGCTTGTCCACTTTTGGCGCGGGCAAATCGGACCAGTCGAGCACTTCGCCGGAATTGAGCATGCCTTCGGTGAGCGCGGCCAGCTCAGCGCGCGTCATGCCGCGCCACACCACCGCCATCAGAAAAGCTGCGATTTGATAATCGGGAATGCGGTCGTTGGTGGCGCCGGAAATGAGGAATTCGATTTCTTCGCGGGAGAGTTCCGCGGCGTCGCGTTTCTTGCGAATGATGTCAACAGCACGCATCAAGAAGGACGGGCCAACCTAGCATCGCGCTGCGCATGGCGTCAATCATGCCGCGCCGCGAGAGTACACAGGAGCGTAAATCTGCTACAGCTTCGTGGCGCGTGCGGCGATTTCCGCCATCATCTGCTGCATCTCCGCGTGAATGCGACCGTTGGTGACCAGCAAATCCGGACCGCCAGGACGATATGGTCCGCCGCGCAGATCCGTGACCTTGCCACCTGCTTCGCTGGCCACCAGGATGCCCGCGGCCGTGTCCCACGATTTCAAACCAAACTCCCAGAAGGCCTCGAAGCGGCCGCAAGCTACGGAGCAGAGGTCCAGCGCCGCCGAACCGTCGCGGCGCACTCCGTGCGAATGCAGCGTGAAATGCCAGTAGTAATGAATATTCAGGTTGTCGCCGCGCTTGTGAGTGGGAAAACCGGTAGCCACCAGGCTGGTGGCCATGCGCTCGGCGGTGGAAACGTGAATTGGTTTCTGATTGAGATATGCGCCCTGGCCGCGCTCGGCCGAAAAAAGTTCGCCGGCCACAGGATTGAACACCACGCCCACCAGCGGCACGCCATCTTCGAGCAGCGCGATGGAAACCGCAAAGCACGGATAGCCGTGCGCAAAATTTGTGGTGCCATCCAGAGGGTCCACGTGCCATTCGTAGCGCGAAGCCGCGGTGGCGCCGCTGGAGCCTTCTTCGGCGACAATGCGATGGTCCGGAAATTCGCGGCGCAAGCGGCCCACTACGATGGCTTCAGAGCGCTTGTCGGTTTCCGTCACCAGGTCCACGTCACCTTTGTAGGAGATCTTCTGCGGGCGGCTGTGCTCCACCAGCAGCACGGCGCCTGCTTCGCGCGCCGCTTCGATCGCTACATCCAGAAATTGGTTCATCTGATTATTGCGCCGCTCCGGCGGTGAAATATTCCTTGCGATAGCGCACGTTGTCCCCGGTATTCACCTTCACCACTACGTGCCGGTCGCTGCCGGGCGGCGGCGTGGGATTGGGATAGTAGCCCAGCAGATACTGTGTGCGCAGTTCTTGATTGATGCGGTCAAAAATTGCGCCCAGTTCGCTGAGGTCGGTGGGATAGTACATCGCTCCGCCGGTGCTGTCCGTGATGGTGGAGATGGCGTGTTCACCCGCGGTGTTCCATCCCGCGTCGGATTTCATCGGCCGCACCACCACAGTATAGAGCAATACGCCTGAGGCAATCGCGGCACGGCGCGCATCGTCGAATTTCGAGACGCTGGTGGTTTCCCCGGCGTCGGTAATTATCACCAACGCGCGACGGCGCTCGGCTCCCTGGCGACGGACTGATTGCGAGCCGAGCACCACCGCGTCGTAGAGCGACGTGCCCAGGTCGGGGCTGGTGTCCACGCGGTGTATCGCATTATCCAACTGCTTGAGATCATCCGAAAAATTCGAGAGCTGCACGACATCAGCTGCAAATGAAAAAATGGCGAGTCGATCGCCTGGGCGGACCACTTCCTCGACAAAATGGACGGCTGCGTCGCGTTCGATTTTCAACTCGATGGCTGTAGAGCCGCTGGCGTCCACCATCAAAGCGAGATCGAGCGGGCGATTGGTCTGCGGTTCGAAGCGCACGATCGTCTGCGCGACCCCTTGCTCCAAAATCTGGAACGCGCTTTGATCCAGACCGATGACCGGCTCGCCTTTGGCATCCGTGACGCTGGCGAGAATGCTCACCAGATCGGTCTGCACGCGAATTGCCCCTTTTTGTTTTTGCTGCTGTTGAGGATCGGACTCCGTTGCGCCCGCGAACGCGCCGAAACCTGCGAGCGCAAGTGTGCAGAGAGTGGCGACGGCTCGTCTCATCTAGGAACTAGATTCTTCGGACGCGGATTTTGCTTCCTGGGGCAACGCTTCGCCTTCGGCCCAGACGGCGCCACCGGCGAAGAATTCTTTTTTCCAGATGGGCACAGTGCGCTTCAGGGTATCAATCGCGTAACGACAGGCATCGAAAGCGGCGGCGCGATGCGGCGCGCTAACGGCGATGAACACGCTGGTCTCGCCGACTTCCAGGCGGCCGAGGCGGTGAACGATCGCCAAGCGATGAATCGAGAAGTGGGCGCGAATCTGCGCGCCAATTTCGCGCATCTTCGAATACGCCATGGGTTCGTAGGCTTCGTATTCCAGATACAGCGTGCGGCGTCCCTTGAAATTATTGCGGACAAATCCGTCGAAGACCACGGCGGCGCCGTCTTCCGGCGCTTTCAGATTTTCCATGATTTCGCGCGGACGGATGGGTTCGCGCACGAGCAGAAAGACGTCGTCACTGACAGCCGCCTGCTGGCCGCCGCTGACTGGTGGGAGAAACGCAACCTCGTCGCCCGCAGCGAGCGCAGCGCGCCATTCGGCGTACTCCTGATTCACGGACGCGGCGACGGAGGGGCGAAATTCGGCGAGACGGGGAAAGCGCCGGGCGTAGCGTTCGTAGAGGTCTTCCACGCGAGCGCCTTCGGAAAGCTCGGCATCCTCTTGCGAGACACCGGCAATATCCTTGAGCTGGCCGAAAAATAGAACGCGAACGCGCATCAGCTATATTCTACCGTGGCGGCGTGCGCAACGCGAACCGACACGGCGATGCGCTGATCGCTACTGCCCGGCAGAGGAGGCGAGGTGCGCGATTTCGTCCAGGCGGGCGGAGGCTCGGCGCAGAGCGGCGGCTAGCGAGGCGGCTTCGCTGTTAAAAGTGGCGGTATCTTTCCGGTCGAGTGCTTCGTTCACGCCGGGCAGCACTTCCGCTGCGTATCCCGCGTACATTCCCGGCGCGTAGATTGTGTGCTTGTACCACGTGCGACCCGCCAGACCTTCCGGCGCCAGCAGGGCCTGCTCCACACTCACGAGTTCGTGATTTATTTCGTGCTGCTTGGTCGAAGCGGGCGGCGCGCTCACCCAGTGCTGCATCGCCTGCGATACGGCGGCCGCGGAAGCTGTCAGTTGAGTCGCTGCGTTGGTAACCGCTTGCACATCCGCGCCGCTGATTCCCTGCTTCGTCGCGCGAGTAGCCAGCTCATTCGCCGCGCGCGAAATTTCCGCGGCGTAGGCGGAATAATCAAATGGCAGCGTGTCGGACTCATCCAGCCGAAGTGCGAGCGTGCCCAGGATTTTCGCGAGCGCCACGTGATATTCGAATGAAGGATCGCCGAACTTTTTCATCCAATAGAAATCGTCGTACATCGAATGGTACACGCCGTAGTCGCCGACGAATCCGGCATCGAGCGAAGGAATTCCGGCGTGATCGAAGAACGGACAGAAATCCGATCCCGCGCCCAAAGCTTCGATCGGGACGACTCCTGGCGCGGTGAATTTCGCGCTGGGAGGGCGCGCGATGCCGCTAGGCTCTTCCTGCTGGCGAGTGGCGCGGTCCAGCCAGACGTTGTAAACGCTGCGGATGTCGCGTGGGTCCTGCACCTCGCGCGTAACTTCGCGCACCAATTCCTTGAGCGACGGCGTGGCAGCCGACGTGAAATTGGGACCCGCGACGCCCACGTCCGTATTTATGTATGCAACTGCCTTAGCCTGTAGCTCCGCGCGATTTTCTTCCACCCATTCGGTGGAGCCCATCAGGCCCGGCTCTTCGCCGTCCCATTCGCACATCACGATGGTGCGCCGCGGTTTCCAGCCGGTGCGGATCAATTCGCCGAAAGCGCGCGCGGTTTCGAGCATCGTCGCCGTGCCGCTGCCGGGATCCACCGCGCCGTAAACCCAGGCATCGTGATGATTGCCGAGCACGACCCATTCGCTGTCGTTCGTGCCGCGCAGCTTCGCGATGACGTCGTAGAGCGTGCGCTGCTGATAATCCATCACCAGCTTCATGTGGGCTACGGCCGCGCCGGGCCCCACGTGATAGGTGAACGCCAAACCGCCCTGCCATTTACGGGGAACATGCGGGCCGCCCAAATTCGCGAGAATCACCGATGCGTCCTGAGAATTGATCGGCATGGTGGGAATTCGCGGCAGGTTTGCGGCGTCGCTGGGCGCGAGCCGCTTCACATTCGGCCCGGCGGCTTCTCCCGGCGTGAGCGGATCGCCCGGGTAAATCTCCGTGTACTCCACCGAGCCGCGTTGGATGCCGCTCATCGGACGCCACGGGCCATTCGGAAACACATCGCCTGCAACGTAACCGTCGTCTTCGGGATCTGAATAAATAATCAGGCCGACGGCTTCGTGTTCCTCCGCCAGCTTCGCCTTGATCCCGCGATAGCAACCGCCGTAGCGGGCAATCGCGATTTTTCCCGCGACGCTGATGCCCAGCGAATCAAGCTCGCGGTAATCGGCCTGCATGCCGTAATTCACGTACACCACCGGAGCGGCCACGTCTCCCGACGGCGAGAAGGTGTTGAAGCCGGCGACGATATTTTTGTTATAGGTGTCGGGATCCACAGCGAACGGCTGCTCGGGAGTAGCCAAAATCTTTTTCTCGGGCGAGGTAAGTTCCAGCTGCACTTCGCGCGGCTGCGCGAGCCACACGCTGTAACTGACAATATCAGCATCGAACCCGTAGCTGCGGTATTGATCGCGCAGCCATTCCGCCAGGCGGTGACTGGCTTCCGTGCCAGCCATGTGCGGCTCGAGTGTGATGTGCCGCAGATTGCTTTCGGCGCGCGCCGGATCGGGGATCGCGCGCATTTGCTGCTCAAGTGCCCGTTCCGCGGCAACGCGCGCGGACGCAAACCCACGGATTGCGAGATTTTGTTGCGTGCCACGGGAAATTACTGCGGGAAATATGAAAATACTTGCCAGAATAATTGCTGTGCGCGCTCGCCGCGTGGTAATCGCCATTCACCCCTCGTTGCAGAATTGCAAATTCTATACTACATAGTTGCGCGCGTCCTTGTTTGGTTGCGAAATTGTTCGTGGAATGTGAGACCGCTGCTTGCGGCTGCGAAACATCTAGAGCCGTTTGTGTTCGCTTGACGACGCTGCTGTCGCGCCGTAGGGTAGTTGCACCTGCAGAGGAAAGCGTGCAGCTTGCGAGGAACTCCATTGAAGATTTTGATTTCAGGAGGCTCAGGGCTGGTAGGAGCGGCGCTCACCAGCGCGGCTCGCGCCGACGGCCACACCGTGTGCCATCTGGTGCGCCCGGGCGGCCAAACGGCGCAAGGTGACGTTCGCTGGAATCCGCTGACCGCGCAGGTGGACGTGCCGGCGATGGAAGGCTTCGACGCCGTCGTGCATCTGAGCGGCGCCAGCATTGCAGGCGAACGCTGGTCGCCCAAGCGCAAGAACGTGCTCCGCAGCAGTCGCGTGGATTCCACGCGCGTGCTGGTGGATGCGCTGACGCACCTGAATCGGGCGCCGAGCGTATTTGTGTGCGCATCGGCCACAGGCTACTACGGCAATCGCGGCGATGAAGTGCTGACGGAATCGAGCGGTTATGGCAACGATTTCCTGGCCATCCTGTGCCGCGCGTGGGAAGGCGAGGCGGCGCGCGCGGCGGCCGCCGGCATCCGCACGGTGATCATGCGCTTCGGAGTTGTCCTCTCAGCGCAGGGTGGCGCGCTGCCGCGCATGTTGACGCCTTTCAAATTGGGCGCGGGCGGGCGGCTGGGCAGCGGGAAGCAATGGATGTCCTGGATCATGCTGGAAGACGTGGTGAGAGTGCTACGAACAGCGATTGATGATGCGCGGTGGAATGGGCCCGTGAATCTGGTGTCGCCGGAGCCGGTGCGCAACAGCGAATTCACGCGCGTATTGGCGAGCGTCCTGCACCGGCCGGCAATTTTTCCCGCGCCAGGATTCGCGCTGCGTCTGGCGCTGGGCGAGATGGCGGACGCGCTTTTGTTGAGCAGCCAACGCGCGTTGCCCGAATGTTTGCAGCAGTATGGCTTCGCGTTTCGCTACGAGAATTTAGAAGCGGCGCTGCACGCGGTTGTGGGGAAGGCGTAGGGACGTTCATCTGCCGAGTGTCGAGCTGCGACCCTGCGAATGCATTGGAATCTTACGCGACCTGGTTCCACGTTTGCTGAGCTCGAACGGCTCAATTTCTAGTTCACTTCACAACGTTCAGAGTGACCTCCACCTTGAAAACGTGCCCCGTGAGTGGATCCGTTGCAACGGTTGCTTCGGAAGGTTGGCCCTCGCGCAGAAACATTCCCACATCTCCGCGATATTGCCGCACAACCGGCGGAGTGTTTGGAGGCGCTTCTCCGTCTGACCATTCCTTGCCTGCGAACTTGCCGTCCTGATCGCGGGCGGTAACGTACAACGACGACCGGTCCACTTTTAAGTCCACCTGGTATTTCCCGTTGTCAGCATGCGCGACCCGAGCATCAATGCTCGTACCCACATCTATATATTGAATCTGGATGTCGCCGGTTTTCGATTCACCGGACTTCACAGGAACCTTGACCCCAATCCGCAGCGTCGAATAAGCCCCGGATGGCTTGGCCGCTACGATGAGAGGCATCGTGTAAGGAAGGTTGGCGATTTTTTTCGGGCCGTCATATTCGGACAGAACGATCTGCAACTTCACTGGCGTTGACAGCTCGGCCGTCGCATTATCCGATGCGTCCGGTCCCTTGGTTCCCTGACCGTAAACTAGGAGCGGCGCGCACATAAAGAGCAACGCGCAGGCGACGAGCGATCGTGAAAATCTCATCAAAAACCTCCGATGATTCATTTGTTGCGGCTTTCTATAGATGAAGACGCCGGCCATGCGGCTTTCGTTCAGAATTGAATCGAGTTTGCAGGATTCTCCGTGGCATCGCCTAGTGCAGGCCTTTCCAATGGCGCAATTTCGATGGGCTTTACTTCCAGAGGCTTCTCATACTCCTGTTTCGCGGCCAAGAGCTGGTTGCCATCCACGCGACCTGAGTTAACTGAGGCGCTCAATTGCAGTGCTGCAGCGAGTTGACCCTGCGGCACGATGATTTTCGGCCAATCCGCCGTAGCCACCCGAGCCGACCCGCCATGCCCGGATCCGTGTTTGCTTTCCGTCCGCTTCACGATTTGTCGACCCGCTGCAGGCACCGTCAGTGCGCCGGATGGGGCCGGGATGGGACTCACGGCGGAAGCGACGGTTGGATTGGACCGGTTCTGCAAGGGTTTGCGCGTGACCATGATCGCAAGCAACACGGCTAGCGCGAGTGCGCCGGCCATGACTGGCGCCCAGGCCGTCCACGGGAAACGCATCGGCTCCGAATCCTGCGCTATGCGCCGGCGCAGATTCGTTGCGAATTGCGGCGACGGCTCGCCCGCGACGAGCGATTCGACGCCGCGGTCCACGAACTCGCGCACCGCGCGTGCGTGACCAAGCGCTTCGCGGCACGCTTCACATTCCATGGCGTGCGCCAACAGTTCGCGCTCGCATTCGGCGCGAAGCTCGCCCAGCTCCGCAGCGCTCAGCCAGCCGGAGTATTTTTCACAAGACATTGCAAACTCTCCGCCAATTTTTTTCGTGCGAGAAACAAGCGAGACTTCACGGTACCTTCGGGCACCCCAGCCAACTTCGCGACCTCACGCGTGTTGTAACCCTCCATCGCCGCCAGCATCATCACGATCCGGAGCTTTTCTGGAAGTTCATCGAGCGCCCGCGCGACCTGGCGTTCGAATTCGCGCGACGCGACCAGATTTTCCACATTGGCTTCGGGCTGGGCATTAATCGTCGCGAGCGTTGCATTGTACTCGTGGCGGTCGCGCCGATTTTTCGAGCGAACGCGATCGAGCGCCAGACGAAACGCCGTACGCACCAGCCATCCGCGAAACCGTTCGCGGTCGCGCAAGCGATGGAAACTGCGATAGGCACGCAACATCGCATCCTGCGCCACGTCTTCCGCTTCCGCCGTGTTGTGCAATACGCCCAGCGCCACGCGATAGGCCAATTGGGGACAATCCGCCAGACGCTGCTCGAAGTCGCGCTCGAGCGATTCGTCCCGGCTCAACGCGCTTCCCGGAAAACTGGCCGCCAGTGCATCCATCACTGCCTCATTTAGCCAGACGCCGGTAGTGGGTCTTCGGTTCACTTGTTTTCAGGCAGAGTTGCGCATGGGGAGTTACAAATCTAGGCGTTCCAGCAGCGCCGGGAGGTTAGACGCATCTACGGTGAGTTCGGGGCGGGTGGTGGCGAAATCCGCGATGTCATCCAGCGCTTGAAATAAACGCATTTTGGCGACGGCGTATTCTTCGGTACCGGTCAGCGCGCGGCCGGTTTGCTTCGTCCACCGGTCGAGCGCATCGCGGCGCACAAAAATGCGTATGGGAAACATGGTCTTGCGGTCCGCCGAAACGTAGTAGATGAATTCGTTGCCGTGCGCCGCATCGCGCTGCGCCGGATGCACATCCTGAAATTGATATTGATAGACGTAGCCGCTTTCAGCCGAGTAGCTCTTGATGCGCCGCACCGTCTCAGGCTTGGACATGAGCGCATTATTCGGCGGGTCTGCATTGGTGTCAACCATCTCCCCTGCGCCGGCGACGCCCGCCCCTGACGGCGGGAGGCGCGCACAAGCTGCAGCGCAATTCCAAATCGGAATTGCACGCCGCAGTCCTGTGCCATTGCGGGACCAACTGATTCGCCGAACCGCTGGGCGGTTTATTTCTTTGGCGCGCGTTGCATCAACGGAATCCGCTGCGGACAGCTGCTAAACGATTCCGGTTGCGTGGTTTGCCGCCGCGTCGAAGTCCCTGCTCGCGAGTCGTTGCGACGATCGCGGAATCTCCAGGCCTGCGTCACTTTGGCACATCGCGTGCGTTCGTCGTGAGCGGTCATGAAATCCTTAAGCCAACATTTGCAATGGCACGCTTCGCCGCGATGGAGCGCATACCCGGACGTTTCGCGAACCTCTCAGCCATTTCGCAAGCTGCTCCACTCCGCGGCATTTTTTTCCTTGATGGCGTTGACGCTAGGCGGTTGCGGATACGCGGGCACGCCGCCGGAGCCGAGCGTGACCGTGCTGTTGGAACCCACCAGCGCTGTAGTGGCGCTCGGTCAGACGCAGCAGTTCCAAGCCGCAGTGTCAGGCTCGGCAAACGCCACTGTAATCTGGGACGTGAATGGCGTCGTGGCTGGAAACTCGATTTTCGGAACAATTTCTGGCACGGGGCTGTACATGGCTCCCACGGTCATGCCCAATCCTGCGAGCGTCACCGTCAGCGCGATCAGCCAGGCGAATCCCCATGACCGCGCTTCGGCCATCGTAACTTTGCAGGATGGCATCGCAATCTCCGTCTTGCCGCCGACGGCGACGGTGGCGCCCGGTGGCGCGCAGATCTTCTCGGCAAACATTTCCGGAGCAGGCTATCTTGCGGGAGGCGTCGTATGGAGCGTGAACGGCACGGCCGGCGGAGACGCGACGGTCGGTACGATCGCCGCGAACGGCGCGAGTTCCGCGGTTTACACCGCACCCACGGCGATTCCATCTCCGTCGTCCGTCACAGTCACGGCCGCCAGCGTGATCGATCCTGCAAAGACCGGTAGCGCAACGGTCACGATTGCGTGCGCCAGTCCCGATTCGATCTTACCTCCCACGGCTCAAGTGGCTCTTGGGCAAGCGCAGACGTTCACTGCGTCCTTCTGCGGGACCGGCGCGGCGGCAGTTGCTTGGGACGTAAATGGAATTTCCGGCGGCAGCACCGCGGAGGGCACCATCGTAGTAACCGGTCACACCACCGCGTCGTATATCGCGCCCGCTGATCTGCCAGCGACGAATCCACTGGTGATTCACGCGGTAGCGGGCGGCTCGCCTGCGTCGGCTAGCGTCACAATTGTGAGCAACGTGGCCGTGAGCGTCTCGCCTCCCAGCGTGTCCATCGTAACCGGCCAGCGCGAGACGCTCATTCCGAGCGTCACCAGCACCTCTGATACTTCGGTTACGTGGAGCGTTAACGGCGTCGCTAACGGGAATGTGACGATGGGCCAAATCTGCCAGCACGCGTCGAGCCCGTGCGTCGCCCCGATCGTCGCCAGCTCCGCCAGCGTTGACTACCTGGCACCCGCGACCGTGCCCGCACCCGATCCGGTTGCAGTCACAGCAACGAGCGAGGCCGATCCCTCGAAAAACGCGAGCGCGATGATTTCCATCTCCGCGCCCGGCAGCAACGTGGCGGTAACATTGACGCCGCCGTATGCGTTTCTGCCGCCGTCGGGCGGCACGATTGCCACGCAGCAATTTTTCGCGGCAGTGACTGGTGCGACGAACGTCAATGTCACATGGAGCGTGCAGAGCGGCGTCGCGGGACAAGGCTGCTCAGGCACCGCTTGCGGCTCCATCAGCACCACGGGAGTTTACACTTCGCCCACTTTCGCTCCTTCGCCGAATGCGGTGTCCGTGATCGTCACCAGCGCAGCTGACCCGACCAAAACGGCCAGCGCCACCGTCGCAATCACCAGCGGACCGACGATCGAAATCATCTTGCCATCCAGTGTGTTCGCGGGAGCAGTCGAAAGCTTTCCGCTCGCCGTGCAGGGTAGCGGATTTGTCGCCGGCAGCGGGAGCGCCGCCTCCGCCATTCTGATTAATGGCGCCGCACGCGGCACCACCTGCGCAGCGACAATCAGTTGCGCCACCGGGCTCAATCCCGTGGATCTGGCGTCCGCCGCAACGCTCACCATCCAAGTGGAGAATCCCGGGCCGAACGGCGCGCTCTCAAATCCCGTCCCATTCGTAATCATTCCGTTCGACATTTCGGTCGCGGCGCTTTCGCTCACCGCCGGCCAACCTGCTGCTGCATCCATCCTGCTGGTGGTTCCGGAGCCAACCACGGCGGCAGCGTCCGCGCCGATCAACGTGGACACCATCGGCCTGCTCACCGGCGGCGACAACTGCGGAATTCAAGGCTCGCCGCTCACCGTTACGCGACCCGTTTCTGGCACGGCTGTGGTGAGCCTGTGCATCCACGGCAATGGGCTCGATCCCACATTCGTTTATTCATTCAGCGGCGCGGGCGGCGCGCCGGACGGAAGCGACATCGGCGTCACGGCTTCCGCGATCAACGGACTCTTTCCCAACATGATCGAACTCGATCTGCAAATTTCCAGCGCGACTCTTCCGGGCGTGCGCACGCTTTTCATCACCACGCTTAACAACGATCGCGCAGCGGCCAGTGGAATGCTTGAGGTCAGATGAGGTGACATGAAAATACAATCGCACAAAATAGCATTCGTTCTGATTCTCGCGGCGGTGCATGCAAGTAGCGCAACGATGGTCACAGCCACCACCCTCGAGCGCATGTCCGTCGCGAAGATGACGCAATCCGCGCAGCTGGTGGTGCGCGCGCAGTGCGTGGCCAATTCCTCCGCATGGGACGGCGGGGAAATTTGGACGTTTACGTCATTCGAAGTGGAGGATGCGTGGAAGGGCGCGCCCTCCGGCGCGGCACAGCAACTGACTGTGCGGCTGCTGGGGGGATCGGTGGGAAACCTGAGCTCGACCGTTTCCGGGGTGCCGCGCTTTCGTCCCGGTGAAGAAGTAATCCTGTTCCTGCAGCCAACGGCGCGCGGCGATTTTTCCATCGTGAGCTGGGTGCAGGGAACTTTTCGCATTCGTCGCGATACGCGCAACGGCGCGGAAATCGTGGTGCAGGATACCGCCGCGTTTGACACCTACGATCCAGCGACGCGGCAATTCAATGCCGAAGGTATCCGCAATCTTTCGGTGGCAGCGCTGCGCCTGCGCGTGCAAAGCGCGCTGGCCGCACAATCCGGTGTGAAAAAATGAAGAGAGCTCTGGCCGCAGCCACAATATTTGTTCTCATGTTCTCGGCGATTTCTCCAGCCGCCGCGCTCCCCTACACCGTAGATTCCACCATTCCACTAGCCGGCGGTTGCCCACAGCCGAATCGCTGGAATCTGTCGCCCGCAACGCCACTCAATCGCCGCTGGAGCACGGCCTTGCCCACTCTTCTTTCACCAACGATTCTCACCGTCGCTCTGCAGAACTCCCCGGCTCAAGTTGCGGAAATCAATCAGGCGATTGTGAATTCCTTCGGCGTATGGTCCGGCGTCGCCGGCACTACTTTTAACGCCAGCGCCTATCCGGGCCTGTTCGCGCCGCTGGAACAAGTGACGGCGGCAAATTCCTGTTCGAACGACGCGGAAAATAATGTGGATGGGCTGAACACCATATGCTTCAACGAGTCCAGCACGGCGTTCACCAGCGGCGTGCTGGCTTTCACACGCACCATCACCGCTAACGCCCCCGGAGCCATCGTCGGAACAGCCGGCCCCGCCGCATTCGCAGGACAAATTCTCGATGCCGACACGCTCTTCCGCAACGACGGCCAGTCCACCTTCGCTACTCCTGGCGCGCTGGCGCAGCCACAAGGCCAGGGCGCCTACGATCTGGAATCGCTGTTAACGCACGAATTGGGCCACTGGATGGGTTTGGGCCATTCCGCGGTGATTCGCGCGATGATGTTTCCTTTCGCGCCGCCGCCGGGACAATTCCTCGGCGAGCGGCCTAACGGCTCCGTGCCGGATGGCCCGCTGGCGGCCGACGATCGCACCGGCATCCGCGCCCAATATCCTGACCCCAACGACACACTAAACGTAGGGGCGATTCGCGGACGGATCGTTCCGGCGAATCCGTTCGCGTTGGCGACTCTTGCCGCGCCCTCACCCGGTCCGCCAGTTTCCGGCATGGTGGGCGCGCACGTCGTCGCCGTGGACGCTGAAACAGGTTCGCTGATTGCCGGAACATTGGCAGGTTGGAGCTGCAATCCGGCAAGTCCGCCCACGCAATTTGACGGCTCCTTCGACCTGGAGCGCCTGCCCGTGGGCCACACCTATAATCTGTACGCGGAGCCGCTCGTGGGCCTGGCGCTGCCCGGGGATTTCAGCAATGTGCTCGCAGGATTATGTTCCAGCACCGTGGCGCCAACCTGCACGCCACCGCCGATGAACACGAACTTCAACGTGCGCATTCTGCCCGCTTCGCAGTGATGCGCCAAGCCTCGCGAGTACAAAAAAAAGCGGCTCCCGGGAGGTACGGGAGCCGCTTGCTGCGCTGCGAGGCACGAAAACTTCTACTGGGTCGGCAGAATTTCCTGTGAGAACCCGATCGTATTCACCGACCGCAACGACGGAGTGCGCGGCGGCAAGCACGCCGGGCCCAACGTAAAGTTGGTGTCAAAGGTGTAGTCACGAGGGCTGGGCGGACCGTAAACGCCGGTTCCCTTGTAGGTCCCCACTCCCTGCCGGTTGAAATAGAAGCTGACCATCGAGCCGCGGTAGTGGCAGACGACGCCCCAGTTCTCGAGGAAGCGAAGGAAATTATGCACGCCGCCATCGGTCCCGAAGTCGTTGCATCCGCCGCAGGCCATACCAGCCTGTGGGAACGGAATTCCCTTGCCGGAAATAATGGCAGCGCGGTATGCCGTAGGCTTGGCAGCTCGATTGTTTACGTTGTAGGGAAAGGCGAAGGAGTTGACGTCGTTCCAATTATTGGAGAGAAACGTCACCGCATCTCCTTCCACCGCTGCCGCTACGCTTACGCCGCCCCAGGTTCCGTCATCCACAGGCGCGTTGTAGTCGCCCTGGATGTACACCGGATTTTCCGCGACGACCGAGAGCCCGTCGGTTCCGCTGCAGGAAGTGCCGATATTCAGGGTGGCGCCGTTTACGATTTTCAGCGCGCGGCGGAAGAACAGTGGAGGATTTTCCCGCGCTTCCTGCGCGTTGCCGTACGTTACGTCCGGACGATTGGAATTGGCTGCCGCGCAATTCGAATTGGCAAACAGCCCTCCGGAGTAGGTAGTTGCCGCGGGTTTGTAGGTGACACCCTGCAGGTTACCAGTCGTGGAGCTGGCGCCAGTCCACATGATGGTGTTCTTAGGAGTCATGCCGGCCACGTTTGCAGTGAGCAGCATGTAGTTCGTCGGAGTGATCATAGCGGGTGCCACTTCGACCCCGCCGTAGTACCGGGGAACGCCGTCTCCTTCGATGTCTTCGCCGGAGTCGAGCACAGTGTTCGGGCAGCCATTCGCCGCGTCGCTCGGATTCACAAAGTCGTTGAATCCATAGGACCCAGTCTTGACGTTGCCACTGCTGGGATCCTTCTGTTCACCACGCCGGTCTGAAAAATAAAGGGTGTACCCGGTATTGTTATCCAGGCCAAGTCCACCCTGATTTGTGGTGAACCATTTCACCAGGTTCGCGGCATCCAGCTCCACGTAGTGCATCACGCCCTGCGCTGTAATCGGCGCGGTGGCGCTGCTGGCGCGATCGAGTCCTTCACGCGTGTCGAACAGCACGTTTGGCCAGAAATCGGTGGCCGGGTTTGCGGCCGTGATCAGTCCGTTTGCGCACGGATTTCCGGCGGTCCCGGTGGAGGGATTGTCTCGCACGCGAGCGAAGCGGATGACGGCGTTCACGCTGGGATCATTGCAGCCAACTGTCGCAACGCCTCCGCCGCTGGGGCCCTGAGCATTCACTTCAGCCGCGGGTAGAGTCGGAAGATTCGGAGCGGCCACGCCGGTCGTCGGATTGATGTTCCGTCCGATGAAGCCGAGGTTCAGTATTTGTTGGGTGTAGTCTGTCCAGGTTCCGCCAGAAGCCCCGGACTGATACTCAATCTTGATGCACCCTGTGATGGTTGGATATCCATTCTTCATCCAATATCCCGGTTCTACCGTTGTGTAGCTCGGGATGTAGGTCGCGCCTGCGCCCGACGCCGGCAGCGGATAGATGCCGGTGTACCACGCCGGACGTGCGGTAATTCCAAGCGGCGAACCGGCCGCAAACGCCAGAGTCGCCAGGTCAACAGGATCCGTTCCACTGGTGACCGTGTCCAGACTCATCATGTCGGCAGCATGGCACGCGCCGGCTGAACCGGGCACGGTGGTGGGGGTCGGATAGTCATCAATCAAGATTCGCAACGTCGCCTGGGAATACAGTCGCTGCGCAAACGTGGCCGGTGCAGCCAGTAGCTCTCCAGGAAGCGGGCGGTGAATCAGTGAAATCGGCGTGATTCCACCCAACGCAGTGGAAGTAAGGCTTAGCACCGGGACGCCGTTCTGCAACTGACCTTTGTAAGCCGGCACAACCGTGCCGGTCCAAGTCGGGTTGTTAAGGCTGGTGCTGACGGCGCCGTAAACGCTGTTGCCGTTGACGCTGCCTTCGATGTAGGCCAACTCGCGCCACGAAGCATTGGTATAGGGCGCGCCGCCCGGCTCATTGGCCATCGTCGGATCAGGTGCGAGCGCGATCGAAACGTTTCCGCCGTAAGTATTACCGGCAGCGCCCACCGAGTACCCGTTTTCCAGGTTGGTGCGGATCACTTGTCCCACCACCGTAACTTTGTCGCCGAGGAACAGAGGACCTTGGTTCGGCGCGAGCCACAGATTTCCGTTGGTGTGAGTGCGCCCGCCGAAGCCGAACGAAGGGCCGTTGAAGAAAGACAAGTCAGAATCCGAATAGATGCCGAACTGGAATACGGGAATGGCCACCACCTGCACTTGCCGGGTCAACTTCACCTCCGCTCCTGTTGCGCTGTTCTGTGCGGCCACGGTCATCGTGAACGGCGTGATCAATCCTTGCATGCCGGCGTACGGACTCGGCGGCAGAATCGTGGCATTGTTTGTCGCGGGATTACCGGCCCCGTCTGCAACGTAGGTGAGATTGTAGGTGGAAGCACCGGCGGCATTCTGGTAGGTGATTCCCGGCAGCCCAGTCGGATAGCCGGCCGTGATGGTCGCTACGTTCCCGGCAGTCAGCGCACCCGCAGTGGCAAACTGGTTGGCCACGTCGGTGGTCATTTTTTCCATGCCGGCTTCCGCGCCGTAGAACGCCAGCTCGCGGCTCTGGTTGTTTCCGCCCAGGCGCTGGTCGGTCATCACCATCCAGCTCATGCCCACCACGATGGCCGAAATCAACAGCAGAACCATCAACGCGGTGATCAGTGCGACGCCCTTTTCTCGTTCCATTCTCACAGCGGTTCTCCTTGAAAATCTAATAATCCGGTAATCTCTTGCTCGCTTCAGGCCCTATGGAGCCACCTGAGACGCAGACGTATTGAACTGGTTGGTGAACGAAAGACTGCGAATACTCACTTGTGTGCTCAGATTGCTTCGGAGGTACTGCGGTGTGGTTTCCGCAGTGTAGGTGTATTCCGACCTTCCCGCAAGAAACACGTTGACCGCGCGAATCTGGTCCGGCGTATCCGGAAGAACTGGAGTTGGGGCGTTGCCAGGCCCGCCGGGGTAGGTGCCCACTGCATCCGTGGAGCTGGTGATGTCGTAGCTGAATCCCAGATTCTCGATGTCGTCAGCAATCGCCAGCGGCGGATTCGCCGGCGCGGCAGCGGGGTAACCCGGATAATTTACCTGGCGAATCAGTTGCGGGTCCTGCGCGTTGGTTGCATCAATGTAGTACGTAACCATCCAGACCCGCGTGACCGTGGTGGGGGGAAACACACCCGGGGTCGTAGCCAGAGCTGCCACCGTGCCGGTGGCATCGCCAGTCTGATTCAACCCGGCGGGATCGCCGCCCGCAAAATTGATTACTTGTCCGGCGACGCTGGTTACATATTCCAGCGCCGTTCCATTTTGATTGTGGAACATGATCAAATTACCCGTGGTAATCGGGTTGGTCACTCCCGGCATCGTGAAGCAGGCCGGCGCGAGTGTGACGGACGCACCCGTGGCCGATATTACTCCCGCACAAACCGGAGTTGACGGAGCGGCCTGGACGATCGGATAGCTGTACAGGTAGTTTCCCGCGGCATCGGTTAGTACGTTGTCCGCGTACAAAATATTGATGACGTCCGTGTTGACGCCTGTGAGCACTGCGTTCGTGACGGGATTTATGGATGTCGCCAGCTGCCCGATTTGCGAACCGGGCGTAATCGCCGGCAGCGTGATGTAGGTGTTGGGAAATTTGACTGCGGTGCCGGGGCGGTTGATGGCCGAATTAACTACATACGGGATGCTGATCCCGCCCTGCGGAATTCCTTCGCCCGCTTGCATCAAATCGCGGACCATGAAGTGCATTCCCGCGCGCAGGTTCTCTTGCGTGTTCGATTCATAGGCGACCATCGTCGTCACGTGCTCGGCCTGCATTAGCGCGTCCGTGGCGATAGCCACAACGGACACCACAATCGCCATCGAAACCATCAACTCGATCAGCGTGAATCCTTTTTGCCGCTTCATTCCTCGCTCCTCGCGCCTCTAGTAAGCTGAAACGTAGGTCGTCAGGCTGTAATTGCGTGTAAAACGACCGGTCGTGTAGGTAACCGTTATGACCACCTGATTCAAACTCGTGTAACCAGCCACGGCACTGATCGCGATGGTGCGCTTAAACGTTCCCAGCGATTCCTTTACGTCGTCTGCGGTGCCGAGTTTTCCGTCCGGTCCCGGATATATGATGGCGGCCGGTGTGCCGCCAGCATCCGCCACCGAGCCGACCAGCCCATCAGCTCCAGGTACGAGCAGTGGCTGCGGCCCCGTCAGGAACAGACCGGCGGGATTGCCGGCGGAATTGTTGGAAAGTTGCGCGAAGGTGGCGTTATTCGTATATTTGGCCGTGTAGATCGCTTCGGCAGCTTCTTCCGCCTTCTGCTGCGCGATGAAGCCGTCTTGCGAACTCTGCATATACGCGAGTGAATCCGCGAGCATCGCCGCGAGTCCCAATACGCCCACCGCCAAGACGACCAACGCGATCATCGTCTCCAAGAGCGTGAATCCCTGCGCCGCATGCCGTTTTCTTGCTTGCCGCATTTTTCCGATCTCCTTCAGAACCTGAACCACAACGTTCCCGTGCCCTTCCAGCCGCGTACCCGGCCGGTGCCGCCCAATACCGTGACTGCCCGAGCCGACGTCTTTTTCCCGGGAGTACCGATGAACACGGTTCCATTGATCGGTTGGAATGTCGCTCCATCTACCAGTTCGCCGTCGCTTTGAAATAGCATCCCGCCTACTGGTCCGCCGATGGTGCCCTCGAAAACGATGGGCCCCGCGTTGCCGTAGCCGTCCGGGGTATCTGGGCTTCCCGCGAACACCAAGTATTGGTTGCCGGGCTCGATCTGCATCGTGCTCAGCACCGGGTTCGCTGCGCCTCCGCCGGCTGTCAAATCGTTCCGTTGCGTCATCACCACCTGATATCGGGTTATCCCGCTTACCACCTGTACGGGAAAGGTGACCTGCACGTAGCGACGATTGGTAATCGCGTATTCACGCGCTTGCCTCAATTGGTCGACCACCTCTTTCATCGCGGCGTCGTACTGCGCGTCCTGCAGCGTTGGCAGGTAAGCGATCAGCGCCATCGCGGAAATGATCAGAATCAGCATGACCACCACGCTCAATTCGATCAGCGAAAACCCCCGCTGCTCATCGGCCTCGCGCATGCCGCTTTGCAATTGCTTTCCCCGTTCTCTCACGCTTACACCCTCGAATCGCCCTACAGGTGGCGGGCGAGCCTTAGAATTCGGTAGATACATTGCAGTTCCCAGGCCATGGGCTGATGGCGCATAAACCATTTAGATGCAATTAGTTATAGGTGTGGAGCGAAAATCGCCTTTACCGTTTCGGTCCGCGCGGGGTGAAAACGTTACATTTCTGGTGGGGGGCTACCTGTAAAAGCGCGCGCTCAGAACTCGTTCCCCTGAGAGGGTTCGACCTAGGCTATTCGGGGAAATGACCTGCAAAATATCGAGTGGCCGTCGGATTTCTGAAAAGCTCTGCTGACTCACCCGACCGAATGGGGAGCATTCGCAACCCGCGTGAGACCGCGCATCACGGCTGCGATCAATCGCGGCTGCGCAATTTCGAGAGCAAGCGCAGAATTTCCAGATACAGCCAGATCAGCGTGACCATCAATCCGAACGCGCCGTACCACTCCATATACTTCGGCGCTCCCGCGGCCACACCGCTTTCAATGAAATCAAAATCCAGCACCAGATTCAACGCCGCCACCACCACCACAAAGGCGCTGAAAGCGATCCCGATCGGCCCCGCGCCGTTAATCGTGGTGAAGTGGATGCCAAAAAATCCCAGTACGATCGACGCCAGATAAAACAGCGCAATTCCTCCTGTAGCCGCCACCACGCCCAGGCGGAACTTCTGGGTCACTGGAATGAGTCCCGAGCGGTAGGCCAGCAGTAGAACCAGCAGCGTGCCGAACGTGAGGCTTACTGCTTGAATCGCGATTCCGTGAAACTTCACATCGTAGATGGCCGAGATGCCGCCCAGCAGCAGTCCTTCGAGCAAAGCGTAGATCGGAGCCGTCACCGGCGCCCAGGTCTTTTTGAAAATCGTCACCATCGCGAAAATGAATCCGCCGATTCCTCCGATTGCCAGTAATGGCATCACTGCCGACGGATTCTGCGAATGAATATAAATATTCCAGGTCCAGGCTGCCGTGGCGATCACGCAGATCAGCAGCACGCCCGTCTTGTTGACGGTCCCCTGCAGGGTCATCGCTTCGCCTACACCGACGCCCTCGCCCCGAAACGCGTTGGCGTTCAATGCCGGGTTCGACGTCCTCATCAAATCCGCCACGGTGAATCTCC
The DNA here is from genome assembly GCA_963748395.1 of uncultured Acidobacteriota bacterium. Lineage (GTDB taxonomy): Bacteria > Acidobacteriota > Terriglobia > Acidiferrales > UBA7541 > Palsa-295. The sequence continues at coordinate 1,196,908 of CAVVIP010000005.1, read as the reverse complement.
TTTGTGCTGCGCGCCAATGCGATCGCGCCTGCTGCTTCATTCCTATGACTGCGGTAATTTTACCCCATTTCAGCCTTCCGCATGCGCGCCACACGCTGCGCGAAGAGCCGCGTCCAGTGGCTTGATGAAGAATGTGGCTTCGTGAAAAAGCGTTGCATTTGCGAATCGTCTTCGCAATCTTAACAATTCTGGCAATCTATCGTCAGAATCACACCTGCAATACAATAAGCCCGCCAAACGGTAGAGAAGTGTGAGCCGCTGGGCGTCGTTAGGAGATAATAGCCGCCATGCGCGTTGGAGTCTTCACACCCTTGCTGTCTCAGCTTTCGCTGCCTGACGTTCTGAAAAAACTGGCCGCACTGCGCATCAATACAGTCGAACTCGGCACGGGAAATTATCCGGGTGATGCCCACTGCAAACTGGCGATGCTTGAGGATAGCCGCGCAGTCGCCGCGTTTCAGAAGGTCCTCGCCGACCATGGTGCGCAGATCAGCGCGCTGAGCAGTCACGGAAACGCGTTGCATCCTGATAAGGCCCGGGCAGAGCAAGACCGCGCGGTGAGCCGCAAGACGATCCTGCTCGCGGAAAAACTCGGGATACCGGTTGTGATTGATTTTTCCGGATGTCCGGGCGATGCGCCCGGCGCCACTGCGCCCAACTGGGTGACCTGTCCATGGCCTTCGGAATATCTGAAGGTGCTCGACTGGCAGTGGAACGAAGTGGTCGCTCCATACTGGATCGAGCATGCAAAATTCGCGCAGGATCACGGCGTGAAGATTGCCATCGAGATGCATCCTGGATTTGTGGTTTACAGTCCAGAAACGATGCTGAAGCTGCGCGCGATCGCCGGGCCCGGCGTGGGTTGCAACTTCGATCCCAGCCACTTGTTCTGGCAGAGCATCGATCCCATCGCCGCCGTGCGTGTATTGGAAGGGGCGATTTTCCACGTCCACGCTAAAGATACGCAGCTGTACCCGGGCAATCTGCAGCGCGCTGGAGTGCTGGACACCAAACCCTATACAGATGAGCGCGCGCGCAGTTGGATTTTTCGCACCTGCGGCTACGGTCACGGCGTGGAGTGGTGGAGCGAATTTATTTCCACGCTACGCATGTTCGGTTACGATTCCGTGCTCTCCATCGAACATGAAGACAGCCTGCTCTCCGCGGAAGAGGGGCTTACCAAGGCCGCGAATTTTCTCAATGAGATCGTAATCCGCGAACGCCCGTCGGCGGCGTGGTGGTTGTGACGCGCTACGGAAGAGAAACTCGATGAAAAAAATCAGAACAGCGATTTTCGGCACAGGCTTCATGGGACGCGTTCATCTGGAGGCGCTACGGCGACTGGAGCACGTCGAAGTCGTTGCGATCGCAGGAAGAAACCTGCGAGCTGCACAACGCCTGGGCGCGGGCTTTTCGATTCCGACGATCGTTGCGGATTACCGCGAGCTTCTGCGAGATTCGAGCATCGATGCAGTTCACATCTGCACGCCCAACGCGCAGCATTTTCCAATGGCGAAGGACGCGCTGCAGGCCCGCAAGCATGTGATCTGCGAAAAACCGCTAGCCACCAGCGTCGAGCAAGCCCAGGAACTTGTTTCGCTGGCTGCGCAGCAGGCCGTGCGCCACTGCGTCTGCCACAACTTGCGTTTCTATCCGATGGTCCAGCAGATTCGCAGCTTGCGCGAGTCGGGCGAACTGGGCGAAATACTCGTCGTACAGGGGACTTATTTTCAGGACTGGCTGCTGTATGACACCGATTGGAATTGGCGCGTTGAGTCCAGTGCTGGAGGTCCTTCGCGTGCCATGGCCGATATTGGCTCGCACTGGTTTGACATGGCGGAGCACCTTACGGGCTTGCGCGTAACGTCTTTGTGCGCGGACCTTCAGACGTTCCACCACACCCGGAAGAAGCCGAAGCTCGCGCTCGAAACTTTCGCGAATAAACTACTTGGCCCCGACGACTTCGTCGAGACAGCAGTGGACTCGGAAGATTTCGGCGCAGTTCTCTTCCACATGGGTCCACGCACCCGCGGCAGCGTCGCGGCCAGTCAAGTCTCCGCCGGACGAAAGAATCGGCTCAGCATTGAAATCTGCGGCACGAAATCTTCCGTCGCGTGGAACCAGGAGCGTCCCGATGAGCTTTGGGTTGGCCATCGCGAACGCGGCAACCAGATTGTCCTGAAGGATCCCTCGCTGCTCGCTCCCAGCGCGCGCCTGTACGCCGACCTCCCTGGCGGACACAGCGAAGGCTACGACGATACGTTTAAGCAAATTTTCCGTCGCTTCTATGCCGCAATCGGCGCACCAGCACAGGCTCCGGAGTATCCGCAGTTCAGCGATGGTCTGCGGCAACTCCATATTCTGAACGCGGCGCTCAAAAGCAATCGGACGCGAGGATGGGTTGATGTTCCTCCACAACAATCAGAAAAATAAAATGGGCTTCGTCGCATGCTGATTTTCTCCGTGATTATCGCCATTTTTGTTTACGGGATGATCTCCGCCATGTTGGGCACGATTTTGCCCGATCTGTCGGATCGCTTCCGCCTGTCGCCCCGGCAAAACGGCACCATCGCCTTCGCGCAGGCGATCGGGCTGATCATCGCGTCGCTTGGCGTGGGCCCGCTGCTCGATAGCGAAGGAAAGAAGCTCGGACTTATCATCGGGCTCGCATTGATCGCTACGGCGCTTCTGGCGCTTCCGCGTTCGTCGGGTTTTCGCAGCATCGTATTCTTGCTCTTCCTGCTTGGCGTGGGCGGAGGAATCGTGGTGACCGGCGCGAATGCGCTCGTCAGTGATGTGGGCGAAGCGCACAGGGCCACCGCGTTAAATCTGGTGAATCTCTTTTTCGGGCTCGGCGGACTGGCCACCCCGTTTATTGCCGCGAATCTTTTCGGGCGAAACTGGGTGCGCCTTTGCTACACCATTGCCGCCCTCACCGTCGTCTCGCTCGCGATCGAAGCGTCCACCAAAATGCCCGCTCCCACTGGCGCGGGCGGGTTCGTGCTTGCGGATGCGGCTCCCGTTCTCGGACGCCCTCTTCTTTTCCTGCTCGGATTATTTCTTTTTCTTTACGTCAGCTGCGAAGTTGGAATTTGGAACTGGCTGCCCCGTCACCTGATCGCGCAGGGCATTCCTGAATCGCGCGCGCTCAATATTCTTTCCCTGGGATTTGCGCTCGGCCTGCTGATTGGCCGTGTGGCCGTCTCCCCTATCCTTATTCATGTTCCCGCGATCACCGTTTTGCTCTTCGCGTCAGTCGTGATGGCTATATCCACTTTTCTGATGCTGCGGCTGAGCAATTCTTTTACCGCTGCCGCTATGGTCTTCCTCGCAGGTCTTTCCATGGCGCCGGTTTTCCCCACTACCCTGGCTATCGTGGGCGATAATTTCCCGCGCATGACGGGAACCGCAATCGGATTTGTGATTACCTGTGGCTGGATTGGTCTGGCCGTCAGTTCGCGCATTATTGGCTTCATCGCGGGCGGCGATCCGCGCCGGCTCAAGCGAGCGTTATTCGTAATTCCCGCTTCTGCCGTGCTGATGGTGGTCTTGAATCTGGCGATCCAGCATGCGCTGCGCTGAGGCAGCGATGCGCCCAACGGGAAATTAAATCTGGAAATCCTTGCGCGTTAAACGGTCAACGCTTTCATGTAATCCGCGTCAATCTTCAGCGCTTCCATCGGCGGCATGTCGTACTGTTCCTGTTCGATAAACGCATGCTTGATGTTCGCCTTTTTTGCCGCCACGAAAATTGGGCGGTAGTCGATGCTGCCTTGGCCCAACTCAGCGGAAGGCGGCGGGGCCGTATCGGAACCCGGCGCGCCGCTCAGCTTGAAGTCCTTCACATGCAGCATGGAAATGCGCGTGGGATAGCGCTTCAAATAATCCACCGGATTCTTGCCGCCAACGATCACCCAGCCACAGTCCATTTCCATCGTCACTTTTGCAGGATCTGTCAGGCGCAACAGCTCGTCGTACATCACCACGCCGTTCGCCGCGCGGAATTCCGCCGTGTGATTGTGGTATCCGAATTTGATTCCGGCCGCGTTCACGCGCTCTCCCATCTTATTAAATTGCTCCGCGTTCCAACGCCAGTCGTCGAGCGTCATCGCTTCTCTGGTCACGCTGTTATCCGCGGATTTCGCACGCGATCCTTCGGGAAGTCCCGGTGAAGCGCAGATGATGTATTCAAGTCCGAGCGCTTTTCCGTACTCGATGACGTCGTCGAGATGTGGCGCCAGGTCTGCATACCCATAGTGGGCGCTCACGCAATGCAGCCCTGCTTGCTCCATGGCCTGCTTCACGTCGCTGGCGCTGCGGCCGAAAAATCCCGCAGCCTCGACCTCACGATAACCAATTGCGCTCAGCTGACGCAGCGTTCCTTCATAATCCTTTGGCAACAAATCCCGCACCGAGTAGAGCTGTAATCCAAGCGGCAAGCCCAGCGGATTTGCCATCAGCCACGGCGCATCGGCACAAGCGGCGGCGAACGCAACCGATGCCGACGCAGTCTTCAGAAAATTCCTTCTCGTGATTCCTCGCATGCTCACCGCCCCCGTTCCGACGTGATGGTCACCTCTACGGCTCGAACGAACTGCGCTTAACCGACGATCGCCTTCGCGTCTGCATCCCACCTTGCAATCGTTTTCTTGAAGTACGCGTAGTTTGCCAGATGGCAGCCAATCGCGGTGTGATTGCCAAATACTTCATTCTCAACCGTGGCTTTGCGCGTGCGCACCGCATTGAAAAAATTCGCCTGGTGCGCCGAAACATCGCTGTAGCCGGCCGGCGCCGTAAAAATCTCGGACTGCACCGTTGACTTATAATCGAGCGGCGCGGGTGGCGGATTTTCACTCGCCCACTTCGCCAGATACGCATTACGCAGCCGCGCCGGCCAACCCTTGGTCGAATAGGTCTCCGGCTTGGGAGTAATATCCTGCGGCGTAAAGGTTAGCGTCTGGTTCAGAAGTTCCATCGTGCCCTTCGTGCCTTGGAATTTGATCGGTTCGCCGCCCTGATTTGCATTGTTCAGATTGCAATACAGCGACACGCGAAGGTTCGGATAGTCATAAACCGTCTCAATCACGTCGGGGAAGTCGCGACCGTCCTTCCAACGAAATAATCCGCCAGTCGTCTGCGCTCTTTGCGGAACTTCATCAATGCCCGCGACGAAATGGATTCCCGAAAGCAAATGTACGAACAGATCCCCCGCCAGGCCCTCGCCATAATCCGCGAAACAGCGCCAACGAAAGAATCGTGTCGCGTCAAACGGGCGCTGCGGCGCTCCCACCAGGAACGCATTCCAATCGATGGTCTGCTCGCTCGCGTCCGGCGGAATCGGATACACCCACGCGCCGCTCGGCGAATTCCGGTTGGATGACCCCTCGATCAGGAAAACCTCGCCAAGGACGCCCGACGCATAAATCTCGCGCGCCTTTTCGTACACAATAGAGCTGACGCGCTGGCTGCCAACTTGCATGATGCGATTTCCTTTTCGCACCGCATCCACCATCGCGAAGCCGTCCTCCACGTTGTGCGACATCGGTTTTTCGCAGTAAACGTCTTTCCCCGCCGCGCAAGCGTCCACCACTACTCTGCGATGTTGATGGTCGGGCACCGCTACGATCACCGCATCCACATCCTTGCGATCGAGTATTTCTTTATAATTGCGCGTTGCCGGTACCTGCTTCTTCACGGCTTCTTGCGCCGCCTCGTGCCGGCTGTCGTATAGATCAGCCACCGCGACGCACTCCACACCAGGCACCGCGAGCGACGCGTCGAGAAGCTCGCATCCGCGCGTGCCCGTGCCGATGGATGCGAATCGGACGGTATCGCTCGGCGCCACCGCGCGTCCGGCACCCCACAGCGCTGCCGGCTCCAGCAAGTTGATCTTTGAACTCGCTCCCGCAGCTACGGAGCCCGCACTGATCTGCATGAATGTCCTGCGTGTTAGAGACTTCATTCGTTTTCCTTTCCTGCACTCATCGTCCGTGCGCGACCAACTGCATTCTCGACCTCGGCAAACGCGATGTCGAGATTTTTCTCCGCGGGTGCCGCCCGGCGGCAGCTATTTTTTCGACGCTGTATTTTTCAACTCATAGCTTACAAATGCGAATCGTTTGCTGTCCGGCGCCCATGACGGCACATTAATAGTCCCCTGGCCGCCGAACAGATTCGCCAGCACGCTGATCTTCCCATCCGAGAGGGACATCAGCCGCAGCGTAACGTCCTTGTTGGGTGGATGGCCTGTCACGCTTTTATCGAAGGAGAGAATCACCATCCATTTTCCATCGGGCGAAATGTGCGGAAACCAATCGTTAAAATCATCATGGGTGATCTGTTCTTGTCCGCTTCCATCGGGACGCATGCGCCAAATCTGCATGATCCCGGTGCGCACGGAATTGAAGTAAATATATTTTCCGTCGGGCGAATATTCAGGCCCGTCATCGAGACCTTCCGCCGTCGTCAGTCGCGTTTCCGCGCCGCCTGCGACCGGAATTGAGTAGATATCGAAGTTTCCGTTTCGTTCGCCAACAAAGGCCAGCGTACTTCCATCCGGCGACCACCCGTGCCAGTACGAAGGGGAATTCTGTGTGACGCGGTGGGGCGCCCCGCCGCCAAACGGAACGGTATAGACGAGGGAATTGTGGTCTCCCTGCGATTGATCACTAATCGCGATGAACTTTGAGTCGGGCGAAATTCCGTGGTCGTTGTTGCAGCGGATAGCGAATCCCGTGTCAATCGCTTCCGGCTTTCCTCCCGCAACGGGCAAGCGATAGATCCGGCCATCCTGGTTGAACAGGAAAAATGCGCCATCGCGCGTCCAATTAGGCGCTTCAAAATGCTCCGGCGCGGAGTAAACCACCGTTCGCACCTTTGATTCGATATCGATCGTTTCTAATTTGCTGACAAGCGTCGGCGCAGCCGGTGATTGCCACGCGGCGAAATACGACGGCACGAAAACGCACAGCATCGCTACTGCCGAGAGAATGTTTTTGTTCATAAACTTCTCCATCGCCGTGAAGCGCATCCCGAGGACTTTGACGATTTCTCGCGCAAAACAGGTACAAGGCAGGGACAAGAAGTTGATCGTCGTTGTAACAGTGAGGCCTTCTGGCCGGCTATCTGAGTTGTGTGGATTCGGTTCGGAAGTCATGGTAGCGCTAACGGGAATCGAACCCGTATTTCAGCCTTGAAAGGGCCGCGTGCTAACCGTTGCACCATAGCGCCAAGGGGGATTTCGTGCGTCGGTACAGCAAAAGTGCAACTGACTTCGTACCGCCCGCCGCGTTTATATAGTACTACGACTTGCAGGTGTTCTGCACATTCCCGGCGTGCGGCCGCGACGTTTGCCGCGGATTAGCACCGACCTCATATCTGGCCCTGTCACTTTTCACCATTGCCTATCCCGTTGCCGTATTGTAATTTTCGGTGCCGGTATCGCCACAATTGCATGACGAGGAGAACGTATGAAAATTACTCGACGAGACCTGATCAAAACATCGGCGGCCGCCGCGGTTTTAGGTGCTGTGGGCGGCGTTTCCATGGCGGAAGAAAATCCACTTCCATCATGGAATAAGGGGCCTGCCAGAGATGCGATCCTGTCCTTCGTCAAGCAGACCACCGAAAAGTCCAGCGCCAAGTACGTCGAGCCCAAAGATCGCATCGCCACCTTTGACCAGGACGGCACGCTTTGGACGGAACATCCCTTGTACACCCAAGCCATGTTCGCGCTCCACCGCTTGGGGACGATGGCGCCCCAACACCCGGATTGGAAAGAGACCGAACCGTTCAAATCGGTGCTCACTGGCGACCGCGAGGCGATGGGTAAGTTCAGCGAGAAGGATTGGATGGAGATCGTCGCCGTCACGCACGCCGGAATGAGCAACGAGGACTTTCAAGCGCTCGTCACGCCCTGGATTACCACAGCCAAGGCTCCGCGCTTCGACCGACTCTATACGGACCTCGTCTATCAGCCGATGTTGGAGGTTATGGACTACCTTCGCCACAAAGACTTCCGCACCTATATTGTTACCGGCGGCGGCCAGGAATTCGTGCGCAATTACAGTGAGCGGGTCTATGGCGTCCCGCCGGAGCAGGTCGTAGGATCCAGCATTGTGACCAAATACGAATACGTAAGCGGCAAGCCGGTGCTGATGCGAGAACCCAAACCTTTCTTTGTTGACGATGGGCCCGGCAAGGCCGTCGGCATCAATATGTTTATCGGCAAACGCCCCTACGCCGCTTTCGGCAATTCCGACGGCGATCAGCAGATGCTCGAATATACGCAAGCGGGCGATGGCGCGCGATTGATGATGCTGGTGCATCACGACGATGCCACTCGCGAATATGCCTACGGACCAGGCGGCGGACTTCCGGATACTCACGTGGGAACCTTCTCTGACGCCCTTTTTGCCGAAGCGAACAAGAACGGTTGGATCGTTATCAGTATGAAGGACGACTGGAAGCGAATTTATCCGTTCGAAAAGTAGGGTACGGAGAAAAAATACAAAAACTACAGCTGGGCGTCACGACTACGTTTCGCACGCGGCTCGCGGCGCATTCCCCGCGCTGTTGCATCGCGTTACGCCGCATCTTCCGCTAAGAGTGTCTCTTGCGGTTTCTTCGCGGGCGTGGTGGTGATCACTACCACGCTGATCAGCACCAGCAGCGTTCCCAGGATCGTCCGGGTGCTGAGTGCTTCGCCGCCCAGAAAATATCCCACCAGCACCGCGACAATCGGATTCACGTATGCGTAGGTGCCGACTTTTGTGGGCGATTCATGATGGATCAGCCACACGTACGCCGTGAAGCCGATGATCGAACCCGCCACAATCAGGTAGAGCAGCGCGAGCCACGCTCCGCGCGACACCGACGACGGATGAAAATTTCGAAATTCACCCAGCGCGACCGCCACGATTGCCAGAAGAATTCCGCCGGCTAGCATCTGCGCTCCTGAACTCATCACTTTGGAATCCGGCAGCGGCAGCTTGCGCGCCAGCACTGACGCGATCGACCAGCTGATCGAGGCGAAAATCAGCGCCATCGCGCCTACCTTATCAATCGGCGCCCCACCGACGTTCAACGAGTGGCTCATCAGCACACCCACTCCCCCAATACCGATCAGGAGCGCCAGAGACAAACGGATCGTCAGACGCTGCGTGCGTAAGAAAATAATTTCAGACAGCGCCATAAACACTGGAATCGTAGCCAGCATTACCGCGGCGATGCCCGAAGGCACGCGCTGCTCCGCCCAGAACAGCAGCCCATAGTCGAAAAGGAAAATTACCATGCCCAGTATGGATGCTGATCGCCATTCGCGTAGGGACGGAGCCCGTTCGCCCCGCGCCAGCACCCAGCCAAACAGCACCAGGCCCGCCACCGAAAAACGCATCGCCGCCAGAATCAGCGGCGGAACTTCGCGCACGCCCACGCGAATCCCAAGAAACGTGGATCCCCACACAAAATAAATTATCGAGAAAGCTAAAAGGGTCTTCCAGGTCGGGCGATGGTTAGTGGCTTCCATTTGGGGATCCGCAAATTCAAGAAATCGCGGAGCAGAATCATTAAACTTTCCTACGTCTTGCGCAAGCCGCGAAGTACAATCGCGCGCTTCCATTTTCTAATTTCGTTTTTATATTTTCTGCCGCACTACTGCCATCCTTCGCGCTCGCGCAGCGACGTGATGTGCGCCACGTGATGTTTTCCGTGCCACGCGTACAGCGCGAGCGTATCGTCGAGTGACATAGGCTTCTCCCACTCCGGATGGCGAAATTGCCGCGACCACTCGGCCGGACCCAGTGTGCGCAGCAGCAGCACCCAGCGAGTGTGCAAATTTTCCAGCAACGCCAGTGAAGGCTCGATCGCCGCGGCTTTCACATCTCCCAGCTCGGCCCACTTCGCTTCGTTGTACGGCTTGATCAACGGCAGGTCTTCGGTCAGCGCAAGTTTGAACCGCGTGTAGGCATTCATGTGGCTGTCCGGAACGTGATGCACCACCTGGCGCACGGTCCATCCCTCAGGACGGTAGCGCGTATCCAACTGCTCGGCCTTCAGGCCCTTCACGGCGTCACTGAGCCGCGCAGGCGTCGCGGCGATCGCTTCAATGTAATCGCGCCGCTGGCCTTCCGTCAGTGGTCCCGTCGGACGCTGATACTTTCCGATCGGAAATCGCAGATCCGCTTCCATAGTGGTGCCTCCGAGCCCACAGATTCGGTGTGTCACGTTCAATCTCGAAGACAAAAATGTATCACGCCAGCGCAATTTGCCGGATTGGATGCAGCTAACCTCGCACGCGATTCGATGGACAATTTGGACTACTGCGGAATTAGAAACGAGGGTGGGCGAAAAACTCTGTGCAGAACTGCGCGTAAAAGTACGAACGAAAGTTCGTGGGTGTGCGGCGTGCGACGAAAACCGTTTACTGGTTGTCTTGAAATTCTTCGTGCCACGCCATTTGAATCGCTTCGAGCTTCCCTTCATTCGATAATTTCGGATCGCCGGTAAATCCCGGAAGCTCGATGATCCATTTATGCATATCCGTAAAACGCACCGTCAGCGGGTCCACGCCGGGATGCTTCTCCGCCAGCTGGATTCCGATTTCCTCGGCATTGTCCCAATCAAACGTGTTCGGCATTCTTTCCCGCTCCCAATTTCACAATTGTGACGCCGCGTGATCCACCCGCAGCGGCGCGAATTTCTAGTGCTCCGCTTCCTTCGCGTAATTCTTATTCCACTCCGGAATTTCCACCACGATGTCCTTGGTCCCGTCCGGCACGCACTGGCAACCGAGCCGCGACTTCGGAGTCACTCCCGGCGCCTCGTCCAATTGATCGAGCTCGGCGTCCGTCGCTTCGTTGCAACTGTCCAAGCCCTCGTGCACGATCACATGGCACGTGGAACACGCGCACACGCCGCCGCAGGCATGGTCCAGGCCCATGTGATAGCCCTGCGAAATATCCAGGATGCTGCCGGGCAAACCGTCGTGGCCGTAGGGAATTTTGTCCGGATCAATCTCCACGGTCTTCCCTTCCCTGACAAACGTCACCTTGTATTTCTTCGTCGCGGGCGCGAACTTTGTTTCTTCAATATATGGATTCTTGCCGCCCATGCTTTGCTGCTCCTCTCTCAACGCGCTCATCACAAGTTCAGAACGGTCGAGCGCCCATCCACCAAAATAAAAATGTCATCCCGAGCCGCTTCGGCTCGTGTGCAATCCTATACGTCGTCCAGTCGCTTGCCTTCAAACGCGGTCTGCAGCGCGCCGTTCATCAGCACTTCCGCCAGATGCGCCGTCGCCGCGTTGATCTCGTCAATCCGCGTGCGCATCAATTTGTAATCGCTGCCCGCCAGCGCCGCGCGCAGTTGCGCTTCCGAATCAGAAATGGTCTTCCGCTCTGCGGCAGGAATTTCCTGCGAGCGCGGGTCCGCCAGCGCCTTATCCGTCGCCGCGAGTATCGTCTCCGCTTCGGTGCGCGCCTCAATCACCTGCCGCTCCGCAAAGTCCTGTTCAGCGTACTCGATGGATTCCTCGAGCATGCGTTCAATCTCGGTGTCCGAAAGGCCGTAGCTCGGCTGCACCTCGACGGTGTGCTGCTCGTTCGTCCGCAAATCGCGCGCTGCCACTTGCAGAATCCCGTTGGCATCAATCAGGAATTTCACTTCAATGCGCGCCAGACCCGCCGGTCCCGGCGGCGTCTTCAACTGAAAACGCGCCAGCGACCTGCAATCTTTCGCCAGTTCGCGCTCGCCTTGCAACACGTGAACGTCAATGGCCGTCTGATTTTCCACGCCCGTAGTGAATAGTTCCTGCGCACTCGCGGGAATGGTGGAATTGCGCGGAATAATTTTGGCGATCACGCCGCCCATCGTCTCGATGCCCAGCGAAAGCGGAGTCACGTCCAGCAGCAGCATGGTCTTCACGCCGGTCTCGAGTATGTCCGCCTGCACCGCCGCGCCCAGCGCCACTACTTCGTCAGGGTCCAGTTCGCAGTGCGGCGCGCGCTGGAAATAATCTCCCACCGTTTTGCGCACCAGCGGTATGCGCGTGGAGCCGCCTACCAGCACCACCTCATCCATTTCGTTCGGCGCGAGCTTGGCATCCGCCAGAGCCATCTTCACGGGCGCCATGGTGCGCGCAATAATCGGACGTATCAACTCGTCGAATTCCGCGCGCGTGATTTCGCGGATGTACGTGCCTTTCGATTCCAGCGGGTATTGGATCACCGTCTTTTCCGCCGTGGAAAGCTCGTGCTTCGCGCGAATCAGACTTTTGCGCAGCGTCTGGATAGCTTCGCCGCGATGATCGAACTCCACGCCGAATTTCTTCTGGATTTCGCGGCGCGCCAGATCCAGCAGCGCGTTATCAATATCATCGCCGCCCAGGTGCGTATCGCCGTTGGTTGCCAGCACTTGATAGATGTCGCCTTCATTCGTGCTGATCAGTTTCAAAATCGAAATATCAAAAGTTCCGCCGCCGAAATCATACACAGCCACATGCCCGCGCTTCTGTTTGTGCAGACCGTACGCCAACGCAGCGGCCGTCGGCTCGTTCACCAGGCGCAACACTTCGAGTCCAGCGAGCCGTCCCGCGTCCTTAGTGGCCTGCCGCTGCGCGTCGTTGAAATACGCCGGCACAGTGATCACCGCGCGATCCACCGGCTCTTCGAAATACGCTTCGGCCCATGCTTTCAGTTCGCGCAGGACGTACGCAGAAATTTCCGGCGCCGTAAAACTCTTCTCGCCCAGGCGCACGCGAATCACATTGTCGCTGCCAGGATCAATGCGAAACGGAAAGATCTTCAGTTCGTCCTGGATGTCCGCGACGCCACGGCCCATCAGGCGCTTCACGGAATAAATGGTGCGCTCCGGCTGCGTGAGCAACTTCGCCCGCGCCGGCTCGCCCACAATCACTTTTCCGTCCGGATCCACGCTCACAACTGACGGGCACAATGTCGAGCCGTAACGCCCCGGAATACACTTCGGCGCCCCCGTTTGCGCGTCCATGTACGCAATCAGACTGAACGTCGTCCCCAAATCGATGCCGACTACCCGTCCCATCGTTCGTTAGCTCCCCAGTTCCTTGACCACGCCAGCTACTAAATTCCGGATGTAAGCGCGACGGTTCAAAACTTCGTTCATGCGCGCCAGAAGTGCAGTTTTCTTTGCCTCTTCGCCACCAAAATCTACAGCGGCGTCCCACTCGCGCCCCAGCCCAGCAAGTTCCGCGTCCACATCGTCGAGATCTTCCTGGAAGTTTTGCTGCGCAGCTTCCAGCCGCCCTTGCAACGCAGCGACATCGCCGCCCGCCGCTCGCGCCTCGCGCAATTCATCGAGTGATTCGTTCAGCTCGAAAACTTCCTCCAGCAATTCCGGCGGCGCCTGCTGCTTGGTGGTCCCTTCCTTGCGCACACCGAGGTGCTCGAGCAAATATTCCACGCGCGCAATCGGATCTCGCAGCGTGCGATAGGCATCATTCAATTGCGAAGAGCGCTCCAGCGATAAATTTCGTTCGAACTCGCTGGCTCGCACGAAATTATCCGGATGCAGCTTCCAGCTCAGCATATGAAACTGGCCTTCGAGCGAGGCCGGATCGATCGTCAGCTTCTGCGGCAATCCGAAAAATGCAAAGTAACTCGCGCCTGCGGGCAACGGCTGCACTTTCCCGCACGCCGCGCAAAAATGCGCGCCGGTCACCGCCGCGCGGCAATTCCAGCAACTGGTGACCGGTATACCCTCGGTCTGCGCATCTTGGGATCGTATGACGCTCATGGGTCTGGTCTCGTCCGGACGCGCCCCCGAGGCAAGCAGAGCGCAATTGGCACAGGAGAGAAACTTCTCTACGTAAAACGCTTACGGCCTGCTGCCCATTTCAGGCGGTAAACGAACTACCGCATCCGCAACTCCGCGCCGCCTGCGGATTCTGGAAGACGAAGCCCTGCTTCATCAGGTCCTCGTGATAATCCAGCGTGGTGTCGTGAAGGTAGAGATAGCTCTTGGGATCCACGAAAATGCGCGCGCCGTTTTCCTCGAACACTTTATCGCGGTTGCGCGCCTCGGTATCCAGACGCATCGCGTAACTGAGCCCTGAACATCCGCCCCCCTGCACGCCCACGCGGAGTCCGCCGGACTCGGCCGGCACGCCTTCTTTTTGCAGCAGTTCGCGAATTTTTACCGCAGCCTTTTCCGATACATGAATCATGGTCGTTGTCCCATCTGCTTCCGTGGCCGCGCACTCCTCACCGTGCGCGGCGCTACAGCCAACAGATTGCGGTTTAGTTATGCGCCGTGGCGGCTTCCGCGGGCTTCACGTCCGCTTCGCCCTGCTTCTTCTTCCAGTCGCCCAACGCGGCCTTGATCGCATCCTCAGCCAGCACCGAACAGTGAATCTTCACCGGCGGCAGCGCCAGTTCACGAACGATGTCCGTGTTCTTGATCGCCAACGCTTCCTCCACCGTCTTGCCCTTCACCCACTCGGTGGCCAAAGAAGAACTCGCAATCGCCGAGCCGCATCCGAACGTCTTGAACTTGGCTTCTTCGATCACGCGAGTTTCCGGATTCACTTTCATCTGCAGCTTCATTACGTCGCCGCATTCCGGCGCGCCCACCAGACCCGTACCCACGTTCGGATCGGCCTTGTCCAGCGAGCCGACGTTGCGCGGATGGTTGTAATGCTCGATTACTTTATCGCTGTACGCCATTAGTTGATTCTCCTCTTCATGGTAACGCTGCTATCCAGGCCTTCTTCTGCAATCACTCGATCCGACAAAGTCACATGCGCGATGGATGCCGAACGTCCGGCGCAAACTTCCTCCAGCGTCCGTACCACCACTTCTTCACGCAATTTCAAAAACTCCAAAAAGTCCGCCAGTTCTTCCAGGTCACGAAAACGCCGCGAGTTGCATGCGCCGCCGTCCACGTTAGGAGCGAAAAATACGTCAAATACCGGGGTGTTGCCGCTGAACGTACGATGTACGCCGACCGTGCCTTCGTAGATCACGTTCCCCCCTTTTGAGACGATTTTTATTCCGCTGCCACCTGCCATTTCATCTTGGAAACGTCCACTCCCTCTTTGGCCATTTCATACAAAGGTGAAAGTTCCCGCAGACGCGATACGGTCTCGACTACGCGATCCGCCACATAATCCACTTCTTCTTCCGTGTTGAAGCGACCCAAACCAAAACGGATGGAAGTGTGCGCCAGATCTTCGCCCACGCCCAGGGCCTTCAACACGTAGCTGGGTTCCAAAGTCGCCGAAGTGCAGGCCGAGCCGCTGGACACCGCGATATCGTTGATGCCCATCAGCAGCGATTCGCCTTCCACATACGCGAAGCTGATATTGATGTTGTGCGGCAGACGATGCTCCATCGAGCCGTTAATAAAGGTCTCGTCCAGTCGCGACATGATTGACTCTCTCAGACGTTCGCGCAGCTTGAATAGTTTCTCGCTTTCCTGCGCCATTTCCTGTCCGCAGAGTTCGCAAGCTTTGCCCAGGCCCACAATTCCCGGCACGTTCAGCGTGCCCGAACGCATGCCGCGCTCGTGTCCGCCGCCATCAATCTGCGCTGCCAGTTGCACCCGCGGATTCTTGCGGCGCACGTACAATGCGCCCACGCCCTTCGGCCCGTAAATTTTGTGCGCGGAGATGGACATCAAATCAATCCCGTCCTTCTGCACGTCCACGGGAATCTTTCCCACGGCCTGCACGCCATCCACGTGGAAGAAGACGCCCTTCTCTTTCGCGATCTTGCCGATTTCCGCGACGGGCTGCACCACGCCAATCTCGTTGTTTGCGTACATGATCGAAATCAGAATCGTTTTCGGCGTGATCGCCTTCCGCAGTTCGTCCAGGCTGATACGGCCGTCCTTGTGCACGGCCAGGTAGGTCACTTCGTAGCCGTTTTTCTCCAGGCGCTTACAGGTATCCAGCGTCGCCTTGTGCTCGGTGACCTGCGTAATAATATGATTGCCCTTCTCGCGGTACATTTCCGCGACGCCCTTGATCGCCAGGTTCGTGGATTCCGTGGCGCCGCTGGTGAACACAATCTCCTTCGGCGTCGCGTTGATCAGCTTGGCGATTTGCCCGCGCGCATTCTCCACCGCCTCTTCCGCCTTCCAGCCGTATTCATGGTTGCGGCTGGCGGCGTTGCCGTACTTATCCGTAAAATAAGGAACCATGGCCTGGACGACGCGCGGATCTACCTGCGTGGTCGCATGATTATCAAAATAAATTGGAAGCTTGATCGCCATTCTCTGTCTCCTCAATCCCCGTTCAGTGTTTGCTGCTGCCCGCCCGAGTGAATCTGCCCCAAAGCTTGTTTCGCTGCCTTTACCTCAGACTCGAAGTTCCACCATCTCCGAAAGCGGCGCCTCATCCGTCATCTGCGAAATCGTGACCTTGCCCAGCACTTCCAAAATACTGTCGTTCACTCGCCGCAAAGGCTCGCGAATCGAACAGGTCGTCGTCACGTCGCAAGCTCCCCGCGAAGTCATGCACGAAGTAATGAACAGCGGCCCGTCAATCGCCTTGATCACATCCAACGCCGAGATCAGCGAAGCATCGCGCCCCAATGTGTACCCGCCGCTAGAACCGTGCCGCGCAGCCACCAGCCCCACCTTCGCCAGCTTCTGCAGCACTTTCGCCATCAGCGGCGTGGACATCTTATAGAGCTCAGCAATGTCTCCCGCGCTACATGACCCGCGCCCGCCGTGCATGGCCAAATGCTTCAGCGCGATCAATCCGTAGTCTGCTTTTTTCGATAGCTTCATCATAGATGCATATGCGACTGATACGGTCGCATATAGATTCTAAGCCACGCCAGCCAGGAATGTCAAGTTCCCTATTCCCCACAACTCCAACCAGCACAATACCTTAAACAACGACCATTCTAGTCGTACTGGTCAACCCCGAGGAGCCAAATGGCGTAAATCTCAGCCCGAACGGCGGCTTTAGCCCACCTAACGGGTGGAGCCGAACACGCCTGTACAGCCTCCCTGCCTACGAGGCGAATTTTCCTACGCTGATGCGACGCCTCAGCGTGCCATCCGTTCCAGCTCTAGTTCCTCCTGCCGGAACCGCGTTCGTCTCCGCCAGGATTTTTCTGTCCGCGACAAAGGAATTTCTAGGTTAGAATCGCGTAGCGAATGGATTCCGGCGCCTCCAGACCCGTCACTGCCATCTATCCCGGTTCGTTTGATCCGGTCACCAATGGTCATTTGGACTTGATCACCCGCGCATCCAATATTTTTGACAAGCTGGTCGTCGCCGTCGCGCATAATCTGGAGAAAGACCCGCTGTTCTCTGAGAAAGAGCGCGTCGAGATGCTGGAAACCGCCACGTTCAAGTGGGTCAACGTTGAAATTGACGTCTTCGACGGCCTGCTGATGGACTACGCGCGAGCGAAAAAAGCCAGCGTGATCGTGCGCGGCATTCGTGCCGTCTCCGATTACGAGTACGAACTGCAAATGGCCATGATGAACCGCAAAATCGAGCCGGACATCGAAACGGTCTTCATGCTGCCCGCCGAGCAGTACAGTTATCTCAGCTCGCGGCTGGTGAAGGAACTGGCGCGCTTCGGCGGTCCCACCAAGGATTTTGTTCCGGCGATCGTGCAGGAGCGCCTCGGCGCCAAGTTCAAATAGGCTTCAGAAGCAAGGAGGAGTCGCGCTGCGGTCCGCGCCGCGCGGCAAAATTCGCAATTCTTACGGATTCGAGGGAATGTGATGGAAATCGCCACAGAAAAGAAAATGGAACGAACTGTTCAGCTCGCCGATCGTGTGAATCGCATCAGCATTTCACCCACAATGGTGGTGCTGCAGGAAGCTGAAAAGCTGAAAGCCCAGGGGTTTGACGTCGCGGACTTCGGACCCGGCGAGCCGGATTTCCCCACGCCCGAGCACATCAAGCGCGCCGTCGTGCAGGCACTCGAGGAGAATCGCACCAAGTACACACCCGTCGCCGGCATCCCTACGCTGCGCCAGGCCATCTGCGATTGGCACGCCGCGCAACTGGGATCTTCCTACCAGCCGTCGGAATGCGTGGTCAACGTCGGCGGCAAACACTCGATTTTCAATGCGGTGTGCTCGCTGATTAATCCGGGAGACGAAGTCACCATCGGCGCTCCGTACTGGGTGAGCTATCCGGACATGGTGAAATACGCCGGCGGAACGCCAGTCTTCGTCGAGACGCTCGCGAACGACTCCTTCATCCTCCGCGCTTCACAAGTAGAAAAGGCGCTGACCCCGAAAACCAAGCTCGTCATCGCCAATTCGCCCAACAATCCCACTGGCGCTGTGATTCCACCCGCCGAATTCGCCAGGCTGCAGGATCTGTGCAACCGCAACAACGTTTGGCTGCTCTCCGACGAATGTTATTCCCACTTCGTTTACCAGGACGCCAAACCATTTTCCGCCGCCGCCATTCCCGGTCCCAAGGATCGCTTGATCGTCGCCGGCTCGTTTTCGAAAACTTTCGCCATGACCGGCCTGCGTCTCGGCTACATCCTCGCGCCCAAGCCGCTGGTGGACGCAATCGCCAAGCTCCAGAGCCAGTCCACCTCCAACCCCACTTCGATCATTCAGTACGCCGGGCTCGCGGCCATGCGCGGCTCCATGGATTCCGTCGCGGCGATGCTCGGCGAATATGCGCGACGCCGTGAACACATTCTCGCGGGCCTGCGCGCGATTCCGGGGGTCACCTGCACCGCGCCGATGGGCGCCTTCTACGTGTTCCCGAATGTCGCCGCGCATTTCAACCCCAACATGCCGGACACCACCGCCGTCGCCAAGCAGCTTTTGGAACGCGAACACGTCGCGGTCACTCCCGGCGAAGCGTTCGGCGCTCCTGGATTTTTGCGCCTTTCGTACGCCACCTCGATGGAGCGGATTGACGAAGGCCTGCGCCGCCTGGCGCGTTTCTTCGGCAAGGCAGCGTGAGTCCAGGCGACATCTCTCTCTGCCCCGCGCGGCTGGAGCCGATTTTCAGCCCACGGCCCTGGGGCGCTCGCTCTCTCGCGCCGTTATTTCCCGAAAAATCGCATCTGGCCGCGCCTTTGGGCGAAGCTTGGATGACCGGCCTGGAGTGCCGCTTCGCCTCCGGCCCGTTCGCAGGGCAAAAACTCGGCGACGTCTGGCGCACGCTGCCCTCCGCATGGACTGGAACCAAAATCAACGCGTCTGACGGATCGTTTCCGCTTCTCGTAAAATTTATTTTCGCGGATGAAAAACTTTCCGTGCAGGTCCACCCGGATGATGCCTATGCCGTGCTCCACGAGCAATCCGCAGGAGGCCGCGGCAAAACCGAAATGTGGTACGCGATTCAAGCGCGGCCCGGCGCCGAAGTTTTCGCCGGTCTGAAACCCGCTGTGACGCAGGAGATTTTCAAACGCGCCATCGAGGATGGCTCCGCCGAGGATTGTCTGCAGCACGTTACTATCCGCGCGGGAGAAGGCATCTTCGTCCCCGCCGGCACCGCGCACACGATTGGCGCCGGGCTGGTCCTCTGCGAAGTTCAGGAATATTCGGACCTTACCTATCGCGTGTTCGATTACAACCGCCGCGACGCGCAGGGCCGCTCCCGCGAATTGCACATCGAAAAAGCCCTGCAGGTTATGCGATTCGGTGAACAGCGCGGCGGAAAAATCGATCCGGTCCGGATCCTGCACGGCGACACAACCGAAACCTACTTCGTCGCGTGCCGTTATTTCGCCGTCGAAAAATGGGAATTCGCGGAACCCACCTCTGCCGCCACCTCGCCCGAACATTTCGAGCTGCTGATTTTTCTCGAAGGCCGCGGCTCGATCCAGTGGGCCGGTGAATCCGCCGAATATGCGCCCGCGCAGACCTGGCTGCTCCCCGCCGCGCTCAGCGCATATCATTTGGCGCCGGACGAGCGCACCTCCCTGCTCCGCGCCTACGTTCCTTCGTCGCTCGATGAATTCGCGCGCAGACTCAGCGCTCAAGGCGTCAGCGAAGCGGAAATCTCACACGTGGTGCATCTGTGAAAAAGCGAACCGGCGCAAATCACGAATCTCTTCCAGCCTGCGCTGTCCTCCTCGCTGGCGGACGCGGTACGCGTTTCTGGCCGCGCAGCCGCACGCGCACTCCCAAGCAACTCCTGAATATCACCGGCGGCGAAACCATGCTGCGCGAAACCGTTTCGCGTCTTGAACCGATTTTCGCGTTGCGAGATTTTTGGGTCATCACCAATAGTGAACAAGCCAATGCGGTCCGGCGGCAGCTGCGCGGCGTTCCCGCCAACCACATTCTCGCGGAACCTGTCGGCCGCAACACCGCCGCTGCAATCGCCCTCGCGGCCGTTCACTTGCAGCGCAAATATGGCGACGCGCTGATGACCGTGCTGCCATCGGATAGTTACGTCGCCGACGCCGCGCGTTATCGCCAGCTCGTTCGCGTCGCTCTGGATTTGGCGCGCGCGCCCGGCAATCTTGTGGTGTTCGGCATCCCACCGACGCGTCCCGAAACGGGTTACGGTTACATCGAAGCCGGCTCGCCCACGGCGCGCGCTCGCGGCGTCCGCGCCCTCGCCGTTCGGCGCTTCACCGAAAAACCGGCACTGCCGGTCGCACGCCGCTACGTAGCATCCAGGAAATATTTCTGGAACGCCGGAATATTTTTCTGGCGCGTCTCCACGTTTTTGGATTGCCTGCGCCGTTTTCTTCCCGCCACACATTCCGCGCTCATGCGTCTTGCCGAAACCATCGGCACGCGAAAATACGCCGCGGCCCTGCGGCGCATTTATCCCACCCTCGAAAATATTTCGGTGGACTACGCCATCATGGAGCCCGCCGCTCGCTCCTCCGGCGCGGCGCGCGTCTCGGTCCTGCCCGCTAAGGTCGGCTGGAGCGACATCGGTTCATGGAGGGCCGTTTACGATTTGCTTGCATCCAAACCCGGCGCGAACGTTTCCGCCAGCCCATCCTTCACTCTGGACGCCGCCGGAAATTACTTCTGGGCGCCCGGAAAATTTATCGGCGCAATCGGCGTGCAGAACCTCGTGCTGGTGGAAACAGACGACGCCATCCTCCTCTGCCCACGCGAGCGCGCCCAAGACGTCGGAAAAATCGTAAAATATCTCGAGCAGCAGAAACTCGCGCGCCTGCTATAGCTCCCGCCATTTTAGCGCCTGACAAAAATCACTTTATTGCCCGTCACAGCTTCCCGCCGGAATTTCCTTCGCTTATACTGGCTTACCGTGAGCGATATCCTATTTGGCACCGACGGCTGGCGCGCCATCATCGCCGAAGACTTCACCTTCGAGAATGTTCGCAAGGTGACGCACGCAATTGCCCGCTACGTGGTGCGCGCCGAAAAACCAGGCGCCGGCGTTCTGGTCGGCTACGACACGCGCTTCGGCTCGGACCGTTTCGCGCGCGCCGCCGCAGAAACGGTATCCGCCGCGGGCATTCCCGTGTGGCTCGCCGCTGAAGCCGCGCCTACTCCAGCGCTCTCCCTGCTCGTGAAACTTCGCGGCGCCGCCGGCGGAATCCAGATCACCGCCAGCCACAATCCCTATCAGTGGAACGGCGTAAAATACAAAGCCAGCTACGGCAGTTCCGCTTCGCCCGCCATCGTCAAGCAAATTGAATCCGAGCTCGCGAAAGTTTTGTGTGAAGGCGTACCGGCGCTCCCGCCGCGCGCCGATCTGATTCATTCGCTCGACTTGCGCGCTCCATATCTGGAAACCCTCGGCGCCCTGGTGGACTGGGATCGCCTGCGCGCCGCCAAATTTCGCTTCGTCATCGATCCCATGCACGGCGCCGGCCGCGGCCTGCTCCGCGATCTTTTCTGCCGTCACGAAATCGTTTGCGAAGAAATTCGCGGCACGCGCGATCCGCTCTTCGGTGGCGTAAATCCGGAACCCATTGAGCCGCACATCGCCGCGCTGCAACGCGCAGTGACGCAGGGCAAATTCGACGCCGGCTTCGCGCTCGATGGCGACGCTGACCGCATCGGCGCGGTGGACCGCAATGGCGCCTTCATCAATCCGCACCAAATTTTTTCCATCCTGCTCTGGCACCTCGCCGGCACCCGCAAACTCGATGGCGCGGTCGCCAAAACTTTCTCTACTACCAAAATGATCGACAAGATCGCCGCGAAATTCGGCCGCCAGGTTTGGGAAACTCCCATCGGCTTCAAATACATCTGCGATCGCATGCTGGAGAGCGACATCCTGCTCGGCGGCGAAGAAAGCGGCGGCATCGGCACCAAGCTCTATCTCCCCGAGCGCGACGCGACCGTCAACGCCCTGCTGCTCGCGGAAGTGATGGCCTGGCACGGCAAAAGCCTCGGCGAACTGGTGGCCCTGCTGCACGCCGAATTTGGCGAATACCATTACGGCCGCGTGGACTTGCACGTGAAAAACGGCCAAAAGGAAAAAGCCATCGGCCATTTTTCCGCTGCGACATTCCAGCGCCTGCTCGATTGGCCTGTCACTCGCCGCGAAAATCTCGACGGCATCAAACTCTACCTCGGCGATATCGGCTGGGTCATGGTGCGCACTTCGGGAACCGAAAACATGCTGCGGATTTATTCGGAGACGAATCGCCAGGAAAGCACCAGGCGCGTTCTCGATGAGGTCGCGGCGCTCGTGCAAAAATTGTAAGCAGCACACCACGGGCCTTCCGGGGCGAAGTCCCGCAACAAAAGGGGAACAGCATGGAGTCGGTAAACCTGAATGAAAAACTGTCTCGCGTAAACGAATACTGGAGCCCCACCATCATCGGCGAACTCAACGATTCCTACGTAAAAATCGTGAAGTTCACCGGCGAATTCGTCTGGCACCATCACGACGACGAAGACGAAATGTTTCTAGTCGTAAAAGGCCGCCTGCGCATGCAGTTTCGCGAGCGCGAAGTCAGCGTGCTGCCGGGTGAATTCATCATCGTTCCCAAAGGCGTGGAGCACAAGCCCGTGGCGGATGAAGAAGTTCACGTGGTGCTGATCGAACCGAAGTCAACCCTGAACACGGGAAACGTGCGCAACGAACGCACCCGCGTCGAACTACAGCGCCTCTAGACCGGATGGCCTGATCGACCGTCAGGGAAGCGCAGCTCAACGCGCCCGGCCACCGCTCCGGTTATTTCCGGAGAGTAACCGCAGAACGCGCTATCATCTATCGCGCGCGCGCCAGCCGCCGGACCGCGCCAGAAAGTGGAACCGCATGAATCGCCGACTCTACACGCTCGATGTTTTCACCACCAAACGTTTCGCCGGCAACCCGCTCGCGGTCGTCACCGACGGCGACGGCATTCCCACCGCGAAAATGCAATCCATCGCGCGCGAGATGAATCTTTCGGAAACCGTTTTCATCCAGCGGCCCACGAATAATCGCGCGCTCGCTCGTCTGCGCATTTTCACCACCACCCGCGAGCTCCCGCTCGCCGGCCATCCCGTCATCGGCGCGTGGTTTTTGCTGGCTGAACTTGGCGTCGTCCCCGCCTCCGAAGGCAGCGTGCACATCCTGCAGCAGACCGGCGCCGGAATTCTTCCCGTCGAATTCACTTTTCACAACGGCCGCCCCGTCCGCGTCACCATGACGCAGCGTCCTGCGCGATTCACTCGCGCACCGTTTTCGCGGGCCACTCTCGCGACCGCTCTCGGATTGAAGCCCAGCGACCTCGCGCCCTCGCTGCCCATCGAATTTGTCTCCACCGGAATTTCCAACCTTATGGTTCCGGTCAGCCGCCGCGCGGTGCTCGCAAAAATCCAGATGAATATGCCCGCTCTCGCGCACCTGGTTTCGCCGCACGGCACCATGGCTTACTGTTTCGCGCTCAGCGGTCGCGGCCGCGCCTACGCGCGTGGCATGGTTCCTTGGGGGACGATTGAGGATCCGGCAACGGGCTCCGCCGGCGGCTCGCTGGGCGCTTACCTGGTGCATCACGGCCAATTGAAACCCACGGAACAACTGCAAATCACCCAAGGCGTGGAAATGGGCCGCCCCAGCGAAATTCACGTCGAAGTGCTCGCGGACAAGGGCAAGCTCACTCCGAAAGTCAGCGGCTCGGCCGTCCGCATTTTTGAAGGTCACATCGACGCGTAGGTAATTTTCTACTTCTTGGCAGGTCGCGGTTCTTCCATGAGCTTGCTTGCGGCATCCAGAATTCCATTGAGGAACGCAGGAGATTCCGCCGAGGAAAATTTCTTCGCGAGTTCCAGCGCTTCGTCAATCACCACTTTCACCGGGGCCGTACCGAAGCGCAATTCGTAAATCGCCAGCCGCAGGATGCTGCGATCCACCGCCGCCAGCCGCTCCAGCTTCCAGTTTTCGGAAAGTTTCTCGACGGTCTTGTCGCTCGCATCCGCCGCTGAAACCGCGCCTTCGAATAATTGATTGGCAAATTTGCGCGTGGAATCCGCAGCGCGCGCCTGCTTCCAGAAATGCTGCTCCACCTGCGCGGGCTTGCGCCGCGTCATGTCCCACTCGAAAAGCATTTGCAGCGCGAACTCGCGTGACTTGCGGCGCAGCGTCATTCTAACGGCGCCGCCCGCGACGCGAAGCGCTTTTCGAACCACTGCTGGATGCCGCAGCGGGTTTCTGCGAAATCTTGCGCACCAGTTGCGCCATTTCCACGGCCGCGAGTCCAGCCTCGTAACCTTTATTCCCGGATTTCAGCCCCGCGCGGTCAATCGCCTGCTCCAGCGTGTCGCACGTCAGCACGCAAAAAATCAGCGGCACGCCGGTATCGAGCTGCGCCAGTTGAATGCCGCGCGCCGTCTCCGATACCACTACATCGTAATGCGAAGTCTCGCCGCGCAATACGCAACCGATGCAAATTATGGAATCGAATCGCCCGCTCGCAGCCAGTTTTTTCGCAGCGATAGGAAGTTCAAACGATCCCGGAACACGCACGATCTCGACCTGCTCTTCAGAGGCGCCAGCTTGCTGCAACGCATCGAGCGCTCCAGCCAGCAACCGGTCGGTAATAAAATTGTTGAACTGGCTCGCGACCACGCCGATGCGCAGCCCGGCCGCGCTGAGGCCACCCCGCACATTCGCCGGTTTCCATTTTTCCGCCATTCTTCAGCGCCCCTCGAATTTCGGCGGACGCTTCTCCAGGAACGCCCGCGTGCCTTCGCGCATATCCTGCGTCGCGCATGCCAATCCGAAAAGCGTGGCCTCCAGGTATAAGCCTTCTTCCTGCGGCATTTCCATCCCGCGGTCCACCGCTTCCATCGCGTATTTCACGGCCAGTGGCGCGTTCGCGATTATTTTCTTGGCGATCGCTTCCGCCGTCGCCAGCAATTCTCCGGAATCCACCACGCGATTCAGCAGTCCCACGCGCAATGCCTCTTCCGCTGTGATCATTTCGCCCGTCAGAATCAATTCTTGGGCCAAGCCTTTGCCGCACAAGCGCGCCAGCCGCTGCGTCCCGCCGTAACCCGGAATAATTCCCAGTTTCACTTCCGGCTGTCCCAGCTTCGCGTTGCGGCTCGCAATCCGCAGCGTGCACGCCAGCGCTACTTCGCATCCGCCGCCCAGCGCGAATCCATTGATCGCGGCGATCACTGGTTTCCCCAGCGTTTCCAGTCTGTGAATAATTTCCTGGCCGTACAACGTGTATTCCCGCCCCAGCACCGGCGTCTGCTGCGATAGTTCGTTGATGTCCGCTCCGGCGATGAACGCCTTCTCGCCCGCGCCGGTTAGGATCAGCACGCGAATCGTGTCGTCCGCGCGCACCGTCTTCAGGCAAGCGCCCAGCTCTTCCATCGTCTTGCGGTTCAGCGCGTTCAGCACATTCGGTCGGTTAAAGGTGATCCGCGCGATCTGCTCGTTCACCTCGAACAGTAAATTATCGTAAGCCATATCTTCCTTGCCGTAAGTTTCCGGATTTCAGCACTGGGTATGGTACCCGAATCGGGTCTGGTTTGGCGTGCCCTGTTGCCTGCTCAAGAAACGGATTCCACGATCACCGCGATCCCCTGCCCACCGCCGATGCATGCGCTGGCGACTCCATAGCGCGCGCCGCGCCGCCGCAATTCCAACAGCAAGCTCAAGACCAGCCGCGTGCCGGTCGCCGCCAGCGGATGCCCCAGCGCGATTGCGCCGCCGTTCACATTCGTCTTCTCGCGATTCAGGCCCAGCGCTTTTTCCACCGCCAGGTACTGCGCCGCGAACGCTTCGTTCACTTCCACCAGATCCATTTGCTCCAGTTTCAATCCAGCCAACGCCAGCGCTTTCTGGATTGCCGGCACCGGCCCAATTCCCATGATCTGCGGGGGCACGCCCGCCATCGCCCAGCCCACAATCCGTCCCAACGGCTTCCATCCGCGCTCTTTCGCAATCTTTGCGTGCGTCACCACTACCGCCGCCGCGCCGTCCACGATTCCGCTGGCGTTCCCCGCCGTCACGATGCCGTCCTTGCGAAACGCCGGCTGCAGCGATTCCAGCGCCTCGAGCGTCGTTTCCGGTCGACGGTGATCATCTTCTGTTACCGTCGTGGTCTTCTTGCCCTTCTTCACTTCCACCGGCACGATTTCATCCTTGAAATGTCCGGCGCGAAATGCCGCCTCCGCCGCTTGCTGGCTGCGCAGCGCGTACTCATCCGACGCACGGCGCGTAATTCCCTGCTGGGCCGCCAGATTTTCCGCCGTTTCAGACATGCTGAATCCGCAATACGTGTCGAACAATCCGGACATCAGCGAATCTTCCAGCTTGCCTTCGCCCAGCCGGAATCCGGCGCGCGCCCCGCGAATCACGTGGGGCGCCTGAGACATATTTTCCATCCCGCCGGCCAGCACCACTCGCGCTTCGCCTAGCAAAATACGCTGCGCCGCTTGCGTGATCGATTCCATTCCCGATCCGCACAAACGATTCACCGTCACCGCCGGTGTTTCAATCGGCAATCCAGCTTTCAGTCCCACGTGGCGCGCGCCGTACAGCGCATCGGCGCTGGTCTGCATCACGTTTCCGAAAATCACGTGATCGAAATCCGCCAACTCCGTCCCGGCGCGGCGAATCGCTTCCTTGCTCGCCGCCGCTCCCAGGTCAATCGCCGTCGTTAGATCGAACGCACCCATATAGCGCGCCATCGGCGTGCGTGCTCCATGCAAAATTACAGCATCAGTAATGAACATGTGTCCTCGGAATATTTCAGGATTAAGGTGTGGAAAGCGCCACGAGTAAGTTGCCGCCGCGTTGCCGCGCGTCGTCCAGCCCCGCTTCGGCGCGATTGATCCATTCAGTAACGCGATCTTCCGTTTCGTCGCCGGGGCGCGAAGAAGCCTCCGCCACCACCGCGCTGATCGTCAAATCCGGCGTCCCCCAGGACGGCCGCACCGACGCGCTCAATTGCCGCAGCTTTTCCCCCAGCGCCTGCGCATTTTCCAGCGATGTATCCGGCAGAATAAACGCCAGCGACCACGCCGTATATTTTACCGCAACATCGGTCTGGCGGATTGCGGACGAAAGCGCCCGCGCCAATTGTTCGATGTAATGGTCCACCGCCGCGTCTCCGTGCTGTCGCAGCAGCTCGCCGCCGCGATCCACGTGCACCACAATCAGTGAAATCGCCGTGTTCTGCGCTCGCGCCCGATTGGATTCCACCAGCAGACAATCAATATAAGCTCCGCGATTCAGCAGCCCGGTCTTCTCATCTGCCACCGCCAGCGAACGCACCAGCGAACGCAGTCGCGTGTGATTCACAGACATCACCAACTGGTCGCCCACGGCCTGCAGAAAATAACTTTCGTTCGGCTTCCATTTCCGCCCGTGCGCGTCACCGATAAGCAAGGCTCCCGAAGGCGCCTGCGTTTCCTTGTCCGTCAGCATCACGCCCAGTGCCGATTCCAATCCCAATTCGCGCAAGCTCGGCAAGCTGGACGCCTGCAATTCCACTCCGCCCATCGAATCCGGCGTAACCTGCGTCACCATTCCCACGATGCTGGAAATTTTCTGCACGCCCAGCGCGGCGAATCCCGGTGCCGCGTATTCCGCAGTCGCTTGCGCCCCTTCCCCCGGCGCGCCCACCGCCACCAGGCAACGGCTCACGCGCAAATGCTTCCCGATTTCGGCCGACGTGGTTACCAGCACTTCTCGCGGCGTGGGCTGCCGGTACATCAAGCGATTGATTTCCGCGATGGCCGCCAGATCCCTGTGCGTTTCCGCAGCCGTGGGTGGCGACGGAACTCCCCACGCTTCCAATTGCTGCGCTGGCTGCAAAGGTGGAGGAGCGTCCACGGGTGCGGGCGGCGGTGCTGCGGCTCTCGGCGCCGGCTTGCGTCCCGCCCCTTTCGGCCACCAGTTCGCGCGTTCGTACAAGGCGCGCAGGCGCTCGTTCCTTTCTTCTTCGCCGGGAAAAAGTTCCGCGATGCGTTCCAGCCTTTCCACTGCTTTGCTCTGCAGCGAATACTGCAGGAAAATTTCCACCTGCACTACCAGGTCTTCCAGCGCCTGCTGCGCGCGTATTTCTTCCGGCACGGAAGCCGAGTTTTCCGAAGGCTCCCGTCCCGCGCCGGTAAAACCTTCCGTCCGCGTGGATACCGTCGCCGCCTTCGCCGCACGCGCCAGAATATTCTGCAGAAAACCGGGATCGGCTTTACCTTCCAGTTTCGCGATGCGCTCGTGATTCCGGTAATCGTACGGGTCGATATCCACCAGCCGGTCCAGCGATTCGCACGCCTCTTTCATCCGGCCCGCGCCCAGATACAAATCAAATAGCTTCACCAGCGAATCGAAATACTTCGTCTCCCGATTCAATTCCTCGTACAGCTTGGCAACCACCTCCGCTAGCGCCAGCGACTGCGGAAAGTTTGTCGCCAGCCGGTCCAGGTTGGCAGATAACTCCACTTCCTTGCGCAACCCGCGCATCGTTTCCTTCGTCTGCACCAGCAACGCGGCGGCTTTTGCATCCTGTCCCGCGCGAATGTACGCGGCGGCCAATTCGAATAATTTTACGAAG
Organism: uncultured Acidobacteriota bacterium; assembly: GCA_963748395.1. GTDB lineage: Bacteria > Acidobacteriota > Terriglobia > Acidiferrales > UBA7541 > Palsa-295. The sequence goes on along the minus strand of CAVVIP010000005.1, from coordinate 1,167,989 downwards.
CCCTCCGGCTTTTGCGCGTAATAAGCCTGGAAAACTTCCCGCGCGGGATCCAGCCGTCCCGTGCGCAGCAGCGCTTCGCCGTACAGCGCCTGAAACGCGGCATCGCGCTCCGTCGCAGCAAAGGGCTCCAGCAGCATCACCGCGCCTTCGGCGTCACCCTTCCGCAGCTTAGCTTCCCCAAACAGTAGCGCGCCAATGCGGTCCTGCGGCGCCAGCACATGCGCCCGCCCGAAATATTCCAGCGCCTCGTCCAATGCGCCCACAGACAGTGTCAATTGCCCTGCCCGCAAGTAGCTTCGCGCCGCCATGTCCCCATGACGCAGCCGCTCCGCCATTTCGCCCAGCACGATATGCCGCTGCGGATTTTCCGGATCCAGCATCGCCATGCTTTCGTAGCATGCCAGCGCTTCGATGCCGCGCTGCTCTTTGTTGTAAAGTTCCGCGGCGTTCCCAAACTGTTCGATGGCTTCCGACGTGCGGTTTTGTTTCTGCAGTAAAGTTGCGAAACGCATCAAGCGGTCGGCGGGCTGCGGGAAAGTGCGTAGAAATCGGATGAATACCGCGGAAGCCTTCGCTCCATCGCCGGATTCGACCAGGCGGTCGAATTGAATCCCGTAATATTCGGCGGCCAGCTCGGGCTCGTTCAGCCGAGTGTGGATGTCAGCAAGCGCCTGCAAAGCTTCTTGATGCGCTGGCGCCTCTTCGAGCACCGCTTGGTACTCGCTCACGGCTTCGCGCAGCTTATTTTTCTCGAGGCTTTTTCGCGCCCGTTCGAGATGTTTGTTGATGTCCTGTGCCATGGGAGACGGCGCGTTCCTCGGGTGCTGCGGGCTTGCTGGGGAAGTCCGCCCGCGAGTTCTGCCGTGACATCGTCACGGGTCCCGATTTTTTCGCGCGGGTCGAACTTCCACTATATACCGGACGCCAAGCCCCTCCCAAAACGAATTCACCCCAGCGTGCTCATTTGGGCGACAAATGGTCGTCAATCAGGAAATCAGGAGGGGACCGCCGATAAGTTCACCTGCAAGGGATGTACGGCCCGGAAGCCGCCTGGAGACTGCCGCAACGCAGCCCTACGCCCGCGCGCCCGCCCGCGCCTGGCTGGGCAGTTCCTTCACCTTCTGGCGCATCGATTTCAACGACAGCCCGCTGCGCACCAATCCCGCAAATCCCAGGAATATAAAAGGTATCGTTAGCGCCAGAAATGCGAAAAACGAAAAGCCCGTCGCCAAGGTCTTATCCACCTGAAACACGCTCAGTCCCAGCACGCAGAAAAATTGATACGACCCCACGTTCGCCGGCGCGTTCGGCAACGACACGCCCAGATTAATGATCAGGAGCACCACGATCGCCGCCAGAAACGGCAGCTGCAATCCGTAAGCCTTCATCATCGCCCACAGGCCCATCACCTGGCAGGCGGGCATCAGCAACGAAGCAAACACCGCCGCATAAAAACTCGGCGCCGTTCCCATCGCGTGCAGGCCCAGCAGCGCCCGCATCAGTTTCCCCGGCAGATGCCGCGGCCCCGAAAAACTGTCTGGATTTTGCGAGAGTTTCACTTCCAGGTAGTAAATGATCACCACCACAATTCCCAGCAACACCAGCGTCACAATGCCCAGCGTGTCCGCCACTTTCCGGAATCGTTGCGGCAAATCCACCAGCAGCGATACCACCGCCAGCGACGCCGTCGCTATCACCAAATCCACCAGCCGCTCCACGCCTACCGATCCCAGCACACGCCCCAGCGTGATGTCCTCCGCATCCGACACAATGTAACTGCGCAGCAACTCGCCCGGACGCAGCGGAAACAGCAAATTAGCGAAAAGTCCCGCATACACTGCGCGAATCGTGTGCGTCAGCTTCACCTTGCCGAACGGGCTGAGCAGCCATTTCCACCGCAGCCCCTGTACCCCGTAGCTCAGGATGTCGAACCCCATCCCGATCGCTACCCACTTCCAGTCCACCCGCGCAAACTGCCGCAGCGCCTGCATGATATGAAAATCGTGCAGCAGCCAAATCAGGCACGCCGTCGCCAGCGCGTAGCCGAGTATCCTCAGCCCCCTGGACCTTTTTTGAATCCCTACGATCTGGGCCGTGGTGTTCAATGAGCAGCTTCCGCAGCGCGCCGGCCGTCTGCTCCCGACAATCGTTTCCTGCGGGCCAAATGGGGCAACGTCGCGCGTCTGTAGAGGATCTGGAAGTATCGTAGCGTGCAAAGCTTAGCCAACAGGCCTGCCTTTCCGGTCATAACCCGATGTTCCCTATGGCTCGCCGGTTGCGTTCCCCTAACCCCAAACCGGCTACAGCCTACGATATCAGCTTCCTACAGGCAATCCGAGACTACCGGCGAATGTGCTAGGACACCACGGGGGCGCTGACCTCGGGCCACGCCGTTTACGCTGGCGCGCGCCGTTAGCTTTCAACTTTTAACAGTCAACTCTCGGCCGTCAGATTTTCGCTCGCCCCTTTCGCGTTTCCCCACGTTCTATGGCAAACTCGATAGTTTGAAAGGCGCGACGCCCGCGCGCAGAGCGTGCTTCGCTCCCGCCTGCGCCGCGCGTTCGCACAGAGAGCCATGGATCCCCAGTACATCCGCAATTTCTGCATCATTGCGCACATTGACCACGGCAAATCTACGCTGGCCGACCGCCTGCTGGAACTCACCGGCGCGCTCACCCAGCGTGAGATGCATTCCCAGGTGCTCGATTCCATGGACCTGGAGCGCGAACGCGGCATCACCATCAAAGCCAAAAGCATTCGCCTGCATTACACCGCGCGAGATGGCCACGAATACCGCCTGAACTTGATTGACACGCCCGGCCACGTGGATTTTTCCTACGAAGTGTCGCGTGCTCTGTCCGCCTGCGAAGGCGCGCTGCTGGTGGTGGACGCCAGCCAGGGCGTTGAAGCGCAAACTGTTGCCAATGCGTTTCTCGCGTCGCGGCACAATCTCACCATCGTTCCCGTCATCAATAAAATTGACCTGCCCGCTGCCCGCATTGATTACGCCAAGGAACAAATCGAAAACGTCCTGGCCATTCCCGCGGACGAGGCGCTCCCCATCAGCGCGAAAAGCGGCCTGGGCGTCGAAGAAGTCTTGGAAGCCATCGTGCGCCTGGTTCCCGCGCCGCAAGGCTCCGCTGACGCTCCTCTGCGCGCCCTGATTTTCGATTCCTGGTTCGATTCCTATCGTGGCGCGGTGGTGCTGGTGCGCGTGATGGAAGGCCGCCTCACGCCGCACATGAAGATTCGCCTCACGTCCAGCAACGAAGTCTACGAAGTGGAAAATCTCGGCGTCCTCACGCCTAAACCTGTCGTGTTGCAGGAACTCGCCGCCGGCGACGTCGGCTTCATCATCGCCAATATCAAGCGCGTTGCCGACGCACGCGTGGGTGACACCGTCGTAGAAGACGGCCATCCCGCGCCGCCCCTGCCCGGTTTCGAAGCCATCAAGCCCATGGTTTTCGCCGGACTTTTTCCAGTGAACGCCAGCGATTACGAAATGCTGCGCGACGCCCTGGGAAAATTGCAGCTCAACGACGCCGCCTTCTTCTACGAGCCGGAAAATTCCGTCGCCCTCGGCTTCGGATTTCGCTGCGGATTCCTCGGCTTACTGCACATGGAAATCGTGCAGGAACGCCTGGAGCGCGAATTCAATATCGGCCTGATCACCACCGCGCCTAGCGTGCAATACCGCATCACCACCACCGCCAACGAAGTGATGGAAGTGGATAACCCCACCAAATTTCCGCCGCCCGCTTCGATTCAGAAAATCGAAGAGCCTATGCTCACTGCCATGATCATTACTTCCGAGGAATCCGTCGGCGGCGTGCTGCAACTCTGCGAGGAAAAGCGCGGAACTCAGAAGAAATTCGAATATCTATCGCCCACGCGCATCATGCTCACTTATGAAATGCCGCTGAACGAAATCGTGCTCGACTTTTACGATCGTTTGAAAAGCGTTTCGCGCGGCTACGCTTCACTCGATTATCATCTGTCGGGTTACCACGAATCGGACTTGGTGAAGCTCGATGTGTTGGTCGGCGGCGAGCCGGTGGACGCGCTCACCGTGATCTGCCACCGCGATCAATCCTACGAACGCGGCCGCGACCTGGTCAGCCGTCTGCGCAAACTCATCCCGCGTCAGATGTTCGAAATCGCCATTCAAGCCGCTATAGGCAGCCGCGTCATCGCTCGCGAAACCATCAGCCCCATTCGCAAAAACGTTATCGCCAAATGCTACGGCGGCGACATCTCCCGCAAACGCAAACTGCTCGAAAAACAAAAAGAAGGCAAAAAACGCATGAAACGCGTCGGCCGCGTGGACATCCCCCAGGAAGCCTTCCTCGCTGTCCTAAAGGTCGGCGGCGGCACCGCCGATGAGGAATAACAAGTGAAGAAAACGAGCCGCTCGCGCAAGACGAAAGCCAAGAAACTCGGCGTCATTCTCCCGATGGTGAAATCGAATGAGCCGACGGACGATGCCGATGAACTCGATGCGATTCGGGCTTACGATTCTGCCAAGGCGTCCGGCGAAACAGCGCGTCCCTACGAGGAGGTATTGACAAAAATAAGCGGTTCACGGAGATGAGCTTTTTCACACGGCCGGCGGTGCGCTCAAAGGCGATTGATCCGACTCTTCCGTTCACAAACAAAACGAGCCACCAGCGCCGTAGGCGCGGCATAAGTTAGCCCAGGCCGGAAGGCCTGGGACAATCGTAGAGAAAATTTGGAGCGCCGTAGGTGCGACACAGCCGTTGAAGTTGCGTGCCCAACTCCTCGAACAATCGCGAGCGCTCGTTGAGGGACTAGCTTCAGGCCTCGGATTTCTTCTTACTTCGCACCGTAGCGCCAACTTCGCCTCGCGCTAGTCGAACTGAAATATCGTCACCAAGCGCCACCTGCTCCGGCGAACGCAGCACTTTCCCCGACGCATCGTAAGCAATCGCGTAACCGCGCTCCAGAATCTTCAGCGGGCTGCGCTCGTCGAGGGTCAACGCGGCTGCTTGCAACAATCGTCGCTTCGCAATCAGCAAGCGATCAATCCGCACCTGTAGCTCGGTAGAATCCCGTTCCATACGCCGCCGCAACAGCCCTACCCGCGCGCGCAAATCCAGTGCTGCAAAACGCACCTGCGCCACCGCAAATCCGCGCCTCTTCCGCGCCACCAATCTTTCCAACGCAGCCCGCAACGAACCCCGCTGCTGCTCGATCCGCCGCGCCAACTCCGCCGCGCGCCCGCGCAGATCAAACGACGCAATATGCGCGTTCGCTTCCGTCAGTCGTTGCCGCGCCATCGCGAGCCGCAACCGCAAACCAATCGCCAGCGAATTCGCCATCTCATCCAGCTGCTGTCGCCGGTTGCGCAACACCAGCTCCAGCTGCCGGAACCCGCGATGCGTCTGCAAATCCCGCACACGATGCCGCCACTGCGATAGCCGGTACCGCATGTGGTGCGCCAATCGCCGCTGCGACTCGGCGATGTGCCGCTCGAATTCCTCGCGCGACTTCACCACGATTTCCGCGGCCGCCGAAGGAGTCGGCGCGCGCAAATCCGCCACAAAATCCGCAATCGTGAAGTCGGTTTCGTGCCCCACGCCCGTGATCACTGGAATCGCCGACGCAAAAATCGCCCGCGCCAGTATTTCCTCGTTGAAGGCCCACAAATCTTCCAGCGACCCGCCGCCGCGCGTCAGAATCAGCACGTCCGCCGTTTTCGTCTGATTGAAATAGCGCAGCGCCTCCACGATTTCCGCCGCCGCTCCCGCGCCCTGCACTTTCACCGGATACAAACTCACCTGCGCGTTGGGAAATCTCCGCTTCAGCACGCGCAAAATGTCACGAATAGCAGCGCCGGTCGGCGAAGTCACCACTCCAATGCAGCGCGGCAGCACCGGCAGCGGTTTCTTACGCGCCGCCGCGAACAATCCTTCCAGTTCCAGCTTCTTCTTCAGCTGCTCGAACGCCAGTTGCAGCGCGCCCAATCCCACTGGCTCGATCAGCGTCACGTAAATCTGGTATTCGCCGCGCGCGTCGTAAACGCTCAGCGCGCCGCGCACCGTGATGTGCAGTCCATCCTCGGGCTTGAATTTCATTCCGCGCATCTGATCGCGGAAACACACGCAGCGAATTTGCGACTTCGCATCCTTCAGCGTGAAATAGCAATGCCCGGACTGCGCCATGTGGCAGTTCGAAACCTCGCCCTCCACCCACACTTCCGGCAACGCCGATTCCAGCAACTCCCGTATGCGCGCCGTCAGCTCGCTGACCTTCCACGTCCGCTGCTCCGGCATCAAATTGAAAAGCGATGTTTGGTTCATCGTTCCATCGTCCACTTGCGATCTCGAAGAGCTTCGTAGGTCGTGGCTTCAGCCACGACGTAACCCTCGCCGAAATCCGAGCGGCTTTAGCCGCTGAAGTACGTTTTTTCCGTTCATCTTCGAAAATGATTCACAACCCACATCAGTAAACTCAAGACCACACTCAGCAGAATGCACGTCACCACTGGAAAATAAAAACTTCCATTCCGCCCCTGATACACAATATCGCCCGGCAAACGCCCCAGCCGGAACGGCAGTTTCCGTCCATACGTCAGCAGCGCACCCAATCCCGCCAGCGCAATTCCAACCACGATCAAAAGTTTCCCGGTTTCGCGTAGCGGGTCCATGGCAGCGCGCTCAGCCGTCCATTCTAACCCCAACCTCCACACCCGGAAGAATTTCGCGCCGCCGCCGCGCCGCACCCCTAAGCGTTGACAATCGCGCCAACCTTTATATAGTTATGCCATCATATCGCGCATGCACCACTTCCGCGGCGAGGTCCGCACGCAACCTGGAACGCCAACACATTCCCGGCGCTCGAACCGCTCGCTTGCTCCCAACCGTCATTTCACACACAATCATTCCACGAGAAACGCAACTAGAGGAGACACACGAATGAAAAAAGTAATCTTGCTGCTTTGCGCCGCCGCTTGTTTCGGCCCCGCCGTTTCCGCGCAAGCGCTCTCCCAGGCCGATCGCGATAAAGGCATCGCGTATCTCGAACAAACGCGCAACGCCATCGTCGTGGACGTCAAAGATCTCACTCCGGCCCAGTGGATTTTCAAAGCTGCTCCGGACAAATGGTCCGTGGCCATGACCATGGAGCACATCGCTGTCGCCGAGGATTACTTCTATCAGTTGGTCACCACCAACGTCATGAAAGCGCCCGCGGGCGCCCCCGATCGCGACGTCGCCAAATACGACGCTCTGGTCCTGTCCATGGTCCCGGACCGCACCAACAAGCGGCAAGCTCCGCCGGAACTCGTCCCCAATGGACGCTGGGGTCCCAACGAAGCTCTCGATCATTTCCTCGCCAGCCGCGCGCGCACCATCGAGTTCATGCGCACCACTCCCGACTTACGCCAACATGTGATGGATTCCCCGCTAGGACCGCTGGATGCCTACGAGTGGCTGCTCTTCACCGCCGCGCACAGCGAACGCCACACCAAGCAAATACTGGAAATCGAAGCCTCACCCGGTTTCCCGAAAAATTAGCTTAGCGGCAGATAGATGCGAAAATCGCAGCTCTGGCTCGTCCTGACAGCGTGCCAGCGCTAGCGTGGAAGGGTTGCTCGCCTGTAGTTTGCAGTTGATTGTGTAGCGGCTGCTTCGTCCCGTGCATTTCGGGACGAAGCGGGCATTCTTTCAGGATTTTGGCGCCGCACTCGGCGGCGTGGCGCGCCGCCGGCTTAAACCAGCTCGGCCCCCGAAAAGAAATAACCAATCTCGTACGCCGCAGTATCCTGCGCGTCCGAGCCGTGCGTGCAGTTGAACTGAATGCTCTGCCCCAGTTCCTTGCGTATCGTGCCCGCCGCGGCTTTCGCGGGATCCGTCGCGCCCATCGTCTCGCGCCATCTCGCGATGCAATTTTCCGCCTCGAGCACCATCACCACCGCCTTGCCCGAGCTCATGAATTCCGTCAACTCGCCGAAAAACGACCGCTCGCGATGCACCGCGTAAAATCCTTCGGCCTGCGCCTTCGTCAAGCGCACTGACTTAATCGCAACAATCTTGAATTTCGCCGCATGCACGCGGCTAAGAATGTCGGCGGTCAATCCTCGCCCCACCGCATCCGGCTTTACTATTGCCAAACTTCTCTCGACAGCCATTCGTTTCATCTCCCAAAATTAAAATAGTGCGCAAGCCCCCAGGCCGCGCGCCCCCAGCTATTTCCTTTTCTTTGTCGTCTTCTTCGACTTTCCAGCTGCCTTCTTTTTTGCAGTGGGCTTCGCTTTCGATTTTTCCAATGCCGCCGCCATCGTGTGCCCAATTTCCGCGGGACTCTGTACCGTGCGAATCCCCGCTGCCCGCATCGCCTTATATTTTTCCGCCGCGGTTCCTTGCCCGCCGCTGATAATCGCACCGGCATGTCCCATGCGCCGTCCCGGAGGCGCGGTCTGCCCCGCGATGAATCCCACCACCGGCTTGCGCACATGCTTCTTGATGTATTCCGCCGCCACTTCCTCGGCATTGCCGCCGATTTCGCCGATCAGCACGATCGCGTGCGTGTCGCGATCCTCGTTGAACATCTTGATCGCATCCAGAAAACTCGTCCCGATAATCGGATCGCCGCCAATCCCGATGCATGTGGATTGCCCGATCCCCAGATGCGTCAGTTGATCCACGGCTTCATACGTCAACGTTCCGCTGCGGCTCACCACGCCTACGTGTCCCTGCTTGTGAATCGAACCCGGCATGATCCCGATCTTGCATTTTCCCGGCGAAATAATTCCCGGACAGTTCGGCCCGATCAATCGCGTGTGCGAATTTTTCAGCGCAGCGGCCACCCGCACCATGTCCAATGTCGGCACGCCCTCCGTGATGCAGATCACCAGCGGCAATCCAGCGTCCATCGCTTCCAGAATCGCGTCCGCGGCAAACGGCGGCGGCACAAAAATCACCGACACGTTCGCCTTCGTCGCCTTCACCGCCTCCGCCACCGTATTGAACACCGGCACTTTCAGATGTTCCGTACCGCCCTTCCCCGGCGTCACGCCCGCCACCACTTTGGTCCCGTAATCCAGCATTTGCTGCGCGTGAAAACTTCCCTCCCGCCCGGTAATCCCCTGCACGATCAGCCGCGTATTCTTATCAACCAGCACGCTCATCGTGCGCCTCCCGCCAGCGCAACCGCTTTTTCCGCGCCGTCTTTCATTCCCTCTGCGACGGCGAAATTAAATCCGGAGTTGCGCAAAATTTCTTTTCCCTGCTGCACGTTCGTTCCTTCCATCCGCACCACCACTGGAATTTTGAATTTCAATTCCTTCGCCGCGCTCACCACTCCGCTGGCCAGCACGTCGCAACGCAAAATCCCGCCGAAAATATTCACGAACACCGCCCGCACGTTCGGATCGCTCAACAAAATGCGAAACGCGTTCTTCACCTGCTCTTCCGAAGCACCGCCGCCCACGTCCAGAAAATTCGCCGGGCTCCCGCCGCTCAACTTAATAATGTCCATCGTCGCCATCGCCAGACCCGCGCCGTTCACCATGCAAGCGATGTCGCCGTCCAGCTTGATGTAATTCAATTTGAACTTCGAAGCTTCCACTTCGAGAGGCGTTTCCTCTTCCAGGTCGCGCAATTCCTTGAATTCCGGATGCCGGTACAGCGCGTTGTCATCAAAAGTCACTTTCGCATCCAGCGCCACCAGCTTGCCGTCGCCCGTCACCACGCACGGATTGATTTCGATCATCGAAGCATCCGTCTCAATGAACGCGCGGTACAGCGCCTGGAAAAATGGCACGGCCACGCCCACCTGCTCCGGCGTCAGCCCCAATCCAAAAGCTAATTTGCGCGCCTGATACGGCTGAAAACCCGTCGCCGGATCAATCACCTCGCGCAAAATCGCCTCCGGATGATCCTTCGCCACTTCCTCGATTTCCATTCCGCCCGCCGCGCTGGCCATAAAAATCGGCGCACCCAGCGCGCGATCCACCAAAATCCCCAGATAAAGTTCGCGCTTGATATGCAGCCCTTCTTCGATCAGCAACCGCCGCACGATCCGCCCTTCTTCTCCCGTCTGCGGCGTCACCAGTTTCATCCCCAAAATTTGTTCGGCCAGCGTCGCGGCATCGTCAGCAGATTTCGCCAGCTTCACGCCGCCGGCTTTTCCGCGCCCACCCGCGTGAATCTGCGCCTTCACCACCACCACCGAAGTTCCCAGCCGCTGCGCCACCGCCCGCGCTTCATCCTTCTTGAACACAACTTCCCCGCGCGGCACCGGCACGCCAAATTTCGCAAGGATACCCTTGGCCTGATATTCGTGGATCTTCATTCCTGCTCCATCGGCTTCCTGAAGGTCGCCTTGAATAGTGCTAAGATTCGAGGACAATTAAAGCGACTTAGTTTACTTGGAACCCGCACGACGGGCAAGGAGCCGCATCGCGCAATAAATTGCGCCCTGCAGATCGCCCCGCGGATAGTTGCAATCACAAAATGATCCACGAAGCCCTCGACAAGCTAATCCAAGGCGAAGACCTCTCGCGCGCCGAAGCCCAAACCGCGATGGAGCAAATCCTTTCCGGCCACGCCAGCACCGAGCAGATCGCCGCCCTGCTGATCGCTCTGCGCATAAAAGGCGAAACGGTTGACGAAGTGGTCGGCTTCGCCCTGGCGATGCGCCGCCACGCCACGCCAATTTTCCCCGCCGGACGCAAACGTCCCGACGAAGTAATCGTGGACACCTGCGGCACCGGCGGCGACGCTCGCGCCACATTCAACATTTCCACCGCCGTCGCTTTCGTCGTCGCCGGCGCCGGCGTCCGCGTCGCCAAACACGGCAACCGCTCCACCAGCTCGCGCTGTGGCTCCGCCGACGTGCTCGAAGCCCTCGGCGTAAGAATCGAACTCGCGCCCGAACGCGTCGCCGAAGCCATCGAAAAAATCGGCATCGGCTTCCTCTACGCCCCCGCGATGCACGCCGCCACGCGCTATGCGATCCCCGCGCGACGCGAGCTGCGCGTCCGCACGGTTTTTAATCTGCTCGGCCCGCTCACCAATCCCGCCGGAGCCTCCGCGCAAATTGTCGGCGTGTATGACGCGAGCCTCACCGAACTCGTCGCCCAGGCTCTTGGCGAATTGGGCGTGCAACGCGCGCTGGTGGTCCACGGCGCCGACGGTCTGGACGAAATTTCCATCAGCGGCGAAACGCACATCGCCGAATTGCGCGATGGCGCGGTGCGCAGCTACACCGTCGTTCCGGAAGATTTCGGCCTGCGCCGCGCGACGCTCGAAGCCATTCGCGGCGGCGATGCCGCACACAACGCCGAAATGATCCACAATGTCTTAGGCAGCGTGTCGCGGGGCCATGAGCACGGCCCGCATCGCGATATTGTGCTGGCCAATTCTGCAGGCGCGCTCGTCGCCGCAGGTCGCGCTACCGATTTTCTCGACGGCGTGCGACTCGCCGCTGAATCTATTGCTTCCGGCGCAGCCCGCGCCAAGCTCGAAGCCCTGGTCGCATTTTCACAATCCGCCGCAGACCACCACAGCCAATCCGCATCCTGATTGGAATTCCCTGCGAATTACTGTGAGTTGTGCGGCGACAACGCAGACGGGTCAGGCGACAGCGAAGAATCAAGATCAAGCAGCAAGCGACCCGCGGCACTGCTCGCCGGCGGATAGCAATTGCCATCCGAACTGTAAGTGGCGCCACAGTGCGCCGTAAAATTCCGCCGCCGCGGCGATTGCGCAAACTGCCATACGCGCGCCCCGGCATATCCGCTCTGCGAGGGCTCCGGAGGGTTTTTCAAATACTCGCAGCCCGGCGAAGGAGGACAGGCGTCGTTATAAATAAAGTAGGCCATTACCGGCGCACGCTCGTGGATGTCGTCCGCCGTCGTGATGGTTTGCCCCTTTCCTTCCTTCACTTTCATTCCCGAGCAGTAAACTCCCGCGACAAAACCTTTCGACTCCACCCGGCTCTTCCAACCCGCAATGTAATTGATTTGTGGAGGCAGCATTCGGCCACCCTCTTCAATATCCAAATAAATTACCGTGAACGAGTCGGCAGAAAATCCCTCATGCTGCGCCGCTGTGATGGCCAGTTCCGCGTCACTCGCACCCAGATCGCTCGCGTTCACGGGCGGCTGCAGTTCCTTTGACAAGCGTCCGTTGAATAGGACCAAAAAGCCGAAGCCGTTTTTCAGCAGCTCAACACGCTTCCCGATCCACGTATTCGTCTTCGCGCCTGGCGGTGCGTTCAGCCAATATCCGGCAAACGAGAATGTGCGTCGCAACCCAGGCAACGCGTCGTCGCCCGGATAATCGTTCGCATCAAAACCAAGGTAGGTCGGTACGGGGAGTTTTTCCGGCTGCGATGTCCGCGGCGCGTCCGTGGCCGCCACGCGCGGAAATGGAAGCGCGAATACGATCGTCGCGCAGAGTAGAAGAATTTCGGCGACTGCGGCCCGTATTCTTCGCTTCTCGCGCATCGCGCACCGCCGCATCGAATCAAATGCTCAGGAAATTCTTCAGCAAATCAAATCCCGCCCCGGTCAGCACCGATTCCGGATGAAACTGCACACCTTCCACGCGCAACTTGCGATGACGAAAACCCATGATCGTTCCATCTTCCGTCTCCGCCGAAATTTCCAGTTCGCGCGGCAGCGATTTGCGTTCCACGATCAACGAATGATACCGCGTGGCGATGAACGGCTTCGGCAATCCGTGAAAAATCGTGCGCCCGTCGTGCTCGATCTCGCTGGTCTTTCCGTGCATCAGCTTCGGCGCGCGAATCACACGCCCGCCAAACGCCGCGCCAATCGCCTGATGCCCTAGGCAAACGCCCAAAATCGGAATCTTCCCCGCGAATCGCTGGATCAATGAAACGCTGATCCCCGCTTCCTTCGGCGTGCAAGGCCCCGGCGAAATCACGATGCGCTCCGGCGCCATCTCTTCGATTTCATCCAGCGTGATCTCGTCGTTGCGGCGCACATCCAGCTGCTGCCCCATCTGGCCCAGGTACTGCGCCAGGTTGTATGTAAACGAATCGTAGTTGTCGAGCAGCAGAATCATGTCGCACTCATATTCTAACTACTTAACCGCGGCCTGCGCAGCTTTCGTAGCGGCGCACTTCAGTGCGCCATCCGTGGCACGGCAATGATCGCTCGCGTTTTGAAAAACCGCCGTTACAATGAGTCATTCCGCGCGGCTGCCGTTCGCTCCGCGATGCGCAATCTCCAGCGCCGTCACCAGCGCGCGTGCCTTGTTCACCGTTTCCTGATATTCGCGCTCGGGGACGGAATCCGCCACCACTCCGCCGCCCGCCTGAATGTAGGCGCGGCCGCCTTTCGCCACCATCGTGCGCAGCGCGATGCAAGAATCGATGTTCCCGGAAAAATCCAGATACATCACCGCGCCGGCGTAAATCCCGCGCCGCGTGGGCTCCAGCTCGTCAATAATTTGCATCGCGCGAATTTTTGGCGCGCCCGAAAGAGTCCCGGCGGGAAAGCACGCCATCAGCGCGTCAAAACAATCCACATCCGCGCGCAATTCCCCGCGCAAACTGGACACCAGATGCATCACGTGCGAATAGCGCTCGACGAACATCAACCGCTCCACCTTCACAGACCCGTACTCGCACACGCGTCCCAGATCGTTGCGACCCAGATCCACCAGCATGATGTGTTCGGCGCGCTCCTTCGGATCCGCGAGCAGTTTTGCTTCGAGCGCGCGATCTTCCGCTTCATTGCGCCCGCGCGGCACCGTCCCGGCGATCGGCCGATACGAAATATTGCGCCCCTGCACCTTCACCAGCATTTCCGGCGAGCTACCTACGACCGCAAGTTCGTCCAGCTTCAAGTAATAAAGATACGGCGAAGGATTCACCACGCGCAGCGCGCGATAAATTTCGAAGGGATCGGCGCCGGTGCGCGCCGAAAATCGCTGGCTCGGCACCACCTGAAAAATGTCGCCCGCGCGAATGTAGCTTTTCGCCTTGCGTACCGCGGCCATGTACTGCGCTTTCGTGAAGTTCGATTCCACGCGCAGCGGGCCGCCCCGCCGCGTGCGCCGTCGCCGCGGCAGTGGGCTTTCGAGTTTGCGGCGCGTGCGTCGAATTTCGCGCACCGCAGCGTCATATTTTGCGCGAAGGCTTCCCGGCCCTTCCGTGAAGACATTACGAAGCACCCACACGCGGTGCCGCACGTGATCGAAAGCCACCAATCCCAGGTAGAACATCATCACGCTATCGTCCAGATGCAGATCGTCGCGCCCGCTCGCCGGAATCTTTTCGATCAATCGCACCATGTCGTACGCGAAATACCCGATCGCTCCGCCAATCAGCGGCGGCAGCCCCGGCACGCGCACCGGCTGATACCGTTCGGTGAGTTCCCGCAAAGACTCGATGGGATCGGCTTCGAAATTCTTGCGCTTGCCGCCCGTCTCCAGGCTGCATTTTCGCCCGCGCGAACGAAACACCTCCTGCGGATTCGCGCCGGCGAATGTATAGCGCGCGATATTCTCGCCGCCCTCGACGCTCTCCAGCAGGAACGAATACTTCGCATTGTGCGCAAGACGCAGATGCGCGCCGACCGGAGTCAACAGGTCCGCCGTAAACGTCTCGTACACCGGAACCAGGTTCCCCTGGCGCGCCAATTTTGTGAACGTCTTGAAGTCCGGCTGAATCATCGTCTCGCCATTTTCTCTTCGCTCGTCAGCACGCGCAACACGGCGCGGCGCATGGCTTCCACCGGCGCGCGCTCCCCCGTCCATATTTCCCATTGCGCGGTGCCCTGCACCAAGAACATCTCCAGTCCCGAAACCGTTTCGATGCCCCGTTGCGCCGCGAGTTGCATCAACTTGGTCACGCGCGGCCGGTAAATCAAATCGAATACCAGCCTGCAATTGAGTTCTCGCGCGCTGAGTGGCGACCGGCCCTCCGTGGGATGCATCCCCACGGGCGTCGCATTCACGATCGCATCAAAAAATTCGCGCTGCAGCCGGGAGCGTTTCACCACTTCGCCGCCCACTGCGCGTGCCAGCGCCTGCGCTGCCTTCGCGCGCCGCGCGCAAATGCAGACTGACGCTCCTGATTCTGCCAGCGCAAACGCCACCGCGCGCGCCGAGCCGCCCGCGCCGAAAATCAGCGTGCGGCTGCCGCGCAATGGAATGCGCCTCTCGAGCGCGCGCAGCACGCCCACATAGTCCGTGTTGTAGCCGTACAATCTTCCGCCGCCGCGCACCACCACCGTATTCACCGCGCCAATCGCCGCCGCCATCGGATCGCAATCGTCCAGGTGCCGCAAAATCGTTTCCTTGTGCGGCAACGTCACGCTGAACCCCGCGATTCCCAACGGCTCGACGTTGCGCAGAAAATCCCGCAGATCGCGCACCAGAAACGGCAGGAACACGGCGTCGACTCCTCGCGCCTGAAATCCCGTGTTCTGTAGCACCGGTGACAACGAGTGGCCGATCGGATTGCCGATCACTCCGTACACGCGGGTCTTCCGGCGCAATTTGTCCGCGCGATACAAATCTTTCATTTCTTGCAATCCCACCTGACCGGGCGCCGTCGCATTCTCCACCGGCGCATAGGCGAGCGCGCTTCCCTCCCTCAGCGCAAGCATCCGCGCCGGCAGCGCCACGTCCCCCATCGGCACCGCAATCAAATCTTTCCGCCGGCGCGCCAGCCGCAATACCTCTAAGCTGCGGCCCAGCGAGTCGCACTGCACCGCAATTTTGATCGCATCAGGTTTCCCGCGACCCAATTCAGCCGCAACCCGCCTGAAATTCTTCGGCGAGCGCTGGAAAAAATGCGCCGATGCAATTCGCCGCCCTTCGCCCAGCAGCACGTCCAACAATTCCAGCGGACACCGCGACGAACTTTCAATTTCCAGATCGTACCAGGCGCAGCCAGACCGCACCGCCGCGGCCAAGTTGCACCAGCTGCCGCGCAATCGTTCCGCGAAACCTTCCGCCCGCCTCGCGCCGCCGGCAGGTTGCGATCAACGTAGCGCTCAGGCGCTTTTTCGCCAGTTGCGCCAAAAACTTGTCGAGTTCGTCCTCATCGGAGAGCCAGTCGAGGCGCAATTCCACCGTGCGCGTCGAGCGAAGGGCCTGCGCGAGCTGCTTCCACGTCCCGGACGCGTCGGCGGCAGCCACCACTGCGCAGATTTTGTCTCTTCCGATCATTGGGCGTGTCTTGGATTGAGCCGTATTCGGATCACTGACGCGGGCGTCTGTTATCGCGAATTCTGGGGCACCCTGGCCTATCGTACAGGTACTACAGGGCTTGTACCATGTGGTGCACAATGTGTAAAGCGGGTCGGACAGTTGTCTTGACGGGTTCCAGTACGTCCATTACAGTCGGTACATCGGGGCAAATGTGGGCCAGCGCCTGTGCCGCGGCGCACGATATTCAAAGGAGCATGCATTATGCGTGGGAAAATTGTCCTTGCCAGCCTGGTTTTGAGCCTTTCCGGGGTTGCTGCGTTCGGCCAAGCATCCGGCCCCATCGGGAAGGACATCTATTGCACCGGGACCATTACCAATGAATCCGTCCCGCAGGACTCCTACGTGATCTCTGGCGACGGCTCCAACTACAAGATCACTTTCCAGGAAGGCGACTACGTTTACCTGAACAAGGGCGCCGGCCAGGGCGTGAAGGTTGGCGACGAGTTCTCGGTAATCCGCTCAGTCGTGGACCCCACGGAGATCGAGTGGGCCAAGTGGCAGTTCGCGATCATCCGCAAACTGGGCACATGGTGGGAAGACGAAGGCCGCGTCCGCGTGGTTGTGGCGCAGCCCAACACTTCCATCGCGCAAGTGGAGAACTCCTGCAACTACGTACAGCGCGGCGATATCCTTCTGCCGTTCAAGGAGCGCCCCAGCCCGCCGCTGAAGCCCGAGACCAACTTCGACCGCTTCGCGCCATTCAGTGGTAAAGCCACCGCGATGGTGATGGCCGGCAAATCGTTCCAGGTGGAATTGGGCACCAATGACATATTCTTCGTGAACCTCGGCGCGCAGCAAGGCGTCCATATCGGCGACTATTTCCGCATCTTCCGCTACACCGGAACCGAGCACGAAACCGCGTATCAAACGCCGCGCTTCGCGTTCGACGCGGGTTCACAGGACAATATTTACGGTCGCGTGTACGGATTCGGGAGCGTTCCCAAGAAGTGGAAGTGGGACAACACGCCGCGCGAGGTCGTCGGCGAGGGAATCGTTCTGCGCACGGGAACCAACTCCGCGACGGTGTTGACGACCTTCACGTTGCGCGAGTTCTTCGTGGGCGATTACGTGGAATTGGAGTAAGCGCTAGCGCGCTCGTTTGCTGGGATTATCCGGACTGCGCGTTGCGCGGCTGAAACGCCGCTTCGCTGAACACTTCCGCTGTGAACGCCTGCACGCGCGTCGCTGAGGATTTCCAGGCATCGCGTTCCAGACCAGCCTTCACGCACGTCTCCTCCAGAAAGCGTTGCGCCTGCCAACGGAATTCTGTGGCCACTTGCGGCAGCAGCACTCCGCGTTGACGGCCTTGGCTGACGACCAGTCCATGCTTCCCCGGTTCGATGCGCTCCAGCGTCACATCTTCCAGTGCAGACAGAACGGAAAGCTCGATCTCGATCTCACTGAGTTCGGCGAGCATGACGGGATCGAAGCGCGAATCGTCCAGCGCAGCGGAGCGCGCGCAATGCGCAACGACTTCGGCGAGCGCGTCGCGCCCTGGAAGCTGGCCGACGCAGCCGCGCAAACGTCCGCGACGATGCAGCGTGACGAACGCGCCCGCGGGCTGATGCAAAAAATCCTCGGAGGGAAAATCCTGCAGCGGGGGTTTTTCCTGCACTGCGAGAGTGAGGGCGCTCCGGGCTAACTGCAAAAGCAACTGCTTCTCGCGATCAGCGAGTGAGGACATCCTGCGGCTTTTCTTCGGGCTTCACGAGCAAGGCGCCCTGGCGGCGCTGCTGCACGCGGAAATTAATTTGCGTCCAGAACATCTGAAAGTAATGCCCTGCCGAGGCCACCGCGCTGACCACCACCATCCACAGCAGCACGGTGCCCACCAGTTTCAGCGCCGGATGATTGGCGGTTAAAATCACGGTGCATCCCGCGAGCACCTGCAAAATCATTTTCATTTTTCCCAGCGGCGACGCGGGAATGATCAACCCTTCCACTGAAGCAATTTCGCGCAGGCCCATCACCATGAATTCGCGGCCGATGATGATCACCACCATCCAAGCCTGCATCAAACCCATTTCCACCAGGGAAATAAACGCGGCGGAAATCAGAAGTTTGTCGGCGATCGGGTCCAGCAGAATTCCCAGCGTGGTGATTTCCTTGCGGGAACGAGCGAGGTAGCCGTCCATCACGTCGGTGGCCGCGGCGGCCAGCAAAATCAAAACGCCCAATACTTCGAAGTGGACAGGCAATCCCCAAAAATCAAAATTGGGCTGGCGGGTGAGCAGCACGACGACGAGCAGCGGAACGAAAAAGATCCGCAGCGTCGTCAAGCTGTTGGGCAGATTCATGAATTCCCCGGAAAAACCCTGGGCTCGTGGGCCGCGAGCATTCCAAAGGTCTGTGTCACTATAGTCCCGCAATCCGGTCGAGTCAACGGTGCGGGCGTGGAAGGCTGCGAGAATGGCGCGGGGGCGAGAAAAGCACGTTGTTGCCTAGAAAGGCAAATCCCTATGCTAGTAACGCTTAGCGAACATGCCGCCCCAGACCTGTGCATATTCAACATAAGAGAAACAGAACGATTGGCAGTTGACAGGGCGGAGTGTTGCAGCCTGGCCGACGCAATAAGTGGCTTGTTTACAGAACGATACGAGTTCCGCGCGGGCCTATGGTATTTAAAACGTTGATTTTGCTGGGCTTTTTCACTGCTGGGAGGGGTTTCTTTATCCACAGTGATATCCACAGGAGCGCTGTGAATCGTGTGGATTCTGCGTCGCACGAGGCGCTTCAATGACCGCTGCGCCAATGCGTCGCGCGAGCCGCTGATGACCATTTTTCGGCCACATGCGGCCGAAAAAAGTGGACAAATAGTACCGATTAGAACGAGTCGCCGTTGATTGTTTTCAATGGTTTGCATTGGTTTCTAATAGTTGGGCTGTACCGATTAGAATCTCCTGCGCTTGCTGGCGCAACGCGGTGTCCGGCTGGTCTGCCGATGCTCCCGATGTTCGTCGTGCGGCCTTGATGAGTTCAGCCAGGGTGCGGAGTTCCGATGACGGTTTTTGCAGTGTGACGGGTGCGAAGCGATCGTCGCGCGCTTTCCCAAAACCTCTCATGTCGTTTCTCCCGGTTTCAACTTAACACCGGGGGTACGAAAAAACAGCTGTACCTAAGTATGGATGAGGGACAGTACCGTTTTTCGGCACTCGAGATGAATTCAGGTTCAAGTTGTGTTTCCGGAAGCGAGCTTTTGTACTCGCTCCATTTCGCTGTGCGTTTTTGACTTTGTAGCGGCCGGTCCCGCGAAGCGGGACCGGGCAGCCGTTGGTTTGCTTTTGTAGAGGCGCACTTTAGTGCGCCATTCGTGGCGCGGCAGTTACCGATGGCGGTCTGAAGCCCGCCGCTACAAAACCTCGGTAACGCGTTCAGGCTCTGCAGCAGCAATTTTGCAGTTGCCGCGCAGACTCTGTACGATGTCGAAAACCGAAAGGGAGGACAAAATGTCTGAACCAACCAGCGCCGCGAAGAAAGCAGCTGCAGCGATACCGGACGACAATCTGGAACGTCAACTGGCGTTTGCGCAGCCGAACAGCGATGCGAAGCTGCCGCACATCGGCGCGGTGGGAGACACATACACGATCCTGCTCGCGGGCAAAGACACGGCGGGGCGTTTCTGCCTGATTGACATGCATATACCGCCGGGTGGCGGCCCGCCTCCGCACCGTCACGACTTTGAAGAAACTTTTTCCGTGCTGGAGGGCGAGCTTACGGCTACGTTCCGTGGCGCAAAACAAATCGTGCGCGCCGGCGAGACCATCCACATCCCGGCAAACGCGCCGCACATGTTTCACAACGCGTCCTCACAGCCGGTAAGGATGCTGTGCATCTGCGCGCCGGCTGGCCCCGAGGAATTTTTCACGGAGATTGGCGTTCCGGTGGCAACCCGCACCACTCCTCCACCGAAGCTCGATGAAGCAGGCCAAGCAGCACTACGAGCGAAAATCGCAGCGATCGCCCCGAGGTATCGGACGGAGTTGTTGCCGCACGCGTGAATGGGGACGAGCGTAGAATTCGTTCTTGCGACGCGTAGGGTGCAACCAGCCAGTCTCGGCGATGCAGCGTCTAAACCCCCACCCTTCAAAAACCGAAGGGTGGGGCACCCGCTCTGGTATTTTTATCCGCGTTGAACGGAAAGTGGGGTTACAACGGCAAGCCCTCATTCTTCCACTTGCAACAACTTTCGAATGTTGCGCGCTTCACCAACCAGAGGGACCGTTCAAACTCGATTGTCACCATATCATCGGTCTGTCCGGAGTCGCACTCGAACGTGTCGCCCGAACGGAACTCATGCTCGCGTTCTGAAATTGGGTTCGTTGCCACGAATGCTTGGATGACATCGTAGCGAAGCATCATCTGGAATCTTTCCCATTCATTGCCCGGGTGCGTTATCCGTCTCTTTGACCGCAATATGATATGCGTCAAATCAATTAACTCAACGTAGAATCATCGCGAGAGGGTGCCCCACCCCTCGGTTTTTGAAGGGTGGGGTTCTTGACTCAATGCCATGCCCAAAGGGCTCGAGCGCCGGTACGGCCGAGGACATCTTCATTTCATTACTTTCAGTTGTTACCACCGTCTGCCGCTATTGAAATCGATTCGCGCCCGCAGCTTCTTGATCCAGCTCCTCGGCGAACTGCGCGCGCGTTACCAGTTCTCCATCGTGGGTTACGTGGTGATGCCCGAGCATGTCCATCTCTTGGTCGGAGAACCTCGCGTCGGAACTCCTTCGATCGTCGTGCAGGTGTTGAAGCAGCGCGTTTCTCGCCAGCTACGACGCACTTCCGACAGCGTGGGGTTACCGCATTTCTGGCAGGCACGTTTCTCTGACTTCAACGTCTGGAGCCGGGAGAAGAAAAGCGAAAAGCTGCACTACATGCACAACAACCCGGTGAGGCGAGGTCTGGTGGCACAACCGGAAGATTGGCTTTGGAGCAGCTATCGATTTTATGCTCGAAGCGGCGAAGTGTTGATTTCGATAGATGTCGAAGATTGAGTGAGAAAGATTCTGAGGGTGAGTTCTGGTGCGAGTTGGGAGGGAAAGTCAAGAACCCCACCCTTCAAAAACCGAAGGGTGGGGCACCCGCTCTGTTTTTTTGTCCACATTGAACAGGCAGCGGTGAGCCAACGGAACAGTGCGGCACGCGGCTCCGGGTGAATGCGGCGGGGATTAGAAATTCGCCAGGTAGATTTTGTACCAGTCGGCGGCGATATCTTCCTGGGCTTGCTGCAGGGTGATGGTTCCGGCGCAGACTTGTTTCTTCAGCAAGGTTTCCACTTTGTCCTTCTGATGGGCGCCCATGGTTTTCTTGCCGACTTTGGTGTGGTACGGCTCGGGCCAAAGATTTTTGGGGTCCTTGGGATTGCCACCGATTTCGAGCGGAATGAAATGATCCTCTTCGTAGTCCTTCAGCTTCGGATCGCTGTATCCGTACTGGGTGATGCCTTCTTTTTTCAGGTTGTCGGTGTAATCGGCGGGTGGGCGAACGGTGGAGGTCCAGTTGGCGACGCAGATGGTCTGGTGAATGTTGGCCTGGGTCACGTCTGGATTGGTCGAGCCGGGAGTGAACTGGGGATTGGGGTAGAGATCTTCGGGGCCGGCTTTGGCGGAAGCGATGGCGGCTTCCAGGTGCACGGTGCGCGTGGGAGCGACGTGGGTGGCGCATCCGGCGAGGAGCGAAGCGGCGGCGGTGAGGAGGAGACCGAGTATTTTTGTGGATGCGCGGCGCCGCGAGAACCGAGCGAGATTGTGCGGCGGTGCGGCGTTCATGCGGCGACACTAGCACCGGAGTGGAGGTGGTGCAAGGCGAAGGGAGGAGGCCGGGGGAGGCGGGGTGCTGCGACAAGGATTTACCAGCGATTTGACAATTTGGTGACAAATGGGCGGGGCGAGGAGGAGTTTGATGGACTCCCGAGGACTGCGGGGCGGACTGAGCGGCGTGGGGCGGCGAGGTGCGTCCTGCGGCGGAGCGCTACGGGAGGAGGCCAATGTCCTTCGAGCGGATCACACTAAACGAAATTTTGGAAGATCGAGAGATTCTGCAGGGGCTGCGCGAGGCGGTGCAGCGCAGGCTGGCGTTCAGCGACGAAACGGAACACGAGAAAGTGCACGCGCTGACGAACCGCGCGATGCATCCGGAATGTAGTTTCGATCGCAAACACCGGCTGATGCTATGCGCGTTGGCGCTGGCGCCGGAAGAAGTGGGGTGGGCGTTCAAGTTGCGCGAGCGGATTCACCGGGTGCTTTATCACGATTGATAGTGGGCGAGCGCGCTGCAGGTAGAAAACCACGAGAGATCCCTGCCTGCGGCAGGCAGGCTTCACCCGCTTCGCGGGTTCCCTTCAAAAATTCACTCAGGGCAGGCAGGATGGCGGCGTATTTTATCGGCCGCGCGCGATTTATTTTGCGGGGCGAGGGCAGACGAAGACGATTTGGGAAATGGTGGGAAGGTCGCGCAATTCGGCGCGGAGGCGGCGGGGAGCGTGACGTGCGAGTTCGTGGCCGAGGCGCGCTAGCTGGTCTGGGGTGAGGGCGACGGAATAAACGTCGGCGCGGCGCGTGTAGGAATATTCGCGGTAGCGGGGATGCGCTTGGTCGGCGAAATTCATGAGCGCGACCCAGAAGCTGGGGGCGCGGCGCAGGGCGCGGGCGACCGTTGAGAGCGGGCCGGCGGCTTTGGCGGCGGATTGCTGAGTGATGCGCAAAGAATGGCGCGGAGGCGAACCGCTGGATTCCAGAATTACTTCGGCGCAATCGGCGGAGCGGAAGGGGCGCGCGGGATCGGCGTCTGGATAGGTGGCGAGAATTTCGGCGAGCGCGGCGGGATCGGGATCGAACGGCGGCCACCAGTAACGGAAGGAATGAAAGACGACGGTGCCAGCGCGGAGAATCTGTTGCACGCGCGCGGAATCTTTTCCGGCGACCTGGACGATCATGTCAACCAATTCGGGAGCGCGGAAAGTCTGGCGCACCAGCGGACGCATGCTGAGGTATTCGGCTTCTTCCTCGGTGTATTTTACGGCGATGGTTTCAGGCAGCGGCACGGCGGCGGTGTGTGGTGACTTTATGTGATTCGCTGTGTTGCGTTGCGGCGCGATCAGCTCAGGATTTGCCCGCGGATTTTTCGGTGAGGCGGTCGCGGACTTTGTCGCTGAGCAATTTGCCGTCAATGGATTTGCCTTCGAGTTTGGCGCGCGCGGCTTTTACGACGGCGCCCATTTGTTTCAGGGAATCGGCGCCGGATTCGGTGATGGCTTCCTCGACGGCGCGATGCATATCGGCGTCACTGGGAGCGGCGGGCAAATATTTTTCGATGATGGCGATTTCTTTGGCTTCTTTGTCCGCGAGATCCTGGCGGCCACCCTTGGTGAACTGCTCGACGGATTCCTTGCGCTGCTTGATGAGGGTTTGCAGAATTTGCAGGGATTCGAGATCGTCGAGCGGGCGCATCTTGTCAATTTCTTTGAGCTTCAAGGCGCTTTTGACCATGCGCAGTACGCTGAGGCGCAGCTCATCTTTTTCCTTCATGGCCGCGGTGAGATCGCTCTGAATTTTTTCGATGTAGCCCATTGGTTGTCCCCCGAAGAGCAGCCAGAATACCACAGGGATTGTGCTACCGCGCACGACTGCGTGTGCATTTGTGATTGTGGTTGGCGCGCGATTTGAATTTGGCGGATGCAGATAACTGATTTGACTCTGCTGCGAGCAGCCAGTAGGCTTCTACGATGAAAATTATCGTTGCGGACAAGATCAGCGAGCGCGGGATTGGGCTGCTGCGCGAGTCGGGTTGGGAAATCGTATTGCCGACGGCGGCGGCGTTGCCGAGCGAGATTGCGAATGCGGATGGGTTGATCGTGCGCAGCGCGACGAAGGTGACGAGCGCGCTGCTGGATCGCGCCGAAAAATTGCGCGTGGTGGGACGCGCGGGCGTGGGCGTGGACAACGTGGATATGGATGCGGCGACGCATCGCGGCGTGCTAGTGATGAATACGCCCGGCGGGAATGCGGTGAGCGTGGCGGAACATACTTTTGCGCTGCTGCTGGCGCTGGCGCGCGGAGTGGCGCAGGCGAATGCGGCGATTCAGGCGGGGCGTTGGGAGAAGAGTTCGTCGGGCATGGAGTTGCGCGGGAAAACTTTGGGGCTGGTGGGGTTGGGACGCGTGGGGTCGGAAGTGGCGCGGCGTGCGAGGGCGTTGGAAATGAAAGTGCTGGCTTACGACCCGTACGTGACGCCGGCGGCGGCGCGCGAGCTGGAAGTGGAGCTGATTCCGTTTGAGGAATTGCTGGGGCGGTCGGATGTGATTTCGCTGCACACGGCGCTGAGTACGGCGACGGAGAAAATAATTAACGCGGCGGCGCTGGCGCAGATGAAGAAGGGAGCGCGGCTGATCAATTGCGCGCGCGGCGAATTGATTGATGAGGGCGCGCTGGCGGAGGCGTTGCGGTCGGGACATTTGTCCGGCGCGGCAGTGGATACGTTTGCGCAGGAGCCGCCGAAAAATTCTCCGTTGATTGGATTGCCGAATTTGATTGCGACGCCGCATATTGCGGGCTCGACGGCGGAGGCGCAGGAAGAAGTGGGTACGTTGATCGCGCAGCAGGTGCGCGAATATCTGGCGGAAGGCTTGATTCGCAACGCGGTGAACATGCCGGCGCTTTCCGCGGAGCAATACCGGCGTTTGCGGCCGTACCTGGAATTGGGCGAGCGGCTGGGCGCGTTTGTGGCGCAGGCTGCGGCTTCGGCGAGTTTCAGCCGGATACGCATACGCTACGCGGGCGAGCCGGCCGAGCTGGGTTCGCACGTGATACGCAGCGCGGTGTTGATCGGAATATTGAATTCGGTGCTCGACGAAAAAGTGAATCTGGTGAACGCGTCGCAGGCAGCCGCGGCGCGAGGGCTGATCGTGGAAGAGACCACGCGGCGGCGCGAGCGCGGTTTTCCGAACACGCTGGAGGTGGCGGCGGAAAACGGCGGGCACACGTTGACGGTGGAAGGCACGGTGGTGCAGGATGGGTCGCCGCGAATTCTGTTGCTGGATGGGATCGAACTGGAAGCGCCGCTGGAAGGCACGCTGCTGCTGACGCGCAATCGTGACGTGCCGGGCGTGATTGGAAAAATCGGGACGGCGCTGGGAAATTTGGGCGTGAACATCGCGACGTTTGCGCTGGGACGGCGGCAGCCGGTGCACGGCGCGGAAGCAGTGGCGCTGGTGCGGCTGGACGGGGTGGTGGACGCGTCCATCCTGCAACAAATTCGCGCGATACCTTCCATCACTGAAGCGAAATTGGTGCGGCTGGCGGAAACGGCGAAGCTGAATTCGCAGACGGCATAGCTGGCGGGAAGATTTTTTATGCTCGAAACCGCGCGGATGCGCCTCCTGCCGTGGCAGCCAGATGATTGGCTGCTGTTGCGACCCATCGCAAGCGACCCCGAAGTGATGCGATATATTTCGAACAGCAAGCCCTGGCCGGAAGAACACATACGCGAGTTCGTCGGGCGGCAAGTTACACACTTCGAGAAGCTCGGTTACTGCCTGTGGAAACTTCTGCACAAAGAATCGTCGGAAATGATTGGCTTTTGCGGCCTGCAACCGCTGGATGGCACTCCGGAGACTGAAATCGGCTGGTGGCTGGGGCGCGCGTGGTGGGGAAAAGGCCTGGCGACGGAAGCGGCTCGATCAGCGCTGCAAGATGGGTTTGAGCGCGCGGGTTTAGAGAGAATCGTGGCCGTCGCTATGCGTGCGAATCGCGCTTCGGTTCGCGTGATGGGAAAGCTGGGGATGAAGTACGAGCGGGAAACGACGCACCGAGGATTCGACGTAGTTCTGTACGCCGCGAATCCACCGGGTCGATAATCCGGCAAGATTTTGGGGCGGGTTAGCGCTTTCGCGGAATTGCAATACTGCCGGCGGTCATTCCAGCATCCTTGTTTCTTATGAGCGTCAAAGTCTATCACCCCGTCACGCTAGAAATTCGGGCTTTTGATTAGCTTGCACCGGCCGGGACGCCCAGCCGGAGACGCACATCACCGTTAAGGGAATGACACGGACGATCGCGCTGGTTTTCATTTTTCTCCGGAGCGCTGGCAGTCCTTTTCTAACGATGCCCGATGGCCTGTCGTTTTGGATGGTTTTGCATCCATACTGCGGCGGCTCCGGTGACGGCAGCAAACCCTAAGCCGAACATCGCGACTGCGACAGCGATTGCCATGATAAATGGAACGTGGAGTCCGAAAACCAGATCGGGATCGAAAAGAAAGCCGATCTGAAAGACATGGAGGCGTTCCGCCAATACCAGCAGGCAAAGACCTGCCGCCCATCCGAAGACCCTGGCAAGAATCCACATTCCGGCGCGCGCGAAATTAGTTCGCAGGAAAAGCCACTGCGGAACGCTTCCGAACAACACCGTGAAGAAAAACACCGCTAGTATCGCGGACGAATTGGAATCACCTTGAAATCGATCGCCAGCGATCAAACTTGCCGCCCAGAACATGCCCACCGTGCAATACCAGGAGACGACAGTGACTACGATCCACCAGCCGGCTTTGTGAACTCGTGTGCGGAACCACATCGACTGCGCGGCACCGAAAGCGGATCCTGCAAACGCGACCGTCGCAACACCCAGCAGGATGTCAGCGGCCCTGGAGATGCCTGTATGACTCCAGTCGATACTGATCGCACTAAAAACGAACAACATCGCGAGTTCGACGCCGACGAGCGTCAGGGCAACCCAGCTGAGCCATGCTCTTTGATACGCAGGGACGTGGATTGTCATGCGCACCCTCCTGAAGATTGAATGCGACGTCAAATGGCCCTTTTCATATGTAAGCCTCAGCAGGTCGCTCCCGCGCCGGCCTCAGTCAAGGTATTCCCAGCAACGAGATTCGACATAGTAGTAGCAGACGCCGAAGGGCGGAACGCAATGGTAAAAGATGAAGGGTTCCGTGGTTTCGTGCGGAGCATAGGAGAATTTTTCATTGCCGAACAATCCGTAGGTTGCGGAAGGAATGGACGAAACATATTCCGGCACAAGTTGGTCCAGCTTTTCCGGATAGTGCTGGTATTTCGCGCGGTACGCCAAACACGCATCGCCAATTTTGGCGGCCCGTCGCCTGATCGCGTAATCCCGCAAATGCAGCGTGCCGGCAACGGCAACGAGACCGAGAACAAAGACGCCGGTGCAGGCCATGAAGTGCAGCGCTTTCCGGCGATATTTCCGGAAGAGGCACACGATTGCGGCGATCGCGAAACACGGCAAGCTCAGAAGAAAAAGCACCATGGAGGTGACGGGAAGAACCAAAACCCAAGCGTCAAAGAGATAGGAGCAGAGCGTGACGACCGTCGCGGCAATAACGAGCTTCATCGTGAGCCCACCTTTGGAGGCAACGAGCTGCAAGGAATCGAAACCAGGAATCGAGGCTGCGATATTCAGGAGGATAGCAGAGTACTTGTGTATGTCAAGTACTTTGTAAAATAAAGGACACTAACAGGAGTCGAGTGTTGCCGAACCTGTCGTTGCAAAGGCGGCTTGCGATCGTTAGAGTAGGCGCGCGCGCAGACCAAAGCGCCCATCGCGCGCGCCACCGCCTGCAAAACTTTCGCTGAAAAGAGAAACGAAATGGAAAGCAGCAACCGACGCTTGATGTGGCATGGGATGTTTCTGTTTTTAATTGGACTGCTGACCGGATTTGCGGAGCAGCATTTCGCGAACGTGCGGATGGCGCTTGCGGCGCATCTGGAAGGCGTGATGAACGGCACGTTCCTGCTGGCGCTGGGAGCGGTTTGGAACGAAGTGCGACTGCCGGCGCGGAGCAAGGCGATCACGTATTGGATCGCGCTTTACGCTACCTACGGGAACTGGCTGATCACGAGTGTGGCTGCGGCTTTTGGCACGGCTGCGCTTTCTCCGATCACGGGAGCGGGCCACAGCGGATTGCCGTGGCAGGAGACTCTCGTAACTTTTGGTTTTCTTTCTGTGGGCATCACGATTGTCGCCACCTCTCTATTTGTCCTCTGGGGCCTTCGAGCAAAAGCAGCGGCTTGAACCGCACTTCCCGAGCCGCATCGCTGTCTACAGGTTCAACCGTGGCGATATTCTGGAAGGTTTACGACGACCCTGTACCTGCGATGGGGAGTAGTGTTAGTCTCCGCCGAAAGGAGCGACCTTGCGAGCCACCTACCCTCTGCGCGGTGCGTATTCGAAGCGCATCCTCACCCTGCTGCTGCAAACTTTCCTAATCCTGGGATTCGCGGGTTGCGCATCGAGGACGGGGCCGAAGAGCATCGCGCATGATCGCTTCGATTATGCCGGGGCGATGACGCAATCGTGGAAAGAACAGATGCTGCTGAATATGATCAAGCTGCGGTACATGGATCCTCCCGTGTTCCTGGACGTGCAGCAGGTGGTGCAACAATATACTTTGGAAGGCTCGGGGTCGGTTTTTGCTCCGGGGTGGACCGGAAACGCGGCGATCGCGCCTGCGGCGTCTGCGTCGGGCCGCTGGGCAGAAAGCCCGACGATCACATACCTTCCGTTGAGCGGCGAAAAATTCACCAAGAGCCTGCTGCAGCCGGTATCGCCCGTGGATTTATTTTCGCTGGTGGAATCGGGCTGGCCGATTGACGCGGTGTTTGAGGTGGGAGTTCGCGCGATCAACGGATTGCACGCCGGATCCAGGGCGCAAATGCTGAAGCGGACCGGCGATCCTGATTTTTATCGCGTGCTGGCGATGTTGCGAGAACTGCAGGCGTCGGATTCGTTTGGCATCCGCGTGGAAGCAGCCGCCGGGGGCGGTGGCGGGCTGATGGTGTTTCGAGCGCGTCCGGCGGACGACGCGGCGGCCGCGACGGCGCTGCAAGTGCGCGAATTACTGCACCTGGACAAGCACACGCACGAATTCAAGCTGGCCTTCGGCGCCGTGGCGGAAGACGACAAAGAAATCGCGATGCTGACGCGCTCCATGCTGGAGATACTGGCGGAAGCCTCGGCGGGCGTGGAGATTCCTGCTGCCGACGAGAGTGAAGGCCGGGTGGTGAAGATGAGCACGACGGGAGCTTCCGCAGAAGTAGAACCGAAATTTTTTATTCACGTACATTCTTCGAGTTCCAAACCGCCCGAGAACCAAGTGTTCACGGCAGTCCGCTACCGGAATAATTGGTTTTGGGTGGATGACCGCGATGTGCCCTCCAAACGCGGGCTCGGCTTTCTGATGCTGTTGTTCACACTGGTTGAGTCCGGACCTACAGCGGTTCCGCCGGTGCTCACGATCTCCAAGCCCTGAGTCCGCAGGATTTTGGACTTCTGCCCAGCTTGCCTTTTTTTCATCCGGAATACGAATCCGCGCATCGAATGAGTGATCTTCGCGTTGCACTACGACGTCGAAGTATTTTTTGATGGCGATGAGGCCTCAACACTAAATCGAAGGCGCGTAATGGCGTCCGTGCAAGATAGCACTTGATCGAGTCGAGTTTGCGGTGGTGTGTGCAGTTGCTGCGAAAACGAAAAAGGGAGATCCCATGTCTAAGTTAGCGAAGAAAGTAGCACTGGTGACAGGCGGCTCGCGTGGTATTGGCGCCGCGATCGCGAAGCGGCTGGCTGCGGATGGAGCGACCGTGGCCATCACATACTCAAAAGATTCAGCGGCGGCCTCTGGGGTGGTGAAAGCGATTGAACAGGCCGGCGGAAAGGCGATCGCGATTCAGGCTGACGCCGGCGACGCCGACGCGGTTAGCGGCGCGGTGGAAAAGACGGTGGCGACACTGGGCGGGCTGGACGTGCTTGTTAACAACGCCGGCACGGTGATTCCGAAAAAAGTCGAGGACACAACGCTGGCTGAATTTGACCGCGTATTTGCGATCAACGTTCGTGGGACGTTCGTTGCGACGCAAACCGCGCTGAAGCATATGAAAAGCGGCGGGCGGATTATCATGATCGGTTCTTGCGTGGGGGAACGAATCCTGATGCCCGCGATGGCGCCTTATTCCGCAACGAAGGGCGCGGTAAAAATGTTTACGCAGGGGCTGGCGCGGGAGCTCGGAGATCGCGGCATCACGGTGAACAACGTCCAGCCGGGTCCGATTGACACGGACTTGAATCCCGCTGCGGGCGATTGGGCACCCGGGCAAAAAGCAAATACTACGCTGAACAGATACGGGCGCCCGGACGAGGTCGCCGCGTTGGTGGCGTTCGTTGCCGGACCGGAGGCGTCCTATATTACTGGCGCGAACCTGACGGTTGACGGCGGGACCAACGCGTAATCGGTTCGTCGCGGAATCCAAGGTTCCGGCACCGCGACGCGGTTAATCAGCCAGCTGCAGGCATGAAAGCGAGTCTGCAGAAAACGTGCAGCTAGCCGGGAGAATTGGGTCCGGCCAGAAACCCGCCATCGAGCACCAGGGATTGACCGGTCATGAAGGATGCACGGTCGGAGCACATCCACAGCACGGCTTCGGCAACTTCCAGTGGTTTGCCAAAACGGCCGATGGGATGGAAGCCGAGCGCGTACTTATGTTTGTCCGGCGCGCCGAATAGCCGCTCGCCCATCGGCGTTTCGATCACCGCGGGGCACACGACGTTTACGCGAATGCCGTTTCGAGCGGTTTCGAGGGCGGCGGCCTTCGTCAAACCAATCACGCCGTGCTTGCTGGCGCAGTACGTGGCTGCTCCAGCGGAGCCAATCCAACCTGCGACGGATGCCATGTTGACGATTGCTCCGCCGCCGCCCTGCGTGAGCATCTGCTGAATTTCGTACTTCAGGCAAAGCCACACGCCCTTCAGATTGATGTCAATGGTGCTGTCCCAGTCTTCTTCCGACTGCTCGACGATGGGCACCCAATTCCCCTCGATCCCGGCATTATTGAAGGCGACATCCAAGCGGCCAAACTTTTCGACGGTTTTCAGCACCAGGGCCGCGACTTCGGCGGCGCGTGAAACATCGGACTGCACGAACAGACCATCACCTCCGGCGGCACGAATCAAGGCGATGGTTTCATTCCCTTCCTTTTCGCGGCGGCCGGAGACTACGACCTTGGCTCCAGCCTTCGCAAAAAGCACGGCGGCCTCACGGCCAATACCAGACGTCCCGCCAGTCACGAGCGCAACTTTGCCCTGCAATTCCGCTGTCATGGTTTCCCCTCACGAATCCGACTCTTCAGGATGGAGCGGCAGAGTGTAGGCTTTGCGTGCAGCTCCCGTCAAACGGGACGCGCAGGTGCCTGATTTGGGGACGCCATTACGGGAGCGGTGCGCGTCCGGACGGGACGTTCCGGCGAACCGAGAGCTACCGGTAAGGTGTCTCCCCTGTTACTCTTGACGATGGATTAATAAGCATCCAACGGCTAGTGTTCGCTATCTAATGGGATAAGCTGGACTTGCTGAAATTGGGTGAGGTTTGGAAGTGCTGGTGCTGTGTAGCAGCAAGCGGTGAGGCCAGCTCGCAAATGACCCGGGAAGCTGGGGACTCCGGGCAAATCCAGGAAGGAGACGCGCAAGAATTGAGGGTTACGAAGAAGAGCTCGCAGATCCGCGGGCTACGTCAACTGGGGGTCGTTTGGGTGCTGATGGTGCTGGCGGCTGCGATACCGGCTGCTGCACAGCAGGCGTCGGGCGAACAGCCACCCACTCAGCAGCCCATTCAGCAACCAGTCCAGCAGACTGCTCAGCCGCCCGATCAGCAAGCAGGCCAGCAAGCAGTCCAGCAACCCGTTCAGCAGCCAGGGCAGCAGTCCGACCCGCAGGCAACTGGGAGCATCAGCGGGACAGTGGTGGATCTGACCGGAGCCATCATCGTAGGAGCGCAGGTGCGGCTTTCGCGTGGAGATCAGACCCCGAGCCAAGACCGGCTGACTGACGACCAGGGGCAATTTTCGTTTGCCAACATCGCTCCGGGACCATTCGAGCTGACGATTTCGTTTACGGATCTTGCGCCGCAGGTAATCAGCGGCACCGTGAAGCCCGGTGAGGCCTATGTGGTGCCACAGGTGGAAATGGTGGTGGCGACGCAGACGACGCAGGTAACGGTGTCACTGACGCAGGTGGAACTGGCCGAAGTGCAAATCAAGGAACAAGAGCAGCAGCGTGTATTGGGCATCATTCCGAATTTTTACGTCAGCTACGCCGCAAATCCGGTTCCTCTTACGCCGAAGCAGAAGTTCGAGCTGGCGTGGCGGTCGTCCGTGGATCCCTTCACTTTTGTGGCGGTTGGCGCGATTGCAGGAATTCAGCAGGCCGGAGACGGGCTGAGTGGATACGGGCAAGGAGCGCAAGGGTATGCCAAGCGCTACGGCGCATCGTACGCGGACGTAGTGATCGGCACGTTCATCGGAAGCGCGGCACTGCCTTCGCTGTGGAAACAAGATCCGCGTTATTTCTACAAGGGAACGGGCAGCAAGAAATCACGAACTTTTTACGCGCTGGCCAGCCCTTTTATCTGCAAAGGTGATAACGGGAAATGGCAGCCTAATTATTCCTATGTGATAGGAAATTTCGCCGCAGCGGGTATCGCAAATTACTATTACCCCGCGAACGATCGGGGAGCGTGGCTGGTGGCCGAGACCGCCTTGGTGAGGCTAGGCGAAAATGCCATCGCGTCGGTGTTTCAAGAGTTTATCGTGCGGAAGCTGACACCGAAACTTTCGAATCGCGCGCAGCCGCAGCAGTGAAGACGATGGGGTTCAAGGTTGACGACGGTGATATGAGATTGGTTTGAAGGCCCCTGACGGATATTTTGCTGACCTTGGAAGCTCAGGCGGGCAAGTACATTGAGTGCGAGAGAAACAGGCCGCAAGAAATCCAAGACAGCGAAAAAGTCCAAGACTTCGAAAAAACCCAGGTCCGCGGGTAAAAATTCTCCTGCCACGAAGTCTCAGTATCCCTGGAATGTAACTGAAGCACAATTGACTGACGGCCTTCAAGAAGATCTTCGCGACGCCTGGCAAAAGCTGCGCGCGTTTGCCGTAGGTCTTGGCGCTCAGCGTATCTATGCGTCGGCGCAATCGATCATGTTTTCGAAGAAAGTCTGCTATTTCTTTGTGAGGCCGCGAAAGAGATTTCTGGAACTGTGGATTTTCCTGCCACATAAAATCGAAGGGCTGCGATTCATGCAGGGTCCCACCAAGAAAGAAAAGTATTGCAACCTGTTCAAAGTTATCCACGCTGACCAGATCGAGGAGCCGCTCACTGACTGGATACGTGAGGCGTTCGATTTCGCGCCGGAGCTGAGCCGCTCTGCGAAATCCTGATTGATTGGAGCGTTTACCGGAATCGTGAATATCGGCGCTTGCCTCGTCGGGTGTCCCGTATGGCCGGGAGCTAGCGCGCGGCCGGTTCGATCGCGAGCGATCGCGGCAGAGGCGCGGCGCAGCGGTTACTGCGAAGCAACGGTGCGCAGGAGCATGCCGGCAGAGACGTCCAGCTTCGTTTCTGATCCTGCAAAGCTGATGGTAATCACGCCGACGGGTGCTGTCTTTCCGTCATGCGGGACGGTGACTCCGGGGAGTCCGTACACACCGCAAGCATCCGAAGAAAAAACCCACAGGGCTTGCAGACTGTCGTCGCCATTGATAGGCCCGTCGCATCCGCTGCCGGGTTGAGCCTGTATGTGCACCAGCACGCCGCCGCTGACTCCTTTGCCGACTTTCTGTTTCTGGCGGTTCACCACTTCGCCGCCGTCCCCGTAGCGCACGTCTCCGCCGATTAGAACGGTGTTTGCCCAATAGGAAGGCGAGCCGGAGTTGGCGCTATTGAGCGGCGCCTGCGCGGAACTCACCGCCTGGTTGGAGGCAAGCGCTCGCAACCTGGTGACCACCGAAATGATTTCGCCGTGGTTATCAATTTTGTCGAAGCGCAAGGAGACTTGAGCGCCTGCGCTACCGGTAGCCTGTGTGACGGACACGATCGTGCCGCTGACGCGGGACTTCGCGCGAATTTTCTCGCGATCGGGACAGCGGCACTTCCTGCATGATTTCGCCGTCAATCTCCTGGCCCGCCTGCGCTCCTGCCAGCGAAAGGGTCTTGTTCAGCTGTACCGGCAAGATCGTGCCTACAGGCAGCGAAGCAGAAGAAGACTGGGCCGCGCTTTCGTTCGTGCCGTTATGGAGTTCCGCGGTTTTCGTTGAAATGGCTGACGCGCTTGCCAACGCCATCGCCGCCAACACAAATCCTGTGACAATAAATAGGGCTCGCCAATTGCTTGGAGATTTCATAGGCCGTTCCTGAAGAGTAGTCTGAGGGTCGAAGCGATTCGACCGCCGAGTAGGCGACAGATAAGGTACCTCGTAGCAGGCGCGCAGACAAGACGGCTCAGTTGAGTGGAGGGGCCCGGGATCCAGTTGAATGATGTACCTGGAGGAACTGCTCGCGGCCCGGGAAGCTGTGCTATCCTAGTTTGGTTCGCGCGCAAGATTTGTGCTGCTTGCGCGCATACGGTCGGGGCGTAGCGCAGCCTGGCTAGCGCGCCTGGTTCGGGACCAGGAGGTCGATGGTTCAAATCCATTCGCCCCGACCATTTTATCTCCGCAGTTCAATCACTTCCCTCCGCAATATGTTGTAATTCGCCAACAGCTTGAATCCGTCAGACCCCAACAACAATCGCTTCGACTCTAACTGCCGCTGTACATTCCTAGGCATGGATTTCTCAGGTCGTAAACCGTGCAGCGTGGTGGGGCGCGCGGCGCTTGCACGACACCCGGCGGGAAGCGGTTTATAATGCGCGCGGCGCGAAGGCGGATTGCGAGGAGGGCGATGGCTGGGCTGAGTTCTCCGCGAGTGGTGAATATAGAGGATCTGAGGCGGCTGGCACGACGGCGGCTGCCGCGAGCTGTATTCGACTATATGGATGGCGGCGCCGCGGACGAAGTGACGCTGCGGGAGAATTGCCGCGCGTTTCAGGAAGTGGTGTTGCGGCCGCGTCATGCGTTGGCTCACCAGAAGTACGATTTGCGCACGAGCGTGGTGGGGCAGGAAATTTCTTTTCCGGCGATGCTGGCGCCGGTGGGCTATAGCCGGTTGATCCATCCCGGGGGAGAAGTGGCTGCGGCGCGCGCGGCGGGAGAGAGCGGGACGGGATTCATTCTGTCCACAATTTCGGGCCACAGGCTGGAAAAGGTGAAAGAGGCGTCCAGCGGGCCGGTGTGGTACCAGCTGTACATGGTGGGAGGGCGCGCGGCGGCGGAGTCGGCGATTGAACGGGCGCGTGTGGCGGGATTCTCCGCGCTGGTGGTGACGATTGATACGCCGGCGGCAGGCCAGCGCGAGCGCGACGTGCGCAACGGCGTGAGGGAGTTGATGGGCGGCTCGCTGCTGGCCAAGATTCCGTTCTTGCCGAATCTGCTGGCGCACCCCCGATGGCTGGCGGCATTTCTGGCTGACGGCGGCGTGCCGAAATTGGAGAATGTTGTTACGGCCAACGGCCCGATGCCGATGACGGACGTAGCCGCCGCGCTGGCGACCACGGTGGTGACCTGGGAGGACTTGCGTTGGCTGCGCAAGGCATGGAATGCGCCAATCCTGGTGAAAGGCGTGCTGACGGGAGATGACGCGCGACGGGCGATCGACGAGGGTGCGGCAGGCGTGGTGGTTTCAAATCACGGCGGGCGTCAATTGGATTGTGTCTCTGCCACGCTGCGAGCGCTGCCGGAAATTGTGGCGGCGGTGAACGGGCAGGCGGAAGTGTTAATGGATGGAGGCGTGCGGCGCGGCGCCGACATTGTGAAAGCGATTTGCATGGGAGCGCGCGCGGTGCTGGTGGGTCGCGCATACGCGTACGGGCTGGGCGCCGGAGGACAGGCAGGCGTGACGCGAGCGCTGGAGATATTGCGGACGGATGTGGAGAGAACGATGAGGCTGCTGGGTTGCGCGTCGGTGGCGGAGCTGAATCCGTCGCTGGTGCAAGTGCCGAGCGCGTGGCTGGCGAGGGCGCGCTAGGAGTCGGGGAGGGCGAAGCGGATTTGGCCAGGTGCGCTGACCCCTTTGCAAAATCGTTGTGTCCAAGGTCGAGAGAAGCGTAGTATGCACGAAACAGAAGCGCCAACCGGAGCTTCTGCCCAGGTCTGCTGTTCAGGTTGCAGCCTCGACGAGGCGAGTCCAGCCACTCGTGCCCGCCGGCTAAATCAGTATTCGAATGTCGCGAGAGACTTCGGCGTGGGTGTCAGCGATGAAATATCCCCTTCGTCTTTCGGTCCTGCTGGTGGCTGTAGCATGCGTTTGTGCCGGATTCGCCCCGTGTGTTCGCAGCGCTGTTCCCCAAGATTCCCCCGCGGCTGAAACTCGTGTAGTGCATTCGCCGGAAGCCGCGACGGCGACGATTCCGGGTCCTCTGCGTTCTTTCCTGCGTATCGCTGGAATCAGCCAAAAAGCCAACAACGAAGAAGTGATGGCTCTGCTGGCCCGCAACGTTTACTTGATTGGTTATCAGGGAAATGGCCTGGGGGTGCGGCCAACCGAATTCCTGATTCTGCTGCGGCGATACGTGCAGCAAGCCAGAGAGCTGGCGGCACTCGCAGGACAGGACGGCGTGATTCATGTTTCCGGTTGCGACGACGCCAAACAATTGCTGGCAATCCTGGGCTACCGGACCGAGGCGACCTGCGGGCAACACAGCGCGTTCGTGGAGACGGCGGATCCGCGCCGAGCATTTCTTACGATTGATTCGGGTTTCCCTCTGCCGGAGCTGGAGGCGACGCTGCAGGGAGGCAAGCCCTTCGTCTATCCGTACCCCAGTTCTAACGTACCGATATTCCTGACGGAAAAAGAGTGGGTGGCGGCAAGCGTAGAGGGCGGCAAAGAGGGACGCACTTTAGTTGATGCGCTGCTGCACGACCCGTCGCTGGCTCGTCTTTACTATGCGTGGGCGCACCTCGATCCCGAAACTGAAGCGGCGTTGCTGCGGTCGCCCGGATTGAAAAAGCTGGTTCCGTTTGCGGCGTCGTTGGATTTTTACGGCGACTACATTCGCATTCAATCGGGGCGGGTGATCGTGCCCGGCGGAGAGAAGGCCGAACCGGTCTGGAAGGATCTGGTGGGCGCAAACCCGCAGGCACCGGGAGAATTTGTGCCGCGGCTGCTGGCAAAGGACAACGGCTGGCTGGCGGTTTACTTCGATTCCCTTTCACGCGTCCCGCCGGAACAGCAAGCGCACTTCGTGGAACCAGCCCGGTTGAAACCCTGCTATGAAGCCCTGCGTGGGAAAAACGCCTCGCCCAGCGCCACCGCGCCGGTATTTCGTCCTGACCCCACGCTGTTACTTTTGCTCACACGGCTGCAGTGGGAACCCAACGGCGAGCCGCATGTGCCTGGCAGTCTTCAGACATGGAAGACCATTCTGAAGATGAAGTCCAATTCCGACATCGCGCATAACTGGAATGTGGAAACGAAAACGTGGAAGAACGCCGACGGACTGCTGGAAACCATGATTGCGCTTTCGCGCGTAGACCTGGAGGGAGGTCCGACGGATGCTTTCCTGGTTCTTACGGAGGTTGACGGCAAGCGTCCGGCCGGGCGGCGGCTGAGCGCAGCAACAGTGGAATTGATGGGCGCGAAGTTCGCCGAGTTCCGCAACCAGTATTCAATGTTTGCGGAGTTTCCAGAGCTAAGCGACGCATCCATCATGGACTTTTTGACGACGGCCACAGCGGTGGGGAAAATTTCGGATCACACGTTGCGCGGGAACGCGATGGGAATTTTCGAAGCCAACGTCGCGCTGTGGCAAATCCTGGCTCGGCAGGGCCAGATCCCAGCGAGCGCGCAGGACTCTTCGTGGCAAGGCATGATTAAACCGTTCGGGCGTGTGACCTCGTCTGCGCAGCTGTTTGATGCGGGGCGCAACTCACTGGCGCAATTGCTGCGCGCGTCCACTGGTGAATCGCGGCGTTCGCAGGATGAAATCGTGGAATTGATCGCCGGGCCACGCCAAAAAAATTCGGAGAGCCAGCGAATCCACCGGGAATTGGCAGACCGGATTCGCGCGGTGATGGACGACCAGCGGCTGGTTTCGCTGGATACGTTGCTGGCGCTGGGCGATGGGCTGACGCCGACGGCGCAAGGTGTGCCTGCGGGCGATATGCTGGCGCCGCTCGCCGAGCAACTGACGGAATTCCAGATGCCGCGCCCGATCTTCACCAGCAGCGAGCGGACTACCTTTACCGCCGGCTCTTATAACAACCGACACACCGATTTGGAGATGCACACAGACCTTGCCAAGGTCCTGAAGTCGCACGTTTCCCCTGGGGAATTAGAACAGGCGCGCGGACAACTCACGCCTTTCCTGCGAGACACGCTGGTAGGTTTGACTTACGCCTACTACGAACCGCCCGGCGCACAGGCTTTGCACAACAATCCCCTGCTCATTCGATCGCACGACTTTTCGGGAGAGACGGTCATGGGCGTGGAAGAAGCCGTGTGGCAGACTCCGCGATTGTTCGGCGCTGGATCACCCGCGGGCGGCGGCGCTCATCTGGTGGGATCGCTGGCCGATCTGCCTTACGTGCTGGCGCAAATGGAGGAAGATTTCATCGCCCCGGAAAATGTGCAGGCGCTGATCTGGTCGGACCTGGTGCCGTCCGTATTGACCGATGCTGTTTTGCCGCGTTGGTGGAACGTGAGCCCGGGCGAGCTGCACGCGGTGGCGCTGTATCAGCGCTCCGGCGAGGAACTGCTGGCTGCTTCCGTGCAAAGCGAAGAGCTGCGCACGAAAGCGACGAGCATTTTATCCGACCGGATGACTCCGCAGAGAGTGTCGCAGGTGGACGCGGCTCTGCGCGAAGGACGCCTGAACGAAGTGACCGCTCAGATCACACCAGCCGATTCATTCTATTTGGCGGTGGAGTTTCGGCGCAGGTATCCGGCGGAAAGCAATACATGGGGAATGGCGGGGAAAGAATTGGAGGAATTTTCGCGCGAGCATCCGGCGGACATGAACTGGACACGCCTTTCGCAGGATTTCGGCGTGCCGCATCCCGTACTGGCGCGCAGCTATTCGCGCGAGTTGCTGAACACCAGCCCGTTTCCGATGTTCGAGGGCTATTCCAGCCGATTGCTGGCTGAGACGTGGGATTCCACGAATCTTTATTGGGCGCGCCTGGCCGACGAGATGGGCTACCCGCCAGTAACGCTGAATCGCCTAGCGCCTGAACTTACCGTTCGCATGGTGGCGAAGATTTTTGCGACGGACTTGAACGATTGGCCGGCAATACTTCGCGCCATGCGGGAAACGGGCGAAGAATTTCGGCAGGGCAAGGTGACCTCGCTGCCAGCGAGTTTTGGTTCTCCTCAGCCCTAGGAAACTCCGGCGAGGCAGGGGTCATTCCACATGGGCCCGGCCAGCCTTACGGAAGTGCAGCAGTAAAAACATCGAGGACCGTCATGCTCAAGAGACTCTTGGTATCTCTCATGCTTGTCGCAGGACTTTCCGTTTTTGTGGGAAGCTCTCCCGTCGCGCAGGAAAGCGGGCCGCCGCGGATCAACGTGACCGTGGATTTGGTGCAGTTGAACGTGGCCGTGACCGATAACAAGGGGAAATATATTACGGGACTTCGTCCGCAGGATTTTGCGGTGACGGAGGACGGGATTCCCGAAGCCATCGCAACATTTGGAGAAGGCAACGAATCGGCGCGCGCGTTGCAGAGCGCAGGGACGTCCGGAGCGGCGCCGTCGAATCCCGGTTCCGATCAACAGAAGGATAACGGCGCGCGCGTATCAGCCAGCGAGCTTAGTTCCCTGGTGGAGGGCGCCAACGTATTCGTTCTTTTCGACACCAGCAATTATATGTACCGCGGCTTCGTATTCGCGCAGGATGCCATCGCTGATTTCGTGCGCTCGCTGGAAGGCGCGGACAAAGTGGCGTTCTATTCGTACAGCCGGGACCTGTCGCGGGCCGCGCTGCTCACTTCCGACCGCGGACAGGTGTTGCGCGCTGCACGTACCACGGTCGCTGGAGACGATGCAGCGCTCTACAATTGCCTTTTGCTGACGGTGCAAGACGCAGCGCACTTTACAGGACGAAAAGTGATCGTGGTCTTCTCCAATGGCCCTGATAACTACAGCATGGTGCCGCCCGAGGACGTCGCGGAGCTTGCGCAATCCACGGGGACGACGATTTACATGGTGAGCACCGAGCAGGCTCACCTGGAGCCAATATCCAACGCCGTATTTCAACGGATGACTGCTGCTACCGGCGGCAAAGTTTATTTTGCGAAGAATTGGAAGGATGAGCAGGCTGCATTTGCTTCGATCCGCGATGATCTGGCCCATCTTTATTCTTTGAGCTACTACCCCAAGCCGAATGCCAACCGCGGCTGGCGCACGATCTCCGTGAAATTGGTGAGTGAGCCAAACAAGAAATATCACATTCGCACGCGGGACGGTTATCGCCTGCAGCGCTCGCGATTCAATACGGAAATTGTTCCGCCGGCTAAAGCGCAGGCAAGCCCGGACTAGATTTTGTGGGCGGGCGCGGGGCGTGGCAGGTTCATGGCTTCCGCGATTACGTCGGTATATTTCAAGCCTGCGCCGGTATTGAACAGCACCACGCGGTCGCGCGGCGTGAGAAAACCGGAGGCGATCAGGCGATCGTAGGCAGCAGTGGCGGCCGCGCCCTCCGGCGAAAGAAACAGTCCTTCATGCTTGGCCCAGTCCCTCAGTGACACCAGAATCTCCGCATCGGGAATCGCCACGGCCGTGCCGCCAGACTCGCGCAAAATTTCCAGCATGATGGAATCGCCGTAAGGTTTGGGAACGCGCAATCCGGATGCGAACGTCGCGGCGTTCGGCCACATCTCGCTGGCGCTCGCGCCTTCGTCGAATGCTTTGGCCACCGGCGCGCAACCGGATGACTGCACGGCGATCATCCTCGGACGCTTGCCCGGCTTGACCCAGCCAAGCTCTTCCAACTCCTCGAATGCTTTCCACATGCCGATGAGGCCCACGCCCCCGCCGGTGGGGTAAAAAACAGCGTCGGGATACTCCCAGCCGAGCTGTTCGACCAGTTCGTAGCCCATGGTCTTTTTTCCTTCCACGCGAAACGGTTCCTTCAGCGTGGAAATATCGAACCAGCCTTCGCTCTTGCTGCGTTCGGCGACGATGCGTCCGCAATCGGAGATCAAGCCGTCAACCAGCGTGACGTGTGCGCCGTAGGCGATCGCCTCCACGTAATTCGCGAAGGGCACATCGCGCGGCATAAAAATGTGCGCGGCGATTTCGGCGGCCGCCGCGTAAGCCGCCAGCGCTCCGGCCGCGTTGCCCGCCGAAGGAACGGCGAGCTGACGCAGGCCGTAATGGCGCGCCATGGTGACGGCCAAGGCCAAGCCGCGCGCTTTGAACGAGCCGGTGGGGTTCGCGCCTTCCTCTTTCAGAAATGCGTTGGCGTGGCGGCGGCTGGGCAGCATGGGCGTCCAGCCCTCGCCAAGAGTGACGGGGTGCGCAGCGGGGAGCACTGAACGATAGCGCCACATGCCAGACCAAGGAGAACGCGCGGCTTCGCGTGCGATGGCATCGCGCGCGGCGATTCCGCGCAGAGGCTGCAAATTGTAACGGACGTAGAACGAACCTTTGCACTGCGGGCAGACGGTCTGCGGCGTCGCGGCGGAAACGGTGGCGTGGCAGCGCGAACATTCCAAATTCTTGATTTCAGGCATACGGATAACGATATCAGATGGCAGCGACGGAACTACAGCGACGCGCACGGATTTTTCAAAATTTAAAGCGGAGGAATTTCAGGAAAAGAGTTTGGTAGCGGTACCGGGAATCGAACCCGGGTTTTCAGGTTGAGAACCTGACGTGCTGACCCCTGCACCATACCGCCATTCGCATGCAATGAAGCGTTGCAGCGCCCCGTTCAGAGCTGCGTTCAGATAACGAAGCGCCTGCATTCAACACACAGATTGTAGCATCGTGATCAGCACACGGGAAAGTGGCGGCGTGCGCTGGCATGGTGGACGTACGCACACAGCATCAGAGAGGCGCCGGGGGGCAAAACGGGCGCCCACCAGGAGATAGTTGAGGCTGGTGGTGAACAACGTCGGTATCTCCACTCCGTTGAGTGGTGACGGTGGATAACGCGGGAATGGTAGACGCGGGATTTCCGTGGACGGTGATAGTAGTAGCCGCATTTTCCACGGGGCGCGACGGTGAATTTCCCATCGTCGAAGGACTTCTGGAAGCG
This sequence comes from uncultured Acidobacteriota bacterium, assembly GCA_963748395.1. Classification (GTDB taxonomy): domain Bacteria; phylum Acidobacteriota; class Terriglobia; order Acidiferrales; family UBA7541; genus Palsa-295. Next base: position 1,125,619 of record CAVVIP010000005.1, on the reverse strand, counting down.
CACGCCGTATTGCCGTGCGAAACTGAAGCCCACCTCGTTACGTGTAGTACTTTTCGATTATTGCGCGTGTTTTCCTGACCAATAGAATGGGCGGAGTTTTTTGCCCGTTCTTACCGAGCTGGAGTACGACTGCGACATACGAAATTGAGAACGACGAGAAGATAGCGAGGAGATCTCTTGAAACAACTTTTCGTTTGTTTGTTGTTACTGGTGTTCGGGGGCGCAATCGACGCGCAGGAGCCCCAGGCGGAACCGATCCAAATCGGAAACGTGACGTTTTCCGGAAGTATCCGCGAGCGGGTGGAGGCTTGGGACTGGTTTGAGCCGGCCGAGGGGCAAAACCTCTACGCCTTCTCCGGCACGATCATGCGCTTTTCGTTTTCGCAGCAGAAGCAAAGGTACGATTGGAAGATCGAGATGGCCGTGCCGATCCTGCTGGGCCTGCCGAACGGGGCCGTTGTTCCGGCGCCGCAGGGTCAACTCGGCCTGGGAGGAAACTATTACGCCGCCAACGACAATACCCAGAATACGGCGTTCATTTTCCCCAAGCAGGCGTACCTGCGCTACAAATGGGATCACTCCAGTTTGCAAGCCGGCCGCTTCGAATTCACCGACGGCGGCGAGGTAAAGCCCAAGGACCCGACGCTGGCCACGCTGAAAAACGACCGCATCGCCCAGCGCTTGATCGGCACGTTCGGTTATACCGATGTGATGCGCAGTTTCGACGGCCTTCACTACCAGTATTCCAATGGGCCGTGGAATTTCACGGCGGTGAGCACGATTCCAACGCGCGGCGTTTTCCAAGTGGACGGATGGGGCTGGGTGACCACGCCGGTCACTTACGTATCTGTGACCAAGCAGATGGAATTCGGATCGAGCCACGCGGAGTGGCGGGCTTTTGGAATATTTTACTACGACGATCGCAACGTGCTGAAAACCGATAACCGGCCCGCGCCGGTCCGCGCCGCCGATCACGACGCTATCGCCATCGGCACCTACGGCGGGCATTACATCATGGCGACGAACACGAGCGCGGGCACGATTGATCTGCTGGGCTGGGGCGCTCTTCAGAGCGGGCAATGGGGAGAGCTCGCACAAAAATCGGGTGCAGGCGCGATCGAAGTGGGTTTTCAACCCAAGGGGCTGGAGCGCGTGCGTCCATGGTTCCGCGCGGGGTTCGACGCATCAAGCGGCGATGGCAATCCGAACGACGGAACGCACGGGACGTTTTTTGCCGTGCTGCCCACTCCTCGCCAATACGCCCGGTTTCCATTCTTCAATTCCATGAACAATCGCGACGTATTCGGCGAAGTGATTCTGCGCCCCACGAAGGCATTCACCATCCGAAGCGACGTTCATGGGCTCTGGCTATCGAGCTCCGCGGACCTGTGGTACACCGGCGGCGGCGCGTACCAGCCGTGGACGTTCGGCTACAGCGGCCGGCCTTCCAATGGCGGATCGAAGCTGGCCAACCTATATGACATCAGCGCCGACTACAGCTGGAAGAACGGAATTTCTCTGGGACTCTATTTCGGTTGGGCGCAAGGCGGCGACGTGATCAAGGCAATCTATCCCGCGGACGCCAACGGCGCGCTTGGCTTCACTGAGTTCAACTACCGCTTTTAACAGGCTGGGACTCCTGAAGGATAAACCGAAGACTATTCTGCGGAGGCTGCGTTTCCGCCAAGCATTGGGACCCCAGTCCTCATTGGGGTCTCCCTTCAATGGGGTACCTACTGCAAAAGCAATTAATCGTTTGCATCGTTGCATTCAGAGAGCGGCACGCTGGTTACCGCCGCAAGCTCTCGTCTTGTACAGAAGCGCCGAGTATCGTTACGCTACGCAATTGCGTGCGTTCTTGCTTTCTGGGCCGGAGTTACCGACAATAGAACTGCAAGCGCTGAGCAGCTATCGTGACTACCGCGCGACAATCCGTGAACCAGATCGGCCAAACGGCACAGACACGACGCGTCTATGTGAAGGTCGGCGTGGTAATGCTGCTGCTGGCCATCGCCGGCTTTTCCACTCTCGCGAAAAATAGCCAGTATCTTTCCAGGTCCAATCCGGCTCACTACATCAATATTTCCAGCAAGATGACGGTGAGCCATCTGCCCGTGGTAATCGACCGAACTCCTTTGCGCCCCGTCGCCCGATTCATTCCGCCTCAACCCGAAACGCGAATCACGCACGTGGTGCGCGAAGAGATTCCTCCTCTGCCGTCCATCGGCGTCACGGTTTCTCTGCAGCACCGCTCTCCCCCGATTCTCCTTTCCTAGCTCCATCGCTCCCAACTGAAAAGTAGAATTCCCAATAAGCTCACTCGCTCCGGCCTTTTTCATTGGTCCACGGACACCATCCAGGAGAGGAGTTCTTATGAACGCGGAACCACTGACGCCCTCGCAATTTGCGGAATTGCGCGCGTTGAGCACCTGTGTAGTAGCCAGCGCGATAGAAACGTTCGACGTGCGCCTGCGCAACAGAGGATTCACCGATTCCCGGTTGCATTGCATGTTCCCCGAATTGCCGGCCACGGTCGGTTACGCGGCAACGGCCCGCATACGCAGTTCCGACCCACCCATGGAAGGGCACAGCTACTACGATCGCGAAGCGTGGTGGGATTCGCTGCTCAAAATCCCCGCGCCACGAATTGTGGTGATTGAAGACGTGGATGCCACGCCGGGCCTGGGCGCGTTCATCGGTGAAGTGCACGCACATATTCTGCTGGCGCTTGGCTGCGTCGCGGTGGTCACCAATGGCGCCGTGCGCGATCTTCCCGACGTCCGCAAGGGCGGCCTGCAATTGTTCGCCGGAAATGTGTCGGTGTCGCACGCTTACGCGCACGTGTTCGATTTCGGCGGCGCCGTCGAGATCGCCGGTCTCTCCGTGCATCCCGGCGATTTGATCCAGGGAGATCTGCACGGCGTGCAAACCATTCCCCACGAGATCGCCGCGCTGGTTCCCGGAAGAGCGTTGGAAATTGTGCAAGCCAGAAAAGAATTGATTGCGTTCTGCGGTTCCAATGATTTTTCGATCGCAAAGTTTATACAGAAGGCTAAGGAGCTGGAATCGTGATCCATAAATCCTCCACCTATAGATGGATGTTCGCGGTCTTTGTTTTATCCATGTTTGCCAATGGCTGCGGCGATGCCCGCAAGGCCGATGCCGCCGATGTGCCACTAGCAGCCGTGGTGAAAGTGCAGCGTAAGAGCATTTCCAGCACGCTGGAGATCGCTTCAGAATTTCTGCCCTACCAAGAAATTGATGTGTACGCGAAAGTTTCCGGTTATATCCAGAAACTGTATGTTGATTGGGGCACGCACGTAAAACAGGGGCAACTCCTGGCCGTGCTGGAAATTCCCGAGTTGCAGCAGCAACTGCTGCAGGACGAAGCGTCCGTTCGTCGCGCCGATCAGGAAGTCTCGCGCGCGCGCGAGGAACAAAGTCGCGCGGAATCTGCCTACTCAGTTGCGCACATCACCTACACGCGTCTCGCCGACGTGCAAAAATCCCGGCCGGAGCTCGTCGCCCAGCAGGAAATTGACGTCGCGCAGGGCAAAGACCTGGAAGCCAGCGCCGGCGTCTCGTCGTCGAAGGATGCCTTGGCCGCAGCCGAACAAGCGCTGCTGGCCGCCAAGGCTGCGCTCGACAAAGATCGAGCCATGTTCGCGTATGCGCGCATGACGGCGCCATTCGACGGAGTCGTAACGCAAATTTATGCGTACACCGGCGCGTTGCTGCCCGCCGGAACTTCCGCGACCAAGGGCGAGTCCGCGCTCTGCCATCTTTCGCAGAATAACTTGCTACGACTGGTGATTCCCGTGCCGGAAAGGGCGGTGCCGGATATCAGCGACGGCCAGACGCTCGTGGTGAACGTCTCGGCGTTGCACAAAACCTTTACCGGCAAAATCTCGCTGTTTTCGGATCAAATCGATCTAACCACGCGCACCATGCACACCGAAGTGACTGTGCCCAACGCGAATTTCGAGCTGGTGCCGGGAATGTACGCGTCCGTGAAGATCCCGCTGCACACGGTCACCAACGTCCTCACTATCCCGCTGCAAGCCGTGCAATCCACGGGAACCGGCCAGGGCACCGTGCTGCTGGTGAATTCCTCGAATCGTGTCGAACGGCGCGAAGTGAAGCTCGGATTGCAGTCGGCCTCGGACACGGAAGTACTCTCCGGCCTCAACGAAAACGAGACTGTCGTGTTCGGCGAGCAAAATCAGTTCAAAGAGGGCCAGCTGGTTTCGCCAAAACTCGTCGAAGCCCCAGGAATGGAGTAAACCCCACATGCCAACATTTGCGATACGCCATCCTTATTTCATCATCGTGGTCTGCCTTTTTATTTGCGTCCTCGGCATTACGAGCCTGGCGCAAATGCCCGTGGATATGTTTCCTCCCATTAACATTCCCGTCGTCCTCGTCGCAACTTTTTACAACGGCATGCCACCCCAACAGATCGAAGCCGATATCACCGACACCTTTGAACGCTTTTTCACGCTTGGCAGCGGCATTGACCACATGGAATCGCGCTCGATGGCCGGCGTCAGCCTAATCAAAATTTATTTCCAGCCGGGAACCGACGCCAATGCCGACGTCACAAACATTTCCAATCTCGCGATGGCCGATTTGCGGCGCTTGCCCGAAGGTACGTTGCCTCCCGTGGTCATGAAAGTGGACGCTTCCAGTCTTCCCGTTTGCTTGCTCACCGTGGATGGCCAGGGGCTCAACGAAACGCAACTGCATGATTATCTGCAGTATCAGATCCGCAACCAGATCGCCGGAGTTCCCGGCGCTACTGTGCCGCCTCCCTACGGCGGAAAGTATCGCCAGCTGATGGTGTACGTGGACCCGTTGAAATTGCAGGCGCACGAGCTGAGTCCCATGGACGTGGTTCGCGCCATGAACGAATCCAACCTGATTCTTCCGGCGGGCGATGTGCGCTTGGGCGCATTGGATTACAACATCTACACCAACGCGCAGGTGGCCAACGCCGACGCCCTGAATCGAATTCCGCTGAAGACTGAAGGCGAAAAATCCGTCTTTCTCTCCGACGTGGGCAAGGCTGTGGACGGTTCCTACCTGCAGTACAACATTGTGCGCGTCAACGGCCAAAAGTCGGTTTACGCGCCGATTCTCAAACAAGGCGGCGACACCAATACCATCGTGGTCGTCAACGGGATCAAAAAAGCCGTCACCATGCTGCGTGATATTCCGGCGCAAATGCATGCTCACGTCGTTTTCGACCAGTCGCTTTTCGTGAAGCAGGCCATTTCCACCGTTTTGCGCGAAGGCGGCATCGGACTGTTCCTCACCGCCGTGATGATTCTGCTGTTTCTGGGCAGCATGCGTGCCACCGCAGCGGTTTTCCTTTCCATACCGCTCTCGGTGATGATTACGTTTTTCATCTTGCATTCCGCAGACAAGACCATCAACAGCATGGTGCTCAGCGGCCTCGCGCTGGCATTTTCACGATTGATTGATGATTCGGTGGTGGTCATCGAAAACATCTACCGGCACATTGAGCTGGGCGAGGATCCGAAAGTGGCCGCCGTGAAAGGCGCGAACGAGGTGGCCCTAGCAGTGCTCGCCATCATGCTCGTCGCCGTTGTCGTTTTCTTCCCGGTCACCCTCCTCTTCGGCGTCAGCAAGTATTTGTTTTCGGCTCTGGCGCTGGCCGTGGTGCTCGCACTCTGCGCCTCTTACTTTGACGCTGTCACCGTCGTCCCGCTCTTCTGCGCATACTTCCTGAAGGCCCACGAACACAACCCGGAGACCGCAGAAGGCGTGAGCGTGAAAAAATCCTGGGGCGCCCGCTTCCACGCAGGCTTCAACGCCAAATTCGAAAAGATGCTCAATGTCTATGAAAAGTACGTGCAGAAAACCTTGGACCGCCCGCGCGAGGCGCTCGTTCTCTTCGTGGTCATGTTCCTGATGAGCTTCCTGCTGGTGCCGTTCATTGGCGTTTCGTTTTTTCCGCGCTCGGACGCAGGCCAATTCGTGATCAACGTGAAGGCTCCCACCGGCACGCGCATTGAAGTGACCAACGATTACATCAAGCAAGTCGAAGACATCGTGCACCAGGTCGTGAAGCCCGAAGACTTGAACACGGTCGTATCGAACATTGGCGTCATGGCGGATTTGTCCGCCTTGTTTACGCCCAACTCCGGCATGCACACCGCCTTCGTGCAAGTCGGGCTGAAGGAAGACCATCACGAGAGCAGTTTTGTTTACATGAATGAAGTGCGCCGCCGCATCGCCGCGCAACTCCCGCAGTTGCGCACGTATTTTCAGTCCGGCGGCTTGGTGGATGCGGTTCTGAACCAGGGCATGCCCGCGCCCATTGACGTGCAAGTGAGCGGCATGGATCTGAAAACGGACGATCGCATCGCCCAGGAATTGGCGCGACAGATCCGGGCCTCGAAAGGCGTCTCCGATGTGTACATCCCGCAGGACATGGATTATCCCGCGCTCGAAGTAAACGTTAATCGCGATCGCGCCGCTGAGCTAGGCCTTAGTCCCAAAGAAGTGATTGATAACCTGATCACCGCGCTCACTTCCGACGTGATGATCGCGCCCAGCTACTGGGTTGATCCGAAAAATGGCAACAATTATTTCGTCACCGTCCAGTACCCGGAAAATCAGGTCAAATCCATCGAGGATTTGAAAGCCATGCCCTTGCGCTCTCCCAAGCTGAAAATGCCCACATACCTGAATCAGGTCGCTGATGTGGTGCCGATTCTCACTCCCACCGAAGTGGATCACTATCAGCTCCAGCGTTCGATCGACATTTACGTCGCACCCACAGGCGAAGACATCGGCGGGCCGCAGCGCGAAATTGCCAAGATCATTGCCCACACCCAGATACCACCCAGCACGCGCATAGACGTCCGCGGCCTGGTGCTAACTATGCAATCCTCGTTCAAAAGTTTCGGCCTGGGTTTGTTCCTCGCCGTTCTGCTCGTCTATCTCATCCTGGTCGCGCAATTCTCTTCCTTCGTGGATCCGTTCCTGATTGTGCTCGCCGTTCCCACTGGCCTGATTGGCGTCGTACTCACGCTGGCGCTCACCGGCACCACGCTGAACATCCAGTCGCTCATGGGCGTGGTGATGCTGCAAGGTATGGTCGTCTCCAACAGCATCTTGATTGTGGATTTCGCCAACGTGCTGCGCAGCCAAGGCCACGGCCTGCGCGAAGCGGTGGTACACGCCTGCCGCATCCGGCTGCGACCGATTCTGATGACGTCGCTCGCCACCGTCGTCGGACTGTTGCCCATGGCTTTCAAGCTGGAAACCGGCAGCGAAGCGTACGCGCCGCTGGCGCGCGTGATCATCGGCGGCCTGCTGACTTCCATCGTGCTCACCATTTTCGTCGTTCCCGCCGCTTATTTGCTGATGTACCGCCGCCGCGCCGAAGCTGCCGCGTCGCTCGTCACCGAGGAGGCTCACTAATGCGTCGCCGATATCTCTCCACATCCGTGCTGCTTCTCGCTACCGCCGTGGCCGGCACGCCCGCTTCCGCGCAATTGCACGCTGCCGTCGGGAAACAGGCTCCCGCGCAAGCTTCGCCACCCGTCGCGGCCTCGCAAAACCTCACACTGCAACAGGCCGAGCAAATCGCCCTTCAGAATCACCCGCAGGTTCAAGCCTCCGGGTACTTGGCGGCAGTGGCGAAGGCGCAAGTCACCGAAGCGCGCTCGGACTACTTTCCTCACGCCTACGGCAGCGTCACCGGAGTGAAAGCGGAAAACGACAGCCGCATCACCGCCGGTGCGCTGAATAATCCCATCATCTACGATCGCTTCGCAGACGGCGTGACCGTCGAGCAGCTGGTCACCGATTTTGGCCGCACACATGAACTGGTGAAAAGCGCAAACCTGCACGCCAAGGCCCAGGAAGAAAATGTCACCACTTCTCGCGCGGATGTCCTGTTACAGGTAGACGCGGCTTATTTCAACGCGTTGAAAGCTCAAGCCGTCCTGCGTGTAGCCGAAGAGACGGTAAAGGACCGTAAGCTGGTTTCCGACCAGGTGACGGAGATGAAAAAAAGCAAACTCAAATCCGGCCTGGACGTCAGCTTCGCCAATGTGGATCTGGCGCAAGCCCAGCTGCTGCTGGTGCAGGCGCAAAATGATTTGCAGGCGTCCTACGCCGAATTGTCAGCCGCGCTGGGATTCGCGGACCAGAAAATCTACCAGCTCGCCGAACAGCCCACTCCGCCCGCGCCCCCCACGGATGTTTCGGTCTTAATCACCGAAGCCATGCAGAATCGCCCTGAAATCATCAGCCAGCAACTCGATTTGGGTTCCGCGCAAAGCTATGCCACCGCCGAGCGCGATTTGTGGTTTCCCGCGATTAGCGCTGTCGGCACGGCCGGCCTCACGCCTTATCGCGAAGCCGCTCTCGCGCCGCGCTATGCCGCCGCCGGTTTCAACGTGAACATCCCCATCTTCAATGGACGCCAATTCAACGCGCTGCACGCCGAAGCGAAAGCCGAAGCCAATGCCCGCCAGCAATTTCTGCGCGGCCTGCAAGACGCAGTCGTCCGCGATGTGCGCAAAGCCTGGCTCAATTCAATTTCCGGCTACCAGCGTCTGGCGTTGACTCGGCAATTGCTTGATGAGGCGAATCAAGCCCTGGACCTTGCCCAGCAGCGTTACAAATTAGGCCTCAGTTCCATCATTGAACTAAGCCAGGCACAACTGAACGCTACCCAAGCGCAAATCTCCCAAGCCAGCGCCAAGTACGATTACGCCTCCGAAATATCCGCGCTGAATTTTCAGGTTGGTTTGCTCCAGTAAACCGTTGCAGGTCTCGGATGAGCCCTCGACTGAGCCTGCCGCGGAGACGATCAGAATGCGAAACGAACACCGATTGTCGGAGCAACGTTGGTTGGGTAGATATAGGGCACGCCGGGGGCCATGCGGAATGGCGATGGCCAGACCTCCGCTCACGAAGGAATAGGCAACTCCGACGTCACCGTCGAAACGTTTGGTGAAGTGATAATCCGCGTTCACACCCCGGAGTTACCCACGCGAAACGGCGAGCACCGCGTCACCAAAGCAGCTTCAAGGCAAACTGGATCTGCCGAGCAGTAGTCGAAGTGCTGTTGATGGCCCCCGCCGTGCCGGAAACTCCAGCCGGAGTGAAAACGATCAGATTCGGCGTATTGAAGTTGGCGCGGTTCAGCAGGTTGAACATTTCCGCGCGAAATTGCAGATTCAGGCGCTCGGTAATTGATGTGTTTTTCATTACGGAAAAATCCCAAGTGGCGAGCCCCGGGCCGGTATATTCGTCTCTGCCCATATTTCCGTAAAACCCGATAGTAGTTGGCGGCGGCAGGAATGCACTGGGGTTGTACCACTGCGCAGGCTTGCCGAGAATCACCGGGCCCGTGAAATCCGGGTTCAGGAACGGCCGCACGGGATTTCGCGTGTCGCCGTTATTCGATGGGTTGTAGCTCAGTTGCGGCGTGAACGGGAACCCGGACTGCAGCGTGACGATGCTGGTCAAGGCCCAACCGCTGACCACCTTGCCGGTCACGCCGCTCGCATCCGACAGATATTTTTGCCCTTGTCCAATCGGCAGATCGTAAATCGCGTTGATCACTCCCAGATTTCTGACGTCGTAGGTGGCAGGCCCCCAATCCGCGCGCAATTTGTAGGGATTGGAGACCAGGCCCGGCGCATTATTCGCGGTGGTTTGATTCAAGGAGTCGCCGTCATCCAACGCCTTCGACCAGCTGTAGACGCCGCGCACTGAAAAACCGCGGCTAAAGCGCCGGTTCACGTCTACTTGCAACGCATTGTACGAACTGGTCCCCAGCGCAAACCAGGTCCAGGTGTTTGTCAGGATTGGACTGGGATTAGCCTTCGGTGTTCCGAAGGGGATGTAATAGCTCCCCGCGGGCACCGGCGCCCCCGCCAGGGGAGACGTCACGGGAAATCCGTTTGCAGCCGTGGCAGGCGGGGCCGTGGGATAGACCGCCGGGCACGGTGCGGCAGGACAGATGGTGGGAATCGGCTCGTTGCCATCCAAGCCGATCATTTCGTGGTAGCCGTGTGAACCCACATAGCCGACGGTTATCGCCGTGTTCGGCGAAAGCTCTTGTTGCACTCGCAGGGTGTACGAAATCAGCGTCGGCGTATCCATGTTTGGCTGCACGCCGCCGGGCACCAGTCTCGCGTTGGCGGGCACCGGAGCAGCCGGGTCAATCGGAAGACTGGATACCGGCAAAGCCGCAATGCTGTAAGTGGGATTGAAGGGCGCGTTCTGGTCTGTGCGATAGCCGAGCGCGTCCTGCAAGTCGTTGTACATGCCAAATCCTGCGCGGATCACGGTCTTCTGGCCGAACGGGCTCCAGGCCACCCCGATGCGCGGTTGCGGCAGGAACTTGGCGTTGTTGCTGGTGAAGATGGATCCGGCCACACGCGGGTCGGTGGAAATCACACCATCCGTGAACGTGTAGTTTGCCGCGCGGCCATGCGCCTCGTTCCAGCCGTTGGAGGATTCGCTGCGGAAGCCGAGCGAAACAGTCAGCTTCGGTGTTACGCGAATCACGTCCTGGGCATACACGGCGCCGAACACAGCTCTCCAATTCATCTCCGTGGGCGCAGGATCGTAGAGAAAGCTGGAGGTTGTGCCAGCCAGGAAGGTCGTCAAGCTCGCAAAGGTGGCCTGCCCGAATTGGCTGAGTGCGATTGTTTCATTGGACTGGAATTGCTGAATCCACCCGCCGAAACTGAACTGCTGGCGACCGCGCGTCAAAGTTACGCCATCCTCATACGTGAATAAATTTCGCGCGATGTGCAAATCGCTTCCATTATTGCTTCCCGCCAAACCCACCTGAGCCTGGGGATTGGAGGCGGCGCTGCCGCCCACCACCACGGCGCCAACCGGATGTCCCAGCAGGAATCCTGGAACGGTTGCCGCAGGAGTGCCCGGCGTGGGTTCTCCAGTGAAGAAGTAACCTGCGCGCGAAAATCCGAAGCGGGCGGTATTGATCAAGTTCGGCGAAAAAATATGCGTCTCTTCGAGGCTCAATACCTGCTCGCGCAGGTTCAGAATGTCCGTGCTGTAGGGATCGGCAATCGTGGCGGTCACATCGGCGCCATCGTCTACGGTGTAGATCACGGAGAGCGAATCTTTCTGCGAAAAAATCTGGTCCACGCGCGCTGTGCCGAAATCCTCACGGATCGTTTGCAGCGGGCTGCTCGAGTACGGCGAAATGCCGCTGAAATCCGGTGAGCCGACCGGCGGCGTGGGCCACAGATTCAACAGCGGTACCACGCTAGGCACGGCCGTGGCGCGCGCCGCCAGGCTAGGTACAAACGCCAGAGATGTCTGATTCAGGCTCTGGCGCAACCCCTCGTAGTTCGCGAAGTAAAATGTCTTGTTCTTTCGCACAGGGCCGCCAATCGCCGCTCCAAATTGATTGCGCACAAAAGGAGGAGCGGAACCCTCGTCGAAGAAATTGGGCGCGTCCAGGGCGTTGTTGCGCACAAATTCATAAAGCGAGCCGTGCAACTGGTTCGCTCCGGACTGCGTCACGATGATTACCTGCCCACCGGGTTTCTTTCCGTATTCCGCACCGTAGGAATCGCGGAGAACGTTGAACTCCCGCACCGCATCCACTCCCAGCAGTTCCCCGCTCGCTCCTCCGGGCGTCATGTTGTTCTCGGCAGCCCCGGTGAATTCCACGCCGTTCAGCAAAAACAGATTTTGCTGCGGCCGATTGCCGGAAACCGCAAAGTTGTTGGCCGTGGTGGAATTGGATACGCCGGTGCCTCCGGCTTTCTGCGAAGTGAAATTCACAATCCCAGGATTCAACGGCAGCAGCAGGTCGTAGCTGCGGCCATTCAGAGGCAAATCTTTTACTTGCTGCTCCCCCACCAATCCGGAAATGTCCTGGGTGGTGACGCTCACTATGGGAGCATCGCCCTCGACCGTAATTTGCTGGCTCACTTCGCCGATTTTCAGCGTCAGGTCCACGGCGCCCTCTTCGTTAACGACCACTCGGATCCCGGTGCGGACTGCCGTGGCAAATCCCTGTTTGATGGCGCGCACTTCGTACGGTCCCAAAGGCAGCGACGAGAACCGATAGTGGCCGCTGGCGTCCGAAGTCACGTCGCGCTCGGCGGTGGTGTCCAAGTTTTTTGCGGTCACTGTGGCGCCGGAAATCACCGCGCCGGATGCATCCGTTACGGTGCCGCCAATCGCGCCTGAGATTTGCGCCGACGCCGGCGAAACTCGCAATAACACCAAGACGACGCACAGCGCGAAGCTGCGCGCGCCCCAAGCGCCGCACGACTTCAGGCGGGACTTCACCGCCCGTGCGCGCACTACCTCTGGCGACAAACCTCCCGCGGTTGCGATCATTGCGAAATCCTCCGGAAAATAAAATCGCGATGCATGGATAATGGAACGGCGGTTCACAGATTCTCCTGCGTGTTCGATTCGAGGAACCCACCTGTGGTGCGCAAAACAGTGACGGTGTACGAATCTATGCGATTCATATGAAGATGTCAAAACGATTTGATGCGTTTCAGACGGGCGGTGTGACGGTACGGCAGCGAACAAAGCGGCGGGGCGGGAGGGCCTATAGCCGGACAATCATGACTTCAGTGGACTTCACGAGCGCGGCAACGGTCTGGCCCTTTTTCAGGCGTAGTTCGCGAACCGCATCCGCGGTGATGATGGAGGTAATGCGCTGGCCGCCGATGGAGAGAGCGACCTGAGCAATCAGGCCGTCAACTTTGATGTCGGTGACGCGACCGACGAGCTGGTTGCGGCCACTGATGCGGCGAAAGTTCGTGCGGCGTTCGGATACATCGCCTTGTTCGGTAGCGCGATATAGGAAGCGGTCAACTTCTTTTTCAGGAATGCGGTGGTGGCCGCCGGCGGTTTTTACGGTGCGTATTTTCTTTTTGTAGATCCATTGTTTCAGGGTGGGATAGCTGATGCCGAGGACCTGGGCGGCATCGCGTGGCGTGAAAAGTTTGCTTGTGGGCATGGCAACTCCCGTGGACTTGCGGCCCGGGGAAAAGCAGCGAGCGCGTGACGATGCTAAGCTCGGCGGAGCGAGGATGTCAATCGCGTGGGATCCGGCGCGAAGGAAACGAATGCAACGAGAAATGCGAAGCGAGAGAGGCGGTTGGCCGCCTCTCTCGCCAGCATTTGTATTCTACGGCAGGTAGTAGCGGAACGACGTAAACACCATATTGTCGATCGCGTGAGGACCAACACCCTCGCCCGCTGCGTTCACACCGGACCAGGTGTTCTTGACCACGTACGAGTACTGACCACCGAACTGAAAGCGACCCTTGGGACCGCTGTAAAAGCGATACCAGAAGCCAGCGGTGCCCTCAATGATGTTCCGAGCGTCGCCATCGCAATTGGAGAGCGCGCCAGGAATAAAACCATTGGAGCCGAGTACGGCCGTGGTGTTGACAGTAGCTCCAGGAGCGGCCAGCGGAAGCGTCTCGACCGAGCAACCATCATCGCGACGCGCGTAGGATCCGTAGCCTTCCTTGCCGGAGTTGTAGGTGGCGCGGCCTGCGTATTCACCACCGACGTTAAAGTAAATATCCAACTTCGGAGTGGCGTGAAATTCTAACGTCCCCAGCGCTTGGTAGCTGCGGATCAACGCCAAGGTACCGTCCGGACGGGCTGTAGCATCGGCCAATCCTGCAGTGCCATAACGCCCGACGCCATCGCCACCGAGGAAGTGCAGACCGATGTCAACACGCTTTGCAATAGAGACACGGCCATTGGCACCGATGCCGCCGCCGGTACGGGAATCGTTGAAAGCCCCGGAACTGGCAACGGTTGAGCCGGTGAGCCCGCAGGTGACGGCGGGCGCGACCACTGTAGCGGGCAAAGGCTGCGTGCCGTCACCCGGGAATTGCAGAGTGATGGGCCCGTGAGCCGCGAAGCACGGATAGACGCGGTCGCGGAAGGTGCTGACGACACCGAAGACTTCGAAGTGTCCCCAGGCCGGATCAACAGCAGCCTTGAATACGAAGTCTGGAGTCTTGTTGTAAGCGTAGGTCCCGACCGGGTTGTAGAGACCGCCGCCATTGCCCGGGGCACCAACGAGGAAGTTGTTGTAAGTGGTGCTGGAGATGATGGGAGTAGCGACGCTTGTGACGCCGTCGGTGACAGTGACGGTGGAGGAAGAAGGCAGCACGGTTGTGGGATTGCCGTGAACCGTAAGAGTAGTGTTCGAGCCTTCCACGGAAGCGGCGAGTGTGAATTTCACACTGTCGCCGAAAGTCTTCTGTACACGGAGAGCCTCTTGGCGAGCCCAGCTGAATCCCACGGTGTACTGTGGGTCAATGGTCATAGGCAACGCTTCGGTGCGATTGTCCGTGGCCTTCTTCGTTTCGGTGACCAAGCTCCACATCTGGCCGCCGGTGATGGTGAAGCCGTTGTTAAATTTGCCTTGGCCCCAAGCCTGGCGGACACGCAATACGTAGCTGTTGCTTTCGTTGTCGTTGGAGGTGATGCCGGCGCCCAAGAAGTCCGCCTCGACGTAACCGCCGATTGTGACGGCGTCCAGCTTTCCTTCCGCCAGCAAACTGAGACGCGATTGCCGGGCGGATGAGTTCCATTCAGTCGTCTGACCGCCGGGGTTGCCCGAAAACGGAATGTTGTTGAATGGGGTGTTGATGTCCGCACCTGTGGCCTTATTGCGGAAAACCGTTTCGGCCGCCAGGAAGCCACCCGGAGTGAGGGAGATTCCCTTGTAGTGAATGGCGATGGGATTCTCGGGACTGGCGGCTTGGCCGTCAGCGGTTCCGATGTAGACGTCGCTCAACCTGGGAGACGCAGCCGGAGCGGACCCATCGGCGTTTTTCGGGACGCGGCTATCGGGAGCGGCCTCGTACGAAGTATCGCGAGGAGTGGTAGCTACCTTCAGCTCCGCTTCCATATCTTCCATGCGTTGCTGCTGCTCGCGCATTTGTTCGTTTTGAATCTGGATCTGCCTGGACTGAGTTTCCAGCAGCTCACGAAGCTGTTGCATCTCACTTTCCAGCGTCGATGAGGCAGCCGTTTTGCCGGGCGCTTCCGGTTTGGGCTTCGACGTTGCGTCTGACGCGTCGTTGCTCGCGACCGTTTTGTCGTCCGAGGCGGCTGTGCTGCTGGTTTTTGCAGCCGTACTGTTGTCCTTATCTTTATCACCCGCCGGACCCGCCGCTGCCATCGCTGGCGACACGACGAGAACGAGGGCTAACAGATATGCAGCAAATGCTCGCATTGCTTCCTCCTTGAAATTTGACTCCGACATTTTTTCCAAACGATGGAAATCGAGGCCTGGCACCCGCGGTATCCAAACCCGTTAACACCCCTCAACTGTTGCTGACCGGAGGAGCCACCCTGTTGGGCGTTCAGATACAACACAGCTGGCGTTGGAATCAATCGTTTAATAACCCATTTCCACACCCGGACCTTACGAATTCGGAAGCGTTCAGAATCGCTACACGCGGAGCGACGCTGGCACGTTATGCGGGCCTCTTGAACCTACTGTGACGCTAATGTTAATTGTGCGTTACTACCAAAACGGGGGGTTCGCGGCCGCTTCTCCCTCCCGCCATCCGGTGATGCTTGTGATGCTCATCCCCTTACCTCCCGGCGCCCACGACGCCAATTTCCGCACTTCGAAGCAAAAAAAACCCACCTGCCAGGACAACTCTGGCGGTGGGATTCAGTTCTGCCTGAATTAAGGCTGGATGCTTAGCTCTTCAGCCTCCCTGCGCCAGAAAACACACGTCCCCAAGCCACACAACACTGGGGACAACAGGTGTTTTCTGGAAAAGCGCGTTTCATGCGAAAAAACATACCGGAAATCGAATTCGATTGCAACCCGCGAAAATGAACTTCGCGAGTGGATTCGAGCTACTTTAGCCACAAAAATGGCGAGGCACGACAGCGCTTTCGGCGTTTACTCAAAAGGCGGACGACAGACGGGGGGTGGTCGGTATTGCAACTTCTGTTAGTTTGCGGCTCCGTGGGTCTGGTGGCTCTCTACCATAGCCGGCAGGATGCGCCGGAATTGCAGGACGCTGAAGAAGCGGTGACGGCAGGGGTCGCAGCGGTAGGCGGGAAATCTCAGCCAGCGCTTCAGAAAAATGAAGGTTCCGGCTTCCACGCGCTCGCGGGAGATGTGCTCGAGGTCGAAATTCCCACAGCGGGGACAATGCGCGTAGCGTTCCAGACTGGCGGCTACCCGCCAAGCGTGGAATCGCCGGTCGCACCCGTGACATCGCCAGGGCCGCAAACCCATGAGACTGGATAGAAAGTCAAATATTCCGTCGCGGTGCGAGCGAAAGCAATTCACACTGCGACACCAAGGACAAATCATCGTTACCCCGAGTATGTAGCGCAGGATACCGAAAAGTGCGTTCGCGGGCAAGACCAGCGGAAATTTCGCTGCGGCAGTACCGCCGCCCGTTTCGAGAAAGCGTCGTGCTAGCGCCCGTAGCGCAAAAAGGTAAACCATCTGGGATGGACATCGCGCTGCTCCTCGGCGATAATTTCGCCCATACGTTGCGGCAGGCGCCGCGCCCAAGGAGGCTCAATGAGTTCGACCCCGAATACGCCTGGTGAAGACATCCCGATCGTGGAATCGTCTGCTTTGCCGCGCTGGGTTACGTTGCTGTTTGTGGTCGCGTTCGCGCTCGTGGCCTATCTACTCTACGCCGGTTACGCGGAGCGGCAAGCTGCTCGCAAGGGCCTGGACGACGCCGACAAAAAGACGCAGGCGCTGGCGGCCGCGCTGGACAAAACGAATTCGCGCATTGCCGACCTGAAGGGCCAGTTGGACGTAACCTCGCAAAAGCTGGGTCTGACGCAGGACGAACTCGCGCGCGCCCGCGGGCTGGCGCAATCCATCAAGAAAGATCAGCAGAAGAGCGATCAGCAACTGCGCGAGCAGATTGGCGCGGTGCAGGCCGATACCACCACGAAATTCGGTCAAGTGACCACTGAGCTTTCCGGCACCAAGAGCGAAGCGGACGCGACCAAAGCCGACTTGGATGCCACCAAGGGCAAACTGCAGAGCACCATTGGCGATCTGGGCGTGCAGAGCGGCTTAATCGCGCGCAATCACGACGAAGTGGAAGAGCTGAAGCGGCTCGGCGAACGCGACATTTTCGAGTTCAATCTGAACAAGTCTGCCAAGGGACCGCAGCATGTGGGTCCGATTCAAGTGGTTCTGAAGAAGGTGGACACCAAGCATTATCGCTACACGCTGAATGTGGTGGCCGACGACAAGAGTATCGAGAAAAAAGACAAGACCGTGGGCGAACCGATTCAGTTTTACGTACGCGGAGCGCGCGCTCCCTATGAGATCGTGGTGTTCGACCTGGGCAAAGACACCGCCAAGGGATATTTGAGCACGCCGAAATCAGCGAATGCGGCTCCGCCAGCGGCGGCAGCGCAACCTTCGGGCAATTAGTATCGCCATTCGCCGCCCGACGAGAGGGTCCATGGCGGGAGCATCGCGGGACCATGGCGCGTGCTGCTGCGGCCGATGCCGATGTCGAAGCCGATCGGTCGCGCGCCTTGGTTCCGAAACCGCTGCTCCCGGGCCAAGGTCGTGATCGCATCTTCACGGCGTTTACATTGATTCTCACCTTCGGAAAACTGCTCTCCGGGCGCGCGGCAATCCTCCGCGCTGCATTCGCCACAATTTTCTGCTGCATCGTGATTCCGTCCATAACGATCGCGCAAGATCAGCCTGCCAATGCCGCGCAGCAGCCGCTGCGAGTAAATACGGAAATTGTGCAGCTGAACGTGAGCGTGCTCGCAGCCGGCGGCGATTTCGTCAGCGGCCTGGAGCGCAAGAATTTTCGCGTGCTCGACGGCGGAGTGGAGCAGCCGCTGGTGTTTTTCGCGCCCACCGATGCACCTGCGCAAATTCTGGTGATGGTGGAGACCGGCCCGGCGGTTTACCTGATTCAGAACCAGCACATCGCGGCGGCTTACGCGCTTCTGCAGGGCCTCGCGCCGGACGATCAGGTCTCGCTGGTCACCTACGATCAAGCGCCGCGCGCGGTGCTGGCCTTTACGCCCGACAAAAATGCGCTGCTGTCCGCGTTGGGACAAATTCAATTCTCCGTGGGCATGGGCGACCTGAATTTCTACGACTCGATATCCACCGTGCTCGACTGGATCGCACCCGTGAACGGCAAGAAAGCCCTGGTGCTATTGACTACCGGGATTGATTCGTCGTCACCCGGGCGCTGGGAAGCACTGGTGCGGAAACTTCGCGCGAGCGATGTAGTAATTTTTCCGGTTGCGTTGGGGGGCTGGCTGCGTCGTCCGCCCGAAAAAAAGAAGAACGCGCCGGCGCAGCCTACAGCGGCTACCCAGATTTTTGCGAACGCGGATCAGGCGCTGCTTTCGCTCGCAGCTATGACTGGCGGGCGCGCGTTTTTTCCGGATTCAGCGAAGGACTTCGTTCCCGCGTATCACCAGATCGCCGCCGCGCTGCGGCATCAGTACCTGCTGGGCATCGCACCGGAACACGACGGGAAATTCCATCCGCTCACCGTTCAGGTTCTGGACAGCAACGGCCAGCCATTCGTAACGGACGGAAAGAAAGCCGCGTACCGGATTTTTTCGCGCGAAGGCTATCTTGCGCCGGGGCCATAGCTCGTATAATCAACCCGCAAGATTCACCGCGTTCAGGGGAGGGATGATGAATCGGCGCCGCGCAAAATTCTTGGTTGCTTGCTGCATCGTGTTGTGCGGCTGGGCTGCGCGCCCCGCGCTGCCCGCCCAGCAGAGCAGCACGACTGCGCAAGCGCCAGCGCCGCCACCGCAGGACGTCACTTCCCCCCGCTTCAATTTCGGAGGCAATGCGGCGGAAGTTCCGGCGGTGTTCGTGGGCAATCTGATTTTCCTGCCCGTGCGGCTCAATGGCGGCCAGCCGACACTTTTTGAATTGGATTCGAGCGCGGAAAAATGCGCGGTGGGTCGCAAGGCGGCTGGGAACGCTGCAAGCAATTCGTTGCAATACGCGGTGGTCGCGCTCCCCGGCGTCCAGCTTCCATTCGTTACATTGCCGGTGGTTTCCCGGGACGATTTTGCGGGGTTAGTTGGCCAGCCGTATCAAGGCACGCTGGGCAGGGATTTCTTCGATCGCGTGGTCGTCGAAATTGATTACCACCGGCAGAGCGTGCAACTCTACGACCCCAGCGTTTTCACCTACTCCGGAGAAGGAAAAAGTTTCCCGCTGACGTTCGCCGGGCCGGTGCCGCTGATTCGCGCCAAATTCGAAGCTTCGGGGCATAAATCAGTTTCCGCGGATTTCGCGGTGGATACGGCGCTCGATGCCGGAATCGTTTTCTATCGGGGATTCACGGACTCCGCGCACATTTCCGCGGCACATTTCAAAGCCGAACCGGCTTCCTATCCGGAAGTGGATGGCGGTGCCAAGCTGCTGCTGGGCCGGCTGAAGAGTTTTCAGATTGGAGCTTATGGGTTGGAGGATGTGGTCGCCGATTTCACGCAGGAAAAAACCAAGGGCGGCGCGGACAAGAATCTTGCCGGCGCCATCGGCGGCAATTTTCTGCGACGCTTCACCGTGATTTTCGATTTTCCACACCAGCGAATAATTTTGGCGCCCAATGTTCAGTTCAACCACGACACCGACGAGGATATGAGCGGACTTTCCATCGTCGCCAAAGGCCCGAATCTGAAGACTTTCGAGGTGGTTGCGGTGGAGCCTGGAACGCCGGGGGCTAAGGCGGGAATCGAGTCGGGCGACGTAATCGCGGGAATCGGTGATGAGGCAGCGGCGGACCTGACGCTCTCTGCCGTGCGCGATCTGTTCCGCCAGGTCGGCTATCAATATAAGGTGCTGATTGACCGCAAGGGCCAGACCATCACGGTGTCCATGCAAATGCGCCGCCGCATCTGATTTTTCCTGCGTGGGAATTTTGCAAGCCTGAAATTCGATTACGAGTTCGTGGGCTAGATCTAGGATTCGGCGGCGGGCTGCGGAGCGGATTGCGCCGGCGCGTCAGGGGTCGGCCGTGGTAAACGGCCAGCCTCCTGCAACGCGCGGCGCAACAAATACTCGATCTGCGAGTTCACGCTGCGCAACTCATCCGCGGACCAACGCTCCAGCGCGACGTGCGTCGCCGGATCCAGCCGCAGTAGAAATGGTTTGCGCTCCGCCATCTCGCCTCTAGCTGTACAGCGAGCCGGCGTTCACCACCGGCTGTGGGCTGCGCTCACCGCACAGGACGACGAGTAGGTTGCTCACCATCGCCGCGCGACGCTCGGGGTCGAGCTCCACCACTTTTCTTTCCGATAGCTGGTCCAGCGCCATCTGCACGATGCTCACCGCTCCCTCCACGATGGTCTGCCGCGCGGCAATGATCGCCGACGCCTGCTGCCGCTGCAGCATCGCCCCGGCGATTTCCGCCGCGTACGCCAGGTGGCTGATGCGCGCTTCGACGACCTGCACGCCGGCTTTCGCCAGGCGGTCCTGGATTTCTTTTTGCAGTTCCGCCGCGGTCTCCGCGATGTGGCTGCGCAGGCTCATTTGTCCCGCAACGTGCGAATCGTACGCGTAGGACGTGGCCATGGTGCGCAGCGCCGATTCGCTTTGCACCTGCACAAAGTTTTCGTAGCTGTCTACCTGGAACACAGCTTCCGCCGTATCCACCACCTGCCACACGACTACCGCCGCAATTTCGATTGGATTGCCGTCCAGATCGTTCACTTTCAACTTGGACGTCTCGAAATTCCGCACACGCAGCGAAATGCGCCGCTTGGTGGTGAACGGATTCACCCAGCGGAATCCTTGATCGCGTAGAGTTCCTACGTACGTTCCGAAGAGCTGCAGCACTTGCCCTTCGTTGGGGTTCACGATCAGCAGGCCCTTCAGGCAGACCACTTCCACGCCGAGCGCAAACATCGCTACGACGATTCCGGCGGTCGCCTGCATCTGGGCGGAGCTGATTAGTACAAACGCCGTGCCGGCGATCGCCACGATAAGGAGCAATAACATCGCGCCGCCGGGAAGCGAAAAGGCTGGTTTTTCTCTCATGAAATCCTCCTATTCAATATCTAAATGATATCATATTGATTCCACTTGTCAAGATCCAATTTATTCCACTAAGCGCCCTTATTTCTTTACCTTACGGATGGATAACAGTTTCACGCTCTCGCGCGTCTTCTAGCCGAGGTAATTTTGCGTGGTGGCAACGCTTGACCGGGTGCTGCTAATCCGAGAAGCTCCCATGCCAGCGAATCACTCGATGGGGGACTTTTCCCAAGACGCGCAATTGGTGCTCGCTGCACGCGGCGGCGACCGCGCGGCGTTCGGTGAACTCTATGAGCGATTCGGGCGGATGGTACACGGCGTTCTGCTCGCGCACGTTCCTTACGCGGAAGTTGACGACCTGGTGCAGGATGTTTTCTTGATCGCGTTGCGGCGTCTGGACAGCTTGCGCGAGCCGGTTGCGTTCGCGGCGTGGCTGCTGGCGATCGCGCGAAATCGAGCGAACGATTTTCATCGCCGGCCGCGCCCAACTGAAGAAATTCGGGGACCATCGGACAGCAACGATCCCGACGAGCACGAGGCCCGAGCGGCACTGGCGGCGATCCAATCTTTGCCGGAGGCCTATCGCGAGACGTTGAGCTTGAGGCTCGTGGAAGGAATGACCGGGCCGGAAATTGCAGCGCGGACCGGGCTGACGCCGGCTTCGGTGCGCGTGAATTTACATCGCGGCATGAAACAGCTGCGCGAAAAACTGGGAAAGAGCTCCTCTCATGAATGACGATTATCTCTGGGACGGTTCTGGCACGCCCGATCCGGAAGTAGAGCGACTGGAAAAGCAGCTCGGGCGTTTTCAGCACAACCAGCCGAAATTCGAGTTCCCTCTCGCGGCGACTTCTCCTCCGTATAAGCGCCCAAAGCGGCAGCGATTGTGGCTCGCTGCGGCTGCCGTGGCGATGCTTCTCGGCGGAATCCTGGTGATGCGCTCGCTCACGGGTCGCGTCGAGTGGACGATTAGCGGTGTGGAAGGCTCTCCACGCATCAATGGCAAAATCGTCGCGCGGAAACAAATCTGGAAAATTGGGGAACAGCTGGAAACTGACGCGGCATCTCGTGTCCGGTTGCAGGTGGATGATCTGGGCCAAGTGGAGGTCGAGCCGAACGCGCGCCTGGAGCTGCTACAGGCAAGCGTGACGCAGCAACAAATTCGTCTGCTGCGGGGAACCATTCGCGCGAAGGTGACGGCTCCGCCGTATGTGTTTCTGGTGCGCACGCCTGAGGCTTACGCGATGGATATGGGTTGCGCGTACACGTTGCAGGTGACGGATGGCGGCGTGAGTATTTTGCGTGTGAGTGTCGGTTGGGTGGATTTGCAACACGGCTTTCTGCAATCGCTGGTCCCTGCCGGTGCGGCTGCGGAGTCGCGCCCGGGAATCGGTCCCGGGGCTCCCTACTTCGAAGACGCCAGCGAGCAATTTCGCCAAGCCCTGGAAATCGTAAATTTTGGCGCGGAGAATTCGCAGGCTCGTTCGGAGGCGCTGACAATTGTGCTCGCGGACGCGCGGCCTCACGATGCGTATACACTGCTGAATCTTTTCCGGCGGGTGGATCCGGAGGACCGCGGCCGTCTCTACGATCGCCTTGCCACGCTGCTGCCTCCGCCGGATGGCGTGACGCGGCAAAATGCCGTGGACGGCGACGATCTAAGCCCATGGTGGGACAAGCTCGGTCTGGGGCATCCGAAAAAGGGGATGCACGGCCCTCCGCGCATCGAAGAGTAACTACTGTGCCGCCGTCCCTCGCTTCCGCTCCTCGTTGTTAACAGCGCACCCCCTGTGCGCGTCTTTCTAAATGCAGGAAAGGATGTCCGCCCTGCAAGGAGACGCAAATGAAACGACACATTTCTATTTCGGCAAGAATCTTGCTGACGATGCTTGCGGCGTGCGCGATGCTTGCTGCGCCCGCGTTCGCGGGACCACCGCTGGTTTGCCACCCCATCAACATCGGCTCGGCGCAATCGCTGCCGTGGACAAGCACGACGTGGAATCTTTCCGGCGGTGAAAGCTACGACGTTAGCCATCTGGTTGCGGATACTTCCGCACTTTTGGGGCCTGAGACTCCGGTGTTGGTGCGCATGGAGACAATTCGCCGCGCCGCGCTGTACAGCCAGAACAGTCCCGCGATCGGGAAATCGCTGTTGTCTGCGCTAGCATCGCGCGCAGCGAACAACGAAGGCGATGCGCTCGCCGCCTTCGACTATGGCTACCTCATCGAAACTTACCGGCAGTTGGAGATGGCTTTTCAAATGTCGCGCGGTGAAAGGCATCGTGGCGATTGGACGAACCCAGCGGTGCGGCTGGACGGTTACGCATGGGTGAAAAAAGCGATCGGCATTCGAGGAGGCGATGCGGAAATGGAATTTGCGGCCGCGCTGATCACCACGGAGAATTCGAAGCAGGATTATCAAGAACACGTGCAGAAGGCGAAGGCGGGGATGAAAGAAGACCCGCTGCTGGCACAGAACGTCGCGAACCACTTCTAGAACGATTTCGCCGAGACGGGCTAGTCGAACTTTCGCAGGGCCAGCGCCATTTCGTGAAGACGCGCGTCCACTTTGCTGAACACGGTATCCGGCTCGTGTTTCCCGGTGGCGAGGCGCTTACCGGCATGGCGTCCCGTGAGAATTTCGATTCCCTGCTCGACAGTGGCTACGGGATAAAGATGGAACTGGCCTTTGGCGACCGCTTCGATCACTTCTTCGCGCAGCATCAGGTCGTCCACATTTTCGGAGGGAATCAGCACGCCCTGATTTCCCGTGAGTCCTTTCATTTTGCAGATGTCGTAGAAGCCTTCGATTTTCTGGTTCACGCCGCCGATGGGCTGAATATCACCCTGCTGATTCACCGAGCCGGTGACGGCGAGCTCCTGGCGTATTGGGATGCCGGAAAGCGCGGAGAGCAGCGCGTAAATTTCGGTGGAGCTGGCGCTATCGCCATCCACGCCGGAGTAGGATTGCTCGAAGCAAAGGCTGGCGGAAAGCGCCAGCGGCTTATCCTGAGCGAACGTGCGGCGCATGTATCCGGAAATGATGTGCACACCTTTGTCGTGGAAGCGCCCGCTCAAATTCGATTCGCGCTCGATATTGATGATGCCGACCTTTCCCGGTGAAGCCGAAGCGGTGATGCGCACCGGTTTTCCGAAGGCATAGCCGCCGATTTCCAGCACGCTCAAGCCGTTGACCTGTCCGACGCGCGAGCCGGTGGTGTCAATAAAGAGCAGATTCTGCTCGATCATTTCGCGAATTTTCGATTCTGTAAGGTTGTGCCGCTCGATCTTGGAATCGAGCGCCTGGCGCACGTGCGCGGCGGTAACCACCGACTTGCTCTCGTTGCGCGCGACGTACGAGGATTCCCGCGCGAGATCGGCGAGATCGAAGAAGCGCGTGGTGATTTTTCCGCGACGTCCCGCCAGCCGCACGCCGTGCTCCAGAATCGCTGCGAACGCGGTGCGGTCAAAAGGATAGAGCCGCTCGTCGTCCGAAATCTTGCGGAGCCGCCCGGCATATTGCCGGATGACTTCGTCGCTCCATTTCATTTCTTCATCGAATTCCACGCGCACTTTGAAAATCTTTTTGAAGTCTTCCTCGAAATCGTAGAGCAGCTCGTACATGTCGCGGTCGCCGATCAGGATGATCTTCACGTGCACGTCAATCGGTTCCGGCTTTAGAGCCGCAGGGCTGAACGGGAAAAACACGTCCACGGGCTGAATTTCCAGCTTGCCGTGATTCAGTGTGCGCTTCAGCGTGCGCCACACGCCCGTTTCCGTTAGCGTGTCCAGCGCGTACATCACCAGGAAGCCGCCATCCGCGCGCAGCATCGAACCGCCGCGCAGATCCATAAAATCGGAGTTCCATCCTCCGCGCGTGTCGTAGCTGCGGTGAATGGTGCCGAACATGTTCGCGTAGGTGGGGATGGTTTCGAAGATCACCGGGCACTGTTCGCGTTCACCGTGCGCTAGAATCACGTTGACGCCGTACACGCGGAAGGGATCGCGCTCCTGCCGCTCGACGCGCGGACCGCCGCCACCTTCCGAAGGCGGCTGATCTTCTTCGCCTTCGCGTTCCTTGAACGGTTCCAGGTTGTCGAGAATATGGTGGCGGACTTCTTCGAGGTATTCCGCGATTTGGGTGCTGGGATATTTTTCTTTCAGCTCCTCGATCACGCCGTCCACGAGCACTGACGCGGCTTCCTGCTCCAGATAACTCATCTCGCTCGCGAGCTCGCGCGAAAGCGAGAGAGTCTTGCGGTACACCACCGTGAATTCCTGGCGAAACTGGTCGTACTTGCGTTCGAGTTCTTCAGCGGCGACGCTCTCCAATTTCCCCTCCTGCACCATCTTGGGGATTTCCTCGATGGGCACCATTTGCCCGTCGAGCACAGGAAAAATTTCCGGCAGGGCCACTGCGCCGACTTGCATGCGGCCCAGTGCGAATTGCTCGCGCGCGATGCGCCGCGTGAAATCGTCCATCAATTCTTTTTCGCGCACGGTGAAGCGCTCCACGATGCGCGTCTTCTGTCGCTGGAACGGTTCTCCTTCGAACACTTGCGGAATGCGCCGGCGCAGAAAGTCTATTCCGGATTCGACTTCTTTCTTGAACGCGTTGGCCTGCCCGCGCGGTAGAGTGAGCAGCCGCGGCCGGTCCGCATTCTTAAAATTATTCACGTAGGCGCGATCCGGAGCAGGCTCGCTCTGCGGGTGCAATCCTTCGATCATACGGACAATCATGCCACCGCGGCTGGTGCCGGAAAGTCCGCAGACAAAAAGGTTATAGCCGGGCGCGGTCAATTCCACGCCCATGCGTAGAGCGCGCAGCGCGCGTTCCTGCCCCGGATCACCCGAAGATGGCGGCACTTCGGCGGTAGTTTCAAACGGAATGGTGGCGGGATCGCAGCGCCAGCAAAGTTTTTCCGGCGGCAGGGTCGCGTGTACTGGTGTGGCGTGTTTTGGCGCCGAATTATTTGGCGCCGCGACTTTTGGTTTGGAGTTCTTGCTCATGCGCCAGTCCGAAGGGCGTTACTCTAGCACGGCATGCTTTTTCTTCCCATGCGCTTGCGCTCCGATGTTTCCACCGGGCGAATTGGCCGTATAAAGGTCCAGCAGGCTGGCGCCGGTGGCCACCACGATCGGCCCCACCACCACGCCCAGCAATCCAAAGACGCTGATGCCGCCCAGCACGCTGATGAACACCACCAGGCCGCCCATTTCCGCGCGCCCGCTGATCACCCACGGCCGCACGACGTTGTCAACCAATCCCACGACCACGCTGCAAAAGAGCGCCAGCAGAATTCCCGCGAGGATGTGCCCTTCTGCAATCAGACTGATGGCCGCAGGCGCCCAGATCAACGCGGAGCCCACCACCGGCACCAGCGAGAAAAATCCCATCATCACGCCCCAAAATACTGGAGCCGTGATTCCCGCCAGGCCGAAAGCCACGCCGCCCAGAATTCCATGCGCCGCGGCCGCCACCAGGCTCGAGACCACGCTGGCGAAAATCAGATCACGCGCTTCCTTGATCATCCGTTCGCTATGCAGCGATTCGAACGGCAAGACTTCGCGGATTCTGGCCATGAACGATTGGCCGTCACGGTATAGATAAAACATCGCGAGAATCGTGACGCTGAGATGAAACAGAAACAGCGCGCTGTTCTTCAGAAGCGTTCCCAAGCGCGCGGCAACGTATCCCGCTGCGTTATCAGCGTAGCGACTCAGTGCGGTTCCCAGGCTGGTGGCGTCGTTATCGGGAAAGCGCGCCTGCAGATCCAGCCACACGCGATTCACCCAATCGAAATGCCCGTTCGCGATTTCGGTCTGAATGTGCTGCACGGCCTGCACGCCCTGCCGCACGAACGCGGCCATTACTATCAGCGCGGGCACGATCAGGATCACCGTCACTCCCACGGTGCAGATAAACGCCGCAAGAGTTGGCTGAAAACGCTGCGTCAGGCGCAGATAGGCGGGATAGGAAACAACCACGATAATGATGGCCCAAGCCAGCGCAGGCAGAAACGGCTGAAAGACCAGGTACACGAAGTACGCCAGTATCGCCACGATGCCGTAAAAAAGCACCGTGCCCAGGCGTTTCTGCGTGCTTTGTTCTGCGCTCAAAGTTTCGCTCTCTGCGGCGACCCGCCAGGAGACTGATAGTTTCAATCGGCGCGTTTGTCAACTGCCGCGCGCGCCCGTTTGCGTAACTCGCAAGTGATATAATGCGCGGAGTTTTGTGGAACGATCATGTTAACACCCGATCCCGCCTGCCAGCACAAACGAACGCAACTCATCGCCAAAGATGAAGACGCGCAGTACGTGGAGTGTCTGGACTGCGGCGAGATACTCGAAGCCGGCGAACTGAAAGGTGATGAGCCGGGCTTCGGCGAATCTCTCTCCGACGCTTGAGATTGCGCCGCGGCGGGCAAGTGCGAAGCAGCGCACGAAGAATCTTGCCCCCGCGCTCCCTTTGCGGGAGTAGAATGCCGCTTCACCCTGTTCATGTGCGTGCATTCTGGAGGCCCTATGCGGATAGTCGTTCGCGTTGTCGCGGCCCTGGTCCTGTTGTGCTGCGCTGTTTCCGCCCGGCAAGAGCAAAAACCACCGGCGGCCGCTGATTACAAGATTCCGCCTGACGCATCCAAACTCCCCAATCCCGTGAAACCCACTCCGGCATCATTGGCGGCGGGAAAAAAATCGTACGGATTTGATTGTGCCATGTGCCACGGGAAAGATGGCGACGGCAAAGGCGACCTCTCATCGGACATGAAGCTAAAGCTGCTTGATTACCGCGATCCGGCGTCGCTGAAGGACATGACCGACGGAGATCTGTTCTACATCATCAAGAACGGAAAGGGCGAGATGACTGGCGAAGGCGATCGCAACAAGCCCGAGGAAATCTGGAATCTGGTGAACTACGTCCGTTCGCTGGCGCAGAAAAATTTCACGCCTGCGAAGCCGTAGCCGTCGCGGCGGCTTCTTGGCGGGTCAGCGTATCCCGAGCTTCTGTATGATGCGAACCACATCGGCGGTGGAAACGTCGTAGAGCGAGTGCTCGTCTTCCTGCTCGAGCCGTTCGCGCAAGTATTCGGCCCCTACGTAACTGGCTTCGCGATCGCTCAGATCCCGTCCGGTGCGTCCTTGAAATTCCACAAATCCCGGATGCGCGAGACCCAGCACCACGCCCTTACCGTCCACAAAAAATTTGCAGTCCATGGTATCGGCATGGCGCGTGGCGATACCGTTCCAGCAATGCGAGAAGCGGCAGCGGTACACATAGTCCGTCACCTTCGACGGCACATCGAAAGCGCCGATGAAATCGCTCATCGCGCCAAGATTCGGAATCCACGCTGCTTCAGACTTGGCCATAAACTCCCCAGTGCCCTTCCCATCCGCTGCGAATTTCCGCGCGGTGCTTACTTCCTTGCGCCCGCTACGGCGCCCTGTCCGGTTTGTTGATAGCTGCGAATCGCGGCAGCCACGCCTGCGCCCGCCGGCACGCGCAGCCCCTGATCGAGCAGAACTTTTTCCAGCGCGGCCAGAAACAACAGCACGTTGTTAATCTGGCTGGAGTATCCCATCAATCCCACGCGCCAGATTTTTCCCTTCGCCGGTCCAAACCCGCCGGCGATTTCGATATTGAATTCCTCCAGTAATTGCAGACGCACTTTGCGATCATCAATCGGCGCTGGAATTTTCACGCTGGTCACGGTGATCAGGCGATCGGCCGGATCAACGACGAACAATTCCAGGCCCATAGCCTCCAGTCCTGCCACCAGCGCCTGTTGATTGTTGCGATGGCGTTCCCAGCGCGCTTCCAGGCCCTCGTCCAGCACCAGCCGCAACGCCTCGCGCATCCCGTAAATCAGGGAAATCGGCGGCGTGTGATGGTAGGTGCGTTCGCCGCCCCACATCGTCATGATCGGCGTGAAATCGAAATACCAGCTGGCCACGGGAGTCTTGCGCGCGCGCATCAGTTCTTCCACACGCGCGTTCACGGTGATCGGGGACATTCCCGGCGGCGCGCTCAGCGCCTTCTGCGAACCGCTGAAGCAGATGTCAATTCTTTCGCGGTCTATGTCCAGGGGCACGCCCGCAAGAGTCGCTACCGCATCCACAACCAGCAGAGCGCCGAGTTCGTCCGCCACTTTGCGGAAGTCCGCGAGGCGCTGCACCACACCGCTGGAAGTCTCGCCATGCGCCAGTCCGACAAACTTGATCTTCTTCCCCTTGCCCGCGCGGCGCACATCTTCCGGATCCACGGTGCTGCCGTACGGCGTTTCCACGCGAATCACTTTCACCTTGGGACTGCGCTCCGCGATCACCGCCATGCGCTCGGAAAACCATCCGTTGCTGCAGACGATGCACTCGTCGCCCTCTTCCAGCGGGTTCAACACCGCGGCTTCGATGCCGCCCGAGCCGGATGCGGAAATCGGAAAGGTGATGCGATTCTGAGTTTTGAAAGCGCGGCGCAGCAGCGCCTGCACGTCGCCCATCATTTCGATGAACCACGGGT
Organism: uncultured Acidobacteriota bacterium; assembly: GCA_963748395.1. Taxonomy (GTDB): domain Bacteria; phylum Acidobacteriota; class Terriglobia; order Acidiferrales; family UBA7541; genus Palsa-295. The sequence goes on along the minus strand of CAVVIP010000005.1, from coordinate 1,096,043 downwards.
CCATGTGGCCCACCAGGGGAGTGCTCAGCGCGCGATACACCCGCGCATCCATGTTGGACGGGCCGGGCGTCAGCATGATGCGTGCCGGGGGCAGCAGTTCGCCTATCGTTTCGTTCATGATTATTTTCCTCGCGCAGTAATGATGTTCTCGTTCTCGGTGAGCGCCATAAATCCTGTTCGCGGCAGGCTGCAAGGACGAGGAAGGTACCGCCCCGAACGTCTTAGTCTCCCTAAATTGTGAGCCCGGGGTCAACCTCCAAAATGGCGCGGAGCCGGTACCAGGACTGCTCCCGTCGGCGGCACCCCCAGCCCCGTTAACCGATTGGAATCATGGGGGGTAGCAGTTTCGCAACTGTTTCCGCGTCGAGTTGAACGGCCTATACCCCTATGCTAGATTTCTAGATTAGCCCCAAAAATAACATGAGTGACAGCAAACTAACCACGACCGCTAAGCCGAAAATATCGCGCGTGGAGGTGTATTGGCACACGGTCACTTACAAGACCGTGGCGCTTTACGTGATCGTGATCACGGCGATCGTCCTTTCTGCCACTTACCTGGTCTTCCCCGAAGCGAGCGCCAGCCTGGCGCGGCACATCTCGGACACGATTGCTCCGCATGAAGCGGGCGTGGCCACCATCAGCGCGCGGCAAGCACGCTTCGTGAACCTGGACGGCAAGGTGCAAGTAAAGAAGGTAAACTCAGTCACCTGGGCGAGCGCCGACTATCAATTGACGCTGGACAAAGGGGACTTGGTGCAAACCGGGCCAGAGGGAGTGGCGCGCATCGCCTTCGCCGACGGCACCACTTACACGGTGAAGGGCGATACGCTGGTGACCGTGGAAGAAAATTTGGTCGAGCACGATCACGCCTCTTCGGTGGGCGTGCACATTTCTTCGGGTCAAGTGGACCTGGCGACCGGCACGTGGCAAGTGCCAGGATCGAAAGCGGAAGTTTCATTCGAGAATGCCGTGGCGTCTTTGCAGGCCAATACGCGCGCCGCGGTGCGCAGCGATCCAGATACCAAGCAGCAGGAAATTACGGTGGCGTCCGGTAGCGCGGAATTGAGCCGCGGCAACGAGCACTTGGACATCGGCCAGTTCGAGAAAGTGACGTTCCCCACCGGCGGCCAGATGACGAAGTCGCAAGTGCTGGCTCCGCCCGAATTGGTGCAGCCGCTGAATTTGCAACCCATCACCGTGAATGATCCCAAGCACGATCCGGTTCATTTTTCCTGGAACGCGGTGGCCACGGCGAAGACGTATCAATTTCAAGTGAGCACCACGGCAGCGTTCAACCACGTGGTGATGGACAAAAAACTTTCGGGTGAAGGCGTGGACATCACCGGACTCGAGCCCGGTGATTATTTTTGGCGCGTGCGCGCGATTGACGCCGACAACAAGACCAGCGACGCCAGCGATCCTTTCAAGTTCATCCTGGTGGTTCACGGCAAAGAGCAGGAGATGCTGCTGGAAGTAGATTCCACGGAGCTGAATGGCAACGTGGTGGAAGTAATCGGAAGAACCGAACCGGGCGCAGCTTTGATTATCAATGGCGAACAGGTGGCCAGCATTCAGCCGGACGGACATTTCCGCCATTTTCTGCCGGCCATGGCCAAGGGCAGCCATGAAATCATTCTTACAGGGCAGAACCGCCGCGGTGGAACCTCGACGAAGCGCGTCGAAGTGGTAATCCCTTAACCGCAACGGAAAGCAAGCTAGGCCTGGCGGCAGCAAGCGAAGACCGGCAAACTAACTCGTCGCCGCAACGGCGTGCAAGTGGATTCTGGGGGAAGCAAGACGTGACGAAAAGCACCTACAACATGCGGTCGGTCTTCAGCCTGTTCTCGTCCGACCTGGCGATTGACTTGGGCACCGCCAATACGCTGGTGTTCGCGCGCGGTAAAGGCATCGTGGTGAACGAGCCTTCCATCGTGGCGATCAACAAGAACAGCGGCGAAGTGGTGGCGGTGGGCCGCGAAGCCAAGGAAATGCTGGGCCGCACGCCGGGCAACGTGGTGGCCATCAAACCGATGAAGGACGGCGTGATCGCCGACTTCAAGGTCACCGAAAAAATGCTCACGTATTTCATTCAGAAAGCGCATAACCGCCGCGTGCTGGTGCATCCGCGCATTGTGATCGGCGTGCCCAGCGAAATCACTCCGGTGGAAAAACGCGCGGTGCAGGATTCCGCTTATCGCGCGCGTGCCAGCGAAGTTTATCTGGTGGAGCAAGCCATGGCCGCGGCCATCGGCGCGGGTCTGCCGATCGAAGAGCCTTCCGGCAACATGGTGGTGGACATCGGCGGCGGCACCACGGACATTGCGGTGATTTCCATGAGCGGCATCGTCTATTCGCGCTCCGTGCGCGTCGCTGGAAATGAAATGGACGAAGCCGTGATGCATTATTTGAAGCGGAAATACAATCTGCTGGTCGGCGAACGCACCGCCGAACAAATTAAGATAGAGATCGGCTCGGCCTATCCGCTGGAAAAACCGCTGACGCTGGAAGTGAAAGGGCGCAACCTGATCGAAGGCGTGCCGCGCACCGTCACCATTGACGATAGCGAAATTCGCGAAGCGCTTTCCGAGTGCATTTCCACGATTTTGAACGCCATCCGCGTGGCGCTGGAACGCACGCCCCCGGAACTTTCCGCGGACATCAGCGACCGCGGCATCGTGCTCACCGGCGGCGGCGCTCTCATCAAAAATCTCGATAAGCGCATTCGCGAGGAAACCGGCTTGCCCGTTTCCATCGCCGACGATCCGCTGGCATCCGTGGTGCTGGGAACCGGAAAGATGCTCAGCGATTTCCGCCTGCTGCGCCTCGTTTCGATTGATTGACGCTGGTGGCAGGCTCGCGCGTTCCCGGCTTACGGGATAACAGAACTGCGCGCCGTGTAGAGCGCACCAAAAATGATTGACACCTATTCCCGACATCGCCCGTTCGCATTGCTGGCCATCGTGGTGGTGGCGCAGGTGCTGCTGCTCGCGTTTCAGATCAAGGGCGAGCACGACGTGCGCTTGATCCGCTATTGGGCCGTGGCCCTGGTGACGCCGCTGGAGCGCGCCGGCACTTGGACCTTCTCCAAAGTGGGCGGTGCATGGGGCGGCTACGTGGGTTTGCGGAACGCGCGCGCCGAGAATGATCGCATGCGCGTCGAGCTGGATCAGCTGCGCTTGCGCAATCGCGAGCTGGAGAGTCAAGCTGCCGAAGCCCAGCGCCTAACCGCACTGATGAATTTTCGAAATGCGCATCCCGAAGCGACGATGCTCGCGGCGCAGGTGATTGGTTCCAGCGCGGACCCCACTTCGCACACTTTGTTCATCAATCGCGGGGAGCACGATCGTTTGCGCATGAATATGGGCGTGGTGACGCCCGACGGCATCGTCGGCAAAATCGTGGAAGTGCTGCCTAACACCGCGCAAGTTCTGCTCATCAACGATAAAGACAGCGGTGTAGGCGCGCTGTTCAGCGCCACTCGCACGCACGGCGTGGTGAGAGGCAGCGGTGATCCCGAACCGCGCATGGATTATGTGGTGAACGACGAGAAGGTGCAGCCCGGTGACCCCATCGCCACTTCCGGAGAGGATCGCATTTTCCCGAAGGATTTTCCGATCGGGACCGTGGAAAGCTGCAAGCCCGGAAACCCATTCCAAGTAATTCGCGTGCAGCCTAGCGCGCGGCTGGACCGGCTCGAAGAGGTGCTGGTGCTTCTTACGCAGCAGGAAGTTGTGTTCAAGAAGCCGGAAGCTCCCGCTGCGGCGGCTGCGCCCGGCGCGACGCCCGCGACGCCGCCGGCCGCGAATCCTCCCGCTGGTCCGCAGTGAGATGGCCTACATGCTAAATGTCGGCGAGCGTTCGGATCCCAACGTCGAAGTGCACAAGTTTTACGGCGGCGCGGTTCTCGCCGTGTGCCTTCTGGCACTGGTCTTCCAGGCGTTCCTGCACAAATACGGCCGCTGGTCGGAACTGATTGACCTTCCTCTGCTGGTCACAATTTATTTCGGCGTGAGCCGCAGAAATCCGGTGACGGGATTATTTCTGGGCGGCACCATCGGGATTGTGCAGGACGCGCTGAGCCACGACAATCCTATCGGCATGTATGGGATTGCCAAAACCATCATCGGCTATCTGGCGTCCTCGATTGGCGGGCGCATTGACACCGAACATCCCCTGAGCCGCTTCGCCCTGGTTTTCGTTTTCTTCCATCTTCACCAGGTAATCCTGGCGATTACGCAGCGCGTGCTGCTGAATCATTCGGCTCCGCTCTTCACGTTGCGCTTGTTCCTCGATTCCCTGGTTACGGCCGCGTTTGCCGTACCGCTCTTCGCGCTGCTGGACCGCCTGCGCAGGCCTTCCTGAGCGATTTCGCTCGCATCTCATGTTGTTTCCGTGCCGAGTACTCGCGGATCGGACCTCGCGAGAGGAAGCCCAGGCGAAACCCATCCGCATGGCCAGTTGACCGAATGGACATGCGCAACTTGCAGCCCGCGCGCCACGGGTGGTAGCGTAGTTAGCACTTCGAATTGTTTACCGGTTCGAAGCTCGTAAGCGCATCTGGGCCGAGCAGGACCCCGCGCGGGAGCAGGAATTTCCTTGCCATCGTGGAACGTTAACGACCAGAAGATCCCCCAAGGCCGGCTCGCGCTCGTTTCCTACCTGTCTGTGATTTTTGTAGTCCTCTTGATGATCGGATTCTGGAAGCTGCAAGTTGTTCAGTCCGGTCACTTTGCGGACCTTGCGGATCGCAACCGTACGCGCTCCATTCCCATCATCGCCCAGCGCGGCCCCATGCTGGATCGCGAAGGCCGCGTGCTGGTGGATAGCTATCCATCTTTCAGCATCCTGCTGCTGCGCGACGACCCCAAGTCCCTGGCGAAAAGCTTGTCGCAAATTGAGGAAGGACTGGGGATCAGCCACGAGGACTTACAAGAAGAGCTGGACAGCGCCAAGAACGAACCGAAATTTCAGCCGGTGGTGATCAAGCCCGCCGCGACGCAGGCGGACATCGCCTTCGTGGAATCGCATCGCGCCGATCTGCCGTTGCTGGAATTGATGATGGTGCAGCGCCGCCGCTATCAGCACGAAGATATGCTGGCCAACGCCATCGGTTACGTCGGCGAAGTTTCCCCGCAACAATTGGAAGATAGCGACGGCCATTACCGGCCCGGCGACATCGTCGGAAAGGCCGGCCTGGAGCGCCAATACAACGACCAGCTCGAAGGCACCGATGGCATGCGCCGCGTCGTGGTGAACAGCGTCGGCAAGGTGGTGCGCACTCTCGAGGACATCGAATCCATCCCCGGCAAACCAATTCAGTTGACGGTCGATTATGATCTGCAGGCCGTTGCCGAAGCGGACATGGCCGATAAAGAAGGCGCCGTCGTCGCCATGGATGCGCGCACCGGCGAAATTCTGGCTATGGTCAGCAAGCCCACCTTCAACCCCAACGATTTTGCCGTGCGCATCCCGCAGGACGAATGGCAGAAGTTGAATACCGATAAGCACACGCCCCTGCTCAATCGCGCCATCCAGGCGCAGCTCGCTCCGGGTTCCGTTTTTAAGATTGTGATGGCCGCGGCGATGGTGGATTCGAAAGAGATTCCGGAATCCTACAGCGTGTACTGCCCGGGACACGCCAATTTCTACGGGCGCGAATTTCACTGCTGGCGCCCGCAGGGGCACGGCGAAGTGGAATTGCACAAAGCCATCGTTGATTCCTGCGACATTTTTTTCTACAACGTCGGCAAGCAGCTCGGCATCGACAAGATCGCTTATTACGGCTCTGGGCTGGGCCTGGGCAAACGCACAGGAGTTGATCTGCCCGGCGAAGAGCCGGGCCTGATGCCGTCGGAACCGTGGGTCGAACGCGTCTACCATCACAAATGGTACGCCGGCGAAACGATCTCCGTGGCCATTGGCCAGGGCGCCGTCACTGTGACGCCAATTCAACTGGCGCGAATGGCCGCAGCAGTGGCCAGCGGCGGCACGCTGGTGCAACCGCACTTCTTGAAGGGTTACGCCAGCGCCAAGATCGAACATTTTCCGCTGTCCGATGATGCCGTTGACAAGGTCACGCAAGGATTGTTTGGCGTGGTGAATGAAGGCGGCGGAACCGCCTATCACCTGCGCCTGGCGAATATCGACCTTTGCGGCAAGTCCGGCACCGCGCAGCTGATGAGCTATGACGCCGCGAATCGCCTGGGCACGAAGAAGATGGATGGCTGGTTCGTGGGATTCGCGCCGCGACGCAATCCGGAAATTGTGGTCGCCGCGATCGTGCAAGACACTATGGAGCACGGCGGCGAGGCCGCGGGACCGGTGGTGCGCGACATCGTAAAGTTGTACTACGACAAGAAGGCGGCGCGCACACAGCAGCAGGCCGGCAACGAACCTCCGGCGCCCCCGAACGCGAGTCACCCGCTGGTCGCTACTGTCGGAGGCCAGCATCCGTGAAAGACCGGCCTCAGGTACAGGATTTCGATTGGACTTTGCTGGGCATCGTTGCGGCTATCTGCGGCCTAGGTGTGATGGAGATTTATTCGTCCACGCACGCCAGCGCCATGGCCGGCATGCAGTGGAAACAACTCACCTGGCTGGGCATCGGCATCATCGGAATGTTTGTGATTTCGCGGATTGATTACCACACCCTGCTGGACCAGGCTCCCATCCTTTACATCTGCGGCGTCGCGGGTCTGCTCGTCGTGATGGTCATCGGCTCCACGCACTTGGGTGCGAAGCGCTGGATATCCCTGGGCGGTATTTTCAATTTGCAAGTGTCAGAGCTCATGAAGTTGATTATAATCATAGTGCTGGCCCGCTTCTTCAGCGAAGTGCGCACTGACCGTCTGACGCTATCGGATCTGCTGAAGGTCGGCGCTCTAACCATCGTTCCGGCGGCTTTGATTCTGAAACAGCCGGACCTGGGAACGGCGATGGTTCTGGTCCCTGTAGCGCTTGTGGGAGCCTTCATCGCCGGCATTGAATGGAGGCATCTCGCCGTCGGAATGATTCTGGTGGCGCTGATGATCCCGGTAGGCTGGAATATGCGGCATCATTTGAAGCCGTACCAGCAGCAGCGCATTGAAACGTTTCTTCATCCGGAAGAAGATCAGCGCGGCGCCGGCTATCAGATTCTGCAGTCGGAAATTGCGGTGGGTTCGGGTGGTTTTTGGGGTAAAGGATTCGGCAAAGGCAGCCAGAACCAATTGGGCTTTGTGCCCGTCCGCTATTCGGATTTCATACTGGCCGCGCTGGCCGAGGAACAGGGTTTCATCGGAGTTTGCGTCGTATTGCTGCTGTATCTGGGTCTGATTCTGCGGCTGGTGGATAACGCGCAGAAGGCCAAAGATCGTGCCGGGATGTACGTCGTCATGGGCGTCACGGCAATTTTGGGCTTCCACGTTCTGGTTAACGCCTCAATGGTGATAGGCTACATGCCGGTGACCGGCATACCGTTGCCCTTGATGAGCTACGGCGGTTCTTCCACCGCTTTTGTTTTTTTGGCTTTGGGTCTGGTGATGAACGTCCGCATGCGGCGTTTCGTCAATTGAGCCCTCGCCACTTTGCTGTGCAAAGAAATCAGTAGTGTTTGTACCCGTGCCGCGGAAAATCCGCCGGCCGGCAATCCAATTTTGAGTCAGGTAAGCATCGGGTGAGGAAAGCAATTACGCAAAATCAGCACTCTTTCCTGAGCGGCCCGCAGTGGCCAGCGCAAGGCACGCCCTTGCCCCACTCCGGTCGTGCGCGCGCCAGTGTGCGCGCCGCCGCGCTCCGGTGCTCCACTAGGAGTATTCATGTCGAAGGAAATGGTTATATCGGCGAACCCCCACGAGACGCGGGTCGCCATTCTGGAAGAAGGTCAGCTTTGTGAGTATTACGTCGAACGGGAAAAAGAGTTTGCGTTAGTCGGAAGCATCTACAAAGGCAAAGTTACCCGCGTGCTGCCAGGCATGCAGTCTGCCTTCGTGGAAATTGGCCTCGATAGCGACGCCTTCCTGTACGTCAGCGACTTCATGGAAGAGATTGAAGAGCTGGATCACGTCGTCACCACCGTCGAGGATAAAGCCCAGAAAATGGAAGCGCAGGGCGGGCAGGTGTTCCCCGCCAACACTGGCACGACTCCCATCATCGAGCCGCTGGATGTCGAATCGCCCGCCGCTCCTGCTGCGGGTGCTGCACTCGAGCCGCTTCCCGGTGAATCCATTTCGGCGGTGCGCGGCTCGTCGCCCACATTTTCGCCTGCGGTCACTCGTCCATCCGGTGGCGGCCACGATCGCGGACGCTTCGAGAATCGTTCGCGCGGCGGCAGACCTGGTGGGGATCGCGGTGGACGCTTCGGCCGGCGCGGTGGCAGCGGCGGTGGACGCGGACGCAGCGGTGGCGGCGGTGGTGGTAGCCGCGGCGGCGATCGCCGTTTTGGGCGCGAACTTCCTTCCTCCAAGTACGCCTCGTCACGGCCGCCTGAAGATCATTCCAGCGAGCCCGGCGCGCCGGAAGGGCACATCTCCACGCTGCTTCCCGGAGAATCTCTCGCAAAGTTCAAGGAGAGAAGTCCGTCGGATACATCTGCATCGGCTGCGCACACGGATGAAGCTGAAGCGACGCCGAGCTATACACCGTCGTTCGGTGAACATGAATCGTCTGCGCAGGATTCCGCAGCGCATGAACATGAGCACGACCATGGGCACGAAGAAACGCACGAACCCGTAGCGCACGAGCAACCGACGGACGAACCGGCGGAGAACCGTCCCGCCACGCACGAGTCTTCTACTCGCGATTCATTCCGGCCGCGCGAGAATTTCCCGCGGCGTAATGAGGGATTCCGCGCGCCGTCATCCAGCGGCCTGGAACCGCTCCCCGGCGAATCGCTCTCCAAATGGAAGGCGCATACGCATCTTCCTCCGGAGCCGCAGGACAATGCGCCCGTGCCAGACGCGGTTCGCTTCGCGCCGCTCTCTCCGCTGATGCCTCCGGGACCAGAAGTGGATTCAGTGCCGACACCGAACGCGCATGTGGAAGAGCCAGCGGTCCAGGAAGCTCGCGACTCACAGAGCGCGCGCAACTGGAACGAGGTTGACGGCCTGAGCCAGAATTTCGAATTGCATGATGCTCCTGAAGTCCATGCGGAGCACGACACCGCTGATCACGAAGCCGAGCATCACGACGCAGTTCACCACGAAGATCATCCCCACGTGGATTTGACAGAAGAGGAAGCCGCGGCGCTCGCCGAACACATTGCCGACGCGCAGGATGACGACGCCGCGCGCGATGCGCAAAATCGCGTCTTCGCCGCAGCCGACGCAGCCGCCGATGCCGGCGTGCACGAACATCACGACGACCACGACGCCGAAGAACACGAGGGCCACGAGGTCGGCGAGCACGAGGTCGAAGAGCACGCGGAAGATTCCGAAGAAAGTGAACTCGAGCAAGAGGAAGCCGCGGCCGAAGAAGAGGGCATGCTCGCTCCCGCAGAACCGATCCCGGGCGAAATCGAAGGGCCGGATTCCATTGCGGCGCATGCCGAAAATGGCGGCGCCATTTCCGCCGAAGGTTCGCAACCAGCCGTGCAGCAGCCGTCCCAGGCGCGTGTGCGCGGCGATTTCCGTTCGCGCATGCAGAATCCCGCTCGTCGTGGCGGCCGTGATCGCGGTGGCCGGCGCGATGACCGCGGACGCCGACCGCAACACGGGCACAGTGGCGGGCACAGTCACGGCCGTCCGCAGCAGCCGCGGCGCACCCAACTGATCGCGGACATGCTCAAGCAGGGCCAGGAAATCATCGTGCAGATTGCCAAGGAACCGCTGGGCAAAAAAGGCGCGCGCATCACCAGCCACGTCGCGCTGCCGGGCCGCTTTTTGGTTTATATGCCCACGCTCGATCACACCGGCGTATCGCGCAAGATCGCTTCCGCCGAAGAACGCGCGCGATTGCGTCATCTGGTGACGGATGCGAAGGGCTCCTCCGGCGGCGGCTTCATCGTGCGCACCGCGGCGGCCAGCGCTGCCCCGGACGAAGTTCGCGCGGACGTGGAATTCCTCACGCGCACGTGGTCTGAAATCAAAGCGCGTTCCGAACAGCGCAAGGCCCCGTCGCTGCTGCACCGCGACCTAAATCTAGTCGAGCGCATCCTGCGCGATTACATCACGCCGGATTTCGGCGCGATCTGGGTGGACACCGAAGAGGAGTACACCAAGGTCGTGGACTTCATGAGCCGCTTCCAGCCGCAGCTCGTGGGCCGCGTGAAGCTCTACACCAAGGAAACTCCTGTCTTCGAAGAGTTCGGCATCCAGCAGGAAATTGACAAGGGCCTGCGTCCGAAAGTTTGGCTGAAATCCGGCGGCTACATCGTCATCAATCACACCGAAGCGCTGGTGGCGATTGACGTCAATACCGGAAAATTCGTCGGCAAAGGCTCCAACCGCCTGGAAGACACCATCGTCCGCACGAACCTCGAAGCTTGCAAGGAAATCGTGCGGCAGATGCGCCTGCGCGATTTGGGCGGCATCATCATCATTGACTTCATTGACATGGAAGAGCGCCGCAACCGCGAGAAAGTGATGGCCGTGCTGGAAGACGCTCTGCGCGCCGACCGCGCGCCATCGAAGGTGCTGCGCTTCAATGAATTCGGTTTGGTGGCCATCACGCGCAAACGCACCAAGCAGGCTCTGGAACGCACTTTGTGCCAGCCTTGCCCATACTGCACTGGCTCCGGCATGGTGAAGTCCATCCCGACGCTCTGCTACGAAATTCAGACGGAAGCGCGGAAGATGGCGCCGGAGATGGGTTCCGGCAGCATTACTCTGCGCGTCCATCCGGAAATTTCGAAGGCGCTCAAGACGCGCGAGTCCTCGCTCATCGAAGAACTCGAGCGCTGGACCAAAAAGAGCATCATCATTCAGGCTGATCCCACGCTGCACTGGGAGCAGTACGACATCTACTGACGCCGCAGCATCGGTACTTTTGTAGGGGCAGGTCTTAGACCCGCCCCTACTGTCCACCTCGAACGACTTGCTGCGACTCCGCATCACACTGGAAACATCTTGGATTGAGTTGGGGTCTGATCTTGTATGACGAAGCCTTTAGTTTTTCGCCGGATGCAGCTGGTCGCGATAGCGCTGATCCTCAATGGACTCGTCAGCGCGGCCTCGCAGACAGTAGCGGCGACTCCCGAGAAGCTGGGCCAACTCGAAATCACAGTTTCAAAAGTCGAGCAATTCTCACTGACCGCCGACAGATTCGATGGAGGCCCGATTTCCTCGGATCGCGTAGGTCGTATTTATCTGCGCTTTAAAAACGTAGGCAATTCCCCCGTCTGCGCTTGGCTTGTGCCTTCCGTTGAAGAATATAAAGGCGCGGAATGGCAGTACACACAGACGATCAAGACAGGATTTGCCTACAACCCCAAAATTGAGAAGCTGAGGCCAGGAACAGAAACGTCGGGATACTATGATTTCCGACCGTCACCACAGAAGCGAAATTATGCGCTGGTCTTGCAACAGACCGACGAAACGCAAAACTGCGAGGAAAGAAACAGGAGCAAGGGTGCCACAATGTCGGACGTGTCAACCGTTCGGTTCTCCCTACCTGGAAATCCAAAGCAACAATGATTCCGTCGCGCGCGAATTCACTCGCCGAAGGTGAGACGGGCGAGTTTCTTCCTCACGCGCCGACGCTCCGCCGGCTTTTCGGAATCCTGAAGCTGACTGGCAAGTTTGAAAAACTGCTTCGCCTGCTGGGATTTTCTGACGCCTGAAGCGCGAGTCGTGGGTCTCTTAGACACTGTAGCGCTGCTCCTTGAACGGATCGCCGTACATGTTGTAGCCATTCTGTTCCCAGAATCCGGGCTCATCGTGGTCCATGAATTCCAGGCCGCGCACCCACTTCACGCTTTTCCACGCGTACAGATGCGGCACGACGAGACGCAGGGGATAGCCATGCTCCGCGGGCAGCGGTTCGCCATTGTGCTTCAGCGCGAATAGGGTCGTGGGGCGCAGCAAATCGGCGAGCGGGACGTTCGAAGTGTAGCCTTGCTCTGCGAGAACCATTACATATTTTGCAGCGGGCTTCAGCGAAATCAGCTTGATCACTTCGCTGAACGCAACGCCTTCCCAGCGCACATCGAATCGGCTCCAGCGCGTGACGCAGTGCATGTCAGCAGTCACGGCGCTCATCGGCAGGTGCGAGAAATCATCCCACGTCAATCGCAGCGGCCGTTCCACCAATCCCGTCACCCGAAAATCCCACGTCTTCGGATCAAATAGCGGCACGCTGCCTTCATGCAGCACAGGCCATTTCAGCGTGAGCGATTGCCCCGGCGGCAATCTTCCCGCTTCCCTCATCGCGCGCTCCTGCCGCTTCCTTTCGGTGTCTTGTCCGAATACCATACCGCAAATCCCTCCAGCGCACTCTGCCTCCGACCATTCTATATCGTTCAGCGCCGCGCTGTAGGGCCCGTGTTTCCGGCCTCATTCGCGCCGGATTTCGCTGTGCTATCATGGCGGTTCGCAAATTATTCTGCGCCGCAACGAGGAGCTGTACTTGGCCGCACGCATCCTGGATGGCAACGCAATCCGCGATCAGATTTATGGCGAACTAGCCGGCGAAATCTCCGCGCTGGCGGCCGCCGGAATTCGCCCGGGGCTTGCGGCGGTGCTGGTTGGCGACAATCCCGCATCGAAAGTTTACGTAAGGAGCAAAATCGCCGCCTGCGAAAAACTGGGCCTCGCCAGCATCCAGGTGACGCCGCCCGCAACAATTTCGACTGCGGAGTTGCTGGCGATCGTGGAAGATTTGAATCGCCGCGATGATGTGGACGGCATCCTCGTGCAGCTACCGCTGCCGGCCCAAGTTGACGCGAAGAAAATCCTCGATGCGGTGGATCCGGCGAGAGACGTGGACGGGTTCCATCCCATCAACGTCGGCCACCTGGTCGCAGGACGACCGACGCTGGTAGCCTGCACGCCTACTGGCGTGATGGAAATTTTCCGCCGCAGCGCGATTCCGCTGGAAGGCGCGAACGCCGTGGTGCTGGGCCGCAGCGACATCGTGGGCAAACCGATGGCGCTGCTGCTGATGCACGCGAACGCCACCGTCACGATCTGCCATTCCAAGACGCGCAATTTGCCGGAAGTGATTCGGCGCGCAGACATCGTCGTCGCCGCGCTGGGCCGCGCGGGAATGGTGACGCCGGATTTTGTGCGCCCGGGCGCCACAGTGATTGATGTGGGCATCAACCGCATCAGCGACGCCGCGCAGGCGGAAAACTTCTTCGCGCATTATCCCGAGCGCCTCGCCGCCTTCCGCGAAAAAGGGAATGCGCTCGTCGGTGATGTGCATCCCGACGTCGCCACCGTTGCTGGAGCCATCACACCGGTTCCCGGCGGAGTTGGCCCGCTCACCATCGCCATGCTCATGAGCAACACCATCAAGGCCGCGCGGCTGCGGCGCGGATCCCGTGCTTCCGCGAGTGCTCCGGCGGCAGCTGCCGTGCCACGCTGATGTTGCGCGTGGGGCTAACTGGCGGCATCGCTTCCGGAAAATCCACAGTTGCAAGTATGCTGCGGGACCTCGATTGTCCGGTGCTGGATGCGGATACGCTGGGCCACGAGCTGCTCGAGCAGGGGCAGGACGCCTACAACGAAGTGGTCTGTGAATTCGGCAAGGAAATTCTGGACGCATACGGCAACGTGGACCGCGGCAAACTGGGGCCGATAGTTTTTGCCGATGCGCAGAAGCGCGCGCGCTTGAATCAGATTCTGCATCCGCGCATTCTGGATGTAGTGCGCAAGTGGTTCGCGGCGCTGGATCAGATCGGCGGTCCGGAACTGGCCGTCCTGGAAGCGGCGCTGATCATTGAAGCGGGGTACAACAAGGAACTCGATAGGGTGATCGTCTGCTGGTGTCCTCCTGAACAGCAATTGCAACGGCTGGTGGAGCGCGGCCTGACGCCCGAGCAAGCGAAACTGCGCATCGCGGCGCAAATGCCCATGGAAGAAAAGCGCCGCTTGGCTGATGAAGCGATCGACTGCTCCGGCTCGATCGAAGAGACGGAACGCCAGGTAGCGGCGGCAGTGCAAAGGATGCTGCGGCCAGCGCCCGCCGGAGGAAACATTTCCTGAGCGTTCGGCGTATTAACTGGCAGAGCCATTTCGTGCGAGAATGCCGTTGCGGTAACGACGACGAGATTTCTTCATGAGCCCCATGGGAACAACGGGAAGCGAAGGACGCGCGGTGCGTTTGCTGGCCATCGGCCTGATCATCGGGCTCGGCGCGTATTGGGCCGGCTCGCGCTACGGCGACCGAAATCCCGCGGCTGTGAATGCGTTGCGCGCGCCGGATTCGACTGGCTCAACCGCGCTCGATCCTACCGAAGCGGAAAACGTGCGGATCTATCGGATGGCGTCGCCGGCGGTGGCGAACATTGTGACGCGCACGGTGGAGTACGACTTCTTCTATAACCCTGTACCGGTGGAAGGCGCGGGCTCCGGATTCCTGATTGATACCGATGGCCACATCCTGACGAATTATCACGTGGTGCAGGGCGCGCAGACGATTGAGGTGACGCTGGGCGATCTGACGCGCTACAAAGCCAAACTGATCGGCGAAGATACACGCAATGATATCGCGCTAATTCAGGTAGATACCCAGGGGCACAAGCTCACGCCTTTGACGCTGGGCGATTCGCGCAATCTGCTGGTGGGGCAACGCGCGCTGGCCATCGGCAATCCGTTCGGATTTTCTAGCACGCTGACCACCGGAATCGTCAGCGCGCTCGGGCGCACCGTGCAGACCAGCGAGAACACTTTTATTGACGAGGCCATTCAGACAGATGCATCGATCAATCGCGGCAATTCCGGCGGACCTCTGCTCGATTCGCACGGGCAAGTGATCGGAATCAATAGCGCAATCTACGCGCCCACTGGGACCACGGCGGGAATTGGATTCGCGATTCCCATCAACACGGCGCGCCGCGTGGCCGAGGATCTAATCAAGTACGGCCGCGTGCGCCGCGCCACCCTGGGCGCAGAGGGCCGCGCGTTGTGGCCGGGCCTTGCGGAAGCGCTGAAGCTAAGCGTGCAACAGGGAATATTGATCGAGCGCGTGGAGCCAGGCGGCGCGGCAGCAGCAGCAGGAATTCGCGGCGGCAACAAATCCATGAAGGCCGGTTTGCAGGACCTGCGCATCGGCGGCGATGTGCTGATTGCAGTAGATGGCAAAGCGATCACGAACCAGACGGATTTGAATCTGATGCTGAATCGATCGCAGCCGGGCAACACCGTTACGTTGACGATCGTGCGCGACGGCAAGCAGATGAATGTTCCAGTAAAGCTTGGCGAAGGATAAGAGCGTCGGACGATCTGTTCAGCTCGCGGCCGGCTGATCGCGGCGATTCCATGTGGCGCGCACCTGCTTCTGTTCCGCTGCACTCAGTTGAAACCAGGATTCCGCGGCGTCGCGCACTTTCTCCAGCGCGGCCTGCATCTCAGCTTGCTTCTGATGCAATACTTCGCTGCCCGCGTCGGCGGGAATGCGAACCGTGGGCGCGAAGAACATGACCGCGCGCGTAAACGGAAACGGAATCTGGAACAAGTCCCAAGAATTCTTGAACGTATAAGCGCGCTTCAAGCCAATGTGAAAGACGACGATCGGGCTACCAGTGCGGCGCGCCAGAATTACTGGTCCGGGTTTCGCGACGTAACGCGGGCCGCGCGGGCCGTCAATCGTGAACGCAACATGCTTGCCTTCCTTGATGCGCTGGGCCATCACCGTGAGTCCCTCGATCGCGCCGCGGCTGGAACTGCCTTGCGCAGTCGCGAATCCCAAGCGCTCGATGACGCGCCGCGTCCATTGGCCGTCGAAATTCACGGTATTCATCACGACGATTCCGCGGTTGCGCCAAATCCAAGCGGAGGAAAATATGCAGCGATGCCAAAAAGCTGCAATGCCGGCTTCGCCGTTATGCTCAATGAGCACGGCGTTGCGCGCGCCGATGACGTCGAGACGCAGCGTGGGACCGATCAGGCGAATCGCTCCATAGACGAACCACGCAATCACCGGAATCTGCATGCGGCGCCAACGCGATAGCTGCGGGCCGCGCAGATCGAATGGCGACTTGTCCGTTGCAGTGCTCGCTGGAGCGGTTGATGTCGCGTCGGTATCCACTGCGGTATAGTATAGAACGGAAGTTCGCGCTGGTCCCGATGTGCTCCCGACCACAATCCGCGCTGGGAAATACCGCCTCGTTGCGGCTGCGTATTCTTACGCCGATTTTGGTATTGCTGGCCGCTTTTCTGATCAGCCCGCAGTTGTCGCGTGGTCAGGAAACGCCGGCGGGCGCAATCGGGCGCGTCGAAGGGAATGACGTGAGCGTGGACAACGGGACGACAGCGGACAGTGCGCCAACCGCTGCGACGCCGGGAGCGCCAAGCTTCGTCTTCAACGGCAGCGTGCTGACGGTGCATGACGGGAAAGCGCGATTGATGTTGGTTGCGGGAGGGCAAGTGGATATTTGCGGGCCGGCGAAATTCACGCTGTTGCAATCCGGCGCTTCCATCACACTGGCACTGAACTTCGGCCGAGTTCATTTGCAGCTTCCGGCGAGCACTCCGCTGCGAATCTTCACGCCGACAATGATTGCGACGCCGCTGGACATTGGCGGAGCGAGCCGCGAAATTACCGCGGGCTTGGACATGAACGATTCGTTGTGCGTGCTGGCAAGCAACGGCGCCATTCGGCTGGAGCAGCAGTTCACCGGCGCGGGACTGATCGTTCCGCAGAGCGGCGAATTCTTCCTGTCCGCTGGAAATCTGGTTCCGGTCGCGGGCACGCCCGGAAGCTGCGACTGCACGCCGATGCATGTGCAAGCATTACCGCCACCGAAGATTCCGGTGATGGGCGTGACGTCTCGCGACCAGTTGAACGTAGAACAATATCCGTCGGAACCAACACCAGCGCCCGCGGCGAGCCCTGCACCGAATCCCGCGCCGCCGATTGTGGCCGCTGCGAAAGAACCTGAGCCCGAACCCAATGTGCAGCTGAGGGTTTTGGCGAGTGCCAACGAAACGCATCCAACTTTGCCAGCGCCACAACCAGCGACTCCCCCAGCTCCGGTTGTTTCAGTGCCGGAATACAAGATCATTCTGCCACCGCTGGTGTATTCGGCTTCGGCTGCACCCGCGCCACCGGAAGATCCCTCGGTTGAGGCGGTTCTATTGGTGCGCACGGTGCACGTCGAGCCAGATTACCAATTCACTGGACACGTGGAAGCGCCGCAACTGCAAACGGTGGCGCAGAAGAGCAGTCCATCGCCGGTGAAGCAGGGCGCGACCGATGCGAATTCATCGGGGAACAAGAAGGAAGGATTTTGGGCGCGATTGAAGCGAGCGTTTGGCGGGAGTAGTTAGAAATTTTTTTGCAAATGGAAAAAAGAGAGCAAATTGCGCGCCACAGCGGGGATGCGACCCTTCGATCCGACGCTGTCGGATCTCAGGGTGAATCGCGCGTTCGCGCGATTCACATACCCTCGTAGTTTGGGCCGCCGCCACCTTCTGGCGGAACCCAGTTGATGATCTGGTAGGGATCCGCGATGTCGCAGGTTT
Organism: uncultured Acidobacteriota bacterium; assembly: GCA_963748395.1. Taxonomy (GTDB): domain Bacteria; phylum Acidobacteriota; class Terriglobia; order Acidiferrales; family UBA7541; genus Palsa-295. Next base: position 1,078,443 of record CAVVIP010000005.1, on the reverse strand, counting down.
TGCAGTGGACGCAGTTGGACGCGTTGATTTTTAGTTTCGGCTCGCCTTTTTCCGTGACCATCTCGTAGACCGCCGCGGGACAAAAATACTGGCAGGGATTGCCGTATTCGCGGACGCAGCGATCGCCGCAAATATTCGGTTCGAGTACGACGAGATGGCAGGGCTGGTCTTCTTCGTGGCGCGTGCCGGAGTGATAGACGTCTGTGAGGCGATCGAAGGTGAGCTTGCCGTCGCCCTTGAAGCGCGTGGATTGGTCCACCAGCACGCGGTCGCGATGCAGTTTTGAATATTCCTGGTACCCGGGTTCACTGCGCATCGGATCGCTGAAGCCGCGACCGCCAGTTACGAATTGCAATCCTGCCTGCACGAGTCCTGAATACAAGCCACCGTGGAATGCCTGGTGAAAATTGCGGACTTCCCAGAGTTCTTTTTTGATCCAGCTCTGTTCGATTTTTTGCGGATAGGCGGAGAGAGTTTTCGCGGAAGTGTCTCCGGCGCAGAGTGCTTCGTAAATCGTTTCCGCGGCGAGCATGCCGCTTTTGATGGCGGTGTGGATTCCCTTCAGGCGCTGCGAATTCAGCAAGCTGGCGGAATCGCCGATGATCAAGCCGCCGTCCACGTAGGTGCGTGGCATCGAATACCAGCCGCCGTACGGAACCGTTTTCGCTCCGTAGCGGATGAGCTTGCCGCCTTCGAGAATATTTCTGACGAACGGATGCGTTTTATATTTCTGAAACGCTTCGTGCGGATCGAAGAGAGGGTCGTGATATTCCAGCCCTACGACCATGCCCAGCGAGACGCGATTATTCTGCAGGCCGTAAACCCACCCGCCGCCATAGAGGTCTGAGCTGAGCGGCCAGCCGAGCGTGTGGGCCACGTAACCGGTGGCAATTTTTCCCGGTTGCACATCCCACAGTTCCTTGATGCCGAGGCCGTAGACTTGCGGGTTCAGGCCGTCGAGCTTCAGTTTGTCGACGAGCTCTTTGGTGAGCGAGCCGCGCGGGCCTTCGGCGAGGACGGTGACTTTCGCGCGCAATTCGTATCCGGAAGTGAAGTTGTCTTTTGGTTTGCCGTTCTTGTCCACGCCTTTATCTTCGGTGAGGACTCCGGCGATGCCGTTTTTGTCGTAGAGCAGTTCCCTGCCGGCAAATTGGGTGAAGAGGTTCACACCCTTTTTTTCGACGAGGCCGCCGAGCCACTTCACGAGCTTGTTGAGCGACACGACGTAGTTGCCGTGATTCTGCAGCGGCGGCGGAGTGATGGGAAGTTTGTAGCTACTGGATTCGGTGAAGTAGTAGGCCGCGTCGCCGGTTACTGGAGTATCGAGTGGAGCGGTCTTTTCGAAGTCCGGGACGAGCTCGCGGAGGCCGCGCGGGTCCATGATCGCGCCGGAAAGCTGGTGCGCGCCGATTTCGCGGCCTTTTTCCAGGACGTAGATATTTTCCGCAGAGAGCGCCGGAGATTTCTTCGCTTCGCTGTGCTTTTCGATCAAATTCGCGAGGTGCAAGGCGCAGGCAAGGCCACCGGGACCGGCGCCGATGATGAGGACATCGGCATCGAGCTGTTCGCGCACGACGTTGGGGTTATCGGTCATGGCGCCATATTAGCAGAGGAGGAAAATGGAAAAGAGGAAATGGAAAATGGTGGTGCCGCGGCGGCGACGCGGGTGGAAAGCTCCGAATTTGGGGACTGCGGGTGATTTTTCGCTTCGTTGGGCCGTTGGGCGCAAGACTTCCAAAAGTATCGATTAGCAATTTCCAAGTTATTGATAATGCGCGATTTGAGTTTTTTGGGGATCGGCAAAAGCCTCCAAAAGTATCGAATAGAAATCGGGGTTTCGCGGGGCGGGGCGCTTGCCAGGACATTTGAAATGCTGCGGAGACGGGGAAAGCGCCTGGTGAAATTGGCAGAGAATAACGAATTGTCAAAAATATTCACGAATTACGGTAGCACGATGCGCAGGAAATTGCGAGCAGCCGTGTGTGTACATGGCGCTACCATTTTTTGCGACGCGGCGTGCGAGGTTGATTCCGCACTCTCATCGGCGGACTCATGAACGGTCCGGTATTCAAACGGTCTAGCTCGGCGAACCATTTTTTCGTGTTCGTAACGCGTTTCTTGGGCAATGAGTCCTCGTTGAACTGCAATTCCGTTCCCTTCAGTTTACGTCCTTTTCTACGTTCCCCGATCATGTTTGAGAGCTTGTGCCAATCGGGCGACGAATTCATATCGCCCGCCTGACGAGAAGGCGGTCTCAGCAACTTCAACGGCAAAACCGACTGCAAAGCTCCGGCGGGCGGGGGCGCCGAGTTTATTCGTAACGGAGGGCGATGATGGGGTCGACGCGGAGGGCGCGGCGGGCGGGGATGTAGCAGGCTAGGAGCGCGACGGCTACGAGGAGGACGGCGACTGCGGCGAACGTGAGCGGGTCGGTGGCGCTGACGGAGAAGAGGAGGCTGGAGAGCAGGCGTGCTAGCGCGGCGGCGGCTGCGAGGCCGATGGCGACGCCGAGGAATGCGATGCGGGCGCCTTGGCCGAGGATTAGGCGCAGGACGTCTTGACGTTGGGCGCCTAGCGCGATGCGAATGCCGATTTCCTGAGTGCGCAGCGCTACTGTGTAGGCCATTACGCCGTAGATTCCGATGGCGGCGAGAATCAGCGCGAGGGAGCTGAAGATTCCGAGAAGGACGAGGGTGAGGCGGCGCGTGGAAATGGAATCGTCCACGAGTTGCTGCATGGTGTGGACGTTGAAGATGGGCTGATCTTTATCAATGGTCGCGACGGCCGCGCGAACGGCGGAGGTGAGGCTCGCGGGATCAACGGCGGAGCGGACGAGGAGGCTCATGTCCGCGCTGGGGCGCTGGCGGTACGGCGAATAAACTTCCAGGCGCGCGGGATTATCCAGGCCGTAGAGTTTGTTGTCTGCAACAACGCCGACGATGGTGATCCATTTTTCGTCTTTGCCGGGATGGCCCCAGAGGAAACGTTTGCCGATGGGATCGCCGTCGTTCCAGAAACGGCGGGCCATGGTGGAGTTGATGAGAGCGACGTCTGAAGCGGTTTCGTTGTCAGCATCAGAGAAATTTCGGCCGCGCAGCAGCGGGATGCCCATGGTGGTGATGTAGCCGGCGCTGATGGTGTGGCGGTCGGGATGCGGGAATTCTCCGGGTCCGGGAATGGGAAGGCCTTCGATGGTGATGTCTGACCGCTGGTGATTGCCCGTGAGCGGAACCGCCGTGCCGAGGGCGGAGGATTCGACGCCGGGGATGACGCGGACGCGGTCGAGGACTTGTTGCCAGAAATTCAGAATGGCCGGGTCTTTGGAATACTGGTCCGAGTGCAGGTCCATTTCCATATAGAGAACGCGGGCGGGCTGGAATCCGGGGCTGACTTGAATCAGGTGGTAGAGGCTTTTGAGCATGAGCCCAGCGCCGACGAGGAGCACGAGGGCAAGAGCTGTCTCGGCGATGGCGAGCGCGCCCCGCAGACGATGTTGGGCGGAGCTGGAGGTGGCGCTACGTCCGCCTTCTTTCAGAGTTTCCTGCAAGTCCGGGCGCGTGGCATGGAGCGCGGGGATGAGCCCGAAGGCAAAGGCGACGAGAACGATCATGGCGGCAGCGAAGAGGAAAACGCTGAAGTCCATGCGAACGCCCATGGTTTGCAGCGATTCAGCGGGCAGCAAATATCCCAGGCCTGAAATTCCCCACGCTCCAAGGATTATTCCGAGGATGCCGCCGCAGAACGCGAGCACGAGGCTTTCCGTCAACATCTGGCGGATGACCCGGCCGCGGCTGGCGCCGAAAGCGAGGCGCAGCGCGATTTCCCTGGCGCGGGCGGCGCCACGCACGAGGAAGAGATTGGCGACGTTGACGCAGGCGATAAGCAGGACGAACACGACGGCGCCGAAAAGGACGAGGACGGCGAGGCGCGTGTCTCCTGTGAATGCTTCCCGAAAGGATTCGAGGTGCGCGCCGAAGCCGTGATTCGATTGCGGGTATTGCGCGGCGATGCGAGCGGCGATTGTTTCCATTTCGACGGCGGCTTGCGAGAGTACGACGCCGGAGGAAAGGCGGCCGACTACATCCATGTCACCCCGCTCGCCGCGGTCGGTGAAGTCGGCGGCGAAGACGCCGATGGGGACGAGGACGTCGGTGCGATCGAGAAAACGGAAGGTGGGAGGAAGAATGCCGACGATGGAGAAGCTGCGGCCGTCGAGCGTGATGGAGCGTCCGATCACGCCGGGATCGCCGCCGAGATGCGACTGCCAGAGCTGGTAACTGAGGAGAAGGACGGGAGCGGTTCCGGGCTTTTCTTCCGAAGGAAGCAGATCGCGGCCGAGAACCGGGCGGACGCCGAGTAACTCTAGAAAATTCGGCGAGACCGCGTAGCCGCCGATATTTTCGGGTTGAGTGACGCCGGAAAGATTGAAGCCGACGTTGTTGATCACAGACATGGCGGCGAAGGAATGGCTTTGCTGGCGCCAGTCGAGAAAATCAGGGTAAGAAACTGAAACGTTGCCGACCTGTTTGTAGGTTTCGCGCATGAGGACGAGTTGCGCGGAATTTTTGAAAGGCAGCGGGCGCAGGAGGACGGCGTTGACGACGCTGAAGATGGCGGTGTTGGCGCCGATGCCGAGCGCAAGAGTGAGGATGGCGACGGCCGCGAAGCCGGGAGATTTTGCGAGCGTGCGGATGGAGTATTTCAGGTCCTGCAGAATTGAGTTCATTGGTCGCCTCCTCGCTCGGCGGGATATCTCATATACACCTTACGGCTGGCAGTTCGCGAACCGGCCCTACGAAACCATCTTGAAGCTGACATCGTGGCAGGCTCGGGCGCAGCAAGCAGCGCCCCTACCCGCGACGTAAGGTTATGAATATTGGCTGAGAAAAGAGAAGAGAGATCCTTCACCCGCTTCGCGGGTTCAGGATGACGGCGCGCACGCGATGCTCGTTCGTGACATCTATTCATAGCGCAGCGCGACCATGGGATCTACGCGCATGGCGCGGCGAGCTGGGACGTATGACGCCAGGAAAGCGACTGTGCCGAGCACCACGGCCACGATTGCGAACGTGAGCGGGTCGGTGGGCTTCACATCGAAAAGTACGCTGGACATCCAGCGCGTTACCAGGAGCGCTACAGCTACGCCGATACACAGACCGAGCAGAACGAGGCGCAGGCCATAGCCGACGATCACGCGGAGAACGTCGCCCGGCTGCGCGCCAAGCGCCATACGCAGACCGATTTCGCGGGTGCGTTGCGTGACGAGATAGGAGAGCACGCCGAAAATTCCGGCGGCGGTGAGCAGCAGCGCGATAGCGGCGAAGGCGCCGAGCAGGAGCGTATTAAAGCGGTCGCCTGCGGCGGAGCTGGTTACCACGTCGTCCATGGTGCGGAAGGTGGAAGTGGCCTCATCGGGATCGATCGAATGAATTGCGTGGCGCACGACGCTGGTGAGGATGGCGGGATCGCCCACGCTGCGTACGACAATGTTCATTCTCATGAAGGCTCCGGGCGTGAACATTTCGGGGCGCAGGGATTCCTGCAAGGCGAAATGCTTGTTACCGCCGACGATGCCGACGATTTCGCGGGTAACGAATTCTGGTTTGCCTTCAAACATCTTCAAGTGCTTTCCGATGGGATTCTCATTCGGGAAGAATTTCTTCACGAACGGTTCGTTGACCATCACGACTTTCCGGGATTCCGATGAATCCTGGCGCTCGAACGCGCGGCCGGCCAGAAGCGAGATGCGCATCGCGCCAAAATAGTCGCCATCGATAATGCGGACATCGGCGTCATGGTTGTCGTTGGGGTTCGCGGGCGGATGTTCGGCGATAGTGAAGAACGTGTCGTCCGCTTCGCCGCTGAGAGGCAATTCGGAAACGAAGCCGGCGCTTTTGACGGCCGGCGAAGATTGCAGGCGGTCCTGGAGATCGTGGAAAAACGATTCGCGGCGCTGGGGGTCGTCATAGCGCGGCGAGGAGAGGGAAATTTCGGTGGTGAGCACGTTGGCCGGATCGAAGCCCAGATGAACGCGCATGAGGCGCCAGAAACTATTGAGCAGCAGACCGGAAGCGATGAGCACCACGACGGAAAGCGCGACTTCCGCGACGACCAGCGCATTGTGGGCGCGATGCTTGGAACGCGAATCGCCGGAAGAGCCGCCTTCTTTCAGGCTTTGCGTGAGATCGCGACGGCTGGCTTTCAGGGCAGGACCGAGACCGAACAATATTCCGGTGAAAATCGCGGTCACGAGAGTGAAAGCCAGCACGGTTCCGCTGACATTTACTTCATCGAGGCGCGGAAGACTTTGCGGGCCGAGCTGCTTCAAGAGTTCGACACCGGCATTGGAGAGAAAAATTCCTGCGACGCCTCCGGCGAGAGCGAGGACCAGACTTTCGGTAAGGAGTTGGCAGAGCAGACGAGAGCGCCCTGCGCCGAGGGCGGTGCGAATGGCGATCTCGCGCCGACGAGCGGTGTTTCGCGCGAAGAGAAGGCTGGCGATATTGGCGCAGGCAATCAGCAGAACCAGCGCCACGGACCCGATGAGCACCATAAATGCAGGACGCACGTTACCGATGAGGACGTTCTGCAGAGGCTCGAGCTTCACGCCGAATCCAGCGTTCGTTTCGGGAAATTGCGTGGAGAGGCGAGCAGCAATCGCGCCGAGTTCGGCTTGCGCTTGAGACATGGTGACGCCGGGTTTGAGCAGACCGATGGGGCGGAGGAAATGGGAGCGGCGGCTCTGCATGCCTTGATTCAGATAGGGGGCGGGAAACCAGAGATCGGCTTCGCTGAGCAGAGGTATATCGGTTGCGAGGACGCCGACGACGGTTCGCGATTTGCCGTCGAGCGAAATGGATTTTCCGATCACCTGGGGATCGGCGCCGAAGCGGTCCTGCCAAAGATGATGGCTCAGGACTACGACCCCGGGATCCTTAGCCTTTTCGTCGGATTCGTTGAACACACGGCCGTAGCGAGGTTGAATGCCGAGGGTCTCAAAAAATCCGGCGGTGACCAGCGCGCCTTTGATCTGGAAGGGTACTTCGTTGCCCGTCAGATTGAAGAGCGAATCGCCTACGGCCATCGCGCCGTAGTGGTCGAAGGAGTGGTTCTGAGCGCGATAGTCCAGAAAGTCGGCCGGTGAAACGGCTGCCCGGTCGCAGAGTGGGCAGTTGCCCCAGGACCAGACGAGGCGCGACGGATTTTTGAATGGCAGCGGGCGGAGGAGGACGGCGTTGACGACGCTGAAGATGGCGGTGTTGGCGCCGATGCCGAGCGCGAGAGTGAGGATGGCGACGACCGTGAAGCCGGGAGACTTTGCGAGCGTGCGGATGGAGTATTTCAGGTCTTGCAGGAGTGAGTTCATTGGTCGCCTCCTTTCAGAAAGAAAAGGTTTTTATTCGCGAAACAGCGGGCGGATCTGAAAGCCGCCCCTACAGATTCCAAAGCAAAAGAACCGGCGAGACGTCGGCGCTACGAAAAACGAGCGCGATGGCGACGCTCACTCATGGCGCAGAGCGACCATGGGATCCACGGCGGCGGCGCGACGGGCAGGGACGTAGCACGCGGCTAGCGCGACGATGACGAGTAGCGCCGCGACGGCTGCGAAAGTTAGCGGGTCCGTGGGGCTGACGCCGTAGAGCAAGCGAGTCATGAGGCGCGTGAGCGCATACGCTGCTGCTAGCCCAAGTACAGCGCCGATGATCGCGAGCCTCAAGCCTTCGCCGAGAACCTGGGACAAAACTTTGCTTTGTTGGGCGCCCAGAGCCATGCGGATGCCGATTTCGTGAGTGCGCTGGCCAATCAGATAGGATATGACTCCGTAGATGCCCACGCCCGAAAGCAGGAGTGCGACCAGCGCGAACGATCCGAGGATGATCGCGGAGAAGCGTCTTGTGGCGGTGGTGTCACTGATAACTTCAGGCATGGTCTGAGCGCCGTAGACGACCTGCTCGCTATTCACTTTCTGCACGGAGTGGCGAATCGAATCGAACGCGCCGGGAACGGGGCCGTGGGTGCGCACGACCATGCGCATGCCGGTGGGCGCGAGCGCCATAATCGGATCCGGCAACTGCATGAACGGAAAGTATAGTTGCGCTCGGAGGCTCTCGGTGGCGTCGGTATCGAGGCCCCACTGATTTACGTGGGAGACGACTCCGATAATTTCCGCCTGAATATTTGACTGGCCAGTTTCGAGGAAGAGGCGCTTGCCGACGGGATTTTCGTTGGCGAAATATTGACGCGCGAAGACGTCGTCGATGACGATAACCGGGGGCGAATGATCGTCGTCGTGAGCGGTGAAGAAGCGGCCGCTGTGCAGCGGGGTTTGCATGATCTGGAGATAATCCGGATCGACTACGTAATCGATGGCCCAGCTCATTTCGTCGCGAGTGGTGGGTTTGGGCTGGCCGTCGCGCCAGAAGAGCCATTCATCGTCGCCACTCATCGGAAATGCGCCCCAGCTTAATGCGACCGACTGCACACCGGGCGTGGAAGCAACAGCGGCGTCGGCTGCGCGGAACGACGCGCGAATTGCGGCCGGGCTGGTCTGCAACGCGGACGGCGAAAGCGAGAAGCCGAAGGTCAAGACGTTGCGCGGATTGAAGCCGGGATCCACATTCCAGAGTTGAACGAGAGTGCGAAGGGCAAGTCCGGCGCCAATCAGCAAAACCAGAGCGAGGCCCATCTCCACAACCACCAGGATTCCATGAACGCGCTGGCGCGAGCCGCTGCCGCCGCGGCCGCCTTCCTTCAAACTGTCCTGCAGGTTGGCGCGCGAAATCTTGAGAGCCGGCACGAGACCGAAAAAAATTCCTGCAAGCAGGGTGGCCGCAGCGGTGAAAAGCAGCACGCGCAGGTCAATGTGGATTTCTCCGGCGCGCGGCAAAGTGTCCGGTAACGCATCCAAAGCAGCACGCAGACCCCAACTGGCGAAGAGGAGACCAAGCGCGCCGCCCAAGACACCAAGCAAAATGCTTTCGGTGAGTAGCTGCCGGATCAGGCGCGATTTTCCGGCGCCCAGCGCAGCGCGTACGGCGAATTCGCGCATGCGAGCGGTGGAGCGCGCGAGCAGAAGATTGGCAATATTGGCGCAGGCAATCAAGAGCACGAAGCCCACGGCACATAAGAGCACGAGCAGGGTTGATTGCACATCGCCCAACATGCGTTGCCTGAAAGGAATCAGGGCGGCGCCGATGCCTTTATCCACGTCAGGGTAGGTGGCGGCAAGACTCTGGGTGATGGCGGCGAAGTCGGCGCGCGCCTGGCCGATGGTGACGCCGGGCTTGAGGCGGCCGATGCCGTGGAAACCTAGGCCGGCGCCGCGCTTGAAGAGCAGGTTGTTGTTCCAGGTCACGACCGGAACGTAAATCTCACTGGCGCTGAAGGAGTCGATCATGAGATCGAAATCCGCGGGAATCACGCCGATGATGGTGTATTGCATGCCGTCGAGCGTGAGACTTTTGCCGACGGCGTCGGGCGCCGAGCCTAACTTGCGTTTCCAGAAGCCTGCGCTGATGAGCGCGACGGGGGCGGCTCCGATCTGATCGTCGGCAGGGAGGAAGGCGCGCCCGGCTGCCGGCTTGACGCCGAGTATCGGGAAGAAATCGGAAGTGACCAACTGGGCTTGCGCTTGTTCCGCCGGGCCCAGGCCGGTGAGGCTGAAGGAGTAGCTGCGCGAGACGGCCATCGCGGAGAGTGTGCGATTGTCTTTTTGCCAATCGAGGAAATTCAGATAGGAGATCGAGCCGGTGTTGAAATTTGGCTTGCTCTCGTGAATGGTGACGAGCTGATCTGGTTGCGGGTACGGCAGAGGATTCAGTAGCACGCCGTTGACGACGGAGAAGAGCGCGGTATTTGCGCCGACGGCGAGGGCGAGCGTGAGGACGGCAACAGCGGTGAAGCCTGGGGATTTCGCCAGCATGCGCAGCGCGAATCTTAGGTCCTGCAGCATCGCGGTCATTGGCAACCTCCCTGCGGGCGCGAGAGCCGCCGCTACGCAAAATTGTCCGCGCCACGGCTGGCGCGGCGGCACACGAAGATCGAAGAGGATTGGCAGTTGGGATACCAATCTCAGTGCGAGATAAAGGAATTGGATTCAGTGATTTAGAGGGGGCGGGCGGACGGCCGGCGCAGCGGAATGCGCGGTTGCGGGAAGCGGTGTCTCGAAATTGGACAACGGTCTCGCGCAGAATCCAGCGCGTCGCTAGAGCAGTAGGTGCACAGGCAAGATTGCCCTCGCTCGGCGGGCACGCCCACGCCACCACTTCGAACAGGGTCGTGCCAGGAATGATTAGTGCGGCTTCTCGAGTTCTTCGATGAGGGCCGGGACAATTTCGAAGAGGTCGCCGACGACGCCGTAATCCGCTACTTCGAAGATGGGGGCGTTTTGATCTTTGTTGATGGCGGCGATGGTGCGGGCGCCTTTCATGCCGACGACGTGTTGGATGGCGCCGCTGATGCCGAGCGCGAGATAGAGCTTGGGCGCGACGGTCTGGCCGGAGCTGCCGATCTGGCGGTCCATGGGGAGCCAGCCTTCGTCGCAGATGGGGCGCGAGGCGCAGATTTCGCCGCCCATTAACTTCGCGAGTTTTTCGGCGATGGCGATATTTTCCGGCGCTTTGATGCCGCGGCCGACGGAGACGAGGATGGGGGCCTGGGTGAGGTCCACGGCTTGCTTGGCTTCGCGGAACAGGTCGAGCGGCTTGGTGCGGATTTGTTCCGGTTTTAATTCCACGCTGACGGATTTTACTGGCGCCGTGCCGCTGGAATGTTTGGTGGCGAGGTCGGCACGGAACGCGCTGGATTGGAAAGAGGCGATCCAGGGGCCTTCACCCACGAAGACGACGTCTGCCGAGGTGCGGCCTTGAAACATCTGGCGCACGAAGATGAGTTTGCCGTTCTCGCAGCGGTAGGCGATGCAGTCGCCGATCATGCCTTTGTTGAGTGACGCGGCGAGTTTAGGCGCGAAATCGCGGACCTGGTAGGTGTGGGGGAACAGGACCAGGTCAGGCTTGGTGGATTCGATTACCTGGCGGAGGGCGAGCGAGTAGGCGTCAGGCGTGTATTTTTCGAGCAGGTCGTGTTCGACGGAGAGGACCTCATCAAGTTGGTAGGCGGAGAGGTCGGCGGCAAGCGCGGCGATGCCTTTGCCGATTACTACGCCGGTGAGTGTGCCCTTGGTTTGCTGAACGATCTGCTGGGCGGCAGCGAGAGTTTCGAAGCTGACTTTGTTCCAGACGGCGTCGCGTTGTTCGGTGATCAGGAGAATTTTCATTTGACCCTATAGGACCCGCGCTTCATGGCGCAGTTTTTCCACCAGCTTGGCTGCGATTTCTTTGGGCTGGCCCGTGATGAATTCGGTTTTTTTGGTTTTTTGCGGCATGTAGATGCGCTCGACTTTTTGCGTGGGCGCGTCTGGCACATTCAGCGTGGCGCGATCTACCGTGGCGATTTCTTTTTTCTTGGCGGCCATGATGCCTTTCAGCGTGGCGTAGCGCGGCTTGTTGATACCGGACTGAATGGAAAGCACTGCGGGCAGTGGCAACTCGACGTGCTGGAACCAGCCGGCTTCCAGTTCGCGCTTCAGATTCATGTGATTTTCGACGACTTCGATGGCCATGATGATGGTGGCGTGCGGACGGCCGAGAAGTTCGGCGAGCAGAACACCAGTCTGTCCGAAGCCCTGGTCGTCACTTTGCAGGCCGGTGAGGATCAGGTCGAAATTTTCGGCTCGGATGGCGGCGGCGAGTGAGCGCGCGGAAGCCAGCGGATCGAGTTTGAAGAAATTGGCGTCGGAGACGTGGATGCCGCGGTCTGCGCCTTTAGCGAGTGCTTCCTTGATGGTTTGCTTGGCGCGCTCGGGGCCCATGGAGATAGCCACCACTTCGCCGCCGTGTTTTTCCTTCAGGCGAAGGGCTTCTTCGAGGGCGAAGCTGTCGGGCTCATTGGTTTCAAAACCGATGTCGGACTCGCGAATCCAGGCGCCGCCTTCGAGGATGGCGAGAGGAGCGTCTTTCGCGGGGACTTGTTTTACGCAAACTCCGATCTTCAAGAATGCCTCCGAACAATGGACGATGCGAACAATCTGATAGTTTCTATCAGAATTTCAAACTTGGGGCAACCGGACAAATCGCTCGGAGGGCTCCGATCCTCAGGACTGCCTCCACAAGAGCGCGATATGGCAACGCAATAATTTCTACCAGTATTTCATATTTACGGCAACGGCACAAACCGGAGCGGCGGACGCGTCCGCGCGGCCCAATTTGTGTTATTCAGGGAGAAGTACGAATCTTTCTATGTACGAACACGTTATCGTAAGCTGCAGTACGATTCGAGAGAATACACAGAATCCGGCGGGAACGGGGGGAGCGACATGACCCACGAACAGGACGATACGCTGCGCACGGGAATCGTAAGGGGCGTCAGCTATTTGGCGCTGTTCGTGGCCGCGTTTGTGGCGCTGGTATTCGCCGCGTGGAAATGGGACACCGCAAGGACGAACGAGACCGTGCAACAGACCGACGACGCGCTGGTACGCGATATCAAGGCGCAGCTGCCGCCGGGGACGCCGCGCGCGGAGATTGAGAAGTTCCTGGGGGCACGCGGCATGCCACAGCCTGGATACTACAACTATCACGGGCCGATGGCGATCGTCGACGGGGCTACGGCGATCGTGTTTACGAGGACGCCGCCCGTGGGCAACGCGATCCATAGTTGCTGGGTGGTGCTGTACTTCCGACTGGATGGCTCCGACGCGCTGATGGGGTATACGCACGAAGCGCGGTGCTCTTCCTATCTGGTGAATGGGAATATGGACCAGGGAACGCCGCTGATACGGTAGGGCGATTACAAAGTCAAAAACACAATCAAAGGCGCACAGGCAGGATTGCCCTGCTTCGCCAGGTATTCGGCGGGCAGGCCCGTGCCACGTTAATCCGTCCAGCGCTTGAAGAGCAAAGAGGCGTTGGTGCCGCCGAAGCCGAAGGAATTGGAGAGCGCGTAAGTGACTTCGCCTTTACGCGCGTGGTTGGGAATGTAATCGAGGTCACATTCGGGGTCGGGTTTTTCGTAATTGATGGTGGGCGGCATGATCTGGTCGCGCAGAGCGAGGACGCTGATGCCGGCTTCCAGGCCGCCGGCGCCGCCCAGCAAATGGCCGGTCATGGATTTGGTGGAACTGATGGGAACTTTTTTGGCGCGCGCGCCGAAGACGCGTTTCAGCGCTTCTGTTTCGATGGCGTCGCCGATGGGCGTGGAAGTTCCGTGCGCGTTGACGTAACTGACGTCGTCGGGGGAAATGCCCGCGTCCTTCAGCGCCGCCATCGAGACGCGATAGCCGCCGTCACCGTGCTCGGCGGGCTGCGTAATGTGATAGGCGTCGCCGGACATTCCATAGCCAACGATTTCCGCGAGAATTTTTGCGCCGCGGCGCTGGGCATATTCCAGGGATTCCAGAATCACCATGCCGGAACCTTCGCCGACGATGAAGCCGTCGCGATCGGCGTCAAACGGGCGGCTGGCGTGTTCGGGATCGTCGTTGCGAGTGGAAAGCGCGCGCATGGCCGCGAAGCCGCCGACACTCATAGGCGTGATGGCGGCTTCGGTGCCGCCGGTGATCATGATGTCCGCGGCGCCGCGCTGAATTATTTTGAAGGCATCGCCGATGGCATGCGCGGAAGCGGAGCAGGCCGTGGCGGTGGCGGAGTTCGGTCCCTTGGCGCCGTGACGGATGGAGACGTGCCCGGCGGCAAGATTGACGATGGTGGCGGGAATGAAGAACGGCGAAATTTTACCGGGGCCGCCCGCGAGAAATTTGGAATGTTCGCGCTCGATGACGTCGAATCCGCCGATGCCCGAGCCGATATAGACGCCGGTGGAGTCCGCGATTTCCGGAGTAACTTGCAGGCCGGACATTTGCATGGCGAAATCGGCGGCGGCGAGAGCGAGTTGGATGAAACGCCCGGTTTTCTTCAGCTCTTTCTTCTCGAGCCAAAGGAGCGGATCGAAATCGCGGACTTCGCCGGCGATGCGGCAATCGAATGCCGTAGCGTCAAAATGCGTGATGGTGCGAATGCCGCTCTTACCGGACAGCAGATTGCGCCAGACTTCTTCGGTGCCGATGCCGCACCCGCAAACCAGTCCAACGCCCGTAACCACAACTCGGCGATTCAAAGGGGACTTCTCCTGTACGGAATGGGACGACGGGTGAGCGCGTTACTTGCCCTTGGCGTGTTTCTCGATGTAATCCACGGCGTCTTTGACCGTGGCGATTTTTTCGGCGTCTTCATCTGGAATTTCGATGCCGAAATTTTCTTCAAAAGCCATTACCAGCTCGACGGTGTCGAGCGAATCGGCGCCCAAGTCGTCCACAAAGGATGCGGTAGGAGTAACTTCGCCTTCATCCACACCGAGCTGCTCGACGATAATAGTCTTCACGCGTTCTTCGACGCTGGCCATTCTGATTGTTCCTCCGGTATCGGCTGTCTGGAAATCCCCGGTCCCACGACAGGCTGGGGTAGCGCCTGCAACACAACCTTGCCATTCTATGCGGGGCTTAATGCTGGGTCAACCTTTGACACGCGGTTGAAGTGACTCAAATTCCGAGTGGCAAGTTGATGAGGCGCTCGCCGTAGCGCGTGGAAACATTCTCCAGCCGTGGCGCTTTCCCCTTGCCAAGCTAGGAGAGTGTTCGATACACTCCTAGCTGAACTAGGAGACGAGCACAGTGGACAAAAGCGCGGAACTACTCCCGGGCACGCTGGACATGCTGATTCTTAAAGCAGTGTCCTTGAAACCGTTGCACGGCTACGGCGTCTTGCTGCGCATACGCCAGATCTCGAAAGACGCGCTGGAGATTCCCCAAGGGTCCTTGTATCCCGCCCTCTACCGCTTGGAAAGTCGCGACCTGATCACTGCCGAATGGGGCCAGAGCGAAAATAATCGCCGGGCGAAGTATTACACCTTGACCGCTGCTGGGCGCCGCCGCTTGCGTGAAGAAACGGCCGGCTGGAACCGCCTGGCTTCTGCGATGGCCGCGGCTCTAAACGCAAAGCCGGAGGAGGTCTGAAATGATCCAGCGCCTTCGTTCTTTGTTTCGTGTGCTCACTCGGCGGCGTGATTTCGAAGAGGGAATGTCCGAGGAGCTGCGCTTTCACATCGAGCAGTACACCGATGAACTGGTCCACTCTGGCCTTTCGCCGGATGATGCGGCTCGTCGCGCACGGATGGAACTCGGTAGCACTATCAACATCAAAGGGGATTGCCGCGAATCGTTCGGCGTGCACTTTTTTGACGAGGTTCGCCGGCAGCTGAAGTACGCCGCCCGATTGTTGCGGAAGTCTCCGGCGTTTACAGCTACTGCTCTTCTAACGCTCGCCGTCTGCTTCGGCGCGAATCTCACGATTTTTGGCGTGATTGATTCCGTGCTGCTCCGTCCCCTGCCCTTTCCCCAGCCTGACCGGCTCATGACGATATTCAATACGTATCCGAAAGCGGGCGTCGAGCGCGACGGTTCCTCGGTGACCAACTATTACGAACGCCGGGGCCGTATTCCTGCCTTCGCTTCGCTCTCAATCTATCGCTATGGCAGGGAGATTGTCGGTGAGCCCGGCTCGACGGAACGTGAACCGACCATGCGCGTTTCTCCGGATTTTTTCTCTACTGTTGCGCTCGGCCCTGCGATCGGACGCACGTTCACTGACGAGGAAACCACTTCCGACACCGACCACGTTGCGATTCTATCGGACACTTATTGGCGGCAGCGATTCAACGCCGATCCCAACGTGCTTGGAAAGAAAATTCGCGTAAACAGCGTGACCAGAACGGTGATCGGCGTCTTGCCTCCGATCTTTCGCTTTCTATCTTTCGATGCGCGGGTGTTCCTGCCCCTAGCGTCGCGTCCGGAAGATCGCGCGCCATCGCAGCGGCATTCCGGTGGAAATGTGACTCAGATGATTGCGCGCCTGAAGCCGGGCGCGACGCTCGCAGAAGCCCAGGCGGAACTCGACGCGCAGAACGCGGCGCTGGAAGTTGATGACCCGCAGGCCAAGATGATCGCCGATGCGGGCTTTCGTTCGCTGGTAGTGCCGTTGCGCGCGGACCACGTAGCAGCGGTGCGTCCGACGCTGCTGTTGCTGGAAGCCGGCGCGCTCGTTCTACTTATGATTGGCGCAGTAAATTTGGTGAATCTGCTTCTGATCCGTGCCAGCGGCCGCGCCAAAGAATTAGCTGTACGTCAGGCGCTCGGCGCAGGTTGGAAGTATCTCGTCAGCGAAGTGGCTGTCGAGACCACCTTGCTCACGCTCGCCGGAGGATTGCTCGGACTCGCCGTTGGCGCCGGCGGAATCCAGCTGATGCGCAGTTTTGGTGTTGATCGTCTGCCATTGGGAAGTCGTATTGTTTTCGACGCGCGATTGGCACTGGTGGGCCTGGTCGCAGCCATCGTCATGGGCATCGTGTTTGCGGTTCCCGTGGCATGGTTCAACCTTCGACGTCATCTCGGAAATGCGCTGCAATCGGTGAGTCGCGGCGGCACCAGCGGGCGCGGCGCTCAATTCCTGCGCCACAGTTTTATCGTCTCGCAGATTGCCTTGGCGTTCGTGCTGTTGGTTGGAGCTGGTCTGCTCGGCCTGAGTCTTCAGCGAGTGATGGCCATTTCTCCGGGCTTCCAGTCCGACCACGTCGTGACCGGGCAAATTTTGCTTCCCTGGGCAGATTATGACGAAGCAGCCCGCCTGAAATTTGCGGAAAGCTTGATGGACAAACTCGAGCAACTGCCAGGAGTGCTGTCTGCAGGGGTGGTCAACAATGTGCCGTTCAGTGGCAATAGCGGCAAAAGCGCCGCCACGGTAGCGGGTCACATTATCCGCCCTGGCGAATCCGCGCGCGGCCACTATTCTTACGGAGTCGCCGGAGATTATTTTCGCGCGATGGGTTTCTCCCTGCGCGCAGGACGCTTCCTTACCGCCGACGATTCACGCCGCCCCGAGCGAGTCTGCGTTGTGGATGAAGACTTCGCGCGATACTACTGGCCGCATGCCAGCGCGATTGGCCAGAGATTGTGGGACGGCTCCGAAGGCGGAAAGGATGCTGAAGCATTCACCATCGTCGGCGTCGTTGGCGGAGTGAAACAAGCGGGGCTCACCGAAGACGAAGCCCAAGGCGCGATTTATTATCCATATCCGTTCCGTATTGACTCCAGCTTCTTCGTCGTCGCCCGAACGAGCCAGCCACCGGATTCGTTCGCATTGACATTGCAGAAGGTAGTGCGACAAGTTGACGCCAACGTGCCGGTCAGCGACGTTCGTTCGATGGACACTCGCATTGCGGACAGCCTGGTCGCGCGTCGCTCACCGGCTCTGCTCGCTGGCCTCTTTTCAGCGATAGCTCTGTTGCTCACCTCTATCGGCACCTATGGAGTGTTGAGTTACGCCGTGGCGCAGCGCCGCCGCGAAATTGGAGTACGGATGGCCCTCGGGGCGCAACCCGCGCGGATTCGAATGCAGTTTCTTTCACTTTCATTGCGCCTACTAGCCGCGGGAACGACGTTGGGTTTGATCGGGGCATGGCAGGCGGGCCGCGCGATGCGTTCCCTGCTCTTCCAGGTGCCACCGCTGAACGTCGCGGTCCTGGCCGCCGCCGCGTGCGTCACGGCAATAGTGTGTCTCTCCGCCTGCCTGCTGCCAGCGCAACGCGCAGCGCAAATATCCCCGATGGAGGCTCTTGCCGAAGAGTAGAAAATCCGTTCACGTCTTCAAGTCTCCGCAAAACCTGAAGCAAATCAGCGTGACCGATATGATTTCGCTGGTGTGAGCTAGGGCGTGGTTGATTGCTGGTGAGGAAGATTGGGAGTGAGTTTCCGGATGACGAATTCCTGGAGGATGTTTGTGGCAGCGGATTCTCCGATGCCGATGAGCGTGTTTTCGAACGTTAATCCGGCGCCGTTACGGTTCTGCGCGGGATAGTAGAGGTTGGAGATGCCCCCGGAAGCGAGGCTGCCGAGAATACCGGAATAATTAGCCTGCCAGCGTCCATTGTCGCCCTTGCAGATCACCGAGTTGGCGATGGCATAGAGTACGCGTTGGCGCACGGTGCCGGTTCCTTTGTAGAAATAACGCGGATCTTGCTTGAGCAGCGAAGGCAGGATGGCGCTGCCGATGAACGTGCTGATGGCAAAGTCGGCATACGAGGCGCCGTAGCGTTTGGCGTAACCCTGCGCGCCCTGTCCGTAGCCACTCCAAGTGTTGTCCGCCTGCTGTACGCCTGCGACTACTCCGATTAATGCGAAATTGACCGGATCGATCGTGCTGCGCCAAGCCAGATGAAACTTCTGCCTTGGGGCGAGAGGAGCTGCGTTAGGGACATAGCTGACATAGAAGTTGGGAATAACGCCGAAGACGCGCTGCTTCTCCTCGACCTTGAGTTCCTCTTCCGCCACTTCGAAGCTCGGGAGCACGACTTGAATCTGGGTGACTTCGGTGGCGACAGTCAACACGATCTGCGGAAGGGTAAAAATCTCGCCCGGATGGAGGATGCCAGGGGTTCCTTGGGTTGCGAAGCCCTCCGAAGTGACAGTAAGTTGGAAAGGACCGGGCGCGACGTTGACGAACGAGAATTCGCCAGCTTGGCCTGCTTGCGCTTCCTGGGATAGGGGCTTGCCGTCGCGGGTTAGACTGACGCGGGCACCCGCGATTGTGGCTCCGGAGGAGTCAACCACCGTCCCGGTGATGGTTCCTGGCGATTGCTGGTCCGGTTGCTGGGCTGCTTGCTGGCCTGGCTTCTCGCTCGGGTTGGGTGTGGGTTGCTGCTGGGCGGCTGATGGAGTTGGTCCGGGGGCGGAGGGGGGCTGCGGAGATTGCGCTGCGGCAGAGCTCACACAAAACAAGACACTTAGTACCAGGACGGCCGTGCTCAAAGAACCGAGAATCGAGTGTCGGACCGTTCTGGGCCGCAATAACTGGCACGAGAGCGATTTGGTACGGTTCACCGCTGGAAATCCCCTAACTGCCCTTCGTTCTTCACCCAATCGCAGAAGATGGTTCCGCAGACAATGATACCAGTACTAGCCCTACCACGGGGGAACTCGTGCGGGACTGCTACCGGGCGGCAACTGCCAGACTTGACCCCAATCTGGTTCCCCGGTAGCATCCGCAGCGACTTGCCCCTTGATCCAAATCAAGCTGAAGAATCTGCCCCCAAGCCTGCCTTCGCACGGCACGCCGTAACAGAAGCATGGCTAGCCATCGTGCTGGTGGCGTTCGGCGCGATTCTGATGGCCAGCAATCCGTGGTTCACAAAGGTTGACGACGAAGTCGCCATCGTTGACGTAGCCCGGAAACCCGCCCTGGAAACGATGAGTGTGTTTCTGCACGGCGGCGTACAACACGAGCATCCTCCGCTATCGGACTTGATCCTGCACGGATGGCTGTGGCTTACCAACGGGAATTCGCACCTGCTGCGCCTTCCGTCGGTTGTTTTTTATGTGCTCGGCGCGTGGTGCTTGCTGCAGGCAGCGCGCCGGATGGCCGGCGACCGCGCCAGAAATTGCACGTTGATCCTGCTTTTGCTCTGGCCGTACGGATTTCATCTGGGACGACTGGCGGGATGGTACGCGTTCACGTTTTTGCTGGTGTCTTTGCTGACGCTGACATATTTGAAATATGTGGAACAACCGTCGGCAAAGACCTGGATGCCCGTGGTGCTGTGCGCGTTGGCGCTGATCTACACAAATTATTTTGGGTGGGCGCTGATAGCTTTCCTGGGGCTTGATCTTTTGTGGAGATTCAAGTGGAACGCGCGGACGTGGCTGCTGCTACTGGCAACGGGAGTATTCCTGATTGCGGCGTCGGTGCCGATCATGCATGCCTTTTTCACGGAACTGCACAGCCGTTCGGAACCTGCGCCGAGTGGTTCGGCGATCGCGATGGGGATCTACAATCTTTATTGCCTGTTCGTCAGCGAATCGGTGGCACCGTGGATTTGGGTCCCGGGGATTGCGGCAGGACTGGCGATTGCTTGCACGCTGCTGCTGGTGCTGGTGTATGCCAAGCCGGATGAGCGGCGATTACTTATTTATTTTGGCGCACTGCTGGTGGTGATGAGCGTTATTCAGATTGGCACCACCAAGCGAATCTTGATGATCAGCCCGTGGCTGATTCTGGCAATCGGGTCTACGCTCGCGACCGCCTCGCTGCCGGCCGCTCGAAGGTTGCTGGCGGGTTCGCTGATTTTAGTAGGCTTGATCGGCTGGTATGGAATTTTTGCTCGCAACCTTTATGCGGCACCGCGTTGGGTAGAGCCGTGGGATCAAGTGGCGCGACAGGCTGCGGAAGTCGCGCAAAATGGCGGGATCGTTATCGGCAACAGCCCTTCATTTTTTTTCTACCTGACGTATTTGATGCCCTCTACCAATCCGGTGACGAACGGCAATTATGTGGGGCTGCTGCCGGTGTCTGTGCGAGCGCAGAATGTGTACACGCCCGAGGAATGGACCGTCGCGGGCGAACCTACCAGCCAGACCGTGGTGCTTTTCGACGGGATGAGTTTTGGCGTGCCTGGCCCGTCCATGGGAGAACTTCGCGCGAGATTGGGTGCTCGTTGTAAGGCTGTAAACGAGCAGGACCTGGTGCATGACACCGGAGCGAAATGGAAGCAGGAATACCAGCCTACGACCGGACAGCGCACGTGGCGGATTGAAATTGTAACCTACGCCTGCGCGACGCGCTGACGGTCCGCGGAACACGTCTTCAGTAGTGCGACGAGCAGATCAAAATCTCGATCAACCCATGTAGAGGCCGCCGTTGACGTCGAGGACCTGGCCGGTGATGTAAGCGGCTTCGTCGCTGGCGAGGAATACGATGGCAGCGGCGACGTCGGCATCCGTGCCGAAACGCGCCAGAGGGATCATGGATTTCATTTTGTCTTTGAGTTCCTGCGAAAGCGGGGCGGTCATGGGCGTATCAATGAAGCCGGGAGCGACGGCGTTGACGGTGATATTGCGCGAGGCTACTTCGACGGCGATAGCGCGGGTGAGGCCGATCAAGCCGGCTTTCGACGCGACGTAGTTGGACTGGCCGGCGTTGCCTGTCTGTGCGACAACGGAAGTGATATTGATGATGCGGCCGGAGCGCTGCTTGAGCATGGCACCGAGAGCTTGCTGAATGCAGAGATGCGCGCCGGTGAGGTTAGTGCGCAGCACGGCGTCCCAATCTTCGAGCTTCATGCGCAGGGCCAGAGTGTCGCGGGTGATGGCGGCGTTGTTCACAAGAATATCGAGTTTGCCCAATTTCGCGAGGAGTTCTTGAAAGCCGGTTTTCACCTGCGCCGGATCGGCTACGTCCATCGGCACGGCTAATGCGGAGCCGCCGGTGGATTCGATTTCAGCCACCAGAGCTGCGAGTTTTTCGGTGTTGCGCGCGGCGACTGCAACTTTTGCGCCTGCGCCTGAGAGCGCGAGTGCGGTGGCGCGGCCGATGCCTTGCGATGCGCCGGTGACGAGAGCGACTTTGTCTTTGAGTGAGAACATAGAGATTGAAACTACCTTATGTGCGGGGTGATGCCAAGTGGGGTTAACGGGATCGGGGGAAATATCTCGTGCAGCTACTTCTGGTTTGACATCGCTGACACGGCCAATTCGGTGTAAGCAGTTCCGATAGTTTTTAGTTCCGGGTTGCCCACGGCGAGTGCCGCGACATATGATCCAGGGCGCAGGGCAATACTCTTCTGAACGATGATGGGTCGGCCCGAAGCTTGTGCTTCAGACAGGCCAGCAGCGCTCGACACCGAGTCCTCGTAGGTTTCGACGACATGGCCCATCGAATCAGTGATCCGGAGAAAAAGATGAAGTTGGATCGCTTGATCAGGGTTTCCACGCCGGGTCTGAAACTCGAACGAGGGTATTTCGATCGTTACCGGCACCAGCGTTGTGAAAGGGGTCGCCGGAATTGAATCGAAGTGGTAGCCGAAGGGTACGTCGCCCAGTTCTGCTCGCGTCGAAATAGCGGCTTCTAACTCCTGGAAGCGAGAGGTGAATTTGGGGCTGTCGTCGGGGTCAAGTTCCAAAAGCCCTCGGATGGAGTCTGCGCAGTCAGTTTCGTTAGTACAGCCGTTTGCGACGGCTGCTTGAAAAAGATGCCTTCTTTCGTCGGGTTGCAGCATTAAATGGTAGTCATTCGTGAGTCCGAGATCGGCGAATCGCAGCGAAACATTCTCTCCGATCCCTTCTAAGAATCGATATCGCCAGGTTTCAATGCGTCCGTCCGCTACAGGTTCGCTCGATTCGATTTCGTCGGGCTGGCCCCACTGGATGTAAATCCTGCCGCGGTCAGTCTTCCATCCGGGGATGCTGCCGGCGGAGAAATGTTCATCGGAGTAAATGATACGACGATAGTGCTCTGACTCGAACGAGTTGTCCTGAGCGTCCGGATCCGGGCTCCGGCGCTGCCAGAATTGCTCGATGAACAGGTCGCGATCGTCATCGTTTACCAACTGAAGGAACGCGGCGCGCTCTTCCGGCGAAATAATGTAGGGCACATCCTGGGTCAACCAATCGAAATACGGATGATTCAGCCCGGAGCGCAACGCGTAGCTCTCGGCATCGGAAGCATTGTCTGGAAAGGTTGAGCGCGTTTGGCCGAACGTCGAATGCGAGATGAGAAAGCCGGCTGAAACGATGATCGCGAACATCGTGAAGGTCCGACGCCTCATTGAATTTTGGAACCACCCCGCTGCAGTGAGAGACGCGGTTGCGCCGAAAAAGGTTTCCTGCGGCTAGAACGGCAAAATGATAACTAGCAGCGATGTCGGGCGTGAGATTTACGGTTCGCGGACTTCGGCGCGGGCTTGGGCTAGTTTTTCCATGGTGGATTGCAGGGAGGCGGAATCTTCGACGTTGAAGACGCGTACGGAGCGATCGATCTGGCGCAGCAGGCCGGTGAGGACTTTGCCGGGACCTACTTCGACGAAGACGGTGACGCCGGATTCAATCATATCGCGGACGGAATCGAGCCAGCGAACGGGAGCGGTGACCTGGCGGATGAGCGCGTCGCGGGCTTCATCGCCGCTGGAGATGGCTTCGGCGTCCACGTTGGTGATCAGCGGAATTTTCAGAGCGCTGAACTGAGTGGCGCGTAGGTCCGCCTCCAGGCGAAGCTGCGCAGGCATCATCAGCGCGCAGTGGAAGGGCGCGGAAACAGGCAGGACGACGGCGCGCTTGGCGCCGCTCTGCGAGGCGATTTCGACGGCGCGCTTTACGGCTGCGGCGGAACCGGAGATGACGGTTTGTTCCGGCGAATTCAGATTGGCCGGCGAGACGACTTCATTTTCAGCGGCTTTTTTGCAGATGTCCGCCACTTCCGTTGGCGAAAGACCCAGGATCGCGGCCATGGCGCCCTGGCCGGCCGGCACAGCTTCTTGCATGTACTTTCCACGCGCGCGGACCAACTTCACCGCAGCAGAAAATTCCAGGCCACCGGCAGCCACCAGCGCGGAATATTCACCGAGGCTGTGGCCGGCGACGGAATCAGGTACGATTCCGCGTTTTTCGAGCGCGCGATAGGCGGCGGTGGAAACGGTCAGGATTCCCGGTTGCGTATTTTCGGTGAGCTTCAGCGCTTCTTCGGTGCCCTCGAAGCAGGTTTGCGTGATGGAAAATCCCAGCGCGGCATCGGCCTCATCGAACACCGCTTTCGATTCCGGAAAATTTGCGGCGAGGTCGCGGCCCATGCCGCAGTACTGCGAGGCCTGGCCGGGAAAAAGGAATGCAAGTTTGCTCATGACGGATTCGCAGTTCCGCGAATTTCAGCCGCGCGCAGCAACCGCGGCAGCGGAAAGCTCCTGTTCGATTTTTTCGTTGAAGCGCGAGCGGCACAGCTCGGTGGCGACGCGAATGGCGTTCTTGATGGCCACGCCGTTGGAGCGGCCGTGCCCGATGATGGTGATACCGCGAACTCCGAGCAGCGGCGCGCCGCCGTATTCGGACGAATCGGTGCGTTTGCGGAAGCTGTCAAAAGCGTCCTTGGAGAGGACGTAGCCGACCTGCGATTTGAGGCTGCTCTTGATGGCTTTTTTCAACATGGCGCCGATGTGTTCGACCAGTCCTTCGCTGATTTTCAGGGCGATGTTGCCGATAAAGCCGTCGCAGACGATCACGTCCACGTCGCCGCGGAAAACGTCGCGGCCCTCGACATTGCCGACGAAGTTGAGCGAAAGCTGCTTCAAGCGTGCCGCGGCTTCACGGGTCAGCTCGTTGCCTTTCATTTCCTCTTCGCCGATGGAGAGCAGAGCCACGCGCGGGCGCTTGGTGCCCCAAATGGTGCGGTAATAAATCTCGCCCATCACCGCGAATTGCTCGATCTGCTCGGCCTTGGAGTCCACGTTCGCGCCGACATCCAGGATGACGGTGACTTTTTCCTTCATGTTCGGGAAGGCGGCGGCGAGCGCGGGACGGTCCACTGCTGCAAGAGTGCCGAGCACGAAACGGGAGACAGTCATGACGGCGCCAGTATTGCCGGCGCTGACCAGGGCTTCGGCTTTGCCGTCGCGCACCAATCGCGCGGCAACGTGCACCGAGCTTTCCTTCTTGCGGCGAAACGCCTGGGAGGGCGAATCGCTCATAGTGATCACGTCGGTGGCGTTGACGACTTCGATGGGAAGCCCGCGATGGCCGTGGCGGCTCAGCTCCTGCCGCACGGTTGCTTCGATGCCGACCAACATAATGCGGACGCCCAGCTCACGCGCTGCGAGAATCGCGCCTTCAACTTCGGCGCGCGGCGCATGGTCGCCTCCCATAGCGTCAACGGCGATGGTGGTCATCTATACACCAATGGGCACCCAGAGAGCAGCAAACCGAAAAGGTAGGCGATGGAAACTTAGGCCGTCTTGGCGGCGGTGTCAATCACTTCCCGGCCCTTGTAGAAGCCGCAATGGGGACACGCATTGTGAGGCAGCTTTTTCTCGTGGCAGTTGGGACATTCGGCCAAGGACAAGGGCGTAAGAAAATCGTGGGCACGCCGCTTGTTCTTGCGCGCATGCGAGTGACGACGTTTTGGATTAGGCATTCCAGCTCCTCAATTGACAGGCCGCTACATGAGCGGCCGAAATGGAAAAGGTATTGTAGCGTCTTATTGCTTTTTGAACCAGTCCTGCTTCAAACGGGCCAGCGGGGCGAGCCGGGGATCGGAGGCATGCTTCTCGCAGCGGCATTCTTCGTTATTCAGATTGGCGCCGCAATGAGGGCAGAGGCCGCGGCAATCGCTGCGGCAGATGACCTTCATGGGCAGAGCCAGATTTACCTGTTCGGCCAGAATGTCGGCGAGGAACAGGCCGTCACCTTCGAAGAAGGCGACTTCGGTGTCGTCCAGATTCAGGTGAAATTCCTCGTCCACGGACATGGAGGTCATGGGACGGTAGAAGAGATCGAAATCGCGGCTGATTTCCTCGACGACGGTGTCCAGGCAGCGGGCGCAGATCAGCTCGACGCGGGTGTGCAGATTGCCGTAGATGCGGATCTGGCCTTCGACCAGCTCGGCGGTGGCGCGGATCTCCAGAGGCTCGACCTGGTGGAATTCACCGGAATGGAAATCGAGCGTGCCCGGGGTATAGCTCTTCCGGATGCGTATCTTGCGCAGCGCGAGTTCGTTTACGTCGAGAAACATTAGATTTCCCCGTCTTTATAGAGCAATTTCAATTATAAGTCCAGTGACCGCGATGTCAAGGAAGTGGAAAACGCAGATGGTGCGGCTGACACGTATTGGACAATGACCAACTTACGCTGGAGGACGCGGCAAGACTCCGCAGTTTAGATGCGGAGCGACCGGCCAGGATTCAGATTGTGGGGGTGGCGGGGATGCCGAGGAGATCATGGCACTGGCGAAGGAGGAAATGATCGGTCATGCCGGCGATGTAGTCGCAGACCACGCGGTGGCGCGGCTGTCGCGACGCGAGTTCGGTGTAGTACGGAGGCATGCGCTCCGGGTGATCGAGGAAAAACGTAAAAAGCGCGTCGAGCGCCGAGACGGAACGGTCGCGGTCTTCGACGATGGACGGTTGCGAATAGAGGCGCGCGAAAAGGAAGCGCTTCAAGTCGCCGTTCAGCTTGGCTACGGACGGTGAGAATCCCGCGAGGCGCTGAGGCTGGCGACGAATATCTTCGACGGTCTCGACGCCGGATTCTTTGGCGCGGTTCCGTGTGGATTCCATCAGGTCCGTGGCGAGAAGATCGAGCACGTGTTTCAGGGCTTCATTGAATTTCAGCTTGGGCTTTCCGTGGGGGTAGCGGCGGTCCACGTCCTGATAGGCTGTGTGGAAGAGGGAAACTTCGGCGCGCAGAAGATCGAGATCGATCAGGTGGGCTTCGAAACCGTCGTCGAGGTCCGCGGTGTTGTAGGCGATTTCGTCCACGAAATCAATCAGCTGAGATTCCAGCGGAGGGCGCTGGTCCAGCAGATATTCGGCGAGCTGAGGAAATTCAGCGGCGGAGTAATCGCGCGAATGTTTGATGATGCCTTCGCGAACTTCGAAAGTTAGATTCAGACCCGGAAAATCGAGATAGCGCTGCTCGAATTGTTCAACGATGTAGAGCGCGTGAAGATTGTGGTTGAAGCGCTCGCCGAATTCGCGCATGCGGAGGTCGAGCTGCTTTTCACCGGCGTGGCCGAAGGGCGGATGGCCGATGTCGTGAGCCAGGGCCAGCGATTCGGCAAGATCGGTATCCAGATTCAGAGCGCCGGCAACGGTGCGCGCCACTTGCGAGACTTCCAGAGTGTGAGTGAGGCGATTGCGGAAGTGATCGGAGTAGCGGGTGGTGAAGACTTGCGTTTTGGCTTCGAGGCGGCGGAAGGCGCGCGAATGGATGACGCGGTCGCGGTCGCGGGCGTAATCGTTGCGGTAAGGATGCTGCGGCTCGGGGTAGCGACGGCCGCGAGTGCGGCGCACGTCCATGGCGTAGGATGCGAGCATTCTTTGCGTTTATTCTAGTCGCTATCGCGGAAGATTTCAGCCGGGATTGGAAAGGTTGCGGCGGTCGCGGGGCGCGGCGGCACGATAGGTTGGTGCCAGGACTTTGGATGGCGCGCTGAAGCGCGCCGCTACAAACGCAAGAGCGGTCAGGATTTTCCGGGCAGGAGGTTCATTTCCTGCGTGGCTTGCTCGGCGATGGGCGTATCGGGATAGTCGGACTTGATCTGCGTATAGAGCTTGGTGGCTTCTGCCGGATTTTTCGCGCCGTAGTGTTCGGCGAGAGCCAACATCACCACCGGCTTGGGAACCAGCACGACGGGCTTGGCGATTAGTTGGTTGTAGAGCTTCACGGCTTCCTCGCTCTGGCCCATGCGGTCATTCAGCTGCGCGAGTTCGAAGCGGGCCATGGCGGCAAAATCCTCGACGCCACTTTCGGACAGGCCTTGCAGCCATTTCTTCGCGTCGTCATTCTTGCCGAGCTTCTCATCGCTCAAGGCGGCGTAGTAGGCGGCGAGCTGGCCGGGGCGCGTGTGGCCGTATTTCGCGGCGACGGCGGCGAACTTCTGGGCTGCATCGGAATATTTATTGTTGTCGTCAATATAGGTAGTCTCGCCGGGCTGCGCAGGTTCGCCAGCGCTGCGAATGCGCGCCTGGAACGACTTCATGGCGTCGTCGTAGGCTGCGGTAGCTTTCACGGTTTGACGCTCGGTGTACGTTTGCCAGCCGAATACACCGAGAGCCACCACCACAGCGGCCAGCAAAATATAAGCCGTTAATTGTTTGTGAGAGAGGAGCGCGTCTGCGCCGTGCGCCAGAGTTTCGCGGACTTCGTCCTTTTTCAGTTCCCTGCGGGAAATATGCCGCGCCAAGTGTGCACCCCAAGCTAGATTGGAAACGTAAATATTAGCATAAAGCCGCCGGTGCAACGCGGCAATCGGTGCAAGAGCCGGTCGGGCTGTTCCGGACGGCGCGAATTGGGCGGAGGCTTGAAAACCGAGCCAGTCAGTAATAGATTGTCGGTCGAACGGCGAACGTCAGGACAAATCCCGGTCAATATCGGTGGCGAAGTTATCTCGAGATTCTGCGCTACTGAATAAAAAATGGCCCCGGACATTCGCATCCGCCAGATTAAGGAGAAGATATGAACGGCAGTGAATTGAAATCAGATTCCGAGCCGCTCCCAGCCCCATTGCCGCGTGCGGTTTTATTCGCGCGGCTGGCAGCTATCGGCGGACTGCTCGCTGTTATCGCAGGCCTCTTTCTGTATGCGGGTGGCTGGTTCACGCCGCACGCGCTTACCCCTGCGACGATGGTCAATACGTTCGAGCACCTGAACGGCGTGCATCCTGGATTTCGTCGGAACCACGCCAAGGGTGTTTGCGTCACCGGCTATTTCGAGAGCAACGGCCAGGGCCAAGCGCTGTCTAAGGCGCAAGTTTTCCGCGCCGGCCGCGTGCCCATCGTGGGGCGGTTTGCGCTGGCGGGCGGAATGCCGTTTGCCGCCGACGCGGCGCAGACCGTTCGGAGCCTGGCGATTCTTTTCAAGCTACCTGACGGCGAAGAGTGGCGCACGGGCATGATCAACATCCCCGTGTTTCTCGTCAATACACCGCAAGATTTCCACGATTTTCTGGTGGTGACTTCGCCCGATCCGCAAACAGGGAAAGTGGATGGCGCAGCCGTGGGCGCCTTTGTGGGCAAGCACCCGGAAACAGGGGCGGCGCTGAAGGAGCTCGGCAGTCATCCGTTTTCCTCTGGATTTGCGGACAGCCCCTACTACGGTCTGAACGCCTTTCGTTTCGTGAACGCCCAGGGCGAGTCAACTTCAGTTCGCTGGTGGATAAAGCCGGACCTAACCAGCGCGGCGAGCAGTCCCGCAGCGACTGACAAAAATTATTTGTTCGACGGGCTGATCGCGCAGCTGCATTCGGGACCGTTGCGTTGGCATCTAATCGTTATCGTGGGCCAGCCCGGAGATCCGACCGCACAGGCGGCCAGTTCATGGCCTTCGGACAGGCAGCAGATTGATGTGGGAACCATAACGATCGACACAATCGAGAGCGAGGACACCAGTCCAACGCGCGACATTAATTTCGATCCGCTGGTGCTGCCTGCCGGGATATTGCCGTCAGACGATCCGTTGTTGAGCGCGCGCTCGGCCGCGTATTCACAGTCGTTCACCCGGCGCGAGGGCGAGCACAAGGATCCCAGCGCCGTTTCGACTGCGGAGGTTGCGAAATAGCCATGTCCACCAAGACAAATCCTACACAGTTCGCATTCCTGTCGCGCATTCTGCATTGGCTGATGGCCGCACTCTTGGTGACCATGCTGTTCATCGGCGTGTCGATGGTCTCGAGTTTGGGAGACTACCACTGGCTCGTGGCGCTGCACCGCCCTCTGGGCATCGCGATTCTGATTTTGGCGGCGATCCGGCTGGTTACGCGGCTACTGACGAAGGCGCCGGCGTTACCGCCGAATATCTCGCAACCGGAGCGCTTGGCGATAAAGATGTCTGAGTTGATGCTCTATACGTTGTTCATCGCGCTGCCGCTGGTGGGTTGGGCCATGCTGTCGGCGGGTCACTACCCGATCGTGATGTTCGGATCGGTCCATCTGCCTCCGATCCTCCCCGCGAGGCCGGAGCTATACGCCACGCTGCGCAAAACGCACACCATACTTGCTTATCTGCTGTTCCTGACCTTTCTCGCTCACATGGGTGCCGTACTGTTCCACACGCTGATTCTGCGCGACGGCATATTGAGCCGCATGGTTCCGTGGACTATACGCCCTGCGAAAGGTGAGGGCCGCAGCTGAACCGAGGCTGGCCGGAATTGCAGAACGGAAAGGGTCCGGAGCGGCTTCCCTACATTTCGCGTAGGCGAAGTTGCCGTATTCCCAGACGGGGTGCAGTTGAGATTTACGG
Source organism: uncultured Acidobacteriota bacterium (assembly GCA_963748395.1). Taxonomy (GTDB): domain Bacteria; phylum Acidobacteriota; class Terriglobia; order Acidiferrales; family UBA7541; genus Palsa-295. The sequence goes on along the minus strand of CAVVIP010000005.1, from coordinate 1,048,565 downwards.
CTTGAAGCTTTTGATGGCGGCGCCTTCTTCGGACTGCACGTCGAAGACGGTGAACAGGCGGGTGATCTGCAGGATGTCGTGAACGCGCTTGGTGAGATGCAGGAGCTTCAGCTCGCCGCTGGCGTTCTTCACGGTGGTATAGGCGCTGACGAGTTCGCCGATCCCCGAGCTGTCAATGTAATCCACGTCGTAGAGGCTGAGCAGTATCTTCTTGTTGCCGGCATTGATCAGCTCGCGCACGGTATTGCGGAGCATGGCGCTGCCTTCGCCCAGAGTAATCTTGCCGCTGAAATCAACGATTGTTACGTCGCCCAATTGGCGGCGTGTTCCTTGGAGAGCCACGGGATCCTCGTGTACTGATTCTACTCCGGTTTGTGCTTGCCGTTACCGGAAACTGGCTGGGGTAGCTTCTTGATCATTATCAGCTGGGCGCCGCCCTCGGGCCCATGCTCGACTCTGAAATCATCCATAAAGGCGCGCATCAGGAAGAGCCCGCGGCCGGAAGTGCGCAGCAGATTTTCCTCCGCCAGAGGATCGGGAATTTCGGTCAATTCGAAGCCTTTGCCCTGATCGAGCACGCGGACGATCATGTTCTCCGGCTGGAGCTCGACGGACATCATGATTTTCTTGCGGCGATCCTGCTGGTTGCCGTAATTGTAGGCGTTGATGACGCCTTCGCGGACGGCCATGCCGATTTTGTGGACCTCTTCCTCGGGGAATCCGGCGGCTTCCGCTACGCGCATGGAAATACTTTCCGCGAGGTCCACACTCTCGAGAAGCGTCTCGAGCATGACTTCGATCCGCTGGGTTTTGGCCGCCATCCGAAGTCGGGGATAGTCCTTTAATAAAGAGCGCGAGTATGGTTATCACAGCGCCGGAGTCCAAGTCAATGAACTCTCGGCGAGGGTAGCGGGGCCGTATCCGGGCGCCGCAGCTTACCCAGCTAGGAGACCGGTTTCCAGGCGCTCGTTGGATTGTATTCGTGGATCGCAGCCGCGGCTTTCTCGGTATCCGCGCCCAGGTCTCTCTCGAACACGATACCCTGCTGGCTGATGATGAACGTCTTTATGCCCGACTCGCGATACTTCACGGGAGTCGCGATGACGGCAAAACCGCCCGTCAGTTTGCCATTGACGATGTACTGCTTTGCGCCGCCCGTTGCCTTGCTTCCCTGCGCGGTCAAGATGCGGAACGAATACCCATCGATCACCGGAGCTTCATTTGGCGTCAACAACGCGTCCTTGGCAAAATCCTCGACCCTGCCGAGCGGGCTGGCATCCTGACTTTGCGGAACTTCCCAGTAAAGACCGTCCTGTTTCCCGGGAGTGCTGAAGATCTTCACGGTGTATAGCCCCTTGGGATTTCCGTCACGGGGCGCCTGGGAATAAGTTTCCTCCGCGTTGGCGATCGCCGAGCACGCGTCTATCGCCATGATTTCATTTCTTCCAATTCGCCGCGCCAGCACTTCCTCCGCGCCCGCCTTGGTATCGAAATACCACTTTGCCGAAGAGTCCTTCACCAGCGGAATGGGGAAAGGATAATTGTCCGAGCCGATGTTGAGGATCTCGCTGCCGTTGGTCATCACCACCCAGCGGCGCATCCGATCGTATTTCGTGACGAAATCCTGCAACGCGGCCTTGTCCTCGTTGGGGTCGCCGGAACTCAGGAACACTTTCGAGTCGGGACCCAGAATCTTGGCCAGCTCGGCTTCGTCCTGGCTTTGGGCTGCTGCCCGCAAGGCATTACCCGCTTCCTCGGGATTTGCAAAGGAAGTCTGCGTGGAATTTTTCGACCCCCCGGGCGATGCGTTGAGACTGAGAACCGCGATGGCCACCAGCGCCACTGCCGCCAGGAACTGAAAAATTCCGCCAGCTATTTCCCGCTTCTTCGATTTCATCATTGGCTCTCCGAGTCTTATGTCCACGGGCGCTTCCATACTTGATCTACACGATCATCCAAGCTGTGAGCTTTCAAATCCGTTCTGCCGATACTATTTATGGTGACCGCCGCCGGACGAGTGCTGAGGCGCCGAATGATGCGGCGCGGCGTGCTGCGGCGCCGAGCGGTGAGGCGCGCGGTACATTCCGCCTCCAGGATGCATGCTGGAGCGCCCGCGATTACTTTCTGAGCGGGTCCTGTTTCCATCGCCAGACATTGGAGAGTGCGGTTGCGAGGTTGAAGTATTAGTATGCTCGACGCCGCCATTTCCACCGATGAGGCCATGATCACCATTGTGGCCACCATCGGGCGGGTGTTGGACGCCGCCGTTACCACCGATGAGGCCGTGATCACCATTGTGACCGCCATCGGGAGGATGCTGGACGCCGCCGTTGCCGCCGATCAGTCCATGGTCACCGTTGTGGCCACCATCGGGCGGATGCTGCACGCCGCCATTGCCGCCGATGAGTCCGTGATCGCCATTGTGGCCGCCGTTGGGTTGCCAACCGTTCGGGTCATAATGATGCGGGCCGTTGGGATCATTACCATGCGGTCCCCACGGGTGGTAATTGTTGTAATTTCCGCCATGCCAGTTGTGGTTGTTGATGTACGTGTTGTGGTTGTAGATCACCGTGCCACCACCGCCTCCACCGCCCCAATTGCAGCCCCATGAACTCCATCCCCACCCGAAGCCGACTCCTTCGCCGACGTAACCACCGCCGCCGATCGCTGCGCCAATCGCGACGCCGGCGCCGAATGAAAGACCGACGGCCGCAACCGCAACAGGCGGCGTGTAGTAGGGCACCACGTAAGCCGCGCCATAAACCACGGTGGGATTGTATTGCGGCACATACACGACCTGTGGGTTCGCGGGCTGAATCACGATGGTGCCTGGCGAAGATTGCGTGACGGTGATCTGCGACGTCGTCTGAAGCGTGCCCGCCGCTTGCGCCTTGGCCCGCATCACTTGCACCGCGGCCATCACGTCGGCCTGTTGGTCGTGAACCGCTTGTCCCAGGTTCGACGTCCAGGTCATGTTCGACGCAAGGTCATGCAGCACCGATGGAAATTGCGTCAGCGCCTTAATGCTTGGGTCCCAAGGCTCCTGATCCACTGCTTGCGCGAGTGCCGTGTCCGTTAAAGTTTTATTTTGTGACATCCAATAATCGGCGAACGCGACCTGCTCGGGATAACCGGCTGCGGCCAACACTTGAGCAACCAGTGCGTCCGGATACAACGCGATCGGCGCAACCAACGCGTCCAGTTGTTCCGGTGTCAGAAGCGCGGGCGTTGGATCAGGACTGGCTTGCGCGGAAGTTGCCGCCGCAGGCGGTGGCGCCGCTTGTGGTACAGGCGCGGGAGCGGGTGCTGGCGGTGGTTCCTGAGCTGGAGCAGCGGGTGGCGGCGCCTCAGCTGACTGATACTCGTCGGTGGGCGCAATTGCCTGCGGAACCGCCAATCCAACTTCGGGCGTGCGCACGGCTTGCCACGCGGCGTGCCGTCCGTGTAGTCCGTACGTTCCAGACATGTCGTCGCCATAAATCTGGCCCATGAAATTGAGAACGTTATTGGTCACGGTGCTGAAACGGATGTGGTGGATATTCACCTCGCCCTGAATCGGGCCTTGCTGGTTCGGACCTTCGAAATATCCCGTGATTCTGTTGCCGTCTTGCTGGATTTGGATGTGCTTTACGACGATCTGGCCGTCGTCGATATTGGTCGAGTAAATCGTCCAGTTGCCCTCCACGTTGTCGGGCGGCTGCTGCGCCGGTGCGCTTTGGCAGACAACGAGTGACAGGAGGAGAAAGCCAGACAGCCTTCGGATAGCGCCAATTATTTTCAAGAAATCCTCCCTGTCCGCTTTGAGGCTGGCCTTCTTCTATTTGCAGGTAGCCGCAAGTGATATCTCGCGTGTACCAAAATGAATTGGCAAATTCAAGAGATTAATCCTACCGCGGATTGCTAATTTTTATGCGCGACAGCTGTGCAGCCCTGCCAGCGCTGAAATTCGCGAGCGCCGCAGCCAAACGCTGGACGAAAGTGCTCCTTCGGTGGCAGGGGGCTTGCCCAGGCTAGGCTGCTGCCGGCTTGGCGACTTTCGCGATTACCAGGCCTGCGACGAGCCAGGTGAGCATGGAATCGGCGAGGTTCACCGCCGTGTACGCACCGGAGAATCCCCACCAATTCCAATTGGGAAGGTCCACGATCACGCTGGCGGCGAGGCCGGCAATCGCGAGAAATGCGACCTTGCGCCCGTAGCTCAATCCCGTGGTTTGCAGCAGAAGCCACGTCAGCAGAAATGCCGCGGCCATCAGGCTCAGCAGCTGAATGATCAAACCCCGGCTGTACGATCCGACTCCGCCGCGGCGCACGGCTGCGACCATGATCGGGCCCGCTTGCATCTTCTGCATCGTGGCGGCGAGCGCGCTTTTTTTCTGCTCTGCGGTCATGCCTGCGGTTGAAGGCCCGCTGGGCAAAAGGTAAGTGCCGTCCTGGCTGGCGTGCGAGGCGATCACGGCGGACACTTCGTCCTCGTTCTGAAATGCGACCATGGTCTTTTCGTGCCAGCCGATAAGTTCCCACGATACGGAACTCCACACGAAGGCCATCAAACCGCCCAGGATGGTTCCGAGGATCAACGATTTGGTCATGGCTCCTCCTTCCGTCTTAATGACCTCTCTTCAGGCCACAGAAATCAGACGTGCTGGGCGACTGAAAGGACGTTTCCGTCGGGATCTTTGAACCAGGCGACCTTGTCGCCGTTGGGCGCTGTCCAGATGCCGAGTTCCTGGTCCTGCACGAAAGGATATTTCTCGCAGGTGACGCCGCGGCCCTTGAGCCAGGCAGCCACCGCCGCGATATCCCGCACTTCCCAGCCGAGAATGGTGAACGCTACCGGAATGAAATCCTTGGGAACTTTGGAGACACGAATCTGGGTGTCGCCTGCGCGGACCACCAGCGCGAAGGGATCCTCACTGACAAATTGAAAACCAAGTTTGCCTTCGTAGAATTCCCGCGCTCGCTTGGAATCGAGCGTGGGAACAATGCCAACAATTTTGCTGGAAGCGAGCATTGCGGTCCCCCCGGACATCTTGGAGCGAATCGAGGAACTCAGAAAATATTCACAGCGCGCGCGGCGAGCAGCACGACGATCGCCAGCGAGATCAACGACTGCAACATCGTGCCAGCTTTGGCCCAACGAGAAAGAACGGCCGTGTCCGTAGGTGAAAAAGCCGTGCTGGTATTGAAAGCCAGGAACAAGTAGTCCATGAATTGCGGCGACCAATTGGGGTCGCGGCCTTCCTCGTTCAGCATCTGCGGAAAAAGGAAGGAGCTTTTCAAGCGTCCAGTGCGGGCATCGCGTCGCGAAGGGCCGCCGGCATCCAGCTTCCAGTACCACAACGCGAAGACCACAATGTTGGTGAACCAGAGCGCCAGGGCGCCGCGCAGGAGTGCCATCGGCGGGTCGCGATGCTGGGGAATGCCTTCGACCAGCAGAACCAGTGAAGTAATCATGCCCACAGTGATGGCGCCGTTGGCGATGACTACTAGAGGCCTGGTGATGTGGAAGTCGCCGCGACGGTTCGATACCGCGATGGGCCCCATCAAAACCACGATTAGCGCGAGCAATCCCCAGCCGGGACCCACCGACAGCCGCTCCGGCAGCGCCAGGTACACGCCGCCCGCGGCAAGCATCGCGACAAAGGCGGGCCAGCGAGGTTCGGGATCACGGGAAGTGGAAGTGGCCATAAGTTTGTGGCGCGGTGCGCCGGTGGAGTTTAGTACAGATTTCGCTGCGGCTCAAAAGAGATGCGCTCTCGTGCGCCGGCGATGCTGCTCCGCCTCCCCGCGAGCTGGTTGGTCACGCCCAATAAGTGCGGTCGAGGGTGCGGTATTGGATGGCTTCGCTGAGGTGTTTCGGGGCGAGGGAGGGCGCGCCTTCCAGGTCGGCGATGGTGCGCGAAACTTTCAGGATGCGGTCGTGGGCGCGGGCGGAAAGGCCCAGGCGCTGGATGGCGGTCTCCAGGATTTTTTCGCCCTCGGCGGAGATGGCGCAGTGTTTGCGGATCAGCTTGGGCGGCATTTGCGAATTGGCGTAGATGCTTTTTTCGCTGCGGTAGCGCTCGACCTGAATTTCGCGGGCGCGCAGCACTCGGCCGCGCACCGAGGCAGAGCTTTCGATTTCCACGTCGCCGCGCAGTTCCTTGTATTGCACGGCGGGGACTTCGATGTGGATATCAATGCGGTCCAGCAGCGGCCCAGAAATTTTCGAAACGTAGCGCTGGATTTGCACCGGCGAGCAGTGACATTCGCGCTTGGTATCCCCGAAAAATCCGCAGGGGCACGGATTCATTGCCGCTGCCAGCATGAAACGCGAAGGAAAATTCACTGAGAGCGAAGCGCGGGCAATGGTGACGTTGCCGTCTTCCAGCGGCTGACGCATCACTTCGAGCACGTTGCGCTGAAATTCCGGCAGCTCGTCGAGAAACACCACGCCGTTGTGCCCGAGCGAAACTTCTCCGGGGCGAGGTATTGCCCCGCCGCCGATGAGACCGGCGTCGCTGATGGTGTGGTGCGGTGAACGGTAGGGCCGCGCGCCCACCAGACCGCGTGAATCTTCCAGTACGCCCGCGACGCTGTGAATGCGCGTGGTTTCGATAGCTTCCTCGAGCGACATCGGCGGCAGAATCGTGGGAATGCGTTTGGCGAGCATGGTCTTACCGGCGCCGGGCGGGCCAATCAATAAAATATTGTGACTGCCAGCGCAGGCGACTTCCAATGCGCGTTTGGCCGAAAGCTGCCCGCGCACATCGTGCAGGTCCACGGAATACTGGCTGGCTTCGGCAAGCATTTGCGAAGTGTCCACCTCGATGGGCTTAAAAGATTCCGGCGCGTTGATTAAATCCACAGCTTGCGGCAAGGACTTCACGCCGAAGACGTTGATGCCTTCGACGACCGCGGCTTCGCGCGCGTTGGCTTCCGGTACGACGACATTTTTAATGCCGCGTTCGCGCGCCGCGAGGGCCGCCGAGAGGGCGCCGCGCACGGAACGTACACCGCCATCGAGCGAGAGTTCGCCGAGAAATACGTGCGTATCGAGAATTTTGCCGAAGAAACTTCCCTGGCAGCCCGCGAGTCCCAGCGCCATGGGTAGATCGAATGCAGAGCCTTCCTTGCGAATATCGGCCGGAGCGAGATTGATGGTGACCGCGTGGCTGGAGGGAAAATCGAATCCGCAATTGCGCAGAGCAGCGCGGATGCGTTCGCGGCTTTCTTTCACGGCAATGTCCGGCAGGCCGACGACCGTGAAGTGGCCCTCGAACGCAGGGACAACATCCACCTCGGTTTCGACGAGATAAGCGTCAATGCCGAACACGGCTGCGCTGTATGTCTTGAAAAGCATCCCAAGATGCCTTAGGAAGCGAAATTCCAGAGGAAGGGGTCCTCTACTGTGCTGTTGTAGAGAGCGTATCTTAAAACGTACCGTGATGCTAGGAATACTGCAGCGCGGTTGACGCGGTGCTTTTCAGCTGTGTTACCCTCGCAGCGCGGACGGGGAGGGCTGCCAGCAATGCGTTGCGGATGGAAGCGGATCATTTCTCTCGCGATGTTTGCAGCCATTCTTGGCGGCGCGCCGATTGCCGGGGCGCAAAGCAAGGGGGGCAGCGTCAATGACGCGGTGAAGCTGAACAATCAGGGCCTGGAAAGTTACAAGAAGGGAAAGGTGGACGAAGCCATCGAGCTTTTTCGCCAGGCGCTGGCTGTGAATCCTGATTTCCCAGAGGCTTTGAGCAATCTGGGCCTGGCGCTGGACGCCAAAGGGAAAGACGACGAAGCCATTGCGGATTTCAATAAGGCGCTGACGATCAAGCCCACAGACGCGGTGACCGAAAGCAATCTGGGCCTCGCGCTGTATCACCAGAAAAAATATTACGATTCCATTTCCGCCTACCGCAAAGCCCTGGCGATCAATCCGAAATTCGCGCAAGCGTACAACGGCATGGGCGCGGCGCTATTTGCTTCCGGCAACGCTCAGGATGCGATTGCCGCGTACCGTCAGGCGCTGGAACTGACTCCGCGTTACGTGGATGCGCTCAACAATCTGGCAGCGGCGCTGGATTCAACGCAACAGTGGAATGAAGCGATTACGGTGTACCAGCAGGCCATCGCTCTGGAGCCACATTCGCTGGACCTGCAAACGAATTACGCGGCGGCGCTGGGAAATGCGGGACGCGATGACGAGGCCATCGCGCAATACCGCAAGATAGTGGCGGAGCACCCAAACGACGCGCACGCGTGGTACGCGCTGGGGCATCTTCAATACAAACAGGGCCAGCTCGACGACGCGGTCGCGAGTCTGGAAAAAACTCTGGCGCTGAAGCCCGAACAGCCCGATGCGGATTTCAATCTGGCGCTGGCGTATCAGGGCCAGGGCAAGTTGGAACTGGCCATTGCGACGTATCAAAAGGGCCTGGCGCTGAAGCCGACGGAAGCGCACGCGCTCTACAATCTGGGCAATGCCTACCTGCAGGCGAACAATCCTACGAAGGCCGCGGAATATTTCCAGAAGGCGCTGGACCAGCAAGCGGACTTCCCCGAAGCGGAGATCGGCCTGGGCGCGGCAAAAATGCAGACGGGCGATCTGGACGCGGCGCAAACTGCTTTCGTAAAAGTGATCGCGGACCACCCGGACAACGCCGATGCGCATTTCAATCTGGGGAACGTGCTCTTCAACAAAGGACAGTATCAACAGGCGGCGGACAGCTATCGCGAGGCCAATCGCCTGAATCCGAATCTGGCGCACGCGCACTACAACCTGGGAATGGCGCTGCTGCGTTTGAAGGATCCCGACGCGGCGCAGGTGGAATTTAAGGAAGCTGCGAAGCTGGATCCGAAGCTTACTCCACCGAAATGATTTAGCCGCTAGACGGACATAACGTCCGATCCGGCGTGAGCAGAAATCGGCGACAGCTCAGTTCCCTTCATTTGCTCACTGAGCGTCGGTAAACATCGCGTGGTAAATCAAGTGCGTCGCTGAGTCAATCCACTGGTCCAATTCTGACTTCGGCAGCCTTCCGGCTTGCGCAAGCAGGCTCCAGAAAAAAGTGTCCATCACGCGGGCGAGTCCGGGAATGTCCACCTTCTGGCGGGCGCCTGGGAGCGTTTGCAGAAATTGAAAAACGAGCGTCACACGGCCCGTGGTCCATTTGTGAATCTCCCGCTGCTTTTTCACCAGCTCCGGATCGGACAGCGCTGCCTCCTGCCACGCGCGATACGCGCCCAGATATTGCAGATCGTGAGAGAACGCGCGCGAAAGGAGGCCACGAATGCCTGCGCGGATTTCCGTCGCGGCTTGTGGCTGAAAATTGAGCTGACTTAGTTTTTCGAGCAGTTCATCCATCAGCGCGAGGAGCAACTGACGCTTGGAGCGGAAGTGCTGATAAAAGCTGCCGACCGCAAGCTTCGCGCGGCGGGCGATCTCGTCAACGGAAGTATTCTCGTAGCCCTTTGCACCGAATAACGCCAGTCCCGCCGCCTTCAGTCGCGCCCGTTTTTCGAGACTACGTTTCTGCAACGGCGCGGCGGGAAGGCTTTCGCCCGCCAGAAGGTTGGGACGAGCGCTTACGATTTTCGCCATGGAGGAAGGAAAGCTCCGACGATGGCCCCGGCGCAGCACCACAGCAGCCATCCGCCAAACGCTCCGGCCACTTGCGGAGCCATGTTTGGATACAGCACGGGAAAGAAGACGCACGAGAATGGATCGAGCAGCAGCGTGGGTAGCGCGACGGACACGGCACCGGCGAGGAATTGTTCGCGTGGCAGATGCGCGCCAGCGCTGAGCCTGCGCACTAACCACGCCATCAACGGAAAGCTGACCGCGAACAGAATCAGCGTTCCACGCAAATCATCCGGACGCAGCAGATGCTGGCCGGCGAGGCGCAAAGCGATGGTGGCGGCGAACCAGATGAGCAAGCCCGAGCGTAGGAGGCGCAGATGCATAATATGAACCTGAGTTCATATTCGCATATTGCCTAAGCCTGCGCAAGCACAAGATCGCGCGGCTCGCGCCCGGCGTCTTCCGGGCGATGCCTTGAATCTTTCTGGCCCCTGGGGAGATCAAAGCAGGCGAGGAGACTTACATGGCGAATAAGACCGCAAAGGTTGTCCGTTTTCATTCTGTGGGCGGCCCTGAAGTATTGAAGATTCAGGAAGAGGCGATCCCGGAGCCGGGGAAAGGCGAAGCGCTTCTAAATGTGAAGGCCATTGGACTGAACCGCGCGGAGGTGATGTTCCGCAATGGCCAGTATCTGGAGTCCCCTACCCTGCCTTCTAAGGTCGGTTATGAAGCGGCCGGCGTGGTGACGGCCGTAGGACCCGACGTGGACAAAAGCTGGATCGGCAAAAAGGCCAGCACTGTTCCGGGGTTCCTCATGACGAACTACGGCGTGTATGGGGAGGTGGCCTTGGTTCCAGCCAGCGCGCTAGCTGAGTATCCGGAAAAGCTGACACCCGAGGAGGGCACGTCGATATGGATGCAGTACCTGACTGCTTATGGAGCGCTGATTACTAATGCACGGATTTCCCAAGGCGATTTCGTAATCATCACGGCGGCGAGTAGCAGCGTGGGAATTGCCGCGATCGAAATAGTGAAGGCCGAGGGCGCGATCAGCATTGCGACGACGCGTTCGTCCAAGAAGAAAGTCGTGTTGGCCGAAGTGGGCGCAGCGCACGTAATTGCAACCGAAGAGGAAGACTTCCTCGCGCGCGTAAATAAAATTACCGGCGGCAAAGGCGCGCGCGTGATCTTCGACCCCATCGGAGGCAAGGGCATTGAAGCGCTCGCGCAGGCTGCGGCTTATGAAGGAATTATTTTTGAATATGGAGCGCTGGCGCCGGAGCCGACTCCGTTTCCCTTGTTTGCCGCGCTGGGCAAAGGGCTCACCGTCCGCGGCTACACCGTCCGCGAAATACTTTCCAACCCGCAATTGAAGGACAAGGCTGTGAAGTACGTTTTCGACCGTGTGGCGGCAGGAGAGTTCAAGCCCCGGATTGATCGCGTCTTCCCGCTCGCACAGATTGTGGAGGCGCACCGTTACATGGAATCGAACCAGCAGATCGGCAAAATCGTCGTAACTGTGTGAAGATCAACCGCACTGAACCTGCCGCGCGCGGAGAATCAAGATTCACGTAAGAAGTGAGCCACAACGCTGGCGAAGCACCAGACTGGCGCACGAACCGAAAACAAATGGAATCCGCGAGGGCGCGTGGCCCGTCTAAGCTCGGTATGACTACGAAAAAAGTAAAACTTGGTTCGCAAGGCGCCGTCGTCTCCCGAATGGGACTAGGCTGCATGGGCATGAGCGACTTCTATGGCGAGCGAAATGACGTGGAGTCCGCCGCGACGATTCTGCGAGCGCTGGACCTGGGCGTCACTTTTCTGGACACGGCGGACACCTACGGAATCGGCGACAACGAGGAGCTGATCGGCAAGACCATCCGCGGGCGTCGCGACGAAGTATTTATCGCGACGAAATTCGCGAACATCCGCACCAAGGCGGAGCCGAACCGTTGGTCAATCAGCGGGAAGCCGGAATATGTGCGGTCGGCTTGCGATGCTTCGCTGCAGCGGCTCGGCGTGGACTACATTGACTTGTACTACCAGCATCGTGTGGACCCGCAAACCCCGATCGAAGACACCGTGGGGGCGATGGCGGAGCTCGTGAAGGCTGGCAAGGTGAAGTATCTGGGACTTTCGGAGGCGTCGCCGGCGACGATTCGGCGCGCGCACAAAGTGCACCCGATTACGGCGCTGCAGACGGAATATTCGCTGTGGGAGCGGCACGTGGAAGCGGAGATTTTGCCGACGGTGCGCGAGCTGGGAATCGGCTTCGTGCCGTACAGCCCACTGGGGCGCGGCTTTCTGACGTGTGCAATCACCAAGAAGAGCGACCTAATTGAGACGGACTCGCGCGTTATACGCATGCCGCGCTTCGCCGACGAGAACTTCGATAAAAACCAGGTGCTGGTCGCGCGTGTGCGAGCAATTGCAGAGCGCAAGGGCGTGAAGCCCAGCCAATTGGTGCTGGCGTGGGTGCTGGCGAAGGGCGAAGACCTGGTGCCGATCCCCGGAACAAAGCGCAGGAAATATCTGGAAGAGAACACCGCTGCCGCGGACATCCGGTTAACTCCAGCAGAAGTGGCAGAGCTGGAAGCTGCCGTGCCGCACGCCGAAATCGCCGGCGACCGTTATTCAGCACCAGCGATGAACGCCATCGACCGATGACGCTTACTCTGGCGCTGCGGTAGCTCGCGCGTCCCTCTGTTACGCAATCCATTACTGAAGCTTGGAGTATTCGGCTTTCGCGGCGACGAGGATGGGGACACCGGGGTCGGCATCCTTCCATAGTGCGAAGAAATCCTGGTAGGCGACGCGCGCTTTGACGGTGTCGCCTTCGAGGGCGTAGGCTCGCGCGAGGCCCAGCTTAGCCAACGCGCCCGTGATTGAATTAGCTACCACGCCGGGATGATCCACGATCTTTTGAAACTCGGCTGCGGCCTCGCTGCCTTTGTGCAGCGCCAGATACGCGCGGCCGCGCTGGTAGGTGCTGAGCATAGCCCTCCCATTGGCGAGGTCGAACGGCATGACCGGCTGAAGAATCTCCACGGCCTTTGCGGGATTGTTGCGGCCGATCTCGATCGTGGCGCGAACGACAGGGAGATCGAACGAATTCACCATGGTGTTTGAAGGGTTCTCCTTCGCAAGCTCGGCGGCGATCGATTCGGCGCGGGCCACATCGCCGGCAAGCGCGAACGCATACGCGGCCTCCGCGCGCGCTCGCAACGACGAAGAATTATTGGCGAGCGCGGCCGCGGCGTCCCGGCGCGCGCCGGCTTCGTCGCCCACTTCGGCTTCCGTTGCGGACTGCAAGGCCAACCCCGCTGCCGCCAACTCGTTCTGATGCACAGATTCATAGGCACTGCGCGCGCGTTCCGTGAGGCCGCGCGCTTTTTCCATGCGTCCGGCATACGCTTCTGTTGTCGCCGCCAATGCGAATGAGGTCGCGGCACCCTCCGGGCCTTTGGAAGCGAGGAGCGAAAGTTCGCGTTCCATGGCGGACGAATCGTTCTGCACAAACGCCAAGAAATAGAGCATCCGGTGAAAGTTCGGCACATCCAGCTTGGCCGCCAGAGCTTGATCGATCGTTGCTTTCGACTCATCGAATCGCCCCAGCCCGAGATAGGCTCCGGCGAGGGCGACTGCGGAAATGCTTTCGTCGGGGGCCAGCTGATGCGCCTGACGGGCGACAGGCAGAGCCTTCTCCCACTGGCCCATCAAAACGTAGGAGACTCCCAGATTGTTGAAGGGAATCGAATCGCGTGGATAGGTTTGAGTCCAGAGCTGATAGACCTGAATGGCCTGCTCTTCATCGCCGGTCACATTGCCGTAGTAGTGCGAATCAATGTAGAACTTTTCCGCCTCGCTGGCGCGGTCGCGCAGGGCGTAGGCCTTCTTGGTGTACTCGACGGCCGCGGCGTGTTCGCCCAGATTCGCTTCTACCTGACCCAACGTGGCATAGGCGATGGCGAAATTGGGATCGAGCGACACCGCTTGCTTGAAGAACGGCAACGCGGGTTCCTCGCCTTGGGTCGCGCGCGCCTGGTTTCCCAAGCCGTAGGCTTTCAGCGCCTCCAGCGAAGAAGTAGTCGCTTCCTGGATGGGCGTGTTGAATTTCTGGATGGAGGCGAGCGACTCGCCCAGCTTTCGTCGAATATCTTCGGCTGCATTGCCCAGCGCGCCGAGAACATGATCTTTGTCGGGCGCTTCGGCCGTGGCGGTGGCCAGCGTTTCGCCGGATGCACAGTTCAGCGCATTGAGAATTAAATTGTAAGTGTTGCCGATTTGCGCGATGGAGCCTTCGAGCACTGCGGCGCTTTGCGTGCGCTGGCAGATTTGGCGAGCGAGATCGTTGGTGACGCGCGCGGTGGCTGGCTGGCCCATGTATTGCATGGTTTGCTGCATTTGGCGGTCGGAGAGAATATGCAGGAACGGAGATTGCGCCAGTTGCGCGGCAAGGCCCTGGCGAAGCGCGCCGTCGAACACCGCGTCGCCCGTGGTATTCGTGAAATCGGCGAGAACGATGGAACCCTGCCCGGTGAGTTTCGGCCCGCGATGCGTGAAGAAATATCCGCCGGCGGCGAGCGCGACTACGATCGCGGCCGCGGCGGCGATGAGCGGCAAGCGGTTGCCTGGAGAGATGTTCGACGGCTGCGCTGTTGCCACCACGACGGAAGCGGAAGATGGCGCGCCTGCGATTGCTGTGGCTGACGTTGCCGTTCCCGTTGCCGCCGGCTGATTTGTGGTAATGGGCGCGGCGCTCGTTCCGCCTGAAGGCGTCATCGCGGCGATCGCGTGGCCGCTCGCAGGAGTTGCTTGTGTGGCGGTCTCGCCGAACGCACCCGAATTCTGCTGCGGCATAGTGGGCTGCGCCGACGGCACCACGCCGGAAATGCGGCTCGAACCGGTGTCTCGCTTCAAGCGCGCCAGATCCGTGCGCAGTTCCGCGGCGTGCTGATAGCGCATGCGACGATCTTTTTCGAGCGCCTTGGAAATGACCTCTTCCAGTCGCGGCGGAATATCCGGATTCAAGCGCACGGCGGGTGCCGGCGCTTTTTCAAGGATTGCGTTGAAGACCACGGCCGTCGTCGCTCCGCGGAACGGAACCGCGCCAGTGGCCATTTCATACAGCACCGCGCCAAAACTGAATAGATCGCTGCGCACGTCCAGCGTTTCGCCGCGCGCTTGCTCCGGCGACATATACGCCACCGTACCGACCGCCGTTCCCGCGCTGGTGAGATCCACTTCCTTCACCGACGGCGTGTCCACGGTCAGGTCCGCCTGATTCGTCGTCCGCGTGGCATCGGACGCGGCGAGAATTTGCTTGGCCAAGCCGAAATCGAGAATTTTCGCGTGGCCGCGGTCGGTGATGAATAAATTTGCAGGCTTGATGTCGCGATGGACGATGCCCTTGGAGTGCGCGGCGTCCAGCGCGTCGGCAATTTCGATTCCCAGATCGAGCAGCAGCTCCATATCCAGCGGACGCCCGGAAATGCGGTGCTTCAGCGTCATGCCTTCCAGAAATTCCATGGCGATGAAGGGATGGCCGTCCTGCTGGCCGATTTCGTAGATGGTGCAGATGTTGGGATGATTCAGCGCGGAGGCTGCGCGGGCTTCGCGGCGGAACCGTTCCAGGGATTGCGGGTCGCGCGCGACGTCTTCAGGCAGAAATTTCAGAGCGACGAAGCGGCCGAGTTCAGTGTCTTCCGCTTTGTAGACAACACCCATGCCTCCGCCGCCCAATTTTTCCAGGACGCGGTAATGAGTAATCGTCCGGCCGATCGGCGACTGAGGTTCCGTCATGAGAGGCGCACAGTTTAGGATGCGGGCGAAGGCAAGTCAACGAACAGAGGCGGCCTTGTAGCAGAAGCACTGATTCAGGCATTGGCCGGACATGTCCAGTAATACGTCCGGGCATTGAGATGGATTCGGCCGAACCAGCGGCGGACTCGTTGCCGGCGCGATCATTGTAGTTTGGCGTGTTCCGCCTTGGCTTCCTTCAGGACGGGAACATCAGGGTCGGCGTCTTTCCATAGCGTGAGGAAATCCTGGTAGGCGGCCTTGGCTTTGGCGGTGTCGCCTTGCATGGCGTAGGCACGGGCCAGCTGCAGCCGCGCCAGGGCCGCCCACGGAAAGTTGGCCACCAGTCCGCGATGGTCAATGAACTTCTGAAACTCTGCGGCCGCTGATTTGCCGTCGTGCAGCATCAGATAGGCCTCTCCACGGACGTAGACCGGGCATAGATATATCGTGAGGGCGCTGGTAGATTGACCCAGTTCGATGTCGCTCGCTTCTTTCAGTAACTCGATGGCCTTGTTGGCGTCTTTGCGCTCCAAGGCGATCGCTGCCCGAATGGTCGGCAACCAGTTCCGCTGCACCACTGTGTCCAGCGCGTAGGCTTTATCGAGTTCGGCGGCCAGTTTCTCCGCCCCTGCGGCGTCGCCTGCCACAGCCAGGGCCAGTGCGGCAACTGCCGTCACATCGTGGGTCGGAGCGAGCTTCAGCGCAGTACTCGCGTCGGCGCGAGCCTGCTCGCGGTTTCCCGCCCCCGCCTCACGCAGCGCCGCCGCTGCCTGATAGGTTGCCGCACTTTCGCTCGCGTCATTGTGTCCTGCGGAATCCATCGCCCGACGGGTCAGATCGCGTGCGTTCTTCAGTCTGCCATACCAGCCTTCCGTGTCCGCTTGCGCAGCTAGCATCAGGTCTTCCGCACCCGGCTTACCCATGGCTGCCGAGGCTAACTGCGCCATCCTGTCTGTATCACCCTTCTGAAACTCCAACTGGTAGTGGGTCGCAAGCAGGTTCTCACTTTCCAGTTTCTGCTCCTCGGCCTGCTTGAACACCGCCTCCGAATCATCCAGCCGATTGAGGCCCAAGAACGTGCTGGCGAGGTTTGAATAGTTAACCGAAGCATCCGGTTGCAGGCGGAGCGCCTCACGGCATTCTTCCAAAGCCTTGTCGTAGTTTCCGAGGGCGTCGTAAATGAAGCCTAAATCCGCGTGGGTCACGCCCGCTGTGGGGTAGGTCTGCTTATAAAGTTCGTACGTTTGCGCCGCCTTCTCCAGTTCCCCGGTCGCGACCAGATAGTAGAATCCTTCGATGTCGAACCGCTCCCGTTCGCTCACCTTATCCCGCAGGTCATAGGCTTTGCGTGCATACTCTGCCGCTCGTCCGGCTTCGTTCAGGTTGGAGTAGGCAACCGCGAGGCTACGGTAGGCCAGGGCAAACTTCGGGTCGAGTTCCACGGCCCGTTTGTAGAAGGGCAGCGCAGCAGTGTCCCCCTTCGCTGCGGTGGTCTTCCTTCCCAAGCTGAAAGCTTTCAGCGCCTCGAGCGAAGGCGTGGTCGCTTCCGCCACCGGCGTGTCGTACTTTTGCACCGAACTGAGTGACTCACCCAGTTTGGCTCGCAAGCTGGCTGCCGCTGCGTCGAGAGCCTTGAGCACCGCTTCTTTGCCCGCTGCCTGTTCCTGCGCTCCTGCCAGAACGTCACCCGTGTCGCAGTTTACGGCATTCAAGCCAATCACGTACTGGCTGCCCAGCCCCGCGATCGATCCAGTAATCATCGCCCTGCTATTCGTGCGCTGGCAGAGCTCGCGTGCCACCTCCGGCGTCAAGCGATCTCCGGCGGAACGGCCCATCATCTTCAACGTCTGATTCACCGTGTTCTCGGAAACCAATTGCAGAAACGGCGATTGCTCCAGTTGTACGGAGAGTCCCTGCTTCAGCGTGTCATCGAATAACGCATCACCCGTCTTGTTGTCGAAATCCGCTATAACGATCGTGTCCTTCTCGCTGAGGGCATTTGTGGCAGTTGTTGATTGCGCCGGCGAAGTTTTCTGTGAGCGGAGGTAGAGAAGACCCACGATTGCAGCCACCAGAATCGCAGCAGCAGGAATCAGAATCTTCCAGAGTTTCCCGCCGGTTCCCGTAACTTCCGCAGCCTTCGGTGCCTCCGGTGACGAATGTACACTGGGGACGCGCGAAGCCGGAGACATGGCTGACTCCGGCATGAGTTGTGACGGGACGACCTGAGAGCCTACTTGCTGTGCGACGGCCACGGACCCGGAACTCACCGAGGTTGACCGGCCCGATTCCATATCGCGCTTAACGCGCTGCAATTCGGCGCGCATGTCCGATGCGTGCTGGTAACGCAAGTCCCAGTCTTTCTCCAGCTCACGATTGATGATTCGTTCCAAATCGAGGGAAACGTCGGGATTCAACCGCATGGCCGGAACCGGTGCGCGGTTCAGGATTGCTTCAAAAACAATGCCCGTGCTTTCTCCACGGAAAGGTAACTGTCCCGTGGCCATTTCGTACAGAACGGATCCGAAGGAAAATAAGTCACTGCGTGGATCTAACTCTTTGGCTCGCACCTGCTCCGGCGACATGTACGCTACGGTGCCGAGTGTCGAACCCGGGCTGGTGAGATCTTCGGCACCCACACCTTCAGTCGTTCCGCCTGCAACCGTTGCTACAGCGGAGGCGCTTCCAGTCAACTTGACCTTCGCCAGTCCGAAATCGAGAATCTTCGCGTGACCGCGCTGCGTCACGAAAAGGTTGGCGGGCTTGATGTCACGATGCACGATTCCCTGCGCGTGCGCGGCGTCCAATGCATCTGCAATTTCAATTGCCAGCTTGAGCAGAGCTTCAGTCTCGACAGGCTTTCCGTTTATCCGGTGCTTCAGCGTGACGCCATCCAGAAATTCCATGGCGATGAAGGACCGCCCGCCATCCTCGGCGATTTCCTAGATGGTACAAATGTTTGAATGATTCAAAGCGGAAGCAGCACGCGCTTCGCGACGGAAGCGCTCCAGCGCTTGTGGGTCTCGCGCTAGATCGTCAGGAAGGAATTTCAGCGCGACAAAACGCCCGAGGGAAGTGTCCTCCGCCTTGTACACCACACCCATGCCACCGCCGCCCAATTTCTGGACGATGCGGAAATGCGATATGGATTGGCCAATGAGTGAGTCAGGGCTGGGCACGGCCGCACATTTTAGGCGGGCCCAGGGGGCAAGTCAACGCAGAGTGAGCGCCCGCGTCCTACATCCCGGCTAGTGCGATAGCCGGAAACGTCCGGTCACTCGATGATCCGGAAGTGGAAGCGAACGGCCTTCACGATTTTGAAGAAAGCTCTATGGCCTTCAGGATTTTGTTCGTCATGCGATTGATGAAGAGGCTGAGGCCCAAAACGACCAGAATATTCGTGAGAACTGAGATGATGGCTCCAATCAGGACTTCGGCGACCAGGTGCGAATCACCGATGTTATGGGCGGTCACCATCATGCTCCATACGAAGAGCCACAGGCAGCAAAAGCACAGCGCCAAGTAGGCCCACTGCCTTTTTCTGATGCGGTCAACTTCGTCCAACGACTTGCGCAAGATATTGTCCATTTCCTCGGTCATAGGTCGCTCCGTTTCCTGCTGAGATGTTTTCGGATTGCGCTTAGCCCATAGGCCAAACGCGATTTCACCGTTCCCAACGGCAATTCCAGAATTGCGGCTATTTCCACCAGCGTCATTTCCTCGCGAAAATGTAATGCCAGCACCGCCCGGCTGGCAGGGGATACGTCGTCCAGCGACAAAAGCTCGTCCAGGAGCTCCGCCGGTGGGCGAACGTCTTGCGCGGGCAGCTCATCGGGCTCCAGCTCTTGTACAGTGTGGTCTGACCATCTCCGTGCCTTCTTCAGCTGACGAAACGCTTCTCTGCTTGCGATTCTGTAAACCCACGGCCGAAATAGTTCCGGAGTATGCAGAGACTTGATCTTGCGGCAAACGATTATGAAAGCGTCCTGCAATACGTCGTCGGCGTGCGACGGACCGACCACTCCAGAAAGAAAGCGCCGGAGCGACGGCTGAATGCCGCGAAGCAGGCGTTCGAGCGCCTCACGGTCATCACACTGCGCTCGCAAGACCCACTGCGCCTCTTGACGTGAAGTGGTCACACGCTCCTTTGAATACTAAGAGGCTTGATTTGTCAAAAGAGTTCGGACGCGCGTATGCATTGGTGAAGTTCGTGAATAACCTACATTGTTCGCCGGTGCTGCACCATGGAGGTTGGCCAGCCCTCTTTACACTGGTGGGCGCACACCGTATGCTGTGCCGCAGGCGTAGATGCGATTCGCATTCCTGCGCGTTCGTCCGCAGTTCGGAGGGCCTCGATGATCCTGGCATTGCTCGCCATTGTTGTGCTGCTGGCGGTGTTCGTCATCGGAATGTACAACGGGCTGGTGCGCCTGAAGGTGCAGTGCGACAACGCCTGGTCCGACATTGATGTGCAATTAAAGCGCCGCTACGACCTGATCCCTAACTTGGTGGAGACCGTGAAGGGCTATGCCGCGCATGAGAAAGGCACGCTCGAAGCCGTGGTCGCGGCGCGCAATCAGGCGATGAGCACGCAAGGTCCCGCTGCGAAGGCCGAAGCAGAAGGCGCATTGACTACTGCGCTGCGTCAAGTGTTCGCACTGGCGGAAGCCTATCCGCAATTAAAAGCAGTGGAAAGTTTCACGCAGCTGCAGCAATCGCTGAGCCAGATTGAAGACAGCGTGCAGAATGCCCGGCGCTATTACAACGCCGTGGTGCGCGACCTGAACACGAAAATCGTGCAGTTCCCTTCCAACATCATCGCCGGAATGTTCAACATCACGCCGCGGCAATTTTTCGAGATTAGCGCAGCCGGCCGAGCGCGATGTGCCGAAAGTCAGTTTCGGCGCCACCGACGTAGCCGCGCGCGCCGCGAGATGCCCTGCCTCCGCCGCATCGTTGCCATTTGCCTGCTGGCGCTTACCGCCGCGCTGCCGGCGCATGCGCGCACACTCACCTTCAAGCATTTCGACGCGCAGATTCAGGTACATCCCGACGGAACCATTGACGTCACCGAAGTGATCGAAGCGCAGTTCACCGGTTCCTGGCACGGCATCTACCGCTCGATTCCCGTCGAATACACCAATGACGGTGGATTGAACTACACGCTGCTGCTCGATCAGATCACCGCAACCGATAGCGACGGGCAAAAACTCAAGCTGGAGCAAAATCGCGAGGGTCGCTACGTCAAATTCAAAATTTACATACCGGACGCGGAAGATGCCACGCGGACGATTGTGTTGCACTATCGCGTGCTGGACGCGCTGCGTTTCTTCCAAGACCACGACGAGCTGTACTGGAACGTGACCGGAAACGAATGGGAAAACCCCATCGAGCTGGTTACGGCGCACATTGAACTGCCCGCGGGCATCACCGGACTTCACGCCACCGCATACACCGGCGCCACCGGTTCACGCACGGAGGATGCGCGCGTCGCAATCTCAGACAACGTCGTGGACATTCGCAGCACGCGTCCGCTCGGCTATCACCAGGGACTTACGGCGGTCGTGGGCTTCGACAAAGGATTCGTGCACCCGCCATCCGGATCCATGAGATTCATGCGCTTTCTGCAGAGCAATGTGCCGCTGCTGATTCCGGTGATTGCGTTTTTCGCGATGCTCTGGCTGTGGTGGACGCGCGGACGCGACCCACAACGCGAAGCAATCTCCGTACAATACGAGCCGCCGGACAAACTAACGCCCGGAGAATGTGGCACGCTGGTGGATAACGAAGCCGCCATGCGCGACATTACCGCGACGCTGGTGGACCTGGCTGTGAAAGGTTATCTGACCATCGAACAAAAAGAGGAAAGCCAGTTGCTCGGCCTGATGCACAGCAAGGATTACATTTTTCATATGAAGAAGCCGCCGGCGGAATGGACCTCCGCGCGTTCGCACGAGCAGGAAATGCTCTCGGCGCTATTCGACGATGGCGCGAGCCCGGACGTGAAACTTTCCGACTTGCAAAATCATTTCTACACCCACCTTCCCGCCATTCGCGATCGCATTTTCAGCGCACTGATGACCGACGGCTATTACCTGCATCGTCCGGACACCGTGAAACAAGGCTACGTCGGCGCGGGATTGCTGATCGGCGGACTGCTGGTGTTCGGTGGCGCGGGATATTTTGCGAACGCTACCGGAATCGCAGTCGGAACCTGGATTGTCGCGGGAATCGCCAGCGCTGCGGTGATCTGCTTATTTGGCCTGTTCATGTCCGCGCGGACGATCGCCGGTGCGCGCGCATTGGAAAAGGTACTGGGCTTCGAAGAATTCCTCGGCCGCGTGGAGAAGGATCACATCGAACGCCTGGAAAAAACGCCGGAGTTGTTCGAAAAATATCTGCCTTACGCGATGGCGCTGCGCGTGGAGAAAAAATGGGTGCAAGCGTTTTCAGGAATTGCCCTGCAGCCGCCGCAGTGGTATCAGGGCGCGTACGGAAGCAACTTCACGGCCTTTTATCTGGTGAACGATCTCAACATGATGTCCATGCAGGCAGGCAGCGTGATGGCTTCGGCGCCGCGCAGCTCCGGCGGCTCGGGATTCGGCGGTGGAGGCGGCTCCGGCGGCGGATTCGGCGGCGGTGGTGGCGGCGGATTCTAGGTTTATTTCTCCGCAGCTTGCTGCGCGTGCTTTGTGGCGCGACCGGAATTTCTCCATGTCCGGAGCCAACCGTGCTCGCGAATACCCTCTTCTTCCACCTGGCGCGTCCACGCGCCCAGCAGGCTCGCGCGATTAAAGTAGCCGACCATCTGTTGTGGTTTTTCGCGGTTGACGACAGGGAGGCGGCCGATATCGTGCTGCAACATGCGCACCATGGCGTCGTGCGCGAGTTCGTCGGGATACGCGACGATAGGCGGCTGCGATCCCGCTGACAGAACGCTCGCCGCTCCCTGCGGGTCCTGTTCGAGCGCGCGCAACAAATCGCTCTGCGTTACCACGCCGACGAGTTCACCTTCGACCGAGACGATGGGCAATCCTTGCGTCAGATTGTAGGCCGGTTCGCCGCGGCCCATGCGTTGGGCCAATTCCGACACGGTCATTTCCTGCGCAATCGGATTTACGTCTTTGCGCATCAATTCGCTTACGCGCACGGCTTTCAGCACTTCGGTTTCGCTTTCGCCAGGGACGGGCATGCCGCGCTTGGCGAATTTCTGCGTCATGATCGAATTCGGCAGTAGCGTGTAGGCCACTGCGTCCGCGAGCACGCAAACCAACAGCACAGGCAGCAGGGCGTGAAAATCGCGAGTGGTCTCAAAGGCGCAGAACATGAACGTGAACGTGGCGCGAGACGACGCACCCAGCAGCGCACCCATTCCCGCCACTGCAAACGCTTCCGGCGAAAGATGCGCGCTGGGGATCACGCGATCCACGATCAAAGCGAAAGAGCTGCCGATTGCCGCGCTGATCATGAACATGGGCGCGAGTGTACCGCCGGAGGTGCCTGAGCCGAGCGACAGCAGCACCACAAATGCTTTCAGGAACAACACCAGCAGCACCATGCCCAGCACCAGGTGGTTGTTCAGGACGTCTTCAATCGTGTCGTAGCCGGAGCCCAGCACGCGCGGGAAGCAAAATCCAACGATGCCCAGACCGAGCGCCCCGACCGCGGGATGCAGGAAATTCGGGACGATCTTCAGGTGGTCGAAAAATTCTTCCAGTTTCTCCAGGATGCGCGTGAACGCTACGGCCGCAAATCCACACAGCAGGCCGAGCGCGACGTAATACGGAAGGCCGGGAAGAAAATTGTAGTCCACCGCGCCGATTTCAAACATCGCGCCGCCGCCAAACAGCAACTTTCGGATGGCGACCGCCATGGTGCAGGCGATCACCACTGGAATGAAGGAGCGGGTGCGAAATTCGAAGAGGAGAAGTTCGAGCGCCAGCAGCACGCCGGTGATTGGCGCGTTGAACGTGGCCGCGAGCCCAGCGCCGCCGCCGCACGCCAGCATCACTTTGCGTTCGGCCGCGGTGGTGGAAATAAATTGGCCGATGAGCGAACCGAATGCGCCGCCGGTTTGAATGATGGGGCCTTCGGCGCCAAACGGGCCGCCCGAACCGATGCCGATCGCGGCGGACAGCGGCTTGAGAAACGCGACTTTGGCTTCGATGCGACTGCGCGAAGTGAGCACTGCTTCCATCGCTTCGGGAATTCCGTGGCCGCGAATTTTTTCCGAGCCGTACTTGGCCATCAAGCCGATCAGCACGCCGCCCACTACTGGTATTAGAATCATCCACCAGCCCAGCGGCGAATTGCGCGGGCTGCGAAAGTGAAATGACCATTCGTGGTAGAACGCGAGATTGGTAAACAGGCCAATCAGGCTGTACAGGGCGTAGGCTATGAACGCGGTGAGTACTCCAATCCCTGCGGCTAGCACTGAAACCAATGGAAGACGATAGCCGGCTGGTTCCGGAGGGGCTTGTCGCGGTTCTCTCTGGGCGGGTGAGTTCACAACACTTCGCTCCTATCCATTCGTTTGCGGCGGGCGTTTGCCGCTTCCTTGTGCCGCATTTTCGGTTTCTGTTTCGGGCGACGCCTGTTTTTCTGCATTTTGCGCGGAGCGCTTGGTTTCGCGCGCACAAATGTGGTATCCGGATCAATTGCAGCCGCCATTGCCGCGAGCAGCCTGGGCCGCGCGGATTGCAGTTCCTCATGGTGCGGATGCGTCAGTTGTTGGAGCAGCTTTTCTCCGCGGCGGGAGAGGGTTAACACCACTTCGCGGCGGTCCGGCGCACTTCGCGCGCGCCGCAGCAGGCCTTTCGCTTCAAGGCGATTCACCAGTTCCACCGCACTGTGATGCTGAATCAAGAGCCGCTCGGCCAGCACCCCGATAGTAGCCATGCGATGCGCGGGCAAACCCTTGATCGCCAGCAGAGCCTGGTGCTGCTGCGGCTCGATGCCGGCCGCGCGCGCGAGGCGCTCGCTGAAATTCAGGAAGCGGCGAATTTCGAAGCGGAAGTCCGCGAGCGCCCGATAATCAATCGCCTGTGGCAGCGCTTTCTTCATTTCAGGAATATTATATCGTACTACGATATTTATGCGCGAACTGTAATTGCAATAGTGCGCACTAGCGGGGAAACGCCCCTACAACTGCTTGCGGAAGGCTTTCTGCGTCTTTACGTGCGCATAGCCATGGCGCTCGTAGAATGCGTGCGCGCGGTCGCGGATTACATTGGAGCGCAGCCCGATGGCCTGGCAGCCGTGCTCGCGCGCCCATTGTTCCGCGCGTGCCAGCAAATGTTCGCCCACTCGTTGCGAACGGACACTCTCATCCACCACCAGGCCGCTGACTTCAGCGCGCGCGTCCGCTTCCACCGTGCGATACACGAACACTGCAATCCATCCCGCAATCTCGGCGCTTTCCAGCTGCGCAACAAATACCGCTGCTTCCGCTGTCCGCTGCAACCCTTGTAAACGCCGCGCTATCTCTGCCGGCGTGGATGGATAGCTCAATTGCCCGGCAAGTTCAGCGATTCGCGCGTGATCAGACGCTTGCGCCACGCGAATTGTTCCTGCAAACAAGCTCGACGCTGGCTTCATTCGCCTAGCCGCCCCGTCATCGCAGCGCCTTCTTCAGCACGGCAATTTGCCCGGCATGATACAGATCGTGCTGAATCGCGCCGTGCAACATCACGTATTGTGAATGATCCTTGCCCGGAACAATCTTGTGCAAGTTGTCTTCCGGAAGTTTTTTCACAGCGGCGTGCAAACGAGCGTGGCACTCGTGCAGATGCTCCAGCGAGCGCTGCCAGGCCACTTCCGTCGCTTCCCATACCGGCGGCCAATCCATCTCGGTGCTGACTTCCACCGCAGCACCCTCGGCGCGTTGACGGACAATCGAATGCCACGCCGCGATGTGATTCACCAGCTCCCAAATTGAGTGGGCGCCGCGAACGGGATGCATTGAGGCGTCTTCCGCGGAAATTCCGTCCAGCAGCGATTTCAGTGAAGGCCCGTGCCACGCGTCGCCTGCATAGCCGCGTTCCATCTGATCCAGGATGCGATCGATTTCGCTCATCATCGTGTCCCCCCGGAAAAGCGTAAGGCAGTGCAATCGGCGATGCAAGTTGCGCTGTGCTCGGATCGCGTGGCGCCCGCTTAAAAAAGTTTGTCGGAATCGAGGAGGATGGTCACCGGGCCGTCGTTCACAATCTCGACCGACATGTGCGTCTGAAAAACTCCGGTTGCAACGCGCACTCCCAACGCCTGCAAAGCGCGCACAAATTCTTCGTACAGCGTCTTGCCTAGTTCGGGCGGCGCCGCTTGGATAAAACTGGGCCGGCGCTGGCCGCGTGCGTCGCCGTACAACGTGAATTGCGAAACGGCGAGCACCGCGCCACACACATCCAGCAGCGACCGATTCATTTTGCCCTGGTCATCGCCGAAGATCCGCAGATTCACAATCTTCTCGGCCATGGATGATGCAGTTGCTGCGGAGTCCTCGCGTCCCACGGCCAAAAGAACCACAAGCCCCGGCCCGATTTCGCCCGTGACGCTGCCGTCCACCAGCACCCGCGCACTGCTCACGCGCTGCAGCACGGCACGCATAATCTCCTTTTCCGTACTCGCCGATGCACGAGGCTAATTTCCGCCGGCCGCAGCAGGCGTTGCTGGCTTGCGTGGCAACAGATCCGGCAATTGCGCCACGTTGTAGGCCCACACCGCCATCACCTGTGCGCCTTCCACAAGATCGGCTTCATGCGCCTGGTCAAAAGTGTCTGCCTGCGAGTGATGCGTTTCGAAATACTGCGCCGGATCCTGGATGCAGAAAAATCCGGGCACGCCGACTTCTTCGAAGGAAGCGTGGTCGCTTCCCGTCATCCACCGCTGGCTGAGCTCGAGCAGTCCCAGCGGGCGCAATGGCGCGACCACTTTATCCATTATTTCGCGATCCTGATAATTGCGCATCAGGCTGATGCTGATCACCCGGCCGGTGCCAACGTCATGAATCAGCGCTGCGGAGAATTTGGGCAATTCATCCTTGTGCGCTGTGACGTAGGCGCGCGAGCCATTCAAGCCCTGCTCTTCGCCGGAAAATAATACGAACCGGATGGTGCGCTTGGGTTGTAGGCCGGATTTTTGCAGTGCTCGCGCAGCTTCCAGCACGATCATTGAGCCCGTTCCGTTATCCGTGGTGCCGGTGCCGAGATCCCAGGAATCCAGATGCGCGCCGAGCAGCACGATCTCATCGGGCTTCTCGGTGCCGCGAATTTCCGCAACCGTGTTATAGACTTCTACCGGCTTGTCACCGATGGAATTTTTCAGGTCGAGTTCCAATTCCACTGGTCCGCGCTGCAGCAGCCGCCAAATCATGCCGTAGCTTTCCGTCGAGACGAACGCAGCGGGGATCGCCGCAATGTCGTAATTGCGGCCGCCCATGCCCGTCATATTGAGCAATCCATCAGGCTTGCCGGAATCCGTGAGCGTTGCCAGCACGCCTTCGCTCTTAAAAAATTCCGTGCGCGCTCGAATGAACTCGCGAAATCCGGGACCGGGCGTGATCTGCGCGCCGGGGCGATGCGGCGCCACCAACACGATCGGATCGCCGTAGGGGATCGTCACAGGATTGGGCGCGGGCTGCCCGGCCGGCGGCAAAAGTGCCGGCTCCGCTGAAATCACAATCGCGCCCTTCAGCTTTCCTTTATATTGCGCAAGATCGTCCACCGACCGCGCCTTCACATACACCACCGGACCGCGCACCGCGCCATTCGTGGAAGGCGCCCAGGCATACGACGCAATCGTCAACGGATGCACCGACGGACTGACGATACGGCCGCTCGCGGCGCCACGTTCCCAGGTGTGCGCGATGGTCCATGCTTCGAGATGCGGATTCGCAACACCGTAAGCGCTGAACTTCTGCCGCGTCCAGTCGTTGGCCTTCTTCAGATTTTCCGAACCGGTCAGCCGCGCGCCGATTACGTCCGAGAGGTATTCCAGGTTGGACATGATCTCGTTGTGGTCGTGGATTTCGGCTAGTATTTTGTCGTCCGCTTCGGCGTTCGGGTCTCTTGCCGGAGCCGCCGCTTGCTGCGCCCGAATTGCCGTGTGGCCGCTGGCCGTCACAAAAATCGCAACCAACACAAAAATTGAAATGCTCCGAAATTTCATTTTATTCGCCCCTTGTGATCGCCGCAGCCCCATGCACCCAAAGACCGACGATTCTATGCGTCGCTTAGCTCGAAAACAATGCGCGAGAAAAATCGAATACTAGACGCGCCGGCCGCCCGGAGCGTTTCGTTGCCGTCGTTCTCAGCGCGGCGAAAGTGTGCTAGAAACGGAAGCACTGTAGGCGAGAGGCAAACGCTTGAAACTGGCACTGATCGGGACGCACGGAGTCGGCAAGACCACTTTGGCCTACGAAATCTGTTCGCTGCTCAAGAAGGCCCACTACAACGTGGAGTTGGTCACCGAAGTCGCGCGGCAATCGCCATTTCCGGTGAACGCCGCGACCACCATCGAGGGCCAGCTGTGGATTCTGCACGCGCAGATTGCCGCGGAACTCGACGCGGCCCGGCGCGCGCCGCACGTGATCACCGATCGCGCCGTGCTCGATAATTATTGTTACCTGGTGAATAAATTCGGGCGCCAGCCGCAGCTGGAATCCTGGCTGGCTTGGTGGATGGATACGTACTCTATTCTCATCGGCGTCCCGCCCGTCGAAGCAGATATTCCCGCGGACGGATTTCGTTCCGAAGATCGCGCGTTTCAGCGGCGCATTCACGACCTTTTGATCGAATTGCTGGCGTCGCCTCCATTCAACAATCTGCACGCGCCGGTGTTGTGGCTCAATCCAGCGGAGCGGAGCGGCTGGGCCGAACGCATTTTCAACGCGGCGGCGCCGTTGCTCGCGCCAGCGGCCGCCGCGCGCGCCGGCGAAAACGCGGCTCGCTGACGGGTGGTCCGCAAGTCATGAGCGCGTCTTCTCCTCCTTCGTCCACTCCTCACGCGCCGCAGCCGCGACGTTGGCTCACGCGCGGCGTTCTCGGCATCGGCCTCGCCAGTCTGTTCTCCGATTGGGGCCACGAAGCGGCGACCGCGATTCTTCCCGCGTTTCTTGCAAGCTTGGGAGCACCGGCTTTCGCGCTGGGCGTGATCGAAGGAGTTTCAGACGGGCTTTCCAGCTTCGCAAAATTGGCGGGCGGATGGATTGCGGATCGCCCGCAGCTGCGCAAGCCGACTGGCATCGTCGGATACTTCGCTACTGGCCTTTCGACGTTCGCTTACGCCTTCGCGCAATCCTGGCCCGCGATTCTGGTGATGCGCGCGCTCGGCTGGGTCGGGCGCGGCAGCCGCGGTCCCTCGCGCGACACGTTGCTGGCCGACTGCGTCGCGCCGGAACAGCAAGGCCGCGCATTTGGATTTGAACGCGCGATGGACACGATCGGCGCCGTCCTTGGTCCGTTGTGCGCGACGGCGTTGCTGGGAACGCTGGGCGCGCGCGGAGTGTTGCGCTGGACTCTGCTGCCCGGGCTCGCGGCCGGATTGGCGTTTGCGTTTCTCGCCCCAAAGGGGATCGCGGATAAAAGTCATCGCGCTCCGAGCTTTGCATCCAGCTTCGCGCAGCTTCCGAAAACATACTGGCATTTTCTCACCGGAGTTTTCGCTCACGGCATCGGCGATTTTGCGCCCACGCTCTTGATTCTGCGAGCGGGGCAAATCTTGACGCCGCGTTACGGCTTCGCGCGCGCTTCGGCCATCGCCGTGGGGCTCTACACTTTCTACAATTTCGTGGATGCGGCAGCATCGTACCCCGCCGGCGCGCTGGCCGACCGCCTTGGCAAGCGCGGGCTCCTGGCAATTGGTTATCTTTTCGCGGTGGCCGCGTTCGCGGGATTCATCTTCGACCGACCCACAATTCCCGTGCTCGCGATTTTATTCGGCCTGGCAGGAATTCACGGCGCGGTGCAGCAATCCGTGGAAAAATCTCTCGCTGCGGAGCTGCTTCCAGCGGCCAACCGCGGCTCGGGCTTTGGCGTGCTCGCGACGGTGAATGGAGTAGGCGACCTGATCTCCAGCGTCGCAGTCGGCGCGTTGTGGTCCAGCGTGAGCCCCAACGCCGGATTTATCTACGCCGGAGCATTCACGCTGCTGGGCGCAATCCTGATTTATTTTTATACGGGGCGTTAACGCTTGGCTTTGGTGCGGGAGCGCAGTGTGTGTTTGCGGCCGTGCAGCTTCGCGAGCTTGCGTGGTTTTCTTGGCTTCGGTGGTGCGGGCTGGCATTGCGGGCAGTAATGGCTGCTGCGCCCCGCGACGATGATGCGGCGGATGATCGTGCCACAGCGAACACATTTCTTGCCATCGCGCTGGTACGCGCGATGCTTCTGCTGAAATTCTCCGCGACCGCCGTCGAGATCCACATAGTCCGAAATCGAAGAGCCGCGCAGGCGAATCGCTTCGCGCAAAATGTGCTGCACCGCGCGATGCAGCCGGTGCAACTCGTCATTTTTCAACCGGGCGCCGGTTTTTTCCGGATGAATTCTGGCGCGCCACAAACTCTCATCCGCATAAATGTTTCCGATGCCGCGTACTACGCTCTGATCCAACAGCAGCGCCTTGATGCGTGATTTCCGCGCTTGAATCCGCGTGCGGAATTCAGCCTCGCTGATTTCCAGCGGCTCCAGTCCCAACCCTCCCAACACGCGTTCGTGCCCGCCGTTTGCAAGCAGCGCCATGCGACCGAACCTTCGCACGTCGTTGTAGCGAAGTTCGCGGCCATCATCGAGCGCCAAAAACACGTGGGTGTGCAGCTCTACGGGCGTCTCCGGCGGACAGATGCTGATTTTGCCGGTCATGCCCAGATGAATCAGCAGCGAACTTTCTTCCACGGCGGATTTCTTAGGCTCGAGATCGAGCAGCAAAAACTTTCCCAAGCGTCGAATGCGCGCGAACGTGTTGCCGGGCAAATCCTGTTCCAGCGCTGCGGGATCATCAATGAAATCCGTCTTGCCCAGACGCACGCTTAGAACGCGCCGTCCGGGCAATACCTCCCGCAATCCGCGCGCTACTGTTTCGACTTCTGGGAGCTCTGGCATTTTTCTATCTCGAAGAAACTTTCATTGTCCAGCGGGTGTGTGGTGGCCGAACCGGGATCGTTTTCGTAGTGCCGCGGGCTGTGAGCTATTTTTGCCGCTTGAGGCGACGCCGCTTTTTCGCAGTTTGCTTCAAGAACGCTTCGAGTTCGATGAATCTTCCTGCGGTCAGATCGCGCAGACCGCGCTTCAGTTTTTCACGCCAACCTGGATACGACGTCTCATCTTCTAGGATGCGCTGACTCCATGTCTTCATATCCACATTCTACTCCTCTGCCGCTAGCTTTGTGGCAAGAGCGCGAAGACGCGCACCGGACCGCCCGAGCCGCCTTCCAATTTGATGGGCGCGGAAATCAGGAACGCGCCGGCTTCGGGCAGTTGGTCCAGGTTCGCGAGGTTTTCAAGTTGGTACAGCCCGGCGGGCAGCGTCACGCGATGGACTTCAAAATCCTTCGACGGGCCGTAGTCAATGCTGAGCGTGTCAATTCCCAGCCCCACCGCGCCGCGCTCGACGAGCAGCCTGGCCGCCTCCACCGAGAATCCCGGAAAGTGCATCACTCCAGCCGCGTCCAGGTTGCGGTAACGCGCCTGGTCCGGCCAGCGCGCAGCCCAGCCGGTGCGGAGCAAGACCACTGCGCCAGTCGGTATGCGCCCGTGCAGCGCTTCCCATTTTTCCACGCGCATCACGCGCAGGCGATAATCCGGATCTTTCCCGACCTCTTCGCGGACGTCAATTACCACAGCGGGCGCAAACAGATGCTCCACAGGAATTTGATTCAGATACTCCGTCCCCGGAGGAAAGTGCGCGGGAGCGTCCATGTGCGTGCCGTAGTGTTCCAGCGTCCAGAAGCTGCGCGCAAAATAGCCATCCTTTTCCGGCGTCGCCACCACCTTGGCTTCGAACGTGCGATCGTCTCCGGGCCACGCGGGCAGCTTGCCATTGATTGCGTAGGTCATGTCTACTACGCGCGTGCTGCCATCGGAAACCCCGCGCAGCCATGCCTGCGGCGAAACTGCTTTTTTATTCTGCGGCTCCGCGGAGGACGCGGCGTGCAACCGCACGAGGCCAAGAGCCAAAAGGACGCAGCCCAGCGCTGCGCTAGAAAAAATCACCCACCGTTTGTGCATTGAATTAGCCTCCTGCGGGGAATGCTATCGTGGCCAAGTTTCGTTCTTTGTCGGTCGCATGGTGATTACCGAGGCCGGTCCATCGTCTGCAACACCAACTTAAGGCAACGGGATGCCAGGGGAAGCGACGATGCCCGCCATGCGCAGAATTTCGGAGTACTCTTCATCGGTCAGCGGGCAGACGGTGAGGCGCGTGTTCTTGAGGAACTTGATTTTGCGCAGCAGTTTATTTTCGCGCAGTTCGGCGAGCGTCACCTGCCGTGGCAGGCGCTCGATAGCCCGCAGATCCATCACCATTTTCTTGGGGTCGTTCTCGTGCGGGTCGGGATACGGGTCGCGGCTCACTTCCGCCAAGGCGTACAGCGCGTGCTCGGGCTTGCCGTGGTACGCCAGAGCGCGGTCGCCTTTGTGGATCTGCTTCAGTTGGCGAATCGCGTCGGGCCGATGCCCGGCGTGCCGCCACATTTCCTTGCCTTTAACGAAAAGGGTGTCCCAGTGATAGACGCGTGGGTCTACGGCCAGCAGCCAGCGTTTTGGTTTGTGGGGCGGTTGCGTCATCCGTCAAAAAGTGTCGCGCGAACTATACACGGAAGCCGCAAAAAATGGCGAACTTTGTAATGGGAATTTTGCGAACGATGCCAGATGGGCTAACAGGCCAAAACAAAGCGTTCAGAAATACAGCTAAGTCTTTTATTAACCTATATCTACGTAGATGTCATCGCCTCGAATCTCAACAGCATAGCACTGCACACCCACAGTGGGGTTAGTGGTCAGCTTCCCGGTAGTGACGTCGTATTTCCAACCGTGCCACGGACATACGACTATCTGACCCTCCAGCTCACCTTCGCCGAGCGGGCCGCCTCGGTGTAAGCATATGTTATTGATTGCAAACAGCTTACCGTCCACGTTGGCCAGCGCGATGTTCTTCCCGTCTATATCGAATTCGCGGATCGTTCCCGGAGGTATCTCGTCCTTCTTAGCTGTCCGCAAAAAAGCCATCGCGTGATCTTCTCCAAGATTATTGCTGCGCGGCGAGTTGCGGGAAGTTGAACTCCCAGCGGCAAGCCGGCCTACATATCTTATCTAGGTGCGGGCGACTGCGCGACCATTACGCCTTCTTTGAACCCTTCCACCATTTCCGGTTTCAGGCGCACCGCCGTCGGGCGCTTCGCCAGGGACATCTGGTCAATCTTATCCTGCAGCTTCAGCAGCGCGTAGAACAGGCCCTCGGGCCGCGGCGGGCATCCGATCACGTACACATCCACCGGAACGATGCGGTCCACGCCCTGCAGCACCGAATATACGTTGAACGGGCCGCCCACGCTGGAGCACGCGCCCATCGAGATGCACCACTTCGGATCCGGCATCTGGTCCCACACGCGCTTCAGAACCGGAGACATTTTCAGCGTCACTGTGCCGGCGACAATCATCAGGTCCGCCTGACGTGGAGAAGGTCGAAACACTTCGGCGCCGAATCGCGCGATGTCAAAACGCGAAGTGGTGGATGCGATCATTTCGATGGCGCAACAGGCAAGTCCGAAGGTCAGCGGCCAGATGGCGCTCTTACGCGCCCAATTGAAAACGTAATCAACGGTGGAAAGAACGTAACTTCGTTCGAAGCGATTATCCAAAACCCCCATCACGTCTCCCGGACCCCACAAACGCCGCGAGTATAGCGATGGGCGTCGCGCGAGTCAAACGGCTGTTCCGTCACTTATTCCCGTAAACCAGCAGAGCGCCGATCGCGCGAAAATCGGCCAGCTCTTTCGCGTCGCGGAACCAGCGGCCGGTGTACTCCGGAGGATTGGGAGTCGGGTCAGGGATCAGGCGATGCGCGACTTCCGTGAATCCTGCGTCGCGAAATAGCGTTTCCCACTCGGCGGCGGAAAGTAATTTCGTCGGCACCGCCAATTTCTCGCCCCACTGGTGGCAGTACGGATTGTCGCGGTAATAGTTGATCAGGGTCCACGCGGAGCCGCCTTCGGCCAGAACACGGTGAATTTCGCGCAGGCCCTTCAGAGGGTCGGGCCAGTAATACGACGACTCCACCGAGATCACGCGTGTGAAAAAATTCGCTTCCCACGGAATCTCATCCACCGCGCCGGCAACGAACACCAGGTTTTCGTGATTCACGCTTGATTCGCGCGCGTGACGGATCATCTCGTCGGAAATATCCATTCCCACCACGCGCCCTTGCGGCACGCGATGCGCCAGAATGCGCGACAGCCATCCGGCGCCGCACCCGGCGTCCAGAATGTTGTGATCCGGCTCGATTTGCATCAGGCCCAGCGCGGGCTTGGTGATGGGCCAATGCTCGTGCTCCATCGATTCGCCCTTGCCCGCATCGGCCCAGCGATTGAATTCTTCGCGAAGATTTTCGTCTGTTGGGGAGTTCGTCACTCAGTCACTCGGGTCCGGAAGATTACAAATGCCTGCCGCACGCCCAGCAATATTGTGCCCCAGCAAGTTGCAGCGTGCCGCACGCCGCGTGATAACGCACGGCAGCGCCGGCGGGCACCAGGACGGTCTGCACGCGCGGGTCAGACGCGCACGCCCACAGCAGCGCGACAATCCATCCAATCCCCGTCCAGCCCGCCACGAGATTGAGAATGAAAATTCCCGTGGCGTCGCGCTTGTTATGCCCGATGATCGCCGGCAGAAAATACAGCAAAGCCGCGACAAGAAGAAACGTCATTTTCGCACCTCTGGGATGTTTATTCGCTTCGGGACCAGTAACTCCCGCGCCCAGTCCTACAATGGGATACGATTCAACGGCTCGTCCGGTTCCCTGGACTTTTCGCCCTTCTCGTCGCACAAGCAAGCGCGACTGCCAGGGACCAGCCAGCGAAACCGTGCCAATTGATCAGGATGTCGCCGCGGTCTTCGCCTGCGGCTGCACCTTCTCCAGCAGCTGCGTAAATTTCTGCTCGCGCTCTTTCTGATCGAGACCCTGGTACGCTTCAGCGATCTGCGTCGTGTTCATCGAGCAGAATTTCGGCCCGCACATCGAGCAGAACTTTGCTTCCTTGTAGAAATCGTCGGGCAAAGTCTCGTCATGCATCTTGCGCGCGGTTTCGGGATCCAGTGACAGCTCGAACTGTTTGTTCCAGTCGAAGAGAAAACGCGCGTAGCTGAGCGCATCGTCACGATCGCGCGCGCCCGGTCGATGCCGCGCCACATCCGCCGCATGCGCCGCGATTTTGTAAGCGATCACTCCCTGGCGAACGTCATCCGCATTGGGCAGGCCCAGATGTTCTTTCGGCGTGACGTAGCAAAGCATCGAAGCCCCATGCCAGCCGATCATCGCCGCGCCAATCGCGCTGGTGATGTGGTCGTACCCGGGAGCGATGTCCGTAACCAGCGGCCCCAGCGTGTAAAACGGCGCCTCGTAGCACATCTCGTTTTCTTTTTTCACCTGCAGCTCGATCTGGTCCATCGGAATGTGCCCGGGACCTTCGATCATCACCTGCACGTCGTATTCCCAGGCCTTCTTGGTCAGCTCGCCGAGAACTTTCAATTCCGCGAATTGCGCTTCATCGCTGGCATCCGCCAGGCAACCGGGCCGCAAGCCGTCGCCCAGCGAAAAACTTACGTCATGCTTCTGGAAAATTTTGCAAATCGCGTCGAAATTCTCGTACAGGAAATTCTGTTTCTTGTGGAAGCTCATCCACTGGCCCAGCAACGCGCCACCCCGGCTGACGATTCCGGTAATGCGGTTCCGCACCAGTGGCAGAAATTCGCGCAGCACACCCGCGTGAATGGTCATATAGTCCACGCCCTGCTCGGCTTGCTCTTCGATCACTTCCAGCAGAATCTCGATCGTCAAATCTTCCGGCCGCCGCACGCGCGAGAGCGCTTCATAAATCGGCACGGTTCCGATAGGTACGGGCGAAGCGTTGATGATCGCCTTGCGAATCATGGGAATGTCGCCGCCGGTGGAAAGGTCCATCACGGTGTCCGAACCGTAATGCACGGAGCGATGAAGTTTCTCGAGTTCCTCATCAACGTTCGAAGTGGTGGCGGAATTTCCGATGTTGGCGTTGATCTTGCAGAAGAACGCGACGCCGATCCCCATCGGTTCCAAATTGCGATGATTAATGTTGGCGGGAATGATGGCGCGGCCGCGCGCGACCTCATCGCGCACCAGCTCCGGCGAGAGTTTCTCGCGCCTGGCGACGTACTCCATCTCTTCGGTGATCATGCCCAAGCGCGCATAATGCATCTGAGAAAAGTTACGCACGCCGCCATTCATCGCCGCAGCGCGCTTTTCGATCCATGCATCCCTCATTGCCATAAGGCCCCCGTATACACCAATCCTGAATCGGCAATCCCGCCGAATGCAGCATTATTGCACTGCGTTGGATGCACAGCAACGTGCGAAGGTGTCGCGCGAAGTTAGTGTTCGAAGTCACTGCGTGAAGTCGCTCGGATCAGCTCGCGGCTGTCGTCGCCGCTACTTCACCGAGCAGCACTTGAAGTTTCACAGGATCGGTCACTGGCGGGTGGCAGGTGGTCTCGACGCATACCAGCGCTTGCGGCTTCGCGGCATCCAGATGCGGCAATGTCTCACGTAACGCCGGCGCGAGCGATGCTGCGGCGAGCGTTTCGGGCGTGACGCGCAGAACGGCTTTGCCGAAACGGTAAATTTCGTTTGCAGTTTTTTCTAATGCGGCGGCTTGTGGATCGCCTGCTTTGCCCAGCACCACCACCTGAAACGGATGGCGCGCGTGCAACAGCGCCGCCAGCCCATACGTCGCGGCAAACAATCCATATTGTGGAACCAGCCCGACGAAAGCTTCCAGCGTTTTTTCCGCCCACTCGCGATAAAGTTTTTCGCCGGTGAAAGCGTAAAGACGGTCGAGCACGATCACCGCCACGGAATTTGCGCCCGGGGTCGGCGAATCCTGCAGCGGCTTGCGTCGCACGTCCAGCCCGCCCATCGGCGCGGCATCTTTCGCGCGATCAAAAAATCCGCCGCCCTCCGGATCGCCGTAGCGTTCCACCGCCAGACGCACCGCACGCTCGGCGATATCAAAATAGCGCCGGTCGAGCGTCGCCTCATACGCATCCAGCAGCGCAGCAGCCGTGAAAATCTGATCGTCAAGCGAGCCTTCCAGGCGCGGCCCTCCGACGCGATGGCGGAAACCCTTCGCTTCGTCCCACGCCTCGGCCAGGATGCGCTCCAGCGTCTTCAGCGCGAATGCGCGGCAGTCGTCGCGGCCTAGCACGCGCGCCGCTTCCAGATACGCCGAGACGAACATCGCGTTCCACGCCACGTAAATCGTCGTGTCTATGGCCGGCGTCGGATGACGCTGCAGTCGCGCGGCCAGCATCTTCCCTTTTGCGCGCGCGAGAAGCAGCGATACATCTTCAGGTGTGGTTTTCAATGCTTCCGCGATTTCTTCTCGGCTCGCGGCCACCCACAGCACATTTTTTGCCTGGTTGTGATGCATCTCCCCACGCGGTCCGACGTCGTAACGCATCTCGATCGCGCGTGATTCTTGCGGCGTGAGCACCGCGCGGACCTCCGCCAGCGTCCAGGTAAAATAATCGCCGTCGTCCTCCAGCGTTTGGTCAGCGTCCTGGCTGCCGTAGAAGCCGCCGCGCTCGCGATCGGAAAGTACAGCGCCCACCCATTCGATAATTCCTTCAGCCGTCTCGCGGAACAGCAAATTTCCGGTGACTTGGTAGCCGTGCAGAAAATTCTTCAGCAGTTCGGAATTGTCGTAAGTCATTTTCTCGAAGTGCGGCACGCACCAGCGTTCATCCACTGAATAGCGATGGAAGCCGCCGGCCAGCTGATCGTACACGCCGCCTTCGGCCATGCCCGTCAGCGAGCGCTCGACTACGTGCAGCAATCGCGGATCGCGTGACGATTGATATCGCTCCAGTAGCAGATCAATTGCGCTGGCATGCGGAAATTTCGGCGCGGTGCCGAATCCGCCATGTGCTTCATCGAAAAGGTGCAGCGCCGATTCCACGACGGACTCCACCACGCCCGCATCGAACTCACCGCGCGCCGTGTGAAACACTTCAGCCTTCGCGACGGCTTCTTCCAGCGCTTTCGCGGAGCTATCCACTTCCGCGCGCCGCGATTTGAACGCTTCAGCGATTCCCAGCAGGATGCGTTTGAATCCCGGCCGGCCCATCGCGTCTTCCGGCGGAAAATATGTGCCGCCGAAAAATGGTTTGCCGTCGGGCGTGAGGAACGCCGTGAGCGGCCAGCCGCCCTGCCCGGAAATCGCGCTGATCGCCGATTGATAGCGCGAGTCCACGTCCGGCCGCTCGTCGCGATCCACTTTCACTGGCACGTAAAATTTATTGATCATCGCCGCGATCTCGGGATTTTCGTAGCTCTCGCGGTCAATCACATGGCACCAGTGGCACCACACCGCGCCAATATCCAGCAAAATTGGCTTGCCTTCCGCGCGCGCGTGCGCAAAAGCTTCCTCGCCCCATTCGTGCCAGTCCACCGGCTGATGCGCGGCAGACCGCAAGTAAGGGCTTACGGAATCCTTCAATCGGTTTTCAACGGTGTCAGTCACAGTTCACTCTCTACTCATTCCACCCTACCATACGTTCCAACCGCTTTGTTGTTGCGGACTCCGCGTCGAGCCATATAGCGGTTTACATTTAATGAGTAACAGTATACACTGGCGCTGTGATCCGGTCTTTTCGTTCCCGCGAGACGGAGCAACTCCACAAGCGGGAATCGGTGCAGCGATTCAAGAGTATCGAACGAGTGGCGCTTCGCAAACTCCGCCAACTGGATTCGGCGGATCATCTAAGCGATTTGGCATCTCCTCCGGGCAATCATTTAGAGGCGCTGCGCGGGGACCGGAAGGGTCAACACAGCATCCGCATCAACGATCATTGGCGCATTTGTTTCATCTGGCGCGATGGCGACGCCCACGAAGTGGAGATTGCGGACTATCACTAGGAAAAGACAATGGCAAAAAAATTGAAGCCCGTCCATCCCGGCGAAATTCTCAGCGAAGATTTCATGAAGCCTTACAGGCTGAGCATGAACAAGCTGGCGCTGGATTTGCGCGTGCCGGTGACGCGCATCGCGGATATTGTCGCGGAGCGGCGCGGCATCTCCCCCGACACCGCGCTGCGCTTGGGCCGCTATTTCAAAACCACGCCGCGATTCTGGCTAAATCTTCAAACGAAATATGACCTGGAAGTCGCCGAAGATGAAAACCTCGCCAAAATTGAACGCGATGTGCGGCCGATTGAAATGACGGCGCGATAGAAACCAGCGCTGCTCGCGCGGGATCTGCGCCGTCAGACCAGCACAGCTTGCACAGGACGGCGCGGACTGGCGTGGGCCGCGAGCTTCGGATATCCCATATAGAAAACAAAAGTCGGCTGCCATGTGGGAACTGCGGTGATTTCGTTGAGCAGCGCGACGCGAGAGGCCGGCCTGCCCAGTGCCCGCTCGTGATCCACCATTTCCACGGCCTCGTTGCAGGGGCGCGCGGCAAGTCCGTGGGCAGTCGCGAAGAGATGCGCGCGCTGCCAGATTCGGCCGGCCTGCAGGCACTGTTCCTGCGCATATCGGTCGCGCACGGCGATGAACCCGATCAGCGGCGCGCTGAGCATCAGGTTCGAATAGCCATGGGCGGTGCTGCGGGAAGCAGCCCAGCGAAGCATGCCCGCAGACATCAGCTTGGCAATCCCCGTAGCGATGGGAGGCAGGCCGAAGGCATCAATCGTGAGGCCATCGCGGTATTTCTGCACCGCACTCCATTGCGTGCGCACCCAACGTTCGCTGCCCCGCTGCACATCTGGATCGGAATAGATTTCCGTATTTGCAGTAGTACTAATATCAACGATCTTTTTTCGATCGGCTTCGGCCGTGAATAGAAATAACTTTACGTCTGAGTAGCCGTCCGGCAGATGCTGGAGTGCGTCCACGAAATCAGGCGAGATCGGTTTGTCCGGATCGTAAGGACTACGATTCGTGTGGCGCCGGGGAATGGCATTGTAGAGCTCGCTTTCTTCGCGTTTCCCGGCTGCGAGATTCACGCGGGCCAAAAGTTGTGTTTTGGGTTCGGCAGAAATTGGACCGAGTTTTCCCGGAAGGAGCTCCACCGCAGCCGCATATCCGTTGGCAGGCGCGGCCAGCAGCAGATTCTCCAGAGCGCAACCTATACCGATATGCTCTTCGCGCAGAAAAGGATCGAGCGCGCCGACGTTCCTCTGCGTGTCAATGTGCAGCTCGATTGCAGAATCGCTGATCTT
This sequence comes from uncultured Acidobacteriota bacterium, assembly GCA_963748395.1. Taxonomy (GTDB): domain Bacteria; phylum Acidobacteriota; class Terriglobia; order Acidiferrales; family UBA7541; genus Palsa-295. Next base: position 1,008,743 of record CAVVIP010000005.1, on the reverse strand, counting down.
GAAAAGCCAGGGCTGAGTGTTATGGGGGCTGGCAGCCAGAATCGCGGCGCGCACCAACGCCAGCGTCGGCGGAGCATCGTTTCCGCTGTTGCGCCAGTCTTTCCATGGCTCGTAAGCCGGCCCTTCACCGACGCTGAGGACTCCTTGATCGTAGGCGCGCCAGACGCCGCCGCCCACCACGGCGACGGTTACAATTCCTGCGCCTTTGAGAAACGATCTCCGCCGCACAAACGACCTCCGCGGGTACTTAGCCCACGCGATCCACTGCCACAATACGCGCGGAACTAATGTAAAGTTTCATTCCGCGCGGTAGCAACAGCAGCGGCCAATGCAAAATTACTGAACTGGATTGTTGTAACCGGCGTCGCGGGGGTCAATCGGCTTGCGTCCGGAAAAACCTTCGTCCTGGCGGTGGTAGAAACGGATGCGATCTTCGCCCAACTTCCAGCAGAGGTACACTTCCTCGTCGTCAATGCGCGCGGGAAAATCCAGCAGCCCCACGTCCAGATCCTTCACCACGCATCCGGTTTCTTGAATCTGGTCCAGCGCGGACTGCACAGTTTCTTCCAGACGGTTGCGTTCCAGGCGCGTCTTGGCCGCGCTCTCATACGCCACAGCCAAACCACCCGACCGCTGGATGCGTTCGGCGAGCGAATTGATCCGCTCGTCCACATCCATCATCTTGCGGCGCGATTCCATCGCTTCAATCAACAGCGGCTCCAGCTGCGAGCGCAGCCGTTCCGCTTCCGTTAGCGAAAAATATTTGGGTTCTTCATCGGCCATATTGCCCCGCTACCAAGCCCTGCGCACAATTAGCCGCCAATATAGACCATCGTGCGCGAGGGCGGAACAAAATCCGGTTCATTAATACGGTGGCTTTTTTCTTTGGTCTCCACCATGGCCACAATCGCGTCGCCGATTTCGCGATCGCCCATGCCGCTGCGCAGCAAACTTTTCAAATCATGATCTTCCTTGCTGAAGAGGCAGGTGCGCAATTTTCCGTCGGCGGTCAGCCGGATGCGCGAACAATGTCCGCAGAAGGGCTGCGTCACCGGCGCGATCAATCCAATTTCACCGCCGCCGTCCGCGAAGCGGTACTTGCGCGCGGTCTCGCTGCGTTCGTGCACCACGGGAATCAGCGGCCAGCGCGCCGAAATTCGACGATGCACTTCCGCCGCGGGCACCACCATGTCGCGTGTCCATGCGCGGTCCGCGTCCAGCGGCATAAATTCAATGAAACGCATGACGATGTCTTTTTCGCGCGCGAATTCCGCGAACGCTTCCACCTCGTCATCATTCAATCCGCGCACCAGCACCGCATTCACTTTCACGGGACGCAGCGGCGAAGCCTGCGCCGCTTCGATTCCCGCCAGCACTTGATCAAACGTTTTCGTCCTCGTCACCTTCTCAAATTTTTCGCGATTCAGGGAATCCAGGCTGATGTTGATGCGATCCAGTCCCGCCGCGACCAAACGGTCGCAACGCTCGGCGAGCAAGTGACCGTTCGTAGTCATCGAAAGGTCCTGCACGCCAATCGCTTTCAGCCGCGCCACAAAGTCTTCCACGCCGGGTCGCACCAGCGGCTCACCGCCCGTCACGCGCACTTTGCGAATCCCCATCCCCACCAGAATCTTCACCAGCCGCTCGTATTCGTCCCATTCCAGCAGCGCGTGCTCCGCCATGTGATTTTCGGGGTCCGCCGAACGGCAATACACGCAGCGAAAATTGCAGCGGTCCGTCACCGAAACCCGCAGGTCCGTGATTTGCCGCCCGAATTTGTCCATCAGTGCCATGCTTGCCTAGATGCTCCCAAGAATAAAATAGCCCAATCCGATTTCGGAATTGGGCGAGGACGCCAGCGGCGCAGCGCGCTCGAAAATCGCGCTCGCTGGATGCTCTCCTTTCCAGATCCGGGAGGAGCAGGCGTTTCCGCCTGGTCCCTCATCTCCTGAAAATATCAGGAGCATCGCCCCTACGCCATGGGTTGTCTCTCCGTTAGGCCGAGTGGGTCGGAGATATCAGAGCCGATGATACGCCTCTGGTCGCAGCAGGGCAATCCATCGCGCAGAAGCGCCGGAGCTCTCGGGTTGCCGTGGTTCAGGCTTCTGCGCCAGGCTTCAACGTGCGAATTGAGATGACGGTGTACACAATCAAGAGGAGTCGACCCCGTCGCCCACGCCCCAGGCATCGCCGCGCGGCGAATTTGGTAAAGTTGCGGGCCGATGTGCTTGGCTGGATCTTACGGCGTCAGCGATTTGATCATCTCGTCGCCCTTCATCGAGATGCTCACAATCTCCTTTGCATCCAGATTCATCTTCATCAGATCCACCACGCGGATCTGGCTGTTTTCGTAGGTGCGGAAATAGAAGCGCTTGGTCCTCAGATCGCTCGCCGCCGTCCAAATCGTGTAGTCGGCCTGAACGTTGCCGTGCGCGTCCTTCTCGTGTTCCCGCGCCGCGCCCTTTGGAATATCGAACTGGTTCAGAATGTGGAAGGCCTCAAGAATAGCGTCCGCGCCGGTCTTCGCTTGGAAAACCGACTGGCTGAACGCCACCGCGCGCACAAACCGGGATGGTGGCGTGAAATCGCCCGGCAGTCCAAGCATGCCGCTGCCCTGGCCAAAAGGCTCCAGCGTGACGGGGCCCAGCTTTACCGGCGGCATATTGGTCATGGAGAAATTCACATAGTTGCGCAGATTGGTCATCTGCCAATCGAACGCCGGCGAGTTGGTGATCACTCCCAGCGGAGCGTCATACACAGTGAGTTTGCCGCCGACAAATTCGATCACCACGCTTTTGCCGGTGGCGTCGCTGATGATGAAATGGACCTCCGGAGCGATTCCCCATCCTTCATACACCACCGCTGGGACGACGACATTCCCGACGTTGGCTTGCACCTCTTCCACACTCGCGAAGTTTTCCAGCGCCCATGAACCGAATTCCCAAGGCGCCATGGTCTTGCTTGCATCAGCCGCGGTGTAGGGCATGTATCCGGCGGACGTGGGAAAATAGAACAGGCCGGCAGCCAGTCCCTTTTCATTCACGCCGTCGAATATATACGGCTGTCCCACTCCGTTGGCGCCGACGCTTGCGTACTTTGCCTTCCACTTCAGCCCCGGTTTGCCGTCCGGCGTGGTTCCTGTCCGGGCATAGCCGCGCGGGACCATGATCACGTCGGATTGGATGTCGATGGCGAATTCCATGGTACGCGCGTGAACCACGGTGCCGTCCGCCGCCGTAAGAAGGATGCCAGTACAAGCCTGCACCGATTGCGCCGCACCACTGAGCAGCAAAACACAGGCGATAGCGGAAGAAACAATCTTTTGTACCATCAGCTTTTTGGGCACGTGTGTTTTCCTCTTTTTTGAAGTTATCGGAACGTGAGAAGTCCCACCGCGTTTTTCGAAGGCAAGTTCACTACAAACGTTAACAGCGTTGGCAACCTCTGTGTGCCTGCAATTGCGTATCCAGACGATCCAGAAATTTGGCGCAACGAACTCTACGCAATGCTCCTTCGCTCCGGTCGTCCTGTTCCAATTCGGCGCATCTTCGGCGCATCCTCCGCCGATCTTTCCCATCCCACACCGGCCTCGCCTCCCGTGCCGCCCACCGGTGCACAAACGGGAAATTGCTGGCGATGCTCCGCCTTTCCCGCGCGGCGAATATGATAAAGTTGCGAACCGATGCGCATCTTCGTACTGGGAGTGGGTGGCGCCGGCTCCTTGCTCGCTCAATTGCTCGTGCGCCAGGGACACACGGTCTGGTGCGGCGATCGCGACCCGGACCGCGCGCGGAAATTTCTCGGCAAGAAGAGCGCCATTGAAGTAGTGGAAGCGAACGCGCGTAATCTCTGGTCCATCGTGCGCGCGGCTCGCGGCTGCAACCTGCTGGTCAACGCCTCCCCCGCGGTCTTCAACGAAATCATTTTGCGCGCGGCGTTGCGTCTGCGCGCGCATTACATCGATCTAAATTCACATCTCAATCGCAATCCGTTCAAGCCAGAGCAATTCCGCTTCCGGAAACGCTTCGCCGCCAAAAATCGCGCGGCGCTGATCTGCACCGGCGCGGCGCCCGGCCTGACCAATCTTCTCGCCAAACGCGGCTCCGAGCTGCTGGACACCGTGGAATCCATACAGATTCGACTGTACGAGAGCACCGAGAGCAAAGATCCCGTTTCCACATGGTCGCCGGAAGTGATGTACGACGAAGCGATTTCCCGGCCGCGCGTCTATCACCACGGGCGTTTTTCGCTCGCCAAGCGTTTCGCCGACCGCGAAAAATTCCGTTTCCCACCGCCCATCGGCGAGACCACCGTGTACCTGGCCGCACAGGACGAAGTCTGCATGCTGCCGTACGTGGTTCCCATGCACGACATGGACGCCAAAATTGGCGGCAACGATTTCGATCGCCTGTTTCGCTGGTACCGCCAAGGCCGCCTGAACCGCTCGCAGGGAATCCCGCGCAAACGCTTTCCAAAAACTCTGACGCCCAAGGGAGTCGCGGGAATGATTCGCCGCGGCGTGCTGGAAAATGCCCGCTTCGCCGCGGCCGTGCTGATTCGCGGTGTGAAAGATGATCGGCCACTGCTGCTGCGCTACGACGCGAGTTTCCCCACGCTCTATCAGATTCGCCAGCGCGGCTTGATCTCGACGCCCATCGCCTACGCCACCGCACATCTTGCCGCCATCTTCATCAAGCATTTTCCCCGCGATATGGCTGGCGTCTTCGGCCCATCCGAGCTGCCCATCGAAACGCGCCGCGCGATTCTTGCCGAAGCGCGCTCCCGCGATTTTCGTGTCGCATTCAAAATGACGCGCCTGAAGAAAATCGAAGACGACGAATACTAGCTCGAGCAATCATTGCAGCCATACCGCATGGCGTAGACCCGTCGCACGAACGCCGTCCCCGCGCGGCTCACGCCTCCACGAAAAAGTTCCCGATTAGCAGGTATGGTATGCTTTCGAAACCCAGCCTGTCCGCCGCCAATCGCGGCATTGCAATTTCGGCGCGCACGAGCAAATTCCCTTCGCGGTCCATGAGGCACTCACATGCGTTGGACACCCGGCAGCACCAGTGGCGACATCGAAGATGACCGCAATTCCAGCGGCGGCGGTGGAGGAGGATTTCCCGGCGGCATCCACATCGGCATCGGCGGCCTGCTTGTCCTCCTGGTCTTGAGTTTTATTTTCAAACGCGACCTGATTTCGCCCTTCCTCAATTCCGGAGCCGGGGACCCGTCTGCTTCCGTCGCGCGTCCACCCGATCCTGCGCGCGACGCCGCCGAACAAAAAGAAGTTCAATTCGTATCCTTCGTTCTTGATGACGTGCAAAGCACCTGGCCCAAGCTGGTCCCGCAATACCGCCATGCCAAGCTGGTTCTATTTCGCGACGACCTGAATTCCGCCTGCGGCCTCGCACAAACTGCTACTGGCCCGTTCTACTGCCCGGGCGATGAAAAGGTCTACATTGACCTGGCGTTCTTCGACGAGCTGAAAAATCGCTTCGGCGCTTCCGGCGAGTTCGCGCAAGCCTACGTGATCGCGCACGAACTCGGCCATCACGTACAGAAAATTCTCGGCACCGAGGGCAAAGTCCGCGCGGCGCAGCAACGCAATCCGGAGCTGGCCAATGACCTTTCGGTGCGGCTGGAATTGCAGGCGGACTGTTACGCAGGCGTCTGGGGCAATTCCACCGAGCAGCGAAATATCCTGGAAGAAGGCGACGTGGAATCCGGATTGCACGCCGCCGCAGCCGTGGGCGATGACCACATTCAAAAAATGACGACCGGCGAAGTGATGCCCGAAAAATTCACCCATGGCACTTCCGCGCAGCGCGTGAAGTGGTTCAAGCAAGGTCTAACCACCGGCCGTGTGGATGCGTGCGACACATTCTCGTCAACGCCGTAACGCAGAAAAAATCACGCCCGCCTTACAGCAGGGGAGCTAATCGCCAGCCTGATAAGGAGTCTACTAAGGAGTTCAGTACGGCGTCGTCAGCGGCTTCAACAATCCAAAATCCGTCAGCCCGTTCGCGACGAACTGCACTGCGAGCGCCACCAGCAGCAATCCCATCAGCCGCATCAGGATGCGTATCCCGGTCTCGCCCAGATATTTCCGCACGCCATCCGCGCCCGCCAGGATCATGAATGAAAGAAACGACGTCAGCAGAATCGTCGCGTAGATCACCGCGTGCTGCCACAGCGAGTGCGCTTCGCCCACCAGCACCATCACCGTGGAAATCGCGCCCGGTCCCGCCAGCATCGGCATTCCCAGCGGAATGATGCTCGCGTCCGATTTTTCCGTGCCTTCCTGCTGCTCTTCGGCCGTAGCTTTGGTGCCGGACTGCTTGGCCTGCAGCATGTCCAGTCCAATCCCCATCAGAATAATTCCACCCGCGATTTTGAACGCCGGCAGCGTGATGCCAAACATTTTGAAAATCAGGCTGCCGGCCAACGCGAACGAGCCCAGCACGATCGCGCAAGTCACCGCCGAACGCCGCGCCACCGCCCGCCTCTCAGACGTGGGTGCATTCGCCGTAACCGCCAGAAACAACGGAATCACGGCGAATGGGTCCACCAGAAAAAACACCGAGGTGACCGCCAGCAAGGCGAATTCGAGAACCACTTTGATCGAGTCAGGCATGGAGTTCAGCGCGCGACCGCCGCGCCCAAATCACAGTAGCATTTTTCCACAAATCCGCGCTGCGGAAAATCCTGCGAAACGAGTTCGCCAACTCGCCGGCAACCCCTTCCCTCTTTTCACGTATGATGGCGCCCAGCGGAGGACTTCGCAGTGACACGCACAAAAACGCTAGCAGGGATTTCGCTCGTATTCCTCGGATGCATCGCGCTCGCCTCGCATATTGCCGGGCAGCAGAAGCCTCCGGATCTGATTCTGTTCAATGGCCAAATCTTCACCAGTGACGCCGCGCATCCTTACGTCCAGGCCCTGGCGATCAGCGGCGAACGCATCCTTGCCACCGGCGACTCCGCGAAAATCAGAGCGCTCGCCGGACCGCAAACGCGGCAGATCAACCTCGCCGGGCGCACAGTAATTCCCGGCATCAATGACGCGCACGACCACATTGACCTGGATCCGCCGCACGCCGTGCGCCTGAACTTGAAAACGATGGACCCAACATGGATCCAAATGAAGGATGCGATCGCCGCGGCCGTTGCCAAATCGCCGAAGGGTGCTTTCATTCTTGCGGATATCGGCCCCATTATTTTTCACGATCCAGCCGTCGCAAGAAACGCACTCGACCAGGTCGCGCCCGAAAACCCCGTGATCCTCACCACGCTCACCGGCCACGCCGCGATTCTGAACACCCTGGCACTGAAACAGGCCGGCATCCGCGACGACCAGCCCGATCCCGTCGGTGGGCGCTACGAACGTTCCGCGGACGGCAAGCTCACCGGCGTCCTCCGTGAATACGCTGTCCTGCAATTGAGCCGCAAACTCGCCTTGATGCCCAGCGACGCGGAAGCCGTCGCTCAATTACGCGACTTCTTCGCGCAGTGTGTGAAGTTCGGAATCACCTCGCTGCAGGATATGTCCGACGCGCTTCCGCCCGACCGCGCGGTAAAACTTTTCGAGGCGACGCCAACGCCCATCCGCATTCGCATCATGCGCATGCCCGGTACAACGCCTGCCGGGCGCGATACGCTCGAGGGTCGGCCGGTGCCGCGCCATGCGAGCCCGCTGATCATGGTTAGTGGCACGAAATGGCTGCTGGATGGCGTGCCGCTCGAAAACACTTTCACCGCGCGCGAAACTCCGTCCGTGCCCGCGGGAGATTCACTCGATTACGGAGCTCGCCACCTTCCGCTCACATTTTCCGAAAAGGAAATGGAGGCGATGCTGCAGGAATCTCTCGCGGACGGCGATCAGATGATGTTCCACGTGAGCGGCTATCTCTCGGCGGCAGCGATGCTGAACGCGATGCAGGCCACGGGCGGAAAGCGGGTGTGGGACGGCAAACGCGTGCGCTTCGAACATGGCGATGGCCTGTTCCCGGATTTGATTCCGCTCGCGAAGCAGATGGGCATCGTCGTGGTGCAGAATCCCACTCACTTCGATGTCGGACTGCTCTTCGGTCCTAAGCCGACGCCGCTCAAGGAAGCCCAACCATTCCGTTCGCTGCTTGCCGCGGGCATTCCCGTGGCGCTGGGCTCGGACGGGCCGATAAATCCGTACCTTAATATCATGCTCGCCTCGGTAGATCCGGGCCGGCCAACCGAGGCGATCACCCGCGAGCAGGCTGTGACCGCCTACACGTTGACTTCCGCCTACGCCGAATTCGCGGAGAAAGACAAAGGAAGCCTCCAGCTCGGCAAGCTCGCCGACTTGGCCGTGCTTTCACAGGACATCTTCCAGGTGCCTGCGGCGGATTTGCCCAGGACAGAGTCGGTACTCACGATTGTGGGAGGGAAAATCGTATTTAACTCTGGAGCGCTCGTGCCGTTGCCGGCGCCGCAGTTCACTCGTACCGCAAAGCCACCATCGGATCCACGCGCATCGCGCGCCGCGCCGGGATATAACATGCCGCCAACGCCACCAGCGTCAGCAGCGCAGCCACCCCCGCGAACGTGAGCGGATCCTTCGCGCCAACTCCGTAAAGCTGGCTGGCCAGCAAACGCGTCAGTCCCAGCGCCGCGGCCAATCCAATCGCCACGCCCAGCAGCGCCACACGCATTCCATGCCCCAGCACTAGACGCAGCACATCGCCGCACTGCGCGCCCATCGCCACGCGGATGCCAATTTCCTGCGTGCGCTGGCTGGTGACGTAGGAAATCACGCCGAATATCCCAACCGCAGCTAGCACCAACGCGAGCGCAGCGAAAACACCAAGAAGAATCATGGCGAATCGCTGCGCTGCGATCGAATCGGAGACAACTTCCGTCATCGACTTGAATTCGTACAGCACCTGGCCCTTATCGTATTTCTGCGACGCCGCGCGCAGCGATTCGCTCACAGCCTGCGGCGTTCCGGCGGCGCGCACCACGAACGTGCAGGCGCGGCCCAACAGCGGCAGCACGCGATCCGGCAGCTGCGAGATCGCAAAGTAAATCTGGCCTCGCTGATCGAGAATCCCCGTCGCGCCCAGCCCGGTGTGCTTCACGTGGCCCACCACGCCGACAATTTCCGCGCCTTCCACGTCGATGATCGCGATGTTAAGCCGCTTACCGATTGGATTTTCGCCCGGAAAAGTGGCGCGCGCGAAACCATCGTCAACCACAACCACGAACGGCGTCGTCTCAGTGTCTTGCGCGTTCAGGAACCGTCCGCGCTGCAGTGGGATCCCCATCACTTTCAGATAATCGGGCGCGGCCGCGTACCATTGCGCGCGCGTCATTTCCTTCGCGGAAGCAGGTTTGGGCTGCCCGGTAATCCAGAATCCGACAAGTGAATCGCCGGTGAGCGGCAACGCGCCAACCAATGGCGAAGCGCCCGCAACACCTGGAGTAGCCTCAAATCGCGCGGTGATCTCGCGATACGTCTCGCGAATCTGCGCGGGCGTAGTGACGCGCTCGGCCGAAGGCGACACGCCGAATTCCATCACGTGCTGCGGATCAAAACCAGGATTCACATTCGCGAGTCCGACTAGACTGCGGACCATCAGCCCCGCACCGGCCAGCAGCACGACCGCCAACGCCATCTCCACAGCCACGAAAACGCTTTGCGTGCGCAGGCGAGTTCCGCTGGAACCGCGTCCTCCCTCCTTCAAGCTCTTGTGCAAATCCGGCCTCGAAGATTTGAGCGCCGGCAGCACGCCAAACGCTACGCCTACGACAATCGAGATCGTCAGAGTGAAGAACAGCACGCGGCCGTCGAGCCCGATCTCATCCGTGCGCGGCAGAGCATCGGGAATCACCGCAAGCGCCGCTTTCGTCGCCCACGCGGCAAATAGCAACCCGAGCGCTCCACCCGCGGACGCAAGCAGCAGACTTTCTGTCAGCAATTGCCGCATGATGCGCCGCCGCGTCGCGCCCAGCGCCACGCGAATCGCGAATTCCCGCGCCCGCGCCGCCGAACGCGCCAGCAGCAGGTTCGCTACGTTTGCGCACGCGATCAGCAGCACGAATCCCACCGCGCCCAGCAACATAAAAAGTATCGGTGCGAAGTCGCCGGTGATGTCGTCTTTCAGCGGATTCACAAATATCCCGGTGCCTTTGTTCGCGTCCGGATATTCCGCGGCGAGATTCCGCGCCACCGAATCCATATCCGCGCGCGCCTGCGCCAGCGTCACTCCCGGTTTCATGCGGCCGATGCCCACCGTCCCCAAGCTGGCGCGGCGATCCCGAAATGGCTCCTCGTTGAATTGTCCCAGCGGCGTGAACACATCCGCCGAGGTGTAAATCGGCGATTTTTCCGGCACCACGCCGACGATCGTCCAATTGCGCCCATCCGCCGTGATGCTCTTACCCAAAACGTCGGGCGACGAACCGAACTTGCGCTTCCATAGCCCGTCGCTAATCAGCGCCACCGGCCCGGCACCAACCTGATCCTCTTCAGCGCGAAAAGATCGGCCCAGTAAAGGTTTCACGCCCAGCAAATCAAAAAAATTCGCGGAAATCCTCGCGCCGTCCACGCGCTCCGGTTCGCCCGCGCCGGTAATAATCATGTTGTCCTGCATGAATGCGCTGACGGAGGAAAAAACCGTGCTCTGCTTCTGCCAATCGAGAAAATTCAGATAGGTAACAGAACTGTGCTGCCCCGGCATGCGATCCCACCACAAACCCACTAGCTGATTTGCTTGCGGATACGGCAATGGATTCAAAAGCACGGCGTTGACGACCGAAAACAGCGCTGTGTTCGCCCCCATGCCCAGCGCCAGCGTCAAAATCGCGACGGCCGTGAAGCCCGGAGACTTCCGCAACGTGCGCGCGCCATAACGCAAATCCTGCAGCAGATTTTCCAGCCAAGTCCACGCCCGTTGATCGTGCGTCACGTCTTGAATCACCCCCGCGTTGCCTAATTCCCGCCGTGCTGCCGCACCGGCCTCCGCGGACGATTCGCCGCGCGCCTCGCGATCCCGCGCCGCCATCTGCAAATGGCTCGCGATTTCTTCGCTCAGTTCCTTCTTGCGCCGCTCGCCGTCGCTCCAAGGAAATTTCATGCCTCGCTCTCCTCGCCGGCAGGTCCCAGTATCCCCGCGATCGCCTGCGAAATCTGCGCCCAGCGCGACCGCTTCGACGCCAGCTTCTTCTTCCCCGCCGCGCTTAGCCGGTATACCCGCACGCGCTGGTTGTTCTCTGAAACTTTCCACTCCGCCGCGACCAGTTTCTGCCGCTCCAGCCGATGCAGTGCCGGATACAGCGAGCCCGTATCCACCTGCAAGATGTCGCCCGAGTTCGCGCGAATGGCGAGCGCAATCCCGTATCCGTGCTGCGCTCCCCAGCGCAACGTCTGCAGGATCAGCAGGTCCAGCGTCCCCTGGAGCAGCTCGATGCGGTTCTGATACCGTTGCTTCATATTCTCCCTCAGCTGTAGAGCGCCTACACCCTGGCTGTAGACAGCCTACACCCAGGGCCGGCTGCAATTCCAGTTCCGATTGATGTAGAATCCCCGCGGTGAATTTAGCCTGAAATCAGGAGGGACCATGACGTCGCGAAGCTTTTGGCGTTCATTGCTGGAGGGAATTTTGGCATTCACTCTCAGCGCCGGCGCAGTTCACGCGCAGCAAGCTCCGTCGTATCGCTTCGCAGTCTCGTTCCCCAGCGCGCAAAGCGCCCAGCCGCTCGACGGCCGCCTGCTGCTGATTCTTTCCACCGATCCCTCCGACGAACCGCGCCTGCAAATCAGCAACTCCGTACGCACGCAGATGATCTTCGGCCTCGACGTGGATGCGCTCAAGCCCGGCCAATCCGCCACGCTCGACGACGCTGCCTTCGGCTATCCCGTGCGCTATTTGCATGACGTTCCTCCCGGCGACTATTTCGTTCAAGTCGTCCTGAACGAATACGAAACTTTTCATCGCGCCGATGGCACCACGGTAAAACTTCCCATGGACCGTGGCGAAGGCCAGCACTGGCAACTCGCCCCCGGCAATCTCTACTCCAAGCCGCGAAAAATCACGCTGCAAGCCGGCGGCGCTCCAGTCTCCATCGTGCTCGACCAAGTCATCCCACCCATCCCCGATCCGAAAGACACGCCCTACATCCGCCACATCAAGATTCAAAGCGCCCTGCTCACGAAATTCTGGGGCCGTCCGATGTTCCTCAGCGCAAACGTCCTTGTCCCCGAGGGATTCGATTCCCACCCCAACGCGCATTTCCCGCTGATGATTTCCGAAGATCATTTCAACGACGACCTCCACGGCTTCCGCACCACTCCTCCCGATCCCGATCTGAAGCCCGATTACAGCGAACGCTTTCACATTTCCGGTTACAACAAGATCCAGCAGGAAGAAGCCTACAAGTTCTACCAGCAGTGGATCGCGCCGAAATTTCCCCGCTTCCTCGTCGCCCAGATCAATCATGCCAATCCTTATTACGACGATTCCTACGCTGTGAATTCCGCGAACCTCGGTCCCTACGGCGACGCCATCGAAACCGAACTGATTCCCGCGATTGAGAAAAAATTCCGCGGCATCGGTCAGGGCTGGGCGCGCTTCGTGTACGGCGGCTCCACCGGCGGATGGGAATCGCTCGCCGTGCAGATTTTTTATCCGGACCATTACAACGGCGCGTTCGTCGCCTGTCCCGATCCGGTGGATTTCCGCGGCTTCACCAATATCAATCTGTATTCGGACAAGAATATGTTTTTCATAGACGGCCCGCACATGCGTGTCGAACAGCCCGGCGAACGCGATTATCTCGGCCGCACGCTCACCACCACCAAGCAGATCAATCAATACGAACTGGCTCTCGGCTCGCACGGGCGTTCCGGCGAGCAATTTGATATCTGGCAGGCCGTCTACGGCCCGGTGGGAAAAGACGGCTACCCGCAGACCATCTTTAATAAGGAGACCGGCGAAATAGATCCCGCCACCGCCGCTTACTGGAAGGAACACTACGACCTTACCGCGATCCTGCAGAAAAATTGGAGCACGCTCGGCTCAAAACTCGAGGGCAAGCTTCACATCTACGTCGGCAGCGCGGACACCTATTTCCTGAACGACGGCGTGTACTACCTGGAAGACGTCTTGAACGTGACCACCAATCCTCCCTACGGTGGCGAAGTGAAATACGGAGATCGCGCCGAACACTGCTGGAATGGCGACCCCAACTTGCCCAATTACCTTTCGCGCCTTCACTACAACACGATGTATCTCCCGAAAATCCTCGAACGCATCGAAAAGACTGCGCCGGCCGGCGCGGACTTGACGTCGTGGCGTTACTAGAAATTCGTTTGCGACGCGCGATTTATCGATTGCGAATGGATAACGGCGAGCTGCTGATCACCGAGCCTGCCGCAGCCTTGGATGTTTCCTGTGCAGACGCCTTTTGCGCCTTAACTGACGCCGACGCAGCGGGTGTGGACTTGCGGGTTTCCCACGCTTTGCGAAGCTTCTCACGCTGCGCCAGCACGTAACTCTTGGCCTCATCAAAATTGCGGTACACGCGCCGCCCCTTGATCATGTTGCAAGAACGGCAGCATGCCACCAGATTGCGTTCATCCTTCTTGCCCTTGCGCGCGCGCGGAACCACAAAATCCACCGACATCGCTAAAGCGTTCTCGAAGCTGGCCGCCCCATCCAACCCACAGTATTGGCAACGATGCTGATCACGTTCCAGAATGCGCAGTCCTTCTTCGCGGGTAACCGGTTTTTCTACCAAACGGAGAGTTGTAAGGTCGAATGGCATGGTTCACCTCCCGAATCGGAAATCTCTGGCGAGATGAATACGTCGATTTCCGACGTCGTTGCCAAGACCTTACGGCAGCCTCTATAGCACTGTCAAGCAAACCGCGAACTGCGGGACTGTCTGCAAGTGGCGCGGCCGGCTCATTGTGCCTATGAAAACCACACGTCCGGTTTGCGCAGCCAACCGAAAGAAATCTTGCTAGTCTGATAATCGAGTCATGCCATTCACGTTCTCACATCCAGCAGCCATTCTTCCCGTTCATTTCAGATTCAAGAATTGGATTCCGCTTTCCGCGCTGGTAATCGGAAGTCTGGTCCCGGACGCTGCCTACTACTCGCCGTTGCCGGACCATTTCAAACAGAACTCTCACACCCTGCTCGGAACATTTTCCACGTCTCTTCCGGCTGGCATTTTGCTGTGGCTCCTCTTCTATTGGCTCGCTGCGCCCGCGGTCTTCTTGCTCCCGAGCCCGCACCGCGAAGCCATCCAGTCGCAGCCTCCTCCCCGCTTAGCTTCCATACCGCAAGCCCTCGGAGTCGCTTCGGGGATTCTCATTGGCGCATGGAGCCATGTCCTGTGGGATTCGTTCACGCACGAACGAGGCTGGATTGTGAAACACATGCCGCTGCTGCAACGGCCGATTTTCGATTCGATGATGCCCGGATACAAAGCTCTGCAATATCTCTCCTCGATATTCGGGCTGTGCGTGCTGCTCTATGCGTATAACAAGTGGATGAGCACGAAAAAGTTGCGGCTGTGGGAGTGGCGTAGGCCGGGCTGGAGATTTTATCTGTGGTTTGGGATTGCCGTGATTTGCCTGATTGCTGCGGCCATCGAAGCGCACGGCGTCAGGGCCATCGCAAATTTATATTTCCTGCACACCGGGCATCTTGCGCTCGAGTCTTTCACAACCTTCGTCAGGAATATTCTGATTGCGGTGTGTGCCGTTTCCATCGGCGCAAAATTGCTCGGACTGGGCGTACCGCGCGAGCCGCGCCCCAAGACGCTTCCCTAAAGCGTCCGCGCATCGCACACCACACAGTTCTCCACAATTGGCGGTCGGCAGCGAACTTCGCGATGAGTCCTACGCAGCCTAGCCGATCGGGTTCGACTGCGTCCGCAGCCGGGTCAATTGTTGACGCAATCTGTCAACATCCAGCCCAGCCGACTGGCACACCAGCGGAAAATCAGAGCGATCTTGGAATAAATATTCTTCGGCAATCCGTTTGTAGCGCAGAGGTCCCGAAATCCATTCCTGAATCGTGCTGACGACTACCGCCTGCCACAATCTCTTCTCCACCGCTGCATCTCGTTCCGTCGTCGCTACCGTAATTAGGCTTGGCATTTTGGCCCCCAGGGGTCTGTTACGAGAATTGACTGGCGCAAAACCCTGCAGAGCATTGCGTCGGCCAAGCCGGAACTAAAATCTCTGCACTTGTGGATTTGTGCTGTTTTGGTCACGAGCAAACGTGCCGAAAACACAGGACTTATTTCTCACCGCGCACATTACAGCAAAAACCCGATTCCCTCCGCCGCGCGTGCGCTAAACCTTCGAGGAAATTCTCCCTGGTGCAGGCAAGTTTTTCACCGTGCTCGCACCCAATCTTCAAGTCCGTGTGTGACAATCGCCGTTTTTCGTCACGGTACGTCTTCAGAATACGAATTAGAATTCGAGAATCTTTGCTGGTCGTGCCGTGCGCCACCACGTAAACCACACAGAATCAGTGCGGCTTCGCAACACGAACGTCAATTCGAGATTCTTTGTAGGTCGTGGCTTCAGCTACGACGTAAGCCACGCAAAAGCTGTGCGGCTTCAGCCGCTGAGGTACCGATTTTGTGCCTCCCACCGCACTCGCTAACAGATCAGTTCGGAGGTTTCGGCCGAATGGAGCTTGGCAATTATCGAGCGGCCGCGAGGTATCGATCGAAGAACGCCTGCGTCTCCAGCGCGAGCTGCCTGTGGGAAGCGGGGTCGTGGAACATATGGTCGCTGTCCAGCCGCAAGAATTGCACCGTGGCGCCCGCCTTTTGCAACGCATCGTTTAGCGCCTCGGCCTGCGCGATCGGCACTGACTCGTCGCGCGTGCCCTGGATAATAAGAATCGGCGCATCGGATTTGGCGGCGTGAAAAATCGGTGACGCCTCGCGCCAGATCTCCGGATGCGCGGCGAAGTCGGCTCCGAAAAAACTCACCAGGAATTTCGTATCGTCACCATCCACATGCACGGTGAAATCGCTAGGGCCGCTCGCATCCACCACCGCCTGCACCTTGCTGGAATATTTCGCCAGCGTCGCATCGGAATTGTCGCGCGTCTCCACCATGCCCAGCAGCAACGCCAGTTGCGCGCCGGACGAGTGCCCGTAAGCGCCGATGCGCTGGGGATCAATATTGTATTTGGCGGAATTCGCGCGCAGCCAGCGGACCGCCCGCTGCACATCATCCAATTGCGCCGGCCAGCGACTAGCGTCGTCATGAAACAACCGGTAGTCCACCGGGACGGCAACAAATCCAGCCAACGCAAGGAACTGCGCAAGCCGCAGCATCGTGGATTTATCAAAGCTGGTCCACCCGCCGCCGTGCACCAGCACCACGGCAGGGCGGGCCTTTCCGTTGCTATTAGCAGGCTCGAAAATATCGAGCAGCAGTGTCTGTCCGCCGACGACGCCGTACGCGACATCGTTGTAGACAGCGCCAGTAGCTGGCGCCGGCGTCGCGGAAGCAGCCTGCTGCGCGCACACCGGCTCGGCCGTCGCAAACATCAAGAGAAAAAACGCGATGACGATTCCTCGCATGCCGCGAAAATTATAGCGTGGCGTGCCGACGAACGGACCAGTTTTCAGCGAGCAAAGCGCGGCCAACGTCCGCACGAACTCTAGGCGACCGAGTCGAGACCGCCAGTCGCGCGCGCCGGGTTTCAATCCTCGCGCAATGCCACCAGCGGATCCACACGCGTCGCCCGCTGCGCCGGAATGTAGCAAGCGAAAAACGCAACGCTGGCGAGCACCACCGCAGCCGAAAGCAAGGTAATCGGATCGGATGGCTCCACGCCGAAAAGCATGGACCGGAAAAATCGCGTCATCACCGCGGCCCCCACCAGGCCTGCGGCCAAACCGATCACCACGATTCGCATGCCTTCACTCAGGGCCATGCGCAGAATATCCACCCGCTGCGCGCCCAGCGCCATGCGAATTCCCACTTCATGCGTGCGCTGGCTGAAAGCGTAGGACATCACTCCGTAAATTCCAATCGCGGCAAGCAGCATCGCCACCGCCGCGAAAACGCCCAGAAGTTCCAGCGCAAACCGCCGGTCCGCCACCGATCGCGCGATGATTTCATCCATCGAGCTGATGCTGTGCACCGCCACGTTCGCATCCATGCCTTCCACCACGTGCCGCACCGCTTCGCCCATATGTTCCGCGTCGCCATGGCCGCGCAGAAACAGCACCGCGTTGATCGGCGCGAACTGCCCCA
Organism: uncultured Acidobacteriota bacterium; assembly: GCA_963748395.1. Taxonomy (GTDB): domain Bacteria; phylum Acidobacteriota; class Terriglobia; order Acidiferrales; family UBA7541; genus Palsa-295. Next base: position 991,465 of record CAVVIP010000005.1, on the reverse strand, counting down.
TCGCAACATATATATGGGGCACGCTGGGAGCTTCAAATCCGTCCGATTTCACGTCGCCAACCACGCCGACAATCGTCACGCCCTTCGGACCGGGTCCAAATCCAAATTTCACTTGTTGTCCCAACGGATCCTGGTCCGGCCAATAACGCCGCGCGAGAGTCTGATCAATCACCGCTACCGCCTGGGTCGTATTCGTATCGAGCGCGGTGAAATTTCGTCCGGCCATCAGCGGAACTTCCATCGTGTGGAAATATTGCGTATCAACGATGGCGATGTCCGCCACCGGGCCGCGCTCGGAATCCTTGGCACGCCCTGAAATCGTAAAGGGTGAATAGTTCCGCCCGGAATTCATCGGCAGCGTGTCGTTGCCTGCAATCGCGGACTGCTCCACTCCCGGCAGCGTCGCCACGCGCCGGTAGATCTCCATTAGAAAAGCGGCGCGCTTATCCATCTGCGTGTAAGGATCGCTGGCAGGATCGTTCGGCTGCGGAATCCAGATTTGCACCGTCGTCAGATGGCTGGGATTGAATCCCGGACGCACTTGCAGAACCCGCCAGAAACTTTTCAGCAGCAGCCCCGCGCCCGCCAACAAGATAATCGAGAGCGCCACCTCCGACACCACCAGAATCCGCGAAAGCCGCGTGTGCCGTCTGCTGGTCCCCGATCCGCGCCCTCCTTCTCTCAGATTCTCCACCTGGTTAGGATTCGAAGCTTGCAGCGCAGGAGCGAGTCCGAACAGAACGCCGGTGACGATCGAAATCAGGAATGCGAAAAATAGCACCTGGCTGCTGACGTCAATTTCGTTCAGCCGCGGAATATCCGCCGGAGCCAGGCTGATGATCGCGTTCTTCAAAAACAGAACTGTAACCAGCGCCACGACGCCGGAGATTACAGATAACAGCAAGCTCTCGGTCAGCAGTTGCCGGGCCAGCCGCGCGCGGCTCGCACCCATCGTCAACCGTATTGCAATTTCGCGCCGCCTTCCCGAAGACCGCGCCAGCAACAAATTCGCAATGTTTACACACGCAATCAGCAGCACGAATCCCACCGCGCCGAACAGTATAAAAAGTTGCGTCCGCTGCGGGCCCACCAGATCTTCTTTCACCGGAAGAAGTCGTACCGCCCATCGCGAGCTTGCGGGATACGCTGCGGGATACTCGCGCGCGAGCTGCGTCACATATGCATCAAGCTGCGATTGGGCTTGCGTCAAAGTCAGGCCCGGCTTCAAGCGACCGATTGCCGCGGGCACAATTCGCAGCGACCGATCCACTGGAACCGGAAATGGCAGTCCACTGAAGCCGGCAGCCAGCCACACTTCCACATCGGTATCGAGCGTTCGGCCCGGATGTCGAAACCCCGGCTGCAGCACGCCGACAATTGTGTACAGGTCGCGATCGAGCGACATTTTCCGCCCAATGATGTTCGCATCCGCGCCGTAATTCCGCCGCCAGAATCCGTCGCTGATCACCACAGGCTCCAGAAATCCCGGCACCGAATCCTGCTGCGTGTACACGCGGCCCAGTTGCGGTTTGGCGCCTAGCAACGTGAAGTAATCAGGGCTTGTGATCAGCGTCTCGGCGCGAACCGTGCGCTCTCCGCCACCGACCGCCGAATTCGCCGGCGCCACCGCCGATACATCCTGAAACACGCCCGAGCGCTGTTCCAGATCCCAAAGCTCCGGCGCGGACATGCCCACATCCTTCGAGTTCGGGCCGTTCAGGTCGTCGAAGATGCGCACCAGCTGCTCAGGATGCGGGAACGGCAGCGGTCGCAGCAGCACGCCGTACACCACACTGAACGTGGCCACGTTCGCGCCGATTCCCAGCGCCAGAGTCAGTATCGCCACAATCGCAAATCCAGGGCTTTTCAGCAGCGTGCGAATCGCATAACGCAGGTCTTGAATAAGTGAGATCACAGCTCCCTCCTCGGTGCACACCCAACACTCGGCAGAGGTAATTTTCCCTATTGCTACTCCCCGTTGCTAGATGGACGAGAGAACCCGCGCAGTTGTTAGCAGAAAGTTGCCGACACAAGCGCAATCAGTTGAGATCTCAGTTGGGAACAGCGGTCAGATCCAAGTGTTCGCATTCGCACCGGCCGCACGCCGCCCGCGCGACAAATGACCCGTCGCGTAATCGAACACTGTCCGCTTGCCACGCCCTGGGTAGCGGGTCAGTTTCCGATTGCGCGACCAATCAGGACTCGGCCAGACGGCGAATGCATGAGTTCGTCGTCTCTACGCCGTCAGTTTTGAGGGGACGGATCTTGCTTCACGCTGTGACGGATATGGATGTCTGCGTTTAGAACTTCCTGGGGGCCAGTTATTTGTTCGTCTGCTCCAATCGTAATTGGCTCAGCGGACTCGAAATTAACAGCGTTCGGGTAAAAGGTGCGCGAATATGGGCGACTTGCATCAATCGTGTCTGAATTATTGAATACGACGAGGTACAAGCCAGGCGCTAGGTGATCAAATTCGTAGTATCCTTCTGCGTCGCTTCGCACCGTCCACCAATCCGCCTGACTCTCCTTGTATCGTTCCCTTCTAAACAGCTCCACATCAGCGTCCTCAATCGGCACCCCTTGCGGATCAATCACCCGCCCACGGATTCGAGCGGTCGGCAATGCGTAGATATTTTTTTGGTAACACGGTTGGCCTTTGGCGATCGTTATTGCCGGTGATTGATCATTCCGGCTGCCGGATGCGAGCTCCAAATGTGGTGGCAATTTGGCCGCGAAGTGGTACGTGCCCGCGGGAATTCCCTCGAAACGATAAGTCCCGGTCTCATCGGTTTGCGCGGAATAACCGACAGTGTCGCCGCGCAGCTCGACAAGGACTCCGTGAAGTGGACGATTATAGTAGGCGTAAAACGTCGAATCGTGCGGTTGCTGCTTTGTTCGCAGAATGCCGTCAATCTCAGCGCCATTATTGGCGTCTCTGCGCGCTCGGAGCAGCTCGATAAGCGCTTCCGCATTCGCGGCGGCGTTCGTGCCATTGCATATGTTCGCCATTAAGCGCTCGTCACCGGGAGCCGTGGATGGCTTCACCAGGTACGATTCACCCTTGCGAAAATGGTAGCTGCAATCTGCGAACCCTCTGCCCGAATAGATGTCTACTTCCTTCTGGTCAAATCCACTAAGGTTTTCGTCAATTCGAAATCGGTATCGGGAGAGGCCGCCTTGATCCGGGTTTCTCCACTCCGTAGGAGCGGGGTTTTCGATGTCAATTACCGTTCCCACAAAGCTCGGACCGCGTAACGTGATGTCTCCACAGGTACCCTTAGGTCCAGGTCCCTCCACACACGAACACGCGGACGAACGGGTGGCCGAAAAGGTCCCGATGGCGAACATCGCAATTAACAGTCGAGTCCAAGTTCGATTCACGGGATTTCAATCCCCTCGCACGCCAAATATATAACGACGCAATTATTTGACACCGACATAAATCGCGGGGTTGCCTTTCGCGAGATGAGCATTGCAATCCAACTGCCTGACAAACGCGCTTATCGGAAACTGACCCACTACCGCGCCCCGCCTTCTCTTGCCTGAATATTGCGCTGCTGCTACACTATCGCGGCAAGAGCGAGCCTGCTGCTCCTGCCATTCTCCCTAAGAAGGTTTACGCATGTCTGGACACTCAAAATGGGCCACGATTAAGCACAAGAAGGCGGCTACCGACGCCAAGCGTGGCAAAATTTTCACCAAAATTATTCGTGAGTTGACCATCGCAGCGCGCACCGGCGGCGCCGACCCCATCACCAATCCGCGCCTGCGCACCGCCATTCTTTCGGCGAAGAGCGAAAACATGCCCAACGACAACATCGAGCGCGCCATCCAGCGCGGCACCGGAACGCTCGAGGGCGAAACGCTCGACGAAGTCACCTTCGAAGGCTACGGCCCCGGCGGCGTCGGCGTTCTAGTTCAGGTCGTCACCAATAACCGCAACCGCATCGTCAGCGAAGTCCGCCACATGTTCTCCAAAAACGGCGGCAACATGGCGGAAAACGGCGCGGTCGGCTGGATGTTCCACCGCAAGGGCGACATCATCGTCCCCAAGGAAGCTGCCGACGAAGAAAAAATGATGAGCATCGTGCTGGACGCCGGCGCGGAAGATTTGCGCGACGACGGCTCGGCCTGGGAAGTCACCACGCCCCCCGAAGCGTTCGAAAAAGTGCGCGAAGCATTGCTCGCCGCCGGCATCACTCCATCCACCGCCGAAATCGGCTTCGTCCCGCAGAACTACGTAAAGCTCAGCGGTGCCCAAGCCCAGCAGATGATGCGCATGGTCGAAACCCTGGAAGACCACGACGACGTCCAGCACGTCTACGCTAACTTCGACATCGACGAAAAAGAAATGCAAGCCGCCGTCGCCAGCTAGCCCATCTTGGAGTGCGGCGGCTTGCCGCCGCTTTTTCTTCGGCGAAGCTTGCTTTGCTGACTTTTAGCGAAATTGACGAAGTGCAGAAGTGGACGCGGCAATTCCCGATGTCAGCGGGTATCCTCCGCATCGCCCCGGTTTTCTCTGCGCCCGCTGCGTCTCGGCGGCAAGCGATTTTGTCCTCGCCTCGTGTCGCGTACACGCGTGCGCTCAAGCGTCAGCTTTTATCGTCGCAGGAACTTCCATCGGTACAAGAAAATTGCTGGCGAGCAGATACGCAAACAAATGCCCAAGCGGCGGCGCGTGACGCAGCTGGGTGACAGAAACCATTCCGTTCGTCTCACTCCATTCCCAACCGCTGTCCGGAAAATCCTTCATTCTTTCCCGCAGCTCCGTCGAGCTCATCGGATAAGCGTAGATGCGCACGTTTTGTGCGAGCAGCCGTGCGAGTGCCTCCAGAAGCCTTCCGTCGAGATTGCCGTAAATGCCCTCCAATGCTTGGATCATCAGCGAAAGACCAGCGGCGAAACGCACGGGCGCTTGCGTGTAGCGGCTTACCAGAGTCTTCATATTGTAGAGCTCGCTTTGGCGAAATAGCAGCACATCGCCGCCGGCAGCGATAAGCGCCTTAACGCGGCGCAGCAAATCCGGAACGTCTGGCACCGGTTCGTTCGGCGCAATCGGAGCGGCCGTCAGGCAAAAAAATCCAGCCGGCGCCACTTTTGTTTCGCCCAGCTCCTTCTGCAGCTCCTGAATAGCCGCGACCAATAATCGCATGTGAACTTGCGAGTGAGGCGGATCCCCGTGACCAAAATATCCCGGGGCAAGCACCAACGCTTTCTTGTAGAGCGCCTCAGTCGGAGGAACTGCGGGTCCCTTAGATGGAAAAAATACAGCCTCGGCGAATCCTCCACTCACCAAACGGGCCAGCAGTGTAGTGCGATCCCAACCTTCGAATGCCGGCCCGCGAAGATCGATGAAGTCGATCTCGATTCGCTCCCTCACGACCTCTTCCGCTAAGCCCGCCAGAAATGATTCCTCGCTTTGCATCCCATAGAACGCGGCGTAAATCAGATTCACGCCCAGAATGCCGATCGCTTCCTGCTGCAGCACGTTCGAGGGATCGCGCATACTAATGTGCAGGAGCACATCGTTTGCAGGCGCCGCCGGGCTCCATTTGAAACCGCAGACCCACCCAGCCGTGCGCGTCGTTCGTTCCGGCGAAGTTACGCGCGGAAACGGTATCCACAAACGAGAAGAAGCGCGTACTCAGCCCACGGGTTTTGCCTAACTGCGCCAGAAGCTCGGCCCATTCCTTGTCCAGCATTGCTTCCAGTCGCTGCTTCGACACGTAGCGCGATCCGGAGCCATAAAGATCGTCGCTCACTTCCTTGTCGTAGGCGGAAACAGTTTTGGCCACCGTAGCGGAGGCGCCTCCCACCAGAAAGAACCAGTGCGAGACTTCCTGTCCGGCGCCAATTTCGGCAAAAGACCCGAATGCGGATGCATCCAGATTCAGTGTGAGTGCTTTATGGTGAGTGTCGAGCTTTTCAGGGGTAGGCATCGTCAGGCTCCGCTCGCGCGCCGCCTTCTAACAGGCGCGTAGCATCCAGGACGAGCTGGCGATACGCGGCGCGCGAGAGACGATTCTACCCGAGATTTTGTCTCCGATTTCGAAAATGGCAGCACTCCTCTTCGCGCTGCCATTTTCAGAAATCGCGCGGTTCCCTCTTTTATCCACCCGCTCCTGCAGCCAATAGCTCAAACGAATGTACCGCGCTGGCCTCGTCCGTGTGAATGTCGAACACTTTGTTCAAGCTCGTCGCGCGCAACAGCTCCTGCACCCTTTCGTTCACATTCACGATCTTGAGCTGGCCACCCTCATTCTTCAGCGTCGTATGCGTCCGCACCAGTTCGCCCAGCCCGGCGCTGTCCACGTATTCCACTCCCTGCAAGTTCAGCAGCACTCTTTTGTTTCCCTTCTCCACCAGTCCCTCCACCACCTCGCGCAGCATGATGTTTCCTTCACCGACTGTGATCCTTCCCCGCACATACACCACCGCAACGTCGCCGATCTGCCGCGTCGCAGCTTGCATCTTCATGCTCATCCGCCAGCGCTCGCTGATGCCCATGCGATCAAGCACTCCGGCCGCCACTCTTGCCGTTGCTTGCGAATCCGTCCGCACCACGATCAGTGAACGCCCTTCCTGCAACACTTCTGCGAAGAACGTCAAGTCCTGGCACGCCTTTTCGCCGGGAGTGGGTTGGGGAGTTTCCATCGCGATCTCCAACGATAAATTTGGCTTCGCTGACAACATTTTGCCCACCTCCGAGCCGGCCAGCCCCAGTGCCGCCGTCGCGCCGATTCCCAGCGCAAACACTTGCCCGATTCCCGGAATTGAAAACAGCGTGGCAGCTACCACTCCGGACATCAGTCCGGCCGCTCCTCCCACCATGCCTCCGGCGTACGCGCCCAGACTCTTGCCGAGCGTCATCGCATCACTTTCAGAGCGAGTCAGAAAGACAATCGTGTCTTGCGCCACGTGCTTCTCGAGCAGTTCCTTCACGGCTTCTTCCGCGCGTTCCCGCGTTGCGAATACTCCAATTACGGTTTCCATTGCATTCTCCTTTGCATTTCCCTTCCATACTCTCTTGCTTATTCCCTTGCGTATTCCCTTACAAAGGACGGGAGGTCTCGCTGCGTTCCTTGGGCCTCCCGTCCGGTTTTTGGTTCACGTTGAGTTCCAGTTTCATCAAGTCGTTCCAGTTAAAGACGCAATCGGATCCGTGCACTGGCGATCCTTATGGCTTCACGGTCAGCGGCACAGAAACCACCGCGAGTTCATTTTCCGTCGTGGCCCGCGACAGCTCTTTTTCGCGACGGGATTCCGTGAGTTTCAATCCTTGGCCATGTCCGCTCCAAACCTCAGACAGGAAACATTCATCGCTGTAGCAGTTGAAGATCAATTTCGGCACAGCGTCCTTATCCCTGGGGTCCGTGGGATACGTCATCACGAACGTTGAGGCAGACGAATCCGTGCGTTGAATCTGCCGCACTGCCTTGCTTGAGGGAAGCACCCGCCGGATCTGATATTCGCCGGCTGGCATCGCCTTGTCCCCAGCTTGGAACGCGAAAGGAACTTTCGCCTCTGTCACTTCCTGCGCGTGGCTTGCTGCTGGCGCAAGAGCGGTGAGCACCACCGCGGCGGCTACTGTGAGAATTTGGTTTTTCATCGACTGTCTCCTTTTTCTTTCCTTACGCTCGGCAGTTCCTGTGATTCCGTCACCGTCGAGCTGCGCACACTTTGGTCCTGCGCCAAAAAAACAGCAATGCACTGCAGGCGACTTCCGTGTGAACTACGGATGAACCGCTAAGCGCCACGTACAAAACGAGTTTTCGCCAAAGAACCACGCCTGGTGCCTCTGCGCCCGCGTGCCTACGAACCCCGCAAGCCGTACCGTGGTATATATGCAGCACGAGGGATGCATGCCGCAGCCAGCGCCGGGTTCAGCGATCCTGCGATTCGATCTGTACGCTCTGGATCTGCGTGCGGGTGAGCTTTTCAAGAGTGGACGCAAAATCAAACTTCAAGAACAACCCTTTCGCATCCTCTCAATGTTGCTCGAACATCCCGGCGAGCTTGTCACCCGCGAAGAGCTACGCCAGCGGCTGTGGTCCGAGGATACCTTCGTGGACTTTGAGCACAGCCTGAACACGGCAATCAAAAAGCTGCGCCGCGCTCTCTCGGACGAAGCCGATAAGCCGCGATTCGTCGAGACCCTTCCCCGACGTGGCTACCGCTTTGTCGGTTCGCTCGTGGACCATCCGCCGCCGTCACCGCAAACATCCGCTGAGCCTCCCAAAGGCTTGGTCGGCAAAGTGTGCGTGCTTCGAGATGAAACCGGCGGAGATTTAGTCACTCTTCCGATTGACGAGAAGACCATGCTCGAGAAACAAAAGCTCGAATCCGCGGCCGACGATTTGGGGCTGTCGCTTCTGTTCGCTGCCGAAAAACTGTTGGTGGTGCGGGCGGGTACCCGAGTGAAAGTACTCGAAGCCCGCGCGGCTCAGTCCTGCTACGAGGTTCGTATTCTCGAGGGCGAGCACATGGCCAAGACAGCAGTCGTACCGCAAATCTACCTGGTCTAACCGGCCAAGGACCCCACGAGCAACCGCAATAGTTCCGTTCGCGTCGCCCTCCCCCGAAAAAACACTACACTCCGCAACCCTCGCGCACTACACTTGTCCGGGCCAAGATGACTCTCCGCTCATCCTCGATCTCCGCAACGAATGGCGCAGCGAACTGCGTGAAGACGAACTCCGTGAACGCGAACTCTGTGAAGAATTCCGCGCGCCTCTGCGTCCTCGGCGTTGACCCTGCCGTCGCCGGCGCCACCGGCTACGGCGTCGTCGAATTTATCGGCTCTGCCCCGCGCCTGCTCCGTTTCGGCGCGCTGAAACTTCCCGCCCGCGCCACCTTCGCCGCGCGCCTGCGTGAAATTCACGAACTCATCGCCCAACTGGTCGCCGAATTCGCGCCGGACGCCGTTGCCGTCGAATCCGTCTTCACCGCGCTCAACATGCGCACCGCGCTGAAGCTCGCCGAAGTTCGCGGCGTCGTGCTGCTAGCCGCCGCGCAAGCTTCCATCCCCGCGCACAGTTATTCGCCGCGCGAAGTGAAATCCAGCATCGCCGGCTACGGCGCCGCATCCAAACAGCAAATGCAGCAGATGGTTACTTCCGCGCTCGGCCTCACCGAATACCCCGAGCCGGCCGACGCCGCCGATGCCCTCGCCGTCGCGCTCTGCCACGCGCACAGCTTTCGCGCGCGCGAGCGCATGCTCGCGTCCATCACCGCGAATCCGGCGGCAAGCCGCACCGTCGCGCGCACGCTTCCCGCGCCCGGCGCAACAAAAGCCACCCTGCGAAACCATTCCCGCGCGGCGCGCATCTCTGGGTTGTGATGGCCAATCTATGATTCGGCCCCCGGCTCCATCCACCAATCAGTTCCGCTCACGAGCGCGAACAGCGATGACGCTCGTGCTTTCCGTGCTCGCCGTTTTCGCCGCCCAAACATCCGCGGCGATGCCCGTTCGCCTGCTGCGCGCCACCGTGCCGCCCCACGTGTTCAGCGCTTCCGCCGAGCCCACGGATAATCCCGCTGCCGAAATCACCTTTCGCAAAGTCTTCAAAACCAGTTACCCCGAGTTCGTCGAAATCAAAATCAATCAAGCCGGCTCAGGTACCTACGACATTCGCCAGCTCGACGAAGACTCCAACCCCCAGCCCTTCGAAGTCAGCGCCGCGCTCACCGAGCGTATTTTTGCCCTGGCCACCAAGCTGAATAATTTTCACAATGTGGATTTGGAAGTCCATCGCCGCCTCGCCAATCTCGGCGCCAAAACCCTGCTCTACCAGAAGGGTGCGGAAAAGTACGAAACCGATTTCAACTACACGCTCGACGATAACGCCACGCGGCTCGTCAACATTTTCGAAGGCCTCGCCCGCCAAACCACGGACCTTTCCGATCTCATCCGCACCATGCGTTACGATCGCCTCGGCGTCAACGACGTGCTGCTGCAAATCGAACGCGATTACAACAACAAGCTGCTTCCCGAGCCCGAGCGCCTCCTTCCCACACTCGACCAGCTCGGCGCCGACGAAAAATTCATAGACATCGCCCGCGCACGCGCACGAAACCTCGCCACTCGCATCCGTGCCGCGCACTAGCTCCTCCTCGGCGGTCGTTCACCCCCCGTCTGAATCGCCTTCCTGGCCCGTACATCCCCGGAAAGCTGTCCCTAGGTACAACTTGACACTTCTTACAACTTCCGTTTACTCTGCATGCCGTCTTTAAGGCCCAAAATGGGAAACCAGGTACCCGCAAAAATGCGAACCCAGTCCTCGCGTTTCACTCGTATTTTCCTGCTTTTTGCTTTCTTTTCGCTGCTTCCGCTCCGCTCCTTCGCGCAATCCGCACCCGCGCCCCAGCCCACGCCCTCGCGCATTACTCAGGCCGTGGACGAAGCTCATCTCACGCTCCTGAAGGGCAACACCTATTACCTCGCTCGCGCGCAATACGATCGCGGCGCCGCTCCTTCCAGTCTCCCCATGAGCCGTATGCTCCTCGTCTTGCAGCGCAGCCCCAGCCAGGAATCCGCGCTTGAACAATTGCTCGACCAGCAGCAGGATCGCTCCTCACCGAACTTCCACCAGTGGCTCAGCCCCCAGCAGTTCGGCCAACAGTTCGGCCCTTCCGACCAGGATATTCAGACGATCACGTCCTGGCTGCAGTCCCACGGTTTCCAGGTCGCGCAAATCTCGAACGGCCGCACCGTCATCGAATTTTCCGGCACCGCCGGCCAAGTCCAGGAAGCGTTTCACACCACCATCCACAAATATGCAGTCCCCACCACATCCGTAACACCAGGCGCAGCCGGAGCACCCGAAGATCACTGGGCCAACTCCAGTGACCCGTCCATTCCCACCGCGCTCGCGCCGCTCGTCGTAGGTATCGACACGCTGCACAATTTCCCCAGGAAGCCTATGCACGTCGTCGCCGGCGTCTTCAAGAAAGACAGAAGCACCGGCAAAATTTCATCCGCAAATCCTCAATTCACCTTTACCTGCGGAGTCAATAACGCGAACCAGCCGGTAAGTTGCTACGGAATTGGCCCTGCCGATTTCGCAACTATCTACAACGTGTTGCCGCTCTGGAATGGCAGTCCAGCTCCCGTAATTGACGGCACCGGCCAAACCATCGGAATCATTGGCGAGACCGATGTGGACATGAAGGACATCGAAAGTTTCCGCAGCCTTTTTAATCTGCCTGCAAACGACCCCGTCGTGGTCTTGGACGGCCCCGACCCGGGAATCGTCCCCGGCGACGAGACTGAATCAGATCTCGATTTGCAATGGTCCGGCGCCGTCGCCAGAGGCGCCACAATTAAATTCATCACGTCCGCCACCACCAACACTACTCTCGGCGTCGATCTTTCTGCGCAATACGCTGTGGATCACAACGTCGCACCGGTACTCAGCGAAAGCTATGGCACCTGCGAAGCAGCGTTGGGCACCGCTGGCAATCAGTTTTACAACGCAGTCTGGCAGCAAGCCGCCGCCGAAGGAATTACCGCCTTCGTTTCCGCGGGAGACAGCGGCTCCGCCGGATGCGACAGTCAGGACAATGAAGCTCCCGCCCCCGCTGAAAACGGTTTGCAAGTTAGCGGCTTCGCGTCCACACCCTACAACGTCGCCGTCGGCGGTACTGATTTCAACGACCTCGCGAACCCCGCAACCTACTGGAACACCACCAGCACATCCAGCGCTACCGAGCTCTCCGCCAAAAGCTATATTCCAGAAGTTCCTTGGAATGACAGTTGCACCAGCCAGGCCCTCGCCTTTTATGGCTACAGCACCAACGCGCTCGCAAACTGCAATAACTCAAACTTGCTCGGCGTCAACGTGTTTACGCTGGGCGGTGCGGGCGGCAAAAGCAGCTGCACCACCGGAAATGGCCAGAGCATCAACGGCTGCGGCGGCGGCTACGCCAAGCCTGTCTGGCAGACCGGCACAGGCGTGCCCAACGACAGCAAACGCGACATTCCAGACGTCTCGCTCTACGCCGCTACCGGATTCTACACGGGCAGCTTTTACATCGTCTGTGAGGCAGACATCACGGACAGCATCTACTGCAATCAAAACCCGCAGAATCTCGATTTCCTGGGTGTCGGCGGCACGTCCGCTTCGTCGCCGGCCTTTGCGGGAATCATGGCGCTGGTCAATCAGAAAACCGCTTCGCGCCAGGGTAACGCCAATTACATTCTCTACCAGCTTGCCGCGCAATCCGGCGCGAGTTGCACTTCGTCCGGCTCGCCGGCCAGCACTTGCATTTTTTACGACATCAATACCGGAACCAACGCCATGCCTTGCGACGACACCGTAGCAAGTCCGGTCAATTGCGGTTCTGCAGGCCCCTTAGGCGTCGGCATCTTGACCGGATATAACGCCACGGCCGGTTATGACCTGGCCACCGGGCTCGGCTCAGTCAACGCCGCAAATCTCGTCAACAAATGGAGCACCGTCACTTCCGCCCTCAAGGCCACCGCAACGACTTTGTCGCTCAGCCCCACTTCCTCAATCGCACACGGTACCCCAGTCACGGTACAGATCGGCGTGACACCCACTCCTCCCGCCACCGGTACAGCCACCGGCAACGTCGCGCTGTTCTCCACCTCTACCGTTGAGCAGGGCGTCACGGATTTCGCGCTCACCAACGGCTCGGTGAATTCCACCACAACCGTTTTGCCCGGCGGCAGCTACAACGTCACCGCGCACTATGCCGGCGATGGCAAATTCGCCGCCAGTGATTCCACGCCGATCGCCGTTACAGTCACGCCGGAAGGCAGCAAGGTCGCCGTCTCCTTCCTCACACAAAATTCGCAGGGCTTCCCGCTGCCGTTCAGCTCGGGAGTGTACGGCTCCGCGGTCTATCTCCGCGCCGACGTAAGCGGCAATTCCGGTAACGGTGTTCCCACCGGCACCGTCACCTTCAAGGACGGCGGAAACGCGATATCCGGTCTTCCAGCTCTTACTTTAAATAGCCAAGGCAACGTGCTGCCCACGGATCCAACCTATACCTACACCGCAGGCACTCATTCCATCACCGGGGCCTACAGTGGCGATCCCAGTTTCAACGCCAGCACCTCGCCCGCCGCATCCTTCACCATCACTCAAGCTCAGGTTACGACCGTGCTCTCCAGCCTCGGTGGCTTTACGGCCTTGGGCAGCCCCTTGAGTCTTTCCGCGAGTCTCAGCGGCGCCAATTGCGGAAACCCACCGACCGGCACAATCACTTTTTTTACGGGTTCGACGCAGCTCGGCAGTCCGCAAACCGTGAACGCCTCTACGAATTCAGTCAACTGCCAGATCAACGCTCAGGTCTTTCTCACTACCAGCGCGCTGCCCCTGGGTGCGAACTCCATTTCCGCGAAATATAGCGGCGATACTAATTTTGCTTCCTCCGTTTCTGCTCCCGGCACGATCGCTATCAAAATCCCCACTACCGCTGCGCTCGCTTCATCGGCCGCCACAATCACGCTTGGACAGAGCGTCACTTTCACCGCGACCATAACTCAGAATCAAGCGGGCGGCCCCGGGCCCACCGGAACTGTACAATTCACGGAAAATGGGACGAACATTGGCGCCCCGGTCACACTCACTGGTGGACAAGCACAACTCACGACGACTTCGTTGCCATCCGGTACGCTCGCAATCGCCGCTTCGTATTCAGGCGACGCCGATTATGAGAGTTCCGGCGCTAACTTTACGGAAACCGTGGGCGCCGGTCCCGACTTTAATATTTCCTTCGCGCCGCCCGTCGTCAACGTCTCCGCTCCCGGCGCAGCGGGAACCACAGTCGTAACCGTAAACGCCGTGGACGGATTCACCGCCTCCGTCAATTTCACCGGCTGCTCGAATCTGCCTTCGGAAACCACCTGCAGCTTCAGCTCTTCCACCGTGGCACCCGGGCAAACTATGACTCTCAAAGTTTTGACCACCGCTCCCAGCTCGCTCGTTCCCGCAAGCCGCCACACCGATTTCGGCGGGTGGCGCACCAATGCCGTAGCCATCCGGCTCTCGCTCTTGTGTTTCGCTCTTTTCGTGTTGGCAATGCAGGCGGGTCGCCGCCGCTGGAATCTCGCGGGCGCAGGTTTGCTGTTTACGCTATTGCTAGCCACCGCCGCATGTGGCGGCGGAGGCGGCGGAAGCACCGGCCCCAGCAATCCCGGCACGCCGGTCGTCCAAAATCAGACCATCTCCGTGACCGCAACCAGCGGCACCACTACGCACACTTTCACCTTCAGCCTAAACGTGAACTAACGACGCTTCGATTCGGTTTCTGCTTTTGTCGCGGCGTACTTTGGTGCGCCATCGGTGTCACGGCAACACCCGATCGCGCTTCCGTAATCGCGTCACGCGCGCTGCCGCTCACCGCACAATCAACCCCGCATACCCCACCACCTCATCCCGCTCGCCCGTAACATCTCCCGACGTCGCGTACCTCACCAGCTCCGCATTCTCCGCGCCCAGATCGCGCATCGCCACCAGCATCGCCGTCGTCGCCGCGTATCCGCACATCGTGATTCCGTCCGCGCGCACCGTATCAAATAGTCCGCGCGGATCCAGCGCCAGTATCCGCTCGATCGCGCGTCCGTCTTTCACCCGCGTCACCGCATCGTGCTCATAATGATTCATGTCCGTGCTGGCAATCACCAGCACGCGCTCGCTCTGCGCAGCCACCACCTTCGCCACGGCGTGCCCCAATTCTTCCAGCACCGGATAACGCTCCGCCGCCAGCACGATCGGCACAAACCGAAAATCCGCCGGCGCCAGCCGCTGCAGAAACGGTATCTGCACCTCCAGCGAATGTTCCCGCTCATGCGCCGTGGAATCTTCCCTCAGCCATCGGCAGGCCCGCACCAATTCCCCGGCCAGCTCCGCGTCGATCGCCGCATCTCCCAGCGGAGTTCTCCAGCTTCCTTCCGACAAAATGGCCATCGCTTCGCCGCGCGGATAATGCCGCGGCCCCAGCAAAATGCATCGCGATGGAATTTTCAGCGCGGAATAAACTGCCCCGGCGACGTGCCCCGAATACATGTAGCCCGCGTGAGGAACCACGCACCCGCGCGCCGCAATTTTCTCGCCGCCCGCTGGCGCGAATTCCGCCACCTGCCGCGCAAGCTCCTGCGGTTCCGATGGGTAGAAGCGTCCGGCAACTGCGGCGGGGCGAATCATGGATTCTCAGAATAAGCTTCGAGATTGGCTCGTGGCGTGATCCGCGGGCTGCCTCTAAAACGCAAGGCTAGCACATTCAAACTTTTTCGAGGGTCTGAAATCGGATTTCGAAGATTACTGCGCAAAACGGGGAATCAACTCGACTTGGAAGGTCTGCCTTTAATCTTGAGCGCTTCGCTGCTGCCCGGAAACCACAAAACTTTTACGCGATCCCCGCGCTGGTAGCCGCCCTCGTCCAGAACCTCGTTGATTTTATCCTGGGCTTTCACCGAATACGTGAAGGTGTGAATCTCCATGGAATTGTCCACTTCGCGCACGATCAATGTACGCCGGTCCGCGTGGATCACTTCCGCCTTCAGCCACACAGCCTTCGCGGGCTTCTGCTTCACCACCACGGACACGCCTGAATCCGTGGCAATCTGCGCGCGCGCCGGTGCGGCAGCAGCAGCCATAGTGGCGGCGCAGAACAGCGCGACAGCAATAAGCTTAAAGTTCTTCATCGAAGGATATCTTCAGTGACTTCAGAAATTTTATATCTTGCGCCGTAATTTCCACTCGCGGCTCGATCGCTTCTTCTTCCATGATTTCATCATCCACGCGGATATGCAGGGATTCCAGGAATCGGCGGTCTTGCGTGGTCATTTTCGCGTCTTGCGCGGACCGGCGCGCCAGCCCGATCGTCGCATCCAGCTTCAGCACAATGTCGAATCCCGCCGATCGCACTCCGGAGATGGCTTCCGCGATCCGGTTTGAGTCCGACACCGTATCATTAATGGCGTGTCCCAGCTCTCGCAGCAACTGCTTCATACGATCGTCCAGTTGCAAGGGCATCACCTCCCTTAAAACCACCCTTCTATCCCAATTCTAGGTCCGCCGCCACCACGAAACAAGACCCAGGTGCGCAGAATGAATCGCTCCAGTTAACCGTACCTTCGTCCAGCCACCTCCTCTGATGCCGCAACCGCCACCTCGGGCGCATCCAATCTTGCAGGCCGCCTCTCTGCTAATGTTCCCCGCGTCGCCATCCTGAGGAGCGCAGCGACGAAGGCTCTCTCTTCGCTCTTGCCTCCTCCGCGAGCCTGCTGCCGAGAAAAGTAGCGTTCGCTTCGTCCCATGTTTTTCGGGACGAAGCGGGCATGCCCCCATCCACACCCCTCCGACGCAAGAACATCGCGTGGCATCCCGAACGAAGTCCCGCGCTTTTTGTTTCCCGTCCGGCGACTGCGGCACGAGCGCGGGACGCAGCAGGCCTGCCCGCCGCAGGCAGGGATCCGCTATTTGCGGATCAGTCTAGTCTGTCAGGGACTCGGTAGTGGGTCAGTTTCCGGTTTCGCGACCCATCGAGACTTGGTGAATCCCAACGGACCTCTATTAGATACGCAGCTGTGTGATGCCGGTCACACGTGAAAGCCAACCCTGCGGATATGCTCGTAATTCAAATTGAACACGAAGCTCCCGAAGGGTCTCCAGACCATAGCCGGGGCGAAAAGGAGCTAACCGCGATGGTGCCTCTAGCGTTTTTCGTTTTACTCCTCTTCCTCTTCAGTTTGGTGTCGCAGCGATTGGAGCGGACGATTGCCACTGCGCCCATGGTGTTCACGGTCGCGGGCATGCTTATATTTCCCTCCTTGCAGGGGATATTGAAAGCCGGATTCACTGCGAGCCTTGCGCTCCATGCTGCCGAAGCCGGCCTGGTGATGCTTCTCTTCACGGATGCCAGCCGCACTGACCTGAATGTTTTGCGGAGCATTCGAAATCTGCCGGCACGGTTGCTAAGCATAGGGATGCTGCTGACGATTTTTCTTGGCGCGCTGGTCGCGCGGCTGGTGTTTCCGCATCTCTCCATTTGGGAAGCCGGAATCCTGAGCGCCATTCTCGCGCCGACCGATGCCGGCCTGGGACAGGTCATCGTAAAAAGCTCTCGCGTGCCTATGCGCATTCGCCAAGCGCTCAATGTCGAAGCCGGTCTCAACGACGGGCTTTCCGTTCCGTTCCTCCTGTTCTTCATCGCCCTCATGGCCGCCAAAACCCAAGGGGGACGGGCTAGCCTGATGCAATTCATTGTGGAACAGCTTGGCTTTGGCGCTGTCATCGGCCTGACTATCGGCCTTGCCGGCGGATGGTTGCTGGATCTCGCTCGCCGCGAGGAGTGGATGTCTGAATCGTTCCAACAAATCGGCGTAGTCGCGCTGCCACTGCTCTGCCTCATAATCTCCGGAATGGTTGACGCTAGCATGTTCATCGCAGCCTTCATTGCCGGCCTGGCGGTGCAGATCGGATTCAAAGAAGCCGGCAGGCACAGTATCGAGTTCGCTGAGGAATGGGGACAATTGCTGAACCTTGGCGTGTTCTTCTTTTTCGGCATGATTGCGGTGCGGGATTGGCGGCAGTTCGGCACCGCGTCGTGGGCATACGCGCTTCTAAGCCTGACTCTTGTGCGAATGTTGCCAGTAGCAATCGCTCTTATCGGTACGCGCCTCAGCCCAGCCAGCGTCATCTTTATGGGCTGGTTCGGCCCACGAGGTCTGGCTTCCATTGTTCTTGGTCTGGTCTACCTGGAGCAGGAAATGCATTTCCGGGGTGAGCCCACCATCCAATTCGCGGTAACGGCAACCGTGCTGCTAAGCATCTTTGCTCACGGACTAAGCGCGATGCCCGGCATCTCCCTCTATGCCTCCAAGGTCAAATCGCTCGCCGCCGGCGCGCCGGAACATGAACGTGCAAGATGAATAATCGATTCAACCCCTGAGGCACGTCGAGATCGGAAAGTCGGGCCACGTCCCGCAGACCAAGCTTCCGGTTTCGCGACTTACCAGCCAAGTGGAATTCAATCGGTAGACACGACGGTGTTTATGGCGACTAATCCGGGGCGCTTTACTTTCGCTTACCCTGCGAACCTGGAACAATCGCGATCACTTCTCACAAGGCAACTTGTTGAATGGGAAATCACTCAAAAAGCTGTCCAACTAGGAGGAGCAACCGACGAGATCGCGCGACGCGAAAAAGAGTTTCTCTAATTTGCCCTCGCCTAGGACCCTGCGCAGTTCGTTAAATCCAAAGAAGGGAATCAGAAGTACCGCCAGGAGCGCCATCATGGAGAGCGTACCTTTGAGGCTACGGCCCCCGATCGCGGTGATGCTCTCGTTGAAAGACTGCCCGTGATACAAACTAACTACAGTCTCTTCGAGAATTTTGAAGCAACCCAAAAGAACGGCGAAAGCGGCGGACTTGAACAGAGTCGGGTAGATGAGCGGCGCCGCCTTTAATCGGTCCGCGAAATGCAACTCCTGGGCAACCAGCATCACTTTGCCAAGCGCCAGCCCGTTGAGCAGGGCAAATCCCTGCGCGCCAATAGCGATATGATGCTCTGCCAAAATGACCGACTTGTATAGAGCGAATAAGCTGAAAACGATACAAAGATAGCAAGAAATAACCAGATACTCTTTAAATCCATGATAGGCCTTCTGCTTTAGGGTGCGATTGGTGGCGTTCACGTTCTTTCCTCCGAGATGGAAGCCTCTCCGACGATGGACTCACTCACCAGGCTGACTTTTTCATTGTGTACGCTCTTTAAGATTCCCAGCGCGGGAAAGACGCGCACCAGCGTCGGCATAGGTGCCCACGGCGCTTTTGCTTGTCTGATCCCGTTTTCCCTCTTCTTTCTTTTTCTTCTCAAGTTTGTCTTTTTTATTTCCTTTTTTTCATGACCCTTCCGGGGACGACCTCTGTATAAGGCCGGCTCTCCCCGGCGCCGGGGAGAGCCGTTCATACATCAGCAACCCGAGCAGCCGTTTCTTTTCGCTCTGATAGCGGCTGCCCATCCAACAATTCTTCATCTCCAGAGTTCACTTAGATTTGGGGCGTTATTATGCTGCGGCCACCTTTGCCGCCACCTTGGCCGCGACGAAATTCCTGATGAGACGTCGCGTTCGTTCGACAAACGCGAGCTTGTCTGCCAGGCAGCTCTCCAGCAGAACACCAACGGCATAGTGTCCGGTTACGTCGGCCGCAGCTACCAACGCCACGTACTCGGCGATCCGAAGATGGGTTACATGACTAGCCTTGGCTAGGACGAAGATGTGCTTTGCGACCGGGTTCTGTATCTCCCCCAGTTCTCTGCGGAAGTCCTCCACGAACACCTCTTGGAGACGGCCGCTGAGCTTGACGGGCTGCTCGCCGATCAGTTGAAAACACCGATCGATCGCGGCCAGGTCCTTTTCCGCGATCCAACCCCGCGATTCCAGTGCTTCCTTTATGTCCGGATCCTGGGCTGCCTGACTGATCTCCTGATAAATCTTGGCCGATCTCTCGGTGTTCTGCCGAACGTCACTCAGAAGCATCATGAATAGTTCCTTTGGGCTTTTTACTGGCATAACCTTTCTCCTTTCCACCGTTTATGGTTCTCCGGTGCAATCGTTTGTTGTTCTCCGAGAATTTGAAATTGACTCTTTGTGATGATTCGATTGGCCTAAAGTCAAAATCAACGCCATGCCCCGAATTGACAGCGGCTCGGCCCGCTCTCCAAGACAGCTCATCACGAGGTGCCGTCAGGGCTCTTGTCAGGTAGCCGTCTCGATTCAATCCCTCTCGGAATCGGGGAGACTGGCGAAAGTAACAGCGGCCTTCGTGCTCTCGCTCACCTGGACGTTCTGTTTATATTGCAAGGAACGTGCAGCTGCAGGAACGTGGGTCACAGACTGATGTGACCGTCATCACATGGAGCAAAGGATACGAAGACACTCAACAATCGGCCAGGGCTGGCCATCAACCTAACGAGGGGGCAAGTGAGGGCCGCAACAAGGTTAAATTGCGAGGTCGGTTATTCCAGCCGAGGAAGAGTTGCTCGACTACATGCTGTTCCACCTATCAGCGCTCTGCGAGGCAAGTTTCTGGCACCAGCGATGCGTCGAACCCGCAGTCAGAGCTGATCGGGAGCTAACTACGGAGAGAAACGTTGCGACTGCAACCCCTTCAGGTCGGGACTTCCCAAGGGCCGCCGAAGTGTCCTGGGGAGTTAGTTCAGCTAGTCGAGCGCCCGGAAGCTTCCCATACGGTGCCTCCGAGAAAACCGGATGATAATGGCGAAACCAACGTGCGATTTCTCATGTATGTGACGCGTATCATATGTATTCCGAGCGAAGACGGTGGCTAACTAGAGTCCGGTAACGGTCTAAGTTCTCATAAACGCGTCATCGGAAACTGACCCTCTACCGGGGAATCGGAGCTCTTTACTTGCTATTGTAAAATCCAGCCCCCAGCACCCCGTGAATCGCGCTGCAGCGCGATTCATCCTGAGAAGCGGCAGTGCCGCTTCGAAGGGCAATCCCTCCCGCGCCTCCCCGCAATCTGTACTAGAATTGTCCGATGGCCACGGGCTTCTACCCCACGCTCTGGAACTCCACCAAGATCACTCTGCGCGTCGTGTGGCGCGCCGTGCGCCAGCTCTTTCACGAAACCACCGGAGCAATCTTCGCCCTCTTCGCGCTCTATGGCGGCATCTCCGCCTGGCGCCAATGGCACACCCGCCCCGCCGCGTGGCTTCTGGGCTTCACCATCGTTTACGCGGTCACCATGATCTGTTTTGCGGTCACCTCGTTTCGCCGCGCGCGGCGCGTGCGCTAACACCAACCCATGACGCGCGAAACGAAAAAATCCCCCGCCGCCGCAGAGCTGAAGGCCGCCTCCCCGTCCGGCCTGCCCCTCGAAGCCGTCGTCACTGCCGCCGACCTCCACGATTGGGACCCCGAGCGCGACCTCGGCTATCCCGGGCGAATTCCCTTTCACTCGCGGCGTCTACCCGACCATGTATCGCGGCCGCCTCTGGACCACCCGCCAATACGCCGGCTTCGGCAGCGCCGTCGAATCCAATCAACGTTACCGTTATCTGCTCGCGCAAGGCGTTAAAGGCCTCTCCGTCGCTTTCGATCTCCCCACGCAGATCGGCATGGATTCCGATAGCACTCTCGCGCTCGGTGAAGTCGGCAAAGTCGGCGTCGCTATCGATTCTCTCGAAGACATGCAAACTCTCTTCGACGGCATCCCCCTCGAAACTGTCTCCACCTCCATGACCATCAATTCCACCGCCGCGATTCTCCTCGCCCTCTACGTCGCCGTCGCCAAACAACAAGGCGCGAACCTCCAGCGCCTCGCCGGCACCGTGCAGAACGACATCTTGAAAGAATATATCGCCCGCGGCACTTACATTTATCCGCTGCGCCCCGCTATGCGCATCGTCACCGACATTTTCGCGTGGTGCCGCCACGAACTCCCCAACTGGAACGCCATTTCCATTTCCGGTTATCACATTCGCGAAGCCGGCTCTACCGACGTACAGGAAGTCGCCTTCACTCTCGCGAATGGCATCGCCTACGTCGAAGCCGCCATCACCGCCGGCCTCGCCGTGGACGAATTCGCGCCGCAACTTTCCTTCTTCTTCAATTCGCACAACGAGCTGCTCATGCAAATCGCCAAGTTCCGCGCCGCACGCCGTCTCTGGGCCCGCACCATGCGCGAACGCTTCGGCGCGCGCGATCCCCGCTCCCTCATGCTGCGCTTCCACGCGCAAACCGCCGGCTCATCGCTCACCGCCCAGCAACCCGAAAATAATTTGGTGCGCGTCGCGCTGCAATCTCTCGCCGCGGTCCTCGGCGGATGCCAGTCCCTGCACGCCAATGCCCTCGACGAAGCTCTCGCCCTCCCCACCGAGCAATCCGCCCTGCTCGCCCTGCGCACACAGCAAATCATTGCGCAGGAAACGGGAGTCGTGAACACCACCGACCCAGTCGCCGGTTCCTACGCCATCGAAAAATTAACCGACGAAATAGAATCCGGCGCGCAGGAATACATCTCGAAGATTGACGCCATGGGAGGAGTGCTGCGTGCCGTCGAAACCGGTTACATCCAGCAGGAAATCCAAAAATCCGCGTTCGAATATCAGAATGCCGTGGACAGCGGCGCGCAAGTTGTCGTTGGCGTAAATCGTTTTCAGACCGACGAGGAAAAACCCATCCCCACCCTGCGCATTGATCCCGAAATCGAACGCACCCAGATCGCGCGCCTAAATTCCCTGCGCGCCCGCCGCGATACGCCCAAAGCTCAAGCCGCCCTTGTCGAAATCGAGCGCCGCGCCCGCACCACAGAAAATTTAATGCCCGCCATTCTCACCGCCGTCGAAGCCTACGCCACAGTAGGCGAAATCTCCGACGCCCTCCGCCGCGCCTTCGGCGAATACCGCGAATCCGTCGTAATTTGAATTGCGTCGCTACCGGTGGTTCGCCTGAAAAGTCCTCCCCGGCCCGCAGTCAACCAACGTTTCAAACGCCGCCACGCACGCATGCCGTAGCTCGCGTGAAATGCGCTCCGGCACTCCCTTCGTCAGCAGCAGCGTAGCGGTCCCATGCAGCAGCGCCGCCAACGCCAACGCCAGTCCCGCGTGCTGGTCCACCGTCCCGCCCAGGCGGTCCGCCAATTGTTTCTTCAGCAGCTCGAAAGAAGGCCGCGGCTCATCCTTCGCCAGCCGCACCACCCAGTCCGCGTGGATCAGCTCATACTCGTTGCGATGCCGCGACGCAAACTCGAAATAACGCTGGCAAAATTCTTCCGCCGAATGTGCCCGCCGTATATAAGAAAACATGATCGCCTGCGCCCTGCGCCGCAGCAGCTCCAGAATATCTTTCTTGTCGCGGAAACGCTGATACAACGTGGGAGTCGTGGTCCGCGCCGTGCGCGCCACCGCTCGCATCGTCAGCGCTTTTTCTCCCCCTCGGCTCCACAATTGATACGCGGCATCCACAATGCGGCCTTCCAGACGGGCATCGGCTATTCGCGGCATCTTCGCTCCTGGCTTCTCGCAATTCCCGGAAAATAATCTTTACATTGTTAAACAAACGCTGTATAAATAATCCAGGCGCGCAGTATACCCCCGTTTCATTCCCTGGTGCTGCAAAAATCCGAAGTGCGCTACGAGGTCCGATGCACAGCTTTGAATATGCCGTCACCACCAAAGCCACGCCTTCCCTGGCCTGGGAGGTTTACACCAACTGGAGGATGTGGCACACCTTCGCCAATATCTACGGCAAACTGCATTGGCAGCATGGCGAGCCTTGGAGTATCGGTAGCAGGATGCAAATCGAAATTCTTAAGCCCGTGAAAGTGATCGTCGATCACCTCATCGTCAATTGCCGGCCCGGCCGCGACCTCGGCTGGATTGACCGCGGCATGGGCGTCACCCTGCACCAGTGGGTCGAGTTCGAAGAACACGCCTCGGGCGGCACGCGCGTTCGCACTTGGGGAGAAATCAAGCCGCCGCGCGTCGCCGTCGCCGGACGCACGGTCGAATACCTGGTGGGAGTCTTCACCGCCACGTGGTACGAAAATTTCCGTTCCATGTGCGACGAGTTCGCTGACGTCGGAGTTTGAATCGCTCTCGCCGAGCCGGGGCGATTCATCCTGAGCGCCGTCAGCGCCAAGAATAAAAATTAGTGCGAAGCAGCTGACGAAGCCGCGGTCTTCTCGCCGTCCGCATCCGCCACAGCATTCGCGCGCAACACCAGCACCGGGCAGCTCGCCTGCTTCACCACTTTTTCCGCCACCGATCCAAACGCGATCTTCCGCCACCCAGTCATCCCGTGCGTCGCAATAATAATCATATCCACATGGTTGTGCTCGGCGCTGCGCACCAGTTCCATCCCCACGTCGTTCGCCGACCCCAGCTCCGTGCGCGCTTTCACGTTTTTCTGCGCCAGCGTCGCAGCCAGCTCCGACAATTGCTTCGCAGCCTTATCCGCCAGGCTCTGGTCGTACTCGCCTTCCTTCAAAATGGACACATTCGCCGGCAAATCCTCGATCGCCGGCATCACGTGGACCAGCAACAGCTCCGCGCCAAATCGCGTCGCGAAATCCGCAGCCACGTCCAGCGCGGCGTGCGAATGGTCGCTGAAATCAATCGGTGAAAGAATCAGTTTAGGAGGCAGCATGGCGTCGTTTCCTTTGCGCCTGCGTTCCGGAAAATGGAAAGGGCAGCGCTGCCATCCTACCAAGCCAATTTTCCGCCATGTTACGCTTCTGTTGCACCCAGGTTAATTTAACGCGCCCGCCTTCTCCAGCCGCCCGCCTACTTCAGCGCGTCGGCCCCGGCTTTCGCGCACTGCGCATCCTGCGCGCTGGTCGCGCTCGTCTGCCCATGCCGTGATGCACCCATGATGATTTAGAATAGCCGCTCATGAATTCCCCATCCTTCATGGACCATCTGCGCGTCGTGCTCGTCGCCACGCGCAATCCTCTAAATATCGGCGCAGCCGCGCGCGCCATGAGCAATTTCGGCTGCACTCATCTGCGCCTGGTGAATCCCTACGATCCCGCCTACCGCGAAGCAGTTTCCGCCGTCGGCGCCGCCCCAGTTCTCGCCAATGCCGAGCAGTTCCCCACCGTCGCCGAAGCCGTAGCGGATTGCACCCTCGTCGTCGGCACCACCGCCGCAGGCCGCCGCGAACTGCATCATCAGCTCTGCACGCTCGAAGCCGCCGCACGCATCATCCTGCGCCAGCTCGCGCGCAAGCCCGCCGCACGCCCTAAAAAAAATCGCGTCGCGCTCCTCTTCGGCTCGGAAAAAACCGGCTTGTCCAACGAAGATCTCAGCCACTGCCACTGGCTCCTGCGCATCCCCACGCGCCAGGAGCATCGCTCCATGAACCTCGGCCAGGCCGTCGCCGTCTGCCTCTACGAACTCGCCCGCGACCCAAAAGCCGCCACCAAATTTACCCGCGCATTGAAAAAAGACACGCCCGCCACCGCCGCCGAAATCGAACGCTTCACCGCCATCCTCACCGAAGCCCTCAGCTCCAGCGGCTTCCTCGACCGCCGCACCGTAGCCGACGCCGACGACCGCATCCGCCGCCTCGTCCGCCGCCTCAATCTACCCACCCGCGACGCCGACATGTGGACCGCCATCATGCGCCAAATCGTCTGGAAGCTGAACGCCACACAAACCCCGAACCCACCCACGAGCAAGAAGTCCAAACCTCGAATCGTCCTATAAGATGATTGCCCTTCGAGCCAACAGCGTTCCTCGACGGGAAATCCCTGACAATTCCGACTCAATCAATGGGCACAATGAAACGTTCCTGCTCTTTTCCCCATTGAACTTGCCACGCTCGACCATCCTCTTGATCGAGTAAAATGAACGTGTAGATGTTCAGAGTCGGGCACAGAGTGAACCGACCAGCTCTTCCGCTTTCTGCGAGCGACTTCGTGTTCAGCGCTTGGACCCATCTATATCCTTCGTCCACACCCCACTGA
Source organism: uncultured Acidobacteriota bacterium (assembly GCA_963748395.1). GTDB lineage: Bacteria > Acidobacteriota > Terriglobia > Acidiferrales > UBA7541 > Palsa-295. The sequence continues at coordinate 965,996 of CAVVIP010000005.1, read as the reverse complement.
ACTTGCCAGATTAGCCCAGTCCGAGTGTCGAGCTTTAGAAGCGTGTAAACGTTTTGAGCTCTGAACATTCGATACGGCGCGTCTGTTCTTTGAGTCGGCTCGGGAATGGTCTCCTGCCCGAACGCGGGAACCATGAGTAGAATCAGTGCTGGTACTACCAGGAGAGTTCGTCGCACGATACCTCCTCTTTTCGAGTTTCGACTCTGTTGTAAACTGGGTTGGGGATACGCCGTCCCGGGCGAGGGCTGTGGTGGAGGTGAGTCGCTCCTAAGTTCCGCAAACACCGGTCGGGCGCAAGAACGAAAAATCGAACGGTTGCAGCAGTACTTTTGTGACGCACGGTCCCCGAAATTCTCACAACATCATTCAGGCAACCGTCAGCCGCGGGCAAGAAGGTCATCATCCCGATCGCCTTCAAAATAACCAGTCAGGACCGAAACGTTACCGCCTGGAGTGATTCTCGCCATGAAGGGTCCTTTGTTCGTTTTTAAGATTTTAATGATCTTTTGCTCGGCCTTAAGAATCGCCTGGCCCCACAGCTCTGACGGTATCTCGTTCGTTGACAACTGAAAAACCCTTACGCGACCAAACGCGACTGCGTTTACTTGTGGAGCCTCCTTACGCCCTCTTTTCCAAATGTCTCCCGTGATGATGACCCATTTTTCTCGACCGCATCTCGCGATCCATTCTTCGTCGCTCGCGCCCTCCGAAAAATGATCGTCGTGAATTTCGACTTTGATTCCCGCAGCGCGAAGATGATGGGCACACTTGAATTTTCCGATCGAGCGATCGAGGAAAAACGTGGTTTCGTCACGCAGCCTGGTAGTAGCTGATCGCTTCTTCGACCGCAACTTTGTCTAGACCGTAATCTTTCGATATTTCTTCTATTTTTTCCCCGAGCCTTTTCCTGTGCCATAGAACTGAAGCGGTTATGCCCGTCCCAGAAATAACCGGACGACCGAAAGATATCTTTGGATCGATGACCACCGAACGTGGTTTGTGCGATGTTGCCCATACTGGGTAAAGCCGGGACGCAAAACCTTCGTTATCCCAATCGATGCGCTCCAAATACAAATCGAGCATCTGGCGAATGCCGAGCTGACCCATTTTTGAGGCATTTATAGTCGCTTCGAGCTCCTTGACAAATAAGTGCTTCCCGTCAGTGTAAAAGACCTGGCTGATTAGGGGCCTTTTATGCGGCGTCCTCTCTCGGATATAAGCAATTGCATTTTTCACGTGATGCATCCGGATCCCGTAAACCTGTCTCGTGAACATCAGAATGTGAGCTTCGACAAGGTTATAGAATGAAAGGGTCTCGGTTCTTTCATCGGCGGGCACGATGAGAGGGAGAGAGGTCTTGATTCCTGATGTCGTCGGATACTTTCTGCCGACGACCCACGAGCGCAGGGTCGCAGGCGATAAGCCGAGGTAGTGAGCAGCTTCTGGGATGCCATAGCTCGCAACATCCCTGATGTCAGTTCGGATTTTCTTGCGGGGCACTATAGAGCCTCCCATTTCTGTGTAGGCGTAGGAAGGCCGCGACAAATCGAGGACGTGTTTCCGGCGACAACACCGCCATCTTATATCGGTGCAACCGCTGGTGTCCAGCCTCCAACAGCATCCGTTTCTAGGGCGGATGGCACGCCCTTACACACCGACGAGACGAGGGCCATTAGGTTTTCAGGGTCCCGCACCTCGTCTGCCGCGCAGGCGAGCGTGCGGGTTTAAACGCCACGCCGCGCAAGCCGATCCATCGAACCTCCATCTCAACTCCCGCTCCGGCATCCTCCCTCTATCGTTCCAGTGCCTTTTCGATGCGCGGGTCCGGCAGCAACCACATCACCGCCACCAGCACGTAGCACGCGCAGGCAATCCACGGCCGCACGAACGACAGCGGAATGGCCACTGCGTAAACCACGATAGACAGCTTGCCCTTCGCGTCATCGCCAATCGAATCCGCCAGCGTTGAATCCGTTCCCTGGTGCCCGATCAGTGCCTTCGTCAAAAAAAAGTATGCGGTTCCGGCGAACAGCAACACCATCCCGTACAGCGCCACCGGCCACGCCGCAAAATGGTTCTCCCCCATCCAGGCCGTAACGAACGGCGTCAGCGACACCCAAAACAGCAAATGCAGATTCGCCCACAGGATGCCGCCCGTCACCCGCTTCGCCGCCTGCAGCAGGTGATGATGGTTGTTCCAATAAATCCCCACGTACACGAAGCTCAGCACATAGCAAAGGAAAATAGGAAGCAGTGGCTGCAACGCCGCAAGACCGGTTCCCTGTGGAGACTTCATTTCCAGCACCATGATGGTGATGATCACCGCAAACACTCCATCACTAAATGCTTCCATCCGCCCCTTGGTCATCCTCCCTCCTCCGTCGCCTGCATTGCGTGTCGTTTGGGGTGCCCGTCATTTGTCGTGCCCGCCGCCTGCCGTGCCAATCGTTTGCCGCGCCCGCCGCTCACCCTTCCCCATGGCCCAGAAAGACCCCGTTGAATTTCCGGTTGGCGAGCGGACCACCCTCGCGCACCTCTCAGAAGTGCCGGGTGGCGCATTCTTCCACACCACCTCAACGCACGCATTCGATTTTCCGGGTGCCCCATCCTTCGCGCCTTTGTTTCACGCGAAGGGTGGGGGTTTAAGACTCAGCGCGGCTACATCCCTCCCGCGGACTCCTACCTCGGTTCCCGATGGGGCATACACGCCTGCGTGATGCATCTAACCGCTCGATAATCTTTGTAGGTCGCGGCTTCAGCCGCGACATAATAAAAAGACGGCGCGAAGCCCCGCCTCCCGTCTTGTAGGTCGGAGCTTTAGCTCCGACATAAATCCGACGCCGCGAAGCGGCTTTCCTTACGCGGCGCCTTTCCCGCGTGTTTTCGAGTTGCTCGCGCCCCACCCGGCACGCCCCGGCCCCGCGAATCCATCGCATCGCTTGCATAGCCAGCACGGCGGCTGTACTCTGCGAGAAGAGGCCGTCACGATGAAGGCTTTTCACGGGCACGACGACGATTTCTTGTATGAATACCAAAGAGCGCCCCGAGGATCGCTGACCCGGCTCAGGGCTGTACAATCGCGTCGGCTACACAACCTGCTCAGACTGATCAGATCCGCGATCTGGCAGGCACGGTGGCTCGTCAGGCGGATCATCGAAGATCGGCGTTGATATCACACCTCCGCGGAAGCCGCCCCTGAAAAAAACCTAGCCCCCAAAATAATCTTCGGGCGTGTGGTTTACCCCTCAGTTTGCACTTGAATTACCGTAACTACTGTGCTATCATCAGTCGTGCGCTAATTTCATCACCACAAGGGGGATACATGGTCCACGCTGCTCGCGCCTCACAATCCCGCGCGACGGCTCCGCCCTTGCCACCCTCCACCCGCCATTTTCTAATCGCTGGTGAAAAAATATTAAAAACAGAGCTAACTCCTTCAGTACCATCACCGAATGCATTTCCAATCGCTGGTGATTTGCTCCCTTTTTCGCCCGCCGCCCCGCGCATTTCTAATCGCTACACCAAATTATTAGAAATCGAGCTAACTAGCTCACAACAAACGAGAAAATATTTTCTGATCGCTATTATTTGCCCTACTTTTTTCTCGCCCGTGCCGCTCCGTGCAATTCTAATCGGCACACCTCGCCGATTAGAAATCGATCTAACCCATTCACAACAAACGAGAAAAGATTTTCTAATCGGTACTATTTGCCCCATTTTTTTTCGTCCGCGCCGCTCCTCACCCATCGCTCGTCACTGATCACTCATCACCGCCTCACCTCATTTCTATTCGATACAAATGGAACCCACAAAATCGTCGCTCTGTTGAAAACAAAGGAGAAACCACGTTCTATTCGATACAAATTTGCCCTTCGTGGCACAGGCAATCCTGCCTGTGCGCCTTGCATCACGTTTGAATCTCGCAGAGGAAACCCAATCCAACACTCCAGAGCAAAGGCAAGATTGCCTATGCCACGTGTGCCGGATTTCACTACTCACCAATTCCCACTCACGAATCACTCCCTCACTCCTCCCCGCTTTTCACTTCCTCCCCGATTCATGTATTCTGCTGGGCCTATGCTGGACTTGGGATATGTGCGCGAGCACCTGGACGTGATCGAGAAGATGGCGCGGGACCGCGGCCTGGCGCTGGATCTGGCGCCCTTTCGCGCACTGGATACCGACCGCCGCATGGTGATCACTTCGGCGGAACGCCTGAAGGCCGAGCGCAACAAGGCCAGCGAGGAAATCGCGCGCATGAAGAAGTCCGGCGAAGATGCCACCTCGCTGCTGGCCTCGATGAAGCAGGTCTCCGACCAGATCAAGCGCGACGACGAAACCATCACCAACCTCGACGAGCGGCTCAAGCAATTCCTGCTGACCGTGCCGAATATTCCGCACGCCAGCGTCCCGGTCGGAAAATCCGCGGCGGAAAATGTAGAAGTACGCCGCTGGGGCGCGCCCCCGCAATTCGATTTCAAGCCGAAAGCGCATTGGGAACTGGGCGAAGGAGCGGGCATTCTGGATTTCGACGCGGCGGTGAAAATCGCAGGAGCGCGCTTCGCGGTGTACAAAGGCCTGGGCGCGCGCCTCGAGCGAGCCCTCGCGAATTTTTTCCTGGACGTGCACACCCGCGACCACGGCTACACGGAAATTCTGCCCCCTTTTCTCGTAAACACCGCTTCGCTCACCGGCGTGGGCCAGCTGCCGAAATTCGCGGCGGATATGTTTCACCTGGAAGGCACGGACCTGTGGCTCACGCCAACCTCCGAAGTGGAATTGACCAGCCTCTATCGAGACACCACGCTGGAAGCGGACGCGCTGCCCATCAAAGTGTGCGCCTGGACGGCGTGCTTCCGTTCCGAAGCCGGCGCCGCCGGACGCGACACGCGCGGGCTGAAGCGCCAGCACCAATTTCAAAAAGTGGAAATGTTCAAATTCACGCGGCCGGAGCAAAGCTACGACGAGCTGGAAGCGTTGGTGCGAAACGCCGAAGCGATTTTGCAGCGCCTGGGGCTTCACTATCGCGTGATGCTGCTCTGCACCGCCGATATGGGATTCGCGTCGGCGAAAACCTACGACATCGAAGTCTGGCTGCCTTCCGCAAACGAGTTCATGGAAATTTCTTCCTGCTCGAACACGGAAGCGTTCCAGGCGCGCCGCTCCGGAATCCGTTTCAAGCCGCCCGGCGGCAAAAAATCGGAATTCGTGCACACACTGAACGGCTCCGGCCTGGCCGTAGGACGCACCTGGATCGCCCTGCTGGAAAATTTTCAGCGCGCCGATGGCTCCGTCGCGATTCCAGAAGCGCTGCGCCCCTACATGGGCGTGGACTCCATTCCCAGTGCCGTGAAAAAGTAAAATTGTTTACTTTGAAATTCCGCGCGCGGCGCGGATGCACAGAAAACCGGGCGCCCGCAGGTTGTGAACTTCTCTGCGCACTCTGCGTCTCTGCGGTAATTTTTTTCTAACGGGATTTCGCGCGCGCTACGAGATAGGCCCGACAAGGACCATCGGACCAGTAGGCTGCGGCATTCCGCCAGCAGGCTCGAGAGTCACCGCAAAAGCTTTCGCGACGATTCCTTCCGGCAACTTCATCATCATGTGCGCGGGCTTATCCGGCCTTCCCGTAAACCAGCCAGCCGCGATCGGCGCGCCTTTCATCGGCACCAGCCAAACCTGATAGCTCTTGTCCATCGGCGCGGGAGGAGTTACGCCATCGTACATCATCATTCCGTTCCGCGAGTTGTACAGCACACGCGCGCTGCCTGTCTCGCCCTTCTGCGGCGCGAGCGAAACCATCACAGTATCCTTCGACGACATCAGCTCAGCCATCTTGTGCGCTTCGTCCAGCTGCTTCTGCTGCTGCTGAATGGTGACGCGCAGATCAGCGAGCTGGCGATTCAGTTGCTCGTTGTGCAGCCACAGCAGCACAGTGGCAAGCGCGAAAGCAGTCGCTGCCGGCAACAACACAGCCCACCATCGCGCGAACACTCCACCATCCGACGGTTCGGGTTGCACCCGCGCGAGGCTGCCGCCAGGACCTTGCGCCGACGCGATCACCTGGCGCATCAGGCTTTCCTTCACGCCGGGCGAAGGTTCCGTCGGCGGCGCAGCGAACGCGAGAATCGCCATGCGCCCGCGCGCTGTGGCGAGCTTTTCGGCGCAGTCCGCGCAGGAAGCCAGGTGCGATTCGAACGCCTTGCGCTCGGCGTCGTCGAGAGCGCCTAGCGCGTAGAGGTCGAAATCTTCCGCACGATTTGGATGTTCGCCGCTCATGGATGCAAATCCCGTTTCAGAGTTTCTACTGCAGTGCGCAGACGCGTTTTTACCGTGCCAAGTGGGTCGCCGGTGCGCTGCGCGATTTCACTGTGCGTCAAGCCTTCGAAATACGCGAGCTCGATGGCGGCGCGCTGTTCTTTCGGCAAGTTGCCCAGCGCGCTTTTCACTTTGGTCATCAGTTGTTGCTGCGCGACGGAGCTTTCCAGATTGGAGGCGACCACGACCGTGTTTTCGCCGAGCTCGTCGCCGCTGGCCGGATTGTGCCGCCGCAATCGCGAGATGGCGCGGTTGCGTGCAATCACCAGCAGCCAGCCCGACAAGGAGCCGCGCGACGCATCGAATTGCGCAGCATTGCGCCACAGCTGATAGAAAATGTCCTGCAGAATTTCCTCGGCTGCCTGGGTGTCGCGCAGAATCCGGTTCAAGACGGAGGAGAGCATGCCGGCGTAGCGGTCGTATAGCGCCGCGAGCGCAGACTCGTCGCGCTGGACGATCCGGTCAATGAGCGACGCGTCCGTGGCCTTCAACTCCGCTCGCTTCTCCGCCGTCACCAAGTAATTGCTGCTCCTAATAGATACGCGCGCGAAGGGTTTCCGGATTGTGCGGCGGGATGGAAACGCCGCTGGGGACGCGCGGTTGCGTTGCCGCGGAGGGAGCGTAACTTGTTGGTCTGGCGGGGTCAACGGAGTTCTGCCGTGATTTCGCGGAGGCTGGAACTGCTGGAACTACGGACGAGATAGGGTCGCGCTATCAGTATAAGTGCTTATTGGACATATACTTACGCTCATGATTGCGGAGATTACGTACACGGAATGTGATGAAGCCGTGGCGGCCATTTCCCGCAATGTTATTGGTTTCCATTGACATCCGGCACGGCTTGACTAAACTTCGATTCGCGCAAGACTTACGGCCTTTACCACTAATTGCTCGCCACGTCAGGAAGGAACATTGAATGGCAACCGTTGCCAAGCCTGCTAGCACTCAGCCCATCCCGCGCATTGCACCGCGGGAGGACCTGAATCCGTACCGCATTTCGCAAATTCAGTTCGATATCGCGGCTGAGTATTTGAAGCTGGACCCGGGCCTGCGCCAGATTTTGCGCACGCCGAAGCGCGTCCTGGAAGTCTCCATCCCGACGAAGATGGACAACGGACAGATCAAGGTTTTCTCCGGCTTCCGCGTGCAGCACAACGTGGCGCGCGGCCCGGCGAAGGGCGGCATTCGCTACCATCCGGCCGTGACGCTGGATGAAGTGAAGGCCCTGGCGATGTGGATGACCTGGAAAACCGCGACGGTGAACATTCCGTACGGCGGGGCGAAGGGTGGAGTGATCTGCGATCCGAAGCGGATGAGCAAATCCGAGCTGGAGCGCATGACGCGGCGGTTCGCGGCAGAAATTCTGCCGATCATCGGGCCAGAGCGGGATATTCCCGCGCCGGATGTGTACACGGATTCGCAGACGATGGCTTGGATCATGGATACCTATTCGATGACCAAGGGCCATTCGTCGCTAGGCGTGGTGACCGGGAAGCCGATTTCGATCGGCGGCTCGGAAGGACGCAATGAAGCGACGGCGCGCGGTTGCGTGATCGTGGTGGAAGAAGCGTGCAAGGTGAAAAAAATGTCGCTGCGCGGAGCGAGCGTTGCAATTCAGGGATTCGGGAACGCAGGTTCGATCGCAGCGAAATTATTTGCCGAGAAAAAAGCGCGAGTGATAGCGATCAGCGATTCGCGAGGTGGCGTTTTCAATTCGCGCGGTATCGATCCGCTGAAGGCCATGCGTTACAAGGAGCGTTCCGGGACTGTGGTAGGAATGCCAGGAACCTCGCGGATCTCGAACGAAGATTTGTTGACGATGAAATGCGACATTCTGGTGCCGGCGGCGCTGGAAAATTCCATCACGCTGAATAACGCGGACCAGATCAAGGCGAAAATTGTGGCGGAAGCCGCGAACGGGCCGACGACTCCTCATGCGGACGAAGTGCTGGCGCGCAAGGGCACGATGGTGATCCCTGACGTGCTGGCAAATGCCGGCGGCGTGACCGTCAGCTACTTCGAATGGGTGCAGGACCTGCAAAGTTTCTTCTGGTCCGAAGCGGAAGTGAACGCGAAGCTGGACCTGGTAATGCGGCGCGCGTTTCACGAAGTGCACGAGACTTCGCGGAAACATCGCGCACATTTGCGCACCGGAGCGTACGTGCTGGCAGTAGGACGAGTTGCGGACGCCACGCTGGTGCGCGGACTTTTCCCTTAATTTTCACGGCAACGTGAGATCGGATGAATCGTAGGGCGAGGATTCGCCTGGACAACCCGACGGCCTGGTTTCAGAAGCGCTCAACATACTGAATGTGCCGTTCGTCCTGGATATCTTGAAATAGAGACTTTTCGCAACGGTCTCCCCTTCTTCCCAGTCAATCCCCACAACCCATTGCTTCGCCGGCTTCTCATGTCCACACGGCTGCACGAATTGCAGGCTCGAGTCCGCGGGTGCAGCCGTCTTCTTCCATTCGTGCCATAAATGGGCCTGGCTTTCTTGGGATTTCTCCACTGACTTGGACGCATCGCTCCAAGCGAGCTTAAACCACTCATCCAGAAAATCCTCGGGGCGAAGGGCCAGCGGTTCGGTGCGCGTTACTGCGTCGCCCGTAACGCCAAAGTTCAAGAGGTGTACCCGGAGAAGGATTCCCATGTCGAGGCTTTGCTCAGCCACGAAACTCAGAGATGCGGTGTCAGGTGTCGTCTTCAACGTAAACAAATCGTCTTCACGGTAGATGCCCGATTCCCCGGTGTACAACACCACCGGTTCGTAGGCATTCGAACCGGCGCGTAGAATTTTGTAACGGATAGCCTGCCAATTTGAAGTGCACCAGGGATTCACATTCGCAGTGGCGACGAACCAGTGCCCGCCAACATCCGACGGAGAAATAGAGTAGGCGAAATCACCCTGTGCCCCGTCGATCTGGTTGTAGCCATTCGCTTCCTGAGCCAAAACGAGGTTCCAGGCCGTTTTTTGCCATTGAAATATGTAAAGAGAGGCATCCGAGCCACAAGGAATCTGCAAAGTTACGACGGCGACGAGGAAATCCTCATGCTTCGGTGACTTTTCAATCGTGATTTTCTCAATGAAGCCGAACTCGGCATCTTCCGGCAGTGGTCCGGTGCGGGTGACTTCCGGCACGTCGGATTGCAAGACGATGCCTCCCGCTCTGAGATCATTACGAACTGACTCCTGCAATCTCGCGGGCAGCGCGTCGCGGCCCGCTTCGGCCAGTCGCGCTGCGATGAGATCGCGAAGCTCGTGCTTCAATAGCGTTAAGAGCAAGCTGGCTTCATCTGGCACTTCGGTGCTGGGCATTTCGGTCTCTGCTGGAACTGCCTTCAGCTTTTTTACCGTTTGCGAGATTTCCTGGACTTGCGCAGGCAATGAAGTAGGAATTAGGAACGCAAAAAGAATTGCGAGGGCGTAAGCAAGTACTCTGGAAACTTTCTTCATTCGATGATTTTAATCCCGCTTCATCTTCCGCGTATTAGTTTCAGAAAGTAGTTGCGTGTAGAGCAAGAACGCGCGTACATTTTCGTTAGCCGGTGCGCCGATGCGAGACGTGGCAGCGCCGGCGTAGTTGTCTGTAGCGGGCTTGCGCGGAGGAAACTAGCAATTGAGTAACCACAACGGTAATACGGGCCACGCACCACCGATCCTGCTGACGATTGCGGGATTTGATCCTTCCTGCGGCGCGGGCACGGCGGCCGACCTGAAAACTTTCGCGGCGCACAATTGCTATGGCGTGGCCGCGGTAACGGCGTTGACGGTGCAATCCACGCAGGGAGTGGTATCGGTTCACGCGACGCCTTCGGCCACGATGCGCGCACAGCTGGAAACGCTGGTGGAAGATATCGAGATCGCGGGCGTGAAAATCGGCATGCTGGCCAACCGCGCGAATGCTTCGGCCGTGACGGAATTTCTGGATAAGCACAAATTCGCGCATGTGGTGCTGGATCCTGTTTTTCGTCCGACGGCGGGGAATGCGGAATTGCTTGACACTTCCGGACTGAAATTCGTGCGCGATGAATTGCTGAAACGCGTGAGTGTGATCACTCCGAATATTCCGGAGGCGGAATTTTTGACGGGCCTGGAAGTGAAAGACCTGGCAGGAATGAAAGTGGCAGGCCTGAAGCTGGTGGAAATGGGCGCGCAGGCGGTGGTGGTTACCGGCGGACACCTAGAAAAACCGATTGACGTGCTGTGCATCGGCACGGAAGTGGAAACATTCGGCGGCGACCACGTGAAAAGCCCGAACACACACGGATCGGGTTGCACATTTTCATCGGCGATTCTGGCGCAACTGGCGAGCGGCCAGCAACTGCGCGAAGCCGTGATTCTGGCGAAGGCTTACGTGACGAAAGCCATCGAGAAATCCTACGCGATCGGCAAAGGCGCCGGACCGCTAAATCAACTCTTCAGATTTCATCAGGAACAACCACTGCGCGGAGTTCACGAAGTGCCGCAGCACGGCATGCACCCCGCAGCAGAACCCGCCGCGCATTAGACCCCACAGACTTACCGCAGAGGACACTGAGATAAGAGCGCAGGGGTCGCAGAGAACACCTCAGGCAAGCGGCCGGCCTGTACGCGAACGTTCACCGCGAAGGATCGTGATTCGTTGACTTGCTTTGCGGCGCAACCTAAGATGTGCGCGCACTTACGGATTCTTTCTCGTTGATTTTGCGAACAACATTGCACCAGAGCATTGCTGCAGAACTGGCTAGAGACTGAATGCAATCATGGTTGCGGAGAAAGAGGAGCGCATGCGCATGAGGCGAAAATCGAGATTGCCGCTGGTGGTGGTGTTGCTGGTTTGCGTGGGGTTCGCGGCGACAAGGACCAAAGTTTCCGCCGGTGAACATTTTGTGCCGCCGGACATTACCGCGGCAAGCGACATTCCGTACCCTATGGACAACGTTGCGTCCGGACTGGTGTCACTTGCGGTGGCTGTGGATCCGGGAGGGCACGTGCAGAGTGTGCAGGTGGTGCGCGGCATCTCCGGCTTGACCGCGGTGGTGACGAACGCCGTGAATACGTGGAGCTTTTCGCCCGGCAGGATGGATGGGAACCAAGTCGCGTCCACAATTAATGTGCAAGTGATCTTCAACCCCGGCACGCCGCAGACTCAGGGATTGCAAGTATCACCGGGAGCGCTGGTACAGCCACCACTTCCTGCGGGATACTTCCCGCCGCAGATTTCGCAGGTGTCGTACGCTACGTATCCTCCCACCAGTGTGGGAACGGGAACCGTGGTGCTGAGCCTGCTGATCGACAAGCAAAGCATAGTGAAAAAGGTGACGCCGATTCGCCCGGTGCCGTCGCTGACGTCGGCGGCCACCGCCGCGGTGAAGAACTGGACTGTGAATCCGGCGACGCTGAACGAAAAGAAACTGGACGCGACGGTGGTGGTTGCGTTCGTGTTCCGCGCGCCGAGTAATTCAACTCCGTAAGAGCCTGCTCTTCTCCTTCAATTGTTCAAATGATCGCCGCCGGATTCACTCGCGACATGGCTCGCCGCTAACATTTTCCCTCGCGTCCGCCGAAATCGCGTTACTCGGATTTCAGAGAAGCCATATCAATGGAGAAGCGGTACTTTACGTCGGACTTGAGCAGGCGCTGGTACGCTTCGTTGACCTTCTGGATGGGTATGACCTCGACGTCGGAGGTGATGTTGTGTTTGCCGCAGAAATCGAGCATCTCCTGAGTTTCGGCGATACCGCCAATGGGCGAACCGGAAATGCTGCGGCGGCCCATGATCAGATTAAATACCGAAATGGCCAGCGGTTTCTCCGGCGCGCCGACCATGACGACGTGGCCATCGCGGCCTAGCAGAGCGAGGTAAGCGTTGACGTCGTGATCGGCGGAGACAGCGTCGAGAATGAAGTTGAAACTGCCCGCGTGCTTTTGCATCTGGTTCGCATCACTCGAGAGGACGACCTCGTCAGCTCCCAGGCGCAGCGCGTCATCCTTCTTCTTCGGCGAAGTGGTGAAGACCACGACGTGGGCGCCGAGGGCGTGTGCGAATTTAACGCCCATGTGACCCAGTCCGCCGAGACCAACGATGCCAACCTTCTTGCCCTTGCCAACATTCCAGTGGTGCATCGGAGAGTACGTGGTGATTCCGGCGCAGAGTAAGGGAGCGGCTCCTGCAGGCTGCAAGTTTGAGGGAACGTGCAGCACAAAGTTCTGGTCTACAACGATGCTCTCCGAGTAGCCGCCGTAGGTGACGCCTCCCAGATGCTTATCGGGGAAGTTGTAAGTCAGTGTGAAGTTCGGACAGAACTGCTCCTGGCCCGCTTTGCACTCCGGACAGGTGCGATCGGAGTCCACCATGCAGCCAACGGCGGCAAGGTCGCCGGGTTTGAACTTCTTGACGGCGGAGCCGACCTTGGTGACGCGGCCGAGGATTTCGTGTCCGGGGACGCAAGGGTAGACGGTGGGCATCACTTCTTTCCACTCGTTGCGAACCTGATGGAGATCGGAGTGGCAGACGCCGCAAAACAAAATTTCGATCTGCACGTCTTGTTCGCCGGGGTCGCGCCGGGGGATCTTTGCGGATGATAGCGATGACGTGGGGCTGGCAGCAGAATAAGCTTTTGCGTTGTACACAGGATTCTCCTCAATCGGATTGGATTACGCAGTCTTGATTTCAGATTCAGGTTTCGGTTTCGGGTTGGTGCCGCGGTGATCAGCAGTGCGCGCGGCCACGCCGCTCAGAGTCCGGTCATTTTTTGCAGAGCCTCTGGATATCGCTCACCTTCGACAGTGATTTTCGCGGCCGCGCTGTCAATTTCGCGCAGGTCGTCGGCGGAGAGTTTTACGTCGAGCGAGCCGTTGTTTTCGTCGAGCCGAGACAATTTCGTAGTGCCGGGAATCGGCGCGATCCACGGCTTCTGCGCCAACAGCCATGCGAGGGCGATCTGCGCTGGCGTCGCGTTTTTTTGTTTGCCGATTCTGCCGAGCAGGTCCACCACGGCCTGATTCGCCTTGCGCGCCTCCGGCGTGAATCGCGGAACTTTATTGCGGAAATCATTTTTGTCGAATGCGGTGTTTTCGTCAATCTTGCCGGTGAGAAAACCCTTTCCCAGCGGACTGTACGGAACGAAACCGATTCCGAGTTCCTCAAGCGTGGGGATCACTTCCTCCTCAGGCTTCCTCCACCACAAAGAGTATTCGCTCTGCAGCGCCGTCACCGGTTGCACTGCGTGCGCGCGGCGAATCGTCTTTACGCCCGCCTCGGACATTCCGAAGTGCTTCACCTTGCCGGCTTGAATCAATTCCTTTACGGTGCCGGCGACATCTTCGATCGGCACGTTGGGATCTACGCGATGCTGGTACAACAGATCGATCACGTCAGTCTTCAATCGCTTCAGCGATCCTTCGACCGCCTTTTTGATAACTTCAGGCCGGCTGCTCACCGGCGCCGCGCCCGGCCGATTGTCGCTGCCACTCAGATCGAAGCCGAACTTGGTGGCGATCACGACCTTGCTGCGGTAGGGAGCCAGCGCTTCGCCGACGAGTTCTTCATTTGTGAACGGGCCATAGACTTCTGCGGTGTCGAAGAATGTGATTCCGCGCTCAACAGCGGCGTGCAGCAGGTCCGTCATCTCCTTTTTATCTTTGGGCGGACCGTAGGAAAAGCTCATGCCCATGCAGCCGAGGCCGAGAGCCGAGACTTCCAGATTGCTTTTTCCAAGTTTGCGCTTTTGCATTGTTGCTCCTCGCGGACGTTTCTTTCTTCCCCAGAGTAGACTCGAATGCCGCGCGGGTGGTAGCCTGATCCTTCCGATTTATTGCCTAATCCTCTTGGGGTGCGAAAATTCATTGCCATATGCGCAGGCCGGCCGCTATCCTAGGCTGCGGATGGGGACGCTACTACAATGAAAAAACTCAATAAAACAGCCATTTCTTCGTCAGATCGAAGGACTGAATTGCGGAAGGAGCTGGCGCGCAAGATTGCCTTTTTTGCTGGCTCTGGAGAGCTAGTGATAACCCAGGTTCCCGGCCTACGCTTGAGCCGAAGGATTGCCCCCACCGCGCCCGCATCCGCGACGTACGAGCCGAGCCTGGCGGTGGTGGCGCAAGGGCGTAAGCGCGCGGACCTCGCCGGAACCACATTCATCTTCGACCAGTCGCGCTACTTGCTCACGTCTCTGGACTTGCCGGTGATCTGCAATGTGATCGAAGCCAGCGAGCGTGTGCCCTATCTGTGTTTCGTGCTCAAGCTGGAAATGCCTGTGGTCCGCGAACTTTTGGGGCGCGAGGAAATTCACACGCCAGACGCGCCGGCGGACAGTCCGGGCATGATCACCGGTGAGACGACCGCCGAGTTGCTCGATGCCTGCTGCCGGCTGGTGGACTTGCTCAACACTCCGCGGGATATTCCATTTCTGAGCGGACTGATTCAACGCGAAATAATCTACAGAATCCTGCGTGGACCGGAAGGGGCGCGGCTGCGAGCGATTGCAACGCTGGGTGATCAGAGTCACCGCACGGCGAAAGCAATCGCGTGGGTGCGGACGAATTATGCGAAGCCGCTGCGCGTGGAAGACCTCGCAAAAATGGCAGGGATGGGAGTCTCGACTCTGCACCATCATTTCCGCGCGCTCACCGCCATGAGTCCACTTCAGTATCAAAAGCAACTTCGATTGCAGGCGGCGCGTGAGCGCATGCTGGTGGATCGTCTGGACGCAGCGAGTGCAGCGTTCGAGGTGGGATACGAAAGCGCCAGCCAGTTCAACCGTGAGTACAGCCGCTTCTTCGGCCAACCGCCGTTGCGAGACATTCGCAATCTCCGCGCGCCAGGCGCTCTGCCGCTGGAATCAGCGAGTCACCGGCAAAGCGCTTCGTGATTGGACCATTACTCGCAGCGAGCCTCGAAAAAATTTCACGAAATCGCGAACGAAATCGTCTAGTCGCGTGAGTGAGGGCATAGCCCTGCGCGGCCAGCGGAGTCACGCGCAGCCCCCAGCGGCCCGACCAGTTGCGAGATCAGTTGCGGGATCAATTGCTGGATTCGAAGGCGCGGAAGCGGCGCTCCAGCTCCCATTGCTGCTGCGCTTTTTCGCTCGACTTCAGGAAGGCGGCGCAGGCGGCTGAAGGCTTTTCCGCGCCAAGGGATTCGGGGGAGCACGCCGCGACGGAGCGAGTGAAGACATCCGGTTCGCGCCAGAGGCTGGGGCCGGGCAGAAAATCATGTTCGAGGCCGGTGCGGACCAATTGCTTCAGGTCCGCGTAGGTGAGCCCGTAGGTTTCCACGGCACGGACGTATTCGTGGGTCATGTCAATGCGCGAAACACCTTCATCGTCTGTGGAAAGCGCCACCGGCACTCCGAATTTGCGATACACCGGGAACGGGTGATTCTTGCCGCTGATGCCGAGGATCAGATCGTTGCTGGAGAGATTGATTTCCACCATTACGTGTTTCGCGGCCAGTTCCTTCAGCAGATCGTAGGGATGGTCCTCGTACATTACGTCCACGCCGTGACCGATGCGTTCGGCGTGGCCATCATCGACGGCCAGGCGAATGTGGCAGCACAGCCCTTCGTAAGTCACCAGGCCGGGAGCGATTTCACCGGCGTGCAGGCTGATGCGCACTTTGGGGTAAAGGCCGTGCAGAAAGCCGACCATGCGCATTTGCAACGCATAGTCGCGCATGGAAATGTAGCCGTCTTCCGGCATCACCAGATTGATGCCCACGACGCGCGAGTCTGCTGAGGCCACTTCGAAGCCGAGCAGAGTTTGCGCGAAAACCTGTTCAGGCGGAAATCCGCGCAAGACCTGATAGAGATAGCGCAGCTGCACGGCGCAGGCGGCGGCCGGATTCGGTTCGTCGCAACGTTCGGCTCTGCGGCGAATCGATTCGGCTTCATCGAAATGCGCGCGCGTGGCGCCGACCTGGTCGCGCAGGCCGTGCGCGAGCAGCTGATCGCGAAATTCGGCGAAGCTGCGATTGGGTTGCCAGCCGATTTCTTTGGCGAGGGCCGCGGTGGGTCCGAACGGCGGCGTATCCATCAGCTCGAGGTACTGCTCGTTCTGCGCGGCGGCGCGGGTGGCTACTTCGTCGAGAAATTCGCCAGTGTGGCTGGGCGAGACGGCGAGGAATTTCGCGAAAGCGTCAAAGAAATGGTCGTGGCCGCTCACTCCAGTGGACGGCACGAAACTGCGCATGGAGAAAGCGTCAACCAGCGCGTCGTAGAGGTGCTGATCCGCGAACGCCTGAGCCGCCGGGATATTTCCGTCGCCGCAGACGGGGTGCGGCGGAAGGCTATCCGTCATGGCGCGCGACTTGAAAAAAGTGTGCGTGGCGAGTTCCACGCAAAGGTTGTCTTCGGCGCCGGCGCGAATCCAGGATTCGGCGTAGACCGCGCCGCCGAGATGGTTGTGCAAGTCAGCGCCCTTGGGCATGCGTTTTAGGAATGCGTAGAGATTCAGCGGATCGGTGCGGGCGAGCTCGAGAGCATGCGCGGTGCGATTTTCGGCTGTGGATGGCGTAGCCGTCGCGGGCTTCTGTGCGATGGCGGAAAGCGGAGCGAGCGCGAAGAGAGCCAGGAAAATGAAATGACATACACGGATAGCAGGGATTCGGCGTTTGCACATTTCTGCAGGGCCTCAGATTGAGTTTCTTATGGACGAGAATGTATCACAGGCTGTTTGTGGGTGAGCGAAGTTGTCCGCGACGTACAAATCCTCGCTTAGCTTCGGACCGAATCCTGCATTCATGCGCTTCAGATCGTGGCCGATTGTGTCCGGGCACACCGGCAATCCGAGGGGGCGCGATGGCAACTGGCTGACGAGCTGAAGTTGGGCGCAGCGCGCGGAGTGACCAAGGCGGCGACTGTGTCCATTTGGTACATGTAACCGGTACTTTCAGGGGGGCAAAAGTCCTGTAACTAGTGGATGACACGCAAGTAATGGGAAAATTGGTACTACCCGGCTATTGCCCCGGACGCCCGCAAACCTCACGATACGAGCATAGACGGGCCGCTGCACGCTCGCCGGACTTGGGTCCGGTGCGTGCGCATTCGCGGCCTATTGATGGTGATCCAACGCCGGGGGGCAGTATGGCGGTACCGCAAAATCCAAAACATGATGGCGTGCGAACCAATGGCTGAACCTACGGCGCGCGATCAAGCGACGGTGGTGGAAGTCCCGGTCACGATTCAAGGGGCGAAGCACGTCGACGGGACGGAGCAGCGCCAGATATTTACGGAAACGACCAAGACGACCATCGTCTTCGGAAACGGCGCGGTGGTAAATTTGAATTCTAAAGTCGCGCTGGGGCAGTGCGTATTTCTGCGTAACGACCGAACCGGAAAAGAAATTCTGTGCAAGGTGCTGGAGTGGCGGCAAGTGGCCGATTCGGGCTACGCGGATCTGGAATTCACCACGCGCGACACACATTTTTGGGATGCACCCGCGAAAGAGCCTGCGGCTGCCGCGCCGATTCCGGAACCTCAGAAACCATTCATTGCGGCGCCTCAGATTCCGATGGATGCGCCGAAGATGGTGGCGAACCTCTCGAACCGCGAAGTACTCGTCGCCGCACACGAGGTCGTGGCGCTGCCGGTGGAGGCAACGAGCCCTGAAAAAAACGCGAGCGATGAGGCCGAAGCTTCCGAGCCTGAGGCGCAAGCGGCGGCGCCTGCGCCAGACGATGGCGCGGATTGGGATGAAGCGAAAGATGCGGCGCTGCTGAAAGCGCTGATGGCCGCAGATCCAAAACGCAAGCCCAAGCGCGAATCCGCGGATGCGGAAACGAAATCGGCTGACGGAGAGGCGACACCCGAGGACGCGCCGGAAAAAGGCGAGACGAGCGCGGACGGCGAGACGCCGCCAATTTCGACGGTGGCTGCGTGGACCCGCGGGCTGCATAAATTCACGTACGGAAAGAATGCGATTGCGGTGGGAATCACCGCGTCGGTGTTGCTCGTGGCGGTAGTGGGATTTGCGTGGCACGCGAAGCACAGCTCCGCGGCCCACAGCAACAACCGAGCGTCTGCAAGTGCCGCTCAGCCAAAACAGACAGCGCAAGCGCCTGCGGCGTCGCCGGGTACGGCAACGACCGCGGGAAACGCCGCTGCCGAAACCGAAGCACCAGCACACGGCAATAACTCCGGCGCGACGCCGGCGCAAGCCGCGCAAAAGATTCAGCAGCAGACCGCCGCCCGGCTCCCGGTGCAGCGGTTGCGAAAAATGACGGACCGTCAGTCGTGCCTTCAGCCTCGTCTACGGCCGCACCTAAGTTGGAAGCCCGCGAGACGATGCGAGCTGCAGAGCCGGGAGAGTTGTCGCAGCCGAAGCATCGCAGTGCGAAATCGCCGAATGGCGGCGAAACGATTCCCGCGCGAATCGTGGCGCAGCCCGCACCGGCCATTCCGCGCTGGGCGAAAGGGCTGGACACGGATGGCATAGTGAAAGTCGACGCGGTGATTGATGAGAAGGGTAACTTGCGGTCCACGAGAGCGGTGTCGGGTCCGCTCTTTCTGCAACATGAGGCGGAGCGGGCCGTGGCGCTGTGGATATTTGAACCCGCGCTCACGGATGGGAAGCCCACCGCGACGCACATGGTCCTCACCGTTCAGTTTCAGAGATAACCCTCCCAAGTTTGTGTCGTCGCTGGGGAATTCGCACTTCAGCGGCTAAAGGCGGAGCGACTCTTCTGCGTTCATGTCGTGGCTGAAGCCGCGACCTACAAAGATTCACTTACCATTTCCGCGAAAAGCAGATCCCTCGCTACGTCCCGCGCCGGCCAAACTGCGGCCGGAAAGAAAAAGCGCGGGACTGCGTTCGGGATGACAACCGCAGCGTAACAGCCGTCCGAAACAGCCCACCGATCCGGAGCCCAACAGCGATGGCGCACTGAAGTGCGCCGCTACAAAACCTAAGGACTATCCGGCGGTGGCGCCGAGTTCGTGGCGAAAAACGATTTTGCCGCCGACAATTGTGGCTACGGGCGCGCCGCGGAAGGTGCGGCCGTCGAAGGGCGTGTTGCGGGATTTGCTGGGGGAATCGGACGCGTGATAGGTCCAGGCGTGATCAGCTGAGAAAATGGTGAGATCGGCTGGGCCGCCCGCGGCGATTTTTCGTTCGATGCCGAGTACGCGTGCGGGGCCGGTGGTGAAAAGTTCCACCAAACGCGCCAGTGAAATTTTCCCGGTGTGCACGAGCTCGCCGAGCGTGAGCGCGATCGCGGTTTCAAATCCGATAATGCCGAAGGGCGCGCGGTCGAATTCCACATCTTTGCTGGCGGGATGATGCGGCGCGTGATCGGTGGCGATGGCGTCCACGCTGCCGTCGGCGATGCCGGCAATCAGCGCGGCGCGGTCTTCGCGTGAAGCCAGCGGCGGATTCATTTTGTAATTCGTGTCGTAGCGGACGTCTTCATCACAGAGCGTGAAATGATGCGGCGTGACTTCGCAGGTGACGCGCATGCCCAATTTTTTCGCGTAGCGCACGTATTCCAGCGCGCCAGTGGTGGACATGTGCGCGATGTGCAGGCGGGCGCGCGTCAGGACGGCAAGCTCCACATCGCGCCCGGCGCAGATGGATTCTGATTGCGCGGGAATGCCCTTCAAACCTAAGCGAATGGAGCGCGGGCCTTCGCGCATCACGCCGCCGGCGAAAAGCGATGGATCTTCGCAGTGGTCAATCACCGGAAGATCGAGCGAGTTGCAATAGTCCATCACCTGGCGCATCAGGCGCGCGGTGGCGACGGGCTTGCCGTCGTCGCTGACCGCGACGATGCCGGCATTTTTCATCGCGGCGATTTCCGCGAGCGCTTCGCCTTTGCTGCCGACCGAAGCTGCGCCAATCGGCCAGACACGGACGGTCCCGGCCGCCCCCACGCGTTCGACGATGGAGCGCGTTACCGAAGCGTTGTCATTCACTGGCTGGGTGTTCGGCATGCAGCACACGGCCGTGAATCCGCCGCGAGCGGCCGAGCGCGTGCCGGTTTCGATAGTCTCAGACATTTCCTGGCCGGGCTCGCGCAGATGACAGTGCAGGTCAATGAATCCGGGGGCGACGATCAGGCCAGTGGCGTCGAATATTTCGGCATCCGGCGCGGATAAATTGGCGCCAATTTTAGCGATGCGCGCGCCGTCGAGCAGCACATCGTTTGTGGCGTCGGTTTTCGTCGCGGGATCCAGCACGCGGCCATTTTTGATTAGCAGCATTCGGTCATTCCTTCCTGGGACTCCGTGTGCGTCATCACGACTTGGCCGGAGGCGGTGGTTCCACGGCCGCGCCGCCGACGAGATGGTAGAGCAAGGCCATGCGGATGGCGAGGCCGTTGGTGACCTGTTCGAGCACGCAGGACTGCGGGCCGTCGGCAACCGCGCCATCAATTTCCAGGCCGCGAATCATGGGCCCGGGATGCAGCACCAGCGCGCCGGGCCGCGCGAGCTGCAGGCGCTGCGGCGTGAGTTGGTAGCGCAAGATATATTCCTCGGCCGCGAGCGCGGGCTCATGCAGACGTTCGGTCTGCACGCGCAGCGCGATGATTACGTCCGCGCCGTCGAGTGCTTCTTCGATGCGTGTAACGCGGCGCACATTCGGCGCCAGAGTTTCCAGTTCGCGCGGCACCCACATCGCAGGACCGCACAGAGTGATGCGCAAGCCAAATTTGCTGAGCAGGTGAATATTGGAACGCGCCACGCGGCTGTGCAGCACGTCGCCGAGGATAGTGAGATTCCAGCCTTCGAGCTTGCCCTTGCGGTCGCGAATGGTGAGGGCATCGAGCAGCGCCTGGGTGGGATGCTCGTGCGTGCCGTCGCCGGCATTCACGATGGGAACGCCGAGGCGGTCGGCGACAAATTCCGGCGCGCCGGACGAACTGTGGCGGATGACGATGCCGTCTGGGCGCATGGCTTCCAGCGTGCGCACAGTATCCAGCAGGGATTCGCCTTTCTTCAGGCTGGATGCTTCGGCCTGGAGATTCATGGTGTCCGCGCCCAGGCGAGCGGCAGCGGTGGCGAAGCTGATGCGCGTGCGCGTGGAATTTTCGAAGAAGGCCAGCGCGACCGTTTTGCCGCGCAGTGTGGCTAACTTTTTTAGAGGATGACGCTGAAATTCCTGGAAAGGCTTGGCCTGGTCGAGAATAAATGAAATTTGTTCACGGGTGAGGTCTTCAATTCCGAGCAGGTGTTCCAGGCGCTGCAGCACTTTTTCCCTTTAGTTACGGTTGTTTCCGGGCCTCCGCGAGGATTGCCAGGGTTCAGGGAACGCGATCCACGAGCACGACGCGTTCATCGCCGTCAACTTCCTTCAAATGTACTTCCACGATTTCGGAATCGCTGGTCTGCACCGAACTGCCGATGAACGAAGCTTCGATGGGCATTTCGCGATGGCCGCGGTCAATCAAGACGCACAGGCGAATGCGCTTGGGGCGGCCGAGATCGAAGAGGCCGTTCATCGCGGCGCGAATGGTGCGGCCGGTGTAGAGCACGTCGTCCACGATCACCAGGTCGCGATTGTCCACGCTGAAACTGATTTCGTTGGAGTGCACCACGGGTTGCGGGCCGACGGTGGAGAGATCGTCGCGGTAGAGCGTGATGTCTATCGTGCCGACCGGGATTTCGACGCCGGAGAAATCTTTGACGGTTTTGGCCAAGCGTTCAGAGAGAGGGACGCCACGGCGACGCACACCGATTAGAGCAAGATCTTTGGTGCCGCCGCTTTTTTCCACGATTTCATGGGCTAAACGCTGAAGCGTGCGGCTGATTTCTTCCGCGGAGAGGAGCTGTCTTTTTTCTACGACGCGCATCTGGCGCATTATCCTAGCATAGACGGCGGGAAGTTCGCAGCGATGTAATCCCCTCAGAATTCGGATGGGGCCGATTCGAGCTCTTAGCGAGGGTCAGTTCCCGATTAGTACGTTAATGCAGTTTGCGCAGCATCTTGTCGGCTGCCACATGATCGCTGTCAATGTTTGCTTGCTGGAAGAATTTCCTGGCGTTCGGTATTGAGGGCTTCACGCCGCGACCTTCATAGTAGGCGATTCCGAGAAAGAAAAAGGCGTCATCTCTTCCCATTCCAGAAATGTTCTTTACTTTTGTTGCGGCGCGGAAACACCGAACGGCCGCTCGTGGATTATTCCTGACGCCCTTTCCCCAGTAATAGTGAATCCCGAGCTGAATCAGTGCGTCACCGTCACCTGCCTCAGCAGCTCGTCGGAACCATTTGAAAGCTGTCTTGAGGTCGCCGTTCTCTCTATATGTTACTGCGATATTTTGGGCCGCGCATGGGTCTCCGGCGCGGAATGCCTTTTGGAGCCACGAGAGCGCTTCCTTGACGTTTTTTCTGACTCCATTTCCGTTGCCGATTAGGATTCCCAAATTGTTTTGTGCAGGGGCACTTCCGTGTTCAGCGGCCAGCCGAAACCACTGAGCAGATTTCGCAGCGGAACGCTTCACAATTACCGTCCCTCGTTTATCCTTGCAACCGTCCGCATATCTATCCGCTACTTCCCATTCTGCTTCTGGGTCGCCATTCCTCGCTCGCGCGAGCAAAAACTGCCATTCAGATGCAGACGTCGTGTAGCTGTACGCGCAATTCCAAACTCTCTGCGTCACCCTCCAAGGAGATTCCGAATTAATATCCATGTTGTGAGTCTTGAGTGCTCGAGGTTCTGCCATCGTGGCTCCGCGGCAAGTTCTCCATAATTGTATCGCGGGTTCACGTAGCTGTCGCGTAATCGGAGACTGACCACACCGCCCGGCGCGCTGAAATCTTGACCGGCGTGTTAGACTGAGCGCATTGTGAGTTCGTCGGCGCCGGCACGCAGCCCTCAACGGCCCGCTTCAGTTGACCTCCGAGTCAGTATTGGTAGCCTTACCCTAAAAAATCCAATTATTGCAGCCAGCGGCACTTTTGCGTATGGAGTGGAGTTCGCGCATCTGGTGGATTTGAACCGGCTGGGCGGACTCGTGGTGAAGGGGCTTTCCGCGCAGCCGATGGAAGGCGCGGCGGCGCCCAGGATCTGCGAGACGGCCAGCGGCATGGTGAACGCCATCGGGCTGCAGAATATCGGGGTGCGGGCGTTCGTCGCCGATAAGCTGCCACTGTTGCGCCGTTACAACACTGCCGTGATTGCCAACGTCTTCGGGCATACGATCGCGGACTACGTGGAGGTGATCCGGGCGCTGGAGGATGCCGAGGGGCTGGCCGCCTACGAATTGAACATCTCCTGCCCCAACGTGGAGCGCGGGGGCATTGAATATAGTACTGACCCCTCCCTGACGGCTGCCGTTGTGGGAGCTGCACGGGCCGCTGCGAAGCGCCCCCTATGGGTCAAACTCTCACCGAACGTTAACATGATTGGAGTTAGCGCAAAGGTCTCCGAATCCGAAGGAGCCGATGCCCTTGTAATAGCGAACACCTACCCTGCACTGTGTATAGACGCACACAACCGGAGGTCCCGTCTCGGTAGTACGACGGGAGGGTTGTCGGGCGCGGCCATAAAACCTATAACCATGAGGCTGGTTTACGAGGCTTGCCGAGCGGTAAAGATCCCGGTAATTGGGCTCGGAGGCATTGAAAAACCAGCAGATATCGCTGAGTACGTGCTGGCTGGCGCCTCAGCGGTGGAAGTAGGGACGGCCCACTTTGTGGACCCACGAGCTTCTGAACGGCTCGTAAGCGGTCTGGAAATGTGGTGCCGGGACGAAAATACATTTGAAATCAGCAAGTTACGGGGCGCTTTACAGCGATAAACTGATTGCCACTGTACCCCCGGACAGGTAGAATTTAGGCTGGTTTCAAACAAGGTCAGGTGAACATGAAGGGCAAGATATTCGTGATACTCCAATCGGTGTTCTTAGGATTGGGTCTGCTCGCGGTTACCAGCTCCGTGAATCCCGCGGACAATGGAAAACCGGGCAACCCTTCTCCTGCAGAGATCGCGCTTGGTATCACACCAGTTGTACCGAACCCGTTAAACCAGGCCAACCATCAGGAGAAGCCGCTAGCCGTGTGGGAATGCACCACCAGCTGGTACGGAGACGATTTCGACGGCTTGCCGACCGCTAACGGCGAGACCTACGATATGTACGCGGATACTGCCGCCCACCCCACGCTTCCGCTAGGGTCCATCGTGCGCGTTGTGAACATGCGGAACCATCGCAGCCAGGTGGTCCGGATCAACGACCGAGGACCGTATGTGGAAGGACGCGAATTAGATGTTTCCTACGAAGTGGCACGTAAGTTAGGATTCGACCAGCACGGGCTCGCCAAAGTCCGGCTCGAACTCCTAAAGGTGCCAGCACGCCCCGCAATAGCGCATCCCGGAAACTGATCGTAGCCCTAGACCTGGACCATCTGGGTCCAGCGACTGCTTTGGCGCGGAAACTCCGCGGAGCAGCCGGCATGTTTAAGGTCGGGGGCCAGCTATTTACGAGCGAGGGTCCGCGAGCTGTGACAAAGCTCGCGGGCCTTGGCTTCGACATCTTTCTGGACCTGAAATTCAACGACATTCCCAATACAGTGGCGCACGCTGTGGGTAACGCGGTGCGGCTGCCCAGAGTGCGCCTGATGACGTTACATGCGTCAGGCGGGCTCGCGATGATGCGCGCGGCGCGCGAGGCTGCGGGGACGAAGAAGAACCGCCCGGCGCTGCTGGCGGTGACGGTGCTCACCAGTTTCGAACAGGCGACGCTTCGGGAGATCGGGTTGGAAGGCTCGCTGGAATCGCGGGTGGTGGCGCTGGCGCACCTGGCGAAAACGGCAGGAATGGATGGAGTGGTTTGTTCGGCGCTGGAAGCTCCGGCAGTGCGGCGGGAGTTGGGCCCAAATTTCAAGATTTTGGTGCCGGGAGTACGCCCGGCCACAACTGCGACGAACGATCAATCGCGCGTCGCGACTCCGGGAGACGCAGTACGCGCAGGCGCTGACTATCTGGTGGTAGGCCGGCCGATTACCGCGGCAGCGAATCCGCGCGCGGCCGCGTTGGAAATAGCGGCGGAGATTGCGGCTGCCGAACGGCGCCGGGAAGTGGCCTAGCTGCACCGCAGGGAATTCAAGAATTTCGCTGGCCCGCAGGTCGCGTAGGAACCGAGGGCGCGTAGTTCAGCCGATGGATGAATCTAAAAACCTCGTTGAGTCTCCGCAATTCTCCCTGGTTTCAGGCGGTGCTTTGTTCCGGCTGTTTCGCGGGGCTCATTTGTGCGGGGATGGTCTGGAACTCGTTAGCCGCCGGATCCTGCTACTCTCGTGCGTCACCTGGGTGCCTCTGCTGCTCTTGTCAGCATTTGAGGGAAACGCGCTGAGCGGCGCGATTCGAGTTCCCTTCCTGCACGACATCGATGCGTACGTGCGATTCCTGATCGCGTTGCCCATTTTAATCGGCGCCGAGCTGATGGTTCACCAGAATATGGGGCCGACGCTGCAGAGGTTTTTGACGCGGAAGATCATCCGGCAACCGGATATTCCGGCATTCCAGTCGGCGATTGCTTCCGCTCTGCGTATGCGCAACTCCGTGGCGCTGGAGGTTGTCCTGCTGATTTTCGTGTACACGGCCGGGCACTTGATATGGCAGAGCAAGGTCGCGTTGGGAGAAGCAACGTGGTACGGCGCTCCGCAGGGTGCGCGCTTTCATCTCACCGCTGCCGGTTACTGGTACGTTTTCTTTTGCATCCCCGTTTTGCAATTCCTGCTCGCGCGGTGGTACCTGCGGCTGTTCATATGGTTTCAGCTGCTGTGGCGCATCTCGCGGCTGAACTTGCAATTGGACGCGGCGCATCCCGATCGCGCGGGCGGGCTCAACTTTCTGGGCAAAGCTTCGTATTCGTTCGCACCGATACTGATAGCGGAAGGAGCGCTTCTCGCGGGTTTGTTCGCAGATCGAGTGGTTCTGGAAGGGCATCCCTTCCTTGAGTTCAAGGTGACTGCCGCGGGCCTGACGGTCGTCTGCGTGCTAGCCCTGCTCGGCCCGCTGTGTATGTTTACGCCGCGCCTATGGATGACGCAGCGCGCGGGCCAGCGGGAATATGGTTTGTTGGCCAGCCAATATCTGGCAGCGTTCCGGGAAAAGTGGATCGTCGGGGTGAATCCAAAGGGTGAGCAGTTACTGGGCACCTCCGACATTCAATCGCTGGCGGACATGGAAAACAGTTACGACGCCGTGCGTAAAATGCGCCTGGTACCCTTCGGACTAACGGAGGTGACCGTGCTGGCTGCTTTGACGCTGGCGCCGCTACTGCCATTGACGCTAACCGTCTGGTCGCTGGATCAGATGGTGGGCCGCGTTCTGAAGATGATGTTCTAGCGAAGATCGGGGATCACAGGCAGCCGGCGCCCGACGAAGCAAATCGGCCAGCGCTTTCCGCGCTTACTATTGACAAACTCTTGGCTTCAGTACAAGTTCTGACTCGGCAATTTCCGAGATTTTCTTACACCAGAGGGGAGTTCTGAATGCGAATCGCGTCGAGGCGTTTAGCGGGTTGGATGGCTGTGGCGGCGCTGCTGTGCGCGCCGGTAGTTTGCGGGCAAGAAGTTGGCGCGCCGCCCACGCCACCGAAGCCGAAAACCGTGGAGATCACGCCCACGAACATCCAGGCCCATGTGGGAGACAAGATCAAGTTCACCGCGGTGGCCAAAGACGACGCGGGCAAGACGATTGACGTGAAGCCCATGATCTGGATCGCGCTGCCGCCGGACATCGCAGGGGCAGATGCTGATGGCACGGTGATTTTTCGCACGGCAGGCGTGGTGACCGTGGGAGCCGTGGTGGCCGGCAAGCCGGGATTTGCGACGGTGACGGTGGGACCGCCGCCGCCGGCATCGGTGGAGGTGGCGCCGCTGAAACAGTCGCTGGTGGTGGGCGGATCCACGGTGCTGACGGCGACTGCGCGCAACGCAAATGGCGACCCGCGGACGGACGTGGCGATTCACTGGAGCTCGAAGGCGCCGGCGGTCGCGAAGGTGGATGAGTCCGGACTGGTGAAGGCGGTGGCGCCGGGCACGGCGACGGTAGTGGCGACGGGCGGACCGGTGAGCGGCGAAATTTCGCTGCAGGTGGTGGCGGATACGCTGCAAAAAATCGCGCTGGAGCCCGCGGCGACGACGGCGAAGACTGGTGACGTGGTGCATTTCACGGCCAAGCCGGTGGGCGCAAAAGGAGCACCGGCAAAAGATCTGCTGACGAGCTGGAGCGTCAGCGGACCGCAGGGCACGGTTTATCCGGACGGCGCATTCGTTGCGAATTTACCGGGCGTGTACGAAGTGACCGCCGCAATCGGCAGCCACACTGCGACAGCTTCGATCGAAGTGGCGCCGCGCAACGTGCAGCGCGGTCTGGACGTGGTGGCGCACATTCCCACGAAAGACGCCGAGGGCAAAGTTGTGCAGACCACCGAAGAATGGGTCATTGGCAAAAATCTGTACGTCGCGACGATGGGCGACCGCATGTACGCCTACGACATTTCCGATGCGACGCATCCGAAAGCGCTGGACAGTCTGAAGGCGGATGCGCGGCTTTACAACGACGTGAGCACCACGGCAGACGGGAAGGTGGGCGTGTTCACGCGCGAAGGCGCGTCGAATCGCAAAAATGGCATCGTTCTTTTTGATGCATCGGATCCGGCGCACTTGAAAGTGATTTCGGAATACACCGAGACGGTGACGGGCGGAGTGCACAGCGCGTTTATCAACGGCCACTACGCGTACATCACGGACGATGCCACCGGCTCGTTGCGTGTGATTGATTTTGCGGACGCGGCGCATCCGAAAGAAGTGGCGCGCTGGCAGACGGAAAAATCGCCGGAGCAAACGGTGGCTTCGCCGCTGGGCGAAGGAATGATCAGCACGGGCCGTTACCTGCATGATTTGTACGTGAAGGACGGACTGGCCTATCTGGCGTACTGGCGCGATGGCCTGGTGATTCTGGACGTCGGCAATGGCATCAAGGGTGGCAGCCCGGAAAATCCAAAGCTGGTCTCGCAATACAAATTCAATTACTACGAATTGTATGGCGACGGCTGGCTGGCGGGGGCGCATACGGCGTTCCGCTACAAGAATTATGTCTTCCTGGGTGATGAAGTGTTTCCTGGATATTTCGATATCAGCACCAAGGAACGCATTCCCGTGCGCGGAATTCTGCACGTGATGGATGTGACGGATATCGAGCATCCGCGCGAGGTGGCTAACTACGAAGTTCCTGAAGGCGGGATGCACAACGTGTGGCCGGACAACGACATTTTGTACCTGGGCGATTACGCGGGCGGCGGACGCGCGGTGGATATTTCCGGCGAATTGCGGGGCAATCTTTACGAGCAGGGCCGCGAAATTGCCAGCTTTTTCCCCGGCGATCCGAATGGATATCGCGCCAATCTGCCGTTCACGTGGGGAGCGCAACCTGCCAATGGATTGATTTTCTTCAACGACATCAACAGCGGAATCTGGATCGTAAAGTTGGGCAAGCCGAAATTCCAGGGGTCCACCACCGCGCCACAATTGCGTGACGAAGGAGCTACGGCGGCGAGCCCGTTCTAGCGATTGGATACTGCGCCTGACGCGGCGGCGTGATGAGACGATGAAATGGGAGATGGCCCGACCGAGCGAGGGTCCTTCTTCGACCATTTCAGAAGCCGTTCGCCGATGTTTTGGCTATTCGTGGCGCTGATGCTCGTCTTGAACGGTTTGTACGATTATTATAATCCGCGCGGAATCGTGATTGATGTTATCGCTGCGATCGTTCTGATCATTGCATATATCAGATATCGAACCGCAAAACGCTGACCGCGTTTACGGCGTCGTCAGAATTTGCGACCGCTGGATTCTGGCATTCTTTCCTCTACTTCGCTCCGCCGCTAGGCGCGTATCCTGAAACTCCGAGCTGCCAGAAGAGGAAAGCGACCTCGTCGGCGAATTCGATGTCGCGCTGGGATTTTGTGGAGCCGATGCCGTGGCCGGCGTCGTAATCCACGCGCAGCAGGATCGGCTTGCCGCTGCTGGTGGACGCTTGCAGGCGCGCCGTCATTTTTGCAGCCTGCCAGGGCGCGACGCGCGGATCATTCGCGCCAGTGGTTAGAAGAACTGCCGGATAAGGCGTATTGGGTTTGACGTGCTGGTACGCGTCCATCGCAAAGAGCCCTTTGAATCCGTCCGCCTCCGTCACCGTCCCAAATTCCGGAATATTTGCGGGACCGCTGGCCATGGTTTCCGAGCGCAGCGAATCCGAATCGCCGACGCGAATCAGCGCGGCACCGAAAAGCTCGGGTCGCTGTGTGATCGCGCCGCCGATGGTAATTCCTCCGGCGCTGGTCCCTTCACCGGAGAGGTGTGCCGGAGAAGTGTATTTATGCTCGATCAAGTATTGAGCGCCCGCGAGAAAATCGTCGATGGTGTGCTGCTTGGTTAATTTTTGTCCGCCCAGATGCCAGTCATCTCCGTACTCGCCACCGCCCCGCACGTGCGCTACGGCGTAAACTCCGCCACGCTCCAGGAACGCCAGCATGATCGGATTGAAAAACGGATCGTAGTTGATGCCGTACGCCCCATAGCCCGTGAGCCATGTGGGGTGCGAGCCATCGAGAGCGATGCCGCGCTGGTGAATGATCGAAAGCGGAACCATGGTGCCGTCCGCGCTTTTGCATTTCACTTCCACCGATTCAATCTGCGAGTAATCAACCGGGGAAGGTGGAACCAGGGCCGTGTCGGTGAGCTTGTCGGTTTTGGCATCGAGCGCGTACCACATCGGAGATTTCGTCCAGGAGGTTAGCTCGAGCCACGCGCCGGATTCCGTGGGACTGGTTACGAGTGACTGAATGGCTCCGTCAAACGGCAATTTGATCGGCTGAATGCTTCCGTTGCCGTATGGCAAGCGGCGCAAGCGGCCGATGCCACCATCGAGATCCTGCACGTAAAGTGCATCGCCGGCGGCTGAGATGCCGGTGATCACCACTTCGCTCGCGGGCACTGCGACCGTGGCGTGAGCCAGGTCTGGAGCGCTCAGACTGGTGCGCAGAACTTTGAAGCGCGACGCGTCCTTGTGCGAGAGCAAGTAAATTTGGTCGGCGTGCACGTCCAGGCCGGTGACTTGATCGGACTGGTCCACGATTTTCTTCCAGACTGTGTTCGCGCCGGGATTGGCGTCGAACGCCACGGCATAAATATCCAACTCTCGCTTCACGCCATGAATGACGAGCCCTACTAGAAATTGCGGCGCGCCCGGCGAATAGGTCACGACTGGAAAATCGTTTTCGTCCACTTTCACGGAGGAATTTGCGCTGTAGCCGAAGACCACGGGTTCGGAGTCCGGATCGCCTCCCAGGGTGTGGCGATATATTTTCAGCTTCTGATACTTCGCGGCGGGAGGCGCGTCTGGGCCATGTTTTTGCGCGCGCGTATAGAAGAAAGTTTTGCCGTCGGGAAGCCATGTGGGGGACGCGAACTCCGCGCGATCAATGCTGTCGGGCAACACCTTGCCAGTCGCGCTCTGTAACACGTGCAGGACGCTTTCCTCCGATCCGCCCAGCGAAATTCCGTAAGCGACGTAAACGCCGTCAAGCGAAGGTTGGAAATAATCAATGGAGTAGTGCTTGCCGTCGGCGGTGGTCATTTTTTCGGTGTCCACCAGCAGACGTTCCGGCGCTCCCAGACTATCGCGCACGAAAAGTTTGCGATTGTCCGAGCCAGGCTCGGTCTTGTAATAAAAATAATGCCCGCCCCACACTTGAAGACCGGAGACCACATTGCCCGCGTTATCGAGCGCTTTGACGCGATCGAGCAGCGCATCGCGGCCGGGAATGCGCGCCAGCACAGCCCGTGTGAAATCGTTCTGCGCTTTCATCCAGGCGATCACTTCCGGATCGGAAGTGTTCTCCAGCCAGCGGTAAGGATCCACCACTTTGACGCCGAAATATTCTTCCGTAACGGGGCGCACCGGAGTTTTCGGCAATTCTGATTGGGCCGTGGCCGCGAGCGGGGTTAGAAACAAGAGTGGGAGCATGATGCCAAGCAATCGTCGCATGAGGTTGTCCTTGCGTGTCAGGGAATAGTTAGCAGCGTAAGACCATAGCGCGTAATGGCGGTTGCGCTCAAGTTGCTTATGGCGGTCGCGGCGCGGGGTTATTCGTAGCGTAGCGCGTCCATTGGATCGAGCTGCATGGCGCGACGCGCCGGCGCGTAACAGGCCCAAAAGCCAATCGCAGCGAGCACCAAGATCGCCGTGGCGTAGGTGAGCGCGTCGGTGGGACTCACGCCCACCAGAATCGTGGCCATCGAGCGCGTCAGCGCCCACGCCAGCACACCGCCAGTAACTACGCCCGCTATCACCAGCGCCAAGCCCTGCTGCAAGACCAGCCGCAGGATATCGCCGCGGCCAGCGCCCAATGCCATGCGTATGCCGATTTCATGGGTACGCTGGCTGGCGGCGAACGAGACGACTCCATAGACGCCTACGACTGCCAGTGTGAGCCCCAGAAAGCCCATAGCGGCGGCCAGGATCGCACCAACCTGGAAAATGAAAAATCCATTTCCGCCCGAGAGCGAGTGCCTCATCGTCTCGACGTCGGCGACGGGCATGTTGGGATCGAGCGCGCGAACTTCGCTCTGCATCTGCGCGATCATGCTTTCCGGCGGCAGCGAGGAACGCACCTGCAACGTCCGGTAGGCGGAAAAATTCTGCGCGAGCGGAACGAAGAAATACGGCTTGTTATCCCAGCCGATGAAAACGTATTTCCCGTCGGCGGCCAATCCCACGATCTCAACGAAGGGGCCGGTGGCATCTTTCATGCTGAAGCGCTTCCCGATGGGATTCTGGTTGGGCCAGAACTGCTGCGCCATCGTCTGATTCACAACGGCGACGAGCGGCGCGTTCTCATTGTCATTTTCACGGAATGTGCGACCGCGCAGCAGCGGAATGCGCATCGTGTCGAAATACGATTCGTCCACGTGGTTGTAAATCACGATCGGAGGCGGCTGGCCGGGCGTGGCGGGCTGTCCTTCCACGTAAATTATGCTTCCATCTTGCACGTTGCCCATGGGCACGCTAAACGCGAGGCTCGCCGATTGCACCCCGGGCATCGCGCGGACCCTGGCTTCGAGGTCGTGATAGAACGTTTTGGTGCGCGCGTCGTCGTAGCCCACTTCTCGCGGATCCAGGGTCAGATTCAGTACGTGGTCGGCGTCGAAACCCATGTACGCATGTTGCGCGCGTATCAGGCTGCGCACGAATAATCCGGCGACGATCAAAAGCACCAGCGAGCCCGCCACCTGCGCCACCACCAGTACGCTGCGCAACCGATGGCGGCTTACGCCGGCCGTATCGCTTCTGCCGCCGCTTTGCAGCACGGTGTTCACGTCCGCGCGTCCTGCGCGCATCGCCGGCCACAATCCGACGATCGCGCCGGTGAAGAGAGCGGCCGCCATCGCGTACGCAAATACGCGCCAATCAAAACCGAAATCCGCGCGAATGGGGATTCTTCCAGCTGGGATCAGCGCGCCCACCGCCCCGCTGGCCCACGATCCCAGGGCCAGTCCGCCAACTCCCCCGAAGAGGGAAAGCGTGAGACTCTCGGTGAGCATTTGGCGAATCAGCCGCCAGCGATTCGCTCCCAAGGCGGCGCGGATGGCCATTTCGCGTTGCCGCATGGTGGCGCGCACCAGCAGAATATTGGCCACGTTCATGCAGGCCAGCAGCAGCACCAGCGCTGCCAGCACCAGAAATATTCCGGCGATGAATGGAACGATATTGTTCGGAAAGGGTTGGGGCCGCGCCAGCCGCTCCGGAACCACGTGAACCGTTATGCCCTTGTCCGTCGCGGGATATTGCTCCGCCAGGCGCGCGGTCACCACGTTCATCGAGCTTTGCGCTTGCTGCAGGCTTACGCCCGGCTTCACTCTCGCCATCACCACCAACCCGCGGGCGCCGCGGTCCGTCCAGAACGGGGCCGTCGTTTGCATCGGCTGCATGTTCAGCGGGAGGTAGCCGTCCAAGTTCAGGATGAATTGCGTGCCTTGAAATCCTTTGGGTGTGACTCCAATAATCGTGGCCTGTTGGCCGTCAATCAACGCTTGCTTGCCCACCACGCCCGGATCGCCGCCAAACTTTTTTTTCCAGAAGTCATAACCCAGCACGATGTAGGGATCCTTGCCGCCCGCTTCGCCCTCCGAAGGAAGGAACAGGCGCCCCAGCGCAGGCTGAACGCCTAAGCTTGAAAAATAATTTCCGGTCACGTAGCCATATACGAATTGATTTGCTTTGCCGGCGTAACTGAGCCCTCCGAAATTAGTTTCCGTGCCAAACACATCGGAAAACGCGTCCGCCTGTTTGCGAAGATCAAGCAGTTGAGGGTAGGAAAGCGTGAAGATTCCCAGAGTGTCGCCCTTCACCTGTCCGGCGAGGACCATGATCTGCTCGGGCGATCTCACGGGCAGAGGCCGCAGCAGAATCCCGTTCACGATGCCAAAAATTGCGGTGTTGGCGCCGATGCCGAGGGTCAGCGTGAGGATCACGATCACCGTCAGCATGGGCGACTTCCCCAGCATCCTGAAGGCGTAACGGACGTCCTGCCAGAGCTTGGCCATGGTGTCCTCCTCTCGGTCGGTAATAGCCATGCACGTGTCCACCCTAACCGGATGCTGGCGATCTATATGCTGAAAAGTAACTTACGACTGCTTCTTGGCCGCTTTAGGTTTGCGCATTGAGCGATTCCGAGACGTAGTGCGCGAAAGCGGACACTTAATGATGAAGACAACTCGCGCGCTAACGCATTGTGCTGCACGAGACGTTACGGTCAGTGAAGTCCAGCCGCAACGCAAGAGAAACGGCATCGCTCTTCGGCTCGACCGAAACGGTTTGCAGTCTGGACAGCGGAACACCAGAGTGTTCTATTGATTAGGATGAGAGTCTTGATATCGGGCGCGGGCATTGCCGGAACGACTCTTGCGTACTGGCTCGTTCGTCATGGCTTGAATCCCACCATCGTGGAAACGGCGCCACGGTTGCGCACCGGTGGCTACATTATAGATTTCTGGGGCGCAGGATTCGAAATCGCAGAACGCATGGGGCTCCTGCCGGAGATCGGGCGTAGAGGATACCTGATCCGAGAAGTCAGGGTTGTTGACCGCAGCGGGGAACGGGTAACGGGGTTTCCCGTGGACTCGTTTGCGCGGATAACGCGGAACCGCTATGTCAGCCTTCCGCGAGCAGACCTCGCGGCAGCAATTTTCGGAACAATTGAAGGTAGGGTCGAAACGATTTTTGCGGATTCCGTGCAGCGCATCGAACAAACCGAAGAAAACGTTCAAGTAACCTTCGAGCGCGGAGGCGCTCGTGATTTCGATCTCGTCGTGGGTGCAGACGGACTTCATTCGCGGGTTCGCGAACTTGTTTTTGGCGCGGGACAGGGATTCGAGAAGTATCTGGGCTACAAAGCGGCGGCGTTTCAGGTGCAGGGCTACCGACCGAGAGACGAGCTGGTATACGTCATGTACACGCAAGTGGGCCAGCAGGTTGGACGGTTTGCCATGCGTGACGACCGCACCATGTTTCTGTTTACTTTTGCGGATGACGATGTGACGGGAGCGAGCGACCTGCAAGCGCAAAAAGCGCTTTTGCGCAGACGCTTCGGCGCGAGCGGATGGGAATGTCCGCAGATTCTGGACGCGCTGGAGGCCTGCGACGATCTTTATTTCGATCGTATGAGCCAAATTCGCATGGATCCAAGGCAGGGATTGTGGACACGCGGGCGAGTCACACTCGTAGGCGATGCTGCTTTCTGTGTTTCGTTACTCGCCGGACAAGGTGCCGCGTTGGCGATGGTAGCAGCGTATATCCTCGCAGGCGAACTGCAGCAGGCTAACGGTGACTATGCGCAAGCGTTCGGCCGTTACCAGGAGCGATTCGGGCCCTTCGTTTTCAAGAAGCAGAAGGCGGCTCTGCGATTCGCGGGCGCCTTCGCCCCAAAATCGAAGTTCGGACTGTTCGTCCGCAACCAGATCTTCAATCTAATGGCGATCCCGTGGATGGCGGACCTCGCCGCCGGCCGCGATCTTGCCGACAATATCGAGCTTCCGAATTACTAATCGAGAGAGAGCGTCACTTAACCGAGGTAGACGGGCGCGGGAATGTTTGGCGTGCTGTCGTTGGTCCTACTGCTCCTGCGGCGCCGACAATTCGGGAGTGAGTTGATTTTTAACTCTCACAAGGAGCTACTGCACGATTTGACCGCTGGTTGTTTCCTCCGCTAGCATGGCTGCGCTCGCCCACGCGCAATGGAAGCCATCAAACACGTCATCGTCGGGACCGCCGGGCACATTGATCACGGCAAATCGTCGCTGGTCGAGGCGCTCACCGGCACGAATCCCGACCGCCTGGAGGAAGAAAAGCGGCGCGGAATTACGCTGGACCTGGGATTCGCATTTCTGGATCTGGAAGGAGTGCGGCTGGGGCTGGTGGACGTGCCGGGGCACGAGCGGTTCGTGCGCAATATGCTGGCGGGCGCGGGCGGGATTGATCTGCTGCTGCTGGTGATCGCGGCGGACGAAGGGATCAAGCCGCAGACGCGCGAGCATTTCGAAATTTGCCGTTTGCTGGGAATCCCGCGCGGAATTATCGCCATCACCAAATCCGATCTTGCTGATTCCGACTCGCTGGGATTGGTTCGCCTGGAAATCGAAGAATTCGTGCGGGGATCGTTCTTGGAAAGCGCGCCGATCGTTGCAGTGAGCGCGCGGAGTGGAGCGGGCCTTGATGAGCTGAAACAAAGGCTGCAACTTTCAGCGTTAGCTGTGGCAGCCAAAGACGCCACGCAGCATTTTCGTTTGCCGATTGACCGCTCGTTCGCGATGAAGGGATTTGGCACGGTGGTTACCGGAACGCTGATTTCCGGCGCGGTGAAGGCGGAGGACGAAGTAGAGCTTTACCCGGCGCGGAGACGGTTGCGCGTTCGCGGGCTGCACTCCGGCGGAAAGCAAATCGAACGCGCGGTGGCCGGGCAGCGCACCGCGGTGAACCTGGCGGCGATCGAGCATGAGGAAATTACGCGCGGGATGGTGCTCGGGCCGGCGGAACTATTTGAAGCGACGCAGCGCGTTGATGCGCGCATCACGCTGCTCGGTTCCGCGCCGGCGCTGAAGAATCGCGCGCGTGTGCACTTTCATCAAGGCACGGCGGAAGCGATTGCGGAAGTGACGTTGCTCAAGGGCAGCAGCGAACTCGCGGCGGGTGATTCAGCGTTCGCGCAACTGCGGCTCGATATACCTTTGCTCCTGCTGCCCGGCGACCGCTTCATCCTGCGGCGGTTTTCGCCGGTGGTGACGATTGGCGGCGGTGCGGTGGTGGACGCGCGCGCGCCGCGGCACAGACGTAAAGATACCGCGGTCATACAATTTCTTGGTGTTCTCGAACACGGCAAACGGGAAGAAATTCTCGCCGCGCTGGTCGAAGCAACGCCACGCGGAATGACGTTCGCGGAAATTCTAGCGCGCACGGGATGGACCGACGCGGACGTACGCGCGACGGCCGAAAGATTGGCGGCTGGGAAACGCTTGCGGATTCTCGTTGGCACGCCGATCGTGGCGGCGCCGGCAAAATCCGTTACGGATTTTGCTGCAGCGATTCGCAAGGCTGTCGCGACTTTTCATTCCGCGAATCCCCTGCTGCCCGGAATCCCGAAACAGGAGTTGCGCGGGCGAGCGGGGCGCGCGCGCGTGGAGTTGTTCGAAGCGGCGCTAGGCGATCTGGTGCAGGCGAAGGCGCTCGTGGTGGCTGGCGATCTGGTGCGCGAAGCCGGGCGCGAAATCACGCTTTCCACCGAGGAAACGCGCGCGAAGGAATTGATCGAACGTGAATTCGAAAGCGCCGGGCTCACGGTGCCGGGCTTTGCCAGCGTGCTGGCCAAGCTGCCGGTGGACGCGGCGCGCGCCCAGAAGATTCTGCAAATCCTGCTGCGCGAGAAGGTGCTGGTGAAAATCTCCAGCGACCTGGTGTTTCACCGCAACACGCTGCTGAAGCTGCGCGAAATGCTCGCAAAATACCGCAAGGAACGCGGGGCGCGCCTCCCGATCACTGCATTCAAGGAACTTACGGGAATCACGCGAAAATACGCCATACCGTTACTAGAACACCTCGACCGCGAGCAGGTTACGCGGCGAGCCGGGGATGAGCGTGTTATACTTTGAGGGATTCGAGCCTGATTGGCGATTCGGAGGCAGCCGCGGGGTCGCGGGCTGCGATTGGGAATCCAGAAAAGTCTGGAAGGCAGGTGATTTATGGAAGCATTGAGCCCGTTTCATCTGATTATCATTCTGGCGGTGATCGTGCTGCTCTTTGGGGGCAAGAAGATTCCGGAAGTCATGCGCGGCCTCGGTGAAGGCATCCGCAACTTCAAAGATGGCATGAACGCGCCGCACCCGACCACGCCGAGCGCGAACCCGCCAGCAAATCCTCCGGCCGCTGCACCCACGGTGCCGCCGTCGCCCGCGGCTAGTGAAGAAAAGAAGTGACGCTGCGGTAGAGTTGCGCGAAATCTGAGGCGAGCGATTTTCTGAAAAAGTGTTCTGGCGGCGGTCCTGCTCTGCGGGACCGCCGTTTTTCTTTTCGGCGCGCGTTTGTCAGGTGGTGCCGTCCTCTTTCCAGCCCAGTGTCTGCAAGGTGGTCCACAGGCGCGAGAGCGGCAAGCCCAGCACATTGAAATAGCAACCTTCGATGCGCGTGGCATATCTTCCCGCGATGCCCTGAATTCCGTACGCTCCGGCTTTATCGAATGGTTCGCCGGTTTGAATGTAGCGCTCGATTTCCTCTTCGGGCATGTTCAGGAATGCCACCCGCGTCTTTTCCACGTGCAGCGCTTCCTTGCCGTTGGGGATGTTTATCACGGCAAGCGCGGTGAGAACCTCATGGGTCTTGCCGCTGAATAGACGCAGCATGCGCCGAGCGTCTTCGGCATCAACGGGCTTGCCTAGAATTTGGCCCTCCGCCAGAACAGTCGTATCCGCCGCGATCACCATTGCGCGTTCGGCCGCGGCACGCGCTTGATCCGCGATAACTTGCGCTTTCGCTTTCGCGATGCGCCGGACGTAATCCTCCGCGGCTTCGTGCGGCAGGCGAGTTTCGTCCACGTTCGCGGGCCGAATTTCGAATACGAATCCGGCGTCGCGGAGGACTTCCGCGCGACGCGGCGAGGAGGAAGCAAGTATCAATTTCATCGTGCTCATCGGGGACCTTTGATTTTCACCGCCGGTTTAGCGGCGCGCGCCGCCAGATCGCAGGCGGCCAGGGCTTCCGCTTTCGGCCAGCCGAACAGGCGCGCAAGTTGCATGGGCGCGGAATTCGCATGCCATTCGCAGAATTTCGCGGCTAGTTTCACGCGCGCATCTTCGGGCGAAATGTGTTGCGCCTCAGCAGTCTGTCGCGGAAAAGCACGGCACGTCAATTCGTAGCGGCCAGAGGCCCACGCGTTCGTTTCCTGCTCGGCGCCGAAATGAACCACGATCAGCATGCGCTGCAAATCCAGAATCGCGCGCTTGAAACGGATATTGCCCGCCTTGGTGTCCATTTTGCACGCGTGGCGCAGCTCCAGAGTGGCGAGCGGTCCGTGTTCCTCCAACGCTTCCCAGATGACGCGCGCGTCGTCGCTGATTCGCCCCTCGGAATAATACTTCTCGTAATCACCTGGCCCGACAGCGGAATCACGCATGGCCAGGAAATGCGGCAGAAGCTTCAGCGAAATGAATGTGCCGCGCCCGCGAAAGTATTTCGCGTAGAAGGCGCGGCGGCGGCGTGGCAGCTCGTCTTTCCATCGCCACACCATGCTGGAATATTTATCCCACTTCCATTTGCCGTGCAGGCCGCGCCGCGTCACCGCGTAGTAGAGCGAGGGCAGCGGCACATTTTTCACGGGAAACAGCATGCAATATCCGGTGGCATCAATGAATTTCACTGCTTCCGCAAGCGTGAGCACGCGCCGCGGCCAGCGGATTTCGTTTTCGAGCGTGGCGTGATGGCGCATACCGGCAAAGAAAAAACTAACACAAGATTGCGCCTGCCATCGGCAACAATCGCGCCTGACACCGAGTCGATGGCGGCGAGTGGCCCGCGCCGAACCGCCGCGAGACCTGTACGTTCGTACAGGTTGCAACTGTGCAATAGGGACGTGGCGGATTGTACGCAGGCTCGCGTGTCCGCCGTGGCGGCGGGTAGCGAGATAGTCTAGGCTCATAGAGCTGACCGTGTGCCCAAGTTTGCTTCGCCGATAGCCTGGCGTTGCGATTGGAGGCTGGCGCAGCAGACCCTTGGCAAAAGTGAGAGACCACCCGAAATGGGATTCCTGTTCTACGCAAGCTTCGTGAGATTTGTCCTGGAAGGCGGCTACGGCCACGTGCTGGC
The DNA here is from genome assembly GCA_963748395.1 of uncultured Acidobacteriota bacterium. Classification (GTDB taxonomy): domain Bacteria; phylum Acidobacteriota; class Terriglobia; order Acidiferrales; family UBA7541; genus Palsa-295. The sequence continues at coordinate 926,343 of CAVVIP010000005.1, read as the reverse complement.
GGAGCGCGCGCGCGTGTGGATGAAGGCTGCCGGCATCACGCCACCGGGGGAATAGCCGCACCTTAGAATCGCTCACCACCGCAGGCGGAATCGAAAAAACACCGAGGACCAAAACGATGGCGATGACCAGAGAAGCGCGCGGAGGACGGGGAGTAGATGTGCGATCGCCGGAAATGCTCGGCACCCTGGCGACGCACGCGCCGCGGATCGAGGAATTTCAGTTCGTGAAATTCCGCGTGGAGGGCGAAGTGGCCCATCTGCGCCTGGATCGCCCCGACCAGAATCTGCTGAATGAGCGGATGCTGATGGAAATCGCGGCGGGCATCAATTCCGTCAGCGAAAAGCGCGAAGTGAAAATGGTGCTGCTGGACTCGGCGGGCAAGGCATTTTCCGGCGGAATTGAGCTGGGCGAATATACGCAGCGGCGCGTGTTTCAGTTGCTGGACGCTTTCCACAGCGCGTTTGCCGCGATGATGGACACTTCGAAGCCGGTGATCGTGGTGGTGAATGGTCCGGCGTACGGCGGCGGCGCGGAGCTGGCGGCGCTGGGCGACTTGGTGATTGCCACGCCCAACGCACGTTTTGCGCAGCCGGAAATTAAGCTGGGCGCGTTTCCCCCGCTAGCCGCGGCCGTGCTGCCTTACATTCTGGGCCCGAAGATGGCGATGGAGCTGGTGCTGACCGGCGAAGCGATGACCGCGGAGCGCGCGCGCGAAGTGGGCCTGGTGAATTTCCTGGTGCCGGAAGACAAACTGGTGGCCAAGGTGGACGAGATTCTCGGCAGGGTGACGGCGCAGTCCGGGCCCGTGCTGACCATGGCGAAGAAAGCAATCCTGGGCAGCCTGGGATTGCCGCTGCGCGACGGCGTGCGCAATTCCATGAAAGTTTTCCTGAACGAGCTGGCTGACCTGGAAGATTCGCAGGAAGGTTTGCGCGCGCTGGTGGAAAAACGCGCGCCGAAGTGGAAGAACCGCTAGCCGTTTGCAGATTGATTTCGAGACTTTCGCCGCGCCATTTATAGCCTTTCGCTTTTATTCCCGATACGACTAACGACAGTACGCAAGATCGCATCACGCGCGAGCGGCCATCGGATTGACAGCAAAAGCGCGGGCGCATACACTCGCCGAGGACAACTTAGCTGGCTCGGGGTAGCCTTGCGAGTGCGATAAGCGCGCTCGCAGGTAAAAATTGAAATCACTCAGGATGGATTTCAATTTTTAGGGAAGGCCGTGAAAATCGGCCACGGTCCCGCCACTGTAATCGGCTGTCACTGGGATGCTTTTTTTGCGGCGTGCCCGGTGAATCGGTCGAAAGTCAGGAAACCTACCCGAACTGGTCGAAGCTGACACTCTCCGCGCGAGGGAGTGTGGCGAGACGCCTCGCTCTATTCGCGAGGCTTTTTTATTGCACGGGAGAACATTTTGGCGGCAAGAGCGGCAACCCGGCGGTTTTTTGCGATGGCGATGGCACTCGCGCTAACTTGTGCTGTGTTCATCTGCGCCGTGCGCAATGCCAGCGCCGCGGAAACAGGCTCGCAGCAGCAGAACGCCACGCCGCCGGCGGATCCCGCCGCGCAAACGGCCGCAAACAAACGCGCCGTGAAATTAGTAACCGACGAAACGGGCCGGCGCATGTCCATCCCGCTGAACGTGCAGCGCGTGGTGACTCTGGCGCCGAATCTGACCGAAACAATTTACGCGCTCGGGCTGGACGGCAAGCTCGTGGGCGACACGACGTTTTGCGACGTTCCGCCCGCAGCGAAAGAAAAACCGCACGTGGGCTCAACGCAAGAGCCGAGCCTGGAAGCGATCGTCGCGCTGCATCCCGACCTGGTGTTGGCCACCACCTCCATCAACCGCGCCGAAACGGCCGACGCGCTGCTGAAGCTCGGCGTGCCGGTCTACACCAGCGATCCGCACACGGTGACAGGGATGCTGGGTTCCACTGGAACGATCGCCGATTTGCTGGGCGCAGAAGAGCACGGCGCGAAGCTGGTGGCGGACTTGCAGAAACGCCTGGACGCGCTGCACACCGCGCTGCAAGACCGTCCCATGGCGCACGTGCTTTTTGTGGTGTGGGAAGATCCGCTGATTTCGATCGGTCAAAGCACTTTCATCGCGGACGCGCTGCGCTGGGCCGGCGCGGAGTCCATCATCGTCACGGATCAGAATTGGCCGCACGTGAGCATGGAAGAAGTGGTGCGCTTGCAGCCGGACTACATCGTGTTGACGCCGGACCATTTGGAATCGGAGACGGACAAGCACGTCAACAATTTGCGCGACCTGCCCACGTGGCGCGAGCTGCGCGCGGTGAAAGCCGGACACGTGGTGATGGCCAGTGACGAAGTCACGCGGCCTGCACCGGGCCTGGTGGATGCCATCGAATCGCTCGCGCATGATTTGCATCCCGAAGTTTTCCCAGCGAAAGCGGAAAATAGAAAAGTGAAAATGGAAAACGGCGCGCGTTTTTACGCCGCGGCGGCCACGAAATCGCTGAAGGGGTGCGGCACATGCGCCCGCTGACGCCGAAACGCATTCTGGCAATCTGCGGGATGCTAGCCGCGATTCTGTTTGTCGTTGTGGTGATTTCGCTGCGCGTGGGCGCTTATCCCATCAGCATGCGCGACATCGTGATCACTTTGTACAACCGCGCCGTCGGCCAGGGGGACACTTCAGAATTCAACCAGGTGATTTTCGGATTGCGCCTGCCACGCATTGCTTTAGGAATTCTGGTGGGCGCGGCGCTTTCCACTTCGGGAGCGGGATTTCAGGCGCTACTGCGCAATCCCCTCGCCGATCCTTACGTGCTGGGAGTTTCCAGCGGCGCGGCGCTCGGCGCGATGCTCAGCCTGATCGTTGCGCCGCACACCGTGGGCGCGATTCAGATAGCGGCGTTCATTGGCGCGGCGGCAACCATCGCGGCAGTTTATTTTCTGGGCAGGCGCGGCGGGCACCTGGACAGCGCGACTTTGCTGCTCGCAGGAATCGTGGCGGCGTCGTTCCTTTCGGCCATCATTATTTTTCTGCTGACCCTGGTCAACGGGCCGGGACTGCGCAACATGACATTCTGGCTGATGGGCGATTTGACGGCGTCTGCCCCGACCCAGAATGTCCTCGGCTGGTTCAGTTTTCTCTATTTCATATTTCTGGTGGCCGCGGGAGCGATGTACACCACGTCCTCGGATCTGAACTTGATCCTTACCGGTGAGCAGGAAGCGGGCCACCTGGGCGTGAACGTGACGCGCGTAAAGCTGGTGGTCTACGTCGCGGCTTCGGTGCTCACTGGGCTGGCCGTTTCGGTGAGCGGCACCATCGGATACGTCGGCTTGCTTGTGCCGCATGTGATGCGCATGCTTTTCGGCACGGATTATCGCCTGCTGATTCCTACGTCGGCGATCGGCGGCGCGATTGTGATCGTGCTGGCGGATACGCTCGGGCGGACAATCGTCGCGCCAACGGAATTGCCGGTGGGCGCCATGACCGCGCTGGCCGGCGCGCCCGTATTCATCTACCTGATGCGCAGGAGAATTCGATGAACGCCGGCGCAGAGAACGGAGCTGCGATGGCGCACCAGCCGATCCCGTTCGCGCCTCCGGATCGCGTTCGCTTGAAAGTCGAGCAGGCCAGTTACGCTTATTCGGCGACGGACCGCTCCGCGCCCAAGTTCACGCTGGGACCGGTGAGCTTCGAAGCGCAGCAGCGCGAGCTGGTGGCGATCCTGGGGCCGAACGCCAGCGGTAAATCCACGCTGCTGAAATTGCTCGCAGGATTATTGAAGCCGCTCTCGGGGCGCGTGGAAGTGGATGGCACGGAAGTCAGCGAGCTGGAGCTGCGCAGACGCGCGCAACAGATCGCGCTGGTGTCGCAGGAAAGTGAGCTGCTGTTTCCGCTGCGCGTGTGGGAATACGTGCTGCAAGGCCGCTATCCCTACGGCAAAAGATTGCGCTTCGAATCCGACGAAGATTGCCTGATGGCCGGAAACGCGCTGGCGCAGGTGGGAGCAGACGCGCTGCGCGACCGCTGGATGCAGGAACTTTCCGGAGGAGAAAAGCAGCGCGTGATTCTGGCGCGCGCGCTGGCGCAGCAGCCTTCCCTGCTGCTGCTCGATGAGCCGACGCAGCATCTGGATATCGGCGGCAAAGTGGAATTGCTGCGGCGGCTGCGCAAGTTGGCCGATGAAAATCGCTACACCGTAGTGGTGGTGACCCACGAATTGAATTTGGCCGCGGAATTTTCCGACCGCATCGCGCTGCTGCACAAAGGCAAATGCCTGCGCATCGGAGAACCCGCGGAAGTGTATCAGCAGGAAGTGCTGGAAGAAGTGTTCGAAGCGCCGCTGGAAGTTGAGATGCGCTCCAGCGGCCGCCCTCGCGTGATTCTGCGCGGGAACCACTAGCATCCTTGCAGTAAACGGCGCGCTTGGGAATTTCACGGCGCCGTCCACAATCACAGGAGACTCCGCGCACGGGAAGACGGTGAAAAACCGTCGCCGCCGCGCGACTGTAAGGCGGAATTTTTCAGCGCGCACCACTGTCCGAAGCAACGAATCGCATCAAGCCGGCGATTCCCAGCGGAAGATGGGAAGGCCGCGCTGATGCCGCAATTTCATCCGCACGTATCGCGATGAAATCGCGGCAAGCCGCCAAGCCAGGAGACCGGCGGAGTCTCAATCCGGATGCGCAAGCGCCTGAGGCGGTGCGTGCGTTATCGGGACAACCTTCAACTCCCGCGCGAGAGGGAGAGGGGGAAAAATGAGACTACGCACCATCCTTCCGTATTTAGCTTCGCTGTTCCTGTTTTTTGCTCCCGCAACCCTGGCTCACACTTTCAATATTTCACTCGCAAGCGCCAACGCACCAAACGATCAAAAAGTGGCATCAATTGCCGGAACTGTATTTGATCCCGAAGGCCGCGTGGTGGCGGGTGCGCGCGTGACTCTTCTCCACTCGATGACACAACTGGAAGTACGCGAAACAAACTCAGAAGGCAAATTCCAGTTTGAAGGCCTGTTGGCGGGAAGCTATCAGATCATCGGTACGGCCGCGGGTTTTGACCAGCTCCCGATAGACATCGATCTGCAACCCGATGAAAAGCACACCGTGGACCTCCATCTGAAATTGAGCGCGCTGCAAGATCGCGTGGTCGTCTCCGTGGCGCCGGGTGGCGCGCTGACTTCACAAATTGCGTCCTCGGCGAGCGTTATCCCCGCGGAAGAAATTGCCGATCGCGGAGCACAGGTTGCTGTGGAAGTGATGCGGGGCCTGCCTGGCGTTGAAATCAATCAGTCGGGAGGTCGCGGAACCGTTACGAGCGCCTTCATTCGCGGAGGAGATTCGAATTACAACCTGGTGATGATTGATGGAATTGAACTGAACGATTTCGGCGGCGGGTTCGATCTGTCGCCACTGCCCGCTGAGGGCGTCCAGCAGGTGGAAATAATTCGCGGCCCAGAGAGCGCGCTTTATGGGTCCAATGCGGTGGCCGGCGTGATTAACATTGAGACGATTCAAGGCGATGGCCCGCCACATTTTTCGTTCGTGGGAGAGGGCGGCAGTCTGTACACATGGCGACTAGGCACTACCGGCGCGGGGCTCAATCACGGCTTTAGCTGGGCCTACAGCCTTTCGCGGCTGCAAACCGACGGCCAAGTCCCGAACGACGCTTACCGCGGCCAGACCTCCACGGTGAGCCTGGGGTACCCGCGATCGTCGCGCCGCAAATTCAATGCAAACTTTTTTGGTTACGCCGGCCTCGTCGGACTTCCGGGGCCCTGGGGTTCGGACCCGGATGGTTTATTTCCGGGCCTTGATCCGTCCACGCGCCAGAACCAGAATCTTTTCGGTTACCAGGCGCAGGAAACCGAACAGTTTTCGTCTCGTTTCCAGCAGGTGACCACAGTGAGCGTTTCCACGGACCGCATCACCTTCCTTTCCCCGTCGGAAGGCAATTCGTTCACCAACAATCTGCGCGTGGTGGCCAACACGAGAAGCGAGATCGCCGTTTCTTCCAAAGACACGCTGGTAGCGGGATTCGAGTACGATCACGATTCCTTCAAGAATTCCTTTGTCGAAGGTTCCAGCGACGTGCCATTTGTACTGGGTCGCAATAGCTACGCGTTCTTCGCGGAAAACCGCTGGACTCCCACCGATCGCTGGTTCATCAACATCGGAGTGCGCGTGGACGACCTGCACACCGATTCCATTCCGCTCAACAACGACACAGGCCAGCCCGGGATTCCCGCCGATACCCTCGCCAAGGTCACTCCGCGGATTTCCGCCGCATATCTCGTCCGGGAATCGGATGACGACGGATTTTTCGGCGCGACACGGCTGCACGCCAGTTTTGGAACCGGCTTCCGCGCTCCGGACGGATTCGAACTGGCATTTACGAATAATCCCGCGCTTAAGCCCGAGGAAAGCGTCAGCTACGATGCGGGCGTGGAGCAAAGGATGGCGCAGGGCCGCGCGATTCTGGACGTCACCTACTTCTACAACTACTTCAAGGATCAAATCGTCTCCACCGGCGACCTGCCCACCAACTTTGATTCGGAGAACATCGGAAGGTCACGAGCCTGGGGCCTGGAAACGACCGTTCGCATCCATCCCTTCCGCTCGTTCGAATTTTCAGGTTCGTACACATGGATGAATACCGCGATCCTGGCGCTGGGGGGATTTACGGAACCCTCGGATCCTTTCACCGTTGGAGAGCCGCTGCTTCGTCGTCCGCGCAACGCCGGTGGATTCAATGCGACTTGGACGAGGAACCGGTTGATGCTCAACATGAACGCGACGATTCGTGGCGCAGTGCTGGACGTCGAGCCGAATTATGGAACTTTCGCTTGCGAGCTTGGGCTCACCTGCTTCTTCCGAAATCCCGGCTATGAGCTGCTGAATGCCGGATTCGCTTACCGCCTGCCGAAAGGAATCGAGGTGTTCGGACAGGTGAACAATTTTCTGAATCAGAAATATGAGGAGGCATTTGGATTTCCAGCTTTGCGGCTGAATTTCATGGCCGGATTGAAGCTGGACTTGCCTCCGAGCGGCAGGCACGGGGAATAACCGGCAGACTAAGATTATTGGACGGGCCAGGCTCGTCGTGTCGCTTTCGCGCGGCGCGTCTTCCCCGTTGCCACCGCTCTCCGTCGGCGACTGGCGTGTTTCTCAACATTCGCTGATGCGGATGCTATAATTCCTGATTCGGATGAGCCCCACGCCTCCAGTAGCTGCCGCCGTCACGCCCGAGATCATGGCGAAGTATGAAGCCGTGATCGGACTCGAAGTGCATGCGCAGCTGAAGACGCGCACGAAAGCGTTCTGCGGCTGCTCCACGCGCTTTGGCGATGCGCCGAATTCCAATACTTGCCCGGTCTGTCTGGGTTTGCCGGGTGCGCTGCCGGTGCTGAATCGCCGCGCGCGCGAGCTGGCCATTCGTGCGGCGCTGGCGCTGGAGTGCAAGATTCAAGAACGCTCCGTCTTCGCGCGCAAAAATTATTTTTATCCTGACCTGCCGAAGGGCTACCAGATTTCGCAGTACGAGCTGCCGCTGGCTCTCGAGGGCTCGCTCGAAATCGAAGCCGAAGGCGCGATCAAGCGCATCGGAATCACCCGTGTGCACATGGAAGAAGACGCTGCCAAAAATCTGCACGAAGGCTTCGCGGATTCCGACCGCTGGAGCTACATTGACTACAATCGCTGCGGCACCCCGCTGATAGAAATTGTTTCCGAGCCTGATATTCGCACGCCCGCTGAAGCGTATTCATATTTGACGACCTTGAAGCAGGTGCTGGAGTACACCGAAGTGAGCGATTGCAACATGGAAGAAGGCTCGCTGCGCTGCGACGCAAACGTGAGCGTGCGGCTGCGTGGCGCGCCGAAATTCGGCACCAAGGTCGAAGCTAAGAACCTGAATTCATTCCGTTATCTGGCGCACGCGCTGGAGTACGAAATCGAGCGGCAGATCGGCGTGATTGAGGCAGGCGGCACGGTGACGCAAGAAACGCGGCTGTGGAATGTAACGGGTGGGCGCACCGAAGCGATGCGCTCGAAGGAATTCGCGCACGACTACCGCTATTTTCCTGATCCGGATTTGCTGCCGCTCACGGCTTCCCCGGCGCTGGTGCAACGAGTCCGCAGCGAAATGCCGGAATTGCCGGATGCCAAGCGCGCGCGCTTCGTCAACGAATATGGCATCGCGGCGTACGACGCGGGCGTGCTGACGGCCACTCGCGCGCTAGCCGATTATTTCGAAGCTGTAGCGCGCGCCGGCGCGCCGCCGCGTGCAGCGGCGAGCTGGATTTCGGTGGAATTGCTGCGACGATTGAAAGATGCCGGCAAAGAGATCGCGGATTGTCCTGTGGCGCCCGCGGCCCTAGCGGAATTGCTCGCGATCGTGGAGCGCGGCGAAATCACCGCCGCCAGCGGCAAAAAAGTATTTGCGACCATGTTCGACAGCGGCAAGAAGGCTGCGGACATCATCGCCTCCGAAGGCATGGCGCAAATTTCGGATACCGGCGCGATTGAAAAGATTGCGCGTTCGGTGATTGCCAAGAGCCCGGACAATCTGGCGAAATATCGCGCAGGAAGCGAAGGAGTGTTCAAGTTTTTCGTGGGCCAGGTGATGAAAGAAACGCGCGGCCAGGCCAATCCCCAAATCGTTAACGAAATTCTGAAACGCGTGCTGGCGGAGGCGTAAAGATCGCGCACGCTTTAGTGGCGAAGCAGAGCATGAAAGGGCCGAAGGAGAATCATCGTGCTGAAGGAAGGCGATCAGGCACCGCATTTTGAAGTGCTCGCGGACGACGGGCGCAAGGTCTCGCTTCCGGACTACCGCGGCAAAAACCTCATCCTGTATTTTTATCCCAAGGCCAATACGCCGGGCTGCATCCACGAAGCGAACGGCTTCCGCAACATGTTCGCGGATTTTCAGGGGCAAAACGCGGAGATCGCGGGAGTGAGCGCCGACCCCGTCGAGGACCAGTCGAGATTCAGCAAGAAATTGAACTTGAATTTTCCGCTGCTGGCCGATACCGAATTTGAGGTCATCGAAGCGTATGGCGCGCGGCGCATGAAAAGCTTTCTTGGCAAGACCTTCATGGGCATCGTGCGCACCACTTTCTGGATCGGGCCGGACGGCAAGATCGTGAAGATTTGGAATGGCGTGGTCCCCAGAGGGCACGCAGCCGAAGTGCTGACGGCCCTGCGCGGCGGCGAGACTGAAGGTGACGCCGCTGCTTCGGCGGCCGCGCCAACGGGCAATTCGTAAACGAAATTCGGAAGCGCGTTCCGTCGGAGTCTTGCCTCGCACCCGGCGCGGAGAATCCACATGCTCAAAGTAGGCGACAAGGCTCCAGACTTCGCAGCGACCGACGACCGTGGCGCGACCGTAGCGCTGCAGGATTATCGCGGCAAGAACCTGATCCTCTATTTTTATCCGAAAGCGAATACTCCGGGCTGAGTCAACGAAGCGTCCGAGTTTCGCGACGCCCTCCAAAAGTTTGAAGCCCTGAACACCGCCATCGTCGGCTGCAGCGGCGACTCCGTGGAATCACAGAAGAAATTCAAGCTGAAGCACAAACTCACGTTTCCACTGCTGGCCGACACCGAATTCGAAGTGATCGAAGCCTATGGCGCGCGGCGCATGAAGAGTTTCCTGGGGAAATCGTTTCTGGGAATTGTGCGGATGACCTACTGGATCGCTCCGGACGGAAAAATCCGCGCCATATGGGACAAGGTGACCCCCAAAGGGCACGCTGCGGAAATACTTAAGGCGATGAGCGCAGAATAATTTTCCGGGGAGGCCGGCAGCGCTCCCCGGAAACACCACACGTAGCCGAACGCGTTTACTTGTGCTGGTAGTCTGAGATTTTGCCGAGACTGTCGCGATGCGCCTCGGTAACCGTAATGCTGGAGATCACTTCTCCCATTGCGGGATTCTCCTTCGTGTTGCTGGCCAACCTCGCATAAGCCTTGTCCATTGCCTCGCCGCTCGGATACACAACTGCGAGGAAGTACTCCCCTTGCGGATCCGTGTGAATGTCCTCCGTGTCAAAGTTGTACATCAGCACCGTGCCGTCGGCGACTTCCGCGTCCAGTAGCGGCACGATGTATTTCTTCACATGCTCCACAAACGCGTCGCCGTCGCCCGGCTTGGCCAGCCACGAGCCGACACGAACGTAACCGGTGGTCGCGGTTGCGGTCTTCCCGCCGTGCGCGATCGTGTGCATGAACAAATCCCTGTGCTTTGTGGCGGAAGTGTACGTGCCGCCCGTGGCAGGGGGCCGCAGCGTCTCAAGCGCCTTTAGGATTCCGGCGCGGCTGGTGGCTATGAAAAAATCTTCATGAGTGTAACCGTCTTCAGTGTGCACGTAGTTCGCATCGCTGCCCCACGCGATGATTGTCCCGTCCGCCACCAGATGCTGCAGCGCTGCATTCTGTTGATTGCTTTCCTTTTCGAACGCTCCCCATTGCGCGCGCGGCACATTCCATTCTGAAACGTAGGTGTAATACGTCTGGTCCTGCGCCCCTGTGGGTGTCGCAATCAGGGCCGTGCCCAATGCGAGTGCAAATGCGAAAATCAACACAACACAAGTTCTCTTCAACATTCTTTTCCTCCCTGTGAAGGTACATGTGGTCGAGAAAATTCCCAGAAACGAATCGGCGAGGTGCAATCCAGGGGGCCGGAAAAAACAGAAACAAGAATCACGCCTGCTACTTACCGTGTGCACGGAGCCTAGCGCCACCGCTCGCACGTGTCAATCGCAATCGCGCTCGGAGGATGATTCAATGCTCGATGTGTTCACGTCGCGAAGTTTCATTTTGGTACGCAGCGGATTGAGGTTCTGACTACGTGGACTTAGGCGCTCGTTTTTCCTTCAAGAAACTTCGATAAACTCCCAGCGAAGTGTACAAAGTCGGCTGGCATCATGATTACGGTAGTGCTGTTGTTCTCCGCACCCACTTCGGCGACCATCTGCATTCGTCGCAACTCGAGCGCGGCCGGGTTCCCCACCATCAATTGTGCTGCGTCAGCGAGCTTCTGCGAAGCCTCCAATTCAGCATCCGCTTTGATGATTCTGGCGCGCTTTTCGCGCATGGCTTCTGCTTCCATCGCCATCACTCGTTGCATGTCTTGCGGAATTTCCACGTCTTTCATTTCGAGTAATTCGACGGTGACTCCCCAAGCGTTGGTATTTTCCAGAACATTTTTCTTCAGTAGCGCGTTGATTTTGTCGCGCTCCTTTAACACTTCGTCGAGGTCGTGCTGACCAATTACGTTACGCAGGCTCGTCAAAGCCACCTGCTGGACCGCGGCACGGAAGTTCTCGACCGTGAGAACGGCCTTCTTGGGATCGCTGACGCGAAACCAAAGGACTGCATTGACCTTTACCGTAACGCTGTCGCGTGTGATCGTCTCTTGTTGCTCGATGGGATTGGTAACGACGCGCAGGTCGATGCGGGTTTCGTTCTCAATGCCGAGGGGAATCAACCAGAACAGCCCGGGCCCGCGAAGACTATTGTAGCGCCCGAGCCGAAACACGACCGCGCGCTGGTATTCGCGAGCGATGCGGAGCCCTGAGAGGAAAATCACGAACGAGATAATTAAAAATATCACGCCCAAGGGAATGCCCATGCCTTAAGCGTACTATGACTTGTTTATTCTAGCGGCCACCTGCAGATGAATTGACACTAATCTGGCAACACCCAGGATTCGCTAAAACGTGACGCGGAAGGAATCGCCGTCGGGCTCGATCAGCGCGTTGTCAATCAGGCGCGTGTCGCCGACTTTGGCGGCGACCAGCGCGTAGCACGCACCACGCAGTTGCGCGACCGGCTCAAGTGTTTCGGCATCCACAATTTCGGCGTAGTCGAGCGCGACGCGCGGTTCCGCAGCCAGTACGCCGCCCAGCGCACCGAGCAAACGGCCGGCGTCTCGTTCGCCATTGGCGATTTCGTCGCGCACCGCCGCGAGCGAGCGCGAAAGCGCCACAGCGGCGCGGCGGTCTTCGCCTTTCAGGTACACGTTCCGCGAAGAAAGCGCCAGGCCATCCGCTTCGCGCACGATCGGGCACACCACCACGCCTGTATCGAGATTCAGGTCCGCAGCCATCTGGCGGATCAGGCGAGCCTGCTGCGCATCCTTGCGTCCGAAATAAGCAAAGCGCGGCTGCACGATTTCGAAAAGTTTCAGCACCACGGTGGTGACGCCGCGAAAATGGCCGGGGCGCGAACGGCCTTCGAGTCGATCGCTCAATCCTTCCACCACCACGGCCGTGCGAAAACCCGGCGGATACATTTCCTGCGGCGACGGCGCAAAAAGATAATTCACGCCCAGTGCTTCCAGCGCCGCGCGGTCTGCTTCCAGCGTGCGCGGATATTTTCCCAAGTCTTCCGCCGGGCCGAATTGTTTGGGATTGACGAACAGAGACACGACCACCGGAGCACATTCCCGCTGCGCCGCGCGAATCAGCGACAAATGTCCTTCGTGCAGCGCGCCCATCGTCGGCACGAGTCCGAGAATGCGTTCCTGCGCGCGGGCCTCGTGCGCAATCTGCTTCATCCATTCGATAGTGTGGATGGTTTCCATGGGAGTTGGCGGGGGCGCGCGCTCAAGCCAGATGCAGACGAGATTTGTGCGCGCAACAGGAGGCGGCGCGCGTCATGCTTTGGCGGTCGCCTGCGCGGCGCGCTCGCGATAGAACGTGATCAAATCCGTGCCCGTGGCTTTCGCGCCCAATTGCCGCAGCAGCGTTGTTACTTGTCCCCGATGATAGGTGCCGTGATTCGCCAGGTGCTGCAGCATCTGCCAAAGCGGCGCGGCTTGCGGCACCCCGGCCGTGGTGGTGTGATGGACCACGTGCTGCACATCCTCCGGCGTCAGTGAGGCGATGTAATCCAGCAAGTCGCGATCAATTTCCGCCCAGCGCGCGCGCACCGAATCCGCAGTGGGAAATTCCGAATTAGGGGCGTAAGAATTCGGCGAACGACCGTGCCAGCGTTCGAGCCACAGCCTTTCCACCTGCATGATGTGCACCAGAGTGTCGCGCACCGAACGAAAGCTGGAGCCCATGTCGCGCGTGAATTGGTCGTCGCTCAGCTGCGAGCAGCTATCCAGCGTGCGGCGGTTGGCCCAGGAGTTGTAATCGTACAGCAGGCGAAAATCTTCCGCGTTCATTGGGAGCGCTCCTGATTATTTGATTTAGCGCCGAGTGCCGAGCCACGAGCAGCGCGCGGCACTCGTCAGGTTCTCTGGCGCGCCAGCAGCTGCTCGCGCAATTGCGCAGGCGAGTGAAACGATTCGGCATCCGACGGAAAATCGCCGCGGCGAACATCTTCGCAATAACTGGTGACCGCGCGGGAAATCTCCGCAGCCAGATCCACATACTGCCGCGCGAATTTCGGTTTGTGGCCTGGCGTGAGCCCCACGATATCGTGGAACACCAGCACTTGACCGTCGCACTCAGGACCGGCGCCGATGCCGATGGTGGGGATACGCAGTTTTTCGGTAATGCGCGCGGCGATATCGCGCGGCACGGATTCCAGCACCACCGCGAATGCGCCGGCAGCTTCCACGGCGCGCGCGTCGCGCTCCAGTTGGCGCACCGCGTCTGGCGTCTTGCCCTGCACGTGGAATCCGCCCAGCGCGTGAATGGATTGCGGCGTCAGGCCCACGTGGCCTACCACCGGAATTTCGGATTCGACGAGGCGGGCAATCAGTTCGATGCGCCGCTCGCCGCCTTCTACTTTCACCGCTTCGGCGCCGCCTTCTTTCACCAGCCGCACCGCATTGCGCACCGATTCATCCAGCGAGACGTGAAAGCTTCCGTAAGGCATATCCGCGACGAGCAGCGCGCGGCGCGTGCCGCGCCGCACCGCACGCGTGTGATGCACCATTTCGTCGAGCGTCACCGGCAGCGTGTTCTCGTAACCCAGCACCACCATGCCGAGCGAATCGCCGACGAGGATCATGTCCACGCCCGCCTGATCCAGCAGCAGCGCCGTGGAATAGTCGTAGGCCGTCAGGCAGGTAATTTTTTGTTTGGTTTCGAAACGGCCTGCGAGGGAATGCGTCTTGCGGGAAAGTATGTCAGGCACGGTGACTTTACCGTTGCCCGCACGCGGTGCAACACTCATTGGAACCTCCGGTGCCGCTCCCGGAAATCAGGATGCAGCCCATCACACGCTTCGATGCTAGCAGAAGGCCGGCGGTTTCCGCAAAAGGATTATGGTTAGGAGTCCAAAAAGGCGTGTGTAAACTGGTTAACGTCCGGGGTACGAAAGCGTGGCTTACATAATCGGTTTCGCGATTGTAATCGCGGCGATCATCGGCATCGTGAAATTCATCAGCGGCGATCGCTACGCCAAAATGACCGAGGAAGAATTCGAAGCAGAGGCGAAGCGCGGATCACGCATCGGCGGCGCGCTGCTGGAGGTGCAGAAGCTCGCCAACCCCAGCCTCAAGGTTGAATATTTGCGCCAGCAGGACAAGCGCGTTGAAGGTGAACAGGCGGACGCGGGTGATGGCGACTCGCCAGACGCTTCGCACGGAACAACCCAACGGAACCCGCAGAAGTAGTTTGCTTAAGCCTCGCGTTTCACGCTGGATGCCGGCAGTGCGGGCGCGGGAGCGTGCGGCTCCACGCCACGCCATCCGACCGGCCGGCCCTGGATCGCTTCCTTCAGCGCGCGGAATAAAACCACGTACATCATTTGCCGATAATAAAAACGCTGAAGAATCAGCGGCGCCAGCAGAGTCCAATCCTCGTGCCTTTCCAGCGCGAAAGCCACGACGCAGGTGAAAAGGTCAATCAGCATGAAAAGCGCGAAGAAAATCAGGGAGCGCTCCACATCCTGCAGCGTCCACAATTGGGGCAGTTGCGCGACGCGTAATTGCGCCAGGCCCCACAGCGCGATCGAAAGCAGGAAGAGAAGATCGATCAGCGGAGAAACTAGCGGCAAAATAATCTGAAACAGAAAAATATTGGGGATGGCGATCCAGCCCAGAGTGCCGTAGCGCGGCTTGCCCACCGCGTCGCGATGCTTCCACACAGCCTGCAGCGTACCGAACGTCCAACGGAAGCGCTGGCGAATCAGCGCCTCCACGGTCTCGGGAACTTCGGTGCGGCCAATCGCGTCTTCGTCGTAGAGAATTTTCCAGCCGTTGCGGCGGATGGTGAGCGTGAGGTCGGTATCCTCGGCCACCGTGTCACCAGAAAATCCATTATTTGTGCGAAGTAACTCCGTGCGCCACGCTCCCACTGCGCCGGGCACCACCGGTATGCAATTCAGCAGATCGAACGCGCGTTTTTCCAGGTTCTGGCTGGTAATGTATTCGAGAGCCTGCCAGCGCGTGAGCCAGCGATTGCGGTTGATCACTTTCACGTTGCCGGCGACGGCGCCAACCTTGGGGTCGGCGAAATGCCGCACCAGGCGCGGAATCGCTTCGGGATCCACGATGGTATCTCCATCAATGGAAACAATAATTTCGCCGCTGGCTTCGGCGAGGCCGTGATTCAGCGCTGCGGGCTTGCCGTGATTACTTTGGTTGATCAGGCGCACGCGGGGTTCACGCGAGAAATTTGCGCGGACCAGTTCGGCGGTGCGATCCGTGGAACCGTCATTCACCACCAGAACTTCCAGCTTGGGATAATCGCACGCAAGGGCCGCCTGAATGGTATTAACGATCGCGGCTTCTTCGTTGTACGCGGGGATCAACACGGTGACGTTGGGCTTGTACTCCGGATGATCGGCGGGCGCGGGCCGCAACTTCTCGATGAGCGCAAGCAGCCCGATCACCAGCGCGCGGCCGCTCACCAGCAGAATTCCCGCCATGAAGATGAATGCAATTCCGGCGCGGAACCAGCGGAACACTTCGAAGATAAAAGCGTCGGCGCGCACCAGCAGCCATTCCTGATGCGAGAGCGGCGGCATTACTTGCGCGCGCGTCTGCCCCAGCAGATCGGAAACGGAAACGAACTCGTATCCCTTGGCGCGCAGCCCGTCAATGATCTGCGGCAGCGCGGCCACGGTGTTGGTGCGATTTCCGCCGCCGTCGTGCATCAGTATGATGTTGCCGCGGCCGAGTGTAGCGTCGTGGATCACGCGCTGCACGATCACATCAGCCGCAGGAGGAGGCCCGCCATTCGGCTCGCCCCAATCGTGCGGGTCAATCTGCGCGCCGACGATGATGTAGCCCATGGCCTGCGGCACCGGCAGCATCTGTATTTCGCTGGCCGTTTCAGGCAGGTGGTCAATGCCATATGGAGGCCGGAACAGCAGCGTCTTCACGCCGAGGTTGCTCTCGATCAGCAGCTCGGTCAGGTTCAGTTCGATCTGCAACTGCGATTTCGAGATGGTTTCAAAGTCAGGATGCGTGAAGGTGTGGTTGCCGATTTCGTTGCCGAGTTGATAGGCGCGCTTCACCAGCTGGGGATACTGATTGGCCGACTCGCCGATAGAGAAAAATGCCGCCGGAGCTTTTTTCTCTTCGAGGATATTTAGAATTTTCGGCGTCCACTCCGCGTCGGGTCCGTCGTCAAACGTCAGCGCTACTTTATGCGGGGCCGCGCCCATCTGCTCGATGCGCCAGGAAAGCGGATAGCTTTGATACGATTCGTCGTCGAAGACGTCGCTGGTGGCATCGTAATCGAAAGTGCGCCGCCCACTCTGCGGCGTCGCGGTGATGCGCCAGATATCGCCCGCGCCTTCCAGAATCAAATCGTAACCCGGCGGAACTTCCTCGAGCTTGGCGCGAATCGCATCGGTGGAATGTGTGGCGTCCCAGATGGACCAGATCGAGGGATCTTCCATGCCCAGCCGCCACAGGGCTGTGCCTCGCACTCCGGCTCGCTCCGCAGCGCGAAGTTCGTTGTAAGCGGTGACGCCATCCAGCATCCAAACGGTGTGAATCTGGTTCTGCTCGTCTTCGTAGGAATAATGTGGATTGAGAGAGTCGGGATCGAAGGTGACGTCTGATTCCGATTCGACGGCAGTGATAATTCCCTGCTGAAAAGTCATGGCCTGCGCGATGGGATGCGGAACTTTCTTGGATTTTGCCGGCCAGTCGTAGCCGTAATTCGCGATGCCCATCACGATTTTGTCCGCGGGCACAATTTTTACGATGTTGCCGATGTTGCGTTCGAACCAGTCCTGCGGCGCGATGGGCCCGGCGTCCGATGTCGGGTAATGCAAGTCGTAATTCATCAGGATCACGGCGTCGGCTTGCGCGGCGAGATATTTGTAGTCGTAGCTCCAATCCGCGGCAGGCAACGCGACCATCAATTTCAAGTTCGTGGCGTGCATAGCGGCCGCTAGATCGTGGATGAAATGCGAAAAATCCGCCTGGCTGCTCTGCGGCACCAGTTCGAAATCCACCACGACTCCGGCCTGGTGCTGCGCCCTGGCAAAATCCGCCAAAGATTTCGACAAGCGTTCCCGCGCCGCGGGGTTCGCCAGCATTTCCGCCAGCTCTTTGGTGACCCAGGTTTTTCCGTCGTAGTTGTTGACCATGGACATGATCGGCAGCTCGATCGTGCCGGCCTGCATCCACGACAAAAGCTTGGGGTCTTGTTCGATATCCAGCCGGCCGTCCGGCGAAGAGGCGTGCAGCGCTTCGGGGATCAGCAAGTCAATATCGTGGTAGTGCAGTTTCAGCGAAGCGAGGCTGGTGGGATCATCGGCCACATAAAATGCCGCGCGCAGAGGATCGTAATTCTGCGGCAGCTTGCCCAGCGCGGCCACTTTGCGCTTGCGGCCTCGCGGCACGGTTTTGGGCTTCAGTTTTGCGGGAATTGCGTGAATATTCCAGTGCGTGGCCGCGGATAGAATGTCCGGCAGCTCAGGCTTGCGCACCACGTTGACCACGAACACAACCAGGATGAGCGTGAAAAGTCCGCCGGTGATTTCCAGCACGCGGCGCGTGCGACGCCAGCGGCGGCGTTCCTGATCGTAGAAAATTGGCTTGCGTTCAGGCATTCAGACAATCCAAGCTAGCTGGCCCTTGAGGCAGTGTCAATGACCCCAACCAATAAGATGCGTGCAAACTTCGTCGCAGCAGTGTGTGCTGGACTGGCACTGCGGGTGTATCTGGTCCTGAAGTTCCCGGTCACGGATACGGGCGACGCTCCATTTTACATCGAGTTGGCGTGGAATTGGCTGAAGAACGGCGTGTACGGTTTTGCGGTGCACGGGCAGCTTACGCCTGTGGATATGCGCGTTCCGGGGTATCCGGCGTTTCTGGCGGCTGTGTTTGCGGTGGCTGGGCAATCGCCGCGCGCGGCCATGCTGGCGCAGGTGGTGGTGGATCTGGCGACGTGTTTTGTGATCGCGCTGATTGCGGCGCGGCTGGCGCCGGAAAGTTCGCGGCGGCGCGTGACGATTGCCGGATTGTGGCTGGCGGCGTTGTGCCCGTTCACCGCGAACTACACAGCTGTGGTGCTCACCGAAACACTGGTGATATTTCTGACGGCGCTCGCGATTCTGGTGCTGCTGCAGACGGATGTTGGCGGCGTGCAAATCGCGCGCTCTACGTCGTTCCTGGCGAATCCGTGGCTGCTCGCAGGAATCGTAGTGGGATTTGGCACGCTGGTGCGGCCGGAAACTCCGCTGCTGCTGTTTGCGGCAGGACTAGTGCTGCTGGCGAAATGGTGGCGGCCCGAAGATTGGATGAAGCTGATTCGCGCGGGACTGCTGATGGCACTGGGGCTGCTGATGCCGTTGGTGCCGTGGGCCGCGCGCAATTGGCACACGCTGCACGACGTGCAGTTTCTAGCGCCGCGCTACAGCGAATTGCCGGGTGAATACACGCCGCTGGGATTTACGGCGTGGACGAACACGTGGCTGTGGCGATTCCGAGATGTGTACCTGACGCAGTGGAAAGTGAACGAAGAGGAGATCGCGATTGACGATATTCCCGCGTATGCGTTCGATTCGCACGACGAGAAGGAGCGCATGGCGGACTTGCTCGATGAATACAACGAAGCGCTGACGATCGATCCGCCGCTGGATTCGGAATTTCGCGAGATTGCGCGCGAGCGCACGGAGCGGCATCCGCTGCGGACGTATGTGAAAGTCCCGCTGCTGCGCACTTTGACGCTTTGGTTCACGCCGCGTGTCGAGTTGCTGCCTTCGTCGGGACACTTGTGGCCGCTGCGGGAAGAGTGGCAGGATGATCGCCCGGATTTCCTGGTTACGTTGGGACTGACCTTCGTGAACATTATCTATATCGCGCTGGCGCTTGCGGGTGCTTGGTTGGCGCGGCGGCGTCCGGGTTGGGCTCTGCTGATTTTGTTCTGCGTGGTGCGCACGCTCTTCTTCGTGAAGTTTGTGGAAACGCCGGAGCCGCGGTATGTGCTGGAGTGTTTTCCCGCAGTCATCGCGCTTGCCGCGCAAGTCTTCGCATCGCGCAGCACTCGCGCCTAGCTTTCTTCCACCGGCTCGGGATGAATGGTGAGGCGGAAAATTTGTGGGAAGCGTTCTTTCACGCGATCCTCTAGCGCGGCGGTAATGTCGTGGACTTCGGTGATGGGCAGGCTGCCGTCCATGGCGCAGTGGCAGGAGACCAGGATTTTGTGATCCACGCTGCGGACGTGCACTTCGTGGCAGTCGGTAAGTTCGTGGTATTCCGACTGCAGTGAATTCAGAAACTCCTGCACGGTGCGCGAAAGTTCTTTCATTTCCTCGCCGCCGCCGATTTTCACGCCCAGCGGCTCGATGTGGATGTTCACCAACGCGCGCGGATCGGTTTCTTTCAGTATGTCCTCCTCCAGCTCGGAGGCGCGGCGGTGCGCTTCGCGCAGGCTGGAGCCTTCGTCCACTTCCAGATGCAGCTCAATAAATAACCGGTGATCGAACTGGTGCGCGGAAAGCTCGTGCACGGCGAGGCCGCGGCGCTGGGCGATGGCACGAATGGTTTCGAAGAGATTTTCGTCGGTCTTGGCGCGCGGTTCGACGTGCACCACCACGTCCGCGGGAACAATCTGCGCGATGCGCTTTTCCACGGCGTTGCTGGCGGCGTGGGCCTGCTCCAGGCTGGCGGTGCGCGGCACGCTGATGGTCACGTCCACGAAATAGCGCTGGCCGGCTCGGCGCACGCGCACGCGTTCGGACTGCAACACGCCTTCGGTCTTATCCACCGCTTTTTCGATGCGCTCGCGAAGGCCGCGCGGAGCGACGTCCAGCAGCGCGTCAGCCGTGCGTTTGCCGAGCTGCGAGCCGATCCAGATAATCACGCCTGCGACGCCCAAGGCCGCGATGGCGTCCAGCATACCCAGCCAGGCAATGTCGTAGCGCGCGCCCAGCCACGCTCCCGTAATGCCCAGAATGACGACGAAGGTGCTCCACACATCAGTGGAAAAATGCAGCGCGTCCGCTTCCAGAGCTTCGCTGGGATATTTTGCGGCCACGCGATTCAAAGCTCGTGAGCGGACGAAATCGATAGCCATGCACAACGCGAGAACTAGGATCGCCAGCAAGCTGGGGCGGATGTGCGCGGTATGGAAGATAAGGCGCTGAAACGCTTCCCAGATGATGTACACAGCGGTGAGCAGCAACAGTCCGGTTTCGACGAACGCCGAGAAGCTTTCCACTTTGCCGTGGCCGTAGAGATGATCCGCGTCGGCGGGCTTGTCTGCGACGCGCACGGAAAGATAGGTGATCACCGCGGCCACCAGATCGAGGATGGAATGCAGCGTTTCGGACAAAATGCCCAAGCTTCCGGTGCGCACCGCGATAAATATCTTCAGCAAGACGAGCAGCACAGCCGAGCCTACGGAGGCCAGCGCCGCCACAGTCTTTTCGCGGGATGCGCGCTCGAGGGGGTCGGAAGGCATCGGGGGATTATACGCTGTGGCGCCGCTTTGGACGCGCATCGTAGCGTGTCGGCGCTCGAAATCGAAACCACCAGAATCGTTGACACGAAACAGCACGGCATGTAGCTTTGCCAGCACGTCATTGCTTGGGAACTCCAACCCGCATCGAAATTTGCCGCGCCAGAAGATTCGAGCTAAAAACCGTCAGCAAAGGAAGGATGCGCAGCCATGAATCGAACTCGCGTGTTGGTCCTTGGCCTCTCCCTGATCGCGGTGATGTTGTGGCTGGCGTTCGCAAAAGCCGTCCCTGCCGGCGATGACTGGCTGCCGATAACGCCCGCGGATCTGGCGCTAAAGGACAATCCCGCGAGCCCGGGCGCGAACGCCATGATTCTCTACCGTCGAAGCCACGTGGATGCCAGACGCGCAAGCATTGACGGTGAGTTCGACGAGGAATACATCCGCATCAAGATATTCACTGAAGCAGGCGTGAAAAAGGAGGCGAACCCTGGACTGCAGTTCGTCAAGGAAGAATCGGATATAAGGGACATCCGAGCACGAACCATCCGCCCAGACGGGAGCGTCGTTAACTTCGACGGAAAGGTCTACGAAAAGATCGTGGAGAAGACCGGCGAAAACAGTCACCTGGCGAAAACGTTCAGTTTGCCGAATGTGGAGCCCGGCTCCATTGTGGAATACAAATACCGGCAGGAATTCAAACCTCGATTCTTGTACAGCCAGCATTGGGTGATATCGGGCCGGTTGTTCACCCGTGATGCGAGCTTTTCCATCGCTCCGTACCTGCCCAGAAGCAGTTTTGATCCCACGCTTTACTTTCGAACCATGGGCTTGCCGGCGGGTTCGCTTCCCCAGCGGCAGGGCGACGGTTCTTATTCGATGGAAGTCCACAATGTTCCCGGCGTGACGGAAGAATCGTTGATGCCGCCGCTGCGCGCCATGGAAGCTCGGGTGGATTTTTTCTATCGCGATCGGGGAGAGCCCCTCAACGAAACGATGGAACAGTACTGGAATCGCATGGGAAAGAAGTGGAGCGGCGAGCTGGACAAGTTCTCCAGCAAGAAGAGCGCACTCGAACAGGATCTTTCGCAGATCGTGGCTGCCGGTGACACGCCGGAGACCAAGCTGCAAAAAATATATGCAAGGGTACAAAAGATCCGCGACTTGAGCTACGAGCCGCCCAAAACGGCCGCGGAGAAAAAAACGGAAGAGATCAAACCCGATGCCAACGTGGAGGACGTGCTAAAACGCAACTATGCGAGCGCGCGTCAGCTCAACTGGCTGTTCATCGGCTTGGCCCGAACCGCGGGATTTGAAGCGGAAGAGGTGTACCTGGTGCCGCGCAACCAGGACGTCTTCAGCCCGGCAGGACAGAACGCCGGCGTGCTCACTGCCCACATCGTATGGGCGCGGGCCGGCGGAAAGGAATACTGGCTGAACCCGTCAGCGCTGTACTACCCGTTCGGCCTGCTCCCCTGGTATGAAACCGAATCGAAGGGAGTGCGCGTAACCAAGCAAGGGGCCGAGTTTGTGCAAACGCCCCCGGACACAAGTTCGAATGCAACGGTTGTGCGCGGGGCGGAGCTGGAATTGAAGGAGGATGGAAGCGCGGTCGGAAAAGTTCAGTTTGAGTTCAAGGGCCAATCTGCGGCGTTTCGACGGACCTCGCAACACAGGGATGACGAGACCGGGCGGCGGAAGGCTCTGCAGAATGAGATACAGCGAGTGCTGCCGGCGGGTTCGACTTTCGAAGTCACCAATCTAGAGAATTGGGATGACACGGCCGCAGCGTTGCGCGTCGAAGGGAATGTGACCGTTCCTGGTTTCGGCTCGCCCGTCGGGCGCCGGATTCTACTTCCGATTGCACTTTTCCGGCCGAGCTTCGAGGAAGCTTTCGCTCCGGAGCGTCGCGTCAACCCGATCTATTTCAGTTACCGGTTTGAGCAGCTCGACAATATCAAGATTCACGCTCCGGCTGGATTCAAGATTGCGAGCCTGCCGCCCAGAAAATCGATCAATCCGGGAGCGTCGATGTCCTACGAAATTGCGGCTACTCAACAGGAAGACATGGTGGAAGTAAAACGCAACTTCACGTTGGGTGAGATTCACTTTCCCGTAGATTCGTATAACGCACTGCGCTCATTTTTCGGGAATATGAAATCAAACGACGCCGCGCAAATAGTGATAGAAAATCCGGCGGCTGCGAAGAGCAATTAGTTTTGCGACATGAGTCGTGCCGTGGAGAACTTGAAGCGAGAGGCTTCGCTCCGTGCGGCAAGATTCGGTCGGACATTTTTGCCTAAATTCCCATCCTTCAAAAACCGAAGGTGGGGCACCTACTCGCGGTGATTTGACTCTCCCGATTGTGGCGCAAGGCGAAGGCGGACGCGGGGCACGGTGAGCGCGCGGTTACTTCGTCAGGGCGGCGGTGGAGTTGAGGATTATGTGCAGCGGGGCGACTTGGGCGGGCTTGGCGTAGCGATTCACTACGAAGCGCTGGCCGTCTTTGGTTACGTCATAGGAGAACAGGTCGGTGGAGGAGACCTGGGCGCGGAACTGGGTGCGGAATAACGGCGTGGGGTTGCCGGTGGCGAAAGTTCCCCCGCTCGTGACCGGGACGGCTGTAAATGTGTTGGCGGTTCCGATATAGAAAATCTCCTTACCATCGCCGCGCCAGCGAGGTTCGGTGCCGCCGCCGCGGGATACTTGCCACTTCCCTGCGGCGGTGGGAAAAGTGGTGACATAGATTTCCCAATCACCCGATTCATTCGAGGAATAGGCGACCCACTTGCCATCGGGCGAAATCTGGCCGTTGGTCTCACTGGACTTGGTAGCAAGAAACGGCGTGATTTTGCCGCCTGCCGTGGGAATCAGCACCAGCTGTGAGCCTCCCACGGAGGGCTGCAAGGTGCAGAGCAGTTGCTTATCGTCGAGCGACCAGGAGTTCGCATCCAGATCATCCGTCGCTCGTGCACTCTCTTTGACAGAGACGATGGCCTTAGCGGGCTGCAATCCTTGCGCCTGTTTCACCAGGATATTTGTATCGCTCGATTGTAATGAGCGATAAGCGATCAAAGAACCGTCACGCGACCAGACGCCGCCCACGTCTTCGGCGGTATCGAAGGTAAAGCGCGAATTGGTGCCCTGTTTGAGATCGCTGATCCAAATATTGACGTTGGTGGCTTTGGCGTCCGCGACGTCCATGGCCAGGCGCGTACCATCGGGCGACAGGGAGGGATTGGCAATCACTCCGGCATCGCCGACGCGGCCCAGTTCTTTCCCGGCGCGGTCGAGCCAGGTCAAGGCGGAGAGCGCGGCACCCACCGTGGGGCTGTAAACGATGGTGCCGTTCTCCGCCACGGAGAACGCGCCCCAGAAGACGGACGGTTGGAAGCCGACCTGATCGGCAACGACGTAGGAATCGCCCGACACACTTTCCTTGGCAAGGTCCAGCAGAGCCGCGCGCAGAGCCTTTTTGTCATCCAGATAAAACAAGTAACCGTTTGCGTAGCCCGGATTCGAAAAGGCCGTTGGCGCTATTCTCTTCGCCGTGCCCGCGAGCGAACCGAGGTAGATGCCTCTGAAATCGTCGTCCGTGGTGTTGTTGGTGAAAGTGAGAGTGCTGAACAGGAGATGTTCGCCGTCGGGCAAAAAGACGGGCCAGCGGTGCGAAACAATTCTTGAGCCGTCGAATATCTTATCGGTGAGTGAAGCGAGATTGCTGCCATCTGCATTGATTTTCCATAACCAACCGGCCGCCTGGGGCGAGAAGACGATGACGCCGCGGCGTCCCCAGGCGCCACCGCGGCCGGTTGCGGCGGTGGCCAGGATTTGCGGAGCTCCTCCGGAAACTGCGATTTTCTTTAATTTGCCATCGGCAAAAAATCCCACGTACGCATCATCGGGCGACCAGAAGGGATAGCTGGCGCCTTCGGTGCCCGGGAGGACGGATATCGCCGGGGCACCGACACGCTGCACGCGCACCATATTGGCGCCGGTGGCTGCATCGGGTGAGACAAATGCGAGCATGCGGCCATCGGCCGAAAGTGCCATATGGCTCATTTCTTCCTGCAGCGGAATGGTGAATTCCAGGCGGTCCGCAGGAGCAGGCTGCGGCCTGACTAAGTAGGCAAGCGCGCCAGCCACGAGAAGCGCGCACGCTGCAGTAGCCAGGATGATGCTCGCGGTCTTGCGCCGGGATGGGGATGCCGCGGTGGTTGGACCGGTTTGCGCCATCTGCGACTGGGAAATTCCGCTGGATTCACGAATCCATTCGAGTTGCAGCTTCAGGTCGTGAGCGCTTTGCGGGCGTTCGTCGGGATCCTTCGCAAGGCATGCTTTCACGATATGCTCGAGCGCGGGCGGCGTCAGCGGCTGCAATTCGCGCATGGGCCGAGGCTCTTCTTTCAGGATTGCGGCGATCAAGCTGGCGTGGCTCTTGGCTTCGAAAGCTTTGTGGCCCGTGGCCATTTCATAGAGCATCGCGCCGAAGGAAAAAATGTCGCTGCGCGCGTCGGCTGGTTTGCCTTCCAGTTGTTCCGGCGACATGTATTGCATGGTGCCGACGATCGAGCCCTGCATGGTGAGCGGGCGGCTCATGGTGGGCGAAGAGCCGGGGTCTCCCTGGAGGATCTCCTCGTCCTTCGCCAGGCCGAAATCGAGCAGCTTGGCTCCGGTCTTGGTGAGCATCACGTTGGCGGGTTTCAGGTCGCGATGAACAATTCCCTGCCGGTGGGCTTTATCGAGAGCGTCGGCGATTTGCGAGGCGTAACGCAACAATTCAGTCGCTGTGAGCGGACCCTTGGCAATTCGCGCGGCCAGCGTTTCGCCCTCGAGATACTCCATCACCAGGTACTCGATGCCGTCCTGATTGCCGACGTCGTATAGCACGCAGATGTGCGGATGGCTCAGGCTGGAAACGGCGCGGGCTTCGCGCTCGAAGCGCTGGCGAACTTCCGGCGTGTCGGCTACGCCTTGCGTGAGGATTTTGACGGCGACGGTGCGGTCCAGGCGCGTATCGCGGGCGCGATAGACTTCGCCCATGCCACCTGCGCCGAGCAGCGATTCGATTTGGTAGGGACCGAGTTTGGTGCCGGGCGTGAGTGGCATTGGTGCGCGCGATTATACCCCTAGGCACGATTTTGTGACGGATGCACGTAGGAACCCGGCGATCCGGCTTGGTTCGGAGAGGTCCGGCTACGCAGCAAATCAAGAGCTCTTGGTTCGTATGCGTGGAGTGGGTTGAATTTTTCACGTGACGTTGAATTATTCAGCATAATTTTGCGGGTGGTGCGGACGCGTCGAGAGCATGCAGACGCGGCATCCTGCACATTTCACGCGGGATGAGCGGCGGCGTGGTTGGACTGGACATGTGGCAGCGGTTTTGCTTATAACGTCGAGACCGCCGGTGGCGGCAATCCTATCAAGGGGAAAAACCATGGCGGCGAAAAAAAAGGCGAGTAAGAAGCTCACGAAGGGCAAGAAGCTGGAAGCGACGAAGCCGCTCTCGATCACAAGGAAAATCGACAAGGCCAGCCCAATTTTCTTCCAGAACTAACGGAGCAGTGCTTGGGTATGGCGCCCGCGCGCGACGAACGCTTTAGGAAAGGGCGCGCTGAGGTGAAAAGCGCTAGTGGAGCGGCAGTCGTCGGGCTCATCGGCCGTCAGCGCTATTGCTGCGGTTACCTGGCGGCGCCGCTCTGGCCGGCGGTGCCTTTCCTTCCTGCCGTCTACGCTTATCTTCTGTAAATAGTCCTCGACAAGCTGGAGATTGCGCTAGAGCAACGACGGAATTTTCCGCTTCGTGAGATATTTTCGCCTCGGCGATTCGTTGCGACGCCACCTTTGCGCCTTTCAGCAGTGGAATCCCGACCCAGTGCGGACAACCAGCAATCCGCACAGGGCCGGCGCCGTCGCGACGGCTCGCAGGAGGTGGCCTGTGCAGTGGAGCGATGCGCGAGAATAATTCGTGGATTATTCTTGCGACGGCCTTGCGTTAAGCGAATTTTAGGGGTAGGTTGTCCCGCCGTTTAACCACTCAACAGAAGCCTGTAATTAGCGAAACCGGTCTGGGATGGGCTTCTGTCTTCAGGGTTGTTCCGGACGCTCAGTTTGGCGATTCAAATAGCTCAAGTTGTTCGACTTCTTCAGGAGGATTCGCCCAGTGTGTAACCAGAACCGGATTTTGCGTGTGGCGGGGATTGCGAGTTTGTTGCTGAGTGCGGCGTGGGTACCTGCGGCAATGGGTCAGGCGCGAATTACGAGCGCGATCCAGAATAATCAGCGCGTGACGGTGGCCGAATCAGTTCCGTCCGTGGTTGCGAAGAGCGTGGATACGGGGCGCGTCTCCGGGAGCCAGAATCTGGGACGAATGCTATTGATGCTGGCGCCGACGAGCGATCAGGAGCTGGCCGCGAAAAATTTGGTCAGCGCGCTGCACGATGCCTCGTCGCCTTCGTTTCACAAATGGCTGACGCCGGCGCAGTTCGGCCAGCAGTTTGGCGTGGCGGATGCGGACGCAGCGCAGGTGCAACAGTGGCTGCAGAGCCAGGGATTCACCGTGCATGAAGTGTCGCAGAGCCGGCGGTTCATCGTCTTCAGTGGCAATGCCTCGCAGGTGGAGCAGGCATTCGCGACGGAGATGCACACGTACTCCTATAAAGGGCGGAGCTTCATTTCCAATTCCACAAACATCCAGATTCCTACGGCGTTGCAGGCAGTAGTGAAGGGCGTGGTGCGCCTGCACAGCGATCCGAAGACATCTTCTTCCGCGCTGATGGGCACGAAAGTGCACTTCAAAAAGAGCAAGGGAAATTTCACGTTCGACGACGGGTCGCATTACATGACACCCGCCGATTTCGCGAAAATTTACGACGTGCAGGCGCTTTACGATGCGGGGATCGACGGCACGGGGCAAACCATCGCGATCGTGGGCCGCAGCAATATTTCCGTGCAGGACGTGACCGACTTCCGCTCGAACCTGGGCCTGCCGCCGAACGACCCGCAAGTGATCGTCAATGGCGACGATCCGGGCCAGACGTATTACGACTTGCCGGAGGCGACGCTGGACGTGACCTGGTCGGGAGCCGTGGCGCCGATGGCCACCATCAAGTTCGTCGTTTCCCAGAGCAATTTCGCGGACGGCGTGGATATTTCCGCGGCATACATCGTGGATCACGCTGTGGCTCCGGTGATGAGCACCAGTTACGGCAATTGCGAAAGCACTTTGGGCCCGGTGGGCACGGCGTTCTACAACGCACTGTGGCAGCAGGCTGCGGCAGAGGGCATCACGGCATTTGTTTCCTCCGGTGACAATGGCGGCGCGGGTTGCGACGCACCCGGCGGCGGTGAGTTTGCTTCCGGCGGATTCGCGGTTAATGGAATCGCCTCCACCCCTTACAACATGGCGGTAGGCGGCACCCAGTTTGATGACCTCGCGAATCCCGACGCGTACTGGAGCACCACCACCGATCCGACCACGGGACTTTCCGTGCTCGGTTACATTCCAGAAACGGTGTGGAACGAAAGCAGCAACGATCCCAACAACGTCTCACTGTGGTCGGGCGGCGGCGGAGTGAGCACGTTGTATGCGAAGCCGGACTGGCAGACGGCGGCGGGCGTTCCGAACGATGGCATGCGCGACGTGCCGGACATTTCTTTGACCGCGGCGCTGCACGACGGCTACCTGTTCTGCCTCCAAGGCAGCTGCACCGGCGGCGGCGATTATTTCTGGACCGCAGGCGGTACTTCGCTCTCCAGTCCAGCCGCTGCGGGAATCATGGCGCTGGTAAACCAGAAGATGGGCGGGCAGCCGCAAGGCGTGGCCAACTATGTGTTCTACAAGCTGGCTTCCACTCCCGGCGTGTATCACGACATCACGAAGGGCGACAACAAAGTTCCGGACACGAACGGACAATATACCGTGGGATACGACGCTGTAACCGGCTACGACCTGGCGACAGGCCTTGGATCGCTCGACGCGAACGCGCTGGTGAACAACTGGCACACGGCTGCGAGCACTAAGGGTTCAGGAACGACTCTGACGCTTGCCGGCGGGCAGACCATGCCGGTGGTTCACGGAACACCGATTCAATTTCAGGCTAAGGTAACTTGTACCGGCACGTGCAAAGCTCCTACCGGAGAGGTGGTGCTCCAGTCCATCGCGTCCGACAGCACTTCCACCGCGTCTGGAGACGGCGCTCTCACGGCTGGCGCATCGAGCGGCACAGCTACCCTGAAAACTTCCTCGATTCCCGGCGGCACCTCCGGCATCACGGCGCGCTACAGCGGAGATGGCACCTACTACTCCAGCACATCGAATCCGGTGTCGGTGACGGTCACCCCGGAGCCCAGCCAGACGTATGTTGGCTCTGTGGGCGGTGGGTCGTGGATTCCCAACTCGGTGTCGGTGAGCTACGGCGAGCCGCTCTATCTGGGCATCGTGGTGGGCGGCAATTCTGGTTTCGGTTATCCCACCGGCCAGGTAACTCTACAGGCCGACGGCCAGCCAATACAGACGGGGCATTACGACGGCGGGACTGGTCTCCTTACTCTCGGGCCCATGATTTTGAATTACGGCGAAAAATCCGGGGTGCTGGCGCCGGGAGTGAATCCCACCAGCGAATCCAGCAGCTTCCCGATCCTTCCGCCAGGTCCGGCGGCCGGCACACATCAATTGGTAGCCAGCTATCCGGGCGACAGCAGCTTTGCTGCCAGCCAGTCCACGCCGTACGTCTTCACCGTGTCGCAGGCAATTGGAGTGCTGCAGGATTTCTTCCCGGTGGGAACTGCGGTGGCCAACACTCCGCTGCAACTCGCCGCACAAATTGGTTTCGCGAGCAATTGGTTTGCGCCATTTGGAGGCACGGTAACGATCACGGATATTACCGGCCCAACTCCTGTGCTGCTGGGTTCAGGGCCACTCGACGGAAGCGCGACCGGATGTGATTGTGTTTTCGTCCAAACAACGTTCGCAACTGCGGGCCACCACCTGCTGCGGCTCACCTACGCAGGCGACGCCAATGTGAAAGGGTTTACGGCCACGCCGTACGTGGATATCGCCGCGAACGCTCCATCGAACGTCACCCTCAGCGCCGATCTGCCCACAGCTCCTGTGGGCGCGGCGGTCACGTTGACGGCCTATGTGGACAACTCGGACGTCAGGCAACATCCTGCGACGGGGACGATCACGTTTCTCGACGGCGCTACACCCATCGGCACCGCCACGCTTGATTCCACCAGCACAGCCACATTGGTGATTAAGACGCTCTCCGGCGGTCCGCATAACCTGACGGCCAGCTATCCGGGTGACACCGTTCTCACGTCCTCCGTATCCGCTCCCATCACAGAGATGATTACCGATTACATCTTCCAGGCTCCCGCAAGCTTGACCATTCAGGACGGGCAGACTGGAACAGCGACGCTCAACATCATTCCACTGGGCGGTTTCTCGCAGCCGGTTCAGGTCTCGTGTGGAAGCGTGCCGGCAAACGTCAGCTGCAGCTTTAGCCCGGCGAGCGTTACTCCCGACGGTGTGCATCCGGCCACAATTATGCTGGCGATAAAAACAGGCAGCGCGGTCGCAAGCAAATTGGGCGAGAGCCGTTTGTGGGCGGCAACCTCGACGTTTGGTTTGGCCGGACTGTTGCTGCCGTTCGGCTGGCGCAAACGCCGTCGAGTTCAGACCACGGCGGCGGTGCTCGGTTTGATCTTCGTGGGACTGTGCGTCGGCGGCTGCTCAAGCGGCGGGTCAAGCTCCGGCAGCGCGACGGCCGGTTCTTACACTGTCACCGTCAACGCTTCGGCCGGCGCCGGCACTCCGACCAAATCCGCATCCATGACCGTCAACATCATCAAGTAACTCAGATCAAGTAAACCCAGCCCTGGAAGGCGCTGTTTTTTACAGCGGCGCCTTCCATTTTCTTCCCCGCTCTGATCCTCGTTGGTTCCGTGTGAACTTCACACCGATCGGTTTGCTGCTGGCGGATTCGTGTGGCCGTGCGTCTGCCTTCGGCTGCGCTCACACGGACGATTGTTTACGAATTCGCGATACACCGAAGTGAAACGAACTTACGCCCCAGCCTTTTGCTTTTCGACGGCAGCTGGAACGTACGGAAACGTCTTAGTTGGTTTAGACGTGACCGATTCCTTGCCGATTCCCAGGCTCACAGGAGCGTTCGCCGCTATCGAGAACATTACGTTCGGCGCGTTGTCTGTAAGCGAGCGGCCATTCCACTCCAGGAAACCGAACACGGCGGGTGTGCCAACCGAATATGGGAGGAGGTTGGGGCAGAACCGGCGCGCGACTTTTTCGCCGTAGGCGCGAGGGTCTTCGGCTGTCCCCAGCGCGGCGACGACGCCGGCAATTGCTTGCGCGACGGTCTTTCCATGCGTCGCGAGGTCCTCGCTGGGCGTCCCGGCGTTAAGACGATTGCCGAGATCTTCGTTGAACTGGGTGAACAGCGGATGGATCATCGGCAGGCCCACGCGATTGATGCAGCGCCAACCCCCTGCGTCGGTGGCCAGCGAGGACACGGCCCAGACGCCGATGCGATGGCGGTCTCCGGCATCGGTCAGCAACTGCTCATCGGGGATTTCCAGCACCATGGAATGCACGGTGTGGCCGGCGAACAGATTCTTTGCGCGACTGGCATCCCATCCGGCGAGGTTGATGGCCGTGCCTTCCTGAAATGCGTGGCCCACGGCGTGTAACACATCGGGCTCGATCCAAAACGGGTCGCCAGCCTTGCCGGCCCAGACGCGCAGGCCCGCGGGCGTGTTGACGATTTCTCCGGTTGTGCCCTGCGCGACCACCGTCCCCGCAGCATGCGGATTCAGAGCGTCAGCGCCGGTAAGGCGCCTTACCGTGTAGGTCTGCTTCCCTTGCTGATCGCGTTCGCTGAACGTGAAGCGGTACGTCGTGTCTTCGATGGCATCGCCATTCAAATCGATTTTAAATTCGTACATTCCTTCCGGATGGTAGCCGGGCGCGGGGATGGGTCCGAAAATTGAGTGGCAGACATTAATCGCGAACACGGTGCCGGTTTCGCCGCGAAAAACGTAGAGGTCCGTGATGTCCAGGCGGATGTCTTGACGAGCGATCGGTGAATCCAGGTGGTGGGACATGAATTTTCTCCTTCAGATGGAAGGCTGGTCAACTAAACCGGGGAAGGGATCAGCGCCAACCTCCGTGGTGGGATGCGCGGAATGATAGCACTTTTCGCGCCGATGGAGCTCGGCGGGAAGGGTCAGCGCATGTTCGGTGCACGGTAAGACTGGTGCACAGGCAGGATTGCCTGTGCCACCTTCTACTTCAGAGGCGGGGCTGGAACTAAGGGCAAGCGGCGGGGTTCGCCGTGGAAGCCGCGGAATTCGATTTCGTCGAGCAGCAGCGTCGGAGTGACTACCGTGCTGGGAATGCCGCCTTGCGCGGAGCCGAACTCACCGAGCGCGGTGCCGGCGAATCCTCCGGAAGTATTCTGCATGTACTGGAACACGGTTTCATCGCTGCCGATGCCCAGAATATTGCGGATGGAGCGCAGCTGCAGACCTTCGATGTGGCCGCCGCGGACCATTTCCTCGCGGCCGTCTGAAACGTACACGCGATAGACGACCAGCGGAATGCGTGTGCCACTGGCGACGCCTCCGGCAATTCCTCCGAGAAAGTCGCTGAAATCCTCCTGGCGAATGGAAGAAAGCGCGGGATTATCCATGCGCTTCACCTCCAGGCACCATTCGTGGCCATCGTCGCGGCAGGCATCGAGAAATTTCTTTTTCAGCGCGGCGGAGTCCAGACCGTTATTGGCCTGCAGGAACAGATTGCTGGCCAGCGGACGCGGGTCCGAAAGCATCGCAGAGCGTCCGTGGCCGTTGGAAGCCGAAAAATCGGGGCCGGGCCGCCGGGACATCAGCAAATTTTTCAGCGAGCCATTTTCGACCACTTGCACGCGCTGGGCTTTCACGCCTTCGTCATCAATCTCGTAATCTCCCAGCAGCAGCTGACCGTTGAATTCCTTCAGCGTGGGATCATCCACCAGCGAGACGTTCGCGGGAAGCACGCGCGTACCCACGCGCCCGGACCATTCGCTGCGCCCACCCATGCTCTCCATGATCTCATCGAAAGTGCGCATGGTGGATAGGGGCGGACGCGCTCCGGAGAGTGAAGGCGCCAGAGCCTGCGCCAGCAACGCGCCGGCAGCGGGAGGTTCAAAAAGCACCGGGCCAGTGAAGTCCTGCATCAACGGACTTTGGCGCATGGTCATCAATTCAGTGGCGGTCTGCGTAAGCGAATTGCCCACCGCACCGGGATTGGGCAAGTCGGCGGGCTTGGCGACGTACACGGCGTAGTAATCGTGGAGGGCCATGCCGTCGTCCGCGGTGGTATCCATGGCGGCTTCGATGGCGGCCAGGCTGCGCGCGCTGCGAATGGTGGTGCCTTCGCTATTCATCAGATAGTAGGTGACGTAAATCATGTAGTAATTCACGCGCGTGCCGCTGAGGTGTGGGAAATTCGTCAGCACGGCGGAAGCGGCGCGCGATTCATCTTCCCAATTGCGGCTTGTCCAATCGGGTTCGGCGTGCGGATCAATTTTCACCAGCGGCGGCGCCTGCGAAAAATCGTCAATCTCCGGCGGCTTGGTGAGGCTGCGCAGGAAGGATTGTTTCAAGGACATCTGGGTGACGGCCTGCTTGTAGGCCTGGTCCGTGGCCAGCCACAAATCCTGGCGCAGCGAATTGTAATCGCGGTCAATGCCGACTTCGCCGGTGGAACCGAGGAAGCCCTGGAAGCCGTCTTCGCTTATGAAGTTCGAGCTGTCCAGATGATAATCGCCGACGCGCACGTCAACGCTCATGAAGCGATTGCGCGTGGTGGAGGTGGAAATCAACGCGCCGAAGGAGGAGGTGACGGCGCGCACGTCCAGATCCATCAGGCGGTATTCCAGGTAGAACGGTTTCTCCACGCCGGGGAGCTGCAAGCGCGTGCGCGAGCGCTCCATTTCATCGTGCATGGCGTGAAGGGTTTTGTCGCTTTCCGATTCCGGAACGGCTGCCTGAGGCAACGCAGCAGGCGCGGCCGGCACAATATTTTTCGGGTGCGTGGTGGTAGTGCCGGCGGAAAGCGGAAGCGCGCACGCCGCGAGCAAACCAATCGTTGCGAAGATTCTCACTGGGCTTGCCCCTTTGCGAGCGGATCATGCGCCGGCGGCGGCAGGATCGGCGGTTTGTCCGTGGAAGTTTCCTTCTTCTGCACTTCCATTTCAGAAATCAGGATGGCGGGCGCGACGGCGGACACCGGCACCGAGCCGGATTCCGCGCCGCAGTAACCATTGAAAATATCCGGCGTGTCGCCTGTGGCCACGATTTTCGTAAGCGAGACCAGCGGCGTGCCGACGATGTCCACGCCGCGCACGAGTTGATCGGGACGGCCATCGGGGAACACTTTGTAAACGACCAGCGGCAGAACCTGGAACGCCTGGGGCTGCTGCCTGCCGGTGAAGGTGAAGCCTCCGGCGATGTCGTCAATCAGCAGGCCGAACGGTTTGTTCTGCTGCTTCACCAGAGCGATGAGCTGCTGGCGTAGCTGATCGTTGGTGACGGTGCGCGAGCTGGAAACGATCAGGTTTCCCTGGCGCGCGACGGGAACGAAACCCAACTGGCGGCGGCCGTGTCCATTCGAGTGCGGAATGGTGACCAGCGGCGAACGCGACATCAGAAACGTCTTCAGCACGCCGTTTTCCACCAGCTGGACGTTTTCCGCGGGAACGCCTTCGTCATCGAACGCATAATTTCCCAGCAGCATTTGGCCGCCGAACGAGGCTTCCGTGGGATCGTCCTTGATCGAAATGAAAGCGGGCAAAATCTGTTCGCCGACTTTGCTGGTGAATGTTTGGCCTTCGTTGATGTCCTTCTGGCGGAAGCCTTCGGCGCGGTGGCCGAAAACTTCGTGAAAAAATACGGCGGCGGCGCGTCCAGTAAGCAGCGCCGGGCCGGCATAAGGATCCACCAGCGGTGCTTTATCGAGTGCTTCGGTTTCGTGAGTCATTACTTGAATGCGATCGAAGACAACTTTATCGGACGGCGCGTCTTTGGGCTCCAGCCAATCGAAATTGGCGTAGCGGTTGATGTCCATGCCGTCCGGAGCTTTGCTTTGCACGTACAGCTCGAGGCGGTAATGGACCTGGCCGAAAGCCAGCTTGGTGCCCTCGGTGTTCACCTGATACTGATTCATGCCCAGCGCGGTGAACGTGGCGATGGAATTCAAAACTTCCGGCGACTTGCTGAACGCCGCCGTGTATTTGCGCACGCGCTCTTCCCAAGGCTTGCGGTCCACCTTGATTTCCACGCGTGTGCCGATGGAGGTGTGCGGCTCTTCGCGCGAAAAATCCGGCGCGGTGCCTTCGGCCGTCTGCACCTGCACTTGCTGGCTGGTCTTTACCTTGATGAGCGCCTGGGTAGCGGCGCGGTATTGGCGATCGGTTTCGCGCCAGATTTCGCGGCGCAGCACCGCGATGTCATCATCCACGGTGACGGTCATCCCCGGGCTGGTCCAGCTGGGCTGGCGGTCGGCCAGTTTGTGCGTGTCGTCCAGCTGATAGCTGCCCACGCGCGTCTGCACTTCCAGCCAGCGCGCGCGTGTGGCTCCGCTGTTCAGCAATGCGCCATTGGAGCCGGACACTTCGGAATATTCGCGGTCCGCGACGGTGTAGCTGATGAAATAGTCCGGCGGATCGCCCTTGGACATGGCGGCCATCGAGCGGTCAAGCTCGTCCTGCATGGCCGTGAGCACCGCAGGCAAGGGAGCCTGCGCGGGCCGGGCGGCAGCCAAGGTGACGAAGGCTGCGGCTAAGATCGTGATACCTGTAACGAGGACTCGTGGTCTATGTGTGGTTTTCATCGTTGCGCAAAGTCTAACAGTTTAAGATAGGATGCCTTTGAATCCAAAGTGAAAAGCCGGGGTTGGATGGAGCCCGGCACAGCAGTACAGCATCGAAAAATGAGCGGGAGATAGGTTCATCGGCGAATGAACTGCATTCGGCAGAAGGAGACTTAGATGCGTGCCATGGTGGTAAAGAGGTACGGCCCTCCGGAAGTTTTTGAGTCGCGCGAAGTCCCGGACCCGCAACCGAAGCCCGGGGAAGTGGTGATCCGGGTGAAAGCCGTAGGCGTCAACTTTGCCGACCTGCTGCAACGCATGGGAGTTTACCCGGGCACGCCGAAGCCGCCGTTCGTGCCGGGACTCGAAGTCGCTGGAGTAGTCGAAAAAGTCGCCGAAGGAGGCAAGGCCAGCGACGGCGAGCCTTTGCACGTGGGCGATGCCGTAGCGGGGCTTACCATGTTCAACGCATACGCGGAATGGGTGGCGGTGCCGGCCGGACGCGTGTATCGCCTGCCGTCGGGCATGCCCTTCGACGACGCCGCGGCGATTCCCGTGAACTACCTCACCGCGTATCACTCGATGTTCGCCATGGGAAATCTGCAGCCCGGCGACCGGATCCTGATTCACGGCGCGGCCGGCGGCGTGGGAATTGCCGCGGTGCAATTGGCGCGCGCGCGCGGCCTGGAAATTTACGGGACGGCCGGGCCCACGAAACAGGAATACCTGCGCAAGATCGGCGTGGACCACGCGATTGATTACGAGAAAACCAACTTCGTGGACGTGGTGCAAAAATTCGCGCCCGACGGGATTGAGATGGTGATGGACGCGATCGGCGGAAAATCGTTCGCCAATAGTTACAAGTGCCTGGGGCCCACGGGACGTCTGGTGGTGTACGGCTTCTCCACCGCAGCCGGCGCGGACGGAAAGAAAAGCGCGGTTCGCGCCCTGGGTGCGCTCTTGCAGACGCCGCGATTTCATCCGCTGAAGCTGATGCAGCGGAACATTTCGATCATCGGCGTGAATCTGGGACGTATGCCTGCGCGCGGAGGCCTCTTGCGCGGAGAGCTGGATGAAATTTTCAAGATGTACACCACCGGCAAGGTGAAGCCGGTGATCGGCAAGACGTTTCCGCTGGCCGATGCGGCGTCCGCGCACAAATACATTCACGCGCGGAAGAACATCGGCAAGGTGATTTTGACTGTGAAGTGACTGGCGCTGGATCATTTCGGCGCGGGAGCTGGAGCCGGCGCAGGAGCCGGCGGCGCCGCGGCGGGTGCCGGTGCCGCGGGCTTCACAAATAGCGCTTCGTCCAATTTAGGATTTACCTGCACCGTCTGCACTGTGGATTCGAATAATTTTGTGCCGTCGCGGTAGGTGTCGGTGGCGTATGCGAACTGGCGGCCTTCGACGGTGCGGTAGTCGCTCCAATGCTGCTCGTTGTCGCTGGGGCCACGGTCGGAAACGGATTGATAGCGCGCCGCTGCCAGCAAATGGGTGGCGGAATCGAAATACAGCTTCACGGCTCCAAACGGACCGTCAATCGCGACGCCCAGCGTTTTCTTTCCGGCGATTTCCTCTTCTCCGGTCGCTTGCCCGCTGATTTTTCCGGCGAGCACCTGCTGATAGAGCCCCCAGCCGCCGCCAAAGAGAGTGATGCCGCGCTTGAATTCGCCGATCATGTTCGTCGTGTCGTGGATCCCGTCTGGAAATTTCAGCCAGGACGACTTTCCGTCGCAAACTTGCTGAATCGTGGCGCCACCCAGATTTACTTCGCCGAACGAGCGGTCCGGGTAAACAACTTCCCAAGTGACGCCGAGCTGCCGGTCGCCGCGCGGATTGTGCAGAGTCCCGTTCTCGCTGAAACCCAAGGTCGCGACGGACTGCAGCGCCGCGCCACCGGCGGCTTGCGCGGCGGCCAGCAAGATTTGCTTGCCCTGCTCAAGAGATTCCGGCGTGGGCGCAGGAGTAGCAGCAGCCGCGGCCGTCGGGGTTGCGGTGGAATTTGCCCCAGGCGTCGCGGTAGCCTGCGGGGACGCGCGCAGCACCGGCGACAGCACGTCCACCTGATCGAAAGGAACCTCGGTGATTTCCGCGCCCGCAAATTGCTTTTTCAACGCGTCGCGAAACGCGCTGACGTTGCCGACCAGCACGATATCCAGATCTCCGGTCGTGAAATATTTTCGCGCCGCGGCTTGCACTTGTTCCAGTGAAGTGGCGCGAATTTGTACCGGATAGGTCTGATTGTAATCCGCGGGCAGATCGAACGCGGCGACGGTGAGGACGCGGTCGGCCACCTGCTCGGCGGTTTCCGATTCGATGGGGTACACGCCTGCCAGATAATCGCGCGCGAAATCCAATTCCTTCTGCGAGATTTTGCCCTGGGACATTCCCGTCAGCAGATCCATCAGCAGCTTCGTGGCGTCCATGGTCGCTTCGGTGCGTGTGTAGGTCTCCACCGCCAGCGAACCGGTGTAGCGATGCGCGGTGAAGGCAGACGACGCGCCGTAGGTGAGCCCCTTCTTGATGCGCACTTCCGTATTCAGGCGGCTGTTATAGCTGCCGCCAAAAATATGATTGGTCACATCCAGCGGCAGAAATTCCGGGTCCGCGCGGCGAATTGCAATCCGGCCGATGCGAATCTGCGTTTGCACCGCGTCCGGCTTGTCAATCAGCCAGACGTGGCTGCTCGTGGCGGCGGGAGGAATTTGCGGCGCGGTGGAGGCGACGTCAATTTTCGACCATCCGCCAAAATATTTTTCGGCGATGGCGAAGGCGTCTTCCGGCGTGATGTCTCCCGCGAAACCAATCAGCGATTGATTCGGGGCGTAGTTCGCGTCGTGAAATTTCACGAAATCTTCGCGCTGCAATTTTTTCACCGTTGCCGGCGTGCCCTGTTCCGGCAATCCGTAGGGCGAAGCGCCGTACAGCGTGCGCGCGAACGCCATCGTGGCCAGATAATTCGGGTCGGAGTACTGCACTTCCAAATCGGAAAGAAGCTGCTGGCGCTGCCGGTCGAGTTCCTCGGCGCGAAACGAGGGATGCAGCACCACGTCGGACAGCAAGTCCATTCCCACGCCCAAATCTTTCTTGACCACGTCGAGCGTCACCGTCGTGGCGTCCCGGCCTGCCTTGGCCTCCAGCGTGCCGCCCACAAAATCAATCGTTTCGGCAATCTCTTTGGCGGATCGCTTGGCGGTCCCTTGCGTCAGCAGACTGGCGGTCATTCCCGCCACGCCCGGCATTCCCGCGGGGTCCTGAATGCTGCCGGCGGAAAGAATCACCAGCCGCGCGGCCACGGCCGGAACGCGGTGATCGCTGACGACAAAAACGCGCAAGCCGTTGGGCAAAGTCTTGCTGGCCGCTTTGGGAAATTCGAAAGCGCGCGGCGCGCCCGGGGCGGGCATTTCGGGAACGAGTTTCACGCCCGGCGGCACAATCCCGGACGCTTTCTGCGGTTCCTGCGACGAGGACGGAGTGGACTCGCTGCGCGATACCGGCGGCGCCGACTGCTGCGCAATCGCAGCGGGTGCGAATGCCGCCGTTGCCGCGACGAACATCGCCGCCGCTATGAGAAAAATTGACTGGGTTGTAGCCCGCTTCATTGTTGCTCCTGAAAATGTTTTGCGCATGGCCCGCGGCATCACTGTTGCGCGGGCGCCGCCGGCGTCACGATCAGCACGGTGGAGCGCGTCGATTGAAAATAATCTCTCGCCACGCGCTGGATGTCCGCAGGAGTTGCGGTAAGGTAATGATCCAGCTCCGTGTTCGCGAGGCCTGGATCTTTTCCGATTACGGCAGCGGATGCCAGCGCCACGGCTTTTTCTTCATCCGTATCGCGGCCCAGCACGAATCCAGCGATTTCCTGATTCTTCGCTTTTTCAAGTTCTTTCGCGTCCGGCGGCTGGGCTTTCAATCCGTCGAGCACCGCGACCAAGGATTTTTCGCCTTCTTCCGCCGTGTGACCCTGATTCATGATGGCGTAAGCCCAGAAAAGATTGGGATTTTCGGAGAACGCGCCGAATCCAGCGGCCTGCACCGCGATCTGTTGCTTGTAAACCATGGTCTGGTACAGACGGCTGCTCTCGCCTCCCGCCAAAATATTGGAAGCCAGGTCCAGCGGATAGGCATCCGGGGCGTAACGCTGCGGAATTTTGTAGCCGATCACCACCGCGGGTAGCGGCGTATTGGAGTAAGACTTCTTGACGACGCGCTCGGCCGTCTGCGGAGGCTCGGGATTATCCAGCCGCGGAATCGGTTTCGCGGAAGCAGGAATGCCGTCGAAGTATTTATTGGTCCACGCCAGGGCCTGCGTGGAATCGAAGTCACCCACGATCACCAGCGTCGCGTTATTCGGTTTGTAAAAAGTATTGAAAAAATCGCGCACGTCCTGAATCGTGGCCTTGTCCAGATCTTCCATGCTGCCGATGGGCGTGTGATGGTAGCCGTGCACGGTGAACGCGGCGGCGCGCAAATCTTCCTGCAGATAACCGTAGGGCTGGTTCTCGATGCGCACCCGGCGCTCTTCCTTCACCACTTCGCGCTCGGATTTAAAATTTTCCTCGCTGACGTTCAGGCTGCCCATGCGGTCGGACTCGAGCCACAGCACGCGCTCCAGATAATTGCTGGGGAAAGTCTCGTAGAAATTCGTGGTGTCGTCGCCGGTTTCGGCGTTGTCGAACCCGCCCACGGCTTCGATGATCCGCGAATGTTCTTCGGCGGGCACGTGCGCGGAGCCTTTGAACATCAAGTGCTCGAACAAGTGCGCGAAGCCGGTGCGGCCGGGCCGCTCGTCCTTCCCGCCCACGTGATACCAGACTTGCAGGTTGATGATGGGCACTTCGTGGTCTTCCAGCAGGATTACTTGCAGGCCGTTCGGCAAGGAGTGCGTCGTAAAGTTCAGCTTCGGCGGGCGAACTTGCGCGGCATTTTCTTGTGCGACGAGCGGCGTGCTAAAAAGCGTGCCGCAGAGCGCCGCGCAGACCGCGAGCGTCCGCATGCTCACACCGAACCCATGCCTTTTCGTCATTCTCAATTGCTCCCGTCGTGGGAATTTATCGCGCGAAGCCAGGCCGGTTGGCAGCGAGGCCTAGTATCAACGACGCTGCGCACGAGAGTCAAACCCGCGGCGCGCAGTTTCGCTTTGATCCAGCGGCTTCGCGTCAAACCGTTTCGCGCTTGCTGTCATTCAGGCGGTCCAAAAACCCGGGGTGTCCGGAGGCTTCCGCTCGTTCTTCTTCAGGCACTGCTTCACGCACTGCTTCTCGCAAACCCATTAGACGTACGGAGTAGCAAAAGGATTACACGCGGTTGCGAGGGGCTATTTGCCCATGTAAGCTGAATTTTGGAGTGCAAAATCGAGGTGAAGCTTGAAAAGTCTGGCCGGTCTTCTGGTGGTCGCGCTCATCGCGGGCATCGCGTATAAATATTATTTCTCGAAGATGGAATCGGAGGGAACCGGCACGCCCGCGCAGACGATTGACGTCGCCGGCGTGAAGAACGATTTGATTGGCATCGCGCAAGCCGAGCGCGCCTACCTTGCGGAGCATGGCTCCTACGCTTCGCTGGACGATCTCGTTTCCAGCGGCGAACTCACGATGAAGCGATCCAGCCGCAACGGCTACACTTACTCCGTGGAGACAGCGGACCAAACCTTCCGCGTCGTCGCGCATTGCCCCACTGCCACCTACCCGGGCTGCAAAAATCTTTCGGTGGATCAATCCATGGAAGTGCAATCCACACCATAAGCGAGTCACCGATTCCTGACGGCAGGTTCCTCCCTATCATTCCTCCGGAACATCCCTGCGGAACATCTTCGCGACCCCATGCGTATCTTTAGCCGAAGCTGAAAACGATTTGGGCCGCGCGGTATTCGAACGATTGAATTCAAGACAGGAGAATTAACATGGAGCCAATTGGTTTTGCCGCAGTCGTACTGGCGTTCTCAGTTCCGCTGGCCGCGATATATGCGTGGTACCGCGTGCGGAAATTGCGCACCGAAGAGCGTCTGGCCGCCATCGCCAAGGGAGTCGCCGTGCCAATGGCCGATGAGCTGCCTCCGCACGCGCGTTCACGCAAAGCAGCCATTCTGCTGACCGCCGGAGGGCTGGGATACATGATCACTTTCATGCTGCTGGCGCGCTACGAATCAGACGCCATGCAAGCCGCGGTGTTCGGCGTGATTCCCGTTTGCGTCGGCATTGGCTACTTCATTGACGCGGTGCTAGTGCGCCGCGAGATGCATCCTTCGGCGTAAGCATCGAGGGATCGCGCGCAACCGAGGCAGGGCGGGACGAATTGGGGGGGACGCGCACCAAATCTTTATCGGCGCACGCCGACGCGCTGCAACGCGCGTCAACTGGCACTAGGGCGTGCGCTTTTGGTCCGCGACCGTCACGCCCGCCTCGGCGTAGTCCGTCGGCGGCAAATCCACGAACGTCACCTGAATATTTTCGCGTTTGGCGCGGCCGTCTTCGATCAGCGCCGTCGTGATGCGCTCGGCTAATTTGCGTTTCTGCTCGGGAGTGCGCCCCGCCACCCACGTCACCTGTACGTAAGGCATTGCCAGCCTCCTGGAGTGCGCTGGCATTCTACCGGG
The DNA here is from genome assembly GCA_963748395.1 of uncultured Acidobacteriota bacterium. Taxonomy (GTDB): domain Bacteria; phylum Acidobacteriota; class Terriglobia; order Acidiferrales; family UBA7541; genus Palsa-295. The sequence goes on along the minus strand of CAVVIP010000005.1, from coordinate 884,053 downwards.
ATATCGCGGGAAGGAAAAACGTAAAGGATTTTGTAGCAGCGCACTTCAGTGCGCCATCGGTCTTGCACCACGGATCATGGCAGTCTGAAGACTGCCGCTACAAAAGCGGGTTCGGGCCTCTACGTCGCGCGCGGCGTCGGCGTCGGCGTCGGCAACTTTGTTCCGCAGCTCGGGCAATTCGCCCAGGCTCGTTCCACGCCGCGGCCGCAGCCAGGACAAGTGGGCAGCAGTGACGTCCCGCAGTACGGGCAGAACGTGAATCCGGATTTCAGCACCTGCGAGCAGCCCGGGCAAGGCTTCATCAGCGGATCGCGCAAGATGAAATAGAGGATGATCCCGATCGCGTCCGGAATGAAAATCGCCAGCAGAGCCCACATCACGTAACGCATGCCCCGGCGCTTGGCGTCCGCATAAACGTAGCCGATCAGCAGCACGTAGAGCGCGGGCACGATACCGATAGCGACGATCATGAATCCTTTTCCCACCGCCGGCGTGTTGGCGAGACCCTGATCGTGTGAAAACATCACGAACGCGGCGCAGGCCACCGCGGCCACGATGTAGCTCAGTGCCGCGATAAATCGCGCCGTGCCCGGAATCACTTTCAATTCCTCTCTGAATCGACTCATGCCAATCTCCTTTCGCGCCGCTGTTGCAGGGAGAGCAGCACCGCCGCCGCGCCGCCTGCCACCCATACCGACGTCGTAAACACGCCAAACACAATCCACGCGTGATTGAATCGCGGATCTAACATTCCCAGCACTCCGCCGGTGAACAGGCGCACCAGCGGCCAGCTCAGCAGCGTCAAAATCCACGCGAATACCAGCAGGCCGATGATTACCGAGCGATTCCACCTGTGCTCCATTTCCTCGGCCAGGCGAATCTGCGCTTGCGCGCGAGCGCGCTCCACCACCACCGAGCGCGGCTGCGGCGTCGGCAAGCGGCGCAATCCACCGGCCAGCAGCTTCCATTTTTCCAGCTCCGCGCCGCACGCATCGCACGTTCGCAGATGATCCATCAGTTGCTTTTCTTCGCTGGACTCCAGCACGTCTGCCGCGGCCAGTGCCAGCAACGCCCGGATTTTTTCGTGATCGTTCATTGCCAGTTCTCCCCGGGATAGCTGGTCTCCAGAGTCACGCGCAGGCGTTCCAACGCGCGCCGCAAACGCGTCTTCACCGTCGAAAGCGGCGCGCCCAGCACTTCGGCGATTTCCTCGATCTTCATTTCTTCCTCGAAACGCAGAGTCAGCACTTCGCGCTGCACCACCGGCAGCGTTTCCAGCACCACGCCCAGGCGCTGCGAGCGTTCGCGCTGGAGGATGCCTTCGATCGGCGGCCGCTCCCGCGAGGGCAAACGCGTCGCAGCGGTTTCTCCTTGTGCGGCATCGCCAATCGGCTCGTCCAAACTTTCCGGGCGCACGCGGCGCAGATGATCGATCGCCAGGTTGCGCGCCAGCGTGAACAGCCACGCCTCAAAACTGCGGCGCGGATCGTACTGCTGAATTTTTTCGGCCACGCGCAGCCAGGTTTGCTGGAACAGATCTTCGGCCTCGGCCGGCTGGCGCACCATGCGCAGCAGATAGCGGTAGAGGCGATTCTGATAACGCGTGAGCAGCGTTGAGAGTGCGTCCAGGTCGCCGCGCCGAAGTTGCGCTACGTCGCTATCCAGAGCCACCCGCCCCTCCCAGTCCACGGTTGCTGCGTCGTCGCGGCCTGCTGCGCCGCGTATCATCGCACTGTAAAGTGTTGCGCCGCCCGTCATATTCATAATACGGACGATCATGCGAAAAAGACTCAGTGGCGACGGCGGGCGCGGGCAAGCCATGTGCTATAAATGATTTAGCGCAGCATCCGGGTGGCTTGCGGTGCGGCACAGGCGTCGAACTAGAATCCCATGAGACTGGTATTCATCTATGGCCTGCCCGCTACGGGCAAATTGACTGTCGCGCAGGAAGTGGCCGCCATGACGGGTTACAAGCTCTTCCACAATCATCTGGTGGTGGACCTGCTGCTGCCGGTGTTCGACTTCGGCAGTCCGCCGTTCGTCGAATTGCGCGAAGATATCTGGTTGTCCGTGCTCAACCGCGCTTCTCGCAGCCAGACCTCGGGATTGATTTTTACATTCGCGCCCGAAGCCACGGTGCGTCCCGGTTTCATTCAAGAAGCAATGCGGGCTGTCGCCGGTGGAAATGGACAAGTTGATTTCGTGGAGCTGGTATGCCCCGTCGCGGAGTTGAAGCGGCGCCTGGGCAATGCTTCCCGACTGAACTATCAGAAGCTGACCTCGGTTGAATTGTTCGAGCATCTGCTGGCGGCCGGAAGTTTCGACGCATCGCACATGCCTAAGCCCAGACTCTCGATTGACACCAGCGTTCTAAGCCCGATGCAGGCGGCGACGCAGATCGTGCAGAAACTCGAGCTTGGCGGATAGCGTTAGCCCGGCATTGCAACTTTCAGAATGCCCTTGTCACGGCTCACAAAGGAACCCAGCGAATTGAGTGCTCCCGCAGCCGGCGATGTTCGTTTCGAAATTTCACCCAATCCCGCTTTTGTGGACGAAGACGTGCGCGTATGCGTCCGCGGCGTGCCCGCGGCGTCGCTGATTTCCATTCACGCAGCGACCGAGGACGACCAGCAGCGCCGCTGGAGTTCGCAGGCACGCTTTCGCGCGGATTCGGCCGGGGTGATCGTTGCTTCGGTGCAGGAGTCTTTGAGCGGCAACTATCGTGGCCTTGCGAGGATGGAGCTCTTCTGGTCCATGGAATCGCCGGCAGCGAGCGCGGACAGCAACTCCAATTTCGCGAAGAGCACCACTTCGCCGGATCGCGTGGATTTCGAAGCGCTGCTCGATGGCCGTGTGATCGCTCGTGCCACGCTGGAACGAAATTTTTTCGCACCCGGCACCACGACGCGCGATCTGAAAATCCCGAACGAATCCGAGGGCCCAGGTGCGAGCGCGGGCGAAACGACGGTGGGGAGATTATTTATTCCGCCCAGGCCGCGGGCCGCACCCTGTGGTGATCGTCTTAAGCGGCTCCGGCGGTGGATTTGATTTGGATAAGGCCGCCGTTCTTTCGCGCCACGGGTTTGCCACATTGGCGCTGGCGTATTTCGGCATCGCGCCGCTTCCCACATGGCTGCATCGCATCCCGCTCGAATATTTTGAGGCCGCGCTGGCTTGGCTCCGCGCGCAACCTGAGATTGATTCGCAACGCGTCGGGATTCTGGGCGTATCACGCGGCGCGGAACTGGCGCTGCTGCTGGGCTCAATGTTTCCGCAAATTCGCGCGATCGTGGCGTACGCGCCCAGCAGCGTGGCGTGGGCCGCCAGCGGACGCGATAAAACGACCGGCGAAATTATTCCCTGCTGGACGTGGCGCGGAAAGCCCGTACCGTTCGCACCTCTGCCGCTGCGCGGATTTATGTGGCGCTCAGCGTTTCCGGTGGTGGCGCTCAAGCGCCCTGTAATGTTTCGTAATCTGTTTCGCGCAGGATTGCGCAATCGCCGGGCCGTCGAGCGTGCCGCGATCCCCGTGGAAAATATCCGCGGGCCAATTCTGCTGATTTCCGGCGGCGACGATCACCTGTGGCCTGCCGCGGAAATGAGCGAAGCGATCGTCGCGCGCCTCAAGCGCCATGGCAGCGCCCACGCTGGCGAACATTTGCACTTCGCGCACGCCGGCCACATGCTGCGCTATCCCTACCTGCCGGTCACCGCGCGCCATTCGCGCAACAAGCATCTTCGCGGCGCGCGCTTCTCGTTTGGCGGCACGCCCACCGCCGACGCCGAAGCGCAGGAGCAAGCCTGGCGCCGCGCCATCGCTTTCTTCCGCGCGAATCTGTAGTCCGCAAGGCGAACTCCGGCAGTTCGCTTCGTCCGCCTAAGCCTTTCTCGCGCGGGCCGGCCCGGGCGGCAATCAACTGTGTGCTAAACTAGCGGCATAGTGCTGAAGGTCCTCCAGAACCTGCTCGACCTGCAGAGCGTGGACACGCGCCTGCAAATTGTCCGGGCGCGCCTCGCGGCTCTGCCCAAAAAAACCGCGGAAGTTGACGCCCACGTCGCCGCCGCCAAAGCCGAGCTGGAAAAGAGCAAGGCCGCGCAGCTCGCCACCGTAAAAGACCGCAAAAAATACGAACTGGACGTGGAGCAGTGGAAAGACCGCGTCCGCAAGTACAAAGATCAAACCTCCCAGGTAAAAACCAACGAAGCGTACAAGGCTCTGCAGCACGAAGTGCAGAACGCCGAAGACGAAATCTCCAAAGCGGAAGACCGCCTGCTCGAGCAAATGGTGGCCGGCGAAGAATATGACCGCAAAATCAAGGCTGCGGAAAAATCCCTGAAAGAAGTGGAAGAAGTGGCTCGCGGCGAGCGCGCCGAAATCGAAAAGGAAAAAGCCGCCGCGGAAAAAGAATTGGCCGAAGGAAACACCGAACGCGCGCGCGCCACAGCCGAAATTCCCGAAGACATGATGGACCATTACGATCGCATCATGAAGAAGCACGACAACGTCGCGCTCGCCGAAGTGCGCGACGAAAAATGCAGCGCCTGCGGCATGCGCATTCGCCCGCACGTGTTTCAGGAAATGCGCCGCAGCACCAGCCACGAGATGTTTCACTGCGAGACCTGCACGCGCATCCTCTATTACCTTGAACCGGCTGCTTCTGCGGCTGCCGCCAGCCCCGCCGGCGATCCATCTGGCTCCACGCCCTCCCACAGTGAAAATTAGCGCGACGATTTCTGGCGACCACCGCGCCGTGCGCTCCTTGCCCGCTATAAATTTCCCGGAAATTGCGGCGGCCGTTTGAGCCCCACGCGCAAAGTTACTCCGCCAGGAAGCGCGCGCCTGTTCGCGGATTCGCATCCCTCGTCTCCGCCGGCTGGTGTATACGTCGCGAATATTGACGGCGCCTCCCGCGGCAATCCTGGTCCTGCTTCTTACGCCGTAGTGCTGCGCGATCCCGAAGGAAAAATCGCACTGGAGCTCGCGAAAAATATTGGCCGCGAAACCAACAACGTCGCCGAATATTTCGCGCTGCTCGCCGCGCTCGATTACTCCACCAGCCACAATATCGCCGCACTACGCGTGCGCAGCGATTCCGAACTGCTGGTGCGCCAGATGCAGGGCCGCTACAAAGTGAAAAGCCCGGACCTGAAGCCGTTGCACGAACGCGCCGCGAAACTCAGCCGCCAGTTGCAATATTTCGCGATCGAACACGTCCGCCGCGAACTGAATCGCGACGCCGACGCGCTGGCGAACGTAGCCCTCGACTCCGCAGGCGTGCCTAAATTCGAAGGCGGCAAATCCCAGATCGTGCGCGGAAACGCGGAACCTCGCTCCGCAGAAAATCGTGCGACGGCACCAGCCCCTCCCGCACTCGCTCCCGCGCACGCGAATCCGCCGCGAACTGTCCGCGCGCGATTCGTCCAAGGCGTGTTCGTGCCAGCCGATCCCGTCGCTCTGCCCGAAGGAAGCGAAGTCACCCTGGACATCCGCATCCCGCTGAAACAATAGAACTTACCTGACAATCCTCACACGCCCTCAAATTCAAGTCGCGCCCAAAGTGGTACTTACGTTCTATTGCTTCGTCTGCCACTAAACCACAGCATTGCTTATCCCTGAGGGGTTCAATGCTGTCTCTGCTCGACAAGCTTCCTACAGTTTTTGTGCTGTTCGTGCTGGTGGGGATTTTCCTGTCCTTGCGCAAACACGCGCCTTCCGCGCGAATCCGTTTATGGACCTACTCCTGGGCGCTGATTTTCCTGCACTTCTTCATTCAGATTTTCGAAACGCACACCGGCACTCTGGAAAAAATTCTGGAATCGGTTGACATCGGCGCGCTGGAACTTTCCGGCGTGGTATTCGCAATTTCCATGACGCACGCCGTGGAGGACCGCAAAAAACGCCGCGCGATGCTGGCCGTGCTGGCAATCCCAACGGCTTTGCACGCCGTCGCCGCCGTCTTCGACTGGCACATTTATGGACTGATGGCCGTAGCGCTGGGAATCATTTTCTTCGGCGGCGCGGCGTTCGCGCTGCAAGGTTTCCCCAGGACGAAACCTTATGCCTTCGGCATCGCCGTCGTGCTGGCGATTACCGGAATCTGGGCGATCCACGACCAGCTGCACGGAAGTTCCGATATGGGCATCAACGGCATCCTGACGCTCACTTTCGGGCTCTGCGGCATTCTCTTCTGGAAACGTTATCCGCGGCCTTCGCCCGGCGTGATTACTGTTACTGGAGGGTTCGTCGCATGGGGCGCGGTGTTCCCCGCCGGCACGCTGCTTGCGAACTATGCTCCGGCGTGGCAGGTGAATCCCGAACTGTGGAACGTCCCGAAATTTTTCGTGGCCTTCGGCATGATCCTCACGTTGATCGAAGACAAATCCAGCCTGATCGAGCAAGCCAACGAACGCGAGCGCGCCGCGAACAAGCTCCTGCTGCAACTTTCGCAGATTACCTCGCGCCTGCTCGCCGGCAGCGACCCCGCCGACCTGTGCGGAGAAATTACCGCCGCGGTCACAGGCGCCACCAGCTTTCCGCGCGCCGCGCTGTTCCTCGCGCGTGACGACCGTTCCCTGCGCCTCGGCGGCTGCACGGGTTTTTCACCGGCGGAACAATCCGCGTTCGAAGAGCGCAGCAAAGCGTGGACCATCGAAAAAGTCAAAGATCTGTGCAAGGAAGGAATGCAGCTGGGCAACAATTCCTTCCTCATCCGATCTACGGAAGCGGGTGCGGGATCTGCCGGCGAGGCCGATCACGAAGTTCTTGTCCCGCTAGTTTCCTGGCGCGGCTCGCATCTGGGCTGCCTGTGCCTGAGCGCAGCGCAGTCCACCGAAGACGGCGCCACCAACGAGACCGCCGAAATCATGAAGCTCGAAGTGCTTGCTTCCGATCTTGCGGTGACCATCGAAAATTCGCGCCTGCATCACCAACTGGTGCGCTCGGAAAAATTGGCGGCGCTCGGTCAGCTCGTCGCAGGCGTCGCGCACGAATTGAATAATCCTCTCACCGGCATCATGGGCTACGCAGATCTGCTGAGCGAGGAAGTGGAAGGCCAGAAAGCCGCCAAACGCGTGCAGAAATTGGGCGCGGAAGCTCGTCGCATGAAGCGCATCGTGGACGGCTTGCTGCGTTTTGCGCGCCAGAATAATCCCGCAACGCGCGCCGCCGATTTCGAAGCCGCGCTGCGCGACGTGATCCAGCTGCGCGAATTCCACATCCGCCAGCTTCGCATTCACATGGACGTGCAAGTCGCGCCTGACCTTCCGCGCATTTCCATCGGCGAGGACGAACTCAAGCAGGTGTTGCTGAATATCTTGAATAACGCGATTGACGCGGTGGAAGAAAGCGCGCAACGCTCCATCTCCATATCCGCTACGCGCCAGGGCGATCGCGTTTTCATCCGCTTCGACGATTCCGGCCCCGGCTTCAGCGACCTGAATCGCGCGTTCGATCCCTTCTTCACCACCAAGCCAGTCGGCAAAGGCACAGGCCTCGGCCTCAGCATCTGTTACGGCATCATTCAGGAAGCCGGCGGCGAAATCGTTCTGAGCAACAAGCAGCCCTTCGGCGCCAGCATCAGCCTGGAATTCCCCGCCACGGTCGTCGAACCCGCCGCGATTCTCTCCGCTTAAATCTCGCGAAAACTCGATTGCTAATGTAGGATGTACTTCATCACTTAAGTATCTTCTGCGTATCGACGGTTCGGTCTAGGGAACGATGCCAGATCCGCTGCCACTGCCCGCAAGAACTCTCGGAGCTCTGCTCCTAGAGGATTTTTGTCCTCGGTGCTATTGGGTAGCCTTGCATTGTAGTGAGGGCATTCCATTCCAACTACCATTCCCTGGAATCTTTAGTTCGATCGACGGCTACACCAAGGGCGTAATTCACAGCTACTTCGACCGCCACGACGGTTTCCCGGACTGGTTTCCCGATGTCGGCGACGTCGTGCGCTACGTTCCCTCACGCGATCTTCACTGGTCCAAATTCACGTGGACGGATCCGGAGACCAGAATCACTTTGCGCGGCACTCCCGATGACATATTTGAAATTCGAGACGGATCCGTCCACATCGTTGACTACAAAACAGCGAAGGCGACTGAGACACAAGAAGGGCTGTTTCCACTGTACGAGGTACAGCTGAACGTCTACGCTCATCTAGCCCGGATTCTGCTGGGCTTTCAGCAAATCAGACTGTCGCTCATTTACATGGAGCCGCAAACCCAGTGCCCTGCTGAGCTGCTGCCAGAACTGATATTCGACAACGGGTTTAACCTTCGGTTTTGCGCAAAGCTGAAGGACGTAACGTGTCAACCAGAAGAGTTTCTATCCCAGCTCCTTCGGAAGGCGCGGACGATTTACGACAAAGAATCTGCACCGAGGGGCGCGGATGGTTGCGAGAACTGCGAACTCATTTCTGCTTTTGCGGCAACTATCGCAATGTGATGGGGTGTTGAAGGCGCCTGGACGGCGTGCCAGGTCGTTTACTGCTTCAACGAGTACGAACGATACAACGTGTCGCGTTGCGCGGGGATGTAACCGGCGTCGGAAATAATCCGGCGGAGCTCTGCTTCGTTTGTGCGGTTGCGCACGCCGGCAGCATACACCACGTTTTCTTCGATCAGGATGCTGCCCACATCGTCCGCGCCAAATTGCAAACCCACCTGGCAGATTTTGATTCCCGGCGTCAGCCAGCTGGACTGGATGTGGTCAAAATTGTCGAGGTACAGGCGGCTGATGGCCAGCGTCTTCAGATAATCGAACGCCGTCGCCTCTGGAATTTTCTTCCCCAGCGGCGTATTTTCCGGCGCGAAAATCCAGGGAATGAAAGCTGTGAACCCGCCGGTGTCTTCCTGAATCCGGCGAATCGTTTCCAGATGATTCACGCGGTGGCGATATTCCTCGCCGCAGCCGAACATCATGGTGGCCGTGGTGCGCATGCCCAGCGCGTGCGCGTCGCGGTGCATGCTCACCCATTCGTCCGACCTGCACTTCAACCGCGAAATCTTCGCGCGAATTTCATCGTCCAGAATTTCCGCTCCGCCGCCGGGAATCGAATCGAGGCCCGCATCGCGCAGCCGCGCAATGGTGTCGCGAACTGATAATCCCGAAACTTCCGCGATGCAGCCAATTTCCGGCGCGGAAAAGCAGTGCAGATGAATCTGCGGAAATTTTTGCTTGATCGAGCGCAGCATGTTTTCGTAAAACTCGATGCGCAGATCCGGATGCAAGCCGCCCTGCATCAGCACGCCGGTTCCGCCCAGCTCGATCATCTCCTCGATTTTTTCGTAAATAGATTCCAGCGGCAGGATGTAGCCGTCTTTCGCCCCCAGCGGCCTGTAGAACGCGCAGAACGAGCAATATTCCGTGCAGAAATTCGTGTAATTGATGTTGCGGTCGATCTGATAAGTCGCCACGCGCGGGTCCGTCTTCGCGCGGCGCACTTCGTTCGCGGCCATGCCGATCCCGATCAGGTCATCGGAATTGAAAAGCTCCAGCGCTTCCTGCTGCGTAATGCCCATAGCCGGCTTCGTCTCCCAACTGCCTCAAACTAAGTATACAGGATCGTCGGCCCGGACGACGCCTTCGCGCAACACCGCGGCATAGACCCCGGCGCACCCGCCGTGGTCGCGCGCGATTTTCTCCAGCACCACAGGCGCGCGCTCGGCCGTCTCCGAATCCAGCGTGACGATCACGCAGCGCCCATCCTTCTTCACCACCTGAATGGTCACTTCCTCGCCGATCCGCAGCGCGCGACCCACTAACTGGTTTTCGTAAAACGGCTCGTCACATTCCCAGCGCACGTAAAAGTTCGCGCGAAATCGCCGCGGATCCAGCGCCAGGCCCGTTTCCTCCGATAGCCCGCGCACCGTCGCCAGCCCAAAAAGCGAGACGGGCGCCGCATCGGTCATGGAGCGCTCCGAAAAGCGCAGCCGCAGAGAACGCCCGTAGCGCCGCTCCAGAAACTGCGTGAAATTCGCATCGCCGACCGCGAATCTCTCTCCTTCGGGCGTGAGCACCTCTGCGGCATAACGTTCGGCCGCGGGAATTTCTTCTTCGATGAGCGGCGGATCAAGAAATCGCGGCCGCAGCAGCAGCCAATCGTGGGCCTGGCGCGCCGTCATCCACGGAAAACTGGAGCGATTGATTTCGTCCACAAACGCATAGACGCGATCGCCGACGATGCCCGCGAATGTGACGCGCGCGGCGGCCACATCTTCACCAACCATGCCCTTCACAGGATAGCGGCGCAGGCTCGCGAGAGTTCCGATGCGCTCCACGCCTTCAGCCTCCGTGGCGGGCGGTGGAGGACGAAGCAGACGTGGTGTGAGAAGCGGCGAATTCCAGCGGTCGAAGGCGGGGAATCAATCCGGCGGCTGCCGCTTTTTCGTAATAGAGATTCAGGCCGGCCAGATATACCGGCTCCAGGCCGTAATGAATGTTGTCGGCCAGGTAGCGCTCCAGCGCGCGCGGCGGCATGTCCAGCTTGATCGCCGCGGCTTCGGATATTTCGCGCAGGCGCTCCAGGCCGTAGGTTTTCGACGCCTGAAAATCCGCGACGACTTCCGGCGTGATCGCGTCGCGACGGCCTGCCCAAATCGCCAGCACGCAGGGCTTGCCGGTCATTTCCTTCCACTGGTACGCCACGTCGTAAACGAAAATCGTCTCGAATCCCGGCACGGGCATATCTTCGGGATCGCCTTTGCAGCAATCGCCGCCGCTGGCAACTTTCGTGGAGAGCGCTTCCATTTTCAGCGCGATGCGCAGCGCCGGGTCGCCGATCACCAGCGCCGCGTCGGCATTTTTCAGCATCTCGGAAGCGTCCGGCGCGGTTTCCACGAATTCCGGCTGGATGTTCCAGTGTTCTGCGGCGAGAATCCTCACCAGCGCCTGCGAACTTCGGGAGCTGGCATCCAGCGCAATGCGCTTGGCGCGTTGGATCGGCCTTTTCGATACCACCAAAATGCTGCGAACTTCGCCTTTCGCCGCCACCGCCATTCCCGGCAGCGCCACCACGTTATCCATCCGCTGGTATTCGATCGAAGGGATGATCGCCACGTCCGCGGCGCCGCTGCGCAACGCTTCGGCGCATTGCGACGGCCAGGTGAACGACAAATCGTACTTCCCCGCCAGCGGTCCGTCCGTGAATCCCCACACCAGCGGCGCGGTGTTCAGATACTCGACAATCGATATGCGGAGTTTGCTCATTCAGCGGCTCACAACTTGCGAACGGTCAATATAACACAAAGCGGTTGTTTGGCTGGTCGTGCGCATAGCGGTGTCGCGAAAACCGCTATTCCATTTTCAGTTTTCTATTTTCCGCCTTCCTCAAAACGGACAATTTCGTTCTCCGTGGGAATCTCCATCTCATGTTTCACCGGGCCGCCCGGGAACATGGACACCTTGTCAGCTGCAGTTCCTTCCATTTCGAATGATGCGAACGCGTACGGCAAGCCCTCCGACCCCAACTCCGAATTGGCGTTACAGATTTGGAAATGCAGGTGCGGCTCCGAAGAATTTCCGGTGTTGCCCACCAGGCCCAGCACCTGACCGCGCTTGACCTGGTCTCCCACTTTCACCCGCAGCGAGCCGGGCTGCATGTGCGCGTAAAACGCGAACAAGCCGTTGCCGATTTCCATGATCACGTGATTTCCGCCAATCGTTTCCAGCGTAATCGGCACCGCCAGCGTGCTCGCTCCCGGCGTGTTCTGCGGAATGCCATCCTTTACCTGCGTCACCACTCCGTCCGCCACCGCATGAATCTCGTTCCCGTAGGCGCGATAGTTCTTATTGTCGCTGGGATCGCCCTTGTAGGTCTTACCGTCCGCGTACACTTGCACCCAATCAATCGCGAAGCGCTGCGAAATATAAGCGTGGCCATTGATGGGAATCAGCGCGCGGCGATGCAGCGAAGTGTTCGATGGCCCATTGGCCGCCAGCCAGTCCTGCCCGACCAGCGGCGAAGAAATCACCGCCACGGGATTTTTGTTCACGGTGGTCGCCGGCGTCACGATCGAAAGCGCTTCCGGATAATCCCCCACCCTCACGCTGATGCGCTCCGCGATCGCCGCCGGAACTTCCTCGTGCTCATCGAACGTGATCCACAGGAAAACCACGCCGAATTCTCCCGGCGCAAGCCGGGAAATTTTCTGCGAGTTGGACCGGCCCGGATGGATAAACATTCCGTCCAGCTCCACGCCCGAAAAAGACGCCAGCGATTTCTGCGCCGCGTCCGCCGCCACCACTTCAATGCGCGTGAACGCGTACTCCCACCTGTCCAAGTTCGAAATGTGCAGTTCGTATACCAGATGCCACTTGCCATCCGCCTTGAACGCCGTCGGCGCGATGGGAATCACGGCATTAAATAGCGGCGTCACCGGCCGCGGCGTGTGTTCGGTCTTGGTCACCACCGGCGCGGTCGTCGCGGCGGTATCCGCGCTGCGTGTGAAATCAAGCGCTTGCGCCGCCACGCCGTTCTGCGTCCAACTGCCCGTTATATCGCGCTTGTTCTTCTTCAACTTGCCTTCGTACACACCGCCCACGGCCGCCACTTCAAAATGCACGGCATCATTACGCAGCGTCACCTTACTCAGCGGCAGCACCACCTGCTGGTCCACGCTGTTGAGCGTTCCGCCCAGCTCGCCGCTGTCGGACTTGCTGATCGTCACCAGCAAATGCAGCTTGCCGCCCAACATGCCGGCCCACACGCCTTCAATGCCGTTCTTGGAGTCCGCGGCCTGGCCCATCGTGCCGGCAGCCATCAGCAAATACGCAAATGCCGCGATAAAACAACACGTGATCTTCGTGGGAATTTTCATCATCTTCCTTCGAACCGCAAATGAATCATGGACTTTCTTTCTCTGCGAACTCTGCGCCTCTGCGGTAAATACCTCGGTTCGTTTCGCTCGTTGCCAGCGCCGAACTCCGTGGCTTTATCGACTGGTTGATGATTGGCTCAGCCGAGTCTAATGATGATGACGGCCGGGATCCTTGTGAATATTTTGGAACGCCGAGTACGCGATCGTTCCTTTTGGACCGACCGCCCAAATACCTCCAAAATTGGCGGCGGCGCTGAGAGCATTCAAATTCAGGGTTCCGGTGCGGGACCAATTCACGCCCTGGTCAATACTTATATCTTCGCCCTCGGGCCCGACGGTCATCAAATACGCGCCCGGAACCCAAGCCACGGCCGAGCGAAATCCTCCAGGCTGCTGCGCGGCGGGATGCCAGGTCGCGCCCTGATCGAGAGAATACGCCGCAACTCGGTCATGCACTTTCACCTCTTTGTAATCACCGCCGACCGCTACGACGCTGTCGCCGGCGCGAACGATGGAGAAACTCCCCGATGACGCATTCCCGCTAGCGATCGGAATCTCAGCGACGGTCCAGGTCTGCCCCAGATCCGGAGAGTGGAACACGCGCGCGGCCGGCCCACCCGTAGTGATGTAAAGGTCCCGGTCGCCATAAATCGCCAAACAGGTGCCGCTGGCGGCAAACGCGCCTTCCTCAGGCAGCGCGGCGGGCATTTTGTCGCGAGGAAGTTCCTTCCAATCTTTTCCATTCACGGTAGTGAGCAACAGAAATTTTCCACCAATAGGGTCGCCGACCGCGAAACAGTGCTTCTCAGAAATGCAGACCAGCGCGTCCAAAAAAATCGCGCTGCGCTGAGCCTTATATTGCAGACTCCAAGTTTCGCCACCGTCGTCAGTCCTGTAAATCCGCGATTTCTCACCATCGCCGATGGACATCACGTAGGCAGTTTTTGCATCGAAAGCTTGAATGCTGCGGAAGTCCAGCGCATCGCCGCCTGCTACGCGAATTCGTTTCCACGATTTGCCGCGGTCTGCGGATTGCAAAATCACGCCGTTCGATCCGGACGCCCAAATGACAGGGACCAGCTTGTTCCCCGCGCCTGGTTCGTACCCGATGCCTATCCCGCGTAAGTTTGTATCAATTCCGCTGGTCTGCACGACCCACCACGAATCGTCGCCGCCGGCGGCACGGACAAAAATCGCCGCAGCCAGAACAATTAGGAGTGAGGTGAGAAGCTTCATCAGGCCGCGTTGCACATCGCGCATTCTAGCAGCACTTTCATCGCAAGGGCGGGACTTCAGCCTCGGCGCAAAGAAATCCGAATTCGTCGAGCTTCAGCCCCTGAAGCCATGACTTTCGAGCGTGGCGGTTTTCAATTCGCCGCGATCTTTCCCCGGATCACAGTCACGGACGCAGCTGGCAGCTCGTATGCAGTCTCTCGCGTCGCGTTTTGGTCCGCGTGCTTGATCGGACCATCCGGATCCGCGAAACCTTTGGTGTTCACCACCACCGCGTGTTCCGCCGCGTGCTCGTCGTGCGCCATAAACCGCGTCTCCGCCGGCTGCCAGTGATATTGTTCGCGCCCGAAAGTAGAAATTTGCACGGGCCCAACAAAAGAACTCGCGCCATGCGTCGCCTCATCCCGAAAAGAAATTCGCACCTGGTGCGCATTCTGTTGGTCGCGGTTCACAATCAGCAGCGACCACAGCCCATCCGGACGCTGCAAGGCATATGCCGTCACCAAAGCGTGCCCCGCCCCGTCGTCCGCATCGCCCTTCGCCGCAAACACGCGATGCTCCGCGCTCCCCGGCTGTACCCACTCCAGATTAATCAGCTGCGCCACGAAAAATTGCGCCAGCGGCTGCTGGATTTTGTAATCCGCATCCACGGTGAACATTCCAAACGTTCCCGGAGAATCATTGCAGCCATGCTCCATCTGCAGCGGCAAATAATGGAAGTAATACATGCCGCTGCCCCCAGCATTCATAAAAGAACCCACATAATCCGCCAGCCAAAGCCCCGAGAAGAGGTCCATGTACGTCTCGCTGGCCGACGATGAAAGATTTCCCTCCGTGATGAACATCGGAATATTCGCCGGCACGCCATCTTCCCGCCACACCTGCATGATGTGGTTCACCAGTTCCGGCTCGTCATACAAACTGCCCCATGGAATCCGGCACGGGTCGTACGGATAATGTTCGAAAGAAAAAAACGCCAGGTCGTTCAGCCGCTGGTGCTGTTTCAAATAATTCACGAAGCGCGCCGTCCACGAAACGTTTCCGTTCGCATCCGGCCATACCTCGATATCCTTATTCACGCCCTGAAACGAAGGCCCGCCCAGCTTCAACGCCGGATTCACGCGATGCAGCGCCGTCGCCCACTGCACGTACAGCGCGGCATAATCTTCTGGCAACATATATTGCCCGTCCGCCTCTTCGCCCATCTCCACGTACGAAATCGGATAGCCGCGTTTCTGCAGGTAAGCCATCTCCGCCGTGGCGTTGTCCGGGGTGTCGTACAGGAGCGCCACCGGAATCATCGCCGGCAGCCCGCGCGTCACCCCGCTGGTGAAAAATAAATCGAATCCCACCTGCGCCTGCTTCGTCGAACGCAAATCGGACGGCTCGTGCCACGGATCCACGGAAGAGCAGTACGTCGTGGTTTGCTCCTGATCCGCGGTGTGCCGCACCACGTCGTGAAATTTTCCATCCGCCGTGGTCGTCCCGATAAATAGCTCGTAGATCGCATAGCCAACGCAATTCCTGGGATCGCTCGCGCCGTGCGAATCGCAAGTGTTGGAGGATTCCGTCATCAAAATTCGCAAAAATCGCACCGGCAAAGGACTCGAGCTCAACTGCACGGTCGCCAGACCGCCGCTTCCATTCGCAATCACGCCGCCCGGAAAAGTTTGCCACACGCCGCGCGTGGCAGCTTTGATCGGATCGTCGCCGGTCCAGTATTGAACCACGTAGCGCACCGCGTAAGGCTCGGCCCATTGGATCTGGATGCTCGTGATCTGCTGCACTTGCGCCAGGTCCACCACAATCCATTGCGGATGTGCGGAATCGCTTTCGCCGGTGAATCGCTGTGTCAGGTATGGATTGCTCTTCCAATAGCTCGCGGCGTCTCCATCCGTCAGCCGCGAAAATCCGGAATTATCCGTCCCGTCATTGCGCGTGAATCCACGATGCGGCAGCGCGTAGCCGTACGAATAGCGCAAAAATTCCGTGGGGTTCGCCGAGCCGGTGAAATATCCTTTGCCGCTCGGGTCGCTCCACGTTCCCTGCGGATTCCAATGCCACGCCTCCACCGCCAGTTCCGTATTCTGGCGAAAACTCACCGGCTGCCAGCCAGAACTAAGCGCGCGATCGAGCGCCGGCTGCACTAGATCCTTATCTATAGCTTCCTGCGCAATGCGGTCCACGCCCGCGCCGAGCGCTTGATTGGGCGCGAAATGATTCGTCGCATGCGCCGGCGTAATGTCCACCTGAATCGTTTGCGCCGCGCACGCAAAGGGCGCGGAAAAAAATCCAAGAACAATCGCCAGCGCAGAAATTGTGGTTTTCAAGAGGCGCCTCCCGCGCATTTTCCCCGAGCCAACTCCTGAGAAGGGTCCGGCAGAGTCTACACTGGGTTTTCCAGTCGCAGCCGAACTAATGTTGACTTAGACGGTGATGCGGCCTATCGTTGCGCCGGCTAATCCCCACGGCCCGCATACCCAAAGAAATTTCCAACAATCTACAAAATCTGCGAGCAGGATTACGAACGATCGGACCCAAGGAGGGTCACCCATGAAGCGTGCCTTACGGTTTGTCGCCATCTCTCTTTTAGCTACCGCTGGTTTCTCCACTCTGCGCGCTCAAACCAATCCATTGGTCGGAACGTGGAAACTCAACGTCGCCAAATCAAAGTTCGATCCGGGACCAGGCTATAAAAGCCTGACGCGCACCGTCGAAGCGCAGGGCGATGGCGTGAAGTATTCGTTCGACGGTGTCGGCGCCGACGGCAAGCCCATCACCTACGGCTTCTCCGTGCAATTTGATGGCAAGGACAATCCCATATCGGGTTCGATGCCAAGCGGCGCGGACACCATTGCCGCCAAGCGCACTGACTCTCGCCACTACGTGGCGACCCTGAAAAAGGGCGGCAAGGTGATTGGCACATCGAAAGTCACGGTTTCAGCGAATGGGAAGGTCACGACCGTGGACTCGACCGGCACTACCGCCGCCGGCGCAAAGGAACACGACGTACAAGTCTACGACAAGCAATAGGCCGCTAAATAACGCAGCAGTATGTCAATCAAAGGCCCAATTCGAGGGCGGCCTTTCCAAGGGCCGCCCTTACATTTTTGCGAAACCCATCACTGATCTGCACTATTTGATTGGTTTGATTTCGGCCTCAATCACGAGAGATGCGCGCAAACACTGGCACCCGCAGAGTTCCGCAACGCTTCTCCCTCCATTCGTAAAATCCGCCTCGCTAGCCCAGAAAAGTGATAATATCCGCTCAGTCCTTACACCTCTGAGACGCTGCGCGGTTCTGGCGCTACCAACATGAGGCGTTCAAGTTCAAGTTCTCGCATTCGCGCTTTCGGCACTTCCGGCCACCGCATCAGCCCGCAGGTCATCGTGTGCGTGCTGGGGTGGATCGCTGTCCTAGCAGGATCCGCAGTTACTCCCACCGGTTTCTCGCAAGAAAAAATGGACCGGGCGCCGGAATTGGCCTGGACTCCGCCCCACGTGTTCGACCCAGTTCCGTCACTCTCCACAACCCCGCCCTGCGTCCTGCCTGACGTTTTGAAGCAAGCGGGACGTCGCGCCGAGGAATTAATTGATCATCTGCAGAACTTCAATGCCCTGGAGCACGTTCGCTACGAGGAAATCGATCGAGACGGGATGTCCGAAACGTCCCTATCGGGGAGGTTCGACTACTTGGTCGACTTCGGCGAACAATCCAAGCCTCTGGGAGTGCATGAAATCCGCTCTTCGTTTCCAGGTGCGGACAACACGGAACTCAACTCTCGTTTGGACACAGGGCTGCCCGCCTTGGCGCTGATCTTTCATCCTTCCCTACAAGGCGACTACGAAATGCGGTGCGAAGGGCTCACCCACTGGGATAACCAGCCTGCTTGGCTTGTTTACTTTTCCCAGATTCCGGGGAAAAAGCCGCGCGCGATTACCATGGTTACGCCCGTGGGTGCCTACCCGATCAGCATCAGAGGCCGCGCATGGATCGCCGCGGACTCCGGGCACCTGATGCATCTCGAAACCAATCTGCTGAAATCGGTTCCGCTGCTCGGGTTGCGTGCAAACGCCAGTTCCATAGACTACGCTCCCGTGAAGTTCGCCTCAAAAAACGTCGTATTTTGGCTGCCGCGGGCCGCCATCGCCTACGCCGATTACGGAAAAAACCGCACCATCATCGAGCACACATTTTCCGACTTCCGGCTTTTTTCTGTTCACACCGATCAGGTTGTCGCAGAACCCAAGACGCCCTGAGTTGAAATTTTCTCGCCGATGGCGCGCTTCGATTTGACAGAACGCCGCAGGACTATTTTCGCTAAGCCGTCCCTCGGCTGATCTCGCGGGCCTGTACCGCCGAAGAGTACGCACCGCGCAACCGTAGAAGCACGTCAGCCGCGTAGCATCAATACGTAACATCTTCATTACTTGACACATACGGCAGTACCCACGTACGCTGGCCGCAACTTCGATGGCTCCCGACCAATACCTGGGATGGCTGGCTCTCGCTTTGACGCCCGGCCTCGGCGCGCGCATGGCCGGAAAACTCCTCCGCGCATTGGGCAGCCCCGAAGCCATTTTCAACGCATCGCTCACCGAGCTGGAGTCCCACCGCCTCCCAGCAGCCGTGGCCCAGGCCATCCATACCCGCCAGCCAATGAGCGCCGCCGCCAAGGAACTGGCCCAGGCGCAGGCTGCCGGAATCCGCCTGCTTACATGGGACGAACCGGAATATCCCCAGCGCCTGCGCGAAATTTATGACCCACCGC
Source organism: uncultured Acidobacteriota bacterium (assembly GCA_963748395.1). GTDB lineage: Bacteria > Acidobacteriota > Terriglobia > Acidiferrales > UBA7541 > Palsa-295. The sequence continues at coordinate 865,232 of CAVVIP010000005.1, read as the reverse complement.
CCCTCCTGTATGTCCGCGGAAACATTGAACTTCTGAATCGCCACTTAATATCCATCGTAGGCTCGCGTCGTCCCACGCCCTACGGGAATCAAATGGCGGAGAAGCTGGCCAGGGATTTGGCCGATCGAGGGCTGGTTATCGTCAGCGGCTTGGCTCGAGGAATTGATTCCTGCGCTCATAAAGGAGCGCTCAGTTCGCCCACGGGTGCCACCATTGGCGTCCTCGGCTGCGGGATTGACGTGATTTATCCCAAGGAGAACAAGAAGATTTTCGCTGAAATGGAAAAGCGCGGCGCCATCATCTCCGAATTCGCGATGGGCACGTTCCCCGGCCCGCAAAACTTCCCGATTCGGAACCGGGTCATTTCGGGCATGGCCGTCGGCGTCGTGGTCGTCGAAGGCGCTCAATACTCCGGCTCCCTGATTACCGCGCGTCTGGCCATGGAATTTGGGCGCGAAGTGTATGGAGTGCCGGGCAACGCCACTCAGCCCACCAGCTTTGGCCCCAATCAGCTCATAAAGCAGGGCGCCAAGCTGGTAACCGGATGGGAAGATGTGATTGAAGAGCTGCCGACGCCCATTCGCGCCGAGCTTTTGCCGGTGGAAACGGCCTCCAGCGAAGAAAGGGCCCGGCTGGTCGAGAAGGATTTGGCGCCCGCCGAAGGCACTTTGTACCACCTGCTCGGCGTAGACGAATCCCGCCACGTGGACGATTTGGTGGAACTCTCGGGGCTAACATCTTCCGAAGTCCTGGCCGCCCTATTTGACCTGGAGCTCAAGGGCGTGGTACGTCAGTTACCAGGGAAGCAATTCCTCAAAGTCCTGTTGTAACCAGCCGGGACAATTGCAGCTAGGATGGAACCTCGCGTCGCGCGAGAGAACCGCGGCGCGTAAAATGTCTTGTATATAATGATAGAAAGTCCGCAAGATAGCCTAAAGCATCCAATGTGGGCATGAGGGTACAAACGACAGCATGGCAAGATCACTGGTAATCGTCGAATCGCCGGCCAAGGCGAAAACAATAAACAAATATTTGGGCCGCAATTACCTGGTCAAGGCTTCCTATGGCCACGTGATGGACCTGCCTAAGAAAACGATAGGCATTCTTCTGCCCGGGCAGGAAAACGGCAAAAAGAAGAAGAAGCGTAAGACCAAGGCCAAGGCTGGCGCCGAGAAGCTCCCGGAGAAGAAGGCCCCGAAACCGGTGGTCATCACTGCCCAGAACATCTTTGAGCCCACCTACGAAGTAATCCCCGGCAAGATCAAGGTGATCCACGATCTGCAGAAAGCCGCGCGGGGAGCGGACGCCATCTACCTGGCGGGCGACCCGGACCGCGAAGGCGAAGCCATCTGCGCGCACTTGGCCGAAATCCTGGGCAATCCCAAAAAGTACGCGGACCTGGTTCGTTCACGAAGAAAAAAACGGCGACCAGCCGGCGCCTAAGCCGGCCGCCAAGAAAGAGCCCGCCAAGACCAACGGCGCGCCGCCGAAGATCTACCGCGTGATGTTCAACGAAATCACGCAGAAGGCCATCAAGGCCGCGTTCGAGCACCCCTCCGAAGTAAACGAAAATCTGGTGGACGCGCAGCAGGCCCGCCGCGTGCTCGATCGCATCGTCGGCTACAAAGTTTCTCCCCTGCTCTGGAACAAAGTCCGCCGCGGCCTTTCCGCCGGACGCGTGCAGACCGTCGCGCTACGCCTGATCGTCGAGCGCGAGCAGGAAATCCGCGCCTTCATCCCCAAGGAATACTGGACCATCCACGCTCTGCTCGACTCCGGCACGCCGCCGCTGTTCGAAGCCAAGCTCAGCAAGTTCAAGGGCGAGGACATCGAAGTTCTGAATCAGGAGGCCGCGGACCAGGTTGTCGCCGCCGTGCAGACGGCCAAGTGGCAAGTCGCCTCCGTTGCACAGAAAGAGAAGCGCCGCAACGCGCCTCCGCCGTTCACCACTTCCAAGCTCCAGCAGGCTGCTTACAATCGCCTGCGCTTTACCGCGAAACGCACCATGTCCTTGGCGCAAAAGCTCTATGAAGGCATCGAGCTGGGCAACGAAGGCTCGGTCGCGTTGATCACTTACATGCGCACCGATTCCGTGCGCGTTTCCAACGACGCGCTCGACCAGGTGCGCGCCATGATCCCGGAACGCTTCGGCGCGAACTACCTCCCCGAGAAGCCCAATTTTTACAAATCGAAGAAAGATGCGCAGGAAGCACACGAAGCCGTCCGCCCCACTGACGTGCTGCGCGCGCCCGAAGACGTCCGGCCGTTCCTCGAAGACGATCTCTTCAAGCTCTATCAGCTGATCTGGCAGCGCTTCGTCGCTTCGCAAATGCTTCCCGCGATTTTCGACCAGACCACCATTGACATCTCCGCCGGCGATTACACTTTCCGCGCCACCGGCTCGGTCCAGAAATTCGACGGCTACCTCCGCGTCTATCAGGTTCCCGTGGCAAATGCCGATCGCGAGGACGATGAGAAGGACGATGAAGGTGAAGGCCGCTCTCTGCCGCAAGTCCGCGAAGGCCAGTCCTTGCGCCTCGATCAGATTCGCCCGGACCAGCATTTCACCGAGCCGCCGCCGCGCTACAACGACGCCACTCTGGTGAAAGAGCTGGAGGAAAAAGGCATCGGCCGCCCCTCCACTTACGCCGCCATCATTTCCACCATCGTCGAGCGCGAATACGTCACCAAGGATCAGGGCCGCTTCTCGCCCACCATGCTCGGCGAACGCGTCAGCGTCCTGCTGGTGAAAAGCTTCGAGGATATTTTCGACGTGGGCTTCACCGCGCGTCTGGAAGAAGAGCTCGACGAAATCGAAGAGGGCAAGCTTCCCTGGCGCCAGGCCGTGAAGGAATTCTGGGAACCCTTCGCCGTGGATCTCGATAAAGCCGACGAGCAGATGCTGTCCTACAAGGCCGGCATCCCCACCGGACTGAAGTGCGAAAAATGCGGCGAGGGAGAATTGCTGGAGCGTATTTCCCGCCACGGATTTTTCCTCGGCTGCAATCGCTATCCCGATTGCGATTACATCAAGGATCTTTCGCCCGAGCTGCCCGCCGAAGCCGACGGCGTGGCCAAAATTGAATATTGCGATAACTGCGGCAAGGAAATGGTCATCAAGCGCGGCCGCTTCGGCGTGTTTCTCGCGTGCAAGGGTTACCCGGATTGCAAGACTACGCGCCGCCTTGTGAGTGGCACGCGCATCGCGCGACAGCCGGACGTTCCGCTCGACGAAAAGTGCCCGCTGGACGACGCGCAACTTCTCCGCCGCCAGGGCCGCTTCGGCGATTTCATCGGCTGCACCAATTATCCGAAGTGCAAGTACACGCGCCCCATCACGCTCGGCATCAAATGCCCGAAGTGCAATGAAGGCGAATTCGTGCGCCGCGGCATCGCCCAGGGGCGCGGCGCCGGCCGCATTTTCTATGGCTGCAGCCGCTATCCAGATTGCGATTTCACCACGCCGCACGAACCGATCAACGAGCCCTGCCCGAAATGCGGCGCGCCGTTCATCGTCGAGAAGCGCACCAAGCAGGGGAATTTCCGCACGTGCATCAAGGATGGGTGCGATTGGGAAATTGAAGCGCCCGCCGAAGAACCAGCCGCAGCGCCGCCGGTCACAACCGCCGCGTCGCCCGCTGCCAATTTCGTGCATCCGCAAGAACCAGCGACGGTCGGCGCCCGCGACAAATCCTGAAGGAACACCGCGAAAGATTTTCGGTAGGGGCGCTGCTTGCTGCGCCCCAGCTTCCCAATACGTCAGCCCGCGAAGGAATCGTCGCGGCGCGTCTTTAACGCGTCCGCCCCGCCGCTCCCCCTCCACGGCATCGTCCACGCTAACGCCCCGAGCGCCACAATCACCGGAAAACATTCAATCACGTACCGCGGCTCCACCGTCTGCAACTGCGTCATCGCCACCGTCCGTGTCGCCACAAACAAAATCAAGAAACCCGCCGCCGTCTGTGCGCGGCACCGCCACCAGCCAACCGCCGCCAGCCCCAAGTACACGACGTTCAAGATCCCGAATCCAAATGTCACTCCAAAATCCGCCGGATTCCCGCGCCATTTCTCCCCTGCCGGCCATAATTTCCCCGAGTAAGGCAGCAACTCGATCCGCGGCGTAAACCACATCGCCGCAATTCGCTTCATCGGCACGACTACATAAGTCCGCAGCGGATTCCGCGCCGTCCTTTCCGCTGCCAGAATTGCAAATTCGCGGTCCAGCACCGGCGTCATTTTTAGCTCGCTGTTGTACCGCCCCAGCAACGCGGCCACCCGGGCGCGCTCCGCGTCCGAATCAAACGCGTTCGCCGGTACGGCCTCGATCTCAATCGGCTCCTTCCCCAGCTTCCACGTCACCAGATACGAATCGCCAAATCGCGTCATCCATGTTCCGGTCCATGCAAAATATCCGCGCGGTATAAAATCTCCGTACGTCTGGGCGTAACGCGGACCCAGAAATTCCACGCGCCCAAATGTTCGCGCATTCCGCGCCGCCCATGGCGCCAGCGGCAGCAGTAGACCTACGCACATCCAGCAAGTCGCCAGCACCAGCTTCGGCCAATTCGCGCGCCGCCACCAACGCACGCACAGCGCAACCCCTGCCGCAAACAGCACCAGCGGCGTCTCCGGACGCACTAGAGTTCCCAGCCCTACAATAATTCCCAGCAGCAAGAACCAGCCCGCAAAGAAAAATGATTTTCCCTCCACCAACGAATCGGCCGAAGCATCCAGCGCAGCATCAGTGGGAAAGTAAATGAACACCAGCACCGCCAGCGTCGTAAAAAAAGTGGCCAGCACTTCACTAAGTACCACCGCCGTGTAGTCCGCCGTGAACGGGCACAGCGCGGCCATCCACAACGCCACCGTCCCAACCATCGCGCGCCTGGACACCGGCGCGAGCCGCGCCGCAATCAGCGCCGCCAGCACGCACGTCCCTAAATCCACCACCGCCTGCACCACCATCACCGCGCGCGCGCTTCGCCCGATCGCAAAATAAATTGCCGCCAGAAACGTCGGATATCCCGGCACGCGCATATCCACAGGCGTCAGCACTCCGCGCACGTACAGCCCGTACACGCCGTGGTCCAGCCAGTTCCGCGCCAGCTCTTCGTAGAATTTTGTGTCGCCAGAATAAAACGGAAAGCGCCAAATGAAGAATAGACGCAGCGCCAGCCCCGCCGCCAATGCCGCGCCGAGTTGTGCGTACGAAAATGGGCGAGCGCTCATCTCGTCGAATGTCGCCAAAAATTGTGCGTGGAATAAATCTGTAAGAAATCTGTCAGAAATCCGCCGGGTGCGCCAAGGAATTCGGCCAAGCGTGCCGGGTCAGCTCCGCCGCGTTCTGGCCTTCGAATCACTCGCCTCGTGTTGCGCGACGAGTTTTCGCGGCGCCGTATTGCGCCAAGCCGCAGCCAGCGCCCGCTGCACGCTCGCCTTCTTCGCGACTTTCAGGCGCACGTGCGTCGCGCCGCGCCGTCCCCACCCGCCCTTCACCGGCGCAAACACTTTCGGTTCGGCGCGCACGAAGTCCGCCTGCTGGTCCGGAAAAAGCTTCACCATCCCCACGCCCATGTCCGGATACCCAAGCGTCGCGAAAATCTTTCCGCCCACGCGAAAATCCGGATGATCCATGTGCGCGCCTTCCGTCGCTTCCGGAAAACTCAGCGCCAGCCGCCGAAAATCTCCCGCCGTCATCGCCGCATCCTCGCCCAAGCCACACCGCATCGCGTCACCGCTAGCTTACCCGAACCAGCGCGCCGTTGCTCGTCCTCCCCGCGCCCAAATCCTCACGCGCACACTCCGCGCTCCTTCGTCCAGCTACGCGGTGTAAACTAACCGCAGCCCAGTGCACCACTCCGCGACGCGGCCGATTTCCGCACTGCCGCTTCGCACAAAAGGACGTCCATGGGCTGGCGCAAATGGTTTTTTCCAGGAAAGGTTCGCACTCAGCGCGAGCCGGCTCCCGTCGCCCCAGCCGAAAAGCCAAACAGGCGCCGCGACCAGCGTGTTTCCGCGTTTCTGCCGGTCTTCATCTATGCTTACTCGCAGCATGAACCGTTCGTCGAGCACACTGTCACACTCAACGTCAGCGCGAGCGGGGGTCTGCTTTCACTTTCACACGAAGTGGCGCCATCTCAGGAATTGCTGCTGGCCAACACACAGACCGATGAAGAGCGCCGTTGCCGTATCGTCCGCGTAATTAAAATGCAAGGCGGCACGATCCTGGTCGGCTTCGAATTCCTGCGCTCCTCGCCTCGTTTCTGGTCCATCGAGTTCAAACCGTAAAGCCGGGTGCGCCGGAGCGATCCAGACACGGCGTCGCGCCGAAAAAACTCAGCCCCTCGTCGCAGTTCCCAAACTCCGGGCCATTTCTTCCAGCGCTTTCGCAAACTCCGCAGGCCGTAGCGCGGGCAATCCCAGGCATTTTTTTCCAGCGTCAATCGCGGGCAACCAGAAGCAGCTGGTTTCGACGGGGAAACAAAGGAACGCGGTAACCGCCAGTCCGGCCAAAATCCCCAGCAGCGCAACGCCGGTCCCGTCGGCGAGGCGCATATCGCTGAGCACCACATCCACCCGCATCGAGCTCAACAGCTCGCGAGCCGTCCGCATATTGCCGGCAAAGTGGCAGCGGAATCCCCAGCGCCGCAGCCGGTTCGTCAGGCGGTTGGGCGTTTGAAAACTTTGCCCCACCAGCAGCACGTCCCTTCCGGACAATGTCATTTCTTAGTCCTCACTTCGCTGCACTTCACCCGTGATTACGCGGACCCGAATAACGGACATGAATGAGCGGTAATGCTAAATCGACATTCGCGTCGGAGAGATTGCGGAGCTTGAAGTGTGTGAAAATCTTCTTCTTACGAGCGTTCAGGCGGATTTCTGAAACGAGCAGCATTCTTTCAACAACGTCGGATTCCTCACGCCTCCCAATTTCTGAACCTTGATTGCGTCCATCGCCAGCGCCGCAAGCTTCATCGCACGCATTTCATCGCGATAGTCCCCTGGATCTTCCAGTTGCTGCTGCCGAAAAAAAATTGCGAATTCCGCTTCGCGGATCAGCCGCGCCAATGCTTCGCGGTCCGGCTCATCCACAGCCCTGATGAAAGCTTCCTGCCAAAGTACCGGCCTTTGGTTACGCATACGTTCCCTCCGGCGGCATCGGGGTTGGAGGTGGGAGAGGATATGGGCCTAAGTACTCCGCCACAATTCAGATGAAGAGCAAAAGTTGCCGACACAAAGTTGGATGCCTCCCCAAGTATCCGGTTGCATCAGATACTTTATATCTCCGCCTTCATCGCTCAACGCGTCGAGTTCTCGCCTTAGCCCAGAGTGCGCGAAATTTCCACTCTCGTTGCAAACGGACAGCTGTACGATCCTCCATCTCCAGAACGTACAGGTCGCGGGTCAGTTTCGGGCAGCTAGACCACTTCTGTACCTGGGCGCAGCTGTTTCCGCGCCGCCTCCGTGCTAACCTCGGACGGAAACTGAAATATGAAAGCGAATTCGATATCGAGTCGTGCGTGTCGGCGCCCAACGCGGTTGGCTGCTGATCAGCGAATTGTGCGCGTCGTGAGCGGGTCGCAGGCCACGGCTCGCGAATCACAGATCTCGTTTCGCCGACCACGTCGCACGGCTGACGGCTCACTAATCACCGATTACTCTTCACCAATCACGCATCTCCAAATCGGCTCCGCTCCGATTAGAAACGACGGTAACTCCTCTGCAATCAATGCACGACGCTTTTCTAATCGGTACAAATTTGGGTGTTTCCGCGCGCGTTGTTCGCGCTTTCTCCACTCCACAAGCCACAAACCACACCGCGCCACTCAGCCATTTCTAATCGCTGGTGAAAAAATATTAAAAACAGTGCTAACTCCTTCAGTACCAATCACCGAATGCATTTCTAATCGCTGGTGATTTTCCCCCTTTTTCGCCCGCCGCCGCCCCGCGCATTTCTAATCGCTACACCAAATTATTAGAAATCGACCTAACTCGCTCACAACAAACGAGAAAACATTTTCTAATCGCTACTATTTGCCCCACTTTTTTCTCGCCCGCGCCGCTCCGTGCAATTCTAATCGGCACACCTCGCCGATTAGAAATCGAGCTAACCCATTCACAACAAACGAGAAAACATTTTCTAATCGGTACTATTTGTCCCACTTTTTTTTCGCCCGCGCCGCTCCTCACCCATCGCTCGTCACCCATCACTCATCACCGCCTCACCTTATTTCTATTCGATACAAATGGAACACGCAAAATCGTCGCTCTGATGAAAACAAAGGAGAAACGGCTTTCTATTCGATACAAATTTTCCCTTCGTGCCTCCGGCGCTGCAAACTACCCATCACCGATCACTACTCACCAATCACTAATCATCCCCCACAAATCAGGCGTCACGAATCACGACTCACGGTATAATTGCGCTTCCCTATCCGCGGCGGGCCAGTCTAATAGGCAGCCCAGTCGCGCGGCCGGCTACAGGCAACCGGCGCGGCACGAAACCGGCTTCGGCCGATGGTCATCTAATGTTGCGGCATTGAAAAGGACAACGCATGAGCCCGCTCGCTAAGAAAATTGTTGTAGGGATTTCAGTTCTGGTGGTCGCCTACGCCGCCACCGGATACATGCTCGGCCGTTCCTCCGACGACAAAGCGTTTCGCGCGCTCACCGTCTATAGCGAAGTCCTCGATAAGATCCACAACGATTACGTGGACGAACCCAACATGCACGCCGTCACCAACGGTTCCCTGCACGGGCTGCTCGATTCGCTCGACCCGCAATCGGCATACCTCAGCCCGCTCGAGTACAAAGACTTCAAGGAAAAGAGCGCCAATAATCTGCCGGCGGAAAGCGGCCTGGCACTCACGCGCCGCTTCGGTTACATCGGCGTGATCGGCGTGCTGCCCGATAGCCCGGGCGCGAAAATTGGCCTGCGCATCGGTGACATCCTCGAAAAAATCGCGGGATTCACCACCGGCCAGATGGCCATTGACCAGGCCCAACTATTGTTGAAAGGCAACCCCGGCTCGACCGTGCAGCTCTCCGTGATTCGCCGAGGCAAAGCCGAACCGCAGGAAATGACTATCACTCTGGCGAAGCTCACCGCTCCCAAGCTTGTGGAAGACCGGCTGAACGGCGATGTCGCATACCTTCGCGTCTCGGAATTCACTCCTGGAATTTCCCGGCAAATCCGCGAGAAGCTGGTGCAATTCCAGAAGTCCGGCGCAAAGAAACTGATTCTGGATTTGCGTAACTCTGCTGCCGGCGAAGACCAGGAAGGCATCCAGACCGCGCAACTATTCCTTTCTTCCGGCACCATCACCACGCTCAAAGGCCAGACGGTCAACCCCGTGATCTCCACTGCCGATGCCACCAAAGTCGTGTGGACCGCGCCCGTAGCCGTGCTGATCGGCAACGGCACCGCCGGGCCCGCTGAAATTTTTGCCGCCGCCATTGCCGACAACAAGCGCGGCAGCACCGTGGGCGAACGCACCTATGGCACCGCTTCCCAGCAAAAGCTGATCGAAATGGACGACGGCGCCGCGCTGATTCTCACCGTCGCGAATTATTTCACTCCGGCCAACAAGAATATTCCGGCCGACGGCGTGCCGCCCACCGCGGAAGTGCATCCTTCGATTGACGATCTTCTGGCACAGGCGGACCTCACGCAGCCTGCCGCGCAGCCCAGCTCTTCGCCGGATGACCCCGTCGTGAAGAAAGCCATCGAACTGTTGCAAGGCAATGCTGTGATCGAGAAGAAAGCCGCCAAGCTTGTGTACGATTGGCAACAATTGGCCGCTTAATTTTGCATTCGCGCGGCGCTGTACGGATTTTTGCGGCATGCGCCGCTTTCGTTCTTCTGTTTCTCGCCGGCTGCGGCAAAAAAAACCTTTCGAAATCTGAAATGCGGGCCATCACCGGCGAAATTGTCGCCGCCGCGCAGAAAATCAACGGCCACAAATCCGAAATCTCCATTCGCCCGGAACAGCAGGCCGCGAAGCATGGCGGTTCGAGCGCTCTCGCCGCGGATAACATCTACATCTCTCTCGACGATGCCTCGCAGACCGCTGCGTTCGCCCAAGCTCTGAGCGCCATCGCGCGCAAACACGATCTTTCCGTCACCAAGACAGCTTCCAGCGGCGTGATCCGTTTCGACTGCGCGTTCCACGGCGCGCGCACACACACAGTTCACGTGATCACGCCGCTCGCCGCGCGAGCTGCGCATTCCTCAGCGCCAGCGCGCGCTGCCGGGAACGCCAGCAATCCGAACCCGCGACTCGCCATCATCATTGACGATCTGGGTTACGATCGCTCCGCCGCCGATGCTGTGCTCGCTCTCGGCTTTCCGCTTACCGTTTCCGTCCTGCCGCATCTGCCGCTTTCCAGCGAACTCGCCGAAGAAGCGCGCCGCCGCGGCGATCAGGTGATGCTCCATCTTCCGATGGAATCCGAAGCGGACGGAGCAAAACCGGAGGACATCGAGCTGCGTGTAGGAATGAGCGCCGCGCAAGTGGACGCGACTCTGGCGGGAATGCTGGAAACCGTTCCGTACGCGGCCGGCGTGAACAACCATCAGGGTTCGCGCGCCACTGCTGATCCCGCGCTGATGCAAGCCTTGATGCCCGCGTTGCGCCAGCGCGGCCTCTTCTTCGTGGATAGCCGCACCGACGCGAAGACTGTAGCGTACGACATGGCCGAGCGCGCCGGCGTTCCCGCCGCGTCACGCAAAGTCTTCCTGGACGACACGCCTTCGCGTCAGGCGATTCTGAAGCAGCTGAATCTCGCCGCACGCGACGCCCAGCGCGACGGATTCACCATCGCCATCGGTCATCCGCGGCCCGCCACCATCGCGGCGCTCGCCGAAGCTGTTCCGCAGCTGGAAGCGCGTGGCGTCCATTTGGTATTCGCATCCGAATTGGTTCGCTAACGCGCGGAAACGCGACGTGAACTTTGTGGACGCGCAACGCTTCGGTGGAAGGATATCTGCGGATGAAAGTAAACTCGCGTGATTTCTAGTAATCTCCACCCGCTTCATCGAACATCGGCGTAGTGCGCACGAGCCGCGCCTTGGTGCCATCGTGCACCGCGTACTGCATCGGGCGCCCATCGTTATGTTTGCCCCACAAGCTGCCCGCGCCGTGTTCGCCGTTCTTGTTCACTGCATAGAATTGAATGTGGAACAGCTTCAGTCGCTCTGGAAACGGCTTGTAGTTGCGCACCACGCGATGCAGCGCTTCCATGCACGCGTCCGTGGGTGAAGCTCCTTTGCGCATCATTTCCACGATGGTGTTTCCGCCGGCGATCTTGATATTTTCCTCACCGCGGCCGGTGGAACCGGCGCCGCCGACTTCGTTATCCACAAAAAGCCCCGCACCGATGATCGGCGAATCGCCCACGCGCCCGGCGATCTTCCATGCGAGCCCCGAAGTAGTGGTAGTGCCGGAAATATCTCCCTTCGCGTTCACCGCCAGGCAATTGATCGTTCCAGTCGGCGGATGCATCACCACATCCTCAATGTGTGCGCGCCATGCCAATTTCTCCGGTGTATCCAAAAGCTGCGTGAGTTTCTCTTTCCACTCCGGACTGTCGAGCCCCGGACGCCAGTTTGGGGAAATGGAAGCTTTCCAAGCGAGCCAGGCGGTTCGCGAACGCTCCGTCAGAAGATTCATGGGCACAAATCCTTGGTCTTCCGCAAAATGCTGCGCGCCCACGCCCACAATGAAAATGTGATTGGTTTTTTCCATCACAGTTTTTGCCACGAGCGAAGGATTCTTGATTTTCTGAATGGACCCGACAGCTCCGGCCTGGCGCGTCGGTCCGTGCATCACGCTGGCATCCAGCTCAACGACGCCGTCTTCGTTGGGCAATCCGCCGTAGCCGACGGAATCGTCGTTGGGATCGTCTTCCACCTTGGTCACCACCGCGAGCGCGGCGTCCAGCGTGTCGCCGCCGGATTTGAGCAAGGCCATCCCGTCATCGAGATGCTGCAGGCCGTTTGCGGAAGAAATAATCAGCGGACGAACGCCTTGCGATGCAGGCGCGGAATCCGCTAAGTCATCAGCCACGATGGAACTTTTGCGTGACGGATCGCCAGCGGCAAACAGGCGCCGCGTGCTTGCTGCGACTCCGCCCGTCAAGGTGGCCAAGAAAAACTTTCTTCGCGTCCATTTGTCCATTGGGGAACCTCTCCATGCGCACGGGCAAATTCAACCGCGATTCGTGAAGCGGCGATTCGGTTCCAGACACAGCTACGGCTGGAAACCGACGCTACGCCAAAGCTCCGCGCAGTTGTACATCGTGCCGTTGGTGATGACAAATTCAACTTTGCGAATGTTGTGAATGGATTCGAGCGGATTCCCATCGAGAATAATCACGTCAGCGCGCTTACCTTCTTCGATCGTGCCGACTTCCTTATCAACACCCATCACGCGCGCCGGCACAATCGTCGCGGCCTGAATCGCTTCCATGGGCGTGAATCCGGCCTCGACGTACAACTCGATCTCGCGGTGCAGGCTGTGCCCTGGAACCGTCTGGTCCGTTCCCGCGACGATCGGAACTCCAGCCTTGTGCAATGCGCCAACAACCGCAAGTTCTTTCGCAAACACTTTTTCAGTGATCTCCGCGTTGGGCGAAGGCGGCCCGACGTCGGCAAGAATGGCCTGGAGTTCCGGCGCAACTTTTACGACGCCCGGCTCGATGCTCGCCGCAGGTTTGGCGGTGCTCGCGGTGAAAAACTCGAAGAGCGCGAGAGTGGGATCCACCACGGTTCCGTGTTGCACCAGAAAGGAAATCGCTTTTTGTGCATCAGGCGAATTCAAATCCAGATTGGCGCTGGCCTTGGCGCGATCGAGGCGAGAGGCATCAGCCGGAAGTTGTGGCCGCATGATGTCCACGATGTACGGGATGTGATTGATCTGGTCCTGACCTGCTTCAATTGTTTGATACGCATTCAGACCGATCGGTACGTGGCCGGTGACCGTCATGCCGAGGCGATGCGCTTCATCCGCGACATTCTTCACCTCCGCAAGCTGCACCGAGCTGTAAATCTTCATCTGCTGAAAACCGGCGTCGTGATATTTGTCCACCCACATTTTCGCTTGCTCGGGCGTGTCCACGCGAGCGACTCCAATCGCGCTCGGTCCCGTGCCATCCACAATTCCCGCGAGCAGCAGGCGCGGGCCCAGGCCGCGGCCCTTGGCAACGGCATCACGCACGGCGGTGATGAATTCGAATTCATTGCCGACGTCGCGCACGGTGGTGGCGCCAGCCGCCAGATAAATCGGCCCCCATTCGACCTGCTCGAAATGGGCGTGCATATCCCACAGGCCGGGAAGAATCGTTTTTCCGCGCGCGTCCACCTTCTGCGTCCCGGCGGGAAGCTTCACGCGCGACTTCGGCCCCGCGTACACGATCCGGCCCTTTTCAATCAGCACGATGGAATCAGGGACCGGGTCGCGGCCTGTGCCGTCAATCAACGTGCCGCCTACCAGCGCAATTTTCTCGGCGCGGCTGCCGGAAATGCCTTTGGAAATATCCGCCAGAGCGGCCATGCCGTCCGAGCCCGCGAGTCCGACGAATGTTCCCAGGCCACCTTCATAGCCTTCGCGAATGGCTTCGAAGTGGTCGAACTCCGCGTCGGTGGTGACGGCGGCGATGAGATTTCGGTTGGCGTCAAACCAAAGTGTTTCGCGGCCCCAGATCAATCCTTCGATGGTGAAGCGATCGAATTTCTGATCCTTTCCGTCGATCTTGACGGTGTCGCTGCCGCGCGGCTCGATTTTCACTTGTCCTCTGGGCAGGGTGGCGAGCTGCGCCGGCGAGCCATGCGTCGCCCAGTAACGCACCAGAAGCATTTGCATGGTCGTGGGCGCGTAGCCGGCGATCGTAAAAAACTCGTTCGGCCGAGCGGCTTCAGTCCATTTGTCGCGGTCGCGCAGGCGGATTTTATCGGTTTGCACTTCAACGGCTTCATCAATGTCCGTCGAGCGCGAATTCTTGCCCTTGATTTCGAAAGAATGGGGAGTGAGATCGTTTGCGGAGCGGAAGGAGGCGGTGAGTGGCACGGGAGAGCTGCGATCGGTGAATTTGAAATCGACTTTTACGGTTAAGGAATCGCCGTCGCGGGTTATCTGGTAGGTCTCCTCGCCAATCGGTTGCTCGAATTTGTGCAGGATGAATTTTCCCTGCTCGACGGGAGCTGCGGATTGCGCGAAAACCGTAGGAGGAAGCGGCCCGGCAAGGGCCAGCACAACAAGAGATACGAGCAGCGCGCCGCCGAGCCCCGTGATTCGTCGCATACGCATGGATTGCATATTACTCCTCGAAAATCACGACGCAGCATAACTTCCCAGAGGCTGGCTCGCAAGGGAGACTCAACTCGGTGGCGATTTCATCAAAAATCAGCATCGCCAGCGCCCGGGCACGCCCAAATCCGTACGTCAGCGGCTAAAGCCGCGCTCATTTCGCGAAGTTTATGTCGTGGCTGAAGCCACGACCTACAAAGATTAGCGAATTCGACACGACCTCGAATTGCCCTACCGGCTGATTTGCAAATTCTAGCGCGTCCGACGAGGTGCCTTTGGATTTGCAAGAAACTCAATAAAACAGGGGGTTTCTGCGCCTATCGGACTTATCGGAATTCGTGCAACGGGCACCCTGGCCTTGCAAAAATCTTTGCCTGTCATTTCGGCCAGTAAAAGGGAGTAGCCCAAAAGCTGTACGTACGTTCTATTTTCACGTTCGGGGCGTAAAGGTAGTCTGCAGTCAGCCACCCTGCTGGTGCCCGCGGGGTGAGGAGGAGCCTATGTCCCACTGGATCGGAACCACATCCCCCTCAGATGCTGGTATGAACGATTTCAAAGAGTGCCTGAAAAACCTCCGCGACGGGCAGTCGGAAGAAGCGCTGCAACACGCCCGGCGCGCGCTGGGCATTGCCCCCAAAAACCCATTTTATCTTTCTTACACCGGCCTGCTGGCCGCGCTGGCCGAGAAACGATTCGGCGACGCGGAATCGCTGTGCCGGGAAGCGCTGGGAATGAAGCACAATCACGCCCAGCTGTATCTGAACCTGGCGGAAGTTTACTACCAGGCCGGACGCACGTCGGACGCAATCACCACGCTGGAAAAAGGGCTGGTGTCAGCGGGAAGAGATTTCCGTATCCGGCGAGCGCTGGAAAAAATCGGTGTGCGCAGGATGCCGGTGCTTACATTCCTGCACCGCAGTCATCCGGTGAACCGCACGCTGGGAAAATTACGTCATCGGCTTACGGGCACGCATAAGGCCGCGTAGCCGGATCGCTGGGGATCCGGCCGCGCGGCTGGTTCTTGCCGTTATTTGGATTCGAGTTCCTCCTGTGCGCAACACGGGACGGGTAGCCTGGCGGGGCCGCCCGTCCCGTCCCCCTTTTTTTATTTTTCAAATTCCGAAAGGTTTAGCTTGTGGCGAGCACTTGGAGTGCCCGGTCTGCCCCGCTATGCGCGGGACATACCGGCCGCTACAAATTCAAGAGCATTCGCGTTTTCAGAAGGTGTGAGCCGCGCGCGGAGTGCGGATTCCTGGCTTGCGCGCCGTGGATTTCAGCCCTGGCCGAGCGGCAGGAAATATTGGGTGCCTTTCACCGGTTGACGCAGGCGGCGGAGCAGTTCCTGCAGATCCTGGTTGCGTTCCACAAAATCAATTTCCGAGGTATCCACCACGAGGAGATTCGCGCCTGAATAGCGAAAGAAAAAATGCTCATAGGCATTGGCTACGGCTTCCACATATTCGGGAGAAATTTGAGTTTCCGCGGGATCGGCTTTTTTGGAGACTCGTTTGCGCAGGACTTCGGGCTTGGCCTGCAGATAGATGACCAGGTCCGGCGCGGGCATCGACGGCGCCAGCATTTCGAAATAACGCTCGTAGAGTTTTAGCTCTTCATTGTCCAGATTCAGGTAGGCGAAGATCTTGTCCTTCTCGAAAAGAAAATCGCTGACGATGGGCGCGGGATTGTCCTGAGGGCCGGAATCCAGCAGGCGGCGATGGCGCTCATAGAGAAAATACATCTGGGCGCGAAAGGCAGAGCCGGGCTTCTCTTCGTAGAAATCGGTGAGGAAGGGATTGTCGTCAGCGTCGAGAATCCGGCGGGCGTGCAGCTGTTCGGCCAACGCTTTGGCGAGCGTGGATTTTCCGACGCGAATCGGGCCTTCGATGACGATATGACGGGGCGGCTTGAACGCTGGGTCGCTCACGGCGCGTGATTATAGCAAAGTGGGAGCGCGACTCAGGCCTGTACCTTGCGAATTGCAGTTGCGGCTGGTTAGCCGCGATCACCAGTTCTTGGCGATTGCGGTGATGATGCGCGCGAGGGAATCGACGTCGCGCGTATCAATCACCTCCGCGGGGGAGTGCGAATAGCGCAGCGGCCAACCGAGCGCGATGTCCACGGAGCCGTAGCGCACGAAAGCCGAACCATCGTTGCCGCCGCCGGTGACGCCGTACTGGATGGGAATCTGATTTGCGTGCGCCAGTTTAACGAGTCGGTCGACGAGGGCCGTAGGGACGATATTGGAATTGTCCACGGCGCGGATCACGAAGCCTTTGCCGATTTCGGCATCGGCGAAGCGCTTGGATTCGATCGGCGAATCCGCGCTCACAAAGGTGTCCACGGCGAAAACGAAATCGGGCGCGTGGCCTTCGGCGGCCAGGCGCTTGGCGAGTTTTGCGGCGCCTACCAGGCCCTCTTCTTCGCCGGTGGACCAGACGAAGGTAACGTCGCGATCTTTCAGCGGAGCGCCTAGCTCCCACACGGCGGAGATCAGCGCGGTGTCGCCGACGCGATCGTCAAAGCTGCGGCCATTGGCGCGCGTGCCGAGCAGCGGGCGGTAGGCTTTCGGAATCGTAATGGTGTCGCCGAGGCTGATTCCCAGTTTGGCGACTTCTGCTGGAGTGCGCGCGCCGACGTCCACGCGAACGGGATTTGTGGAGCCGGGTGCGCCCGCATCCGACGGCCACTTGAAATTCGCGGTGTCCCAGCCGTTGGGCAACTCGACGACGGCGTCGAGATCGCCTTTTGCCGTGTGGACCAGCGCCGGATGGCCCGCGAAAAAGCTGAGTTCGCCGCCGCCGCGCCATTCGACTTCGAGCAGGCCGTCTTTGGAGATGGATTTCACGGTGAAGCCGATTTCGTCCATGTGGGCGACGACGAGGATGCGCGGAGTTTTTGCGTTTGCTGCGGCGGTGCCGAGATGAAGAATTAAATTTCCGGCATCGTCGGTTTCGGGCTTGGTCCACGGCGGAAGCAGGCGCTCGACGGACGCGCGAACCGGCGCTTCGTGATAACTGACACCGTATTCGTTCACCAGAGTTGTAAGGAGTGCGGTTGTGGTGGGTGCCTTCCCACGCACTCCAATCCCATAATCGATCGCGCCACCTACCCCGAAGCCGGAGCCGCCGAATCGTGCGGCTATCAAGTACATGTTCAGGAGGTCTTCCAGGCCTTGAAGGTCGCTCGAATCGATCGTTTCGGCGGGAGTATCAGGGAACGCAATTGCAATTCCGACGTGCGCCCATTTTGGCGGGAATTGCGGCATGGGCAAATAACTGGAAGGAAGAATGTTCGCGGAGTAGTCGGATGCGAAAGGAATTTTGCTGGTGTCGGCGAGCTGCTTGAGTTCGGTGGCGAGACCGGTGAGCGAGCCGTCCGTCTTTTCGACGCCAACGAGAACGCCGCTGCCCGGTTCGCGGCGTGGTGCGCGATGCAACGTCTCCATCTCCGGAATGGGGCCGCCGGGGAGCAGGCGGCCGACGTAGATCATTTCGTCGGCCTGCGTTTGCGTGAGAATGCGCTGCAGGCCGCGCGCACCGGTGCGTTGCTGCACGACGAATGCGACGGTGAGAGTGCCTTTGATCTTTGTGGGATCAACATGGCTCAATAATTCGACGAGCGCGGCGGCACCGAAGCGGTCGCCGACCGAAGCGCCGGCCATTTTTTGGTTAGCCAGGTTCATCATCCTGCGATTGATGACGATGGGGTCGAGAAAATCCACGCCTGCCTTGCGAACTTCGGCGGAGGAGGTTGCGCCGATATCCACGTAGAAGTTTTCGAGGTCGGAGGCCTTCGGAGGATTGGATCGGCCGGGTTGCAGATGCACGGAAAGTCCGGCGACGACGCCGTCAATCCATTTGCCGGCAGCGGTTTCGATTCGCACGGGCTGCGCGGCATACATTTCGTTGAAGATCGGGGGCAAGCCATTTTGCGGCAGGCGCTGGACGCGGAGGTAACCGTCGGAGGTGATTTCGCTGACGACAAAGCCGGGCTCGTCAATGGGAGTGACGATGAGGCGATGCGGCGCGCCGCTGCCGATGGTGATGGTGACGTCGCCGAGATTGTCGGTTGCGGGGTGCAGAGCTTTCAGGCTTGTACGGATTTTTTCCGCGAGCTGATTTTCGTGGCCGGAGACAGCGGGGGTGTTGACGAGTTGTTCGAGCTCATACGAGAGAGCGCGGTACGAGACCGCTGGTTTCTGCGATTGCGCGGCGGTGGGAGATGAATATAGAAGAAAAATCGGAAACAGAAAACAGATGGCATCGAACGAAGCGGTGATTCATTCTGGGTTCCTTTCGGAGCTATCACATTTCACGCGTACTGCGTGAATGTATCGCAGCGTGCCGTCTTGCACAAATTCAAACGAAGCTAGGCGCGGCAAAGTTCGGCGATCATTACTTCGCGGCGTTTCAGGGCGATGGCATCAATGCGATTGAGGACGAGAAAATAAACGAGCATGGCGATGGCGGCGAGCGCGAGGAAAATGATGGCTGCGAGCCAGATGTGATGGTAGGCGCGCGCGGCCAGAAGAGCCAAGGCGCAGAGGCCCAGAACGACGGCCTGGATTCCGAGGCTGGCCAGGGCGGTGGTCTGCGAGGCGCGCTGGCGGCCGAGGGCACCCATATCAATTTTTTTCGGCGTGTATACGGAGAGCAAGTTTCCAGCGGTCAAATTCACCAGCAACGCGAAAAATACGCCGGTAAACGTGGCCAGCACGATCTCCCATCCCGGGGGACGGTAGAGAACGCTCGCTCCTGCCCAGACCAAAAGCAATTCGGCAATCAAAATGAGCGAGTGCGTGAGATTTTTTCCCATGAGGATTTCGCGGAAGCGCACGGGCGAGACAAAATAAAACTGCACCCCCGCGGCATCCGCGCCGAAGCTGTTGAAGACCAGGTTCGTCAAAATCAGCACGGCGTAGGCGGCGCCAACCGGAAATGCCAGGTCTGAAGCGTGACCCAGCAGGCCGCCGGCGCTATCGGATTTTCCTGGAGTGAAGCGGAAAATCAAAAGCACGACAACGGGCATTACGAGCGTGAACAGCATGGGACCGCTGCGCGAAAGGTAATGCATTTCCTTTTCGAGCACGGCGGAAACGGGGCCCGGGACACCGGGAATGCGCCATCCGAGGCGAATTTCCTGCTTGGCCGCGGGCGTGGCTGTGCGAGCGACCGCTTCGCTTAAATTTTCGCCAAGAAATTGCGCACGCAGGCGCAGATTTAACAGCCAGAGAGTTACGAGCGCATAAGCGAGCAGCAACGCGAACGAGCCGAAAGCGAACGCGTATTCGCCGTGCAGAGCTTGCGCGATGGACTGGGCTGCGAGGCTGGGAGGAAGCAGCCGCGCGATGGGCACAACGTCGAGGACGATACGCGACACTGCGGGCTGGGAGCTGCGGTCGAGATGCCGGACGAGCGGCCCGATGAATTGAAAACTGATAATTACGAAAAGAAAGATGACGCCGAGGATTTCGCGCGTTCTGCGCTGCGCGAGCCAGCGCTCCACCCAAGTGAAAATCATGCGCGCCAGCAGAATGTTGAAGATTGCGAACAGCAAAAGAACCGGAGCGGCGGAGAGAAAAAGGGGCGGCGAGGCCCAGGCGATACCGATGGCCATTCCCAGGAGCCATAGGCTACCCATTGCGGTGGATGGGTCGAGCGAGCCATAAGCGATGCGAATGAAAAAATAGGATCTAAACGTGAGCGGGAAGCGCAGCAGGTTGGAGGAATCCACATTTTCCGTGAAGGCGGTGGCCATCACCGGAAAAAGCTGCCAGAAGAGAAATACGGGCCAGAGCAGTACGGGAAGCCATTCGGTTTTTTGGTGTGAAACGAAATACCATGCGGCGGCGCCGAGTGCGACGGATCCCACGATCGCGCCCATGCCAAAACCGAAAAACGTGAACACGCGGGCGACAACTTCCAGGCGGCCGCGAATGGTGCGCAAGGAGTTTACGAAAAGTTGCCAGCGGACGCGGGCGATGGCGGAGAACTGTCCGCGGATTTCGGGAGATACGATCAGCCCAGCCACGAGAGTTCCTGATCGGCGCGGCGCGTGCCGCCGACGATGCGAAGGAAAATCTGCTCGAGGGTGAGCTTTTCGCCGGGAACGGGACGAGACGGATCCGATTCACCGGGAGTACCGGCGGCGGTGAGCGCGGCGGCTGCTTGAGCCTCGACGCCGGCGCGAAGTTCTTCGAGAGAACCCTGTGCGACGAGCTGGCCGCGATGAATGATGGCGACGTGACTGCAGAGACGCTCGACAATTTCCAGCACGTGAGAGGTAAGAAAAATCGTGGCGCCGCGCGCAATCATATTTTGCAGCATGGATTTGAGCGTGTTAGAAGCGATTGCGTCCACGCCTTCGAATGGCTCGTCGAGAAAGAGGATTTTCGGGCCGTGGATCACTGCGGCGGCGAGGGCGAGTTTTTTCTGCATCCCGTGCGAATAATCCGTCACCAGGGTCTTGGGTTGGTCCACGAGCTGCATGAAGTCGAGCAGCTCCGCGGTGCGTTTTGCGGCGGTGGTGCGGTCGAGCCCGTACATGCGCCCGACAAAGTTCAGATATTCGGAGCCGGTGAGGCGTCCGAAGAGGGCCATGCCTTCGGGCACGACGCCAATCTGGCGTTTTACTTCCACGGAATCCTGCGTCAAATCAATGCCGAGCACCTGCATGCGCCCGGAAGAAGGCGCGAGCAGTCCGGTGAGCATCTTGATGGTGGTGGATTTTCCGGCGCCGTTGGGGCCGAGAAACCCGAAGAACTGGCCCGGAGCGACGCGCAGGTTTACGTCCTGCACTGCGACGAGGTCGCCGAAGCGGCGGGTGAGATGTTCAGTGGAAATCGCGGGCGCGGCGAGCGATGCGGATGTGCTCATGGAATTTCAGACTCTAGCACATTCGCGTTGCAGCGATATGAATCTAGCGCGTGTTGACCGGAGCCGCGGGCAATGGAGATGACTGGGGAAAAACCGCCAGAATCGCGGGCAGCTCCAGGCGGAAGGTGCAACCGCCTTCGGGACGGTTGAATCCGCTGATGCGTCCGCCGTGCTCCTCCATGACGCCGTAGCAGATGCTGAGGCCGAGGCCCGTGCCCTTGCCAACTTCCTTGGTGGTGTAGAACGGGTCGAACACTTTTTCGGGCTCTTTCATGCCTGGACCGGTGTCGGAAAATTCGATGACGACGTTGCCGCGTTCGCGCAGCGTGCGAATGAGCAAAACGCCGCCGCCGGCGGATTCCATGGCGTCCACCGCGTTGCTGATCAAGTGGTAGAAAACCTGGAGCAATTGATTCGGGTCGCCGCGCACGGCCGGAAGGATGCTGCGGTTTTCCAGTTCGATGCGAATATTTTTTCCGCGCAAATCAAGATTGCGCAGCTGCACCGCACCGGTAAGGACGGTATTGAGATCCAGCAATTGTTTTTCGGCGGGAACCTGGCGCGCAAAACTGAGCAAATTGTTGACGAGGTCCTTGGTGCGGCGGGCCTGCTCGCGGATTTTGTCACCCAGGGAATGTGCGCGAGTATTGGCGGCGTTTTCGATGATGAGCACGTCGGCATAACCGAGAATCGCGGTGAGCGGATTATTGATTTCGTGCGCGGCGCCGGCAGCGAGCTGCCCGAGCGACGCCAATTTTTCGGATTGCACAAAATGAGTCTGCAGCCGTTTGACGTTTTCCAGCGACTCCCAGAGTTCGTGGACCAGTCCGGTGCGTTCCTGATAGACGAGATACTGACGAAAGAATACGAGGCCTGCTCCCGCGAAAATCGCGAACAGAGTGACAATCAGGCGGAAATTCTTTACGGAATCCGGAGCGGTGCTGAAAAACTCACTCCAGGCGGCCAGCACCGGCGCAGCCAGCACACCCCACATAGCCATACGAGCGGGCCACTGCGTGTCGCGGTGCAAGGAGGGTTGCTGCGCTTCCGGCTCGAACTTTAAGCCGTGGGCGATGATCCCTGTGGTCCCCAACCAAACGAAGGCGCTGAGCATAGGCAGGCGGAGCAGGGTGCCGGCATAGCGTATTTGCTGGAAGGCGGGAATATTCTCCAGGAACAATCCCGAGACGTATAGCGCGCTGGCGCCGAAAAGATTGCCGTAGACGGTGCGCCACGATCCGCGGGTTCGCAGAAACAGAACACCAAAACCGGCGGCGACGACGAGATTTTCGATTAGATAGCCGACGAGGTCGTGGGAATGAAACAACTGGCGGTTCGGCGAGATGATCTTCCAGGGCATCGCCGCAAAGACATAAATATAGAGCCACAGGAAAGCGAGCAGAAGGAAATCAATCAAGCCGTAGCGCAGGGTTTCGCGCATTTTTCTGGCGTGCGGCATCAGCGCCAGCGCGGCCATGAAGGGCACGGTGTGAAGGAAAAATAGCAAATCGGCGACAAACGGCACTTGAGGGGCTTGGCTGGGGCCAAACTCCATGTAAACCAGAACGAGGATTCCGGCGAGCCAGAAAGTGCAGCCCAACGCCAGGAGCATCCAGAAACCGTTCTGCCTGCGGTAGGGAGAGGCCGCATTCCACAACAGGCAAGTGTTGGCGAATAACGGAACTACGCAAGCGAAGAAATAGCTGAAACCGGCTACCGTGGATTCACGAGTAACCAGCAGCGTGACGGCCAGATAGCCGAGTACGAAAAACACCCAAGCACACGTAACCAGAACGGCTGAACGAGAACGCTTCATCGAAGGGGCACCAGAATAAATTTTAGCGCAGGCTTGGAGGATTCGGCGGGCAAATGCCAAAAGCCATGCCAAAGCGTAACGTGAGCGCAAGCGAAGGCGAAAGTGGCGACGGGCGGCCAGGGGTGCGCCAGATGGAAGCTATCCCTTGAGGATTGAGTCGTCTACAGGCTGAGTAGCGGCGGGCTTCAGACCTCCATCGGTGACAGCGGCGGCACCGATGGCGCACTAAAGTACGCCGCTACAGTGTCAAAACCTGAGCGTGCTAGAAGGCCCAGCCGATCCCCGAGCTCAGGCCTAGCTCGTTCCGTTTGGCGGTTGCGGGCGGCCTGCTATCGAAGTTGTCCCACAGAGTGAAATTCAAGTAAAAGTTATTCCTAAGCTTGATGTTCAGCGAATTATTGGTGGTCATGCGGACGCGGCCGGCGTCGGATAGACCGGGAAAAGCCAGCACCTGAGAAGTTAAACTGCCAAAGTTAAATTTAACATAGGTGTATTGCATCCCGACGACGGCCTCTATGTTCTGGTCCGTTGGCTGAGCTATGGAAGTGGTAAAAGACTCGTGAATATATGCTACGCCACCTACCCAGGAGAGGTTGCTGGTGGTGTTGCGTTTCAAGTAGTGGCCATACGTACCGCCGAGGGTGGTGCGCAGGTCCAAATCCTGCTGGCTGCTGTGGAGAAAATCCGTCAGAGCCAGGAGGTAGGAATTTCTGTTGAGATACTTGGCGAAGATGGTCTGCAGGTCTTCGCGATTTGTTTTGGAGCCACCCGCTTGGCCACCGAAGGTGGAATCGTAGGAGGTGGCGGCCTCCCATTTCGAGGTCTTGTAGGCCGCATTGGTGTCCGCGTTTAATGTTGTCTGACTGTTGCCGCTGGCAAAGCTGTAGCCGAAATCGATCCCTCCCTGCAATTGCCGCCAGAACGTGGGCTTTGTTGTTTCAATGCTCACGATCTCCGGCGAAGGGACATTTACAACCTCGGTGGCTTCGCGAATGGAGAAGTCCTCAGGCTTGGCATTTTCGCCAGATTGTTTCTCAATCTTCCCGTCTAGTCTGCGGCCGTTGTTCAACACAATCCGATAAGTCGCGGTGCTCTGGACCGATTGAACCTGATTCCAATCCAGGCCGATATTCCCGTTGACGTAGTCCGTCGATATGAACAATAGGCCGTTTTCGAGGCGCTTTACTTCCCCGGTGAAATGGTCGCCATTGTTCATGATGACCACGTCTTTGCGCTTGGCGGCCAGCGCCGGGAAACAGAAAAGCGCGGCGAGAAAGGACAGAAGCAAGAAACGGCTCGCGCAAGGGAATGCAAGATATCGGATGTTCATTGTTTGACTCCTACGATGAAACGAGGCTGCGGGCAGGCCGGAACGCGCAAGTTATCGGCAGCTGACCTATCCAGCGAGCGCTCGATGCGGATGATACTGCGGAATCGGCGCCACGAGCGATGAAACACGGCGAGTTGTTGACAAAGTGGTTCAGGCGCCACGGCTCTTCCAACATTCGGGAATGAGAACGCGAGCGTTACGAATGAATTGAAGATTTCGGGTGAATCCGGCCGCGCCGGCTTGTAAAAGGCAGCTCCGCAAAGGCATCTGGCCGCGTCAAAACGCCTCGCCAACACCCATGCCGAAGGTGTGGCCGTTTACGCCTTGGGCGATGTCCGCGCGGAGATTGACGTGATATTTCTTGCTCAGCTCGAATCGCAATCCCCCGCCGCCGGCCGGCAAGAAGTGGCTGGTCTGAATCATCTGTGCTACCTGAGCGCCTCCGGGGATTACGCCGCCAAGACCGCCGAAGATGACCAGGCCGAACCTTTTCGGCAAGACCAGGCGATATTCCAATTGAGTGGCGAGCGAGTAGCGAGTGAAATATTGCCCGGCGATATATCCTCGCAATTCATTACTGGTGCCATAAATGCAATTTCCATAGAAAGGAGGAGCCCCACCGGTGCCGCAAAAATAAGCGTCATAGGCGAGAACCTGTTTGTCGCTCAGACTCCAATATTTGTCGAACTCGGAACGGTACGATTGGAAGGTGTACTTGCTGCCCAATCCCTGTGCGAAGAAATCCGAAGTGAAACTGAAATAGGTTCCACCGACGGGATAGAAGTGATTGGGGCGCGTATCCCGCAGCACGCGCGCGCCAAGGGACGTAAGGTTGGTGTGGAGTCCGACCTCCGGAGGGATCGGAAATTCGCTATCAGTATTTGGCCTGACTGTAACGATCGAGTGTCCGTAGATAAATCGCGGGCCGACGAAGAATTTCCAGCCGACGCGGCGCAGGCCCTCCGCAAAGAACGCGTAGCCGGTCTGTGCCAGCGGAAGTTCAAGGCCGGTGGCGTCTCCGGTGCCGTAAATGTTGTAGTTCACGTTACCGTGAACGTATCCAGAAGTGATCTCGTACCTATCTTCGTCAAAAAAAAGCTGCCCGCCAACAGCGAAGCCCCTGCTTCCGTTGTTGGTAATGAGGCCCGCCCCGCCGATGGTGGAAGGGGGAGAAATCTTGTCCTTCGTGCTGAAAGGAAAGATATAGCCGACGACCGGGACGATTCCCGTACCGATGGCAGGGCTGGAAATGGGAAGCGGCGCGACGACAAAGGCGCCTCGTGGAGGCTTCTTTTTTTTCTGGTCTTTTTTATCCGACTCGGTTTTGTCGTCTTTTTTGTCCGACTCTGTCTTGTCACCCGTTGGCGTGGTGGCTTGCGCGGTGCCCGATTGAGTCGCGGGCGAAGCTGGAGTTTGCGCCGGAGGAGCTGCGGGTTGGACGGGTGGCGCCGGTTCCTGAGCGCGACACGGCAGAATGACGCAGGCACAGGCCGCGCAGAAAAACACAATGCGGAGAGCGCGGTTAAGCAGCGTCTTGTACCCGCGGGCGAATTCGAAGTTCGAAGGATTGCAGCGTTCCATTTACACCGGCCCAGCTTATGAGTGCACCTGATCCCACGACCGCAACAAGCGGCAGGAAATCGAAATAGATTCTATTCAACTTGCGCCCAGCTTTGGTCAGGATTGAATTCGTCAATAGATTTGGCGAGTTCGGCCGTCTGTGGACCTAGATCTTTTTGGAATACCACGCCGTCCTGATTGATGAGAAAGGACGTCACGCCGGAATTACGATAATCGGCGGGATAGGCAAGGATGGCGAAACCGCGCGTCATGTGATCGTTGACGATATAATTTTCCGCTCCGCCGTGGGCATGCGCACCTTGCTTGGTGATGATGCGGAAGAGGTAACCGTGGAACGGCTGAGGCGGCTCGCTTTTGCCGCCGTAACCGTCGGCGCTGGCTTGCGCTGCCAAGGGGCCGAGAGGGCTTTCCGGTTGATCGTCCACGGCATTCCAGTACAGGCCGTTCTGTTTGCCCTGATCACTGACAAATTTTTGGGCGTATTGATGCACGCTGGCGCCGTCGTGAGTTTGGGCGAAGTAATCATGTTGAGCATCGGCCATGGCGTTCAGAACGCCAATGGTGGCGAGTTCGTTATCGCCGATACGACGAGCGACGACTTCTTGCTTGGCCTCGGTGCTGGAGAAATACCATTGTCCGGAGGAATTCTTGATCAACGGGAACGGCAGAGGATAATTGTCGGCACCGACCGAGAGGACTTTGCCGCCGTCCTGCAGGTTTCCCCAGCGGTGCATCTCGTCGTAGGCGGAGGTGAAGTAGTCGCGGCCTGCTTTGTCCTGAACCGGATCACCGGAGAGGATCAGATCGGAAGCGTCCGAACCGAAGATCGCGAGCAAGGCCTTGGTGTCACCCGATTTTGCGGCGTTGTAGAGCGCCGTCGAGGCGTCGCTCGGAGAAGCGAAAGTTTGCGGTCCGCTGGGCGTCTCCTGGTGCTGCTGCGATTTCTCGCATCCAGCCGAGAGCGCAACGATGACGGCGAGCGCGAGGAAAACGATACAACGCGGAAAGGCTTTCGCTTCGGTGAGGCTGAGGCGTCCCATCCTAACTCCTCCATCGCGCCGGCTGAAAACTTTCAGAACTTTGTTTTGTATTCTCATGGGAATTCGCGTCGCCGGCAGCTACCGGGGAGACCCGCCTCCCCGTTTTGCTCCGCCACCACCACCGCCTGAGAGACTTTGATTTCCGCGCGCGCTTTGTGCGCGGCCTCCGGCTGAACCGGAGAGCGCATTAGGGCGCGCCGCCGGAGCGGAAGGGGTGGAGGTCGCTGGGCGTTGATAGCCGCGATTCTCGTTGTTGCTGGGCCGCGTTACCGGCATCGTCGACGGCCCTGAAGAGGGAGGCTGATTCGGGCGAGTGCCGGGATTGGCTGGACGAGTGCTGGGGTTGCCGTTACCGGGGTTGCCACCGCCGGGGCGGTTTCCGGGGTTAGCCGGAAGCGTGCTTGGATTACCGGGACGAGTGCCTGGATTACCGTTGCCGGGACGGTTATCTGGGACCGGCTGAATACTGGGATTGCCATTGCCGGGACGATTGCCCGGGTTGCCGTTGCCGGGACGATTTCCGGGATTGGATGGATTGCCGTTCCCGGGACGATTGCCAGGGTTGCCGTTGCCAGGGCGATTGCCCGGATTCGGAGTCGGAACCGGCGCGGGCAGAGTTGTAGCCGGCGGCCGCGTTGACGGTGGACGTGAACCCGGAGGGTAGTAGCTGGGCGGACGACCGTAGCCGGGGTATCCGGGGCGGTAACCGGGATAGCCTGGATAGCCCGGACGATAGCCGGGATATCCGGGGCGGTAGCCGCCGTAATAGCCGCCGCGCCAGTAGGGATTCCCCACGTATATATTGCGATTGTAAATCACGGTGTGACTGTGCCAGTTGGTGCCCCAATAGCTCCAGCCCCATCCGCAACAGCCACCGTAGATCGCTGCGCCGACGGCGATGCCGACACCGAAGGAGATAATCGCGGCGGCCGCGACATCGGAGGAGGTATACCCAGGCACTACAACCGGGGCGCCATAAACCACGGTGGGGCTGTAGGTGGGGACGTAGACGATCTGAGGATTCGCGGGCTGAATGATGATCGTCTGAGGAGTTTCCTGGACAACTTTAATTTCGGGACTCGATTTCAAGTTTCCGGCAGCGTAGGCCTTGGCGCGCATTCTTTGGATGGCGGCCATCACGTCCTGCTGCTGAGTGGCTGAAGCTTCACCTAGCGCGGAGGTCCAGGCAAGATTCTTGGCGAGATTATCGAGCACGGAAGAAAACTGCGTAAGAGCTTTTACCGAGGGATCCCAGTCCTGCTGATCTACTGCCTTCAGAAGCGCTTCGCCGGTGAGCGAGGAATTCTGTTTTAGCCAGACGACGGCATCCACAATCTCGTAGGGAAAAGTGGCGGCGCCGAGAATTTGCGCGACGAGCGCATCGGGATAGAGCGCGATGGGAGCGACGAGCGCGTCGAGGTCGTCAGCGGAGACGGGGGCGTATTCCTCCGGGGCCGCGGGCGTGGATGTGGACTGCTGAGCGCTTGCTGGGACGGGAATCGAAACGGCGATGAGCAAGAAGCTCATTAGTATCGCCAAAGCTTGTTTCGGAGAAATCATAGTGTCCTGGTTTCTAAGAACCTCGTTATTAGTATTCAGCGAAGATCGATACATGCGGCCATCGGGCCGAAGCTTCTATGATGGCGCGCGAGCATGAGACGGATGCCTGCAAGAGTTTGAAAATACGACTATATGCTAAAGACGCAGGACGCACTACGGGAACTGGTAAAAATAACAGTTTATGGTGGAGGGGCCTCGGGTGCACGGCTTGCGCGTGGCTATTTCGAAGATGACCTGGGGGCCAGATCGTGATAAAGAATTATGCCGATGCGGGAGGCTGTCACTTCCCGCCGTCCAGCAGGGATGAGTGCGAAGAGGCGCGTCCGACGTGACGACCCGCGAGCAGACAATCGCAATTCCACAAAACAGTACGAGCGCAAAGGAGAGGCTCGACCCGTGGCAAACAAACTCGATTTTGAAAAAGGCTCGGCCGATGCGGATGAGGAAATCGGCGGATGCGGTCAAGATTCGTCAAGACGGGAGTTCCTGCGCAGGGCTACTGCAGGATCGCTCGCCGGCTTGGCGACAGCGGCAGGCATGGAGCTCGCCGCTCCCCGTGCTGTGATGGCGCAAGGCAACCTCAACCCGGACGCTGCGCTGAAGGAATTGATGGATGGCAACAAGCGCTTCCAAACCGGACGGCTGACGGCGTTCGAGGAAGACCTTGAGATCCTGAAAGAAAAAACACTCGACAAGCAGGAGCCGTTCGCGGCGATTTTATCTTGCGCCGACTCCCGAGTGCCTGTGGAGATTGTGTTTGACCAGACGATCGGCCACGTCTTTGTTGTGCGGGTTGCCGGGAATATCGTCACGCCGGAAATTATCGCGAGCCTGGAATATGGAGCGGCGGTGCTGGGCACAAAGGTGATCCTGGTGATGGGGCACCGCAATTGCGGAGCGGTGAAGGCGACGATTCAAGGGAAGGAAGTTCCGGGACAGATCAGCGCACTCTATCCACATATTCAGCCTGCGGTGGACCAGGCGGGGCACGATCTGGAGGCGGTGACTAAAGCGAATGCCAAGATTCAAGCAGCGTTGCTGCGGGAAGCCTCGACGGTAATCGCCGGAATGGTGAAAGAAGGAAAATTGAAAGTGGTCGCCGGTTATTTCGACATCGGCACGGGAAGCGCGACGTTGTTGGACTAGTGTGCAGATCTGCGTGGCGGTTGTGATCGTGTTTCCTTGAGCGGCAGTTTCTATGCGGGACTGTACGCGACGTGACTGACAGCAAAAAAATTGAGGACCTGGAAGAGTGTCGGGATAGGAGGAGTCTCCAGCCAGGTCCCCACGTTCAGCATATGCGGATTCTAGTGACGCGCCGTAAAGGCGTGAACTGTCAATATTGACAGTCTGGCAATGTTTTTCGGAGCTACGGACCGAGCAGCTAAAGCATCTGTCAGCGGGATACTGGCAGCGGCGCGGGCTGCTGTAACCGGAATTCGAGCAGAGTTTCGCTCGGAATGGAGAGTTGCTCGCCTTTTTTAGAAGCGGCAACTGCCGTTCCGGCACCGGCGCCAGCCAGCGCGCCGATTCCTGCTCCCTTGCCTCCGCCCGCGATGCCGCCGATCAGAGCGCCCAAGCCCGCGCCACCGACAACTTTCTTTGCGGTGTTCCCGCCTTCGCCTTTGCCCTTCACTTCATAGCTGCTGGTAAGAAGCGGATAGGCTGTGCCTTTGATCATGATGTCGGTCAATTCCAGAGTCAGCTCGGAACTGCCCTTCATCCTGCCCGCTGAAGACGCCGACGCGAGGACGCCGTAGACTTTTGTCCCGCGCGGCGCCACTACGACGTTATCAACCTGAAGATTCGTTTCCAGGGTCGCGCTGAAGCGGAAGCCGGCCTTCTGTTTGCTGGAATCAATGGCTTCGATGGTGCGGACCAGAATGCGCGTTCCGGCAGGTACGGTGATCTTGTTCCCGGATTGCGCCGGAGGTGGCGCGACCTCAGATAGCGCAACTCGGCCTGAGATCCCGTCGGAAGCTGAGGAACCGCCGGCGAAGGAATCCAGCTGTGCAGCTGTTAGCACCAACAGCAGAGCCGCGGCACAAACCATGGCAATGCGCATGCCTTTTCTCTCCTTGGATTGGTTCATGATCACTCTCCAACAATCGGCAGCGAAGAGGCGATCTGAAGATCAATGATTAAGAGCAATTGGTGTTCGACCTGAATGAAACGCGCCGCCGTGGTGGCTCCCAGCGCTTGCTTTACCTGCACGTAATACTTGGCGAGAAGCTGGGAACGAAGCGTTTGGTATTCCTGGAATTTTTGCATCAGCGCGTCGGCTTTTTCGTCGGTCATTTGCGGGTACTCGCGCGCGTACTCTTCGATATTTTGAATTCTCAGGTCGTTCAGTTTGGTCAGTTCAGCATCGTACTCGGTGTAGATCGGCCAGAATTTCGCGGAATCGTCAATATTGAGCTGCATGACGGCGCCCATGATCTCATCCTTCTGGTCGCGCACGTTGCTGCGCATCAGTTCGATGTATTCCTGGATGTTCTTCTTTTGCGCGTCGGTGGCGGGCGTTTTCGCGGACTGGGCCTTTGCCGTTTGCGAAGGGGTCTGCCCTTTGGCCATGGCTGCGGGACTTATCGCGACAAACATCAGAAGCAAAAGCCACATCGTATTTCGAAGCTTCATCTCATATCCTCCGTCTGGGGATCATGTCTTTCGATCGAAACTGCTCGTTCCTGCCAAGCGCCAGAATTCGCAACAACTATCGCGGAAATTAAAAAATGCGTCAAAAGGCGGCCTTCCCTTTCCGTAAAATTCACGAGTATCCAGAGCACGGAACCGCCGTTTTCAAAAACAAGTTGGTGATGTTAATCAACTTTCACTCGCACGGCGATAAGCGAGGATCTTAATGGTCAAGCTGCGAGCTAAAAGAAAAGTGTTGGTGTTCACTGAACGACCCGGCGTCAATAAAAGGTGACACAACGTGCTGCGGTTTGTCACTGAAAAATTGGGAGAACGAGCAGAGACCGCGATTATCTGATTACGCTTCCAAGTGTTATTGAAGGAGTGCGAAGCTGCGGGCGCGTTGACGCGGCGCATGATCAGGCGCTGCCGCTATTCGCTTTGGGCGCGCTGGTTATAAAAGCGTGCAGCTTCTGAAGGCCACGGTAATAGTGATGCCGCACATTCGGAAGGGAATCCCCGGTGATGGCGGCGATCTCTTTCATCGAGCGTCCGTCGTAACTGGCCATTTCGATCACCCGCTGCTGTCGCGCCGTAATCGTTTTCAAGCCTTGCTTGAGCAAGAGTGTCAATTCCGGCAGCGCGAAATTCCCGAGCACTGAGATGTCTGCGGGCCAGACAGACTTCAGCCCGTGACCATCGCCCTCCTGATAAAAATTCCGCGCTGTCAATTGCTGGCGGCGATTGATGCTGCGATGGTAGGCGTACTGCAAGATCCAGATTTTGGTGGTGCCCTTCGCCGGGTTGAATTGCGCCGCCGCGCGGAAGACGTCCAGGAAGACGATCTGCATTACGTCCTCCGCTTCACCCTGATCGCGGACGATTCTGAGCGCCACGCTTAGCACCAGGCGGTGATAGCGGTCGAACAGGACTGTCAGGGCATCGCTGTAGCCGGACTTTAGGCTGGCCATCAGCTCTTCGTCGCTGAGGTTGGACAGCTCCACAAGGCTGGGCGGCTGGTTCTCACGAATTCGAAGAAATTCGGTCTGTATCATCGTTGCGCTGCCTATATGCGGTGGATGTGGGGGACATCCTAACAAAAGTGGTGTAGATTGTGTCAAGTAATAGACGGTGGACGAGGCTCGAGCGCCTGGCAAGCTTCGAACTGCCCAGGTTCGAGCCTGCGGCTGCGCACGTGTAGATATTTGGTGAAATTTCATTCTTCGTTGGTACAGGTTGCCACGTACTTAGGCAAACTTAGTTGCAGATGTACCTCAAGTTCACCAGCTGAAAACAGGTGCTTCTCGTGTGGGGCTCGCAGGAGGATTTATGCCTTGTATGTTGTGCGGATCGGCCAAGCAGGACCTGTTCAATGCGGAGCTTACGCTCAGTTCTGCCAGGCAGGAGGCGGTGCAAAAGCAAACTCCCGCCTATATAGTTCGCAAGTCTCTGATCTGTATGGAATGCGGGTTTATGGAAATATTCGTCCGGCAGGCGGAATTGCGCCTACTACGGAAGGGTCTGCGGGCGTCGCAAGCGCGTATGGGTTCGACGATCGCCCGAATCCAGGGTTGCGAAAATTAGTTAAGCCGGGGCTCTTGAAGTACATTCGTAGCGCCGAACGGGCCGAGTAACGGCGTGTGACGGTAACGGGGGTAAGCGTGGTATCGCTCCATTCGTCCGAGAGTGCGTGGAACAGCGGGAAGATCAAATCTCCCTCGCAGGTAGCGATCCTGGCGGTCGCTGTGGCGATTCTGTCGTACCTCTCCGCAAAACTGGGAGGGGCGATGGCTCCGCATCACGCGATTTCGCCGCTCTGGCTGGGTAACGTATTTCTGGTTTCAATGCTTTTGCTGGTGCCACGGAAGTTCTGGATGCCGCTGGTGGCGATCGGATTTGCTGCGTTTGGACTGTACGACTTTCAGACGGGCGTGCCGATAGGCGTGATGGCATGGCTGGGCGTTGCAGACACCGTGGAAGTGTTCACCGCGGCAATTTGTCTGAGCTATTTTTTCGACGGCGTGCCGAAGCTAAACAGTCTGAAGGCACTGGCGAAATTCTTGTTGATCGCCGTGATCTTGGTGCCATTCGTCGGAGCGCTGGTTGGCGCGCTTGCCGGTCGTGGAGACTACTGGAGGATCTGGCGAATATCATTTTTTTCAGAGGCGTTGGGGTACCTGACTCTGATGCCCGCCATTCTGGGTTGGTTCAACAATGCGCAGAGGTGGCGTCGCAAGAGTTGGGCCGTAAAGCTGGAGGCGGCCACACTGATGGCGGCGTTGGTCCTGGTGGGGTATCTGACGTTTGTCGCTGCGCAGAGCAGCGGGGCGCCGGCTTTGCTTTATTCGCTGGTGCCGTTTCTGCTGTGGGCCGCTTTGCGTTTTGGATTGACCGGGGTAAGTTCCGCGGGGCTTGTGCTGGCATTCCTGTCTATCTGGGGCGCGGTGCACGAACGAGGGCCGTTCAATGGACCGGACCCGTTCGACGATGTGCTGTCGCTGCAGCTGTTTCTATTTTTCGCGGTAACGCCATTCATGGTGCTGGCGGCTCTGGTGGAGGAGCACAAGCAGGCGGAAGAAGGCTTGCGAGAGGGAGAAGAACGATTGCGCCTGGCGAACGAGGCCGGGAGATTGGGTGGATGGGAATGGGACGCGGAGAGCGGGCGAAATCTGTGGTTCGGCGAGACACGCGCGCTGCTGGGCATGAGCCCGGCGGATCGATCGGGATCTCCGGAGGATTTTTGGGAGCGAGTACATCCTGAGGACCAGGGCGAATTGCGCAAGGCCGTCGCGATTGCACGCAAGTACCACACGGGTTTCGACCACCAATTCCGCGTGGTATGGCAAGACGGCACGGAACGCTGGTTGCGATCGGTGGGCAAGTTCTTCTACTCGCCCGACGGCGAGATCGAGCGCATGACGGGCATCTTGCGCGATATTACGGTGGCCAAGATCGCGATGGAGGCGGTGCGCCAGAGAGAAGTGGAGTTGAGTGAGGCGCAGCGGCTGGCCAAAGTAGGCAGCTGGCAATGGGATTGTGAAAGCGGCGCGGTCAGCTGGTCCGACGAGCTGTATCGCATCGCGGGTCGAGAGCTGAGTCTGCCGCCGGTGAGCTACGAAGGACATGAGCAACTTTACAGCCCTGAAAGTTGGGGACGGTTGCGGAGCGCGGTGGAGGAGGCGTTGCGGTCTGGAACGCCGTACGAACTCGACGTGGAGATGGTTCGCGCGGATGGAAGCAAGAAATGGTTGATCGCCCGGGGCGAGGCGCGTCGTAATAATCAGGGACGCATCGTGCAACTCGTGGGCACCGTGCAAGACATCACCGAACGCAAGCAGGCGGAAAAAACATTGCACGAGAGCGAAGAACGGTTTCGCCTGGCAGCCGGAGCTGGAAAGATGTTCGCCTATGAGTGGGACGCGGCCAGCGATGTGATATTGCGGTCGGCAGAGAGCGCGAAAATTCTGGGGATTGACGAGGCTTCGCTACTGACCGGCGAGCAAGCAATCGCCGGAGTTCACGCGGAGGACCGAGACACACTGGTGGCCGCGATGGGCGGCTTGAGCCCTGAGAAGCCCGACCTCAAAGTCACCTATCGCATCGTGCGTCCGGACGGTACGGTGAAGTGGCTGGAGAGAAACAGTCGAGCGCAATTCGACGAGCAGGGCAGAATTCTGCGGTTGGTGGGCATGGTGATGGACGTAACCGAGCGCAAGCGCGTAGAGGAGGAACTGCGCGAAAGCGACGAGAAATTCCGACGGGTGTTTCGCGATGCCGGCGTGGGGATGGCGATCGTCTCGCCGGACGGGCGTTTTCTGGCCTGCAATGACGCGTTTTCGGATTTCATTGGATACACGGAGCAGGAGATGCTCGGCAAGACGGTGCGATCCATTACGCATCCCGACGACTGGCCGAGGTTTTCGCAGCGGCTGGGCCAGGCGCTGGACGACGGAGGCAGCTTCCAGCACGTGGAGAAACGCTGCTTGCATAAAACCGGAAGAGTGCTGTGCGGGGACTGCGGCGGTACGTTAATCACGGATGCCGCGGGGAATCCGCAATACTTTATTGCCGAAGTTCAGGACATCACCGAAAGGAAGCGGGCGG
Source organism: uncultured Acidobacteriota bacterium (assembly GCA_963748395.1). GTDB lineage: Bacteria > Acidobacteriota > Terriglobia > Acidiferrales > UBA7541 > Palsa-295. The sequence goes on along the minus strand of CAVVIP010000005.1, from coordinate 829,986 downwards.
AGGAAGCACTGCGCGAAAGTGAACAGCGCTTCCGATTGGTGGCGAATACCGCTCCGGTGATGATCTGGATGTCTGAGACTGACAAGCTGTGCTCGTTCTTCAATCAGAGCTGGCTGGATTTTACGGGCCGCTCGATGGAACAAGAGATGGGGAACGGTTGGGCGGCAGGCGTCCACCCGGAGGACCTGGATCGCTGCCTGCGAATTTACTCGGATGCGTTTGACGCGCGGATGGAGTTTGAGATGGAATACCGTCTGCGGCGCCACGATGGGAAATACCGTTGGATCATTGATTACGGAGTGCCCAGGTTTGAATCGGACGGCACGTTTGAGGGTTACATCGGCTCCGTGATTGATATTACAGACCGAAAATTGTCGGAGGAATTTCTGCTGGAACTGAGCGGGCGGCTGATTAACGCGCATGAAGAAGAGCGCACGCGCATTGCGCGAGAGTTACACGACGATCTGAGCCAGCAGATGGCGCTGCTGCAGATCGGCCTGGAGCAATTCGAGCAGATGGTAACCGGGCTTGCGCCAGGCGCGCGGCAACAATTGCGCGAAATAGGGCGGAGGGCGGCGGAAGTATCGACGGACATCCACAATTTGTGCCACCGGCTGCACCCTTCCAAGCTGGACACGCTGGGACTGGTCGCCGCGGTGGGCAGCTACTGCCAGGAACTTTCCAAGCAACACGGACTGCAGATTCAATTCGTGCATCATGACGTGCCCGGCGCGATTCCCAAGGATGTGACGCTTTGCCTTTACCGCATCGCACAGGAGGCGCTGTGGAACGTGGTAAAACATAGCGGCGCGCAGGAAGCGAGACTGGAGATAACGCGTCTGGATGACGAGCTCCAGCTGTGCATTTCCGATCGAGGAGCGGGCTTTGACCCTGAGTCTTCGGCAGAAACGTCGGGGATCGGTTTGGTAAGCATGCGAGAACGGCTGCGGCTGGTGGGCGGACGTCTATCGGTTATTTCGCAGCCTTCGCGCGGCACCACCATTCGGGCGAATGTACGGCTGTCTGAAGCCAGCATGCGGGGCCAACGGGATACGAAAGTCCATCAAGCAACGGCGTGAAATTGCGGTACAGTGTGACGGGGGAACCGATGAAGCTTCCGCGTGTGATGCTAGCCGATGACCATACACTTCTGGTGGAGGCCTTTCGGCGGCTCCTGGAATCGAAATGCGAAATCGTGGGCGCGGTCTCCGACGGGCGAACGTTGCTGGACACGGCGCCCGCTCTAAAGCCGGACGTCATCGTGCTCGACATCAGCATGCCGCTATTGAACGGTCTGGACGCGGCGCGCCAGCTCCGTGAAGAGCTGCCCAGCGCAAAAATCATTTTTTTGACGATGAATGAGGATCCCGACCTTGCCGTGGAAGCGATGCGGCTGGGGGCATCCGGATATTTGCTGAAGAGTTCCGCCGCATCAGAATTATTCCGCGCGATCCAAATGGCTCTGAGAGGCAAGGTGTATGTGACGCCGCAGATATCGCGCGGCATGCAAGAGCTATTCATACGAGATCCGCGAGGCAAGCAGCACGACAAGTCGCTGACGCCGCGCCAGAGAGAAGTTGTGCAACTGCTGGCCGAGGGGCGGTCCATGAAGCAGGCGGCGGATGTGCTGAAAGTAACGCCGCGCACTGTGGCATTCCACAAGTACCGCATCATGGAAGGCTTGGGGCTTAAGACCAGCGCTGAGCTGGTGCAATTCGCCATCAAGAATCGAATCCTAGTGGCTTGAACTGGGCCGGTACCTGCCGGAACCAGTACTGTTAGAATTGCCAGTTTCAGGCGGGAGCGTAGCGCGCTATTTTCCTCTTTTGAGGGTCACCAACACACGTTCGGCCGCCAAGGTCAAACTCCAGCAGAACGCGGAAATCGGTCGCCCTTTTCGACCAGCATTGAAGGCGGGCCATTTGAAAAGAGTGCGAGTTTTTTTGGCAGATGATCACCCTCACGTACTAGCAAGTGTCAAAGGGCTCCTGGAACCTTCCTTCGACATTGTGGGCACGGCCTCGGATGGCCAATCTTTAGTCGACTACGCACCCGGATTAAACGCAGATGTTCTGGTTATGGATATTTCCATGCCGATGTTGACGGGCATCGAAGCCGCTAACCAATTGAAAGAGGCTGGCTGTCAGTCGAAGATTGTGTTCTTGACGGTTCACTCCGATCCGGACTATGTGCGCGCCTGCCTGGCTACGGGAGCCTCCGGCTATGTGGTGAAAGCGCGAATGTCCAGCGACCTGGAACGAGCGATTCGAGAAGCCGTCGTTGACCATATCTTCATTTCGCCGTCTCTCGCCGGCGAAGCTTAGTTGCCCGCACCTTTCTCGGTGCCGGGTTTTACGCAGCCATCGAATACCACGGAGACTCTATATGCCCGCAACCGGAGCTGCTTTCGCAGGCGCGGGTTTGAGGTCGCGATTTCTGGATGGGCTGACTCGGTCTGAAATCGAGACGGTCCTGGCGTCCGGTACGCAGCAGCGGTTCCTGGCCAATTCTGTGATCGTGAATCAGGGCAACCAGGCCGGTCACTTTTTTATGCTGACGAAGGGCCGCGCCAGATATTTCTTCATTACACAAGAAGGCCACAAGAATCTTCTGTACTGGCTCACGCCAGGACACGTATTCGGTACGATGGCCTTCCTCCCGAAGCCTTCCAGCTATCTGGTGAGCACGGAAGCTGTGAAAGACAGCTCGGTGATCGTGTGGGACGGTCCCACAATCCGGGGGCTGGTGGCGCGGTATCCGCAGCTCATGGAAAATGCGTTGGCGACCACGGCGGATTATTTGGGCTGGTATGTTGCCACGCATGTCTCGCTGACGGGGCAGACGGCGCGCCAAAGACTTGCCCACCTGTTAGTCTGCCTCGCTGACATTATTGGCCAGGAAGTCTCCGGCGGAATTGAACTTCAAATCACCAACGAAGAGCTGGCCAGTGCGGCAAACATCACGCCGTTTACCGCGAGCCGGCTCTTGAGCGAGTGGCAACGGAGCCGCGCCATTGCCAAGAATCGAGGAAAAATTGTGCTGCGCGCGAAGGAACGATTGTTTCTGCAAGTGGTTTGATTCTCCGTCTTTTCCGCTACTCTTTCCCTCCGACACGCCCCTCGTAATTGCGCTGCAGCACTTCCAAAGTTGCGCGAGAGCAACGACTAAACCAACCAAAACAAAAATACTTCTGGAGTGCTGCACGAGGGCGATTTCCCTGGAGGAGGCCGACGTATGCGGGTCGAACAGGCAGAGGTGTTACAGATGTCGTTAGTGAGCATTTTAATTGTGGATGATTTTGAACCGTGGCGGCATTTCGTCGTCAACAAGCTGCAAACATTGGCAGGCGTGCGTGTAGCTGGCGTCGCGTTCGATGGCATGGACGCCCTGCAAAAAGCGAAGGAGCTGCAACCGGATCTGATTCTACTGGACCTATGCCTTCCAAAACTGGGCGGGCTAGAGGTGGCGGAGCTGATCGCGAAAATTGCACCGGGCTGCAAGATTCTTTTTGTGAGCGACACTTCTGATGCTGACGTGGTGCAAGGAACCTTCCGCGCCGGCGGATGTGGTTACGTTCTGAAATCAGATGCGGGACGGGATCTGGTGGCCGGCATTGACGCTGTGCTGCTGGGCGAGAAGTTTGTGAGCCGGGGAATCGCGCGGTGCGCAAACCCTGGCGATTCCGGGAACTAGGGACATCTAAGCCGCTGCCGCCACGTCGAATCGCCTGTTCCGGCGGCTTTTTCGGGCTGCTCCTTTCCGACCCTCTCCGTTTTCGCCCACTCTGCCAATCTGTCAATTTTGACAGTTCTCAAAATATACAGATAGGGTAGCTTTGTTGAGGATGAAGGGCGACACGGGCACGTCGGGCTGGGACCTGACTCTTTCCTCCTTTGGGGGCTGTCGCCTTCATCCGCTGCTCGCGGATCGCGCAGCTGAATGGACTGGTTTGCCACTCCGGCAAGGCAAAGACATGTTGGCATTACTAACTTTCGAACCATCATCTCTCGCCGTAAACTCGTACCTTGCTGAAGAGTTTCTTTCAGCGCTGTTGCTGGTAGGCATTCCTGTGGCGGTGATCACTTTCTTCTCGGCAGTCGTGGCTTTGCTGTACCCAGCCAAGCGCCCCGGAGTCCGGCGGGAGAAGCGGCAAGGGCATGCACTCGCCAAATCAACGCGAACCTCGCTTTCGCCGGGTGCGATCCCCTCAGGACGTACTTCCCGAGTTAATAGCGCGACGAATATCCACACCGCGCCGGTTTCCGCAATCCGCTGATGAATCGCAGCTGGGCAGGTCCAGCAACAAATGCTCTTATTGTCACAATTAATAGTGACAGTCCGCGTCCCATTTTTGGTAGTCTTATGGCTGCAAAACTCCCGAATGTGGGCAACTCCAAGATGCACCGTGTTTTAATCCAAACCCGATTCACCCCATCAACAAAAAGGAGCTGAACATGAAGTTAAAGTTTGTCGTTGCTGTGCTTGCGCTAACATTTGTGGTGCCAACGTTCGGTCAGTCGAAACAGGATGAACGTTTGGCGAATTCAGCAACTGTTTTGCAGGCGATTCTCGCCGGGGACAAAGGCCTACCCATAAGCATCTTGAATAAGGCTGATTGCGTCCTGATATTCCCCAGTGTCAAGAAAGTAGCCGTCGGTATCGGCGGCAGCTACGGCCGTGGCGCGCTCGTTTGTCGGAAAGGCGCTGATATGAACGGTTCATGGGGCGCTCCGGCGATGTACGCTCTCGATCAAGGGAGTCTTGGTATTCAACTCGGCTCGACTGCCACTGACTTTGTACTGGTGATTATGAACAAGAAGGGCGCCGAGCAGATTTTGAACGGCAAGACAAAACTCGGCGGAAACGCAGCCGCAGCAGCTGGTCCGACGGGTGCGCAGGCTACGTCCTACAACGCAGATGCGATGAACGTGGACGTTCTGACGTATTCGCGCTCGAAGGGACTATTTGCCGGCGTGTCCTTAGAGGGTGCGTCCATGGACGCGGACAAGGACGCCAATAAGTCTCTCTACGGAAAAGACCTGAGCGCGCAGACCATCGTGGAGGGCGGTACAGCAATTCCTCCAGGCGCCAAAGGGTTGGTTGAGTTGCTCGATAAGAATTCACCGAGCAAGAAGTAGCGGGAAACGAAAAGCTCCAAATGAAAAGAGCGCGCGGACCGGCATGCGGTTCGCGCGCTCTTTTTGTTTTAACAGGAGCACACTTCTTTTCGTCGCCCCGCGACGCCAACGGCTACCGGAGCGACCTGGCTAATCACCGCTGGTTACGATGATCTGGGCGTTTTAGGAATCGCACATCCCGTAGATAGCTCCCGCAACGCAAGCCCAGTCCGCTCCAAATTGCGCGGCTGTGCTTCCTCTTCATGCGACACTCCGTTGCGAAGCGATCTTCAATGCAACTACGACGTTAATTTACGCCGGGAGTTCCCTTCCAATCCAGAACGTCCACCAGCTTCCATTCGTTTTGAGACAGATCAATTTGCAGCTGTCCTTGCTTATCGATGATCAGTTGAGCTCGGGGGAAAAACACGCCGGTGCTCTTGCTCCGGTCCGAGTCGTTGATATCGATCTCGCCGCCGCTCAGGTCAAAGGACTGGGATTGGGAATCGGTCCAAGCCTCGCCGAATCTGATCTGGCGATTGGTGATAAAGCGAATCTTCCGGCCGGTCGGGGTTGGAATCATGCGAATGAAGCTGACGTCGTACCCCACCGTGCCGGTGAGCGAAAGGCGACCCACAGCTCGCATCTTTTGCAGCGCGCTCACCAACCCCTGGTTTTGGCCTTTCGTGAATGCGTCCACCAGAACCTGCCGCTCCTCCATGGTGGAATAGTCGTAAATGACTAGTCTAATTTCGACGTTCTGTCCCAACTGGGTTCCCGTGCCCATGGCGGCGGCTTCAATCGTCTCCGCCTTTTGAGCGAAAGTGGGAGTGTTGCCTACGGTCATCAGGCCCAGTAAAAGCAAACTGCTCACGGCTACGTTGCGAATGACTGGAATCACATTTTTAATTTGTAGCATTTGATCTCCTCTCCGTGCGGATCCCTTGTATGGCAGTCCGAACTTATTCCTCGGCGACGGCGGATTTTAGAGGTTTCAGTTCGAGTCTTGTATTGTCAGTATTGACAGTAAGCCAGTTAACTCCGGTATTCCGTCGGGACCGCGATCGCCGCCAGCATAAATCAGGAGAATACGGAAAATCAATTTCTGCGAACCCGGAGCGACTCACTTTTTAGCTGGTTGAGCGGGCGGCGAGGTTATCTTTGCCGCGCACTGGCGTTCGAGCACGCCAGGAGCAACTGACCATACCTTGCAGGCGGCCTGCGCAGGATCCAGCGTCCGCGTCAGGAAATTGCTAACTTCCGGCGCGAGCTTCGGTTGCGCGATGCTCCATGCTGTGTCAATGCAGCGCTGCTCTTTAGGCGTCAGGTGCCAGGAGAGCGGCGGATCCGAGGGGCAGCCAACCCCGTCTGCCATGTCACTTGCGACAGGGGGAGTGTAGCGAACGAGCATCCAGGTGGTTTGATAGCCATCTCCATTGAGGAGCTTCTGCAAGTCCTCGCCGATCACCTGATCGCGGACAATCTGCCCTTCGGAACGTACGGTGAGCATCGTATTGATCGGAGAGTACAGCTGGTAATACCATTTTTTCACTTTGTCGGTGGCTGGTGGGTCGCTGTCCGGAAAGGCGTCGAGCTGCAAAATCAGGATTCGTTTGGAGCCGGATGGCGAAGCGCTGACTGCTTCTTTTAACCATTCGGAGAGCATAAATACACCAGAATTATCGAAGTAACCGCCGTCACCGAGATGCGTTCCGGTGGGCATGCTCGCAGGGTTGTCCGGCCGAGCTTCCGGCGAGACGTAAGGAAAAGCGGCGGACATCCGGGCGGCGGTTTCCAAGAGCACGTCCCTGCCCTGATATGACTGGTGAAAATTTCGCACGTAATGGTGATCACTCGATGTGCTGGACTTGCTGACGGGAAAGTCGCTGTTGGTGAAGACGACTGGGTCACCGGAGAGCGCGTCGGTGGAGTTCAACAGCAGCACCGGCCAATCGGGGTTGCGGTGTTGATCGGCCAACCGCCGCTGCGTGTGCTTGAAATGAGCGCTCTTCAGGAGAGAGCGTTCCAATGCCCAGCCGCGATCCGCGCGGCTCCAGGAAGTTGAAGGGCCAGGAATGAAAATCCGGCGCAGATCAGGGTGCGTAAGGCCCCAGGCAACTGCTTCGAGGCTGGAATTTTGCGCCCATTTCGCGGGTGCGTCGTCGCCAGGCGGCGCTTCCAGGCAGCGCATGTAGAACATTGCGCCGACCGACCCGCCCGAAACTCCGCTAATAACCAGAACGCTTTTCTGGAATCCGTTGATTGACGTGTCGGCTCGCAGGCCGCAGAGCACTCTGCTGGTCCATGCGGCGGATTGGATGCCGCCGCCCGCCGCGGCCACCACGATCACGGGTTCGGGAGCATTTTGAAACGCAACCTCTGGAGTCTCGAGATTGGGTTTCTGGGATTCCACGGTGGAAAACACGTGATCGGAGCTGCCGAATTGCGCAACACAGAAGAGGAACGCGGCGAGCGCAACCAATACAGGGAAACGAAATCGATCCACCAGAAAAGTGAGGGCGGCGAGCAAACCGCACCAGAAAATAAAGAACAACAACAAGAAATTCAGCACTGAATTGGTGGGCACGCCGTTGGCCCAGGCATTCACGTCGCGCAATTCATGCAGGGTGCTCTTCCCCGAAAGCCAGTAGGCAGCCAAAAAGATGAGCATGACAATCATCACGAAGCGATGGCCGGAATGCAGCCTGGCAGGGTGGCCCGGTGTGGGCTGCGATCCATAGCCCGGGCCGAGCCGAGCGACGAGGCAACTGAAGAAGCCATCGTGGGCTGCGTAGCTGCCAGGAATGGCCTGCGCGCACGTCCCGCGCTTGAACGAGCGAATCCAGGCGCCGCCGAAAATTCGCCGGAAGACGAGAAAGGCGGGAAAGGCGAATACTTCCAGCGCGTCGTCGTTCTCCGGCTTGGCGAGGCGCAGAGCGCCCAAAAAAAACAACATTACAACGAGCAGAGCGAGGAGCCATCCGCCCAGAGAGTAGAGCAGGAAACCGCCAGCAAGGCCGGTAGAGATGATGCGGCCCGCCGTGCTCATGAAACGGCAGATGGAATATAGGAAGAGAATGTAGCAGGCTCCGCCGTAGAGGTACAGGAACGCTACACCCCCGACCGAGACGCGATCTTGCGGCGCGGGCTGCACGATCCAGCCATCCGCGCGCTCCGCACCGTAGAGCAAAATCATGAAGCAAGTGGTTATCGCGATATTCACCAGCAGGGACGCGAGGAATGCGGCCGTCAACACTTGCGACAAGTCAAGGTCCGCCACGCCGTGAAACATGGAAGTGCCGAAAGCCCACGGCAAACCAAAACCCAGAAGGAACATGAAGATGAGGGGGACGCGCATCATGTAGAGAAGAAGAAAACGCCTTCGCCACGGTTGCATGGCAGTCTCCTTCTATGTACGGCTTGAGAATATTGAGGGGATGGTAACAGAAACTACAGAATCCGCTACGCGCAAATCTCGCAGACGGACTGAGGGCTCCGAGCGGAACCGATGCGACGTTGCGATTTTCGGACGCCCGGACAATTAAGGATTAATTTCCAGTCCCTGAAAGACTGATCGTTGCGTTGCCGGAGCGGGCGTTGTCTCCGGAGGGCCATTTCGCAGAAGCACGCCGCATCCTCGACGAAATCAAGAAGGAATCCGGAAGCGACAGCGTCGCAAAACGCAGCGACCTCGCTCCGATTTACGCAGCAGTCGCGAGCTGAGCTCCACTTCGACGCGACGCACGTAAAGCGGTGCGACTCGCGTCAAGCTGTGCGACTCGCAACAACGATGCATGGCAGGTCGAAAATGCGGCGACCGACTACCTCATTCGTGGTACCGGATTTGACTCTTGAATTTTCGCGACAATCCGTGGTCAGCACGAAAGCGAAATCTCAAAACTGGCTGGCGGAGGGGGTGGGATTCGAACCCACGAGACCCTTTCGGGCCTAACGGTTTTCAAGACCGCCGGAGTCAACCGCTTTCCTACCCCTCCGAATTGACCTCTTGAAACATTGTAGCTTGCGACCCGGTTTAGTGACAGTCCTGTCCTAGGTTGGCGTACTGTCGGGCTGACTGTCACCAAATTGTCACCAAAACCGTCGAGTTTTTCGACCGCCGCTCGTTTGCTGTCGATATTTGTGTGCGCGTCGCGCATCGTGACACCGACGCTGGAGTGTCCCAGCAGTTCTTTCACTGTCACAATGTCGACGCCGCTGTTTACGAGACGAGAAGCAAAAGTGTGACGTAGCGTGTGCCACGTCAGATCCAAGATACCCGCCTTTCGACAAGCCAGAGCGAATCCAGTTTTCAAATCAACAAAGGTTCCGCCGGTCTGAAGGTTGTAGAAAGCATTTTCACTCTTTTTGTTCAGCCTCCAAGCTTCCAAAACTTTCCGGATTTATCGGAATCTCTCGAATTGTTTCGGTCTTGGATGCGAACACAGCGAGAATTAAGTTTGCAGTAGTCGTTAGACTGGAAGACACTACCCAGACTGCGCAAGACTATAGCGAAGTAAGGAATGCTCTTGTGGCGTTGCGCGTCACCACCCGTGCTAGAAGTTAATTACGCTGGTCGAACGGTGTCGTTGGGAACCTTCAAGAAAATTCCCGACATTTTGGAGCCGCGGATTACATGCCATCGTCTAAAAAGCGAGCAGCCACAATCGTATCAGTTACGATCCGCCAACTGCATGCTGCATTCTTTTCGCCGGGTGGGAATAACAGTGGCACCGACATAGTTCGCAAAAGGCCCTCCAATCTTCTTTACGACGTGGATGAAACACCTCCGTTGTTGGTGAGGCTCGGTGTTTCGTTCCAACACGTATTCCTCCTGTCTGTGGGATGGCTTTACGTTGTGGTAATCGTAAATTCGATCGGGGGGACAGAAGCGCAGGCGGCGTCGATCATTCGAATCTCCATGATCGCGGGTGGACTCGCTACCATTTTGCAGTCCACCCGCGGCACCCTTGGCAGCGGCTATTTTGCCCCGCTTACCAGCAGTTTGATCTTCTTGCCCCCTTCAATCCTTGCTGCGCAAGCAGGAGGATATCCGCTGCTTTTCGGCATGGTTGCTGTGGCAGGGATTCTGCTGAGTTTAATGTCCCGGGTTTTGGACCGGGCCAGGGTTTTGTTTCCTCCCGAAGTAACCGGGCTAATGGTGGCCATGGCGGGGCTGCAGTTAATCCGCTTGGGATGTCCGAGGTTCGTCGGCTACAACGGACCTGGAACTGTTCCGGAGTTGCACGCGTTCGTGGTCGGAGCTGTAACACTGCTTGTGATGGTGGGGGCGACGGTCTGGAATAAAGGAAAGCTGCATGCTTTACCCATGTTGTTAGGTCTGTCTGCTGGATACATTCTGGCACTTGGCTCGGGTGTCCTGCCGTGGGCGCAACTTGTGCGCGAGCTGAACGAGCCGTGGATTAATTTTCCTCACCGAGTAGTTTCCGGATTGAGTTTCCGATTTTCTCTTCTCGCCCCGTTCCTGATCGCTTCTCTCACCGCCGGATTGAAGATGGTCGGAGATTTAACGCTTTGTCAAAAAATTAACGACGCGGATTGGAAGCGAACGGACATGAAGTCAGCCAGTGGTGGGCTACTCGCGAGTGGTCTAGGGACGTTTTTCTCAGGTCTCTCCGGTGGGGTAGCTCAGACCACAGTCTCCAGCTGCATCGGACTTTCTCTGGCAACCGGAACGACCAGCCGCAGCCTTGCGATTCCGACAGGAATCATGATTGCCGCTCTGGCGTTTTTCCCCAAACTCGCGGCCGTTTTGGCGGTAATGCCAGCTCCTGTTGTTGGGGCCATTCTGATTTATTCGGCGTGTTTCATCGTAATGGGGGGCATGCAACTTTTGACCTCGCGCATGTTGGACTCCCGGCGAATCTTTGCAGTGGGCATTTCCCTACTCTTTGGTTTGAGCGTGGATATGGCGCCGGAACTTTACCGCTCTATCCCCGAAGTGTTGCACCCCCTCTTTAGCTCATCTACCGCGCTTGCGACGGTCTTGGTGATCTCTCTCAGCTTGCTGTTCCGTTTGGGAATAGCAAGACGAGTTAGCTTAGAGGTGGTGCCTGGCGACGACATGGAGAAAATCGATTCCATGATGGAAGAACACGGCGCCGCTTGGGGAATGCGCCGGGAAGTCGTCATATCCGCGGTGCAGGCCGTCCATGAGACAGTAAACAGCGCGTTGGCGTTCAATCCCGGACTCGAACGAGTGAAGGTGAGCATAGAGTTCGACGAATTCAAGCTGGCTGCGGATTTAGAATATGAAGGAGTCCCAATACAGCTTGCGGATTCGGTTCCTTCATTTGAAAGCCTGGGCACCCCGGAGGGGGTCGCACTTCTATCGACCTTCATGATTCGGCAGTTTGCCAATCGTGTACGCATCAAAACTCACGAGGGAGCCTGCCGTATAGAGCTGACTTTCGACCACTAAGGTAAACTGCTTTGATTTCAGAATTTTCTCTGACCAGTCGACTTTGTCACGTCGCGTCTCCCTTTGAATTGTCGTCTTGAACCGAAATCTCATGACTCCTTTGAACGGGTCGTCGGAGATCATTTCCGACTTAAGCGTGTGGCACTCAAGTGCGTGTCGGGCTTGGAGAGAAAAGTGTCACCAAATTGTCACTAAAGGTGGCACAAAACAGGCAAAAATGAAGCAAGGCTCCGTGCGAATTCACTCGTCAACCATGCGCCGACGTAGCAGCGTTCGAACACATCTCGCTCGCGTTCCGCACGGGCGCCTTTGGCCGTCGGACCTCCAATAAGACTATTGCGCGGCAATTGCTAGATGCGCCTGACCCAATGCGATTCCTCCCTTCACTCGTATTCCAGGAATGATAAGATTCGAGTGTAAGAAATCGCTGCCGCTCGCTGCGTCTTCGCAGCGGACATCCGGCGAGGGAGATTTCACGATGATGCGAAAACTTTTGATCCTGACCGTCATTTTCGGCGTTGCACTGGGCGGATTTGGCGCCGGTTTTCTGCATGCGCAGAATTCTTCCGGCCAGGAATCACATCCGGCTCCCTCTCCCGCCGCGAAGTTTCTAAAAACCGAAGTGCCCGCCTATCACGCCGAGCCTCCCAAAGGCCCATTGCCCGACACGCTAGATCCCGCTCAGTTTCTGGATGCGCAAACTCGCAATATCTACACGCTCGCGGCGAAAGTAAAACCGGTCCTTTATCAGGAACCATGCTATTGCGGCTGCGACAAGGAAGTGGGCCACAAGAGCCTGCTGGACTGTTTCACAGATCTTCACGGCGCCCACTGCATGCTCTGCAAAAAAGAAGCGGTGTTCACCTACACCGAATCGCAGCAGGGAAAAACGGCTGAGCAGATTCGCAAGGAAATCATAGACGGGAAATGGAAAGAGGTGGACCTCACCGCCTACGACGCGCCTCCCGCCACCAAATAACGGCAGCGGCTCTACGCCCGAGCAAACATGACCGCAGGTCATTTCTGGTTCCTTCATTGCCGGCAGAAGTCCGCAGACTCTCTGCAACTTCACCCCGCACGTGATAGAACATTCCGTGAAGAACGTCGGGATAGTGGTACCGAAGCACAAATCTACACTGAGGGACGAAACCGGCTAGCGTGATGGCTGCGCGGACGGCCGCGCGGGCCAGTCTTGCGGAGCGAAATCGACACCCCAGAAATGCGGGCTCGGTGAAAGGAATTCAACGCCGATACGTGTGCCTTTTTCTGACGTGTCGCCGATATAGACGACCCGGCACTCTTGCTCTTCCTCGGTCACGGGATTGATCAGCACGAGTTCAGCACCGATGGCGAGGCTTTCTTGCAGATAGAGCAGGCCGCCGTGCGCGTTAATCACGATGGTCTGGCTGTTCTCGCGAAATTTCTTGCCATCGCTGTTCTTGGCTGTGGCTCGTACGGGAATGCGCGTGAATATACGCGAGCTGCGCCGGGCCGTGCTGTTCTGCGTTTCGCTCATGGCTATCTTGTATCCTGCATCGCGGCCGACCGCGAGTCAACCGTGCGTGCATGGAAAGTGTCCAAAAACGCAGTCCGTAAAAAGCTTGCTGAAATCGCATAAGGTTCCGTAGAATCGCAAAACTCGTGTGTTGGGACGGGATTAAGCGCATTCATACCGCGCCGCGGATTTTGTTGGCGTGCGCGTTACAATCTTACGGTTTGGGGGCCCCCTGGCAATGAAGCTTATTGAGTACATCGAATCTAGGCGCGATGAGCACCTGAACGAGCTAAAAGAGTTTCTCCGCATTCCCAGCGTCAGCACAAAAAGCGAACATAAACCCGATATCGAGCGCGCTGCCCACTGGGTCGCGGAAAAATTGCGCGCCGCCGGCCTGGAAAACGTGGAAATCACGCCGACCAAAATGCATCCGCTGGTTTACGGCGAATCGCTGCACGCGCCCGGGAAACCCACCATTCTTTTTTACGGCCATTACGACGTGCAACCGGCCGAGCCCCTGGATCTCTGGACTTCCCCGGCCTTCGAGCCCACCGTGCGCGACGGCAAGCTTTTCGGACGCGGCACCGCCGACGACAAGGGTCAAGTGCACATCCACATAAAAGCGCTGGAGGCCCTGAAAAATCAGACGGGCAAGCTGCCGTTGAACGTCAAGGTCATGATCGAAGGCGAAGAAGAGGTCGGCAGCGTCAGCCTGTGGGATTTCGTTCAGGCCAACAAGGAACGGCTGAAGGCCGATGCGTTGGTCGTCTCGGATACATCCATGCTGGCGAAGGGAGTTCCCTCCATCACCTACGGCTTGCGCGGCTTGAATTATTACCAGCTGGAGGTCACCGGACCGGCGCAAGATCTGCATTCCGGAGTTTTCGGCGGCGCAGTGCCCAACCCCATCACCATTCTTGCTGAGGTGATCGCCAAGCTTCACGATAAGAATTTTCGCGTCACGGTGCCTGGGTTTTACGACGATGTCGCGTCCGTTTCGCCCCGGGAACGCAAAGCGCTCAATTCTCTTCCGTGGAAGGAAAAAGAATTTCGCAAGACCGTTGGAGCGCCCGCGCTCGACGGTGAAAAAGGATTCACGATTGTCGAGCGGCTGTGGATCCGACCTACTCTGGAATTGAACGGCATCTGGGGCGGCTATCTGGGAGAAGGCGCGAAAACTGTAATTCCTTCGAAGGCGTACGCGAAACTTTCCACGCGCCTGGTTCCCAATCAGAATCCCGCGAAGATCGCGAAACTCGTCGAACGCCACATCCGCAAATTGCTGCCGAAGTCCGTCACTTGCAAATTCGAGGTGCTCAGCACGGGCAAACCCTGGGTGGCGCCATACACGCATCCGATTTTTCAGACGGCGATTCACGCGCTCGAATCCGGCTTCGGCAAGAAAGCTGTTTTCATCCGGGAAGGCGGTTCCATTCCTTTCGTCACGCAAATGCACGACACCTTCAAAGTTCCCTGCGTGCTGCTGGGCTTCGGATTGCCCGATGAAAACGCTCACGCGCCTGACGAACACATTGCGCTGGAAAATTATTTCGGCGGAATCAAAGCCGTCGCGCTCTTCTACCAGCAACTCGCCGCGCAGTAGATTTCCCTGTGAAAAATGGCGCGCGAAGGAAAGGCCCGTTTTATCGGGCTTTTTTGAAGGTTTGACTTGCGTTCGGACGCTACTGTCGCTATAGTCCCCAAGGCGTCTTGCACCGCAGGATCGCCGGCAATTTAAACTGAGGAGGAAAACGCAACTCGATGGCAAATCCGCTGAGCAAGTCCAAGATTATTGCGATTATCACTGAGAAGGTTAGCACCCCGGAGAAGCCGGTTTCCAAGAAGCAGACCGTGGCTTTCTTCGACGAATTGTTCAAGTTGGCTGTGAAAGAAGCCAAGAGCTCGGGCAAGTTCGTAATTCCTGGCATCGGCCGCGCCGTCAAGGCACATCGCAAGGCGCGTCTGGGCCGCAATCCCGCCACTGGCGAGACCATCAAGATCAAGGCCAAGACCGTTGTGCGTTTGCGCGCAGCGAAAGCATTCAAAGACGCCGTCCTGAAGTAGTCCTTCCGGCGCAGGGATTGACGACGAACCCCCAGGCATGCCCGCTCGCAGCAACGGAGCGGAGGCTTGGGGGTTTTGTCTTTTCATCCCCTTCCGGTGCGAAATAAACTGTTTCGTTCCTTGTACATGCGTTAAATAACGCGAAGCACGAGGGAGTTATGACCTCGCAGTCTTGGGGCGCAGCTCAGGCCCGCGCGTACCACGGGTTTCAGTACCGGTTTCCCAAATAGGAACTCGCTGGTCACGCGTCGCCGCCGCATCCTAGAATAGGAAAATGTCAGAACATTCGGGCCTCCTAACCGATCTGTACGAACTGACCATGGCGGCGGGCTATCTGCAGACCCGCTTCGAGGCTCGCGCCACGTTCGAACTGTTCGTTCGCCATCTTCCGCCGCATCGCAATTATTTGGTCGCCGCCGGGCTCGAACAGGCGCTCGATTTTCTCGAAAACGTTCACTTCTCCGCGAAGGAAATTGATTACCTGCGCCAACATCCCGTCTTCCGCAATATCCGCGGCGAATTTTTCGATTACCTCGCGAAATTCCGTTTCACCGGCGACGTCTGGGCCATGCCCGAAGGCTCCCTGGTATTTCCCGGCGAGCCTATGCTGCGCGTCGTTGCCCCCATCATCGAAGGGCAGATCATGGAGACGTATTTTCTCTCCACGCTCAGCTACCAGACGATGATCGCCAGCAAAGCCGCGCGCGTGGTTACCGCTGCCAAGGGCCGCCAGGTAGTTGAATTCGGCGCTCGCCGCGCCCACGGCAGCCAGGCCAGTTTGCTCGCCGCACGCGCGGCGGCCATCGGCGGCTGCCAGGGAACTTCCAACGTGCTGGCCGGACAGCAATTCGGCATGGAAACCTACGGCACGCAAGCACATTCCTGGGTGATGGCGCACGAAGACGAGACCGAAGCGTTCGCGCAATTTATGGATGCGTTCCCCGAACACGCCGTCCTGCTGCTCGATACTTATGACGTCCGCACCGCCGTAAAACGAATTATCGCGATGAACCGCAAGCCCGCCGGCGTGCGCCTGGATAGCGGCGACCTTGCAAAGGACAGCCAGTGGGTACGTCGCCAGCTGAATCGCGTCGGATGGAACGACGTGAAAATTTTCGCGTCGGGCGATCTGGACGAGACGCGTATCGCCTCGCTGCTCGCGAAGCACGCTGCGATTGACGCGTTCGGCGTCGGCACCGCGCTCGCCACGCCGGGTGACGCTCCGCACCTGAACTTGATATACAAGCTGGTAGAAGTCGAGCGCGGTGGAAAAGTTCGCGAAGCCGCAAAACTCAGCGCTGCGAAAGTCACGTATCCCGGACGCAAACAGGTGTTCCGCTACTCCGCGCCATCCGGTGAATATCGCCATGACCGGATCGCCCTCGATGGCGAGCCCGCCGATGGCGGCGAGCCTATGCTCGTGGAAGTGATGCGCGGAGGCCGTCGCGTCGCGCCAGCGCAGCCCGTCGCCGATCTGCGCGCGCGTTGCCTCGCCGGCCTGGCGCGTCTCCCGAAAACCTATCGCCAGATCAATCGCGTCGCGGTGTACCCAGTGCACTACACCAAGCGCCTGGAAGCCCTGCTCGAAAAGCTGCGCCGCCGCATCCGCCGCTCCGCGCTAAAATAGCGGTGGGACACAAACAATCCGGTTATTGCGCGTGGTTGTAGCTACTGATTGCATTCGTACTTTGAAATCGCACACGGAGAACAATGCCATCGGATCACCAGGAACGAGCCTGGGCGCTACTGCAGGAAGCCTATCGCGCGCAGATGGAAGGTGATTACGACCACGCCGTCGAACTATACAAAAACTCTCTCGAGCTTTTCCCCACCGCAGAGGCGCACACGTTCTTGGGCTGGACTTACCACTTTCAGGGAAAAATCGCAGACGCTATCGCCGAATGTAAGCGCGCCATCGAAGTGGATCCTGAATTCGGCAATCCCTACAACGACATCGGCTCTTATCTGATCCAGCTGGAAAAATACGACGAGGCCATTCCGTGGCTGGAACGCGCCATCGCCGCTCCGCGCTACGACCCGCGCCACTTTCCGCATTTCAATCTCGGCCGCGCCTACGCCGCCAAAGGCATGCTGGCCCGCGCGCGCGAATGTTTCAACGAATCGCTGCGCATCGAACCGCGCTACACCCTCGCTCGCCAGGCCGTAGAAAATCTCCGCCGCATGGTCAACTAGGCCGCGTCAACGGCAACTCTTCCCGGCTGGAAAATCTTGTCGTACAGCCACGTGAGTGCCGCTGTGACCACGCCGATGATCGTAATCACCCACCACATCTGCTGCGGCTCGTGCAGGACTTCGCCGAAATGGTGAATCAGGTAGCCGCCGAGCGGCCCCGCGATAAAATATCCTACAGCGATTGGAAGAAACGCGTATCCCATGTACAGCCCTTGTTGTCCGGGCGGCGCGAGCCGTGAAACGTATTCGTAGTAGCGCGATGCCTGCGTAATTTCGCCGATGGCCACGCCCACAAGCGTCGCTATCAGCATCGGTACGCTCGGATGAATCGCCAGTAGAATCCAGGAGAGGCCGGTTATCAGAAATCCCAGCGCCATCGCCCGCACGGCCGGCATTTTTCTCGTCAGATACGCTGCGAGTATCTGGAAACAAATCACCACAATTGGATCCACGGAAAGCAGCAGATCCACATCCGCTTTCGCATTCACGTATCCGCGAATGAAAAGCGGCGCCGAAATATATTGTTGCCAGAAAACGATATAGAAGCCGGAAGAGATCGCCAGAAACAGCACGAACCGCAAATTAGCCAGAACCACGATCATATTCGAAAGCGCGGTCCATACACTTGCGACCTTCACTTCCCCGGAACGCCCCGGCTCGCGGTAGAAAAAGAGCGTCGTCCAGAACATCAGGAAAACCCACAACGCCGAAACGCGAAATACGTTTTCGATTCCCCACCCGAGTTGTTTGCGCACCAGCCACGCCACAATCGGACCCAGCGCCCCGCCGATGTTCACCAATGTGTAGTAAATCGAATAGCCGAGTGAGCGCACATTCTCGTTCGACGCGCGCGCTGTGGTCCCCGCCACGCACGGCTTCACCACACCCGGGCCCAGGGCAGGAATCATCAGGATGGCTAACACCAGCCACTTGTCCCCCAGCGATTGGCGCAACGATTCCATCCACGGAGCCGAGAGCGAGCCCAACAAAAAATAGCCGACGGTCATCACCAGGTACGCAAACATCAGCGCGCGGCGAAATCCGAATCTGTCCGCGAGCGTGCCACCCAGTATCGGCAGAAACCACACCACCAGGCCGAATGTCCCCACCAACCAGCCCGTCAATTCGCTTGAGAAATGCAGCTGCTCTTTCAGGTAGATGGCCAGCACCGCGGTGGTGCCGTAATATGCCACCCGCTCGAAAATCTCCGTGAAGTTCGCCACCCAGAATGCCGGTTCAAATCCCGTGCGAATTTCTTCCAAGCGCTGTGAAAAGCTCAACTTGCCTCCCCGGGTTTTGCGCGCCGCTGCAACCGCCGAGATTGTAGCGGAAGCAAAGCTCGCGCGCCCTCGATTTTTGCTTCCCCGAAGCGTGTGCTAAACTTGCGGATTTGGCGGGCTGCTGCACTTCCGCCTGTACACGATGCCCACATCCACGATGAAGGCTTTGCGCAAGATGCGTCCCCAGCGCGGAGCGCAACTCGAAACCGTTCCCATTCCGTCGCCGGGCCCCATTGAAGTCCTGGTCCGCGTGCGCGCCGCTTCCATCTGCGGCACCGACCTGCACATCTACGGCTGGGACCGCTGGTCCGCGTCACGTATTCATCCGCCGATGACGTTCGGCCACGAATTCTGCGGCCATGTGGAAAAAGTTGGCTCCGAAGTCACCTCCGTGAAGCCCGGCGACTTCGTCAGCGCCGAAATGCACGTCAATTGCGGACACTGCCGCCCCTGCCGCATGGGCCAGCCGCACGTCTGCCAGAACGTGAAAATCATCGGCATAGACGCCGACGGCTGCTTCGCTGAATACGTAATTATTCCCATCCGCAATATCTGGAAAATTGATCCGGCTATTCCAGAGCACTACGCCGCGATTCTCGATCCACTCGGAAACGCCGTGCACACCGTGCTGGCCGGAGAGATCGCCGCGCAGAATGTGGTCGTCACCGGAGCCGGGCCAATCGGCTTGATGGCTATCAACGTCGCGCGCGCGTGCGGCGCGGCCATGATCTTTGCCACCGAAGTGAATCCTCATCGCCGCGAGCTGGCCATAAAAATGGGTGCGGACGAAGCGCTCGACCCCGCGCAAGGAGACATCGTCGCACGCGTGCGCGAAGCCACTGAAGGCGCAGGCGCTGACGTCCTCCTGGAAATGAGCGGCCATCCCGCCGCAATTCATCAGGGCTTTGAAATGCTGCGGTCCGGCGGACGCGCATCGCTGCTCGGAATTCCCAAAGATCCCGTCACCTTCGATCTGGTGAACGACGTGATTTTTAAAGGCGCCACCGTGCAGGGAATTTATGGCCGCAAGATGTTCGAGACCTGGGTGCAGATGACCGAGCTACTGAAGCATCATCGCCTGAACCTCGAACCGCTTTTCAAAGAGCGCGTGCCGCTGGACAATTTCGAACAAGCCTTCTCGCTTCTGGAATCCGGCCTGGCCGGCAAAATCCTGTTTTATCCTAACGGCGCAAATAAGTAGCGCGCCACAAATCTGCAGGAGGAATCATGAGCGGTGCTGCACGTCCCCAGCTCCAGTATCTGCATGATGCGATCGAAGACCTGAAGGCCAAGCATCTCTATTTCAATCTGAAAATTCTGGAAGGCGAGCAAAAGCCGGTCGCGAATTACGACGGCAAGGAAGTCATCAACCTCAGCTCGAATAATTATCTGGGCCTCACCACGCATCCGAAGCTCCGCCGCGCCGCCGTTGACGCCACGCGCAAATTCGGCGTCGGCTCCGGCGCCGTGCGCAGCATCGCCGGCACCATGAAAATGCACATGGACCTGGAAGCGCAAATCGCCAGCTTCAAAAAAGTGGAAGCCTGCGTCGTGTTCCAATCGGGCTTCGCGGCCAATGCCGGCACTGTCTCGGCCATCCTCGGCAAAGAAGACCTCGTAATCTCTGATGAGCTGAATCACGCCTCCATAATTGACGGCTGCCGCCTCTCGCGCGCCACCATCAAGGTTTTTAAGCACAAAGATGCCGCCGACTGCGAACGCGTCCTACAGGAAACCAAAGATTGGAACGGCAAGAAGCTGCTTATCACCGACGGCGTCTTTTCCATGGACGGCGACATCGCCAATCTCCCCGCGCTCTGCGATCTCGCCGAAAAATATAATTGCATCATGATGGTGGACGACGCGCATTCCTCCGGCGTGCTGGGCAATCGCGGCCGCGGCACCATTGACCACCTGAATTGCCACGGTCGCGTGGACATCCAAGTCGGCACGCTCAGCAAGGCCATCGGCTCCATCGGCGGTTACGTCTGCGGCTCACGCGATCTGATTCACTTCCTGTACCAACGCGCCAGGCCCTTCCTTTTTTCCACTTCGCATCCGCCGTCAGTTACGGCCACTTGCCAAGCGGCGTTCGAGCTGCTCGATTCCGAAGCAGGCGACAAGCTCATTAAAAAGTTGTGGGCCAACACGAAATTTTTCAAACGCAAACTGAAAAAACTGGGATTCAATACCGGTAAGAGCGAGACGCCCATCACGCCCATCATGGTGGGCGACGCGGACAAAGCATTTCAATTTTCGCGGGAATTATTCGCTGAAGGAGTTTTTGCCGGCGCCATCGGCTTTCCCACGGTCCCTGAAGGCAAAGCACGCCTGCGCACCATCGTCACCGCCGCTCATAAACGCGCCGACCTGGAGCGAGCCGCCGAAATCATCGGCCGCGTAGGCAAGAAGCTCGGAGTCGTCTCGTAGAGCCACGGTACACCCACGTTACGCGAGCGCTATCGCCGCCGCGCGACCGCGAGTAGATCACACTGTCGCTGCTACAGCCGCCAACTGCGGGCGCATGTTCTTATAAATTGCCAGCGCCATCGCGCCTATGCCCCAAACCACCACCACTGACGAAATCCAAGCGCCCAGAAATGGCAGCATCCCTAGCGCGCGCAAGATCGCCAAACCCAACGCTAGACGTCCTAGTGCCGCCCCTGCGCCCGTGCCCGCGCCCAGAATTTTTTCTCCCAGCCACGCGCCCACCAACACTTGAGCCGCATAGATGCAGATCATCCACAGCATGATCGCGGAAATTCCCACTCCCAATCCCACCACCGTAATGCACACGATGATTGCGGCAATGGGCGTGGCAATCAAGAACAGCACGCCAAATCCGATCGCCGCCGCGGTCTTGTTGCACGCGCTCACCGCGTCAAAGAATAAGCCGGGCATCAGGAACAGCAGCACCAGCCCAAACAGGAAACTGGCGCCCCACTTCAAAATCTGGTGCACGTAGTAGCGCCCCGAAGAATAGCTGGTTTCTGATCCGTGTTTGACGATCGTCCATTCCAGCGGGCTGCTCAGTTTCGCGCTCGTTGATACGTCCGGCGGCTGACGCAGCTGGGCTGTCGTCTGCCCGGCGATCTCGGCCTGCGACCCAATCGTTAAATGTCCGCCGCGAATCCTGGCGTTGCGCCCGAGTTGCCCATTGATATCCACATCGCCCGAAAACGCGAGCAAATCGCCCACAAGTTTCCCGTCCACTTCCAGGTGGCCGGTTCCCGCCGTCAAACTGCCATTCACTTTTGCACCCTGGTCCAGATTCACATCGCCGGCCCATACCAGCACATTGCGCGCAACCGTGTTATAGAGCTGCAGGTTCTGCACAAACGCGCGCACGTTGCCATCCACCGGCCCATTCACCCGCAATTCCTGACTGAACGCAATGATGTCGCCCTTGATGTGCCCGTTCACTGTGACGCTGCGCGAGAACGCGATCAGGTCGCCCTCCACGTCGCCATCAATACGCGTGGAATCGGCCGACACAATCAAATCCGTGTGCACCACTTCTCCCGCCGGTAGCGTGTAATTGGGATCGCCATGCCGCAGCTCTGCGGCTCCGGCAGATGGAGGCAGTGCCACCATCAAGGCCAGCGCGCCCATCACCACCGCCAGCGCCGTCGTGCGCCGCAGGTGACGCCGCAGCAGCCACATCACCACCAGTCCCAACGTCGCCATTGCCAGAAATTCGATCAGGCTTCGCATCGCGTCCCATCCTTTCCAAAATGCACCGCTGAAAAAAAGCATGGTCAGTAAATTTCCCTGCGTGAAACCGGCCTGCGCCGCCTGCGCTCGCCACGGTTCGATGAATCCGCTCCACGCCGTGTACGCCCCGCCGGCGCTCAATCCCAGCGCGGAAATCCAGCCCCACGGAGCGCCACCGTGCTGCGGCGCCTGCACCAGCCGCGCCGGAACTGATTCGTCGTCCGCTTCCAGCGAATCGCGCAACCACACGCTTTCTGATTGCAGCGCGCGCAGCAGCCCGCGACACTCCGCGCAAGAAGCCGCGTGAGAGCGCACTCCCTCCGCGTGATCGGCATCGAGCTGCCCTTCCAGATACAGCAGGCACGTCATTTCATCGAAGTGGTTCATGCCCTTCCCCCGGCAGCCGCACCATGCAATCCGCCGCCGCTTTCCGCCAGCACGTCGCGCAATTGATGACGCGCGCGAAGCAATAGCACACCCACGAACGCGCGCCGCACTCCCAGCGTGTCCGCGATTTCGTCGTAGCTCATGTCCGAGTAATAGCGCAGCACCAGCGCCATCCGCGCGCGGTCCGGCAGCTTCGCCAGACCTGCGCGAACGTGTTTACTGTCATGCTCCGTCTGCAATTGTTCCAGCTGGCTTGGATCAGGATGTTCCAGTGGCAGCGTCTCCAAGTCTCCAGTTTCCAGATCCTGACGAATCCGCCTTCGCCGCAGCGTGTCCCAACAATGATTGCTCGCCACTTTGTAGAGCCACGCCGTAAACGGCCGCGACGAATCGTACATCCCGAGTTTTTGCCGTACCTTCATAAATATTTCGGTTGTGGCGTCTTCCGCATCCTCGCGCGTGGGCAACGCCCGCCGGCAGAACCGGAAAATCGCCGGAGCGTATTGGCCATACAGGTCTCCCCAGGCGTCTGAATCGCCCGCCCGGACCTGCGACAGCAAATCCGCTAGTTCCGCGGTGCTCATCTCGCCGATGCTCTTCCGTCGCTCCATAGATGAATACGCATCATCCTATCGGAATATTTCAAATCCGTGACATATCAGTCGTTTACGCGGAGCCTCACCGCGTCTGGGCCGCATCCGCGCCGCTAAGCTTGACGTGCAGCCCGTCTTGTACCGCGGCATCTGCAGACTCTCAATCATCCGCATACCACACATTCTATTGCACTTACGGAACGAGTCGACCATAACAGAAAAGCGGCCCGACCGCCTCCACCATGGATGGCCGCCGAGCCGCCGGATGCTGCGCAATCCTCAGCTGCTGATCGAACTTAGAGCCCGCCCGTCGCCGCTTAGAACGTGAACTTGGCCGCCAGCTGTATCCCGCGTGGCGCCCCGCCACCCAGGAACGGGTTGCCGATCCCAACGTCGCCCGTCGCGGTCAGGTTGTATCCGCAGCCCTGGTTTCGCGATTTCCGTTCGCGCCGAAGCCACCTTCTCGCCGGGTCGGCAACGAAGGCAGGCAGCAACGGATTGAGAAAGTTCGGATGGTTCAAAATATTGAAAAATTCCGCGCGGAGCTGCATTGCCAACCGTTCCGTGATCTGCGTGTTTTTGTAAACCGCGAAGTCCCACTGCTTGAAGCTCGGCCCCCGCAACGAGTTGCGTCCTTCAGTCGCCGAAATGCCGCGTTCCTGGCACGCAGTTCTGTGCGGTGCTCACCGTCACGCCATTCGCCTGCGCATACCGGTCGACAATGTGCACGGTATCGCAAACGCGTTCAGGTTCACGTAATTGTGCGGATCGTGGAAGTTGTATTCGACCGGCGCAACGATGTCCGGACGGTCGAAGCCTTCGCCGCTCCCGCTGAAATCGTCTTCAAAATAGTAGTTCATCTGAAACGGCTGGCCATCTCTGCAGGGTTACGGCGCTGTTCACACCCCACCCATTCTTCAATTTTTGCCAGCCGCCGCCCATGTGCGGCAAATCGTAAGCAAAAATCCATGTGAAGCGGTTGCGAATATCAAAATTGGAATGACCGTATTCCGCATTGGGATTAGTGCTGTTATTGGGCTGCGACGCATTCGGCTCGAAATCGAAACTGTCGCTTGCCGTATCCATGCGAATGCGACCAGACGTAGTTGACGATTGATGTCACGCCATGCCAATCATTCACGCGGAAGCTCGTTTGCAGCGAGTTGTAGTTCGAGCGCGCGTTCGACTGCAACTGGTTAATATATTCGGCGCCGTAGGGATTACTCCCGTAGGGCGCGGAACGCTGTACGCCTCTGTGATGCAACCGGGGCCACCAATGAGCACCGTACCCGCAAAGCACGCGGGGTTGCTGTCTGGCAGTCGCGAGGTCGGACGCGGTGATGGCCGCTTGGTTCGGCTGGTTCACATCCAGATAGTGCAGCAGGCGATGCCCTTGCGCGCCGACGTACCCCACCTGCAGTACGACCTTGCTCGAAATCTGTTGCTGCACGTTGAGGTTGTAGTTCTCCATATACGGAGTTGGAAGATTACGGTTAATCGCGAAAATGTTGCCGCTTGGCGTACCGCCAGGTGTTTCGAATACCGGCACATTATTGGCGATTGACCCCACTGTTCCTACCGTGGAAATCGGCGCTGGGCCGGCGGGGTTGTATCCAACGCCAGGACAGAAGGTGCAGTTATACGGCAATTCGCCGAGAAACACGTCCTGAGAAACGCCGTCGAAAAACATTCCCCAACCGGCGCGTATCACGGTGCGGCCTTTGCCAAAGAGATCCCAAGCCACGCTCAAGCGTGGCGCGAAATTCTTATAGTCGGGCTGATACACCGAGCCCAGTCCCGGTTGGCCCAACTGGGTCAGCGTCACGGTCTCCGCTACTGGATCAAACGCGGTGACGTTGGTGAACAAACCGTTTTTCTCGCCAACGACACCGTAATAATCCCAGCGCAAGCCGAAATCGAAAGTGAGTCGCGAATTTAGCTGGTAAGTATCCTGTACGTATAAGCCTTGGTTGTTCTCGTAGGTATGCCGAACCGAGTTGCCTAACGACTGTGCGCCGCCATCCACTGTGCCACTCAGAAAATCGTCCAAACTGTCAAATTCCAGTTGACCCCGGTAATTCACGCCGAAGAACTGTTGGATGGTCGTTCGTCGGTACTCATACCCGAATTTCACGTCGTGTTTTCCGACCTTCCACGAAAAATTATCCAGCGCCTGCCAGTTGGAATCCACACGATGGCGAGGCGTCGAATGGTTCGCGCCTAGCTGTGCGAATCCGCTTACTTGAATTACGGGCAATCCTTGGTTGGAGCTCACCGCACCGGTACAATCCGCCGTACTAGTCGCTGCGCACAGCCCCACGCTGCTCGGCTCGAAACTCTGGTCCTGTGGAAAGAATCCTTCGGCGAAGCGGTTCCAGCCAAGCCGCGCCTCATTCACCTTGGTGGGTGAAAGCACGCTCACATACGAGATTGAAACCAGCTGCACCCTCGTCGGTGTGTACGTGTTGAATCCCGGCAGCACGCCGCCTCCCGTCAGCGCTAGCGGAAAACTCTGTTTGCTGTCTCCAAAATAGTAACGGCCGGTCAGTACGTTATTCTGGTTGAAGTTGTAATCTACCTTCGCTATCAAGCTGCTCAAATTATTGAACGATGGAGCGACCACAGACGCGGGCAATGCCGGGGCGTCGCAACTCGCATTTGCGGCCGAATTCGGCAGCGGCCACGGATCTCCGTTCGGATAGTGCGCCAGCAGCGCGGTAATCACGGAATTGCGTAGATACCAACGACGCCGGATCCGGCACGCACGCGACGCTCACCGTCCCTACCCTCTCCTGCTGCCCTTCGTAGTCAAAAAAGAAAAATGCCTTATCCCTTATGATGGGACCGCCGATTGAGCCGCCGAACTGGTTGTTGTGAAATGGCGCCTGCGTCGTTCCCACTGGATTGAAATAATTTCGCGCATCCAACGCATTGTTCCGGAAGTAGTCGAAGAAACCTCCGTGGAATTGGTTCTGCCCGCTTTTGGTAACGATGTTAATCACCGCACCTGCGTTCCGCCCATATTCCGCCTGGAAGTTGGACAGCACTTTCAACTCGCTTACGGCATCGATCGGCAGAATCGTCGCCGGCGTGCCGAACACTCCCGCTTCATTGATCGCCGGATCATTCCGGTAGCCATCGTTCATATCCGTGCCATCGAGCAGAAAGTTATTCGACCTGCCCCGCGCGCCGTTCATCGAAAACGTTCCGTAGGACCCGGGAGAGTCGGAAATCTGGTCAGGAGAGCCCGCGACGCCGGGAGTCAAGTAGATCAATTTCGTATAGTCGCGGCCATTCACCGGCAAATCCTTGACGGTTTCCTGAGTGAGCGTGCCACCCAGCGTGTCGTTCGTGGAATCCACCTGCGGCAAATCTTCGCCGGCAACCGTAATTTGCTGGTTCACTTGGCCCGGCTTCAGCACCGCGTCGATTTTTTTCTGGGACGCTACGTCCACCACCACGCCGGTCGTCACCGACTTCTGAAAGCCATTCATCGTTACCGTCACGTTGTACGTCCCAACCTGCAGCTCAGGGACCAGGTAGCTTCCGTCACTGTTCGTTTGCGTGATGCGATCGATGCCGGTGTCCACGTTGTGAATCGTCACCGTCGCGCCCACCAGCGCCGCGCCGCTGCTATCCGTCACCGTGCCCTGAATCGTTCCACGAAACGTCTGCGCCCACCCCGGCGCTGCTGCCAGCATCATCAGCAAAATCGCGCATACGATCGCTACGACTACACCCCACCGGCTGGAAATCTTCATGGTTTTCTCCTAAGAAGACTTATACGGCGGGCGAGGCAGGCTTGTCCTATCGAAATTGCAAATGGCCGCAATCAATCTTGCGGACGACTCCCCCGACCCCACCTATCCACCCCTCAAAACCGCTGCTACAGCTATAAGCCTCAAATGTATGGGGAGTCAAGCAAGTTATCTCGCAGCAAAAGTTCCCAGGTTGGAAGCGGTTGCCTCAGTCCCCTGCGTTCGGCGGGGCGCCATTCACTACATCCAGGTGAAATTGCACGAGCACCGTGTTGGCGATTTTGTCGAGCGGCAAATTATGCGTCATTCCGAAATCGCGCCGGTTGAACGAAAAGCTTCCGTCAATCCATTCATGACCGTCGTCCTGAGGAAGCAGCGTGATCGTCGCCGAAACCGGCTGCGTGACTCCACGCATCGTCAGTTCGCCATCCATGTGAAACTTCCCGGTACCGCCATCCGAGGCAATGCTCTTGGACGCGAAAAAAATCTTCGGATGTTCTTGCACCGCAAAAAAATTCTTCCCTTTCACCTCTTTGTCCCGTAGCCCGCTTCCGGTGGCTACGCTCGCAGCATCAATCTCCAGCCGTAGAGATGCGTTGGCAAATTTGTCCGCGGGCCCTTTCATAGTCGCTTCCCAGGAGTGGAACACCCCCACGACCTTCGCGAACGACGAAGTGGCGTGAAATTCAATTCGGCTGCCCGTCTTCACAACGAATCGGGTCTGATCATCCTGCAAGGAAGGAGCCGCCGAGGGAGTCGCACAAATCAAAAGTACGCATATTCCCAGTGCGCGGATCATGAAATCTCCTCGGAACAAAACTCCACCCACTGGAGCGTAGGTCAAATATATGCGAACTCTCGACCAATCGCCAAGAACCCGGTCAACTTGCGGCCGTCTCCAATCGAGCCTATTTCTGACCGCCGCACAATCTCCCCTAACTAGACCTCGTTTCCCCGTCTGCTATACTTCCTTTCCCGCGCCCACGCGCCGGAAAACCAGCATGCCTCCCACAGAACGCAAGCGCCTATTCCTGATTGACGCGATGGGCTACATCTTCCGCGCCTATTTCGCGCCGATGGACCGTCTGCAAACCTCCTCCGGCATCCCCACCAAGGTGCCTTACCTCTTCGCCACCATGATGCGCCGCCTGCTTTCAAATAAGGACCGCGTGCCGGATTACGTCGCCGTGGCCTTCGACGTCAGCGCGCCCACTTTCCGCGACAAACTTTTCGCCGCTTACAAAGCGCAGCGCCCTCCCATGCCTGACGATCTTTCTATTCAAATTCCATTCGTGCGCCGCTACTGCGAAGCTATGCGCCTGCCGATCCTGGAATATCCCGGCTATGAAGCCGACGACGTCATTGGCACCCTCGCGCGCCTGGCCACCAAGAAAAATCTCGACGTCTTTATCGTCACCAGTGACAAGGACCTGCTCCAGCTTGTCACCCCGAACGTCCTGGTCCTGAATCCCACGAAAGCCGATCTGCTGATTGACGAAAAAAAAGTGGAAGAACTCATGGGCGTGCGGCCTTCCAAAGTCGCGGACGTGATGGCCCTGATGGGCGATTCCATTGACAATATTCCCGGCGCACGCGATCCCAACGAAAAGGTGGCTCCTGGGGAACGCCGCAAACCCGGCATCGGCGAAGTGGGCGCCCGCCAGTTGATTCAGCAATTCGGCAGCGCTGAAGAAACGCTGAAACGCGCGAGCGAAGTGAAGCGCTCCAGCTACCGCGAAGCCCTGGAAAAATGCGGTGAATTCGTAATTCTCAGTAAGAAACTGGCGACCATTCCCACGGACGCGCCCGTGGCCCTCGATCTGGATGCGATGAAAGTAGGCGAGCCGGATTCCGCCGCGCTTCGCGAACTTTACTCCGAGCTGGGATTCACTTCTCTCCTCCGTGAGCTCGCTCCGCTATCTGACGCTCAGAAGACCGACTATGCGCCCGTCGAGATGCCTTCTGACTTCAAGAAATTTCTCCACGCCATCCCGCGCGGCCACGAAACCGCCGCATGGCTTTCTCTCGACGCACAGGACCCGGACGAAGAAGGCTTCGGCGCGCGCGTGCTCGCCGTAGAGGCTTCCACGAAGCCAGGCCATGCGCGCATCGTCGCCAACGACGTGGAGGATAAGACTCTCGCTGACATGCAAGAGTGGCTCGCCGATTCTGAGCGCCCGAAAGTCGTCCACGACCCGAAATTGTTTCAATTACTCACGGCGCGCGCGGATCTTCGTCAAGGCGCCACTAAGCCCAAGTCAAAATCTGCAAAGAAATCAGCAGCTGCGGCTCCTGCGAACTCCGTCGCCGGAATTCGCCACGCCACCATGCTCTATTCCTATTTGCTGCGCCCCACCACCGCGAATCACGAATTCGCCGAAGTCGTCCTGCGCCACCTGAATCGCACGCTCTCCGGTGCGCCGGGCGAACGCGCCGATTTTCTTCTTCGCGTCGCACCGGTCCTTCGCGCAGAAGTCGAAGCGCAAGGCCTTGCGGACCTCTACGAAACAATTGACCTGCCTCTCGCCGCCGTTCTAGCGCGCATGGAAGCTGCCGGAGTGCGTGTGGATCCCGTCGAGCTCGAGCGCATCTCCACCACCACGCTCGAGGAAATCGGCAAGCTGGAAAAATCCATCTACGGCCTCGCCGGAGTCGAGTTCAATATCAATTCGCCGCAGCAGCTCGCCGAAATCCTTTTCGACAAACTGAAGCTGCAGCCTCCACGCCGCAGCCGCGCCAAGGCGCGCTCCACTGCCGCCGACATCCTCGAAGAACTGGCGGCGGTTCACGAGCTGCCCAAGAAAATCATCGAATACCGCGAGCTGGCCAAGCTCAAATCCACTTATTCCGATGTGCTGCCGCGCCTGATCCATCCCGTCACCGGCCGTCTGCACACGCGTTTCTCGCAGACCGGCACCGCAACCGGACGCCTCAGCTCATCCAATCCGAATCTGCAGAACATTCCCATCCGCACCGAGCTTGGTCGCGAAATTCGCGCCGCGTTCGTCGCCGCGCCTGGATTTCAGCTGCTTTCCGCGGACTATTCCCAGATTGAGCTGCGCATCCTCGCTCATCTTTCCGGCGATCCTGTCCTCGTCGAAGCTTTCCGTCGCGGCGAAGACATTCACTCGCGCACCGCGCAGGAAGTTTTCGACGTCGCGCCATTCGCCCAGACGCGTGAGCATCGCCGCGTTGCCAAAGTTATCAATTTCGGCGTGATTTACGGCCTTTCCGCCTTCGGTTTGGCCCAGCAGCTCAGCATCGATCAAAAAGAGGCCGCGCAATTCATCGCCAAATATTTTGAACGCTACCGCGGCGTCAAGGAATTCCTCGACCGCCAGATCGCCGAAACCCGCCAGTCCGGCGTCACACGCACTCTCTTCGGCCGCGTTCGCCAGATCCCCGAAATCAATTCGCCGCAACCCAACATGCGCAATTTCGCCGAGCGCACCGCCATGAACACGCCGATGCAGGGTGCCGCCGCCGATCTCATCAAGCTCGCCATGATCGAGCTCGATCGCCGCCTGCCCGCCGAAAATTTTCAGTCGCAGATGATCCTGCAGGTTCACGACGAATTGCTATTCGAAGGCCCCGAAGAAGAAATTCCGCGGCTCACCAAACTGGCCAAAGAAGTAATGGAAGGCATCCACAAGCTTAGCGTCCCGCTAGTGGCCGACACCAAAGTAGGCCCCAACTGGCGCGACATGAAGTGACGATGCGACGAACATCGTCTGTGTCATGTTTTTGCATTGGAATCTAAGCTAAAGAAGAGGTGAAACAGTGAGCCACCCCAATCATCCCGAAGGCTTCCTCCGTCTGGTAGCCGACGCCAAAAA
The DNA here is from genome assembly GCA_963748395.1 of uncultured Acidobacteriota bacterium. Lineage (GTDB taxonomy): Bacteria > Acidobacteriota > Terriglobia > Acidiferrales > UBA7541 > Palsa-295. The sequence continues at coordinate 799,110 of CAVVIP010000005.1, read as the reverse complement.
ACGCATCAAGGAACAAGACGTCCAGACCACCAAGAAAAAACTCGACGCCGGCGAGCAAATGATCCTGGTGGACACCCGCGAAGAAAGCGAGTGGGCCCGCGGCCATATTCCCAACGCACTGCACCTGGGCAAAGGCATCATCGAACGCGACATCGAACGCGCCATCCCGGACAAATCCACCAACATCGTTCTCTACTGCGGCGGCGGGTTCCGCTCCGCGCTCGCGGCCGACAACCTGCAAAAAATGGGCTACACCAACGTAATCTCCATGGACGGCGGCTGGCGCGGATGGACCGAAGCAGGATTTCCTGTCATTAAGGATTAACGGAAGCACTTGCGGCAGGTAAGTTCAGCGCGGAAATGTGGCTGGGGCGGTTGGACTCGAACCAACACCGTCCTCATTAACAGTGAGGTGTCCTACCAATTGGACCACGCCCCAGCCGTTCTTCAATTGTAAACGGGAATGGAAATTTCCCTTCCACGCATTTTTCTATGGATTGGATTTCGCAGGCAATCGCAAACGCTGGAATTCCGCAGCAACAGCCGAACGAAAAATGAAGACGCTCCCGCCGTTATAGGGCCTAGGAAAATTATGAATGGGACGGGAGAGGCCGAGGGAAGGAAGCCGGCCCAGCCCTCAATCCCCTAAAGGGATCCTCGGCTTTCCTTCCCTCTGACGCAGATACATATCGCACGCCTGGAACCAAACTCAACCCATTGAAAACACAGGCTTTCCGACTTTCGCCCCCGAGTAAAAAATCCAACCTCCAGGGCAAAATTTCCCCCCTGGCAACCTCCAATCTCAATCGAATTCGATCTACGTTCGCCCGCGCTCCTTGACCGCACCTTGCTCCGCTTGCTATGTTGGTAAATTACATTGGGCGCATTTTACCCAGTGTATGACGTTGCATCCAGTAGGGAGCATCCCATCCCAACATGGGCCTGAAAAAAATCGTTATCCGGGGAGCCCGGCAGCACAACCTGAAAAATATTCACCTGGAAATCCCCCGCAACACGCTTACTGTGATCACAGGGCTTTCCGGTTCGGGCAAATCCTCGCTCGCGTTTGACACGCTGTACGCCGAAGGCCAGCGCCGCTACGTGGAATCTCTATCCGCCTACGCGCGTCAGTTTCTGGATCAGATGGAGCGTCCAGACGTGGATTCCGTCGAAGGCCTTTCGCCCTCGATCGCCATCGAACAGAAAACCACCACGCGTTCGCCGCGCTCCACCGTGGGCACGATCACCGAAATTTACGATTACCTGCGCGTGGTTTACAGCGCCATCGGCACACCGCACTGCCCCAACTGCGGTAAGCCCATCACGCGCCAGTCCACCGAACAAATTGTGCAATCGGTTCTGGCGCTGAAGCCAGACGACCGCATCATGGTCCTCGCGCCAGTAGTTCGGGGCCGCAAAGGCGAATACAAGAAGGAACTCGAAAAATACGCTAAGGAAGGCTACGTCCGCGCGCGCGTGGATGGCGACCTCGTCAATCTCGATGAGCCTATCCCCCTCGATCGCCGCAAGAATCACACTATCGAAATCGTCGTGGATCGCCTGCTCCTGAAAAACGGCATCGCGCAACGCCTCGAGCAGTCCGTTGAAACCGCGCTGAAGCTTACCGGAGGCCTCGTCACCATCGTCGTCGTCGGCGGCGATGAACACGTCTATTCAGAGAAACTCGCCTGCCCCGACTGCGGCATTTCCGTGCCGCAACTCGAGCCGCGTTCCTTCAGCTTCAATTCGCCCTACGGTGCTTGCGCCGAATGTCACGGCCTCGGCTCAAAATACGATTTCGATCCATCCAAAGTGATCGTGGACTGGACCAAGCCCCTCTTTGAAGGCGGCCTCGGACCCGGCTCGGGCTCTACCTACTTGCAACGCACGATGCGTCTGGCTGCGGCGGCCTACAAATTCGATTTGGATACGCCCTTCGAACAACTTTCGCGCAAGACGCAAAACCTGATTCTCCACGGCAATCCCGCCGACGGCAAAAATTCGAAGGAGCTCAATTTCCCGGGCCTGCTCGCGCATCTGGAATCCAATCTGGAAGAATCGAAGTCGGACAATTACCGCGAATGGCTCACGCAGTATATGTCGCCTGCGCCGTGCGCCGCGTGCAACGAGCGCCGCCTGCGTCCCGAGAGCCTCGCAGTGAAAATCGCCGGTCTCTCCATCGCCGATTTCACCGAACTGCCGCTCACCGCCGCGCGCGCCGCGGTGGATAAAATTCGAGCGAAGCTCACGCTGCGCCAACACAAGATTGCCGGCCGCCCGCTCGATGAAATCGCCGAACGGCTCGATTTTCTCCTCAATGTTGGCCTCGGCTATCTCACCTTGGACCGTTCCGCCGCCACGCTCTCCGGCGGTGAAGCCCAGCGCATTCGCCTGGCAACTCAGATCGGTTCGCGCCTCCGCGGCGTGCTTTATGTGCTCGATGAGCCTTCCATCGGCCTGCACGCGCGCGATAATGGCCGCCTGCTTAATACGCTCGAGACCTTGCGCGATCTCGGCAACACCGTTCTGGTCGTCGAGCACGACGAAGAAACCATCCGCCGCGCCAATTACGTGGTGGATCTTGGCCCCGGCGCCGGAAAAGCGGGCGGATATCTCGTCGCCGCAGGCGCGCCTGCCGAAATCGCCGCCAATCCCGCGTCGCTCACCGGCCAGTATCTTTCGGGCAAAGTGAAAATCGCCGTCCCCGAAACGCGCCGCAGCCCGAACGGAAAATCCATCGCGATTCTCGGCGCTCACAGCCATAACCTTAAAAATATCGACGTCACTCTGCCACTCGGCCTGATGACCGTCGTCACCGGCGTCTCCGGCTCCGGAAAATCCACGCTCATCAACGATATTCTCTACCGCGCGCTCGCTGCGAAACTTTACCGCTCGATGGAAAAGCCCGGCGCGCATCGTGCCATCACCGGCATCGAGCACATTGATAAAGTTGTCCAGATTGACCAGGCGCCCATCGGCCGCACGCCGCGCTCCAATCCAGCCACCTACACCGGTGTTTTCGCGCCCATTCGCGAGCTGTACGCCATGCTTCCGGAGTCGCGCGAGCGCGGCTATCGTCCCGGCCGTTTCAGCTTCAATGTAAAAGGCGGACGCTGCGAAGCCTGCCAGGGTGACGGCCAACGCCGCATCGAAATGAATTTCCTGCCTGATGTGTATGTCACCTGCGAAGTTTGCCGCGGCAAGCGCTACAACGCCGAAACTCTCGCCGTGCGTTACAAAGGCCTTTCTATTTCCGATCTTCTCGATCTTCCCATCGAAGAAGCTCTCAAAGTCCTGGAAAATATTCCCGCGATCCAGGTCAAGCTGCAAACCCTCGTGGACGTGGGCCTCGGTTACGTGCAGCTCGGACAATCCGCCACCACCATCTCCGGCGGCGAAGCCCAGCGCACCAAACTCGCGCGCGAACTCTCCAAGCGCCAGACCGGCCGCACGCTCTACATTCTCGACGAGCCCACCACCGGCTTGCATTTCGACGACGTCAAAAAACTTCTCGACGTGCTCAATCGTCTCGTCACTCTCGGCAACACCGTCCTGATCATCGAACACAATCTTGACGTCATCAAACAAGCCGACTGGATCATCGATCTCGGCCCTGAAGGCGGCGAAGAAGGCGGCCGCATCGTCGCGCAAGGCTCGCCCGAACAGGTTGCGCGCGCGAAAAAATCCTATACCGGACAGATTCTCGCCCGCGCGCTGAATGGCAATGGAACAGGCGTTAACGGGGCAAATCACAAGCGCACGGCTGAAACGACATAGCCGCGTGGCACGTGAGAAACTCATGCAGGACGCTTCTGCCTACGCTTTTTTGCCGGGCAGCGAATGAAGTATAGTGAGCGAGGACAATCACAACATCACCCTCGAATGAATTTCGACGACAACAATCAACCTCAATCAGATGCTCCGAACTTTCCGGAGCCGGCGCCGGAGCCAACGCCCGATCCTCCAGCTCCCAGTCTCGAAACATCCGTCACGCCCGGCTATCTCGGCCCAATCGATCCGCTGCTGCCTGAAGATCTCCGTGTTCCCTGGGGCTGGATTGACTTACTGATTCTGGTCGTACTCGCCTTCTTCGGAACAATTGGTGCCAGCCTGCTTCTCCTAAAGGGTTTTGCGATTTCCGGCGTCAACTTTCATCAAGTCCAAACTATCTCCGGCGAGAAAAATCTTTTCCTCATTCTGAATCAAGTGATTCTATCGCTCGCCTTGCTGGCATATCTCGCCGCGCAAATGCGCTTTGGTTTTCGTGCACCTTTCTGGCGCACGATCGGCTGGCGCCCTCTGCAAACCGGCCAGACGCCCCGTGCCGCCGCTTATCTCGGATTGATTCTCAGCGGGTGCACACTTGCTATTCTGGTGACTCTTTCCTCCGCGGCCTTCAAGAGCTCCGCGAAGATGCCCATTGAACAATTTTTTCAGGATCGCCGCAGCGCTCTGCTGCTGATGTCTCTGGGCGTGCTTCTCGCGCCCGTGCTGGAGGAAACCGTCTTTCGCGGCTACATCTATCCCGTGGTGGCGCGCAGCTTCGGCGTCACCGCCGGAATTCTTGTCACCGGCACGCTATTCGGATTGCTGCACGCCTCGCAGCTGTGGGGAGGCTGGGCACAGATTGCGCTGCTGATCCTCGTAGGGATTGTCTTCACCTACGCGCGCGCCAGAACACAAACCGTGCTTGCCAGCTACTTGCTGCACGTCAGCTACAATTCATTCCTGTTTCTCGGATTCGTTGTGGCCTCGCACGGCTTCCATCAGTTCCCGGGTGCGCCTTAATTGCAGTCCTGTTATTTTCTGGCCACTAGCCACTCATCACTAGCCCCTGCATTTTTCAGCAACGAAGCGTTTCCAATTGCGCAGCACGGAGTAACCGTGGCAACAACGTCGCAGCGTCCGTCCCGAATCACCCTGCAATGCGGCCCCGAAAATCAGCTACAATAGAAATTTGTGCGCAGCATCCAGCGCGCGCCAGTAACGGAGCGAAAGCGTTGCACACGGTCGAACCCATTCAGTGGACTCCCGCAGGCGTTGTCATTCTCGACCAGCTGAAGCTGCCGGCCGAAGTCGTCCATTACACCTACACGGATTATCGCGACGTCGCAAAAGCCATCAAGACGATGATCATTCGCGGCGCCCCAGCGATCGGCGTGGCCGCCGCGATGGGTATTGCGCTGGGTGTGCAACGCTCCGAAGCGAAAACGCTCGACCACTTGCGCGCGGAATTTGCCGTCATCTGCGAAAGCCTCGCGCACACCCGTCCTACTGCCGTGGATCTATTTTGGGCTATCGCACGCTTGAAACGTCGGTTCGAAGAATTAGCGCTCGCCGCTTCACGGAATGGCTCGGCCAGCCTGGAAGGAATTCGCGCGGCGATGGTGCAGGAAGCGTTGCTGGTGCACGAAGAACGCCGCGCTGGCGATCGCAGCATCGGAAAGCTAGGCGCCGCGCTCATGCCGAAATCCGGCCGCGTGATGACTCAATGCAATGCCGGCGCACTGGCCACCGCCGGAATCGGCACTGCGCTGGGCGTGATTCGCATGGCCGTCGAAGCGGGCCATCAGATCGAAGTTCTCGTCCCCGAAACGCGCCCCTATCTCCAGGGCTCGCGCTTAACCGCTTGGGAACTCCACGAGGACGGCATTCCGCTCACGCTGATCACGGACAACATGGTGGGCCACTTCCTCAGGACCGGCGGCGTCGGAGCGGTAGTCGTCGGCGCCGACCGCATCGCCGCTAACGGCGACACCGCCAACAAAATTGGCACCTACGGGATCGCCGTCCTGGCGAAAGAAAATAACGTTCCGTTTTACGTCGCCGCCCCCATTTCCACCATTGATCTTTCCCTTCCCACCGGCGACCAAATTCCCATCGAAGAGCGCTCCCCAGCGGAGGTCACGCACGCCGCCGGCATCCGCACCGCGCCAGACGTTCGCGCCGCACACATCGCCTTCGACGTGACTCCCAACCGCTACATCACCGCCATCATCACCGAGAACGGCATAGCCCGCCCGCCGTTCGATCAATCACTTCGCGCTCTAAACGGAAGATAATCGCGCCCCGGTAGGCGCTCACGCGCGCGCCAGCCACAGTGAGAGCGCGGCCGCCGGTAACTCCGAGCGACCGCTGCCCATCTTGCTAGCTACAGGTCCTCGCCTTTCTGGTTAACCATTTTCGAGGGCTCGAATATGGCATGCAGCGTAGAATTTCCCAACTTGCAGGTGAATTCGACGCTCTTATCGTTGGGACTTATAAAGTCTTGACCGTTCACTTTCTTGGGGAAAAAGAAAATCGCGGAGGTTATCGCGCCCTTGTCGTCGCGATTGTACACAACTTTGCTGGGGGTAGCCGTCTGCTTGGTCTTCTTCACCTCCAGCGCCGCGTGTGTCTCGAAGAACTTCTCCTCGTTGTGATAGAAAGGCGCCATGTCGGGTCCTTGGACGGCAAGCTGATAATCGTCCATTGGAGCTTCAACATATTTCTCCGCATCAGCCTCGTTTTTTCCCGCATGCAACACGCCGCGACGCGCCAGCGCCGCCCGCATTGTCTCTGACGACATCCAGTAGACGGCAAACGGAACGCTCGGACCCTTCGTACCCGCATTCACGTCCGCTTCGGCCGGCAGAACCGTCGAACTACCTCCCATGCCTTTGGCACCGCCGCCACCGCCCGCGTTTAAACTACCGCTCGCCGCTTCGACGCCCGTCACCGGTTTCCACGTGCCCTCCACGGTAACTTTCACAGCCCACGGTGAAGCCGTGAACACCTTCTGAATGTCTTCGTCATTCCACTGCTGGTAAGGCTTGGTCTTCCACGGGTCTCCCCCCGCCCATGCGATGACCGCTATCAGTAGGATTGCCACACCGCTAATCGTTGCCTTGCGCATCGCGCTCTCTCCTTTTGGATAACCCGGGTACGAGTTCCTCTCGCACCGGTTGCGTCGCCCGACGACCATAATTCTGCCACTCAAGGCCTATGGCCCACAACCTATCGTCCGAGGACGAGGCCGCACAAAAAAAAGGGCGTCTCGATTTCTCGAAACGCCCTCTTCCTGCCAGAGTCACGTCACCTACAGCCGCCCGCCGAAGCGGATCGGGTTTAGAAGGTCAAAGACGCCTTCAACTGGATGATTCTCGGCGAAGCATCGCCACCCAAGAACGCTCCCAGAATGCTGGTGGGCGTCGAAATGGTGGATTGAATGGTTCCCAAGGCTCCCCCGTCTTGCAGATCGTTGAGAGGCTGATCGAAGTTCGGGTGATTGAACAGATTGAACATCTGGAACGCAATTCCGAAGTTGGCCCCTTCCCAACGTGGGATCGCTGTGTTCTTAGCAACGCTGAAGTCCACGTCCGTGTACCCTGGACCGCGGTAGTTGTTCCTCAGACCATTGGCCCCAAATGCGGTCTCGCATCCGGGAATGCCAAAGTTACCCTGGGTTACGGTCACACACTGGTCTGCCGGCTTAGCTGCCGGGCTGCTCGACGTCAAACACGGTGCGCCACCGTTGCCAACCCCGGCGAAGGCCGCTGCCTTGCCGCAATTAAACGACTGCGGAGCAACTTCGAATGTTGGGATAAACGCTACCGAAGTAATTGTTAGCTCCGGTAAACGCTGAATCGATGGCGGTGTAGGGAAGCCCGCTGCGAGCAAAAATCGCGCCCGAAAGCTGCCATCCATCCACCAAAGGCGCCCAACCGTGTCCGCCCATCATCCTACGGATGGGAACTTGCCACACGTAGTTCAAGCTGAAGTAGTTACGCACATCGTAGTCCGCGGGACCATAGTTATTCCGGTAGTTTCCCGGAATCTGTGGCGTCAAGCGCTCACGTTCGAGTTGTCAACGAACGGCAACAAACCGCCATTCGAGATCTCGTCGAACGCGTGGCTCCAAGTGTAGTTTGCCGACAATAATACCCGAGCCCCATCCCGTGATGCGCTGCGTGAACGACGCGGTCATGCCGTTGTAGTTCGAAATCGAATGCGTGTCAGCAAAGCTTACGTTTGAGAATCGTGGATCCGGCACCGTCGCCGGAAGCTGACCGAGCCCAAAGTCGTACGCATTCACCGAAGGATCCACGATCAACTCATGAATGCCATGGTTGCCGTAGTACCCGACCGTGATGCTCGTGTTCGCGCCAAAGCCCTTCTGGATCTCCAAGCTCCATTTCTGGTACGTCGGCAACTGGGTCTCCGCATTAGCCGTGAAGATTCCCGGTGGCGAAAAGAACGGCGCAGCTCCCTGCAAATCAGCCAAGGTCGCTCCGCTATTAAATCCAGAGACGAAGGCCACGTTGTTCTGTGCGGCAGCTGAATAAACGTTCCCGCCGCCCTGTGTAGGCGCCAAGGGTAGTCCGAATGTGAAAAACGAGTTGTAGAGTGGTGGGTTTTGCGAGAAGTTATCCACCACCTGCCCCGGGAATTGGTCGTAGAAGATTCCGATGCCGCCGCGAACAACCAGGTTCTTCGATACTCCGAGCGGCTGCCAAGCAAATCCGAACCGCGGAGCGAACCCGATGGCCGAGAGTCCCTGCAGAGCTTGATGCAGGCCGGTATTGATCGCCTCGTTGTATGGCTGGTCTGGATCGTGGCTGACGTCAGCAAATGGACCAGTCAGACGTGCGAAGCAATTCGTCTGGCACACGGGATTCGAGTAGTGCTCCAGACGAGCCGCGAACGTGAGTGTCAGGTTCGATTTCACGCGCCAATCATCTTCCACGTACCCCGCCAGAGAGTAGAGCGCCGCCGGCAGGCTCAACGGTCCTGTGCCCGTCGGGTTCGAAAGGTCGCTGGGGAAGTTCTGCTGCATGTAATAGTTGTTCACGTAGCCGCTCGCGAAGTCCCCGAGGGTGACGAACGCACGACCGCTGGTGTACACGCCGGCGTCGTGATCGCTCACATCGTTGCGGCGGAACTTGATTCCGAACTTGAGCGTTTGATTGCTCAACGTCTTCGATAGGTCATCGCCAATCTGGTATTGGGTTACGTTGCGCCCCTGTGGCCAGTCATACAGAGCGTTTCCCATCGAACTCAACGACGTACCTTCGAAAGTGACCGTGGTCGGAAATGCCGCCAACGAGGCAGTGCGGTCCGCGTTCGTAAAGATCGCGCTGTACCAGGCTCCCGAAACGATGAGCTGGTTGACAAGGGTTGAACTGAATGTGTGGGTCTCGTTGAGCTGTCCCTGCCATTGCGGCTGGTCGCTCTGCGCATTGAATAGCGGGCTGATCACGTTCGTATAAGTGGCCTGCAGACCGTGATCGTAGCCAACTCTCAGAAACATACGATCGTTGGATCCGATGTTCCAGTCAACGCGGCCCGACAGCAACCATTCGTGAGTAAAGTTCGGGTTCGTTGATTGAAACTGGAGCGCGCAGGCTGTGGCGGTTGACGATCCAAACGTGCCGGGCACTCCCAAATACGCGGGAATCGCGGTTCCAGTTAGATCGCTGCATCCATGGTCGGTCTCAATATCCTGAGCATTCGACGCACCTTTTGCCCCCGCCCAAAGATTAAAAGCCGTTTGGTAGAACGGCAACGAATCTGAAAGACCACTCGTCGCCAGCGTCCCATTCACCGGGTCCATTATGTAGTTTTCCAGCAACGGCGTAGGGACGCGCGCGACGGCGCTCGTTGGCAGAATCACCCGCAGCCCTTCGGTGTTGACGAAGAAGAACAACTTGTCCTTCTTGATCGGGCCTCCGAAAGAAGCCGCCCACTGGTTCGCGTTGTCGAACGATTTTGGTGTGTCCGTCGCGACGTTGAACCAGTCGTTGGCATTCATCGCGCTGCCATTCCAGTAGTACACCGCATTGCCGTGGAAATTGTTACCGCCAGACTTCGTCACATAGTTGACTTGCGCGCCGGCCAACGTGCCATACTCACCGGTGTAAGCGCCGTTCACAACCGTCGCTTCCTGTATTTCGTTCGCACCCAGCAACAGGTTGGTTGCGCCGGAGTTGTTCAGGTTCAGGAAGGGATCGTTGTCGTCCATTCCATCCAGCGTGAAGAGGTTGGAGGTTCCGGGCGTCCCATAGCTGGAGAAATTGCCATAACCCATTCCCGTGTTCATCACCGCGCCGGGCGAGAGCTGCGCGATATAGCTCATATCGTTGCCCGGGTTGGGAACCTGCGAGATCTGTTCCTGGCTCAAAGTCGCTGCCACGTTGCCGCTGTCAGATTGCAGCAATGGTGCAGCCTCTGTGACCGTCACAGTCGTCGTCGAAGCTCCCACCGACAGGCTGAAACTCAGGGTCGCGATCTGACCGACGTTAACATTTGCAGCGCGCGACTGGGACGAAAAACCCGTCGCCGACACACTAACTGTGTAGCTTCCCGGAGGCAGCAAGTAGAAACGGTACGCGCCATCCTTGTTCGTTGTCGAATCCTGCGTGTTGCCCTTCGCGTTGTCCTTTAGGACGATTTTCGCGTTAGGAACGACCGCACCAGACGCGTCAGTCACCACACCAGTAATGTCACCGGTGCTCTGCGTCTGAGCTGCCAGACGCGTGGAACCGAGCGACAGAACTACCAGCAGCGCAAACACCGCTGCGAAGAAACGCTTCCAATTCATACACCCTCCTAGAGATTGTGGCGAGACGATCGGAGAAGACTGTGAACCCACCCCTGCCCCCATACCAATAAACTCGTAGCCGACAGCTGATTCGCACGTTTGTTTCCATGCAAAATTAAAAATAAAGCAACTACAATCATATACTTGCAGACAATACAAAAATGCGTATGCAAACTTACATACCATTTCCCATATACGCACACGCAATTCTGTATGTTTATTCACACTTTCGACCTCCGTTCACTCGCACCGACCGCTCCGGAGCAGCCCCGCTGGCGCACAGTCCATTCCATATTTGGCAGAGTTCGAGTGCGGATCAACATATACGCATGAGCGTGTACATTTTAGAACTCGGATAGTGTCCCTTCTTACCAGCATAGAGATCCACTCTAAACGCCCTGTTATCAGCAATATAAAAACAATCGGAGATGGCAGATTCGTTGCATTTAAGCCCGCGGGGAGTGGGTGGAGTTTCATTTCTCACAGCGTCGCATGCCCTTCAGACGGAGAGCGCTCACCACCTCAAATTGCGTAGAAACAGGAGACGAGATATGAGATTGAAGCTGTCGTTCGGGCTAGCGGCTCTGCTTGCGACTCTGATGCTTCTGCTGCCGGGACAGTTAGGGGCGCAGAGCATCGTGACGGGTGCCGTCGGCGGCACCGTAACCGATTCTTCTGGCGCCGTCATCGCGGGCGCCACCGTATCCCTGAAATCGAACGACACGGGGGCCGTCCTCTCCAGCGTCACCGCCAGTTCCGGCACCTACCAGTTCACGCTACTCAAGCCCGGAGCCTACACCCTTACCGTTACGCACCCCGGCTTTAGACAATTGACGCAATCCACCCAGGCGCTTCTCGGTCAAATCACGCTCGCGAACGTGAAGATGGAGGTTGGCGCGACGAGTGACACTGTAACCGTCACGGAGCAGGGAGCTCTGCTGCAGACCGAGGACGCGAACATTTCTTCCAACTTCGATACCAATCAGATCCAGAACATACCGAACCCGGGTAACGACATCACCTATGTGGCGCAAACCGCACCGGGCGTGATCATGAACAATTCCACACTGGGCGGCTACGGCAATTTCGAAGCGTTTGGCCTGCCGGCGACGGCGAATTTGTTCACCGTGAATGGCAACGACTACAACGATCCCTTCCTGAATTGAATAACTCCGGCGCCAGCAACCTGCTGCTCGGCGGTAACGAGCTTCAGGAAGTAGCGGTTGTCAGCAACGCCTATACGGGTCAGTACGGCCGTCAGGCGGGCGCGCAAGTGGATTACTCCACGAAGTCTGGCAGCAACAGCTTCCACGGAAACGCCGTCTATAACTGGACTGGCCGAGCCTTGAACGCCAACGATCCGCTGAATAAATTAGGGCAAGCAGAGGCCGGCGAGCCCAATGAGCGCCCGTTTGAAAACAACAACCAGTGGGCGGCGTCCTTTGGGGGCCCCATAATCAAGGACAAAGCCTTCTTCTTCGTGAACACCGAAGGCATCCGCTACATCTTCGCGGCGGGCCACACCGTCACCTATCCCGACGCCGGCGTTCATCAGCTACGTGCAAGGCAACGTTCCGCAAGACGCCGCCACGCAGTCGTTCTACAGCAACCTTTTCAGTCTGTATCAAAACGCACCCGGATTCTCGAACGCGACTCCGAACGCGGACAGCTGCCCCAACTTCCCGACGGCCCCTGGCGCTACCGGCGGCGCGTGCACGCAGTCCATTTTCGAGTCCGTGCCAAACGGCAACAAAGAATGGCTGCTCAGCGGACGCGTTGACTACAACTTCAACGACAACAATAAAATTTTCGGTCGCGTCAAATTTGATCGTGGCACGCAACCGACCTACACGGACGCGCTGAATCCCACATTCAACGACAGCAGCGTCCAGCCTCAGAATGAAGGCCAGTTGAACTACACCCACATCTTCAGCCCCACAGTCGTGAACAACTTCATCGGATCCGTCCTGTGGTATCAGGCGATTTTCGGTAACCCAAGTCCGGGACCGGCATTGGCGCTATTCCCCGGAAACCTGGTATTCACTCTGGACGGTTCAAATCTGGCGGGCGTCGGAACTGGGTCGGGAAACCCCGGAGGTTTCTCCGCGGGCTTCGAATATCCGCAAGGCCGCAGGGTTACGCAATGGCAGCTTGTGGACGACCTTTCGATCACCCGCGGCAATCAAACCTTTAAGGTGGGGGGAAACTTCCGGCGTGACGACGTCACCGACTTTCAGGCGTCCGTTCTCGCTCAGTACCCCGTCGTTGTTACCTCGCTGCTGGGTCTTGCCAACGATACGATTTTCGAACCGGGAATCGGTGGCAACGTTCAACAGAATTTTGCCGTCAATGGCGAGCAGCCGATCGCGTTCTACAGTTTCGGTGTTTATGGGCAGGACGAATTCCGGGTTAATCCGCGGCTGAAATTTACTTTAACCTTGCGCGCGGATCGTAACTCCGGCGGAGCCTGTCAGTCGAATTGCGGCACGATCGGTATCGAGCCGTTTAATGACCTGGCCCACGGCGCTACCATTCCATACAACGCCGCGTTCGGCGGGTCGTTCCAAACAGGCCGCCACAGCATCCTGCCGAGCGTGGAGAATGTCGTATTCCAGCCCCGCATCGGAGTGGCGTGGAGTCCCATCGGGCAGAACACAGTGATCCGGGGCGGCGTCGGGCTTTTCTCCGACCTGTATCCGGGGACTCTGCTCAGTGCCTACACGACGAACTTTCCGCAGGTCAACGCTTTCAACGCGGCTGCCGGAACGATTGCGTTCTCGCAAACTGCCGGCGATTTCCCCACCAGCGGCGTAAATGTGATCAACCAATGCAACACCGCATTTACGTCGAACTTTAATACGGGCGGAAGTTTGACGACAGGCGGCAGCAGCGGCGGCGGCTACACCGGAGCGATTGCGGCCGCGAACGGTGGTGCGGGTATCCCCGGCGGCTGTGTTTCTCCCGCTACGGGAAGTCTGATCGTGCCGAACTTTGCGGACACGACGTCAAAAGTGCTGAACCCCAAGTACGTCGAGTGGAATGTGGAAATTCAGCACACCTTCGGGGCGCGCACCGTGGTGTCGGCGAATTACGTCGGCAACAGCGGTTACGATGAATTAATGGTCAACCCGTATCTGAACGCGTTCTGCGACGCGGCCTGCGTCGGCACCGGTTTCAACCTCTCCGGGGTCGGCCTTCCAACCACCGTGCCGGATCCGCGCGTGCAAAACGTGCTGCACCTTACCAATGCGGGCTATTCCAATTACAACGGCGTCACATTCTCGCTGCAGGAGTTGAACTTCCATGGCCTGACTGCCAGGCTGAATTACACCTACTCCAAAGCCATGGACGTCAATTCCAACGGCGGCATTTCTCCGTTTAGCGTGATCACCAGCATTCTCACGCAAATCGATCCGTACAACGTGAAGGCCCAATACGCTCCGGCGGACTATGACGCTCGCCACAACATCACCGGCAGTTACGTGTACGCGCTGCCATTCAAGAGTGAGCGCCGTTTGGTGAACGCGGCAATTGGCGGCTGGCAGGTTTCGGGAACGATCTTCTACCGCAGCGCTTTTCCGTTTACGATCCTCGACGGATCCACGGCGGGAGCGATCGGGAACAACAACCTGGCCAGCGCAGTGATTATCGCGCAGCCCATCCCTGGATTTACGCAAAGAACATTCAGCAACGGCGCGCAATGTGCCGCTTTTGGATGCTTCACGACCGCGGATTTTCAGGACACAACCGGATTCACCGGAACTCCCGTCGGGCGCAATGCCTTCCGTGGGCCGGGATTCTTCGGCGGTGATGCGAGCATCCGCAAGGACTTTAAGCTCACCGAGCGCCTGAACTTCCAAATCGGCTTGAACGCTTTCAACGTGTTCAATCACGCCAACTACGGCGATCCTGCGAACAACACCAGCGGCGCGGTCGGGCCGTTCGGTCAGACCATCTTCATGCAAAGCCCGCCGACTTCTCCTTACGGTGCGTTTGCGGCGGCAGCAACGGACATGCGGATGGCGCAAATCGTCGGTAAGCTAACCTTCTAACCGCGCACAGCACGTCGACGAAAAAAAAGGGCGGCCTCAGCTTGCGGGGCCGCCCTTTTTATTTCCAGTTAACGTTCACTGCGTTGCCGAAATATTCTTGCAAGCTGCGCGCTAAATTCCAGCAGCACGCGTCCAGCGAACGAATTTATTGCGCGTCCGTAACCTTGCCTTTCACAAACGTTACTTTCAGATCTTTATATACATAGATCTGCTTGGTACCCAGGTTGATGATCTTCTCCGGCTGGCCGAGGATTCCGGTGACTTGGTCCGGCGTCTGGCCAATCTCCACCGTAGCCGGCGGCGCAGCAGGGGCTGCAGGCGCAGGATCCGGCGCAGGTGCGGCTGCAGCTGCTGGAGCCGCGGCCGCCGCCGGCTGCTGATTCGCGTCCGCTCCCGCCGCGGCCTGCTGCTGGTTTCCGCTATCGTCAGTCTTTGCAGCATCGTCTGAATCAACTTTAAGAACTTCCGCGACCATGCTAAGCACCTGATCGCTGCTGGGCGTCGTGCCGTGTGGATAAATAAATTTCAGCGTCGAATAATACCGCACGTCCTGATACGGGTCGCTGAACAGCGTGAAAATTACGCCGTCGCCCTGCACATCAATCTTGGTAACCCAGAATTTCTCTCCGGTAACGAATTGTCGCATCTGGATGGTCTGAGGCGGCGGGTGACCGATCATGCTGCCGAAAGTCTGCATCTTTTGATGCACTCCGTAGGCGCCCTCGGAGAGCCTCCCACCGCTGTAGGTGTTCAGCGGCGGTACCTGCGTCGAGGTGCTGTACATCAGGATCCTGTCCTTCTGCAACACCAACACAGAGCCCGCGGTGACGATGTCACTCTTATCGTCCGTGGGCTTAGTGAGCGTGTACTTCGCTTCCAGCTGGCTCTGCAGCGAACCCTGCGCTCCCGCCGCGAACCACGGGACAATTCCCGCGACCGCCAGGACCGCAATTTGCATCCGAATCGGAAGTCTGGCCTTCATTGAGAAATTCTCCTTGGGCAAAGCTAGCCCGGCGGTTTCCCTCGGAAATTGTGAAATCGGGTGTTTGCGTATTTGCTACTAAAGGCATCGAACCGGAAGCGTCAGCAGCGTTTACCACTGACGCTCCCAGCCCGTTTTCTCAGTCACGGCGTTGCGAAGCTGATTCCGTGACGTTCATTTTGATTTGTGCTAGTCGTTGCCCTGGCCGCTCGGCGCCGCTGCTTGCTCCTGTTGCACATCAGATTCGGCCTTATCTGCATCCGCTTGCTGCGCCGCCAGTTCATCCTTCACCGACGTGTCCGGCGTCACCTGGCCGTCCGGATTCGGTTTAGTCTTGGTGTCGGGAGCCTTCGGCAGACCGTTCTTCCCTTGATTCTCCGCCAGCGTCTTGAGACCGGAATCCAATTGCTCGCGGAAGTGGTTGTGCATTTCCTGCAGATCCTCAACCGATACCGCGACTTGCGAACCCGATGCGCAATCCGACTTCTGGCTCGCACTCACCAGCACCTTCACACTCTTGTTCGCGTCCGGCGTGTCATCAATTCGCGTTACCACGTCTCCGGCGGAAAGTGAGCAGTCCTGTCCGTCGGGCCCTTGCTCCGTCAGGACGTCGCTCACGATGAAGGTTCGGTGATTGGGATCCAGCGCAGCCGGGGTTTCTTCGGGCGGTGGTGCGTCCGAAGCGCTTGCCGAGTTTTGCGCTGCGGCTGGAGCTGCCGCCGCGGCCGCGGGTTGCGGCGCCGCCGCAGCGGCTTGTTCCGAAGCGAGCTGAGCCTTCACTTCATCCGCAATTGCTTGTTTCACTTCCGGTGTAAGCGCTACCGCGCCCCCACCCGAGTTCTGTCCGCCAGCGTCCGCCTGCGCGTTAGCGTTGGCGTTGGCGGCTGCATTGGCCGCGGCGTTCGCATTGGCAGACGCTTGCGCTTCGTAGGCTGCTTGCAGGTTCTGGCTGATTACGTAGTCGGTCATCCACAAGGCTGCAGTTGCGTACACTGGATACGGATTAAAGTAGTAGCCGTAGTATCCATACCAAGGCGCTGCTCCCCAGCCCCACGAGTAAGCAATCGGCGCCGGCCACGGATTGTAGGCCCAACCGTAAAAAGCCGGACCATAGTAATAAGCCGGAGTGTAGCCGTAGTAGTAGCCTCCGTGGTAGTAATAGCCGCGGTATCCGTAGGCATAATAGTGGCCGCCACGGTAGTAAGTGCGCCCCATGTACCGGTGGCCGTCTCGTCCTCTGTAGCCGCGCTCGCCGTAGCCGTAGCCGTGATGCCCCGTGTTGACCAACCGGCCGCCGCCCGGACGAGTTGACACAACTCTTGTGCCTCCGTGAGCGCCATGAACGATCGTCGCGCCGTGCGCCGTGTGGATGGAAGTAACGTGGCCAGCCGAGTTGACGCGCGCCGTGTTGCCGCTCTTGGTGGTGACAGTTTTGGTAGGAGCAGCGTGTGTGGTAGCCGCGCCGCCTGGTTTACCGCCCGCAGCAGTCGTCCCCTTCGCAGCGGTTGTGGTGGTGCCTTTGCCGGCGGCTGTGGTGGTCGCGCCCTTGTTGGCGGTTGTAGTCGCCGTAGTCGTCTTACCAGCTGTGGTTGTGGTCGTCTTATTAGCGGTCGCGGTCGTCGCGCCCTTGTTCGCCGTTGTCGTGGTGGTTTTGTTGGCAGTCGCAGTTGTGGTCGTAGTCTTGTTGGCAGTTGTAGTCGTCGCGCCTTTGTTGGCGGTTGTCGTCGTCGTGCCGCTGCCGTGATTCGCCGTGGTCGTGCCGCTGCCGTGGTTCGCCGTGGTCGTCCCGCTACCGTGGTTTGCCGTGGTCGTCCCGCTGCCGTGGTTCGCCGTGGTGGTACCGCTGGTATGGTTTGCCGTGGTCGCGCCGCTCGAATGGCCGGCGGTGCTCGCCCCGCCACCGCTGGGATGCGATGCGGCCGGAGCAGAATGTGACGCGGGGGGAGCTGAATGCGCCGCAGGGGCGGGCGCGCTCGATTTCTTTTGTCCCCACGTCAAGCTGGGAACCGTCACTAGACTCAGGACTAACACCCACCTTGCCAACGTGCGAATGCCGGACCCGGTAAATTGCATCTTAACTCTCCTCCAAGCGTGAAATTCGGTCTGTGACTCTACCGCTGAGAACGCGCAATTCCTGAAACTCTCAAATCTCTAAATTCCTCTGGCTAGCACTTTCGGTCTGCAGTGCGATGGAGCGTTCCGATGTGGACGTCCCGCGAGCGCGCCCTGCGTTCTCATGGTCTGCGCCAGCGCGGATCGAAGGGATTGTACTGCACCACCAAAAATCGGGCTGTGTCCCCCAGAACTCCGCGCCGGCTCGCCGCGCAGTGGCTCTCCAATTCGCATTGCGCAAAAACCACAGAAAAACCGTCACCTGCCGGAAATATATTCAGTCCGCCCGCCGATTCGGCTCCGGGCGCGGCACGAAAGGCTCGGCGAGACAAAGCGTGCCGTCGGATGGATGGAAATGGTGGACTGCTTCCGCGTGCCATATGTCAATCGCAAGTTGCGCTCATGACGAAGGAACGTCAAAAATCTGCCAATTTCATACGTTGCACGAAACGAGATATCGATGCTGCTTGCATCGCGGTCGGGCTACCGCCGGAAACGGTCCGCCGGCCGTTGGAACGAAGACCGCAACCGCTTAACCCGCGACAACCTATGCCCCATGCCGCGCGGGTCTTTCGACGCCTGTTGCCGATGACTGCCGGCTCCAGCCCGACTGTATTGTGCAAGAACATAGGCCCAGCGCGTTCCGGTGTCAAGGGGCGAAAACCCGCGGCGTGCTTCGTTTCGGACTCGTCAGAGACTCGCGGCGAGCAGTGTGGCGTCGGCGCAAACGTTCGCACATCCTCTTTCACTCCGGCGCAAATGTCGTAGAATGGCGGCAGCTTTCAAGCGTTCGCAACCGATCGCTTTCAGTCCAGCAAAGGCCAAATGTCCGACGACGTCACTGGCGCACGTAAAGGCGATTACCTCATCCTCGGCACACTCGGCGCCGGAGGCATGGGCAAGGTCTACAAAGTCCGCAACACGCTTTCCGACCGCGTGGAAGCAATGAAAGTTCTGCTGCCGGATCTTTCCGAGCAGCAAGATCTCGCGGATCGTTTCTTGCGCGAGATAAAAGTGCTCGCGAGCTTGCACCATCCAAATATTGCAGAGCTGCGCACCGCGCTGACCATCAACAATCAACTCGTAATGATCATGGAGTACGTCGAGGGCTCAACGCTCGCCACACGCCTGCAGCAGGGTCCTATCCGCTACGCCGATGCGCTGGTGTACTTCGATCAGGTGCTGGCCGCACTCTCTTGTGCGCACGGGCAGAGAATTGTGCATCGCGATATCAAACCGGCGAACATCATGCTCGCTCCTTCCGGCGTGGTGAAGTTGATGGACTTCGGCATCGCGCGCTCCGGCAACGATCACGGTCTCACCATGACAGGAACGACGCTGGGCTCTGTCGCATACATGTCGCCCGAACAAGTACGCTGCGAGCCACTGGACGGCCGCTCTGATCTGTATTCCATCGGCGTGTCGTTGTACGAGACGATCACCGGACAGCGGCCATACGTTAGCGACAACAACTTCGAAGTGATGCAAGCGCATTTGCAAGTTCCGGCCACTCCGCCGCTGGAACTGAAGCCAGACATTCCGCCGGTACTGAGCCAGCTGATCCTGATGGCCATGGCCAAAGATCCCGCACAGCGGTTTCAGACTGCTGATGCTTTGCGCGCGGCACTGCGCAGCGTCGCGCCTGCTCTGGGTGAACCAACTCCGATTCCTGCAGTGGTTACGGATTCGGCGCTGGACTTGACGGCGCCGCCGACGCCGCGCACGGCAGCACCGAGCACTCCGCGTGCCGCGACGGCTCTACCACTAACCGCGCGGCCCGTCACGGCGCGGCCCGTGACAGCTCGTCCGGTTACTGCGCAGCCGCTTGGGTCTGCTGCTCCGTCAGCCCCGCTGGCAGCGACGATTCCGCTTTCCGGCGCGCCGCCACATTCGCCAGCGATTGCGCCCGCACATTCACCGGCACATGCGCAGCCACAATTCCCGGCCGCTGCATCGGCGCAGGCAAGTGCTGGGAATCGCCGCGGGTTGTATGTCGCGCTGAGCGCTCTGGGCGTTGTGGTGATGTTGATTGCTGGTGGATTCAGCGCGCGGCGATGGTTGCATGCACATTCGTTCGACCGTTCCACGGCTGCGCCCCCGAGTGCGCCCAGCACTGCGTCGGCGAACGCTCCGGGACCCGCTGAGGCTGTGCCCGTTGCGCCGGTGACACCTGCAACGCAGGCCGCGCCCGGTGACGATCCTGCCGCAGCCGTGCTGAAAGCCTTACCGTGCAAGACGGATGACTGGCGCTGCTGGAGCAAGCTGCCAGACGGAACTCCGGGAAAGCCGGCTACGGTTGCGAGCACGAAGCCGCAGCCGAGCGCTACGACGACGCGAACTCCGACTGCGCCACGACAGGACGCATCGCAGCGAAGCGCGTCGCCAGCGGATCCGCCGCAGCCGAATGCGCCACCGCAAAACACCGCACAACAGAACACGCCGCAGCAAACAGCGTCATCGGTGAACCAGGACAGTCGCGCGGCGGAGCAGTCCACGCGGAAGACCGTGGCAACGGTCGCGCAATTTGCGGCGCTGGAGCACGAAGAGTTCGACGAGCTTTCCAGCCGCGCGAATAAGGTGAACGCACGCATCGCGGCGCAGCAACAGGCAGGACAGCAGACTCGCGCAGATGTTGCAGCGTCGCAGCAGCGCGCGCGGAACTATCTGGCGCAGGCGCAGAGCGCATTGCAGATTGCTGATGTGCAAAACGCGCAGAAGTATATGGAACAAGCGGACGCGGAGTTAACGAAGATCGAGAAGATAATCGGACATTAGAATTGGTTTTTTCGGACGTTGCGACAAACATTGCACGGATGGCGCACTAAAGTGCGCCGCTACGAATTCAAGACCTTTCAAAGACTTGGTTCGCCCTCGCTTTTCCGCAAAATGCAGAGCTATTGTTTGGAGACGTTGATGAAGTACAGATCGGTGGCGACGTCGAAATCGTTTTTCTTCAGCGGCGTCTTCATCGTCTGCCAGTAAGTGGTGGCCTGAATAATCTGCCAGTCGGTTTTCTTGCCTACGCGGACGGGCATGGCGAAATCCGGCTCATCCGCCTGCCAGCGATAATCCACGGTGCCTTCCGCTTCGTTAAATTTCAGCTCGAGCGTGGGAATCGCGGTGTGGCGCAAATACTGATCGAAGATGGGCGTAAGGTTCATCCCGGTCTGCTGATTGAAATATGCCACGATGTCTTCGGTCATGATGTTCTGATATTTGAAGTGCTGGTAGAAATCGTGGAGCAGCGTCCACCATTCTGCGTCGTTATTCACCACGCTGCGCAGAGTGTTCAGAAATAGCGCGCCTTTGAAATACATATCCTGCGGCGGAGTGGCGGCGATGCCGCGCTCGGCGATGATGGGCTCGCGATTCTGCACTTTGGATTTGTAACCGTTGACATACTTCAGGGCGTCTTCGTGCCCGAACATGTATTCGACGTAGAGAACTTCCAGATACGTGGTCCAGCCTTCGTGGATCCACATGTCCGAGCGGTCGGCCGCGGAAACGCTGTTGCCGAACCACTCGTGGCCGCTTTCATGGATGATGATGAAATCGAATTTCGGGCTGACGCCCACGCCGGTCCAGTCGCGGCCCAGGTATCCGTTGGTGAAGTGATTGCCGTAGGTGACTGCGCTTTGGTGCTCCATGCCGGAGTAGGGCACCTGCACGAGTTTGTAGCCGTCCTTCTGGAAAGGATATTCGCCGAAATAATGTTGATAGGCTTCAATCATTCCCTTGGCCTGCACGAATTGTTTTTTGGCTTTTTCCAGATCTTCGGGCAGGACGTAAAAATCCAGGGGCAAGTCGCCGAGCTTGTCTGAGAATTGCACGTAGTTGCCGATGTTCAGGGAAACGTCGTAATTGTTGATGGGATACTGCACGAGCCAATCCCAGCGAGTGTAGCCGTCGCCCAGATCGGTCTTGCCGAGAAACTTTCCGTTGGAAACGTCCACCAGGCCATTGGGAATGGCGACGCTGATGCGCATATTCTCAACTTCGTCGCGCCACTGATCTTTGTTGGGCCACCAGAAACTGGCGCCGACGTCTTCGCACGCGGTGTAAATCCAGGGATGGCCGGCGGGATCCTTGCCGAAAGTGAAGCTGCCGAAGCGAGCTACCTGCGGCGGATGGCCGGAGTAGTAGAAGTCAATCGTGTATTCCTGTCCGGCGCGCAGCGTTTCCGGGAAGTCCACAAAGACGGCGCCGGAATCGCGCTCGTATTTCAGCGTAGTGGTGCCGAGAAGAATTTTGTCTATTTCCAGCGCGGGGTGCAGATCGAGTTGGATGCGCGTGCCGTCCTGAAGCATTTTGAAGCGGATGGAGTTTTTGCCGCTGATCGTTTGCTTCTCAGGATCCACGCGGACGTCGAGATAGTAAGAGAGCAGATCGTTGTTGGCGCGGTAAGGGCCGTAGGCGCCGCGGAGGATGTCGGCGCGGCTAGGTGCTGCTAGCGCGGGCTGTGTGGAGGATGCTGCAGGTTGCGATTTGGCTGGAGTGGCGGCTTGCGGAGCCGAGTAGCTGGAAACTGATACCGCTACAAACAGCAGAAAAACGACAACTTGTGCGAAGCGCTTGCAGAAATTCGAGCCGAACATCCGTTTAGTTCTCCCCTGGGCGTGGATGAGAGGTACCTTCAGAAAAGTAACACGACGAGAGGCGGCATGCCAGCGCGGCGGGCCTTTGCGAGACTGATGCATGGCTCGTGACCGGGGAAGGCGCTGGCGCGACGCTGCAGAGACTGGAAAAAAGTGGGCAAATAGTAGCGATTAGAAAATGTTTTCTCCTTTGTTGTGAGTCGGTTAGCTTGATTTCTAATAATTTAGAGTAGCGATTAACATTCCCGGAAGTAGTAAATGGTGATGGGTTGAGTAGTGAATCCTGGCGCGCCGGCCGCGACCCGTCAAACGCTTGTCGGCTCGGGCTGCGGCGCGAATTTGAGTGCGATTTCATATTTTGGTTTCCGTTTGACATTAACACGAGGTGGTACGCGGAGACAGCTGCACCAAAGGACAGAACTGGTACAGGACGGACTGCCCCACAGACGCCAGAATTGACGCGTTCAGAACAATATGACCATGGCGTGATGACCATAGTTGCATCGAGGTGAGTGATGAAAACGATAACGGCGGGGTAGTTTAAGACAAAGTGTCTGGCGGTGATGGACGAGGTGCAGGCCAAGCGCGAGACCGTGGTGATTACGAAGCGTGGCAAGCCAATGGCCAAGCCGTACTTAACGCCGAGAACAGAGGATACTGCGGAGGGCACAGAGAAGGCGGGAGAGATCACCGCCTGCGGCGGGACAGGCAGGATGATGACGCTTATCGCAGCGTGACTGGGCCGGATTGGAGCAGTAGAGGCGTCATTCTTGGTGAAGACGATCAATTTGTCGACGCGCAGCGATCCAGCGGAGGGTGATTATGCCGAGGATAGCGATGGCGACGCACGACACAGTGGGCCAGAACAACATGTTCAGCCAGAATCCTCTATAAATCCATGGCCCGGAGAGGCTTTCCCAGAACGGCGAAGTCACGGATGAGCTGGTCTCCGCCCTGGAACTGGCTGATGTGCCGTATATAAGGATAGTAGGCGCCGTAAAGGCAGAGGCTCGCGAGAAGCAATTTCGGCGGAGCAATTGCGGCGACCGATGCGATATTATTGATAAGGCCGCTCCCGTTTTTCTGCCAGCGCACCAGAATCATCGATCCTAACCACGCGAGCGCGGCCACTGCGAGCGCAATGACGAGAGCGCCAAAAAACAATACGAGAGAGGCGGCGCGGCCAGCGGAAACATTTGCTGAACGAAACTCGCGAGCTTTGAATCCGAACGCGTCATGCAGGTCGCCGATACTCGGTTCCAGCAAGGCGGCTTCTTCCGCGCGGCCCTGCAGGCGCAGTAACGACACAATGTGCTCGTAAGATTGCTGGCGAATCCCCATCGCGATCAGGCGCTCGATTCCGAAAGCGTCTTGCTGCATGCGGACGCCGAACTGCGCAGCGATTTGATATTGCGCGGCGGCTTCTTGAAAGCGACCGGCTTTCTCGGCGCTCTCTCCCAAGCCCAGCACCAAGTATTCGGCATAGGTCCTGATCGCGTGCAAATTTGGAATCGGCCGCGAGCCTACGGCCTGAATCAACAAATCCGGGCGATCATCCCTCTGCAGGAGGATGGTACGGTCGAGCTCGAAACGCTGGGTCGCGTCGCTGTCATGTCTGGCAGCAGCGAAAGCTTTCTGCATGGCAGGCGGAGTCAGCTTCGTGAACGATCGCGCGGGGCGGCGCCAGACATACCGCGGCGTTCCCATGAGACGCCGAACGAGCGAGGATCGAATAACTGGTCCGCTTCGAGCAGATAAGGTAAGGCACTGGCCGATCCAGGCTTTCAGCCGCGCAATGCAGGGAGCGGGATCGAGCCCGGCGGCGCGGGCTTGAGTGAAGCACACGATCCGGTGAGAAGCGAGTCGAGGCCGATTGCTTTTTCAGCAGCGCCTGCAGCGATGGTGATGTCGGGATGGTGCAGCGCGACGAAGGCCAGAGCGCGGGAGTCTCCGTGGACAATTGCCTGGCGCTGGATGTGATCGAGAGCTCGCGCAGAGAATGCGCGATCACTCCACGAACTTCCGAGAGGAATCGAAACGTAACAAGCGCTTGGCGGAAAAAAAAGCGCGAAGAGCACTAAAGAAAAAACGAGCGCGGTCCAGACCCAGGGCGCCGCGGCGAGAGGATCCCGCTCTGCTGCCAGACCGGAAGCTCTGCTGCTTTTACGGCGTGGAAAACGTTTTTTCGCAGGCCTTCCCAGTCTTGGAACTGGGCGAGACTGCGCTGCAGCGCTGCGGAATCGCTGGCGCCGCCCGCGAGCTGTTCGTCGTAGGCGTCTTCGAGTTGTTGGGCGAGTTCTTCGATGATTTCTTCACGGCGGCTGGGTTCCAGAGGCAGCGGCGAAAGGCGGTTGCGGACCAGCTCTTTCCAATCATGCATAGCGCACCTCCACAATGCGATTGACGGCGCGGGAAAAGGAACGCCAGCGGATACGTTGGTCGGCGAGAGTCTTGCGGCCGCTGGGCGTGAGCCGATAGAAACGGCGGCGACGCCCGCCGGCGGGCTCCCATGTTCCCTTCACCCAGCCGCGGCGCTCGAGGCGGTACAAGAGGGGGTAGAGGGAAGCGACATGGAAGCGGACGACGCCTTCGGAGCGTTCGGCGATGAGCTTGCCGATTTCATAGCCGTGGCGGGGTTGGTGCTCGAGGAGCGCCAGAATCATTAGTTCGGCGTTGCCTTTCTTGAGTTCGCGGTCTGGTGTTGGTGCCATATATGTCTATAATATATATTGAGACGGGGCCGCGTCAAGCGTGGTTGTGCGCGGCATTCTACCGACGCTGGAACCGTCAGAAAGTCTTTTCAGATTGGTCCTGTACGAGCATGGTGAAATGAGCATAGTTGTTTGAGGAGTTAGAGATGAAGACGATGACAGCCGGATTCTTCAGGGCCAATTGTCTGAGGGTGATTGACGAGGTGCAGGCCGAGCGCGAGACGGTGATGATCACGAAGCGGGGCAAGCCGGTGGCGAAGCTGGTGCCGATGAACGCAGTGACGGACGATATCTATGATTTTCTGGCGGGCAAGGGCAGGATCTTAGGGGACGTGGTCTCGCCGGCGATTTCCGAGTGGGCAAGCTTAAGTGATTTTGGTGGATGCGCATGCGGCGGTGTGCTTGACGTTTGACCAGTAGCAGGTGACGGACAGGGTCAGAACCGACATCGGTAGTTGCCGAGCTCCTGATGGCGCACTAAAGTGCGCCGCTACGACGGCGACGCAAAAGCGAGGGCTGCCCGGTTCGATGAACCCGAACCGACCGCTACAAATTCAACGGCAAAGGCGCCCAGCTAGAGCCCGCGGGGCGGTGGGCAGTAGGGGCCAGCAGTCGTATTACCTTCTGGGTTGTAAGCCGATTGTACAATTAATTTTGCCGTGGTATTGCTCCCGGCGCAGTGCTCCGCTACAAATGCTCTCCGAACTGTCGGGATTTCCCTATTCAGAACGTGACTGAGAAAAACATCGAGCCGGAAGTCGAGGTTTCGATTGCGCAAGGCATCGCCGTCCAACGATTGTAGGGGAGCCGATGAGCCAACCTGACGAAGCGCAGCATACCCACCGCGAAGCAAATGTTTCCTGTGCGCGTAGAACACTTCGACGGCGCAAACGAGTTCACATTTTTTATGCGGCGCTGGTGGCTCTGTTGTGCGTGGCGCTGGCCACGCAACTGCGGGCTGATACGATATCCGGCACGGTGAAAGATCCCTCGGGAGCAGTGGTGGCGGGAGCGCGCATCGAAATCACGGGCGGCAGCCTGACGCAGCCGATGGTGCTGACGTCCGATGAAACCGGGAAGTTTGCGGCGCCCAACCTGAATTCCGGAAAATATTCGGTGCGGGTAGTGAAGGAGGGCTTTGCCGATCTGGTGACTGAGGTGGAGTTGAAGGGCACGGCGGAGCTGGCGCTGAAGCTGACGATCGCGGAGGAGAAGACGCAGGTGGTGGTGGCCGAGAAGAACACGGCGTTCGCGAATACGGATGCGGGCTACCGGGCGCTGCGCGATGTAGGCTTGGGCCAAAGCTACCGCCTGGAAAATTTTACGCTGCCGATGGACGCGGGGACTTTCGAATTCAAGTCCGGGACGATTACATTTCTGGCCGTGGTGGACGGATACGAAACCGGCGCCATTTTTACGGGCCAGGGACACTTCACGCTACAGCCGTTCGACGAGATCAACAAGCGGGAGATGGTGCGCCGCACGGGCCATCCGACCGCCGAAGAAGATTTCAGCGAAGTGGTGTTTCGTTTCACCGGCAACCAGTATCCGCGGTTCACCGGGGCGCTGGGCGCAAAAACGGAAACGCCGCCGGAAGCGGCCACCGCGTTTCAGCACTGGAAGGAAAAAGTGCGCCACCGGCACGAAATTCCGGAAGGGTTCACGCAGGCAATTCTGCAGGGTGAGACGATCGACAACGTGGACGCGGACGTGCTGGCCGCAATCTACAACTCGAAGCATCCGGTATTTTTCAACGCTTACATGCACGGCACGCCGCACAAGGACCTGCGTTTTTTCATTCGCACACGGGTGGGCGCGATTTCGCAGATGGATTCTCCGGAGGAAGTGGGGCTGATCAATTGGAATGGCGCGGAAATGGACGACGGGGTGTGGTACTCCGCGCATTTGCTGACGGAACAGAAGGCGCATACGGCGAATTCGCGCGAGGACAAGCGCCTGTTTGCCGCGCGCCGCTACAACATTGAAACCGTGATTGCGAAGAACGACCACCTTTACGCGCGCGCGACAATTACGTTTGAGCCGCTGATCGCTGGCGAACGCGTGATGAAATTCGGACTGTTGCCCACGCTGCGTGTGACGCGAGTGACCGACCAGAGCGGCCAAGATTTGCATTTCATTCAGGAGAACAGGAAGGAAGACGGCTCGTTCTACGCGATTTTGAATGAAGCGCCGGCGATGGGGCAGGAACACGCGATCAATGTGGAGTACGTGGGCGATAAAGTGCTCACCAACGCAGGCAACGGTAGTTACTACGTGGGCGCGCGGCAATCGTGGTATCCGAATCTGAACGGATTTGGGGAGAAATCACTGTACAACTTGACGTTCAAAGTTCCGCCCTCGAACGTGCTAATCAGCGTGGGCAAGCTGGAAGGACAATCCACGGAAGCCGGATTTGCGGTGACGCACTGGGTGACGCCGGTGCCGGTGGCCGTGGCGGGCTTCAACTACGGCCAATACAAAAAAATCGATTACCCCGACAACGTAACGCACTACGAACTATCCGGATATTACTTGACGGAGCTGCCGAGCAGCCTGCAGCCCTACTCGCACAGCGCATTCTTGAGCGGCATGGCTCCGACGGCGATGACCAAATACGCGCTGGACCAGACGCGCGCGCAGATGCAGGTGTGCACGATATTTTTCGGCAAGGCTCCGTACGAAAACGTGAACATCACGGAGCAGCCGAATTTTAACTTCGGGCAATCGTGGCCCAACCTGGTGTATCTGCCGATTTCCGCGTACATCGATTCGACGCAGAGGTGGATGCTGTTCGGGG
The DNA here is from genome assembly GCA_963748395.1 of uncultured Acidobacteriota bacterium. Taxonomy (GTDB): domain Bacteria; phylum Acidobacteriota; class Terriglobia; order Acidiferrales; family UBA7541; genus Palsa-295. The sequence goes on along the minus strand of CAVVIP010000005.1, from coordinate 771,282 downwards.
AGATTGATACGAAGTTTAATGGATTCGTGCAGGAAGTGACTCCGCACGAGGTGGCTCACCAGTGGTTTGGGCATGGAGTGGGCTGGGCTTCGTATCACGATCAGTGGCTCTCCGAAGGATTTGCGGAATTTGCCGCGGGACTATTTCTGCAGCAAGCGATGGGGCCGAAGTGGCAGAAGGACTACATCGCGTTCTGGGAACGGCAGCGGGTGCGCATCCTGGAGAAAAACAATTTCGGGGTGTCGCCGAACGATGCGGGGCCTCTGTGGCTGGGAGTGAGACTGGTTTCACCGCGTTCGCCGCTAGCGTACCAGGGCGTAACTTATTCCAAGGGCGCTTACGTGCTCGAGATGCTGCGGTCGGTGATGTACGACGATCACGCGACGGGCGACAAACGGGAGCAAGCTTTTGTGGATATGATGCACGACTTCATGGAAAGCCACCGCGACACGCCGGCTTCCACCGAGTCTTTCAAAGCCGTCGCCGAAAAGCATATGACCAAGCAGATGGATATACAACAGAATGGGCGGCTGGATTGGTTTTTCAACGAATGGGTGTACGACACGCAGGTGCCGCGGTACAGCATGCAATACACAGTGAAGCCGGGCGAAGGCGGGAAGTTCAGAGTGCACGTGGAAATAACGCAGAGTGAAGTGGATGACCGGTTCGGGATGTTCGTGCCGGTGTTCGCAGATTTTGGAAACGGGATGATGCGGATGGGGCAGGTAGGGATTCCCGGAAGTTCCACGCGTGCGATGGAGTTTATTGTGGATCGCTCGCCGAAGAAGGTGGAGATTAACGCGTATAAAGATGTGCTGGCGCGGTGAGGTGAGAAGCGGCGAGGGGCCGGGGCGCTTGGATCGTCAATTGCTGGGCTTGGACTGCAATTGCTGCAGGTCTTTTTTTCGTTCTTCGGCCTGGAGGGCGACTAATTTATAGGCGATGTAGTATTTGTAGATGTTCGAGACGTAAGTGACGGTTTCCATTCCGACGCGGTTAGCGGCGATCACTTCCACATTGTCAAACCACACATTGGGATCAAATCCCTTTTGGCCTGCTTCCACGCGCAACGCGTGCACGCGGCCGGGACCGGCGTTATACGCGGCGAAAGCGAAGAGCAACTTGTTGGTGTCGGTCATGGGCTCGTTCGCGAAATATTTGTCCACCATGAAGCGAATATATTTCACACCGGCATGGATATTGGCTTCGGCCTGGGTGATGTCACCGACTTTCATCTGCTCGCCGGTGGCGGGCATCAACTGCATGATGCCAATGGCGCCGACCTGGCTTTTGGCTTCCTGATTGAGAGTGGACTCCTGGAAGCCTTCGGCCATCATGAGAAGGTAATCGAGATTATATTGCGCGCCGTATTTGCGAAAGAGCTCGACGGTTTGCTGAAATCGCTGCAAGTCGGCGGGCGAGGTGGCGCTTTTGAGCATTTGTGAATTGAGCGCGTACCTTTGGATCACGGTGTTGCCAAAGGTGGTGCCGCGTTTGTGAGTAGCCACAAAACCGTTCACGACGGACATCAGCTGCGGGCTGTTCTTGCGCATGGCCCAGGCGACGGATTCGTTTTCGCTGACGACAATGTCGTCGTGCGGGCGAATTTTCGGAAGGATCTGCGCCCAAAGTTTGGGCAGATACGCGTGAGTGACGGCCACAGAGATCAGGCCGGAGTTCAACATCTCCAGAATATCTTCATCCTCGAGATCTTCCGGAGCGGCGCGGAGGATCACGGGAGGTTTGCCTTCGCTCTTAAACTTTTCGTTCAATGCCTGGAGATGTTCCCAGTAGCTGGAACTGGTGCGGGTGAATACCTCTTTGCCGGAGAGATCGTCGAGAGAATTCAGCGCGGGTGAATTCGGACCGGTAACGGCGATGGACTTTACGCCGTCAACGAGTGGATCGGAAAAGTCCACGAGCTTCAGGCGATCCGGGGTGACGGTGAGCGCGCCGACGGCGAGATCGCCGCGGCCTTCGGCGAGGCGGGAAAACATTTTGTCCCTTGGGACCGGGATAAAAACCACGTGGAACTTAAGATCTTTCTGTTTCTGCGGATACTTCTTGTTGATGGCGTCCTCGAAGGCTTTGAGGTACTCGTAGGAGCTGCCGTGTTGCACGCCTTTGACGACGTAGTATTGAGTTTTGGAGTAGGCGACGAGCGCGCGGATGCGGCGGCGCTTCAACATGCCATCGAAATCTCCGGTCCAGGGAGGACCTTGCACGATCGGCGCTGACACGCCTTGGTTCGGCTGGGTGGCGGCAGGCGGCTTCGTTTGCGCGAGGACCGAGCGTGGGGCGATTAGGAGAACAACGAACAGGACCAATCCTAGGTGTCTGCTGTTTGAGCTAGTCACCATGTCCCCCTTGCCGGACCGATCCTAGGTGTAGCCGCGGACGGCTCTGCGCGACGGAGGCATGCGGGCACGATGAGAAAATCGCGCCCCTGCCACCTTTCGCTACACAAATGGCAGCCGTCTCTATGCTCCAGATGTTGCGCTCAATCCTTCCCGGCTTGTGCCATCTGAATCTTGAGCATCTTCAGAATCATCTCGGGATCAACAGTGAAGCTCGCGGGGGCCTGGCTCGGCGGATATTCTTTGAAAGTTTCGATGAACTCCGTGGCGAGGATGGTCCCCTGCACGTTGAGGTACACGTTTTTCACGAGCCAGTCGTTATATTGATCGGAAGTGATGTCTGCGCGTTCGTAGGGATCCATGCGCAGGTTATAAATCTTTGGAAGGCGCAGGCAAGTGAAGGGGTTCATCCAGATGTTCAGGTTGCCGGGCGCACGCTGTTCGCAGAAAACAAACTTCCAGTTTTCGTGCCGCATGGCTACGAGTTGGCCGTCGTCGTCGAAATAGAAAAAGTCCTTCCGCGGTGAATTGGGTTGCTGGCCTTCCAGGTAAGGGAGAATGTTGTAGCCATCCAGATGGACTTTGAAAACCGTGCCACCCGGAGTGGGCGCCCAGCCTTTCAGAAGCTGTTCTTTGATGTTGGGATCCCCTGCTGCGGCGACTAACGTGGGAAACCAATCCAGACCCGAAACGATCTCGTTGGACCATGTATCGGCTTTGATGTGACCGGGCCAGCGCACGACAGCCGGCACACGGAAGGCGCCTTCCCAGTTCGAATCTTTCTCGCTGCGGAAGGGAGTCATCGCAGCGTCAGGCCAGCTGAACATGTTCGGGCCGTTGTCCGTGGTGTAAATCACGATGGTGTCTTTGGTGATTCCGAGGTCGTCGAGCTGCTTGAGCAACTTGCCGACGTCTTGATCGTGTTCCCACATTCCGTCGGCGTAATCGTTGCCAGGCATTCCGCTCCTTTCGTGATACTCGGGGCGGATGTGCGTGAAGATGTGCATGCGGGTGAAATTCATCCAGACGAAGAAGGGCTTGCCGCCTTTGGCTTGCTTATCAATAAAAGTCATAGCGGCATTGGAAGTTTCGTCGTCAATTGTTTCCATGCGCTTCATCGTGAGCGGACCGGTGTCTTCAATCCTTTGCTTGCCGTCCGGTAGGGCGTAACTGTGGATCACGCCACGCACGTGGTAAACCTTCAGGAATTCCGGATCATCCTTGGGCCAATAGGGCATCTCCGGCTCTTGCTCGGCGTTCAGGTGATAGAGGTTGCCGTAGAATTCGTCGAAGCCGTGGACGGTGGGAAGATACTCGTCGCGATCACCGAGGTGATTTTTTCCGAATTGGCCGGTGGCGTAACCGAACGATTTGAGCGCTTGCGCGATGGTGATGTCGCGAGCTTGCAGGCCGACGGGCGCTCCTGGGGCTCCCACTTTGGTAAGACCGGTGCGCATGGGCGATTGGCCGGTGATGAAAGACGAGCGGCCCGCGGTGCAGCTGTTCTCTGCGTAGTAATCGGTGAAGGTCATGCCCTCGGCACCAATGCGATCGATGTTGGGCGTCATGTATCCGACTACACCGTGCGTGTAACGGCTGATATTGGCCTGGCCGATGTCGTCGCCAAAGATGACAAGAATGTTTGGTTTTTGTTGGGCGCCGGCGGAACGCGACAATATAAGAATTAGAAATGCGATTAGGAACGAAGCGCGGCGGATGAATGGCGCCGCGTGATGCCCTGGTGTGCTATGCATTGCATCAGCCTCCTCGCTAGTTTTCGGGGTCCACTGCGCTGGGGAAAAACACCTTCCTGAAATCGAGGCGCTGCCGGACATAGCGAGGCGCCTTAGTCCACAGGCTCCCAACCAGCGCCGGGGTTGTAATCCTGCATGGCGGCAGCGACGTCTGAGGTTTTCTCGCCCAAGTCCTTTTCATAGACGATTCCGCTTTGATTGACGATGAAAGTCATGACGCCGGAGTTGCGGTACTGGGCAGGGTAGGCCACGAAAGCGAAGCCGCGCGTGAGTTTCCCGTTGACCACGTAGTCGAGCGCGCCACCTTTAGCGGCGGCGCCTTGCCTGGTCAACATGCGGTAGTAATAGCCGTGGAAGGGTGTGGACTCGCCCTGTTTCTCCTTGTATCCCTGGCTAGCGGCCGCAACGAGCAGCGGACCGATGGGGCTGGGCGGGTCGTTGTCAGAGGTCTGCCAAAATAATCCGTTCTGCTTGCCGTCGTCGCTGAGAAACTTCAACGCGTAGTGCTTGGTGGTCTCTCCAGCGCGGACCGCGGAACCGTAGTTTTCCTGAGCCTCGACCAAGTGGTACAGAACCTCGATCGCATCATTCTCATTGGTGCCGACACGCCGCTGCAGAATTTCCTGCTTGCCAGCTTCGGTGTCGAAATACCAGGCACCGCTGCTGTTCTTGACGATAGGAATGGGGAGGGGCCAGTTTTCCGCGCCGATATAAAGCGTCACGGTTTGATCCGGCTCGACGACCACGCGATGCATTTGTTCGTAGCGGCGGACAAAATTGTCGGCCATGTTCTTGTCCGCGACTTCGTCGCCGGTGTGGATAATGCCGCCGGAATTCGTGCCGAGAATCACCAGAATAGTCTTGCCGTCGTAGGCTTTGGTGGCGGTATACAGGGCCAGCGCGGCTTCGCCCGGTGACGCGAAGGTTTTCTCATTGGCCTGTTGCGCGAACGAAGGGCCAGCGGCCAGAAGCGACGCGAGAATTACAGCGACCAGCGCGAGCGGAAGCCAGCGGCGTGGAACGGCGCTCAGGCGGCGACGCACGACCTGGATGTGAAGTTGGGATTGCATGAGCGTGTTCTCCTTCGATCGGATTTAGGCCGGCACGAGCGAACCGCGATTGCGCCCTTCTACTTGTGACGCCCGCCGCCGGAACGCGGCTGCGCTTGCGGCCGCGAACCACCGCCGCTGTGTCCTTGCAAACTCTGTCCGCCACGAGCGCTGTTGGTGCGGGCATTGCCGCCCTGACTATAGTTGCTGAACGTGCTCTTGCTGGCGTTTTGACTGGGCGTCTGTCCGTAGCCGCGAGCAGCGTCGCGCTGAGGTTGCGCTTGATTGTTGGGGCGGTTCTGATGCTGATTCAGATTGGACTGCTGAGCGCCGCCCTGGGGCCGGTTGCCTTGCTGAGCGCCACCCTGCGGGCGATTGTTTTGCGCGGTGTTCGCGTGATTGTTGCTGTACTGCGGTGAATTGTATTTCTGATTGAAATTCGGAGTGGTGAAGCTGTTGTGCGCGGTGTTGTTGAAATTATTGGCGCGATAATTGTTGTTGTTCGCATTGTTGCGATTTACGTTGTTGGCGTTGACGTTGTTGCGGTTCACGTTGTTTATGTTGGTGTTGTTGACGTTCACGTTGTTGCGGTTGATGTTGTTCTGATTGTAGTGGCTGACGTTGTTGTTGTAGTAGTTGTTGCGGTTGACGAAAGTGTTGGAATTGGAGACGTACACATTGCGGTTGTAGACTACCGTGGAACTGTGCCAGCCGCATCCCCACGAATTCCATCCCCAGCCGCAGCAATGATTGTTGTTGGCGATGGCCGCGCCGACGGCAATGCCCACGCCGAAAGAGATGATGCCGGCGGCGACAACAGCGCCTGTGGAATATCCCGGATAGACGGGCACGGGGGCGCCATAGACGACGGTGGGATTGTAAGTGGGCACGTAGACAACCGTGGGCTGCGCAGGCTGAATGATAATGGTCTGCGGCGGGGCCTGCACGATGATGGGCTGCGGCGCGGCGGAAGACGAAGCGGCTGGAGCGGCGGCGGGCGCCTGATTTTCTACGGTGACATTCTGCTGCGAATTACTTTTCAGATTGCCGGCCTGCTGAGCGCGCTGGCGCATCACCTGCACAGCGTTCATCACGTCTTGCGGGATGTTGTAATAGGCGTCGCCGAGCGCGGAAGTCCAAGAAAGATTGGAGGCCATCTGATTGAGCACATCGGGAAATTGCGTCAGGGCTTTCACGCTGACGTCCCAAGACTGCTTGTCCACAGCCTGCGAGAGCGCGTCGCCCTTGAGGCTGGAATTCTGCTGGAGCCAGGTGTTCGCGGCGGTGATTTGATCGGGATACGTGGAGCCAGCGAGGACCTGCGCGACAAGATTGTCTGGAAATAGCGCGATGGGAGCGACGAGCTGGTAGAGTTCGTCGGGAGTGGGGTTCGCGTCGGTGGTTGCCGGAGCCTGCTGCGCTTGCTGTGTTTGCTCAGCCTGCTGCGCCTGTGCAGAGGAAGGCGCCGGTTGGCCGCTGGCCGAGGCCTTATCCGAGTTCTTGCAGGCATCCAGCGTCAACGGCGCAAGAAGCAGACTGAAGCTGAGAAGAATCGACAAGAACTGCTGATTCATTTTCATGATGAGCCCCCGACCCGATCAGAGGATGCGCGATGCAATTGTGGACGTGCCGAAGGAACGCTTAATGGGTGCGGCTGGGATCGCACCGGCAAGTCTGCGATTCGTACCTGGCCTGTATGCCTGATCAAACCTGAGCTTTCCGACCGCCCGACCGGAAGCGCGGGCACACGACTCGTCTTCTGAGCGGATCGCCGTTCGCAAAAGAAGATACGCGCAGGACGAGGTTCTGTACAGTGTAAGTTTTTACAGGCCCAGACGATACGCGAATGCGGCGAGTTTGGAAATGCAAAGGGTATTGGAAGCGGATCGAGCAGCGGACGAATGAGATAAGGGTGGCGCGCCGTTCATTTCATCGGTGATTTGTGGTAGTAGTGCTGCAGACATCGAGGATGCAAATTTTCCCAAAGTGAGGAATCTGATGAGCGCGCACCCTATTGCGGCGGACCAAGCTCTTGCGGGACTACCCCCACGAGCACTTTTTATCAATGGCAAGTGGGTGGATAGCGATAACTCCGAGCAGCTGGAGGTTCACAGCCCCTCGACGGGCAAGCTGCTGGCGAAGGTGCCGCACGCTTCGGCGAAAGATGTTAATCGCGCGGTGGAAGCGGCGCGCAGAGCCTGGGATGCGTGGCGGCTTACCGCGCCCTTCGAGCGCGCAGCGGCTTGCCATAGAATCGCCGAGCGCATCGTTGCTCACAGGGAAGAGATCGCGGCAATTATTTCGCTGGAGCAAGGCAAGCCATACTTCGCCGAAGCTCTGCCAGAGGTGGATGAGACCGCAGAAAATTTCCGGATCGCTGCGGAAGACGTGAAGCGCCTGGAGACTCCAATTATTCCGGCGCGCGATCCCAACAAGCGGCTGTTTACTTTTAAAGTGGCGATCGGGACGTGGGGAATTATTACGCCGTGGAATTTTCCGACGGTCATCCCCTCGGAATATTTTGGTCCGGGGATTGCGGCGGGCAATACGATTGTGTTCAAGCCGGCTGAGCAGACCCCGCTCTCTGGCTTATTCTTCGCGCAATGCATGGCGGAAGCGGATTTGCCGCCGGGGGTTTTTAATCTGGTGACCGGGTTGGGGCCGACGACCGGCGACGCATTGGTCAGTCATCCTGGGATCGATGGAATTGGACTGACCGGTGAAACACATACCGGCGATACCATCCAGCGGCGGGCCGGAGTAAAAAAACTTCTGATGGAGCTTGGGGGCAACGGACCGCAAATCGTATTAGAGGATGCGGATCTGGGGCGTGCTGCTAAAGCGGCGGCGTTCGGCGCGTATTTCAACGCAGGGCAGGTGTGCTGCGCGACGGAACGGGTGCTGGTGGATCGCCGCGTGCACAAGGATTTTCTGGAGCTGGTGGTGCAGGAGGCAAAACTGGTTCGGGTGGGCGATCCTTTTCAGGAAGGCGTCCTGATGGGCCCGATGAACAATCTTCCGGTGATCGAAAAAACCGAGCGTCACCTGGCGGATGCGGTGCAGAAAGGAGCGCGCGTTATTTTTGGGGGGAAGCGCGTCGCGAAACAGCCTACGGATTACTTTTTCGAACCGACGGTAATTGATGATGTGAGTTCCGAGATGTTGCTCAATAACGAAGAGACGTTTGGACCCGTCGTCCCGGTGATCACGGTTGACGGCTATGAAAAGGCCATCGAGCTCGCCAACGCGACGGGCTACGGATTACAGATGGCGATTTTTACGCAGGACATTGACAAGGCCTTCTATTTTGCCGATCGGCTACGCAGCGGCAACGTGGTTATCAACGACACGACGGATTATTGGGAAGCGCACGAACCTTTTGGGGGCGGGGGTGGAACCAAAAGCGGCTATGGGCGGCTCGGCGGCCGATTTACTTTCGATGACATGACGCATCTGAAGACCGTGGCGCTGCACATCAACAACCTGACGCCAAAGGCCTGACGAGTTTATATGAGAAATGCGAACGGTACTTCAGCGGCTGAAGCCGCACTGACTCTGCTGCGATTACGTCGTGGCTGAAGCCACGACCTACAAAGACTCGCGATACTAGCTGGCGAGCAACACGCTGGCGATTAGCGCGAAGACGATTCCGGCGCCCTGCCGCGGCGTCAGTTTTTCGTGGAGAAACGCGATGCTCACCAGAATCGTCACGAGTGGATAGAGCGCTGACAGAGTGACGACCGTTGATGCCTTTCCCTGGTCCAGCGCCGCGAAGAATGTGAGGAATCCGACGAAGGCGAGAAAGCCAGCCAAGGCGGCCCAGCTGAATCCCGGCAGCGACCATTCGAAGTGAAACTTTTCGATGAATAACACGACGACAGCAAATGCCAATATTCCCGCGGTCTGGAACAAAAGCGCTTGCTTGGGTTTCGAATAGTTCGACGCGAGCTTGCTGAAGACGCCCCACAAACCCCAGGTGATTACGGTTAACACTGTGTACAGATACCAGATTTTCAAAATTGCCTCCCGCACCGGAGACTAGCATTCCCATCAGCATTACTCGAAACAAATTCCAATTACGATTTGCGCTGGTCTTCAAAGAGCGCTTGAGGATCGTGGGCGGAGGCGCGGCCGGCCCAGATCCAAGCGTAGCGGCTCGAGACGGAGCCGACCAGGAAGCATATCGCCGCGGCGTGACGGCCGTTCGCTGAGCCGTGCCAGAGAATGCGAATGATTAGTGCGATGGGGCCTTCGAGTGCGCCGGCGATGCGCATGGTCCAGCCAGATTTTCCTTCATGCAGAGGCGCGTGAATGCGGCCGTGACGCAATTCCAGGATCGCGCCGATGAGAGTTTCGATGGTGGTGGTGGCGAAGCCGAGGATCTGCGTGGCAGGGACGAGAAAACCAAAGAGTTCCAGAATTGCGGCGGAGCCGCCGAGGCCGGAGGTAAGAAAGTGGCCGGGAAGGACGAGGCGGTTTTCGTGCCAGACGGGGATGGCGGTAGCGCCGATGAGCACGCCGGTGTAGCTGGCGAGAAGCAGGCCGGTAAGTGCGGCGGCAAATTCGGCGATCCATTGTAACGGGAGAAGGAATGGGATGTGAATCCCGTGGAGGATGATTTCGTTTATGGCGAGCGCGAGAAAGGCGGCGCCGCCGAACGCGGAGAGGATCCAGGAACCCATGGACATGGCGGAGCGCCATTTGAAGACGCGCAACATGTTGAGGAAGCGGAGGGGGCGGCCGAGGTCTGAAATGAGCAGCGCGGGACATAGACCGGCCCCGATTAATGGGATCCAGAGGACAACGCGAATCATGCGGGGATCTGCGTGAAACAGATGGCCGACGAAGGCGATGAGGGAGGACATGCCGGCGATGCCACCGACGAAGAAATAGAGGGGGACTTCCCAGGTCCATGTGGGTGGCTTCAGGACGGGCAGGTTGTAATAATCTTCGGCGCCGGGAATCGTAGCATTTGTATTTGCGTGCGCGTTCGCGTGAGCTTGGCCTGCGCCCGTGACGACTTTGCCTGTGGTGCTGGCCTCGTTGCGAATTGCGTCGAGACGATCTTCGGAGGCCTTCGGCCTGATGGGCGGCCGGCTTGGGGCGCCGGGATTGTCAGTTGCGGACACTTGCGATTCCTTGATTCGCGATTGCGCGACTTTGCGATGGCGCGGGCAGGCCAGGCGTTGTCAAAATAGAAATGCTCCGCAGGCGATCGCGGTGAGGAGCAGGGCGGAGATTAGCGCGGAGAGCCAGGCACTTTTCAAATAAATGGTGGGAACTTGCGGAGCCGGCGGCAGATTATAGGCTTCCGGCTGGCCCAGGATTACGAACATGGCGTGAGTGCCGCCGACACTTGTTTGCAGCGGGTCGTAGACCTGGGCGTCGGTGTAGCCGCGGCCTTGCAGTTCTGCTACGCGCGCGTCCCCGACCTCGCGGAGTTCGGCGAGATCGCCGAATCGAATTGATTGTGTGGGGCAGGCTTTCGCGCACGCAGGAATCATCCCGGCCTCCTGCCGGTCGTAACAGAACGTGCATTTGAACGCGCGGCCATCGGGGTGGCGTTTATCAACCACGCCGAAGGGGCACGACACCACGCAGTAGCCACAGCCGTTACAAACGTCGGACTGCACGAGCACTGAGCCGACATGGGTGCGGACAATCGCGCCGGTGGGACAGGCTTCCAGGCATCCTGCATTGCCACAGTGTTTGCAAACGTCGGAAAGGAAAATCCAGCGGAAGGGATTTTCCATGTCCACTTGTTGGGGCCCCGCGACGGCGGGCTGTTCGAGGAACATCACGTGGCGCCAGGTGGAGGCGCCGAGCTGTTGCGTATTGTCGTACGAATGGCCAGTCCAGATCATTCCGTCGTCGGGGACTTCGTTCCATTCTTTGCAGGCGACTTCACAGGCTTTGCAGCCGATGCAGATGGTGGCATCCGTGAGGAATGCCGCCTTCTTCACGTGGTACGGCACGGGGTAAATAAAGGTGTTCGTCAACGGGTTCTGCACGGGATCCGTCATGCGGTTTTGCCTTCGGAGATGGAGTGATACTCCTTCAGCCTGTCGAAATTTTTGGCGCGGTTTCCGGGGAGCAGATTGCAGAGCAAGCCTTTGGTTTCCATGATGCGCACGTTGGGCTCTTCGGAAATGGCGATCAGGTCGTTGGCAATGTCGCCTTTGACCAGGCCATTGTAACCCCAGTGAAAAGGAACGCCGATTTGGTGAACGAGCCGGTCGCCGATCTTTAAGGGACGAATTCGCGATGTGGAAAGCGCGTGGGCTTCGATGGCACCACGGGCCGTGACTAGAGTTACCCAGGCGCCGTGTTCGATTTTCAATTCCTGCGCCAGCTCCAGGGAAATTTCGCAGAAAAGTTCGGGCTGCAATTCCGCCAGGTGCGACAGCGTGCGCGACATACCTCCCGCGGTGTGATGTTCGGTGAGCCGGTACGTGGTGAGCACGTAGGGAAAACGCGCGTCGGGAGAATTGGCGTACTCATTTCCGGGCCGCGCGCGATTCAGTCCCACGGGATTTGCCTGGCGCTGCGGATACATGGGATTGGAGATGGGAGATTCCAGCGGTTCGTAGTGCGCAGGGAGCGGACCGTCATTCAGGCCAACGGGAACCCAAAGCCAGCCGAAACCATCGGCGTGCAAGATGTAGGGCTTGTCACCAGCCAATGCGGCATCGCCTTCCGCCCCGGGTGGCGGAACGTAATTTGGCGGTTTCGTCGCGGTGAAGTCAGGAACGTCTTTGCCAGTCCATTTTTTCGCGGCCTCGTCCCACCAGACTAATTTTTTGCGCTCGCTCCACGGCGAGCCGTCCGGTCGCGCGGAAGCTCGATTGTAGATGACGCGACGATCCGCGGGCCACGCCCAGCCCCATCCGTGACCGTATTCGTCTTTAGGGTCGCGTTCGTTGGCGCAGTTGCGGCCTGAAGAAGGAAATACGCCGGAATAAATCCAGCAGCCGCAGAGGGTGGAACCGTCGGCCTTGAGTTCGCCGAATCCAGAAAGAAGTTTGTGGTCGGCGATGGTCCAGCCGTTAATTTCCTGCAGAATCTCGGGCGACGCTGGTTCACGGTGGTCGCCTTCGAGGGTGTAGTTCATTGTTAACGCTAGCAGGCCTTGGTTGCGCGGACTGGCATCGAGCTTGGCCTTTTCCACAATCCGGCGCCACAGGTGGTAGATGAACCAGTTCTCGCTGCGTGCGTCACCGGGAGGATCCACCGCTTTCTCGCGCCACTGCAGCAAACGCTGCGTGTTGGTAAATGTGCCTTCTTTTTCCACGTGGCCGGCGGCGGGCATCAGAAAAACTTCCGTCTCGATGTCTTCGGTGCGCAGGTCCCCGCTCTGCACTTCCGGTGATGCATACCAGAAGGATGCCGTCTCTGTTTCCACCATTTCGCGCACCACCAGCCACTTCAGTTTTCCAAGTCCGCGGCGCTCCATGCCGGAGTTAGGTCCGGCGACGGCGGGATTTTGGCCCATGACGAAGAGGCCGTCCATTTTTCCGTCAAGCATGTCGAGCCAGTAGGCTTGATGGGAGTGATCGCCGGTGAGGCGCGGCAGCCAATTGAATCCGAAATCGTTTTCCTTGGTGGCGGCGTCGCCGTAGAAGGCCTTGAGCTGACTGACGATGTATTTGTCAAAGTTGTTCCAGAAGCCGGAGCGGGGCTTGTTCGCTTTGATGAAGCTGGCGAGATCCTTTGATGAGGGACCGAATTTCGGCATGCTCAAATAGCCGGGCAAGGAATCGAAAAGCGTGGGTATATCCGTGGAACCCTGAATGGAGGCGTGGCCGCGCAACGCGAGGATGCCGCCGCCCGGGCGTCCCATATTGCCCAGGAGCAATTGCAGAATCGCGGCGCAGCGGATGATCTGCACGCCGCTGGAATGCTGCGTCCAGCCAAGGGCGTAGCAAATGGCCGCGGTTTTTTCTGGACCGGACGCGCCGCAATAGAGGTTCGCGACATTCAGGAACGCTTCCTTATCGACGCCGCAATAGCGCTCCACCATTTCAGGGGTGTAGCGCGCGAAATGGCGCCTCATGATCTGGTAGACGCAGCGCGGATGCTGGAGCGTCAAATCCTGTTCATAGGTGCTGAGGTCGGTGCTGGAGTCCACGCCATGCATGGAGTGGCCGCCGGACATTTCAGCCGGGTTTTTATTGCTCGAATCGCTCGCGTTTCGGACACCTTGATAGAGCCATGACGTGGTGTCGTACTGCTTCTTCTCTGGATCCCAGCCCGAAAAGATGCCGCCGAGTTCTTCGGTGTCCTTGAACGATTCCGGAATTATCACGGACGCATTGGTGTAATGGACGACATATTCGCGGAAGTCCAATTCGTTTTGGAGAATGTAATTAATGATGCCGCCGAGGAACAAAATGTCTGAGCCCGCGCGCAGAGGAACCCAGGTATTCGCTACAGCGGAGGTGCGGCTAAAACGCGGGTCCACGTGAATCACGTGCGCGGCATGATGCTCTTTGGCTTCGATCACCCACTGAAATCCGACGGGATGATTTTCGGCCATGTTGGATCCCATAATAAGGATCACGTCCGAGTTCACCAGGTCGCCCGGCGCCGTGGTTGCTCCGCCCCTTCCGAAGGTGGTGCCCAGACCGGGCACCGTGGAGCTATGTCATATTCTGGCCTGATTGCTGATGCAGACCATGCCGAGGCCGGCGGTGAACAGCTTTTTGATCAGGTAATTTTCTTCGTTGTCGAGCGTCGCACCGCCCAGGTGAGCGACGGTTTTGTTCTGCATCAGGCTTTGGCCGTCCTGCGTTTCAACGAAATTTTTGTTCCGACTTTCCCACAGGCGGTCGGCGATCATGTCCATCGCCGTCTCGAGTTCGAGGTCTTCCCACTTAGCGGACTTGGGCTTCCGGTATTTGATTTTCGTGAGGCGTTTGGAGTGGGTAGTGAGTTCGAAGCTGTCCGAGCCTTTCGGGCACAGGCGCCCGCGCGAGAGCGGTGAAGCAGGATTGCCTTCGATGGAGATGAGCTTGTTCCCTCTGTGAAAAACCAACTGGCCACAGCCCACGGCGCAGTACGGGCAAACGGAGTGCGCCACTTCGGCGCCGTCGTTCTTCGGGCGCAAGTGGAGCGTGTGTTCGCTCATTGCTTCCACACCCGTGCCGTCAGCGCGATTCAGGATTTGCCGTACGACAGGCCAGCGGGTAATGAGGTCTTTGATCATGCGCGCCTCCGCGAGGGTCAGCGTGATTCTCTCATTGTTTCAGCGTCGCGAGAGCCCGGGAAAATCTGCAGGCCAATGGAGCATGCGGCTCTTGCTGGGATTTGTGCTGCGGACCGCGCCATCCGGGCTTAGGGTGGCGCGCCCGGAGAGATTCGAACTCCCGACCCTCTGGTTCGAAGCCAGATGCTCTATCCAGCTGAGCTACGGGCGCGTGCCGCCATCTTATCAAAATTCACGGGCGACGCGGTGGACGGTGGGCGGTGCGTTTGCGCGCAGGAGGAATAGAGGCAATGCGCCGCGACGCGCGGAGCTGAGGATCGGCCGCGGTGAGGGAGCAACGGTACGGTGAGGATGGCAGCGGGAAAAATTGGTGGGCCTGGGTAGACTTGAACTACCGACCTCACCCTTATCAGGGGTGCGCTCTAGCCACCTGAGCTACAGGCCCAATTTACTGGCAGGGAATATCTTACGCGATTTGGGGATTTCGTCAAAGAAGAGCGAAGTGCGCGTTTCCGGCCGGTCGCGATCAGCACGTCTGCAGGCATTCGGTAGAACCAGATGCTTACTACGCTGCGGCCGCCGTTACCGCTTTCGGTTGTGCATCGGCTGATGAAGTCGGCGGCGAAGCTGCCCGATCAATTTTCGAAGCGTAATTCTGCTACAACGTTGGCTTGTCCGGCACGGGAGCGGTGGCGAGGAAATCGTCGCGGAAGCGCGCGGAGTAGGAGTCCAGCAATTCCGCGATGCGCTGGGGCGTGCGCGCGCGCAGAATGAATCCGGCGTGATGTTTCTTGGTGATGCGTTGCACGATTTCGGGATCGGTGTAGGCGGAAGTGTCCGGCGTTTCCTGGCGCGCCAGCGACAGCACGACGCCCGAATAATCGCGTCGGCGTTTCGGCAGGACATAGGGCGTCTTGCCGGGATTGGTTTCGATGCGCGCCCACTCGCGCCAGAGATTGATGCCGGTGGCGGCTTCCACGGCGTCTGAAATGTAAGCGCCGCCGACCCGCGAAGCGATTTCGATGAAGTAGAACTTGCCGTCGGCGCGTGCGCGAAGGAATTCGGCGTGAGTGACGCCGCGCACCAGGCGCAGCGCCTGGATCAAATCGCGATTCATCTTCTGCAGCAGCTTTACTTCAGGCGCGGTCCGCAAAAGCGTGCTCGTGGTGAACACACCTCCTTCGTGAGAAGTATCGAGCGGCGGCGAACCGTAGGCGTGTACTTCGGCGAACACGACTTTGCTTTCGGAAACGATGCTATCCACGTGGAAGACGTCGCCGGGCACGAATTGTTCGAGCAGGTAATGCGACTGCGCGTCACCGAGTTGCTCCAGCAGCGGCCAAAGATCGACGGCGGCTTGGATTTTCTTCATGCCAATGCCGGAGGCTTGCGAGCGAGGCTTCAACAGCCACGGCGGTTTCACGCGCGACATGAAATCCTGCAAGCTGGCATGGTTGAGCACGTGGATAAATTCCGGAACGTTGATTCCCTCTTCTTTCGCACGGCCGCGCATCGCCAGCTTGTCGCGGAAATGGCGCACGGTGGTAAGGCCCATGCCGGGGATGCGCAAGTGTTCGCGCAGCGCAGCGGCGTTTTCCATATCGAATTCATCGAGCGCGACGATGCGATCGATCGGCTGCCAGCGCGCCATATAACTTACGGTATTGATGATTGCCCAGGTGGGAAGTTCTTCGGGCATGAAGAACATTTCGTCAATGGATTCGCGCGGCCAGTCTCCGTCGCGAAGTTTTTCGACCGTCAGAAGCAAGACGCGGCAGCCCTGTGCCTTGCACGAGCGCATGAATTCCTG
Source organism: uncultured Acidobacteriota bacterium (assembly GCA_963748395.1). Classification (GTDB taxonomy): domain Bacteria; phylum Acidobacteriota; class Terriglobia; order Acidiferrales; family UBA7541; genus Palsa-295. Next base: position 755,107 of record CAVVIP010000005.1, on the reverse strand, counting down.
GCCCTTTTCGTAGGAGGTGATGCAGAGAATCGTTAATGGGCGCGCTTCCGGCACGTGTGCCCTCCGAACTTTTGCTGCGCGATTGCGTGGCCCGACTGCTTCTTGAGCGCGGATTATACTGCGGACTCCCCGGCGGGAAATAAGAATTGCAGAAAGGGGCCGACGCGTTGCGCCCAGGCGGCTTCGTTGTGCTGCGCGCCGTCGATCACTTCGAAGTGCAGGTCGCGGTCATTGTGCCAGCCTCGCTGGAGCAGCGTATCGCGGAGAGCGGTGACGTTGCCCACGGTGTGAGTGTCTTCCTTCGTGCCCACGTCGAGCCAAATGCGCGGGTGCGCGTCGAGAGGCGTGCGGGCGGCAAATTCGAGAATTGCGCGGCGGTTCCACCACACGGAAGGAGACAGCACAGCAAGCTTGCCGAAAACTTGCGGATATTTCAGGCCCAGATAAATCGTCAGCAGTCCGCCGAGAGACGAGCCGCCCAGGCCGGTATTTGCGGAGCCGGGCAGCACGCGATACTGGGATTCGATGAACGGTTTTAATTCTTCCACCAGCAGGCGGCCGTACTTGTCGGCCTTGCCACCGCCGAGTTTTCGGTCGCGCGTGGGCGTGTATTCGTTGATGCGCTGTTTGCCGGTGTTGTAGATGCCGACGATGATGAGCGGCTGGATGGCGCCTTGCGCGATCAATGCATCGGCGGTTTCGCCCACGCGCCAGTACATGCCGGGGATAAACGACGTGGCGGGATCGAAAAGATTTTGACCGTCTTCGAGATAGAGCACGGGAAAGTGCAGGTCCGGACGTTTTTGATAGATCCCAGGAAGATAAACGATCAGGTCGCGTTTCTTACGCAGGAATCGTGAAGCGAATTGTTCGTGTTTCTGTAATTGCCCGGGGCCGGCGGCGGCGAGTTCGGCAGTCAGTTCTGGGGTGAAAGACAAAAGCGCGTTCCTCCAATTGCTGCGTCGATGATGGCACAAGAAAAATTCCTCGCCCGCACAGCGGACGGGATGTGACATTTCAATTGTAGTTTGGCAACAATGATTTAGGATAGCAGAGTTGAAATTCCAGCAAGGATTCTTTCCATTCCGCCATCACGCAAACGCCGTATAATATCGCGCGCTCCAGGCACTCGCCCACGTTCGCGGCGGCCGCCTGCGCGCAGGAGCAACATGAACAGGGAATATCACCGCTGGTATTCGCATCGCTTGGGGATGGAACTGGGCGTCGTTGTGTACGGGCACTGGGGGCCGCCGCTGCTGGGATTTCCCACCAGCGCTGGGGATGAGTGGGAGCTTGAGGGGCAGAGTTTGATCGGAAGCCTTGCGCCGCTGATCGACGCGGGACGCGTGAAATTTTTCAGCGTGAATTCGGTGAACTGGGCCGGCCTTTATAATAAAAGCGCGCATCCGTTTCATCGCAGCTACGTGCAATCGCAGTTCGATGCGTACGTGCGCGAGGAAGTGGTGCCGTTCATCTGGGACAATTGCCAATCGCCGGGGATCGGAATTTCGACGATGGGCGCTTCGTTCGGCGCGTATCATGCGGCAAATACTCTGTTCAAGCATCCGGACGTGATCCGGCGCTGCTTCGCGCTTTCGGGCGTTTACGATATCCGCGGATTCATGAGCGGGATGTACGACGACAACACTTATTTCAATAACCCCGTGGACTATCTGGCGAATCTTTCGGACCCATGGATTTTCGGGCAGCTGGCGCAGTGCGACATTCATATCGCCACGGGCAACGGGCCCTGGGAGAACAGCGGGCCGTCTTATCGGCTTTCAAGGATTTTGGCGGATAAGGGGATTCGACATTCGCTCGACGATTGGGGACCGCAGGGCGGGCATGATTGGCCGTACTGGAAGCATCAGATGTGGGAATACATTACGAGATTGTTCTGACGTGGAGTTACGCCAGACCCAGGCGGGCTAGCATATAGCGGCCTTTTTCGATTACCTGTTCTTCGTCAATCCATACGTCGCAGCGGCGAGCCAGGACATCCACGTGCGTGCGCGAGCTCCACGCGGCGTGAGTTTGGCTGCCGTAGGGATCACCGAACGCCAGATGCACGCCGGGCAATTTTTCATCTTGCAGCAGCACGCCGATCATGTCTGAAAGGCTGAGGTTGGTGCCGAAGGCCAGCTCACCGACGCGGTCGCTATTTTCGTCGGTGTGGCAATAGCTCCAGAACTCCTCTTCCAAATCCTTGCGCTCGCAGGTGGCTTTCTGCAAACGGCCGGCCTGAATTTCCAGTACCAGCGGCGTGCGCTGCAGGTCGCCATATTTTCCGCAGAAATGGTCGCCCGCGGTGCCATCGCAGACAAATGTGCCATCCACTTTCGCCGGCGTAGTAAAGACTTCTCCGGCGGGGAGATTCGACCAGTAACGGCGGCTAATCAGGCCGCTGGTCTTCACCCAATCCAGCGCAGCATCGAAAGTGGCGACGAGAGAAGTGCCGGCTTCGGTGCGCACGGTGAGCGAGCGCGCGGAATGCATGCGCTGCAGAAGTTTTTCGCTCAGGCGATCTACCATGTTGTAATCCGCGCGCATTCCCTGCTGCATGATTTCGGGCGTGACGCCGATCATGTGGGCGTAGCGAATGTGGCGGCGCTCGACGACACCGACGATGTCTTTGCGCGCGCCGAGCTCGCCGGTCATCGGCTGCATGCACAAAATTCCGGCATCGGCGCGACCGAGCGCGTCCAGAACTTGCTGCGGCGCTCGCTTCAGTGGCCGCGGCGCCAGATCTTCGAGCAGGAAGCCTTCGCAGATTGCGTCGCGTTCCTTCAGCGCGGCGGCGAGGCTGGCTGCCACGGCCTTGCTGGGAAGATCGGCGATGAGCGCGACGCGTTCGCCGGACTGGATCGCGAGACAGGTTTCGATGGCGTTGCGCGCGCCGAGGAGCAGCTCTGGTTGTGCGGGTCCAAAATCCATCCAGATATTGTAAATAGGGTCGGCGAGTTTTGCTATTGGATTGAGTCGCAGGAGGGGGCAATTCCTCGACTGACGACGTTTGTCCAACACCACCGAATCGCTGTGCTAAGTTTGCACAAGAAAAATACAGTGGCGTCTCCATACGCTTGGTACGATGGCTGTAAATGAACAGCGGAATTCGAGAGCTTTGGGACTGGTATGCGAACGGAAGTCCTGGAGTTCCTCGCCCATCCCGCACGTTTGGAACCAGCTGTTCACTTATTCAGGTTTTTCATCTTGTGGTCTGTCTTTCTCTTTGTGATGTTCAAGCTGATACCTCGTCAATACTGGCCGTTCTACAAAGGAATTCTTGCCAACCCTCTTTTGCTGCTCCTGCTTCCGTGCTTGTACGTCCGAAGTATTATCATGGATTTTCTCAGCACACGGCTCGGCCCGCCTACTGCTGTTGTTTCCCCGATAATCTTCGTGTTTTGGATGAGTGCCGAGAAAAATACGGCGAAATCAGACTTTTTCTATCGTTGCTATGTTTCCATTGGATGGGTTCAGTCTTGGCTGCTTGATGGTCGGTGGGTTGTATTGGTTCTTTTCACTTCCTGAATAGCGCTCCTCAAGGGCTTGCACGTGCCCGCTCCCATGCCGAGCGGCCCGAACGGTCGCAAGCAGACTCTCCTGAGCTGGATCAACCATAGCCGACAGCGTGATGGGAAGCCGAACGATCTGCGACCCGCCGTGCTCAAAACAGGAGGCCGGGAAAATGCGATGTAAAGTGCCAGGCATCGCGAAAAGCGGCGGCGAGGCATCACACTCCAGAACGTCGGCGCTGGAGGTTATGTCGGGGTCCGCGGAACGCGCTAGACGCGGGGCTCGACTACGAAGCTGGGGACTTGGCCGCCGCCGGAGGTGACGTTGGCGAGGCCTGTGGAGCTTAGGCGCGTGAGGCAGCCGGCCATTTTGCCGCGGAAGATGTAGGGGGCGAAGTCGACGAGCATGTCGCGCATCTGCACGCCGTTTTCGGTTTGCATTGGGAAAACTTCGCGGCGGATGGCGATGCGTTCCTGCACCACCCAGGCGCTTGCGCGATCGGCGAGGGCGCGATCGAGCGCGGCATCCCACTGGCGCTCGTCATTTTCCCAGCCGAGTTGCACGCCAGTGCCGCCGTACTCGTCATTGGGCTTCAGCACGAAATTCTCGCGCCGGCGGCGCACGTATTCCAGCAGGCCGAAGGATTCTCCGTCGCGGGTGGTCTTGCGTGTCGGCGAGCAGGCGCGTCCACGGAATATGGCGGCGGATCAGTTCGCGTTCAAACGTGCTGAAGAGTGCGGCGTTCTGCTCGTCGGTGAGCACGGCGAAAAACGCTTTCTTGTGCGGAATTTTGCAGGTAAATGCATTGGCGACGCAGACCGCGCCAGCGGTGTAGGCGTTCACCAGAGCCGCGCACTCAGCGCTGCGCGAGAGAATGTCGTTGATCAGCACGCGGCGATACACCAGATCAATGCGCTTGCCATGCGCCGTGAGCCGGCCTTCGGCGAAAACCAGATCGCGGGGATCAGCCAGAATGGTGGTGACGCCTTCTTTCTGAAAGTGCGCCTGAATAATTTCGAATTCGGTCCAGGTGGGAACTTCGCGCCAGTCCACGATAGCAATCACCGGCGGCGCCGCGGCCCCGCCCCACTCGTGATAGCTTTCCAGCAGCGCGGCCAGCATCAATTGCATCAACGGAAATTTGCGCACCGTGTAGTGCTCAGAAAATCGTTGCATCACCGGAAGCGTAAGAAACACATCCGCAAGAATTTCCGCATAGCCCAGTCCCGCGGGCGATTCCGCATTGTATTCCGCAAACTGCAGCGAATCTCGGCAGCAGGAAAGCGTCCAGGCGCGAAGCTGTGCTGGAAGTGGCGTAGCGCGGATTGATGCGCGCGAGGCGTTCTTCTTCCGGGCTCAGCGCGGATTGCGCTAACAGGCGCGGATCGGCGAGGGATTGCTTCACGACGCGTTCGCCAAGCGCTGCGATGGATTCGGCAACGGTGCGGACGCGCTGCTCGTCTTCGGCCGTGAGGAAAAATGGGCGCAAGAACGGGCAGTGGATGCGCTCGCCGAAGGTGAGGCGCTCGGCGCGCATTCGTGCATTCAGCTCAGCGAGAAAAGCGGGTGCCAACTCAACATCGGGGCGAAGCAGCCGGTGCCACACCTCCGCCGGCGATTCAGCGGCACCAGGCTGCGAATGCGAAGCAGGGGCCGAACCGCTCATGCCGTCTTGGCTCCCGCGGACTTCTTGGCCGGCGTGCCGATGAAGCCCGCAGCGGCCCCAATTCCCAGCATCTCTTCCCAGCGGGGCCAGGGATAGGTTGGGTCGCCGTTCAGCGCGCGATCGATGACCAGGCGCGCCATGCGATCCACCACATGCGTGAAATAAAATTCTGTGATGCGGTCGCGCTCGAAATCCGGCGCGGGATTCAGGAAGTCAATGGCGTAGGGCACGCCGTCTTTGATTGCGAATTCGATGGTGTTCATTTCGTAGCCGAGCGCCTGATTGATAGTCTGCGCGTCGCGAACCACACGCGCGCCCAATTCCGGCGAAAGATAATTGTGCTCGACAAGGTAGCGACGCTCCTTGGGATCGTACACGACGGGAAGAATATCCATTTTGCCGAATGTGAAGCAGCGGACGTACTGGCTGAAATCAATATTTTCCTGCAGGGTCATGCAGGTGGGGCCGGTGCCATCGTATGCGGCGATCAGCTCCTCGCGATTGTGGACTTTATAGACCTGCTTCCATCCGCCGCCGGAGTAAGGCTTCAGAAATGCGGGGCGGCCGACATGATCGAGCAGCGCGTCCCAATCGATCGGATAGAGCAGGTTGCGCAAAGATTCGGAATTGATGTCCACGGTGGGCGGATAGGATTTTTGCGGCAGCACGATCGTTTTCGGGATGGCCAGACCGAGTTTGGCGGCGACGGAGTAATTGAAAAACTTATCGTCGGCAGTCCACCAGAAGGGATTGTTGATTACGTATGTGCCCTGCAGGACGGCGTGCTTCAAGTAGGCGCGGTAATATTCCACTTCGTGCGAGATGCGGTCCACGATGACTTTGTAGTGGGCCAGCTCACCCATCACGGTGCCGCCGAGCTTGACGAATTCGGCGGTAATGCCGTCCTTCTTGCCGAGCTCGTTCACTTTTTCAATGAAGGCCGGCGGGAAGCTGTATTCGCGGCCGCAGAGGATTCCGATTTTCATGGTGTGTGATTCCTTTCGCTTGGATGCGCAACGAATGACAAATCCATTCTCTTACGAATTTTGCGGCGCGCCAGCGGCGGAGCTAGCCGGCAACGTGACGCCTTCACGAGTTTCGGTGACGATATGGCGAACGACGGACTGCAGGTCGCCGGTCTCTTTGTAGACGCGCAACTGGCGCTCGGCGCCGGTGCCGTGGCGGAAGATTGCGCGGATCGGTTCCAGCGCGGCGCGGCTGCCGAGTTCGTCCAGCACATCGTCCACAAATTCAAAGAGCTCTTCGATCAGCACAGCCATGGGCACTTCGGCCTGCTTGCCGAAATCAATCAGCTTGCCTTCGATGCCCCAGCGCGCAGCGCGCCATTTATTTTCTTCGATCAGCGCGCGGTGGTACATGCGGAAACCCATGTTGCGCGTGTACAGGCGGTGCAGCTTTACGACGATAGCCTGGGTGAGCGCGGCGATGGCGATGGCTTCGTCGACGCGCGTGACTACGTCGAAGATGCGAAATTCCAAGGTGCCAAACGTGGGATGAGGACGCACATCCCACCAGATTTTTTTGGCATTGTCTATGCAGTGCAAACGGACAAGCAGTTCGACGTAATCCTCATACTGGTTCCAGGAATTCAGATGATCGGGAATGCCCGTGCGCGGAAAACGGCGGAACACCGTGGTGCGGAATGATTTCAGGCCAGTGTCGCGGCCCATCCAGAAAGGCGAGCTGGTAGAGAGGGCCAGCAGGTGCGGTAGAAAGTAGCGCGCCATGTTCATCAGGTCAATCATGGTGGTGCGATCGGGCACGGCGACGTGCACGTGCATGCCGAAAATCAGAAGCGAACGGGCCAGCTGGCCCATTTCTTCGACGATATTCTCGTAACGCTCGCCCGGGGAAATCACCTGATCAATCCAGGATGAAAATGGATGCGTGCCGGCGGCGGCGACCTGCAAGCCGCGGCTTTCGGCGGCGCGAACCAGTTCACCGCGCGTGCGGCGCATATCGGCGTCCAGCTCGGCAACGTTGGTGCAGATTTTCGTGCCGATTTCGATGATGGATTGATGCATCTCGCGCTTCACCTGCTCGCCGAGGCCGGGAGAGGAAGCTTCCATCAATTCGCTGACGTGCGAACGCAGTTCACCCGACGCAGGATCGACGATCTGGAATTCTTCTTCGACACCGATTGTGAACCGGTGACTCATGAGCGGCCCCTTCCGGTCCGGGATGCGAGGACGTCGCGGGGGGTATCATACTCCAGTTGGGGCGAATTGCGGTGAGTGGCGAAAAAGTCAAAATACTTAACACAGAGTACACAGAGAAGAAAAAGCAAAGCTGAAACAAAAGATTTATCGCAAAGGAAGTCGAGAAAAGCTTCGGCGCAGCCTACTGCGGGCAAGCTGCGCCGTTATCCACCCAGGCCTTCATCGCGGCGACAAATTCCGGACGACTAAGTGGTGGCAGCGTGCGTCCATCGCCGGGATCCCAGCCCCAGCCGACGAGCGCGTCTGAGGAAACGTGCTCGATGATTTGCGCGAGAGTGCGATGGCCGTTTTTCGCGGGATCTTTCAGCTGGCGGCAAAACTGGCCGGCGGTTTCGCCCTGGATGACCATCTTCATATCGGCTGGCGGCAGGTGCCAGTTCGGATTGCCCGGCGGCATATTGGCGCCCGGAAGATTCGTCAGTTGATGGCACGTGCTGCATTTCATTCCGTAAACGCCTTTGCCATCGGTGCCGCGCTTCACGTCTTGAATGTGCACGTGGCCGTCATCGCCTTGTAGCGGCGCGTCGCCTGAGGGATGGCAATTGCGGCAGCGCGGTGAATCGAAAACGGTCCAGGCGCGATTGAACGCGGCTTGCGCGGCGGCTGCATCCGATTTGTAGGCGCTGCCGGTTGCGGCGGACGCAGCCCGAAGAGCGCGCACAGAATTTGACGGCGTCGCCAGTGCGGCCTGTTGCTGCGCGAGCGCCGGGAGGCACGCGGCGAAGATGAGCAAGAGCAGCAGCGCGGATGAAATCAGCCATTTATTGCGGTAGCTTTCGCTCATCTTCGCAACCTCGCCGTGAACGCTCATGCGGAACGCAAGTCTTCGGGTTTGATCGGAAGCCGGCGGACGCGCTTGCCCGTAGCGGCGAAGATCGCGTTGGCCACAGCGGGCGCCACCGGCGGAACGCCCGGCTCGCCGACGCCAGTAGGATGCTCGGTGCTGGGAACGATGTAGACTTCGACCGCAGGCGATTCAAACATGCGCAGCATCGGATAATCGTGAAAATTGCGCTGCTGAACGCGGCCTTTATCGAGTGTGATTTCAGTCTTGAGCGTGGCGGTGAGGCCGAAGATGATGCCGCCTTCGATCTGGCCTTTCACGGTGTCCGGGTTCACGGTGCGGCCGCAATCCACAGCGGCCACCACGCGATGGACGTGGACGGTGCCGTCTTTATCCACGGAGACTTCGGCGACCTGCGCGACGTAACTATCGAAGGAAAAGTGCGTGGCGATTCCGCGCGCGCGTCCGGCAGGCAGGGGGCTGCCCCAATTTGCTTTTTGCGCGGCGAGATCCAGCACCGCGAGCATGCGCGGCTGTGCGGCGAGCAGAGTGCGGCGCAATTGGTAGGGATCCTTGCCGCCGGCGTGAGCCACTTCGTCGAGAAACGCCTCGACGGAAAATCCGGTGTGCGAATGGCCCACCGATCGCCACCACTGCACGGGAACTTCGTTTTTCGGACTGTGCAAATCCACTTGCACGTTGGGAATTCCGTAGAGGATGTCGGAAGCGCCCTCGACGGAGGTGGAGTCGACTCCATCCTTGATGGCAAACTTCGCAAAAAAAGTTCCGTCCATGATGGACTGGCCGACGATTGTGTGCGTCCACGCGATGGGATTGCCGCCGGCATCGAGACCCGCAGAGAAATGGTCGTACCACATGGGGCGATACCATCCGCCGCGAAGATCGTCTTCGCGCGTCCAGACAACTTTGACGGGAACTTTCGCGGCTTTGGCAACTTCGGTGGCTTCGGTGACGAAATCGGATGCAGGGTTGGCGCGGCGGCCGAATCCTCCGCCCAGTAGCGTGGTGTGCAGCGTGACTTGCTCGGGTTTCAGGCCGGCGACGTTGGCGGCAGCCGCGCGATCACCGGTCTGAAATTGCGTGCCGGTCCAAATCTCGCAGCGATCTGCGTGCAGATCCACCACGGTGTTGAGCGGCTCCATCATGCAGTGAGCGAGGTAGGGAACTTCGTACTCCGCCGTGATCGTCTTCGCCGCGCCCGCAAGAGCGGCGGCAGGGTCGCCGACTTTTTTCGCGACGGCGCCGGGAGTTTTTGACAAAGTTGAAAATTGTTCGCGCATTGCGACGGTCGATACCGCGACTCCCGGGCCGTCATCCCAAATTATTTCCAGCTGTTCTCGGCCGAGCTTGGCGGGCCAAAAGCCTTTGGCGATGACGGCGATGCCGGAAGGGACTTGCACGACGTTCACAACACCGGGAACGGCCTTGGTTTTGTCGGCGTTGAAGCTCACAACTTTTCCGCCAAATACCGGGGCACGCGCGACCACCGCGGTGAGCATTCCTGGTATATACACGTCCAAGCCGAATTGCGCCGTGCCATTGGTCTTCGAAGGAGTGTCCAGGCGATGCATGGGCTTGCCGACCAGCGTGAAATCCTTGGGATCTTTCAGCGGAATATCTTTCGGCGGCTCGATCTTGGATGCGGCGTCAGCGAGGCTGCCGTAAGAAGCGCGGCGGCCGCTGGCTGCGTGGATGACATAGCCCTTCTCGGCGTGGCAAGTTTGCGGATCCACGCTCCAGGCTTGCGCCGCGGCGGCGATCAACATCATGCGCGCCATTGCGCCCATCTTGCGGAAGCGATCGTATTCGGAGTTTGTAGTGGTGCTGCCGCCGGTCATCATTATTCCGAACACGGTGTGATTGTAAACGGCCTCCACGGGAGAAGACTGCACGCGGATTTGGACCCAATCGGCTTCGAGTTCTTCGTTCAGCAACATGGGAAGCGACGTGTAAATCCCCTGGCCCATTTCCGAGTGATTGGAAATTACGGTGACAGATTCGTCGGCGCTGATGCGCACAAAGGCGTTCAGCGCGAAGGGTTTCGCAGCGTAATCGGCGGCGCGAGCAGCCGGCACGAATTCCGGAACGTACAGGCTGATCAGCAGGCCGCCACCGAGCGCGGCTCCTGCTTTCAGGAATTCGCGGCGTTTCATTTCCGTGGCGACGCTCACTTGGCACTTCGCTGTGCGCTGATTTCGGCGGCGCGATGAATAGCGCGCCGGATGCGCGGGTAGGTGCCGCAGCGGCAGATGTTGCCGGACATGGCTTCGTCAATGTCTTCGTCCGTGGGCGCGGAATTTTCGGCGAGCAGCACGGCGGCGCTCATGATCTGGCCGGACTGGCAGTAACCGCACTGTGGCACATCAATCTCGATCCAGGCCAGCTGCAAGGGATGCGTTAGGTCCGGCGAAATTCCTTCGATAGTGGTGATTTTCTTTCCTTCGGCGCGAGAGACGGGCGTGACGCAGGAGCGCACCGCCTGGCCGTCAATATGAACGGTGCAGGCGCCGCACAGCGCCATGCCGCAGCCGTACTTGGTTCCGGTGAGGTTCAGAGAATCGCGAATCACCCAGAGCAAGGGAGTGGACGGGGGCTCTTCCACGGTGACTGGCTTGCCGTTGACGGTGAATGAGATCAAGGAGCGCCTCCTTCCATTCAAATATTATGTGGCGAGTTGGATGTGTGGAAGCCGAAGTTCGATACGAATGAATGCAATTGGGCTGAAGTTCTCGCGCGCGAACGCACCCTGCTGCACGCAGGGATTATGTGACAAAAGTGAATTCACGGCAACCTGGCCCAGATGGTGCCGAGAGAACCAGAAGACTAAAGTTTGTTGAGGCCGTCGAGGGCGGCGACTTTGTAGGCTTCCGCAAGGGTGGGGTAATTGAAGACGGTATCGCGGAAATATTCGATGGAGCCGCCGTAGTAAAGCACGGCCTGGCCGATGTGGATGATTTCGGTGGCGCGCTGGCCGATCACGTGAACGCCGAGCAGCTTGAGCGTATTGCGGTCGAAGAGAAGCTTCAGCATGCCGCTTTCATCGCCGAGCATCATGCTCTTGGCGAGTTCGTTGTACTTCGCTATTCCCACTTCATAGGGAACTTTGTTCGCGGTGAGAGTTTCTTCCGTCTGCCCGACCATGGAAATTTCCGGAATGGTATAGATGCCGTATGGGAAAAGCTCCGGCATGTGCTCGGAGGGCGCGCCGAACATGTGACAACTTGCCAGGCGCCCCTGCTCCATGGAAGTGCTGGCCAGCGCGGGAAAACCGATGATATCGCCGGCGGCGTAAATGTGGGGCACGTCCGTCTGGTAGTGGGAATTCACTTTAATCTTGCCGCGCTCGCCCGAATCCAGGCCCGCAGCTTCGATGCGCAGCTGATCGCCGTTCGCCTGGCGGCCGACAGCATACAGCAGAGCGTCCGCCTGAACTTTCTTGCCGCTCTCGAGTTCGGCGAAGACGCGATCACGCTGCGGATCAATGCCGACGCGCGTAACCTTCTCGCCCAGACGAAACATGGTGCCCATCTGCCGCAGATGGTAGGCCAGCGATTCCATGATTTCGCGGTCCACAAAATCCAGCAGCGTGGGGCGCTGGTCAATCAAAGTGACTTCCGTGCCAAGCGCGGCAAGAAAGGAAGCGTATTCCAGGCCAACGACACCGGCGCCGACGACGATCAGCTCGCGCGGGAGGCCGTCGAGCAGCGTCAGGCGGTCGGTGTCCACGATGCGCTTATCATCAAACGGAATCTCCGGATTGCGCGCGGGGCGCGTGCCGCAGGCAATCAGAATGTGCTCGCCATGGATCACCGTTCTTTCGCTGTCGCCCTGTATTTCGATGGTGTGCGCGTCAGTGAATTGCGCGGTGCCCTGAAAAATGTGGACGCCGTTGCGCTTCAGCTGCGCGCGAATCACTTCGGTCTCTCTTGAAATAATGGAGCGCACACGGAAGGAAAGATCCTGCACGGAAATATCGTTCTTGCCGCGATAGTTATCGCCGTAAAAGGCCTTCACGGCGTTTCCGGTCAATTGGAAGATGGCTTCGCGGACGCTCTTGCTGGGAATGGTGCCAGTGTGCACGCAAACGCCGCCGATCATCAGTGTGCGATCGATGACGGCAACGCGCTTGCGAAGTTTCGCCGCGCAGATGGCGCCCTTCTGGCCCGCCGGGCCGCTGCCGATTACGATCAGGTCAAAATTGGTTTCAGGCATTCGCTCACCGCTAATTATTGCCGAACAGCTTTGAAATTGGAACTGCGCACGGCATCGCGACTACTGCTTGGCGACGGGAGTATTGGCTGCGCATGCGGGGCGCGAGTCAAGGTTTCAGCTCTCGTAGCTTCTGTCGCACGGAGGGGACCGAAGTGCGTGCCAGAATGATTTTGCCGCCGAATCTTTAAAGTAATATGAACGAGACTAGGATACTGAAAAAAGGCACCATGCGCCACGTTGGGCGCGCGTAGAGGTACACAAGTCAGCCTGACGCCGAGGGGTTGGGCGAACTTGCCAATCAGGTTCGGGATGCCGCCGCGGTGGACGAATCCCCATATTTTTGCGTGGCGTAGCCCACGATCAGGCCGACCAGTCCACCGGGCAGCATAATTTCGAAGTAGTACTTCCCCTGCATGTGCGCGATGAAAAATGCGAACAACAGGCCGACGCCCAGGCCGAACAGCACGCCCAGAGCGAGCGAGTGGACCTTGCGCGCGAATACGCCGATCAGTACACCAGCCAGCAGGCCCTTGAAAGTGGAGCCCAGTACGATGCCCATCAACGCGGGGCGCACTTCGGGCGTGAACCACGAAGTAAGTCCGTCGAAAATGCCAAGAATACCGCCCAAGATCAATCCGTATGTGATTTTGTTCATCGCCAGCCTCCGGGGCACGCGCGCTTTCCGGCCCTCGCCATATATCACGGCACGCTAGGCCAGGGCAATCAGGTCAATTTCGACGCGGAAATCCCGCGGCAGACGCGACACTTCCACCGTGGTTCGCGCCGGCGGGTCTTTCGGAAAATATCGCGCGTAAACTTCGTTCACTGCGGCAAAATCGTTCATGTCCTTCAGGAATACGCCGAGCCGCACGGCGCGATCGAGCGACGAACCGGCGGCCGCGACGATGGCTTTCAGGTTTTCCATAATGCATTCGGCTTGCTGCGCCGCGTCGCCGGTCAGCGCGTTACCGGTGGTCGGGTCGAATGCCGTCTGGCCGGAGACGAATATGAATCCGTTGGCCTTTATGGCTTGCGAATACGGACCGATGGCCTTGGGGCCTTTCTCGGTGAAAATAACTTCCCTCACGATGCCTCCTTGCAGCAGAAGTTGGAAAATTGAAAAGCGAAAATGGAAGGACCAAAACCTATTTCGCCAGCTGGCACCCTCGTGCTCGACAGGAACCCGATTTTCCATTTTTTTTCATTTTCGCTTTTCTACTTGTCCGCAGCGTAACGATCGCGAAAATCCTGTGGGATTCCTTTGCTGTAAAGCCACAGGCGAAATGACGCGTCGAGATTTTTCCCGGTTCCATGCTCCACCGCCGCGCGCAGGTCGTCGTAGCCGACTTCTTTGCCGCGCAGCAGCGCCACCACTTCCGCCAGGCCGGCCCGCACAGGCGCTTCGCCATCGGTGTCTTCCAGTGCAATGAAAAACAGCGCTGTCTTGGCTGCGGCGATCCGGCGTTGCCAGAAAGAATCGTCCAGCGTGGTCGTGGCAATCGATTTTTCGGCGTAGGGCGTTCCGGCAGCCTGCTGGACGCCTGTTTCATACACGTTCAAGAGTTGCCGGATGCGGCGCCGGCGCACTGGTTCTCCGCCGCTGGTCTCCTCCACAACGATCGTGGCGTAATCGGGGAGCCCCTCGCCGATGCCAACCGCAGCGTTCGGCGCGGGATACACTTCATATCCGAACCAGCTCTCCGCGAGCGCCCGCTCGATCTCCAGCGCCACTTCGTCGCTCTGCAGGCCTGCAGCAAGCGCGCGGGGATTCACCAGCGCGCCACCAGGAAACCCAGCCGCCGCGCTCGGCTTTTTTTCCATTGAGCCCGCGTGCAAGTCCGGAGATTCCACGATGTGCGGCCGCAGCATATTTTTATCGAGCGGCCCGAAATTCTTTTGCAGGGCGGACCACGCGGCGGCGAAGCGTTGTTCCGCAGCGGCGGGATCTGCTGGAAGCGGTTGCAGCGTCCAGAACGACGCTGCAGATTTGTCCGCAGGCTTGCCGCCTGGAGAGGAATCCACATAACGGCCCGCCACAACGCAGGGAGGCAGATCATCCTTGCGCAATTCGAAGCGGTAATCGATCTCGCCACCGTCTTTTTTCTTGCCGGCGGGTGCGCCGCACGCCAGCACGAGAAAATTCTCTGGCACGCGGACGGTGTAAAAAGTCTTCGGAGGACGCGCCGGATAAGGAGCCAGCACGCGATTGGGCGGCTGCGGCAAGGGAATCCATCCTCGCGAACCGACGTGAAAATTGCCCGCCGCGAGCGTGATGCTCGCACCTTGCTCGGCTGGCGATGCGAAGGTGTAGTCAATGTTCAACGTGCGCTGTTCCTTGCGCGGCCACGGCGGATCGCAACGCAGGCGCAGCGTGTCTGGGTACTCCTGCTGATATTCGACGGGAAGTTTTTCGGGCGTCACTTCATGGCCGTTCCATTCGACGCGCAGGCCGGTCCGTCCGTAAATCTTCTCGTTAGGAAGAACGACGTCAATGAATGACAAATCGCTGGTGCCGGAATTTTGCAGCGTGTAAGCCGTGTGAACGCGCAGCTCCGGCGGCGGCCCCTGCACGAAGCGAACCTCGCGCGATTCTTTCAAGATCTGGTAGCCGGGAGCCAGCGGCACGGTGCAACTGGTGGCGCAAAGCAAAAGGACCACAACCGGGACTACTGCACAAAGCGAGCGAGGCGCGACGCGGGTCAAGATGACAAGATTCTAGCTGTGCGGGCGGAAAATCGAAAAGGGAAAATGGAAACGTGCTGAAGTTTTCCGCGTACGAAGAGCAGATCCGTCGACGGCGTGGCGCTTTGCGCAAATGGTACAGCGGTGGCTAAGAGGAGCTGAAACGGCGCAGAATTTCAGCGTCGCTGGAACCGTGGCGGCGGAGCGTGATGATGTCGGGCGCTTGGGCGTCTGGAACCCCGCGACGGACCAGTTCGAGCAAGGTAGCATTGTCGACCCGGAGATTTCGCAGAGTGCCCAGTGACGCGCCGGAAAGGACGGACGTCCCGGCGGCGTGATGACGCGCGACTTCCAGAACGATAGCGTCCGAAAGCCCGGCCAGGTGCATGGCTTGCAGTTCGCCGTAACCCACGCCCACTTGATCCATGCTGGCGAGCGTTAGGACGCTGCTCTCGGCCATGCCAGACTGATGCAGAGACGCGATGGCGTCGCCGGCGGTAAACGCCTCGCCGCGACCGTGAAAAATTTGGAACAACGCGATGCAATCTGAATCGGGGAGGCCGGACTGGCGGACCTTGGCAATTTCGCCGACTTCGGCAGCGGTAATGTGCAGCCCTTTCAACTCCTTGATGGAGCTGTAGCGCATGCCGGCGTTATCGAGCGGTTTGGTGTCGAGAGGAACCAGACTTTGACACGCCAGCTGCAACGAAAGCGCTGCAAATACGAAGGTCGTCACGAACGAACTCCTGCAGCGCGCAGCGCGGCCCCATCCGCGGGCGGAACCGGTTGCCTGAGCGGTTCCCATTACTTTCATTGTACAGAGTGGCCGGGCGCGCGAGACGGCGTGACGCGGAAAGATTACGGGTTTCCAGATTGGTGGTTCTTGCTAGAGCGGGATGACCGCGACGAAGAGCGGCATGAACAAAGCGAGGACGGTCTGCGCCGCAGAAATTAAACGTTGTAAACGCGCTCGATATCGAAAACGCCGGGGATGCGTTTGACGCCGGAAAGAATGCGTTCGAGCTGCTTGCGATCCTGCACGTCGAGCGCGACTTCGATGCGCGCGCGCAAATCCTGGCCGCCGCTTTCAAACGTGCGGATGTTCGCGCCATTGTCGCTGATCACCGTAGTAATGCTGGCGAGCATCCCAGGGCGATCTTCGGTGAGGATGCGCAGGCGAACCGGAAAAGTAGCTTGCGTCTGCCCCGCCCATTCGACGGCGATGCGGCGGTCGGCGTCGTAGAGCAGGTTCTGCACGTTGGGACAATTTTTGCTATGCACAGCGATGCCGCGGCCGCGCGTGACGTAACCAATCACATCGTCACCCGGGATCGGGTTGCAACATTTCGAGCGGTACACCATCAGATCGTCATGTCCGCGGACCAGGATCGCGCCGTCGTTCATGCCCAGCATGCGCTTGACGGTGTCCACGATCTTCGGCTGCTTTTCTTCGGAGGGATCGGCGAGCGGCTGACCGCTGGCTTTCGCGAGCACTTGCCGCGCGGACCATTTTCCGTAGCCCAGGTCGGCGTACAGATCGTCAATGCGCCCGCAGCCGTATTCGGAAGCGACGCGCTGCCAGGTTTCCGGCGGGATTTTCTTTAGAGTGATGTCCGCCTGGCGCGCTTCTTTTTCCAGCAGGCGTTTTCCGACGTCCTTGGCCTGCTCGCGCTCGTGCAGATTGATCCACTGGCGGATTTTGCTGCGGGCGCGCGAGGTGTGCACGAAGGAAAGCCAATCGCGCGACGGTTCGTGGCCTTTCTGCGTGATGATTTCGATCACGTCGCCATTGGCCACGGAATGGCGCAGCGGCACAATCGCGCCGTTCACTTTCGCGCCGGTACACTGATGGCCCACTTCGGTGTGCACAGCGTAAGCAAAATCAATCAGGGTGGCGCCGCGCGGCAGCACTACCACGCGGCCCATCGGCGTGAAGGTGTAAACCTCTTCGGGATAAAGATCCACGCGCAGGGTGGAGAGAAACTCGCTGGGCTCCTGCATTTCCTGCACCCACTCGATCAACTGGCGCATCCAGACGATGCGTTGGTCATCGGCGCTGGAGGTTTCCGTGCGGCCGTCTTTGTATTTCCAGTGCGCCGCGACGCCTTGTTCGGCGATGCGGTGCATATCTTGCGTGCGGATTTGCACTTCGAACGCCTGGCCGCCATGGATCACGGTGGTGTGCAGCGATTGGTACAGGTTGGGCCGCGGCATCGCAATGTAATCTTTGAAGCGGCCCGGCACGGGCGGCCAAATCTGGTGAATCACGCCGAGCGTGGCATAACAATTTTTAACTGTGTCAGTGATTACGCGGATCGCGAGCAGGTCGTACACCTGATCGAGCGTGCGCTGCTGCTTCTGACTTTTCAGATGCAGAGAGTAGATACGCTTGACGCGCGCCTGCACTTCGGCGGGAATGCCGGTCTCCACCATTTTGTCGCGGATGGAATCCTGAACTTCCTGCAAAAATTTATCGAAGACTTTCTGTTTGGTGGCGAGCTTCTTCTGCAATTCAAAAAATGCTTCGGGTTCCAGATAGCGGAAGGAGAGATCCTCGAGCTCTCCGCGAATCAAGCCCATGCCCAGGCGGTTGGCGACGGGCGCGTAAATATCAATCGTCTCACGCGCGATGCGCTGCTGTTTTTCCGGATCAAGATATTCCAGCGTGCGCATATTGTGCAGGCGGTCGGCGAGTTTGATCACCACCACGCGCACATCGTTCACCATCGCCAGCAGCATCTTGCGAACGTTTTCCGCTTGGCGTGCTTCGGGCGCGAGAAGATCCAGGCGACTGATTTTGGTTGCGCCCTCCACCAGCCGCGCCACATCGGCTCCAAATTGTTCGGAGATCGTTTCCAGCGGAATTTTGGTGTCTTCGACGACGTCGTGCAGCAGCGCCGCGCACAGCGAGGTGACATCCAACTTCATGTCCGCAAGGATGTGCGCAACTTCTACAGGATGGGAGAGGAAAGGCTCGCCGGAGAGGCGCGTTTGCGTCTTGTGCTGCTCGGCCGCGAAATCGTACGCGCGCCGCAGCAGATCGAGGTCGTCGCCAGGACGATTGCGGCGCACCTTGTCCGTCAGCTCGACAAAGCGCAAATCCACCGTGCGGCGGGCAGCTTGCGATATGGCAGGTTTACTAGCCGGTTCCATATACCATTATATTCTGAGGGCCGTCCCACTGCGAGCCATTCCTGCGCCCGCTACCGGGTCGGTCTTTCCGGCCGAAGTGGTTCACGCAACACTTATCGGAAAAGGGAAAAAACTAAGTGATCTCTGCTGTCGCGTTCGGCGCGTCATTCTTGCGGGGATGGCTCGGGGATTGCCTCGCCGTCTTTTCGGGGGTCGGAGGCACCGTAGTTCACTCCGGTGGAGATATCGCGCTGCACGGCCTGTCCGCCGCCCATGGTAGCGGAGTATGCGCCGCGAAGTTTGATCTGATGGCCGCGCTGGGTGAGGCCGTCACGAACCGCGAGCGGAATGCGATCCTCCAGATCCACGTCGCAGCCTGCAAATGTTACCTTCCTGAAGCGCGCGGCCTCCAAAGCTTCTTGAATATTCATTCCGAAATCCACGACGTTGGAAACGAATTGCGCGTGCGCTTGCGCCTGATTGAAGCCGCCCATGATTCCGAACGCAATCCGTTCCTCGCTGTTGCTCATGAAACCCGGAATGATCGTATGCAAAGGCCGCTTGTGACCGGCGAGCTTATTGGGGGAATCGGGGTCGAGGCTGAAAAGGCCTCCGCGATTTTGCAGGGCGAAACCGGTGCCGTTCGCCACCAGGCCTGACCCGAACTCGGAATAATTGCTCTGAATCAGGGACACCATGTTGCCGTCGCTGTCGGTGACGGTCAGGTAAGTCGTGTCACCGCCCGTCGCGAGCTGCGGCTCGCCGGGCAGCACACGGCAATTCGCCTTCGCCATATCAATCAGCCTCGCGCGCTGCGCGGCATATTCTTTGGAAAGCATGCCCTGCACGGGAACCTGGCTGAATTTTGGATCCGCAACGTAACGATACATATCCGCGTAAGCTAGTTTCTTCGCTTCGATCATGGCGTGCAGCGCGTCGGTGGAGTTATGCCCGAATTGCGCGAGAGAAAACCGTTCCATGATGTTGAGCATTTCGAGCGCGGCAATTCCCTGGCCGTTCGGGGGAATCTCATAGACGGTCCACCCGTGATACGTGGTCGAAATCGGCTCGACCCATTCGCTGGAATAATCGGCCAAGTCCTCCGCCGTCATCGCGCCGCCCAGCTTGTTGGATAGCGCCACTATGCTCTGCGCGCTTGCACCCTTGTAATAGGCGTCCCTGCCGCCGGAAGCGATTGCCTCAAGCGAACGCGCGAGATCAGGATTGCGGAAAATCTCGCCCACACCCGGCGAGCGGCCATCGGGCAAGTACGTTGCCGCGGCATTCTTGTCCTGCTTCAGAAAATCCACCGCCTCCGCCCAATACGCGGCATCCCATTCAGGCACAGGAAAACCTTCGCGAGCGTAATAGATCGCGGGGGCCAGAACTTCCGAGAATTTCTTGGTGCCGAAACGCGTGAGCAGTTTTGACCAGCCATCCACGGCGCCTGGAACAGTGACCGACTGAATGCCTTCTTGCGGCATTTTCGCGATGCCCTTGGATTTGAGAAATTCGATGGAGAGTCCCGCGGGTGCCCAGCCACTGGCATTCAGTCCGTAAAGCTTCCCGGACTTCGCGTCATAAACGATCGCAAAAAGGTCGCCGCCGATTCCATTCATCATGGGCTCAACCACGCCCATCACCGCATTGGTCGCGACAGCCGCGTCAATTGCGTTGCCCCCGTGGGCCAGCACGGTCGCTCCTGCCTGCGCCGCCAATGGGCTCTCCGCAGACACAACTCCCCGGCGCGAAATAACCATGGAGCGCCCTTGCGTGCGGTCCTGCGCGCCGGGCCGCGAAGCAAATACCATCATCGCCAGCGGAAGAAAGACTATGAAAAACGCCACGCCCACGAAATCTCTCATGTGCCTCCTAAGCGCGAGGGCCACCACTGTAAAAGCTTCGCGTCGCTGCTCGCCCGACAAGCTCCATCGGCATTCGACGAAAGCGTAGTGGGAGCGGTGAACGATGTCAAACGCCACAACATTGACACCCAGCCGCCGCGGAAGTACCGTGACTGCCGGAATCTCCGGAGCCGGAAAATTGAACCCACCAGAATTTAAAATTGATGCGCCGCCTCAGACGGGTGGAATCTTCGCGCGCATCCGCCTGCTGGACCAGAGCCTGACTTTTTTCCTGGCCGTGCTGATCCTGATCATCTTTGTGGTGTTCCCGCTGGCGGGGCTGGGATGGCTCGGTAAAGTCATCGTGGATCTAGTGCTAACGATTCTGCTGCTCTCGGGCGCGGTGGCCACCAAGCGCAGCCGTACTCTCACGGTGCTGGTGGTTTTACTTACGATCGCGGGCTTGGTGGTGCACTGGACCGGGGCTTACGTTCCTAATTTCACCCATCCCGTGCTGGAGCCCGTTCTGTTGTTCTCTTGCCTGCTGGCGTTTACCGTGATCACTCTCATTCAAGTGTTCAGTCCCGGCGCGATCACTTTGCATCGGGTGCTCGGAGCTATTGCGGCCTACCTTTTGATCGGCCTGATGTGGTCATACGCCTACGCTCTGGCCGACATCGTGATTCCCGGTTCGATCCATCCGACGGCTACGACTCAGGAAATGGTGTCGCCCATGGCGCGCTACGTCTATTTCAGTTTTACCACGCTGACCACGATGGGCTACGGCGATATCGTTCCCGTCCATCCGATTGCGCGCACGCTGGCGGTATGCGAGGGGCTGATCGGCCAACTCTATCCCGCCGTGCTGATCGCCGGGCTGCTGGGAATGGCGCTGCAACCGCAAAAAATGCCGGACAACAAATCGTGATTCAGCGTTGGGGAGCGTGGCGAGGCCGCAGGTGCTCCCGTTACTTCCCCTTTTCGACGGGATAGCCTTTCTCGATCCAATCTGTGTTGAAGTCGTTCGGAAGAATCAGCACGCGCAGGTTCGCGAAACCCAGATCCCGCATCGCCGTAAATGCGGGTCGGAGATTCGGGCAATGGGCCAGCGGGCAGCAGCCGCAGTACAAAACCACATTCGCCGATTTGGGAATGGTTTTCGCCCAAGTCTTCAGTTCGGCAATCCCCTGGTCGGTGGAAGTAGCGCCGTGAAACAGGGAGTGAGGAATGTGCGCGCCCTGATAAAGCGGACGGAACCCCACGCAGACGACGACAGGCTCGTTCGGGTGAGCCGGCGCGGAGATTTCCTTGGCGAGATCAGCCGGTTGAACCGTTTGCGTCGAGGACCAAGGGTCGCCGGCATCTTCGGCGTGGGACAAATCTGCGGGGCGCGTCGCGCGAGAATTTGAAACGAAGAGCGCCAGGAAGAGAAGACAGAGAAGCGTCGTGACGATGCCGCGAATCATTTTCATTGGCGATGTTCTCTCCCGCCGCGGTGAGCGCAGCCTCTGTGGCGTCTGACTTCAGACCGCCATCGTTGATTGCGACGCAAACAATGGCCCACTGAAGTACGCCGCAAGAATATCAAGGCCAAAAAACAAAAACCGGCGGGTTGAAAACCCGCCGGCTGGAGATTATGTAACTTCAGCGATTTGCCGTGCTCAGGATGCCGGCTGCGGCGATTCCATTTTCTTCTGCTTGATAGCCTTCACCTTATCCACCAACGCCTCCGCCTGATTGATATCGGCGTCGCGAGCGGCAGGAGTGGTCTCCATGTCTGCCTTTTGGCGATAGAGTAGGTTCAGGTAAGCCATGGCGTCGTCGTAATCGGTGCGGAGCTGAATGGCTTTCTGCAAGCTGGCGATCCCTTCATCCACAGTCGCGCCATATTTCTGCTGGAAAGCGGTGGCGAGCGCGGGAGGAGCCGGATCGGTATCCCGGATGGATTTCTTGGCAGTTTTGTTGTAATCCTCGCGCATGTCGCGGTTGCCGCGGAAGGCCAGCGACCAGTCAATCACGCCCACCCAGTAGTACGGCTCCGGATCGTCCGGCTTCAATTGGATGTGCTTCTCGTGATAGCTCTTCGATTCTTCCATCATCTTGGGATCGAATGGCGGACCGCCTGCCATGTTGTAGAGGATCGAGCCCAAGCCATCAATCGCGGAAAGATTATTGGGGTCGGTCGCCAGGATGTCTTTAAATTCCTGGGCCGCCTGCTGGCCATTGCGAATATTTTCGGGGGACGGCGCGCCCGGAATGTACTGGGCGGAGTAAGCAGTGGCGAGGTAAATACGCGCGTTGGTCAGGTTAGGATCCAGATCCTTGGCGGTTTTGAAATCTTCAATGGCCAGATCGGTTTGCCCGGCCTTGTACGCTTGCACGCCCTTGTTGAGCTTGTCGCGTGCCCGCAATTTGTCGCAACCCGCGCCTGCGGCGAGTGAGGCCACTACCACGGCGAGTAGAAAAAATGTGTGAGGCTTCCGCTGCATCCCTTGCTCTCCTTGATAAAGGCTGCGCCGAATTCGAGAGAAACCGCGATTCCAAGAGGCTTTCGCCCGTTGCGAATCGCGGTCGATGAACTACTGCCCCGCCTCGATCTTCGCGGTAATCAGGCCGACGTTGTCAATTCCCGCGCCGCGCATGATATCAATCGCGCGGGCCACCTGGGCGAATTCCACGGAGTCATCGCCCTTCACGAACGCCACTTTTTCGGCGCGCTGTTTGAAGATGTCTTCCAGGCGCGGACCAAGAGTGTCCCAAGTCATCTCGTCCTGGTTGATCATCACTTTTCCATTCGCGGTGACCTGCACCACGATCGTCTTCGAAAGCAAAGCGTCGTCCTGCTTCTGGTTCGGAGGCGTGGGTTGCGGAACCAGCGCATCGAGACCCTGTGGAACGGTGGGCGTGATCACCATGAAAATAATAATCAGCACCAACAGCACGTCAATCAGAGGCACGATGTTTGGTTCGGACATCGAACCTTTACTGCCACCTACTGCCATTCCCATGGGAAAACTCCTTATATTCTAACGAGCTGAACCTCGCGCCTGATCCTAATTGCCCGGCGGAGGTGCTGGAGGAGCCGCGCCACCCTTGGCTTTTATTTTTTCCGTGAGCAAGCCGAGATGATCCACGCCCGCGGAGCGGACCTCGTCCACAGCCTTAACCACATCGCCGTAATGCGCTCGCGAATCGGAGCGAACGAATACGGTCTTGTCGAGGCGGTTGGCGATCAGGTCCTTCACCCGGGTGGTGATGTCGTCCAGGCTCACCTGGGTGCTGCCGAGGTACATCTTGCCGTCACGAGTGACCGCCAGAATGATGGCGTCGTCCTTGTCGGCGTCCTGCAGGTCCCGGGCGTTATTCACCTTGGCCATATCCACCGAAACGCCCTTCTGCAACATGGGCGTGACCACCATGAAGATGATTAGCAACACCAGCATGATATCCGCCATCGGAATCACGTTTGGCGCGGCCATCACCGGCGGTGCTTTGGGCTTGTAGGCCATGGCTTACTTCTTCCCGCCGCGACGAGTGATGAAATAGTTGATCAGCTCCATGGAGGAGTTGTCCATCTCGACGTCGAAGGCTTCCACTTTGTTGGTGAAATAATTGAACGCCCACACGGCCGGAACGGCGACGACCAAGCCCAGCGCGGTGGTGACCAACGCTTCAGCAATACCGCCGGCGACCGCCGATAGACCGGTAGCCTTGGAAGCGGAAATGCCTTTGAACGCGTTGATGATGCCCATCACCGTGCCGAACAGTCCGACGAACGGAGCCGTGGAGCCGATGGTTGCGAGACCGGAGAGACCGCGCTTCATTTCGGCGTGCACGATCGCGACCGATCGTTCCAGACCGCGGTTGGCCGCTTCGATCACTTCTTCATCGCCCACCTGCGCCGAAGCTGCCTGAAATTCAGACAAGCCCGTGGCCACCACCTTGGCGATGTGGCTCTTCTTGTTGCGCTCAGCGATGGAGATCGCTTCGTCGAGCTTGTTGTCTTTCAGCGCGCCCGCCACCTGCTGCACGAAAATCCGCGACTGTTTGCGCGCGGCGCTGTACATCAACGCGCGGTCAATCATGATGCCGATCGACCAAGCGGACATAATGAATAGAATGGCAACGACGGTTTTGGCAGGGATGCCCATGTTGTGCCACATGCTGACCAGGTCCCAACCGACTTCACCCGTTGGCTGCTGAAACATCACCACGCCGGCAAAAAGTAAATTCGAAAGCATTATTTGTTCCTCCGTTCCTGTGAAACGACCTAGGCAGCAAGATTCTGCCGGTCGGATTTTATTTCCCTCAGCCCCAGCCCCGCGAAGGGCTTGAAGCAAGCCCTGCTTAACCGCCCAAAGTAAAGACGACCGAAATTGTAGTGTCCACTTCTACCGGATCACCGTTGAGCAACGTGGGGCTGTAGCGCCATTGACGCACGGCGTCCATCGCGTTCTTCATCAGCAACGGCGGACCGGAAACGTACGTCAATTCCTGAATCGTGCCATCCTTGGCGATCACGGCATGCAGAATAATCGTGCCGGAAATGTGCGCGGTCTTGGCAATCGGCGGGTACAACGGGGTGACCTGGCGAACCAGCTTCGCCGCCGCTACGTTGCCGCCCACACGGATGCGCGAGGGAGCAGCCTTCGGCGGGGGAGGCATGCCGCCGCCCGAGCCACCGATGATGCCGCCCAGCACGCCGCCAGCCTGCCCGCCTGGAACTCCGCCGGGCACGCCGCCGACCACGCCAACCGCGCCGACATCGGGCGGCATTTCCTCTTCCTTAATCATTTGCACTTTCTTCGGGATCACCGTCGGCGCCATCATCTGGCCATTGTGAATCAGGCGCACGATGGGCTTCACGATCCTCTGCACGGCCGCAGCGGGCGGTGGCGGAGGAGGTGGCGGCGGGGGAGGAACCAGGAAGGTGGTCAGCAACTGCTTGGGCAGGGCTTCCGTGTAGATCAGCGGAATCAAAATCAAGATGCCCAGCAAACAAGCCTGAATGATGGCCGAAAGAGCCACCGTCCAGGAGTTGTTCGTCCTCTTCGGATTGGCACTGGAGACAACTAGATCGTCAAACATGGCACCTACCTCCTAGCAGCTGCCACCACGCGCTTATCGGCTGCGGATCCGGCGCGAACGGCAGTTCCCTGACCGCGATACTTGTTCCAAAGTACGACTATGGGTGCTGCAATACCGAAGCTGGAGTATGTTCCTACCACAACTCCTACCACCATGGCAAAAGAGAAAGCACGAAGGACCTGGCCGCCCATGAGGAAAAGTACCAGGACGGTTAGGAACGTTAATCCACTAGTCAGTATCGTTCTTGAAAGGGTCTGATTAATCGCCTTATTCACCACGTCCGCAAACGCTTCGCGGCGCATCAAGCGCTGGTCCTCGCGCACACGATCGAAGATCACAATCGTATCGTTCATCGAGTAGCCCACCAGCGTCAGCAATGCCGCGATCACCGTCAGCGAAATTTCAAAATGAAAGAGCGAGAAGAAACCCAGGGTAATGAGCACGTCGTGGAACACGGCAATCACCGCCGCAGCTCCATAAACCCACTCGAACCTGAAGGCAATATATATCAACATGCCCACGAGCGCATACAAAGTCGCTCGTATGGCCTGCAGTCGCAGATCCGCGCCGACTTTCGGGCCAACGACTTCCGCGTCGTAAACGGCAAAATTCCCGAGCACGAATCCGTTGTTCAAAGTGCTCAGCACCGCCGGCGTCACGCCGTCCACACTTTTCAGCTCGTCAAAGTTGCTGACGATCCCGCGATGATCGGCATCGCGCGCGGCCAGCAGGCGCTGCGCCAGCTGATTGTAACGATCGCCGGCAGCCGCGCCGAGCGCCAGCGGATCCTTTTCAGTCAGCAGCGCTGCCAGCGCAGTCTTGCCAACGGAATTGAAATCCAGCTTGCCGCCGGCATCCGCGGTTCCAAACGTCTTGTGCAGCACATTCACGATCGCTTCCCGTCCGGCATCCAGCGATGCGTCATTGTTCTGACTCTTTAGCTCCAGGCCAATCACCACGTCGTGCTGTGAACCGCTGCCCAGCACGCTGTCGCCGATCGACTGGATCGTGCTGTCGTTCAGCCCGGCCGCCGAAAGACCCTTGCGAATCTGATCGATTGGGGCGGGGCCCGCGAACCGCACATACACCAGCGTGCCACCGCGGAAATCGATGCCGTAGCGCAGGCCGCCATGCTTCAGTATCGAAGCCCAGCCCACCACCAGCAAGATCAACGATAGGGCGACGAAGTACTTCGCCTTCCCCATCCAGTCAACGTTAACGCCCTTGAATAATTCCATTCCGATACCTATCCACCTTTGTTTGACACCGGGTCGCCCAGGTTAGTTCCCTGCTGCCGGTGCCGCTAATTTCGTCATGATGCGGCAGACGTAAGTCCCATCCCTGCAACGAGCATCGCGCCCTTGAATCGCTCGCCCTACGACTATTCCTATCGGCTGCCGCCCCAAAACAACCGCACCGGCAAGATTGCCTGTGCCACAAAAACTCCCATTAAATACTAAGTTCCGCCTGACGATCCTTGCGCGACAAATGCCAGTCGAAAATCGCGCGGGAAACAAAAATCGAAGTAAACACGTTGGCCAGCAAGCCGATAATCAGCGTAATCGCAAACCCTTGTACCGGCCCGGTGCCAAAGAGCAAAAGGAAAGCGGCGGAAACCAGCGTCGTCACGTGCGTGTCGATGATCGTCCGGAACGCGTTGTGGAATCCCGAGTCCACCGCCGTCGCCGGAGCCTTGCCGTTGCGCAATTCCTCGCGTATGCGTTCGAATACCAGCACGTTGGAATCAACGCCCATGCCGATCGTCAGCACCACGCCGGCTATGCCCGGCAACGTAAGCACCGCGCCGGCGATTGCCATGAAGGCGATCAGGATCACTAGATTCAGAATCAGGGCCACAACTGCATTGACACCACTCATCCGATAATAGATCACCAAAAAGATCATCACCACGATCAGGCTGCCGATGGACGCTCGCACGCCCGCGCGGATCGAATCAGCTCCCAGCGAAGGACCTACCGTGCTTTCCCCCAGATACTTGATCGAAGCGGGTAGCGCGCCGGCGCGCAGAACCAGCGCCAGATCCTGCGCTGACTCTTCGCTGAAATTTCCTTCGATCACCCCGGAATCGTCGATGCGGCTGTTAACCACCGGAGCGCTGTAAACCTGATGATCCAGCACGATGGCCATGCGGCCCTTCGGCGAAAGTTGCGATTGCGCTTCCGTGAACGGACCAAAGCGCGTGGCCGCCGAAGTGGAAAGCTGGAAGCGAACCTCAAATTGTCCCGGATTGCTTCCGTTCGGAGCCGGACTGGCGCCGCGCAAATCCTGCCCGGTGACGATCGGCGCCCGATCCAGGATGTAATAAACCGTCTGCGCGGGAAAACCGCTCTGCGCTTCCGATCTGCCGGGAACAATGACGGTTCCTGGAGGCAGCACGCCACCCTTGGCGGCCAGCGCCGCAACTTCCGAAGGATACGTTTGATCGTCGGCCACGCGGTTCAAGGTGAGTTGCCCGCCCGCTTGAATCACGGCCTTGGCGCGGCTGGGGTCGCCTTCGCCCGGCAACTGCACCAGAATTTCGTTATCGCCGCGCCCGGTGAACGCGATGGTCGGCTCAGTCAATCCCAGCGCGTTGATGCGCCGCGTAATCGTCTCCAGAGCCTGTTCCATGGTCTCGTGCCGCAGATCAGCGATCACAGTAGGCCGCATCGTCAGCAGGTAGCCGTTCACCACGCCGGCGGCCGGCGTCATGGCCCAGTCGGTAAATTGCGTCGAGATCAGATCGCGGAACGCGCCGGAGGTGTTCGTATCAACGTTATCCACTTCAATGTGGGTGTCGTCCACCCGGCGGATATCGCCCACGATGATCTTTTTCTCGCGAACTTGCTTGGTGAGCTGATCCACCGCCTGGTCGCAGCGCTGGCCGATGGCTTCATCCACCTGCACTTGCAGGACGAGGTGGCTGCCGCCCTTCAAATCCAGGCCTAGCTTGATGCGGTCCGCGAGGTTGGCCTTCACTTGCGCCAGCGACGTGGGAAACGTGGGCAATCCCAATAGACCATACAAGCAAATCAAAATGACGATGAGGATAAGAATAAACTTCCATCTGAGCTGGGAATTCATGCGGGCTGCCTAACTCTCCTTCGGTGGTTCTGCCTGGAGTCCCGCAATCGCGTTGCGGGCTACTTTCATCTTCACTTGCTCGGCAACGCGCAGCTGCACTGTGTCGCCTTCGAGGCCGACAATCGTGCCATAGATTCC
Organism: uncultured Acidobacteriota bacterium; assembly: GCA_963748395.1. Lineage (GTDB taxonomy): Bacteria > Acidobacteriota > Terriglobia > Acidiferrales > UBA7541 > Palsa-295. The sequence goes on along the minus strand of CAVVIP010000005.1, from coordinate 726,700 downwards.
GCCGTTGGTGATCACTTTATCGCCGTTCTTCAGGTTCGTCAGCATTTCCGTTACTTTTTTCTGGCGGCGCTGCGCCGGCAGGATCATCAAAAAATAAAAAATCACCATGATCAAGATCAGCGGCAGGAACAGCGCTACGCCGCCCGGCTGAGACTGCGCCAACAGGCCTAGAGCCAGGTTCGCTGGAGCCAAGATAGAAATTGTCACGATCATTACGCCTTTCCCTTCTTCGCCGGCAATCCGGCTACCGAGGGCAAACCCTCGCGCGCCGCCATTCGGCTCAGCAGGGCAAATCCGCCAGGACGGACAAACTTGCCGGGGACGGCAAGCCGGGAACTCGTTCGCCGAAGACGCTGCTCCGCCCCATGACCGCGCCCAACACCTGCTTGGGTTTGTCTTATTTCAGACGAGCCTGAAGGTCAGAGCGGAACTTTTCGAGCTTCCCAAAACGGATAGCCTCGCGAATTTTGCGCATTATGTCAAGGTAAAAGTGGATGTTGTGGTGGGTGTTCAAGATGATCGCGAGGAATTCTCCGCTCGTTGCTAAGTGCCGTAGATAAGCGCGCGAGTACCGCCGGCACACCGCGCACTCGCACGATTCGTCAATCGGGCGCGGGTCATTCGCGTATTTCGCGTTCTTGATCAGCATGCGCCCCTGCGAAGTGTACAGGCAGCCGTGGCGCGCGCTGCGCGTGGGCAGCACGCAATCCATCATGTCCACGCCCAGCGCCACATAATCGGGAATTTGCTCCGGCTTCCCGACGCCCATCAGATAACGCGGTCGACCCGAGGGCAGTCGCGACGCGGCGATGCCCGCCATTTCGCATGTGATCGCGTGCGGCTCGCCAACCGCCAAACCTCCGATCGCGTAGCCAGGAAAATTCAACTCAACTAACGCGTCTGCGCTCTCGCGACGCAGCGCCGCATGCGTCCCGCCCTGCACGATGCCGAAAAGCATCTGCCGCGCCGCGTCCCCATGCTGCGCGAAATAATCGCGCGAGCGCCGCGCCCAATCCAGCGTGCGCTTCGCTGCATCGCGGGCGCGCTCTTCGGTCGCGGGCGCTTCGATGCATTCGTCGAGCACCATCACGATATCCGCGCCCAGCGCGATTTCAATTTCCAGCGCTTTTTCCGGCGAAAGAAAATGTTCGGAGCCGTCCAGATGTGAACGAAACGTCACGCCTTCGTCCGTCACCTTGCGCAATTCGCTCAGGCTGAAAACCTGGAAGCCGCCGGAATCGGTGAGAATCGCCCGCGGCCACGCCATGAATTTGTGCAGCCCGCCCATCTGGCGGATTAATTCATGGCCGGGACGCAAATAGAGATGGTAGGTATTGGAAAGCAGGATTTGAACGCCGAGGTTTTCCAGATCCTGCTGCGTCTGGCCCTTCACCGTCGCAGCCGTGCCCACCGGCATGAACGCCGGCGTATCAATCACTCCGTGCGGCGTGGTTAGCCTGCCGAGGCGCGCGCCGGTGGGATCCGTCGCCAGCACCTCGAACTTGAATCCTTCGTGCTGCGTCTCCATCCGAACGAGTGTATCAGGAGAAAGCCGCGGTCAGCCCCACCTTGATCACTACGTAAATCAGCCACACACCCACGATTGTTCCCAGCGCCTTGCCGAACGAAATCTTTTTGGGATCCGCGGCGCTGAACCCGATCGCCATCAGGATCATGTTCCAGAACGCAAATAAATCAAACATCGTCAGCAGCGTCAGCAGCCACTTCGGAGAATCGTCGGAAAGAAACGCTCCTACGTTGGACGCCACCAGATGCTCCAGATCCACCGTGGACGGGTCTTTGATGAAGAGGATAAAAATTCCCAGCAGCGCGCCGATGAGTCCCGGCACCCACGAATACGACACAATCGCCAGCGAAGGCACGAATTTCATTTTCGTCCCGTGTATCAGGTTGAACGCGAGCATCAGCACTGCCGCCACCACTACCGCGGCGATGAACGGCAACACCACCACCGCGATGTACGTAACAATCGGCGCAATTTTGGTCTGGGTGTTGATCATTTTCTCGCGCTCCGCCGCCGTCATGGACTCCATCTGCTTTTGCGCGCGCGAGCTTTGCTGGTCCTGGCGGATCATGTAGTCGCGCCAGCCTACGCGCTGCCCGAAAACAAAAATCATGACGACGGAAACCACCACAATCAAAATGAGCGGCAAAATCCACGTGGGCCGCCGCACGATCGATTCAAACGTCGGTTTCGGGCTGAACAGCACGCCGAAAACTCGGCCGAAAGAACTGTCGGAACCTGTGGTTGTGGGGGAGGGAGTTTCTGCGCTGGCCATATTGGTTTCCTCCTGGCTAAATCGAAATGATGGGCGGCACCGGCCCTGCTTCTCACTACGTCCGGCGAAAGCGAATGTTTCAGTCTGGAGCCACTGTTTAACACATCCCACAGAAGATTGTCATCAAAAGCAGCGCGCCCGCAGCGCCAACACGAGCGACCGCGCGCAAAATCAGGAAGCAGGTATTTCCGGCACAGCCGCGAGGAGTGCTTGCGTGTAGGGGTGCTGCGGCGCCTGCAACACTTGTGCCGCGGAGCCGATTTCCACGATGCGCCCCGTCTGCATCACCGCCACGCGCGACGCCAGCTGCGCCACCACCGGCAAACTATGCGAGATCAGCATCAAGGTAAGCGAGAATTCGCGCTGCAGCCGCGCCAGCAATTCCAGAATCTGCGCGCCGACGGAAACATCGAGCGCCGATACCGGCTCGTCCGCGATCACCAGCTCCGGGCGCAAAATCAGCGCGCGCGCGATCCCGATGCGTTGCCGCTGGCCGCCGGAAAATTCGTGCGGGTAGCGCGTCACCGCGTCGCGGCTCAGCCCGACGGCCTCGAGTATTTCCGCTGTCTGCGCTCCGCGCTCATCCCCCGAAAGCTGCGGCTCGTGAATGGCCAACGGCTCACCCACAATGCTGCCCACGCGCATGCGCGGATTCAGGGAAGCGATGGGATCCTGAAACACCATCTGCATCCGCCGCCGCAATGAACGCAGCTTCGTGCCACGCGCGCCCAGCCAATCCTCGCCACGAAAAATAATTTCACCGGAGTCGGGCTCGATCAGCCGCATCAACATGCGCGCCAGCGTCGTCTTGCCGCATCCCGATTCGCCGACGATGCCCAGCGTTTCGCCGCGCTCCAGCGCGAAGCTCACGCCATCCACCGCCATCGCACTGCGCGCCGATTGCCTGAACGCGCTGCTGGAAACGGAATACGATTTGCGCAGCTCGCGCGCCTCAAGAAGAATTTCGCCCGCCATTCCTACAATTTCTCGGCCGCGATTTGGATTCCGGTGTTGGCCATGTACAGGCAGGGCTGCGCTCCCGGCTGGCAGACGTCTGCCGGCTCCATCCGCGGGTGAAAATTCGCGCCGTCATTTTCAATCGAAGAAACCATCAGCCGGTGCGCCTCAATATATTCCGGATCGCTCGCCTTCCAGCCCGCCACGTGCATCCAGTGTTCGAACGTGCGCGGATGTTCTCTGGTTTCCGTCGCGGTAATCCGCAGGCCTGCGGCATCCATCATCGCCCGGAATTCTGCGAGCGTCAGCGAACGGCAATGCGAATGATCGCGAATCCATTCGATGCGGTGATTCAGCTCGCGAATTTTCGGATCTTCCGGCACGAGAATGTCAATCAATCCGACGCGCCCGCCGCGCTTCACCACTCGCGCCATTTCGCGGATAACCCGCGCCGGATCGGAAATGTGATGCAGGCTGTAACTGGTGACCGCGAGATCCAGCGAGCCGTCCGCAAACGGCAACATCTGCGCGTCGCCAATCGTAAAACCAAGCTTGTCCAGCACGCCGTGTTGTGCGGCGGTCTGCCGCGCGCGCTGCAATATCGCCGGCGTCAGATCGTAAGCGCACATCCAACGCACATGCTTCGCGAATCGCAACGCAAGCGTTCCAGGTCCGCAGGCGAGATCCACGGCCACATCTTCGGGGCCAGCCGAAACCAAACGCGCCAGCGATTCGGCTTCGGCAACGCGGTCCGCGACGGCGTAGTCACCAAAAACTTCGGCGGTCTTGGTGAACCGTTCGCGCACCAGCGCTTTCAATTCGTGGTCGCTCACGCGTTCGTGCTTCGGCGGCCCATCCGGCGGTTCGTTCGTCGCGCTCATGGCACGAGAATACACCTCGCCTCGTGATTTCTGTTTACCGCGCGCAATTTCGGAACCGCGGCATCGCACTCCGCGACGCGATGAGGACAGCGCGGCGCGAACGCGCAGCCGGGCGGCAGCGCGTGGAGCGATGGAACAGTCCCTGGAATCGGGACCAGCTTTTCGCGCGCCAGCCGCGGTGCCGCGCGCAACAGGCCTTCCGTATAAGGATGCCGCGGCGCGCGCAGCACTTCCTCCACCGGGCCCTCTTCCACGATGCGTCCCGCGTACATCACCGCGATGCGCCCCGCAACCTGCGCTACTACTCCCAGATCGTGCGTGATGAAAAGCATCGAAAGCCGCAATTCGCGCCGCAATTTCGCGAGCAACTCCAGAATTTGCTTCTGCACGGTGACGTCGAGCGCCGTCGTCGGCTCGTCCGCGATCAGCACGCCCGGCCCTGCCGCCAGCGCCATGGCGATCATCACGCGCTGGCGCAGTCCGCCCGAAAGCTGGTGCGGATATTGCTGCGAGCGCCGCTCCGGTTCAGGCAACGCCGCCCGCTCTAGAGCGTCCAGCGCGCGGCGATGGATTTCGTTTTCTCCCGCCCGCGGCTCATGCACCCGGATGGCTTCTTCGATCTGTGCGCCGATGCGCAGCACGGGATTCAGCGCCGTCATCGGCTCCTGAAAGATCATCGCGATTTCGCGCCCGCGCAACGCGCGCATTTCGTTCTGTGAAATCGCCAGCAAATTTTCACGCTTTCCGTTCGGCACGCCGCCATTCTTTCCGCTGCTGCCGTTTCCATTGTCACTGGCGCGCAAATTCAACCACGCCTCGCCGGTATGCCGCGCTCCATGCGGCTCGAGTCCCATCAACGCCAGAGAAAGCATCGTCTTGCCCGACCCCGACTCCCCAACAATCCCCAGCGTCTCGCCTTCGCCCAGCGTGAACGACACATCGTTCACCGGGCGCACCCACCCGCCCGGCGTCGGCAGCTCCACCGTCAGTCCGCGCACCTCGAGGCTTGTCGCCATGGAAACATGATAGCCGTACGCGCTTGCAGCGGCGAAAAATTACGCTACCATTTTATATGGTTGCACCGCCCTGTCCTGTCTGCCATGGCGCCACGCGAATCGGCGGCAATAAGCCCTATTGCCCCAATTGCGGCTGGAATCGCGACGCGGCTCTCGCCGATGTCCGCGGCACCCTGTTTTTTCTGCCCGTCGGCATCTTCCTGATGGGCGGCTTCGCATTTTTCATGATTCGTTTCTGGCATTTCCGCAACCCATATCAAATCGCAATCTTCACCGTCTTCCCCGCTATCGCCATTCTCCTCAACTACGTCGTCTCGCGGCGCAGCCTCACGAGGTTGCAGGCGCTTCCCGCCCCAGCAATGCGCGCCGCCGCCGTTCCCTATAATTCTTTCGCTCCGTCAACCGCTGTCGCCGCAAATTCCAGCGCCGCGGCCATCGAACCGAGCGCGCAACAACAGGCGCTCCTCCGCACTTCCCGCCCGCGCGAAATTCGCATGTCCACGCGCGGACGCTTCAGTTTGTCGGTGGCATTCGTCGGGGTGATGGGTTTTGCCGCAATCTTCGGCCTGCATCTCTACACAATATGGATGCACAAGCTTTCCTTCGCCGCCTTCACGCGCGGGGATTGGGTCATCGCCGGCATCGTCGCGCTTCTGCTAATCCTTCCTTATGCGATGTGGCGCTCGCAAGTGCGCGAATGTGATTTGCTGGAGAATGGCGAAGTTGCACTAGCGACGGTAGTGAGGCAGTGGAAAGGCGATAAGGGCGCATCGTCCGTCCAATACGAATTCAAGGACTTTCAAGGCGAAACCCGCAATGGTAGCGGCTTTGACTACACAGAACAGCTTTTCGAAGGCATGCGCGTCGCCGTTTTCTACGATCGCGATAATCCAAAGCGCCAAATTCCAGCCTGCGCGACCTACCACGAAGTCGTTACCTGATCGGAACGCTTCCAGCCGAAGATCGAAAACTCAGCGCTTCGCGACAGGAATGCAAAAACGCAAAGCCGTCTGCGTTGCGGAGAAACTGCACACCTTGTTGTCGGTCAGTCCTGCGGCTTTCCCAGCGGTGATCACGTCAATCTCGCGAATATGTTTCTGCCCTTTAGGATACACAACCCAGATCGCACCGCGTTTCTGAATCGAGCGCGCCAGCGAATTCAAATTCGCCAGGTCCGCGATCGCCTCCGCCGAAAAGAAAATCAGGTCGGCGCCGCTAATCCGTCTCCCGCGCGAATATTCCGGAACGCGCGCCGCCAGCTCCGTCAGGTATTCCGCGCTCTCCACGCCCAGCACCGCGATCTTCTGCCCTCGCGTCACTCCTAGCTTGTCAATCAGCAGGCGATGCGAATAATCACGCTCGGGCGCGCGCGTTTTCGCCGGATTTTTTCGCGGCATGGTTACTTTTCGCCCCGGGCTCATTTTTCGATCGTCACGCTCTCGCCGAATTTTGCGCCCAGCGCCTGAAGGTATTGCTCCTCCGTCCTGGAATACCCCAGCACGTAGCGCGCAGCGAAACGGTATATCGGATTGTAGATCTCGCCCGCCTCGGTGATGCGCAGCAGCGAGCTGCCATCTGCCAAAGTCGAAGTTTCATAGGTCCAGGTCCCGCCAAAAGGCAGCTTTGGATCGGTGATGCGCACCACCAAAGCTCTGGGCGGCACCATCACCATCACTTGGTACGGAATGCCGCCCCCGTGGCGACCAAATTCGCGCCACGCCGGCTTGCCGTTCACTGGCGGCAGCAGCTGCACTCGGGTCACATCTTTGCGCCACGCCGGAAATTTCGCGTAATCAGTGATCACCGCCCACATTGCGTCCGGCGACTGATGGAACCGGGCTGCGCGACTGGAGATGTGCTGCGTCGGCAGGCACGCTCCGATCGCGACGACGATCAGGAGCGTTCCCAGGATCAGCGCGACCAGCACAAGCAGTCCAACCCGTAGGGCTCGCATCAGAATTGTTCCTCTCTGCACGGATTCGCGTTTCGCAAATCGGCGGCCTGAGCGCGCGCATTATACTTCGATTTACCCCGGCAGACGTTTGTCACATAATGCGCTACTCATAGGCGTGATCCACGCAAGGAGGGACGCACCCATGCTTCCCGGTTTAAAAGCAGCGCTGAACTATCATCCGATGTTCGTGCACTTTCCCATCGTGCTGTGGCTGGCAGCGCTGCTGTTCGAAATTTTCGCAATCTGGCGCTCCAGCGACGAAGTGCAGCGCATGGCTTCGCGCATGCTTTATCTCGGCACCTTCGCGGCAATCGTCACCGTGATCACCGGCCTCGAAGCGCAAAATTCCGTGGCACCCGGCGCTGCGCAGCGTGCCGTGGGAATTCATGAGACGCTGATGCTCACCGCCACCAGTCTGGCGATCGCATTGTGCAGCTTCGCATTTTTCATGCGCAAGAATTTCACGCCGCAGTTGCGCAAGGTGCTCCTGCTGGGCCTGGTGGTCCTCGGAGTGCTCCTCACCATCGGCGCCGATCGCGGCGCGCAGCTCGTCTACGAATACGGCTCGGCGGTGAATTGGTCTACCGCGCAGCAGCAGAACTGAGCAAAGGAGCGCGGAAAATGAAAAAACCACGCGAAGCAAAACGCATGAGCGACGCAGCCGTGAAGGAACGAACGGGAAAGACGTGGCCGGAGTGGTTCAAAATCCTGGACAAAGCCGGCGCCAAGAAAATGCGCCACCAGGACATTTCCGCCTACCTGAACGAGGAACACAAAGTCGGCCCATGGTGGTGTCAGATGATCGCCGTTCCCTACGAACACGAGCGCGGCTTGCGCGAAAAATTTCAAAAATGCGACGGCGAATTCGCCGCCTCCGGCAGCCGCACCCTGAGCGTCCCACTTGAGCAAACCCTACGATGCCTGGACCGACGAAAAACTTCGCCAGCGCTGGCTACCCGGCGCAGAAATCGAAATCACCACGGCCACAAAAAATAAATCCCTGCGCGCAAAATGGAACGGCGGCGCCAGCCGCCTTAGCGTGAACTTCTACGCCAAAGGTGCCGGTAGAAGTCAGGTGGCAGTGGATCACATGAAGCTCCCAAACTCGAAAGAATGCGCCAAGATGAAAGCCTACTGGTTCGAAGCGCTGAACCGCCTGCAGGAAATGCTGGAGCGCTAAGTGTCTGCGACGATTCACGCCCGCATTTTTCTCTCTAGTTGAAGCCAACCGAGAATCGCGAAAATGCCAATGAGGAGACTGCGATGATAACTCTGTGCATTCGCTACACACTGGACATCAGCAAGCTGGCCGATTTCGAGGACTACGCGCGCCGATTTCCAGAGCCGATCGAACGCTGCGGCGGAAAACTCGTGGGCTACTACATGCCGACAAAAATCGCCGGACCCACGAATTTCGCCCTGGCGCTGATAGATTTTCCCGGTCTGGCTGCATACGAGATATACCGGGCCAACTTGCTGGCCGACGCCGATGCAGTGGAAAACGTGCGACGGATGGAGAAATCAGGATGCGTACTGATTGAAGACCGCTCGATTCTGCGGCAGGTGCCCGAAAAATAGCCCCGCAGTGGCAGGTGCTATATGTCAAATTCATAACAATCGGAGTACGATAGCTATCAAGAGGGTGCAGAATGCTCGTGAAAATGGAAGTCTATCAGGACGGCGACATCTGGTGCGCGAGAGGTCTGGGCGAAGACATCTTTACGCAAGCCGAAACCGCGGACGAACTGTTTCGCAACATCAAAGAAGCAGTCGCGCTCCATTTTGAGAATGGCGCGCAAATACCCGACATCGACATCCTCGTTGTCTCGGAACTAAAGCTCTCCGATGCCTCGGCTACCACAAGTTAGCGGGCACGACCTCATTCATCTGCTGCATTCGCTGGGCTACGAAACTCTCCGCCAGAAAGGAAGTCACGTACGTTTGAGAAAAATTACAGCGGTGGGTGAACACAACATTACCGTGCCAGATCATAAGGGACTCGCCAAAGGCACGCTCAACGACATCCTGACGCGCGTCAGTCTGTGGAACAACATTCCAAAACAAAAGCTGATCGCGCGTCTGCCCTAGCACACGACGGCTAGTAATCGTTCGCGGAGCCTTCCAGGAACGCACGCAGCTTGCGCGAGCGCGAAGGATGCCGCAACTTCCGCAAAGCCTTCGCCTCAATCTGCCGAATACGTTCGCGCGTGACAGCAAATGACTGGCCCACTTCTTCCAGCGTGTGCTCGCTGCCATCATCCAGGCCAAACCGCATCTTGATGACTTTCTCTTCGCGCGGCGTCAACGTCTTCAATACGGAAGAGGTTTGCTCTTTCAGACTGAGGTTGATCACCGCGTCCGAAGGCGACACTACCGCCTTGTCTTCGATGAAATCGCCCAGATGCGAATCCTCTTCCTCGCCGATGGGAGTCTCCAGCGAAATCGGCTCCTGCGCGATTTTCAAAATCTTGCGCACCTTCGCGACGGGAATATCCATGCGCTTGGCGATTTCTTCCGAAGTCGGCTCGCGCCCCAGTTCCTGTACCAATTGCCGCTGCGTGCGCACCAATTTGTTGATCGTCTCGATCATGTGCACCGGAATGCGGATGGTGCGAGCCTGGTCGGCGATCGCGCGCGTGATGGCCTGGCGAATCCACCACGTCGCGTACGTGGAAAACTTGTAGCCGCGGCGCCATTCGAATTTATCCACGGCTTTCATCAGGCCGATGTTGCCTTCCTGAATCAAGTCGAGGAACTGCAAGCCGCGATTGGTATATTTCTTCGCAATCGAAACCACCAGGCGCAAGTTCGCTTCGATTAATTCCTTTTTCGCCTGTTCCGCTTCCGCTTCGCCGCGAAGAATCACCTGTAAGCCGCGCTTCAATTCCGTCGGGCTTACTTCGCTGGCCAATTCGATTTCCGCCAGCTCCTGCTTGCGCGAACGCAAATCCTTGCGCGCTTCGGCCTGCACGTCCGCCTTGGAAGCGTCCACGCGACGCTCGAGCTTTACGATTTCGCGCTCCAGGAAATGCACGCGCTCCACGGTCTGCCGGATTTTTTCGATCAACCGTTTCTTCTCGAGCGGGTTGAACTCCAGCTCGCGCATGCGGTTGGACATCTCTACACGCGTGCGAGCCAGTGCGTAGCGCGCCCGCAAATATGGACGCTTCTTGGATTTCGCCATGTTGCCGAGTTTGGATGCCTGCTTCAGCGCCAGCAAATAAAGCTTCGCCACGCTGTCAATCTGCTTCAGCGTTTGCTTGGTCTTGGCTTCGATTTTTTCTTCGGTAAGTTCTTCGTCGTCGAACTGGACAATTTCCTTGATGGAACGCGAGCCATTGCGCAGATCTTCGCCCACCTGCAGAAGTTCTTTCAGAATCAACGGGGCGCGCGTGATCGTTTTCAGCACCAGCAGCTGTCCGCGTTCGATGCGCTTGGCGATAGCTACTTCGCCTTCGCGCGTCAACAGCGGAACGGTGCCCATCTCGCGCAAGTACATGCGTACCGGATCGTTCGTCTTCTCCAGCGATCCCGGAGTCAGATCCAGTTCGCCGTCTTCCGATGCGACGGCTTCGGTATCTTTCGCCGGCTCGGCGGAATCCGTGGCATCCGCAGCGGCCAGCGCCACTTTCGCGCTCGCCAGGTCTTCGTACACATCAATCCCGTAGCGCTCAAACGTCGAGAGCAGATCGTCAATTTCTTCCGAGGAATGCACCTCGGGCGGCAGAATATCGTTCACCTCATCGTAGAGCAGGTAGCCGCGCTCCTTGCCCATGGCGATGAGTTGCCGTACCTGATCGTATTTTTCTTCTAAGGCTACCGTCACACTTCCTCCCTCGCAGAGGTCAGGCGATGCGCGCAAACGGATCCGCAAAATGCAAACGCGCCGTGAGTAGACACCCCGGCGCACTGCAAATTAGCTGCATTTAAACGGTTTTTTAGAACGAACTATCGAATCCGTCGCCGATTCCGCGCCCGTGCCGCCACGCCCGCGCCTGCCCTTGCACATCTATATGATGCGCGAAACGTGCCGCCCGTTTCCTCCAAAACCTTACGAATATACAATATGGCCCTTGGTTTCGTCAACGATGCGCCGTAAGTTACTGCTCCGGAAGGATTTTGTCCACTTCCGGCTCTCGCTCGCGAGACAGCAGCCGCAACAATTCCATCCTGCGAACCACCAATCTTCTGAGTTCTTCCGCCGCCGGATTCGCTTCAATCTGCCGTTGCAAATCCGTGAGCTCCTGCGCTACCGGACGGTGGCGCAGAAATCCCAGACAGCTTTCCGCGTCTTCCCATGTGCCTTCTGGCAGCGTCTCAAAAAGGATTTCAAAGAACAGGCGGCGGTCCTTGTCATCAAGCGTCGTGGCGACAGCCGCGGCGTCCAATTTTTCGCCGGCCGCTATAGACACTACCAGCGCCTCGAAAATGTTTCGCGTCTCCAGGCCACGATGTAAGTCACCCGAAGCAATTTCGTGTGCTAACTTTTCGCGAAATTCCACGGCTTCAAACAGCATGCGAATTAACTGGCGCTCCGCCCGCTTTACCGCGGGAGTGAGCAGTTCAGCCTTGGGTTTCACTTCGCTGCGCCGCTCGTCTGCCGCGCGACGTAATGCCGCACGCAACACGGGCTCATCCACGCGCAATTCCGAAGCGATGCGTGTGGCCCATTCCGAACGCAACAGCCGGTTCGGCAAGCGCTGCACGTAGGGCATCAGAAAATTCAGCGCCGCCACTTTTCCCGCCGCGGTCGTCCGGTCCATCAACCGCGCGCGGCCAATCAGATAATCCAAGTAGGGCGGGGCCTGCGTCAGCAATTTTTTGTAAGCCTCCACACCCTGTTCCTTGATGAACTTGTCGGGATCCGCGCCGCCGGGTAGCGCCAGCACGCGCACATCAAATTCCTTCTCCAGCAGCAGCACCAGCGAACGCTCCGTCGCGGCTTGTCCCGCCGTGTCCGGATCGTAGTTCACCACGATCCGCCGCGTGAACCGCGCGAGCAGTTTCGTTTGCGGCTCTGCCAGGCTGGTGCCGCAACTGGCCACCACGTTGCCCACACCCGCGCGCGCCACGGCGATCGCGTCCATGTAGCCTTCCACCAGAACCGCGAAATCACTCTGCCGCAACGCTTCCTTCGCGCGGTCCAAGTGATACAGCACGCCGCTCTTGGAATAAATCGGCGTCTCCGGCGAGTTCATATATTTCGGCATGTCGTCGCCCATGGCGCGGCCACCGAACGCGATCACTTTTCCAGTTTCATTCGAAATCGGAAACATGATTCGCCGGCGGAAGCGATCGTAAAATCGCCCGCTCTGATCGCGTCCCACGAGGCCCGAAACTTCCAGAATGCTTTCCGGATATTTCTGTTTCAGAAACCGAACCAGGGTATCGCCAGCCGAAGGCGCGAAGCCGAGACCAAAGCGCGTCACCGCTTCCTTATTCAGCCCGCGGTCTTCCAGGTACGCATACGCCACTTTTCCTTCCGGCGTCTGCAGCAAATGCCGCGCAAAAAATGCCGCCGCTTCCCGGTGCATATCCACCAGCCCGGAACGCTGCTGATTTTCCTTGCGCTCCTCCGGCGACCGCTCCCGCGGTTTGGGAATCGCGATCCCGCACTTTTCCGCGACGGTGCGCACCGCCTCCGGAAACGGCGCCTTCTCCATTTCCATCACGAATTGAAATACGTCGCCGCCCTTGCCGCAGCCGAAGCAGTAATACATCTGCTTCACCGCGCTCACACTGAACGAAGGAGTCTTTTCCTGGTGAAATGGACACAACCCGCTGAAATTCTGCCCGCTCTTCTTCAGACGCACGTATTCGCCAATCACGCGAACAATGTCCGCCTGCTGCTTAACCCGATCCGCGAATGATCCCGCTTCTGCCAATTTCGAGCGGCTCCTTCAGTTCGGCAGCAACTGAAATCCCATTCCGACCTGTGCAAAGTGCGCGTCGGCTGTCAATATATCCACCATTCTCAATTCTGTCATGATCACGATGCTGGTGAGATCGGTGAATGAGATCTTCGGCTTGTCCGCAAATCGCCGGCGTAGCTCGAACGCACTGCGAAACCGCTCTTCCGTTACGGACTCCACAGCAACGAAGGACGATTCCAGAACTGCCTTACAGAAGTTATAAGCCGCATCGAAAGGCAGGCGCCGGAATATGAGAGTCAGTGATTCGTCGAGCACGTAATTGGATGTAACCACTCGCCCAGATTGACTGTATTCCTCGTAACACCTAAGTGCCGCCGCGTGCCTGTTGGCCAGCGGCTCGGCAAGTGTCAGCCACCCCCACGTGTCCACGAAAAGTCTCAAGCCGGATTTTCCCCGTACAGTTCCTCGTCAATGTTTTCCGCTAGCTTGCCGTCACCGCCGGTGCAGGTGCTGATAGCCTCGAGCAAGGGATCGCGCCTCTGATCCAGGATTCCGCGCAATTTCTGAACGGTCTCTTCCCGAAAGACGCCGTTCTGCACGGCACTTCGAAACAGATCCACGAAGTCCCTCTCTTCGATCACCAGATGGACGCGGTTGTGCCGGCCGTTTCGGTTTTTGCAGAAACGCAGCGCCTCACGAATCTCTCCGTCCTGCGCGAAAACATTTCGCTCGATTCGCGCCTGTTCGTCGGCGTCCCAGTTAAAAATGCCAACGGCGCGCTGCTCGATAGTGATCATCTTGGCCATCTGCGACTCCAGTAGGTTCTAGTAGAATCTACTAGATTTTAGTGGTGTTTATGCTGATTGTCAAGGACTTACGCTCTTAATTCCGCAATCGTGATTGCTTCTCCGCCGCGATCCGCAGCTTCGTGATGGATCCCTTCGACGAGAGGGTGCTCGGTCAGAAATTTAGCGAGCCCGCGGCGGAGCGCGCCCATGCCGTGCCCGTGAATAATCCGCACAGATGGTTTGCCCGCCAGCGCCGCTTCGTCTATGAACTTGTCCACGCGATTCGTGGCTTCCTCCACAGTGCAGCCGATCACATTAATTTCGTCGCCCACCGGTTCATCGCTCGGTTGCGCGTGTACCGTGACGCCAGAGCGCCGCCCCGCTTCGGTCGAAGTAGACTTCGTCACCTGCACATCAGCCTCGATCGCCAGCACGTCACTCAGCGGAATGCGCATCCGCAGCGGCCCCGCCTCAATCTCTGCGTTTCGCCCATCATGCCGCCGAAAAATCACCGGCTGCTTGAAATTTTTCACCACCACGCGCTGCCCAGACGCAAGCAGCTCCGGCGCAACCGGTTTGTCCGCCACTGGAGCTGAAACACCCAAATCCGCCTGCGAACCAGCTAGCGTCTCAACCACCGCAGCGTTCGTATCAGCACGCGCATCAGCGCCGATTTTTACCAATTTCTTGCCAGACTGTTTTTCGATCTGCGCGCGCAACGTGCGGTCATGAATATCAGCCGTCACCCGCGCCACCTCCGCTTCCAGGCGCTTTTGCGTCTCCTGAAAATTTCGCTCCAGCTCCGCGATGCGCTTTTTCTGCCGCTCCACCCATTCCGTTTGCAGCAATCGCCGCTCGCCTTCCAGTTGCGCCAATTCCTCACGCGCCTGCCGCTTGATTTGCTCCATCTCGTCGCGGCTGCGATGCAAGTAGGCAATCAGGTCGCGCGCCTCACGCGATTCCGGAGTCAGGCTCGCACGCGCGTGCTCCACCACTCGTGGAGGCAAACCGAGCCGCCGCGCAATTTCGATCCCGCTGGACGTCCCCGGAACGCCGACCAGCAAACGATACGTCGGCCGCAAATTTTCTTCGTCGAATTCCATTGCTGCGTTCACGATCCCCGGCGTCGTCGAAGCGTAGGACTTCAGCCGGTCATGATGCGTGGTCGCAATCGTCAGCGAATGTCGCGCGCGAAATTCCTCGAGCAACGCAACAGCTAGCGCTGCTCCCTCTTCCGGCGCCGTGCCGGTGCCCATCTCGTCCACCAAAATCAGTGAGCGCTCCGTCGCTACATCCAGCATCGCTTTCAAATTCACGATGTGCGCGGAAAAAGTCGAAAGATCGGCCGCGATGGACTGCTCATCCCCAATATCCGCCAGCACGTGATCGAAAATCGGCATCTCCGCGCGTTCCGCAGCCACCGGAATTCCGGACTGCGCCGAAAGCGCGGCTAGCCCCACCGACTTCAGCGCCACCGTCTTGCCGCCGGTGTTCGGCCCGCTGATCACCATCACCGTTTCATCGCCGCCCAACGCCAGTGAGAGCGGCACGGCCTTCCGCCCCAGCGGGCGCAGCTTGGCCTCCAGCACAGGATTCCGCGCGGAATCGAGCCGCAGCGAATTGCCGGCCTGGAATACCGGCATCACGCAATCAATCTCTCGAGCAAATCGCGCGCGCGCAAACACAGAATCCAGATGTGCGATCTGCGCGGCCGCCGCATTCAGTGGTCCGCGGTCTGCGCGCAATCGCTCGGTAAGCTCCGTCAGAATTCGCGAAATTTCCACCAGCTCTTCTTCGGAGAGCTGCACCAGCCGGTTGTTCAGGTCAATCGCTTCCAGCGGCTCGACGAACACAGTCTGCCCCGTCGCGCTCGCGCCGTGCACCACTCCGGGCACGCCGCGCTGCTCCGACGCGCGCACCGGAATCACGAAACGGTCGTTGCGCAGCGTGACGTAATCCTCTCCGGTGCTTTCGCCGCGCGTGCGCAAAATACCTTCCAGCGAGCGCCGGATCGTCGCGCGTCCTTGCGCGATGCCCGTGCGGATGCGCCGCAGTTGCGGCGAAGCCTCATCGCTGATTTCACCGTTTGGCAAAATCGCGCGGCGAATTGCTGTCGCCAGATGCCGAAAATCCCCGAGCGCCGCGGCGCGCGTTGCCAGCTGCGGGTACTTCGCGGCATCAGCTTTAAATGCCTGCCGCAGCGAGCTCGCAATTTCTATCAGCGAACTCGCATCCAGAAATTCGGCAACGGACAGCACAGCGGCGGGAACGGTCAGTCGCGCAAGCCACTGCTCGGGATCCGCGAACGAGCCGAAGCCAAGCTCGGAGCCGGCGCGCAAATAACTGGCGGCTTCAGCCACCAACACGAATTCTGCATCGAGCGCCGCAACATCCACCTGCAACGCTAAGCCCTCGATCACGCGGCGCCCCGGCGCACAAGTGGTGTAGCCGCCGACAATCCCTTTCAGTTGGTCGAATTCCAGAACTTGGGCTGCAGAGCGCGACACGAATCCCTCGAAGCGACGAATTTAGATCTCATTATTGTAGCCCGGTTGCCTGTGGGAATCAGCGCGTCAACAAAGACCAGCGGCCGGCTGTCGCGCGAAGCTTCATTTCTTCTTGTGTTGCGCCGGTGCTGGCGCGCCAAGTAGTTCCACCATCGCGACAGCGATTGCATCGGCTGCGACGGTTGCGTCGCGCCCTCGTTGCGGATTGTTGTTGCCGAAAATCGCGAACACCAACCTTTCGCCGCGCACGGTAGTCGCGAATCCGGATATCGCTCGCACGTGATCGAGAGCGCCTGTCTTAGCCTCGATCCTGGGGGACGCCACCGTGTTCTGAAAACGCGTTTCCAGCGTGCCGTCCACGCCGGCAATCGGAAAAGTGGAAATGTAATCCGCGCCCCAGGGTTGCAATGCGTCGTAGCGCAGCAGTTGCACCACCGCTCGCGGCGTCACCAGATCGTCGCGCGAAAGCCCAGAGCCATCCGTGAACACCACATCGCCATCCGCAACGCCCACCGTCTTCAGAAAATCCTGCTCCAACCAGATTCCGGCATCCGTCACGCCAAATCCTTTTCTCTCGTGCGCCACCGCGCGCAGCAGCAATTCGGCGTGCAGGTTCTGACTGACCTTGTTCGTCACGCGAACGATCTCTGATAGCGGTGGGGAAATATGCTCCGCGAGAACGATCGTGTCCGGAGCGGGCGGCACCGGCGCGGGACCCAGGACGATTGGCGCGTCCGGATATATTTCCGGCGGCGGCGCGTGACGCACTCGGGCCGTGCCGGTCACCCGTACTCCGCGCGATTCAAAAATTTCTTTCAGCGCCAGCGCCGTGGTTTCAGCCGGGTCCGGCATCGCCAGATCCAGCTTGATGGGCGCGTGCCCCAGCGGGATGGAACCGCGCAGCAGCAGAAATTGCGGACCTGGTACGCGCACCACGCCAAATTCAGGCTTGCCGCCCGCCGCGCCGGTGGTAAGTTGATGGCCAAACGTGTCCAACGCCGCGAGCGGTTCCACAACAATGTTGGCGGGATCGCCCACGTGCGCGCCGGGGCTTATTTCCAAGGAAATGGAATTGTCGTTGAAGGTGATGGCGCTCACCGGCGCGCCAAACGTAAAGAAAAGATCGCCCACGCTCCATCCCGGCGGATAAGGATCGTAAGGATAGTAACTGTCGTCGGCGATGATATCGCCGTCCACTTCTTTCAGGCCCTTGGCGATGGCATCATCCGCCATTTGCGCCAGAACTTTCTCCGCCGGCCCGTCGTGCTCCGCTTTTCCAGCGTAAGGAAATTTTCGGTTCGAAAGATCCGGATCGCCGCGCCCCACAAAAACCAGATCGCCCGCCAAATATCCATCACCGCCGAGCTTCCCGGAAGACTCCAGCGTGGTGCGGAATTGAAACGTCGGCCCGAGCGTGGCCAATGCCAGCGACGTGGTGAAAATTTTCGCGTTCGACGCAGGAGTGAAAAATCGGTCGGCGTTAAGCTCGTACAATGTCTCGCCGGTGTCGCGATCCGTAACCAGGATGCCCCAAAAAGCTTTCTGCGCGTGCGCTTCATTCAGCGCCGCATCCACGCGTGTCTGAAAACGCGCCACATCCGCGCGCGTTTTTCCTCGGTGCGCGCCGCCCGCGCCCGTCTTCGTGGCGGCGGCTGGCTGCGCTTGTTGACCGGCGGCGGGACGTGCCAACAAAAAAATCAGCAGAGCTGCCGCCAACGTCGCCGAGGAAAATCGCAAGCCACGCGCGCACCGAATAACATGCCGCTTAATTGTGGACGCAAGCCGAATGGTCATCCGCGGATCCGCAAGGCGTCTGATTATATGATATCCCGTGGGCGCTCTCGGCTTGTCTCGAGAAGTGTTGCGGTTCGCGCACGAAATCCATATGATGATGGCCCACCCATAGGAGGGTACATCGCATGAAGAATCGGTTGCTTTCGGCCCTGCTCGTCGCCGTATTGGTCGGCCTTCCCGCCTTATTCGCCCCTGTGTCTTCGAGCGCGGACGACACCACCACAGATCAAGACCGGATTAAGACTGCCGGCCAGGTTCTGAAAGAAATTATGAATATCCCGGACAATATTCCGCAGAGTCTGATCGACAAGGCGGACTGCGTCATCGTTTATCCCTCCGTGCTCAAAGCTGCGTTTATCGTCGGCGCCAGTTACGGCCGCGGTGTGATGAGCTGCCGCAGCGGCGCGACTTTCCACGGTCCGTGGAGCGCGCCATCCATGATGGCTCTTGAAGGCGCCAGCTTCGGACTGCAGGCAGGCGGTCAGGCCACGGATTTCGTCATCTTGGTGATGAACGACAGCGGCGCCAACGCCATTCTCGCCAGCAAAGTGAAGCTGGGCGGCGATGCTTCGGTCGCTGCAGGCCCGGTGGGTCGAAACGCATCCGCAGAGACGGACGTAACCATGCGCGCCGAGATGTTGACGTACTCCCGCGCCCGCGGCCTGTTTGCCGGAATTTCTCTCGCCGGCTCCACCGTCCGCCCGGATAACGACGCCAACGAACGCATTTACGGAAAGAAAGTTTCCGCGAGGGACATCGTGCTGCACGGTGCGGTGCGCCCCACGGCGGACGCCTCGCTGCTGCTTAGTACGCTGAGAGCCCACAGCCCCAAGAACCTGTCGAAGTAAGCGTTCTCGCTTCGAGATTATTTCTGCGCCGGAGGCCCTCACCTCCGGCGCTTTTTTATTCCTGCCCGCCTGATTCCCCCTTTCTCACAGTCGCGCTCGGGAATTCATGTGACCGAAGTCCAAACTTGACTAATGGTCGGACTTGCCTTATAGTCAAGTATGGAGTTAACGTGAAAAGCGCCGCTTTATATGCTGTTCCTAGGACTGCCCGAGTCCCCTCGCGCGCCGGCCGCCGCGAACGCCATCGCACCGAAACCCGCGATCGCCTGTACCGCGCCGCTCTCTCCCTCTTTGCCGAGCGCGGCTTCCTGGAAACCACTGTGGAGGACATCACCGAAGCGGCCGATGTAGGTAAAGGTACCTTTTTCAATTATTTTCCGACCAAGGAGCACATCCTGGCGGAGTTCGGCGGCCAGCGTACCGCTGCCGTGGAACGAGCCTTGCAAGATGCGCGCTCCACAAAAGGTCCCGTGCTGGCTGTGTTGCGCGAATTAGTGGGAGATGCCGTAGGCCAGGCCAACAAGAGCGCCGCTTTGCTGCGCGCGATTTTCGCGGCTCACGCCTCCTGCACGTCCGTCCGGGAAGAACTGGTGAAGCGCTGCAACCTCGGCCGGCGAATCCTGGCGCAGATTTTCTCGCTGGCACAGGAACGCGGAGAAATTCGCCGCGACATTCCCGCCAGCGATCTGGCCCGCATGACCCAGAGAATTTTCATGGGCGTAACCATGAGCTGGGCCATCAAACCGGATTCCTCGCTGCGCAAAACTTCCGAGGAAATTTGGGACTTGATTCACACCTGTCTGTTGGCGCCGGAAACGCGGACGATGCGTGAGCGGTCGCGAAGGTCCCGTGCATGACCAGCCCCGTCCTGCCGACAACTTCCGTCATTTATTTGAGTCGCGCCAAACCCTTGTTTCATCCAACTGTACACGCGCCTCGCAGGAGGAATTCGTGATAGCTCGACCGGTTAAATTTGTAATTATTGTTGTCCTGCTGTCGCTCGCCGCGCTCCATGTGCAGGCACAGCTGCCCCTCGGTCCCGTGACTCAGCAGCCGGCAACTTCATCCAGTTCCAGCAGCAGCGCGACAACCAGCGCTCCCGCTCCTCCCCAGTCACAAAGTCCGTTTCAGGGCAGCGTGCCTGGAAAACTGGAACCGGGCGTCATTCCGATTTCTCTGCAAGACGCAATCGATCGCGGGCTGAAGACCAATTTGGGGTTGCTGCTTTCGGAACAGGATATTGGTTCAGCGCACGGAGAGCGCTGGAAAAAATTAAGCGCCTTGCTACCGAACATCACCACCACCAGCTACGCCGACGGCTCGCAAGTGGATCTCGCGGAATTCGGATTCACCTCGATTCCTGGCGCGACCATTCCTTCCATCGTCGGGCCGTTCGGATATTTTGATGCTCGCGCTTACCTCACCCAGAACCTGCTGGATTTCAACGCCATCTACAACACGCACGCCGCCACGCAAAATCTGAAGGCCGCGCAATACACCGCAAAGGATGCGCGCGATCTGGTGGTGCTGGCCGTGGGCTACAATTATTTGCAAGCCATCGCCGACGCCTCGCGCATCGAATCCGTCTCCGCGCAAGTGAACACCGCGCAGGCTCTTTACAATCAGGCCTCCGATCAGGTGAAAGCTGGCACGTCTCCGGCCATTGACGGGCTGCGCGCGCAGGTGGAATTGAAGACGCGCCAGCAGCGGCTGATTCAAGCCAAGAACGATTTCGCCATCCAGAAGCTGACTCTGGCGCGCGTCATCGGTCTCGCCGCCGGCCAGCAATTTGTGCTCACCGACAAATCGCCCTACGATCCGTTCGGCGGAATGACTCTCGACGAAGCGCTGCAGCGCGCCTACGCCTCGCGCTCCGATTTCATGGCTGCCTCCGCCAGCTTGCGCGCGGCCGAATATACGAAAAAAGCGGCGCACGCTGAATACTATCCGGCGCTTTCCTTCAGCGCGGATTATGGCGTCGCTGGCACCGCTTCCACCCTCTCCACGCACGGAGTTTTCGATGTGCGCGGCTCGCTGAACATTCCCATTTTTCAGGGCGGCAAAGTCCACGGCGATGAACTGCAGGCCGACGCGCAGATGGAGCAGGCTCGTCAGCACATGGAAAATGTTCGCGGGCAAATTGACGCGGATGTGCGCACCGCTTTTCTGAACTTGCAGTCTTCGGCCGAGCAGGTGGACGTGGCCAAGAGCAACATTGACCTGGCGCAGCAGACCCTGGACCAGTCGCGTGATCGCTTCGCAGCGGGCGTCACGGACACGGTGGAAGTAGTGCAGGCGCAGGAACAGGTGGCCAACGCGAACGACAGTTATATTTCCAGTCTTTATAGCTACAACTACGCCAAGATTTCCCTGGCACGCGCGCTGGGTCTGGCGGAAGCAAGCGTAAAAGAATATTTCAAAGGAAAATAAGCCATGCCGCAGAAAACTGAACTCGAGCTTCCAGCCAATCCTCCCGCGGAGCGGCAACCTCCCGCTGAAACGCATTCGGCCTCGCCGCCTCCCGCGCCCGCCGAGAGTTATTTCAAACTGCATCCGCGTGCGCCCATGTTTCTGGCGATCACTGCGCTGGTACTGCTGGTCGGCGGCTATTTCACCTTTCGCTATTTCTCGATGTACGAAAGCACGGACGACGCGGAAGTGGACGGCCACTTGATGCCGCTCAGCGCGCGCATCACCGGTTACGTCATAAAGGTCAACGTGGACGACAATCAGTACGTCGCGGCCGGAACGGTGCTCGCCGAAATTGATCCCCGCGATTATCAAGTCGCGCTCGATCAGGCCAACGCCTCGCTGGCCGATGCCCAGGCCACTGCGCAAGCCCTGAATATCAATGTGCCCATCGCCTCCGTGAATTCCGATAGCCAGGTTTCCTCCACCGAGGCAGACGTGGAGAACGCGCGCGCCGGAATCTCCGTGGCCCAGGATCAATACACCGCCGCCAAAGCACAACTCGACCAGGCCGAAGCCAACGACGTGAAGGCGCAAAACGATTTGGTGCGTTACAAGCAGCTCGTGGACAAGCAGGAAATTTCCCAGCAGCAGTACGACCAGGCCCTCGCGACGGCCAAGGCCAGCACTGCGGCTGTCGCATCAGCGCACGCTTCAGCCACCGCGGCCGCGCAGCAAGTCACTCAGGCGCGCAGCAGGCTTGCGCAAGCCGAGGCCAACTGGCGCAACGCGCAAACCGGCCCGCGCCAGGTCGCTTCCACGCGCGCTCGCGCACTTTCCGCGGACGCCACCGTGCAACAGAAGCAAGCCGCCGTCGAACAGGCGCAACTGAATCTGCAGTACACCAAAATCATCGCGCCGGTGAACGGCGTGGTCAGCAAAAACGCCGAAGTTGGCATGAACGTGCAACCGGGCCAGCAGCTATTCGCCATTGTGCCGCTCGACGAAGTCTGGGTCACCGCCAACTACAAAGAAACGCAATTGAAATACATGCGCAAAGGCCAGCCCGCCGAAATTAAGGTGGACGCCAACGGCCGCACCTACCAGGGTCACGTGGACAGCATCGCCGGCTCCAGCGGCGCGCGCACCAGCCTGTTGCCGCCGGAAAATGCCACGGGCAATTACGTGAAAGTGGTGCAGCGCATCCCGGTGAAAATCGTTCTCGATCCGGGACAAAACAGCGATCACTACCTGCGCCTGGGAATGTCCGTCGAACCAAAAGTCAAAGTGAAATAAGTTGGGCGCCGCGGCCATCCCGCTCGATTCCGCCTGGCGTCCGCGCCCGGTCATCAATCCGTGGATCATCGCGCTCACCGTAACTCTCGCGACGTTCATGGAAGTCCTGGACACCAGCGTCGCCAACGTCGCACTGCCGCATATCGCGGGCAGCCTTTCCGCCGGTCAGGACGAAAGCACCTGGGTCCTCACTTCCTACCTGGTTTCCAACGCCATCATTCTCCCGATGAGCGGATGGTTTTCCCAGCTCATCGGCCGCAAGCGCTTTTACATGTCCTGCGTCGCGCTCTTCACCATCAGCTCGTTTCTCTGTGGCCTCGCGCCCAACCTGAGCATGCTGATTATTTTCCGCGTGCTGCAGGGTATCGGCGGCGGCGGCTTGCAACCGAGCGAACAGGCGATTCTCGCCGACACTTTCGAGCCGCGAAAACGCGGCATGGCGTTTGCTGTTTATGGCATGGCGGTGGTGCTCGCACCGGCCATCGGCCCCACGCTCGGCGGATGGATCACCGACAACTTCAATTGGCGCTGGATTTTCTTCATTAATATCCCCGTCGGCATCATTTCGCTGCTGCTTACCAACATGCTGATCAGCGACCCGCCGTATATGAAGCAGCAAAAACGCACCGGCTTCCGCGTTGATTACATCGGCCTCGGCCTGCTCGCCCTCGGCCTCGGCGCCATGCAAGTCGTCCTCGATAAAGGCCAGCGCGACGATTGGTTCGGTTCAAATTTCATCGTCATCATGACCGCGATCTGCGTGGTCTCCCTGATCGCCGTGTGCATATGGGAGTGGCATCACAAAGACCCCATCATTGATCTGCATCTGTTCAAAATCCGTTCCTTCGGTATTGGCAACATGCTGATGTTCATGGTGGGCTTCGCGCTGCTTTCCAGCACGGTTCTGTTGCCGCAGTTTTCGCAGGAATTATTGGGCTACACGGCGCAAAGGGCGGGCCTCGCCTTGATGCCGGGAGGAATCGCGATTATTTTGTGCATGCCGCTGGTTGGCTATTTGCTCGGCCACACGGACGCGCGGCGCCTGCTCTTATTCGGCCTCACCATGGTTTCATTTTCCTTGATTCATATGACGAACTTCGACACCTCGATTGACTTCCGCACCTTGGCGACCGCGCGCGTATTCCAGGCCATGGGCCTGGCATTTCTTTTCGTGCCCATCAACACCGCCGCTTACGCCTTCATCCCGCCCGGAAAAAATAACGCCGCTTCCGGCCTCATCAACCTTGCGCGCAATATCGGCGGCAGCGTCGGCATTTCCTTCGTCACCACCATGCTCGCACGCCGCGCGCAAGTGCATCAAAACAATCTCACCGCTCGCCTCAATTCTGGAAACGGGCAATTCCAGGCGGCCATTGCCAACACCACGCACATGCTGATCGCGCACGGCTCCAGCCCCGCCGAAGCGGCTCGTCAGGCCTACGGCATCATTGCCTTCAACTTGAACCGGCAAGCCACCATGCTCGCGTACGTTGATAATTTCTGGATTCTCGGCGTCTGCGTCGCGGCCATGATCCCCTTCGTTTTCCTCATGAAGAAAGTAAAATCTGGCGGCCCAATGGCGGTACACTAGGCCTCCGGGGCGCTAGTGATGTCTCTGAAAATCATCACCCTCGAACGGGAATACGGCAGCGGCGGCTCGCTCATCGCCAAAACTCTGGCGCAACGCCTGGGCTGGAAACACTGGGATGAGGAACTCACGGCCGAGATCGCCCGCGCCGCCAATGTGGACTTCCGCGAAGCGCAGCGCTGCGACGAGCGCGTAGACACTTTTCTCTATCGTCTATTCAAAGTCTACGCGCGCGGCAGCTACGAGCGTTCGCTTGCCATCGGCGGCTCGCGCGTATTTGACACAGATTGTATGGTGGAGATGCTGCAGAAGGTGATCGAGGATATCGCCTCGCGCGGCAATTGCGTCATCGTCGGCCGCGGCTCGCCCTATTTTCTGCGCAATCGTCCCGACGCCTTCCACGTTTTCATCTACGCTTCCGAAGAAGAAAAAATTCGCCGCGTCCGGTCCCTCGGCAAGACCGAGAAAGAAGCGCAGCAGCTTGTCGCGGAAGTCGATCGCGACCGCGCGGATTTCATCCGCCACTATTTCGGAAAGGAATGGCCGCACCGCCCGCTCTACAACATCATGATCAATTCGAAATTCGGCGACGAGTTTGCAGTCGAATCCATCCTGCAAAATGTCGAAGCTCTCGAAAAGCATCAGGCACTGCGCAGCGTCAGCGTCTAGCGAATTTCTTCGCACGCTCGAACGACGCTTTCTCGCGCACCTGCGCTTCTCATCGGAATGCAATCTCGAACAACGCGGTGTAATGTGCAGCGCCGCGCAATACCACACGCGGCGCGGCTTGGTGTGATTTTTGCAGGCTACTGATTAAATTCAAACCGCTTGCGCTGCCTACTCCCGATCCACGTTGGGGTCGAACTGCTTGGCTTTCGCGATATCGGCCTTCCCGCCTGACTTATCGCCCTTCTTCTGTTTGGATAATCCGCGGACGTAATAGGCCAAGGCGTCGTCGGAATCAAGCTTCAGGGCTTGTTCGCAGTCTGCGATTGCCAGATCGTACTGGGCCTTTTGTTCGTAGGCGTAGGCGCGCAGGCTGAAAGTGTGGCCGACATTGGGATCGAGCTTTATGGATTGCGTATAGTCCTCGATGGCATGATCGAAATCTTTTTTGTGACTGTAGGCGCGGCCGCGGGCGGCAAACGCCTTCGCATTATTCGGGTCGAGCTTGATGGCGGTGTCCAGATCCGCAATCGCGCGATCGAGTTCCCCTTTCTGCCCCAGGGCGGCGCCGCGCCGGTAGAATGCTTCAGCGCTCTGCGGATTGTTTTTGATGGCCTGGTCGTAGTCCTGTATCGCAATATCAATCTGCCCGTTATCGTCGAGTGCGTTCCCACGATTGAGGTAGGCAATGGCCAGAGTTTCGGGCGTCTCTTTGCCCGAATCGATCAACGCTGAGCAGCCCGCGATCTTCCGCCCAATGTCCTCGCCCTTGCACCACGCCAGATACTGTTCGTGGGTGGTCTGCGCCCTGGCGGCGCCGGCCAGCAGCGTGCCCGCAGCAAGAAAAAATGCCACGGCCCTTCCGTGCGTGTTCATTCGCCTTCTGATTCGCAGAGAGATCACTCGCACTCTCCCAACGCCAGCGTTCCGCGCTTCGTGATCGTCATCCAGTATCTCCAGGTTCCCCGCCGCCCGTTTCGCTTGTCGAGCGGAGTTAATTAGCAGGTTCGGAATAGTCGCAGAGAGTACATCAGAACCCGCAAAACAGTCATAAAGATTTCATAAAGACGCCAATTCTCTTCTGCGCCACCGGGTCGCATGAATCTAGCCAACTTACCCCGGACGCACAAAACATGCGCGCCCGCCTGGAATCGCTTTCCGCCAAACCGCGCGGACAGACAACGTTAGCGGACAACCATCGGCACAGCTTCCGCGCCTCCGTGCGGGCCTGCCAGCTAACAATCTGCGGGCGCTGCAACAAAATGTTCCGCTACATCTATTACGTGTCGTTGACTTGCACTGACCTGCAAACTAAAATCGCAGGCTCATGACTGATAGCCCTTCCTTGATTGGCCAGACCTTCTCCCATTACCGCATCGTGGAAAATCTTGGCGGCGGTGGCATGGGCGTGGTTTATAAGGCCGAGGACACTCGTTTAAAGCGTTTCGTCGCTCTGAAATTTCTTCCCGACGAAGTCGCCCGCGACCAGCAGGCCCTGGGGCGCTTCGAGCGCGAAGCGCAAGCAGCCTCTGCGCTGAACCATCCTAACATTTGCACCATCCACGATATTGGCGAAGAGAATGGAAAGGCCTTCATCGCCATGGAATTTCTGGATGGCTCCACATTGAAGCACGTGATCAACGGCCGCCCGCTCGAGCTCGACCGCCTGCTCGATATCGCCATCGAAATTGCCGACGCGCTCGACGCCGCGCACGCCCAGGGAATTATTCATCGCGACATCAAGCCCGCCAATCTATTCGTCACCCGCCGCGGCCACGCGAAAATTCTCGATTTCGGTTTGGCGAAATTAATTCCGGCGCGCAGCGGCACCGCGCGCGTGGGCGAGACCATGGGCGCCACCAGCCACGCCACTCTCGATTCCGGCGAAATGTTCACCAGCCCCGGAACCGCCGTGGGCACCGTCGCCTACATGTCGCCGGAACAGGTTCGCGGCAAGGAACTGGACGCGCGCAGCGATCTCTTTTCCTTCGGCACCGTCCTCTATGAAATGACGACCGGGGTGCTGCCATTCCGCGGCGAGACCACTGGCGTCATCTTCGAAGCCATTCTGAATCGCGTGCCGCCCCCGGCGATGCGCATCAATCCGGACATTCCTCCGAAGCTCGAAGAAATCCTGCAAAAGCTTTTGGAGAAAGATCGCGAGATGCGCTACCAGGTCGCCGCCGAAATCCGCGCCGACCTGAAGCGCCTGCGCCGCGAAGCCGATTCTTCCGGACGCCTCGCCGCCAGCGGCAGCTCGCAAATGTCCGCAAGCACGGCCATTCCACTTTCGGGCTCGGCCTCTGCGCTGGCGCTTCCCTCATCTGCGTCTACGCCGTCCGTTTCCACCAAATCCAGTTCCGCCGTGTTGCAAGTGGCGGGCCAGCACAAAATCGGAACAGCGCTCACTTCCGTTGTGCTCCTCGCGCTGGTGGCCGCTGCAGCCTTCGGCATCTATTCATTTCTCTCGCGCAAAAAAGCGTCGGGCTTCGAGCACTTCACGGTTACGCCCATCACCGAAACCGGCAAGGCCTCTCTCGCGGCGCTCTCGCCAGACGCGAACTACATTCTGAACGTCCAACGCGACGGCGGCCAGCGAAGCTTGTGGCTGCGCAACGTTCCCACCAAGAGCAACACGCAGATCGTTCCGCCTTCGGACGACCAATACCGCAGCCTGAGTTTTTCCCCCGACGGCAATTCGATCTACTTCACCAAAGATGAAAAGGCCGAAAAGAACGTCTACAGCTTGTACCGCGCGCCGGTGCTGGGCGGTAACCCCGAGCGCATCGTTCACGATCTCGGCAGCGGCATCAGCTTCTCGCCCGACCGCACCCACATCGTTTTCATGCGCTACAAGCGCAACGAAGGTGAAGGTGATCTGATCGTCGCCAACGCCGACGGCTCCGGTGAAAAACTCTTGTCCAAGCAGACCACCCGCTTGAGCTCGCCCGCGTGGTCCCCGGATGGAAAATCGATCGCAGCGGCGGAACTGATTGCCGATCAGGCTGCCTTGTCCGCGCTCGACCTTTTTGACGCTTCCACGGGGGAGAAAAAGACCTTCAAGAAAACGGACATGTTCGTCGGTTCTCCCGTCTGGTTGCCCGACCAATCCGGCATCCTGGTTGTCGCCAGCGGACGTGAATCAAATTTCAATCGCAGCCAGATCGGAATTATTTCTTATCCCGAAGGCGTCTACCGGCCGATCACCAACGATACCAACGATTATCCCGAAATCAGTCTCTCCGCCGACGGCAAGACCATCGCCACCGTGCAATCGCAATACGTGGGTACCCTGCAAACCGCGCCGTACGAAACCGCTGGCGCCGGCAAGCCGGTGACCATCAGCGCGCGTCCGCCCACCACTACCTTTAATTGGACACCGGACGGAAAGCTCCTCGCCGAACAGGAAAATAGCATCTACCAGATGAACGCGGACGGCAGCAATCGCGCCCCATTTCTTCACGACGATTTTCCTGCCTTCGAGCCTATTTCCTGCGATCACGGACGCTACGTCATGTTCGCGTCCGCCTCTCGCGGCGGCGGCAATTCGATCAATATTTGGCGAGCGGACGCAACGGGCGGCAACCTGAAACAAATTACCACTGGGACGGACGACGAACCGGCAATGTGCTCACCCGACGGTAAATGGCTCGTCTATGCCGGCTTCGATTCAGGAAAGTTCTTGGCGAAAAAGGTTTCCGTGGATGGCGGCCCGTCCACGCAGCTTTCCGAGGCGCTGCTCACCTGTGGCTGCGTCAACATCTCGCCCGACGGGAAAGACATCGCATTCCAGACGCAGCCCACCACCGGCGGCGCCATCATCATAAAAATTCTGGACTTCGAAACGCTGCAGCCCGTGAAAGTAATCGAGCGCGATCCTCGCGCCGGCGGCGAGATCCGCTACACGATGGACGGCAAAACTATCGGCTACCCGATTCGCGAAAATGGTTTGTACGCGCTCTGGGTTTCGCCGGTGGACGGCTCACCCGGCCATCGCGTTACCGAATTCGAACCCGATCGCATTGTAGATTTCCACTGGTCCGCCGACAATAAGACACTCGGCCTTCTGCGCACCCACAGCGATAGCGACGTCGTGTTGCTGCGCCAATCCGCCGCTTCGAATTAATCTCGCAGCACGCCCACTAATTAGCACGCAGGGTGAACCGCACAAGCGGCCCCGAGCCACGCTATTTGGTTTCGCCCGGCTTGAATTGCGGATTGTAGATGATGCCCAGAATATTCCCGAACGGATCGCGCACCTCACCCACCAGCATCCCGCCGCCAACGTCCTGCACATCTTCCACAGGCGTCGCGCCCAGCTCAATCAGTCGCTTGTAAGCGGCATGAGCGTCTTCGACGCCCCAGTACGCAACGCCAGCAGCAGCTCGTTTCGTTTCCACTTTGGGCGCGGGCACTAGTCCCAGGTCGTACCCGCCGACGTTGTAGCCGATGTAAAACGCTGGCTCATCAAAGTAGGGCTGCATTCCCAGGGCTTTGCTGTACCACTCCTTGGCCTTGGCCATGTCTGCTACTTCGTATTTCGCAGTACGCAATCCCAAGAACATTGTGCGCTCCTTCGCGTCGCCGCTTCTAATCCCAGGCGCCCCTGTCGCCGCCGATACGTCCACGCGTCCGGCCAAGTATGCAAACAAACATAGAAAAGCTGCAACCATCGTAATTGTGGAAACGTGCTTCAACTTCACGCCGCGCACCGGTTTCGCTTCCACCGGCGCAACAGCAGCAGCCACGGAAACACCCTCAGCCAGCTGCGAACCAGCTTTCCTGCGTCGCCGGTTCGCCGGTCTCACCATGGATCTCGAGCGAGGCATGGTTCTCCTCCCTGATTCATTCCCAATCCCAGCTGCATCTGTGGCGATTTCCAAGTGCGGTTCTCACCGCGGTCCGGGCGTGAGCCGAGCCCATATTTATGGCGTAGCCCATCCACTCGCGCTGTAATTTCCTTGCGGTACCCGTCCGGCGCGTTGCCGTGACGCCCGTACCACGCGCGATACTGCCGCGAAAGCTTCGGAAATTTCGCGTCCAGAAAAGGCAAGAAATGCTTGAGCGAAGCCGGCATCAAGAACAGCACATTTCCCGCGAACCACTGCGCCTGTGCGTCCTTCGCGCCGCGCGCCAAAGCGTCCAGATCCTCCGGGCGATCCGTAATTCCCGGCACGATCGGCATCGCCAACACTCCCGCAGAAATCCCTGCTTCACGCAGCAAGCGAACAGCCTCCAGCCGCAGATCCGGTCGTGGCGCGCGCGGCTCCAGCAGTCGCGCCAGCCGCGTGCGCAGCGTCGTAATACTCAGGTTCACGGAAAGCCTCGAACGCTCCGCAATGCGCTTCAGCAAATCAATATCCCGCAGCACCTGGTTCGATTTCGTAGTGATTGAAACGCTCAACCCTTCGCGCTCCGCCATCTGCTCCAAAACCGCGCGCGTCGCTCCGTACTCACGCTCCGCCGGCTGATAAGGATCGGTAGCGGTTCCGATGGCGATGTGTTCGCCCCAGATTTTCTCGTTCGCCAGATCGCGCCCAGCCAGCGGTCCAGCATCCTGCTTCACGTAGATCTTGGACTCGAACTCGTTGCCATCCAGCTCCATGTACTCGTGGGTGTAGCGCGCGTAGCAGTAGTGGCAGCCAAATTCGCAACCGCGATACGGATTCACCGTCCAGCGAAAGGGAACGCGCTCCGAATCGCAGTGATTCAGGATCGATTTGACGGGCAGTAGGAAATACTCCGTCCCGCGCTTGGCATCAGCGCAGGGGGAGGAAGCGGCGAGGCGTGCAATGCCGACCAGTTCCGTAGCGGGCTTCGTTCTCCGGCTAGGTGCCGGAGGGGGCGCGGAAGCTTCGCACGGGGACTCACAGGTGCCGTGGCGAGCGGCTGTGGGGAATAGGGTGAGACTGGTCTGCTTCGCACGCTTCCGGGGACGTTGGAGCGTCGCTGGTGTCGCACGAAGAATGGGAAAAGTGGCCATTGATTGCCTCGCCGCACGGGAAGCAATATATTCGCCTTTTGTTCGCTATGTCAAGCACTATTCTTCGCTTTCTTTTCGCCTGTACATCCAGGCAGGCTCGCCTTGGAAACCCGGCTTTCGGCCAGATGCCCCCGCCCCCTGTGGCCGATATACTCGTGGAGATACCCCAAACTCCCGGCAGGAACTCCATTGGCAGAAGTCGGCATTCTCATCATAGACGACGATATCGTCAGCCAGCGCGCGCTTAAAAACGTCCTCGATTCAGAGGGTTGGCGCGTGCGCATCGTCCCGCTCGCCTCGGCGGCCATGCTGGAGCTAGCCAGCGGCCAGTGGAGCCTGGTAATCGTCAATGTGGCGATGACCGATGTGCGCGGCCCGCTCTTCAACATCCTGAAAGACCTAGCGCAAGGAGACGCCGACGCGCCCGAAGGCACTGAAGTTGACGCTGCTCGTCCGAAACGCATACGCGTCCTGTTCCTGGTGCCTTTACTCGCCGCTCGCGATGCCCAACCGATCCTCGAGAAAGAAGGCCTTCCCTATCTGCTCAAGCCTTACCATCTTCACGACTTCCTCGAAAAAGTCGGCGAACTGCTGGTAGAAGCGGGCGCCATTGACGACCCCATCCGCAGCATGAGTGACTTTTCTCCCAGCAGCAGGAAGCGCCGCGGCCTGCGTTCCGCCCAGCGCGGCAAGCGCAGTTCCATGTTCGCCTCCCGCGACGATTACCAGATGTCCGAAGAAGAGCTGCTCGAATGGGAGCGCACCGAAGAAGAAGACCGCAAGAAGCGCGAAAAAGAACTCCGCGATCGCGAACACCTCTAATCGAGTTTCTCCGGCCGAATTCACCCGCAGCTGCAAAGCCGTAATCAAAATCGTCACAAACCCTGCAAGAGATCGCCGCGTCTCCGTTCTCACCATGAGGCTCGCCGAGGCGTGCGCGAATTCCCTTGCGAACTCGCCTGCGAATGTCCGGCAGCCTGACTAACTCATCAGGAGGATCCATCCATGAATCAGAAACTGAATGTTGGTCTTTCGCTCTTTGCTGGTCTGCTTGGCGGCGTGTTCTCTTACGGTCTGTCGCCCCGCGTGCTGCACGCCCAGGAGCAGACTCCATCGTCGAAAACGATCAGCGCGGAGCGATTCGTTCTCACCGACGAGCACGGCACAGCCGCCGGTGTTTTTGGCTTTAAGGACGGCAAGCCCGTCATTACCCTCTTCGATTCCGCGGGCCGCGTGACCTGGAGCACTGAAATCAGGCCGGCGCCGGTCCGCGAGTAACGATAGCCTGCAAGAAAACATCACCCGCACGTTCTCACCATGAAGCCGCGCGAAATCCGACTTCTCGCCGCGGCGAAAGAGGAGAACATCATGTTGGCCAGCCACAAATGGATTTGGATCGCGGGTCTTGGTGCCATCGTCACCATCGCTGCTATTTTTTTCTGGAATTACTGCGCGCCGCGCACCACCGCCGCAGCCGGCCCCCTGCTTGAAACCGTATCGGGACCTGAAACAGGCTCTGACTGGCGCATCGGCCAGCCCGTCACCTATGAAACTCTCACTATCTTTCCAGTGCTGTCATCGCAAGAAGCGTCCACCGCCGGCTTCGAAACGCTTGATGCGGCCCTGGCTTCTGGCACCGCAATCGTCGCCGAGCAGGGCGACTACATGCGCCGTACGCGAGGCGGCAACGGCGAGCGGGCCCCGGCCATCTCCAGCGGCCCGCAGGTGAACCAACTCGTGCTGGTGAATCGCGGCAAGCGACCGTTGCTGCTGCTCGCGGGCGAAGTGGTTTCCGGCGGCAAGCAAGATCGCATCATCGGCAAAGACCGCATCATTCCCGTCGGCGCAAAACCGCTGCCGCTTGACGTGTTTTGCGTCGAGCACAGCCGCTGGACCAACGGCGATACATTCGTCGCCGGAAAAACCATGGTTCATCCAACGGTTCGCGCGGAAGCCGCCGTCTCCCAGGACCAAAGCAAAGTCTGGGCCGCGGTTCGCGGTGACACTGCCGCAGCCCGCGCCCAATCGAGTATGTCGTCAAACCTTGCAGTAGCCGCGCCGCAAATTTCCTCGCAACAACTTTCGCACGTGATGGCTTCCGCCGCGCCCACCGAGGGCTACCGCAGCATTTATCAATCCGCGGCGGTGGGACCGTCCGTCGAGAATTTCGCGCTGGAGGTCGAGAAGCGTTTCAATCGCGCCACGTCCGAACTGAAGGGCGAGCACGTTGTGGGAGTGATTGTCGCGTTCGGCGGCGAAGTCGCGTGGAGCGACATTTTCGCCTCTTCCCAACTCTTCGACGCGTACTGGCCGAAGTTGCTGCGCAGTTATGCGGTGGAAGCGCTGACTCGTCCGGGGTCTCGCGAAACAGTGTCCTTAGTGGACGCGCGTGAATTTCTGCAGCCCGCCATCGGCCACGTCCGCGAAGAAATCGAGCCGGGCGTCTATCGCTGGCAGGAGCGCAGCCAAGGCCGCGAAACGGAAATCCAGCTGGAAGCTCTCGATCCCAAGCCTCCGCTGACGCTGCACTGGCTGAAAGTTCTGCGGACGAGCTAGCAGCGCCGCGCAGAGAAACCCGTGGCGAAGCTCGCGATTCAGCTTTGCCACGGGCGGACCTCGCTGCGATCGTGCGTGAGCGCGAGCAGTTCCGCCACAGTCTTTTTCAGCACGGGATCCAGCGCATCGGGAGCGATTTCCGCAAAAGGCACGAGAACAAATCTTCGATCAGCCATGCGCGGGTGCGGGATTTCGAGAGCAACGTCGCGGATAATTTCGGCGCCGTAAAACAATACATCCAGGTCAATGATGCGCGGAAGCTTGCGGGCAGGTGAAACCGAGCGTTCGCGTCCCATAGAGCGCTCGATTTCCAGCAACGCGCGCATCAACTCCTGCGGCGGCAAATCAGTTTGCACTTCCACGACGCAATTGAGGAACCATTCCGGCTCGCGCATTTCCACCGGCTCGGTTTCATACAGCGCGGATTGCTTCACCACGCGGATGTCATGCATGGCAAGCGCCTCGATCGCGCGTGCGATATTCCGCGCGCGGTCCCCGATGCTCGATCCCAACGAGAGGTAGATGCCAGTCATGACTCGTGCACATTCTAACGTGAAGCGCCGGGCGATTCGCGGCGGAGATGTCTCGGGCGGGAGTGTGGCGAATCCTTAGCTGAACAACCCAGGCTGGCGCTTGGGTTCTTCCAATCCAAAATGTTTGTAAGCTAGCGCCGTTGCGACGCGGCCGCGCTGCGTGCGATCCAGCAGTCCCAGCTGCATCAGGTATGGCTCGTAGATTTCCTCGATCGCGTCTTCTTCCTCGCTCAATGAAGCAGCAATCGTGCTCAATCCCACCGGCCCGCCCGAATATTTCTGAATAATTGTCAGCAGCAAATTGCGGTCCACTTCATCGAGGCCGTGATCGTCCACTCCGAGCATAGCCAGCGCATCGCGCGCCACGCCGATATCAATGTGTCCTTTGGCGCGCACCTCGGCAAAATCGCGCACGCGGCGCAGCAGGCGGTTCGCGACGCGCGGCGTGCCGCGGCTGCGGCGCGCGATCTCCGCCGCGCCCGATTCGTCCATGGTGATTCCCAGAATTCTGGCGGAGCGCTGCACGATCAGCAGCAAATCCTCCGGCGAATAAAATTCCAGCCGGTGCACGATGCCGAAGCGCGAGCGCAGCGGCGCCATGATCAATCCGGCGCGCGTGGTAGCGCCTATCAACGTGAAGCGATTCAATTGATACGGATGGACGCGCGCGCCGGGCCCCTGCCCGATAATCAAGTCCACGCGAAAATCCTCCATCGCCGGATAGAGAATTTCCTCCAGCGACGGCTGCAGACGGTGAATTTCATCCAGAAAGAAAAAATCCTGCGCCTCGAGCGATGTGAGCACCGCCGTGAGGTCGCCCTTCTTTTCCAGCAGCGGGCCGGAGCTGACTTTGATCGCCGAACCCATTTCGTTCGCCAGAATTTGCGCGAGCGTCGTCTTGCCCAGCCCCGGCGGTCCGTACAATAAAACGTGATCAAGCGCTTCGCCCCGCGTGCGCGCCGCTTCCACGGCAATCTGCAGATTTTCCTTCACGCGATTCTGCCCGATGTAATCGGAAAGCTGCTTGGGGCGAATGCTGGCCTCGACGCGCGCGTCCTCGTCGAACGCTTTCCCCGAAATGATTCGTTCCCGCCCGTCGGTCATTTTTCCAGGCACCCGATTTTCTTTGCCGCCCGCAGCGCGTTCCCGAGCCGCTGCGGCGCCTGCACCGTCGCGCTCATTCTTCATTATTCACCGTGCCCCGCGCGCTTCGATTTCTGCATAGCCGCGCCGCCCAGCACCTGCAACGATGCGCGCAGCAGCGTCTCAAAATCATTTCCCACGGTCGCGCGCGATTGGGCGATGGCTTTCTCCACTTCTCTCTCATCGTACCCGAGATTCACCAGCGCCGATGCCACATCTGATTCCAGCTGCGAACGCGTGGCTGGTTTTCCGGCTTCCGGCACGTCCACCGCGGCGAGTTTATCGCGCAATTCCAGCACCATGCGCTCGGCGGTCTTGCGTCCCACGCCCGGAATGCGCACCAGCTGCGCCAGATCGCCCTTGCGAATCGCGGGAACCAGTTCGTCAAGGCTCATGCCGGAAAGTATTTTCAACGCCAGCGATGGTCCCACGCCGGAAGCGGAAATCAGCAGCTCGAAACAGTGTTTCTCGCGCGAGGTGAAAAACCCATACAACGCCAGCTGATCTTCGCGCACGTGGGTATGAATCAGCAGCGTGGCTTCCGCGTGCAATGCGCCCAGGCTGGTGAACGTGGAAAGCGGAATGATCACCTGATATCCCACTCCGCCGACGTCCAGCATTACGAGGTTGGGGCGTTTTTCAATCAGCTTGCCGCGCAGCGATCCAATCATGTCCAGCGATTATTGATTAGGGGCGCAGGTGTGTCAACGCGTCCGCGGCCAAATTGTGCCGCTGCGAAACGGAACATTTTTACACGCGCGTGCGTATGAATATTCGGATGCGGGGATTATTCCGTGCATTTTCGCCCCGCGCACACTGTCCGCTTTCGCGCGAACAGTGTCCGCTTCCGGATTGTTCCCTCGAAATATTTCTCTCGCGTGTTTTTTTCTAAAAACATTTTGCATTTTGCTCTCGCTGCGCTCACCTCCGCGTCTAACCGCGTGCGAGGGGCAAACACATTTTCAGGAGGAACAAAAAATGTCGCGACGTTCAATGAACCGGGTAATGACAGTATTCGCAGCGCTCGTGCTGCTGGTTGCCATCGCCGCTCAGACGGCTCCAGCGAAAGATACCAAGGCGGGCGTCAGCACCACGATGAGCCTGCTGAACCCCGTTAACTTCGCGGGCAAGGAACTGAAGCCCGGAGACTACGCAGTGTCTGCCGATGAGACCCACGTACAGATCTCGATGAACGGGAAAGTGGTGGCCGAAGCGCCGGTGCAGTGGAAAGACGAAACCAGCAAGGCGAAGTACACGGCGTTCGTGAGCCAGGGCAACAAGGTCACTGAAATCCACTTCGGAGGCAAAACGCGATTCGTCACAATCTCGGAGTAACGAGTCCCCGAAGAAACCGGCGGGCAGCGTTCGCGCAAGCGATTGTTGCCCGCCGTTTTTTTTGCTCCGCCGGCGCACCGCGCGTCCTTCCAGGTCTCTGCCGATTTTGATGCTGCATTGACGCGGTCTGCCATCTTTTCGTTTGCCACGCTCGCAGTAGCCGTGATATCCGTAGTTCTGCCAATGAAGTTTCCAGCACATCTCGGGCCTTCGATGTTCCGCGCGCCTTTCGCGCCCGCCGCAGCTATTGCGCGAATTATTCCTATTATTAAGAGCGGATAACGGCCGGCGCCGAGCTTCCCGTTTCACGCGCCACAGGCCGTTACCCCGAAAGGGCAACGGCCTTTACGTTTTTTAGGGGACAAAAAAATGAAGGCTAGCGCCAAACAGACGCAAGCGCCTGGCACTAAGGTCACGCTGAAGACGATCCAGCAAGCCGCGAAGCGCATCGGCAACTCGATCTATGTGTCGCCTTTCATGCGCTCCGAAACCTTTTCCCAGCTCACCGGAAATTCGCTGTACCTGAAACTGGAAAATTTGCAGATGACCGGCTCATTCAAGGAGCGCGGCGCGCTGAATCGAATTCTGCTGCTGACCCCGGACGAACGGCGGCGCGGCGTAATCGCGGCGTCGGCGGGCAATCACGCGCAGGCCGTGGCCTATCACGCCACGAAACGCGGAATCGCTTCGCAAATCGTGATGCCGCTCACCACGCCGCTGGTGAAAGTATCCGCCACGCGCGGCCATGGCGCCGAGGTGATTCTATTCGGCGCGAATTACGACGAAGCTTGCCAGGAAGCTTTGCGCCGCTGCGCGGAACAAGGCCTCACCTTCATCCATCCTTTCGACGATGAGGCGGTGATCGCCGGGCAGGGCACGCTGGGAATCGAGATGCTGCAACAGGTGGACGATCTGCACGCAGTGGTGATCCCCATCGGCGGCGGCGGATTGATCGCCGGCGTGGCCTGCGCCATGAAGGAGATGAAACCCAAAATCAAAGTGATCGGCGTGCAAACTTCCAAATTGCCGTCCATGAAAGCGGCCGTCGAGCAAAACGCTATCGTCACTCTGCCGGCCGAAAAAACCATCGCCGACGGCATCGCCGTCCGCGCCGCGGGCGTGCACACCCTGCCGCTGGTTCAGAAATACGTGGACGAGATCGTCACCGTGGACGAGGAAGAAATCGCCAACGCCATCCTGCTGCTGCTGGAAAAGGAAAAGACGCTCACCGAAGGCGCGGGCGCAGTGGCCGCCGCGGCCGTGCTGAATCGCAAGACCGCGCTCGCCGGAAAAAAAGTTGGCGTCCTGATTTCCGCCGGAAATATTGATGTGACGCTGCTGGCGCGCATCATCGAGCGCGGCTTGGTCAAAGACGGGCGCCTGGTCCGCCTGCGCATCCATCTTCCCGACCATCCCGGCGCGCTGGTGCGGCTTTCCACGGTGATTGCCGAACACAAAGTAAATATCGTGGAGACGAGTTTCAATCGTTCTTACTACGGCGTGGTCTTAGGGGATACGGCGATCGACATCACCATGGAAACGCGCGGCCCGGAGCATATTGCAGAGTTGAAAGCAGCGCTGGACGCAGCAGGATATTCCCACGAGCGGGTGCAATAAATCGCGTTTCGCTGAAGATTTACTTTCGCGCGCGATCGTTCTTCACAGCTTCTTCCACCAGCGCTTCCAGCTCGCGGCGCGTGAGCGTAATGCGCTCGGTGGTCCCGGCGGTTTCCGATGTCACCGGAAATTCCGGGCCGGCGTTGGGAGCGGTCTGCAAACCGTAGCGGGCCCGCGCGGCCACCAGCTTCTGCACATCGTTGCTGGAAAGCAGCACTTGCTTGCCGAGCATTTCGGTT
Source organism: uncultured Acidobacteriota bacterium (assembly GCA_963748395.1). Lineage (GTDB taxonomy): Bacteria > Acidobacteriota > Terriglobia > Acidiferrales > UBA7541 > Palsa-295. Next base: position 688,417 of record CAVVIP010000005.1, on the reverse strand, counting down.
ACCAGCGCAACGCGCGCGAAATGTTCGGTGGTTTCCATGCGGAAGAAAGCCGTCATCAAATCCTGTCCGTAGCTCACCACTCCGTGATTCGCCAGCAAGATCGCGTCGTAACCGTCCACGAACGGCGCGATGCTGTCCGCCAACTCCGGAGTTCCCGGCGTGCCGTACGGCGCCACCGGAACGCAGCCCAGCGAGAGGATCAGTTCGCACAGCAGCGCTTTATTCAGCGGAACGCCCGCTGCCGCGTAACCCGTTGCCGCCGGCGGATGCGCGTGGCACACCGCGTTCACGTCCGAGCGATGCTGATAAATCATCAGGTGCATGCCCAGTTCAGAGGAGGGATTGCGCCGGCCCGAAATCTTTTTTCCTTCCAGGTCCGTGATCACCATGTCTTCTGGCGTCATCATGCCCTTGCAGAGCCCCGTCGGCGAAGTAAGAATGTGCCGCGGATCCAGGCGCACCGAAAGATTGCCGTCCATGGACGCCACGTAGCCGCGATCGTAGATCCAGCGGCCCACCGCGCACATGTCGCGACGGTGTTCGTCTTCGCTTTTCAGTGCTCCGGGCAGAATCGATTCAGGAAACACGGTTCCTCCTCGGACAAACTTCAGACTGCCAGTCAGCTAGGCGTAAATGCCGCGTAGCTTCAATGCCCGTGCTACCCGGTCAATCGCGACGATATAGGCCGCGATCCGGTTATTTACCCCATGCGTTTCGGCGTACCTTACCACCTGTTCGAAGCTTTGGTCCATCACATCTTGCAATCTTTCGTTCACTTCGCTTTCCCGCCAGAAGAACCCCTGGCGGTCCTGCACCCACTCAAAGTAGCTGACCGTCACCCCTCCAGCATTCCCCAGGATGTCGGGAATGATGAAAATCCCCTTGTCCTCGATAATCTTGTCGGCGTGCGCAGTCGTCGGCCCGTTCGCGCCTTCGCAGAGAATCTTGCAATCAACGCGCTCGGCGTTCCCCGAAGTGATCTGATTCTCGGTGGCCGCGGGCACCAGAATCTCCGTGGGATGGAAGAGCACTTCCTGCGCGGTCTGCTTGTCGCCGCCGCCGGGAAACTCCGGCAACGGTTTGCGCTGCCCGTACACCCAATCCACGAGTTTCGGTACGTCGAATCCCTTATCATTGTAAAGGCCGCCGTGGATATCCGCGACACCTATAATTTTGTAGCCTGCCTCATGCATTAGTATGGCCGCTTGCGAGCCCACGTTGCCGAATCCCTGAATGATCACGCGGCAGCCCTCGCGCTTCATCTTCAGTTTCGCCAGCGCGTTGTTGCAGCACATCATCAGCCCGCGGCCGGTGGCTTCCTTGCGGCCCTGCGAACCGCCCAGTTCCAGCGGTTTACCGGTGACTACTGCCGTGGTGGCCTGCCGCACGTGCATCGAATACGTGTCCATCACCCAGGCCATGGTCTGTTCGTTGGTGCCGATGTCCGGAGCGGGCACGTCGCGCTCAGGACCGAACCACTCGCTCAGCTCTGCCGTGTAGCGCCGCGTGATGCGTTCCAGTTCCGTCTTGGATAGCTTGTTGGGGTCGCAGATTACGCCGCCCTTGGCTCCGCCGAAGGGAATATTCACTACCGCGCACTTCCAGGTCATCCAGGCGGCCAGCGCGCGTACTTCATCAAGCGTAACATCCGGCGCGAAACGAATTCCGCCCTTGCCGGGACCGCGTATCGAAGAGTGCAGCACACGGTAGCCGGTGAAGACCTCAATTCTGCCGCTGTCGCGCGCTACCGGAATGTAGACGGTAATTTCCTTGCTGGGATATTTCAGATAGCTGTAAATTCCCTCTTCCAGGTTCAGCTTCTTCGCGGCAATCTCAAACCGCGCTTCCGCGGATTTGTACACATTCAGTTCATCGTGGGTTACCGCGGACATAGCAACCTCCACAAAGTGCGCAACGGGTCTCCGTGCGGCTCGCTAAACAATGGAAACTCTTATGAATTACGCTTCAGACGCGCATCCCTATCAAGTGCCTTGCCGCCCGAATACCGTCCAGGCAGCGTCGGCCAGTATACGAACCTGAGGACAACGGCGCAACAAAAGCATTTTGTTTTTGCCCCCTATGAATGGATTGTTATTTATGACACTGGCAACTTGTCCTCGCCAATGAGACTATCCACCCTGGTTGAACCTCCAGATAGACCTGACCAATATCTTGCGCCGTCGAGCTACAGAGATTTCACGCGGTAAAGCAAAGTTGACGTACTGGCCGTTCGCAAGACTGTCCGATGGATTCGCGCGATTCGCTGCCCGCGCGATTCCGAGCATGCCTTTTTCCAAAAGAAGAGGTGTGTGCAATATGGAACACCTATCTTTCGCGCAAGCTCGTAGCATCAGCCGGGAGGGCATAGCCCCTATGCAGGAGTTGCAGCTCAACGATTCGCGGGACCATCAATCGGATGAAAAGCGATTGAACTGGGCGATCGTGCCGGTCCTGACGTTGTTTCACGTTGGCGCTGTGGCCGCGCTTTTCTTCTTCAGTTGGAAAGGCCTCTTCGTCGCGATTTTTCTGTACTGGATTACCGGGGGCTTGGGGCTCGGGATTTGTTTTCACCGGCTGCTGACCCATCGCTCTTTCGTAACACCCAAGTGGTTTGAGTACTTTCTTACGATTTGCGGCGTCACGGCTTTGGAAGGCGGCCCGCTCCTGTGGGTGTGCACGCATCGTAAGCATCATCAATTCGCGGACAAGGATGGTGATCCACATTCTCCGCGCGACGGCAAGTGGTGGTCGCATGCGGGTTGGATTTTAGTTGGCAATGCGTTGCGCCAGGACGTAGCCACGCTCAAACGCTACGTCCCCGATCTGGCCGAGGACAAAGTTCACGTCTGGCTCACCAAGTACCATCTGCTGCCCAGCCTTATCCTCGGAATCGTGTTGTACGCTATCGGTGGATTCCGCCTCGTGCTGTGGGGCAGTTTCCTGCGCACGGTTGTGGGACTGCATTCGACCTGGATCGTCAACTCCGCCGGTCACATTTGGGGTTCGCGCCGCTTTGAGACGCGCGATACCTCCACCAACAACTGGTGGATTGCGCTGGTGAGTTTCGGAGATGGCTGGCACAACAACCATCACGCCCACCCGGTCTCCGCCCGCCACGGGTTCAAGTGGTATGAAATCGACCTGAACTGGTACACCATATGGATCTTCAAGCAGCTTGGACTGGTGTCCCACACTCATAATGCGGTGTTTCCCGCGCGCGTTCACGCCGCCGAACCTCTCGCCCCGCCGGCGAGCGGCGATTAAATTTCAACCGGCAGCGGAATACCGCTTAATTCCTGGCGAGCGCCGGCGTCTCCTCTCGGTATTCTTACGGACACGCGTTGAGCCCCGAGATGCACATACCGCCGAATTCCATTTGTCCCGCAATCACCTTTATCGGATACTGCCAACCACGTGTTCATGGCCGACGCTTGCAGACGATTTCTGAAACTCGCGGGGTTTTGCCTTCTGCCGGAGATTTTCCACCTGCGGACCGTCCGCCGTTCTTTCCAGGATCCGGCTTGCGTACGCGCATGAAAGAACCGGGCTCAGCATCGCCGCCTTGTGGACCGGCCCATCCTGGTGTATGTCTCCTGTTCCGGGATTCTGCTAAGCGCTGCAATTCAAGCTGGCGGTGGCGACTGTGACGGAGGAAGTGAATTTGAATTCGACGTCGGAATCCTCGTTCGTGCGGAACGCGCTGAAGATGCCGATTTATTATCTGCAGGACTACTCCTTGATGGCCTTTCAGGCCATGCGGGTCGCCTTCAGCACCACGCGTTACTCTGCCGACTTGGTGGAACAGATGGACCAGATTGGCGTCGGTTCTTTGCCGATCATCATGGTCGCGCTGGCTTGCGTCGGCGGCGTCATCGTTTTGAATGCTGCGTCGCAGTTCAGGCGTTTCGGCGAAACGGTATTGACCGGCGATGCGCTTTCCCTCTCGCTGCTCCGCGAACTCGGTCCTGTGTTCACCGCTCTGCTGGTCGCCGGCCGCAACGCCACCGGAATGGCTTCCCAGTTGGGCTCCATGCTCGTCACCGAACAGGTGGACGCGATGCGCGGGCTGGGCATTGACCCCATACGCAAGCTGGTGACGCCGCGCGTGCTGGCGACGGTGATCATCATGCCCTTGCTGGTGGCCGTTGGAGATTGCGCCGGCCTGCTCGGCGGATTCCTGGTCGCCAGCATCACTCTGCAGATTGACGCGGAGCAGTTCTGGACGCGCGCCATCAAAGCCCTGGCCGTCGGCGACCTGGTGATCGGTTTCTCCAAGCCAGTCGTCTTCGGATTTCTGGTCGCGTCGGTGGGTTGTTATCAAGGATTACGCGTGAAAGGCGGTACCGCGGGTGTGGGCCGCGCCACGATTATGGCCTTCGTGGTCGCCTCGCTGGCCGTGCTAGTCGCGGATCTGTTTCTCACTCGCTTCCTGCTCTACTGCTTCAATATGTGACGAGGCTTCCTATTGGAACGTCACGATTGGCCGGCGCGTTCAACCAGCGTCTGCAGCACCGTATCCAGAACCACTTTTCCCTTTCGAGAACCGCCCTCGCCTCCCTCGAATTCGATCCAGCCTTCGTTGAAGCCGTCGAGCATCCGAATGCGTGGCGTGGGATTCTTCATGCCTTGCGATTTGAATAGCGACTCCCAAGTCTCTCGCGGCACCGCCTCCATCTTCACAGGTCGGCCAATCAACCGCGCAAAACTCGCTGCGATGTCGTTGGGAGTCACGCGCTGCGGCCCCTCCAACTCGACGACTCTGTGCGGGTTCGACGTTTCCTGAAGCAGCGCGGCGGCAACGCGTCCGATATCCGCCGTGGCAACCATCGGTACAGGCTTATGGAGGGGCTGCAAAAAACTTGGAATCACGCCATCTTTGGTCGCCAGCGCCACATCCCAGCTGGAATTCTCCATGAACCATCCTGGCCGCAGAAACGTAATCTCCATCGGCAGTTGCCCCAGCACGCGCTCGATGATGGTGTGTTGCGTCAGGAGATTCGTCTCGGTCGCCTGCGCGCCGATCGTCGAAAGGTACACGACTTTTCCCGGACGCGCCGCCTGGAGCGCTGTTCGCAACGTCTCAGCAATTGCCCGCGCTTCACGAAAGTCAGGCGACGGATCAAAGTTCGGCGGCACCAGCACAAAAACGCCTTCGGCTCTTTGGAACGCCGCCGTGAGCGCCGCCGCATCATTGATGTCCGCACTCATAATCTCGCAGCCGCGCTCCGCCCACGCTGCGCATTTGCCCACATCGCGCGCCACCCCGCGCACCGGCAGCTTCGCGGCCAGCAGATTCCGCGCCACCTCTCCACCCACGTTGCCCGTAATTCCCGTGACCGCAAACATTGATCTTCTCCCTACCTGCAGAAAGCAATTTCACTGAAGGGAACTTTGCCGCAAGGTCTAGCACAGAAGGTTAACTTCGCAGAACGCCCCGAATCAAGGGATCGCAGTGTGTGGATTGTTCGCGGATCCGCGAAATTCTAGACGCTTCACTTGCGCATCTGGCGCTTCACAAACTCCTCGAGCAGCAGCCGCGTCAGGCGCGCCTGATCGTGTCGCACCACCCGATTATGATGCAGCAAATCCCCCGTGACGTAACGCAGCCCCATCCGACGCAGTTCCGTCAGCGAACCTTGTACCGGTTCCGCGCCCTGCGCGCGATAGCGCCGCAGCAACCGCGGCGGCACCGGCTTCCGATTCACCACCACGTAATCGAACAGGCCCTTGCGGCTGTGCTCGTAAATCGCGCGCACATGGTCAGCCACCGAATAGTGCTGCGTTTCGCCCGGTTGCGTCATCAGGTTCGCGATATAAACGCACACCGCGCGGGAATTCGCAATCGTCTCGCTCACTTGCTCCACCAGCAGATTCGGAATGATGCTGGTATAAAGCGAGCCCGGTCCCACCAGCACCAGGTCGGCTTCGCGTATCGCTTCCAGCACTTCCGGCAGCGGCCTTACGCGGCGCGGCACCAGGCGCACGCGCCGGATTCTCTTGCGCGAACTGGAAATGTTCGTCTCGCCGCGCACGATCGTGCCGTCTTCCAGCTCCGCCTCCAGCGTCACGTTCTGCGCCGTGGATGGAAAAATCCTGCCGCGAATTGCCAGCACTTGCGAGGAGACGCGCACCGCTCGCGGAAAATCTCCCGTCACATTAGTAAGCGCCGTCAGAAACAGGTTGCCGAAACTATGCCCCGCCAGACCGCGGCCCGCCGGAAAGCGATACTGAAACAATTTCCCCAGCAGGTGCTCGTCCTTGGAAAGCGCCACCATGCAATTGCGTATGTCGCCCGGAGGAAGTACACGATATTCACGGCGCAGCCGCCCGGAGCTGCCGCCATCGTCCGTCACAGTCACCACCGCGGCCAGATCAGCGATGGGCAGCGGAGTGCGCTCTTTCTTGCGCGTGGCCACGTATTCCTTCAGCCCGCGCAGCACTGCGGAAAGGCCTGTGCCGCCGCCCAGCGCCACAATGCGCACGGGACGGGTTCGCAGCTGCGATGCGTTTTTCACGGAGCGATTTTCACCCGCGGGCGGCGCAATAAATTTTCACGATGATTTGCAACGGATCGTTTCACGCCACGATTTACTGGCCGAAATTCCTGATGAAGTTGCGCAACTCAGCCCGCCGAACCGTCTCGCTCCGGGTAGAGCAATTCCGTGAACCGCGGGTCTTCCTGCAGAAACGCGAAATCTTCGTCGTTGCGCGCGTGATAGCGATTTTCCGGGCGGAGTTGGATGGCTACCTTCAGATTCTGCATCGCCGATTCCGCTTCTCCGGTCAGGCAATCCAGCGCGGCCATGGCATACACGATGTGGTCCGCTTTCGGCGCGGACTTGCGCGCCCGATCCAGATGCTCGCGCGCTTCGTCCCAGCGTCCCAGGTTCATCAGCGCCACGCCCTGTGTGTAATGTTCCTCGGCGGACTTCAGTGCCGGAACGGGAGGCCGCGAAATGCGCTGCTCGCAGATCCGGATGTGCATTTGGGCGCGGTCACCCAGCTCTTTACTGGGACCTTCCAGCACCCGCTCCAGCGATTGCTTGGCCCGCTGGAACTTCTGCTGCTGAAAGTACTTAAGGGCTTCTTCGTAGAATTTCAGTTGCGCCTGTTTGGCGGGAGCGTCAGGATCCGGAGGAAGCGCGATGGCTTTCGCCTTGGCGCTACCCTTTATCGTCTTCTTTTTCAGTAACTTATGGCTCTTGTGGGAGGCTTGTGTTGCTCGGATCGCGCGACGTTTCACGGGTACTCTCCGCAAAAATCTATACGGAACATAGCAAAGTCGCGCAACCACGTCAATGTGGGTATCTGCCTGTGAAATTTGGAAGAATCAGGGCCGCTCGCTGGCGACGGTGCGCCAGAGGCGGCCCGCGCATCGAATGATGAACCGGCGCGAGCGCTGCGCGGGCAAATCCGGGTCCTGCACGCCGTTAACTGGAGCTAACTCGTTTGCGCTTTGCAGGAACAGGTGCCATTATCGCCGCGTCTGTTTCTAGGCTTGGGAGGCATTCTCTGTGCCGTATCACTTCGAGTTCGACGCGGCGAACCACGTATTGCTCGGCCGCTTCGAAGGCGCCGTAACCGACGAGCTTCTGAAGGAATTTTACTCTGCCTCCAAGAAGCACGTGGAGCGGACAGATCCACGCGCCGCCGTCACGGATTTTTTGCCGGTGACTTCCTTTGAGGTCGCTCCCGAAACCATCCGGCACCTCGCCAGCTTGCCTCCGGTGGTCACCGACACCACTCGCCCTCGCTTCATCGTTGCGGATTCACCACAGATATTCGGATTGGCACGCATGTTTGAGCTGCAAGGGCAGGATACGCGCCCCAACCTCCACGTTGTCCGCACCATGAAGGAAGTCTGCGTGATTCTGGGAGTACCAGAACTCAAATTCGGACCGATAACCGCCTGAAGGCTCCCGCTGGAATCAGGAGTTCACCACGCGTTTCGCGGCGCGGTGCCGCAGCCTCCCCAGGCTTTTGTTCAATGGGTTTTCCCGTTTCAGGAATGGCAGCACCGGCGCCTGGCGCTTCTCGATCCGGCTGCGCGCCTTAATCAGTCGAGGGGTACGCCCAAAATTTTCGATGGCTCGCTCCAGCGTGGCGATCGCGCTGGCGCGTTTTCCTGCCGCCACGTAAACCTCCGCCAGATTCAGGTGAAATTGCGGCTCTTTTCCCTTCAATTGCAGCGCGGTCTCGCATAGGTGTGTCGCTTGAGGCCAATTCTTCTCCGCACGCGCCATCGCCAAACCAAAAAACGAAAGGTAATAGGGATTTTGGCTCTCGATTTCTACCGCTTGGCGCAGGTGGGGCAGCGCGTTCTTGGCGTAACCGTTCTTCAGAAGCTCGATTCCATCTTTAAACTGGATCAGCGCGTCGCTTTCTTTCATCCTGGCACCTCCCAATTTACCCGGTCGGCTGGATGGGCCGGAAGGTTGCGCTCGCTGCCTCGCAGGTCAGCTCGCACTGAGAGGTACGATAATAAAAAAGCACTGGTAAAAGATACTGGTCAAGCGGACAGGTAGCAGCCCGCATGGCCTTCAGCCGGTTCAGAATCCGGGCGGCCTTTCGCCTACCACGTTGAAGCTGCGCTCCAGCGCTAGTCCCGCGCTCCCCACCGTGCCCTCATCAAACAGCCTCCCAATCAGCGTGACTCCATGCGGCACCCGTCGCGGCGGCGAAAATTTGGGCATCGGGTTCTTCGGGTCCGGCGCCCAGTCGCTGCGCGCCTGCGAAACCTCCACAAAACCCGCGCGCAACGTCAGCGAAGGATGCCCCGTAAAATTGGTAATCGTCAGCATCTCGTCGCGCAGCGAAGGCACTAGCAGCAAATCCACTTCCGAAAAAACGCGCTCCATCTCTATCGCCACTTTGCGCCGCAGCCGGTCCGCCTGCACGAAATCCACCGCAGAAAGAAATCGCGACTGGCGGAAGGAATTCGGACACGCATCGGGCACCTGCACTTTCAGCTGGTCCACCGCGTGATTGAGCACAATTTCCTCGAACGCCGCCCCAGCCTCGCCGAAAAGAATCAGCTCCAGCGATTGGTACGGCCAATCGGGAATGGACACTTCCACCGGAACCATGCCCACTTTCTTCACCGTCTCCAGCGCCGCGCGGTCCACGTCGGTCGCGGATTTGTCCGCCATCCATGCGGGGAAGTAACCCACGCGCAGCCCCTGCACGCTCGCGCCCGCGTCGAAATCCAGCTTGCTCGGCACGCTGGCGACGTCGCCGGGATCAGGGCCGGTGATCGCCTGAAGCACCAGCATCGTGTCTTCCACGCTGCGCGTCATCGGACCAAGCTTGTCCAGCGACCAGCACAGCGTCATCGCGCCCGTGCGCGGCACACGCCCGTACGTGGGCCGCAGCCCCGTCACGCCGCAACGCATGCTGGGCGCGATGATGCTGCCGCCGGTTTCGCTCCCGATCGAAAAGCCCACCAGCCCCGCGGCGGTGGCCGATCCCGGCCCCGCGCTGGACCCCGACGCACCTTCCTCTAGCAACCACGGGTTCATCGTCTGCCCGCCGAACCATATATCGTTCAGCGCCAGCGCGCCCAGGCTCAGCTTGGCGACCAGCACCGCGCCGGAATCGTGCAAGCGTTGCACCACCGCAGCATTTTTCGCCGGCACGCGATCGCGAAAAGGCTCGGCGCCGTACGTCGTCGGAATCCCCGCCGTGTCCAGCAGGTCTTTGCCGCCCCAGGGGATGCCGTGCAGCGGCCCGCGATACTTGCCAGCCGCGATTTCCGCATCCGCCTGTTTCGCTTGCTGCAGCGCCAGTTCGCGCGTCAACGTGATCACGCAGCGCAACTGTGGATTGAACCGCTCGATGCGGTCTAGATAAAGATGTGTCAGCCGCTCTGAGCTGATTTGCCGCGCTTCCATCCAGCGCGAAAGCTGCGCCACCGAAGCAAACGCGATGTCTTCGTCGCGCGCCGGCAAAGCACCCGCATCGTTCTTGCTGCGAATAAATAAATTGCGCTCCGGCCTGGGCTTCATCCCCGGCAGCATCGGATCCCACCGCGAAGCGGGTGCCAGCGTTGACTCCAGCGCAACCTTACGTGGCCCCGTGCGCCGCTCGTAAAGTGGCGCCATCGAATTGCGCCAGTTGCTCGCCGCTTCCGCGCGGTCCGCCAGGGTCATCTCCACACGCACCAACTTCTCCGCCACCTCGAATGTCTCCGCGGACACTTCCGGTCCCACCGCCCGCGAACCGCCAAACGTAGGCGGCGCGCCCGGCGGCAAATCGGCAGCCGCCGCGCCCGCCGGTGAACTTGCCGACTGCGCGGTCGCAGGCTTCTGCTCCTGTTTCGCCCCCTGTGCGTGCAACACGCCTGCCGCACTCAACAGTCCCGCCGATGCATCAGTCAAAAATTCCCTGCGCGATTTCGCCATGCGTCCTCCGCTGCTATTTTTTACTGCGGGTGTCCTGTGGGCTGCTGTAACGATCCAGTCCTACGACATCAGGCGCCAGTGCGCGACGTTCCAAACGCCATCCGCTTTCAACACCGCGCGCGCCACATATTTCTAACATCACCCGTACACCGATAGCAAAACCTCGGCGCATGCCTCACCGCGACCGAAGCGCAAACCACGTTGAATGCATGGACACACACGATGATCATCTTGCTGGGTGTCGCACGTTTCTGTTTTGCGAAAGCTGGGAACGTTGCTAGTTGGCGGGATGTCGGCGCTACCAGGGACAAACGCGTACATGCAAGCATGCCTGTGCCGCGAAGCACGGGGCGCGGGTCACTAATCACTAATCACTAATCACAAACGAACTTACTGGTGAAGACTACTCGGAATTCCCGCCTGCTGATTGGACGGAATACCTGTGCCCACCGGAAACACCACAATCTCAATATCTCCCCAGCCGGAGTCGGCCGTGACGCCCACCGTCTTTCCCAGCCCCAGGGTCTTCAGCTGCGTATCATCGAAACCGAAATTGCCGACCAGGTACGCGCGTATCACCGCGGCGCGCGCCTGCGTCAGCACCAGATCCTGCTCAGCGTCTCCGGTCATGCCGGTGCGAACCACCACCACTGCGACTCCGAACTCGTTGCCCGCAAGATATTTTCCTGCCGCGCCCAGCGAGCCTTCATTCTTCAGCTTCGCCGTATCAATTTTGTCGAAAAGGCTTTTCGGATCGTACGTGAACGTCTTCAAAGGCGTGCCATCCGGCAAGCTCGGAATCTGGTTTTTCGCCAGCTCCGCGGAATCTTCGTATCCGCGCTTCTTGAAGTACCCGCGCAGCAGGAAATTCTGCTTCAACGCTTCCATATTCTCCTGGAAGTCAGCGATGCCCGCCTGCGCGTGGACCGTCGCATCGCGCAGCCCCACCGTAGTTTGCTGCAGGTCCGCATACATTTCCTTGTCGTTGACCAGCGCGCCAATCGTCCCCTGCCCATCGTCAATTTTCGCGCTGATGGATTTCAAGCTCGCGGTGGCCGCGGTCGTGTTGGCCACAGCTTCCTTGCTGCTGTCCAGAATCGCGTCCGTCTTCTTGATCAGGTCTGCCAGCACCAGCGGCGGCACGCTCGCGATCGTGTCTCCATCGCGCACATTCCCCGCCTGCGCCGACCCAAACGATATCGAAACATATTCGTTTCCCAGCAGGCCCTCGGTTTGAATCGCCGCAATGGAATCCTGCTTGATGATGTCGTGTGTAGAGCGCTTCAAGTCCATCAACACGGTGATTTTATCCGTAGGCGTTTTTGGCAAGTCGATGCGGCGCACACTGCCACTGTGCACTCCGCCCACGCGCACTTCCGAACCCTCATCCAGTCCCACCACCGTGTTGAACTGCGCCTTCAGTCGGTACGTGTCGCTGAAAAGGTATTGCCGGTCGCCAATAATGAAAATGCCCGCCGCCAGAATTGCCAGCGTAGCAATAATAAAAGCTCCCAACCTGGCTGCTCTCGACATGCTCGCTCCCTAGGAATCCCGCTTGAAAAATTCAATCACAAATTTGTCGTCGCTTTTCTCCAGCTCCTCGAACGTGCCTTCCTTCACTGCATTCCCCTCGTGCAGCAGCACAATCCGGTCCGCAATCACTTTGGCGCTCTGCAAATCGTGCGTCACCACGATGGACGCCACTTCGCGCTCTTCCTGCAATTTCAGAATCAGCTCGTCAATTTCACCAGACGTAATCGGATCCAGCCCCGCCGTGGGTTCATCCAGCAGTAAAATCGCAGGTTCCAGAGCCAGCGCGCGCGCCAACCCGACCCGTTTCTGCATCCCGCCCGAAATATCGCTGGGCATCTTTTCCAGATCCGCTTCCATGCCCACGCTGGCCAGCAATTCCTTCACACGGTCCGCTCGTTGCGAATCGGTCATCTCCGTATGGCGCCGCAGGGGAAACGCCACGTTCTCCGCGACGCTCAGCGAGTCGTACAGCGCGGAGTGTTGAAACAGAAACCCCATTTTTTTCCTGATCTCATTCATCTCTTCCAGATCGCAGCAGGTAATCTCCTGCCCGTGAATCTGAATCGTTCCGGCGTCCGGCTTCTGCAGCCCAATGATCAGCTTCAGCAGCACGCTCTTGCCGGTACCGCTGCGCCCCAGCACCGCCAGAGTTTCACCACTCCCCACCGTCAGATCGATCCCGTTCAAAACTTTTTGCGCGCCGTAGGATTTCTGCAATCCGCGCAGCACCATCGCGGGACTCGCGCTATTCTGCTCGCCAACTTTGCTCGCTCCACTGCCATTCGAAGCCGCCGGAAAGGTCGCAGTCTGGTCCATGTGCGTCATGGGAAGAACACCAGGATCAATTTCGTCAGAATCACGTCGGCCAGCATCACGAAAAGCGAAGACAAGACCACCGAACTCGTCGCCGAGCGCCCCACGCCTTCCGTGCCGCCCTGGCTGCGCATTCCCTGAAAGCAGGCGATCACACCGATGATCAATCCGAACACTGCCGTCCGGAAAGTCGGTGCCAGAAAATCGCTGAAGCTCGCGTTCGCAAATCCCGCATGCATGAATTTGTGCAACGAAACCGGCTCGGCCATGGTGTCCGCGATCCAACCGGTAAGAATGCCTGCGAAATCTGCAGCCAGCGTCAGCAGCGGCATCATCAATATGCACGCCAGGATTCGCGTGAACGCCAGCAGCTTGTAGGAATTCACGCCAGAGGCCTCGATCGCGTCAATCTGCTCGGTCACTTTCATCGAGCCCAATTCCGCGCCAATCCCCGCCCCTACGCGCCCGGCCACCACCAGTCCCGTCACCACCGGCCCCGTTTCGTGAATGATCGAAAATACGATCGCGGCCGGCAACATGGACTTCGCGCCAAATTTGATCAGGCTGTGCCGGCTTTCCAGCGCGAGCACCGCGCCGATCGCCGCGCCCGCCATTGCCACCATCGGCAGCGATTTCGACCCCACCTCATCTAGCTGGCGAATCAACTCGCGAAATTCAAATGGCCGCCGCACCGTCGCCCGCATCACCTGCCACACGAACATGCCCAGCTCGCCAAACCACTCGAGCAAGCTGTTGATCGGATTCCAAATTCCGGCGAAAACCGAGCCCAACCAAGCCGCCGGTTGCGGCGCGTCTTCACTAACCAAGCGCCGAGGAATGTTTGCGTGAAGGCTCATGCCTGGTAGCTCATGCGCGGTAGCTCACAATTGATGGTTCAGCTTTTCGCGGCGGCAACGGCTCCGCATCCGGCGCGCAACTCAGCGCTCGCAGTCCCGCGATGCCAGTCAACGAACAGACAGCCCCGCAGTTCGCCACGTTCATCTCTAATTTCTCCCGGTGCAGAATGCCCATCGCGCAAAACAGATAAGGATGGCTGTAGTGGCAAGTCAGAGAGGGGGTAAGACTCGCAAAGACACGAATAACACCCGCAAGCAGCGGCCGTCTGTCCTAAACAGGACACAATTCCGATTGTTTCCAAGCGCCACGAATCGCAGCTTTCGGAAACTACCGACCATTGGATTGACTTCAGGCTCCACGAACCGCGAGGAGTAAAAACCTACCCTTGCGCCGCCACAAGCGTGGCACAGGTGTGACACAGGCGTCACAAAGTCGCGACACCGGCCAACTCAACTCGCGAAGAAATGCCCTACCGCGCTGGTGATGGCGTCAAGCTCCTCGTCGCCGCTGGATCCTGTACGCGGACAACCGTCGCGAAGTACAGGTTGCCGCCAAGATTCGTGCCGGTCGATCCTGATATCTTGAATATACCGAATGCCGCTCCGATAAATTCGTTGCCGGAAACCGTGTTGTTGTTGCCCTGTATGTACACACCAGCGTCATCGCTGCCGCTGATATTGTTGGAACTCACCGAGTTGCCATCGCCCACCAGCGCGATTCCGTCCAGCGCCACGGAATGAAAAATGGTGTTCCCTCCGATGTTGCCGTTGTTTGCCGCAACAAAAATGCCCACTTGATTTGATCCCACCGTGTTGCCTTCCACGCGAACTCCGTCAGACTGGTAGATCAAAATTCCGGCGGCATTCGACGGGCAGTTCGCCACGGATTCACACGGCGAATAGATATTGTCCGCCACCGAATTATTTGTCACACGCCCCTGCGCGCCGAATCCAATCTGTATTCCGTTCTGCGCCGCACCGGTGGTCGGGCCCAAGCCCGTCACTGCATTTTCATTCACAAACACCTTCGTCCCAGCCTCGTCCGCCGTAATTCCGTTTTTCTGATACCCGTCCACACTATTGTGCTCGATGGTGACGTTCGATTGCCCGCTGCTGCTGCTCTCCACGTCAATCGCCAGGCCGCTTTGGCAGCCGGGCAACGCGCTTCCCAGCCGCACCTGTCGCACGAAATTATGTCGAATCGCACCCGACGAGTCCTGGTACAGAATTCCAATCAACGTGGGCCCGCATCCCGTAAGCCCATTCGCACCGCCGTCCACGGTCAAACCTTCCAGGTTAACGTTCTCCGCGTTCTGCACCAGAATGATCGCCGCGATCGGACTGCCGCCAAATAAACCAGCTGTATTCGCCACCACATCGCTGGGAATCACGATCACGCCATTCTGCGCTTCCAGACTCAGCGATTTGTTAATTACCACTTGCTCTTGATATGTGCCGGTGCACACCCGGATCACATCTCCGGATGCTGCCGCGTTCACCGCAGCCTGAATCGTCGTGTACGCAGCCGTAGGGCATTGCACTTTGTCGTCATCCACCAGGATGGTGGCACCCTGTGCGATAGCAGGACGCGTTGCGAAACACACCACCAGAAATGCCAGAAGAAAAAGCGGGGGAAACTTTTTCATTTGCGTCTCCTTCTCAAGATTTAGGACGCAGGCAGGGGTGCGAAGCAATCTTGAGCTTCCAAATTTGTCGCATTATAGTCCCGGGAATTTGAATTAGCCATGCTTCGCAGCGAAGCTCCTGACGAAGTTCCTTACGCTGACCCGCCTTTTGTTCGCCCGAATGGATTTGTTGCAGTTCCCCCGCGCAACGAACTAAGCTAGCCCGGTCGATTCCGCGATGAGGTGACCCATGAAGCGATTTGCAGCACTAGCACTAACGTTCGTCTTGCTGGGTATGTTGCTGGCCGCGCAAACAATCGCCGCGCAGGAATGGTCGCAACCTTGGGCGCGCGAACGCATCGACAAATCGCCGCGCCACAGCGAGTGGGTCACCGTAAAACACGATGGCCGAAGCGTGGACACGCTGGTGGTCTACCCTGAATCGAAGGACAAGCGTCCCGTAGTCCTCGTCATTCACGAAATCTTTGGCTTAAGCGACTGGGCGCAGGAACTTGCCGACGAACTGGCCGCCGCGGGTTACATCGCCGTCGCCCCCGACTTGCTCAGCGGCATGGCGTCAAATGGCGGCCGCACCAAAGAATTCCCCACAGGTGTCACCGAAGCTGTCAGCAAGTTGAATCCCGACCAGGTGACGGCGGACCTGAACGCCGCAGCAGACTACGGCCTGAAGCTGCCTGCCACGAACGGCAAATTATACGTCGTAGGTTTCTGCTGGGGCGGCGCGCAAAGTTTCCGCTTCGCAACAAACCGCGCAGATCTCTCCGCAGCTTTTGTTTTCTACGGTTCGCCGCCCGCCACAGACGCGATGCCCCGCATCAAAGCGCCCGTCTACGGCTTCTACGCCGGCAACGACGCTCGCATTGACGCCACCATTCCAGACACAATCTCCGCGATGAAAGCCGCAGGCAAAACCTACGACCCCGTAACCTATGACGGCGCCGGCCACGGCTTCATGCGCGCCGGCGAAGCCCCCGACGCCACCGAGCCCAACAAAAAAGCCCGCGACGAAGCCTGGAAACGCTGGAAATCCCTCCTCGCCCCCTAATTTTCTCGACGCCCTCCTCGATATCTCCATGCCCGCCATGGACGGCCTCTCCGCCGCCGAGCTCATCCGCCGCGACTCCCCCAACTCCGAAATCCTCATCGTCACCCGCTTCGAATCCCTGGACCTCGCCCGCTACGCCGCACAAACCGGCGTCCGCGCCTACATCTCCAAATCCCGCATCGCCACCGACCTGGAAAAAGCCATAGAAGCCGCCTCCCGCCACCAATCCCCGTAACCCGCGCCAAATTTTCCCCCGGGTCCGCACCGTCGCCCAACTAAACCCGTTGTCATCCCGCAGGGATCTGCTTCTAGCCGTTGCCGCATCTCCAACGACGCTGCGGCCCCACAGCGCTCCGTGCCCGCATCGCGATCCCAGCGCAACGCTGTCATCCCGCAGGGATCTGCTTTTCGTTGCCGTCGCTTGGGACCGCAAACTACCCGAACTGTCGCGACGCCCCGGGACAGTGCCAGGGTTTTGCCGGTCGGCCAACGATGTGTCGATTGCTCTTTGGAGAATTTATCGAAAGATGGTGTCTTCCCCGAAAATTCGCTAATTCGGAGAGGTAACCGAGTCGGCGGGAATCAGTCCGATGTGGCATTCATGAGTGTAAGTGGAGCAGGTGACCCAAGCTCGCCGGATCAATGTCACCGGAGTAGAATCCGGAAAAGTATCCGGGAAATGAAGAGCGCGAATGTCAGTAGCCGTGGCTTTCATGGCATCACCGCCGAGAATGAATTGAACGGCTTCCACAGTCGGGCCCGGCTTCAACAGTAACCATGCCTCTCCGTTATCGGCTGCTCGACCTGGGTTAGGGAATTTAATCCCGTCTGCAGCGCCGCGTTTGTCTTTTGCTTTCCTGATTCTCGCGTCGACATCGGTGCCTGGCGGAAGCAGCGCGACCAGGCGCGGCCGCGTTTCAGGCGGGACGACAAGCTTCCCGAGCGTGATCTCATATTGAACGATCGCGTCCGCTTTGCGACCTTCTTTTTCGTAAATCTGTCCAAGATGGTCGCCAATTTCCGTGAACTCACACAGTCCCCACGCCGCCGCGATGAATTTTTCGGCCTGCGGCATGTCGCCCTCTTGGAATTTAATCCACCCTAGCGTGTCCCAGTACGCGGCGAGCTCGCACATTCGGCGCGTATCGGTAACCGAAAGCTCGGATAGATCAGCCGTGTTCGTCTGTGCGGAGACCGTGGCGATTGCCGTTTTCACCAATCCTTCTGCACGGTCGAGATGCACGTTCATTTCCGCCATTTCATATGCCACGCTGTTCTGCATCGAGGGCACCGGCGAAAGTTCCAGCGCGCGATCCAAAGCTTTCATCGCTTTCTCCGGCTGGTTCGCTTTGGCGTAGGCGTGACCGAGGCGCTCGTTGATGGTGACGTCGTCGGGCGATGCCTTAGCGGCAATCTCGAACTCGGCCGCTGCCTTCTCGTATTCTTTCGTTTGCAGGTACAGGAACCCGAGATTGGGGTGAACAAATCGGTCGTCTGGACTCACTTCAAGCTGTTTCTTGAAGGCCGTGGTCGCTTCATCGAATTTTTGCTGGCGCATCAATGCCAGCCCCAAGTTATTGAAGGCGTACGGGTCTTCGGGGTTGACCTCCGTTGCTTTGCGCAACGCGACAACGGCTTGCGGCAACTCATTCAGCGACATGTATGCACGGCCCAGATCATTGAACGCCGAACTGTTATGGGGGTCGCGAGCCGTGGATGTTTCCAGTAGTTCCACCGCCGCGTGATAATTGCCCGCCTTAAACGCCTTCATGCCCGACGCGTACAACTGGCGCGCTTCCTCTTCATCGCTAGGTGAGGAAGGATCCGTTGACGACGCCGACACGGCAGAAGTTGCCGAAGCTGCCGCTGGCTTACTGCTCTCCACGCTCTTCATGAAATTATTCAGCTTTTCCAGGACGTCGTCACGGAAGTGAGTGTACTGAGGCACTTGGCTCGCCGAGATTTCCGAGACTCGAATATTCAAATCTAAATCTACCGCAACGACGTGACCTTCCGTCGAACCGGCCGCGTCAAACTGCCCGAAATCCGTCGTGATGTGCGCCGGTTGAAATTTGGGGAGCTCCTTCGCGTCAGGCATGTCTAAGTTTACTTTCAACACCAGTTCCTTCGGCCCGTATAACGAGAGCGGCCCAGGGGGCGAGGGTGGCTCCGGAAGCAACAGCTTCAGTGCGTCGTTCGCGTCAGATTTGCTGAACTTGGACGAAGAAGATGTAGTGGTCGTGGAGGTCTCCGGCACGTCCACGTTCATTCGGAGCTCCACGCGGAAGGGCTTCGTGGTGTCAAACGGGTCTCCCGCTTTCAGGTCACTGAAGGAAGCGTTGCTATTTCCAGAGGACTGTTTCGCGCCCAAGGTCATTGCCTCAGCCAGTTTGTTGGCCGGCAGGTTGAGGGCTGCGGCTCGCGCTATAACCTCCAGATCTCCGCGGCTTTCAAACGCGATCTGCACGTTTACACTCCGCTTGGTCACGCTGCCGTCAACATCCAGCCGGTAATATTTCGAAAATTGCAGGTCCGCGGGAGTTTTGCGCAATTCCGCACCGTTCTCCGAAAAAACAATCAGCGCATCCTTGCCACGGAGTTGTGGCAGCAGATACTCAAAAGGCGCCACCTGCGCCGTCGAGTCGAGCCAGATCCCCTTGTCTCCCAGCGAGACGTAGGAAATCGCATGATCGAACTGGGACGGAGCGGGAACGTCCGGATCAAGGTCGAACTTGCTATTGATCAAGGCCGTCGAGCTGTGAATCCCCTTCGCCTCCAGCAAAGCGTCGAGCAATGTCGCCTTGTCTTTGCAATCGCCGTAGCGGTTCTTCAGAACTTCCTCGGCGTAATGCGGTTGATAGCGGCCTACGCCGAACGAAAGGCTCACATAGCGGATGTTGCGTGTCACCCATATATACAAAGCCTGAGTCTTGGCAACGTCGGTCGTCGCGTCTTTCGTGATTTCGTCCGCTTGCGCTTTCAGTTCGCCCGTTGGCGTGCGACGCTCACGTTCCAGCTGCGAATACCAGCCGCCCACCTGCGTCCAGCTTTCGAATGTACTGAACATGACCTTGCGGAAAGGCGGAGTCACCGCGCCCCGCAACAGGGTAGTCGGATCGAATCCTTTCGTCTTTGCGAACCCCGGAAGTGGAGTGTCTGCGCCCTGCTCGGTAGTGGTCTTCCAGACGTATATCTGGCGGTCGCCTTCCACGTGAGAAGCAGGCGATACGTCCGGAGGGCTCTTCATTTTAAGCGACCGGTTGCGCGGAACATTCAGTTCCACTTGCTCGTCGAGGCAGGGAGCGTCGCTGATGAATCTCCAGGTCTGCCAAAATTGCCCGGGCGTCAAGGGCTTCACCGTCGTGGTGATCACGTCATAGTCCACCGTATCGCCAATCGAAAGCCCGGCGACCGTAACGTGTTTTTGCCGAGCATCGCTGTACATCGGCGCTTGCAGCGCCACCGGCGCGCTCAAATCCTGTACTGCTTCCGGCCCGCTAATTACCGTTCGGCCGTCCGGCTTAGTCACCTGGACGCGCACGATGTCCAGCTGCTCATTAGCGGCGCTGTATTCGAAAATCAGTTGGCCGACTTTTTCGATCCCCATACCGCTCTGAACTTTGATGCGAGCCTTGATTTCGAGTGTGCCGGTGCCGTCGTTTTCGTACCGCATGGCTCCACGCACCTGCTCGTAAACGTAGGGCTCCTCCGAAAGGTTAGGTGCTTTTGCTCTTTGGCTCTGCGTGGAAGGAGCCGCCGCCGAAGCCGCCGCTAACGCCGGTTGTCCCGTGCTTGGATTCTTCCCGTCGTCACCCAGCGTGAAAACGACAGTGACGGTGGTGTCCACTTCCCTAGCTTTGCCATTGACCAAAGTCGGCTTGTAGACCCATTGGCGTACCGCGTCCATGGCGGACTTCAAAAGCAGCGGTGGCCCAGATACGTATTCAAGTTGCTGCACGGATCCATCTTTGGCGATGACGCAATGGAGTACGACGGTGCCGCTGATATGCGCTTGCTTCGCCAGCTGCGGATAGATGGGCGCCACTTGATGGACCAGGGCCGCAGCCTCAACCTTCCCACCGACGCGAATTCTTTGCGAATCCTCGGTTGGCGCTGGCGATCCCTGCTCTTGCTGCGGCGGACTAGCGGGCTGCGCTGAATTAGCTGTTGGGTTGGAAGGCGCTGCGGAATCCTGGGCCCGTACGCCGGCGGTCGCCGCGAACATTAACAGCGCAACCGCTCCTGCGGTACGTTGCCACGTAACCATTCGTCGCCCCTTAGCTCAAAGCGCGATACATAACCAAATATACGGGTTCCTGTACGTGCCTGTATATCAAATCCCCGGGGGAAATCGAACTTATTTCTGGTGGGCGGTGTCAAGCCGTCAGTTTGCACTTGAATTAACGTAACTACTGTGCTATCATCAGTCGTGCGCTAATTTCGGCTCGACAAGGGGGATACATGGTCCACGCTGCTCCCGCTTCCGTGAATCGGGCTTCAGCGCGATTCATCCTGAGAAGCGGCAGTGCCGCTTCGAAGGGCAGCTCGACGGCTCCTCCCTCTACTCGCCACTTTCTAATCGCTGGTGAAAAAATATTAAAAACAGAGCTAACTCCTTCCGTACCAATACCGAATGCGTTTCTAATCGCTGGTGATTTTCCCCTTTTTTCACCCACCGCCCCGCGCATTTCTAATCGCTACAGCAAATTATTAGAAATCGAGCTAACTCACTCACAACAAACGAGAAAAGATTTTCTAGTCGCTACTATTTGCCCCACTCTTTTTTCGCCCGCGCCTCTCCGAGCACTTCTAATCGGCACACCTCGCCGATTAGAAATCGAGCTAACCCGCTCACAACAAACGAGAAAAGATTTTCTAATCGGTACTATTTGCCCCACTTTTTTCTCGCCCGCGCCGCACCCCGCCCATCAGTCGTCACTCATCACTCGTCGCTGGCTCACATCATCTCTATTCGATACAAATAAACCTCACAAAATCATCATTCTCGTGAGCCTTCCAATGAAAACAAAGGAGAAACGGATTTCTATTCGATACAAATTTGCCCTTCGTGGCACAGGCCTGCCCGCCGCGCCGGGCAATCTTGTGAATCGCCCTGCAGGGCGATTCATCCTGAGGTCCCAGGGCGCCGGATTGAAGGGCCACGCTCCGTCATTCGGCTGCGTAGCGGCTGGATCCCCGGATCAACTGCACCGCCGCCTCTCCGCACATGCGATTTTTGCGATGGCTTGGATTCACCACGCAGCGTTGACATGCGGGCGCACCACACCTAGAATCGCGCCCACACGGGTTGGCCGGCTGCGCCGGGTGGAGCTACACCGCGCCAGTCCCGTTGGAGACTGCTCATCACGCCTGCGGCCCCGAAATCAAAAATTGCGGTTGTGGATGATGACGCGCGGATGCGTGCGAGCATCGTCGCGGCGATGCGCTCCACTTTTGATGTGGTGGAGGGCGAAGATTACGAAGCCGCTTACAAATTGCTCCAGGAAGCTGGTCTCGATGTTCTGCTGCTCGCTTTGCCCATGGAATCCGGCGGCCTGCGCGAATGCACCGAACTTCTCAGCCGCCTCGCCGGCGGTGACATAGACACCCTGGTGATCGTGCTCAGCACGGACCAGACCAAGGACACGGCGCTGAAAGTAATCGACGCCGGCTGTTACGACTACTTCATACAACCCATTGACACGGACGTGCTGCGCCTGCTGCTCGAGCGCTCCATCGAAAAATTGCACATCCAGCGCGAGAACCGCATCCTGCGCGAGGAAATCAGCCGCAAGAATGCGCTGGGCGATCTGATCGGCGCCACGGACGCGATGCGCCACGTCTTCGATTCCATCAAGCGCATGGCGCGCGCGACGACCAACGTGATCATCCGCGGCGAAAGCGGCGTCGGCAAGGAACTGGTGGCCAAGGCGCTGCACGAGCAGAGCCCGCGGCGCAGTCGCGCTTTCGTCAGCGTGAATTGCGCGGCGCTGCCTGAAGGATTGATGGAGGCGGAGCTGTTCGGCTACGAGCGCGGCGCGTTTACCGGCGCGGTCGCGACGAAGGAAGGCCGCATCGAGCTGGCGCATCAAGGGACTTTGTTCCTGGATGAGATCGCCACACTCACGCCGCTGCTGCAGAGCAAGCTGCTGCGCGTGCTGGAGGATCGCTCGCTCACGCGCCTGGGCGGCAAGAAATCCATCAAGGTGGATTTTCGACTGGTGAGCGCGACCAATGAGGACTTGGAAGACATGGTGCGGCAAGGGCGCTTCCGCGAGGATCTGTATTACCGGATTCACGTGGTGCCGATTTTCGTGCCGGCATTGCGCGAAAGAGTGGAGGACATTCCGGTGCTGGCGGACTATTTCGTAAGCGTCTATTCCGCCGCGAACAGCTTTCCGCCGAAGCATATCGCGGACGACGCCATGGCCGCGCTGAAGCGCTACGCATGGCCGGGCAACGTGCGCGAGCTGGAGAACGCCATCCAGCGCCTGGTGATCATGACCGATGGCGACGCCATCACGCTGAAGGACCTGCCGGCGGAAATGGTGCAGTCCGTGGGCCGCGACCAGCGCAACCGGTTCCATCTGCCAGCCGCCGGCATCAAGCTGGACAAGGAAATGGAAGCATTCGAAAAGCGCTGGGTGCAGGAGGCCCTGGACCAGACCAAGCACGTGAAAGCCGACGCCGCGAAGCTGCTGGGTGTCGATCGCAACCGCCTGAACTACCTGTGCCGGAAGTACGAGCTGTAAGGGAATTGAAAAACGAAGGCGCCGAGCGTTGAAATTTTCAACAGATGCTGAAGAATTCAACGGATTACGAGGCTGCTGACGGATGTGAACAGGTTGCGCAGACGCGAAAGCCAATAAATTGAGGGGTTCGCGGCCGCCGAAATGAAAGTGGACTTTGGCGGTCGCTTTGCATATAACGCCAACGATGCCCAGCAGGGCAAATCAGTGAAGGAGAACAAAATGAAGAAAGCCAAGAAGCCCTTGAAGAAAGCAAAGAAGCTGGAAGCAACAAAGCCGTTGCTCGCACCTGTAGTCCACCACAGAGCGTAAGATTCGATGCCATTGCAGTGAGCGCGCCCGGCAAAGTCCGTGGCACGCGGGCCAAAGATATTCAAGTAATGCAAGAGGCTGCAGCCGCAAAGGTTGCAGCCTCTTTTTTTTTCGAGGCTAAACGCCGAACAGAGCTGCAGTCCTCGCGAGCGAGCGTTGAAATTCTCAACACGCGATGATTAATTCAACATCTCGGCCGCCCATTCGCGGTCGGGCCCAGATCGGCCGGAACGCCAACCCGCAGAATCTAGGCATGTTGCAAACCCTTGGCTTGCAGGTGGAGTTTGGCGACCGCTTTGCATATGGGTACTGCGAAGTTCAGCAGGGCAAATCAAACGAGGGGGAACAAAATGGCCAAGAAAACCTTGAAGAAGGCAAAGAAGCTGGAAGCGACGAAGCCACTGATCATCGTCGTCCGCTAATAACGTAGGTCAAGAACAGCTATCGTTACTGTCAGGAGCGCGCCGATGGGCACGACGCGGCCTGAGAAAAGCACGGAGAACGACAAGCAGGGCCGCTATGTCGCCGGAAGCGGTCCTGTTTCAGGACCGGTAGTTCCGGCGAACACATTCACAAAGTTCCAGGGAGATCAGATCATGGCTAAGAATTCGAAACCAGTGAAGGGCAAGAAAACCGGGACCGTGAAGCCGCTGATGAAGCGGTCCGATCTGCCGGCCGTGAAGCCTTTGATCAGGCTCTAGGGACCACGTTCGAAGAACCGGGTTCCCGGAACCAATATTCCGGAACCAGATACCAGCAAGTTCGCAAAGCTTCTTCGGTTGGGCCCCTCGCCTTATCGGAGATTGTGGTAGCAACACCCCCAGGGTCGCCGTCCCAGGAACGGCGACCCTTTTCCTTTTCATCCCGCGAAAAACCTAGGAACCTGAACAGGGTGAGCGAATTCTATTTGCTAAGCAGCGAGAGGATTCGCTTCTGATTCTTCAAGATGGCGGCTTGGTTCTTCTTGATGGATTGCTGATTCGCCTTGATTTCACTCTGATTGGCCACAATCGTCTTCTGATTCCCGAGAATGCGCTTTTGGTTTGCGATGACGTCTTTTTCGGACATTTATTTGCGGCCTCCTGAGCCAGCAGCAGGTACGACCGGGACGAGGGAAGTAACGGCCTCCACCCCAGCTATGTGTGGCATTTTCTTCTGGATACAGCGGTGCGTCAATGGTTCTCTGAGGGTCTGGATCAGCTCGACGCGGGTGCTGGAGAGCGTGGTCCCGTCGGGTCGCGCCTTCGCCTTCAGCGGAACTAGTATAATTCCATTATTGAACGCGACCGGCGGGTGTGCGACTGTGCCGCGTAAGTTCTTTCGTGTCTATCTGGGCTTTCAGGGAGGCCACGGCGATGGCGGTATCGAGTCCGAGTATTCAGAGCGTTCATTACGAGTCCACAGCGCCTGCCAGCTTTTATGAAAAGCTGAACTCCGTGTGGCACGAGCGCGCGCTCCAGATCTTCATGGCGGTCGTGCTCGCGCACTGGGGTGAACATCTGTTTCAGGCATACCAGATTTATGTGATGGGCTGGCCGCGCTCAAAGGCGAACGGCCTGCTGGGCTTGTGGTATCCGTGGCTGATCAAGTCTGAAGTGCTGCACTATGCCTACGCTCTGGTGATGTTGATCGGGCTTTGGGTGCTGCGCAAGGGATTTAGTGGCAAAGCGCGCACGTGGTGGACAGTGGCGCTAGTGATCCAGTTCTGGCACCACATCGAGCATTTCCTGCTCCTCAGCCAGGCAACCTTGCATCACAACTTGCTTGGCAGGCCGGTGCCGATGAGCGTGCTGCAATTTTTCGTGCCGCGCGTGGAGTTGCATCTGTTCTACAACTCGATTGTCTTCGTCCCGATGGTGATTGCCATGTACTACCATATGTTTCCGGCCGAGAACGAAGCGAACCAGGACGCATGTACTTGCGCGTGGCATAAAGGTATGGCGAGAGTGCAAGCGGCGTGATTCCAGGTTTCCGGACCACTTCCAGCCCGCGCAGCGTTTTTCAATCCAGACGGCGGGTTCGAACGGGATTCGGGATGGGACTGTGGCGGACACCGCGGAAAAGGGTTGTGTCCGCGATCGCATACGCCGCCATTTTGCTTTTGTCGGGCTGTCGTAAACCTATTGAGCCGCAATCGGGTGTTTCGATCGAGTACGGAATCAGCCCACAGCCAGTCCGAATTGGCCCCGCTGTTCTCACCGTGAAATTGCGCGACGCTACGGGCAAAGCAGTCCCGGGCGCCCGCGTGACTCTTGAGGCGAACATGTCGCATCCGGGCATGGCCCCGGCGTTCGGCGAAGCGAAGGAAAGCGAGCTCGGGCAATATCAGGGCAGAGTGGAATTCGCGATGGCGGGCGATTGGGTGATTCTGATTCATGTTACGCTGCCCGACGGCCGCAAACTGGACCGCCAAGTAAGCGTTGCGAATGTCACAACGAACTAGACTACGTTGTCCAATTCAGCGCACAACCCGTCCGTAGCATCCGAGCCACCCCCGTTCGACTTGATGCAAGTGCCCGGATTGCGCGGTTTATTCCACTGGCGCCACCTGCGCACGATTCTGCAAATTCCGCTGCTGATTGTTAGCGTCGCGATGATTCTGGATGGATTGCTGGGGCCGTCACTCGCGCCGAAAAATCTGGCGACCACTTTGAGTTGGGTGCACTTTCGCGGCGCGCTGGTGCTGGTGCTGCTGTGCGCCGGGAATTTTTTCTGTTTGGCTTGCCCATTCATGCTGGTGCGCAATGTGGCGCGGCGATTTTTTCATCCCCGCCTGAACTGGCCGCAGAAGCTGCGCAACAAATGGGTTTCCGTGGGATTTTTCGCGCTGATCCTTTTTTGCTACGAGGAGTTCAGTCTGTGGTCTTCGCCGTGGTGGACCGCGTGGCTGATCGTGGCTTATTTTCTGGCGGTGCTGGTGGTGGACGGCCTGTTCAAGCATGCCACTTTTTGCAAATTTGTTTGTCCCATTGGACAATTCAACTTTGTAGCTTCTACAATCTCGCCGCTGGAAGTAAAGGTGCGCGATCTGGACGTTTGCGATGAGTGCGGGACGAAAGATTGTATCCGCGGAAGACGCGCGCCGGGATCTGAGCTGGTAGTGATCCAGCGCGGGTGCGAGCTGGCATTGTTCCAGCCGCTGAAAGTGGGAAACATGGATTGCACATTCTGCCTGGACTGCGTGCACGCCTGCCCGCACGACAACGTCGGAATTGTGAGCCGTTTGCCCGCCAGCGAATTGATGGTGGATCCGCGGCGCTCGGGAATCGGGCGTTTCTCGCAGCGCAAAGATCTGGCTGCGCTGGTGATCGTATTCAGCTTCGGCGCGCTGCTGAACGCTTTTGGCATGGTGAGTCCGGTGTACGCGCTGGAAAGCTGGCTGGCCGGAATTTTGCATGTAAACAGCAAGGCTCCGGTATTGGGAGTGCTTTTCGCGATGTTCCTGGTGCTCGAGCCGGCGGTGCTGCTGGGACTAGCCGCCTGGCTGACGCAAATTTTTGGAGGCAGCCGGCAGACGATTGTGCCGCTGGCGGTGCGCTACACATACGGATTGGTGCCGCTGGGATTTGGGATGTGGCTGGCGCATTACAGTTTCCATTTTTTGACGGGGCTATACACCGTGGTGCCGGTAACGCAGAGCGCCTTTGCGGGATTGGGCTGGACGTTGTTCGGCGAGCCGCGCTGGACCCTGCTGGGAATCCCGATGCGATTCGTACAACCGCTGGAGGTTGGATTCTTGGTGCTGGGCCTGGCAGGTTCGCTGCTGGTAATCCATCAATTGGCGGAAAGCGATTGCGCCGAGCGTCCGATGCGAGCTTTCGTACCGTGGGCCGCGGTATCGGTGATTTTGTGGATTGCGGCGATGTGGATGATGTTCCAGCCGATGGACATGCGCGGCACGTTTTTGGCCGGATAGGCTGGCTGCCAAATTTTTCGGGATTGAATAAGACTAATGATTACTTTTCACAATCCGCGCGGCACAGCTTGGCGCAAACTCGCGTCGTTGGCTATGCTGCTGTTGATCGCCGGTTCGCCGCTGGGCGCGCACAACGGGCCGCCGTTTCCCATTATTTCGGATAAGCGAGTGGGCCCGGTGGTCGTTTCCCTGTGGACTCATCCGGACGTGGGAACAGGACTGTTCTACGTGATCGTGGAACCTCCGCCCGGAGGCACGATTCCGCCGGAATTGAAAATCGAGATTGGAGTGCGGCCTGTGACCGGGCGCCTGGCCGAAGTAATTTACCCGACGCAGCTGGAAAACCTGCACGGACAAGTACAATACAAAACCGAAGCGGAATTTGACGCGCAAGAGCTGTGGCACGTGCGGCTGATCGTAAAGAGTTCTCACGGGGACGGCGAGGCGGCGGCGGACGTGGAAGTGACTCCGCCAGGATTGGGCCGCTGGGACTTGCTGATGTTTTCGTTGCCGTTTCTGGGCGTGGGATTCCTGTGGTTTCATGTGATCATGCGCAAGCGGAAGTACCGGAAAAGCCAGCTGCGAAAGGCATAAAGTTGGCACTGAACTCGATTTCACAATTTGCGGCGACAAACTTTGGCGCGTGTTCTCGCGCACCGCGAACAATCTGCTCGCCCGCTGATGGTACTCGCGGCGCTCATGCGCGCAAATGCTGGCGATTGCGCCTGAAAACCGTGACGGCGCTTTGTATTTGCGCAATTGCTGTGACTTTCACAGGATGCGGATCCGGCGGCAAGCTGCCCGAAAAATCAACGAAGGAATATGCCGAGGTTGTCTCCACGTTTTATACCGGCCTGGCGGCGCTGCAAGTGGGCGACGACGTTACAGCGGAAAACAAGCTCGCTCAGGTCACGCAGCTGGCGCCGGGCGAGCCGGCCGGCTGGGCGAATTGGGGAGTATTGGCATTCAGGCAACGAAATTTTGACGTAGCCGCGGAACGATACGATCGGGCACGCGATCTCGCGTCCAAGAACGATCAAATTTATTATTTGCTGGGAATCCTACAAAGCACGCGCGGCAATTCGAAGGACGCGATCGCCGACTGGCGCAAGGCCGTGGAAATTAATCCACAAAACTATCGCGCCGCGTATCAGCTGGCGCAGGAGGTTGAGCGCCAGGGCGGGCCGGACAGCGACGCGGAATTTCAATCGCTGATCCAGAATATTCTGAAGGCACAGCCGAATAATCTGGCGGCTTTGCTCGATCTCGCTCGTGTGGCCGCGAAGCGCGGTGACGCTGCCACGCTCAAGTCCGCGCTGGCGCAAATCAGCTCGCAATCTTCGCAGTGGCCTCCGGAAGTGCAGCAGCAGCTTACGGCTTTGCAAGCCGCGGCGGCAGGTCAGGATGCACACGCGGCGGCCACGCGAACGACTTTCCTGCGCAACACGCTGATGCGCGTTCCTGAATTTCGCGAAAGCCTCGCCGTGCTGCAGGCCGCGCCCGGCGAAGAAGCGGAACCGTTCACGCATTTTTTGCGTTTGCAGCCGCCAGCCTTCGTTCCGGCGCCTGCGGACATGGCGATGACGTTCGCGCCTCAGCCAGTTGCGAATTCGGGCGCGAGTCGTGGCGCGGGTCCTAACGCCAAACGGTGGGAATGGATTGGGTCCATCCCACTGGGCAGCGCTGGGCCTCCCGTCGTCGCGGTAGCGAATGGCCACGAAGTGCATCTTTCCACTGGTGCTACGTTTCCATTTCCCGGCGGGCCGTCAGGCGCTGCGCCACTGCCAGAAGGCATTTTGCCCGTTGATTTCAATTATGATTTCAACACCGACTTGGTCCTGGCAGGCAGCGGCGGCGTGCGGCTGATGCGGCAGGACAATCCAAAATCTTTTACGGACGTGACGACGCAAGCGAAATTGCCGAAGGCCGTGACCAACGCCAGCTACACGGGCGCGTGGGCGGTAGACATCGAAGCGGACGGCGATCTGGATATCGTGCTGGGCGCGAAAGATGGGCTTCCACTGGTCCTGAGAAATAACGGCGACGGCACCTTCACTGCGATTCATCCTTTTCCGGGCGTTGCGGGCTTGCGCGCGTTTGCGTGGGCGGACTTTGATGGCGACGGCAATCCGGACGCAGCGCTGGTGGACGGTGCGGGCCGCCTCCATGTATTTCACAACGAGCGCCAAGCGCAATTCCGCGAGCTTCCGTTGCCGGCCAATTTTCCGCTGGTGAAAGCCCTCAACGTTGCCGACGTTGACGATGATGGAGTGCTCGATCTGCTGGCGGTGCAAGCGGACGGCGCGATCGTACGAATTTCCGACAAGCAGGAAGGGAAACCTCTGGACGTTGCGGAGATTGCGCGGGTACCGACTGCTTCCGGTGGCGTTGATTATCTGGCCGGCGAATTGCGCTTGGGTGTGGCGGATCTCGATAACAACGGCGCGCTCGATCTTTTTTTGACTGCGGCATCGTCTGGCTACAGCCACAATGCCGGTGGAGCATTGATCTGGCTTGCGGACGAAAAAGGAAAATTTGTATTACTCGACCATCCGTTTGGGCAGGCGCAAGCTCCGGCGCTGGTTTCTGACGCTGCGGATCTCTCCGGCAACGGCCGAATGGATCTGCTGGCCCTGAGTGGCGACGGGCAACCGCTGCAGGCCGTCAACCACGGGACAAAGAATTATCATTGGCAAGTGGTGCGGCCGCACGCGAAGCAAGCGGTGGGCGACCAGCGTATCAATCCATTTGGCGTGGGCGGCGAAATTGAAATCCGCTCCGGCATGCTGGTACAGAAGCAGCCGATTACCGGACCGCAGGTGCATTTTGGTTTGGGAAATCAAACCAGCACGGACGTGGTGCGCGTGGTGTGGCCGAACGGCACGGTTCGCGCTGAATTTGGCGTGGCCGCGGACACGGAAGTAGTCACCGAACAGCGCCTGAAGGCTTCTTGCCCGTTTCTCTTCGCGTACAACGGCAAGAGCATGGAATTTGTAAAGGATGCGGTACCGTGGGGTTCCGCGATTGGGCTGCGGATTAATACGATCGGAACCGCGCGGGTGGAGACGACCGGAGAGTGGTACAAGATCAGACGCGACCAGCTGGTGCCGCACGATGGGTATTACGATCTGCGCGTCACCGCGGAACTATGGGAGGTGTACTACTACGATTATCTGGCGCTGATGACGGTGGATCATCCGGCGGGAACGGAAATTTATGTGGACGAGCGATTTTCAATTCCGCCGCCGAAGCTGGGCGTCACGACGGTCGCGACGCCGCACAAGATCGCGCGCGCGATTGATGACAACGGCAGAGACGTAACCGCGCTGGTAAATACCCTCGACGGAAAAGCGCTGGATGATTTTGGGCGCGGCCAGTATCAGGGGATCACGCGCGACCATTATGTGGAAGTGGACCTGGGCGACGATGCGCCGAAGAGCGGCCCACTTTATTTAATCGGGCAAGGTTCGATTCACGACACAGAGTCGTCGTTGAACGTGGCGATTACACAAGGCCACCGCTGGCGCGCGCAGGGAATGAGCATCGAAGTTCCCGACGGGCATGGCGGCTGGATAACCGCGCAATCGAATCTGGGATTTCCGGCGGGCCGCAAGAAAACTGTGCTGTTCAACCTTACGGATGTGTTCCGGCCGGGCACGCCGCGTCGCGTGCGCATCCGTACGAATCTGGAAATTTACTGGGACTGCATCGAATGGGCGCAGGGCATGCCAGATGTTGCGCTGAAAACGGTTCGGTTGGAGCCGAGCTACGCGGACCTGCATTATCGCGGGTATTCGAGCATCAGCCGGCCGGATTCCGGGGCGCCCGAAGTGCCGGACTACAATAATCTGGTTAGCACGAAGCAGCGGTGGCGCGATTTGATCGGGTATTACACGCGCTATGGGGATGTGCGCGAGTTGCTCACGCAGATTGACGATCGCTATGTGATCGTGAATTCCGGTGATGAGATGTCGCTGCGTTTCACCGAGCAGCCTCCACCACCGGCCGGATGGCTGCGCGACTACGTGGTGATCGGCGACGGCTGGATCAAGGACGGCGACTTCAATTCCACTTTTTCGAAGACGGTGCTGCCGCTGCCGTACCACGCCAAACAGCAATATATTGAGCGGCCGGGCGCGCTCGAGTACGAATTGCCGTATCGCCAACACCCCGAAGACTGGCAGAACTATCACACACGCTATATGACGCCGGAAGTTTTCCAGAACGCGTTGAGGAGCGATCCTCCCCGGTGAAGCAAAATCGCGTGGCACGGATTATTGTCAGCGTCCTGTTTGTGGGGATGTTGGCAGCACCTCTGGTGATCAAGTGGGAAGCCGCACGCCGCGGCGGCGGTAAATCGAAGCTTGATGCGCAAACGGCGCTGGCTCGCCACGGATTTTACTTCGAAGAAGTTTCTCATGCTGCGGGCGTCAATTTCGTTCATCAAGCGCCGACGCTCGACCCTCAATTGACTCCGATCATGCCGCAGGTGGCTTCGATGGGTGCGTCCGTCTCGATTGTGGATTTCGATCGCGACGGGTGGCCGGACATTTACGTGACGAACAGCGGCGAAGGCAGCAAAAACGCGCTGTACCGCAATCTTCACGACGGCACGTTCAAAGACGTAGCCGAAGAAATGGGAATTGCGGACGTGAATCAGGCTGGAACCGGCGTTTCCATGGGCGCTGTTTGGGGCGATTACGACAACGACGGCTACGAAGATCTGCTGCTGATCAAGTGGGGACGTCCTGAGCTATTTCACAATGACGGCGGGCGCGGTTTCACGCGCGTCACAGAGAAAGCCGGCCTGCCGCCGTGGGTAAACGCGAACACCGCGCTGTGGTTTGATTACGATGGCGACGGGCTGCTGGATTTTTTCATTGGCGGATATTACTCCGAGGATGTGGATTTGTGGCATTTGAAAACCACGCAGATCATGCCGGATAGTTTTGAATACGCGAAAAACGGCGGGCGGAAGTATCTGTTCCACAATCTTGGCAATGGCAAATTTGAGGAAGTGAGCGCGCAACTCGGCATCAACAGTCGCCGCTGGGCCTTGGCGTCGGCCGCGGCGGATTTACGCGGTACGGGACATCCGGATTTATTTATCGCCAATGATTACGGCGTATCCGAACTGTATTTTAATGACGGCAAGAGTTTTCACGACGTGAGCGCACAGACGGGCGTGGGTTTTTCGCCAAAGAGCGGAATGAACGCAGCGGTCGG
This sequence comes from uncultured Acidobacteriota bacterium, assembly GCA_963748395.1. GTDB lineage: Bacteria > Acidobacteriota > Terriglobia > Acidiferrales > UBA7541 > Palsa-295. Next base: position 655,920 of record CAVVIP010000005.1, on the reverse strand, counting down.
CGATATTCTGAACGATGGGCGGTATGCAGTATACGTCTCGAACATTTCGGAAGACGGGGTGCTGATTCAGGGAAATAATTTGTGGATGCCGAAGGAAGGCACGTCGGGCGACGGCCTGAAATTTGAAAATATGGCGCGCGAGCTGGGCGTGGAGCTCGGTGGGTGGAGCTTTGGCGCGCAATTCGGTGATTTGAATAATGATGGAACATTGGATCTGTACCTGACGAACGGATACGTTTCGCTGGATCGTGACCGCAGCTACTGGTACGACTTTTCGAAAATTGCGGGCGGGAACAGCATCATTATTATAGATGCCAAGAACTGGCCGGCGATGGAGGGGCGCAGTTTGTCCGGATATCAGCCCAAGCGCGTGTGGGTGAACGACGGCGCGGGAAAGTTTATCAATGTGGCGCAGGCGGTGGGCGTCACGGACACTTATGATGGACGCGCGGTGGCGCTGGTGGATTTGTGGAATCGCGGAGTTCTGGATGCGGTGGTGGCGAATCAGAAAGGGCCGCTGCTGATATACAAGAACACGGTGGCGCCGGAAAATAAGTGGATCGAGTTTGCGCTGGAAGGCACGGCGAGCAACCGCAGCGCGATTGGCGCGCAGGTGACTCTCTACTGGAATGGCCAGCAGCAGAAGCAGGAAGTTTCAGGCGGCAGCGGGTTTGCGGCGCAGAATGACCGGCGCCTGCATTTCGGCGTAGGCAAGAACCCGCACGTGGAGAAGGCCGTGATTCGCTGGCCGTCGGGCAAGATTCAGACCATTAATAGTCCTGCGGTGAATCAGATTCTGAAAATCAAGGAGCCGGCGTGAGCCAGCAGACCAGCGCGCCCGTCGCACCGCCCGCGCGCCCTGCGGATGCGGTGTCGCGGAAGCGCTGGTTGAGTCTGGATAACCGCTACATCGCTCCGATTTTCATTACGTGTATTCTGGTGACGGCGCATTTTTCGTTCGGCGTCCTGGAAAGTTATCAGAAAACGGCGCTCGCGATTGTCGCCAGTATTTTGGCTGATCTGGTGCTTGGCCGCATTTTTTTCGGCAAGTGGCCCAACGTGGCCAGCGCCTATATTACGGGCATCAGCGTGGGCATCCTGGTGCGTTCGCCGGCTTTCTGGCCTTATGTTTTGTGCAGCGTGATTTCCATCACGTCGAAATATGTGTTGCGCGTGAAGGGGCGCCACATCTGGAACCCGTCCAACTTCGGCATCTCCGCGATGCTGTTTCTCGCGCCGGAGACAGTGGCTACTTTGAGTATTCAGTGGGGAAATTATCTTTTGCCGATGATGGTGATTTGGGCGCTGGGGTCGGTGATCATCTGGCGGTTGCGACGGTTCCACATCACGGGCATCTATGTGGCATCGTTCATCGCGTTTGCGTTTTTGCGCAGCTACATCACGGGAAGTCCATGGCAATCGGAAGTCGCACCGCTGACCGGCCCAATGTATCAGCTTTTTATTTTTTTCATGATCACGGATCCGAAAACGACGGTGCGTTCGAAGCGCGGCCAGTGCGTGGTGGTATTTCTGGTGGCGTTTGCTGAATTTGTGCTGCGCCTGAACCAGGTGGTTTACGCGCCGTTTTACGCGCTCTTCCTGGTGGGGCCGGCGGCGATGCTGGTGGAGATGTGGATGGACTCGCGGCGCGCGCCGCGGAAGAACGCTGTTGCCACTGCGTAGCCGGTAATTGTGAAGGCCTCGTGCCGCGCTCGCTGCTTCGGACAGCACGAAATCATTGTTCGCTTCGCGAAAGGAAATCATTCATTGAAGCAAGATCGCTGTAAGACGTGCCCTGCGCTGCTGGTGGTAGCTATTTTGTGCATGAGCTATATTCCAGGGCCGTCTGCAGGTGCAGCGGCGCCGACGCCGGCACGCCCGAGTGGTCCGATTGAATTCCGAGATGTGACTACGCAAGCCGGCATCCACTTCAAACACAATTCAGGCGCCTTCGGAAAAAAGTATCTTCCGGAAACGATGGGGAGCGGTGTGTGCGTCATGGATTACGACAACGACGGCTGGCAGGATATTCTCTTCGTCAATTCAATGGATTGGCCGGGACATAAAGGCACAGCGAAATCGTACCCCGCGCTTTACCACAACAATAAGGACGGCACGTTTACGGACGTGACGCGCGAGGCCGGGCTTGCCGTCGAGTCGTACGGCCTGGGCTGCGCGGTGGCGGACTACGACAACGACGGGTTTGAAGACATCTACCTCACGACGGTTGGCTCGAATCATTTGTTCCACAATCTCGGCAACGGCAAATTCGCGGACGTCACGGCCAAAGCGGGAGTGGCCGATCCCGGCTTCGCAACCAGCGCGGTGTGGTTTGACTACGACAACGACGGCAAGCTGGATTTGTTCGTAACGCACTACATTGATTGGTCCATCGCGAAGGATCAATACTGCACGCTCGACAATAAAAACAAGTCGTACTGCACACCGCAAACTTACAAGGGCGAAAGCTCCACGCTATTTCACAACAAGGGCGACGGCACGTTTGAAAACGTAACCAAGCGCGCCGGGCTGCACGACCCCACCAGCAAATCGCTGGGAGTGGCGATGGTGGATTACGACAACGACGGCTGGATGGACCTGTTCGTCACTAACGACACCGAGCCGAACAAGCTCTACCACAATAATCACAACGGCACTTTCACCGACGTCGCCGTGCAGATGGGCGTGGCCTTCAGCGAATCGGGAAGGGTGCGCGCCGGGATGGGAACGGACGCGGGAGACTACGACGGCTCGGGATGGCAGAGCCTGGTGATCGGAAATTTTACGAACGAGAGCATGTCGCTTTATCGTAACGACGGCTCCGGTTTATTTGTGGATGAAGAAGTGTCGTCCGGGATACGGCAAATGTCGCTGCAGGCGCTGACGTTTGCCTGCTTTTTTTTCGACTACGATCTGGACGGGCGCCTGGACATTTTCGCGGCGAACGGCCACGTCTCCGACGACATTAGCGTGGTGCAGCCGACGCTGAGATATGCGCAGCCTGCGATTTTGTTCCATAACAAAGACAATCGCAAATTTGAAGATGCGTCTGGGAAGGTGGGTGCTGCGATGCAGCAGCCGGTGGTTGGCCGCGGCGCTGCATATCTGGATTATGACAACGACGGCGATCTGGATCTGGTGATTACGGCAAACAACGGGCCAGCGCGGCTGCTGCGCAATGACAACGGAAATCAAAATGATATGCTGCGCGTGAAGCTTGTGGGCACGCGCTCAAACCGCGACGGCATTGGCGCGAAAGTGACGCTCACGACGAGCACGGGCGCGCGCCTATTCCGCATGGTAAAGACGGGTTCCAGCTACGCGTCGCAGAGCGAGCTGCCGTTGACATTCGGATTGGGCAAAGCGGAAGCGGGGAAGACGGTGAACCTGGAAATTGTGTGGCCGAGCGGGGGAAAAGAATCAATCGCGAAGATCAGTCCGAATCAATTTATAACGGTGAAAGAGGGGGCCGGCATCATCTCCGCTCGCGCGATTGCGTTTGGGAAGTAGCTGCCGCAATCGTCGCAAGCGCCGATATTCGGGACGGGCGGGCGTCCGTTGTTACGCTGCCCCTGAGGTAGAAACCTTCGGCAAATGATCCGTCGAGTGGATGTAGCCCTCGTCGGCAATGCGCTTCCCACTTTCGCGATAACGCTGCGGATCGCGCGGCGCCCAAGTGGCCAGGCCATCCACGTAACGATTGAACATGCAAAACGCGGCGGCGATCAACACCGTGTCGTGAATTTCCTTGTCCGTCGCTCCGTGCTTTCGCGCACGCTCCACGTCCGATGTGGTGACCTGCTTGCCGCCTTTCTGAACTTTTCCGGCGATCGCCAACAGCGCTTTCAACTTTTCTGAAACCGGGGCGGATTCAAAGTCGCGTTTCAATTCATCAATGAGCGTTTCTTTGCCGCCCAGATAATACGCGGCTGCGGCTCCGTGAACCGTCTGGCAAAAAAAGCAATCATTTTGCGAGGAGACGTACGTCGCGATCATTTCGCGTTCCCCTTGCGTCAACGAATTTGGCGCGCGCAACAGCGCTTCCGCCAGTTCGTTCAGCGGCTTGGCCGTTTGCGGGCTGAACGCCATCGGGCCCAAGATTCCGGGTATGCCTTCGGGCAAATTGATATGCGGCATGGTTCGCGCCTCCTTTGCTGGGCTGCTTGAATGATTAATTCGCACTATTTCTGCAATGCTAGAAAGTAAATCGTACAGCAAACTGAAATGCGCGTGGGCCTCCGGAACCGAAGAAGCCGCCCGCGGTGCTGACCGGTCGAAAGAAGGTCTGGTTGAGGCCATTGGGGTTCGAAGGGGTAATCGGATCTGTGCCGACGGGAACCAGGGAAATATTCCGTCCGGAATAGGTGGTATTTGTGAAACCACGAATATTGACGTTGTTGAAAAGATTAAAAACCTCCGCGATCAGATCCAGGTGGTAGCGCTCCTTGAAGGCGAAATCCTTCATCAAGCGCATGTCTAGAGAATTGAAAGGACTGCTGAAATTGATTCCATCGGGAACGTTTTCCAGCGGTCCACCGGCATTGCAAGGTGCAGGCGCCGGACACGCCGGCAGGGCGTTCCATTCATTGATGACGTTGTTCAGTTGGGTGCTGTTCTTTACGCTGCGGCCGAGCGAGTTGCGACCTAAGATCGGCAGGCGCGCCGGCAGCGAGACTCCGTTCAGGTTGAGATCCGGCAGATAAGTGTCTGCGGGGACGCCGGAACCGTAAGTGTAGAGCGGCGAAAGTGAGAAGCCCCAGGGCATTTGCAACATGCCGAACGCGGTCAAGCGATGCGTCTCGTCGCTGGCTCCGTAGCCTTTTTCCGTCTGCGGGCCAACGGTGCCTTCGATCAAGTTCACGTTTTCTACGGTGGTGTACGAGGGGACCTGGTCGTCGTCGGAATAGTCGAGCGTCTTGGAATACGTGTAGGCGATATTGAACTGATACGTGATGGGACCAACTTTCGTGGGCCGATGCTGCAGGTTGAACAACAACCCGTCGTACCAGGAGTGCGCGTTGGAGGTTCCGACGGTGACCTGGTCCGGAATTCCGGTTAGCGGGTCAGTTGCCGTGCATGGCACGTTGTTGCCCGGGCAGACGATGTCTGGCGACGTGGAGGTAGTGGTTCGCAAAAATTGTGCGATGATCTGGCGCTGGCCGAAGACGTAAAGGCCATCGGCGCTCAGCACCCAGCTGGTGCCGAACTGCTGCTGAACGCCCAGCGACGTCTGCTGGAACATCGGGTGGTGCGTGTTTTTGTCTACGACGATAATTCCCACGCCGCTGGTCTGCCGCTGGCCGCTGAACGGATTCGCCATCGTGGGACTTCCCGGCGCGAAGGTGGTGCCGGGGATTCCAAAGAAGCAGGTATTGAGATTCGGAGGAGCCGTATCGCCCGGGTATGTGCAAACAGAGCCCGAGTATTGATTGACGGTAAGCGCGCGGTCATCCTGCACTCTTTCATATCCGGGCACTTCAAAAATAATCCGGTCGTAGTAAATACCGAACCCGCCGCGAATCACGGTACTGCCGCGGCCGAACAGATTGTAGGCAAAGCCGACACGCGGACCGAAGTTGTTGTTATCCGGATGATGACTGAGGTCAATCACGTTCGCCATCCACACGCACGGGACGGTAGGCACTTCGGTGAGGTTGGGGCACGGGCCGTAGGGAGAGCTGGTGCCGGTGGCGTCGGTGTCGTAGTCCCAGCGCAGGCCAAGGTTCAGAGTGAGGTTGCGCGTTACGCGCCAATCGTCCTGCACATAAAGTCCGATGTAACTATTGGGAATTTTGGGAATCGGCACGGGTTGAATGGGAGCGGCGCTTTTAGCTGCACCACCGATGGGAATATCAAGATCGTTGATGACGCCGTCTCCGTTCAGATCGGCGAACCCAAAATTGGAAGTGAGAAACAAGCTGCCGCTGCCGAAGACATTGATTTCGCCGAATGCTCGCGCGTATTGATACTCGCCGCCAAAATGGAGCGTGTGGCGGCCCAGGGCCCACGTAAAGTTGTCTTCCGCCTGATAGCGATTCAGATGCGTGCTCTGCGGCAAGTTGAAATTCGCGCCGTCCGCAAGGCCCGGGAATATCAGCTCGTTGGTGAGGTTCAGGTTGGGATCGGTGGTGGGAGCATCGTTCGGGAAAACCGGGATTATGTTCAGAAACGTGTCGAAGTGAAAGAGCAGGTTGTTCACCTGGGTTGGAGATAACGTCTTCGTCCAACCGGCGACAATTGAATTGAAACGATTAAGCGAGTTCTGGCGTTCCGCCGCGGTGCTGGAGGGCGTGACAGTGGCGGGTTCGGCGGCAGAGGTGTCCGTGGAACGATCGAAAGAATATCTGGCCATCAGCGTGTTGCTAGAGTTGATCTGGTAATCGACGCGCGAGGAAACCAGCAGTTCGCCCAGCGGCGCGGAGGCGAACGTGTTCAAAATCGTGTCGTTGCTGAAATCGCGCTCGCCCGTTTCGATGGCTGCGTTTTGATTGCGGTACTCTCCGGAAGCAAACCACCACGCTTTGTTCCGCTTGAATGGACCACCTACCGAGCCGCCAAACTGTTCGCGGTTAAAGGCGGGGGGCGTCAGATCTCGGTCAAACGTGTAGGGCAGGGCCTGCAGGTGGCCGTTGCGCTCGTAATCGAAAAGCGAGCCGTGGTACTGATTTGTGCCGGACTTGGTGACGATGTTGACGATGCTGGTTCCGGAGCGCCCTGCTTCGGCAGTAAAGCGTGACGTGGCGATTTGAAATTCCTGAATCGAATCCTCCGGAAAATTCGATAGCGTGCCGCCGACCACTTCGTCGTTGTTGTCGCCGCCATCCACCATGATGTTGCCGCCGCGGCCCACACTTCCGGTGGAACTCACTTCCAGAGTGTTCGTTTTCGTGGGATCGAAATTGGGCGCGGGACGATTGCCGGGAACCAGATAGGCGAGTTCGAGAAAATTTCTGCCGTTCAGAGGAATGCTTTCAATCGTAGTGGAGGTGATTTGACCCTGAATCATGGATTGCGTCTGCTCGAGGGTATTAGTGGAGTCGGTGACATTCACGCTTACCCCGACCACGGCCAGTTTCAATTCAGTGTCGATCGTGGACGCGCGCCCCGCTTGCAGTTGGACTTCGTGGAATTCGCTGGGCGCGAAACCTGGTGCTTCAATGCGCACATCGTATACACCTGCGGGGAGGTTGGGAATCGAGTACACGCCGTTGGAATTGGAGACTGTCTCGCGCACGACTGCCGTGGCCCGCTCTGTGGCTGCAACGCGCGCGCCGCTGATGACCGCCTGGTGTGGGTCCGTCACAATTCCGTTGATGGTGCTGGTTGGCACTTGCGCGAGGACTGCCGAGGTGATCGTCGCGAGTAACACCGCAAACACCAACGCACGGCACGCCCGTGATGGCTTCATCCACACCCTCCATTTGTTTCCGAAAACGATTACGCGTCCGGAATTTGGGTTGCAATCTGACGGTGACTGAGGGAAATCGCAATAGTGGGAAAATACTAGAGACACGTGGTGTGAGTTTCAGGTTTACTGTCTGGTGCTGCGAAAAGCGCGAGGGACATCGCAGGCAAGCGCAAGTGATTGCGCATAACGGATACGTTCGCAAGTGATCCGGATACTCATCGAGAAGAAAAGGACGCCGTGCCGTTGAATGTGCAAGTGATTTCCATCGCCACGAAATTGCTGAAAATCGCGGGCGGACTGGTGGCGCTGTATGCCGTAGTGACAGGCGTGCTGTTCACGATCATGCTGCAGTCGCCGGACAAATTCGCCGGCACGATGAAGTACGTTCCGTGGCCAGCTTTCGTGGTACTGCCCTTCAAGCCACTGTGGAACGTGGCGCGCAAAGGCCATCTGGCGGTCGGCGACATGGCTCCGGATTTTTCACTGGAGAGCCCGGACCACAAGAGCACGTTTCAACTGTCGTCCATGCGTGGGCAGAAACCGGTGGTGCTGGTATTCGGCAGCTACACGTGACCTCCGTTCCGGCGGGAGGTTCCCGCTCTCAACAAGCTGTACGAACAATATAAGGATCAGGTGGCGTTCTACGTGGTGTACATACGCGAAGCGCATACCAGCGACGTGTGGCAAGATCCGGACAATCTGGATGACCACGTTATCTTCGCGAGCCCGAAGAATATCGGGGAGCGCAGCGAGATGGGGCAGTTGTGCGTGGTGAAACTAGGGATTCACTTTCCCGCAGTGGTGGATGGCTTCGACAACGCCACGGAACGGGACTACACCGGCTGGCCCGACCGGCTGTACGTGATAGATCGCGAGGGGCGGGTGGCGTACAAGGCTCGGCCCGGTCCATTCGGCTTCAAACCTCAAGGCGTCGCGGACACCTTGGAACGGCTGCTTCCTGCGGCGGCGAATCGCTGAGTTCTAGGTACGAATGGCTCCCGCGCGAGGCCGGTGCCTTTTGGCGCTCGTCTAGTAGTTTTCTACTATTGGTGTGCTCGGGCCCGAATGATAGTTTCCCGCGATGTCTTTGCCTTCCGCTGTTTACGACGTGACTGTTCTGGGCGGGGGATTGTGTGGGAAGGCGGCGTCACTGCAGCTGGCGTCAGCCGGTCTGCGTGTTGCCTGCATCGAGCCAGAAGACGCGATGCGCCAGGCGGTAGGCGAGTCGCTGGACTGGTCGGCACCGGACCTGCTAAAGGCGCTCGGTCTGCCGATGGACAGATTGGTGACGGAGCGAGTGGCCACCTGGAAGCGCCACGTGACGTTGAAATTGCGCGACGGCGCGTCCGAGCATTATGTTCCGGGCGCGTGGCTGGCTGATGCGCCATTTCACATCGAGCTGCGTACTTTGCACGTGGATCGCATGCGCTTAGATGAAGAGCTGCTGAAGCGGACGGTGGAGAGCGGAGTGAGCGTGATCCGCGACACTGTTACGAAATTGGAGCGTAGCGGCGACAGACTCTCTGCCGTGCACACCGCGGGCGGCGTACGGTTCAGTTCGCCGTGGTTTATTGACGCTTCGGGATTCGCGACCTGCGTGCTGCCGCGCGAATTCAATCTTCCCGCGATTCAGTTCGGTCCCGCGAAAGTTGCGATCTGGGCGTACTTCTCCGTCTCGAAGCTAGTGGAGGGGACCACTCTGTATATGGAACCGCTACCGGCGGAATATCTCGAATGGGTTTGGGAAATTCCGATCAGCCCGGAAGTCGTCAGCGTGGGATACGTGACTACCGGCGCGGCGATGAAGGAGCGACGAGAGCGGGGCCTGGCTGTGGATGAGATTTTTCGCCAGCAGCTGATGAAGTACCCGCGTTTCGACACTCTGCTGCAAGCGGGGCCGTTGGGCCCTTGCAACGTGACTTCCTATCGCTCGCGCGTTTACGACGGAGTGGCCGGGCCGAACTGGTTCGTGGCGGGTGAAGCAGCATCCATGGTGGATCCGATTACGGCGAATGGAGTGACCGCTGCGCTGCGGCATGCCGCGGATGCGTCCGCGCTGATTCTGAAATACCACAAACGTGGTGAGCTGCCGCTGCGGGCACGACTGGCGTATAACCGCCGAATCCTGCAGATGGCCAAGTTCTTTAATGTTGGGATCGAAAAAATTCTGTACGAGCCCGCCGTGAGGAACCGTATTGGCGCGCGCGCTTCGGGCACCGTCTACACCACGCCGGCGTGGAGCATGAATGTGGTGTATGCGCGCTTGAAGCCGAAGGGAATTCTGAAGACATACCTTCTGGGTTTGGTGCTGGGATTCTGCCGGGCTAGTGCGTGGATCTTTTCTGAATGCTGCAAGCGGTTGCCGAATGCGGCCGAATCGGCAGGTTGATCCAATGTCGCGGTAAAAGGAGTGCGGCGTGTATCTGTCCACATGCGGAGCAGGCTATCCGGTGTTGTTCATACACGGCATGCCCACCAGCGGCCAGCTCTGGACGCGAATTACTGACAGGATGAGAGACCGCTTCACTTGTCTGGCTGTGGATCTACCCGGTCTGGGGAAGACGCCGCGAGTTGCTTATGGCCCCAAGCAGCTGGAAGCACTGGCAGAAAGGATTGAACAGATTCGTGTGGCGCGGGGCATCGAAAAATGGCACGTCGTGGGGCACGACGCTGGAGCGGCCGTCGCGGTGCATTATGCTTACAAGTATCAATCGCACGTGGACCATTTGGCGCTGCTTTCGCCGGCCGTGTTCCCGGAATTAAAACCGTTTCACCTGTTTCGTGTGCTGCGAACTCCGGTGTTGGGTGAATTGCTGGCGCCCGTGGTGAGCGCGATTTTCTGGAAGATCGCGATGCGGTATGCATTGGAACAGCAGCCGACAGGAATGAGCACGATTGTTCGCGATTTTCATAAGCCGTTTTCTGGACTGTGGGGATCCTGGCGGTTGATGTCCGTGCTGCGCTGGGGCAATCCAGCGGAGGTATTAGCTGAGGTGCCGGGCATGCTGCCGCAACTGCTGATTCCAACGCTAATTTTTCAGGGTTCTCGTGACACAGCCGTGCCGGAAGGATTCGCGCAGCGAGCATGCGACTTGATTCCGAAGTCGCGATGTATCGTAGTTGACTCCGGGCACTTCATTCCATTGAACAATCCGGAGGTAGTTGCCGCGGAGCTGCACCGATTTTTCGACGTAGGCGCGAGCGGGCCGCGTCCGAACTAGATTACATTTTTTGGTGTGGAAACTACGCGTGCGCCTGGCGCCGCCGCAGTACGGCAAGGCCCACGATTCCGGAAGCCAACAGCAACAAGCTGCCCGGTTCTGGCACTGTGTTGGAGCCGCCTGTTACGGTCACACTTGTTGGAAGGTAGATGGACACACCAGCGCTGGTCGGTCCTGTAGCAAGCGCGTAAAACCACCAGGTGGAAACTCCTCCGTTGCTGCTGAAGGCCCACGAAGTGACGGGTCCGGTTGGATTCGAGAGAAAGTCGGCGGAAGACTGAGAGTCGAGTATACCCGTGCACGAAGTGGAGAGAGCGACATTGCCGCTCGCATCCACGGCTGTGCCAGGATCTGTAACGGTACCGAAACCAGGATTGCTGCAAGTAAACGCGCCGAATTGGCCGTCTGCGGGAGTCGCCAGAGCCGGAAACGCAAAGGATACCGTGGTTCCCGCAGAGATTCCGGGGACGGCGAAGATGTCGAGATAATTGAAGCCAGTGCCATCGTTGTAAGTGTAGGGCGTGACGGACAAACCATCCGACGCGGTAAATGGCGTTCCGAATGTCTGGCAGGGCTCGTTGATCGAGCAAGTATTATCCACGCCGTGGCCTGAGGCTGGCCGGTCCACGTGGTTGGCCCGAGCTGGCGAAGCGATGAAGAGCGCGAGAATTCCAGTGCAAATAATTGAGCAGGAGCGAAGGTTCATGAGCGTGATCCTTTGGCTGGGTTTGCAAACTCTAAGTCTGCAACGCTGTGAATGTCAAGTTGGAACGAAGAATTCTGCGAGCGAGCTAGGTTCAGCCGTCCTAGTACTAAGAGCGATGCGATTCGTCTCGCTGCGCACCGTTCGGGCGTAGACAAGGGTGTCAGCAACGTTTGTGGCATAATGCGCCCAGTCTTCCTGGACTTTTCACATGGCCGAGCGCGACCCGAATTCCGCGAACAAGACCCCTGCGGCTAATTCCGATTCGCAGGCCACATCAGATTTTAAGTTACGCCAAACCCAAGACTTGAGCGCCGCGCCTGTCTCCACTTTTTTCCCCGGTGACGTGCTAGCCGGGCGATTTAGGGTGGTGCGTTTTCTGGCACGCGGAGGAATGGGCGAAGTCTACGAATCGGAAGACCTGGAGTTTAATGAACGAGTTGCGTTGAAGACGGCGCGGGTGGAATTGGTACAGGGCGCTCATGAAATTGAGCGGTTCCGCAGGGAAATTCAACTTGCGCGCAAAGTGACCCATCCTAATGTGTGCCGCACGTTTGACGTGTTTCGGCACACCGAGACCGCCCATGACGGTTCGAGCCGGGAAACTCTTTTCGTCAGCATGGAATTGCTGAGCGGAGAAACGCTCGACAAACTGATCAGGCGAGAAGGCCGGCTGACGATAGCAACCGCGCTTCCCATCGTGAAGCAAATGGCCGCAGGGCTTTCCGCGGCGCACCAGGTGGGGGTCATCCATCGCGATTTCAAAAGCGCCAACGTGATTTTGATTTCGCAGGACTCGGGCTCGCAGTCAACGCGCGCGGTAATCACCGACTTCGGACTGGCCCACGCAGAATTCCAAGGCTCGCATACGCTCACACGACCGGGCGACATCGTTGGCACGCCCGCTTACATGGCCCCGGAACAAATCGAGGGAGGCGAGATCACGCCCGCGACGGATATCTATTCACTGGGCGTGGTGATTTACGAGATCTTGACGGGCGAGCTGCCGTTCGCCGCCGATACGCCGCTTGCCACTGCAATGAAGAGGCTGAATCAGCCGGCACCAGCGTTGCGTAGCCGGTTTCCGGACGCGGATCCCGTTTGGGAAAAAGTGGTTGCCCGCTGCCTGGAACGCGCGCCACAGAATCGCTATGCAACCACCGACGATGTGGTTAAGGCGCTGGCGGGCGAATCCGTTGCGCTCCCGGCGAGTACGTCTTCGAGCGCGGCAGGATCCGAAATAGCGCCGTCAAATTCTCGGCGGTGGATTATCGCCGCGATTGCTGGGCTGATTTTTCTTGTGCTTGCTGGATTTGTGGCCGTGCAATTGAAGCATCGCTTCGGAGCACAGGAGAACGCTGCTGCGCCCTCTGGACGTAAGGCCGTGGCAATTCTAGGATTCACAAATCTTTCCGGCCGCAAAGATGCGGACTTGCTCGGCGATATTCTTGCCGACGGACTTTGGTCACAGCTCGATACCGATGAAATCCGCTTCATCGTGCCCAGCGATGTGGATGATATGAAGCGCAACCTGGGATTGCGCGATCTTTCGGCCTCGCTTTCAAATGACCAGGTCGCTGCGATCCGCAAATATCTGGGAGCCGACGTGCTGATCACCGGTTCCTACACGGCGCAGGGACCCCCGGGCAACGCGAACGTGCAGTGGAACATACATTTGCTAAACACTACCGGAAGCAAGAGTTTCGGTTCGGTGGAGCAGTCCGGCAGGGAGTCTGATCTGAATGATCTGGTAGTGCATGCCGGCCGCCTGATTCGGCAGCGCCTGAACATTCAAGTGACGCCGTCGGAAGAAGCGCGCATGGATGGGTCGCTTTCTGCCAACCCGGATGCAATGCGTTACTACGCCGAAGCTCGCGAAAAACTGCGCGACTTTGAAGTCCTTGCCGCGACAAAGCTTCTGGACAAAGCGGTTGCTGCAGACCCGAAGTTCGCTCGCGCGCACAGCGCTCTGGCGCAAGCCTGGGTGATATTGGGATTCGATGCGAAAGCGCAGGAACAGGCGAAGCAAGCCTACGATCTGACTTCCGGGCTTTCCAGTGAAGCGCGTGGACTGGTGACGGCGAGTTATTACGAAGCGACGCATGACTGGCCCAAGGCGATTCAGGAGTATTCCTCGCTGTGGTCGCAGTATCGAGATAACCCGCAATACGGGCTGCTACTGGCGCGAACGCAGATTAATGCAAGCAAGGCGAAGGATGCCCTGACGACACTGGTGCAACTTCGCGGCCAGAATCTTCCGCTGGGGATTGCGGCTCAAGCGGATCTGGCGGAGGCGGAGGCGCAGAAGTCATTGGCCGCGTATGACAAGCAACTTGCTGCTGCCAATGCGGCGGCGGAGAAATCGCAATCGCTGGGCGCGAACCTGCTGCTGGCGCGCGCACGATTGTTTCAATGTTCCGCGCACGCGAGCCTGGGCGAGTTCGATCAGGCTCGCCCGCTCTGCGATGACTCGATGAAATTGAACACCGCAGCGGGCGATCAATTGGGGGCAGCCAACGCGAGCAACGAAACGGCGAATGTGCTTTACGAGCAAGGAAAATTCGCGGAGGCGGCCCCACTTTATGAAACGGCCGTGAGTCTGGCGCAGTCGATCGGCGACAAACAGGACGAAGCCGGCGCGATCAACAACCTCGCGCGAATTCACGACAGCCTGGGAGACCGCGCGGCTGCGATTCAGAACTATCGCAAGAGTATTGATATCGCGCGAGAGCGCGGCGATCTTTCCGACGTGGCCACCGCGCAGGAAAGCCTGGGTATCGATTTATATCTGGATGGCAACCGAACCGAGGGAAAGAAGATGTTCGATAGCGCGATGGCGATCGCGCGCGAGACGGGCGATTCCTATATCCAGGCGTCGGTCCTGACCAATCAGTGCATTTTTGATCTTTCTTCGGGCTATGTGAGCGAGGCGCGACGCAACTGCGAGGAATCGGTTCGTTTGCGGCGGGCCGCGGACGATCGCGCGGGGATTGGAAAATCGCTGACGAACCTCGGCGATGTGCTGCTCGTGCAGAACGAGTTGGAGGCTGCGAATAAAAGTTATACGGAAGCCCTTACGATACTGGGGGGCATCGGCGCGCGCGGAGCCGAATCGTACGCTCGCATTTCACTTGCGTCGCTGGCCCTCGCACAAAATCACGCTGATTCGGCGCAGAAATATGCGGGAGATGCCGCGACAGAACTGGCCGCTGAGAACGATCCTGACGGCGAAGCGCAGGCTCGCTCCGTGCTGGCCGATGCGCTGCTTGCCGCGAACAACGCCGGCGCAGCTCAGGAGGAAATCAAGAAAGCGTTGCAGCTTACGCAGAGTTCGAACGATAAGACGCTGAAGCTCAACGCGGCAATCATTGGCGCAAAAGTGGACGCGCGGAGCGGTAAGGCCGGCGCCGCTCTACGCTCGCTCGCGGCGATCCAAGCCGAGGCTCGCAATGCCGGGCTGGTGCAAATCGAATTCGAGGCGCGTTTGGCGCTGGGCGAAATTCAGATGCGAGCCGGCCAGACGGATGCCGGCCGGTCCATGCTGCAGTCCTTGGCACGCGATGCAAAATCGCGCGGCTTCCCACGAGTGGCCGCGAACGCATTGGCTGCGGCGGCGTAGTTTCAATCCGCACGCGGTGTGAGTTGCAAGCTCTCGATGTAAAACTCCGTCAATTTATACTGACTTGATTCGATGCTGGCCAAAGCAGCGGCTCACCACGGGTGAAAATGGATGGAGCCGAACTTGCGTTCTATTTGGGTGACGGCTATGGAGATCAGTGCGACGACGCCCAGCACCGCCAGGCCGAAGTAGATGTCTATGTAGGAGAACAGCCTGCTCTGGGTGATGACATTATTTTGAAAGAGCTGCAAGGCTCCCAGCGCGGGATTGCTACTAGCGCCGCCGTTGCGGTGAATCAGATTCGCGTATTGGGCCAAAGTGGAGCGAGTGGTGGCATCCAGACGATTGGAGACGTCCAAGAGGCGCGAGGAATGCAGCGTCATGCGGCGATCGAACAAGACGGTGGCCGCGGTGACACCAAAAGTGTTTCCGAGCTGGCGCACGAAGAAGTAGGTGGTGGAAATGTCATTGACCTGGGCTATCGGCGCATTGGCGGAGACAACGTTTCCGGCAGCGAGGATAACGGGCCCGATGCAAAAGCCTTGCAGGAAAATTACGGGCGCCAAGACGATGGTGGGGGTTGTGGGCGTCCAGATATAGCAGATCGCGAGGTACGTCGCGACCAAGATCAGCAATCCGCCGGCCAGGGTGCGCAGGGGACCCAAGCGGGGAATCAGCAAGTGCAAAGCGTACTGCAGCCCTAACCCAAGGCCGAGCGTGTACATGGATATAAAACCGCCCGCCTGCAAGGCGCTGTAATCCTGGACGAAGCGGAGGTATTGCGGCACTACGTAAAGTCCGGCGCCGAAGAACGCTCCGACGATCAAAATCACCAGGAAGTAGGTGCGCAGCGCAGCATGGCGAACGATCATGCGCAAATGCAGGATCGGCGAGAGGTTCTGCGGGCGGTAATCCCACCAGAGAAACGCGATAAAGAAAATCACTGCCGCGAGCAGAGCTAGAGTAATCCAGCTTGACTGGAACCACAGGTCGCGCTCACCGCGGCTGGTGGCGGTTTCCAGGCAGGCCAGCGAGGCGATCAGCAGAAGCGCTCCCCATAGGTCAACCTGGCCTCCTTTCCGGCGCTCGTACAAAAATCCCGGCGGGACCAGCTTCCAGATACAAAAAGCGCCGATGGCCAGAAAGGGAAAATCAACCAGGAAGGCGTAATTCCAGTGAAACGTATCGGTGACCCACCCCATAACGACCGGATAGGGGACTTCAAACGCAGCGAGAACAAGGTAGAGTTTGGTGACCGCCGCCATCCTGGCTTTCCCAGGAAACAGCAGCCCGGAGAGAATGACGACGCGCACCAGAAACGCGCCGCCGCCGAATCCCATAATCAAGCGCGAAGCCAGCAGTTGCCCCAGACTACCCGTGCTTAGCACGCAACCCATCGCGCCCGTGGCATAAATTGCGATGCTTAACAGCAAGTGATGCCTGGCGCCAATGACACGCGTCATCCAGGACGCCATGGCAATGGAGCAGAGGTAGCCGACATTATAAAGAATAATCACCCAACTTATTTCATCGGAGCTGGCGCCTACGTTGCCCTGCATGTCCGGGAGGAAGACGTTGATGGAGAGGCGGTTGGAGATTTCGATGGCGGCAACCATGCCAACGACCAGGAGGACGGCCAAGCGGCGCCGGTACGAAAGGCTCGGCACGATGCTGTTGAGGAAATGCTCCTGTTCGAGTTCCCAGGATTCTGGGGAGCCACCGCTTAGATAGGACATTGCGTTTCTTCCCAGTCAGCGAGTGAAAATAGTCGCTTCGACGTTCATGCCGGGCCGCAGCACGAGATTCGGATTCTTGTTTGGCTTGACCCGAATTTTCACCGGAATGCGCTGCACGACTTTGATGAAATTTCCGGTGGCGTTTTGGGGCGGCAGCAAGGCTTGCCGCGAACCGGCCGCTCCCGCGATGGAGTCGACGACGCCCTCGAACTCCTGGCGGTAGGTATCCACCTGAATTCTGACTTTTTGGCCGGGCGCGACGTTCGCGAGTTGCGTCTCCTTGAAATTCGCAGTGACGTACACCTGATCGAGCGGGACGATGGTGAAGAGTAATTGTCCGGGCGAAACGTACTGGCCGAGATCCACAGATTTCTGCGTGACTTGTCCGGTGATGGGCGCGGTGATGTGCGTGTAGGCGAGATTCAGCTCGGCTTGTTGCAGCGCGGCTTTGGCGCGCTCAACCGCGGCAAGAGCTGATTTGTAGGTGGCTTCGGCGATGGGCACCTGCTGCTCGCGCGCTTTGGTCTCCATGAATTGAGACTCGGAGCGAGAGACGCGCGCCTGAGCGGAATGCGCGTTCGCCCCGGCAATTACAACTGCTTGTTGCGCTGCGGAAAGTTGCTGCTCGGCCGCGGCCAGATCGCTTTTCGCCACGCGCGCGGCAGCTTCGACGGCATCGAATTGAAATTTGGAAACGTCGTCGGTGGCGAGCAGCGGCGTGTAGCGAGCCAGATCGGCCTGCGCGCGATCGTTGGTGGCGCGTTTTGCGGCTACGTTGGCCTCGGCGACCTGCAGATTCGCGGTGGCGGATTGTTCGAGCTGCGCCTGGGAGCTGGCGTAATCGGCGGCATCGGATTCCTTCTGATGCTCGGCCCCGCTGGTGCTCTGTGTGGTAGTTGCGCGCGTCAAACCGATTTGGATTTCCGCGGAGTTTGCCTGCGCCTGCGCGAAATCAAGATTGGCTTTGGCCTGCGCGACTTCTGCTTCGTATTCGCGCGGATCAATCTGCACCAGGACATCGCCTTCCTTCACCGGCGTATTGTCATTGATATAGAGGTTAACGACATAACCCGGAACCTGCGGCGCGACGGCCGTGATGTGGCAATCCACCTGGGCATCGTCGGTGGTGACGCGGCCGCTGAAGATGTACCACGCTACGAGGACCAGGAGCGGGATGGCGAGGAAAGCTCCCTTCGCGATGGGATTCAGATTCTGAAACCAGCGGCCCAAAGAAAAAGTAACCGGCGGCGGTTGTGCCGGCGGCGACGGCGGCGCTGGAGGAGGCGCGGCAGCGTTAGGCGGTGGAGTTGGCGTTGGTGGTGTGGAGCTCACGATTGGGTTTATTCCTCACTTCGTATACATGGATTCGATCTCGCCAGTGGCACGAGCGAGTGATGCACGAGACAGATTGAATTGATACAAGGCACCGATTTGGTTGTCACTTGCGCGAGCCAGAGCGTCCTGAGCGGTGATGACTTCAACGTTGGTGGTGACGCCGGCTTGAAAGCGCCGCTGCGCCTGAGCCACTTCTTCCTGGGCCAATTGCAGCCCCAGATTGGCGACGTCCACTGAATTACGCGCGGCGGTGAGCTGATCAAGAGCGGACTTTACCTCATCCACGATCTGCGCTTCCAGCTGACGGCGAGATTCCGCCACATGCTGCTCCTCCAACTTGGCGCGCGCCTCTTCGGCGTGGATGCGGCCGCCGGTGAAAAGGGGAAATCGCAGCGATAGCTCGTAGGTGTAGGCAGGTATCCCGTTGTTGAAGCGGCTTCCCTGGTAGAACCAGAATCCCGAGAAGTCCAGTTGGGGAAGGCGCTGCTCGCCGGCCGCATCCGTCGTCAACCTGGCGATGCGCTGCTGCGAATTCAAGGAGCGAATCTCCGGCCGGAAGGTTAGCGCCTGGTTGAGCAGCAACTGCCTGTCGAGTGCGGGAAGGTCGTAGAAATCCAGGTGGTCGGCGACTTCGAGATCCTGGTCGCGAGGCAGATCGAGGAGAGCGGCCAAGCCATATTTGGTGGTGTGCGTCAGCGTTTCGGCGTCGATTAGATTCTGGCGTTCGTTCTGAAGTTCGACGTTAGCGCGCACCGTATCAATATTCAGACCGATGCCGGTTTTTTGCAATTCGCCGGCCTGTTCGTACAGTCGTTGTGCGAGCGCGACACGGGATTTGGCGGAGTCGCGAGTGGCCAGCGCGCGGAGGATCAGAAGGTACTGGTCCACGACGGCGTTCACCACGATTTCGCGGGTGGTCTGTTCGTCGGCGCGCGCCTGGTGCGTTCCTTCGCGGCCGATCTGGTATGCGCGAATCTTCGGCAAATCCAGGACGGTTTGCGAAAAAGTAGGACCGGCTTCGATGACCTGAAAGGGCCCGGCAAATGTGGGCTTTGCGGTGCGTGCGATGCTTTGCACGTTGTACTGATTTAGCGAACCGTTCGCTTCGATGTCCGCGTGGGGCAGCAGCGCGGAGCGGGCAATCTGGCTATTGCGATCGCTTTCGTACATCAGCAGCTGCGCGATGACGCGCTGCGGATTCTGTTTCAGCGCCAGTTGCACCGCTTGTTTCAGCGTAAGCTGCAACGAACCAGCCGCGCCTGCGGGCTGCTGCGCGAATGAATCTAGCGGAGCAGCGGCCTTCAAAATTAATAAAAGCAGGACGGATAACTGCCGAAGACTCGCAAACCTATGAACCATGTCCCATTCCTCCCCAAGGTTTTCACTCTTCTTGGGGCCAGAGGGAAATAAATGTCTTCCTCGTCTACGCGACTGCGCGTATTGCCGCTCGATTCTAGCGGTTTTTCCCGCTCGCTGCCACAATCGCCGGCACCTCGACCTCCGCACCTTTTATCGAATTATTGATGACGAGCTTGCCTTGGGTTTTTGCTGCGTCTTCGTTGATAGTGCTGCTGTTGGTCGTGTCCGCAAGCGGCGCCATCGTGAGGGAGTTTTCACTTCCAGGGGTATCTGCGTGTTGTCGGCTGGGGCGCGACTGAGGTGATGCTGCTGGCGTGGCGGGCGTTTATCGCGAGCGGAATCCGGGGACTATCTTGACGACGGCTTAGCCGTGGGCTGCATTGTTCTCCCGGCGAAATTGTTCGACGAGGCGGGTGTGCTTGTCCGCGCGCTCCCGATAGACGGCGCCCATGAGCTGCCATCCTTCCTTCTCGCCTGTGGGCAAGCGAACGGCGGCGTTTTCGCAAGTGATTGCGGCCTGCTCCCACCATTTGACGTTGTCTTCGAGGATTTTCAGGATGTCCTGCATAGACGTGTTCACGCTTTTCTCCCCAGCCGCGTTCGCCATCGATCGCTTGCTTTCATCTTTTGCGCTTGTTGACATATGCATAGCCGGCTTCCTTTTCCTGCGTGAATCCTGCCGCTCGCTAGAAGCGAGATTTTCTGGCGCCCCATTCAAGGTTTGGGATTACAGGTCTTGATATCGCCGCCGGCGAGCTTCTTGCCACCCTCAACACTGGGCGGTTCGGCTTCTGCCGTCGGACCTTGCTGCGCGAGTATTTTCTCCACCACTGCTTTAGGAACCTGCTCGAAATGAGTTGCTGCTGGTCGCATAATCAGCCTCCTACCCTACGCAGCACCGTAGCAGTGGAACAAACATACGGGGAGAATCTTTTGCTGAACTGGCGTTAGCGGAGCGGATGGTTTAGCGCGATTGAGGCGTTGGATAACGCGAGCGTTGGCAGAAGGGGCAACGTGCGGTCAATTGTACGCTACCGTACCTTACGGAATCTCTCTTGACACGCGCAGTTGCGGCTGATTAGGATAGCGATTCGTTAATTATACGTTAGCAGCAGAAGGAGGCTTATGAGCGCAACCCGAGCAGTAGCTCATTTCAAAACCGTGGCACAGCTGGATGTGCCGAATTCACGAAACGGGAAGCATAAGAAGATCGTGACGCTGATACTGCGAGACCTGGATCAGCTAAAAGAGGGAGCGGCTATTAAAGTGCCGCTAGCGGATCTGGGAGACTCGAAAGAGAATGTGCGTTCGGCGCTGAATCGCGCGACACGCAAGAGCAAACGAAGCGTGGCGACGGCAACGGACGAGAGCTTTTTGTACGTTTGGAACTCGCACAAAGCTTAAGCGGCTGAAAAGCGCGCAGAGGTATGTGTGAAGAGGGGACACCTGTCGAGCTCGCCTGTGATCAGACGTCCGAACTGCGGCGGTCAAGAGGCGGGTGTGAGCAGGGCCTTGATGGTATTCAAGAGAAATTGCGGGCCTTCATCTTTAAGAATCCAGCGGTCCACCACGCCCATGGTTTCGTCCGGCAGTTGCGAGAGCCCCGACAAGATGATCATCGGAACGGATGGGTTTACGCGCCTGAGCTCGCGGGCGGTGGGGATTCCGTTCATGCCGGGCATCCAGTAATCCAACAGCACCGGATCGAAAGGCTCTGAGCGAAAGAATTGCACGCCCTCGTCGCCTGAGCGCGCGGTGAGGACGTGATGGCCCGCGGATTCCAGGACGCGCTTGCGAATGTTGAGCGCAGCCGTTTCATCATCCATACAGAGGATCTTCGCTATTTTTTCCGCGATCAAAACCAGTACGTTCACGTTCGTGCTGACGCCAGTGGATTATGAAACCGCGAAGCCCATGCCGTCCGTAGGAATGAAAACGGCCGGAAGAGTTCGCCGTGCTCATCGAGATCCTCCTTTAGAGATGTCCCATGGCGAATCGCAATCGTTATAAACCACGGCGGACCTTCAACGGGGAGTGGAAGTTGGCGTAGGTTCATTATTTCAAGTGTCCGCGGGCGGAAGAATACCCTGAATCCTGTATGCGTTTGATACCAGGGCAGGATGCGCGGCTGCAGCCGGAGGCCGAGTTGCGAGGTATGACCTAGGTGGGCGGCATCGTGGCCAGTCTGAAGATTATGTCGCCGGAGGAGGCATCGCGGATGAAGTACTCACCGGGCGTATTGCTAACCAACGCCTCGAGGCATGACTTCGCACCGTCAAGAGTGGGGACTTGCTTGATCCACAAGGGAGCACCGTCTTCGAGCTTCCTGAAGATATCGTAGCCCAAATCCATATTCACCTCTGGCCTATGATGTTGGAGCAAGACTTCGCTCCAAGTGTTCCACGGACTGGAGGCGCGAATCACCGACCGTCAATGTACACGGTCGTCATTAAGTTGTATGTTCAACCTTAGACAGGCCCCATTTTGTGCGGCGAGTGGAAATGCGGACCTGGAATGGAGCCGCGCAAGGGCCGGCATCATACTCTGAACGAAGAATTTAGACCGACGGAATCAAGCCGCGTTCGGCAACAAGGACCAGATGACAGCCAGGAAGCGAACGGACAAAACACAGGTTCTTTTTCCAGCTGGGCTGCCAGCATCGAAGCCCGTGCAGTATGACGCGGGCGAGACGATCTTCAAGCAAGGCGATGAGTGCACGGATGTTCGCTACATCGAAGAAGGCGTGGTGAAGCTGACGCTGGTGTCGAACCGAGGGAGAGGCGGAATATTGGGATTTTTGGGCCGGGGAGATTTTTTTGGCGAGAACTGCCTGAATGGCCAGGCGTTTTATTCGACGTCGGCGGTGGCGCTGGTTCCCGGCACGGTGATGGTGATCAACCGAAAGAAGATGGTAAAGATCATCAACGAAGAGCCCGCGGTCTGTTCTCGCTTCATCAATTATCTGCTGGCTCGCAATCACCGGATCGAGGAGGATTTGATCGATCACCTGTTCAATTCCAGCGAGAAGCGCTTGGCACGCACGCTTTTGCTGCTGGCCGACTATGACGCAGGAAATGCGGACGTGACGATCATGTCCCGAATCAATCAGGACACTTTAGGCGAAATGGTCGGAACGACGCGACCGCGCGTGAATTTTTTCATGAATAAATTCCGCAAGCTCGGCTACATCCACTACGACAAGAATGGCCGGCTGGAAGTGTACAAGACGCTGGCCAAAGTGCTGCACGACTAACGGCTGATATGAATTCGGCTACTTTGCAGATTTCTTGCGATTCTTTTTTGTGAGACGCGCGGCTTTATTGATCCGCTTCGAAATTGTGGCCGATGCGCGACGGATCTTGCGCGAAGCGGAAACATGTTTGCGAGTGCGCGTACGTCCGGTGGTGCGACGACGACGTGACGGATGGGTCGTCGCGTTAACCTTTGCGGCGACGGCGCCGAGCGTGGAACCGATCGAGCGGGCCACGGTGGTCAGGAAATCGTTGTCTCTTGCAGCGGGCTTTCGTTCACTAGTTGTCATTTGTTCTCCCTATCGGACTGGTATGGCGATTTGTATTTCAATTTGCTGATCAAACGACTGCACAAAAATCCTTATGCTTTCTTCTGGGCGGAGGCCGGAGGATCTTTCACTACCGGGACGTCTTCTCCCAGTGCGGTTGCGAGAGCGATCTGGTGATCTTGTTCGTCCATGAGAATCTCGCGGATGTGTTCGGCCATGGCGAACTCGCCCAGTTCTTCGCACTGACGGACTCTTACGCGATAATTTCTGATGGTTTCGCCCTCATTTACGAGATCGAAACGCAGCATTTCGCGGGCCTTTTCCGAAGTTCGAACGGGTTTTGGCTGGACTGCGGGCATGCCTCCCAGATAATCGATCTGGTTGGAGATCATCAGGGCGTGGCTGAGCTCTTCGGCTGCGTGCTTTTCCAATTCGGCGGCGATATTCATGAATTCGGCGCCTTTCAAGACCTGCGAGTACACGACGTAGGAAATGATCGCCTGATACTCGCGAGCCAGATCCTCGTTCAGCAGCGCAATCAGCTCGCTGCGACTAACTTTGGTACCTTCCTGCGAAACCGCTTCGGACTTCATTGTGTGCTCCTCTTTTAGTTTGCGGCGTCAACGCGCGAACGAGCGACGACGAGTTTGAACTCGACGTGATGGAGCTTGAGAACCCTTAACCGGAGACTCCTTAGGAAGACGATTTCAGCGCGTCGCGATAGGCGCGTTCCCCAACATCGGCGGCTTGGCGCACCTGGCTCTTGATTTGGTCAATGCCTTCCTGTGCGCGCTGTGTGACTTTGTGGCCGGCGGCAATCGCGCCATCCAACTGCTCGTGTGCGCTTTCCACCAGGTAGTCACGGGTGTCGTTCCCCGAGCGGGGCGCAAACAGGACGCCGAGTGCGGCGCCCACGCCGACGCCTACTGCGAATGCAGAAACTGATTCCGTCCAATTGTGTTTTGCCGTCATGGTGTCCTCCGACTTTCGTGCGAGTTGTCGCGTGCTTAATTCTGATATGCGATCTGATTCCTTAGTGCTCGAAGAAAGGCTGAGAGGAGGCGCCGCATCGGAGCCTCCTCTCCCATTGAAATTACGATCTGCCGCCAGACGTGGTGTGGCGCGCGCGCTGATCGTCTGCCTTGACGTCAGCGGAAGATTCGCCTGTGGAGGAAATATCCTCGGCGTTGGTGATCTTCATAATTTCCTTGGCACGTTTGACCGCATCCGAACTATCGCAGTGCACGGATAGCAGGATGCCGCCCTTCTGCACGCGTCCTTCATAGCGCTTGGCTTCGTATTCAGGGATGCCAAGACCAATCAACGCGCCCGTGAATCCGCCAACCGCGCCACCGACACCGACCCCAGCCAAAGCAGCCATGATCGGGCCAGCCGCGATGAGTGGGCCCACACCCGGTATGGCCAACGCGCCAATCCCGGCCAACAAGCCCAGCGCACCGCCCAGGACCGCGCCGGAGCCTGCTCCAGTTGCCGCACCTTCCGGTGCTTTTGTGGCTTTTTCGGTTGCAATCTGTCTGGATCCCAGATTCTCCGGGAGCAGCGCAGAAATATCGCTCGCGGGGAATCCGGCTCGAACCAGCGTGTCGGTGGCGTGATCCGCGCTCGACAAAGTTGGGTAAATTCCGAAGACTGCAGTCTTTTTTCCGGACATAAGTGGTTCTCCTTTTGTGAACTAAGATGCGAAGTCAATACGCGCGTCTGTTGCTACTGATTTGCCGGTGCAACCTCGATCTGATTTGTGACGTTATCAGCGCCGACAATCGAAGCAGCTTTCGCTCCGATACTGTCCTTTTCGTCCGTGGTGCGAACGGGGCCCTTTAGCGTGACTTTGCCGTCCTGAGAAATGATCTTGATGTTGTGCGCGTAGGTGGAGAGCGCCTTGTCTTTATAAATAGCGCTGCGAATTTGCTTGGTGATGTTGCGGTCTGCAGGATCCATCTTCTGCTGATCAGCAGTCACCGCGCCCTTGTTGTTGTCGGCCTGGTTGGTCTTGGAATTGTCCGGAGCCGGCTGCTGCTCCTGCTGGACAGTTGCAGCAACAAGAGAAGCGCTCAGCAGCGCTGTGGCGCCCAGGAGTGACAAGCACTTTCCAATTTTTGATGTGCGAAGCATTTTTCGATCTCCTTTTTGATTCCCTTTCGACACTGGCGTCTCGCGCCTTTAAGAGAGAGCCGACAAAATGTTTGTGGCTCCGTGGTGCCAAGACTATTGCAGCGCATGCCGCGCAGCCATACCGGGAAGGGCGTAGATTTGCGGGGAGCTTGCGGTACAGCGGCTGATAACAGGGATTGGAACGACGAATGGCAGGCAGCGAAAATCGTTCAGCAACCGAAGCGCGGATTCTACGGGCGATCGCGACTTGTCAACGGCTACAGTGAACTCTGCGGGGCTCTAGTTGAATGAGTGTATGGTCCGTTCGGGGCGAACGCTGTAAAAGGGTCTGAAGAGCAGGACGAGGAGATTCTATGAAAACAGCATCACTGTTAGGGCTTGCGCTGATTGTTTTGGGCATCGTGGCGCTCGCTTATCAAGGCATTACCTACACTACGCACAAGAAAGTCCTGGATATCGGGCCGATACAAGCGACCAAAGAGGAACACAATACGATTCCGCTGCCTCCGATTGTAGGGGGTCTGGCTCTGGTTGGCGGGATCGTATTGCTGGTGGCGGGAAGAAAAGAAGCCTAGCCGCGTAACCTTTCCACAACTGGCCCAGCGGAGACCGGCTGCTGGGCCAGATCCTTCCAGGGTTCCACGATGCTTCTACGCCTCGACGATTTGATTGCGCACAGCATAGCGAACCAATTCACTTACAGTATGCAGCTGCAATTTGCGCATGATGTTGGCACGATGGGTCTCGGCCGTCTTCACGCTGATGTTCAGTGACGACGCGACTTCCTTACTGCTCTTGCCTTCCGCGAGCAGCTGAACAATTTCCCGTTCACGAGAAGTTAGCCGGTCGCGCAACGCGGTGGGAAGCTCGGCACGCATCCTACCTTCCTTGAAACTTGAGAGCATAACTTCCGTGGCGCGCGGCGTAAGAAACGGTTTGTGATTGGCGAGAGTTTCGACGGCGACGATCAAGTCGCGGTCCGAATCGGATTTTACGATGTAACCGCGCACGCCGGCTTCCAGAATGTCTCGAATCAGCTGATCCGAATAATGCACGGAAAGAATGAGAATTTCGGTGCTAGGAGATTCCTTGCGGATTCTGCGAGCGGCATCCACACCATTGAGATCCGGCATGCTGATATCCAAAATCGCAATGTCCGGCTTTAGTTCCTGAGCCTTCGCGACAGCTTCCCGGCCGGTATGCGCTTCTCCGCAAATTTCCCACCCAGCGTGTGATTGCAGCATGCCTTTGATCCCGCGTCGCATGAGATCATGATCGTCGGCAATCAGGATTCGAAGCACTTTCATTTTATTCTCCCGCAAGCTTGGGCTTTGTACAGCGATCGTGCAACTTACGCCTCGCACCAAACTTCGACTAATCGGACGAAGCTAACGGCGAATCCGTTTCATCAGACAATATCGCTGCTCCTGTTCCTCTTCAAAGATCAAGCTGAACTGTGGCGCCGTTGCTCCGCCTCGTTTATGAGAGGACTTACATTCCGGGGCCCGCATGTCTCGAGGCGAAGCAACCAGCCGATGAATTCGTTTTTGAAATGAAACAAATCTTACTGGGCCTAGACTGCGATGCGTCGCGGACAAAGTACGGTATTGTTACGGACAAGTCTATCGGAGTCATCCTGTAGTCTGCGTAGGTGGATTCCTGTAGTCGCGTGTTGCTATGTATAAGAATTATAGCGACTTAGCGGAATGGGGAGGGGGTAATTTACCTTAGGGCCCCAAGTTCAGTCGGCGGGGTGCGGCGTGTTCAGTTGATTGATGTTCAGAGCGACCTTTGCGCACGGACGCTACCGCCTTCGGGATATTAGCCGATGCCGAACGCGCTGGACCTGCCATCGTCGCTGGCTGATGTGTTTGTGGAAAGAGTCACAATGATCGTAGTACCAGCTGGCTGAGACCTGATTTGCAGCCAGCCGCCCAGCTGCCTTACGCGTTCCCTCATTCCTCGGATGCCGACGCCCAATTGGCCGCCGCTGCTGTTGAGAGTTGCCAGGATGTCTTGCGGTATTCCTTTGCCTTGATCCGCCACTTCCAGCCGCACGATTTCGGAGCGAGCATCGATCTGAACGCTGGCGGTGTCACTACCCGAGTGGCGAAAGATGTTGGTGAGGCTTTCTTGCACAATGCGAAAGAGCGTTCTTTCCACGATTTCGGGGAGGCGATTGGGGCCCAGCGAGACATTCAGCTCGACTTTAACTTTACTGCGCTGCGTGAATCCCTCGATGTACCACTCCAGCGCGGATCGCAATCCCGCATAGTCCAGAGTCGGAGGGTATAAGAGGTAGGAGAGCGTACGAGTTTCGTCAGAGGCTTTTTGGGACAGCACGATAGCCTCGCGCAGCAGATCGGCGGCGGTCGGATCAACATCGGCAATTTTCGCGCTCACCGCGGACAGGTGAATTACCAACGCGGCCAGACTCTGACCGGTGCTGTCATGCAGTTCGCGCGCGATGCGACGGCGCTCCTCATCTTGCAACTGCAGCAACCGCGCGGAAAGATTCCGGAGCGCTTCCTCGGCTTCCTTACGAGGGGTGATGTCCCGATTGATCTCCAAAATCCCGATCGTGCGGCCCTGTGAATCGCGCTGTAGGACCTGACGGCTGGCAACCACGAGTCGCTTCCCTTCTCGCGTCCTGTGGACCAATTCGCCTTCCCAGGAACCGACGCTGTGCAGCTTTTCGTAGATTTGATCGAGCGGCTCGGGGAACTCCGATTGGAGGAATGCGTGTGTTACGTTTCCGCAGGCTTCCGCGGCGGACCAGCCATAAGTTTCCTGGGCGCCGCGATTCCAGAACAAAATGGTGCTGTCCACGTCGCGAACGATGATGGCGTCGTGGGCGAGCTCAAGAAGCTCGGAGTGAAGCTTCTCGTTGGCAGCGCGGGACGCCCGAGATTTTCTGGTCTTTTTCTTCTCAGTGGACATATCAGGCATTCATCAGGCTACCTTGTGCCATACCTGAATGGCGATGAAAATCGTTCAGACCCGCAGACGCGTGCTGTTACCGGAAGCCGGAATATTGCCGATGAGCAAGCCTCACTTCGTGCAAGAAAATGGATGCGCGCATGGCAGGGTCTACCCGCGCTATGCCAGATTCTTGCCCTCAAAAAATGGCTTGTGCTGGCCCATCGCTTCCACAGCTCTCACAAGCCAATTGGCCTGCGATTTCAGCAGGTAGCCGCTGGCACCGGCATTCTGGGCTTGCTGAATCATTTGCGTCGAATCGTGCTGCGTAAAAATCAGGACTTCGGCGGCCGGGAACGCCTTCTTGATTTCTGGCGTGGCTTCGAGGCCGTTCATCTCCGGCATGGTGATGTCCATAATCACGATATCTGGTCGTAGTTCTCGGGCCATGCCAATGGCTTCGGCGCCATCGGCGGCTTCTCCGACAACTTGCCATTCCTTGCGCGTCGCGAGCAGCCTTCCCAAGGCCGTGCGCACCGCTTTTTCATCGTCAACGATTAAGATTCGAAGAGCCACTGAGCCTATTCCTTGCACATTTTATCCGATGAACGCGAAACCGCAATCGGCTCGCGGCCGAGCTGCGGATCGCGACGCGCATTTTGGTTTGCGCCATGCCACCTTACCACCATGCAGCGGCCGAATCCCGGGCACCTGGCGGCAATTGCGAAATATGTACCGGACGCCTGGCCTATTTACATATCCTCCGCCGGGTTGGCTGCCGGCGGTCGAATTCAGGCGGTAACCTACCTGTTTGGAATAGCTTTCAAGCCACCGCCGTCCCGCCATTGGTAGGCGAATTGCACTTCGACTAGGGAGCTTGATTCCTGCGGAGCAGTTTGCGTCGAACCTGAGAGGGGGAATATGAACGAGACCTACGACATCTTCCGGGAGTTTGCGGAAAGTGGGCCGATTTGGATCGAAGCTGTTCACGGTCTCGAGAATGCGAAGGCGCGCCTCACGACGCTGCTCGAAGCACGTCCTGGAAATTACTTCATATACGATCCACTCGCTGCCAAAGTGATCGCGTCGGCAGTGAAATCGGCTCAGATGCAAATGCCGACGATGCTCTGCGAACGCTCGCGCCAATACTAGGGCTGCTACAAGCGGCCCATCAGAAACAGTATTAAAAGGACCACCAGCACCAAGCCGATCCCGCCGCTTGGGTAATATCCCCATTCCCTGCTGTGAGGCCACGTCGGCAGGCTGCCAAAGAGCGCCAAAATAAGAACGATCGTCAGAATGAGCAGCAACATGTGTACCTCCTTTTAATTCTTGCCGAAGGCCGCGGCAACGATCCGCGCCCTTCGGAGCCGATTGACGAATTCAATTCGCGCTGCCAGCCTTGGCTGTCTTGTGGCGTGGCCTTGTTTCTTCGGCTTTTGCTTCCGCACCGCTACGGAAAGCCTCGGAGTTAATTTGTTCCGACAGCTCCGTGAGCTTTTGATCGGTTTCCTTCTCTTCGTCGAGCGTTTCCTGGAGCAACGAAGCTGCTTCGGCTTCGCCCATTAACTGCGCGTAGGCATGCACGGCGCCGTAGGCGGCGATCTCGTAATGCTCCACACGTTGCGCCGCGGAGATCAGGGCCGCATCCATCAACGCTCCTTCGAAATCTTCGGACATCATTTCGCCGCCTTCGGCCACGATGCCTGCCATGCCCTTGCACTTTTTCCCCTTCACCGGCTCGCCCAGACCGCTGAGGACTTGCTCAAGCCGCGCAACATGCCCCTTGGTCTGTTCCAGATGCGATTCAAATCCTTTGCGGAGAACATCGGAATTTGCTGCTTTGGCCATTTTGGGCAACGCCTTGATCAACTGCTGTTCTGAGTTGTAGAGATCCCGCAACTCGTCCACGTACAGGCTCTTTAAATTGTTGTGACTCATAAGAATCCCCCCTTGTTCCTTGTGTGGGTCGTTTCAACGACCGGATTTTGTAGATCGCACGGTTAGACTAGGCTTCCCTGGTGGCCATAGCCATCAAGCGAACCCTGTAGGCTTCCGTCTTGCTTGCGGTAGACGAAGCGTAGGGAGCGATTGCAGGCTTTCGCGGCGCGGGTGGCCTGGAAGCGTAAGGCGAATTGTCCTGTGCAGTTACCTGTTGCGCTGTATTCCGGCCGGCAGACTTTCTCTCCACTATGTCTGAGTAGTTGGATCTTCAATTCAGGAGGCACAAAATGAACTGGGATCAAATCGAAGGCAAGTGGAAGCAGTCGGTTGGAAAAGTGAAAGAGAAGTGGGGCAAGCTGACCGACGACGATCTGGTGGCCATCAACGGCAAGCGCGACCAACTGATCGGAAAAATTCAGGAACGCTACGGAATCGCGAAGGACGTGGCGCAGAAGCAGGTGGATGAATTTACGCGTGCTTACAAAACGGACGTCGTGGTCCGAAGCAGCGCCAAGGGAGCCTGATCTGTGTCCGTTATTCGAGACCGCGGAGCGTACAAGAAAGGAGGAATGTGATGGCAAGATACGGCAAAGCTGCTGGAAAGAGCGTAAAGAGCGCTATGCATCGGGAAAAGCGCGGCACGCTGCGTTCCGGCAAGGGCGGTAAAGGCGGCAGAGTGACCAGCCGCAAACAAGCGATTGCGATTGGACTTTCCGAGGCGCGCAAGAAGGGCGCTAAGGTTCCGCGGAAGGCCGCTTAGCGCAATTGTTGGATTAACCTTGTAATTCTCGCCGGCCGTCAAGGCTGCATCTCCGGACCTTGATGGCCGGCGACCCCACCTGCTGGACCGCGCATCCACGCTTCTGTATGGCATTCCGGAAATCCCAACTGCAATCGTTTTTTCGAAGAACTTGAACGGTAGGAAAAGTAGGACTGCCTGACCGAAAAACGCAGCGAGGGCATTGCCTGATGGCGCATGCCCTCGCCCCTAGATCTTCAGTGCAGGATCAAGGCTTAGGTTTCGCCGGTGCTGGTGAGGATGCGTGCTGCACCGGCGGTTGCTGCCTCTGCTGCAACTGTTGCTGTTGCTGAGTGTGTTTTTGAGCTAACTGCTGCGTCTGTTGCTGGTGCTGCTGCTCCACTTGTTGTCTTTTCGCATCATTGGCGTTCTGCTTCTCCAGCTGCTGGTGTTGCTTGTCTTGCTGCTGCTGAAGTTTCTGCCGTTCTTTTGCCTGTTCTGTGGCTAGTTTGTCCTGCTGTTGCTGGTATTTCTTGTCCAGCTTCGCGCTGCCCGTGTTGGGAGGAGCGGGCCGCGTGGCAGGTGGCAGGTCTTTGGGGTGCACAGCGGTGTTTGCGCGGCCGGCGGTTGCTTCCGCGCCACGATTATTAAATTCTCCCGGCCGGGGAGTAGCCGCGATCGGCGGATTGCCATGATTGGCGGAAGCGCGCAGCGCCGGGTTCGCGCGTGCGGTATTCACATGTTCCGTTTGTGCCGCAACTGGAGGGACATGCCGCTCACGCGCGACGGCCTCTTCCTGTGCCGTCGGACGATCGTTGATGCCGCCGTGGCCGTTGTAACTCACGCGAGTCTGCGTTCTGTCGACCACTTTCGTGTCGTACACGTTGTGAATCACGGTAACGTTTACGTTATTCACCGCGCGGTTGTAAAAGAAGTGCCCGTTGTCCCAACGCCCGCCTTCATAACCGTGGCCAAAATAACCGAAGCCGTAATTGATCCCGCCGTAGAAACCTACTGTCGGTCCCCAATAACCTTGGTAGAAAACAAAGCTGCTGCCTCCCCAACCCCAGTATCCCGGCGTCCAGAAGAAGCCCACTTCCGGAGCTAATACCCACGTGCCGGGCACCCAGAAATAGCCGTCGTCGCCCCAAGCCCAGTATCCGGGGGTCCAGATGTAGCCGTCGCCCGGGCAAACCGGCTGCTGGTAGACGGGCAACTCTGGGGGCGCGATCGTGATACTGACACCGATTTGCGCGAAAGATGCGGTAGACAGAAATAGCATTGCGATTGCCAGTAGCAATGGACGAATAAGTCGGCTACGCATTAGCGATCATCTCCTCTTAATTATTAGCCGCCGGGTGCCCGATGACGTTTGGTCCGGTCGGTCTTGCAAAATAAATAGCGAATCAAGAATCGACAGCATGTGAAACAAGTTGAGCATCCTGCACTCGATATAAAGGTAGGCTTACCCGCGAATCTTGCCTATAGGGTCATGACTGTAAGAACGCGAAAACTAGCTCGTATCGCCCCGCCAGTTCAAAACACCTAGACATATTTCGCAGCGTGGAATTGTTTGGGAAAACGGCGTTGGTTTCGTGAACGCAATTTCTAGATACAGCTACCGATTCGAGAACATCACAGAGGAGGTCCGCGGGGATCTTAGTGCACCGCCACCGGTGCACGAACATCATTGGGCGCGGCCTTTAGCTCTGCGACGAATTCCGCCAGGGTGCTAAACGTTCGGGAGCCGTCGGTCAACCCCAGACGGCGACTGTTCTTCGAGGGATCACCTGAAAAATGCCACAAGCCAACAAGAATCCGCAGATTTGGTTCCTGAGCGCGTAGCTTGGCGTACAGCGAACGCACCGGAGGCATAGCAAACGGTGGGAGCGCCGAGATGCACACCACGTCCGGTTTCTCTTCCCTGATTTGCGCGAGCATTTCGCCTGCGGTGTCCAGCGGGATGCATTGCGCTCGATGCCCTGCTCGCTCTAGTACTTGCGCGAGCATGGTACCGACGATTTCATCGGCCTCATCTCGCGCGGGCAAACACAAAATACGAAGCGAGCGCGACGGGGGCACGTGCATCGTGTGAGAACGATCGACGTTGGAAGATTCAGTTGCTTCGCCGTCTTCGCGAACGGCGTCACTATTCTCGCCGCGGGGCTCCCACAATTCATCGATCAGTTCTCTGGTGCTTTGGCAGATAAATTTCTCACTCGCAACGTCGAGGCGGTCTTGATGACGGTCCTGCTCCGCCAAACTCAACGCCGG
Source organism: uncultured Acidobacteriota bacterium (assembly GCA_963748395.1). Taxonomy (GTDB): domain Bacteria; phylum Acidobacteriota; class Terriglobia; order Acidiferrales; family UBA7541; genus Palsa-295. Next base: position 623,010 of record CAVVIP010000005.1, on the reverse strand, counting down.
AATTAATACCGAATCGTAGAGCTCCTCCAACGTCTTGCCCTCCATTTGATTTTCGAGGAGGCTGCGCGCGTCGTCGTGATCCATGGCCAGAAGGCGTTGATAAAAACGAGAGGGAGGCGTCAAGGCGGGTTCGTCACCCAACAGAATGTGAAGGAATCTCAGCCTCGGAACGTGGCGCCCAACGACCAAAAGACAAACTGTTAGGGGAGTAGAGAGAACGAGTCCGATAGGCCCCCAGATTGCCGTCCAGAAAATTGCCGCCACCAGGATCGCTAGCGAAGAAATTCCGGTGTGAATTCCATAAAGCATTGGCTCGACAAAATTAGACACAATCAACTCAGTAACGATGAATAGGACGAGAACAATCAGCGGCCGAGTCCAGCCATGAAAAACAGCCAACGAGAGCAGCAAGGGCATAATTCCGCCGAGCGGCGGGCCGATGTAAGGAAGAAAGCGCAGAACGCCGGCGATGACGCCCCAGAGCAAAGCTCCAGGCACGCCGATGAAATGAAGAATTAAGCCAATAAAAATTCCATAGCAGGTATTCACGATGAACTGAAAAAGCAAATATTTGCTGACGCGCGCACTGGCATCATCGAGGGTCTGCGTCACCAAATGAAGATGGCCTTCACCGGCCAGCGAAATCAGGCGATTCCGTAGATCTTCCCGACGGATGAGCATAAAAATCGTAAACACCATCACGATCACAGCGCTGCCGAGCAGTCCAAGAATGTTCTGCACCGACTCCAGCGGCAAAGCTGGAGGTTTGACGACTTCCACCGCGACCGGCCGAGCGGTAGTTGCGGACCGTGCGATCGGGGATTGCAGTGCTGCCCCATCGCCGGAATGTGGCGCGATCGGATGGGTAGCCAGTTCCTTGCTGATTTCCGTCATCGTTTGCGACGCACTGTCCAATGCGTGATTCGTCGGCCAATGAAGAGAATCCAGGCGTGTTTTGATATTGGATTTGTACTCTGGAAGCTGATTGGCTACATCACTGAGTTGCTGGGCGACAGTCCAACCAAGCGCGCCACAAGCGGCAACCGATAGGAGTACTACCAGAAAGGTGGACGGAATCCGGCGGAGGTGGACGCGCTCCAGAAGCTTCACCACCGGCGTCAAAATGAAAGTGAACAGCAAAGCGAGCGCGAACGGAATCAGAACGATCCGGGCAAAATAGAGCGCGGCGATCGCCACGACGGCAACGACAACGGCCAGCAAATGGAATAGATCTCGCGACGCGTAGGAGCGTGTCGCGATGCCGTCGGCTGGGTCTGGAAATCTCACGTTCGGCTAACGAGGCCCATAATCAAGGAGACCAGGAACAGAACCAGGAAGAGGTAAAAGAGCAGCTTCGCAATTCCCGCGGCCGCCACCATGATCCCGGCGAAGCCAAATATTCCAGCGACGATTGCAACAACCAAGAAGCCTAGAGCCCATCGCAGCATAAATTTCTCCTCTTTGCGGATTTTACAAGCGGGCCTGCGTGCTGGGGCAAATGTATAGCGCGCTCCGGCTGACGGCCATCAACGGAATCCGGTACATACCCAAGGGAATTGCGGTATGCAAAACCGGGTGGTTGGCGAGTGAGCCGGGGCTTTTCAGTCGATACGCAATCCTTCCGCTAGCCCTAAGGGTTCCACTGTATTGAATAGAATTTGCAAAAACGTAAAGTGGGAACGGCCCGGATACGGTTGTTTGCGATGCTGTTATTCGCCTGACCTGGTTGGTCGCAATCAGAGCGTGCCGGCCGATTCGATTATTTCCGGAAGCCGTGGGAGGCCCGCGATGTACGCCTATATTTGCTGCCGATGCACGAAATGCGCCGCGAGGATTGTGTTGGAAGAATGGGCGGAGTCCATGTATCTGCTGCACCGGCCGGTACGGCCGCGTCCCCGGCATCAGATTTGCCCATTTTGCAGCGCGGCATTTGCGCCAGAGCGCTATTACGTTACGGAGAGCGGAGCGCCGCTCGCTGTCTCTGGGTCTTCCATGGAACTGCCGGTCTCTGCGCGGGCCGTTGGCAAGACAGCTTAGGGCCGTCAAAAAGCCTTTGAAACATTTTCCACCGAGATAATTCCGCACGCCCGCCTCCTCCAAATGGGGTTGCCGCCGAGAATCGGCAGCCCCTCCCTCCTGCGTCTCGGCGAGCGTAGTACCTTAGTGCGCGCGACGATCTACCTGCTGCCGATCAAGATTTTCACGCGTACAGCAATTCCCCGTGCGCCTTAGTACTTCAACAGTATTCCGCGGCGCAGCGTTCCCCGGCAGAATGGGCATCGCAGGGGAGGAGTGGGAGTCGGGTGCCTTGCGAGAGCAGGGCATGAGGGCTGGACCGATTCCCAACCTCCCCTCGCCAAATCTTTTTACTTCTGATCACGCTATCGAGGAAGCCGGCAGGCACCTAATTCACTTTGACCATGAATACACTACGACAGAAAAGTCAAACTGGTGAAGCACTCATGGACCTGCTTCTCGTTCTAAATTCCCTGATCGTGCTTTTCTGCCATTGGGCCGAACCGCGTAAGTGAACTGCGTAAGCGCGAACTGCTCGACGATCGGCTCGTTGGAGCATCTCAGCGCACGGCAGGTACGCAAGAATGTCCTGTGACAAAATCTGATTGATGCGGAGAGGAGGGTTAGTTTAAGGGTGCCTACTGAATTTGCCAGATGAGATGCAGACTGCGCTTACGCGAGATCCTTTTCCAACCGCAGAAGAAAGCGAATTACGTCGCTGGGGTTTCGCAGGTAATATTTCGCATGGCTGCCCGGAGTTTTTTCCACGCGTATCGTGATCTGGCCATCTAGTGCGCGAAAGGCAGATTCATCCGTGCCATCGTCGCCAATATATATCGCTGGTGTGCCTTGCGGTAACTCGTTCAGCAGGTCTCGTACAGCGCCACCCTTCCCTCGGATTTCATTGGGCAGCACCTCCCACACCATCGCTCCGTCCAGCACGCGCAGCGTATGTTGCAAGGGCGCTACGAGGTCCAACAGACAGGCTTTCGCGGCGTGCGTGGTGGTGGCACTGGCCTCGCGATAGTGGACGGCAAAGCTCAGACGTTTGTTTTCGACGCGCATGCCGCGCATCGCGCAAATTCGTTTTCGTGCCGCGCGTTCCGCCCGCGCCAAGCAGTTTGCCGCTGCCTTGCTGATTCTTGCATCTTTTCCCTTTTCTTCCGCCCCGTGAAGCCCGATGAAATGCAGGGTCTCGACTCCGATAAGTGTTTGCAGGTCCTGACGGCGCCGTCCGCTCACGATCGCGACGAACAACTTCGGATGCCCCGCCAGCCGCCGGAGCAGGCGCTTCGTCCGTTGCGGCACGCGCACGTCCCATGGCCTTCTCTGCAATTTGACCAACGTGCCGTCGAAATCGAGCAGCACCGCGCAAATCTCCGCGTTGCGAATCCGCGCGACAATTTCGCCCCACGAGCGAAACAAATAGGTTGGTGGATGTGCGAGCAGGTCACCTTTCGCCGTATCGGGAGGCCTGAGGGCGTGGAGATGTTCGATCGCGCGCTGCTCTTCCGGCGCGATTATCAACGACATGTTTCACCGCCGCTTGAGTTCGGTTCATACGGCACGCCGAAGTTCCGGCTGCGCTTCCTCGATGCGGATTTCAGAAAGCTCTGTGATCAGACTACCCGCCCATGCAAATACATTATGGCGCATCACATTGTTCCGCAGCAGTCTCATGCGCGTTTGGCGTTCTTCCGTGTCCATCTCCAGCGCCACGCGGATCGCTTCCGCCAATTGTTCTACGTCGTAAGGGTTCACGATGATGGCGTCCCGCAGCTCGCGGGCTGCGCCTGTAAATTGACTGAGTATGAGCGCTCCTTCCTCGTCGTCGCGAGCCGCAATGAATTCTTTCGCCACCAGGTTCATTCCGTCGTGCAGGGACGTGACCATGCAGAAGTCAGCGGCCCGGTAATAGGGCAGAATTTCTTCGTGGCTGTGATGGCGCGTGAGCAGCGCTATGGGCTTCCACTCCGCGGTCTGCCAGCGTGCATTGATCCGCGCGGCTTCTGCTTCCAGCTCCTCCAGGAAATCGTGATACCGCTTGATTTCCGTACGGCTGGGCGCGCCGATCTGCACGAACGTGAATTTCTCGCGATAGGCCGGCCACTTTTCAAGGAACCGTTCGATGCCGCGCAGCCGTTCGAGCAATCCTTTCGTGTAGTCCACCCGGTCGACGCCGACGCCGATAAAATTCGCCTTGATCCCCAACTTACCGAGCAGCTCGCTGCGCAGCACGTAAGGCGACTCCACCGGATCCAATCCTCGTTGTGCCTCGCGAAAATCCACACTGATGGGGAACGGGTGAACGAACGTGATGTGTCCGCCGCGTTTCACCGCAAATCGTTCCCATTCGATTTGAGATTCCAGAGAGGCATCCACCGTTTCCAGGAAGTTATCGCAATGCGCCTGGATCTGAAACCCGATCAAATCCGCGCCCAGAAGGCCGCTGACAAGCTCGCGCTGCCACGGGCATATGCCGAATGCTTCGGGATTGGGCCAGGGAATATGCCAGAAAATCGCGACGCGCGCATCGGGGCGTGCCTCTTTCACCATGCGCGGGAGCAATGCGAAATGGTAATCCTGCACGAGCACTAGCGGGTGTTCAACCCCTGCGATTTCCTGAAGCACGGCGTCGGCGAATTGTCGGTTCGCTATCTGATAGCGCTGCCAATCCGCGGTACGGAAAATCGGCCGGGTGTGCGCGATATGGCAGAGCGGCCATAACCCTTCGTTCGAGAATCCGTAATAATGCCCGTGTTCCACCTCTTTCGAGAGCCACACGCGGCGCAAAGTGTAGTCCGGTTTGTCCGGCGGAACGCGGAGGTGATCCTGTTCATCCACTGTTTCGCGATCGGCGTCGCCCGAACCCGAGGCAATCCAGATTCCATCGCACGCTCGCAAAATCGGTTCCAGCGCGGTGACTAACCCGCTCGCCGGAATCAGGAGTTCGATTGCTTTCCCTTTGTGGACGTGCATGTACGGCTCGCGATTGGAGACAACAACGAGCGATCCCTGCGACGCCTTACCCTGAATGCTCACGCGCAGCCGCTCCGCAGTCCAGACGGATTCGCCAGACGCGCGCAGGCGTGCCTCCTCTTCCGCGGCAGAGCGCGCGTCCGCCAGGCTGCGCGTCAGGTTCATCACTTCGCTGGTGAATGGCGCGAGAAAGCTTTCTTTCGGGCCTGGAGGACTAGGCATTGCCCGGCCGCGGCGTATATCTTTCATCCATTGAGCGGTTCGCGAAATCGGGAGGACAATCGTCCAGCGGATGATCAACACGGTGATGAGGACGATCAGCAACACCTCGGCGATCACATGCCAGAAAGTGGCGCGCCACATACGCGCGCTCTGCGATTCGATGTATCCCACGTCATGAAAAATCGCCAGCACGCCGGTAACGGAAGTTTTGTCGTGCAGCGGCATGTAGTACACGTGCATCGGCTCGGTGCCGACGTTGACGAATTGGCTGAGTCCGGTATTGCTCGCAGTAACCAGAGCCAGTGGAACGGGAGGAGGAACGAAACGGTTCTGCAGATTCGAGCTTTCGGCAAGCAGCACGCCGTGGTTATCGTAAACCGCCACGCCCGCGAGCTGCTCCCGATTCCCGAAGCGCTCTACGATGCGGCGAAGTTGTTCGCGTGAGCCCTTCTCCAGGGCCGGTTCCACGATCTCCTGCAGACTCTCCGACAGGATTTCCGCGCGGTGCACCAAATCCGTGCGCAATCCGCGCTTCTCCGCGCGAACTTCATTTTTGGACACGACGAAAGTGACGACGGTGACCGCAGCAGCCAAGAACAATATCAGCCGCAAGCTTAGTTTCACGTTAGCCTCGGACTGGACTCAAAAACGTCCAGGCAAACTGGTCTGGCGAGAGGGCAGCAAGAACTGTGCCAGTCGGTCGCGAATTTTGTTGTTCACAATAGGACACTTAGGCCGGCCATCGCAAAAGGCGCTGTGGAGATTCTTCGGAGAGCCGGTAGAATCTCCCGAGAAACAGGTCTATGATCGCGCCGGTGGATGTGGAACCGAATCCAGCGTTCACCTGATTTTATTGCAGGCCAAGCCGTAATAACGTCGCTTTGCACGACGGCTTGGATAGTTCTGTTCGTTGTTAGTCATTTGAAAGGTGGGATGTCTCGCGCGGCGAACTCGCCTCGAATGGTCACGGACAATTTTGCCTCTGCCCGAGTTTTTTTCGTCACACTCGCTTTTCTCCTGCTACCGGTGGCGTGGCTCGAAGCGTCGTATACTGGCTGCGGCTTTCGCAAAAGTTCGATGAGCAACGAATTTCAACATTTCGACGACGTGCAACGCTACATCTCAGTGAGCTGGGACCATCTCACCCGCTCACTCGACAAATGTAAGACATACGAAGACCAGAAAATCGGCGACGAACAGTATCTATATTTTCCGGCGGACTTTCGGAGCTTACCGGCCTTTCAGGAGCTGGTGAAAGACTGCAAGGTGCGGGTGGAGCGCTTGCCCGAGATCATCAGCGGCCCTGACGATGTGCACCTGAACAAAATCTCAAAGGCCGGCCTGCTATATCTACCTCATCCCTATGTGGTGCCGGGTGGCCAGTTCAACGAGATGTACGGATGGGATAGTTACTTCATCATTGTGGGACTGCTGCGTGCCAATCGCCTGGAACTTGCAAAGGGCATGGTGGAGAATTTTTTCTACGAAATTCAGCACTACGGCTCGATCCTCAACGCCAATCGCACCTACTATCTGACGCGCTCGCAACCTCCGTTCCTCACTTCCATGATTCTGGCGGTCTATGACGCGGAGGATCCTTCTGCGCAACAGAAGGACAACGTATGGCTGCAGCAAGCCTACGATTTCGCGGTGACCGACTATGAGCAATGGACTCACCCACCTCATCTGGCCGGCGACACTGGTCTGTCTCGTTACTTCGATCATGGCGAAGGCCCAGTGCCGGAAATCATAGGCGATCCAAGTGATTACTACCGCGGCGCCGCGCAATATTTCCTGCTTAACGGAACAAAAGACCCTCACCTCGTACTCGTAGACAAGAACCATCCCGTGGAATCTCTGGTGGGGCCGCTCTTTCCGGTTTTCGCTCGCGATGAACAAGGGGGTCAGAAATCGAATGACTCCCACTCAACCGCGGAGTCGCCGGCGGATCAGGTGACCTTATCAGCGGACTTCTATAAGGGCGACCGCAGCATGCGCGAATCGGGATTCGATGTTTCGTTTCGCTTTGGACCGTTTAGCGCCGAGACCCACCATTACGCCCCCGTCTGTCTGAATAGCCTGCTGTACAAGACGGAAAAGGACCTCGAGCGCATGAGTACCCTCCTCGGACGGCCGGAAGACGCCGCGCGATGGAAGGCTCGCGCGACCGATCGTCAGAAGCGCATTCAGCAATATCTTTGGGACGCGAAGCAAGGTCTCTATTTCGACTACAACTTCGCGACCCACACACTCTCCACCTACGATTACGCCACCACGTTCTATCCGCTTTGGGCAGGGCTGGCATCGCCAGAGCAAGCGCAGGCGGTGGTTAAGAATCTTGCGCTTTTCGATCAGCCCGGCGGCTTGGCGATGAGCCGCGTGGAATCGCAGGCTCAGTGGGACTATCCGTACGGTTGGGCGCCCATTCAATTGCTGGCGGTGGAGGGGATGCGCCGCTATGGCTTCACCGCGGACGCTGATCGCGTCGCGTATAATTTCCTGAGCATGGTGATCGAAGATTTTGTCACCGACCGATACATTCGCGAAAAGTACAACGTCGTAAAACGCACTTCCATCACTCGCATCGTGAAAGGCTATAGTCAAAACGTGATTGGATTTGGCTGGACCAACGGTGTGTTCCTGGAATTGCTGCATGAATTGCCGCCCGCGACTCTCGATCGTCTAAAAAGAGAGTAAGCGGGAAATCTCCGACTCTGAACGTGCCAGATTTTTGAATGCTGCCGTCAACGGCCGGAACCTGCGGTTTCGGCACGCGGAATCTCTCGCGGCACGCTTCGGAAGGGGGTGGGAGGATGGGGGAGCATCCTCCCGGGTGGTGATTGCAACGGGTGTTGCCCTGGGGAACCTGCGCGCAATATGAGCTAGTTCGGACGGGCTCTCAATACACTAACTTACGTATTTTTTGCCTCTACGGCCCTTATGGCGCCTGTGTCGAAGCCCAAGAACGGGACTATTCAGACTGATTCTTCTCAGTACTTCCTGGTTCTTCAGCACCGGGCTCGGAATCGGCGGAACCCAGAAGCGCCTCAATCATTCCCACCATTGGAAACGCATTGGTTTTTGACACCACGGAACGAATCCCGACTTCCCGAGCGTGCTGCTCCAAGCTCGGGCTGGCATGCTGCGTGAACAGTACAATCGGCACGGCGGGTGCGATCTCCGACATGCGGCGCGCGGTTTCGATTCCGTTGATTCCCGGCATTTGAAAATCCAGGATGACGATGTTCGGATGCAACTCCCTGAACATCTCTACTGCAGTCTCGCCGTCGGGGGCTTCGCCGCATATTTCCCACTCGGGATTTGCTTGCAAGACGGTGCGGAGCGATCGCCGGACCAGTTCACTATCGTCCACAACCAAGAATCGGGTGCGCATCACAGATCTCTCTTGCGTCTGGTTTGGGCACGCGATCCCAAACGCACGAAACTCATCGTTTGCAGACCGACCAACGCCGAAGTCATAAGCTCTTCGCCATCGTTTTATTCACGGGGACGGACGCGATGACCATTGTGCCATTCTGACTCGATTGAATTTCGAGCGTGCCTCCAAGCTCACGCACGCGCTCACGCATCCCGCTCAATCCCACGCCATGGTTTGTTCCCGAGGCCGCCGGCGTGCCATTTAGACGAGGCATCCCCTTCCCTTCGTCGCAGACTTGAACGCTCAGCATCTTGTCCTGGGAATAAGATATCTGGATGCGCGCTGTTTTGCTTCCGGAGTGGCGGTAGACGTTGGTGAGGCACTCCTGCACGATTCGAAAAACCGAAAGCTCCACATTGGCGGGAAGGCGGCCTATTTCAGGTGACAGATTCATGGTGACGGTTACGCTGCTACGCTCCGCGAAACCTTCCGCGAACATTTTGATCGCAGGCAACAGGCCGATCTCGTCCAGTAGGGGCGGGTGAAGCAAGTGCGAAATCGTACGAGTCTCTTTCGAAAGTTGTTCCACCAGCTGATTGTTCTGCTGTAAGACGTCGGCGATTTCTGGTCCAAGCTTCCTGGTTTGCTGGGCCAAGATTCCGTTATTCATTGAAAGCGCGGCGATCAACGGCCCGATGCCATCGTGCAAATCGCGGGCGATGCGCCGGCGCTCCTCGTCTTGCATCGCCATCAACCGGGCGGAAAGTGATCGAAGATCGCGATTGAGCGTTTCCAGTTGTTGTGTCTTACGGTGCAGGTCCGCGAAGACTCGCACCTTCGCGCGCAATAATTCGGGAACGATGGGCACGGAAATATACTCTACCGCTCCACGTTGATATGCGTTCAACCGGTCCAGGTCCGTCAAGTGCACAGCGGAGATGAAGATGATGGCGACCTTTTGAAATCGCGGGTGTTGCCGGATCATATCCGCCAGCTCGAATCCATCGAGTTCCGGCATGCTTACGTCCATGAGAACCACGGCGATATCCGTCTTCAATAGATGGTCCAGCGCTTCCTTGCCCGAGCGCGCCTTGATGAGATTTTCGCCCAGCTCATTGAGAATGGCTTCATAGGTGACGAGCTTGCCAGGCTGATCGTCCACCATGAGAATATTTACTTTATCGTGCTCGCCCATTTTCTTCCTTTCGCTTCAGACGAAGTTGAGCCGCCCGTTACGATGGAATCTCAATCGCCAGAAACTGTGAATCACGTTACCGGTGGAACCACATTCGCAACGCGGACAGCAGTTGCTCTGTATTCACCGGTTTCGCCAGATACTCCGAAGCCCCCGCTTCGAGACATTTTTCCCGATCTCCTTTCATGGCCTTGGCAGTTAAAGCGATGATCGGCAACCGCCGGAAGGAGGGATTGCGTCGAATAATCTGCATCGTCTCGTATCCATCCATATCCGGCATCATGATGTCCATCAACACGATCGCGACGTCCGGAGTTGACTCGAGCGTGTTGATGGCTTCTCGGCCCGTACCAGCTGTGAGCACCGTCATCCCGCGGCGTTCGAGCACGCTGCTGAGGGCAAAAATATTCCGCACGTCGTCGTCTACCACCAGCACTTTTTTCCCAACGAGGGCTTCGTCCGAATGATGCAAGAGATCGAGCATTTTCTGTTTCTCGGGCGGAAGGTCGGTGACGACGCGATGCACGAACAACGCGGTCTCATCCAGCAGCCGCTCCGGAGATTCCACGCCCTTCACCACCACGCTGCGCGCCAGCAGATGCAAACGCGCATCTTCTTCCGGCGACAAATCTTTTCCGGTAAACACGACGACCGGCAAATCGCTGAGCGACGGCGTGTCGCGGAAGCGTTCCAAAATCTCAAATCCCGACATGTCTGGAAGGCGCAGGTCGAGCACCACGCAGTCGAACGGATGCTCGTCAATGGCGGCGAGTGCTTGCGTGCCGGTGGCGGCGATCTCCACGTCAATATCGTCGTAGCCGAGCAATTCGCGAATGCTGAGTTGCTCGGCCGGGTTATCTTCCACAACCAGTAGCCGCTTGCGCCGCGGCGTGGTGTATTCCTTCATGCGCGCGAGCGCGGTCTTCAATTGTTCGGACGTTGCCGGCTTAATCAGGTATGAAAACGCGCCGCGCGCCAAGCCATGTTGGCGATCTTCATCCAGCGTCAACATTTGAACAGGAATGTGACGGGTGCGCGGATCCTGTTTGAAGTGATTGAGAACGGTCCAGCCCAGCATATCCGGCAAAAAAACGTCCAGGGAAATTGCCGTCGGCTGGAACTCGTGAGCCAGCGCCAGCGCTTCCGATCCGCGTGTGGCGACGAGCACCTTGAATCCGCTATCGTGCGCCAGATCGCACAGCATCGTGGCAAAGTACGGATCGTCTTCGACGATCAGCAGAACGGCATCTGCGGGTTGCACGTTTTCGCGGTCGTCGGCGATCGTGATCTGCTCGATCGCTCGCTTGGACGCGGACCCAGCTATCGGCTGGCCCGTCGCGGGCATCGTCGAAGATTTCGTTTCGGTCCCGCCAACTCCCGTGGAAGGTCCCACATACGTTTGAGGCAAATACAGAGTGAACGTGCTGCCTTCGTCCGGCGTGCTGCGCAACTGAATTTCCCCGCCCAACAAACCTGCGAGTTCGCGGCTAATCGCGAGGCCCAATCCGGTGCCGCCATATTTTCGGCTGGTTCCGGCGTCGGCTTGCTGGAACGCCTCAAAAATGATTCGCTGTTTTTCGGGCGGAATGCCGATGCCAGTGTCGGTAACCTCGAAGGCAACCACTGAAGCTGATCTACTCAGAACGGGGTGGTCTTCGGTCCAGCCGCCTTCGGCGGAGAAGACGGACATGCGCACACCGCCCTTTTCCGTGAACTTGAACGCGTTAGACAGCAAATTCTTAAGCACTTGCTGCAGACGCTTGGAGTCGGTGACCAGGCTGCGCGTTAATTTGGGATCGGCGTGGACTTCGAAATTCAGGTGCCGGTTCTCTGCCTCATGACGGAACGGACGAGCGATCATGTCCAACAAACTTGCGAAGAACACTTCTTCCGCTTGTACCGAGACCGTGCCGGATTCGATTTTCGAAAGGTCCAGAATATCCGTGATCAAATTCAGCAGGTCGGTGCCCGCGCCGTGGATGGTGCGGGCGAATTCCACCTGCTTGTTCGTCAAATTGCTGTCGGGATTGTCAGCGAGCTGCTGGCCCAGAACCAGGATGCTATTGAGCGGAGTGCGCAGCTCGTGAGACATATTGGCCAGAAACTCTGACTTGTATTTGGAGGTGAGCGCCAGCTCTTTGGCCTTTTCTTCCACCGCACGACGCGCTTGCTCAATCTCCTGATTCTTGCGCTCTACTTCCACGTTCTGCTCAGCCAGTTGCTGGGCTTTCTGCGCCAGTTGCTCGTTGGTCTGCTGCAATTCAGTTTGCTGAGTTTGCAGCTCGGTAGCCAATTGCTGCGATTGCTTCAGCAGGCCTTCGGTCTGCATGGTGGCCTCGATGCTGTTGAGCACGATGCCGATGCTGGCGGTCAGTTGCTCAAGGAATGCCAGATGCGAGGCCGTGAATACGGTTAGCGATGCCAGCTCAATCACCGCTTTCACGCGGTCCTCGAAAAGAATTGGCAACACAATTACGCTCCGCGGCACGGCTTGGAATAATCCTGAGCGGATGGGAACTGCGTTGGCCGGCACCTCGGTAATCAGCATGCGTTGCTTCTCAGCAGCACACTGCCCAACGAGCCCTGTCCCCACGTGCAGCCGAGTAGGATGCCCATCGTGATCGCTATCAGCAAAGGCCGATAGCAACACCATGATTCCGGACTCTTCCGACTCCATTTGATAGATCACACCTTGCTGCGCGCTGACCAGCGGCGCCAGCTCGGACAGCAACATGCGCCCCACAGTCGTCAAATCGCGCTGCCCTTGCAACATTCCGGTGAACCGCGCGAGGTTAGTCTTCAGCCAGTCCTGTTCGTTGTTGCGATCGGTGGTGAGTCGAAGATTGTTGATCATGGTGTTGATGTAATCTTTCAGCTCGGCGACTTCGCCGCTGGCCTCCACTTGAATGGAGCGGGTCAGGTCGCCCTTGGTTACGGCGGTGGTCACTTCCGCAATGGCGCGCACCTGGTTGGTGAGGTTGTCCGCGAGGAGATTCACGTTTCCGGTCAAGTCCTTCCACGTTCCGGCGGCTCCCGGCACGTTTGCTTGACCGCCGAGACGGCCTTCCACTCCCACTTCGCGCGCTACGGTCGTCACCTGATCCGCGAACGTGGCCAAAGTGTCGGTCATATTGTTGATGGTGTCGGCCAGTGCGGCGACTTCACCTTTGGCATTCACCGTGAGTTTTTTCGTTAACTCACCGTTCGCGACCGCGGTCACAACTTTCACGATGCCGCGCACCTGCTCGGTAAGGTTCGCGGCCATCACGTTTACGTTGTCGGTCAAATCTTTCCAGGTACCAGCGACGCCGGGCACTTGCGCCTGTCCGCCCAGTTTGCCGTCGGTGCCAACTTCACGCGCCACGCGGGTCACTTCCGCCGCGAACGCATTGAGTTGGTCCACCATGGTGTTGATCGTGTTCTTCAGCTCAAGGATTTCGCCTTTCACGTCTACGGTGATCTTGCGCGACAGGTCGCCGCGCGCGACGGCGGTGGTTACCTCGGCGATGTTGCGCACCTGCGCGGTGAGGTTTCCGGCCATGGCATTCACCGAGTCGGTCAAGTCCTTCCACGTTCCAGCCACGCCGGTGACGTTCGCCTGACCGCCCAGGCGGCCTTCGCTGCCTACTTCGCGGGCCACGCGCGTCACTTCCGCCGCGAAAGAGCGTAACTGTTCGACCATGGTGTTCAGAGTTTCTTTGAGCTGAAGAATTTCTCCGCGCACGTCCACGGTAATTTTGCGTGACAAGTCTCCGCTGGCGATCGCGGTGGCTACTTCCGCGATGTTGCGCACTTGCCCGGTCAAGTTGCTGGCCATGAAATTCACGTTGTCCGTTAAGTCTTTCCACGTGCCACCGACTCCTGGGACTTCCGCTTGGCCACCCAACTTTCCTTCGGTTCCCACTTCGCGCGCTACGCGGGTCACTTCGCCCGCGAACGCGTTGAGCTGGTCCACCATCGTGTTGATCGTGTTCTTGAGCTCGAGAATTTCGCCCTTCACGTCCACGGTGATCTTGCGCGACAGATCGCCGCGCGCGACTGCGGTGGTCACTTCCGCGATGTTGCGCACCTGGCCGGTCAGGTTGCCCGCCATTGAGTTCACCGAGTCTGTAAGGTCTTTCCACGTTCCCGCCACACCGGGTACGTTTGCCTGGCCGCCCAACCGGCCTTCGCTGCCCACTTCGCGTGCCACGCGCGTCACTTCGCCTGCGAACGCGTTGAGCTGGTCGACCATTGTGTTGATGGTTTCTTTCAGTAAGAGGATCTCGCCGCTGACGTTCACCGTGATTTTCTTGGAAAGGTCGCCGCTAGCGATCGCGGTAGCGACCTCGGCGATGTTGCGCACTTGGCCAGTCAAGTTGCTGGCCATGGAGTTGACCGAGTCGGTGAGGTCCTTCCACGTGCCGGCAACCCCGGGCACCTGCGCCTGGCCGCCCAGTTTTCCGTCCGTGCCTACTTCGCGCGCTACGCGCGTCACTTCCGACGCGAATGCGCGCAACTGATCCACCATTGTGTTGAGCGTGTCTTTGAGTTCGAGGATTTCGCCCTTCACGTCCACCGTAATCTTGCGGGACAAGTCTCCGCGCGCGACCGCGGTAGCCACCTCAGCGATGTTGCGCACCTGGCCCGTCAGATTGCTGGCCATGAAATTCACGTTGTCCGTCAGGTCCTTCCACGTCCCAGCGCCGGGCACCTGCGCCTGGCCGCCCAATTTGCCTTCTGTTCCCACTTCGCGTGCCACGCGCGTCACTTCGCCCGCGAACGCGTTGAGCTGATCCACCATAGTGTTGATCGTGTTCTTCAATTCCAGAATTTCGCCCTTCACGTCCACGGTGATCTTGCGCGACAAGTCGCCGCGCGCCACAGCGGTGGTTACCTCCGCGATGTTGCGAACTTGCGCCGTCAAGTTCCCGGCCATCGAATTCACCGAGTCCGTGAGGTCTTTCCACGTTCCCGCGACGCCCGGTACGTTTGCTTGGCCGCCCAGCCGGCCTTCGCTGCCGACTTCACGGGCCACGCGCGTCACTTCGCCGGCGAACCGGTTCAACTGATCCACCATGGTGTTGAGCGTTTCTTTGAGCTGCAGAATTTCTCCGCGCACATCCACCGTGATTTTGCGTGACAAGTCGCCGCTGGCGATCGCCGTCGCGACTTCTGCGATGTTGCGAACCTGGCCCGTCAAGTTGCTGGCCATGAAATTCACGTTGTCCGTCAGGTCCTTCCACGTACCGCCCACTCCTGGAACCTGCGCTTGGCCGCCCAACTTGCCTTCCGTGCCTACTTCGCGAGCCACGCGCGTCACTTCGCCTGCGAAAGCGTTGAGCTGGTCCACCATCGTGTTGATAGTGTCTTTCAGCTCCAAGATTTCGCCCTTCACGTCCACAGTGATCTTGCGCGACAAGTCGCCGCGCGCGACTGCCGTGGTCACTTCCGCGATGTTGCGCACCTGCGCGGTGAGGTTTCCGGCCATAGCGTTCACTGAGTCGGTGAGGTCCTTCCAAGTTCCGGCGACGCCGGGCACGATCGCTTGTCCGCCGAGCTTGCCGTCCGTACCGACTTCGCGCGCCACGCGCGTCACTTCAGAGGCAAACGATCGCAACTGGTCCACCATCGTGTTGATGGCTTCCTTCAACTGTAGAATTTCGCCGCGCACATCCACCGTGATTTTGCGCGAGAGGTCGCCGCTGGCGACCGCCGTGGCCACCTCGGCAATGTTGCGCACCTGGCCCGTCAGGTTACTGGCCATGGAGTTCACGGAATCGGTGAGGTCCTTCCACGTCCCGGCCACGCCGGGGACCTGCGCTTGGCCGCCCAGTTTTCCGTCTGTGCCGACTTCGCGGGCGACGCGCGTCACCTCAGCCGTGAATACGCCGAGCTGCTGAATCATGGTGTTGACGATTGTGGCCGAACGCAGGAATTCGCCTTCGAGTGGGCGTCCGTCAACGTCCAGTTGCACCGTCTGCGTCAGATTGCCTTTTGCCACGGCCGCGATCGCGCGGGTAACTTCCGTCGTGGGCCGGAGCAAATCATCCACCAGCGTATTGACGGATACCTCCATTTCTCCCCACGCGGCCTTGGGCAGATGAAAACGCATGCGCTCTCGCGTGCGGCCTTCCTTCCCCACCACTTGGCCGACGCGTTTCAATTCCTTGGCCATTTGCTGGTTCGCGGTGACGATGTCGTTGAACGTGTCGGCGATTTTTCCGGCCAGCCCGGTCCAGTTCCCTGGCAGCCGCACGGAAAAATCTCCATCGCGCATCGTCTGGAGGCTCGCGAGGATTATGCTCAGATCCGCGGACGCCGCCTCAGCGCTCGGTGAGCCTCGTCCGTTGCTTTTCGCGCTGGGTGCTGGGTCGGGAATTGTGATCGCGGTTGTTTTATTTGGCTCGGTTCGCTTCATGCTGTTCTCCGCTGTGCAGGGCCGGCTAGCGCCGCGGCCTTCGTGGGCTGCGGCGCTGCCAGCAGATATCTCAATCTGAATTGAACACGCAACGCTACTGATCTTGAGAAATGGGCGCGCGACACCGGCACACAAATGGCTTTGGCGCTACTGCCATCGAAAAGAAATTCATACCATAAAGCCGTTACGCGACATCTACAGTAAACAATGTATATGCGGCAAAACGGGCCGGCTGGTAAACGGGAGGCGAAGGCCGGCTTGCGGCGCAACCGCGTGACCGGAAAGAGTTTGGAGCGCTTGGTATTCGCTGAACTACGCGCCGATCGCCTGCCTAACGGCGCTGAATTGCGGATTTACACGAATGCGTGTATTTCCGCGCCGCACGTTCGGGGCTATAAAGTAGTTCTGGGAGACGTTCATGGACCTGAGGATCATGATTGTGGAAGATTCAGAAACGACCCGGCGAATCATTCGCGCGATCCTGGAAACGCGCGAGTGGAAGATTTGCGGCGAGGCGAAGAACGGCCGGACGGCAATAAAGCAATTTCGAAAGCTCAGGCCCGACATCGTGATTATTGATCTCACCATGCCAGGCATCAACGGAATTGAGGTCGCGTCTCGATTGTCGAAAATCGATCCTCTGGTGCCTCTGATTTTATTCACCATTTCCGACGTGGATCAACTGCAGGAAGCCGCGAGCGACGCGGGAATCTATGCCGCGGTATCCAAAGCGCGGGCCTGGGACTTGATCGGTACAATTGAGTCGGCAGTCGCACACCTCAGCAGCCTGGGTCAGCCCATTCAGTAGCAGGGCAGAATTTCCAGGCGGATGGACTGAACGAAAACCGGAATAAGCCAGCGGGAAGGCCTCAAATACGTAACGGCAATCGCTAACCCAATCGTATAAACCACGCGCGGTCCGAATCGCCACGCATTGTGGCCATCAAGCAAAAAAACAGTTCCTTCCGAGCGCTTCCTTGCGCTCGGAAGGAACCAGCTAAGGTTTCCCTCGCTTTTGTTACTGCCCCGTCTGCACTACGTGCTTCGGAGTTCGCGCGTTCAGCGTTGCAATCATAGAGCGAGCCGAGGGAGGCACCGCTGTATCGTGAGCAAGTACGATGTCCTTTGCTGAGATCTTCTCGCCGTAGATTCTCACGTTTGCGTCGTTGTCCGGCCGGATGGTGGAACCCTCCAGTGAAATGCCGGCGAATATGCCGCGCGCGCGGGAATAACTCAATATTTCTGCACGCATCGAGACGTCTGTCTCAGCAGACGCGTTTCGGCCTACCGGTCCAGCTGCAACCGAAGCATCGCCTCCGAGCTTCACTTTGCTGCTCAATATTCCATTGGCGCCGCGGTCATTCATCACCAACAGAACGAAGTCCGTAGCTTGCCCGCCGATTTGAAAGCCCACGCTACCGCCTTCCAAGGCCATCATCGAGGGCGCGCCCCACGGGCCGTTGAAGTTTTCACCGCGACGACAGGTCATCGCGCCGCGGCCATAACTTGCGCCGACGACGAAGGCCGCCTTCAGAACCGACGGAAAGACAACTACGCAGTCGGCCTTATCGAGCAGATCTTGAGGAATATCGTCTGGGATATTCAAGATTTCATGCAACACCGTCCCAGAATTCTGCAGACGATCGCGATCTTTTTCCGTGTCGTCTGCCCGTCCATTGACGGCGACCAACAACAATGTACTCATGGTGCATGCGAGAATCAGTTTTTTCATTTCAATCTCCTAAGACAAATGAAGTTGTGCGGTATTGTCGGCCGCACTCTTTGTAAGACGATGTCGTTCTAGCTGCCGGCGCTGTCACCGCGCAACAGATGCATGATCAACGTGCCGATAAATATGGCCAGGAAGATAAAAAAGAGGATCTTGGCAATACCGGCTGCAGCGAAAGCTACGCCTCCAAATCCGAGGAATCCTGCGATCAACGCCACGACCAAGAAAACCAGCGCGTAATAGAGCATGTTTTTCTCCTTGCGCCTTGGGACAGCTGCGCCCGCGTACGCTCTTTCAGTGTCCGACCGGATGCGGAAGATGAGTACGCATGTGGAGACTAGACGAGACTCGCCACGCGAGCCATACGTCTAAAACTGTAAATGGCCAGGGATTTTTCCGGTACATCAGAACTTCCGCCGACTTGTTTCGTTATGCGCGCGTTAGCGCCACGAATCGCGGTTAGCCTTGGTGCGATCCATTAATTCGAGCCTGGAAGGAATGCAAGAGAGCGTTTCGCCATTCATCAGCTGGCGGACCGGTATAGGTTCCATCAGTTAGTCTCAGCCATATCGGATCCCGGCGAAACGAGAGTTGGTGCGGTGTTGGTATCCCGCATCGACGACTTCCCGAATTCGCAGAAATCATAAAATCGCACGTCGCAATTGAGGCAGCGAAAAGGGCGCACACCGATGACCCTAAGAAGGTAACGTTCAACGGTGCCGCGCCTATGCGAACGAGAAGTCTCGACGCTTCTGCAGTGGGGGCAATTGCGTTTCATGGCGCGTCAACTCCCAAATCGAACCGCACTAGAAGTCTGGCCGAACCGAGAACGCCCGCGAGCTCCCAGGCCGGAGCCCCACGGAGCGGTCTCGGTTCGGACCAAATGATTCCAACAAACAGGGATTCAGGCAATACGGAGAATCATGTATCCCGATTCATAGCCAGCTACCTGCACCGATCATTCCGAGGAATCTATCGCCCATTCGCGATAGGAAAAGAACCCATCGGGACGTGGTGAAGTTTTCAATCCTCTTCAATGCGCTGCACGTGGATCGCGCTGTTCGCAATCGGCTGCGTGCCAATCACCTTCACGTGTTTTCCTTCGAACTTGGCGACTAATTTCTGGTCAACTTCCAGTTGGTACCAAAGCCTTTGGCGCTCATCTCGCAGGACGAAGCGACCGCCGTTCATCCAGATGGTTCCGCTGAAGACTTTGGCTTCAACGTTTTCCTTCGACTGACCGTACGTCGCAGCTTGCTGCCCAATAATGCCATCGGTATAAATTGAATTCGAACTGACGCTCGGAGCGATACATCCGAATGCAAAAGCCATTATCGCGACACCCAGAAAGGTATTCTTCAGTTTCATTCGTCACCTCGACAATGATGCGCCGCGTTGTTTACCTGACCCACAACTCGGCCGGCAGGACACGCGACTAATGTTGGAATGTTGCCGTGGCGGCAGCGCGCTGGGTTTCTGTTTGAGTGGCTCCCACCCACGTCTGGTGTTCGGGGCTAAGCTCAGCCACAATTCCTTCACCCTGCAAGTAGATGAAATACTCTCCAGAAGAGATCGTGGCCAGCCGAGCCATCCGCTTTTGGGCGTCCCGCAAGCCTTCGACCGCGGTTATCCAAAGTGTGTTCCCGTTTGCCAGTCGCTTGAAGATGTCGAATCGGTAATTCATCGTAGCCTCCTCGTGGTGGCCGTAGGACCTTCGGAGAGCAGGAGTCGCACTTCGAGCTCCGTTTGCGAAGCAGAACAATTACCCCAACAAGGTCAGCCTGTTGGAAGGTGTCGAGTGGTCGAAGTCGTTTTCTCGGGCAAGAATCGATCGGGTACTTTTTTCGGCAGCGTGAGCAAAATATTCCACCATTCGTACCGGACGTGTGGGTACTCAAGTATCGGCCGCCGCCTGGCTATTGCTCGTCCACTTTACGAGCGAAGCAGAATGTGGAAGCTTTCTTCGACGATTTCAGACCTTTCACTGCGTATTTCCGCCTCTCAGCGTCGTAGGGTAAGTTCCCTGAGCCTCTAGAGACTTCGCGGTATCGCCAAGATTCATCTCGCCGCATACAATTTTTCAATGTTGGAATTCTCTTACGAGGAGACGCTAATGCACTTTTTTCCTATTCGCCGCTCGCTTAAATGTTTTGGAGTTTTCAGCTGGCTGCTTCTCACCGTGGCACTGCTCGGGATCTTTGCATCGCCTTCTGCGGTTTCAGCTCAGGTGGTTCTGTCGGTAACGATCGCGCCACCCGCTCTGCCCGTTTATGCGCAGCCCGTTTGCCCGGGTGAAGGTTATATATGGACGCCGGGTTATTGGAGCTACAGCGACGACGGCGGTTATTTCTGGGTGCCCGGCACATGGGTCGAACCTCCCACCGTTGGTCTGCTCTGGACGCCGGGATACTGGGGTTGGTCCAACGGCGCCTATCTTTGGAATGCTGGATACTGGGGCCCGCAAGTCGGCTTCTACGGCGGGATCAACTACGGCTTTGGTTACATCGGCACCGGCTACGCTGGCGGTTACTGGACTGGCGGCCACTTTTTCTATAACACGCGCGTGAACAATGTGAACGTCCACGTGGTGCGCAACGTCTATCAGAAGACCGTCGTGGTGCACACTTCACACGTCAGCTATAACGGTGGCCATGGGGGCATCAACGCGCGCCCAAGCGCTGCGCAAGAACGGTTCGCCCACGAGCAACATACCGCGCTCACCGCTGCCCAGGAACATCATGTGACCGAGGCCCGCTCTGACCGCAGCCAGTTCGCCTCTGTCAATCATGGACGTCCGGCGGTGGTGGCCACAGCGAGGCCTGGCGAGTTCAAGAGTCCCGGCGTCGTCCAGACAAAGGCGTCCCCTTCTGATCGCGTGACCACTTCACGCCCTGAAGTTAAATCCGAACCCAAGCCGCGCGCCGAAACCACTACGCGTTCGGAAAGCAAGCCTCGAACTGAACCCAAAACGGAAGCCGCACCTCGAACGGAACCGAAAGCGGCCACCACGCGCGAACCCAGACCAGAAGCAACGCCTAAGACAACGTCAAAGCCAGCTGTAACACACGAACCTAAACCAGAGGCCAAGCCCAAGACGGAGTCGAAACCAACTGCAACACACGAGCCCAAACCAGAGGCCAAGCCCAAGACGGAGTCGAAGCCAGCTGCGACCCACGAACCAAAAGCAGAGGCCAAGCCCAGGACAGAGTCGAAACCAACCGCAACACACGAGCCTAAACCAGAGGCCAACCCAAGTCGCAGCCGAGACCAACCGCAACACACGAACCTAAACCAGAGGCCAAACCCAAGTCGGAGTCGAAACCAGCTGCCACGCACGAATCGAAACCGCAAGCCCAACCCAGGACGCAGCCTAAACCAGCCGCGACACATGAATCGAAGCCGCCCGCGCAGCATGAGTCCGCGCCGCGCCAAGAAGAAAAACCGAAGCATTAGCTTGACGCCAACTCCAGTGAGAAGCAGAGCAATGCCGATGGTTGCCTGCGGCACGCGTGATGTGACTGTGGAGATAAGTAGTCGCGATACTCGACTGACTTTGGAGGAACAAGATGCGAACGATATTGCTGATCATCCTAGTCGTGCTGATTTTGGGTGCGTTACCGACGTGGCCGTATTCCGCTGGATGGGGATACTATCCGAGCGGGGGCTTGGGACTCCTTCTACTGATCGTACTGATTTTGGCCGTGCTCGGGAAACTTTGAGGCGGAACGCATGAATCGTCCCACCAGCATGACGGTCGCGGTAGTAGTGGCGTTCTCTGGAGCGATAATCCTCGCTCTGATTTCATTCGCTTTTTTACTTGTTGGCGGAATGGTAGCGACGGGTGGCGATAGCGGAGACGCGGTGTCGTCAGCGATCACAGGGATGGCCGTCGCTGGTGGTTTTTCGCTGCTGATTTTGGCGAGTGGCATCGCATATCTCGCGATCGAACTGCGGAGGCTGCGGGAATGGCCGCGAGCGGCGTTCGTCGCATCCGTTGTCGCCGGTGTTGAGGCAGGATTGCGCAGCGTCCGAAGCTGGGTCAATCACATTCGGACCGTCGGATTTCCTTGGCGAAACATGCATGCGGATCCGAGTCCGGCGCCTAGAAGCAAAATGGATGCGCTTTTTTCCCGATCGAAATCGGTGGTCGCAAGAATCGACCCTCCTTTTGAGTCTCATCCACGCATACACTCTTGATCGGCTTTTTATACGGGAAACGCCCGAGAGACGATTCTTCTTGCTCCGCATACGATTCCATCATGCCCGCCCGATTGCCTAACGAGGTGGCTCATGAAAAGAAGTTCAGCGTTTGCGATCAGGCTGTCGTCTCTATTTTGGATGGCTTCCTTGATTTTAGGTTCCTCGACATTTCCACTCAAAGCTTCCGCCGTACCGCCGCCAGTTGTCGCGGATCAGTCTGAAGACCAGCCTGCAGTTAATACATTCAGCGGGAAAATCGTGTCCCAGAATGGTGAGCGATTCATCTTGAGGGATGACGTTAACGAAGTCTGGTACCACTTAGACGATCAACAACAAGCCAGCAAGTTCTTTGGCAAAAATGTATCGGTGACGGGCGTGCTGGACGGCCCGACCGATACGATCCGTGTCCGAAGTATCAGCGAGGCAAAGGCGTAAGTACGCGGTGACCGGGGTGAGACGAATCGCAAATTGCGCATTTGGCGCCAAATCTTTGCAATTCTATCTAGGCGAGCACCACGGATTGGCACAGCCCCGGTTTCCGCCGTTCACTCATGAATCCGACGAACAGAGAGTGCGAGGTGCGCACATCAAAGGTGACAGAGGGCGTGCTAATGAGAGTTCGGGATCATTGAAATCTGCGCGTGGCCGGCCAGCTGTTGAACGCAATGAGCGAGCATTTCTGCGACATAGGAATCACCTCGCTCTGTATTGAACATTGCGTCATATAGAGGATACTCGGGCCAATTCAGCTTGAGGTATCGCTTGACGAACGCGGCGCGGTCTCTATCAATCGTGTCAACTTCCGTTATGGCCTTTTCTTGAGGTGCTCCAGCGAGAATCAATCTGTGAATCTTGGACGTGCGGGAGGCGTAGAGGAACGTCCGAAACACATCCTTGCGATCGCGAAGAAAATATTGCGAGCCCCGGCCAACAATCACGCATGGGCCGCCAGATAGTGCGTGCTTGACGGCCGCCTCGGACACGATGGCGATGCGGCGCGCATCAAGCAGCTCCAGGCGATCGGTTGGCGGCAGGCCCCCTTCGAATGCTCCCGTCAGAAAGGACTTAAAAACGCGATAGACGGCCGGATCATCTTTCCATTCCCGCTTCTCGACCGCTTGCGGCGAACTGTGGGTCAGCCGCGCGATTTCCTGAGTTAGTTCGTGGTCCCACAACTTCCAACCCAGAAGATCGGCCAGTTTCGCAGCGACTTCCGAACCGCCGCAGCCGAACTCGCGCTCAATTGTGATCGCTTGAATCATTAAGCAGATCCTTACCCGGCCGCCACAGCTCCACCTGCTCCTGGGTCATTCCGTTTCAAGAAAAATGCGAGAACGAACATGAGCGAGCAGAGCGCGCCCAGGATCCAAAACGTGTCCATGTAAGACAGCGCGCGTGCCTGTTGATTGACCAAACCGTAGAACCGGGCGATCGCCTGATTGTGAGCGTCTGTGGCGCGCAGCCCGAAATGTGCGATTTCAGAGCTCAGCGAATGGAGCGCCGAACGGAACGCAGGGGTATCGGCAGTCGCATGGCCGACGAGGATTTGCTGGTGATACTGAGAGCGCCGCAAGATGAGAGTGGTTACGAGTGAAGTCCCGATGCTCCCGCCGATGTTGCGCATGAAATTGATTATTCCGGAGACGCTATTGCCTTTTTCCGGAGGGACTCCGATGTAACCTGCCGCGGTGATGGGGACAAAAAGAAAACCGACTCCCACTACTTGCGTGACGCGCAGCCACATTGCAAAACGGAAGTTGATGAATAAATCGATGCGGTGAGCCGAGTAGAATAGACCGATGGCAAGGCACAGCCATCCCAGCGCAATCAGGTATCTGGCCTGAACCTTCGACGTCAGCCGTCCAGTGATGGGCATCATCACAAGCAAGACGACTCCTCCTCCGGACAAAACCAGACCTGCGAGTCCGGCCGTGTAACCCATCAACGTCTGCAGAAATTCGGGAATCAAGACCAAAGTGCTGAAAAGCATGAACCCCATCATGAACATCATCAGGTTCGCCGCGGCGAAGTTGAAGCTCTTGAACATACGAACGTCCACGATCGGATCTTTTCGGAACCATTCCCAGATGACCAGCGTGATCAAGCAGACGGCCGCCGTTATCGCGAGGGTGGTGATGAAATGCGAGCCAAGCCAGTCGTCTTCCTGCCCCTTATCCAGAAGGACCTGCAACGATCCAACTCCCAGCGTCAACATCGATATTCCGATGTAGTCCACGCGGATGCCCCCGCGTTTTATCCGACGGAGGAACGGTGGGTCCTCGACCAGTGCATGGGTCAAATAAATAGCCAGAAGAACTGGAGGCAAGGTGATGAAAAAAATCCAGCGCCAGGAATAGCTGTCCGTAATCCAACCTCCCAGCATCGGCCCGACTGTGGGGGCGAGAACCGCGGAGATTCCGTAAAGAGCGAACGCGACGCCGCGCTTCTCTGGAGGAAAGGCATCGTTGAGAATTGCTTGGGCCATCGGTTGTAAGCCGCCTCCACCAATGCCTTGCAACGCTCGGAAGAACAGCAACACGGGCAGACTCGGCGCGAGTCCGCAAAGCAAGGAACTCAGCGTGAAAATGGAGAGAGAGATTATGAAATATCGCTTGCGGCCGATGAGTTCGGCAAGCCAACCGCTCATGGGCAGAATGATGGCGTTCGCTGCGAGGTAGGACGTGAGCACCCATGTGCTGTCGTCGTAACTGGCGCCCAAGCCTCCCGCGACGTAAGGCAAGGCCACGTTGGCAACGCTGGTATCCAAAACTTCGACGAATGCCGCAATCGAAACGGTGGCACCGATCGCCCAGGGATTTACCTTAGGTCGCCAGACAGCCTGCCCCAAAGGCAAGGTGAGCGCTTCGGAGCTCATCGCAAGTACACCTTCGCTTCTACGTTCATGCCGGGGCGAAGCTGATGGTCGCTGTTCTCACCCGGTTTCAGGACGATCTTCACCGGCACGCGCTGGACGATCTTCACGTAATTGCCGGTGGCGTTTTCCGGAGGCAGCAGGCTGAACACCGGACCAGTGGCGCCGGCGATGCTATCTACATGTCCCTCGTAGGAGCGGCCATTGGAGTCGCAGGTGATCGTCACTAGCTGTCCCGGCCGCATGTGCTTCAACTGCGTTTCTTTGAAGTTCGCCGTGATCCATATTTGATCCAGCGGAACTACGGTGAGCAGCTGTTCACCGGGGTCGACATTCAAACCCACCACTACTTTCTTGGTCACCTCGCCGCTGACTGGCGCTAACACCCTGGTGTATCCCAGGTTGAGCTCCGCCTGCTCGAGTTCCGCCTGCTTCTGCCGTTCGTCGGCAACGGCTGAAAGCGCACGGGCGCGTGTGGACGCCACGCGTTGCGGTCCGGCCTGAGCGGATTCATCCCGCGCAATTGCTTCGCTGAGCCGGCTTCGCGCTTGCAGTACATTTTGCTCGGCGGTCGCCTCGTCTGCCTTGGCGGCTGCTAATGCAGCGCTGTCCGTTTGTGCTGCGGCGACCGCGTGGTCGTAAACCTGTTTAGGTATTTCGTCCTTGATCAGGAGAGCGTGGTAACGCTCGACATCGTCCTGGGCCTTCACATTTTCCGCATCGGCTTCCAGGATGCGCGCTCGCGCGGCAGCAACTTGTTTTTCGCTGGCGGCGATCGCGGCCTTGGCGTTTTCGATGTCCGATGAAGTGAATTTCAGTTGGCTGGTGGTGTCCACCGAGCTAATGGGAACGTCAATGTTGAGGGCGCGAGCGGAGGCCTCCGCAGTTTCCAGGTTCGCTTGCGCTTTGGCCGCCGCGACTTGAAAATCTTTCGGGTCAATCTCTACGAGTGTGGCGCCTGCTTGTACATACTGGTTGTCTGCTACATGCACCGCTTGCACGTAGCCGGAGATCCGTGCACTCACGGGATAGAGGTGAACATCCACTTGCGCATCGTCGGTGGACTCGAAACCCGAGAGGTAACGCCACAGAAATATACCGCCGACAAGAACTACTACTACGGCTGCGACAATAATCCAGTGCTTGTAAGAACGCCGGCTCGGATAGGCGACCGGCGGCGTGGCGGAGTTTTCCACTGTGGCATTGCGCGTTGGGGGCGACGAACTTTCCGGACTCTTGGCGGTATCTTGGTCGGGCATTTTATTTTCCTTTCAAATACAGCGCATAGCTGGATTCCGCGACGCCCGTCGCTCGCGCCAGGGAGATTTTCGCAACGTTATAGAGGTAAAGGCTGGCGATATATGCGTCGTTGGCATCCGCGAGAGATTGCTGCGCCTGAACCACTTCGATGTTGTCCGTTACTCCGGAGGCGAAGCGATCACGTGATTGCTGCAGGGTCTCAGTGGCAAGTTGAACGGCATTCTTTTCAACGGACACTTCTTGGGCGGTAGCTTGCAAGTCGAGGAAAGCGTCACGAACTTCCTGATCAATGGAGGCGCGGAGGTCTTCGAGTTGTTGTGTGGCACTCGTCAGGAGTGAATCCGCCACGAGGTTGTCACCGTGGATCCTGCCTCCTTCAAAAATTGGGACACGCAGCACGGCGGCTGCGTTGATGGTTCCGTGGCTCGATGCCGGATTGGTGCCGATAGCTCCGTAATCCGCAACCGCGGACACGGTGGGATAACGCTCGGCGGAAGCGGCTTTTTTTTGCAACTGAGCGGAGCGGACTTGCTCAGTCTGGCTTTTGTAATCGGCGCGAGAGGCGAAGGCCTGTTGCAGTGCTTCATCGAGAGTTGCAGTCTCGAGCGACTGGTAAGTAACTTCGGTGGTTATGTCGAATGTTTGACCCGCGGGAAGCCCAATCGCCCGCGCCAGAACTAACTTCTGTTTCGCCAGATTATTCCGCGCGACGATCAACCTCTGTTCGCGCGCCTGCAGCTCAACATTGGACCGCAGCACGTCAACCGCAGCAGCAAGCCCGGCTTTATGCTGGTCGGTCGTCTGATGGAACAGCACTTTGGCGGTGTCGCGCTGAGCCAGAGCAGACTCGACTTGCGACTGGTCGGCAATGACCAGCAGATAATTCGACGCAACCACCAGAACAATCAATTCGCGGGCATTCTTGTAACTGTATCGGGCCGATTTCACTTGCGCAGCTGAAGACCGCGCGCGCTGAATGGATTCCCAGCTGAAAATGGACTGATTAAGGTAAGCACGAGTGTCGAAGACCCCATAAGGACCGATGACGGGTGGTTGTCCGGGAACATCGATGCCAATGGTCGCCTTTAGATCATTTTGGCGAACGCCCAAGCTAGTAGCTGTGGTCAGATTCGGCAGCAACGCGCTGAGTGCGCGCCACCGCTCGCCGCGCGCTCCGGACACGACGTCTGCTGAAAGAACCCCCCCAAGGTTCTGTCGCAGCCCACGAGCCACGGCGTCTTCCAGGGAAAGCGATAACGCCGTTGAACTGGCTGTGCCGGTGGGGACCCCACCCAAGTAGGGATTCTGCCGCTGAGAATCTGGGGTAGAAGTGTTCCGATCAGCAAGGCTAACGGCACCGTAGGAAACTGTCCCTTGGCTCGCAGCAGGCAATCCAGACTGGCCGTAAAGCGGAACTGCTGCGAAGAGAGCCAGGGAGAAGGCGATCATGCTGCCGCAAAACGTCAGTCGGCCGCCGGCCATCATCTTGAAACCTACGAACTTCACGATGCCCTCACCGTTTGCTGCACGGATTCAACGAAAGCATTTGCGATGAGGGGATAACACCAGAAGCGTAGAGGAGAGACAATTGGACTAAGGTATTGGCAATACTTTGGTAGCGATCGTGACCGTCAAGGGGTTACGGAAATTCACAAGATTCAACTGGGAGAGGCTTCACAGATCGATAACAACATCGCCCGCCGGCTGTGAGCAGCAGATGAGGAGGTTGCCATCAGCCGGCATGTCGAGTGGCTGTGGATCGTAGAGGACCGCCCCTGAGACCAAACCGCTCTCACAGTTGTGACAAACACCGGTGCGACATGCCCAACGGACCGGGACATCACACGCCTCAGCCATTTCCAGGATGCTGCTGTAACGCGACGCGTCCCAATGTGTGGAAATGCTACTGCGCGCGAACGATACCATCGGGCCAGTTCTTGCGTCGTCAGTACGCGGATGCGGAGCTCGCACCGTTGCGCCGACGACGCCAGGGGTCCTGGACTCGCCGCCGTTGAAGATCTCGATGTGAATGCGCTCAGGCGCCACGCCAAAAGCCGTGAGCGCTTCTTTCATGTCCGCCATGAATCCGGTCGGCCCACAGAGGTAGACATCTGCGTCTCGTGGCAGTCCGAGTTCATCGAAAACCGATCGCGAGAAGCGACCCGTCGCGTTGAAATCGCCACCCGTCTTGTCGGTCGCGTCCGGTCTGGTGTAACAGACATAGCTGCGGCCGTTCGTTAGCGCGCTCATCAGGCCGCGCACTTCGCCGGCAAACGGATGATGCTGGCCATCACGCGCCGTGTGCAACCATCTGACTTGACGTGTAGAACTTGCCGCCGAGAGTGCGTGCAGCATCGCCAGAACGGGTGTGGCGCCGATCCCGGCGCTGAGCAGTACGATCGGCCGCTCTCCTGACTGCAGAACAAAACTTCCGCGCGGCGAGCTGACGTCGAGCCGGTCGCCCACACGCAGATGCTCTCGCACGTACTGTCCAGCCGCTCCATCCGGCTCGATTTTCACGCTAATTCGATAACGCTCTGTTGAAAGCGGTCCGGAGAGCGAGTAGCTGCGAAAAAGCGTTGGGCCGCCGGCGGTAGTCTGCAGACGTACGACTACGTACTGACCTGGCAGAGCCATCGGAAGCTCGAGACCGTCAGCGCTCTGCAGCGAAAACGAGAGAACGTCCGCGGACTCGCGATCAATTGAAGTGACGACGAGCGACTGAAATCCCGACGAGGCCGGATGGGCCGCGGCGGCAGGCGCCAGTCCGGCGTTTCCTGTTTCTGCCCCGTGTTGCTGACTCTGCAGCAGCGCTTCAAACGAGCCACGCCATCCGTGCGCAAGGGCTTCGATCCGCAATGCGCGCTCCAGACGATCGCGTGGATGAGGAGGCAAATAGAGGAGCGCGTTAATCTCAGCAACCGTCATGCGCTCTGCCGCCTCGCCCACCTTCACGACTTCGTCTCCGGCACCCACTTCACCTTCGCGGAGAACGCGGAAATAGAAGCCCGGCCGGCCGCTAGATGTGAGCAATGCCGCCATCCGCGGCTCATTCATGCGAATGCCGACGCGATAGCATGTGACGCGGGGTTGAGTGACCTCGAAAAGCGCGGTGCCGATTTGGAATCGATCGCCGATGCACACGGCGTCATCACCCAATCCTTCGATCGTAAAGTTCTCGCCAAACTGTCCGTAAACGAAATCGTTCCGCTTCAGTTGCTCCTGCCAGTAGCGATACGATTCAATCTGATATACGAAGACGGCTCGATGTTCACCTCCGTGCCCGGCTAGGTCGCCTTGACCGTCTCCCTCCAGGTTCAAACGGTCGACGCGGCAGCGACCACTCACCGCACTCTTCCAGACGCCGGTGTGTACGGTGCGGTCTTTCCACACGACGTCGCGCGGAAGCCCAACGTTCACCGATAGCAGCCGAGCCATGCCTTGAGGATTCCTCCCGTGTGAATCTTACTATTGCCGAAGGGACGATCGATCACCCGAGTAACTTCACGGCGAGCCAGTAATCTACGCTGAACTTTCCCGGGCCAGAGCAGATCAGCCAGATAAAGAAGAGCACGTACAGGACTTCCGGAAGGTAGAGAACATCGTCGAGCCAGTTAAGACGCGAAAGTCCTTTAGGCAGGGTGGCAAGCGTGTTGGTGAGGATGGCGACAATCATATCTATCATTAAAGCCGTGCTCGCCGGGCTCGAAAGGAAACCCACGGTCAGCAAGGATCCGCAAACGAACTCGACGCCCGCTACGAAATAAGCCGTCTGCCGGGGAAACGGGACTTTGGCCTGAACGAGCGTGTCGTAAACAGGTTTTATGCCGCCGGCGGAAAACAATTTGTTTGCCCCGGAGATGGCGAAGAACAGCCCGATCGAAACACGCACCAGCAGAATCGCGTATTGTTCCAATTCGCCGCTACCCAACAGTGCAAACTGGATCAGCCGTTTCCAATCCATTTCGTCTACCTCCATCGCAGGATGTGCAGCAAACCGTAAGCGGCGGTGCCGTCGGCGAATTCCCGCGGCTCGAGATTATGTGTCCATCCGTTCGACCCATTTTGCGCGGAACGCGGGGGCCGCGAAAGGATCCGCAAAGTACTGTGTTTCTCGCGCGACCTTGTCGCCCTTGAACTCCATAATGCTCACGGTGTAGGACGGCTTGGCATCATACGTCAGGATGAACTCGGTGACCCAAAGCTCGCCGCTGCCAACGATTCGCCGGATGGAGAAGCGCTTTTTGTTCGGCTGGCTGGCGCGCTGCCCCTGTATGTTGGCTCGACCGCGGGTTAGCTCGCCTGACTGCGGATATTCCAGCACCGCGTCGTCAAGATAAATGCGGTGCTCCGTTTCAAAATCGTTGGTGTCGGAGGCCGCCCAATGCTGATCGAGTGCCGCACGGATTTGTTGTTCCTGCGTGGACTGACTTGGCTGCGGTTTGGCTTCCATGTTCATGCTCCTTTCGATATGAGACCCGGACTGCCGACGTTCACCACTTTATTTAGCCTCTATCCGGTCTAAATGCGACAGATTTCGTCAAGTGCGTCTCCGGCAAAAGCGGAGATGTCATAATTCTCTCATTCGCGGGCCGCAGTCCTGGACGTGCTAAGCAAAGCCGTGCCGCGCTGCACCACCCAAGCAAGCAGCGCCTGTGCCGGATATTCCTGCCCCGCTACCGAGCAAACAAGAGGCAGCGTCAGGACGACCAGATACCGTCCGGTTCGCGCGAGCAACTCCCCCGCGACGAAAGCCTGCTCGACGCTCGCTTTCATGCCAGTCTCCTTTGCATCTTGCTCAGCGCGCTTGGGCTCTTAAAGTTCCTTTCAAGATGTCTCTTCAGAAACCTCCGGGCGTGAAATGTGCGCGCCTTAACAGCGCTCACGGTCAAACCCAGGCGCCGGGCAGTTTCTCTACTCGTCAGTCCTTGCAGCTCCGTGTGCAGCACAACGACTCTGAGGCTCTCCCGAAGCTGCGCAATGGCTTGATGCACCGTTGCGCGGCGCTCGCTTTCGCAGAGGATTTCCAATGGCGTGGGTCGGACGTCGGCAATCTCCGCCGCTGGGTCACCTTGTGAATCATCCACATTATTTTCGTGGAGCGGCTCTCGGGTGCGGCGCTGGCGCAGGAGCATCAAGGAATCATTGATGACGATGCGGGTGAGCCACGTCGAGAAAGTGGAGTCTTCGCGGAACCTTGCCAGGTTCACCAGCGCCCGCTGAAACGCGCGCTGCACCGCATCTTCCGCATCCTGCTCGTTTCGAAGGATGCGAAAGGCAGTAGAAAACGCTTTGCGCTGGTGACGGTTATACAATTCTCCGAATGCGTCGTCGTGCCCGGACTTGGCCTTGGCGACGAGCGCACGTTCGTCGCTTATGCCCTGGTTTACTGGGGTCAAAGGCAGGTTGCCACCTTCGTTTATCTTCGACTGAACGTCGAATGCGAACCCAACTTCCTCTTGGCCTCGCGCTGCGGTAGCACTGGTTTGAATCATTGCGTCCTCCTGCAAAGTTTT
Source organism: uncultured Acidobacteriota bacterium (assembly GCA_963748395.1). Taxonomy (GTDB): domain Bacteria; phylum Acidobacteriota; class Terriglobia; order Acidiferrales; family UBA7541; genus Palsa-295. Next base: position 591,242 of record CAVVIP010000005.1, on the reverse strand, counting down.
TCGTTCGCGCATACCGAATTGATTCGTATGTGCTGCACGCATAAAAACAGAGCCGTCAAGTCGGGGCAATTGGACGAACGTATCGCCAAGACCAAAGTACTGATTGGAGATATGGGCATAGCCTGCTGCGTGCTTCATTCCTGAGGGCGCAATACCAAGGTATCGCCAATACCATCGTCCAATTGATTCGCGGGAGCGCGTCGGGTGTAATGGCCGCGTCGCAGCCGATACGGTCGGACGAGCTGCACTTTTAGAAACGGGCTGGGCCGCATAGCTCGCCCGTCAGGAGGAATACGATGAGCATCATTGATAAGGCTTTAGAAGCAAACCGCAATTATGCAAAAAAGTACGACCCAACTCTGGCGAAGCGGCCGGCCCCAAAAATCGTAGTTGTAACCTGCATGGACCCTCGTCTCTCAGACCTCCCCGGAATCTTGGGTCTGCCGCAAGCCGATATAGACGTTATCCGGACCGGCGGACCCGCGGTAACCCAAGACGTTCTGGGGGAACTTGTTGTGTCCAACCGCGTGTTAGGAACTACGGAGATACTGCTTCTCAACCACACCGGGTGCGGGTTCACGACATTCACAGATGCGGAGCTGAACGCGAAGCTGAGCGCTTCTACCGGCGATGCGTCTCCGGCTCCCATGCGATTCTTCTCCTATAAGGACCCCGAGCAGCACACCCGGGAACAGATCAATACGGTGAGATCACATCCATGGATCTCAAAAGATGTGCCCGTGCGAGGCTTTATCTTCGATATGGAAACGGGTCTGCTGCGGGAAGTGCAGCCAGTTGCAAAGCACGCCACCGCCTGAAGGAAGGTGGCTTTCCGGGATCGGTTCCGAGCGGCGGCGGCTGGCGGAGCAGTTCCCCCGTAGTTCCGGTGCGGCGCCCGCGCACCGGAACGCGGTCGCGATGACTACCTTGGTCGCCAACCCTGACGTCAAAGGGCCCGCAGTTTTGGATTTACAAAGAAGCGTGCGACATCCGTATAATCCAGTACTTGGGAGGCGCTATGGCCAACACGACAAGTTTTCAAAGGGACATTCGCCCGCTCTTCACGCAACGGGATATTGATGGGATGAGGAAGGGGTTCAACCTGGAAAGTTACGATGAAGTCAAAAGCCATGCTGCCGCTATCTACGATCGCATTCGTGGAATCGGTGGCCCGCTGATGCCGCCTCCCCCGCCAAGAGGAGAAGGCCCCTGGCCGCAATCTCGGATTGAACTATTCGCCAAGTGGATGGCGGACGGGTTGCAACCTTAGTTGACGCCCTGGCGCCCAGGGCTGGCGTCCAGGGTCGCGGCGTCCGAGGAGACAGCCAGCGTGAAGTGGAAACTTGCTCCGCGGGGATGGTTATCCGTCGCCCAGAGCCGGCCGCCGTGCGCTTCAATAATCGTCCGGCTGATACGAAGCCCCATGCCGGTGCCGTGTTCCTTGGTGGTAAAGAAGGCGTTGAATATCTGGCCCGCTTGGTTCGACGGAAGCCCAATCCCGGTGTCTTCCACCGATACCAGCACCTGTTCGTTGTTGTCATTTTGGGTGCCGAGCGTGAGTTGACGCGGGCCGTCGACGGCCTTCATCGCGTCAATGCCGTTGATCATCAGGTTCATCAATACCTGCTGCAGCTGGACGCGATCTGCCACAATCTGCGAGCGATCGGCTGCGAGCTTCGTCTGTACAAGAACCGAGTGCTGAGCCGCCTCGTTGTGCAGAAGAATTTCCATCTCCCGAATCATCTCGTTGACGTCCACCCGCTCCTTGGTCACCACGCCTTTTCTGAAAAACAGCCTGACTCGGTTAATGATCTCCGCCGCCCGGTTGGCATCACGAATGATCAATGCAGCCCCGGCCTTTGCGCCCTCCAGATCAGGCGGTTCGCGATCGAGCCGGCGCAAGCAGGTAGAAGCATTCGTGATGGCGCCGCTGATAGGTTGATTCACCTCATGCGCCAGGGAGGCACAGAGTTCGCCCATAGTCGTTACGCGATTGGCGTGCGCCAGATCTCCTTGTGCTTTGCGTAACGCGTCTTCGGCACGTTTGCGGTCTTCGATATCAATGCCGGTACCGTACCACTTGACGATCTCTCCATGAGCATCACGCAAAGGTACATTGCGCACCAGCAGCCAGCGATAGTCACGCTGTGCAGTCCAAACGCGCGCCTCAATCTCAAGTGGTTCTCCGCTGGCCAATGCCGATTCCCATTTCCCGATGTATCTAGCGCGATCATCCGGATGAACGATCGATTGCCAACCGGAGCCAAGCAACGTCTCGATCGGTAGTCCGGTGGATTCCAGCAAACGCTGGTTGATGAAGTCCACGGAACCATCCGGCAGACTGCTCCACACATGAGCGGGAATCGTATTGATCACCCGGCGGAGCCGGTCCTCACTGCTTTGCAAGCTCTCGTAGAGGTCCTGCAATCGTTGCGCTGTGTCGTTAAATACGCTTCCCAGTTGGGCAAGCTCATCTTCTCCCTGGATGGGAACCCGGTGCGTGAACTCTCCTCGTGCCAGCATGTTGGAACCTTTTACCAGTTCTTCCAGCGGCCGCGTGATGCTGCGCGTAATCAGGAGTCCCAACGTTGCGGCGATCAACAAGGTGAGTACGACCGTGAGTGGCACGACAATGAATATCCGCTGCTGCACCTGGCGGATATTGGCGGCGGCTTGGGTATGTTCCAGCTTTACTACGCGGTCCACTCTTTCGACCAAGGCAGAGATCGAATATTCGAGCGGGCGTATCTGGTTGGCGAGCCGCAATTGTAAGGCGCCCCAATCACCCGCTTGAGCTAAGTCGATCATGGACGCGGACTCCGATTGCAGGTTCGATTGAACGACTGCGAGCGTGGGGAGAATCGTCGCGTCAGAATCGTTGTCGGAATGCACGGCCAATAGCGCGCTGTTGGCAGTTCGCATGTCCTGTGCGAACGCGTCATTCATCGCTTGAGTTTCTGTCTTCAGATGCCCGGAGTTTTTTTCATTCGCAAGCGACTCAAGCGTGTCGCGAAACTGCAACACGTCTGAGTGAACACGCAGGACAGCTACCAATGCTTCGTCATACTCATCGAGTCGTTCTGCTCGCGCCTGGACGATGTGGAATTGCCATAGAACGATTACGTCGCCGGCAAACATCAAAACGATGATCAGCGCAAAGCAGAGAATCAGGCGTGGACCAATGTTGAGGCGCAGGCGATTCATCTCAGTGCGAACCTGTTCCCGTTTGGGCCCCGCCATTACCCATAATCCGAGCGAGTTCATTCTCGAGCGCCGCGGCCGCTGCTGGAGCGGTGGATTCGCGGGTCAGCACGGAATGTAGTGCGCGAGTGTAGGCTTTGGAGACCGCCTCATAGTTCGCTCCGGCGACCGCCGACGGCCGCGAGATGAGCTCGCTCCCTCCCGTTTCCCCCGGTTTGCACCACCAGGGATAAATTTCCTTCATGATTGTCGGAACTTCAAAGTACGCAACCTTCCGGCCCGGCTTCTCCGGATGATTCGCCCTGAATTCTGCCTGCTTGCGCAGCAGGAACTGGATGAACTTGACGGTTTCCGCGCGGTGAGTTGAATACCGGGATATCCCCAGAGCGTAGCCGCCCAGGGTCGCTACTCGCGAGCTCTTACCAGCGGGGACGCTGGTCACTCCACCTTGGTCGCGGAACGGCTTATCCGCTGCAAAAATCTCATACACGATGGCGTGGCTGAGCAGGAACGCAGCCTCGCCGGAAACCCAAAATTTATTTTCTGCGTCCGTGGCGGTGTAAGAAACCACGCTGGGAGGAGAGATCCAACCCACCCAATGTGCCGCGCGTTCCCAGGAATAGATAACGTTTGGATTGTTTACGCTGATCCTTCCGTCGGGCTCGATGATGTGGCCGCCTCCTTCCGCCGCCTGCCATTCCAAGCCTTCCATCGTGAGTTGTTCGCTGTCCGTGGCGATCGCTCCGGCCCAGACGAACCCCCAAAAATCCTTCTTCCCTGTTGCGCGCTCTCCAGCCTGAATCCGGGCGGCCATTTTCTCCAGCTCATCCCAGGTTCTGGGAGGCGTTTTGTAGCCGTACTTGGCGAGAAGATCCGTCCGATAAATCAAAACCTGTACCCCGAGCGGCTGGTTGGGCATTGCCACAACCTTCCCCTGAATCCTATAACTTTCGGTGATGGCGGGATCATACGAGGCAATCTCCGAAGGAAAGTAAGGTTGCAGGTCAATGAGGTAGTCACCCATCGTTCCGGTCCAGATCGTGTCGACGCCATAAAGGTCAGGGGACGGGGCGCCGCTGCGGAGCAATTTCATGGCAAGATCGAGTTTTGAAGTGGTGTCCTCTGGCGTGGGAAGATCGTTGACGTGAATGCCCGTTTCCCGCGTGAATTCCTGCAAATAGGCGTCCGGAATCATACGATGGTCGCCCGGAACTCCTCTGGCGTCGGAATCGAAATATGTAATGGTTACGGGCTGTGCGGGTTTCTGACAACCGAAAAAAAAGAACACCGACAACAGAATTCCCGCCACGCCCAAATTCCGGAAGCCGACCCGACTCCGTTCGGCACGGCGCATCACACGACTCATCGTGTTCATTCGGATGGAAAACGGAAGCAGCATTCACCGCCTTCGCAACATTGGGAATAAGAGCTGGCGTGAACTCCCCGCAGAGCAATCGAGTTTCCTCGGTCGCACGGGGATATTAGCAGAAATCAAGAGAGGACGTGCCAGCCCAGTTGTGCCCCCGATATGCCTTCGGCAGGCTCGCGGCGACAACCAATTTCATGGTGAGCACGCAAACCTGGCAGGACAATCCCCTCGAGCTCTGTATGCTTTTGACGTGGCTGACTATGAATCGGTTGCAGCTTCGAGGTGGGTTGGTGAGAGATGGGCCGATAAATCGCGTAACAAAGGTTTCACCTTGCTGCAGGACGAACTCAGCCGCGCTGAGCTACTGTCAAGCCAAGTGGATTCCCGAACTCGCAGGCTTGAGTTTGGCCGCCATCCTGACCAGGTCGGCGAGGGAATTCGCTTTCATTTTTTGCATCACCTGCCCGCGGTGTGCCTTTACGGTGATTTCGCTGATTCCGAGCTCGCCGCCAACTTGCTTATTCAGCAGACCAGCGACGACTAACGTCATCACCTGCCGTTCTCGGGTGGTAAGCGAGTCGTAGCGGTCCCGAAGTTCCTGAATCTCTGCGTTCTCAGTGAGGGCGATCTTGCTTCGCTGAAGCGCGCTTCGGATGGCGCTCAGCAAAGCGTCGTGATTGATGGGCTTGGTTAAGAATTCCAGGGCCCCGGCCTTCATGGCCTGCACTGACTGCGGCACATCGCCATGACCGGTGATGAAAATGATCGGCATGTCGCTGTTTTCAACCCCAAGCTGTTTCTGCAATTCAAGACCGTTCAGGTCTGGAAGTGAAAGGTCCAGGACGAGGCAGCTCGGGACACGTTTTCTGGGGTGGTCGAGGAATTCTTGTGCGGACGCGAACGTGACCGGTTTCCAGCTTTCATCCCGGACCAACATTTCCAGCGATTCGCGGACGGACACGTCATCATCAACAATAAACACGATGGGGATGGCACTCGGCATCGGTAATGCCCCTACTTCATGACCCCGCACTTCAGAAGAACTAAGTGTGCACGCCGCATTCATTGTACTCCCCCTGGGGGATTCCACCGATGGACCCTTAGGTGACTAGCAGTGCGGTCTTGATGGCCGCAAGCAGAGCCTCGTCACTGAATGGTTTCAGCAGAAACCCCGCTGCGCCTTGCTCGAGCGCTCGAGTACGAACCGCCTCATCTTTTTGACCGGTAATGAATATGACCGGGACCTTTTCTCCGCGCCGTTTTAGCTCCTGGTAAAGTTCCGGTCCACTCATGCCCGGCATGGCGATGTCGAGAATCAAACAGTTACTCTCAGCGACAGCACCGGATGAGAGAAACTCTTCCGCTGACGAAAAAGCTCGTGCCGAGAAGCCGAACTCCTTGATCAGGTCAGGCAGCGACTCGCGTATGGACTCATCATCATCAACAACGGATAAGAGCGGGCGACCGTTCCGGCTCCTATCGTCAAGAGGCTTCATATTAAAATGATGCGGCATTGAATGAGGGGCGTCCATTGTACTTTGGTATTGCCTCTGTCCCGCTCCAGTCACGAAATCGTGACACTTGGCGGTTAGTCGTTTTTGGTATTTTCCTACGCACAAGCGCCTGCCGCCCTCCAGAACATCCGTGGCGACATCGTCAGTAATGCCCTAACGAGGCTTACGATCACGCGCCGCGGAGCCACTGCTGCAACCCAGTGCGCGCCAGAAGCGGCGCTTGTTGATTTTTCGCGCTCGTCCTATCGCTCGATTTGGCCCAGGTAATATCCGAGCCGATTTTCGGCATCTCCCGGCTTGTGGAATCCGCGCGCCATCAGAGCTTTAATCCCGTTCTGGGCGGCGGGCCGCCCGAGCGAAGCGATGCACGCGTCCCATCCGGCGCCGATCTCGACGTCCGGTGGCAGGCTGGTGTTGACGAGCCGCTTGGTGTTACCGATCGCCCATTTGTCGAACTTCGCGATTCGGGTCGCTAGCGACTCCACGAACTCATCTAGATCGGAGTCGGGCAGAGCGCGATTGATGTAGCCGTAGGCCTCGGCCTGCTCTGCTCTGATGTCTTCCGAGCTCAACAGCACCTCGAGTGCGCGGTTTCGCCCGATGAGTCTTGGCAGTCGCGCCATCGGGCCGCCGCCGGCAACCATTCCTACGCCCACCTCCCATTGCGAGATGATGGTCTTCTCGCGGCTGGCGAAACTCATGTCGCAGCCGAGCGTGAGTTCGCTGCCGTTGCCCGTCGCCCGGCCACGGATGAGGGCGATAGAAGCGACTGGCAAGCGAGTCAAACGCACCAGAAAGTCCGGCCAGGGTGGCAAGCCTGTGGGACCTGCCGGCATTGAAGTGAGGTCCTCAAGTTTAGCCGTGAAATCGGAATGATTGAGGAAGTAATCCTCCACCGCGCTGTCGAAGACCACGACCCGAACTTGCTCGTCGGCCTCCAGAGCGTCGATGACTTGCTGGAACTGCCGGACCATTTCCGGGCCCATCACGTTGATCGGCGGGTTGTCAATCGTGACACGCCAATAGGCGGGCGACCTCTTGGTCAAGCGAAGCTGTGCGGTTTTCGTAGCTGCGGATACATTTGCCATTGGATTCTCCTTTGGATTCGTTAGTCTTCGCGATCGGTTGAGTGAAGCCGACAATAGCTTCAAGCAGTCGCAGACTTCTGCGCCTTATAGGCCTGCACACCGGCTTTGGCGACTTCAACGTCATTTTCGACACTGCTGCCGCTGACGCCGATAGCTCCAATCACCGCTCCATCCGCAGCTTTGACTGGTATTCCGCCGCCGAAACTGATCAGACCGCCGTTGCTGAGTTCGACGCCGTAAATAGGCTGGCCCGGTTGCGACATCTTCCCGATTTCAGCTGTCTCCATATCAAAATAGCGGGCCGTTCGCGCCTTCCGAATGGCGATGTCTATACTGCCAAGCCAGGCGCCATCCATCCGAACAAACGCCTTGAGATTTCCGCTCGCGTCCATGATTGCGATGTCCTCTTGTATTTTCAGTCCCTCAGCTTTCCTTTTCGCGGCTTGAATCATTGTCTCGGCAACTTCCAGCGTAATATCTTGATTCATTCCAGTCTCCTTAGGTGCTTTTTGCGCACGTAACGATTGGCCCAGGCGGCCAATGTGAGAACGCCATCACCTTGGCCGCCAAATATAACGGATGGCGAACGTTTGCGTTCGTCTAGTCGAGCGGGAACCTATGCGGAAGCAGCTTTCTCCGCGCCGAGTAACTTTAGAAGCGCTTGGGCTGCGCTGGTCGAGGACGCGGGATTCTGCCCGGTAACGAGACGGCCATCGACGAGTGAAAAAGGCTGCCAGTCGGCGCGCTTCTCAAAGATGGCTCCCAGCCGCATCAATTCATTCTCGACAAGAAACGGCACAACCTTGGTGAGCTGTACGTCTTCTTCCTCGCCATTGGTAAAGCCGGTCACGTGTTTGTCCTTTACGAGCGGCGCGCCCTGGTACTTCACGTGGCGAAGCACGCCGGGCGAGTGGCACACCAACGCAATCACTTTGCCGGAATTGTAGAACGACTCGAGTAATGCGATCGAAACGGGACTTTCCGCGAGATCCCACATGGGGCCGTGCCCGCCCACATAGAACACTGTGTCGTAGTCCTCCGATTTCACGTCGGCGAGCTTAACTGTCTGGGAAAGCGCCTTTTGCGCCGCCTGGTCCTGCTTGAACCGTGTCATGGCGGGCGTCTGATTTTCCGGCAAATCGCTCTTCGGATCGATGGGTGGCTGACCGCCTTTCGGTGATGCAAGGGTGAGCTGCACGCCGGCATCCCTGAAGACATAGTAGGGAGCTGCAAATTCTTCCAGCCAAAAGCCGGTCTTGCGGCCAGTGGCACCGAGTTGATCGTGGGAGGTCAGCACCATCACTATTTTCATCTTCATTCTCCTTTGTGCTTCGCCACGCACATCCGATCGAATCGGACGGTATGCCGTAATAAGACCAGAAACGCCGGGGGCGAACAATTGGACGATAGTATCGACGATACTTTGGTATCGGTCGGCGCGATAACCCACGTTCACACTTCCAGTTCCGGCAAACCTTGGGACCGCCTTGCGCGGCATCAGGTCGAAAGAATTCTGCAACGCAAAGAGGAAGGCCGTCCGTGGTCAGAAAAGGCCCTGGAATGGGGCGTAAAGCTTCTGCATGAAATTGGGCGCGCCAAAACGGCGGTATATAGAAAGTCTACGGAATATTGGTGGACGTGACCGGGATCGAACCGGTGACCCCCTGCTTGCAAAGCAAATTCAGAAACGCTATGTGGTTGTTTCGTCTAGCCTTTACCTATGTCTTGTATGACGGTTTTGGATGGTAGTCGGCAGTAATTGTTCCCAAATTGTTCCCGCGTTTTTGCGGGCACTGACCCCCTGTCCATCGGAAGGGGTCTGGCACATTTGATCTTGGGTCTGGTGATCTGGAGATCCAGATCTGCATCTGCGCGTCCTTCCGCACTGAGCTGAATTTCAGCCCTCTCTGGTGAAAAAGTCAGATCATACTAAGCTATTGGATAGCTGAGTGCATGAAGGAGTCAATATGATCGAGCCGCGCTATGGTGTTCCGCAGACCCTGTTTGCTGATCGGATCTTCCGGATTCCACACTATCAGCAGTTTTACAGTTGGCAAAAACGGCAGCGCGAAGATCTCTTTAGTGATCTTGAGAAGCTAGCGACTGGCAGCGAAGACCAGCATCATTTCATGGCTACCATCGTTTGCCACCGGACTGCGGAAACCAAAGATGTAGGGGCCGTGCAGTACAGGGTCTGCGACGTTGTTGATGGACAGCAGCGTCTAACAACGCTGATTCTCCTCCTCAAATCTATCGAATTGGCACTCCCCGAATCGTCCGAGGACCGAAGTGATTTAGCCAAAACGCTGGTCAAACGTGATGGGCATTTGATCCTCCTACAGACGAATAACGCCAACGAGTTCAACTTTAACCGATTTATTCGCGAAGGAATCGCACCAAGTCCGACTGAAATCGAAACACATTCCGACCGAAACCTCGCGAGTGCGATTCGGGACTGCAAGCGTTTTGTTGATACGTGGAAGTCTTCGCACGATATTTTGATGCTGATGCGGCTCGTTTTACATCGCCTTGGTTTCGTTGTTTTTGATACGGAAGACAGCAAAATTGTTAACACCGTTTTTGAAGTACTCAACAGCCGTGGCTTGGCAGTCGATTGGTTGGACAAGACCAAAAGTGTCCTCATGGGGAAAATGTATGAATTATCTGAATCTCCGGCTGCGACGGAAGCTGAGATCGAATTGCTCCACGGTATCTGGGGTCAAATCTATCGCGAAATCGCTAAAGAGGATGTTCCGGGTGAGGAGATTCTTCGCATCACCGCAACCCTCTACTACGGGCCGGGTCAAGGAAAACCGCGTTCGGCGGAGGAATCTTTGGACTTGCTGAGGAAGGAATGCATTTCCTTTGAGAAACCACGGCAGATTTCAATGCGACTCCTTGACGTCGCCCGAAAGCTCGTTGACCTCTACGCAAGCTCACAACTGGGACCTACTACCGAAATTCTACATGCGCGACTTCTCGCGGTGGCTATTAAGTCTGCCAAGGGCGTGAACGACGACGAACGGCGCAAATTGTTAGAGCAATGGGAACGAGTGACATTTCGTATTTTCGGTCTCTTCGATAAGGATTGCTTTCGCGACGACCCGAGAATGATTCGACTTCGTTTCGTCAATGCAATCGGGGAATTCCAGGAAAGTTACATTGAGCCGAATCTAATCCATCAACAAGAGCCTTGCGAAGCTCGCGTCTCTTCCATTATTTCGTCGGGAGCCCGTTGCCGGACAGGATTCCCGCGCCCTCTTTGATGGTAATTAGTTGATTCGCCGCGATCCCTTTGAATCTTTCTTTGAGGCCGTTCGGCCAGATAACCTCGATTCCCACCGTGGTTTCGGCACCTAATCCGAAATGCAGACGCGGGTCGCTTGCGGAATAGAAACTGGATTGACTGAGCACCGCCTGAGCCTGGGTTTTCCGTCCATAGTGAACTAGCACGCGCGCGCCAATCGAGCTGCGATTCGATTTCACGCCGATGAGCCGCACTTTGAGCCAGTGGTGATTGCCACGCAGATCGTTACGGAGCAGGGAAGGCGGCTCGTCGCGGTTGACGATCAAAATGTCCAAGTCTCCGTCGTTGTCGAAGTCGCCGAAGGCACAGCCGCGGCTGGAATGTCGAGCCGCGACACCGGGCCCGCCTTCACCGATCAATTCTTCAAAAGTTCCGTCGCCTAAATTGCGGAAGATCATTCGCGGGCACTTGTTGGGATACTCCGGGAGCTTTTGCTCGAGCTCAGGATACACGCTGCCTGCCACCGCAAAAATATCGGGATGGCCGTCGTTATCAAGGTCCACGATACCGGTACCCCAACAAATATAGTGAGTTTCAACTCCGAGATGCGCGGCGTTCGTAACGTCGTCAAAATCGCCCTTGCCGTCGTTGTGATAGAGAACGTTGGTATCGTCGGCGAAATTCGTTTTGAAAAGGTCGAGGTGGCTGTCAAGATCGTAGTCGCCTACGCCGATGCCCATGCCAGCCTGCTCCATTCCGTTCTCGTTGACTGCGACGCCGCGCGCCACTCCTTCTTCACGAAAGGTGCCATCATGATTGTTCATGAAGAGAAGACTCGGCGTCGAATCGCAGGCGAGGTAGATATCGGGCCAACCGTCTTCGTCGAAATCGGCCGCAACAACGGTCATCCCGTAGCCGCCACGCACGGCTGAAATGCCAGCCTCCTTACTCACATCCGTGAAGGTGCCATCGCCGTTATTTCTGTAAAGTGAATGAAAACCGGGAGGCAAGCCACGAGGGCCACAATTTACCGGGATTCCTTTCCAATTGCAGTTGGAGTCAAAGCCCGGCTTCGGAATATGTTTGAAGTCAAATTGCACGTAGTTGGAAACGAAAAGATCGAGATGGCCGTCGCGATTGTAATCAACGAAGGAACAGCCGGCACCCCATCGCGTAGGATCATTGGTCAGACCCGCCTGCACGGTCACATCCGTAAAAGTTCCGTCGCCGTTATTGCGGTACAAGACGTTCTGGCCGAAGTAGGTGACGAACAGGTCTTCATAGCCGTCGTTATTGTAATCGCCCACGCACACCGACGAGGCCCAGCCAGATTTTCGCAGCCCGGCTTTTTCGGTGACTTCACTGAATGTGCCATCGCGATTGTTCTTATACAGACGATTTGTCGCGGCTGGAGGATCTCCTTCGATGCGCGAGCCGCTCAAGATGAAAATGTCCATCCAGCCGTCGTTGTCGTAGTCGAAGAAGGCGCAGCCGCAACCCATCACCTCGAGAATGTAGTTTGCGTGATCCGGATCCCCGCAGATCGTGGGAGAAATCAAACCTGCCTGGTGGGCGACGTCCACGAAATGGGCATCGAACGGCCGGCCCGATGGGGGTAGTTTGGGCTGGGCTTTAACGTTACGCGAGGCTTCACCCTGGCCGGATGCCCTCAGGATTGGCACGCTGAGCGAAAGTGATGCGAGAAAAAGTCGGCGGGAAATTTTCAAGAGGTCGCCGCGTCGGGACGGTTAGCAGAAACCAAGGGTCGCTCCGGGAAACAGGCCAGTGAATTGCGGCGGCTCGCGGATTGAAATGGCACTTGCACTGCTCGCTTTGATCCCTTCGACTTCGTCGTAGCTCTCACGCCGGCAGAGTTGCCAGACGATGCACAATCGCATGATACATTGGATAGCAGTTCCTCAGAAGGCATGGGCGTTCGAATTTCGTTTCCTTGCTCTACGCGAGCCAAGTCCAGCCATCGAAGAGCGCCAAGAGCGGTCTACACGAAGAGGGCATTTCCTTTTTTAGTACTTCACCCACCATGACTGGACTGCAGGTGGCTCCAACCGCTCGGTGGTCGAGCGCATAGTTTAATTCCTGGAGAGAAGGCGAATCATTCCAGAGACACGTGGGAGTCGCCTGGGTCTTTTCGTGCAAAGGACTCTTGAATTTCACGAGTTGCTTTATGGGCTCCCCCGCCTCCCGTGCGTGCGGTCGCAATGTAACCGAGCCGCGGGACGCATTGGTAGAACACCAAGCAAGAAATCAGGGCGGACGACCAGATTCCAGCGGCCGAGGCTGAGTACACACAGACGCGCTGCAAGCGAACTATGTCCCGAAACGTATTGGTTTTGGCTTTATGACGCTTTCTTAGTAAACTCCTGATTTGCAAAACATGTTGACTGCATCCCTGAACACTGCGGCGAGGAGACCCAGGTTGAAGTCAAAAGCAAAGGGTGTAAGGCGCCACGTTACGATTCGCGAAGTGGCGAAGGCGGCGGGGGCCTCCGTCTCCACAATTTCCGCCGCACTGAACAATTCCGACTACGTCAGCGCGGGCATGCGGAGCCGAATTGAAGTAGCTATCAAGACGCTGAAATATTGCCCGAACGACCTCGCGCGTGGCCTTCGGCTTCAAAAAACGCACTCGATTGCCATCGTGGTTCCCGACCTGTCGAACAACTTTTACATCGAGCTCGTCCGCGGGGTCAAGGACTATTCGGCCTCGGCGAGTTACACGGTGCTGATCGGAGATTCTCGAGAAAGTTGGGAAGAAGAGCGGAATTATCTGGATTCGTTTCACCGGCGCCGCGTCGATGGGGTTGTGCGGGTTCCCGCCATGAACGCGGTAGGGGGAAAAGCGAGAGCAGTCCTGGGAAATCTTCCAGTGGTTTACGCGGACCGTCACCCTCGTGAACGTGACACCTATATCGGAAGAGTGGGAGTGGACAACACGCAGGCCGCGGAAAGCGCGACATCCTATTTACTGAGCCTGGGACACCGCGACATCGGGATTATTACGGGCGATGCTTCTAGCGGAACATCGCGGGATAGATTGCAGGGATTTATATCCGCGATTCGCGGCGCGAAAATCCGCCTGGACCGGTCGACGATTCAGGCTGGGCACAACGACATGGAAAGCGGCCATTTCCACGCGATGCAACTCTTGACGCGAGGGCAACGTCCCACGGCAATTTTTTGCACCAACAATATGATGGCATTGGGCGCGCTGGCGGCCATACAAGAGATCGGCCTCGCGTGCCCCGAAGAAATCAGCCTGCTCGGGTTCGACGATTTCTATTGGGCGACGCTGCTGCGGCCAAGGCTCACAGTGGTGCGTCAGCCCGCGAGAGAGATCGGAATGATTGCGGCGAGAATCTTGATCGATCATATCGAAGGACGGGTAAGCATTCCTACGCCAGCTTTGCTTAAGACACAACTTGTTGTGCGAGACTCCTGCTGTCCTCCCAAGAAAGTGTGAGTGATATTTCTTGCGGTACGTCACGCAATTGACGAAGAGCGGCCTCCGCTTTGCCCGAAGGGCCATGATTTGACGGCACGGGCACGCAGTAAGTAAGCACCCAATCCCAGCACCAATAGAATGACAGCGCTGCCAATGTTCTGGCGTTGTTCCGGAGTGCACGCGACATAGATCCACCCGATTAGCGCAACGATTGCGGGGACGGGATAAAACCACATGCCGTACGGACGCTTGATTTCCTTTCGATATTTGCGGATGGCGAAAAGCGCGAAGATCTGAGGGATGAACTGGAACACGATCTGAATGATCATTAGAGCCGAAAGCAGCCGCTCGAGCGAAAACCAACAGAGTGGAATGGCCATCGCGTTGGTGGCGAGAAGTGAGACGGTTGGGAAAGCGTCCCGTGGGATGGACGCGACCGAACACCTTGAAAAAGTTTCCTTCGGCGCCCGCGGCGTAAAGGATGCGGGAATAACCGAGGCTTCCAGTGAAAGCCCCGGCTAGCGTGGCGACAAGAATGAGACACGTCATCACGGAAGCCGCGCGCGCGCCATACAACTTACCGATGAATTCCGAGACGACTGCGTGAGAGAGTGCAGCATCCCGCCAGGGAATCGTCCCGATGATCACCACGCTCATGAAAAGGTAAAGGACGGCAACGATTAAAACGGAGAAAACAATGGCCCTGGGGATATTCTTACCGGGGTTCTTAACTTCGCCCCCGAGGTAGGTGATGTTGTTGTATCCGCCGTAGTTATACATCGCGATTAACGTAGCTCCCGCCAACCCGTAAAAGAAAGATTTGGAGAGATGAAAAGCGCCAGGCGGAAAATCGAACGCCATCTTCGTGTTGATGTGAATTAGTCCGGACACGATTACCCAAAACATCGCAGCCAAGACCACAGCCAACATGATGACTGAGTATCGCCCCACCTCCTTGACGGGACGATACAGTAGAAACGTGATGAGCACACAAACGGCGGCGGCGAGGGCGCCCACCCCGGCGTGGTTCAATCGAGGTAAGAAGTAATGGGTGTATTCGGCAAAACCGACGCATGCGGCCGAGATAGCCAACGGCGCGACGAAAATTGTTTCCCACAGGAAGAGGAAAGAGAAAAGATGACCCCAGCTGCGTGGGTTAAAGGCTTCGCGGAAATAAATATACGCTCCGCCGGCTCCCGGCATCGCCGCGCCCAGTTCGGCGTAAACCATCCCATCGCAAACGGAAAACAACGCGCCGAGAAACCAGCCGAGCACAGCCTGCGGCCCGCCCATTGCAGAGAGGATCACACCGATGGTGATGAAGGGACCGACGCCAATCATCCCGAGCATGTTGACAGCGACGGATTGCAGCAAGCCCATGCCGCGAACGAGTTTTTCGGAGGGTCCTGCGATCTCGGGGGGAAGACGAGGCGAGATGTTTTCGGCCAAAGCAGGCGTCCCGGAAAAAAGCGAATCGAATACCGAGGGTGGACTATAACAGCGGGGTCGGACGTCGGCAAGTCGAGATGCGAATTTACTGAAACGTTTTGGCATAAGTTGAGCTTGGCCACGTTGGTGAAGCGATGAGGGCTTGCGGAGATCTCGCAAAGAAAATAGGCATGGACAACGCGCAGGATCGTAGGCTAGCCTCCGAGTGATTTTGCGAGTGAGGGCGTGTGACGCAGATCACGAGCGGGGATGTGCTGCTGGCGGGATTGGCTCTGCCCGGAATCGCCGACGCAGCGAACCGAGACACTGCGGACAACGACAGGCCGCTACAACCGAAACGATTCGAGGAAATCGCAGGATTCGAAGTGGCCGAAGTCGCGGCCAGTCATCCCCTGGCGATTCTGCCGCTGGGAAGCCTGGAGTTTCACGGGCTGCACAATCCGCTGGGGGGCAGATTCCATTATCATTTCAGGAATTGCGGACCGCGTAGCGGCACGGACGCGTGGACTACTGTTTCCCGTAATCAAGTTCACGCAATGTCCGGCGTACACGGCACATTTTCAAGGGACGATCTCGATTCGACCTGAAGTAATGACGATGTATTACGCAGACGTCTTGCGCAATCTTCTGCGGATGGGATTTCGCAAGATCCTCATCCTCAACGGTCACGACGGCAATATCGGACCGGGACGCGGCGCAATCGGCCAGGTGGCCGATGAGGTAAAAGACTCGGCGATGCTGTTTGAGAATTGGTGGGAGTTTCTTCCCGAGGACATGATGAAGACGCTGAGGATGTTTCATCAGGCCAATGGTGGCCACGGCCATGGTGGACTTCTCGAAACTTCCGCCGTTGCAGCCTTCCGTCCGGATCTGATCCATCTCGACAAGGCCCGCGATCTTCCCGAACCGCCCGATCTCTCCGGCGGGCCACCTTATTTTCTGCAAAAATCCACGGCAAGCGACTGGCCGGGGTATTCTGGTCACGTTAGCGAAGCGTCCGAGGAAAAGGGGAAAAAGCTGGTTTAGATCAGCGAGGACGGTATCGTGAGGCTCATCGAGAACTGGCTAAAACACGGGGACGTGCCGGGGAGTTGGTAGGCAGGAATCTGTAGCCGGTCGTTTTGCGCGAATCTTCGTGCAGAGCAGAGAATTGCAATTCAAAGTGATGAAGCCGGGAGAGACAGCAGCCGTGACGAAGTGCGGGATTTTGAGGCTATTCGCTCTGCGTTTGGTCACATTGTTGCTCTTTGGTTTCACCCTCACTCCCGGCGCACAGCAGAATCAATCCTCACCACAAGAGCATCCACCTCAAGTCTCAGAAACACTCGCTGAAGCGCAATCCTCTCTCGGGCACGGAAACGCAGCGGAAGCGATACAAATTCTCTCGAGCTATCTTCAGACCCAACCCAAGGATTCCGCCGCACGTACCCTGCTCGGACAAGCGTATGCCAGCATCGCGCAGAACGAACGGGCAGAGGAAGAGTTTCAGCGAGTTTTGCAAATCGCACCCAACGATTCCACCGCCCTGGCAGCCCTCGGCGAGATTTACGTGCGTGAAGGCCAACCGGAAAAGGCCGAGCCCTTGCTGGCGAATGCCGCGAAAACTACCCGCAGCGACCCGCGGATTCGGATGGAGTGGGCGGTAGTTCTCGCGCAGCTCCACAAGTACACGGAAGCACAAAGCGCACTGGCCGGCCTATCCCCGCCGAGTGGACGTGAAGAGCGCATCGGGTTCCACCGGCTGAAGGCCTCTGTGGCTCTCGGACTGGGAAATGCTCCGACGGCTGCTTCGGAAATGGAAAAGGCTTTGGCTCTGGAGCCGGCTGACCGTGGGTTAGTCATGGCGACGGCCGTGGCAGAACTGCAATCGAAAAATTGGCAGCGCGCGGCAAATTTGGCAGAGCCTTTATTTTCCGAAACGCACAATCCCCAAGCCGGCCTCGTTTCTCTGCAAGCCGAATTGGAAATGCATTCCGATTTTCATCAAACTCTGGAACTGCTTCGCGCGACAAAGCTGCCATCTTCGGAAGAGTTGGCTCTTGACCAGCGTGTGGCGGAGCTCCTGATCTCTTACGAAAAATACTCCGAATCCATTGAAGAGTTAAAGAAGGCTGCGGAGCTCGACCCGCAGCGCGCCGACCTGGAGTTCAATCTGGCTCTGGCACAATTCCGAGCCGGTCGCCCCGACGACGCTTTGGCAAGCGCGGAAAAGTGCAAAGAGCTTGGCGACAACGCGGATCTCGAAGACCTGATTGGCGACATTCAAGAGGCGCGCGGGGACAGCCTCGCCGCCGTGAAGGGTTATCAGACGGCCGTGGAGCTGGCGCCGAACGAGGAGCAATACCGTCTCTCGCTGTCGCTGGAATTGATCCGGCACAGCAGCTTCGAACCTGCAAGAGTCGTTCTTAAAGAGGCTGAGGAGTTGCAGCCGGAGTCCTGGCGAATCCAACTCGCATTGGGCATGGTTGAGCATTTTGCGGGAACCGACGAAGAAGCCACAAAATATCTGCTGCGTGCGGCCGAACTGGCACCGCAACCCCAGGAGGCGCTGCAATACTTGGGGGACATTCAGATGGACCGGGCCGCGGCGCCCGATCCCGCGGCTGTCGCAAAGCTATGCGAGTATTCGGACGTCCGGCCGAAGGACGGGCACATGCAGTACTACTGCGGCGCGGCGCTCTTTCGCAAAGACTACGTTTCGGGAAACAAAAGCCACGCTGCGGAGATTCTGAGACGCTTGCACGCGTCAGTTGCGCTGCTGCCGAAAGACGATGCCGCGCCGCATTGCCAATTGGGTAAAGCGTATCGATGGCTGGGCCGCTGGCCAGAAGCGCTTGGCGAATCCGAAATCTGCGCCCGCATGGACCCGGGGTCCGCGGACGCGCATTATCGGCTGGCCCAAATTTACGAGCACATGCAGCAATCGGAAAAGCAGCGGAAGGAAATAAAGCTCTACGAAGCAGCGACAACTCGCGTCGCGGATGAGAACGCGCGGCGCGAAGCTACGATGAAAACTTTTCTCTATACGATGCGGAAAGAAGTGCAGGAGCAGAAGGAAACGCCGGACCATCGGTGAAAATGGTCCGGCGTTGAACGCAACGGCTGTCCGCTTCACGAAATCAGGGAGTGGGCATCCCGGACGGCTTGCTAGCGTTGGCGCGTGGAGGTTTCATCAGCTCAGGATTCTTTCCCAGGCTGACCATGTTGGCGAAAATGCGATATGCGCCAGGAACGCCTTCGGGCATCTGGCGGTAGAAGGCGTAGGCGTTATAAATGTAAATCCCCTTACCGTATTTGGCGTAGACGAGGCCGCCTTTTTGAGGAGACTGGCCGGGGTCGTGCATTTCGAGCAGCGGGACGTACTGCGAGTCCCAGCTCTCCAGGAATTTCGAGCCGCGCTCTTCGACCCAATTCTCAAAATCCTTGCTGCTGATTTTATTGGGCCAGGCGAACACGGGATTTGACGGCGCCAGGATTTCGACCTGGGAATTTTCATCGGTAACTTCTTCGGGATTCGAACCCATTTTGTAGGGATACGGGCCGTAATTGTGATCGAACTCGGGCGTGTTGTATTGAACGATGACGACGCCGCCGTTTTTCACGTAATCGAGGATGCGATCGTTGTGAATCTTGAGGTCCTCGCGCACCGCGTAGGCGCGCACACCGAGAACGATGGCGTTGAATTTGGAAAGATTTCCGCTGGCCAGATCTTCCGACGTGAGCAAATGGACGTTGATGCCGAGATTCACGAGAGACTGAGGCATCTCGTCACCGGCGCCCACGATGTATCCGATCTCCAGACCCGGGGCGACCTTCACATCAACACCGCTAGTGCGATAGGTGGCAGCGCGATATAGATTGTAGGGGCGCAAACCGGAATAGCCGATGGTGTGATACCCCTCTCGATAGTCGTGGCCATCGTAGGCGGCGACGGCCGTTATGGCGTAGGTCTTTTCTTTTAGACCGATGGGAGTGACTTGGAAGTTGAGCGATAGATCGTCGCCGTCCTTCGAGGTTGAGAATTCCTCCTGCGGCGCCTTCCAGCCTTCGGGCAAGTCTAGTTTTACAGTACCGTTCGCGGGACCTTTGACGTTGCTGTGAAGGTTGACAGTCACTGCGAAAGATTTGGTGTCGAGAGGGAACAATTCCCGCCTGCGGCATGATGGAAAGAGAAATGGCCGGGGCGACGACCAATGGCTCGAGCACGGTGCCCGGGCCGACGACGCGCTGCACGGATTGAACGACCTGCGCCTGATCGAACGGCACGCCGTCGAAAACAAATCGTATCTTGGCTGAAAGAGGATACGGAGCCAGAGGCAGATTCAGATCTTTTGGCGTCTGGATGTCATAGTAGGCCTGCTCGATGTTAGGGCGCGTGAAATAGGGGCGCGTGAAACTCGCATCGGCGGCCGCGCGAACCGTGAAACGCAGATCCACGGACTGATTGCCTCTGAGCGTGCCGCCCGTTTGCGTCGCGGGATCGATGGACCATTGTTCGTTCGATGGAGACTCGAGGACCGCGCTCTGCAATTCCACGGGAAGATTGGTTGGATTCGTTGCGTGGATTTTCACCCAGAATTCCTGCCCGGGAATGGCCACCTGAAACGTTGGCGGATTTTTGAAAAAGCGCGCGAAAGGCCCAGTCGGTTCCTTCTCAGGAGCCACGGTCGCCAGCACCGAAATGCCGAGCGATTCGGCCAGCGCATTTTCAAATTGCGCTTGCTTCACGCGCAACTCATGCGTCACGTCGTACTTCGAATCTGCGGTCAGGTCGCTGCTGGCTACTGTTTCGATCAGTTCGTTCGTTTTTTTCAAGCCTGCCGCGAGTGTCGAAGAAATCGCTTCCGGGTGTTGCGCCATGAAATCATGCATGGCTTTATCGACGAGCGAATTGACCTGCGATAAGTCAGCCTTCAGAAAAGTGGAATCGCCGCCTTGCGCCAGGCTCGCGATTCCGACCAGCGAACCGTCGATGCCCTCGTAGAAAGACGACTCTTTTTCCGGCACGGGGACCAGCGACGCGAAGCGGTGATAGGGAGTCATCTCCGCTTCCGCCGGCGGCATGCCGGTGCCACCGCTCTGCGACTTTTGGTGGCCGAGTCCCACGCGGGCGACCTGGACGTACGTTAATCCGAGGAGGGGGTCGTACTCGCCCTCCGGGATTTCGACAGAAGCGGTAAGCGCGCCGTGAACGACGGTGCCGTCCGCATAATTGCGAAATTCGGCGGGGTAATATTTGCCGTCCGCGTAGTCGAGGATCCCCTTATCGGTGACGGGGGAAAATGGCACGAGTGCATAATCCTTGAGCGCCTTCCAGGGGCGCAGTCCTTCCTTGATCTGGTCGGGAAACATGGCCGGGTCGCCCGCTGCTTTGAATGCCTCCTGCGCTATCTGCCCAGCGACCTGGTGATTGCCATGGCCGTCGGTGCGGCCTCCGACAAAGACGGAAGCAATGACGAGCGGGCGAGTGATGCGAACGACGCGCACTGCATCGGAAAGGGTTTGATCGTGCCCCCACTTCTCGAGCGCCTCTTCTTTTGTCTTCGAAAAGCCGTAGTCGCACATTCGCGAAAAGTATTGCTGTACTCCATAGTAGCGATCGGCGGCGAGAAGTTCTTCCGTGCGCACGAGCCCAAGCGCGTCAAAGTAGTCCGAAGACATGACGTTGGCGCCACCTTCGCCACGATTGAGCGTCAACAGAGCGACGCGTGCGCCTTGTCCGCGCGATTCATAGGTCAGCATTCCGCCGTCTTCGTCGTCGGGATGCGCGGTGACCATCAGTAGGCTTGCGCGCGTATGCAGTTTCAGAAGGCTCTGCCAGAGTGCCGCCGCTCCTCGATCAAAATCCAGCGGCTCCGCAGAGACAATGGCCTTCGAACTAACCGCGGTGGGAGATTGAGCGATCACCGGACCCGATCGAAAAAGAAAGCCCAGTGTGCATGCCGATAGGACGAAAATTACGGTGAGAATCTTGCCGCATCGCAATGCCATGCTCTCTCCTTTGCATGTCGCGAGCTATCTAAATGAAGTATTCGGTTTGTGCGGGAATCGGCGATCGCCATGTCTTGGCCCGCACTCGCACTGACCGTATCGTTTCGAGTGAAGGCAAACGCCGAACCTCAGCAGGAGCTTTTGCTTCGATCCGGAAGACACGTGTCACAAGTTCTCCTGCTACGCCTCTGCAAAACCCATCCGCGAAGTGCGAGGCGCTTTGCATTCGTTCGATCGCTGCGGCCCTCGGCGTGTTCACTCCGTTTTTCCTTCGGAGCAACGGCATTGTACGTCCGCAACAAACGTTGTCAATACAAATGCCGCAACGTTCTGGCATTTGGGGGCCGATCATTCCAGGCCGTCATGCACCTGCGAATATTGCAAAGCTCGGCAGCAGATGCTCGGTTTTTCAAAAAAATGACTTGACAACGTTTTTTGCGAATGTTACATGTGCAGCCATCGGTGACCGAATCGTTTCGGTACAGCGGAGGGGTGGTTCTTTAGGGGGCAGTATTCGGCTGACGATATTTCATTCGTCTTTTCCAAGCTTTTCCGTTTCAACCTGTTCTGCAATTCGTATTGTGTGGCGTGCGTATGCCGGAGAGCAAGCGGTCGAGGGCGCCGATTACTGAGAGGCGATCGAGTTCGCGGGCTGTCCCATTTTTGCGTCGCCCGCGATGGATTCGGATTTAAAGGTTCCTGATTTGTTTCCAAGCGAGCGGCGGTTAGCTGAGCGGTTTTGAGTCCAGCTGAGTGGAAAGTCGGGAGACTGCTCTTCGAATCTGAAACGCGGAGGCTGCAATGCATCGAGGGATGAAGAATCGCGGGTTGCTCGACCGGGTGATGCTGTCTGCCGTGTTGCTTGGCTTTTCTGCCCTGCCTGCGTTTGGCCAGATCGATCGCGGAGCCATCGCCGGGAGGATTCAAGACGCGTCTGGTGCTGTAGTGCCTAGCGCGAAAGTGACGATCACAAATAAGGCGACGGGAGTCGAAGTAAACACTTCTGTCGATGCGGACGGAGAGTATCAGGTTCTGACATTAATTCCAGGCACGTACTCCGTGAAGGCGAGCGCCGCCGGGTTTGAGAGCGTTTTGCGCGATGACATTCATTTGCACGTGCAAGATCACCTATCCATTAATTTTTCGTTGAAGGTTGGATCAGTGAATACGCAAATCGTGGTTACAGGTGGTGAGTCAATCCTGGAGACGCAGTCGGCCGACATCGGAAGCGTAGTAAATGAACAGCACATCAACGACCTCCCTCTCAACGGGCGTCGTTACGCTGATTTGGCGCTTTTGGAACCCGGCGTTTATAAGTTTTATGCCCCGGCCAACCCTGCGCCCGATCGCTTTAGCGCCAACGGGAACAGCGAACTGCAGAACAATTTTCTGCTGAACGGCATCGACAATAACTCCTTCTCGGAAAACTTGCAGGAATTGTCAGTGCAGGTTGTGCAGCCGCCGCCCGACGCCCTGCAGGAGTTTAAGATTCAGACGCGCACGTACTCCTCTGAATTCGGCAATTCGGCGGGAGCCGTGGTCAATGCGACCATCAAATCGGGCACGAATGGGTACCATGGAGTTCTGTACGAATTTTTCCGGAATAAGGTCCTGGATGCCAACACGTGGATCAATAATTTGACCGGTACGCCACGCGGCGGCTTTTCGCAAAATCAATTCGGCGGTACATTCGGCGGCCCGATCAAGAAGGACAAACTCTTTTTCTTTGGCGATCTCGCACGCTTCACCAGTAGGGAAGGCACTACCGTCCAAAGCACGGTCCCGACTCCGCTGATGACGCAGGGCAATTTCACGGAATTGAACTATCCATTGGGCAATCCACAGGTCCCCGGGCAGTCCGGGTGCTACGCCGGAAACATTATCCAGGCGGGCTGTTTCGATCCCGTTGCGCAACAATTAATGGGTCTGGTCGCCGGTACGGCCACTCCGAATATCCCATCCGCGGTGGCTGTGGAAGGAATCCCCGGGAGTTGGACCGGCGCGCCGAACTATGTGTTTGCGACGTCGATTCCTAATGACCAGTATTCCTTGGATGGGCGCATCGACTACACTCTCAGCCCAAAAGATCAGATATTTGGAAGCTACAGCTACCGGAACGTCAACAAGCAGGACCCGCTGTGGACCAGCAACCCGTTAATCGGCAATGGCAACTTCGCGACACAGTATCGCTGGCACCAGCAGGCGATCGCGCTGGGTTGGACGCACACGCTTTCAAACTCACTGGTCAATGACCTGCGCTTCGGCTTCAGCCGGGACTACGCCCATAGCGATCCGAATGGTTTGAGTGTTGGTACTTCCGAGGCCGAATCAGCGATTGGTCTGTCAGGAATTCCGGATGGCCCGGGATCCGCCGGCATACCTCCTTTCTTCATTGGCGGCCTGACGACAGAAGGCTCAGCAGCTTGGCGGCCTCAGTACCAGATTTCACAAGCGTGGAACCTGGTTGAGAACCTCAACTGGTTGAAAGGCACGCACAGCTTCAAGTTCGGTTACCAATACATCAAGCGCAGCGACAATTTTCTCGATATCGAAGCTCCGCAGGGCCTTATGTTAGAAACTGGAGTTGTCACCAGCAGTTTTCAGAATGCGCTGCCCGATCTGCTGCTCGGAGACGTCAATTTCGTAATTTTCACCACGCCCCACATCGTCCATTATTACACACCAGGAAACTCCTTCTATGCCATGGACACCTGGAAGGCCACTTCGAAACTAACCGTGACTTACGGCCTCCGATACGAACTTTTCGCTCCGCTGATTGATAGGGAGAACCAAACGTCGAACTTCTCCCCGGCGAACGGCGGAGAACTTATCACCGCGGCGAGCAATGCGTCTGGTTGGTACAATCGTTCGCTGATTCATCCCGACTTGAACAATTTTGCGCCGCGGCTTGGTTTTGCCTACCAGATGTTGCCGCGGCTCGTTTGGCGCGGTGGATATGGAGTTTTTTATCAGCATGTAAATCGAATAGGCTCGGAAGCATTGCTTCAGCTCAATCCGCCGCAGTTTGTTGATACGCAACTTGTTACCGGTGGAACCAGCGCCGTGTTTCAGTTAAAGGATGGGTTCCCAGCCTCGATTATCGATGCAACCGCCCCACCTTTGTATCAGCTTCAAATTCGCGCGCAGGATCCGAACCAGCGCACGCCGTATGTCGAGCAGACAAGCTTCGGATTAGAATATCAAGTTTCGAGTGATACGGTGCTTTCAGCGACCTACGTTGGAAATTGGGGGCGCAAGGAGGAACGCGTTCGCGACGCCAACCAGCCACAGGTCATTGGTTTCGATACCGGCTGTCCGATTTTGCAGTATCCCTATGCCAATCTGAGCACAGTAACAAATGTAGATACATTTGCGGGCGCTGGTGTTCCCTGCGCCTCCCAAGGTTCGCATGCGTACCTGGAACTCGCGACGAATGACGGAAATTCGGCCTACAACGCCCTCCAGCTTGATTTGCAACGGAGAATGTCCAAAGGCTTGAGCTACGGACTAGGTTATACGTTCGCCCACGGTCTCGCAAATTACCGCGACAACTTGACGGCGCCGCAGTTACCTCAAAACTCGTATAACTATGGCGCCGAAATGGGCAACTCGGTTCTCGATGTTCGCAGCCGTTTTGTCGGGAATTTCATTTGGGAACTGCCGTTTGGACAGGGGCAACGCTTCATGTCAGGCGATGATTTCGCCGCTCGTTGGCTGGGTGGATGGCAATTCAACGGAATCGTAACGCTGCAGACCGGAACTCCGTTTAACGTCACCGCCAACAATGATGGCCTGGTAGACGGCAACAACCCCGTCTATGCGAACTGTATCGGGAATCCCTACGCCGGCGCGACAACCAATCCTAAGCTGTACACGACTACGGGGTTCATAATCAATCCGGCGGCGTTTTCGCAACCTGGTCCCGGGCAGTTCGGGACATGCGCTCCCTATCAGTTTTACGGTCCCGGAATTCAAACATGGGACCTGAGTGTGTTCAAACAATTCAAGTTCACGGAAAGATGGCAGCTGCAATTTAGAGCTGAATTCTTCAACGTTTTCAATCACCCCAACTTCGCAAACCCGAATGCGAATATTGGTTCGCCAGGTTCGTTTGGAAAGGTCAACAACACGCTTGCACCGATTCTAGGTACCGATTCGGGCGGACCGGGCGATCCTCGTGAAATCCAATTCGGGCTGAAGCTGTACTTCTAACGTCTGCCGCCGGAGCGGCACGGGCCGCTCCGGTATCTTCTTTTTAGCGTTCTTGATTCCAAAAATGGATGGGATCGAACGCCTTCCGGGAGGCGGTTTTTGTCGTCCACATGTCAAGTTACGGCGGCGCAGACGACTATCGAGTTTTTGAAAAATCAGTATGTCGAGCCAGAGGGAGTCCAGCGTTCGCTTATCGCAGACTGTTGCGGAATTGTGGGCCACGTCAATGTCGTGGGCGTGGGACAGGCGCTCCAGCAAAACCAGGAGTTTCCTTGTTATCTGATCGCAACGAACATGCAATGCTTCACACTGCCGTGGCTTTCTCGAATCTAACCAACCGCCTGCGTACCTTCGCGGGTACCACTCTCAGGGGAGGTATACATGGCCCAAACTCATTACGAAGAGGAGGTCTTGATTCACTCGGCCCCCGTCGCGCACGACAAATCCGGTGTCCTCGTGTCTGTCACGCGCGAGCGAGCAAACTGGAAGACCATCAATTTCTCGGTCCGGCGGCTTATCGCCGGACAATATTGGCAGAGCAACACTGGTGACCAAGAGGCTGCTCTCGTCGTTCTCGGAGGAAAAGCGACTGTGGACTGGGGTGAAGGTCCCCGCGAAGTTGGGGGACGCAAGGACGTTTTCAGCGGCTATCCGTACGCGATCTATTTGCCGAGCCACACGTTTCTTGAGATTTCGGCCATCACCAATTGCGAATTTGCGGATTGCCGTACTCCTTCTTTCGCTCAGCTTAGTCCTCGCATCATAACTCCCGCAGATTGCCGCGAGGAGATTCGCGGCGGGGGAAATAGCACTCGTCAAATCGTCGATGTCATTCACCCGGAGTTTCCTGCTGATAAGCTCTTGATTTGCGAGGTCTATACACCTAGCGGAAATTGGTCGAGCTATCCTCCACACAAGCATGACGTTCACAACCCCCCGTTCGAAGTGGACCTGGACGAAACCTATTACTACCGGATCAGCAAGCCCGAGGGTTACGCACTCCAACGCCTCTACGACGCCGCGGGAACGCGTGACAACACGCTGACTCTCATCGACGGCGATTTAGTACTGATCAAGGATGGTTACCATCCCGTTGTCGCGGCTCATGGGTACGACGTGTATTACCTCAATGTGCTTGCTGGTAGCGCTCGTTCCATGGCTGCCAGCGACGATCCGCGCTACACGCACCTCCGCAAGAGCGGCCTGGAGCGCGATCCTCGCGTTCCGTTGGTTCACGCTCTTGGGTCGCAAGGAAGTTCGTAGCTCGGGCCATGTTGCGCGGCGGGCCTGAAGCGGGAAGTCGGCGAAAGACTGACTTATTGGTGTCGCGGTAGCGTCGGGCTAACGATTATTGGCTGAGCAGTTTGGGGCCAGGAAGGACGAGGTCGGTAATGCCACATAAGATTGGAATCGTTGGAGCGGGGGGCGCTGGAAGCATACATGCCGCAATCTTGGCAAAGGATGCCCGCGTGACGCTGCAAGGTGTTTTTGACGTAGACGCGGCCCAGGCGCAAGCAATGGCTACCAAGTTTGGCTGTCAGCCCTGCCCGATCGCTCGAGGAACTCTTCAATGAGTGTGACGCCGTCTATATCTGTACCCCGAATACGACTCATGTGGACATTGCCACACAAGTTCTGGATGCCGGCAAGCACGTTTTTTGCGAAAAGCCCTTCGCGTTGACTTTGGAGTCCGCCACAAGACTGCGCAATCGGGCTGTTCGCTCCGGACTTGTCTATCAAGTGGGCCACAATCGCCGTTTTGCGCCGGTCTACAAAATTCTTAAAGGTGCAATCGATCTCGGCGAATTCCGTCCGCTTTCGGTCCACGCTAAAATGAACCGCGGAGAACTCATTAACCCGCCCTGGGTGTGGAATTCGAGCCTGACTGGGGGCTTCCTGTATGAGACCCCCGTGCACATGTTCGATTTGATGACCTATTTCTTTGGAAGGATTGAATGGGTGCAGGTAGCTGCTCGCGCTCACGAACATGGCGAACTCGACGATTTTTCCATCTTGCTCAGTTTTCATTCCGGTTTACAGGCGACGATGAAGACCTACGCGCACGCCAGCTGGCACTTCCCTTTCGAGCGCTTCGAGGTCTATGGGATGCACGCAACCTATGAGACCTTCGAAATGGAGAGAATCTCTTTCACGAGCGGATTGGAGAACCGCACGACCACTTACGATTTCTCGCTCGCGACCATGCATGAGAAGTGGGGCTACGTCGAAGAAGATTGTCTTTTCATCGACGCCCTCGACGGTAAATCGCTCGCTCCCGTCACCGCCGATGACGGATATAACGTCGTTGAATTGATCGAAGCCTGCTATCAGAGCGCCAAGGAGGGCACGCGCGTGCACTTGGGCGCACTCGCGAAGAGGCCGTAAATTGCAGAAATTTTCTGACCAGATTCGCTTTGCATCGGCCCCCGTCAGCTGGGGCGTGCAGGATGATCCGGGGCCAGCTTGGGAGCAACCCTACGGGCAAATTCTCGAAGAAATCGTTTCCGCGGGCTTCACAGGAACGGAGTTGGGACCCTTTGGTTATTTCCCGACCGATCCCCGGATTCTGAATGAATCATTGCAGCGGCTCGGATTGGCCATGCTTTCTTCTTTCGTTCCCGTTCCGATCACCGAACCTTCGCGCGTAGAAAACGTAATCGCACATTTCCGCACGGTCGGCGCACTGCTCGCCGCATTGGGTGCCAGATTGGTCGTTCTCGCCGATTGCCAAACACCCCAACGAAGGGAAATCGCGGGTCGCGTTCCGCTGGATGGAAGCAAGTCGCTGACCCTCGCTCAGTGGAAGCAAGTAGGAGCGGTCATCCGGCAGGTCGAGCAGGCTGCTGCGGAATTCGGCCTCCGCGTTGTTTTCCATCCCCACGTCGCCACTTTCGTCGAGACACCCATGGAAGTGGAACGCCTTTTCGAGGTGCTCGCCGGCACGCAGGTCGGCCTCTGTCTCGATACCGGCCACTGCGTTTACGGAGGCGGAGATCCCGTCGATGAGGCGCGAAAATATCGTTCTGTGCTGCATTACGTGCACGTCAAAGACGTCGACGCCGGCATTTTGGGCGAAGCGCGGCGCCAGAAGCTTAACTTTGATCAAGCCATCGGCGCCGGCGTGTTCTCTCGAATCGGAAACGGATGCATCGATTTCGACAGTTTCTTTCGATTCCTCGCCGAAAGCAGCTATTCAGGTTGGGCTATCGTCGAACAAGATGTTATCTACGGCAAGACGCTCGTTCCGCCGGCAGAGAGCATGCGCTCCAGTCTGCGCTATCTGAAAAATGTGATGTCTAAAATTTCTCCCGCAGATTCACTCAGGTAAACGCACTACGGATCGAAATCAGCCGTCATTCGCAACGAAGCCGCTTACGCCGCTTAGAGTTTCATCTCTTGTCCGAACGCCTGAAGGTATTCGTCCAGCACTTTCTGGGCCACATCGTGACCGCCAACCAGCGGGTTTTTTTCGAGTGCCGCAAGCGCGAACTCGCGTGAATGCTCGACCGATGCGCCGCACCGCGAGCCGTTCATACTCTTTCATCTGCAGCAGCAAGGGACGAGCAGCGTTCGGCGCACGCTCCACCGGAAGCACCCGAACGCCGGAAGAAGAAACCTCGCAGGGCAGTTCCACGGCGTCATCGGCATCGAGATCCTTCAATGGCTCCGCTATTGCGAACCGTAAGAGGAATCAAGGAAGGCGTTTCTGCATGTAACGCCTGTAGCACCAGCAGCGCTATCCGTTCGTAACCCGAAAATTCCGAATAGAGTTCCTGATTCTCTTTGCGTTTCTCCCCTGCCGTTGCCTCGATACTGAAGTAAGAAGCATTCCGTTCGCGCAGGTAATCTTCATAGATTTCGACTAGCTTCGACTCGGGAGCCTGCGCCAGCTTTTGAAACAGCCGCGTGTTCATCGCTGCGATGGCCTGCCCGCGTGATTGACCGCTCTGTTTCGTGTTCTTGTACGCTGTCTCCGGGAAATAATAAAAGTAGAGATACTCAGTTGGCAGTAGCCCCAGTTGTTGAATGAACTTCGGCGGGAAAAGCCCGTGCCGATAGCATTTCTGTATGATTTCGGGTGAAGACAAGACTTTCGGAAGGAATTCTGCCCCCGTCTCATCGCAAATCGACCGCACCCAACCTAAGTGGTTCAGCCCGAAGTAGTCGAAACGGAGTCCAAACGGAGTTGCGTCAAGCGCATGGGCGATCGCTTCAAATGTTTCCAAAGGAGTGTCGCAAACGCCGATGAGATTGACTCCGGAGTGATTCAGAAGTCCTTGCGAAATAATTCCGACCGGATTTGTGAAATTGATGACCGTCGCGCGCGGAGCCACGCGTTCAATCAGTCGCGCATATTCCAGCATCACGCCCAAATTCCGCATGGCGCATGCGAAGCCACCTGCGCCCACCGTTTCCTGGCCGACGAGCCCATGTGCCAGAGCTATCGTTTCGTCCTTGACTCGCGCATCGATTCCACCGACGCGAATGCTCGTGATGACGTAGTCCGCTCCTTCCAGGGCATGATCGGGATCGGAGTAAGCTGTGAGGCGCGCGCGAAATCCACTCCGCTTGCCCATCTCTTCCGCGACCCTCTTCATGATTTTCACGCGTTCAGGGTCGGTATCCCAAAACGCCAACTCGTCCAGCCGCACGTTGCTGCTAAGCCCTGCGAGACCGTGGACTAGGAGTGGGGTCCGCACCCCTGCGGCTCCGACCAGAGTGATTTTCATGATGGTGTTTCGTCCTCCATGGAGATTTCCCGCTGAGGTTTTTCGATGCAGGCCGCAATTCGTCCTCCCAGTTTCTAAACTCCATTTCAGCGAAGCCTCTTCATCAACTTCCTCAGGTTCTTCGGTGTCGGAATTGCGAAAGATCCCCCGGCGCCCGTCGTGGCGACCGCTCCGCAAATGTTTCCGGCTCGCAGACACTCTTCAAGCGGCCACCCGGCAAGATAACCGTGAAGAAAACCACCATCGAAAGCGTCGCCTGATCCGGTCGCATCCACCGCACGGACGCGAATCGACTTCACGCGCAAGATTTTTCCGTCGCGAACGGCCAGAGAACCATGGGGACCAAGTTTCACGATCGGAACTCGGACCCACCGTGCCAATTTTCTTGCAGCGGCCTCGATTGTTTTTTCTCCTGTCATGGCCTTCGCCTCCGATTCATTTGGAAATGTAAATTCGAATTCCTTCAGCAGGGACGGCAATCGCGGAGACCCGAGCACGTCAGGGTTCCATCCCAAATCCGCCGAAATCGTCAAGCCTCGCTTGCGCAGTTTACGAATTGCCGCCATCCAGAGCTGTGGCGGGCGCAGCGCACATGCCAAATGGAGATGCCATCCGCTCCGCAACTGCTTCTGCACACTCGATCGCGCAAGGAGTCTTTCCAATTTCGCATTGATTCTGTCGTGAGTAATCATCATGCGATCGCCTTCGCAGGCGGCGCAGACTGTCATCGCCGTTGGTAAATGCGGATCGAATTCAGAACCTTCGGTGGAGATCCCGCTCTCGACCAGCATCTGCCATTCCGGGCTTCCGAGCGCATCCCGTCCGACTCTCGTAATCGCTTTGGTCGGAGTTCCTAATCCTGCCGCTACTAACGCAGTTGTTGCCAGGCCACCACCTGGGAATCGCTCGAAGCTTGCGGTCTTGACTTCTTCTCCCATTCGAGGAACGGTCGGTAGGTCGTAGAACACAAGGTCGAAAAAAAATTCGCCAAAGACCACCAAGCCTCGGTCCCTTCGAGCGGAGGCAGAAGTCACCATATTTGGAATCATAGCAGAATCGGTCTAGCGGACAAAGAAACGAAGCGAATACACCGAAACGTTTTGGTCCCTGTATTTGCGGGGATTTATCGAAGGTTTGCTGCCTTGCTTACAGATTGATTCTGTCACAACCCGAAGTCTTCTAACCAACCCCGATATCGCCGCAACGCCCTGAACTAGCCAAGATTGCAAGCACTCTAGGAACTGCAATCCAGCGTCGGCCCCGGAACCTTTTGAGCGTTTCCTATTCCGACGCAACCTGAACAAGCGTCTTGTAAATCATCTCCGTTCCCTGTTCCAGCGACTCGATCGAAACTCGTTCATCGTTTCCGTGCATGCGCGTCAAATCTTCAGGTGTAATGGGATACGGATAAATCCCGTAAACAGGAACGCCTCTGCTCCGCCACGCGATCGCGTCCGTACCCGCTTGAAAGAGATATGGAGTCACAAGCGTCCCCGGCCAAGTCGAATGAGCGCTAGCCTCCAACGCGCGGTAGAGATCCGTGTTTGTGCTCGACGACTTCAAACTCTCAGCTTCTTTTACAAGTTCCTTCACCCGTGCAGCGTCAGGGTTGTCCCCCGAAGGAAGCGAAACATCCACGCGCGGGTCGTCGATTACGCCGCGAATCTCAGCAATAAACTTTTGCAGGTCGGTCCCCGGAATAACCCTCAGATTCAGCGTCGACTCTGCCGATCCCGGAATCACGTTTCCCCGAAACCCGGCTTTGAGGAATACGGGAGCGAAAGTATTCCGCATAATTGCATGCAGCAATACGTTCTTGCTGATTTCTCGATCCGCTTCCTGAATCACTTTCGGGTCCTTGCTGTTTACGAGGTCGTCGAAATATTTGGATAGCGGCGGTTCACTTGTCTTCGCGAGCGTTTCGAAAAATTCTCTTGTGCTGGGAATCAATTCCACCGGCGTCTCGTAATCCGCGAGCTTCGCCATCGCCTTGGACAAAGTGAAAATAGCGCTGTCGGGCCTTGGCATCGAGGAATGCGTCGATGTTCCTTGAGCGTTAAGGATCAAGGGAATGGACACCTTGTCGCCAGTGGAAATGCTTACGTACTGCACTCCACCGTTCGCACTTTTTATTATCCATCCGCCCTCATTGAAAGCGAATTCGCAGTCCATCAGGTTCCAATGTGACTTGGCGAGCCAACTCGTGCCGTAGGGGCCACTTTCTTCATCCGCTTCGGACAGTAGGATCACGTCGCGGTGCAGCGGCACGTGATTCTTTACCAGTTCCATAATCGCCTCGGCAAAGACGGCTATGCCACCCTTGTAATCCATCGCGCCTCGGCCATAAATATAGCCATCCTTCACCTCGCCCGCGAACGGATCTACGGTCCACTTCTCACGCTCCACTCCCACGACGTCCGCGTGCGCCGCCAGCAGCACAGGCCTCTTCGATCCGTCGCCTTTGACTCGCGCAATGAAATGGACTTTCTCTGCTTCCGGCGTGGGAATGATCTCAACTTCGACGCCAAGCGCGCGAAACTTCGTCGCCAACAATTCCGCGAGGTCTCGATTGTTCCCAGGGGGATTACTGGTATTCACACGAATGAGTTCGATCAAGAGATCCGCCGTAGGATTCTGTTTGAGCTGCGCCGGCGCCTGGTGAGTGAAACATAGGCAAACTCCGGCGACGATCGACAATTTAAACAGCATCGATGCCTTCATTTTCGCAGGGCCCCAATGTTTTTCGGATAGACGACGGGAATTCGTCGACAAATCGTCATCCCCGCCTGGCTGGTCGGTGTGTTACGCCAGAAATTCATCCAGTCCAAGAACAGTCGAAGAGCAAACTATATCACAGCCATGTACCGCGAAATTGAATTGCGAAGTCGCGTTCGCTAAAATAAGATAGCGACGCAGATCTCGGATCGCTTCTCTTTGCAACTCCTCGGCGGCCAAGCCGGTTAATTTCTCAACATGTCCATTCCTAGCCGACCGAGGCGCGCCGCGGAGCAGCCTGTCTGTATTTGCATTGAGAGCGAATGCAATATCGGCTAACGTATCGAGCGAGATAGAATTTCCACGGCGACAATGAAGCTCGTCGACATAATCGTAATGCTGGCTTGCGCAGCTACTCTCAGTGCTGCAAGCGGGACACCTGCGGCACCACAGCACACTGAACCCGTCCATCCGGGCGACGCCACAACATCCGTCGACGAAAGAGGACCGGCCACTCGCCGTGACTTTTTGGGAGACGCGGCTTGTCAGGAGTGCCACCAGGAAATCGGCAATACATATGCGCGCACCGCGCACCACCTGACATCGCAACTTCCCACCAAGGATTCCATCTTGGGCAAATTTACGCACAGCGAAAATATTCTGAAGACCGGCGATCCGGATCTTCATTTCCGCATGGACGCGAAAGAAAGTGGATTTTACGAAACCGCGGTATTCTGGCAGCCGCCGGACCAGAAGACGCGAACGGAACAAATCGATATCGTCACCGGGTCAGGAGTCAAGGGCCAGACGTATTTGTATTGGAAAGGCGATCAGCTTTTTCAATTGCCGGTGTCTTACTGGACGGACTTGAAGGGATGGATCAATAGCCCGGGATACAGTGAGGGCGTCGCGAACTTTGACAGGCTGATTTCGCCTCGGTGCCTGGAGTGTCACGCTACGTACTTTGAGTCGATTCCGTCGGAGAAAGCCGAAAACTACTATAAGAAAACTGGGTTTGTTCTGGGTATCTCGTGCGAGAGATGCCACGGGCCGGGCCGAGCGCATGCGGAGTACGAGCGATCGAAACCTGTTGCGGTTTCTTCCGGCACTCGTTCCATCGTGAATCCGGCGAGTTTGTCGCGGGACCGTCAAATTGAGGTCTGTGCGCAATGTCATGGCGGAATCGGGCAAGCGATTGCGCCGGCGTTTTCGTATGTCCCGGGACAGCAACTGGAGAATTACGTCAGACTGCCGCGTCCCGACGCGGAAGCCCGCGTTGACGTGCACGGCAATCAGGTGTCGCTCACGCAACGAAGCCGCTGCTACCAAAACTCGCAGATGACGTGTACAACGTGCCATGAGGTGCATGCGCCCGAACGCGCCGCAGCGTCTTATTCGGAAAAATGTTTGCAGTGTCATCAGGATCGGGACTGCGGCGAATTTTTGAAGCTGGCCGCGAAGCTTCGCGAGAACTGCATCGATTGCCACATGCCGGTGCAGGATTCCAACCTGATCGTCTCCGACTTGGATGGAAAACAGGTCAAGGCGAGGATCCGCAATCACTGGATCAAGGTTTATCGGACAGGACAAAGTCCGTGATTTAGGAAGAACTGGTTGGGTGATGTAGACTCTCTCGCTGCAACTGGTACAAAAACTTGCGCTGGTCGAGTCACTATCCACTGTCGTGATCTCTGACCCACTAGTCGCCTCCGACACGCTTCCAAACGTCGCTGCTGTAGGCGCGGAGAGCATCCAGCTTTTGCGTCAACAGACCCGCAGGATATCCTAGCGGCGATCAAACGCTGTGAGCTGGGTTGCAATCCAGCGATCGTGCGTCGGCCCAAATTCACCATCCATGTCCGCAGGCTGACCGAAGGACCAACTCGCTCGTGGGTTGTAACTTACAGTAACCACGAAGCTCTCGCCCGTGAAAACGAAAAGCACCTACGACGATCAGATTCTTCGCGAGCGGACATGGCCACGTTGGAAAGATTCACGACGACCGGAAACTGACGAACGGTATTTCCACAATCGACTTCAAGTATCAACTACCTAAACAAGGTGAAGCGTCTAGGCAGAATCTCACGGCAGCGCTTCAAAGGACAACCACATGAAAACAGCAATCGAAACACTTCACCCGGCCGGACGACCGAATTTGTTGGAACAAACAGAGATCAGCCGCACGAAAAAGGCCGTCTAGTACGCAGCGAAAATAAAATGGGGCGGGAGCGTAACCTGTTTGGGCCACGTTACGGAGTCCCAGAAAGCATTTGTAAAGCGCACGGCATTACATCTTGTAGGTAAAAGGAGTGGAAGTGCTCTACGACGCCTTACCAGCGCACGTAGCCCTGGTCATAGTCGTGGACCCAAACCGCAAAGATCACCGAAAAACGAATTTTGTTGATGAGGTTTCCCCGTTTTTCCCCCTCTGTATAGATGAGGGGAGTTTCTGCGCGATGCCCAACCACGAGCGTGGGACCACCACTGTAACCTGTGAAGCACCCAGGGCGACGAACGGGCAGGCCTTGCGGGAGCAATTCGATCTTCTGCGGGTAGGAGGCTGTGCGATTAGCAGAGGTATACATCCCCTGAATAGCGATACAACGACCGCACTTATGCCGCGTATTTTGCTGTGCAACTCCTCCGCCGGGTCACCGCAGCAGACGACGAATCCGCTGAGACAGGGTGAAGGGGATAGACATGACGCTCTGCACTTTTTTTCCTTGTCACTTTCTTCACCTTGTCGCGAAGCGAAGTCCTTGTCCGACAGAGGAACGGAAACGCTGCGAAGAGAAAAGGTGCGATGGACAAAACATCAAATCGGGCGGGAGCGACCCCACTTTTTCGGCTTTCAGCCGCCCAAAAAGTTCGTGGGATCGCTCCCGCCCTCGGCACGCTGGTCGCGTGCTCTAGGATTGCCGCGCAGGGATGCGGCAAACAATTTGTAATGCAGGCTTGCACTACATCTCGAAAGCGAGAAGGAGGAAAGGACATGGCACTGCTGAAAGCACCATCGAAACAACCAAAAACTACAACCCTCCAGGTTCGCCTGGAGGAAGAAGTCAGACACAACTTGGACAGGTACGCCGAGTTCATCGACGCAACTCCGTCCTACGTCGTAAGCGAAGCGCTCAAGCTCCTGTTCAAGCGGGACGACAAGTTCAAGCGCTGGCTGGGCGAACACCCGAACAACATCAACCAGCAGCAAATCAGAGGAGACGTCCTTACGAAGACCGCGTAACAAACATGAAGCCTCGTTCAACCCAATTCGACGTGCGCGAGAAGACAGCGTCCTCAAGACAGCATGCCCCGCGCTGTGCAGTGCGTTCGTTTCCGGCTTATTCCGCTCGGTCGTCACCGGCTTCGCAAGAGGATGTACCACGTCTATCGGCATCATCCCCGCAAGAATCGTCAATCAGATCGCCGAACAATGCCGCGCGCACCGCGGCCGCAGGGGGAGATGCAAGGCAAGACAACCACCTCCTCACGGTTCGTGAAGTCGCCGACCTGTTGCAGGTACCACGGTCTTGGGTTTACGGACGGATGCGGAAACGATCCTTGGAACGATTGCCGGCTTACCGTCTCGGGAAGTACTGGCGATTCCGACAGGACGAAGTGTTGGCGTGGGTCGACTCACAACGGAGAGACTCCCATGTTGCTTGACGCGCGCGGTACACTCGAAAGCGACATAGGAAAAGGCAGACGAGCCAACCACTCGAAAGAGAGGAAAAGAATGGCTCGTTGCCGGTACCAAGATGGCTGTCTGTTCATTCGGGGCAGGAAGCGGAAGATGTGGGTCGCACGCTGGAGAGAAGACGTGATCCAAGCTAACGGCGCGGTACAGCGTGTACTTCGTTCGGAAACACTCGGCCCCGTCAGCGAAATCGCTGGACGGAGCGAAGCCCGCATGCTCCTGCAGAATCGCCTCGCATTTCTCAACTCTGGTCAGCGCCGAGCTGAAGCCACAATGAATTTTGGGACCTTTGTGGCCGAACAGTTCGTGCCTGACATTCTTCCAACACTCAAGTATGCAACGCAGAAGATTTATTCGCTGATTCTGCGGAAGCATCTACTCCCGCGCTTTCGTGACTGTCGATTGTGTGACATTACGCGCGCGGCGGTTCAGCAGTTCGTAACAAGTAAGCTGAAGGACGGCTATGCCTGGGAGACGACCAGCCACCTCCGAACGTTGTTAAGCAAGGTACTCGGTACGGCGGTGAGTTGGAACTATTTCCCGGACAATCCTGTGCATGGCGTAAAGATGCCGGAACGCACGCTCAAACGACCGCACCGCTTTCTCACAATGGAAGAGGTAAGGCGTTTGATCGCGGCGTCAGATCAACCAGTGCGCACGATCGTTTTGCTGGCGGCAATGACGGGGTTACGCATCGGTGAGATTCTCGCGCTTCGATGGGGTCGGATTAACTTGACGGCTGGCGTTTTGCGTGTCGAAGAGACGTGCTATCACGGGCACTTTGGCACGCCCAAGACCAAAGCCAGCCGCCGAGAACTTCCGTTACCATCGGTTGTCGTTCAGGCATTGCTAGCGCACCGTTCGCGTTCGAGTGATACGTCAGCAGAAGCACTGGTATTCTCCACCTGTCGGGGAACACCACTCGCTTCAAACAATCTGCGCAAGCGGCAACTGCATCCTGCATGTGCACGCGCCGAACTTGCGCCGATCAACTGGCATACGCTCAGGCATACGCACGGGACGCTTCTACACGAGCAAGGGACACCACTACGCGTGGCGCAAGCTCAACTCGGCCACTCGCACATGACCACCACGCTCGAAGTGTACACGCATGCCAGCGCGAACTCGCAGAGGCAGGCCGTCAATCAACTTGAAAATCAATTGTTCCCAAATGTTCCCGAGTTTGCCGAACGTTCGGCAAAGACCAAATTAGTAACTGATTGAATTTGCAGGCAGATGGTTGGTGGACGTGACCGGGATCGAACCGGTGACCCCCTGCTTGCAAAGCAGGTGCTCTCCCAGCTGAGCTACACGCCCATCGTTGGCTACTCCAATCATTTTCCATTACTTACGCCGCCACCGCAACCGCTTGTGCTCCAGAAGGCTTTGAGCTGCTTGTTGCAGGCAGAGCAAATCCAGTGTCAACTTTCTTCGCTTGTTCGAGCCGCGAGGATGACTTCTCTTGGAGCGACTGTCGAAGAGATGGTGGACTCCCGACTTTCGGGAGCGGTACACGTTCCGTTCAAGACGGCGATGGTGGGCTCTGTTGCCATCTCAGCCCACCTCGACATTCGAATCGAGCAGAGATTTGCTTAAGAGTCTCTGCCGCTGAGCCGTGGGATCATCCGGCAATTCCGATTTGCCGGGTGAGAGGATCCGGAGCGTGATCAGCACTGCGGGGGTGAGAAAGATAAACGTCACGGCAACCCACATCAGCGCCGCCGCGCACTGCTGATCTTCGAGCGGAGAAAGACCAAATACTCCGGGCGCTGAAATATAGGACGAATAGACGACGCGGTCACAAAATGAGAGGAAACCGGAGAGCGCGTCACAAGGCAGAGTCGCGGCGAAAAGATACAAAGGGATGGACCACTGGGGCCATCTTGGCGTGCTGGGCCACGGCTGGATTACCGGCCACCAGAACATCAGGCCGGCGCCCAAAAAAGAAGCGTGCTCCAATTTGTGCAGCCAGTCCCAGCGCAACGCTAGCTCAAACACCGCAGGTACATGCCATCCGATCAAAACAAGCGTGGCGACCAACCAGCAAATCGCGGGATTGAAGATCAGGTGACCGAACTTCTTCGTGAAACGCAATCGAAGAAATGGGCTGACGACGCCACGGGCCAGCGTTTGCGGAAGTCCCCGAAGCAACGGGAGCTCTGGAGCACTGAGCAAAATCAAAGGAGGAGCGACGGCCGCCAGGAGCAGGTGCTGCACCATATGGATCGTGAGCGATACATCGTCCAACGTTTGCAGCGGTGAACCGATTGCGATCCAGACCGTGACGAGTCCAGCAAAGAATGATGCGAGTCGCCAGACTGGAAATTGGCGGATGGCTGCGATCCGCAGGCGATTCCAGCCTATCGCATAGATCAGGGCCGCGAGACAAAGCGATGCATCTACCGCGAGTGGGGCGGACGACGATTGCAAGACGATTTGAACCTGCCAATTCATAATGAGGCTTAGGGTGAGGATGAACGCGCTCCGCCCGTAGTATCTCCGAGCGCGAGGGAACGCGAGGCGTCTCGCGCTGGAGCTTGCCCTGCCGGATGCAACGATTCCAAGAACGCGACGAGAGCCGTGGTTTGTGCGGGACTCAAATTCTTGCCATAGGCGGGCATATTGCCGCCGCCCTGAATCACCTGACGAATCAGCTGGTCTTGCGTTAAGCGCACGGCCACTGCATCAAGGGCTGGACCGCGCTTTCCACCCTGGCCCGCCAGTGAATGGCAGTTGTGGCATTGCTTGACCTGAAAAACCAGCGCGCCTTGCCGCTCGAGCGCTGTTCGGTTTTTCAGAAATTGTGTGGGAATGGGAATCCCACTCCACGCGTCCATCACCGGACTCCATGGCGTGTTCTGAGCCAAATGCGTAAATGTTGCAAGCGCTACCACCACCAAAAGGACTGTCAGCACTGCGAGAGGCCTACGGCGCCAGCTTTTTTC
This sequence comes from uncultured Acidobacteriota bacterium, assembly GCA_963748395.1. Taxonomy (GTDB): domain Bacteria; phylum Acidobacteriota; class Terriglobia; order Acidiferrales; family UBA7541; genus Palsa-295. The sequence goes on along the minus strand of CAVVIP010000005.1, from coordinate 551,624 downwards.
ACCTTCACCTGCGAAAAATGGCAGCAGAAGAAGAGCAAGAATCCCAACGACAGGTCCGATCAGCAGAGCCGGCGTCTCCATGGAGGCCGGAAGGTACGAGAGGATCGCATAAAGCCACAGAAAGAAAAAATCCGGGCGCGGCGCTGTCTGAATGATGGTGGGATCCGGAGGACCCGAAGGACCGAAGGGACCGAAGTGATAAGCGCAGAAGGCCAGCGAGAAAAGAATCAAAGCCGAGAAAAAAAGATCCTTCCAAATCGCATCGGGCACGAACGGCATTCCGTCTTTTTGCGTCAACTCGTGATATTCCTGCAGGTATGTTGCTTTGCGCACCAAGCGTCCGGGCATCGGCCACTCGTTGATGCCGAGCTTAACGACCATGAGGAGGTGAACGCCGACAAAGGCGATGAGGAGCCCTGGAATGACAAACACATGAAGAGCAAAGAAACGCGAAAGAGTTGCGCCAGCTATGATCGGGCCGCCTAGCAGTAGATTCACCGTTAACGGGCCGATCACGGGAACGCGGCTGGCGATCGATGCCCCAATGCCCAACCCCCAATAGGCGTCCTGATCGAATCTTAAAACTTGGCCGGAGAAGGCCATGCCGAGTGTGACGAGCAGAAGGAATACACCCACAATCCAAGTGAGCTCACGCGGGTATTTGTAAGCGCCAAAGAGAAATACCTGAATCATGTGAATCAGGACGATGGCGACCATGAAATCCGAGCCCCATCCGTGGAGGGCGCGGATGTACCAGCCGAGCGCGACATTGTGATTCAGCGCCTGCAGGCTGCTCCATGCCTCTCCGGCGGAAGGCACATAGATCAGAGCCAACAGGATGCCGGTGACGATTTGCAGGATGAAGACCGCGAAAGCAGCGCTGCCAAAAACATAGAACCAGCTGGAGGTTTCTCGTGGAATACGATGCTCGGCGGTCTCACGGATGGTGGAGGCAACCTGCAAGCGCTCGTCCAGCCACTCGCCGATGGATGAAATCAGGCGCATGGCTGTATTCCTCGGACGATATTCGAGGCCTGCCCCGGCGTGGGCATCTCGCCGGCCTTGATGAATATTTTTCCGCCGTCAATTTTGTAGTGGTATTCGAACAAGCCACGTTCTGGAGGGCCAGAGGCCCGCGCGCCATCCTGGTAATAGACTCCGCCATGGCATGGGCACATGAACAAACTGGATTGCGGGAACCAGCGGACCGGGCATCCGAGGTGGGCACAATTGATTGCGAATACCTGATAATTTTTTCCGTCCACGTTGCGAACCCAGCAGGCGATATCGGCGGTGTCACCATCCCAGGAATTCACTACCGGGTTTCGATAGGTGGCCAAGCGCGTTTCTCCGGAAGGAAATTGCTCGAGACTGCCGAGCGTGACCCAGGATTCATAGCCGTTCTTGCGGCCGCGAGCGATCGGAGAGAGAAGGTAACGCACGACCGGCACTGCAAGAACAGCAGCGACAAGACCGTTAAAGAAAATTCCCACATTCATGAGAAGCGCGCGCCTGCTGAGTAAAGTCATCGAACTTCTCCTGACGATTTCGGTGTGGTGGGGTAAGGCTGACCCGGGAATTGGGTGCGTTGCGACGCGAGCCAGGCAACTACATCGGAGACATCTTGCGCGGACATCGGCGTGCCAGGGACGTTGTTACGCCAGTCTGGAGCACCTAGATCCGGGCGGCCGACGATCACAATTGTGCGAAGCTCCTGATCAGTGAGAAGCGCGAGAAGCGATCCATCAACGATGGAACTTGCCTTCGGCGTTCCCTTGCCGGCAACGCCGTGGCAAGACGAGCAGAACGTCGCGTATACCTGCGAGCCGCGCGAAGGGTCGCCCGGAGTTGTGGAGGAATATGGCGGCGGAGTCGCGCCGCTTAAAACGTTCGGCTGCGACCAACGTTCGCGAATTCCGCGGACGATCAGATCAATCTGTTTTTCGGCGAGCATTCCACCGGCGCTCTGCGCGAAGGCGGGCATGGAGGTCCCGGAAATTCCATTGGTCGCCGCACGGCGCATGATCGTGTCGTCTGCGATCGCTAGATACACTGGATCACCGAGCGCGATCGCAGCGCCACCTCGCCCGTCTGGTCCGTGGCAGCCGGCGCAATTTTCACCGTAGAGAACGTTGAAATCCGAAATCTCGTTGGGGTTGATTGGCGTGCTGGACGCGAGCGGTTTCCCCGATGAGCTCGCACACCCGCTGATTAAGGTGGCGAGGAGTAACGTAGCGGAAGCGAGAAGACTGGCCTTCGTCTGGATGATCTTCATCTGGACTCATCCTTGCCGCGCTTCTCCGACATAATTCCAGGAGCCTCGACACCCGCGCGCATTGCAAACGGCAGATTCTCACGCGTGGAGACCCGCTCCTGCCGCATTACGACAAGACCCGCGACTACGCCAAACGCCACCTGGGAGGCCATGAACCAGACCCAGTCGATGTGGCTGGCGAGCAGTGGATTGAGAAGATTTAAGATCGAGTACAACAGGCCGGACCATAGCACCGGCGCGATCAGTCCTCCCAGCAGAATGGGCCGACGGGGAAACATCGGCAACATGGCGCCGTAGAGCAAGCCCACGAGCGTGGAGCCAATGCCATGCAAGACGACCGCGATCACGAAGCTGCCTAAGTGAAATGAGTTTAGCTGTGAGGGATTGAGTTGTAGCAATGGTGCGGAGACGGTGGCGGCGAGAAGATTGATCGGATACCAGATGCTCCCAGCCTTCAGAAGTCCATACGTGCACGCCAGCACCGCCATCGCCACGCTGCCCGCCCAACCTCCCTTCACGCCGGCCGATATCGGGTAGGTTTCGAGTGGAAGCCAGGCGCGAACGAGATCTGGCGCGACTGGAACGCGCTCCACAAGCTTGCGCTCAGTGGAAATGCGGAGTTCGTCTGCGACTACCGGAACAACTACTTCCTGCTCACGAGGCAAGACTTGCCTGAACCAGCCGGCGCATCCGGCCAACGCGAGGACGAGGCCGAGAATGCTGAGCGACGCGTTCGTGAGCAAGCCTGTGAACAGCAGGGTGAAACCAAAAGCCAAAACAAGAGGCCATGCGGTCGGCGCGGGCAGCTCCACCGAATCAGGGCGCCGTGAGCTTTCGCCGGATTTTTGCGCGGATGAGTGCGTGCCCATGTCTGCTCCTCAGCGCCCCACCAAATACACGACGGTGAAAACCACGACCCATACTGCGTCCACAAAATGCCAGTACATGGAGAGCGTTGCGATGCGGGCGGATTGCTCCACCCCCACACGATCGGCGAGACCGAAAAGCAGCACGATCGTGAGCATCACCAGGCCCACAGTGACGTGGGTGGCATGCAAACCGACGAGTGAATAATAGGTTGTGCCAAAAAGATTCGTAGAGATGGTGAGTCCGCGTTCAAAGATCAGCCGGTGCCATTCCAGCCCGGTACCGAATAAAAAGAGGGCGCCGAGAGCGATGGTGATTGCCCAGAGAATGAGGAACGACTTGCGATGACCGTTTTCAAGCTCTTTGCTCGCGAGATGTATGGTGAGGCTGCTGGACAATAGACAGATGGTGAAGAAGATCGGCGTCTCCAGCACTTCGCGGGGAGTGGGTCCGGTGACGCTTTTTCCCAAGTAAAAGAGATATGCCACGACGAAAATTGAGAAAATTGCGGACTCGGCGACAATGAGGCCAGCCATGCCAACCTTCCCCCTATAGGGAAGCTTCCAGTCGAGAGATCTATCGAGAGGTGGACTGGTGACGGCGCTCATTGCTTGATCCTTTTAGTCATAGAGTCACTCGTAGCGACTGTCCGGATCTTCCGGGTGTTTCAGGTCCCACAGTGGGCGGCGGCTGCCAACTACAGGAATTTCAGCAAAGTTGTAATTGGGAGGCGGTGAACTTACCGACCATTCCAGAGTCCAGGCGTCCCAGGGATCGTTGCCCGCGATTGGTCCTTTGAAATAGGAATAAATAAGGTTGAAGACAAACACGAGTATGGCGATGCCTTGGATGAATGCACCGATGGTGATAATCAAGTTGAGGGTTTCCCAGCCAGGACGTGGCTCATAGGTGTAGATACGGCGCGGCATGCCGAGAATTCCGGGAATGTGCATCACGTCGAACGTGAGGTGAAACCCGAGCAGGAAAAGCCAGAAATGCAGCTTGCCCAGCGATTCGTTGAGCATTCTTCCCGTGATTTTCGGGTACCAGTAATAAAAGGCGGCAAAAAGCGCAAAGAGGATTCCGCCCACGATTACATAGTGAAAGTGCGCCACCACAAAGTAGGAAAGGCTGAGCTGCCAATCAAAAGGCGCGGAGGAAAGCATGATTCCGGTGAGACCCGCGATCAAGAACTGAAAAAGAAACGCGATGGAAAAGAGCATCGGCGTCTTGAACGAAATGCTGCCGCCCCACATGGTGCCCAGCCAATTGAAAATCTTGATTCCGGTGGGAATGCCGACACACATGGTGGTAATCACAAAAAAACTGTTGGCGTAGGAGTTCATTCCGATCGTAAACATGTGGTGCGCCCACACGCTCAGGCTTACGAACGCGATACAAACGGTCGCCCCGACCATAACGGGGTAGCCGAAAATCGGTTTGCGCGAAAATACTGGAATGATTTCAGACATGAAAGCGAAACAAGGAATAATCAGAACGTAGACTTCCGGATGGCCGAAGATCCAGAAGAAATGCATCCAGATTGCAGCTGAACCGCCCGCTTGCGTGTCGAAGAAATGCCCTCCTAAGTAGCGATCAATCAGCAGCATGATTTGCGCCGCCGAAAGCGGAGTAATCGTGATCAGAACCATTCCGGACATCACGAGGTTGAGCCAAGCCAGCAGGGGCATTCGGTTGAGCGTCATCCCGGGGCAGCGGAGGCACAAAATTGTCGCGATGAGATTGATGGCCGTGCCGATGCTACCGAACCCGGAGACGAGGAGAGCAATTGTCCAGTAGTCCGAGCTGGGCCCCGGCGAAAACGCCTTCGCCGCTAACGGTGCGTATGCCCACCATCCCACATCAGGCGCGTTACCGGCGCCATAGAGCCCGTTCCCGCCCAGGAAACTGAAATAAAGGAGCAATCCTCCCAACGCAGTCATCCAGAAACTGAACGCATTCAGCCGCGGGAAGGCCGTGTCGCGTGCGCCGATCATCAACGGGACCAGGTAATTGGCAAAACCAAATAGGACAGGCATGGCCACGAAGAAAATCATGGTTGTGCCATGCATCGTGAACATACGATTGAAAACCTGAGGTGATACAAAATCGTTTTGAGGGCGAATCAACTGGATCCGAATGATGGCGGCCTCGATTCCTCCGATGACGAGAAAAAGAAGCGCATAGACGATGTAGAGAATTCCCAGACGCTTGTGATCAACAGTGGTGACCCATTCATGCACCACTTCGACCCAAGGACGCGGCTCGGTTGTTGCCGTTGGAATGGCCATCGCGTCCGATGACATAAGTACTCTCCCAAAATCCTTTGCTTACCGAAGCGTCTCGAGGTAATCCACGAGCGCATCCAGATCAGCGTCGCTGAGTTGCATTGCAGGCATGAGCGAACCCGGCTTGATGGCGTCGGGATTCTGAATCCACAAGCGTAGATTCGCCTTGGTATTTGCCGCCGCATCTGACGCGATGGTGTTACGGCTCATCAGATGCGTCAGGTCCGGGCCAAATCGTCCGTTAGCGACGGTGCCTGCAATGGCGTGGCAGTTTATGCAAGCGGTTGATTCGAAAACGCGCCTGCCGGCGGTGACATTCGCGTCGAGCACTGCAGGCTGCTGTTGAGCGTGGACCCAGGTGGCAAAGTCCTCGGAGCTATCAACGTAAACCCGCAGCAGCATCTTGGCGTGCTGCGTGCCGCAATATTGCGCACACTGGCCGAGATAAATGCCTGTTTGGTACGGATCCATCCACATGTGATTCACGCGATTTGGAATCAGGTCTGTCTTTCCCGCGAGCTGCGGAACCCAGAAGCTGTGGTCCGTGTCAGCGGAAAGCAGCGTCATGAACGTGGGCGTAGGATGGGCGGCTTCGCTTACTGGAATGTGCAGCTCGTTCGCAGTGACGACGCCGAGTTTTGGATAGCGAAATTCCCACCAGAACTGATGTCCGACAACAACCACCTCAACAGCACTCTCAGGCTTTGGAGCGTCCTGAATGGAGTGGACCACGCGTGCAGTCGCAAGAAATAAGACGACCACGATCAGAACTGGGATCACGGTCCACGCCAGTTCAATCTGCGTGCTTCCATAGACCTGGGCAGGCTCGCGGCCGTCATCGCCGGGTCGCCGGCGGAATTTCACGACCGCATAGGCCAATAAGCCGAAGACGACCGCAAAGATCAGACCAGTTACCGAAAGGACGAAGTGGGAAAGTTGATAGATCGATTTTGTCGGCGTGGAGCGTGGGTCAAAAATGCTGGGAAGCGGAGACGGATCACCGGGAGCGGCAAAACACAGCGTAGCCGCAAGCAATACTCCCGCGAGCAGTACGGCGATTCCTGCCGCAATGCTTAGCCGCCTTCGAATTTGGTCGATACGTACCATGAGAAGATATTCAGCCTCATACGAAGGGAGACCAAAAAACAAAAAGCACTTCTCAAACCAAACCGGCGACGCCTACAGTAGTGAAGAGACGCGACTTACGCCGCGATTACGGAGCCGTGATAATAGCCGGGTGTCAACCCGCTGACAAGTGTGTAGTCGCTGGCATCGAGTTCGAAGCAAGTGCACGAACTTGTACAGTTTTCGGAAAAGCATGAGTCACAGTCCAGTCAAGGCGTGACCGAGCTTGTTTTTCTTCGTGGTTAGATAGCGCAGCGTGGATGCAGATGCGGGAATCTCGATGGGCAGCCATTCCGTCACCGAGAGCCCGTAACCCTCAATGCCCACGAGCTTGCGGGGATTGTTGCTGAGCAGTCGCATGGTTCGCACGCCCAGCGCGCGCAGGATTTGAACGCCGATACCGTAGTCACGCTGGTCAGCCTTAAATCCGAGCCGCTCATTGGCCTCCACGGTGTCTAACCCTTCATCCTGCAGCGCGTAGGCGCGAATCTTGTTCGCCAAACCGATTCCTCGCCCCTCCTGATTCAAGTAGAGCAGCACACCGCGTCCCTCTGCGGCGATCCGCCGGAGAGCTTCGTCGAGTTGGGCGCCGCAATCGCAACGCACCGAATGAAACACATCGCCTGTAAGGCACTGCGAATGTACGCGCACCAGTACGTCTTCCCCGTCTCCGATATCGCCGCGGACGAGAGCAACATGAGTCGTCTTGTCGATCTGATTCTCAAATGCGTGCAGCCGGAACTCACCGTAGTCGGTGGGCAGGTTCGTCGCGGCTACAGATTTGACCAGCGTTTCCGTGCGAGTCCTGTAAGTAATCAGATCGGCGACGGTGATCATCAACAGATTGTGGCGGCTTGCGAATGAACTTAGCTCGGGTACGCGTGCCATGCTGCCATCCTCGTTCATGATTTCGCAGATGACGCCAGCCGGGACCAAACCAGCCAGGCGAGCGAGGTCCACCGCAGCTTCGGTTTGCCCGGCTCGCACCAACACTCCGGCATTCCGCGCACGCAACGGAAAGATGTGGCCTGGGCGAACGAGATCAGAAGGTTTCGTTCGCGGGTCAATTGCCGCAAGCACTGTGGTTGCGCGATCGGCCGCCGAAATTCCGGTCGTGGTGCCGTTCCTCGCCTCGATGCTCACACAAAAAGCCGTTTCAAACCGAGAGCTGTTCTGTGGAACCATCAGCGGAATTTCGAGTTCATCCAGACGCTCGGGCGGCATCGCCAGGCAGATTAATCCACGACCGTAGCGAGCCATGAAATTGATAGCTTCAGGCGTGATCTTGTCAGCGGCGATGGTCAGATCGCCTTCGTTTTCGCGATCTTCGTCGTCAACGACGATCACCATTTTGCCTGCGCGTATCGCGGCGATGGCGTCTTCGACACGGGCAAATGGGCTGGTACAGTCGCCCCTGTCGTGCACAACTTGAAGTCCTCGTCTCATGTGCGCACCGGAATGGCGTCGCTGCCTCCTGCAGATTTTCAATTGGGGTAAGGCACGCGGAGCAGAGTGCCGGTAGTAGACGGCAAAACGTAGCGGACGCCGGCGTAGACCATGCTGAGATGCGCGTTCTTAGGCTCATCCGGAGCCACGAACCAGGGAGCGCGAGTGAGATAGGAATACTGCGTGTAATACTGCAGCGCGCCGTGCCTTTCGCTCTTCCAGAAAGTCAGAAGCCAATCGAAGGTGATCTGCTGGATGGCGCGATTGTTTGTGTTAGGTGAACCGGGACCGCCGTAACCGATAATCGCGTTGGGGTTGGTGGTGTTCGTTGTGTCGGTGAAGAAATTGCGTCCGTAATAGTCTGCGCCGTAATAAACCGCGAACGCCTGCTTTGGGCTTGCTCTCCACTCGAGACCGGCAGAACCGGCTCCCGCATGCACCATGGAAAGGCTGATGTCGTTGCCAGCAAAGTTTGGGCGAACCACGAGTTCCGGTCCTGTTCCTACCAAGTAGTGAGCACCACCATCGCTCCAATAAACGTTCGCCAGGACAACCAGCTTATTGCGGATCAATTCGTAGTTCGTGGCGAACTGGCCCCCGCCGCCGTACACGCTGTGCGAATTGAACACTGTGGATCCACTCGGCGTCACCGTGGCGTGCGCGCCGGTAACAAAACCCGTAGCTTCCGCATGAAAATGTCTGCCGGCAAGTTGTGTGTCGTAAGTGGTTTTGGCGATGATGTCTGGCATGAGATTGGCCGCTCCCGCGTTGGCGTTGTTATCGAACTGCGTGCCAATCGCGCTGAAGCCTGATGGGAGGGCGACATAGGTGCCGATATATTGGTTGGAGTCTTCAATACCTATTCCCATCGCCCAATGGTCGTTGAGGTGGTAAGCGACGCGAAACTCGGCCGCCCGCGTATACGGCACACCGACGGCGAGGTTCTGATCCTCGTTGTACGAGATGGCCAAATCGGAGGGCATGGGGCCGATGCCAGTACGGTTCGGCGTCAGCCAGCTCCATGTTTGCCCTCCTAAAATTTCCCACTTGCCGTGCCGTGCGTAGCCAAAGTAAAGGCGCAATCGGTTGGTAAGACCGTTCACGCTTTGATAGACGTTGGGAGCGCTGTTGCCGCTGAAATCGCCCTCGACGTAGCCAACGAGGTCAACGCCTCTGAAATGGTCTTCGAGCTTCATGCTGAGGCGGGAGAACTGCGCCGTGGAGCGGAGTTCAGAGACATTACCTTGAGGAGTGTTGCTGAAAGGTATGCCGGCGAAATTGGTGGCGATGTTACTTTGCGTGTTGGTGGTTCGATATATGTTCTCGAAATCGACGAATCCTCCCGGAGTCAGAGTAGCGTCGCCGAGTTTGATGGATCCCGCCGCAGCTTTCTGCTCAGTCTGCTGCGCCTGCTGATCAGATGATCGGGTGACGGAGCTAACGACGTCAGGGTGAATCTCCGGCGAGACGTCTGACGGATTCGCGCTGGGCGGCGCCGGATTGGGCCGAACAACCTCGGCGGCGGTGATTAGTGCGCCGCCGGCGTTGCCAGGTTGGCCGCCTTTCAATTGCGTCTTGAGGACTTGAATTTCTTGCTGTTGTGCCGCTACTTGCTGCTGAGTTCGCCAGAGTGCTTCGCGGAGAGCGTCCAGTTGAGTCGCAACGTCCGAAGAGTTTGCAGAAGACTCCGCCGGGTGCGCGGCGGCCTGGCCGTATGCAAGTCCAGGTATCATTAATAGGAGGCATACGCTTGGCAATAAGATTCGCATCGTAACCCTCAACGTGACCTCAGTGTCGTTAGGCGGTTGGCACTCGCCTGAAGTCGTCACCCACGCCAGCCCGCGGGATTGCCACACTCCCACCTGCGCGTGTGGCAATCCGACAGTGATGGAAGCCCGACGAGGACTGCGTCGGCAGAGGTCGCCTAAACCATTTCGAATAGCGGTTTAGAGCGACTCCAACGACTCGCGGACATGTCGAACATTGCCCTCGATTGTGGCCACCACTTCCTCGATGTTGCCGGAGAGCACCATCTTTCCCATGGCCAGCGCGAAGCCCACGGCTTGCGACCGGTCGGCATGAGAAGGTATCGAAAGAGCATTTGGATCGGTCACGACATCAATCAGCGCCGGTCCCGAATGCGCCAGCGCCTTCTTGATGCCCGAGTTCACATCAGCGGGGTTTTCGATTCTTACACCCATGATGCCGATGGCTTCGGCAAGCTTCGCGAAGTTTGGATTTTTCAGGTCTGTTTGAAAGTCTGGAAGTCCGCCAGTTTCCATCTCCAGCTTCACCATTCCCAACGCGCCGTTGTTGAACACAACGAATTTTATGGGGAGGTCGTATTGCGTGACGGTCAGGATGTCGCCCAGGCTCATCGCAAAGCCGCCATCGCCGCACATGGCGACAACCTGGCGTCCGGGATAGGCACATTGGGCGCCGATGGCTTGGGGGAGCGCGTTCGCCATCGAGCCGTGGTTAAAGGAGCCGATCATCCGCCGATCCTTGGTCGCCTTAATGTAGCGGGCATTCCAGACGTTGCACATGCCAGTGTCCGCGGTAAAGATCGCGTCGGGCGCCGCAAATTCACTGAGCGCGGCCGCCACGGGTTCCGGGTGCATGGGCGTGCGTGTTCCCACGTGGTCAACGTACACATTCATTTGTCGAATCTTCTCTTTGTGTTTGCGAACGGTGGAATCCAGGTATTCCCGGTCCGACTTTGTATTCAACATCGGCAGCAGCGCTTGTAGCGTCTCGCGCACATCGCCCCAAATTCCTAGGTCGAGTTTGCTGCGCCGTCCCAGATGGTCAACCCGGATGTCGATTTGCGCGATCTTGGTCTTTGTCGGCAGGAATTTGTCGTACGGAAAATCAGTGCCCAGGAGCAGCAGAAGGTCGCATTCATGGATCGCCTCATAAGCCATTCCGAAGCCAATCATTCCGGTCATTCCCACGGTGTAAGGATTGTCGTATTCGACGAACGGCTTTCCTCGGTAGCTATGCGCGACCGGAGCCTTCACTTTCTCCGCTAGAGCGACCACCTCATCGTGAGCCTTGTCGCACCCGATGCCGCAGAAGAGCGCAACTTTCTTTGCGGAGTTAATCAGATCCGCCAGACGCGCCAGGTCCTTATCGCTGGGACGAATGCTCGGCCGTTTGCTCACCAGAGAACGGACTGACCCGTCGGGCGGTAGATCCGCACCACCCACATCGCCGGGCAGCACGATCACGCTTACCCCGCCTTTTCCAATTGCGCTTTGCATCGCGATGTGCAGAACGCGCTCGAACTGCTTGGGGTTCGAGATCATTTCGCAGTAGTGGCTGCATTCCTTGAACAGGATTTCCGGATGGGTTTCCTGAAAATATCCCGTGCCGATCTCACTGGTGGGAATATGCGACGCGATTGCAAGCACCGAGGCATTGCTGCGATGAGCGTCGAAGAGGCCGTTGATCAGGTGGAGGTTGCCGGGGCCGCAGCTCCCCCCGCAGGCGGCGAGCTTGCCGGTGAGTTGTGCTTCCGCGCCGGCCGCATACGCTCCGGCTTCTTCGTGGCGCACATGTATCCATTTAACTTTGGTGTTCAGCCGTAGCGCATCCGTCACTGGATTCAGGCTGTCGCCTACGACGCCGTAGATTCTTTCGACGCCGGCTTCGGCGAGTCTGCGAACCAATTCATCTGCAAGTCTATTTGGCATTTTTGCTGCCTCCCTTATTTCTTCCGGTACTCCTGAAACGAGATGAATACGAATTCGAGCGGCAAAGTCAGCTTTAGGCCATGCCGCAATCTAGAGCGATTTCGATGGCACGCGCCCCTGCGCGGCTGGTCCCGTCTCGCGCAGGAAGAAACTCACGACGATCGCGGCCGCACAGCAAACGATCCAAAAGAATGCGCCATGCTGAAAATGCAGGTGCAGGTTCATCGAATTTCCGATGCCTTTACCGATATGCTTGGCATAAACCGGGCCAAGGAATGCCGTAATACCGAAGACGAGGAAATTAATCCCGCCCGTCGCGCTGCCTTTCACATTGTCTGGATTCACTTCTTTGATGACGCTGTAAGGAATCATCGCCGCGCCGGATGCGACGCCGAATATGAACATCGCGACGTGCACCGGAATTGGCAAAGGTTTGAGCGCGATCTGGAGGGCAGCCAATATCATGACCGCCGCACTGCCCATGATCACCGGCTTGCGCCTTCCGATGCGGTCCGAAAGCCATCCCAGCAGCGGGCATCCGAAAACCCAGCCAAGGGGAACCATGGACGCGATGAGCACTGCGTTGTGATAGGAAAGTTGCAGATCTTTTTGAAATGAAGCTACTCCCCAAATCATGTCCCCGATGGTGGTGGGCGCGAACAGCAGTCCGGCGATTAGTCCACAGAGATACGACTGGGGATTCGAGAAAACAATCTTGTACGGCTTCAGGACCGAAGCAGAGCCGGCTCCTTGCGTTTGAGATGCCGTCTGCTCCTTCGGTGTGGCGAAATACAAGAGCGCGGCATTGGCCAGGATAATGACTCCCAGACCGATCCAGATTGCGTGCACTTCCAGTCCATGTTCGATCATCGGTCCCACAGCGAACTGGCCCGCGGAACCGCCCAGCATGCCAACGCACTGCGTGAAGCCAATTGCCGTGGCCAGGTAGCGCGCGGAAAATCCGTGAGCGGCTAGGTATACGGCGCCGGTGAACGCGAAGGCGGAGCCTGCTCCCTGGAGCAGTCGGCCGACATCGCCCGCGAACACGGAACCTGCGCTAAAGACAAGGCAACCGATACCCAAGATGGCGGTGCCAACCGGAACAGTGCGCTTGGCTCCCAAACGATCAAGGGCCGCTCCAGCGACCAGGCTCATTGTGGAATAGGTGTAGTAATAGGCCCCCAGGATTGCGCTGAGGCCGAGCGCCGTAGTGTGAAATGAGGCTTCCAGCTCCGGAATCATCACGGCTGGACTTGACCTCACTGCATATTCGAGGAAATAGAAGACCACCGTGAACGCCCAGGCGATGGCAAATGCACGCGGCTGGGTCCCGGTCTGTTTTTGTTCCAACGCAAGTGTGGCCATGGTTCTGCGATACCTCTCTGCGCGACGAGACGAAAGGATCGTTCCAGCGCGAACGATTCCTTCATCGATACTCCTCGGCTCTTTGCTCACTGCGACCGGTAGACGCGTCGCCCGGGGATCCATAAGGCATTTCATCGCCCAATTAGGCCCACGTTGAGCCTGCTGAAATAAGGTGGCTTAGCTCGCCATCAAGGAAATGTGACAAGACCCTGCTGTCAGAATGCTCACGCGTGCGCAGATATTGACAGTGACCCGATAACTTCCGCCGAGTGGCAGGCGCTGATTTGTTTGCGGCGGGAAATGATTGGTAGGGTTTAGTTCGAAGGAAGTAACTCGAACGTATGCTCAAGCAAGCGGCGGCTGAGTATTTACTGCCGAGTTCCGGATTCCGAGTTCAGCTTTCTATCAATTTAAGGCGTGCGGCCGATTGCATGGATCATTTCGTCTCTCGCCTGGACGTAACTAAGCTGAGACTGAAGCAGCAGGGTCTTGGCGTCGAATTCTTGAGCAATGGCGGTCTCGGCCTGCGACGGGAGGGCCTCGCCTCTTTCTAGATGTTGAGCAGCCACGCGGCTGGATTCCGTCCGCAGCGTGACAATCTCCTGCGACACCTCGATCATTTCTCGCGTGCGCGCTAGTTTGTTGGCGGCAGTTTCAACGCTGCGCTCAACCTCGTCCGTTAGTCGAGCGAGGTTTTCCCGCGCCTGTTCGAGACGAGCATTGCTTTCGCCCACGTTGGCCTTCCGTTTCCCGCCGTCGAACAAATCATAGGTCAGGATCGCGCCGAAAGTCCCAAAGTTGCGGGCCAGGAAAGGGACTTGGTCCGAGTAACTGTACCGGGCAATGGCTGAGATATCGGGGTAGTAATCTGCCTTTGCCAAGCGAATGGCCGCCGAGGCTTTTTCCACTTCGGCGCGTGCCGCGACGATTTCCGGGTGCGATGCCAACGCCGTCTTAACGCACTCCTCCCGACTGCAAGGTTCCTGCACGTCGGGGACGGTGGGATCGAGTTCGAGTTGCGTGGTTACCGGCAATCCCAGCACGTCGTTCAACTGCATGGTCAGATCAGAAAGTTGCAACTCCGTCGTGAGCAAGTCCTGCCTGGCTTCGAGCGTTTGCGCTCGGCTCTCGATAAGTTGTTCGTCGAGCGTGCTGCCAAACTTCACCTGCTGCGTACGCTCACTCTCCAGATCCTTGGCAGCGCGAATTTTTGCATCCGTTGCGCGCTTGTGCAGCTGCGTGACCAAAATCTGGTAATAAATCTCGTGAACCCGCAATGCGATGTCGTTCTCAGTCTCCTGCCTGTTCGCCCGGGAGGCATCCAAGTCAGCGCGGGCAAGGTCATTTGCCGGTTTGACTCTTGTGAACAACTGAGTGAGTGGTTGCACCAGACCCGTTCCGCTCGTGATAAGAGTCCTCCCGCCCTGATTGAGAGTCGTAGGCGTTACGGGAATTGGGGTGCCACCTACAGTTCCCAAGCTGCCCTCGGGAATTTGAATGAACTGTGTGTCCGTAACATGTAAAACCGTGCTCTCGTTCTTTATGTTTGGGAAATATCCGCTGCGGGCAGCTTCCTTCGCATGCTCTTTCTCTTGCACCTGGAGCCCCGCGATGAGCACGAGATGGTTATGCTTCGAGGCCAACTGCACCGCTTCTGCAAGCGTGATCTTCCGCGGAGCCGGCTCGGTGTTCTGCGCTCGAGCGCAAAAAGCGATACTAGCCCCAAATAGCACGATGCCCAGAACACTGCTGCGGAATCTCATTGCTTCTCTCCCTTCACCGCAGCCTGTTGCTGCTGAATTCCGGTCAGATCGCCATATTTCAGCGGCGCCTCGCGTATGAGAGCTACCAGGACCAAAGCAATCACGGAGGCCCAGGCGACCAGGTAGAATCCATCGATCAAACTCAGCGTATAGGCTTGAAGGCGAAGCCGTGCGCCCACCACCTCCACGGCGCGCCCCGCCGCATCACCCAAGCCTGCTGACTTCGCATATAAACCCGCCGTCATTTGGCGTACGTTTCCGTCGGTGATCCAGCTTCCATGCTGTACGTGCAACCCCAGGATGTTTGAGTGGTACTTTTCCCGCTCCGCAATGAACCGCCCCATCAGGACCGCTCCGAGCGTTCCTCCGAAAAGACGGATCGTATGAAAGTAGGCAGAAAATGTCAGGATGCGCTGTGGTTTCGCCAACCCGCCCGAGAAAAGTCCCTGCAAAATGATGGCTGCGACTAAACCGATGAACGCAAAGCATTGGCCAAAGCCCATCAGAAATTCCGTTCGGTAGAAGTTCTGCGCCGTCCAGGCACTGGTCATCTCAGCATTAAGGAGAGAGGCCACTGCCATCGCCGCAAATCCTGATGCGAGCAGTAAGCGCGGATCCACATTCGAAAGCAGAAGATAACCAGCCAGAAACGCGAGAGGAACGAAAGAAGCCGCCGTCCAAATCACCGCCGGTCCGATCTGGTCTGGTTCGAAACCATGGATGGCCAGGGCCTGCGGGACCAAAATGATCGTTGTCACTAGAAAAAAACGAAAGAAGAAGAGGCCGGTGCCCAGCAGAATCGTGTTCCATTGCCGCAGGTAGGGCATGTCAACAAGCGGATTGGGGCCGAGGAAGCGACGAACCAGCGCGCACGACAAGAGGAATGAGCCGCTGGCGAAAAGCGCGGTGAATACTCCAGAGTGCCACCAGTCGAGCCTTTCACCCTGTTCGCACGCAGCCAAAACCAATGCAAGACCTGCGCTCGCATACAAAAATCCCACGAAGCTTGGCGCCTCGCCGTGCTCTTTTGCAGGAGGCGATTTGGGTATGCCCAAGTAGATGCACAACATCATCAGCGGCGTGATCAGCACCGAATTCCAAAACATCCATTCCCAAGAGAGATGATTTCTGTACCAGCCGTAAAGCGATGGCGCGATGTTTACAGCAAAATCCACGAACGAGGCGTAGAGCGCAATCGTGAAAGGCAGGTACTTGAGAGGAATGTTGCGCAGGGCGAAGGTGAGCGTCAGCGGATAAAAGGTTCCGGACGCCAGTCCCGCCAAGCACGTGGCTGCGATCAGCAAACCGTAGCTATGAATAAAGGGCAAAAAAATACAGAGCAGCGTAAATATCGCCGCTGCCGCTAACAGAATTCGTCGTGGCCCCATTAGTCCGCCGAGATACACCGTGAATGGACCGATGAACATCAGCCCGACGTCGAACGCCGTACCGATCCAAGCACCTTCGTCATAACTGAATCCCAGGTGGCCCTTCAGATCGGGAACGCCGAGCGAGATCATTCGACTGGTGAGAGTAACGACTCCCGCGCCGGTGACGACACCGAGGATTCCTAGCAACGGACTCTTGGAAAGATCGGCCGGCACGGCTCCGGCAATTCCGCGTGCGAGTTGCGCCGGAGTGGGCTGCGGCAGCGCTATCGAGGAAGCAGACATTGCACGCTCCGATCAGCGGCTCGTCCGGACAGTGGCGATCACGGAAAGTCCGGGGCGCAAGCTGTTCGCAAAGGTCGAATCCTCGAGCGCTATTTTCACGGGAATCCTTTGCACGACCTTGGTGAAATTCCCGGTCGCGTTATCGGGAGGTATAAGTGCAAACTGTGAGCCGCTGGCCGGAGCAATCTCCTGTACTTTGCCGTGGACTACGTGGCCAGGATATTCGTCAATGCGGATTTCCGCGGCGTCACCAACTTTCACATTGGTAAGCTGCGTCTCGCGATAGTTCGCCTGAACCCACTTGATGAGCGGCACGAAGGAGATAACTTGCGTTCCCGGCGAGACAAGCTGCCCGGGCCGCACTAGCCTTTCCCCCACGGTGCCATCGCCCGGCGCCTCAATTGTTGTGTAGCCGAGATTCACTTTTGCGCCGTTTAGCGCCGCTTCTTTCGCATGCAAGTCAGCGATGAGTTGTAGGTCCTGCGATTCCAATACCGCCTTCGTGCGTTTCTCGGCTTCCACAGCGTCTTCGTTGCTGCGGAGCAGTGTCTTGGCCTGTTCCAGATCCGCCTTGCGACTTGCGAGTTGAGCTGCCAACCGCTCGTCATCGGCGACCGCTTGCTCGACTTTCTGCTGCGTGGCGGCGCGCGTTTGCAAAAGCGCTTCCTGGCGAGCACGTTCGGCGCGCGCGCGGACCACGTCTGCCTGCACGGCCTCTATACCGGCTTGGGCGGCGGCGATCTGTGCATTTGCCTGATCGATACCGGCACGCGCGCGATCAATTTTGGTGTCCTGAAGCTCGCGCTGCCGGTGATTGTTCTCGATAGCAGCTTTCGCAGCTTCAACCGCAGCGGTGGCTTGATCTAATTGCGCCCGGAAATCGTCATCGTCCAACGCGACGATCAATTGCCCCTTGTGCACCCGCTGGTAATCCGAGACTCTTACGTCCCGCACGATGCCCGCAACTTTTGTGCTCAGGGGTGTGAGATCGCCGCGTACATAGGCATCATCTGTGACCTGTTCGACCCGCCCACCTTCCCAGGCGTTCCAGTTCCGAGTGATTGTGACGAAGATCACAGCAGCGAGCAGCACGATCAGCGCGGGCACGACAAATTTCCGCCATTTCGGCTGAGGCTGTGCGTGAGCTTGCTCCGGTTCCGGCACCCTTGCGGGAGGCAGTGTGCCCGCTGTGGCCATCCTGAATACTCCTTTGACGCTGGTCTTCCGTATGCCATTGAGCATTCCGGGTTCCGGTCTGCGCCGCTTCAAACTCCATGGAAAGAAGCAACTTGCAGCCGAAAGAGTCCCATCGTCGCGGAGAGTGGGTGCCAACATCCCGGCGATTGCCAAGATGCTGACACGACGAGCCCCGGCCCGGCGTTCAGAAAGGTTAGGAAAACGACCAAAAAGCAGGCATATAATGCGCGCCATGGCCTCCCCGAGACCAGGTTCGGAGCCGTTGAATATTCAGCTTCTCGTGGATTCGATTCCCGCGCTGATTCACACCTCCACGCCCGACGGCTACCTCGATTACTTCAATAAACCCTGGCTGGAATATCTCGGCGTCACCTTGGACAAAGTGGCCGGCTGGAATTGGACCGCTTTTATTCATCCTGAAGACCTTGATGGAATTGTGGCCACGTGGCGGGCGTCGCTCGCAACAGGAGAAATCTTCGAATACGAGACGCGCGTCCGCCGGGCAGACGGGGAATACCGCTGGATGTTCCACCGCAAGGTGCCACTTCGCGACGCGGACGGCAACATCGTCAAGTGGTACGGATCGAGTCTGGATATTGAGGAGCGTAAAACTGCAGAAGAACAGCTCCGTAGAAATACGCAAGCGCTGCAAAGAAGCGAGTTTTATCTCGCCGAAGGGCAGCGGCTTGGCCACATGGGAAGCTGGGCCTTCGACCCTGACGGATTCGACTACTGGTCTCCTGAGTTATTTCGACTGTACGGCATGGATCCGGCAGGCAAAGCGCCAAGCGTTCAGGAATACTTGGGTTTCATCCACCCGCAGGATCGGCAATCCATGGCAGATCTGATCAGCCGATTAGTGGCGGATGATTCGCCCTTCGACGCCACCAAGCGCATCGTGCGACCCGATGGCGAGGTTCGCTACGTACGTTGCGTCGGAGTTCCGTATGGAGTCAGCCAAAGCCTGAAAAAGTACGTCGGCAGCGCCATAGACGTTACGGAACACGAGCTTTTGACCCAGCAGCTCCGGCGGCGCGAAGCCTACTTGGCCGAAGCGCAAAGACTCAGCCACACTGGCAGCTTCGGGTGGAAACCTGATGCTGGAGAGATTGTGTGGTCAGAGGAAACATACAGGATTTTCGAGCACGACCCTGCCGAGAAACCAACGATTAGCCTGGTGCTGCAGCGCACTCATCCGCAGGATAGGGCGCTTGTGCAACAGGTGATTGAGCACGCATCCAAGACCGGGACGGATTTCGAACATGAGTACCGTCTGCTTCTGCCAAGCGGAGCAATCAAGCATGTGCACGCGCTTGCCCAGGCATTTCCGGATGCGTCGGGCAACCTGGAATTCGTCGGGGCGGTGACCGATATCAGCGAGCAACGGCACGCAGACGAAAAGATCCGGGCGCAAGAAGCAGAGCTCCGACAGATAGTTGACCTGGCGCCTCAACTTATTGCGGTATATGGGCCTAACCTCGAACGCCTCTACGCAAACCGCACCGCGCTCAATTACCTCGGCGTCAGTCTGGACGAATGGCGACAGAAGAGATTTGGGGCTTCTGCGCACCCTGACGATGCGGATCGGTTCAAGAGCTATACAAATCGTGCT
This sequence comes from uncultured Acidobacteriota bacterium, assembly GCA_963748395.1. Taxonomy (GTDB): domain Bacteria; phylum Acidobacteriota; class Terriglobia; order Acidiferrales; family UBA7541; genus Palsa-295. The sequence continues at coordinate 532,318 of CAVVIP010000005.1, read as the reverse complement.
TTATCAAGTGGTGCTGCAGACCAATTGGAGTTGCGACTGCGCAAACATGATGGAAGTTATCGCTGGTTCCTGGCCCGCTACAACCCGTTGCACGACGACGAGGGGCAGATTACGCGCTGGTATGTGAGTGGCACGGACATAGAGGATCGCAAGCAGTCCGAAGACAGGCTTCGTCGCGAAAACGTTGCTCTGCGAGAAGAAATAGACAAAGCCTCCATGTTCGAAGAGATCGTTGGAACATCTCCCGCTTTGAAGAGTGTTCTCTCGCGCATCTCCAAAGTCGCGCCAAGCGATTCTACGGTCCTCATAACTGGCGAAACAGGAACAGGCAAAGAGCTTGTTGCACGCGCCATCCACCGGCGTTCTGATCGCAAGTCGCGCGCATTCGTTAGCGTGAACTGCGCGGCAATCCCGCGTGACCTGATTGCCTCGGAGTTATTCGGTCATGAGAAGGGCGCCTTCACAGGCGCCACTCAGCAGCGCTTGGGCAGGTTTGAATTAGCGAATGGCGGCACAATCTTCCTCGACGAAGTCGGAGATCTTCCCGCCGAGACTCAGATCGCTCTCCTGCGCGTTCTGCAGGAGCATGAGTTTGAACGTGTCGGCGGGACACGGCCGATACACGCTGACGTTCGGGTAATCGCAGCCACCAACCGCGACTTGCAGGCTGCAATCAGCTCTGGTTCTTTCCGCAGTGATCTGTTTTACCGCCTGAATGTGTTCCCAATGGAGATACCTTCTCTTCGTGAAAGACGCGTGGACATTCCTCTGCTGGTGGAATACTTCATTGACCGCTACGCGCGCAAAGCTGGCAAGAACATAAAACGCGTTAACAAAAAGACCCTGGAATTGTTTCAGTCCTATCCTTGGCCGGGAAACATTCGCGAACTGCAGAACGTCATCGAGCGTTCGATCATACTTTGCGAATCGGATATTTTCTCGATTGACGAAAATTGGTTGCCGCAGCAGCCGCCTCCGACACCGGAGTCGAAACAGCAAGTTGAACTCCCTCGAAAACTCCTCGTGCAAGAAAAGAACATGATCGAAGCCGCACTGAAAGATGCTCGCGGGCGAGTGTCGGGGCCGACGGGCGCTGCCGCCAAGCTGGGGATACCAAGGTCCACGCTGGAATCGAAGATTCGCTCGCTTAAAATCGACAAAAACGGTTTCAGGCCTATCCCGGGAACTTGACGGCCTGCGTCTCCCGTGATGCGCCGTCCGACTACACTGAGTTTCTGCGATTCAATTTCGGAGCTTGGCGTACTCGGCTTTGGCTTGCTGGTAGATGGGAATGTCGGAATCGGCTTTCTTCCACAACTCCAGGAAAGTCTCGTACGACTTCCGAGCAGCGGCCTTATCGCCCATCATTTTTTGCGCGCGGCCAAGCTGGAGCCAGGCCAAGGGTCCCGTGACATGTCTCACGCTGAAACCGGGATTGTCGATCATCTTTTGGAACTGAGCCGCGGCCGATTGGCCATCGCCGAGCTCCAGATACGCCAATCCACGGATGTAGGCGGGGTACAAATAGACAGATCCCGTAAACGCCAGATCGTACTTGGCGGAGCCGCGGAGCAGATCGATGGCTGCTGCTGGATCGTTTTGCCGCAGCTTGATCGCGGCCCGGATCGTTGGAACGAAGTAACGCTGCACGAGCGTGTCCTCAGGCCTTATCGCGCTGACCTGGTCTGCGAGACTGCCCGCTTCCGCTGTTCGTCCTGAGCGCGCGAGCGCGAGCGCCAGGGCGATCTTGTCATTGCGATCGAGCGGGCTTCCAGCTGCCTTGCTTTCATACCCTCGAGCTCCCGCGTCCTTTCCGACTTCGGCATCCTCCAAAGCTGAGAGGATCACCACCCAGTCCGCATTGCTAGCCTTCGAGGTTCCGCCCGAAGCTTGCTGCCGCAGACGCTCGGCGGACCGAAAGTGACCCTGCTGAATCTCGATCAAGGCGTGTTCATCCAGGAAGTCTTCTTGATATTTGCCTTGCTCCTCCTCCTTGAGGATCTTTTCGACGTTGTCCCAATCGCCTGTAGCAAATGCCACAATTAATCTCTCACGACGGATTAGTGAGCTGTCGAGTTTTAGGGCGTCCGCTTTGGCGAGCCATGACTTCGCCTCGTTGAATCTGCTGGCGAACCTGATGGACTGTATCGCGCTACCGAAATAATAGGAGCTCGGCCGCAACCGTGCGACCTCGGCCGCTTCGTCAGCGGCGCGGTCGGGCTGGCCGAGATGGACAAACGCCTCTCTGAGGTTGGCATGGCCGAACACATCCCGAGGAAATATCTCTAAGAAATGAAGCACGGAAGAGTATTCCTTCTCCCAGTCGCCAATCACATTACTGTAATAGGTGATTTCGGCGCCCAACCGGTCTTTTTCGGTCAATCGGTCGCGGAGTTGGTAAGCACGCGTGTACGAGGCCTCTGACAACCGAGTGTTGCCAAGGATAAGGTAGGCGGCACCCAGGCGCCCGTACGCTATGGCAAAGTTTGGATCCAGTTCGACAGCTCGCTGAAAGAGTTTGAGACCTCCTTCAGCGTCGCCAGTGAGGGAGAGTTTGAGCCCTTGAGCGGCGGCTTGCAAAGCCTCGAGCGAAGGACTGAGCGCCTTTTCCAGCGGCTGATTGAAGCGCGCCAACGAATCTGCGGGCTCTCCCAGCTTCGCGCGAAGGCGTGCCGCTGTAACTCCCAACGCGTGTACGACCTCATTCCGCTTGGCGATCTCTGTCCGCTCGTTGGCCAAGGTTGCTCCGGTCCCGCAGTCGAGGGCGCTCATCTGTAATTGGTAGGCATTGCCCGCATCGCCGATCGACTGGGAGATCACGAGCTTGCTGTTGGTCTTACCGCAGACCTGGCGGGCGACCTCGGGCGTCAGCTTTGTAGTCGGTAGGAGCTTGAGTTGCGCCAGGGTGCCGGAGACTTTATCGATGCCCAGAATGTTTAGATAGGGCGTCTGTCCCATTCCGTACCGTAAAGCTGAGTCTAATGCGTCGTCAAACACCGGATCGCCAGTCTCGTTTTCGACATCGGCTAGGACAATGGTGTCTGTGGAGGAAAGCATCACTCGGCGGCTGTAACTCCAGTACCACCAGCCGGCCGCAGCGATAACGGCCAACAGCGCGGCCGCCCCGAACCATTTGCGCGAGCGGAGACGAGGTGACGGTGATTCGGTAACTTTCTCACTGGCAGGGAACTCGGCGGGTCGCGCATCGGTTTTTGAAGTTACGCTCCCAGTACCCCGAAGCATTGCATCCTTCGCGGAGTCTGCTGCATTGGCGACAGTCACACGCGCGGTGAACTGGTATCCCTTTCGAGCAATGGTGACAATCAACCGGGTGTCTTCGGAGTTGTCCTCAAGGGCCTTTCGTAAATGCGAGATGTATTGCGTCAGATTCCCTTCTTCTACGAAGGTGTCGCCCCACACAGCTTCTAGCAATTCCTCCTTGGTGACCAGCCGGTTGGGGTTTTGAGCCAGAAAGAGCAGCACGTCGAAAGCTCTAGGGGTGAGAGAAACAGCCGACCCCGCGCGACATAGCGTGCGCCTACCTGCATCTAGTACAAACTGCCCGAAGCAGTACACGGTGCTGATAGGGATCGGCTTATCGCGGGATTCAGAGTTTTTCATCTTTTTTCAGAGTTTCCTGAAGGACTTCCCAAAATGGCACCCTGAGAATACGTCCCGAGATACCAGCGAGGTGCGTCAAGCAAGCGCCTTGCCAGTTAACTCGATCAACTGGTTTTGGAGCGGACCGCAGAACTTACCACGGCCGGCGACGAAATGACGGGGGAAATTGGTGAGCGCAGGAACATTAGGCAACACTTGTTGGAGCGCGAAGCGACTCCATATTCAAGCCCGGTGCCTGCAGCACACAGCGCCGCTGCCGGTGTCCCAATCGCCAGGCGTTTCCAAACAAATGTTGCGCGGAATTTCGACAATTGGCGAAACTTCGCCAGTCAAGGCCCAGTTAAGTTCTGGATGATCACCCGCTTAGCATCGGGCCACCAAATGCTAATCATGAAAGCATGCACCTTGGAAGGGGCGCGGAATGCTGAAGATCCAGAGAAAGACGAATGGGGGAGTTACTTTCACTTTGAGCGGTCGAATCGAGGCAGAGGATATTGACGAATTGCGCAGGCTGCTTGAGTTGGAAGGGGCCGACAGCCGCATCGCCTTGGACCTAAGAGACGTAACACTCGTGGACCGCGATGCAATCAAGTTTCTGGCTGATTGCGAAGTGGGCAGTATCGGGCTAGAGAATTGTCCTCCTTACGTTCGTAAATGGATTGGGCAAGAAAGCGGGCGGCCGAAGCGGAAAAAACCGGGCGCTCGCACCGATAATCTGCAAAAAAGGGGAGCAACGCAATGAGCTTAAATAGTCTCACCTATCCTCTGCAGTACGAGGAACTGACGCCTAAGAGCGATCCGGAGATGACGCTTAGTATCGACGGAATCGACGAGCCAGTGAACCAGGAGGCCGGTTTCGAAGGGATCATTGGAAAGAGTTCAGGCCTTCGCCGCGTCCTGCAGACGGTCGAAACCGTGGCATCGGGAGATTCGACTGTGCTGTTGTTGGGTGAGACCGGCACGGGCAAAGAGCTCATCGCGCGCGCCATTCACTGTCACAGCCCTCGCAGGGATCGGCCATTCGTCAAACTCAACTGCGCCGCCATCCCTACGGGGCTGCTCGAAAGCGAGCTGTTTGGCCATGAGCGAGGATCGTTCACCGGCGCGATCGCACAAAAGATTGGCCGGCTCGAGCTTGCACATCAAGGTTCGCTTTTCCTCGATGAAATTGGCGACATCCCTCTGGAGCTGCAGCCGAAGCTTCTTCGTGTCTTACAGGAGCGGGAATTTGAGCGCCTGGGAAGCAATCGGACACAGAAAGTGGACGTGCGCATCGTGGCCGCGACTCATCGTGACTTGGAGGGAATGATCCTCGAGAAGCAATTTCGCAGTGACCTCTACTATCGAGTGAATGTTTTTCCCATCCATGTCCCTCCCTTGCGCGAACGTCCGGACGATATTCCGCTGTTAGTGCAGCATTTTGTGGAACAAGCCACGCGACGAATGCGCAAGACGATTGATACGATTCCGTCAGCAACAGTGGACGCTCTGATGCAGTACCGGTGGCCGGGCAATATCCGGGAGTTGGAAAACGTAATCGAACGCGCGGTGATCTTAAGCCCGGGTCCTTTGCTGCGGCTTTCGCCGAAGGACTTGAAATCGCGAGTCATGCCCGGTCAGCAGATAGACCGGCATCAAACTCTGGAAGAGGTCGAGCGCAACCATATCCTGAAGACGCTGAAAGAGACCAGGTGGGTGCTCTCCGGCCCCAGCGGCGCCGCAGCTCGCTTGGGATTGAACCGCTCGACCCTGTATTTCCGGATGAAGAAGTTGGGTATCGCCCGGAGCGTTGATTCATGCTCCGATTCGCAAAAAGTCGTGATGATGGGATGCGACTGAGATTTCAGTTTGCGGCATGCAGTGTCACTCGGTTGACGGATGTTGTCGGGCCGGCATCATGGGGCCGGGATCACCACTCAAGCGCACCCTGCCGATCTCCTCTAAGTCGTTGCTCTCGACTACTTTCGAACCGACCAGAGTAAAAAGCGGGTCGGCACCGAAAGTGCATTGTCATCAGTCGAAGCAGTCAAAGAAAGGGAGAAGCAGCCATGGGTGCGTTGGAAAGTTCACTTGGGACGGCATCGGCGACAATTGGAGAGCTGTTTCCTGCGAAAATCCGTAACCCTGAATCAGGCAGACCGGATTCGCGGGCACGAAAGATACATTCCTCTGATGTGAAGTTCACTTCGCGGGTTATGCGCGATGATTGGGAGCTCATCCGCCAAGCTGCCGTGGGAAATCCAGAAGCGCAGGAGCGACTTTTCAAAACGCACACGCCCAGGCTGTATCGGACAGTTTTTGCGGTCTTGCGAAATAGAGAAGATGCGGAAGATGCAGTTCAAGAGAGTTGGTGCAGGGCTTACGCGAATCTTGACTCGTTTGAAGGGCGCTCTGCCTTTCCCACTTGGCTCACCCGAATCGCAATCAATTCAGCGCTGATGCTCCGCCGAAGGAAGAGCTACCGTGTGGAAGCTTCTTTGAACGATATTCTAGACAATCAATCAGAATCGCTCTTCGACGCAACAGTCGGCGAGTCGCCGAATCCTGAGGAGATTTACGTCGCGAGCGAATTGAATGCCCTCATCGAAAACCAAATCCGCGAGCTTCCCCCTCGAGTTCAGGCAGCATTTCGGTTACGCAATATTGAAGAATTTTCAACGACGGAAGCCGCACGAGCTTTGGGTATTCGCGTAACTGCATTGAAGTCCCGAGTCTCACGGGCTCGCAGAAAGGTAGCGCGCGGACTCCGCACACTGCTCGCGACGCCGCCTCGTCCGCGCGCCCTCTGCGGCGCTAGCGTGCAACCGAGGCTGAATCAGAAATTCGCAAGTCTGCGCCAGCCTCGGCCTCGTTTGGCGCGGTCGCCGAAAACTTAGCATGCGGTAATACCTTCCAGCAGCGCCTATCCCCTCGCAAGCAGCGAGCAACGCTTCCCTGCACGGACCCTTCGGCCGCATCGGTAAGAGAATTCGAGCATCCAATGTACATAGCCGTTTGATGCCCGTATCCATTGCAAGCGGGAATCGAGGAATCCATGCCAGATCGTTCGCGTCTCACCGATACTCCGCTCTCCATTCTGGACTTGGCGCACTTACGACAGGGAGGGACGGCCGAAGAAGCCTTCCACAACGCTCGCGCACTTGCCCAGCGCGCAGTGTCCTTGGGCTACAAGCGCTTCTGGCTGGCGGAACATCACAATATTGGCGGCGTCGCATGCTCCGCGACCTCGGTCTTGATCAGTTACATTGCAAATGCAACCTCGACGATCCGCGTGGGTTCTGGCGGCATCATGTTGCCGAATCATGCGCCGCTTGCGATTGCAGAACAATTCGGCACGCTCGAATCGCTCTTTCCCGGCCGGATTGACTTGGGCCTCGGTCGCGCCCCCGGAGGCGATTCGGAAGCGGCGCGCGCTCTTCGCGGTTCGGCGTACGGCACGGGCGAGGATTTCCCAGCGCTTCTCGAAGAGTTGCGTCACTATCTTGGTGAGCCGCAACCTTCGCAGCGCGTGCATGCCTATCCAGGGGAAGGCACGAACGTGCCCATATGGCTACTTGGTTCGAGTGACTTTAGCGCGCGACTGGCCGGAAAACTTGGCTTGCCGTTCGCGTTCGCCGCTCATTTTCAACCGGGACCTCTGATGCCCGCGCTGCACATTTATCGTTCGTCCTTTCGTCCTTCCACCGTTCTTGACCGGCCCTACGTGATGGTGGGAATCCCGATTTTGGTGGCAGACTCGGACGAGCAGGCTCAGTTTCTAGCTACGACGCCAATCCAGATGTTTCTGAACTTGATCCGCGGTGTTCCCGGGCCGCTGCCGCCGCCCGTAAGGAGCCTGGAGTGGACGGCAGAAGAGCGTCAGATCGTGGCCGCAAAATTCGGAGCAGCGATTTTCGGCGCACCCGCACAAGTTGCCGAGCGGCTGAATGCGTTTCTCGAGCAAACACAAGCGGATGAGTTGATCGTCGTCTCGAATACCTACAACTTTGAGGACCGGCTGCGCTCCTACGAACTTCTCGCTAATCTCGCCAAGCAGCGACGAGAAGAGCCACAGGTCGCCAGGACGATATAGCCACAAGAAACTGAGCCCAATCCGAATCGAGGATTAAGGAATCGAATGACACGAACACGATTGATTAGATTCATTGCAGTGATTCAGTCTCTTCTCGTCCTGATACATCTGTTTCTTTATAAGACGTGGACATTTTCGCCCGCAGGCGGCGATACGCCCGGGGCGCTCTGGATCAAACTGGGTCTAGGCGTTTTGTCAGTGAGCTTCGTCGCCGCCTCGCTGCTGGCATATCGCTATACAAACGCTCCGTTGCGCGCGTTTTACCGGGCAGCCGCGGTTTGGATGGGCATGCTGACCTTCCTCTTCTTCGCCGCGGTTTTCTCGTGGCTTATTTTCGGGGTTGCGCGATTGGCGGGGCAGGACGTGAACTTTCATCGAATTGTGGAATTACTCTTCGCTGCTGCTCTAGTCGCAGGACTCTATGGCGTCTTCAACGCCAGCTGGACGCGAATCACGCGAACGACGGTGCGGCTCGCGAACCTGCCGGCTTCATGGCGCGGCAGAACAGCTGCGCTGATCAGTGACGTCCACCTTGGACATGTTCGCAACGGCAATTTCTTGCGGCGCATGGTGGCGAAAATCTTGAAGGAAGCGCCGGATGCGATTTTCATCGCTGGAGATTTGTACGACGGAACGGCCATCGACGCACGGCGAGCAGCAGAACCGCTAAGAGCGCTTGCGGCGCCACACGGTGTGTACTTCGTCGCAGGAAATCATGAGCAATTTCGCGACGACCGCAAATATCTCGATGCGATTACAGCGGCGGGGGTCCGCGTCCTCAGCAATGAAAAGGTGGAAGCAGACGGTTTGCAGATTGCCGGCGTGTCATATCTAAACGCGACGCACGGCGCCCACTTCGCGTCGGTGCTACGCGGGATCCGGCTGGATCACGATCGCGCCAGCATTCTGTTGACGCATGCGCCCGACCATCCAGAGGTTGCCGAAGCCGCCGGCGTTTCCCTGCAGCTGTCCGGGCATACCCACCTTGGGCAGTTCGTACCTTGGAGTTGGATGGCGCGTCGGGTTTACCGGCAATTTGTATATGGCCTTAGCCGAATCGGGAGGATGCAGGTTTTCACATCGAGCGGCGCAGGAACCTGGGGCCCACCGCTGCGCCTCGGATCGAATCCCGAAATTGTGGTGCTGCAGTTCGAGTAAAACTTGTCAGCTCTCGTAGAGCATCGTCAGCCATCAGGGCTTGGGAATCATCCGGCTTAGGAATTTCCAATACGAGGCGGGCGCCAGGCGTTCGACGAACGCGAGCAACTTTGCGTCGTTGCCAACCAGCACACGCGGCGAGCGCCGTTCAATCCCCTTCACAATAATTTCGCCGGCCGTTTGGGGCGGCAGCCGCAACGCTTTTTTTGCGATGGCTCTGCGTCGCGCCACTTCTTCCGGAGGCATATCCTTGGGTACCCGTGCGCTGTCTGCAATGGAAGTCGCGACTCCGCCCGGGTGAACGACGGTGACTCCGACGTTCGATCCCGCGAGTTCGTGCCGCAGTGAATTCGAAAATCCGCGCACGGCGTACTTGCTCGCCGAATAGGCGGTTTGCCCGGGGGGCGCGATCAGTCCGTATAAACTCGAAAGATTCACCAAGCGCGCGTCATCGCTTTTTCGCAGCAGGGGCAGAAACGCTCGCGTCATGCGAACTACGCCCCAGAAATTGATCTCGAATAGCCACTCGAAATCTTCCTCACTGGTAGCCTCAAACGTGCCGCCGACCGCGACGCCGGCGTTGTTAACGAGAATGTCCACGCCGGGGTGCGCGGCCACCACCGCTTCCGGAAACGCCGCCACCGCGCGACGGTCTGCAACGTCAAGATGATGCTGCGTGATGCGCAGGGAATCCGGCGGCTCTGTTTGCGCTGATTGCGCCATGCGCGCCGTCTCGGAAATTCCCGCGTCGTTCACGTCCGCGAGTGCGAGATTGCAGCCGCGGCGCGCGAGCGACAGGGCGATCCCGCGGCCGATGCCGCTTGCGGCGCCGGTGACCACCGCCGTCCGGTTCTTGAGTCTCATAACGCCCGTCATAATTTCCTTCGCGCGAGCAAGGATACGCCCGTTAATACAGTTTCGTGGAATGCCGATTCTGGTTCAACGTCTGGCCCGAAGCTCTAAGTCGCGGAGCCTTGCGCACGGCCACGCTCAGAAGCTAAAAATTCCAGAATTGCGCGATTCGCGACGCCCGGCTGATCGGTTTCGAAAATATGACTCGCGCGAGGAATCAGCACGAGCTTCGCTCCAGGAATACGGTCGGAGATCAGGCGGCCATTCGCAACTGGAACGAGCTGGTCCGTCTCGCCGTGAATTACCAGTGTCGGGGCCGTGATTTGCGCGATGCGGCTGTAAGCTTCCCAGCCGATGATCCCTTGGAGTTGACTCATGTATCCCTGCGGAGTGGGGTACCACTTCATGCGGATGGCCATATCTTCGTCGATTCGCGCGCGCGGTGTGCCAGCATCATAGATGAACGGGATGATGGCCTCTTTGGCTTCTTCCGGAGTCATACCCTGTCGCATTAACGTTGCCAGCACTTCCGGTGCGGCCTGTACGGCATGCGGACCGCCCGAGGCGGTGCAGCCCAGAATCAGCGAGCGCACACGCTTCGGGTATTGCAGGGCGAATTCCTGCGCGATCATGCCGCCCATCGAAACACCGAATACGTGCGCGCTCTGCACGCCTGCAGCGTCCAGCACCGCGGCAGCATCGGAGGCCATCAACGCGATGGAATAAACACCGGGAGGCACATCGCTCTGTCCAACACCGCGATTGTCGAAAGCTATAGTGCGATAGCTCTGCGCAAGTTCGGGGCGTGTGCGGTGCCACATGTAGGAGGGATAGCTGAGGCCCATGATGAGGAGCAGCGGATCGCCCGAGCCTTGTTCATCCCAGTATATTTTGGCGTCTTGATTTTGAATAAGGGGCATGGAGCCTCGGGTCGCTAGAGATGGCAGCCGTCAGTCCGGCCTGTGAGCGGATCATGGAATCAGATAGTCGCTCACAGATGAACGTTACTAACTCCGGCGTCATTGTATATAATCCGGCTCATCATGCCAAACCAAGAAACGCAGTATCACGTAGCCGACCGGATCGCGACGATTACGCTGAACCGGCCGGATAAGCTGAATGCCTGGACCGCCGTGATGGAACAGGAAGTGCGCGCCGCGATGGCCGCGGCGGAGAGCGACGAAAACGTTCGCGTGATCATTTTGACCGGAGCTGGACGCGGATTCTGCGCGGGTGCGGACATGTCGCTTTTGAGCACGGTGGCAACGAAGGGACTCGACGCGGCGCAACGCGCCCAAGCGGTGCAAGCTGCGGGAGGCGCGAGCGAAGGCGCGCGCGTGGATTTTCAGAAGAAATATTCGTACTTCCCGGCGCTGAGCAAGCCGGTCATTGCGGCCGTCAACGGCCCGGCTGTGGGCTTGGGACTGGTGATTGCTTTGTATTGCGATTTACGGTTTGCTTCGGATGCGGCGCGCTTCAGCACCGCGTTTGCACGGCGAGGTCTGATCGCCGAGTATGGCATGGCGTGGATGTTGCCGCGCCTGGTGGGACATGCCAACGCGCTGGATTTGCTTTTTTCCGCGCGAATGATTGACGGTGCCGAGGCGTTTCGAATGGGTCTAGCGAATCAAGTGTATCCGCAAGAATCGCTTCAGGCGAAAGTGCGGGAGTACGCCGCGGACGTGGCGTCGAATGTGAGCCCGCGATCGTTGCGCGTGATCAAACGGCAAGTGTATGACGCGATGTTCCAGTCGTTGGGCGAATCGTTCGAAATTGCCGAGCGGGAAATGCTGGCGAGCCTGCAGTGCGAAGACTTCAAAGAAGGCGTGGCGCACTTCGTGGAAAAGCGCGCCCCGGTTTTCACTGGGAAATAGCAGCGAACCATGAACTTCGAGCCGAGCGCGAAGACGATGGAACTGCAACAGCGGTTGCAGAGCTTTATGGATGCGCACGTCTACCCGAATGAAAAGCGGTTTGAAGAAGAGGTAGCGCGCGAACGGTGGAAACCGGCGCGGATCGTGGAAGAACTGAAGGCGAAAGCGCGCGGAGAGGGTTTGTGGAATTTGTTTCTGCCGCAGGATCCGAACGGCGCGGGCCTGACAAACTTGGAGTACGCTCCGCTGTGCGAAATCATGGGGCGCAGCCACATGGCGCCGGAGGTATTCAATTGTTCGGCGCCGGATACAGGCAATATGGAAGTGTTGTCGCGCTACGGGACGGCAGAGCAGAAGGAGAAATGGCTGAAGCTACTGCTAGCCGGGGAAATTCGGTCCTGTTTCGCGATGACCGAACCCGACGTGGCATCTTCAGACGCCACCAACATCTCAGCGAGCATCACAAGGCGCGGCGAGGAGTACGTAATTAGCGGGCGGAAATGGTGGTCCTCCGGAGCCGGCGATCCGCGCTGCAAGATCGCGATCTTCATGGGGCAGAGTGATCCCGCGGCCGCACCGCACAAGCAGCAATCCATGATTCTGGTGCCGCTGGATACACCGGGAGTGAAAATCATCCGTCTCTTAACGGTGTTCGGCTACGACCACGCTCCGCACGGGCACGCCGAAATTCATTTTGACAATGTGCGCGTTCCTGCCGCGAACATGTTGCTCGGCGAAGGCCGCGGATTTGAGATTGCTCAAGGGCGCCTGGGCCCAGGACGGATTCATCACTGCATGCGTTGTATCGGCGTGGCAGAGCGTGCGCTGGAAACCATGTGCAAACGTGTGCAGGGGAGAGTGGCCTTCGGGAAACCGTTGGCCGAACAGGGAACGATTCGTGCGGGCATAGCGGAGTCTCGCATGGAGATCGAACAAGCGCGCCTGCTGACGCTGAAGGCGGCGCATATGATGGACACGGTGGGCAACAAGGCGGCGCGCGCTGAAATTGCGATGATCAAAGTTATAGCGCCGAACGTCGTGTTGCGCGTGCTGGATCGCGCGATTCAAGCGCATGGCGCCGCCGGAGTGTCGCAGGATACTTTTCTCGCGAGCGCGTGGGCGATGGTTCGAACTTTACGATTGGCGGACGGGCCGGATGAGGTGCATATCGAATCGATTGCGAAGTGGGAGCTGGCGAAGAGCAATAATCCGGACGGAGCAGCAGGGTCGCGCTAGATGATTGTGACGGCGATCGCGCGAGCCAGACACACATCCCGGCCTGGACAAAATTGATGGCGCCATTCGTTGCCAAAACGCCGGAGTCGTTGAAGGAATTTGTTGGCCGCGAGATTGGCGTCTCCGAGTGGTTTCAGGTCACGCCCGAGCGCATCGAACAGTTCGCCGAAGCCACGGAAGACCGCCAATGGATTCATCTGGACCGCGCGCGGGCGGGGAAGGAATCGCCTTATGGCGCCACAATCGCGCACGGGTTTCTTACGCTCTCTTTGATCAGCCATCTAGTGAAGGACGTGATGGCGATCCAGAGCGGCGTGCGGCTTGCAGTGAATTACGGATTGAATCGCGTGCGATTTCCTTCCGCTGTGCGGGCGGATTCCAAGATTCGCGCACGTGTCGGGCTGCTCGCCGTGAAGGAACTTCCAGACGCGGTGGAAGCGGCTTTTGCCGTGACGGTGGAAATCGAAAACTCCGAGAAGCCAGCATGCGTTGCGGAGTGGATCGTCCGCTACTACTCGTGAGGAATTGGGACTTCACCGCCTGTTTGTAAAGGCGGTCCGCAGTCTTACATCCGCCCTAGATTTTCCCGGTCTGTGCGCTGTGCAAGGCCGCACGCAAGAGCATTTGGATCCTTTCCGGCATGGTTGCGAAGCGTACGTCTTTCGTCAGACCTTGGTGATAGCGAAAATAGATTTGCTGCACGATGACGGCCAGTTTGAAGCGGGCAAAAGTAAGGTAGAAAGCGATGTGGGAAGCGTCACATCCCGTCTTTTGAGAGTAGTAGTGCACGATTTCCGCGCGTGTAAAGCTGCCGGGTTCGGTTGTCGGCCCCCAACGATTTTGCTGCACTTCCGGCGGATCTGTCTTGTCCACCCAATACGCCAAGGCCGTGCCGAGATCGCTGAGTGCGTCGCCGATGGTGCACATCTCCCAGTCGAGCACGCCCACGATTCTGGTGACGTCGTTGGAATCGAGCACCACGTTGTCGTACTTGTAGTCGTTATGGATCAGCGAAACCGTGCGGGTGGCCGGCATGCGCCGCTGCATCCATGCGGAAAGTTTCTCTACTTCAGAATAGTCGTGAGTCTTCGAGCCGTAATAGCGTTCAGTCCAGCCGCGCACTTGGCGCTCCAGATATCCTTCCGGTTTTCCTAGATCAGATAAACCTGCGTCCGCGTAATCGACCCGATGAAGGCGTATTAGGTTGTCTATAAAGGATTCGCTGAGCCGCCGCGCTTTGGCCGCAGGAAAATCGAAGCCGGCGGGGAGCGCTCTACGAAGAATAATTCCGTGTATCGGCTCCATCACGTAAAACGGCGCGCCGATGATGGAACTGTCGTCGCAATATAAACGTACTTCGGGAGCGGGGGAGTAAACGGAATGGAGCTTGGAGAGGACGCGAAATTCGCGGCTCATATCGTGCGCGGATTTCACTTTGCTGCCGAAGGGCGGCCGCCTGAGAACTAATTCCCTGCCGCCGAGTTTCAGCGAATACGTGAGATTGGAATGGCCGCTTGGAAATTGGCGAACTTCGAGGGCGCCTGTTTCGCCTGGAAAGCGTTTGCGCAGATAGGGATCAAGCGTGGCTAAGGGGAGTTCTTCGCCCGATCGAATGGCGGCTGGATGGTCGAGGAAGTCGCTCATCGGAGAAGCTCCCTAGCGGTACGTAAGCATTGCGGGATCGGCAATGTGCCCATGGATATTGAAACTGCTGAGCGTGAAGCGCCCGGCGCTGTAAAGAAATTCACTCCACGATGAATTGCGCGACATCCACGTCATTTGCAAGGTGCTTTCCGGAGAGAGTTGCAAAGCGCGTTGCGTGGCCACCGCGATGGGACCGCCGGAAGTGAAAATCGCGACGCGTTCACCGCGTGCTCCGGCGGCGAGAAACTTTACGAGACCGGAATTCACCCTGGCGCAGAATTCCGGCCAGGTTTCCACGCCTTCTGCACGGATCGCACCACGGACCCAATCGAGGATGACGGCCGCGAATAGCTTTTGAAAAGTTACGCGTTGCTCGGTGTTGCTGGCAGCGGACTGGAACGCGGCGTGGAGCTCGCGGATCTTGTGGTCTTTATCCAACAATGCGGGGAGAGTGCCGCGAAGCACTTCTTCCGCATGATATTCGTCGAATTCTGAAAGCGTCTCAGGCTCGGGGAAATTCAGTCCAGCTTGGCGATAGGCGGCGCTTACGAAATTTACGGTGTCTTTGTGGCGAGCGCACGGGCCGACGGCGACGCGGTCGAAAATAATTTCGCGTTGCGCCCAGTGTTCGCCGAGAAGGCGTGATTGCGTTTCTCCGAGCGAGGACAATTTGTCGTACTGGGGCTGGAGGAAGGATGCTTGCGCGTGGCGGACGAGATAGAGGATTCCCATGTCAGGTTGGTTGTTTCTTCACGATTGGGTCACCCGCGATATTGTGGCGTTGAATATTGTGCAGGTCCAGACGCTAGCATCACGGGATCGTTGCGGCGGCGATGATGCGAAAAAGAAGATCCCTTGCTCCGCTCGGAACGACAACCCAGTTTTTTAGCGCAAGCTACACAGCGGCGCCTTCTTCCTTGCCGAATTGGGAAAAGGTCTTGCCTTGTTCTGCGAGCCGCGCGAGCAGCGGGGCCGGCTGCCAGATTTCGCCGTGCTGGCGGTGAAAGTCGGAGATGCGCGCGAAGACCTGTTTCAGGCCGACCGTGTCCGCATACCACATCGGACCGCCGCGATACGCTGGGAAACCGTAGCCATTTATATAGATGATGTCGATATCCGAAGCGCGCAGCGCGTAGCCTTCCTCCAGAATGCGCGCGCCTTCGTTGACCAGAGCGTAGAGGCAACGATCGACGATTTCCGGAGCGGAAATTTCACGCTGCACGATTGCCGCTTCCGACACCCATTTGCGAATCAGTTCATCAACGGTGGGATCCTGCATTGCGCGGCGCTGTTCATCATATTTGTACCAGCCGGCGCCAGTTTTTTGGCCGAAGCGGCCGAGTTCGCAAAGGCTATCTTCGACGAACGGCTGGCGAATCCCGGGTTTTTCCAGATGGCGATATTCCTTGCGAATGCGCCAACCAACATCCAGGCCAGCAAGATCGCCCGTGGCAAGAGGTCCCATGGCCATACCGAAATCGGAGAGAGCCTTGTCCACGGCTTCCACACTCGCGCCCTCTTCCACGAGGAACTGGGCCTCGCGACGGTAGGGTCCAAACATTCGATTGCCGACAAAGCCTCGACAATTGCCGACCAACACTCCTACTTTGCCGAGCGTCTTGGAGAATTGCATGCAAGTGGCGATAACTTCGCGCGAGGTGGCTTTGCCACGGACGATTTCCAGCAGTCGCATCACATTCGCGGGGCTGAAGAAGTGCGTGCCGATGACGTATTCGGGTCGTGAAGTTGCGGAAGCGATCTCGTCGATGTTTAGCGTGGAAGTATTGCTGGCGAGAATGGCGCCGGGTTTGCAGACGTGGTCGAGTTCTATGAAGACTTCTTTCTTCAGCGCCATGCCTTCGAAAACGGCTTCGATGACCAAATCAACTTTTGCGAAATCGTCGTAAGAGAGCGTGGGAGTGATGCGCTTGAATCGTTCGTCGGCATCCTGCTGAGAGAAACGGCCGCGCTTCACGGAATTCGCGTAGTTTGAATGGATGATGGCAAGCCCGCGATCGAGCGCGGCCTGGTCCGCATCTTTCAGCAGGACGGGAATGCCTGCATTGGCGAGGACCATGGCGATCCCGCCGCCCATAGTGCCTGCGCCCACAACTGCGGCGGATTTTATCGGAATGAGGGGGGTTTCCTTGGGAACGTCGGGAATTTTGCCGACTTCGCGTTCGCTGAAGAAGACGTGGATGAGCGCCTTGGACTGGTCGGAAAAGAGGCGCTCGATAAATAGTTTTTGTTCGGCCTGACAGCCTTCCGTGAACGGCAACTTAGTGGCTGCTTCGATGGCAGCGATGGCGGCGACGGGCGCGAGCAGTCCGCGCTGTTTCTTCGAGACTGTTTCACGTGCGGCGGAAAAAATCGCCGCGTTATCGGCGGCGCTGCCAAGCTTTTCGTTGCGCTCACGCGTTTTGGGGGCGGGCTTCGCCGCGACCTCGCGCGCAAACGCAATTGCTCCAGCGAGCAGGTCGCCTTCGATGATGCGGTCAACAATTCCGAACTTCAGCGCTTCCTCGGCTTTGATGGGATTGCCGCTGGTGCACATTTCGACGGCTTTTGCGACGCCTGCGAGCCTCGGCAAGCGCTGCGTGCCCGCTGCGCCGGGGATAATTCCGAGCTTCACTTCCGGCTGGCCGACCTGCGCGGTAGAAACGGCAACGCGATAGTGCCCGGCCATCGCCAGTTCCAATCCACCACCAAAGGCCGTTCCGTGAATGGCCACAATCACCGGCTTGTTGCTGTCTTCGATTTTCAGGAGCAAGGGAAGCAGGCCCGCTCCGCGCGGCTTACCGGAGGTCATCTTCCCGAATTCTTTAATGTCCGCTCCGGCGACAAAAGTTCTTCCGCCACCGATGAGGACGGCGGCGTTGATGCTGTCGTCCTGAGCAATCCGATCCAACGCTTCCGAAATGCCTTCCGGGACGCCAGGGCTGAGCGCATTGACTGGGGGATTATTGATGGTGATGATGGCGATTCCGTTGTCTTTTGTGAGCTGCACCAGATCGGTCATAGAAGGATTCCTTGGATTATGAATTTACGCGCTTTTCGCGGAGACGCTGCCGGAGTCGATCACCATGGAGGCGATGCGCTCGCGATGAAACGTGGCGTCGCCGAATGCCGTTTCCGATCCCTTAGCTCGGCGGTAATACAGGTGAATATCGTTTTCCCATGTGAAACCCATGCCACCGTGAATCTGAATTCCGCGATTGCCCACGGTGCGGCCGGCATCGCTGGCATACATTTTCGCGATAGAGACCGCCGTCGCTGCATCGGGAGAGTTCTCCTCGAGCGCCCATCCGGCATAGTACACGGCGGAGCGTGAACTCTCAGTTTCCAAATACATGTCCGCGCACTGGTGCTGCACGGCCTGGAACATTCCGATAGGCTTGCCGAACTGTTTCCGAGTCTTGGCGTACTCGACGGTGATGTCGAGAGTGCGCTGCATGCCTCCGACTAATTCGGCAGCCAGCGCAGCAGTCGCGATGTCAAAAGCGCGCGCAAGATCCGCAGTGGCGCCGATTTCTTCCGTCGGAGTATTGCTGAATTCGACTTCATAGAGCTTGCGCGTAAGATCCACGGCGGACATCGGCGACACTTTCAGTCCGTTCGCCTTGGAATTCACCACGAAGACACCGTTGCGCGCCACCACGATGATGAAATCGGCGATCCCGGCGTCGGTAACAAAATATTTTTCGCCGGTGAGCTTTCCATTGCTGGCCGCCATTTGAACATCCCGAGGGTTCCAGCTCGCATTCGATTCCAGAATAGCGACGGTGGCGCGAGCTTCTCCGCGGCAGATGGGCGCGAGGTATTTTTGCTTGTGCGCGGGCGAGCATACCGTGTCCAAGACGGCTCCGGCCAGCACGACGGTAGAAAAAAAAGGGCCCGGTAGCAGAGCGCGGCCCGCCTCCTCCATCAGGAGCATCAGTTCCACTTTGCCAAGGCCGACTCCTCCATACTCCTCCGGAAAAATGATGCCGGTGTAGCCCTGGTCGGTAAGCTTCGACCAGAGCGAGCCGTCGTACGCCGTATCGGTTTCCATCAAGCGCCGCACTTCCGCGCTAGGACATTCACCAGCGAAAAACTTCCGCGCGCTGTCTTTCAGAAACTCCTGGCTTTCACTCAAACCGAATTGCATGGCGTATCCCCTTAGTAGCTTCTGGGCAGGCCGAGAACAAAATGTCCGATGATGTTGCGTTGCACCTCGGAGGTGCCTGCTTCGATGGTATTTCCGCGGGTGCGCAGGTAGGCGTAGGACCACATGCCATTGTCAATCGCGCGCGGGTCGCCGGCGAGAAGTTGGCCGTATGGGCCAAGGATTTCCTGCGCGATCTGCTGGAGGCGCTGATTAAGTTCGCTCCAGAAAATTTTCTGGATGGAGCCTTCCGGGCCGGGCACTCCCGTGGCAGTGAGGCGGCTGAAGGCGCGCATCTGGTTGCAGCGCATAATTTCAATTTCGGCGCTGCACTGCGCGAGCTTCTGGCGAATGATGGGGTCCTGCGCAACGGGCCGGCCGTCGCGTTGGATTTTGCGCGCGAGTTCGATCAGCCGAGTAATGTAGCGTTTGAAAATGAGGTGCAGGCGGGCGCCGTAGGAGCCGCGCTCGTACATCAGCGTGCTCATTGCCACGTTCCATCCGTCGTTCACTTTGCCGAGAACATTTTCAACCGGCACACGCACGTCGCGAAAGAACAGCTCGTTGAATTCTGATTCGCCAGTCATCTGGCGCAGCGGACGAACTTCGATGCCCGGAGATTTCATATCCACGAGCAGCACGGTGAGGCCCTTGTGTTTCGGCACGTTGGGGTCGGTGCGCACCACGAGCTCGCACCAGTCGCCAACCCATCCGTAGCTGGTCCACACTTTCTGTCCGTTGACGATGTAATGATCACCGTTGAGAACTGCTTCGGTTTGCAAGCTTGCCAAGTCGGAACCGGCGTTGGGCTCGGAAAAACCCTGGCACCAGATTTCTTCGGCGCTCAGAATTTTCGGAATGTAGCGTTTCTTTTGCGTTTCGGTGCCGAATGCAATGATGGTGGGCCCGATGAGTCCCAGACCCAGGGAGTTGGCCATGGGCGGCGCCTCGACGCGCGCCATTTCTTCCCAAAATATGGCTTGCTGCATCAACGTGGCACTGCGACCCTCGTATTCCTTGGGCCAGGAAACTGCTGCCCAGCGGCCTTCCTGAAGCTTTCGTTGCCAGGCGCGCAGGTACGGGAACGATTCCTCGATGGGCTTTTCGCGCCAGTCGGCCCAATCCTTGGGGAAATTGGCAGCGAGCCAGGAGCGAAGTTCGTCGCGAAAAGCTAATTCTTCTGCGGTTAAATTCAAATCCATGAACAAGACTCCTTGGGATCGTCAGGCGCGGACTGCGCACTAAATTCTTCACAACTACGTGGCAAATATCCGCGAATGCGTACGGCTCATGTACTGGACGTTGCCTTGGGCTTCGGCGCGCCGAATTCCGGACGAATCGTTTCCTGTCCCTGCCAATATTTTTTCCGCAGCTCTTTTTTCAGGATTTTTCCGGTGCCGGTCTTGGGCAGGCTATCCACAAATTCGAACGAGCGCGGACACTTGTAATGCGCCAGGCGCGATCGGCAGAATTCGATCAATTCCGATTCCGTGGCCGTGGCATTCGGTTTCAGCACGACCAACGCCTTGGGTACTTCACCCCACTTACTGTCGGGAACGGGAATCACTCCGGCCTCAAGCACCGCGGGATGCGCCAGGATGGCCTTTTCGAGTTCGAGAGAGGAAATATTCTCGCCGCCGCTGACGATGATGTCTTTCTTGCGGTCCACAATCAGCAAGTAGCCGTCTTCGTTGAGCGCGGCCATGTCTCCGGTGTGGAACCAGCCGCCGCGCAGAGCCTCGGCGGAGGCGTCCGGCTGACGCCAGTAACCCTCCATCACGCCGTCACCGCGCACGACGATTTCGCCGATGGATTGCCCATCGTGCGGCACGTCCTGATCGTTGCCGTCTACGACGCGCATCTCCACGCCGGGAATCGCGAACCCGGCCATCGCTTGTCCGGCGTAGCGCTGCTCCCCTTGCCAGTCCATTCCGGCTTTCATCTTAGAAACCGAAAGTGTGGGGGATGTTTCCGTAAGGCCGTAACCCGAAAAACATTCGCAACCGAGTTTTTCTTCAACCTCGCGAATCAGGGTGGGTGAAGAGGCCGCGCCACCGATGGTAATGCGGCGCAGGGTGGTCAAATTGTAGTTGAGGCGCTCCGGACAATTCACCAATGTCGTGGCCATGATGGGAACGAGGCTGAGGGAATGCACGCCCTCTTTTTCGATGAGGCGGAAAACTTCCTTCGGGTCGAAACGTTGGATCATCACGTGCGTTCCGCCGAGCATGGTCAGGAAATGCGCAACGCCCCAGCCATTAGCGTGGAAGAGCGGAATGGTGTGAAGCTCCACAGCGCCTCTTTCGATCTGTAATCCCAAGCAAACATGAACCGCATGCAGATAGATGTTCCGGTGCGTGAGCATTACACCTTTGGGATTAGCGCTGGTGCCGCTGGTATAGAAAAGTTCCGCGACGGCATTTTCGTCAATGGAAGCAATGTCAGCGCGATGAGGCGTGGCTGCAGCGAGGAGTTCTTCGTAGTTTTGGGGCGCGAGCCAAGCTGCTTCGGGAGTGCCGTTCAGAAGATAGATCTTCTTTACCGAAGGAATGTCATTGCGAAAGGCTTCCGCCACTCCAAGCAACTGCTTCTCGACGAACAGAGCAGTGACGCCGGCGTCATTGAGAATGTAGCCCAGTTCGCCGGGCGTGAGCCGGATGTTCAGCGGAAGCAATACAGCGCCGGCTTCCAATACTCCGTAATACGCCTCCAGCAAGCGATGACAATTGCAACTAAGGAACGCGACCCGCTCGCCAGGCTTAATACCAGCCTGACGCAGAGCGCCCGCCAGGCGACTGGCTCGCTCGGCCAGTTGCGCGTACGTGAAACGATCGTCATTGCACACGACCGCGGTGCGGCGAGGATATTGTTGCGCCGCGTACCGCAAAAAACGCAAAGGCGTGAGTGGAATATTCATCGCGTGTCTCGCCTGGATCAGGCGGATTGACCTCCGTCAACGACCAGGATATGCCCAGTCACAAAATCCGATGCCGCGGAGGCCAGAAAAATAGCGGCGCCCTTCAGATCCTGAGGTCCGCCAAATCGCCCCAAGGGTATGGTGGCCAAGAGTGATTCCTTATTTCGCTCGATGACTTTTTCGGACATGTCCGTCGGGAACCAACCCGGTGCGATCGCATTGACCTGGATATTGTGCATTCCCCATTTGCAGGCGAGATCCTTGGTGAAAATGATCACTCCGCCTTTGCTGGCGCTGTAGCCAATGGCGGAAAACTTCGGAGAAGATCCACGTAGCCCTGCGACGGACGCAATATTGATAATTTTTCCGCTGCGCTGAGCAATCATCGTTCTCCCGACGGCCTGTGAGAACAAAAAGGTTCCCGTAAGATTTGTCTCGATCACTTTATTCCACTGCTCCAGCGTCATCGATTCTACCGGCGCACCCCAGGAGGTGCCGGCATTGTTGATCAAGATGTCGATGCGTCCAAATCGTTCGAGTGTGGCGTCGGAGACCCCTTGAATGCTCGCAGGATCTCTGACGTCGCAAGCGAGCGCCAGTACTTGAGCGCCGGCCGCTTGCAATTCCGAGGCGGCCCGGAGGCAACGCTCCTTTTTTCGGGCGCAGAGCACCAAGCTTGCGCCCATTTCCGCGAGGCCCTCGGCCATTTGGCGGCCCAAGCCCACGGAACCGCCGGTGATGATGGCGACGCGGCCGGTGAGATCGAATATCTGTGAGGTCTTCACGTCGCGAATGGTAGCAGCAGTGTAACTTCTCTCCCTAAAAATAGTGCGTGTTTATATCATATTTTATACACTATCACTAGTCGCCGCGGGCTGCGCACCAACACATCCTGCAGCCGACACTACCGGCGGCGCCGTCCCTCGGAATCAGAAAGTCATTCTCACGCCCAGTTGAAATTCCCGTTTCGCAAAATCAGAAGTGAAGCCCAATGGCGTGCTGGGCGAGAGATTCGAACTTCCGTGCACGTTGAAGGTAGTGAAACCCGGCTGGAATCCGAACAGCGGGCTCACCTCGTTATTCACACTGGCGTAATTCGTGTGGTTGGCGAGATTGAAGGCTTCGCAGGTGAGTTGCAGGTTGAGCCGCTCGCCCAGATTGTGCTGCCAGGTGAGGCGCATGTCGAAATCAACGAAGCTTGGACCGAGACCGGTGTCTCGAGGGGATCCAATGGGACGTTCGTTGGTGATGTGATTGTTGCCATTGACCTGGCCGCCCGCCAGTAGGTTGAAAGGATGCCCGCTGTGGTACTGGAAAATTGGTGAGAACTGAAAGCCCTTCAAGAACGTATTCTTCGAAGGGCTATCGAAGACGCCGGCGAGCACCACTTTATTCCGTTCATCAAATTCGGAAAGGGCGCGCTCCAGGCTCAAGTCCGTGGGATCTTGCGGACCAAAGTCGGTGTTGAAATCAGTTCCCGTATCAAAGGCTTTACTGTAGGTGTAATTCCCGAAGAATGAGAAATAGTTGCTGAACCGCTTGTTGACCTCCAGAATTCCACCCTCATACAGGCCGGAAGACTGCGCCGTGTATTGGTTGTTCTGAATGATCAGTGGATTCACAAAGCAAGCGAAAGGGTTCGGCGCGCAGGGCAGGCCTTCGGTGCCGCCGAGCGGGTCCGTTGCCGCGCTGAGGTTCCAATTGCGGTAGGAAACCTGCTTGCCGTTCGCCAGGGTCACCGTGCTCATCGGCGTCGCGGGCAGCAAATTGGTATCAATCGGAACCGGGAGCCGCAGGGTGTGGGAATAAATAAAGCTGACGGAAATCGAGAAGCCCGGCGTAATTTCCCGCTCAATTCCAAGAGAAGCCTGTTCCGAGTAAGGAGGCCGATAGTTGGGCGGGTTGCTGAAAAGTACGGTCAACGGAGCAATCTGGCCAGTGTTCTGAACGAATATGCCGGAACCCACCACGGGCTGGGGAAAGACGCCGCCTTGTGAGACAGGGCCAAGCGACTGGGGCGTAATGCAGGCGGCATTACCTGGAGTCGGTGTAGTGCACTGAATCAGGCCCGCGGCGAATAGAGTCTGGAACACACTCGCCGAGTTTTGTAGAAATGGAATCGGGGTCGGAGTGAGCGGATCGACGGAAATGGAAATGTACCGATTGCACGGACTGTTACCGGTGCCGGGAATAATGACGCCCGCAGGACCCAATGCCGTAACGCCGATTCCACAAGTACCTACCGCATTCTGGACTTGATCGGGAACCTGCGCAGTATTGTTCTGGTTCTCTACGGTGCTTTGATTCTTGTTCAGGACGCCGAGGCTCAAATCCACTTGAGGGATCTGGGCATCGATGGGCCCGTAGAATATTCCGAAGCCGCCTCGCACCACGGTCTTGTGGTCTTTGAACGGATCCCATGCGAACGAAAGACGGGGCGCGACATCGCCAAAGTAAGTGTTCAGTGGGAGATATTGCGAGTCGATTTCGTAGCGGAGCCCGTAGTTCAGTGTGAAATTGGGGGCGATCTTCCAGGAGTCCTGCGCATAAAAAGCCGTCAAGGGACGGGTATAGGCAGGATAGTCTGCGTTACCGAATCCCTGTTGATAAACCTGCGGCAGCCCTAGCGAGGCGCCCTGCATGGAATTTAGCTCGGTGTACCTGTAGCGAGTTGCGGGCTAAGGAGGGAGCCTGGAAGCGGACCGAAGACGAACCGGCCGGGCATAAACGTGTGGGATTCGGTGTGGTTGCCGCGCAGAACCTCCGCGCCCCCGAATTTTATGGTGTGGTTCCCGCGGATCAGCGTGACGTTGTCCGCGAACTCGTAGCGCCGGAGAATCGTGAAATTGGGAAGAAAGATATTGGTCCCCAGATTGTTCGCGAAGCCGGCGATCTGCAGTCCTGCCTGTCCGGGTTCATTGGGGATTACGTTGAAGCTGTCGTAATCGTACTGCGCGCGAAGCTCATTCTGGGTTCGCGGACTGAAAACGTGGTACCAGGAAGCCTGCAGGTTGTTGTCATAGTTGTGGATGGAACTGCCGGCAGAAAAGCCGGTCAGAGACTGCACGTCCGGATTTTCTTCCAGGTCGTGGGCATAGCGATAGGTGAGAGAAACGTTGTCCGTTTCATTGAAACGATGATCCACGCGCGCGGAGAACAAGTACTGACGCGTGGTGTAATTGAAGAGCCCGCCGTTGGATTCCATCTGATTCACGAGGTACGTGTTGATGGCGTTTTGTCCGCCGGGTAGTCCGGTTAGCTGGCTTGTTGTCAAAGCTGTATTCAGGGCACCCGCACACTGATTGGCAGGCAGGTTGAGCACTGTGCCGTTGGGATTATTGAGGCAGGGCACAATGGTGCCTCCTTGCGCGACCAGCGAGTTGATGATGGTGTTCTGATCGGCCGTGGGACGAAAAATATCCGTATCCGTCAAAAGCGGAACCGCACTCTCCGAGTCCTGGCGTAAGCCTTCAAATGCCAGGAAGCCGAAGGTCTTATCCTTTTGAATCGGGAAACCGACCGCGCCCCCGAATTGGTAGCGTGACAGAGAGTTCTTCACCGGCTGGCCTACGGAATCCGGTTCAGCGGGATTGAAGATGGCTCCGGGTGCAAGCGCCTGAGTGAAGGCGAAGGGATCACGGGCATCCAATCCACTGTTGCGAAAATAGCTGTACATACTGCCGTGCACCTCGTTGGTGCCCGACTTCGTCACGATATTCACCGTCGCGCCGCTCGCGCCGCCCAGGTCCGCCGCATAGTTGCTGCGGTTCACCTGGAACTCCTGTACGGCGTCCTGACTTACGGTGGGGCGAACGCCGCCGGCATCGTCCTGGGCCTCGCCGCCGTCAACCGTCACGCTGTTTCCGCGTCCGTTGCTGCCGTAGAAGGAGAGTCCGCTCTGCGGAGTTTGCTTGACGCGAAAATCCTGGTCGTCGGTAAGGCGCGAGGAATCGGCAACACCCGGCAGCAATAAAGTAAAGTTAAGGTAGTTGCGGCGGTCGATGGGCAGATTCTCAATATATTGCTGGGTGATGGTATTTGATTGGCTGCCGCGCTCCGTCTCCACCACAGGTGGGGCAGCCGACACTTCTACCACCGAGTTCGTTGTCGCCACCTGCAAATGAAAATCGAGAATGGCTGACTGGCCGACGGAGATCGCGATGCCCTTTTGCACCTGCGATTGGAAACCCTGTATCTGCGCCGTGAAATCGTAAGTGCCAGGAGGTAGATTCGTGAAACGATACACGCCGTTACCGTCAATCGAGGCCGTGATGCGTATACCCCTGGTGGCATCCTGCGCCGTCACCGTGCCCTTGGGGATGACGGCGCCCGTCGGATCGCTCACGGTTCCGCTGACGGTCCCCGAGACGCCCACTCCTTGGGCGTGCGCGACTCGCCCCGCTAGCAGCAAGCACGCGGCCAGCACCACGGCACACGTAAGTGAGATCAGTTCTCGCATGGCTCCTCCTCTTGAGTCTTCAGAAAACTTCGAGATTGGACTGTTCGGAGATTGCTGTGGGCGAACGCCATGACCTCGCGTGTGAGAAACGATGAGCGAAGTCACTAACGTTTGAGACAAGTCATGGGTTGTATTCTTGCGGCGGTTCGCCATAGTCGATTCACCCCTGGACCGATTCAATGGCCTTCGGAAAATCGCGCCCCAGAGAGTCCTGCGAGAAGCTCGGATACGGTCCGCTTTTCGTGATCTCCCAGAAACACGATAGCCACCCCGACCCCTAAATTAGGAATTGTGAGCGTAGGTATCACATCATAGTTCCTAACGTCAATACGAAAACGGATGCACCCCATCAGGATTTCGGATGTCTGTGTCCAGAGGGTCCCGGGAGGAGGGTCAGTCGCGAATGAAACCGCCAGGAATCTAGAAAAGCGAGTAGCTCGAGAGGAATACGCCTCAGCGGGGAGTAAGCACGATACGGCCGGGCACGGTCCCGTTCCGTAGCTCGGCCATCACTTCATTCGCCTGCTCCAGCGGCCGGGAACCCACCTGACAGCGAATCTTTCCGGCTGCTGCCATTGCCAGCACTTCGCGCAGATCCTGTCGCGTTCCGACGGAGGACGCTTTAATGTGTACCTCCAGTGCCGCCATCGCTATGGGCGGAAAGCAGATCGCTTCAGAAGGTAAGCCGACCACCAGGAGCGTACCGCTCGGCCGGACACATCGAAAGGCGGTGTCATAAGCTGCCTTCGCGGCGGAAGTGACGATTGCGGCGTGAGCTCCCCCCGCCGCGCGCAGCTCCTTAGCAACGTTTGCGGTGCTGGCATTTAGTGTCGCGGTTGCG
Organism: uncultured Acidobacteriota bacterium; assembly: GCA_963748395.1. GTDB lineage: Bacteria > Acidobacteriota > Terriglobia > Acidiferrales > UBA7541 > Palsa-295. Next base: position 505,500 of record CAVVIP010000005.1, on the reverse strand, counting down.
CCCAGACTTTTAGCATGAGCCAGCTTCTCGTCGGATACATCAATAGCAGTAACAATCGCTCCCAGTCCGACGCCGATTTGCACCGCCAGGTGACCCAGTCCGCCCACGCCAAACACCGCCAAACGCTGACCTGGTTGAATTCTAGCGTGCCGCAGCGCGCGGTACACGGTTACTCCGGCGCAGAAAAGAGGCGCGGCTTCGATTGCAGAAAGCCCGTCGGGAATCTTCGTGGCGTGGCTCGCGGGAACCTTTACGTATTCCGCGAACCCTCCATCCACGGTTACGCCAGTAATTTGTTGTTTGACGCAGAGGTTTTCGTTGGCGTCACGGCAGAACTCGCATTCACCGCAGGTCCAATGCAGCCACGGTATCCCCACTCGATCGCCGATTTCCAAATGTTCCACTGAGGGGCCTTTTTCAACCACACGTCCGGCGATTTCGTGGCCAAGGACCAGCGGTTTCTTCGTGATGCGATGTATCTGAGGCCAATCCCCATCCGCGACGTGCAAATCGGAATGGCAGACGCCACAGGCTTCCACCTCGATAATCACGTCATGGATGTCCGGCTTAGGCTGAGGGATCTGTTCGATGGTCAGAGGCGCTTTGAAATCGCGTAGGACGGCTGCCTTCATTGAATGTACCTCAGCGAATTTCGTATGCGCGCGCGTGACCGGGGCACAGATGGGAATGAATCTCTACTACGGTTTGGCGCCCCGCAAGAAAAATTCCACTGCATTTCGCACTCGTTCGGTGAGCTTGTGAGGTCCTGTGAGGTCAACGGCCCATTGACGGACGACCGTATTGAATAGGCCTTCCATGAATTCCGCAAGATGGACCACCGGAAAATCGCGAGTGATCTCGCCGTTCTTTTGGCCTTCCGCGATGATTTCGCGCAACAGGCTGACGGTGGCCGCCTCGGATCCGCGCAACTCTGGTGAGCGCACCGGGTCCATCGCGCCCGCGAGAATTACAGCCTGCCAGAGCGGACGCCCCACTTCCGTCACATTTCCAAGAGATTCGTAAAATCGTCGCAAGCGTTGTGCAGTGGAGGCCTTCGTGGAAAGTTCAGCTCTCAGGCTTTCGGCCTGGCGCGCAAATGCGCGGCGGCCCACTTCACGCAAAACCGCGTCTTTGCTCGGGAAATAGCGGAAAAAAGTGGGCTGGCTGATCTCCAGAGTCTGCACGATGTCGTCAATGCGCGTGTTTTCGTAGCCGCGCTGCCGGAAAAGATGCAGAGCCGTCTCGACGATCTGTTGGCGAAGGCGCGCTTTTTTTCGCTCGCGAAGACCGGTCGCCGGCCCCTTCCCGTGGCCCGCATGTCCGTGCCGTTTCTCTTCGGCTGCAATCTCTGTGAGGCTGTCAGGTGCTGGCGATGATGTCTGTCTCGCGGCACTTTTTGCGCGACCCATGGTACGAATCCTCCTGCATGTCACACCCACGAGGGTGCTTGGCTCACATTTCGGTAGTGACTCTAACATTATAGTGACCAACGCAAAGTTGCAAGCCCGCGATGATTCGTCTCGTTTGGCTCTGGTTATGTGACTGCGCGGTGCTTATCACGGCGGAGCCGATCTCGCGCAGAGCGGGACCCGTCCGTCACCTCGATACGGACTGAGGCCCGGAGAGTGGCTCCGCTTTTTTACGCTCGCTTAAGCTCGGAACCTTCCGAGTTTCGCCGAAACTCCATGGTCCCGTCGCCGACCGAGCCAAATGTAAATGCAGCCAGGTCCTTCACATAATTCTGATGCACCCTCCATGGCGTTTTTTGTCCCTGCTTGGGCAGCACGCCATCCGCTCGGCGGATATAGCCGGAACTGAAATCGAGCAACGGCACCGGCACAACGGAAGCATCGGGAAATCTTGGCACGCATATGGACCAACCCTTGCGATCCATATATTCAAGCAACCGGCAAACGTACCGCGCCGTGATGTCGCAACGCAGCGTCCAGGAATTATTCGTATACCCGAAGGCGAGGGCCAGATTTGGCACGCCGCTCAGCATCGCGCCCTTGTACACCAGTTTCTCTTCAAATTTAACCGGCACGCCGTCCACCACAATCTCAGCGCCGCCCATCATCTTTACGGCAAGACCGGTGGCGGAAACGATGATGTCCGCCGGTAATGTTTTGCCGGAGCTCAGCTGGATGCCGGATTCGACAAATGTTTCGATCGTGTCGGTAACAATCGCCGCGCGGCCGGAACGGATTGCCGCGAACAGATCGCCGTCCGGCACCAGACAAATTCGTTGGTCCCAGGGATTGTAGCGCGGCATGAAGTGCCGCTTCACGTCATAGTCAGCAGGGACCTGCTGCTTGATCGCTTTGTTGATCAGGCCTTTCATCATCTCTGGTCGGCTGCGGGCGAGAGAAAACATCGCGATGCTGTAAAGCACGTTCTTCCATTTTGTCAGCGTCGCGGCAAGCGTTTTTGGTAAATGCCGATACATCCAGATGGCGTGTGCGTCTTTCGCCGGACGTGTGACCACATAACTCGGAGAACGCTGAAGCATCGTGACGTGCGCAGCATCCTTAGCGAGCGCCGGAACCAGCGTCACCGCCGTAGCGCCACTGCCGATCACCACGATTCGCTTCCCCGTATAATCGAGCGTCGCGGGCCACTCCTGTGGATGCAAGAATTGCCCTTGAAACCGCGCCCTGCCCGGAAATTCCGGACTGAAACCCTTGTCGTAGCTGTAGTAGCCGCTGCACATATAAAGGAAGCTGCAGCCCAACCGGACGATCCGACCGTCGTCTTTCACCCGCGCCTCAACCGTCCAGCGCGCTTCGGCCGAAGACCAGGAAGCCCGGATCATCTGGTGCCTGAATCGGATGTGGCGATCGATGCCGAACTGCGTCGCGGTGTCACGGATGTAATTCCAGATGGCAGGTCCGCCGGCGATCGCCTCTTCCGCTTGCCATGGCCGGAAAGGAAATCCCAGCGTGTACATATCCGAATCCGAACGGACCCCTGGATAGCGGAAGAGGTCCCACGTTCCGCCGATCGAATCACGCGCCTCGAGAATCGCGTAGGTCTTTCCGGGGAACGCCGTCTGAAGCCGGTAAGCGGCATCAATACCAGAAATCCCAGCGCCGATGATCAGTATGTCGAAATGTTCTTGTGTTTCCATTTGTTCTGTCCGGGTACTCGGTTCTCAGAGCAGGGAGTAGCCGGCAACGTCCAGCTGGAGCGACTGCGAAATAGAAAAGTCGTGCTTTAAGAAACTACTCGAGCAATTCAGGCTCGTCGCGCGTGATGCGCGCGAGCAACGGCTGAAACTGGAACCATCCAGCCATATGGCTTCCCACTTGTTCCCTGGTAGCGATCGCGGTGGCATGATCGATCTTTACCGGCGCGCCGGCCGCCTCCGCAAGCAACTGCGCCTGGCAACTTCTGTCCATGGTGATGAACCACCACGCCGCTTCCTCGACGCACTGGCCAACGGTGATCAAGCCGTGATTCCGCAGAATCGCTGCTTTGTATTGCCCCAGAGCTTGCGCGATCCGCTCGCCTTCTGAAGTCTCATAAACCACGCCGGTGAATTCCGCGAACAAACCGTGGTCCTCGTAAAACGCGCAGGCATCCTGCGTGATCGGGTCGAGCAACCGCCCCAGTGAAGCCCAGGATTTTCCGTACATCGAATGTGCGTGCGCTGCCGCAATCACATCCGGACGCGCAGCGTGCACCTGAGAATGGATCGCAAAAGCCGCTCCGTTCACCGGATATTTTCCTTCGACTACATCGCCGCGGTGATTCACCAAAATCAGGTCGGACGCGCGAATTTGCCCGAAGTGCATCCCGAACGGATTTACCCAGAAATGGTCAAGCTGTTCCGGATCGCGCGCCGTGATGTGCCCGGCGACCCCTTCATCAAATCCGAAACGCGAAAAAAGTCGAAAGGCGGCGGCCAGCATCCGCTTGCGATGCAACCGTTCCTCTGCGGCGGTGGCAAAGACTGGCGGTCGTGGGATGTTCAATACGTTTGCAGGTGCTCCTGGCATTTAGCCCTCCCGTGCGCTGCCGCATCACGTTCGGCGACAGCGAAGGCGTTCGCTTCGGTTGGCGTGGCGCGGGTAATTATATACAATGGCCGCCGCAATAGTTGGTGTCATCTGTAAGCGCCTATCACAATGTGACTGAGTTGCGCTCCGGCCTCACATCAGAACTGCAGAGGGATCCCATGAGCCATTTGAATCATAAATTCGAACTAGCGACGCGCCCGGTGGGGATGTGCAAACGAACCGACTGGGTCTACAAGGAAGAGCCGGTCCGTGATCCCGGTGAGGGCGAGATTCTCGTAAAGGTACTCTATATCTCGCTCGATCCCGCGATGCGTGGCTGGATGAACGAAAGCAGGAAGTCGTACGTTCCTCCGATAGAGATCGGCGAAGTCATGCGTGCGTTGGCGCTCGGACGCGTCGTCGCCTCTAAAAATTCGAAGTTCGCGGTCGGCGATCACGTTTACGGGGTCTTCGGCGTCCAGGAGTTCGCCATATCGCACGGCAACGGGATCACCAAAGTGAACGCCGGCGCGATTCCGCTTCCCATCTTTCTCGGCACGCTGGGAATGCCGGGGATGACCGCTTATTTTGGCTTGCTGGATATCGGCCAGCCGAAACCCGGCCAGACCGTAGTCGTCTCAGGCGCAGCTGGAGCGGTAGGCACGGTCGTAGGACAGATCGCCAAGATAAAGGGCTGCACGGTCGTGGGCATTGCGGGCGGCGCGGAAAAGTGCGGCTACATCGTCAAGGATCTTGGATTCGACGCTGCCATTGATTACAAGTCCGAGGACGTCCGCAAAGCTTTGCAGCACCATTGCCCGAAGGGCATTGACGTTTATTTCGACAATGTGGGAGGAGAAATTCTCGACGCCGCGCTTACCCAACTCGCGCGCGGCGCGCGGATCGTGATCTGCGGCGCCATTTCGCAGTACAACAACACGACGCCGATCAAAGGTCCTTCCAACTATCTTTCGCTGCTTGTGAATCGCGCCAGCATGAAGGGCATGGTCGTATTCGACTATGCCGATCGTTATGCTGAGGCCGCGCGCGAAATGGCCGGCTGGATGGCTGCCGGCAAACTGAAATCGCGCGAAGACATCGTCGAGGGCCTCGAAACATTTCCAGATGCGTTGCTGAAGCTCTTCAAGGGCGAAAATATCGGAAAGCTCATTCTGAAAGTAGCCGATGCGTAAAAGAGGGCGGGTCGGGTCCAGCTAGTCCACGGCTCACATAACGGCGATCGCGTCTTGCTCTACTTCTTCACAGACACCTCTAGCTCTCCTGACTCTTCTTTCACCTTAGCCGTGCCGCAGGTCGTCATCTTCCCGCTCGCGTCGAAACGGCAACCGAACAGTCCCGCCTTTTTTTCACCGCATTGGCCCGCCTTCACCGAAACCACGAACCATCCCGAGCCCAAAGGCCGTCCCGCATTATTTCCCTGCGTGTAAATTCCCATCAGCACGTCTCCTTTCTGTGAGGTCCCATTCGCGCACTGATAATTGTCCCGCTTGTACGTGTATAGGATTCCGCGCTGCTTATCGAACAGGAACTGCGTGTCCTGTTCGACTCCATTGCCATTGATGTCCACCATGTCCGTCCAGTACGCCGAGGGACCAGAAGCTACCACCGACGCCGGGCCCACCCCGATCCCCGTTTTTTGACTCTGGTTCTTTGCCGTCGCGCTTGGAGCCGGATTCGCCGCCTTCGCGGCCACTTCCGGACCCACATTCACCGTTGGCACCGGCATCGGCCCGGGAGGCAGTCCCTGCCCAGACGCCAGCGCCGCCATTCCTGCCGCGACAACGATTCCAGTCCAGATCCATTGTTTCTGCATCGCGTTCCTCCGATCGATAGATCGAAATGGAGCTTCGTTTGCGCTCAGCGCCGGGTCGCGCGACAGCGATCGCGCGCTTCTCCGAGAATCAATCATCATAATCAATTCAAGGAATTCACCGCAACCAAATGAACCCTCGATAGCTAGATCGATGGATCGCTCGCTTTGGCGGCAACTGTGCACTCCGGCCGCGCACTCTGAAGCGATCCACCATTTAAGCCTGCCTTTCAAACGTGGGCTTTTGTATTATCCAAGCGGCGTAAATAACCACGAGGAATTGAATCTTTGAAGAATCGCACTCCCGCCCGCAACACGCCCAAACTCGTTCTCGGTGTTGATATTGGCGGCACGAAAGTTGCGGCTGGCTTGGTGAACTCGCGCGGCCAAATTCTGCACGCCATCCGCGGTGCAATGGCCGCACGCGGGAGCGCAGAGCAAGGATTTCGCGCCGTGCAAAGCATCATCGATGCCCTCCTGCATCATGCGCGCGCGGCGCGAGTGGATGCGATTGGCGTGTGTGCGCCGGGGTGGGTGGAAAGCGAGCACGGAGTTTTGTTGAGCGCCACAAATTTGCCATGCTGGAAAAACTTTCCGTTGGCGCCAAGGATCGAAAAACATTACGGCTTGCCCACGCGGCTTACCAACGACGCCAGTGCAGCGGCGCTGGCCGAAGCAAAATGGGGCGCGGGCGCCGGATACGAAAGCATGTTCTATGTGACTTTAGGCACAGGCATTGGCACCGCGATGATCCGGCACGGCGAGATTTACCACGGGCGAGCCGGTGGCGCCTGCGAAGGCGGCCACACTACCATCAACCTCAACGGTCCGCTGTGCGGCTGCGGTAAGCGTGGATGCGTGGAGATGTATGCCTCAGGCACCGCAATCGCCAGACGCGCCCGCAGCCTGCTCGCCCAGAACCGCAACACTCGCTCTCAAATCCTGAAAATGGCCGGCGGAAAAATCTCCGATGTGACCGCAGAGATCGTCAGCAGAGCCGCGCGGCGCCGCGATAAACTCGCCATTCAGGTGTTGGAAGAAGCCTCCGATCATTTCGCCATCTGGCTCGGCAACATAATTGACCTGCTGGAGCCGGAAGTAATCGTCGTAGGAGGCGGGTTCGGCCGCGTGATGACTTCTTTCCGCCACCGCATGCGGCGTACCCTGGCAACTTGGGCGGTCAACCCGCATGCGCATCGAGTGCGAATTCTGAATGCGCGCTACGGTTCCCAATCAGCGCTCGCTGGAGCCGCGGCACAGTGGCTCGCGCCGGCCCAACGATCAATTTCACAAATTAATCTGGCGCATCGCTAGAAACCCCCTAAACCCCTGACTCGTCAGAGGGTTCGTCAAAGGGTTCGTGAGCGGGTGAATCAACGGAACTCGCATTTTGTGGAATGTCCCTGAAACGGGCTGAAACCATATCTGCCGCTGCTTCGTCGGAACATAATGCGTGTTAAATTTACCCTAGGTCGTCTTCCCCTGGAGGCTATCCACGCGTCGCTGGATTAACTGCTGCCTAACAAGAGGCGTCCTTTTGGCCGATGTCGTCGGTAGATAGAGACAAGCCGCAGCTCAATGTTGAACTACCCAATGAGGGAGCAAAGTGCCAGATAATATCTCCAAGACCGGAAGCTCTGACAACGCCTCGACCACTACCACAGCTGCGCACTCGACCGGGTCCACGACGAAACCACGACCGGCCGGGCCAGAGGACATTCCTCAGAGCAAGAGTTACCTGTGGATCTGGATTGTGGTCCTCCTCCTGCTCGGCATCGGCGGGTTGTATTACTACCGAAATCAGCAAGCAGCGGCGGCCGCCGCGAAAGCCAAAGCGGCGCTAGCCAATCGCAGCGTGCCAATCACCACTGCCACCGTGACCTCCGGCCCTATCGGCATTTATATCAACGCACTTGGAACCGTCACGCCTGTTTATACGGCCACCATCACCAGCCGCGTGGATGGACAAATCATCAGCGTCAATTACGTCGAAGGCCAAATGGTTCGCAAGGGCGACATATTGATTCAGATTGATCCGCGCCCGTATCAAGCCTTGTTGACCCAAGCCGAAGGAACTCTGGCGCACGACGAAGCTCTACTCAGCGAAGCGCGCATTGATCTGGACCGTTACCAGTTGGCGTTCAATCGAAATGCAATCGCCAAACAGCAACTCGACGATCAAACCCAGACCGTGAAGCAGTACGAAGGCTCCGTGAAAAACGACCAGGGCACCGTCGCCAGCGCCACCACGAATCTTGACTATGCCACCATCAAAGCCCCCATTGATGGCCGCGTCGGTCTGCGCCTGGTAGATCCCGGAAATATTGTCACCGCCGGCAGCACCACGGCTCTGGTGGTAATCGCCCAATTGCAGCCGATCACCGTAATTTTCAGCGTGGCCGAAGATTATCTGCCGCAAATTCAAAAACAGCTGCGCCAGGGCAACAAAATGTCGGTGGATGCATTCGATCGTAACCAGCAAACCAAGCTGGCTTCCGGCAAGCTACTCACCCTGGACAATCAGATTGATACCAGCACTGGCACCGTAAAATTGAAGGCAATCTTCGCGAATACCGATACCGCGCTGTTCCCGAATCAGTTTGTGAATGCGCGGCTGCTGGTGGACACGCAGCCGAACGCCACCTTGGTGCCCACCGCGGCGATTCAGCGCAATGCCCAGGGCGCGTTCGTTTATGTCGTGAAATCCAATCAGACCGCCGCGATCCAGACCGTAACCATCGGCACCACCGACGGCGGTACGGCCGCCGTGCAAGGTGTGAATTCCGGCGACGTGATTGCGATCACCGGATTCGACAAACTCCAGGACGGCGTCAAGGTATCAGTCCAAAAGCCGGCGGCCGAAAGCAATAGTTCCACCAACGCCACTTCTGGGAACAAGGCTGCCACAAGCGCGGGAACTGATAGTTCCGGCAACCAGGCGCCAGGCAACGGGGGCAACCGTCCGTGAATCCGTCACGCCCATTTATTATCCGGCCGGTCGCGACCTCTCTCTTGATGGCCGCGATTCTGCTCGCCGGATTCGTGGGCTTCACGCAGCTGCCCGTCTCCGCGCTGCCCGAGGTGGATTACCCCACAATTCAGGTGGTCACGTTTTACCCCGGGGCCAATCCTGACGTAGTGGCTTCGGCGGTAACGGCGCCGCTCGAGAGGCAATTTGGTCAGGTTCCCGGCCTCAGCCAGATGACGTCCACGAGCTCCGACGGCAGCTCGGTGATCGTCCTGCAGTTTTCGCTCGAGCTCAATATTGACGTCGCCGAGCAGGAAGTGCAGGCGGGCATCAATGCTGCGCAATCCTATTTGCCCGCGGATCTTCCCACGCCGCCGATTTACAGCAAGACCAATCCCGCCGACACGCCGATTCTCACACTTGCGTTGACTTCCAAGACGATTCCGTTGTCGCAAGTGGAAGATCTCGCGGACACCCGCCTTGCGCAAAAAATCGCGCAGCTTCCGGGCGTCGGCCTGGTGAGCATCAGCGGAGGCCAAAAGCCTGCGGTGCGCGTGCAAGTGAATCCGACCGCTCTTTCTTCCTACGGGATCAATCTGGAAGACGTTCGGACAGCGCTGCAATCCACCAGCCTGAATTCGGCATTGGGAAATTTCGACGGCCCGCATCAGGACTATCAGATCAACGCCAACGACCAGCTCTTGACGAGCCAGGAATTCGCCAACGTTGTCATCGCTTACCACAACGGATCGCCCGTGCGCCTCTCCGATGTGGCGCACGTGGTGGACGACGTGGAAAACGTCAGGCAAGCCGCCTGGATGAACGAAACGCCCGCGGTGATCGTCAATATTCAACGGCAACCCGGCGCCAACATCATTCAAGTGGTGGATCGCGTCAAGGCACTGTTGCCGTTGCTGCAAAGCAATTTGCCCGCTGCCGTCCACGTGACCGTGCTGACGGACCGAACCGTAACCATTCGCGCATCGGTCAAAGACGTTGAATTTGAGTTGATGCTGACCGTGGCTCTCGTCGTCATGGTCATTTTCCTATTTCTCCGCAACGTGCGCGCCACCATCATTCCCAGCGTCGCGGTTCCGCTTTCGCTGGTTGGGACGTTCGGAGTGATGTACCTGGCGGGGTACAGCCTGAATAACCTCACGCTCATGGCGCTCACCATTTCCACCGGCTTCGTGGTGGACGATGCGATCGTCATGATCGAGAACATCGTCCGCTATATCGAAGAGGGCGACGACCCGCTGCGCGCGTCGCTGCTGGGCTCCGAACAAATCGGATTCACGATCGTCTCGCTGACAATTTCCTTGATCGCCGTCTTGATTCCGCTGCTCTTCATGGGCGACATCGTAGGGCGCCTTTTCCGTGAATTTGCCATCACGCTGAGCGTTACGATTCTGGTCTCCGCCGTGGTTTCGCTCACCTTGACTCCGATGATGTGCTCTCGCCTGCTGAAGCACGATCCCGAAGCGCAGAACAGCCGTTTCTATAAGCTTTCCGAGCGCGGCTTTCAGAGCGTCATTGATTTTTACGGACGGACTTTAAAGGTCGTTTTGAAACATCAAGTCGCCACGCTCATCGTGGCCGTCGCCACCCTCGTGCTGACCATCGTTCTCTATGTCATCGTGCCCAAGGGTTTCTTTCCGGTGCAGGACACCGGCATCATTCAGGGCATTTCGGAAGCTACCGAGTCCATTTCGTTTCCCTTGATGGCGCAGAAGCAGCAGCAGCTCAGTGCCATCATCCTGAAGGACCCTGCCGTCGAAAGTCTTTCGTCTTTCATCGGGATTGACGGCACCAATACCACGCTCAATAGCGGACGTATTCTGATTAACCTGAAGCCGCTGGAGGAGCGGCGCATCAATGCTTCAGAAGTAATTCGCCGGTTACAGCCAGAACTCGAAAAAGTAGATGGCATCACGCTCTACATGCAGCCGGTCCAGGATTTGACTGTCGAGGACCGGGTGAGCCGAACGCAGTATCAGTACACCTTGGAAGATCCTGATTTGAATGAATTGAACATTTGGACTGCCAAGCTGGTCGCCAAGCTAAAGGAAATTCCTGAGCTGCGCGACGTTGCCACCGACCAGCAGAACGGCGGGCTCGCCGCGGCGCTGGTAATCGATCGCGTCACTGCTTCGCGCATGGGCATTACGCCTTCCGCGGTCGATCAAACCCTCTACGATGGATTCGGCCAGCGGCAGGTAACCACGCTGTACACGCAACTGAATCAGTATCATCTGATTCTGGAAACGATGCCGGAATTCCAGAAAAGCCCTTCAAAATTGAACGACATCTATGTGCGCTCGGCGCTGGCATCGACATCCCTGACCACGTCCCCGACCTCTGGCACGCCGAGCGGCGTGGTCACGGCCACGACCGCTTCGGGTGGATCCGCATCCAGCGCTTCTCCCCGCGCGGCGTCCAGTTCGGCCGGGAGCTCCGGCTCCGCGAATCCTACGGCGGTATCCGCGGCGAATGGAGCAGCCGTCCCGCTGAGCGCCTTCACCCACTTTGAATCCCGCACGGCGCCGCTTTCGGTAAATCACCAGGGCCAATTTCCGGTCGTGACCATCTCCTTCAATCTCGCTCCTAACGCGTCTCTGGGCGAAGCCACTAAGGCAATTGACAAAGCGCAGCAGGAAATCGGAATGCCGATCAGCATTCAGGCGGCATTTCAAGGCACCGCTGCGTCGTTCCAGGCTTCTCTGAGCAACGAGCCGATTCTAATTCTGGCGGCGCTCGTCACCGTTTACATTGTTTTGGGCGTGCTCTATGAAAGCTACATCCATCCCATCACGATTCTTTCCACGCTGCCATCCGCGGGAGTGGGCGCGATCCTGGCTTTGCTTATCTGCGGCCAGGAACTCAGTGTTGTCGCGCTCATCGGAATTATTCTCCTCATCGGCATTGTGAAAAAGAACGGCATCATGATGATTGACTTCGCTCTGGAAGCCGAACGAAAGCACGGCATGAATTCCGAGGACGCGATCTACGAAGCCTGCCTGCTCCGCTTTCGTCCCATCATGATGACAACTATGGCTGCGCTGCTTGGCGGCCTCCCCCTCGCTCTAGGCACTGGCATTGGCTCGGAGCTGCGCAAGCCGCTGGGCATCGCCATGGTGGGTGGCCTTCTCTTGAGCCAGGTGCTCACGCTCTACACTACTCCCGTCATCTACATATTCTTTGATGACCTGGCAAAGAAAGTTGCGGCCTCGCGCGCGGGCCATGGAAGCACGGAGTCGGTTCCAGCGGATTAGACATGAGCATCTCCTCGCCATTCATTCATCGGCCGGTTGCCACGACACTTCTCACGATCGCGATTGCGCTCGCCGGCGCCGTCGCGTTTCAGGTGCTTCCGGTTTCGGCTCTGCCCCAGATTGATTTCCCCACAATTTCGGTAGCCGCCAGTTTACCGGGCGCCAGCCCTGAGATTATGGCTTCCTCAGTTGCCACGCCTCTCGAGCGCCAGTTCGGCCGCATCGCAGGCATCACCGAAATGACGTCGTCCAGTTTCCTCGGCACTACCAGCATCACCATGCAGTTCGATCTGAATCGCAATATCGACGGTGCCGCGCGTGACGTGCAAGCTGCTATCAATGCCGCTCGCAGCTATCTGCCCGCAAACTTGCCGAGCAATCCTACTTATCGCAAGGTGAATCCAGCCGATTCACCGATCATGCTGCTGGCGCTGACATCCAAGGTTTACGATCGCGGGCCGATGTACGACTCGGCTTCCACCATCATCCAGCAAAGGCTTTCGCAGATTCAGGGTGTGGGACAGGTGAGCGTGGGTGGCAGTTCGCTACCCTCAGTGCGTGTAGAACTTAACCCCACGCAACTGAACAGCTACGGCCTTGGCTTGCAAGACGTAGCGTCCATGTTGAGCCTCCAGAATGCCAACCTGGCGAAAGGTCAAATCAGCGACGGGCAAACTACGGCCGACATCACCGCCAATGATCAGCTCCTGAAAGCCGACTATTACCAGAATCTCGTGGTGGGGTATCACAAGGGCGCAGCTGTCAAACTTTCCGATGTGGCGGACGTGGTGGACTCAGTCGAAAACATCCGCGCGGCCGGGTTCATGAACGGCAAACCGTGCGTATTGTTGATTATTTTTCGCCAGCCTGGCGCCAACATTATTGACACCGTCGACCGCATCCGCGACGCGATGCCATCCCTGGCTGCTTCCATCCCTGCAGCGATGGACTTTACCGTGGTTCTGGATCGCACCACCATGATCAGGGCGTCGGTAAAGGACGTTGAACGTACGCTGATCATTTCCGTAGGCCTGGTGATTTTGGTCGTGTTCCTGTTTCTCCGCAATGTGCGCGCCACGCTGATCCCCAGCGTCGCGGTTCCCGTCTCGCTGATTGCTACCTTTGGCGTGATGTACCTCTGCAATTACAGCATTGACAACCTCTCACTGATGGCGCTCACGATTGCTACAGGCTTTGTGGTGGACGACGCCATCGTCGTCATTGAAAACATTTCCCGCTATCTTGAGCAAGGAATGAGCCCCATGGAGTCCGCGTTGAAGGGCGCCAGCGAGATCGGCTTCACCGTGCTTTCGATCAGTCTTTCGCTGGTGGCCGTCTTCATTCCCATTCTCCTCATGGGCGGAATCGTCGGACGCCTGTTTCGAGAGTTCGCTGTAACTCTTTCGGTGGCCATCATGGTGTCGCTGGCCATTTCACTGACCACCACGCCCATGATGTGCTCACGGCTCCTCAAAAGTCACGGCGAAGAAAGGCACGGGCGAGCCTATCAGGCGAGTGAAAAAGCCTTCAGCAGCATGCTAGGATTTTACGAGCGTACTCTGCGCTGGGTCCTGCAGCATTCCGCCCTCACTCTTTTTGTTTTGTTTGTCACTATTTCCTTGAACGTGTTTCTCTTCTATATCGTGCCCAAGGGTTTTTTCCCCCAACAGGATAACGGCACCGTATTTGGCGGCATCCAGGGTGCGCAAGACATATCCTTTCAGGCCATGCAGTCCCTCACGCTGCGTTTCGTTGACATTATTAAGAAAGACCCCGCGGTTCAGAACGTCGGTGCGTTCACCGGCGGTGGCGGAGCTGTCAACACCGGATTCATCTATTTGGCGCTTAAGCCCCTCGACGAACGCAAAATCAGCTCCAGCCAGGTGATCGATCGCCTGCGGCCCAAACTGATTTCCATTCCGGGGGCAACTGTGTTCTTGCAAGCCGGCCAGGATCTTCGCATTGGCGGCCGGCAGAGCAGCGCGCAATATCAGTACACGATTCAGAGCGACAATATTGATGACCTTGTAGCCTGGGGCCCGCGTCTGCTGACGGAAATGCGCAAATTGCGCATTCTTACCGACGTCAACACGGATCAGCAAAACAGCGGCTTGCAAGCGTCCCTGGTTTACGACCGCGAAACCGCATCGCGATTAGCAATCACCCCGCAGATGATTGACAACACCTTGTACGAAGCCTTCGGCCAGGCGCAGGTTTCCACCATGTACACGCCGCTCAACCAGTACCACGTGGTGCTGGAGGTCGCTCCGCAATTCTGGCAGGATCCCGCATCCTTGAATGACATTTATATCCGCCCATCCGTCGGTAAAGAAGTTCCGCTCAGCGCCGTCACCCATTTCGCGCCCACCACGGCTCCACTCTCGGTCAATCACCAGGGCCAATTCCCGTCGGTAACTGTATCTTTCAATCTCGCGCCTGGCGTGGCGCTAAGCGATGCCGCCGCCGCCATCAGCCAGATGCAACAAAAAATGGGTGTCCCCTCCACCATCCATGGAATGTTCTCGGGGACGTTGCAAGCATTTCAATCGTCGCTCGCTACCCAGCCGTTTCTCATCATCACCGCTCTGGCGGCGGTGTACATCGTCCTCGGCATTCTTTATGAAAGTTACATTCATCCTATAACCATTCTTTCCACGCTGCCTTCCGCGGGTGTGGGCGCCGTACTGGCACTTCTGCTTTTTCACATGGACCTCAACGTCATTGCACTCATCGGAGTCATCCTGCTCATCGGCATCGTCAAGAAAAATGCCATCATGATGATCGACTTTGCCTTGGCGGCCGAACGCCAGGAAAACAAGACCTCCGAAGAAGCGATCTATCAGGCCTGCCTGCTGCGTTTTCGCCCAATCTTGATGACCACCATGGCCGCGATTTGCGGTGCTATACCGTTGGCCTTCGGAACGGGCACCGGCTCGGAACTGCGCAAGCCCCTCGGCATCACCATTATCGGCGGGCTCATCGTCAGCCAGATGCTGACTCTATACACCACGCCTGTCGTCTACCTTTATTTGGATCGCGTGCGAGTTCGCTGGGCTCGCACACATCATCACGCCATAGGCACTGCGGCAGAGGAGCCAGCAGACTGATGAATCGCATCCCGGTATTAATAAGTAGGGTCGGCAAGTTTACGGTGAATCGAAATCATGAGATTTCTGTAATGGAAATATTTCCGTCAAAATCGCGCCTCCTAAGTGTTTCCGTCATTGCCGCGCTTCTGTTCGCCGGTTGCACGGTTGGTCCCAAGTATCAAAGACCTTCCGCGCCGGCCCCTGCGGCTTACAAGGAACTAACGCCCGCGGACTACAGCAAGACCGACGGATGGAAAGTGGCGCAACCGCAAGATAACGTCCTTCACGGCAAGTGGTGGACGATGTTCAACGACCCACAACTGAATGCTCTCGAAGAACAAGTGAATATTTCCAATCAGAACATTCAATCGGCCATGGCCACCTACATGGCTGCGCGCGCTCTGGTTAAGCAGGCCCGTTCGCAATATTTTCCCACGGTGTCGGTGGGCCCTTCCATCACCAACGAGCGCCAACCGGCCTTGAACAGCCTATCGCCCGCTTTGAATACGTCATTCACGGATTATTCCCTGCCGTTTGACGCCACCTGGGTGCCCGATCTGTGGGGCAGAGTTCGCAATCAGGTTCGAGCCAATACGGCATCCGCGCAAGCCAGCGCCGCGGATCTTGAAAACGTGCGCTTGACCGCCCAAGCCGAAGTCGCCGTGGATTATTACCAGCTCCGCGGGCAGGATAACTTGAAGCAATTGTTGGACTCCACGGTGATCGCGTATCAGGAGTCGCTGGACCTCACCAAAGTTCTCTATGAAACAGGAATCGACTCGGACGAAGCTGTCGCGCAGGCTGAGACCCAGCTGGAATCTACGCAGGCCCTGGACACCAATCTTGGCATTCTCCGGTCGCAGTACGAACACGCCATCGCGATGCTCGTTGGCCAGCCCGCGTCCACGTTTTCGATTTCCGCGGAGCCTCTAAAATCAAATCCGCCCGCGATCCCCTTCGGCGTGCCGTCGCAAATCCTCGAACGCCGGCCTGATGTCGCCGCGAATGAACGCCTCATGGAACAGGCCAATGCGCTGATCGGAGTTGCCGTCGCCGCTTACTATCCCACCCTGACGATCAGCCCCTCGGCGGGATTTTCCTCCAGCTCCTTCACCAGTTGGTTGACCTGGCCAAGCCGTTTCTGGTCCGTGGGTCCCGCAGTCTCCGAAACGATTTATGACGGAGGGCTGCGCAAGGCCACCGTGATGCAATATCGCGCGCAATATGATGCGACCGTCGCGAATTACCGCCAGACGGTTCTGACCGCCTTTCAGCAGGTCGAAGACAATCTTGCTGCGTTGCGAATTCTTTCCGCTGAGATCCAGCAGCAGGACACCGCGGTAACGTCGGCGGAGCGTAATTTGAAGATCGCCACGGACCGCTACAAATTGGGAATCGATCCCTATCTCAACGTCATCACCGCGCAGACCACGCTACTCAGTAACAAGCAAACCGCCGTGGATCTGCGCATTCAGCAAATGACTTCCAGCGTTCAACTCATCGAGGCGTTGGGCGGCGGCTGGGACGCGTCACAGATCCCGACGCCGAAACAGGTTCTTCATCAGGATTCGCCTCCGCCGCCGTCGCCTCCACAAGGGAGTAAATAGGAGCCGAACTGTGCCGGAGCATGGCCCCCCGGCCCAGCTTCTAAAACCTTTTCCTTGTTCCAAGTGCTCGTGATTTTGGTATCGTGCTAATGGTTCCTCGGCCGCCGCAATATGCGGCGGTTGATGCGCCCAGAGGTACAGATGGCCCCGTGAAACTCCTGCAAAATTACATCAACGGCCGTTTTGTGCGTGGCGCGCGCGAGTTCGCCGACGTAAATCCCGCCGACGGTTCCGTGATCGCGCAGGTTTCCGAAGCTGATAGCGGCCTGGTGGATGAAGCCGTTGCTGCTGCGCGCCAGGCTCTGAACCGAGAATGGGGCCGCTTGCCGGTCCCCGCGCGCGCGGCAATGCTGCACAAAATCGCCGACGGAATCGAAGCGCGCTTCCAGGATTTTCTCCAAGCGGAAGTCGCGGACACCGGAAAGCCCATCTCGCTCGCTTCGCGCATTGATGTTCCCCGAGGCGCGGCGAATTTTCGCGCGTTTGCAGACGTCATCAAAACTGCAGGTCTGGAATCATTTCGCACGGAGACTCCCGACCGCGTTGTCGCTCTCAATTACGCGGTCCGCAAGCCTCTGGGTGTCGTTGGAATTATCACGCCCTGGAATCTGCCGCTGCTTCTGCTCACGTGGAAGGTCGCTCCCGCTTTGGCCTGTGGCAATTGCGTAGTCGTAAAACCGTCCGAGGAGACTCCCGCCACCGCGACCTTGCTCGCGGAGGTCATGCAAACTGCCGGAGTGCCCGCGGGCGTCTTCAATCTTGTTCACGGTTTCGGCCCTGATTCGGCGGGAGAATTCTTGACCGCGCACCCGGGAGTGGACGCGATCACTTTTACGGGAGAATCGCGCACCGGAGCGGCGATCATGCGTGCAGTTGCTCCCACCGTGAAGCCGGTTTCCTTTGAGCTGGGCGGCAAGAATGCCGCCATCGTTTTTGCCGACTGCGATTTCGACGAAACGATCAATGGCCTTACAGACGCCGTCTTCCTCAATACCGGCCAGGTCTGCCTTTGCACCGAGCGCGTGTACGTTGAGCGCAAACTCATGGATCGCTTCGTATCGGCGCTGAAACAAAAAGCCGAAGCACTGCGCATTGGTTGGCCGATGGATCAGGCCACCACCACGGGGCCGCTGATTTCTAAAGACCATCGCGCCAAGGTTCTCGCTTACTATCAACTCGCGCGGGAGGAGGGCGCGACAATTGTCACCGGTGGCGGCATACCTGAATTTAATGACGGTCGCGACGCCGGCTTCTACGTCCAGCCCACGATTTTCGCTGGGCTGCCAGAATCGGCTCGCTGCGTGAAGGAAGAAATCTTCGGTCCTGTTTGCCACGTGGCGCCCTTCGATACCGAAGAAGAGGCCGTCGCTAAAGCGAACGACACGCATTACGGGCTCGCTGGTTCGGTTTGGACATCGAATCTCAAGCGCGGTCACCGCGTCGCCGAAAGACTTCGCGTTGGAATCACTTGGGTCAATTGCTGGTTCTTGCGCGATCTGCGCACCCCGTTCGGTGGAATGGGGCTTTCAGGAATCGGTCGCGAAGGCGGAGTACACTCTCTGAACTTTTATTCGGAACTGAACAATATCTGCGTTAAGTTGAGTGATTGATGGCCATGGAAAGCAAAGTCGTCCCAGGGAAAGCGCAGCCGCGCGGCAAATTCCCGCATGTCAAACGCGCCGGCGACTACTTATTCGTGTCCGGCACCAGTTCTCGCCGCGCGGACAACACCATCGCAGGCGCGGAAGCTGATGCCCTCGGTTCGACGCATCTCGACATTCGTGCGCAGACGCGCGCCGTGCTCGACAATATCGGCGACATTCTGGCTAGCGTGGGCGCGAAATTGAGCGACGTCGTCGAGATCTCCAGCTTCCTGGTGAACATGAATGATTTCGCCGGTTACAACGAAATCTACAACGAATACTTCGATGAGAAAGGCCCGGCGCGCACCACCGTCGCCGTCCATCAGCTGCCTCACCCGCATTTGTTGATTGAAATGAAGGCGATCGCTTACAAACCCGTCGCCGAAACGGAAGGTAAAAAATAATGCCATCCATCAAGACCATGAAAGCCTTCAATTTTCAGGGCTGGATTGACGCCAATCGCGACAAATTGAAGCCGCCCGTGGGCAATGCCCAGGTGTGGGAAGATGGCGATATCATCGTGACGGTTGTCGGCGGCCCAAACAATCGTGTGGACTACCACGACGATCCCACCGAGGAATTTTTCTATCAACTGAAAGGCGACATTTTCATCCGCGTGATGGAACAGCCCGGCAAGCCGCCCATCGAAATACCGATTAAAGAGGGAGAGATTTTTCTCCTGCCGAAACACACGCGGCATTCTCCGCAGCGACTTACTCCCGGAACGATCGGCCTGGTCGTCGAGATCCCCCGACCCGAAGGCGTGAAAGACGCCTTTGAATGGTACTGCGGAAAATGCCATCACCTGGTTCATCGCGCCGAAGTGCTTTTGAAGAGCATCGTGACGGACCTGCCTCCGCTGTTCGAGCAGTTTTATCAGAACGAAAAGTTGCGCGTTTGTCCCAATTGTGGCGAAATTCATCCGGGGAAGCCGGTGAAGAAGTAGCGCGCAGTTTACGAATCGAAAACGAGATGCCAGTCACCGACATCCACACGCATTTCTTCCCGGAATCATGGCCGGACCTCGCGGCGCGATTCGGCACGCCCGATTGGCCCTGGATCAAGCACACCGAGCCCGGCAAAGCCGTGATCATGATCGGCAATCGCGTCTTCCGGAATATTACGTCGGCCTGCTGGGATATGAATGTGCGTTTGGAGCAGATGGATCGCGATGGCGTTGACAACCAGATAATTTCCGCCACTCCCGTCCTTTTTGCTTACAACCGGGAACCGCAACACGCGCTGGATTGCGCCCGCATGTTTAATGACACAGCGTTGGAGCTGTGCGCGCGCGGGAAAGGTAGATTGCGCGCGCTGTGCCAGGTGCCGCTGCAGGATATTGACGCTTCTTGCGCCGAACTCTCGCGCTGCATGCGCGCCGGGCACCTGGGCGTGCAGATTGGCAATCACGTTGGCGACAAAAATCTTGACGACCCAGGAATTCTGACCTTCCTTCACCATTGCGCTGACCAAGGTGCGGCCGTCCTGGTGCATCCCTGGGACATGATGGCCGCGCAACGCATGCCAAAATACATGATGCCGTGGACCGTCGGCATGCCGGCAGAAACGCAGCTGTCGCTGGTGACGCTGATCGTCAGCGGCGCGTTCGACCGCTTGCCCGCGAGCCTGCGCATTTGCTTCGCGCATGGTGGCGGAAGTTTTGCGTTCCTTCTCGGCCGCCTGCAGAACGCCTGGCAGCATCACGAAGTCGCCCGCGGCGTTTCAGAATTTCCTCCGAATCACTATCTCAGCAGGTTCTATGTTGATTCGGCGGTCTTCGATGAACGAACGCTGCAATTTCTGGTCGAAATAATGGGTTCGGACCGCGTGCTGCTCGGCTCGGACTATCCGTTCCCGCTCGGCGAAGAGCGCGTGGGCGCGCTGATTCGCGGAAGCCGTCTCGCGGCGGAGACGAAAACGAAGCTGCTCGGCGCGAACGCGCAATCGTGGCTCGGCTTGCCGCAACGAGGCGCCTCTTCCGGCGAAACGCAATCCATTTCAGCGCCAGCCGCTGCCAAGACAACGCAAATGAACAGCTCGCTCGGTTGCCCGGCTCGCAGCAACACAGACGACTCCATCCCAACAAGCAAAAATGACGCTGCTCGATCGGAGAAGAAGCTCACCTACAGCTCCTACCTCCAGGTTCCGGAACTGCTCCGCCTGCAGCATCCCGAATCTTCTCCAGAGCACCACGATGAATTGCTGTTCATCATCGTTCACCAGACTTACGAACTCTGGTTCAAGGAATTGCTCCACGATCTCGACGCGGTCGTCGCGAACCTGCGGGCCACTGGCGAGAATCCCACCTCTCGCGACGGCGTGTATGAAGCAGCGCGCCTGCTCCGCCGCTGCACGGAAATCATGCGGGTGCTGGTCGAGCAGTTCACCATTCTCGAAACGATGCTGCCCACTCACTTCCTTGCATTCCGCGAAAAGCTGGCTCCCGCGAGCGGCTTTCAGTCCGAACAATTCCGCGAACTCGAGTTCCTCTGCGGCCTGAAAGACGAAAAAATGCTGCGCTACCACGAACTGACGCCGGAAACGCACGCCATTCTCTTTCGCCGCCTGCGTGAAGATTCATTGCGCGACGTATTTTTCAAGGCCCTGGAAGCTTTGGGCACTTTGCAACCTCCCGCCGCCGGCTCGACCGAGGAAGAACGATTTCAAGCCCGCGCAAAGGCGATTCACGCGCTCTACCGCGACGAACGCAATCACCGCGACTGGATTGACGTCTGCGAACGCCTCACCGAATTCGATGAACTGGTCGTGAGCTGGCGCCTTCGCCACATCCAGATGGTCGAACGCACCATCGGTATTCGCATGGGTACGGGCGGCAGCGCCGGCTCCTCCTACCTGAAGCTCACGCTGGAAAAGAAATTCTTCCCCGAGCTGTGGGAAGCGCGAACATATCTGGAAGGATGAGCGCTTGAGCCGCGATCCTGCCTTAGGCCAAGCGCCTTCCCGCAACATGCAGAATCACTCCCAAACGATTACGCTGGTTGGCGCGGGTCTCACCGGTCCCTTGCTCGGGATTTCCCTGGCGCAGCGCGGATTCCGCGTGCAAATTTTCGAACGCCGCCCGGATATGCGCCTGGTTCGCTCCAGCGCTGGCCGCTCCATTAACCTCGCGGTGTCCACGCGCGGAATTCACGCTTTGCGCGAAGCCGGACTGTGGGACCAGATGAGTCGCATCATCATCCCGATGAAAGGCCGCATGATGCATTCACTTACCGGCGAACTTACGTTCCAGCCCTACGGCCAGAACGACGCTGAGGTCATCAATTCCATCTCACGCGCGGATTTGAACGTTGCACTGATGGATGCCGCCGAAGCCCAGGGTGTCGCGATTCATTTCGGTGAACGTTGCATCGGAATGGATTGGAAGACGGGCGGCGCGCGTTTCCGAAACGAAGAATCTGGCCGCGAAACAACGGTAGATTCCGACGTCGCGATCGGCACGGACGGCTCAGCCTCCGTCCTTCGTCTGGATATGCAGAAACTGGACCGCCTGAAGTTCTCGCAGGACCAGCTCGACTACGGCTACAAGGAGCTGACGATCGCGGCGGGCCCCGGTGGCAAGCATCTTCTCGAGCCGCACGCGTTGCACATCTGGCCGCGCGGCTCCTATATGCTGATCGCCCTGCCGAATATTGACGGCACGTTCGCGTGCATTTTGTTCCTGCCGTTCGAAGGCCGCGAGAGTTTCGCAACCCTCGATACCAGCGAAAAGGCTCTGCACTTTTTCACGGAGCGATTTGCGGATGCTGTTCCGCTAATGCCTCAGCTCCAGGAAAGCTATTCAAGCAATCCCACCGGCTCGATGGTCACCGTCAAATGCGCGCCTTGGCACGTGGACGGAAAAGTGCTGCTGCTGGGTGATGCCGCTCATGCCATCGTCCCTTTCTTCGGCCAGGGCATGAATTGCGCGTTTGAGGATTGCACCGTGTTTCTCGAGCTGCTCGATCGCCACGGCCCTAACTGGCCGACACTGTTCCGCGAATTCGACGCGGCCCGCAAGCACAATACGGATTGCATCGCGGACCTCGCGCTGGAAAACTTTGTCGAAATGCGCGATCGCGTCGCCGATCCCCGATTTCTCTTCAGGAAGAAAGTCGAACTCGCGCTGGAAGCCAAATATCCGCAGCGCTTCGTGCCCAAATATGCGATGGTTACTTTTCATCGCGTTCCGTACTCCGTCGCGCTTTCGCGCGGAAAGATTCAAGATCGTTTGCTCGCGGAATTGTGCGATTCCATCGCTCGCGTCGAAGATCTTGACTGGAAAAAAGCAGATAGCTTGATCCATCGCGACCTAACGCCGTTGGAGACTCTCTAAGTGGCGAGCGTCAAATTTGAAAGCGGCCGGGATTTTGCAGTGGTGATGAGCGCTGCCGACCCGCTAGCGCCTTATCGTGATCGTTTTCATATTCCAAAGACGTCCACGGGTTCCGATTGCGTATATCTCTGCGGCCATTCACTCGGCTTGCAGCCACAATCCGCGCGCGCCTACGTCGAACAGGAATTTCACGACTGGGAGCGCTTCGGAGTCGAAGGCCACTTTCACGCCAGAAATCCCTGGATGCCGTATCACGAAATCCTGACGGAACCCACCGCGCGGCTCGTCGGCGCGTTGCCTAGCGAAGTCGTGGTGATGAATTCGCTCACTGTAAATCTGCACTTGATGATGGTTTCTTTTTACCGGGCCACGCCCGCGCGCCACAAGATCATCATCGAATCCAACGCTTTTCCTTCCGACCAATATGCCGTGCAATCGCAGATCGCCTTTCACGGACATGACCCGGCGGACTCACTGCTCGAAATTGCGCCGCGCCCCGGCGAGACCACGATCCGCACCGAAGATATCGAACAGCTGTTGGCGGAAAAAGGCGAGCAGCTCGCGCTGATCCTGCTCGGCGGAGTGAATTACTACACCGGGCAGGCCTTCGATTGTTCGCGAATTACTCAGGCCGGGCACGCGCAGGGTTGCGTTGTGGGTTTCGACATGGCCCACGCCGCTGGAAATCTGCAACTCAAACTGCACGATTGGGGTGTGGATTTTGCCGTGTGGTGCAGCTACAAATATCTCAACGGCGGTCCTGGCTGCGTCGCCGGGTGCTTCGTCCACGAACGGCATGCGCGGAACCTGGAGTTGCCGCGATTTGCCGGATGGTGGGGCCACGATAAAAACAGTCGCTTTCGTATGGAGCCGAAGTTTCAACCCATCGCCGGCGCCGAAGGCTGGCAACTAAGCAATCCTTCCATTTTGTCCATGGCTGCGCTGCGCGCCTCGATGGATATTTTCGATGAAGTTACGATGGCACGACTTCGCGCGAAGAGCGAAACGCTCACGAGTTACCTGGAATTTCTGCTCGCTCAGCAGTCTTGCGAAAACTATTCAATCTTGACTCCCCGCGATCCCTCGCAACGCGGCGCACAGTTGTCGTTGCAAATACGGAAAGGCGGTCGCGCCATCTGCGATCGCTTGGCGCATCAGGGAATAATCTGTGACTGGCGCGAGCCAGACATCCTCCGCGTCGCGCCGGTTCCTCTCTACAACTCGTTTCTGGACGTCCACACGTTCGCGGAGAAGTTCCTCTCGGAAATGAGAGCCTGAAGGCCGCGAAACGCATCGCGCTGTTTCCCAGCGTCCGCTCACCCGATCACGCGCTCTTGTTCTGCGTTCCATTAATAAGTTCGATGGTGGCCTGACCTAACACGCCATCGCCGTTCGCAAGCCCTAACGCGATATCGAAGTGATTCGCCCCAGCGACCTCAAATGCCGCAACCGGAAATCCAGAATTCGTCAATCTCGATGCGAACGACCCGCTCTGCCGTTTGAATTCCGCTGTCTCATTTTCAGCCCACGCGACGATTGTTCTTACCGGTCGTCCCGCCTTCAGGCGCACAGGGCTGAGCGTCGCGACGTCCGCGGCCGTCAGATGCAATGCCGCATCAATATATGTCCCCACCAAGGGCTCGAGATCGTAAATTCCGCTGAGCAGCACGCCGCCGGCTACCGCGTCGTCAGGAAGTCCATGCGCGGCCTGCCAGCCCTCCATCAAGAGCATCGCGGCAAGATGCGCACCGGCGGAATTGCCCGCAACATACATGCGGCGCGCATTGAACCCCAGTGTTGCAGCCTGCCGATGCAGCGAGGAAATCGCCCGGCGGCATTGCTCCACGATGTTTCCAAGTGTCGCTTGCGGCGCCAAAGTGTAATCAATCGCCGCGAACGCAATTCCGTTGCCGACACAATCCGGCGCCGCAAAAAGCGATTCGTTCTTCGACAGCGCCTGCCAGTAGCCTCCGTGAAAATAAACCAGCAACGGCGCATCAGCGGACGTCGCTGGAAAGTAATCAAATGTTTCGTCTGGCCGCTCTCCCCACCGCACATTCTTCTGGCAGCGAAAATGTTTTTCCGCTTCGCGGCTGCGCACGGCATACGCTTCCAGGTAGGGACCAATCGCGTCCACGCAGGTGCTTGGCGAATATTGCCGCTCGCGTTCGCCCAACGGCCAATTTCGCCAGTTCGAGGGGTCGTTTGTCATATGCAGGCCGATTCGGCCAATCAGGTTCGAGAGAAACAATACTACAGGACCGCCGCGCAGCTATGGATTCGCGTGCCGATGTACACAGCAGATGTTAAGGATGTAGAGCACTGTGAATCGGATCAGAAAGCTTGATATCAGATCTCGGACGAGAACCCGCACCCATCAAATATATGCTTCGTCTCGAACGACAGCCGCACGCAGCGAATCCTTCGACGGACGGACGCTCTCCGCTTCCCACGTGCTCAACAATCCTGAAAAGTAGTAGTACCAGTAGACATCCGGCACCGCGCGCTGGCACAACTTGGTAATCTCGTCGGCCACTGTTCCGTCACCCTTCTTCATCGTGAAAAACGGCGCGAAGTCCACCGCGTCAATTCGTGTAAGCGTCGCCACAAGCGATTCGGCCTCTTGTTTTCGCTGAGTTATCAGTGAGCGCCATTTGTCCGCAGCCTCATCGTCCAGCATTCCAAAAAACGTGTTTCCTCCTCCCAACAGCGCCGGATGCTTGCGCAGGAAAGCCAATTGATTCGCGCCATAAATTGTGGCGCGCCGTATCAAGTCCGCAATCGTAAACGGCAGATGCTGGTGGACGGCTTGCGCCTCGGGAACATAGCGAACGCTAAATCCTTTGCGGCTCAATCGCAACCCGAGATCCGAGTCCTCCGCCACGCGAAACCGGGCGTCAAACGAACCTACGCTGAGCACGGCGTCCCGCTTCACACTTAGGTTGCAAGTCACCACATAGGTGTACTCCCAGTACTCGCCGGCCCGCATCGTCGCCTGAGGAAAAAAGAAAGGGCTTTGGCTTAGAAATCGCGTCAGTGCGCGCTGCTGTGCCGCGGCCGGAAAGCGAAAATCTCCTAGCACACATTGCCGTACGTCCGGGCGGGCTTGGTGTGCCTTCCAATGTTCGTCGAGCAAATCAGGAGCGGATATCGTGTCGTCATTGATGAGCACGAGATATTCTCCGCGGGCGTGCTGCACGCCGCGCCGGCGTGCCGCTCCCGCCCCTGCATTTAGCTGACGCAAGTATTGGAAAGAATAGTTGGGCTGGAAATTGCGGCAGAATTGCTCCGTCGCATCCGTCGAGCCATCGTCCACGACGAGTACCTCGAACATTTCCGGTCGCAAGGTTTGCCGCGCCAGCGCGTCTAAACACTCCGCCAGCACCTGCTGTCGATTGTATGTTGGGATGACTACGGAAAACACCGGCGCAGGCGGCTGGCCATGGACCTTTTTCCCATTTTTCTGTTCCGCAGGCGGCCGCAAAGCGAGATGGCCATTCGACAAAGCTTTCGCGATTCTCCCGGCGTACCGTGCTGCATTCTCATCGTCGCCCAGTTCGCGGTAACAATTGGACATCAGCTGTACGGCACGCAAATACAGGCCGCTTGCCGGCACCCGCCCTCGCACATGACTGAAAATGTATCGCAGCTGCTCCAAAGCTTTAGCCGGCCGATGTTGGTCGAGAAATTCTTCCGCGAGGTTTGCGTAACGCGCCATCCGCAGCATCAGTCGCTGCGCCGCGGGTTCGCCGGTCACCACTTCAGGAAAACGTTTTTCTACCAACAGATACGGCCACACGAAATCAGGATCGTAGATTTTCGGGCTGGTGTGCCTCGCTTGCCGAATCAACTCGCGCACCGCCTCTTGCATCCGTTTCTCGCTGAAGTATTCAAGAATGTGCGCGCGTCCCTGCCGCGCGAGTCTGCACCACAGATCTTCATCTTGGTAAATGCAAGCCGCAGCGTCGGCGAATTCCTGCGGCGTGTCGGCAATCAGTGCGGTTTCGTTATGCCGGAGCGCCATGCCGTCCGCGCCAACTGTGGTTGTCACCAGCGGCACGCCATGCGCGAGGGCCAGGAGGTTTTTGGTCTTGATACCAGTGCCAAATCGCACCGGCGAAAGCGCAACTCGGCATTTCGCGAAAACCTCGTCCAGATCCGCGACGTACCCGATGCGCACCACTCCTTTTTCCATCGCGCCCAAACCTACGGGCAGATTGTTCCCCACCAGCGCCAGCTCCGCCTTTGGAAGCTGCGCCCGAATGCGCGGCCAGATCTTCGCCAGCATCCAATCAGTGGCGTCGCGGTTCGCCGGATTGTCAAAATTCGCTAGGAACAGCATGCCAGAGCGTTCCGAAAACGCAGCGCCTTCCGGCCCGACGGTCGCGATCATGGGCATACGGCCAGTCACGAGCTCAGGAGCAGCGAGCAAGAAAGCGTGCCGATCGTCCTCTGAAATCGTCAGCACCACATCCGCTCGCCGGTACACTTGCAATTCGCGGCTGGTGAAATCCTGCGATCGTTCGTCGTCGGACCACTGGCCGGTAAGGCCGGCCATTTGTTTCTCGCGCAGCCCTTGCTGATCGTCCGACAACACAGCGATAAACGTCCTCGGAGAGCAGCGCCGTATTTCCTCCATGTAGTGCTCCGGAATCGAAATGCCATTCCAGAACCAATGAAACAGAATCGCGAGATCGAACTGGTTTTCACGAAGAAGCTGCTCAAACGTCCACTCGACCGGAAAATCGAAGCCGAGAAACCGCATGCGCTCGGCGTCCGGCGTGAAGACCGCTATCCCCAGTTCCTCCACGCCTGATGTGTATCGCTCGCGATTTACGCCACTGCGCGCGACGTGAACCACTTTGTGCCCCTGCGCGCGCAGCTCGCGCAACATCTGCATCCATTGCACGTCTGCCCCGTGACGATCCGGATGCGGCAACATTTCGTGTACTACCAGAATATTCAGCGGCCGCTCGCTTGTACCGCCGTCGCAATCCTGTTCTGTTCGCCGCTGTTCTGGTATTTGGGCCGCCATCGTTCTCCGCATCCGAGTTGTAATGACGTAATAGGCGCAGTTGTGCGTCAATATGCCAAGGCAATTGACCTGCCGATTCAACGAGGGATTGCTCGTCGAGAGCCGTTGTTACGGAGTTCCGCAGATGTGCCGAGCTTGCACGGGTGCAATTCGAGGCGGGAAGGTTCTTCCTGCGATCACAGCACTACTACGCAAGTATTAGCGTTCGTTAATTAGCCGGCGATTTTGTCGAACTTCGAAACTGCTCCGCTTCGGCACAACGCAGATGTTGTCCTTCGCACAAACCGTGTTGCGCATTCGGGAGTAATTACAGCGCAGGCTGCTGCTGCGTCAAACAATGAAGCGTGCCGAATCCCCACACCAGATCCACGGCATGGATTCCGATCACGGCTCGCCCGGGAAATAGATCGCTGAGGATTCCCAGCGCCACGCGGTCGTTCGGATCATTGAACGTAGGAACCAATACGGCCGCATTTGAAATATAGAAATTCGCGTAGCTCGCCGGCAGTCTCACGCCTTCGAAATGCAGTGGCGCGGGCATTGGCAGCGCCACCACATCGATCTTGCCGCCGTCCTCCAGCCGCGCACTGCGCAAACGCTCCCAGTTTTCTTCAAGAGGTCCGTAATTTGTGTCATGCCGATTTTTCTCGCGAATCAGCACCACCGTGCGTCCATTCACGAACCGGCAAAGATCATCCACGTGTCCGTGCGTGTCGTCGCCCGCGATGCCCTTGCCCAACCACACAATATTCTGCACGCCGAGGCCTTCACGCAGAACCGCTTCGGTGTCCGCCCGGCTGAACCCGGGATTCCGCACTTGCCGCTTTTGATCCAGCAAGCACTCCTCAGTCGTCAGAACCGTGCCGCGCCCATTGACGTCAATGCTTCCACCTTCCAGCACCACGTCGCGCCCGCCGTAGCGCACCGGCACAAGCCGATATTTGAATCGCCGCGCTACTTGTCCGGGAATTGCGTCATCTCTCTTCCAGTCCGGATAGCGCGCCCAAGCGTTGAATCGGAATCGTGCGACGGCCACTTCGCGCTGCGGCTTGGTACGCTTCACAAAAATCGGTCCGAAATCGCGCGTCCATCCGCGATTCGTCGGAAAACGAAAAAATTGCACACGCTTCAAGTCCACGCCAACTCTTTTCAGAATGCCGCGAACCTGTTTTTCATGCGTGACCGAATTCACCAGGATTCGCACGATCTCGCCTGGCGCAATTTTTCGCACGATCTCGCCGTACACCCATTGAATCGGTTCAAGTTTTTCCGGCCAATCAGTGGGGTTATGCGGCCAGCCAATCCATGTGGCTTCATGCTTTTCCCATTCGGCGGGCATGGAGAAACCCAGAGCAGCGGGCGTGGTCTGTTCATTCATAAGATGTGAATTAAACGGCCGCTTCAAGATTTGCCATCGAGGAATCTTTGTTCAATGCCGTGGTAAGCGTCGATGCGCCGATCGCGCAGGAACGGCCAATTGCGGCGCACGTCTTCCAGGTGTGCCAGGTCCACCGTGCCGTATAGAATTTCCTCGCGATCGGTGGAAGCTTCCGCAATTACCACGCCCTGCGGGTCGCACAAAAAAGATCCGCCCCAGAATTCCAGGCCATCGCCGCCGGCGACGGGAATTTCGTGGCCCACGCGATTCACCGCTGCCACGTAAATTCCGTTGGCGATGGCGTGCCCGCGCTGCACCGTTCGCCAGGAATCACGCTGCGCCGCGCCATTCGATTCCTTTTCGCTGGGATGCCAGCCGATCGCCGTCGGATAAAAAAGAATGCACGCGCCATTCAACGCCGCCAGGCGCGCTCCCTCCGGGTACCACTGATCCCAGCAGATCAGTGTCGCGATTTTGCCGGCCTGCGTCTCAAACGCGCGAAACCCCAAATCCCCCGGTGTGAAATAAAATTTCTCGTAGTAAGCAGGATCATCGGGAATGTGCATCTTCCGATAAACTCCCGCGATCTTGCCGTCCGCATCAATAATCGCCGCCGTGTTGTGATACACGCCGGCCGCCCGCCGTTCGAATAGCGGCGCCACCACCACGACTCCTGCCTTCTTCGCCACGCGGCCCAGTGCTTCGGTCGTAGGGCCCGGAACAGCTTCCGCCAGATCAAAATTGGCCGTGTCTTCCCGCTGGCAGAAATATTGTGATTGAAATAATTCCGGCAGGCACACCACCTGCGCGCCGTTGCGCGCCGCCTCTTCGATTTTCGCCGCGGCTCGCGCGAGATTCTCCTGCGGATTGCGACT
The DNA here is from genome assembly GCA_963748395.1 of uncultured Acidobacteriota bacterium. GTDB lineage: Bacteria > Acidobacteriota > Terriglobia > Acidiferrales > UBA7541 > Palsa-295. The sequence continues at coordinate 475,471 of CAVVIP010000005.1, read as the reverse complement.
CACGGCCATCTGCACCAGGCCGACGCCAAATTTTGTTTGCGTTGTCACGATAAGAAAATTTACACGAAAACCGAACGCAAGGCCACCCACAACACGCTCATATCTTTCGCACATTCAGTCACTTGGACGGCCGCTGCCGCCGCGTCCCTTCTAGGCACCCTCGCCATGACTCTTAAGTTCACAGCGAGCATCGAATCCGGTACCATTAGAGTCTAAATACTAGGCGCACAGCAGCATCTGCGCCGCTCAAGCGCGAAAAGGATCAGATGGCAGTTCCAGTTTCACAGATGTGGACGACGGCCTCCTACGTCATCAGCCAAAGGCTGAAGGGACGTAAGCACTACCCGTTTGTCCTGATGCTGGAGCCTCTGCTGCGCTGTAATCTGGCCTGTGCCGGCTGCGGCAAGATCCAATATCCCGCCCACGTTTTGAAGAAGCAGCTCAGCCCCGAGGAATGTTTCCGCGCAGTCGATGAATGTGGCGCGCCGATGGTCAGCATCCCCGGCGGCGAACCTTTGATGCATCCCCAGATCAACGAAATCGTAGACGGCCTGGTCGCGCGCAAGAAATACATCTACCTCTGCACCAACGCGCTGCTGCTGAAAGAAAAGCTGCACCTGTTTACCCCTAGCAAGTATCTGACTTTTTCCGTGCACATGGATGGGCAGCGCGAGGAGCATGATTTCGCGGTTTGCCGCGAAGGCACCTACGACAAAGCCGTGGAAGCGATTCAACTCGCCTTGCAGCGTGGCTTCCGCGTAACCACCAACACCACGCTCTTCGACGGCGCCGATGCGCAAAGCGTTCGCCACTTCTTCGACGATATGATGGACTTGGGCGTCGAGGGCATGATGCTCTCCCCTGGTTACACCTACGATAAAGCTCCCGACCAGGAACATTTCCTGAGCAGGAAGAAGACGCGCGAACTCTTCCGCCAGATTTTGAGCAATCGCAGCGAACGCTGGCGCTTCAACCTCAGCCCTCTCTTCATGGAATTCCTGATGGGCAAGCGCAACTACAAATGCACCCCCTGGGGCATGCCCACCTACAACATTTTCGGCTGGCAGAAGCCTTGCTACCTTCTCCAGGACGGCTACGCCGACACATTTGCGGAATTGATTCGCGAAACTGACTGGGACCGCTACGGCACCGAAAGTGGCAATCCCAAGTGCGCGAACTGCATGGTGCACAGCGGTTATGAAGCCAGTGCCGTGGACGATATGTTCGGCTCGCTCGGCGGATTCTTGAGCACGGTGCGCGCGACGTTTTTTAACAAATACAAAGATCCCGATGCCATGGGCGGCGCCACGAAAAACTCCGGAAATAATTCCGGCCAGCTCGTGCAGATCGCCATGTCGCCGAAGGCTTAGCAATTCCTGATCGTAATGTCAGATCCCCATCCATCCAGTTCGCCTGAATCCGCCGGCGAAGAGCATCTCGGCGTCGTCCACGAAAATCTGGAGGGATGGATTCCCACGCTTGCCTCCGTTTCCGAAATCCATGAGGCGCTCGAGAAGGCTTTCGACTATCGGGGCGATCTCACCATCACTCTGAAAAGCGGCCAGAAAATAGAAGGCTACATTTTTGATCGCAAGATCACAGGCCCCGCGCTCTCCGATTGTTTCATCCGCGTGATGCCCAAGGACCAGCCGGGAAAACTCTCGATTCCCTATAGCGATATCGCCGCCCTGGCGTTCACCGGACGAGACACCGCCGCCGGCAAGAGCTTTGCCGCGTGGGTGAAGAAGTACAACGAAAAGAAGGCTGCGGGAGAAAAGAACATCGGTATTGATGCAGAGCCGCTCGACGAATAGATTCAATTATCGCGCGGCCAATTTTGCTTCACGCGCGGCTTTCTGCTGCTGATATTCCTTCCATGTCAGAAAAACAATCACGGCATCAAAAACGGTCAGCGCGATCAGCGACCATGCGTGCGTATGCGTGAAGCGACGGACCTGATATGCCATGAAACCGATGAAGACGACGATCGTCAACGGGTACGCCCAGAGTTTGTTCAGCAAAAGGCAAATCACCAGCGCTAATTTCACAATTCCGTGCGAGAACAAATAAAGCGCCGCGAACGTGGTCCCGTGATCGGCCATGTTCTGTGAAGCGTTCAGCACGTGAACTGCAAACGGATGATGCGGCGCATCTGCCAGCAGGTTCTCACCCATCTTGCGCACCAGGTCGTTCATTTGTGATGGGTTGACAAACCACAACAGCACGCCGCCGATAATTTCGAACAACGCGCCAATGCCCTTCAGCGAGATTCCCACTTCGAATGATTCGTGGAGAATGGATTTTATTTGCATATCGAATGGGCCCTTACGAGGACCGGCGTTCCAGCACAGCAAGCTGCTCGGCGAAATATTCGCGCAAATCCCGCGGCAGCGCGTCCAGCTGTGCCGCTCGTCGCATCAACGGAAGCTCTGTTCCCTGGTAGTAGAGTGTGTTGATGTCGCTCACGGAAATACCATTCTCGTGTTCCTGTAGCAGTTCGATCGAGTCTCCCGCGGCGACCAGCCCTTCCTCGATCACTGAAAAATAAAATCCAGAGCGGCCGCTTTGCACAAACCGCTGCAAAATATCATCCCGTTGAAATTTGGCTGCCAATTTCAAACATGGCACTCGAGGTTGCGTCACCTGCACGGTGGCCTGTCCCACTCGCAAGACATCGCCGATGTGTGTGTCCTTCTCGTTCAACCCTTCCGTTGTCAGATTCTCGCCGAATTGTCCCCAAGGCAATTCCATTTCCGGCAATTCTTTCCTCCAGAACACATAGTGCTCCGAAGGATACGCGTACACCGCCTTGTATGGGCCGCCATGCACGGACAAGTCCGCCTGCCGGTCGCCGTCCAAATCAAGGCGCCGCATCATCACCGGCCCGGCAACCGGCTTCTTGAAAATTCCGGTTTTAAACGTCTGCCCTTTCCATGCCACCAGGCGGGGCAGCGCCACATTTACGGATAGCACTTTCATTTTTGTCTCTGCGAGTTCTCGAACGCACCCGCGTCTTCGGCGCCATGCAGCCTGCATTCAATGGTCGCACAGCTTTCGATGTTTCAGTGATGTTTAGAACTTCATCCCGCGCCCGCGCGCTTTGCACGTGAACGAGCGCTGAGCCTCTCCCGCAATTTCCTAAATGAGCACGACCCCCGATAGTTTTTTGTCGTCCCCGTTACGTTCCTTGTATGTTGGGACCTGCTTTCCGTCTTTCTTGGGGCGTGCCGGTCATGAAAAGGCTCAGCTTCCTGGTAGGGTTGATCACTGACGATAATGATTTTCAAGTCGAGCAGGCGCGCGCTGCGGATGCGGCCGCTCAGCGCCTCGGCGTTGACGTTGAAATCGTCTACGCTGCCAACGACTCCATCAATCAGAGCCAGCAACTCCTGAATGTCATCCAGGCAGACGCCGCGAAACATCCTGACGCGATCATCTTCGAGCCGGTTAGCGGCACAGCTCTTCCCCATGTGGGCCGCGCTGCCGCTGCCGCCGGAATCGCCTGGGTAGTGCTCAACCGCCAGGCCGAATACCTCGCCGAACTTCGCCGCACCAGCCGCGCGCCGGTGTTTTGCGTCAGTTCGGATCATCTGGAAGTCGGGCGGATCCAGGGCCGCCAACTCGCGACTCTTGTTCCGCAAGGCGGCGCCGCGTTATTTATTCAGGGTCCGTCGGACACCGCTGCGGCCGTTCAGCGCAGAATCGGAATGCAGGAAACCATGCCTCGCAACATCAAGCTCATCGCGATGAAAGGTCAGTGGACCCAGGAAAGCGCCTACAACGCAGTCTGTTCCTGGTTGCGTCTTTCCACTTCCGATAAGTTGCCCATTGACGCGGTGATCGCGCAGAACGACGCGATGGCCCTTGGTGCGAGGAAAGCGCTCCAGGAGCAATCGAACGCGGCTGTGCGCGATAAAGTCATGAGCTTGCCCTTCCTGGGGTGCGACGGACTGGCTAACACAGGCAAGAAACAGGTCGCCAGCGGAGCACTTGCCGCAACTGTGGTGATTCCGCCGAACACCACCCTCGCGGTCGAGATGATTTGCAAAGCCTTGCAGACTGGCGCACGTCCGGCCGAGCTCGCCTTGACTCAGCCTTTGTCTTTTCCCGCGCTTAATGAGTTGTCCGCAAAACGTTACGAGAATAAAGGCGCTCTAATCACCTGAGCCGCCGCCAATAACTCCACTCCGCAAAGCGACCTTCGCGCCTCAATTCGCGCGTTTCAAGAGTGTGGTAAGGCGATAGTTGAGGTCGTTCACGGCCTGAGCAAGCTCGCCGATACCCTTCGTATCGATGCCAACGTCAACTGCCTGAAGATCGAGAACTAAGTCGCTGGTGATCTGCGTGGCGCGTCGTACGCGTTCTTCGGCGAGAATTGGCAGCACGGAAAATGGATCACCGCCGGACTCGTGGCTGAGCCCCAGCCATCTCTGCACGGCCCACGTGGTGCTGCGAATGTGATCCACGGCATTGCGGAATTCGTTGAGCACGCGCGAGTCAAGGTCGCCGGATTTCACCAGCACTTCCAGCTGTTGCAATTCCTTCGTGCTAGATTCCAATCGCTCGGTAATAGATTGCGGTGATTCGGAGTGAGACGCGTCCATCATGAAGATCCCTCCGCGGAGGGCTGGTCGGCTCTGAGAGTAATCCGCGTGGCCTGCCAGGCACAAGGGAAAGATTCCGCAATTCGCAAAACCAAAGTGAGTTTGAGCGTGATAAAAACTGCGCTTACTAGCAGCTGCCTCCGCGCCAAGCTGCTCGGTGCGCCTGGTTAGCGTGTTCTCTTAGGCTCCGTAGAATTCCACAGGCCCGAAAATTTCCACAGATGGAGACCCAAATTAATTTTGTATTACAGCTTGACACTTTGACACCTGTTCGGTAGTATCGGGGTTCGTCTGTAGTCCTTCCAGCTGGCCTGGATTGACCTGCTCTTTGACAATCGGATGATACATGCCAGAACCCGTTTGGTTACGGTTCGTGCGCCGGGTGTACCGGTGTACGTACCACATTTGAGATAACCGAGCGATTTAAACAGTTCGTTCCCATTCGTGGCATTTCGATGCGAATCGACAATGCACACGTTTGGAAACACCAGATTTCAAACGAGAGTTTGATCCTGGCTCAGAGCGAACGCTGGCGGCGTGCTTAACACATGCAAGTCGAACGCGCAGCATTCTGTAGCAATACAGGGTGTGGGCGCGTGGCGAACGGGTGCGTAACACGTGGATAACCTTCCTTCAGGTGGGGAATAACCCAGTGAAAATTGGGCTAATACCGCATAACATGACGATGCCACATGGTGTTGTCTTCAAAGCCGCAAGGCGCCAGAAGAGGGATCCGCGGCCGATTAGCTTGTTGGCGAGGTAATGGCTCACCAAGGCATTGATCGGTAGCCGGACTGAGAGGTTGGCCGGCCACACTGGAACTGAGACACGGTCCAGACTCCTACGGGAGGCAGCAGTGGGGAATCTTGCACAATGGACGAAAGTCTGATGCAGCAACGCCGCGTGGGGGATGAAGCTTTTCGGAGTGTAAACCCCTTTCGACCCGGAAGAATGCCCGCAAGGGTTTGACGGTACGGGTATAAGAAGCCCCGGCTAACTACGTGCCAGCAGCCGCGGTAATACGTAGGGGGCCAGCGTTGCTCGGAATTACTGGGCGTAAAGGGTCCGTAGGCGGTGTGGCAAGTCGGGAGTGAAATCTCTGGGCTTAACCCAGAGGCTGCTTCCGAAACTGCCATGCTAGAGTGTGAGAGAGGCGAGTGGAATTACGGGTGTAGCGGTGAAATGCGTAGATATCCGTAGGAACATCCGAGGCGAAGGCGGCTCGCTGGATCACAACTGACGCTGAGGGACGAAAGCTAGGGGAGCAAACAGGATTAGATACCCTGGTAGTCCTAGCCCTAAACCATCAGGACTTGGGGTGTGCCCTGTACGGGGCACGTCCCGTAGCTAACGCGTTAAGTCCTGCGCCTGGGGAGTACGGTCGCAAGGCTGAAACTCAAAGGAATTGACGGGGGCCCGCACAAGCGGTGGAACATGTGGTTCAATTCGACGCAACGCGAAGAACCTTACCTGGGCTTGAACCGCACAGGACCATCTTTGGAAACAGAGACTTCCCGCAAGGGACCTGTGTAGAGGTGCTGCATGGCTGTCGTCAGCTCGTGCCGTGAGGTGTTGGGTTAAGTCCCGCAACGAGCGCAACCCTTACTCATAGTTGCTACCCGCAAGGGAGAACTCTATGAGGACTGCTCCGGATAACGGAGAGGAAGGTGGGGATGAGGTCAAGTCAGCATGGCCTTTATGTCCAGGGCTACACACGTGTTACAATGCGCGCTACAGAGCGTTGCAAACCCGCGAGGGGGAGCTAATCGCACAAAAGCGCGCTCAGTTCGGATTGCAGTCTGCAACTCGACTGCATGAAGCCGGAATCGCTAGTAATGGCGCATCAGAACGGCGCCGTGAATACGTTCCCGGGCCTTGTACACACCGCCCGTCACATCACGAAAGTGGGCTGTACTAGAAATCGCCGAGCCAACCGCAAGGAGGCAGGCGCTCAAGGTATGACTCATGATTGGGGTGAAGTCGTAACAAGGTAGCCGTAGGAGAACCTGCGGCTGGATCACCTCCTTTCTAAAAGAAAAGGGAGTACGACCTGCTTCGGTAGCAGGTACGGCTCTCCACCGGTTCCTTAGTGAACCGGGTTCGGCTCTCAAAGCCCGACGGGTTCTGGTAAGTCTCATCCGATCAAGTCAAACGAGTTTGCTGCAGACAAACGCAAGCCCCGGCTCGATGTGAATCGAGCCGGGGCTTTTTGTTTTTGGAATGAAGATTTTGACTTTGTAGCGGCCGGTTCAGGTTCATCGAACCGGGCAGCCGTTGCCGTGGTGTTGTATTTGTAGCGCCGTCCGCCGCGGTGGACGCCGTCGCTCTCGCGAAGCTTACCTAGGCCGTAACATTCAGTCCGCTGGTGGTAGCTGTCGAAGAAGAACCCGTTCCTGTCGTAGAACCTGACGTGCCGCCCACGCTAAATTGCTCCAGATCCTGTTGCAACGCTGCAAAAGCCGACTGCGCGCTCGACAGATTTCCCGCCTGCAGCGCCGTCGAAAGCGAATTCAGCGCCTGCGAAATCTGGCTCCCCTGCTGCCCGCCGCCACCTCCGTGATTATGGTGGTGATGATGCACCGCGCTCGACCCTTGCTGTTGCTGCTGAAAATCCTGCTGAATCGTTGCGTAATCCTGCTGCGCGCCCGAAATGTTGCCGTTCTGCAAATCTTGAGCCAGCGCCGTGAACGCCTGCGCGATCGGGTTCGCACCACTAGCCGTAGCAGAGGTACTCGTCCCGCTCTGCGCGTTCGGAAAATTCTGCGAGAGCGTCGCGAAGTCCTGTTGCGCCTGCGTCAAATTCCCGGCCTGCAGATCCTGCCCGAGCTGTTGAAACTCACTCTGTACCTGCTGAAATTTCCCTTGGCCGTTCTGTGCGCTCTGTGTCGCGTTCAACAACGAACTTAGAGCCGTATTCGCTATGCCGCTGATCGACATTCTTCACCTCAGATAACGACTTTGTAGCGCCAACCGAATGTTCCGTATTAGTGCAGTCCAACCGCCGCCGAGGTGATCTGGACCAGTCAGCAAAGAATTCGCGAGAGTAGCGCGGCCAACCCTCTCATCGGCAGTCGGCGCCCACACTTGAGCACGGTCCGCAGCGTCGACTCCTCACGAAGACACATGTGCAAAGCTCCAGCCACAACGGCGTTTCGCAACGTTTTTATCCAGTCGCTGAGGGCACACGGTTTATCGCGAACGTCTGGATTTGCAGGTCTGTCAAAGGTGAACTATCAGGAATTAGTTTCCGCAGGCTGCAGCCGGCAGGCGGCAAACATTTCCGCCCACCCTTCGTCGCGTTGCTGCAGCAAAGCACCAGCCGACTCGCCACTGAGGAAAGAGCCCGGAGTCGCTATCTATTCTATGACCACCGAATACTTCGCTCTCCTAACCGGCTTGGCATCCTTCTCGAACGGGCGGAGGTATTCGAAGTCGAGCTCAACCGCGCCCTGGGCCACGGACTCGAACGTCCAGACCTCTTCACCAGACGCGCCCAGAGCGTCGGAGGCGGGCGCGTGGAAATCGTTGCTGATCTGCTTCAACGTCGCGGGATCCAGAGTCGTGGCCAGTCGCCAGCTGAATCCGGTGGTGTGGTTGGCCGCAAGCGTTATCGAAAATTGCTTCCCCGCCAGCACGCGTATTTGTTCCACTCCGGCCGCCGCGTCGAATCCCGTCGAGCTCGTCTGGATTGCAGCGGCCCGCGGTGGCGCCGCAGCCTGGACCTTCGACAGCTTCGCGCCCTGGAAGTTTCCTTGCGTGTCGAAATTGAAGGATATCGTGGCCGTCCCTACTTCGGCGCATGCATGGCATCCGTCGCGCAATACATACTGCACCAGAAATGATTGGAATCCCCAGCCGGAGGATGTCGCCGCCGGCACCTTGCTATCGAGGCGATCGCCGGGCCACACGCTGATGTGCGGATATTGCTCAGCGAGTTCTGCGTAGGCCGGATTCTTCCTCATCTCCCCGTCTTGCGTAAAGCTGTCGTCGTCCACATCAATCGGCGACGGGCTTCCGTTCACAAGCAGTACGCCCTCCAACTCGTTCGCGCGAAACACATACTCGATGTAAGCCACGTCCACCCGTTCCACTCGCCGGAATGCTCGCAGATAAACGACGCCCAGCGATGACGCGAGGCCTTCGGAGAAGGCCAGCGCCTCGGCAGACGCGCCGGCGGACTTCATCTCGTCTAGAAAACACCTTTCGATGTGTGTGGGATCTGCTTCGCCGCATTTCTGGCGAATGGCGGCCAGCGCGTCAGGAGTTGGGCTCCATACCGCTCCGGCGCTCACGCGCGCTTCCGTCTGCGAAGGTGTGTGCGGCGATGGCTTTGCGGCTTCCTGCGCGCTCGACACAGAGGACGCGGCGCATAGCATCGCCAGTAGGAGCCAGGTGCGGGTCATGTCGCCCTCGCGCAGAAAGCAGTGCTACTCGGCATCACCTTACGCGAGAATCCTTCAAAAAGTGAAGTGTGATCTTGTGCCGCTGTTCGCAATAAACGCTGCGTCGGCGCCGCTCCCTGAAAAAATGGGGCGGATCTGCGGCCCGCCCCATGCGATCTTCGCTCGCTAACACGCCGGCGTGCTGCGGGTAATACGCTATGGCGCAGGGACCCATATCTGGTCCGAGCTGGATATGTCAATGTCGCGCAGCTCGGTTTTAATTCGGTACGTGCGCAGGTCGCCCTTTCCTTTGGTGGGCCGCTTGGTGTTCCAGCTAAGAAAATATTGATTCTTCAGGATGGTGTCCAGCTGCTCGAGGTAGGGCGCAAAAGAAATCGGCGTCTGCGTCCCCTGGAAAAAGGAATAGCCGCCGGTCTTGTCCGTAATCTGCGCCAGGTTGCTCTGTCCGTAATTTACCCGGAACAGGCTGTGGCTTGCGCGACCCACACCCGTGCAGTACAGCGTATGAATGATCACGCCGGCTTTCTCCGCCGCTACGTAGGTGCTCTGAATGTCCGGGCTGTACGGATCGCCGCGGAAGCGGTCGATGCCATCAGCGATCATCAGAATTTCGCGGCGCACGCCGGCTGTTGCCGGCCATCCTTTGATCAAGCTCATGGTCGAAAGATAAATGCTGGAATACGCGCCATAATTTCCGAAGGGCAAACGCAAAGTCTTCGCCACAGCCTCGTGGTCCGTGCTGAACTGCGAAACCGGCTGCACTCCGCCATTGCTGGCGTAAAACAAGCCGATGCCGGTGGTCTTTGGCTGGCCGTTGATGAAGGTCCTGATGTCGCTGAGCTGATTGCCAAGATCCATGGAGTTGGCGTCATCAATCAATATCGCGAGTTGCAGACCCGCCTTCTCGCCCTGTGCCGGAGTCCAACCACTGACTTCTTTCTTGTCCTTGCTCTCGTAAACGCTGATGTCGTCTTTGCTGATCGCGGGAGGTGCCGTAAATTTCGGCCCCAGCACAGTGACCACGGTCGTTACCGTCGTAGTTGCCGGAGCCTGCGTTTGCGGGATAGCTGCGACTGCTAGGAATGCGGCGGCGATAAAAAAAGTGGTCAGTTTCAGGATCGGTTTTTGCATTGCGATCTCCTCGTTCGGCGGCTCTCGCCCTGCTTCGCACTTTCGCGTGGGAGAACACAGGACAACTGAAGTTCCGCCAAGTGCCGCAACTCTAGTAAGCCCGCAAGCTTCTGTCAAGCCTCGGCAGAAACGCGAACAATTTGCCTAATTCCTTGGATGCTCAGTAAACGAGGGTCAGATGCTTGCGGCGTTCCAGCCACTCTTCGTTGTTGAAGATTCGCGGCGTCAGCTCGATCAGGCGCGGCAACATATTGAACACCGCCACCGGTCCCCACTCCGCGCCTTTGCGCGTGCGAAATCCTTTGCGGTTGAGTTCTTCGGCGACTTTCACCAGCGAAATGTCCTGAATAATCAGCTCCATCATCGAGAGCAGGAACTCCATCTCGGCGGGATTCTGCTCCAGGTGCTCGCAGTCCCCTGCGACGCGCAATCCGAACGGCGCATCCTCCAGATTCGGCGACACCTCGACAGGCGGCGCGGCAGCAACCGGCGCCGCAGCCGCGCGCTCCCATTCCACCGCGACCAATTTCCATCCAGCCTGCTCGCGCTGCTTTACGTACGTCGCGTCCAGCGGTGCCTGCAACGACTCGCGAATGCGTTCGCTCTCAGCCATGTCGCCTCCTCAAGATTCAATCACCAACTCCTGTCGAATCCCGAACCGAACACCGACATCGCCCCCGAAATCTCCCGCCGCCCGCAGGTCCAAATCTCACTCGTAGCGCAAAGCCTCGATCGGATCCACTTTCGTCGCCCGCCGCGCCGGCGACACGCACGCCGCAATCGTCACCACCGCCAGCAATGCCGAAACGCCCGCGAACGTCCACGGATCCCCCGCGCGCACCCCAAACAAGAGTCCGGCCATCACGCGCGTCAACGAAAACGCCGCAATCCACCCGAGAAACACTCCAGCAATCAGCAGCCTCGCTCCCTGCGCCAGCACCATGCGCATCACGTCGCGTCGCTGCGCCCCCAGCGCCATGCGAATTCCAAATTCGTGCGTGCGCTGGCCCACCGAATACGCCATCACTCCAAATATCCCCACGCAAGCCAGCAGCAAAGCCAATCCCGCGAAGCAGCCGATCAGCAGAAAAGTAAATCGCGCGCTGGATAGCGCGTGCGCTCCCACGTTCTCCATGGGCCGGATGTCTGTCACCGGCAAATCTTTATCCAGCGCCGCGACTTGCGCGCGCACCGCCTGCACCAGCGGCGCCAGATTTGAATTGGACCGCAGCACAATCACTCGCGCATCGCGATCCGAGTTTTGCCAATCATCCCAATAGAACGCCGGTTTCGCGGCCGTTGCATCCGGCGAATCCTTCACGTCGCCCACCACGCCGATTATTTTCACGCCGTTCTTGCCCCACAGGTGCAGCTGCTTACCCACCGGGTCTTCTCCCGGGAAATATCGTCGCGCCAGCGTTTCGTTGATCACCATCACGTTCGGCGCCTTTTCGTCGTCCGTCAGCGCAAACGACCTGCCGCTCAGCAGCGGCGTGCCAATCGTTTCAAAATATCCCGGCGTGGCGAAGTGATACCGCGCCTCCGGAGACTCGTTAGGATTTTCCGGTCTCCCCTCGATGTGAAAATCCGAATTCTCATCGTAACCAGTCCAGGGAATATCCGACGCTACTCCGACCGACTGCACGCCCGGCAGCGTTTTCAGCCGCTCAATCAAATTCTTGTAGAAGCGAATGGAAGTTGCATCGTCTGGATATCGTTTGTTGGGCAGATCGATATGAAATGTCAGCACATGTTCCGCTTGAAATCCCGCGTTCACATGCTGCAAATTGATAAACGTGCGCATCAGTAGTCCCGCGCCTGCCAGCAGCACCAGCGCCAGGCACGTTTCCACAATCACCAGCACGTTGCGCAGCCCGCCGCTTCCAGACGCCTGCGTCGTCCCCCGATCGCCATCCTTCAATGTCTGGTTGACGTCCGTCCGCAGCGTCGCCAGTGCCGGCGCCAATCCAAAAATCACAGACGTCAGCACGGTGATCAATGCCGCAAATCCCAGCACCCGCGCATCCATGTGCACGGCCTGCAGACGCGGCAGTTTCTCCGGCCCCAGCGCCACCAGCGCATCCACGCCCCAAATCGCAAATACCAATCCCAGCCCGCAGCCGAAAAATGCCAGCAGCAGACTCTCCGTCAACAGTTGCCGCAAAATCCTGAAATTTCCCGCGCCCAGCACGGAACGCAGCGCGAATTCCCGTTGCCGCGTCGTTGCTCGCGCCAGCGAAAGACTCGCCACATTCACGCAAGCGATCAACAGCAGAAATCCCACCGCGCCCAGCAGCACAAACAGCGTCAGCCGCGCGCGCCCCACGATTTCTTCCTTCAGTGGCACCACCAGAATCTGATGTGCGTTGTCTGGATGCTCTTTCGCCAGCTGCGCCGAAACTGAGTTCATCGCCGCGCCCGCTTGCGTGGCGGAAACGCCCGGAGCCAGCCGCGCCACCATATTCAAATAATGGCAGCCGCGGTCGCACCCCGCCGCATCGTGCGGCAGCAACGGCAGCGGCCACCACAAATCCACGGTTTCACCGTGCGCCGGCGTGTGAAAATCGCCGCCCACGTGCTGTATCCCCGCAGGCATCACGCCGATCACCGTGAACGAATCGCCCGAGAGCAGCACGCTTTTCCCAACGATGGCCGGATCAGCATTGAATCGCGTGCGCCACAGCCGCTCGCTCAACACCACGACGTGATTGTTTTTCTTGTATTCTTCGGACTCCTCGAAATCCCGCCCCAGAATCGGATGGAATCCCAGCACGCGGAAATAGTCATGCGTCACGGCCATGCCGGAAAGATGTTCCGGCCGCTCGTTGGCCGTCAGGTCCAGATCGCGCTCGGCGTAAAGCGCAGAACTCCCGAACACTTTGGTGCGTTCGCGATAATCGTAGAAATCGGCGACTGCGATCGGAAAATGCGGCTGCGTGGGTAACACCGTGAACACTCGCACCAACTCACCAGGCTCAGGGTAGGGCAGCGGGCGCAGCAGCACTCCGCTGACCACGCTGAAGATCGCGGTGTTCGCGCCGATACCCAGCGCCAACGTCAGTACCGCAACTGCCGTAAACCCAGGACTCCTCCGCAGCATTCGAAATGCATATCCCAAGTCCTGCCACAGAGTCGCCAAGAAGACACCTCCCCGGGAAATGTTCTGAAAACTAGCGCAATTTTGAGGCCTCGCGTAGAGATCGAGAAATTCAAGCGTTGCAATGGTTTAGCAACGGGCGTGTGCTAGCCGCGCGCCCGGGCTTGCCCGTTTCTGGGAAGCGATGTCGCTGAAGCGGACACGCATCGCGCGGCCCGCCGGGGAACATCAGGGGTTTCCTGGCGCCGATTTCAGCTAGAAGCAGCGTGATCCAAAAAAATCGAAAGGAGGGCGAAAGCTACACACGATTGCCCATGTCTATCGTATGATATGGGCGCCCAGCTCACCTGGAATTTCTAGTTACGTCCCAATTCTAATTTTTTTGACGGGGGAAAATTATGAAGTGTAAGCAATTGCTGGCGATTTTCGTCTGTGCATTCGCGATGGCATCTACCGCCCGCGCGGATACCATCCTACTGAAAAACGGAGATCATCTCACCGGAACGGTCGAGGTCTCCGACGGTAAGGACGTCACTCTGAAGACCGACTTCGCCGGCGAAATCAAGATCACGTGGGCTTCCGTTCAGGAGGTCAAGACGGACAAGGCGATTTACGTCGTCACTCCGGACAAGCGAACCGTCAGCGGCACGGTCTCCACCGATGGCACGAATCTGATCGTCCATACCGCGAATAACGGTACGATTCAGGTGCCCATGGCGCAGGTGACCGTGGTGCGTTCGTCCGACCTGGAAGCAGCCTATGAGAAAAGTCTGCACCCCAGTTTGATGGAAGGATGGAAGGGCGGCGTGAATCTGGGCTTCGCGATCGCGCGCGGAAATAGCGAAACCACCAACCTCACCACTGGCTTCGCCGCGGACCGCAAGACCTTGACCGACGAACTCACCCTCTACGAATCTTCCTTGTATACCAGCAACGATCAGCCCGGCGGGGGCGTTACCGCCAATTCCATTCTCGCCGGCGCGAAGTACGACCACAACATCAGCAAGCGTCTTTTCGTTTTCGTCAGCGCGGATTACAACACCGACGAACTGCAGGATCTGAATTTGCGCCAGATCTACAGCGGCGGCTTGGGCGTGCACCTGATCAACACTCCCACCACAACGTTCGACGTGCTGGCGGGCGCAAACTACACGCGTGAAACGTACGGCGGTGGCGCGGACTACGTGTCGCGAAACCTCGCCGGCATTACCGTGGGCGAAGATTTCATGCACAAATTCGGAAAATCAACCACGGTCACCGAAGTATTCTATTTCTATCCCGACTTGAGCAACACAGGCGAATATCGCTTCGCGCTCGACGCTGCTTCCGTGACCAAAATTAACAAGTGGTTGGGATGGCAGATGACGCTCAGCGATCGCTACGTCACCAATCCTCCCATCGCCGGCACAAAATCCAACGACATCATCTTCTCCACGGGGATCAACGTCAGCTTCGCACACTGATCGCGCCCCGTGTGTCTGGCGAGAAAGCCTTAACGCAAGCGCGCAGGCTTCAAAAGAAAAGAGCCGCTCCATGTAGAACCCGGAGCGGCTCTTTGTTTTTCAATTCTGCTGCTCTACCGCTACTCTTCCAGTATCGCTCGGTACACGCCACCGCCAAGCGCTCCTCCAATCAACGGCGCCACCCAGAAAAGCCACAGCTGCTTCACTGCCCAGCCCCCCACGAAGAGAGCTGGCCCCGTGCTGCGTGCCGGATTCACTGAAAGGTTTGTCACCGGAATTCCCACCAGGTGGATCCCCGTCAAGCACAGCCCTATGGCAATCGCCCCGAATCCCGCAAATGCCCTGTGATCCGTGGCTCCCATCACCACCAGCAAAAATACAAACGTCAGCACAATCTCTGTAACCAGGCAGGCCAGCAGCGAATATCCGCCGGGCGAATGTTCCGCGTATCCGTTAGAAGCAAACCCGCCCGCAAGCGAAAACCCATCCTTCCCTGACGCGATCAGGTAAAGCACTCCCGCCGCCGCAATCGCGCCCACCACTTGCGCCACAATGTAAGGAATCAAATCCGAAGCTGGAAACCTCTTGCCCACTACCAGCCCCAGCGAAATCGCCGGGTTCAGATGCGCGCCCGAAATATGCCCGAGCGCCTGAACCATCACTATTACCGTCAGCCCGAACGCCAGCGCAACTCCCAGAAATCCGATACCCAGCCCCGGAAACGCCGCCGAAATCACTGCGCTTCCGCACCCTCCCAACACCAGCCAAAATGTTCCGAAGAATTCTGCAGCTGCACGCTTCCCCAGTGGCACCGCCATCGCACACCTCCTCGATTGCAAACCAGACCAGACTTGCACAACAGGTTCGCTCGAACGTCCCTTCCAGGTCCATTGGCAAAACTGACAGGACTAAGTGCTTGTTGGCGTGGCTTTGGGTCTGATACCGGACACGAAGGCAGACGCTTCTCCGGTACTCAGTTCCCCACGGCTTTCGGCAAATTCCAGTGTTGCCACACGCTCACCAGTCGCAGCAAAAAACAGAAGGTTCCGCCCAGCACCGCCGCCTGCGTCGCCGAAAGCCGCATTTTTCTCCCGATGATCAGCAATGCCGACCCTGCCAGCGCCGCCGTCGCGTACACTTCCGCGCGCAGCACTAGCGGCACCTGCGCCAGTAAAATATCGCGCAGCGTTCCTCCGCCTACCGCCGTCATTCCGCCCAATAAAATCGCGATGAACGGATGTATGTTGAATTCCAGCGCCTTCTCCGTTCCCGCCACCGCAAACAGCGCCAGCGCTGCCGCATCCAGCACCACCATCGCCGGACCAGGAATCGCCAACACGTAGCGATGCAGGAAAAAAACGATCGCTCCGCCGGTGAACGCCATCGCGGCATAACGCCAATCACGCAGCGATGCAGGCGGCGTCGCGCCAATCAGCAGATCGCGGATAATTCCGCCGGCCAACGCCGTAGCGAACGCCAGCACCATGATCCCCAGAAGATCCAGATTGCCGGCGATCGCCGCCGTCGCGCCTTCGATCGCAAACAGCAGCGTCCCGGCCATGTCCACCGCGAATAGCAGCTTGTTGTTCTCTTTGCTCATCACTCCTGTGCCCGCACCCGCATCCCCAAAATCCGCGGTCAAAATATCATGAAACGCGCAGTCTCGCAGCCTTGCGCCGGCAACTCCAAACCGTCCCGGAATCAAGTTGGCAAGAAATGCTGCACCTTCGCGCCACACCCATCCGTATAAATGCACATTTACTTCGTTACTTAACTAGCGTTAACATGTGACATCAGCTGGCGTTAATCCATGTCCCGCATAATTACGTTCACTTTGCTCCTGATGAGTTCGGTGGCGCTTCGGCCGGCGGCGGCTCTGGCGCAAGGCGAGACCACCAGCGCCATCGTCGGCCAGGTGCGCGATCTCACCGGCGCGCTCGTGCCCGGCGCCACGGTGACCATCACCGATCAAGAAACCGGTCTCAAACGCAGCGCAAAAACCGACGACTCCGGCCGCTTCAACTTCCCCCAATTGAAGCCCGGCACCTACTCAGTGGCAGTAGAAGCGCCAGGCTTCGCGCCGCAGCAAAATCAGGCGGTTTTTTCCGGCTTGGGACAGAAGCAAACCGTAGATTTCGTACTGAAGGTAGCCCAATCCAATCAGACCGTCGAAGTAACCGCTGAGGCCCCGCTCATCAATCCCGCAAATGCGAACACATCCACGAATCTGAATGCTCAATCGCTGGAAAATCTTCCCAACCCCGGCGGCGATCTCACCTACCCTCTGCAGTTTGCTGCCGGAGCCCTCATCAACACGGCGGGCAGCGGCAATGATTTCGTCGGCGGCACCAACGGCTACGGCAACGTGCAGTTCAATGGGCTGCCTGCGCTTTCCAACGGCTACATCGTTGACGGTCTGGAGACCAACGACCCCCTCACCAATCTCAATAGCGGTCTCTCGACGAACCTGGTCCTGGGTCTGAACTCAATTTCGGAGGTGACCGTCAACACTCTTTCCTATTCGGTTGATCAAGGCCGCTACGGCGCGTCTCAGGTCAATTACGTTACTAAGTCCGGCACCAATCAATGGCACGGAAATCTCTACGAGCTCTGGAATGGTTCGTTGCTCAACGCCGCGGACTATTTCACGAATGCCACCGCCGGAAATCACAAGCCGCGCTCCACCGTCAATCATTTTGGCGGCAGCCTCGGCGGCGCCATCCGTCACGATAAGCTGTTCTTTTTCGTGGATAGCGAGTGGGTGCGCATCGCCCTGCCGATTGTCACCGCCACCACCGTTCCTACTTCAGCGTTTCAGACCTACGTGCTGCAGCAATTGCCGCTGGGTGGCACGGACTCTGTTACCGGATCCGTGTACCAGCCGACGCCGCAATCCGTCCCGTTCTATCAGAAAATGTTTTCGCTTTACGGCAGCACGCAGGGAACGCCACTCGCCGTGCTCGGCTGCCCTCTCAATTCAGATGGCACTCCCGCTACCGGCGCTCCTCCGAACGGCAATGGTTGTGCAAACCGCCGCAGCGTTTCGCATTCCAGCGACGACAGCGAGCAGGTGCAAACCGTCCGAATGGATTACAACATCAACCAGAACAATACCGCCTGGTTTCGTTTTCAATCAGACACCGGACTGCAGGCCGCCTACACCGATCCGATCAATCCCTTGTTCAACGCGCTGTCACCCCAGCCTCTATTCTCCTTTGCTGTGGGATACACACATGTGTTTTCGCAGAACCTTGTGAACTATTTCAATCCCGGTTATTCCTGGTACGAGAGCTTGTTTCAGCCCGCCGATTTTCAGAAAACGCTCGCTGCATTTCCGATCGTCTTGCAAGGCAGCGGAGCGAATGCGCCTTTCACCACCGTCGGCGGTCTCGATAACACCTGGGTGCAAGGTCGCCGCGCTGCTCGAGTTTTCATCAACGATAATTTGGCGTGGAGCCGCGGCGCTCACGAACTCCGCTTCGGAACCAATACTCGGATCTTTCGCCTGAACGACTATGACTTCGGCGAAGGAACGGTCCCGACGGCGGTCTACACATCCCTGCCGCAGTACATCTATGGTGTTGCGTCCACCGTCTCTGAAACTTTTCCGCAATCGCCCAACGAACCCTTCAACTTCTTGAATCTCGACCTGTATGCGCAAGACACCTGGAAGGTCACGCCGAAACTCACTTGGACGTTTGGGCTCCGCGACACTCTGAATTCCAATCCTTTCAGCCCGCACCACCAGATTGCCCGGCTCAACGGTGCTTTCAATTCCGTCAATCACGATCTAAATCAGCCGCTGAATGCCGCTATTCAAACCGGCCTCGGCCATATATTTTCCTCGACGCCCCTCGCAATCCTGCAACCCAGAACTGCAATCGCCTGGCAGTTTGAACCCCAAACCGTGCTTCGTGCCGGCTTCGGAATTTTTAGCGACATCTTGCCCGGCGCTATCGCTGACGTCGTTGGCGTCAATCCTCCCTACGTCAGCACGTTCCAGGGAGGCCTTCTTGGAACCGTCGGCGGCATCGCCATCGCTCCCGGCGTTCCAAGCAGCGCGGTGGATGCAGCCGTCGCCGCCAATCAAATTTTCCATTCGGGATTTCCTCAGGGCCAGCTTTCCTGCGCATCTTCGCAGTCGAATCCGGCCACTTGCCTCCCTCCCGTGGCGCTTGCCGCCGTTCCCAACGGGACGCTTCACGCGCCCTACTTCATGGAATGGAGTTTGGGTATCGAACACCAGTTCGGAAATACGGGAAGCGTGCACGTCCAGTACGTAGGAACCCGCGCCATAAACCAGCCATACCTCACGCAGGTGAATGGATTCCAGACGGTGTGCGACGGCTGCTTCGCTCCGTATCCTTACCAGCAGCCCACCGACGCGCGCTTCGGAGCCGTCACGCAATTTGCCACCGGCGCGAATAGCCATTACAACGGCCTGCAACTCACCGCCATGAAACGCCTCTCTCACGGTCTGCAGGGGCAGGTCAATTACACCTTCAGCCGTTGCATGGACACCGTTTCCAATGGCGGATTCCTGCAATTTTCCGCTGGCGCGATTCTCTCGCCCTTGCCCGGAGAACTCGCGCGCGATTACGGTCCTTGCGATTACGATATCCGCCACAATCTCAGCGCTCAGTACGTCTATCAACTCCCCGGCAAAGTACGTAATCGCGTGCTGGGCTATGCGGTCAACGGCTGGCAGGTTTCCGGCACGGCATTTTTTCACAGCGGAATTCCATTCTCCGTTCTGAGCACGCCTTATTCAGCCAATGGAGACGGAATCGTGCAGGGCAGCGGCCCGCAATTCGCCAGCGTCGTTCCCGGCGTGCCACTCTACACGCACCATACGATTCCAAGTGTCACGCAGCCGGGCACCCTTCAGTGGCTGAATCCAGACGCGTTCCGATCCTCTGTAGATCCCAGCACCGGGGCTTGCTTCGAGGGCGATAGTCCCCAGAACTGCCAGTTCGGAAATCTCGGCCGCAACAGCCTGCGCGGCCCGGATTTCGTCTGGAGCGACTTCTACCTATCAAAGTATTTTCCATTGACCGAGAAAATGAAGTTGCGGTTTGACATCCAATTCTTCAACCTGTTCAACCATCCGAATTTTGCGCTGCCCAGCATGGTGCTGGCGGGCATACCGGGAAAGCCCTTCACACAGACTGGATTCGGCGCGCTCACCTACACCACCTCGCCTCCCACCGGACTGCTCGGCGTAGGCCTCGGCGGCGATAGCACACCGCGCATGATCGCCTTCCAGGCGCGCCTGGAATTCTAGGTTCTTGATTGCGGGCTCCTTCCGTTCCTACCCCAGGCACCGCCTTGTTGCAGTCCCAAGAGCACGCCACGGGACCGTCCCCGCGTCGGCCCATTCGGCCAGAAAACCCCTAACCACCCGCCGACGTCGGGTTATCAGTTGCGAAGCATCATTTGCGGGGGCGCGTTGGCCGCAGGTGGGGGGCTATGCTATAAGTACGAGGCTGCCTAATTTGAGGAAATTGTGCCGTTTATAAATTTTCCCGCTCGCGAAATTAACTGCAAGCTTGTTTACTATGGTCCTGGCCTTGGCGGGAAGACTGCCAACTTGCAGTGGATCTACGAGCACACCGGAGCGAATCAAAAGGGAAAGATGGTTTCGCTTGCTACCGAAACCGATCGCACCCTTTTCTTCGATTTTCTTCCGCTCGATCTGGGCACCGTGCGCGGCTTTCGCACCCGCTTCCATCTCTACACCGTTCCCGGACAGGTTTTCTACGAAGCCAGCCGCCGCTTGATTCTGAAAGGCGCCGATGGCGTGGTGTTCGTAGCGGATTCGCAGGAAGAGCGTCTCGACGCCAATCTGGAAACGCTGGACAACTTGCGCGAGCACTTGAAAGATCACAACCTCGACTTCACTTCGATCCCCTACGTCCTGCAACTCAACAAACGCGACCTGCCGAATATTCTTCCCGTCGCCGAATTACAAAAACATCTTCTGGTCAAAGGCGAGCCTACCCTCGAAGCCGTCGCCGTCACCGGCCAAGGCGTCTTCGACACCCTCAAAGAAGTCGCCAAACTAGTCCTCGCCGAACTCAAAAAGAACGC
Source organism: uncultured Acidobacteriota bacterium (assembly GCA_963748395.1). Lineage (GTDB taxonomy): Bacteria > Acidobacteriota > Terriglobia > Acidiferrales > UBA7541 > Palsa-295. The sequence goes on along the minus strand of CAVVIP010000005.1, from coordinate 454,683 downwards.
GTGAGTGATATTTCGAGGATCTGACTTCGTGAAGGGAGATTGCCCTACATGAAGGAAGCACGAAACATCACCTCAATCACTTGCTGGACGGCGGCAGGTTTTCCATCCGGTCCCAGCGCGGGAGTAAACTTCCAGGATTTGACGGCTTCGATGGCCTTTTCAGTCAAGCCATCACGCAACGGTTTCTTCACGACGATGTCGTCAGCCTTCCCGTCCGTGCCCACCACAACCATTAGAGTCACTGTCCCGTCTAAACGATTTTTAAGCGCCTCGGCGGTGTATGTGGCCGGCGGACAATAGACGCAGTTCGGATGGGTGTATCCATTTTTCGTCGCGACCGGGATGCCGGAATCAGATTCCGGCTTTGGATATTCGACGATTTGACCGACGAGCTTTCGCATCTCGTCTGAAATTAACCACGTGGCTTTGGTGCCGTCGACCCGCTTCTCGGACTTTACACTGTAGCAATCTATTTCAATGCTGAGGTGATCGCCCGATTCTGTGAGAGCTCCAAACACTACCGACTGTACTCCGAGGTCCGCCGCCACCCATAAAGCAGCATCGGCGTCCCAAACGTTGTCCGGAGTTAGACCCTTTTTCGCTAGGCTCTCGGCAATACGCTTGCGCTCAAGGACTGAGAACTTGTCGCTTGATTTAACCAAATCCGCGCTGAATTTTTCCGCCAGGGTTCGGCCCAATTCTGAAAACTTATTATTGGAACCCACAAAATCGAGAACTACGACGGATTTTTGTTTGGACTTGGTGAGGGCGCTCGCCACGTTCGCAGCGAGCGGCTGCATGTCCGGCAATTGTGCGCGGGAAGCGCTCGCAGACGCAAGCGCGATGCAAATGCAAAGAATGATGCGCGAATATCTCAATGGCTCGCGCTAAGCGTGCTTCGCGCCGCCGCGAAATGCGCTGACCGCTTTGCCTTCATCCGTGAAAGTGGGAATGGACTGTATCAGCCGCGTTAATTCCAGAACCTCGCGCACATGCCCGGTAGGGTTCAGCAATTTCAATCCGCCGCCCTGCCGTTCCAGTGTGACGAACGAACGCACCAGCGTGCTGATGCCCGAGCTATCCATTTGTGAAACCGCCACCAGGTTCACCACAACTTCCGACGGTCCGCCCTCGGCCAGCTTGCGCAGTTCAGCGCTCAGCGTGTCGTTGCTCGTGCCGATGATAATGCGTCCCGCCAAATCCAAGATCGTGACGCTGCCGGATTTTCGCGCCGATATTTGCAGGCCCATGTTCGCCTCCCAGGCCGCGCTCGCGACCCTGCACTTACGTGGCATTCTCCAGGCGGAGGATCCGCCCGTCGTCGAGCGCCAGCGCCCAGCGGCCGCGCCAATTGCTGGACACGCGGCTAAGTGGCCGCATTATAACCCTTTCGGCAGTTATCAACGCAAGTTCTGCGCGCTGCACATGCCACAAAAGAATATGTATCGCCACTTGATCGTCGGCGCAGGTCCTCACCCCAGAGCAGTCGTCGGAACTAGGTTTTGACTTTGTAGCGGCCGCTTCAACTTCATCGAACCGGGCAGCCGTTGACTTGGGCTTCGTAGCGGCGCACGCCGTGGCGGAAGCCATCGGTGGTATCGCGACCGCCAAATGAGTTTCGTCCCGCCCCGTATCCCCATGAAAAAAAGCGCATTGCCTCATTCCCAAAAATAAAAACGGGAGGCAGATGCCAGGTAGCATCCACCTCCCGGGGTGGGTGGGGTTGTTGCGAGAGCGTCGCAGATCTGGCTTGCGTGTGGAGAGCCTGACGCCCTGGCAATCCAGCGTTTCCGCCGGAATCCACTGTTGTAAGATTCCTTACCACGCGGAGAGAAACGGTGTCAACTCCAATTGGGGCTCCGCAACTGCTACACCGCGATTCTAGGGTCCCAAATCACGCTGGACAGGACTTTCGCACAGGGCACGTGTCCGCGCAGCCACAGCACCTCACGCTCGGGCGCCTCTAGCCCTGATGGACTCTCGCGGGTACGCGATCCAACGTTTCGCGAACCCTCCGGGCAAGATCTCGCGGCACATAAGGTTTTTGCAGCACCATCAGACCTTTCTCCTGCGCGTTATCCAGCAGCGTCATCTCCGGGCTGTAACCCGTGGCAAATATTACAGGTACGTCTCTCGAATCGGCGCAGATGCGCGCGTACGCCTCCGGTCCGTTCATCTTCGGCAGCACCACATCAAGCAGTAGCAAGTCAATTCGGTCGCGGTTTGCACGGAACAGGCGCACAGCCTCTTCGCCGTCGCAGGCCAACACTACGTCGTAGCCCAGGTTCGCAAGCGTTTCCCGCGCCAGCTCGCGCAGCCCTTCGTGGTCCTCGGCGATCAGAATCGTTTCCGGGCCGCCGTGGACGGGTTGCGAATCGTCCACGTGTGCCGGAGTTTTTTGCGCTGCCGGCGCCACCGGCAGGTAGATCCGAAACGTCGTGCCGACGTTCACCTCGCTGTACACATGCAGAAAACCGCCATGCTGACTCACAATTCCATACACAGTTGCGAGGCCGAGGCCCGTTCCTTTGCCCATTTCCTTCGTCGTAAAAAAAGGTTCGAAGATCCTGTCCAGCGTTGCGGCATCCATGCCCGTGCCGCTATCCGTCACTGTGAGCATCGTGTAATGTCCGGGCCGTGCATAGCTATGCACCGCGCAATATTTTTCATCAAATTCCGCCGAGCCCGTTTCGATGATCAGGTGTCCGCCTTGCGGCATCGCGTCGCGCGCGTTGATGCACAGATTCATCAGTACCTGGTCCACCTGCGTGGGATCGGCGCGCACCAGAGCCAGATTCGGGGCCAGACTAGCCTGCACTTCGATATTGCTGCCGATGACTTTCTCCAGAAGACTCAGAGTCTCGGTGACGCTCTGATTTAGATCCATGTTGCGCGGTTCCAGAATCTGCCGCCGCGCAAACGCCAGCAATTGACGCGTCAGCGACGCCGCTCGCACCGCTTGCCCGCGCACCTTGTCAAAATGCCGGTGCAAGCGCGTCCCGGTTTCCGTTTCTTCCAGGCCGATCTCCGCCCAGCCCAGAATCGCGCCGATCATGTTGTTGAAGTCGTGCGCGATGCCTCCTGCCAGCTGGCCGATTGCTTCGAATTTCTGCGCTTGCCGCAGTTGCTTTTCCAGCGCCAGGCGTTGGGTGATGTCTTCCACAACCAGCTCTATGCAGTCTGTGCAGTGGCGAGCGTCCCGCGAGCGCCGGCCAATCAAGCGAACCGTGATGATCGCGCCGTCCTTCCGCTTCCATTCCACGGTAGCGTCCCCGCGGTCATTTTCTTGATACCAGCTGGCCATCTCTTCGCGCTTCGCAGGATCGCAATACAGGCTTACCGTGTTTCCCAGAGACAAAAGCGCTTCCAGCGATTCGTATCCCAGCATTTGAACCAGCGCCGAATTCGCATCCAGAAGTTCTCCCTTCAGCGTTACCCAGTAAATCCCGTAGATCGCGTTGTTCACCAGCTCGCGGTAGCGTGCCTCACTTTCCCGCAGCTCCTCGGCAGATTCTTTTTCGGCGTCGCGCAGGAATTTTCCCTCCTGCGCGCGCAGAATGGCCATCGGCAAACGCCCGATTTGCTGCTTCAGAACGTAGTCCGCGATTCCGATCTGAATGCATTCCACCGCTTTCAAATCGCCCAGCGTGCCGGTTACCAGAATCAACGGAACGTCCCGGCCTGACTTCACAATTTCCGAAAACGCGTCCATCCCGGTCCAGCCCGGCATGCGATAGTCGGACAGAACCATGTCCACGGTTTGGCTGTTCAACTTCTCGGCGAACGCCTCGCGAGTGCTCACCGAATCGATCTCCACATCCAGGCCGGACTTCTTCAATTCACGAATTGTCAGTTCCAGATCCTCACGGCTGTCCTCTGCGATCAAAATCCGCAGAGGCTTTGAAGGAACCGAACCGTCTTGCGAGTGCATTCCGGACAACAATTGAGAAACTCCCACGAACTCTGGAACGCAGCCGGGTGGCTTGGCATTCCCATTCGTCGGTCTCCGCAGCACGTCACGAACTGTTTCGTGTGCAAGTCAGCGCAAGACACTTTCCCGCACCAGAGTGCGCCCACGGCCACGGAGTCCTACGCAGGACTAATCGGAAGAGTTGGGAAATACTTGCAGGAAATTTCTACGTTGAACCGAAATGAAACAGACTGGACTATCTCTACACGCGCGTCCGGCATTGCACTACGGAAAAATCGGCAAAGCTAACCCTAACCTCTGGAACAATCAACTCAGGCCCACAGGCCCGCGCTCAACGCGCCGCGCTATCTCACTCTCCGGACTGAGATTGCTGCGGCGGATGGCTCGCGAAGTACTGCGTGATCCCGGCTGAAAGCTGCTGCATTCCCGCGGTTACGTTCTTATCCATCGCTTCCACAATCGCCGTCACGGTCTTCGCTGCCACCGGTTCATCGTGGGTGTAAATCTGGCTCCAGACTGTCGTCCGGGTGTTCGGATCGTACAGCTCCAGCTGGATCGTGAAGCGCGCCACCAACTCGGGCTGGTCCACTCCATACATCGAGTACAGATGCCCGCGCACAACGTACTCGCCGCGCACGTTGCTCATTACTTTCGACACCGAGCGGAACTGGCCCGTCGAGCGCAGCGTCGTTACCAGCATATCCTGGACCATGTCCGCCGGAGCTTCGGCCCATCGGTCATACTCGTACGTTCCCAGCTGCACCGGCCCCGAGCCGTATACCAAACGGTCGTCGCGATACAGATGTGAGGTAACCAGGCGGCCCACCAGCAGTGTCACCGGAATCTGCGGCGCGGTGGCGTTGGCTGGCGCAGGATTCATATCCAGCACGTAATACTTCACGGGGCGTGCCGCGCCACATCCGGCCACCCACATTGCCAGCATCAGGAGTGCGCTAATTTGCATGCGACGGCTCAACACTCTTCGCTCCTTCCCGCGGTTCTTCTTCGCGTCCTTGTCTGGCTGTTTCTGCAAACGAACTCTTACTCTACTTCCGTGCCGCTACTTCGGTGGCGGCGAACCCGGCTTATGGGGCTTCGGATCGGCCGCTCGAATAATTGAATACGGCCGCGTCTTGATTTGCTCCGTGAACGAGTTCAAGTTCTCCGTCACGTGGCGCAGGTTATCGATAATCTCGTCCAGATTTTCGGAGTTGCTCGTCACCGTATTGTTCAGCGACGCCACCATCGAATCCACGTTTGCCAGCGCGGCCTTCAGGTCAATAATCGACTGGCGGACGTCCGGACGATTCTCCGTGATCATCCCGTCCAGGTGCTGCAGCGTCTGATTTGCCTGCTCGGAAGCTTTCTGGAAATTAGCAATCAATGGCTTCAGGTCGGCCGCGTCGTCATTCACATGATTCAGCGCGGAGTGCACGATCGGCCGGTCTTCCTGCAGCATGCCGCGGAGATTACTCAGGGTCGCGGAAACGTTTTGGCGGTTGTCATCGTTCAGCAGGTCGTTCACCCGCGCCAGCGTGACTTTCAACTCCACCACCCGCGCGTTCAGATTCGTCAGCAGCTCGTTCGCCACGGGTGTCAGCTCGTTAATTTTGTCCGCGATGTCCGAAAAGCTTACCGGCTCTTTCGATTTCAGAACGGCGTTAGGCTGCGCTCGTTGCGCCCCGGCAGAACCGGCCAGAATCCCCAGAAAATTTTCTCCCAGCGGGCTCGTGCTGGTCACAATCACCGTGCTGTCCGTTTTCACCGGAATATTCGGTTTTGCCGTGAAATCAACCTTCATCCGCGAGGGATCTTGGGGGTCAAACTGTACTTTTTGCACACGTCCCACGGGCGGCCCGTTCAGATAGCGCACTTCCGCTCCCGGTCCCAGCCCGCCGGCGTTCTTGAAATACGCGTGGTAGGGCGTATCGGACTTCTCCAGCGTGCCGGACAACGCAAAGATCGTGGCAATCAGCAAGGCAACCACCACCAACACGAAAAGTCCTACGTACGCTTGCTCGCGCTTCGATTCCATCCGTGTCCTCGATGATTCCCGCGCATCCGCGCGGCTGCCCCCAAGATTGCGGGGGAGTATAACACGTGCCTTTCACTTCGCTAGGCCTGCTAAGCCAATTCTGGGGCTGTTTCTATTGTCGCTGCGGCGGTACGTCACCCGTCAGCATCTGCAGATAATCAATTTCCCCCGTCAACTCCGGCTCTGGTACGCGATCCAGAAATTGCCGCACACGCGGATGCTGGCTCTTCTGCAGTTCCGCCACCGTGTCGTTCGCTACGATCACGCCCTTGTCCAGCAGGATCATGCGGTCGGCAATCAAGAACGCGCTCGCCAGCTCGTGCGTCACCACCACGATCGTGATGCGAAACGCTTTCTTCAACTTCAAAATCAGCTCATCAATTCCCGCGGCGATGATCGGATCCAATCCTGCCGAAGGTTCGTCGAAAAACAATATCTCCGGATCCATCGCCAGCGCGCGCGCAATCGCCGCCCTCTTCTTCATCCCGCCGCTCAATTGCGCCGGCATGTAGTTTTCAAATCCAGAGAGCCCCACCTGATCCAGCTTCAGGCGAATCATGATTTCGATCGTGGATTCGTCCAGGTTGGTGTGCTCTTGCAGCGGCAGCGCTACATTTTCTCCCACGGTCATGGAGCCAAAAAGCGCTCCGCCCTGGAACGACATTCCCATCTTCTTCAGCAGTTCGTCCCGTTCCTCGTCCGATATGGACGCGAAATCCTTATTCTGAATCCAGATTTCTCCGGAACTGGGTTTCTCCAGTCCCACCAGCGTGCGCAGCAGCGTGCTCTTGCCGGAGCCTGAACCACCAAGAATCACCAGCGTCTCCCCGGCGGGCACCTCGAAGCTGATGCCGTGCAGAATCTCGCGCTCGCCGTATTTCACGCGCAGGTTGCGCACGGAGATCGCCGATGGAGTAGCGCTAGCCTGGGAAGATGGAGCCGATGGCGGCGTTGGAGTGGGATTCGTGGGCATCTACCGGGGCGCCGTCACATAGAAAAGTGTGGTGAAAATCAGATCAACCATCACCACCAGGAAAATTGACTTCACTACCGCCGAAGTTGTCGATCGGCCCACTTGCTCCGATCCCAGCCCCGTCAAAAATCCTTCCTGGCAGCCCACCGCGGTAATCACCAGTCCGAACATCGCCGCTTTGATCAGCCCGGTTGTGATATCGCGCTGCACCAGCGCGTCCAGCGTCGCCTGAATATACGTGCCCCACGTGAATCCCGCGCTCGAGACGCCGAACATGCCTCCGCCCAGCACTCCCATGAAATCGGCCCAGCACGTCAGGCACGGCACCATCAGCAGCATCGCCAGAAATTTAGGTGCCACCAGAAATTGCACCGGCTCCAGCGCCATCGTCTCCATCGCGTCAATTTCTTCGTTCACTTTCATCGTTCCGATTTCGGCCGCGAACGCCGACCCGGAACGCCCGATCACCACGATCGCCGTCATCAACGGCCCCAGCTCGCGTGTGATCGCGATGGCCACGCCGCTGGCCACGAAATGCAGCGCGCCCAGCTTGCGCAACTCATACGCCGCGTTCACCGCCAGGATGGTCCCCACGAAGAAGGAAATCAGCGAAGTAATCGGCAATGCTTCCACGCCCACGGACATCGCCTGATGGATTGCCCGGCTCATGTGGAATTTCTTGCCTTGAAACGGAAGGACGAAAACCGCGCGTATCGCGCCACCCACCAAACGCGCCAAGCCGCCTACATAAGCCAGACTGTCGATCGTGGCCGAGCCAATAGTCTCTGTGAGTGGCATCTGTGAGTCCGGACGGGTGAATCTGTAAGACTGCTTCCGCGCAAAGACCGCCCGAAGTTCTATCTGGCGGGCGCAACGTTGGTGCTGCCGCCGCGCAAAGATTCCTCTTCGTTGTTATATACCTCGAAAACTTTGATCAGACGCGTCAGCTCCAGAACTTCTCGCGCCGTGCGGCTCAACCCGTACAGTGCGAACGTGCTCTTCAAATCGCGCGAAACCTTCAATCCTTCCACCAGCGACGCCACTCCCGCGCTATCAATGTACCGTACCCTCTCCAGGTTCACGATTACGCGCGGCGATTTCTTATCCTTCAGCAAGTCCAACAGCACCTTTCGGACCTGCGGCGAATTATAGAGAGTAATGTCGCCTATCACATCCACAATCGTCGCAGTTCCAGATTGGCGCGTTGATATATCCATCAGGATTGACCCCCCGCGGGGCGATAGAGTGTTTTGCCAGAGATTCCCTTCAGATGCAATCACTTTTCCACTGTCGAGTCGGCTGGGGAGCCGTCTGTGGAGAAACCCAAGCGAAGAGCGCTCACACGTCCGAGCGCGCTACTTGCGGTTATCGAGGGGTACGTAACCCCGCAGATCGTGGCCCAGATACACCTGGCGAGGTCGCGAAATCTTTTGTTCCGGGTCCAGCAGCATTTCTTCCCATTGCGCAATCCACCCCGCCGTGCGCGGGATGGCAAAGAGAACCGGAAACATCGTTGTGGGGAATCCCATGGATTGATAAATCAATCCGGTATAGAAGTCCACGTTCGGATAAAGCTTGCGCTTCACGAAGTACTCGTCTTCCAGCGCGATCCGCTCGCATTCCAGCGCAATTTCGATCAGCGGATTTTTCCCCATCACGTCGAATACTTCGTATGCGATGTGCTTCACGATGCGCGCGCGTGGATCGTAGTTCTTGTAAACGCGATGTCCGAAGCCCATCAGCAGCTTCTCGCCCGCTTTCACGCTCTTGATGTACGCGGGAATGTTGCTCACCGAACCGATTTCCACCAGCATGCGCAGCACCGCTTCGTTCGCTCCGCCGTGCAGCGGGCCGTAAAGCGCCGCTGTGGCCGCCGCTGTGGCCGAGTACGGATCCACATGCGAGCTGCCCACCACCCGCATCGCCGTGGACGAACAATTCTGTTCGTGGTCCGCGTGCAAAATGAAAAGAATGTCCAGCGCTCTTTCCAGCGTCGGATTCGGACGGTATTTCAGTTCGGTCGTGCGAAACAGCATATTCAGAAAATTGCCGCAGTAACTCAGATCGTTGTCCGGATATACAAATGGCATCCCCAGCGTGTGCCGGTAGGCGAACGCTGCGAGCGTCGGCATTTTCCCGATCAGCCGGTACGTCTGCTTGCGCCGCGAATCGGGATTAAATATGTCCTTGGCGTCCGGATAAAAAGTGGAAAGCGCCGCAACCGTCGAAATCAGCATCCCCATCGGATGCGCGTCGTAGTGAAACCCGTCAATGAATTTCTTGATGCTCTCGTGAATGAACGTGTGGTGCGTCACGTGGTACGACCAATTCGCCAATTGCGTTTTCGTCGGCAGCTCGCCGTACAAAATCAAGAAGGCCGTCTCGATGAACGTGCTCTTTTCCGCCAGCTCTTCGATCGAATAGCCGCGGTAACGCAGAATTCCCTTGTCGCCGTCAATGTATGTGATTTTGCTCGAGCAGGATGCCGTGTTCGTGAACGCCGGGTCGTAACTCATCGTCCCAAAATCGCCGTCGTGCACTTTCATGGGACGCAGGTCTAGCGCGCGGATCGTTTCGTTCGTGATGGGGAGTTCAAACTGCCGGCCCGTACGATTGTCAGTCACGCTCAGCGTGTCGCGGCGTGTTTCTGCCGCAGTCTCATTGCTGACAACCGATCCCGGTTTGGTCGGATTCATGACCGGACCCTTTCGAGGCGCAGGATGTTTCTCGGCGCGGTTCGCTTCCACCTTAGAATGTACACCAAATTCGGTCTCGCGCGGAATTGCTTTCGCAGAACGAATATAATTAAGCAGTATGTCGTCCCATACGCCACCGTACGGCACGCTCCTAAGCCCGCAGGGACATCATCTTCCAGAGCGCTCCTCCCTTCGCGCGCGCATAGCCTCCGCCGTGATTCGGTGCCGGTATTCAAACACCCGCGCAAGCTTCCGCCGCACCATCCAGCCCCCGAATAAATTTCCCAGCGCACCGAAAGGAAGCTCGTACTCAATGCGGTCCTCCATCCGGCACGCCGCTGGACCTTCGGGAATAAATAAATGTGTATGTTCCCAGCGCCGGAACGGGCCGGAAGTTTGCACGTCGCGGAACTGCCGCCCCTCCACGTAGTCGCAGTGTACGAACGTCCAACGCACGCGGAACGGGCCCACGCGCACCCACATCTTTCCGCCGTCGCCATCGCGAATTCCCGGCGAGCGTTCGATCATTTCGAGGTGTTCCCACGGCGGCGTCAGGCGTTCTAACGCGCCGGGCTCCGCGTGCCAGCGAAACAGCTCTCCCGGGGACGCCTCAATTCTCGAAGCGGCTACGAACACATTCGGCCGCGCCATGGTTTCTTACCTAGTCCTTCCCGCACAGCTCGCTGTTTTTTTCCGCACTCGGGAAGCAAATCGTGCCATAGGCGGGACGCCGCGCGCCACACAGAACCGCGTTGCCCACGCGGATTTTGCAGCCGCAGGATTTCGCGTAGGGGAGACCGTCTGGTTTCGCGATTTACCGCAGCGCCGTCTTCTGCGGCACGTCTTCGAGATTGACGGTTGGCGCCACCGCCAACTCCGGCGCTTTCGCAATCTCGCAGCGGTTTCGTCCCAGCTCTTTCGCGCGATATAGCGCCGCATCGGCCAGCCGCAGAATTTCTTGCGCGTCCAGCGGCGATGAGCTGACGCTCGCAGTAACCCCCAAACTCGCGGTCACGGAAATTGGCACGGAATTCGCCAGCATCGGTTTACTTTCAATCGCGCGCCGGATTCTTTCCGCCAAAGCCAGCGTGTGCGCCGCGTCTGTAAACGGCACTACGATCAGAAATTCCTCGCCGCCATAGCGCCCCACGGAATCATACGGCCGGATGTGCGCCGTCATGCGCTGCGCCGTTTCGCGCAACACTTCGTCACCAGCGAGGTGCCCGTACGTGTCGTTCACGTACTTGAAGTGATCCAGATCCGCCAGCACGATGCCGAATGTGCCGCCTTGCCGTTCCTGCCGGGCGCGCTCCCGCCGCAGCGTATCCATAATCACCCCGCGATTCACCACGCCCGTCAGGTTATCGTGCGTCGCTCGATATAGAAGTTGCTCTCCGGCCGCGATCAATTGGTCCTGCAGATCTAAAATTCTCTGCCCCACGTGTAGCCGCGCGCGCAATTCCTGCGCATCGAAAGGTTTCGTCAAGTAATCGTCCGCGCCCGATTCCAATCCTTGCAGCAGATCTTCCTTCTGCGTGCGTGCCGTCAGCAGCAGCACGTACACATAGCGCCGGTCCGCCGATTCGCGCAGTTTTTGGCAAACCTGTATGCCTTCCATGCCCGGCATCATCCAATCGAGAATTGCCAGGCGCGGCGCGTCCATCCTTTCCAGCAGTTGCAGCGCTTCCGTTCCGGTGGTGGCGATCGTTACGTCGAAACCCCATTTCACCAGGAACAATTCCAACAGGCGCCGCGAGACCGGATCATCCTCGGCGATCAATATTTTTTTCCTTACTTTGCTCGGTTCAGTCATTGTGCGCCCTCGTGATTTTGTTCTGGTGTGGCCAGCGCCGTTTCCTGCGGCACCACGCCAAACGTAACCGTGAAATGAAACGTGCTGCCCTGCCCGCTTTCACTTTCCACCCAAAGCTTTCCCTCCATCAGCGATACCAGCCGGGTAGTGATTGCCAGGCCCAGCCCCGTCCCTCCGTACTTGCGTGTCGTCGAGCTGTCCGCTTGCGTGAACGCCTCGAAAATCATGGACTGCTTTTGTTTGGGAATGCCTATGCCGCTGTCCGTCACGCGAAAATGCAGAATCACCCGGTCGCCGCTCTCTTCCTCAGTTTCCACTTGCACCAGCACCTCGCCGTGCTCGGTAAACTTGATGGCATTTCCCACCAGGTTCACCAGCACCTGCCGCAATCGCATCGAATCTCCAATCACTCGTTGCGGCACGTTGGCGTCGATCTCCCAGCGCAGCTCGATGGATTTCTGATGCGCGCGAAAACGCATCACCTGCAACGTCTCCGCCAGGCTCGTCGCCGGGGCAAATTCCTGATTCTGCAGTTCCAGCTTTCCCGCTTCCACCTTCGAGAAATCCAGAATGTCGCTCAGCAGCCCCAACAGCGAATCGGCGGAAGTCTTCACCATCTCCATGTATTCGCGCTGTTCCGGATTGATTTCGGTGTCCAGAATTAGTTCCGTCATCCCCAGGATCCCGTTCATCGGGGTGCGAAATTCATGGCTGATGTTGGCCAGGAATTCGCTCTTGGCATGGCTTGCTGCTTCGGCCGTTTCTTTGGCTCGCCGCAGTTCATCCTCAGCATTTTTCCGCTCGGTGATGTCTCGCGCCGTCATGCACACAGTTCTCGTCGCGCCATCGGCCGAGCGGATCGGGCTCACGCGTCCTAGAAACCAACGCGCCCCCTGCCACATCGGAATCGCGTATTCGATGCTTTCACTTCGGCCGGTTAACACCACGCGCCGAATGGTTTCGATAAGTCGGCCAGCGACTTCCTCGCCCAGGATTTGCGCCACGCCCGAGCCCAGCAACTCCTGCTTGGGCCGCGCCAGCGCCGATTCATTGGTTGTCCACACGTTGCGAAAAATTCCCCCGCTGTCGAATTCAAATACGATCTCGTCAATCGCTCCCACCATCGCCAGCAGCCGCGCCTCGCTCTCGCGCAGTCCGCTCTCGCTGCTTTCCCGTTCGGTGATCAGCGCTCCCAGGCATAAGCCGGTCAGCGAAACAATCAACATCAGGAACTGCAACACACCCAGCCGCCGCATATCTTCCGGGTCAATTTTCAACATCACCATCGAGCCCAGATTCAGCAGCAATGTCGCGCTCGTCACGCCGCTCATTCCCTGTCGCACCGCGATCCAGATCGTGGGCAGAAACAACAAATAGAAGAGCTCGTAGCTTTGCGCTACATGCGATCCGAAAACGATCCATAACGCCAGCACGACGCTGCCGGCCTGCGCCATCACCTCCAGCGATCCCCGGCTTCCTAATAGCTTCTGCCGGGATCGCTCCGTGCGTGGCGCCGGCATTTGCTTTCGCCGCTCGTACAGTTCCGCTCGTCTGCGCAGCCACGGTGTTACGTGCAACAGCAGGAAAGGCGTCAGGCACACCAGCGCCACCGAATCGCCGATGAACCAGCTCAAAGCGGCTCGGGGATAATCCGCGCGTGGGATCACATTTCCCCACGTCAGCGCCAGTGGCCCGATAGTTCCCACGAAGGCGGCGGTGCCCAAAGCCACGCATAAATATCGAAAGACGTCGCCCAACGTCTGGAACGGCGCCTGATCCCGCAGCATCCGGCGCAGCAGGTACGAAGCGCCGCTGTACCCTCCCACCGAAACGCCAACCATCAGCCACGTTGATAATGCGAGCGGTGATTGATGGTAGTTCAGGATCGAAGAGGCCACGCCGGCCACCGCCATCACTGGTACGTATGCACCCCCCAATCCGGTCAGCACTCCAACTTCCAGGCCCACTGGCGGATACCACGCGCTTACGCCCTGCCACATCTGGAAAAAAACGGTCGCTCGATCCAGCAGCACGTACAGCACGGCAACCACGATCGCCGGCACCGTGCGCCACGGATTTCGCAACGCTTTGACGAACGCCGCAGCTTTGTACCCCCGCCAAGACTCTCCCCAAGCAGGCCCTCCGCTTTGCAGAGTTCTCCGCTGCAGCTTCGACTCCGAACTCAACCTCACACCTCCTGCAGTCGGATGGAATTATCGGGTGCGTCGCACAGCGTCACCTTCAGCATCCCGTACGAAATTCACCGCGTCCGCGATGGCTCGTCGCCAATCTCAGCGAATGGGCCGAACCGTAAATCGTTCTCCCAGCACGCGCCCTGAAGGCGCTGGCACCGTGCGCGCATCCGAACTCGCCGCCGCTGCTTCGCTCAGCCGGTCCGGCGCCGGAAAGGCCATCGGCACCACTGCGCCTTCCGCCTCCTTCAGGAACGTCAACCCCAGCCCCCCGCCGTGCCAGTCAATCGAGATCACGTCTCCCAGCGACACCTGTTCCGTCGAGAGTAAACTCGCCAGCGGATACACCACGTGCCTTTCGATTGCGCGCTTCAAATGCCGCGCGCCATACTTCATGTCCGTCCCTTCCTTCAACAAGAATTCCCGCGCCGGTTGTGTCACGCGGAACAAGAACCGTCCCTTCGCCGTCTCCAGCACGCGCTGTTGCACCATCCCCAGCTCGATTTCCAGAATCTGTTCCAGCTGAGCCGCTCGCAATGGATGGAACACCACCGTCTTGTCGATCCGGTTCATGAATTCCGGCGCGAATTTCCGCTTCGCAGCTTCCGACGCCGTCTTTTCCACCTTCTCGTCCAGGCCGACCTTGGCTTCCGCGCATTGCAGCGGCGCAAATCCCAATCCGCCCGTCATCAGTTCCGTAATCTCCACTCCGCCCAGATTCGACGTCATGAAAATCATCGTCTGCGACAAATCCACTCGCCGGTTGTCTCCCAGCGTCAATGTCGCCTTGTCCAAAATTCCCAGCAGCAATTGCCACAACGCATCCGAAGCTTTCTCGATCTCGTCGAACAGCAAAAATGAAATCTTCAGCTTCTCGGTGTGATATTGCGCCAGCGCTTCTTGCGTAATCAGCGGATGCGTCTCGCGATGCCCCAAATATCCCGGAGGCGATCCAATCAATTTCGCGATTTCGTGCGAGTGCTGAAATTCCGCGCAGTCCACCTTGATCACCGCGCGCGGATCTCCAAACAGCACCTCCGCCGTAGCCTCCACGACGCGCGTCTTGCCCGCTCCGGTCGGCCCCAGGAACAGCAAGTTCCCCACCGGCCGCCCCGGTGAATTCAACCCGGCACGAAACACCTGGTACAAGTCCACTACCGCTTGCACCGCTTCGTCCTGCCCCACGATCTTCCGCCGCAACCCACCCTCAAAATCCCGCGATTCCACGCTGCGCCGCGCCGGATCCAATTGTCGTTTCACAGAAGCGTCCATTTTGCTGAACCTCCCGCCGGCCTTCCGGCACTGCCCGATGGCGGCTCCATTACCTCGAACCGTGCCACCAATAGCCATGCAGAAACGTGGCCAAAGCGTGCATTTCGGAATCGAATCCAACACGCCTGTAATCAGTGGAATGAACGGACCCGCGGCAGACCAGTTCGAAAGCCGAAACAGGAATTAGTGTTTCATCCGGGACGCGTCGTCCCGTTGTGACACGTTGTTAATACAGTGTTAAAAAACCCAGCACCCCTCCTCTACTCCTTGCGTCCAAGCGCCCGCTTTCCCGTATGTTGTGTGCGATCCCCTAGAAAGAAGCCAAATGAAACGTGTTCTGGTAATTGAAGACGACAAAGACATCGTAGAGTTGGTGCGCTATAACCTGGAGAAGGACGGTTACCAGGTCACCTCCAGCGCTGACGGCACCACCGGCCTTGCCCAAATCAGGAAAGCCGCACCGGACCTCTTGGTGCTCGACCTCATGCTGCCCAAGCTCTCCGGCCTGGAAATCTGCAAGGAAGTCCGCAAAGAGGTCACGCTCAACCGCATTCCCATCCTCATCCTCACCGCCAAGGGCGAGGAAGCCGATCGCGTCGTGGGCTTGGAGCTCGGCGCCGACGACTACGTCACCAAGCCATTCAGCCCGCGTGAACTCGTCGCGCGCGTGAAAGCGCTGTTGCGCCGCGCGGAGCCTGGCACTCCGTCCGAAAAACCCGTCGAAATTGGCGCTCTGCGAATCGACCCCGCCGCATACCGCGTCACACGCACCGGCAAGCCCGTGCCGATGAGCACGCTGGAATTTCGCCTGCTCTATTTCCTCGCGGCTCGGCCCAATCGCGTCTTCACTCGCGATCAATTGCTCGATGCCGTCTGGGGCACGGAGCGCTTCGTCACTCCGCGCAGTGTGGACGTCTACGTCCGCCGCCTGCGCGAAAAAATCGAAACAGACCCGCAGCATCCCGTCTTCATGAAAACCATTCGCGGCGCTGGATACCTTTTCGAAACCCGTGCGAGCTAGACTGTTCTGGAAGCTCGGGCTCACGTACGGCGCCTTGCTTCTCGTCGTCTTGCTCGCCGTGCAGCTTTATTCCGCTCGCGTCATTCGCAGCCAGGCCATCCGTTCCGCCAACGATGAGCTCGCCTCGCTTCTAAGTTTCGCTCTCGCCAATCCTCCGCAATCCGATGACCCCGCCGAACTCCGCAACTGGACGAGCAGAGCCTCCCGCAGCGGCGCGCGTGTCACCATCATTGACAGTTCCGGCCGCGTCCTCGCCGATTCCGAAGCTGACGCGGACAAAATGGAAAACCACGCCAATCGCCCCGAAATTCAGCAGGCCTTTGCCGGCGGAACTGGCCACTCCGTGCGTCGCAGCGCCACGCTCGACCGCGAATTGGTTTACCGCGCGCAACGTTATGACCGTTCCGGCAGCGCGCCAATCGTCGTTCGCCTGGCCCTGCCGCTTGCGCAGATTGATCTCTCAGTCGTCGAACTCCGCCAGCGCCTGCTCATCGCCACTCTCGTCGCACTGCTCATTGGCGGCTTGGTCTCCTTCGCTTTCGCGCGCATGTTTGCCGCGCGCGTCCAGCGCCTGCAGCGCTTTTCCCAGCGCATTGCCGAAGGTGATTTCCGTCCCCTGCTCCGCGAAGGCCCGCGCGACGAGCTTTCCGACCTCGCCGACTCTCTCAATCAGACCGCCGCGAGAATGGACCGCGAAATCCGCCTGTTGAGCGGCGAACGCAATCGTTCCAGCGCCATCCTGCGCAGCATGGTCGAAGGAGTCGCCGTCATTGACGCTGAAGAGCGCCTCGTCTTTTACAATCGCGCGTTTTCGGAAATTCTAAATGTGGACCCCGCCAGCGCTGAGGGCCGTCCGCTCATCGAAGTCGTCCGCAATTCCGAACTCGTCGGCTTGATTCGTCGCGCCCTGCGCGGCGATGAAGGCCTGCAAAGCGACATCACCATGGGCATCACTCAGACGCAGAGTTTTTCCATCACCGCCGCTCCCGTAAAAGCGCTGGACGCCTCCGCATCCGGCGGCGCTCAGGAGGGAAAACCTTCCGGAGCCGTTGTGGTCCTTCACGATGTCACCGAACTTCGCCGCTTGGAGCGCGTGCGTCAGGATTTCGTCGCCAACGTCTCCCATGAATTCAAGACGCCGCTCACCGCCATTCAGGGGTTTGCCGAAACCTTGCTCGCCGGCGCACTCGACGACCCCGTTAACAATCGCCGCTTCCTGGAAATCATTCGTAATCACGCCATTCGTCTGGCGCGCCTCACCAACGACCTGCTGAAACTTGCGCGCATCGAAGCCGGCAAATTGGAACTCGAATTTTCCTCCGTCGGGTTGCTGGAGCTTATCGAAGCCTGCACCGAAACCACCTTGCTCAAGGCCAACCGCAAGCAAATCACTCTGGAAATCACCGTGCCTCCGCAGCTTCCCGCCGTGCGTGGCGATGCCGCCCTGCTCCGCGACGTCCTCCAAAATCTCCTCGACAATGCCATCCAGTACACTCCGCCCGGTGGCCATATCTCCGTCGCCGCCTCCGCAGGACCGCGCGAAGCCGTCGTCACCGTCGCCGACACCGGCATCGGCATCCCTCTCGGCGATTCCGAACGCATTTTCGAGCGCTTCTACCGCGTGGACGCCGCGCGCTCTCGCGAAGCCGGCGGCACTGGCCTCGGCCTCAGCATCGCCAAACACATCGTCGAAGCCCACGGCGGCAAGCTCTGGGTCGAAAGCACCGTAGGCCAAGGCTCGAAATTCTCCTTCTCCCTCCCCCTCGACGTCTAGCGCATCGCGGTAGGGCCGTGCCGCATCTTCGGTTTTCGTAGCGCCGGCGTCTCGCCGGCTCCCTCCTGTGCCCATAAATTCGACGGTTCACGCAAAATCGCAGCGAATGTCATCCCGAACGCAGTCCCGTGCTTTTTCTGACGATGCGAAGAGCATCGTCATCCTGAGGCCGGCGCCTTTGCCTCATGCCGGCTGAAGGGTCTCTCGCGCCGCAATTTGGCGGGCGCGGGACGTAGTGAGGGATCCGCTTCTGACTTCGATGCATGGGAAGTCGTGCGGACAAACGCGCTTCAACTAACTTCGAAACGGAGCTACACTCTCGCCATATTTACTGAAGGTACATCTAAATAAAACAGAGAAAGCCGCCCGCCCCAGAAATCCCAAAATGCGAATGTGAATGTGCTCGCTGCGATCAGGGCGAACATTGCTGCAAGAGGCCTGCCTGCGGTTATCCAACGTGGGCTGAAGTCTTCGCTAAGCGTGGGAAGCGCGGGAAACCTCGGAAGTAGCATCCTGCGTTTGCGCGTTTCTCTTCTGTTCCTTCTCCACCCACTCCGTGAACACCTGCTGAAATTCTTGATGTGTGTATACGCCTTTGTGAATCAAAAGGCTGTTCATCGCATACACGGTGGCCATAAATCTTTCGTCTCGGCTGGCGATTCGCAACGCTGCTTCGTAAGACATGCCATCACCTCTTCCGTGCGTTCATTTCTTCCAAATTGGCGGAGCAGTCGCCGCAAGATCAACTGTCTGCCATTGCTTCTCCGGAGGCCCCCGAGCCGTTCCCCCGATCATTGCGAAGATAGCTTATGCGTACCGCCATTTCCACGGAATTCGCTCATGCCAAAACCAGCGCAAGCCTGCCTTGTCTTCTGATATTTACGTCCAATTAACGCGCTTGCAACGTCCCCCACCGACCATGTACACGCCAGTACTAAAACTGGTTCAAAACTCTGTAGGAGGTTTCACGACGTGGCATCCACCAAGATGAGCGCAGAAGGCATATATCAAAACGTGCTGGTGAACTATTTAGTCTCCCAAGCGCGCACGGTGGAGGCCTCCGTCAATCGCGCTCTTTGGGCCCTCCTCGAGCGCAACGAACGCCTCGCCAGCGAAGTGTTTCTCACCGAGCCGCGCATCAACGAAATGGAAATCCTGATAGACGAGCACGCCATCCGCATGCTGCGCCAGGCCGACATGCTCGATACCGACGTCCGCCTGATCGTGGCCACCTTAAAAATAAATAACGACCTCGAGCGCATGGGCGATCTCGCCGTGAATCTTAGCGAACGCGCCATCTCCCTCTCCCAAATGGGCGAAGTTCACATTCCCGTCGAACTCGAGCCCATGACCACCGCCGTCCGCGCCATGGTTTCCAAATGCCTCGGCGCGCTCATCTATCAGAACGTGGATCTCGCCACCCAGGTGCTCGAAAGCGACGATGTCGTGGACCGCTATCGCGATCAGGTCTTTGAAGCTTTGCTCGCCGGCATGACAGAAAATCCCGCCATGGCCGCTCCCAATCTGCACTACGTCCTGGCCTCCCGCCATCTGGAGCGCATCGCCGACCACGCCACCAATATCGCCGAGGACATTCTCTTCTGGGTGCGCGGTTTGGAAGTCCGCCACGGTCGCGCCAAACAAATGGAACTCAACGCCGGCGGCCCCGCGGCCGCAGCTGCGGCAGGAGAGTAATGCACATTTCACGGCGCGGTCATCTGCGATTCAAGTGCGCCTCTTAGGATGCTCACGGTCCGGAAGGCACGTTGCTCCGCCGTCGCACCAGCAGTTCGCGCTAACGAGCGAAAACGGCGGACGGCAAGTTTAGCGTTAACAAGTTCCTGCGCTGCGTCATGTAGCGCCGGAAGCAGCACTCCACGTGCCAACCACCCGCGAGGCGCGGCTCGACCACACCCCCGGGGCTGCGCCTCCCCTTACTCCAGTGCCCTTTGGTGATTTCACTCCGAATTCGCGCCCGTGTAACACGCCTGTAACATTGCAGTCAAAAAATAGTATTGAGGAGACTCCCTGAATATGAAAAAGGCCTTGCTGGTTGTGTGGCTCATGATGATGACTGCCGCTGTAGCTGCTGCGCAGGGCGGCGTAAAGCTCAATGCCGCTGGCGCTACCTTTCCCACTCCCATTTACACCAAGTGGTTCGACGTGTATCACACGGCTCATCCCGACGTTGAAATCAATTATCAATCCATAGGATCCGGCGGCGGCATCCGTCAGCTGCAGGCCGGCACAGTTGATTTCGGCGCGTCCGACGGCCCCATGAGCGACGAGCAACTCGCGCAATCCAAATTCAAGATACTGCATTTCCCCACGGTTCTCGGCGCCGTTGTGCCCACCTACAACATCGCCGGCGTAACCGGAGATCTGAATTTCACTCAGAAGGCTCTCGCCGGAATTTATCTCGGCACCATCACTAAGTGGAACGATCCGGAAATCTCGAAAGCCAATGCGGGCGTTAATCTGCCGAGCGCCGATATCGTCGTCGTGCACCGCTCCGATGGCAGCGGCACTTCCTACATCTGGACCGACTTTCTCTCCAAAGTCAGCGACGACTGGAAAACCAAAGTCGGCAAGGCCAATACCTCCGTGAATTGGCCCGTCGGATTGGGCGGCAAGGGCAACGAAGGCGTCACCGGGCTCGTCAAGCAAACTCCCAATTCCATCGGCTACATCGAATTGATCTACGCGATTCAGAATAAAATCGCCTACGGTAATGTTCAGAACGCCGCCGGAAAATTCGTGAAGGCGGACCTCGCCAGCGTCACGGCCGCCGCTGCCGCCGATGCCAAGGCCATTCCGGACGACTTCCGCGTCTCCATCACCAATGCGCCCGGCCCCAAGGTCTATCCCATCTCCAGCTTCACTTGGCTGCTGATTCCCGCGCAAATTCAGGACGCAGCTAAGCGCGACGCCATCAAGGCCTTCCTGAAGTGGATGCTTACCGATGGTCAAAAGTTCAATGAAGGACTATCGTACGCTCAGCTTCCCAAGGACGTCATCAGCAAGGAGACCAAGGCGATTTCGCTGATTCAGTAAAATGTCCGCGGCCGCCACATCGATCACGCACGAAGTCCCGCCACAGTCGGGGCTTCGTGCGTTTCTTCATCGCCTCCGTTCCGGCGATCAGCTCGCTCACCTCATCACTCTCACCTTCGCAGCCATCATCCTTTTGCTCACCTCCATGCTGGTGTACGAACTCTGGGTGAATTCGCACCTCTCGCGCACCGCGTTCGGCTGGAATTTTTTCTGGACCAAAGTCTGGGATCCCAACTTCGATAATTTCGGCGCCGCGCCCTTTATCTACGGCACGATCGTCACCTCCGCCGTCGCGCTGGTGCTCGCCGTGCCCCTCGGCTTGGCCAGCGCCATTTTTCTCTCCGAGCTGGCTCCCCGAAAAATTAGCGACGTCATTTCATTCTTGATTGATCTTCTCGCCGCCGTCCCCAGCGTCATCTACGGCTTGCTCGGCATCTTCATCGTCGTTCCCTTGATGCGCACCACCCTGGGCCCGCTGCTCATCAATACTGTCGGCAACCTTCCCTATGTAGGCGCTCTGTTCCGCGGCCCCAATTACGGTGTCGGCTTCCTCACCGCCGGAATCGTTCTGGCTATCATGGTTGTGCCATTCATCATTTCCGTCTCACGCGAAGTTCTGCTCACCGTCCCGCGCGAACAGCGTGAAGCCGCCATGGCCCTGGGCGCTACGCGCTGGGAATCCACCTGGCAAGTTGTCGTCCCGTGGGCACGTACCGGCATCATGGGC
Source organism: uncultured Acidobacteriota bacterium (assembly GCA_963748395.1). Lineage (GTDB taxonomy): Bacteria > Acidobacteriota > Terriglobia > Acidiferrales > UBA7541 > Palsa-295. The sequence continues at coordinate 433,195 of CAVVIP010000005.1, read as the reverse complement.
TCCGTATTCCTAGCTCTCGCCCGCGCGCTGGGCGAGACGATGGCCGTCACCATGGTCATCGGCAACGCCGCTGCCATCAAAGCCTCCCTGCTTTCGCCCGGCGATACCATCGCTTCCACCATCGCCAATCAATTCACCGAAGCCACCGGCGATCTCTATCTGAGTTCGCTGATCGAACTCGGCCTCGTCCTCTTCCTGATTACTTTCATCCTCAACGGCATGGCGCGCATCCTCATCGTCGCCACTGAACGCGGCGGAGGTCGCCCCGCATGACCTCTCTGCGCATCATCTGGCGCAAGTCGCTCAATGCCGTCATGCTCACCTTGACGGGTGTTGCCGCATTCTCCGTCGTCTCGGTGCTCTTCCTCATCCTCGGTTACCTGCTTTGGAATGGCGGCACTTCGCTGAGCCTGAATTTCTTCACGCAGCTTCCCAAACCCGTCGGCGAAACCGGCGGCGGCATGGCCAACGCCATCGTCGGCAGCCTCAAACTACTTTTCCTCGCTGCAGTCATGGGCTTGCCAGTTGGCTTGCTAACCGGCGTCTATCTCGCCGAATTCGGCGGCAAAACCTTTTCATTCATCGTGCGCTACACCACCGACTTGCTCAACGGCGTGCCCTCCATCGTCATCGGCATCTTCGCTTACTCGCTCGTGGTCCTGCCCGTAAAACATTTCTCCGCGCTCGCCGGCGGCGTCGCCCTGGGAATCATGGTGATTCCCATCACCGTGCGCAGCACCGAAGAATTTTTGCGCGCGGTTCCTGGCAACATGCGCGAAGCCGCCATGGCCCTCGGCGCCAGCAAATGGAAGACGATCGCCACCGTGGTCCTTCCGGCAGCCAGCGGCGGCATTCTCACCGGCATGTTGCTGGCTCTCGCGCGCGTCGCCGGCGAAACCGCTCCATTGCTTTTCACCGCTTTCGGCAATCGCTTTTGGAGTCAGGGTTGGGGCCAGCCCATCGCCTCGCTGCCCGTCATGATTTACACTTACGCCGTCGCACCGTACGATGATTGGCATAGGCAAGCATGGGCTGCAGGCCTGGTCCTCTTGGCATTGGTTTTGGTGTCGAATCTGGGTGCCCGCTTCATTCTGGCGCGCAGTAAAGCAGTTTAGCGGCAATTGCAACGAAGGATAATTTTGTGAGTGGATCACCTCAACCCGCGCTATCAGTCAAAGCGTTCAGAGATCCGGTGCCTATGGAAAAAACAACGTCACCAACGATCGAGCACAAACTGCGCTTGACGATTTCGAATCTCAATTTTTATTACGGCCCCAAGCAGGCCGTCTTCAATCTCAGCCTGAAAATTCCCACCAACCGCGTCACCGCCCTTATCGGTCCTTCCGGCTGCGGCAAATCCACATTCCTGCGCACTCTGAATCGCATGAACGAAACCATCCGCAACACCCGCGTCGAAGGTGAAGTCCTCCTCGATGGCCAGGACATTCACTCGCTCGATGTCGTCGGCCTGCGCCGCCGCGTCGGCATGGTCTTCCAACGTCCCAATCCATTTCCGAAATCAATTTACGACAACGTCGCCTACGGCCTGCGCATCAACGGCTACAAAGGCCGCCTCGACGATCTCGTCGAGCACAGCCTTCGCCGCGCCGCCCTCTGGGACGAAGTGAAGGACTACCTGAAAAAATCCGCCTTCGCTCTTTCCGGTGGCCAGCAACAGCGCCTTTGTATCGCCCGCGCCCTCGCCGTCGATCCCGAAGTGCTCCTGCTCGATGAGCCTTGCTCCGCTCTCGATCCCGTCACCACCGCAAAAATCGAAGAGCTGATGTTTCAACTGAAAGACAGCTGCACCATGGCCATCGTCACTCACAACATGCAGCAAGCCGCGCGCGCCAGCGATTTCACCGCTTTCATGCTGGATGGCCACCTGATCGAGCACAGCGAAACTTCAAAACTTTTTACAACGCCGACCGACCCGCGCACAGAAGCCTATATCACCGGCCGTTTCGGTTAAGGCGTCGTTAGTTTCCGCGCAACGAAGTCCGCGCGGTCCGGTTTTGACCTTGTAGCGGCGGTCTTCAGACCGCCAGCCTTTGCAGTTGATGTTGCCTTTGTATTTGTAGCGGCCGGTTCAGTTTCATCGAACCGGGCAGCAGTTGGTGTTGGTTGGCACTGCTTTTGCAGTGGCGTCCGTTGCGGCGCAGGCTCTGTTTTATGAACGGCTCGAACACTGAGGAACCATGGAACGACATTTCGATCACGATCTCGAAGAACTGAAGCAGCGCCTGCTCTGGATGGGAAGTCTCGCCGAGCGCGCCGTCCATCAGGCCGTGCATGCCGTGCTGGACGCCGAAGAACATCTCGCCGAAGTCGTCCTCTCCGAAGAAGACGCCATCAACGAAATGCAGATTGAAATTGACGAGCGCGTGCAGCGCCTGCTCGCCACTCAGCAGCCCATGGCCGCCGACCTGCGCTTCCTCCTAGCCGTTTCGCGCATCAATGGCGACCTGGAACGCATCGGCGACCAGGCCGTCAACATCGCACAATCCGCCACGCGCATCCTCCGTCACCCACAGGTTAAACCTTACGTAGACTTGCCCCGCATGAGCGAACTCGCCGAAGCCATGGTTCGCGACAGCCTCAACGCATTAGTCCGCGGCGATCAAGATCTCGCGCAAAGCGTCCTCCGTCGCGACGATCAAGTGGACCGCCTGCGCGACCAACTCTTCCGCGAACTGCTCACCTACATGATGGAAGATTCCGCGCAAGTTTTCGCCGCTTTCGAACTAATCCTGGTCGCCAAGAATCTCGAACGCATCGGCGACCACGCCACCAACATCGCCGAAGACGTTATCTACTTCGTAGCAGGCCGCGACGTCCGCCACCCCGCCCTCGATAGGCGTTAACGTGGCACAGGCCTGCCCGCCGCAGGCGGGCAATCTTGCCTTTGCTCTCAGCTTCTACTGAATCGTCCCGTCGCACGATTCACCCGTCATCCTGAGACCGGCGCCATTGCTTCAAGCCGGGCGAAGCCTGCCTGCCGCAGGCAGGGATCTCTCTCATCTTTCTCTGCGTCCTCTGCGCCTCTGCGGTAATAACCGTTGCCGTTTCCGATTTGCCTCCGCCTTTTCTCCGTGCCCTCTGTGTTAAATCTTTTGCCTTTCTCTCCGTCACCTACCTCACCCAAACACACCCCAAAAAAACCCCCGCCGCCAAAACCGCCCCCGCCACTACATCCAAAAAATAATGGTATCTCCCCACAAACGCTCCAGCCGCAACTCCGACCCCCACCGCCAAAAACGCAACTCCTGCCGCCGGCGCATATCGCAACAACACTAACCCGCATGCCACCGTCGAAGCCACGTGCGCGCTCGGAAACGTAATCGCCTGAATGCTCCCGCGATTCAGCACCGCAAAATTAAGCCTGCGCACATTTCCTCGCACCGCCTCCGCTGACGATTCCGTCACCAGCGCTCGCGGCGGCATCGCCGGAACAAATATCGTCACCACAAAAGAAATGTCGCTCGCCAACAGCACCACCACCCAGTAAAAATCCACCGCCGCCCTATGCCCCCACAAATAAATCACCCCCAGCCCCAGCGGCACCAGCGGATAACACATCAGATAAGCCAGCTCCAGCAAATCGCTCCACCACGATCCCGCCGCCCGCACGCCGTGCCGGCCCATCCAATCGAATACGCGCTCATCGATCCCCCCCAGCCGCTGCTCGATCCGCGGATTAGCGCCCCTGAAAAATTGTCCCGCCTGCCAGTAAGGACACAGCAGCAGCGCTGCCGGCAACCAATCGCGCACCACAGAAGAAGCCCGCGCCGGAAACGCGAATCGGGCCACATAAATCGCAGCCACCGTAATGCCTGCCAGCAACGCAATGCGCCACCGCCGCCGCAATTCCAAAGGCCGCGCCCAGGCAAAAAGCGCCAGCGCCACCGTGAACCCTATCTGTATCCATTCCGGCGCGCGCATCACGCTCCTTCACTGATCTCTGCGGCAATAGAATACGAGAGCACACGCACTTCGACTATGTAGATTCGTGCCGCCAGGGTTTCTTGCAATCAAAGGGGAGGGAAATTTCTTAAATGCGGGTCAGCGCAGATGCTTCGTCTTCGGCCAAATCCAGTATCGAATCCAGGCGCACCATTTTCAGCAGCATCATCACCCGTTTATTCGCCGCGAAGTAAGTCGCCTTCCCGCCGGCGCGCTTCAGCGTCGTAAAAGCGCGCACCAGCGCACCAATCCCAGAGCTGTCCAGTTCGGTGACGCCCGCCAGATTCACCGCGACGTACAACGAACCGCTATCAATCAGTTGTTGCACCTGATTCCGGAAGGCTTCCTCGGCGTCGCCCAGTTTCAGCGCTCCGTCGAGGTCCAGGATCGTCGCTCGCCCCGCTTTACGGATACCGATATTCACTATGCCCCTCGCTGCGCCCAGCAAAGCTAACCGAATTAGCCTTGCCAATCAAGGGGATGCCACAAACTCCTGTGCTCCAAGCATGCTCCCTCCCCACATCAATTTCCCCGCGGGAGTCTCATCCTATTCCGCGCGCAAAGCATCCACAGGATCCACAGTCGCCGCCCGCCGCGAAGGCAAATAGCACGCCAGATAAGCCGTAACCACCACGCCCAGCGTCATCGCCGAATACGCAACTGGGTCTACTGGGCTCACATTGAACAGCAGCGACGACATCAGCCGCATTACCGTAAACGCCGCTGCCAGCCCGCACACAACTCCCACGCTCGTCAGCCACATTCCTTGCCGCACAAACATCGCCACCAGCGCCTGCCTCTGCGCTCCCAACGCCATGCGAATCCCGATCTCCCGCGTCCGTTGCGACACAGAGTACGCAATCACTCCGTAAATTCCCACGACCCCCAGCAGCAGCGCCATTCCCCCCGCCACGCCCAGCATCACCAGCGTGAACGAAGTCCGCGCCATGGATTCCTTGTAGAAATAACCCAGCGTGTGCGAGTTCGCGAGCGGAATATTCGGATCCACGGACCACACGGTTTCCCGCACTTCGTTCAGAAAAGCCTGCGACCCGGCCCGCGGGCTGCGTATCGCAAACGCGATCCCGCGTCGCAGCTCCTCTTTCTGCCCTTCAAAATTGTTCATCATCACCGGCCAATAAACCGCGCTCCCCGCCGGCTTCTCCACTCCGTTTTCATGCACATCTCCCACCACGCCCACAATCTCCCGCCAATCGTCCGTGCTGGCCACCCGAATTCGCTTCCCCAACGCATTCCGCGCGTCGTGCCAGTAATCCTTCGCGAAATTCTCAGAGATTAATGCTACCGGAATCTTCTGGTACGTGTCCTCCCACGTGATGTCGCGTCCCGCAATCAGCGGTGTCCCCATCGTCGCCAAAAATCCCGGCGACACAAACTTAAAACGCCGGATCGGCGGAAGCTTCCCTTCGGCGTACGCGTGATCCTCTGCGAATAAAATGTCGTTCGAGCCGCGCCCATCCATCGGAATGTCGCTCGAAAAACTCACTGATGAAACTCCCGGAATCGCCGCCAGCTTCCCCAGGATGCCTTGTTCCATCCGCACCAGCCGCTCGCGGTCTTTATCCGGAATTTCCGTCTCCGGCACATAAAACCGGAAGGTCTGCACCGAATTCGGCCCCACAAATCCCGGCGGCACGTGCATCAACGCGCGAAAAGTCCGAATCATCAGTCCCGAACAAATCAGCAGCACCAATGCCAGCGCCACTTGCACCACCACCAGTACGTTGCGCGCGCGGTGTTGCTGCCGGCTCTGGCTCAGCGCGCGTCCACCTTCGCGCAGTCCGGTATTCAAATGCGCACCCGCATATTTGAAAATCGGAATCGAGCCAAACAGCAAACTGGAAAAAAGCGCGATCGCAAACGTAAATAGCAGCACCGGCAAATCAATCCCGATCTCATGAATTCGCGGCAATCCCGTCGGCGCCATCGCCACCAGCACACGCAACGCGCCATAAGCCAGCGCCAGTCCCAGCAAACTCCCCATCAGCCCCAGCACCACGCTCTCAAACATCAATTCCATCGCGATTCGTTTCCATCCCGCTCCCAGCGCTACGCGGATCGCCAGTTCCTGCCTTCTGCCATCCACGCGCACCAGCAGCAAATTCGCCACGTTCGCGCATGCAATCAGCAGCACCATCGCGATCGATCCCATCAGCACCCACAAAGCCTTGCCAATATCTCCCACCACATCCTGCTTCAAAGGTCGCAAGTTCGGCGCGATCCCAGCCTTCTCAAACAGCGCCACGCTGAATCCATCCGGCGCCGGAAACGTCCGGTTCACGATCGGCAGCATCCGCGCCACATCCGCGCTCGCCTGCGCCATCGTCGCTCTCGGCTTCAGACGCGCCAGTCCCTGAAAGCTGAAGTTCCCCAGCTTCGTCTTGTTGCGGTCAAACTTGAACGGCACCACCAGCTCCGCATCCTCGTAATCCAAAAAGTGAAATCCCTGCGGCAGCACTCCAATAATTTCCCGCGGCTTTCCATCCACCGTGATCGATCGCCCAATTACCGACGCTGCTCCGCCAAATTTCTGCCGCCAATATCCGTAACTAAGCAGCACCGTATCCGGCGCGCTCGGCGAATCATCTTCCCGCGTGAACAATCGTCCCAGAGCCGGCTTCACTCCCAGAATCGGCAGCGTCCCGTCCGTCACATCCAGCCCACGCACCTGCTCCGGTTCTCCCGCGCCCGTCACGCTCAGCGAATCCCCGTCATACATCCCCACATCCTGAAATGAAGTGCCGAGCTCGCGATAAATAAAATAATCGGACGGCGACATATTCAAGTCCGTGATCCCGATGCCCGGCGCCGAATGCCACAATCCAATCAATTCGTCCGGATGCGGGTATGGCAATGGCTTCAGCAGCACGCCTTCCAGCACGCTGAATATCACCGTGTTCGCGCCCACGCCCGCCGCCAGCGTAATCAGCGTGACCATCGTAAAAAGCGGCGCGCGCCCCAGCCGTCGCACCACCTGCCTCAGTTGATCGGCGAAAGTTCCCATGGCCTAGACCTCCCGATACCGCACAACGTCCGCATTTGGGACGCGCGAACACCACCCAGCGCGTCTCACCGTGCAGTAGTGTTACGACTTCAACCCACAAAATGTTTCGTCGCGCCATCCAACGCTTCTAGCCACTAGCCACTCATCACTAGCCACTAACTTTTTCCCTGACGCCGCCTTTGCCTTTGTAGCGGCCGGTTCAGGTTCACCGAACCGGGTAGCCGTCGCAGCTATTTCGCCCACGCCTTTCTCTGCGGCTGTGCGGTCCGCCGCTCCGTTCCGATCGCGCTGAGCCCGACGCCTCCCCTTCCTTGACGTCCGCTCTCCCGATTTGTTAGGCTGCGCCCATTCGCTTCTGTCGCCGGCGTGGGTGACGCCCGCCGTCAGCAAGCGAATGTCCCCCTTCCCCTGGGAGAATCATGGAAACATTTTCCGCGCTCTTTGAACTTGCGAGCGTGTCTTTGGCGTGCCGCGACCAGGATACCCTCCTGAAAACTTTCGCCGCGCGCGTCGGCGCCACCCTTGGCGCTCGCGCCGTCTTCGTTTGGACCAACGGTTCTTCCTCCAAAGGCGCCGAAGGTCTCACGTGCCGCATGCGCTGGAACGAGCCGGGCGAACGTTTCGCACCCCAAGGTGATTCAGTCAGTGAAGGCTTGCTCGCCGACGTTTACGAATCCGCCGAAACGCGCCGCGTAAGCGCGAAAGACGTCACCGCCGACGATTTCGAGCATCTCGACGAAGCCAGTCGCGCCCGCGTCAAATCCGCCATCGTCGTCTCTCTGCCGGGCGCGCAACGCGCCGAAGGCGTCGTCGAAGTTCTCAACAAGCGCGTCGGCGAATTCACAGCCGAAGACGCTCATTTCCTCGAAGAAGCCAGCCGCCTCGCCGGCTCCGCGCTCACCAATCTCGAAGCCATCGAAGGCGAGCGTCAGGCGCAGCTCTTCACCCTCGAACGTCTCACCGCGCTCTACGATTTGGGCCGCACCTTCACCTCCACTCTTGAACTCGGCGTCCTGCTTCCCGTTGTCGCCGGTAAAATTCGCGACATCATGGGTGCCGGCGCCTGCAGCGTATGGCTCGCCGACGCTGGCTCGCAGGATCTGTACCTCGCGAAAAAAGTCGGCGAAGACCCCACTGTGGAAGACGATGCCCGCGTGTCGCTCACCGAAGGCCTACTGGGCGGCATCGCCCAGTCTGCCAATCCAAAACTAGTTGAAAACCCGGCGGAAGAGCCCGCGCTTGCGGAGCGCATCGAAGCGGGCGGCGATTTCGAAATCCAGTCCTGGATGGGCGCGCCACTGCGCAAAGAAAACGATGTTCTCGGCGTCGTCGAGCTCGTCAACAAAGCCGACGGCACTCCCTTCAACGAAGACGACCTCTTCTTTCTTTCCTCCATCAGCGAACAAGCCGCCGTTGCTCTGCACAACGCCAACATGCTGGATGCCGAGCGCAAGGTTCACGCCCTCGACGCTCTCCTGAAAATTTCGCAGGAAATTACTTCCACTCTTGACCTCGACCACGTTCTCTCCACTGTTGTGCAGCAGGCCGCTTCCGTTGTGCCTTTCGATCGCTGCGTCATCGGATTTTTCGATCGCCGTCGCTTTGTGCTGGGCGCCTTGTCCGGTGAAACCGAAGTGCCCAAGACGCGCGAGATGAGCGACCTGCGCACGCGCCTGGAATGGGTCGCGGATCAAGAAAAGGCTGTTTCGGCGGATTTATACGACGATGGCTGGCACGTCGAACCGCCGGACGCGCACGCGCAGATTGTTTCGTTCCTTGAAGAGCACAGCGAAAATGGTTTTTACGCGTTGCCCCTCCGCGACGATCAGGGCACGCTCGGCGTTCTCGCCCTGCTCAGCAGCGACGCCGATTTCCTCACCGAGAACAACAAAGAAACGGTGGCCATCCTCGCCAACCAGACCACCGTGGCCATTCGCAACGCGCAACTCTACCAGCAAGTTCCTCTCGCCAATTTGCTGCAGCCCTTCTCCCAGCGAAAAAAGAAATTGCTGGCGGCCATGCCGCGCAGTCGCTGGGCGGAGTACGCTCGGCGCGCCGCCATCGGCATCATTCTTCTAATCGTCGTTCCCTGGCCTTTGCGCGTCAGCACCGATGCCACCATGGTCCCCGCCGAACGCCGCATGGTCAGCGCCATTGATGGCGGCGTGGTTCAGCACGTCTTCGTACACGAAGGCGATCTCGTGCAGGCTGGGCAAGTTCTCGCTCAGCTCGATGACGGAGAAGATCGCGTGAAGCTCGCGCAAGCTGAGGCCGCGTTGGCCCAGTCCCGCCGCGAACTCGCCGAAGCCGAATTCCACAACGATCCATCCGCCGCGGGACAAGCCAAAATCCGCGCCGACTTGCATCAAGCCGAGGTGCAGCTCGAGCAGCAGCGCGTCTCCGAATCTGAATTGCGCTCGCCCATCGCAGGAATCGTGGTCACCCCGAAAGTGGAGGAGAAGACCGGATCCATGGTCAAGCCCGGCGACAGTTTCGCCGAAATTGTCGGGCAAGATCGCATGGCCGCCGAAATGAGCGTCCCGGAAATGGACCTGGAGCTGGTGCGCCCCGGCAACACCGTCGCCATGAAGCTCAATGCTTTCCCCACGGACACTTTTCACGGAACCGTCGAACGCCTGGGCGCGCAAACCCAGGCGGTGGAAGGCGATCAATATTTCCTCGTCCGCGCCGTCTTCAACAACCCTCGTGGAATGGCGCGCGACGGCATGGTCGGCCGCGCCAGGATTCACACCACCGGCGGCTGGTTCCAATCCGGTTGGTATCCGGTCGGTTACACTCTGTTGCGCTCACCGTTCCGCTGGCTTTGGGAGAAAGTATGGAGCTGGTTGCCATGATCGTCGCTCGCGCCTCGATGCCAGGCCAATGCATGCCAAAAGGATTCATCATGAGCAGATTTGTAAACTTTTTCTTCGTCGCTGCTTTGGCGCTCGCCGCGAACGGTTGCGATAATTCTTCCGTCGCGTCCAGCCCGAATCCCACGCCGCCGCCCGCCGTCACCGCTCCCGCGAAAGCTCCATCCAGGACTGCCAACACCGGCGACATCCTCAGCGTGCTTACCGTCGAACATCAGGTGGACATCACCGCACAGCGCGATGGTTTGGTCATGTCCGTCATCGAAGACGAAGGCAGCCCGGTGAAGGCCGGCGAGGTGCTCGGCCAGATTGACGACCGCAGCCTGCAAATGGAAATCATCAAAGCGAATTCCGATCTTCAGGTCCAGGACAACAACAGAAAATATAAGGAAGCCGAACTCAAAGCCAAGAGCGCGGCTCTCCGCCGCCAGCAGCAGCTTCGCGCTCTCGGTCTTTCCAGCGATGCCGACCTCGAAGCCGCCGAATTCGAAGCCAAGGCCGCCGAGTACGACCTCCGCGGTTACGAAGCGCTCGTCGAAAGCGGCCACGCCGAAATGAATCGCTTGAAATTGGAAGAGGATCAGACGCGCATCCACGCTCCCTTCGCCGGCGTCGTCGTTCGCCGTTACATCCGCCAAGGCCAGGCCATTTCTAAAGGCGACAAATGTTTTCGCGTCAGCCAGCTTGCTCCGCTTCAAGTTCAGTTTCAGGTCCCGGAGACCTCTGGTCGCCGTCCCGTGCTCGGCACCCCCGTGGAACTTTCCCTGGTCGGCGATTCCACTCGCGCGCTCTCCGCTCGCGTTATCAAAGTCAGTCCCACGATTGACGCCGCCAGCGACAGTTACGACGTCCTCGCGCAACTGAACAGCGCCGGCATTTCCGATTTGCGCCCGGGCATGGCTGTACGAGTCGTCTGGCCCGGCGCCGCCCACGCCGCTTCCGCTGCGGCCACGCACCCGGCGCCACCGGCTCATCCGAACTCGAATCCACCGCCGCAACCCTAAAAGAGCCTCCGATGCGTTTTGGACCCACCAGCCTGCAGGTCTCCAGCGTTCTGGCCAAAGGCCTGCGCCGCCCCAAACTGCGCACGGACTTGCGCATCAGCGAACAAACCATCGCTGGTGAAACCAGCTACGTCGTTAAAAACTACGAAACCAATTCCTACAATCGTTACGGCGCCACCGAATACGGCGTCCTGCAGCTCTGTGACGGCACGCGCACCGCCGCGGAAATTTCCGACGCGCTCACCGAACTCCATCCCGAATCGCCGCTCGGCGAAGCTGAAGTGCTCGAATTCCTGGATAGCATCGAGCCCGCGCTGTGGGAGCGCTCCGTCGGAGAAAAAAATCTCGCGGTGCTGGAACGCATCCGCGACGAACGCAAGGGCCGCGTCGATCAATCCAGCGTCCTTTATATGAGCTTCAAAGCCTGGGACCCCGACAAAACGCTCGCAAGGATCGATCCTTACCTCAGCTGGATGTTCACCTCCGGCTTCGTCGTTTTCTCTATCCTCATTTTTATCGTGGCGGGCTATTTGCTCGCCTCCGATTGGACTCGCGTGCAACACGACACCGCCGCCCTCTATAGTTTTTCGGACAAAAGCGCTTACGACATCTGGATGTTCTGGATTCTTCTGCTGATTCTCGGCGCCATCCACGAATTCGGGCACGGCCTCACCTGCAAGCACTTTGGCGGCGACGTCCACCAGATGGGATTCCTGCTGATCTACTTCACTCCCGCCTTTTACACGGATACCACCGACATCCTCCTCTTCAAGCGCGGTTCCCAGCGCCAGTGGGTCATCTTCGCCGGCATCTGGATCGAGTTGGTTTTGTGCGGACTCTCCGGCGTGGTTTGGTACTTCTCTCCGATTGGCTCGGTATTGAACGACATCGCCTACAAAATGATGCTCCTCAGCGGCATTCAGGGCGCGCTGCTGAATCTGAATCCCTTGATCAAGGCGGACGGCTACTACGCGCTTTCGCAATTCCTCAACATTGACAATCTACGCGAAGAATCCTTTGCATTCCTCCGTGCCTGGGCTGAGAAATATTTGCTGCGCCGCGATATTGATCTGCCCCCGGCCAGCAAGCGCCAGCGCCGCATTTTCTTTCTCTTCGGCGTTACCGCCATCGTTTACAGCGCGTCCTTGCTCCTCCTCGGTATCGTCTTCGCAAAAAATGTTCTGGTTAGCAAGCTCGGCGACGAGTGGGGCTACCTGGCCACCCTCGGCGTCATTTATTTTTTTGCAAGAAAAGGAATTCAGCAGGCGTTGCCCGCGGTGCGCGCCTGGCTCCGCCAGAAGAAGGAGGACTATATGGCCTGGAAAATGACGCGAGGTCAGCAAGCCGGAGCACTCGGCCTGGCGCTGCTGCTTCTGATTCCGCCGGTATCTTCGTCCGTCTCCACCGGTCTGGTCCTGGAGCCCGGGGCATCAGCGCGCGCTCGCGCCGAAGTTCCCGGTCAGGTCAAGATGGTCTACGCCAAGCCGGGAGATACAGTGAAGGCCGGCCAGGTACTCGCTCTCCTGCAGAATCCCGAAATCGAAGCGGACGCGGAATCCCTCCGCCAGGAATTGGCCCTAGCGAATAGCGAACTGCGCAATGGTCAGGATCGCTCGGACTTTGACTCAGCCGCCAGCGCCGTACGCGAACGCGCTCGCCTCCAACAGGAAGTTGCCGTCGCGGAAAAAAGAGCCGCAGCGCTCGAAATTCGCGCGCCCATAGACGGCGTCATCGCCAGTAGCGATCTCGATCAGAAGCCCGGGACATTTCTTGAGGCTGGCGACGAACTTGCCCGCGTCGTGAATCGCACAACCATGAAGGCGCGCATTCTCGTGCGCGATTGGGATCTGCAGGATGTTCAACAAGGCGCGGTCGTCCGCGTAAAGGCCGTTCCGTTTCCCTACCGCACCTATACCGGCAAGGTTGACCGCATCCTTCCCGCCTCCGCGCTCGATCGTCCCGTAACTCAAACTGAAAATCTCGAGCGCTTGGGCCAGCAGCTCACCAACTATTTTGCCGTGGATATGGAGTTCGCGAATCCGGATGGCTCGCTGACGGAAGGTATGACTGGAACTGCGAAGATTTCTGGCAAGCGCTCTTCCCTGGCGTATCAGGCCGCGCGCGCTACCTGGCGTTGGGCGCGCAGCCAGGCTTGGTAGCAACATAAATCCCATCCGCTCGTCGCCAAAAAAAAGGGTCGCCGTTCCTGGGACGGCGACCCTGGGGGTGTTGCTACCACAATCTCCGATAAGGCGAGGGGCCCAACCGAAGAAGCTTTTCGAAGTTGCTGCTGTCTGGTTCCGGAAACTTTGTTCCTTAGAACCGGAGCAAGGGCTTCACGGCCGGCAGATCGGACCGCTTCATCAGCGGCTTCACCGTCCCGGTTTTCTTGCCCTTCACTGGTTTCGAATTCTTAGCCATAATCTGATCTCCCTCGAACTCTTCGATGTGTTCGCCGGAACTGCCAAGCCTCAAACAGGACCGCTTCCGGCGAGGTAGCGGCCCTGCTTGTCGTTCTCCGTGCTTTTCTCAGGCCGCGTCGTGCCCATCAGCGCGCTCCTGGCAGTGATACTCTACCTCAGCCCTTCGCTGGCAAACCTTTTGCGATCGCCATCAGTGGCTTCGTTGCTTCCAGCTTCTTCGACTTCTTCAAGGTTTTCTTGGCCATTTTGTTCTCCCTAACTTTATTTGCCCTGTTGGGCATCTGCCTCCCTAATTGCAAGAACGTCGCCAAACTCCTCGGTTGATTCGCCCAACCGCAAGCTACTCCGATTGCTCAACTTAGCTTTTCAGCCCTGCAGCCCGCAGCTCGGAAACCCATCGCCTAAGGCGTTGAATTAATCAACGGCTGTTGAAAATTTCAGCACTTCGACAGACGCAGAATCCATTCCCCCGCCCCTTTTCTCGCGTCGAATCGCGACGAACCAATGGACGCGACAGCTGTTCGCCCGTGCAGTTCTCTTTCAAACGAGGAAAGCGCATCGCCATCAAAAGAGAGAGGTTGCAAAACTACGCGTCCAGCCTGCAATCTGATACGCATGCCAGAACTGCCGGACATCGCCGCCTACATCAGCGCGCTCGACGGACGCATCCTGGGCCAGCCAATCGAGCGCGTGCGACTCGCAAGCCCTTTTCTGCTCCGCACCGTAGAACCGCCACTCGCAGATGTAGAGGGTCGCACCGTGCGCGAATTGCGCCGCATCGGCAAGCGCATCGCCATCGGCGTGGATGGCGGCCTCTGGTTGGTCCTGCACCTGATGATTGCCGGCCGCTTGCACTGGCGCCCTCCGAAAGCGAAGCTCACAGGCCGCAACAGCCTGGCAGCGTTCGATTTTCCCGACGGTTCTCTGCTGCTCACCGAAGCCGGCAGCAAACGCCGCGCATCGTTGCACGTCCTCGTTGGCGAAGAAGGCTTGCATTCAGCGGACCCCGGCGGAATCGACGTCTTCGCGAGCGACCTTGCCGCGTTTCGCGCCGCGCTCACGGCCGAAAATCGCACGCTGAAGCGAGCGCTTACGGATCCTCGTCTGCTGAGTGGTATCGGCAACGCTTACTCGGACGAAATCCTGCACGCCGCGCAACTCTCGCCCGTCACGCTGACGCACAAGCTGCAGCCGCAAGAGTGGGAACGCCTCTTCGCTGCGACGCGCCATACTCTGACGCTCTGGATGGACCGCTTACGAGCAGAAGCGAGCAAGGGATTTCCCGAAAAAGTGACCGCCTTTCGCGAAGGTATGGCCGTTCACGGCCGCTACGGACAGCCCTGCCCCAGGTGCGGAGAAAAAATTCAGCGGATTCGCTACGCGGACAACGAAACGAACTACTGCGCGCGATGCCAGACGCATGGGAAAGTTCTTGCCGACCGCGGTTTGTCTCGCCTACTGCGATCGGACTGGCCGCGCACCCTTGAAGAACTCGAAGCCCTCAAGCGCCGCTAGCTGCATCGCGCCTCAACGCTCCCACTCTGTTCCCATGTTGTCGTCGGTAACCAATCGCTTGCCCTGCAGCCGCTGCCGGACGGTTGCAATATCTTCCATCGTGTCGGGACGGAACTGAGTGACGATATTTGTATATTCCAGAATGCCGTTCAGAGTTTTCATGTCGCCCGGTTGCGCCGCATCAAACACAGGTTTCCCGTCAATCGTGTAAGCCATCAGGACGCGCCGCCATCTCTCCCGATCCACCTGCATCGGGCTGTCACTCAATGCCAGAAAATCATCCATCCGCAATCCATACGGGAACACCGTCGCCCCGGTAATTTGCACCTCGTCGGATCCAGTCGTGTTGTAAAAGAAGACGCCACCGGGCTTCAGATCCGCGCGAATGAGCTGCAAAAACTCTACCGAAAGCAGATTCGTCGAGTTGGCGCGCCAGTTGTACGTGTTGTTGCTCAAAATCACGTCAAATTTTCTTCGCGGATTGCGCAGCAACCAGCGCCGTCCATCATCAATCACCACGTTCACTTTCGGGTTCTCTAACACGCTGGCCACTTCGGGATACATCGGAATCAGCCGCAAATATCCCGGATTGATTTCCACAATCGTAAACTTCTCCACTTGCGGATGGTTGGCAAACACCTGCGCCCACGAGCCCGACGAAAGCCCTATCATCAGAACTTCCTTGGGAGCGGCATGGAAGCTGCTCAACGCGTAGGCGCGTACGATTCTGTTCGTATCATGTTTCGGATCCACGTTGAATTTGCCGTCATATATCCCGCCGCCGTACACCGTCTTGTCCTCTGTCACCGCGATCACGCCGCTGTTCGTCTCCACAATTTGGCGGAATCGCAGAGCAGAGCGATATTCGCCGTGATACATCATTCGTTCGTACGCCTGCGAGAAAAGCGGTCCGGCCGGAAACACGATCAGCAAGCCTAACGCAACGCCGCCGGCCAGGACTCCGGCCCGCCGCGCGCTTTTAGGTTCAGCAACCAGCAGAACCACGAGTCCCAAGAGCCACGCCGGCGACAGCCAGCACTGCCGAGAGTTTCTCCAGTGATAACACATTCATTAACACGAATCCAACCAGAATACTTCCCAGCGTAGAACCGATGATGTTGCTCAGATACAGATAACTCAGCCCGGCGCCGGCCCGGCTGTCTGGCTTTACGGAGATATGGCATATCAATGGAAATACGGCCCCCAGCAATCCTGCAGCAATCGCGATCAGAGGTAGGGTGTAAGCATAGCGCACGTATTCCACCGCGCGCGCAACGGCCGGCACCACCAGAAATCCGATCAGATTCGCCAGAATAATAAAGCCGGAAATTATTCTTAAGAATTCGGGCAGCTCACGCTCGCTCGCATTGCGGCACAGCCACCGGCTGAGCAATGCACCGAGCGCGATTCCTACCAAATATCCGCCAAGCAGGTAAGCAAAGCTCTTCGCTTCGCCCATGGAAGTGAAGTAATAAATCCGGTACCACACGATTTCGTACGAAAGCGAAATCACTCCAGCCAAGCCCACCAGGATGATCGCCAAGCGCAGCGGAAGCAAATCAGTCAGCGTGTGTTCAGTATCAGGAATTTCAGATGACGCGAAACTTTGGCCGCGTTTCTCTTTCCTCTGCGCGGAGAAATACAAGAACAACGCGCCAGCGGCGACGGTCATATTCATCGCCGCGGCCACCGCTACCGAGCCCGACTGGCCGAGCAATGGCATCGTTGCCTTCGCGGCTAGAAAACACGCCCCCGCCGATCCCAGCGTATTCACAAAATACAGAATCGCCACCGACTGCCCCATGTTCCCGGAGCGTTGTGCAAGATGCGCGACCAGCAAGGGCAGAGTGCTGCCCATCAGCACGGTCGGAATCAGCACCAGCACGAAAGAGATCAGCCCGGCTCGGAGCGGCGACACTCCAGCCGTAAATAAAGCCACCCAATGGAACAAGCGCAGAGAAGCCAATCCAAAGACGCCGATCCCCAGTTCCACGAGGCCAAATATGGCCAGCAGTGGAATCCGCTTGGCCGTAGAGACAAATCCCCCCAGCAAGCTCCCTAGACCCAAGCCCAGCATGAACGCGCTCACGACCATCGTCACCGATTCGATGTTGACGCCGTAGATCGAGAACAGCGACCGCTGCCAGACGATCTGGTAGAGCAGAGCTGGAAATCCAGAGAGGAAGAACAGAACGTAGATGGCTGGCGAGCTATTCAGGACGCCGGTCTCGGTTACAACTTCAACGGGTTCCAGCGTTACGGTATTCATGCGACGAATCCAGCGTTCTAGCCTCTGAGCTTGCGAACGGTCGTTAAGTTCAACGTAACATGAACGCTTACCTCAGTCCCTTTCGCCGTCCCCCCGGCGTGTCGCGTCCGGCACTATGTAAGGGAACACTTCATCCATGTTGCGGAGCTGCGTCGGTCCGTAATCCACACTCCTAACGCCTCCACCAAAGCCCGGCGTCACCCGCTCAAACAGAAAAGCGTGACGGTTTTTCCGGCTCTTTCACGCATAGCGTATTGAGTGTTCACAGTCGAAACACCCGCACGCCCGGCGTGAGCACCAATCATTCATCGCGAACGCGGCAAAACGGAGGAACAACATGCCTGGATATCAGAGCCAACCGGTGGGCGACGGGACGGAGTTCGCCACCGCTCCAGAACCCGTGCCCGCTCCATGGTTGTTGGTGGCTATTCCCGGTGGCCTGCTGGTCTTGATTGCCCTGTCCACGGGCTTAATCTACGGCGTACTGGCAGCTGGCTTTGTTTACGGGGCGATGTACCTGCTGATGCACTCGAAACAAGCTACGCAGTACCGCACGCCGGCCAGATTCCGCGTCTCGAAGACGGGTATTGATGTTGCCGGCAACAACATTCCGAGAGACTCCATCCATCGCATCATTATTCGCAACCACGTTCTGAAAGCTGCCGGAGATGTGATTGTCGTCGCCGATCCCCACCCCAACAGCGGTCAGCAAAACGTCGTCGCGGGAATGAATTGGGCCGTCAGCAAGCTCGGGCCGATCTCCTACCGCGTGGACGCGGAGGCGCGCGGCGTGCCCACCACTCTCGCAGGCGGCTTGGACGAGCCCACCGCGTCCGCGATTACGATGGACGTCAACAAGCTCTTGCAGATGTCCTGAACCGTCCGCGCGTCGCGAGCGGGATGACGGCAACCACGCGCGCAGCATTATCTGGCGACCCGTCTCAGACCCTCACAACTCGCGTCGTGGTCATCTGGGAGCTGAAATGAATCTGCGCGGTTCGAATTGCTCTGCTACCAGCAGCCGCCTCACGCTGAAAACAGGCGCAGCGATATTGATATTCCTTTTTGCGGCGGCGCTCTGCCACGCGCAGGACATCACCATCGGTGTCACCTACGTTTGCAGCGGCGAGCACATCTACATCGAAGGATGCAACATCCGCGACACCTCCGACACCTCCACGTGCATGGTCGCGCATCCCGACCACCTCACATCCACCGGGCTGAACACGTACACCTCCATGACTCGCGGCGCCCTCAAGAAACTCTTGCCCACCTGCCAGCAGCCAACCGCAAAACAGCTTGCTGCGGCGAAGGCGTTCCAGAAGAAGCAGGAAGACACCTACAACGCCAACGAGAAAAAGGCCACAGAGCAGCTGAATGCCGCTACCCAGCCCGCCACCTACGGACAACCACAAAAACCCAAGACGCCCGAAGAGCGCGCCATCGCCAGATGCATCACCGCCGGACGGCTGCCCGCCACTTGCACGGGCAATTCGCTGCTCGGTGCGTTCAGCCAGATGGTTGGCCAGGTGCTTCCATCACTAACGAAGGAACCGCAGCCCGGACCGAACATGGCCGGCGTGTTCGAAGGCCCTGGCAAATGGCGCCTGGACTTCATTGACGGCGGCGTCCTGGTCAACTGCGCGTTCCTCTCGCCGGATCAACACAACTACAAGATCGAGTTCAAGAACGATCGGACCGCCATCGTTATTGACACGACTCCAAAGCCACTGGTCCTCACCCTGAAAGCGGATGGCACCATCGTCGGGCCCGGGCCACTGCAGATTAACGGAGTTGTCGCCAGCGGTTACACCAGCGACGGACCCGATCCCACCGCGATGAGCGGATACACCGACAAGTACGGAACGCACCTCACGAATCAGCAGGCCTCCACGACCTCGGACCTCTACAGCAACGGCCAGCCCTACTACGGTCATGTGAATTCCGGCGGAGGTCACACTAACTTCGCTTCCAAGACGGCCACTTGCTCGGCACAGAGCCTATCCTCGAAGGGAGCCGGAACAGGCGTGCAGACGATGCAGACGGATCTACTGAAGACGATGTTCGGCGGCGACAAGGGACCGCCGACGCCGCCCGGCATACGCATGCACGGCATCTTCGCCGCATCCACGGGATTCAGCGTCCAGTTCTTCCCGGAGTCCGCGGTGCTTGGCTGCGGGCCGGACGCCGCGCGCGCGTATCCTTATACCGTGGTCGCGGACGGCGCGAAGGCGGTGATCCATATCAACGCGCCGGATCACCCGCTGACGCTGGCGTTCAAGGCGGATGGGTCACTCGACCCAGGCGGAAGCGGGCCGTATCAGGTGCACGGTCGCACCGTCACGGGGCAGAACGACGACGGCGACTTCACGTTCGCGCCGATGGAGCAGTCTTGCAGCCTCGCAGTGCTCACTGCGAGCGCGAGTATTCCGGCAAGTGGAGGCTCGTCGGCTGCCGCGAGCAATGCGTCCGCGGGAACGCGCGGAGGAGCGCCGGACAATGGAGGCGGGACTCTCTCGGTTCCGGACAAGCCGCTGGGCAACGCGGTTCTGACCGTGGTGTCGAAGCTACCGGCGCAAGCGGGCGCGGCGAACGCGCTCGGCGGACGTCCCTATGTGCTGCTGCGGAACAGCTACGCGAACGTGGTCGCTAAAGCGGGCGTCACTGTTCCTGCGGGAATGACGCCGTACAAATACGTCGCGACTATCTGCGTCAACAGGACACCGGAATGCCAGAAGGTGACCGACGCGATCAAGGCCGACGCTGCTTCGGCGGTGCGCGCGGACGCGAGCGGGAACGGGATCTTTCCCGGCGTTCCTCCGGGAACCTACTACCTGATGATCTCCACGCGGTACAACAACCAGGCGCTTGCTTGGGGCCAAGCTGTGCAGCTGAAAGCTGGGCCAAACGCGATGGCGCTGGATCAGAGCAACGCAACTCCCATCAACTGACGGAAGTACTCTGAAGCAGCGGTGCTTTTCCGGCGGCTTGCCGAATGGTATAGTCGCGAAATATACCGGAAGTCGGGAGAGAACGCGTTGTCCGAATCCTCGCGCACATTCGACCTGCGGTTTGACTCGCGAGCCATATTGCGCGACAACTTGCGGATGTTGCGCGGACTGTTTGTCTGCCTACCGTTGTTGTTCCTCTATGTGGTGTCTGGAATTACGGCGAGAGCTGGCGGGATCCAGAGTGCAGCTGCGCCATCGTCTGGACCGGGACTAACATTTGCGATCGCGGATTTTGATGGCGATCAGCGGCTGGATCAGGCGTCGATACAGATTGGCCGCAGCGGCGCGGGCGACAGCGACTACTGGATCCAGTTTCAGTGCTCGACAGCGGGACGCCAATACATTCGGTTGGTCGCGCCTGCGGGCGGGCTGCTGATTGAAGCCCGCGACGTGAATGGCGATCACACCGTTGACCTGGTGTTCACCTCCGCGTGGTTCAGACAGCCTGTTGCAGTGCTGCTGAACGATGGCCATGGCAGATTTCTGCGCGCGGAACCTGGCGCGTTTCCGGGAGCATTCCGCGAGTCGCACACAAGTGTGATTCCGGCGACGAGCGCGCCTGCAGATGTTGCGGGTTTGCCGCCGCAGTCGGACGCGGGAATTCAGGCAGCAGCAGAAGGGTTGTTGTATCGCCGCTCGTTGGCGCGATTGGCGCTTGCTGCGGCGTCGGATTCTCCGGTTGATCCATTTCTGTTCTTCGCGGCAGGTCGCGCTCCACCATCCGAAACCTCCTACCTTTAATTACGCGGTTCGTCCGAACCCTATGAACGTCGCACTGATCTCGATCGCGTGACTTTCATTCGATTTCCAATTCATAACTAATTTCGCAGAAAAACAATTTCATTTTCTGAGGGAGGATGCAATGTCATACGGGAGTGGCGAAGCCCCCAAGTTGGGCGATTACGTGAAAAGCAAAGAGGAGCAACCTGGGACGGTGATGGCCGTAGTGGCAGCGCAAGCGGGGCACGAACTGGTGAGCATCCGGTGGGATGACGGCGAAGCCGACATTCCACTGAAGTCTGCGGACGAGTTCGTCCTGGTGGCTCGCAGAGGTTCGTGACGGATGAAAGCGTGAAGTGCATCAGCTGACGCCCCTATCCCACGGCGGCGGGACCCTCACGGAGGCCATCCCCGCCGCCGTCGCTGCTTGAATGCCCATGTCCGTGTCTTCAAAGACCAGGCAGTTTGCCGGCGCGACTCCTACTTTCGCGGCGGCCAGCAGAAAGGCTTCCGGGTCCGGCTTGCTCTTGCGGTAGTCTCCGGCGCAGACCAGCACGTCGAATTTATGCAGCAGCTGCAGCGAATCGAGCGATGCGGTGACGGATTCGCGCGTGCTGCCGGAAACAACCGCGAAGGGAATCCGGCCGTGCTGCGCGTCAATATGCTCCACCACTTCAGGGACGGCTTTCAGTTGCGGCAGCAGCTCGAAATAAATGTCCTCCTTTCTTGCGGCCACCGGTTGCACCGGCATGTTCAGCCCCTGCTGCTGGTTGAGCATGGCAATGATCTCCGCAGTAGGCATGCCGCCCAGGGCGTAGAAGAGCTTCTCGTCAAATGTGCAACCCCATTCCCCGAGGGCCTGCTTCCAGGCGACGTAGTGCAGCGGCATGGAATCGGCAATCGTGCCGTCGCAATCGAATAGGTAAGCTGCAAAGGAACCAGCCGGCAATGGAAGTTTCACGTGGTGTTTGATCCTCTTGATAATTGTAACGTTTTGCGCGCTTCGCACAAAAAAAACGGACAAATAGTACCGATTAGAATGGGTCGCTGTTGTTTGTTTTCAGTCATTTGCGGCCGTTTCTAATCGGCGGGGTGTGCCGATTAGAATTTTGCACAACGCCCCGCGGGAATCGCGAAAAATGGGGCAAATCATCAGCGATTAGAAACGCATCCGGTATTGGCATTGAAGGAGTTAAGTGCTGTTTTTAATAATTCGTCACCAGCGATTAGAATTACGCAGAACGCGCAGAGAAAGCCTGGAAATTGGCCGCGGCGCGGGGACGATTCAGTTCGGGAACCGGTCCCGCGACTGCGGGACCGGTTCGAAGGGGCCCGCTCGATCGTGTGTACGTTTTCATATTTTGGTTTCCGTTCGACTGTAGCGCGAAGGCGCGGCGAAAACAGCTGTACCCAAGTACAGAACTGGTCCAGATGCAATTTCGAGGCGACGAAATCGCATGAAACATGCGCCAGTTGCGGCGATCAGGCGTGGTACAGGTTTTTTGAAACGTCGGATCAGCGCACGAGGTAGGAGTTCGACGGAAGGGTTACCGCAGCGCTGCGTCGGAACCCCCACCCTTCGCATGAAACAAAGGCGCGAAGAGTGGGGCACCCGGAAAATCCAATGCGTGTGTCGAGGTGATGTGGAAGGGTGCGCCACCCGCCGCTTGTCGTTCATGTTAACGAAATCTCTATTATGTTATGATTCTAAAATTCTGCTCGCTGTTCGGAGCGCACTGTAGTACGACCACTTCTTGCACCTATCTAAATGAGGTTTGCGATGGACAAAAAGACAAAGGCAGGAGCGACGATTGCAGAAATAGCGGGAAAAATTGTAGCCCTACTCGGTCCTCTTAATTCCGAGGATCGGCACAAGGTGATTAAGGGTGCACTCGTCTTGCTGGGAGAAGACTCACCTGCCGGGACAACCGGCTCGGAATCGTCGAGTGGTACAGCACTACGAACTGGCGACGCTGGTAAGAACGATCATAATTTGAGGGGCCTTGCTGCCAAAGCAACGAATTGGATGACCCAAAACGGCCTCACGGCTGCTCAGATTGAACGAGTATTCGATATCACGGCCGAGGGCGTTACAGTGATAGCGGCAGAGGCGCCCGGCAAGGACAGCAAAAGTAAGACGCGTAACGCATACGTGCTTCAGGGGGTTAGTCGTTTCTTAGCTTCAGGAGAATCAGCCTTCGACGATAAGTCTGCGAGAAAGGTTTGCGAAGAGTTGGGATGCTACAACAAAGGGAATCACGCTGCTTATATGAAAGACAAGGGAAATCTGCTGACCGGTTCAAAAGGTGGCGGCTGGAGATTGACCGCGCCTGGCCTCAAACACGGAGCCGCTCTCGTAAAAGAATTAACCAAAGAGGGATAGATGCTCGACTCTTCAAAGGTGCTGGCGGGCGTCCCTCCGGGCTTGCGGGATCCTCTTTTCCAAAGCTATCAGGAAATCGTAACAAATTTTGCTGAGCACCGTTGGGAGCCGTCGGAACTGAACGGCGGCAAGTTCTGCGAGGTCGTCTATTCGATCATCGACGGTGTCATCACCGGCTCCTTTCCACCAAAACCCTCAAAACCGAAAGACATGGTGCTTGCGTGTCGGGCTCTAGAGGGCACGCCCGCGCAGCCCAGCCGAGTAGGTGATCGCAGCCTGCGAATTTTGATTCCGCGGATACTTCCAGCTCTGTATGAGATTCGGAACAATCGAGGTGTCGGTCACGCTGGCGGAGACGTGGACCCGAACTTCATGGACGCAACGGCCGTTTATGCGATGACCAGTTGGACCTTGGCGGAGCTAGTGCGGATTTTTCACGGGATCTCAACGAAAGACGCGCAAGAGACCGTTGACGCTCTCGTCGAGCGCAAAATAGGACTCGTTTGGGAAGTCGACCGCATTAAACGCGTGCTCGACCCGGATATGAACAAAGATGATCAGACGCTTGTACTTTTATATTCAAAGCCCTCATGGGTTCTTGAACCAGACCTCTTTAGCTGGGTGGAATACAGTACGCTGACCGCGTTTCGGAAAAATATCCTGCGTGTCCTCCATACGAAGCGAATGATCGAATACGACACGGAACAGCGTCGAGCCCGCATCTCGCCGCTCGGATCGAGCTATGTCGAGCAAGAAATCCTCAAGACCCAGACCCCATAGCAATTAAAGGGGCTGGTGCGCCGCCCGCCGGCTCATTTTTTCAGCGACGCGAGCGGCTTCATGATGAACCAATGCACGTTTCCGTCGTCCTTTCCGTGCATCAATACCCAGAGCTGTTGGTTGGGTTGACGGGTCTGGATCTGGTGGTGATTCAGCAACCTCACGATCTTCTCGACCCACGCCTGTACGTTCGCAAAATCGGGTTTGGGTTCCCAATTCGTGAGCAGTTGCCGAATGCTCCCACGATGAAGGTAGTTTCCGCACTCGCCGTACAGGCCCAGTAAATCGGCTTTGGTCAGGAAACCCGCGCCGACGAGGACGACGCGAACCGGTTGCCCTGTCGCCGGGTCGAGGACTTGGTCTGTGGGAACAGGATAAAAGTTTGGGTGCAAGCGGTCGAGCTGTTTAATGATCTGGTCAGCATTGTAGTTCTTCTGCAGGAGATTGGTGCGCACCTCCGGGATGTCTCCATGCGCGGCGATACACGCAAGAGCGAAAACCTCGCAGACTTTTCGCAGTTGCAGGTAACACAGCTCAAAAGCTGCCATCGGCGGGATCGCGAGTTGGCCGCTTGCGGCGCGCTGGATTACATCGACGCGGCGTTTTATTTCCTCCATCAGGTTCGCATAGAGCGGGCCGATTTCTTCCAGAGCGGTGGGTTGCGTAGGCTTGGTCGTCATTTAGCCGGCTCGGTCACTTTCATCAGTCTGAGTCCCGGGCGAGTGGGCCACCCGTCCGTCCCATGTTCGGCATTCATTTTGGCTGGGTCTTGCCGACGAAAACCGCGGAGGAACCCCACGCTTGTATCGGTTGCCCGGAGTCAGGGTCTTGGTAATACGCAACTCCATAGATGTTGCTCATGTCCCAGTCCCAGCCGACGATTTCGCCCTCGATAAAATCTCGTCCAGCCGGAAACGGATGATTCCTTTTCTTTCCCTCGGGATCCATGATTTCCAGCATCACGCCGTGATAATCGGTAATGGGATCCTTGCATCTTGGGTCTTTGAACAGTTGTACATTGGGATCAACTATCGTGCATCTCTGACGTGGAATTGCCTTCACAAGTCTCAGGAGACGGATACCGCTGTCAAGCGCGCTGGTAACTAGCGACTCATCAGAGAGATAGGAGTGGGCGATCTGGTTCCTAACATGCCAGAACTCCGTCAGCCCCTTTTTCATCTCGTCGCCAATGGCTCCGTGTCGGGCGAGTTGCCCCACAATACTTCTGAAACTTCCCGATTCGTTGTGATTGCGTAAACCGAGTGCTCCGTGAAGAGCCAGTAGCTCCTTTTCTATTTCTATCGCCAGTCTCATGAGCGCAGCTCGCTTATCTCTTACAGCGAGGTCGAGAATATGGGCTTCTACGTCCGTGTCCAGCAGCCTCTTGTATTGATCCTCCGCAGGAGGGACGACACTCGCAGCTGTAGCGAACAATTGAACAGGATTTGGACGTGCTTCTAATCTTTCAACAGAGAAGGCTAGCGCGGTCGCCTGCTCGCGCAAGTGAATCTCCGTTTCACCGATCTTGATCGCCTTCACGAATGGAAGAAGCAGTCTGAGTTGCGGTGCCAAGAGCAAAGAGAGCGCAATCCCCAAAATTGCGATTGAGGGCCAGTCCAGGATAAACCGTGTCGGCGCGATGCAATGGGCAACGACGAACAGCAACAAGATAAAAGCAGCCAACCTACGCCTGAATTCAAGCGTTGCCCACATTCCCATCTCCTCGCCGTACTACAATCCCGCCGGGTTCGTTGATTGGAGCACACACTACCAAGGGCTATCAGCGACGTCAATCAACTGAATGTCCAACAACATCGTCTTGAACACCAGTCGAGAAGGGCCGACCTATGCAAGCTGCTACTCACCACGCACCACCTGCGAATCAGATAAAATCCGTTCGCGAATTGGAAAAGCCTATAGACGAAGGGTGGCGCACAAGCTAGGCTCGGCTCTCAGAACTTGGGATTGATTTGCTTGGCCATCCTGACGATGGAGAGCATTTCTCCGTTACTCAGAGGCACTTGCAGATTTTCCAGTGGCGGCGTAGCCCTTGGCGCGATAGAACGCGACGCCGCTCAAGGTGGCGCCCATTTCCAAGCGCGTGAAACCGGCTTGGCGCGCCGCGTTCTCACAAGCTTCCAAGATTAAGGTGCCGATGCCGCGCCGCGCCCACTGCGGATGCACGAAAAACGCGCGAATCCTGGCGGCATCCCGCGCGGGATCGAGCAACGAATCCTCGCGCCCGGCATATTGATCGCCTCCATACAAGGTGTTGCGCTTGCTCCAACCGCCGCAGGCGACGATTACTGGTGCGGCCGGGGTTGTGTCAGCGACGTCCGCCGGAACCTCCACCGCAACCTCCACCGCAAAATACGTGCCGTCCGCGATGAGCTGGCTATCCACGCCATAGACCGAGTGGAGCGCGCCCGAAATCTGCGCCGGGGTGTAATCCGCGGATTGCAGGCCGCGCACGGAAGCTTCGATTACTTCACGCAGTCGCGGGACGTCTGCGGTGGCTGCTTTGCGTACGAGAAAGCTCATTGCGTCGGGCTCCTGGGTACGTTGGGATAATTCTAACTGAAAGGCGGCGGTGGGCTGTGCTGCTGAGAGACACAAATTTTTGGATTTTCGGCGTCCTGCGGCTAGCTGGCGGGTGGCGCGGCTGGTACAGAGCCGACGTGGCAACTGCAAAATCCGTACTTCAGCGGCTAAAGCCGGATTGAGTTTGTTGCGGTTATGTCGTGGCTAAAGCCACGACCTACAAAGATTCCCGAGTTGCGACCCTTGCGCTGATGCGGTGGCTAAAGCCACGATCTACAAAGATTCCCGAGTTGCGACCCGAGCGCGGCATCATGACAAGGCAATGCGAAGGGAAAGAGCACAGGCAAGATTGCCTATGCTACCTACTACTCACCAATCGTTGCGCGGCATCATGATGACGCAATGCGAAGGCGAGGAGCACAGGCAAGATTGCCTATGCTACCGGCGAATCGGGTAAAATCCGTGCGCGAAGCGGGAAACGCATCCCGAAGGGCGGCGACTTTTACAAGTAAATGAGCGAGCCAATGAGCAAACCAATACTGGTGCTGAACTATCAGTACACGAAGGATGTGGAGGCGAGGATTGCGCGGGATTATCGACGGTGCGGCGGGTGGCGAGGGAGTCGGACTCTCCGCGAGACGCAGCGGGGAGGATTTGTTGCGCGCGCTGGAGGGGGCGGATGCGCTTTTTTTCAATCCGCCGCTGCAGCTGGATGGGGAATTCTTCCGGCGGCTGCCGGGGTCGGTGAAAGTGATCGCGACATTTTCGGTGGGCTACGATCATATTGACCTGCGTGCGGCGGCGGAGAGAGGGATACCGATCGCGAATACTCCTGGGGTGCTGACGGATGCGACGGCGGATTTGACGATGCTGCTGCTGCTGGGGGCGTCGCGGCGGGCGTGGGAATCGCAACAATTATTGAGGACGGGGGCGTGGGCGAAATCGAGCGCGGGGCCGCTGCTGGGATGGCAGCCGACGGGGAAAGTGCTGGGGATTTATGGGATGGGGCGGATCGGGCAGGCGGTGGCGAGGAGGGCGCGGGCGTTTGGGATGAAGATCCACTATAGCAATCGTAGGGCGCTGCCTGCGGAGCTGGCGGGGGACGCGGTGTATCACGCGGATGCGCGGGATTTGCTGCGGGTGAGCGAGTTTTTGAGTTTGCAGGCGCCGCACACTGCGGAGACGCATCATTTTCTGAATGCGGAGGCGATTGCGCTGCTGCCGGCGGGAGCGATTGTGGTGAACGCGGCGCGGGGAGGGTTGGTGGAGGATGAGGCGTTGATCGCGGCGCTGCGGACGGGGCGGGTGGCCGCGGCGGGGCTGGATGTGTTCGAGGGCGAGCCGAACATCCATCCGGCGTATGCGGGGATGATGAATACATTTTTGCTGCCGCATGTGGGGAGCGCGACTCTGGAGACGAATACGGCGATGGGGATGCTGGCGCTGGATAATATTGATGCGGTGCTGGGGGGAAGGGCGGCGCCGAGTTTGCTGAAACTTTAGATCGTTGGTGAAACTGCAGAGTGAGGATGGAGAGGCGATGAAAGCGATACGGGTGGAACAATTTGGCGGGGCGGGGCGCGGCGGCGCGGGAGCTAATCGTGGAGGACGACGCTGAGGAGCGAGGTGTTGATCTGCAGGCCGCCATTGTATTTGATGAAGCCGAGCTTGCGGAATTTGTTCATGAAGAAATTGACGCGGGAGCGGGTGGTGCCGACCATTTCGGCGAGAGTTTCCTGCGAGACTTTGGGGAGGACGCGCTGCGGCTTGTCTTCGGTGCCGTAGCGTGCGAGAAGGAGAAGCGTGCGGGCGAGGCGTTTTTCGCTGGAGTTGAAAAGCTGGTCGACGAGATCTTCTTCGATGCGGATGTTGCGCGAGAGCATGTAGGTGATGAAGCGGTCGGAGAAGGCGTGCTCGTCGTGGAGGACGCGGATCATTTCCTTTTTTTCGATGACCAGAGCGGTGGTGGGAGCGATGGCCGTGGCGGTGCCGATGCGGATGGGCTGGCCGGCCAGGCAACCTTCGCCGAAAAAATCACCGGGGCCCAAGACAGCGACGACGGCTTCTTTGCCGGCTTCATTGACGACGGAGAGGCGGACGGCGCCTTTCTGGATGTAGAGCACGTCTTTGCAGACGTCACCCTGCGAGAAGATTGTCTGCTTTTTTTCGAATTCGGTAACTTTGCGCGCGACGCCGGCGGAATCGAGAAAATCCTGAGCGTTGAATAATTTCTTGCCGTTGGACTTGGCGCTAATCCTGGCGCTGATTTTGACGCGCTTTTTCGCTTTGCTGGGCATGCCTGAGGGTCCCTTTCTGGTTGGCATTTTAGCACTGCTGCGTGGTGGTGCAATTAATATCCGCATTGTGTGCAGTAGTGAACAGATATGAGTTTTGGAGTTCTCTAAGATGCTGGTGTTGGTGTAGCGATTGGACCGGGGCTAAATCAGGTTCCAGCGCGTGCACCTGAAAGACACCGGAGTTCGCAGGTTCCTCCCACTCTAGCCGCCGGTAACAGGCCTTACGTCAAACCAGAAATTGGCCAGAGATTGGCCAGAGATTGGCCAGAAATTAGCCAGAAATTGGGTCGAGCAACTTGGGACGGGCCGGAGTGTCTGCCTGCAAAGAGAAGGGGGTCAAAAAAAGTTATGCCGTTACTTCAAGTATTGATGGTGCTGGTGGTGGTGGGAGTACTGCTGTGGCTGGTGAACAACTTCATACCGATGGCGGGGTCGATCAAGTCCATTTTGAACGCCGTGGTGGTGATTGCGACGGTGTTGTGGCTGCTGAACATTTTTGGATTGTTTCACTCGCTGTCCCACATGCGCGTGGGGACGTAGGAATTTCTGAATTGATTGCAGGGAAGTGGGCTGCGGCGCGTCGTCGTTCCACACAGCGCAACAACGATGCATGTGGACGCGGCGAAGGAATTACCGTGCGAGACGCGAAGAGCGGCTGCGCGGAGATAGGCACGATCTGGACTAATGGAGGCACGACTTATGAAACGATTCGGAGTTCTCAGCACGGCGGCTTTGCTGCTGTTACTAGGCAGCACTGCGAGTGCTTACGCACGTCAGGAGCAGCACGAACAAGAAGCCAAGCCTGAACATCAGCAGGAAGCCAAGCCGGAAAAGCAGCAAGAGGCGAAACCTGAAAAACAACAAGAAGCCAAACCTGTAAAACAGGAAGCGGCCAAGCCTGAAAGCAGCAGGAAGCCAAGCCTGCAAAGCAGGAACAGGCTGCACCCGCAAAACAGCAGCAGACCAAGGTTGTGAAGCAAGAGCAGGCTAAGCCTCAGGAAAAACAGCAGCAAGCCAAGAACCAGCAACAGCAAAACAAATCCAATAACCAGCAGCATGCGCAGAGGACTCAGGCCGAAGTGCAGCGACAACACGACGCGCCGGCGCTGCGCCTGAGCGTCCGAGGCAACGGCCGCATTCCTGATGATCGCTTCCATTCCAATTTTGGCCACGAGCACGTGTTCGTGATCAGCCAGCCAGTGATGGTGGGAGGATATTCGCGCTTTCAGTACGGCGGATACTGGTTCGGATTTGTGCAGCCGTGGCCGGTGGGCTGGTATTACACCGACAACGTGTACGTTGATTACATTGATGGCGGGTATTACCTGTACAACCCGTACTATCCGGGCGCGCGCGTTTCGATCAGCGTCGTACTCTAAACCGCCTTGTAAGCGGTATTGGCAACCCAGAATCAGGGGCGATGGTGATCCTTACGGATTGCGTCGCCCCTGCAGGGCTGGCGGAAGCACAGAGTTCGGTTCCTACATCCATCGAACAGAAAGCAGGAGACGACAATGCTCGGAATGATTTTGATTATCTTTTTGATCCTGGCGCTGGTGGGAGCTTTCCCGCGCTGGTCACACAGCCGCCAGTGGGGCTATTTCCCGACGGGCGGTTTGGGATTAGTGCTGCTGGTTGTGGTGATTCTGGTGATTCTCGGTCGTATTTAAATTCCGCGCCGTTCGTCGGCGGGAACGCGGTCAGCGCGACCGCAGAGGCCTGTAAGGCGGGAGGTGGAAGATGCAAGACTCGCAACAGCAAGTTGTGAGGTTTCTGGAGAAAGAGATCAAGACGTACACGGCGTTATCTCTGTTCCTGGCTAAGAAGCGCAACCGCAAGCAGCTGGGCGCGGGGGTAAATCAGGCTTTGATGAGTCCCACGTTCTACAAAGAACGAGTGAAAGAAGCAAAAAAACTCGTCTGCGATCTCCGGAAATCGGATTAGCGCGCGATTGCAGCAGAGTGTAGCCGGGCGAACGCGAGACGAATGTCCATTTGTGTGCAGTAGTGAACAGACCGGCATCGTGAAGGCGAATAGGATCTTGTAACGTGGTGAAGCAAGGGGGCTACTTCCTGTATTAATCCACCCGCTCCAGTTTCATTCGGTTAACTCACATCAGCAGACCGCGATGGGCACCAGCAGCTCTTATCCTTATTGCAGCTTCCAGGAGAAAATATAAATGAAGATTATAAAGGCAGTTCTAGTTGTCTCCGCACTCTCGCTACTCGCCGCCATGTCAGCTCCTAGCATTCGGGCCGATGAATATAACAAGAAGACGGTGATGACTTTCAACCAGCCGGTGGAAATCCCCGGGCAAATCCTGCCCGCCGGGACGTACACCTTCAAGCTGCTGGACTCGCGTTCCGATCGTCACATCGTGCAAGTGTTCAATGCCGATGGGACGAAGCTAATCGCCACGATTCTGACGATTAATGACTATCGCCTGCAACCGACGGGGCGGACCGTGGTGAAGTTCGCAGAGCAGCCGGGCGACCAGCCGGACGCTCTGAAGGCCTGGTTTTATCCGGGTGATAA
The DNA here is from genome assembly GCA_963748395.1 of uncultured Acidobacteriota bacterium. Taxonomy (GTDB): domain Bacteria; phylum Acidobacteriota; class Terriglobia; order Acidiferrales; family UBA7541; genus Palsa-295. The sequence goes on along the minus strand of CAVVIP010000005.1, from coordinate 401,856 downwards.
CTTCGGTCAGGAATTTGTTTATCCGAAGCAGCGAGCGATTGAGCTAGCTGTGGCGTTGAAGGAGCCTGTTGCGGCGCTCCCGATGGACACGACGGACCTGAATACCGTTGCGATCGTCGCGGTTACTCCGGAGCAGACAGAAGTCCCGGTAACGGAAGCGATCCAAACGACCGCGCCGGTTGCGCAGGAGCCAGCGCCAACGGTGGCGACTGCGGCGTTGCCCAAGACCGCCAGCTCAGTGCCACTGATTGCGCTGCTGGGCTTGGCATCACTCGGTGCAGCACTAGCAGTGAAGCGACTCGCATCAGTTTCATAACAGCAGCAAACTCCGGTGCGCCGCGGGGCCGAATGACAATTCATATCCCGCGGCGCGAGGAGCTCTCCCAGTGATTCCGATCATCCAATCGCAAACGCTCAAACGAATCTGCGGCTGCGGCCTTTTCGCGGCCGCGCTGCTTTCTTCCGCAGTGGCCAGCTGCGCGCAATCCCGGCCGGCGCCGCCCGCGTCTTCGGCGATCTCAGTACAGACGGAACTGGTGGTGCTGCCCGTCAGCGTGACGGATGCGAAGGGAAACGCGGTGCTGGGCTTGCAACAGCAGGACTTCCAAGTGTACGAAGACGGGCGCGTGCAAAAAATTGCGATGTTCCAGCAGGGAGATGCGCCGATCACCGTGGGCTTAATCGTGGACCACAGCCGCAGCATGGGCGAGGAACTGCCGGAAGTCGCCGATGCGGTTTCGTCGTTTGCGCAATCGGGCAATCCGCGCGATGAGATGTTTGTGGTGGATTTCAACGACGACGTTTCGGTGGAACTTCTAAACGGAAAGGCCTTCACCGACGACCCCGAAGAGCTGGCCAAAGCCGTGACCGCGGTCCGCGCGCGCGGACGAACCGCGCTGTATGACGCGGTGGCCGAAGGGCTTCTGCATTTGCAGCTGGGCCATTACGACAGGAAGGCGCTCATTATCATCAGCGACGGCGGGGACAACGCCAGCACGCAAAAATTCCAGCAGGTTCTGACGCTCGCGCAAAAATCCCAGGTGGTTATCTATTCCATCGGGTTGATCGGCGATAGCGGAGAAGTGGACCCGAACGTTCTTCGCCATTTCTCGAAAGCTACGGGCGGAATAGCCTACTTCCCGGATCGCACGCATACCGTTGCAAGTATCTCGGCGCAGATCGCACGAGATCTGCGCGAACAATACACGCTGGGGTTCGCGCCCGAAAAAGCGAACGACGCGCACGACTTTCGAAAAATCGAAGTGAAAGTGACTGTTCCGGGCCAGGGCAAACTGCGCGTCCGCACCCGTACTGGCTACTCCGCCGCCGGAGCAAGCGCTTCGCCCGCGGCAGCAGCTAAAGGCGCAGAGTGAACGCCCGCATAACCATGGCAAGAAAGCCTCGGAAGCGGAGAGCGCTTTTTTTTCGCGGGGCATATTATTTTTTCCTGGCCGGCGCTATTTTGGCGCTGGGCTACGCCACGTACGTGGTGGTGGATGCGCGGGCGTACCAGGCGATCGAGGAATCGAGATTTTCGAACGCAGCCCCAGCGCAAGGGCTTCGCGCTGTGGCGGAAGGTGATGTGATTGGAGAAATGACGATTCCGCGCCTGGGTCTCAAGACCATCGTCGTGGAAGGGCAGTCAGCCAAAGTATTGCGTCGTGCAATCGGCCACCTGCCGGAGACGGCATTGCCGGGCGCTCCGGGGAACGTGGCGCTGGCCGGACATCGTGACGGATTCTTCCGCCCGTTGCGCGATATACGGCTGGGCGATGCGATTGCGCTGGAAACGTACGACGGTGAATTCGTGTATCAAGTGGAATCAACCGAGGTGGTATCGCCGAGCGACGTGCAAGTGCTTCAGCCGTCCCGCGAGAACAGCTTAACCCTAGTTACCTGCTATCCCTTCTACTACGTAGGCGCCGCGCCGATGCGATTCATTGTCCGCGCAAGGCAAATTGGCCGATTGCCGGCGCGATCGCCTGTGGCTGAGGCGCCTGCCCATTTTTAGGCCACTTCTAATCGGGCCAAAACAGAAGCGGAATATGTGCACAAGTGAACAGATACGCCCGGCAATGCCAACTATTCTGATACCTGTGGAGTGAGAGAGCAGTTTCGCAGGCCGGCCCGCCCGCTGCGCACCACCCGACTTGCTTCCAGCTCGCACAATTTAAGAGGGAAAAGGGGTCAACATGCTTTGGACGATTTTTGTGGTTCTAGTTGTTTTATGGCTCTTGGGGATCGTCACTTCGTACACGATGGGTGGGTTTATCCACCTGCTGTTGCTACTGGCCGTGGTAGTTCTGGTGATTCGACTGTTCCAGGGCCGCAGCGTCGTCTCCTGAGCACGGAGCTAACATTATGAAATCAATGTCTCTAGTTGGGATTCTGCTGGTGGTATTGGGCGCGCTGGCGCTGGCCTACCAGGGCATCACTTACACGCACCGGGAAAAAGTCCTGGATGTGGGACCGATCCACGCGACGAAAGACACTCAAGAGCAGATACCTCTGCCACCGATCATCGGGGGACTCGCGCTCTTGGGAGGAGTGGTTCTGCTCGTGGCCGGCGCAAAGCAAAAATAACAACGGAAGGTTCCGGCCGGGGATAGCGGGCGAATAATTTTCATACAGCGTCCGCCCCGGCTCACGGCGTGGTGCAACGCGCCTTCACAAAGGTTTCGGAGAGCACAAGCTCCGCGGCCACAACTCTTCTGATCATGGAGGTCAGCAATGATACGCAATTTGATACTGGTGGTGTGTTTGGGGCTGTTCGCGACGACTACGCTGCAGGCTCAGAACAAGGAACAAAAGCGTCTGGAAAATTCCGGCGTGGTGATGCAGGAAATTATGAACGTACCGGATAGCATTCCGCACGATGTGATGGAAAAAGCGGAATGCGTGATCGTGTTTCCGTCGGTTCTGAAGGCGGCTTTCGTGGTGGGCGCCAGCTATGGCCGCGGCGCAATGGTTTGCCGCACGGGCAAGGAATTTCACGGACCGTGGGGCGCGCCGGCGATGATGGCTCTGGAAGGCGGCAGCTTTGGATTCCAGATTGGCGGACAAGCCACGGATCTGGTTCTGCTGGTGATGAATGACCGAGGGGCGCAGTCGATTCTGAGCAGCAAGGTGAAGCTCGGCGGAGATGCATCCATCGCTGCGGGTCCCGTGGGACGCGACGCTTCTGCGGATACCGATGCGTACATGCGTTCGGAGATCCTGAGCTACTCGCGCACGCGTGGTCTATTTGCGGGAATTTCTCTGGAAGGCTCGACGCTTCGCCCGGACGATGACGCCACGGCGGATGTGTATGGCCGCAGACTCACCGCGAAGGAAATCGTGCTCGGCGGAGCAGTGGGAGTTCCACCGTCTGGCCGCCACCTGGTGAGAGTGCTGCAGAAGAATTCACCGTACAACGAATCGAAGGAATCCGCGGGCAACAAGTAGTCGTTCGAGACTTGCTGTGGTATTTGGAGTTCGGCAGGATTGGGACCCGGTGAGGAGACACTTACCGGGTTTCTAGTCCTGCCGCATTCTACGGATTCAAACGGATTCTGGGAACGCCTGAGAACAATGAGCGGTTGGAATAGGGCGTGTTTAAATGGTGGCGGAACCAAGAAGTGCAGCCACCAGAGATTCTAAGCGTTCGCGGTTCGCGCGAGCTTGGCGTCCGGACGGATCAGCTGCGTCACGGCGCGTGCGCGAGGCCTCGCGGCCCTGGGAGTGCCGAGGATCTTGACCACATCTTTCGCGCCGTAGAAATTTTCCTTCTCGCAGGCCTTGCAGCGCAAATTGAACACTACAGGCTGGCTTTCGGCTCCAGAATCGGGAGCTTCGGTCTGCTGCGCCAGCAGAGCTTTTTCGGCTCTGGCCGGCAATGAAATCGGCTCGCCACAAGCGTGGCAATAGACTCCAGAGTATTGCTGCGTTGCGATGACTTGGTTCACGGGACACCTCAATTCGAAGTTTATAAGTCTCGGTAGGAAGCTACATTATACAATTTCCCGGAGCGCGAAGGTAGCTTCATCCTGTGAATTCCAGCGCGAGCCTGTGAATTTTATGGGATTTGCGAGATTCTGGACCGTTTGTATTGTACACCGTTTATTATCATAAGCTTATGAGGTAACTCGGGCGCTACGGCCACGCTTTCTCAACCCTGAATCGAGCCGGAATTCCACAGGGGCCCTGTCTTAGGCGGCGGCCTAGAGCTGAATCCAACGAGATCGTTGCGTGGCTTGAAATGCGAGAAGATCGCGTCGCGGAACAGCCCGAGGAACCTCTACGGTTTGCTCGGCTCCGTCTTCCAGAAGTCTATGCCGGCGGCTTGGGTGGGGACGTCGAGAGTTGCGACGATCTTGAGCGCCTCGAGATCGATTACCTCAACCGTGCCGGGATCGGAGCCGATACCTTCCACCGAAATGAATGCGTAGCGATTGTCCGGAGTGACCACCGCGCCGTGGACGACTTTGCGCCTGGTGGGCAGCTTCGCCAATTCTTTGCCAGATTTTGGATCGAAGATGGAAACGGACTGGTCGCGTTTGTTGGTGGCGATGAGGCGGCCGTCCTTGGTCATCGCCAGGTTGTAGACGCCGTTGGCCGCGGGGAAACGCTTCAGCATTTTCCAGGAGGCGGTGTCCACAACCACGATGTCGTTGGATTTGTTGCAGGCGACGTAGATTTCCGAGCCGTCGTTGGATGGCTGCGCCCAGGTGGGCACGCAGGTGAGGTCGGCCATTTTCATTTGCGAGTCGGGCGCGCCTTGCATGCCCATTTCTTTTCCCGCGGAGAGCACGAAGTAACGCGAGACGGCGAATTTTTGCGTATCAATTTCGGCGAGCATGTCGTCCATCATGCAGGCGGAATAATGTTTGGTGCCGTCTGGGCTGAGGCGCGAGCCATGCGGCATGGTGCAGGTGGTGATGCGCTTCACTTCGAGCATGGCTTCGGTGGCTACGACGGAGATGGAGGAGGGCACCATGTCGCCGTGGAAGTTGGCGTTGGCGACGTAGAGAAATTCGCCGTCTTTGGAGATGTCCGCCGTCGCGGGAAATAAACCGAGCGGCGTGTATTTCACCACTTCGTCGGAGCCGGCCTTGAATTTCCAGGCGGAGCCGTCTGGGCGGCCGTGGCCGACGGCGACGTAAACAAATTGTTTGTCTGGAGATACGGCGATTCCGTGCGGGCCATTAATCTCCACGGGCATCAGGCCGATATGCGTTTCGTGCTCGATCTGAAAGCCGTGCGGGCCGAAGCGCAGGAGCACGAGTTTGTCCGCTGATTCGCAGACTACGTAGACGAGGTAGTCTTGCGTGGGAGCGGAGGGCGAGGCGGCGGCTGAGGGCGGCTGCGCCTTGGTGGCTTGCTGCGTTTGCGCAGGCGCGGGCAGCGGGACGAATATTGCCAGGAGGAAGGCCGCGAGAATCAGGCAACGGGCAACATTCGACGACGTTTTCACGCATATTGTAGCGCGTGTGGAGCGCTTCACCATCCCATCACCTCGTTCCATTGAACTGTTCATCGCAGCAGTCTTCGAAAAATTAAATATTCGCACGCGGGCAAGTCTACATCCTAAAGAATCCAGCGTCGGATAACAATTTGCGGGAATGATATGAGAGTCGGGCAGTGGGTGGGACGGAGGAATTCGGGTGGCGGTCAGTCGTTCGCGGCGGCGGGGGAGGAGCGCCAAAAGCCCGGAGCGGATTGCAGAAATTCCAGGCCTGCGAGCATTTGGCCGCGTTCGCTGCGGATAAGGCGCGCGACGCGGCAGGGGAGGTCCTGGTTGGTTTGCAGGTTCGTCAAAATCAATTTTTGCGCGCGGACGACCCCGGCGGAAATCGGCACCAGGCCGCCGCAAGCGCTGACGTTAATGGTTTCCGTGGCCTCGGAAAACGGCACGCCGTCCAGCTTGCCATATACCTGCACAGGCAGGTAAATCGGCAAACGCTGCGCCCGGCGTTGGTCCTGCAGCAAACCGATCATTTTTTTGCCCGCCTTCTGGAGAAATCGGCGGCCGCGCGTGCCTCCAATCCAGGAGAAAACTCTCACCAAACCCACACGCACCCCACGAGAGGATTGCTCCGAAGCAAGATGGCCCGCAAGGATATTTGTGACGAGGGGGTTACCTTGAGGTCACATTGGATTGGCGAGCGGTAGGACGCTTGTTTTCAGCCAGTTACCGGGATTGCGGGGCGCCGGGGGCAGCGCGCCGGCACCGGACTGCTGGCCGTGGTTTGATTGACTGTTACTAGTGACAATTACACGCCGTGAATCAGGCGGGCAGGATTATCATCTGGGCGCAGCGTGCTTGCGATGCTGATGCTAGCGAATGGGCCGTTGGCGGGGTGGCTCGTCCAACTGGAAAACTTGCAGGGAGGCGTTTATGAAGCGGATATGCAGAGCGGGCTTTGCTGCGGGATTCCTGGGGCTACTTCTTGTGTCAGCGGTGCCGGTGTTTGCGCAAGACGCGCCGGTCGGCTCCGGAGGGGACTCAAGTTGGCACGGACCAGACGCAGGCGGCGGCCGTTAATTCCGATGCATTGAGAAATGCTGCGCAAAACCCTGTGGCCAGCCTGATCAGCGTGCCGATCCAGGACAATTTCAACTTCAATATCGGGCCATCGGACCGCACCCAGAATGTGCTGAATATTCAGCCGGTAATTCCGATCAGTTTGAATAAGAACTGGAACATGGTGGTGCGCTGGATTACGCCCATTGTCTATCAGCCCATTCCCATACAGCAGGAAACCGGACCGCCGGTGCAGAGCAGCGGTGTCTACGGGTTAGGGGACATGAACCCTACATTTTTCATCGTGCCGAAGAAGAGCAAGGTGATCTGGGGCGTCGGACCGTCTTTGGTGTTTCCGACCGCGACCAATACAACTTATCTGGGGCAGGGGAAATTCAGCATGGGGCCGTCGGTGGTGGTACTGGTGCAACCCAAACCATGGACGATCGGGTTTCTTGCCAACAATTTATGGTCCGTAGCCGGTCATTCCGATATCGACAAGCCTCCGGTGAACCAGTTCCTGCTGCAGTGGTTCGTGAACTACAACATGAAGAAGGGCTGGTACCTGACTACCTCACCGATCATCACCGCCAATTGGAGAGCACCGAGCGGAGACGTGTGGACTGTGCCGTGGGGCGGAGGCGTGGGAAGAATCATGAAGCTGGGATTTCAGCCGGTGAATATCACGGCGCAGTTCTACGCTAATCCTACGCGCCCGCAAAACACTTCGCCGTGGGGCATGCGCTTACAGTTCGTGTTGCTGTTCCCCAAGCTGACCAAGGAGCAGGAGAAAGGGCTGCTGGAGGAGAAACTGAAGCAGATGAATGAGGCGCAACCGCAAAAGCCTTAGCTGAAGATGGCTGGGGGCGGCTGGTGGCAGCGCCCTTGGCCAGCGCGAGCAACAGTGATAAATTCGCGCCGCCTGCTTCCTGTAACTTGAGCAGCCGTCGCAGGCGCGTTCCTTCTTGTCAGCTGACGCTCCATCTCGCGACGCACCGGCAAGCTCTCCGCAAACGGAGCCGCGCCCGACTCTGGCGGCGCGACTGGGATTATTTGACGCCACGATGCTGGTGATGGGCGGCATCGTGGGCTCCGGAATTTTCATCAACCCCTACGTGGTCGCCGGATTGGTGCACACGCCCGCGCTGATTCTAGGCGCGTGGCTGGCCGGAGGAGCGATTGCGCTGGCGGGGGCGTTCATCTACGCCGAGCTGGCCGACCGCATGCCGAAAGTGGGCGGGCAGTACGCGTACATCCGCGAGGCTTACCATCCGCTGCTCGGTTTCCTGTACGGCTGGATCAGCTTGCTGGTGATTCACGCGGGCGGAAGCGCCGCGGTGGCCGTGACGTTTGCGAAATATTTTCGGGTATTTTGGCCCGGAGCGATTCCGGAGAAATTTATCGCGGTGGCGGTGGTGCTGATTTTTACGGTGGTGAATTGCCTGGGCGTGCGCGCCGGCGGCGGAGTGCAGAGCGTCTTCATGCTGCTGCGCATTGTAGCGATTGCGATGATCGTGGTGTGCGGCGCGCGAGTGATTTTCTGGCAGCAGCCGAACGCCGCGCAGACCGCATGGTTCCCGGTGCTGGACCGCCCGCTGTCGTTTGATCTGCTGACCGTGTTCGGCGCAACGATGATTCCGGTGCTTTTTGCGTATGGCGGATTTCAGACGTCTAATTATGTGGCCGGCGAAATTCGCGAGCCACGTAGAAATTTGCCGCAGGCGTTGCTGCTGGGCGTGATCGGCGTGATCGTTCTGTACGTTGCCGCGAATTTCGTGTACGTCCAGGCGCTTTCTCCGAGTGGGCTCGCGGCTACTTCTACTCCGGCATCGGCGGTGATGAGTCGCGCGCTCGGCTCGCTGGGAGGCTCGTTGATCGCCATGGCCATCGCGATCTCCACGCTGGGATTTTTGAGCCAGGCAATGCTCAGCTATCCGCGCGTGGCGTTTGCGATGGCTGAAGATGGCGTGTTGCCGGGAATATTTGCGAAGTTGGGTGCGCGCAGCCGAGCGCCGGTGGCTGCGATCGCGCTGCTGGGCGCGTTGATCAGCGCCACGGTGCTGCTGGGGACGTACGAGCAAATTTTGAGCTACGTGGTGGTGATGGACTGGCTATTTTTCGGCTTGTCTGCGAGCTGCCTTTTTGTGTTTCGCGCGCGCGATGCCAGGCGTGGCGGCGCCGCGGCGCAGGAATCGGGCTACCGCGTGCCTGGACATCCGTGGACCACGGGCGTTTTTGTGGCGGTCGCGTGGTTGGTGGTACTCAACACCATCTACAAATATCCTCGCAATGCAGGTATTGCTCTGTGTATTCTTTTTGGCGGGGTTCCCGTCTATTTCCTGTTTCGCGGCCGCACAGCGCGCCCGCCCGGCTCTGAATAAGAATCCACTGAGTGCACTGAATGAGTCCACAACGACGAGAAATTCGTTCCGGCTATATTGAATGGGCGAAGCTGCGCTCGAAATCCCGCTACAATCTGGCAATCAGCGACGTGGTGCATTTTCCGCTGGCGGATCTGCACCCAAGCATTGCGGATCTGGAGCTTTCCGGCGCCGACGGATATGGATACCAACCGCTGTTGCAGAAGCTCTCGGCGAAATCCGGCGTGCCGGTGGAGAGCATTGTGCAGGCGCAGGGCACCTCGATGGCCAATCACCTGGCGATGGCCGCGCTGGTGGAGCCGGGCGATGAAGTTCTGATCGAAGAGCCATCGTACGGCGCGATTCTTTCCACCGCGGAATATCTGGGCGCGAAGATACGGCGCTTCCCGCGCACGTTTGAATCGGGATTTCAGGTGGACCCGCGCGAAGTGGAGCGCAATATTTCGGCGCGCACGCGGCTGATCATTATTACAAATTTGCATAATCCCAGCGGTGTGCGCACGACTGACTCCAAGTTGCGCATGGTAGGGGAAATCGCGCGCAGCATGGGCGCGCATGTGCTGGTGGACGAGGTATACCTGGAAGCCTGCTTCGATTCGCCGTGGCAGAGCGCTTTCCAGCTGGGCCCGAATTTCGTGACCACCAGCAGCTTGACGAAAGCCTATGGCTTAACGGGATTGCGCTGCGGCTGGATTTTTGCGGCGAAACCGCTGGCAGAGCGCATGTGGAGATTGAACGATCTGTTCGGCGTGGTGGCGCCGCATCCCATCGAGCTGCTGAGCGTGCTGGCTTTTGAGCATTTGCCGGAGATTGCCGCGCGCGCGAAGCAACTGCTCACCACGAACCGCGCTCTGCTGAAAGAATTCTTCAAGAGTCGCAGGGACCTGCTGGCGATCTGGCCGGAAGCCGGAACCATCGCGTTTCCGCAACTCACCAGCGGCCACGCCGACGCTTTCTGCCAGTTGCTGCGCGACAAATACGACACCAGCGTGGTGCCCGGCCGTTTTTTCGAAGCGCCGGAACATTTTCGCATCGGGATCGGCGGGAAGACGGAGGACGTGCGCGAAGGACTGGCACGCATGGGCGCAGCGCTGGATGAGCTGGCCGCGAAGAGCTAACGCTGGTTCGCAGCGCTCTTGGCTTTCGACTGCGCCTTCTTGCGGGGAAGAATGATGTCCACCAGCGCCTGCGCGGCGGCGGTGAGCGGGCGATCTTGCCGGTACACCAGATAGAGACGCCGCTCGAAGCGCATCTGCGTGATTCGCAATTCCTTCAAATCTCCGCGCGCCAATTCCCCCTCGACGCACATGCGCGGCACGATGGCTACGCCCTTTTTCATTTCGACGAAGCGTTTGATGCTTTCGATGGTGGGCAGCTCCACTTCCATGCGCAGCGGGACTTTGTGTTTGGCAAATAATTGGACCACGCGATGGCGATACGGCGATTCGACAATGTGCGCGACGAAAGTTTCCTCCCCGAGCGCGGTGATGTCCACGTCGCGGCGCTTCGCCAGGCGATGGCCGGGCCAAACCACCAGCACCAGGGCGTCGCGATAGAATTCCGCAGTGGTGAGCTCGCGTTCTTCGGGCAGATAGGAGATCACACCGATATCGAGCTGGTGATTCAGCAGCTCGCGCGGTACTTCGCGCGAGAACACGCGGTGGACGCGAATGTGAATCCCGGGATGCAGGCGCCGGTAACGCTCCAGCGCGGGCAGCAGCGCGTGGATGGAGCTTTCATTGACTCCCAAAGAGAGTTGACCGCGTTCCAGGCCGCGCAGTTCCTGTAACCCTTTGCGAATTTCCTCGCGCATGTTCAGCATGCGCTCGGCATATTCCAGCAGCAGCGTGCCGGCGTCGGTGAGGGTGCGGGCTCCCGAGCCACGCACGAAGAGCGGCTGGCCGACCCAATCCTCCAGCTTGCGCATGGCGATGCTGATCGCCGGCTGGGTGCGAAACAGTTTCGCCGCGGCGCGCGAATAGCTGCGCTCAGTAGCCACCATTTGAAACATCTGTAATGCTGCCAAATCCATGCAACAGGCCTCCGCGACCACTATCTTGTATAAGAGAGATTTATCCTACATGCAAGAATTATAAATTGGACTCCCCGCGCTGCACACGAAACACTGGTATGGTCCAAAGGAGTCTGCATGGAACACGTCCACATATTTGATACGACGCTGCGCGACGGCGAGCAGTCCCCCGGCTTCTCCATGAATACGGAGGAAAAGCTGCAGCTGGCGCGGCAACTGGAGCAGCTGGGCGTGGATGTGATCGAGGCGGGCTTCCCGATTTCCTCGCCCGGCGACCTGGCAGCAGTGCGTGCCGTGGCGGCGGAAATCAAGGATTGCAGGGTGGCGGCGCTGGCGCGCGCGAGGCAAGAGGATGTGGACGCGGCGCTGCGCGGGATTGAGCCCGCCGCAAAACCGCGCTTGCACATTTTTCTGGCTACTTCCGATTTGCACCTGAAGCACAAGCTGCGGATTTCGCGCGGCGAGGCGCTGGCGCAGATTTCCAAGGCTGTGGCGTATGGCTGCACGCACTGCGACGATGTGGAATTTTCCGCGGAAGATGCCAGCCGGACTGATTTGGATTTCCTGTTCGAAGCGATTGAAGCCGCAGCGGCGGCCGGCGCCAACGTCATCAATCTGCCTGACACTGTTGGCTACACGACTCCGGACGAATACGGCGACATGTTCCGCGCTGCGCGCAAGCGGCTGGCGGCCTATCCGAAAATAATTTTCAGCGCGCATTGCCACAATGATCTGGGTCTGGCGGTGGCCAATTCACTGGCGGCGATTGCCGCGGGCGCGCGGCAGGTGGAGTGCACGATCAACGGCATCGGCGAACGAGCCGGAAACGCATCACTGGAAGAAATTGCGGTGGCGCTGCAAGTGCGCAAGAGCCACTTCGCGGTGCGCACTAATATTACGCTGGAGAAGATTTACGCCACCAGCCGCATGCTTTCCGCGATCACCAGTATTAATGTGCCGCCGAATAAGGCGGTAGTCGGCGCGAATGCGTTTGCGCACGAGGCGGGAATTCATCAGGACGGCATTCTGAAAAATCCGCTGACGTACGAAATTATCCTGCCGGAAAAAGTGGGCGTTCCGGCGCGACGGCTGGTGCTGGGCAAACATTCGGGCCGGAATGCGTTGCGCGCGCGATTGGAAGAGCTGGGTTACACGACCAGCGACGCGGAGCTCGCCGAATGCTACGGCATGGCGACGGCGCGGGCCGACGCTGCGAAGCAAGTGACGGATCGCGACTTGCTTTCGATCATTCATAAGGTACGACGCGCGCGCACACACGCGCCGGCGCGACAAACAGCGGCCGCTGGAGTGACGCGCTGAAGAATTGTGACGGTCACGGGAGATTAATGTCATGTCTGGAGTAAGGAAAACCATCGCCGTGCTGCCGGGCGACGGAATCGGGCCCGAAGTGACGCATGCCGCGGTACAAATCCTCGGAGACTGCGCGAAATCTTTCGAACACAAATTTGAATTCCGCGAATTGGCGTTTGGCGGAGCTGCGATTGAAAAATTCGGGACGCCGCTGCCTGCGGAGACGCTGGCGGGCTGCCGTTCGGCTGACGCGATTTTACTTGGCGCGATCGGTGGACCGCAGTGGGACGGCCTGGCGCTCGATAAGCGTCCGGAAGCGGGCTTGCTGGGCTTGCGCAAGGCGCTGGAGCTGTACATTAATTTGCGGCCGATCCGGCTGCGTCCCGCGCTGAGCGGCATTTCTCCGCTGCGCCGCGAGCGGATTGACGATTGCGATTTTGAAATTGTGCGCGAGCTGGCGGGAGACATTTATTTTGGCGAGCATTCGCTGACTGGCGAGGGCAGCAAGGCAAGCGCGCGTGATGTGGCGGACTATACCTCCGCTGAAATCGAACGAGTGGCGCGCTACGCCTTCGAGCGGGCGGCCGGGCGCAATCGCCGCGTAACTAGTGTGGATAAGGCCAACGTGCTGGCGACTTCCGCGTTGTGGCGGCAAACCGTGACGCGCATCGCACGCGATTATCCGGAAGTTACGCTGGAGCATCTGTACGTTGATAATGCGGCGATGCAGCTGCTGCTGAAGCCCGCGCAGTTCGACGTGATCCTCACGGGAAATCTTTTCGGCGACATTCTGAGCGACGAAGCGGCGGCGCTGGCCGGCTCGATCGGGCTGATTCCTTCGCTCAGCCGCGGGCGCGACGGCCAGCCTGCGCTGTACGAACCGATTCACGGCTCCGCGCCATCGCTCGCGGGCAAAGATGTGGCGTGCCCGCTGGGCGCAATTTATTCCGCGGTGCTGCTGCTGCGCGAATCGTTTGGACTGGAGATTGAAGCGCAGTGGATTGAAGCGGCGGTGGATCGCGTGCTCGATCACGGTTACCGAACGATTGATATTGCGGAGACTGGCGGACGCGTGCTGCGCAGTTCTGAATTCACCGAGCACATTCGCGCGGAATTGCACGACGCGCTGGTGCATTCGGAGCGTTACGGCTGGGGAGTGTAGCGGTTCGCTTAGGTTCTTCGCGCTAAGTTCGTCGCAATACGAGGCAGCTTGCGATCATGTCGTGCAGTGCTTGCTTCTTTTCAGTGAATCCCGCCATGGCGTAACCGATACCGAGGGGAATCAGCCCGGAGATTATTTTTGCGAAATACCTGCCGCTGGCGTGGGCGAAGCTGATCGGGCGGCCTTGCAAGTCGGTGACGAACAAGCCGAGTGCCATTTTTCCCAGCGTGCCTTGGTGCCGGGAACTTTCCATCGCTGCGTTGTAAATCCACGCGAGCATGACCGCGGCCAAGGCGACAAAGACGATCATGGATATCGCCACGGCCGGAATCTCGGGATTTTCGCCGTTCGCGTTTTCAAACATTGGACGCAGAGAGCCGACGCCAATGATCGCGACACCAATCAAAAACAATATTCCGATCCCGATGCCGAGGATTACGTCATCAATCAGGTGCGCCACCACGCGCAGCCAAAATCCGGCGTAAGGAGACGGCGGAATTGGCGAGATCGCAGGCCGAATGTACGTCGCCGGCAATCCAGCCGCGGGTAGTGCAGCGGCCGGTGGTTCAGCGGCCGGTTGCGCCGGCGCGCTGCCAACTGGCGTCACCGCGCTGGTGGGTTGTCCGCAAGCACTGCAAAATGCCGCACCGTCCGTTACGTTGGCCCCGCATTTTGAGCAGTACATTGCGCTCCCTTAATCTAATTACGCATCCGCAGCTGCGAATGTTCCTACAATTTTCGGATTACCAGCGTGCCGGCAATGATGTCATGCAAGGCTTGTTTCTTTTCTGTGAAGCCCGCCATGATGTAGCCGATTCCGACGGTCATAACGGAAATCCAGCGGGCGAAATAACGGCCGGTGGCGCGACCGAAACTGATCCGGCTGGCTGCCAGGTCCGTGACCTCAAGACCCAGCGCTTTTTTCCCGAGAGTTCCTTGCCACGACGAGCTTTCCAAAAGGGCGTAGTACAGCCAGGACAAGACCAGGACAATCAAGAAGACTTTTTCCATGCTGGCAATCAGGGGGAACAATTCTTCGGGCGACACGGGTTGGTGATGTCGCAGGATTTCGCGCAGGCCCATGGTTGCCGCGAAGGGAAGCGTGAGCATCGAGCTGGCCACCTGTAATACGATGCGATCGATAATCCACGCGACGAAGCGCAGCCAAAATCCGGCGTAGGCTACGGCCGGACGCACTGCGGGAGCTTGCCATCCCACTTGGGCGGGAGGAGCATAACCTGGCACGGCTGGCGCTGCCGTTGCCGCGGGAGTTCCGGCTGCAGCTTGCGCGACGGAAAAGCCCACCACGGGCTGGCCGCACGCGCTGCAGAAAGCAGCACCGTCCGCGACATTGGCACCGCATTTGGAGCAGTACATTGCGCCTCCGCGCGGCCGCGCTGGGATGGGCCGCGCCGCCGAGAATATTGCTGCGCATCGTAACCAAGCCTGAAGCAGCGGGTCAATGCAAATCGTGGCGCATCACTTATCACTGGCGCGAATGAGGCGCGGTGCGGCGAGTTGCTCGCTTGGAGCAACGTCGCTTAAACTTGTCACGCTAACTTGTTGCTGAGGAGAACCAATGGGCATCGAGATTACGAACGTGGGAAAGATTTTTTGCGGCGTGCTCGCAGCCGCGGCACTTTTTGGCGGCGGTTATGTGGCGGGGCAGAATCGGTTCGGCCAGCCGAAGACAATACTTCACGTGGTGGAGCTGAAATGGAGTCCCGTGGCCAGCGACGCCGACAAGCAAAAAGCGATTGACGGCATCAAGGACATGGCGACCAAAATTCCCGGCATCAAGAATATTTGGATCAAAGGCGAACGCATGCAGCCGCGCGATTTCAACGCGGCCTACGCCATCGAATTTCGTGACCGCGCCGCCGCCGACGCATATGCCGAAAGTCCCGCGCACGCCGCATGGGAAGCGCAGTACGTTCCGCTGCGCGCCGCGAGCGTTTCGATTCAAGTTACGAATCCATAGCTGCCGCTGCGTTTTCGCTGACGGGTACAGAGGCGAATCCACATTCCTTCCTCGATGGGGGAGCAGCAAACTGCTGTAGCGCCGCGCAAAAATCGCTATCGTGTCTACCGCGGTGGTGCTAGGCTGCGCCTGCCGGAGGGCGCTGGCACGCCTTCCAAGCATTTCCTTCACAGAAATTTCCCCGGGGCATAAAAACTTAGCGGCGGGAGGCGATGACGGCCATGAAGAAACTGGTATTGGCGACTGTGGCAGGTTATGTGGTGCTGATGGTGACGAATTATCTGGTGCATCAGGTCTGGCTGATGAGCGACTACGCGGCGATTCCGGCGAGCCATCGCTCGCCTGAAGGAATCATGCACCGGTTCTGGGTGATGGCCGTCGGCCAATTCATTTTTGCGGCGCTGTTCGCATACGTCTACACACGCGGCGCGGAGAAAACACCGTGGCTGCCGCAGGGCATACGTTACGGCATCCTCATCACGTTTCTCACCGTGATCCCGACGGCGCTGGGGGAGTATGTGGTGTACATCGTGCCGTACCAGCTGGCGATCAAGTGGATGATCGCGGGTGGAATTCAGCTGGTGATTCTAGGGCTGGTGGTCGCGGGCATCTGCCAGGAACCGGCGGCGTGAGAGAGAGCGCTGCCGCGGATTGATTATTCCTGCGCGCTGGAGGCTCTTCGACATGATTAAACTTCCGCTCTCGGTGATCGGCGCTTTGTTCTTGGCGTCTGCCGCGTTCGCGCAACAATCCGCTCCTGCCAACCCGGCGCCCGCCAAGGCTGCTGCGGACTGCGCCGATCTATCCGCGCTGCAAAAGCAATTGGATGCGGATACCGGTAAGCTGCGGGATTGGGCGCAGCTGGATCGTTACCGCGAAGCCAACGCGAATGCGCTGCATCCCGCGAAAGACGAAATTCGCGTGGTGTTCATGGGGGATTCGATTACGGATGGCTGGAGCAAACCACAGTCCGGTGGCTTCTTCCCCGGCAAGCCCTATTTCGATCGCGGCATCAACGGGCAGACCACGCCGCAGATGCTGGTGCGCTTTCGTCCGGACGTGATTGATCTGGGGCCGCAGGTCGTCGTGATTCTCGCGGGAACGAATGATATAGCTGGCAACACCGGTCCCATGACGCTGGAGCAGACCGAAGACAATCTTGCAACCATGGCGGAACTGGCGCGCGCACACGGCATACGCGTGGTGCTTTCGTCGGTGATGCCAGTGAGAGATGGTCTGAAGAACAAGGACGGGCAGCAGCTGGTGCAGACGAAGAAGCGTCCGCCGGAAACAATTTCCGCGCTGAATGAATGGATCAAAAAATATGCCGCGGCGAATCACCTGGTGTATCTGGACTATTTCTCGGCGATGGTGGACGACCAGGGCTTCCTGAAAGCCGAACTTACCTATGACGGGCTGCACCCGAACGCTGAGGGGTATGTGGTGATGGCGCCGCTGGCCGAAAAAGCGATTCAAGCTTCGCTCAAACTCCAGCCGTAGCGCATTCGCTCGGGCGCAAGATCCCTACAGGAACAACGGTATTGAACGCGCGGCCCTATTGCGGGAAATTGTGTTCAGGAGGGTAGTGAATGATCAAAAAGGTAAAGGCCGGATATAAGGTGGTTTCCGAGAAGACAGGGAAGAACCTCGGCGGCCCGTACAAGACGCGCGAAGAGGCTGCAAAGCGCCTGCGCCAGGTGGAATTCTTCAAACACAACAAGGGCTAAGCGCTCTTCGTCGAATCGAACCAAGATTGCCACGCTCGAATATCCACAGAAGCGGGTGAAATCCACAGAAGTATGCGAAAAAAATAAATCATAAATACTTGACGAAATTTCTAAACTTGCTATACTCCCCTGATGCGAACACGTGCCTGCAAAGGTGTGCGCTTCGCAGACGAACCGGTTTCCGCCTTCTAATAGAGGTGAGTTTGGATACAAACACCGGGTAGAACGAAATCGAGCATCGAGCACGTCCGCCCTAGAGGCCACGCAGAGTGGCCCGCAGGATCGGCGGATCCGCCCGGCGCTCGACGCCGGGTTTTTTATTGCAAGAAACAGTTTCGCGGCAGTGGCTCCAAACCGCAGACGCGCTCCCCCGGGAGGGGAGACAATCCTGTCGGAAGTTGTTGACAGGATTGAAGTTCTTTGACAACTGAAGGAAGCTGGCACTACGTTATGCGGGTTTCAAGTCTCGCATGGCGTAGTAAACCGCAAATATTTGCTCGAGAGTAGCGCAATGTGGAAAGGCGAATTTACTCCACGCGCGGTGTCGGACTTCTGCATGAGTGATCATCCAGGGGACGGCGAAGGCGACGTGTTGGGTAAGTTTTATGGTTAAGCTACTAAGG
The DNA here is from genome assembly GCA_963748395.1 of uncultured Acidobacteriota bacterium. Classification (GTDB taxonomy): domain Bacteria; phylum Acidobacteriota; class Terriglobia; order Acidiferrales; family UBA7541; genus Palsa-295. The sequence continues at coordinate 384,137 of CAVVIP010000005.1, read as the reverse complement.
GCGTACGGTGGATGCCTTGGCGCCAACAGACGAAGAAGGACGTGGCAAGCTGCGATAAGCCTCGGGGAGCCGCAAGCAGGCTTTGATCCGGGGATTTCCGAATGGGGAAACCCATCCTGGTAAAACCAGGTTACGGCCGACTGAATACATAGGTCGGTGCGAGTCAACCCAGGGAAGTGAACCATCTCAGTACCTGGAGGAAAATAAATCAACGAGATTCCGAAAGTAGCGGCGAGCGAAATCGGAACAGCCCAAACCGGGGTATTTATATCCCGGGGTTGTAGGATCCCATAAGTAGAGTTACCAATCCGGAGGCTAGGTGAACCTGCTGGAAAGCAGGGTCAAAGAGGGTGAAAACCCCGTAACCGAAAGCTTACCGGACTCGAAGGGATATCCTGAGTACCACGGGGCACGAGAAACCCAGTGGGAATCCGGGGAGACCACTCTCCAAGGCTAAATACTCGTTGGCGACCGATAGTGAACTAGTACCGTGAGGGAAAGGCGAAAAGAACCCCTGCTAGGGGAGTGAAATAGAACCTGAAACCGTATGCTTACAAGCAGTCAGAGGGCTATGCCGTGTCTTCGGATACGGAAATGCCTGATGGCGTGCCTCTTGCTTAATGAGCCGGCTAGTTATTCTCACACGCAAGGTTAAGCGAAAGCGAGCCGTAGCGAAAGCGAGTCCGAATAGGGCGTTCAGTGTGTGGGAATAGACGCGAAGCGGGATGATCTACCCTTGGCCAGGTTGAAGGTCGCTTAACCGCGACTGGAGGACCGAACCGGTGTGAGTTGAAAATCGCTCGGATGAGCTGAGGGTAGGGGTGAAAGGCTAATCAAATTCCGTGATAGCTCGTTCTCCCCGAAATGCCTTTAGGGGCAGCCTCGTATGATTTGCCACGGTGGTAGAGCACTGAATGGACTAGGGTCCCATCCAGGATACCGAATCCAATCAAACTCCGAATGCCGTGTACAACAGTACGGGAGTGAGACTACGGGGGATAAGCTCCGTGGTCGAGAGGGAAAGAACCCAGAACGCCAGCTAAGGTCCCCAACTGTAGACTAAGTGGGAAAGGACGTGTGAGCGCACAGACAGCCAGGAGGTTGGCTTAGAAGCAGCCATCCTTTAAAGAAAGCGTAACAGCTCACTGGTCAAGTGTTCACGCACCGACAATCCAACGGGGCTAAGTCTACGACCGAAGCTGCGTAATTGGCGATTTCTACGGAAATCGTCATTTGGTAGGGGAGCATTCTGTTGAGTTCGACGGTAGATCGAGAGAACTACTTGACGCAACGGAAGAGACTCTGCCGGCATAAGTAGCGATAAACACGATGAGAACTCGTGTCGCCGAAAGTCTAAGGTTTCCTGAGGAAGGTTAATCCGCTCAGGGTTAGGCGGGTCCTAAGGTGAGGCCGAGAGGCGTAACTGATGGACAACAGGTCAACATTCCTGTCCCGCCATTTGAACGTTATACGATGGGGTGACGCAGAAGGATATGGGAGTCGGGTGATGGATGTCCCGATGTCTCGGTGTAAGCCGGATCTCGCAGGAAAATCCACGAGGTCATTCAACGGTCAGACCGGGTCCGAGGCCACACGGCCACAAAGTCTCTGATTTCACGCTGCCAGGAAAAACCTCTAAGGAGTTCAGATGGTGCCCGTACCTCAAACCGACACAGGTAGACAAGGTGAATATCCACAGGCGCTCGAGAGAACGCTGGCTCAGGAACTAGGCACATTAGCCCCGTAACTTCGGGAGAAGGGGTGCCCCGCTAGGGTTTATAGCCCGAGGGGGCCGCAGTGAAATGCGTTCGGCGACTGTTTAACAAAAACACAGCTCTCTGCTAAGTCGAATACGACGTATAGGGGGTGACGCCTGCCCGGTGCCGGAAGGTTAAAGGGAGGGCTTAGCTGCCGCAAGGCAGCGAAGGCCTGATCTGAAGCCCCGGTGAACGGCGGCCGTAACTATAACGGTCCTAAGGTTAGGTTCGCTAGCCTTAGTAAAATCTGGCTATATGCTGGAAAGTCTGAGAATCCCACGCTACGCGGGGCCTCACGGCTCCTCGTTAAAATGTGTTGGGTGCAGACAATCAGCAGGAAAGGCTCGGAACTGATTCTGTTTCGAGAATCCTCAGAGACGATACGCCAGACTCTGACGGTAAATCAGAGAAGATAGAGTCCGATCTGCATGGCGACATGTAGAGGGTGGCAGAAATGTCCGCCCTGCTCCGCTCGCAGCTGAGTGGAGTGATAACAGGTTGAGCGAAATTCCTTGTCGGGTAAGTTCCGACCTGCACGAATGGCGTACCGATCGAACGACTGTCTTGGCCAACGGCTCGGCGAATTTGTGGTTCCGGTGAAGACGCCGGATGCCCGCATCTAGACGGAAAGACCCCGTGCACCTTAACTGCACTCTGGTCATGATTAACGGTACTGCCTGCGTAGGATAGGTGGGAGCCTGGGATCTCCTGGTTTCGGCTGGGAGGGAGGCAACGGTGAAATACCACCCTGATAGTTCTGTCGCTCTAACTTGCACCCCTAGACGGGGTGGAGGACACGGCCAGACGGGTAGTTTGACTGGGGCGGTCGCCTCCTAAATGGTAACGGAGGCGCTCAAAGCTCGGCTCAGGCGGATTGGAAACCCGCCGTGGAGTGCAAGAGCATAAGCCGGGTTGACTGCAAGACACACAGGTCGAGCAGGCACGAAAGTGGGATCTAGTGATCCGGTGGTTCTGCGTGGAAGGGCCATCGCTCAACGGATAAAAGGTACGCCGGGGATAACAGGCTGATCTAAGCCAAGAGTTCACATCGACGCTTAGGTTTGGCACCTCGATGTCGGCTCATCGCATCCTGGGGCTGTAGAAGGTCCCAAGGGTTAGGCTGTTCGCCTATTAAAGCGGTACGTGAGCTGGGTTCAGAACGTCGCGAGACAGTTCGGTCCCTATCTGGTGTGGGCGCAGGAAACTTGAGAGGAGCTGTCCCTAGTACGAGAGGACCGGGATGGACGGACCTCTTGTGATCGAGTTGTCACGCCCGTGGCATAGCTCGGTAGCGAAGTCCGGAAGAGATAATCGCTGAAAGCATCTAAGCGAGAAGCTCGCCTCGAGATAAGGTTTCCCAACCCTCCTGCGGGGGGGTAAGAAGGCCAGTCGAAGACTACGACTTTGATAGGCGGGAGGTGGAAGCGCAGTAATGCGTGTAGCTAACCCGTACTAATCGGCCGTTCGGCTTAACCATAAAACTTTCCTAAACCGTTGCCCCTTAAAAGGCGCGGAGGAAAGACGCACTTTTCGCATTGACTACGATCAAGCGAAATTGCGGTTTGTTGTAACCAACTTCCTTCAGTTGCTCATCGAAACTCTAAATTTCGACTTCGAATCGCGGCGTTCGCGTTGCGATTCGAATACCGATTCTTTCAGTTTCGATTACAAGTTTCCTGGTGGTCTTACCGCAAGGGTCACACCCGTTCCCATCCCGAACACGGAAGTTAAGCCTTGCCGGGCCGATGATACTGCGCTGGAAACGACGCGGGAACGTAGGTCACCGCCAGGATTAAAACCAAAAGGCCGCGACGCCAAAAGCGTTCGCGGCCTTTTTTATTTTCACCCTCAGGCAGTGCGCTTCGGACTTCTACTTGCGTTTCAAGAAACCGAGCGTACCCAGCCACTCGAGGAATCGGTCGGGCCATTCTGCGATTGCGCCAGTGTTTGCGCTGCGCACGCCGAAGCCGTGTCCCACGGCGGTGTAAACGTGCAATTCCGCGGGCACTCCGGCGTGTTTCATCTGGACGAAAAGCTCAGGAAGACCTTCGGAGATTCCGGCACGGTCATCTTCGCCGCACAGCAGGAACGCGGGCGGTTCATATTTTGAAACCGGGAGATCCGGCGGAAGTCCTGGGTAGATGAGGGCCTGGAACGCCGGCTTCGAGCCTTGGCGATCGATCGGATCCGCCGCGGCGGGATTGCCTGCATCGAATTGCGTAGCGGCCCGCGCGGCTACATCGCCCCCGGCAGAAAATCCCATCACACCGACGCGCGCAGGGTCCACGCCCCATTCCGCGGCGCGGCTGCGCACCAGACGGATGGCGCGCTGCATATCCGGCAACGAATTTCCCTCGATCGTGTAAGTCGAGCCCGCCTCACGCGCCAGCCGGTATTTCAGAACGAAGCCCGCGACGCCGTGTTCGCTAAGCCATTGGGCGACGGTATAGCCTTCATGGTCTACCCACAATTCCACGTGACTGCCGCCTGGGGCGATTACCACCGCAGCGCCAGTCGCGGTTTCCTTCGACGGCAAGAACACAGTGATCGACGGCTGGTGCACGCTGGAAATAACGTGCTCGCCGTCGGGCGTCATGCGAACTTTCTCCGGGCCACTCTTGCCTTCGGAGCCGGGCGCGCCATTGGGCCAGAGCAGCACCACGTTTTGTTCCGCGGCTACTGCTACCAGCGCGAATACGCAGAACAGTGTCGCGAGACACATCGTTGAGTGCTTGAGTGTGCGGCTGCGGATTTTTTTCACGAAGGTTTCCTCTAGCGATGAAAATCGCGGGTGCCATATTACTCGAAGCATCGGGAGTTCTGGAACGTTGGGTTGTGCCAATCGCGCGCCACGTCGTTGTGGCGACGGTCTGACACTTCCCAGAATTCCAGCCTTGCGGCTGACTCGCGCGCAGGCTAGCATAGAAACAGATGACTCTTTACAGCTATCCCATAACAATCGAGAAGGAAGGCAAGCAGTACTACGCCTACAGCGACGATTTTCCAGGTGTTTACGGCCTGGGAAGAACCATGGAAGCGGCCAAACGCAGTATCCTCCAAGCCGCGCACCTCTACGCCAAATATTCTCGCCGCAGCCCATGATGGCCCATCGATGCTCGCGAAGTCGAAGCACAACTCTCTTCACTTTCTAGCGACGATTTATAAGATCTGGGTGATGCGGCACGTGGACGTGCCGGCAGAGGTTACTGACACGCTGATTGCGCAGCTTCGCGGGAGCAAGGGGAACCGCGCAAGCAGCGCACGGAAAGCACCCAGCACGAGCCGCAAACTCGCGAGGCCGAAATACGTGTCGGTGGTGGCGATGGTGAATGGGTGCAGCGCGCGCGTCACGTTGATGCCGGCGGGCGGCGGGCGCTATCGGATCCAGCTGAATACGGCGCTGCGCAAGGCTGCGCGCGCGGATGTGGGCGACGTGGTCCGCGTGGAACTGCAGCTGGACCGTGCGTCGCGAGAAGCGCCGGTTCCCGCCGACTTGCGCCTGGCGCTGCAAGAGAATCTGGCAGCGCGGCAGGTGTTCGACGCGCTTGCCGAGGGACACCGCCGGCAATTCATCAAATGGTTTGACTCCGCCAAGGGTACCGACACGCGTATACGCAGGCTGGGCCGCGCGATGGATTTTCTGCTGGCGCGCGCAGTTTCGCGCAAGAGCAAGTTCGCCCGGACTCGCCGGAAGTGACCTCTCGAAATAACTTCTGAAAGTAACGTCTCGACGATTTTCTGCAGCGGGCCGGAAGTGCGTGCCGCCGTGGCGCATCTGCGATATGGTATTCCCGTCTGAAAATATGTACGGGCAAAACATTCAACGCGCGGAGCCGATTTTCCTGTTGCTGCTGCTGTGCATCGCGGTACTCGCGACGCTGGCCAAGCGGTTCAAGACTCCTTACCCCATCGTTCTGGTAATCGCCGGCCTGATCCTCAGCCTGATCCCGCGTGTGCCGCGCATCGAACTGAATCCGGAAGTCGTGTTTCTGCTGTTCTTGCCGCCGCTGCTTTTTTCCGCCTCGTTTCAGACTTCGTGGCGAGATTTTCGTTACAACATTTCCAGCATCTCGCTGCTCGCGCTGGGCCTGGTTTCGTTCACCGTGTATGGCGTGGCCGTCGCCGCACACTGGATTCTGCCGGACTTTACATGGAGGCTCGGCCTGGTCCTTGGCGCGGTGATATGCACCACCGACGCGATCGCCGCGACGACCATCACCCGCCGCCTGGGCTTGCCGCAACGAGTGACCGACGTGATCGAAGGGGAAAGCCTGGTGAACGACGCGAGCGGCCTGCTCGCCCTGCAGATCACGGTTTCGATGGTTGTGACTGGACATACGCCGCCATTTCACGAGCGCATGACGCGATTGTTGTTTTTGATTGCCAGCAGCATTGTGATCGGCCTGGTAATCGCGAAGCTGGTGGCGTGGCTGATCAAGCAGATCACGGATGCGCCGGTGGAAATCACGCTGAGCATCATCACGCCCTACTTTGCATATCTTGTCGCGGAGAGCGTGCACTCCTCGGGCGTGCTGGCCACAGTGGTATGCGGGATGTACCTGGGGCATCAGAGTTCGCTGTATTTTTCGACGCGAGCGCGACTGCAGGGTGCGGCGGTGTGGGAGACTCTCAGCTTCGTGCTGAACGGCATCGTTTTCATGTTGATCGGACTGCAGCTTCCGTACATTCTGGGCGAAATTCGCAATCACAGCTTGTTTCGATTGATCCTGATCGGCTTGCTGGTGAGCGCCGTGGTAATTGTGCTGCGGATGTTGTGGATGTATCCCGGCGCATGGGCGTCGAACTGGCTGCGGCGCCACTTTCAACATCAGCAGGACGCGCTGCCAAGCGCCGGATATATTTTTGTGCTGGGCTGGACGGGAATGCGCGGCGTGGTGGCGCTGGCCGCTGCGATCTCCCTGCCCAGGACGCTGAGCGACGGCTCTCCATTCCCGCAGCGGAACATGATCATCTTTCTCACCTTCTGCGTGATTTTCGTGACGCTGGTATTTCAAGGCTTGTCGCTGCCGTACTTTATTCGACGGTTGGGATTAGCCGCCGCGGTGGTGAAGGATCCGGAAGAAGAACGGGCGCGTTACGCGATGATTGAGGCTGCGCTCGCCTACCTGGAACAAGCGCGTGATATTGACGACCATGCCTATGCACCGGTCTACGATGATTTGATCCGCATTCAAAAACATCACCTGAACTTGCTGCCGGGCGAGCGCTCCGTCGAGACGGGCTACACGCCGGCGGATTACGTGCGTTATCGCGAGCTCACCAAGAACATCCGCGCCCTGCAGCGCGCGGCGCTGCTGAATATGCGCAATCACAATAAGATCAATGATGAAGTGTTGAGGCGCCTCGAGCAGGAGCTCGATCTCTACGAGGTGCGCTATGCCTCCTCCGCGTAATTTGCGGTTTCGAAAGTCTTCGATATTTATGCGTCGGGTTCAATGCTGGAACGTGGTGAGTTGTACTTACTACATCGTTAGATTCGACGAGAGTGATACGATTTCACAGCCATGGAATCTGCTGGAAAGTCAGGACCCGTCGTGTGTGCGTGGTGCACTGCGGAGATGCGGCGCGGAAACTTGAATTCGCCCCTCTCGCATGGCATCTGTCTGGCTTGTTTGGCGGGCGCTGCCGGACAACCGGTGGAGGATCTTTCGGGAGTTGACGCAGACTTGCTGGACGCTCTGCCGTTCGGAGCGATTCAACTTACGGGCGACGGAGTTATCACCGGATATAGTCGCGGAGAATCGGCACTGTCGGGCCTCGCGGCGAAACAAGTAATCGGTAAACACTTTTTTCGCGACGTGGCACCTTGCGCTTCGGTGAAGGAATTTGCAGGAAAATTTGCAGAGCTTCGCGCAGGCTGTGAGGGTGGCCGCGCGAAGTTGCGATTTGTCTTCAAGTACGCGCGGGGCGCGAAGTTGGTTGAGATTGCGATGGTGCATGACGCAGGCACGGACGTTACCACGCTGCTCGTGAAGGCAGTGTTGACCGAACCGAAACTGTAGCCAAACGAATTCCCGCGATTCGGTTGCTCGTTGACTCACGGCAACGAATGACGTGTGCGACTATCCGTACTAGAATGCCGAAGGACTCCATAGGATGAAGATTTTCTTATCGCTATTAATTGCTGCCGGCCTTGCACCCGTCTGCTTCCCGCAAGCCAAACCTGCTGCTAGCAAAGCTGCTGATCCCGACCGGCTGGGGCTTACCTGCGCGCAGATTCTGCAGATGAGTTCCACCGCGTGGGTCGCACACTTCGAGGAGAAAGCCGCTAAGGCAAACGGTACGGCCGCGCCGCCAGCCGTTCGGGCGATCAATGTTTACGGCAAATGCTACGACGCGCGCACCAATCAATTGGCTTCGACGCTGGGCAAGGCCGGGAGAGGACCGTTGATGGGCGCGATTGGAAACTTCCGCGACTTTCAAAAGGCGCTGGATGATTTCACCGCAAAGGCGCTGGCCGCAACGGATAAACGGCCCGGAACGCAGGAAGCTGCGTACGCCGCGCTCTATGAAAAACAATTTCGCTATGAGTTCTACCAGCGGTACGAACAAAGGATTACCGGAAACCGACCGCTGAATGCCGAAGAATCCGCCGAGTATTCCAAAGCCAAGAATCGTTTCGGCGAGTTTCTCGGATTATTGCCGGAAGACAAGGCACACGTGGTGCACGCCGCCTTCAGCCAAATTTTCGACCCCGGCCCGGTGAGCGACATCACCAAGCTGGAGCTATATCGCTTCGCCATTGCCTGTCTCGAATCTGCGAAAGACACGCCCTTTTCTCCGGCTCCTTTCTAAGCGAGGCCCCGTAGAATTGAGTTAGACTTGGTGCACGGCCACGTGTTCGCCTGAGCGGAGAAATCGATGCTTAAATATGAGGTCATTATCTACTGGAGCGACGAAGATCAAGCCTTCATCGCGCAAGTTCCTGAGCTTCCGGGCTGCGCGGCGGACGGCAAAACTAACATAGCTGCGCTTGCCAACGTGGAGGTTGTGATTCGCCAGTGGATTGACATCGCAAAGGAGCTGCGACGACCGATTCCAATGCCCAAGGTCCGCCTCATATTTGCCTAAGCAAAACAATCGCATCCGCGCGATCTTAGCCTTTTCCGTTCCTGTGTTAGTCTCAGCTGCTTGAAATTTACTCTCCTCTACTGGAGTTGTGGATGAAGCGTTGCATCGCAACTATTTCATTGATCATTGCCCTACTGACATCGGGCGCACTCCGCGCTCAACTGAACGACGCCACTAAGCAGCTCGCGCGCGACATTTTCAAGCAGCTGGTTGAAATCAATACAACGGATTCGGTTGGCAGCACCACGATTGCGGCCCAGGCCATGGCCAAGCGCTTGCTTGATGCGGGTTTTCCCGCGAGCGACGTGCAGGTGCTGGGGCCGAACGACCGCAAAGGCAATATGGTGGCGCGGATTCACGGCACTGGCGCCAAGAAACCCATTCTATTCATCTGCCATCTGGACGTGGTGGAAGCGCGCCGCGCAGACTGGTCCATGGATCCGTTCCAGCTGATCGAGAAGGACGGATACTTTTACGGCCGCGGCACGGGAGACATAAAGGATGGCGACGCATTTCTGGTGACCACGTTTATTCGCCTGAAGCAGGAAAATTACAAACCTGATCGCGACTTGATCCTCGCGCTTACCGCCGATGAAGAGGGCGGAGCATCGAACGGCGTCGCATGGCTCATCAAGAATCATCGCGAGCTGATTGAAGCCGAATACATAATCAATCCGGACGCGGGCGACTTCGAGCTGGAGAACGGAAAACGTCTGCTCATAGGAATTCAAGCGAGCGAAAAGCTGTATCAGGATTTTGATCTGACGGTTACGAATCCCGGCGGGCACAGCTCGCTGCCCACTGCCGAAAATGCGATCTACCAGCTCGCCGCGGGACTCACGCGGCTGGAAAAATATCAATTTCCATTCGAACTCAATGAGGTGACCCGCGAATATTTCGCGCGCGAGGCCGATATCGTGGGCGGCCAGACCGGCGCGGACATGAAAGGCATTCTGAAGACGCCGCCCGATCCTGCGGCACTGGCGCGGCTTTCCGCTATTCCCTATTACAACTCGCGGATACGCACCACCTGCGTCGCCACGCGCCTGGATGGCGGCCACGCCAACAATGCCTTGCCGGGAATGGCGCATGCCAATGTGAATTGCCGCATTCTGCCGGGCCATTCGGGGGACGAAATCGAAGCCACGCTGGTGAAAGTGCTGGACGATCCGCGCATCGTGGTGGCGCACGCGGCGGGTCTCGCTTCCAGCGGAATTCCCAATCCGCCGTCGCCGCTGCGCCCTGACCTGATGGCCGCGCTGAAAAAAGTGGCAAACGAAATGTGGCCGGGCGTGCCGATCGTTCCGGTGATGGACGCGGGCGCCAGCGACGGAGCGATTTCGCGCGCGGCCGGGCTGCCGACGTACGGGCTTCCCGGATTATTCATGGATGTGGACGACGATCGTTCGCACGGGCGCGACGAGCGCATCCGTGTGGCTTCCTTTTACGATGGCGTGGATTTCTACTACCGGTTGGTCAAAGCGCTCTCTTCTCCGCAGTGATCATCCATCGAAGTACAACAGGCCAGAGGCCACCGACGAGTACACGATGAGCCACTCATGAATCCTATGCGTCGCGCAATTCTGGGGGCTTCGCAAAATCAGTGGATGCGCGAGCACGCGCCGCGTTTCGGATTCATCCGGCGCGCTGCCGCTCGTTTTCTGCCGGGTGAGGACGTGCAGGACGCCGTCACCGCTGCGCGCGCGCTTGCCGCGAATGGAATCCAGTCCGTGCTATCGCATCTAGGTGAAAACATCGCCGACCGCGCCGAAGCCGCGGAGGTGACGCGCGGTTTTCTCGAACTCAACGATCGCATCCGCGCCGCCAGCATTCCCGCCGAAATTACGGTGAAGCTTACGCAGCTCGGCCTCGACCTGGATTCCAATGTCTGCTACGAAAATCTGGCAACGCTGATTCAAAATACTCCGGCCGACAAAATTCTATGGATTGACATGGAGGGAAGTCCGTACGTGGACGTCTCCCTGGAACTCTATCGGCGCGCGCGCAAGGCGTACTCCAACGTCGGGATATGCCTGCAGGCCTATCTGTACCGCACCGAAAAAGATCTCGACACGTTGATACCGGAGGGCGCCGCGATTCGCCTGGTGAAGGGCGCGTACAACGAGCCGGCGGAGATTGCCTATCCGAAAAAGAAAGATGTGGACGAGAACTTTCTGCATCTCGCGCAGCGCTTGCTCAGTCCGGAAGCGCGGCGTGCTCGGGTACGCGTGGCCGTCGCCACGCACGATCGCGCACTGATCGCCAAGATAATTGCGTGGGCAGCAGATCAAGGCGTGCCGAAAAATTTGCTTGAGTTTCAGATGTTGTACGGAATTCAGCGCGCGGAGCAGTTGCGTCTGGTGCAAGCCGGATATCGCTGCGCGGTGCTGATTTCCTACGGAACGTACTGGTTCCCATGGTTCATGCGGCGGCTGGCAGAACGGCCTGCGAACGTGCTATTCCTCGCTCGCAACTTATTCTCCAATTGATCACGGGACGATTGGCTAAGGGACGAGTGCTACCGCTACAGCGACACATTTTCCCGCTTAACTGCCATCAGGGAATCCGCCTCGGTGCAACACCATGGGATGGTGCGGCAGCGTGTTCGGCCTTTGAACGTTGGCCCGCCACCCTTCCGGATCAGGCTCGATCCCGCGAAACAGGGGCGACTGATTTGCGTCGGTCTCACCGACCAGCGGCTGGAGCGAATTCCGCAGCCCACGAATGGTGTCCTCGCCAAAGCGTGCGTGCCATTGTTCTTCGATGGCTCCAAGCCGCTGCACATATGCAACCTGAGCCTCTCGTCCCTTCGCGGTGATCCGCACCAACTTCGTTCGACCGACATTTGGATCCGCCGCAAACGTCACGTACTTGCGCTCCTTGAGGAAGCCAAGTGCCATGCTGACCGCCTCCTTCGAGACACCCGTGAGCAACGGAAGGCCACGGAGTGGTACGCCCTTCTCATCAAGAACCCGCAAGACGTTCGAACTTATCGCGAGCGACAATTCCCACTCGCGCTCGAACTCGATGGTGAACGCCAGCAGCGCGCGGGAAAGGAGCGTCAGCAATGAAAGACTGGAGCCATCGTCACGCGCGCGTTCAGCCGGCACGTGCCTCTTGGGATGTGGCGATTCGCTGAAGAGTCCGTACCGCAGTATCGGAAGACAATCGGGCAGTTCAACTTGAATCCGGCTGATCAGCGTCCAAAGGGATTCGCGAAGCTGGTCGATGGCATTTTTGCCAAAGCGCGCCTGCCAGCGTTTCTCGATAATGTCGAACAGCGGGCGCCAGATTTGCCGGGCCTGCCGTCCCGCAGGGGTGGCGCGAATCACCCAGTCGGTTAGGGGTGGCTTTGGCCGGCTGTCGGCTGGGTCGGGCGCGACCACGATGTATCCCCATCGCAGCATGCCGTTCAAGTTCGTCGCGGTGCGAGCGAGCCCCTCCAATTCGCCGACGGTCACCCCCGCTTCTCCGACGAACTTCATGCAATTCGACCACATCACTAGCGAAACCAGCCAGGGAGCGTGGCGTGCGCTGCTCGTCGAGCCATAGTTCGAAGTCCGATGCGGCATTTGCCGCTCGAACTCATTATCGAACTCGATTGTGAATGCGACGAGGACTTGGGAGAGCATGCTTGGAAGAGGGCAAGCAGGAATTACGGTGCCGGCGTCCTTGCGGCGTTTGATCTTTTCTGGGGACTTCTTCGAGCGGGAGTAGGGCATCCGAAGTCGACCTTCTTCGGGTTAACTAAACTAGCGGGTCCGTTCGTCGCGCTCGACTTTGCCGTCGCGCAGGCGGATCACGCGATGCGCGTGCGCTGCGATATCTGATTCGTGGGTTACGAGGATGATGGTGTTGCCCTGCTGGTGCAGGCGGGCAAACAGCGCCATGATTTCTTCGCCCGTCTGCGAATCAAGATTTCCGGTGGGCTCGTCGGCCAGCAGGATGGAAGGATTATTCACCAGGGCGCGCGCAATGGCCACACGCTGACGCTGGCCACCGGATAGCTCGTTGGGCTTATGCATCATGCGCTCGGCCAGATCCACCTGTTTTAACGCCTTTTTTGCGCGTTCCAGGCGCTCTTCCGAAGCGGTGCCATTGTAAATCATTGGCAATTCCACATTGTGCAGCGCGGTGGCGCGGGGCAGCAGATTGAACGTCTGAAATACGAAGCCGATTTCTTTGTTGCGGATGTAGGCCAGCTCGTCGTCGTCCAGCTGACTGACCAAGCGGCCGGCCAACCAGTAACTGCCCTTCGTGGGAGTATCGAGGCAGCCGATCAAATTCATCAGCGTGGATTTTCCGGAGCCGGAAGGACCCATGATGGCAACGTACTCGCCTTTGTGGATCTCGATGGTGACGCCGCGCAGCGCGTGCAGTTGCTCCGCGCCCATTTCATAGGTCTTCCAGAGTTCCTCGGTCTGGATCACGATGCCCGTGTCCACGAGGTCCTGCCGGAAACTTTGCGACGGGGCGATTTCTTCCACTGCCATGGGCGCGCGCTCCTGACTTTCTGTTACTTACGTGGCGGACTCTTCCCGCTTCGGCGTGGAGTTATCCACCTTCACGGCGGCGCCAGGCCGCAGCGTGCGCAGCGCTTTGTAATTGCCGATGACGATTTCGTCGCCTTCTTTCAGGCCGCTGGTGATTTCGATGTCCGTGACGCCGGTGATTCCGGTTTGTACCGGGACGAACTCCGCCTTCTTGCCGCGGATCACAAAGACGCCCTGCACATCCACTTTTTGTTGCGCGTCGGGCGAAGCAGCCGGCTTCGACGCCGCGAGGGTGACGTTGCCACCCTGCGCCTTTTGCGCTTCTTCCAAATCTTTCTGTGTGCGCACCGCCAGCGCCTGAATCGGAATCGTCAGGATGCCTTTTTTCTGTTCCGTCTGAATTTTCGCGCTGGCCGAAAGTCCCGGTCGCAGATCGGCCGGCGGATTATCAATGGTGACTACCACTTTGAAATCGCGCGCTTCCTGCGTGTTCGCGGTGGCCTGCGTGGTGGCGGCTTGCCCGGATGAGCGCAGAATAGCCAGTTCACCCACCTGGGTCACGTGGCCCTTGAAGACTTTTCCAGGAATCGCATCAATCGAAACGTCGGCAGGATTTCCCTGGCGCACATTGGTGATATCGGTTTCGTCGACTTTCACTTCGGAGGTAACTACGCTCATGTCCGAGATGGTCATCAGGAAACTGCCTTCGGCGTTCTGAATCCCGGGCACTACGTTTTCTCCGACGCGCACCGCGATGTAACTGACGATTCCGTCAATCGGAGCAACGTAGGTGGTTTTCCGCAATACGTCCTTGGTGTGCTTCAGTATGGCGCTGGCCTGATCCAGGTTGTAGCGCGATTGCTCGCGGCCGGCGCGGCTTTGCTCCACTTGCGCCTTCACAGCGTTCAGACCTGCGGCAGCGGCGTCGTAGGTGGCCTTGCTCGCGTCGTAATCCGATTTGGCGATCAGCTGTTCTTTATAGAGTTGCTGCGCGCGCTCCCAGTCGAATTTGGCCTTTTCCAGATCCGCCTGGCGTTGAGCGAGCGTGGCTACTGCCGAATCGTAGCTGGCGGCCGCGGCGCGGACGGAGGCTTCGGTTGAGTCAATCGCCGCCTGCTGGGCCTGTACGTCAGCGCCGGGCTGGATGTTCTCCAGCCTGAGCAGGATGTCGCCCTTTTTCACGTGGTCGCCTTCTTTCACCACGATTTCAGTAATCTTTCCGATGCCTTCGCCCAGGACGTTGGTGTAGTTCTTCGGGCGGATCTCGCCGGAAGCGGTGACGACTGAGGTCAGGTCGGCCCTTAGTACCTTCCCGGTCTGGACCGCCACAACGCCTTTATTCACCTGGTAGGCGCTGAACCAGGCGATACCGCCCAGGACCACGACTACACCCGCACCGATCGCTGCCTTCTGCCACGTTTTCATTGCTTTACCCTTGGACTCGCCCCATGAGGCGACAGCATTTCCATGAATTAAATACGTTCCGGGGACACGAAATGTTTCTCGGTTAGAGTTAGACGCTCCTGTTTGCAGAAAGACAGGCGCGAATATGACATTTCGGAGATCTGGTGTCCGCGTTACACGTCCTCCAGACCCTGAAGTCCACCGCGAGCACACTGATGCGCACGCGTGGAGCAGGTGAATCCCACTGGTTGCCATCCCATTGTAGAGCTATTCGCTTCGCAAGAGAATAGGGCAACTCGGTTGGGGAACTGAGTAGGGCGGCTCACGGTCTGAGGGACCCGCCTATGTGTGTGGCGGCGGAGATGGATTCCCGATTCGGGATGACCGGCGGGTCGACCCTAGGCGTCCGGCAATCCCAGCCTCCCTCCGATGTTGCGTAGGCCGCGCTTATGTATGAGCGGGGCGAGGCAACCCGGGACCGATAGTCGGATTCCAATGGTTCAAGGGCAGTTAGGGGATTCCGGCATTGACCTGTACCATTGGACAGGTTAGAATTTTCTGCCTCGGGGCAAAGGCATAATTATGCGTTCTACGGTCAAAGTGTTTCTTTTCGGCATTTTAGCTTGTGCAGTGGTGTATGTGCCGAGGGTTACCGCGCAAGGCGAAGCTCCTACTCAACAGCCTGATCCAAACGACAAAAAAGCCCAGAAGCAAGCCGCCAAGGCGCGCTCCAAACGAGAGAAAGACCTATTCAACGAACTGGATTCCCAATATAAGAAATGGCTGAACGAGGACGTGGTTTACATCATCTCTCCGGAAGAGCGTAGCTCGTTTCTTCATCTTTCAACGAACGAAGAGCGCGAGCAATTCATCGAAGCTTTCTGGCAGCGCCGCAATCCCGATCCGGATTCCGCAGAAAACACTTTCAAAGAAGAGCACTATCGCCGCATTGCCTACACGAACGAGCACTTTTCTTCCGGGATTCCCGGATGGAAAACCGACCGCGGCAGAATCTACATCATGTGGGGTCCTGCGGATGAGGTTCAATCGCATCCGGCGGGGGGAAGTTATGACCGCCCGGCGAATGAGGGCGGCGGAGAAACTTCTACCTATCCGTTCGAAGATTGGCGTTATCGCTATCTGGAAGGAATCGGGGAAAACGTTGAAATTGAATTCGTAGACCCCACCATGACGGGCGAGTACAAGCTCACGATGGACCCCAGCGAAAAGGACGCGTTGCTTTACGTTCCGGGCGCCGGGCTCACCCAAATGGAATCCATGGGACTATCGAGCAAGACTGCCCGCTTCAATAATACAGACGGCTCGCACATGGCTCAGCCGATGGGCGGCATGCGGCCGGAAACGATGCAGGAATTTTCGCGGTTGGAACTGTATTCGAAGATTCAGCAACCGCCGCCTGTAAAGTTCAAGGACCTCGAAGCAGTGGTCTCCTCGCGCCTGGTTCGTGATCAGGTGAAATTCCAATATCGCACCGACTTCCTGCGCATCACTTCGGAAACGGTGCTCGTCCCCATCACTATTCAAATTCCGACGCGTCAACTGAGCTTTCAGCAGAAGAACGGCGTCGAGTCTGCATCCGTGAATTTATTCTGCCGCGTGACGAGCTTGAGCGGCCGGATCGTGAACACTTTTGAAGACAATGTGCGCCGCGACGTGCCTTCTTCTTTGTTGCAACAATCCATGGCCACCGCGTCCATCTATCAAAAGGCGATTCCACTGAGTCCTGGACTCTACCGGCTGGACATCGTTCTGAAGGACGTCAACAACGGGAACGTAGGCGTCGTGAACACCCGCCTGGCGGTGCCGCGCTTCGAGGATGACAGCCTTTCCTCCAGCACTTTGATCCTCGCGGATGAGATCAAGCGCGTTTCCGCGCACGATATCGGCTTGGGGCAGTTCGTCCTGGGCGATGTGAAAGTGCGCCCGCGCATTGACGCCTCGTTCACCGCCGCCGATGAAATGGGCGTCTTCCTTCAAATCTATAACCTCAAGGTGGACGACAAGACTCATAAGGCCGACGCCACGGTGGAATACCGCGTCACGATGGACAAAGCAAACGACCCGGTACTGAAATACGACCTGGGTGGGGACAAGCTGCCTCTGCACGGCGAGGAAATGACGCTGGAAAATATCATCACGCTGGGTTCGCTGAAACCGGGCAAGTACAAGCTGGAAGTGGCTGTAACCGACAATGTGACCAAGAAAACGATCACGCCGGCAACGGAATTTACGGTCCGGCCAACCGGTTCGCCAGCGCCACAGGCGAAGTGAGCTTTATGAATTTTAGGATGATCCGCGCCATGGGTTTGGGCATGATCCTATGCCTCTCCTGGTGTGTGATCGCCGCGCCGGCCACTGCCGCGCCGGCTTCCGGAAAGATTACGGGAGTGGTGGTGGACGCAAGCGGAACTCCGCAGATGGGCGCCACGGTCATGATTACCTCTGACCAGCTGCTGAACAGCATGGTGTTTCAGCTGCTAACCAATGATCGCGGCCGTTTTTCCAGCGCCACGCTGCCGGCCGGCATTTATTCGGTCAAAGTGACTCTAGCGGGATTCCTACCGGCGGTGGAGCAGGACATACAGGTGCGCGACGAGCACACTACGCTGCTGGAAATCGTTCTCGGTTCCGTCTTCAGTTCACTGGAAAAATTGCGCCGCCAGCCCGATCAGCAAGTCGCCGCCGACGATTGGAGCTGGGTGCTGCGAACATCCGCTGCGACGCGCCCCGTTTTGCGCTGGCAAGATGGCGACGTAGTGTTGGGTGCGCGCGCCAATCCCTTTGAAAGGCCGCAGGACCAGTCAGCGCGTGCGCGCTTTGAATTGACCTCTGGTTCCGATCATCCGGGTTCCGTTTCCAATCTGGCGGATACACCCGGCACTGCTTTTGCGTACGACTATGGAATCGGCGGACTCGGCAATTTGCTGATGGCCGGCCAGCTGAGCTATGACGCGGGTTCCGAATCCACAGGATTTGTGGCGCAGTGGCTGCCTTCCGGCGATTTGACCGCGGGGCCGGTGACCACTGTCTTGATCCGCGAATCCCAGCTGGGCGCGGATGGCCCTTCGTTCCACGGCTTGCGCATCTCTCACGATTCTGCGTTTCAGTTGGGCGATCGGGTCAGCATTCGCTACGGCAGCGATTTTCTGATGGCTGGGTTGCAGTCAACCACCACATCGGTCCGTCCTCGCGCGGAAGTGGCTGTGCGGATTTCTCCCACGTGGCAGACTTCCGCGCTGGTTACAACCAATACCTGGCAGGATCCATCCGGCGCTCCAGAGAGTCTGCAATCCACCATCAATCAACTGGATTCGTTTCCCACTTTGCTGCTCCGCGCCGGGCGTCCGGTGCTGGAAGACGATCTCCACGCGGAAATTGCGGTGGAGCACGACCTGAACAAGAAATCCAGCGTGACCGCCGCCGTGTTTAACGACCACTCGAATAACACGGCCGTCTTCGGCCACGGCAATTACTCCGGCCCGGATTTCTTGCCTGATTATTTTTCAGATGTTTTTGCCTACGATGCGGGCGCCATGAATTCCCTGGGCGCGCGGATCGTTTATCAGCAGAAGATTTCCGGCAATTTGGACATGACCATCATTTACTCCTACGCCGGAGCTCTGGCACCGAACGAAAATCCGGCCGAGGGCGCCATACGAAATCAGCTTTCCACGCAATATCGCTCGAGTGCGGCCACGCGCTTTGCCGCTACCATCCCGCGCAGCGGCACCAGAATCATCTCCAGCTACAAATGGATCAGCGGCCCTGCCGTTTCCCAGCAGGACGCCTACGGCCAGAACACATACCACATTGACCCGTACTTGAGCGTGGAGATTCGCCAGCGCCTGCCCGGGTTCATTCCGGGACATGCTGAGATCCTGGCGGATTGCGGCAACCTGCTCGCTCAGGGTTACGTCACGCTTGCCACGAATGATGGCCAGGTCGTCCTCGTACCGACGTATCGGTTCTTCCGGGGCGGCTTGAGCTTCCAGTTTTAGGTATCCAGCCCTATATTGTAATCGGGAAGCTACCTTCCACAAATGGGATGCGAGCCTTTCTCAGTTCCGACACCTTCTGTAACACAATCATAATAAGGCTGTTACATAATTCGGAATCTGTGATTCGCTGGAAGTTGACGTGCTACCATATTCCCTCAAGGATATTGGTGTACTCGGATGAACGATAGTCTGCGAATGCGGCTTGGCGCGGTGCTCTTGGCGCTACTCACATTGGCAGCCATTGTTTTCGCCATTCTGAACTTCCAGCAGCGCTCCCTGTACGTTCTTCCCGATGACGGGGTTACGTGGATGGACTCCGCTCAGGGGGTCTCCGCCTGGCACGTTGTGGCCGATTCGCCCGGCGCCAAAGCCGGCATCCGCCGCGGCGACATTGTCGAGGCCGTACGCGGCAATACGATTCACCGCGCTGTTGACGTCACACGCGTCCTGTTCCATGTGGGTCCCTGGACGGAGATCCGTTATGAATTGCGGCGCGATGGCCGCACATTTGAAACGCCGCTGGTGACCGCGCCGCAGGAAAATCCATCTTCGATTGAAAATTATTTGCGGGTCCTTGGGCTGCTTTACCTCTTCATCGGCCTGTTCATTTTTGTGCGCCGCTGGAACGCGCCGCGCGCAGTGCATTTCTACATTTTTTGCCTGGTCTCATTTGTGCTGTACAGCTTCCATTACAGCGGGAAGCTGAATTCCTTCGACTGGATTATTTATTGGGGCAGCGTGGTGGCGGTGCTGCTGCAGCCCGCCATGCTGGTCCATTTCGCGTTGGTGTTCCCGGAACGCCGCGGCACGCTGTGGCCGAAGCTGGCAGCGGTCTATAGCGTTCCCGCCGCTCTCTTGGCGCTGCACATCTTCATCGCTACCGGCACGCTGGATTTCCTGCCATCGTTCGGCACGCGCTACTGGCTCGACAAGGTCGAGCAAGTAAATCTGGGGATTTACTTTGTCCTCGCCGCGTTCATTTTCTATTTCAGTTTTCGTCGCGCTCCCAGCGGAGTGCTGCGCCAGCAATTGAAGTGGGTCACGGCCGGAGCTTTTGCCGGGAGTTTGCCGTTCGTCTTCTTCTACATCGTGCCCTACGCTTTCGGTCTGGTCCCCGCGCCGTGGATGAAGATCTCGGTTTACTCGCTGGCATTTATCCCTTTGTGCTTCGGCTACGCGATCATTCGCTACCGCTTAATGGATGTGGACATCATTTTCAAGCGCGGCTTGTCTTACACTTTTGCGACTGCCGCGGTCGTAGGCATTTATTTTGCGTTGATCGCAGTGATCGGCGAGCTGTTTCACCGCCCGGGTCTTTCCACCGGGCCCGCGGGCGGCATCATTGCGATCGTCGTCGCCGCGTTTTTGATCGAGCCCTTGCGCGAGTGGGTGCAGACGCGCCTGGACCGTTTCTTCTACCGCGATCGGCTGGATTACCGCCGCACGTTGATCGAATTCGGCCGAGCGCTCACCAACGAAGTGCGCCTGGAACCGCTGGTCGGCTCCGTGCTCGATCGCGTTTCGCAGACTCTGCTGGTTGATCGCCTTGCCGTTTTCCTCGAAGATCCCGCGTCGCCCGGGCAGTTCGTGCTTTCGCGCTCCATGGGCTTGCGTCCTGAAGGCCCGCTGGACTTGACGTTCCTGGACCCTGCTCGCCCGGCCTTCGAGCGTGGCTGCTTGTTCTTTGAATCGGCGCGCACCGCGATTCACGAATCCGAATCCGTGCGCCGCACTCTGGAAGAGCTCGATCTGAATTATTTCATTCCTTGTCGCTTCCGCGAGCGCACCGTCGCGATTCTGGGCCTTGGCAAGACAGTGGACGGCGATTACCTCTCCAGCGACGACCTCGAGCTGCTCTTCACCATTGCCGGATACGTAGCCATCGCGATCGAAAACGCGGGTCTCTATCATTCCCTGGAACAGAAAGCGATGCAGATCGAGCGCCTGAAAGACTTCAGCGAAAATATTGTGGAGTCGCTCAACATCGGCGTCGTTACCGTGGACCTTGAAGACCGCATCGAATCCTGGAATCCGCAGCTGGAGGATTTGCTGGCCATTCCGCGCGCCGAAGCGCTGCAGCGCCGGCTGCCGGAAGTGTTGCCACAGGATCTGGTGGCCGAAATCACTTCGCGCGCGGCGAGCGATCACGTTTCCGGCATCTACAAATTCCGGCTGAATACGCGCGCCGGTCGTCACCTGGTGATCAACGCGTCCATCGCGCCTCTGGTGGGCAAAAATGGCGCGCGCCTGGGGCGCCTGATTCTGCTGGACGACATCACGCAGCGCGTTCGTCTGGAAGACCAGATGGTGCAGACCGAAAAGCTTACGTCGCTCGGACTGCTGGCTGCCGGCGTGGCGCACGAAGTGAATACTCCGCTCGCGGTGATTTCCAATTACATTCAAATGCTCGCCAAGCAGATTCCCGCGGACGATCCGCGCCAGAAAACCATCGAGCGCATCGTCAAACAAACTTTCCGCGCGAGTGAGATCGTCAATAATCTTCTGAATTTCTCGCGCACCGGCGCCGCTGAATTCATCGAAGTAGATATCAACAATGTGCTCGAGGAAACGCTCACACTTGTGCAGCATCCGTTCAAGACTGCGCAGGTCAACGTCGTAAAGAATTACAACGAACAACTGCCGCCGGTGCTGGGTTCCATCACTCGCCTGCAGCAGGTTTTCCTGAATCTGTTCATGAACGCGCGCGACGCCATGCCGCAGGGCGGAATGTTGGAAGTCCGCACGGCGGCGCAAAATGGCTCCGTGGAAATAGAAGTCACTGACACCGGCTCGGGCATTCCGCCCGAGCATCTCCATCGTATCTTCGATCCATTCTTTACAACCAAGGCCACCGGACGGGGCACCGGGCTGGGTCTTTCGGTGAGCTACGGCATCATCAAAGAGCACGCCGGCAAAGTCGACGTACGCTCAACTCCGGGCAAGGGCACTTCGTTCCGCCTGGAGTTTCCCGTAGCCAGGAAAGCCGTCCATGCCTAGAGGTTCGATTCTCGTAGTTGATGACGAAATAGAAATCAGGGAAGGGCTCGAAGCGCTTCTCACCTCCGAAAGTTTTCAAGTCACTCTCGCAGAGACAGGCGAGGCCGGCCTGCAGAAGCTCGAAGATCAACCCTTCGATCTGATGCTGCTGGACGTGAGCCTGCCCGATCGCAACGGCCTGGAATTGCTGCGCGAAATCCGCCGCCGCGATCCGCAACTTTCCGTCATCCTGATTACCGCGTTCGGCTCGATTGATATGGCGCGCGCGGCCTTCAAGGGCGGCGCGCAGGATTTCATCACCAAGCCGTGGTCCAACGACGAATTGATCGCGCAGATTTCGCTGGCGATCGAGGGCCGCCGCCTGCGCGATGAAAACGTGCAGCTGAAGCGCGCGCTGAAGCAGCGCTACAATTTCCCGAACATTGTCGGCAAGAGCGACAAGATGCAGGCCGTGTTTGACCTGGTCACGCAAGTCGCGCCGTCCCGCTCCACCGTGCTGATCTCCGGCGAGAGCGGCACCGGAAAAGAAGTCATCGCTAAAGCCATTCATTCGGCTTCCACGCGAGCGGACAAAGCGTTCATCCCCATCAATACTGGTTCGATTCCGGTGGACTTGCTCGAATCGCAACTTTTTGGGCACGTGAAGGGTGCGTTCACCAGCGCGGTCGCTTCGAAAAAAGGACTTTTCGAAGTCGCGGACCAGGGGACGATTTTCTTCGACGAAATTTCCACCATCGGTCCTGAAACGCAGGCCAAGTTGCTGCGCGTGATTCAGGAGCGCGAGTTCATGCGCTTGGGCGGCACGGAAACCATCAAGGTTGACGTGCGCATCCTGGCCGCATCCAACGAGGATCTGGGTAAGCTCGTTCGCGAAGGGCGTTTTCGCGAGGATTTATTCCATCGCTTGAACGTAATCTCTCTGCACCTGCCGCCGCTGCGCGATCGCAAGGAAGATATTCCGCTGCTCATCGACCGCTTCCTCGGCCAGTTCTGCACGGACAACGGCAAGCCGCCGCGCCTTTTCACGCACGGCGCGATGAAACTGTTGATGGATTACGATTGGCCGGGGAACGTGCGCGAGCTTGAAAATGTTGTCGAGCGCGCCGTCGTCCTCTCCACATCGGAATCCATGGACGCCGAAATTCTTCCGGAAAGCGTGCGCACGCGCGAAATCGTTCGTGGAGTTCGTCTGCAGCTTGCGGAATTTTTGCCGCCGCTTCCCGGACAGGTGGGTGCGCCCGGCACGGCTCCATCGCTGTTTGAAATTTTGGAGGAAGTGGAGCGCCGCATCATCGTGGACATGCTCGAACGCACCAACTGGAATCAGACGGAAGCGTCCGAACGTTTCCAGGTGCCGCTTTCCACGTTGAATCAGAAGATCAAGCGGCTCGGCATCGAAACGCGGCGCCGCAGTTTATCGCCGCGCGGCCCCGGCGGCTTCGGCGAAGATCCGGCTGAATTCGCGGCCGGCAAATAACCAGTTTAGTTGTGCGCGCAATGCAGCGTGCGTATACGGCAGGTCGCGGACCCGCTGCAGCTGTGCCGTGCCCTGCAACGCCCCTTCGCGATTAATCCTTCGCATGTAACGCTTTTTCTTCGTTGCAAACTAGAGCACGGCCTCCCCGCGTCGTCTTTGACTTGCTGAAACCTGAACCCTAAGCTGGCTGAGTAGGCATCTCACCCTCTCTAGACAAGAGACCGTTAGTGCCGTTAACTCAGCTGCCCACGAAGCCACCGGAATCTTCTGCGCCTTCCACTGATACTCGCCCGGAAAGCGTCGCGGAGGTTCGCTCCGATACTACTGCCTCCCCGCGATCAGGCGGGCTCTGGAGCAGATCGCGCGAGTTGCGTTTGCGCGTCCCCTGGCTGACTTTTTTTCTCGCTGCCGCGATTGTCGCCACGTACTGCTTGCAAGTGCTTGCGGATGGTTCCATCCCTAAACATCCGATGGATCCCGTACTGCTTGCCATCGGCATGAAAGGCGAAGCCGTTTTCGCGGGCCAGTGGTGGCGATTGGCCAGCGCGATTTTCGTGCATGGTGATCTGTATCATCTGATTTCCAATCTTTCGTTCTTGCTGCTTTTCGGATTTATCGCTGAGACGGTTTTTCAGCGCGCGGGATATCTTGCGCTTTGGTTTCTCACCGGAATTGCCGGAAGCATGTCGCAATTGGTGGCGCTTTCGCCCAACGCCTACGGATACGGAGCGAGCGGTGTGGCGTTCGGTCTGGTGGGCGCATTGTGGGGCGCGTATTGCCTGGAGCGTGTGCCATCCCCCACGATCGTCCGGCGCTGGTCTATCGTTATTCTTCTGGCATTCTTTATCGTGCTGGGATTTCTACCGGACTGGCTGCATTCTCACTCATTCAACGCGGCGCACCTTGGCGGCTTGCTCGCCGGCATGGTGCTTGGCCTGGTGATGCCCATTCGCACGACGCGGGCGCCGATGTTGCGTATTTGCGCGATCGTTGCGATCGCGGCGATTGCTCTGGTGGGCTGCGCTAAAATCGCGCGCGCCAAGCAGGAACCGCTTCTGCAGTTATCTGCGATCGAACGAGCTCATCCCGATCTGCTGCAGAATTCCACGCTCTCGCCCGCTGAGATGGCGAAACTGCAAGAGATCGCGATTCATCATCCGGAACTTAGCACCGCGCATCTGCTGCTCGCGCGCGCTTACAACAAGGCGCAACGCTACGGCGACGCCAGCCGGGAATATTCGTTCGCCTTGCCTGCGCATCCGCAGGACGCCGCGCTTTGGAACGAAGCCGGCCACGCGTTCCTCGGCGCGCAGCGCTACGCGGAGGCCAGCGTTGCTTTCTCTCATTACCTGGAACTGATTCTCGCGGATTCCAGCGCCACTGGACAAAATGCGAACGCCGCGCAGATTCTGCAAGCTTTGAAATCGCTGGCGCAGGCCTTCGAGCTGGGAGGTCAAGTGGACGAAGCGATTCAGGTGAATCGGCAAATCTTGCGCGTGGATCCGCAGGATCTTGCGGTGGAAAATAATTTGAATCGTTTGCTGAAGCTGCGCGAAGCAGCCGCTACCCAATCAAAACCCACTGCAACTCCACAGCATTAACAATAACCTCGCAACGCTTCAATCCAGGGTCCTCGCCGCCGCGTGGAGTGATATCATTTGGCGCCACAGCATCAGGCGCATCAAGTGATTCGTACGCAATCGCGACGCGCGTTGGGCTTACAAGATTCGCACGCGAAAATTCTGCATTCACAAGGAGCGGTTCTCGTCCACTGACGAATGGCATCCGCCACGGCAAGCGCTCCTCCACCGCACGAAGGTCTCCGCCGCCAGCTCGGCCTGGGTTCCGCCGCTGCAATCGTTGCCGGCGAAGCCATTGCCGTTGGCATCTTCCTCACACCCGCCGGCATGGCCAAGTCTCTCGCGTCTCCTTTCTGGCTGCTCATCGTCTGGCTGGCCGTCGGCGCCATGACGCTGAGCGGAGCGCTCTGCTTCGGCGAACTGGCCGGCCGTTTCCCCAGCGCCGGCGGAGCGTATGTCTACTTGCGCGAAAGTTTTGGTCCACTCACTGCGTTTCTGTATGGTTGGATGAGTTTACTGGTCCTCGATCCCGGACTCACTGCGGCGTTTGCGGTGGGATTCGCTGCGTATGCCGCATATATTTTTCACTGGCCGCCAGTGATCGTGAAAATCGCCGCCGTCGCCGCCATCTGGGTGATTTGCCTGTTGAACATTTTCAGCACGCGAATTAGCGCGGGCTTTCTCCGCTGGATAACATGGCTGAAATTTGCGGTGCTTGCCACTCTTACCGTCTGGGCGCTGGTGTTTCGCCTCGGCTCCTGGTCGAATTTCGTTCCTTTTGTCCCGCAGCGTTCCGGCGCGTTGCCATTGGCGCCGGGTTTGGGTGCTGCACTGGTCGGCGCGTTCTTCTGCTTTGGTGGCTGGTGGGACGCCGCAAAAATTGCTGGAGAAGTGCGCGACCCTGGCCGCACGCTGCCGCGCGCTCTGGCTCTTGGCGTGATTGCCGTCACTGCCGTGTACATCGTCATCAGCGCCGTCTTCATTTATCTGGTGCCCATCGAAAAAGTTGCATCTGACGGCACTTTCGTCGCACAGGCTGGCGAAGTCCTCTTCGGCCCGGCTGGTGGAATTGTTTTTGCGGCGATCGTTATCGTATGCGTGCTGGGCAGCCTGGCAGCTTTCATAATGTCCGCGCCGCGCGTGTATTACGCGATGGCTCGCGACGGCCTGTTTCTGAAATCCGTGGCCAGCATCCACCCACGATTCGGCACGCCGGCGCGCGCTATCACAGCGCTGGGTGTTATCGCCTCGATTCTCGTGGTCCTGGGTTCCTTCGAACAGATCATCGCGTATTTCTTTTTCGTGGCGGTGCTTTTCCTCGGTCTCACGGTCGCGGGCCTTTTTGTAATTCGGCGCAAACCGCGGCAGCTGGAAACAATAATTCTTACGGCGGGCTATCCTTTCACGCCTATCGCGTTCCTGACGCTCCAAGTTACAATGTTAATTCTCCTCGCGACACGCAATCCAAAAGAAGCAGTGCTCGGCTGCGCCGTGGTGCTGGCAGGCTGGCCGGTTTTTATCTTGAGCCCGAAAATCCTCGCTTGGATTCGCAGGCGTCGCGCGGCGGAGGGAGGTTCCGATGTCCACCGATGAGAAGGGCAAATCGCCTGGCCCTGCTGCCACAAATTCCGATTCTGCAGCGGACAAATTCTTGACGAAAATCCGCATCACGGAAGACGCGGAAGCCGCCGGCGAAGTCGCCGCCGCTTACGATTTCTGGCGCGCCGGCTCTGGACGGCAGCAGGTACCCGGCATCATCAAATGTTTCGGTGCGCGGCCTGATTTTCTCCGTCAGGTGGTGGAGTTCTCCAATAAAGTCCACTTTTCGGAAGGGCATCTCACTCGCCGTCATAAGGAGATGATCGCCAGCTACGTCTCCTTCCTCAATCGCTGCCCGTATTGACTGGACAGCCACGCTTACTTCCTGCGTGTTCAGGGAGCCGACGATCAATGCGTAGCAGCAATACTGGCGGGCAAACTCGACGAAGCGGGCCTGACGCCTGCGGAGCGCGCTCTGATGGTTTACGTGGAGCTGGTCACGAAGGACGCAGCGCGCACCACTCACGCGGACGTGCAGAAATTGCGCGATGCCGGATGGAAGGAAGATCAAATCGCGGAGGCCGTCTATATCACCGCGCTATTCGCATTTTTCAATCGCGTGGCTGATGCCTTCGGTGTGCCGTCACAGGATTACCTCACGAAAGGAAAAATGACTCCGTAGCTCCGGGGGCCGCGAATTTCAGTCTGAACTTACGAAACCAGTGGCCGCCCGGCAATTCCTTCCAGGATGCGAAACGGCGCTGCTTCTGGCGCGACTAGCGCCTTCGGCGGAATCAAAAATGTCTGCTCCACGGCGTATTGCCCGCTCAGCGCCGCGTGCGCGACGCCATCGGTGAAAACCACCCAGGTCGCGAGCGGCGGAAATTCCATACGGATCTTCGGGCAGTTCGCCTGGAACTCGGCGTTCTCCTTCAGATAATCGTGGAAGCGCAGCATGAACATGTCGTACGGCGTGCGGCTCATCGTGCCGATACCCAGCTTCGCGCCCAAATTCTGCACTGTGCGCCCCACAAATGAATCGTCCTCGGCGATTTGCTGCAGTCCCGCGGGCTTCGCGTATTGCCGCGCCAGCGCTTCGAAACTCTCTGTGGTAGTCCACACGCGCGGCCGCGTGGTATTCAAGTTCGTGAACACGCGCAGAATTCGCCCGCCCCGCGTGGGCCGGCTGGGAAAGGCATCCATGTGTAGCAGGTCGTTGCGCTTGTGCAGCGGCAGGTCACGATTTTCTTCTTCCAGCGGCCGAAAGCTCGCGAAATCCAAATTCCACTTACCGCTGTAGGGCGAAAGAAAACTTCCGACGAATTCGATGATCTGCGCGCTGTAATTCCGCATGATCGAATGGAGCCGCGCCACCGTTTCTGCGTTTCCGGAAACTCCGCGCAAAAGATCTTCGCTCGGCCGGTAGGAGACGTTCTTATGCAGCCGCAGCTCGGTCCATTCTTGCTCGCGCAAAAATTGCTGGTCCTCGGCAGGTAAGTGAAACGGAAGTTCGCGGAAAAAAAGAATTTGCCCGCGCTCGGCAAGTTCGCAGTACGCCCGCGCGCGCGCTTCCCGTTGCTCGGCGCCGACCCAGCCGCCGGGAAACTTGTAGTCTTCGACCATGATCCAAGGCAGATTTGCCATCGTGTCTTGCGTCGCCTATCCCTAAGCTTGCGCGGCAGGTTGCGGAGGCTCGCAGCTCTCCGCCGCTATCCCAGCGCGCACAGAATACCCCAGCTACCAGGGCCTTACAATTTCGACTCGGGCAGTGATTCCTTTAGGGTACGGCTTTCCCGGAGGCTGGCTGTGCGGCGTAGAAAAGCGATGCGGCGGTTATTTTTTGGCCGCGTATCCTGGCGGCAGCAGCGTGGTGCTCAAATCCAGGCCTGATAGGTCCACGCCTTCCAGATTCGTCTCGCGCAAAATCGCTGTGCGCATTTCCGCGCCGCTGAAATCCGCGCCGCGAATCTCCGCGCTGCGAAAATTCGCTGCGCCAAAGTTCGCGCGCCGCAGGATCGCTTGCCGCAAGTCCGTGCGGAATAATTCCGCGCCACCCACCTGCGCCTCCGTTAAATCGGCGCCGGCCAGATTCGCTTCGGTCAAATCCGCTTTGCGCAGGTCGGCGTGCCGCAGCTTCGCCTTGCTCATATCCACCGACGAAAGCCGCGCATTATAAAGTCGCGCGCCTTCCAGATTCGCTCCCTGGAAATTCACCAAGTCCAGATTCATGTTCTCCAGATTCACGCCCGCCAGATTCGCGCCGGAAAGGTCCGCGCGCGCGCCCGTCTCGTCACCGCGCACGAACCGCTGGTGCGCCTCGATAATATCCGATACCCGCTTGCCCTTATGCTTAACGCTCTTGGGGGATTTCACACCACTCCTTTCAATGCCGGCCGTATTCCCACGATGAACAGATCCATCAGGATGGTCGCTTACGTTCAAATTTTACTAGATTCCCCGGCCTTTGTATCACTCATCTGCTCGATTCCGGAATTTCCGACGCCTTTCCCGGCCGCAATAATTCTGTGGTACCGTCAGAGAATGACGTTGTTTTTCCAACTCCGGTCGGTTCACCGCAGAACTCGTCGTACGGCCTGCAAATCCTATTCACGAATCGCGGCATTCGTTTCTCTGACGATCGCTGGCGCGATTTTCCCACTGCCGATGGCCGCGCAGCAGGTTCAGGAAGTCCCCGCGGAAGAAGTGGTGGTAAACTTCGCGGCCGGCCGCGTGGTCATCGCCGTCGTCAAGGACGCCATTCTCATCGGCACGATTGAAAACAAGATCGAGCCGCAGACTCATCCGCCGATTCCGGTGCAGATGAGTGGCAGGCGCGCCGGCATCCTGCTCGGCGCCGTGGACTGGTTTTCACCCTCCTCGCAGCTGCAAATTGCGCGCCTCGACATCGAATTACCACGCCTGCACGGACATTTCGCGGTGTCTGGCCCGCATCTAAATCAGGCGGCGACCACCGCGGAAGCTTCGGACATCGAAGCCGTCGGCCAGAATCTTTATGACCGCCTCAATGTTGTCGCCGGAAATCTTCACGGCAAGCTGGAGTGGCCGCCAACCGAGCCCGTCGCCGAACTCGTTCTCGCCGATTTTCTGCCGGGATATGGCCCGGAAGTCTGGCAGCTCACCTTCAACCTAAAGCAGGAAATGCAGCGCATCGACTACTACGATACGCACGTCTCGCATCCGACCTACCTGCAAAGCTGGCCCCCCGAAAAAGGCCAGCCGCACACCCTGGTGGAATTTCAGTATCCGCCAGAAAACCCGACGCCCACTCTGCTCGAATTGCTGCGCCAAAAAGACCCGCGTGTGGAAAAAATCTGCGCTGCCGACGCAAAAATGCGGGAGGTTGCCGATCATTTTCTGGAAGGGCAAAGCGGAAAGATAACTTCGGTGGACGCGACGCAATTTCTGCGCGCCGTCCTTTCGGTTTTGGCTCCGCCGAACGCCCGGCAGACCATGGCGGTAATCGGCTTCGATTCCGGCTTCGAATGGGTTCTGCGCCCGCCGCCGGAACCGAAGAAAGCGCCTACACCGGGGGATCAGGAAAAACCCGCTGACGCCCCCTCGCTCCTGAAGGGCTCATCACCGGAATAAACTCAACGGTACCTGCTTACTTCCGTTCCGCGAGTTGCTGCTGCAAGCGCGCGTTTTTCTCCGTCACCGACTTCGCCAGTTCTTCCTTGTGCTCCACCAGCTTTCGCGCGATGTCCGGATCCGATAATCCCAAAATCTCGGCCGCAAATATTGCCGCGTTCACGGCGCCGGCTTTATCAATGGCCATCGTAGCCACCGGAATTCCGCCCGGCATCTGCACCGTGGAAAGCAACGCGTCCAGGCCGTTCAGTGAACTCGTCCCCATGGGCACGCCGATCACCGGCAACGTGGTATTCGCCGCAATCACTCCCGCCAAATGCGCCGCCGCACCCGCCGCCGCGATCAGCACCTTCAGTCCGCGACTCTGCGCCGTGGTTGCGTATTCGTGCGCACGTACCGGCGTGCGGTGCGCGGACATCACTTCCATCTCAAATCCGATTCCAAATTTATCCAGCACTTTTCCGGCTTCGCTCATCACCGGCAAATCCGTATCCGAACCCATCAACACGCCGACTTGTACCATCCGCTGCTTGTTTGCTGTCATCACCTGGACACTCTCTCTTCCATATGGTTAGTCGCTACCGTCTTTACAGCCTGCGTTACCACTTCGATCCGGTCGCCTCTCCGGATTATTCCTGATTCCTGCACACGGCACAGCCACCCCCGCTGACCTCGCAGTTCCTCTTGCAGTCCCATGCGAATCTCGTCCATGCGCGCGCACGGGTCGCACGGTCCTGTTATCTCCAGCACGCAACTCCCGATGCGGAGTATGTTCCCGGTCTCGAGCGATTGGAAGTTGATACCGCGCGTCGTGATGTTCTCCTTCACGAAGCCCGGAGTCAGGCCAAACTTGTCGAGCGTCTCGCTGTCCATCAACGAAACTTGCCGTTTACTCCCAGGCCGACCGTGTATACACCCCTTAAACCCTTTGTCCTTAATTACTTCTGCTTCAGACAGCTCCTGCATCGGGAATCGATGGACGAGACACGTGAAAAGATGCAGCACTTCACCCATTCGCACGAACCCCGGCCATCTTTGTCCGTTTCGCGGCCGCAATGCCAATATCTTTGCGGTAGTGCGCACCCGGAATCTCTATTCTACTAGCTGCGTCGTAGGCGGATCGCGCCGCAGCCTCAAGCGACTCGCCGACGGCGGCAACTCCCAAAATTCGTCCACCACTTGTGTAGTAGTTGTCGCCTTCGCGCCGCGTCCCTGCGTGGAACACGGCCGCGTGCGGCACCTTCTCGGCTTCGTCCAGTCCACCGATGGACTTTCCCAAGACGGGGTTTGCCGGATAGCCTTCGGACGCCATCACCACGCAGACGCTTGCTCCCTTGGACCATTTTGCCTGGGATGCATCGAGCTTTCCCGTCGCCGCATCCATGCACGCCGCCGCAAAATCGAAATCAGCGCGCAGCAAAATCGCCTGCGTTTCCGGATCGCCCAGACGGCAATTATATTCCAGAACTTTCGGACCATCCTTCGTGAGCATCAGACCAAAAAAAATAAATCCGCGATACTGCATTCTTTCTCTGCGCAATCCCGCCAGCGTGGGACGAACAATCGTCGCCAGAATTTCTTCTTCGAGCTCGCGGGTTAACATCCCGTCTGTCGAGTACGTTCCCATCCCGCCGGTGTTTGGCCCTTCATCATTATCAAACGCGCGCTTGTGATCCCGCGTCGGCGCGAGAGAAATAAAATTGCTTCCGTCCGTGAGAACAATGTACGAAAGTTCTTTCCCGACGAGTCCTTCCTCCAGCAGCACGCGCGCTCCTGCTTCACCAAATTCATGGCTGACCATCACGCGCTGGATAAATTCCTTCGCTTCGCTCGCGGACGACGTAACCAGCACGCCTTTCCCCGCGCAAAGTCCGTCCGCCTTCACCACTACTGGCCACGTGACGGAATCCAGCTTCGCGCAAGCGTCACCAGGCGTTTCGCAGACGCCGTAAACGCCGGCCGTGGGAATTCCATTACGTTCCATGAATTCTTTCGCGAAAATTTTACTGCCCTCGAATTGCGCGGCTATTTTCGGAGGGCCCAGAACTGTCAAGCCCCGCTTCGCGAATTCATCTGCGATGCCCCGCACCAGCGGCAATTCCGGCCCCACGATCGTCAGGTCCGCGCCGAGCTTCACCGCGAGGTCTGCGGCCGCTTGTACGTCGCCCACGTTTAGCGGCACACATTCCGCGTCGCGCGAAATTCCGCCGTTGCCCGGCGCGCACCAGATTTTTTCCACGCGCGCGCTCTGCCGCGATTTCCACGCAATCGCGTGCTCGCGTCCGCCGCCGCCGATGATCAGAATTTTCATGTTGTTCGTTTGCAGGAACAAGAACGATACGGCGGCGTGTCCATCAGTGTCAACTGGCGTCGACTACGTAAGCGCTGGCTCGCGGTTCGGCTTGCTTCCTTTGCCGTAAAAGTGTTTTCATTTACCGCCATGCATTGGGACTTCGCTCTCATTCTGCTTTTTCTCGGTATCGCCGTGCCGGTGCTCGGGCGTCGTCGCGTTCGCCAGTTGATGCGCGTGCCCAGCACTACAAAAATGGATCGCATCTCTCTCTACGCGTCCACTCTCGCGTTTCAATGGATTGCCGCCGGAGTGGTTCTGTGGCGCAGCAACGCGCATGAAATTCACGCGAGCCAGCTCGGCTTGGCTGTACCCAATCCGCCGCTCGGGGCCACCGTCACCGTCGTTCTCTCCGCGCTCATTCTGCTGAATCAAGTGATGGGTTTGCGGCGCCTGGTCACGCAGCCTGCGAAAATCCAAGGAATTCTTCCCCAGCTCGCGCTGAAGCTTTTTCCTCAGGATGACGTCGAGCGCCTGGCTTTTTTCGCATTGGTCACTACAGTAGCCCTTTGCGAGGAGCTGATTTATCGTGGATTCGTACAACGCGTGTTTCAGGACTGGTTTCGGGGATCCGTGATTATCGCTGTCATCGCTTCGGCCGTCTTTTTTGCGCTCGCGCATTTGTATCAGGGCCGCCGGGGCCTCGTTTCCACTCTCACGATTGGAATCATATTTTCCACCATTCGCGCATGGACGGGCAGCTTGCTGCCGTGCGTCGTGGCACATTTCGTCGCTGATATCACCGTCGGAATGCTCGCTCCTGGAAGACTGCGCGCCGCGTTGGCGTCTGATTCCTTGCAAGCATCTGAAAATAAGCTTGATACAGCTTCAAGCGGTCGTTCGTAATACTACATACATAGTATATTATCGTGAAACAGCTCACAGATTACCAAATCAAGACCGAGCTCGAGCCGTACGGGAACACCGCTTCTGCTCTGCTTTGCGATCAAATCAGGATCTACATCGATCTGCTACTGCGGTGGAATCAGAAGACCTCCCTCACCACCGTTACCGATCCGGAACAGATCCTGCGCTTCCATTTTGGCGAGAGCATCTTCGGCGCGGCTAGCATCCCCATACGGCATGGTCGGCTCGCCGACGTTGGCTCTGGTGCTGGTTTCCCCGCCGTACCAATCCGTATGGTTTCGGACGATCTGAGCGTCATACTGATCGAGTCGAATCAAAAGAAAGCCACTTTTCTCGCGGAGGTCGTCAGAGAATTGCAGTTGACGAGCGTCGAGGTGCGCTGGAGCCGTATGGACGACACCTCGTTCGACGATGCACCTGCAGATTTCGTTACTGCGAGGGCGCTCGGAATCGATGACGCATTTCTGAAATGGGCGAATCGCTCGCTGATTGCCGGCGGATCGGTGATTCTTTGGCTCGGGGATGCCGATGCGAATGCACTTTTCTTAAAGAATGGCTGGAATTGGGCTTCGCCGCTTCGCATTCCTCAATCTGACAGAAGAGTTATCCTGCGCGGCTCAAAGATTTAGCGCGCGGAGAGTGTTTCACGTGGAACGATCGTCCGGCGGCATACGTGTTCCACGTGGAACAATCCACAATTTATACTGTTTCACGTGAAACATCTTGCCTCTCGATAAATCTCTCTGTTACATTTGCGGCGCATCTGGGGGAATCGCCGTTGGCTCGTGTAATCGCGATCACAAATCAAAAAGGTGGTGTAGGAAAAACCACCACCGCCGTAAATCTGGGGGCCTCATTAGCCGCCTCCGAGCAACGCACCCTGATAATTGACTGCGACCCACAAGGCAACACCACCAGCGCGCTCGGATTTCCAAAAGATCCGGCGCGACGCACGCTCTACCAGGCTCTAATCCTCGACGAATCCATCGATCGAATCATCCTGGACGCTCAAGTCGAGGGTCTCGATCTAATTCCTTCCGATAAAAACCTAGTTGGCGCCGCTGTTGAGCTCGTAAATCTGGAAAATCGCGAATACCGGCTAAAGGCTCTCGTAGCTGGCATCCAGGCGCGCTATAACTACGTCCTCATCGATTGCCCTCCATCACTCGATCTGCTGACCCTGAACGCGCTCGCGGCAAGCGATTCCGTCCTGGTCCCGATTCAGTGCGAGTACCTTGCCCTTGAAGGCGTATCCGAGCTGCTCGACACATTGATGCGCTTGCGCCGCACCATAAACCCGTCCCTCGCCATCGAAGGCATTCTACTCACGATGTACGATGACCGGACCACGCTATCGAAGCAGGTGGCCGCCGATCTACGCAGCTTCTTTGGCGCACAGGTCTTCGAAACTGTAATTCCGAGAAATGTACGCCTGGCTGAAGCGCCCAGCCACGGCATGCCAGTAATGTTCTACGACATACATAGTAAGGGCGCTGAAAGCTACATTCAACTTGCCAAGGAGGTTATCGCTAATGCCCAGAAACGCGTTGGGCAGGGGATTGAGCGCGCTGATTCGGGAGCCGGAGCCAGCAGTGGCACCACCGCCTCCGCAGCCGCAGCGGGAGCTGGTGCCAGCGGCACAGCCAGCACGCCCGACGTCAGTCGGAACGATGGCGGGAACGATCGCGGGGACGACGGCGGCAGCGACAGCAGCGGCTCCGGCACCGACTGAGGGCCTGTTTCAAGCAGATATTGATCTGATTGATCCAAGCCCCTATCAGCCGCGCACGCGCTTCCGTGAGGAAGCGCTCGACGAGCTGGCCCGGTCTATCCATTCCAGCGGCATCGTTCAACCGTTGGTCGTACGCAGGGTGGCCAGTCGATTCCAGCTGATCGCGGGCGAACGCCGCTGGCGAGCAGCGCAGCGCGCGGGATTGCTGCGCGTTCCAGTCGTCGTCCGCGACGTTTCGGAGGAAACTGCGCTTGAAATGACGCTGGTGGAGAACCTTCAGCGCGAAGATCTGAACCCAATCGAGCAGGCGCACGCGTTTCAGCGCCTGATTGACGAATTTCATCTCACGCAGGAACAAGTCGCCGAACGTACCGGAAAGGACCGCGCCACGATCGCCAACGCCGTCCGCCTGCTGAAGCTCGAGGAGCCGATCCAGGAACTTCTCGAAGAAGGCCGCATCACCGCTGGTCACGCGCGAGCGCTGTTAGCGGTCGTCGATTCGCAGTCGCGCCTGACCATCGCACGCAAGGTCGCGCGGGGCGGCATGACGGTGCGCCAAGTCGAGCGTCTCGCGACACGTAGTGCGAAGCCGCAGGTCGGCGCGCCAACATTTGCTCTCGACGCCAACACCAAGGCTGCGTTGGAGGAGCTGCAACGGGAGTACGGCACGCGCGTGCACATGAATCCGCGTCACGGCAGCAAGCCCGGCCAGTTAGTGTTTGAATACTACGATGATAGTGATTTAGCCCGCCTCTACGACCAACTCATGCGAAAATAGTGTTACGCTATTTATGTAGCGTGGGGAAAACGCATGGGCTGGTTTGACCGCAAACGACATGATTCCGGGGAGTGGACTGGTTTCCTCGACCAGGGCGTGAAGCTCGAAGGCCGTCTGGAATGTACGGGCACGTTTCGTATTGATTCCACGATGAAGGGGACGCTGGTTTCGCACGAAACGCTGATCCTCGGTGAGCACGCCAAAGTGGAAGGGCAGATCGAAGGCAACTACGTCATCATCGGCGGCCACTTCGACGGCACGATAAAAGCTTCCGGCAAAGTTGAAATTCAAACCAAAGCCATCGTCACCGGCGAAATCCATACGCCGTGCCTGATCATGGAACCCGGCGCAATATTCGACGGCCGATGCCACATGCTCGCAGCGAAAGAACCGGCTAAGCCAATTACGATTCCCATTCGCTCGGCCGCCGCGCACGCATAGCTGGCGCGCGAATCCCGCCAGCACTTCCTCCCGCTTGTTCTGGTATCAAGCCCGCGCCCCTGCCGCGCTATAATCACGCAAGTTGTTCCACGGAGAAATCACATTGGCGGAACAAGTTCGTCTCACCACCACCGCAAAGGCCGCAGGATGCGCGGCAAAATTGAGCCCCAGCGTTCTTGACGCAGTGCTGAAGCGGCTTCCGCCGCAGACCGATCCCAACGTGCTCGTCGGCTTCGAGACCAGCGACGACGCGGCGGTATATCGCCTCACCGACGATCTCGCGATCGTGCAGACCGTGGATTTTTTCACGCCCATTCTGGATGATCCCGAGCTTTTCGGCCAGGTAGCCGCCACCAACGCGCTCAGCGATGTGTACGCGATGGGCGGACGGCCGATTTCCGCGCTCACCATTTTGGCGTTTCCTGCAGGCGGCGCGCCGGAAGTGCTGGAACAAATTTTGCGTGGCGGCCTGGCAAAAATGGCGGAGGCGAACTGCACCGTCGTCGGCGGACATTCCATACGTGACGACGAACTGAAGTTTGGCTACGCGGTCACCGGCGTGATCGACCCTAAGAGAATCTGGAAGAATGTGGGCGCGCGTCCTGGCGATGTACTGATTTTCACCAAGGCGCTCGGGACCGGCGTTATCTCTACGGCCCTGAAGCAGGGTAAGGCCGAAGACGCCTGGGTTGCGGGTGCCACCGCGTCCATGACGCGCCTGAATCGTGATGCCGCCGAAGCCCTACATGAAATTGACGCGGGGCGCGCGGCGGAAGAGCGTGCGGTCCATGCCGTCACAGACGTCACGGGTTTTGCGCTGCTCGGCCACGCGCGCGAAATGGCCATTGGCAGCGGCGTTTCCATGAAGCTGGATCACGCACGCATGGAATAT
Organism: uncultured Acidobacteriota bacterium; assembly: GCA_963748395.1. Lineage (GTDB taxonomy): Bacteria > Acidobacteriota > Terriglobia > Acidiferrales > UBA7541 > Palsa-295. The sequence goes on along the minus strand of CAVVIP010000005.1, from coordinate 347,110 downwards.
CTTCCCGGCGCGATCGAGGCGGCTCGCCGCGGATTTTTTTCCGGCGGCATGAAGAACAACCGCGATTTCGTGGAGAGCTGCACCGCGTTTGCGCCCAGCGTCCCGGACGAATTCCGCGCTTTGCTATTTGACCCGCAAACTTCCGGCGGTTTACTCGCCTCCATCGCTCCGGATTCTGCCGACGCCGCATTGGCCGCACTGCAACGCCACAATGTTTCCGGCCGCATCGTAGGAGAGGTAACCGCCAGGCGCTCTCCGCTGCTCGAAGTCGTTTGATTTTCGCGCAATCGTGTACACTCTTAGTTTTTCCAATCTTGCATGGACACCATAACTCACGGAATTGTCGGCGCGCTGATTGGCAAAGGGTTTTTCTCGGAGCGTAACGGGCGTGTCGCGACATTAGCCGCGACGGCGGGCGCCATGTTTCCCGATGTGGACGTCGTGCAGGAAATTTTTTCCAGCGATCCGCTGGCCATCGTCAAATATCACCGCGCGATCACTCATTCTTTCATCGCGCTGCCATTTTTTGCCGCGCTGCTGGCATGGCTCACGCGCTCAGGTTTTGCGTTTGCAAAAAAACGTTGGGGTCTGCGCGACTGGGATCCGCCTTCGTGGGGAATTCTTTTTGTCATTTACGCCATCGCCATCGCCAGCCACATATTTCTGGATGCCATGACTTCCTTCGGCACGCGCATCTGGTATCCGCTATCGCAGGAACGCGTGGCCTGGGACCTGCTGTTCATCATCGATTTTTCGTTCACCGCGATTGTGCTGCTGCCGCAGATCGCCGCGTGGATTTATTCCGATCGAAGCAAGATGTCGCCGCGCGCGACTTCCATGTGGGCGCTATTTTCGCTCTGCGCGTTTGGCGCGTGGAAAATCGCTGCTGCGGTGGGATTTCCGTTTCATCTGTGGATTGTGTTTCTGGCCGCCGCCATCATGGCCGCGCTGTTTTTCGTACCCGCCATTCGCGGTGCGGGTTTCCGCGTCACCACCGCGCACTGGTGCCAGGCTGGTTTTGTCGTAATGCTCGCATATCTTTTCGCTTGCAGCGTAGCCCATCATTCCGCGCTGCTGCGCACGAAGAGTTTCGCGTCCGCGAATAATATTCCCATTGACCGCATCGCGGCGCTTCCGCTGCCGCCTTCGCTGCTGGATTGGGGTGGCGTGATTCGCACCACCGACGGCGTGTACCAGTCGCGCTTCGATCTGCGCGATTCCGCCGCGCCGACGTTTGCGTTCAGCGCTGATTCGCCGCCAAACGACTTCGTCGCGCGCGCGTTGCTGCTTCCCGAGGTGCAGCTCTATTGGTCCTTTGCGCGATTTCCGGTGATTCGGACTTCCAGTGAAGGTGGCCGCCATTACGTGGATTTTAACGAGCACCGCTTCATCACGCGCAATCGCCCGGGCCCCGCGCCGTTTTCTTATCGTGTAGTATTTAACGATACCGGCGATCCGATCGAGGAAGGCTGGCAGGCCGATGGCATGGACGTGCGGCGCTTGATCAAACTTGCGCCCACGCATAAGGGAAACGCGCGATGAAAATACTAATCTTCAGCGATATTCATGGCGACTTGCGCGCGCTGGAGCGCGTGGTCGCGCAACCGGCCGACATCTACATCGCCGCCGGGGATCTTTGCAATTTCAGCAAGGGCCTTGATCGCTGCGCGCCGATTCTGCAGCCGCTCGGTGAGCGCCTTTTCGTGCTGCCGGGAAATCACGAAACCCACGAACAGACAAAGGCGTTCTGCCAGAAGCACGGCTTTGTGGACTTTCATCGCCAGTCGCGAAAGTTGGATGGAACCAATTGGGCAGGGCTCGGCTACAGCAACATCACGCCCTTCAAAACTCCTGGAGAATATTCGGAAGCGGAAATCGCCGCGGCCCTTGCGCCGTTCGCGGGCCTGGAAAAACTCTACCTCGTCGTGCATTTTCCGCCGCGCGACACCAAACTTGACGAGTACGCGCCAGGCCAACACGCCGGGAGCCCCACGCTGCGCACCTGGGTGGAGAAAGAAAAGCCGCTCTATTTATTCTGCGGGCACATTCACGAAACTGCGGGCATGACGGATCAGCTGGGGCCAACGCAATGCATTAACGTCGGGAAAGAAGGCTACACAATCGAAGTTTAGAATGCGAAGTTTGAAAAATTAGAATTTCGGCTGAACGTGCGCGCGAAGTAAGAGCGCACGAATCACAAATCACTGCTTACTTCTTCACCACCGGATACACGACCAACTGCCGGCGGTCGCCCACTCCTTCACTCGCGGTGCGCACGCCTTGCGCGCCGCTTAATTCCAGGTGAATCAGCCGTCGCTCGCGCGGCGACATTGGATTAAAACGAAACACTTGCCCCGTTTCGCGTACACGCTGCGCGGCCACCCGCGCGGAAAGTTTTAATTCTTCCAGGCGCTGCGCGCGATACTCACCGCAATCGAAACGCACGCGATCGTGCAGCCGCGGATCGAGGCGCAGCCAGCGATGCCCGACGTGCTCGAGCGCCAGCAATAAGTCCGCGTTGTGCTCCAGCAGAAAATCCTGGTCAGCACCCTGAAAGGCGACCAGCACATCCTTGTCGTCCGCGGCGCCATCCACCGTGGGCGGCGTGGAAATTTCAAACGAAATCTCCAGGCCCATCTCGCGCACGGCCAAATCGAGATAGCGCTGCAATTCCGATATCGCGCGCTCGCGATCCAGCCGCGCTTCACCTTGCGCGTGATCTCTCGTATACGGCCGCTTGCCGGCCCCTGTGCGTTCTTCAGGCATCGATTATTTTCTTTTTGAACTTTCCCTTCGCGGGCATCGGCTCTGATTTATTCAGATAATACTGCTGGCCGATTCCCACCAGGTTGCTCGTGAACATGTACAAATTCAAACCGCTGGAAAGCCGGAAGAAAATGAATCCCATCATCAGCGGCATCAGCGCCATCATTTTCTGTTGCGCCGGATCGGTGGTGGTCTGCGGCGTCATTTTCGTCATCAAGTACATCATGATGGTCATGCCGATCGGCAAAATATAATACGGGTCCATCGCCGAAAGGTCATGAATCCAGCCCATCCAGGGCGCGTGGCGCAGCTCGATGGCGCCGTTCAGCACGCGCCACAAGGCCCACCAGATCGGCATCTGAAAAACCATCGGCAGGCAGCTGCCCATGGGGTTGATGCCCTCGCGGCTGTAAACGGCCATCACTTCTTCGTTCATTTTTTTCTTGCGCGGATCGCTCATCGAATATTTCTTGTAGCGATCCTGAATTTGCCGAATTTCCGGGCCCACTTTCTGCATCTTCTGCATCGAGCGCCAGCTCTTCATCTTCAGCGGAAACATCGCGATGTTGATTACCAGCGTCATCAGCACGATGCACCAGCCCCAGTTGGGCACTTTGGTGTGCAGCGTCTGCAAAATCCACAGCAGCGGCTTGGCGATGATTCCGGTCCAGCCAAAATTGATCAGTTCCGCGAGCGGTGGCTGAAGTTTTTCCAGCAGCCCCAGGTCTTTCGGCCCTACGAATACGCGGACACGCAAGGGAGCGCCGGCGGTGGTCCCCGCCGCCATTTCCGCTTCCGGCTCGCTGGTCTGTTTGCCATCCGCCATCACTGAATGGTTTTGCATCCAGTGCCACAGCGAGATGTCCGTGCCGTCGGGTAGAAACGCCGCGGTAAAAAATTGGTCCTCGACGCCTGCAAATTCCAGCGGGCCGTACTGTATGGCCGGCTGGCTCTGGTTGCCGGAAACTCCCAGCTTTTTGTACTGAAGTAAGTTCAGTTTGCCGCCGGTTTTGTAATACACGGTGACGAGCTGAGCGGCGTTGTATACAGCCTTGTCGCCGAATCCGCCGCGCCAGGCGACCGCGACGGGCTGCGGCTTGCCGTCCAGTGTCACGACGCCTTCCACCGTGGTTTCGTAGTTCTCGGCGAACTTCAATTTCTTCGTGACGTCGAGGTGCCCGTCGCTCCAGTGAAAATCCACTTCCACCGGCGCTCGCAACGTGCTTGAGACCTCTTTTACTCTTCCTGGTTGGCCATCATAGATAATCTCTCCGGGCCGAGGTGCGGGTCCGACAGATACTTCGTACAGCGCCGAATTCGCCTTGGCTTCGAGCTGCGGATCCGTAAGGACCAGTGAAAACGGCCAGCCGAGCTGCTGCGCCACACTGTCGTTCACCAGATCCAGCGGGTGGGGCGGCTTCTGATCGTCAAAATATTTGTTCAGCTGCCAGGTTTTCACCACGCCGCCGCGGTTCGATAGTTCCACGCGATACAGAGCGCTCTGCACCACGATGGTTTGCTCTGCGCTGGCTTCCACCGCGGACGGATTCGCGGCCGCCGCTGACGCGCCGGCAGACGCCGAAGTATTCCTGGCTGCTCCCGACGGCGCGGAAACGTGCTGCGAGCCTTGCTGGCCAACTGGAGCCGAAGTTTGCGATGGATTCGTTTGCGGCGGAGGAACTGGCGGCTTGTAAAAATGTCCCCAGGCAAAAAGAATCAGCAGCGACGCAACGACGAACAGAATTCCGCGGACCTGGTCGGACATTTCCTTCACTGCGCGCGCTCCTTGTTTTCCGTACTTCCAGCGAAAGGCGCGTCGCTGCGCAGCCAGGCCGCGTCCATATCTTCCGCGTCCGGCACTGGATCAAATCCGCCCTTGGTGAATGGACGACAACGCCCCAGCCTTTTCAGCGCCAGCAAAGTGCCGCGCCGCGCGCCGTGCAGCTCGATCGCTTCCTGCGCGTAATTGGAGCACGAAGGATAAAACTTGCAGGCTCCGCCGAGAAAAGGCGAAAAGAAAATTTTGTAGAAACGTACGAACGCGAGCAGCCACCACGCGCCGAAGGTTTTTGCGGACTCGCGCGGATTCTTCGGCGCTATTGCGGCGTCTTCGCGCTGGCGGGCATCAGTTTCAACAGCTCCGCCTGTAGCGACGAAAACTCCGCCGTCGCGGCCGAGCTGCGTGGATGAATCACAATGTCCCATCCCGGGGCGATCTCCTGTCGGTGCAATCTTACTATTTCGCGTAGGCGTCGCCGGATACGGTTGCGCCGGACCGCGTTACCCAGCGCCTTTTTTATGCTCCAGCCGAACCGGCTGCTGTCGAGGCCATTGGGACGTAGAAATAGCGTGAACTCGCGGCTGCTGCGGCGGCGCCCTTCGCGATATACCGCGTCGTATTCGGCGCGGCGCATCAGGCGAAAAGCGCGCGGAAAATCCAGCCGCGTCGCGCCGTCAGACGCGCGTGAGGCTGTGGCGCCCTTTTTTGCGGCGTCCTGCAAGAACTTTCCGTCCACCTTGGGATTTCATGCGTTTGCGAAAACCGTGCTTCTTGTGTCGGCGCCGCACATGCGGCTGAAAAGTGCGTTTCGGCAACGATCCTCTCCCTCAAAATCAATTATCACTGGCGCACTGCGGCGAATCCAGCGTCCAGTCGAAACAAGCAGTTTAGACGACCTGCGCGCGACGGTCAAGGAATCGCGAGTTACAGTCTTTTGCGCCGACGCCCCGGTTTTCGTGATTCGTGACTCGCAATGCATGCGGCACCGGAACGGCACGGCATGCCGCGAACTCACTTCAGCGGAGCGGCCCACGGAAACCAGCACCGTTTCTTGGCACAAAAGTAAGGAGCTTAATGCTAAAGTAAGGAATGGCAAAATCTGCACTGAAGAAAAAGGCCCGCATTACCAGCAAGGGCCAAATCACGGTTCCGCACGAAGTCCGCCGCGCCCTCGGCGTCCGCCCAGGCGACAAGCTGCTCTTCGAGCAGGATGGCTCCGAATTTCGCGTCAAACCTCTGCGCGCCGAAAGCCCCTTTGAAAAATATCGCGGCATCGGCAATCCGGGAATCCCCTCCGGCCGCAAAGCGATCGTGCGAGCGATTCGCCAGCTGCGCGGCCGATGACGACCTCGATCGACACCAATATTTTCATCGCCTTTTGGGACGCGAGCGACGCGCTGAATTCTCTGGCGCAGTCGGCCCTGAATGCCGCCTGGAATCGCGGCTCGCTGGTTGTCGCCGCCCCGGTGTACTCCGAACTGCTGGCGTTTCCTGGCCGCAGCGAAGCCTTCCTCGATACGTTTTTGAAGGAGACAGGTATATCCGTCGAGTGGGAGATGGATGAGGCTATGTGGCGCACTGCAGGACGCGCGTTTCAATCTTACGCGGCGCGACGCAAGCGCCACCAAGGCTCCGCCCCGCGCCGCATCCTGGCTGATTTCCTCATTGGCGCCCACGCCCTGCGCAATGGCTACCGGCTGCTGACGCTCGATTCTGGCCTCTACCAAACCGCCTATCCCCGCCTCACCATCGTCAGCGTGTAACGGGTTCTTGTCAGCCGAGGAATCAGCCGCCGGCTCAGCCAAATACTGGCGATTACAAAATAGCGGTAATGAGTGACGAGTGGAGGGCACTGCGGTGGCTGCGCGATCGGGAGGCTGTGGAAGCGAAGGAGCGAGACGCGATCCCGCCGCCCGGTCGTCCCCCTTTACTGCGTTAAGCTCCAGTCAGAAATGGGCTTGCTCCCCTATGCAGCACAACGATATCGGTCGTGTTATCTCAACTTGGGAGCAAAGCCGGAGTCCGCGTTGACCACCCTCGATACGTCACCTACAATGAAAAGTGTTGGATGTATGAGCGGGCGAATCGTGGAGCGCGAAGTTGGCGGCGACCAATGCATGTGTCGCACCTACGGCGCTCCGAGCGAGTTCGGTGATTTCCCAGCGTTTCCACGCTGGGCTAACTTATGCCGCGCCTACGGCGCTGAGTAGCCTGTCGTTTCAAATCGTCGTGGGCTAATTACAGGTCACCAGAATGTTTGAAACACTTACGGACAAACTACAGCGCGCGTTCAAGAATTTGCGGGGGCAGGGGAAGCTGTCTGAGGAGCACCTGGACGCGGGGCTGGCGGAGATACGCGAGGCGCTGCTGGATGGCGACGTGAACGTGGGCGTTGCTGATGAATTTATTGCACATGTGCGGGCGAAGGCTGTGGGGTCGGAGGTGTTGTTGCAGCTTTCGCCCGACCAGCAAGTGGTGAAGATTGTGCGGGACGAGTTGGGCGAGCTTTTGGGCAAAGAAGCGAAGCCGCAGTACGGGTCGAAGCCGCCGGCGGTTTGGATGGTGGTGGGGCTGCAGGGGTCGGGCAAAACTACTTCCACGGGAAAAATGGGGAAATGGCTGGCGGAGCACGGGCACAGGCCGCTCGTGGTTTCGACGGACGTGTATCGTCCGGCGGCGCGCGAGCAACTGGCGCAGGTGGCGAAGGCAACGGGCGTGCCGGTGTGGCCGGGAACGGGGACGGACAAGCCGCTGGAAATTGTGCGCGGGGCGTTGCGCGAAGCGAAGATGTCCGCCTGCGACGTGGTGCTGGTGGATACGGCGGGTCGGCTGCATATAGATGACGAATTGATGAAGGAACTTTCGGAGCTGAAGCGCGAGCTGAATCCGGCGGAGCTGCTGTTCGTGGCCGACGCGATGATTGGGCAGGACGCGGTGCGGTCGGCGGGGGAATTTCACAAGCGGCTGGGAATTACGGGCGTGGTGCTGACGAAAATGGATGGCGACGCGCGCGGCGGGGCGGCGCTTTCGATTCGCAAAGTGACGGGCGCGCCGGTGAAGTTTGTGGGCGTGGGCGAAAAGTACGATGCGCTGGAACCGTTTCTGCCGGATCGCGTGGTGTCGCGAATTCTGGGCATGGGCGACGTGCTGGGGCTGATCGAGCGCGTCGAGAAGACGGTGGATTTGAAGCAGGCGCGCGAGCTGGAACGGAAGCTGCGCGAGGACGATTTCACGCTGGAGGATTTCCGCGACCAGCTGAAGCAGATACGCAAGATGGGATCGCTGGAATCGTTGATGGGAATGCTGCCCAAAGTGGGGCCGTTCGCGAATTTGCCGAAGGATACGCAGATTGACGAGAAGCGGCTGGGGTCGGTGGAAGCGATTATTAATTCGATGACGGCGAAAGAGCGGGCTAATTCAAATCTGATCGACGGCAAGCGGCGCAAGCGGATTGCGGCGGGCAGCGGGACGTCGGTGCAGGAAGTGAATCAGGTTTTGAAGCAGTACGCGGATATGCGCAAGATGATGAAGCAGTATGGAAGCTATGCGAAGACGAAGATGCGTGGGTTGGGGAAATTCGCTGGCCTCAAGGGCGGATCGTAGCCCTTCGAACCCGCATCGCCGGTTCTCAGGATGATGAAGCAGTACGGAAGCTGCGCGAAGACGAAGATGCGCGGCATCGGAAAGTTTGGCGGGACGAATTAAGAGCAATAACAGAATGCGGGAACAGCACAGCAACTGCTGCCCGGTTCGACGAGGTCGAACCGGCCGCTACAAATTCAAACGCAACGGCAAAAGAGCGCTAGCGGAGTTTATCGGGGCCCTGGTCGGGGTCGAGGACGATGGGGCTCTTGGGATCGAGTTGCGGCACACCGTTCGGGCCCATCACGTAGGGATAGCCTTCGGGATCTTCCAGAGTGCCGCCGACCAATCCGGCGTCGCGCAGTTCTTGCATGGTCGTTGGGAAGCGGCCGAATTTTCTCCAATAATCTTCGGAGCTTTCATTTAGTTTCTTCAGACCCAACGCTGCGTCCAGAGAATGGATGTGCTGCAGCGCTCTGCGACGGACCAAATCGTCCTTGGTGGTGGCGTACACTTCGCTCCAGATGAGGCGTGACGTTTCGAGAGCGTTGCCGGATTCGGCGACGCGCGCGGCCATCACTTTCATCCATATTTGCGCGTGGGGATTTTTACTGCCTTCCAGATAAGCCTCGGAAGCTTTTTGGTAATCCTTCAGATGGATCGAGTAGAGAAATCCGAGATCCTGATAGAGCCGCCATTCATCCGGATTTTCAGCGATGCCTCGCTTCACGAGATCCACCGCAAGATCCGCGCGTCCTGCACCGCCGGGCGGCTGCTCCGAGAGAAAGATCGCGCCGAAGCGGTAGGCAATCATCAATTTGGGATCGAGAGTCGTGGTGATGTCGAGTAGCGGCCAGAGCGATTCGTAGGTGGCGCCGGGTTTGCGCGCGCGGCTGCCGTAATATTGCACCGCTTGGGTCCAGTAAATGTCAGCGAGCAGCGGATCGTAGCCCAGGCTTAGTTTTTTCAGCAGCTGGCCGGAGCGCAGCAACAATTCTTCTTTTCCCTGCGTCATCAAGCGAGTGTCGGCATCAATGCGGGTCTGCAGCAGGGCGAGCATGACGAACAGCGCCGGCAGGGCCAGCAACGCCAACAGCACCGCGCGGAAGTGGCTTTTATTGTAGGTGAGCGCGCTCATTTCAGATTGCGTCCGGAAAATACGGCAGAGGCCGAAATCAGAAGCAAGATCACGTAGAGGACGGCGTAGAGCGTGTTGTGCCAGATCAGTGTGAGCGGCACCGCTTCGCCGTGCGCGGCCGCGGCGATCACGTTGAAGTCGTGAAAATTCGGCAGCACGTAATAGACGAAGCGCGCAATCGCCGCGAGCACCGGGTTCGGGGTGAATTGGCTGATGCCGAGAATGCCCGGCGCGAAAACTCCCGCGACGTAGATTCCCAAAGTATAGAGAGCGGAAAGCATGGGGCTGGTGAAACAGGAAAAGAACAGCGCCAGAGCGGTGATCAGCGCGAGCTCGAGCAGAATAAAATAAACGGCGACCAAGATCGTGGCGTCCGGCCGCTCGAATTTTCTGCCTACGAACCACAATGCGGCGGCAAGGCCCAGGGTCATCAACGAAGTATTTACGACCAGCGTGAGCAGCAGGCCGCCGAATTTTCCCACCAGAAATTCCCAGCGGCGGATGGGTTTGGAGAGGATGCTGTAGAGCGTGCGCTTTTCCATTTCCTTGTAGACGAGGCCCACGCCGATGAAAATCGCCATGATGATTCCGAAAATCGAAATCGCGGAAAGGCCCAGGTTGATGATGACGATGCGTTCGATGCCCAGCGAAATCTGGCCGACCAGAATTGCCGCACCGATCATCATCAGCGCGAAGAAGATCAGGTTGTAGAGCACGCGATCGCGCACGGCTTCGCGGAAGGTGTTGATGGCTACAACTCCCGGCAGCGCGCTCATCCCACACCCACTTCGGTGGCGGGCACCGACGATTTTTTCCGGCCCACCAGATTGAAAAAATAATCTTCGAGCGAGGGGCGCAGCGGCGCCACGGAAAGAATGCGCGCCTCGCAGCCGCGCAATTGCTCCATCATCGGGTAAAGCTCCTCTTCCGCCACTTCGATGCGATAGCGATTGCCGATATTTTTCGCGCGCGCCAGGATGTTGGGCGGCAAGGTTTGTTCCCTGGGCAATTCGAAAAAGACTTCCATGCCTTGCACTTCCATGGAGACAATTTCTCCCGGCGAACCAACACCGCGCAATTTTCCTCCGACCAGCACGCCGACGCGATCGCACAACATTTCCGCGTCAGAGAGGATGTGCGTGGAAAAGAAAATGGTGCGGCCCTGGCGCTTCAAATCCAGAATGATGTCGCGCACTTCGCGGCGGCCCACGGGGTCGAGGCCGGACATCGGCTCGTCGAGGAAGACGACTTGCGGATCGTGCAGAATGGCTTGCGCGATGCCTACGCGCTGCAGCATGCCCTTGGAGAATTTGCGCAACTGCACGTCCGCGGCGGTGCCCAGGCCGACGAGTTCGAGAAATCGCGTGACGCGTTCATTGCGTTCCGCGGCGCTGAAGCCGAAAAAGCGTGCGAAATACGCCAGCAGTTCACGCGCCGTGAGGTAATCGTAAAAATAAGGCTGCTCCGGCATGTAGCCGATCTCGCGATGCATGAGCACGTCGCCAATGGAGCGGCCGCGCACGCGCGCTGTGCCGGCGGTGGGAAAAATCAGGCCCATCAACAGCTTCATGGTGGTGGTCTTGCCCGCGCCGTTAGGCCCCAAGAATCCGAAGGATTCGCCTTCGTCCACACGCAGATTCAAATGGTCGAGGGAGCGGCGCATTTTTTTGCGCCAGAACCCCACGGGGTAGTCCTTGGTCAGTCCGTTTATTTCGATTGCAGGATTCGCCATGGCTTTCATTATGAATTTTTCCAGCGCCTAACGGTTCATGTCAATTCGCTGGTGTTGTTATCCGCAATACACCCCTGAACACAGCGTTCTGGGGGTGTTGCGAGGCTATTGCGGAGTGACGGCGGCCGGCACGTCGGCAGGAACGTCGACTGGACTGGGGGAACGCAATTTCTGGAAGGCTTCGCCCGTCTTGAACGCGCTGGGAAAAGTCTCTTCGTAGCCCGCCAGACCCCGGCATGTGAGGTGGTGCGAGCCGGAAAATCCGAAGGCCTGCATTTCTTTCATGGCTTCTTCGGCCGACCAACTTTGCGCGCTGATGCGGTAAGCCGCGACGGACATGCCGGTGCGGTCTGTGCCCAGCTCGCAGTGGACGAAAATTTTCTTGTCAGGATTTTCGTGTAGCAAAGTGAGAAAAGCGGCCATCGCCGCGTCGTTGGGGTGGTAGCAATGCCAGGGAATGGCAACGTATCGCATGCCGAGCCTGGTCGCTTGCGCTTCTTCGTCAGGATGCTCGCCGGGCCGCAGGTTCACGACGATGGCGACACCCATCTTGGCGAGGAACTCGAGGCCCTCGCTGGACGGCTGGCCTCCGCGAAAAAGCTGTGGTGAAACTTCGCCAAATTTCGGAATGCCCTGCACTGGGATCATTTTCGCGAAGGGGTGATTGGGGTTTGTGGGCGCTGGTGACTCGTCGTTCGCAGGTTTGTTGATTGAATTGTTGGCTGCGGAGCCTGCGACGTTCGATTGTGCCGCGTCGCCGGCCGCGGACTGAAATGCGCGCACGTGGTTGCCCGTCGAAGCAAAGGCCAGCGCGGCAAGGAAGACTCGCGAAAAATTGGCGGAGGAAATTTTCATACTGTTCGTTAGATGCTTTTGCGAGGTCTACCGTGGAGTGCGTGCGTTAGGATACCCACCACAATAGGTAGACGCTTTCGACACCGTGAGCATAAGATTTTGTGGTTTGAATATGAATTTTTCTTGACAAGTTTTCCACAACCCCCGATACTGCGCTTCCAAGCTCGGGGGAGCATTTGTTGGCTGCAGCGTTTTTTCGCTGCCCCCAACCAGTCGGAGAGCCGGACCGAGTTTAACCGAAAATTCAGAGGGGCAACACCCCACTTAGCACCGCGCCTTAGTTTTCTTGCGCGGCTTAGCTGGGCTTTTGTCGCTTTTTTTCGGTAGACACGGCGTTTATTGCCGCGGCAAGTCCGGCTGCTCCCCACAAACGTAATTTCCGTGCACCGGCAACGGCGCGCACCACATCAACCACGGGGCGGCAGTTTGGAGTAGAATGAAAGTTCTGCTTCCGCACGGCCCCCCGGCATATATGCAAATGGCACCACTGCCTGCGCGGAGGCAAAATGGCCGAAACAAGGACGGTATGGAACGGCATGACCGAAACGAATCAGATTACGAGGCGAGCCAGCGGGCTGGAATTCCAGCGGAGGTTCACCGACGGAAAAGTTTCTCCCTTCGACAAGGTTGAATGGGAGCGTCGCACAGCTTTAATCGGCAATGATAAGGGCCAGGTAATCTTCCGCCAGGAAAACGTGGAAGTCCCCAAGTCCTGGTCTATGACGGCCACGAACATCGTGGCTTCGAAGTATTTCCACGGCAAGCCCAACACACCGGAGCGCGAAACGTCGGTGCGGCAATTGATCGGCCGCGTGGTGGATACGATTGTGCGCTGGGGCGAGGAGGGCGGTTATTTCGCCACGCCCGAATCCAAAAACATTTTCCGTGACGAGCTGACGCACCTGCTGGTGGAACAGAAAGTAGCGTTCAATTCCCCGGTGTGGTTCAACGTGGGCGTGCAGGCCAAGCCGCAGTGCTCGGCGTGCTTCATCAATTCGGTCCAGGACAACATGGATTCGATCATGAACCTGGCCAAGACGGAAGGGATGCTGTTCAAGTGGGGATCGGGGACGGGCACGAACTTCTCCACGCTGCGCGGCAGCAAGGAATCGCTATCGGGCGGGGGCATCGCTTCCGGGCCGGTGAGCTTCATGAAGGGCTTCGATGCGTTTGCCGGCGTGATCAAGAGCGGCGGTAAGACGCGGCGCGCGGCCAAGATGGTGATCCTGAACGTGGAACACCCGGACATCATGGAGTTTATCCAGTCCAAGACCAAGGAAGAGCGCAAGGCGCACGTGCTGATCGAGCAGGGCTACGATCCGGCGATTGACGGCGAAGCTTACACGTCCGTATTTTTCCAGAACGCGAACCACTCCGTGCGCGTGACTGATGATTTCATGCGGGCGGTGGAAGAGGATCGCGACTGGTGGTCGCGCAACGTGAACGACGGGAAGCCTTGCGAAAAATTCCGCGCGCGCGATCTGCTGCGCGAAATGGCGGATTCCGCGTGGCGCTGCGGCGATCCGGGCATGCAGTACGACACCACGGTGAACCGCTGGCACACCTGCAAGGCCACCGACCGAATTTACGCTTCGAATCCGTGCTCGGAGTACATGTTCCTGGACGACACGGCTTGCAACCTGGCTTCGCTGAACCTGATGAAGTATCTGGGACCGAACGGGCAGTTTGACGCGGACTCGTTCAGCCATTCGGTGGACGTGACCATCACGGCGCAGGAAATTCTGGTGGACAACGCCAGCTATCCGACGGAAAAGATTGCGCGCAATTCGCACGATTATCGACCGCTGGGGATCGGCTACGCCAACCTGGGCGCGCTGCTGATGTCTCTGGCGCTTCCCTACGATTCCGACGGCGGGCGCGATTTCTGCGGCGCCATCACCGCGTTGATGACCGGCGAATCCTACGCGCAATCGGCGCGCATTGCGGAGCGCATGGGTCCCTTCGGCGGGTATCCGCGCAATCGCGAAGCCATGATTGACGTGATTCGCATGCATCGCGATGCACTGCGTCCAATCAAGGAAGAGCACGTGCAGCCCTCGCTGCTGCGCGCGGCGCGCAAAGCGTGGGACGATGCGCTGGAGCTTGGCGAGAAATTCGGCTACAAGAATTCGCAGGTTTCCGTGCTGGCTCCTACCGGCACCATCGGTTTCATGATGGATTGCGACACCACCGGAATCGAACCGGACCTGGCGCTGGTGAAGCAGAAGAGGCTGGTGGGCGGCGGCGTGATCAAGATCGTGAACAACACGGTGCCGCAGGCTTTGATGAATCTCGGTTATCCCACGGAACAAGTGGCGCAGATCGTGGATTACATTGACGCCAACGCGAAAATCGAAGGCGCTCCCGGGCTGAAAGACGAGCACTTGCCAGTTTTCGATTGCTCGCTCTCGCCGATGGGCGGCGGGCGGTCGATCGCGTGGCGCGGACACTTGCGCATGATGGCGGCGGCGCAGCCATTTCTTTCCGGTGCGATCAGCAAGACCATCAACATGCCGGAAGAATCCACGGTGGAAGACATCATGCAGGCGTACATCGAATCGTGGAAGTATGGCCTGAAAGCCGTGGCGATTTATCGCGACAATTCCAAGCGCTCGCAGCCGCTTTCGGCCGCCGGCAAGAAGGAAGACGAAAAATCAGCAGCAGTGGCGGCGCCGGTGGCAGAAGCAGCCGCGGCTCCCGCGGTATCCGCGCCGCAGCAGGAAGAGCTTTTTGCGCGTGGCGCGAGCCGCCGCAAACTGCCCAACGAGCGCAGTTCCATCACGCACAAATTTTCCATCGGCGGGCACGAAGGCTACCTGACCGTGGGGAAATATGCGGATGGCGCTCCGGGCGAAATCTTCATCAAGATGGCGAAGGAAGGCTCCACACTTTCGGGGATCATGGACGCCTTCGCTCTGTCCGTTTCGATCGCGCTGCAATACGGCGTGCCGCTGCGCGCGCTGGTGGACAAGTTTGTTAACTCGCGATTTGAACCTTCGGGCTACACCGGCAATCCCAATATCCGCTACGCAAAATCGGTGGTGGATTACATCGGGCGCTGGCTCGGCGCGAAATTCATTTCGCCGGACTATCTGGATATAGACGCCACGGTCGAAAGCGATGCTCCGGCCGCGGTGGCCACGGCTACTGCACCAGCGGCGACTGCCAAGGTCGCAGACGCGGATCCTTCCACGCGGCAGCGCGCCACAATTGACGATGCGCCGTCGTGCTCGGAATGCGGCATGCTGATGACTCCCAACGGCAGCTGCTACAAGTGCTCGAATTGCGGCGGCACGTCAGGCTGCAGCTAGGCTCCACGGTCGAGCGGTAAGTTTTTCGGAAGAAATTACAGAGGCGGGTCCCGATCTTGCGACACGGGACCCGCCTCTTTTTTCGCCCCGCCGAGTCAAATGGCGGTTCTAAACTTCCAGTAGACACCTTTGATTTCTGAAGCATCCACAGAAGAACTCAATCGAAACCACACCCTTTTAGTTCCATTGCGCTAGCGTTTGCCAACTGCTATCGTGTGATGAGAATGGCTGGCAAAAGCAATTTCGAAAAGACGCTGGAAAGAGCGGCCCGAATGATTCAGGCCCAACTCGATACGTTGCCTCCCAACGTCCGGGCGAAGAAGGTTAAAGAGTTCAGCAAGCTGGCAACTACGACCCGCCGCTCTTCTGCAAAGAGCGGAACATCCGGACGAGCTCGGCGAAACGGGGCGATTCGTCTTTCAAGCCGATCCCGCGCAAAAACTGCATAAATCCTTTTTCGTCTCCCCTTCGAGACAATTTTCTGAGGACTCCCATGATCTTCCTAAGTTCGGCGCGTGTATGTCGGCGCTCCGGATGTCTTTCGCGCTCAACTATCTCGCTGTAGAATTCGTCATCCTTCTGCATACAGTACCTTTCACGTCCCTTCGCTCGAACTCGTAGCCGCCTTCTGCAACGATCGCACGGCGGCGTAGCCGAGCAGCATCACTGCAACCAGCAGCACCAGCCACAGAAAAATGTCGTGCGTTTCGGTCCAGGGACGCGGGTCCACCCAGCCGGAGTTTATTTCTTCGGGACCTAACTGGCCTGCCAGAGCTGTATCTTCTTGCGGGGCGTTGAGCCTTTTCTCCAGATCGTATTCCGGCACCTCTGCACGGATCTGCCCGTAGAGTAGGCGATAGGTTCGTCCTGGTTGCTGCTCGAACACGATGTGGCGGGGCACGGCGGAAAGATGCAGCGTCACTCCGTCAAGCGGGGCGTCGTTGCCGTTTACGACTTCAACCTTCCAGTAGCGAGCCTGTGCGCCACCAAACGGAATCAAAACCTGGAGCTGCTCCTGCGAAATCTTGTCCTGATAGTAGCGGTAAATTTCTCCTTGCGCGGAGCGAGCCCATTTCCGGCCGTCGTCACTGGCAAATATTTCGACGGTGCGAATGAACTCAACTGGCGGCGCCACCTCGAAACGTACTTCGGAAACGGGCGTTGCGTTGGCGTCGAGATCCGCGATCCAGGCGCTTCGTTGAGGGGTGGAAGGAGCGCCACGATCGAAGGATTGCGGAAGGGAAACTCTCTCCGGCGGGGTGACCGTCTTGTGAAAGACGTTCGCGCCGGCGACCCAGAACTGCTGCGCAC
The DNA here is from genome assembly GCA_963748395.1 of uncultured Acidobacteriota bacterium. Taxonomy (GTDB): domain Bacteria; phylum Acidobacteriota; class Terriglobia; order Acidiferrales; family UBA7541; genus Palsa-295. Next base: position 330,635 of record CAVVIP010000005.1, on the reverse strand, counting down.
CATCAAGAATGTGGATGCGCAGATACCGCGCATTATTCTCTGAGTAAGGAATCGTGTTCACGCCCTCGCGATACTGCAAACGGAATTGGAAGAAGGGCGCGCGAGGCTGAACGATTCGCCATAGACGCGCGTCGTCGCTCGCTTCGACGGTTACCCACTCAATGAAATCGGTTTGCGGGGTCTGTATCTCGACGGCATTGTGAAAAGGGGCTTTGTTGCCCACGTCGAGAACAAGCTGGGTGTACCGGCCCGGTGCAAAACTGTTTTCCTTCAAAGTGGTCTTCGTCGAAACGACATTCGTTGAACCCTCGCGAATCCGAATGACGAAAGGAGTCTCCTGTGCCTGATCGTCTATAACGCGAAGATCGGGCAGCCGTTCGAGAGACCGTCTGAATGCGTCGTCGGGAGCTATGACGGATGCGAGGCGAGGCGAATCGGCCGGCGGGAGTTCGATTGCGCGGGAATAGTGCCAGTGTTTCCATGCTTCGGGGAGCGAGGTGTCCGCGAGAGCAGCGATGGTTGCGAGCAGCGCTACGCCCATCGCGCCGAGGACGAAGATGCCGCGGCGCATCTGCCTGGATGAGGGAGCGGTCACGCCCTTTTCTCGCCTTTGCGGCCGAGCAATTGGCGTTGGTAGTAGAACGAAATCAGCATCAGGGCGAGGCCCAGCAGGAGGAACGAAACGATGCGATAGAATTTTTCGAGGAACGAAAGATCGAAGAGGAAAACTTTCACGATCACCACGCCCAGCAGCACCAGCGCCTGCCAGCGGATTGTTTGCGACTTCTTCCACAGACCGATGCCGAGCAGGCCCAGCGCCCACACCAGCCAGAGCATTGAAAGCGCCAGTTCTTGCGCGTGGCCGCGGTCAATTCCCAGCGAAGGCATGCGCTTGAACACGTCCCAAATTTCCATGGAGAAGGCGGCGAGCGCCAAAATATTCGCTACGACTGCGGTGATCACGAAATTCATGCTTTCCGATTCGTCCAATTCTTCATCGCTGGTCGCGGCGAAATAGCAGCTGAGCACGAAGCAAGCTACGGAAATCGCGAAGGTGGCGAAGCGGGCGTTCAGTAGAAATGCGTCGGCGGGAATCGAAATCAGCGCGAGGCGACCGGTTACGAACGCAAACAGAACTAAGCCGGCCCAACGCAGCGCGGCGAAGCGGGCGCGCAAGCCGCTCCAAATCAAAACTGCGCCCTGCACAGCCCAGGCGATGGTGATCCATCGGCCGTCGAGGCGGATGGGAATCGCGAGAGTGACGAACGTCAATGCCAGGCCGGCGTACAGGATGCGCGCCAGGCGCAAACCCGTTCCAGGCTTTTCGGGCAACATGCGCTCGGCGGCGAGATGTACGGCGGCCAACGCCAGCACAGCGACCGTCAAGGCCCAGCGATTATCCGGCCAGAACATCACGCGCAACGCCACCAGGTACGCGAGTGAATTGACCAGCACGAGGGCAGCTTCGAGGCCGGAAAGCTCGCCATCGCGCCGACTGCGCACCAGAGGCAACGCAGCGAAGAGGACGAAGAACACCGTCGCGAAGAAGACGGTGGTGGCCAATTGATCTTCGCTGTAAAAATCGCTGTACCAGCCCCAGAAATAAACCAGCGTGGCGAGAAATTGCACGGGCGGCAGCGATTTCCAGTCGCGCACCCAGGCGATGGCCAGGACGCCCGCGCCGAGAATCGCCAGGTAGGTGAAGAGAGAGACTTCGTGGTTTTCGCCGGTGCTCACCAGCATCGGTGTGAGCAGGCCGCCGACCAGCGCGAGGAACGCGATCCGTTCGGAGTTGCGGCCGACGGCAACCACCAGCGTGACGGCGGTGACGACAATCATCAGCGCGAAGGCCTCGGACTGCGAAAAAATGTGGTAGTAATGCCATCCGGCCCACAGCGAGAGATACAACACGGCCGCACCCAGTCCAGCGATCCCTTCTGAAAAATATTGGTAGCCGCGGTCGAGCAGGCGGTGACTCCACGGATAGAGAACGCTGCCGGCGAGCAAGCCGATTCCAACTCGCCCGCGCGGTCCTACCCAATTATTGTCGAACGCGTATTTCAAGAAGAACGTCACCGCGAAGAGCAGGGCCATGATGCCGACGTAATTCAGCCAGCGTCCGGCGAATACCGCTTCAAAATTTCCGCCGTCATCGTTGCGGGCCGCGGATTGGGCGCTGTGTGCGGGCTGCGAGAGGACCGGCGGGTGTTCACGGGACTGCGTGGACTGGGGCGTGGATGGGGCGCGGGCTGGTGGGTGGGCCATGGAGGCGGCGAGGCGTGTGCGGAAGGTGGCGGCATGGCAGGGGCGACGGGCGGCGCTGGAGATGGGTGCTCGGCAGGCACTGGTCCCGGCGGGTGGGAAGCTTCGCGCTGCGGAATTGCGGCACCGGGAGTGGCGAGCGATGCCAGGCCCTTTTCGATCTGCGCCATCTGCTGCTCGAGCGCATAGATCCTGCGGATCAATAGCGCTGTCTCCGCCTCCACGCTGCGCTTGACGGCGCTTACACGCACGTACGCAACGATGGATAAGACGGGGACACCAATCAAGACAAGGAAGGCGATCAAGATCAACGGCGTGGCATCAGGTCCCATGCGTGAGAGGGTGCTTGAAAACTGAGGGTATTACAACATAGCCAATAACGGCGGGCAATATACATGCGAGGGAAGCGCGTCCAAGCTGCCAACACAAAAAAATAGGGGGCCCCGTCGGGCCCCCTTTTATGCTCTACCCCTAGTTCCGGTTTCAGCGCGGCGAAACCGGCCCACCCCGGGATAAGAGACAGCCACAGAAGAGATTGCACGCCAGATGCCAGCGCGAGTCCTATTACCCTAGTTTTAGTATGTGATGTGCCGGCAGGGTTTAGCTCCCACGAAACGGAAATCGCCTATGGTATTGCGGTTTGAACATCCAGTTTCTGAAAGAGGGATGCCATTTTTCTATGTTCTTTGGAAGAAAATTGAGGCTAGCTCTGGGCGCGGCGGTGGAAACGCTTCCAAGCGAACCACGCGGGAACCAGAAGGATGGCGAGCCAGAAGACGATCGACGGCCCGGCCTCAAACAGGAAGACCAGAAGCGAGACGGCTCCATCCTGGAGGTTTCTGAACCCCTCGACCAAGGCGTTGCGCAGCTTTGTTCCGGTGGAAATTGCGCCCGAGCCGAGCACCTGGCGGTATTCTTCGCTCAGGTTCACTTCCACCGTTGCATAGCTCACCCGGTGCACCAGGAGCGCGCTCTGCCCCTGCATGCTCTCGATCTCGCCGCGGATACGGGCCAGCTCGCGTTCGGCTTCCAGCACGTCCTCGAGTTTGCCGGTGCGCGTTCCCAGCAGCTCGATCAGGCGCTGCTCGGTGGCCCGGGCGCTCTTCAGGTGGGCTTGCAGGTCCACGTATTGGTCGCTGACTTCCTCGTTGGAGCGATTCTCCTCTTCGACGTGGCCTAGCTTGCGGACGTCGGCGAGGAATGCGTCGAGCTGCTTTGCCGGGATGCGCAGCGACGCGGAAAGTTCGCGAGCGTTGCCGGTTTGCGCTTTGGCGTCCAGCTTTTCCACATAGCCGCCGTGGGCTGCGGCCAGCTTTTCGATCGCGGCGCTGGCTTCGTCGTAGTTTGTGGCCAGGATATTGAGCTTGGCCGTTTGCACGATCATCGGGCCGATGGATTCAGGGACTTTTATTCGTCGCTTGGCTGGTGGTGGCGCTACCGGCGCTGATCCCACCCTCCGGTCGCGCAGTTTGTGACATCGAGACGCTCGGGCTCCGACTTGACATTAAAGCATTGACACTCTTTGGGAAGGCGGACAACCGCGGTCGCGCGTTGGCCTATGCAATACTTGCCCTTCCTGCGAATGCCTAACAACATCAGAATGTTCACCAGCGATCACGCTACTAGCCCCAAGCCCGCAATCGCCCAAGCGTAAGGCCTGGCAAACACACGACGCCAGCTCCCAGGCGTTTCGCTCGGCCACACGGTCCGCAGCCGCTGCGCGCGCAGATCTTGCCAGAATCCAGCGCAGCGAGCACTGTTTCGTTCATGCGCACAGAGGGAGGCTCGACTTCGAACTCCAGCATCTTTTCGGAAAGTACGCGAAAACCCTGGGCGACTTCCTGGCAGGCGGCGCAGTGTTGCAGATGCGCGGCCAGCGCGGTGGCTCGCCGCGGTTCCAACTCGCCGTCGAGATAGGCCATCACTTCTTCGGGTTCAAACGCGTGTTGTGTGGAGCGTTCCATAAAATTCCTCGGGCTCAATCCTTTACGGGCAGCAATTGATTTTTCAGCGCGGTGCGCGCGCGGAAGAGACGCGAACGCACCGTATTTACCGGCATGCGCAGCACCGTGGCGATTTCGCCGTAACTGAGCTGCTCGTACTCGCGCAACATCAGGATCTCCCGTTCGCTTTGGTCCAGATGGCCCAGCGCATTGCGCACCCAGATTCCGGCATCGCTATTTTCGGCGGGGTTGCCTTCCACCGGGCGGCTATCGAGCTTTTCGTTCTCCGCGACTTCGCGGCCTGCTTTGCGGCGTTCCGCCGATACCAGATGAATGGCGATCCCGTACAGGTAGCTGCGAAAACTGGCGCGCGGTTCGTAGCGCTGCACGTTCTGCAGCAGCGCGAGAAAACATTCCTGCGCCAGCTCTTCTGAGCGCGCGGGATGGTCCAGCCGGCGACGGAAGAATCCGTAGATGGGTTCGCGGTAGCGTTCGAAAAGCTCGACGAACGCCTCGCGCGAGCCTTGCTGAAAGTCCAATATGAGCTGGTCGTCGCTGTTCATAACGTGGTGCCGCGCTGCTTGCTGGCTGCTTTTTTGTGCTGCCGAACCTTGCTAGCTCGTTCGGTCCGCGCCTCTCACTACTTAGAATGTCGCCAGGCGCGAAATAGTTCCCGCGAAATGCACGATTTTTTGGAAATCAGGCACGAGGCACGCCGTGGCGGCTGACGGCAAGGACGCGGGCAATCAGCTCAGCTTGAATTTGACGCTTATTGTGGTGTCCACCTCAACGGGACTGCCTAGAAGCAGGGTGGGCGTGTAGCGCCAATTCTTCACGGCAGCCAGGGCCGGTTCAGCGAGTACGCAGACGCCCTGCACTACTTCAGCGTCCCGGATCGAACCGTCCTTGCTGATGACGGCGTGAATTATCACGGTCCCCTCGATGTGCGCATCCTTCGCGTCTTGCCGGTATTTAGGTGCCTCCTGGTGAATGAGCCTCGCGGCTTGTACGTTGCCGCCCACGCGAATTCTGGTTGGCGGTTCGTGCGTGGAGGCCTGCGACTCCGGCGGCGCGATGGGCTTCTTCGGCAGGGGTGGAGGATTGACTGAAAGATTTCCGACGTAGCGAAAGCCTCCGTCAACGTACGCAAAATATGACCAGATGGATTCCGAGATGGCGTCCTTAAAGCGAACGTCGTACAGAGGAACAGGGCTGTGGCGCTGGAGCAGCAACGGATACTCTTTTTCCGTAGCAGACTTGTCGCACGATTTCTCAAATTTGTGCGCTTCAATACTGGTCCTGTTCTCTTTCAACATCGTCGCCAGGGTTGAAGGAAACGTTGTCCCTGCGCCCGATCGCAACGGCGCTGAAGCAGCCGCTTGCCGTGGACCGTCGTCACCGAACACCGAGTTGTACCAATCGTCTGGATTGGGAAGCATCAACGAGTTCACGTAGGCAGCGAGAGCCTGGTTATTGCCGTCTTTTGTGAATTTCATCATGTCGTTGAGCAGTTTTTCCAATCCCCGCGGCGTATCGGGATATTGCGGAACGGTAATGGCTGGCGCTACAGGAGCCGACGTAGCGGGCTCTGCTGTTCTGTGGCGGGTTCTGTGGCGGGTTCTGTGCCAAGCTCGAGGAGGCGGCGAAAAAAATGCAAAAAGCGAGCAACAGGTTTCGCGATTGATCCATGGCGGCCTTCCGGACAGCACGCGCAAAGTATTTCAGCGACAAGTAATATACGAAGTACTGCGTGCAAGCAATCGCGAACTCCCAGAGGTGGGGACTTGGTCTGGTCGCGTTGCGATCTACGCGCCGATAGCTTGGCGGAGCGCGCCGGCGAGGGAGTCGGTCCAGCGGAGGACGTCGTCCTCGTGCTCGGCTTCGACCATGACGCGAGCGAGCGGCTCGGTGCCGGAATAACGCAGGACCACGCGGCCGGATTTGCCGAGGGCTTTTTCCGCGTCGGCCAGGCCGCGCGAAACTTCTGGCAGGGATTCCAGCGGAGGTTTCGACTTCACGCGCACGTTGACGATCTTCTGCGGGAAAATTTTCAGATCGGCGAGCAAAGTATCGAGCGGGCCGCGCAGCGCGACGATGGACGCGAGCTTCACCGCTGTCAACATGCCGTCGCCGGTGGTGGCGTCGTCCAGGAACAAGATGTGGCCGGACTGCTCGCCGCCCAGGTTCGCGCCCGTGCGCAGCATTTCTTCCAGCACGTAACGGTCGCCCACGGCCGTGCGCGCGAGCTTCAGACCGGATTTTTCGAGCGCGCGTTCCAGGCCCAGGTTGGCCATGGTAGTGCCGACGATCACATCACCTTTCAGTTTCCCCACGGATTTCAGATAACGGCCGACGACCAGAAGGACGCCATCGCCGTCGACCAGGCGACCCGAAGCGCTGGAAAAAATGGCGCGGTCCGCGTCGCCGTCAAATGCCACGCCGAGCGCCGCGCCCGACTTTATCACGCGCTCTTGCATCGCTTCGGGATGCAGCGAACCGCAATCGGCATTGATGTTGCGCCCGTTGGGAGTGTCGTTGATGGCGATCACGTCGGCGCCCATTGCACGGAATAAGCGGGGGCCCAGCTTGCTGGCGGCGCCGTTGGCGCAGTCCATCACGATTTTCATTGCGGAAAATTGCGCACCGGGCAGAGCAGCGGCGCGCAGGCCGTCGAGATAATCGTCGTCAATTTTTTCGTTGTCGTGCAGTTGCAGCGCGCCGCGCGATTCCGGCAACGCGCTGGACGCGAGAATAGTTCGCTCCAGCTCCGCTTCCACAGCGTCTGGAAATTTCATTCCTGTGGAGGAAATCAGCTTCACGCCATTGTCGTGATAAGGATTGTGCGACGCGGAAATTACCACGCCGGCCGCGAAACCTTCGTGATGCACTAGCCAGGCCACTCCAGGAGTGGTGAGCACTCCGGCGGAAACGGCTTCGGCGCCGGCCGCAGCCAAGCCGCGGGCGATGCGTTCGGTGATGTGCGGGCCGGACTCGCGCGTATCACGCCCGATCAGGACGCGCGGTCGCGTGCCCGGCAAACGCGCATGCGAACTGACGTATTCGCCGAGCGCCAGGCCGACGCGGTCGAGCGTGGCGTCGTCCAGGGGCGCTTCGCCGGGCACGCCGCGAATGCCGTCGGTTCCGAAAAGTTGTTTGGCCATGGAATTGGTAAGTCGCGCCAAAAAAATCAGGCACGTGATTCTATCACTGCCTTTGTGGCGCAGTCGCGCGGCGGTCGAATCGTCCAGCGAAAGAATCACCTTCACCCAGCGGGACGGGCGAGCCAGTGTACGCGGGGGCACAGCGTTATTTGCGGGGCGCGGGCTGTGTTATCGTAGCGCCATGCCACTTGAGGAAGCGAAAATCGCGTCTTCCAGCTCCGCCAGCGGAAAAATCATCGCGGCGGGTATCGTGATCGCGTTTTGCTACTGGGCGTCGTCGATACTGGTGACGCTGCTGGTGGCGGTGCTGCTGGCGTATTTCCTGGACCCTGTGGTGAACTGGCTGGAAGATTGGCACGTGCCGCGCGCGCTGGGTTCGCTGCTGGTGGTTCTGTTCACGATCGCGGTAGTGCTGGTCGTGGCATGGAGCATGATCGAGCGCGTGGACCAGTTCGGGCGCGACTGGCCGCTCTACCGCAAGCCCCTGCATCAAGTTGCCAGCGTCATCGAGCAAAAACTCGCGAACTTTGAAGAACACGTTTCGGAAATTGAGCCGGGAGCCACGCCGGGCGATCATGTGGTTGCGGTGGCGGATTCGCATCCGGTGCGCCAGGCGGTGCTTTCGCGTTTGAGTTCCTTATATGAAGTGGTGGTGGCCGCTACGTTCGTACCTTTCCTGCTTTTCTTCATGCTGGCGGCCAAGCGCCAGGTGTGGCATGCCACCATGCAGTTATTTCCGGCGACGCGACGCACCGAGGTGAAGGAAACGCTCGCGGACGTCACGATGGTGCTGCGCAGTTATGTGGTGGGCACCGCGCTAGTGGGACTGGTGCTGGTGGTGTTCAGCTGGCTTTTCTTCTGGGGCATGGGGCTGGACTTTCCGTTCTTGCTGGGATTGATGTCAGGACTTCTGAATCTGATTCCGTATCTCGGCGTGGTTCTTTCGTGGATACCGCCGGTTCTGATTGGCATCAAGCAGTTCCACACGCCCGGGCCGTTTATCGGCATCTTCACGATCCTGACGCTGTTTCACTTTATCGCGAATAATTTGCTGGTTCCCGCGCTGGTGGGCTGGCGCGTGCGGTTGAATGCCTTGGCGCTGACGGTATCGCTGCTGTTCTTCGGATTTCTGTGGGGCGCGATGGGATTGCTGCTGGCGATTCCGGTGACCGCGGTGATCAAAGTGATCTGCGATCATATTGAGGATTTGCAACCGATCGGGCGGTGGCTGAGCGGGTAGCATATTGAGGTGGGCTAGCGGCCGATGGCGCACTAAAGTGCGCCGCTACGAAGACCTACCCCGCGCGTAAACGTTCGACAACATCCTCCAACGCGGCGGCTTGTGGCTCCTGAAACATTCGAATCGCGGCTATTCCTGCTGCGCCTGCGCTAATACATTCACGTGCGTTTTCCTCGCTGACTCCGCCGATTGCTATCGCTGGAATTGTGACGCTGCGGCAGATTTCTGCCAGGCGCGCAACGCCTTGCGGCTGGCCCATGGCGCGCTTCGAAGGCGTATCGAAAACTGGGCCAAAGAAAATGTAGCTCGCGCCGGCGGTATCGGCTTCGCGCACTTCTTCCAGGCTGTGACACGAAACACCCACCAGAAATTCGGCTGGAGCGTTTCCGCTGCGGCACCAGCGCAGCACGTCCTGCACGCTGAGCGATTCCCGCCCGAGATGCACGCCCGCGGCTCCTGCGGCGAGCGCAACGTCCAGGCGGTCGTTCACGATTATTTGTGTGGCGGTTCGCCCAGATGTTGTTTCGCGCGCTTGCGTGCCGGCAATTTCGACTGCTGCTTTCGCGAGCGCCAAAAGTTCCCTTCCGGATAAATCCTTCTCGCGAAATTGCACCCAGTCCACACCGGCAGCAACGGCCGCGCGAATTTTTTCGAGCAGGGCTTCGGCGCTATCGCCCGCTGCGAGCGATCTCCGGTGAGTCACGTAACAAACAATCGGTTTTTTAGGTGCGGGTGACAACGGTGGACGTCCGGCGGCGAAACGCTTCGAGCGCGAACAGCACGTTCATCACTCCCAGGCCTGAAATCATTCCGCGCAAATAGGGGTTCTTCACAAACAACGCGAGGGCCGGATACTGATACAGAAAATAGTTCACGTCCCAAACGTCGGACCAGGGCATCAGGATCAGCAACAGTCCTAATTCCAGCCAGAACAGCAGCAGTATTACGCGCAGAATGCGAATCAGCATGATTGGATTACGATTATGGGAGATTATCGCCAGAGTCGCAACCGCTCCAAGCATTTTGTCTTGCTGCCAATGGCTGTGAATCGAGCCGCAGATCTGCGGGCTGTTGTCATTTTCGTGCCTTGCTCGGCATAAACGCACGAGCGCGCTGCATCAACCGCGCCGGAACCCTATAAAATTGTGGCGCGATGAAAAACTGCGGGTGTGCGGGAATGTGCGGCAAGATCGTCAGAAAGCGGCGGCGCAGCGGTCGAATGAGTGGGCGCACAGTGCGCGTGGCCGCGACGCTAATGGCAGCGCTGATTTGCGCGATGATGGCTTCGGCGGCCGGGGCGCAGAAATGCAGCGTGAAACCCGTGGCAATTTCTTTGGGCCAAACGGTTCGCGTTTCGTGCCAGATCGCGGCCAGCAGCGCGCGATTGAATGGCCGCACGGTGCCGATGTTCCGGCAAACGAATGGCAGCTGGTTCGGGCTGATGCCGGTGGCAGTGGCGGACGTTCCGGGAACGTACTCCGTGGAATTTCTGGGCGAAGACGGCGGAGCCGTCTCGTCCGCGAAGCTGACGATTCGCGCTACGAAGTTTCCAACGCAAAATGTGGTGCTGGCGCCGCAGATCGAAGCGCTGCATTCGACGCCGGAAGACATTGAAACGCTGACGGCGTTTCGCAAGTCCGTGTCGGACGAAAGATATTGGGACGATCCGCTCACGGCGCCTGTTCCCGGCTGCGTGCTTTCGCCCTTCGGTGTGAAGCGGCTGCACAACGGAAAGCCCACCGGCGAAATTCATGCGGGCATTGACCAGCGCTCGGCTGCGGGACTTCCGGTGCACGCGGTGGCGGGCGGCGTGGTGAAAATCGCGGAGACTTTTGCGGTGCTTGGCGGCACGGTGGCGCTGGATCACGGGCAGGGACTGGAGACGATGTATCTGCACATGTCAAAACTGGTGGTGGAACCCGGCGCGCGCGTGAAGAAAGGCGAAGTGATCGGCTATGTGGGAGCGACGGGACGCGCCAACGGGCCGCACCTGCATTGGGTGGTGTATGTGAATGGCGTGCCGGTGAATCCGCAGCAATGGGTGGCGCTGAAAGCGTGCGGCTCCGAGAAGGCCAAGCCCAGCACGAAATAATTTGGAGTCTTCACCAGCCGACGAGGTTGCTGCACTTGGGCCGGCACGATATCATCCCACGCATGATAAACAATTCGATGAGTCACAGAGGAGTAAAACTACTAGTTGTTGTGGCTGCGCTGGCGTTCGTGAATCCCGCGAGACTTGTGGGACAAACCCAAGTCAAGCCAGCAGACGTCCTAAAAGCGCACGCGGCCTGGCTAAAACAATCAAGCCCAGGGGCGACTTTGGAAGCAACGCAAGTGGTTCGCGACGGGTCAAGCGTGCAATACCACCTGTTTGCGAAGGGATTGCCTTCGGACGCCTCGTATTGGGTGATGGCGTGGCCCGTTACCGCTGCGGCTCCGCAAGTCTTGACCGAGGGAGTGAGCATCGGCAAGGACGGCATCGTCATGTGCGCCGGCCGAGGGCCACTGCAGTGTGGCGATGCGTCGAAGAAAGACGATCCGATCGAGTTCACCTTCAACCCCGCGAAGGGAGAACCGTTCCGCCTGGCAGTGGTCTCTCACACTTTAAGAGCTGCCATCGTCCTGGTTCCACTGCCGATTGAAGGTAAAGACAAGGGCTGTACGATCTCAGTTGTACGGCTAACGCCGAAGTTTGAATTGGCCTATGCGACCGGTACTGACTTTCCTCCCAATTCCGAAGTTCAATTTGACACGCAATCCTATGGTGAAAAAAATCCAGTCGTCGCAAAGACAGATGCTAATGGCAATCTTAATTTCGGGTTGCTTCCCTTTGTCGCTGGGCATGCGAAAGGGACGACGACGGTGAAAGCGATTGGAGGCCAATGTTCCCCGTCGCTCAAATTCGACTGGGGAAATTGAGCCAGGACCGCACAACTGCTGATTAGGGCGCGGATCGAAATCTCGCTGATCGGCCACTTGTTACTACGTGGATCGAAGGTGTTGCTGTTGAAGGTTAGTGCTTTTGCAGGGTGGCGATGCGGTCGGCGACGTCGCGATAATCAATGTTGGCGGCGTACACCTGGCGGAAACTATCGAGCGCGGCGTCGGATTCGCCTGCGGATTCCAGAGCCAGGCCGAGATCGTAGCGCAGCGCCAGCGCGGATTCTTCTTCGAGGTCCGGCACTTGCAAGGCGCGCTTGTACCACAGCGAAGCCACTTTCGGCTCGCCCTTATCCATGAAGGAAAGCCCCAGCATGACTGAGCAATTCATTTCGTAGCGGAATGGTTTGCCCTTCTGCACGGCCTTGGCCACTTTCTGGAATTCGCCAATGGCTTCGTCGAGCAGGCCCATTTCGCGGTAGGCGATGCCCAGATTGTAGTGCGTCTCCAGGTCTTCATCCTCTTCGCCCATTTCTCCGAGTTCGGCGCGGAATTCCTGGAATACTTCGGAAAGCTGGTTCAGATTTTCGAGAGTGCCGGGCGTGGCGGCCGCGGCAGGCGGGTGGCTGGCGCCATTCGTCGGCGGCGGGGTGATGGCGGCCATCGGCGTGGCGTTCGCTTCGGCGAAGACTTGTTCCAGATGTGCGTGCGTGTCGCCGGTGGAAGAGGCGACAGCGGGCTCCGGCGCTCCGGCTTGAACATGTTCTTCGACCGGAGCTTCCATATCGTCCAGCTCGGCTACCAGCTCGCTGATGAAATCCTCGGTGGTGGCGGCCCCGGCGTGATCGCGCGTGGACGCGGTGTCCGGCGTCAGCTCCAGTTCGAATTCGGCGCCGCTGGGCGCGACTGTCTCGGGAGCCGTCTCGCCCACCGTCTCTACAACCGGCTCTGAAACCGGCTCCGCCGCGGGCTCCTCCACAAATTCCAGCGGGATCTCTGCAATTGTTTCCGCGGGAGATGAATCTTCCGCAGGCTCCTCGATAATTTCGATTTCAGGCTGGGCCGCCGCTTCCACCGGTACTTCAGCCTCCGGCGCGTGCGCAGCCATGTCCGATTGAGGAGTGTTCGCGTCGATATGGAATGGGACTGGCCTCGCCGCTGGATCGGGCTCTTCATCGGCCAGCGAGCTGACATCGAACACCGCTTCCAAGGCTGCTTTCGTATCGGCCGATTCGACTGCTTCAGTCGAAACCGGCTCGGGTTCGAGTACGGGATCCAGCTCCAGGCTTGCTGCCGGGACTTCTTCCGCGACAGGCGTTTCGGCCTCTTGTACCTCGGCTGAAATTGCTTCCCATTCGTCGGAGAGATCCAGCTCTTCGCCGATACCGGCGAGTTGGGTGTGTGCCGGTTCTTGCGCTGGTTCGGCGGCTTCCACAGCTGCGTCCTGGGCCACAGGCGCTTCGACTTCGGGTGCAATGGCGATGGGCGCTTGCGGGGGCGGCGCCTCTGGTTCCAGGCCAGCCAAGGGAATTTCGAACTCGATGGGCGCGGATTGGGGCGCGGGAGCCTTGGCAACGGGCGCAGGCTCGGGAGCAATCTCAAACGGCGCAGGCTCCGCGGGGGCGGCAGCGGATTCCTGAGCGGAAATCGTTGCGGATGCAATGACGGGCTCGGGCGCAGCCGTCGCGGGCACAGCTGGCACCGCTGGCGCGGTTGGCGCCGCCGGCAAATCTTGCTCCGCGATTCCGGCCACCTTTGAATATCGCTGGCGCAGCTCAGCAAAGCGGTCGGCGTTGACGTTGTCGTTGCGCTCACGATGAATCTGTTCGAGCTGCGCCGCCAATTCGGCGGTGCGGCGATCGTTGGCAGCGCCGAGATGCAGGTCGAGCAAGCGCTCGAGCGTAGGCGTATGCCGTGGAGCGCGCTGCAGCACGTTTTCCAGCAGGTGCGTGGCTTTCTGTGTGAGGCCGTAGCTGGAAAACAAATCCACGTCGGTAAGCGCCTGCGCGATGTAACGCTGGGTCTCTTCGTCGAGCGCTTCCTCGGCGATCACGGCCGGCGCTGGAGGAACCAGCTTGTTCTTTTCTTCGGCGACGCTTTCGCGGGGACCCGCTTGTGTTTCTGCAATCGCGGGCGCGCTTTCGGCGCTGGTGCCACCCGCGACAGGCGCTCCGCCCGAACGCGCGCGCAACTGATTCAGCCGGTCTACCAGTCGTTCGTCGTTCTTGTTGCGGTCCACCAGCTCCACGAGCAGTTCTTCGGCGCGGGGCAAATCGCCCTTCGCGGCATAGGCATCGGAAAGTTGGCCGAGCGCCGCGTTCAACCGGAAAGGATCACTGGTGGTCCGGCAGAAGTCGGCGAGCGCTTCCAGCGGTTCGGTGTGCCCTGGGAGACGATCGCAAGCGCTGGAAAGCAACTTCAAGAAATGGTCCTGCGCGCCCGCTTCAATCATCGGCGCGCGCAGCTCGGTAAGAATGGGCAGGGCGTGATGCGGCTGCGAGCCTTCAATATGGGACTCCGCAACCTTGTAGAGCAGGCCGTAATGGGCGTGTCCGCGCGCCAATTGCCGCCGCGCGCGGTCCGCGGCATGGTCATGGCGCTCCGCACGCAGCTCGTATTCCACCAGCAATTTGGTTACGTCGCCGTCGGTCTCCGCCTCGGGATGCTTGCTCAGAATCTCAATGGCGTGATCGGTCTTGTTTGCGGCACTCAGGGTTTTCGCTTTCAGCAAAATGGCAGCCGCGTTGCCGGGGTCCACTTCCAGCGCTCGCTCCACCAGCTTTTCCGCTTCTTCGGTTTCCCCGCGGTCAAAGAGACGGTGGGCGTAGTTCTGATAGGTAAGCGACGCTTCCTTCTTCAGGCCCATCATGCCGTAGAGCTCGGCCAGGCGCATTTGCACGCGCTGATTTTCCGGCTCCACCTCCAGCAAGCGGTGTAATACCTCCACTGCTTTCTGAGCGTGATTCGCTTTCAGATGGGCTTCGGCAATTTGCAGGAACAGTGGACGCGCCTCGCTCAGGACGCCTTGCTGCACGTACAAGTCGGCGAGGCGCTCCAGCGGCGCCAGTTCATTGGGCGCCAGCTTGGCGATCTTCTTGTAGATGGCGATGGCTTTGCTGTTGAAGCCGTCGTTCAAATAGACTTGCGCGAGCCTCTCGAAATACTCGATGGCCTGCGTCATGTCTCCCTGGCGGGCGAACAAATCGCCAACGGTCATCAGGGTGGCTTGATCTTTGGGGTCTGCGCGAAGGATTAGCTGGTATTCGCCGATGGCCTGGGCGACCTTCCCCTGGTTGAGGAACTTCAGCGCATTTTCCAGCGCTTTGCTTTTGTTGAAGGCCATGGATGATTTTCGCCTGCCGGACCCGCACACTCCGGCAACGCTATTCAGCCGTACGGACGGCTTAGACATGAAGGTTAGCACGCGCCAAAAACAAGGAGCAACGCGGCTCAGAGGGGCAGGTGCCAAAGGCGATAACAGTGCCTCTTGGGCGCCGGGGAGGCCAGGTGCCGGGACTTTACGGGGTCAGACCGGCACCGGCGGGTTCGGGTTCCCAGGCAGGGCGCGAGCCGGGCTTTCAAATGCGGCGGGCGAATGTGGCGGGATACTCCCGAATCGTCTAACGAGTGAAGATGTCGGTGGCGGGGCTTAGCGGCAAGGGATTCTGTTTTGCTCCCGAAGCCCAGCAGGCCGACTGACGGACAGGCGCGTAGGAAAACCGGTGGAGCGGGGTAGGCCCGTGGCGCCGCAGAGCTTCCAGATGCTCGGGCGTGCCGTAGCCTTTATGTTGCGCCAGGCCATACATCGGATACTGCTGGTCGAATTCTTCCATGCGCCGGTCGCGCTCTGTTTTCGCGAGAATGGATGCTGCCGCGATGGAAACCGACCGCGCATCCCCGTGAATCAGCGCTTTCTGCTCGATGGGCAGATCAATTTCCATGGCATCAAGGAGCAGATAATCCGGCAAGGGGTTCAGCTGCGACACGGCGGCCATCATTGCCTGCCGGCTGGCCTGATAAATGTTCCAGGCGTCAATGCGGCTGGCGTCAATTTCCGCCACGGCCCAGGCCAGGGCGTGTTCGCGTATGCGTGGGGCGAGTTCGGTGCGGCGCTCGGCCGTGAGTTTCTTGGAATCGTCCAGGCCCACAATCCGCCGTCGCGGATTCAGAATGACGGCGGCAGCGACAACCGGACCGAAAAGCGAGCCTCGTCCGGCTTCATCAATCCCAGCGACGCGCAGCCACCCGCACTGCCGCGCTTCGCGCTCATATCGCGAGCAACAAAGTCTTCCCATCGGCTGGGGATTTTAGCACAGGCTCGCAGCACAGCTCGCAGTCAGATCGCATTCAGTTTCTTTTTCTGTTGCGCTCGCGCTTGTAGTCGTAGGAGGCATCGTATTCGACTGTTCCAAACAATCGCAAAATATCCGTTTGTTTGCGCTATCGGATGTATTCCTCGAGCGCGGCAATCATCGCGTCTTTCGCGGTTCGGTGTTGTCCCAGCTCTTGCGCTTGCAGAATCAAGCGGTCGTCAATCGCTACTCTTGTCGGCATCTCCGCACCTCGTCCGCCCGGTATCTTGTCTTCTTAATCGGCCACGCGACAACTCAGTCCACAAAAACAAAAAAGCCCGCCCCGGATTGCGCGGAGCGGGCCGATTTAAATCCGTAGCGGGATTTACTTTGCGGCGGCGGCTGCTTCTTCCTTCGGAGCTTCAACCCGTGTGGCGCGCTTGATACGCGCGGCCTTGCCGGTGCGCTTGCGAAGGTAATTCAGCTTGGCGCGGCGCACGCGGCCGGCCTGCACGATTTCAATCGAGCTGATCATCGGGGAATGCACCGGGAAAATGCGCTCCACGCCGATGCCGAAACTTACGCGGCGCACCGTGAACGATTCGCCCAGCAACTCACCACGGCGGCTCATCACCACGCCCTCAAAAGGCTGGATGCGCTCTTTATCGCCCTCGCCCTCTTTCAGCCGGACATTGATTTTTACTGTATCGCCGGGACGGAAATTCGGGTGATCCTTGCGAATTTGGGACTGCTGCGCTTTATGAACGATCGGATTCATGACATTATTTCCAGGCAGACCCGCTCAGGTGGGGCCAGCACACAACGCACAATCTCCAATTCTAGCGTATTTACCCCGGTTTTTGCCACAGCAAAGTACATTCGCAGGCCGCCGGCGTTGCGCGCGAAGTAACCGCTGGTTTTACTTCAGCGTAGGGCGTGGGTTGCGCACAATCTCATCGAGCAGCCGGCGATCTTCAGTGCCAAGCCCGGCGCCATGGAGCAGGTCGGGGCGATTGCGCCAGGTCTTTTCCAGAGCGCAGCGGCGCCGCCACTTGCGGATTTCTTCGTGGTTTCCGCCGAGCAATATTTCCGGCACGTCCCAGCCGCGGAACGAAGGCGGACGAGTGTAATGCGGGTAATCCAGGATGCCGTGATTCGGGGCAGGTATTGCGGGAATCGCGGGCGCTGAGTAATCAGTCGGTCGTGCCGACACCGAGGGCGTAACCCCCGCCGGCTCGCTGAAAGATTCGTTTACGATCGAATCCTCATTGCCTAGCGCGCCGGGAATCAGCCGGGTTACCGCATCCAGAATCATGGCGGCCGGCAATTCGCCGCCTGATAGGACGAAATCGCCGATCGAAATCTCCTCAGTCGCCAGGTGTTCCGCGACGCGCTCGTCCACCCCTTCATAGCGCCCGCAGATCAGGATGACGCGCTCCATCGCCGCGAACCGTCGCGCGGTCTGCTGCCGAAACATTTTCCCTGCGGCGGAGAGCAGCACGATGGCGGTATTGGCCGGCGGCGTCGCAGCGCTGCCCGCTTCGAGCAGCGATTCCACCGCCTCAAATAGCGGCTCGGGCTTCATCACCATGCCTTCGCCACCGCCGAACGGGCGGTCATCCACGGTGCGGTGACGATCGTGCGTGGACTCGCGCAAATCGCGCACATGAACATCAATCAACTGCGCTTCTCGAGCGCGGCGCACGATGCCGTAGTCCAGCGGCCCGGTGAAAAATTCAGGAAAGATGGTGATGATGTCGAAACGCATCGCTGTTAATCCTACCGCAAACGCGCGCTTCACGCTGTGGCGGGAGTTCTAATCGTAGTGCTACTCGAGGTTCAAATCGCGCAGTCCTTCAGGGAGCACCACATCAATCCGCCGCGCCGCGGTATCCACAGCCACGCAGATCTCCTGCGCCAGCGGGATCAGCAGGTCTCCTCGCGGCGTATCCACCACCAGGTTGGGAGTACCGGAAATCTCGTCGCCGTTAATTTCCACGTCGCGCACGCGGCCTACTTCCGCGCCGTCTTTTTCGCGCACTGCGCATCCCACCAGATCGCTGATGTAATAGCTGCCCGCCGGAAGTTTCACGCGGTCGGCGAGTGGAATCTGCACTTCCAGACCGACCAGCTTTTTGGCATCTTCGATTGAATTACATTCCGAGAAGTGGAAAATCGCCTGGCCGCCGCGGCTATGCGATAGCCAGCACCTGCGCACGACCACGTGACGGGGCGCACCTCGGCCGTCCCATAATTCCGCCGTAGATAAACGTGTGAGCCGTTCGGGAAAATCGGTGAGGATTTCCGCAGCCACTTCGCCGCGCACGCCATGTGGGCGCAAAACTCGCGCTACCGTGACGCTCGCCGCCCGTGGTGTTTCCTGCGTGGTGACTACTCCAGAATTTCCAGCGTAAACCGCTTCTTCAGCTTCATGCCCGCGGCGCCCAGCAGAGTCCGGATGGATTTTGCCGTGCGCCCTTGCCGCCCGATCACTTTGCCCAGGTCATCCGGCGCCACGCGCAATTCCAGCACCGTTACCTGCTCGCCTTCAATTGAATTTACCTGAACCTGTTCGGGATGGTCCACAAGCGCTTTCGCGATTTCCGTTACCAGATCCTTCATGAGTACCCCCAGCAGGAATATGAGCCAGCGTGGTAGTGATTCACTCGGGACTTAACCCGAGTTCCATTATTTAGTCGCTGGACTAGGGGTAAGACGTGTCAGGCAGGCTTGCGGTTACGCAAAAAACTGCGGACGGTGTCGCTGGGCTGTGCGCCCTTGCCGATCCAGTAATCCACGCGCTCACGATTGAGTTCAATCGCCGCGGGCTTCTTCAGCGGGTCATAGGTGCCCACGATTTCCACGAAGCGACCGTTTCGCGGACGAGTCTTTTCCGTGACAATCACGCGATAAAACGGGCGTTTCTTCTTGCCAATCCGAGCCAATCGAATCGTTAACAAAGCCTCATTCCTCCTGAATCGAATCCTTGCGCCAGAGCCAACCAGTATAGCGAACCGAGCCACTTTCACCAATGTTTTTGGTGGCGGAGGCGATTAAGGCTAGGCGCGTCATCAGCTCTCATCTTCGCGCCAAATTCGCCTCAACCGGATGATTTGCGGAGCACCTGCTACTCGTAACGGAGGGCTTCGACAGGGTTCAGGCGCGCTGCTTTGGTGGCCGGCCAGACGCCGAAAATCAGCCCGATGCTGACGGATACGGTGAAGCCGACGATGATGGCCCAGGCGGGCACGACAGCCTTCAAAGAACTGACCACGGGAATCAGGAAGACGATGGCGCTGCCGACGATAATGCCGATGATGCCGCCGGTTCCGGTGAGGGTCATGGCTTCAAAGAGGAATTGCCAGGTAATGTCGCGACTGCGCGCGCCAATGGCTTTGCGCACGCCGATTTCGCGGGTGCGCTCGGTGACGGACACCAGCATGATGTTCATCACGCCCATGCCGCCGATGAGCAGGCCGATGGAACTGAGGACGACCACGACGAGCACGACGCCGCCAATGATGTCGTTGAATTTCTGCACGACTTCCACCTGGGTCTGGATGGAAAAGGTGTCAGGCTTGTCGTAGGGGACCTCCCGTCGGCGGCGCAGGACTTCGCGGATCTGATCCACGGCGGCGTCGAGTTTGCCGGGATACGCGAGAAAGCGATAAGCAATCTCATAGCTGCCGGGATACAGCTTCATAAAAGTGAAATAGGGGATGACGGTGCGGCGATCTTCATCGTCCGTGCCGAAACCGTTGGGCGGTTTATCGAAAACTCCCACGACAACGTAAGTGGAGCCATCCACGAGGATTTCTTTGCCCAAGGCATCTTCAATGCTGGGGAAAAAAGCCTTGGCCACGTTTTCGCCGATGACCACCACATTTTCGCGATGTTCGTTTTCGGCTTCGGTGAAGAAGCGCCCGACTTTCATGGTGGCGTTGGAATAGACGGCGAGATACGCGGGGAAAGTGCCGCGAAAATCGGTTCCGGTCACTTCATTCGCCTGATAACGCGCGGTGTGGGCGAGTTGCCATTGGAAAGCGGAGACGGCGATCTCTTTGACGGCGGGGCAAAGCTGGCGGATGGCCATGGCGTCGTCCAGAGTGAGCGGCTTGCGCAGCTTTTCGTCCTTGGGCCGGCGCCCGTTCTGTGGCCCCTGGTCAAAGCGCGAAACGAAAGCGGTGTCAATTCCTTCGGAAACGATTTCATCCTGGATGGTCTGGCGAAAACCCTGCACGAGGCCGACGACGAGAATGATGAGGGCCACGCCGATCATCACGCCCAGGATGGCGAGGAAGCTGCGCAACTTGTGAGCGCGAACCGTGTCCAACGCCAGTTGCAGATTTTCGCGAAAATCACTTTGCATCGAGTTGTCCTAAGTCTCCGCCCGCAGCGCTTCGATGGGGTCCAGCTTCGCGGCGCGCATAGCCGGATAGATGCCGAAAAACAGGCCGACGGCGGTGGAAAGCACCAGCGCGACCAGTATCGAAAAGAAGGGCGTGGAAATTGGGATTGGTGAGAGCACGCGCACCAGCTGGCTGATGGCTACCGCTGAGACTACGCCGAGGAAGCCGCCCAATCCTGCCAACACCGACGATTCCACCAGAAATTGCAGGATGATGTGACGGCGGCGCGCGCCGAGCGATTTGCGCAGTCCGATCTCGCGGGTGCGCTCAGTGACGCTGGCCAGCATGATGTTCATGATCACCACGCCGCCGACCACGAGGAATACCGAAGTGATCCAGATGGCGATGCCGAAGGCGCTGCCGGTGATGCGATTCCACAAGCCCATGATGGAGGTTGGGGCGATGATCGCGAAATTATCCTCGGCCTGATATGGCACATGGCGGCGCGAGCGCAGAATCACGCGCGCTTCGTCCTGCGCCGCATCCATCCATTCCGGGCCGCGCGCCTGAACGAAGAATCCGATGGAATCCTGCGCCGTGAGCCATTCCTTGCGATAGGTGCCCAGCGGAATCATGACGAAGTTATCCTGGGGCTGGCCCAGCACGTTGCCCTTGGGCGTGGCCACGCCGACGATCACGTACTGGCCCTGGCCTGCGCGAATTTCCTTTCCCACCGGATCCACGCCTGGAAATAATTTGTTGGCGACATCCGCGCCAATGACGCAGACGCCGGCGCGATGATCTTCATCAATGTCAGTGAGCAGACGGCCATTGGAGACGTCAATGTCGCGTATGGATGCGAAGCTGGGGGTGGCGCCGATGATGCTTACGTCTTCGCTCAAATCGTTGCCGTGGCGCACGTCGGCGAAGGTGTTTTGTTCGCCCGCGATGGTATCGGCCAGCTTCATGCCATTGCGAAGCGCTTGCAGGTCTTCCATGCCGAGCGGCGGACGTTTGCGGGCTTTGTACCACTCCTGCGCGTTCGTGACGATGCCGATGCGGTCAATCACGAAGGCATTCGCGCCCAAGTTGGCCACCTTGTCGGCGACATAGACGTTGAGCCCATTGAGGACGGAGATGACTGCGACCAGCGTGGTGACGGCCAGGATCACGCCGAGCAGGGTCAAGAAAGTACGCAGCTTATGCGCGCGCAGGGTATCCAGCGCGATCCAGATGGTTTCGCGCAGGGCACCGAGCGTCTGCCGAGCTTCGGATACGGAACGGGAGGCCTTCATCGCTGTCATTATATTAGACGGATAAGCACCTGGAAAAACTTCAGAATACGAATTATTTCTTGGCGCTCGGAATGCATGGCAAAGCCTGTACTTGCGGCCAGAGGTTTCGGCGGGGGATTCAGGTAGAATTGCGGTGCGGCTCTTTGCGACGGCAGGAATCTAATTGACGGGCATCCTGAATATGACGAAAGGACTTACGGCATCGAGTCTGGCTGCGGCGCTGGCGCTGGCGGGTTTAGCCGGCGCGTCCGGCCAATCGATTATAGGTGTTGCCGTGGTTCCAGCGGTATCCCGTGGAGGCCAGAGCAAGGGCCTGGCGGGCGGCCAGAACGGGACTGCGCGGCCACCCTCGGACGCCGAAATCAGGGAGCGTACCAAGAAGCTGCTGGAGAACCAGCACCACAACGACGAGGCGCTGGAGCAGTACGAGCGCGTGGAGCATCACGTTGACCGCACCGGAGGCAACCCGCCGCGGTTGCTGGACGACAAGACGTACCGCGTGGTTCCCACGGGCAGCGGCACCATGAAACTGCTGCTGAAAGACGGCGACCATCCGGTGGACCCGGCGGAGTACCGCAAGCAGCTTGTGGCATGGGAAGAGCTGCTGGAGCTGATGCTGAAGCCGGACGACTACAGAACGAAGGCAGCCGTAGCGAAAGCTCAGAAGAAGAAAGAGGAGCGCAAGGAGCTGTTGGACGCGACGATTGAGGGTTTCACGACGAAATGGGACGGACAGGAGATGTACAACGGGCGCCTCTGCGACGTCTATGACGTCCAGCCGAATCCCAATTTCCATCCGCACACTCTGGTGCAGGATATTCTGACGCGCGTCACAGCAAAAATCTGGGTGGACCGCGAAGCCAATCAGCTGGCGCGCGGAGAAGCGCACGTGATGAAGGACATTTCGTTCGGCGGCGGGATTCTGGGGAAGCTTTATCGCGGCGGAGTGTTTTTCATGGAGCAGAAGGAAGTCGCCCCGGGAATCTGGCTGCCCGCGCGTTTTCAATACGATTTCACCGCACGTAAATTTCTCTTCACATTCGAACAGCACCAGTACGTGGAAGCGCAGCAGTATCGCCGCATCGGGCCGCCCAAACAGGCGCTGGCAATGGTGCAGAGCGAACTGGCCAGCGGCAAGCCAATCTACGGAGACCCGTAACTTTTCGGTCCAACCCGGGTTCAACCTGATAGCAATGGGCGCACAATAGTCCTAGTGCGGCTCTGCACCTTTCCGTCCACTTGATATTCGGCGTCCGAGAACTTTGCTGCTCCGGGTTTATTGGTCACGTACAGGTTGCTTACCGGGAACTCGAGGAGGCGTTATGAATCGGCGAACGCTCGTTTCGATCGCGGCCCTGGCACTTGCGACGGCTGTTTTTGCCCCGCAGCCCGCGCGCGCGCAAGAGCAGTTCGGGTGGCCAGGCTGGTCAGACCGGCGACGCGGCTGCACCTACGGCGCAAGTCGCAAGCCAACTCGACTGGCACACCGAACGCCACAACTTCCGCGACTACGACGGCTACAACGACCGCACCCGCGAAAAAAGTCTGGACCGACGAAGATATGCGAAGCGTCCACAAGAACGACGCGATTTCGACTTTTTCAAGCGCAGGCAGCAAGCCGGCGAACGCCAAGCCCGCCGCAAATACCAAGGGTAACAAGGACGCCAAGCAGTATCAGACCCAGATCCTCCGATTGCAGGAGAAGCTGCCGCCGCTGGACGAGCAAATCTCGCAATTGCAGGGAGCACTGAATGGCGACACGGTGAATTCCACGCGTCACGTGGGGGGCGCGAAGATTGACGACTGGAACGATGAGTTGCTCCGGCTGAAAAAGCAGCGCGAGGACATTACGACGAAAATCAGCTCGCTGCAGGACGAAGCGCGGCGCAACGGCGTGCCCGAGAATCAAATTCCGGAGTAACGAACGAGCGGGTCCCGATCTTGCGACCGAGACCCGCCCCGACAAGCGGCTTGCTTTAATGCGCGGCGACGGCAAATTCCTTCTCGATAGGGGCGCCAACGAGATTGCCCCACTCGGTCCAGGAACCGTCGTAATTCTTCACGTTGCCGAATCCCAGCAAATACTTCAGCACGAACCAGGTGTGCGAGCTGCGTTCGCCGATGCGGCAGTAGGCGATCACTTCTTCGGCGCCGTCAATTCCCTTCTTGCCGTATAGCTCCTTCAATGCATCTGCGGATTTGAAGGTGCCGTCTTCATTCGCGGCCTGCGCCCAGGGAATATTGGCCGCGCCCGGAATGTGTCCGGCGCGCTGCGCGGTTTCGGAAAGTCCCGGAGGCGCCAGGATCTTTCCAGTGAATTCATCCACGGAACGGACGTCCACCAGCTGCGCGGCTTTCTTCTCATCGAGGAAGGAGTAGACGTCTTCCTTGCGTGCGCGGATGGATTCGTCCGGACCGGTGGCATGGTACGTGGTGGCCGTGATTTTCGGCGCGTCGGTGGTCAGCGGACGTTTTTCTTCCACCCACTTCTTGCGGCCGCCGTTGATCAGGCGCACGTCTTTGTGACCGTAATACTTCACTTGCCAGAAGGCGTAGGCGGCGAACCAGTTGTTATTGTCACCGTACAACAGAATCGTGGTGTCGTTGGAGATGCCGGAAGCGCCGAGCAGCTTTTCCAGCGCGGGCTTGTCAATCAGGTCGCGGCGGATGTTGTCCTGCAATTGCGATTGCCAGTTCCAGCCCACGGCGCCGGCAATGTGGCCCTGATCGTAGGCGGTGGTGTCCACGTCCACCTCCACTAAGCGGACTTTGGGGTCGTTCAGATGGTCGGCCGCCCATTGGGTGGTCACCAGCACTTCGGGGTGCTTGTAGTCAGTCATTTGCTGTCTCCTCGTTGTTAGTCGTTCTTCGAAATTAGACGCTCTATTGCGGAACCGTTGCAAAAAATCCGGGCATACAACAAAAAACCCACCTGCCTTGGGTACTTCCGGCGGTGGGTGGGGAATTTCTGGGCTAGTTTGCGGTTCTTAGCTGCCTAGCCTCCCTGCGCCAGAAGACACACCTGCGCAACACATACAACAACAGCAGCAAGCGCAGCACTGGCAGCAGATTTGCATGAACCGAGGTTACACCTGAAGCCTGGGGATGGCAAACGATTCTGACAGCGGAAGCTAGGGCGGTTTCCTGTGCTCTCCTTCCAAGCAGAGAGGTCACGAATTGTGTCAATTAGACACCTTCTTGCTGGCGTTCCTTGACCTTGCACCAGGTTGGCATAGACTTGAGTTCCCTTCCGAAAACCGGCGCTTCGCTGCAGGCTGCTCCTTTTTGACCCTCAGGGTCGTGTCCGGAATCGAATTCCCTTCCCAGACCGGTGTTAGATGATGACGAAGTTTGTTTTTGGTTGCGACGCGCAGTTCGCGTGCGTGTCCGCCATTTCGGCGTTGCTCGCAGTGCGTCCGGAGTTTGATCGCCATGTGGTCGCATGCGCGGTAGAGAGGGTTACGGGCGGGATAGCGATTTACAGCTCCGTCGCCGCGTGGTTCGAATTAATTCGCTGGAGTGAAGCCGGATAATGGAAAAGCTTTCAAGAGCGAGTATCGTGCCGGTTGCTAGCGATCCGGTCGAGAAGCGCCGCCATCCGCGTTTCCCTTTTTCAACCGGCGGTGAAGCGTTTGATCCGCAAGCCAATGTTCGAGTAACGGGCCGGCTGTCCGACATCAGCCGCAGCGGCTGCTACATGGACACGATCAGTCCGTTTGCGGTAAACGCCGCGATCATTTTGACGGTCACACGCGAAGGCCGCACATTCAAGACCAAGGCCAAAGTTGTGTATTCGCTGAACGGGATGGGCATGGGCATAATGTTTACGACCATGGAGCCCGATCAGGCGCGTGTGTTGGACGGGTGGCTGGCCGAGCTGGGCGGGTTGCTGCATCTGGAACCAGATCCGGCGAAGATGGACGCGGCCACGCCGGAAGCGCTGGTGGAGGTTGCGCCAGTGATTGATCAAGAGCTGCGCGACATCGTGCGCGAACTCATCGTGGTGCTGAGCCGCAAGAGTATTGTGGGCGATGTGGAAGCTATGGCCATGATGCGAAAACTCTCGAAGTGATTAAATCCGGCTCGCGGTGCGAACAAGCGGATTCTTGCGGTTTGTGTCCCCTTACGTGATGGCTTGCAAAGTGCCGTCAATGGTTTCGAATTCGATGCGCAAGAGCCAGTCGAAGTGGAATTTTTCCGCGGCGAACCATTTCTCCATTTGCTCGCGGCCCGGGGCGTCAAATTCCACAAGCATTTTTCCTTCCTGCATGTTGACGAGCACGCGGCGCGCGGTGACTTCCTTGGCGGCGTGCACGCGGCGCGCGAGATCTTCCGCGCCCTGGCGCGTGAGGCAGGCCAGGGTGTGCTGCGAGAGGTAACGAGGCATTCCGGCTCCTGTTCCGTTAGAATAAGCGGCCACGAAAACCGCGGAACCAATATAACGCGAGCGGAGAAAAAACAAATGCCAGAGATGCGCAAGGCTCATCCTTACTACGTCTATGAAGCGGTTCACGCTCAGCCGGAATTGATCGAGCGAGTGCTGGCGCAGCGCGCGGAGATTGAACGCGCGGCGGACGCCGTGGCGCAGAAGGAGCGCATCACATTTGTGGGGATCGGAACTTCGCTGCATGCGGCGCGCGTGGCGGAAAGTTGGATGCGCGAATTCAGCGGCGGAAAGTTCTGGGCGCACTACGAGCAGTCCTTCGAGCTGGTGCACCATCCGATTGCGTTTGGCGCGAGCGACGCGGTGATTGTAATTACGCATACCGGCACCTCGACGGCATCCATCGAAGCATTGCGCATGGCGCGCGCGGCCGGGGCGCTGACCGTGGTGATTACTGGCCTGATGAGTGGAGAGGGTGTGCGCGGCGCCGATTTTGAAATCCAGACGTGCGAGCAGGAATTGGCATTTGCGTATACGAAAAGCTACACCACGACGCTCGCAGTGCTTGGGCTGCTGATCGCGCGAGTGGTGGAGCGAAAAAAATTGCTCGTGGGACCGCCGCCGCTCGCAGCGTTGGAACGTGTGCCCAATTTGCTGCGTCAGGCGCTGCAACTTGAAGCATCGGTGCGCGAATGGTCGAAGCGCGTGGCGCCGCTGCAGCGCATCGAAATTTTCGGCTCGGGCGCGGCGTGGGCCACGGCCAGCGAAGCCGCGTTGAAAATTAAGGAAGCGTGCTACATCGCGGCCGAAGGATTTGAAACTGAAGAAATCCTGCACGGACCGTTTTCAGAGACGGACGCGCGCGGGTCGCTCGTGGGATTGTTCACCGGCGGCGCGACCGATGAGCGCGGCCGGCAGATTTTGCGAGCCGCGGGCGAACTGAAAATGCCGCGCGCGGCGATCACGGTGCCGTCCGCAAATCATGATTTGTCCGCGGAGCAGATTTTGCAGGTTCCGGAAGCACCGGAATGGCTCGCAGCGTTCGTGCACCTGATTCCGCTGCAACTTCTCACTTATTTTCTGGCGCTGGAGCGCGGCGTCAGCCCCGATAGTGGCCGCCAGGAGCAGCCTGCACACGCAGCCGCGAGCAAACACTACAAATATTGAGTCGCTGTTGCCCACCTGTTGGCCTGTCCCGGCGAACAGGAGTTCCTCTTCGACTACACCTGTGCCGCGCGCGGCGCTAATGTCCTTGCGCGAGCCGTAAAATTGCGTGCAGAGCCATTCAGGAGCGCCCTATGAGACGTGGTTTCCTCATTTTGCTCTGCATTGCGATGCTGGCAATCGCTACCGCTGCGCACGACGACGGCGGAATGGGAACGCTGGCCGGCAGGGTGATTGGAACGAACGGCAAACCGGTGGTGGGCGCGCGGGTCACATCGCAAAATGCGGGCGGCGACCATCCGCAGATGACCACCACCAATCAGCAAGGGCGATTTTTCTTTCCGGAGCTGCTGCACGGCTACTACGACGCGCGCGCGTACCACGATGGCGTGTGGAGCGAGTGGAAACACAACGTGGAAGTAAGCACCGGCAAGCAAACGGAACTCACACTGCGATTATCCGCGAAATCCGCATCGCCGAAATAAGGGACAGCGTTCGCCTGTCCGCGCGAACAGGAGTTCCTAATCGAGAACATTGCGGCGGATCGCGGCAAATCAGCGCAAAGGGCCCGCGTAAAATTGCAATCAGAAACATCCTGGGGTGCACTATGAAACGAAGTGTCCTGGTTCTGAGGGTGCTCGCGTCGGTCGGGTTGTTGTTGACGTTGACGTTTGGCGCTGCAACGGCGCGCGCGCAATTCGCAAAGGGCTTGGGAACTGTGGAAGGAACGGTGCTGGACGCGCACGGCAAGCCGGTGGCTGAAGCGAGCGTGACGATTCAGACTTCCGACGGGCTGAAGCCGCACGCCACGCACACCGATTCCAGCGGGCATTACGAATTCGCGCGGTATGATGCAGGGCAATACGATCTGCGTGCGTACGCGAAAGGCCAATTTTCCGATTGGAGCAAGCACGTGGTAATCCGTCCCAAGAAAGTGACGGAAATCACGCTGCGCCTGCCGCCGGAGGTCACCGAAAAAGTGACCGTCACAAGCAATCCGTAACGCGCGGCCGCGCATTTTCAAAGCCCGGCTATTGTTTTATTCGTGCCGCAGAGCGACCATCGGGTCTACTCTGGTGGCGCGACGGGCCGGCAAGTAGCCGGCCAGCACACCCACCAGCAACAGCACGCCCGCTACAGTTGTGAGCGTGACGGGATCGTGCGGTGAAATTCCAAAAAGCAAACTATCAATCAGACGGCCCGCCACCCACCCCAGCAACAGGCCAAACAAGATTCCGGCCAGCATCAGGCCGAGCGTTTCACCGAGGACCATTCGTCCAATCGTACCTGGTTGAGCGCCCAGCGCCATGCGGATGCCGATCTCGTTGGTGCGGCGAGATACCGCGTAGGCCATCACTCCATAGACGCCGATGCTGGCAAGCACCAGCGCGAGCACGCCGAATGCACCAGAGAGAAACGCGAAGATGCGTTCCGTCTGCATGGTCTCGTCAATCTGCTCCACTTGGGTGCGCACATCTACCAGCGGTAAATCCTTGTCCGCCGATTGCACCACCTCTCGAATCGCGCTGACGACGCTGGCAGGTTTCCCCTTGGTGCGGATTTCAAAAGTCATGTGCCCGGCGTCTTCTCCCTGACGGTAGGGAAAATAGAAAGTTGGAGGCGGATCCGCTCGCACGTCACGGAATTTCGCGTCACCGCAGATGCCCACGATTTGGAAGTGCTCTTTGTTGAACGTGGTTCCGATGGGATTGCTGTGAGGAAAATACTCGCGCGCGAGGCTTTGATTGATGACGGCCACTTTGGGAGAAGTGGGCGTGTCGCCGGAATTAAATCCGCGCCCAGCCATGATCGGGATGCCCATGGTAGTGAAAAAGTTTTCGCCGACATTCAGGACGTATGCAGTCTGAGCGTCCGCGGATTTTCGCGGCTGTTCATTGGGCACGAAGTCGGTGATGTCGCTATCGCCTGCCACCAGCGCATCTCCGGAAAGCGTGACGGACTCGACGCCCGGTAGGGAGGCAAATCCTTCTTCGAGCCGGCGGTGCAGTGCAATGTCCTGCGGCGCGGGATAGCGCGAACGCGGCGGATTGATGTCGAAAAGAAGAATGTAGTTGGGCTGAAAGCCAAGCTTGGAGGAACTGAGATTCATGAGCGTGCGGATGAAAAGCGCGGAGCTCATCACCAGCAGCACGGAAAGGCAGACTTGAAATACCACGATGGATTTTCCGGTGAGGCCCTTTCGGCGCTTGGTGACGGTTGTTGCGCTGTCCTTCAAAGAGGAGTTGACGTCCATGCGTGTCGCTTGCCAGGCGGGAGCCAATCCGAAAAGCAAGCCCGTAAGCAGAGACGCGGCAGCTGCAAACGCGAAAACTCCGCCGTCGAAACGACTGACAAATGGCGAAGGTTCCCACGAAGTGGACAACAGCCGGGGAATCGCATTGCGTCCCAGGAACGCGAGCAACAGACCCGCGATGCCGCCGAAAAAGGAGAGCAGCAGGCTTTCCGTCACGATTTGCCGGAGAATTCTGCCCATGCCTGCGCCCAGAGCGAGGCGCACGCTCATCTCGCGGCGGCGTGCCGCGGTGCGCGCGAGCAACAGATTGGCAAGATTCGCGCAGGATAGCAGCAAGAGTACCGCGGCAAGAGCGAGCAGCACGTACATCGGGCTGGCCAAATGCTTGCCGGCAAAATTCATTCCGCGGCTGCCATTTTGCAAATTCAATTGTGGCAGGCGCTCGTCCGGTTTCACCGTCATGCTGCTTTTGATGACTTGCGTCAACACCACATCGAGCGATGCGCGCGCTTTCTCTTGCGGAACATCCGGCTTTACGCGGCCCATGATCTGCAGCCACCACTGGTCGGGATTGTTCAGAAGCGAGCCTTTATTTCTCGGCAGCAGGATGGGCTGCATGCTGAAGGGAACAAAAACGTCGGGAGACATCTGCACGTTTGCCGCGCCGGTGAAGCGCGGCGGATTCACACCCACGATCGTGACGGGAGTGAGGCTGAGTTGAATTTTTCGGCCGATCGCGGAAGGAGAACGGCCAAAACGGCGCGCCCAATATGCATCGCTGATGACGGCGACCGGTCCGCTGCCGGGAGCGGCATCGTCGGCAGGCTCAATGGGGCGGCCTAGCGCCGGCACCACTTGAAGTTGCTGGTAGAAATTTCCAGAGACGAATTGCCCTCGGACGACTTCGGCTTCGCCGTCAATCGTGACGTTCAGGCGGCCGAGATCTTTGAATGCAAAGAGATCCTGCAGAACCTGGTTGTCGCGGCGCAACTGCAGATACGCAGGATACGAAAAAGACGACGAGGTGACGCCTCCTGCAGATTGATCGTAGTCGCCCCAAACCGAATGGATCGGCGGGTTGGGTCCGGCGGACCAAGATAGAAGACGCAACTGCTCAGGATGCGGAACCGAGAGTTGATCGAGCAGCGCTTCTTTCGCGAGAGTGAAGATGGCGGTGTTGGCCCCGATGCCGAGCGCGAGCGTGAGGATGGCGATGGTGGTAAAGCCGGGTGACTTGCGAAGAATGCGCAGAGCGTAGCGAACGTCCGTGTATAGCGACTCCAGCCAGAAGCCGCGGCGCTGTTCGTGGCAGTCTTCTTTCACGCCGTCCAGTGCGCCAAGTTGCAACACGGCTTGGCGGCGTGCTTCCTCGGGTGGCAGGCCAGCGGCAATGTTCGCGGCAGTTTGCCGCTCGATGTGGTAACGCAGCTCGTCGCTCAGTTCCTGATCAAAATGATTTCTCGAGTTCGTCCAATTTCGCCAGAACCTCATGCGCACCCCTTTCGCTCGAAACGTTTGCTTACTCGTGCCGCAGCGCCACCATCGGATCCACACGCATCGCGCGGCTGGCGGGAATCCACGCAGATAAAAATGCAACCAGGAGCAGAACCGCGACGGCGGCTGCCACCGGCCGGGGATCGCGCGCCGAAACTCGAAACAGCAGCGATTGCAACAAGCGCGAAGCAAACCAGCTGGCAATTAAGCCGGCGACAGCTCCGGCGGCGACCCAGCGAGCGACGCTGCCGAGAACGATTTTCAAGATGGAGCGCGGCGTCGCTCCCAGCGCCATGCGCACGCCGATTTCCTGGGTTCGCTGCGCCACCAGAAATCCCACCACACCGTAAATTCCCACGGCCGCGAGCAACATTCCCATGGCGGCGAACAGCGCGAGCAACGCTGCGTTGAATCGCGGACGCTGCGAAAGTTTGCCGACGCGCTGCGGCATGGTTTCAATAGTCAGAGGCAGCGCAGGATCGAGCGCGGCAGTTTCGGAGCGCAGCCAATCGGCCATGGAGCGCGGATCGAGAGGAGTGCGCAGAATCACGTGGGCCACGCGAAAATTCTGGTTCTCTTCATTCTTCCACGGAATATAAAACTCCGGGTCGGCCTGCTCGGCGATGCCGTTATTCTTCACGTTCGCCGCGACGCCGACGACTGTGCGCCACGGGCCTGCCAGCGCGAAGCGCATCGTCTTTCCAATCGCGTCGCCGTCGGGAAACAGCCTGTGTGCAAGCGAATCGCTCAGAATGATGGAGTGCTCGCTAGGTTGCTGGTCTTCGTGAGTGAATTCGCGGCCGCGCACGATAGTAATTCCGAGCGCCGAAAAATAATCGGGCGTCACGGCGCGCCAGCCCACCATTCCGCCGGTTCCTTCCGTTGGTCGCGCACGTCCGGTGACTTCCATTGCCGAATAAATCGTCGAACGCATCGCGCCGGATGGAGGAAGCGTATCGCTGAGGGCGATGGCTGTGGCGCCGGGCAGGCGATGCAGCCGCGCGAGAAGTTCGTCGAAAAATTCGATTTGCTGCGGCGGGCCCGGATAGCGATAGGCGCCCAATGAAATCGTTTCGGTGAGAACGTTTTGCGCTTCGAGTCCCAGCGGTGCGTTCTGCAGATTCGATAGGCTGCGCAGGAGCAGGCACGCGCCGGTCAAAAGAGTGAGCGAAATGGCAATTTGCGCGGCGACGAGGGTTTCGCGGATCACGCCGCGCGCGGTAGAGCGAACTTCTCTGCCGCAGAGCATCTCAGGCGAAGGCGGGGTGAGAGCGGGCGTGAGTCCGAACAAAATTCCCGAAACGCACGAAATCGCGAACGTGAAAAAAATCACGCGCCAATCCAGGCCGGCTTGGCCGAGGCGCGGAATTCCCTGCGGCGCGATGGCTACGAACGCGCGCAAGAAAGCATAAGCGACCAGGCAGCCGCCGGCGCCGCCCAAGATTCCCAGCAGCAGGCTTTCCGTCAATCTTTGGCGCAGCAGGCGCGCTGGAGTTGCGCCCAAAGCGGCACGCACGGCCAATTCTCGTTGCCGCACCGACGCGCGCGCGAGCAACAAGTTCGCGACGTTGGTGCAGGCGATCAGCAGGACCGCGAGCACCGCGCCGAAAAGAATCCAGGAGGCCAGTCGTGCGTCCTGCACTTGGCCGTCGCGCAGCGAGCGGACGGAAAGGTGGACCTCTTTTCGAAATTCCGGCGGCGCGCCTTGCAGCGCCTGAGAAAACAGCGGTTGCAGCGCGGCATCGGATTGCGCAACCGTGATGCCGGGTTTCAGGCGCGCGAATGCTCGCAAGACGGCGCCCGGAGCGGAGCGGCGCTGCACGGCCTCGTCGAGCGCTTCGGGCAGCAAAATGTCGGTCGGCAGCAGCGTGGGCATCTCGAAATCGGCGGGAAGGACGCCGACGATTGTGGCGGGTGCGCCATCCAGCGAGATTGTTTTCGCAATCACGCCGGGATCGCCACCAAATCGGCTGCGCCACAACCCGTAGGAGATCATCGCGGCGCGCAACGCATTCGGAAGATCTTCGTCCGGCGAAAAATTACGCCCCAAGATCGGTTGCACGCCAAGCGTCGGAAGAAAATTTTGTTCCACGCGCGCGCAGGCAAGCCGCAGAGGATTCTGTTGCGTGAGATCGCAATCGGCGACGCCTGGAATCATCGACGTCATGGACTGGAATGGCCCGGGCGCGCGGCGCCAATCAACATAAATTGCTCCCAGCATGAATTCGTCGCGCTCGATGGGAGCCGTTAAGCCGAAGGAAACGAGCTGATCGGCCTGCGGATACGAAAGGCTGCGGAAAAGAATGCGGTCCACGGCGCTGAAGACGGAGGAGGTGGCGCCGATTCCCAGCGCCAGCGTGAGAATCGCCACCGCAGTGGAGCCGGGATTCTTGCGAAGGACGCGCAGGCCGTAACGGACGTCGGCGAAGAAAGATTCCAGCCAGAAACCGCGGCGCTGTTCGCGGCAGTCCTCTTTGACGCCTTCCGGCGCGCCGAGTTGCAGCACGGCTTGGCGGCGCGCTTCTTCAGGCGGCATGCCTGCGGTAATGTTTACCGCAGTTTGCCGCTCGATGTGGAAACGCAGCTCGTCGTGCAGCTCCTGCTCCCACTTTTCCTTGCGCGAAAACCAGCGCCGCCAGTTGTTCATCGCCCGTACCTCCTACACGCGGTGCAATATCAGCGCAACAGCCGCGGACATTTGCTTCCAGTCCGCCATTTCTTTTTCGAGCTGCTGGCGTCCGGTTTTCGTGAGGGTGTAGAACTTGGCGCGGCGATTATTTTCAGAAGCGCCCCATTCCGCGCGAATCCATTTCTTGCGTTCGAGGCGATAGAGCGCCGGATAAAGTGAGCCTTGCTGGATTTGCAGGACGTCGCGCGACACTTGCTGGATGCGCTGGGCGATGCCCCAGCCGTGCATGGGTTCGAGCGCGAGAGTTTTTAGAATCAGCAGATCGAGCGTGCCCTGCAGAACTTCTACCGCTGGTGCCATGCTCCCTCCCCTAGACAAGCTACAAGTAGAATCCTATCGCGTTCTTGTAGATTGTCAAGGGGAGAGAGAATCCAGGGAAGCTGTGGTGGTGCTTCAAGGGTAAGAGCCCGCTCTGTCCCGAACTGCGCGGGAAAGAGCGGCCTCTACAAAAGCCATTTTCAGTCAGCGGCGCGGATTTCCGGCGGCTGGGTCTTGCGGGCTACATGGCGCTGCCTTCATTATGTGACATGGCACCCGCAGACAACGCGCCGCTGTGGAGCGCGGACGATCAATACGACCGGCTGGAAGAACTCGCCGCGGGCACCGGCGACGATGCCAAAGAAATTCCTTTGCGGCGGGATGTGCGCTCGCTCGGGATGTTGCTGGGAAAAGTGCTAGTGGAGCAGGCCGGCGAACCGTTGCTGGACGTGGTGGAGCAACTCCGCCGCCTGTTGATCCAGCAGCGCGAGCAATTGCCGGCCTCCGCAGTCGCCGCAGGAAGTCCATCCACCACAATTCCATCCACGACCACTCCAAGCGAAGACGAGCTCATGGCGCAAGCGCGCGAGAGGATCGCGCGGCTGGAAGTGGAGGACGCTTATCGGGTGACCAAGGCGTTCGCCATTTATTTCGAGCTGACCAACCTGGCAGAAACCAATCATCGCAAGCGGCGGCGGCGGGCGGCCAAACTGCACAGCGAACAGCCGGTACTGGCCGGATCGTTTCGCGGAACTTTGCTGCGGATGCGCGCGGCGGGGATTTCCGCGAACGACGCGCTGGCAGCCTTGCGTAAGGTAAGAATCGTGCCGGTGTTCACCGCGCATCCGACGGAAGTGGCGCGCCGCACCGTGCTGCTGAAAAGGCGGCGCATCGCGCAATACCTGGAACATCTCGACAGGCTGCCGCTGACGGCGGCCGACGCGGCTGAATACGAATCGTTAATTCTGGCGGAAATCACATCGCTGTGGCAGACGGATGAAGTTCGCATGAAAAAGCCGGGCGTGATTGACGAAGTGCGAATGGGGCTGGATTTTTATCCCATGACGCTGTTCGAAACGCTGCCGCGGCTGTATGCCGAGCTGTCCGAATCTTTTGCGGAGGTTTATGGCCGCGCGCTGAATCACGATGAACTTCCCGAGTTGCTACATTTCGGCTCGTGGATTGGCGGCGATCGCGACGGCAATCCGCTGATCAAGCCGGACTGCACGGCGGACGCGCTGGCGCTGGCGCGAAACGTCATCCTGGAACATTACAGCCTGGAGATTCAACGGCTGATTGACGAACTAAGCTCTTCGCTGCGCCAGACGGGCTCTTCGGCGGAGCTGCGGTCGGCCGTGCAAGCGTATGAAGCGAAGATGGGTGGGGAACCATCGCGCGGAAAATGGATTTCGGAACCGGAACTCAACCGGCACTTTCTGGATTTTGTGCGGATTCGCATGCGGCTCACGCGCGAGGAGCCGCGCAACGCCAATGCATACGCGGCCGCGCAGGAGTTCGAGCGGGATCTCTTGTTGCTGCGCGCGAGCCTGATTGAAAACCGCGGCCAACGACTGGCCGAGCGGCTGATTGATCCGCTGCTGCGCAAACTGCGGACTTTCGGATTTCATCTGCACACGCTCGATATTCGCCAGCACGCCCAAGTGCATGCGAAGGCTCTGGCCGAGTTAAAGTCCGCGGGGATTTCGGATGCCGCAAGCGCAGCGAGCGCGCGACAGGAACTCGTGGCGAACATATCCGCGGAAACCGCGGAATTGCTGGACACGCTGCAAATGATTGCGCAGCTGAAAAAAACTTACGCGCCGGAAGCGATTCGCGCCTACGTGATCAGCGGCACGGAATCGGAGCGCGACGTCTTTACCGTGCTGCGCCTCGCGGAAATTAGCGGCGTAGATGTGGCGGGATCCGCCAGCGACCCTGGGCTGTTGCCTGTTCCGTTGTTCGAGTCCATCGCCTCGCTGCGCGCCGCGGCGGAGACGATGCGTCGCGTGTGGATGGCTCCGGAATACCAACGCCTGCTAGATTCCTGGGGCCGTCGCCAGGAGGTGATGCTGGGTTATTCCGATTCGAACAAAGATGGCGGAATGTTCACCAGCACGTGGGAATTACACAAAGCGCATCGCGCGTTGCACGCCGTCGCGCGAGAATGTGGCGTGAAGTTGCGGCTGTTCCACGGTCGCGGCGGCACGGTCGGGCGCGGCGGCGGCCCTACCCACCGGGCGATTCTGGCGCAGCCCGTGGGCGATTTTTCCGGCGAAATGCGCATCACCGAACAGGGCGAAGTGCTGAACTGGAAGTATTCCGATCCGGTGCTGGCTGAATGGAATCTGGAATTGATGATCGCGGCGTCGCTGGAAGCGCTCACACGGCCGGATGGTCCCGGGGCAGGCGCGGATCACCAGTGGGACAACGCGATGGAAGAAATTTCGCAGGATGCGTATGCATTCTACCGGCGGCACATCGCGGAAAACGCGGACGTGCTGGAATATTTCGAGCAGGCCACGCCGGTGAACGAACTGGAGCATGCGCGCATGGGTTCGCGGCCGGCGCGCCGCAGCGAAAGCCGCCGCCTGGAAGATTTGCGCGCGATTCCATGGGTTTTCGGTTGGATGCAAAGCCGCCACGCGGTGCCTGCGTGGTTTGGAGTGGGCTATGCGTTGCAACGATTCGCGGCGAAAGGTCCGGAGCAGGAAAAGCGGCTGAAGGAAATGATGCGTCACTTCACGCTATTTTCGGACTTGGTGCGCAACGTGGAAATCGCCATGGCCAAGGCGGACTTGAACATCGCGCGGCTCTATGCCGGAGCACTGGTGAAAGACGCCGGGCTGCGTGACCGAGTCTTTCGAATATTGGCTGAGGAGTTTCAGCGCACGCGGCAGATGCTGCTGGCAGTCACGGGGCAAACCGGGCTGCTGGAAGGAAACTCGGTGCTTTCGCAATCCATACGGCTGCGCAATCCTTACGTGGACCCGATGAGTTTGATCCAGGTGGAGCTGCTGCGTCGGAAGCGCGCGGAGGCGCCAAGCGAGGGGCTGAATTACGCGCTGGGAGCGACGATCAACGGGATTGCAGCGGGTCTGCACAACACGGGCTAGGGGAAAATGTGGAGAAACCTGCGCGGGCACACGATGAGAACGTCACTAGCCTCCTAAGTGCCTCTATAATAGGTACTTAAGTCTGGTATTGCGGGGCACAGTTTGCCTAGTACCAAAACCCGCGTACTGAAATTTTTGAACCCGCAGCGCCATTGGTTCTGATCGGCGAAATAGCGAAAATGGATGTGCGGGTTGGAAGCTGCGATTGCGGGGACGACGGTTCCACAAAAAAAGGAGCCGGGGCATCTATCCAACCCGTCCAAACCCTCCTGCTGGCGCCCCTTATACAAAATTCCGCTGGCAGGCAGGATTGCTCCTGAATTCCCTCCTCTTCGAATCCAGACGGCGATAAGTCCAACATCTAGATAGATTCCGCATCCTTTGGCAGCGGACCTGCCTCTGATACAGCAGGGGCTTGCGCATTAATAGCGGCGGGCGTCGGGAGCAGATTTGTTGCGGCGGACGTCAGAGTTACAGGACAGGTGATGGCTAAAACAGGCAGATACTCTCAGCGGATGCTGGCGCTTTGCTTCGCCGTATTTCTGGCGCTACCCGCACAGGCGAATGCCGCGGACCTGCAGCCGGAAACCGCGCAAGCTTACGACCGATACATCCAGTTGACCCAAGCTCAAGTGAATTCCGAGTTGGCGCAGAGCGGTCCTTATCTATGGGTGGAGCGATTGCCGCAGGCGGAGCGCGCGAGTGCCGACGCACAACTGCGCGACGGCCAACTTGTAATCCAGCGGCTCTCCACGCTGGATTCCGGACAGGCGATTCCCGTGCCGGGCGGAATCATCCATCACTGGATCGGTACGGTTTTCGTGCCGGGCGCGACGCTCGCGCAGACGCTATCGTTCATGCAGGATTACGATCACAAAGTGGACTACTTCCAGCCGGACATCGTGCGCTCAAAAATTCTGCGGCACAATGGCGATGATTATTTTGTTTTGCTGCGCTTCTACAAGAAAGAAATCATCACCACAGTGATTGATACCGACCAGGAGGTTCACTACCACGTGGTGGACTCCACTCACGCCTACAGTCGCTCGCGAACCACACGCGTGCAGGAAGTGGAGAACGCCGGACAATCCGACGAAAAGCTGGATGCGGAAGGGCACGACCGGGGATTCATGTGGCGCATGAATACCTATTGGCGATTCGAAGAGAAGGACGGCGGAACGTACGTCGAGTGCCAGGCCATTTCGCTCACTCGCGGGATTCCCACGGGGTTGGGCTGGATGGTCGGATCGTTTGTGAACAGCGTGCCGCGGGAATCGCTGACGTTTACCCTGACCACAGCGCGCACCGCTTTAATGCGTAAGACTGCAGAGCAGGCCGCGAAATAAATTCTCGCTTCGTCAGAAAAACCCAGTTGGTAGGAATCCCGAGCAGTCACCCAGCCGGTGACGTGCTTCGACGAGTCGCCGCATGCGAATCTCAGCGCTAGAAGGTGGTACTGGCGAGGAAAATATCCTCCAAGGCGTTGTTGTCGCGCGCGACCAGATTGTTCGCCGAAGAAATGAAGCTGACGGTATGACCATCGCCGCTGATGGATGGTACCAGGCTCGCTCCATTCGCGGGAGAAGCGGCAGTGCCCAGCGGAACGCTAGCGACAATCACGCCCGTGGTGCATGTGGGAATCACCCCCAGGCAGGTATTACGCACGAAGATGTTCTCGATGCCGTTCACGCTGTTCCCTAAATTCGAAGCCTGCGACGAGAAAGCGACCAGTTGGCCGGAGGCGTTAACGCTGGGATGTTCGCTCAAGCCGTTGCCCGGCGTGACGCCGTCGGGCGTTGATACCAGCGTCGTAGAAGGGGTGCATTGCGCGATGGTGATGGTCACGC
This sequence comes from uncultured Acidobacteriota bacterium, assembly GCA_963748395.1. Lineage (GTDB taxonomy): Bacteria > Acidobacteriota > Terriglobia > Acidiferrales > UBA7541 > Palsa-295. The sequence goes on along the minus strand of CAVVIP010000005.1, from coordinate 292,010 downwards.
CGAGGCAAGTGTCGCGCACGTAGATTTGCTGCAGCGGACCGACACCCGTCACCAGATTCGTTGCGGTGGACGCGAAGGCTACAAAGCGGCCGTTATAAACAGTGCTGGACGTGCATGCAGTGCTGGTGGTGGCGGTTACGCTGCCACATGCGGAGAGCGCGGATTGGCCGCTGGCGCCGTCGGCGGCAGTGGTACCGTCCGGAGTGGAAATCAGTGTGGTGACTGGAACGCAGGTATTGGTGGTGCTGGTGATCGTGGTGATGCAAGTGCCGCGCTCGAAGATCTCGGGCAGGGCGCTGGGGTTCGGCGCCGTGGCGCCGAGGTTCGATGCGCTCGACGTGAAAGAAATGAAAAGCCCGTCTTCTGAGATGGAAGGATTCGAGCTTGGTCCGTTGCCGGCCGTAACGCCATCGGGAGTGGAAACCAGATAGGTCGTCGGCACGCATGTGGAGGATTGCGTGGTGGTGACGATCGTCGCGATGTTGCAGGTGTCGCGGATGTAAACCTGCGGGTATTGGCCGGACGGCGTGATGTTCGAAACCAGATTGGTGGCGAACGAAACGAACGCGACATACTGCCCATCCGGACTGATGACCGGATTGTAGCTGCGTCCGTTCCCCGCGGTTTGGCCGTCGGCAGAGATGGAGAGGAGCTGCGTATCGTAGTTGGAGCTCGGGTTAATCGTACACTGAGCAGTGGCCGTGGGCAGGCAAACCGGGCGCCAGTACACCTGTGAAACTCCGCTCTGCACCGGAACCGTAGTGACCAGATTCGTAGCCAGAGACGTATACGCCGCGTGCGCTCCTCCGGAGTCAATTGTTGGTTCGGAGCTTCCGCCGTTGGCGGCGTTGCCGTTGGGGTCCGAGCTAACCAAAGCAGTGACGGGAGTGCAGGAGGCTACCGACAAACAAGTGTTGCGGACATAAACATCGGGTGCTGTGTTCAAGTCGGTCGAGACCAGATTCGGCGACACCGAAGCGAACGCCTGGTATTGGCCTGTACCGCTACTCGACGGGCCGGATGTGATCGCAGTGAGGCCGAGACTGCCGCTAGCGCAGTTAGCTGTGCCGCCGCAGATGCCGTTCGTTGCCTGGGTACCGTTCGGTTGGAGATCCACCAACACGGGCAAGCCCAGCAAGTGCGTCGGATTGACAGAAAACGTGATGATGCTGGATTGGCCGCCGCCGGGCGGTTTATTTACCACCACGATTTGATTGACGCCCGCGGATACCAGATCGCCGGGAGTGATCGTGGCGGTGGCCGTGGTGCTGCTGTCGATCGTGGCCGTCAACGGCTGGCCATTCATGGTGACGTAAGAATATTGATTCAAGAAGCCGGTGCCAGTGAGCGACAGGGCTAGATTGGTCGCCCCTCCAACCAGGGCACTCGTTGGCGCGAGCGCCGAAATCGTCGGAACGGCGGTGAGAACGTTCAATGTGACGGGCGTGGAACTACCGCCGGCTGGCGCCGGATTCGTGACGGTGATCTGCACGGGGCCGGGAGTTTGAAGGTCCGTGAAAAAAAGGTTTGCGATCAACGCTGTGGAACTGACGTACGTGGTGGTGCGGCTGGCGTTGTTCACGTAGACAATCGATTGCGATACAAAGTTCTTCCCGGTCAAATTCAAGTTCAAGCCCGGCGCTCCTGCGAAAGCGGTGGGGGGATTCATCCCGGTGACTACCGGAACGGGGCTGGCAATCGGCGTAATCGTGAATATCGTGGAGGTTGGGGGCGCTTGGTTTTGCGGAGGGTAAGTGCCGCCGCCCGGCTGGGGTGTGGTGACGCTGATATAAAGCGTCTTGGGATTCTCCAGCAGGTTGGCAGGAAGCGTGACGATCATTTCGTTCATGCTGATGTATTGGTTGAGCGCCAGCGGTATCGCCCCGGAGTTCGGGGAAAGCGAAACTCCCGCTTGCGTTTGTTGAATGAGGTTATTGCCCTTGATCGTGAGGTACGCCTGCGGACTGCCTGCCGAGATGTTCGCGGGAGAGAGCCCAGTAATCGTCGGGGCTGGATAGTTAATCTCCTGCGTGCAGGCTGGCAATACCAGCATTGCACACAGCAGTAGCCAAAATGACATGCGAAATTGTTGCCGCAAATTCCTCACTCCTGTGCCTGTAGGTCGAGCCTGGAACGGTACGCGCAATCCTAGAGATTACTAAAGATGGCTCCAGGGGGCAATCAGGATGCCTGTGCCCCGGCGGATTGTCCAGTGGGAGTAGCCGCCGCCGGGGTGCCGCGCGGGCGATTTTTCACGATTTCTTTACAGCTTCCTTACGAATCAGCGAGTATTTTACACGCGTATCTCCTTAACGCTTGACAACTTATGGAATGCAAAATATTTTCGTGGTGGACGCGCGGGAATCGTTCCGCCGTTCTTAGATGGTACAGGGACCCTCGGTAGGCGAGGCTCCCGCGCAACACAAAAGCCACTGCCCGACGATATCGAGAGATGTTGCTCTGGGTGGAACAGGGATTCCCGACTCAAGGGTTTTTCTAACGTGGCTGAGATGCGGTTGAATCTCTAACGGGGCGCGGTGCTGAAGCTTGGACGAGTGGGAGCCGGCGAAGGCGCAGTTTTTTACCGTTAAGCCGGTCCGTTATGGCGCTTTTTCCCTCTGGGACAGAGTGATTCTCACGCATCCTTCGTTTCACACCCCTCCTGAAGGCACATGCGAGAAAACAAAGACCAACCTCCGAGTGGCCTAGCGCTGTCGACCTGGAAGCTGCAGATGTGAAGTGGTCGTCCGGATTCTTCGGACCCTTTTCCTCCGCCTCTTTCGGGAAACTGACGCGCACCGGAAGAGGTTTCGGCAGCCGCGCCGAGCAATGATCGGCGTTAGAGCTGACCTATCTCATTTGTAACCTTCCGTTAATCAAGTTCGGGAGCTTTTCTATGTTCTACTGTGCGTATTGGGAAAGCTTGTTTGTCGCACAGAAGTTCTCCAGGCGAATGCGCCGATTCATTCTCCAAACTGGATTCGCGATTTTCTGCGCGCTATGGGTGTCTTTCGCTGCGCCTCGTTGCACAGTAGCGCAGGATTCGCAGCCAGCAGATTCTTCGAAACCAACGTCGGCAACGGTTGCGCAGGATTCAGATACGCCAACGCAGCAAACTAGCGCCGGCGCTACGCCCGCGTCTGCGCCCGAGCCTCCGGACGCTGGATCTGAATCCAGCGACATGGTCACGCTCTTCCCGCACTCCGTAACCAGCCGCTACTGGATCTCCGGGCAAGCCAACATCATTTTGGAATGGCACGGGAATTTCCGCGCGCCGTACAGCGGCACGAATAGTTTCACGTATCCCGCCGAAAACGCCACCTCCAAGGTGTACACGCTGTATTTGGGATACGAGCTGACGCACACCACCGAGGTGTATCTGGACGTCGAGAGCGCCGGCGGTCACGGCCTCAGCAACGCGCTGGGCTTGGCGGGATTCACGAATCTGGATGTGGTGCGCAATCCGGCGCTGGGAGATAACCCGTATCTCGCGCGGCTGATGCTGCGACAAATCATTCCACTGAGCAAGGAGCACATCACAGTGGAGCGCGGTCCCCTGTCGCTGGCCACTTCTGTGCCGGTGCGGCGAATCGAATTCCGCATCGGAAAATTCACCATCCCCGATTTCTTCGATGTGAACACCTATGGCTCCGACAGCCACTTGCAATTTCTGAACTGGACCGTGGACAACGACGGCGCGTACGACTACGCCGCAAATACCCGCGGGTACACGGACGGCGCGATTCTGGAATACGACGATCACTGGTTCAGCGCGCGTTTCGGCGTGATGCTGATGCCCAAGGTGGCCAACGGGATCTATCTCGACGCGGATGTTGCGCAGGCGCGCGGCATGAATCTGGAGCTCGATGCGGCGGGGAGCTTGCTGCTGCATCTCCCCGGCGTGGTGCGTTTCCTCAGCTACGTCAACACCGCCAATATGGGAAATTACGAAGAGGCCAACGCGAATTTTCTGAATGGCGAAGTCGCCACTCCGAGCATTACATCCACGCGCAAGCAAGGCCGCCACAAATACGGCTTCGAGCTGAATTTCGAGCAAGACCTTCCGGCAAAACTGGGCGTCTTCGGGCGCGTGGGATGGAGCGACGGCCGCAACGAGTCCTTTGCGTACACGGAAGACGACCGCACCGTCGAGACCGGGCTTTTTATGAAAGGCGAAGAGTGGCGGCGCAAGAACGACCGCGCGGGCGTGGTATTCGTCGCCAGCCAGATAGTGGCGGCTCACCAACAGTATTTGGGGTACGGCGGCCTGGGATTTCTGCTCGGCGATGGCGCGCTCACGCCCGGCACGGAAAAAATCTTCGAGGGATTTTATACGGCACACCTGTGGCGCGGATTCTTCGTCTCCTGCGATTTCCAGCACATCAATAATCCGGGATACAACAAGGCGCGCGGTCCTATTTTTGTTCCCGGCCTTCGCTTTCACGTCGACTTCTAATCCTTACCAGCGAGCGCGACGCGCAGGAACGGTTTGTGAAATTCGCCTGAACGGATTAAGCTGCGCGGCGCGGCGTGGGGCAATAGTTTTAACCGGGCGAGCCGCAGGGAGATTTTCATGTCACTGTTGAGATTTTCTGTTCTTGCGGTATTTCTTTTCGGCAGCGCGGCATTTCCTGTTCGCGCGCAAGACGATTCCAAAAAGCCGAGCGCAGCGGCGGCGCCCACTCAGGCCGAGGCGCCACAACCGGCCGCCAAACCTGCGGATGTAGCGTCGCCAGACGCGATCCTGGCCGCGACTTACGATGTGATCTCCGGCCCCGCCGGGCAGCAGCGCGATTGGGATCGCTTCCGCTCACTTTTTGTGCCCGGGGCGCGATTGATTCCAGTGGTCACCAAGAAATCCGGAGGCGGGCTCGAGACGCGCATGATCACGCCGGATGAATACGCCAAGTTCGGGGACACTTACTTCCAGAAAAATGGTTTTGCCGAACGGGAAATTGCGCGGACCGCAGAGCGTTACGGCAACATCATGCAGATCTTCAGCACCTACGAATCACGGCACGACGCCAAGGACGCGCAACCCTTCGCGCGCGGGATCAACAGCTTCCAGCTTTTCTACGATGGCACGCGCTGGTGGGTGGTCACCATTTACTGGCTGGAAGAGACTCCGGACAATCCGCTGCCTAAGCAGTTTCTGCCGGCTGCGAAATAATTCGCAGCCCGTGGTCCCGCCGCGCTATTTCGGCGGTGCGGGACTGGCCGCGGGCGCCGTTGCTGGGGCAGCCGACGGAGCAGGCGTAGCGCCGGGAGCGGCCACGCTACCGTCCGCAGGTGCCGCGGCGGGCAGCAGGCCCCGCAGAACATCCGGCGGGAGCTTATCCGCACTGGCCATCAACGCAGATACCTGCCACATTTGCTGATCGCTCAGCGCCTTCTGAAACGCGGGCATGCCCGTGAGGCGGATGCCGTTCTTCACTTTCCAGTACGTCACACCCACGGGATCATCCGTCACCGTTTCTTTCGCGGTGAAGAGCTGCGGCGCGTGCGGAAACATTCCTTGCGACGCGGCGGAGGGCGCCTGCAGCGGCAATCCGTGGCAAAACGCGCAGTTCGTCCGGTACACTTCGGCGCCGGCGGCGAGATCGCCCGCGCTGAATGTGGAAAGCTCGCGATCCTGCGCCTCCTTCTTGATGCGCGCGTGCAGACCGCCGCGGGCCAGAAATGCCTCGAACGGCATGGGAGCATCGATCGCGGCCGCCGGAGCTTGTCCGGTCTCCACATAACAAAACAGTGCAATCGGCACCATCAGTATTCCCAGAATCAGACCTACCAAAAAACCTTTCATTGTGGATCCCTTCCTTCGCTCCAGGCGATGCGGGAAATGGATGCGGAAGAAATGCAGCAGATTGAATAGCACAGCAACGCGCCGGTTGCCATGAGTTTTGCCCGGACCAAATAAAAACGGGCTTGCGGCGGCTGGCGCGATGCGAGATGAATACTGCTGTTGCCGGGAGGCTTTCCATGTTTCAGAGCGATCTGCTTAAAGGCCGCACGATTCTGATTACGGGCGGCGGCACGGGGCTGGGGCGTTCGATGGCGCTGCGTTGCGCCGAGCTGGGCGCGAATATTTTTCTGGTGGCGCGACGCGAGGAGCCGCTGAAAGAAGCCGCCGAGGCGATTCGGGCCAAAGGAGCGCGCGCGGCGTACGCGTCTGCAGATATACGCGATTTTACTGCGGTGGAAAAAGCCGTGGAGGCGGCCGAAAAAGAATTTGGGCGCGTGGATACATTGGTGAATAACGCTGCCGGAAATTTTATCGCACGCACGGAGAAGCTTTCACCGAACGCGTTCAACGCTGTGGTGGGAATCGTGCTGCAAGGCACGTTCTACTGCACTCTGGCGCTGGGCAAGAAATGGATTGCGGCAAAACAGCCGGGCCACGTGTTGAATATTGTCACCACCTACGCCGCGGCGAATTGCGGCTCGGGATTTGTGGTGCCGTCGGCGTGCGCGAAGGCTGGCGTCCTCGCGCTGACTCGTTCGTTGGCGGTGGAGTGGGCTCGCCACCACATTCGACTGAACGCCATCGCGCCCGGACCATTTCCCACCGAAGGCGCGTGGTCGCGCTTGCTGCCGTCCAAGGAGCTGGAAGAGCGCGCGAAAAAACACCACCCCATGGGCCGCTTCGGACGCCACGACGAACTGGCCAATCTTGCCGTTTATTTGCTGAGCGAGCAGGCGGACTACGTGAATGGCGAGTGCGTGGTGATTGATGGAGGCCTATGGCTGCGCGGCGCGGGCGAGTTTAACGACTTCCTCGATTTGCCGGACGCGGCCTGGGACATGCTGGAATCAGCGCGCAAAAAATAGCACGTTGGCGTCGAAGCGCTCGCGATTACGGCGTAATTTGCGCGGGATAGACGTTGATCGCCGTGGGATCAATCTCGAACCGCAGCACCCATTCGCTGGGCACGGTGTGGCCATCCACTTTTGCGGGTGCGAATAGCCAAAGTTTTGCGGCTTCTAATGTGCGATCCGCGAAATATTGGCTCGGCCCGGGAGCGTCGAATGCTGCTGCGGTCACGCGGCCAGATTCGTCCACGTGAACTTTCACGTTGATCCTGACTTTCCCGTGAATCGTGTCGCGCGATTTTTGCGAGGCCTCAGGCAGAAATTGTTTCACGACTTTCCCGCGCACCACCCCGCTGCTCGATGCTGTCGCTGTCGGCTGCGGCGGCGTTTCTACCTTGGCTCGAACCGGCGGTGGCGTCGGAGCCGGATTGCTCGCTGCAACACTCTTCGTGCTGGGCTGTACCGAGAAGCTCGTTGCAGCATGTGACGTGGGCGGTGGCGTTGGCTTCGCGACGGGCGCTGCTGCCGCTGAGGCCAGCACGGGCTTCTTCTCCGGCTTCGGCTGAGCTGATGGCTGCACTCGCGCCTCAACTTTTGGTTGAGCGGGCGCAACCGCGGCGACAACTGCTGGCGTTGGCTCGGCCTGCGAGGGGTGATGGAAAATTCGCACCGCCGCTAGAATCGCCAGCAACGCCAGACCGATGGGCGCAGCTGTGCCGACGAAGCGCCGCTGTCCCAAGGAATATTGAATGTTACGCGTTGGCTGTTTCGGCGGCGCGGGCGCATTCGGCAGCAGGCGCGCGGCAATGTCCGTGACGCTCCAGCGCAATTGCGGATCGCGGCGCAGGCAATGGCGCGCCAAATTCAAAAATTCGGGCGGCAGGTTGGATGGCAGCGCCGGCTCCGCCTGGTTGGTTCTCTCCCACACGGGCAAGCGCTGTGTCAACGCTTCGCACAGCGTCATACCCAGCGACCACACGTCTCCGGCAGGCGAAATTCTTCCGCCCGCCGCTTCGGGCGGATCGTACGCTCCCGGTTTTCCCACGCTTCCGCTGAATTCGCCGATGCGGCAAAGCCCGTCGCTGGAAATTTTCAGCAGATCGTTTTCCGCCATGATGTTCGCGGGCTTGATGCGGCAATGAACGAAACCTTTGGCGTGAACGTAAGCCAGCGCGTCAACCACCGGCCCCAGAATCGCGCGCGCTTCTTCCGGTGCGAGCGGTCTTCGTGCGATCACCCCAGATAAATTTTCTTCCGCGTACTCCATCACCACGTAGAGCACCGGCACGCCATCCAGTTCGCCGCGGCCCATATCCAGCAGCCGGATCATATGAGGATGAGCGAGTTTCGCGGCGTGCCGCCAGCGCGCCAGCAGTCCTGAAGCTTCAGCCGAATCCGCAGGAACCAATTTGATCGCGGCCTTGCGAACATCCGGGGAATCGTACTCCGTCAGAAACACAGAGCTGCCTTCATCTCCGCCCACGAATTCGCCCAGGCGGAATTTCCCGTCAATGACTTGGCCCACCCGTTTTGTCGCGGCCTCCGTCATGTGAACCCCCTTGCACATTCGCGAACGCAGGCCGATGGAAATCTGCCCAAACGCGCGAATTCATGCGAAATCGAAAAGTGTGGTGCCTGATGTCGTACCTGGGCGTCACGTCTTCGGGCGAGTCATCGCCGGGAGATTCGGGCGCTCGTTCGCAGGGCTGCGGTGTACCAGGCTGGGTAGGTCCCGGTAGCGAAGGGTGGCCTCCAGGGAAACTCCACCCCTCTTGTGACCCATTTTGCACCATTTCGGCAGGGGCCGGCGCGGGAAAGTAGTGCGGCGTTGCTCAATCGCACCCCTGTCCGCAGACCGGCGGTTTCCCACGTTTTAGCCTACCCGGATATACGATCGATATAGCATTGACATACAACACTGATATCGATATGATTATCGTATGTTCACGCTCCCCAAGATTCTAAAAGCAAGAGTCAAGGTCTCTCCGAAATTTCAAATCGTGATCCCGAAGGCCATCAGGGAAGCAATGAAGCTCGAGCCGGGGCAAGAGCTATTCATGTATCTGTATGAGGGGAAACTACATCTTGACACGCTTCGCCCCGTGACCGAACTTCGCGGAATTGCGAAGGGGATGAAATGGAAAGACGATTATCGTGACCGAAACGACCGTTTCTGAACTCTGGCTGATTGATTCTTCGGCGTGGCTGGAATACTTGACTCAAGATGTCGACGCTGCAAAGTTCGCTCCCTACATCGAAGGCGGCGCAACCGTCCTCGTGCCGACCATCATTCTGTACGAAGTCACGAAGAAGTTGATGCGCGAGCGTGGCAAGACTGAATCGGATCTTTTCGTCTCAGAGGCGCTTCGGCGCCTCGTCGTGCCCCTAAGCGAAGAGCTGGCGCTCGCCGCTGCTCAAGTCAGCAACGAGACGAAACTGGCGATGGCAGACGCGATTATTTACGCAACTGCGCAAGCCCACCAGGCTCAGCTGGTAACCGGTGACGCGGCATTTCGTGGCCTGCCCGGCGTGATTATTCCCTGAATCAGAATTGTCCTAAGCTCTGTGGCCGTTGCAACCTAGATCAAATCGCCCGCCTTGACCGCATGTGCGCCGGCCAGTAAGCTAGCTGTTTCCACAGGGGAAAAAGAGCACGCATGAGCACTGACACCATTCAGATTACATTGCCCGACGGCGCCACTCGCGAAGTGCCGCGCGGCACCACAGCCGCAGAAATTGCGCGCCAGATCTCGCCGCGACTGGCGAAAGAAGCTCTCGTCGCCCGCGCCGATGGCGAGCTGGTGGATCTTTCGCGCCCGCTGGAGCACGACTCCAAAATTTCCATTCTCACCGCGAAGGATCCGGACTCGCTGCAGGTGTTTCGGCATTCCGCAGCGCATCTGCTCGCCGCTGCCGTGCTGGAACTTTATCCCGACGTGAAGCTCGGCATCGGTCCGCCGATTGAGACTGGATTCTTCTACGAATTCGTGCGCAAGGAACCTTTCACGCAGGACGATCTGGAAAAAATCGAAGCCAAGATGCACGAGATCGCCGCGAAAGATTTTCCCAACGAGCGCAAGCTGATCCCCAAGCCCGAGGCTCTGGAGCTCTACCGCAAAAGCAATCAGGAATTCAAATGCGAGCTGGTGGAAGAAAAAGCCACGGAGCCGATGGTTTCCTTCTACACCACGGGAAAATTCATCGATTTCTGCCGCGGCCCGCACATTCCCTCCACCGGCCGCATCAAGGCATTCAAGTTGATGAACGTCGCCGGCGCTTACTGGAAAGGCCAGGAAAGCAATCCGCAGATGCAGCGGATTTACGGCGCGTGTTTCATCGACCAAAAAGAACTGGACGAATATCTGCACAAGCTCGAAGAAGCCAAGCGCCGCGACCATCGCCGAATCGGAAAAGAACTCGGTCTTTTCACCGTGAGCGATCAGGTCGGATCCGGTTTGCCGCTGTGGCTGCCGAAAGGCGCCACGATTCGCCGGCTTTTGGAGGAATATATCCTGGAAAAGGAACGCCGCGCCGGCTACCAACATGTTTACACGCCGGATCTGGCGAAGGTTGACCTCTACGTCCGTTCCGGACATTGGGCTCACTACCACGAAGACATGTTTCCGGCGATGGACATGGAAACCGAGCAACTGGTGCTGCGGCCGATGAATTGTCCGCACCACATTTTGGTCTACGAATCCAAAAAACACAGTTACCGCGACCTGCCGGTGAGAATTGCGGAACTCGGAACGATGTACCGCTACGAGCGATCAGGCGTCCTCAGTGGGCTCAGTCGCGTCCGCGTCATGACCTTGAACGACGCGCACATCTTCTGCACTCCGGAACAGATTAAGGAAGAATTTGCGGGAGTGATGCGGCTTGTCGAGCAGGCCTACCGCGATCTCGGCATCACGCAATACACCTACCGGCTCTCGCTACGCGACAAATTGAATCGCGCGAAGTACGTGGAAAACGATCAGATGTGGGACCTTGCCGAAAACATGCTGCGCGAGGCGATGGATTCGCTCAAGCTTCCCTATACCGAAGCTCCCGGCGAGGCTGCTTTTTACGGACCGAAACTTGATATTCAACTGGCGGACGTAATGGGCCACCAGGAAACCTACTCCACGATTCAAATCGATTTCCATCTCCCGAATCAATTCGAACTTGGTTACGTGGGCGCGGACGGGCAGCAGCATCGGCCGGTGATGATTCACCGCGGCGTCATCAGCACCATGGAGCGCATGACTTCTTATCTCATCGAGCTGTACGCCGGCGCATTCCCTGTGTGGCTCGCGCCTGTGCAGGCGGTGGTACTACCCATCACCGAACGGCAGAACGATTACGCGAAACAAGTCCTCGAGAAACTACTCGATGGCGGGGTTCGCGCGGAACTCGACGATCGCAACGAAAAGCTGCAGGCGAAAATCCGCGACGCGCAACTGCAGAAAGTTCCCTACATGCTGGTCATCGGCGGCAAGGAAGCAGAAGCCGGCACAGTCTCCGTGCGCCACCGGTCGAAGGGTGACCTGGGCCCGCGCCCGCTCGAGCAGTTCAGCGCGGATCTGCGCGCAGAGGTAGATTCAAAAGTAATTTCGTAGTCAGCTCGCCGCTGGATTAAGAATTTCCTTCGAGGCTCTTCTTCAAATCGGGGCCCATGCGTTCCAGGATTGGTTCGCCGGGATCGTCGCCCACATACTGCTGCACCACGTTTCCATCTTTGCCGATCAATACATAGGTAGGCAGTGCGCTGGCGCCATACTGCCGCATCAGTTGGTGATCCGAATCAATTCGCTGCGTCCAGTTCATTTGATTCTGTGCGACAAAACTCTGCCATGTGCCTTCGTCCTCATCCTCGCTGATGCTGATCACTTCCACCTTGTCGGCACCGTAAGCCGCCTGCAATTGCTTCAAGCCGGGCAACGCGTGACGGCAAGGGCCGCACCAAGTGGCCCAGAAATCCAGCAGCGTCACTTTTCCTCCGCTGGACGTACTCTGCGCAGTCAAGGCCGGGCGCTTTCTCGCCCGAACTGAGCGGCGCGCGGGGCATGTTGTCGTCGTTGAATATTTTGACGGATTTTGCGTCGCTGGCTTTCTTTGCGCGAGCGATACGCGCCACCTCGCCAAGCGACACGGGCGGCGGATCCATGACCACCAGGTTATCGCGCGAGCCGCTTTGCGCAGATTGCGAAGACGTGGGAGGCTGCGCCGAAGTGTTCGAGACGTAGTGCGGTGCGGGTTGCGACACGTGCAGCGGAACATCCTGCGCGGACGCCGAAACTGAAAATGCCAAGGTCAATGCCGCGGCCGCGAGAAGAAAAGAAGTCGTGCGCATGAGTGCAGCCCTCCGAAAAAATCCCCGTATGGTTCAGTCTTCGGGATTGCCTCGCGCGGCCCAATAGTACGAGGGTCTAATTGTGTTCAAACCGCACTCGCGCCTGCGTATATCCCTCTGTAAGAATATGTCTTGACACGAATATACGTATTGAGGCATATTCGAGCTCGCCATGTTGGAAACCCTGCAAGCGTTGGCCGAGCCGAATCGTTTTCAGATCGTCGAACTCTTGCGCGATGGCCCGCGGCCCGTCGGCGACATGGTCGATCGCCTGGGCCTACGCCAACCGCAAGTCTCAAAACACCTGCGCGTGCTCAGCGATGCGGGACTAGTGGACGTCCGAGTAGACGCGCAGCGGCGAATTTATGCGTTGCGCCCAGCACCACTAAGAGAACTCGAAGCCTGGATCGAACGATACCGTCGCATTTGGGAAGCGAATTTCCAGCGGCTCGATGCCGTGCTTGACGAACTGAAAGCGAAGGAGAAAAAACGTGGACGCACAAAGCGGTAGGGCACCCATGAAAAACAGCGGCACATTGAAAGTGTCCACGCCCAGCGACCGGGAGGTTGCGATGACGCGAGTGTTCGACGCTCCGCGGCACCTGGTGTTCGAGGCCTGGACCAAGCCCGAGCTCGTGAAGCGCTGGTTGTATGGGCCGGAGGACTGGCGACTCGTGGTTTGCAAGATGAATCTGAAGCCGGGCGGCGGTCTGCGCTTTGTCTGGAGCCCCGGCAAGGGAGAAGACATGGGGATGAGCGGCGTTTTTCGTGAGATCGCGCCGCCCGAACGGCTGGTATTTACCGAAATTTGGGACGAAGACTGGACCGACGGCGAGACGCTGGTCACAATCGTCTTCACAGAGCACGCCGGCAAAACCACGATGACGCAGACGGTGCTCTATTCTTCGCGCGAAGCACGGGACGCTGCCCTGAAAACTGGCATGGAACATGGCGCTGCGGTGAGCTATGATCGGCTCGCGGAGCTGCTGAAATCATGAAAATCGCAGTGTTGATCGCGCGCATCCTGCTGGGCCTGCTGTTCCTGGTATTCGGATTGAACGGTTTTCTGAACTTCATTCCGACGGGCCCAATGCCGTCCGGTCTGGCGGGCCAGTTCATCACGGCATTGCTTCAATCGCACTACGTGCTCGTTGTTTGTGTTTTGGAAATCGCTGGAGGCGCGCTGCTGCTGGCGAACCGCTACGTTCCGCTGGGGCTCACGATTCTTGGCCCGATCATCTTCAACATCCTCTGCTACCACCTGTTTCTGTTCCGCATGGGTCTGGGCATAGCCATCGTCGTCGCGATTTTGTGGGGACTCATCGCGTTTTATCACCGCCGGGCGTTCGCCGGCCTCTTCGTCCAGAAGTCTCCCTAGGACCCCAGCCAGCACCGCAAATCCCTGCTTGCCGGAGAGCGGCGAACCCGTGCTATACTTTTTGGCCCGTCCCTCCCGCAGGGCTTTTCGACCATGGGAGGCGCGGCTAGCGGGCCGGATTTACACTTTTCAGGGCCCGGGAGGTGGGTTTATCGCAGAACGTGGTGGGACGCCTGGCCTGCGGGTCAACGAAAGAATTCGCGCACGTGAAGTGCGCGTGGTGGACGAAGCTGGAAATCAGCTCGGCGTGATGACGCTGTTTGACGCCATGAAAGCCGCCCGCGATGCCGGCTTGGACGTGGTGGAAATCTCGCCCAATGCTGTGCCGCCGGTCTGCAAGCTGGTGGACTACGGCAAGTTTCAGTACGAAGCCAGCAAGAAAGCGCACGAAGCCAAAAAACATCAGAAGAGTTCGCACATCAAGGAAGTGAAGTTCCGGCCTTCGACAGCCGAGCACGATTTTCAGGTTCGCAAGAATCAGATCATCCGCTTCCTCGGCGAGGGTTACAAAGTAAAGGCCATGATTTTCCATCGCGGCCGCGAGATGGCGCACCAGGACGTAGGCCGCAAGAAGATGGACCGTTTGCTGAAAGAAATTATGGATCACGTGCAGGTGGAGTTCGGTCCACGCATGGAAGCGAACATCCTGCTCGCATTGCTCGCGCCGAAAAAAGGCGCAGGCTCGGCGCCGGCCGCACAACCCGCGCAGAAAAACGCGGAAGGCCAGGCGTAAAGAAATTCAGTACAAGAGGAAATCGTGAAGAAGAACAAGAAAATGAAAGCCAAGACGCACCGCGGCGCCGCCAAGCGCTTCAAGATTACTTCCACCGGCAAAGTGATGCGCTGGCGGTCGGGCAAGCGCCACCTGCTCGGCACCAAGAAGCCGCGCCGCATGCGCCGGCTTCTGAATAAAGTTCAGGTCAGCCCCGCGGATGTGAAGAATGTCCGTTTGGCATTGCCGTACGGCCTGTAGTTTTAGCTAGGATTTTTCGCGCCGGGCAGAGCGTAACGGGTGCCTGCCGGCCGGATGTTCCGCCCGCCCTCAGAAATGACGGCCAGTGGTGGAGCGAATGCAGTCCCACGAGACAAACCCGTCCTGCTACTCGTGCATTTCCGCGAGCGGTTGGGCCGCGTTTGTCTCCTCACTTGATTTGAATTTGCCAGCGCCTTTGAAACGCGCCACAGGAGAAAAGAACCATGCCTCGAGTTAAACGTGGAACCAAACGCCGCGCCCGCCGCAAAAAGCTGCTGAAGCACGCCAAGGGGTTTTTCCTTACCAAGGGCAAGCTGTACCGCTCGGCGAAAGAAGCGGTGAACCGCTCGCTGCGCTATACCTATCGCGACCGCCGCGTGCGCAAACGCGATTACCGCGCGCTGTGGATTCAGCGCATCGGCGCCGCCGCGCGCAACAACGGCACCACCTACAGCCAGTTGATTCACGCGCTGAAGGCCGGCGGGATTGACCTGGACCGCAAGATCCTGGCGGACATGGCCGTGCATGATGCCGATGGATTCGCGTCGCTGGTCGGCTCGGTGAAGCAGCACTTCCCGAAGCCGGGCGTAGTGCAAACCGCGCGGCCCGCGGTTGTTCGCCACCACGAAGAAGGATAATCTCACGCTGGTTTTGTAGGGGCGGGTCTCAGACCCGCCCCTACGGTCGAACGCGCTTTATTATTCGAAGAAGTGTCAGATCTTTTTTGAGCGCCCACTCTTTGCCCTTTCTATCTTTCGGAGCATGACTTGCGGAGCCCCGACGGCTCAATGATATGACCGAAAAATCGATCTTTGACCAGACGCTCGCCGAGCTTGGGGACAACACACCAGAAAGCGTAGAAGCGCGTTTTGCAACACTGCATCGCGAATTCGACGAGTGGGCATCCGGCGCAACTCATGACGGGTCCGAATGGCACGGCATGGTCTTGTTTTGGACTGGGCGCAAGTCCGGCGCCTTAAGCAAGATCACCGACAATTGGCTGAAGGCGGCGCCTCCTGCATTGAAACCTGCCGTCGGTCAGGGGCTGAACCGCCTAAAACCGCACATCGAGAGAACCATCGAGGAGCACCGGAAGAAAATCGAATCCTTAACGGATAACCCACCTGCGCTCCGGAACAATTTCGACATTTCCCTTCCCGGCATTGAGCGCGCCATCGGCACGCGCCACCTGATACGCCAGACCTACGACGAACTTCTGCGCATCTTCACCGCGATCGGATTCAGCGTCGTCGCCGGACCCGAAATCGAAACGCCTTACTACAATTTCGAGGCGCTGAATATTCCCGAGCATCATCCCGCGCGCGACAACATGGACACTTTCTACATCGCCGGCGCGCGCGGAGGCCATTTGCTGCGCACGCACACTTCGCCGATGCAGATTCGCACCATGGAAAAGCAGAAGCCGCCGGTGCGCATCGTGGTGCCGGGCAAAGTCTATCGCCGCGATAATCCGGACGCGACGCACGGCTACATGTTCCACCAGATCGAAGGCTTGGCCGTGGATACGGACATCACCTTCTGCGATTTCAAAGGCGCTGTCGATTATTTCGCGCGCGAATTCCTGGGCCCCAAAACTAAAACGCGCCTGCGGCCCAGCTATTTTCCGTTTACCGAGCCTTCTGCGGAAGTGGACGCTACTTGCCACGTATGCGGCGGCTCCGGCTGCCGCGTCTGCAAGCAATCCGGCTGGATCGAACTTTTCGGCGCGGGCATGGTGAATCCAGCGGTGTATGGCTTCGTCGGCTACGATCCTGAAAAATATTCTGGATTTGCGTTTGGCATGGGCGTGGATCGCCTGGCGATGATGAAGTACGGCGTGACGGAAGTGCCGCTGCTGTTCCAGAACGACGTGCGCTTCCTGAAACAATTTCCGTGATGAATCCGAAGTTGCGGCGGCACGGCATGGCGTCGTGCCCACTCTTTGAATATTTGAAGAACACAAGAAAATGAAGGTTGTCTACAACTGGCTGAAAGAGTTCGTGGACGTCACCGCGTCGCCGGCTGATCTGCGCGCGCGGCTATCGCTTGCGGGCGTGGCCGTTGATTCCATCGAAGAATCCGCCGCGGGGCCGGTGCTGGACGCGGAAGTCACCGCGAATCGTCCCGATTGCCTGGGCCACCTGGGCATCGCGCGCGAAGTGGCGGCGATTTACCGCCTGCCGCTGAAACCGCTCCATCCCAAGCTGAAAGAATCCGCAGAAAAAGTAGCCGACACGACGCGCGTGGAAATCGCGGCACCGGATCTTTGCGGGCGTTTCACCGCGCGCGTGCTGCGCGGAGTAAAAGTGCAGCCTTCGCCGGACTGGCTGCGGCAAGGCCTGGAAGCGATCGGCGAAAAATCCATCAACAACGTAGTGGACGTCACCAACTACGTGATGTTCGAGCTGGGCCACCCGCTGCACGCTTTCGATTTCGATAAATTGCAGGAACAGCGCATCGTGGTGCGGCGCGCGAAACCCGGCGAGAAAATCCGCACGCTTGATGGCGCGGAACGCACGCTGACGAAAAACATGTGCGTGGTGGCGGATGCCGCGCGCGCGGTGGGCATCGGCGGCGTGATGGGCGGCGCGGAAACTGAAATCAGTTTCAGCACGCGCAACGTCTTGATCGAATGCGCCTGGTTCGATCCCATCTCCATTCGCCGCACTTCCAAAGCGTTGGGATTGCGCAGCGAAGCTTCCTATCGCTTCGAACGCGGCGCCGATCCGGAAATGGCAGAGCTCGCTTCGCGGCGCGCTGCGGAACTGATTCAGCAGGTCGCGGGCGGCGAACTTCTTGCGGGAGTCGTGGACGTGTTCCCGCACCGCGAGCCGGAAACGAAAATCGAGCTTTCGCGGAAGGAACTTCTGAGGGTGATGGGCGCGGATGTTCCGGACCGCGACATTGAAGCAATTCTCAGCGCGCTGGGTTTTCATCCCGTGCGCGTGGACGTAAATCGCGGCAGCGACGGCTCCATTGCCGCCGTGTGGGAATGTCGTCAAGTTTCCTGGCGACAGGATGTGACGCGCGGCATCGATCTGATCGAGGAAGTGGCGCGGCACTACGGCTACGACAAATTTCCGCCGCGCCTGCCTCCCGCAAAACTTCCGGCGCATCGTTTGCCGCACGCAGTGGCGCAGGACCGTTTGCGGGAGCGCATCGTAGCGCTGGGCTACCAGGAAATTGTGGAAATCCCGATTGTGGATACGCAGCGCAACGAGCTTTTCCGGCCGGCAAGTCTGGCGGCCGCGGTGATCGGCAATCCGCTCGCGGAAGATGCGTCCGTAATGCGTTCCACTGGCATCGTCAGCATGCTGCGCGCGATTGAATGGAATCTGAACCACGGCCAACGAAATTTAAGGCTTTTTGAAATCGGCAAGACGTACGAGCTGCGCGATGGCGAACCAGTGGAAACGCAAGTGCTGACGCTGGGCGCCACCGGGATGGCGCAGGAAAAAACAATTTACGAAGGCGCGCGTGAATTCACCTTTGCGGATTTGAAAGGCGACCTTGATCGCATCAGCGAACTTGCGGGCGGCTTTACTTGGCAGTCGGGAGGTACGCACTGGCTCGCTGGCTCGCGCGCCGCACAGATTTCGCTCGCGGGTAAATCACCGGCTCCGGCGAACATCGGTGTAGCCGGCCAGCTCGTCAAGCGGATCGCGGAAATATACAAGTTCCGTCAGGACGTCTTCGTGGCCGAACTGACGCTCGAGCCGCTCGTCACCGACGTCGAAGCAGCTGACGCCGCGCGGCGATTCAAACCGCTGCCGCGATTCCCTGCTGTCGAACGTGATTTTTCATTGGTGCTTGCGGACGGCGTGAAGTTCGCGCAGGTCGAACAAACAATTCGCTCACTACGGATCGATGAGCTCGAAACCATCGAAGCCGCCGACCTATTCCGCGGCGGACAAGTGCCCGTAGGAAAATTTTCGCTGATGATCCGCGTGAAATTTCAAAGCGCGGAAGCTACGTTTACCGACGCGCAACTCAACGATTATTCCGCGCGCATCGTCGCCGCGCTGCAGGAACAACTCGGCGCGGCCCTCCGCTGAGACTGAATGCGATTTATGTTCCGCGAGATGATCCTGGCGGCCGCCAAGGCCGCCGCGACATTGCGCCGCATGCGACACCGAGCCTGCCGAACTGTTCATCGCAAATCTGATGCCCGCGCACCAGACCCATTTTGATAACCTGCAACGAAAAATGCCCGATCCTTCTCCGTATTCCAGCGGCCAATCGCGGGGTCCTTTGTGACGCCACGCTGCAGCGCGAGCTTGCCCTGAAAAAATCCGTCGCGGAAGGCCGCATCGCCTTCGCGGGTTGAGGTCTCGGCGTGTGTCTGACGAGCTGTGACTGCATTCACAGTCGCGCTGGCCGTACCCAAGATCAAGCCCGCCGCCATGAAGATGGGAATTATGCCTTTCGCTTCCATATTCGTCGCCTCCCTATGCACTATAGTTTTTCCTTATACTGCTTGCGCTTGTTATAAAGGCACTCGGAACGCCAAACCTATTCTGTTCTGCTGAGTCGTTAACACATTGATTTGCTTAGGTACCAGCCTGTGATTTGAGTCGAGGGAAGCAAAGATGTCGAAAGTGTCGAGCGCCACTTCGACATATGTCGAAGAGCTAAGACACTTTTCGTGGATCGATACCGAGTTTCTTCATTCGAGAGATGAGGGTGGTGCGCTTGAGTGCGAGTCGGGCTGCGGCGCCCCTCGGTCCGGCAACCCGGCCGTTGGTTGCTTTCAATGCGCGCAAGATTCGGTCACGCTCGGGAGAATCCAGGGCTGGCATAAGCGTACTCGGGGCCGAAGCCGACGAATATGATCCGCCTACGGAGCCGCCTATGCTCAGTTCAGCTAGAGGAAGATTGAGTATGCTTCCTTCGGTCAGAATTACCGCGCGCTCTATGAAGTTTTCGAGCTCGCGCACATTTCCGGGCCAATGCCACTTTGCCAGCGTCACCAGCGCGCCGGCAGGAATTGTTTCGATCCGCTTCTCCAGGCGCTCTGCAAACCTCTTAGTGAAGTGCCGCACCAAGGGGGGGATATCCTCGGGTCGCTCGCGCAAGGGTGGCACGCGGATGGGAAAAACATTGAGGCGATAATATAAATCGCTGCGAAAACTGCCGTGGAGAATCATCTGTTGCAGGTCGCGATGGGTGGCGGCGATGAGGCGCACGTCCACTTTCTTGGTTTGATTGCTGCCAAGACGTTCGAATTCGCGCTCCTGAAGAACGCGAAGCAGTTTGGGCTGCAACTCCAGCGGAATATCGCCCACTTCGTCAAGGAACAGCGTGCCTCCGTCGGCGAGCTCCACTCGGCCGACTTTTCGAGCGATCGCTCCGGTGAAGGCGCCGCGCTCGTGTCCGAAAAGCTCACTTTCCAGCAGGCCGGTGGGAATCGCAGCACAATTTAGTTTGACGAAGGTGCGATCGTTGCGCTTGCTGCGGGTGTGAATAGCCCGCGCGATCAGTTCCTTCCCACTCCCGGTCTCTCCCAACAGCAAGACCGTGGAATCGGTGGACGCGACAGTCTCAACTTGGCGCAGCGCGCGGCGCAGAGTGGGACCATCGCCCACGATGTCCTCAAAGTTAATTTCGCTGCGAATTTCCTCTTCGAGATAGAGTTTTTCTTCGGTCAGCTTTTCCTTGAACTCGGCTATCTGTGTATAAGCAAAAGCATTGTCGATCGCCAGCGCAATCTGGTCCGCCACCAGAGACAGAAAGCGCACGGCCTCTTCCGAGTAGGTATCGGATTGTTCGCTACCAATGGCCAGCACTCCCAGTTGGCGATGGGCTGTGGTTAACGGAAGCGTGCAATGAGACTGAATGCGAAATTCCTGGACAAGTTTCAGCATGCGCGGAAAGCGCGCTTCGATGATTGCGGCGGAAAGAACCAGCGGCTCCTGATGTTTGTAAACCCACCAAGCGGGGTATTCGTCCGGCGGAATTTCAATGGGCGCTGCGAGCGCCAACGGTTCCCGAACCAAGGCCCGCAGGACGTGGCGCGTCTCTTCGTAAAGAAAGACGCGCAGCAAATTAAAGTCCACGATGGGATGAAGCTCGTCGGCCAAAATATTGAAAAGCTCCTGCGGATCCCGGTGCGCGGCGATCGTGCGGGAGACGCGGCGCAGTGCATCGTACCGCGAGGCCTGCAGCGCGGGGATGGGAAATGGCCGTGAAGGCGAGTCCATAATCGCTCCCTACTCTAGCTTGCTTTCTGACCCTGCACAATTCAGCCGCATCGGTGCGCCGCTGATGCAAATGCACGTAAGTATCCAATCGCAGAGGCTCGCGAGGTTCCGGTGCCACACACCACCGCCAAGCACAAGTCCGTTGCGCGAGCGCACGCAATGGCCGACAATGTTCCTGCTCAGCAAGGGAGTGGACCGTGAAAATCGAGATCTACGATCAGAGCTACAACGTCAACGCCGAAGACAACGAGGAATACTTGCAGGAGTTGGCGGCCTATGTGGACGCGAAGATGCGTTCCATCGCCGAATCCACGCACATGGTGGATTCGCTGAAGGTCGCGGTGCTTGCCGCACTGAATATCGCCGATGAATCCTTCACGCTGCGCAAACGCCAGCAGGAAATCGAAGGCCCGCTGCGCAAGCGCGTGGAAAAATGCGTGTCCATGGTGGAAAAGGCTCTCGAGCAAACCAATTAGCCGGGGGAAACCCCCTCGGCGCGAGTCCCCCGCTCGAATCGCGTCTCACCTTACGGGTTCGACCCCTCTCCACGCAACCCGTTAGCACCTGGCAGCCATCTCCGTATATGATAAGGCCTTGGGGTTCTGCCAACCTTTGTCAGGTGCATAAACACAAGCCAGTTCGATATCTCGTCGTCCCAGTCGCGCTACTCGCGCTGCTGATGCTCGTGATGGTCCTGGGCAGCGTCTCGCACCATCATGCCGGACCCGACGCGAATTGCTCGATTTGCCATCTAAGTCATCAACCGATAGACCATCCTCAACCGAATCATCGCGAACCATCGCTGGCCCAGGTGGGCGTGCAAGTCGAACTTCAGGAGCCCGGATTTGCGCCCGCTCATGTAGCGCCACGTCTCCCTGCGCGCGCGCCACCCTCCGTCTAACCGTCCGTTGGCCCCGTGCTGCTACCGGCACGCCGATTCCCATACTTTTTTTCTTTAGAGGTTGAAGACTATGCCCGCTAAAACCGCGCTATTTGCTGTCCCCGCACTCGTAGTGTGTCTCGCGTCGTCTGCCGCCGCGCAGAGCTCGCCTCCGCCAGCGTCCTCACCGCAGAGTTCCGCGCCGGGAACTGCGCAGCAAAATACGTCGTCGGTGCAGGCGCACGGCGCCGTGCGCATCACCATGGACCAGGCCATCCAAATGGCGCTCCAGCACAACCACAATTTAAAGGCCGCGCGCACCACCATTCAGCAGGATGAAGCCCTGGAGATCACCGCCAATCTGCGGCCCAATCCGGTGCTCACTTTGGACGCCCAATATCTGCCGATTTTCCAGCCCAGTGAATTCACGGCGGACTACATCGATCAATCGGCTGAATTCGATGCGGGCATCGCCTACCTCTTCGAACGCGGAAAGAAACGGCAGCACCGCTTGCAAGCCGCGCAGGACGTGACTTCGCAGGCCAAGTCGCTGGTAACCGACAACGAGCGCACCCTCACCTTCAACGTTGCCTCGCAATTCATCAGCGTCCAGCTCGCCGAATCCACTCTCGATCTGGCCCTGCAGGATAGGAAGAGCTTTCAAGATACGGTGGACATCAGCCAGGCCCGCTACAACGCCGGCGACATCAGCGAAGGCGATTTTCTGAAAATCAAGCTGCAGCTGCTGCAATTCCAGCAGGATGTCGCCCAGGCCCAGTTGGCGAAAGTCCAGGCGCTGGTGGGCTTGCGGCAGCTTTTGGGATACGACTCGGTGCCGGAAGATTACGACGTTTCCAGCGACTTCGATTACGTGCCGGTGCAGATGAAGCTCGAGGACCTGCAAGCCAAAGCACTGCAGAACCGCCCGGACTTTCGCGCGGCGCAGCAAGGCGTGATCGCGGCCAAGAGTCAGTATGAATTGGCCAAGGCCAACGGCAAGGTGGACGTGACCGGCACATTTAGTTACAACCATGTCAGCTCCGTTAACGCCGGGTCCTTCTTCGGCAACTTCCAGATCCCGATTTTCAATCGCAATCAAGGCGAGATCGCCCGCACTAACTACGTGATCAATCAGGCGCAGGAGCAGGAACTGGCCGCCAGCGATCAGGTGATGAGCGACGTGCTCACCGCCTACGAAGGCGTGCGCGAAAACGATCTGGTGGTTACGCAGTTCCGCGGCGGCTATCTGGATGCAGCGCAGCAGTCTCGCGACATCACCGAGTATTCCTACAAGCGCGGCGCCGCCACGCTGCTCGACTATCTGGATGCCGAGCGCAGCTTTCGCGCTGTTCATCTGGCCTACCGGCAATCGCTCGCCTCCTATCTCACAGCGGTCGAGCAACTTCGCGAGGCAGTGGGAACCAGGAGCCTGCCATGAGCACTCAGTCTTTCCAATCCGGCTCCAGATCTTTGGTAATGCGAACGAGCACGTTTGCGATCGCCGCTGCGATGGCTGCGGCTTGTCTGGCCGGCTGCAGTTCCGACGAACGCGCCAATCAAATGACGTCGTTCAGCGGAAAAGAATCGAAGAGCGAAACCCCTGCGCTGTTTACCATTCCCGATAACCAGATGTCTCACGTGCAGGTTGTCACCGTCGAACCTGTGAAACTTGCCCGCGTCTTGCGCCTCACGGGCGCGGTTGCTTACAACGCGTTCAACACCACGCCCGTGATCACACAGGTCGGCGGCCCAGTCAGCCGAATCCTGGTGGTGCCGGGCGAACGCGTGAAGAAAGGCCAGCCGCTTCTGGAAGTCAGCAGCCCCGATTACTCGCTGCTCTATGCCGCTTACCTGAAAGCGCGCGACACCTTGCGCGTGACGGACAAGAACTACGCCCGCGCACAGGATCTGTACGCGCACCACGCCATCGCGGAGCGCGATTTGCTGCAGGCGGAATCGGATCGCATTCAGGCGCAGGCGGATTTGAACGCGGCGCTGCTGGGCCTGAAAATTCTGGGAATTCCGAATCCCGACGATTTGGACAAGGCGCCTTCCTCCGCCGAGATTCCGTTGCTCGCGCCCATCGGTGGAGAAATCGTCGAACGCGACGTCGCCCCCGGCCAGTTGTTGCAAGCCGGCGCGACGCAGGCATTCATCATCTCGGACATGAGCTCGGTGTGGGTGCTGGCCAACGTCTATCAGAGTGATATGGCCGCGGTGCACGTCGGCGACCAGGTCGCGGTGCAGACCGATTCGTATCCCGACAAATTCCAGGGAAAGATTTCTTTCATCTCACCGGCACTGGATCCCAATACGCGCACGCTGCAAGCGCGCATCGTGGTGGAAAATCCCGGCGAAAAACTGAAGAACAACATGTACGTCACCGCCACAGTGAATGCGGGCGTGGAATCGAACGCCATCGCCGTGCCGGATGCTTCCGTGCTGCGCGACGATGAAAATCAGCCCTTTGTTTACGTAGCCTCCGGCTCCAACCAGTTTGGCCGCAGAGCCGTGGAAATCGGCCAAAGCGAAGCCGGTAAGACGCAAATCCTGAAAGGTTTGAATCCAGGTGACAGAGTCGTCGGCGACGGCAGCCTGTTCCTGCAGTTCGCCAATTCGTTCCAGCACTAGAACGGCCAATTTCGCATGATTCATGGCATCGTACAATTCGCGCTGAAGCAACGCTTCCTGGTCCTGATGCTGGTGGTGTTTATCAGCGTCGGCGGCGCGGTTTCTTTCCAGCGCATGCCGGTGGACGCGTACCCCGACCTTTCGCCACCCATGGTGGAAGTCATCACCCAATGGCCGGGGCACGCCGCGGAAGAAGTCGAGCGCCTGGTGACTCTGCCCACCGAAGTGGAAATGAACGGCGTGCCGAAGATGGAAATCCAGCGCTCCATTTCGCTCTATGGGCTGTCGGATGTAATCCTCACGTTCGATGAGGACGCCGACGATTACTTCGCGCGCCAGGTCGTCTTTCAGCGGCTCAGCGAAGTCACCTATCCCACAGGCGTCGCTCCATCTCTGGCGCCTCTTTCCAGCCCCTCTGGCCTGGTGTACCGCTACGTTCTGCAAAGCCCCGATCGCACACCACAGGAACTGAAAACTTTCGAAGATTGGGTGGTCGAGCGCGAGTACAAGCAGGTACGCGGCGTCGCCGATGATTCCGGCTTCGGCGGCACGGTGATGCAGTATCAGGTGCTGCTCGATCCCGCGCGGCTCTACGGTTATCACATCACCGTCCCGCAGGTGCTTCAGCAGCTCTCCGTGAACAACGCCAACACCGGCGGCGGATTCTATCCGCAGGGCGGCCAATTTTATTACGTGCGCGGCCTGGGCCTGATCAAGGACGTGCAGGACATCGGCAGCGTGATCATCGGCTCGCAGAACGGCGTGCCGGTGCGCGTGCGCGACGTTGGCGAAGTCACCATCGGACACGCGCCCCGCCTGGGCCAATTCGGATTCAACAAGAATGACGACGCTGTCGAAGGCGTCATCATGATGCTGCGCGGCGAGCAGACCCAGAACGTTTTGAAAGGCGTCGAGGCGAAAACGAAGGAACTGAACGAGCACATTCTGCCGCCCGACGTGAAAGTGCTGCCTTTTTACGATCGCAGCGATCTGGTGCGTTTGACGATCAACACGGTGGAAGAAAATATGCTTCTGGGGATGACTCTGGTCCTCATCGTCCTGATTTTCTTCCTGGTAAGCGTGCGCGCAGCGGTCATCGTCGCGCTGACAATTCCACTCGCGCTGCTCTTTTCTTTTATTTTCCTTCACGCGCGCGGCGTGGCTGCCAACCTGCTCTCCATTGGCGCGATTGATTTCGGCATCATCATTGACGGCACGCTGGTGATGGTGGAAAACATCTATCGCGAGCTGGGCCTGCGCGAAGGCCAGAAATACGACCTGCACGAAGTGATCCTGGCCGCCGCCAAGGACGTGGATCGCCCCATCTTTTACTCCGTCGCGGTCATCATCGCCGGATACATCCCGATTTACGCGCTCAGCGGTCCGTCCGGAAAACTGTTTCACCCCATGGCGGACACCATGTCCATCGCGCTGGTCGGCGCCCTGGTCCTCACGTTGACTTTCGTTCCGGTGATGTGCTCCTACTGGTTCAAGAAAGGTGTGCGCGAGCGCGCCAACAAGCCCTTTGAATGGGTGAAGCGAAATTATTCCGGTTATCTCACGTGGTGTCTGGACAATCCTAAGCTGACCATGTTTGTCGCCAGCCTCATTTTTGGCGCGACCCTGTTGCTCATCCCCTTCATCGGCGGCGAATTCATGCCGCATCTCGACGAAGGCGCGCTGTGGGTCCGCGCCACCATGCCTTACACCATTTCGTACGAAGAGGCCGCCAAAGTCGCGCCCCAGATTCGCGCCATTCTCGCGAGGTATCCGATGGTCACCGAGGTCGGCTCCGAGTTGGGGCGTCCCGACGATGGCACCGATCCCACCGGTTTCTTCAACTGCGAATTTTACGTGGGTTTGAAGCCCTACGGCGACGGCGCCTGGAAGACCGGCAAATTTCACACCAAGTCGGAGTTGGTCGCCGATATTGATGCGCAACTCAAGGCGTTTCCTGGAATTATTTTCAACTACACCCAGCCCGCGGAAGACGCCGTGGACGAAGCTCTCACCGGGCTGAAAAGCGCCCTCGCCGTGAAAATCTATGGGCCGGACCTGAACGTCTTGCAACAGAACGCTCTCGAAATCAAACGCAGACTTTCGCAAGTTCCGGGTTTCACGGAGCTCACCGTCGTCCGCGAGCTGGGCCAGCCCAGCCTGCTGGTCGCCGTGGATCGCGAAAAAATTGCGCGCTACGGCATAAATGTTGCCGACGTGGAAGCGGTGGTGCAAGCGGCCGTGGGCGGACAGGCCGCCACGCAAGTGATTCAGGGCGAAAAATTATTTGATCTCGTCGTGCGCATGAAGCCGGAGTTCCGCGAGAACGCGCAGCAAATCGCCAACTTGCTTGTCGGCACGCCCACCGGCCAGCAGATTCCCCTCAGCGAACTTTCAGACATACGCGAAGGAAACGGCGCGTCCTTCATTTATCGCGAGAATAATTCGCGCTACATCGGCGTGCAGTACAGCATCGAAGGACGGGATCTGGCGGGCGCTGTGCAACAAGGCCAACGCGCCATCGCCGACGTCGAGAAATCATTACCGCCCGGCTACCGCCTCAACTGGGGTGGCGAATACAGCGAATTTCTGGAAGCGCAGCGCCAGTTTTTGATCATCGGTCCGCTGGCAGTGCTGCTGATTTTCATGATCCTCTTCGCGCTCTATGGCAATTTCAAGTTCCCGGTGACCATCGCACTCGGCGTAGTGATGACCGAGCCCGTGGGTGCGCTGATCGCGCTAAAGCTCACGCACACGCCGTTCAGTGTTTCCTCGGTGCTCGGTTTGCTCGCGTTGATGGGCGTTTCGGTAGAGACCGCCGTGATTCTCGTCTCCTATATCAAC
Organism: uncultured Acidobacteriota bacterium; assembly: GCA_963748395.1. Lineage (GTDB taxonomy): Bacteria > Acidobacteriota > Terriglobia > Acidiferrales > UBA7541 > Palsa-295. The sequence goes on along the minus strand of CAVVIP010000005.1, from coordinate 264,962 downwards.
AAGCTGCGCCTGGAGCACAACGACATTCGCACCGCCACGCGCGAAGCCTCGCTGCTGCGCCTGCGTCCCATCATGATGACGGCCCTCGTCGCCTGCCTCGGCCTGCTGCCCGCCGCGCTTTCCACCGGCATCGGTTCGGACACGCAAAAACCGTTCGCGATCGTGATCGTCGCGGGGCTGATCTCGCGGCTGGTCCTTGGATTCTTCGTCAATCCAGTGCTGTATGAAATGGTCGCGCGCGAAGGCGACGTCTTGCAGGTGTAAAGCCGCCGCACAGCATGTGTGTTGTATGATTCGTATCGGGCTGATTGCGACCTTTTGAGCCCAGGCGGCATCAGAGTTACGATAGTTGGCGGGAGAGCCCAGGTCATTAAGCGATGCCTAAGCGAATAGCCCTACGACTGCTGGCGGTGGCCCTGATTCTTTCCGTGGGCCTCTTTGCCATGCAGGCTGCCGGGCACTGGCATGGCCACTCCTCAGACGAACAGCATTGCCAGGTTTGCCACACCGGGCACGTCGCCATACCGCGCCCCGCCGCACAAATAGAAACACAGTCGCCCGTCACGGTCGCACGATTTGCGGTCCCCGAAGATCCGAAGCTCAGCCTTGACCCTGTTTGCAGCCATAGAACTCCTCGCGCGCCCCCTGTTTAACTCCTCATCCCATAAATCGTAATCCCTTAACGCGTGCCGTGTTCATCGCGGCAAGCGTCGCATTCCATATTTATTTTGCATTTCTTCCGCGGCCGGCACTGAGCAGCGCACGGGCCGCCATTCATACAGGGAGATTCATTTATGAGATTCGAAAAGGCATTTCTGGGGGTTTTGTTTTTCCTATTAGGCGTGTTTGTGGCCGTACCAACCAGCATGGCGCAGACCGGAAACTCGGCAAACGTCTCGGGAATCGTCACGGATCCTTCCGGCGCCGTTGTCGCCGGGGCCAACGTCACCATTCACAATCCCGTGACCGGCTTCGAGCGCTCCGCCACTACCGACGCGTCCGGCAATTTCAGCTTCGCCAACGTGCCGTTCAATCCCTATCACATGGCGGTTAGCGCCACGGGATTCGGCCCGTTCGCGCAGGATATCGACGTTCGCTCCTCGGTCCCGCTCGCCCTGAAGATTCCTCTCACCGTCGCCGGCAGCTCCAGCACGGTTACTGTCGAAGGCGGCGGTGATTTGCTCGAGAACGAGCCGACCTTCCACACGGACGTGGACCGCTCCTTGTTCGACAAGCTTCCCTTGGAAAGCGCGTCTTCTTCCATCAGTTCCCTCGTGACGCTCTCTACCCCGGGCGTCGCCGCAGATTCCAATGGCCTGTTCCACGGGCTCGGCGACCACGCCGAAAATTCGTTTTCCGTTGACGGCCAACCCATCACCGACCAGCAGAGCAAGGTGTTCTCAAATCAATTGCCGATTGATGCTGTCCAATCACTGGAAGTCATCTCGGGAGCGCCGCCCGCTGAATTCGGAGATAAGACCAGCCTGGTCATTAAGGCGACCACACGCTCCGGCCAGGGTGTCACGACTCCGCACGGCACGGTCACGGCCTCCTATGGCGCTTTCGGCACCTCCAATGCCGGCTTCGATCTCGCCTACGGCGGTGAAAAATGGGGAAACTTCATTTCCGCTAACGGCTTGAACAGCGGCCGGTTCCTTGACGGTCCGGAGTACACGGTAATGCACGACAAGGGCAACGAAGAAAACATCTTCGACCGCGTGGATTATCAATTCAGTGCCGCCAATTCCATTCACCTTGATCTGCTTTACACCCGCTCCTGGTTCCAGACGCCCAACACGTTTGACGGGCAATTCGCCTCGCCTTGGTTCGGCGTGGTGGTTGATAACGGTGGTCTTGGTCCCAACGGCGCTCCTGTCGGGCCCACGGATCAGCGTTCCAAGATCGGAACCTACAACATCGCGCCAACTTGGATACACTTGATCAATTCATCCACGGTGTTCTCGCTCGGTGGGTTTGTCCGGCGTGACCAGTTCAACTACTACGGCAGCGACAATCCCTTCGCCGACCTCGGCCCTTCGGATCTTCAGCAGGAGGCTGCCAATCAGTACCGCACGCTCACTAACGCCGGTGCTCACTCCGAGCTCTCCGTCGTGAAAGGCATTCACAACATCAAAGCCGGGATCGTCTACGAACAGACGTTCCTCACCGAACACGACACCTTCGGAATTGTCGATCCCACACTGAACGCCGTGTGCCTCAATGCCGACGGATCCCCGAACACGAATCCAGACATTACCTCTCAGACGCAATGCATCGGGCCGCTGACGCCTAACCTTGGCCAAGGGTCCGTCGGTGCGTTTGTTCCCATCCTCGGTTGCATTGACTTGACCAGGACCGCGGCCTTGCCTGCCAGTGACCTGTGCCCCACAGCGCAGACCACCAGCGCTGAGTATCTTTTTCCGGGTCATACGGACGTAAAACAGCTTGCGATGTACGTGCAGGATTCCATCACCTGGAAGAACTGGGCCTTTAACCTGGGAATACGCGGAGATATCTACGAAGGCCTCTCTCATGCGACGCAAGCCGAGCCGCGCCTCGGTGTCGCTTACAACGTCAAGCAGACCAATACGGTGCTACGCGTTTCCTATGCCCGAACCCTGGAATCTCCTTTCAACGAGAACCTGGTACTTTCCAGCATCGGGTGCTTGAACCCGGTCGTCGGCGCTCTGTTCGCAGCCGAGGGCGAGGGCTGCACATCCGGCACAGCCACTCCTCTTGCTCCGGGCTTTCGCAATGAGTTCCACGCCGGCCTGCAGCAGGCTTTCGGAAAATATCTGGTAATTAACGGCGAGTACATTTGGAAGTACACGCACAACGCTTACGACTTCAGCATCCTGGGTACGACGCCGATCACTTTCCCCATCGAGTGGAACAATTCGAAAATCCCGGGTTATGCCATCAGTGCAAATGTCCCGAATTTCCACGGCCTGACTGCACTGGTTGTCATGTCCAGCGTCGCCGCGCGATTCTTCACTCCACAGATCGGAGGCGTAGGCGCCGTGCCCATCACGCCCGGAAGCTTCAGCCCATTCCGGATTGACCACGACGAACATTTCAATCAGACCACTCACCTGCAGTACCAGCCGAAGAAGTTTTGGCCCTGGATCGGTTTCAACTGGCGCTACGATAGCGGTCTGGTCGCCGGTCCTGTCCCCTGTGATGGCGGCAACTGCGCGGGCGCGCAAATCCCGGGATTTGTGGATGTCTCCGGCCTCTCGCCCGATCAGCAGTTTGAAGCTGGATTATCCTGCGCGGGGGTGTTCGCAACGCCGCCGAGCCCGTCCAATCCTACCGGCACGCCGATCATCGCGTCCGGTCTGTGCCCCTCGTCCCAATACACGTCGAAGTTCTTGAAAATTCCCGCTCCCGGAACTGAAAACGACGACCGCAATCCGCCACGCGTTGCTCCCCGCAATCTGTTCGACCTGGCTGTCGGCGACGACAATCTTTTCCGCGGCGATCGTTACAAGTGGAGCCTCCGCTTAACGGCCATCAACATCACCAACAAGGAAGCGGTCTACAACTTCCTTTCCACTTTCAGCGGCACGCACTACGTCACGCCCCGTGCCCTGTCAGCGGAGGTCGGCTTCCACTTCTAGCCGGCCGCTCAGCCGCAACGAATCGTCGAGCAGTCCTCCCTCGTCCGCTTCGGCGGGCGAGGGATCTGCTTTCCTCGGATTGGTCTAGATTCTGAGGGGACCGGGTAGCTCCTTCTCGCCACTAAGCGCTGATCACTAGCCGCTGGCTTTTTCCCAAGTCGATTTCTGTCGTGTCCTCCCGCACGGCGCCCCACCCCGATATTTCCTGCTACAATACTTCTTGGAACCGGCCTGCGACGCAGGTGACGTCGCGATGGTCTTTTGAACCAACACTGGATCCCAGGGAGTCCGCGTCGTCCTGCCCTTGTGCACGTCCATCAGCTTCGGCTGGTGGATAGCCTGAAAGCAGGCGCAGGGCACCCACCTATTCGTGGGGTTCAGGACCTAGCTGCGCACGGCGAAGCGGACCGCTCCACATCAGAACGCTACAGACTCGCGGTCCATTCGAAGTTAGAAATGAGAAACCTCCAGAATGAAGATTCTCTTTATCGGAGATATTGTCGGCTCGCCCGGACGCAAAATCGTTCATGACCGGCTCGCGGACATCCTCACGCAGCGCTCCATAGACCTCTGCATCGCTAACGGTGAAAATTCCGCATCCGGCTTCGGCATTACTCCGCGGCTCGCCGAAGAAATATTCGCGGCAGGAGCGGAAGTCATCACCGGCGGCAATCACATTTGGGACCGCAAGGAAATTTTGGATTTTTTTCCGCACGAGCCACGGCTGATCCGCCCCGCGAATTTTCCTGCCGGCTCGCCAGGAAAAGGCCATTTCGTCGGCCAAGCTAAAAATGGCGTTGCTTACGCGGTGATGAATCTGCAAGGCCGCACGTTTATGGCGCCGCTGGAAGATCCTTTCCGCGCTGCGGAACGCGAGCTCGCCGCGCTCCCTCCCGATGTGAAAGTGATCATCGTGGACATGCACGCTGAAGCCACTTCCGAAAAGCAGGCGATGGGCTGGCACCTCGACGGCAAAGTTTCCGCCGTGCTGGGCACTCACACCCACGTCGCCACCGCCGATAATCGCGTCCTACCCGGCGGCACCGCGTATATAACCGATGTAGGCATGACCGGCCCGCACGATTCCGTTATCGGCATGGAGAAAAAACCCATCGTGCAGCGCTTCCTGGATGCGCTGCCCGCAAAATTCGCCGTCGCCGAAGGCGATGTGCAGATGAACACCGTGCAGATTGACGTGGATGAAACCACCGGCCGCGCCCGCGCCATCGATCGCGTCAATTTCCGCCTCGATTGAATTCACGTTGCGGCCGCGAAAAAAATCTACGTATTGATCACGCGCCGTGGAAAAAATTTCCACACGTCCGCAAGCGCGTCGCGCAATTTTTATTTTTTACAAGCGGAAATTTTCAATTTCTTCGCTGTGGAAATCCTGTGAATTGTTTGTGGAGACCATCACCGGTACTCCCGCAGTTTTCTCTTGCTACCAGCGTCGCGTTTAGGCAGAATCCCGCCTCACGTCTCTGATGAGCGTAAGGCACGGGGATTCATTAGAGCTGGCAACGCAGGGCGCGTTGCCGCGTCATCGTACCTGAACCACCAGACCAAAATACACCCGCCGGACTGGGTGGCGTTTTTCCACAGCATTTCCACATCGGTGGAAATTGCGGTAAGGGCTGACTCGCTCGATGAACCTTTGGGATAAGATTCTGCAACATACGGAGCGGCGCGTAAATCCTCACAGTTTCGCGACCTGGTTTCGTCCCACTCGGCTGGACCGATCTGAAGATGATCGTCTGACCATCCGCGTCCCCACACGCCTGTTCTGCAAGCGCCTCACGGAAACTTACGGCGAGTTGCTCAAGGCGGTTCTGGTCGAAATCGGAAAACCCCAGCTGCATCTGGATTTTGTGTGTGCCGAAACGGAAGCTCCCGTTGCGGCCGCAGTGAATGCGCCGGCGTCTCCGCAAGCCAAGCTGGATTTTGACGCGGTCGCCAATCAGCTCAACCCGCGCTACACCTTTGATTCGTTTATCGTCGGCGCTTCCAACCAGTTCGCGCATGCCGCAGCGCTGGCTGTCGCCGAGCAGCCCTCGAAATCTTACAATCCGCTTTTCCTCTACGGCGGTGTGGGACTGGGCAAGACGCACTTGATGCAGGCTATCGGCCATACGCTCAAGCGCAGAAATCCGGCGCTGCGCCTTACCTACGTCAGCGCGGAAAAATTTACCAACGAAGTGATTTCGTCCATCCGCTTCGAGCGTATGGCGGCGTTCCGCGACCGTTTCCGCAATATGGACGTCCTGATGGTGGACGATATCCAGTTCATCGCCACACGCGAACGCACGCAGGAAGAATTTTTCCACACTTTCAACGCGCTCTACGACCAGCAGAAACAAATCGTCATCTCGTCGGACTGCCCGCCCAAGGAAATCTCTTCCATCGAAGAGCGTTTGCGCTCGCGCTTCGAGTGGGGCTTGATCGCCGATATTCAGCTGCCCGATCTTGAAACGAAAATCGCCATCTTGCAGAAAAAAGCGGAGAGCGAACGCGTCCAGCTCCCCGATGAAGTGGCCGAGTACATCGCGCGCGCCATCAAATCGAATATTCGCGAGCTCGAAGGCGCGCTCATCCGCCTGATGGCCTACGCGTCCCTCACTGGCGCGGAGTTGAACCTCTCCACCGCGCAGCAAGTCCTGAAAAATATCATCGAGACCCAGGAAAAGAAGGTCACCATCGAGCAGATTCAGAAGCGCGTCGGCGAAATATTCGGCCTGCGCGCTCAGGACCTGAACGTCCGCAGCAATTCCCGACAGATCGTTCTGCCGCGCCAGGTGGCCATGTTCGTCGTGAAGCAGCTCACCTCCGCGTCGCTTCCTGAAATCGGCCGCCAGTTTGGCGGCAAGCATCACACCACCGTGCTCCATTCCATCAACAAGATCGAGACCGAACGCCAAACCAACAAAGATTTGAACAAGAAAATCAACAGGCTACTCGATTCATTTGGTTAGACTTATCCCCAGGAAATTCTCAGCTCTCCCTGCCGTCTGTGGATTTTCGTGTGCCCGCGTTGAACCCGCCCTGCGAACGCCCTATGCATCGCCTGGGTGTGTCCTGTGCCTGTGGGTGGATCACCTATGCGTGACCTGTGCGTCGCCTGTGAATGAACTGTGAGCTGCCTGTGAATCCATTGTGTATCGCTGATAACCGCTCCGCCGTCGCCGCGTTTCTTCGGGCTTATCCTCGCCGCCGTGCGCGTTTGCACAGCACACTCACAGCGACAATCGCAGCACACCACTCCACTTGCTGCGTTTTCCGAAGTTTCCACAGGTGCGGCGACGGCGACGGTTTTCTTATATATTTATATACCTAAAGAAAAGCAGTACAGTAGCCGCAGCAAAAATCAGCTCGAAAATTGCGAGGGTTGCCCCAGATGGAATTCAGCGTAAAAAGATCGGACCTCCTGGACGAACTCGAACTGACGCAGGGCGTCGTCGAGCGCAAGACCACCATTCCCATCCTCTCGAATCTTTTGGTGGAAGCGAAAGGCAGCCGCCTCACCATCACGGCCACCGATTTGGAGCTCAGCATCCGCACCTCCTGCGACGCCAAGGTAAAAAAAGAAGGCGCAGGCACGATCCCCGCCAAGAAACTTTTCGAGCTGCTGCGTTTGCTGCCCGAAGGCGAAGTGAAATTCAAGCTCCTGGAAAATCATTGGGTGCACATCATCAGCGATCGCCGCAATTACAAGCTGGTGGGTATGTCCAAGGATAATTTCCCCGCGCTGCCGGCTTTCCCGCACGCGCTGGTGAAAATTCCCGCGAAGCTCCTGGCTGACGCCATAGCCAAGACCACCTTCGCGATCTCGCTCGAAGAATCCCGTTACACGCTGAATGGCGCGCTGCTGGTGCTGAAGCCGGGCTCGCTCGCCATGGTTGCTACCGACGGCCACCGCCTCGCGATGGTCGAGACTGATCACAAGTTCGAAGGCTTTAACAACGAGACACGCGTCCTCATCCCCAAGAAAGCCATGACCGAAGTGCAGCGGCTCGTCGGCAAATCAGGCGACGACGTCCAGATCGAATTCGGCCAGGATGAAAGCCATCTGTTCTTCCAGGTCGGCCGCCGCCTGCTCACCTCGCGCAAGCTCACTGGACAATTTCCGAATTACGAAGCCGTGCTGCCACGTGATGCGAATAAAACTCTGCTGCTCGAGCGCGTCGAATTGCAGGATGCCCTGCGCCGCGTCGCGCAACTCGCCGACCAGCGCTCCCACGCCGTGAAATTCACGCTCACCGCCGAAGGTCTGGAAGTTTCTTCCTCCAGTCCCGAGTACGGCGAAGCCAAAGAAATCATTGAAAAGGAATTCAAAGGCGAGACCATCGCCATCGGCTTCAACGCGCAATACCTGCTCGATTTCCTGGCCGCCGCCGCCGACGGCCCCATCAGCTTCGAGCTGAAAGACGAACAATCCGCCGGCCAGCTCCGCCCCACCGGCAACGAATCCTCGCGCTACCGCTACGTCGTAATGCCCATGCGCATTTGATCGGCACTGCGCGTTTCACGATCCCGGTTGCAGCGCTCGGATCGCTGGAAAATCAGCGAGTAAACGCCCGTTTTTGGCCCTCGGTGCAGTGGCCCGAAATGCGGTAGCGCGAAGCCTCTGAACCCCCCGTAAACCATTGAATCGAAAAACGATAAATTCAATCCTGCCCAGCGCTTTCGCCTTGTGGATTCGCCCCGATTTCGATACAATAATTCTGTTCAGATTTCCTTCTGGACGGCACTGTATTCGGCTCGAAATTGCCTCTGTTTTTCTTGCTCGCGCCAGGGCAAGAGAAGCCAAATTCGCGCCGGATATCCCCTTTCCGCAGGGGAAAATTAAAAAGCTCCGCCGCGTCTCCCCGAAATTTTCGGAACGGGACGGGATGGAGCCGCAACCCTTCGAGTTTCGCCGGCGCGTTCGCGCGCCCTCGAAAGTTTTCGAACCCAGCTTCGGGTGAGCGAAACCAATGGGCAAGGTAACTCGCTGGAATTTCGGCGAGCAAGTGTCGGGCACATCCGCGCGACCGCCTTCCCGTAGTCTTAAAACGTAATTTGCAAATTGCATCCGCACGCAATCTGAGGAGAAGCACGACCCATGGCTGAAAAAGATGCTGCGGCCGGAAAAACTGGCGGCCACAAGTACGACGCGACTTCCATTAAAGTTCTCGGCGGCATCGAAGCCGTCCGCAAACGCCCCGCGATGTACATCGGTTCCACCGGCGAAATGGGCTTGCATCATTTGGTCTGGGAAGTGGCGGACAATTCCGTGGACGAAGCCATGGCCGGATTCTGCGACGAAATTAACGTTGCCGTGCACGAAGACAACAGCGTCACCGTAATTGACAACGGCCGCGGCATTCCCGTGGACATGCACGCCACTGAAAAAAAGCCTGCCGCCGAAGTCGTCATGACCGTGCTCCACGCCGGCGGAAAATTCGATAGCGACACCTACAAAGTTTCCGGCGGCTTGCACGGCGTCGGCGTCTCCGTCGTCAATGCGCTTTCCGACTGGCTCGATCTGGAAATCTGGCGCGAAGGCGAAGTCTGGGAGCAATCGTACGAAAAAGGCGTCCCCACCTCGAAGCTCAAAGCTTCCGGCAAGACCCGCAAGACCGGAACGAAAATTACTTTTCACGCCGACCCGGAAATTTTCGGAAAGACCGTCTACAGCTATGACACGCTGGCGCAACGTCTGCGCGAGCTCGCCTTCCTGAACAAAGGCCTGAAGATTACGCTCGATGACGAGCGCAGCGGCAAGAAAGCCGAGTTCCGCTTCACCGGCGGCATCGCCGAATTCGTCAAGCACCTCAACAAGGGCAAAGGCGTCCTTCACGATTCGCCCATCTACATCGAAGGCAAGCGCGATCAGGTGGAAGTGGAAATCGCGCTACAATACAACGACAGCTACACTGAAAACGTTTTTGCATTCGCCAACACCATCAACACCGTGGATGGTGGCACGCACCTTTCCGGCTTCCGCTCCTCGCTTACCCGCACCATCAATTACTACGCCAATTCTTTCGGCATGCTCAAGGAACAGAAGGACGAAGTCACCATCAACGGTGACGACGTCCGCGAGGGCCTGGTCGCCGTCGTCTCCGTGAAGTTGCCGCAGCCCCAGTTCGAAGGCCAGACCAAGGGCAAACTCAATAGCGACATCAAAGGCGTCGTCGAGCAGATGGTCAACGAGCGCCTCGGCGAATATTTCGACAAGCATTCCTCCATCGCGCGAAAAATTATCGGCAAGTGCATTGACGCCGCGCGCGCCCGCGAAGCCGCCCGCAAGGCCCGCGAGCTAACCCGCCGCAAATCCGCGCTCGATTCCAGCGGCTTGCCCGGAAAGCTGGCCGATTGCCAGGAACGCGATCCCGCGCGCTGCGAAATCTTCCTCGTCGAGGGTGAATCCGCCGGCGGCTCGGCCAAGGGCGGCCGCGACCGCCGCTACCAGGCCATCCTGCCGCTCAAGGGCAAGATCCTCAACGTCGAAAAAGCCCGCTACGACAAGATGCTCGGCCACGAGGAAATTCGCTGCATCATCACTGCGCTCGGCACCGGCATCGGCAAGGATGATTTCGATGCCAGCAAGCTGCGCTACCACAAAATTATTCTAATGACCGACGCGGACGTGGACGGCAGCCACATCCGCACCCTGCTGCTCACTTTTTTCTTCCGCCACATGCGCGAGCTAATCGAAAAAGGAAATATTTATATCGCGCAGCCGCCGCTCTATCGCGTGAAGCGCGGCAAGATGGACCGCTACATCCGCGACGAGCGCGAATTCGCCCGTGAGCTGATGAAGCGCGCCACCGAAGAGCATTCCGTGAAGGGCAAGAACGGCAAAGCGCTCGAAGGCGGCGACCTCACCACTTTCCTTCTGAATATTCAGGAATACGATCAGGTGGCCGCCAAGTTGGGCCGCCGCTTGCGCGAACCGAAACTCGTGGAGCTGCTGGCCGAAAGCGAGCTCGACAAGAAAGCCGATTTCGCCGACAAGAAAAAATTGCAGGAACTCGTAAAGGCCATCGAGAAAGACAAAGCTCGACCTCGAAATCAAATTCATCTTCGACGAAGAGCACAGCCTGCACGAGCTGCTGCTGAAAAATGGCGGCGAGCGGCGCATCAATTGGGCCCTCGCGGCCACGCCGGATTATAAACGTCTACGTGTTCTCTCCGCTGCCATTGCCGAACTCGATCGCGGCCCCTTCACCATCGCGCACAATGGCGACAAAGTCGTGAAGGAAGACTCGCTCAGCCTGCTCAATTACGTTCTGGAAGACGCCAAGAAGGATTTCACCATCACCCGCTTCAAGGGCCTGGGCGAAATGAATCCCGAGCAGTTGTGGACCACCACCATGAACGCGGAAGTGCGCACGCTGCTGAAAGTGCGCCTGGAAGACGCCGTAGCCGCCGAAACAATTTTCTCCACGCTGATGGGCGAAAACGTCGAAGAGCGCCGCAAATTCATCGAAGAAAACGCTCTCGACGTCGTCAACCTGGATATCTAACTCTGGTGAACTATCAACTGGTGTGGAAGATTTTGCCGGGCCTGCGCGGAATGAGCTGCTCCGATTTTCGCGCGACGCCCACCGATGCTCCGAACAACGAGGAAGGCGTGGCTTTCGAATGTGCCACGCAAGCGGATTGCGAAGCGCTGCTCAGCGAACTGGAATCGCATTTCGCCCCGCAGCGCTTCTCGAACAATGCGACGGCGTTTGAAACGGTGAAAACCTATGTGCTGGAGCGCAGCAAAGCCAAAGCGTAGGCGCCGAATGATCGGTTACGAATCACTAATCACCAATCACTACTCACCAAAACACGGAGATTCTCAGTGGCCGAAGAACTAGACAAGTCAATCACCACTCCGGTTGATATTGAATCGGAAATGAAGAAGTCCTACCTCGATTACGCCATGAGCGTGATCGTCGGCCGCGCCCTGCCCGATGTCCGCGACGGCCTCAAGCCCGTGCACCGCCGCATCCTCTTCGGCATGTACGAGCTTGGCCTCACCTCCACCAAGTCCTACCGCAAGTGCGCCAAGATCGTCGGCGAAGTTCTCGGTAAGTTCCATCCGCACGGTGACGCTCCCGTGTACGACGCCCTCGTCCGCCTCGCGCAGGATTTCAACATGCGCTACCCCCTCGTGGACGGCCAGGGAAATTTCGGCTCCGTGGACGGCGATCCACCGGCGGCCATGCGTTACACCGAAGCGCGCCTTTCGAAAATCGCCGAAGAAATGCTGGCGGACATCGAAAAGGAAACCGTCGAGTTCGTTCCCAATTTTGATGAAAGCGAAAAAGAACCGGTCGTCCTGCCCACCCGTGTTCCCAGCTTGCTGGTCAACGGTTCCTCCGGCATCGCCGTCGGCATGGCCACCAACATTCCGCCGCACAATCTGAAAGAAGTGGTCGAAGCCGCGATCGTGCTGATCGAAGAACCCGAAGCCAACCTGAAAAAAATCATGAAGCTCGTCCCCGGCCCCGATTTTCCCACCGCCGGTTACATTTACGGACGCGAAGGCATCGAGCAAGCCTACAAGACCGGCCGCGGCTCCTTCCAGGTGCGCGCCAAAGTCGCCATCGAACAGCGCGGCAAGGATCGCCAGGATATCGTCGTCACCGAACTCCCCTATCAGGTCAACAAAGCGCGCCTGATCGAAAATATCGCCGGCCTCATCCAGAATAAAAAGATCGAAGGCATCGCCGACATTCGCGACGAAAGCGACCGCGACGGCATGCGCATCGTCATCGAAGTGAAGCGCGACGAAGAGCCGCAAATTATTCTCGCTCACCTCTTCAAGCACACCCAGATGCAAGAATCCTTCAGCATGATCCTGCTGGCCATCGTCGCCGGACAGCCGCGCGAGCTGGGCCTGCTGGACCTGCTGCGCCTTTTCATCGAGCACCGCGTGGACGTGGTGCGTCGCCGAACGCAGTACGAACTGCGCAAAGCTGAGGAGCGCGAGCACATCCTGCTTGGCTACCAGATTGCCCTCGACTATCTCGACGAAGTGATCCGCGTGATTCGCGGTTCATCCAGCCGCGCCAACGCCCGCGAGAATTTGCACGAGTTCTTCGCCAATAAAACCGTCAAAATTTCCGAGGACGGAAAAGCCAAGAGCATTGCCGGCGTCAAACTCGTCAACAAGAAGTACGGCATCCCCGCGGAAGTCGTCGGCCTAAGCTTTCCGCAGATTGATGCGATCCTCGAACTGCAGTTGCATCGCCTGACGCAGCTCTCGATCGACGACATTCTTGCTGAGTTGAAGAAAATCCGCGAACAGATCGCCGAGCTACGTGAAATTCTCGCCAGCGAGAAGAAACTGAAAGCCGTCATCGTTGCCGAATTGCGCGAAATTATTAAATCCTATGGCGACGAGCGCCGCACACAGATCGTTGACCGCGTCGAGGAAATCAAGCTCGAAGACCTCATCAAAGACGAGGAAATGGCTATCACCGTCAGCCACGCGGGCTACGTGAAGCGCACCTCGGTGGAAACCTATCGCCACCAGTCGCGCGGCGGCAAAGGCCGTATCGGCGCCAAGACGCGCGAAGACGATTTCGTCGAACATTTCTTCGTCGCCTCCGCGCACAGCTACATTTTATTGTTCACCTCCAAGGGCCGCATTTATTGGCTGAAGGTTTACGAAATTCCCGAAGCCGCCGCAGCCACGCGCGGCAAAGCTATCTCCAACCTGGTGCGTTTCCAGGAAAATGAAAAACTCACCGCCGTCGTTTCCGCGCGCAATCTCGAAGAAGCCGATCGATACGTCTTCCTCGCCACCAAAAATGGCACCGTGAAGAAAACCGGCCTCGCGGAATTTTCCAATCCGCGTCCTTCCGGCATCATCGCCATCAATCTCGATGGCACCGACGAACTCATCGGCGCGAAACTTACGGACGGCATGCAGATGATTTTCCTCGCCAGCCACGACGGCCAGGCCATTCTGTTCCGCGAAACGGAAGTGCGCTCCATGGGCCGCGCCGCCGGCGGCGTCAACGGCATGGATCTCGCCAAGGGAGATTTCGTCGTCAGCATGGACGCGGTGCAGCCCGATTTCGGGATCATCGAGAAGGAATACAAGAAAGATACGAAGAATCTCGACGACCTCGAAAGCGACCAGATTCGCGAATCGCTCACTTCGCTGATGCTCACCGTCGCCGAAAAGGGTTACGGCAAACGCACGCCGCTCGCCGAATATCGCGTCACGTCGCGCGGCGGCAAGGGCGTGATCAATCTGAAATCCACCGACCGCAATGGTCCCGTCGTCGCGGCGCTGCAAGTCCGTGAAGATTCCGACGTGATGATCATCACCGGCCAGGGCAAAGTCATTCGCGTGCACTCCGGTGAAATCCGCGAAGCCGGCCGCTCCACGCAAGGCGTCCGCCTGCTGCGCCTGGAGGAAGGCGACCGCATCGCCGCAGCCGCCGCCATCCTCGAAGAAGACGAAGCCGCAGAACCCGGAGCGTCGCCCGAATTTGAGAAGAAGTAGGAATTTGCAGAGCGGATTTTAGGGAAAGTTACGATGGCGGCGCGACGTAATATCCTGGCCGCGTGCGGACTGAAACATTTGGCCGGTCCACTACCACTTTGATCTCGTGATACCCCTCCGGATCATCACCCACCGGACGATATCCGATCGTGTACTGCGCGTGCAGTTCGCCGCCGATGTCGTCAATCGCTTTCTCGATCGAGCGGTCGCGCACCGTATCCACGTGCAATCCGCCCGTGGCCTTGCTCGCCACCGCCAGCGAATTCGCCGTCAGCGCATTCTTGCCGGTCTTCACCAGAAATACTGCCAGCGCCAGCAAGTCCGGCGAATCATTCACGTGATCCGGCTTCGCGCGCAAATCCGCCATCGCCGTGCTCAGCCCGATCGAATAGATGGTCACGTTCGCTAGTTGCGCATGCCGCAACACTTCGCCCAGCCGGCTTTCGCTACCTGAATCCTGAGCCTCGCCGATCACCAGCATGATCCTGCGCCGCACTGCAGGCCGCTCTTCCAGCATCGAGATGCCTTTGGCCATCGCGTCGTACAGCAGCGAATCACTCACGCCCAGCGGCAGATGTTCGATGGCATACTGCACGCTGTCCGAATCCGTGGTGAATTTTGTGCGCAGGTCCACCGTGCTGTCGTAGCTGATCACCGCCGCTTCCGACGTCAGCGCCATCACCGCTTCGCTGAACACAATTCCCGCGTGCTTGATGCTGGGGAACATCGGCTGTATGTGCGAGCTGGATTCAATCACCAGTACGATGGAAAGAGGATCGCCGCCCACGTCGAAGTGATCGATCTTCTGTTCCGCCCCGTTGTCGTACACGCGGAAATTATCCTGCTGTAAATCGAAGACCATCTCACCCTTCGGGTCGCGGACAATCACCGGCGCCGTCACTTCGTTCACGCGCACGCGAATCGCATGCTTCTGCTGGTCCGCGGGCGATAGCTGCTCGGGCTGCACACCCGGCTTGGCATGCAGAGGTCCTGCAGGCGCTTCCTGGCACCTTGCAAACGGCGCGACGAAGAACAACGCCGCCGCGAGCGCAGCAACTGCCAAGTAGCGAAATAAATGCCGAAATAACATGCGATTCACACGTTCCATCCAAATTCCATGTAGCTGTCCAGTGTATCTGATTCGCCGCGGCACACACGCGTTGCTTACACAGCACTGCCGGCACGCTCCGCGGCTGGCATTTCGCCCGCGTTCTCCTAGAATGGATGCGGTACAAACGAGCGCAGCAAGACGTCACGATGTGAACCGGGGCGGAAGCTGGCGTGTGAATTGAGGTATAGACGATGAAGCGTTCCGGAAAACGGTCCAAGCACCACCCGCTGCCGAAACCGGCCTACGAAGATCCGCAGTTCATGGAGAGCCTCGGAGCGCGCCCGCTGCGCATCCTCGCCGAATATCTCGATCCTCTGAACCGTTTGCGCCGCGCTAACATCGGCGACACCATCGTGATGTTCGGCTCAGCCCGCATTCAATCGCGCGACCACGCCCTGGCGCACTTGAAACGTACGAAAGCGGCCGCGCGCGGACAGCGCACACCTGCATGGCGCGCAAAAATCTCCTCCGCTCGCTCGCTGCTGGAAATGTCGCGCTATTACGAAGACGCCCGCGAACTTTCCCATCGCATCACTTCCTGGGCCATGACCCTCGGCAATCAGCCGCGCCGCTTCGTCGTCTGCTCCGGCGGCGGCCCCGGAATCATGGAAGCTGCGAATCGCGGCGCCGCGGAAGCGGGCGGCCCGTCCGTCGGCCTCAGCATCCAGCTACCGCACGAACAAACTTCCAACCGCTATATTTCGCCCGACCTGAATTTCTACTTCCACTATTTCTTCATGCGCAAGCTGTGGTTCGCGCAGATGGCAAAGGCGCTCATCGTCTTTCCCGGCGGCTTCGGCACGATGGACGAGCTGTGGGAAATGCTCACGCTGCTGCAGACCAATAAGCTCTCCTCGCATCACCTGATTCTGATCTACGGCCGGAAATACTGGGACAAAGTACTCAACTGGCGCCACATGGTCCGCACCGGCACGGTGAACGAGCGCGATTACAAACTTCTACAGTTTGCGGATTCCGTGGACGAAGCTTTCAATCACGTCCGCCGCGATCTCGAAGCTCACCATTTGCATTTGGACATCGAAGGCGAGCCCTTCGCTCATCCGCACCAGCTCATCCCCAACATCATGCGGCCGTGAGCAGCGCGACTTCCCGTTCGTTTCCGGGTTGCATAGATAGGCAGCCACGCAGAGGAAACCACCAGCAGGTTCCCCGGCTGCCGTGGAGGTCGCCATGTTAATCAAGTCCAGAAAGTTGATGATAGCGGCTGTGGCGTTCGGAGGTTTGTTGCTATTGGGCACTCCCGGCACGGTTCGCGCAGCGGACGAAGGCCCGCGCTGCGAGCAGCGTCTGCGCCAGGAGCAATTCCAGCTCGATCGCGCCGTCGCGCGCCACGGTTTCTACAGCCGCCAGGCCGAACAGGAACGTCGCGAGCTGAACCGTCTGCGCTATGAATGTGGTTACCGCAGCAGTTGGCGCTGACGCGCAGCCAGCGCATAACTAAGCTCGCTATACAAACAAAAGGGGGAGAAGAGCCAAGGCTCTTCTCCCCCTTTTGCTTCCGGTTCAACGCCCGAAAGAAACCATCGCTCGGGTAACACACCGAAAGCGATCCAGCTCCCTTCCTGTTGGACTGGGATTAGTTGTTCGAATACGGATCCAGCGCAAACACTGCCTGGAAGCGCCGCTTCTCGTCCTGGTCGTGCAACATCACCACCGGGACAACTCGCAGCGAATTCTTGCAGCTGCGGCACGTGGTCGCTTCACCTTCCAGGTCCTGTACGAACCCATCGGTGAAGTGATACGCCGCGCGCGGCCTCCGCGCAGCCTTCGTTCCCTTTTCCCCACACTGCGGACAGGTGAATTCCACGCGGTCTTCCAGCGGGTCGCGGTTCAACGCCGCCCAGCCGGTATATCGAACGCCCACTGTCTCTATTGAGTTTCGGCTCATAATGACTTCCCCTCCATCCTCTAAGAAAAGCTACAACTTAGCGATGATGGGGAATTAGACGCACGCCAGGTTCAAAGTGATGCATCCTATCGGTACGATTCTTGTAAACAATTTGTCTACAGGGATTTACAAGAACCAGCCGCCGCCGTATGGGCATTTTCGTCTCATCCCGGCAATCAGAAAGCCCCTGCTGGGCACAACTCCCCGGCTCCGGTGTCTATCCCTATAGAGATCGCGCGAAC
The DNA here is from genome assembly GCA_963748395.1 of uncultured Acidobacteriota bacterium. Lineage (GTDB taxonomy): Bacteria > Acidobacteriota > Terriglobia > Acidiferrales > UBA7541 > Palsa-295. The sequence goes on along the minus strand of CAVVIP010000005.1, from coordinate 247,588 downwards.
TTCGCAGCACCATCCGACGCGGCCGGGCCACAAGCCCCGTAACGGCCGCATGAAGTCAGGCCATTTCTTCACGCGCCGCGTCTGGATGTCATTTCCTTGTGTGCGAACGATCAGGCGGAGGTGTGTCCGTGAGCGATCTTGGCAGCTTGTCGCAGTGCATGTTGGAAAACGACGCAGATTTGCGCAACCGCGCGCGCAACTTGCGCCGCAAAGCGCTACTGATTTCGGTTCTGCTCGAAGCGGCGCTGCTTGGCGCGATGTTGTTGTGGCCGCTGATCACGCCCGGCGTCTTGCCTGGGAGCTACGTCGTGACGCCCATGCCGCCCTATCGTGGCGGAGGTGGCTCCGCGGAAAAGCCTGCTGCGTCGCATGCGCATCCACTGACCAGTACCGACGCCAGGCCGGACCCATGCCTCTACTGTGCGAAGCCCACAGCTCCCACGCCCGTTCGTCCGTTCAATAACGCAAGCTCATCCAACGCCAGCGGCGATTCCGCGCCAGGAATCGGCGACGGCGGAATAAACGGCCCACCAGGTTCCGGCACATGGATTCCCGGCGCAGAATCTGGCGGCAAGTCTATCGAAATAAAGAAACCCGATCCGCCGCAGCATAAAGCGCCCTTGTCCCGCAGCGAAGGCGTAATGGCTGCAGCGCTGATCTACAAAGTGCAGCCGGAATATCCGGCCATCGCGCGCAACATTCATCTGGCCGGCACGGTTTACTTGCGCGCGATCATCGCCACTGACGGCAGCGTCCGCCAGCTCGAGGTAATCAGCGGAAGCCCAATCCTCGCGAATGCGGCACTGCAAGCGGTGCGCCAGTGGCGCTATCAGCCGACGCGCTTGAGCGGAGAACCGGTCGAAGTGGAAACACTAATCACCGTGCATTTCGTGCTGGACCAGCAGTAGAACTTTGCAATCGGCGAGCGGTGCGCCAACTAAATAAGCGCTTCGCCCGAATTCAGCGCAATGGTTTCGCGAGTCGCATCACGCAGGCGCACAATTTCATGCCAGTCGTTTCCCGCCTCCGGATTGGGCGCAATCGGCGGACTGAACGTCAACGTCACATGTCCGGGCCGCGGCAATATCGTCTTGTCGCGCAAAATTTGCCGCGCACCGCGCACGGACACCGCGCAAATCGGCCGCTGCGTATCCACCGCCGCTTTGAACGCGCCCAATTGGAACGGCCGTATGCCCGCCGCCGCCGTAAACGTTCCTTCCGGAAAAATCACCACCGATTCGCCCTTCCGCAATGCTGCGTTCACTTCTTCCGCTTGCCGTATGCGCGCCTGCGGATCGCTGCGGTCGAATGCAAAGTGCCCGCTGCGGCCGGCCAGCGTACCCATGAACGGCATGTCGCGAATCTCGCCCTTAGCGACATACCGCACATCGGGCGGCATAAATGCCAGCATCACCAGAACGTCCAGATAACTGGAATGGTTCGGCGCGAAAATCCACGGGCCCGTTCTAGTTCTGTGCTGCAGAATTTCGCCGCCCACAATTTCCACCGGCACGCCGGCGGCGGCCAGCATCATGCGCGCGCCGCGATGCACCAGATTCGCCGCGCGCCGCTCATCTCGCGTGAGCGCCACCAGAATCCACAGCGGAATCAGAATCACCGCGAACGCCACCAGCGCGTACACACCATATAGAAATTCGATCGTGCTTCTGGCCGCGCGCTGCAGCCAACTCCACGCGCGTGGCACCGCGCCGCGCACCGCCAATTTCGCGATCTGCACCCACGGCGCCTCTTGTTTCTGGCCCAGTTTTCCTTCCAGGAAAAGCCGCCGCGTTTCGCTGCGCCGCAATTTCCCGCTCGAAGTTTTCGGAATGGACTGCGGCGGCAGCAGCACAACCACGTCGGGAGGCATGCCCATCGCTTCATCTACCGCGCGCGCAATTTCACCCTCGATACGTTTCGCCGCGGCCACGTCGCGCAGCTCAGCGGCCACCACCAGCCGCTCGGTCCCAGTGCGCTCATCCGGCGCGCCGAACGCCACCACGCATCCGGTGCGCACTCCCGCGATGCGTCCGGCAATTTCTTCCACTTCGTGCGGATAAAGATTCCGACCCGCTTTGATGATTACGTCTTTCGCGCGGCCGGTGATGTAAATCTCGCCTTCGCCCCAGTACGCCAGATCACCCGAATCGATCCAGTCGCCATCGCGCAGCAAATCGCGCGTCGCGGCAGGATTGCGATAGTAGCCGCTAGTCGCCGAAGGGCCGCGAAACCACAGCCGCCCCTCTTGGCGTTCACCCAGATTGCGTCCGTCCGGATCCACGATGCGCACTTCTACCGACGGCACCGGCTTCCCAGCGTTCACGAACTCCAGCGCCGGCGCATCGGCTCTCGCAACCGAAACCGCGCGGCCTTCGGATTCAAACAGCGCGCGCTCGATTCGGTCCACCTTGTATCCAGCACCAAGCCGCGGCACAGACACGGCTAGCGTAGCTTCCGCCAGCCCGTACACCGGCATCAATGCTTCGCGCCGAAAACCGTACGGCGCGAAACGCTTCGCGAATCTTTCCATCGTCTCCGCGCGCACTGGCTCCGCTCCGTTGGTCGCCGCCCGCCAGGAACTCAGGTCCAACCCTTCCAGATCCTTCTCCGCGATTTTTCGCACGCACAGCTCGTAGGCAAAATTCGGCGCAGGACAAATCGTGGCGCGGTGGCGATGAATCGCGCGCAGCCAGCGTTCCGGCCGGCTCAGAAACGCCAGGGGGGACATCACCACCAGCGGTATCCCTGTAAAAAGCGGCACAAACCACGCGCCGATCAATCCCATGTCGTGATACAGCGGCAGCCAGGAAACGCAAGCGTCGTCCGGCTGAATATCAATACCCGAAATAATTGCGCGAATATTTGCCAGCAGATTTGCGTGCGTCAGCACCACGCCTTTTGGATCGCCCGTCGAGCCGGAAGTGTATTGCAGGAAAGCAATGTCTTCACCGCGCGCGTGATGCGAGAAATGCTGCACCGGCCGCCATTCGCCCGCCGGCTGCTCGGTATCCGCCGCAGCGCTCGCCAGCTTTTGCGCGTTCAACACCTCGCGCAGCGATGGCACGCGCGGCTTCAGAAGCTTCGCCAGATTTTCGGCTTGCCGCCAGGTCACCAAAAATTGCGCTTCCGCATTGCGCAGGATGTTCGATTGCCGCGCGGCGTATTCCGCGATGCGGTCGGCCCGGAACGGCGGGTAGATCGGCACCGGAATTCCGCCGGCCAGCAGAATTCCCGCAAAGCTCCAGAAAAAATCGGCGCAGGTCGGCAGCATGATCGCGACGGTCTGTCCCGGCTCCAGGCCGCGCCGGCGCAATTCCGCCGCCACCGCCGACGCGCGTTCATACAATTCGCCGAACGTGATCGTGCGCAGCTGCTCGTCTTCTTCGTAGATTTGTATGTGGCTGCGGCCGGGTTCGCCGCGTCCGCGCAGCCGCAGAATTTCGCTCAGAGTTTCCGCGTGGCGAATTTGCTGCTCGATGTCAGGGTGAATCGCAGGCGAAGGAGAAGTAGCCGCAGTAGAACTCAGCGTAGCGGCGGGAGCAGAGGCAATCAGCGCCGTCGTGCCGCGAGCGGCGGTGCCATTTCCGTCGTCGCCCGTTTCCGCGCGCAGGATCGCGTCCACCAAATCCTGCACCGTATCGGCTTCGGCCACCACGCGATCCGGCAAGCGCACGCCGCTGGCATCACCAAGCCGCAGCATCAATTCCACGCGCTCCAGGCTGCCCAGTCCCAGCTCGCGCTCCAGGTGCGCCTTCGTTCCGCGCGCACCCAGCTCTTCCAGGCCTCGCGAGCTGCCCAACTCCACCAGAAGTTGGCGCACGTACACCAACGTTTGCGCCGCTACAGCTGGCTTGCGGTCGAGTTTTATTCCAGTGGCGCCCAAGGATGCTACCGGGCAGTTCGAAGCGCACGTCTGCGCGTGACGTCAGGGCAACTGCTTCGGCGAGCCTACCACCGCGCGCCGCGCCATTCAATCCCCGCCACACGCGCCGCACGCCGTCTCCGTGCGTAGCGAAACTGTCACGAACCAGCTTTCGCGTACTTTCGTACTGGGCCTAAATGGGCCGAGCGGGCTATCGACGTCCCCACTCCTCAACGGCATACTTAGTCGTGTTCGGGGCTCTCCAAAGCGCCTCGAATGTCTGCACCTCCATCACCCCCAATGCCCATGAGCGGCCGGCACCCCCACCGGCCGCTCCCCCTTCCCAGCCCCGGCAATTTGACCCCAAGTCATTCACTCCAATCGCTTTGATGGCTTCCATAAGCGCTTCTTTCTTGACTTCCTCGCCGCGCAGTTCTATAGATTCCCGCATCGGGGTAGTGTGAGTTGATGTAATTGGGGCGTTGTCCTGATTTGCGCATTATTTTTGGGGCGAGACCGTCGCCCTGATTCTTTACCTGTTGAACGGGCCCTACAACTCCACGTACCGCGCGTCCTGGGTAAGCGGATATTCTTGGAGGTGGGGTGTGAGACTTCTTCGTGCGCTGCTTTGCTGTGGGCTGGTTCTTTTCTTCCTCGCAGTCCTGAGCGGTACGGCCTGGGGCCAGAATAAGGCCTCCCTCCGCGGCACCGTCACCGATCAATCCGGCGGCGTGGTTCCCGGCGCGAAGGTGACGCTCGCCAACACCGGCACAGGCGTCGCACGCAGTAGCACCACGGGCTCCGACGGCTCATACCTGTTCGACTTCGTTCCGGTGGGTACGTACAAGTTGACCGTAGATAAGCCCGGCTTCACCACGTTCGTGCAAGACGGAATTGAGTTGGAGCTGAATCAAAACGGACGCCAGGACGTCGCGCTGAAAATCGGCACCGGAAATCAAACGGTCGAGGTCACCTCGAACGTAGTCCAAGTGGACACCACCGGCGCCGTCCTCGGAAAAGTTGAGAATCAGCAAATGATTAACTCTCTACCGCTAGTTGGCCGGGACACGCTGCAACTCGGCCTGCTGCAGGCCGGTGTTTTTGCCGCGGATCCCGACGATACTTCCGGAAATCCGTTCTCCGTCAGCGGTCAGCGCTCCGAATCCTTGACGTTTCTTCTGGACGGCGCCAATAACACTGATTTCCTCGGCAACAACATCGTGGTCAGTCCCAACCCGGACGCCGTCGAAGAATTCAAAATTCTCACGAACAATTACGACGCCCAATACGGCCGCACTTCCGGCGGTATCGTCAACCAGATTACGAAATCGGGAACCAATAGTTTTCATGGCGATGGTTTCGAATTCTTGAGGAATACCGATTTGAACGCCCGTGATTATTTTCTTCCTCCAAGTCTTCCCAAGCAGACATTCCAGCGCAACGTCTTCGGCGGGACCTTCGGTGGACCTATCAAGAAGAATAAAACTTTCTTCTTTCTTGCATATCAAGGAGCTCGGACGCGCGAAGGCAACACGTCTCAGGAACTCACCGTTTTAACTCCCACAGAAAGAACGGGCAACTTCGGCGATCTTTGCTCTACTTACAGCGGGGCCGGCGCTTGTACCGATCCCAACGGCACGCAACTGACAAATCCCTACACCGGAGCCATAATTCCATTTAACGATATGAGTGCTCCAGGTCTTGGCGGAGTTGGGACGAACGGATCGCTGGTCAATCCCGTGATTCAGAACTACATAACCAAGTACTTGCCCTTGCCTAACATTCCTAACTCTTCTGGTTTCATCGGCTCACCCAATGAACCCATTGACGATGATCAGGGAATTCTCCACGTTGACCACAATTTCGGAGCCAAAGATACGCTCTCGTTCGTCTACTTGATTGACGACAATCGTACCGTGTATCCGCTTCCCACCTCCACCTCCTCTCCCATCGGTGGTGCGAACAGCACCAATTTCCGAAATCAAATCGGCACCCTCACTTGGAACCATATTTTCTCGCCTACACTCACCAATGAGTTCCGTTTCGGCGCCAATCGCACCAACACGCTTCAGGCGGTTCCGTCTGATACGACTTCTCCTTCCGCCCTCGGCTTCACCAACGTAAATCCGGATGATCCTGCTGGCGTCTCACCCCCCGTTATATTTACTCCCGAATTCAATCTGGGATCTTCGGTACAGGGCCCCACCACGCTGGCCGACAATACATTTCAGTGGGCGGATAACCTCACCTGGACTCGCGGCAAGCATGAACTTAAATTCGGCGCGGACATCACCCGCCTTCAACTGAATTTCAACTACGACTATTACAACAATGGCGGATTTGACATCGGAAATTATCAATCGCCCTATACTGGCAGCTATCTGGCCGACTTTGTGGGTGGGTTCTGGGACAATTACTATCAGAATTCCAAATCCACCTATGGAATTCGTACCGGTTCCGTCGGTTTGTACGCGCAGGATACCTGGAAAATCCTTCCGCGCCTGACGCTGAATTACGGGCTTCGCTGGGACTATTACATCCCGCAATACGACATTCATAACGAGATTCTAGGTCTTTTCCCGGGCCAGCAATCCACCGTCTTTCCAGACGCCCCTCCGGGAATCCTGTATCCCGGTGATCCCGGAACACCTAATCGCGCGCTCGTTTATCCCGACTACAATAATTTTGCCCCCCGCTTCGGATTCGCGTGGGACATGCTCGGCAGCGGCAAGCTTGTGATGCGCGGTGGCTTCGGCATCTTCTACGATATCGAAGACGGAGCACTTAACCTGCAGTTTGGTGGGTTGCCTCCGTTTGCCGGCGTCGCCAACGAAAGTACATTCGCAGCCTCAGACTTTGCCGGCACCACTGGAGATCCGGTGGCCGATCCCTTTGGCACCTTCGGCTATACCAACGTTTTCCCGTTCCCTCCATCGGCTGTGGGAACTTTTGGTGACCCGAAGATCTCCTACGGATACACAACCAATCCACATTTCCGCACTCCGTATTCAGAAAACTTCAACTACGGATTCCAATGGCAGGCCACCAAAGACACCATGGTTGAAGCCGTTTACGTCGGCAGTCTTGGCCGCAAGCTCATCTCCACTTCCGAGACCAACTTTCCGAATCCTACAGTGGAAATGGAACAGCTCAACGATTTTGGTTTCGTCAGCGAAGACTGCTCCAGGCCGATGGCAGCTTGTGTTGGAGGTACTACGCCCACCGATCCTAACGGTACACTTACCGGAGTATTCCAGATCTATACGAATTTCAGCAATGGACTTTCGGACAGCGACGAGTTCCAACTCACTGTTGACAAACGATTCAGTCAGGGATTTGCTTTGCGAGGCGCCTACACTTGGGGAAAAGTGATTGACCTCACTTCCGGCTTCCGCTCTCGCTCCTCCACTTACACTGACCCGCTCGACCCCAGGCTGGACCGCGCGCTCGCGGATTTCGACGTAGACCAGCGTCTGGTCATCAGCGGTATCTGGCAGCTTCCACTTGATCGCCACGTTGAAAACGCTTTTCTGAAGAAAGTCACGGGGGGCTGGCAATTCAATGGCATTGCCACCTTTCAAGGGGGGCAGCCCATTACGTTGTACTCGGGTAATGACTCCAGCCAGCAAGGAAACGGGTTAGATCGTCCCGATTTAATCGGACCGATCCAATACTTGAATCCTCGCAACACGACGAATACTTTCAATAGCACCCCCACCAACACCGCGAGCTGCTTATCCGGAAGCGCGTCTGGCAACTTCTGGTTCAATCCCAGTTCCTATAATTGCATCGGACCATATGATCCAGGTGGAGTCCCTTTATTCACCTTCGGAACCCTGTCACGAAATGCCTTGCGGGGGCCGGGAATCAACAACTTCGATCTGTCGCTCACAAAGAGCACTCATGTCACCGAGACCACATCGCTCGAGTTCCGCGCCGAATTCTTTAACGCCTTCAACCATGTCCAATTCTTGAATCCGGACAATCAGGGCGGCAGCTCCACCTTCGGCCAAATCTCAACCGACCGCGGCATGCGCATCATCCAATTCGGCTTGAAGTTTTACTTCTAGCGCGAATACGCAGCGGCTGCAAAAACGAAAAGGCCCGGGGTGGCTGGTTCCCCCGGGCCTTTTCATTTGCTTGCGCCTGTTACTTCGCTGGTGGAAATTTACCCGCGTGCCTGAACCCAGCAGCTCAGCCGCGCAACAACTTCAGCGTCCGCGCCCCATGGGCCGATAACTCCTCATCGGCCGTGCGCGCATACGAAACCGCGGCGGCAGCGGCGGCGGCACGCTATGCAGCGGCGCTCCGCAACTGTTGCAGCGTTCCTGCGGCGCATCGTGCAGGCGCAGCCAGCGCCCCCGCGCGATGCATTCCGGATTCAAACATTGCACCGTGCCACCCGCTAAATTCAGCATCGTCCCTCTCGATTGCAGTGTGAAAGTGCGCGGCCGTTACCGGGGAATTGAAAATATTTCAGCGCCGGGCTACACCAACAGCAACATTGGCGTAACGCAGCGTTAACGTGCGGAATATTGCGCCGAGGGAGCTAGTGTGTCAAGAAAAATATATACTATTAGTAGGGGTGCTATTCCGGGGTGGCACGGACCGCAGTTGCCGCAGCGCCTGCTTAGTTCGAACTCTCGCCGCTCGCCGGGGCGGGTGCCGCCGGGAGCTTGGCAAGTTCCGCTTCCAGGTCGTCAATTTTCTTCTGCTCTTCGTCCATTTCCTGCTGCTTCGCTGCGATATGGTCCTGCTCATCCTGCAGTTTGGCCGCGCCGGCCGTGTCCGACTTGTAGTCCGGCTTGATGTAATACATCTGCGAATCCAGGGTATAGGTCCGCTGGGAGAGGTCCAGATCTACCTTGATCGTCCCCAATTTGTACTTGGCATTCGCGATGGAAGTCTCCAAGCCCGACCGATCGTTTTTACGCGCAGCCTTGCTGTCCGCGGAACCATCCGCCGCGCCCGTGGTGTTCGCCGCATCACCCGCGGCAGCAGGATTACCACTATCGTCGGCAGCCGGCGCCTGACCCACCACGCTGATTTCATCTTTGGCCTTGGGAACGCTATCGTCATCCCACACGCGCGCCGATTTGGCCTGATCTTTCTTGGCGTCGCGCGCTGCCTTGGCCGCGGCAGCCAGGGAATCGGCAGGAGCTGGCGCCGGTGCGGATGCCTGCGCGTCCTGTGGCGCGGGTTGCGCCTGAGCTGCCGCGATGCCCACCGGCAGAACCAGCAGAATCCCCAGGCTCCAATGTGCGATTTTCATCGTGCTTCTCCCTCGTGGCAGTTTCCCAGACCTCAATTCTATCTGCCCGCTTCCAAGCGTGGCAATCGGCGTTCTGTCCCGCACCCTAAGAGGCACCCTGTACTTCCCGGCAGGTACAGAATTCTCTACTCCCGGCACACTTCTGTACCCGTTTTCATTTCTGCAATTGCCTCTTCCGCCCCGCCAGCGCTGCCAACGCCATCCCCACCGCCAAAGCCAAATAGACCAGAGGAACCCGTGTGAATGCAGTGGCGGGCACTGATCCCGCGAAATCCAGTGGTACTGTCGCGTGCATCGGACCTACGTACCACAGCAGCGTATAGAGAATTTCGAACGGTTTGCTCGTTCCGCTCCACACTCCCAGTGCCAGCGCAAACGTGGGAATGAATGCCGCGCCGATCAGCCACGCCAGCAATCCGCGCCAATTTCCGCCCAGCACCAGCCGCAGCGCAAAACCGCTGCCAGTGATGAGCGCCACAACCACTCCCGCGCACCAGACCGCCGGAAGCTGCCGCGCAATCGGATGCGGCGCCGAAAAGAGCAACTGGCTGGTGCGATCGCGGCTTTCCCGCACGCCCATCGTGGACCACATCAGCACCGGCCAGATCCACGCGACGCTCAATGCCACGCCGCGGGCTTGCGCTCCAGGCAGCGCAGCCGATAGCGCCACCAGCACCATCGCGCCCGCGTACCACCACCATTTCTGCCCTTTCAGCATCAACCGCAACTCCGCCACCAGCATCGCGCCAAAACGAAAATGCGTCGGCGCCGGTCCAAGCGGCGTCAGCGTAACCACCGGCGCTGGCGCGGCGCCGCGGGCGTCCGCCTCTGCCAAAATTTCCGGCGAAGCCATGCGCCGTTTCTCCAGTAATCTTCTTCGCGCTGGGTCGAAGCGATCGAATAGCAGCGCCGAAAACGCAACCAGTGCCAGCGCGAAACCGATCCACACGATCCGCGAGAGAATCATGCCCGCGGTCCACGCAATCCCGTTCCACAGAAACGTCGAGTGCACGAAATTAAAAGTTCCTACATCCAGCGAAAACGAAAAGCTGTTGTTCGCAGCGTGTGACGCAGCTCTCATGCTGCTCCAAACCAGGCTCAGCCCCGCCCAATCGTAGGGGCTCGTATCTCCCGCTGCTCCGGCGGACGCTGGCACAGCAAGTCCCATGGTCCACAGAAAAAAGTAGGCCACATTTCCGAATCCGCCGCGCAGCCACGAAATCGTCTCGAAAACCACGGCCACCGCCGCAACCAATGCCATGGCCGGCAACGCCAGCAGTAAGAAAGGAGCCAGCAGCTTCCACAAATTCACGTGCGGGTCTTCGCCCTGCCACAATTGCATGGCGATTCCCGAAATCCCCAGGATCGCCACCATCACTCCCAGCACCATGAAATTGCTGAGCCACTTTCCTGTGAGATACAAAACTTTGGAAATCGGCGTGGACGCCAGAATTTCGCCCACGCGCGTTGCGCGGTCGCGCTCGATGGTGTTTTTCACTACATAAAATCCCGCCAGAGAAAGAAACGTTGTGGCCACCAGCGACATCAACGCGCCGATCCATGCGGAGTTATAGACCCCTCGCATATCGCCCACGCGCAACATTATTTTTCCGGTCGCCGCCAGGTAGCCGAAATACATCGCGAACAGCAGCGTGATCAGGAAGCTGTAGCGCCGCACGCGCTCCAAAAAATCCGCGCGCGCCAAATGCAGCAGTACGTGCCGGCGGCTGGCGCTCATGGGGCTCCTGCGGACGCGCTCGCACGCTGCGTCGAAATGCAATTCAAATACGCGTCCTCCAGCGAAGGCGCCGCCGGAATCGCGCTTGCGCCCGGCCGCTCCGCCGCCACCACTCGCACGTGCACTCCATCGCCGCGCCGCACGCTCCCCGAAATTTGAAACTGCTGCCTTGCGGCCGGCAATTCCGCGCTCGGAATTACCCACTCCCACACGCGGCCTTCCACCGTTCGCAGCAATTCCTCTGGAGCCGCATGCGCCAGCAGCCGGCCTCCGCCCAAAATCGCGATATCTGTGGCGATTGCTTCCACGTCTGAAACGATGTGCGTGGAAAGAATCACGATGCGTTCGCCGGAAAGTTCGGAAAGTAAATTGCGGAATCGCACGCGCTCTTCCGGGTCCAACCCCGCCGTCGGCTCATCCACGATCAGCAGCTGGGGATCGTTCAGCAACGCTTGCGCGATCCCCACGCGCTGTTTCATGCCGCCGGAAAATCCGCCCAGCGCGCGGTCGCGTACGTCGCCCAGATTCACCACGCCCAGCAATTCATCAATCCGCCTCCGCGCCGTCGCCGCGTCCAATCCTTTGGCCGCGGCCAGATACTCCAGGAATTCGCGCGCCGTCAAATGCGGATACACGCCAAAATCCTGCGGCAAATATCCCAGCACGCTGCGCAACGGATCGGGAGTTCGCGCGATGTCCGCGTCATTCCACAAAACCCGCCCCTCTGTGGTGCGCGTTACCGTCGCCAGGATGCGCATTAGCGTGGATTTTCCTGCGCCATTCGGTCCCAGCAGTCCCACCACGCCCGGACCAATCTCCATCTGCAGATCGCGCAGCCCCCACAGTTTTCCCGCATACTGTTTACTCACGCCTTCGATCACGAGCTTCATCAGCAGATCACTCCTCACAACCGCATGGCGAAAATCCGCGCAAAGTAGAATTCGCGCGGTCGGGCAAATGGTTCTCCACTCCCACACCAGTTCGTAATGACCGCATGGAATCTATCAAGAATAACGGTTCCAACCGCGGGAAAGTTTCCTCGGCGTCAACGAAATCCTTAATAATCCGCAATTTCCGGCCCCGATGCGGAATTTCATTTTCTCGATAACCTTGGTTCGGAACGCTCGTCTTATCTATGATCAAACATGTAAATCGCTAGTGAGGGAGTGCAGTGAATCAGTCCAGTCGAACCGCGGAACATATGGCGTTCTTTCGAGCGCTGGAAACGATGCGGCCTCCGAGCGAGCGCCTGTTCAACGATCCGTATGCCGCCTGTTTCCTCAGCCCTGGTTTTCGCCGAGCTTTGCGCTGGGCGTCCATCCCTCTGCTTGGTGGCGCGGTCCCCTGGCTTGCCGATGTAATCGTTCCCGGCGCGCGCTCTTCGGGAATCGCACGCACGCGCTGGATAGACGATGCCCTCGTGGCAGCACTCGCGAATGGCATCCGCCAAGTCGTGATCCTCGGCGCGGGTTTCGATTGCCGCGCATTTCGCATTCCTGAACTTCGCGCCGCTAGGATTTTCGAGGTGGACCATCCCCAAACTTTCGCAACCAAGCGAGCGCAGTTGGCTCAATTCATCGAACGCGAACCGGCCAATCTGACTTTCGTGCAAATTGATTTTAATCGCCAATCCCTCGAAGAAGTTCTGCGCCAGGCGGGCTTCGATCCATCGCAGCGCAGTCTATTTCTCTGGGAAGGTGTGACGAACTACCTTACCGCCGAAGCCGTGACCGCAGTCCTGCGTTTTGTCGCTTCCTGCGCGGCGGGAACGGAACTGATCTTCACCTACGTGCATCGCTCCGCCATCGACAATCCCGCCACATTTCCCGACGCCGAAAAACTGCTGCGTTCCTTGGAACAAATTGGCGAGCCTTGGACTTTCGGGCTGCTTCCGCAGGAAGTTTCAGACTTCCTCACCACCACAGGCTTGCGGCTCCGCCAGGATGTTGGATCTTGCGACTATCGCGCGCAGTTTATGGGTGAGCGAGGCCGGCACATGAAAGGTTACGCGTTTTATCGCGCGGCGATTGCCGATGTCCCCGCGCCGCACGACCGAAATCCTGTAGCATTGCATTCGCAAGTTCAAGATGCCGTGCGATAATCCCCGTCTGTGTTTGGACGCTAACGCAGGCGGCCGAGCCGTACGGAGCGTGGATGAAATCTCTTGCAGTCTGGATGATGGTCTTATTAACGCTGCTCGCTGCTCCATTCGCTTTCGGCAGATCATCCGTGCAGATTCTGCACGTCCCCGAGCCCGTCGCAGCTTTCGCGTCGCAGTCTTCGGAGCCACCTGCGAGCGCTCCCGATGCATCTGCTCCGATTGCCCAGCCGCAGCCGACGCAAAAGAAAGTCACTGCCTACACGCTCCCGCCCGACCTTTATCGCAAAGCGCGCGACCTCGGCCGTTTTCGCGCGCGCTTTGCCTGGATCGATTTTTTCTACGGCATCTTCGTGCTCTGGGTGATTCTTTTCTGGAAATTCGGACCGCAATTTCGCGATTGGGCTGAAGCTCTTTCGCGGAATCGCTTCATCCAAGCCGCAATCTTCGCGCCACTCTTAATCCTGACCATGGCCATTCTCGGTCTACCCTCGAACATCTACGAAAATTCCGTCGAGCGGAAATACGGCCTCAGCGTTCAGAGCTGGGGCTCGTGGTTCTGGGATTGGACCAAGGGACAATTCCTCTCGATCCTGCTGGGAATTATTCTGATTGCGATTCTCTACGCCGTCATAAGCAGCAGCCCGAGACGCTGGTGGTTTTATTTCTGGCTGCTGTCGCTGCCCATTCTGGTGATTCTGGTTTTTCTTCAGCCCTTGATCGTGGATCCCATGTTCCACAAATTCGAGCCTCTCCAGCAAAAAGATCCAGCTCTTGTCTCGAGCCTGGAAACGATGGTCCACCGCGCCGGCGTGGAGATCCCTCCGGAGCGCATGTTCTGGATGGGCGCTGGAGAAAAAACTACGGAGCTGAATGCCTATGTCACCGGCATTGGCGCATCGAAACGCATCGTGGTTTGGGATAACACCATCGCCAAGATGAACACGCCGCAAATTGTTTTGGTAGTCGGACACGAAATGGGGCATTACGTTCTGAACCACATCTGGAAGGGCCTGTTTTTCGCCGCGGTATTTCTGTTCGTGCTCTTCTATCTTGGCTACATCACCATCGGTTGGCTGCTGGGGCGATTCGGCACTGCCTGGGGCATCCGCGGCGTTGACGATTGGGCCTCGCTCCCCGCGCTGCTGCTTCTACTTTCCGTTTACTCTTTTATCGCCAACCCCGTTCAAAGCGCCGTCAGCCGTCACTTTGAACACCAGGCGGATCAATACGGCCTGGAAGTCACCCACGGCCTAATTCCGGATTCTGGCCAGGTCGCCGCGCAAGCCTTTCAAGTTCTCGGCGAAGTGGACCTCTCCGATCCCGCGCCCAGCCCCGTCACAGTTCTTATGTTTTATTCCCACCCGACAATCCCAGACCGCATTCGCTTCAGCCTGACTTACGATCCCTGGGACAAAGGCGAGCAACCCGAATTTGTGAAGTGACGATGCTTGCCGCATCGTCATCCTGAGGACGGCGCTTTTGCTTCAAGCCGGCCGACGGATCTCTCCCGCCTATCGCTGTGTACTCTGCTTTCCTCTGTGCCTTCTCTGTTAAACCTTTCGATCTTTTCCGCAGGGCACAATCCCGCACCACTCACTCCCGCGCATGCACCGTCATCCGTATCCCATACTTCGCTCGCAGCGTCACCAGCGGATCCGGCACCACACGATGCCCGGGCACCAACTTAAACCTGAACCGCTGTGCCACAGTCGCAATCACCATCCCCAATTCCAGCAGCGCGAATCCCTGCCCAATACATCTTCGCGGCCCATCCCCAAACGGAAAATAAGCACCCGCCGGCAAACGGTTTTCCAGTCCATCCAGCCACCGCTCCGGGCGAAACACCTCCGGATCGTCGAAATACCGCGCGTCGCGGTGCATCACCCACTGAGACATGATGAACGTGGTATCCGTGGGAAAATCGTAGCCGCCAATTGTGCATGGCGCGATCGAAGTCCGCGCCAAAATGTAGGCCGCTGGATACAGCCGCAGCACCTCGCTCACCACCGCGCGCAAATAAGGCAAGCGCTCCAAATCCGCAACCTCCGGAGCGCGTCCGCCCAGGACGCGCTGCAATTCTTCGTGCAAGCGCGCCTCGGCCGCGGGATTTTCGCTCAGCATGTACCAGTTCCAGGAAAGCGTCAGAGCCGTCGTCTCGTGCCCGGCCATGAATAGCGTCATGGTCTCATCGCGCAATTGCTTCGCCGTCATCTGCGTGCCGTCTTCGTCCATCGCGCTCATCAGCAGCGCCAGCAAATCATTGTGACGATTCGTGTTTCCCTCGGCTTGCCGCTCTTTGATGATTCCGTACACCAGCGAATCCAGAAATTGCGTCTCGCGTTTCGCGCGGCGATTCCGAGGCGTAGGCCAGCTTTCCGGCACCTTGATCGGCGAACGCGCCTTGCGCATCGAATAGCGCATCAGGAATCCGAGCGACTCGCCCACTGCTTCCGCCTGCACGCTCAGCGTAGTCCCAAAAAGTGTGCGCACCGCGATATCCAGCGTCATCGCCATCATTTCTTGCGCGATGTCGCGCACCTCGCCGCGATGCCACTTGCGCATGTGCATGTTGGCGCATTCCACCATCGTCGTGCCGTATTCCGCGATGCGTGTGCGATGAAACGCCGGCTGCGCCAGCCGCCGTTGCCGCCGCCAGAAATCTCCTTCGCTGATCAGCAGGCCTTGCCCCAGCAGCCGTTGGGTCACGTCTTTCGTCAACGTGCTCTTGTGAAACTTCGCGTGCTGGACGATACACACCTGCTCGATGAAATCCGGATGATTCAGCAAGATGCGGTAATGCCTGAATACCGGAATGCACACGATGTCGCCATATTCCCGCGCCACACGCATCAGCGTTGCCAGTGGATCGCGCAGAACGTGCAGCGCCAGACCCAGCAGCGGCGCTCCTTTTGGCCCCGGCGGAAGCCCCGGCCGGTGTGCGGCGGATGTCGCGGTAGATGCAGCGGTCACTGTCATGGTCTTGTGCGCTCTCTGCAGGCAAAAAATGGCCTGTAATATCCTCTCTCATTATTACGCTCCCCGGCGCCAATTCATTGCATCAAATGTGGCAGTACATACCATGATGCGGCTCGCCCTTTAGCGGTTTTCCCACGAATTGGGTAAGATACGCGGACGGGCAGCTGAGCCGTTAAGAGGATCGTCAGTGGAAGTCGAAAAGCCGGATTGGCTGGACCAAATCGAGGGCGTTCTCGAAAGCCTCAATGAGGGCGTGCTCATTTCCGATGATTGCCAGAACATTATTTTCGTGAACACGAATCTCCAGGAAATGACCGGCATGAGCAGCGACGAAATCGTGGGCCGGGGCGTGTACAAACTCTATGCCAAGGAAGAAGCGGACTTCATTAACGCGCAACGCGAGACGGGCCTCCGCGCGGGCCACAATCGTTTCGAGTTCGTGGTGCCGAAAAAAGATGGCTCGCGCCTGCCCGTCATCATCAGCGCTCGCACCGTCGAGGATCCCGATGGACGCCAGTTTGCCATCGTCACCTTCACTGACATTTCCGATCTGAAGCGCGCCGAACAGGAACTGCGCGACGTAAACCAGAAACTCGAAGAGCGTCACCAGGAAATTCAGGAAGATTTGAAGCTCGCCGCGCGCGTGCAGCAAAGCCTTGCGCCGAAATCGCTGGTGTGGGGCGGCGTGCGCGTGGAAACTTTTTATCATCCGGTGCGTACCATCGGCGGCGATTTTGGCCTGGTCAGTTCGCTGGACGATCGCTATTTGAATCTGCTGGTTTGCGACGTTTCCGGCCACGGCATCGGCTCCGCGCTGGTGGCCAACCGGATTTACACCGAAATGATGACGCAGTTGCGCGCCGGCTCCGCGCTGGACACCATGCTCACGCAGCTCAACCGCTTCGTCATGCACAATATCGGCAGCTCCGTTTTCTTTTTTACCGTTGCCGCCGCGCGCATTGACCGCCCGGGCCGCCGCATGATTTTTGCCGGAGCCGGACATCCCCCCGCAATGATCGCGCACGATGGCGCTGAGCCGCGCTTGCTCGAATCCCGCAGTATGGTCCTGGGCGCTCTGCCGGATGCCGTGGACGCGGAAGCCACGCTCGATGTGGACCTTCAATCCGGTGATCGCGTGGTGCTTTATACCGACGGCATCACCGACGTGTTCAATTCCAATGGCGAAATGCTTGGCGTGGAAGGCGTGCAGAAAATCGTCCGCGAAACATCGCTCCTGCCGTTCAACGAAATGAAGAAGGGCATTCTCGATGGCGTCGCCCAGTGGCGCGAAGGCCCTCCTACCGACGACGTATCACTGGTCCTGGTCGAAGTTTAAGCGCGCTTCGCTGCCGAAGAACCGCGCAGAAATTCTCACCTGTGCCGCACATTATGAGATAACTTGCGAACCGCGATGGCCTACGTCGAACTAGCCACACAAATCTCCACTACCCCCAACGAAATCTTCGTCTTTTTCGTCCCGCAACGCATGCCGCTCTGGTACGGCGCAGAAATGAACACGTGCTTCGAAGTCCAAGGCGGCGCACCCGATTTCGTAGTGGGCCAAAAAGTCCGCATCACCGGAACATTACAAAACTACGAGCTAAAGCTAACCGTAGTCATCACCGCATACGAATGGGAGAGTCACCTGGAATGGCAGTTTCAGGATTCCTACGGGATCCGCGGAATGCAACGCTGGGACCTGGTACCACAAACTGGCGCAACCAATCTAATTATGACGGACGAATACACGATGCCCACGATGCTAGGAAAAATCTTCGACCGCTTCGCCACGAAGCACGCTGTAGAGGTACGCGACCGCTCCTGGCTCGATCGCCTAAAACGCTTCGCCGAGCGCCCCGAAAAATAAAGCGAATGTCCGCTGTCGAACCTCTACAACCCCACCACCCGCAGAAATTTCTTCTTCCCCACGCGCAACGCCAGCATTTCTCCCGGATTCAGCACGATCGTCCGCTTCACATCTTTCTCGATTGACCCATTCACTTCCACCGCGCCCTGCTTGATCAATCGCTCCGCCTCGCTTCGTGAACTCGCAAGCCCCGTCTCCGTCAGCACCGAATACAGTGGCCGCTTTCCCCACGCCAATTTCATTTCGGGCATGTCCGTGGGTGCTTTGCGGTCGCGGTAGACCAGCCGGAATTCGTCCGCGGCTTCCTTCGCGGCCTCCTCCCCATGAAATCCCGCGACAATCGTATGCGCCATTTGCATTTTCGCGTCCATCGGATGCAGCACGCCCATGCGCACTTCCTCGCGCAGCCGCACAATCACCGGCGAGCCGAAATCCGTAAGCAATTCGTAGTAGGACCACATCAGCTCGTCCGAAATGGACATCAGCTTCCCGAACATTTCGCCAGGCGCATCCGTGATCCCGATGTAATTCCCCAGGCTCTTCGACATTTTGCGTTCACCGTCGAGTCCCACCAGAATCGGCATCGTCAAAATCACCTGACCCGGCAATCCGTACTCGCGCTGAATTTCGCGATGCACCAGCAAATTAAATTTCTGCTCGGTCGCGCCCAATTCTACGTCGGACTTCAGCGCCACCGCGTCGTAGGCAGTCAGAAGCGGGTACAACAACTCGTGCACGGAAATTGGCAGGTTCGCATCCAACCGCGTGCGAAAATCCTCGCGCTCCAGCATTCGCGCCAGGCGATAGTGCGCGCACAACTGCACCACCTCGGTGCTACTGAGCTTCCCCAGCCACTCGTTGTTGTAGCGCACCTCGGTCTTGCTCTTGTCCAGAATCTTGAACACCTGCTGTAAATACGTTTCCGCATTTTTCTGTACCTGCTCGGCTTTCAGCGGCGGACGCGTTTCCGACTGCCCCGTGGGGTCGCCGATCATCGCTGAAAAATCGCCGATCAGAAAAATCGCGGTGTGCCCCATGTCCTGAAATTGTTTCAGTTTCCGCAGCACCACGGTGTGCCCCAGATGAATATCCGGCGCTGTGGGGTCCACGCCCAGATACACGCGCAGCGGTTTGCCAGTCTTCACCGCCTGCTCCAGCTTGGCCTTCAATTCTTCTTCGCGGATAATTTCCGCCACGCCCTTTTTCAGGTAGGCGAGCTGCTCTTCCACCGGCTTGAATTTTGCGGACGCCACTATTTCCCCCCCAACCCTTTCGGCGCATTCAACAGCACGCGCCGCCCTTCGATACGGTACCGCCCTTCCAGCACAATCCGCACCGCTTCGGTGTAGATGCGATGTTCCTCGCGTAAAATCCTCTCCGCGAGAGTTTCCGGAGTATCCGAATCCTCGATCGGCACGCACGCCTGCAGCACGATCGGCCCCGCATCCAGATTCTCATCCACGAAGTGCACCGTGCAGCCCGAAAACTTCGCGCCATGCTCCAACGCCTGCCGCTGCGATTCCAGCCCGGGAAACGCCGGCAGCAGCGACGGGTGAATATTCAGAATCCGGTTGGGAAATGCCGCCACGAAATGCGGCGATAGCAGCCGCATATATCCGGCCAAGCACACCAGATCAACATTTTTCTCCTGCAGCGCCGCCACCACCAACTTGTCGTACGCCTCGCGCTCCAGGCCCTTGGAAGGAATCACTCGCGCTTCAATTCTGCGCCGCCGCGCCTTCTCGATCCCCTCAGCGCCCTCGCGATTGCTCACCACAATTGCGATTTCGGAGTTTGGAATGCGCCCCGCCGCCACGCTCTCGGCCAGCGCCTCGAAATTCGATCCGCGCCCCGATAGCAGCACGCCAATCCGTTTCTTCATGACCGCCCGAAATTAGCACAGTTCCCCAATGCGGCAAAACTTCGCCCCGCGCTCCACGCCCACCGCTGAACGCTTGACTCCAGCGCGTCACCAAGGCATCTTGTCCCGCGAGCATCTATAATTTTGCATAGGAGATTCTCCATGCCGTGCCTACGATCGTTTCTGCTCCCACTCGCCGCGCTGTCTGCAATCATCCTCACCGCGTCCTGCGGCGGCGCCTCCGATAAGGACGCCCAAGCCCAGCACGAACGCGAAGCGCAGCAAGCACGCGCCGCCGACGAAGCCGCCGTCCGCGCTAATTCTATCGCCTGGTCCCAGTCCGCAAGCGCAAAAGACCTCGACAAGGCCGTCTCTTTTTACGCCGATGACGCCGTGATATTGCCGGACAAAGCTCCCGTCGTAAGAGGTCAAGACAATATTCGCAAGAATTGGGCTCCCCTGCTCGCACTGCCCGGCCCCGGCTTGAGTTGGAAAACAGGCTCACTCGAAGTCGCGCGGTCCGGCGATATCGCCTACGAAACCGGCGCATATAACTTCGTCACCACCGACAAGAAGGGGAAATCCACCGATAACAAAGGCAAATACGTGGTCGTCTGGAAGAAGCAAAGCGACGGCTCATGGAAAGTCGTCGTGGATACGGACAATTCCGATCAATAATCCGAGCAAGCGCGCATCGACGCGCTTACTACTCTGTGTGCTCGGGTTTTCCCTACGCCTCTGCGGTAAGTAATCCGCGACGTGGAGCCTACAACGCCAGTTTCCCGTTATAAATCACACGCGGCTTTCCGCGCACAGCCCGATCGATCCGCCCAATCAGATAAAATTTCTCGCGCCGCCGCTTCAATTCCGTTTCCACGCGCGACACATGTTTCGCCGGCACCACCAAAATCATTCCCACGCCCAAATTAAACGTCCGCAGCAACTCATCGCGCTCAATCTCACCCACCCGCGCCAAGTAACGAAAAATCGGAAGCACCGGCCACGAACCCAGCTCAATCACCGCCTGTACGTTCGACGGCAACGCGCGCGGCAAGTTCCCGGTAATCCCGCCGCCGGTAATGTGCGCCATGGTAGTCACCCAGCCGCGAGCCAGAATACTTTTCAACAGCGGCCAATACGCCCGGTGCGGCTTCAAAAGTTCCGGACCGATTTTATTGCTCACATCTGCCACATATGTATTCGGGCTGAGCTTGGCAACTCCAAACACCAATTTGCGCGCCAGCGAATATCCATTGGTGTGCAATCCACTGGAAGGCAGCGCCAGCAACGCGTCGCCCGGACGCACGCGCCGCGGATCCAGCTGCATTTTTCGCTCGACCGCTCCAACAATAAATCCCGCCAGATCGTATTCGCCCGCCGCGTAGAAATCCGGCATCTCCGCAGTTTCTCCGCCGATCAACGCGCAACCCGCATGGCGCGCCGCGCGGCTCATCCCTTCGATCACCTGCTCCACGATGCGAGCGTCAATCTTTCCCATCGCCAGGTAATCCAGAAAAAACAGCGGCTGCGCGCCCTGCGTCAGTATGTCGTTGATGCAGTGATTCAGAATATCCGCGCCCACCGTGGAATGAATCCCCGTGGCAAACGCAATTTTCAGTTTGGTTCCCACGCCATCGGCGCTCGATACCAGAATCGGCTCGCGCCAGCGCTTTGAATCCAACTGAAAGAGTGCGCCGAATCCGCCGATCGGGGTCAGTACTCCGCGCGTAAAAGTTTTACGCGCCATGGCCGCAATCCGCCGTTTGGCTTCATCGGCCACTGCAATATTTACTCCGGCATCGGCATAGCGCATGGCTGGTTTCTGCTTTCTGAAGGAGACGAACTAGGTCCCTGGAGCCTAAAGCTTCCTGAGTATTAAAAAATGTGGAACAGCCGCTTCCAGCGGATTTCTCCCGGATGAATCACGGCGTTCAAATATGTTGCGAAGCGCTCGCCCACGTGCCCCGGTTCCCACACGTCCTCCGGCGCCTCGATGGACATGTAAATCAATACCGGCGTCCCGATAATATTTTCCCGCGGCACAAATCCCCAGTAGCGGCTGTCGTTCGAATTGTCGCGGTTGTCGCCCATCATGAAATATTGGCCCGCCGGGACCACCAGCTCGCCGTTCTGCACTTGCTTGGCAAGCACCTCCCGCCACTCGGGATTGTCCGCGAAAGCCATCTCCGCGGTTCTTGCTGGGAAATTTTCCACGGCAGATTCGCTGGCTTGCGCACTGTGAATGGCGTACGGCTCCACCAGCGCCGTACCGTTTACAAACACTTTTCCGTCCACGATTTTTATGCGATCGCCGGGCACTCCGATGCAACGCTTGATGAAGTCCGGAAATCCCTGGTCGGCCAGCGGCGCGCGAAACACCGTAATCTGCTGCCGCTTGGGCTCGCGCCACAGCGGCACGTGCCACGGCGTGAACGGAATCCCCGCATCGTAACCAAACCGGCTCACGATCAAGTGATCGCCGATCAGCACTGTATTTTCCATCGAGCCGCTGGGAATCACCCGCGCCTGCACCAGCGTCCCTTCAATAAACAGGAACGCCACGATCACCCAAAACCAGGAAACTACTTCGCGCCAGACTTTGTCGCTGGCGGTGGCGTGCTCCACGCGGTCCTCCCGCGCTTTTTCCAGCCGTTCGCGGTCCGCGGCCACGGCTTCTTCCACGTCAGCTTTCACGATGAGCCTCCACTTCCAGTTGCACCAGCTCCGTCGGATAGCTGCCGGTGTAGCACGACGTGCAGAACTTGTGGCTGGCGTCGTCCGTATCCTCCACCGCCAGCCGTAATCCTTCGAGCGAAACGTATCCCAGCGAATCCGCGCCCAGATATTTCCGTATTTCTTCGACGGAATAATTCGCCGCGATCAATTCCTCGCGCCGCGGCGTATCCACTCCGTAATAGCAAGGCGAAATCGTCGGCGGGCAGCTGATCCGCACGTGCACTTCCGTCGCGCCGGCGTCGCGCACCAGCCGCACGATTTTCCGGCTGGTCGTTCCGCGCACGATCGAATCGTCCACCAGCACCACGCGTTGACCCTCCAACATTCGACGTACGGGATTCAGCTTTAGCTTCACGCCAAAATCGCGTATGGCCTGCTCCGGCTCGATGAACGTCCGCCCGATATAGTGATTGCGGATCAGCGCCATGCGGAATGGAATTCCCGAATCCGCCGAATACCCGATCGCCGCGGGAACGCCGGAATCCGGCACCGGCGTCACGATGTCCGCTTCCACCGGATGTTCTTTCGCGAGCAAACGCCCCAGACGCTCGCGCGTGCGGTTTACCGGCATACCAAAAACCAGGCTGTCCGGCCGCGAAAAATAAACGTGCTCGAAAACGCACTGTTGCAGCGGCTTTTCCGGCGCGAAATGCAGCGATTCCAGGCCGCTGCGCGAAATTCGCACCATTTCGCCCGGCTCCACGTCGCGCACGTATTCCGCATCAATCAAATCGAGCGCGCAAGTTTCCGAAGCCGCCACCCACGCGCCATCCAGCCGTCCCAGGCACAGCGGACGGAATCCACGCGGATCGCGAATCGCGTAAATTTCATCGCGCGTAAGCAACAGCAGCGAATACGCGCCTTCCACTTGATTCAGCGCATCGGCGATCGCGCCGGTCAGGTTTCGCGCCTGGCTGCGCGCGATCAAATGCACGATCACTTCGGTGTCGCTGGTCGTCTGAAAAATGGATCCGCGATGCTCCAGCTTCTTGCGCAACTCGATCGCGTTGGTCAGGTTTCCGTTGTGCCCCAGCGCGATTTTTCCTTTGTTGCAGTCAATCACCACCGGCTGCGCGTTCATCAGCGTGTTGTCGCCCGCCGTCGAATACCGTGTGTGCCCGATGGATGCGTCGCCCGGCAGCCGCGCAATCACGTCCGGCGTGAAAATTTCCTGCACCAGCCCCAGCGACTTATGCACGAAAACCTGCGCGCCGTCGGTGGAAGCGATCCCCGCGGATTCCTGCCCGCGATGCTGCAACGCGTAAAGACCGAGGTACGACATCTTCGCCGCTTCCGGGTGCCCAAATATGCCGAACACGCCGCAATGGTCGTGAAAATGATCGTCGCCGAGTTGAATAATTTTGCTCACGCGCTTTCGATGGCCTTTGGCAGCGATTCGCTCCACACGCGGCGGAACGAATCAATGCTGCCTTGTATCACACCCGCACCCTGATATTGGATGCGGAATTCACCGCGAGTGACTGTACCGATACGCTGCGCACGCACTTTGTATTGTGCCGCAATCTCATTCACACGGGCAAGCGATGCAGATGCAACAGATACCACCGCCCGCGCCCCGCGTTCGCCGAACAAAGCAGCCTCCGCAAAATCATCCGCGCCCGCAGCATCGATCGAAATTTCCGCCGCCAGCCCGTCGTGTCCAAAACACGCCTCGGCCACCGAAACCGCCACCCCGCCATCGCTCACGTCGTGCGCCGAAAGCACCGCGCGCTCACTAGACAGCACCACCAGGCAATCAATCAGTCGTTTCTCCGCCGCCAAATCAATCGCCGGCGGCAATCCCGCGACAACGCCATGAATCGTCTTCGCATATTCGCTCGAACCGAAATCGGTTTTCGTAGCGGCGGCCTTCAGACCGCCAGCTTGCGTGGCACCATCCAGCACGACGATCACATCGCCTTCGTTCCGAAAACCCGCCCCGAGCGCGCACTCCGCATCCTCCATCAACCCCAGCACGCCCAAAACCGGCGTGGGATAAATCGCCTTCCCCAAAGTCTCATTGTAAAAACTCACGTTCCCGCCGGTAATCGGCGTCGCCAGCACGCGGCAAGCCTCCGCGATCCCGTCAATCGCCTCGCTGAACTGCCACATCACTTCCGGTTTTTCCGGATTGCCGAAATTCAGGCAATTCGTCGCGGCGATCGGACGCGCGCCGCTGCACGCCACATTCCGCGCCGCTTCCGCCACCGCATGCATTGCGCCCAAACGTGGCGCCAGAAATCCCCAGCGCCCGTTGCCATCCGTCGCCAGTGCTAGCGCGCGTTTCGATTCCTTCAGCCGCAACACCGCCGCATCGCCCGCCCCCGGACCAAACGTCGTGTTCGTCTGCACCATCGAATCGTACTGCTGGGTGATCCAATGCTTCGAAGCAATCGTCGGCGAAGCCAGCAAACGCCGGAAATTTGCTGTCAAATCCGCGCCCGCCGCAGCCAACGGCACAGAAGCCGCCGCAACGGCAGCCTGCACATCCGGCTTCGCAATCGGTCGCTCGTAACGCGGTCCTTCTTCGGCGATCGCGTGCGCCGGAATTTCCGCCGCCACTTCCCCGTGATTCCGCACGCGCAACATCCCATCTTCCGTCACGCGCCCGATTTCCACCGCGTCCAGCCCCCACTTGCTGAACACATCGAAAACTTCCCGCTCGCGCCCGCGCTCCGCCACCAGCAGCATGCGCTCCTGCGATTCACTCAGCATAATTTCGTACGCCGTCATTCCTGTTTCGCGCTGCGGCACGCGCGCCAGATCAATTTCAATTCCCAGCCCACCGCGCGAGGCCATCTCCGAACTCGAACTCGTCAATCCCGCCGCGCCCATATCCTGAATCGCCACCACCGCCCCTGTGCGCATCGCTTCCAGGCACGCTTCCAGCAGCAACTTCTCCATGAACGGGTCGCCCATCTGCACGTTCGGCCGTTTCTGCTGCGATTCCTCGCTGAATTCCGCCGAAGCCAGCAGCGAAGCGCCGTGAATTCCGTCGCGCCCCGTTTTCGCGCCGACGTAAATCACCGGATTCCCTGCGCCGCGCGCCTTCGCGAAAAATAATTCCTCGCGCCGACAAATCCCCAGCGCTAGCGCGTTCACCAAAGGATTGTTCGCATAACAAGGTTCAAATACCACCTCGCCGCCCACCGTCGGCACGCCAAAACAATTTCCGTAAAATCCGATCCCGCGAATCACTCCATCCAAAATGTGCCGGTTCCGCGCAATTTCTTCCGCGGTCGCGTCCCCCGCGCCGGGTCCCGTCGCAATCGGCCCAAATCGCAGCGAATCCATCACCGCAATCGGCCGCGCGCCCATCGTGAAAATATCCCGCAGGATCCCACCGACTCCGGTCGCCGCGCCCTGAAACGGCTCCACAAAACTTGGATGGTTGTGCGATTCAATCTTGAAAACCGCCACCATCCCGTCGCCAATATCCACCACGCCGGCATTTTCCCCCGGCCCCTGCACCACGTGCGTGCCGTGCGTCGGCAGCCGCTTCAAATGCACGCGCGAAGATTTATACGAGCAATGCTCGCTCCACATCACGCTGAAAATTCCCAACTCCGTGAACGAGGGATCGCGCCCCAGAATTTTCTGCGTGCGCGCGTATTCTTCAGGTGTGAGGCCGTGCTCGGCCGCAATCTGCGGGGTAACCTTAATCTCGGTATCAATCATTTTTTGTGGGCATAGTTAAATACGAAGCAGCGATCACTCTACGCAGGCACCGCCGCCGTCACTCCCGACGCGCGCTCCGGCGCATTTCCCGTAGCCGCCAGGCTCGTCACCAGCGACCGGAAAATCACCATCCCATCCGCCGATCCCAGCCCCAATTCCACCGCGCGCTCCGGATGCGGCATCAAACCCAGCACATTGCGTTCGCGGTTGCATATCCCCGCAATCGCGTGCAGCGAGCCGTTCGGATTCGCCTCGCGGTCG
Organism: uncultured Acidobacteriota bacterium; assembly: GCA_963748395.1. Classification (GTDB taxonomy): domain Bacteria; phylum Acidobacteriota; class Terriglobia; order Acidiferrales; family UBA7541; genus Palsa-295. The sequence goes on along the minus strand of CAVVIP010000005.1, from coordinate 221,236 downwards.
CCTTCATCCGCATCGCCGCCGTCCGGCCGCACGTAATGAAAAATAATCTGCTTGTTGCGCTCCAACTCCGCCAGAACGCCCGGCTCGCAAAAATAATTTCCCTCGTTGTGCGCGATGGGAATCTTCAGCACTTGCCCGCGCGTCGCGGCGCATGTGAACGGCGTATCCGTCGCCTCCACGCGTATGTGCACGTGGCGGCACAAATAACGCAACCCCTTGTTGCGCATCATCGCGCCAGGCAGCAGCCCCGCTTCCAGCAGAATCTGAAATCCGTTGCAAATTCCCAACACCAGCCCGCCGCCGCGCGCAAAACGCTCCACCGCTTTCATCACCGGTGAAAATCGCGCGATCGCCCCGGTCCGCAGGTAATCCCCATACGCAAATCCGCCCGGCAAAATCACCGCGTCGCAGCCCGCCAGATTCTCGGATTGATGCCAGATGAACTCCACAGGCTGCTGCACGATCGCGCTCACCGCATGGTAAGCGTCCTCGTCGCAGTTCGACCCCGGAAATTGCACCACGCCAAATTTCATCGTCGCGCCTCGCCTTCACTCATTTTACCATGCGCCTACCCGATGCAGCAGCCCGCTTTCTCCGGGTCTCCGCGGTGAATCGCGCGCCAGCACCAGTCTGCTCCTGCGCTTCACCAGCCGTACAATTCGAACAGCAGCCGCTCGATTTCAGGATCGCTCCGGTACTCCTGCAGAAACTGACCGCACGTCACGCGCAACGTCACCGGCGGCGCTGCTTCCGCGATGGCCTTCGCCAGTGCCCGTCGTATCGCCGGTACGTCACCCGTTCCTATATAAATCGCCAACGGCGCGAATGCCGCCACATACTCGCCGCGGCTGCCACGATCCTCGAGCTCGCGTAACAGGCGATTCGCGTCCTCCGCGCGTCCGGCGCGTCCGTATCCCAGTCCCAGCAAGCCCAGGAAGATCGGTGCGCGCGACAGCGTGACCGCTCGATCCAACAGCTCGATCGCCTCGTCGTTGCGCCCTAGACCGCACAGCGCCAGCCCTCGCACCCACAAGCCGAACAAGTAGTCCGGCTGCAACTCCAGCGCCTTCTGCGCGAAGCTCTCGGCCTCCGCATAGCGCCCCATGCTCATTTGCACCGACGTGCACAGGCAGTGTACGAACGGCGACAGGGGGTCCAGTTGCGATGCCACTGTCGTTTGCTTTACTGCTTCTTCCAGTCGCCCCGCCGTAGTCAGAAAAAGTCCGTAATATATCTGTGCCAGCGACGAGCGCGGATTGATCGCGATGGCCTTTTCAAAGTGCGGCCCGGCCTCGCGCCACGCTCGCTCGAAATAAAGCGCGTAGAATGCCCGCGAGAAGTTCACTTGCCACAGCGTGGGCGCCAGCTTCATCGCCTGAGTCATTGCTGCATGCGCCGGCGGCTGGCCTGCCTCCGCGGAGACCCACCCGTAAAATCGCAGGATTCCATAGCAGTCCGTCAGGCCCGCGTAGGCTAGCGCGTATTGACTATCGATCTTGATGGCCTGCTCAAAACAACTAATCGCCACGTTCAGCGTGGAAGGCGACCGTTGATGCCAGTAGTACAACCCCTTCAGGTACAGCTCGTAGGCCTCCACGTTTTTCGTCGATCGCTTCGCGCCTGCAGCCAACGTCACTCTCAGCCGCTCCGTGATCGCTCGCGCAATTTCGTCCTGCACCTCAAAAATGTCTTCCATCTCGCGGTCGTACCGCTCGGACCACAGATGAAACCCGTTCTTCACGTCCACCAGCTGCGCCGTCACACGAACGCGGTTGCCCGCGCGCCGCACGCTGCCCTCCAGCACGTTCGCTACGCGCAGCTTGCTCGCGATTTCGCTGATCTCCGTGGCCTTGCCCTTGAAATAAAACGACGAAGTGCGCGCCGCCACTCGCAGCCCTTCCACCTGGCTCAGCGCATTCAGGATCTCCTCCGCCAGACCGTCGCTGAAGTATTCGTTCTCTTTGTCCGCGCCAATGTTCGTGAAGGGCAGCACCGCAATGGACGAATGATCTTCATCGCCCGCCGCCGCGCTCTGCTCCAACGCTGTGCGCACTTCGCCCATGCTTTGGAACCGGCTGGCGGAGATCTTCCGCAAGCAGCGCGTCACCACCGCGGAAAGGTTCGACGGCGCATCCAGCGGAGCAGGCTCATCCCGCATGATCGCGGCCATGGTTTCGATCGCCGACTTCCTCCAAAACGCCTGCCGCCCGCTCAGCATTTCATACAGCACCACGCCGAACGAAAAAATGTCGGAGCGTGCATCCGCCGGCTCCCCTTTGGCTTGTTCCGGTGACATGTACGCCGCCGTGCCCAGCACCATGCCCGCTTCGGTGAGGTCCTTGGCCTCCGTGGCCCCTTCAAAAGCGCCGCCGGAACCGCCCACAGAAGTGCCCGCCGCGCTGCCCGTCCCCGTCTTCGCCAGCCCAAAATCCAGCAGCTTCACGCCGGACGCAGTCACCAGTATGTTGGCGGGTTTCAAATCGCGATGCGTGATGTTCTTCTTGTGCGCGGCGTCCAACGCGTCGCATATCTGTACGCCGTACAGCAGCGCCTGCTCCAGCGGAAGTGGACCCTGTAGCGGCGTTCCCTCGATGAACTCCATCACCAGATAATTGGCGCCCACATCGTAGATCTGGCAAATGTGAGGATGATTCAGCGAGGCGATCGCTTTGGCTTCGCGTTCGAAGCGCTCGGAAAACTGCGAGGCGGAAACCTTGATGGCCACGTCGCGATTCAATCGCGGATCGTTGGCGCGATACACTTCGCCCATCCCGCCTGCGCCAATCGGCGCCACGATCTGGTAAGGGCCAAGCTTATCGCCAGGATTGAGCGGCATAGGGCCAAGTGGCGTAAGTCTACCTGAACAGTGAGTGGATGGGGAGTGAGTCGCGTCACACGCCGCTCTACCTGCGCTACCAGAGGTATAATCCGTAAGGAAGCCGGGCCATCCACCCCGCTCCCCAGTGCTTCATCGAAGGAACATTCAAAGGAACTCGCAATGATCAGACGCGACTTTCTGCGCAGCATCCTCTACAGCGGCACAGCCCTCGCAGCCGCCCGAGCGGCAGGCAAAGTCATCGCCCCACCCGTGACCGCTACCGCGACGCCAACGCACGATCCGCTGCATCTCGCCGCGGCAGACCAGCAGAACCAGCACGCGCTTCCCACTCTCACCGCCACTCCCTTTTCCTTGCAAGACGTCAAGATCCTCGATCCCGACCTCCTCCGCATGCGCGCCCAAACTCTTGATTATATGCTCGCGCTCGATTCAGACCGACTGCTGCACAATTTCCGCGTTACCGCCAACCTGCCGTCCTCCGCCGAGCCGCTCTACAATCGCGAGTCTCCCGCCAACGGCTGGCGCGGTCATTATGTGGGCCATTTTCTTTCCGCCAGCGCCCAGATGTACGCCACCACCGGCGACGACCGCGTCAAAACCAAGGCGGACGCCATCGTCGCGCAACTCGCAATATGCCAGGCACAGCTCGGCGACCGTGGCTATCTTTCTGCGTTCCCCGAATCCGGCTTCGACGACCTCGAACAGGCGCGCCCCGCTGCGGTCGTCTGGTATGCGCTGCACAAAATCATGGCTGGCCTGCTCGACATGTACCTGCTCTGCCAGAATCAGCAGGCGCTCCAGGTGCTCGAACGCATGGCCGCGTGGACGGACTGGCGCACCGGCCGCCTGCCCGAAGAACAAATGCAGCGCACTCTGCAAACCGAATTCGGCGGCATGAGCGAAGTCCTCGCCAACCTCTCCGCCGTCACCGGCAATCCCCAATATCTCGTCGTCGCCAAGCGCTTCGACCATCACGCCGTGATGGACCCTGCCGCGCAAGGCCGCGATACCCTCACCGGCCTCCACGCCAACACACAGATTCCCAAATTCATCGGCGCCGCGCGCGAATACGAACTCACTGGCGACCCCAACTACCACGACGCTGCGCTCTTCTTCTGGCAACAGGTCGCCCTGCATCGCAGCTACGTCACCGGCGGCAATAGCATCAACGAACATTTCCGCACTCCGCCGGACGTGCTCTCTACCGAGCTCACCGACCTCACCCAGGAAACCTGCAATACCTACAACATGCTCAAGCTTTCTAATTACCTCTTCACCTGGCAGGCCGCGCCGCAATACGCCGATTACTACGAGCGCGCTTTCCTGAACCACATCCTCGGCACGCCCAACCCCGCGCAGGGTTCGCCCCTTTACTATCTCGGAATGCAATCCGGCCAGTGGAAAGTTCACTTCGTGCCGCACCAGGGTTTCTTCTGTTGCTGCGGCACCGGCCTGGAAAATTTCTCCAAGCTTGGCGAGGGCTTCTATTTTCACGACGCGCAATCGCTCTGGGTGAATATGTTCTTCGCCTCGGAAGTAAACTGGCGCGAAAAGGGCGTCATCGTCCGCCAGGAAACGCGCTTTCCGGAGCAGGCCGGGACTCGCCTGCTGATTCAGACGAAGTCGCCCACCGCGTTTACTTTGAACGTTCGCATTCCTTACTGGGCGGAGAACGCCAGCATTACCATCAACGGCAAGCCACTACACCCAAGCCAAAAACTCGCGCCTTCCACCTACGCGAAAATCCATCGCACCTGGAAAAATGGCGACCAGGTGGAAGTGAGCCTGCCCATGCGCCTGCATCTGCAGCCGCTTCCCGATGATGCAAACGTCGCCGCGATTATGTACGGCCCGCTCGTCCTTGCCGGGGAACTCGGCACGCAGAATCTCGATCCCCCGCGGCTGTATTCCGAGGACAAATATCTGCACGGCGGCTTTCCCGCCATCGCCGTGCCCGAACTCGCCGGCAACCGCGAAGCCCTCGACCAATGGATTCACCCAGTCAGCGCGCCAGCAGGAATGCCAGGAAGTAAACCGGGAAGTGCGTCAGGAACTGCCCCAGGAAGTGTGCCGGTGACGATGAACGTCCAGCCGCTAACCTTCCGCACCGTGAGCGCCGGACATCCCGAAGACGTCACCCTCAGCCCCTTCTACCGCCTCTTCGATCAGCGCTACTGCGTCTACTGGCGCTTCCGCCCAAACGCCAATGCCTGAGCTTCCAAGTCACAGGAGAAGTCGAAAATCTTTGTAGGTCGTGGCTTCAGCCACGACATTGACCACGCAAAATCCGAGCGGCTTCAGCCGCTGAAGTACGCAATGAAGTACCGATTGTGCGTCTGCAACGAAGATCTAACGGCGGGTACGTTTCGTGGATTTTCTTTTCGCGCGCCGTTGCGGTTTTGCTTTCGCACGGCGCGCAACTTTCCTGCGATTCTTCGGTTTTTTGCGTCCTTCATCACGACTGGCTCGCGCCACATCGCGCCGCCGCCGCGCCGCCCAACCGGGCTTGTTCGTCTGGCGTCCGCGCGCCACTCCCAGCGCGTCAGCCGGAACATTTTCCGTGATCGTGGACCCGGCCGCCACATACGCGCCGTCGCCAATCCGCACCGGCGCCACCAGCGCGCTGTCACTACCGATAAAAACGCGATTACCGATCTTTGTTTCGTGCTTGGCCACGCCGTCGTAGTTGCATGTGATAGTCCCGGCGCCGATGTTCGCTTCCCGCCCGATGGACGCATCGCCCAGATACGTCAGGTGCCCGGCCTTCGCGCCCTCGTGCACCACGGAATTTTTCACTTCCACAAAATTTCCAATGTGCGCGCCGGCGCGTATATCCGCCCCAGGACGCAGCCGCGCAAACGGCCCCACGTGCGCCTTGCTCCACACGCGGCTGGAATCCAGCGCCGAATGTGCGCCGATAAGTGCATCGTCATCCACCCGCGTATCGCGCAGCACGCTGCCCGTTTGAATCTGGCAGCGCGCGCCGATGCGCGTCTTGCCCAGCAGTTGCACACAGGGGTCAATCACCGTGTCCGGCCCGGCGGTAACCTCTGGATCAATCACCACGGTCTCCGGCAGGTATATCGTTACGCCTGCTTCCATCAGCTGCGCGGCCTTGCGCGCGCGGAAAATCCGGTCCACGTCGGCCAGGTGCGCGCGCGTATTGCACCCCAGGATTTCGTTGGCGTCCGGAGCCACCTGCGCCAGCACGCGTTCGTTGCGTTGGCGCAGCAGCGCGATCGCGTCCGTCAGGTACAGTTCGTGATGCGCGTTATTGGGGCGCAGCGCGTTCAAGCAAGGCCACAGTTTTTCCAGCGTGAAGCAATAAATGCTGGAATTCACCTCGCGGATGGCGCGCTGCTCGGGCGTCGCGGCTTTTTCTTCCACCACTTCTTGCACGCGGCCTTCGGAATCGCGCACCACGCGGCCGTAATCCGTGGGATCGTTCAGCTCGGCGCTCAGAATCGTGGCGGCTGCTTCGCCGCGGCGATGCGTATCCAGCAGCGCCGCCAAAGTTTCCGCGCGCAGCAGCGGCGCATCGCCGGGAACCACGATCGCCAGCTTCGCGCTTCTGCGCATCGCCCGCCGCGCCACTTGCAACGCATGGCCCGTGCCGCGCTGCGGTTGCTGCTTCACCGTATCCGCGCCCAGCGATTCGGCCAGCGCGCCCACTTCTTCCGCCTGGTGCCCCACTACCACCAAAATCTGCGCGGCCTTCAACAGCTGGCAGGCGCGTATGACGTGCTCGATCAGCGGCCGGCCTCCCGCGCGATGCAACACTTTCGCCAGATCGGAACGCATCCGCGTTCCCTTCCCAGCGGCCAGAATCACGATCACAGTGTCGGCGGCAGCCATGCGAGAGGTATTGTCGCTTCCCCGCGCAGCTTTGGCAATCGAAACAGCCTTGTTGTCCGCACAATTCCCGTGCATTCGTTAACCAAAGCGATATATTTCCTCACAAGCAAAATAGGAGCCGCGTGATGTTTTGCCGAAACTGCGGAATGGCCAACGCCGATTCACGGCACTTCTGCTCGAAGTGCGGAAAGCCGATTCCTTCCTCTGCCGCTTTGCGAACAACGTCGGCACCTGCGCCAGTCTCCGAAAGTTCATCCCCCAATCCACCGCCCGTCGCCGGCGACGTGCCCACCAGCGGTAAAGCCATCGCCAGCCTGGTCTGCGGAATCTTCACATTTTTTCTTCCCGCTTCTATCGCTGCAATCATCCTCGGCCACATCTCGCTTTCTGAAATTCGCAAATCCGCCGGCCGCATCGGCGGCCGAGGTCTCGCGACAACGGGACTGGTGCTGGGCTATCTGGGTCTTGTCATCATCTCAATCGGGATCGTCGCCGTGCTCACCATTCCCGACCTGAGGCACACGCGCACGGCCGCGAACGAAGCCTCAGCCGTCGGCTCGCTCCGCTCGATCAATACGGCTGCGCTGGTCTATGCCACCAATTTCGAAAATGGATTTCCTTCGAGCCTGCAAGTTTTGGGAGAAGCCACACCAGGAGATGCGACCTGCAATCATGCTGCGCTGCTCGACGCGCGGTTAACTTCCGGTCGGAAGAGCGGATACACTTTCACTTATACTCCGCAATTTCCAAATGGCGCCACCGCGCCGGTGATTTCTCCCAAAGCCGCCGCAAAAGGCTGCACTGCAGGAGGCGCTTCCGGTTATACCGTGACGGCGAATCCCATGCAGCGCGGCACCACGGGACAGCGCAGTTTCTTCACCGACCAGATGGGAATCATTCGCGTGGCGAATTACGGCGAATCCGCCAATGCCGAAAGTCCGCCGCTACAGTAGCCGCAAATTCACAGGACAATTTGGCCGCTACTTCCGGATAGCGCGAATTTCCCGCGCCGCATAAATTGTGCGAGCATCGAAGCAGCAAGGATCGAACGAGCAAGAATCAAAAGAGCCGCGATGAAGACTCAGGAAGCTTTCGAGACACCGAAGACGATGCACAGCCTGGACAATCCGATCTGGAATTCTCTCTCGACGCTGCACGCGCATTTCGCCGAAGGCGACGCGCTCGCGAAACGCTACCCACCCGAAGTAACTCTGCTCGCGGGAATGGGTGAACCAACCATGGAAGCGTACGCATCGCTCGCGAAAGCTCTGCAGCGCGCCGGCGCAGCACTGTTCCTCGACCAGCCGCCGCAGATTCCCGCCGGATGGATCACCGTTCATTCATCGGCGCTGGTGCAGATGGTCTGCGAGAAACCAAATCTAACGGAGGACGGTTATCCGGCCGAAAAACTAACTCCAGCCGATGTGCCCGAGATGGTTGCGCTCGCCGAATTGACCAAGCCCGGGCCATTCGGCACGCGCACACGCGAGCTGGGCGATTATCTGGGAGTTCGTCAGTCGCATCGCCTGGTCGCCATGGCCGGTGAACGATTGCATCTGCCCGGCTACACCGAAGTCAGCGCGGTCTGCACGCATCCGGAATTTCAAGGCCACGGCTATGCCCGCGAACTAATGTCCATTTTGATGCGCAGGATCATACAGCGCGGTGAGACGCCCATTCTCCACGTGCGCCAGGAAAATGTCTCCGCAATACATCTGTACCAGAAACTCGGCTTCCGCACGCGGCGCCTGATTCATTTTGTGATTGTGCGCAGCGCCTGAAAATTTCGTGAAAGCTAGGATGTGGCGGGAAGCGAGTCTGCGACGGAGAGTCGCGGCTCGACGGAGTCTTGCGGTGCGGTTGTTTCGGTCCAGAGCGTGTGGTCGGCGAGCAGGCGTGTAACCAGCTGTGTGTGCAGCGCATGACCGGCCTTGTGCGCCACGATGCGCGCTTTCAGCGGCCTGCCCACCAGCGCCAGATCGCCGATCAGGTCCAGCGCCTTGTGGCGGCCAAATTCATCCGGAAAACGCAGCGGGCCGTTCAGAATACTTTCGTCGTCCAGCACAATCGCGTTCTCCACCGAGCCGCCGCGAATCAATCCCATCGCTTGCAAGCCCGCAAAATCTTTCATGAACCCGAACGTGCGCGCCGGCGCCAGCTCGCGGCTGAACGACTGGCGGTCCACCGTCATTTCCACTTCCTGCGGACCAACGTTCGGATGTTTGTAATCGACGAAACAGTGCACGCGGAATTCCTCCGCGGGATAAATTCCGATGCGTCGGTCTCCGTCGGAAAATTCCAGCGGCTTGATCACATGGATGTAGCGCCGCTGCCGGCGCAGCTTGCGAACCCCGGCTTGCGCGAGCAGGTCGATGAACGGTTTCGACGAGCCGTCCAGGATCGGCAGTTCCAGCGCGTCCAGCTCCACGTACACGTTGTCCACGCCGCAGGAGTACAGCGCCGCCAGCAGGTGCTCCACGGTGGAAAGCAGTACGCCCTGTTTCATCAAGCTGGTGGCGTAGCTCACCCGCGCCACATTGCGCACGTGCGCTTCGATCTCGAAATTGTCCAGGTCCACGCGCCGGAACACGATCCCGGTATCCGCAGGAGCAGGTAGCAACCGGAGGTGGCAGCGGACGGCGGTGTGAAGTCCCACGCCACGAGTTTCGACGGGACGCTGGATTGTGAGTTGGTAGGGCATCAGGCTAGGCCGGGCTTTCCTATGCACTTCGGCGGCCCCTCAGCCGCAATTATAGCGCTTTGCAATCAATAGCTTACACCAACAAAGGGAGGTGTGTCGCGGGAGGTGTGGTAAGAGTACAACATATCTGGAGGTTGCGACGTGGTTCAGATTGAACACACGAGCGAAGACACGCCGAACCGTTACGCGGAGACGTTGAGGAGCTGACCTTGGGGCGTCGCTGAGCCTATTGGGTTGGCAGCGGGTTCGGCTTCCTGCACTACGCTCGGGGCCAGCGAGTTTTCGAGCTGCTGGAACTGCATTGCCGCGGTCGCATTTTGTTGAGCGGTGGCAGCGCTCTGCTGCAGAGCATTTGTGTTCGCGCTGCCGGCTGCTGAAGCGCCCGCGGAAACCAGATTCGCGCTCTGGGCGGAGGCCTGCGTTAGATTTCGCGTTTGCGACGCGACCTGATTTTGATTGGCACCATTGATCGAGCGTTGAGCCGTATTCTGAGCCGGATTCGCAGCGCCGACCGCGCTATTGGCCGCGGACTGCACCGTCTGGACGATTTGCCGCAACGCCGCAGGGTCATTCACCGAGTTCAACATTCCTTCCCGGCTTATCAGGCTGAGAGTCTGCGGATCGATGCCGAGCTGCTGCAGCACCCGATCGAGCTGCTGAAGAGTCTGCTGCGCAGGAGCTGCGCTCGAGCCGCTTGATGCGCTTGCCGAAGACGCGGTAGCGTCCGCGTTTGATGTGGCAGCGGCGACCGGTGACTGCGCAGCGGAGATCGCGATCGCGTTTACGGCCGCAGAAGCCGGCGCAGACGGTTCGACTGCGGCACCAGATTCCCCGCTAGGCGGAAATGTAGTCGTCTGAGACAGCAATGGAAATGAAGCAGGTTCGGCGTTTCCGCGCGACGGAGCGTTAGCCTGCCGTTGTTGTGGCAGGAGTGTTCCAGAAAGGGACACCGTATCCTGCTCGGTTCGGGGCAGCGCCACAGGCGGAATTTCGCGTGCCGGAAGCACCGGGCTCGCCGCATTGCCCAGAGGAACATAGGCGTGCTCCGCCGCGGTGGCGTCTGTCCCGCCATGGAGCGCCGCGATTTGAAAGTCGATGGAGCCCATCTGAACCTCGTTCCAGCCAGCTAAGTCGCGCACAATCAGCGACTCAGGCCGGTGCGACGAATACGCGTATTCCAGCGCGCATCGAATTCGAGAGCTATCTTTCCTGTCTAGCATATCGGCGGAGAGGCGTATGCCTTTAGGCCAATTTCGCAGCGCGGTTGTCTAGCCCGGGCCGTTCCGCGTACAATGGCTTTTCACGCAGACGCGAATGGCCACTCCCTTTACCATCCTTCCGAATTCCACACCGCCGCCGGCGGCGCATCCGCGGCCTTCCTGGCTGCGCGTGCGATTTTTCGGCGGGCCAAAATATCAGGAACTGAAACGCACCATGCGCACACTAGATCTGCACACGGTGTGCGAGAGCGCGCGCTGCCCCAACATGGGCGAATGCTGGGAACACGGCACGGCCACGTTCATGATTTTGGGCGACATTTGCACACGGGCGTGCGGTTTCTGCGCGGTGCCGAGCGGCAAGCCGCTGGGTCCTCCGGCGGAGGACGAACCAGATCGCGTGGCAGAAGCGGTGGCGCGAATGGGATTGCGTTACGCGGTGGTGACTTCGGTGAATCGCGACGACCAGCCGGACGGCGGCGCGAAAATTTTTGCCCGCACGATCACGGAAATTCGCGCGCGCGTGCCCGGATGTAAAGTGGAAGTCCTGATCCCCGATTTTCGCGGCGATTGGGACGCGCTGCAAACGGTGATGACCGCGCAGCCCGACGTTCTGAATCACAACATGGAAACGGTGCCGCGGCTTTATCGCCAGGTGCGCAAGGGCGCGGTGTACGAGCGGTCGCTGGAATTATTGCGGCGCGCGGGAGAAATGATTCCGGGATTGCCGACCAAGACCGGGATGATGCTGGGCCTGGGCGAAACGCGCGAAGAAGTGCTGGCAGCAATGGAAGACATCGCGGCGCAGGGCACGCACATTTTGACGCTGGGCCAGTACATGCAGCCGACGCACGAGCATCTGCCGATCGAACGCTACGTGCATCCCGATGAATTCGCGGAATTCAAGCGGCTGGGCGAAACGATGGGTTTCAAGCATGTGGAAGCCGGACCGCTGGTGCGGTCTTCCTATCACGCTTTCGAACAGGAAGAAGCCGCGCATTCCTGACTTGGCAGCCGATTGAAGTCTTGCAGTTCTCACCTTACTGAAATTCCATGAACCCCTGGCGCGGACTGAAAAATCTGCCACGAGAAATGTGGATTCTATCGGCGGCGACGCTGGTGAATCGCTCCGGCACGATGGTGCTGGCGTTCCTGGTTTTGTATGTGACGCACACGCTGGGCGTGACGCCTGCGCGTGCGGCGCTGGCGCTGATGGTGTACGGAGTGGCGGCTCTGGTGACGATGCCGCTGGCGGGGATCATGTCCGATCGCGTGGGCCCGCTGCCGATCATGAAAGCGTCGCTGTTTCTCACCGGCATACTACTGCTGCTATTCCCACTGGCGAAAAGTTACAGCGCGATTTTGCTGATGACGTTCGCGTTCGCGGTGCTGAACGAATCAGTGCGGCCGGCCAGCCTTTCGATGGTTTCCGATTTGGTGGGGCCCGCACAACGCAAAGCGGCATTCGCGCTGAGCCGCCTTGCCGCCAATCTGGGGATGAGCGTGGGTCCGGCGATCGGCGGAATTCTAGCGGTGTATTCGTTTCGCTGGCTGTTTCTGGTGGATGGCACCACTTCGATTCTGGCGGGAGCGGTGCTGGCGCTCGCACCCATGCGCAACCTGGGACGCCAAACGACGCACGAGCCGGAGTGGGCGGACGCGACGGACCTGGGCCGCGAAATCGAAGCGGACACTGTTACGCCGCTGGCCGCGCTGCACCCCGCGGCGGATCTGCGCGCGTTCAGAAATCCGCGCATGCTTTATTTTCTGGCGGCGCTGATTCCGGTGCAGTTGGTGTTTTTTCAATTTACGTCCACGCTGCCGCTGTTCCTGGTGCACTATCTGCACTTTCCGGAATCCGTGTACGGCACGATTTTCACCGTGAACACTTTGCTGATTGTGGCGCTGGAAGTGCCGTTGAACACGGCGATGGCGCACTGGACGCACCGGCAGACGCTGATGCTGGGCGCGTTTCTGTACGCTGTGGGGTTTGGATCGTATGCGCTGGTGGGAATTATGCCGTTCGCGCAGACTGCGGGCGTTTTTGCAGCCGTGGTGATCTGGACGTTCGGTGAAATGATCTTGATGCCGGGCAGCTCGGCGTACGCGGCGGAAATCGCGCCGCCGGAAAGGCGCGGAGAGTACATGGGTCTATACACCATGTCGTTCAATATCGCGTTTGCGGTGGGGCCGTGGTTGGGGGCGAGCGTCCTGGGCAAGTGGGGAGCGACGACGGCGTGGGGCGCGGCCTTTGTATTGGGCTGCACTTCGACCCTGTTGATGAGCCGCACCGAGCCGCGTCAGCGTTCGAGCGAAAGCCAACCGAAGTTAGTGCGCTGACGAGAGGAAGGAAGTCGCGACTTCGCGGATGCGTGTGGAGCACGTGGGGCAGGCCGGGCATGGAGAGCAGCAATCCGCGGCGCCAGGCCGATTTGCGATTTTGAGCGCCGCTTGAAGATATTCCGCGGTTTTTACGGGGCGGCCCATCTCGGCGTTCAGATTAGCGAGGAGCAACTGAAAAACCGCATTGCCCGGATAACGTTCGACGAGCGGTTCAGCAACCACGATGGCCCGTTCGTATTGCTGGTCAAACGTGCGCAGATTTTTCGCGAGATGGAAACGCATTTCCACGGGTGTCACCACGCCGCGATCAATGCCCACTTGCATCTGGCGAATTCCTTCCGTTTTGCTGCCGCCGGGGATGCCCATGAAGAAGCGCAAGATTTTCACGGAGGCCGAAAGCGAATCCACGTAGTAGTTGTAGAGGCCCAGGCCGGCGGTGGCGTCTGGCATTTGCGGATCGAGCTCCAGAGCGCGTATAAATTCGGCCCGCGCGGCGACTCCGGCACGCGCGACCGCGCGATTTTCGCCGCGTAACACTTCCAGGCGCACTTTCAGCGCAAGACCCATTCCGGCGTAGAAATGCATTTCCGCGGTGTCTGATTTGGCAATTTGCGCGTGGGCTAGATCAATTACCTTGTCCGCCAGCGCGAAGTAAGCGTCGTCTTCCGGTTTTTTCCCGCGCTTCCAGGCGTCAATCATTCCGTATTTGATTTCCAGGTTGGCGCAATAAATTTTCCACCATTGCGCCTCGCCTTCGAGCAGAAACGGGAGAGGGCTTTCGGGCTGAGACTGTTCCAGAGAGTGCAGCATGACGATGGCGCCGTCCGGATCGCCCCCGTACATTTTGTTCATGGCGCGCACGGCTTCGGGCGGCAACGTAATTTCGCCGCCACACGCGAGTGGCGCAACGAGCAACACGGCGGATGACGCGAGGAAGAGCGCGACGGCAAGATTCACACGAGAGATGCGGTGGCGCACGTTTTTCACTTTACTCTTTTCACCCAGCCGAGGAGCCAGGCGGCGGTAACGTACATCACGAAACAGTCCAGCGCAAAGGGGAGGAAGCCGAAAAATCCGGGCGCGGGCATCTCAAATATTTTCCACTGCTGAAACATCGGAAAGATGTAGAGCCATTTTGCGGCCGCCCAATAATTCCAGAATTCCCACAGCCAGCCGCATATCCACCCGGCGAGCAGGAATCCGTAAAAGCGCCGCCGCATGCCTTCGGCCAGATCGCCGAGAAATGAGGGCAGGCCAAGGAGCTGATTGAGTGGATCGAGCAGCAAAAGAAATCCGATCCAGACGAACGCGAAAAGATAAGCGGCGAGATGACGCGGCACCAGCAGCGGAATGAGTAAGCAGGCCAGGCCGGAAAGCATCAGGACGACTTCGGCTCGGCGAGAGATTTTCCGCGATTCCAGCGTGGGTTCGGGCTCGGGCAATGTGATGGCCGGCGGCGCGGGGAGCACGGCCTGAACCAGGTCGGAAGTTTCGAACACGGCAGGCGTAATGGTGGCGAACGACCAGGCATAACCGAGCAGAGCGACAGGCCACGCGTGCGGCACTCCCACATACGTCCAATTTTGCAGCCTGAGATTGTAGGCCTCGAAGATCAGCCACAGCGGAATTGAGAGCAGCGCCAGGCGCGCGACGACGATGGGCGCATCGTTGAGGCGCGAGCGATTGGTGAGGGCCAGAACGGCAGCATCGGCAATGAGGATGTAGGAACTCCAGGCGATTGGCGTGAAATAAGTGGCCACTGGCTCGATGCGCGCGAAGAGCAATGCTTCGGCGCAGAGCAGGGCGAGCCATCCGAGCCAGCCGTGCGCGGGGAATGGGCGGAGGCGGCGCGCGCGGAAATAACCGAGCAGGAGGAGCGCGACGGTGACGGCGGTGAGCGCGAGGCCTAGGGCTGTGTGGGCGTCTGGCATGGGTGAGATGCTGCGGTCGATGATAGCGCAGAGTGGAACAGTTTTCGGGGTGGCGCACCAAGCTTTCTTGTTATGCTGGCCTGCGTTTTTCTGCGAACGGAATTGGCGGGCCGTAGAATGCGTGAATCCATTTAGATGAGCGAGCCGGAAAAACTCGAGCGCGGATTGGGGCTGATCGAAGCCACGTCATTGAACATGACGTTCATGGTGGGGATCGGGCCGTTCATCGTGATTCCGTTCATCGTGCGGGCGATGGGCGGGCCGCAGTGCATTCTGGCGTGGGTGATGGGCGCGCTGCTGGCGGTGCTGGACGGGTGCGTGTGGGCGGAATTGGGCGCGGCGATGCCGCAGGCGGGTGGCAGTTACGTTTTTCTGCGCGAGTCTTACGGAGCGAATCGGCTGGGCCGGCTGATGTCCTTCCTATTTATCTGGCAAACGCTATTTCAAGCGCCGTTGAGCATTTCTTCGGGCGCGCTGGGCTTCGCGGATTACTCGATTTATCTGATGAAGAAAACTCCCGGACTGACGGCGTGGCTGGCAACGGATACGGATTTCACCAGGTGGGTGGTGCTGAATTACGACAAGGTGATCGCGGTGCTGATGATCGCGATTGCGGTGGTGCTGCTGTACCGGCGGATCACGGCGATCGGAAAGATTTCGACGGTGCTGTGGGTAATCGTGCTGGGGACGATTTTGTGGCTGATATACGGTGGAGCTACGCATTTTAACGCGCGCAATCTTTTCAGCTTTCCTCCGGGAGCTTGGAGTTTTTCGTGGATTTTTTTCGCGGGGCTGGGGCACGCCTCGGTGCAGACAGTGTACAGCTATCTGGGCTACTACAATGTGTGCAATCTAGGCGGGGAGATGAAGGAGCCAGGGAAAAATATTCCGCGGGCGATCTTCATTTCGATTTTCGGAATTGCGATTCTGTATTTTCTGATGCAGACGAGCATTTTGAGCGTGGTGCCGTGGCAGGAGGCGGCGCGTTCGACTTTTGTGGTGAGCTTGTTTGTGGAGCGGACGTTCGGGATGCACTGGGCGACGCTGGCGACGGCGCTGATTCTGGTGCTGGCATTCGGTTCGGTGTTTTCGGCGACTCTCGGATATTCGCGTGTGCCGTACGCGGCGGCGTTGGACGGAAATTTCTTCTCGGTATTCGCGAAGGTGCATCCCACGAAACGGTTTCCACATGTGGCGCTGCTGGCGCTGGGCGCCACGTCCATGCTGGTCTGTTTGTTTTTCGATCTGTTCGCGGTGATCCGCGCCATCCTGGCGATGCGCTGCCTCATCCAATTTGTGGGCCAGGCCGTGGGATTGATGCTGCTGCACCGGCGCTGGAAAGCCGAACACTGGCCGTTCCGCATGTGGCTGTATCCCGTACCGGTGCTGCTGGCGATTGTGGGATGGCTGGCCGTTTTTATTTCCACGGGACGCAGGCCGATGCTGGCCTCGCTTGCGGCGATGGTGGCAGGTATTCTGGTGTACATGGGGCGCGCGCGAATGTTGCGGCAGTGGCCCTTTGAGGAGGCCGGGACTTGAATTGGATTATGGGGCGGAGATTTTTTAGCGTGGCGGCAATCAGTTGCAGCGCATTTTTATTTGCGTGCGCGGGGCGGCCGATTGGCGCGCAGTCGCTGCCGGAAACTGTGGAGGCGATTCAGAAAGCGCGAGTGAGCACGCGCATTCTATTTATCACCGCGCATCCGGACGACGAATGGTCCAGCCTGCTGGCGTATCTTTCGCATGGATTGAACGCGGATGTGGCGCTGCTGACGATTACGCGCGGACAGGGCGGGCAGAACGCGATCGGCCCGGAGCAGGATGGAGAGCTGGGAGTGGTCCGCACGGAAGAATTGCTGGCTGCGGGAAAATATTATGGCGTGCAGCAATATTTCACACGGGCGCTGGACACGGGATATTTGAAGAGCCCGGAGCAGGCGAGCAAAGTGTGGGGAAATTTGGCGCTGGAAGATATGGTGCGCGTGATACGCACGTACCGGCCGGACGTGGTGATCAACGGGTGGGGCGGAACACATTCCGGGCACGGGCATCATCAGGAGAGCGGAATCTTGACGCCGCAAGCGGTGAGGGCGGCGGCTGATCCGAAAATGTTTCCGGAGCAAATCGTGGAAGGGCTGACGCCGTGGAAAGTGACTCTGGAAACGCGCATAGCGCGCAACGGCAACGCCACCAACGCCGTGGAATTGCCGGCGAACAAGGTGTCGCCATTGTGGGGAAAGACGTACGTCGAGATGGGGATGGAGGGGCACGCGAAGCATCGATCGCAGGGCACGCCGGCGTTCTTCGGCAATGCGTTTTTCCAGCGGCCGGTATTTCTGGCGGCGGAAAATGAGAAGGGTGACACGGGGAAATTCGACGCGCAGCTACTGGCAGAGCCGCTGACTTCATTGGCTGCGCGATTTCCGGACGTGCAAGCGACGATGGCTCCGGCGCTGAATGCCGCGGAGCAGGAATTGGGCTCGGCGGCAAGGTCAGCGCTGGAGCAGGATCGCGAAGCTGCGGCAACTTCGCTTGCGGCTGCAGCGAAAGAGATTTCGGGATTGCGCCAGCAACTGGCGAAGCAGACGGGCGGCGACGCCAAGGCCGCGGTGTGGGAATTGGACGGCGCGCGCAAGCGGATTGATCTGGCGCTGGCAGATGACGTCGCGATTCCAGTGATGACGCAAGCGAGCCGACATGAGCTGGTAGCCGGCGAAGATTTTTCAGTGGACGTTTCGATTGCAGGGACGCCGGCGGTTCCCGCGAAATGGACGCTGAACGCGAGCAGCATTGTGGCGCCCCGCGGATGGAAGGTGACGCAGGAAGCGGCGAAGGAGCCAGGCGACGCGAACGACGCGGCGAAATTCACGGTGGCGATTCCTGCGGGAGCGAAGCGGTCGCTGACTCCCGCGGATGCGATTCTGCCGTTTCCACCGCCGCTCGTGCGGCTGGCGTTGCCGGTGGAAGTCGCGGGATACCAGTTCACGATGGAACGTGCGGTGAATTCGGTAGAGGCCACCACGACCGGGATACAGACGTATTCGCTGGAGCTGGTGCCGGCGGTGACGCTAACCGTGGAGCCGAAGCAGGTGATGGCCCCGGAAAAACGCGCGGCGATGCCGGTGAAACTTTTCGCGCGCGTGCGTTACTCACGGCACGACGGCTGCGAAAGTGACGGTGGGACTGGACGCGCCGAAGGGCTGGACGGCGCAGACGCCGAACGTTCACGGCCCGCTGGAATTCGCGAAGGCCGGCGATCAATTGATTCAGTTTGTAGTGACGGCTCCGGCGGAAACCGCGGCGGGAGCTTACACGCTGCATCCTTACGCGCGCATCGGCGACGAAACTTTCCGCACTTCGCTGGAGCCGATTCCCACGCTGCCGACGCGAAACTGGAGCGAGCCGGCGGACGCCACGGTGCACGTGCTGAACCTGAGCGTGCCGGCAGGATTGCGCGTCGGTTACATCGCCGCGGATAACGATACGTTGCCGGAAATTCTGAAGCAGATCGGCATTCGCGTGGACATGCTGGACGATGTGGCCCTGGCGTTCGGAGATTTGAGCAAGTACGACGCGATTACCGTGGGGATACGCGCGTACGAATTGCGACCGGACCTGCTGCGGGCCAACGCGCGGCTGCTGGACTACGTGAAGCGCGGCGGCACGCTGCTGGTGCAGTATCAACGCGATTTTGCGTGGAACCAGGAGTTGCCGGCGCCGTACAAAGCCACCATGCCGGGAGAAACCTCGCGGGTGACGGATGCAAATTCGCCGGTGCGATTTCTGGCGCCGGAGGATGCGCTGCTGAATTCGCCGAACAAGATCACGATGGCGGATTTTCAAGGATGGGTGCAGGAGCGCGGACTTTATTTTTGGGGCACGTTCGATTCGAAATACACGCCGGTGTTGGGACTGACGGATCCGGGCGAGGCGGAGACCAACGGGTCGCTGGTTTACGCGCGCTACGGCAAGGGTTTGTACATCTATACGGGGCTTTCGTTTTTTCGGGAATTGCCGGCGGGTGTGCCGGGGGCTTACCGGTTGTTCGTGAATCTGTTGAGCCAGACTCGACATGCGGCGGGACTGGATTGAACGCGTGAGCGCGGCTGCGGGTGGACGAGTGAGCGACGCGACTGATTCGAGCGCGCGCGTTGGCGTGAGCGAGCCACGGATGGTGGCGATTCCCCTGGGTTGGTTTTTGATGGGAAGCGACGCCGGCCAGGAGAACGAGCAGCCGGTGCATCGCGTGTGGGTGGATGCGTTTGAACTGGCGGAATTCCAGGTGACGAACGCCGAGTACGCGAAATTTCTGACGGCGACGAATCATCGTGCGCCGCTGCATTGGCAGGATGCCAATTTTTCGCACCCGGAGCAGCCTGTGGTGGCGCCTTCGTGGTTTGATGCGGCAGCTTACTGCGAGTGGCTTAGCGCGGCGACCGGGCGGCGTTACCGTTTGCCCACAGAGGCGGAGTGGGAGCGCGCGGCACGCGGCGGCGCCGAGCAAAAACAATTTCCGTGGGGCGACGAGCCGCCGGAGCACCTCCAGAATTATTCAGCGCGATGGAAGAACGGACCCGAGCCGGTGGGGCAGGCGGAACGGAACGCGTACGGGCTTTGCGACATCGGAGCGAACGTGCATGAGTGGTGCGCGGACTGGTTCGCGGCGGAATATTATCGCGCATCGCCGGAACGCAATCCGCACGGACCGGAGCAGGGGCAGCGGCGAAGTTCGCGCGGAGGATCGTGGCGGCACCAGATCAAGGTGTCGCGTTGCGCGGCGCGCGCGAGCATACCCCCTGAATTTCAATATGCCGATTATGGGTTTCGGATTGCGCGAGACGTGATGAAGGCGCGCGGCTGAAAGGCAGGTGGACTAATCTCTCGAGTCAGCGCTAGCCAATTTCTTGGCGCATCGCGGTTTGGATCCAACTCTTCGAACCGGCACTGCCGGATCTCAGGATGAATCGTCCTGTCGGACGATTCAGAAATTCTTGAAGCCCTCCCAGAGAAATACGCCCAGAGCGACCAGCAGCAAGACGATGGACATAATCATGAGGAGCTTGATGGGCTTGGACAACTTGTCAATGCGCGCCACAATTTCGCGCTGCTCGTTGGCCATGGAATCGCCCGCGTGACCCAGAAAAATCTGATCGTCCTCGCGAATTTCGAGGGTGCCGCGATAGGCGAGAAGACCGACGAGAACGGCAGTTACCGCTCCCCAAAGAACCAAGATCCCCAAAAGTGCGCCGTGAATCGCTTCCATGGGTGCCTCCCGCCTACTGGCCGCGAAGGGTGCCCGAATGCAGACGGCCGTGCAGGCCCGAGTTCTGAGCTGGAATGGGGGGATTATGCACCCCGAATGGCGCTGGTTTCAAGCAGGAACGCGATCGTCGGGGAATTGAATGCCCCAAAACTTGCGGGCGGGATAGAGCATCTCCAGGCCGAGTTCGAAGACGCCGGGATCTTTAGTGTTGCTGACGCGGATCACGCGAAATTCCTGTGTTTCCTGTGATATTCCGTTCAGAACTTCGATGCGGGAGCCCAGGCCGGGTTCCAGTGCAGCGCGAACCAGCGCGCCACAGCGGCTTACGGCGATGGCTTCGGCGAGCGTAACGAGCGGTTCGCCATCCAGGCCGTTGCTGAAGAGTTGCACCGGGATGCGTATGAAGACGCGCGACGAGCGGCGGCGTTCTAACATCGCGCGGGTGGTGGCCATGGTTTCGTCTCCTCTTCGCCGCGAGCCCAGCGATTCAATGTAGTGCGATCGTAGTGGCGGGTCAAGGGTTCCAGATGCTGGTGTGCTGCGTTGACAAACTGCGGGTCACGGGTCAATATGGATGTGCCTCGTAGTTTTGTTTTGCCACACACCAGAATGGCCCGAGTGGCGGAATTGGCAGACGCGCTAGCTTCAGGAGCTAGTTCTCGCAAGGGAGTGGAGGTTCGAGTCCTCTCTCGGGCACCATACAAACAAGCAGAATTCCGCGATATTGGATTTCCGAATTTGGCTCTCGCCAGAGAGTTGAGCTAGTCGGAAGAAACTCCCACTTTTTTCAGCTGCGATCCCGCCGGCTTTGCGCTGGCGGAGGATTTGGTGCGCTCGCGGTAATTGTTGCGGGCGTTGCGCCAGTTGACGCTGGGGAGGATGAGCGAGGCGTCAATGCGGTCGCGGTATTTCACGGCGACTTTCAGTAGCGAATCGAGCATGGTGTCCGAAAGCAGGTGCGGCTGCAGGCCCAGGTCAATCAGCTTGGAGTGCTTGGCGTTGTAATAGTGGTCTTCGGATTCGACGCGCGGGTCGGGCAGGTGGCTGATTTCGACGGTCAGGTTAATTTTCTTGGCGGCGGCCTGCACGATTCCGGCGATATCCATGATCGAAAAACTTTCGGTGAACTGATTGTAGACGCGGCACTCGTGGCGCGCGGCGGGGTTCTGGCAGGCGATCTCGATGCAGCGCACGGTGTCGCGAATATCCAGGAAGCCCCGTCGCTGTCCGCCCTTGCCATACACGGTGAGCGGATGCCCGATGACCGCTTCGACGCAGAAGCGATTGAGCACGGTGCCGAAAACTTCATCGTAATCGAAGCGATTAATGAGCGCTTCATCGAGCGCGACTTCGTCGGTGATGGTGCCGTACACCACGCCCTGATTCAGATCCGTTGCGCGCAAGCCCCAGATTTTGCAGGCGAACATGATGTTGTGGCTGTCGTGCACCTTCGAGAGGTGATAGAACGAGCCGGGCTGCTTGGGAAATGGCAGCACGTCCTTGCGGCCGTTATGTTCGATGGCGATGTAGCCTTCTTCGATATCAATGTTAGGCGTGCCGTACTCGCCCATGGTGCCGAGTTTGATGAGGTGGCAATCGGGCTGCAGTTCGCGCAAGGCGAAAACCAGATTCAGCGTGCCGACCACGTTGTTCACCTGCGTGTAAACGGCATGGCCGCGGTCAATCATCGAATAGGGAGCGGAGCGCTGTTCGGCGAAATGGACGACGGCTTCGGGCTCGAAATTCTTGATTACGTTGCTGAGAAATTCGTAGTCGGTGATGTCGCCGACGTAGGATTCGATGGTGCGGCCTGTGAGGCGGTGCCATGCGGTTAGGCGGTCGGAGAGCGGGCGGATGGGAGTGAGGGTTTGTGCGCCCAGCTCATGATCCCACTGGCGGCGGACGAAGTTGTCCACGATCGCCACGTCGTGACCCTGCTTGGACAAGTAGAGGGCCGTGGCCCAACCGCAATATCCGTCACCACCCAGCACCGCAATCTTCATACGTCCTCCGAGTTCTGTACCAATGATCGATTGAATATGAGCGCTGCTGCTTGTTGCTGGCAGGCGCTATAGGCAGCGATGAAATGCTGCGGCCAAACAGCTTTACATCTTACCGTTCTCGGCGGTAGATGGCGAGCGGTCAAGGATAAAGATTTAACGCAAAGGGCGCAGAGATTGGAGGAAGATTGGCGTTCCCGGGCAGCGGATGATTTGTGAGCAGGAGCTTGCCGCCGCTTTGCGAGACGATGTTCAGATTTGCTCCCCCGACGAGAGACTCGATGCGAGGGAGGCTCGTCTGGGGCGCGACCAAATAGAATCTGGGCTGAGTGATCCACAGATTTGCGAATTGCGCGTCGGTGAGGAAGACGTCCGGGGTGCCCGGCGCGTTCGAGCCGTACTCGAGATTTTGTACACGGCCATTCAAGAGCAAACCAGTGCGGTTCGTATAGAAGTAGATGGAAGAGGTCGGGTAATAGTGGCGCTCGGTAATCAAAGTGCCGTCGGGTGATTTCAGCAGTGCCTCCGCCAGAGGCCGCGAGGAAAGATAGGGGTCGAAGACCACCATAGCCATGCGCGCTGCGTGGAAAAACAGAACCATCATCAGGGCGGAAGCAAGGAATGCACGCAGACCAGTGCTGCGAAAGTTTCCGAGCGTGCCCACAAAAAATGCGATCGCCGCGAGGAGCAGCGGAACTCGCAGATAGGCAAAAGATGGAAGCGTGAGATCCAGCATGTGTCCAAGCGAGAGGCTGTAGGCTTTGGGATTGCTGGACAACGCGGAGGAAATGTCACCGGGAGCAGGCAGGCTGCGCACGTTCCAGTAAATGGCGAATGCAGCGATCGCGGCGCACGCGGTTATTACGGCGAGAGCGCGAGTTCCGCGGCGCACCCAAACATTTTCGGTCGCCATGGCGGAGCCAATGAGCAAGGCGAGCGCCGGGTAACACGGCATCGAATAATATTCCTGGGTAGTGGAGAACGTGAAGAAGATCAGGATGAAGCCAAGCCAGCAGAGAGAGAACAGACGCGTGCGTCCGGCGCGGTCAATTGGTTTGAAGGAAAGTTTGAAGACGGCCGGGAGGTAAACGCTCCAGGGAAACAACCAGATCAAATGAAAAAGCCAGAAGTAGAGGCGCGGGACGGTGTTGTAATCGCGCGGGTAGCGAAGATTGAGGAAGCGAAGCAACTGCTCGTTGATGAAAAAAAACCACAAGAAGCCGTGGTAGGAATTGGGGCCGCTGTGCAGGGTAAAAGCAAAATAGGGCGGGTTGCGCAGCGTGGCGATGATGTGCCAGGGAGCGGCGATAAGCAGAATAACGAGCGCTCCGCTGATGGGATGGAGGCCTTTCCATATTTTCCAGGAAAAGAGCTGGCGCGTAAGCAGAAGATAGACGATCGCGGCGCCGACCGGAAAAACAACGGCGATCAAACTTTTCAGCAGCAGGCCGGCGCCCAGATTCGCGGCGAATAAAAACGCCCAGAAGCGCGGGTGAGGTTCTTCTTCATCAATGGCGCGCAGAAACGCCCACATGGCCAGAGCGGTGGTGAACGTGAGCGTGACATCAGGAATCAGAATGCGCGTGAAGAGAAACAGGCCGACGCAAGTGCCCACACATAAGCCCGCATAGAATCCCGCGCGTTTGCCGAAAGCCCAGACGCCAAAAGCCGCCGTGACCCAGCAAAGAGCCAGCACGGAAAGCACAATGGGAATGCGCGCGGACCAATCGTGCACACCGAAAATTTTGTAGGAAAGCGCGATGGTCCAATAGATGAGCGGAGGCTTTTCGAGGTACGGGATGCCGTCGAGGCGCGCCGTTACCCAATCGCCGGAAACGAGCATGTTGCGAGAGATTTGAGCTTGCACGGAGTCCACGTCGTCCATCAGAGACGGCGGAGACACGATGCAACCCACATATATCGCAGCGGCGAAAAGTAAGACAACTAGGTAGAGATACCAGTTCTTTCCGGGGCCGAATAATGGCTGGCCGGAGAGGGCATTGCTTGAATCCGCCATTCTTTCATCCATAGGAAAAGAATCATCAAGCCCCACAGGTGATATCCCAGATTAGCGCGCCTGTCCATGTGGGCTTGCAAAAGCGATTGCACAACCTTCGGCTGAAATAAGCCGGGATTCTGCGCGAGGCCGGCGTTCACGGTGTCCATCAGCAAGTCGCGCAGCGGGCCGCGCAACCATTGATGCGCGGGAATATCGAAACCGACTTTCTTGCGCGTGAGCACTGCCTGCGGCAGTTTGTTTCGCATCAGCTCTTTGAGAATGAGCTTCTGTCGCGAGCCCTGAATTTTCAGGGACGACGGCAAGGTGGCGGCAAATTCCACGATGCGATGATCCAGGAACGGAGGGCGGACCTCCACGGAATGAGCCATGCTCATACGATCTACTTTGGTGAGGATGTCGTCCGCAAGAAAATATTTTTGATCGAACCAGAGGAAGGGCGCGTACGGATCCGCGGAGGTGGATTTTTCGCGCAGCTGGCCGAGGATTCCGTCAAGCGCGTGGGGCAGTGGAGATTGCAGCAAGGAGCGCTTCCCGGCATCGGAGAACGTGCCGTTCCAGAAAACGTGCCCGCGCTCCGGTGACATGGTGCTGCCTTCGAGGAAGCGTTTTACTTTGAATTCAAGACTGATCTTGTCGTCGGAAACGGGCCAGAGGCTGATGGCTTGGAGCGCGAGCCGCACCGCGGGTGCCGGCAGGTGGCGAATGCGGCGCGCGAGCACGTTGGCGCGATAGGTGAGGTAGCCGCCGAACAATTCGTCTGCGCCTTCACCACTGAGCGCAACGGTGGTGCTGCGTTTGCACATTTTGGAAAGGAACCAGACGGGCAGGGCGCCGGCGTCCGCGGTAGGTTCGTCCGAGTAGTAAGCGAATTCGGCGATGGCACCGGCGAGATCGGCGTCCGGCGTGAGATCCAATTCCTCGTGCTCGGTCTGGTAGTGGTCCACGACCTGGCGGATGTAAGAACTTTCATCGAAACTGCGGCCGCGAAAAGAAATAGAGAAAGTTTTCAGGCGCGAGCTGGAGGCTTGCGCGGCGTAGTGCAGGATGGTGGAGGAATCCACGCCGCCGCTGAGCCACACGCCCAGAGGCACGTCGGAAAGTAAGTGCTCACGCGTGGATTGCTGGAGCAGCGAATCGAGCTGCTCTTTCGCGGAATCGAGAGTCCAGTTGCGCGGATTTTCGAACGGCAATTGCCAATAGGTTTCCGAGCGGATTTTTCCGTCGCGCCATTCCAGCCAGTTTCCGGGCGCGAGTTTTTCGATTCCGTCCACCAGCGTCCAGGGGCACGGGACGAAGTTCAGCGAGAGGTAGCAATCGAGGCCGGCGAGGCTCAAGCGGCGTGCGAGTTCCGGATGAATGAAAAGCGCTTTCAGCTCCGAGCCAAATAAAAGATCCTGGCCGAAATGTGCGATATAGAGCGGTTTGATGCCCATGCGATCGCGGGCGAGCACCAGGCGGCGAGAGGATTCTGTCCACAGAGCGATCGCGAACATGCCGCGCAGGCGGGAGAAACATTGCGTGTCCCATTCGAGAAACGCGTGCAGCACGGTTTCGGTGTCGGAATGAGAAACGAAACGATGACCAAGCGATTCCAGCTCGGCGCGCAATTCCAAGTGATTGTAAATTTCGCCGTTGAAGACGATCACGGCATCGCCATTCTGCGAGAAGATTGGCTGGTCGCCGCCTTCCAGGTCAATAATTTTCAGGCGCGCGGCGCCCAAGGAGCAAATTTCGGATCGGAAGACGCCTTGCTGGTCCGGGCCGCGATGAACGAGCGTCGCCGCGGCGCGCCGGATGCGGTCTGGATCGGGCGACCAATTTTTATGTGTAAAACCAGCAATACCGCACAAATTCCAATACCCCTCAGCGTGTGGGTTCCGTCAATCGTAACGACAGTTTAGCGCACCGTCCAGAATATAGATGCGGCGGCGGTGTTGCGCGATTGGCGCGGACGTTGCGGAGGGAGCCGCTATTTCCTGCCGAGAAAAACGAGAGTGACTCCGATGCAGACAAGCAGAACGCCAAGCCAGCGCCGGCGTGAGACGCGCTCCCCGAGAAAGAGCTGGCCTCCCAGAGTTCCGGCGGCGTAGCTCAAGGCAGTGACGGGCACGACGAAGCTGACGTTTTCTAGCGACAGTGCTCCCAGCAAAGAGAAAAAGGCCACGGCCATCAGCCCGATCCCCAGCCACATCCAGGGCACTTGAACAGCGCGAACCAGAACGCGCAATAGCGAGCTGGGGCGGAAATCGTGCACTTCGCCGATGGTTTTCATCGCGCGTGTGACGCAGAGTTCGCCCGAAGTGCCAGCCACGACGATGAGCAGCAGTAATACTGTTTCCCAACGCATTATTTGTGCTCCGTAGTGCGCGGCGAGGTGTGCCCCACGATCAACACGCCCAAACATATGACGCAAACGCCGGCCCAACGAGTTGCCGTAATCGGTTCCTTCAAAATAAAGTGCCCCAGCAGAGCCACCACACCGTAAGCGATAGATCCGGCCGGTTGAACGAAACTGTAATCGGCCCAGGACAGCACCAGCATATAGGATACGAAGAACAGCATCAAAAGCAGCACGCCGAGCCAGATGAAAGGAGACTGGACAATCTGAAAGCCGACGTGGAGCAAGTCCGCGGGCGAATGCAGCGAAATGGCGCCGATGCTTTTCATGCCCTTACTGAGAAAAATATTGCCCAAGGGACCGAAGAGGATCATTAACAGAATCAGGACGAATGTTTTCAGGTGCAAGCCGGTGGAAGACGTCATGCGGTGCAAAACCGGAAAGCCGCGGAGGAAAAAGAACATCCAGCCAAGAGGGCGCAATCGTGCGGCGAAATCACTGTAAATAGATGCAAATTTATTGTCATGGTATGCAATTTATTTTACTCGATTTTATGCGGAATCAGAAATCACGATTGGTTCGTGGCTCGAAGATTTCAATGCGTAACGTTCGGCGCGTTGCCGGGCGTGACGGCGGTGAGTTTGCCTTCGCGCAGGTAATAATTGATGCCGCGCCAGCGGATGGTGTGGCACGCGAAACTGGCGAGCCAGATCGCGAAAGCGATCGCGTCCCACAGCGGAATCAGCGGCATTTTCTTCCACAGGCCGGCCTGCTTCATTCCCCACATGCCAATGAGCCAAGTCATAAGGATGCGCAGGAATAAATACGTGCCGAGATACGCGGCGGCCACTGTCAGCGAGGGATGAATCGCGATGGCGACGAGCGACCACGGCAATCCCCATGTGAAGATCAGGCCCAGGTGGCCCCATGGGCGCATCAGGCGCATGACCGTCATCCAGCGCAGGCGTTTGTAAACAAATTCACGGAGCGAATCGAAATCCGCGACGGAGTGCACCACGTACGGCAGAAGTTTTACTTCATAGCCCTGCTCGGCGACTAAGCGCCCGGCGTACACATCGTCGGCGGGGCGGTCTTCAATCGTCTGGTAGCCGCCGAAGCCTGCATTCGCTTTGCGGGTGGTGACGATGGTTTGTCCGAAGGTAAACGTGATGCCGTCGAGCTGCCAGGCAACCATCACGCCGGCGAAGAAGTCGGAGATCATGCCGATGGATTGCAGTCTCTCGGTAAGATTTTTTTCTGCGGTGGAAACGTAAAGGCAAGTGGCTGCGCCCACGTGCGGATCGCGGAAAGGCCCGATAACAGCGCGCAGATAATCCTGCTGCACGCGCACGTCGCTATCGGTGATGACGAAGAAATCGTGCTGCGCTTCGGCGACCAGGCGCGTCAGCCGCGCCACCTTGTCGTTCACTGCATCCCGGCCGGAACCAAAGAGCACGCGGATGCGGCGCTGCGGAAAATCGCGGATCAGTTTTTCCAGAACGGGGAGCGTGGGATCGCCGGGATCCACGCAAAAAACTATTTCGTAATCTGGATAATCCTGGCGGCAGAAGCTGGCGTAGTTGTCGTAGGCTTCTACGTCCAGACCTTTGACCGGCTTCAGGCAGCTGATAGGCGGCGTGAAGTCCGTATTCGGAGCGAGGTCGCCAGCCGACGTCTGGAAATATCGCACCGTGCAGTAGAGAGAGAGCAGATAGTAGATGAAGGGGATAGCGGCGAGGGCCAGGAACACGTATGCGACCAACGTCAAAATCTTCTGACCTCTCGAACTGCGGGGAAATCGTTCAGGCGCAAAATCCTAACATGAAACAGCAAAAGTAGGTCTCGGCGCCTGGCTCGCTTTACTAGCTGCAGCCGTGATTGCGGGCAATGAAGCGAATAAGGCGGCGCGGGCGTTTCCTTCCACCAGGACTCGGAACTTTCGCGAGTGTTGCAACCTTTCGCCGTATAATCGCAGGCCATGGAAGAAGGATTATTTCAGCGCGTGGTGAATTGGCTGCTCGGACCGGAGCCGATCACCGAAAAGCGGCCGGGGCATCTGTGGCCGCGCTGGATTTTTCTGCGCGCGCTGGGGGTGATCTATTTTTCTGCGTTCTATTCCCTGCTGTTTCAGATCAAAGGGCTCATCGGACCGAATGGAATCCTGCCGGCAGCGGATTATCTGCAGGCGGTAAACGCCGCTCTGCACGCGCAGAGTTACTGGACCGTGCCGACTCTGCTCTGGTTCGGCGCGAGCAATGGCGCGCTGATGACGCTGTGTTGGGTGGGGCTGATTGCCTCCGTGCTGGTGACGCTGAACTTGTGGCCGCGCGCGTCGCTGCTGCTTTGTTTCCTCTGCTTTGTCTCGTTCGTGAGCGTGGCGCGGGAATTTTCAGGGTATCAGTCAGACGGCATGTTGCTGGAGGCGGGATTCATCGCGTTATTTTTCGCGCCCGCAGGCTTGCGGCCGGGGCTCGGAGAGGATAATCCGCCTTCGCGCGCGAGCCTGTTCCTGCTGCAATGGGAATGGTTTCGCATTTATTTCGAATCGGGCGTGGCGAAAATCGGAAGTGGCGACCTGGCATGGCGGCAATTCACGGCGATGGACGATTACTACCAGAACGGCCCGCTGCCTACGTGGATTGGCTGGTACGTGCAGCACTTGCCGCACTGGTTTCACGCGTCGGCGACTTTTTACACTCTGCTGACGGAATTGCTCATCGTGTGGATGCTTTTTCTGCCGAGGAAATTTCGCATCGTTTGCTTTTTTATCGTGACGCCGTTCGAAATTTCGATTATCGCGACGGCGAATTATACGTTTCTGAATTACCTGGTGCTGCTGCTGGGGGTGCTGTTGCTGGACGACCGCTTTCTGGAATGGGTTCTGCCGCCGCGATTCCGCGAATTCATTCACGGGAAAAGCGTGACGACCACGGCGAGTGCGTCAACAGTTGCAGCGCGCACTTCAGAACGCCCGAGCGCTCGTGCGGAATGGCGCGAAAGATTCACGCCGTTGCGCAGGTTGTTCGCCGGCGCGTGCCTGGGACTGGTTTTCTATTCCACCACGGCGCAGCTGCTGTGGATGTTTGTACCCGGGCTGCCGCTACCGGTAGCGCCGGTGCGGGCGCTGGAGCCATTTCGCGTCACAGATACTTATGGCCTGTTCGCGAGGATGACCCACGAGCGTTACGAGATCGAATTTCAGGGCACGCTGGACGGCAAGACGTGGCTCACTTATCCATTCCGCTACAAGCCGCAAGCGCTTGATAAAGCGCCGGGAATTTATGCGCCGTACCAGCCGCGTTTCGAATGGAACTTGTGGTTCGCGTCGCTGGGAGTGTGGCAACAATCGCGCTTTGTGATATGGACGGAAGAGCGGCTGCTGAAAAATGAACCGGATGTGCTGGCGCTATTTGCCAGCAATCCATTTGCAGATGCGCCTCCGCGAGAGGTGCGCGCGATCAAATATCAGTACTGGTTTACGGACATGCAGACGAAGCGCGCGACGGGAAATTGGTGGCGGCGCGAGGAATTGGGCCCCTACGCTCCAGCGCTGGAGCGCGAACCCGATGGCAAGATCGCGGTGCTGGATCTTAACGAAGGCGACCTTAACCAACCTTGACAAGCCTCGCTGCTGAAAAACCACGCCGCGAAGGGAAAGCAAGTTTTGCCACGCGCGTGCAAATCCGTTAGCCTGTGCGGGACCGTATGACACCTAGCCAACGCCATTCCGACGAACCACGAGAAGCGACCATCGCGGACGAAGTCACTCCGGACCTGGTGCTCGCGCACCTTGCGACTCTTTCGCAGCCTGCGAGCGTCCGGCATATCGCGCACGGCATGGGCTTGAAGCATCGCGGGCGGCGCTTTTTGCCGCGCGTGCTGCAGAAGCTGAAGAAGCATGGCGAAGTGGAAGAAACGCAGGGGGGCAGATTCCGGTTGGCGGGGACCAAGCACGCGAAGAAGGAAGCAGCTGGTCAGGCCGCGGCGGCAAAACGCGTCAGCACTGCGAACGCGGCCGCGGCGAGCGCGTCGCTTGAACACGGGCCAGTCACTGCCGCATCAGCGGTCACGCCAAATATTCCATCGGGGCGCGGGCGAGATCCGAATCTGGTGTCAGGCCGCATCGTGGCGCACCGCGATGGTTACGCTTTTCTGGTACCGGATGTGCCGATGCCGCGCGTCGAGGGAGATTTATTCATCGGGCGTGACGGGCTGGGTGATGCGATGCACGGCGATCGCGTGCTGGCACGCATCGAGCGGCGGCGCGCCGATGGGCGAGCGGAAGGCCGCGTGGTGCAGATTGTGGCGCGCGAGCATCCGACGATCGTGGGATTGTTCCGCTACGGGCCGCATGGAAATGTGGTGCTGCCTTACGATGTGCGCATTCTGCACGAAGTGATCATTCCGCCGGGCGCGGAGCTGACGCCTGCGCTGCAGGAAAAAGCGCGTGACGCTGCGGGCGGCAGTGCTGCTGCCGCGAACAGCAGAACAAGATATGCGGAGCTGGATGGCGCGGTGGTAAATGTGGAGCTCACGCGTTTTCCCAAGGGCGGCCTGGCTCCGGCGGGACGCGTGATTGAAATTCTGGGGCGGCCCGGCGACATCGGCGTGGACGTCGAGATCATTATTCGCAAGCATCATCTGCCGAATATTTTTCCTGACGAAGTGCAACGCGAAGCGCGAGCCACACAATCGATAGTGGCGGAGAGCGACCTGGCAGGCCGCCGCGATTTCCGGCATTTGCCGATTGTGACGATTGACGGCGAAACGGCGCGGGATTTCGATGATGCGGTTCACGTGGTGGCGCTGCCGAACGGCAACTACGAATTGCAGGTACATATTGCAGATGTGGCGCATTACGTCGAGCGCGGGTCGGGACTGGATCGCGAGGCGCGGCTGCGCGGCACGTCGGTTTATTTTCCCAATCGCGCCGTACCCATGCTGCCGGAGGAACTTTCCAACGGGATTTGCTCGCTGAATCCGAAAGTGGACCGGCTGGTGATGAGCGTGGTGATGGAGCTGGACGGAGCGGCAAAGCTGTTGCGCGCGGAATTCTTTCAGGGGGTAATCCGTTCGGCGGAGCGGATGACGTACACCAACGTCAACAAAGTGATCGAAGGCGATGCGGAAATGACGCAGCGCTACGCACCGCTGGTAAGCGAATTTCTGAAAATGAAGGAGCTGGCGTTGCTGCTGAACAAGCGCCGGGGCGCGCGGGGCTCGATTGATTTCGATTTGCCGGAGGCGGTGATCGAGTTTGACCCCGAAGGACGCATGCTCAGCATCGTGCGCAGCGAACGGAACATCGCGCATCGGTTGATTGAGGAGTTCATGCTGGCTGCGAACGAAGCCGTGGCGGAATATCTGGAGAAGCGCGGCGTGGCTTCGCTGCATCGCGTACACGAGAAACCGGATCCGAAGAAAGTGCTGGAGTTCGAGGAGCTGGCGCACGCGTTTGGATATTCGCTAGGGGTGGAAGATCTGGCGGAGCGGCGCGTGACGGTACGGCATGGGCGCACGCGTCCACAAGCACGCGAAGGACGCGGAGCCGGACGAGGCGGGCACGGACGCATGCGGCCGATGAGCGTAACCATGCCGGCGGCGGAGGAAGTGGACATACGTCCGCAGCATTACCAGCGGCTGACGGAAAAAATCGCAGGTAAGCCGGAAGAGCGAATACTTTCCTACCTGATGCTGCGTTCGTTGAAGCAGGCGCGCTATGCCGTGGACGTGCTGGGACATTTTGCGCTCGCAACGAAGGAATACACGCATTTCACGTCGCCGATCAGGCGCTATCCGGATTTGATCGTGCACCGCGCGCTGAAATGGGCGCTGGAAAATCCGGATGTGCCACCGCTGCGTGCGAGCGTGCCGAACGTCCGCGCCGGGAAAGAGGAAACGGTAGCGGTGCTGGGGCCCTATCGCCGTGCGGAATTGCAGGATATCGCCGCGGAAAGCTCGGAGGCCGAACGTCGCGCCGATGCGGCGGAGCGTGAACTGATGGAATGGAAGACGGCGCAGTTCATGGAAAGTCATCTGGGCGAGGAATATACGGCGCTGATTATTTCCGTGCAGAAGTTCGGTTTTTTTGTGGAGCTGGTGGAAATTTTCGTGGAAGGATTGGTGAGCATCGACCGGCTGGAAGAATTTACAGGTCAGCGATGCGCTTATCATGACCGCGACCATTCGATTGTTTGCGAACCGTCTCGCGGGTCACGCCGAGGCGGAGCGCGGCGGAGCTTTCGCTTGGGAGATCGCGTGCGCGTGCGTGCCGAGCGGATCGATCCTTTCCGTCATCGCGTGGAATTTTCGCTCATCGAGGATCTTGCAGAAGACGCTCGTTGATTTTTCGGAGGTGAAACATGGCAGCGAGACAATGTCCCAATTGCGGCGCGGTGATGCCGGCCGGAATAGTTGCCGCGGATTCGTATGATCTGGTTTGCGCGAGCTGCCAGCATCCGTTGGGAATCTCAGAACTGAGCCGAAACCTGGCGGCATTCGTGGGGCTGGCTGCCGGAACGATTGGGTGGTGGATCGCAACGCTGCGATTCGCGGACCATCCGGGAGCGCTAGGCTGGGTGTGGCCGGTGTTCCTCAGCTATTTGGTGGCGAGCGCGGCGGCAGCGTTGACGCTGATGCTTGCGGCAAATTTGGAATTACGAACCGTCGATCCCGCACCTCCCAGCGAAGCGGTTACACATAAAGTACCTCATTGATAACAATTGCTGATTTATTTATTCAGTTATATATACTGCCCAGGCAGCGCGAAAGCTGAAATCCGCATTCGACTGACTGGGGTGGGATGGCACGGTATACCGCTTTTCTGGGAAAGCGTGTGGAAGCGCACTATCGCGCGGGCGATATGCAGCTCACCACGGTCGGGACGCTGGTGTCCGATACGGGCAAAGCAATTTTTCTGCAAGAGCGGTTTTCGTCGGGCGGAAAAGATAAAACCATGCGCGTGGAGATCCCCTATTCGTACATAATTCGAGTGCTGGAATTTCGCGACGACGCCGCCCATCCTCGGGCCGTGCCTAAGACTACCAAGAAAAAATAGCATCCCTACAGCTGAGGTTCCCTCCGGTCGCGGTGTACTCCATCACAGCAGAATGAAATCACGCCATTGATTCGCATTTGCCGCCTCGCGCAGGTATATTTTTGTGTTGAATCGGGAGGCGAGTGATGAAACCGACGGTTGGTTTGATTGGTCTGGGACTGATGGGAAAGCCGATGGGGCGCAATCTGCTGAAGGCGGGATTCCCGCTAGTGGTGTGGAATCGCACGGCGGCGCGAGCGGAAGAACTGGTGAGCGAGGGCGCGAAGCTCGCGGCGAATCCGCGGGAGGCCGCGGCGGCCGCGGACATGCTGATCAGCATCGTGAGCGATCCGCCCGCGCTGGAGGAAGTCGTGTGGGGCGCGCAAGGCGCGCTGGGTGGATTGCGGCGCGGCAGCATCTACATGGATTCGAGCACGATTTCTCCGGAGCTGGCGCGGCGTGCGGCCGCGGCGTGCGCCGAGCGTGGCGTGGATTTTCTGGACGCGCCGGTAACCGGCGGCGACTGGGGCGCGAAAAAAGGCGAGCTGGTATTCATGATTGGCGGAAAAGCGGACGTGCTGGAGCGCGCGAAGCCTGTGCTGGAAGTGCTCGGGAAGAAATTTTTCCTGCTGGGGCCCAATGGCGCGGGGCAGACCGTGAAGCTGGCGATGAATCTGATTTTGGCGCTGGAGGTGGAGGCGTTGGCGGAAGCGCTGGCGCTGGCGACGTCGGGGGGCGTCGAGGGCGAGAAGCTGGTGGAGGTGATGCAATCGAGCATGGCGCGCGCGGGGGTGCTCGATGTGAAAGCTCCGCTGATGCTGAAAAACGAATTTGTGGCGAGTTTTCCGCTGCGGCTGATGCACAAGGATATGCGGCTGGCGCTGGAGTTGGCGCGGCAGCAGGGAGTCACGCTGCCCGCTGCTGCGGCCGCCTATGGCACGTACAGCGCGGTGAAAGATGCGTCGAAAGATGATCCGGACTACTCAGCCGTGGCGCGTTTCTGGAGCAAGACCGCATCCTAAGACTACGGTTTGGCGTTCGCCGGGAAAAAGGTGAGGGGCAGGTCGCGCGAAGTGCGCAGGCCGGCGTTGGCAGCCAGAATCGCAGGGATGGAGTTGACAACGACCGCGGCGGTGGCGACGTCTCCGTGCGTGCCGCCGGGAATCGTAAGCGTGAGATGCGGCTCGCCTTTTAGCACCACGGTGTCTGCAGGATGGCGCGCTCCGACGTACATCTTCAGCTCCATGAAGATTTTTTCCTTGCCGCTGGAAACACCGCGCGCGATTTGATGCACACCGGCGACCTGTCCCGGCGCTACTTCCAGAAATTCAGTTTTGATAATTTCCTCAGCGATTACCGGCTCGATGGTTTCGGAAATATCGTCCAGAGCAAATCCCAGGCCGTCAGCCACCATGGCGATGGATTCCGGCAGGCCGTGATGTTTGATGACGCCCGCAGCGACCTGCGCGCGAAATTCTTCCGGCGTCATACCCGCGCCGATTTTTTTCTGCAGCGGCAGCCGGCGCTTGGAAGCATCCACGATGCGCACAGCGCTGAGCCAATCGATACGCTGCGCCACAGCGCTAAGGGTGAGCGCGAGCTTGTCCATCACGAAGCCGGGGTTCACGCCGGTGCCGACCAGCGCTACGCCTTCTTCTTTTGCGGCCGCGTCCAGTTTTTGCGAAAGCTCGGGATGTTTGCGGAAGGGATAAGCCAGCTCCTCGCACGTGGAAACGATGCAGCAGCCCGCGGCGATACATTCGAGAAGCTGCTCCATCACGCTGGTGAGGTAGGAAGAAGTGGAGTGGACGATTACATCCAGAGGCTTTTCGAGCACGGTCTTGGCGTCCGCGGAAACCGGCACGCCCCACGGCGCATCGGCGGCGCCCACTACCTCTCCCAGATCGCGTCCAGCTTTCGCCGGGTCTTTGTCAATCGCGCCGACGATTTCCAGCGAATCTTTTTGGCGCATCAAGCGGACGATGGAAGAGCCGATGGGGCCAAGGCCGTATTGGGCGACGCGAATTTTCTTTTTCACGATGGCGTTCCTGAACGTTGTAAAGAGCCAATACGTTAAAGGGTTGGTGAATAGACTGCAACCGAATTTGCTGCGTTGATGGCGCGCCGCCCGGAATGGCTCCGCACAGCGCGCCAATCAATTCGCACATGTCCGCGTGCTAGTGCGCGGTGGAGTACTTGGAATAATCCGGGTAGGCCGGGTGCTTGATCGGCTGTGGCGGATTCTTCGCGAGCTCCTGCATGGCCACTTCGATGGATTTTTCGAGCTGGGTGTCATGGCCTTGCCGCCAGGCCGCGGGTTCCATCTCAATATCTATATCGGGCGCCACGCCGTGATTTTCCACTTCCCAATTTCCTTCGGTGGTGAAAAAAGCGAAGCGAGGAGCGGTGACGAATCCGCTGTCGAGCAGGCTGGGATATCCGCCGATGCCCACCAGGCCGCCCCACGTGCGTTTGCCGATGAGCGGGCCAAGACCCACGTGACGAAAATACCAGGGCAGCGCGTCGCCGCCGGACCCTGCAAATTCATTGGTGATCATGACCTTGGGACCGTAAATACCGCTGAGCGGCGTGGAATAGTCGCCGCCTTCGCGCGCCGTCCAGTAATTCCAAATTTTCCGCTGCATGTACTGAATGATGTAATCAGCGGCCTGGCCTCCGGAGTTGAAACGCTCGTCAATCACGGCGCCCTGCTTGCCGAGTTGCGCGAAGTAATAGCGATTGAAGTTGGTGAAACCGCCTGCGCCGGTGTTGGGAAGGTAGACGTAGGCAAGTTTGCCGCCGCTCAGCTCGGTTACTTTGCGCAGATTGTCTTCCATCCAGGCGCGATTGCGCAAAGCGGTTTCGTCCGGCACCGGAACGACGGTTACTTCGCGCGAGCCGGAGCCGTCGGGATGCGGTCCAACTTTTAAGACAGTCTGTTTGCCGGCGGTTTCCTGAAAATAACTGTAGACGTCTTCCTCCGCGCGAACTTCGCGGCCATTTACGGCCAGAAGATATTCGCCGGCGACCACATTAACGCCGGGCTGCGTCAGCGGCGCATGGAGTTGCGGATTCCAGTTCTCTCCGTTGTACACCCGTGTAAAACGGTAACGGCCATTTTCCACGCTGTAATCCGCGCCGAGCAGGCCCACTTGTAGCGGCTGCACTTCAGGGACGTCGCCGCCGCCGACAAACATGTGGCCCACATTGATTTCGCTGAGCATTTGCTGGAACAGATAATTTAAATCGTCGCGCGTGGCGATGCGATCGAGATAAGGCTCATATTCTTTCGCGAGGGCCTGCAAATTCACGCCGTGATGATGAGGGTCGTAGAAGAAATCCCGTTCGATGCGCCAGATCTCGTCGTACATCTGTTTCCACTCGGCGCGCGGTTCCACCCACACTTCCATCGCGTCGAGCTTCAGCGCGCCTTCGCCGGGCTTGGCGGCCTGCGCGGTGGACGCGATGAACCAGCCCTCACCCTGTTGGTACAGAAATTTTTCGCCATTAAAAGAGACGGAAGCGTTCTGAATGCCGGCGATGAGTTGATCAGACTTGCGCTTGCTGAGATCGAATTTCGACAACACGAAACTGGGCGGCCCTGGGGTATCCGATGCGGGCGGCAATTCCAGAGTGAACAGCTCGCCGGTCTTGCCGGGAAAGAGTGCTACATAATTTCTGGGAGGAAGCGGAAGCGCAAGAATTCGTTGGCTCACGTTGTCGAAGTCAATCGTGACCTTCACTGGCTGTTTGTCTTTATCCTTATCCTTGCCTTTGTCACTATCCGCGTCCTGATCCGGTTTCTTGTCGCTATCCTTCTTGTCCGGTTCGGACTTCGCAGCGTCCTTGCCAGCGTCCTTGGAACTGTCCGCATCCTTCTTATCCGTTGCGGACTTTTCCTCGTCGCTTTCAGGCGCGAGCGGCGACGGGAGATCCTTGCGCAGGACAACCACGTACACGCTGCGCGTCACAGTCTTCCCGTCGGTGGACATATCCAGCCCGCCAATCGCGGGGCCGATATTGGTGCTGGCGGCGAAATAAATGTATTTCCCGTTCTTGTCGAACACCGCAAACTGCGAATCGCTCATGCCGTCGGTGACTTGCGCGGATTTTCCGGTGTCGAGCGAATAGACAAACACTGCGCGGAAATGGCTGGGCAGCAGCTTGGTGTAAGCGATCCAGCGATTGTCAGGAGACCACGCCGGATTCAGTCCCTGCGCGTCGTAATAATCGGTATCCACTTTTACGGGAGTTGGCTTCTCCAGGTCCACGTACCACAGATTGAGCCACTTGTCGGTGTAAGCAAGCTTCTTGCTGTCTGGCGACCACGTGAGTCCATAGAAAAAGGACGGCGGAATACCGAGATTGATTTTGCGAACGTCTCCCAAGCCGTTCTGGGCGCGCAGGTGCAGCGCGTATTCGCCGGACTCATCAGAAAAATAGGCAATCCATTTTCCGTCAGGAGACCACGCCGGGTCGCGGTCGGCGACGCCGGGAGAATTCGTGATGTTGCGAATGTCGCCTTTTTCCGCGGGGACAGTAAGAATTTCACCGTGAGCTTCGAAGATGGCGCGGACGCCGGTTGGCGAAATCGCCGCGTTATTGATCTGCTTCGCAACTTTTTCAAAATGCGGGCGGACTTCCACCAGGTCCGGCTCGATATGCACCGGAATGGCTTTCTGGTGATGAGTGGAAAGATCGTACAGGTGCAGCGAGCCGAATTGTTCGTACACAATCGCGCCAGGTCCGGCGTCCGCGGATTTAATGGGCAAGCCGCTATTTTCGATGATTTGCGTTTCCGCTTTGGACTTCGTGTCGTAGGCGAAAAGCGTGTAAGCGCCGTGGCGATCGGAAAGGAAATAAATCGTGTCGCCCACCCAAATGGGATTCAGGTCGTTCCAATCGTCGTGAGGCAGTTTCACGATGCTGGAATCCGCCAGATTTGCGATCCATATGCGCGGAGAAGTTCCGCCGCGATAGTGACTCCAGTTGCCGAAAGGCGCCGCGGTGGGCCGATACGCGAGATATTTTCCGTCGGGAGAGTAGGAGCCCTCCCAGCCGATGGGGAGAGGAACCTTCGTCGGGAAGCCGCCCGAGATCGGAACGGTGAAGAGCGCGAGAGTGCCATTCGCGAAGCTATCGCGCGGCGATGCGAAAAGAATATTTTTGCCGTCCGGGGTCCATCCCGCGACGATGTCCGGGCCCGCATGGAATGTCACGCGTCGCGGCGTTCCGCCCGTCGCGGCAATCACGTAGACATTCAGTTTGCCGGCATATTCGCCGGTAAACGCGATCCACTGGCCATCGGGTGAAAAATGCGGGCCGCGCTTGATGCCGGGTCCCGCGGTGAGGCGGATCGCGTCGCCACCGTCGCGGCTGACTTTCCAGAGGTCGTTGCCGTACATGAAAGCGATATCCGTGCGGCTCAAGGTAGGCTGGCGCAGCAGCAGCGGCTTGGCGTCTTGCGCGAACGAGGCGGACGCGAACGAGATACAAAGGATGGCGAGGGCGAGCGCAGCCTTCTTCATCGAGCAGTCTCCTGAAAGTCAGTTACTTGCGTTTGGATAATACGTCAGCGCGGGCAAAGCCGTTTCAACCGAAATTAGACGCAGCGGAAGCGCGCGGGATAGCTGAGTCTTCGATGATTTGAAGGTTACGGAGAGAAATTTTGCCGTCAGAAAGCACACGATAACCCTTGTGAGGGTTGATCGTGAATTATTCGTTTGAAAAGAAAACTTAGAAGCGCGAGCGGCTGGACCGGTAGAACTCGCGGAGTGTAGTCACGTTGGGACCGTAGGAGCCAACGCGGCCAGCGTCCACAGGCAGGCCGAGATATTCCGCCTGCTCGATGCTCAAGCCCGCCTGATCCAACTCGGCGAGACTGTAGCCTTCGGTGGGCACCAAGCGGTTGCGGTGAGAAAGATCCACCGGGCGCGGCGGGCGATGCGCGCTCCACCGTTTCCGGACAATCAAGAAGAAATCGTCCCAGTCTCGTCTATTCCACATACGTTTCTCCCCTGCTGCCCCAGTGCAAGATTTGGATGCGCGCCGGGCGTTTTGGGTAGCACGAACCTTCGCACCAACCTGCCATCCAACCGCGGCATCGCCGGGACATCACCTGGCCAAGCCGGGCCGCCCCAGGGCTGGGAACGGTGCCGATAATAACCCCATAAGTAGTGGAAAGTCGCCAGAGAACATTGGCTGTGGCGATAGAGTTATCGGCGGATTGTGCGCATCCATTCCGGCCTGCAAAGATACGCCTAGCCGGCATTTTCGTGAGATTTCCCGTGCGCTTGGCGTGAAACGGAGGCGGCCTGGCTCATCCGCCGCGGATGCAACGATGCGGTGTTATACTTTCCTGAAGTCCTGAATTCATGAGCGCCGCGTGAAATTTGCATGAGCAATCCGATCATTGTCGTCCACTATCACGAGCTGTGGCTGAAGGGCCGCAACCGGCGTTTTTTTCTGCGCAAGTTGCATACGGCGCTGCGCATCGCGCTGCAGGGAATTCCCGTGGAGCGCATCGAGCAGCCGGGCGATCGCATGGTGGTGTGGCTCGGCGATGGAGCGTCGCTCGCGGAAGCGACGGCGCGAGTGGACCGCGTGATGGGCGTGGCGTTCTATGCGGTGGCGCGGGCGGTAGAGCGAAATATGGACGAGCTGTGCCGCGCGGCGTGGGACGAAATCGGACCGCTGCATTTCGAAAGTTTCGCGGTGCGCGCGAAACGAAGCGACAAACGGTTTCCGACGACGAGCCTGGAGGCAGAAGTAATCATCGGGCGTCACCTGCTGGAAAAAATGCGCGCGCAGAATCGCAACGTGCGCGTGCGCTTGAACCAACCCGAGCTGACCTGCTACGTGGAAATCACCAAGAGCATGGCGCTGGTTTACGCGCGAAAAATTCCCGGCGCAGGCGGCCTGCCACCGAACACGGCGGGCCGGATGATGTGCCTGCTTTCCGGTGGCTACGATTCCGCGGTGGCGGCGTATCACATGATGAAGCGTGGCGCCCATCTGAGCTTCGTGCATTTTTATGGCACGGGCGCGCAGGCCGGGGAGTCTTCGCTGCACGTCGCAAACGGGCTGGCGCGCAAGCTGGTGCCCTATCAATTTCACGCGAAGCTTTACCGCGTGCCGTTCGAAGCGATTCAGCGGGAAATTGTGCGCTACGCGCCGGAAGATTATCGCGTGCTGCTTTACCGGCGGATGATGCTGCGCATCGCAGAATCGCTGGCCAAGCGGGATCGCAGCCTGGCGCTGGTGACTGGCGACAGCTTGGGGCAAGTGGCGTCACAGACGCTGCGCAATCTGGTTGCCGTGGATGCGGCGTCGCGCATGGTGGTGTTTCGGCCTTTAATCGGCGCGGACAAAATGGACATTCTCGCCACGGCGAAAAAAATCGGGACGTACGACATATCCTCAGAGCCGTTTCACGATTGCTGTCCCGTGTTTCTGCCGAAGAATCCTGCGCTGTATGCTTCTGCGGAAGATCTGGCGGAGGCGGAAGCCAAGTTGGATGTCGCCGCGCTGGTGGTCCAGGGAGTGCGGGGCGCGACGCTGATCCGCTATGAGTACAAGGGCGGCGAGATCACCGAAGTAGAAACGCCGATTCGCAGGGCCTTGGCGCAGGAACGCAAAGCCATCGCTTAGATCTCGGGATTGGCACCGGATAATCTTGCCGAAGAAGAGTCGGCGGGACGCCGGCGCTACGAAAATAAAAACGGACG
The DNA here is from genome assembly GCA_963748395.1 of uncultured Acidobacteriota bacterium. Classification (GTDB taxonomy): domain Bacteria; phylum Acidobacteriota; class Terriglobia; order Acidiferrales; family UBA7541; genus Palsa-295. The sequence continues at coordinate 179,966 of CAVVIP010000005.1, read as the reverse complement.
CGCAAGCTACGCACGCCCGTTGAATCTGAAGATAATTCTATAGAACTAAATTAGCGATCGCGGCCGCCGCCTCCGCCATAACCCCCGCGACCTCCACCACCTCCACGCCCGCCGCCACCGCCTCCGCCGCCGTGACCGCCGCGTCCGCCACCACCGCCCCCGCCACCGTGGCCTCCACGTCCGCCGCCGGCTCCGCCGCCTTCGCGTTGCGGGCGCGCTTCATTCACCACCAGCGCGCGGCCCAGAAAATCCTTGCCGTTGAGCGCCTCGATCGCTTTGTCTGCTTCGGCGTCGTTGCCAATTTCGGCGAAACCGAATCCGCGCGGCTGCCCGGTGAAACGATCGCGCAACAGCGTGAGCGAATCTGGCTGCACACCAATCTCCGAAAACAGCGCCGCTATCTGCTCTTCCGTAGCCTTGAACGACAGATTACCGACATACAATTTCTTCACGGTCGTTCTCCTTTTGCGTCCGGCACAAACTCCGGCGCAAAACACGAGGCTGAAGAGACAGGAACTCGGCCGCAGGCAACCAGCGACACCCTGGCCACACCCGGCTGAAGCGAGCGCTCCAGCAGCTCAGGAGCATCTTGCTGCAATAGCCCCTGGCAGTCAACAACGGCGACTGGCAAGCGCGCTGCGCGGGCTAGGTGCGGTAACTCGCGTTGATGTGAATGTACTCGGTGGTGAAATCGCATGTCCAGACGCGCGCGTGGCCGTGTCCGGCGTGGAGTGAAACGACGATGGGAACGTACTTCGCGAGCATCTTGCGATGCGCCACACGTTCGTCGAAGGGATTTTCGCGGCCGTGGCGGCAGACTTTCACTCCCGCAAGAGAAATGTCCGCGCGCTCGAAATCGAACGCGACACCCGAGCGTCCGGCGGCTGCGAGGATGCGGCCCCAGTTGGGATCGGCGCCGGCGATGGCGGTTTTTACGAGCGGAGAGTTCGCAATGGTGAGCGCGATCTGCTTCGCAGCCCGGTCGGTAGGCGCGCCGCGAACTTCAATTTCGATTACGTGCCGCGCGCCTTCGCCATCCTCCACGATTTGCAAGGCGAGGGACCGGCAGACGAGTTCCAGCGCGCCGCAGAATTTTTTCCAGTCGTCATTTTCTTTGCTGATTTTGCGCGCGCCAGATGTGCCGTTAGCCAGCAGCGTTACGGTGTCGTTGGTGGATGTGTCGCCATCCACAGTGATGGAGTTGAACGTACGCGACACCACGGCGCGCAACGCGCGCGAAAGCAGCGCCGGAGAAATGTCCGCATCGGTCGCAAGAAAGCCGAGCATGGTGGCCATGTTGGGCTGGATCATCCCCGCGCCTTTGGTGCAACCGAGGATGCGAACTTGTTTGCCGTCGATTCGGCATTTAGCGGCGGCCCACTTGGGACGCGTGTCCGTGGTCATGATAGCCCGCGTGAATTCCGCGAAGGCGCTGGCCGTGCGATGGCGCGCGCGGACCAGCCGCGGTATCGCGTTCACGATTTTTTGCCAGCGCAGCGGCGCGCCGATTACGCCGGTGGAGCACACCAGAATTTGCGAAGGGTGCAGGCGGCCCAGTTCGCGCGCGAGCTTCAGCGCGGTGGTGGCTGCGGCAGAAAGCCCTTCGGACCCCGTGCAGCAATTGGCATTGCCGGAATTGACGATCACCCCGCGCATGCGATGCGCCGATTGCCGCAGATGCAGTTGCGAGGCGATCACCGGCGCGGCTTTCACGCGATTGGTGGTGAATACTGCGGCGGCGGATGCAGGCGTCTCGCTGATCAGTATGCCCAAATCGAGTTTCGACTTTTTCAGGCCGCAATGAGTGGCGGCGAAAGTGAAACCTTGCGGGATGTCGACGTTGGATAGGCGCGTGGTCATGGGGTAATCGTCATGGTTTAGTGGCTAGCAGGCCGGAACCGGGGCTGCAAAATCTGAAAGGATGGGCATGCTGACGCGTTCGGGAATCACCGTCGCGATCATGGCCACCAGTTTACAGGTGCGCTCCTGCGAGCACGCACAGCAATCGCGCTCGATTTTTTCGGTGAGCGACTGGCGCGCGGTTGCCGCAAAGCCTTGCCGTTCAAAAAATTCCGGCGCGTGAGTTACGGCAAAAACGCGCGCGATGCCACGGCGGCGTGCCTCAGCCAGAGCTGACGCAATTAAACGCGCGCCAAGTCCCCTGCCTTGATTTTCAGGGTCCACCGCGATCGAGCGGATTTCAGCAAGATCCGCGCCGTAACTTTCCAGCGAAAGGCAGCTGACGACACCTCGATGATCTTCCTGAACGATGAAATGGCCGATATTGGCGCGAATTTCTTCCGCGGCGCGAGGAAGCAGCAAACCCTGCGCGGCATAATGCGCCACGAGCGAGTGAATCGCAGCGGCGTCAGAAATTTTCGCGCGACGCGTTCTCATGGATTCTCCTCGAGCTTGGCGAGACGCGCTTTGAAATCCTGCAGCGCGGAGCGAACAGCGCCTGGAGCCGTACCGCCGCGCGTGCCGCGACGAGCCAGCGCGGATTCGAGGGTCAGCGCCGTGCTCAGACTAGGCCCAAACGCGGGAGAGAATTCCTGCAGCCGCTCCATCGGCATTTCGCGGATGGATTTTCCTTCCTGCTCGGCCGCGCGCAGCACTTTTCCCACGATTTCATGCGCTTCGCGAAATGGCACGCCAAACGTAACCAGATAATCCGCGACTTCGGTAGCCACCAGCGCTGGATCTTGCGCCGCCTCGCGCAGACGGTCCGTGCGGAAGCGCGTGGCCGCTAGAGTGGCCGCCGCGATCTGGGTCATGGCCAATGCCTGGTCATGCGCGCCGAAAAGCGGTTCTTTGTCCTCCTGCAGATCGCGCTGATAACTGGAGGGCAGCCCCTTGCAAGTCGTGAGCAGCGCAACGAGCGAGCCATAAATGCGGCCGGTCTTGCCGCGAATCAATTCCCACGCATCCGGATTTTTTTTCTGCGGCATCAGGCTGCTGCCGGTGGAAAATTCGTCAGGCAGCTCGATGAAAGCGAATTCGGGCGTTGCGAAAAGCACAAAATCTTCCGCGAGGCGCGAAAGATGCATCGCCAGAGTGGAAAGCGCGAAAAGAAATTCCAGCGCGAAGTCGCGGTCGCTGACGGCGTCCAGGCTATTGGCCGTGGTGCGCGAAAATCCCAGATCGCGCGCCAGAGCGTTGCGGTCCAGCGGAAAAGCGCAGCCAGCGAGGGCGCCGGAGCCCAGCGGACAATCATCGGCGCGCGCTGCGGCTGCGGCCAGGCGTTCAGCGTCGCGATGAAAAGCTTCGCCGTGCGCTAATAGCCAGTGCGAAAGCAGAATCGGCTGCGCGTGCTGCATGTGCGTGGTGCCGGGCATGGGAATTTGCAGATTGGCTTCCGCCTGCGCCGCGATGGCGCGCTCCAGCGAAGCGAGCGCTCGACGGAGATCCCGCGCGGCTTCGCGCACATACATACGAAATTCGGTGGCGACCATTTCGTTGCGGCTGCGGCCCGTGTGCAGCTTGGCGCCCAACGCACCGAGTTTTTCGATTAGCGCCGATTCAACGAAATGATGAACGTCTTCCGCCGGCGAAGCTGCAAGCCACGCCGTATCGGTCTGCGCGCGCAAAGCAATTTCACCAAGCGCGGTCGAGATTTTCTGGCCCTCTTCCTCGGTAAGAATTCCCGCGGTGACGATGGCGCGCGCCCAGGCCCGATCGAGCGCCAGCTCCTGCGGAAGCATGCGGCGATCGAAGCTCCAGGAGCGCTCGAATTCGTAGAAAGATGCGTCGGGGCCGCGTTCAAAGCGGCCGCCCCACATCTTCTGTTCGCGCGGAGCGGTCATCAGGCGCTGGCCTTCTGAGGCGGTTTTGCGGGTGCGGCAACGGCCGGTTCTTGCGGCACGGTGATAGGCAGCGCGAAAAGATTGATGAAGCCTTCGGCGTCCTTGGGGTTGTAGCCGGTCATCGTGAAGCTCGCGAGGTTAGTGCGATACAGCGAATACGGCGAATTCCGCGACGCGACGTTCACGATGCCTTTGCAAAGCGTCAGCGAAACGGAACCGGTGACGCGCCGCTGAGCGCTGGTGAAAAACGCGTCGAGCGCCTCACGCAGCGGCGTGAACCACATGCCGTAATAAACCATCTCCGCGTAACGCAGCGACAGAAGCTGCTGGTAATGCGCGGTCTCACGGTCGAGCGCCAGCGATTCCAGCTCGCGATGCGCGGTGACCAGCAATGTTCCGCCCGGAGTTTCGTACGCGCCGCGCGATTTGATTCCCACCAGGCGATTTTCCACGATGTCCATGCGGCCCACGCCATTCGCCGCGGCGATTTCGTTGAGTTGATCCAGCAACGCTACCGGCGCGAGATTCTTGCCGTTTATGGAAACGGGTGTGCCGCCCTCGAATCCGATTTCCACGGTTGTGGGCTGCGCGGGCGCGTTCGCCGGCGAAGTGATCCATTGCCACATGGCTTCGTCCGGCGCGTTAGCGGGATCTTCCAGCACGCCGCCTTCATGGCTCAGGTGCCAGATGTTGCGGTCGCGGCTGTAGATATTTTTCTTGGTCTGCTCCACGGGAATGTTGTGCGCCTGCGCGTACGCAATCGCTTCTTCGCGCGAGACGATATTCCATTCGCGCCAGGGCGCAATGATTTGCAATTCCGGCGCGAGAGCTTTGGCGGCCAGCTCGAAACGGACCTGATCGTTGCCCTTTCCAGTGCAGCCGTGCGCGACGGCGTCGGCGCCGAGTTCTTTGGCGAGCTGCACCTGGCGTTGCGCAAGAAGCGGGCGCGCGAAGGAAGTGCCAAGAAGATATTTATGTTCGTACACGGCGCCCGCGCGCAGCGTCGGCCAGATGTAACCGGTGATGAATTCCTCGCGAAGATCTTCGACGTAGGCCGAGCTTGCGCCCGTCGCCAGAGCTTTTTTTCGCGCAGCTTCCAGATCTTCCTGCTGTCCCAGGTCGCCAATCATGGCGATCACTTCGCAGCCTGGATAGGTCTCCTTCAGCCACGGAATAATGATGGAGGTGTCCAAACCTCCCGAATATGCGAGCACAATTTTCTTGGGCAATGCGTTCTCCTTGATTTGTGGCCGAAATTAATTGAGCAGCGTCAGCAGAATTGCTTTCTGCACGTGCAGGCGATTTTCGGCTTGTTCGAAGACGATAGAGCGCGGCGAATCCATGACGGCCTCGCTGACTTCCGAGCCGCGGTGCGCCGGAAGGCAGTGCATGAAGATCGCGTCGGGCGCGGCATGGGCGAAGAGCGCGTCGTTCACTTGGTAGTCGGCAAACGCAACTTCGCGCGCGGCAGCTTCCTGTTCCTGTCCCATGCTAGTCCACGCATCGGTGTAAATCGCTTGTGCGCCGGCCACTGCTTCCGCGGGCGAGCGCAGGATTTCGATTTTGCCGCGCGTTTCGCGCGCCACTCGCTTGGCTTCCGCGACAATATCAGGATCCGGCTCGTAGCCCGCAGGCGTGGCCACGCGGATATGCGCCCCGGTGCGCGCGCCGATGCTCAGCAGCGAGTGGCAGGTGTTATTGCCGTCGCCGACATACGCGACCTTCAGTCCGCGCAGATTTCCGAAGCGTTCCTCCAGCGTGAAGAAATCGGCGAAAGCCTGGCACGGGTGATAGCGATCGGAAAGCGCGTTGATCACCGGAACGCCCGCGTTGGCGGCCAGCTGGTCGAGCGATTCCTGCTTGAATACACGGGCGACGATTCCGGTCACCCAGCGCTCCAGGCTTTTCGCCACGTCCGGGATGGATTCGCGCTCGCCAAGATGCGTCACAGTGTGATCGAGAAATACCGAAGAGCCGCCCAGGCTGGCGATGCCCACTTCGAAAGTGACGCGCGTGCGCAGCGACGGTTTTTCAAAAATCAGCGCGAAGAAACGGCCGGCCAGCGCGCCGCGGTAACGGTCGGGATGCGCCTTCACATCCGCGGCGAGATGCAGGAAGCTGCGAACCTGCGCGGGGCTCCATTCCATTCCGGTGAGGAGGTCGTTGGTCAGCGTGATCGATGCGGCGGCAGCAGTCGTGTTCATGTTTACCTCGCGGCAGCCAGAGCCATCGGCTGCGCTTTCGATTTTGCGTTTTGGGTCGCGTTGGTTTTTGCTGCTTGCTTCAGGGCCTTTTCGAATTTGGAGAGAAATTCCACCACGTCTTTGCGCCGGATGATGAATGGAGGCAGCAAGCGCAAGATATGTTCGTGCGTGCAATTGATGAGCAAGCCGCCGCGCAGGGCTTGAGCGACGATGGCGGCTCCATCTATCGAAAGATCAACCCCCAGAATCAAGCCCTCGCCGCGCACTTCGCGGATGAAACCGAACTTGGCGGCAAGCTTTTCGATTCCCTGCCGCAATTCCGCGCCACGTTCGCGAATGTTCGCCAGCAGATTGGCATCTTCGATCACGTTCAGGAATTCCAGCGCCGTGGCGCAGATCAGCGGGCCGCCGCCGAATGTGGTGCCATGCATTCCGGGAACGAATGCGGACGCGAATTTTTCGTTGGCGATGATGGCGCCAAGCGGCAGTCCGCCGGCGAGCGGCTTCGCCAATGCGAGGATATCCGGGCGCGACGAGAATTTCTGATAAGCGAAGTGGCGGCCGGTGCGGCCCAGACCGCATTGAATTTCATCGGCGATCAGCGCCGCGTTGTTCTGAGTAGCAAGCGTTCGCGCGCGCTGCCAGAATGCTTCGCTGACCGGAAAAATGCCGCCTTCGCCTTGAATGGTTTCGAGTACCAGCGCGCAAACGGTGTTGTCGAATTTTGCTTCGAGGTCGGCGACATCATTGAAGCGTACGAATTCTACGCCAGGAACCAGCGGTGCAAACGGCTCGCGGTACTTTGCGGGATAGGTGATGGAAAGCGCGCCAAAGGTGCGGCCGTGAAAAGAATTCTCCAGCGCCAGAATGCGAGTCTTCGGCGCGGCTCCGCTGGCTTTTGATTGTGCGTGAGCGTACGCACGCGCGAGCTTCAGCGCGCCGTCAATCGCTTCGGTGCCGCTATTAGTAAAGAAAACGCGGTCGAGCCCGGACCATTCGACAAGTTTGCGCGCGAGTGGCGCCTGAAACGGATTCTGAAAGAGATTGGAAAGATGAATGGCGCGTCCAGCCTCGCGACGAATCACGCGCACCAGCCGCGGATGAGCGTGGCCGAGCGCATTGACGGCGATGCCTCCGAGAAAATCGAGATATTCGCGCCCCTGCGAATCGTAAAGGCGGCAGCCGCGACCGTGCGTGAATACCAGCGGAGGCCGCCGGTACGTGTTCATCAGGTAGCGAGCTTCCGCGCCACGAATCTGCGCCGGAGAGAGCGGCTTCCCTTTCGCCGTATTTTTTTTTCGTGCCATTTTCAACAAGCAGCTCCGTGGGCGGCTTTTGCGGCCGAATGAACGATCGGTAGAACACGCGTGCCCGGGCAACGCGCGCCATGCACAGCAGAAAGCAGCGCGCGGGAAACTGTGCCGCCGACGATGCGCACCTCCGAGACGCCGCCTGCGAGCGCGCGTTTGGCGGCTTCGAGCTTCAAGATCATGCCGCCGGAAACTTTGTTCTGGCGGATGAGCTGCTCGATTTCGCCGCCGCGCACCGCGCGCAAAACTTTTTGGCCGTCAAGTACGCCGGCGACGTCCGTGAGAAAAATCAGGCGATCCGCGCGGATGAATTCCGCAGCGGCAGCGGCCATGTGGTCTGCGTTGATGTTGTACAGCTCGCCATCGGCGCCGAGTCCCAGGCAGGAAGCGACGGGCACGATACCCGAGCGCCAGAGGGATCGCAGAAAATCCACATTGACCTCAGTAAGGTAGCCGACGAAGCCGAGGGTGCCCTCGCGTTCATCGAGCTGCATCGGCTCGGCCAGGAAACACGCCGCATCGGAAGCGCTGATACCCACGGCGGGCTGTCCGGCCAGGGAAATCGCGCCCGCGAGGCGCTTGTTCAGCAGGCCGCCGAAAACCATCACGGCTGCGTCGCGCGTTTCGCGATCAGTGACGCGCAGTCCGCTAACGAAACGGCTGCTGATGCCCATGCGCGCCAGAGTTGCGGTGAATATTTTTCCGCCGCCGTGAATCACCAGCAATTCGTGGCCGGCGCGCGCCAGCTCGGTGATCTGCCGCGCGATCGTCTGCACGGTTTCTTCACTTTCCAGCAGCGCGCCCGCAATTTTGATTACCAGTCTCATAGCAAACCTGCCGTTTCCGGGTAGCCCCACATCCGGTTCATGTTTTGTACCGCTTGGCCAGCCGCGCCTTTGCCCAGATTGTCCAGGCAGCAGACCACGACCAGCCGTTCGCCCGAAGGATCAAGCGCGAATCCGATGTCGCAGAAATTCGTATGGGTTACGTGCTGCAGCTCCGGCAAACGGCCGGCCGGAAGAATCCGGACCAGCGGCCGCGTCGCGAAGAATTTACGGTAGAGCGCTTCGATTTCATCCGCCCGGCGCGCAGGATTGAGCCACATATATAAGGTAGAGAGAATCCCGCGCTCGACGGGGAGCAAATGCGTGGTGAAAATAAAGTTTTCCGGCGCTAGGCCGCTATGCTCGGTGATTTCCGGCGTGTGCCGGTGCGTGAATAATCCATAGGCGCGGAAATTTTCATTCACTTCCACGAAGTGGGTTTCGCGCTTGGGTTCCTTGCCCGCGCCGCTGACGCCCGATTTGCAATCGCAGACGATTCCGCGCGCCGCATTGATCCAGCCTGCCTCCACGAGTGGCCGCAGCCCCAGAATCACGGAAGTCGGATAGCAGCCGGGATTAGCCACCAGCCGCGCCGTGGGAAGCACGTCCGCGTAAAGTTCCGGCAAGCCGTAGACTGCTTCGGCGAGCGTTGCAGAATCCGGCGCGGCCAGCTTGTACCAGTGAGCGAAAGTTTCCGGCTCGCGGAAACGATACGCGCCGCTGAGGTCCACGATGCGCAGCGCGGGATTCGCGGCCAGCAGCGCGGGCACCAGTTCGAGTGATGCTTCGTGAGGTGTGCAAAGAAACACGACCTGCGCTCCGCTCGTGGCAATTGCCTCCACGGAGAGCGGCTTGCACGGAGCTTCACCCCAACCGCGCAGCTGCGGGTATAACTCGGTGAGGCAGCGGACGCCGGCATGCCCTTCGCGCAAGTAAAAAACCGGCTTTTCAATATTGGGGTGCCGAAGAAGGAGCCGGGCCAGCTCAAATCCTGCGTAGCCCGTTGCTCCGACGACGGCGACCCGTAAAGGGTCGTTCATCGGAGCATTTCCTCCACGCGCTTTTGGATGGCGCCGCGCGCGGTGCGCGACGGCGTGATGATCAGAACGGTGTCGTCGCCCGCCAGAGTGCCGGCAACTTCCTTCCAATGTTCGGAGTCCACCGCGGCGGCGAGCGGCTGCGCGCCTCCGGGAGGAGTTTTCAGCACGAGCATATTCTGCGCCGGACGGATATCGAGCAAAAACTCTTTCAGGGCCCGCGCCAGAGCAGGGACCGGCGATGCTTCGTCGGTTTTGGCGGCTGCGAGCGGCTTGTAGCCGTCCACGGTTTTCACCAGACGCAGTTCGCGCAGGTCGCGCGAGAGCGTGGCTTGCGTCACGCGCACGCCCAGGTGAATAAGCTGGCGGCGCAGCTCGTCCTGGCTGACGACGGCCTCGCCCGTCAGGACCTTCAGGATCTGACCTTGCCGGAATTTTTTATGCGCGCCCATGTTTGCTTATGCACGTTTATGCATAACACTGCATAATCATACAGCACTCGTCGCGCCTGTCAAGCGTTCCACGAAAATTATTGCGCGGGATTTCCAGCGCGAGTGACAGCAGTCGTTGGACTGCGCGACGCAAACAAAATATTGCCGGACACTTTCGCGCGACGGGGATACAATCCCACGCGCCTGCGAAGTCCGCGACGATATCGGGAGGCAAGAGATGAAGCGTCTAGGAATTCTTTTTTTATTGGCTGCGAGTATGTCGTGGGTCTGCGCCGCACAATCTGCGAAGAGCGCGGCGCCTGTTGAAATTGTAATCCACGCGGGAAAAGTGCTGGACGTCCGCACCGGAACCTACCTGACCGATCAGACCATCTGGATTGAAGGCGACCGCATCAAGGCCATCGGCAAGTCCGCGGAAATTTCCAGCCAGCTGCCCGCCGGCGCCAAGGTGATTGATCTTTCGACCGCGACGGTGTTGCCCGGGCTGATTGATTGCCACACGCACCTGACCATGACGCCGTACGATTCCGGCCCGGCGGGTCTGCACGCATCCTATCCACGACAAGCATTGACCGGCGCGCGCAACGCACGCGTCACGCTCGAAGCTGGATTCACCACCGTACGCAACGTTGGCGCCAACGGATACTCCGACATCGCCCTGCGCGACGCGATCAAAGCCGGCGACGTGCCCGGCCCGCGCATGCTGGTCTCTGGCCCGGCGCTGGGCATCACTGGCGGCCACGCGGACAATAATTTTCTCGCGCCGCAATATCACTGGTCGGATGACGGAGTCGCCGACGGCGTGGATGGCGTGACGTTGAAAGTCCGCGAAGACATCAAGTACGGCGCCGACGTGATCAAGTTCATGGCGACGGGGGGCGTGCTCTCCGAAGGCGACAATCCGGCGCTCGCGCAATACAGCCCCGAAGAAATGAAAGCGATCGTGGACACGGCGCACGGATTGGGGCGCAAAGTAGCAGCGCACGCGCACGGCGCCACCGGAATCAAGTACGCGGTGTTGGCCGGCGTGGATTCGATCGAGCACGGCAGCTACATAAATGATGAAGACATTCAATTGATGAAGGAGCACGGCACGTACCTGGTCCCCACCGTGTACCTGGAAGACTGGCTGATGGAAAATCTGACGACTCTGGGATTAACGCCCAGCATGATGGAGAAAGCGAAGATGGTCATGCCCATCGCGCAAAAAAATATTTCGCACGCGTTCAAAGAAGGCGTGAAAGTCGCCTTTGGCACGGACGCAGCCGTTTATCCGCACGGTTTGAACGCGCACGAATTCGCGAAGATGGTTTCGATGGGGCTGACGCCGCTGCAATCCATTCAAGCGGCGACTGTGAATGCCGCGGATCTGATCGGATGGTCCGACCGCGTGGGTACGCTCGAGACCGGAAAATTTGCGGACATCGTGGCCGTGCAGGGCGACCCGCTCGCGGACGTGCACGTGCTGGAAAACGTGCGCTTCGTGATGAAGGGCGGCGAAGTAATCAAGAACCAGTAGCTTCCAGGCGCGAGCGCCGCCCCGCCGCTGTGTTAATATCGTGAGCAGTCAGTAGGCCCGTAGCTCAGTTGGCTAGAGCGCCACCTTGACACGGTGGAGGTCTGCGGTTCGAGCCCGCACGGGCCTACCAAATCTTCATGGCCTGGATTTACATTCTTCAGAGCAAATCCTCCAGCCGATTCTACGTTGGCTCGACCAACGAGCTGACTCGGCGTCTCTCGGAACACAATCGCTCTCATTCATTGGCGACTCGCGGGCGCGGGCCGTGGGAACTGGTCTATCAGGAGAAGCACGAGACGTTGTTGGCGACTCGCAGGCGCGAGCTGGAAATCAAGAAGTGGAAATCGGCGGCAAGGATTCGAGATCTCATTCAAGGCAGCGTTGGCTAGAGCGGGCCGCGAAGCGCGGCCAGGTCTGCGGTTCGAGCCCGCACGGGCCTACCATCCATCTCACTCGTTCTACTCAGCGACGACATACCAATTTTCCAGCCCGCCGGTTTCAAATGATGGTGCAACAGATTGGTGTTGTTCAATGGCGTGCCGAGCAAGCCGCGATAGCACGCTTGCTCGATCTGAATCTGGTCTGTTAGACCCTCCATGTCCTGTCATTTCTGACAATGGCTGCAGGTGACTGCGAGTGATACTATAGGCCGGAAAATTTGTTTTCGCGCTGTATCAACGGCTACATGGTGTTTTCCACAGATTCAAGGTCAAGGCTGAAGTCCGAGCCGGACGATTCGAGAATACGCACGAGAACACGCTCCTAATTTTTTGTTGCAGGCCGCCAATCTCCTGCGAACGGAAGCCGGTTCGCTTGTCCGGCAACGCGGCTCGAACGGAGAATAGAAAATGATCAGGACCTTCGTGAAACAGCTCGTGTCAACGATGCTATCCGTTCTGCTGCTTATTGGCACTATGCCGCTCGCAGTCGGAGCTCAAACCGGTCAGCAGGGCTATTCGGGACAAGGCGTGCCGCTAACCGCAGACGAGTTACAACAACTGGCGGCGCCCATCGCCCTCTATCCAGACGCCCTGGTAGCGCAGGTCCTTGCAGCTGCGACCTTTCCGGATCAAGTGAGCGCAGCGTCAAGCTGGCTTCAGTACCACAGCTATTTGACTGGCTCAACCCTGATGGCCGCCGTAGATCAGCAACCGTGGGATCCCGCCATCAAGGCGCTTTCACAATTTCCTTCCGTACTCGCCAACATGGCCAACAACCTCACGTGGACTTCATCGCTGGGTGAGGCCTATCACCTGCAGGCAGCCGACATGATGGCGGCCATCCAGGTGTTGCGCGCGAAAGCCTACGCTGCCGGCAACTTGAAATCATCAACGCAGCTCTCCGTCGTGCAACAGTCGCCGCAAGTGATCGTGATTCAACCAGTGAATCCCCAGGTGGTTTACGTTCCCATGTATAACCCGGCAGTGGTCTATGGCTATCCCTACGTAGTACCAGCTTACGTCCCGCCTCCCCCGCCTCCCGCCGGTGCCGCAGTCGTGGCCTTCGGAGTTGGCGTCGCGGTCGGCGCGATGATGGCAAGCAGCACTTACGCCTGGGGATACAGCAGCTGGGCCTGCGGCTGGCACGGCACTACGGCAGTGGTCTATCACGGCGGCACATATTACGGGAACAGCGCATGGCATGGCGGGTATTACGGCACCAGCGCCTCCGCCTATGGTGCCTACGGCGGCAGCGCTCACGCTTCGACTGGCTACAATCCGTCCACAGGTACTTACGCCCGCGGCGCCACAGCCTCAAACGGTTACGGCAGCGTAAGCGCCGGTCAAGCGTACAATCCACACACCGGGGCCTCGGCCTCCACAGTGCAAGGGTCCAATGCGTATGGCAGCTATGGAGCCTCCACCGCTTCAAAAAATGGCACCACCGTTGACAGCCAGCACCAAACCAACGCTAACGGAACCACCGCGCAGGCGCACAGCTCTACCGGTGCCTCGGCATATGGCGCGACGGGCAAGAACGGTAACAGCGCCGCATACGGCGAAACCGCAAACGGCGACAAGTACGCCGCGGCAAACGGCAAAACCTACAGCAATACCGGCAGCGGTTGGGACCAGAAGAGCGGAAGTCCATCAAGTTACAACAAATCCAGCTCCAGCGGATACGGTTCGCAGGAACACAGCAGTGGGTCTTCAGCTATGAGCAGTGGTGGCGGCGGATGGAGTTCGCGGGCTTCCAGTGCGCGCGGTTCGTCAAGCTATCATCGCAGGTAATCACAACGCCAGCTGCGCAGACGCAATCGAGTTCAATTTTAGCGTGTTGACGAAATGCTGGTAGTGCAAGTTTGGAGGATCTCTGTGTCGCGAGCAACCCGCAGGACCACAATTCTGTGTCACCTCATTCCTCTGGCGATCGTCATTCTGCTTGCCGGCTGCAGCAAGTCCGCCGCCAAGCCGTCCTACCAGACGTTTGCCTCACCCGACGACGCCGGTAACGCGCTGTTGACGGCGGCCAAGTCAGGCGATCCAAACGCCGTAATCGCTGTGTTTGGTCCGGACTCGAAAGACATCGTTATGACCGGCGATCCCGTTCAAGATAAGAATACCGCCGACCAGGTTATCGCGGCCTATAACGCGATGCATCGGTGGCGCAAAATGCCCGACGGCTCCGAAACCCTGCTGCTTGGAGCAGAAAATTTTCCTTTCCCGATCCCGCTGAAGAAGAATCCCGCCGGACAGTGGTACTTCGACGTGGCCGCGGGACGCGAAGAGATTCTGATCCGCCGTATCGGCCGCAACGAACTGGCTGTCATGGACGTTTGCATGGCGCTGGCTGACGCTCAGGCTCAGTACTACTCAATGCGTCACGACGACGGCAGCACGCACCAGTTCGCAGCGAAGTTCATCAGTGACAGCGGCAAGCAGAACGGTTTGTACTGGGAGGCGCCGGAAGGTCAGCCCAAGAGTCCGCTCGGTCCGCTCGCGGCGTTCGCCACCAACGAGGGATACAGCCTGAAGCCAGACTCGCATGTGCCGTTCCATGGCTACTACTTTCATATGCTCACCCAGCAAGGCAGTAACGCGCCCGGCGGCGCAAAGGACTACGTCGTCAACGGAAAGATGACCGGCGGCTTCGCCTTCGTCGCCTATCCCGCTGAGTATCGCAATTCCGGCGTGATGACATTCATGATCAACCAGGACGGCGTGCTCCTGCAGAAGGATTTGGGGGATGCTACGGCACAGACAGCAGCCGCAATGACCGAGTTCAATCCCGATTCGAGTTGGACCCTATCAGCGCAACAATAGCTGGTTTCGTTCTGCGTGCGATTGCCAGGATAAGTCTTCCTGGGAGCGAGTCGGTTGAATCGGCGGTGGGGACGCGCGTAACGCGAACGTACCGATTCTGAAGATAGCCTGCGTCGATTCTCTACTGATCAAACAGTTGTTGCAGAATGGAAACATGAATCTGAGCATAGGAGGAAAGGATGATTAAGCGTTCGTATCTTTGGCTTGTGCTGCCCGTGCTGTGCTGTCACCTTGCTTCTGGGGTTCATGCTGCTTCATCCTAACCGCGTTAACGCTCAGCCCGCGCAGCAATATCCGATCCTGGATAAGGTCGCCGCCAAGGTCATCGCGAAATACCAAAATTCGAGCTGCGAGCAGCTGTATCAGTCGAAAACCCAAAAGGCTGCACCGACCCCCGAGGAATAAAAGGTCGTGCAATTTCTTCACAGCGATCCGCAGATGAAGTCGGTATTTCATCAACAAAGTCGCGGCTCCTATCGCCAATAAAATGTTCGACTGCGGGCTGATTCCCTGAGAATCGATGGCCTGCTGTACGTCGGGCTTGCTCGTAGCTACCGATCAGTCGGGTGGTCTCAATGGGTCGCCGCGACACTAAGCGAGAACCCACCAGGAGTTGGTTCGTTCCGAGAACTTGCGACTCCTGCCGCGTGGGTTCAGGACAATTTCAGGAATCGCGTTAAGCCTCTATTGCGGTCGGAGGAGCCTTTTAATCATACTGGCGAAACGTATCCGATCTTCCGTGCGAACCGTCTTGAATTGCAGACCGAGTCCGCAGCCTTCCTTCACGTATCGTACGGTGGCATTGGCCTTGACCTCTCCGTCCTCGACAAGAAAATGAAGGTCAACATTAGCGTCTACGGGGCATACCTTCAAAGTCTCGATGAAAAGACCACGCACACTCAGATCCTTCACTTGCGACGTATCTTCTGTACGACCGCACCGCCAGACAACCCATACGCCCTGGGGTGTCTCGACTCGTTTGTGTTTTCTCCTCGAATGAAGCATTTGATATTTGAAGACGAACTCCCTCGTGCACGTTGCTCCAGCCAGTAACATCCAGCAAGCGGAGTAGCCGGGCCTATCTACGAGGACCTAAACTCACAAGTAACTCGAAGGATAATCCGAACGCGGCTGTTGGCCCAACGATTCCTGAATCGCTAGTTACCAGAGAATACATGACGATTGGTCACGCGCCGGGCCTGCTTGCCCGTGACTGAATGTGTTGTGATTCTGACACAAAGCAAGAAATCCAGTATTCATAGCTGACGGCGAAGTGGGCCCAGGCGATCTCATTCGTTAGCACCTTGCCTTGGACTTGACTGCGGCTGCGTTCTTATACTATTTTAGTCTAGGCCTAGAGGGCTACAGGCTGGCAGGGAGTTACTGGCGTGGAAAAATCCGCAAAGCGGGACCTTTTTCCGGGTGCTTTGGAGATGATGATTCTCCAAAGCCTCAGGCGGCGCCCGTCGCACGGCTACGCGCTCGTGCAGCACATCAAACAAACCTCGCATGATTTGTTGCAGATCGAAGAAGGGTCGCTGTATCCGGCTCTGCAGCGGCTGCTGAAGGAAGGATTGGTGAAGGCCGAGTGGGGCGTCTCGGCTACCAACCGCCGCATTCGGATTTATAGATTGACGGCGGCAGGCGCAAAACACCTGGAACTTCAAGTGTCGAGCTTTGAGCGCATGTTCGAAGGGATCACCCGCGTTTTAGCTCGAGGTGAATCATGAATTGGCTAAGGCAACTATTTTCGCGGCGGCGAATTTACAACGAGCTGTCTGAAGAGATTCGGGAGCACCTCGAAGAGAAAGCCGAGGAGCTGGTGGCGGGCGGGATGTCCAGAGAAGAAGCAGCGCGCGTAGCGCGGAAGGAATTCGGCAATGTGAGTTTGGCGGAAGAGAACGGGCGGGAGGTTTGGCGGTGGCTCTCGCTCGAAAACTTTTTGGGCGACGTGCGCTACGGGCTACGGATGCTGCGGCGAAATCCGGTGTTCACCGCGGTCGGAATGTTGACGATTGCGATTGGGATTGGCGCTAACGCGGCGGTGTTCAGCGTGGTGGACAACGTGCTTCTGAAACCGCTGAATTATCCGAGTTCGCAGGAATTGGTAGCGCTGCACCAGATCGCGCCGGGCGCGGCGGGGCTGACGGATTTTGAGAATGGCCTGCTGCTCTCGCCTTCCATGTATTTTACGTACGCGGAGCAAAACCGGACGTTCCAAGCGTTAGGTGTCTGGGCGGCCGACACGGCGAATATCACCGGCCTGGCCGAGCCGGAACAGGTGCGCGCGATTGACGTGAGCGATGGCGTGCTGCAAGGCCTTGCGGTGGCCCCGGCAGTTGGGCGTTGGCTTTCACCGGCGGACCAGCTTGCGCACGGTCCGGAAAGGGTGATCTTGAGCTATGGATATTGGCAGCGGCGGTTCGGAGGAGATCGCGCGGTAGTGGGAAGAAATATTTTGGTGGATTCCCGGCCTCGGGAAATCATTGGCGTGATGCCGCAGGGCTTTCGGTTTCTCGATACCGATTTCGATCTGATCGTGCCGACGGCGTTCGATCGCGCGAAGGTGATCCTGGCGGGCTTCGGCTATCACGGAATCGCGCGGCTCAAGCCCGGCGTTACGATTACGGAAGCCAATGCCGACATGTCGCGCATGGTGCCGATCTGGATGGACTCGTGGTCCAACGGACCGGGATCCAACGCGCATTTCTACGAGGTCTGGAAAATCACGCCGGCGCTTCGCCCGCTGAAACAAGAAGTGCTCGGCAACGTGAGCGCGACGCTGTGGATGGTGATGGGCACCATCGGCCTCGTGATGTTGATTGCCTGCGCCAACGTGACCAATCTGATGTTGGTGCGGGTGGAGTCTCGCCAGCAGGAGCTGGCGGTGCGCGCGGCGCTGGGCGCCGGCGGAGCGCGCATCGTGCGCGGGCTGCTGGTGGAAAGCGTACTGCTGGGGCTGATGGGCGGAGCGCTGGGTGTCGGTTTGGCGTATACCGGCGTGCGTTTTCTGGTGGCGATGGGTCCGGCGAACTTGCCGCGGCTGAGCGAAATTTCGATCGATCCGGCCACGCTGGGATTTGCTTTGCTGCTTTCGGTGCTTTCCGGCCTGTTCTTTGGATTGATTCCGGCGCTGAAATGCAGCCGGCAAGGAACTGCGCTGGGCCTGCAGAGCGCGGGACGAACCATCAGCGTGAGCCGCGAACGGCATCGCGCGCGCAATTTGCTGGTCGTCGGCCAGATGGCGATGGCGGCGGTGCTGGTGGTCAGCGCGGGCCTGATGATTCGCACTTTCGCGGCCTTGCGCACCGTCGATCCGGGGTTCACCGACGCGCCACATCTGCAGCTGATGCGCATCGCGATTCCGGATTCGCTGGTGGCCGAACCCGAACGCGTTACGCGACTGCAGAACCAAATTGCCGACAATCTGAAAGCGATTCCCGGCGTGACCTCCGTGGGCTTCATCAGCGCAATGCCGATGGAAGGATTCGACTCCGACTGGGATGGGATCGATGCCGAGGACAAAACCTATTCCGACGGCGAAACTCCGCCGCTACGAATGTATAAGCACGTTTCGCCGGGATTGCTGGCCACCGCGGGAACGCGGCTCATCGCCGGCCGTGAACTTACCTGGACCGAAGTGTACGAGCCGCGGCCGGTGGTGATGATCTCCGAGAATCTGGCGCGCAAGATTTGGGGCACGCCGTCCGCGGCCATAGGCAGGCGAGTGCGCGAACTTCCGAGCATGCCGTGGAGTGAGGTGGTCGGCGTGGTCCAGGACGTCCGCGAAAAAGGCGTGCAGGAAAAGGCGCCCGAAATTGTGTACTGGCCGCCATTGCTGGCCAATTTTCATGGGACTCCCGCACCTTACGTTTGGCGGACGATGACCTTCGCGATACGCAGCCAGCGCGCCGGCACCCAGAGTTTTCTCAGCGAACTGCGCCAGGCCGTATGGTCCGCGAATTCGAATTTGCCGTTGGCGTCGGTGCGCACGATGCAGGACGTCTACGACAAATCCATGATGCGAACTTCGTTCACCCTGGTGATGTTGGGTATCGCCGGCGCGATGGCGCTGGCCCTGGGGATGATTGGAATTTATGGCGTGGTTTCTTACACCGTCTCGCAACGAACCCGCGAAATTGGAATTCGAGTGGCGCTCGGGGCTCCGGCGGGAAACGTGCTGCAACTGGTTCTGGGGCAAAGCGCCAGGATCATTTTCGCGGGCGTTGGAATTGGCGTCGCGGTGGCTTTGGGTTTGACGGAGTTGATGAGGAGCCTGCTGTTTGGCGTGTCACCGCGCGATCCGCTTACGTTTGCGGCCGTGGCGGGCCTGCTGATCGTCGCTGCGCTGCTGGCATCGTACATTCCGGCGCGCCGTGCGATGCGGATTGACCCGATCGTGGCGCTGCGCCACGAATGAGTGTCTTCGTTTCATTCGCATCGTCTCTGGTGTACACGCGGAAAATCTTTCTAAACTCCCCAGAAGTCCGCTGGCGGGAAGTCTCAGAGTGATAAGTCCTGCCAAGTCGCGCAACAGTCCATTTGAAGCACTACTTCCTCTACCGATGAGCGCGTTTATCAGGACGTGGCTTTTCGTTTTGTGGTCACTCACCCGAACACCGCTTAGATACTGTATGTTGTGACAATTGCGGCGGTGGCGCCGACTTGGCTACCATGCCGTGTTTTCCCGAATCAGATTCCTTGGCGGGTCATGCGAGTTCGCATCGTTCTGGTATCACTACTTTCGATCTTGGCTGCAGCTGCGCGGCTCTCCGCGCAGGACCTGGCGCCTCGCGCCTACGTAATAACGCCAGTGCATTCCAATACAGCTACGATCACGTGGTCCTTCTATGATGGAGGCCTGAACTTCAACGGAACAATACCGGTCAGCAACGCCACAGGGACCTACTACGTATCGATCCTCACCTACTACCACTCATTGAATTTCTTTAGCCGCTCGGCAAACTTCACAGCGTCTCTCCCTTACGGAGTGGGAACTTTTCAGGGTGACCTCTCCGGGCAATCTAGATCGGTCTACCGTTCGGGCCTGCTGGATTCCAGCTTTCGCTTTTCTGTGAACCTGATCGGTGGTCCGGCGATGCAACCGATGGAATTTGCTAAGTGGAAACAAAAAAGGCTGTTGGGACTGAGTCTGAAGATGGTTGCTCCCACCGGGCAATATAGCGGCGCGAAACTGATCAATTGGGGCAGTAATCGGTGGGCTTTCAAACCGGAAATCGGGTATTCCGAACGCTGGGGCCACTGGGTGCTCGATGGCTACGCTGGCGTGTGGTTTTACACCACAAACCCGGCATTTTACGCTGGCCCTGTCACCAAACCACAGAATGAAGCACCGATCGGCGCTTTCGAGGGGCATCTGAGCTACGACGTGAGGCCGCGCTTCTGGGTGTCATTGGACGTGAATTTTTGGGCGGGTGGCATCACGAGCTTGAGCGGCATACAGAACCTGGCGACCAAGCAGACCGGTTCTCGCATTGGAGGCACGGCTTCAATCCCGATCAGCAAACACCAATCAATCAAAGTCAGCTATAGCAACGGCACATATATTGTCTTCGGCGGAAACTATCAGAACGTCTCCGTAGCCTGGCAGTATTACTGGTCGGGCCGTCCGAAATGAGTGGCTGCGCCGGATGAACAACCGCTCTTGACGCAATCCTCCGGCGGCCGAACAGAATTCACTTCGGACGTCGTGGCACGTGCCCATGCTCTCGTATTACAAATCGGAGATATACATTGCGACGCCGCTCAGAGTTGTCTCGCAAAAGAAAAAATTCGCGATATTCTCGGAAAAGCGCTTAACGCACCCGACGGACTGGACGCTTCGCTACATGAATGAGGGCGCGCAAGGCCGCATTTACGGCTCGCTCGTCGGGGAAATACTTAGCCACGTCCGGCGAGAGCAGGACGAGGTTCGTTCCCTGCTTATAGCGGGCCGCGTACTTACCACGAACGCCGCCCTTCAGCTTTGCTAGATCGTACTCTCGACGCAGTTCGTCACGCCGAGCACGTCTCTCAATTGTTTTCTTCATAATGTTTTCGCTCGCGTTGCGTCGCCTTACGCGCGCTGATGATCCTCAGGCTTCCGATGCGGTCGGTATGGGCAACGATCAAGACTCACCCGGCGCTCGACATTCCGACGGTGATAAACCGTTGCTCGGCCACGGAATGCTCGGGGTCGTGATAGGTTGCCGCCAAGGGATCGCCAAAGACGGTCGCCGCTTCGTGGAATGTGACCCTGTGCTTTCTGCGATTTTTTCTATCCTTACTCGGGTCCCATTCAAAATTCACCATTTCATCTTAACGCGGCGCAGGCTACCCAGCAACAACACCCAAGCCGCATGTGGATCCTGACACTAAACGGGCCTACAATCCCACTCTCTTGAACCCCTGCCGCATGCGCCGTTACGCGAAGTCCAGCTCCACTTCGTCCACGTAGCACCAGCCCCATGTCTCGCCCGGCTCGATCGATTTCATGATCGGATGTTTGGTGGAATGGAAATGCTTAGTGGCATGTTTATTCTTGGACGAATCGCAGCAGCCCACGTGCCCGCACTCCAGGCACAACCGCAGGTGAACCCAGGTGTCGCCCATTTTCAAACATTCCTCGCAGCCCTTCGTATGCGGCTTCACCGGACGAACTTGGTTGAGGTGCGTACATTCTGCCATGCGCATGCCTCCTTCAAATATTGGCCAGCAACGAGCCGAATCTAACGCTTACGATCCGGCCGTGGCTGCTTTGGCGTTATCCGCGCGCACCAGCGGCACGTCCACCAGATGCTCCGCCAGGAACCACACCTGCAGTTCGTTGGTGCGGAGTACCTGGCTCACCAGCAGATCGTTTGTGCCGTCGTCTCCTGCTTCAGATGCTTGCTTGGCCACCGTGCGAACTTCCTTCAGGATGATTTCGTGTGCTTCCAGCAAGCGGGAAATCTGTACGGGAGCTTCTTCGCGGCCGCGCGGCGGACGAGGAATGAACGTAGTTTCCGCCACATCGTGCGCCATGGCGATGCTGATGCCGCCCAGTAGCTGTATGCGCTCCGCGATGGCATCCACCAATTCGGACTGCTCTTCGAAATGTTTGTCGAACAGCAGATGCAACTGATAGAAGGTGTGCCCCGCCACCTGCCAGTGATGCTTTTTGTACATGTCGCGCAAAGTCATGGTGTCCGCGATGATCTGATTCAGCAGTTCCACGCTGGTAGCGCATACTTGCTGATCCAGCGCGATCGGCAATTTGGCAATCTTGCCGTACGGCTGAATCTCGCTGGCGTGTTGGTGCAGAATCGGCCGGGCGCGCTCCGTCCCGGCTGCGTTTTGGATGGCCGTAGGATTTTTTTGATTTGTCTTGTTCTTCATGTTCCATTCTCCTTTCTTCTCGAACGTCACTGCTGCTGTATGAAGTTGCCGAGGGATACCCGGTGCTGGAAACTCGCTTGAATCTGCGCGACGCGTTATCCCTGCCGCGCGCTCTGGAATGTCAATGCGCTATGAAAAGTTAGCGATCCGCTGTCGCTAGCAACCTCAAGCCTTGGATGATCCTCGCAGACATTTAGTTACAACCCGACTAACCGCGAATTGCGTGCCAGCCTACCCCAGCGCGTTGTGCAAAAACGCCAGGGTCCGCTTCCACGCATCGGCGGCCGCTTCCGGACGATAGCCCGTCGTGTTGTTCGGGTTTTCGAACGCGTGCCCTGCGCCCGGATAAATTTTCACGTCAATGCGCCGATTCAGCCCTCTCATGGTTTTTTCAAATGCCTGAACGTCCGCCGGCGTGATGCCTTTGTCATCCGCGCCGAAATTTCCCAGAATGGGCGCAATGATCTGCTGCAGGTCATTCGGATCGGTGGGCAGCGAGCCGTAATTCACCACGCACGCAGCTAGGCGCGGCTGATGGATCGCCAGTTGCAGCGAGAGTCCGCCACCCATGCACCATCCAATCGAGCCGATGCGGCCGGGCTTCACGTCCTTGCGCGTCGCCAAGTATTCGAATGCCGCTTCCATGTCCCGTATCGCGCGATCCTGCGGCAGGCCGCGCATCAATTCATGCGCCTCGCCGGGATCCGTCGCGCTCTTGCCGCGGTACAAATCCACAGCCAGAGCAACGTAACCCTGATCCGCCAATTTTTCCGTCTCTTCCTTCACCCAATCGTTCAATCCCCACCATTCGTGGATAACGACCAATCCGGGGTACGTGCCCGGTTTCTCCGGCACCGCAAGGAACCCGCCCACCGTTTCTTTGCCGCTGGGGAATTCCACCGTCTGCGTTTTCGGCGTTTGCGCGCGAACCGCCAGCGCCGCGGCAATCAAGCCGAAAGCAACGATCATAGCAACGAGCCTAGCGGAACGATTCATCCTGAGGTGCCTCCCGTATCAGCGTGCGGCCTATTGTAAGCCTGTGCGCGGGTCCGCGCCATCTGCAGCGAACTTCTGCCAATCGCCTGCTAATTGACTGTCGAAACGAGACCAGCCGGCGGCTTTCTCGTCTTGCCGATCACCTCGCGGCCAGCTACGGCGTTATGCGCTCTACCTGAACGGCGGTCCCATATGCCAGCACTTCAGTGACGCCTTGCATCACTTCGGTGGCGTCGTAACGCATCCCGATTACCGCGTTCGCACCGTGCTGGCTGGCATGCTCCATCATCAATTCCAGCGACTCCTCGCGCGTCTTTTCGCACATCTCCTCGAACAACGTAATGTTCCCGCCCACCAGGGTTTCCAGTGAAGCGCCAATTGTGCCCAGAATGCTGCGCGAGCGCACCGTGACCCCGCGCACCAGGCCGTAACACTTCACCACGCGATATCCCGGCAATTCGAATGTAGTCGTCACCATATTTGGATTCACGCTGACGCCCATGGGTTCCTCTCTTTGCAATAAAAATGATGTGGCGGCCGCCGCCCGCACGCCGGAGGACAGCGCAACGAAAATCGCCAAGGCATGCGCCGCTGCGCCCCGCCCCCGCCTCTACGTGTAGCGAAGCCAGCGGATCAGTTCGATGAGCGACGGGCGCTTGCCGTACATCAGCACTCCCACTCGATAAATCTTTGCAGAGGCGTACATCACCGCCACCGTCGTCAGCGCCAGCAGCGCCAGCGAAAGCGCAATCTGCCACGCCGGCGGAGTCTGCAGCGAAATCCGCAGCACCATCAACACGGGCGCGAAGAACGGAATCTCCGAAAGAATCACGGCCGTGCGCGAAGCCGGATCGTTCAGGATCACGCCATAAATAATCATGCAGAAAACCAGCGGCGCCATCGCCAGCCATTGCAATTGTTGCGCGTCCTGTTCGTTCGAACACGCCGAACCGATGGCGGCGAACATCGATGAATACATGAAATATCCGCCGATAAAAAACACGATCGCGTAAATCACCAGCGAAACCGGTACATGCACTCCGGCGAGTGAGGAATTTCGCGTCATGCCCCACGAAGCCAGCGCGCCGTAGGAAAAAAGCAGCGCCGTGGAAGTCATCCAGATCCCGAACTGCGTGAACGCCACCGCCGCCACACCCAAAATTTTCCCCGCCAGCAGCTCGAAAGGCCGCACCGAAGAGATCAACACTTCCATCGTGCGCGTGGTCTTTTCCTCAATCACCGAGCGCATCGTAATGATTCCGTACATCAGCAACGCCGTGTACAGCAGCACCACCAGAGCAATCGCAATCGCAATGCCCTGTCCCTTTTCCACGGATTCACCGGCGTCGCTCACTTTCAATAGCTTCAGGTCTGTGCTTTTCAGCACCGTCTGAATATCGTCCAGGTGCACGCCGCGATGATCCAGCCGGCTGGAAATCACCGCCTGATCCACCGCGCTCGAGAGCGGCCCCACCAGGCTGAAATTATCGGGATTGCGCATGTGCAGCTCGAACGCTTGACTCGGGTCTTGCGGGATCACCAGGTACGCGTCCAGCTTTTCGCTGTTGATGCGCGCGCGCAGATCCTGCTGCAGGCCGTCGGGCGAATCCGGGTGCGTTACGGTTTCCTCCACCGTGAATTGCGGCTGGCCGTCGGCGAGTTTGCCGTCCAGGCCGTGGACAATCGCCGGAGCGAGTGAGCCGGAATTATCCACAATCACAATGCGCATGCTCTGCGTGGCGGTATGGCCCACCAAAAACACCACCAGCAAAATCGAGCCCAGGCCAATCAGCGGCACGATGATTGTGCCGATAATGAAGCCCTTGGTCCGCACACGCGTCACGTATTCGCGCTTGATGATCAGCAGGATTTTACGCATGCGTGGTCCTATCTATGAAGATTTCGCTCAACGAAGGCTCCAGCAGCTCAAACCGCGTAATTTGAGTGCCAGCCATCACCGCGGCTTTCAGGATTTCCTGCGGATCGGCGCCGGGCTTCAGCTTCGCCTCTACGCCCGTGATGAGCCGTGTGATCTGCCCGATCCCAGCGTTAGTCAGGAAACTGTCGCTGCCCGTGAATTCCACGTGCAGCGTATTCTTGCCGTAGGACTGCTTGATGGCGCGCAGCTCGCCGTCCAGGACGTTGCGGCCCTTGTCTATCAGGCAGATGGAATCGCATAGGCGCTCTACCTGCTCCATGCGATGGGTGGACAGCACGATCGTCGAGCCCTGGCTGCGCATATCGAGCATGATTTCCTGTATCGTGGCGGCGTTCACCGGATCGAGCCCGGAAAAAGGTTCGTCCAGAATCATCAAGGGCGGGCGGTGGATCACCGAGGTGATGAACTGCACCTTTTGCTGCATGCCTTTGGAAAGATCCACCAACTTTTTGTCCGACCATTCCGCGAGGCCCAGGCGGTCCAGCCACTCCTTGCCGCGGCGGCGAGATTCGGCTTCCGTCAAGCCGTGCAGCGCGGCCAGGAACACGATGATCTCCAGCACCTTCATCCTCGGATAGAGCCCGCGCTCCTCCGGGAGGTATCCGATCTTGTCGCGTGTCGTGTCGTTGACCAGTTCACCGAGCACACGGATCGAGCCTTCGTCCGGCACCAGAATATTCATGATCATGCGGATCGTGGTGGTTTTGCCCGCGCCGTTGGGACCCAGCAGGCCCAAAATCGCGCCGGCGCGGACCTTCAGGCTCACCGCGTTCACCGCAGTTACAGCGTCATAAGTTTTGGTGACGTTTTCTAGAACGATGGCGTCCATGGGCTTGCCTGCTAGTCACTCCTGATACGCTGCGGGAATGCGGAATATATCAAACTTCCTGCGCCGGCGAGCCAGATAAACGGTTTCACGTCGCCCGCGATACGTTACCCGTCAATTAATCTTACCGAATGCGTTAGTCACCGCGAGTGGGCGCCCCACCTTTCGGTTTTTGAATCGTGGGGCCTCTTACGTGATCCCAACTCGGCACGCCGCTCCGCAGCCCCCAATTTCCTCTTGCGTTACCGTAACGACTATGTTACCATCAGTCGGGCGCCTATTCCGCCCAGGCTAGGAGGCTACATGGTCCGCGCTGGTTGTGCATCAATCACCCGCGCGCTAGCTCCTCGCCCATTCACCCTGGCAGCCTCCCGATGGCAGGATCACCGCGAAACCTCTGCCACCCATCACCCGTCCCTTGTTACTCATCACCACG
Organism: uncultured Acidobacteriota bacterium; assembly: GCA_963748395.1. Lineage (GTDB taxonomy): Bacteria > Acidobacteriota > Terriglobia > Acidiferrales > UBA7541 > Palsa-295. The sequence continues at coordinate 153,980 of CAVVIP010000005.1, read as the reverse complement.
CATTTCTAATCGCTAATGACAAATTATTAGAAACAGCACTAACCCCTTCAGTGTCAACACCAAGTGTGTTTCTAATCGCTACTTTTTGCCCCGTTTTTTTCGGTTTGTATCGATTAGAAGCGCCCGCTTTTGCCTCCCAACCCTCGCCAGATCGCTCCAGTTCGCGGCCACCGGCGCGCCACCCCGTCCATGATCGCCAATCGCCACACCCCACTGACACGTGGCGGGTTAGCGGCTCGCATGTTAATATAGGCGTGCGTTTGTTGCTCCTGGATACCCCTTCTGTAAGGGTCTGCACGGGATTCGATCAGGGATGCAAAGACCGCGCTCGTAAACCCATTTTGGCAGTTACCCAATGACGAAGAACATTCGTAATATCGCTATTATTGCGCACGTGGACCACGGCAAAACCACCCTCGTGGATGCCATGCTGCGCCAAAGCGGCATTTTCCGCGCTAACCAGGAACTGGTGGAGCGCGTGATGGATTCGAACGACTTGGAACGCGAGCGCGGCATCACCATTCTCGCCAAGAATACCGAGATCGAATATCAAGGCACCAAGATCAACATTGTAGACACCCCTGGCCACAGCGATTTTGGCGGCGAAGTAGAACGCGCGCTGCGCATGGTGGATGGCGTGCTCGTTCTGGTGGACGCCAGCGAAGGCCCGCTGCCGCAGACGCGCTACGTTCTGCAAAAAGCGCTCGCCGCGAAGTTGCCGCCCATCATGGTCCTCAATAAGATTGACCGCCCGGACGCGCGCGCTGCGGCCGTGCTGGACGAAATCTACGACCTCTTTATTGACCTTGACGCCACCGAAGACCAGCTCGATTTCCCGGTGATCTATACCAATGCGAAATTAGGCGTGGCTCATCTGCAAGTGGGCGATGATTCCACCACCCTGCAGCCGCTCTTCGAACAAATCGTCAAGTCCATTCCGCCCCCATCGGGCGATCCCGACGCTGCGCTGCAGATTCAGGTGACCAACCTCGACTACAGCGACTTTCTTGGTCGCGTCGCCATCGCGCGTGTTTTCGGTGGAACTTTGGTGCGCGGCACCGAAGTGGGCATCGTCAAGCTCGATGGAAAAATTCAGCCGACGAAAATCACCAAGCTCTTCACGTTTCGCGGCTTGGAACGCGATGAAGCCGAGCAAGTTTCCGCGGGAGACATCGTCGCCATCGCCGGCGTGGAAGGCATTCAGATCGGCGAGACCATTACGGACCTGGCCAATCCCGCGCCGCTGGAACCGCTCACCATTGATGAACCCACGCTGACCATGGTGTTCACCATCAATACTTCTCCTTTCGCCGGCCGCGAAGGCCAGTACGTCACCTCGCGCGACCTGCGCGCGCGCCTCGAAAAGGAATTGCTCACCAACGTCTCGCTGCGCGTGGAAGATACCGGCACCACCGACGCTTTTCGCGTCCTGGGCCGCGGCGAATTGCAGCTCGCAATTCTGATTGAGACCATGCGTCGCGAAGGTTACGAACTGATGGTAGGCAAGCCGGAGATCGTGGTGCGCACCGACAACGGCCGCCGCCTGGAGCCGCTGGAACTGCTGATCGTGGATTGCCCCGAAAATTTCATCGGCATCGTGATGGAGTTGCTGGGCAACCGCCGCGGCGAAATGAAAAAAATGGTGAACCACAATTCCGGACGCGTACGCATGGAATTCAGCATTCCCTCGCGCGGGCTGATCGGATTGCGCAGCCAATTGATGACCGATACGCGCGGCACCGCGTTGATCCATTCCTTGCTCGAAGGCTGGACGGAATATGCCGGCGACATGGCCATGCGCCTCACCGGCGCGCTGGTCTCCGATCGCGGCGGAGTTTCCACCGCTTACGCCATCTGGGGCATACAGGAGCGCGGCGAAATGTTCGTAGGGCCGGCGATTGAAGTCTACGAAGGAATGATCCTCGGAGAAAACGCCCGCGAAGACGACATGAACGTGAACGTCACCAAGGAAAAAAAGCAGACCAACATGCGCTCGTCCTCCGCCGACGAAGCCATCCGCCTGATCCCGCCGCGCGACATGACCCTGGAAAAAGCCATCGAGTTCATCGCCGACGACGAATTCGTCGAGGTCACGCCGAAATCCATTCGCCTGCGCAAAAAAGTTCTCGACGCCAAAAAGCGCCCCAAGCGCTGGCAGGAAATCCGCGCCAGCACGGAATCGGCCTAGCTTTCTCTGGCAGGCGGCCTCGACGGCGTCCCGTGGGAGCGAATTGGGGGCCTCTCAAGGTGGCGCATAGGGCCACACAAAAGGCGAAGACGATGCCTTTTGGACGAGGAGCCAATATGTCCGATAGCGGGACGAACGATTCCCATGAGCGGGCAAATTGGCCCCACTCGGCGCTCTCGATACCCTTCTAAGTATCACACTATAAACAGCTTATATGACATGCCACACCGGAATTCGATTTGCGATGTATATATGCGAGGTTGGTATCCGTGGACATAGTTCGCCCAGAGATTAAACACAAGAAGAAGATGCGGCGCATCGCCTACATCGTCGCGGCGGTGGTGCTGATCCCGCTAGTGACTTACGCGCTTTCGCGGCTGAAGCCCGCCGCTCCCAGCGTGGATGGCGGTACCGTTTGGACCGGCACCGTCAAACGCGGGCCGATGCTCCGCGACGTCCGCGGCCTGGGAACCTTAGTCCCGGAAACCATCCGCCTGATCCCAGCTGTAACCGATGGGCAGGTGCAGACGCGCTACCTTCTGCCCGGCACCCCCGTCAAAGCGAACACAGTGATCTTTGATTTGGTCAATCCTCAGCTGCAGCAAGAGACGCTCGACGCGGAATACCAGTTGAAGGGCGCGCAAGCAGCCTACGAGCAGACCAAGGCCCAGCTGCAAAACCAGCTGATGGACAAACGCACCCAGGCTGCGAGCATTTCTTCGCAATATCGCACTCAGGAAATGGTCAAGCAGACGAAGGAGCAATTGGGAGCGGCCGGATTGGCCCCGCAGTTGGATGTGAAAACTGCGGAAGTTCAGGCGGAAGAATTGGCGAAGGAAAATGACCTGGCGCAAAAAGAAGTGGAGACTTTCAGTAACTCCATCGCCTCGCAGCTCGCCGTACAGGAAGCGACCGTAAATCAGAAACGCGCGATGTGGGAGCTGAAGAAATCGCAAATGGACCAGCTGCACATACGGCCGGGAATTGACGGCATGTTGCAGGAGCTCGACGTGGAAGTAGGTCAGAAGGTGACCATGGGCACGGTGCTGGCGCGCGTGGCGCAGCCCACTCATTTGAAGGCGCAACTGAAAATCGCCGAGACCCAGGCAAAGGATATTCTGATCGGACAGAAGGCTACGGTGGATACGCACAACGGCATTATCCCCGGGCATGTCACGCGCATTGATCCTGCCGTGGTGAACGGAACGGTCACGGTGGACGTGGGTCTCGATGGCCCGTTGCCTACGGGCGCCCGGCCGGACTTGAGCGTCGAAGGAACCGTGGAAATCGAGCGCCTCGCGGATGTGCTCTTCGTCGAACGTCCGGTACACGGCGAAGCCAACAGCACCGTGGGAATTTTCAAGGTAATTGACGACGGCAAGGAAGCATCGCGCGTGCAGGTGCAGCTGGGCCGCACGTCGGTGAACACCGTGGAAATCGTGAAGGGTTTGGAGATTGGCGACAAAGTGATCCTTTCCGACATGTCGGCTTGGGACAACTACGATCGCGTGCAGTTGAAGTAGGTTTTACGTAATGCAGGGAACTTTTCTGGGCGCAACTGTCGTACCTATAGTTGAGAGTGAGATTCGAAGGAGCGAAGAATGACTACTGCGGAACAAGGGCTGATTCGCCTCGATGGCGTAACCAAAGTTTTCTACACCGACGAAGTGGAGACGCACGCGCTCAGCGGCGTGCATCTGGAAATCAAGAATGGAGAATTTCTCTCCATCGCCGGGCCATCCGGCTGCGGAAAATCCACGCTGCTTTCGATCCTGGGCCTGCTGGATTCGCCCACCGAAGGCAACTACTGGATCAATACGCAAGCGGTGGCGAATCTTTCACTATCGGATCGCACACGCATTCGCAACCGCGAGATCGGATTCATCTTTCAGGCGTTCAACCTGATTGGTGATCTCACGGTGTACGAAAACGTGGAGCTGCCGCTCACCTACCGCAGCATGGCCGCGGCAGAGCGCAAGAAGCGCGTGCAGGAAGTGCTGGAGCGCGTCGGCATGGCCCACCGCATGAAGCATTATCCGTCGCAGCTCTCTGGCGGTCAGCAACAGCGCGTGGCCGTGGCCCGCGCTCTGGTGGGCTCGCCCTCCATCCTGCTGGCGGACGAACCGACCGGAAACTTGGACTCCAAGAACAGCGAAGCGGTAGTGGATCTGCTTCGCCAATTGCACCGCGAAGGCGCCACTATCTGCATGGTGACGCACGACCCGCGCTACGCCAGCATCGCGGACCGCACCATTCATTTGTTCGACGGCCGCATCGTCGAAGAAACCTTGGGCACGCGTACCGCGAGCGTCTAGACGGAATCTGAAAACTTAAATTTCGTAGCGTCTGAAAAATTCATTTCGACGCAACGGGATGTGTGTGTCTGGAGGTCCGCAGAAAATGGAAAGCCTGATTCAAGACCTCAAATACGCAGCGCGCGTGCTGCTGAAGAGCCCAGGCTTCGTGCTGGTGGCGGTGCTGACTCTCGCGCTGGGAATCGGCGCGAATACGGCGCTCTTTTCCGTGGTCAATGGCGTGCTGCTGCGACCGTTGCCTTTTCCGCAGCCCAACCAGCTCGTCATTCTCTCCGAAAAGTCCGCGGTTTTCGACAGCATGTCTATTGCCTATCCCAACTTCCTGGATTGGCAGCGCAGCAATTCCAGTTTTTCGTCTATCGCGGCTTATCGCGATGACGATTTCAGCATCACGGGAAGCGGAGAAGCAGAGCGCGTGCGCGTGGGCATGGTTTCCGCCGGCTTTTTCGAGGCGCTCGGGGTGAACCCGACTCGCGGCCGGTTGTTTACCACAGACGACGATCGCCGTGGCTCCGCGCCTGTGGCCTTGCTCAGCGCGGGCCTGTGGCAGCGCAAGTTCGGCTCCGCGCCGGACATCGTCGGAAAGCGAATCACGATGAATGGTGATAGCTACTCGGTGATTGGCGTGGTGCCCGCGGGCTTTCAGCTGGAGTCTACGAATTTCCGCGGCAACCAGGACGTCTTTGTTCCCATCGGTGAAGACAAGGATACGCTGTTCTACGATCGTAATGCGCACCCAGGGATCCGCGCCATTGGCCGATTGAAGCCCGGCGTAACTCTGGCGGCGGCGCAGGCGGACATGAATCAGATCGCGAGTAATCTTGCGCTGGCGTATCCCGAGGCTGACAAAGGCGCAGGCGTCAGCCTGGTGCCGCTCAAGAAAGATATCGTCGGCGAGGTGCAGCCGTTCTTACTGGTATTGCTCGGCGCGGTTGGTTTCGTATTGCTCATCGCATGCGTGAATGTCGCGAACCTGCAGCTGGCCCGCGCCACCACACGCGCGCGCGAGTTCGCGATTCGCGCTGCTTTGGGCGCGAGCAAGTCGCGCGTGATTCGGCAATTGCTTACGGAAAGCGTGCTGCTGGGGCTCGCGGGCGGCGTGCTAGGACTTTTGCTGGCTGCCTGGGGAACTCAGGCGGCGCTGAAAGTGCTGCCGGAAACATTGCCACGCGCGCAAGACGTCGGCGTGGATGGACGCGTTCTGATTTTCACATTAGTTGCAGCGCTGGTAGCGGGAGTCCTCTTTGGCTTGGCGCCGGCGCTCAGGATATCGCGGCCGAATCTGCAGGAAACATTGAAAGAGAGCGGACGCGGAGCCAGCGGCACGCGTCATCGGGCACAGGGCGTCTTCGTAGTGGTGGAAATGGCCATGGCGCTAGTGCTGCTGATCGGCGCGGGGCTGATGATTCGCAGCTTGCTGGACCTTTGGAACGTTAATCCGGGTTTCAATCCGCAGGGAGTCCTGACGTTTGCAGTGTCGCTCTCGCCGTCGCTGGGCGCAAACGCAACCACCAGTCGAAACGCCATCCGCGAAATGGACGAGACGTTGAAGCGCATCCCCGGCGTGGAAGGTGTTTCATCCACAGGCGGGGCGTTGCCGATGAACGGTGATAACGAATTTCCGTTTTGGCTCGGTAGCGAACCTAAGCCGGCGGATCAGAGTGGAATGAAGGAGTCTCTCTTTTACCTGGCGGAGCCGGACTACTTGAGCGTGATGGGAATTCCACTGCACCGCGGGCGCTTCTTCACGCAGGACGATAACGAACATTCGCCGCCAGTGATCGTGATTGATGAAAGTTTCGCGCGCCAATACTTCCCGAATCAGGATCCCATCGGCAAGCGGATCAACATTGGAATCATCAATATCGAAACGGAAGTCGTCGGCGTGGTGGGCCACGTGAAGCATTGGGGGCTGGATACGGATGGCGACGCGAATCATCCGATCAACGCGCAAGCCTATATGCCACTGATGCAGATCCCCGACGTGTTCTGGTCCGGACCTCCGCAGGCGGAGGTGGTGGTGCGGACCAAGGGCTCGCCGTCTGCGATGGCCCCGGCGATCCGCAGCGCCATTGAGAAATTGAACGCCGAGAACGTGATGTTCGAAACAAAACCGCTGGAACAAATCGTGGAAGATTCGCTGGCGGCGCGGCGATTCTCGATGATTCTGCTGGGAGTATTCGCGGCGCTCGCTTTGCTGCTTTCGAGCATCGGAATTTACGGCGTGATTTCATACGTCGTCGGCCAGCGCACGCACGAGATCGGCATACGCATGGCTCTCGGCGCGCAACGCAGCGACGTGCTGCGTCTGATGTTGGGCGAAGGGATGAAGATGGCCCTTGTGGGCGTCGCCATCGGGATCGCCGCTGCGCTGGGGCTTACGCGACTCATGACCAACATGCTCTTCGGTGTAAGCGCCGCGGATCCGCTTACGTTCTGCGGAGTGGCATTCGTGCTCGCGGCGGTGGCGCTCACCGCCTGTTACATTCCGGCGCGGCGCGCGATGCGTGTGGATCCGATGGTGGCGTTGAGATACGAGTGACGCGTGACAAGTGACGCGCGAAAGGCTCGCCGTTTCTAATCATTCGCCACTTTTCACGCATCACTTCTTCAGGGGGCTTTAGTGGGAGCATTCATCCAGGATCTTCGTTACGGCTTGCGGACCCTGGCGAAGAATCCGGGTTTCACGGCCGTCGCGGTATTGACGCTGGCGCTGGGCATCGGCGCGAACACCGCCATCTTCAGCGTCGTGGATGCCGTGCTGCTCCGCCCTCTTCCTTATCCCGAGCCCGATCGCCTTTTCATGGTTTACCAGACTTTGCCGCGAGATCCCGCGCAGAACATAGGCGTTTCGTATCCGAATTATCTCGATTGGACGCAGCAGAACCGGGTGTTCGAATCCATTGCCGCGGTGCGCGGCACGTCGCTGGCGCTGAGCGGCCAGGGCGAGCCGACATACATCGAGACCGGTTCGGTGACCGCGAACTACTTCGAGGTGTTGCGCGCAAGACCGCTGTTGGGGCGCACTCTGCAGCCTTCTGATGATGCTCTCGATGCGAGTCCCGCAGTGGTGATGAGCGAAACGTTATGGCGCGCGCGCTTCGGTGCTGATCCCGCGATCGTGGGAAGGGCTATCACGCTCGACCAGCATCCGATCACGGTTGTGGGAATCGTGCCTGCATTTTTCCGGCCACCCGTACCCGATTCCGCGGCGCAGCTGTGGTTTCCGCTTCGCCAAGACGGCGTCTTCTCCGATATGCGCGCGCGGCGCGCGGGCCACTACCTGGCGGCGCTGGGACGATTGAAACCAGATGTGACCGCAACGCAAGCACAGAGTGAAATGGCGGCGTTGGAACAGCGGCTCGCCGAACAATACCCCAACGAAAATAAGGGCTGGGGAATTCGCATCGTCTCGTTGCAGGCGGACATGGCGGGAAATGTGCGGACCGCGTTACTGGTGCTGCTGGGAGCGGTTGGATTTGTTTTTCTGATTGCTTGCGCGAATGTGGCGAGCTTGCAGCTGGCGCGCGCGGCTTCGCGGCGGAAGGAAATTGCGATACGAGTTGCGTTGGGCGCGGGACGGCAGCGATTGCTGCGGCAATTTCTAACCGAGTCGATTCTCTTAAGCGTCATCGGCGGCGCGGCCGGCCTGGTGCTGGCGTATGAGGCAGTTCAGGGGTTGATCGCATGGCTCCCAGCGGACCTGCCGCGAGTCTCTGAAATTCATGTGGACGCAACCGTTCTCGCGTTTGGCTTGGTGCTGTCCGTGGCGTCAGGAGTGATTTTCGGTTTGGCCCCAGCGTGGCACGGCACGGAATCACGATTGGCCGAAGCGCTGGAGGGCGCGCGCGGAGCGGGTGAAGGAAGAACGAGTCATCGCGCGCGGAATATTTTCGTGGTTGCGGAAACGGCGCTGGCCATCGTGCTGCTGGTCGGCGCGGGATTGTTGATTCGCAGCTTCGCGCGTCTGCAGCAAGTGAACGTGGGATTCAATCCTGCGCAATTGCTGACGGCGCAGATCGGCCTGCCGCGCGCGCAGTACACGAAGCCGGAGCAGTGGATTGCTTTTTACCGGCAGACGCTGGAACGGATGAACGCGCTGCCGGGCGCGCAGGAAGCGGCTGTAGCGGTTCCTTTGCCGCTGAGCGATTCCTACATCAACCTGGCGTTTGCGATCGAAGGCCGTCCGCCGCGTTCGAAAAGTGAAGCGCCCACGGCGGATTTTGTGGCTATCAGTCCGAATTATTTCCATGTGATGCAGGTTCCGCTGCTGCGCGGACGCGAATTCGGCGAAACGGATTCGGAAAGCGCGCCGAAGGTATGCGTGATCTCTGCGAGCCTGGCGCAGCAACTTTTTCCCAACGAAAGCGCTCTGGGCCAGCGAATCATTATTGGTTATCCGGCGGACGCGTCACGCGAGATCGTTGGGATCGTGGGAGACGTGAAGGATAGCGATCTTGCGGCGCGGCAATCGGCGCAGATTTATGTGCCGTTCGTGCAGAACCCGTTCTGGGCCGCGGATATTGCGGTGCGCGCGCATGGAAATCCCAGCGCGCTCAGCGGCGCTTTGCGCGAACAGATCCGCGCGATTGATTCCGCGCTGCCAGTTGCTGAGGTGCGGCCGATGGCGGACGTGATCGGCAGCTCGATCGCACAGCCAAGATTTCGCACCACGCTGCTGAGCTTGTTCGGAGCCGCGGCACTGCTGCTGGCGGCGATCGGAATTTACGGCGTGCTGGCGTACACCGTGGCGCAACAGACCCGCGAGATTGGAATTCGCATGGCGCTGGGAGCGAATCCCGGGAGAGTGCTGCGGCTGGTGCTGGCGCGCGGTTTGGGGCTGGCCGGAGCAGGCACAGCGATCGGCGTTCTGGCTGCGCTGCTGTTGACGCGCCTGCTGAATAGCCTGCTTTTCGGCGTCAGCGCCACGGATCCGCTCACTTTCGCTGCGGTAGCGGGCCTGCTGCTGGCTGTCGCGTTGCTTGCGTGCTACGTGCCGGCGCGGCGCGCGATGCGCGTGGATCCGATGGTGGCGCTTGGATACGAGTGAGCCAAGAGCAGTGACGAGTGACACAGTCACCGCGAGTCGCTTTGTTAATCACTCGCCACTCATCACTTTTTTAGGAGCTGTAAATGGAAAACCTGTTGCAGGACATTCGCTTCGGACTGCGAACGCTGGGCAAAAATCCGGGGTTTACGGTCGTCGCGATTTTGACGCTCGCGCTGGGCATCGGCGCGAACGCCGCAATTTTTTCGCTGACGGATCAAGTTCTATTGCGCTTGCTGCCCGTGGAGCGTCCGCGCGAGCTGGTGGTGCTCACTTCGCCGGGAGTAAACCACGGCCGCGTTTGGAGCGACAGTGATGGCGGACCGTCATTTTCCTACCCGATGTACAAGGACCTGCGCGACCGCAACGAAGTATTCGCAGGCCTGCTCGCCGGATTTCACGTACAAGTAAACGTGGCCGCGACAGGGAGAATCTCAGCTCGCTGAAGCGGTTTACTCGTCAGCGGAAATTATTTTCAGGTGCTGGGTGTGCGGCCGTTTCTGGGGCGAGTTTTTAGTTCGCAAGACGAAACCGCTCCAGGCGCGAATCCGGTGGCCGTGCTGAGCTACGGTTACTGGACGCGGCACTTCGGCAGCGATCCAAACATCCTGAATAAGCAACTTGCCGTGAACGGAAATTCGCTGACGGTTGTGGGCGTTGCGCGCCCCGGCTTCACGGGCGTTCAAGTGGGGCAAATTCCCGACGTCTTCATTCCCATAACCATGAAAGCGCAGATGACTCCGAATTGGGATGGGCTCGCGGATCGAAACGATCATTGGGTCACGATGCTGGGGCGGCTGAAGCCGGGAATGTCCGCAGCCAAAGCCCAAGCGGGACTGGCGCCTCTGTACAGCGCGCTGATGGAAGGAGAAGCTACCGCGCTGAAGCTTTCGGCCAAGGATCAGAAGGAATACGTGAATCGCAAAATTATTTTGGGCGTCGGCTCTCACGGCCGGCCGATCCTGCAACAAGACGCGAAGCAACCGTTGCTTGTGCTGATGGCCATGGTGGGGCTGGTGCTGTTGATTACGTGCGCCAATCTGGCCGGCCTGCTGATCGCGCGCGGTGAAGGGCGGCAACGCGAAATCGCTTTGCGCCTGGCGTTGGGAGCAGGCCGCGTGCGTCTGGTGCGCCAGCTGATGACGGAAAGTTTGATTGCTGGCGATTGCGGGCGGCGCGGCGGGTCTGGCGCTGGCTTCGTGGACGCTGAGCGTGATCGTCAATTCGATTCCGGAAAACGAAGGCGCGTCGGGGCTCACGGCGCAGCTGGATTATCGCGTGCTGATTTTTGCCTGCGTGGTTTCGCTGGTCACCGGCGTGCTGTTTGGACTGGCTCCTGCGATTCGCGCCACTGGCACGGATTTGCAGAGCGTCTTGAAGGATCAGGGAGTGAACGTATCGGGTGGAAAAGCGAACGTGCGGGTGCGCAAGTTTTTGATGGTGTCACAAATTGCGTTGACCGCGATGTTGCTGGCTGCGGCTGGCCTGTTCGCGCATAGCTTGCTGAATCTGAAGACGCAGGATCTGGGTGTACGTCCGGACCACGTGCTGGAGTTTTCGATCTCGCCGGAATTGAACCGCTACACGCCGGCGCAAACGATCGCGCTTGCGGACCGCGTACAAAAAAGCATCGAACCGCTGCCTGGCGTGCGCTCCGCGAGCGAATCCGAAATTCCGATGCTTGCGGATAGCAATACGTCCTCCAACATTACAGTGCAGGGATACGCCGCGCAGGAAGACGAAGACATGAACGTGGATCAAAACTGGGTGGGTCCGAACTTCCTCGCGACCATGGGGATTCCGCTGCTGAATGGGCGCGAATTTTCCGACGCCGATTCCAGCATCGTCTGCGAAAGTGGCGATCATCAACGAAGCGATGGCGCGCCGCTTCTTCCCCGGACGCAATCCGATCGGGCTGCACTTCGGATTTGGCGGCGGCAAGGACATCAAGCTTGATACAGAAATCGTGGGCATCGTGAAGGACAGCAAGAATACCGACGTGAAGCATGCGGCTCGGTCATTTGTGTTCCTGCCGTATTCGCAGAGCCCGCATGCTGGAAACGCGACATTTTACGTGCGCACGAATCAGGATCCGGTCGCGCTGACGGCGACGGTGCGTAACGTGATTGCGGGGTTTGACAACAACCTGCCGGTGTACGGCGTAAAAACTTTGACGACGCAGGTGGACGAAATCATGTTCACCGATCGCTTGGTTACGGTTTTCTCGCTGGGCCTCGGCTTGCTTGCATCGTTGCTTGCGGCAGTGGGTTTGTACGGCGTGATGGCCTACGTGGTGGCGCGGCGCACGCGTGAAATCGGAATTCGCATGGCGCTGGGAGCCACACAGAAAAATGTGGCGTGGATGATTTTGCGCGAAATCATCGGGATGCTCGGCGCGGGCCTGCTTATCGGACTGATCGCCGCATACGGCCTCGGCAAGCTGATCGAATCGCTGCTGTTTGGCGTGAAGGCCAGCGATCCAATCGTGTTTGCGATCGCGGCGGGATTGCTGGTGGCCGTTGCGCTGCTGGCCGGATGGCTGCCATCGCGCAAAGCCGCGAACGTGGATCCCATGGTCGCACTGCGTTACGAATAGGACTGCGAGCGGGAACTTCCGCGCCTCCAATCACGTATCTGTTAACGAAGCCTGAAGTGCGAGGCACAACAAATTGCGGAGCTGATAATGGAAACACTGCTGCAAGACATTCGCTATGGCGCGCGCATGCTGATGAAAAATCCCGGATTTATGATTGTCGCGGTGATCACCCTCGCGCTGGGCATCGGCGCGAACACCGCCATCTTCAGCATGGTGGATTCTTTCCTGTTGCGCCCGCTGCCGGTGCAAGACCCGGCGCAGATCACGGTGCTGGCTTACCAGCTGAATCAGGGAAATATCCAGACGCAATTTTCGATCGCGGATTATCGCGACGTTCGCGCCCAGTCCACTGAAGTATTTTCGGACGTCTTCGCCTATCAATTCGGCCTGGATGGCATCAGCGTCGACGGCAAGGCCGACCGCATTATGACCAACTACGTCTCTGGAAATTACTTTTCCGCGCTGGGCATCAAGCCGGCGCTGGGGCGGTTCATTCTGCCGTCGGAAGGCGACGTGCCAGGCGCGGATCCGGTGATGGTCATCGGCTATTCCTATTGGCAGACTCGCTTCGGCGGCGATCCAGGAATTGTGGGGCGAAGAGTTTCGGTGGACGGCCACCCGGTGACGATTGTGGGCGTCGCTCCCAAGGATTTCGTGGGAGTCTACCCGATTTTGAGCGTGCAAGGATATTTGCCGCTGGGAATGGCAAGCATCGCAGGCAATCCCAGCGACTTCATGACCAACCGACAAGTCCGCAACGATCCGATTCTCGCCAGGCTGCGGCCCGGCGTGAGCTTGCAACAGGCGCAGGCCGTCCTGGCCGTGATATCCCAGAGGCTGGTGCAGGAATATCCGGATGTCCACAAGAATCTCAGCATACGGGCGTTTCCAGAACTTCGCTCGCGGCCAAATCCGGATCCGAATAACACCGTATTCGTAGTGGGCAGTCTTTTCCTGGGTTTGGCCGGGATGGTGTTGCTGCTCGCATGCGTGAACGTGGCCAATATTTTGCTGGTACGTGCCACCGTGCGCGAGCGTGAAATGGCCATTCGCGCCGCCCTGGGCGCCGAGCGAATGCGGCTGATCCGGCAGTTACTTACTGAAAGTATTCTGCTGGCGCTGATGGGCGGCGTGGCTGGGGTTCTGCTTGGCTATTGGGGCAGCTCCGCTCTGGGCTCGATTAATGTCCAAACCGATCTTCCTATTCATTTCGATTTTGGATTTGACTGGCGGATCTTTTGCTTCGCCACTGCGGCGGCGCTGCTGACGGGGATCATCGTGGGTATCGTGCCGGCGGTGCGCGCGTCGCGTGGAAATTTGAGCGCCATTTTGCATGAAGGCGGCCGCGGCGTGGTGGGAGGCAAGAACCGGCTTCGTAGCACACTGGTGGTGGCGCAGGTGGCGGGCTCGCTGATGTTGTTGATCATCGCCGGATTATTTACGCGCAGCCTGGCGCAAGCGCAACGCACCGATCTGGGCTTCAAACCCGATCACGTGTTGAACCTGCTGATGGACCCGAACGAAATCGGATACAGCCAGGCGCAGACGCGCGATTTCTACAAGAATCTGCTGCAGCGCGTGCGCACGCTTCCCGGAGTTGTCTCCGCCTCTACCGCCAACGCAACTCCGATGGGCTACTACAACAATTTCGATTCGCTCACCGTCGAAGGATACGAGCCGCCTCCTGGCCAGCGCGGTCCAGCTTCGCTGTACAACACGATTTCCACGGATTATTTTCAGACCATGGGAATTCCCATGCTGCATGGCCGAACCTTCACGGAAGCGGATGACGAAAATGCGCAGTACGTCGCGATCGTCAGCGAAACGATGGCCAAGAATTGCTGGCCCGGAAAAGATCCCATCGGACGGCAATTTCAGATGGCCACGGATTCCAAGCACGCCATTATCGTCGTCGGCGTGGCTGGAGATGTTCGCTACCAGGGCCTGACGGGTCCGTTCAGCAACATGTTCTACGTGCCGTTCCCTCAGCATCAAACCGGAAATTCGCTGCAGGCGCTGCAACTGCGCACGGCGGCGGCGCCGGAAGCGATGATCCCTGAAATGGAGCGAGTCATCGAATCGCTGGCGCCGCAACTTCCGATATTTGATGTGCAGACGATGTCTCAGGCGCTGAATACTCTGAACGGGCTGCTTTTCTACAAAATTGGCGCGGTGCTCGCGGCGTTGCTCGGAATGCTGGGACTGATTCTGGCGATCGTCGGAGTGTATGGCGTGGTTTCCTACGCTGCGACGCAGAAGACGCACGAAATCGGCGTGCGCATGGCGTTAGGAGCGCAGCCTGCAGACATTCTGAAAATGATCCTCCGCGAAGGACTGCTGATCGTCGGCGTCGGATTGCTGGTGGGAATTGCCGGCGCTCTGGCTGCTGGGAAAGTGGTCGGCAGCTTTCTGACGGTCAGCGCGCGAGATCCAGTGACGTACGCGATTGTCACCGGCACGCTGCTGATTGTGGCGCTCAGCGCGTGTTTTATTCCGGCGCGACGCGCGATGCGTGTGGACCCGATGGTGGCGCTGCGTTACGAGTAACCAGTGGCGAGTGACCAGTAACCAGTGACAAGTAATTAGTGACGAGTGATGACAAACGGCGGGCCAGTCGTTCGTCACTCGTCACTTATCACTTTTGGGGGGCTGCGATGGGAACGTTACTCCAGGACATTCGCTACGGAATCCGCATGCTGGCGAAAAGTCCGGGCTTCACCGCGCTCGCCGTGATTACTCTGGCGCTGGGGATCGGCGCGAACACCGCGATTTTCTCGGTAATTAATTCCGTCGTGCTGCGGCCATTGCCATTTCACGAGCCGGGGCGCTTGGTAGCGCTCTGGCAAATTGAAAGCGCGCCGGGAGATTTTCCGCTGACCGGACCCGATTATCTCGATTGGCAAGCGCAGAATCACACGCTGGAAGCGATGAGCCTCTATTCCTGGGAACGCACGGCGAATGCCAGCGATGCCGCTCAGACCGAAGCTGTATCCGTAAACAGCGCGCAAGCCAATTTTTTCCAGGTACTCGGCGTGCAACCGCAGATCGGGCGCGCCTTTGACCCCGGCGAGGATCAGGCCGGAAAAAATCACGTGGCCATCATCAGCAATGCCTTCTGGCGCAGGCAATTCGCTGGCCGATCGGACGTCTTGGGAAAATCCATGGAGCTGAACAACGAACCTTACACGATCATCGGCGTGCTGCCCGCCTGGTTCAATTTTCAGCGCCCCACAGAAATCTGGACTCCGATGGACATGACGCCCAAAGCGCTGGGACCGCGCGGGACACATTCCTACTGCGCGATTGCCAGACTCAGGCCCAGTGTCAGCGTGAGCCAGGCGCAGGCCGAACTCAACAGCATCACCAAGCAGGCGGCAAAGCAACATGGGGATGATGAGAAATACGAAGGAGCCATAGTCGTTTCGCTTACGCAGCAATTAACCGGGAGCTCGCGGGAAAGCCTTTTCATCCTGCTCGGTGCTGTGGGCCTGGTGTTGCTGGTGGCCTGCGCCAACGTGGCGAACCTGACGCTCGCTCGCGCCACCAATCGCCAGCGCGAAATCGCCGTGCGCGCTGCAATGGGCGCCGGCCGTTGGCGCGTAGCACGCCAACTGCTAACCGAAAGCATCCTGCTTTCCCTGGTTGGCGCCGCATTGGGGCTGGCCGGCGCGTTCTGGGCAGTAGCTTTTCTGCAGTCGGCCGAAACGCTTCCGATTCCCCGCGCAAATCCCATCCAAATTGACGTGACGGTGTTGTTGTTCACAATCGGCGTCAGCATTCTGGTTGGCGCGATGTTTGGACTGGCGCCCGCCATGCAGTCTTTCCGGCTGAATCTCAGCGAGGAACTCAAATCCAGCGCCCAGGCTGTGGTTAGCCCGTCCGGTACGCGCCGCCTGCTCCGCGACGCGCTGGTCGTCGGCGAAATTGCTGCGTCGCTGGCATTGCTTATCGGTGCAGGGCTGCTGCTGCGCAGCTTCTCGCGTTTGCGCAATTCCGGAATTGGTGTGCAAACGGAAAATGTAATCACCATGGGTGTGAAGCTTCCCAACGCAAAGTACAGCACGCTGCCGGCGCGCCGGCAGTTCTTCGACCAACTGATCGAACGCATCGAGCGCGAGCCGGGCGTTCAGGCGGCAGCAGCCTCGACGGAGATTCCTTTGGAAGGCGGCACGAACGGGTACATCACCGTGGAAGGCCAAACCGATCCCGCGCTGGCGACGCAGCTCGTCGAATGGAACAACATCACGCCGGATTATTTTCGCGCGTTTGGCGTGCCCGTTGTGCAAGGTCGCATTTTTACCGCGGAAGATATGGAACGCACGGCTGTGACGAATTTGAAACTGGGCGATCTTTATAAGAATGATCCGAACCTGAAGAAATTACCGCCGGAAATTGGATTTGTCGCCGTCATCAACCGCAAGATGGCGCAATTGTATTGGCCGAAACAGGATGCGCTCGGCAAGGTGTTTCACGCCGGTGACATTCCGGTCACCGTGGTCGGCATTGTTGGCAACGTGAAAGAGTGGGACATACGCAAAGACGCGCCTCCCCAGGCCTATTTCCCGCTCACGGCGGCGCTCGACAATGAAGGATTCGGCGTGCAACTGACGGTGAACACCAGCGTCGCTCCGCGCAGCGTGCTGGCAGCGATTCGTGGCGACCTCCGAGCTCTCGATGGCGGCTTGGCCGTTTTCCGTCCACGCACCATGGATGAAGTGGTCGCGGACGCGATGCGAGACACCAGCGAACAAACCATGTTGTTGGGAATTTTTGCGGCGCTCGCTTTGTTGCTGGCCGCAGTGGGAATTTACGGAGTGATGGCCTACGTGGTGACGCAACGTACGCACGAGATCGGCGTGCGCATGGCGCTGGGCGCGCAGCAGCAGGACGTGTTGCGGCTGGTTCTCGGCGAAGGCTCACGGCTGACAGCGCTCGGCGTCGGACTGGGTCTCGCGGCTGCGTTCGGTCTCACGCGATTGCTGCATTCGCTGCTCTTCGGCGTCAGCGCCAGCGATCCATACACGTTCGCGGGCGTTTCAATTTTGCTCGCTGCCGTAGCAATGGCGGCTTGCTACATTCCAGCGCGCCGTGCATCACGCGTCGATCCGATGGTTGCGTTGCGATACGAGTGACGATGCGCTGAGAGCAGTACCTTGCGATCGTCACTAGTTTTCTAGGAGCTCAAGAATGGAAACGCTGCTGCAAGACACTCGCTATGGCATTCGCATGCTGGCGAAGAATCCCGGCTTCACGGCCATCGCGATTCTTACTTTGGCCTTGGGTATAGGCGCGAACACCGCCATTTTCTCGGTGATCAACGCGGAGCTTCTGCGCCCACTGCCCTTCCGTGATCCCAGCCAGCTGGTGCGTGTGGCTTCCGCGAATGCGCGAATACACACCGTGAGTGGCGCGGTTTCCTATCCCGATTTCGCCGACTGGCGCTCGCAAAATCACATTTTCCAGGACATGGCTGCGTACGTTGACTCCAGCTTTGCGCTCACCGGCACCGCACAGCCCGCGCACCTGCAGGGCGCAAGCATCACCGCCGACATGTTCAATCTGTTGGGAGCCTCGCCGGAATTGGGCCGCACGTTTCTGCCGGAGGACGACGAACCGCATCATCATGTGGTGATTCTGAGCCATGGTTTGTGGAAAGAGCGCTTCGGCGGCGATCCGCAGATCATTGGCCGCGTGATCACGCTCGATAACAGCGCGTACACCGTGGTGGGCGTGATGCCCGCAAGCTTTCAGTATCTGCTGCAACGCGAAGCGCCCGCGCTGTGGTCGAGCTTCAGTCCTTTGCGGGAATCCACGACTGATTCACCCACAATGGCCGATCAGCGCGAAGCGCATTTCTTGCGCGTGATCGCTCGAATGAAGCCTGGCGTCACTGTGGCAGAGGCACAGGCCAACATGGACGTCATTACGTCGTCGCTGGCCAAGCAATATCCCGACAGCAATAAATATTTCGGCGCGCGCGTGGTTTCCGAGCAGGAAGAATTGACGCACAGTATTCGTCCGGCGCTGTTCGTGATGATGGTCGCGGTGGGATTTGTGCTGCTGATCGCCTGTGTGAACGTCGCGAATCTGCTGTTGGCGAGGGCCACCGGGCGCACCCGCGAAATCGCCATACGCTCAGCGCTCGGCGCTGGACGGCAGCGCGTGGTTCGCCAGCTGCTCACCGAAAGCTTTCTGCTCGCTCTGATGGCCGGCACGCTAGGGCTGCTGCTGGCGGTGTGGGGGAGCGCGGCGCTGGTTCGCTTCAGCCCGGAAAATTTGCCGCGGATTGCCGAAATCCAAATGGATGGCTGGGTATTGGCCTTCACCATGGGGCTAGCGCTGCTCACCGGAATGCTCTTCGGGCTGGCGCCTGCTCTGCAGGTGTCCCATGCCAATATCGTGGACGCTTTGAAAGAAGGCGCGCTGAGCAGCACCGCTGGGCGAGGGCGTCATGCATTGCGAAGTTCTCTGGTGGTAATCGAAATGGCGCTCGCGCTCGTGTTGCTGGTCGGCAGCGGGCTTCTGATCCGCAGCCTGGTGCAATTGCAGAACGTCAATCCGGGATTCGACGCGCACAACGTGATGACTTCCAACGTGGACTTGCCGGACGCGAAATATTCGGATGCGAAGAAGGCCCAATATTTCAAGGAGCTGATGCCGCAGCTGAAGGCTCTGCCGGGCGTGCAATCCGCGGGGGGCATCTATCCCCTGCCGATGGGCGGCGACGAAATTCGCACCAGTTTTCAGATTGAAGGACATCCCGTCGCTAAGAGTGAGGAGCCGCACACCTCTCTGCGAGATATCACGCCGGACTATTTCGCGACGATGCGAATTCCCATTCTGCAGGGCCGCGATTTCGGAGCGCAGGATGAAGTCGCTTCCACGCCGGTGATCATCATCAACGAGGCGCTGGCGCGGCAGTTCTTTCCTGGCGAAAATCCGATTGGAAAACACATGAAGCCCGAAGTTGGCAGCGGCACCACCGAGCCGCTAATGCGCGAAATCGTCGGCGTTGTGGGAAATGTAAAATTTCACGATTTGAGCGACGAGTGGGCGCCCGAATCGTACATCCCGTATGCGCAGATATCTTTCGGCTCGTTGACTTTGGTGGTGCGCACCGAACAGGATCCGCACAGCCTCGCCAAGCCCATAGCCGAAACAGTCCGCTCGCTCGACAAAGACCTGCCCACTTACGCGCCCAAAACAGTCGATGAATATCTGAATGGCACTATCGCGCAGCCTCGCTTCAATACTTATCTGCTGGGAATTTTTGCGGCGTTGGCGATGCTGCTCACGGCCGTCGGCCTGTATGGCGTGATTTCGTACTCCGTGGCGCAGCGCACGCACGAACTCGGCATCCGCATGGCCCTGGGCGGGCAGCCGGGTGACATGCTGCGCTTGATTGTGGGCCAAGGCCTGCGCCTCGCGTCGTACGGTGTCGGCATAGGATTGGTCGCCGCGTTCGCGCTGACGCACTTTCTATCCAGCATGTTGTTTGGCATTAGCGCCACCGATCCGATCTCGTACGTCGCCGTCGTCAGCCTGCTACTCGTCGTTGTGGTGGTGGCGTGCTACGTTCCGGCCCGGCGCGCGATGCGTGTGGACCCGATGGTCGCGCTGCGCTACGAGTAGGCGAGTCAGATGCCAGGGCCGATCAGGCCCCATGCCCCCAAAACGCCGACTGTCCGATATCGCAACAAGCATTCCCGCAACTGGTCATACGCGACCTTAGCACACTCTGAAATCTCCTTTAATCCACTGTAAATAATGGCTTTATATTAGTATGCGGCTGGAATCCCACCTGCCCATATTCGGGAGGAAGCCGATCAGAAAACTCTCCGCGTCCAGCTCAGCGGGGCCTGAATAATGACAATCATGACGCTCGAGAACATCACCGATAGTGCCGCAACGCAACCACGAGTGCTCATCGCGGACGACCAGCCCGATATTCTGGAAGCTCTGCGGTTGTTGCTGAAAGGACACGGTTACATCACTGAGGCGGTCACCTCTCCCGCAGGCCTTTTTGCCGCGATTTCCCAAAATGGATTCGACCTGATCTTGATGGACCTGAACTACGCTCGTGACACCACCTCCGGCCGCGAGGGTCTGGACCTGCTGGCGCAACTGAAAGCCACCGACAACGCACCTCCGATCGTGGTGATGACCGGTTGGGCCACCGTGGGCCTGGCGGTGGAAGCGATGCAACAGGGTGTGGGCGACTTCGTCGAGAAGCCCTGGGTGAATTCGCGGCTGCTCGAAATTCTGAAGAAACAAGTGCAAATCGGTCGCGAGCGCCGCGAAGCCCGGGAAAAGGCCGTGGCCAACACGATCGCGCAGACGGAGATTGCTTCGCAGCTTCACGCGCAGGATCGCGAGATTGCCGAAGCGCGCGCCATTCAGCAGGGATTTCTGCCGAAAGAAATTCCGCAATTGCACGGATACGAAATTGCCGGAGCCTGGCAGCCCGCTCGAGTGGTAGGCGGCGATTATTACGACATACTTCCTTTCGGGCAGGAGACGCTGGGTGTATGCATCGGCGACGTTGCCGGAAAGGGCATGCCGGCGGCGCTGCTGATGTCCAACTTGCAGGCGGCTTTTCGCGGCTTCGCTTCCCCGTCGCTGGCGCCGGAAAATTTGTGCGAGCGATTGAATGCGCTCATTTGCCGCAATATCGCCACGGACCGCTTCATCACGTTTTTCTACGCGCAACTGGACGGCGCGGCTCGCCGGCTGCGTTACACCAACGCCGGACACAATGCGCCAATCGTGTTTCATCGCGACGGCACGCACGATCGTCTTCTGGATGGCGGCGGAATTCTCGGCGTGTTTCCCATTCAGGAGTTTTCCACCGGCACATACGACCTGGCAGCCGGCGATCGCGTGCTGCTTTTTACCGACGGCGTCACGGAAGCGCATGTTGCGGAAGGCGAGGAGTTCGGCGAAGCGCGTCTGCTTGAGCTGCTCGAACAGAATCGCGAAGCGAGCGCTGTAGATTTGCAGAAAATTATTCTGGAAGCCGCCGGCGAATTCTGCCGCGGCCATTGGCACGACGACGCCACTCTAATCGTCATTGCCGTCGAATAAATTCGCGAACTAGCGAAGGAGCAGAATGGGGTCGCTGGCGCAAGACTTGACGTTTGCAATCCGCACACTGCGGAAGAATCCCGGTTTCACCGCTGTGGCGGTGTTGACCCTGGCACTCGGCATCGGCGGAAACGCCACAGTGTTCAGCTGGATCCGCGCGGTTCTGCTGAATCCTCTTCCCGGCGTCGCACATTCCGAGCAAATGGCCGCGGTGGAAACGATTATGCCCAGCGGCGAATATCACACCAGCTCTTACCCGGACTACAAGGACTTTCGCGATCAGAATCACGTGTTCTCCGATTTGATCGGCTTCGAACTTTCTGGCGTGGACATGAGCCTGCGGAACGATGCCCCGCCGGAGCGTGTCTGGGGGATCATCGCCACCGAAAATTACTTCGACGTTCTGGGCGTGCACGCCGCGATCGGTCGCACATTTCACGCCGAGCCTAATCAGGCGCTGAATTCCGATCCTTACATCGTGCTCAGCCAAGGTCTATGGAAGCGGTTGTTCGGTTCGGATCCCAAGGTCGTAGGCCGCACCGTGCACATCAATGGACACCCGTTCACGGTGATCGGCGTTGCGCCGCCGCACTTTTTCGGAACCATTGTGGGCATTGACGCGCAGTATTTCGTTCCCATGATGATGCAGCCGGAAGTGCTTCCATTCGAGAGCATCGAAGAACGCGCGCCAACTTTTGTGCACATCCTGGGACGCCTTCGCCCGGGCGTGACGATTGCACAGGCGCAAGCGGAATTCACCACCATCGCGGGCCGTCTGGCGCAGGAATATCCCAATCCCAACGTCGGCAACGGCGTGGGAGTTTACGTAGCGCCCGTATGGAAAGCCCATTACGGCGTGCAGGATTTTCTGCGCAGCGTGCTGGGATTTCTGATGATCGTAGCCGTGCTGGTGCTGCTGATTGCCTGCGTCAATGTGGCAAATCTGTTGCTGGCTCGCGCCTCTGCACGTGAAAAGGAAATCGCGGTGCGCGCAGCGCTCGGAGCCGGCCGCGCACGCCTGATTCGCCAGCTGCTTGTGGAAAGTCTGTTGCTGGCTGCCGCGGGCGGCGCCGGTGGTATCGTGCTGGCGCTTTGGGGCGCGAATCTGCTGAGCCTGTTCATGCCGCCGGCGCATTTGCCTATCGGTTTGGGCGCGGAGATTGACGGCTCCGTTTTGATTTTTACTCTGATTCTTTCCGTAATTACCGGACTGGTGTTCGGGCTAGCTCCCGCGTGGCAAACCTCGCGTGCCAATCTGAACGAGTCGTTGAAATCGGCAACCAGGAGCACTGGAGCGAGCGCGGGGAGCCACCGGTTACGCGATGTGCTGGTGGTATCGGAAATGGTGCTGGCAACGGTGCTGCTGGTTGCCGCGGGGCTTTTGTTGCGCAGCCTGCGCAAGGCGGAGCAAGTAGGCGCGGGGCTCAACACGCATCAGGTGACGCTCGCGGCTTTTGATCTTCGCGCCAGCGGCTACACGGATGATCGTGCGATTGATTATTACGATCGCTTGCTCGAACGCGTTCGCGCGTATCCGGGAGTGGAATCGGCCAGCCTCGAACGCTTCGTCCCGCTGTGGTTTACGGGTCGCAGCTACTCCACCACGCGGGTGGAAGGCTACACCGCCAAATCCAACGAGGACATGGGCATTGATCTAAACATTGTCGGTCCGGACTATTTCAAGGTCGTGCAGATTCCGCTCATTTCCGGCCGGGACTTTTCGGAGCAAGATCGTGCCGGCGCGCCGAAGGTCGTGATCGTCAATCAATCTATGGCGAATCGCTTCTGGTCCGGCCAGGATGCCACGGGGCATCGCGTGCACGTCTGGGGTGACTGGCGCACCGTCGTGGGTGTCGCCCGCGACATTAAATATCACCGCATGAACGAGCCGCCGCAATCGTTCATCTATTTTCCGGAGCTGCAGGCCGACGGCACGGACGCAAATATTCTGGTGCGCTCGCAATTGCCGCCGACAGCGATAATCGGCGACGTGCGCGCGGCGGCAAAGTCGCTTGACGCCAAGGTCCAGCCGCTTGAGACGGACACCCTCGACGCTCTGCTGCAGCAGTCCATGTTTGCCAACCGCACCGCGGCGTCGCTTGCTTCCGTACTCGGCGTTCTGGGAACGCTGCTTGCAGCGCTTGGAATTTACGGCGTACTGTCGTACAGCGTGAGCCAGCGGATTCGCGAAATCGGAATCCGCGTTGCCCTGGGCGCGCAACGAAGCCATGTTCTGCGGCTTGTGGTCGGGCATGGGTTGCGCCTTGCGGTTTTCGGCGCTGCGTTGGGATTGCTCGTCGCAATCGCGATTACCCGGGGGATGAGCAGTATGCTTTTCGGCGTGAGCGCCACCGACCCGCTGACTCTCGCAATCGTGTTGCTGCTGGTGACCGCCGTAGCGGTGCTGGCCGCGTACATTCCGGCGCGCCGTGCCACGCGCGTGGACCCCATGGTCGCCTTGAGATACGAATGACCAAGCCGACGAACGCGAAGGCGATGATTGCAACCGCAGCAATCGTGCCGCGGTTCCATCGCGACCGTATGAGAATTATCAGGGACGAAAATTAGCGTGACAGCTCTACTACAAGACGTGCGTTACGGATTGCGGATGCTGATGAAGAATTCCGCCTTCACAGTCATCGCGGTACTGACTCTGGCGCTCGGCATCGGCGTCAATGCCGCGATTTTCACCGTCGTGAACGCCGCATTGTTGCGCCCGTTGCCTTACGACCACCCGGAGCGAATTGTCGCCGGTTTCGAGACTCAACATGGAGCGGGTCGCATGAATCTCTCGCGGCTCGATTTTCAAGATTGGCGCGCGCAATCGAATACCATGCAGAACCTGGCTGCGTATGGCTGGTCGCCGGCCAATCTTGCCGGCGCGAGTGAGCCGGAGCGTGTGCTCGGCGCGGCGGTTTCTGAAGACTTTTTCGAGCTTCTGGGCGTTCGGCCAGTGATTGGCCGCGCCTTCGGACCTCAAGAAGTGCAAGCGGGAAATTGGTCTGTCGCTGTAATCAGCGAATCATTGTGGAAAAGCCAGTTCGGCGCTCAGGCCGATGTCGTCGGGCACAAAATCACACTCGATGGCCAACCTTACACAATTATTGGCGTCCTTTCGGCTCACATGGATTTACCCGCCGGCGCACAGATATGGATCCCGCTCGATTTCGCGAAGGACGATAGCGATCGCTCCGCGCACAATTATCGCGTGTTCGGCAAACTCAAGCCGGGGATCACTCTCGCGCAATCCCAAGCCGAATTCACTGCCATCGCCGCGCGTCTCGCGAGTGAATATCCTTCCTCGAATAAGAACGTAGAAGCCAAGCTCATCCGTTTGCAGGACGTGATGACCACGAACATTCGGCCCAGCCTGCTGCTCCTGTCGGCAATGGCGATTCTCGTCCTGCTCATCGCCTGCGCGAACGTGGCGAACTTGCTCCTGGCTCGCGCCGGCGCCCGTCGCCGTGAAATCGCGGTTCGCGCGGCGCTGGGCGCAAGCCGCGGCCGGCTGGTGCGCCAATTACTGGTCGAAAGCTTGCTGCTCGCGCTCTTGGGCGGCTCGGCGGGCCTCTTGATTTCCGTGTGGGCCGATAAGTTGCTCACGTCCACGCTTCCGGCGCATTTCTTGCCGGTGAATCAAGTCTCTGCGGATCCTCGAGTTCTGGGATTTGCATGCGCCCTGGTCGTCCTCACGGTGCTATTTTTCGGGCTCATTCCAGCCGTCTACGCGGCACGCACCGATCTGGTGGCGGGTCTCAGCCGCTCGATCGGTTCCGCGGCGTCCGGCAGGAAATTGCGTGGTGTGCTCGTCGCTGCCGAAGTGGCGCTCGCGGTCCTCCTGGTGATTGGCGCCGGCCTGATGGCGCGCAGTCTCTTCGCCCTCGAACAAGAAAGCCTCGGTTTCGATTCATCGCACCTGACGTTGGTGAATATTTCGTTTGCCCCCTCGCAAGGCGATAGCGCCAAGGCGATCCAATCCTTTTCGGACCTGCTGCAGCGGATGAAGGCGTTGCCCGGCGTCGAAGCCGTTGGCGCGTCCGATGGCGTCCCACTCTCCGACGGCGGCGCTGACGGCGGCTTCTCCATCGAAGGGCGGAATTCCCTGCAGCCTTACGCACAATGGCGGCTGGCCAGTGAAGACTATTTTCGAACGATGAAGATTCCGGTGATTCGCGGGCGCGAGTTCGCAACTGCGGACCACAATGGCCAAAACGTTGTCGTTGTCAGCCAGTCTCTCGCGCAGAGATTTTTCCCGAATCAAGACCCCCTCGGAAAGCGCATCACCGTTCCAGGCCTCGACAACGCTACCTATGCCGCATATCGCAAGAACTCGAGCGACTGGTTTGAAATCGTCGGCGTTGTCGGCGACGTCCGATTGAGCGAGCCCGGCCTGCCGCCGGAGCCGACGCTGTACTTTCCATACTTCCAAACGGATCGATCCAGTCAGGGCCTGAGCGTCGTATTGCGCACGGCATTACCGCTGGCGAGTTTGCGTGGCGTCATCACCCGGGAAGTCCACGGCGTGCAATCCGATGCGCCGCTGGAAATGCTGAATTATCAGGACGTATTTTTGAGCTCGGTCGTGATGCCGCGATTCCGCTTCTACTTGATTGGCATGTTCGCGGTCCTGGCGTTGGCGCTGGCCCTGGTGGGAATCTACGGCGTGGTGGCCTACGTCACAGCGCAGAGCACCTCAGAAATCGGAGTGCGCATGGCTCTTGGCGCCCAGCCGAAAAACATTCTCGTGCTGGTGCTTCGTCAGGGAGTGGCGATTGCCGTTTTGGGGTTGGCCTGCGGGCTCGCCGGAGCTGCGCTGCTGATGCAGTTCATCAGCCGTTTCTTGTATGGAGTCAAGCCGGCCGATCCGGTCACATTTTTCGTCGTAGCACTCATTGTCGCGGTTACTGCCTTGGTCGCCAGCTATATTCCAGCACGCAGGGCGATGCGCGTGGATCCGATTATCGCGCTGAGATACGAATGATGCTTGGGTTAAAAGATCAGGGAACGGCGGGCACAAATTTCTGGAATTGCATCCGGCTTTAGCACCCGGGAATCACGTAGGTGCGAGCCACACTTTGCGCGCGATAGGGAGATGAAAAGTGATCAAACTGATTGACGTCGAAAAATTTTACGAATCCGGCGCAGGCAAGACTTGGGTGCTCCGCCGCATCAACCTGGAGATCAAGGAAGGTGATTTCATCACGGTCATGGGACCGTCTGGCGCGGGCAAATCCACGTTGATGGGCATCATCGGCATGTTGGATGGCGCGTGGAAGGGCGAATATCACCTGCTCGATAATCCGGTGCACAAGCTCGATAATCGCCACCGCGTGGAGCTGCACAAAAAATACATCGGCTTCGTTTTCCAGCAGTATCACCTGCTCGACAATCTCACCGTCGCAGAGAATCTGGACCTGCCGCTTTCCTATCGCGACATAAAGAAATCCGAGCGCGAAGGAATGGTGGCGGACGCGCTCGATCGCTTCCAGATTGTCGGCAAGAAAGCGCTCTTCCCCAATCAGCTTTCCGGCGGGCAGCAGCAGCTGGTGGCTGTGGCGCGCGCGGTGATTGGCAAGCCCAAGCTGATCCTGGCCGACGAGCCCACCGGCAGCCTGCACTCCAGCCAGGGAAAAATGATCATGGATATGCTGAAGAAGTTGAACGATAACGGGACCACCATCATCCAGGTGACGCACAACAACGAGTGGGCCGCCTACGGCAATCGCATCATTCAGCTCGCCGACGGCTGGATCGTGGATGGCCAACCCGTCGCAGGCGGAGCCGCCGCCAGCCGCTGAGCGCGTTGCGTTGCGCGGGGCCAAGGAGTCCGAGGTGCGAAACTCGCAGTTCTTCGAAAATTTGCTGCAGGACATACGCTACGCGGTCCGCATGTTGCGGCGGAGTCCGGGCTTCACGGCTACGGCGATCGCCGCATTGGCGTTGGGCATCGGCGCGAACACCGCCATATTCACCGTGGTCAACACCGTGCTGCTGCAGCCGCTCGCCTATCCTCAGCCAGACCGCCTGGTGCAACTTGAGCTCAGCGGTCCTGAGGGCAATGCAAACGTCACCTCGATTCCGAAGTACGAGATGTGGCGTGAACAGACGCAGGTCCTGCAGGATGTGGCGGCCTACGACGAGGGTGGCCCCGGCGTAAACCTCACCGGCGGCGATCGCCCGGAGCAGCTGAAGGGCGTGCATGTCTCCGCCAGTTTTTTCCCGTTGTTCGGCGCAAGCATGGCGGCTGGCCGCGCGTTTTCGGCGGACGAAGATCGTCCCGGCGGCACACGGTTGGTAGTGATCAGCAATGGATTGTGGCGCAGGCGATTCGCTGCAGATCCCAACATAGTTGGCACGAATATCGAGCTTGGTGGCGAGCCCTACCTGGTCACTGGTGTGCTCGCAGCCACATTCAATTCCGATCCGCCTTCAGATATTTTCTTGCCGCTGCAAGCGGACCCCAACAGCACGGACCAGGCCCACTACCTGCATTCCGCGGCGCGTCTGAAACCTGGCGTTACACTGGCGCAGGCTCAAGCCGCGATGAAAGTCGCGGCAGAACAATACAAGCGGAAGTTTCCCGGGGCGATGGGTCCGAACCAAGGCTTCACGGCCGAGCCGCTGCGGGACACGGTGATTGGCGATGTTCGCAAGTCGCTGCTTATTTTGCTTGGCGCCGTGGGCATGGTGCTGTTGATTGCCTGCGCCAACGTTGCAAATCTCCTGCTGGTGCGCGCTACCATGCGCAAACGCGAAATCGCTATTCGCGCGGCGATGGGCGCGGGGCGCGGACGCATCATCCGGCAACTTCTTACCGAAAGTGTGCTGTTGTCATTGGGTGGCGGCGTGCTCGGTCTGATTCTGGGTTATTTCGGTGTGCACGCGCTGCTGACGATCAACCCCGGCAACATTCCTCGCATCGGCGAGCAAGGCGCTGCGATCACTCTCGATTGGCGGGTACTGGTGTTTACTTTGCTCGTCTCGCTTGGCACTGGAATTTTATTTGGGCTGATACCCGCGTTCAGCGCCTCGCACGCCGATCTGAGTCTTACATTGAAGGAAAGTGGTTCGCGTTCCGGCACCGGCCTCAGCCAGAACAAGGCTCGCGCGACTCTGATCGTCACCGAAGTGGCCCTCGCCCTCGTGTTGCTGGTCGGCGCGGCTTTGCTCATCCGCACTTTTGCCGCACTGCGTGGCGTCAATCCCGGGTTCTCCACAGACAAAATTCTCACGATGCAGATGTCCCTGACGGGCACGCAATTTGAAACCTCCGCCGCCGTCAATCAGCTGGTGCGCGATTCGCAGCGCCGCGTGGAGGGCCTGCCCGGCGTTGTTGCGCTGGCCACGACCTGCTGCCTTCCTCTCGAAGGCGGCTTCGGACTTCCGTTCATCATTGAGGGGCGCCCGCTCACGGACGGCCCGGCTCACGGTGGAGCAGGCTATCGCCCATTGTCTCCGCGCTATTTTGACGTGTTCAAGATTCCGCTGCTGCGTGGCCGCATGTTTACGGATCACGATGATGGCGGCGCGCAACCCGTGGTGCTGATCAACGAGGGCATGGCCAAGAAATTCTGGCAGAACGCGGATCCCGTCGGCCAGCGCATCACCATCGGCAAAGGCGTGGGCCCTGAATTCGAAGAGCCACCCCGCGAAATTGTCGGAATTGTGGGAGACGTACGAAACGACGGCCTGGACAGCGATCCCGAGCCGATCATGTACATCCCCGTCGCGCAGATGCCCAACGGCGTGACCGCGCTCAATAATCGCATCATCCCGATTACCTGGATCATTCGCACCAAGGTCGAGCCATTCTCACTCAGCACTGAAATTCAAGAGGAATTGCGCACCGCGAGCGGCGGCTTGCCGGTCTCGCATATTCGCTCCATGGATCAGGTGCGTTCGGAATCCACGCAGCGCACCGATTTCAATATGACGCTGCTGGTGATTTTCGCCGGCGTTGCGCTGCTGCTGGCTGCCATCGGTATTTACGGCCTGATGGCGTATTCCGTGCAGTTGCGCACTCAGGAAATCGGCATTCGCATGGCGTTGGGAGCGGTTCCCCAAAACGTGCGCAAAATGATCGTCGTGCAGGGCATGCGCCTTGCATTGATCGGAGTTCTTCTGGGCGTCGGGGCCTCCCTGGCGCTGACGCGATTGATGGCCAGCCTGTTGTACGGCGTGAAACCTTGGGATCCCGTGGCGATTGTGTCGGTTGCCGTGCTGCTTAGCGCCGTGGCGTTGCTGGCGACCTATTTCCCCGCGCGGCGGGCCTCGCGCGTTGATCCGATGATCGCCTTGCGTTACGAATAGGAGAAATTGTGCAAACTTTATTTCAGGATATTCGCTACGGTCTTCGCATGATGGCGAAAAATCCTGGCTTCACATTTTTCATCGTTGCCGTGCTTGCGCTGGGCATCGCCGCGAACACTGCAATTTTCAGCATCGTGGACGCGGTGCTGGTCCGTCCGCTGCCCTACCGTCAGGCGGATCGCCTCGTCATGGTCTGGGAAGATGCTTCGTCTTACGGATTTCCACATGACACTCCGGCGGCGGGAAACTTTGCTGATTGGAAGGCGCGCAATCAGGTGTTTGAAGATATGGCCGCGTCGTCGTTCAGCGGTTCGTTCAACCTCACCGGTGAAGGCAATCCTGACGAGATTCCCGGAGATTTCGTCACCGCAAATCTTTTCTCCGTCCTCGGCGCTCGTCCCGCCCTCGGCCGCGACTTCGGCGCCTCCGACGACGTTCCAGGAGCGCCGCACGTAGTGATTCTGAGTCAGGGGCTTTTCCTGCGCAGGTTTGGCGGCGATCCGCAGATTGTCGGCAAGCAACTGTGGCTCAATTACGAAAAATACGACGTGATTGGCGTGATGCCGCGCGGTTTCCAATTCCCCGACCGCGACACTCAGCTCTGGGCTCCGGTCCAATTTACACCGGCGCAGTTGGCCAACCACGGCAATCATCATCTCCAGGTGGTCGCGCGGCTGAAGCCCGGCGTGTCGCTGCAAACCGCGAACGCGAATTTAGCCGCCATCGCCAAGCAGTTGGAGCAGGAGCACCCGTCGTCGAACGCCAAGGTCGGCGCGTTTGCGGTGCCGCTGCGCGAAGAATTTGCGGGGAAGACGCGTCCCGCGCTTCTCGTCTTGATCGGCGCCGTCTGCTTTGTGCTGCTGATCGCCTGCGCCAACGTGGCCAACCTGTTGCTTGCGCGCGCTACCGGCAGGCGGCGCGAAATTGCCATGCGGCTGACTCTCGGCGCGTCCCGCTGGAGAATTGCGCGCCAGCTTTTGACCGAAAGTCTGTTGCTCGCAGCGCTTGCTGGAGCCGCTGGATTGTTGCTCTCAAGATTCGCGACTCAGTTCCTGGTGAGCCTGATTCCGGCAGGCATTGCACCCATGAGCGATACCGGCGTGGATAGTCATGTCCTCGCTGTCACGCTAGCAGTCTCGCTCGCCACCGGAATTCTCTTCGGGATTCTTCCTGCGCTCAAGATTTCACGATTGGATCTCGTCGCGTCGTTGAATCAAGGCGGACGCAGCGGCATCGGGCCGGGGCGCCGCTTGCGTGACGCGCTGGTGGTTTCTGAAGTTGCGCTGGCGATCGTTTTACTTGCAGGAGCGGCGCTGATGGTGCGCAGTCTGCAAAACTTGTTCCATCTCGATCCAGGTTTCCGCGCGGATCATGTGCTCGTGGTTCGTACGCCATTGCCGCGACAGAAATATGAAGCGTTTGCCCCGCGAACCGCTTTCTATACGCAGGTTCTCGCTCGCGTCGCGCAATTGCCCGGCGTCACCGCGGCCGGCTACACCACATGGGTTCCGCTCACCAATTATGGAGGAGCCACCGGCATCACCATTGAAGGCCGGCCCGCTCCTGCGCCCGGCAAGATACCGATTCCGAATTGCCGCATCATCAGCGACGACTACATTCGCGCGCTGGGCATGAAGCTGATTGACGGGCGCGTTCTCGACCAGCGCGACGGCACCGGTGCGCCACCTGTAGCGCTCATCAATCAGACAATGGCACGAAATCTGTGGCCGGGAGAAAACGCCGTCGGAAGGCGCTTCAAGCAGGGAAGCTTCGAAGAAAAATCGCCGTGGATCACCATCGTGGGAATTGTGGGTGACGTTCACCAGGCGGGCCTCGACTCGCCGGCGCGGCCCGAGATGTACTTGCCCTACTTGCAGCAGGACTTCGGATTTGAACCCGAGTATCTCGTCGTGCGCACCCTGAGTGATCCCATGCGCATGGCAGACGCGGTGCGCCAGCAAGTGTGGGCTGTAGATAACGAGCAGCCGGTCGCCGGCGCGATGCCGCTCGAAGACTTGGTGGATAGCACGCTCGCTCCGCGCGAGACGCAGGCGTACGTGCTCGGCGGTTTCGCCGTTCTCGCGCTGTTGCTTGTTGCTCTGGGCATCTACGCGGTGTTGTCCTTCACCGTCACGCAGCGCACCCAGGAAATCGGCGTGCGCGTGGCGCTGGGAGCACAACCCGGTGATGTGCTGCAGATGGTGATGTCGCAGGGCGTTCGCCTCTTCCTCTTGGGAGCCGTCATCGGATTGGCGGCTGCGTTCGCTCTTTCGCGCACTCTGGAACATTTGCTCTATGGTGTTAGCGCAACGGATCCGATCTCGTTTGCGCTGGTCACGCTGCTTTTGGCCGGCGTCACCTTGCTGGCCTGCTATTTTCCAGCGCGGCGCGCGATGCGCGTTGATCCGATGATCGCGCTGCGTTACGAGTGAGCAAAGCAAGTGAAGGCAGCAAACGTGCGGCGTGACCGAGCGCCGAGTGAATTTCGTTGCAGTTGCCGATGCGTGGTCGCGGCCCGGGAGTCTTTGCTTTCGATTCGCCGCCTGGCGCGCAGGAGGTACTACCCTGAGTAGTGGACATATAGTGACGGAGCAGTAAGATAGCCCGTTACTTTGACGCTTCTTGGGAGCGATTCTTATGGGCACACTTTGGCAGGATCTGCGTTATGGCGCGCGCACGCTGCGGCGAAACCCCGGCTTCGCGGTGGTGGCGATTTTGACTCTGGCGATTGGCATTGGCGCGAACGTAGTGATTTTCAGCGTCGTCAATGGAATTTTGCTGAAGCCGTTGCCGTTTCCTGATTCCCGTCGCGTCGTCACTATTTGGGAGACGGACGCGAACCGCAACATTAATCGCGGCATGGCTTCGGCGCCGGAATATCTGCAATGGCGCGAGATGAATCACGTGTTCCAGGAACTTTCCTGCTGGCGCGCTTTGTACTTCACCATCACTGGCGGTGGAGAGCCGGAGCGCGTGTGGGGCTCGCAAGTATCGGGCAATTTTTTCCGCATGTTGCGGATTACCCCCATTCTCGGCCGGGATTTCTCGCCCGAAGACGAACAGATCGGCCATGAACAGGTTGTCCTCTTGAGTTATGGCCTGTGGCAGCGCCATTACGGCGGCGACTCCGGAATCCTGGGCAAGTCAATTCTGCTGGATGAGAAGCCCTTCACCGTCATCGGGGTCCTGCCCCGCACCTTCTCTCTCTACGGCACGATTCCGGAATTTGATCTGTGGAAGCCGATGGCGTTTGATCGCACGCAACTGGATCGCGAAAATCACGGGCTGGTTATCTTCGGCCGCCTGAAGGATGGCGTGCCAATCGCGCAGGCCAACGCGGAAATGGTCACCATTCAGGAACAGCTGAAAAGGCAAAACCCGGATATTGATCAGAAGAATGGAATCCGCGTAGTAGGTTTCCATGACGAACTTGTCAGCACGTTTCGCCCCGGCTTGCTTCTACTCCTGGCATGCGTCGCGTTTGTGCTGCTGATTGCGTGCGCCAATGTTGCCAACCTGATGCTGGCCCGCGCGGCGGTACGCGAACGCGAAATTGCGCTGCGAGTCTCGCTCGGCGCGGCCCGCCGGCGAATTTTCCGGCAACTGCTGACTGAAAGCGCGCTCCTCTCGCTCATCGGTGCCGCGCTTGGAATCATTTTTGCATATGGTGGCATCCGCATCCTGCGCGATGCGATTATTTCCGGACAAGGCGCGCGAATTCCCCACCCGGAATGGATCGCCATTGATGGCAGCGTGCTCGCTTTTACGATCCTGGTATCTCTCGCGACTGGAATTCTTTTTGGCCTCGCTCCCGCGATTCAGATTTCGCGCTCCGCGTTGTTCGAATCACTTAAGGAAGGAACCCGCGGATCCACCACCGGTCGGCACAACCAATTGGCTCGTTCCGTTCTGGTCGTTTCCGAAGTGGCTTTTTCGCTGATCCTCCTGGTTGGCGCGGGCCTTTTGGTACGCAGCTTTGCATTGATGTTGGCCGAGCCTTTGGGATTCAATCCTGCGGACCTGCTGACGATGCAAATAATTCTACCGGAAGGACACTACGCCGAGGGTCCGCGCGTTCTGAATTTCTACCAGACCGTGATCGAGCGCGTGAACGCTATTCCCGGCGTGACCTCCGCAAGCGCGGCGAATTTTTTACCGCTCACGCGTTGGACGAATTATTGCGATTTCGACATCGCTGGCCGAGCCAATCCGCCCTCGGGTGAACATTTCACGGGTCAATACCGCGTCGCCGATTGGCGCTATTTGTCCACCATGGGAGTCGCCGTTAAAGAAGGCCGCAACTTCACAGCCGCCGATGGGCCGGATTCCCAGGGCGTCGCGCTCGTGAACGAAACTCTCGCGCACCGTTATTGGCACAACGAGGATCCCATTGGCCAGCAAGTTCATCTGATTTTTCCCGCGACCTTAAGTTTTTGGCAACCGATCCCGCATCAAGGCTGGATCACGATTGTGGGAGTCGTCGGCGACATACGCGATTGGGCCTGGGCCGAACCCAAAACTGGACAACTTTATCTGCCGGAGACGCAGAATCCTTCGCGGCTCATGAGCCTGGTGGTGCGCTCCGGCGGTGATCGCGCGCAGCTAACCGCCGCCGTACGCCAGATTGTGGAGAGCGTTGATCCCAACCAGCCCATCACCGATGTGAAGACAATGGACGACTATCTCGCGGTGGCTTTCTCGCAGCGCCGCCTGAATATGTCACTGCTGGCATTTTTCGCGGTGGTTGCCGCGCTGCTGGCCGCCATCGGAATTTATGGCGTGATGGGCTATGCGGTCACGCAGCGCTCGCACGAAATCGGCATTCGCATGGCCCTGGGCGCTGAACCCAGGGACGTCTTGCGCATGATCGTCACCGATGGAATGAAACTCACGTTTCTGGGATTGGCGATCGGAATTACCGCTTCCCTGCTGTCTATGAAATATCTGGAGAGCCAGCTCTACGGCGTCAAGGCCCGCGATCCGCTTACCTTTATCGGTGTGGCGGCCGGACTGGCGCTCGTTGCGCTGGCCGCTTGTTATTTTCCGGCGCGGCGTGCGACCAGAGTCGATCCGCTGGTGGCGCTGCGTTACGAGTAAGGAGGTTCGATGGGGTCGTTTTTGCAGGACGTGAAGTACGCCGCACGCATGCTGGCGACGAACCGCGGTTTTACAATCGTCGCTGTAGTCACGCTGGCTCTCGGCATCGGCGCGAATACCGCCATGTTCAGCGCCGTGAATGCGATCCTGCTTCGCCCTTTGCCCTATAAGAATTCGAACCGGCTCGTGAACGTCTGGGGTAGCTCCGCGAAGTACCCCGGATTCCGCATGACGCTTTCCGTGCCTGAATTCAACGATATTAGAGCGCAAAACCATTCGTTCGAAATCATGGCTGGCTTTCGAGATTACACGATGAACTGGACGGGGCATGGCGATCCCGAGGTGCTTTCCGTCACGAATGTTTCACAGGACTTTTTTACGACGTTGGGCGTTTCACCAGCTCGCGGTAGGTTGTTCACACCCGACGAAGCGACACCGGGCAAAGACCGAGTTGTGATCTTGAGCGATGCTATGTGGAAGTCGAGCTTTGGCGGCGACTCTGCTGCTCTGGGACAGACAATCATCCTCGACGGCGCAGCTTACACGATCGTCGGAATCATGCCGCCGGGTTTTGAGTTTCAAAATGCGAGCGACTATTCGCCGCAAATTTGGAAACCTTTTGCCCCTTCCGCGAAGGTCGCCCAAGGTCGCCAGCAACGCGAGACGTTTGTTATCGGCCGCCTGCGTCGTGGAGTCAGCGTCGAGCAAGCGCACGCCGAAGCGCAAATAGTCGCAGCCAATATGGCTAAAGCGTATCCCAAGGAAGACGAAGGCCAGGGTCTTTCCGTAATGAGCATGAAGCAGGGAGTGGTGCACGGCGTGCAACCCGCACTGCTGATCCTGCTCGCTGCCGTTGGCTTTGTGCTGCTGATCGCCTGCGTGAATGTCGCGAACCTGTTTCTTGCGCGAAGCTGGAAGCGCCAACGAGAATTCGCGGTTCGTGTCGCACTCGGCGCCACGCGCGCCCGCCTAATCCGGCAATTAGTTCTGGAAAGCGTGCTTGTGGCAATTGTCGGAGGTTTTGCCGGGCTAACCATCGCTGCGTGGGGTATCGACGTCATGCGCAGATTGGCTCCTCCCGAAACGCCGCGCCTCGCCGGAATCGGTCTCGATCAATCCGTGCTCTGGTTCACGCTGGGTATTTCCGTCCTCACCGGAATCGCCTTTGGACTCGTGCCGGCATTGCAGACTTCCCGGCCTGACCTTAACGTCTTTCTGAAGGAAGGCGCCGCGACCAACATTTCAGGCTATGGCGCACGCAGACATCATCGCCTGCGTTCCTTGTTGGTGGTTAGTGAAGTCGCTCTGGCGGTAATTCTTCTCGTTGGCGCCGGCCTCATGCTGAAAAGTTTTTCGCGTTTGACCCACAAAGATCCGGGCTTCCGGATTGATCATGCGCTCACTGCCGACGTGACACTGCCGGAAGCGAAATACAAAACCGAGGAAAAGCAGCGTGAATTTTTCGACGATCTCTTGAATCGAATTGACCGTCTGCCTGGCGTTGAAAGCTCAGCATTAATGACCACGCCGCTTTTGAGCAATTATTTGCGAATGACCGAGTTTTCCGTCGAAGGCGTACTGAATAAGGATTCTCGCTTCGAACCTTATTTCGAAATGAAGGTGGTCACCCCCGCGTATTTTCAGACAGCCGGGATCGCGCTGTTGCAGGGACGGCCTTTCGACGAACGCGACACTGGAAAAAGTCCTGCCGTTGTAATCGTCAATGAAACGCTGGCGCGGCGTTACTGGCCCGTAGGTGAGGCCATTGGCAAACGCGTGAGCTTCAGCACCGACAAGGATGGCCATCCGGATTGGTGCCAGATCATTGCTGTTGCCACGGACGCACGCGATGTTGCGCTCATCCAACTTCCGAAGGCGGAGGTCTATCTTCCGTTCCAGCAGAACATTACGTCTTCAATATCTCTGATCGTGCGCGCCAAGGGAGATCCAGCGTTCCTGGAACCGGCGGTCCGCGCGGCAGTGTGGTCTATTGATCGAGATATTCCCGTTGAGGAGATGGCCACGCTGGAGCAGGCTGTGGCGCGTTCGGAAGCCGAGCCGAGATTCCACGCCGTGCTGCTGGGCGTTTTTGCCGCGCTGGGCCTGACGATAACGCTGGTTGGAATTTATGGGGTGATTTCCTATTCCGTCAGCCAGCGCACGCGTGAGATCGGGATTCGCATGGCCCTGGGCGCGCAATCGCGAGACGTGCTCCGCCAGGTTCTTTGGGAGGGCATGAAGTTGGCGCTCGCGGGTCTGGCGATTGGAATCATCGCCGCGCTGGCGCTCACGCGCGTGCTCGCAGCGCTGCTCTTCGAAGTTCGCGCCACTGATCCCGTAACCTTTGTCGTGGTATCCAGCCTGCTCGCTTGCGTTGCGCTGGCTGCCTGCTATCTACCCGCGCGGCGCGCTACCAGAGTCGATCCGCTGGTGGCGCTCCGCTATGAATGAGGAAACCAAATGACCTATGCATCCGACATTTCAACGAACGAGCCCGGCGGTAAAATTCAGGGAGAGACTTTTCGCACTATGATG
The DNA here is from genome assembly GCA_963748395.1 of uncultured Acidobacteriota bacterium. GTDB lineage: Bacteria > Acidobacteriota > Terriglobia > Acidiferrales > UBA7541 > Palsa-295. The sequence continues at coordinate 116,808 of CAVVIP010000005.1, read as the reverse complement.
CCAGCCAATGCACCTCGAACCAGAATCCTCGTTGCCGACGACCAGCCGGATATTCGCGAGGCCTTGCGCCTGCTGTTGAAAGGCGAAAAATTTGAAACGGAGACGGTCGCTTCTCCGGCCGCCGTGATGTCCGCGCTCGAGGCGCGCGAGTTTGACGCGCTTCTGATGGACCTGAACTACGCGCGCGACACAACCTCCGGACAGGAAGGCCTGGACCTGCTTTCGAATATTCGCGCCAAGGACAGCACGCTGCCCATCATCGTGATGACCGCCTGGGGCAGCCTGGAACTGGCCGTCGAAGCCATGCGCCGCGGCGCGAAAGATTTCGTGCAGAAGCCTTGGGAAAACGCGCGATTGCTGGCCATCTTGAAAACCCAGATCGAGCTTTCGCAAGCGTTGCGCAAAGGCCAGCGCCTCGAAGCGGAGAATCGCCTGCTGCGCGCCGATGGGCGTCCGGTGATGATTGCCGAATCCGCGTCCATGCGTCCGGTGATGGACCTGATAGCGCGCGTCGGCCCCTCTGATGCGAACGTTTTGATCACTGGCGAGCACGGCAGCGGCAAGGAAGTCGTCGCGCGAACTCTCTACGCACTTTCTTCGCGCTCGGGCCGGCCGCTCGTGACCGTAAACGCCGGCGGATTGCCCGAAGGCGTTTTCGAAAGCGAATTGTTCGGCCATGTGAAGGGCGCGTTCACCGACGCGAAAGCGGATCGCGTGGGCCGCTTCGAACTCGCCGACGGTGGCACTCTGTTCCTCGATGAAATCGCCAACGTGCCGATGAATCTGCAGGCCAAGCTGCTGCGCGCACTCGAAACCGGCGAGCTGGAGCGCGTCGGCTCCTCCACCACGCGCCGTGTGGACGTGCGCATTATTTCGGCGACCAACGCGGACGTGCAAACCGAAGTGAGCGGCGGACGCTTCCGCGAGGATTTGCTGTTTCGCTTGAATACCATCGAAATCCACTTGCCTCCGTTGCGCGAACGCAAGGAAGATATTCCGCTGCTGGCGCATCATTTCCTCCGGCAATCGGCGCAGCGCTATCGCAAGCAGCTGGAAGGATTCGAGCCGGTGGCGTTGCAAATTCTGCTGGATCATCCGTGGCCTGGGAATATTCGCGAGCTGGACCACTCTGTGGAGCGCGCCGTGCTGATGGCGGAGGGCTCCGCCGTGCGCGCCAGCGATTTGGGATTGCGTCCCGCGCGCGAAGCATCGCTGCGACTGGACGAGATGAGCATCGAAGACGTGGAGCGCGTGCTGATCCAGAAAGCGCTGGCGCGTTTTGGCGGCAACGTCAGCCACGCGAGCAAGGCCCTGGGCTTGAGCCGCAGCGCTCTCTATCGCCGCTTGCAGAAATATAGCCTTTGACACCTCTGCTCTATGAACGCCGAATCTTGCTGCTGGCCCTGGCTGCGGGGCTGGGAGGCACGATTGTTGCGTTAATACTTCTGTGGACGGGCAGTTTTTCCTCTAAGCTGCAGTGGACGCTCACTGTGGCGATGGTCATCGCCTGGCTCAGCTTCGCGTTTTCCGCGCAGAGCCGCGTGATGTTTCCCCTTCGCACGCTCTCAAACCTGCTGGCCGCGCTGCGCGAAGGAGATTTTTCCATCCGCGCGCGTGGCGCGAATCGCGAAGATGTGCTCGGCGAAGTCCTGTGGGAAGTGAACGCGCTGGGTGAGACGCTGCGCAAGCAACGGCTGGGCGCGCTGGAAGCCACCGCGCTGCTGCGCAAGGTGATGGAGGAAATCGACGTCGCCGTTTTTGCTTTCGATGGCGCGGGCTGCCTGCGGCTGGTGAATCGAGCCGGCGAACGCATTCTCAATCAGGCCGAGGATCGCATTCTGGGGCACACCGCGATCGAGTTGGGGCTTTCCGAGTGTCTGGAGGGCGATACGCCGCGCATCGCGCAAATAGCTTTCCCCGGAAAATCCGGGCGCTGGGAAATTCACCGCGGAAGTTTTCGCGAAGCCGGCCTGCCGCACCAGTTGCTGGTGATCACTGATTTGAGCCGCGCCTTGCGCGATGAAGAGCGCCAGGCCTGGCAGCGCCTGATCCGCGTGCTCGGCCACGAACTGAATAATTCTCTCGCCCCCATCAAATCGGTCGCCGAGAATTTGGGCAGCATGCTGGGCCGCCAGGATCGCGCGCCGGATTGGCAGGAGGATATGCGCAGCGGCCTCAACGTGATCGCCGCGCGCACCGACGGGCTCGCTCGTTTCATGAACGCCTACGCACGCCTCGCCAAGCTTCCGCCGCCCGTCTTTCAGCCGATGAACGTCGGCGTGTGGGTTCGTCGCGTCGTCGGTCTGGAGCCGCGCCTCCCCGTGCAACTACAGGCCGGACCCGACACCGAAATTCAAGCCGATCCCGATCAGCTTGAGCAACTATTGATCAATCTTCTCCACAATGCCGTGGACGCCGCGCTGGAAACTGGTGGCGGAGTGCGCGTGGGTTGGGAACGCCAGAACGGCAGCATTGAAGTATGGGTGCAGGACGACGGGCCGGGAATTCCCAGCGCCGCAAATCTTTTCGTGCCGTTTTTTACGACCAAGCAGGGAGGCTCCGGAATCGGCCTGGTCCTGAGCCGCCAGATCGCCGAAGCCCACGGTGGCTCGCTCACTCTGGAAAATCGCCCCACGCATCGCGGTTCTGAAGCTCGTCTGCGCCTTCCGCTCAATAATTAGTCGCTTCTTGCTCGACGTATTTCCCGCGTATCGGTAAGAGTGCCGCATCACCTGCGCGCAAAAAAAACCGGCGGTTGGAGGCCATCCAACCGCCGGGCTTTTCAGGGAGAAAATTACTTTATTGCTGCTGTTGCTGTTGCGGTTGTTGCGGATCCTTTTTTGCCAAGTCCGCTTTCGTCGGGTCCGCCGAGACGCCCGTGCCAGCCTTTTGATATCGCGTCAGGAAAGGCATGAACGGCGTAACTTCGAACGGCATCTTTTCGCGCGCCGAAAGCAGCGGGATTGGTTTCGCCTTCACCAGCTCCACGTGATCATTCCAGGGGTCGAGCTTAATGCGCGCACCCACGGGAAGCGCAGAGATCTGGTCAATCTTCGTAGGATCCAGCGTCGGAGCGGCGTTCAAGAGCGCCGCGCTCAGAGACACGCGGTTGCCCAGGTGCGGATTGATCAGCGCGGGCAAGTTCTTCGATTGCGCGTCCAGTTGCTTCAGGAAAAGTCCGGCGCTCGCCAGCTTATCTTTGTAAGGCGAATTCTTCAGGAGTTCCAGAGCCTTTTCATTGGCCATCTGAATTTGCGACGGGCTGTCCTTGAACGAAAAATGTGCCAGCGCTTCCGTCGTGGTTACGTTGGTGGTGTCGTTAAATCCCCATTGATCGGTGGAAGGTTTGGTCACGATGATGTCGGCCAATTCCTGCGCGAGCATGGTCGCCAGGCTGGCTTCATCAGGCAGCACGTCCAGCAGTCCGCGGCTCAGAACGATGGTATGCCCGATCGAGAACATTTCCAGAGTCCCGGTCAGCAGCACGCGGCAATGAACTTCCGGCTGCACGTCCAGGTTGTTCGTTACTTCCAGGTTGTTCACTACGGTTTCCAGCACCTTATCCACTTCTCCTGGAGGCGCGAGCAAACCGATGCGCTGCAGGCGATCCAGCACGTTGATTTCCGCCACGTGTTGCCATTCGCGTTGCGCTTCGATGGGTGAACGATCCTGCGACTGCGCCGCCTGGTCCTGAATCGTCGGCGATTCGATGGTCATCTCGCTGAACTCTTCCTGACGGCCTATATTCCGCAGGTTGTAGCCCCACAAACGCGTCTGCGACTTGAAGCGAATGTCTCCGCCCAGGAAATCGCGCAGATCGGATTCCTGGCTGTAGATGTACGCCGGCAGCCAGAGCCCCGGCTGCACGTTCAAGCGCCAGCTATCGAAGTGCAGGTTGAATCCATTGATGCCCGCGATCGGGGTGTACACGCCGTTGAAACGCACGATCGTGAAAGTTTGATCGTCCGCCCACACGCGGCCCTTGAATCGGCCCTTCCCGGATTTCGGCAGCGGTGTAATGTCGAATACCACGCAGCGAACTTCGCCCAGGAATTCGCGCCGCACATAATCAAACTGGTAGTGCTGGCGGTCGAATCCGTTGGTGTCAATGTAAATCATCTGCAGGAAGCCTTCCGGTACGTAGGAAGACGTAAACAGCCCGCTCATATGCGTCATTGGATTGAACGCGTCGAATTTTCCCTTGCGCGCGTGGAGCATGGAGTTGTCCACCACGCCCTTGGAGAGGTCAGCCTGGCCCAGGAAGTAGTGATCCTTCACTGGAATGGCGCCCATCTCTTTGTCCGTCTTCATGTCCTGAATGTAGGTCTCGATCAACGGGCTGAACCGCCGGATCGTCGCGATCTCGTCGTGTTCACGAGCGATCACGTGATCGATCGCCTGGTCCACGGTAACGACCGCCCCCGACGTGCCCGCTCCAACCTGTGGTTGAGTCTGATCAGCCGTTTGCGTGTTCTGCGCGGAAACCGACCCGGCCACAAGACCAGCCAGTATTAATGCCAGACCAATGCTCTTGCACGTGCGCATTTCCATTCCCCTTTCAGTACGCCAATTGGAATACGATGTGGACGATGGCGGTCGAGTCCACAGCTTGGCCGTCCTGTTGTGCCGGTTTGAAGCGAATCTGCCGTGCTGCCGCTTGCGCGGATTCCTCAAGCCCGTAACCCAGACCTTGCACCACTCGTAGAACTTTGACGTCCCCTGACGCCGTGAATACCACCTGCAAAAGCACTTCGCCCTCGATCTTCTTGGCCTTGGCCTCGTCTGAATAAACTGGCTTCGGCTTGAACAGAATCTCCACCGGTGTCGTCTTCGCGGCAACATTCGCCGTCTGCTTGATTTTTGGCGCTGCCACGGCGACATTTTGATCGCCGAAACCGCCCTGTTGCACGGCCGCATGTGGCGGGCCACCAGGGCCTCCCACTGCAACACCGTTACCAAACCCCGTGCTGGCAATTACGCCCTTCGCACCCTTCGCGCCGCCTGTCCCGTTGCCGGTGCCAGGCCCGGTGGGCATGTCATACGCGCCCTGTACGTTAATGTTCGCGGCTTTATTTGTCTTGCCGTTGGCCGGCACGCCATTAGGATCGCCGAAACCGCCCGTCTGCACGGCTTCGCGAGGCTTTTTCAAAGTGGGAATCGCCGAGCTGCCCATGGACATCGGCGGAGTCTGATCAGGGAACGCTTTCGCCACTTCGGTCATATCTGGCGGCGTATCCTTGCGCACAGCCGGCTTCTTGATGACCGGTGCAGTGGCCGCCACCGGCGTGTAGATCTTCGGTTTCGGCAGTTCCACCACCGGTTCCGGCGCTGGCTTGGGGGGTTCCTTTAGCTTAACGATTTCGTGTTTTACCGGAACAGGCTTCGGCGCCGGCTGCGCTGGTTGAGGCTTCCAGGCTACGATCGGCGGTGCTTCCACCGGTGTAGTCCAATATCTCTGCACAATATCAAGCTTTTGGGGCAGCAGCAGAGGTATCACCACCAGGGCCGTTACCGCAGCAATCTGCAACCCGAAACCCGCGCTGAAGAGATCCCAGCGAAGTTCAGCCTCCGGCAGCAGCGATGCATTGAAGACAGCTCGATTTGTAGTCCGTGCCATAACGATCACCAGAATCCTTGATCAAGAAATTAAGATGCGTCGAGACAGAATTGCGGCTGACTCTCAAAAAGTACTAGAACGAGGGGCTGGGGAAAATAGGACTCGAGTACTATTCTACCCCCAGTCGTGTTGAAAGCGATAACCCAAGCTCTGGGGTTTGGTAGAAGGTTAGCCCTTCGGCGGATCCGTTGCGGAATGTCCACCCACATGGCTGCTCCCATGTACTAATCTAACCCGACTGGGGAGGATCAGTCGCGGACTTTAATGCGCTATGTGACCTAAGTGATGGGGCACGGCTGTGGCCAGCCATGCCCCCTTCCACCTATGTACTTCGACTGAAACGCCTCAGTTTAGTGCGGCTGGACGACGGAATATCCCGTCACCCCGCCATGATTCACCAGCAACAATACCGGCTGATTCCCTGCTGCAGCGATCGCCTGCCGGTAATCGCTCAGGTTCTTGATTGGCTTGTGATTGATTTCCTGGATCACATCGCCGCGGCCGATCGCAGGTTGTGCCGCAGCCGCCGGGCTGGAAGGATCCACGGACGTAACCACCACTCCGTGGGTTCCCGCACCCAGGTTGAGCTGCTGCGCAATCTCCGGCGTTAGTTCCTGCACTTCCACGCCTTCGAGTCCGCCGCCACTTTCGCTGCCGCTGTTCTCTGCCGTTTCTGTCTTCTCCGGCAATTCACCCAGCGTCAGGGAGAAGTCTTGCACCTTCCCATCGCGCCAGATGTCCAGCTTCACGGTGGTTCCCGGCGCCATCTGCGAAATGTGCAACCGCAGATCGTTGGCGTCGTTCACTGCCTGCCCGTTAAGCTTCACCACCACATCGCCCTTCTTCAATCCCGCACGCGATGCCGGTGTGTCGCTGGTGACGTCGCCAATCAGCACGCCGCCACTCTGATTAAAGTTGAAAGCCTTGGCGATTTCCGGCGTCAGGTCCTGAATATGCACGCCCAGGTATCCCCGCACCACTTTGCCGTGCGACAGAATTTGATCCATCACCGGCTTCGCCATGCTCATCGGTATCGCAAATCCCACGCCTTCGTTGCCGCCCGAGCCGTGCGAAAGAATCGCCGTGTTGATGCCCACCAGGTTGCCGTGGATATCAATCATCGCGCCGCCGGAATTTCCCGGATTGATTGCCGCGTCGGTCTGGATGAAGTTTTCGTAATCTTCGATTCCCAGTTGTCCGCGGCCGGTGGCGCTGACGATTCCCATCGTGGCCGTCTCACCAATGCCGAACGGATCGCCGATCGCGAAAATCAAATCTCCCACATTGAGCTGCGAAGAATCGCCCAGCGGAAGAGTCGGCAAGCCACTCGCTTCGATTTTCAACACCGCGATGTCCGTCTTGGGATCGGCGCCAACCAGCTTGGCTTGAAATTCGCGCTTGTCGCTCAAATAAACTTTGATGTCCGAAGCGCCGTCAATCACGTGGTTGTTGGTCAGAATCGTTCCATCGGCCGTCACGATTACGCCCGAACCCAGAGCCTGCTCGCGCTCCGCGTGCGGTTTGCCTCCGCCAAACTGATCGCCGAAAAACTGGCGGAACATTGGATCGTTAAAGAAAGGCGACGCCTGATTTCCCTGCGACTTCACCATTTTTGACGTTCGAATATTGACCACTGCGGGTAATGCAGGCTTGATTACTGCGGAAAATCCGTTTGCAAAATTCCCCAAGCTTACCGGCAGCGCGTTCTGCGCGATGGCGATCGGCTCTCTGGGCGAGCCCAGGACGGTATGACCCGCCCAGTCCCTGAATCCTTGCGAGAGAAGTCCGCCCCCCGCGAATGCCGCGACCACCACGACGGTGGCGACCCAGCGGCGAATGCTCAATCTACTGCGTTCCATAGCTGTCTCTCCTTGATATTGTCCTGTGTCAATCTTCAATTATATCGCGTCTAGCGCTACGTTGGCGCTACAGCGAATATGGTATTTGACGTAGCATCCGGAAATAAGTGTTTCTGCAATCGGCATGCAAGCTACCGCCATAATGCCTGCTATATAGATGCAAGCAATGCCCTTGGGGTTCTCTCGCTTTTTTGTTCGGGAGCCGTCTAATAGCCACAGCTCTGGTATTCTATATACTTTGCTGTATCTTGTTGCGCCACCATGCGCTTAACCAAGGCGCTCTGGCGGGTTGCTGTCACTACATTATTCTTTCCCGGGATCTTCCCGAAATCTGAAAGGAGCTTTTGTATGACTCGAAAAATCCTCGCGCTCGTCGGCAGCATCGCACTCCTGTTGATGATAGCGCGGCCCGCAATCTCAGCCCCAGGCGAAAGCGCCCAGACTTCCACGACGGACGATGGCACCTTGAAAGCTCTCGTCGCGATCGCCGGTACCGGCGCCCTGGAGACGCACACCTACCAGGATCTGGAAGAATTGAGTGACGACATCGGCGCGCGCGTTACCGGCTCGCCAGACGCCGCCCGCGCCATTGCCTGGGGCGTCGTAAAAATGAAAGCGATTGGCCTGGAGAACGTGCACACCGAACCCTGGAAAATTTCGCGCGGCTGGACGCGCATTTCCGCGGACGCTGAACTCGTCGCGCCCATTCACCGCAGGCTCATGGTTGATTCGCTCGGGTGGGTTGGCTCCACCGCGCCAGGCGGCGCCGAGGCCGATCTCGTCGCTGTGAATGGCTACCAGCTTCAGGACGAGCTAAAAAATAATTCCGGCAACTGGCGCGGCAAGGTTTTGCTGATTGTCCAAAAAGGCGAGCCACCCAAGGACCGCATGAGCTCGTTCGTCAAGTTCGGGAGTTTTCTGATCGCCGCTCATAATGCCGGCGCCGTCGCCGTCATCGGCGGCCAGGGCGGCCGCAAGAGCTTTGGAATGCACCTCACCCACACTGGCGCTCTCGGCTTCGACACCTACTACGATATTCCGGTCGTCAGCATGGCCGCGGAAGATCAGGAACAGCTCGAGCGCTACCTTAATCACGGCCAGATCGTGCGCCTGAAAATTAATGTGCAGAACCGAGCCACTGATGGTCCCGTGGAATCCGCCAACGTCGTCGGAGAAATTCGCGGCACGCAAAATCCCGAGCAAGTAATCGTCGTCGGCGGGCACTTGGACTCCTGGGATCTCGCTTCCGGCACCACGGACAACGGCTGCGGAACAGCTGTGACGCTCGGCGCGGCCGAAGCCATCGTCAAATCAGGATTCAAGCCGCGCCGCACCATCCGCTTCATTCTGTTTACCGGCGAAGAACAAGGGCTGCTCGGCTCGCTGGCCTACGTGAAAGCGCACCAGAGCGAAATGCCCAATTTCGTGGCGGCGCTGATTCTCGATGCAGGCCAAGGCGCGGTCACCGGCTTCCAGGTCGGCGGCCATGATGAACTGATTCCCGCCGTGCAGCAATTTGCGGCTTCGCTGCAGTCCTTCGGCGATCTACAAGTGGACGATGAAGTGGAATTCGGTACAGACACCGGACCATTCACGCTCGCAGGGCTTCCCGGCATCAATCTCAATCAGGACACTTCGGATTATAAATACACGCACCATTCCGCCGTGGACACTTTCGATAAAGTGAAAGCGGAAGTTCTGGATCGCAACGCGACCATTATGGCGCTCGCCGCATTCTGGATCGCTGACCGCCCCGAGCGCCTGGCCAGTCCGTGGCCGCAGGAAAAAACCGCGCAAATGTTAGTGGAGAAACACCAGGACGGCATGCTGAAAGCCTTCAACATCTGGCCGTTCGGGAACTTGGGAACCCCGCCAGCGACGCAATAGCAACGATTGTAACGCGCGGAGTTGCGGCGTGAATTCGTAGGGTCGTTCGAGAAGAGTTCTTCTCACAGAGGTAGGGGCGCTGCTTGCTGCGCCCCAGCTTGCCCGGGCGTTAAAAGCTCAGCTGAGCCGAATGGCTGCCCGCTGCAGAAGGGCGGTGCCACATATGAGCAAGACGCTCCCGTTCAGCAAAGTTAGCTAATCAACCGCGCAATCAAAAACGCCGCGGCCGCCGCCAAGCCGCCCACCAAGACGGTTTGCGTTCCGCCGCGCAGCGGTTTCACCCCGGTGAAGTGCCCTTTGATCGCGCCAAATCCAAATAGCGCCAGTAGCGTCACCACCACGGAGTAAATCAGCGCCGTGTGCACGTCCTGCCGGATCAGAATGTAAGGCGCCAGCGGTACGAAACCCCCTGCGATATACGCCGCGGCAATCGTTAAGGCGCTGCGCGCAGCTCGCGCAGGGTCCGGCGGTTCCAAACCAAGTTCGAACCGCATCATAAAATCCACCCATTTTTTCTGGTTCGCGGTGATCGCGGATACGATCGGCGACATCTGCGCTTCCGTCAGCCCATAGTCACGAAAAACTTTCGCCACTTCTTCCGTCTCGATCTCCGGGAGCTCCACCGTCTCGCGATATTCCCGGTCGAGTTCAGACGCGTAATGCTCCGTATCCGTCTTTGCAGCCAGATACCCGCCCAATCCCATAGCTATCGAACCGGCGGCAATTTCCGCCAGTCCCGCCGTCACAACAATGTGTGTGGAATTCGTGGACGCAACTACTCCTGTAATCCCGGCCGCAAGCGCGAACGGCACCGTCAGTCCGTCCGCCATTCCAATGACAATGTCGCGCACCGCGGCAGTCGCGGTGAAATGCTTTTCCACATGTTCGACGGATGGCATCCTCGACTCCCTTCCCACATCCAATATTTCCAGCTGCCCGTACCCCTGTTCCCCGGCAGGCGCGTATAATTATGGGGCAGGAACAGTAAATCAGGAGGTACATTATGACCGCAACTTCTACAGGACAAGGAGCCGCTCCTCAGATGACTTTTACTTTGCCGCCTTTGCCGTATGCGTTCGACGCTCTGGAACCCCACATTGACGCGAAAACCATGGAAATCCATCACGACAAGCATCACGCCGCGTACGTTACCAACTTGAATAAAGCGCTCGACGGTCACGCCGACCTTCAGAAACTTTCCATCGAAGAATTGTTGGCGCAAATCAATAAAGTGCCGGAAGCAATTCGCACCGCCGTGCGCAACAATGGCGGCGGCCACATGAACCACTCCATGTTCTGGAAGATCATGAAGAAGGGCGGCGGCGGCGAACCCGGCGGTGAGCTGGGCAAAGCCATCAGCTCCGCATTCGGCAGCTTCGCGGATTTCAAAGCCAAGATTAATGATGCGGGCGTCAAGCGCTTCGGCTCCGGCTGGGCGTGGCTGCTGTTCCGCGACGGAAAACTCGTAATTGAATCCTCCGCGAACCAGGACAATCCCATCATGGACGGCGGCAAGGCCTTCTTCGGTGTGGACGTATGGGAACACGCCTACTACTTGAAGTATCAGAACCGCCGCCCCGATTATCTCGAGGCTTGGTGGAACACCATCAACTGGGCGCAAGTGGAAGAAAATTTCGCCCAAGCCAAGAAGTAAATTCCGTTCTCAACCGCGTTTCGGTTTGCAGGGGCGGGTCGCACATCCGCCCCTGCAAATTCTTGCCGCCTGCTTCAAGTTCCTGGCAACAACCAATGCTCCGCCGCAAGAATCGCAATGGCCGCCAGCGTCGTGATCAGCGTCACGATTAATCCCACACGCGCAAACTCCCAGAAAGTAATTTTCACTTTCTTTCCCGCCTGCTGCAGCACAATCAAATTCGCCACGGAGCTGAATGGCGTGGCATTCCCAGCAAGCGTGCTGGTGCATGCCACGGCCAGCCAGATGTAATGCGTGTTCGGAAACGAGGGCACGAGCGGGCGGAACAGCAGCACCGCCGGCAGATTGCTCACCAGGTTCGAAAGAATCAGCATCACGCCGCTCACTGCGAATAATTGCGAAGTCATTCCGCCCTGCAGCCCAGCCTGAAAATATCCGATCAAGTGCTCCAGCGCTCCCGACGCCTCGAATCCCTTGATCACCACAAACAACGACGCGAAAAACAACAGCAGTTCCCAATCCAGCCGGTGATAAATGTTTTGCGCCTTAACCCGCCCGATAATCAGGATAAACGCGCCCACCGAAATGGCCACCAGCGGAAACGAGTAACCCAGAATCCACAGCACGATCACCAGCGCCGCCGCGATGCAGCATTTAATCAGCAGGGTGCGCTCCATTTTCACCGGCAGTTCCGGCGCATTGCCCTTCAGCGGGTGATGAAAAATCTCCCGGCGGAAGAAAAGTGAAAGCACCACTACGTTGATCACCATCCCCACTAGCGAAACCGGCGCCAGATGCGCCAGAAACCCCAAAAATGAAAAATGCGCCGAAACGCCAATCACCGCGTTCTGCGGATTTCCCGTGACGGACATCACCGACCCGATATTCGCCGACGTCGCCACTGCTATGCAGTATGGAATCGGCGGCACTTCCAGTTTTTGCGTTACCACCAGCACGATAGGGGTGAAGATCAGGCAAATCGTATCGTTCACGAAAAACGCCGCCAGAATTCCAGTGGTGAACACCAGCAGCACCAGCAGCTGGAATCTTGTCCGGCCGATCGCCGCCACGTGCACGGCGATCCAATCGAAAAATCCGGAGATCTGAAAATGCGCCACCAGAATCATGATGCCCAGCAGAAAAATCAGAGTGTTCCAATCGATTGCCGTGTACGCCTCGGTGAGCGGCACCGCGCCCACCAGCACCATGGCCACCGCGCCGCAAAAAGCCGCCGCAGTGCGGTCCAGATGGCTGCCACGCCCGCTTTCCACCGCGATCAAAATGTAAGTAGCCAGAAAAATTGCCACGGGAACCCAGTGGCTTTGCGCGAGAGTCGAGGTAACGTGATTCATTTTCCGAAAGATCGAGCCGCATGCTCGAGTTAGGTGAGCTTAACGTGCCTTCGCCGCTGCTGAAAAGTGATTGTTTGCTTCTACAGTGATTTTCGGCCGGCTCTAGAGGAACTACACCACGCCAGCGCTACTCCGAGCCAAGAAATGCGAAACGCAGCAGGAAAATCGCCGACAACACCCATATAAGTGGACTGATGTCCCGGTATTTTCCGGCGCCGATCTTCAGGAACGTAAAAGAGAGCAAGCCCAGGCTCAGTCCCGTGGCGATGCTGAACGTCAGCGGCGTCGCCACCAGCGTGAGGAACGCGGGAAAACCTTCGCTGAAATCGTCCCAGCGAACTTTCGCGATTGAGCTGCACATCAGCGCGCCTACTAGAATCAGAGCGGGCGCCGTCGCGTACGAAGGAATCGCGGCCACCAGCGGCGCGCAGAACATCGCCACGAAAAAAAGCCCGGCGATCACCAGATTCCCCAGGCCCGTCCGTGCCCCTGCCGCCACGCCCGCGGCGCTTTCGATGTAACTCGTCACCGTGGAAGTGCCGGTGAGCGCGCCAACCAGCGTTCCAAACGCGTCCGCCAGCAACGCGCGGCTGGCACGCGGCAATTTCCCGTCGCGCAGAAATCCACCCTGCTCGCATACACCCACCAAAGTGCCGACGTTATCGAACAAGTCCACGAAGAAAAATACGAAGATCAATTCTCCCAAGCCGAGCCGCGTCGCCGACCGCAAATCCAGTTTCAGAAATGTACCTGCCGGATGCGGCCACGAAAATAATTGCGTTGGCCAGTGGCTCAGTCCCAGCGGAATTCCAGCCAGCGCGATCGCCACGATGCCCAGCAAAATCGCGCTGCCAACTTTTCGTATCATCAAAATCGCGATCAGAATCAGCCCAGCCGCAGCCAGCAGCACTTGCGGGTCGCTAGTTTTCCCAAACGCAACAAACGTCGCCGGATTCGCCACAATGATCTTCGCGTTGCGCAATCCCACGAACGCGATGAACAGCCCAATCCCCGCCGCCGTTCCATGCTTCAGGCAATCAGGAATTCCATTCACGATGTGCTCGCGCACATTCGTCAACGTCAGCAGCAGAAACAAAAGCCCGGACAAGAAGACCACGCCCAGCGCCGTCTGCCACGGCACCCCGCGCCCAATCACGATCGAGTACGTGAAGTACGCATTCAGCGACATGCCCGGCGCCAGCGCGATGGGATAATTCGCCCACAGTCCCATCACCAGTGTAGCCAGCGCCGCCGAAATGCACGTCGCGAACAGCACACCTTCCACCGGCATTCCGCCCTCGGCCAGAATCCGCGGGTTCACCACCACCACGTACGCCATAGTCATGAACGTGGTCAACCCGGCCAGCAGTTCGCGGCGTACCGTGGTTTCATTTTCGGTGAGGTGGAATACGCGCTCGAGCAAAATGCTTCCCCCAGCCTAAAAGTGCGCAACTATAGGCTGCACGCGTTCTCGCGTCAATGCCATAACATGTATGGGACGAATTCAGAATGCAGCGCCGACGCCCCGCGAAATTATTGCCTAAAAAAAGGAATCCGGGGACGCGCCAGAAAGCATCGCGCCCACGCGCGCACATGTAGCTACCGGCTCATGGCCATCACGAAAAACTTCCTGAATTTCTCCACGTCCACTTCCGTCTGCACCGACGCCGGATGCAACCCCGCGGGCGGCGTCAAATGCCCCATCCATTTTTCGCGATCCGGCGGCCGCGGGCCGCTATAAGCCAAAAAAAATGTCGGCAGGTCTTCCGGCTTCTTCCACACCACGGTCTGGCCGTACTTCGGCCCGTGCTCAATGTCCACATCCAGATACATCGTCTCCGATTTTTTGATCACGGTCGGGTCAAGCAACGACGCCACCAGCAATTCATCCCACATCATCGACCACATGGACGTCCCGGCCGGCGGCTGCGCGTCCAGATACACTTGCTTCACGTGTGCAGCCAAAGGTCCGGCCGCCTGCACGATCTGCTCCATCAATGCGGCGCTGGACCAAACTTGCTCGCCCGCCTCGAACGGGCTGACAACTATTTCCTTCCATGGCTCATGCAGCACGATCGACGCGGCTTCCGGATCCCACGTCCAATTCAATTCCGGACCTCCCTGCGAGCTGCCGCCCATGATGTAGATCGCTTTGGTCAGCGCGACGATCGTGGGATCCATGCGCACCGCCAGCGCCACGTTTGTCAGCGGCCCCGCGCAATACAACACAACTTCCCCGGGGTTCGCATGAATCGTCTCAATAATAAAATCCGCTGCGCGCCCCGGTCTTGCTTTCACTTTCGGAAAACCACCCGGCGGCGCCCAGATTTCGCCCGGTTCCGGAGCATCGGGATTGAACGATCCGTGCCACCCCACGATCGAACCATACAGCGCCTCGCGCCGCTGCACCTCGAGTTTCGAATTCACCAAGGGATTTTCTGCGCCCTTCACCACCGGCACATCCGTCCGCCCGGTCAGTTCCGTCGCCCACAACGCGAACACAGTCGCGGGTTCCACCCACTGATCGCCGCTCACCGTGGTGATGCCCAGCAGATTGATTTCCGGCGCCCGAAGCAGCATCAGCAGCGACAGAAAATTCGTGCCCTGCGGCCCGGCGCTATCCTGATCCGCGATCACCTTTATTTTCTGCTTCTGGGCCGAAGTCGCCGGACAAATCGACAACAAGAGCGCGCATACCGTGCAAAGTGCCAGCATCGCGCTCGTTTTAGTTTTCATGGGACTCACTTTCTCCTGGCCGCGCCGCAATGCAGGCTCAATGCGGAATCGTCGCTTCGCGCTCGCGCCAATGCTCCACCAGATCGCGCACCACTTTATCGCCCACCACCTGCGCCGCTTCCAGCGATTGCATGTACGCGGAATAATTCCCCGAAGCCATTTCCTGCAAACTCTCTGCCGCGGAAACTCCGGGAGGCTCGCGATCGTAATTGCTCACCGTCCGTAGCACCAGCACGCGCTGCAAGTCCACGCGCCCCGCCTGACCCAAAAATGTCAGCGCCTGCATCGTGCCGGTATCTTCCATTCCCGCCGTCATAAAATTGCCTTTGCCGCCGGTGTAGTAGCGCGTCCAGGCATTGGCCCACTCATCGAATTTTGAGCCGTGCCAAAAAGTGCTCGCCGAAAGTGTGTCGCCGCGCGTGACGAACGGCGGCTTCACCGCATTCGGAAAGCCCGCGAACCGCGCGCGCGATTTCCGCAGAGAATCCGAATCTGCCAGCGGCACATCTTGCGTCAGACGCACCGCCCAGTCCACCAGCGATTCGTTCAGCGTGTATGCCTCGCCGTAATCAATGCGCGGCGGTTGTTCATACGGTGTTCCCCTGCGCAACGGCACGTAGCCCGTCGGCCAGGTTGCGGGAATTTGTCGCGCGTCAATTTCAAATGCCAGGTCGCCGTCAACCACGTGGTCCGCCCACACCGCCGAGCCGAGTGACACGTCCGCGGGATCGCCGCCGCCAATTCCCGCAACAATCCAATACGCCTTCGTCAAATCAAAACGCGGATCCAGCCCAAGCGCCATCACAGACGCCGCAGCCTTCGCCGTTCCCACACCGGTGAGCAATCCCAGCACGCCATCCTTATTCATTCGCACATGGTGATACCCGCTCGGCAGCGGCAGCACTTGATCCAGATGTTCGCGCTCCACCCACAGCTGAAATTCTCCCGGAACGTCGCCGGTGTCCTCGCCGCGTTCAAACATGGTGACCACGACCACTTTGACGTGAATGGGAACACTCGGCGCTGTGCTCTGTGGCTGCAAAAAGTCCGCGCAGCATAGAACCAGCAACAGCAGGCCAATAAAACGCATGGCAAATCTCAGCATCTATTCCCCCAAACTGGGTCGGCAAAATCCCAACGCATGCTCGCGAGCATGCAAATCTATATCACAGCGAACTGCGCCTCCGCCCTGGTGTCTCTTGCGCCGTCGCCAATCAGCCTGTATGGTACGCCATGCACGCGCCCGCAAATTTCGACGAAACAAATAATCCGGCACCCGCTGCACCCTCGCTCCAGCAAGATCCTCAAACCACCAGTTACGGCCTGCGACGCGGCGCTCTTTCCCCTCTCGAAACTTTGGCGCAGTCGGTTTCGACGATCGCGCCAACCACAACTCCGGCCGCCACCATTCCACTGGTATGCGCGCTCGCCGGCAACGGCACGTGGCTCGCGTATCTGCTTGCAACCATCGCCGTGCTGCTGGTCGCGCTATGCATTGCGCGCTTTGCCAAATATTCGGCGTCGCCCGGTTCGCTCTACACCTACGCATCCATGATTTTGCCGCCGTGGCTGGGCGCCACCGCTGCGTGGAGTTTGCTGCTCGCCTACGTCGCCACCGGCTCCAGCGTCATCGGCGGCTTTTACCACTTCGCGAACCTTCTGCTGCGCGACGCCACCGGGCACGAAGTCTCCGCCGTGCTGCTGGTGCTGATCGGCGCCGGAGTTTCCGTATGGATCGCCTATCGCGATGTAAAAATCTCCGCGCGGTTGATGCTGTGGATGGAAGCAATTTCTGTGGCGGTGATCGTCATCGTGATCGCGCTGGTGCTCGTGCGCCACGGCTTGCACCTGGATTGGGAGCAGTTGAAATTACGCGGCATGACGGGCAGCGGCTTGCGGCTCGGCCTGGTGCTGGCGCTCTTCAGCTTCGTCGGCTTTGAAAGCGCCACCACGCTAGGCGCGGAAGCACACAATCCGTTGAAGACAATTCCGCGCGCCGTGATTCAATCCGCAATTATCGGCGGCGCTTTTTTTACCGTGTGCGCTTACGCCGAAGTGCTTGGCTTCCGCACCGCCGGCCAGGATTTGGGCTCGAGTCCGGCGCCGATGCACGTGATCGCGGCTGTAGGCGGCGTTCCTCTATTTGGATTGTTGATTGATATCGGCGCGTTGGTGAGCATGTTTGCCGGCACGCTGGCGTGCGTCACCGCGGCCGCACGCGTGCTGCTGCTGATGGCGCACAATGGCCTGGCGCACGGCTCACTGCGCACCACGCATGTGCGCAATGAAACTCCCAGCTATGCAGTCGTCGTTACCGGAATTGCGGCGGTGTTGCCGGTGGTGGTGCTGGCGGCGCGCGGCGCGAGCGGGCTGGATGTTTACGGCTGGCTCGGCTCGCTCGCGACCTACGGTTTCATCGTTGCTTACGCATTGGTTTGCATCGCGCTGCCGCGTTATTTACGCAATCACGGCGCTTACACTCCCGCCGCGCAAATTCTTTCCTCGCTCGCTGGACTCGCCATGCTGCTGGCGCTCGTTGGCAATCTCTATCCCGTCCCCGAAGGCACTTACGGCAAGCTCCCCTACATTTATCTCGTGTATCTCGCTGCTGGGCTTCTCTGGTTCCTGATAAACAGCCGCGGCAAAAATGCCACCAAGGAAAAATCCTAAGGTTGGTCTTCCGTATCCGGCTGCGCCACCAGCAGCAAGACGATACCAATCACCGTAAACATTCGCACCGCCACTTCCTGACCGTTCCACGTTTTCGACTGCCACATCAGAAACCATTCGCCGCCGACCGTCAGAAACGCCACCAGCCACATCAGCATTGCCAGCATCAGTCCAATGATGCAGATTCGTTTGGCGCGATGAAACGCCGCAGCGCTTCCACGCAGCGCTTGCGCCATCTGCAATCCACCCCACCAGCACAGCGCCATGGTGACGAATTCCCACGCGATAATTGATAAATAAAAACCGATGTGCCAACCCGGCTGGTTCAACGCGCGCCACATTCCGTTATTTCCCGGAAACGTTGAGTCCATCATCAGCACGTGACGAACAAACTGGTAGTTGGAGTCAAAGTCGGTGATGTTGTTGAAGACTAGCAGCGTGTAGTACAGCGCCACCGCAAAAACCAGCGCCAGCTTGGTCGCGCGCAGCGTCATCCATTCCCCCGCGAGGTCGGATGGTATCGCATACACGCTTGGGGCCGCGCAAGAATCTCGCACTTCTGCGCGGCCGCGCCGCGAAAATCCGCCACATCAAAATGCTCCCTGTGGAAAACCGCCATAGAAATAATTGATACCTGCCATAGATTAAAAATACTTCGCTCCGGGACAAAAAAAGCGTACCTTGCGTCCATCTTCGGGGTGCTGTAACGGATCGGGGAATCATCTTTAATCAAAAAGCAGAAGTTTTCCGTGCGATTTTTCGGACGGCATTTTCGTTCGCGATTTCGTCCGCATTGATCGGAGGATCGAATGTTTGAGAGAATCCGGCTCTCGATTTTCTTTCTGGCATCGTACATTTGCGTCGCGCTGGTTTGCGCGCCCGTTGCGCGCGCGCAGCAAACTTTGGGCGGCATTACCGGCACGGTCACGGACACCAGTGGCGCCGTGCTGACGGACACGCTGGTGACGTTGGTGGGCGATCAGACCACGCTCACGCGCACGCAGAAGACCAATTCCAACGGCTCCTACGAGTTCGTCAATTTGCCGATCGGCACCTACACCCTCACATTCAGCCACGACGGTTTCGAATCCCAGAAAATTCCATCCATTCTGGTGCAGGCCGATCGCACTGTGAGCCTGAGCCCTGTGCTAAAAGTCGGCCAGGTGGGAACGACGATCACCGTGGAAGAAACTCCACTGCTCAACGCTGTGGACACGACAAACGGCTACGTCCTCGATAAAGCGCAGCTCGAAGCCATACCTCTCCCAACTGGAAGTTTTACTGGACTGGCAATACTTTCACCGGGCGTCAGCGCAGAACTGCCTGCTGGCACGGGTGCTAACGCCGGTCTCGGCAACCAGCCCATCTGGGCCAACGGCCAGCGCGACACCAGTAACACTTTTTTGTTGAATGGCGTGGACGCCAAGAATTTATTTAACGGCAAGAGCACCAGCCAGGTGGCATCTGCCCGCATTGTGAACAACACCGGCGTCAGCGGCGCTGCCAGCGGCAACGGCGGAGTTATTCAGAGTACCGCATCGCCGTATCTCGCCGTTGGCCAGTCCCTTCCCACACCCGCTCCGGAAACGATTCAGGAAGTTCGCGTCAACACTTCTATGTACGACGCACAGCAGGGCTCCACCAGCGGCGCGCATATCGATATGAGCACCGCGTCGGGCACCAACGCGATACACGGCACCGGTTACCTGCATCGCGGAACAGATTGGCTCAATGCTGCGCCCTTCTTTTTCAATCAGGATCCCAATCTTCCCGATAATCTGAAAGTTCCAGAACTGCATCGCTGGACCTTAGGCGGAGCCGTAGGCGCCCCGATCATCAAGAACAAACTATTCGGCTATCTTGCTTATCAGCACGTACACAGTTCCGATCAGGAAATCGG
Source organism: uncultured Acidobacteriota bacterium (assembly GCA_963748395.1). Lineage (GTDB taxonomy): Bacteria > Acidobacteriota > Terriglobia > Acidiferrales > UBA7541 > Palsa-295. Next base: position 97,133 of record CAVVIP010000005.1, on the reverse strand, counting down.
CATTGGACGTGTAACCGTTCCCTTCGGATTTACAGCTGCCAACTGCGGCGCGAATCGGCCTGCGACGGCGCCGGCGGGTCAACCGTCATTGGCTTCTTGCCTCACCGCGATCTCCAACAATGATTTCTTCTCGAATCTAAACGGAACCGTCGGTAATGGCCCCAATCAAATTAGTCCGATCGCGCTGGGAATATTTGGGTATCAACTACCGAACGGCCAGTATCTCGTTCCGTGGAACGACGGCAACGTGCCCACGATCAACTTCCCGGAAAACGCCCTCACCGATGGCACTGCTTATTTCTTCGCGGATCAAGCGGTGAGCAATATCGACTGGATCGTAAACGCTAAGGACACTTTGGCTCTGAAGTATTACTACCAGCATGATCCTAGCGTCGCGCCCTATGCGTATTCCACTGTGCCGGGGTTTACTCAGCGCCTGGATGCGGGCAGCCAGGTCGCCTCCATCACCAACACCCAGATGATAACGCCCAACCTCAACGTCGCCGAGGTGTTCGGTTTCATCCGCGAGAAAATCTACAGCACCGTCGGACAACCGTTCACCCCGGCGCAATTTTCCAGTTTCGTCCAATCCTACACGGGCGCCACGGCAGCGCAGTCCACCATCAATACATTCGGGTCGAACTTCTTTCCGGGCATAACCATCGTCGACATGTTGGGTTACGGAGAGGACAATTCGGGTTGCCCCCCGGTCTCCGTCGATCCCAAATGCGTGCCCACGCCTGTCAACGAATCGCCTTTGACCGTCGGACAGGGTGCCGCATCTCAGGGAGCCAACACTGGGATTTTCCAGAATCGGTTCATGCCGTCCGCCAATGCCACCTGGAATCGGGGCAAGCACACGCTTTCGTTTGGAGGCGCATATTCCTATACCCAACTGAACACACTTGACCAACGGCCCGGGACTGGCATGCTCGGCACGGCGGACCTCTCGCAGTTCCTGCAGGGATTCGTCACTCCCTACACCACGGACGGGTACGTCACCACCAACGTATTGCAGGGCAATGCGGATCGCTACCTGCGCGCCAATGAATGGGGTCTTTACGTTCAGGACAAATTCCAGTTTCGCCCCAACCTGAGCTTCACGGTTGGATTGCGCTATGACTACGACGGTGGCATGTCTGAAAAATACGGGCATCTCTACAATTTCGATCCCGCGCAATATGATTACGATGCCACCACCGATACCCTCATTTCGAATGGCATTGTCGTGGCAGGTAACAACAAAGAGTTTCCCAGCAAAGGCGTCAGTCCCTCTACGCTAACAGGCCGCCAGTGGGGCCTCGCGCCTCGTTTGGGTTTGGCTTGGAGCCCCGGCAAGTTCAACAACAAGCTGGTCGTTCGCGCCGGCTGGGGGATGTACTACGATCGAGGAGAGCTGTTTACGTATCTTTCTCCGGGATTTGCCGCTGGCGTCGTCACTGGCGGACCGTTCGGCGTTAACCAAGCTCCGCCATTCGTCAGCGCGCAGGAGTGCACCGCATCCACTTATTACTTCGATTACATCCCGACATGCGATCCAGGTACATACGGGCTCACCAATCCCTGGGGAACGTCGTTGGGACCACCGCCAACAGGTAATCCAGCTTCCATCAATAGCTATTTGCCGAATACGGGAGTCCCGGGAGTTGGAATCGGGGCCGGCATCATCGAAGGGCAACCGCTGTTCCCCTTCGGCGTTTACAACCGCGCGAACAAGTTGCCGTACACCATGAACCAGACGCTGGACGTTCAATGGCAGCCGCGCAACGACATCGCAATCGATATCGGCTACGTGGGAAACTTAGCCCGGCACGAAGTGATTCCCGTACCGTTCAACCAAGCCCAGATCGCCTCGCCCGCCAATCCCACGCACAAGGGTACGCCGTTACAACAGGACTATACGTATGGCTACACGGTGCAGCAGCCTAACTGCAGCGCGGGCCCGACGGCTTGCGCGATCTTTCTTCCCGACGGGACCCAGATGATGAACAACTATGAGGGAGGCAATGCAGACCTCCGCGTTCCGTATCTGGGCTATTCGTCCGAAGCGCTTTCGTATACTGCCGCCGGCGTTTCTTCTTACAACGCGCTGCAAGTCCACGTAGAAAAACGCATGAGCCACGGGTTGCAGCTGGGTTTTTCGTACACCTACTCTCACGCCTTGGATGAACAGAGCGCCATGGGATTGTTCTACAACGGAAATAATCCGCTGGACTTGCGCTCCGGTTACGGCAACTCGGACTTTGACCGCACGCACGTCATCAATTTCACGTACCTCTATCAATTCCCCAACGCGTTCAGCGATTCTTCATGGAAAGGCAAGATTACCAACGGCTGGGCCATCGAGGGCACCGGCGTCTTCCAAAGCGGCCAGCCCTACAGCATCATTGACTACACCGGCGCGGTCGGCAGCATCTTTTACGGCGTCAATGATGGCATCACCAACCCGATCGTTCCGCTCGCGCCCGGTTGCACGCCTAAGAGCGCGCTCACCGGGGTTTCGGGCGCCTTCGGTACTCCGGACAATCCGCAGTACGCGCTGCACTCGGAGTGCTTCACGCTGCCGCTGCTGTCTCCCGGCGATTTGAATGGCGCGATCCCGCCAGGCGACACCTTCGAGACCAACTTCACGACGGGCCAGCGCAACATCTTCCGGCAAACCTGGCAAAAGCGCGCGGACATCTCCATCGTGAAAAACACCAAAGTCACCGAACGAGTCGCAGTGAAATACAGTTTCGATATTTTCAACCTGACGAACACGCCCAGCTTTGACATTCCGCTCGATGATGTCTCGCAAAACCAGTATTACAACAACGCGCCCGTGCAAGGCACAGACCCTCTGCCAAACAGCTGTAATCCGCCCCAAACAAATACTTCGTTCTACAACTGTCCGTATGGTTTGGGCGTGGTGAACAAGACGATCGGAAGCCCGCGGCAGATTCAGATGTCCCTCAGCGTGCAGTTCTAGTCCAGCCGTCACGAGCAGGAACGGCGGCCATCCCGGCTGCTGTTCCTGCGTAGTCCCTCTCATCTTTCCTGCGAGCCGCGAAATTCCATCCGTTTGTACGCGATGAATGCGGATAAAATGCACTCCATGTCCATGCTCTCCCCGCTCAGTCCTCTGCAACAGTTCAGCGAGCTGCTCGCGCGCGGCAAGATTACGCCGCGCGATGTAGCCGAGCAGGCGCTTGCGCGGGCGAACAGCAACGCTGGGCACAACGTGTATCTCGCGCTTGATGCTGAAAAAGTTCGGGAGCAAGCGGATGCTTTGCCGCAGCGATTTCCGCGCGATCCCAAGCCACCTCTGTATGGCGTGCCGGTTTCGATTAAGGATTGTTTTGACGTAACGGGATCTCCTACGACATTGGGTTCCCGTTATTACGCCGAGCGCAATGGCGTAGCGCGCGAGGATTCCGCCGTGGCGGCTCGTCTGCGCTCGCAAGGCGCGATCATCATCGGCAAGACGCACATGCATACGCTGGCCTACGGCATCACTGGAGAAAATCCGGAATACGGCGACTGCATGCAGCCCCGCGATGCCGGACGGCTGACCGGCGGGTCGTCCAGCGGCGCGGCGGCCAGCGTGCAGGAGCAGTCGGCGCTTGCGGCGATCGGAACGGACACGGGTGGGTCGGTGCGCGTGCCGGCGGCGCTGTGCGGAATCGCGGGGTACCGCGCGTCGGTGGGGTTGGCGGAGAAAAGCGGGTTGTGGCGCGGCGGCGTGCATCTGGCTCCGACGTTCGACACGTTGGGCTGGCTGTTCCAGGATCTGCGCGATGCGCCGCTGCTGGCGGAGGCGCTGTTTGGTTTGCGCGCGCCGGACATGACGGAGACGCGCTTCCGGATTGGGTGCGTGCGCGACGAGTTTCTGCATGATTGCGACGAGCAGGCGCTGGCGGGATTTGCGGAGTGGAAGAAAAAACTCAGCGACTGCGGCGCGACGATTTGTCCGGTGGATACCGGATACTGGGACGAGGCGCTGGAAATATACACAGGGATCACCGCGCACGAAGCTGCGGCGATTCACGGCGCGAATATCGGGGGAGATTTTTCGCACTTCCCTGCGCCGATCGCCGAACGGCTGGCGTGGGGTGCGTCCCTGCCGGCGGCTGAAATCGAAAAGTTGCGCGCGCGGCATGCGCGATTCCGCGAGCGCGCGGATGCGCAATTAAGCGAGTTCGATTTTTTCCTGGCGCCGTGCGCCGCGCTGCACGAACTTGCGGTGGGTGCCGATCATACGGCGTCGCGGCGCGCGATTCTGCGCTACACCACGCCGATGAGCCTGGTTGGCGCGCCCGTGGTGACGCTGCCGACAACAACCGGGGCAGGAGTTCAACTGATCGCGCCGCGCGATTCGGATCCATGGTTGGTGGCGTACGCACGCGCAGTGAGGGCGAGGCTGGGGTAGCGCGTTGCGGCGAATGGCGCGAACGTTTGCTCATTGGTGAAATCCGAATCTCTGCGCGCGATGGTTGTGCTTCGCTCATACTATTCCTCTCCGATGTCTTCGTTCCACACGGCGGGGTGTGCGCGGATGTAGTCCGCCAGGAGCGACGCACATTCCGCGGAGTCCAGATCAATTACCTGGATGCCGAGAGAGCGCAGCCATTCGATGCCGCCCTGAAAATTGCGGCTCTCGCCGACGACCACGGTGCCGAAGCCAAACTGGCGAACCAGTCCGCTGCAATACCAGCAGGGCGCCAGGGTGGTAACCATAATAAGTTGGCGATAACTGCGCTGGCGTCCGGCGTTGCGGAAAGCGTCGGTCTCGCCGTGGACCGAGGGATCGCCCTGCTGGACGCGACGGTTGTGGCCGGAGCCGATAAGTTTTCCGGTGGAGTCGAAAATGGCGGCGCCGATGGGGATGCCGCCTTCGGCGAGGCCGGTGCGGGCTTCGCCAAGGGCGACGGCGAGCATGGCAGCGTAGTCGAGTGGAGATGTCATGGTCATCTTATATACGCGTCTCTGCGCGAGCTGAAAAGCAGGATTTGGAGCGCGAAAAAACGGGGCAAATAGTAGCGATTAGAAAATGTTTTCTCGTTTGCTGTGAGTGAGATAGCTCGATTTCTAATAATTTGCTGTAGCGATTAGAAATGCAGTGGCGAGTGATGAGGGGAACGTGACGAGTGATGGGTGACAAGTGATGGGTGACTCTTGATCCGCGGCGGCTCGGAACGGACGGAGGGGCGGCGAATCCGGATTGCCGATTCGTGGCGCGCGGCGCGTGGGCGTTTGGCGAAAAAATGGGACAAATAGTACCGATTAGAATGGGCTTGCTCCGTTTGTTTTCATAGAGTTAGAACCATTTCTAATCGGCCGCAGTACCGAACAGTACCGATTAGAAAGGCAGTCGCGAGTGGTGAGCGATGAGTGTCGAGCTACGAGCCGCCGATCGAGATCGAATTCGCCGTACATTTTTTGCCTCCGCGGCAAGGTTAGCACGCGAAGCGCGCGTGCACAGCTGTACCAGGGGATGGATTCGGTACAGAAGCAGCAGCGACGCATTGAGAGTGAGTTTGAGGCCGTGTTTTGCTGGTGTTTATGATGGTACAGCTGTACTTCTGCCGGTAAGTTCGGCGACTGTTCTGGCGTGTTTGATGTGAAGCCGGGGCGAGTGTGTGGCGAGAACGTCAACGACCCCACCGTTCGCATGAAACAAAGGCGCGAAAAATGGGACACGCGGCCAGTGTTATCCTAACGTCGTGCTGAAGATTCGGTGATTCCTCTGTCTACTTGGCTCAGGGTTTCATGGGGTGATTCGCCAAACAATTCTTTGTACTGTTCAGCGAATCGGCTGAGGTGCCAGAAACCTAACTTGAGAGCAACGTCGGTTACTGTGATCGAACGAGATCTTTCCTTTTGTAAGGCGCGACGGGCGCGATTCAGTCGCACGCGACGGAGATACGTGGCCGGTCCCATGCCGAGCGAGTCTTGGAAAGCGCGATTCAGAGTTCGTCGCGGCACTTCGCAAACGGTGCAGAGTTCGGCCACCGTCGCGTCGACTAAACGAGGTTCCTGCACGACCCGATCAACCCGTTGCAGCATGGCAGCGGCTCGCTGGTCCGTTCGAATAGAACCCGACGGGAATTGTTGCGCGACAGCATCCACGAAATCGCACACCATCTCCTCCTCAAACTTCGCCAACGCCCTGCTGGAGTTTCGCACCCTCGCATCAGACTGAATGATCGCTGCCGCTTCCGCAAAGCGCGCGATGATTTCCGGTCGCGAGCTGAGTGGCGGCTCAAACAACGACCATGGCAGGCGCATTGCATCGTGAAGTTGTGGAGCGAGTCGCCGAAGATGTCTGCTAAAAATCTCGTCGCGAACAGCAAAGCAAACGATCTTGAAATTCTGGCCGTATACGCCGTCGTGTTCCGCTCCAGGCCCGTGAATGAACAATGAGCCGGCGCGCACTTCGGCTCCATGCTGCAGGGAGCGGGTTGTGCAGTCCAACACCACGGAAAGCGTCCACAGGTTTGGGAAAGTACCTTTGCCGCGAATGGACAAGCCGGTTTCAACGTAGGAGAACTGTCCTCCCTGCAGGTCGAGGCGTACATGCCGGCCAATGAGCCGACCGGGTTCAAGTTGCGAAATCTCCAGATCGGCCCCTTTAAAGAGTGACCGGTAGGAATCGGCGTCGTTGATGATGTATTCGAAGTAGCTGAACGGCGTTTGATTTGGCATGTGTACGCCTTCTGGCCCAAAGCGGATAGCTGATTCTCCTCGCATCGAGTAGGTTACAGCAAGCGAATCCTGAGCAAAGAAATCGAGGGCGGCATCGCTTTGTAATTCTGTGGAGGAGAGAAGCATGCAACGCAACACGCGGTTGCGTAACGCAGCCTTAGCAACCCTGGCCGTCGTCGGCCTTGGTCTCGTTGGGACTTACGCACTAGGATCCGTTCTGCACGGGCGCTCGCCCTCCATTCGAGGCGCGTACAGTAGCCCACCCGTTGGGAGCGTTTCCCCTGCGGCCCCGGCACAAGAGACGGCTAAGCCAACTCCGGCCCCGGTCGTCGGTGGCGGGCAATACTCTCCCTACGTTGGCCAGACTTACCCCAATCGCGTCTACTGGGGAGTGGCTCACGTGCACACCGGCTTCTCCTTCGACTCAGGAATGTTCGGAGTCACGCTAACCCCCGACGATCTGTTCCGAGTTGCCACAGGCGGGGAAGTGGTTATGGACAACGGCGTGCGCTTCAAACAGGATCGCCCGCTGGACTGGGTCGCCATCACCGATCATGCCGAGTATATGGGTATTTCCGACCAAATTCGCGCTGGCAGCCCCGATCTCCTGGCCGACCCAGTGGGGAAGCGCTGGTATGAGATGTCGAAGACGAGCACTCAGGAGGGTGTGAAGGCGGCGATCGAAGCGGTTGTCTCGATGCAGACCGGCAAGCCCGTATTTGACGCCAGCAAACTCACGGCCGCAGCCTGGGCGCACGCTATCGAGGCAGCCGAGAAGTGGAACCAACCCGGCGTTTTCACCACGCTGCATGGGTTCGAGTGGACTTCCGCGCCCGGCGGGAACAATCTTCATCGCACCGTCGTTTTCCGCGACAACGCGGATCGTGTGAACCAGATCGTTCCCTTTTCAACTTTCGACAGCCAGGATCCGGCAGAGCTCTGGAACTACATGGACGCCTACGCGAAGAAAACGGGTGGCCAGGTTCTCGCCATCCCGCATAACGGCAACCTGAGCAACGGCATTATGTATTCGGCAGAGAAGTTCGACGGAAGCCCCATGGACCGCGCCTACGCGGAGGCACGCGCGAGCCACGAACCGCTCCTTGAGGCCACGCAGATCAAAGGCGACAGCGAAACACATCCCTACCTCTCGCCTAACGACGAATTCGCCAATTTTGAACGCTGGGATATCAATTTCAACAAGATGGAACCGGCGGAGAATAGCGTGCTCCACGGCAATTACGTCCGCTCTGCGCTCAAGCTGGGAATGGAACTCGAAGCCAAGCTGGGAGCCAACCCTTATAAGTCCGGCTTGATCGGTGGCAACGATGCCCACGTTGGTGTGGTCACCACGAGGGAGGACAACTTCTTCGGTGAGTTTGCCAACGGATTGCCTTCACCGGATCGTTGGAAGACGCCGCTTGCGATGGTTGACAACGATCCAAAGAAAGGTCCGCTGATATCCGTCTGGGGGGAACAGGCCGCAGGCCTGGGTGGTGTATGGGCACGTGAGAACACCCGCGAAGGAATCTGGGACGCGCTCAAGCGCAAAGAAGTCTACGCCACAACAGGTGATCGACCGATCGTAAGAGTGTTTGCCGGTTGGGACTTCACGCCCACGGATCGCGATCGCCCTGATTTTGCGGAGAACGGCTACGCTCATGGCGTGCCGATGGGAGGGGACCTCAAGTCTGCCCCTACTGACAAAGCCCCGACGTTCCTGGTGCGGGCGATGCGCGATCCGAACGGCCCCAACCTCGACCGTCTCCAGGTCATCAAGGGCTGGCTCGGCAAGGACGGCAAAGCGCAAGAGCGCATTTTTGACGTATCAGTATCCGGCGGGCGAAAGATCGGCCCGGACGGCCGCTGCAAGACGCCGGTAGGCAGCACGGTTGACGTTGCCAACGCGAGCTACACCAATACCATCGGCGCCGCTACGCTGGAAGCGTACTGGAAGGATCCCGCGTTCGATCCAACGCAGAACGCGTTCTACTACGTGCGAGTGATTCAAATCCCGTCGCCACGCTGGACCGCGTACGACCAGAAGCGATACGGCATCAAGATGTCTCCCGAAGTTCCGATGACGGTCACTGACCGCGCCTACACTTCGCCAATCTGGTATACACCTGCAAAAAAATGACGAACTTAACCAAGAAAATCGTTCGCGAACCGCTGCTGCACTTCCTGCTACTCGGCGTTGTGATTTTCGTCGCCTACACTCTGGTGTCGAAGCACTCCAGCGGCGAGCCAGGCAAAATTGTGATCACGCAAGGTCAACTTGAGTCCATGTTGGACAATTTTACGCAGAATCGGCAACGGCCTCCCACCGAAGACGAGTGGGAAGGCCTGATTGGGGATCGAGTGCGGCAGGAAGTGTTTTATCGCGAGGCGCTGGCGCTGGACCTGGACAAGGACGATCTAATCATCCGCCGGCGCTTGCAGCAGAAAATGGAATTCATCTCCGACGGCGCCGCCGCTCAGGCGCAGCCGACCGAGGCAGAACTTAGTGACTATCTACGGGCGCATCCGGATTCGTTTCGCGTGGACGAGCGATTCACGTTCCGCCAAGTCTTCCTCAATCCAGATAAGCACGGCAAAAACCTTGCACGCGACAGCACACAATTGCTTGCGCGGCTCCAGCAAGAGGGCGGCAAAGCCGATGGCTCGGCTTTGAGTGATTCGATCATGCTAGACAACGCTTACCACGCGCTTCCGGCTGCAGAAGTCGGGAGGGTATTCGGTGCTAAGTTCGCGTCGGCGCTGGGTGGGCTGCCAATCGGACAATGGCGAGGGCCGGTTGAATCCGCTTACGGGGTCCATTTGGTTTTCCTGAGCCAACGACTGGAAGGAAGTGTGCCGGCGCTCGCGGAAGTGCACGACGCGGTAGTTCGCGAGTGGAACGAAGCTCATCGCAGGAACGCAAACGACAGGTTTTACCAGGAACTGCTGAAGCATTACACGGTGACGATTGAAAAGCCCGAGACTGTGGAGGCAAAAAAAGTTTCAGAGAAGCAGTGAAATGAAACGCGCGCTTTTCATTTTGATTCTGCTCGGCACACTTGTACCGGGCGTGTGCGCGCATGAGGTCCGTCCCGCCTATCTCGAACTTCGCCAGACAGGGGCAGAATCGTATGACGCGCTGTGGAAAGTACCGGGCCAGGGAGACTTGCGCCTCGGACTTTATGTGGAACTTCCCGCGGCCTGCGCGAACGTCACCGAGCCGCTCCGTTCAATGGCCAACAACGCTTACACGGAACGCTGGTCCGTAAAGTGCACGGGTAGTCTCGGCGGTGGCACGATCCACATCGCGGGACTCAGCGCGACAAGCACCGACGTGCTCGTGCGACTGGAACGTCTGGACGGCAGCTCGGAAGTGACGCGGCTCACCCCATCCTCGCCGTCGTTTGTGGTCGCGGCCGCGGCGAGCGCAGTGGGCGTCGCTCGCACCTACACCGTGCTCGGCGTCGAGCACATACTGACGGGCGTTGACCATCTGCTGTTTGTGCTGGCGTTGATTATCATCACGCGCGGCGGGTGGAAGCTGGTCAAGACTGTCACCGCGTTCACTGTCTCGCACAGCATCACGCTGACTCTAGCGACGCTCGGATACGTCCACATTCCGCAACGTCCGGTGGAAGCAGTTATCGCGTTGAGTATCGTTTTTGTCGCAGCGGAAATTCTGCGGGTCCGGCGAGGTTATGTGGGGATCACCGCCCGCGCGCCGTGGATCGTGGCGCTGACGTTCGGACTGATGCACGGACTGGGTTTTGCCAGCGGGCTCAGAGACGCCGGTCTGCCGATCGCACATATCCCCACCGCACTGCTGTTCTTCAGCCTTGGGGTTGAAACGGGACATTTCCTTTTCATCGGCTTCGTTTTATCGCTTGTCGCTCTGTTGGTATGGGCCGCTTCGAGACTCACATCGCTTAACCAACAACGACTAGCCGTCCTGGAGATTCTGCCGGCCTACGCCATCGGAAGCGTGGCAATGTTCTGGGTGATTCAACGCATCGCCGCCTACTGAAGTAATTTGCGGGACTTGCGTTGGCATCGATTGTGACCTAAGCAATAAACACTTGACAGAGGAGCGGCGGCTTCCTATTATCTATAGGGAACCAAATGGTTCCCTATTTAGAGATGCGCGATGACCCCGTATTTCGAGCATTGGCGGACGCGAGCCGGCGCAAGCTGCTCGACAAGCTGCACCGCAAGAATGGGCAAACTCTGGGAGAGCTTTGCCAGGGGCTGCGCATGACGCGCCAGGCGGTGGCGAAACATCTGGCGATTCTGCGGAGGGCCAATCTGGTGTCCTGGAGGCGCGAGGGGAGGGAGAGATTTCATTTCATCAATCCCGTGCCGATCAACGAGATCGCAGAACGCTGGATCAACAAGTTCGAACACCCGCGGTTGCAAGCAATTGCAAAACTAAAGAAGAGCCTGGAGGGAGAGGAACATGAGCAAAAAAGTTGAAAGCACTTTTGTGTACGTGACCTACATACGCACGACGCCGGAGAAGCTGTGGTCGGCGCTGACCGACGCGAAATTCATAGAACAGTACTGGTTCGGCATGCACATCGAAAGCCAGTGGACGACGGGATCGTCGTGGAAGATGGTGTCCGGCGACGGTGAGACGTACGACGCTGGCGAGATTGTGGAGGCCGAGCCGCCACGGCGGTTGGTGATCCGCTGGCAGCACGTGAAAAGGCCCGAGCTGAAGGCCGAAGGCTATTCGCTGTGCACGATGGAACTGGAACCGAGTGGAACGGCGGTGAAGCTGACCATCACGCACAGCATCGAGCGGGAACCCTCGAAATTTATCGAGGCGGTTTCCGGTGGCTGGCCGAAGATTCTCTCCAATTTGAAGTCGCTGCTGGAGACTGGCTCGATCGCGATGCAAGATCCGTACCCGACGGGCAATCCCTACGGTCGCCGCTGATGCGCGTTGACAGCGCCCACGCTGGAGTGAGTTTAGGAGCTTAGGTGCGAGAGCAGGCCGGCGGCTGAACCGGATGCCAACTCGCAATGAGTTGTGTTTGCGGACATGTTGTGTGGCTTAACCCACTTCTGCGGTGAGGGCGTTGGCCAGGATCTAGCGCGCGCGGGGTGATTAGTCTGAAGCATTTTTCATGATTTTGTAGAGGTAGGCGAAATCGGTGTGGCCCTTGCCGGCCTTGATCGCTTTGTTGATCAGAGAAAGCTGAGGGTCCACGAAGCTGTGGTCCACGCCGTGGTTGCCGCACCACTTAATCAACTCTCTGGGGCATGCCGCATAGGTTTCGAGCGAAGCCTGCGTGTTGTCGTAATCTTTGGTGCGAATGGTTTCGAGAAGACCGGGGAGGACCGTCTCCAGAACCGGGAGCAGGTTCTTGATGAACGGCATGTATCCTGCGGCGGGCAGATTTTCCGCTTCATAGACGACGAATCCCTGGAGAAAGCTGAACATCGCGCCCACTCCGAAGGCGAGGGCGGCCATATCGAGCGCCGAAGCGTGGCCGATTTCCTTTCCAACGAACATGGCGTTGTCGCCGAAGGAGAGCAGGATCGGCTTGAGGCGATTGAAAAGTTCTTCGGAGCCTGAATAGAGAAGCAGGACCTGCGGTTTGCCGACGTCGGTCGGGTTGCCCAAGATGGCGCCGTCTAGGTACTCGATCGCATGCAGCTTGGCCCAGGATTCCATTTCCCTGGCCTCGTCGGGCGTGCCGGTGGTCAATTGCACAATGATTTTGCCGCGTAACGCAGACTCGACCTCTGTATGCCGCAGCAATTGTTTGGTGGAATCGTAGTTGCTGATGTTGATGACTATTATGTCGGCGTCCTTTACGGCCTCTAGAATGTTCGGGGCTACGTGCAGACCAAGCTTGGCCAGCGGTTCTGCCCTTGCGGCCGTGCGATTCCAAACCGTGGTGGCAACACCCTTTTTAAAAAGCGCGAAGGCAAGAGCAGAGCCCATACGGCCTGTGCCGATGAGAGCGACTTTCTGATTCACAGGCGCCTCCTGAGAGCCAACAAATCAACTCGCCGATTTGGAATGGAAAATTTTCAACCGGTTTAGTGGACACCCTCGACGACGAAGAGGTCGGATTGTTCGCGGCTGTAGGAGTAGACGTAGGACTTGCCGTCGGGCGTGATGCGGACGGCCTGGATGGAGGTGACGCCGGCGGGATCGGAGACGGTGACGGTGGTGACGAGTTCGCGCTTGCCGGTTTGCAGGTCTATACGGTAGACGGGCGCGGAGCTTTTTTCGTCGTGAAAGAGGTAGGCAGATTTTCCGTCGGCGGTCCAGGTGATCCAAATATCGTCGGGCTGCCAGCCGGGAATGGCGCGAGGTTCGCCGCCATCGAGCGGGTAGAGCATGGCCTTGCTACTGGCATCGCGTGCGAAGACCATTTTCCCATCGGGTGAAACCAGATGCGTTTCGCTGTAGCCTTGCCTGGGTGTGACCAGCGGAGTGACGCTGCGCGGCGCGCCGCCGGCGAGATCGCTCAGCCAGACGCGCCATCCGTCGCCGAGATTGGCGAGGAAGTACACGTGCTTGCCGTCGGGCATCCAACCCAGCACCGCGGTCTGAACTGATTTCATAGCGCCGAGGGGACGCGTCTCGCCGGCGCCTACGGGAATCAAGAAGAAAGCGCTGTCGGCAACCGATGCGCCGTCCTCAGCGAATACCCATTGTCCGTCGGGCGAAAGCACGGGCCACCACCAAGTCCCCAATTTTACGGCGGGCGATCCATCGGTCTTGCGCACGTAGGAAAGCGAGGAGCTTCCAGCCGCGGCTCCCCAGTCGTCGAACGCGATCATGGAGCCGTCCGCGGAAATGTCGCGCGCCACGGCATAATCGAGCCAACTGAGGTCGCGGTCCTTGGCGTCGTGGGGGCCGCGGAAAAGCGTTGCGGTGCGCCACGATTCGCGCGAGAACAGGACGCGGCCATCGCGCGTGACGTCGTGCAGGCGCAGCATGCCGGGGACGCGATAGACGTCGCGCTGCTTGCCGCCGAGAGTGATTCCAACGATGGTGTCTGCCCATCCCGCGTGGGTGGGGGTGGTGCCGACCCAAACTTCGTCGCCCGAAGGAGACCATGCGAGCCCCTCGAAGCTGACGAATTTCTGCGTGCGCAGGATGATCTTGCCGCTGCGGTCGACGACGATCATGCCGCCGGCGTCGCCATCCACGGAGCTCATCTGTGCGAACGCGATGTATTTGCCGTTGGGCGAGATGCGCATGTAGCTGAGCCAGTGCACGCTTTCAAAAAGCACGGTGCCGCGCGGAAATTCGAGGCGGTATTTTCCGTTCACTTCGCGGATCACAGCCATTTCACTGCCGTCTGCAGTCCATTCGGCGCCGAGCGCGTCTTCCGCGAGCGGCCGAGGCGCGCCTCCGGCAATCGGCACGATGGCGAGGGTGCCCTGGCACGCACCGATGAAGCGGTCCTGGCAGCCCTGCGAAATGGCCATTTGCGAAGCGGTCACGGCGAACAACGAGGAGTTCAGCAGGTTGAGCGGACGCGACTCCGGACTATCGGAATCGGTGGAATAAATTTGCAGGGGCTGGCCGTTCCAATTGGCGCTGTAATAAATGGTGCGGCCATCGGCGCCGAAGCGCGCGCTGTAGACGAGGCCGCGATCGAAGGTGAGCTGCTGAAAGCTCTGAACGGCGCCGGAACCGCTGCGATGGAGCAGCCATCCTGCTGCGGCGCCGGCGAGAAGCAAGAGCAAAGCGGCAGCGGCGGGACGCAGCCAGCTGCGCGATTTTTCTTTTTCGGACGCGGCGGATGCGAGGGCGGCGGACGTGCTGGTTGAGCCGGAGAGACCTTCCAGGTTGAAGGCGAGATCGCGCGCGGATTGAAAACGCTGCAGCGGCTTTTTTTCCAGGCAGCGGCGAACGATGCGTTCGAGCGCAGGAGCGATGGGTTTTCCGGCGGTGGTGATCTCGGGCGGGTCTTCTTTCAAGATGGCGGTCATGGTTTCGGCGGAGGTGTCTCGTCGGAAAGCGCGCTGGCCGGAAAACATTTCGTAGAGAATGGTGCCGAGCGCGAAAATGTCGGACCGGGCGTCAGCGGGTTCGCCGCGCACCTGCTCGGGCGACATATAACCAACAGTGCCGAGCACGATGCCGGGCGTGGTTTCCTGCATGGAGGCGGCCTGGGTGACGCCATCTTCGGCGCTGATCGCAGGCTTGGCGAGTTTGGCAAGGCCGAAGTCGAGAATTTTGATGCGGCCGTCGGCGCAGACGAAGACGTTTTCGGGTTTCAGGTCGCGGTGAACGATGCCTTTATCGTGCGCGGCGGCGAGGCCGTTGGCCAGTTGGGTGCCGTAGTCCACGGCCCGGCGCGTGGGCACAGGGCCGCTATCGAGTTCCTTGCGGAGCGAGTGGCCTTCGAGAAGTTCGGAGACGAGGAAGGGCGCGCCGCCGGATTCGCCGATGTCGTGGATGGCGAGAATATTCGGGTGATTGAGAGCGGCGACGGAGCGAGCTTCCTGCTCGAAGCGGCGCAAGCGTTCGGGGTCGCGGGAGAAAGATTCGGGCAGGACTTTGAGGGCAACTGCACGGCCGAGGCGGGTGTCGCGAGCGCGATAGACTTCGCCCATGCCACCGGCGCCGATGGGGGCGACGATTTCGTAGGGGCCAATCTTGCTGCCAATGGGGAGCGGCATCGAGTCAGCGCATTATACCGAGACGAGAGGCGCAGAATCCGAAACAATTTACTTCTGAGCCACTCGGCAGCGCCGCAGGCCAAGAGTTGTGCTGGCGGTGCGCACGGATGCGGCTGCCAAACGGAATCGCATTGAGAACAGGAGCTGGTTTGTTCCGCGATTGATGCCATTTCGTTGTGGGTGTTTTCGTTCTGACTGTCAAGGTGCGTAATGGGTGAAGACGTAGTCGCGATTTTTCGCGGGGATGTGGCAGGGGAAGCAGGTTTCGTGGAGTGCCTTGTCGCCCGGCTTGCCGTCCGTAAAGTCGGCGAAACCCCAGCCTCCCGTCGCGGCGTACTTCTTTGAGTCCTTGACCATGAACTGAAGATTTACGGGGGAGCCGACAACGAAAGATTGCGCGCCGGGGAATGGACCGTCCAGAACGTTGTTGTTGTATTCCGACGGGACGCGAGTCCAATGAATCGCGGCGATGACGCTGCCATCCGGGAATGGGAACTTCCCTTCCTTGAACGCCTGGATTGCTATTTCGTTGCCGAGTTGAGCGCGCAATTGGTCGGCCTTGCCGGGTACCAGGAGCTGGTCCACGGCGATCATTTTCCAGTCGCGGTATCCTTCGGGGATTTTCACTCCGTAGATCGAGGAGGCGTCGGCATCGGATTGTCCAGATGCGTGGGGGATGTAGGCGACGATGCCGGCGAGGGTGGCAAGTGCAAGCAGCGAGACACTGATCCGTTTCATCGTGTTCCTCCTTTTGAGATTTTGCGCACCAGGCTTCGAGCTTCGCGAGCACGCGTTCGCTCACTACGGTAGCTCCGTCGCGGTCTGCTCCGCCACTATGCATTTGGCGTGCCAGCTGAGCCAGGGTGGGCCAGTTCGGGCCAGTTCGAATCAGCCGCATTGGTGAGCTTCGCGCTTCGGCAGAGAGCGCAAGTGTGCGGCTAGATGTGGCCGTCTTTATTGATCTTTGCGGCGGCGCGAAGGATTAGCCAGCGCTGTTTGCCGTCCATGCGCGCGAATTGCTTGGCGAAGAGGCGAAGCTGGCGAGTGGTTTTCTTGTCGAGGCCCCAGATGGAAGCGGGCTGCTCCTTGGGGACGTGCAACTTCTTGACGGGAGTTTCGTCGTCGGTGAAAAGCTGGTGGAGCGGGACTTCCAGGGCGCGCGCGAGTTTTTCAAGAGTTTCAATGGAAGGAACGGTGCGGCCATTTTCCAGGCGCGAGAGGTAACAGCGAAACAGGCCGGTGCGTTCCTGGATATCGCCTTGCGAGAGGTTTTGCGCCTCGCGCAGCCGTCTGAGCCTTTCGCTGATAACCATGGGCGAGAGCTTACAATAATCTGCCGTGCCGACTCAATTATTGTTGTAGTAGAGACGCCTTGAACGAAAAAGCGGGAGCATCGCTGCGGGCTGTTCCGCACTGGCACATTTTTGACGCTTATTTCGCTGTTTCCAAGACTGCGCGTGAATGGTCGAATATGCGAAAAGTGAGTCATATTGAACAGATTTCAAACAGCGCGTGAGTCATGATTCGCGAGTAAAGCAGCCCCGCCATCCGCGCAACCCGCAGCCGCAAAGCCAGACCGGGTAACCGAAGGATGATCAGGCAAGGTCACGCAAAATGCGTACTCTCCGCTCGCTTCGATATCTTTTTCTCGCACTGATAATTTTGGCGGTGCCAGCGACGTCGCACGCGCAATTCAGCGCGCAAATTACGATCGCGCCGCCACAACTGGTGGTGTACGCGCAACCGGTCTGCCCGCAGGAAGGCTATCTGTGGACGCCGGGTTACTGGGCTTATGGCGGCGAGGGCTACTTCTGGGTGCCGGGCACATGGGTTGAGCCACCTACTGTTGGCTACCTGTGGACTCCTGGATATTGGGGATGGGGCAACGGCGCGTATGCGTGGAACGGCGGGTATTGGGGACCGCAAGTGGGATTTTATGGCGGCGTGAATTATGGATACGGCTACGGCGGCTCCGGATATCAGGGCGGCTACTGGCGCGACAATCAGTTTCGCTACAACACATACGTGAACAATGTGGGCGGCGGGCACTTCCGCAACACTTATAACAAGACGGTGGTAATCAACAGGACGAACTACGTCAGCTATAACGGCGGAAACGGTGGAAACAGGGCACGGCCGACAGCTGCGCAGGAGTCGTTTGTGCGCAGCGGGCGGCATACTCCTGCGACCGAGGCGCAATCAAGCCAACAACATGCCGCGAGCGAAAATCATGAAATGCTGGCGTCGGTGAACCATGGGCGTCCGGCAATCGCGGCAACGTCGAAGCCGGGGGAATTTACCGGTAAGGGCGTGGTAGCGGCGCACGGGGCTCCGGCGGAGACGAGGGCGACGGAAAACAGAGCCGAAGCGAACAAGGCTGCTGAGTCCAAGGCGACCGAGAATAAGGCTGCTGAGAATCGAGCAGCAGAGAGCAAGGCGACGGAGAACAGGGCCGAAGCGAACAAGGCTGCTGAGTCCAAGGCGACCGAGAATAAGGCTGCTGAGAATCGAGCAGCAGAGAGCAAGGCGACGGAGAACAGGGCCGAAGCGAACAAGGCTGCTGAATCAAAGGCGACCGAGAATAAGGCTGCTGAGAATCGAGCAGCAGAGAGCAAGGCGACGGAGAACAGGGCCGAAGCAAACAAGGCTGCTGAGTCCAAGGCGACCGAGAATAAGGCTGCTGAGAACCGAGCAGCAGAGAGCAAAGCGACGGAGAACAAGGCCGAAGCGAACAGAGCGGCTGCGTCCAAGGCAACGGAAAACAAGGCCGCTGCAAACGAAGCTGCCGCGAACAAAGCAAGTGAGAAAAATGCGGCTGCGAGTCGTGCGTCAGCGAACAAAGAGAATGAGCGCAACGCCGCGGCAACTCGTGCAAACGAGAACAAGGCAGCCGAGAAGAAGCCAGCTGCACAACCAGCGGCAAAGCCCGAGCATGCGAGTGCTCCGCCAGCCTCACACACTGCGGCACGCCCTGCTCAGCCAGCCCCTAAACCCGAAGCGTCACGACCGGAGACAAAGCCGGTAGCCGCGAAGCCGGAGCATCAGGCTGCACCGCAGCAACAACACCAAGCTGCGCCGAAGCCGGCCCCGCAACAACATCAGGCAGCGCCGCAACAACAACACCAAGCGGCGCCGAAACCTGAGGCCCAGCCTAAGCCGCAAGCGCAACATCAGAATGAGGCGAAACCGAATTAACCTGAAACTCGCGAGGACTTGATGGTCCGGCGGGACTGATTGCATCATACCGGTGAGCGGTTCGTGAAAAAAACACGAGCCGCTCATTTTTTTGCGCGGTCAAGTGCGAGTTATGGCGTGGTGGGCGGAAGGTGTTCTTCGAGATAGCGCAGGAGCAGGCTGTATAGATGGAGCGTGGTGCCGGCGCCTTCGTTGATGGCGTGGGTGCGGTTGGGGTATTCCATGAAGTCTACGGGCTTATCGAGTTCGATGAGGCGATTGAGGAGAAGCTCGGTGCCGGCGTAGTGCACGTTGTCGTCGCCGGAACCGTGGGCGACGAGCAGGTGGCCGCGCAAGCCTTCGGCGAAATTGACGGCGGAACTGCTGCGGTAGCCTTCGACGTTCTGGAGGGGCAGGCCCATGTAGCGTTCCTGATAAATGGTGTCATAGAGGCGCAAGTCGGCGACGGGCGCGACCGACATTCCCACCTGATACAAATCCGAAGAGCGGAACATGAGATGCAGAGTGCTGGAACCGCCGCCGCTCCAACCCCAGACAGCGACGCGCGACGAATCTGCGAAGGGATGAGACTGCAGGAAATTTTTCAACGCGGCCGTTTGATCGTGAACGATTACTGGATGGATCGCGCCATAAACGATTTTTCGCCAGGCGCGGCCTTTCGGCGCGGGTGTGCCGCGATTATCGAAGCTGACAACGAGGTAGCCGGCCTGAGCGACGGCGCGATTGTAATCGTTGTTCCATGCGCCCCATTCGTCGAGGACGGTTTGCGCCGCAGGTTCTCCGTAGACGTAGACGAGAACCGGATATTTTTTGGCGGGATCGAAATGAGGAGGCTTCAGCATCCATGCGTCGAGAGTGACGCCTTCGCCGATATCCACTTTGAAGAATTCGGTGGGAGAGGCGACGAGCGGAGCGACAGTCGTGCGAAGTGCGGCGTTATCTTCGAGCACGCGAGCGGAGTGATGCGCGGGAAGCTCGACGAGATCGGTAGCAGGGGTGAGGTCCGCGCGCGAGTAGGTGTGAAACGCCCAGTGCGCGTCGGGAGAAATGTCATAACGATGAGTTCCGGGCGCAGTGGCGGGACTGACGCGCTGGGCGGGTTGCGAACCATCCAAGGGCACGCGGTATAGATAACGCTGGGTGGCATTTTCCGGAGAAGCGATGAAATAGAGCGAGGAGGCTTTTTCATCCACGCCGACAATTTCGGTGACGTCGTAGGCGCCGGTGGTGATGAGCTGCACGCGCTTGCCGTCGCGGGAGACGAGATAGGCGTGTCGCCAGCCGTCGCGTTCGCTGAGCCACAAGAAGTCCTGGTCCTTGTGGACCCATTCGATTTCATCCATCACGTCCACCCAGGCAGCATCCTGATCGCGGAAAACCTGGCGAACCTGGCCGGTGGAAGCATCGGCGAGCAACAGGTCGTTGGTATTCTGCAGACGATTCAAATGCTCGATGGCGAGTTCGCTGGAATTACCGGCCCACTCGAGGCGGGCAATGTAGTTATCGCGAGGATCGCCGGGGACTTGCATCCAGCGAGTGTCTCCGCCATCCACGCTGACGACGCCGGCGCGGACGGACGAGTTGGTGGTGCCGGGAATCGGATACGGAATATTCAGGACGGTGGGATAGACGCCGAGGCCGGGATATGGAAAGCCGGTGACAATTTCCTTGGGGGCGCCGAGATTATAGAGCAGTTTGAAGATTCCGACATTGCTGGTATCGAATTGCCAGTAGGCGATGCGGCCGCCGTCGGGACTCCAGCGAAAGGCGTCGCGAATATCCAGTTCTTCTTCGTACACCCAGTCGGAAGTGCCGTTGATGATGGTTTGCGAGCCGTCGTGTGTTAGCTGGGTGATCTTTCCGGTGGAAATTTCTTCCACGTAAATATTATTGGCGCGAACGTAAGCGGCTTTCGAGCCGTCCGGTGAGAACTTGGCGAACATCAGCGAAGATGCGGGGGCGTCGCCGCCGAGTTTACGCAGCGCGCCAGACTTCAGATCCAACACCCAGTAATCTCCGCGGGTGTGCTGGCGCCAGACCGGCGCGGAATTGGTGTAGAGGAGGAGACGAGACTTGTCCTTGGACCAGGCGTAGTTTTCGAACGCGAGCGGAACCTTGGCGCCAGAGGGAATCAGCTTGGCGGCGGAGACGAGAACTTCGCGTTTTCCGGTGGCCGTCTGATAGCGGACGATGTCCTGCGCGGCTTTGACGTCCGCGGATGGCTCGACGGTGGTGTAGAACACGCCTTCGTCCAGCCAGCGCGCCGGGCCGAAATATTTGACTTCGAAATCCGGCGACGCGTACATGCGGTGGAGCAGCTGGTCTGATTCCTGCGATATCTGCGCCTGCAGAGGGACGGTGGAGAGAAGCGCCGCGAAGAGAAGAGCGAGCGCGGTGAAAAATCGTGGGAATTTGGTGCGCGCTGCACAAGCCGATCGTGCTGGAACTTCGAAATTCATGCAGTCTCCCGTGCCCCTGGAATGAACCAGCGAAATTGTCTGAAACACTTCGTTGCAAAAATAAATTTCTACTTCTGGAAGTTGCTTTCGCGAATCTCCCTGCCGTTCGCCGGCTGAAGCGGACGAGCATTATCCGGATAATATCTTGCAAACGCCGCGATCTGCGCGGGAGAGGCTTCGATGGGAGTTGTCATAACGTACCACGTGACATTCTCCTTGCAGGGAGGAATGCTGAAGGAGCCATCGAAGACGTAATAATTCTGATTAGCGGGCAAGAGGTCGGCGGGGTTGATGAGCACCTTCTTGTGCTCCTCTTCTTTTCCCTTATCGCGGGGGATGTATTTCCAGAGGTCGCGCAGCGCGGCGTTTTCGGCACCACTCTTGATGAATACGGCGACGACGGCGGCGCGATTGGCCGCGGGATCCATGTGGACGAGGTGAAGCTCCATATCGTACTTCTGGCCGTTGATTTGGTTTTCGCTGGCATGATGAAAATGGAATTGGACCAGCGGCAGCACAACGCCGTTGGCGGTGATGCTACTGCCCGGCTCGTAGTTGATTTGAATGGTGAAGCCGTTGTTGATGATTTTCAGCGGCGAGAGCGTGTAATTAAATTGGATGGGGGCAAGTTCGGCGGGCTGGGCGCCGAGGATGTTGATGGGAGATTGGTGCTGGCCGGTTTTGCAGGCGGCAAACGCAGGGTCGAGGTCAGACCAATGATCCGGGCCGTTCGCTCCGCTGTAACTCCAAACGGGAGGATTGGACTGGCGCGCCTGGGCGATCGTTGGACGCGCGGAAACCAGCGCGGCGCAGAGAATGAGGAGCGCTGCTGCTGCGCGAGGCAAACGAGCGGTCATAGCGAACCTCCCTGGCGACGAAGGAACGGTAGCATCTCACTTTGCGGAAGAATCTTCAATTATTGGGTGTGGAAAATGGGAAACGTGCGCGTATATTCGCAGGGTCCGAGCGGCAGAGAAAGTGAGGACGGACGCAACGAATCGGGGAACGGCTAGCGGAACAAGCCGCCGCGGAGGAACGGAGGAACATGAAGACGGCGATCAGCGTCGCATTCCTGGTTTTTATTTTCTGCAGTGGGACTGAATCTGCGCGGGCGCAGGCAGCGAAGGAACAAGCGGCGGATGGGGCGCAGCAATTTGCCGCGCTGGGCGATTTGAAACTGAAAAGCGGCGCGGTGATTCGCGATTTCCAGCTGGGATATCGCACGTACGGGAAATTGAACGCGGCGAAGTCGAACGCGATCCTGTGGCCGACGTGGCTGGGCGGCAAGACGCAGGAGCTGATGCAATTTATTGGCTCGGACAAAGTGGTGGACAGCACGAAATATTTCGTGGTGCTGGTAGACGCGATCGGCGACGGCGTTTCGACTTCGCCATCGAACAGCAAGACGCACGCGCGCTTGGGATTTCCGGAGTTTACGATTCGCGACATGGTGGAGTCCGAGCATCGCCTGGCAACCGAGGTGCTGCACCTGACGCATTTGCACGCGGTGATGGGAATTTCGATGGGCGGGATGCAGACGTTCGAGTGGGTGGTGGCCTATCCGGATTTTATGGACGTGGGAATTCCGATGGCGGGCTCGCCGCAGTCAACTTCCTACGACATGCTGCTGTGGACGTCGCAGATGGACGCGTTGAAACTGGATCCTGAATGGAAAGGCGGTGAGGGCACGCAGCCGATGACGGGCGCGTTCGCGGTGTACAACGAAATCGGGTCGATGAACGTGACTTCGCCGGCGTACCGCGTGGCGCATACCAGCCCGCAGGAATTTCAGAAATTCATCGAGCACACGAGGAAGGAATCCACGATCAATGCGGCCACGGCTTGCGACGCCATCCGGCAACGCCAGGCGATTATTGCGCTGGACATTCCCGGGGAGTTCGGCGAGACGATGGAGCAGGCGGCGAAGAGCGTGCATGCCAAATTGCTGGTGGTGATCTCGCCGGAGGATCACATGGTGAATCCCACGCCGGCGCTGGCGTTTGCGGGAATGATGGGCGCGCCGGTGCTGACGCTGGAATCGCCCTGCGGCCATCTGGCTCTCGACTGCATTTCTGCCGGGCCGATTGTGGCGAAATTCCTGGCCGATCCCGCGTCCGTGCAAAGCATGACGTTGCATGAGACGGCCAGCCACTAGGAGAGTGCATGAAACGCGCGGAGAAAATGGGTGGCGCGGGGGCGGTAGGAATTTTGGTGGCGATTTTTATGGTGGCGGGCGGCGGTGTGCTGCGGACGAACGGGCAGCAGAGCGAAGTGAAGGCTGGCGCGGTGACGGTGCATCGCGCGACGAAGTTTGACGTGTCGCCGCCGCTGCAGTCACTGCGGAGTTCAGACGCGGCGGAAGTTGCAGAGGATTGTGAAGGCGCCGGGTGCGGCACGTCGCCGAGTGACGCAGATGCGGATGCGGAGCAGGATCAAAAACCGGAAGAGGTGGCGCCAGCGCCGGTGATTAGCGCGGCGGGCGCTGCGGTGGAACAAAAAACGCAGGGCAAGAGGCCGGCGGTTCCGTTGCTGGAAAGTTTTGACGGGCTGGGCTCAGGATTCACAGGGCCGCAGGGGACGGCGACGCTGCGCAATCCTTCAGACAACAGCCTGGCGGTGGGACCCGATCACATCGTGCAAATCGTCAACACGCGGATCGCGGTCTATTCGAAGAAGGGCGCGCATTACGACAAGACGGGGACGGTAATTTATGGTCCGGTGCAAACCAACGCGATTTTCACAGGATTCGGCGGGGCGTGCGAGGCGCGCGACAACGGAGACGCGGTGGTGCGCTACGATCAACTGGCGAAGCGCTGGCTGATCGTGATGCCGATCTTCGGACGCATTGCGCCGGGCGAATTTTCGGAGCAGGGCAAGCCGGCGCTTCCCGGCGAGGTGGATAATCCCGGCCCGGCCGCCGCGCCGCCCGCGAATCCGCCGCAGCCGCCACCGCACACACCTCATCAGGGCCCTCCGAAGAAGGAGGGAACGTTTGCGATGTGCTACGCGGTGAGCGTGGGGCCGGATCCGCTGGGTGCGTACTACCGCTACGCGTTTGAGCGAACGCTTTTTCCGGACTATCCGCGGCCGGCGATTTGGCCGGACGGCTACTACGTGCCGACGAGCACCGGCGACGACGTGATACAGAAGCACGATTGCATCGCGGACCGCAACAAGATGCTGCTAGGACAGCCCGCGACCGAGCAGTGCATCATCATTGATGGAGTGAATTTTCTGAATAATGCGGACATTGACGGGCAGAAACTGCCGCCAGCAGGGGCGCCGAACATCATGATGGCGGCGGGCGGCACGCAGCTGAAAAAAGTATTCGAGGATGATGGAATTTACGTGTGGAAAGTTCACGTGGACTGGACTACGCCAGCGAATACGAAAGCCGATGGGCCGGTGAAGATCGGAGTGGCTCCCTATCATTATTTGTGCAACGGCCAGTTGACGAATTGCGTGCCGCAGCCGGACACCGATCGGCGGCTGGACGTGCAGGGCGACAAACTGATGCAGAGACTGGTCTATCGCAAGATAGGAAACCACGAATCGATTCTTGCGGGCCATTCCGTGGCGACGCAAGCGGGCGGAGGAGGAGTGCGCTGGTATGAATTCCGGCTGGACAAGAAGCGGGACGCGTATCTCTACCAGCAAGGGACGTACGCTCCGGACGGCTTCTACCGTTGGATTCCGAGCATGGCGATGGATAAGAAGGGCGACATCGGCGTGGGATATTCGTTTGGCGGAGTGCCCACTTATGCGGGACAGCGATTTGCGGCGCGGCGGGATGGCGATCCGAAGGGCGTGCTGAGTTTTCATGAGACTGTGCTGGCGACTGGCGAGGCCGCGCAGAAGAATACGCTGCGGTGGGAGGACTATACGACCACGGCGATGGATCCGAGCGATGACTGCACGTTCTGGTACGTTGGCGATTACCTGAAGACCGGCGATGAGAATTACAGGACGAAGATTGGCGCGTTTCGCGTGCCGGGATGCAAGAGCGGGCGATAGGATTGCAGCGAAACGAAAAGTGGCGATGGTGATTCGATCGAACGAGAGTTTCTGCGTGGTGGTATTACCTCCTGAATGAAACCTGACACATTGGTGATTGTGAACCCCGCATCGGGCGGAGGGCGGGCGTTGCGCGTCGAGGCAGACGTGACGAGCTTGTTGGCTGCGCACGGGTGCCACGCGACATTTGTACATTCGAAGAGCTCGGAAGACATTCGTGAACGGGCGTCGCGCGCGGCCGCAGAGGGATTTCGCAACGTAGTGGCGCTGGGCGGGGATGGCGCGTTCCATCATTTGGTGGAAGGCATTCGCGGGACGGATGTGGTGGCGGGATTTTTTCCGGCCGGAAATGGAAACGACATCGCGCGCTCGCTGGGGATCCCCTGCGATCCGGTGACAGCAACCGATGCGTTCTTGCGCGGGCAGCCGCGAGCAGTGGACCTGGTGCAAGTGCGATTCGGCGACGGCAGCGTGGCGCATTACATCGGCGCGGGTGGTATGGGGCTGGATGCGGAAGCCGCGCATCTGGCGAACACGCGGTTCCGCGCATGGCCGGGAGTGACGCGATATCTGGCGGGAGCGTTCACGATATTTTTTCGCGAGCCGCTGCTGAATGTGACGGCGGAGATGGATGGCGCGAGCTGGCGCGGCCGCTTGTTGTTTGTGGCGGTGGCGAATGCGACGAGCTACGGTTCGGGGGTGCGCATCGCGCCGCAGGCGGAGATGGATGACGGCTTGCTGGACGTGGTGGTGGTGGGCGATGTGGGGTTGATGCGTTTGCTGGAGGCGATACCGAT
Organism: uncultured Acidobacteriota bacterium; assembly: GCA_963748395.1. Lineage (GTDB taxonomy): Bacteria > Acidobacteriota > Terriglobia > Acidiferrales > UBA7541 > Palsa-295. The sequence continues at coordinate 71,332 of CAVVIP010000005.1, read as the reverse complement.
TGTGCTGACCAGCGGCGATCTGCGCGGCTTTCCGGAGGTGACACGCTATCGCTGCCGTCGCGTTTCGTTGCGGGCGGAGCGGGCGGCAAGGGTGCATGGAGATGGGGAGGCTTTGGGCGTGGCGCCGGCGGAGTTTGAGGTGATGCCTGGAGCGATACGCGTGATGGTGGGGAGGAAAGGCACCACTGATGAACGCAGATGAACACTGATAAAAGCAAATTCTGATAAAAGATAAATGCAGATAACGGCAAAGACCAAACCAGGACTAACACCAAAAGAAATACAGACTGGAGATGGCGGCTGGAACTAGGTTTTTGCGAACTTTGAGCTTGGAGTCCGCTTTGGAGTTAGCCGGTTTTTTTCTTGGAGAGTTTTAGGGTGACTTCGATATCGCGGCGGCTATCGAAGCTGGAAATGGTGCGGATGGAAGAGGTCATATCGTCATGCTCGGCGTGGATTTCGTAATCCACGTTCGGATCGAGGCCGCTGAAACGATAATTGCCGGATTCATCAGCGATGTAGGTTTTTACCGCCTGAGATTTGACGTTCTTCAAGTACACCACGCCGGTAGGCACCGGATTTTCACTCTTATCAATCACGCTGCCGTGCAGAACCTTTAATTGGGCTTCGGCTTTTTTCTGGGCTTTGGAGTCGTCCTGCGCGCGCGCGGGGACGGCAACCAGAAGACCGATGAACAAAACTGCGGCGATCTGAAACAAGGTGTGGTTTTTCACGGGGTCCTGTTCTCTCCAACGGTTCTAGGTAGAAACGAGAAACGTACGGCCGAATAGAGCGGCAACTCGAGCACGAGATGGCCGGCGTTACGGGTTACAACCTGTAGGATGATGCGGAGAACGGAAAGGATGCGAGCCTGAAGCGCGAGGCGGATGCTATTCGATCGCTTCTTCCTCTTCGTCGTCGTCCTCTTCATCTTCCTTGACGCTGGACTTTTCCTCTTCTTCGTCATCATCGTCGTCCTCGTCTTCGGAGATGACGATGAGATGCACGGGATGCGTTTGCGTCACTTCCAGCTCGACGTCGCACTCCGGACAGCTGAGGATTTCGCCTTCCTCGACTTCGTCTTCGTCCAAATCAATTTCGGTGTCGCATTCCGGACATCGGGTCACGAGATTTCTCTCCTTCCTGGGTGTACGTCCACTGGCGGGCTATTATATACCGCAGCTGTCAAGCGAAGGCGAGAGGGGATGCGTAAAGGTGACGGTGCAACGCGAATATCCGGAGCGGCCGCTGGTGGGGGTGGGCGGCGTGGTGATTGCGGATGGACGGGCGCTGCTGATTCGGCGCGGCGGTCCGCCGCTGGAGGGAGAATGGTCCATTCCCGGAGGCATGCTGGAACTGGGCGAGACTTTTGAGGAGGGCGTGCGGCGCGAATTGGCGGAGGAAACGGGGCTGGAAGTGCGGGTGCTGGATTTTATCGAGGTGTTCGAGCGGATTTTTCCGGGGAAGGATGGGAGAACGCAATATCATTTTGTGATTCTGGATTATTTGTGCGCGGTGGAGAGCGGCGAGGCAAAGGCCGCGAGCGACGTGACGGATGTGGCGTGGGCGCGCGAGGAGGAACTTGCTGAGTACGCGCTGACCACGACGGCGACGCGGGTAATTAAAAGAGCATTTGAAATGTGGCGCACGCGGACTGCCAGGAAGTGACGGCGACTAACTGGCCGCGGCTTCGGGGAGGCGGCCGAAGCGGCGTTCGCGGCCACGAAAATCTTCTACGGCGGCGGCGAGATCGGCAGCGTCGAATTCGGGCCACATGCGCGGCGTGAAAAACAATTCGGCGTAGGCACATTCCCAGAGCATGAAATCACTCAGGCGGCGGTCGCCTCCGGTGCGGATCAGCAGATCCACGTCGAGGGCGGGTCCGCTGGAGTGGGTGACTTCGCCGAGGCGCTTGGCAAATTCACGTTGAGAAACTTCGAGACTGGAGAGCATCCAGCAAGCGGCGCGAAGGATGGCGTCGCGCGCGGAGTAGTCCACAGCGATGCGCAATTCCAGGGCGCGTCCGGCGGCGGTAAGCCTTTCAGCGGATTCGATCGCTTGCGCGAGAGCAGGCGGAATGCGGTCGCGACGGCCAATGACGCGCAAGCGGACTCCGGCAGCGGCACAGGCGGCGGCCTCGGTGCGAAAATATTGTTCGAGAAGCGCGAGCAACGCGACGACTTCGCTCATGGGACGTTCCCAGTTGTCCGAGGAGAACGCGTAAAGCGTCATGGTGCCGATGCCCAGGCCGGGAGCGGCGCGGACGACGCGGCGGACGGATTCCACTCCGGCGCGGTGCCCTTCGGAGCGTGCCAGGCCGCGCGAGGAAGCCCAGCGGCCATTGCCGTCGAGAAGGATGGCGACGTGGAGCTTGGGTTGAGTTACTAACTTCAAAGTACTTTTATTCATAGAGTATCCCGGGAAAATTTTTTGCCGAGCCTAACCCTCGCGCGTGACGCGGATCAGAGCTTCCATGTGATTCAGATACTTTTCGAGCGCGCGGCGGCCGGCGGCCGTCAGGCGATATTCGGTTTTGGGCATGCGGCCGTCGAAGGATTTGGCGCAGCCCAGATAGCCGGCATCTTCCAATTTGCGCGCGTGCACGCTCAAGTTACCGTCGGTGGCACGCAGCAACTGCTTCAACTCGTTGAAGGTGAGCGATTCATTCACGGCCAGGGCGCTGACGATGGCCAGGCGCGTGCGCTCGTGGATCAGGCGGTCGAGATTCGTCGCGGTATTTTCCGCGGGCCGCGCGGCCGAGCCGGTTCGTTTGTTGCGCTCGTCGCCCTCGGCGCGTTCACGACGATACGCTCCTGATTTAGCCACCATATTTCCTCGCGATGACGGCTCCAAAAATAATGTGTAAGCCGCCGAAGCCCGCCGCCAAAAGCGCGTTCTGCCAATTCCATGGGCTGAACAGAGCGACGGCACCCAAAACCATGAAGCACAAACCCATCAAGGGGACGATGCGAATGGAAAACGAGCCGCCGGTGACCACGCCGGTTCCGTAGAGAAGCAGCCACTGGCCGGGAATGGGGCCTATTTCACCGGAGCGCAGGTGCAAGATGGTGAGCAGCGCGCCTACAGAAAGAGGCGGCGCGAAACTATAGACAAAACGCCGGCCTGGCCCGCTGAAGAGAGAAGAGCCGGCCCGGCGGGCTTTGGAATAAGTGGTCCAGCTGGCAATAAGGATGGCGATGAAAGCTTCGGAGATCCAGGTGAGCAGCCAGGGCAACGGAGAAGCCTGGCGAGAAGCGATGGCCGCGGCGCCCAGAGCGGTGATGCCCATGGCGACTCCGCCCCAGCCCGGAACGGCGGTGAAAGAGGCGGCGCGCTCCATGGTTTCGCGGATGAAACGAAGGTTATCGCGAGCGTGGTCGGCGATGGCGACGGGAGCTTGGGAGCGAGAGGGATCGGGAAGCGCCATACGACAAGTGTAGCAGAGGGGCGGTCACTGTCAAGTACTTTGTGTTGCAAAGTATGTGCACGGCTTGTGGCGCGGAGCGGGCGCGTCTATGCTGGAGCCGCGTGATTTTGATTGGAGGGATGAGAAATGAAACGACTACTGCTCTCTTTTGTGTTGGCGATGATTTCGCCGCTGGCAGCCGGCGCACAACAAGCCGCGCCCTCAGCGCAGGCAGCAACTGTCACGAACCCCGTCGTGAACCCAGTTTCCACCGCGGTGCGAAGCATATTGGAACGGCAGTCGAAGAACATAATTGCGGCGACGGATGAGATGCCCGCCGACAAGTACAGCTACCAGCCCACGCCGGCGCAGATTACTTTTGGTCATCTGGTGATGCACATGGCGAACTCCAATTTCCACCTGTGCTCGATGATATCCGGCGTGGAATTGCCCAAGATGGACGAGCTGAAAGAAACGGATGCGAAAGATAAATTGACGGGAGCGCTGAAGTCTTCGTTTGATTTTTGCACGCAGACTCTGGCTAAAGTGGATGATTCGAAGCTGGGTGAAGTGGTGTTCACGCGCGGCGCGTTCACATTGACGCGGGCGGGCGCCATGATCGCGCTGACCAACGATTTCGCGGATCATTATAGCGGCGCCGCGATGTATCTGCGGCTGAACGGGCTGCTGCCTCCGACGGCGCAGCAAAAGGGTAAGGAGTAGCCGGGCTGTCAGCTACAAGCGTTGTGATGGATGCGATGCTTCATTCCTCGCGCAGGGCCTGCATGGGATCTACCAGAGTGGCGCGGTGAGCGGGGATGAAGCAGGCCAGGAGCGCGGCGAGGAGCAGAGCCGCTGCGACGGCACTGAACGCAGCGAGATCAATCGTGCCAACGTTGAAGAAAATACTGTGCATGGCTTTTCCGACGCCGTAGGCTCCTGCTAGACCGAGCAAGAGTCCGACGCCGGCCAGGAGCATTCCTTCTTTCAGGATCAGACTGAGCACATTGAAGCGTCCGGCACCGAGAGCCATGCGCAGGCCGATTTCATGGGTGCGTTGCGCGACCGCGAAAGACATCACGCCATAAATTCCCAGAGCCGCAAGAATCAAGGCGACCACGGCGAAACCTCCGAATAAAGCCGCAGTGAAGCGGTCTCCGGCGAGCGATTCGTCCTTGATCTGATCCATCGTTTTGACTTCCGAGAGCGGCAGATTCGGATCCATGGATTGAACGATCTCGGTGATGCTGCGAGTCAAGGTGGCAGGATCAATGGCGGCGCGGACACCGATGGCTGCCTGCGGCCAGGGACTTTGGGCGAAGGGCACGTCCATTTCGGGGAAGTCATTGTCACGCGGGCCGCCGTTGCGAACGTCGTGGTAGACGCCGACAATTTGCCAGGGAATGGGCGGGCCGAGTTTGGTGACGCCGGGAATTAATTGCTCGACGAGGATGGTCTGGGCGAGCGGGTCAACACCAGATAGGTGTTTTTTGACGAAGGCTTCGTTGACGACGGCGACGGGTACGCTGCCGGCTACGTCCTGGTCGGTGAAGGAGCGGCCGCGTTCCATGCTCATGCCGAATGTCTTGAAATATTGCGGAGTGACCATACTGAAACCGGAGCCGGGGCGCGCGGAGGGATCTTCGATGTTGGGTCTGCCGGCAATCTGGAAGGGCATGCCGAAATTCACGCCTTCGAGGGGCATGCCTTCAGAGGCGGAGGCGGCGGTGACGCCGGGCAAAGCTTGAATTCGTTCCAGGAGCTGACGGTAGAAACTGGTGATTTGTTGCGGATCAGTGAGGTGACCCTGCGGCACGGGAAGCTGGAAGGTGAGGATGTGATCGGTGCGGAAGCCGAGGTCCACGTGCGCAACATTCCACAGACTGTGAATGGCGAGGCCACCGCCGGCGAGGAGGCTGAGCGCCAGCGCAAATTCGGCGATGACAAGCGCGCGGCGGAAACCGTGGCGTCCGGCGCCGACGGCGGATCTGCCGCCCTCTTTCAAGACTTCGTTCAGGTTCATGCTTGCCGCCTGCCAGGCTGGGACGCAGCCGAATAGAACTCCGGCCAGCAGTGTGGCGGCGACGGTGAAGAGCAATACCGGAATGTTCAAGCGCACATCGGCTTCTGGAGGAAGCGTGAACGGCGGCATGATGGCGATGATTACGTCGAGCAAGCCCCAAGCGAGGGCGATGCCCAGCGCGCCACCCATACATGCCAGCACAATACTTTCGGCGAGAAACTGACTGAACAGACGTTGGCGGGAAGCGCCGAGGGAGGCGCGCACGGCGACTTCTTTCTGCCGTGTGGTGGCGCGCGCCATCAGCAAATTCGCGATGTTGGCGCAGGCGATCAGCAGAACGAAAGCCACGGCGCCGAGCAAGAGCCAGAGAGCGGTGCGCACGTCGCGATCCAGGAAATCATTTTTCAGCGGCTCGACGGAAGCGCCCCAACCTTTATTCGATTTTGGATAAACATCCGCGATGTGGCGGGTGACTGCGTCCATATCGGCGCTGGCTTGCTTGAGGGTGACGCCGGACTTCATGCGCGCAAAGATTACGAGGAAGTGAAAATCGTGGTTGATCTGCTCGGGCTTGAAAACCAGTGGGACAAAAAGTTTGGTGTCGGTGCGGTCGGCTTGGCCTGGGGGACGCACTCCGATGACGGTGTAGATTTCGCCGTTCATGTGGATTTCACGGCCGACGATTTGCGGGTCGCTGCCGAAATGTTCGCGCCACATCTGATTGGTAAGAACGACGACGTGATCTTTTCCGGCCACGGCTTCTTCGGGACCGAAATAGCGGCCGAGAAAAGGAGATTCGCCAAGCAGGTTGTCCAAAAATCCGGGAGTGGTGAAGCTGCCGCGGATGCGCTCGGGCTTCTCTCCGGTGGAGAGATTGAAATTGGAGTCGGTGGCAGTGCCCATGGACTGAAAGACGGAATTTTCGCGCTGCCATTCGACGAAATCGCCGGCGGAAGAGACGTTTCTGTTCCCATGGACGGTAGAGCGCACGACGACGAGCTGGTTGGGATTGGGATAGGGCAGCGGAGCGAGCAGCGTGGCGTAGACGACGCTGAAGATGGCGGTGTTGGCGCCGATGCCCAGAGCCAGAGCGAGAATGGCGACGGCTGCGAAGCCGGGATTCTTCACGAGCAGGCGGAATCCAAAACGGGTGTCACGCAGCAGGTTCATCATGCTCAGGCTCTCCCTAAACTAGATACGGGCTGAAACACGGCCACTGGCATCGCCATTGATACGACATTGATACGATTCGAGCGCCGGGTTCGTTCACACGAATCCTTTTGGGGAATTGGCACGCAAAGCGCCAAAGTGATGGTGGTGCAAATTGGTGACGATAGGGGATTTAGTGCGGGGGTGAAGGCATCGCATCGGGCGGTCTGTGCGAATGCGAGAGGTGGATTGTTCGATTACGGACAAGATGCCAGTGGGAACCTCCGGGGAGAAGGGTGCTCTGCAATTTCGGTCTTTTTAATCGTATAGTAGGGGCCGCGAGCGGCTTCAAAACCGCGGATTTTCGGGAATTTGAGTAACATGCCAGCGATCGACTGATGACCACTGCCACCCCGCCCGCCTCACAGCCTGAACCTTCAAAACCTGCACGGGCGTCAAACCCATCCCGCACGGTCACGGCGATAGGAGTGTTGCTATTTGTGGCGGGGGCGGTGCTGCCGCTTTTCTTTGTTCCGCATTCGTGGTTTGCAATGGCGCGATGGGCCGGCGTGGCGGCGATTGCTGCGGGTGGATGGCGCAGATCGTCGCTGACCTACTGGATTTTTTTCGCGATGCTGCTGGGCGGAGAAATTGGTCTGGACCGGCCGCAATTTGCCGAACACTTGAGGGTATTCAGCGATATTTTCCTGCGGTTGATCAAAGTGATCGTGGCGCCGCTGATCTTCGGCACGCTGGTTACGGGAATTGCGGGGCATGGCAATTTGCGGAGCGTGGGACGGATTGGGGTGAAGAGCCTGGTGTATTTCGAGATTGTGACAACGCTGGCGCTATTCATCGGGCTGGCTGCGATCAACATCAGCCGCGCGGGAGAAGGGTTGACGGTGGCGGCAGCGACGGAGGCTGCGCCGGTGGCGGCTCCGCTGCATTGGGACGATTTTCTGCTGCACATTTTTCCGGAGAATCTGGCGAAGTCGGTGGCGGAGAATCAGATTTTGCAGGTCGCGGTGTTTTCGATCCTTTTCGGAATCGCGCTGGCGCGGTTGTCGGAGGCTAAGCGCGCGCCGATGCTTGGCTTTTGCGAATCCCTCACCGCAACGATGTTCGCGTTCACGAATCTGGTGATGTATTTCGCGCCAGTAGGGGTGGGCGCAGCGATGGCGTACACCGTGGGGCACATGGGAATCGCGGTGCTGCTGCCGCTGGGGAAATTGCTGCTGACGGGTTACGGCGCGCTGCTGTTCTTCCTACTGGCCGTGTTGTTGCCCATTGCACTGTTGGCGCGGCTGCCGCTCGGGCGTTTCGTTCGCGCGGTGGCCGAGCCGGCTACGATCGCTTTTGCTACGAGCACTTCGGAAGCAGCGTTGCCGCGCGCGATGGAATCGATGGAAGAGTTCGGCGTGCCGCGGCGCATCGTGGCGTTCGTGATCCCGGCCGGATACAGCTTCAACCTGGATGGGTCAACACTGTATCTGGCGGTGGCGTCCATTTTTGTGGCGCAGGTGGCGGGAATTCACCTGACTTGGCTGCAGCAGCTATTCATGGTGTTTACGCTGATGGTGACCAGCAAGGGAGTGGCGGGTGTGCCGCGCGCCGTGTTGGTGGTGCTGCTGGCGACGGCGGCGACGTTCCACCTTCCCACGGAGCCGATTTTCATTATTCTGGGGATTGACGCGCTGATGGACATGGCGCGCACAGCGGTAAACGTGATCGGGAACTGCCTGGCGTGCGCGGTAATCGCGCGGTGGGAAGGCGAGCTGGATAACTCAATTGGGTCGTTGCAGTTGTAGCGGCGTAGCGGCAAGCAACTATAGTAGGTTTGCAGGCGGATTTTGCCGGGACTCCCACGAAGAAACTCCCTCGGTTTCACAACGGTATATTAACCAATTAGAAAAAGTACCATTGTTGGTTTTTGGGCGCCGTTCCATATTCGGTCCAGCGGGCTCAGAGCCTGCGCCAACGTTGTAAATCAAGAATATGAGGACGAGATGAAAACGATCGCTGCAATTTCTTGCCTGCTGGCATTCTCCAGCATCGCGAGTGCGCAAAGCCCGGACCCGTCGAAATGGATGTGCCGGAACGTCGCCGACTCCGGCGGATTCGTTTATCAAGGTGAATCAGTATTCGGCACGCAGGCATGCCGGCCGATTCCGCAAGCGGCCGCGGTGCCGAACCCGCCTGCGGGGACTAACAGCTCAGTCTCTGTTACGGCGGAAACTCCGGCAGCTTCGATAACGCCGACTGCTGCCGCGGCTCCCGCAGCTCCGGGAGTTGGAATTCTGCTGGAAGATGGAACGCCGGTGCACCTAGTCTTGTCGCAAAATCTCTCCTCGGCGGACGCAGTGACAGGAGAAACCGTGGAGTTCGAGGTCGTGGACGATGTTACGGTGAACGGCCTTGTGGTGATTCCGCATGGAGCGACGGCGTGGGCAACCATCACGGACGCGGAGCATAAGAAGCGCATGGGCCGCGCAGGGAAATTAGACCTCAACGTCGACAAAGTCCGGCTGGCTGACGGGGAAAAAGCGATGCTCCGTGCGGTGAAGGACGTGAAGGGAGGAGGTCACACGGGCGCGATGGTAGGAGCGATGGTCGCGACGTCGCTAGTGATCTGGCCTGCGGCTCCGCTGTTTCTGCTGATGCACGGCAAGGACGTCACTATTCCGAAGGGAACAAACATCAATGCGTTTGTTCAGGGCGACATGACGCTGGACGAATCACGGTTCCAGAGACAGCTCGTCGTTGCGAAGTAGATTAACGCGAAAATAAAACAGCCGGCGATCGCGGGCTAAGTCACGTGCCCCCCATCGCCGGCAGTTTCTTTGCGGTAGCCGTTAAAAATGTGAGATGCGAGTCACGCAGCGCTATTTCACGGAACGATTACTGCGGCGCCATTTATGGATTCGAGCTTGATGGCGTGGAGGGCTTCGTTGGCTTGGGCCAGTGGGAACACGGTGACTTGCGGACGAATGCCGATGTCGCGGGCGATTTTCAGGAAATCACGGGCATCAGCGCGAGTCATATTGGCCACGCTGCGGATTACGCGCTCGCCCCACAGAAGCTTGTCGTAATTAAATTGGGGCATGTGATCCAGATGAATGGCGTTGATCGCCACCACCCCACCTTTGCGAAGGCATGCCAGAGCGCTAACCACCACATCTCCGCTGGGGGCGAAGGTGATGGCGCGATCGAGCTCGACTGGCGGCTTTTCGTTTTCGCTTCCTACCCATGTAGCGCCGAGCGATTCCGCTAGCTTGCGGCGGTACACTCCACGGGTTGCAACGTACACTTCGCATTTCCAGGACTGCAGAACGGCGATGGTGAGGCTTGCCGACGATCCGAACCCGAAAAGGCCGACTCTTTCGCCGGGTTCGACGCCAGCGACGCGCAAGCTGCGAAAACCGATGATGCCGGCGCAGAGCAGCGGAGCGACGTGAGTGTCGTCCAAGCCGCCGGGTAGAGGGAATGTAAAGTCCGTCCGCGCGAGAGCGTATTCGGCATAGCCGCCGTCTACCGTGTAACCCGTAAAAGTTGGCTGATCGCACAGGTTTTCCATCTTGTGGCGGCAATACCAGCAATCGCCATCCACGCCGCCCATCCAAGAAACTCCCACGCGAGATCCCACCGGCGATTCCGCGCTGTCGCCTGCGATAACTTCGCCGACGATTTGGTGACCGGGAATCAGTTGCGGTCGAAGCGGAGGTAGATCCCGCTCGACGATGTGCAGATCCGTGCGGCACACGCCACAGGCGAGGACGCGAAGCAGCAGATGGCCAGGTACAAGCTGCGGGCGCGGAACTTCTTCGATTTCTAATTGCTGTGTCGGCGCTTCCTGCTGCGATTTCAGAACGGCGGCTTTCATGAGGCTCTCATTTTCGCGGCTACGTTTAGATTATGGCACTGGCGCTTGCGAGCGCCAAGATGCCATTGAAGGCAACCGGGCAGCCACGCGACGGGCTCTGAGATGCGCATCCGCGCGAAAGTGATGGCGTGGCTAGCCGGAGTCGCAGCTGCGCGGCTTTGAATGATTAGAATTGCCCTTCCACCTAGCAAACCAGGAGTCGAAAAAAACAGCTTGACATATTCCCATATAGGAATGTATTGTTGGCCCATGGCACGAGCGGCTACAACTTCTGACGCGTTCAACGCCGTGGCCGAGCCGCGGCGGCGAGAGATCCTGAACTACCTGGCGCTGCAGGAGCGGTCGGTGGGCGAGATTGTGGCGACGCTGGAGATGGAGCAGCCTTCGGTGTCGAAACATCTGCGGGTGTTGCTGGACGTCGGCTTGGTAAACGTACGCCGGGAGGGACGCAGAATGCTCTACCGAGTGAACGCGGAGGCGATCCGGCCGTTGCACGAGTGGACCAGCACGTTTGAGCGGTACTGGCAGCATCAATTGAATCGGGTGAAGGAACATGCAGAGCGGAAGAGCAGTGCGTGGCAAGGCGCGATTCCAGCCGCGGGTAAGACAAATTCTGATTAAAGGAGATAACGATGACTTCGACGGCGATTAAGTTGAATAGGACGATTGAGGATTTGACGTTGAGCATCACGCAGGAAATTCACGTGCGGGCGTCGCTGCAGGTAACGTTCGACTCGTTGCTGGAGTATTTGGGACCGCTGAATGAAACACCGGACGGCAAGCCGATGTCGCTGAAGCTGGAGCCATGGCCGGGCGGGCGTTGGTATCGCGACCTGGGCGACGAGAACGGCCATCTGTGGGGGCATGTGCAGGCGATCAAGCGGCCCACGCTGCTTGGAGTTCTACGGGCCGCTGTTCATGTCGTATCCCGTCAGCTCGAACGTGCAATACCGGCTGAGTGAGGAGGAAGGCGGAACGCTGATCAAGTTTCATCACCTGGCGTTCGGACTGATTGCGGACGACCATCGCGAGGGAGCTGTGAAGGGTTGGACGTACATGAATGATGGCGCGCGCAAACACGCCGAAGCGAAGCGGCGGCCGCAGTAAGCGTGCTTGTTGCTACGGAGGTGGCGTATGTGTCCAGCGTGCATTGCGAGCGCCGCGTTGATTATTACGGGGTTCATGTCCACAGGCGGGCTGACGGCGCTGGCCGCGAAGAAGTTGCATGCGAAGAATGTAGCGAACGACAGGGGCTCGTTCGATTCTCCAAGTGGTGAAGATGTGAATGCCAAATCTGATACGCAGGGAAAGGAGCAGCTATGAGCCTCGCAGAATCACTCTTGATGGAATTTGATCAGGAAGCGCAGACAACCAAACGTGTGCTGGAACGAGTTCCCGACGACAAACTCACTTGGAAACCGCACCCGAAATCTTTCTCGCTGGGGCAGTTGGCTTTGCATATTGCGTCCGGCCCAGGGCAGATCGTCGCGGCGGCCTCGCAGGACACTGCTGAAGCTCCGAACTTCACGCAGCCGGAGGCCAAGAGCCGCCAGGAAGTCCTGGAAACCTTCTCCAAGAGTATGGCGAGCGCGCGGACTGGGCTGAAAAATATGGATGACGCCAGGCTCGCGTCCACATGGCGCTTGGTGAGAAACGGGAAGCCGGTGATGGAGGTGCCGCGGATCGCGTTCCTGCGCTCCATCCTGATGAATCACACCTATCACCATCGCGGGCAGCTTTCCGTGTACCTGCGGCTATTGGATGTTCCGGTGCCCTCGATTTACGGACCCAGCGCGGACGAAAACCCGTTCGCATAATTTCGGAAAACTTCAATAAGAGGAGAAACGATCATGGCTACGGCGGTGAGCAAACAGGAAGGACCGAAAGTAGTGTCGCCAGCAGAGTGGATTGCAGCGCGAACAGAGCTGCTGTGCAATGAGAAGGAATTCACGCGGCTGCGCGACGAATTGAGCCGGCAGCGGCGGGAATTGCCTTGGGAAAAGGTGAAGAAGGAATACGTATTTGACGGGCCGAACGGAAAAGAGACCCTGGCCGATCTCTTCGGCGGCAAGAGCCAGCTGATGATTTACCACTTCATGTTCGGTCCGGGGTGGACGGAGGGTTGCCCGAGCTGCTCGTTGCTGGCAGATCATTTTGACGGCAGCGTGGCGCATCTGGCGGCGCGCGACGTGAAGCTCTTGGTGGTTTCGCGGGCTCCGTTTGCGCAGATTGAGGCGTTCAAAAAGCGGATGGGGTGGCAGTTCAAGTGGGTATCGTCGTACGAGAGCGAATTCAATCGCGACTACAACGTATCGTTCACGAAGGACGAGGTAGCGAGCGGGCAGATGTACTACAACTACGTGACGCAGAAATTTCCGAGCGAAGAAGCGCCCGGGGCGAGCGCGTTCTATAAGGATGAGGCCGGAAACATCTTCCACACGTATTCCAGCTTCGGTCGCGGGCTGGACATATTAATTGGGGCGTACAACTGGCTGGACATGGCGCCGAAGGGACGCGACGAAGAGGGGCTGGCGTACTCGATGGCATGGGTGCGGCACCACGACAAGTACGTTGACGGCCAGCTGGTAGATCCGACGCGGATTTATTCTCAGCCGAAGAGCACGGACGAGAAGTGCTGTTCGGGTGAAAATCACTAACGAAAGCTTTTCCGGATGCGATCAGGCGACGGTCGAGGTCAGCAGGGCCTCGACCTTCGCGTCTAAGTCTTGCGCGACCTGGCTGGCTTGTGGATTTCCGTACGGTGCGAGAAAGCTGGCCATCTTGTCGTAAGAGAGATGCACGCCGTCGGGGCGCTCATCCACCAGGATCGTCACGGGCGCATACGAACCGGCATCGGGCACATGTTCCACCATCTGCGCCATGATGAGCGGGTTGCCGACAACGAGACGTACACTCTTCGACGCGCGCTCGCCGAGTTTTCTGCGCAGAACCTCGCCTAGGTCGAAGCGGACAAACTCCATTAAGCTTGACGTTCCCGTCGCCTTTTGAATGACCTCCTGCAGCTCCGCGTACGTTTTCGTCGCTGTCAGGTCGTTGCGAAATGCGGCCATGTTGGGATGGCCAATGGCTGCGTCGAGCTTCGCGAGAACGTCTTTGAAGGGCTTGGCGGAAATCACACTAAAGCGCTGGACTTCGACGAGCTTGGTGGTCATTTGGCGGCTCCTTTTGTCCTAGCCTTCGCTTGGCGTTCCAAAAAATCACAAATGCCGGAGCGTTCAGAATTAGATGAGCCCACACGGGCGCGGGATACCGCTTCGCCCGAAAACAAGTTGCAGGGCGCTGTGTGGCGGGGAGAATATAATCCCGCTTGCGCCGGTAGCGATGACGCAAGATTCGCGGGTGCGTACTGGGCGGAAGGTTCGCGACGGGAGGCGGCGAGATGGGTGGTCCGACAGAGAGCAAACCGAAAGCCGCTTTGGCCGATTACCTTGCTGCGGAGCGCACCCTGCTCGCGTGGATTCGCACGGGTCTGGCGTTGATGGGCTTCGGGTTCGTAGTGGCGCGATTCGGACTTTTCCTGCAACAACTCCAGGCTGTCGAGAAGACTTTTACGGGGCAATCGTATGGCCTCTCACTGTGGTTTGGCACGGCGCTGATCGCAGCAGGAGTAGTCGTGAATTTATTTGCGGGATGGCAGCATGCAAGATTGGTCCGGGACCTGGATCGCGGCGGTATGGTGCGACCTCGCCCCGCGGCGCCGGCGATTGCGATCGCGGTGTTCCTGGGATTGGTCGGGGTGGCGATGATGATCTATCTGATGTCAGTGCACGGTTCGGACCATGCAACGAGCGAAAACATTTCCGGGAACAATTTCAGGAAGAACGAGGAGGCACACATGACATCCATGGCACCCATTGCGGACAACGGGATCATCAATAAGGCCAGCAACCATTCGGTGGATCAAACAGTGGAAAAGCTAAAGGGAATCCTGCAAGCGAGGGGAGTGACGCTGTTCGCTCTGGTGGACCACAGCGGCGAGGCCGAGAAGGCTGGGATGAAAATGCGTCCGACCAAGCTGCTGATTTTCGGGAATCCCAAGGGTGGCACACCGATCATGCTGGCGGCGCCGAGCGCGGCAATTGACCTGCCGCTAAAGATTCTGGTTTGGGAAGATGGCCAGGGAAAAGTGTGGGCTTCCTACAACAGTCCGGCATATCTGCAGCAGCGGCACGGAATACCGCAAGATTTGTTGCCGAATATTGCGGTGGCTGATGCACTGGCGGCTAAGGCGACTGAGTAGTCACCAAGAAATCACGATTGCGGCAGGAATCAGCCGCAAGCCAGTTCCATCCGGCGCTTTGATTCGCCTACTGCACTCCCGCGTTTGCAAAATCCTGTGGTCCGGGAAGCGTTCCGCGCAGATAAGTAGAGTCCCAGTTGAATTGCCAGCGTCCCTTCTGCTGCGCGAAATGCAGCGGCCCGGGAGTAAAGTCCACCCACTGGCTCCATCGGCCACCCTGTTTGTTGACGACCACGTTGGACATGCCGTCCAGGACCATGCCAGGCTGCCCTCCTCCCTCGCGACAAGAGGTAGGCTGAAAGTTCGCGCTCCCGACCCATCGAAACCCGTTCAGTTTGTCCGACTCGCTTAGATCCTGCGGCTCGATTTCTTTTATCGTCAGGGCGCGGCACTGCCGGAGGAAATGGTCGGGCGCGTAGGGACTGCCGGAAACGATGGCAGTCGTCCAGCCGTCGGGACCTTTGCGCCAGTGGCGCTGGAGTTCCTCCATGGCGGCGGCTTGCGCCGCGCGATCCGCGCTGGTGAGGCCGGGAATTTCCTCATTTGAGCCGGCTGAGCTGGAATGGCCACAACCTGAGGAGCCGAGGAGCATCGCCAGCGCAAATGCGATGAGTGACGCGACGCGATGAGTTCTCATCGTAGGCTTCCTCTCTTCGCGAAACTTCGCGCGGAGGTTCGCGACTGTCACTTCACTTTTTCGAGCCTGGGAACCATGCTGTTGCGGGGGCCGTCAATCGAGCCGTCTTTGTTAATGGTAAAGACCAAAGGGCTGGGGAGCATCGGACCGAAGTCGCCGCGGGCGATAATCTTATCGCCCTCCACTTTGTATGTGCCGTCAACCGCGTACGCGCCGAGGGCGACGTAGGCCTTACCGTCCTTGAATTCGGCGTTGATGGTGCCGCTGGGATCGCGGTACTTGCCTTCGGCGCCGCCGCCGCAGCCGGCTGCGAAAGTTGCTGAGGCCAGAACGAAAACGAGAAGCGCATATCGGATTGATGAACAGTTCATGGAAGTCTCCTGAGCAGGAATCACGCTTATTGCAATTTGAAAAGTGGGCAGCCCGCGGTGCGCACGATCTCCGACTGCCGATGCAAGCGCCACCCGTTGCCGCACGCTGCCTACGATGCTACAGTTTCGTGCCTAGACGGAACCTGGAGCGACCCGGCACGGGTTCCCCGGAATGGCCCTGCACTACGCAATGCGCGAAAGCGAAAGAAAAACCGTCACGGCGGCGAAGTCTTCTCACAGGGCCCGCGAATTCGGACCCGAGCGTACCGAAGTGCCCGACGCGAAGCGAGAAGCGCTGGACCAACTGTTCAGCCTCACGTATGAAGAGCTGCGCAGGCTGGCTTCGAGCGTGCGGCGCGGCGACCCCAGCGCTACCCTGAGCCCAACCGCACTGGTAAATGAAGCATGGCTGAAGCTGGCGAAATCGCCAGATGTGGCCGCGACGTCACGGCTGCATTTCAAACGCATCGCAGCCCGTGCGATGCGGCAGCTGCTGGTGGAGGCCGCGCGACGACGGAACTCCGGAAAGCGCGGCGGCGGCGCAAAGATTACCGTTACTTTCGATGAAGCGTTTCAGGAGAAACCCTCCGGCGAAAACGAGCTTCTGGCGCTGAACACCGCACTGGACGCGCTGGCGCGCATGAATCCGCGACAGGCGGTGATGGTGGAAAGCCGCTTCTTCGGGGGACTCGACGTGCCGGAGACGGCAGCGCTCCTGAACGTATCCGAAGCTACTGTGCTTCGCGATTGGCGAGCCGCTAAGGCCTGGCTAACCCACGAGCTGCGCAAAGCGTAACGGCCGAACGGCAGGCCGTCTTCCTTTCTTTTCGGGTGGAGAGCAACGATGGACAGCACCCGCTGGCAGAGGGTCCAATCTCTATTTCACGAAGCCGCCGACATGCCAGCGTCGGAGCAGCGCAGTTATCTGGAAGCACAATGCGGCGATGACGCCGCGCTGGTGAGCGAGGTATTGGTCCTGCTGGAGGAAGACGCGCGCGGGGGATCAATGCTGGACGGCGACGTGGCGACAGTCGCGTCACAGATTTTGGATGATTCGACTTCAGGCTCACTCCCCTTCAAGGAATTCGGACCGTACCGGATTAAACAGGCGCTAGGCGAGGGCGGCATGGGCGTGGTTTACCTTGCGGAGCGCGAGGATCTTGGCAACGAGGTCGCCATTAAGATTCTGCGCGACGCATGGGTCTCGCCGGCACGCCGCGAGCGATTCAACGCCGAGCAACGCACCCTGGCACAGCTGAATCACCCCTCTATCGCGCGGCTGTACGATGCGGACACTTCCCCGGATGGGACGCCGTTCTTCGTGATGGAATACGTGGAAGGCGTTCCGCTCACGGAGTATTGCAAAGCGCAGAAGTGCTCGATCCCGGAACGATTGCGATTATTCCGCGAAGTTTGCGAAGCGGTGTTGTACGCGCATCAACACGCCGTGATTCACCGCGACCTGAAACCTTCCAACATTCTGGTGAAACGGGACGGGAGCGTGCGGCTGCTGGATTTCGGGATTGCCAAGCACCTGGAAAATCTGGGCGAGTTGGTGGATCAAACCATCACCGGTTTGCGCCTGATGACGCCAGCCTACGCCGCGCCGGAACAGATCCGCGGCGAACAGGTGGGGATACAAAGCGACGTTTATTCCCTGGGAGTGGTTCTGTATGAGTTGCTTGCCGGACGCCTGCCATTCGATTTAACCAAGCGCACGCCAGCGCAAGCCGAAAAGTTATTGACCGAGCAAGAAGCGGAGAGGCCGTCGGATGTTGCGGAGAAAGAGGCCGCATCGGCAGGAACGAACGGAATGGCGGTGGCCGCGAGCAGAGCGGCTTGGGCCGATTTGAACGTGCTCTGCCTTACCGCGATGCGCAAGGATCCGCTGCGCCGGTACCAGTCGGTGGAAGCGCTGATCCGCGACGTAGATCATTATTTGAAAGGCGAGCCGCTGGAGGCGCGGCCCGATACATGGCACTACTCGCTGGGCAAGTTCGTCCGCCGGAATTGGCAGGTGGTTTCCGCGGCCGCCGCAGTATTTGCGATCGTCGTGGGCCTGGTGATTTTCTACACCGTGAGGTTGACGAGAGCGCGCAATGCCGCCGTGGCTCAAGCGGCGCGAACGCAACGCATTCAACGGTTCATGCTGAATCTGTTTCAGGGAGGAGACCCGTCTGCCGGCCCGGCGGATGATTTGCGTGTGGTGACGCTGCTCGATCGCGGCGTGCAGGAAGCCCGCAGCCTGGACGCCGAGCCCGCGGTGCAGGCGGAACTTTTCGAGACGCTGGGAGGGCTTTACCAGAAATTGGGCAAGCTCGAGCAGGCGGACCGGTTGCTGGAATCCGCGCTGGCGAAGCGGGAAGCGCTTTACGGTCCGGACAGCCCCGAGACAGCGAAAGGCTTGTTGGCACTGGGGTCGCTGCGAGACGCAGAAGCGAAGTATGACGAGGCTGAAAAGCTGATCCGGCAGGCGCTGGACAGGGACAGGCGCCACTTACCGCCGAACGACCCTGCCGTGGCGAAGGCGATGCTCGAGCTGGGAGGAGTGCTGGAAGACCGCGGCGAGTACGATCAGTCCATCGCGGTGCTCGAGCAGACGGTACAAATTTACTCGGCTCCCGGGGCGGAGCCGGCCGAGCTTGCGGACAGCTTATACGAACTGGCCAACGCGCATTTTTATGCGGGCCATTATGAGAAGTCCGAAGAGATCAACGAGCGCCTGCTGGCGATGTACAAACAGATGTACGGCGAGCGTCACCCGCGAGTGGCCGATGTATTGATCAATTTAGGCGCCATCCGGCTAGACCGCGGGCATTACGCCGAAGCGGAACAATATGACCGACAGGCGTTGGACATCGTGCAGGCGTGGTACGGGAAGGACAATCCCGAGACGGCGACCGATTTGACTCTGCTCGCACGGTCGCTGGTTTATCAGAAACGCTACGCCGAAGCATCGGATCTGTTGCAGCAGTCGCTGGCGATCAAGGAACGTACGTTTGGGAAAGTGCACCCGTCGGTTGCATCCACGCTCAACGAGCTCGGATCCGTGGCGTTGCAGGAAAACAAATACGACGCGGCGGAGCAGTACTTCGAGCGGATGGCGGACATATATCGGACGGATTATGGCGAGCAGCACTACCTATACGCCACCGCGCTTTCCAATCTGGCCAGTGTATACACGGCGCAAAAGCAATGGACCCGCGCGGAGAAACTCTACCGGCAGGCGATTCCGATTTATATCGAATCGCAATCGGCGACGCACATCAACACCGGCATCGCGCGAATCAAGCTGGGCCGAACTCTGTTGCGCCAGCAACGCTATGCGGAGGCGGAAAGCGAAACTCACACGGGCTACGACATTCTCAGGGCGCAGATGGATCCAAAAGTGAGCTGGCTGAAGAACGCGCGCAAGGACCTGGTGGAAGAGTACGACGGAATGAAGCAGCCGGAGCAGGCGGCAAAATTCCGCGCAGAGATCGCGGCAAACGAAACCAAGACGCCGGATATTTCAGCCAAGAAATAATCGCCACGCAGGATGCCGGCCGGATTTACAGACCCAGATCGCTGAGCCCGGGATGATCCGCGGGGCGCGGTCCGAGAGGCCAGTGAAAGAGGCGCTCGGACGGCTTAATGGGCAGATCGTTAATGCATGCATAGCGATGATGCATGAGGCCTGCGGCGTCGAACTCCCAGTTTTCATTGCCATAAGAGCGATACCACTGTCCGGAATCGTCGTGCGATTCGTAGGCGAAGCGCACGGCAATCCTTGCGCCGTCGAATGCCCAAAGCTCCTTGATCAGGCGATACTCCATCTCGCGATTCCATTTGCGCGTCAGGAACTGAATGATTTCGTCGCGGCCGTTGACGAATTCCGCGCGGTTGCGCCAGCGGCTGTCCACCGTATAGACCAGCGCGACCTTTTGCGGATCGCGCGAATTCCAGCCGTCTTCGGCTTTTCGCACTTTTTGCGCGGCCGTTTCACGTGTGAAGGGTGGGACTAAACTGACCTGGGGTTGACTAGCCATGTCGTTCCTCCTTTGTTCAGGGTCGAGCTTGAAATTGGCCGGGGGCGTCGAACGGAACTGAAAGCCGCCACACGGTTGGATGAACAAACGGGGGGAGTGGATACATTTTTCATTCGCGATAATCGCGGCGCGGAATTGTTAAACCCGTGTATGAGCGACTACGCCGATGGGCCTTGCGGCTCGGACGACCGCGGCAAAATCGGGAAGCCGAGCGCTTGCAGTTCTTCGCGAAGCTGCTCGACCGACTGGAAACGAATTCCGCGAATTCCGGATGCGCGCGCCTGCTGGAGATTTATATCACGGTCGTCAATGAACAGCGCTTCGGATGGCTGCACGCCCAATGCGTCAATGCAATGCCGGTAAATCGCCGGTTCGGGCTTGATGCTACGCACTTCGCCGGAAAAGATGTGGTGGTCGAAATGGCTGATCCACGCATAGGTGTTGCGCACGTGCGTGGCCATGTCGGTGGGCATGTTCGATAGAATCGCCGTCTTGAACCCTGCGGAATGAAGTTGCTGGACCCAGGCGATCATCGCGTGATTGATCTGGCTCCACAGCTCAAGGTCCAGCTGGCGCGCTTGTGCGATCGCGTCCGCGGTGACTTCCACGCCGGCCTGCGCCGCGAATTTTTGCCAGTATTCGCCGGGAAGCAAGTCGCCGCGGTCGTACGGCGCGCGGGTCTCCAGATAAATGGGAAGAAAAGTTTGTGGATCCATTTGGAATATATGGGCGAGGCGCTCGATGGTTTCCATCGAGGGGATATGGCAGAGGACCTCGCCGTAATCCAGGATCACCGCGCGGATTTCCGGAGGCTTACCGGCTGGACTGTGAATGTCGGCGGGCATCCATGGTCTCCCGTTTCATGTTGAATCAGCGACGCGCGTTCGTCAAATGCGATTGCGCCGCACGGCTGGCTGAAATTGATCAGACGGGCTGAATGTGCGACGAGATGGTGCGATCAAGATGCCGCGGAGGCTTCCAGCGCTAGATCTTCGCCGGCCAGATGCAAGTAGTCCTGAAGCACGGCAACGACCAGATTGTGATCCTCGCGCTGCGGCAGCCCGGAGACGGTGATCGTGCCGACGCATCCCGAGCCCGCGAGGAAAATCGGAAAGCACCCGCCGTGTGGAGCGTAGTCTTTTAGATCGAGGCCTGTTTTCGCCTGCAAAGTGGTCTGAGCGCGCTGATGCGTCAAACCGATGGCGTATGAGCTGCGGTGATAGCGCTGGACGACGTTGCGTTTACGGCGAATCCAGTCCCAATTGTCCGGGGTGGTGCCGGGCATGGCGTACGAAAATAGTGCATGCCCGTTGAGCTGGACGTCGATGGCCACCGCGACGCCACTTTTTTCGGCCGCGGCCTTGAGCGCGCTTCCTACGGCCCAGGCCACCGTGGAATCGAAATGTTTAAATTGCAGTCGTTTTTCCTGCAGCGCGATTTTTTCGAGATCTTGATCAATGGTCATGGAATGTCCATTTGGAGAATGTGAGATCGATCGGTGTCCCGTCGCGGACGGTCGGCGCGAGCCATCATCCGCGACAAATCATAACAAATTCACATCTTCATAATTTGATCTGGGTGAACGGCAATTCGGCGCGCGCTGCTGAGCTCTTGATTCCGGTTTCAATCACGTTGATCACCGCGAGGCCATCTTCAGGAGCCACCGGATTGGGCGCGCCAAGGGCAATCGCGTCGCGAATTCCTTCGTAGTAGGCGAGATAGCTCCCGGGAATATTGGGAACTTGCCGCTTCTCGAAGCCGTCGCCTTTCTTGGTGATCAGCGTTCCCATGTTCGGATCCTCGCCCCATCCCGGGCTGCCTGGAATGTCGCCGCGCTTGAACGCTTCTTCCTGCGGGTCCATTCCGAATTTTGTGAAGCTTCCGAGCGCGCCATGAACTGTGAATCGGGGAGTCTCCGCAACGACGAGTGACGCGCCGTGCAGAATCACACGGCGGCGGCCGTAGCGGAGTATGACGTGGAAATAGTCAACGGCCTGGCCGAGCGGGCGCTGCTTCTCGAGGTCCGCATAGACCGCTTCGGGGAGACCGAATAATTGCAACGCCTGGTCCACAAGATGCGAGCCAAGATCGAACCAAATCCCGCTGCCTGGGCCCGGAAGTTCGCGCCAGCGCTGGCGGGGTTCAGGACGGTAGCGATCGTAGTGAGATTCGAAATGAGCGACTTCGCCGAGCACGCCATCGGCGAGCAGCTTGCGCAGAGTGAGAAAATCCGCGTCCCATCGCCGACTTTGAAAGATGGAGAGCAATCGGCGGCGGCTCCGCGCCAAGGTGATCAGTTCCGCCGCTTCGGCGACCGTGTTGGTGAAGGGCTTGTCCACAACCACGTGCTTGCCCGCAGTGAGCGCTTTGTGGGCCAGATCGAAGTGCGTGAGATTGGGCGTGGCGAGCACGATCAAATCAATTTCCGGGAGAGCGAAGGCATCCTCCGGTTTCGAAAGAACGGTCACGTCGTAATCCTTCTTGACCTTGGCGCTATCGCTGGAAACGATGTGAGTGAGGCGCAGTCCGGGGACGTGAGTGAGCAACGGGGCGTGAAACGTCTTGCTGGCAAATCCATAGCCAAGCAGCGCAACTTTCAGGGGCGCCGCGGTTTTCGGACGATCTTCCAAGAGGCAGTCTCCTCAGGCGATTCAGGCTCGCCCAGAACTGAAAGTGCTTGCGTCACTAAACATCATTATCTATTCTCTAACCGCGCCGGAACGGCGATCCCAACGCGACATTCTACTTGAGGTGGCACAAACTTGCCTCTACCACTACGGTTATTTCGCTGGACAGCTGCATTGGCCTTCCTGATTTTAACGATTCCCGCGCAAGTTGCCGGGCAAGCCGCGTCGCGGGTGCTCGACGCGAAGTGGGAGTTTCGCGCGGTCAGCAACACGGATCGCGCGGAGCTGAAGGACTGGCACCCAGCGCAAGTACCGGGCGTGGTGCAAACTGACCTGCTGCGGGATGGCTTGATCCCTGATCCGTTTTATCAGGACAACGACAAGCGTTTGCAGTGGATCGGCCTGACCGATTGGGAGTACCGGACCACGTTCCAAGCCGATGCCGCGACGATGTCGCACGAACACGTGGACCTGGTGTTCGACGGGCTGGACACTTACGCAGACGTTTATGTGAACGACCAGGCCGTGCTGCACAGCGACAATATGTTCCGACGCTGGCGCGTGCCGGCGAAAACTTTATTGAAGACCGGACCGAACACCCTGCGCGTAGTGTTTCATTCTCCGATTGAATCGATGATTCCCAAAGTGAAGGCGCTTCCCTACATTTTGCCGTCGGTCACCACGAATAATACGGGAAACGAGGAAAACATCGCGACCGCACCGTACACGCGCAAGGCGCCTTATCAATATGGCTGGGATTGGGGACCGCGCTACGTGACGGAGGGAATCTGGCAACCGATTCGCGTGGAGACCTGGGACGCGCTGCGCATCGAGAATTTTCACGTGCAGCAGCAGAGAGTCAGCAAGGAGTTCGCGGCGCTGGCGGTCGAGGTCGAAATAGAAGCGAGCCGCAGCACGCCGGCGAGCGTGGAGATCACTTACGGGGAGCTCGGTGGCACGGCTGGCACGCCGATTCGGCAGAGCGTGCAATTGGAGCCGGGGCTGAATCATGTGAGCGTGCCGATTCATGTGGCGAATCCAAAGCTGTGGTATCCGCTTGGCTATGGGGCGCAGGACCGCTATCGTTTTGCGGCTGCGGTGCGCACGGGGCGCGACGTTGCCGCTGAAATATCGTTGAAAACGGGATTGCGATCGATCGAGTTGCGCCGGGAAGTGACCAAAACGGGCAAGAGTTTCGCATTCGTGGTGAACGGAATTCCGATCTTCGCCAAGGGCGCGGACGTGATTCCGTTCGACAGTTTTCCGAACCGTGTGACGCCGGAAATTCACCGCCAGATTCTGGAAGCGGCGCGCGACGCGCATATGAATATGGTGCGCGAGTGGGGCGGCGGATATTACGAGTCGGATGATTTTTACGATATCTGCGATGAGCTTGGAATCATGGTGTGGCAGGAGTTTATTTTCGGCGGCGACATGGTTCCGGGCGGCGCGGATTTTCAGGACAATGTGAAGCAAGAGGCCATTCAGCAGGTACAGCGCCTGCGCGATCACCCCAGCATCGTGCTGTGGTGCGGCAATAACGAAATCGAGACGGGCTGGGTGCATTGGGACGACCGGAAAATTTTCCAGGCATCGGTTTCTCCGACCGACCGCGAAAAAGTGTGGACGGATTACGTGGTGCTGTTCCATGGGATTCTTGCGGGCGTCGTTGCACAGTACGCAGAGCCGGTGCCGTATTGGGGCAGCTCGCCGAGTGCGAATTTCGAAGACCCTCCTGACGGCCAAACCAACGGCGATATGCACTATTGGCAGGTGTGGCACGCATTAGCGCCGATCGAAATGTACACGAAACAATTTCCGCGCTTCATGTCCGAGTATGGATTTCAATCTTTCCCGGAGATGCGCACAATTCGCACATTTGCACAGCCCGGCGACATGGACATCCACTCCGCAACGATGCAGGACCACCAGAAAAATCACGGCGGCAACGAGCGGATCCTGAGCTATATGCTGCGCTGGTATCCGGAGCCTAAAGATTTCGCTTCATTCGTGTACATGAGCCAGGTATTGCAGGCGGAGGCCATCAAGGTGGGCGCGGAGCACTTGCGGCGGCAGATGCCGAATACGATGGGCTCGCTTTACTGGCAGCTGAATGATTGCTGGCCGGTGGCTTCCTGGGCGAGTATCGATTATTACGGCCGCTGGAAGGCGCTGCAATATTACGCGCGCCGGTTTTACGATGACGTGATCGTTTCGCCCTTCGCGCACGACGGGAAGGTGGATGTCTACGTGGTGTCCGACAAACTGCAGCCGCTAAGCGGCCAGATTCACACGCGATTGCTGGATTTTTCCGGGAAAGTGCTGATGGAGAAAACACAGGATGCGCAGGTGCCCGCGCAATCCAGCGCGGTGTATTTCACGCTGGATGAGAAGGAGCTGCTGGCGAATGCCGATCCGAAGAAGAGCTTTCTGGTATTCGATCTGGCGGTTGGCGGACAAAATGTGTCGCGCAATCTGATTTTCTTCGACACCATGCACAATCTGGATCTGCCGACGCCTGCGCACATCGAGACGACGCTCGGGAGTTCGAACGGAACGTATGCGGTGACGCTGCGTTCGTCCGCGCTTGCGCGCAGCGTCTATCTATCGTTCGGTGATCTGGACGTGCAGACTGCGGACAACTATTTCGACCTGCTGCCGGGCGAGACGGTCACCGTGAAACTCAAGACGCCTTCGACAGTGTCGCTCGATCAGCTGAAGAGCTCAATGCAAGTAATATCGCTGACTGACGCGTTTACAGCTTCTCCGACGATGCACTGACGCGCGGCAACATATTCACACGCTGAGAACTACTTGTTGTTTGCCGACGCTGCCGCGTCTGGCGACAGCGTGACGCTGCTGTGGAGCTGGATGTCCTGGCTCGAACGTCCCACCAGAATTTGGAATTCGCCCGGATTCGCACGCCACCGCTTCGCGTCCACGTCGTAGTAGGAAAAAGCGCGGCCATCCAGAGCCACCGTCGCTGTTTTTGTCTCTCCCGGTTTCAGATCGATCCGCGCGAATCCTTTCAATTCCTTGGCGGGCCTGGGAACTTTCGGGTGTGCTTCCGCCACATAGATCTGAGCGACGTCGGTACCTTCACGCGCACCGGTATTGGTGACGTCGAATGCAACTTGAAACATCGGCGCGGAGAACCCGTCGCGCTTCGCGTTGGGATCTGCGGGCTTCACGGTGAGATTGCCATATTTGAACGAGGTGTAGGAAAGCCCATAGCCGAACGGAAACAACGGCTTGGTGCCATTTTTCTCGTAGCCGCGATAGCCCACGAACAGGCCTTCCTTGTAAACGACACGAGTGGTTCCCGCCGGCGGGTAGTAGCTGTCGTGAGCCGGGTTATCTTCCCAGCGGCGTTCAAAAGTCGCCGGCAGGCGGCCCGATGGATTCACATCACCGAAAAGAATTTCCGCGGCAGCTTTGCCGCCTTCCTGCCCTGGATACCAAGTTTCGAGAAGCGCCGGAACGCGGTCAATCCATTCAGTCATGTCCACGTTGCCGCCGGAAGTAATCAGGACGATGGTGTTCTTATTGGCGGCAGACATGTCCTGGATCAGTTCATTTTGCCCCGGAGGGAGACGGAAGGTGCGGTCGGCGCCTTCGCTTTCGGATTCCGGATCGAAGCCCGCTGCGACTACGACGACGTCCGCTTTCGCTGCAAGCTTCTTCGCGCCCGGAAGCACGTATGTACCATGCTGTGTGATTCCCATGTGCAGGTGCCCGCCCAGCCATCTGGATTCTCCGTGATGTTCGAGCACAATTTTGTGGGGCTTGGCGTCGAAGGAGAGTGTCGCGATGCCGAGCAGTTCCTTGGAAACCGTCCAATCGTCGAGCACAATCTTGTCGTCAACATAGGCTCGGTAGTAGCCGCCGTCTTCTCCCGTGGAGGTAACGAAAATATCGAAGGTGCCGGCGGCGCTGGGCGTGTAGTAACCAGTCCATCGAGAAGACGCTGCCTCAGCGGGCAAGCTCTTGCGGCTCGGCGGTCCGAAATCAATGTGTTCATCGGTGCGCGTGAGGAATGGCTTCCCCCGCAAATCTTCGTTGGTGAAATGCTCCGCTTTTAATCCCGCAGCGCCGCCCGACGCAGCCGTCGAAAAAGACGTGGCCGCCGACATTTCGCTGACGGTGGGAATGCCCGGACTGTAAAAAACCTGCGCGCCGTTTCCGACGTAGTCGCTGATGCCTCGCAGAAAGCTCACGGCTTCAAACGGCACCACGCGAGCACTGCCGCCGCCCACCGGCACGGCGGGATAAGCGTCGGGGCCGACGACCAGAATGGATTTGACCGCATCTTTCTTGAGCGGCAACAAATTTCCCTCGTTCTTCAGCAACACGGCGGCTTCGCGCGCGGATTGCAGCGCCACCTGATCGCCTTCGCGGTTGTAACGCGAGACCGTCAGATCGGTCTGTTCGTGGTCGAGCCATCCGAACTGGATTTCGACGCGCAGAATGCGGCGAACTTTGTCGTCGATAGTCGCAACGGTGACTGTTCCCTGCTTGATTGCGGGGAGCAACTTCTCGCGATTCAAGAATTTTCCCGAAGGCATTTCGAGGTCTAAACCGCCATTGGCGGCTCCCACGGCGTCGTAGGTGGACGTCCAGTCGGACATGAGGATGCCATCGAAACCCCACTCCTTCTTCAAGACGTCATTATTCAGGTAGCCGTTCTGAGTCATGTGGCTGCCGTTCGTCAGGTTGTAGGAATCCATCACGGAGCGCACATGCCCCAGTTTTACAGATGCTTCGAATGCAGGAAGATAGATTTCGCGCATGGTGCGCTCGTCAATGATGGAATCGGTGTTGTGGCGATCGAACTCGGAATTGTTGCCCATGAAATGTTTTGCCGTGGCGCTCACACCTTGGCTTTGCATTCCCTGGATATATCCCACCGCGATTTGGCCGGCGAGATACGGATCTTCGCCCATGTACTCGAAGTTGCGGCCATTCATCGGCGCGCGATAGATGTTGAAGGCCGGTCCGAGCATGAAGTGCACGCCCTTCGCGCGGGCGTCACGGGCGATCTGGGTGCCCTCTTCCGCCGCGAGCGCGGGATCCCAGGAAGCGGCCAGGGAAATGCCGCCAGCCAATGTGGTGGCCGGGCCGCCGTGACGAACGCCTATGGGGCCGTCGGCCATGCGCAAGCGAGGCAAACCAAGCTCGGGATACGCGCGAATGTAAAAATCGTCCAGGCCGCCGAGCATGTCAATCTTCTGGTCGAGCGTCATTTTGCTGAGAATCGCCTCGACGCGCTGCTCGACGTCGTTGGGAGCCGAAGTAGCGGAAGAAACCAGAGCCGCGGTGATCACAACAAAAAACAGGAACAAGGTTACGCCGATTGCGCGTTGCGACCGCGTTGCGTTCGTGCGTGCAGATATCATCGTCTGTCTCCTTCGGCTCTTACTTGCGTGCTAGCTATTTCGGTGAATCGCTCGTTTGGGGTGCGTTGCCCTGCAATTTACGAAATTCTTCCATTTCGCGCTCCGCGTCCGCGGTCTTTCCTTGCTTGCGATAAATGCCAGCCAAGCCAAAATGCGCTTGCGCGGCAAGGTCAGTATTTTTCTCGACGCGCAGCAGGTGTATCCAGGACTTTTGGGCTAGAGCGTCATCTCCATCCAAAGCTGCTGCTTTACCAAGTTGGTAGAGCGTTTCCGGCATGTCCGCTTTCAGCTTGTCTGATTGAACGAGCGCCTCGCGCGCTTCGTGAAATTGCCCCAGCTGCACCAGTGCTTCTCCCAGGCGGTAAAAGGCTTCCGGGCTCCCCGGCTGAAGCTGGGTTTCCAGCCTAAATTGCTCCGCAGCCTTGTCCCATTCTTGTGCGCGGGCGTAAAGTCCGCCGAGTTCCAGATGCAGGCGCGCCGTCTGCGGGCGCAAACGAATGGCTTCGAGATATTCCCGCTCCGCGTTCGGAGCGTCCCGCAGCGCGGCATAATCCTGCGCCATCATCTGATGGGCGCGCACGGAATCCGGGAAGCGAGCTTCGAGATCGTCAAAAACCTGTTTGGAAAGCAGACCGGCCGCCCGGCCATAGTAATACAAAAGGTCGGGATCATTGGGATTTTGAGTCAGGGCTTTTTGAAGCACTGGCACAGCTTCCTGAAGTTTCCCCGCTTCGAGCAGAGCGATACCCAGGGCATCCTCGGCGTGGCCCTTCTCCAGATGCGGAATTGCTTCGCTAGCGTACCCTTGCGCCAACAGCGCGTATCCCAACAAGCGGTGGCCATCCTCCAGACTTGGGCTGAGCTCGACGGCGCGCTTCAAAGGTGGAATGGCGGCCGCATAATCGCGTTTTTCGATGTAGACGCCGCCGAGGTCAACGAACGCGACGGCTAGCGTGGGGTCGAGCTCAGTGGCTTTCTGAAGTTCGGCCGCGGCTGCATCCAGTTGTCCGTTCTTTTCTGCTTCCAGTCCGGCGTGCAGGTGTTGGAGAGCCGGCGAGGGCGCGGCCTGCAGCGCGAAGATCATTGAGAGAATCGGTGAGAGGAATGCGCCGCTCATGATTTCTCCGGCTCGCGAACTTCGAGAAACTGATCGACTTTGACAGCTTCCAGGACCTGATGGGCGCCGGAAGGCCAGCGAATTTCGACTTTGGCAACTTCAGCGCTGCCGAGACCGAAGTGCAAGCGCTTGTCGCTGGCCGAAATGTAGCTGCCTGAGGTCGTCGCGAATCGCGTCTGACCGTTGACCTGCACGCGCGCACCCAGCCCGTCGCGGTTGCTGCGCGTGCCGCGCAAGGAGATGGAGAGCCAATGCCCAGTGCCGCCATGATTCAAAAGCACCAAGGGCGCTCCGCCGAGCGAAGTGACGACAACATCCATGCAGCCGTCGTTATTCAAATCGCCGAACGCGGCTCCGCGGCCGGCAATCGCGGACGTGATTCCTGAATCAGCGCGCTCGAAGCGTCCCTTGTGATTGAGCGCTAATAGTGGAGGCTCTTTGTAGTGCAGCATGTGGTCAATCTCTTCCACGTTGTCCAGCACGTGGCTCTGCGCGACGAACAAATCCTTCCAGCCGTCGTTGTCAAAATCCTCGAAGCCCACGCCCCAACCGGAGCTTGCCGCCGAGAGCAATCCCAAGCCAGCTTGCAAACTGCGGTAGCTGAAGGAGCCGTTGCCGTCATTGTGAAAGAGCGCGTAGACCTCGCGGGGCAGCACGGTGACTAGTATGTCCGGGCGCCCATCATTGTCATAGTCTTGAAATACAGTGCCCATGCCGGAGAGAGGCTTGCCATCGGCGGTGAACGCCGTGCCGGCTTCCTGAGCGCGTTCGGTAAACGTACCGTCGCCATTATTGTGGAAGAGAAACTGGCGCATGCCGTCGTTCGACACGAAAATATCGGTAAACCCATCGTCATCGTAGTCCGCGAAACAGACTCCGAGCGCTCGCCCTTTGAGCGCTGCGATGCCGGAACGCTGACTGACGTCTTCGAAGGTGCCATCGCCGCGATTGCGATAGAGGATACTCGTGGTGGAGGGGAATTCGGCGGGCGGACAATACGTTTGCCACTCACCGCCGCAAATCTTGCTGTGCTGCGTGTCCCAGAGCATGTAGCGAGTGACGAACAGGTCGAGGTGGCCGTCATTGTCGTAATCGAAGAAGCCCGCGGAACAGCTCCAGCCTCCGGCCTCCACGCCTGCTTTGGCGGTGACGTCAGTAAAAGTGCCGTCGCCATTATTGTGGTACAGGGTATTTTTTCCGTAATTTGTCACGTAGAGGTCGGGAAAGCCGTCGTTGTCGTAATCTCCCACCGCGACGCCCATGCCGTAATTGCCGTCACCCGCATTCGCCAGCCCGGCTTCTTTGGTGACGTCCGTGAAGCTGCCGTCCGGATTCTGGCGGTAAAGGCGATTCCAGTTGCGCGGATCGTGGCGGTCGAAGGTCTCCGGCGGGTGCATGGGATTTGAAAGCTTGCCGCTATTGACCAGAAAAATGTCGAGCAAGCCGTCGTTGTTGTAATCGAGGAGCGCCACTCCACCACCCATGGTCTCGATCAGGTACTTCTGAGGCGTGGGCGAATTTACATGGTTGAAATCCAGGCCGCGGGGATGCTTTACGTCAAATAATGCGGAAGTCACGGGCAACGCGAGGCCCATGGCGGCGAACGCTTCGAGGAAATCACGTCGTGAAATACGGTTCATTCGAGGTGAAATGGGCTCCTGTGGGGCCACGCAAGGTTAGCAGAAGTCACGTGCAAGCGCCTAGCGCGGGCACGAATGGCATGGTTTGCGCCGCTGCCATTCGCGAACATGACGTTCAGCGAGCCGGGTGGAAAAGTTGTTGCCAAACATGCGTGGCCCTTTACTATGCTTGTGGCGCAAAAAGTACAGTTGTGCGACCCCCTTGAGGTAATCGATGCCACGCGCTCTTCGAACCACGGTTATAGGCAGCTACCCTTTTCCAGCCTGGTTGGAATTTGCTTCCGGCCACCTCGACGCATTCGGCGCCGATGATCTGAGCGAGATGCTGGACGATGCAGTCGCTGTTGCTGTGAAGGATCAGATGGATGCAGGTTTGGACGAAATCACCGACGGTGAACAGACTCGCCTGGATTTTAATCTCTCGTTTTATGGGTTCTTGACGGGCATTGCATCCGAACCGCTGCCGAAGCGCAGGTTTGGGCCTCCGGGGCACGACCAGCGCGGGAAACATGAAGTGACAGGCGAGTTGGGGGCCCCGCGTGGCCTGGGTGTGGTGGAGGAGTTTCGACGCCTGAAACGCATTGCTCCAGCGGGAGTGACGCTGAAAGCTAGCGTGCCCGGCCCGTACACTCTCAGCGGGCGGCTCACACCCAACAAAAACTATCCGGACAGGTTCGCGATCACGCAGGCGCTTATCCCCATCGTCCGGCGAGAGCTGGAGGCGCTGGTGGCCGAGGGCTGCCGGGAAATCTGTGTTGATGAACCCTCGATGAGCTGCTACGGGCATCGCGAGGACCCACGCCGGTTCGTGACCTTGTTCAATGAAACAGTAGATACCGTGCGCGGCCGTTGCCGGCTGTCAACGCACTTGTGCTTCGGCAACTTCAAGGGCCGGGCGGTGGCTCCTCGAAAATACGCTTGTCTGTTTCCGGCGTTCCTGGACGTGCACGTGGATGAAATGCACCTGGAAATGGCCAGCCGGGAGTTCGCGGAGATTGAGGTAATCGAAAGCATCGCGAAGCGCATGAGCGTCGGGGTAGGAATCATCGACGTGAAGAGTTATTACATCGAGACGCCAGAGGATGTCGCGGCGCGTGTACGACGATGTTTGCAGTTCGCGCCGGCCGAGCGACTGGCCTTTGCCCCGGATTGCGGGCTCAGCCAAACGGCGCGCTGGGCGTCGCGCCGAAAACTCAAGTCCATGGTGGACGGCGTGAAACTCGTGCGGCAAGAATTGGGGCTCGCGTGATTGAACCTCTGCTGAAAGACGCAGCGCTGCTTGCCGATATCAAGGCAGCCAACCGCGACGATGGGCATTTCCGCCTATGGTGGCTGGGGCAGAGCGGCTTTGTGTTGCAGTGGCGCGGCCGGCATTTGCTGCTCGACCCGTACTTATCCGATTCGCTGACGAAGAAATACGCGAGTACCGACAAGCCCCATGTACGAATGACGGCGCGCGCGGTGGATCCTGCGACGCTGGATTTTATCGATGTAGTTACATCCAGCCACAATCATACCGACCATCTCGACGCGGAAACGCTGGGGCCGTTGTTGCGCGTTAATAAAGGAATCGTGCTGATTGTGGCGGAGGCAAACCGGAAATTCGTCGCGGAGCGGCTGGGGATTGAGCCGTCGATTCCGGTCGGGGTGGAGATTGGCCACATTACTGATGCCGGACCTTTTCGGATCGAGGCCGTTCCGGCGAAGCATGATGAATTGGGACCGGAATTTGTAGGGTATATCGTCCGATGCGGCCCGTGGACGATCTATCACAGCGGTGACACCCTGCTGTACGACGGCATGGCAGAGGTACTGAATCTGCACAAGGTGGATGTGGCCCTGCTGCCAATCAACGGCCGCGCGCCAGAACGCCGTGTGGCAGGCAATTTGAATGCGGCAGAAGCTGCTCAATTGGGGAAGCAAATCGCGGCGCGTACCGTGATTCCGTGTCATTACGATATGTTTGCGTTTAACACAGCGGACCCGCAGGATTTTGCGAAAGCCTGCGATAGCATCGGGCAGCCTTATAACATTTTGCGTTGCGGAGAGCGCTGGCATAGCACGGCGCTGAAAGCCGATCGCAGGCGCGAAGCTGGAAATTAACTGAAGAAATTTCGCGTCGCTACACTCCCCGCCCAGCGAACGAAAGTACGAATATCGCGACAACCAGAATCCCCACGCCGATCGCCATGACGATTCGCGGCTGTGAACCGCTTCCCTTCCATTCGCCGGTAATCAAACCCCACGCGGCCGCGGTGATGACAATCACGGACATGAACAGCGGCCATCCGAATACGGCGCCCAACTGGCCCAGATTTGTCGTAGCAGCGCCGTATAGAATTGTGCTGGCAAACCACAAGAAAGCCATCAGCGCGGTGAGGAACCAGTGGTGCGCCGTGTGGGCCGCGCCAAATTGAAGCACGTTCTTGTTTTTAAAAATCAGATAACTGCAATAGATCAAGCTGGGAATACCGCCGGCGAGCATCAACGGAAGAAACGCCGCATTCGGAGTGTTGACGCGAGACGCGCCATGCATTTCCGCTGCCTTGAGGATCGGGGCGCCGAAAACCAAACCGAGGTTCACCAGGCCGGAACCGATGCCGCCCAAAACGCAAAAGGTGAGGCCCATGGCGATCGACGTTTTCCGTGGCGCGCCAGCTCCTAAAGCCATTTCACGACGCTTTCCGGCGACGGCGCAGGTGGCCACTCCAATCAGCACCAGCGCGAGCCCGGCGAGGACGCTCATGCCCGCCGGAGTGCCAATCTTGTCCGAATGGAAAAAAACGAGTGGAATCAGACTGCCGAGCGCCGCGGAAAGTCCCAGCATGATCGAAAAGGAGACGGCCACGCCCACAGCTTCAACCGCGAGACCGATAAATACCACGGAGATTCCCCATCCCGCGCCGCATGCTGCCACCGCCGCGACCACGCCCAGTCCGCTCTCTCGATAAACCAACAGCGTATTGGGAATCGTGAGGAACGTGAGCAGCGGCGGGAAAATGAACAGGCCATAGATCGTCCACATCAGCCAGGTGTGCTCCCATTGCCAGCGGTGCGTCAGTTTCATGGGTACGGCGAAGCTTCCGTTCATCACGCCGGCGACGATGATCATAAGCAAGCCGAGAGTGGCCTCATGCATGGAGTGCGCCTGTCCTTTTGTTCGCGGGAGACGAAGTGAACGCGTAACAGCTTGCGGGATTGCTCACAAATATTTTCTCGATGTCCGCACTGGTCAAACCTGCTTTGATCAATCGCGGCACGAATTCACGCAGCAAAAACGCCAACCCGGGCGTTCCACCGTATGCTTTCCAGTATTTTCGGCGAGCGGCGTCCATGCCAAGCACAATCTGTTCGCCGAACCCTTCAGCCACCATTGCGACGACCAGATCCAAAGTAGGATTGCCCGCTTCCGGGCCCCAGCGAAACGCGGAATCGTACTCCAGAATGACGCCTGTCGAAAGAATCTCTTTGTGGTAGACGCAATCTGGGGCGCGGTCGGTGTGTGAGATCACTACGTGCTGGAGCGGCACGCCGAATTCCTCGAACAGCCGTACCTGTTCCAAGGCGCCCGCGCCTTGCTCGGTGTGAGTGAGAATCGGCGCTCCGGTCTGCCGATGAGCCATGGCCGCAGCTTGGAAAGCCTTGCGCTCACGCTCGCTGGGAGAGCTCGTTCCAGTGGCTACTTTCACTACTCCCGCTTTGTACGGGGTGCGTGAAATTTCCGGTCCATTGTAATCAGCGGAATCGATGCCCTGTTCTATATCGGCAACGAAAAGTTTTGCCAGTTGTTCGGCGTTGAGCCGCTCTCCCCAATGTCCTGGCGCGTAGTATTTCGCGAGATGAAGTCCGGTGGGACAAACAATATTCACACCCGTGATGCGACATAACTCAGCGAGCTTTATCGCGTTGCGGCCCCCACCGCAGGGCATGGAATCGATGAGCGTTCGGCCACCGGCCGCATGGAACTCCGCGACATCAACGCAAGCGCGTTCGACTGAATCCAGCAAGAAATCGGGATAGCAATAAGTGGTGAACGAGGGATCGATAATGAGGTGTTCGTGTGCGTAGCAAATGCCAGCCTGACTTGC
Organism: uncultured Acidobacteriota bacterium; assembly: GCA_963748395.1. Lineage (GTDB taxonomy): Bacteria > Acidobacteriota > Terriglobia > Acidiferrales > UBA7541 > Palsa-295. Next base: position 36,709 of record CAVVIP010000005.1, on the reverse strand, counting down.
CTCGATATCTCCGAGAACTGTGCGCAGGAATGGCATGTTTATTGGCTGTGAAGAACCGCTCCGGTTTTCTGCAGACGTTCTTCCAGCAGGCGGAAATCGAGGTCACGAGGCGCTCGGTGGTTCGTAGAGCACAGCGCCGCTGCGGTTCCCGCAGCTTGGCCCATCGCCATGCATTGGGCCATGGAGCGGACGCTGGCATGAGCATCGTGGGTCGCCGAGAAGCAGCGACCAGCTACCAGGAGGTTCTCTACTTTTTGAGGGATGAGTGAACGAAACGGAATGCCGACGGATTGTCCATCCGGAAGGTATTGCCATTCCGTATCGCTGCCCGCGTGGTGATCTTCGATCGGCGCGCCGCAGAGGCCGATCTGGTCGTCGAACTGGCGCGCGCTCAGCACATCCTCCCGCGTCAGGCGGTACTCTCCACGCACCCGCCGCGTCTCGCGGATTCCAATTTGCGTTCCGAAGGCGATCAGTTCAGATTCGGCGTATCCGGGAATTTCGCTTTTGAGGAACCGCAAATATTCCAGGGCCTGCCGGCGGCCTTCGATTTCGGCGCTGGTCAGCAGATCCGGATCCGTGGCGTTGCGGAATCGTCCGTCGGATGATTCGAATGATTGCACGCGCGTCATGTTAGTAGCCATCATCCCTTTCACGGGTGTGATGTGATCGCTGCCTTCGCGGCGCGGCAGATTGAATCGGGCGGACTCAGCGGCTGCCGCCATGCGCTGGTGAAATTCCTTCTTCGACAGGGTCTTTCGGAGGGCCACGTCCACGTTTGCCACCTTGAATGTGGTGGTGAGCATTTGGGCGGGTTCGTGTTCGCCGGCCAATTCGCAGGGAGCACCAGCGAAGTAGCACAGGTCGGCGTCTCCGGTGGCATCCACAAAATAATCTCCAATCACTTTTCGCAGGCCCTGCTTGGTGGCGACGGTGAGCGATTGAATTTTTTGTCCTGAAAGCGACGCGTCCTGTATCCAGGCATACAGCAAGATCGCTGCGCCCGCGTCTTGCACCAATCGCTCCCACACCATTTTCAAATATTCGGAGTTGTAGGTGATTCCAGTGCCCGCGCCATAGGTGTTGGGGCGTTCCATGCAAGCTCCGTAGGCGCGGAGACCTGCAATCACATCGTCGGCGATGCCGCCGACTACTTTGAGAGAGCGTGAACCTGGAGTGTAGAAGCCGTAAAAAGTGTCGAGTACCGCGGTGCTGGTGCCGCCCAGGAAGCCGAATCGCTCAACGAGAAGGGTTTTCGCACCGGTCCGCGCAGCCGCAATCGCCGCGGTGGCTCCGGCCGATCCGGATCCAGCCACTACGACATCAAAGTGGATGCTTTCGCCGCTCTGCGTGGGAAACACATCCATATCAGCCCCGCAGCGCGCCGGTCTCTAACAGCGCCAAGCCGGCGGCACCGATTACTCCCGTATGCGACGGCACGCGCGGGAACACGATGGGAATATCGCGGCCAATCAGGAAACGCGTCCTGCTGCGCAGCTGTTCGCGCAGCGGATCGAGCAATTGCGGACCCGACTCGGCTATTTGTCCGCCCAAAATAATCAACTCCGGATCGACCAAGTGGACCAGGCTGGCGATAGCCGCGCCTAGATACAGGGTGGCGCGGTTGATGATCCACTGCGCGGCTTCGTCGGATGCCGCGGCATCCTGAAACACTTGCGAACAATCGGAAGCCTCGCTGCGATCGGTGAGCACCGAACCAACGCGCCGGTGCCTCGTGGAATACGCTTCTGCTTCAATGGACCGAGCGGAAAAGATCGTTTCCAAGCAACCGTAATTTCCGCAGATGCACAGCGGCCCGTGTGGATCGATGGTCATGTGGCCCACGTGACCGGCCACGCCATGCGCACCCCGCATGATCTGGCCTTGCATCAACATTCCCCCGCCGACGCCGGTTCCCAGCGTCATCATCAGGACGTTTTGGCATCCCTTGGCGGCTCCCCAGAGCCACTCGGCAATCAGCGCCGTGCGCGCGTCGTTATCGGCATAGATGGACTTACCGGCGGCGCTTGCGCTCAGCACGTCGCGCAAGACATGACCTTCCAGATGCTTCAGATCGCCCGGCGAGCGCACCAACAGCGTGGTATTGGTGTCCACAACGCCCTTGCAACCTATTCCAATGGCCCGGACGGAAACATTCGGACTAAGCCTGGCGATAAACGACTCTGCCACCTTCTGAAAACCATCTACGGATCGCGGCGTAGCTTCGGACAGCGCGACGCGCAATTTTCCGGTCCCGTCCACGAGCCCGCCTTTCAGGTTCGTGCCTCCAACATCCAATCCGATGGCGTAGATTTCCTCTAACGGGATCTGTTCTGTTCGAAGTTTTTCGGTCATTGATTTGCGATATTATCGCATCATTGTGCATAATGACAGAATCAACCCCAATGACTGAAACCTCCAAGGGCACCGAGAACGCTGCCGTAACGTACTTCGACTCCGTTGTTGGCTTACTCAATCAAGTAAAAGCAACCCAAATGGGCCCGATTCAGGAGGCTTCCCGGCTTTTCGCTGATCGCATCGCGAAAGGTGGGCTGGTGTTTCTCTTCGGCTGCGGGCATTCCCGCATGATGTGCGAAGAGATGACACCACGACAGGGCTGCTTCGTGGGATTTGTCGCCCTCGTGGAGCAGTCTCTCTCCAATCATTCCGCCATCGTCGGCACAAACGGTCTTCGCCCTCCGCTCTATTTGGAAAAATACGAGGGCTATTCCGAGCAAATTCTGAACGGCTTCCACTTTGGCCCGCACGACGCGTTCATCGTGATTTCCACCAGTGGAATCAGGCCCGTGCCGGTGGAAATGGCTCGGGGTGCGCAGAAGCGAGGGCTTCCTGTCGTCGCCATTGTTTCCCGGGCCCATTGCGAGCAGTCCAAGCCGGCCCATTCCTCCGGTAAGAAGCTGATCGACTTCGCCGACATCATTATCGACAACGGCTGCCCTCCGGGCGATTGCGTGGTGGAGTTGGACGGTCTGGACTGGCGCACCGGCCCCGTCTCTACCGTCACGGGGGCGATGATCATCAACATGCTCCGCTGCGAAACGGCGCGCCTGCTGCTGGAAAGAAAACACAAACCCGTGCTGCTTCCCAGTCATCAGTTCGTCGGGAACCAGAGCGCGGAGGATCAACTCGAATCGTTTTACGAAGCCTACCGAACAAGCCTTCGGCATCTCTACGAATGACCGCGCGGTCCTAAATGACGCACACTCTGCTAATCACCGGATCGTCCGGAATCGCTGCGGCTACGGCCCGGCTGGCGGCGGGCCGAGGCAGCCGAGTTTTTATCATCGGAAACCGCGAAAGCGAATGTCGGGATCTGTGCAAAGACATTCCGGATTCAGCTTACGCGGTGGCGGATGTGGCCGATTACCGAGAGGTACAGGAAGCGGTGGCGGCGTGCATACAGAAGTTCGGCGCGGTTGACGCTGTGTTTAACGTTGCTGGCATCAGCGGGCGTTCGCTGGGCGATGGTCCCTTGCATGAATGCACTCCAGAGGGATGGCAGGCCATGATGAACATTCACGCGGCCGGAACTTTTCACGTCTGCCGCGAGGTGCTCCGACACTGGCTCGACGCGTCTTGCAAAGGCACGATTCTCAATACCGGCAGTGTGCTGGCACGCTTTCCTGAACGTGAATTTTTCGCGACGCATGCCTATGCAGCGAGCAAGGGCGCGATCGAATCTATGAGTCTGGCGGCCGCCTCTTACTATGCGCCGCTGGGAATTCGGATCAATGTGATTGCGCCGGGGTTGGTGCGCACGCCGATGAGTGCTCGCGCCCAGGCGAACGAGAAAATTCGTTCCTTCATCGCGCACAAGCAGCCCGTGAAGGGTGATTTTGTGGAGGCCGAGGAAATCGCGCGGATCGCGGTGTTTCTTCTGAGCGACGAATCCATTCCCATGACCGGCGAAGTAATTCGGGCAGACGCGGGATGGGCCGTCACGGGATAGCCGGCCGCGAATTCCTGCGGACGTCCAGCCTACTTGCTAGGCGATGGACTCTAGTTCAACTGATTTCCCAGCGCAGCGGCGCGCCGGGTTTACTCTCTCCGGAAAACCGGAACCCTTGCGCTGAATTGGACAACTGCTCCGTCTGACCATTGAGCTTTACTTGGCGCAATCCAGCCGCCTCCGATTCCGGGAGCTGAATCTCAAAATCCCAGCGTCCAGCCACCGAAGGTGCGTACCAGCCGCTGTAGCCATCCTTGGACTTCTTGAAACCCAGTAGCGGAGAAGTGAATTCATACTCGGCCAGCGGAAGAGTCGGCTGAAAGCTGACGCCTTTTTCCTGAAACGCCAGACCCAGCAATTTCGCCGCGCTGTAGAGCGGCCAAGCATGTGGATGCATATTCATCACCGGATAGTCTGTCCAGTTGAGACCCATTGCAGGGTGCTCACTGTGATCGTCCGCCGAGTGCTCTATGAACATCGTCTGGCCGGGATATTTTGACAGCACCGAATTGTAGGTGTCGGGGCCACTCCATGTGCCGTACCAGATGTCCGGGTAAGCCTCCGCGTGCAGCGCGAGGCAGTTCTTCTTCCACTCATCCCAGGCTTGCGCACCGTTTACAAGAGCCAGCGCCCAGATTAGCGTTCCATTGATGGAGGGCCAGATTCCTCCGTTGGTCAATGTGCCCACTGCACTCGTCATGCTGGGATCGGCTTTACTCTGCAGGAGAGCGCCGATCGGCGAGGGCTTGCGTACCAGTTCGTTCAGAGAAGCGACCAGCGTCGCGCGCTGTTCAGGTGTGGCTGCTCCGCCAATGATTGACCAGGGTTGCGGCTCCAGCCATACGTGGTCTTCGCCGAGCCAGCCGAGCTGCGGGCCCAGCCACGCTCTACGGAACCACTGCCCTTGCCAGCACGCACGAACGGCTACGCGTTGGGCTTCGGCCTTGGCACGCGCTTGCTCCGCGGTCTTCGTGTCTCCGGCGTAAGCGAGCAGCCGCGCGTAGTAGTCGAGGACGTAGCTGGCCATCGCGGCGTTGAGGACGCTTTCGGCTTGCTGACGGACTTCACCTTCACCGGATCCGGCCTGCGATGCTGTCGCCGAGCGGAGGACGACGACATCGTCGTTCCAATCGCCGTTGGAGAGCCGCATGAGTCCGTGCTTCCCCACTCCGATATCTTGAGTGAGGTGGATGTAAGAACGTTGCAGCAGGTCGCGGACCGTCGGGTCCGTGGAGCTTGCCACTTGGCGCGGATAGATGGGAATCTTTTCGTCGAGAAAGCTTTTGTCGCGTGTGGCCAGTACGTATTCGCTCGCCGTCCACAACAACCACATTTCCTGGTCGCTGGGATGGAAAATGGCGGGCATTGGCACCCCGCTTCCCACGATGCCGTAAGGAATTGATCCATCCGCTTGTATCTCTTTCAACGTGTAGCGAATGACTGCGCGGGCAGTTTCCGGTTTGCTGAAGATAAAGGGCAGGGTGTGTTGCAGCGGATCGCGCGCCGCGCCCTGAAATCCTATGACGTACTGATACACGTGGCCTTGCGAAATGATATGTTCGCGGAAGAAGCTGTCGTATGTGAGATTGCTGCGAAGATAATAGTTGTGCCAGGACGTTTCTCTCTCCGCCCACGGCTCCGCCGGCGTGCTGAATCGGACGCCGTCCGCTTTCCAGGCAGCGCTGGAGCGCGACAACAATCCCGCGGGATCAGCCGAGTACTTCGCCACCAACGCGTCAATCTCGAATCCCTGCGGCAAATACCCGTACAGGAAAAAGAGAGTTCGGCTTTCCTGCGGGCGCAGGCTCAGATGGCGCTCGAGCAACATTGCGCTTGCAGGGCCCGTGGAACTCGCATCGTTGTTGAGTTTGATCGAAAGTCCGGCAGGGTGATCAACGCCACCGCTCCCGAAGAAGGCCGAGGCGTCGGTGGCAAATCCGTCCGCGGGGGCATCGAGCGAGACAAGAAAAGTGCTCGGAGGATTGAGATCTTCCATCGCCGCTCTGGATGCGAGATCGGGAACAGGTCCGCCAAAAAAGCCGGAGGGATCCTTCTTCAGCGAGGCTTGAACTTTTTCCCACAACTGCGTCTCTTCTGGTGTTCGACCCAGAAATTTCTGCGTTTCGATCAGCCCTGCACGATTTGGCATGGTGCGAAACTCGTGCGCAAAGCGGGCGCCGAATTGACGACGCAGCTCCGCGCCATTCGCGGTATGGAACACCTCCGCTTGCATCCACGAACGGTACGAGAATTGATAGTTGTGGCAGCCCCAGTATTCGACCCAGCGAAGATTCGCTTCCTGATTGTCGTGGTTCGTGACGGTCACAGCTGAAATCAAGACGGGATCATCGCCAAACGGAGCATAAATCACCTGATCGATTGCATACTTTTGCCCTCTTACGGTTTTCCGAAAATAGCCTTCGCCCATGATTCTTTCGAAGGATTCGCCGTGACCGGGATAATAGGTGCTGAGAACTTGCTCTCCATCGGTGAGGAAGCCGATTCCAGCCCCGAAGTGGGCGTGTTCCGGAGAATAATCGTTCAGGAATTTCGGTGAGCCCTCGTCCTGACGAACCTGGACATATCCGAAGTTTGAGACTGCGGCGATCACGCGATCGTTTCCGACCTGGTGTGTGTGGTCGGTGGGACCACGCCATTGCTTGTGCACGGGAGTAACTGCTTTCGGGTCGGTGACCTGGTTGCAAGTGTACCGATATGCGGGCAGGCCGAACTGATCGGTAATCCATTCGCCAAAATGGCCCGAACCGTACGGCTTCGATTCGCCTGCCTGCTCGCCAGAAGGAATCGATGGCACTCCGGCAGCGATGGCTGATGCAGTGCTCTGCTGCGCTGCGCCGAATTTCGGTAGTGCGAGTTTGTGGAATGCTCCCACGCCGACGATGCCAAGAAATTCGCGTCGTTTCATGATGGACCTTTCTCAGCCGGTGCTACTGGCGAAAGCGCTCACGGGCTGATGAACCAGTGTCATACAACGCCTGCGCGATCATATCCATCCGCGCAGTGCCGCAGAATTGTAGCTCTTTCAGGCCGCGGTGGTGGATTTGTCCGTGGTCCACAGCTTGGTGATCTGTTCAAGTGATCGGCCTTTGGTTTCCGGAACCAGCCACCCGACCAGAATCGCCGTCAGCAATGCGCCGGCGCTGAAGCACCAGAACGTTCCATCCGATCCCCAATTTTTTTGCATGAGGGGAAATAGCTGGTTGCCGAGGTATCCCACTAACCAAAGTGCAGTGGTCGCGATTGACATGCCACGTCCGCGAACCTTGGTGGGATAAATCTCCGAAATAATAACCCAGCAAGCGACGCCGTTGCCAAACGCGTGGCCTGCCACAAAGCTCATCACCAGGATTAACACTGCCACACCGCTGCCGTGAATGTGGTAGAACCAGCCGACCAGCGCAAAGGATACGAACTGAACGGCAGTACCTGCAATGATCAGAGTCTTGCGGCCGGCGCGATCGACGAGCCACAGGGCTAGAAGTGTAAACAAAAGGTTGATCAGGCTAACCAGAACAGACTGGAAAAATGCATCGCTTGTAGCGGTTCCGGCGGCGCGAAAAATCTCGGGCAAGAAGGAAAATACCGGAGTGATCCCGCTGATCTGTTGCAATCCCGCAAGCATAATACCGAGCAGCAAGGGGCGCCGGAACGTAGTGAACAGCTCCGAGATGTGGCCTTCTTCCGTCGAGAGCGAATTTCTCAATTTCCGCCGCTTCGCGCAACGCGGCTTCTGCGCCATTTATTTTCGTCAATACGGCTACCGCCTGCTCCCTTCGGCCCATCTTCATTAACCAGCGGGGACTCTCGACGGCCGGCAGGATCATCAGTCCAAACAGAATCGCAGGCACGACGCCGGCGAAAAACATCCAACGCCAACCCACGGAGACGTTCCACGCCTCATCGCCCATGCGTTGAATCAGCATGTTCATGAAAACGGCAGCAAGGATTCCAACCACGATTCCCAACTGGTAGAGAGTCACGCAACGGCCGCGAACTCGCGTGGGAGCGATTTCCGCGATGTAGTTCGGAGCAATTACGGACGCCGCGCCGATTCCCACTCCGCCGATCAGCCGCCACAAAACAAACTGATGAAGATCCGCGGCGAAGAGCATGCCCACGGAAGAAACCGCGAAACACATCGCACAAAGCGCGAGGCCCTTTTTCTTGCCTAGATAGTCCGCGACGGTGCCAGCACCGGCGCAGCCGACGATGCATCCCACCAGCGCGCACGCGGCGGCCCAGCCAATTCCGGCGGCATCGAGGTGAAACAATTGGCTTAAGGATCCGATGGCGCCGCTGATGACGATGTTGTCGTAACCAAAAAGCAAACCGCCGAGGGTGGAAACTGTTGCCGCAATGATGAGGGGGCCCCGCGAGTGCGCGGAATTGAGAGGAGCGTCCAAACTAATTTCCGCCACGAATTGCAGCCTCCCGGCCGCCGGCGTGGCCTAGCGGAGATTCGATGAAGGCCTTAGCGGCCAACATGAAGCCAAGAGTGTGCGCCATTCCAGCATGCCACGGTGCCGAGCATTTCATTTGCGGCGTGTGGTCGGGGACCAGCACGCCATCAAAATGATTGCGGTGAAGAATCGAGAGAATGCGAATCATGTCTACATCGCCTTCATCAATAAAAGTTTCGCGATAGTGCGGTACTTTGCCGACGACGTTGCGCAGATGAATATACGCAATCTTGCCTTGCTTGCTGTATTGGTCCACGGCGTCGTAGACATTCCCCTCCGTCATCTCGGCAATCGTTCCCACGCAAAGCTCCAGGGCGTTGCTGCGGCTGGGCGCGAGATCGATCAACTTTTGATACATCTGAGGCTGGTAGACCAGTCGCGGCTGCTGGCGCATTGTCGGCATGGGCGGATCGTCAGGATGCGCGGCGAGCTGCACGCCTGCCTTCTCGGCGACGGGAACAACTTCTTCCAGAAATCTTTGCAGTCGACGCCAGAGTTCTTCGTGCGTAATCGCGGGCAAGGTTCCGGCGGGCGCGTTGGGATCGTAAATCATATTCCAGATCATCCCGTTCGGGATGGGCACGTCTTCAGCGGGGCCGTCCATGCCAAGGGTTATGGCGTGGCCGCGGCCGAGCGGGGCGGTCACGCGGCCGCAAACACCCGCTAAACTAAAGTTGTAGCCGAGTACGGGAATACCTGCTTCGCCCAAATGTCGAATCAGGGTTTTTACTTTTTCAATCTGTTGCGGACGCTGCGGACCGTCGAGAAGAATATCGTGCCAATGTGCGGGATCGATATTCTCAATCGCGGCCAGGACCAGCCCGGCGTCTTCAATTTCAGCTCGCAGGGTCTTGAGTTCTTGAACGGTCCAAAGTTTTTCGGGATCGCCGGCGAAGCCCCATGGTTCGTATTTGGATCCGGTGGGCTGGTTGTCCCGCGGGTTCGTCGTACCCTTCTTGAAGTAGTCAACCAGGTGCACGACAACGTCTGTGCAGCCCGCTTGCCGGGCGAAATCGTAGTAATCACGCGTGAGCATGTGGCGGTAGAGGCCGAGGCCGATCTTCATAGGCGGTTCCCGATACCCCCGCCGTAGTCGGGGCTGAGTATTTGTCCGTTGATTTCGCTGGCCAACGGCGAGCACAAAAAAACAAATGCGTCGGCGATGGATTCGGGACTGTTCCTTCTGCCCAGCGAAACGCGCAGGACAAATTCCCGGTAGGCGGGATCCTCGTCAAAGACCTTTAGCGAACTGCCTGCCGCGACGTTGCCGGGCGAAACCAGGTTCACGCGAATGCCCGTCAATGCGTATTCGAGCGCGAGGCTGCGAGCGAAATTCTCCAGCGCCGCTTTTGCTGCGGCGTATGACGAAATCTGGGTGTGCGGCATGCGCGCCACGTAGGAAGATGTAAAAATCAGGTGGCCCGCGATTTTTCGCCGCATCCATTGCGCGAGCACCGCGCGCGCCAAGTACGTTTGCGCAAAGAAATTGAAACGGAAGATGCGCTCGAAGTCGGCTTCTGACGTGCTGGCGAAAGGATGTAACCCGCAGCCGCCTGCATGGCCGATAACAGTGTCCAGGCCCGGTGACCTGTCGAAGGCCGCATCCACAACGCGATTTACTTGGCTGGAATCCGTGATATCGGCGGGAAAATAATGATAGGACGACGGCGGAATCCCCCACGCACTGAGCAGCCGCTTGGCTTCATCATCCGTTTTAATATCGGTGAGCGCCAAGGTCGCGCCAGCTTCAGCAAGTCTCCGCACCATGTGCTCTGCAATCGCACCCAAAGCACCCGTGATCAAGATCGTTCTACCGGAGAGATTGATGCCGATCATTTCTAGGGGCCCCGTGCCTTTACATGATCCCGAACTTTTCGAAAGCTTCGACGGCGCTGCTTCCTGCTTCAATCGCTTTCCGCACTAATTTTTCGCCGCGCGCCTTTTCGAGCGCCCGAGTGAAAACCTCGGTTTCAGCGGCGGCCGGAACCACCAGGACGCCGTCAATGTCGCCAAAAAGAATATCGCCCGGGCTGACCCGCACCGCGCCAATCTCCACAGGAATACGAAAGTCGACGACTTTATAGCGGGGCGCTGAATCTTGTCCGTATGACCCGAAGCCGAATGTCGGAAAGCCCATATTCAGAATCGCCTTCGTGTCTCTGATATAGCCATTCAAAACGGCGCCGCGGCTGCCCAGTTTGCGGGCACGCGTGCTCATCAGCTCGCCCCACAGCGCGTTGCGGGGAGACGAGCCGGTGTTGACGTACACCTCGTTGGTGCGGAGGTTATCGAGTGCTTCCAGCATCAGGCCGAATGGTTTGTCCATTAGTTTGTTCGCGCTGTCCGCGATTCTTTCAGTGAACACATCCACGGCAAGAACGGGCATGGCGCGGCCGATCACGACCATATCCTGCCTGACGGGCTGAATCTGCGGCGGGAGGAATTGGTGCTGAAGAGCGAGCTTGTCCATCACGTCGCCGACAACACAGGTGAAAAGCTCCCGCTGGACGATGGCGAAGAGTTCGTCGTCTGAATTCCACAGTTTCGCCGAACTCATTGGCCGCGTGCCTCTTTGATTTTCTCCACGAATTGCCGCGCGAGCTGCGTGATGGATGAAAAATCGCCGGTTTTTGCACCAGCGGTGAGGTTGCTGCCTACCCCTACCGCCGCTGAACCCGCTTTGATCCACTCACCGACATTCGCCAGAGTTACTCCGCCCGTCGGCATCAACGAAGCCTGTGGCAGCGGCGCCTTCACTGCCTTGACGAAAGCCGGACCGAGAATTTCTCCGGGAAATACTTTCACGATTTCTGCGCCGCACTCCATCGCTTCGATAACTTCGCGAATCGTCGCAGCTCCGGGCATGTATGGAATCTGGTAGCGATTGCATAGGCGCGCGGTCTCCGGGTTGAGCGCGGGGCTCACCACGAATTGCGCGCCGGCGAGAATCGCAATCCGCGCGGTCTCGGGATCCAGAACCGTGCCCGCGCCGAGCAAAATATCACCGGACATTTTCTTCGCCAGATGCTCGATGACGCTCGTGGCCCGCGGCACCGTGTAAGTGATTTCCAGCGCGCCAACGCCGCCCTGAGCGCAAGCGTCAGCAATACGCTCCGCCTGATCATGACTATCCGCGCGGATCACCGAAACCAGTCCGGATGTTAAGATTCTTGCTAACACTTCACTTTTCACGATTGGAATGGAGCTCATAAGCCTATCCAGCTTTAGTGAACCAAACGCGATTCGAGCAATGGTTCGTACTGGCACGCAGTATGTCGCGGTCAGCGAAAATCATGGTCAGATGCTAACGCAATCCTCGCTACCGAGCGCGGGTAGCTCAACGGATTTCTTTGATCGTGATGTTTTGAGCCTGCCTAGAGTAACGATTTACGCCTTGCTTCTCAACCGTTTAATCGCCGCGTAGGAGGCGAAAGCCTGGTGATAATTGAACGGTCTCACGACGAATGAAGTCGGAAATCGCGGCCCGGTGTATACTCGCCGGACGCGTGGACGAAAAATGACCAAGACAACAGTTACGTTTGGCGAAATCATGTTGCGCCTGGCGCCTCCCGGATTCGAGAGGTTTTTGCAGAGCCCGCAGTTCTCGGCTACGTTTGGCGGAGGCGAGGCGAATGTCGCGGTGTCGCTAGCTGGATTTGGGTTGCCGGCCACGTTCGTCACGGTTCTCCCCGAAAAAAATGCGTTGGCGGATGCCGTGGTGGGGGAGTTGCGGCGGTTCGGCGTAAATACTTCGAAGATTGTGCGTGGCAAGGGCCGCTTGGGAATCTACTTTCTTGAAGCGGGTGCAAACCAGCGGCCATCCAGAGTCATCTACGATCGGGAGAACAGCGCAATCGCTTTGGCTAAACCGGGCGAATTCCGGTGGGATGATGCACTTGAAGGAGCGGCTTGGTTTCACGTCACGGGAATTACGCCCGCGATCAGCGGAACGGCGGCTGCCCTTGCGCTCGAAGCTGTGCGCGCGGCGCGAGAGATGAAAATTACCGTTTCCTGCGATTTGAATTATCGCAAGAATCTTTGGAAATGGGGAAAGACCGCTGCGGAAGTTATGAACGAATTGATGCGGCACGTAGACGTTGCCATCGCCAATGAAGAAGATGTGCAAATGGCGCTCGGGATCAAAGCGGACGTGGACGTAACTTCGGGAAAACTGGATCACGGCCAGTTTGAGAAACTCACAGGCCGAGTCTTGTCCGAGTACACAAACCTGAAGCTAATCGCCATAACGCTGCGCGAATCGCACAGTGCTTCGCACAATCGCTGGTCCGCGTGCATCAATGATCGCGACAAATTCATGGTGAGCCGCGCGTACGATATCACGCACATTGTGGATCGCGTTGGCACGGGAGACAGCTTTGCAGCCGGATTGATTTACGGTCTGCAGAAACTAGCAACGCATGCGGAGGCGCTGGAATTTGCGGTTGCGGCGAGCTGCCTGAAACATTCGATATCGGGAGATTTTCACCGCTGTAGCGTGGACGAGGTGGAAGCGTTGCTGAAGAGCGGAGGATCGGGCAGAGTGCAGCGTTGAACCTGGCTGCGCGAACGATCCTGATTTCATTCCGGCCACAGTCGTAAATCCACGGGCTTAGTCGCAGCGATTTAGGGATATTCGTTCTGCTTCATTTGGCCGCGATTGTCGAATCACGTGGACTCGCCGCGGCAAACTTCCGCACCTTGCTTACGGGGCACTGTAGGCGCAGAATCATCGAAACCACCGGCCCGAGGTGGAGTATGGAGATTGTGCACAGCACACAGCATCGTTCCGGGTTGCGTGTAATGATGCACCCGTCCCAAGTGCTCCTCTGCGCCTTGATTATTGCGGTCTTTCCGACGTCGCTGTTCGCGCAAATGCAAAAAATAGGCGGAGAGACTCCAGTCATACTCCTCCCCACAACGCCGGATGACCGGGTGGTTCTCGATAGGGGTGAAGCGAAACCGGGCGGCGGCGAAAACAAGCTGTGTTCGATCCAGCCTTTTCCAGGAATGCCCGATACCGCCAGCGTCACGTCTTTGCAAATTCCCCGCAACGCCCAAAAAGAATATGAAGCAGCCTGCGCGGCGCTGAACGTGAACAAAATCCCAGAAACCGAGCGGCACCTGCGCAAGGCAACAGAAATCTACCCGCAATACGTCGCTGGATGGGTGATGCTTGGCCAGATCCTTGAGACCAGGCAACAAACGTCGGCGGCCCGTAATGCTTGTTCGCGTGCGTCGAGTGCTGATCCGAAGTACTCGCCTGCGTATCTGTGTTTGGCGGAGATTGCCGGACGGGACCAGCAATGGAACGAAGTGCTGAGCCTGACGAGTCGCGCACTGGAGCTCGACCCAGTAAACGACGCCTATGCGTATTTTTTCAGCGCGATTGCCTATTTTAATCTGAACCGTTTGCCTGAAGCACAGGAGAGAGCACTAAGAGCCGAGGTCATCGACAGGGAGCACCACGAACCACTGATACAGTTCTTACTCGCACAGATTTACGACGCGAAGCACGACTCAGTAGCTGCTGCTTCGCACCTCCGCGCATACAAGAAGCTTGCCTCGAATTCCCAGGATACGATTCACACGAAGTAGGATTTCAGCGAGTCACAGGAACCGAAGTAGGCAGCAAAACATTCGCGCCAATCGACTACCGCGCACCGCCAAATGCGCGAAAGCGATTTTCGGGTTGGCCTCGAACTCCAGTCTGCAGGGAGAACAGGCTTCCGGCAAGGCGATCTCCGCGCGGGGCTTCGGCGGAGGCGGTGGTGACAAATAGAGTGGTGAGATCGGCGCCACCGAATACGCAGGTGGTGATGTTTTTCACGGGCATTTCCACCACCCGGTCAATCTTTCCGTCCGGTGCTACGCGCACAATACAATTCCCGAAGAAACGGCAGTTCCAGAGAAAACCTTCGGAGTCCACTGTCGAGCCGTCGGGAAGTCCACGCTCGAAACCCTCCAAAAAAGGACGTTCATTGGAAATTGCGCCGGTGGATGAATCGTAGTCGTAGACCCAAACGACGTTGGCAAGTGTGTCGCCGAAATAAAAGTGACGACGATCGGGACTCCATGCAAGAGTGTTGGAAATTCCAACATCCTTCCTCCAGCAAGTCACCGTGGCGTCCGGGTCCACGCGAATGAGAGCGCCGTCTTGTCCGCCGGCATCGCTGGAGGAGCCATCCGGGTTCACGTTGTTGCGCATCGAGCCAAGCCAGAGCGAGCCGCGGGGATCGCAGCGCGCGTCGTTCAAGCGGACCGCGGGCCAGCCTTCGAGCAGGAAAAGCGCATCGTGGCGCGTATCGGTAGCGGGCTCCCAGAGAATCACACGCGAGCCGAGGACGACAACCAAGACATCTTCGCGATCGGTCAGTGTGAGAGCAGTGACCGGTTCATCGAATAGCCAGGTGCGGACCGCGGAATCCGCCAGATTCAGGCGGTGAATCAAGAAGCGATTGATATCGGTCCAGTAGACGGCGTGGTGGGTGGCGTGCCAGACCGCGCCTTCGCCACAAACGTCGCCCGTGGGCGCAACGCAAACCGGCGCCTCAATCATTGCACTCCAATGCCCGCGAGCAAGCCGCCGTCCACCAGGTAATCTCCGCCCGTGCAGAACGCGGCGCGATCGGACATGAGAAACGCCGCGAGCTCAGCAACTTCTTCGGCGGTGCCAACGCGACCCAGCGGATGCGAGGCGCCAAATCTCTCAACGACCGTATCAACTGGTAGATCCGGCGAAAAATGCGCGGCGGAATGTTCGAGCATCGGCGTACGGATGGAACCAGGGCTAATGGAATTGACGCGAATGTGATCAGCGGCGTGGTCCAATGCCAGAGCGCGCGTCAAACTGTGCAGGCCGCCCTTCGACGTGGCGTAGGCGGCGACCCCACGCTGGCACGCGTAGCCTTGAACAGAGGCGAGGATGATGATTGCTCCGCCGCCTCGTTTGCGCATTTCCGGAATGCCGAAATGCGCGAAGAGATAAGTGCTGCTGAGATTTACGGCCATACAACGGTTCCAGGTCTCAGGATCTGTTTCGACCGCGTTCCCGAAGGGATGAAAGGCCGCGGAGTTGGCAATGAAATCGAGCCCGCCGAATTTTGCGACGGCTTTCGCGACCGCGGCCTGGACTTGCGCCGGAATGCTCACGTCGCACAGCTCGACGTGAACGGTGGCGTGATTCGCGTCTGATATCTGCTGGAGTTCGCGGTTTGCGGCCGCGTCTATGCCGCAGGCAATGACGTTCGCGCCGCCCGACGCCAGGCGCAGCGCGATGGCCCGGCCGATTCCGGTGGTGCCGGTGACGATGGCAACTTTATTTTCGAATTCCTTCATGGGCTCTCGCTCTCTGTTTGCTTGCTGGCTGCGACTTCAAGCGGCCTGGCACGGCATTGCTTCACACGTGCGCCGCAGGAATCGTATGCAATCAGCGATGACTGTGTGGAATCTACACTTTTCTTGCCGACATTGAAACCGTTCGACCAACCAGTTCATGGCGTCCAGCAAATGCGATTCGACCCTCCGCATGTTCAGCCCGCTGAATCTGTAGTGGAATTAAGCAAGCCGCGCGCCAAGCCACGCAATTCAGCGAGCCCTTTCAACCGGCCAACATAAGAGTAGCCGGGGTTCGTTTTCTTGCCGATGTCGTCAGCAAGCAAGTGCCCATGGTCGGGTCGCATGGGAATTTCATGATCTGGGCGGTTCGCACTCCGTCGGCGGGATTCTTCCACCAGGAGCGCGCGCACCGCTGCGACCATGTCGGAGCTGCCATCGAGGTGCTCGGCTTCGTAAAACGAGCCGTCCGCTTCCCGTGTAACCTGACGCAGGTGCGCGAAATGAATCCGCGGCGCAAACTCGCGGATCATCGCGAGTAAATCGTTGTCCGCGCGGGCGCCGAAAGATCCAACGCAGAACGTCAAGCCGTTGGCAAGAGTGTCGGCGGAACTGAAAATGTGACGCACGTCATCGGCCGTGGAGACCACCCGCGGCAAACCGAAGAGCGGCCATGGCGGGTCGTCCGGGTGGATGGCGAGCCGGAGGCCAAGCTCTTCCGCGACGGGCACTACGTCTCGCAAGAAAGCGACGAGGGAAGCACGGAGATCGTCGGACGTGAATCCTTCCCACTCGGCGCGCGACTCGCGGAACGCCTTGCGAGTGTACGAGGCTTCTGCACCGGGAAGTCCCGCGATAATGGCCCGCTCGAGTTCGTCCTGTTGCGTCGGGGACATCGCTGTAAACCGAGCGCGCGCAACAGCGACACGCTCCGGCGCGTATTCCCGCTCGGCACCCGGCCGCTCGAGAAAGAACAAATCGTACGCCGCAAAATCGATGGCATCGAAGCGCAACGCATAACCACCGTTGGGCAGGCGCCACATCAAATTCGTGCGCGTCCAATCCACGAGAGGCATGAAGTTGTAACAGACATCACGGACGCCGGCTTGGGCGATGGCTGCGAGAGAATCCTTCCAGGCAGCGATGTACTGACGATATGGCCCGGAACGCAATTTGATGGAATTGTGAACCGGGATGCTTTCGACGACCGACCACACGAGTCCGGCAGATTCGATTTCGGCTTTGCGCTTCAGCACTTCGTCGAGAGGCCACGCCTCACCACGATAAATGTGGTGAAGCGCAGTGACGATGCCGGTTGCGCCGGCCTGCCGGATCTGCGGCAACGAAATGGGATCCTGTGGTCCAAACCAGCGCCACGTTTCTTTCATGATCTTCGCGCGACTTGCATGGCTAGTTTTGTGTGCTGCCTGAGGCTAAGACGTCGCCTTGCGAAAACATTCATCCAGCGATTCCAATGTGGCAGCCGAACTGTATTTTCCGCTCAAGAAATCGCTGATCAGAAACGAACATTGCGTTTGGAATTCCACGAAACCCGCAAACCGGGGCCGCAGGAAAGCCTGTTCGAGTGTGGGAAGAGTACCTTCGAAGAAATGATTCGACATCTCATTGACCTCGCGATCGATCCAGGCCTTCTTGTTCCCTGGTTGTCCACCGGATTGAACGTAAATCGTTTTTTGGCATTCCGCGCTGGCTACCCACACCGCGTAATCAACAGCAGTGGCAAGCTCTTTGCAGCGGGCCGAGATTGCGAGACCCGCCCCGCCCAACACTGAACCCATAGGTCCCCGCGGTGGTCGCGACGGAATGTTCGTAAAATGGATGGGAGCTCGCCGGTAACCCGGGCGCGCGTAGTTCGAATAACCGAATGCGAGCGGACAGTATGCGATCTCGTCTGTGGTGCTCATCCTCTCCCACACGGCGATAGGATTCCATTCACGCGCATCCTTGGCGGCGAATTCCGTCAGCTTTTTCAATTGCTGAAGCGCTGCTTCGCCAGTTGCCTCACTAGCTACTTTGCGCGACCCAGGAGCGAAGAGAGTTTCACCAGAGCTGGCGCACAGCGTAAGGAAACTGCAAAACGAATCGACGGGCAGCAACGGCGTCGTCACAAACCCTCGTCCGATCCGGGCCAGCTCAGAAACCTCTTCCCAAGTGGATGGAACCGCCATCCCCGCGGCTGCCAGCAAGTCCGGCCGGTAACCGGCTACTTGCGCGGCTGCGTCGATCGCCAGCGCCCACTGGTGACCGTCGTAGAGGTAACTCTCGTGTGAAGCGCCCACACTTTCGCCGCGTAAGGTCGAGAGAACTTCAGCAGAGATGTGTTTGTCCAAGGGAACGAGATAACCGCCCTTCGCAACCGTGCCCATGAACGGATGATCGAGTACCAGTAGATCGAATTCTTCGGCGAGGTCCCGGATCGGATGGTCCGCGAAACCCTGCAGCGAGCGGGCCTCCCATTCGATGCGAACATCGGGATGGCTTTCGGCGAATTGCGCGGCAGTTGCAAGCATGGGAGCAAGACCTCTGTCATGCTTCCACGTCATTGCCCGAAGGGTTACCACAAACGAGCTCCTTTTACTTTTATCGCCGCCGGAAATTCAACTTCCACAGGCGTTCGAAAATCTAAACGATCTTCGCCTCTTTCAAGTGAGCGATTTCCGCTTCGTTGTATCCTAATTCGGCGAGAATTTCGTCTTTGTGCTCGCCCAAGAGTGGCGGTCTGCGAATTTCGCCCGGCGTCCGGCTGAACTCGACGGGCATCCCCACGGTGCGAAATTTCCCGGCCACCGGGTGCTCAAATTCCACCAGGATTTTATTGTGCTGCACCTGTGGGTCACGCTCGACATCGGGAAAAGTGTTCACGGGCGCGGCCCATATATCTGCAGCCATGAAGATCTCCATGAGTTCAGCGGTCGTTTTCTTAATGAATCCCTTCTCAAGTTTCCGCTTCACATCATCCCGGTCTTCGGTGACGTTTCGCGAATCGTTTCCTTCGAACCCCTCCACTCCCACCAATCCGGCAATTTTCTGCAGAGGCATCATAGCCACCGAAATATAGCCATCCTGCGTTTTGTAAACTCCCATGGGCGCGCCGACGTAGGGATGGCCAATTCCAGCCGCGCTGCGCTGCGGTTCGCGCAGCGTGTTGAGATACAGCGTCAATTCCTGTGTGGCCAGATGCATCATCGAGTTCAGCAGGTTGACATCAACCCGCTGGCCTTTTCCCGAACGTGCGCGCTCATAAAGAGCCATCAAGACGGCGATGGTGATGTGAAGACCTGCAGTAAGATCCGCAAGCCCAATTCCGACGGGCACTGGGGGATCGCTGGCGGTGCCATTTAACATCAATACACCGGCGATCGACTGCGCCAATAAATCCTGGCCCGGGCGCTCCAGGTAAGGTCCATCCTGCCCCCAGCCGCAACTCGCGCAGTAAATTAGTCCCGGTTGGGTCGCGGACAGTGTTTCGTACCCAAGACCGAGACGGTCCATAACACCGGGGCGAAAATTTTCCACCAGTACGTCAGAGGATTTGATAATGCGGAGAGCGATCTCTTTTCCTTCCGGGGCCTTCAAGTCGAGTGTGATGCTTCTCTTGGCGCGATTGAAAGCCAGAAATGACAGGCTCTCCTTTTGGACAAACGTGTCACCGATGGACCAGTTGCGCGACCAATCCCCACCGCGAGGCTCGATCTTCACGATGTCCGCGCCCATATCGCCCAAGAGTTGCGTCGCGCTGGGTCCCTGCACGAGCTGACTGAAGTCCGCGACGCGCAATCCCTGAAGCGGTCCCTTCATAATTGTTCATCCTCCTGATTTACTGTCATCAGCCGTGAGCGTTGCCTGCTACATGTTCGACTAAGCCGGCGCACAAGCCGTGAGACCACCGTCGATTATCAGACATTGACCTGTGACCCACGAACTTTCGTCACTCGCGAGGTACAGCGCCGCGTTGGCAACATCGAGGGGCGTACCCAATCGCCCGAGGGGATGCATCTTCAACCAGACGGCCCGCAGAGCTACCGGGTCCGCCGCCCTTTCCAGTACCTGCTGGTTCAGCGGCGTATCGATCGTGCCGGGAGCGATGGAGTTCACGCGAATTCCGCTCGACGCATATTCCCGGGCCATTTGCCTCGTCAAAGCTGATGACACCGCCCTTGCTCGCCGCATAATGCGGATATCCCGCAAGACCGAGTAGACCTTGCACCGAAGCCATATTTACGATCGAACCGTATTTGCGCTCGATCATGCCCGGCAAGACGTACTTGGAAGCAAGAAACATGCTGGTGAGATTCACGCGTATGATGCGCTCCCAGTCGCTCAGCTCCATTTTGTGGCACGGAGCCTCAGAAGCGATTCCCACCACGTTAGCCAACACATCAATTTTTCCAAACTCTCGCAGTCCCGCCTCCACCGCGGCCTGGACCTCTGCCTGTGACCCGACGTCCGCGCGGTGGAATAGAATGCGGCCGCCGTGCGAGAGGATCTGCTCCCTGGTGCTTGCGCCGCCCTTTTCGTCTACATCCACGCCAATGATCGCAGCTCCTTCAGCCGCAAACCGCAGCGCGATTGCTTGGCCGATGCCGCTCGCCATTGCGGTAACAAGTGCCACGCGCTTCTGGAGGCGCATAATTGGGGCTCCCTCTATCGCTCGGATTATTCAAAACTGCTGTGCTGGATGATTGCCGGTATCGCGTTCGTTTTAACGCTCGTTCTGCTTCGGGTGACCTGGAGCATATTGCTAAGAATGGGTCCACAGCTTTCAGACGGGTCGCTTCTTGGCCCGGTCCGAACCCCCTCAAACGCATAGAACCGTATCACAGTGCGATTCGCGCTTTCGCATTTTTTTCCGACCGCGATCGAACATGCTGTTGGACGAACCGCGGAATTTAGCTATGCTGCTGTGCTGCGGTTGGAGCCGCCGGCAGTTCCAGAATGCTGCTAAATCAAGGGTCGTGACCTCCGCATGAGACAGATCGTGAGCTTAGATGAATTGGCGCAGCAGGTCCCGACCGGCGCGCGGATTGGAGTTGGCGGCGTGCATCTTGCGCGTCTCCCAATTGCCCTCATCGAGTCTGTACTTTCCCTCGGACGCCGGGATTTTACGTATGTGAGTTGGGGCGGAGGTTTGCCGCTTGAACTATTTCTGCAAGCAGACGCGCTTCGGAAGCTCATCTTTTGTTTCTCAAGTCTGGATATTTTAGGGCTAGCGCCGCGATTTCGCGAAGCGTTGGAAACCGGGCGAGTCGAAGTGGAAGAATGGACCGCTCTAGCCATGATTCAAGCGCTACACGCTTCCTTCTTTAATCTTCCCGAAATGCCGTTTCAATTGCCGGCAGGTTCCGACTTGATGAGCGTTGGAAACTTCTGGAAGCAGACGGTTTCGCCTTTTACTGGCGAATCGATCGGCCAGGCTCGCCGTTTGGATATTGACGTACTGCTCATTCATGCTCAGAGAGCTGATCGCGATGGAAACGTGGAGATTCAAGGCGCTCGCGGCCTGGACGTAAGCCTGCTGGGCGCGGCAAAGACGAAACTTTTCACGGTCGAGGAAATTGTTGAGGTTGGGAGCCTCGGAGACGCGCCGAAATCTTACGTGCTGCCGCACAATTTCGTTACGGCGCTGGCGTGTGTCCCGATGGGTGCGTATCCAACCTCATGCCTGCCTTATTACTCCACCGATTACCGCAGGCTGATCGAATATGTGCGTGAAGAAGATGAGACTAAAAGATTTAAGACTGATGAATCGGCATCGCCTTCACGGCAAACAGCGGCAGCCGGCGAAGTTTCTAAACCGAGATTTGTTAGCTCCGCGAACCGAGCCTCGTTTCTTCGCCACGCCGCAAAGGTTCCGGTCCGAGCTCTGACGCCCGAGCGGTTGGCCCGTTACGGTTTGCCTGTTGAGGCCGAAAGTCCCTACACGCTGGACGAGTTCCTGGCGGTGGCACTGGCGCGCGAATACGACAGCTCCAGCATATGTTCGGTCGGGTCGGTCTCTCCACTCGCCATGGTGTCTTATTTGCTCGCAAAACGACTTCATGCGCCTGGACTGACGCTGATCTCATTGAATGGCGGGTTCATTGATGTCGAATCTCATCCCATGTCGTTGACCTTGGCGGAGCCACTCGACTGGCAAACTGCCAAGGCCTTCTGGGGAGGAGATGACACTTATCATTGGTACTACCAGACGGGGCGGGTCACCCATGAGGTCATCACGGTGGCCCAGGTTGACGTCCATGGACGCACAAACAACGCATGGATCGAAAGCAAAGGTAAGCGCATCCGACTTCCGGGGCAAGGCGGAATGGCCGATGTGGCCAACCTCCACAAAAACTTTGTGCTGTACCTGACGCGACACTCGCCTGAGCGCTTCGTGGACGCCGTATCGTTCTGTACCGCGTCAAGAGGCCTGCTGACAGATGCAGCGCGACTGCGGGCTGGGCTTCAGCCGGGAAAAGTACGGCTGATCTCAAGCCTCGGCGTTTTCGAATTGGACTTTGCAAGCCAACGATTTCGACTCGTCAGCATTCACCCCGGAATAACTCTGGAAGAGGTTCGCCGGCAGACAGGCGGAGAATTCTTGGTCGCCGATCCGTTGCTGATGACCCCGGCTCCCACTGCGGAGCAATTGCGATTGATTCGGCGCGAGATTGATCCCTTTGGGATTCGACGGCTGGAGTTCGTACCGAGCAAGTCGCGCCTCGCGATGATTGAAAGCATTCTAGACGCGGAAGAAAAACTGTTGCAGGAAGTTTTCGAGAACGCGCAGTAGAGTCTCACCCGTTGATTCCCAGGACGGCCGTGAGCCTTGGTCGCTCGGTTCGTGAGGAGAATCCATGCTTTATCCCGTTGCAAGAGTACGGCGACTGGTTGACGGTCTGGACCACCCGGAGTGCGTCGCTGTGGCCCATGACGGCACGGTGTACGCCGGAGGCGAGGCCGGTCAAGTCTATCGAATCTCAGAGGACGGAAAAAAAATCGAGGAATTCGCGAATACGGGCGGATTTTGCCTGGGACTCGCTTTGGACCGCGACGAGAACATCTACGTGTGTGATCTGCGCAAGCGAGCGTTGATGAAAGTGACGCAGCAGGGCACGGTGTCCCTGGTCGCCGACTTTGTTGATGGCGTTAAAATCCAGACCCCCAATTTCGGCGTGTTCGATTCGCAAGGAAATTTATATTTCAGCGATTCGGGGGAGTGGAAGCAAGCGAACGGCGTGGTGTGGCGCCTCTCTCATCAGGGGAAGGTGGAACTCTTCGCCGCTGGCCCATTCCATTTCGCCAACGGCCTGGCCCTCGATGCGCGTGAGCGCTATCTATACGTGGTGGAAAGTAATCGCGATCGGGTGGTCAGAATCGAGATCAAGCCCGACGGCGCTTCCGGCAAGCCAGAAGTCTTTGCCGAAGGGCTGGCGCGCGTCCCGGACGGCATGGCGTTCGACGCAGCCGGCAATCTCTACGTGACGACCTACGCCTCGAATTGTATTTATCGCGTTTCGACCGCAGGTCACGTCGAACTGCTTTGCCAGGACGTGGAGAACCTGCTGCTTTGCCAACCCACCAATTGTGCATTTGGTGGTCCGAATTTTGATCGGCTGTATGTCTCCAACCTCGGCCGCGACCACATCTCGGTGCTGGATCTCGAGGTTAAAGGCCAACCACTGTGGACCCACCGCGATCGCGGTTGAATCGCGCGTGATAATCCGACCAACACACTTCTCTGTAGCGCCTGCGCTCTGTAGGCGCCGCTTCGTAGGTTAATGGAATATTGAATCCCGCCGGCCTGATCGCATTTTTCGCGCCCGGCACAG
Organism: uncultured Acidobacteriota bacterium; assembly: GCA_963748395.1. Lineage (GTDB taxonomy): Bacteria > Acidobacteriota > Terriglobia > Acidiferrales > UBA7541 > Palsa-295. Next base: position 13,094 of record CAVVIP010000005.1, on the reverse strand, counting down.
GAGTGTTCAAATGACAGCTACGAAAAAAGCGAAATCCCACATCGAGTGCCGCGCGGTGCTGTGGCGCAAGCGACCCGCCTGGCTGTTGGCGAACGAGCAGATCACCCTGAGTTTCCTTCGCGGCGGCGGGCACCTGGCGTCGTTTTGCCTTCGCACGGGTCCTGCGCCTAACGTCAATCTGCTCTGGGAGCCGTCTTGGCAAACCATCGAGCCGGAGCGTTATTCCAAACAGAAGCACAGCCGGAGATTTGGTCCTCCGCCGGCGGGTAAGTACCTCGCCGGCTACGCTGGCCATTCCCTCTGCGTGGACTATTTCGGCGCGCCATCGGAGGAAGAGAGCTCACTGGGGCTTCCGCTCCACGGTGAAGTGGCCTCCAGCCGCTGGACGCTCGTAAACAGGCACGCAAAGCGCGGGCGGGTGCTTCTGACGGTCCGCAGCGCGGCGTCCAGTGCTGGACTCCTGGTCCAGCGTGGCATCACGCTGCGGGAGAATGAATCCGTAGCCTACGTCACCGAAACGATCACCAACAAAGCCAACCGCGACCGATATTTCCAGTGGGTACAGCACACCACGTTTGGCCCGCCGTTTCTGCAGGCGGGTGAAAGTGTTTGCCTGATGCCGGGAACACGCTCGAAGACCTGGCCGCTGGGGTATGAGGGGAAGGAAGCCCTCGAGACCGATCGCGAATTCAGCTGGCCCAACGCTCCGGCGAAGAACGGTGGTTCCCTGGATATTTCCCAGCCATTTGCCACCAAGGGCCGAGGCTTCATCGCGACCACGCTGCTGGCTGAAGGCAGCGATTCGCAGTTGGCATATGTCGCGGTGTTGAACTGGCGTCTCGGACTACTCGCGGGCTATTGCTTCCGGCGCGCTGATTTTCCATGGGTCGCAAACTGGGAAGAAAACTGTGCGCGGACGGACGCGCCTTGGCACGGCAAGGTTCAAGCGCGAGGTCTGGAGTTCGGGAATTCACCGATGCCGCTGGGCCTGCGCGACGCCATCCTGGGTGGACCGCTGTTCGGCGTGCCAGCGGTTCGCCGCCTGCCCGCGCGAGGCGCGCAAACGGTGTCGTACGCGGTGTTCGTTACCGCGGCGCCTCGCGCCTGGCGGACCATCTCGGGAATCAGCATCCGTGAAAAATCGCTCGTGGTGACAGGTCCGAGTCCGGAAGAACGAATCGAGCTGATGGCTGGAGGGCTGCCTGACATCTGGCCAGATCAGCAGCGTGGCCGGAGCGTGCAGAAATAAAAAAGGCGCCCTAACAGGGCGCCTGGAAGTGAACGAAAGATTGTAGGTTTTGGAACCGAAGGTGGATGCCGGGGGGAGGCATCCACCTTCGTTCCGTTCGCGCGCTAGAACATGAACTTCAGAGCAAACTGAATCAGCCGCGGTGTGTTGTTTTGGCTAGTGACCTGCCCAAAACCGTTACCCGTAGCTGACCCGTTGAAGGCTGTCCCTGGGAACCCGAACTGCACACGGTTAAACGTGTTGAAGAACTCAGTCCGGAATTGCAATCCAAGTTTGTTGTCCGGCCCGAAGTTCGTCGTCTTGAACAGTGCGATATCCCAGTTGTTGATGCCAGCGGCAGTGAGAGTGGAATCGACGCGAGATTCATTGCCGTAACCATATTGAGGTGGCGTTGCAAAGCAGGACGTATTGAACCACTCGCCCAACTTCGCTGCTTGGCCCCCGGCTCCCCCGGCTCCCTTGTTGCATCCAGCCACGACGTCGGGCCGGATATTTGAAACACCCAATCCGAGGCCTTCAAGTGCTGTAGTTCCTGCATAAGTGAACTTCAGCGGGAAGCCCTTCTGGAACGTCGTGATTCCGTCAACGCCCCATCCGGAAATCAGCTTGTCGGCTACGCCGGTGGCATCCCCCATGTACTTCTGGCCGTGTCCGAAAGGTAGATCGTAAACGTAGCTGAGCACCAAACGCTGCGACACGTCCTGTGAGGACTTCGACCATTCACCACGCAGATTGTTGTAATCCTGAATTTGGCCAACGCCGCCGGTGGAACCTTCCAGCCAGCTGGTTTGAGTGTCCGTGTTGGTCATCAGTTTCGCGTTGGTGTAGGCCGCCAGGAACGTGCCGCCACTGCTGAATCGCTTTGTTGCGGTGAACTGAAACGAATTATAGTTGCTCCCGCAGCATCCAAATCCGGCCAAACTAAGGCCGTTGTATTCAGGGTACGGACGATCCATCTGCCCTTGGAAAATCAGCGGCGTGACGGTCGGGTTGAGGGCGGCATTCGGGCTTCCGACTAATGGATTCGCAATTCTTTGGGCGATTGTCACGTTTTGATTGGGATTCGTCAGGGTGGGGTCATACTGTGTAGCTGCCTGAGCGATGAACGAATCCGGAATCTGGTTGATGTTCACGGACGGGTTGAAGTTTTCCAGATGCACGCCGTGAGACCCTGCATAGGCTGCATCCAGGAACCAGCCCCACCCTACTTGGCGCTGAACATCCAGGTTGTATTGCTGCACGTACCCTTCCTTCGGGTTCGTGTAAGGGTTGAGGGTTGGCGAACCATTCGCCGCGACGAACGATGAGATACCCGGATTTCGGCCTGGCGGGAAGATATATCCCGCAGTTCCGAACGGTCCGGACTGAGCGCAGCTAAACGTGGCAAAGCTGCCACCGGCCTGTGTGCAATTGGTACCATCGAGAGTGCTGAACGGAGTAGCATACGCGTTGGTGGTTGCAGTGAACGGCGTCGCGGCCAAGTTGATCACATCGTTGTCCGGGTTGGCGCCAAAGTTTACGTAATTGGGAACCCAGAAGATTCCGTAACCCGCCCGAATGACCGTCTTTTGGTCAAAGCTATAAGCCGCGCCGATTCGAGGTGACCATTCCTTCTTGTCCAGCGGGAAGTTGTTTCGCGAGCTATTCACGCCTGTCTGAACCAGGAACGCGTCGCCAGGGCAAGGTGAATTGGGATTCACACCGTTACACCCGGTGACGGTTGCGTTGGTGGCGGCTGGGTTGAAGTAGCTAAGGTCGTTAAAGCGCTCCGACCATGGCCCTTGCAACTCGTAGCGCAGACCGAGATTGACGGTAAGTTTTTGCGTAACGCGGTAGGTGTCCTGCACATAGAACGCCCGGTAGAACTGCTTTCCAGCAGTCTGTGCCGGAACCTGTGCAACACCTTCCGTCTGGTTCACGAAACTGCCCTGGTTTTGCGACAATCCCAGAACAAAATCGGCGAACGGCGCACCGGGCACCGAGAGACTCGGGCCAGTCCAGTTGCCTCCAAATGCGAAAGCGCCGGCGGCGATGTTCGTCTGGTAGTAATTGTCATAACCGATCTCGAACTGAGCTCCCAGCTGAACGGTATGTTTCCCGCGAATCAGGCTCAACGAGGGAGAGAAGTTATACTGCGTGTTGTGGTCACCAATCGCGCTGCCTGCACCTTGCGACTTGCCAACGTCATTGGGGAATGGAAACGCTGGCGTCGGGGGCGTCCTCAGGGACGAGGACAGATCGTTGTAGTTTGTTGGCCATCCCAGTTGCGTGAGGTCGTAGTCCGAATTGATTGGTGCGCGCAAATAGACGAACCGGCTCGCGGCCACGTTGAAGTCAAAAATCGTGGTGGACGAGAACTGGTGGTTCAGGTCGATTGCCAGAGCCTTGGTATGGTAGAGCTCCGTGCAGCGGTCCGCGCACAATCCTGTGTTGTATGGATTGTTCGGCAAATCGGTCAACCCGAAGTAACTAAACCGGCCGAACAGACGCGTCGTGCTGTTGATGTTCTGATCGCCTCTTACCACAATCTGGTTCGTGTTGCCGCCGGTTGACGGTGAAGTCACATAATTGTCCTGAGTGCCATTCACGGTGCCTGCAGCGTTCGGCAAGGGGTATAACTTCTGGTACAACGCGAGCGCCGCTGGGCTGATTTCGTTCGCAGGAATGATATTGCCGAGGTACGGCTGCCGCGCTCCAGTTCCGGCAGGACCGGTGGTGTAAGGGTCGTAGATCTGGATGCCGGTTCCGGCCAAGACTTCGGCAGCCGGGCAAACGCCCGTCGGGCTTATTCCGGGGCAGAGCGATGAGAAATCTCCTACTCCACCCGGGGTACCAATTCCAAACATCTGGGGCAGCGGCACAGTGGTGGTTGAGGTCGACCCACCTTGCCGCAACCGGAACTGCTCCCAGCTCGCGTAGAAGAAGGTCTTGTCCTTGATGATCGGACCACCACCCGCAACGCCATATTGATTCTGGACGTAAGGGGGATTGGTGGACGAAAAGTAAGGAGTTGCATTCAGGACTTTGTTGCGGAGGTATTCGTATGCCTCGGCGTGGAACTGGTTGCTACCGCTCTTGGTGCTGAGGTTCACAACACCGCCGGAAAACTTACCCCACTCTGCGCCGAGGTTGTTGTATTGCACCTTGAACTCGGCAATCGAGTCCTGCGTCGGAATAATAATCGGCAGGTTGATGTAACCGATGTTCAGAGGCTGCCCGTCGAGATATTCCGCGCTCTCATTCGCGAACGAACCGCCCACCTGGTAATTGCCCCAGCTAAAGGGGTTCTGTCCTACGGGAGTTCCGCCCGATCCACCCTGGGCGATCGCCGCCGGCGAAAGCGTAATCAAATTGAATACGTTGCGGCCATTCAGCGGGATCTCGTTCGTTTGGCGCTGTTCCATCACCTGACCGAGAGAGGAGGAGTTGGGCTGGAGCAACGGCGTCTCGCCAGTTACTTCCACAGTCTGGCTCACCGCGCCAACTTCCATCCCGATGTCGATGCGGACGCCTTGTTGCACCTGCACGACAACGCCTTCGCGTTTGACGTGCTTGAAGCCGGCCTTGTCAGCTTCGAGGAGATATTGGCCCGGCACGACGTTTACGAATGTATAGGAGCCGTCCCCGCCGGTCGTAATTGTCTGCTTCGCGGTCGTTCCGACGTTGGTCAGCGTCACCGCTACGTCGGGTACCGAGGAACCGGAGGCATCCGACACGGTTCCCGAAACGGAACCGAACGTAGATTGGGCTGACAGCGGCGAACTTAGCAGCAAAGCGGCAAGGCAAAAACAGGCAGCAAAAACGAGCGCAAGCACAAAGCGATTCCGAGACGTATTCATAGGTAAATCTCCTCCCCCAAAGAGAACTGCGTTAGGCCCACCCGGCCTACGCCACAGATCTGGCTACACCGTCATGCGCTAGTACGGGAACTCACGCCAGAAATGGTCCCACGATGGCCAACCGAGTTGCGTACACCAAGACACACCCTTGCGACTGCTAGAGCCACCCTGTACAAAAAGCTCTTTAGATACAACCTATCGGTTTTTTCGATACCACCCAGCTGCGCAGCATTTAGCTTCAAGTGGCGGTACCTTGTCAAGCTAAAAATAACGATTTTCTACGGACATTTCGTCGAAACCATGCAGATGGGCCATGACTCGCGAATAGTTTCGCAGTATGATGCGGCAGGGCAGACGTGCCCTTCATCCCTTGCGCGCCAACCGTCGTGATTGGCCGCGCGACCAGCTCAGATTATTTTTTCTGCCCGAAAGTTTTTAAAGAGACAGCCCCATGGAAATTCGTAGCAAGAATCAGAGCGGCCGAAAACTTCGCGTCGTGACGCTGAAGGCGGTGGCCGAACATGTAGGACTCACACCCGGTACCGTTTCGGCAGTATTGAATAACTCTGCGGCGGCTCGCTCCGTGCCGGAACGCACCAAGAAACGCGTTCTCGCTGCCGCGCGCGAACTGAATTACCGGCCGAATTATTTGGCGCGCTCCCTGCGCGTGCAACGCACCTACACCATCGGAGTCATCACTCGGGACCTGGGCGATGCTTACGCTGCGATGATCATCAGCGGTATCGAACGCTATCTTCGGCAGCACAGCTTTTTCTTCCTCACCGTCGCTCACCACAACGACAAGAAACTGCTCGACAGTTATTCGCATATTCTTCTGCAACGCGGAGTCGAGGGGCTGATTTCCGTGGACACCTTGCTGGGTGAATCCATGTCGTTGCCCACGATCGCCGTCGCGGGTCATCGCCCGCTCGAGGGCGTGACCAATATTCTGCTCGACCATCGCCGCGCGGCTTTGCTGGCGCTGCAACATCTGTGGGAACTCGGCCACCGCGAGATAGCGTTCATGAAAGGGCCACACTACAGTTCGGACTCTCACGATCGCTGGCAGGCGATTGTGGAAGTCGCCCAGGATCTCGGCATCGCGGTGCGGCCGGAGCTCACGATTCACCTGGAGGGCGACTTGTCCACGCCGGAGGTCGCTTACCCTGCAACCAAAGCGTTCCTTTGCAGCCGGAAAATGCCGTTCACGGCGCTGTTCGCTTTCAACGACAATTCCGCGTTGGGCGCCATCAGCGCCTTCCAGGAAGCCGGAATGCAGGTCCCGAACGACGTATCGGTCGTGGGGTTCGACGACATCAAGATGGCGCCGTATAGCAATCCGCCCCTCACGACTGTGCGGCAGCCGCTTCTGAAAATGGGGGAGATCGCGGCGCGGTCGTTGCTAAGCCAAATCAAGAACAGCGAAGAGTTTGTCGCGGAAATTTTGATTGAGCCGGAATTTGTGGTGCGCAAATCCACCACGAAAGTATCCAGGCAATTATCGCCGTGCACCGAAGGATTGCAGAGCGCCAACTAGCGAGCAGTGCCAATTCAAACGGAGTAAGGGGAGAGCCACGACGCAATGCCAATAGCCAATTCGAATGTAGCTCCAGCCACCGAAAACCTGCCCGTTTCCACCGATAAAGCGGCCATGGCGATGGTGACCACCCTCTTCTTTATGTGGGGCTTCCTCACCTGTCTCAATGACATTTTAATTCCCCATTTGAAGTCCATCTTCGATCTGAGTTACGCCAAAGCGATGCTTATCCAGTTCAGCTTTTTCGGGGCATACTTTGTGTTTGCGTTGCCTTCCGGAAAATTGATCGAGTGGATTGGCTATAAGAAAGCGATGGTGGGCGGCCTGTTGACGATGGGATTGGGTGCCCTGCTTTTCGTGCCGGCGGCGAGCGTACCTTCCTTTCCGTTGTTTCTCACGGCGCTGATAATTCTTGCCGCAGGCATCACCATTTTGCAGGTATCTGCCAATCCGTACGTGGCGGTCCTGGGCCCAGAGAGAACGGCATCGAGTCGCTTGAATTTGACGCAAGCCTTCAACTCCCTCGGCACCACGCTCGCTCCCTGGTTTGGCAGCCTGCTGATTCTGAGCGGAGCGCCCGCGGCTCTCGACGTAATCCGCAACATGTCACCCGAGCAGCTCCATGATTACCGTCTGGAACAAGCTTCCTCCGTCAAACTTCCGTACATCGGCCTGGCAATCGCGCTCCTTGTGCTCGGTCTGGTGATTGCGAGATTCAAGCTGCCGGTCATCTCCGCGGTCGAACCTCACGGGAAAGTTCACGATTCAATTTGGAAATATCCGCGATTGGTAATGGGCGCGGTCGGGATTTTCGTCTATGTAGGCGCGGAAGTCGCCATCGGCAGCATGCTGGTGAACTACATGAGCCAGCCGAACATTGGGAACATTTCCGTCCAGCTTGCCGCGAAATTCGTTTCTCTGTACTGGGGCGGCGCCATGCTTGGCCGATTCATTGGGTCAGCTGTGCTGCAGAAAGTGCGCACCGGCACGGTTCTGGGATTCTCCGCACTGATGGCCTTTCTGTTGGTCGCGCTCTCCATGGGCAGTTTCGGGCATCTGGCCATGTGGAGCATCCTGTTGGTGGGCTTCTTCAATTCGACGATGTTCCCCAGTATTTTTACGCTCTCCATCGAGGGATTGGGACCGTTGACGGGCAAAGGCTCGGCTTTGCTGGTCTGCGCCATCGTCGGTGGCGCCATTATTCCAGAGCTGCAGGGCGTGCTTGCCGATCGTATTGGCATCCATCACGCGTTTATCGTGCCTGCGCTGTGCTACCTCTATATAGCGTCCTTCGCGTTTAGAAATAACAAGCCGCACAGCGAGGTGCTTGCGCATTCTTAGCGGCCATCGGAATCGGCGGGGGCCTGCCGACTTTCAACCCCCTTGCCGATTCAGTGGAATTCCTGTTTTCTCGCTTCCCAATTCGTGTACATTGCTTGCCGTCGCGCGGCGATTTCATTGCGCCGAAATCCGCCGCTGGATGTGGCGAACCTAGAACGAAAGATTCGTGCAGAACGGAGCAGGCTACACGGACATGAGCTCTGATTCATTTTCAATCGGGATTGATTTCGGAGGCACGAATCTGCGCCTGGCGGCATACACGCCCGCGGCGGGATTTCTGGAAACGATCCAGATGCCCACGCGTCTGCAGGCCGGACGCGATGCCGTGGTCGCCGATATGTGCGCAGGGATCCGCAAACTCCGCGACAAATATTCCGCGAAGCTCGCACTAAAAGGCATCGCCATCGGCTCGCCGGGACCGATCGAATTGCCCGAAGGCCGTCTGCGAAACCTGCCCAATCTTCCGGGCTTTGATGGATTGGAATTGCGCGCGGCGGTGCAGGAAGGCGTAGGCTCACCCGTTGTGGTGGAGAATGACGCCAACGTCGCAGCCGTGGCGGAATGTGTTGCAGGCAAAGGGAAGACGCTCGGAATTGATACGTTGCTTTTCTTGACGCTGGGCACAGGAGTGGGCGGCGGGATCATCTTTCACGGCAAAATTTGGGACGGAATGAACGGAATGGCCGGCGAGGTGGGCCACATTAATATATGGCCTGATGGCGCGGCGTGCGGATGCGGCGCGCGCGGCTGCCTGGAACCGCTGGCGTCCGCTACCGGAGTGCGGCGGAGGGCGAAAGAAATGATCGCGGCCGGAAAATCGTCGGCGTTAGCTGCCTTGGAAAAAAGCAATCCGGAGTTCACGCCGCGCGACGTCGCCGGGCTCGCCAGCGCGGGCGATCCTGACGCCCAGAAAATTTTTGACGAAGTGGGGCTTGCGTTGGGGAGAGGTCTGGCGGCGATGATCAACACGCTGAACTTGCCTCTCTATGTAATCGGCGGCGGCTTGTCGAGTTCCTGGAATCTGTTTTCTGCTGCGCTCTTCGAGGAATTGCGCTATCGCAGCTACGTATTCCGCATGACGGACCCGGAAAAATCCGACGCTGCTCGCGGGACCAAGGCAAAAACTTACGTCACGCTCACTGAATTGGGCCCCGAGGCCGGTCTGCTGGGCGCGTGCATACTGCCGTTCACGGTTTCTCCCAATGGCGCATAACCTAGGCAGTTCGATCAATGCGGCGCAGACGTCACGCTCCGCGCCTGCCTGTTGCCAGGAAACTCTATGAGACTGAACTCGTATTTGCTGAAGGCCAGCATCGTCGGAGCGCTCGGCGGGTTGCTGTTCGGGTTCGACACCGCAGTCATCGCCGGCACCACTCATCAACTGCAATTGGTTTTCAACCTCTCCGAGTGGTCGAAGGGAATTACAGTCTCGATTGCACTATGGGGAACCGTCGTTGGCGCGCTGAGCGCAGGCATGCTGGGCCAACGCTTGGGTGGACGTAACGCGCTGCGCCTGATGGCCGTGTTGTACATTGTCTCCTCCCTCGGCTGCGCCGTCGCCTGGAATTGGCCGGCGCTCGTAATTTTCCGTTTTATTGGAGGATTGGGCATCGGTGGTTCCTCAGTCCTGGCTCCGGTATATATCGCGGAGCTGGCTCCCGCTGACCTACGTGGCCGCCTGGTGGGAATGTTCCAGATCAACGTGGTGCTGGGAATTCTGCTGGCGTATTTTTCGAACTACTGCATCGCCACCCTTGGATTGGGCGCGTTCGAATGGCGCTGGCAACTGGGCGTCGCCGCGGTGCCTGCCCTTCTCTTTTTCATCATGCTGTTCGGAATTCCTCAGAGTCCTCGCTGGCTGGCCACGCAGCATCGCGTCGAAGAAGCGCGCAGCGTACTGACGCTGTTGCGCTCGTCAAATTACGAAACGGAACTTAAAGAAATTGTCGACTCGATTCACTTGGAGAGATCGCGGGGCGACGAGCCTCTATTCCAGCGCAAATTTCGTTATCCCATTTTTGTGGCGATCACGACCGGGGTGTTTAATCAGTTGTCGGGAATCAACGCAATTCTCTATTACTTGCCCTCGATTTTCATGGCGGCAGGGTTCAGTAACTTATCGGGCGATTTGCAGGCTGTCGCGATCGGCGCAATGAACCTATGCGCCACGCTGCTGGCGATGAGCTTGATCGACAAGCTCGGACGCAAGACCTTACTGCTGATCGGCTCAGCGGGAACGGCTCTCTGCCTGGCGGGTGTGGCTGAGATTTTTTTCACACAACGGAATCAAAGCTGGCTCGTCTGGATTTTGGTGGGCTACATTTTCTTTTTCGCCCCGCTTGGCGCGGTCGTATGGGTTTATATCGGCGAGATCTTTCCCAATACCGTGCGGTCTAAAGGGCAGGGTCTGGGAAGCTCTTCGCACTGGATCATGAACGCCATCATTTCGGCGCTGTTTCCGGTTGTTGCGAAAGCCTCCGGCGCGTATCCCTTTGTATTTTTTGGCGCCATGATGGTCCTGCAATTTTTCATCGTGTTTTTCTTCTATCCCGAAACCAAGGGATTCACCCTCGAGGAAATGCAGCACCGTCTTGGAATTGATTAGCTGATAGCGGCGATGTCCCCCAGGCCCGGTGTGCCGAAGGGCGATTCCGTCAGGCCTGAGTGACCGGGTTTCCTGCCCGATTCGTTTGCGTGGTGCCAGGCGTTACGCATCCTCTATATCTACAAGAAAAATATGTGTGAAATGCAGCCCACTTCGGTACTCTTGGCATGCTCACGAGATATTTCCTCGTTCCACTGAGGAATTCCGCCTCGCGAGACCGGACGGAAAATGAAAATACTGTTGGCGGCCCTGGCAGTGCTAACCGTAGTGTATGTAATCTTTTGGGCGGCCTATTTAAAACGCACGTGGCAAATACGTCGCAGCGCAGACCCCCTCGCCAAAGATCCAGGATTCCCAGCTCAGATGGGCATCGGCTTCTTCGCAAATTTCTTCGATACGCTGGGAATCGGTTCGTTCGCTACTACCAGTTCCATTTATAAGTTGCTGCGCGCCGTTCCCGACGATTTGATCCCTGGCACCATGAACGTAGGGCATGCGCTGCCGACGATCGTCGAAGCGTTCATCTTTGTCGCGGTGATTCCCGTGGATTTCCGCACGATGGTGTCCATGATCGCCGCGGCCTCTGCCGGAGCCTGGTTCGGTGCGGGAATGATAAGCGGCTGGCCCAAACGGAAAATTCAAATCGGGTTGGGCGTGGCTCTGATCTGCGCTGCACTGCTGATGCTGTCGTCACAATTGCACTTAATTCCCGTGGGCGGCGATGCACTGGGGCTCAGCGGATTCAAGTTCTGGTTCGCGGTCGCGTGCAGCTTCTTCTTTGGCGCGTTTCAGCAGCTGGGAGTTGGTCTTTTCGCACCGTGCATGATTTTGGTCACCTTGCTCGGGATGAATCCGCGCTCAGCCTTCCCGATTATGATGGGTGCATGCGCTTTCCTGATGCCGGTCGGCTCCTTCCGGTTTATCAAGAGCGAGCGCTACAGTCCGAAGGCGGCCTTAGGTCTGACCTTGGGCGGAATTCCCGCAGTGATCATTGCCGCGTATGTCGTCAAGTCCCTCCCCCTGGGCACCGTGCGCTGGCTGGTGGTGTTCGTGGTGCTCTACACCGCCATCATGCTGTTGCGTTCGGCCGCTGCTGAAAAGAAAGCCAGCGCGCAAATTCCGGTAAGCGTCGAGGCGCCGGGAGACAGCGCATAGTTTTCGTCGCAAGTGTCGCTAAATAGCGTTACCGTCGGCTAAATTGAGGACCGAAATTTATGATTGCACAATCGAGCCACAAGCTCCTGGCGATCCATTGTTTGCTCGCTGCAAGCCTTCTGCTGCTGGTTTCGCCGCTGTGCCATGCGCAATTACCCGGGGCGGCGGCCACTCCGCCCATGGGCTGGAATAGCTGGAATCACTTCGCCGAAAAAGTTAACGATGCCACCATTCGTGCGCAGGCGGATGCCATGGTTTCCACCGGCATGCGCGATGCGGGCTATCTGTACATCAATATTGATGACACATGGGAGGCCGATCGCGACGCCCAAGGCGTCATACACCCCAACAGCAAATTCCCTGACATGAAGGCCCTGGCCGACTACGTTCACAGTAAGGGTTTGAAGATCGGCATTTATTCTTCCCCCGGCTCGAAGACCTGCGCGGGATTCGCAGGTAGCTACGGTCATGAAGAACAGGATGCGGCCACGTACGCTGCCTGGGGAATCGATTACTTGAAATACGATCTCTGCGGTTTGCGCGAGATCATGAAAACTGCCCCATCGCTCGAGGCCGCCAACAAAATCATGGTGGATGCGTACGTGAAAATGCGCGATGCGCTTCGCAAGACCAACCGCCCGATTGTCTACAGCTTCTGCCAGTACGGAGATGACGCCGTATGGCGGTGGGCACCGTCAGCAGGCGGCAATCTGTGGCGGACTACCGGCGACATCAATGACACTTATGCCCGAATGGCAGACATCGGATTCGGGCAGGCGGGCCTTGCGAAATTTGCGGGACCGGGTCACTGGAATGATCCGGACATGCTGGAGGTAGGCAACGGCGGCATGAAAACCGAGGAATATCGCACGCACATGAGTTTGTGGGCGTTGCTCGCAGCGCCGCTTCTCGCCGGAAACGATTTGACCGCAATGAGCCCGGAGACAATCGCGTTACTCACCAACCGAGAAGTAATCGCGATCGATCAGGATCCGGCGGGTAAACAAGGCGATCGGTTTTCCGCTGAGGGCCCTATGGAGATTTGGGTGCGGCAACTTGCAGATGGCTCAAAAGCAGTGGGCCTATTCAACCGGCACTTCGGCCCTCTGGACATGCAAGTGGATTTCCACGAGATCGGATTCAAAGGGACTGTCAAAGTGCGAGACGTCTGGGGGGCCCGAGACCTCGGCTCCATGAAGGATCCCTATAAAGTTCAAGTTCCCGGCCACGGAGTGGTATTGCTGCGAGTTTCGGAGTAGGAAACTTCGTGCAGTTTCTCGCGCTGCGATTCGTGCGGGCACCGCCTTAAATCGTAACGGCCTTAACCCAGTCGGTTATCGCAATCGGTCTTCCGCACTTCATAAAGAT
>CAVVIP010000004.1:0-465966 GCA_963748395.1 uncultured Acidobacteriota bacterium | reverse complement strand
CCCAGGATCAATCTCAATGCTCTGTGTTTATTCGCTGATGCGGATTAGAATCCCTGTTATGAGGCTGAAAATCGGTTTGTTTGCCTTGGCATGGGTGCTGGCCAGCCAATGGACGGTCGCGCAGGAATCCGAAAAACGAGGGAATTATTTCAGACGACCCATGAATTGCAGGCCGCCAACGAAAAATCCGCAGAGTGAGACGATCAGGCTTATCCAGTACGCTTTCATCACCGGGTTACCCCAGTTTTGTCGCGCGACTCGAAATTTCTCGGCCGCCGGTATGTCTTTCAGATCGTAAATACCATCGAGATAGACGTCCGTCAGGATACATACATAGAGGGAAGCGTATCCGATCCAGAAGAAATAGTTCTGCGCAGCCAGTGCCAAAGCGCGAAGCGCATCTCCATTACCGAATGCACGCACCGAAAGATAGATCAGACCAGGGATCAACAGATATTCGACGACACTGACGACCACCCGCGGGACGCCAAGTCGCGTCAAAAAGTTCGGATCTCCCCAGTCGCTCAGCAACCAAGTTTTGAAATTCGCCAACGGGCTCATTTTCGGCAGACTAGCGGTATCACGCCAGTGGCGGTCGCCTGTCCCAGGCCCGATATCGATTCCCACCGCGCACGGTTTCAAGCTCATGCTACAGCTTAGCCATCTTCTGGTTTCCATGCTAGTGCCTGATAAACGCGGTGATCTCAATGGGTCGACGCAACACTAAGCTTAGAACCCGCCTGGCATTGAAAACAAAAGCTAAAATCGCTTGCTAGGGTTAGACCAGCCGGAACGCTGCCCTGGCTGGGTTTTGACCGGGCACCGCCAAACAGATCGTTTTTCCGCGAAAGCATCGCCGAATCAATGCACTGGATGGTGTTGCATCGACCGGTTGAGCAGGCAGCCGTTATCGTACAAGTGAAGTTCTAGTACGGCAGGTGTCCGGTGGCGCGACTTGACAAAAGATTGAACCAGAACTGATTTCAGTATCGTGTCGGTTTGAATTTTCTGGCTGTATGACTCCTAAGGTATCTGGCGTTCGGAAACTAAAAAACGTTCGGACTGCGATGATGACTCCAAGACCGATTAGCGCGCCGCCTAATACAAAGTCATGGGCGAACGCGATGCGTCCCCATCTGGCAACCACAGCCGCAATAGCTGCGAATATCATCGTCCTGTCGGCCGTCCCCTTCATGGCGGGCATGATACACCTGCAGGCCCAACTATTGCTTCGACTCCGATGGAGTACGACGGCAAGCGGATTTTCGGCTAATCAATGGTAGGTCCTGATAAACGCGGAAACCGGACATGTGAAATCGCCGCAAAACCACATTTACGATTACGCGACTTATCAGGACTTGGGAAACGTGTCCGTCGTACAGGATGGCGAATTGGAGCGACGCAGTCTCCGAAAGTGAAAAATGAACAGTGCGACGCCGCTGACCAATCCTATTTGCAGCGCGCTTAAAACGCGCAGTTCGTGAGTTTCGCTGCCACATAATATTGCCAGCCAAAAGACTGCCTTGCCGAGTAAAAGCACACACCAATGATGACGCCGACCGCGACGGACGCGAGAAGTGCCTCGACCGTTTTTCTGTATTTCATTTGAAGGTGCTCACTGTCCCCAAGTCATGATCAAGTAGAGCAATCCCGCCACAATTGTGCTCCACGCGGTGACTGTAAATCCGAACTTGGGAGCAGGACGAGCTGCGGGATATGTCGAACGGTAGGTCAAAATACAAAAAAGTATACCGAGAAAGGTAGCTATGAATGCTACCGTCTGAATCGCTCTCAGGTGTCGCAGGAAACCAAGCGCATAGATCAGGACGCTAGCCACGATCCATGGCACGAAGGCTATCACCATTCTTTTTGACTGCGAATTCATCGGGGTTTTACCGAAGTAGTGGGCGACGCACGAGAACTCTAGTCTTTAACCCTGTACTTAGCAATCGAGATAGCTAGCTCCAGTGGTGACGCGCCATCACGCCCAAAATGGATGATGCCTGACTAACGCCGGTACCGGAGAAGCGAAATGGGGTAAAAACCACATGTACGATAACGCGACTTTACGTCCACTGAGAGGGACTTCCGACGACATCACTCGTCATGCCGATGGCGGTTACGTAGCACGATTGGAGTTCACAAATCCACAAGCCAGTCTGTTTGGTAGGCTCGCCATATGAGACGAGTTTTTTGGACCGTCGGTGTGGGCCTCGGTGGTTTCCTGATTGGCGTCAAGGGAGGTGGTGTTCAGGGAGGCCTTGTCGGTTTGGTGTGGGGGGGGAGCATTGGTTATGGCTTTGGGTCAACTTCGACCGGCTTCCCCCGAAACTGCTCGTACCCTTTTGGGCGGCCACTTTGGTACTTGTGGGCATGTTTTTTGGGCTCCTTATCGGGGCCGGGCTGCACCCTGAACCTTCCGACGCTCAGACAACCATGGACGGTGCCGTAGGCGCGGCGGTGGGTGCGCTCCTAGGCGCGTTGGTCGAAGGATTCAATCAAGGCGATTAGGAAGAACATCGCGCTAACTCCTGATAAACGCGGGGAGGGGAGTAGGGGGGGGTAGAGAGGAAAAGAGTGGAGAGGAACAGGAGGGAGGACACCAATTAAGGAAGAGAAAACAAATAAAAAGAACAAATGAAGGAGGTGAGAGAGGGTGGAAGAAAAACGTGATGAGGTTGTTTTTGATTTTGTGTAGGAGATTTTTCTGTTTATTTTTAACGTAACCGGACATCTCACATTGCGGGCTGAACTAAACGTGGTCGATGGCTTCGGCTTGACCAGCGACGCTCAGTTTTTCTTTCACTGAGACGTCCGCGCCTGCGTAGTGATAAGCGCCGCAGCAGCTCACACTCACCGCCTTGATCGCCCGACCTAGTTCGGCGGCACTTATAGGTTGTTTCTTGAAGTAACAATGGCTCTTGCGGTTGGTTCCTGACGGGTCCTCGTAGAATCCAATCAAATCGGGCGCGGCTAGTTCCGGAACCCTGCACGTAATGCAGAGGTCCTTTTCCACATAGAATGCTCCGGGTGCATTCTCCGGATATGCTTCAGATTTCCGTTGCGTCATAACCTGAGTATATCAGTGGGATCAAGATGGCAGAACGGCAGCCCGAGGCTTCACCCAGTCCGCCTGCCCGGTTAACGCGGTGGTCTCAATGGGTCGACGCAACACTTTCTCGAAGTTTACTCGCAGGAGTCTGAAAACCTAAAGTTTGTCGTGGGCGTTGATTTAAGCGCAGCGCTACTTTGTTCAGGTCCGACTGGGAATAGTTGGCTAGGTTTGTGTTCTTCGGGAAGTATTGCCGCAGGAGCCCGTTTGGTGTTTTCGTTCGATGCCGCGTTGCCAGGGACTTTGTGGATCGCAGAAGTAGACTTGCACCTTCGTGGCCACCGTAAACTCCTTGTGCTTGGCCATCTCCAGTCCACGATCCCAGGTCAGCGAACGTTTCAGCGAAGCAGGGAGTTTGCGAACACGTTGACTCAAGGCAGCAACCACGGCTTCGGTTTCTTTGCTCGGCACCTTAATCAGCAGGACAAAGCGTGAGTGGCGTTCTACCAGCGTCGCAATATAGCTGTTCTTTCCACCGGCCAGCAGATCGCCTTCCCAATGGCCAGGAATCGCCCGGTCTTCCACTTCCGCAGGCCTTTGGCGGATCGAGATGGCATCGACGATCTGCCCGCGTGATTGTCCATGCTCGCTGGAATGACGCGAGCGGCGCATGCGCCGCTTCGACCGCAGGTGGTCCAGCAGCTCTTTTTTCAATGCTCCCCGGGCTTGAATGAACAGGCTACGGTAAATCGTTTCATGGGACACGCGCAGGCTCTCGTCGTTAGGATACTGGTTCTTCAGCCACCCGGAAATCTGCTCGGGCGACCAGTCCAGGATCAGTCTACTCGCAACGATGTCCCGCAACTGGCGGTTCTCGGCAAGCAGACAGCTCTTCGGACGCAAGGCCGAAACCCAAGCTTGCTGATCTGCATCCTGGGCACGATAGGCAGGCCGACCACCATGGCGAGCGACCTCCCGGCACACGGAGGAGGCCGCTCGATCCAGACCTCGCGCTATCTCACGAAGCGAGGAACCAGAAGCGATCCCTCGTGAGATGTCCTCTCGCTCCGCCACGGTGAGCGCCAAGCGCGAGCGGCGGCGGAGTGCTGGAGGAATTCCTCCGCGAGGCAACAACACAGCGCGAATGCAGCTGTGCGGCTTGTCAAAAGCGCGCCCAATCTCATGCAGCGACTGTCCCGCCTTCCAGCGGCTCCAAATATCACGCTTCTCGATCGCAGAAAGCCCAAACCTCATCCCTCGTCTCATGCCAACACCACCTTTACAGAGCAGATTTACATTAGATGGTGTTGCATCGACCTGTCGAATGCGCCCGACTTATCAGGCGTTGAGAGGCAGCGCGTCTCGGTTTCCGGTCAAAGCGCAGCTGTAACGCGCAGGAAGGTCGCCGGAATGGAAGTAACGTCCTTGCTTGAGTTCTTGTTTTGACTATCGAATAGCTCTTCGAGCTCCTTCTGCAAATCAGCCTCTCGGCCATTCTTTTCCGCCGCTTCAAAGGCATTCATCGTTGGCCCGTAATATTCTCTGAATGCAGAGACAAACTGTGATGGCGAACCGGAAAAGTTGAAGGTAAAGGTTTCTCTGGCGAATGATAACTTCTCGCGGGGAACTCCAGCATTTGAAAATCGCTCTATAACGTTGTCTTCGATTCCCCACGTCATCGGGCTAACGAAGCCGTCCGGTGGCGGCGGTGTGTAGGAGGAGCTGATTTTCAAGATTTGTGCTACCAATGTTGGATCGCCTGGAATCCAGTTCCCCATAACTATCCGACCTCCGGATCGGGTCACGCGCACCATTTCCTTGGCAACGTCAAACGGTTTTGGCGCGAACATCGCTCCGAAGATGCTCACGACAAGATCAAAACTTTGATCTTTCAGCTCGCGTAAATTGGAAGCATCGCCTTCCTGAAACTTGCAGTTCGTTAAACCCTCGTCTTTGGCGCGCTTATTCCCAGCCTCGACAAGATTCTTCGCAATGTCGACCCCCAAAACGTCCGCTCCGAGTCTGGCCTCTGGGAGCGCTGTTGTTCCATCGCCGCATCCAAGATCCAGAACCTTCAGCCCTTTCGTGATTCCGAGTGCTTTCACAAGGGATTGGCCGCTCTCCCTCATGCTCTCCGCAATGCGGGTGAAGTCGCCTTTTTCCCATAATGCCTGATTTGGATTCACTATGACTCCCTATTCGTTATTTTCTGCACACAAATCCTGTAAATTGGCGGCCTGCTTGACTGAACGGCAATGGCTCGAAGCCGGCAGAAGATTGTCGGGTAATTAATACAACATTTTTGTGCGGTGAACAAGACAGGGCCTGATTGATGCTTTTAGGACAAGTGGATTTCGACCCAATTTGACTTGTACGGTAACGCGCCTTATCAGGCATTACCCCCTGCGGCCCTCATTCTTACCCTTCGTTACTCCGGCAATAATCGTGACCTTAAAATCATGGTAGATTCGCAATTCCCGGATAGAAGGAGGCGCGAATGGCGGTCGATCCAGCCGAACAAGCCGCGTTCATTGACGGGCTCCGAAAGAAGGCAGAAGAATTAAGCGCAAAGAATCCGGTCCTTGGTGAGTTACGACGCCTTGGCAAGACAATGGTGGATCAGTCACGAAAGCGGATTGCCGACGGATCGGTCTCTGCGCTCGGAGGTTACATCAGTTCGGACGAGAAGATAGTTTTTGTCGAGACAAGATTTAGCGAGCCAAAGCTGGCGAATGACGATTTGGTGTCTGCTTTGAGCGAGCTGGCGCGTGAAGGTAGAATTCGTGCAGCCGCTATTAGTAGCTTGGTCGAGATACCTCCTCCTGTGGGGCCTGTCACACACATTCGAGTCCGTTTAGAACACGCGACCGGGTTGGCTTTCGTAAATAGCGTTCCAGTGGACGAGTCCGAATTGCTGGCTGGCGTACGCGGGGTCGACGGACCAGCTGTTGCAGCCTCTGGCGGTAAAGTGAAACCCATTATATTTCTCGTTCAAAGCTAGCTAATCCTCGGTGATCGCTCTGGTTTCCAGTTCGCTTTTTGACATCTCCGGTAACGCGACGAACCAGGCACGTGGAATTCAGCCGATAAACACAAGCGCTTAAACCATGCGCGCATTATGGCGTTCGGGCTCCCCCAGTACGCTTGTTGTTGCCCAGAGCGTGGCGATCTATTTCACGTGGACGTGCGGGTGCACTTCCACGCGAGGCCCTGGCCGTGGCACCCACGGATGTGCGTACGGTTGACGGTAGTACACGCGATTCACCCAAACACGACTCCACGGCGTGCGATCGAAGTAGATGGTGTGCGCGCCCCACAGAAAATACGGATGCACCCATCCAAACGGGAAAAATCCCGCGGTGATGATCACCGCCGGCCCCCACCGGATCGCTCCGCCAACTATCGACTGAGGTCCCGATAAGCCCGCTCTACGGAAGTTATCGGCTAGTGTTCGATGATCCCAGCAAGCGAGAGTTAGCCCGGTCTTGCGGTCACTCGCGAAGTGGGTTACAACCTCGGTAAGATTTTTCGAGGTGATTCCGTGCATTTCATCCATTCGCTCGCCGTCTTGCCTTTTGAAAATGCCGGTGGCGATCCTGAGCACGAATACCTGAGCGACGGAATCACCGGAAGCTTGATTGATAACCTGGCGACAATCCCGAAACTGCGCGTGATGGCGCAGAGCACCGTCTTTCGTTATAAGGGTCGCGAAATCGACCCTCAGGCCATCGGCCGCGAGCTGAATGTGCGCGCCGTGCTCACCGGCAGATTGATGCAAAGCGGCGCCGCTTGGCGCATTTGGACTGAATTGGTGGATGTCGCTTCGGGGACTCGACTGTGGGGCGAGCAATACGACTGCAAACCCGGCGGCATCTTTCAGGTCCAGGACGAAATTTCCACCGAGATTTCTGGAAAATTGCGCCTGCAGTTGAGCGAAGCAGAACAGAAACAACTGACTAAACACCACACCGAAAATGACGAAGCCTACCGGCTATACCTGAAGGGCCGTCATCACTGGAACAAGTGGACCGAGGATGGGTTCTACCGCGCGATCGAACACTTTCGACAAGCAATCGAGAAAGATCCCAGTTACGCTCTGGCTTTCGCCGGCTTGGCCGATTGTTACGTGCTGCTGGGATGGAACAGCTACCTGCCCCCCAACGACGCATTCCCCCACGCGAAAGCAGAGGCGGCGAACGCCTTGCGGCTCGACCCGGATCTCGCCGAAGCGCACACGGCTTTGGCAGCCGTGTTCTGGCTGCACGATTGGCAATGGGAACAGGCTCAGACAGAATTCACTCGCAGCCTCGAACTTTCCCCCACCTATCCCACTGCCAACCACTGGTACGCCGAGTATTTGATGACCATGGGGAGACAGGCAGAAGCGATCGCCAGGATGCAGAATAGCCTTGAGCTCGATCCGCTGTCGCTCATTATTAGCGTCGCGGCTGGTTGGCATTTCTACAACGCGCGCCGCTACGAAGAGGCCATCGGGCAGCTCCGGCGAACTGTGGAACTCGACCCGAACTACCCGGTCACCTACTGGATCCTTGGGCTGTTGTATAGAAAAACCGGTCACTACAAATCCGCTATCGGCGCGGGCGAGAAGGCGGTGGAGCTGTCGGGTGGCAGTCCCATGATGCGCGCGGCACTGGCACAGACTCTGGGCGCGGCTGGGAAGACAGAGAACGCAATCCATATTCTTAACGATCTGACTACGCTGGCGAAGGAAAAGTACGTCGCGCCCTACTTCTTGGGCGGAGTCCACGCGGGCTTGGGCGACAACGAGCGCGCGATTGCGTACTTGGAGGAGTCGTACGAAGAGCGCTCCCACTGGCTCATCTACCTGAATATAGATCCGGGCTTCGACGCTTTGCGCGACAACCCACGCTTCCAAGAGCTGTTGCGGCGCGTGGGCCTTGCTGGTTAATGAGCAATTATCACAGCAGATTCAGCCTGTATAGCAATCCTAAAGATTCTGTTTGTCAAATTCTCGTCCAGACTCACAAATGAAGAACTACTCCATTCGTGTAATGGTGAATTGCCTCGTTGGCGTTATCTTGAAATGAAGTATTTTTCAAATCAGTAAAAAAAGTGCTCTGGTCCACCATGTCCCCTGATAACTTACCCTCTTTACTGGCATAAAAAACGCCGCTTTTATACCGCTCATCCGAAATGGCATCTACAAAGCGTTTTGCACCTACTTCCAGCTTATGCACCATTCCGCCCATTAATGGGAATACAATAGGCATCATCAAATACTTCAACATAAACCGCATTGCCGGGGGAAGACTATCTGGCGCCTGAGTTCCTTTTGTATTCCCTGGGCTCACAACAACAAACTTGAGCTTAGGATATTTTCTTGCCATTGATAACGTCCACATGGTTTCCGCATACTTGACATATGCGTATGCTTGCAATGCATCGAACTTATTACCAAAATATGATCCATCAAGAACAGCAGCAAACTCAGCTACAGAAGAAGTCCTCATTGAAACCGGTTTTACTCCGAGCATCTTTACTCCTGGAACAGCTTCCGCGCTGACTGATAGCACTGTTTTCCTTAACTTATCCCGTTTAATTAATTCCTCCACTAAAATTACATTACCTAAAATATTCGTAGCAGCTAATTGATTCATACCCGAAGGCGTAGATTTTGCAGCCGTTTTCCCAACTACTCCACCTGCATTTAAAACGATTGCATCAATAGGTTCCTTTATTCCTTCTACTGCCTTTCTTACAGAATTCGCATCCGTAACATCCCCGATAATAATTTCAAAAATCTTTTTCCCCGTTTTCTCCTCAAGGTCTTTTTTTGCCGCCTCTGCTCTCGCTTGATTTCTGCAAAAAAGAATTACCTTTTTTGTTTCTTTTTTCATTGCCAACTGTCGGGCAGTCTCTTTCCCAAGCCCAGCATTTGCTCCGGTTACTAATATACTTTCGTTCATATTTTCTATCCTTTTTAGGTTATGCATGAGCGGCCGTTTCCTTTACCCGAGCCAGGCTGTGGCACGTGACGATGACCTGGCGGCAGCCCTTAACGGCGAGCTTGCTGGCTGCGGCACAACCGAGCCCGGAGGTGGTGCCGGTGACGAGCGCGATCGAATATTCCATGGGCGTCTCCGTGGTGAAGGGTGAAGGCCGAGTCGTCAGCCCCCGCAAAATCAGGGCCGGCTTGCTAATTTCGAACTATTCGGTTATATATTGGTGGGAAGGACAGTGTCAAGGAGTTTCGAACTAAATGATTCAGAAGTCCGCTAGGCCGCCGGGTCGACCGCGCAGCTTCGACGAGACGGGAGCGCTGGAAAAGGCGACACAGGTGTTCTGGTCGAAGGGCTACGACGGGGTGACGATTGACGATCTCGTCGCCGGGATGGGTGTGGGAAGGCCGAGCCTGTATGCCGTTTTCGGCGACAAGCGGGCGATATTCCTGCGCGTCCTTAAGGCGTATGCAGAATGGAAGGGCGCATCAGCCGCGAAGGCACTCCTCTCGCCAAAGGGTCTTCGCGACTCCATCGTGGGCTTTCTGAGGTTCGCCGTCGAAAGTGCGACCGAGAAAGGGTCCGCCCGAGGCTGCCTTATGGTGTGCATCGCGCCACTTGTGATCGACGCTGAGGTTCAGCGGTTCCTCCAAAAAGCGGCCTCCGGTGGCGCCGCGCTGGTGGAGCGCCGTTTCCGGGACGGGATCACCGCGGGAGACATCCCGCCTGACTTTCCGGTAGCCGTGCGCGCGATCCAAGTCACGGATCTAGCGCGTGGGCTGACCATGCGTGCGCGGATAGGCACGCCGCGCAAGACGCTCCTCAAAGATGCTGAGGAAGCGGCCGACTTGGTGCTCCTGCCACGGCGCGTCTGACGGGTTATCGGAAACAATTCACAGAGGAAATGACCATGACAACTGACATGAGCGGGGGACCCGTGGCTTTTCGTCGTCTGATGAACAAAGTGGCGACGTGGTCAGAAGCATTGAATTACTCGGGCGTCGACTACACGCTGGACCGAATAGCTTTTGTCGCTACCTGATGAACTCGCTGATGCTTTCAACGATGAGGAAAAACAAAGATGGCGGCGTGACGCTCTACATCCAAAAGGACGCGCCTGCCGGTGACCTGAAAGCGATCTGGCTGCCCGGGCGTTTCACTTTTCCGACTGCACGCTGAGTATCGTCATCCTGCCTGCCCTGAGTGATTTTGCGAAGGGAGTCCGGCGCCTTTGCCTGATGCGGGGCGAGGCCTGCCCGCCGCAGGCAGGGATCTCTCCCGCTTTCTCTGTGTTCTCCAGTTTTTCTCTGTGTTCTCGGTGTTAGATCTTTTGACTTTCCAAGCGCCAATCAATAGGAACGAAGGAAGGGTGCCCCATCCTTCGCGCTTTTGGTTCATGCGAAGGGTGGGGTCGTTGACTTTCTCTGCGTCCTCTGCGCCTCTGCGGTAAAACGCCCCCGCTTATCTCTCCGCGTACCCGCCTCGTTCCCGCATCAAACACGCAAAAACAGTCCCCGAACTTACCGGCGGAAGTACAGCTGTACTCTCATAATCACCAACAAAACACGCCCCCAAACTCACACTCACTTCGCCGCTGCCGCATCTGTACCAGATCCATCCCGCGGTACAGCTGCGCAACCGCGCATCGCATGCTAACGTTGCTGCGGAGCGAAAAAATGTGCGGCGAATTCGATCTCGATCAACGGCCCGCGGTCCCAACCACCCCCAGCCGCGCGAAAATCCTCCGCACATTTCTAATCGGAACACCCAGCCGATTAGAAATCGAGCTAACCCGTTCACAATCAGCGAAAAGTCCGTTTCTAATCGGTACTATTTGTCCCATTTTTTTTCGACCGCGCCGCTCCCCACACATCACTCCTCACTCGTCACTCATCACTGCCTCACTCGTCACCGCCTCATCTCATTTCTATTCGATACAAATAATCCTCACAGAATCATCATTCTCGCGAGCCTTCCATTGAAAACAAAGGAGAAACAACGTTCTATTCGATACAAATTTGCCCTTCGTGGCACAGGCCTGCCCTCCAAACTTTGGGCTGCTATTCTAATCGCTGGTGAAAAAAGATTAAAAACGCATGCAACTCTATGAAAACAAACGGGGCGACCCCATTCTAATCGCTGGTGTTTTTCCCACTTTCATACCGGCGCCGCACGTCACGAATCAGCAACCGGGATTCGCCACGCACCAGCCCGCCCCCGCCCCCGCCCCCACTCATCACTGCCAGACTTCTGTCACTATTGCCAATGGACTCTCTCGCCCTACTCGCGGAGAATACCGACCGATTACTAGCAACAGTGGTTCAGGAGAGACTGCACAATGAATCTCCGCTTCGTACCGACATCATTGACGGTAATCAGTGTCGTTGTCGCAACACTCCTCGCCAGCGCGCCCTCCGCCCGTGCGCAACAGAATTCCTCGGACGTCCCCGCCTCCATCACCACGCCGAACAAAGTCGAGACGCGCGTCGGCACCATGGAGTTCAAGGACGGCATGCCCAGCAAGGAAACCTTGGACAAGGTCTACGACAACCTGGACTTCACGCACGCCTTCGAAGCCTTCGTCAACACCTTCCAGGGCGTGAACATGGCCGCCATACGCGAGGCCAACGCCACCATCGGCGTGAAGGACAACGAAATCATCGTCTTCTCGCAGCTGATGGATTCCAAGCAGCTCTTTCTTACCGCCAACGCCGACACTGTCTATTTCATCGGTTTCATAGACTTGAGCAAAGGACCCATGGTGCTGGAGACCCCGCCCAAGGCCCTCGGCACGCTCGATGATTTCTGGTGGCGCTGGGTGATTGACTTCGGCGCGCCCGGCCCGGACCGCGGCGAGGGAGGGAAGTACCTGATCCTGCCGCCGGGTTATGACGGCCCGCTACCCGAGGGCGGATATTTCATCGCGCGCTCGCGCACCACTCGCGTCGCCATGCTGGGCCGCAGTTTCATGGTGAAGGACGATCCAAAACCCACTGTCGAACTGATCAAGAAGACCGCGAAAATCTATCCCTATGTGGACGGCGGACTTGGCACCAGCGTCGCCGAGTTCCTCACCGGGAAAACCAAACTCGCCGCCCCTGCGGAGCCGCCGCCGACCGTGTTCCACGAAGCCAGCGGCACTTCATTCAGCACCATTCCGCCGAATGATTTTCATTTTTATGAATTGCTCGACGATGTGGTGCAGCAGGAGCCGGCCACGGCGCTTGACCCGGAGTTGATGGGGCCGCTGGCCGCGATCGGAATCGTCAAGGGCAAGCCTTTTGCGCCGGATGCGCGCATGAAGAAGATTCTCACCGATGCGCTCGCGCTGGCCAACGCCACCTCACGCAGTCTGCTCTTCAATCCGCGAGATCCCAGCTGGTATTACTATCCCGGATCGGCGTGGATGAATTTCCTGTTCGAATCCGGCTCCGAATTTGAGACGCCGATCCCGCTGGTCACGCGCGAAGGCGTGAAGCCTTTCCCGCCCACCGGTTATCGCCAGCTGGATGCGCGCACCGCGTTCTTCTACGGCGTCACCGGCATTACGCCCGCGATGGCCATGCGTTTGCCCGGCATCGGCTCGCAATATTTGTTCGCGATGGTGGATGCCAATAAGCAATATTTCGACGGCGCGAAGACGTACAAAGTCACGCTGCCCAAGGGCATCCCGCAGGCGAATTTCTGGTCCTTCACGCTCTACGACAATCAGACGCGCTCGATGCTGGACACCCCTCAGCGCTACCCGCGCGCCGGCAGCCAGAGCTATCCGTCACCCGCCGCCGAAGCCGAATCCGACGGCTCCACCACCGTGTACTTCAGTCCGAAGCAGCCAGACGGCGTCAAGCGCGGCAACTGGATTCAGACCGTGCCGGGGAAGGGATGGTTCACGATCTTGCGCCTCTACAGCCCACTCGAACCATTTTTCGACAAAAGCTGGCGCCCCAGCGAAATCGAACTCGTGAAGTAAGCGCAGCTCCAAACGTGATCATCAACAAATTGAAATTGTTCACGCGCAGCGGCGTTGGTCGTCGCTAACGATGCGACACGCGACTTGCCGCGCTCCTGAAAAAAATCAACTTTCCAAATTGAGTTACGCTACGGCAATCCGGCGTGGGGCACTTTCACCTTCGTCATCAGGATCGATGCTCGATGATTCGCAGATGCCTCGGCCTCGTGGAATGTGGGCGCAACGCACGCGAAAAGTGTGCGCCCGTCGTCGCCTCCCAGCATGCAGGCGAACGCGCCTAATCCATCCGTGCCGATTTCCTCCAGGATGCGGCCGCCCTCGGCGACGCGTAGCAGCCGAGCGTGCATCGCATCGGCCACCCACACCGCGCCTTCGGCATCCAGACAGATCCCGTCCGGCGCCACAGCCACTTGCCGAAGTATTTCCCCGGCGTGCGTCGCTGTTGGCGGATCGCCGAAAGCAGCCCAAGTCCGCCGCGCGCTCAACGTGCCGCCCGCAACGCCGGCCGCAACATTGGACACAACATTGGACACAACATCGAACGCGCTGAGCCTGTTCATAGTTGATTCGGCCACGATCAATGTGCGCCTGTCCGGCGTAAGCACCATGCCGTTCGGAAAGCCCAGCCCGTCGGCCGCCACCTTGGCCGTGCCATCGGGTTCGACGCAAATCAGCGCAGTGGTACAGGCCGGCGCGCCACCCATCAGATCAAAACCGAAATTGCCGATCCACGCCCGGCCGTCGTCGTCCACCACCATGTCATTCAAATACCATGGCGCGAGACCGGAAAGATCAGCGTGTGTAACCAGCGAACCGTCAAACTCACGCCGCAACACCTTTCGGTCGCGCATGGAAACGATCAGCAGCCGGCCGTCCGGCAGAAACCCCAGCCCCGATGGCTGTTGCGGCACGTGCGCGATTGTCTCCGCCGTGCCGTCCATCGCCACCGCCAGCACGCGATGCGTATAGAAGTCAGAAAAGTACAGCCGCCCATCGCGCCATCGTGGGCACTCCGTCAACGACAACTCGCCGATCAGCGTCGTCAGCTTCGGCATACGTTTCTCCGATGATCGCCCGCGCATCTCACCGAGAGTTACGAAGAGAAAATCGGGTGTATTCTCCTCAAGAGCTTGAATCGCGAGCTGGGAGAATCTTAATTGTTTCGACGTAAGACGGCGCTACTTTTAATTTTGTTGACGGCATCCACAGCATGGACTTCGCGTGTAGTCGCCATCGGAGCCGCGTCGCCAGTTGCTCGTGCACCCGAAGCAAAAAATCACGCGCCATATCCAGATAGCGCGAAAGGGCTGAAGCAGCAACTGAAAGATATGCGAGAGTTGGCGCGAAGCGGTAAATCGGACCAGCTCCGAGCGATGATTGCGGATCTGCAGTTTCCGGACGCTCGAGCCTGGTATTTGGCAAATTTTGGGACGTCTGGGTTGGAGACTGCCAATCAGTACGAAAACACTATCAAGGCATCGGAGAAGTGGCTCAACATTCAGATGATCGAGTTTGCTCGCGAGGACGGCTACTTTTCCGTAAAGAAGCAAGACGCAAAAAAAGTCCATCCAAGCATGGTTACCGCCCCAGAGTTATTTTTAGCTGTCTGGCAAAAGACTTCGTTGTACGGCGAGCATTCTGACGGGTCGCCGTTTGGGTATTTCTTCTTCGTTGATAAAAAGTTTCGCTGGGACAGCACCCTCGCGTATGTGACCGTTGATTAGCCGCCGCCAAAATGCTCTCTCGGAAATCTAGACAATCCAAATCCGACAACGGCTTCTACGTCTCAAACTTTTGATCGACGCCGCTGGCAGGGAACTGGGTATGAAAGAGCTCGCGCCCGGCCGCGCGTACTATCAGGACTTGTCCGCTATCTCTGCGGCGGCCTTCCGGAAACGTCTGTGGGCGAGACCATCGACCAACAATCCAATGCAGTAAAACCAGGCGCAAATGAGGAGCGGCATGGATAGCATGAAGCTTGTAATTTCGCTGACGCCGATTCTGCCCAGACCGAAAGCGACAAAACTTCCAATGAGAAATGCGGGTAGCGCCGACAGGACGAGCGCTTTCTCGATCAGTCCTGCGTGGCGCCAACCCCGGCCGTCCGCCTCCGTAAGGTCCCATTCGACACATGGCAGCTGCGAGTTCGCACATGGCGACTGGTGGTGCCGATTTAGCGGATCGGAGTCCAAACGGAACGTTGACCAAAAAAAGTACCGGCCGGAAGCGCCGATCGCCTCGCGCTGGTCACGATAGGAATGGATGCTTATTCCACTAAAAGCAAGCAGAGCGACAATCGGTAATCCGAACCTCCATCGCATCCGCATACTGGATTAGACACCGCGCCGGCGTCCACGTTCCCGAATAGTTAGCGAACCATGAGCCTTCGCGGCCCCTCTTAGTCAACCTGCCGCTCATTGCGCTGGGGCAAGCACTAGGTTGCGCGGCGGCAACGACGGAATTTGGCGCGCGTGGAATGCTTTTATTGCAGGCCGGGGACCCAGCCCCCCGACTTTACGCAACAGCCCGCGGCACATTTGCGGTCGCGTGACCGCGTCAGGAGTCCGGAAATGTTAGATGGGACTTGGCGAGATTTGTACCGAGCGGCAATTCTGGAAGTTGAACCGTCCCTGCGCAGGATTCGCGTGAAGGTGGCGGCCGATGCGATCAAAGCGCGTGCGTCAGACGCCGGGGTTCCCACGGACGAGCGCAGGGAATTGGGCGACGCGCTGGCTACGCTGCGCAGACTGAAACCAGAGCCACACGAAACTCACACACAATCCAGTCGTTAAACTTTTCAACTGAAATTCCTCCGCCTTAGGCGCTTCCAGTGAAACTGCGGGCAAACGTGCCGGCGAATGTGCAGGCGAATCTACGGACGAATCTGCGGCCGAACTTCGCGCCAAACGTTTCGCGCGAACCCCGTTGCGAACGTCCCTCGCTTCCTCCGCAGAAGTTCTCGCGCCTGGGTTTTGGCAGGCGTGCCCAGTGCGCCGTGGTTGTGTCGCCGCGATTCTGTTGATGGCGGCCCACCGGAGTGCTAGAGTTCCAAATTCAATCTTTATTCTAATCGCCAATCGCTTTCGCGGAGGATATCGTGAGCAATTCGCAAAAATATCTAGCGGCGGCACTGACCGTAATCTTTCTGACATTGTTGCTGGTTCAGCCGAGTTCCGCGCAACAACGCATGAGCGACAAAGACATCGAAAACACCATGAAGAATCTGAAAGAAGACAGCAAGCGTTTCCAATCCAGCTTCAATTCCGCAATTTCGAAAAGCACCATTCGCAAGACCAGCCAGGAGAAGGACGCGAAAAACCTCGTGAAGTCGTTTCAGACTCAGACGCAGACGATGCTCGACGTCTTCCAGCACACCAAGAAAGCCGAGACCACCCTTCCCGGCGTCCTGAGCACCGGCAGGCAAATTGACGGAATCCTTTCCAGCGTCAGCCTGGGCGGCGCCGCCCCGTCCGATTGGGCCAAATGCAAAGCCGAACTCTCTATCCTCGCCAACGAATTCAACATGCCCTCGCACATGAATTAATTCCGCGCTGATTGTTTATAACTGCGTGCCGCGTCTCCGGTTCCGCGACGTATCAGGACCCGGCCGAATCTTGACTAGCAGAAGTGCTTTTCTATACTGTGCAGAATTGTGAAACCATTTCTCCGCTTTTTGTTTCTTGTCTATTTTTCGTATGCCACGACTTCGTCCGCGGCTCCCATCTACAGCTATAAGGTGATAGCGAAATTTCCGCACTCAACAGATAGCTATACGGAAGGTCTTTTCTATTTAGACGGAATGTTCTATGAAGGCATCGGTAGAAACGGGCAGTCCGCAGTCCTGGTCGTCGATCCGAAGACCGGAAAAATCACTCAGAGGCATGACTTGTCATCCGAATATTTCGGGGAGGGAATCGTCGATTGGGGGCCGAATATTTACGAGTGGACCTGGACGTCGCACGTGTGTTTCGTTTACGACCGCCGTAGCTTTCGCCTTGTAAAGCAATTCACATACACGGGAGAGGGCTGGGGCATGACGCGCACCGACAAAGAGTTGATCACCAGCGATGGCACGGCTACGTTGCGTTTCCGCGACCCCGACACTTTCAAAGAGACCCATAAAATTGTGGTGAGAGAGGGGAACATTCGCGTTGACAAGCTGAACGAGCTTGAGTTCATCAACGGCGAGATTTACGCAAACATTTGGCACTCGGACATGATTGTGCGCATTTCACCGCGGGACGGGCAGGTGGTCGCGTGGATCGACCTGACCGGATTGTTGCCGGCGGAGCAAAAGGTGGATGACGAATCGGTGCTTAACGGAATCGCATACGACGCACAACACGACCGACTTTTCGTGACGGGCAAGCAATGGCCTACTCTATTCGAAATCAAAGTAATTCCGCGGCCCGCGAAAAATCGTGCTCGCGCACCTGAGTAACGCATTCCCCGGAGAAGTGAAGAGCTGCCTCACCGCTCCGGTTCCGCGATTATTTGAGAGTCGCGGCTGAAATCACGACCGTCGCTCTCGATGAGAAAAACACTCCGACGACGGGAGACCGCGGCCTTGCCAAAACGAAAAAACAGTGGAGTAGATGCATACATCGCACGATGCCCGAAGACGGCGCAAAGCGATTTGGCGAAGATCAGAGCGGCGATATGGGCGGCTGCGCCCCGCGCCACTGAACGCACCGATTATTTCCGAATGCCCGGATATTCGCAGCCAGGACTGGATTATTACGACGGGATGTTTACCTGGTTCAGCTTCAAGAAACCGCACGTACGTCTGCATGTGCCGCCTGCCGTGATACAAAAGCATAGGAAGCAACTTGCGGGTTACGCCACAACGAAAGCCATCGTCAGCTTCCCAGTGGGTAAACCCGTACCAATCGCGTTGGTGAAGAAACTGGTGAAGGCAAGTCTAAAGGTGATGAAGGATAAGTCCGCGTAGACTTCGCCCAGCGCTTGACCGCGTGATCTGTGGATAAGTTTTGGTTCGCCGATCAGCCGGAAGTTGGCCACACCAGTCAACGCACAGGCGTTTGCCAGCGCTAATCCGACGGAAGCACGGATCACTCCCGCGTTTTGCTTTTTCCGCTCCGCAGTATATTTCAGAATAGCGGTTCAATCGCCGTGAGCTTGTGCCGACTTCGCTTCGTTACCGGGCGGGGTAAATACTTCCTGAAAAATAGGAGCTCCAAACGGAGCGCCCGTGGCGCCGCCATCCACCATCAGCTCCACTGCGTTGACGTACGAAGAATCGTCCGACGCAAGGAACAGCACGGCTTTGGCGACTTCTTCGGCCTCGCCCCAACGGCCTTGGGGAATCGCAGAAGAAAAGAACTTCGCGAGCTTTGCGGATTCTTCGGCGGAAGCGGAGGCGCGCGGCCCGCGCTTCCAAATGGGAGTCCTGGTCGCGCCCGGTGCGACGACGTTCACGCGAATATTGCGCGGTGCCAGGTCGGCGGCGATGGAACGCGCCATGGAGACCAGACCGCCTTTGGTGGCTGCGTACGCGGCGACGCCAGGCTGGCCGAGATAGTTGTGCACCGAGCCACTGAAGATGATGCTGCCGTTGTCGTTCAGCAGAGGCGCCGCTGAATTCACGGTGAAGAAAGCGGCATTCAGGTTGGTGTGGATCACGTTTTCAAAAACGGCCTCGTCGGTGGAGCCGGTAGGAGTGCGGCCGGAGATGCCGGCATTGGCGAAGACAATGTCGAGCTTGCCGAAATCTTTGGCCAGGGCCGCGAAGAGGCGCTTGCGATCTTCCGCAATGGTGACGTCCGCGCGGTAGCCGCGCGCGTTCGGTCCAAGCTCGGCGATGGCTTCATCGAGCGTCTGCTGGTCGCGGCCAGTAATGGCGACCTGCGCGCCCTCCGCGATGAAAAGTCGGGCCGTGGCAAGACCGATGCCACTATTGCCGCCGGTAATAAGAGCTTTCTTGCCTGTGAGTTTCATGATCCCTCCTTGTTGCAGGGCCGGCATCAGAGACGATGCCTGTGATGCCGCCGTACATTTCGTTTGATTCCCGTCATGGATGGAAGGTGCATGAAAAATTATGCGCGACGCCGCCATGGCGATTGCTGCCGGTTGATGGGTGCCACGCATGGCCGATACGTTGGTCTAATAGACACGTCGCCGCGCTTCTGGCTCAATTGCGGCCGGTGCTGAACCGGAGCAACTATCAGAGCTGCAACCGTTAAGGAGACGACGCACTTGACCGCCCCTATCACTTCGAACACGCTTAGCGTCAACGTTTTTACCGCCCCGGGAAAGGCTATGGTGGGCGAGCGGCCGCGGCCCTTCGGCGAAGCGCTCGGCTTTGACCCGATCACTTCGACTTTAATCTTCGGCGAGCACGACGCGGTGCTGGTTGACGCAATGCTGACAGTGGCTGAGGCCGAAGCTCTGGCGGATTGGGTTGCGCTGCACAACCGCAAACTGGAGACCATCTATATAACGCACGCGCATTTCGACCACTTCTACGGTCTGGGCATTTTGCTCGAGCGTTTCCCGGGCGCTCGGGCGATAACAACGCCGAAGACGCTGAAGGCCATGCAGATGTCTTTAACTCCTCCAATCGAGCGGTTAGCCCGACGATGCTTTCCTGGGCAGGTGCCCACTAAGTTGGTTGCGCCTGAGCCCTACGAGCGCGAGACGTTCACTCTGGAGGGCCAAGAAATTCGCATCATCGAGCAGGGCCATACCGATAGTGCCGATACCACGTCACTCCACGTTCCTTCGATCGGGCTGATCGTCGCGGGCGACGTGGTGTACAACCAATGCCACATGTACGTCGGCGACACCACGCCCGAGAGCCGAAAGAATTGGATCGCGGCGCTAGATGGGTTGGCGGCGCTGAACCCGGAGATCGTTGTCGCCGGTCACAAGAAGACTGGCGCGCCCGACTCTCCCTCGGCGATTCAAGATACCAAGCGTTACCTGCAGGACTACGATCGGTTGCAGAAAACCGCGACGTCGGACAAGGAGTTGTTCGATCAGATGACCGAGCTATACCCGAATTGGGCAGCCAATCAGTCATGGTTGATGTTCGGGTTCCCGGGCGCCTGATGGGAACGCGCGCTCGCGCATGACGGAGGCCAGCGGAAGAAGGGAATCGGATTACCGCGTGGTGAATGCTAACAGCCGCCGGTTGAGCCCGCGGCATGTATCGGACATAAAACCTTAAAGCAGTGGTCCGGTGGCCGCGCTCCTGGTGGGCGGACATGAAGGGTCACACTGTTTGGAGGGGCGACTGGCTGTTGTGCAGTTAATAAACCAAGTACTATTGCCCGAAGCTTGCTGCGGGCCTACCTTTGACTTACGCCCATAGCCAATTCCTGACGTTTCAAAGGAGCCCCCCATGGTCGAACGTCGCCGTTGCCAGCGACTCCCGCTTTCGATTCCCGTTAAAGTTTACGGCCGCAGTCCTCGCAACCATCCTTTCCGAGCACTAACCGCTACGATGACAATCAGCAAATACGGCGGATTGCTGGACATGAAGCCACGAGTGAAGCTCGGACAAAAGATTCTGATCGTCAACAGCTTCACACAGGAAGAGCGTGAGTGTCGTGTGGTGTATGTGGAACCGAAGCAGCGCGGGCGAAGGAAAATTGCCGTGGAATTCTCAAATGGTGACGGGGATTTCTGGCACGTCTACAGCCCTGCGGTGCGACTGGAACCTGCGACGTCCTCGGCGACGCCTTCGGCGATTGCGGGCTGATTTTGCTGCGAGAGGCTGAGCTATTGCGGCTTGGTCTTCCGAATACGCCTCTTCTTGGAACTGATTCGTGCGGCTTCGCTTATGCGCTGAACGTGGATGGCCGCGAATCCAGCTCTAGTGGTGGCGCAGTCGCGCGTGGGCTCGGCGTTGCAGAAAGGGCAGCGGATGCTTATTGGGCTGACGGGGAGGGTTGGGGGAATTGAAGTTTTCATACGCGCGTCACGGCGCTTGCCCAGCATTTTTCAAGATCACCTACTCGCGGTCACATTGTGAATCTCCCGCTCTAAGACGAAATCAAGGAGCGGATATGTCCAAACAGCGAACCGCCCTCGCTTTTTGACACGACTCGGTCTACCGGCAAATTCGCGAACGCAGGTCCCTTCACGATGTCGCCATATTGCGTGAAGAGAATGATAAGGACGCCAGGCAGAGCCTTTTTGATCGCGCGCGCCGCGGCGATCCCATTCGTTACCGGCATCTCCAGATCGAGAATGATCAGGTCGGGGCGGTGCTGGATGGATAAGGCAATGGCTTCTTCGCCGTTTTCCGCTTCGGCGCACAAATCGTAATCCTCCTGGGCTTCAAGAACCCGGCGGAGCGTCTTTCTGATGATCGGGTTGTCGTCCGCCACCAGGATTTTCATGGCCATTTCACCCCGTGCGATCTTTGACCGGGTGAATACGGACCCAGCCCTTACCAATTTTAAGACGGGATGCCCACACCCAGGCCATACCGTGAATGATGTAGTGATCCTTAGGCGGAGACAATTGCTGATTAATGCTCTTAGAGTGGAAGTGGAATTTTCATCGGCGTTTCTGCGACTCGTTTGATTTTGGCCAGGGGACCAAACCGACGACGAGGATGAATCCGAAAAGGACAAATGACAGCGACGGTGCGTAGCCAGGTGTACCGACCCAGGTATTGGATTGGGCGACCCACCAATAGCCCATGTGGACCATCGCTAGACCGGCGGCCGCAATCACTCCGCCGACTGCGACGAGGGTTAGTCGCGCGCGCCACCTTGGCGTAGGTTCGACTTTCCTCATACCACTTACGCTTGTAGAAGCGTTCTCGGTGGAAGTCAAGCCGCAAAGAAGCCACGCGACAGCGTCACGCGTCTTATCAGGACTTGGGAATTGTTTCGTTGCCATCGCAAACTTGAAAAATGTTCTGATGAAGTCGAGAATGGCGAGGACGAACGCGCCATTGGCCGCGCGTGCGAGCGATCGGCGTATCGGCGTATCGGCGTGTTGGCCTCGCGTCTAATTTTTAAGGAGAAGAATCGCCATGTCGCATCATTTCGATACGGCTACTGCAAAAGAAGATCCGCGCATTAACATTTGCGACTTCTACTTGTTTCGCGGGCGCTCGGGGACGACGGTGATGGCTTTGACTGTGAATCCGAACGCCGGCGTCGGCGCGCCAGACACTTTCCGCGACGAAGGTCTCTACGCGTTTCGCTTCGACACGAATCGCGATTTCCGCGAAGACGTCACGTTCAAGGTGCAGTTCGGCGCGCCCGTTCACGCCGATGGCGGCGAGCAGCGGCACGTCCAGAGCTTCGCGGTGCGGCGCGCCACTGGAGCGGACTCGTTGAAGGGCGCCGCGGGCGAGCTGATCATTTCCGGAAATACGGGAGGCGTGGCGCAAGCGGATCAGGGCTGCCTGGCGTATGCAGGCCTCGCGCCGGATCTCTTTGCCGCCGATGGCGCCGGTTTCGGTGACTTTAGAAAAGCTCTGTGGACCGCAAACCGGTTTGCCCCGGAGGCGTTCCAGAATCGCCAGAATTTTTTCGGCGGCAAGAATGTCACCGCCATCGTCCTGGAAGTTCCCAGCAGCCTGATCGGCCGAGGTGTGGTGCACGCATGGGCCAGCGTATCGCTCTGCGGGCACGCGCCGGAGGTGCAGGTGTCGCGTTGGGGTCTGCCGATGATCACGCATCTGCTGCTTTCCGATCCTGCGCTGCACGACGCAGCAGCGGAACAATACAACCGCGCGGTGCCGGCGGACGAAGCGGCGCTGTTCTCCAAACAGATGCGCGACTTCGTGGAAAAAATTACCGCGCTCGCCCACTCCGCGGCCGACCCATCCGCATACGCTGCGCAACTGCTCGCGCGTGTCTGCCCAGGCGTACTTCCATACGAACTCGACACGCCGGCGTCATTCAGCTTCGCCGCGTTCAACGGCCGCGCCCTCAGCGACGATGTGATGGACGTGATTCTCACGCTGTTGACGAACACGGCGCTCGGCGATGGGGTGGCGCCCGATATGCGGCTGATGCGTCCGGAATTTCCCTATTTCGGGGAGCCGCACCCTACGGCAGCGAGTTCCGCGAAGCAGTGAGCGATATTTATGAAACGATATTTACGAAATGATTTTTACGGAACGGCTTTTACGAAACAGGCGTCTGATATCCCGTTGATGCTTTTCAGCGTGTTGTTGTATAAAGCCGCTGTTCAGCCAGCCAATACTCGAACGAGGAGAATTCAATGAAGCGAATCATAATGATTGGTGTTGCCCTTGCCTTGGCGTTTGTTTTGGGCGCAGTCGTGTCTGCACAGCAACCGCCCGTAAACGTCGGTGAACGCCACGGGAACATGAGAGCCGCTCAGCAGTTGATTCAACAAGCATGGCTGAAAGTGAATGAAGCGCAAGAAGACAATCACTACAACCTGGGCGGTCACGCGGGCAGGGCCAAGGAATTACTAACGCAAGCGAGCGAGGAAATCAGATTGTCGGCTGACGCGGCCAACTCGCACCGATAGGTGGGATGGCGCGCTCGCTTCGGAGCAAACGTATCGGAAATTCTCTAGACGACTCGTTGCACGCCGAGCCGCATGCCTGACGGCGTCGGAACGTTTTTCCACGCTTCCGACGCCGCAACTTCTCGGGCCCGGCCAACTCTCGATTCGTACGAGGGCAACGTGGGTCTCCCCTTAAAGAATGGAAAGTACCGCAAGCCTGTGCGCCCGATTCTTGGCCTTCTGGGCTCGTTGGCGCTTGCAGTTTGGTTTTTTCACTTCTACCTCTGGTCCAAATACGACGGAACGCGGCCACTTCAGCCGGATGCATCGTCCGGCACGGTCTATCCTCTGAACACGCACGGACACGTGGTTTATCTGAACAAAGCAGAGGATGCACGGCTCTCAAATCTGACGATTCTCACGTTGAGCTTGTTCGGAACCGGAGTTCTGATGGACGTTTTGTTGGTCTCTGGTTTTGATCGAAGACCGAAGCCCTGGGAGAAAAAACAGTGGTGAAACCGCCACACTCGATGAACGCATTTGCCGGATATTTCAACTTCTAGTATGCGGCTTGTCCGGTTAGCGAAACGCATCGGGAGTTGGAGATTTCTGTGGGCGTTTGTGGCGTTGTTGCGCAGTTGCCAGCGCGTGGAGCGGCCCTGCACAGGTTGCGGATGAAGCGAATTCGTCCTTACATAACGACACTCTGCGTCGCGGCGAGCGTTTTTGTTCTGGACGCGATCATCCTGGATCAAGGATTCGTCGCGGTGTTACTGATTCTCTTCGCGCTGTTTGTATTCTTCCCCATTGCATTCTTTCTGCGGCGACGTGACAGGGCCAAGTACGAACGACGATTGGTGAAGATCGCGATATATGTGGTTACCGGGATCGCCGTGCTTGGCTTCATCACATTGCAGAATCGGATAGCCGACCACCGCGCGATCGCGATTGGGAATGCCTGCCTGGCATATCGCGCGAAATACCATCAATATCCGGCGCGGCTTGAAGAATTGGTGCCCGAATTGTTGCCTTCCGTTCTCCCCGCAAAATGGGGAGGAGATATTTTCAATTACTCCAGAGCGCTGAACCCGGAGCACGAGCCGATGCTGTGGTATGCAGCGGTGCCGCCGTTCGGACGGCGGTTCTATCACATGGAATCTGGAACGTGGGGGTATCTTGATTGATGTCGTGTCTCAGACAACCGCGCTTAAGCGCATGTCCAGTTACGCGACGAAGCAGGAGTTGACTTCGAGGACGAGTGCCGATTTTGAGAAAAAGGATCTTAGGGGTCGTAGATTACGCCGGCGAATAGAATCGCGCCGGTGATGTCTCTCAACAGAACGGCGAACGGACGGTTGAATACCAAAGTCTTCTGTTCGATTGGTTTTGGATGGAGCGCGCTCAGCTCCACCATCACGCTTGTCGCTGCCGATGCGATTGTTCCTTCTTCATCCACTTCCAGGTACGTCTTGTGGATCACGTCGCCGAGAAAAAATCCTTGAGAGCTGAGTGCTGAGAAATCCGCGCCTGGATATTGGAACGCAATGCCCATGCCCAGGCGCGTGAGAGGCTCTTTGAGTCCGCAGTCGAAATTAACGGTGAATCGAGGGACGCAAAGTGCAAGGTCCACTTCTTTTTTTTCATTTAGCATCTCCTGCAAGGCGGCGTCGGTGAGGATCTGCTCCGGATCTGCGCCCTTTTTCGGGAGCACCAGGTAGAGCGAAATTCCCGATCTCCTATACGGCAGAACGGCGGCCTCAAATCCTTTTCCCTTTCG
This sequence comes from uncultured Acidobacteriota bacterium, assembly GCA_963748395.1. Classification (GTDB taxonomy): domain Bacteria; phylum Acidobacteriota; class Terriglobia; order Acidiferrales; family UBA7541; genus Palsa-295. The sequence continues at coordinate 440,719 of CAVVIP010000004.1, read as the reverse complement.
ATAGGCGTAGGAAGTCTCAGTCTTTCGCATCATGGGCACCAGTTTTTCACGCCCGTCCGCGAGGTAGAACGGCTCAGGCCTGGTGGCATCCTGTGGGAAAGGGGTCCGGAATTTGCCTTTGAAATAGAGCGCGTTGGTAAGCACGGCAGCCAAGCCCGCGATCGCGTCTGGCGTTACGATGCTCGGGATTGTGCCTTTCGTCTTATCGGACACCCATTTGTTGATTACATCAGCCGAGGCTGGATTGGTGAAATCAAGCGTGGCTGCGGCGGCTTCGTAGACGTCCTGGCACAGCTGCACAAAATCGCTCGCGATTGTCGCTCGAGCGTCTACCCATAGGGCGTTGGCAATCTCGAGTTCCGCTTCACCCAGTTGCTCCAGGGAGTGCAGAAGCTCTACTGCAGTCTGGTTGAACTCTTCGTCCTTTATATCGGCAGGCAGGGCCAGAACTTTGCGCATGGCCGCCTTGGTATCTCCGGCCGCGCCGTTTTCCGTCATGGCCAGTGCAATAAAGATGCTGACAGGAGACAAGACAACGTTCTGTTGGCGCTGGAGCGAAATTTCGTGCTGAAGTAACGCCAGCCCGAACGACTGCAAAGAAGCCCTGGCTCGACCGGCCAGGGGATTCGCGGATTGAATTTCCACGCCTTTCATTGAAGCAATTCGTGTTGCTCTGAATGTCTTCCAAAACGGCATGTTTCACCTCGACATTATTGGGGACGGCTGGTGGTCACTGCAAGTCCGGCGACTTGCCAGCGCAGTAGCGATGCATGAAACGAGCCGTTACGTTTCTGAGATTGTCGTCCAGAATCGACATCGCTCGATCCGCTATGTCGGATGGAATGCCGTAGTGCGCCTGAGCAATCCCACCTGTGATGCAGGCGAGCGTGTCGCTGTCTCCGCCGAGCGATATCGCATTTCGTATCGCATCTTCGAAGTCCGTGGATTCCAGGAAGCAGACGAACGCCTGCGGGACTGTCCCTTGGCATGATTCATCAAACCTGTACCTGGGCCGAATTTCAGCAACGCTGAGGGATAAGTCGTAGCTGAAATTTGCCGCGGTGTATCGCTTGATTTCGTCTTTGGTGCTACCTGTCCGCGCGAGAAATATTGCAGCGGCGACGGCCCGAGCACCCTTGATGCCTTCCGGGTGATTGTGCGTCACAGCTGTATAGTCGGTGGCGCGAAGCAGCACTTCTTCCAGCGTAGGGAAGGCGAAGCCAACCGGACTGATGCGCATGGCGGCGCCGTTGCCCCAGCTATTGTAGGGGCGCGCGTCGCGAGTCTGCGCCCACTGGTGAAAAAAGCCTCCGTATCCCGCGTCTGGATAGCGTCTGTAGTACGACTTCATCAGGGAGGCATAGTCGGTGCCCGTCAAAATCGATTCGGCTAGCGCGACAGTGAGAACGGAATCGTCGGTAAAGCAGCAATCCGGACTAAACAGAACGAACTGCTTGGTCTTAATGTTCTTCCACTCATAAATCGATCCAATAATGTCACCGGATATCGCACCTATCATTTCGATCCTCGAATGTTTCGCTCAGTACGTTCGATCGTGCCGTCTGTAAGGGATTTTGTTGAAGCTGTTCCCGCTGCGCTAGAGCTGTTTGCAGGTGTCTGGCCCGCTGGTGCAGATGTAGGAACCATCGCCACTATAGCCAGGGCGGATGCTGCTAACAAGCGACAGGGCACGACATCCGCGAGATGCCGCGCATTGACGCGCCTGATTTGGTGGGATTTGAAGCAACTCTGTGGCCGGTTGGTTGGATTGAGCCAGGTTTTGGTGCGGAGCCAGAAAACTGCCGTTGGCAAGATCCTGCCCGTGGCGCTTACGGAATCTGGATCGTAGCGTCTATCTGGATACGAGATCTCAGCACGGCCAGCAGCATATTCGGATTGTGTCCTCGGAGGAAACCAATGAAGGCCTGGCAAAGCTGTTTTGCGATGTTGCTCTTAACGTGCATGGGGAACGCAGTTCCTGCGCAAGGAAAAAAGCTTCCGTGCAATGCGCCGGAATATCGGCGATTCGATTTCTGGCTGGGCGATTGGGATGTTCACTCTCCCGACGGTCCGTCAGTGGGGCACAACGTGGTGACCGCGGAGCAAGATGGTTGTCTGCTGATCGAACACTGGACGGCGCTGACTGGTGGAGAGACGGGGACGAGCTTCAACTACTACGATGTGCGGGACAAGAAATGGCATCAGCTCTACCTGGACAATTCGGGCAATGCGGGGAATTTTCCTGCGATGAGCGGCGACTTCATTAACGGAAAGATGGTGCTCCTCAGCGATGAAAAGCAGACTCCAGTGTTCCGTTGGAGTTGGTATGTGATCGGCCCAGGTAAAGTCCGGCAAATGGCCGAAAAGTCAGATGATGCTGAGAAGACCTGGAAAATTGTTTGGGATTCTGTATACGTGAAAAGCGAAACCCCTCCTCCTGCGAAAAAATAAGGCAACAGAATGGTTAGAGGCGGGCCTAAGTCCTGGTGAAAGCCGTTGCCGGAGCAGCGAATCGGGACAGAATCGCTTGTACGGTAACGCGAAGTCACCACCGGTGCTGAGCGATTTGCAACCACCCAGTGTCTGCCAAATTGATTCGGGGTGGCTGGTTTGCTAAGGTCGTCGCATGGCCGAGCATTCCACCGAGCAGATACGCGAATTGCTCGACTCCCTTTATCGCGTGGATTCGGGACGAATCCTGGCGACACTGATCCGCTTGCTCGGAGATTTTGATCTGGCCGAGGAGGCGATGCACGAAGCGTTTGCGGCTGCGCTGAGCGCGTGGCCGGCGAGTGGAGTACCTGGCAACCCGCGACCATGGCTGATTTCGACGGCGCGATTCAAAGCCATTGACACTCTGCGGCGACGGGCAAGATTTGATGCGTCGCAAAACGAGCTGGTGCACTATCTCGAAGCGCAATCGAGTTCGGCGGAAAGCTCCAACGAAGCGGAAAGCCTCGAAGATGATCGGCTGCGCCTGATTTTTACCTGCTGCCATCCATCTCTCGCGCCGGAAGCGCACGTGGCGCTCACCTTGCGCGAGGTGTGCGGGCTGACCACGGAAGAAATCGCCAAGGCCTTCCTCACCACTCCGCGTACGTTGGCGCAACGCATCGTGCGCGCCAAAGCAAAAATTCGCGAGACAAAGATTCCCTACGAAGTGCCGACGCCGCAGGAATTGCCAGAGCGACTGGGCGCGGTGCTGCAGGTCATGTATCTCGTATTTAATGAGGGCTACTCTGCCGCGGCGGGAAGGGAAGTGACGCGGGCGGAGCTAACCGGCGAAGCGATTCGACTGGGCCGGTTGCTGGCCGAACTGCAGCCAGAACCGGAAGTGATTGGGCTGCTCGCACTGATGTTGCTGCAGGAATCCCGTCGCGCCGCGAGGATGTCGCCGACCGGAGAGCTGATTCTGCTGGAGCATCAGGATCGCTTGCTCTGGAACCGGGAGCAGATCGCCGAGGGAAGAGCATTGCTGGAAAAAGCGCTGCAGTCCCGCCGCTTCGGCGCATACACACTGCAGGCCGGGATTGCCGCCGTTCATGCGCAGGCGGAATCGGTGGCGGCGACCGACTGGGGGCGGATTGTGGCGCTCTACGACCAGTTGGCGCGAATCCAGCCTTCGCCGGTGGTGCAGCTCAATCGCGCGGTGGCGATTGCGATGCGCGATGGTCCGGAGGCTGGCCTGGCGCATATCGACGCGGTGCTGCAACAGGGCGAGCTGGCAAATTATTATTTGGCGCATTCCGCCCAGGCCGATATGTACCGCAGGCTGGGCAGGACGGCTGAGGCCCGGTCCGCATACGCGAAAGCTCTGGCGCTGACCCAACAGGAGCCAGAGCGCCAATTCCTGCAGGAGCGGATTCGCCAGCTGAAATAAATTGCGAGTTGATCAGGCGATAGGCGCGGCCTCCAAGTCATTTTCCAAATAATTTGCGGATTGGCGGGACGTTAGGGCGTGCGTATACTCGCAGCACGGGAGGCACTGAATTGCGTCCCCCTCTCTCGTCGGCGCAAGCCAGTACCTTGTCCGAATCCCGTATTCGGAGAATGCGATGAGTCCGAGCAAATTTTCGTATATCGCGGCGGCCTGCCTGCTGTTGTCAATATTCTGTCCCTTTTCGATCAGCGCTCAAACCAAAAAGCCCAACATCGTCGTGATCATGGGTGACGATATCGGCTGGTACAACACCAGCATCTATAATCGCGGCGACATGGGATATCAGACGCCGAACATTGACCGTATTGGCAAGGAAGGCGGAATGTTTCTGTCGTGGTACGGGCAGCAAAGTTGCACGGCGGGCCGCGCCGCGTTTATCACCGGTCAGTCGCCGATCCGCACGGGTCTGACGAAGGTCGGACTACCCGGATCCGAGATCGGTTTGACCGCGAAGGACCCTAGCGTCGCTGACGTGCTTAAGTCGCTGGGTTACGCAACGGGACAATTTGGAAAGAACCATCTCGGTGACCGCAACGAGTTCCTGCCTTGCGTTCATGGTTTCGACGTTTTCTTCGGAAATCTGTATCACCTGAACGCCGAGGAAGAGCCGGAAAACGCTGATTATCCGAAAGACCCGAAGTTCAGAGCGAAGTTTGCGCCGCGTGGAGTTTTGAAATGCACGGCAACCACTACGGATGATGCAACCGTCGATCCCTCTTTCGGCAAAGTCGGGATGCAGAAAATCGAAAACACCGGTGCTCTGACCGTGAAACGCATGGGAACCATTGATGATGAGTTTACCGATGCCGCCCTCGCCTGGATGGACGTGCAGGCAAAAGCCGGCAAACCTTTCTTCTGCTATTACAACTCCACGCGCATGCATGTGTTCACGCATTTGAAGCCGGAATCCGAGGGCAAGACCGGACTAGGCATCGAGGCCGATGGGATGGTGGAGCACGACGGGCACGTCGGCCAGTTGCTGAAGAAGTTGGATGATTTAGGCGTGACGGAAAACACGATTGTGGTCTACACCTCGGACAATGGCGCCGAAGTGATGAGCTGGCCCGACGGCGGCACAACGCCATATCGTGGAGAAAAGGCCACCAACTTTGAGGGCGGGTACCGCGTGCCCACTCTGATTCGCTGGCCCGGCGTGATCAAGCCCGGGACAATCTTCAACCAGTTTTTTGCGCATGAGGATTTGATGCCCACATTTGCCGCAGCGGCGGGAAACGCTGACATTGTGGAACAATGCATGAAAACGTGCCAGCTAGGCAGCAGTTCGTATCACGTCCATCTCGATGGCTACAACTTGCTGCCTTTCTTCAAAGGAGAGGTGAAAGACTCGCCGCGTAAAGAGTTCCTCTACTGGAGCGATGACGGCGACCTGTTTGCCATCCGCGTGCTCGACTGGAAAATCGCATTTTTCGAGCAATACCACGAAGGCATCGGCGTCTGGCAGAGTGAATACACCAAGCTCCGCATCCCGATGCTATACAACCTGCGGTCTGACCCTTTCGAGCGCGGACCAGAATCTATTTTCTATAACGACTGGATGATGCGCCGCGCGTACGTGCAGGTCCCAGCGCAAACAGTGGTCGCCAACTGGCTCGCCAGCTTTAAGGAATATCCCATCCGCCAGAAACCCGCGAGCTTCAACCTCGATGAGGTGATGCGAAAGCTGAATCCCAGCAATTAGCGCTACCACAATCGGGCGGCCGGTTATGAAACCTGCGCGCCGCCCGACGCCCTTAGCCCCCAAGCAGTCGTTTGACCAAGCAATGGAAGCCAGGCTCCGGTAACGGCGCTTCTCTCGAACAAAATGTATTACGTAGCGTCGCTGGTTGTTCGCAGCGCTACTAGGGCCGAGGCAGTTTGCCCGAAGCGTACAGGCTTGCTCGGTGGCACTGTCAATATCGACAGTCGACAACGGCTACTGGCGGGTGTATCTGGTAGTCAAGCTAGCATCCGCCTGACTCGCATTGGCCGCGCTAGCGTTCCCAGCCCAGGGATTCGTGTTGAGGTCTTTCGGCCCTCCTCCGCGAAAACCCATTTCCGGAAATCCGTTCCGAAATCTGTTCGCTTGACGTGAACCCGCTAACCAGAGCACCTGAGGAGGCGAGAGAAATGGATCGCATGCTCGGCCCCGCGGTGTTCTCTTCCGATTTTTTCGTCCGTTGCCCGTAAATCCAAAGGAGGCGAACCAACATGACAAGTACAACCGTACGTAAGGCATTCGTCACAAGATTTTTCCGTCTGACACTCTGTTGCCTGGTATTCGGCTGGTCGGCACTGGGCACAGTTGCGGTGGGTCAAGAACACCCGGGCAGCGCCTCCTTTCCCGGGGCGCCGCAGCCGGTGATTTCCAGCCTGCAGCTGAAACCACAACTGGTGCCGGCTTATGAAAACAAGAACAGCGTAGGACAACGTGCGGCGACGATCGCTGCCACAACGCCTGCGAAAGCAAACGCAGAGTCTTCTGTCACGTCCGGCGTCGCGCCTGGCACTGCGTCCGGCACGGCGCGACGCATCACGCTCGAGGAAGCGCAGCAGCAGGCCGGGTCCGCGAGCAATCCACTGGTGCGCCTCGGTCAACTGCAAGTGGAAGTTGCGCGGCAGAATCGCCTGGGAACATTTGCGCAATACTTCCCAGCGATCGGATCCACGTTCGAGAATATGCACTTCAACAAGTTCATGGGTCAGCAGATTGAGATTGCCAATGCAACCGTGGGGCTGCCGCTGGCGGGACAAAATCAAACTTTTCTTGCGGTTACTGCGACGCAGCCAATCACGCCGCTATTCCAAATTCACGAGCTATACAAGATTGCGCAAGCCGACGAAACAATCGCGCGAGCAAAGGCAGGCATGCCTCCCACGCAGACTGCCGCCAAGGTGGAGAAAAACTTTTACGATCTGCTGGTGGCGCAGCGACTGCTGTGCGTGGCCCAGGCGAAAGCCAAGGCGGCGGAGAACAAGTGGCTGCTGGCCAGCAATTCGTCAATGCCCGTGGGAGCGATCGGAGATGACGAGGAGTTGATGGGCGCGACCAAGGAGCTGGCGTCGGCGAATTCCAAGGTGAAGGAATTGACGGCGGCGCTCGACGACATGCTCGGCTGGCCCGATGACACGCCGTTGGAATTGGTGCCGCCCGAGCCTCATTTTGAATACATTGCGCTGGGCCAGGCCACCGAGAAAGCGCTGGCGGCGAATCCCGAGGTGATCGAGGCGGAGCAAACCGCTCTGAAGGCGCACGCCGCCGTGAAGATTCAGAAATGGAATTACGTTCCCACCGTCGCGGCGATGGGCGGATATGCTTACAACAACAACGCGGTTCCGCTGCTGCCGCGCGACTTCTCGTTCATAGGAATCGTAGCCAGCTACAATATTTTTGATTTTGGCAAGCGCGAGCACACCATCAAAGGGGCGGATGCGCAGGCGGAAATGGCGGACATCGCCGTGGAGCTGACGAAAGCAAAAGTCGCCGGCGCCGTGAAGAGCAGCCATCTGGAAGTGGAGCGCATGCAGCAGCTCAGCGAACTCACGCGGCGGCTGGCTGCGGGAATTGAGATGCAGAAGGCAAGCTATGACGAGAATGGCGCCGAGGTGGCAGCGGCAAGAAAAGCAAAAATAGAGGCGGAGATGTTTGAAGCCGATCTGAATTACCGTGAAGCGCTGGCCAACTTGAAAACATTGATCGGCGAACGCTAACGACGAAAGACAAAGACGAAGGACAGATTCGCGTGATTGCTTGTGCCTGAATGTGCAGCACTACCGGGTGCGAGCTAGCCGGATCCAGGGCCGTGCGGGTAGGTCTAAAGTGCGGAAGAGGCAAAATTTCTGGGTAGAGCTGTCGATTTTCGGTCTCCGCAACGACTATAGGACGAGAGCACGATGAGCTACGGATCCTGAGTGAACAGGAAACGGCTCATCGGGACCAAACCACACAATCCAAGGAGAAAAAGTCATGCCACATTATCTGGTTGCCAGCTACCTGCCCGACAACTTCGACCCCTCCACCGTAACCGAAGCGATGATCGAACAGATCCACCAGGTCAACCGCGAACTGATTGCTGCCGGCGTGCGGAGGTTCGCCTGCGGCATTTCCCCGGCCTCCACCGCCAAGATGGTGCGGAGGCAGGCCGACGGCAAGGTGCTGATCACCGATGGACCGTACACCGAGACCAAGGAACACATGGGCGGATTTTGGATATTGGAATGCGCCGATATGGACGAGGCGCTCGCGTGGGCGCGCAAGGGCGCCATCTCCAGCGATGCAGTGGGCGAGGTGCGCGAGCTGCTTTTCTTCCCGGCTCCGGAACAAGCACCCGGCGGAAGCAATTAAACGCCTTGGGCCTCCAGGACTTGGCCGATTACTGCCTGTGGAGAGCGGCTTTGTGGCGCGGGTCAGGGCTGCAGGGGTCGTGTGCGGGAGCGCTGTTACATCGCTAACTGCTTGCCTTGAGCGGTGAAATTATTTCGTCGGCTTGCCTTTTTCATTCTGAGCTGCAAACGCATATCGCATCGCCGCTTCCAGCGTAGCGATGTCTATATCCTTTAGAGCCTTAAACCGAATGCAATATCCGGTCACGCTCGCCTTGCCCAGTTTTTTCCCATACGTTTTGGCCAGGTACTTTTTATCTTTGAGGCCAATAACATAGACAGAGATTCCGGTCTTGTTTCCGCTCACGCCAATTCGAAAAAACTCTCTGCTTTTCCCATCGGCATATTTTATGGTGTGAAGTCCATAGCCGATCGTAGGGTTGGAGACAGTACGATTTTTGCTGTCTTTACCATCGGAGAACCACAATTTGCATCCCGGTGACGCTCGAAGCGTGAGCCGATGCAACTCTTGCAGGTCACTGCGTTTTGGCTCGGGTTGGCTGGCAATGTACTTCTTGATTTGTGCTTGTACGTTCATATGCTCTGCTCCCGGGTTGCGCGCGAGATTATACGACGGTTTATCCAGTTTGGTCCTCCGACCTGGATATGAGCGGGCTGACACCCGAGAGATATCAGGCGCTTACGGCCGAACCCGCCAACAAAGGGAATGATTGACCGGGTGGCTCGCGAGTGATCGGGATTCACGCCGCCGTCCTGGTTCTGAAATCTACGCGCCTTCGACGACGCGGAAATCGCGTTCTGCGCCGGAGCCGAGTGCCTGAAGCGCCTTCTGGTAAATCTCGCTATTGCGAGCCGCCAGTGCGACGTCATAGCTGTCGAATTCGACAAGAATAGCCCGCTGCTGCATTCCCGCTTCGTAAGGCTGAATTCGGCTGGCGGACCTGGTCAAGATGCGACCGCCGAAGGACTGAATGGCTGGCGCTGCCAATGCCGCGTAAGCCTTTACGGCCGATTCATCCGAAATCGATCTGTACGCAACCACCCAATAGCCCTTTTTCATAACGCCCTCTTTTGTGTAACCGGCTGGTTCCTGACTGCCTCCGGCGAGCGGTCACTTCATATCATCGTCGTTGAGTTGCACCAAAGTCCCGATGAACGCGCTAACCGCCCACGTGGATTTCAAGTTTCCGATTACGCGACACCCAGCGTCGAAGCGAGCCGCGACTACCAACCAATTACAGCAATTTTGTACATCAGCAGAATAACCACCGCCGTCAGGGCGGTCCAGACGGACAACCTGTAACGTCGGAAGAAGTAAAAAATCACGCCGATCCAACAAAAGCAAACAGCTATCAAGGCACCACCAACATACGGCGCAGCGACCGCAGCCGAGAAGCTCGCGCCAAGGACGTGCCTTAGCCGAAAAAACTCTCCTAGTGTCCTCACAACGATGAGGAATTGAACCGAGATTCCTATCTGTGCCCAGCGTTCTCCAGTCACGAGGATATTCTAGCTCGGCGGGCAAAGCTTGGCGACAAATCGTCAGCGCACGTGGTGGGTGGTCGGCGAACCGAACGTAATTGCGTAAGTCCTGGCTAACGCGCTTGTCGGAAACTGGCCCAGCACCAGATATTGAGCTGGCCGGGCGCAACGCATAGTGCTAAAGCGCGGAAGGGGTAGAATTTCCGGGACGGCTTGTCGAATTCGGTCCGGCCGTTCGACTAGTAAGTGGAGCCGAGCGGCGCGACCGGGGACACGAAACGGGCGCCTCACGACAGCGGACACGAAACGGCGCCTCGCAAATTTCCGTGCCCAGTGCGACCCAGGCTCTTATATAAAAGTAGCGGCACTGATACGGTGTCTGCACAACATCTAAGGAGAACACTATGCGTTTTATGATGATCCACTATCCGAAAATTTACGAAACCGCGAAAGCCGGCTGGGTGCCCGACTTCAAAGAGATGGAGGAAATGGGCAAGTACAACGAGGAGCTGGGAAAGGCCGGCGTGCTGCTGGCGCTCGACGGGCTGACCCCGCCTGCGACGATGAGCGCGCGCGTGACCTTCAAAGGCGGAAAGTCGAAAGTCACCGACGGCCCGTTTCCCGAAACCAAGGAAGTGGTGGGCGGCTTCTGGATTATTCAGGTGAAGTCGCGCGAAGAAGCGCTGGAATGGGCCTCGCGCATCCCCGCGAAGGACGACGAAATGGTAGTGGAAGTCCGCCGGCTGTTTGATTTGACCGACTTCGATCCCGAGACGCAAGAGGAGATCCGAAAGAAGTTCGGAGATGACGTCGCCGATGAGATGAAACAATAAAAAACTCGGCGCGTTGTCGAATTCCCGCCGGGCCGTTCGTCTATATAGTGAAGGCAGGGCAAGCGCCCGGCCGGAAGAGCATTGCAGGAAGAGGAGAAATCATGCCGCACTACATGGTTGCGATTCACCACCCCGACGGGTACGACGGCTCCCTCGAGGGTGAAGCGATGATGCGCGATATAGACGTGCTGAACGAAGAAATGGCGGCTGCCGGTGCCAGGATTTTCGCGGCTGGCCTGACGGCGGCCCGCGCGGCGAAGTCGCTGCGAGCGCAGCCCGGCGGCAAGGTGCTGGTCACCGACGGGCCGTACCTGGAGACCAAGGAGCACACAGGCGGCTTCTGGCTGCTGAAATGCGCGAACATGGATGAGGCCGTGGCGTGGGGACGCAAGGCTGTCGCCGCGTGTCGAGCGTCCGTCGAAGTGCGCGAGTTCCTCGGGCGAATCGAGGATGACAACCCGAAGCTCTCCACGCTTGATTAGGACGGAGGACCCAGCGGAAAGCGGGTGGCGCAGGTTTTTGATTTCGCTGGCGTGAGCAACACAGAGCGGCGCCCCGTCCTTCGCGTTCTTGGAGAAGGGCGCAAAAGGTCCATGATCCAGTGCGCAAGGCCTCACAGACACTGATCCATAAACGGGAGGCGTAAGAACCAAATGAGAAAGGTAATCTACGCAATCAACATGACCCTGGATGGCTATTTGGACCACACCCACGGAGTTCCCGACGAAGAACTGATGGAATTTTTCACAAACCTCGTCCGAGATGCGGGCATGTTCGTCTATGGGCGGAAAACCTATGAATTGATGGTTCCTTATTGGCCGGATGTCGCCAAAAGCGATTCGGAGACCAAATCAGATAAGGATTTTGCCGAGGCGTTTATTTCCAAAAAGATGGTTGTCTTCTCGCGATCATTGGCGAGCGCTGAAGGGGGCAGTACGAAAATTGTTCGCACGAACTTGCGGGACGAGGTACTTAAATTGAAACAGGAGCCCGGCAAAAATATTCTGACCGGCGGCGTGGATATTCCTTCGCAACTTATCGCGCTCGGCCTGGTGGATGAATTTCTTTTTGTCGTTATTCCGGTACTTGCAGGAAAAGGGAGACGGCTGTTCGAAGCTGTCAGCCTGGAGAAATTACAATTAAAACTGGTTGAGTCCACGACTTTTAAGTCGTCAGGAAGTGTTCTGCTTCGTTACCTGAAGCAGTGACAGAACCGCCCGCTGCAGGTGCGCCGCTGGCTCCCACCGAGGGGACAAGAACGAGGAGAAGCGCAATGAAATACATTTGTTTAGGCTATCTGGAGCCCGGCAAGTTCGAAAACATGTCTGAGAGCGGGCGCAACACCGTGCTGGACGAGTGTTTCAGTTACAACGACGAACTGCGCAAGAACGGACATTTGCTCGCTGAGGAACCTCTGCAGCCCCCCAACACCGCGGTGACCGTGGGTTGGAAGGACGGAAAAGTTATAGTGACAGACGGTCCGTACGCAGAAACGAAAGAGCAATTGGGTGGAATTCAGGTTGTGGAAGCGCGCGATCTGAATCACGCGATTCAGTTGATTTCGCAATCTCCGGGAGTGAAACTGCGGTGTGGAACGATCGAGATTCGTCCCGCGGCGGATATAAAAGAAATCGTGAAAGAGAGCGAGCAACGACGGCGAAAGCATACCTCGCGCTGAGGAGGCGGCAATCATGTCATTTTTCCGCGATATAAGAGTTGCGTTCCACTCGTTGACGCGCAGCAAAGGGCTGGCGGCGATTGTGATTCTCACGCTGGCTCTGGGCATCGGCGCGAACGCGGCCATCTTCACGCTGGTGCGGGGTGTGCTGCTGAAGCCGCTCGTGAACCGTGACGAGAACCGGCTGATTTATATCCGCCAGAGCGCCCCAACCGCCGGACAGGACAACACCACATTTTCCGTGCCCGAAATAAAGGATATCGAGGGCAGCGTCCACTCCCTGAGTGAGTTCGGAGATTTCTCGCAGATTCCCTTTACGATGGTCGGGCTGGGCGAACCTCGCGTCGTGCAAGGCGGCGTCGTTAGCGGCAATTATTTCGATGTAATGGGTCTGCGTCCTGTTCTCGGCCGTCTGGTCGGACCTGGAGACGCCGGCGCAGACGCCCCCGGCGTGATTGTGCTGACTTATCGTTTCTGGTCCACCGTTTACAAAAAAGATCCGAGTGTAATTGGCAAGACGGTTCGGCTCAGCAGCATTGGAGATCGTTCCGCTACGGTCATCGGCGTCCTGGAACCCTCGGTGCCATATCCCGCGGAAACAGAGATCATCGGCAACCTGGTCGTAAGCCCGCATCATCTTTCCGCCACCATGGTCACCGGCCGGCTCCATCGCATGACCGAACTTTTCGGCAAGCTGGCGCCCGGCGCTACTCTCGACGATGCTCGCAACGAATTGCGCACGGTGTACGCCTCGATGGTGAAAGACCATCCCGATGCGTATCCCGATAACGGCGGCTACCGCATTGATGCCAGGATGCTTCGCGATGAGATTACTTCCGGCGCGCGCACCGTTCTGCTTGTCCTGCTCGCTGCTTCGGGCCTGGTCTTCATCATCGCGTGTTCGAATGTGGCCAACCTGATTCTGGCGCGTACGGTTCGCCGCGAAGGAGAGTTGGCCGTGCGTGCCGCGCTGGGTGCAGACACCTGGGCGCTGCGCCGCATGTTGCTCGCCGAAAGCCTGCTGTTGTGTGGTGCGGGCGCAGTGATCGGCGTGATCATCGCGCAGCCACTCGTCACCATTCTCGCGCGGTACGCTTCGCGCTTTTCCGTTCGTGCGCTGGATTTGACGGTTGATTGGAGCATTCTCTGGGTGGGAGTGGCGCTGGCGCTGGTCGCCGCGGTGATTTTGGCATTTGTGCCGCGCCTGCCGTCGGCTAATGCCTCGAATGGCTTGAATGTTGCCAGCGGCAGCGTACGCATCACCAGCAGCACCGCCCGCCGCCAGCGCGCCTTCGCCGTCACGCAAATCGCGGCATCATTCGTATTGCTCGCTGGCGCATGCATGTTGATCACGACTCTGCTCGCGTTGCAAAGAACCCAAACCGGTTTCGATACGCGCCGAGTCCTGGTCGTGGACGTTCCGGCGCCGTCCAATGGAAAGACGAATCAGCAAGTCGTCGATTTTTACAACGAAGCGGTGCGTCAAATCGATGCGTTACCCAGCGTCACCCAGACGGCTGTCGCGATGATCGCTCCCTGGCGTGATGCCGGCGCCGGCTTCGGCATAGGTTTGCAATACTCTGGTGATGGTCACGTCCATACCAAAGACGATCCGCGCGCGCTGTGGCGGACTATCTCTCCCGGCTTTTTCAGCTCGCTGGGCGTTCCCATTCTCGCCGGGCGCGATTTCAACGCGCTCGATGACGCGACTCACGAGCCGGTGGTGATCGTCAGCGCCACTCTCGCACGGGAAATGTTTCCTGGTGTAGATCCGATCAACCGGCATGTGTATTGGACCGATCCGGTGCTCGAGTATGTTACCGGCACTCCGGAGGAAAAGGCGCGAGTCACTGCTCCGCACCGCATTATTGGCGTGGCCGGCGATATGGACGACGAACACATCGTCCCGGTGCCCACCGCCACCATTTACGGCGCCATTGCCGACGGCGGGATGTTTGGCGGCCACTTGTTCATTCACACCACCGGAAATCCATACGCGCTGGTAACGCCGGTGACGAAAATTATCCGGCAGCTGGCCGACGATGAACCGGTGGAGAACGCCGCCACTCTGGAAGACATTCGCGCAAAAGTGCTGGCGCCAGACCGCTTGAACTCGCTGGTGTTTGGCGTGTTCGCAGCAGTGGCGTTGTTGATCGCCGTGGTTGGCGTGGCGGGCGTGCTGGCGTTTTCTGTCAGCGCGCGAACGCGCGAATTCGGCATTCGCATGGCGCTGGGTTCGCAGCCGAAATATATACTGAGAGGTGTTATTAGAGATGGCGTCCTGATGGCTGGCGTCGGCGTGCTGGCGGGCGCGGCGTTCGGCCTCATCGTTGCGCGCGTCGCAGGAAGTTATTTCGGCGACTTGAAAATGCCCGGCGCATTGCCCGTGATCATTTCTGCACTGGTGCTGCTAGGCGCAGCAGTAGTCGCTTCGACGATCCCCGCAGCCCGCGCCGCCCGCGTGGACGTGATGCAGGCGCTACGCTCCGAATAATTTCCCGGCGCGCGGCGAGACGGCAGCAAAAGACTAGGCAACTTTTGCAATCGAGCTCAGCCAGTCAAGAATCCGCGCAAAACGAAACTCGTGTTTCTCCATGGCCCGTGTAATCAATTTGTGCGCTGCCAATCCGTCCACGTCCAAAACGTAGCCGTTCGCGCGAAGAAAGACGTCCGTTGCTGCGAAGCTGATGCGTTTGTTGCCGTCATGGAAAGGGTGATTGTTTACGAGGGATTCCAGGAGCGCCGCAGCTTTTTCGATAATGCCGGCGTAGTAGCCATTGCGCGGACGCATCACGGCGGATTCCAGTAATCCCGAATCGCGGATGCCCTGGCGGCCGCCGAACTCCTCGATTAATTGCGCGTGCATGGCGACGACTTCGGCCAGCGTCAGGTAAATACGCTGAGGCATCTATTTGGCGAGGAGCTGCAGCAGCGTGCGGTTCTTTTCCACCGACTTGCGAAAGTGCGCCATGATTTCAGGACGCACCGTACCTTCCGTCGGCGCCACAAATTGAATGTAGTGCTCCACGGCTTTTTCCAGCAGGTAAGTGGTGGTCTGACCGTTATCCTTTGCCAGTCGGGCCAGGTCGTTATACACGCTGGCCTTCATGTTCAGTCCGACCTTCTTCATTGCCTTGGCCATGTGGCCTCCTGCGACGAAAGTAAGTTTACGCCTGAGAATTCTTCTGGTCAAGACGGGTCTAGATGTGTCTGGATTAATAGTGATGCACACGTGCTGGTGTCAGCTGGGAACGGAAACCGAGGGATCCCCGGGGCTAACCCGCACCATAAAATCCGCGCCCTTCGCGAACCCGACCGCAAACCTCTCACCTTACAGAAGAGCGGAAACGGTCTCGCTGCCGGAATGATTCATAAACTTGACACCCGCCATACCCCCAACGATACTTGCGCTATTAGGCCGAAGCTATTCAATGAAGAAGCCAACGAAAAGGAAAGTCGTCAAGAAAAAGACCCGGGCGCCTGGCACCGCGCGGCACGCGGCTGCCAATCAGCGCGCGTCTCAACGAACCAAGACTTCCGTCACGCCAGACACTGCCGGGAAGCTTACTTTCAATCACGCCATGCTCTATGTGCAAGACGTGGAGCGCGGACTGAAGTTCTACCGCGATTTGCTGGGATTCAAGCTCGTCGAAGACTTCCACTATGAGAAAAGGCCGGTGTATGCGCGCCTGCGCGCACCGGGCGGCGATGGCACCATCGCGCTGCATCAGGTGGGCCCGGAAAATTCCGTTTTAAGCGACGGTGTGCGTCTATATTTCGAAGTCCAAGGGCTCGATGACTTCTGCCGCAATCTCCAGCAAAAGGGTTTCCACATGACCCAATTGCCGCGCATGATGCCCTGGGGTTGGCGCCATGCCTATCTGAATGATCCCGATGGTCACGAGATCAGTCTGTACTGGGCCGGCGAAAACCGCATGAAGAAAACGATGATGAAGGCCGCGAAAGCCGCTCGGGCGTGAGTTCGGTGCCGGCGCAGGAAATCGGCTCGAAAAGTTTCCCGCACCACTGCCTTGCGGCTTAGCCTTTCTTCTCTTCCACCTTTGGCTGCCACAATTCGATCGGATTTCCTTCCGGGTCATGCAGGCGGGCGAAGCGGCCGTAGGGATAAGACTCCGGATCCAGCTTGACCTCGATTCCCGCGGCTTGCAGCTGTGCCGCCATTTTATCGAGATCACGCACGCGAAAGTTGATCATCCAGACCTTGTTCATATCTCCGAAATAGCCGCTGGTCTCCTTAAAAGGAGTGAAAGCGGTCGTTCCGGCCTCCTGGTGCCATGAGGTTTCCCCTTCTTTCGTCGGCACCGTCACAATTCCCAGGTGTTCCTGGTACCACAGCGCCAAAGCTTTCGGATCTTTGGCGCGAAAAAGAATCCGCCGATTCCCGTCACTTTTTCCATTGCCGCGCCTCCAGCAATTCCGTCACGAACAGCGGCTCCCGCAGGAGCAGGCGGAACTTTTGGCCCTGTCGCTGTCTGCGCAGCGATGGCGGGCTGCTTCCCATTCCAGAGAAAGCTCGAGCCGAAAGCAAATGAGAGAGCACGCAGCATTTGGCGCCGTGGAAAAGGCATCTGATCCTCCGTTGCAGGGGTGCGCGACTCGGCTCACTATACTCAAGTGACCGCGTTTCCGAAATCTCGATTTAATTTTCAAGCGGTGGTAAACGCCGTCACCGAAGCAGTAAGATCGGCGCACTACAACATATCCGGTTGCGCGGCCTGATCACGAGAGCGACCGCAACGCTTCAGGTGTCTCTACATAATCTTGGCAGGGCGCATCGCATGGGACTACAATCCCCGACGAATTCGGCGCCCTCCCATCTGGCTGTTTGAAGGAGCACATCATGAGATTTCGAATTTCTCTCACTCTCCTGCTGGCTGTTTTTCTGTTTCCAGCCCTTTGCCAGGGGCAATCCCCCAATCGCGTCACGATTCTCTACGACGCATTTGGCAAGTCGCCCGCCATGACGAAAGCCTGGGGGTTTTCCGCGCTGGTGGAGTACGGCGGCAAGCGCATACTTTTCGACACGGGCGGCAACGCGGAGATTTTTGAGCACAACGTGAAAGCGTCAGGCGTGGATCTCAGCAAGCTGGATTTCGTGGTGGTATCCCACCGGCACGACGATCACATCGGCGGCGTGAACTATCTCCTTCGCGTCAATCCCGCCGTGAAGATTTACACTTCCGCCGATCCCTGGGGCCCGTTCGGCTGGGCAGCGCCCAAGAGTAACTACCGCGAAGACGATTCGCTCGCTGCCAACATGCGTTACTTCGATGGTGATCGGCCAGCCATGTTTACCGCCAGCACACCGTGGCCGCAGGCTAATTTCGTCAGGGTGGATACAACGACGGAGATCGCGCCCGGCATTTTTCTGGTGCCAACCATTTCGCAGGTCACTGGCACGCTGGAACTGCGCGAAATCTCGCTGGCGATTCGCGGCCCGCAGGGGCTGATCATTGTGGATGGATGTTCTCACGCGGGCGTGGAGAAAGTTCTGGAAGCTGCCGCCAAAATTGATCCGCACGTCCGCGTTCTATTTGGAGGCCTGCATCTTATAGCAGCGCCCGATCCGGAGGTTCAGAGGATCTCCGCGGCGTTGCACGACCAATGGAAGCTGGATTACATCGCCATCGGTCACTGCACGGGAGAACCAACGTTCGCCGCGCTGCAAAAAACTTTTGGCGATCGCTACATGTACGCCGGCGTTGGGACAGTCGTAAATATTCCCTGAACTCGCAGCATCCCGCCCAATCGCGTTCTGGCGCGCGGCTGCTTGCGTGATAGTATCGGCGCACTTTGAAGGCGAATCACACTCCTCCGCCGGAAAAAACCTTTTTATCGAGAAATACTCTCTTATCCGTGCTGGTGCTGTGTGCCATCAATTTATTGAACTTCTACGATCGCCAAGCGCCCGGGGCGCTGGTGGAGCCGATGCGCAGAGAGTTTGGCTTGTCCGATACGCAGATCGGTCTGCTGGGCAGCATGTTCATCTGGGTTTACGCGCTGGCCGGAGTGCCGCTGGGCCGAATTGCTGATGTATGGAGCCGCAAGAAGCTGCTGGCGATCGGCGTCACGGTTTGGTCCGCACTCACCGCCGCATCGGGTCTGGCTGCCAGTTTTTCCTTCCTGGTGTTCACGCGGCTCGGTGTGGGTGTCGGCGAAGCCGTGTGTGCGCCCGTAGGGACCAGTTGGATCGGCGATCTGTTTCCGCCGCAGCGGCGCGCGCGTGTGTTGTCATTGTTCATGCTCGGCGTGCCGATCGGAGGCGCGCTGAGTTTTTTGTTGTGCGGGCCGATCGCGCAGGCATGGGGCTGGCGCACAGCGCTGGTGAGCGCCGCGGTGCCCGCGATCATCCTGCTGCCGTTGTTGCTGCTTGTGAAGGAACCGGCTCGCGGGGCATCCGAAGAAACTTCGAAAGAAACTTCGGGGCCGACTTTCGCAGCCGAGGCGAACGGAGAGGGAAAGCGATCCATCTACGCCGTGCTGCGCATCCGCACATTGTGGTGGATCATTCTGTCCGGCGCTTTGTTGAACTTCAACATGTACGCGCTTGCCACTTTTTTGCCGGCGTTCATGACTCGCGTGCACGGATACTCGGTGGCGCGCGCCGGCGTTACCTGCGGAATTGTGTATCTGATTGGTGGCGTGTTCGGAGGCCTGGTGGGCGGCCAACTGGGCGATCGCGTGGGCAGCAACGCGCGCAACGCACGGCTGTGGATGGCGGCGATCGTCGCGCTGCTGGGCGCACCGATTATGTATTACGGAATCACGCGGCCGGCGGGATTCGCGGTGCCGGCGCTGGTGGCGATCGCGCTCGGTTACGGTGCGCTCAATACATATTACGGACCGGTTTACTCCTCGATTCAGGACATTGTGCCCGCGGATCAGCGCGGCTTCACCATGTCTGTGTACTTCATGGCGATGTATTTGTGCGGTGCGTCGTTTGGACCGCTGCTCACGGGCCGTTTGAGTGATTTTCTGGCTCGGCGCGCGATGCATGCGGCCGGCGCCGTCAGGCTGGAAGCATTTCGCGCCGTCGGCCTGCAGAACGCCATGGTCATCATGCCAATTCTTTCGGTGGCGTTGGCGATCGTGCTTTATCTGGGATCGCGCGCGATGAACAACGACATCGAGCGACGCGACGCGAGTATACAGAGGTAGCTATTGGCGCGCCGGCAGACCCATCGCCTTCCACGCCTGAAATCCGCCAATCATCTCCGTCGCGCGGTGGAGTCTAAGTTCTTGCAGCGCTATTGCCGCGAGGGTTAGAATCGCGGCGGTCGTCGCCAGAACGCGAACCCAGGGTCAACGGAGTTTTTACATAGAGGAGGCTAGCGTATGAAATGGCTCCCACTACTCCTAGTTGCGCTTTTCGCCGCGGGTCAGCCTTGCAGGGCCGACATCGTAATCGGCGCCTCGTCCAATATTGCTTTCAATATTCAGATATTTGCTCCCACCGCGCAGAGTTTCACGGCCGATCGAAGCGCGATCAAGTCGATCGGCATGTCGGTTTCCGTTTGCAATTGCCCACCGCTCATGCAATTTCAGCTGACTCTTCTTAGCGGGTCTGGCACCACGGGCGCGACGGTGGCAACCAGGACAGCGACTGCGCCAATCGCGTTGTTTGGATTCCTGGACTTTGATTTTACCGGTGTAACGCTGACCGTTGGGCAGCAGTACACGGCGGTGATGACGCTGATCTCGCCGCTTCCGCCGAACTCGGGAGGTATCTCAATTAATGGTGTTTCTCCGAACCCCTATTCCGGAGGGACGGCGTTCCTATCCGGCGTCCCGAACACCGGCCTCGCACTGTCACTGCGCGTGATCGATGAACCGTTGTCCGCGGGCGCGCTGCAGTATTCCGCTAAATTCTTGTGCGGCCAGACCAACGAAGAAGAGGCGGAGCATGGCAACGGCATGGCTGCGTACGGGATGTACTTCACGGTCGTCAACATTCACAACCCCAGCGAGAAAGAAATTGTCGCCAAAATGAAAGTTGCCACAACCAAACCTGACGGACAGCCGGGCGAGATTTCGCCATTTCGTCCCATCAAACTTGGCGGGGATCAAGCGCTGGCAGTTGATTGCTCCGAAATTCGGGCGCTGGCCAAGGCGCCTGCGGGCTTTCTGGACGGCTTCCTCGTGGTCGAGAGCGACTTCAGTCTGGACGTTGTTGCGGTATACACGGGGGCCGCGAAAGGGCTGCTTGAAACCTTTGGCATCGAACGCGTCTACGAACGAAAACTGAGTAGCGATGATGCGGCCGCATCCAAACCATCAGAGCCAAACACACCACCGCGCAAATGAGGAGTCTTGGGCGTCGTATGGTCTGTTGAGCTCGTTCAACCCGGGCG
Source organism: uncultured Acidobacteriota bacterium (assembly GCA_963748395.1). Taxonomy (GTDB): domain Bacteria; phylum Acidobacteriota; class Terriglobia; order Acidiferrales; family UBA7541; genus Palsa-295. The sequence goes on along the minus strand of CAVVIP010000004.1, from coordinate 420,073 downwards.
CTTCTGCCCACCTCACGGAGCGCGGCGCGCGCTATCCGGGCGTTGAAGGGTTCAATTCGCGTTGAATGATTCAGTTGTTCCGGGTTCTATCAGCCTGGTACAAGCCGTAACCGAACAAGTGCCGATCCACTAATTCTGAATGTCCGGCAGCGCGACTCACCGGTACTCGAAGAGGTTGGCTCTTTGAAAAGACCCTAGCTAGGAAATCCAATCCATGTAGCTCTCAATTAAAACCCACTTGCCCGACTCTTTTTTCAGCAGATGGAAATGGCCCGTTCCACATAGCCAGCCGCAACTGATCTCCGAGTAAAGCAACGCGCGGTCTCGTTTTTCATTGAAGCCCACGCGCGAGAACGACATGATTCCACCCGCGCCAGGGAATTTGGCATAAAAGGTTTTCCAGCCGTCTTGTTTTTTGTTCGTGAACAGAGCTTTCCTCTCCACGTCAGATAGCCAGGACTTCGACAGATCGGTGGGAATAGATTTCGAGAGCGGTCCTCGATCCTTGTTGCGTTCGAGGTAGTCGTTTAGCATGCCCATATTGAGGTCCTGCCCGAACGTTTGCGTCAGTCTTGCTCTAGCTGCGGTTGCGCATTCCTCGGGTTTCTCGGTAGGACAAAAGTATTGTACGGTCGTGTCCAAAAAAACCAACGTGGTTGGCCGCGGTCCCTCTCCTGGACGGGCGATCCGCCAGCTTACAACTGCGCCATAAATTTCGTCGGAATCCGAATCCTGATCGGTCTGATTCGAGGAGCGATAGTGAGGACCCAATGTAAGAACGCAACTCGCGCAGCAAAGTGCCAGAAGAATGGTCTTGAGCATAGATTTCCTCCTTATATTTCCAAGACACCCCTCAGCCGACGACTTTTCCGATCAGCCCGGTCCGGGTTTCCGCTTCGTCGTGAGCCTAGCACAATTCATGATCGCATCTTCGATCGGCAAGTTCCCGATCGAAGCACTAACCGAAGAAGGGAACTGCAATTTTATCGGGACGGTTACCTTGCAACACATTCTGGTGTAGCTTGTACCTGGAGGAAGCCATGCGTCCAGATAGCGTGGAAGTCTCGTGGGATTCGGCGAAGTCGAAGTGGCTGATCAGAATCGAAGCTGGCGAAGAAGTGCTTCGTCGTCATTGCGACGCACCGAAGAATGCCGACGATCAGACGCTTCGCGCGGCAGTTCAGAAAACCGTAACGGATGAAGGCTACGAGCTGGACCCCACGTCCGTCAGCATTCGTCGTTAGCGCGCCTTCGATTTCACAGCGCTGAACGGTTTGGTTTCGAACCGCAGTCGTTTGCCGCGGACGACTGTCCCTCTGTTTGATTCTTGTGCCGGCAAGATCGCTTCAGGCGTTGGCACCACCATCGCCGATCGCAAATCCGCCAGCTAATCTGGGAGCTAATCGGGGAGCCGGAACACCAGCCTGACGTCGTCATGGACTTGAGTGCGATGTCCATCAAATAGAGTTGGACCGTAGCGCCACTGACGGACGGCGATTTCGGCAGCTGCCACAAGCACCGGCGGCCCGCTCACTGGTTCGAGGCTCAGGACGCTCCCATCGTCGCCGATCACAGCATGCAGCCGAACCGTGCCTTCGATTCGTTGCTCCACGGCTTCCGGAGGGTAAGAGGGAGCGACGCGTGTGAGCAGCCGACCGGCTTGTATTTTCTTTGGAGATTGTGTTTCCGGGTTGATGCCGGAAGGCATCGGAACCGAACGGCAAGAGCTGATCGCGATCGACGAAGAACTGCTGACCGCCTCTTCCGGCAAAGTTAGAAGGGAAGGCGGGAGTGCTTCGCGTGTTGGGGCGTGGAGCGGCGCAGCTTCGGGCTTGGGCGCGACTTCCGTGCTTGCGGAAATTTGGGGGTTTGGATGCGGCGCCGGCGCTTTGCTAACAGACTTTTCGGACGGAAGTTGATTGCTGCACGTTGCCAGCGGGGGCAGCAGCGGCGTCGGCGGCTAGCGGGGGACCTGCCGCGTCTTTAGCTGGCTCGCTATTTTGTTTGGGCTCCTCGATGGTCGGAGCGGGCTGCGGAGGACGTTCCGATTCCACGATGCTCTGGACGCGAATGGTACCGCTGAGCCCGTCGAACGTGCCAGTGACCAAGACATCCTTGCCAATGAGCATCCCTGCTTTCGCTTGATCGTCTAAATGGTACCAGACGCCATTTTCGTCGTCTCGCAGGACATAGCGCACGCCGTTTTGCGAAACGATTTTCCCGTAGAAGCTCTGCGCCTTGGCCTGCTGCGGCGTTAGCGGGTCGTGCGAGATGCTGAAATGTCTCGTATGGGGAGTCAACAGGGCCCCGCAGAACAGAAGCGACATCGCCGCCTGGAGGGTAGCCGACTTTCTCATGCGTCACCTCGAAACCAAACAGGAGTTGGAGCAGCCCGCGCGGGACGGATCGCAAACCCTATCCAGATTTCATTTCCACTGATGATCGGCTGGGGACTACACGCTAACGAAGAGATTTGTAAAAGTAAATGGACCGTAAAAAAGATGCTCGTGTCTCGACCCAGGACTAAGCAGAGCCGGCTAGCTTCGTGCGAGTTCAGTGGCTCGCGGCCGCCACGAATTGGAAAGCGTCCTCCACGGCCTTGATTCCGGCCTTCGAACCCAGCGAGTTTGTTTCCACCTTCGAGTATTGATATTTCCGGCGCGGGGAAAAACTCGCAGGATCGAAAGCACCTTTCGCGAATTGGAATATCCAAACGTATTGACGGTGCGCCTTGTCAGCATCGGATTCAGACATCAGCGCAGAGTCGATCATGGTCATGGGCGTGAAATCCGAAAACCCGTTGCTCTTGTGAACCGGCGCGGGCATCGTCGCGCTGAAAAAATCGACGTCATGCGTGAAGATGAGCACGAAATCCACTTTGGAAGGATCGGGGGCCGGACAGACATTCGAGAATAGCTTCTTCCTGTTTTGTGCGATCCATTTCGTCTGGTTGGGCGTCAGCCCGTATGCAGAAAAGTAGTTCTGGCAGGCGAAGTCCGCGCTCAGATTCTCCGGCTGTGAATCCGAAATTTCGTCGGAATCGCTTGTGGGTGCTGTTGAATCACCTGAAACTGCATGTGACGAAGCATCGCCGGCAGGCGGAGTAGCGTGTGGAGCACTCATTTCGGCGAACGCGGCGACAGACACCATGGAACCGCCTGCAGCTGACTTTTTGTCGCTGCTGCTTTTCGCTGAGGCTCCGTTCGCCAAACTGGCTGACGGCTGACCTGTGAGCCTCGCCGCATCCGCAGCCGCTTTGGCAGTTGCGTTTGCGATTTCCTTGGCCTGGGCTTGCTTCGCCACCAGACCAACGTCATGCGTCGGATCCTGGCGAACTTCAAGTGGTGGAAGATCTGCGACGGCGGTCTGGGGGACGTAGCCCTCCACTCCATTTTTCGCGCGAATCTTTACGTAGTCCTTCACGCGCTCAATAATTTCGACGTTGTCCCCGCACTTCAGTTTCGCCTCGACGCCGAAGCTATTCAACGAATCGTAGACCCAGATCTGATCGCGTTGCGAATTACACTTAAGGGCCGCGGGATAAGCGGATGCTGTCCCCGCCAGAAGAGAAGCGCCCGCCAGGCTGGCTATCAACAAAACGAATCGCGCCGTGAGGTTCATTGCACCCTCCCCCAAGTTGCCCTTGCTCAGTAGCCTGGCCATAGTCTAGTACTTTCGACCAAGCGAACAACTGTACGAGAGTACAGAGAAAGGACAGGCAGGGCCTGCAGTCAGCCTATCGCACAAAACGTGGAATGCCGATTAACGCCCTTACCCGGTTGCTTGAATTGGCACTGCCGAGGAAAGTGGCGGGCAGCTCCAGACTTGTGGTCTACTCTTGCCTCAAGGTCATAGATCAAATCCGAGGAGATTTGACGATGTCCACACTGAATGTTTTACGCCTCGCTCTCGCTGCCGCCCTGGTCATGAGTTTTGGCCAAGTTGTCTCGGTTTCCGCCGCCGCCGATGAAATTCTGATCGCGAATGCAAAATCACAGCCGGAAAGTTTGACGGTAGCACCAGGCGGCGTGCTGATTGTCGGCAGCGCGAGTTCGCCCTTCGTCTATAAAGTGCGTCCGGGCTCTACCACGGCGGAAAAATTTATAGACGCCAGCTCGGAAGGGCCGGGGACGTTCTTCCTGGGCATGTTGGCGGACGCCTCTACCAACACATTGTGGACATGCCAACTAACTCCGGTGCCGGACACCACTCCGCCGCAACGGCATACCGCGCTGCGAGGCTTCGATCTCACCACCGGCGCGCCGAAGCTCCGCTGGAACCTGCCGGGAGACAGTACTGTCTGCAACGATTTCACGATTGGACCGGATAAGGCGCTCTATATTACGGACACGATCCCTGGAAGAATTTTCCGGCTGCCGGCCGGCGCCTCCGCCGCGGAACTTTATCTGGAGCACGCGACGCTTCGCGGCGTTGACGGGATTACCTTCCTCGATGGCGTGCTCTATGTGAACAACGTCATCTTCAACAAGCTTTATCGCATTCCAGTGGATGCCACCGGTAAACCGGGAACACCGGTTGATATCTGGATCGACCAGCCCATAAAAGGGCCAGACGGTATGCGCGCTGCGAACGGTAAGCTGATACTCGCAGAAAACGGCAGCGGCAAAATTTCCGCGCTCACCATAAATGGCGACAAGGCCAGCCTCACGGTACTTAAGGATGGACTCGACACGCCCACCGGAGTCGAACCCGCAGGCAATGTAATCTGGATTGCGGAGCGTGGCGCCGGCAAGGCTGTCTCCATCCCGATGCCTAAATAGTTCTGGCACTCCGCGAAGCGCGGCGTCATCTGAGTTTGAGCGATTCTGCTCTGCGGCTTCGCAGCTCGTGCTCCAGCCGCGCAAAGCTCACTTCGCAGTTTTGAAATAGAAGCTCAGCGTCACTCCTCCTACGTTCCAGTTCGTGGGGTTGCAGGTATCGCAGTGCTCTCGTTTGTAATACGTGTCGATCATGAAAAGACTCTTGTACGGCCATTCGATGCCGCCGGTGTACCACTCTTCATTCCAGGAGTGCTTCGGTGAATCGTAAAAAACCTCGGCGGACCCATAGGGGCTAAAGCGAAATCCGCGAACCAGGAAATCATGCTCCACCGTCACCATGTTCCGATAGGTTGTTGAATACGTCCCGTTTATCCAGCGGAGTTCGACCCAGTTCCGGTCGCGCACCAGGAATCTGGCGGTAGGGCGGAAGCCAAATGTTCCGTCGAGAGTTACGCGATTCTCGTCCGTCTGCTTTCCCGAGTTTGTGGTGTGCAGGAACTCGTAGCCGCCCCCAAACAAGAAATACCGCTCTTTGTCAGGGTCAATGTTTGTTAGGTGCTCGCGCAAAATGGGTTTACCCAGGTAACCAAGAGCCGCCGCCGTGTACCACTGTTGAAACGGAAAACCGATTCCTTGCTCCGTGCCGGTGAGTGCGAGGATTCGCAGGTTCGACGCGAATTGGATATGGAAATCGACTTCCGGCCACGCCTGCGTGTCTGTGCTGGATGTTGCGGACTGGGCATCCGCGACGGAGCAGAAAATCAAAAGGAGAGAAATTGTGAAAAGGATGCGGAGGAGGCAGCGGTTTCTCATCCGTGCTCGGCGAGCTCGAGGTCAGCGGCTTGGAGCGTCCGCTCGTTGACGCGACCTGGAGGATGGCACGTCATCGCCAGGCGGTACGCCAAGATTGATTGATGCTGATGAAAATTTCGTCGCTGTTCTGGTCGCCTGTCATTGAGCCAGCTGACGATATCGTCGAACTGTTGCGTGCGCTTTCGTCACGACGATCCCATCCGTGGATCTTGAATGTGGGATGCTTCTGATCCTGCTTGCCGCCAGCAAGCTGGGAGGACGACGCGCCCGCTATTCCCGATGGGAGAAACGTAACTGCCGCCGCTGTAGCAACAAGTGGCACGCTAATCTGGATGAAAGTTCTGCGGTCGATGATCATAGAGTTGCTCCCGCGGACTTTTGGCTTGCAGCGCTGATCTGCGCAAGCGACGAAAGTCCAAAAGCCTTCGTTCCACCCCAGCGACTGCGGGCCGCAATAAGGAATTCGGATGCCGCGCGCGTTTCCTCGGCTGCAACCGCGGCCTCGTGCGCCTGCTCGAAAGCCCGCAGCGTTGGGCGGTTCGCAAGGTTAATGATGGCCAATTCAAACGCTCGTCGCGCATTTTTTCCGCTGCCGGAATAAAACTCCGCGCCATGATCGGCGAACGCGAGCAGATGCTTACTCAAAAGCTCTTCGAAGCCAAGTCGGGCGGCCTGCAATCGAGTCTTTGCATCTGCAAGTCGATCCATCGCGTTCAGCACGTCGGCGAGGCGCCAACTCACTTCCGGATCGCCGCTTGGAATTGCCGGGAGCAACAGCGATTCCGCGTCCCCGACATTACCGGATCGCAGGTAAATTTCCGACAAGTGCACGCGCGCCTTCACGTAGCAGGGCAAATACTCGATCGCTTTTCCATACCACACGGCGGCGCGGTTCGATTCTGGCTCCGCTACAAGTTCACCCCACAGAACGCCGCGCTGAAAGCAAACCCAAGCCGCCGCGAACGGCGAAACGTCGGTGTATTCCCGCAACGCCCGGTCGTAAATTCGATCCGCCTCATCGAAATCGCCTAGATCCGCGAGTAACGAACCCAGCGGGACCAAATCCTCCAAGCGTCCCGACTCGGCCGCCATCCGTCGTCGAATTTCGAGAACCGATTGCAGCTCGGTTCCGCAGGCTTGATCAATGCTCAATCTGAGGCGCTCGACGTCGGCCGGCAGAGCGCCGCGGGCTTCGGCATGCGTAAGATGGCCGCGCGCTTCGGCGAACCGATGCGCCATCGCCGCCACCTGTGCATGGATTAGCGCACTTCGCATCGAATCGGCGCTCACACGATCGAGCTGATTGACCAGCGTTTCCAGGCGGTCAAACGCCGTCAGATCGCCAACATACTGCGCCGTCATTTGCTCTTGCTCGACGATATATTCGGCAATCCCCGGTCGTTGCGGATCCTGCCAGAACCGGCTCCAGGATTGTTGTCGCGCGCTCGCCAGATTAATCACCGCGATGTCGCCATCCGTAACCAGCGGATAGTCCAGCAGGTGCTCCGGCGCTGCGATCACTTGGAGGCACCGAAGCGAGCTTTCAGGCTTTCGAGACTCGTTCGCAAAAGAGTGGTTACGACCGTTTTTATAACAATGTCTGGCTGGCCATCTGCCCAGTATTGCACTTGCCATTGGACCAGGCTTCCGGTTCCCTTGGGCGCGACGCTCAACGTCCCGGTGTAATCAGTGACTTGCAAACCGCCGAGCATTGAGTAGCGATACGATCTCGAGGAATTGTCGAGCTTTTCCAATCGTTCAACTATCCGCTTGCCGTCAATCGTTTCGATCACACGTATCTGGCCAACGCCCGTTCCCACGGTCTTTATACTGGCAATCAATGGTTCCCACGCGGCGCCAAAATCCCCGATGAGCGCCCAGACTTTGTCGGGCGAGGCTGCCAACTCAACGCTATCAACTGCAGTCTGTATCTGAGTGTTTGGCGAAGCAAGAAACGGAAACGTGTTGACGCCCGGCTTGGTCGCGCCCGTTGCTCCGCCTTGCAGGAATTCGCTATCGTTGTTCACCATCCAGGTGAGCATAATGTCGATCACATTGGCGTTGACGGTGCGACCGCCCCCGGTTTGGTAAGGCTTTCCATGAAGAGTGCTCTTTTCGATTTCGAAAAAGCTGGTATCGGTCGTGGGTTTGGACACGTCAAACAACAAGAAATCGTCCAGATAGACATCAGTGACCGCGGCCAGCGCTTGGGGAGTCCAGTCCGCCTTTCCATCACGCATATCCCAATTCGTCAGACTCTCCAACAGGCGTTTGCGAAAGATGGGGCGAAACTCCTCCTCAAGCGCAAAGGGCGTCATCTGGTTCCAGAGGTCGCGCACATCGTCCGCGTGCTCCATCGCGGGATTGTTGAGGCGCATGTTGGTCTGCTCCGGCCTGCCGACCCAATCAAAGCGCGGGGGCTCATGCCCAATCAAACTTCGGGGCTGCGGTATCGCGAAAGTCTCCGCGATCACGCCAAAAAGAGGGCCTTTGTCGGGTTCCAGCACGCGTTTGGTATCGAAGTCAATGATGATCGAAAGCACGTTATCGTGCTGCAGAAGGTTGGGAAACTTTTTTAGGACCGCAACCAGCCACGCAAGATAGAACGGATCAGAGCGCAAGCCTGCGAAGATGCGAAAGACTCCATCAGGAGTTGACGCTCCTTTTTCATCATTCGCGACGAACGTGAGTTCCTGCCCCCCAGGAAAGGTGCAAGTACCCTTTTGCACCGGCTTCGAGCCGTCGGCCCCGCGCTCCAAGGCATTGAACCTGCAATTGAAGCGATACTCCTGATCGCCCGGCTTGAATTTAGCCGTTTCGCCAAGCCCCGCGACCGTCATCCGGCGAACCACGATGGAATGGTTGACCACGTTCGAAAAGACCGCACTCACTCCCGCCGAAGGAAAGACATTTGCGGCAAGCACCGTGCGGCCAGGATTTTCCGGACTGGTAAACGCAAACAAATCGCTGAGGTCAATCGAAGGATCGCCTATCGACCGCGGTCCATCAACGTGGTCTGACATGTTCTTCTCCTATTTCGATGATGGCGCCGCTCAGTGTTCGGGCTCTTGCGGCTGTTCTGCCCATTTTGCATGGCCGGTCACCGCGTTTGGCGGACCGCCAAATGGCGTTACCCGGCCTGCCTCTTCGGGAATGGATTTCAGATATTCGACGAGCGCCCAGCGTTCCTCTTCGGTCAGCAGGGGGCCGATGACACCATTTCCTCGAGGTCCATTTTCGAAGGAGTGGCCTCTGTTCGAACTTCCGATCAGCGATGTGTCAATCATGTAGCTTCCGGATTTGCAGGAAGTGTCCACTCCGACCTTTACCGGATCGAAGTCTCTTCCCAGACAGAACTTCTTCGTACGTTCTGCCGCGGGAACAAGCATCTCGTAAAGATTGGGCACCGAGCCGTTGTGCATAAATGGCGGAGTCGCCCACACGCCATCACGCGGCGCGGCTTTGTAGTGCGGTACCGGTGAGGGTCGCGGGACGGGAAGTTCCCGATAGCCGTGCATTTCGATGGCCTGCTCGGGCGTTTGATCGATCTTACTCAGTGCTGTGCGCAGAATCATCATCGAAAGCCCGTAATAGAGTTCGCCCTGAGGCACGAGGTCCTTATCCTTCAGAGGTCCCGGGAGGTTTGGAGCCAGGTGAGCCGTCGCCACGTACGGCCGTAGCTCTTCGAATTGCATCGGGTCGGTGCCCACATAGCTCTCCGGCACCAGTCCAACTTCAAGGAAGCGCTTGCCGTACTTGTTGGGTGCGGTCCACGTGTAGGGATAGGAATTGTGGCACCCCGCACAGTGGCTCTCGAATAGTTTCTTGCCCTGCGCCGCCTTCGCGCGGTCAATCTTTCCAAACGCCTCTTCCGGCCATTTCGGAGGCGCCAGGTGATTCAGCCAGCCTTCAATTTCTTCAAGATTCTTCAAGCGGGCGTTCGATTGGAACAGACCTTCCTCGGGGGACTTGGCGGTCAGGTTCATGGACATGAAAACGCCCATGGTTTCCGTGAGGTTGCGATCAATTGGATCCTGTTGCACGCCGCGCCATTGTGTCCACGATCCCTGCGGAGAATTCCAGAGGAAGGGAGGCTTGGTAGGCGCGAGGGGAGCAAACCAGTTCTGGCGAATATCGGGTGCTACGGAGGTTACGCGATCAACGATCATTCCGATGGCGTCCATTCGCGCTGGTCCCCAGGGGTAGGGAGTAAGCAGAACGGTGGTCCGGAAACTATGGATGCGATCGGCGTTCGTTTCGACACGTTTACGCAGGTCGCTCTTCGCGTCCGCACTAGAAACTCCCATTCGCGCCGCCAGACGGTCGAACTTTGCTGAATCCTTCAGCGTTTCTTGCACGGCGTCATCCAGAGCAAACACATACGCTTCCAGGTCGAAGTGATTTCCCACTCCTCCATCAATGCGGACGCGTTTCCCCTGATAAAACAGCTCTGTATTATGGCAGGTGGCGCAGTTGATCCCGACGTCTACACCTTTCCATGGACCGTCGGGCGTCACGGTCTTACCCAGGCCGATAGGCAAGCCATCGGGATTCCATCGCGGATTTGGCGGATCAGGCGTCAGGCCATACCGTTCGCTGTTGGCGTCCGAGCGAAAAAGTTCCTGGCTGCCTGCCGCCTCCAGGCTCAGAAAGATGTCGTACGGCAACACCGTTGTGCCCTGCGATACGTGGTAATAGCTTTCGCGAATTTCCGGCGTCCATCCCTGATCGAGAAAGATAACTTTGTCCGCCGAAGCTTGAGCCGCTGCCCGGACAGGCCGAGGATGCCGGAACGCATACGCGCCCACAAGCAACACGACCGCTGACGCGACGATCCAAAGTGCGATGCTGGCTCGTTTCATGCGAAACCTCCGAGACGACTTATCTAAAATTTCTGGTCAATGCGATCCCGGGGACGATGTTGCGGAGTCGGTTCGCCGCGGGATTTGCGCAGCGCGGGGTCGGGCGGTTCCGACACCACCTAGATGTATTTCACTGCACTGCGGTTTATATCGCGAGTGTTCCATAAAGAACAGTGTTAAAAGTGCCAGACCCGCGGGTACCCATCGAACCGGATTCAAGCATGCGCGGCGCTGTGGACAAGTTCGCTTGGCCACAGCGCCGCACTTTGTTGGATTCTCATTGCTTCAGTTCGAAACGCAGCCTGCTTACGTGGTTGTGACTTCAATGCCTTGGGCGCGGTAGGGATTCAGGACATCTTCGTTCGAGGCATCGGTGATCAAACGCGTCAGTTGCGAAGCAGCACCGACGAGGTATGGCAGGGAAGTCCCCATTTTTCCAACCGAAATCAGGCCAACAACTTCCGTGGAAGCCTCGATCATTGCTTTCTTCACGTACGCTTCTTCGCGGTCGCCGACGGTGATCCCGACCTGCGGGTGCAAACTGCACATTCCCAGAAAGCACAAATCAGCGCGGATCGATTCGATTTCCCGTATGGTCTCGATGCCTGTGGTGACCCGCTGCTCTTTATGAAGATTTCCTCCCAGCATCAGCACGCTTACCTTCGGATGCTCCGCCAGCGCCAGCGCAAGCGGCGGGCTGTTGGTAACAATCGTTGCCGAACGCTCTCTCGAAAGGTAGGAAGCGATTCTTAGATTCGTCGTGCCTCCATCAATCAGCACTACCTGACCGTCGCGGATCATCTCCGCCGCCGCTCGAGCGATTCCGGTCTTGCTCTCAATATCGATCTGTTGACGAGAAACGAAAGGCACAGCCTCCGCGCGGCGAGGCAGGGCGCCGCCGTGCACCCGTTGGATCTTCCCCGAACGCGCCAATTCGCGCAGATCGCGACGAATCGTGTCTTCAGAGACGCTATAGCGGCTGCTCAGGTCCGCGGCGAGCACTCGGCCCTCGCTGCCGAGCAGCTCCAGGATCTGTTGGTGGCGCTCTTCCTTCAGGGCGATTTGGTCAGCGTCAGCTTCGGGCTTCAATCTGCACCATATTACACGAATACACTTGAATGTGCACGTATATGCGTGTATTGTCCGATTCGTGCATGTTACCGCCAAACTTGGCGCCGTACAAGGCCTTTCGCAGAGGCGCTCGAACCGCACGGAACCCGATTGATGGAGCAACGCACCCTTAAGCAGGTCCGCGCCAGCGTATCCTTAATCTTTCTGATCCACGGCCTGATCATCGCTACATGGGCTTCCAGGATCCCTGCGTTTCAGGCGCAGCTGCATCTTTCTCCCGCGGTTTTGGGCCGGTCGCTGATGATGGCGGCGATCGGTTCCGTTTTCGCCATGCCTGCGGCCGGATGGCTGATTCACAAGTTCGGCAGCCTGAACATCGTGATTGGCTCCACATTGGGATTTGGCCTCGCACTGCCCCTGATCGCCGAATCGAGTACGGTCCTGGCGCTATCGCTCGCTCTTCTTTTCTACGGCGCGATGGCCGGTTCGATGGATGTAGCGATGAATACTCACGCCGTGATCCTCGAGAAGCGATACCAACGTCACATCATGTCCTCATTCCATGCCCTCTTCAGTTTGGGTGGAATGGCCGGATCTGCGTTAGGGGGATTTGTCGCTTCACGCGGGGTTTCGGCCGGGCTTCACTTTTGGGTCAGCGGCATAGCGCTTATCGCAGCGTCCATCGTTGCATTCACATGGCTTCCTCTTCCCTCAGCATCTGGGGATGTGGAGAAAGTGGCATCCAGAGGAACGATCGTGTGGTCCGTCACCTTAGGTGCTCTCGCTCTGCTTGCATTTTCGATTATGCTCATCGAAGGTGCCATCGCCGATTGGAGCGCAATTTATCTTCGCACTTCAGTTCTCACCGGGCCAGGACTGGCCGCTCTTGGGTATGCGGTGTTCTCCGGCGCTATGGCTGCAGGTCGTCTCGCGGGCGACTACCTCACCGGGAAACTTGGCCGCGCGCACCTGGTATTTTACGGGGCACTTTTAGCCGCGGCAGGGCTCGCTTTCCTCTTATTGTTCGGCAGTGCGGGTGCGGCGTTGCTGGGATTTACGTGCGCTGGCGCAGGACTAGCTACGATTATTCCTAATACGTTTGCGGCTGCCGGGAACATTGAAGGCAGCGCGCCGGGCCCCAGCCTCGCCGTCGTCACCACTGCCGGTTATGTTGGCTTCCTTGCCGGTCCGCCGCTGATCGGGTTTGTCGCGCAGCTTTCCACCATTCGCGCAGCGCTGTGGATACTTGTGGTCTTGGGCGGGCTGAGCGCTTTCGCATCAACCGCCATGAAAGGAAATTCGCCTCTCAGAAAGATGCCCTCGACGGATCATTTGACCGGTCATTCGACGTAAGATATCCGCGTAAATTTCAAGGGATAGGAACAACGTGCCAAAACTTTCCAGGCGGATGCTGTGGGCAGTCGTGGCGGGGCTGATCTGCGTGCAGATGGTCCTGACTCTGCTGATGGTCCACCGCGAATCGCTCACGTTCGACGAAGGCAATCACATGTTTGCCGGTTACATGATGTGGCACACCAAAGACTACGGCCTGAACCCGGAGCATCCACCGTTCGTAAAGCTGCTGGCGACGGCTCCGCTGCTGGGGCGGGATCTGTGGGTGCCGCAGCTGCAAGGGCGCGAATTCAAAACCGAGGCGTATTTGAGCGGGCGGGACTGGCTGGCGCGCAACGACGGCGATCGCAACCAATTGGTTTTCCAGATGCGTGTGGCGGCCGGACTTCTGGCCGTGGCGCTTTCGCTGGTGGTTTTTCTGGCGGCGCGGGAATCGTTCGGGGACTGGGCGGCGATTTTCGCGCTGACGCTGGCCGCGTTTGATCCGAACATTCTGGCGCATTCGGCACTGGTGACGACGGACATCGGCGTCTCGCTGTTTTTTCTGGCGAGTACGTGGTGTTTCTATCGCTACGTGAAGCACCCGACGGCGATGCGGTTGGTGGTGGCCGGCGTGGTGGCGGGCCTCCTGCTGGCGACAAAACATTCCGGAGTGATGCTGGCGCCAATCCTGATGCTGCTGATCGCGCGCGAGATCGCCGCGGCGGAGAAGGGAACGCGGCAGCGGGAAGCGCTGCGCCTCGCGGGAGCGTTCTGCGGAATTTTTCTGATCGGCGTGCTGGTGCTGTGGAGCTTCTACGGTTTTCGCTACGCGCCGCGGCCCGCGGGACTGCAGATGAGCACGACGCTCGCGGATTATGTGGCGCCGCTCGGGCCGCACATTTCGTGGCTCATCAATCTGGTGGGCCGGCTGCACCTGCTGCCGGAGTCTTACCTGATCGGTCTGGTGGACGTAGGGCGGATGGCGCTCTTCTATCCCACATTCATATTTGGGCGGAATATCCCGCACGGCGTGTGGTGGTATTTCCCGTCGGTAATTGTAATCAAGACGACGCTCGGACTGCTGGTCTTGTTAGGCCTGGCGACGTATGCGGCGGCGACCCGCAAACTAAAATGGGGACGCGAAGTGGATTTTCTGCTGATTCCCGCGCTGTTCTATCTGGCCGTGGCGATGGTATCGGGGATGAATATCGGAGCGCGGCACCTGTTGCCGTTTTACTCGTATATGTTCGTGCTGGCCGGCGGCGGGGCTGCGGCGCTCGTGGCGTCGAATCGCAAGTGGTTCGCCGTGTGCTGCCTGCTGCTGGCGGCGCACGTGGGTTCGTCGCTCGCGGCGTTTCCTAGTGACATGGCCTACGCCAACGAAGCATGGGGCGGGCCTGCGAACGTGCATAAGCTGCTGAGCGATTCGAATTCGGATTGGGCGCAGCAACTCTTTCAGGTGAAAGCGTGGCAGCAGCGGCACCCCGGAGAAGAGTGCTGGTTCGCTTATTTTGCGCATCCTGAGATCAACCCGGAGACCTACGGGATCACTTGTCACCATTTGCCCACCGCGGATACGGGCGGGCTGGGTGGCGCGGACATCGTGCCACCGGTGTTTGAAGGCACCGTGATTCTGAGCGCGGGAGATCTTTCGGGATGCGAGTGGCCGGCGGCATCGCTCAATCCGTACGATGCGTTTCGCCGCGCCAAGCCAGAAGAAACAATTGACGACGCGGTGATGATCTACCGCGGCCGCTTTGATTTGACGCAGGCCGCAGCGCTGAGCCGCGCGCAGAATGCAACCGAAGCCGTGGGGAAGGGCGACGCCGCGGGCGCGCTGGTGCTGGCGGACCAGGCGCTGGCGCTCGATCCAGCTTCGATAGCGGGGCACCAGGCGCGCGGAGATGCGCTTGCGGCAATGGGCCGAAAAGAAGAGGCGCGGCAGGAATGGAACACGGCACTCAGCGAAGCGCGAAAGCTCGAACCGGGCGCGCAGACGATGTTCGTCCCGGATATTGAGAGCAGGCTGAGTAGGTAGAAAGTTTCCGGCGCGGATTTTTTGAAAAGCTTCAGTGAGAATGGCGGCGAGCGAAAATTCCAGCGCCCGGCGCTGCCTTCAGATGCCCAAGACCGCGCGAGTGTTTTTAGCTTTCCGCTCGTAATTGACGAGAATGACGCCTTTCGTGGTGACTGTGCTTTCCGTCAACTTGAATGGCGCCGGGATCGTGCCATCGGCAAACAATCGTTTTCCGCTTCCCAGCGTAATCGGAATTATCTTCAGCCACAAGGCATCAACCAAATCATGCTTCAGGAGCGTCTGAACCAGATTGGCGCTTCCATAAACGTGCAGGTCCGGCCCTTCCTGTTGCTTG
This sequence comes from uncultured Acidobacteriota bacterium, assembly GCA_963748395.1. Taxonomy (GTDB): domain Bacteria; phylum Acidobacteriota; class Terriglobia; order Acidiferrales; family UBA7541; genus Palsa-295. Next base: position 404,839 of record CAVVIP010000004.1, on the reverse strand, counting down.
ATTTTGCTGATTTTGTCCGCAATATCTCCGTTTAAAAAAACAGACGACTGCCATTCGTGAGAAGTTATGGTATTCGAGGCGACGGCAGGATCTGCTCAAGCTGCTAGACCGGATGAACCCGACCATCGAAGAGCTAACCGCAGCGATCGAGCAGGAAGCCAGGAAATGGCCCGAAGTGCTTCGGCTGATGACGCATCCTGGCGTAGGACCGATCACCGCACTCGCCTTCGTGCTGATCATCGGGACTCCGGAGCGGTTCAAGCGCGGCAAGCAGATCGGCAGCTATGTGGGACTGATCCCGTGCGAGGACTCTAGTGCTGGCAAGCAACGGCTAGGACACATCACCAAGCAAGGCAGCTCTCTGCTTCGTTTCTTGCTGGGAGAAGCAGCGCAAGCCGCAGCGCGTTGGGATGCGGACTGGCGACGACGGTACATGCATCTGGCGCTGCGCCGGCAAAGGAACATCGCCAAGGTGGCCATGGCCCGAAGACTCGCGGTTCGGATGTACTGGATGTGGCGGAACAGTTGGGAATATACAGAGTGGGTCAAGTTCGGTTCGCACGCGGGACAGCTCGGAATCAGGCATGGCGTGAACTAAAACGCCGCCCCAGTGAATGGGCATCCCGCTCCTTCGCAAGAGGGAGTTTGCAGTAGTAATCATGGTCGAAGTTTTGATCGAAGAGATGTTTAGGTCGGACTGAAGCCGACCGAAAGATTACAGGCGAGCCGTGGTCGTCAACGCTGAGAAGGAAGACAACCAAAGAAAACGAAAGAGAAAAACTCTTTTAAGTGAAAAGAAAGAAGTCTGCTCAAAAAATGTTTGACAGGCCCGACGTTGTTAGAGATGCCTGATTAGGAGTTACGCCATTTGGGCGTCCCGATTCTGAAAAGTTCTGACCGCGATTTAGCGTTGAAGTTCGCCTTCTGGTGTGATGACGGCTCCCACGCAACCGCCACCGTTTCCGTTGTAGTCCGCACATCGCTGAATCTTGAAATCGTTCGCGTTCCACTTCAAAAAGCTTGCCGGTTTGTAATGCCGCCACAGAATCATCTGTTTGTCCGGCAAGACAATCCAGTCACTGCCGTAATCGAGGAATATGAGAGCGGCTTTGTCTTGATTCGCAGCGACGTCCGCCACGAGCGCATCTTTGCCAATTGTTCTCATGTCCGCTTCGAAGGTTTCCATCGCCTTTCGACTGAAGGAGCGATCGTGTACGAAGCGAATGTACAAATGCTGATCCGGATGGGCTGCAAGATACTCGCTGAGCCACGGAACAGAGAATACGAGCGATTGGTAAGCCGGAATCCGTTCGGCAAGATCCGCGACTCCATCCACCTTTCCGTCGTGAAACAAAAGCTCTACTTCCACAGCAACATTGGCCGGTGAGTTGCGTTGGCGGAGGGTCGCCTCGAGATTCTCCTCGTGCGGCGACGGATCACCTGTACGATAGCCAAAATCGTATCCCCGATAGGGGACGATGCGAGCTCGATCGACCTCGAACTGCTGGCGTAAACTCGCGAAACTTTCCGGCGCAAGATTCTCCACGCCGAGGGCGTCCCACTGCCCCTCAATATCCCTCATGACGTCCTGAGCGAGCTCGTTCCTCAATTCATCGCCATTCAGCCGAGCCCGATTGGGACTTCCGCTGGGCAATATCGCGGCTATTGCTCGTGAGATGTCAGCGTTGTAATTCGTTTGCATGCGGTCGCCAACGCTGACTTTCCACGGAAGCATGAATGGGTAATAGGATTCGGAGCTAGCCACCCAGCTCTGGCTACCCGCGAGTGCAACTGTGATCCGAACAGACGGATAGTCGTCGGATTTCATGAACTTAAAAAGTTGCGGCAGAAGCCGTGTGATCGTTTCTGTATCGCAAAAACTTTCGCGAAAGAGTGACAGTTGAGTGGGAGTTCCGTCCTTTGGAATGGGCGCGACGTTTTGCTCCAACCAGTCGCGAGATATGCCAAGATTTTCGAGGCTAGGCGACGTGAGTGTCGGCTCGCGAAGCGCCTTGAGCAGGGAGTCAACCTTAGGTTGATCGATTACCTCGTTGCCCAAGTAGCTTTTTCCATCGCGGACGTGAATGACGAACTGATGATGCGTCTCGGACCACCCGGTGTGTGCTATGTCGATCGTGATGCTCGTCGGGACGGGCTGCTGGCCAGCGACGCTGCCTCCGACAAGAAGGAGCAATATGCCGGTACTTAACAGGTTCCGCATATAGCGCCAAATTACCACGACGTGTCCACGAGCCGTACTAAATCCGCCTGATCTCACAATACCGGATTAACGTGTGCCAGCTCAACCGCTCGACGCAACACCATCCAATACACTGATTCGACAATACTTGCGCGGAAGAACCATCTCTTCGGCTGCACTCGGCCAAAACCTAGCCAGGTACTAACCGCAGGCACTGGCCGCAGGTACAGGCAATTGATAGGTCACACGCCGGTTGGCTCCCAGCTCAGAAGCCTCCACCCCTTGCTATGCTTGCTTATTAACCAGGTCAGGTCCACGCAACAGGGAAGCGTTATTCCGGAGGGGAGTCCATGCACGCACTGAACCGATTTGCCATTGTGGTCGTCTCGGCGGGTATTTTCGTCAGCGCCGCTGCCGCGCAGACGCAGCCAGCCAATCGCGCTCCGCAGCAAACGGGCGCACCCTACGCCGGCACGGTGACCACGGCGGAGCAGGCAATCGACCTGATCATTGCGCGCGAGCATGACGAAGTCTCCGTAATCAAGCAGTACAGCCCGATCGTCGAGACGTACGTCCAGGATATGAAACCCGATGCGGAGATGGGCATCGTGCCTGTTAAAGATCACTATTTCCTGGGCCAGGCGGAGCTCTCAAAGGGCATCATGGACGATTCCATGCTCGACAAGAAGAAGAGCAGAGTCGCGGGGTTCAATCCGTTTTCGCACCTGGAGGGATCCTCTACCGCCGTTCCTCATGGCTTTCTGCAGATGGTTTACATTGACGTGGACCGGTTCGATCGCCAGCACTACCAATTCACCTACGTCGGGCGCGAATTCCTGGGCGAAGTGCGCTGCGCGGTTTTTGACATCGTGCCACTACCCAAGGCCGGCAAGGACGCCTTCTACGGCCGCATCTGGGCGGAAGATCAAGGTTTCACGATTGTCCGCTTCAACGGCATGTTCACATCGTCCGGCAGCGAAGGCACTGGCAACAATCTGCACTTTGATAGCTGGCGATTGAACCTTCAGCCGCATCTTTGGCTCCCTGCGTTCGTCTACAGTCAGGAATCGGGACTGAAGAGTTCCTCTGCGGCTTCCATCCGTTTCAAAGCACAGACCCGTTTGTGGGGCTACAACCTCACCAGCCTCAATCGCCCGATGGATTTCAATCAAGTGGCGACGGCGGATGATAGTCACGGTGCGGAAGATTATTCTCCGATTCAAGCCGAGCGCCAATGGCAAGAACGCGCGGAAGCGGGCGTAGTCGATCGCCTGCAGCGCATTGGATTGCTCGCGCCTCGCGGAGAAGTGGACAAAACTCTCGAGACCGTCGTGAACAACCTGGAAGTTACAAACAACCTGGATCTGGACGTTCACTGCCGCGTCATGTTGACCAGCACGCTCGAAACTTTTTCGATTGGACATACCATCGTCATCAGCCGCGGCTTGCTCGACGTTCTCCCGGACGAAGCCAGCCTGGCCGCCATCCTCGCCAAGGAACTCGCCTCCATCATGATCACCAAACCTTCCACCGATCAGTGGGGCTTCAGCGACACCACGCTCGTCACCGCCGGCGAAGCGCTCTCGCGTTTTTCGTTCAAGGCCACGCCCGCGGACATTGGCATGTCCAACCAGAAAGCCGTCCAATTGCTGAAGAATTCGCCCTACAAAGACAAACTCGGAAACGCCGCGCTCTTTCTGAAGCAACTCGCGGCCGAATCCGCGGCGCTGCCGGCGCTCATTGATGCGCGCCTCGGCAACGGCGTGGCTCTCAGCTCAGAGCTGGCAAGTCTGGGACCGCAGCTCCAGGCAAGCAAGCTCGACCAGGTGGCGGCATTGCCGCTGGGTGCCCGCGTGAAGGTCAATCCTTGGGATGATCGTGTGGAACTGCTCAGGTCGAAGCCAGTCGCCCTGAATTCGGCCCGCGAAAAAATGCCTTTTGAAGTGACGCCCTTCCTCCCGTACCTGACGCGCTATCAGGAACCGAAGCCAGCCGGAAAGACGAACGCGTCCGCAGCAGTAGACCCAACCGAGGCCGCCCAGCGCTAAAGTTTCGTGGGCCACACCTCGCGCTCAGCGCTAAAGCTTCTTAGGCCACACGAAGCGCTGAGCAGTTCGCAACACGCTCGACCAGAAGGCTAGGTTGAATGCTCTCCCTACGCTTCCTCGAAGTCGGGCCAAGGCAGACTGTCGAGGACGCTTGGCGGATAGTCTCCTATTTGCCGGTGACTCGGGCGCAACTCCACAAGGCTCCGGTGCATCGTTGTGGCCGCGTCATACTTCTTCGTTTTAGTTAAGCTGCGAACTGCCGAAAGTGGTAGTCCATGTGAATCTGCAAGAGCTTGCCCCACTCGGTTGGAGTCATCTTGCCGAACATTGGATGTGGCTTCCAGGCGTCGGCAGTTCTTGCATTCCAGTCCGCCTCTAAAATCTTCAGGAGCTGAGCTTTTTCGTAGGCGAAGTCGAATCTCTGCGCATGCGGAATTTTGAAGCCCGTCGGGAGGCGCAAGCCAACCGGCTGCTCCGGATACCAATCAACGAGAATCCATTTGAAAAGTGTTCGGGAAATCAGATAACTTTCGTCCGGAAGATCGTAGAAGCCCTGCGAGCCGCCGCACGCAAGGTTGAGATGGTGAACCATCTGGTCGACTTCCATGGTTCCCCACTGGCGCTGCGAGCCTAGCGTCAGACTCCCGACACGCCGACGGTACTCTTGTCGCTTCTGCTCCGTGAAAAAAAGATTCCCATCAATTTGCTTCCTACGAAATGCTTGAGGAAGATAGCGAGCAATCGCAACTCCCGTGATCCAGAAATCTCTAGAAAGAGCAGCGCGGAACACATTCATGAACCGATGTCCTCGCCGGAACGACTATTCGGAAAAAGGTGCGTTTGCTACCACGTCCGCGAAGTTCGGAGGAGCGAACCCTTCGACGTACCGGGTGCCGAAATCCCGAAGAATATTGTCAAAGCTGGTCGCCGGTTTGCGGCGAACGATGTTGCAAAGGGACGACTGGAGTTGATTCTTGAGTGCTAAGCGAGGAAACTCCGCGAGGATCGCGCGTTGTTTGTCTAGCGGAATTCGATCGAGACCAAACCCGATCGCGTCAACGGCGATTCCTGAATGGGTCATCGCGACCTCAGGCTCTTTGTGAAGAGCGATGGAGCGGGTGGTGTGAAGGGCGATCGCATCCCAGACGATTTGCGTCTGTTGCGTCGAGATACCGCGCTCCTTCATAAACGCACGCGCTACATTGGCGCCGTCGACCTCGAACCGTTCCTCCGCCGTGTACCGATCGGTCAAACCCAGATCGTGCAAAACGGTGGAAACGGCCAAAAGTTCAGGCTCCGGCGCCGGTTCGGTGTTTTCTGAAAGCAGAATCCCAAATAGCCAGGAACGCATCACGTGGTTGAAAAGAAATGGCTCCGATGAACTCCGGGCGAGGTCAATCGCGTCGCGGACCAGACGCGTATCAGTTACTTTGATTCCTGCCAAAATCATGTTCAGGCCTCCGATCGAAATTGCGGGCGACCCTTCCTTTCAATACTCAAACCACTGGCTGAGTGCTTTGACCTTTTCGTCCGTGTAGGGCGGGAACAAATGTTCGATGGCCACGTCGGGCGGCGAGATGAAAACCGATTTAGCGTGCGTGAGAGCGTCAAAGCCATCCTTGCCGTAATAGTGACCGATGCCGGAATATCCGACCCCTCCAAAGGGCATGGTTTCGATAAACAGGTGAATGTTCACCTGATTGATCGCACCGCCACCGAAGGACAAGCTCGCGAGAAAATGATCGATGGCCTTCTGATCACGGCTGAAAAGGAAACCGGAAAGGGGCTTTGGATGCTTCTTCACCTCACGAATGGCCGCATCCATGTCTTTATAGGTGAGGATTGGGAGAATCGGCCCGAAGATTTCGTCCTCCATGATCGGGTCGTCCCAAGTAACCGGATATAAGATCGTGGGATCGAGGTAGCGCGCTTTCCGGTCAGCAGAACCTCCGGCCACAACCTTGCTCTGATCAATTAGGGATACGAACCGGTCAACGGCTTTCGGGCTGATGATGCGCGAGTAGTCGTCGGACCTGCTCTTCGGGTCGGTTCCGTACAACTCAATCACGGCCTTCTTGGATTCTCTTACAAACTCCTCAGCAATCGATTCGTGCACATAGGCGTACCCAGGAGAGGTGCACCACTGCCCGCCCCAGGCTGTTGCGCCCCATATAATTTTCTTGGCGGCATCCGGGATGTTCGCGGTCGGATCAACGAAAGCGGGATTCTGTCCACCAAGCTCCAGAAGAATAGGAGTCAGGTTCTTTGCAGCCGCTTCCATCACGATCTTGCCAACCTTGACGCTACCGGTGAAGAAAATGAAGTCGAAGGGCAGCTTGAGCAGATCCGTCACCTCATCCTTACTTCCCGTGACGGCAGTAACGGCCCGAGGATCGAAGTAATTCGGAATGAGATCCAGCAAAACCTTACTGGTGGCGGGCAAACCCTCGGAGAGTTTGAGGATGCACGGATTGCCCGCCGCAAGAACTTGGCACGCCGGGTCGAAAAGCAGGGTCAATGGCCCATTGAATGGACCAATCACCAGAGTGACGCCATACGGTTCTCGATAGACCTTGGCAGTATGCCCGCTCTCCCGAAGGGCTTTTGGCACGACGACATCTACAGGCTTCATCCACTCTTTCAGCTCTTGCTTCGCGAAGGCGGCGGTTCCAACTGGCGCCATAATCTCGAAGACTTTTTCCTGACTGGCGGTCTTGAAGTCACTGCTCATCGCGGCCTGTAGAGCCTCGGAGTTCTCGTTGCACAGATTCTCAAGACGTGTCAGCTGGTCAATGCGCCACTCGTACGATTTGGTCGCGTCCGAATCGAAGTACGCTTTCTGTTTGTCAAAAATTTCCTGGAATGGATTCAATCAGAGCCTCCCTCTGGCGCAGTCGGTTTGTGACCCATTTTGCAGCAAGGTTTGAACTTAGGTCATGGTGAGAACCATTCGAAAGCGTGCCTTGCCATCCATCATTCGCTTGTAGGCTTCCTCGGCTTTTGCAAGCGGAAGTGTTTCGATCATTGGACGGACATCCGTAAGCACGCTGAAATCAAGGGTGTCTTGAGTCTCGATGGCTCTTCCGGTGAGACTGCCAACAACTGACCGTCCGCCGAAGATGAGAGGTACACCGCTGACTGGGATGGCATCACCTGAGACTCCGACAACCGCAAGTTTGCCCCGAGTTTTAAGGCCGGGAAGCAAGCTACCGATTGCGACCCCGCTTGGCGCAGTCGCAAGGATGACATCTGCGCCTCCGAGCTTTTGCAGTGCTGCCGCTGCGTCTTCTGCCTTGGCATCGATATAGATGTGCGCTCCTAATTTCTGCGCCAGGTGCTCTTTGTCGGGCCCACCACCAATCGCCACGGTGCGCAGTCCCATTTTTCGTGCAAACTGCACGCCAAGGTGGCCAAGCCCGCCCACTCCCTGTATGGCAACGGTGTCGCCGGCACGCGCAGCGTTGCGAAGCGCGTTGAACGTTGTTATGCCGGCACATACCAGGGGGGCCGCATCTTCTGACTTGAGTCCGTCCGGTATCAGGGCAAGCGCGCGTGCCTCCGCGATCATCACTTCCGCGTAGCCACCGTCAGTTGTGATGCCGGTCATAATTGCATTTTGGCAATAGGCGGTTTCACCCCGGCGGCAGGCTTCGCAGGTTCCGTCTTCACCTCCGAAAAATCCCACTCCGACACGCTGGCCGACCTTCCACGCTGTCACGCCAGGACCCACTTCCTCTATTCGTCCGATAACCTCGTGGCCAGGGACGCGCGGATAAGAAAGGTTGGGGAATTGTGCTTCCACAGTTGCCGCATCCGAATGGCATACACCGCAAGCCTCGACGCGGATACGAACCTGTCCGGCGCCGGGGACGGCAACCATTCTTTCGACCAAGGAGAAAACGCGCGGCGAAGTTATTTCCATCGCGCGATACGTATTGCTCATCCGATGCTCCTTTGTGACCACGACTGACCTTAGTCGCAATCGGAAGTCATAGATATCGTTGGACGAGGGCAACACTAATTCCCAAATGGAGTTCAACTCCACGACATAGATGAATCAAAATCGGACGCGGGTTTCGCACACGGGTTAAAGTATCGGGGGGGGCCATAGATGAGGAGAATCGTAATTACTGGTCCGCAACCTGTGGACATGCTGGACCTTGTCGGTCCGCTCGAAGTGTTTAAATTCGCTCCAGAGTACGAAGTGGTCGTGGCCAGCCCCGAAGGAACAACAGAGTTGCAACTGAATCATGGATTCAAGATCTCGGATACCGTTCCCTTCACAAAGCTGCCGGCTCAGATCGATACACTAGTGGTTGCGGGCGGCCCAGGGGCGAACGACGAACTCTATGACGACGAATATCTCCACCGCATCATTGGTTTGGCGTCTCGATCGCGTCGGGTGGCAGCTATCTGTACCGGAACGTTCGTTCTCGCAGCCGCTGGACTGCTGAACGGCAAAAAGGCGGTCACCCATTGGGCCTATTGCGACAAGCTTTCGCGGCAGTATCCTTCCGTCGTAGTTGAGCCTGATCGGATTTATTTGCGAGATGGGTCGATTTATACATCGGCAGGCATTACGGCTGGGATGGACTTGGCGCTGGCACTTGTAGAGGAGGATCACGGTCACCAGGTTGCTCTCGAAATCGCACGGATATTGGTGATGTTTCTCGTCCGTCCGGGCGGACAGTCCCAATACAGCCATATGCTCTCGCGGCAAGCGGCAACATCGCAGCCGCTCCGCGAACTGCAGGTTTGGATGATCGAGAATCTGCGTGAGAATCTAAGCGTTGAAAGACTTGCTGAAAGGATGGGAATGAGCGCACGCAATTTCACCCGTGTTTGTCTCCGCGAAACGCGAATGAATCCAGGGCAGTTCGTCGATCGCATGCGCGTGGAGGCGGCGCAGCAAATGATCGATAGCTCCGCGATGGGCCTAAAGGAGATCGCGGATGCTTGTGGATTTCAGACCCCGCTTGCCATGCGCCGAACGTTTTTACGAATTCTCGGCATTACTGCTGGCGAATACGCAAGCCGCTTTAAGCGGTCGCAACGCCAGACGGAGATGAAGTAGGCGTCTCTCTGCGTCTGTATTCGGGCTTCCAGAATCACTAAACGCCGTAGAAAGCGCTTCGCCGAACTGTCTCGGGGGTCTGCAGCCATTTCCTGCGGGGCTCTCGGAGAATCGGAAGTAGCCCACTTTGACGAAACATGCGCTTTCGTAGAAGTGAAGCATTTGGCGTCCCGATTCGCGGAGGTAACTCCCGGATTGCCGGCTACACGGAAACTAGCCTCGTGAACTGCGTATAGATTTGTGCAGCTTACGCAGCAACGCCTGGGCTCGAAATGAAAACGGTTGCGCGCGAAGCCGATGCTAGCACAGCGGACCAGAGCGTGGGCTGATGCAAAGTCCTGATTAACGGTCTTACCGAATATGTGCCGATCCGCCAATTCTCAATGTCCGGCAACGCGCCAAACCAGCACCTACCGGTCGTGGTTATCTTTGCGGCGCGTATTCTTCGTAACCTGGCATTAGTGGACTATGGAGTCTTCAGTAGCGGCAGTTCGATCGGGAGCTATGGGACGCTCACAGTGAAAGTAGTCGTGGAAGTGATCGTTCCGGAAACGCCTGTCACGGTAACAGTCGTTGACTGCGCGGGCGGAGTGGCCTGCCCAGGGCTCGAGCAACTTACAGCTCCTGCGAGTAGCGCGAAGAGGGCTGCCGAAAGAATCCATGCACTCCTGATGTGGCGTCGCTTTCGTTTGAAGCATCGCGTAATCGGCAGCAACAGCACTGTAAGCGCAGCCAGAGGCGCGCCCGAAAAGGGATTCTCGCGTTTGGCCGACGCGGTCCCACTGGTTAGGGTCACAGTGACGACAGCGGTGTTACCCGCAGTTAACTGCACCGTGCCTGGCGCTACAGTTGCCGTAACTCCGGTCGGCAGGCCGCTCACGTTCATATTAACCGACGAAGCAAAACCATTTTGACTGGCGACCGTAACCGACACGGTCGCGGATCCTCCAGTCAATGTTACGAACGATGGAGCAGCGGAAAGACTGAACGTCGCCGGCGGAGGCGGAGTCACGGTGACGGAGATCGGCTCGTTCGCCACCGCCGCACCCGATGTTGCAATGATTGTGGTCGAGGTGGAAGCCAGAGCGGCTGATGCAGCAGCCGTCAACGTCAGCATGGATGTTGCGCTGCTATTGCCCGCGGGCGTCACTGTCATCGGCGAAAAAGAAGCTGTCACGCCTGACGGCAAACTTCCCGTCGAAAGTGTAACGGCCGAATTGAATCCGTTTTGGCTCAGCACGCTCACTTGCGTGACTGCGGTATGCCCTTGCGTCACGGAAAGACTCGCCGAAGTAGCGGTGACGGCGAAAGATGGCGTAATCGAAAGCAACAGCGGAACGCCGCTGGTCAACGAGCCTGACGCGCCGGAAATCATCGCTGTCGCCGGCCCTGTGGCGGTTGTGGTGGACGCCGTCAACGTCATCACAGAATTGGCTGTCGTGTCCGAGCTCAACGTCACGGAGGGAGGATTGAATGTCGCCGTCATTCCGGCGGGCGCGCTGTGCAGCGCCAGGTTCACCGTACCACTGAAGTTGTCCAGACTGGTCACGGTGATCGTATTCGGATTGTTGCTGCTTGGCGCGACGCTCGTACCGTCCTGAATGGCAGTCGCCGTCAGCGTTGATCCCACGGTGAAGTTCCCCTGCGTTGCCGTCACCGTAAGCGCAACGGTTGTGGATGCCGACAAACTCCCCGCTCCCGCGGTGCCCGTAATTGTTAATGCATAACTCTTTGGTTGTGCCGAGCTGTTCGAGGTCAATGTCAGCGTGCTGTCTTGCGCGGTTGGGTTTGCATTGAACGAGGCGGTAACTCCGCTCGGCAACCCCACGACGCTTAGTGTCACGCCTCCATTAAATCCGCTGGATGGTTCCACGGACACTTCCACGGATGCGCTGTCGCTCGGACCGATCGTAAGTGCGCTCGCGGAAAGCAGCAGGGAAAAGGCAGATCCTTGGCTGAGCAAATCCGTCATTAGATTGGTTCCGCTAGGAGTGCCCCATCCGCTCACCAGGTCGAAGCCCGGCACAGCCGTATAGGCGTAATTTTGACCGCAACAATTGTTGCTGCCGCCGATGATGTCGTGAAAGTCGCTCGAGTAGCGGGAGCTTTTGGCGATCGAATAAAGCGAAGGATTCAGAAAGCCGATGGGCGGTTTCCCTTCGTTGGCTGCTTCTTCATTGACGAGCGCCATGTAGCTGGCCCAAATCGGCGCGGACATACTCGAACCGCCGTTGGTGCACGTGGTGCAGCCGGCGTTCGGAAAGCATTGATGGGTATTGGTGGCATTGCTGCCTCCGCAGAGAAAAGAGCCGTAGCCATCGATCACCACGTCCGGCATGTTGCGGAAGCTTGTTGAGGCTTGGTTTGACGCATTCGCGATTCCCGCTTGATAGCTGGGCAGAGGCACGGGCGTCGGGCCGTCACTATAGCCTCCGCCAGCGCCGCCCGCATAGATGTCCGCCGCCCAGGAACCTCCGGCGCCGTTCGTGGTCACCAGCGACATGCTCACGGCCGTCACATAAGCATCGTCGGCCGGCGAATAGTCGTCATACGTATCGTTGCCTGGATTTTGCGGTGAGCCGTAGTCGCCGGTCGCAGCGAAAAACGTTTGTCCCTGCGCCGCCATCTCCTGATAGATCGGATCATGGACGGAAAGTTCCGGTCCCCAGCCCCACGAGCAGCTGGTTTGCTTGGCGACATTCTCCGAAGCGATGCTGTTCAAAATAACGGTCGGGCCTGATGCGCTGCCGTTGTACGTGGCGCTGCAGCACTCATAGACTCGCACTTGGCTCACGTGCGGCGCCATGCTCAGAGCATAAGTAATGTCCAGTATCGGTTCGGCGTCATTGCCACCGTCACCCATGGGAGCCGTCAGGCCGCCCAGCAGCACCACGTTGATGGGGACGTTCTGTTGCACGCCAATCGTGCTGTAGAAATTGTTCAAGTCCACCTGATCGAAGCCGTCGAATTCCACCAAGCCGATCGTTTGGCCAGAACCGTCGAGCGGCCCATTGCCGTAGTAGGCGGCGCGAAAGTCGCTGGGAATATAGGAGCTGTAGGGACCGCTGCCCGTCGGATTCGGCGGATAGGTGCTGCTCGAAGCGTTCGCGCGGGGAGAGTTGTCTCGCGTCGCCTTGGTATTGAGGGTGAGTCTTGCTCGTGGCGGCTGGAAAGTATCAAGCCCTGAAACATGCCGGATCGGAACATTCGTTTCCAAGGACGGCTCGCGATCGGGAGCCAGAAACTTGCGCTTCTCAGTCGGGTCCTGATATTCGGTAATCGTTACGTGCAGCGCGCTATTCACCTGCGCGACGGTTCCATCAGCCTCCACCAGCATACGGTTTCGAGGTGTATCGAGCACCGTCATGCCATGTGCCTGAACGAAGCTCACCACAGCCTGGTAGTCCGTTTTACTCGGACCATATTTCTCGGTGAAATCTTCCACCGAGAGATAGTGATGGAAGTCGGAGCTATTCGCATCGTAAAGCCGCTGAAGGAAGGAGTTCAGGTCATCGCGGTTGCGTAACGGAAGTTGAAACGCAAGATGTAGATGCTGCTCTGCGGACACAGGGCCTATCCGCGAAACCTGCCCGCTCCTCACCACCATCGGCACATGACCAGAAAGCTGCGCAAGCGCGGTTTGTGCGTGGATCGACGTACTGCACGCCGCCGAAAGCGCGAGAGCGGCGCCAAGCGCCACGCTCCGCCAGCGCAACCGGCGCCCGGTGTTCAAAGTCTTCTGGCTCACCAATCTCCCTTTAGATCGAACCCTGATTCGGCGTCGCGAAGTTTACAGATCGCCGATTCCAATTGGAAGGCGAACCGCTTTTCGTGTGCAGCGGTGATTTCTGCGCGTGGATTGTAACAGATTGATTACTCTGCAAAAATGCGCCGCTCGTCCACAAACGCGCCGCCAGCGTAACTCCGCCCTGAAACCATTTGTGCGGACTAGGAATATCGCGGTCTGGGTGCTAAGTTACTCGCCCATGCGAGTCTCTGCATTGATTCTGGCGATTGTCTCCATTGCTTTTGCTTGCTGGGCGACAACTGAAAACTCAGTCGTGCGCGAGCGCCGCCAGCGAGCCGCCGCTGCCTTTCACGACGGGATTCTGCTGCTTCACGCCCGTTCGGAGTTGGATATCACCGCTGATGGTTTTCGCCAGGACCCTTTCTTCTATTACTTCACGGGCTTGGAGAACACGGTGGGGGCTGTACTCGCCATTGACGGAAAGTCGGGCGAGAGTTGGCTTTTCTTGCCATCCAATCCGCCATTCTTGAGGTTCGGCCTGCAGCCGGAAGTTCAGCCCGGACCGGAAGCAGCAAAGCGCTTGGGCATCGAACATGTTGTTGGCTGGTCCGAACTGGAAGGGTTTCTCGCCGCTCGCGCGGGCCAAGCGCCGCCCCTCTACTATGGCGACGAAGAATCAAGATTCGCCGAACTTCCAGCCAACCTTCTTAGCCCGAAGTCGCCCCACGCTCCGCTCTGGCTGCAAATCATTTTGCAAAAATGGCCCGCCTTTGAGGCCAAAGAGGCGGGGGAACAAATCGAGGCCCTTATGGCGGTTCAGAGCGCGGACGAAATCGTAGCTCTGCGTTCCGCGGCGAAGGCCACTGTATCTGCCTTAATGGCCGGAATGCATGCAATTCGGCCAGGCGTATCGCAACGCAGCGTCGAAGCGGTCGTCGAGAGCGCGTGCTGGAGCGCAGGTGCGCATGGTTCCTCCTTCTGGCCGTGGGCAATGGCGGGAGAAAATGCCGTATTCCCGAAGCCTTTTACTTCGCTCGCGCTATACGATCACCTGAACCAGAATATGCGCGCGGGCGACCTGGTGCGCCTCGACGTGGGATGCGAGCAGGACCATTACATAGGCGATTTGGGTCGGACGGTCCCGGTCTCGGGCCACTATGACGACGGTCAGCGCGAGACCTGGAACATATTCGTAGCGGCGTATCATGCCGGCGCCCTTCAGCTGCGCGACGGGGTCACTGTGGATCAAATCTACGATGCTTGGCGCGCCGAACTGCTGCGTCATCGTGCATCAGCAAAGACTGTGCTGGCGCAGCGCGCGATCGATTCCTGGTCAGATCGCAAGAATGCTCCGTTCTGGCAAGTGCATACCACAAACCTGATGGCCGGCAGGCCGGTCGGGCCCCTCAGAGCGGGAACCACCATCAACTTTGAGCCGATCGTCTCCGTAGATGGCCAGGGATTTTTCCTGGAAGACATGTACCTCATCACCGAAGATGGCGCCGATCTGCTCACGCCGGGAGTTCCGTATTCCGCCGAAGCCATCGAAGCCGCGATGCGCTAGGAAGCGTTGAAAACCCTCCGACGGTCTTCGCGAGTCGTCGGCAACCCCGAAGCAATGGCCTCAGTCCTGATTAACACATTCGTCGGACATATGGAGTACTAGGAATGGACTCGTCCGGTAACGCGACAAACAGGAGTTGAGATTCAATTGCTAGAGAAACTGTATTTCTCTAAGCTATATCTGCAAATGGAAACCAGAGCTGCGTTGGTCCAAAAGTCGCGCCGGATTGATTTCGCTGCGTATGCGGTGAGCGCGATCCTTGCCTCGCTGCTATACGTCGTTTGGGTTTCGGTATCCATAGCGTTTGATAAAGCGGGCACCGACCATCCCAGCTTCCTCTTTGGATTTGGGTTCGCGTTCATTTTCTTGATTGTAGCGGGCTTCGGCCTGGCATTGCTTCTGATGGTCGTTCCTTGGGCAATTGTTGTGTGGGCCCGCCTCAAGGCACGATGGGATGGCCGAATTTATTATCCCGCGCTTGGGGCCTTGCTCGTCTTCACTCTCGGCTGCACCGCTGCCGCCATCTCGCCGAAGCCACTCTTTATTGATGACCAGACATTTCTCCAAGCCGCAGTGATCACGGCGCAGCGCCAAGGCCTCTGTCTGCTATTTTCCGGCATCGCGTTTGGCGCCTGCTACTGGTGGCTCGAACGTCGGCTTCGAGCGGTAGTCTGACGCGTCCCGCTCAACCCTCTTTCGCGAAATAAAGTCTCACTTCACATCTCCTATAACCCGACTTACCGAGACTTACCTCAAAGATGTGATTAAATGATGGGTATGGCGACCGTAAGCTTCTTGGCGTCGTTGGAATTTGTTGGTCGCTGTTTCTGCGTAGGCGAATCGCTTGCGCGGAGCAGACAATGAAGTCCATGCGCATCGCGATTGGCATTTTGCTGGCGACCGTGATCGTACCTGCGGCGTACTCGCAGGAGCAGAGCGCGCCACCAACAACGCGTCCGCCGGAACAAGCGGATCAGCTGGCTCCGGCAGCACCCGCGCCACACCCGATGCGGATTCGCAGCGGCACCGACATGCCGTATCCAATCCGGATCGTCCAGCCTGTTTACCCCGCGGACGTGACGATCACGGGGACTGTCGTACTTCACGCGACCATTGACTATGACGGCTCGGTCATGAAACTTGAAACTATATCCGGCAATCCGATGCTAGTACCGGCAGCGATCGATGCGGTGAAGCAGTGGCGATACAAGCCAATGCTGCTAAATAATCAGCCCGTTCAATTCGGCACCACGATCAACGTGGTATTCAAACTCGACAAAAAAGGAAACCTGAAACCGCAGCCGAAGAATCAGTGAACACGAGGCTTTGTGGCCGGTCGCGCTGAACCAGGCGGGAACCGTCTTTCGAGGACGGATACGCCGCAGTCTGCATCCATTCCCGCGGGCGAAGCGCGTCGTGCTCGATAAACGCAGAAACCAGACAGGTGACATCGAGCCAAACCCACACGCCCGGCAACCCGACCAATTAGCAGTTGCCCGCGCGGCCCGCGGACAACTTCCGCTTTTGCGACAACTCGCCCGCGATCGTCAGAATGCTTGCCCGGGGCCCGGCGTCATCCGTACTTGAGGTTAGTGCTCTGTCCCACCTCGATAATGTATCCGTCAGGGTCCCGTATGTAGCAGCGAATCTCGCCGTACTTGGGGATCGGCGGCGTGAGGAACTCAGCTCCCCGGCTTTTCCACAATTCGTAGCACGCTTGAATATCCGCAACGCGGAAATTCATAAAGCTGTTGATGTGATTCGGGTCCGGGACGCTCAGCGTCACCGTCGGCTTATCCGGAGTCGGCCCGCCTCCAACGTTCAGAATCATCCAGATATTCGCAAGCTGCAGGTAAGGGGGCGCGTTGCCGTCACCCATGGTCAGAATGCGAGCGCCGAACACCTTCTCGTAATAGCGAGCCGATCGCTCGACGTCCGCGACGGTGAGAAAATGCGCGACGCTGATCCCCTCGCGCGGGGGCATCTCATAGCTCTTTTGTTCGATTTGTACGCCGCTCACTGACGCCTCCCATCCCGAAAAATTGCGACCGTCCCCTTCAGTCCGCGCTCAGCGCCGTGCGATGCGTCGATACCTTATAGGTGTTGATGATCTGCGCGAGCGAGTCAGCGAAGGCGGTCACTTGCGCCACGGTCATGCCCGGAGGAACTTTCATCAGGCCCGAGCTGATGAATGTGGAGACCGCGCTTGACAGGCTGGCGTTCACCTGGCTCCAACTGACCTGGCCGTTCGTGGTTCCGGTGATCACGTAGGAGTCGATGATGCGAAGCGAAATGCCCGGAGTCAGCAATTCCAGCGCGCCCTGGCTGTCGTTCATCGCGCCGGCGACGTCCAGCGCAAAATGTTGCAGATCCAGAAGAGAAACGCCCGTTGGCAGCGGCGTGAGCCCATTATGGCTGGCGGCGCTCACCGCTTGAAGAATGGCGTTGTTTTGCGCGACCTGATTAGCCGAGCCGTCGGCGTTCACGGGCGGCATGGCGTCCGCCACGGCGCTGGAAAGGCCCACCAGCACCAGGTAAGTGCTATGGGTTTGCAATATTTTCGATACCGCGAAACCGTAGGCCTCAAACTGCGGCAAGGTCATTCCTTGGCGCGGCTCAGCCAGATTTGTAGCGACGGCATTCGCTACGAAGCACTCTACGGCAGCTTGTTGGCTTGCGGTGCAATTCGTTGGAGTGGTTTGGGAATAGGCGCGCGGAGCAGCCAGCGTCGCGCCCAGCAGAAATAATCCTACGAAAAGCGATTTGCAAACATTCATTCGTTAGTCCCCCAAGAGTCTGATCTTCCGCATGCGCGTCGCGCATAGAGAGGGGGATACGCGTGACGCCACTGCGATTCGAATTCGGTTTCAGTTCCTGCTTCCGACTGCCAATGCACAGGTTCAGCGACTCAATGATGAGTGATTCCGGGCGCTATCTCTACTGTCCCGAGGTGCAGGGCGACGCAGGCCCAGGCTGCTGTCCTGGGACAGGGTGCCAGACAGGCCCAGGAGGCAGCGCTGATCACGCGAACCACCGCCGCGTCCCGCTGACAGATTCAATTTTCAAAGCATGCGTCCCACGGGGACTTCCATGCCCACTTTTGCTTGGGGAGGTTGGGTACCTCTTGCTCCGCAGTAGGGCGAGAAGCGCCGCCTCGCGCGAGTGTTGCGCCGACCCTTTGAACCCGCGCGACAAATCAGGAGTTGAGCCAGAGGCGGGTGATATCGAGCCACGCCGTCGCTGTAATTTGCGCGTCATTGTCGATGGGACACGGCAGTCTGGATACTTCAGTGCAAGTGGGACTATTTCTTGGCTGCGTTCGCTGCCATTCGAGCGCGGAACTGTTTTTCCTGCTGAATTTCTTCGTCGGTGAAAAAAGCTGCGAACTCTTCGGGCTCGAAGACCTGGCGGATCTCTATTTCGGTCTCGCCTTCATTGGGGCAGCGCTTGACCCACTCGATGGCCTCTTCCAGAGACTTGACCTGCCAGAACCAGAAGGAGGCGATGACTTCCTTGCTTTCCGTGAAGGGGCCGTCAACGACGGTGGGGCGGTTCTTGCCGGATAAGTGCACGCGGGCGCCTTTGGACGAGGGGTGAAGACCGTCGTAGCCTATCAAAACTCCGGCTTCCAGGAGCTCGGCGTTGAATTTGTTCAGGTCGGCCATGAGCTGGGGATCAAGGGCTTGGTTTTCGGGTTCTTCCGAGCATTTGACGATGACCATGAATCGCATTGTGTTTGTCCTTTCGGGTTCATTTGGGCGGATGTTCAAGTGCAGAGCTTAATGGATGCTCTACCCCTTAGTCGAACGAGAAGCTGCAGAATCGACACGGAGAACCGAGAATATTCTCGATAGCTTCTGGCAAACGCCGAAACCGGACAAGTGGAGTTATCTGTTCGGGCGAGTCCCCGAAGCTAAAATCAACCCAAGCAGAACCATGAGTACTGCTGATATTTACCAACCAGCAATCGGCCATAATGACCAGCCTTTGCTAGGTGCAAGTTCCCGATAGAACCGGATTACGCGTCGCATTTCTGGAGTAAAATATTTGAGGGGAATTCCCGTACTCGCAACTCGCCCTCGCACCAGCCAAAACAATATAGTCCAAATTAAACTAACCAGACAAAACGCGGCGACAAGGGGATCGACGTCGTTCACGGACCCTCCCGTTTCCCACGCAGTATAAGGCAATTTATGGTTGGCGCCTGATAAACGCATTTATCGAACGTCTGGAGCCCCACTATGCCGCTGCCCCGGTTACGAAATTCAGATCGTCCAAAAATGCTAGACTGGTTCGAACTTATCACCCTTCGAGCCAAGGAGGATCCATGTACGCAGTGAAGCTGGAATACCAACACCGAACCAATGGTCCGCAAGGTCGCACCATAGATGTGGACACCGGCTCGATGGCCGCAGCCATCGGCAAGGCCGCGCGCGAATTCCTGAAGGGCCTTGATCGCAAAGAACGCTTCGACGCGAACAAGCACGGTTTGACCATCCGTTGTGACCGCATCGAGGAAGAAGTGAATACCGCGGACGCGCAACGAAAAGCACTCGACGCCAAAGCGTGAGCGGCTCAGAAGGGAATCAGCATTCGCCAAAAAACCGCGCGCGCACTTGCTCGTTTAAGGGCAGCTCCGGACCGCTGAAAATGTGATCGGGAACGCGTGTGGGATCCTCGGCGATCCGTGGCATGGCACGCGCCCGCAATGCTGCTGCTTCCGGTGAGGGATCCTGAAAGATGGTGCGCGACCAACCTTCCACCGTGTGACATGCACGAAAATACCGTTGATGTTGTTCGGCATAGCGGTGTGCTGCGGCATCCCAATCGGAATTATTGCTAAGTTCGTCGCGAAGCACTCGCGCAGCGCGCAGCGCAAAAGAAAGCCCCTGGCCGTACGTGGGATCGCTCGTGCATGCAGCATCGCCCACCAGCGCCACGCCATCTCGATACGGGTGTTCCACCCAGCTGTCGCTCACGTCAAAACTGGCGAGGGGCCCGGCACTTTTCGCATCGGCGTAGTAATCGGCCATTGGCGCATAAGCTTTCGCGCACTCACGAATGAATAAATTGAGCATGGCTTCGCCCTGTAAGCGGTAATCCATCGTCTTCGGATACATAAAGTAGGCGCGAGATCCTTCTCCCGCCTGGGGAATTAAACCGGCGCACGAACCAAGCTCGGGATTAAACACGAAATACATCGTCTCCCGCGAAGCGTGTACGTTCGTCAGCAGCACGCCGGCCATGTAGTAGCCATTCACTTGCTCGCAGACCGGAAAGCCAACCCATTTTCGTGCCGCAGAGCCGCGGCCATCGGCGGCAACCACCAGGCGAGCTGTGATCCGCTCGTGGCTGTGCCCATTCAGAATTACCGCAGGCTGGGTTCCGCTCTCGATGTGCTCAACGCTAACCCCGCGACGCACTTCCGCCCCCGCATTTTCCGCGGCCGCGAGCAGCGTTTCCTGCATAACCTGATGTCGGAAGGAAAGAACAGGTAAGCGTTGCGGCGTCGTCGTTCGGAAGTCTCGTAAACCTGAACCAGCTTCAACGAACGGCACATCATGGCCGCACTTTTCCCTCAGCAAACCGGAAACTCCCAGTTCATTCGCTTCGGCCACCCCCCAACACACAATGGCCTCGCCGCGCACGCGGTCTTTAAATTGCTTTTCGCGCTCCAACACCAGCACCCTGGCGCCACGCTCGGCCATCGCTTTGGCCAATGAGGACGCAGCAATCCCGCCCCCTACCGTGATGATGTCGTAACTTGGTGCCGCCATCGCGAACTCCTTCTGATGTGGCCGCCTGGTTTTGAAATGTAAAATCCCAGCTCCAACGGTGCACGCATCTTAGTGAAGCTGTGCGTGCAGAGTCAATCAATCCATCACTCGCACAACAGCCCCCGCCGAATGAACCAAAATTTCAAGCACCAAAATATCTTGGACGCGTTGTCGAATTCCGTCGCCGCCGTTCGTCTATATACTGAAGGCCGGGCAACCGCATCTCCGCCACTGAAGTTACAGTGTGCAACAATCGAGACATGTCCAGCGGCGCATAGAAACGACCAGACGAAATGACCAGGCAGAACGAGCGGCGGCGGCGAAAACGGACAGCCAGAGTACAATCCCCGCTACAGGAGAACGCCTAATGAGCACCCTTCGCACAATAGGGAAGTGGTTCTTCCGTCTTTGCCTTCTCGTGATTTTGCTGGGCGCAGTCACCTGGATTAGCATCCACGTCAAGCGCGCCTACTATCTGCGGATTGCGCAACAGCCGCCGTCTGCATTCATTGTCGAAAACGCGCCTGTGATCGCGCTCACTCACGCGCGAGTGATCGACGGCACTGTCTCGCCGGCGCAAGACGATCAGACGCTGATCCTCGACCATGGAACGATCGTCGATCTCGGCTCCTCATCATCGGTTGCGGTGCCGCAGGGAGCGCGCGTTCTGGACCTCTCTGGCAAGACCGTCTTTCCCGGCCTCGTCATGCTCCACGAACATCTATTCACCACCTCTCCCGATAGCACGCCCAGTAAAATCCTCGTAGTCGAGCAGCCTGTTTCCTTTCCGCTGCTGTACTTGGCATCCGGAGTGACAACTCTCCGTACCACCGGCAGCATAGACGCACAGGCCGACCTCGCCATCAAGCGCGCCATCGATTCCGGCGCGCGTCCCGGCCCTGATATGTTTCTCACTGCGCCGTACCTGGAGGCCGCGCCGCTTCTTTTTTCGCAAATGCATCCCCTCGCCAACGCGGACGAAGCGCGTCGCGCCGTTGACCAGGGTGCTGCGGAGGGTATGACTTCCTTCAAAGCGTATATCCATATCACTCCGGAAGAACTCAAAGCCGCCATTGATGAGGCGCACAGTAAAGGTCTGAAAATTACGGGACATTTGTGTTCGGTAGGATTTACCGAAGCGGCGGACATGGGCATTGACGGACTGGAGCACGGCTTAGCCGTGGATACCGAATTCTTGCCGGCAAAGCAGCCCGGTGTTTGTCCGCCAGACCGTGAGGCTACCAAATATCTCGACGAGCGACTGGACGTCGAGAGCCCCGAAGTTCAGCGTATGATTCACCACCTTGTCGATCGCCATGTGGCAGTCACTTCCACCATGGCCGTTTTCGAGGATTTTACAGGCGAGCCGCAGCCCACCTCGGCGCTCGAAGGTCGCGAGTTGCGCGCCATGTGTTTTAAGACAGAGCTGATTTACCGGCTCATCAGGGCGTTCGTCCTGACTAAAATTCCGCCGGGCCATGCCATGGCCAAAGAGATGCAATTCGAGCGCGACTTTGTGGCTGCCGGAGGCCTGCTCCTCGCCGGTTCTGATCCCACCGGGGATGGCGGCACGCTGGCAGGCTACGCCGATCAGCGCGAAATCGAATTGCTGGTCAAGGCGGGATTCACGCCCGTGCAGGCGATTCACATCGCCACGGCAAATGGCGCGGAGTACTTAGGGCAGAGCGCGCGCATCGGCACGATTGCCAAAGGCAAACAGGCCGACCTCGTCATCGTCTCCGGGGATCCATCCAGGAATATTTCCGACGTTCGAAACGTGGATCTCGTATTCCGCAAAGGCGTCGGCTACAGCTCCGCAAAACTTTTCGCCGCCGTCAACGGCCTCGTAGGTGTGCAGTAACTCCCGTCCCTCTAGATTCAGCGCCTGACGAGCTCCGTATCTGGAGAAGGGAACCGTTGCCTCAAATGCTCGGTAACTCGACTTGTCGGAACCTCGCCGCGATGGGCTGCTTATGGCTTGGCGGCGTGGGCCGGAGCACAATTCGCCGGCTTCCGGCCAGAAGCCGCACTACAGCTCTCCGGGGCACAAATGTGTGTTCGCCATGAAAGTCCTGGCGTCTTAGATCCAGCGAAAACTCTTGCATCCATTCTGTGCAGTTAAACATCACATATGGAAGCAGGAGTTTCGATGTCCGCGAAAAACGTTCAATTCACGGTTGCGGCACACCTCATGACGGCCCTCGCCTTTTTTCACGGCCAGGAGATCTCGTCGGGCGCGCTCGCCGAAAGTGTAAACGCCGATCCCACCTTCATTAGGAAGGCTCTTTCGAAACTTTCGAAGGCGGGGCTCGTGGTCACCACTCGCGGGAAAAACGGCGCGAGCGCTCTTACGCGCCCTCCTCAAAGAATAACGCTTCTGGATATCTACCGCGCGAGCGCAGCACCCCCAACATTCGCGATTCATGGCTATCCTCCCTACAAGAAGTGTCCCATCAGCTCCAATATTAAAGGCTGCATGTCGTCAGTTCTGAGAGAGGCGCAAGACAGTTTTGAAGATACTCTGAAGGGAATCACTCTCGCGGACGTAGCGGGGAAAATCCGAAGGGCAAGCGGGTGATTTTTTGTTCCCAATATGTGCGGATTATCTGCACATACAGCTTCGAAAACCCGATACTAACGGCCACGGTAGAGGGCACAGCGCAACGGACAACGTGGGGAGACGCAGCTCGAGTTTCAGTCGCAGGCAACGTAGCTCACTAAAGGAGAAACCGACATGAAAAGCGCTGACGACAGCACCACCGTAAAACCGAGCGACACGTACGTGATTTTAGGCGCGAGCGGGAACACCGGCTCGATCATCAGTGATTTCCTGCTGTCGAAAGGAAGGAAGGTACGCGTCATCGGGCGCGACCCGGAGCGACTGCAGCGCTTTGTGCGCAAGGGAGCAGTTGCGTTCAACACAGACATGACCGATTCGACGGCACTCACCAAGGCTTTCAGCGGCGCGCAGGCAGCCTACCTGATGTTGCCGCCAATCACGACGCGCGAAGACCAGGAACGACAAAGCGACGCGATCGCAAAAGCCGCGACGGAGTCGGGTCTGCGCTTCGCGGTGCACTTGAGCAGCTATGGCGGTCATGTGCCGCAAGGCACAGGCCCAGTCACCGGGCTGCATTCCTCCGAAGTAAAGCTGAACGCCGTCCCCGGATTGAACGTTTTGCATCTGCGCCCAGCGTATTTCATGGAGAACACTCTGGCCGCGATTGGCATGATCCGCGGCATGGGAATTTTCGCACATGCGCTGCTGCCCGACCTGAAACTACCCCTGATCGCAACTCGGGACGTCGGCGACTATGCCGCGCGTCGCTTGCTGGACCTGGATTTTTCCGGCAAACAAACGCGCGAGCTGCTTGGCGTCGACGACCTTTCCATGACTGAAGTTACGGCTGTCATCGCGCGCGGCATCGGCGCACCCAATCTGCGATACCAGCAGCTTTCATACGACCAAATGCAGCACGCGTTAACGCAAGCAGGCTTTTCGCCAAAGAAAGCTGCCGTGTACATCGAAATGTTCACAGCCATCAACAACGGGGTCCTCGTTCCGTTAGAGCCTCGCTCGCAGGAAAACGCTACGCCAACTTCCTTCGAAAAGTTTGTGCAAGACGTCTTTGTACCTGCCTACCGCGGCGCCGCTGCCGGCGCTTAGGATCAGAGGCTCGATGGCGTCGCGTGCGTCTGTTCGCAGGCGACAATTGCAACAGCGGACGAATGTTATTCGGGGGAGCCGTCGGACTGCTCTCCGCACGTCACGACGGCATAGAGGAAGTTCATGTCGGTAACGAGCCCACTCAGAGAGAGGGATCGATGACCACAATAAAGGCGTTTCGGCTGGCTTCGCTCGTTACGGCAATCAATGCGCTCGTCGCGAGCGGCTTTTCCATCGCGGCGATCATCCGTCCGCAATACCTCGTCCCTGCCGCATCCGTTCCAACGGAGGCGTCGTTGATATTGGCGATGTACGCGGCAGCGCCCAGAATTCCACTGGCTTTGTTGACATTGGGAGCGATTTACAAGCAGGCGGCTCCTGCGTTGCTGCTCCTGGGTGCGCTCGCCGGCGCCATGCAATTGCTGGATGCCGGAATCGGTCTGTTTGAGCACGATCTTGCGAAATGCGCTGGACCGCTCGTTATCTCCGTCCTCCAATTCTACGTGCTGTACCTGCTTCACCGATCCATGCGAATCACGCCGCAGACCGAGCGCGGATAAACGCGCGCTACGGCCCGGCGCGTTCGAGGCTGCCGCAGTGTTTCCGGTCCCGCGACTAACCAAAACTTAGCGTCTTTCAATGAGCAGGCTTCATACAAGATCCGCACACCTTTGCTCTCGGAGTTCTCAACGGCTTGCCGCAGTTGGCACACCCCCGAAGCCCGGGGTTTGCGCATGCCTACTCATCCTGGTAGCGCGTCCGCGCCGACCCAAAGGTTCAGGGTGTTCAGCTCTGCGCGCCCGGAGGCCTTCAGATACAGGAACAACTGCATGCGATAAGCGGCGTAATGAGACAGCACGAGCAGAACCAGCATCGACCCGCGGCTGGCCTTGTTCCCGAACATTTCGATTTGCGCGCGAAGATCGGCGTCGGAGCAGGGGCGCAACAATTCCTCGATCAATGCGCGCTGCCGCCCGATTGCCTCGGTGATTTGCGCGAGGTTCATGGCTTTTGCCGCGGCATCTCCGGCCTGCCAGGCCGTCTGAAAGCCGGCGAGGCTGAAGCTGTCCGCCAACGCGGCGCGCATGTGAACCTCCGGCATGAACACCAGGTACTGGAGCAGTTCCAGCAAACTGCGCTGCTTGGGCGACAGACGGTAATCGAGTGTGGCCGGATCCACCTTCGAAATCAGGTGGAGCAGAATGCGCACCTCGTTCTGCAGCGCGTGGATGAGTTCGTCTTTAGTCAGGACCACGAAGCCGACGTTACCATGAAAAGCGCGAAACGTAGGAAGTTTAAGATGACGGGCCACCCGGGAGCGGGCTCTGCAGGGACGCAACCATGCTGAGGCATAGCCTGGTGGTTGTATCCATGCCTTGAAAATCCCCGCCCGAGGGACGGAATACTCGCCAACGGAAAACGTTTCTCCTCCATTTCAGGCTGAACCAACACACCGCGACTTTGACGGCGGCGTCCTGCTGCGAGCGCTGTCCGTAAATTTATTTTACAGGCTCGATGTCGCCTGGTTTCCACGTCTTGTTAAACCACGGTTCAAGCGGTCCGTAGAGGCGCAATATCGTACATGCAAAATTCTAGTACGGCAGTTGTACGATTACGTGCTTATCAGGCGCCGGGTTTTGCAGGAACGAGGATGTCTTTGGCTGTGGTCGCGAGCCGTGGGACAAGCCAGCGGAACAGCAGCGTTGCTGCGATTGCTCCGGCAAGTTGGGCTGCCACGAATAGAGGAACGTCCACGGGGCGAATTCCCGCGAACGTGTCGGACAGTGCGCGAGCGATGGTGACGGCTGGATTTGCAAACGAAGTCGAGGAAGTAAACCAGTAAGCCGCGGTGATGTAGGCAGCGACGGCGAAGGGAACGACGCCCGAATGCTGGCGCGAGCAGCCCCAGATGACGCAGAGCAACCCGAAGGTCGCGACAAATTCGCTGAATACCTGAGCCGAGCCGCTCCGCGCGTGATGGGACAGCGAAATCGCGGGCAGACCGAACATGAGGTGCGCTGCGATCGCGCCGCAGATCGCTCCGGCGCACTGCGCCGGAACGTACCACGCGGCCACGATCCACGACACGCCGCGCTCGATCGCATCCACGAAGGTGACCGCCGGATTCAAATGCGCGCCGGAGATTGGCCCGAACGTGAGAATTAAAGCGGCGAGCGCCGCGCCAGTGGCGATGGTATTCGCGAGCAGCGCGATTGCAACGTTGCCGCCCGCGAGGCGTTCGCCCATAATGCCGGAGCCGACGACGGCGGCGACCAAGAACCCGGTGCCAAAAAACTCGGAAACGATCCTCCGCGGAAGAGTGGGCGTCATTGGTGGCCGATGCGGTCGATTTCTTTCTTGATGGCGAGAGAATCGAGACTCGCGAGCGGCAGGCTCAAAAATAAATTAATTCTGCGCCCTAGAGTGACGAAGGCGTCCCGGAACGCGCGGTCGATTTCTTCCGGCGTGCCGGTCGCGGCGGCCGGATCGGGAATTCCCCAGTGCGCCGTCATCGGCTGACCGGGCCAGATCGGGCAAATTTCTTTCGCGGCGTTGTCGCAGACCGTGAAAACGAAATTCATTCGCGGGGCATCGGGCTTCGAAAATTCCGCCCAGCTCTTGCTGCGCGCATTTTCTGTCGGCAAATTCGCGGCGTGCAGCTGCTTCAGAGCCTCGGGGCGCACGCTGCCGGTCGGCATGCTTCCGGCGCTGTAGGCAGTGAAATTCGGGCTGCGTTTGCCGTTGAGGATGCTTTCGGCCATGATCGAACGCGCGGAATTTCCGGTGCAAAGAAACAGGACGTTGAAGTGTTGGGGCATGAGCGTCTCCGCGTTCTAAGTGCAGCACGCCGGGCCGCAGCAGGATTTGCCTTCCGACGCTGGCTTTGTTGCGCGAATGAAGGCGCTGAAGAATTTGCCGTCCACCTGCGGCGCGATCGCGTCCACGTCGAGGCCCTGGCCGGAGAGAAATTCACGGGCATCCTCGACGCGATAGACGCGCGTGGGTTCGATTTCGGCTTCGGCAAAACCGGCGCCCTTGAGCTTTCGGAGATAGTCGTTCTCTTCCAGCGCCCCCGCGATGCATCCCACCCACAGCAGCACGCTCTTACGAATCTCCGGAAGCATTTCGCCTCGCGTAACCACGTCAGAGACCGCGAAGCGCCCGCCCGGCTTCAACACGCGAAAAGCTTCGCGCAGCACCGCGTCCTTGTTAGGGGACAGATTGATCACGCAATTCGAGATGACCACATCCACGGAGTTGTCCGGCAGCGGAATATGTTCGATTTCACCTTTCAGAAATTCCACGTTCTCGACCCCAGCCTTTTTCTTGTTCTCGTTAGCCAGCGCGAGCATTTCGTCGGTCATATCCAGGCCGTACGCTTTTCCCGTGGGGCCCACGCGTTTCGCGGAGAGCAGCACGTCTATGCCGCCGCCTGATCCCAGGTCCAGCACGGTTTCGCCGGCGTTCAGCTTGGCGAGCGCCGTGGGATTTCCGCAGCCGAGCGAAGCCTGCATGGCTTCGCTGGGAATCTCGCCTGCCTGCGCTGCGTCATAGAGATTCGAGGTGATGGGATCGCAGCCGCTGCCTGCGGATGCCGCCGTTGCGCCGCAACAGGAACTTCCGCCGGCGGTGGCGCGCAGACGCCGCCTCCCCATATTTTTCCTTCACGGCATCCTTGATGTTTGCTTCGGCCATGCGTCCCTCCCTACTTGCAGATTTGAATTACGTCGCGCGGTGCCACCGCTTTATTTCGTGTGCAACACTCGGCGAAAAGAAATTGCAGAATTTCCTGCAGCGCCTCGGTGTTGGCGCAGTAGCGCAAGAATGTGCTCTCGCGGCTGACGTTCACCAGGCCTTCGTTCCTTAGTTTGTCCAGGTGATGCGACAGCGTGGAATTCGGTATGTCCAGCTCGGACTGGATTTCGCCCACCACCATGCCTTCGGGATGCGCCGAAAGCAGCAACTGCATGATGCGCAGGCGAGGTTCCGTGCCCATCGCCGAAAACATGTCGGCAAATTTGGCGATCTGTTCAGCATTCTTCTTCGCTGAGGCGGTCGGCATATTTCGATGATTGCAGAAATATGGAGCCCTGTCAATAGCCGGCCACAAAGTCAAAGTCCCGCTGCGACTCCCGCAGCACCCTCATCCTGCCGGCCCTGGGTGATTCTGCGAAGGGAGTCCGGCGCCCTTGCCTCATGCCGGGCGAAGCCTGCCCGCCGCAGGCAGGGATCTCTCCCGCTTTCTCTGTGTTCTGCGGTTTTCTCAGTGTCCTCTGTGTTAAATCTTTTGACTTTTTGCGTGCCCATCAACAAGTACAAAGGGAGGGTGCCCCATCCTTCGCGCCTTTGGTTCACGCGAAGGATGGGGTCGTTGACGTTCTCTCCACATCCTCGCGTTGATGTTTTCCCCACACACTCGCCCCGTCGTCACATCAAACACGCAAAAATAGCTCTCGAAATTACCGGCGGAAGTACAGCTGTACTCTCATAAACACCAATAAAACACGGCCTCAAACTCACCTTCGATGCGTCGCTGCCGCATCTGTACCGAATCCCTCCCGCGGTACAGCTGTGCGCGCGCCTTTCGCATGCTAGCCTTGCTGCGGAGCAAAAAAATGCGCGGCGAATTCGATCTCGATCAACGGCCCGCGGTCCCAACCGCCCCCAACCGCGCGAAAATCCTCCGCACATTTCTAATCGGCACACCTGGCCGATTAGAAATCGACCTAACCCGTTCACAATCAGCGAAAATTCCGTTTCTAATCGGTACTATTTGTCCCATTTTTTTTCGCGCGCCCCGCTTTCCGCCCATCACTCGCCACTCATCACTCGTCAGCGCCTCACCTCATTTCTATTCGATACAAATAAACCTCACAAAATCATCATCCTCGCGAGCCTTCCATTGAAAACAAAGGAGAAACAATTTTCTATTCGATACAAATTTGCGCTTCGAGGCATGGGTCTGCCCGTCGCAGCTTTGGCAGAGGATTCTAATCGCTACTGGAATTTATTAGAAACGGACGCAACTCTAAGAAAACAAACGGAGCGACCCCATTCTTATCGCTACTATTTGCCCCGTTTTTTTCGTCCGAGTCGGGAAAAATCGCGTGCTAATTCACAGTCAGCGTCAGGAAATTCGGCAGCGTCTGCGTCGTTCCGTTGAACGTTGTGGTCAGCGACAACGTGTACGTTCCTGCGGGCGTCGCTCCGTTCGGCCCCTGCGGCAAACTGTTGCTGCACGATGCCGATCCCAGCGTCACGAGCAGCAACGTCGCAAACGTCAGCGCCACTCTGCGATTGCCGCGGAAGATCCAAATCGCTCCGCCGAACAGCATCGCCACCAGCAGCAATCCAATCCCGCCTATTCCTCCGCCGAAACTTCCTCCGAATCCACCGCGTTCGGAGCCACAAATCCATTCGCAGTCGTCGTCCCTTGGCAGAACGTCTGAATCCCGAACGCTACCTCAGTCGATCCGCCATTCAGCGTCACCGTGCTCGGTATCACCTTGCACGTGATCACCGGCGACGATGGCACGCAACCGAGCTGCACCGTCCCGCTCACTCCCTGCGCTCCCTGAATCACCAATCCGTAGTACGCGGTTCCGCCCGGCACCGTCGTCGCCGAAGTCGATCCGCCCGGTGGCACCGAAATGATCACCTGCGACGTGA
The DNA here is from genome assembly GCA_963748395.1 of uncultured Acidobacteriota bacterium. Lineage (GTDB taxonomy): Bacteria > Acidobacteriota > Terriglobia > Acidiferrales > UBA7541 > Palsa-295. The sequence goes on along the minus strand of CAVVIP010000004.1, from coordinate 375,091 downwards.
CGCCCGTCCCACTCAACGCCACCGTCTGCGGGCTCCCTGTCGCATTGTCAGCGATGCTCAGCGTCGCCGTGCGCGCTCCATTTGCCGACGGCGCGAACACCACGTTGATCGTGCAACTCGCTCCCGCTGCCAGCGTTCCCGTCGCGCTGCATCCCGCACCAGAAGTAGGCAGCGGCACGGAGAAGTCCTCTGCATCTTCGCCGCTGATCGTGAACCCGCTGAACGTGACTGTGCTGCTGCCGGTATTTTTTACCGTCACGCTGAGCGGCGCGCTCGTCGTAGTCAGCGCCTGCGAACCAAACGCCAAACTGCTCGGCGTCACCGTCACAGTTGCGGCGCCAGGCGTGCCCGTTCCCGTCAACGTCACCGTGTGAGGGCTTCCCGTGGCGTTATCCGTAAACGTGATCGCTCCCGTCCGCGTTCCGGTCGCCGTCGGCTTGAACGTGATCGAGAACACGCACGGCGCGCCTTCATCCGGAATATTCGTGCATTGCGCCAGCGTCGCGCCGGCGAAGTCGCCGCTCGTCGTGATGTTGCTGAAGATCAACGCGAACGCTCCGTTGTTCGACACCGTCACCGTCTGCGCCGCGCTCGTCGTTCCCACCGTCTGGCCGCTGAACGTCAACGAGGTCGGCGAAATCCCGATCACTGCGGCAACGCCCACGCCCGTCAGCGTCACTATTTGCGGACTTCCTGTCGCATTGTCCGTGAACGTGACGGTTCCGTTGCGATTTCCCGTCGCCGTCGGAGTGAACGTAATGTGGAACGTGCAGGGCGCCGCGTCCACCGCGATGCTCGGGCACTGCGCCAGCGTCGCGCCGGCATAATCACCGGAAGTCACGATGCTCGTGAACGTCACGGCGGTATTTCCAGTGTTCGACACCGTGAACGATATCGGCCCGCTCGTCGTGCCCACGCCCTCATCGCCAAACTGCAACAATGTCGGCGCAATCACGATCGTCCCTGGGGCGCTGGTAGTAAACGTCGCCGTCACGGTTTTGGACGCGCTCATCGCGACGGTGCAGGTTGGCGGATTCGTCTGCGGACTTGGCGGCGTGCAGTTCGAGCTGAAGCTGGTGAACGTGGAGCCGCTTCCGGCCACGGCCGTCAGCACCACGCTGCTGTTGCCCGCGAACGTTGCAGTGCAAGCGGAGGGGCAGGTGATCCCGGCAGGCGCGCTGGTCACCGTACCGGAGCCGCTTACAGTAACCGTCAATCCCGCGGCGCCCATTCCAGAAAGATTCACGGTCTGCATGCTTCCCGCGGTCGGACCGTTGTCCGTGATTGTAATTGTTCCGGTGTACGCGATGAACTGCGTCGGCTCAAACGCGACTTGCAACGTGCACGAACCGCCGATTGCGAGCGTGGTGGGCGCAGCGGGGCAGGGATTTGTGGCGAGCGAAAATGCGCCGGTAGTAATCGCGATGTCCGAAATCGCCAGCGGCGCGTCGCCGGAATTGGTCAGCGTCACAGGCAAAGTGGCGCTGGCATTGATCGGCTGGTTCGAAAACGCCGCAGTCGCAGTAGAAAGCGTTACGTTCGGATTCAGCAGCACTTTCCTCACGCGGTTGTTGTACAAATCGCCCACGTACATATTGCCTTCCGCGGTTACCGTCACTCCCACAGGCGTAGCCATGCTCGCCGCCAGCGCCGGGCCGCCATCGCCGGAAAATCCGAAACGCGCCGCTCCCCGCAAAGGCCGTAATGATTTTGCTGGCGCCGTCCACGCGGCGAATCCGGTTGTTGCCGGAGTCAGAAATAAAAAAGTTGCCCGCGCCATTCAGCGACACTCGATCGGGAGAATTCAGCGTGGCGCTGGTGGCTGCGCCGCCGTCGCCCGAGTTTCCAGCGGCGCCTGTGCCGGCAATCGTGGTGATGATGCGCGGCGTGCCCGTATCAATCTTGCGGATCACATTGTTATCGGTGTCCGCGACGTACAGGTTGCCGGCGGCGTCAATGTCCAGGCCCAGCGGACAATCCAGAGTCGCGCTGACGGCCGGGCCGCCGTCTCCCGAAAAATTTCCACCCTGCACGCAGCCGACGGGCGCGTCGCCGGCCGGGCCATTTCCAGCAACAGTGGTGATCGTGCCGGTGGTGTCTACTTCGCGGACGCGATTGTCCTGCGCATCCACGAAATAAAGATTTCCGGCGGCATCGCGGACGGCGCCGCGCGCGTCGTTCAGGCTCGCGCTCAGCGCAGGTCCGCCGTCGCCGCAACTGGAAAAGGGAGACGCGCACTGATTTCCGGATCCCACGATGGTGCTGATGATTCCTGTCGTGCCATTTACCTCGCGAATTCTGTTATCACCATCATCCGCGACCAGCAGGCTGCCGGAAGCTTCGATCGTGACGGTGCGCGGCTGGAAAAGCGCAGCGGACGCGGCCGGTCCGCCATCACCGCACGGATTCGTCGGCTGCGGGCAGGGAATTCCGGTGCCGACAACCGTGGATACGGTCTGGCCCGCGGCGCTGATTTCGCGGATGCGGTTGTTTTGCGCGTCCACGAAAAGCAGATTGCCGTTGGCATCGAGCGCGGGATTGCGCGGGTAATACAAGCTGGCGCTGGTGGCCAGCCCGCCGTCACCCACTCGCGCCGCTGCCGACCACGGTGGTAATTGTTTTGCTGGTGGCGTTGTACATGCGAACGCGGTTGCTCCAGTAATCCGCGATCCACAAATTTCCGGTGGGAGGATCAACGAAAACTCCAGCAGGGTTGGTCAGCTCGACGGAAGTGGCGGGGCCGTCGCCGTTGTATCCGAAAGTGCTGTTGCCGACGATGGTATTAATGTCATTGGCTCCGCTCGGGCTCGTCGGGGAATTCACTTCGCGAATCACCGCGCTTTCGGTATCGGAAATGTAAATGTTGCCGGCGGCGTCCACGGCCACGCCGTCCGGCGCGCGCATCGTTGCCGAAGTTGCCGGGCCGTCGTCGCCGCTGTATCCTGAACTGGGCCTGTTCCGGCCGCGATGGTGAGAACTTTCGACGTGACATCCACGCGGCAAACTACGTTGTTGTTCTCGTCAGCGATAAAAAGATTTCCGCTGGAATCGGCGGCGACCGCCACCGGAGCAGCCAGCAAGCTGGAGGTGGCGAGCGCGTTGTTGGTGGGAAATCCGAAGAGCCCGGAACGCCTGCATATGTGGAGATGATTCCGGTAGACAAGATGACGCGGCGCACGATGCCGTTGCCGATGTCCGCGATATAAAGATTACCCGAAGCCGTCCAGCGCCACGCCTTGCGGGAAACTGATGTGCGCGCTGGTTGCCGCATGCCGCCCCATCGCCCGCATAATTGCATGCGCCCGGCGTGCCTGCGACGGTGTTGATGATTCCGGTCGCGGCGACGATTTCGCGCACCACGCAATTATTCTGATCGGAGAAGTAAAGATTGCCGTTGGCGTCGAGCGCCGCGCCGGTGGGCTGAAACGTCAGCGACGCATTTGCCAGTGTTCCGTTGGGCGAAAATCCCGCGGTGTTGTTTCCGGCATAGATGGACATGGAGCTGGGAGGCGCGGCGGTTACTTTGTAGATGACGCCGATGTCGTTGACGACATACAGATTTCCGGATGCGTCTCGCGCGATGGCTTGCGGCCCTTCGATGGGCGCCGCGGTAGGAGCAACGTTATTGGCCGGAGGGCCGCCGGCGACTGTGGAGATGGTGTTCTGTGCGTAGGCGACATGCGCGAACAGCAGCAGGGCAGCTATTGAAAAGACACGAATGAAATATTGCGCGGCACTGCTAGTAGCACGGCTCACAAAAATTCTCCTCGACTGATGAAGCTGTGGCCCGGGGAGGAAGCGAACGGAACTTTGCCTGAAAATCCGACGCGTCAAAGGTGGGACCCGACAAGCCGATTCAGGCCTGGTAAGCCCCCAATTTGTCGCGTCTTTAGAGCTATTGGGACCCCTCGCGCGGCCGTGCACCGGCGGGGGCCTCAAAGACTAAATTCATACCCGACGTACGTCAATAGTAGACGGGAAAAGCTTTGGCCAATAGCGGTAGCGAGCTACCGCACCCCATGTATTCCAGAACCCGCCCGCGCGAGCTATGGTCGTGTCCACAAGCCAGTTATGCGGCTTATGTCCCTTCCGCCCATGTGGCGACCTGGGCGCCCCACGGTGGAAGGTGCAAGTTCGAAACCAAACGCTCGTCGCCGCGGTGAACCCCAGCTCACATCGACGGCCTGCCATGGTACAGCCGTTGTGGGCGCGCCGCGAAACTATAACACGGAGCGACAGCGTCACAAGACTATCCATCGCCAGACCGTGGTAGACTTCGCCTACGTATCGCCAGTGACAATACCCGGATGGGCGGAACGTCGGGGCCACACGCTCGGGGAAAGCGAAATTGAAGAAAAAGCGCGTTTTTTGGTCGAACTACAAACTCATCTGTCCGAATTGTGGCTACCACTCGCAGACTCTGTTCAACCAAGCCACGCTGCGGCTGGGGCCGGGTTACCGCGTCTGCCGGAATTGTGCCACCCGCTTTCCGGACGGGTCCAGGGAGTGGCCGGATCTGACGGAATCGCAGAAGAAGCAGTTCTTGTACGGCGATCTCCCCGCGGTTGGCGTGATCGGAGTGGTGCTGGTGGCGGTGTTCATCTACGCCGCCGTGAAAATGCGCGACGTCAAGATTGCGTTTGTGCTGCTGGGCCTGCTGATTGCGCTGGGCGCGGTGATTCTGGGGATTTTTTATTTGATGTGCTGGCTGAACATACGCCGCTCGGAGAAACGGCGCTGGGGCCAGTTCTGAGCAGCGCTTGCGAGTAGTAACAAATTATGGATGTGCCTTGTCGGCCCGAATTGTGGAGCAGAATTCTGGAACTTCGGTGGCTGGTTTGGCCTGCCGTGGTTCTACTCATCGTCGTGCTTCTAATCTGGGCACCCGGAGTTAAGCCGCGATGGCTGCAAATAGTGCTGCGCGTCCTTGGCGGAACAGCGGTTGCTTGCATTCTCGCGGTGGTGGCTATCGGGGTCGCATTCAATTCCGGAAGTCCGGAGACACAATCTCGAACCGTTAGTTCTCCGCACGGCTCGCATCACGCGACTCTAACTTACGACGCTGGCTTTTTGGGTCGGGACATTTCCATCGTCACCGTCACAAAAAACGGGTGTCGCCAGAACTTCACGGCCTATGAGTATGACGGACCCAGCGACTTGCAGGACACGAACGTGTTGTGGCTTGACGAAACGCACCTGCGGATCGATTACCGAGCTGATCCTCATCGTTATCAGCAATGTGAGAGCCGGGTTGCAGACGTCACGATCACTTGCGCGCCACTGACCGCAGGAAAAAACTGACGCGCATGAACTGGTGAGATGGTGCTGCCGCGCAAATTGAGCTGGTGGGGCTCATCGAGGCTTAGGGCCAGTATAAAAGTAGAGAGGTGCAGAAGCAGTGGCTACGGGTCGAATATTAGGGCCGGGCCGCTGACGCGCTTCACCAGAAACGCGACGGTTACTTCTACGCGGTCGGCGATCTTGATGAAGGGAATGCTGCCGTTGATTCCGTAGTCTTTTCGATCAAAGGCCATGGTGCCTTTAATCTCGCCTGCGCCTTTGCCCTCGGCGTCGGTGGTTAGCGTCAGGGTGTCAGGCTTGGTTACGCCGCGAATCGTGAAGTTGCCTTGCACTTGATAGACGCCCGGGCTGAGGCGCACCATCTTGGTGGAGTGGAAGGTGATCAGCGGGTCATTCTTCACGTCGAAGAAGTCTTTTCCCTTGAGCTTGCCGTCCTTCATGTCACTGCCGGTATTGACGCTGTCTGCTTGAATTTTGATGTCGAGCACGCCGGTGGATGCGTGAGGGGACGTGAAAACCAGAGTGGCGTCCCACTTGTTGAAAGTACCTTCTATATTCACGGACGATTTGACGGCGAAACTAATGGTGCTCTTTTCCGGCGTAATCACGAAAACAGGAGCCTGCGCCTGGCTGAGTGGCGCGAACACAGCGGATGCCAAGAGGCAGAGGATAGCGAATCGCATGGAATCCCTCCTTAAACCGCACGATGATACCGCAGACTCGATGTGATTCCTATTGTCAGAACTGACAGCTGAAGTCGCACGTTGAGTGAGTTCGGCTGGACGATCAGCGGTTACTGAAGATTTCGCGGCTAGTCCTTTGGAGCGTCGCTGCTCATTCATATCTGAGCGCGATCATGGGATCGACGCGAGTGGCGCGGCGCGCGGGGATCCAGCAGGCCACGAGAGCGACGATGGCGAGAAGCGTGGCGACGGCGATGTAAGCTACGGGATCGCTCGCGCTGATTCCGGAAATTACATGAGTCATCGCGCGACTGAAGGCCCAGGCCGCGGCGGTGCCGATGGCCACGCCTGCGGTTACCAGGCGCACTCCCTGCAGCCAAATCAGGTTAAGGATATCGCGCGAACTCGCGCCCAGCGCCATGCGGATGCCGAACTCGCGCGTGCGCTGGCTGGCGGCGAACGAAACCACGCCGTACACGCCGACGATGGCAAGAATCAATCCGATGATTCCGAGCGCCGCGGCGAGAGTGGCTGCCAGGCGGTAGGCGAAGAACCCGAGCGCGCCCTCAAGCAATTGATTCATGGTCTCGATGTCCAAAGGCTCGAGGTCCGGGGCGAGCCGCGTGATTTGTTCTTTCACCGGAGCGGTGAGCGCCTCCGGCGGACCGAACGTGCGAATTTGCAGCGCGAGCTTCGAATTGAAATCCTGCGCCAGAGGAATGTAGAGGAACGGCTGAGCATCTTCGCCGATGGATTTGTATTTGCCGTTGGCGGTGACACCGACGACTTCGATGGCGGGGCCGGCGACGTCGTCCATGCGGAAGCGCTGGCCAACGGCGTCTTGCATCGGCCAGAAACGCGCGGCCATCGTTTGATTAATGATAGCGACGCGCGGCGCGGTGACATCGTCTGCGGTAGCGAAGTTTCGGCCGCGGAGGAGAGTGATGCGCATTGTTTCGAAATAGGCGGGATCAATCGAGTTGGAGAGGACGCTGGGAGCAGGCTGGCCGGGAGGGATGGCGCGGCCCTCAACAAAAATTTGCCTGTTGAACGGATAGCCCCCCATCGGGACGTAGGAGGCGAGGCTGGCGGATTGCACGCCGGGAAGCACGCCGACGCGAGATTTTAGTTCGCGATAGAAGGCGGTGGTGCGCGGCTGGTCATAGCCGATCTCGTGGGGATCGAGGATTACAGTGAGGACGTGCGTGGGCTCGAATCCGAGATCGAAGGTGCGAGCTTTCAGCAGGCTGCGGACGAAGAGTCCGGCGGCGACCAGGAGCACGAGCGAGCCGGCGACTTGTGCGACGACGAGAAAATTGCGGAAGCCGGGGTGATGAATGTTGTAAGAATTCCGCTGTGCGCCGTCGTGCAGCACGGTTTTAACGTCTGCCGATGACGCACGCAGCGCGGGAAGCAAGCCGACCAGGATTCCGGTGAAGAGCATCGCGGCGGCGGTGAATGCAAAGACGCGCCAATCGAGCGTGGAATGCAATTGCAGCGGAATATTTTGGATGTGAATCGAGTTGATCAAGCGATTGGTGTAGACGCCGAGGATCAGACCGGCGGCGCCGCCCATGAGCGCGAGAAGAATGCTTTCGGCGAGCATCTGGCACACCAGTCGCATGCGGCTGGCGCCCAGCGCGGCGCGAATTCCCATCTCGCGCTGGCGGGAGACGCCGCGGGCAAGCAGGATGTTTTCCACGTTCATGCAGGCGAGAAGTAATACGAAGGATGCCAGCGCCAGGAAAAGACCGGAAATCGCGACGAACGAGCGGTTGGCGTAGGGAATTGGGCGCGCGGATTTTTCCGGGACCACGCGCACGTTGAACCAGCGGTCCGTGGCCGGATACTGGCTCGCGAGACGCGCGGTGACTACATCGAGAGAACTTTGGGCCTGGCGCAGGCCGATGCCAGATTTAAGGCGGCCGAACGCCAGAATCCCGCGGCGATCGCGGCTCTTCCAGAAAATGTCGGCAGGCTCCGCGAGCGAGATCGCGCTGAGCGGGAGGTACACGTCTGTTTCGAAAATGGCAAACATGCCGTGAAATTCCTGGGGCGCGACGCCGATGATGGTGGCGGATTGGCTGTTCACGCGAATGGATCGGCCGACGACGCCGGGGTCAGAGTTGAATCGCCGCTGCCAGTAAGAATAGTCGAGCACTACAAGCGGCGGCTGGCCGAGCGTTTCGCCTTCGTGCGGGAGAATCAGGCGGCCCAGCGCTGGTTTTACGCCGAGGGAAGAGAAGAAGTTTCCCGAGACGAAGTTTGCGTAGACCTGGTCCGAGCGATTATCGGCGGTGAATTGCAGCGAGCTGAGGGTGACGCCGAAAATATCGGAGAAGGCGTCGGCTTGCTGGCGGTAGTCGAGAAATCCGGGATAGGAGAATCCTGCGGAGCCGACTGGCGCATCCTTCTGCTGAATCGGCAGAACTACAATTTGCTCCGGCGCGGTCACAGGAAGCGGACGGAGCAAGAAGCCGTTCACAATGCTGAATATTGCGGTGTTGGCGCCGAGGCCCAAGGCCAAGGTGACGACTACGATCGCGGTGAGCGCGGGCGATTTCAAAAGCATGCGGAGGCCGAAGCGGATGTCCTGCAGAAGGGTTTCGAGTAGCGGTATGCCACGCCGGGTGCGGTACTTTTCTTTGGTCTGCTCGATTCCGCCGAGCTTAAGCAGGGCGTCGCGCCGGGCGGCTGCGGGGGACATGCCGGAGCGCAGGTTGTCCTCAACGTGCATTTCCAAGTGGCTGGCCAATTCGTCTTCGAGTTCGCGATCAAGCTGCTCGCGGCCGAACATTGTGCGCAGTCGCGCGAAGAATGAACGAAACGTTCGCATCAGCATCGGCATCAGGCGTGCTCCTTCGCTGACAGGAAGCGGGCGATGATCGCGGTGGTCTGTTCCCATTCCTGCGTTTCTGTTTTCAGGCGTTTCCGGCCGGCAGGAGTGAGTTTGTAATACTTCGCTTTGCGATTATTGTTTGAAACGCCCCATTCTGAAGCGATGTAGCCTTCCTGTTCGAGTTTCAGGAGCGCCGGGTAAAGCGTGCCGTAATTCACCGACAGCAAATCGCCGCTCGTTTGTTCGACGCGGCGGGCAATGCCATAGCCGTGCAGCGGACCCAGCGACTGCAAGGTCTTCAGCACCATGAGGGCGAGAGTGCCTTGCCAAACGTCTTGCTTTGGGGCCATAGGCCTCCTATGGGAAGGCCATAGAGTAGACCGATACGTATTGGAAAGCAATAGGAGATGGCGAATATTGATCGCGCGCGGCAGAACGGCATGCACATTGCTGCGTTTGCCCTACTGTCATTTTTGCCAATGCACGGCGCTGGCTGGATTCAGTACATACGCGCTGTAGAATCCTGCGTGGAAGGTTTACATTGCGAGGCGGTCGGCTCGTCCTGAGCGGGGAGGCGGTGCGCATGAGAAATCCTTCGCGAGTTTTTCAATTGTTGTTGGTTGGCGCGGCATTTATTGGGGTAAGCGCGTTTGGGTTGCCACAGAGCGCGCCGAAGGCAACCGGTTGGTACACCACTGCGCAGGCTGCCAGTGGCGCGAAGGCTTATCAGAGCACCTGTGCGGGTTGCCATGGCGCGAAGCTGCAAGGTGGCATGGGGCCTGCGCTGGTGGGCAGGCAATTCTGGCTGAATTACGCGGGGAAGAAATCTTCGACGCTGTGGTCCGATGTGCATACGACGATGCCGATGTCCGCGCCGGGTTCGGTTGCCGCAAAGAAATCGGTGGATATCATGGCATTTCTTTTGCAGAAAAACGGTGTACCCTCCGGCAGCACGCCGCTGAACGATACGGTGGATTTGTCCAAGGCGCTTCCAGCGAAGTAGTGGATTGCTTGCGAGTTCGGCGATCTAGCGCGTTCAGGGCCATCCGGGATGCGCGGCTGCGGGGCCATCACTGGCAGCATGCGATACGATTCGTGGGGAGAGTGTAATGCCCACAGAGGACTCGGCGGGAGCGAACGCGAGCGCAACGGGAAATCGTTCCGGGCGGCGCCGCATTCTGTGGATTTTTACGGGAGCGGTGTTTTTCGTATTTCTTGGCGTGGCGCTCGCTGCGCTGACGAATCATGCGGTGATGTGGTCCAGCTCCGAGCAATTTTGCGGGACGACATGCCATTCGATGACGTGGGCCGCCGCGGCGTACCAGCAGAGCACGCATTACATTAATAATGTGGGAGTGCGCGCCACGTGCGGCGACTGCCACATCCCCTATGATTCCGGCCACGCCACCGCGGCGGAATACGTGAAGCTGCTGCTGTTCAAGGCCGACCGTGGCGCCAAGGATTATTGGTACGAATCGAAGAAGAGCATTGCCACGAAGGAAGAGTGGGACAAGCGGCGTCCTGAGTTGAGCAAGTATTTTGAAAATTATCTGATCCAGCACAACTACATCACCTGTCGCGGCTGCCACTCGCTACTTTCGTTCGGCGGCCCCAACAGCCACATGAAGCAGGTGATTCACGAAGGCATGGTGAAAGCGGACAGCTATAGTTGCCTGGAGTGCCACGCGAATATCGGGCATGTGTACGAGCAGCCGGCTGCGAAGTTGACCGGCTGGTATTCAGCGGAACAAGCTTCGGCCGGTGGGAAGCTTTTTGCGAATTCGTGCTCTGGTTGCCACGGCGCAAAACTGGAAGGCGGCATGGGGCCGGCGCTGAGTGGCGCGGCCTGGAAGCAAAGATTTGGGGGCGTAAAACTTTTGACGGTGTGGGGACAAATTAAGGGCCCCATGGCACAGTTCGCCGGCACAACTTTCACGACGCAGCAATCGCTGGATATTTTGGCCTACCTGCTGCAGCAGAACGGGCTGCCCGCGGGAGCGCGGCCGCTGACAGATACGCGCGAACTTTCCGACACCATTCCGGAAAAGTAGCTGCGAGTTACACTGACGGCCCTCGGGAGTGGGGGAATGAGTCGCACGACAATCCACTGGGGACGCATTTTGCTTGGCGGCGGTGATTTACTTGGCGTTGACGCGCGCGCAGCCTGAACCGCTCGCATACCGCGAAATAGTGTTCCGCGTTTAAGATACAATCCGCCGCCAAAGGTTTACATGAATACAAAGGAGGCAAAGGATTTTCTCGCCGAACAGGCTGCTCAACAAGCGGCTCTTGACCATACTCCGCTGTCCGATCTCGAAAGACGGATGATGTATTTCACTGAAAGCGATCCAGCCTCCTGCGGTGACCCCATCGGGTTGAACGAAGAGTTCGAGGAAAAGTATGACTCGGCAGAGTATGAAGCGAAGATGTCGCGACTTCTCCATCATGCTTATAAACGTCTGAAAGCTGAAAATCCGGGAGGAAAGCTTCGATGGGACGAAGCGATTTCTACTCTTGAAAAGGGCGACCATTACGTTCTGGTGTTGTGCGGGCAATATTCGCCGATGGACGCTCGAAAGGATGAGCCGGGAAGCAAGGTGGTGAAGTATGGCGGCATGTTCCTCGTAGGATGTTTTCTCTTGGCAAGATTGGCGGATGATCGCCGCATTCCGGCCTGGGTCCTACAGTGTTGTGGCGCGTTGCTCCTGGTTCTTTTCCTCCTAACGATTTTCTTCCTGGCCCAGCAAGGATATCGGGCGTTGCGCCGTCGCAAGTCACCCTAAAAGCATAGGGCGTTTCAACCAGTTGAGCTGGCACGCCCCGTCACGCACTGAATGCTAAAACCCCGCGAGGTATGCGGCGAAGAGGATGGCCAAGGTTCCGTCCATGATTGCGATGGCAGTCATGGCTGCGGTGCGTTTTGCGCCGCCGGAGAAGATCAGGGTGACGATGGCGATTTTTTCGATGATGGCGGCTGTCAAGATGGGCGGGCGCGTGGCGGGGAAGTACGCCGCATACACCGTGAGCGCGCAGACTACGAAGAGCAGCGCGCCCCAGTGGCGCACGAAGAACAGCGTGACGCCTTCGCTGCTGCTGGAACCGAACACCAATCGCAAAACCTGATGAGGGAAGAGAAGCGCGGCGAGGCCACCCGCGGCCGTCGCGACGCCCGAAGCAATCAGTATCCATGCGATGGACGATGCCAGCATATTTTCTCCCATTAGTTCGCGGACAATTATTAGGCCGCCAGTGGCTTCGACGGCAATCATTGCGGCAGCAAATAGGACCCCGACAGCCATCCCGCCCGCAATGATTGCGCCGAGCGTGAAACGCGCTAGGGCTGACGCGCTGGGCCAATCTGCGGTGAGCGGACGGGCTTGGCCATACCGTAAAACACAATCATTCCCTGGCCACCGCAACGTGTGGAAACACCCTCGTCGGGCTTACCGTAGCATGAATTGTAATCCTGCCAGTTGTTGGACACCCACACGTTGCCCGCAGGATCGATGGACGCGTCAACCAGCAGCTGCATACCACCGCCTTTGTATCCAAGGCCTTTCGGGGAAATCGGATCGCCGGTCTTCATGCCTGGCGGACAGGTCTCGGTGCGAGCGCCACACAGCTCAGTGAGGCCGCCGCCCGGCGCGAAGTTGGAAACCCAAACATGGTCGTTGCCATCGATGGAAACGGCCCAAGCTCCCCAGATGCTGCCGCCTCCGTGGAATGGAGAACCGGGCGCTTGCGTGCCATCCGGCCGTATCATCGTGACGCTGCCCTGGCCGGGATGCGAGCTCAGCCAATCAACCATGACGTGATCGACATCCGCTAACTTGCCCGACAACTTCAATTCAAGAAGATGCAATTTGACGCTGAGAGGCAGAGAGTCACCGGCCGTGTTGGTTATCCACGCGTTGCCTTTGCTGTCTATTGCCATACCTTTGCCGCTGGCGCCGGCCTTGAAGATTTCGACCTTGCTCGGGTCGCTCGCGGGAAAGCGCGTGACTGTATCGCCGATGGCGTTGGTAATCCAGATTCGGTCTTGCTGGTCAATCGCCAGATGGAACGGACCGTTCAACTTGCACGGGCCGTCTTTGCTCGCGGTGCCGGCGGGGGCCTCGCAGTAGAACTTCACCTTACTCGGGTCGCCCTGCGGCAGGTACACAACTTTGTCCTTGCCGAAATCGAGGGCCCAGACGTCGCCGTTCGGGGTAACGATGATGCCTTGCATGACACCGAGTTTGCCGCCGAAGTTATAGCCCTCCGGTGGCGAAAGCGGTTTGCCGGTTTTATCGAACACTGAGATCGTCTGACCCGCGGTGCTTGTAAACCATATGTGATCGTTGGCGTCGATGGCCGTTCCGAAGCCGGGACCTATTAGACCGCCGCCCGTAAATCCGGTGGTCATCGGCGATAGGGGCTGTCCATTCGGAGCGAACTTTGCCATGTTGCCGTCCCACAAGGCATCGTGCCCCTGGCCTCCGACAAGAAAATTAGCGCCGCTCCATGCGTTGCCCTCGCTATCGAACATCACTTTGGCACCACCGGAGTAGCCGCCACCCGCGAACTTGAGAGGCAGAACCCACGCGCCGGGCGCAAAGCTCAGATAAGGCATGTACGGGGTGGGGCGAAGGTGTTTGCCCTGCTGCACTGGATAAAACGCTTCCAACAACGCGAAGACTCTTTCAGGCTTGAAGCCGGGGTTGCGAGCAATCGAATGGGCCGCAGCCAGCGTGTCAGACGGCGCCTTGCCTTCCGGTCCGGTGGCGGCAGCGAAAAGGCTGTTGCAGGCGTCCGAGGTTACGCGGTTGACGCACCCAGCCAGCGCGCTGGAAAGCGTGGCGAAATTCGCCATGGTTGGAGTTTGCGTGCTGTTGAATCCGTCTTGAATCATTACGCCGTAGCCGCCCGTCGCGAGGTCAACGAAGTTGGGTATGTTTCCCGCAGCGATGCGCAATCCGAGTGGGGTACCGCTGAGCGCAGCTCCATCGAAGAATTGATTGTTGGTCCACACCGATGCCACGGTGGTCATTTCGTTGATAATGACGATTGGCGGGGGATTGCTACCCAAGACCGCGAGCAGCGCGATCGCCGGGTTGTCTCCCTTGACTGCGCTGCCTGTTGGCTGGCCACCCTTGGCAACGAGATAGAGGCTTGTGTCTTTGTCGGGAGTTCCACCCAGACCAAGCTCGAATCGGCCATCACCGTTCGTATGTGTTTGCCCGAGTTGCTTGGGTTCGCCTGTGCTGGCCGCCCACAAGGTCACTGTCGAATTGGAAATTGGTGCACCGCCTCCAAGGACAAGACCTACGACGCTGCCGGGAACCGCTGTGAGCTTGGGGATTGGAGTACCGCTGGGCGACTGGCCTGTGGAGGTGGGGCTTTGAACTGCGCCGCTGGGAGTTTCTGGCGCGGATTTCTGCTGGCCGCCGCAGCCCTGGATGGCTATGAATGTCAATCCAAGTGCGAGTGCTGTGAAAAGCTGGCGCGCGTGAGCATTTAGAAGGACTTTCTTTCCGCGAGAATTATTGCAACTGTTCGAGCGGGTGATGCAAAAAATTTCCATGTATTCCTCCGTTATGACTGCTTGTCAGTTGTTCCCGCCACCTTCTAGCTCGAACGGAGCGTCGGCTGATGCGCGCGATGGCACGTTTACTGCGCACTTCCTATACACCAAAACCGTGCACTGATGCATTCGATTTTGCCGGCAGGCTGAGAAGAGGGGAATCGTCAAAAGTGACAGATGGTGCGCGCGGTGGGAATGGTTGAGGGCGAGTGTGCCGCTGCGCGGTTGAGTCAGTGCATGGGAAACGCGCTTGGCGGAGGAGTGGGATGTTGGCAAAACCGTTTGTAGGTGGCGCGACTAATCGAGACTTGACTCTAAAATGTGGTAATACTTTGCAGGCACCACTGTATCGGCGATCGTCTGAAGGGAAAACGATGCCATTGAGCACGGATTGGCTCACGCGTCCATTATTCGTCTGCCCGCCGCGAGTAGCAAGAGTTCTGAAGGTGGGTATTCTCCTCGCGCTACTACTGATGATTGTGTCTCCGAGCCTTGTGACGCTGGCTTGGCACTTGCGCCACGGCAACACCATCGAGTCTCGTGGCAAGGCGATTTTTGTACCGCCGAAATGGACCGCGTACATCGACGAAAGTTACGGCGCCGAGCTGACGAAACTGCCCTTTGTGTTGTCGCTGAATCGCGGAGCCTGGAATCCAAGCATGATATCCGTACACCCATTGCCCCCCATGGGCCGCGAGAACAACGGAGTCGAATACAAGACATTCGAGAGCTTTTTCTGGAATCTGCACTCGGACCTCGGTAATGCTATTTCGGGCCCCTTCAGGACGGGATCGGGGCCGCAGGAAGCGTTCTGCATGGAGGCAGTGTCCCCAGGGACAACCCGGACCTACGTTTCCTGTGCAATTCTAGGAGGCAAGTGGACCGCTGATTTTATGGGCGACAAAAAAGACTTGGAGGATTTCTATACGATCATTCGGAGACTAAACTAAAACAGCAAATGCTCCTCCTTACTAGTGGCCTGCATTGTTCGCGGCACTCCAGCGCGTGGTGAACCCCGTTAGCGAGAAGTGGAATGTTGGCGAAACGGCATGTGCGGTGGCGCGACTTGCGAAAACTTGAACCTGTGCTGGCTCGACTACATTCGTATTGAGGCGTGCCATGCTTTACAATTCTGCTGATGGAACGGACCTTGAAGCGGGGAGAATCAGCGTGAACACTTTCGACGACTTGGTACAACGTAACAAGCAATTTTCTGTTCAGCAGTCTGCTGAGGGAACACTGATGCCCTCGCTTGCGCGGGCGACGCCCAACCTAAAGGCGATCATTGTCGGTTGTGCGGACATGCGCGCGGATCCGGCATATGTGCTGGGAATTAAGCCGGGCGAGGCGCTGGTGCTGCGCAACATCGGCGGACGTATTACGCCGGGGTTGCTGGAGCAACTGGCTCTGCTAGGGCGAATCGGCCAGATCACCGGACAGGTTCCGGGAGGCGGCGGAGAGTTTCACGTGATCGTGATGCAGCACACTGATTGCGGCATGAGTCGGCTGGCCAGCGACCCGGAGAAACTGGCGCACTATTTTCAAGTGCAGGAAGGCGAACTGGGGACAAAAGAAGTAAACGATCCGCGGAAGGCGGTGGCGGTCGACGTTGCTACGCTGCGAACGATTCCCGCATTTCCGGGAGCTTGGCTGCTGTCGGGCCTGGTGTACGACGTGGCGACTGGGCTTGTGGAGGTCGTCGTGCCGCCTGCGCCGATTCGTACGGCGTAAGATTTCTGATTGACGCGCTGAGCGGGGAACGTAAATCTCGGCAAGACCATTTGTGCGGTGGCGCGAATGGTGAGGACTTCGCGTTCATCACCGTGCTGGTTCTACTTCGGACGAGGCCAGCCCTTGCTGATTAGCCAGTCCTGCCACCAGCGATAATTCTTTTCGAGGTTTTCGCGTTCCTCGGCGGGGAGTTCGGGGCCTGGCTCGGGAATGGGTGGCAGCGGCTCGAGTCCAACTTCGGCGCGCAGTGTGTTTACGTTTGTGGGGTCGGCGAGTGTCCATGGGCGGGTGCGTCCATCGCGGGGATCGTCCAACCATTGCGTGCCGTAACGTTGCGGCCGGCCTTCGTACATCGCGATGCGGTCTTCGAGATAGGCTGCTTGCCACGCAGGGACGTGACCTTTGGCTATGGAGGCGTGCAGCGTCTGCAACACATGGCGCTGGAACTCCGGTTCGCCGATGGCGTGCTGAGCGATCAGCCATGCTGCTTCGGAGCCGTCTTTCGCTGCGATATCTTCGGATGGCCAGCCGTGCAGAGCGATTAAATCGCGCAGGCGGCTGGCGTTGCGCTTGTGCACAGCCTCCATCTTCGGCACGTATGCGCCGCCCAGTTCGTTTGAGGCTATTAGTTCCTCGCGGACGCGCAGGTCTTCATCGCGCATGGCCAGCAATTCTTGGCGTAAGGCTTCGTTGAGCATTGGTGGATTCCATCTAACTGGCGAATTCGATCATTCTAATCCTAAGAGGCTTTCGTCATCATTTATGATGGGAGGCGAGCTCATAAATCAACATTACGATGAAGGCGACTGCGGCCAGGAGAACTACTGCGAAAATAATTGCGAGAGGCCAGAAAAGCCAGGACCATGATTGTCTTTTTCTGATCTGCTGGATGGAGTGGCGTAATGAGAGAGCGAGGGCGATTATGCCGAGGGGAGTAAGAAAGAAGGCGGGCATAAAAATATCGCCCTCCGGCCCTTTGCATCCGTGCTGGAGACAATAGACCGAAGCAGACACAATCAAAAAGATGTAGCCAAGCGAAATAAAATACAAAATTGCGAGAGCCACTTTACGTATCATGAATTCTGTCCTCGAGCGTTATTGTGGTTGGCGCACGGATGGACACGTTACCGGATTCACTCTCTTATCGCACATCGCATTTCAATAGACCGACCAGATTCCCGGCGTGGCGAGTTCGAGTAGATGGCGGTCGGGATCTCTGAAGTAGAGGCTCCAGCCGCCGAGTTCCCACTGGCGTTTTTCTTCCACGGCGATTCCTTTGGTATGCAGCCACGATTCCCAGGCGGGCAGCTCCGCGGCGGAAATTGCGAAGGCGATGTGCAGTTCGCCGTCGCCGTCGTGCGGGGATTGGATGTCGCGCGAGCCGCCCTTCTGGAACAGCAGCAGCACTTGATGCGGGCCGGCATGCATCGCGCAGCCGCGCTCGCCGAAATCTTTGATCACGCGGAAGCCGAATATCTCTTCGTAGAAGCGCGTGGAGCGAGAGACGTCGCTCACGTACAACGAGGATTCCAGAATGCCATCAGTTTTCGGAGGCATCGATTTCTCCCGGCATCGCGCCTGAACGCTAACATATACATTGTAGCGCTCGACGCATGCGGTGAACGCAGAAGCACCGCTGTTGCAAGAGAGAGATGGTTTTGTAGTGGCGTCCGTCGAGGCTGACGCTATTGGTGCTGCGGAAAGAACTGCTGGCGGTCTGAAGCCCGCCGCGACAGAAGCTGCGGCGCGCCGCCGGGTTTCATGGCGCAGTGGGCTACTGTCAAAAGTGACAGTACCAGGGTGGCAATTCCCTGATGCGGATATCAGGTATTTACAGTATTGCGTAAAAGGCGGGTTTGCAGGAGGATGCGCGCTGGGAGAACGAGAGCGCAGGTTGGGAAACCTTATTGATAAACTTTTAAGGGCTGGGCCCCTCTTGCGCTCTCCACTCCCTCCCCCCTACTTCTCCGAGTAGTCGCGCGCGTCACGGGGTGATTGCAGCCACTCGCGTGGCGTGCGCGGGGTAACACTTTCCAAACCCACATGGACTTGTGCTGAGGCGCGCGAGCGGCTAGGCTGACGACGATGCCGCCGCCTTCAACGCCCTTGCCGCCTGGTCCGCCTACACCGCCGTCGAACGATCCCACTACTTTTTCACAGAATGAAGAGGTACGACATCGCGCGTTGATGATTCGCGTCCGGCTGGAGCGTCTGCCGGTGACGCGCTATGTATGGTCGCTGGTGCTGCTGCTTTCGCTGGGCGGGTGGTTCGAATATTACGATTTATTTTTCACCGCGTACGTGGGGCCGGGACTGGTGCGCAGCGGGCTTTTCACCAGCACTTCGGCGGCGTTCTTCGGGTTCAATGGCCTGGCGAGTTTTGTGGCCGCTACCTTTGCTGGACTCTTCGTGGGCACGCTGCTTTTTGGTTTTGCTGCTGATCGTTTCGGGCGGCGATTGATTTTCACCTCGTCGTTGCTGTGGTACACGGCAGCAACCGTGGTGATGGCTTTGCAACAAACGGCGCAGGGCATTGTGTTGTGGCGGGTGATCGCGGGCGTTGGCATCGGCGTGGAACTGGTGACGATCGATACGTACATCACCGAGCTGATGCCGAGGCACTTGCGCGGGCGCGCGATTGCCGTCAGCCAGATTGTGGGATTTACTGCGCTGCCGGCGGTGGCGCTGCTTTCCTGGTGGCTGGTGCCGCGAGCGCCGCTGGGCCTGGAAGGCTGGCGCTGGGTGGTGCTGGCGGGATCGGTGGGCGCAATTTTTGTGTGGTTCGTTCGGCGCGGATTGCCGGAAAGTCCGCGCTGGTTGCTGACGCATGGAAAATTCGCCGAGGCCGAACGCGTCGTTGCCGAAATGGAAATGCGTGTGCGGCACGATCTGGAGAGGGAAGCGGCTCGTGGAAATGCCGCACCACGCGAAGCGCGCTTCATGGGGATGGCATCGCGTCCTGCGGAAACCCGCGGGAGTGTGCTGGAACTGACGCGGGAGCCTTATCGTAAACGCACGGTGATGCTGATGGTGTTCAACTTTTTTCAGACCATCGGATATTACGGATTTGCGTCATGGGTGCCCACGCTGCTGATTTCCACGGGCATCACTACGACAAACAGCCTGCAATATTCGTTTCTGATCGCGCTGAGCGCGCCGCTGGGGCCGCTGCTGGCGTATCGCGTGGCGGATCGCATCGAACGCAAGTGGCAAATCGTGTTTACGGCGGGGTGCATCGCGGTGTTCGGCATGCTCTTCGCGCGGCAACGCGACCCGGTGTGGCTGATCACCTGCGGCGTGCTGCTGACGTGCGCGAACAATTGCATGTCCATCGCGTTTCACACGTATCAGGCGGAATTATTTCCCACGCGGATTCGCGCGCAGGCGGTGGGGTTCGTATATTCGTGGAGCAGGCTGAGCGCTATTTTCACGAGCTTTCTGATTGGATTCTTTTTGCGCGATTTCGGCACGCGGGGAGTTTTTGCGTTCATTGCTGCGGCCATGGCGGTGGTGATTCTGGCGATCGGGATATTCGGCCCGCGTACACGGGGATTGGCGCTGGAAGATATTTCGATGTGAGGCACGGCCGAAACATTCGGCGCCGCGCGAGTTCGCGATACTATCGGTTTGCGTTGGCAGCGGTTGAGGCGATTGCGCGGCCTCTGAGGTCTGATTCGAAATACACATGTCTTCGGCAAAAATCCTCCTACTGATATTCACGCTGTTTTTTGCCGGTGTGGGCGATGCCGGCGCACAATCCGCGATTTCCGCGAAGGCGACATCGGACACGCCGGCGCAAACTTCCGCGACTGAGGCGTGCCCGCGTCCCGCGGCCGGCGGCGTGATCCCCGAGCCGCAGGATTTGCGCAGTGAAAATGGCGTGCTGCAAGTGAAAGTCGCCTTCCGCAATGAAGTAGATGCGGATGGGCACGTACGTTACTGCTACGTTTTCGGCGACGGGCTGCAGTCTCCGAATTTGCGCCTGCGTCCCGGCGACTTGCTGGTGCTGACGCTGAAAAATGAGCTGAAGGCGCTGGCGACACCGGCATCGGCTGCGAATTCACGTCCCGCCAATGCCGCCAGCGCGGCGCAACCGGCGCACGGCACCTCCTCGTCCGATCCCTGCGGCGACATGCGCATGACCAGCACGTCCACCAACTTGCATTTTCACGGACTGACGATTCCGCCGGTATGCCATCAGGATGACGTGCTGAAGACTTCCATTCAGCCCGGCGATGCGCCGTTCGAGTATCGTTTTCACATTCCCGCGGACCAGCCGCCTGGCTTGTATTGGTATCACCCGCACCTGCACGGATTCAGCAGAGCGCAGGTGGTGGGCGGGGCTTCGGGCGCGCTGATCGTGGAAGGGATTGAGAATGCGAATCGCGAAGCCGCCGGGCTACCGGAACGCGTGCTGGTGATTCGCGATCAAGATCTGCTGAACCCGAACGCGGCGCCATCGGTGGCGGGAGAAAAGGCACCTGCAGCGCTGCTCGATCGCGACGGCGATGCGCGAAACACCGGAAATGGTTCGGGCAAGCCGGCGAAAGATGTGTCGGTAAATTTCGTGGCATCGCCGTATCCCGATTACCGCGCGGGGATCATTCAGATGAAGCCGGAGGCCCGCGAATTGTGGCGCGTGGTGAACGCTTCGTCCATTACCTATTTGAATTTGCAGTTGCTGTTCGCGGGGAAGCCGCAATCGCTTGGCATCGTCGGCGTGGATGGAATTCCGATCAACCAGAATGGCCTGGGCGGAAACGATCTGGTGGTGTGGCAGAACCATCTGGGCGTGCCTCCCGGCGGGCGAGTGGAATTTGTGGTGAAAGGGCCGCCGGCGGGCGTGGAAGCGTCGTTCATCACTCGCGCCGTGAACACGGGTCCCGGCGGCGAGAACGATCCTACGCGGGCCATCGCGAAAATTGAGGTTGCTGCGAATGCGCCGGCTCCGCGCTCGAGGCTTGGGGAAGTCGGGGCGAACCAGGCCGTTACGCGATCGCAGGCGACGTGGCTGGGAAATGTGCAGCCGGTTCGCACGCGCAGACTTTATTTTTCCGAGAAGCTCGAAGATCCAAAAGATCCCAACAGTCCCACCGCGTTTTACCTCACGGTGGAAGGGCAGAAGCCCGCGGTGTTTGATCCACATTCATCCGTTCCGAACATCGTGGTGCACCAAGGCGAAGTGGAGGATTGGATCATCGAAAATCGTTCGCAGGAAGTGCACGACTTTCATATTCACCAGGTGCATTTCCTGATGCTGGAATGGTTTGGCATACCGATCAACGAGCCATTCCTGCGCGACACGATCAACGTGCCTTTCTGGGATGGCAAGACGCTGCAATATCCCACGGTGCGGTTGCGCATGGATTTTCGCGACCCCAACGCGATCGGACTGTTTCCTTTTCACTGTCATCTGCTGGAGCACGAGGACGGCGGGATGATGGGATTAATCCGTGTGGAGGCTGCGGAAAAGTCTCGAGACAAGCCAGCGACGCCCGGCGGCGGAATTAAGCCCACCCCTCCGAAGCCGCAACCGGCGCAGTAGCGGCTGCCACGGGCCCGAACGGGGCGGCCAGCGCAAGTCTTCTGGTTGAGGCAACTGTCAAGTTATCGGGTAATAGTACGCGATCGGGACGTTTTCCACAGATTTGCCAATGTCAGATGAATAAAGTGTTTCAATTCGATGAATGGGGTGTGTATATTCGCCCCATTCCATAGGGTGCTACAGCGGTTTTTTCATTTCCAGTAAGCAAGCTGGGAATCCGCGACTAAGCGCTCAGAATTTCGCTGCAAAATCTGGGGGGCAGGAGGACTGATGCTGCGAGGAAAATGTCAGTGGATGTTGGCAATGATTCTGGCTGCGAACCTGGTGGTTGCGCTTCCCACCAGTTTGTTCGCGGGGGACGGACAAGGCGGGAACGATCCGGCCTCCAAATACAAAACCACAACACCCATCAAACACGTGGTGATTATTTTCCAGGAAAACGAATCGTTCGATCACTACTTTGGAACGTATCCCAACGCGACGAATCCCAAGAACGAAACACAATTTCACGCGCGGCCCGGCACCCCTGCCGTAAACGGATTGAATTACGGCCTGCAAAACAGAAATCCGAATGGCCCCACCTACCAACCCTTCCGCCTGGATCCCAGCGAGAACTATACCTGCGATCAGACTCACTACTACACGCCGGAACAGCAAGCCTTTGACAGCGGGCTGATGGACAAATTCCCGCAGTTCACCGCAGTTCCGTGCACCCAAACTACTTCCGGGGGCGCGCTCATCTATCCCAGCCTGGCGCCGCTCGGTCCCGGCGTGGTGATGGGGTATTACGACGGCAACACTGTCACGGCGCTGTGGAATTACGCGCAGTATTTTGCGATGAGCGACAATTTCCACGGTTCGACGTTCGGTCCTTCCGCTGTGGGCGCCATCAACCTGGCTTCCGGGATGACGGGCAACGTGAACCTCAGCGTGGATGATGCCTACGGAGACCTGCCGTACGATGTGGTGAATAACACAATCATCGGCGATCCGGATCCGTGGTACGAGGATTGCGTCGCCTACGATCAGGCGGGCCTGGCCGGGAAGAACATCGGCGACCTGCTGAACGCGAAAAATATTTCCTGGGGCTGGTTCCAGGGCGGGTTCACTCCTTCGACGCCGTACAATCCCGGCACCGATGGCAGCCCGGCTACTCCGGCGCAATGCACCACGACAACCAACCGGCTCGATGGCACACCGGAAACCGCATACGCGGGCTATCACAATCCGTTCCAGTTCTACGCCAGCACCAACAACCAACATCACATCGCGCCGGCCAACGTGGCAGAAGTGGGGCACAACGGTGCGGCCAATCACATTTACGACCTGAAGTATTTCTGGAAGGCCGCGTTCTCAGGCGACCTGCCGGCGGTGAGCTTCTTGAAAGCCAATCGCGCGCAGGATGGCCATCCCGGAAATTCTTCACCGCTCGACGAGCAACAGTGGCTCACCGACACGCTGAATAAGTTGCAATCACTGCCGGAGTGGAACGAAACGGCGGTGTTCATCGCCTGGGATGATTCCGACGGATGGTATGACCACGCCATCGGTCCGATCATGAACCAGTCGGCGACCAGCGCGGACGCGCTCACGGGTAAGGGAGCGTGCGGCACCGGTGCAAATTCACTGGCGGGCATTCAGGCACGCTGCGGTTACGGGCCACGCCTGCCGCTGGTGGTGGTTTCGTCGTACGCCAGAGAAAACTATGTGGACGGCACAGTGCTCGATCAGAGTTCGATCACGCGGTTTATCGAGGATAATTGGGGGCTGGGCCGGATCGGCGGCGGATCGTTCGACGCGATTGCCGGCTCGGTGAATAATTTGTTCGACTTCAACCACCAACGGAGGGACCGCCTGTTTCTGGACACTACGACAGGGCAGGTTGCGGCCATCCAGCACTAATCATTAATTAACGCGCGGTATTTCGCGCCGCGACGGAAACGGCTGACTCGCATCGAATTATCTGGTGCGGGCCAGCCGTTTTCCTTTGCGTTGGGGATTATCCGTGCGAGTCGACGACGCTGCGCGTGTGCGCACTTGGGCGTGCTGGCGCAATCCGTAGAACGCGAGTGCGTTGCGATGGACAGAGCATGCGCAACGCGTTACCGTTGCATGCGTTAGTTGTGACGAGGATTTATTTTGCGGAGGAGCGATCATGTCCAACGATTGGCATCAAAGAGCCGCCGAATTTCACGAGATGGCCGCGCACGCGCACCGCGCCGCTGCGGTGCACCACGGCAAGCAGGATCACTTCACCGGCAGCGAATATTCGCGGCAGGCGATGGAGCATGCCAACAAGGCGCATCAGGCCACGCTGGCAGCTGTTGCGGAATCCGAGGAAATGTCCAAGAAGCAGCAGAAATAATTGCACCGCCGCATTCGCTGTGCGCGGTGCGATTGCGCGCAGCGGTGGCGCGCCGCTTGCTACTGCGCGATGTGTTCCTGCACGTTGATGAAAACTTCCTGCTGCACACCTGTGGCGGGGAATGTGGAATGTTCCACCAGCTCCACGGCCTGCTGCGCTAATTCTGGATTGGAATCCTGCAGCGCTTCCGCTTCGATCACTCGGCCATCCACGTTGCTGAGCGTGGCGTGGACGATCACGGGTTGAATCATCTGCGCAGTGTTGTTATCTAACTGACCCGCGCGCATGGGGAAGCGCCGAGGATAGCCGAGCACGAACGCGGGACCGGAGCTGATCATTTCGCGGGTGGGCTCGAAAATGCGTGGGTCGAGATTATCCGCGTCCTTCAGGCTATCAATGTGAATCTGCAGCACGGGTTCATTTGCTTCGACCACGGTGATTTGCCGCGCGAGGGTGTGGCCGTGATATTGGATTGCGTCGGTGTAATCGTAGTTGACGTAAATTCCCGGGGCGACGGACCAGGAATGCAGCAGCGCGGTTTCCGGGTCAATGCAAAATTCAGTTTCCACCCACTGGCGAGGCATCGGCTTGGTGGGCACGCTTAACGAGAAGAGCAGGCATGTGAGCGCCTGGCCATCACGTTGCACCGTCTGTGCGCGAATCATTCCCGTTCCTGGCGCGGGCCCGATCGGCTGAAAGATTGCGCCGCGGACCATTTGCACGCGGAGCGGCACTGGTTCCTTGGGATTCGTCGCGAACGTCTGCCCGCGGGAGACGATGTGCATCTGCGACGAGCTGGCGAGGCGCGCGGTCCAGCGCAGGACCGGGCCGGCGTAGAGTTCTTCCATCGTGCCGTCGCCTTCGAATTGCGTTGCGCCGGTGGATGTGAACGAAACTTTCATCTCGTAAGGAGGCACGCCCGCCGCGTGCAACGAAATATTCAGCCGCGCGCGGGCCAGCAGGTCCATCGCGGCGTCGCGCTCTTCTGGAGTGATCAGCGCGTGCGCCGAGCCAGTCACTAATTCCAGAGGAGTGTCGGGAACTGCCGCCAGAGGCATTGCCTGTGCGCGTGCTGCGGGAACCCCCGCGAGCAGCGAAAAGGGAATCGCGGCGAGCAGAAACGCCGGCAACCAGGAAATTCGACAAATTCGTGAGAGTGGCCGTGGGTTTGTCATCGCCCCACCTTGTGCCGCAAGTTTTCGTGCGAGGGACCGAGCGCCCCGATTTTAAGCCAAGATGCGAAATCGCGGCAAGAGGTGGCTCGGTACGTTTTAACGATTGGCGCTCGCGGCGGGATGAGCGTAGAAGCTACTCGATGCGCTGGCTCAGGTCGAGGGCCCGCACGGAATGCGTTAGGGTGCCGAGGGAAATTGCGTCCACTTCGGCGGCGGCGTACAGCTCCATATTTGTTTCGGTGATTCCGCCGCTGGCTTCCACCAGCGTGCCTTCCCAAACTTTTTCTTTGCGCATGGCGACGATGATTTGGCGGACGTCGTCCGGCATCAGGTTATCGAGCATCACGATGCAGGGATATTCGTGGGTGGCCGAAGGAGCCTGCGCGCGCAGCCGTTTAAACGCATGCGCAGCGGCCAGGGCGCCTTCTTCGCTGCGCACTTCCACTTCGATGAATGCCGCGCGCTTGCGGGACTTCCACGCTCGTTCGACGGCCAGCGGCGCAGCCTGCTCTTCGCGGCGCGCGAGCAGTGCCAGATGATTATTTTTCACGACGATAGCATCGCCGAGCCCGAGCCGGTGCGTGCCTCCGCCGCCAAGGTGTATGGCGCGTTTATCGAGCAGCCCCCAGGGAGTTTTGCGCGTGCCGGCAATTCGCGTGGCGGGGCACTGGCGACGAGCGCGCTCCTGCAAACGCTGCGTGGCCGTGGCGATGCCGCACATGCGCTGCAATAAATTCAGGCCCACGCGCTCCAGGCTCAAAAGTTTATTTTCGCCGCCTTCTGCGCGCAGCAATACGTCGCCGGTCTGAAACACGTCGCCGTCTTCTTTCTTCAGCGTGACTTTCACTCCGCGCTGGCGCAGCAGGTAGGCGTATTCTTCGAGGCCCGCTGCCACGCCGGGCTCACGCGCCAGCACGTTGGCGGCGGCTGCGCGACTCTTGATGCCGAGCGCCGCGACCGTCAAATCGCGCGGAGCCAGGTCCGGCTCCAGCAGCGCATTCAAAAGCGAACGCAACACGCGCAGGTACGCGGGATTTTCCAGCGTGAGTTGCGCGCCGCGAAATAATGCTTTCTGCACGCGGCGCTGGCGTTCTTCCGGCATCAGATATTGCAGGGAGGCTTTCATTTGTCGGTACGGCGATTCCCTTGTGAACTTGTCGGTTATCGGAACGTGACCGTGCTTTACTCTTCATATCACGTTCTAGGCGCATTGCATAAACGATAGCGGCGCCGCCAAAGGCTTGCCGCCTGCCGCGCCGATTTCAGCGCGCGCTGTCGGCCGCGGCGGAATATAATGTGCGCATGAAAACGCAAAGCGAAAAAGCGGACTACTTCCGATCGTTGCACCGCGGCCCGGAAATTCTGGTGCTGCCTAATGCTTGGGATTGCGCCAGCGCGCGCGTCTTCGAGCTGGCTGGCTTTCCGGCGATCGCTACCACCAGCGCGGGAGTGGCATTTTCGCTGGGTTATTCCGATGGCGAGCGCATCGCGCAGGACTTGATGCTGGCAGCGGTGAGGCGCATCAGCGGCTGCGTGGAAATTCCGGTGACGGCGGATCTGGAGGCGGGCTACGGAGACGTCGCAAAGACCACGGCCGGACTGATCGCGGCCGGCGCCGTGGGATTGAATTTCGAGGACATGGAACACGAGTCCGGCACGCTGGCGCCGATTCCCGCGCAGCTGGAAAAAATTGCGATGGTGCGACGCATCGCCGCGGGACTGGGTGTGAACGTGGTGATCAACGCGCGCACGGATGTGTATCTGGCTGAGATTGGCGATGCGGAGTCGCGTTTTGAACGCGCCTGCGAGCGGCTGCAAGCTTATATTGGTGCGGGTGCGGACTGCGTGTTTCTTCCGGGCGTCAGCGATGAAAATGTTATTCGCCGCGCCGTGGAGACGCTGAAATTTCCGCTGAACATTCTGGCCGGCGCGAATTCGCCTGCGATACCGCGACTGCGCCAATTGGGCGTCGCGCGAGTGAGCATCGGTTCCGGCATCATGCGCGCTACGCTGGGGTTGACGCGCCGAATAGCGCAGGAATTAAAGCAGTCCGGCACGTACACCGCGCTGGTGGACGGCGCCATGCCCTTCGCCGAAGCCAACGCGCTGTTCGATAGGTAGAATCGCGGGTTCCAAACGGCGCTAGCCAGGCCGCTTCGCAAAATAAGCTTCCACCCAAAACTCCAGCGTTGCATCGTGCCGATTCTGCGGGCCGATTAGGTTCGGTATTATTTCCTTGTAGCGCTCGCGCAACACATCAACATCAAGTTGCATGGTCGAGGCAAGGAATTCCACGTCTTCGCGGTCCCGCTCGATGTTCCGGCAGAGTTTCGAAAGAATCAGATCGTATGGGTCAGGAATGAATAGGCGCAGATTTGTGAATTGGCCAGCGAACAGTTCCGTAAGGCGATCCTCGTAGTTCTCCGGGATGGAATCAACGGCCGTGTATTGCAGGTGAAGACCATACTTTCGTGCGAGCGCCGACTGTGGGCCGGCGATCTCCTGCAAATATCGTATGTGGCTGAAGGGCCGGAGCGTCCGATAGTCCAAATCGTTCGTGGATCGCCGCAGTCCATAGCCCATGACCACGGCGAACCCGCCGATGCAATCGAGGTGGATGGGCTCATCCAGCAGGGCATCCAACGCCACGAGAAAATCTTTCCACGGTGAGGGGATTTCAGAAGGCATAGCGAACCGCGTCAGGCCGCATATCGCTCAGAAGGTTCCACTGCTTGGCCTCTGGGGAGCGATGGGCGCGCAGCCAGCGACGCTCCGCTTCCTTCAACTCTTTGCAGAAGGAATCTTCTCTCTCCAGTTTGCTATCGGCAAGTTTTTGTTCTAGCAGCTGCAGATCATTCTTTCTGCCTGCCAGTCTGGCGAGAGTCACGGCGAAACCCAGGCGATTTTGTAAGGCTCTCGCGCGTGATTCTCGTACTAGCCAATCGCGGGGCATGTCCGAATAGCGCAGGAGAAGCCAGGGAAGGGCTTCAGCGACGCGAGCCTCAAGGTTCTGTTGCAGCAAAGCCGTAAGCAAAAAATTGGCGGGGTTTGCTTTTCTTGCTTTTCCGCGCAGATGGGCGAAACCGGGGTATCCGAGTGACGCAAGCTCGTGTGCCAAAAAATCGGGAGTTACGTCTTCTTTAACCTCTTGAATCGGCAGCACCGTCGGTGGCAGACCATAAACCCGCATCAACTTTCGCGAAAGAGGGGCCATGTCTCTTCGACCACCCTCTAGCATCGAGAGATAGGCCTGCGTGATGCCCAGGCGCGACGCTGCTTCCTGTTGGCTCCAACCACGCCCCCGGCGGGCTCGTGTTAGTTGCTCAGGATTCATGGTTATTTATAACACATTGTGTTATATAATGTCAAAGTGCTGCCGAACCGGCGACTCACGACTAATCGGGACTTAGGCTAGCGCGCTGATATAGACTCTTCGTCGGCTTCAGTCGTCCTAACTTTTGCCCAACATTATGCATCCAGTGATTCAGGTTTCCGGAGTGCGCAAGACCTACGGCGCCACAGTCGCGGTTGATGAGGTGTCGTTCGAAGTGAACGACGGCGAGATCTTCGGGCTGATCGGGCCGAACGGCGCGGGAAAGACCACCACGATGGAATGCATCGAGGGACTGCGCACGCCGGACCGCGGCGATATCTCCGTGCTGGGGCTGAATCCCTTCCGCGATGTGTACAAGCTGCAAAATCGCATTGGTGTGCAGCTGCAGCAGGCGCAGTTGCAGAAGCGCATCAAGGTTTGGGAGGCGATGGACCTGTGGGCTTTGCTCTACGGCAAGACGGCGAAAGACGGCGAGCGCTTGCTCGAGCAGCTGGGCCTGGCCGAAAAACGGAATGCGTGGTTCATGACTCTTTCGGGCGGGCAAAAGCAGCGCCTCTTCATCGCGCTGGCGCTGATCAACGATCCGGAGGTGGTGTTTCTGGACGAGCTGACCACGGGCCTGGACCCGCAGGCGCGTCGCGCGATCTGGGAACTGGTGCGCGGCATACGCGAACGCGGCAAAACGGTTTTCCTGACCACTCATCTGATGGAAGAAGCGGAGCGGCTGTGCGACCGCGTGGCGATCATCGAGCATGGGCGCATCATTGATATGGACAGCCCGCAGAGCCTGGTGAACCGGCATTGTCCGGAGCGATCTGTGATTCTGGCGACGGACGATGGGAATGCCGCGGAGCGGTTTCGGGCGATCCCGCAGGTTGACACTGTGACTTGCAACGGGTCGCAGATCACCATACGCGGGCGCGGTGATGACCTGGTGACCGAAGTGATTCATTGTCTTTCTGAGAATCGCATCCGCGTGACGGATTTCCGGACGATTCTTCCGAATCTTGAGGACGTCTTTCTGAAATTGACCGGACATTCGATTCGCGATTAGGCCATTCGCGAATAGGCGGGATACAAATGTTGCGTGGACTGTGGAAGCTAACTTGGATCGAGCTAAAAATATTTATGCGCGAGCCGCTGGGGGCAATCGGTACGATCGTAATCCCCGTCGCGGTGTTCATTTTGGTTGGACGAGCTATCAGCCCTAAGCTCGGACCGAACGCGACCGCTGCTAACACTTTTGTGGGCGTCGGACTGCCGGTGCTTGCTTCGATTCTGATTGCGATCAGCGCGGTGCTGTCGCTGGTGACGATTATTTCGATTTACCGCGAGGGCGGCATTCTGAAGCGGCTGCGCGCCACTCCGCTGCGGCCGCAGACAATTCTCACCGCGCATGTGTTTGTAAAACTGCTGCTCACGGCGGCGACATTGTTGCTGATGCTGCTGGCCGGCAAGCGGTATTACCCGGTCGGCATCCATCCTCCACTTTTCGGATTTACGATCGCGCTGCTGATCAGTACGTTCAGCATATTATCCATCGGGTTTCTGATCGCCAGCATCGTGCCCACCGCGCGGTTTGCGCAGCCGATCGGGGCCATCATCATGTATCCGATGATTGCTGTTTGCGGGCTCTTCACGCCGATTGCTGCGTTGCCGCCGCTGTTGCATGCCGCAGCGGTGGTGACGCCGCTGACCTACGCGGTCTCGCTGCTCGCGGGAATCTGGCAGGGCGACGCGTGGTCCGCACATTTAGGTGATGTGGCGGCGCTGGCGCTGGTGTTTCTGGTTTGCACCGCACTCTCGGCGAAAGTTTTTCGTTGGGAGTAGCATAGATTTTTCCACGCATGCTCCTCGCGGCTTCACTTGCTTGACTTCATCTGACTGCGCGAGTACGCTTCCGGCGATCCCAGCCAATTTAAACGTGTTCGTGCGGGGATCTCCGTTCGGCCCTTCCATGCTAGTCGTCCGCTCACGTGTTTCCGCCGAGGAGGTCGGCACAAATGAAAAAAGTTGTGACCGTATTGTTGGGAACGTGCTTGTGTATTGGGGCCGCGTCGCTTACCGCATTCACCACCGCAGCGCAGGGAAATGCCGCCGGAATGGACCAGCCGCCGAAAGTTCTGGTGGTCAATCGTGAAGTGCTGAAACCGGGCAAGGGCGGCGCACCGCATGCGAAAACTGAAAGCATGTTTGTGCGCGCCATGGCCGCTGCGAAAGATCCCACGCATTATCTGGGCATGGACGCACTGAGTGGTCCCAGCCGCGCACTCTTCTTCACCGGGTTCGATTCGTTTGCGGACTGGGAAAAGGAAGAAGTCTCCGTAATGAAGAACCCGACGTTATCCGCGGCGATCGATCGCGCCATGGTAGCCGACGGCGACCTGCTGCAAACGTACGAGACCAGCATCTTCGTGCTGCGCCCCGACTTCAGCCTGAATCCCGGCACTGACCTGGCGCACGACCGCTACTTCGAAATCGGCGTGTTCCACGTGAAGCCCGGACACGATGAGGACTGGAGCAGCATTATGAAGCTGGTGAAGGACGCGTACGCGAAAGTTCCCGGCACGCAGTGGGCGATGTACCAGCGCGCGTACGGCGGCCCGGAGGGTTATTTTATTTACATCACTCCTATGAAGTCCGCCGCGGAAATTGACACCAATTTCGCCAACGGGCCGAAATTCGCGGAAGCCATCGGCAAAGAGGGGATGAAGAAACTTGACGACCTGATGGCCGGAGCGGTGGACCAGGCCGAAATCAATCTGTTTGCTCTGAACCCGGCGATCAGCTACGTGGGTCCGGACATGATCAAGGCTGATCCCACGTTCTGGAAGGCCGCGCCGGCCGCCGAGCCGAAGAAAGCCGCGGACAAGGCTACGCAGTAGCGGACATTCCGTTCAACATCTCTATATAAGGAAAATGCCCCATCCGTCGCGCATGAGAGGCGGGTGGGGCATTTTATTTTTGCGCGCAGGTGCCGTTACGTTGCTGATCTTTCGAGTTCCTTGCGATTCCATTTGGCGAGGTCTGCCGCGGCGTCGTACGTACTCTGGCAAAATTCTAGAAGCGCTTCGCGCGGAGCTGCGGATTTTCTGACGTCGTCATACATCAGCAGAAACTCTTTTATTTGGGGATGATAGTAGGCCTGCGCTGGGCGGACCGTCGCTTTCGCGTAGCCTTCCGGCTCCGGCGCGATATACGCATAAAATGCCGCGCCATTGATTTCGCCGCCTCCGGGCCAGAATCCTACGCTGCTCACTTCATGGGAATACGCTTCGCGGGTGATGGGATCGGCCCCAGGACGCTCCGGCGCGCGGCGTCCGGAAAATCGCGACGCCGCCAGATCGAAGCTGCCCCAGAAAAAATGCACGGGGCTGGCTTTGCCGATGAAGCGGGCGCGAAATTCCTGAAACACTTTCTCGCTGCTGGCCAGAATGCGCCACAAACGGTTGGCGTACTCGGGATCGTAGGATGCATGCTGCGTATCTTTATCGAACGCGATGGGATTCGGAATCTCCACCGGCATGCGCCAGATTTTCACGGCGATGCCCAGAGATTCCAGCGCGGCGAAAAATTCCCGGTAGAAATCCGCGACGGTCTGGGGTTTCAGCGGGAGGGTGGCAGACGTGTCGTGGTTGGTTTTGATCGTCAGGCGGTGATGGATGAAATCAAATTCGATTTCGAAGATTCCGCCGGAGTAGGGAATCGCGGAAGTCGTGAGCCCGCTCGCGCTGACGTACAGCGGAACTTCCCACCACTGATTGAGGCGCGGGCTGAGCGCCAGGCGAACTTTGCCGACAATCTGCGACCACATGTGCAGAGTCGCGTAGGTGTCCTGCCAGGCCGCCAGAGGCAGCTCCGGCCAATCTTCCTGCGCGGCGCGAGCGATTGTTGCGTTCATGATTCCTCCGCGATGGCGGTGTGCGCGCGGACTAACGCTGCGCGTAAATTCCGTGGCCCATCAGCACCACCACGGATTTGCCGTAGGAAACCGACGCGGAATTCTGGCTCATGCTGATCACGCGGTAGCCCTTGCTGGCGAAACGATTGATCTCGTCCTGATGTTCCTGCTCGGCGTCGCCGCTAACGAATACATAGGGCGTCGGATTCTTGTCGTCAACTTCGCTGGCGGTAGTCATAAGAGTCCTCTGCTGGAACACTATACCGCCGCCGTCGTCCGTACAACAACCGTGCCCGCCTCTGCGCGGCCCTCACTTCCCGCTGATCCGCACAATCAGCATTTCCACGAATCGCTGCGAATCCGATCCGATGGCCACGTGCACGTTCGGCTGCACTGCCTCCAGCCCCATGGACTGGAGATGATCTCCCTCCGGAACATTGCGCTCGATGGCGTTCTTGCGATTGGCAACAGTCATACCGCGGGTGAATTTCCCGTCGGTTTCGATGTCCACGCGCATGTCTTGTGTCTTCAAAATCGTGGGATCGATCACCTGTCCGACGGCGAGAGCATCGTGCACCGCGCCTCCATGAAAAATTCCCGTGCCTTTATATGTGCCGATCTGAAAGCGCGCCACGGCCGCCGCGAAGGTTGTCTCCGGACCAGGCTTGCTTTCCAGTCGTGCGACGTCCTCGTCGGTGACCAGCGTGATTTCCGTTACGTCGAGCCCAACCATGGTGATCGGCCAGCCAGCATTGAAAACAATTGCCGCAGCCTCCGGATCGCTGTGAATGTTGTACTCGCTGACTGCAGTGACGTTGCCACCGGTAATACCTCCGCCCATCAAGACCACTTCTTTTACCAGCGGAACGATTGAGGGGTCTTTGGCGAGGGCGATTGCGATGTTGGTGAGCGGGCCTACCGGTATCAGCGTGATCTGGTGCGGATATTTGTGTACGAGTTGAATGATCAGGTCGGGGGCGAACTCCGGAGCGGCGTGGCATTTCGCCGGGGGCAACTCCGCCCCGCCCAGGCCATTCGCACCGTTCCAGAATTTTCCGGTGTTGAGTTCCTGCAGCAGCGGACGAATCGCGCCCTTCGCCACCGGTACATCGCATCGGCCCACCAGACTGGTGATCTTCAGCGCGTTTTCCAGGCCCGCGTCTGCCGTCATGTTGCCTGCAACGACCGTGACGGCTTCCACCTGCAGCTCAGGCGAATTGAACGCCAGCAGCATGGCTAGCGCGTCGTCGGTTCCGGGATCGGTATCGAGAATGACCTTTTTTGGCTCGCTGCGCTGCTGGCTTTGCATTGTCGGCGCGACGAAACCTGCGCACACGAGCGCAATCGCTATACCGAGGAGCTTTGTTTTATTTTTGCCGCTTTGCGCTGCAATAAGCTCAAACATTTTGTCGCCCCCTTCTCCGTGAAATTGATCGAACAAAAATGCCGTTAAATTTTTCGAGGCACATCCTAGCACGAAGCTTTGTAGCAGCTGCCGTCACAGCATGTATAATTCGCGCGGTTGTGCAGGTGGCAGCCGCGGTATCGCTGGGTTTGTGTGGGGAGGATCGGAATGCGGCATCGTTTCATCGCGGCGATGGGTTTGTGCGTCGCTTTCAGTGTGGGCGCCGGTAGCTTGGCAGCGCAGCAGCCCGCCGCAGCGCCAACTTTTGTACGCGAGAACGCGCCGGTGATCGTCCTCACGCATGTGAAAGTGATTGACGGCACCGGAGCAGCGCCGCAAGCGGACCAAGCCGTAGTGATCGATCATGGAAAAATCG
Organism: uncultured Acidobacteriota bacterium; assembly: GCA_963748395.1. GTDB lineage: Bacteria > Acidobacteriota > Terriglobia > Acidiferrales > UBA7541 > Palsa-295. The sequence continues at coordinate 340,873 of CAVVIP010000004.1, read as the reverse complement.
CTGGGGTCGGCGCGACCGCAAGCGTCGCGGTGCCTGCCGGCGCTAAGGTGATCGACGGCACCGGCAAGACCGTGATCCCCGGCCTCGTTGGGATGCACGAGCACCTTTTCTACCCTGCGGCAAGCGACGGGCCGCTCACAGGCGTCGAACAGTTTTTTTCTTTCCCGCCGCTGTATCTTGCCAGCGGAGTGACCACCGCGCGCACGACCGGTTCGATGGATCCTTACGGCGATCTGGCCGTGAAGGCGCGCGTGGACAGCGGAAAAATGCTGGGGCCTAACTTTTATTTGACGACGCCGTATCTGGAAGGTGCACCGGCGCTGATTCCCCAGATGCACGAATTAAGGGATGCGGAAGAAGCGCGCACGTTCGTGCGTTACTGGCATTCCGTGGGATTTACTTCCGTGAAGGCTTACGTGGACGTGACGCCCGACGAACTGCGCGCCGGAATTGACGAAGCGCACAAATTGGGGATGAAAGTTACCGGGCATCTGTGCTCGGTGGGTTTCAACGAAGCCGCGGAGATGGGGATTGATAATCTGGAGCACGGGCCTTTTGGCGCGCCGGATGGCGAACTGTATTCGAAGAAGCAGCCGGGAATTTGCGGGCCAAATTATTTCGTGGAGCTGCGAGAAATCATCGAGACAGGTCGAGCCGGATAGTCCGCAACTGAAGCAAACGATACAGAACCTGGTAGAGCACCACGTGGCGATCACTTCCACACTCGCGGTACTGGAAGGCGGCACGCGTCCGCCGATGGACCGCAACGGGCTGATGGGCAGATCGAAGATGCTGATGGTTCCCGAAGCGTGGTCCAAGACGATGACCAGCCGCGCCGCGAGCGACGGCCAACGATTCGCTGCACCAGAAGCTGCTGCAGAAGGAAATGAAATTCGAGCGCGAATTTGTGGCGGCCGGCGGCGTGCTGATGGCCGGTTGCGATCCTACGGGCGACGGACACACGCTCGCGGGGCTGGGCGATCAGCGCAATATCGAATTGCTTGCTGAAACCGGCTTTTCTACGGTGGAAGTGATTCACATTGCCACGTTGAACGGCGCCACGTTTCTGGGCGAAGCGGAACGCATCGGCAGCATCGCGGCGGGCAAGCAGGCGGACCTGGTGCTGCTCGATGGCGACCTGGCGAAAGACATCACCGCGATTGAGAAACCGGAAGTCGTGTTCAAGGCTGGAGTGGGCTACGACTCGAATGCAATTTACGAGAGCCTGCGCGGCAAAGTGGGGAGGCAGTAAGCTCGGCGCTGCTCCGAACTTCGCATTTTTTTATTTCTGTTGAAGAGGCCCAATTGCAAAAAGCTGACACCGTGGTTGTCAGGCCGTTACTCGCGATGCTTATCGCCGCGCTGGTAGCTTTGCCATTTGTTGCGCCGCCCCCGCTGCGCGCCGATTCACGGCCTGTGCACGCGCCGCATGCCGTCGTCGCCAGCATTGACGAACTGGCTTCGAAAGCCGGAGTGGAAATCATGCGCCAGGGCGGAAATGCGGTGGACGCGGCGGTCGCGACTGGCTTCGCGCTCGCAGTGGTCTATCCGCAGGCGGGAAATCTGGGCGGCGGCGGATTTATGCTGCTGCGTACCGCCGACGGAAAAACTCACTTCATCGATTTTCGCGAAGAGGCTCCGGCCGCCGCGACCGCCAAGATGTATCTCGACGCAGACGGCAACGTGATTCCCGGCGCGAGTGAGTATGGTTACAAAGCGATTGGCGTGCCGGGCTCGGTGGCCGGACTGGTCTACGCTGAAAAAAAATACGGCAAGCTGCCGCTGCCGCAGGTGATGGCTCCGGCGATTCGCCTGGCGCGCAGCGGTTACGTGTTGACGTGGCAGCAGGCGCAAGATCTGCGCGAAGATTCGCACCTGGCCGATTATCCCGAATCGCGCAAAATCTTTCAGCGCGACGGAAATTTCTACAAGCAGTATGAAGTGTTTCCGCCAGCCGGATCTGGCCCACACGCTGGAACGCATCGCCAAAGATCCGGACGATTTTTATCACGGGGCGATGGCCAGCGAACTTGCCGCGGCGATACAGAAGGGCGGGGGACTGCTCACCGTTGATGACCTGGCGCACTACCAGGTGAAAGAGCGCGAACCAGTGCGCGGAACCTATCGCGGCTACGAAGTGATCAGCGCGCCGCCGCCTTCGTCCGGGGGAATCGTGCTGATTGAAACGCTGAACATTCTGGAGGGTTACGATCTGGCGAAAGCCGGCAGCCGGTCCGCGGAATCGGTCCATCTGACCGCGGAAGCCTTCCGCCGAGCTTTCTTTGACCGCGCCGAATTTCTGGGCGATCCCGATTTTTCGAAGTTGCCAGTGGCGCAGCTTACGGATAAAAAATATGCCGACGCGTGGCGGGCTACAATTGATCCCGAGCACGCCACGGCGAGCAAAGACCTGCAGCGCCCCGCGATTTTCAACTTGCTCGAGCAGGCAAATTCGCAGCAGCAGCCGTCGTCGCAGACGATGCCCGCCGCGCCGCGCGAATCTCCGCACACTACTCATTACTCGGTTGTGGATGCCGATGGAAACGCCGTGGCCGTCACCGCCACGATCAACGACTGGTTCGGCTCGCGCGTCACCGCCGAAGGCCTGGGCTTTCTGCTGAACGACGAGATGGATGATTTTTCCGCGAAGCCAGGCGCGCCCAATAGTGACGGGCTAATTCAAGGCGCGGCCAATTCCATCGAGCCCGGCAAGCGCCCGCTTTCTTCGATGACGCCGACGATCGTCTTGAAAGACGGCAAGCTTTTTCTGGTGCTTGGCTCGCCGGGATCTTCGCGCATCATCACCACCGTGGCGCTGGCCATCATGGGAGTGGTGGATTACGGGATGAATATTCAGGAAGCGGTGGACGCGCCGCGATTCCACAATCAGTGGATGCCGGACGTTTTGAGCGTGGAAGCGTGGTTCGCGCCGGATGCCATCCACGCGCTGGAAAAAATGGGATACCAGATCGTCGTCGGTCAGTACGAAGGCGCAGATTTCATCCCCTACTGGAGCGACGCGGAGTGCATCGCGATTGATCCGAAGACCGGCGAACGCCTGGGCGCGAGCGACGGACGAAACGGCGGCAAGTCCGTCGGTTACTGACGCGCGCGCACGCCACGACAGCTCTTACTTGTCCGTATTAAAAATGTCTGCTGCTACTTTCCACGCGCCATCGTCTTTCCTCCAGGTCACCACGTATTTGCCGGGGATGTCCATCGGGTTCTGCTGCGCGTCGTTCAATCTCAGGTCGAACGTGCCGATTTCCCAGGCCATATCGCCTGCGGACGCGATCACAACTTTCGTGGGCACAAAAGTAAGAGAAAATCCCGGCTTGGCCATCAGCGCGGCCCACGTTTTGCGAATAGCATCGGATCCGGTGGCAATGGGCGCGCCAAACGGAAGCATGGAGGCATCGGCAGCGTAGGGTGCCACGGCGCCATCGAGGTCCTTGTCGTCCGCGGCTTGCGACCATTTCGCGTCAATCCTGCGGATCATTGCTTCGTCGCTCGTGTGATTGCCGGCGTGGAGATTTGGGCGGGCCACAGCCGCGGCCACACCACTTGCGAGCAGCAGAATGAGCACAGCATAGTGAAGTGACTTCACTTGGGCCTCCTTGATCGAACGTGTACACAGCGCGACACGATCTCTCGCTACAACGTATGTACAACAATTTGTCGCGTAGCGGAAGCCGGAAACGCCGCTCGCAATCGTCACCGCGCGTTCAGGCGACTCGCTGCGGCTCCGGTGTGCGCTCGGCTGGTGATAGAATTACAGAACACCAAGACGACTGGGGGCAAAAATCATGACGGAACCAACGAAAGAAGAATTACTGGCGCGCATCGCGGAGCTGGAGAAAAAGGCGGCGGGAGGGAAGCGCACTGGAGCGCTGGAATTTCGCGTGGGAGAAAAGGGCGGCGTCAGCGTCTACGGGCTGGGAAGATTTCCGGTCACACTATATTACGAGCAATGGAATCGCCTGTTGAACGTGGCCGACGATCTGCGCGCCTTCCTGGAAGAAAACAAGCCGCGCCTGAAGCTGAAGCCTACCGAATAATCAGAATTGGCGGGTGTATGGCACATCGCAGCGCCCCGGCTCTCTACAAGTGTGTCTAAATCAGCCGCAGAGCTTTGGAAGTCGGCAGCTGTTCCTTGCATTTACGGCTTGCGATGCACGGATACGAACGACGCGTAGCTTGCCGAGGCGATGGTGATAAACAGAAACAGCAGCGCCGCGTCCAGAAAGCTGCGGAAGTCAATCAGGTTGCCCTTGGTGACAAAACGCATGGAGAAGATGCCCAGCGCGTCGCACATGCGAGCCACCAGCGCCACCACGGCGCAGATCACTCCCAGCCAGTAACTGGAGATCGCGATATATTTCACCATGCGGTCCTCCTCTCCCGGCGGTACGGCCAGATTCGGCCACTCCGCCCGGTCAGCGCGCTGAAAATACATCGGCACGGCCACGGAGTCAACGCCGCTCGCCTCCGCGCAATACCCTCGCAGAAGCGGGTGTTCCACAGGTCTCCGCTGCTTACTAGGGCTTTCCCTAGTTGTGCCAGCTCTGGCACCTAGCCTAGTAATCCAACTAGAGCGAGGTTCAATCCTCGAAATAGTGGCGGAAGGACACTACCAAATTCTGTTCATGTCTTTCACTTATGTGGCGCAGCACCATCACGAAGACTCTTATCGGTTTCGAACGGTTCCTGGTCCTCTCCGGGATGCTGCTGATTTCTACGTACCTTGCCGTGACTATGTACAGCGCGGCTTATTCCCGTGCGGCGATTCATGCATTCTGGCTGAATCAGGCTGCCGCTTCTAGCCGGTCCAGCAACGCGCTTCAGCGAAATTCGGGGAGTCCCGATTTTCGCCTTTGGTCGCCGCAACGCATTAAGGCCTATCAGGCCAGTCTAGCTGCAAGCATTCCAGCGCCCTTGGCAGATCTGAGGATTCCCTCGCTCAAGCTCGAGGTTCCTGTGCTCGAGGGCACCGACGATCTGACGTTGAATCGTGGCGCCGGACACATTGACGGTACGCCTTTCCCTGGCGGAGGCGGAAACATTGGAATTGCAGGACACCGGGACGGATTTTTCAGGGGACTCAAGGATATCCGGGTGGGCGATTCCGTTGACCTGTACACCCAGAATGGAAATATCCGCTACGTTGTTGACGAGATCCTTATCGTTCCTCCTGAGGACGTCTCAGTTTTAGAGCCGCGTTCGAGGCCCTCCATCACGCTCGTGACGTGTTATCCCTTCTATTTCGTGGGCAACGCTCCATTGCGTTACATCGTGCACGCCTCGACGGAGTATCCGATCAACCTCAACGCATCTGCGAAACAGGCCCCGTTGCATGGGAATGGACGCCCAGAGAATTAATGAGGTTAGCCTGAAAAAGCGGCTTAGATTCCCAGAAATCCACTCGGTTAACTCAATCAAGGAGGAAGACATGAAGCAGAACAATTGGACTAGAACAGCACTGGCAGTTTTGTTGGGAACGCTCTGTTGCGCCTTTACAATCTCCACGAATGCCCAAGTACAAACCACAACGTCCGCGACTGCAGGCAAGACCACTATGCAAGTTCAGTTGGAACGCGGGACAGTTGTGCTTGTGGACGGCAACGACCTCGTCGTTCAGATGGAGGATGGCACCATTCGCCACTTCCCCAATATCCCGGAAAGCGCCAAGGTCAACGTGGATGGCAACGAGCTCGGCATTCATGACCTGAAGCCTGGCATGAAACTCCAGCGAAGCACCATCACCTCAACCACTCCCCAAACCATCATCACTGTCCAGACGGTTACAGGTAAGGTGTGGCACGTCATGCCGCCTGTGTCAGTGATTCTCACGCTGGAAGACGGAACGAATCAGAAATTCATGATTCCCACTGGTCAAAAATTCACGATCAACGGGGAACAGGTGGACGCATTCGGCCTGAAAAAGGGAATGGTAGTCACAGCCACGAAGGTTACCGAAGTTCCTGAGACTCACGTGAGTCATGATAAGTATGTGTCGGGCGCAATGCCAGGCGCAGCGCCCCCGTCCGCGCCACCGGCAGATGCTCCGATGCTGATTGCCTCGTCTAAACCGGAACCAGCACCTAATAATACTGTGGCACAAACGCTGCCGAAGACTGGAAGCGACATGCCGCTGGTCGGACTCCTCGGCCTGCTGCTCGTTTCTGCGTCGCTCGGACTGAAGTTTCTGCGCGCCACTCTATCGAGACGCTGAACAACCCCTAGCGGTGGAGGACCACCCGTCGCATAACCGGGACGAGTTCGGTTCCGGTTAGCGGCTGCACAGAAGCAGCCGGTTAATCACGGTGAGCGAATTCTCGGTCGCGGCTGCTAATTACCGCACGCAATGCACCGCGGGCAGGCGATAGGAACCGCCGAGTACGGCTGTCTGCGGTACGTTGCAAGCAAAGCGCAACTCTACTGCGCGGCCTTGCCTTCGCGCAGCAGCACCACGTCGGAAACGGTGTGGGTTCGCGCGACGGCCAGCGTCTTGCCGTCCAGCGACCACGCGAACGCCCTGATGTGATCGCTAGTGAACTCCGTCACCGGATGACCCGCGGAGCCGTCCACGGGCTGCATCCATATATTGTCCGTGCCGTTGTCAATCACGCGATAGGCGACGCTCTTCCAGTCCGGCGTGTATCGCAATGGCAGCGTAATGGTCGGCTGCGACGGAAAAATGCGCATGGACGATTCGGTGTTGGCGGCGACGTCAATCAGCGCGAGGGCGTGAAGATCCGCCTGCGTCGCCGGATCCACTTTCGTGACGATCGCCGGCAACCATGGTCCGTCCGGCGAAGTATTGTTGCTGATCGTCGCCAGACAATCCGTGGGTGATCGCGCTGGCCTTGATCAGTTCGGGCGTTCCTCCGGCAATGGGCATGCGGTTGAGCACGGACTTCTTATCAAGATCAGCATAGAAAAATGATTTGCCGTCCGCCGCACAAACCGGCGACTCGTCGTCCACGCCGTTGGTCAGCTGCTTGGGATGCGAGCCATCCGCATCCACCCGCCAGATATTTAGCTTTCCCGTGTTGTCCCGCGAAGCCCAGTTCACCAAAATCGGACCGCCGTTCGGGCAGGCGTTCGCGTTGATAATCACCGCGTTGGGCTCTGTCAATACCGTGCTCTGATGATTTCCATCGAGCGACGCGCGCACAATCGAGTGGCGCAGCACCGCCAGCAAGTTTCCGTCCTTATCCCACAGAATGTCGCGAATCTGTTCGTTCGTGGGAAGTCCCGCAAGTTGCGCGGCGTTTCCGCGTCCCGTGGGCGGCAGCAGCGCGATGAAGTTCGTATCTTGGCGCTGCATCGCGGCGATGGACTTTCCGTCCGCCGAAATGCTCACGGAGTGGTAGCCGTTGGTGTCATTGGTCAGCGGGTGGAATTGCCCGTCGGGAAAGGAAACGAAGGCAATCTGGAAACGGTTGAACCCTGCCGAGCGTTCCGTGTACACGACCATCAGCCCGCGGTTGTCGGGCATCCACGCCAGCGCGTTCGCGAATTTGTCCGCCAGCGTCGCGAGGGCGCGGTCCTGTCCCGTGGCAATGTCCAGAGTTCGCACGCCGCCCTGCGCGTCCTGCCCTGCGCCCTGGATGTACGCGATCAGCTTTCCATCGGGTGACCATGCCAGCGCGATAGGGTACGGCGTCGGCGCGGTGTAAATGATCTTCTCGTCGCTGCCGTCCATATTTGCGCTCAAGATTAAATATTTGCCGACGACCGGATCGTTCGCGCGCAGATACGCCATGCGCTGGCCCTCAGGCGAAAATGTGGGGCCCACGTCCACGTCGCGCACCAGCTGCACTGCCTCTCCGCCCAGCACCGGAATGCGATAGAGATTGTTGGCATTTCCCGCCGCGTCGGACGCCTTGCTGAAATAAATATAATTTCCGTCGGGAGAAAAAGCGGGGTTCTGATACAGCGCGTTTTCTGGAGGCAGCACCTGCGTATTGCTGCCCGTGGGAATATTTCTGAGCCACAGGCTCATTCTTCCGCCGTCTTCCACGATGCTGAGGACGTATTTCCCGTCGGGCGAGATCGCCGCGAAGAGCACTTTGCCGGAGTTGGTGACCTGCGTGATCGTAAAATTCTGGAACGGCACGGACGCGGCCTTGCCGCGCAGCATCGAAAATACGCCGTACCCGGCGACGCCCAAAATCACCAGCGCGATCAATGCGCCCGCGACCAGCTTTCCTTTATTCTCCTGCGCGGCCTGCACAATCGCTGAACTGCCTGAACCCGGCGCCGCGGCCGTAGCTGCGCTACCGGAACCTGCGCCGGAAGAAGGTTGGGTCGCCTGCGCGCCCGAGCCGGGGGTTGTAGTTTGCGCGCTGGAACTCTGCATGGCCGACGAGCGGCTGGAATCCGTGTCGCGCTTCAGCCGCTGCAAATCCGCGCCCAGGTCTGAAGCGTGCTGGTAGCGCAGCTTGGGATTTTTCTCCAGTGCTTTGGCGACGATCGCATCGAAGGCCGCCGGCAAATCCGGATTCAATTGCGAAGGCGGCGCAGGCTGCCGTTCCAGAATCGCGGCGAAAATTACGCCCGACGTATTTCCCGCAAACGCCTGCCGCCCCGTGGCCATTTCGTACAGCACCAGCCCCAGCGAAAATAAATCGCTGCGTCCGTCCAGCGATTCACCGCGCACCTGCTCGGGTGACATGTAACCCACCGTGCCCAGCGCCATTCCCGGACTGGTGAGATTCGGATCGCTACCCAGAGTCGCGCCGCCGGACGTGACCGCTTCGCTGACGCCGCGCGCCACCATCTGCTTCGCCAGGCCGAAATCCAGCACCTTGGCTTGCCCGCGATCCGTTACGAAAATATTCGCGGGCTTGATGTCGCGATGGACGATTCCCTCGGCGTGCGCGGCGTCCAGCGCGTCAGCTACGTCAATGCCAATTTCCAGCAAGGTATCGAGCGGCAGCGGCTTGCCGTTGATGCGGTGCTTCAGCGTGGCGCCCTTCAGCAGTTCCATGGCGATGAAAGGCGTGCCAGCGTCTTCGTCAATATCGTAGATGGTGCAAATGCTGGGGTGATTGAGCGCGGAGGCGGCTTGCGCTTCGCGCTGAAACCGCGAGAGCGCGGCTTCGTCCTTCAAAACTTCCGGCGGCAAGAATTTCAGCGCCACTTGCCGCTTGAGCTTGGTGTCTTCGGCGCGGTAGACAACGCCCATGCCTCCGCCGCCGATTTTTTCGACGATGCGGTAGTGTGTAACGATCTGCCCGGCGGGAAGGTTCAAGTCCGTCATGTAGCGGCCATTCTAGGTTGCGTCTTTATCTAAGTCAACGCTGACGAAATGGTAGCGATGTTCAGGGCGCGAGGGTTCGCAGTGCGGCTCGGAGCTCGCCGCGCGCTGCTTCAGGAACTCGGCGGACAATAAATCTGGGACAACGCACCGCTTTTGGTTATCATTAGCCGTTCGTCTTGCCAGCGCTTGGGCCTTTTTGAGCGGGTTGCACCCTCCGCAGACGATTTGTTCAATCTGAAATTCTAATCAACAAACAACGGAACGCACGACGGCCGAAAGGCTGTTTGATTGTCGAAAGGAAACGATGGGCGCTGCAGCAGGCGACGAATTCCGCGACTTATTGGCGTTGGTGCGCCAGAGCGGGCTACTGGCAAAGCAGCCCGCGTACTACTTCCGAAAGATTCTTCTCAACGTGGTGATGTTCGTCGGCGCCTTCTTGCTGATCGCGCGATTTCAGAATCCCTGGATCGAAATTTGCAACGCCGCTTTTCTTGCGTTCGTATTTCGCGCAACTGGGTTTCATCGTGCACGACGCCGGCCATCAGGAAATTTTCAGCCGGCCTGCGCTGAACGAAGCGATCGGTCTGGTGCACTCTAACCTGATCCTCGGATTCAGTTACAGTTGGTGGCTGCACAAGCACAATCATCATCACTGCTCGCCGAACCATGTGACCGCCGATCCCGATGTAGACTTAATTCCGTTCGCGTTTTCGAAAGACCAGGCGGCAGGGAAGCACGGCCTGGCGCGCCTCTCCGTGAAATACCAGCATTTCTCGTTTTTCCCGTTGTCCTTGCTCGAAGCGTTCGTGCTGAAATACGACAGCATTCGTTTTTTGCAGCGCAATAAAGTCGCGCATCCCTTCGTTGAAGTTGCTCTCCTCGTGTTGCACGCCTGCTGGTATCTCGGGCTGCTTTGTTTTCTGCTCGGCTGGCAGCACGCCATTTTGTTCGCCATCGCGCATCAGGCCTTCCTGGGACTGTATCTGACATTGATCTTTGCGCCGAATCATCAGGGCATGCCGCTGCAGCAGGGCAACACCGCGGTGAACTTTCTCCGCGAGCAGGTGCTGACCAGCCGCAACATCAAAAATCATCCGGGAATTGATTTCGCTACCGGCGGCCTCACGTGCCAGATCGAACACCACCTTTTTCCCACAATGCCCGCGAACAAATTGCGCCACGTGCAGAAAATCGTGCGCAATTACTGCCGCTCGCACGACGTGCCGTACCACGAGACTTCCTTGTTCCAGTCCTATCGCGAGATCTACCAAAATCTCCGCGAAGTCAGCCTGCTCGTAGGCAAAGAAGCCGAAAAATTCCAGCGCGGATTGAAGCGCTAGACCACCCGTTTGCATGTCAGCAAGGGCTCGCGTAAAATGTGCGGCCAGTGTCTGATTCCGCCTCCATCGTCGGTAGCAGCGTTTCCCACTACAGCGTCCTGGAAAAATTGGGCGGTGGTGGCATGGGCGTCGTTTACAAAGCCAAGGACACGCGCCTGGGCCGCAGCGTTGCGCTGAAATTCCTGCCCGATGATATTTCCAAGGACCCGCAGGCCATCGAGCGTTTCCGCCGCGAAGCGCGCGCCGCATCTCTGCTGAATCATCCCAACATCTGCACCATTTACGACATCGGCGAATTCGAGGGCCGCCCCTACATCGCGATGGAACTGCTGGAAGGCCAGACGCTCAAGCACGGGATCGCCGGCAAGCCCCTGGAAATTTCCAAGCTCCTCGAAATCGGCATACAGATCGCCAGCGGCCTGGACGCGGCGCACGCCAAGGGCATCGTGCATCGCGACATAAAACCAGCGAATATTTTTCTGGTGGAGCGCGGTCCGGCCAAGATTCTGGATTTCGGCCTCGCCAAGTTGACGCCGATTTTTGCCCGCGCCTCTGAATCCGTGGGCACCGCTACCATCCACACACAATCCAGCGGGCTGGGCGTGGAGCAGCTCACCAGTCCCGGCAGCTCCATGGGCACCATCGCTTATATGTCGCCGGAGCAGGCCCGCGGCGAAGAATTGGACGCGCGCTCCGATTTATTTTCGCTAGGCGTGGTGCTGTATGAGATGGCGACTGGCGCGGCGCCATTTACCGGCGCCACTGCCGCTGTGGTGTTCGATGGAATTCTGCACGACACGCCGGCGAATGCGAAGGACGTGAATCCAGCGATTCCTCTGGCGCTGGTACAAATTTTGGAAAAGACGCTGGAGAAAGACGCGGACCTGCGCTGCCAGACGGCCGCCGAGCTGCGCGCCGATCTGAAGCGGCTGAGCCGCGATCTGGATTCCGGCCGCCGCGTTTCCGCCGGCAAAAATGTTCCGGATTCCGGCGCGCAATCCGTCGTCCCCAAGCAAAAGTCAGTGGCTGTGCTTTATTTTGAAAATCAGAGCGGCGCGAAAGAGGACGAATATTTTCGCGACGGCATCACGGAAGACGTAGTCACCGAACTATCCAAGATCGCCCAGCTGCAAATCTTTCCGCGCTCGGAAATGCTAGCGTTCCGCGACAAGCCCGTCACCGCGCAACAAGTGGGTCAGCAGCTCGGCGCCTCGTACATTCTGGAAGGCTCCATACGCCGCTCCGGCAGTCGCGTGCGAATCACCGCCCAACTGGTGGAAGCTTCCACGCGGCATTCTGTATGGGCAGACCGCTACGATCGCCAGATGGACGACGTCTTCGCCATTCAGGAAGAAATCGCGCGCAGCATCGCGCAGGCTCTGCGCATCACGCTCACGCCGCAGGAAGATAAAATCATCGCGCGCAAGCCCACGGAAAATCCGCTGGCATATGATTTTTATTTGCGCGGCCGCAATTATTCCCGCCGCCAGGATTTTGAATACGCCCTGCAAATGTTCGAGCAGGCCATCGAACTGGATCCCAAGTTCGCTCTCGCGCACGCCGGCATCGCGCACCTGTGCGGCGTCATTTTCGAAGTTCGCGACCAGAGCGCCAGTTGGATGGAGCGCGGCCTGGCGGCTTGCGACCGCGCCACCGCCCTCGCGCCGGACCTGCCCGAAGTGCTGGTGGCTCACGCGCGTATTTTTTACGCGCAGAAGAAAAATGACGAATGCGCTTTGCTCGCCCTGCGCGCCATCGAACGCAAACCCGATTGCGATGGCGCATGGAACATTCTGGGCCGCGCTTATTTCGCCTCCGGCCGTTACGAAGATGCTGCCGCTGCCGCCGAGCGCGCGCAGGAATTCAACGGCGACGATTACAATATGTTTATTCCCTACGAGCAGTCGCTGGAACGCCTTGGCCGGAAAAAACAAGCGGATCAAATTCGCGAGCGCCAGATGAAAGTGCTGCGCCAACAGCTGGAGCTGGTGCCGGAAGACGTGCGCGCCCGCATCCTGCTGGCTACCAACCTCGCGCACTTCGGCCAGGAAGCGGACGAGAGCATTCGCCACTTGCAGACGGCTGTTGCGCTGCGCCCGAACGATTCAAACACGCTGTACAACGCCGCGTGCACTTACGGCGTGCTGGGTAAAAAAGCCGAAGCGCTTGAGACGCTCCGAAAAGCTTTCAACGCCGGATTCGGCAACCGCAATTGGGCTGCCAAGGATTCCGACTTCGCCTGCCTGCACGACGACCCCGAATTTAAAAAACTGGTTGGCGTAAGTGAAGGCGCCGCGTCGTAGCGGCGGACGGCTCGGCGGACGGCATCGGTGACGAGGCAGAAGCCGATGGCGGTCTAAAGCCCGCCGCTATAAAACCATCGCCATCTGCGTTCCTGCTTCTAATTTCCCGCGGTTTTTCCTGCTGCCGGCAGTCCTTCGAACTCCTGATTCATCCACGCGACAAACGCATCAATCGCTTGCGGACGTCCGAGGAAATTCTTCACTAGATCGTTTGCGGGCATGGAGCCAGTTTTTTCCAGCACCGTGGTGCGATAGCGCGATGCCACTGCGGGCGCCAGCAGATCGTTGCGATCGAACTGGCTGAAGAAATCCTGCGCGATTACTTTGTCCCACAAGTACGTGTAATACGCGGACGTGTAACCCAGCAGGTGATCGAACGCGGCGATCTGATGGTCGCCTTCCACCAGCGTGTACGGCAGGAATCGCTTTCGGCTGTCGGCCATAATTGTTTCCAGCTTCGCGGCATCCGGCGTTGAGTTATGCAAATCGAAGGACACATTGGTGTAAACCAGCTGGCCGCGCGCCCAGAGGCCGCGTCCAAAAGCGTCGGCGCGATTGGCGCGGCGCACCAGATCCGCCGGGATCGGTTCATTGGTCTGGTAGTTGTGCGCGAAAGTCGCCAGGACTTTGGGGTCGTGCATCCAATTTTCCAGCATTTGCGATGGCGCTTCGCCGAAATCATTTTCCAGATTGTTGCCGTACCCGGCCCACTGCTGCTGGCCCTGGAAAATCCAATGCATCAGGTGGCCGAATTCGTGAAAGAACGTGGTGACGTCGCCGTACTCCATCAATCCCGGATCTCCCGGTTTTCCTCCCGGAAAATTGCAAATTAAAGTTACCTCCGGCAATTGCTGCCCCCGTTTGCCGTCGAGCAGCGCATCGGAACTGAACCACTGGTTTTTTCCCGGGCGCGGATGCATGTCCAGATAAATCCGGCCAAGGCGGCGGTCGCCGTCATAAACGTCGAACGTGCTGACGGAAGGATCCCACGTGACGGCGTCCTTCACAGGGCGATACTCAACGTGGAACAATTTCGCGGCGACGTCCAGAATTCCTTGCTGCACGCGATCGTAAGGGAAGTACGGCCGCGCCTCCTGCGAATTGAAATTAAATTCGGTGGCGCGAAGCTGCTCGAAATAGTATTGCCAATCGGACGTCACGATGTTGCTGAGCCCGGGCTGCTGCTTGCGCGCCGTTGCCAGCAACATCTGGTATTCACGATCGGCCACCGGATGCGACGCCGTATCAATCTGGCCGATGAAATTGCTGATGTTCTGTGCATTGACTGCCATTTTGTCCGCCGCGTTGAAATCCGCCCAGTGTTTGTAGCCGAGAATGTTGGCGAGTTCCTCGCGCTTCTTCAGCACGTCGGCCAGAACTTTCATGTTTTGCGGATAGGCGCGATCGTTATAGGCCAGGTACATGCGGCGGCGCAGGTCGGCGCTTTTCGCGAACTTCAGCACGGGAATTACGTCCGGCGAATCGCTGGTCAGAGTGATGTTGCCGTCGGCCGCGGGCTTGTGAAGTTTGATGTAATCATCGGGCAAGCCATCCAGCTCCGCGCGGTTTTTCACCGTTACCTTAATCTGCGAATCCTGGATGTTACGTTCAAATTCGGTGCCGAGCTTGGCGAGTTCGTCGCTGAGCGCTTGAATGTGGGCGCGCGTGGCGTCGTCTTTGTCTACGCCGGCGAGGCGAAATTCCAGCAGCGCGCGTTTCACGTAATACTGCGTCGCGGCATCCGTTTTGGAAACGTCGAGTTCCTCCAGCGCGTGATAAATCGCGGGATTCAGCGAGAGCGCCGTGCCGGCCGCGCTCACTTTCTGCACCATCGCTTGGGCGCGGTCGCGTATGCCGGCGTCCGGGCTCAGCAGCTGCAGCATGCCGGACTGGTCGCCGGCGGTATCGAGTTTTTCCGTGGCGTTGTCGAAGGGCGCCAGCGTGTTTTCGATTGTGCGCGGGCCTTTGACCGCCAGAATTTCGTCGATCGATTTCTGCGCGAGATCCAGTTGCTCGGTGACGCGCTTTTCCAGGATCGCGGGATCCAGAGGCTTGTCCCAGAGATGCGGGCCTTCCACGCCGGCTTGTGCAAAAAGCATCTGAACACTTCCTGCGCAAAGAAGACCCATGCAAGCCAAGCCGACGCGCGTGCGCATACCGAAACTCATAATCTTCCTCCTGCTCATAGCGACCTAACTGTGACTTGTGCTGACGTGCGGGGATTCGTACTCTTCGACGCGCCTGCATCGTTTGCGTGAGCAGCCCGGGTTTCGCCTGTCGCAAGCGATAAGGGAGCATAGCTCCACTCGAGCGGTTGATGTACCGATTTTCCCGTTGCCACCCCGCCGCCATTGCACCGACAATATGCCACGATGAACATCCTAATCTTCGGCGCCACCGGAATGGTGGGGCAGGGCGTCCTGCGCGAATGCCTGCTCGATCCGAGCGTGCACGTGGCCGCAACGATCGGCCGCAGCGCGACCGGCCAGCAAAATCCCAAACTCCGCGAAATTGTTCACAAGGATTTGTCGAACTACGCGCCGATCGAAGAAAAACTGACCGGCTTCGACGCTTGCTTCTTCTGCCTTGGCGTCGGCTCGGCCGGAATGGCCGAAAAAGACTACGAGCGCGTCACCTACGGCTTCACGATCGCCGCCGCGGAAACTTTGTGCCGCCTGAATCCGCGCATGACGTTCATTTATGTTTCTGGCGCCAGCACCGACAGCTCCGAAAAAGGGCGCATGATGTGGGCGCGCGTGAAGGGCAAGACGGAGAACGCCCTGCTGCGCTTGCCGTTCGCCGCGGCATATATGTTCCGCCCCGGATTTATCGAGCCGGTGCACGGCGAAGTCTCTCGCACCAAGCTCTATCGCGTCAGCTACATGCTCACCAAACCGCTCCTTCCATTGATCCGCCGCCTGTTCCCCAATCAAATCCTGACCACCGAACAGATCGGTCGCGCCATGCTGAATCTGGTCACGCACCCCTATCCCAAACACATACTCGAAATCAAAGACATTCGCGCCGTCGCTGCTACGCCGTAGCTTCTGGGCACACGTGATGATAGATTCGACCCCGTTTTGAGTTTCGTGACTTTCTAAATTAGGCATGCGAGGAAATACCGAGTGACTTCCGCGGTCATGGGCGAATTCATGGGCACGCTTGTGCTGGTGCTGCTGGGCGATGGCGTGGTGGCGGGCGTGCTGCTGAAAAAATCGAAGGCGGAAAATTCCGGCTGGATCGTGATCACGGCGGGATGGGCTTTTGCGGTGATGTGCGGCGTGTTCACGGCGATCGCTTGCGGCAGCAGCGACGCGTTTCTGAATCCGGCGGTGACCATCGGCTTCGCGGTGCGCTCCGGCGACTTTTCGAAGTTCGCGCCGTATCTTGCGGCGGAAATGCTCGGCGCATTTGTGGGCGCGGTGCTCGTGTGGATCCACTACCTGCCGCACTGGAGCGTCACGCCGGACGCTGGCGCGAAGCTTGCCTGTTTTTGCACCGGCCCGGCGATACGCAATGTCGCGAGCAATCTGATCAGCGAGATTCTCGGCACGTTCGTGCTGGTGTTCGTGGTTGGCGCGATATTCTCGAAAGCCGTCGCGGGAGTGGGACTGGCTTCGGGCCTCGGGCCGTATCTGGTGGCGAGTCTGGTGTGGGGAATTGGGCTTTCGCTCGGCGGCACTACCGGTTACGCGATTAATCCGGCGCGCGACCTGGGCCCGCGGATCGCACACAGCGTGCTGCCCATCGCCGGGAAGGGAAGTTCGGATTGGGGCTACGCTGGCATTCCCGTGTTTGGTCCGCTGATCGGCGGCGCGCTGGCAGGATTGCTGATGCACGCGTTTCATTTTTGATCGCGGCGCACGCACACGCACGGTTGCCGTAACTAAAAATTCCGATTGGATGTTTCCGAGTTGGCTGCGGGTGGGTGAGCGGCCCGGCCCCCACGCGAAATGTAAGGGCCGGATCGCGTCATCTGGTTTTCCCGGTTAGGCCGTGGCGCTTTTCTGCGCTTTGAAGAATGCGAGCAGCTCGGCGTTCACTACGTCCGCGTGAGTCGCGGGCATGCCATGCGGAAAATCTTTATAGACTTTGAGCGTTGGGTACTTCAGCAGCTTCGCGGCTGCTGGACCTGCTGCGGCGATGGGCACGATTTGATCGTCTTCGCTGTGCATCACCAGCACGGGAATATCAATTTTCTTCAGGTCTTCGGTGGTGTCGGTCTCCGAGAAAACCTTGATGCAGTCGTAGTGGCCCTTGATGCTGCCGACCATGCCCTGCAACCACCAGTGTTCGCGGATGCCCTCGGAAATTTTTGCGCCGGGGCGGTTGTAGCCGTAAAACGGCATGGTGATGTCTTTGTAGAACTGCGGACGATTAGCAGCGAGCGCCGCGCGCAGGCCGTCGAAAACTTCGATGGGCGCGCCCAGGGGATTGTTCGGCGTCTTCAGCATTAACGGAGTGATGGCGCTGATGAGAGCGGCTTTGGCAACGCGCTTGGTGCCGTGGCGGCCGAGGTAGCGCGCGACTTCGCCGCCACCGGTGGAATGTCCAACCATGATTGCATCTTTAAGATCGAGCTTTTCGAACAACTCCGCGAGATCGTCGGCGTAGGTGTTCATGTCGTTGCCGCCCCAGGTCTGATCGGAGCGTCCGTGACCGCGGCGGTCGTGCGCGATCACGCGATAGCCGAGGTTTCCGAAGTAGAGCATCTGCCCGTCCCAATCGTCGCCGCTGAGCGGCCAACCGTGACTGAAAACGATCGGCTGTCCCGTGCCCCAATCCTTGTAGAAAATCTTGGTGCCGTCTTTCGTGGTGATTGTAGCCATCGGAGGTTCTCCTTGGTGGTGGTGTTGCGGGCCTGGAGGTTAGAGTATGCGCCGCTTCGAAACGATGCAGCTAAATTTTGACTGGCAGCAGAGGTGCCGCGCGTTACTTACCGGCGTCGGTGGCGTGCGAACTTGCGGAAGGCACTTTGTACCATTCCACTTTGTTGGCGGAGAGGAAGCACACGTCCACTTCCACGCCGGAATAATCGCAGCCGCCCAGAAATTCCGCGAGTTTGCCGCCCTGTATCCAGAAGCCGGCGCGATTGCGGCTGAGAATGGAGGCCTGCATGGGGGCCTGACCGAATAATTTGAAGGTAGCGCGGGGAATCGCTTTGGTCTGGTGCACGTTGCTCCGTTTTCTCTCTCGAGGCCATGACGTAAACGGTGGAGGCAGGAAATGTATACCCATGCGCGGAAAAAATAAAGAGCTTCGTGACTATCGCTACGGCGGAATTCCTCATGAAAAGCGGTAGTGCTGACGCGAAGGGTTGTACCTTTGGCATCACATTGGCGTTGTGGGTGCCTGACGCGCGAAGTTTCTGCTCGTGCTCGGCTGCGTAGTTATGCCCGCGCGATCATCGCAAAGCGAATTGTTCGGGCGGGACTTATTTACTTCGTAGCGCAGATTTATTCTGCGAGTTCTTCCGGCAGGATCCCCATCGCGAGCGCTACGAGTTGCGCAACCGCTTTGATCTGAGTGCGATTAAGTTGACGCAGTTTCTCCCTCGGCTGTTTCAGTTGCCGCTTGCTAATGGTGGTAATGCCACTGGCCTGCAATTCGCTGATCTCGCGGAGGCCAGTTTCCCCGGGACTGAGCCTTAGGTTCGTGGCTGGCAGCGGATTTCTTATCGTAGTTGACAGAGGTACAACCAAAACTGTGTTGGCGCGCTCGCTTTGATTTCTTGCATCCAGAGAAACGACAACAACGGGACGCGCGTAATAATCGGCCGGGTCTGTGGGTATTCGGGTGTACCAGATTTCGCCTTGGCGAGGCTTTGGGAGAAGCGACGGAGCGGAGCTCATCTATCCTTCCGCTGGCCCGGGAGGTTTCGTTTCTGATTCCGATACGAAAGCGGCCAATCCATCCGCGCCGACCTCGCCCCACGCGGATTCCAGCTGCGTTTCAGCGGGAGACAGCGAGTCGTAGTATGCGGTAACACTTGCGTTCAGAGCGTCCAAGGTGCGGGCGCGCTTAACGTCGTCGATGAGCTTGTCCAACGCGGCACTCAAGGACGGAATATTCTCTTCTTGCTGAGAGCGGTGGATGAATTCAAGGGCGTCCTGGGACAAGGTGAAAGTGACGCGTTGCTTGCGGCCCGAACGTGTGGCGTTCGGTTTGGTGGCGCGGTTCGGTCGTGTATTACCAGTGGTATGACGCTTACTCATATAGAATATCATACGCTGGTGGGGAGTTGCTGTCAAGCGACTGCTATCCGCCCGATTTGTGGGTTGGCGTCTGTGCGAACGGCACTGGCGTAGAAATTGAAAGGCCCCACCCCTCGCGTGGAACAACGGAGCGAAGGGCGGGGCCTCGGCTGATATCTGGATTGTGTGCGCGGATGCGTGCGCTTGCGTGCGTGTGTGATTAGCGCGTGGCGGCGGAGGCGACGGGTTTGTAGCCGGTGGTGCCGGCGCGCTTGACCGCTTCGATGGTTTCCTCAGTGGTGAGCAGCGGAGTGGTCTTGATCGCTTTGCAGCTGCCACCTGCTGCGACGGCTATGGCGATGGCGGCGGCGTCCACGCTGCTGGGCATTTCGATAATCGAAATCGTATCGTAATCGCCGAAGGAGGCCCAGCCACTGACGAGTTTTCCGCCGAGATGCTCGACGGCGGCGCGAATTACGTCACTGCGATTTTGCGGATTCTTGATCAAGGACTGAAAAGCTTCGGAGGTGTACGCGGCCTGGACTAAGTAGTGAGACATGTGAGGCTCCTTTTTGGTTGAGAATACGCGGACTTTGCCATTGGGGGGCGGGGAAGTCAATCGAGGCGTGCGCGGAGTGGGGCTCGGGCGATCGGCGCGAGCGTTGGAAAGAAATGCGAGGCAGCGTAAAATGCGTGCGCTGGACGATTTGGTCTGGCAAACGAGAACATGGGCCCACAGCGGAAGACATTCTTACTCATTCTGGCTTTATTCGTAGTGTTGGTCGCGAGCAGCGGTTGTCAGGAGCAGGCGCTCGTCTCGACATCGTTGGTGCAGACGAATGCAACGGCGCGTCTGATCACGGAGCCTGACCGCTTCGCTCAACAGTTCACATTCGGTCAACGCTTCGCGTCCGTCCGACCCTCAGCGTTCGAACAACCTTCGGCTTCCGTACAACAATCTGCTTCAAGGCAGCAGCAGGAATCCTCTGGGACGCTGTCCTTGCCTTTGGATTTTCAGCGGCACCTGGGCGATCTGGATGGGATGGTGAAGCGGCACGAGATACGGGCGCTGGTGGTGTACAGCCGTTCGGGATTTTTTTACGATGCGGGGCAGCCGGAGGGAATTTACTACGAGGCGCTGAATGATTTTCAGAAGTTCGTGAATCAGCGGTACCGCACGGGCGCGTTGAAAATTAATGTGACGTATATTCCGGTGCGCATGGAGCAGCTGGAAAGCGCGCTGCGCGACGGCGTGGGCGACGTGATCGCGTTTGGAGTGATCGTGACGCCGGAGCGGGAGAAGGCAGCGTTGTTCACCACTCCGATTGACGCGCACGTGAGAGACGTGATCGTGACGGGGCCGAAGTCGCCCGCGATCGCGAAGCTGGAGGATTTGAGCGGAAAAGAAATCTATGTGAATCCGGTGACGGCCTATTACCAGACGCTGCAGGATGCGAGCGCGTCACTGGTGAAGGCCGGGAAGGCGCCGATCGTGCTGAAATCCGCCGCGGCGGACCTGAGCGATGAAGATCTGCTGCAGATGGTGGGCGCCGGGTTGCTGCCCGCGACAGTGACGATTAATGTGCGCGCGAATTTCTGGGTCAAGGTGATTCCTCGGCTTACTCCACATCCCGATATTGTGCTGGGCCAGGAGGAACAACTGGCATGGGTCACGCGGAAAGACAGTCCGCAGTTGCGCGAGCTGCTTGACGAGTTCATCAAGGGGCGCGAGGTGGGCACGGTTTTCGGGAACGTGATGCTGGCGCGCTATCTGCGGAACACCAAATTTGTGCAGGATGCAACTTCGCCAGAGGAAATGAAGAAATTTGAAGCGTACATCGGCTATTTCAAAAAATACGCGGCGGAATATGATTTCGACTACTTGATGCTGGTGGCGCAGGGATATGAAGAATCGGGGCTGGATCAAGACCGGCGGAATCCGAGCGGGGCGGTGGGCGTGATGCAGGTGCTGCCCAAACTGGCGGCGGCTCCGCCGATCAGCATTCCCAACGTGGAGATCGCCGATCACAACATCCAGGCCGGCGCGAAGATGATGCGCAATATTGCGGACACGTATTTTAACGACCCTAAGCTGGACGCTCTGAATAAGACGCTGATGACTTTCGCTTCGTACAATGCCGGGCCCACGCGGATTGCTCGTTTGCGGAAGAAGGCGGCGGAGCAGGGACTGGATCCGAATCAATGGTTTGGCAACGTGGAACTGCTGGTGGCGCAGGACGTGGGGCAACAGCCGGTCCAGTATGTGAGCAATATTTATAAATATTACGTTGCATACAAATTGGTTCAGGAACAATCAAAGGTTCAGTAGGTGCGGTTCGGTAGCAGCCGGCGGAGAAGGCCAGCGTTCACGCCCGGCTGATTGCCCGGTTGAAGCAGTAAATACGAACTTTTGCAGTTCGCACAGGAGGAAAGAACATGGCAAGCGCGAAAAGTGGAGCGGGCAGTAGCGAGGGCAGGGAACCAGGCGTGGCGCCGGTGGACATGAAGTTCGAGATTGTGGTGATACCGGTCTCGGACGTGGACCGCGCCAAGGAGTTCTACACCAAATTGGGGTGGCGGCTGGACGCGGACTACGACAGCAAAAAAGATTTCCGCGTGATCCAGTTCACGCCGCCGGGCTCGGGATGCTCGGTGATTTTCGGCACAAACGTCACCGCGGCGGCGCCGGGTTCGGCGCAAGGCTTGTATCTGATCGTTTCAGATATCCAGGCGGCGCGGAAAGCTCTGCTCGATCTGGGCGTGAAGGTCAGCGAAGTGTTTCACGACGGGGGCGGCGTGTACGCGGGTCCGGACGAACCGTACTTGTTTGGGCGGCTGCGGACGAGCGGCGTGGATCCGGAACATCGCAGCTACCGGTCGTTCGCGTCGTTCAACGATCCGGACGGGAACGGCTGGCTGTTCCAGGAAATCACGGCGCGGCTGCCGGGGCGCATCGATTCCGCGGCGACGAGCTTCGCGTCGGTGAGCGATCTGGCGAACGCGATGCGTCGAGCGGAGGCCGCGCACGGGGAGCACGAGAAGCGCACTGGCAAGGCCGATGCGAACTGGCCGGACTGGTACGCCGCGTACATGGTGGCGGAGCAATCAGGCAAAGATCTGCCGCAATAAGGGCGGCGAGGTGATCGAGAACGCGCGCGCTCAGTGTGATTCTCGCGCGCTCTCGACCCCGACGTTTACAAACCTGTGCACAGATCCGTGCCTACGTCCGCGAACAAGTCTAGCGATCTACTTTTTTTAACCGTGCCAAAATCGACAGGGCGTCTTCCATTTCGCGACGCTCGTCGCGGGACGCCCGGCCATCTTCCAAACGCGCTTTGATCGCATCCTCAGCGGTTTTTACGCGGACTTTCAACAGCGAGCGGTCAAGTTCAAGAATGGCGGCTCTGTAAAAGTCGCGCCAGCTGGTTTCTACCATGTTCGGACTCCTGAGGCGGTCAAGCGGCCGCAAGTCTACTGCGTGGTGTTGGTTACATTCTGGGGCTGGGTCCCAGTCCTGCTCGATAAGAATTCCATAAACGCTGGATGGCGTCGTTGCTTCGGCGCAATTCTGTGGTTGCTCGAGCGCAATCAGGCGGGGCCTAGAGTGGAAGCAGAGTGGCAGACGCACTATGCCGCGCGGCGCGCAGAATTGATACACTGCGCTTCCTGGAGCGGAGATGCGTTTGCGAGTACGCACCAACTTGATAATGGGGCGCGGGCTTCTCGTGCGATTCTTGGCGGGCACGGTGGCTATTTTCGGTCTTGCTACGATTACTGCCGCGCAGGGCGCTATCCGAGTGGAATCGCGCAAGGTGCTGGTTCCGACTGTGGTGTTTGACAAAAAGCTTTATGCCCTGACGGACAAAAAACCTCACCGGCACACCTTGAGCTACCTGATTGCTCACGATCCGCATTTTTGGGACAGCATCGCAATCCGCACACTGGCAGCCAAGGATTTCAAATTGTACGAAGATGGCCAGGAGCAGAGCGTCGAAAGCGTCTCGCTGGAGGCCCCGATTTTTTCGATCGTGGACGATAACCTGGGCAAGCATCCGGAATCGGTTGGGACGGGTGGAGGAAGATGGACGTATCCGGATTTGGAGAATGCCGCGAGACAGCCTGTGGCTTCCCTGGCCGCAATATGTGATCGCGTACGTCCCGCCACCTTCGCCTGCAGGTGCCTGCCACAAGATCCGAGTGGATGTGAGCCATAAGAATCTGGTGATATGGACGCGCAGTGAGTACTGCAACACGCAGGAGCCCGCCGCCGACCCGCTGAACGGCACCGAACTCGGTAAGCAGATGGAAGCAGACTTGAGGTCGGGAGAAGCGGGCAAGATTGATCTAAAGCTTCAGGCGGTGGCGCTCTACGGAGCGAACGAAACGGCTCGAGTCAACATTCGGATGGAGTTTCCTGCGAAGTCTTTAAGGCACGAATTCAAAAACGGAACCCTGTACGCGAATATTGGTGCTGCTGGAATGATTTATAACCGGGACGGAAGTATCGCCGCGCGCTTCAGTGATTTTGCATGCTGTGATTACGGGAACAGCAGCAAGTCTTCCTCTGCCGCGCAAAACACGCAGAGCTCGGAGAACCGCTACGATCGCGATAGTTCGATGATTCCGGATGGCTACGAAACGGAAATTGACCTGCCGCCCGGCGAATACGAAATTCAGGCCGTCATCAGCGACGGAGAAAAATTCGGCAGGCAAAAAATGCGGCTGGTTGTGAAACGTCCGGATGAAAAACTGACATCGATAAGCGACGTCGCTCTGTGCAGGCGAGAGCGGAAGATTCCAGTTGAGGTGCAAGACGTCAAGGCCAAAATGGCCGGAAGCTATATTCCGCTGGTAAGCAAAGGTGTGGAATTCACGCCGACGGCGGACGCGAGCTTCAAACGAAATGAAATGCTCTACGCTTATTTTGAAGTTTTTGACCCTGGGAATTCCATGCACGCGACGACCAAGGTCAAAGCGCAATTGAAAATTGTGGAGGCCAAGACCGGCAATGTGAAAGTTGAGTACGAGGCGGTGGATGCGGCTCGGTATGCTACGGGAGGCGGTTCGCTTATTCGCATAGCGCGGGGGATCGACCTTAACGGACTGCAGGAAGGCGAGTATCAGCTGCAGGTCCGCGCGACCGACTCGTCGGGAACATCCACGGAATGGCACACGGCGACGTTCGTTGTCCAAGCGCTTTCGCCAGTCGATCCGGTGTTGAGGTTGTGCGCGATTGATTCGCCGTGCTGAATGCTGGATGGACACATGAGATTTGTCACTTCGATGAATGGCCGAGACGGCGTCGTAGTGCCCGGGGGCAATTCGTATCCCAACTAGTTGTAGCGCGTTATTCGTAACGCCACTCGTCATAGGGCTCTATTCGTAGCGCAACGCTTGTGTGGGGGCGATGCGGGTGGCGCGCCGGGCGGGGATGTAGGACGCCAGCATGGTGACCAGGAACAGCGACGGGACTACGATTATGTAGGCGACGACGTCCACGCCGCCGGAATCGAAGAGCATGGAATTCATCAGGCGCTCGAGGGAGAAGCCCATGGCGAGGCCGAGCGCCGTGCCCATCGCCACCAGCACGATGCCTTTGCCCATCACCAGGCGCAGAACGTCTGACCCGGCTGCGCCGAGGGCCATGCGTATGCCGATTTCGTGAGTTCTGCGGCTGACGTTGTACGCGACAAGTCCGTAGAGGCCGGCGATAGCGAGCAGCAGCCCGACGGCGCCCATGGCGCCGACCAGATCAATGGCGATGCGCGGCCCGCGCACGGCCTGGTTCAGGTAATACTCCCCGTACGAGCTAGTCCTCAGCATGGGAAGGTTCGAATCGAGGCTGCGCACCACGTCCTTCACGGGCTGCACTAATTCCAGCGGATCGCCGGTGGAGCGCAGCATCAAGACCATGCGCGCGACGGGATGCTGCGCCAGCGGCATGTACAGGAAATCCGCGGGGCTTTCCATATTTTGATATTTCACGGTCTGCGCGACGCCTACGATCTCGACGGGCGTGCCGGCGCTGTCTTCCAGGCGTATGCGTTTGCCAACGGCATCGCCTGCGGGCCAATAGTGCCTGGCGAAGTGCTGGTTGACGATGGCGACGCGCGGCGCATCGGCGGTATCGGTCGGCAAAAACGCGCGGCCGCGCAACATCGTAATTCCCATCGTCTGGAAATATCCTTCGTCCACCGTATCCATCGAGGAAGTGAAATTCGCGCGGTCCGGCGGCATGGTGAAGCCGTCCGGCACAAACGCCACTCCGTCAAAGTCGTCCGTGCCGAGCGGAATGTTCTGCGTGAGGGCCTCGCTCTGCACGCCAGGAGTTTCGCGCATACGTTCGGCGAGCAGTTTGTAAAAATGTTGCGTCTGCGTGGCATTGTATTGAATGAGGCGCGGATCGAAACTGGTCATCAGCAAATGGTCTTTGGCGAAGCCGGTATCCTGCATCAAATCGTGCTCGAAGCCGCGAGCCATCAGGAACGCGGCGGTGAGCAGCATCAGAGACATGGAAACCTGCGCGACGACCAGCATGTTGCGGCCCCAGAGGCGCTTGCGTCCGGGAACGTCCACGTCTGCGGATTTCAGCGCGTTCACCAAATCCACGCGGGTGCTTTGCAACGCCGGAGCCAAGCCGCACAGGAACGCGCTGACGACGGACAAAGCGATGCACAGAAAGAGGACGCGATTATCCATCTGGAAGGGCACGGCGACGGGCAGCTCGGTGGCGAAAATGATGGTGTCTTTCGAGTGGAACCATTCGATGACGCCGTAACCGACGGCGATGCCCGCAAGGCCGCCCAGGGTTGCGAAGATGAGGCTTTCGGTTAGCAGCAGGCGGATAAGCCGCACGCGGCCGGCGCCAAGAGCCAAGCGCACCGCGATTTCGCGGGCACGCTCGCGCGCGCGGCTGAGCAGCAGTCCGGCAACGTTGGTGCAAGCCACCAGCAACACAGCGAACGCCAGGATCGTGAAGATCACGCCGAATTTCCAATTTTCATCTTCGATGGTGCGCGTCTGGAACTGGGTGTAAACGGCGGCGCTGCGGCTGCGACTGACCTTGGGATAGTCGCGCTCGAAAGTTGTGGCCAGCACGGCGAGCTCGTTGCGCGCGTCCTGCAAAGATGTGCCGGGATGCAGGCGCGCTTTCAGGTTCAACTCGCGATCGTCGCGGTCTTCGAAGAAATTCTTGCGCAGGTCGGTGGAAAATACGGGCGCCATGGCGAGCGGCACGTACAAGTCAGGATGGCCGAATACGCCGAGGCCCGAGAAGCTGTCCGGAGCGACGCCGATCACGGTGAACGGCGCGCCGTTCAGACGGATGGTCTTGCCGATGACGGCGGGGTCGGCCGCGAATTCGTGGCGCCAGAAGTCCGGGCCGAGCACGACTACTGCGTCACGGCCGGGAACCTGGTCTTCGTCTTGACGAAAGCCGCGCCCGAGACTCGGCTCAACACCCAGCGCATTAAAGAAATTGCCGGAGACCATCATGCCGCCCTTGATGCGCGGCGTTGCGCCGGGTTCGGAGCTGAAGCCGACCGCCTGCATATCGGCGTAGGCGATCACGCCGTCGTAGCTTTTGGTTTTGTCGCGGATGTCCACGTATTCACGGTAGGAGAAATCCTCGATCTTGCTGTCGTGGGTGGTGCCGGTCAGCGTGACAACACCGCCGGCATGCGGCACGGGGTACGGGCGGAAAATCAGCGCGTCCACCATGCTGAATGTCGCAGAGGTCATTCCGATGCCGAGGGCCAGGGTCACGATCACGAACAGGGTCAGTCCGGGGGCGCGGCGCAGGCTGCGGACGGCGAAGCGGAAGTCCTGCAGGATATTCTCGATGAAGATTAGACCTCGCCCGGCGCGATATTCTTCTTTCACCGCTTCCACGCCGCCAAATTTCAGGAGGGCTTGGCGCCGCGCTTCGACGGGAGATAAACCGGCGCGAATATTGTCGGCGGTCTGCAGAGCGATGTGTTCTTCAATCTCTTCGCGCAATCGCTCGTCCTGCGCGCGTCGTGCCGGCAGGCTGGCGAGACGTTTCAGAAAGCGTCTGAGAGATTTCATGGTAGATCCTCCGCCTTGGCTTCAAAAAACCGGCCGATGATCGCCGCGGTCTGTTCCCAGTCCTGCGTTTCGACTTGCAACTGCTTGCGCCCTTCGCGCGTGAGCCGGTAGAAGCGCGCCCTGCGATTATTTTCAGAGGCGCCCCACTCGGACGCGATTGCGCCTTCCTGTTCCAGTTTCAAGAGGACGGGATAGAGCGTGCCTTGATTCACGGCGAGGAGATTTCCGCTGATCTGTTCGATGCGCCGCGCGATGCCATAGCCGTGCAGCGAGCCCAGGACGTCGAGAGTCTTCAGGACCATCAATGCCAGGGTGCCTTGCAGGACGTCGGTTTTTTGTTTCATAGGGCCGCCATTTGGGTATCCAACAGGAGGATGGCACAGCTCCTTTGGGAAAGCAACAGGGAAATGTTGGCGTGGCGATTCGCGAGTAGTGATTGATCGTCGGCTATCCGTGCGGCGTGACGCGTGGGGGCGGACGGGTGGGCGTCGAATCTGGGTAGCTGAGTCGTGGGGTGGGGCCGGGACGTGTTTGGCGAAAAAACAGGACAAATAGTACCGATTAGAAACGGACTTTTCGCTGATTGTGAACGGGTTAGCTCGATTTCTAATCGGCTGGGTGTTCCGATTAGAAATGTGCGGAGGATTTTCGCGCGGCTGGGGGTGGTTGGGACCGCGGGCCGTTGATCGAGATCGAATTCGCCGCGCATTTTTTTGCTCCGCAGCAACGTTAGCATGCGATGCGCGGTTGCGCAGCTGTACCGCGGGATGGATCTGGTACAGATGCAGCAGCGGCGCATGTGAGGGTGAGTTTGAGGCCGTGTTTTATTGGTGTTTATGAGAGTACAGCTGTACTTCCGTCGGTAATTTCGGGGATAGTTTTTGCGCGTTTGATGCGGGAACGGGGCGAGGGTGCGGGGAAAAAGTCAACGATCCCACCCTCCCTTTGGACTTGTCGATGGGCGCCCGGAAAGTCAAAAGATTTAACACAGAGAACACAGAGGAAAGGCAGAGGAAAATCTGAGAAAGACAGAGGCGGTTTGCCACAGCGTACTAAGGGCGCGCATGGCAACCTGCCGTCCTGCGTACTAGAACTTCACATGCCCGGTAACGGCTGCCGGCTCAAACGGTCGATGCAACGCCATGCAGTGCGTTGATTCGAAATTGCATGCGCGGGAGAACCACCTCTTTGGATGCGCTCTGGCAAAACCTGGCCAGGACAGCGCTCCGGCTGGTCTAAACCTAGCAAGCGATTTTGGGTTTTATTTTCAATGCCAGGCGGGTTCTAGCTTAGTGTTGCATCGACCCATCGAGGTCACCGCGTTAATCGGGACTTTAGGAACGACAGAACCCTTACCCGGTCGCCGTAGGGAAGATCTGCTATCGTCCGCAGGCAGAGAGGAAGATACCTCTAAGTTGCTTAAATGTTATATACTCTCGCTTATTTCCGGCGGATGGAGGTTATATGAGTGGTCCCAAGCCGCTTACGGATTTTCCGGCACTGCCGATATATTTTGTGAAGTTCGATGATGCCGGTCTATTACCTCAGATTAACTCGCAGCACTTAGGGCTGATGGCTGCCGGAGTTTCTCGACATCCCGACGATTTGTTTCCAGCTGTCATTCTTTCCCCGCTCGACTATAAAAAAGACTCGCCCGGGGACCCGGGCGGTGTAAGCGTTCGCGTGGAGCGCCCCAATCCGTTAATCGTTCCCGCCCCTCCAATACCTGCTTCCAGGACGTTTTACCTTGGTTTACCGCCGCAGATAGGCCGAGCTGAAACGCTGGTTGCTCAAGTAATGTTTGACTTACCGAATGCTTTCACTCAAACCAATTCCACAACTCCCGAGGTTCCTTCTAATGCCAAATGGGCGGTCGGCCTAAACTTCAAGGATGGCAGCCAAGATGACCTTTCCAGCGATCAGGTAAATGTCGGAGCGACGTGCCATTTTGTCGCTAATGGACAGCCTCAACTTAATTCTTCAACGAATACGACCGATCCTGCTCCGCCGACATCCAGTTATGCGAACTATCAAACCCAGCGCACCTCATTCCAGCTAACCGTACGCGTCAGACGCACATTCACTGCTGGGTTCGGGGAGGCCTCGCTGCAAGTCGGCCACGCAGTGCAACGAGGGGAATTGAATGCCACGATCCCTCCCGCGATCCATCCTGTCGATTTCACGGCAGCGGGGGACGGTTTCAAACAAGTGGGAATTGTAATCGTAAATGTACAACCGCCTACGACCATAGTCAGAGCCCGACTTCAAAGCTTTAAACTTTGGATGAATCCATAATCCGCGATTAGGATCACGCGCACATCCGCACGCTAATGGCGCTAGTGATGACTGGTGGTTGACGGGCACAAACCTCTTAGTTGCCGGAACTCTGGCCTGCCTCATTGCAATCGCGTCGCATGTTGCCGAAGATCCCGTGTCTGTGACCCTTCTAACGCCTGATTAGCTCTATAAAAGGAGTCAAGAAAAAACAGCTTTCCTGTGGCCGGATTTTTTCTTGCCGTCCAGCCCACCTCGTTTGAGCAGGATTGTTGCTGCCTTCCGTTCCGCGATCTCGGGACGCTGCTTCATGCAGGCAGCGCTTCTGGTTTTCTCTGCCAGCGGTTTTCATCGTTTCTGCGCGACGAAGCCAGTCGGTTCGGAGACCACAAGCAGCACGGTTGTCAGGTGCCAACCATGGTTCTATCGGGGACTCGTGGCCCATAGCTTTTTCGGGTTGTCCGAGGGGGACTAGGGTCGCGTGAGAGACTCGGCCTGCCCGAGGCACGCCGCGCCTAACTAATCAGCTGAGACTCGCCCTCGAACCCGAATGTCTCCAGAACCCGACTGGCCACCGCCGGAAGAAATTCCAGGATGGAACGGATTGGCTGGAGACATTCAAGCTGTTTGTGGTTTCAGATGTCGGGCGTCGAAGCGCACTCCTTTCTTCCAGACGAGCAAGGTGATGGCCGCCATCTTGCGCGCCAAAGTCAGACGCGCCAGCTCGCGCAGCGTGCGCACGCCATTCTCTCCGTGATACACCGAGCGCACCATGTTCGAACGCAGCAACTCAGCCAGCTTGCGCGCATCGATGCGGTCGCTTTTGCTGCCTTCTTTGAGCAAAGCATTGCGGCGGGGATTACACACCACCAGCTCGGCTACGTGCGGCTTGATCAGGTCATACAACCAGGCGGCCCAGGTACCTTCTTCGAAAGTCACATGCAAACTTCCGCGCAGGCCTTTGAAAAAATCCAGAATGGTGCTGGCCTTGGTTTCAATCGTGCACTCCATCACCAGCTTGCCCGAGGTGTTTAGAACTGCGACGGAGATCGCTTCCTTGTGCACATCCATCCCGATATACTTCACGCTATCCATAGAGGGCGCTCCTTTCTGAGCTAGGTTCGAGCCGAACACTCAAAACCTACTCCAATCGGGGCGCCCTTTTATATTGCGTCGCGTTACCGTACAAGTGGTATCAGCCGTCGCTTATCCCCGTTAGCGTGGGCGGGGGGTCATTTCGATGCGCGAACCACAAGAACA
Source organism: uncultured Acidobacteriota bacterium (assembly GCA_963748395.1). Lineage (GTDB taxonomy): Bacteria > Acidobacteriota > Terriglobia > Acidiferrales > UBA7541 > Palsa-295. The sequence goes on along the minus strand of CAVVIP010000004.1, from coordinate 310,167 downwards.
CAGCTTGCACGGCTCGGCCGAGTAGATACCACCAAAGAGTGCCCGCCACAAAAACCCATGTCGCGGAGAGCGCCGGATATTTCCACCCTAGAAAGTACGCAGGGAGGGAAATCGGAAGGTCGGCCACGAGAACGTACGTAAACAGTATCCCGACGAATTGAAGTTGGGGTATCAGTAGACCGATGTAGCTCGTGACGCAGGCGAAGAGATGAATGGATGGCAACACATATCGCCATTTTATGGGTCGGTCCATGAGAGCAGAATATATCAACGGGGCAGGTGGTGTTTATTCACAGCAAAGCTTTGTGCCCAATGCCTGATTAGTTCTATAAAAGGAGTCAAGAAAAAACAGCTTTCCTGTGGCCGGATTTTTTCTTGCCGTCCAGCCCACCTCGTTTGAGCAGGATTGTTGCTGCCTTCCGTTCCGTGATCTCGGGACGCTGCTTCATGCAGGCAGCGCTTTTGGTCTTTCTTGCCAGCGGTTTTCATCGCTTGTTCGCGACGAAGCCTGTCAGTTCCGAAACCAGCAAAGCAGAACGGCGGTCAAATGTGGCGACCATAGTTCTATCCGGGACTCGTGGCCCATAGCTTTTTCGGGTTGTCCGAGGGGGCCTAGGGTCGCGTGAGAGACCCGGAGTGCCCGAGGCACGCCGCGCCTAACTAATCAGCTGAGACTCGCCCTCGAACCCGAATGTCTCCAGAACCCGACTGGCCACCACCGGAAGAAATTCCAGGATGGAACGGATCGGCTGGAGACATTCAAGCTGTTTGTGGTTTCAGATGTTGGGCGTCGAAGCGCACTCCTTTCTTCCAGACGAGCAAGGTGATGGCCGCCATCTTGCGCGCCAACGTCAGCCGCGCCATCTCCGGCCGGATTCCCTTGGCCACCAGCGCATCGTAAAACTCTTTGAACGGGCCAGCCTTGGCAGCGGCCACGGTGGCAGCACCCTTGAAAAGATTCTTCAGTTCGTGATTGTGATTGCGATTCAGCCCGCGAATCGAAGCCGGCTTCTTCGCGCGCTGCAGCTCTCCCTGGACGAATCGTTGCTCAGCACTGCTGTGCGTCGCGTTACCGTCAATGTGAAGTAGAACTTCACTTCTGTGCTAACGGCGTTGGTCGGGCGCTGCGGATTGGTAATTTTGACAATGTTGTCGTGCCTGGAGCGAGTATAGGTTTGAAGCATCGCCATCCCCTCGCCACATGATCATGCTCGGGATTTCGCGCGAAAATTTGCTGGAGGGATGTATGAAAAGAATTGCGCCTCGTGTTATTGCTTCAACACTGCTGTGTTTATTGATTGCAGGCTGCGGCGGTGGGTCAAAAGTTGAGCAGGACGCCAAAGAGCTGGAGGCGTTTGAGACCGCCAAAGACGCTTACATTTACGCCTATCCTTTGATGACGATGGATTTGACGCGACGGGTCACGACGAACGTTGTAAGCCCTGAAGGGACGTCCGCGCCAATGGGCCAGTTCGCCAAGTTGCGCGAATATCCAAACGCGTCGTTCAACGCGGTGACCGCGCCGAACGCTGACACGCTGTACACCATGATCTGGCTGGACGTGTCCAAGGAGCCGTGGGTCATCAGCATTCCGGATATGAAGGGACGATATGCGCTGTTCCCGATGCTGGACGGCTGGACGGATGTGTTTCAGGTTCCGGGAAAGCGGACCACGGGGACCGCGGCGCAGAAATACGCGATCACGGGGCCGGGTTGGAGCGGAACGCTGCCGGCCGGCGTGACGGAATACAAATCACCGACCGGGATGGTCTGGATACTTGGTCGCATCTATTGCACGGGAACGCCGGAAGATTACAAAGCTGTGCACGCGCTGCAGGACCAAATGAGTGCAGTGCCGCTGTCGTCTTACGGAAAGGCATACACACCGCCGGCCGGAACAGTTGATTCATCCATTGACAAGAAGATTGCTGTGCGCGACCAACTCAATGCGATGGACGGGGCTTCGTACTTCAAGCATTTCGCCGAACTGCTGAAGACGAACCCGCCGACAGTAGAAGACGCTCCGATGGTGGCCAAGCTTGCGAAGATCGGGATCGTGCCGGGACAGGATTTTGACGCCTCCAAGCTTGACCCCAGCACGGCTGCCGGGATCGCGAAGTCTCCCAAGATTGCACAGGATCGAATCGCGGCATGGTTCAAAGAAGGCATCGCTGCGGGAGACGCGAAACTCGAAAATGGCTGGGTTTTTACCACTAAAACCGGCCTCTACGGCACGAACTATATTCAGCGCGCGACGGTCACCTGGTACGGATTGGGTGCCAATCGGCCTCAAGACGCCGTATATCCCACGTCGGAAGGCCCGAAAATCGTGGAAAAATATAATGGCGCGAATAAATACGTGCTGCATTTCGACAAAGGTCAGCTGCCGCCGGTGGACGGCTTCTGGTCGGTGACGATGTACAACGCACAATACTTTTTCGTCGCCAACCCGATCAACCGCTACTCCATCAGCGCGCGCAATTCGCTTAAGGCCAACGCAGACGGTTCGACCGACCTTTACATCCAGGCCGATTCGCCGGGCAAAGCGAAGGAATCGAACTGGCTGCCCGCGCCGAAGGATGATTTTGTGTTGATGATGCGCTTGTACTGGCCCAAGGAAAAGGACCCGAGCATTCTGGACGGTTCGTGGAAGATCCCCGAAGTGAAGAAGGTCAACTAAGTCCGAGCGGGGTGGGGGCGCAGAGCGCGCCTCCATTTCGCTTCCTGCCAGGGTGCCTGCTAACTCGTGATGCGGCGCTTCGTCTATATGAAGTGGAACTTCGCTGTGCCGGCGAGGCTGTTTCCCAGGCGCTGGCTGTGAGAGTTTTGCTCTCCAGCGAGCAGAAAATGGGCCGGAGGGGACGTTTGCGATGCAGAGAGCGTTTCTGCTGCTAAGCCAGCGGCGAGCCGCTGGGAAGGCATTTGCGGGGGCTAATCAACTTTTCAACTAACAATTAATGTTATTACCGATGGGCGAATTGCGTCACTTTGTGAGAATCTCTGGTTTTGTGGCGAGAAGGGAGCGGGCGGATTGGTAGTATAGCGCTGGGCATCCCCTTATGAATCAGCGGGATCTAAGGAATGTGCCACTACGGTTATCGAGACGTTTCATTATGGCGCTGGTCGTGCTGTATGCTTGATGTACCCCGCCAGGGCGTATGACCGATATTTCGGAGCCAAGGCTCCTAGGAGACTTAATGAAGAGGAATCAGAAGGGTTTTTCGTTGATTGAGTTGCTGATCGTCGTGGCGATTATTTTGATCATCGCGGCCATCGCAATTCCGAACTTGCTTCGCGCCCGCATTGCGGCTAACGAAGCGTCGGCAGTCGGCTCGGTGCGCTCCATCGTCACCGCCGAGGTTTCTTACTCCTCGACGTGGGGCGTGGGATTTGCGGCAGCGATCGGCAATTTGGGCGGAGCGCTTCCTTGCACCGCTTCATCGACCACGGCTTGCATTCTCGACCCGATCATCACCGTTACCGGCATCAAGAGCGGTTACAAACTGACGGCGACTGGTGCGGGCGGTGCGGCAACTGCAACCAACCCGAACACCTCGTTTGAAGCTGCGGCCGTTCCGGTAACAGTGGGAACGACTGGTCAGCGCACGTTCTGCTCCGACGAATCCGGTGTGGTCCGCTTCGATCCAGCGGGCGGCGCGGATCCTGCGACAGACACGAAGTGCGAAGGTCTGACGGCTCTGCAGTAGTCAGCGGTTTGATTTTGACGGGAGGGAAGCCCAGCTTCCCTCCCGTTTTTTTTTGCCCACCGGATCACATTCATCAGAAAAAGACTGCAAGTCGAGGAATATTGCGCGGGGCGCGGGACGTGGCCTATGATCGCGCGCGATGAACGCGGCGGAATGGATACGGAAGGCGATGGCGGAAGCGTCTGCGCGGCAGTATGCGGCGGCGCTGGTGTGTTTCGAGCATGCCATCGAGATGGAAGAAGACAACGTGCAAGCTTGGACGGGAAAAGGAGCGTGCCTGGGGATGCTCGGCCAGACGGAGAAGTCTCTCTCGTGCTACGAGCGCGCGATCGAACTGGCGCCAACTGCGAGCATCGGCTGGCTGAACAAAGCGCAGGCGCTACTTAATCTGGACAGGTACGAGGAAGCCATCGAAGCGGCCAACTCCGCGCTGGTATTGAACCCGCGCTCGGACCAAGCATGGTTCAAGAGAGGCGTCGCCCTGCTTTGTTTGCATCGGAACGAGGAAGCGTTAGTTTCGTGCGAGCGTACGGTGGCGCTGAATGCCGAGAACCGTGAGGCATGGTTCAACAAAGGCGTGGCGCTGCTGCGGATGAGACGCATGCAGGAGTCGAACGACGCATTCAGCGAAGCCTTCCGGCTGGGGAATCGCGCCGCCAGCGAGGCGCTTTGCGAAACATTTTTCGAATTGGGAAAATTCGATGAGGCCTTGTTCCACAGCGAGAAGGCTCTGGAGCTGGAGCCGGATAAGCCGTCGTTGTGGTTGCGAAAGGGCAGGGCGTTGCGTGAATTGAAGCGGCCCGCCGAAGCGATTGTGTGCTTTGACCGACTGATCGAGCTCGAACCGGACGATTATATCGGCTGGTACAACAAGGGAGTGGCGCTGATTGACCTGAAAAGATACGCGGAGGCGCTCGTTTGCAATGACCGCACGATCGGCCTCGCGCCAGATTTTGCATGGGCCTGGTGCAACAAAGCAGCGTGCTTAGCGACGATGGGAAAATATCGCAAAGCGCTGCCGTTTTTCGAGAGGGCCGAAGAGTTGGGAGACGCTGACGCGAAAAAAGGCATCAAATGGTGCCTGTCGAACATGGCGTATATCTTCCGGTTTATTCATTGGCTGGAGAATCCACGCGGTTCCAAGTAGATGCGTAGCGAGCAACTTGGGCTGGTGCCGAATTGTCCCCCAGCCGCGTCAGGCGCCTGGATAAGTGGCGCACACGTACGGTAGGTGTCGGTTTGAAGCGTTCCTAAGCGACGCATAGGGTAACTCAGGCGCGATGACTCGATCGACGGACCTTGACTTCGCGTGGGATGAGGTCAAACTGAAGATCCCTTCCAGAATTGTAATTTTCTGACTTTACCCTCTCGTAACGGCTCCGGCCGAACTCCGTGTTCTGACAGGAAGCTTCGCAATCATCAGGGACAGTCATGAGCAACCACGACACAGCGAGCGTAGAGCGCGAAAAGCGAAAATTTCAAAGCTTTGTCGAAACTGCTCCCGACGCGATGGTAATCACCGACAGAGAAGGGAAGATCGTCTTTGTCAACGCGCAAACGGAAAGGATGTTCGGCTACCAGCGCAGCGAAGTACTCGATCAGAAAGTGGAGATGTTGCTGCCGGTGAGGTTTCGGGGCAGGCACCCCAGCCACCGGAGTGGGTTCTTCCACGATCCCAAGATCCGATCCATGGGAGCCGGGCTTGAGCTTTATGCGCTGCGCAAGGATGGTACGGAATTTCCCGTGGAGATCAGCCTGAGTCCCCTGGAGACCGAGGAGGGTGTTCTGGTCTCAAGCGCGATACGAGACATCAGCGAACGTAAGCAGGCAGCAGAGGCCTTGCGACAGAGCGACGAAAAACTACGAATGTTGGTCACTGGGGTGAAAGACTACGCGATCCTGATGCTTGACCCGGAAGGCCGCGTGACTACCTGGAACGACGGGGCGGAGCGCATCAAGGGATATCGCGCCGAGGAAATCATCGGCGAACACTTCTCCAGGTTTTATACGCCGGCGGCTTTGGCGGAAGACAAGCCAGCTCTGGAACTGAGGATAGCTAGAGAGCAGGGACGCTTTGAAGAAGAAGGTTGGCGCGTGCGGAAGGACGGCTCGTATTTCTGGGCCAACGTGGTGATTACCGCGCTCTGCGACGAGAGCGGCCGCCTGCGAGGCTTCGGAAAGGTGACGCGGGACATTACGGAACGGAAGATGTCCAGAGAGGAGGGCGAACGCCAGCAAGCGAAGCTGGCGCAAGCGAACGCCGAACTCACGATCGCCAACAATGAACTGGAATCGTTCAGCTATTCGGTTTCGCATGACTTACGCGCGCCGCTGCGAACGATTGACGGATTCAGTCATGCGCTGCTGGAAGATTGCGCGGACAAGCTGAATGAAGAGGACAAGAGCCATCTGAATCGCATTCGTGCCGCGACGCAAAGAATGGGTTTGCTGATCGACGATCTTCTGAATCTTTCACGAATATCCCGTACCTCGATGCGCGTCCAGAGTCTCGATATCAGCGCGCTGGCACATTCGATCGCCAACGACCTGCAAGCGGCTCAGCCCGAACGTCAGATCGAACTGCGAATCGAGACGGGGCTGGAAGCGATGGCGGACCGGAGTCTGGTGCGAATCGCACTGGAAAACTTGCTCGGCAATGCGTGGAAATTTACTTCGAAGCGTCCCTTGGCGCACATTGAATTCGGGCAGGCGCTCGCCGGGGGCACGCTGGCTTTCTTCGTTCGAGACGACGGCGCGGGCTTTGACCCTGCCTATGCCGACCGGCTGTTCGGGGCTTTCCAGCGGCTGCATTCGATGAGCGAATTTCCCGGCACGGGCGTGGGCCTGGCCACGGTGCAACGCATCGTGCACCGGCATCGCGGACGCATCTGGGCGGAAAGCGCCATTGACCGGGGGGCAACTTTTTATTTCACGTTGACTGGAGCGGTCAGCTAAGGAGTAAGCCTTGATAAACAAAGTGATCATGCTGGTAGAAGACAATCCGGATGATGAAGCCCTCACGGTGCGAGCGCTGAAAAAAAGCAAGGTTGTAAACGATATTGTGGTGGCGCGTGACGGAGTGCAAGCCTTGGACTATCTCTTCGGGGAAGGCGCCAACGCGGGCCGCGACACCAATGACATGCCCCAGGTTGTTCTGCTCGATTTGAAGCTGCCGAAGCTGGACGGCCTGGGAGTGCTGCGGCGCCTACGCGCCGATGAGCGAACAAGATTACTTCCGGTGGTGATTCTCACGTCGTCCAACGAGGAACAGGACCGCGTGAACGGTTATGGCTTGGGCGCAAACAGTTATGTTCGCAAACCCGTGGACTTCGACCAGTTCGTCGCCGCAGCCACACAACTCGGATTGTATTGGCTGGTGCTGAACGAGCCGGCGCCGGGGAGACTCTAGATGCCAGGCGCTATTCGATTACTAATCGTTGAGGATTCGGAAGACGACGCGGCGCTGCTGCTGCTACTACTTGGGCAGGCCGGATACGAGATCAAGTCCGAGCGAGTGGAATCGGCGAACAGTCTGGCGAAGGCTCTCGGGCAGAAATGGGATCTGGTTATCTCCGACCACACCATGCCGCACTTCTCGGGCGCGGCAGCGCTTACAGCCGTGAGAGCGGCGGATTCGGAAGTTCCATTCATTTTCGTTTCCGGAACCATCGGCGAAGAAGCAGCGACCGACGCAATGAGGCATGGCGCGCAGGACTACGTCATGAAGAGCAATCTCAAACGGCTCGTTCCGGCTGTGCAGCGCGAGCTGCAAGATGCGGCTGAACGCAAAGAGCGCAAGCGTTTGGACCGGCGTGTACAACAACTCGAAAGATATGAAGCGATTGGAAGGCTGTTGGGCGGAATTGCCCATGACTTCAACAACATGATCGGCGCAATCCTGGGCTGGGCCGAAATGGGTTTTGAGCAGTCAAATCCAGAGTCCGGTTCACGCGACCGGTTTCAGAAGATTCGCGATCAATCGTTGCGAGCTGGGAAACTGACGGCCAAGCTCCTGACGTTCGCGGGAGGACGATCGCTGCAGCCTCGCAAGATCAATCTCAACGTGCTCATCGAAGAGGAAATGAGCCTGCTCAGCAGATTAATTGGCGAGGGCATCAAGGTTCGGATTCTCGCCGCGCCGGACCTTAGCGTCACGCTTGCTGATCCTACCCAGGTCGAACAGGTGCTGATGAATCTTTGCCTGAACGCACGCGACGCCATGGATCGCGGAGGAGAACTGGTAATTGAAACCCAGAATGTGGAACTTGATTCTGACTTCTGCCGCGAGCATTGCGTTGAGCCGCCGGGGAGTTACGTTCTGCTGAGGGTGTCTGACACGGGCATCGGGATCGATTCAGAGACGATGGAGCACATCTTCGAACCATTTTTCAGCACGAAAGTAATGGGGGAAGGAACTGGACTGGGCTTGGCTACGGTGTATGGAATCGTAAAACAGCATGGAGGCTTTGTCTTCGCCGAAAGTAAGCCCGGAATGGGGTCCTCGTTCCGAGTGTACCTTCCGGTGAGCACAGGGAGGCATGAGCATCGCGAAACCAGAGATGATGTAGAGCGTCCGAGGGGCACTGAAACAATTCTATTGGTGGAGGATCACGACGGACTTCGAGAAACAGCGCGAGAGATGTTGGAGGCGCTGGGCTATCGCGTTCTGGTGGCGTCGGACGGTGCGAATGCGCTCGAAATCTTCACGGTGAATGCCAAGCAGATCGAATTGGTGGTGATGGATGTGGTGATGCCAGTGCTCAGCGGCCCGGAAGCATACTTGGAGATGTCTGCTTTGAAACCCGGCGTTAGGGTGATCTTCACCACAGGCTACACGCCCAAAGCGAAAGCGCTGACTTCGATGTTGGATAAAGGCGGAGCGATCCTGCAAAAACCGTACAGCCTTACGAGCCTTAGTCAGATGGTTCGTGGAGCAATAGAACATCCTGTTCCCGTATGAGCCGCGCAATACCCTGCGAAAGGCTGGAAAAGATTGTCAATCTGGCGCCGCGATCACACCGCAACCCGGTCCTTCATACATAACCTCCAGTAGCTCTCGTTACGTTCAGCTAGACAGGCGGCCGCCTGGTCGGAAAAGTGGCGGACCCGCGTGCGTGTAGAGACTATTGTGGGAAGCAATTTTCTAACCTGTTAATTTTTACAATTTTGGGGGAGGGAGGGGAGTGTGCTAATAATTTGTGGGCTCGCAGACCGGTACCATCATTGGTGTGAAGCGCAGCATGCACTGAGCGACAGGGGAGGTTGGGCAACATGAGATGCTACACGCGAGTGAAACCGTTGATCGCGCTGCTGCTGGTGGTGTGCGTGGTGCTGGCATCGCCGGGCGTGGCGCTGCCCCAGGCGGCGACTGCTGCAGCGCCTGCCACAACGCAGGCCACAAAGCCCGCTACGACGCCCGCCACCACGCCCGCCACAACGTCTGCTGCTACGCCTGCGGCGAAGACTCCTGCTACCGCAGCGAAAGTGCCGCCGGGGGGCGACCCGTGGCCGCGCAATATCACCTATCAAGGCGCAAAGATTTCGGTGTATCAGCCGGAGCTGAGCGATTGGACGGGAAATAAGCTGGACGCATATTCCGCGGTAATCATACGCACGGGGACGGACAAAACTGATTTCGGGGTGATCTGGTACACGGCGCGCACGGAAGTGGATAAGGTGAATCGCGTGGTGACGCTGGAAGACTTCCAATTGACCAAGCAGAATTTCCCCACCATTGCCAATAATGGCGCGGCGTATTCTGGCGCGTTCAAGAAGGACATGACCTGGACGCAGAGTGTGCCGCTGGATGAATTGCAATCCAGCCTGGCGGTTACGTCTGTAGCGGAAAAACAGCAAAAAGTAACGGTGCAAAATAATCCGCCGGCGATATTTTTCAGCACGGCTCCCGCGGTGCTGGCGCTGATTGACGGGCAACCGGTGATGAAGGACGAAGGACACGGACTGCAAAAAATCATCAACACACGCGCGCTGATTTTGTTCGATTCCAGCAAGAACATGTATTACCTGGCGTTGATGGATGGCTGGGTGCAATCGCAGACTTTCCAGGGCGATTGGCTGATGGCCAAGCGCGATCCAACAAAAGATCTGGATAAAATCAAACAAGCGGCAGTGCAGGCAAACGAGAATCAAGTGCTGGGGAATCCCGAGCAATCGCTGAACGAAGCGTTCGCCAATTTCCAGGCGCCGCAAGTGTACGTGAGCACCACGCCGGCGGAATTGATTCTGACTTCAGGCCAGCCGGAATTCACACCGATTGCCGGGACGAGCCTGATGTACGTCATCAATTCCGGCGACGATATTTTTCAGGATGTGGTCAACGCTGCGTATTATCTACTTGTCGCGGGGCGCTGGTTCTCATCCACGAATCTGCAGAATGGGCCGTGGAGCTATATCGCCGCCAGCAGTCTTCCCGCCGACTTCGCCAAAATTCCACCGTACAGCCCGAAGGCCAGCGTGCTGGTCTCCATTCCCGGAACGCCGCAGGCAAAAGAGGCTTTGATCGCCAATCAGATTCCGCAGACGGCGACGATCAATCGCGCGAAAGCGAAATTGACGCTTAATTACGTTGGGGAACCGCAATTTCAGCCGGTGACCGGCACTTCGTTGCAGTACGCCGTGAATTCCACGACGCCGGTGGTGATGGTTTCGGGGACGTCCTACTATTCCTGCCAGGGTGGCGTGTGGTTCACGGGAATTTCGGCGAACGGCCCGTGGGTGGTGGCAACCAGCGTCGCTCCGGCAATTTACACGATTCCGCCCAGCTCGCCGATTTATTACGTCACCTACGCGCAGGTGTACGGCTACACGCCGAGCTTTGTGTATGTGGGGTACACGCCGGGTTATTACGGCACGGTAGTCTCCGCGGACGGCGTGGTGGTGTACGGGACGGGATATGTGTACTCGCCGTTCGTTACCACGGACATGTGGATCCCGGCGCCGGTAACGTACGGCGTGGGCGCGTCATTCGGTTGGAGCGCTGCGGGAGGCTGGGCGCTGGGATTTGGCCTGGGAATGGCGGTGGGCGCTGCGTGCAGTCCCTGGTGGGGGCCAGTGGGCTGGTACGGCTGGGGTCCGGTGGCGCCGGCGTGGGGATGGGGCGCTTACGGCGGAGTGGCTTCTGCGAACTTCTACGGGCACTGGGGCAATGCAGCTTACAGCGGAACACACGCGGCGTGGGCGAATCCTTACACTGGAAATATCGGGGAGGGAACGCGGGGAAGTTTTTACAATCCCGTCACCGGCGCGTCTGGCGTGGGCGGCAGAGGCTACAACTACAACGCGTACACGGGAAACTACGCAGCGGGCAGCCGCGGCGCCGCATACAACCCGAATACGGGAGTGGTGGCAGGCGGCGCGCACGGAGTTGCCGGCAATGCTTACAGCGGCTCGTACGCCACGGCGAATCGCGGGTTCGCATACAACACGCACACGGGGAACGGCGTCGGGTACAGCAACAACAATGTCTACGCGACCCACGATGGCAACGTGTACAAAGGCACGCCGTCATCGGGCTGGCAGGAAAATTCCGGCAGCGGCTGGAGCAATGCCTCGAAGTCAGATTCTTCATGGAACGACCAGGCGGCCGCGCGCGATCAGGGTTCACAGCGGTGGGACAGTTTTAAATCCGGCGGCTGGGGCGGCGGTTCCGGCGGCGGCGGATTCAGCGACCACAGCGGCGGGTGGGGCGGCGGCGGGTTGGACCGCAGCAGCGGATTTGGCGACGGAAGTTTTCACGGCGGCTGGGGTGGCGGCGGTGGAGGGTTCGGCGGATTCCACGGCGGTGGCGGAGGGTTCCGTCGCTGAGGCGCGCACGCACGGACGACTAGCTTCTGAAGTGAAGCGTAGTGTGTCGAATTGAATTCGGCGCCGGCAAACACAATTCAGCGCACGGCTGCAGAAAATCGTGTGCAACCTTTTAGTAGTTCGCGTTACTTCGTGGTAGCGGCAACCGTTTGTTTCGTTGGTTTCTCGGTCTTCGCGGCCATTTTCTCAAGCTGCCCAGGACTCACCTGATACCCCTGTACCTGGCCACCTGGAAAGATCTGCGTTAGCGCCAGCACGCCTTTGTACTTATTGAAGACGAGTTGGCTTGCCGTTTGGCCCTTGGGCGGCGAGACCAGCTCTACTTCCGCCATCACCGAGGGCTTTCCCGTGGCGCTCGCTATCTCTACGACTGATTGATCGGTGCCCGATACCGGTCTGATGATGTAGGTGCCGGCTGGCAGAGAGGTGTTAACAACCACGAACGATTGCGACACCTTGAAGGTGAGTTGCGTGGTGACCTGAGCGCTGGCGGAGATTACGCCAACCGTCGATGCGACCAGGGCGAGTAGCGCGAACTTTCCGATGAGGCTTCTCATGGTTCTCCTTGCAGAGTGATGCTGCGCGCTGAAAATATTGCCGGCCCGGGCCAGGGTCAATTGTCAAAATTAACAGCCTGAAAAATTCGGGTCTGCGGCGGAGAGGGGAGACGACGGCGTAGAGGGAACATGCCGAAGAAGGATGGCGGACTGAAGTCCGCCGCTACAAAGGCAAAGTCGCAGCGAGATGCAAATGCTTTGCCGACCTGTAAGTTTCCTTGTATCGTGCAGCGCAGGTGATCCCGCCATAGATTCTGAAAACACAACCCCAGAACACTTCGTTGAACCGAGCGTCAGTTCGGCGTTCATTCATTTGCCGCGTGAACGCCGCTTGGGGCTATTCGGATTGATGGCTGTGGCGTTTTTCACTACTTGTGGAGGGCCATTCGGGCTGGAGCCGCTGCCTGCCGCCGTGGGGCCCGGCTGGGCCGTGGTGCTAATTCTGACCGCGCCGATTTTCTGGAGCCTGCCGATGGCGCTGATGGTGGCGGAACTTTCCACGCTGATGCCGGAAGAAGGCGGCTATTACGTGTGGGTGCGCGAGACGATGGGCGCGTTCTGGGGCGTGCAAGAGGCCTGGTGGACGATGGGATATTCCATCGGTCTGATGGCCAGCTTTCCGGTGCTGTTCGTCAGCTATCTTTCATTTTTTATTCCGGCGCTGGCACCGGGTGCGAACGCAATGCATCCGGGCGCGCTCTGGTTGGTTCGCTGGGCAGTGGCCGCGGGGTTCATCTTGTCTGCGATGGCGGTGAATTTGCGCGGGGCGCGCGATGTAGGCAGCTCGTCGAAGCTCAGCGGCGGTTTCGTGCTGGGCGCGTTCGCGCTGCTGGTGGTCACATGGCTGGTGCGCGGTCCTGCGGCGCACGATGTGGTGGGCATCGTGACGCGCGACCTGGCGACGAGTAATCCCAGCGCGCTGCTGCTGGGTATTTCGCTCATATCGTTCAATTTTTCGGGATGGGACAACGTCTCGACGTTCGCCGCGGAAGTTGACCGGCCGCAGCGCAACTACCCGATTGCGCTGGGCGGAGCGCTGCTGGCATTGGTGCTGTGCTACCTGCTGCCGGTGCTCGCGGGCCTGAGCGTCACAAGCAGCGCAGCGATCTGGAGCACCGATTCAGGCTGGCCCGTGATTTCGCGGATGATCGGAGGGCCGTGGCTGGGTGCCGTGGTTGCCGCGGCAGGAGTTGTTTCCATGTGGGGCCTGTTCAACGCGCAACTGCTGTACGTTTCGCGGCTGCCATTTGTGCTGGCGCGGGACGGCTGGCTGCCACGGCCGCTCGCAAACGTTTCACCCGAGACGGGTGTTCCGAAAGTAGCGATTCTGATATTTTGCGGGATCACGGCGGTGTTCGCGGCGCTTCCTTTCGGGACCCTGGCGATCATTACGTGCCTGCTGTACACACCGGCGCTGGTGCTGGAGTTTCTGGCGCTGATTATTTTGCGCGTGCGCCGCCCAGACGCGCCGCGCGGCTTCCGCGTGCCGGGTGGAACGTGGGGCATGAGCGCTGTTTGCGTGGCATTTTTTGCTGGATCACTGCTGGTAGTGCTGGCCACGATGCGCGAGTGGAGGGCTTATCCCGGTCAGCTGCTGGTGGTGGGAATTGTGCTGTGCAGCGGCATCGCTTTGTATTACCTGCGGCGCAGGGTCGCGTTGCTGTAAACGGGCACAGGCGGGAAGTAAGCTGCGCACGGAGATAGAAACTTCCGGCTGCGTTTCGATTGGTAGTGAATCACGCCGGTGATATATTGCCGCAGTCTTGCGTGGTTAATTCTCTGGAGGATAACCCTTTGCGTTCACTCACTCGAGCTGCGGCCCATTCAAGTTTGGCGGTTTTGCTGGTGCTTTCCCTGTCGGCGACAAGCGTCTTGGCGAGGCAGGAGAAAAAGCCGGCTGACAGTCCGGATCAGAAGGAATACTCAGCCTACGTTCTTAGCATGGACAAGATTCAGCGGCTGGCCGTTGCCACAAAAGAGCTGAAAGAATGGCAGGACAAGAATCCGCAGGCGGCGAAAGAGCTGGACGCGAATCAGTCCGGCGACTCAGTGCCGCTCTCTGCGCAAGTGAAGCTGCTCGACACAAAATTCCCGGAAGGCGCCGCGATTATCAAGAAGAACGGGTTTGCTACGCGGGAATACCTGGTGGCCCTGTACGCCTATATGGAGGCAGTCGTAATCGTCTCCATGAAAAAGGCTGGGCAACTGAAGGACGCATCGCAGATGCAAGGCGTAGTAAACCCGGCTAATGTGGCGTTGGTGGAAAAGAACTGGAGCGAAGTGGAAAAGCTGAACGCGTCGTTTAACGCTTCCAGCGACAAATAACTCAGCTTTCGGTTCCTGTGACGGCGCGCGTTATCACGGGTTTAATCAGGACTTGAGGCAACGATTTTCGATTGCTATACTGGCGGCGGTTGAGCCGACCCAGCGGTCCATCCCCGTTTTCGAAAACTCTCTGACGTGCGTTTTGCTTCAGTCGCTGACTAACTGAAAGGTGGTGTCACATGGCTCCGCTCTCGCTCTGGCTGATTGCCGGCATTGCCGGCGCTTCGCTGGCCACGCCGCTTTGCGCTTCGGCGCAATCCAAGCAGAGTGAGGAGGCCATCCGCAAGAAGGACGCAGAATCTGAGGAAAAATGGACGTACTCGGTGGGTGTACAAAATTATGTATTCGGGCTGCCGCTCGTCATTTTTGAGCGGGAGCGAAAGCTGCGGCAGGATCCCGCGGCTCTGGAAAAGGCCAAGAAATTCGCGCCCGCAGCTCCCATCAATCAGATCGGCCATATGAAAACGTTGGCGACGGCGGCCGATGTGATGCCTTATACACCGAACAACGACACCGTTTACAGCGGCGCCCTTTTGGAATTCGGCGAGGAGCCAATGATCCTCTCCGCTCCCGACATTCTCGATCGTTACTGGTCCGTGGAAGTCGCCGATTGCTATACCAACAATATTTTTTACATTGGCACACGCGCGACGAGCGGCAAAGGCGGCAACCACGCCTTCGTTGGCCCCCATTGGAAAGGTGCGCTTCCCGAGGGCGTCATCGAACATCGGATGCCGAACGACAGCGCCATGTTTGCTATTCGCATTGGAGTGCTGCCCAATGATCCCACCGATCTGAAAGCGGTGAATGCGCTGCAGGAAGAATTTCACATTACTTCTCTAGGCAACTGGGGCGATGCCAAGAAATTTGGCATCGCCGCGATTCCCAAACTTCCCAAAATTCCTGATTACCAGGGGGATCTTGCCTTTTACCAGACGCTTGCGGATCTGCTCGCATTCGATCCACCTCCCGCGGCGCACGAGGCGGCAGTGGTGCTGCTGCGGCGGGGAAACATAGACGTTGGGAAGCCCTTCGACGCGTCAAAGCTGGATGAAGCTTCGCATACAGGACTTGCCCGCGCAGCTGCCGATGGACCGGTGATCATGAAGTGGAAGGTGAAATTCCGCGGGACGCCATATCCCACTCGTTGGAATAATTTGCGTCCCGGGGATTATGGGTTTGACTACTTCGATCGTGCTGCCGGCGCGCTGGAAGGTCTGTTCGTGCATGACCGCGACGAAGCCGAATATTTCAGCACCTACGAGGACGGAGATGCGCAGCTGTTAGACGGCAAGAACAACTACATCCTCCACTTCGACAAGGACGAGATTCCACCGACGCTGCCCCTGGGTTTTTGGTCCATTACGATGTACGGCTCCGATTTCCAGTTGGTGAAGAATCCCATCAACCGCTTCTCGATTGGTGATCGCACCAAGGGAATCGTTTACGGCAAGGACGGGTCGCTGGACATTTACATCCAAAATTCGGAGCCGCAGGGTAAGGAGACGAATTGGCTCCCCTCACCTCCTAGCGGGCTGTTCCGGTTGAACTATCGCATTTATCTTCCACAGGAAATCGCCAGACAACCAGAGACGCTGGGCAAGTATCTTCCGCCGATCAAGCAAGTCCGATAGAGAGACAGTCATGTGATTGTCTTACCGGCCTCTGCGGCTTGCGCGTTTGTACGGTGTGCGCAGCGGGGCGAGCGAGTGAAGACTACAATCTCGCGCCGAAGGCGAGCAGGCGGCCGTCGCAGTCTTTCACTACAAATTCGCGCGAGTTCCAGGGCATGTTTCCGAGTTTGCGCGTGAATTCCACGCCGCGGGCTGCGTACTCGGCGTACAGCGCGTCGGCATTTTCAACGTGTAGGTAGGCGTCGAGCAGTTCGTCTTCATATTTATCGGGATTGGCGGTGGGAGGCTCGGCGCAGCGGAAATGAATCGCGTGCTGATCGCGCGCAACGATGGCGTACTGCGGCGGATCCTGCCACGTGCCCAGACACTGGAAGCCAAGCTTGGACTCGTAATACGCAAGGGTGCCGGGGATATCGAGAGTGAAGAACAGCGGCACGATCTGACGGATCATATTTACGACTCCGTAGCAGGAGACTTCATGCGCGGAATCGTACCACGAGCGCGCGGCGTGGACGGCCGGGAAGATGCAGGACTTGAGTCGCTCGCGGCCCGCATGTTGTAAAATGGGGCCGTGAAAGCCGCCGACGACGAGACGATACTGTTTGACGCGCTGGAGCCGAAGTTGGCCGCGGATGACGACCGCGCGTTCTGGCGGGCTGCGCTCTCTGTGCTTGGCGAAGAGTTCGCACAGCGCTACGCGGAGGAATCGCGGCGCAGCGTTTGGTCCATGGTGGTGGGTGCGTGCTCGCACTGGGTGAGGCCGCACAATAGCCGATGGAACGCCGCAGGCGGTTTCATGTATCCGGATGGCTATAAAGATTCCGTGCCGGAACTGGATTGGTCGGTGATTTTTTTGTTTCGCAACGGCGAGTGGAAGTTGGCGGAGAAACTGCCCGGAAAGAGAATTAAGACATTCCGGGTCGCGATTCCTGCGCGAACGGCTCGCCACAAACACGCAGCGATCCATGCGCGATGGACGCCGGACGGCGAGACCATTCTCTACGGATTCCGCAAGATTTCGGGAAAATGGAAATGCGTCGCGGCTTCCGACGAACGGTTACGAGGCGGGATTAGTTTGAATGCGTGATTATCTTTTTTTTGTGAGAACCACGTGTGTGGCGTTGGCGGTGGCGGCGTGTTCGGTGCACTGATAGCCGAGTTTTAGTGTGTCGATGCCGGCGAGGAGGTTTTCTCCGGAGCCGAGGAGCGTCGGCGCAATCGCCAAGTGCATTTCATCGAGCAGCCCGGCGGAAAGATATTGGCGGATGGTGGCGACTCCGCCGCCCAGCCTGACGTTTTTACCATTGGCGGCCGCGATGGCTTGCTTCAGCGCGGCGTCTATGCCATCGGTGACAAAGTGGAAGACAGTGCCGCCCTCCATCACGAGCGGCGCGCGCGGATGATGGGTGAGCACAAACACCGGAACGTGGTACGGCGGATTTTCTCCCCACCAACCATTCCAAGGTTCTTGCGGCCAGGGCCCACGCACCGGTCCGAACATATTCCGTCCGAGAATCCAGGCTCCCACATTGGCGAAACCGCGCGCCATGAAGTCGTCATCCACGCCCGTGGCTCCGACCTCCACGCCCGCAGCGTCACCCTCCTGCTGATGCATTTGATTGAAAGTTCGCGTGGCGAAGGCCCACCGGTGCACCGCCATGCCGCCGACGCCGAGAGGGTTGGCGAGGTCCTGGTTCGGGCCTGCGCCGTAGCCATCAATGGAGACGGAAAAGTTTCGCACTTCGAGTCTAGACATGAAAAACCTCTCGATAAGGTCGGCCAGCGCGTTTGCCGAACGCGTGTATCCACAATTTAACACAAGGAACATGTTCGAGTGCGACATCGTGATGCGGTGGAGAGCCGTAGTTTGCCGACTGACCGCGCAAAAATCATGAAATCAAACTTCGGTTTTGATAGAAGCGCTTTCATCGGAAATCATGCCACTGAAGGCTTGCGGTCAAAAGGTGGTGTTGAGGCGAAGCGCGAAGCTGCGCGATGGGCCGATGGCGTTGCCGGAGAACAGGCCGCCGAAGTCAATGAGCTGCAGCACGTTGGTAAGATTTTGGCCGTCGGCCTGGAAGCGAACGTTCAGCCGCTCGGACCTGTAGACTTCGCAGCCGGCGGAAGCGCTGATCACCAGCGAAGGATAAATCCGGCCGCGCGCGAAGTTCACGCGATCGAGCACTGCCTGGCCGTATTCGGCGAGCACTTGCGCCGGGTCTCCGTCAAATTCGAACGGCAGGCCGGTGCCGTACTGAACTCCACCGGCGATCCACAGGCGCGGCTTCATCTGATATCGCCAGCGCGTGAATAAAGTGTTGCGCTGGTCCTGCGAGTCGGGGAAATGTCCGCCGAGTTGTGATTCCGCTTCGTCAGCGTCGTCACCGAGAAATAGCCCGCCGGTAACTGGAAACCACACCTGCCCAACCATGTAGGAATAACTGGCGAAGCCGGAAAGCCCGTGCCAATTGGGGACTTCGAATTTTGCTTCCGCGCCGTAAATGATGGAGTTATCGAAGGCGATGGGAAAACTGATGGTGGTGTTCTGAATTTGATCGTCGTCCGCGTAATTGTTGACGACTCGACGGTAATAATTCACGTCGAGCTTTACGTTGCTGCCGAAAGCTTTCGAAAGGCCCGCTTCGTAATAATTTCCCTCCGAAGGCTTCACCGGCAGGCGCAGGAAATCCGGATTGATGGACTCGACCTCGGGAGAACTCGAAAGCAGAATATTCTCGAACGACGGAGTCTGAAACACGCGGTCGTAGGCAAAGTGCAGGATCAATCCTGCGACGGGAAATAACGCGACACGGCTATGCGAGGTTGGAAGGCCTGCTCGTTGACGATCAGCTGGTAGTGATCCCAGCGCAGGCCAAGGTTGAGCGTCCATTTGCCCAGGTGAATCAAATCCTGCACGAATGCGGACTGCTCGAGATCCGGGCGATTGCCTTGACTGGGGTTGTTGCCCGGAAAGCTGAAAGTGGGGGCGGTGTCTGGATCGAATTGCGTGGGATCAGTGATTATGTAGTTGAAATTCTCGTTCAGAAAAGTGTTGTCTGATTCCACGCCGATCTTCCACTCATTTCTGCCATGAGCGATCGTCACCATCCCCTTGAAGTAGCCTTCGTTGAAGAAAGTTGTGCTGGAACAGGATGATGGGCGTGGAAAGAGCGTTGGAATAGAAATTATTTTCCTGGCTGCGCACCATGCCATTGAAATTGGCGACGATGTTGGGCGAGAAGGTATGCGCGTAGGAAACGATGCCCATGGTTTCAAAATTATTGGCGTTCTGCTGCTGGCAAGGCGGCCCGGTGAGCTGGCCGGGGGCGTAGCACCAGGCCTGCTGCACCTGCTCGTTGGGCAGGGCGAAGCGCGATAGCTCGTGGCGGACCATGAGGTTCAGGCGATCGTTCGGGGAAAAATCGCGCCCGTAGTTCACGGAAAAATCGCCGGTGGTCCCGTTGTTGGTAAAGTTTTGCGGCACCACGGGATTCAGGTAGTGGTCGGTTCCTCCGCCGGAAGCGCTGAAGCCGAGAATATTTTTACCCCAGAGATATTGCGCTTCGGCGAAGGCGCCGGCCGTATCGTAGCTGCCGCCGGAGAGCACCACCTGCCCGTGAAAGCCGGCTTGCGAATCGTGCAGAGTATTCACCTCCACCACGCCGCCCATTTTTCTCCCGTATTCCGCGGGGAAACCGGCGGTGTAAATGCTCATGGACTCCACGTCGTTCGCGCCGATCTCCGGGCCGAAGCTGGGCGAGCGATTGTCCGTGAGCGGAATGCCATCCAGCACGAATTGCGTTTGGTATTCGGAGCCGCGCGGGTGCAAGACGGCATTGCCTTCGTAGAGCCAGCCGGGCTGCGTATTAACCAGATCCTGCATCGAGCGGCCGGGCAGGGAAGTCAGGCGGTTCTGAATTGTCTCCGAGCCGATTTCGTTCACCGCGCCAGCGCGGTCGGGATCGAGCAAAGTGTTGTCGGCGTTTACCGTGACGGATTCGTTCCGCGACGGCAACTGCAGCTGGATGGTGAATTCAGTTGGTAATGACGAACGAATTTCGACGGACTGGGAAATCGCTGCGAAGCCTGGCTGATTGATTTCCAGCTGATAAATTCCGTAAGGCAGACGCTGCACGCTCAGGTTGCCCTGGTCGCTGGTCAGCAATGTATTGCGGTACTGATTGGCCTCGCTGCTGATCTGCACGGAAGCCTTCACGCCGAGGCCGGAAGGATCGGTCACCTTCAAATGCAATTCGCCGCTATTGCTTTGCGCAAATAGCGGCAAAGAGCAGACGAAAATGAGAGCGACGAGTCGCTGCATGGATTTGCGGTCCCTATCGGTAGTGTAGGCTCAGCACAAAGCCCGCGGGAATCTTTCGCCATGGTCTGTGGCCAGAATCTTACACCGCGAACCGGAAGCGAAAGTGCACTTAGAGGATGCACTGGAGGAGCATCTGGAGCGGATGGTCTGCGCGGACGAACTGGATTTGGCGACGGCGCAGCTCGACATCGGGGCAGATCCGAGTAGTTTGTGGGTTACGAAGAAACGTAGAGCGCAGCCCGCGTGCGTCACCTGCCCGGGTGCGACGCGGGCTGCGCTGCTACTACCACGACTTTAAAAATGGCGCCTCCCCGTACGAATTAGCGCGGTCGTGATCGTCGAAGTGCCGTATGCCGGACACCTGTTCGCGTAAGGCGGCTACGGTCCCTCCGCTATTGCGAATCCGATGACGTAACTCCGGTCGCGGGCTTCAGATCGCCGGCGATGGCACGATTGAATCTGCCGGCCGTCGAGTCCAGCAGGAAGCCGCTGCCGGAATCCGTGAGATAGAAAACCACGGAATCGGCAAAATTATTGGCGTTGCCGTTGGCGATGGCAATCGTGCCGCGGCCCGTGTTGGGATCGAAGGTCACCAGTTCGCTGCGCAGCGCCGTTTGTGAGAATGGCATGCCTGCGCCGGTCGAATCCCAGTCAATTGTCGCGTGCGAGAAATTGGCAATCGAAAGTTTGCCGGTGACCGTCACAGGCCCGGGAGCGGCTGCGACTTGGTCAAAGCCTGTAGCGTGAAAGTCGCTGGAGGCATTGACGGTGGACGGCGCGAACGGAAGCACCTGAAGTTCCGCCAGGCCCACTTGGCGATTTCCGCCTGGAGTGCCGGATGTGGTTTCCATCATCATCAGCGCTTTGCTGGAAACGATATAGTAAACAAGCTGAGAAGTTTCGCCTCCGTTTGCGAGGCTGAGCGTGCCGCGGCCGGTTGCGTCAGGCGCCGAGGTGATGCGGCCGACGACGGCAGCGGACGTCAACATCGGTCCCGCGCCAGATTCGCTGGAATCTGCGAGGCCCGAGATGTTTGCGTTTGCTGCGATGGCGAACCTGCCGACAGTGGCCACGCGTTCGGTGGGATTTGATTCGAGCTTGAACGCGAATTGTCCCGCAATCTTTTCCACCGAAAATGCCGTGGCGTCTTGCTGTTGTAGCGTTCCCTTCATTTCGAAACTCGCCGCGTCACCTGCTGTGAGAGTCCCGGACTTCCCGTCGGGTGCCAGCGCCACGGTGAACTGGAGCGGCTGCGCGGCAACGGCGGAAGCGTTCGCGGAGAGCGTGATGGTGCCGTTCAATGTGCTGTTGAGCGTGTACGTGCCCTTAAGCGAGGAGCTACGCGCAGTGGCGGCGCTGCCCGTATTCAGATCGAGCGAGCCCGCGGTGATTTTTCCGGAGCCGTCTGCTGCGATGCTGCCAACGATGGTGGACGGCTCGCCGTTCGCGTCGGGTCCCGAAATCTCGAACGCGTAATGGCCCGCAAGCATGGCGATGTAGGGCGAGGTAGGCGCGCCGGCCGTCCCGATGGAAAAGGTGTTCGACGCGGCGGTGAGCATGGTGTCCGAAGGCGTGGCCATAATCGTCACGGAGTTCGGGCTAGGCACCGATGCAGGAGCGGTGTAAACCACGGAGCTGGTGAAACCGGTATTCGTCGGTGTGGACAACGTGCCGGAACCGGTGAGGCTCCACATGATTCCAGGGGTGTAGCCGTTGGTGTTGGGTGTGCTCGCGCTGAAGGTGTATGTGGACCCAGCGCCAACCGATGAGATCGGATCGGTAATCGTCGCGGCAGTTCCTCCGCCACCACTCACGGGACTTTTATAGCTGCCGCCGCAGTTGGAAACTACACCGCAAGCGATCAAAACCGCGAAGAGCGTAAACCAGCGCTGCATAAATCCCCCTGCGCGACAAGAAATGGAACAGCGTTAATTCAATTCGATCGTTAGAGTCGCGTTCGGATGGGAGTTTGTCTGAGAGCTCGATGGGAGTTGTCACGACGAGGCATTAAGATTGTCAAAAGCGCGTAACCGAGATGTCCTTTTGACAGAGCGAATAGGAGGCATGGCGCACTAAAGTGCGCCGCTACGAAAGGCGGTGCAAAAGCCGACATTGAGGTGGTCGAGAGCGAGGATGGGGTAAACTGCTTTAGCCGCACTGGACACGATGCCGAAAGCACCTCGCCCTACTTTTCGCAGCGCTGTTCGCAGCGCGTTCCGCATGCGCTGCCCCTATTGCCAGCAAGGACGCGTGCTGGCGCGCTGGCCGAATACAATTTATCCGGAGTGCACGCAGTGCGGCCTTTCCTTCTTCCGCGAGCAGGGTTACTACATCGGCGGGATGGTGATCACCTATGGCCTGACGCTGATGATCGTGGTCCCCGTATTTCTGGTAACTCTTTTTCTGCCGGACTTGAAGAGCGTCTCGCACAATGGACGATTCGCACTGTGGGTATTGTTTGCCGTGCCGCTCTCGTTCCTGCTGATGCCGTACTCCTATAGCCTGTGGCTGCATCTGGACTACTGGCTCGAACCTTGGACGCCTAAGAAACGGCTTTAGTGCCGCGCTTCCTTCCGCGCCTTTTCAAAACGGGTCGTGCTTTGCGCTGATTTGGCTTGCGTGCGGAAACGCGCCGGGGGCACGCCTAACTCGCGTTTGAAAGCGCGATTGAAGGCCGCTTCGGACTCGTATCCAACCTCGCCGGAAATCCTGGCCACGCTGTGGCTGGTGGAAGTCAACATGCGCGCGCCGAGCTGCAGCCTCCAGCGCGACAAGTACGTCATGGGCGGCTCGCCAAGAAAATGGCGGAATCGTTCCGCGAGCACGGAGCGCGAAACTCCCACCTGCTGAGCGAGATTGGCAATCGTCCAACGAAATTCCGGAGCGCGATGGATGTGCGCGAGCGCCGCTCCGACCCAGGGATCGCGCGCCCCGGCGAGCCAGCCGGTCTGCTGCTCCGGCAATTCGGCCATATAACGGCGCATCGTTTCCGCAAAAAGCGCTTCGGACAGTCGGGTGAGCACCGCGTCGCTGCCAGCGCGGTTGCTGCTGGCTTCTCTGGCGGAAAACTTGATGGAATTTTCCAGCCACTGGCCGGAATTGTCGTTCCGGATATTCACTTTGAAGACCGGCGGCAGGCCGCCCAAAAACATTTTACTGAACTCGCGATCACATTCCATATAGCCGCAGACGATCAAGGTAGCGTCGCCGCCTCCACCGTAACGAGCCAGCTCCATCCCTTGCGCGAAAATTTGTTTCAACTGTTTGGCGTTGTCCACGATCGTGGCGGGGCAGCCGTTGGTCATGGTGTGCGCGTCACCGTGCGGGAATACGACAACGTCCCCGGGCAGCAGCTCGACGCTATATTTGCTGTGTTCCACTTCGCAGGTCGCCCGGCCCTGGCTGCAGAAGTGATACATGATCACGTGCTTGGAATTTTTGTGAAGGAAAGACGCGACTTCACGCGAAGATGGCGAGCGAACTCCCCACGGCGCGGTGAACTCGGCGTTGTAGAACACCGCGCCATCGAGTTTCACCGAATGCAGAATTTCTGAGAGAGCGTCCATTGAACGTTTTCGATCCGGACTCTCGGCTAAGGTATCAGGACGCCAAGCAAAGCTATTCGGCATGCTACCGCGAGTAGGTCAAGTTTTCCAGACGCACGGGTAAGTTTGCGCGAATCGAAGCGGCCACCCTAACGTCTATACAAGCGACCAACGATTGCGCAGCGTCCGGGATGAAAGTAGGAGAGAGAACGGCGATCGAGGGATGAGCTCCATCCCACAAAGGAGAAAAACAAGATGAGTACAGCACAAGCTCCCATTCTTGACATGGACAAATTGAATGCGTTTATCGGGCAATTCGTGAACGATCTCGGCGCGTCGGTTCACACCGGCATGGTGGTGATCGGCGAAAAGCTGGGCCTCTACAAAGCGCTCGCAGCACACGCGATGGATCCCGCTGAACTTGCCGCGAAAACTCAAACCGATGAGCGCTATCTGCGCGAGTGGCTGGCTTCTCAGGCCGCTGGGGGATACGTCACCTACGATGACGCCACCGGAAAATTCAGTCTGAGCAAAGAACAAGCGTTCACGCTCGCGAATGAGGATAGTCCCGCATATTTGCCGGGCGCGTTTGAGCTGGCGCTGGGTTCGCTCGCGGCCGTTCCGCGAATCACCGAAGCTTTTCGCAGCGGGAAGGGAATGGGCTGGGGCGAGCATGCGGACGGTGTGTTTCACGGCTGCGAAAAGTTCTTTCGCCCGGGCTATGTGGCCAATCTGACCAGCGCGTGGATTCCTGCGTTAACCGGCGTGCAAGAAAAGCTGGAAGCGGGCGCGCGAGTGGCGGACATCGGCTGCGGCAAAGGCGCTTCCACGTTGCTGCTGGGCAAGGCGTTTCCCAAGTCCAGTTTCTTCGGCTTCGATTACCACGACAAATCGATTGAGGCGGCTCGCGAGATTGCGCAGCGCGAAGGCCTTACCGATCGAGTGAGCTTCGACGTTTCCTCGGCCAAGGAATTTCCGGGCAAGGGCTACGACCTCGTCACCGTGTTCGATTGTTTGCACGATATGGGCGATCCGGTCGGCGCGGCCAGGCACGTGCTGCAATCGCTCGCGAAGGACGGCACATGGATGATCGTCGAGCCGTATGCCAATGACCAGCTGAAGGACAACCTGAATCCCGTGGGCAGAGTGTACTACTCGTTCTCAACTCTGCTGTGCACGCCATGTTCGCGTTCGCAAGAAGTGGGATTGTGCCTGGGAGCGCAGGCCGGCGAGGCACGCATACGGAAAGTGGTGACGTCGGCTGGATTCACGCGATTCCGCCGCGCCACGGAAACGCCTTTCAACATCGTGTACGAAGCCCGGCCGTAGGCAGGCGGCGAGCTAGAGATAAATTCCGGCACACAGAACTGAACCGAGCTGAACTGAACGGGACCGAACTGAACGGGAAACTACGGAGGCCATCCGATGAATTGGGGTATGAAACAAATACCGGCGAGCGAAGATTTGGGCTTGCCCGCCGCCGCTCAACGCAAGATTGAAACTTTCACCAATCGTCGCGCTGAACTACTGGCAGAGCGCATCGAGGAAGGGGCCGCTCGCCTGGGCTCCTTCGTCGAAAAATTGTCCGAAGCGGAATGGCGTACTTCTGTGTCGGCCACCGATCATCGTTCCATCGGTGTGATCGTGCATCATGTGGCCAGCGCGTATCCCATCGAGATTGCGCTGGCGCGAGCAATCGCCAACGGCAAGGCGGTGACGGACGTCACGTGGGAAGCCGTCAACGGAATGAATGCCTCGCATGCTGAAAAGTATTCCGAAGTGACGAAGGATGACGCTCTGGAACTCCTGTGCCAGAACAGTTGCGAGGCGGTTGCCGCCGTGCGCGAATTCAGCGACGAAGAGCTGGACCGCGCGGCGCCATTCGCATTGAGTTTCGGAGCACCCGTCACGGCGCAGTTCGTGATTGAGGATCACGCGGTTCGACACAGCTGGCATCACCTGGCGCGCGTTCGCACAGCTCTGGGACGGTGATCTTCGGGTGCGGGTTCAGCGGGACGCGTGCCCAAGAAAAGGCGACGGCGTGCGTCGCGTGCTATTCGTAGCGCAGCGCGACCATGGGATCAACCTTGGTGGCGCGGCGCGCGGGGATGTAGCAGGCGAGGAATGCAACGGCTGCGAGTGCCAGCGCGACGGCGACGTAGGTGATCGGATCGCTTGGCTTCACGCCGAAGAGAAATGTGGAGATCAAACGGGCGAGGCCGAGCGCCAGATCCCGCTCCGAGCACGATGCCGATGCAGGTGAGCTGCAATCCCATTTTGGCGACCAGCGCCAGGACGTCGTAAGGCTGCGCTCCCAGCGCCATGCGGATTCCGATTTCGTGGGTGCGCTCGTTCACTGAATAGGACATCACGCCATAAATTCCCACGGCCGCCAGCAGGATTGCCACACTCGCGAAAATTCCCAGCAGCTGCATGTAAAAACGCCAGTCGCCGAGCGATGCGCCCATTATCGCTTCCATGGACCTGACGTTGCTGATGGGCTGATCGGGATCAATGTTAGCGATGACCTGCTTCACGCTCGCGACGAGGCCTGCCTGCCGCTCCAGCGACGTGCGTAAAACCAGATTCGCATGCAAATGCGCGCGGGTAGCTCCGCCGGGAAAAACGGCTGGCTGCTGAAGGTATGAAGCGTAAACAAATGGAAGCGTTTCTCGGCCCAGGTCGCGATGTTTTACATCTCCCACCACGCCGACAATCTGCCGCGGGCGCGGCTGGTCCACCGGATAAGGATCGTAGCGCAGCAGGATCTGCTGGCCGATGGGATCCTCGTTCGGAAAATATTTGCGCGCGAACGTTTGATTCACCACGATCACCCAGGGAGTGTTCTCCGTGTCGTGCTGGTCCAGGTAGCGTCCCTTCACCAGCGGAATTTTCATGGTGTTGAAAATCCCGGCGCTTACTTCGCTATATCCGGCGCTCGGCCGGTCATCGGGAGGCGGCGCCGCATGCCCCAGAATTGCGAACGTGTAATATTCCATGCAGCAGTGCAGCGGCAACGCGCCGATCAGCGCAGCGGACTCCACGCCAGGCAGCGCGCGAGCGTTTTCCAGAAGCCGCGTATAAAAAGTTGTGACCGTCGGCTCCGTCTTTTCCATGTCGCCGCCCGGAATGCGTTCCAGGTACTTGCCGCCTTCGGGGAGTTGAAAATCCATGGTGAGCAGGTGGTGGTAATCGAATCCGGGATTCACGCGCTTCAAGTGCAAGATGGTGTTGATCATCAAGCCCGCGCCCACGAGCAACACCATCGCCAGCGCTACTTCGGAAACCACCAGAGCGTGGCGCGCCATGCGGCTGGACGTAGACGTCGTCTTGCGTTCACCTTCGCGCAACACGCCATTCAAATCGGGACGCGAGGCGCGCAGGGCAGGCGCGAGTCCGAACAGCAGGGCAGTGAGCAGGGAAATTCCCAGCGTGAAGAGCAGCACGCGGCCGTCCAGCGTGATCGTTTCGGCGTTCGGGAAATCTCCTCCGGACAGCGAGAGAAACACCCGTATGCCCACGAACGTCAGCGCTGTGCCCAGCACGCCTCCCATCACGGCGAGCAACGCGCTTTCCGTGAGCAACTGTTGCACCAGGCGCCGGCGTTCCGCGCCCAGCGACATGCGCAACGCATATTCTTTGCGTCGCGTCTCCGTGCGGAACTGCATCAGGTTCGCGACGTTCACGCACGCGATCAGCAGCACAAACGCTACTGCGCCGAGAAGCGGGTAGAGCGCGCTGCCTGCGCCGCGGTAGAGATCTTCGTGCAAGGGAGAAACCTTGACGCCCAGGCCCTTATTCGTTGCGGGGTAATCCTGCTCCATACGCCGCGCAATCACGTCCATATCCGCTTGGGCTTGCGCGAGCGTGACGCCTGGTTTCAGTCGCCCCACCGGCATTAGCCAGTGATCGATTCGGCCGTTATAGCGGGGATTGGCGGGATTGATCGGCTGCCACAGGTCAATCGGGAAGCCATAGAACGGAGCGAATCCCGCAGGCATCACGCCAACGATCGTTGAAACCACGCCTTCGATGTTGAGAGTTTTTCCCAGCACGCGCGGGTCGCCATTGTATTCGCGCTTCCAGAAGGGAGTGCTGATGACGATGGCTTGCGAGAGGTCTTGCTGCTCGTCCGCCTGAAAAATCCGCCCGAGGATTGGCTTCGCGCCCAGCTGGGCAAAAAAATCGGGCGTCACATATTGCGTGTGCAGCGGCCGCGGTTGGCTCATGCCGGAAACGATGGCCTGGTCCGTGAAGCTGTTCAGCGAAATGTCTTCGAACACGTGGTTCTGTTTCATCCAGTCCACGTTTTCCGCGATGGGTGGCGCCTGCAGGTTGTCGGGGTGAGCTTGCTCGACCTGCCAAATCACCACGAGGTTTTGCGGCTGCGGATAAGGCAGAGGGCGGTAGAGGAGTGCGTTCAGCACGCTGAAAATTGTGCTGTTGGCGGCGATTCCGAGAGCGAGGGAGAGGACCACTACCACGAGGAAGCCGGGACTTTTGCGCAGGCCGCGCGCGGCGAATTTCACGTCAGCCCAGAGGGTCTCGAAAAGCTGAGGAATTCTCATGTCCGCGTTACCTCCTCGGCTCAATCAGGAATTCACACAGGCCCTGGCCCCAAGTTTACGAAATTTCGTATGGCCGAATCGCTCCATTCGGCCGCGGCACCCAATTCCGTCACATATTCTGACGCAGCCACGAGTGGAATGGTAGCTTCCGCGCCCGCTTGTTGATCTGATACGAGGAGGGAAGCGCTATAGTTCCATTTTTCCCGGTCGTACGGCGCTTGCAGGATAGGAGGTTGCTCAGAACCTGGGCGGTTCAAGGCAGAAGGGAATCCACGCGGGTGCCGCATTGAACCACAATTGCGTTGGTCCGCGGCCCGCGCGATCGATCGAAATTAGAGCGCTGGCTTCCAACTGTCGTCGGGGTTGTACTCCGTGATCGCTGCTGCGGCGTCGGCGGTCTTTTCGCCCAAATCTTTCTGGTAGACCACTCCGTCGGTGCCGATGATGAACGTCATAATTCCCGAATTCCTGTATTGCGCGGGATAGGCGAGGAACGCAAAGCCGCCGGTCATCTTGCCGTTGGAAATATAATCCTTGGCGCCGCCTTTAGCTTTTGCGCCTTGCTTGGTCAGAATCTGGAAAAAGTAGCCTTCGAACGGCTGCGGCTTGTCGCCCGTTCCCACGTAGCCTTCAGCTTTTGCGAAATCTCCCACCGCGCCCAACGGGCTGGGGGGCTGGCCGTCTGCGGCCTGCCAGTACAATCCATTTTGCTTTCCTGGATCGCTGGCTATCCGCTGAGCATATTGCTTCACCTTGTCTCCGTCGTGTGTCTGGCTGAAGTATTGCCGCTCGGCATCGCCTAAGGCAGAGCATGCGGCGATCGCAGTCAGTTCGCCCTTGCCGATGCGGCGCGCGAGGATTTCGTCTTTGCCCGCGGCGGTGTCGAAGATCCACTGGCCCGAAGAATTCTGGCCCAGAGGAATTGGAAATGGGAAATTGTCTGCACCGATGTAAAGGATCTGGCCGCCCACTTTAATTTCGCGCCAGCGATGCATCTGGTTATAAGCCGCAACGAAATCTTTCAGATGGTCTTTGTCCCTTACCGGATCGCCGGAGAGCAGCACAGTATCCGTTTCCGGACCGAAGATGGCCTGCAACGATGCATGGTCGTCAGACTGGGCAGCTTGCAGAAATGCAGCGCCTGCGTCGGCGGGCGATGCAAAAGTGCGCTGCGCGGGTTTCTCCGCGGTGGTGCTCGGCGCGTTGCTGCAGCCGGCGAATGAAGTGACGAGCGTCAGCACCGCTAGAATTGTCGCGACACGCGCCGCGAGCAGCATCCGTTTCCGGCTTGCGTAGTGCATGTACATTCCTCCAAATCCAACGTTCCCGATTTTCCGCCACTGCCAATCAATCATTGCGAAATGATTACGAACACCGACTGCTACCGGCGAAAACCGCCGCCACCGAATCCGCCACTGCGACCGCCGCCACCACCGCCGCCACCAAATCGCCCGCCGCCAAATCCGCTCGAGCTCATGCTGCCCCAGCCACGACTACTCTCAGCCCGCGAGGACCAGCCCCCGCCGCCGGAATCACCGAACCCGCCGGAGTGCCCGCTCATGCCGCTGAACGCGTTCGAGTTTCCCACCGCCGCTATGTTGCCCCCAGGAATTGGAGCCGGAGGAACGATCGGAATTGAAATTCTGCGCATTCTGTTTGTTGACGTTCACATTGTTGTAGTTATAAGTGTTTCCGCTGTGACTGTAGTTGTTGCCGTTGTGGCTGTAATTGTTGTTCGAGTGATAGTTACTGTTGTTGTAGGAATTGTTGTAGCCGTAGCTGCCGTGATAGCCGGAATTGTAGTAGCCGCCGTGCCAGGCCGCGTTGCCGTAATACGCGCCACCGTGATACACCACTGCCGTTCCATGCCAGCCGCAGCCCCAAGCGCTGTATCCCCAGCCGCAGCACCCGCCGGACATCATCGCTCCCACGGCAATCCCCGCGCCGAAACCGATGAGCCCAGCAGCAACCACATCGGCAGTGCTAGGAGGAGGGGCGTACACGTACGCAGGGACGACATAGGGATAGCCATAGACGATTGCCGGGTTGTAAGCCGGAACGTAGACGACTTGCGGATTTGTCGGCTGGATTTCGATCACCTGGGGCGATTGCTGGACGACGGTGATTTGCGAGGTGGTCTTGAGGTTGCCTTTGGCTTTCGCTTGCGCGCGGCACGTCTGGATCGCTGTCATCACGTCAGCCTGCTGGTTGTGGAAAGCTTCGCCGAGCGCGGAAGTCCAGCTGAGATTTTTCGACAGGTTATCGAGCACCGAGGGAAATTGCGTGAGCGCCTTCACGCTGGGATCCCAGGTTTGCTTGTCCACCGCCTGCATCAGAGCGCTGCCTGTCAGACTCGTGTTCTGTTCCAGCCAGTAGGCCGCGATGGCCACCTGGTCGGGAAACGTAGACGCCGAAAGAATCTGCGCCACCAGCGCGTCTGGATACAGCGCGATGGGCGCTACCAAGGCTTGCAGTTGCGCGGCGCCCTGCGGAGCGGTTTCCGTGGGGGCGCCGGAATTATCTGAGCTGCTCGGAGCCTGGCTCTGGAAGCCGTACAACGTCTGTGCCGAGTAATGAATCAGCACGAAGCTCATCACCACTGCCAGCGCGGGTGCCAGTTTCTTCGCGATCATTAAATTAACTCCTTGCAGCCATTCTGCCGCCGCCGCGGTCTATCTGTCACGGTCCGTCTGAAATTACAGCGTCCCTGTGAGATGCGTTTTGCGCACAGCTCCACATTTCACGGGGCGTGAGGATATCCTCTGAAACCGTCGCTGTACACTGTCAGAAATAACAGCTTTGAGATGCTGGGTGGCCGGGAGGGGCTGCCACGGCGCCGCAGCGACCAGAATGAATTGACCATCAAGGGCCCAAACTGTCAGTTGTGCCAATGGTCCGCCCGCTCTTCGGCCGCTACGCTGGCGTCGAAGTCCAGGCCGTAGCTGGCGTGATGGGTCCAATCGTGAAAAACAATATGACGGAACGGCTCGCAGTGGATTACTATCTTCTCCGACGCTTCTCGTGAACGCTGGTGTTGCGAGTTCACAGACCGACCACGAGAAAGGCGTGAGCGACAGGCGGACCGAAGCGTCCGCGAAGAGCCTAGCATTCCCCAGGAAACACTTACAGAGACCGAACTGGCCCGCAGAACGAGCTTATGGCCGGCTTTTGAGCTACGGATTCCGGGCGCCGACCGTTCTTCCAAGCTGCTGATACATAGCACCGCAAAATAAATCTAGAAGTAACGGAGCGCATTTGAGGCGTCTGTCGCACACGCTCTTGTCACAGACTGGGCTGGTCTTCGGCAGGTCGTTCTGGCCTCTTTTCGCGCTGGCGGTGATCGCAGGCGCGATGTGGTGGGGTCCTTGGGTGAGCCTGGCCATCACGGTGGTGGCGGTAACAGTGGCCCTGAGGTACATATGAACGTCGCGCAAGCCGAGGCCCCGGTCGCGATCAGGCGTTGGCGCATTTTTTCCGATCCGCAGGACGCGCACTGCGTGGTATTCCACATCGCTTGCCTCGCGGCGTACGGTCTCGCCTTCTGGCTGTATGAGCACCCCGCGCTTGTCGGCGTCACCGGTCCTTGGTCCCGCGCGGCCTTTGTGCTCGCGGCAGCGACGATGCTCGGCTGGATCTCCGGCATCAACGTCGGCGTAAACTTTCACAACCATTCGCACCGCCCCATCTTCACTTCGCAATTCGCCAATCGCTGGTTCGGCCGGATCTGGGCGTTTTCCGGCGCGTGGCCGTCGTATTTTTGGGAGTATTGCCACGTTACCATTCACCACGCCAGGCTACTAGACGCTGATGATTGGACTCTCCCCAAGCACAACGCCGCCGGTGAATTTGAAGACTTCCGACTATATTTATTTCTGCATTGGCCGTTCCGCCTGATGGCGCATCTTTGGAAGGATTTGATCGCGCGCCCGAAACTACGCCGCAGATCGCTCCGCGAACTCGCCATTTTTTTTGCGCTGTGGTCCATTCCATTCTGGATTGATTGGAAAATGGCCATATGGCTCTGGGCTTTTCCGCACTGGATCGCCAACGTCTGGGTGATGGGTTCTGGAATGTACGCGCAGCACGCGGGATGCGTGCCGAAGACCGACGAGAAGCCGCTGAATCACTCCACAGTATTCGTGTCTAAATTTTTCAATATGACGATGTTCAATATCGGCTATCACCTCGAACATCACGACCATCCCCGAGTCCATTGGTCGCTGCTGCCTCAGCTGCACGAGCGCCTGAAGCAGGAGACCATTGATGGCGGAGCGCACGTGGTTGCGTACGGCAATCATCACGCCGCATGGCTACTGGCAGGCGACGAAACTAGACAAAAGGAATTCGCCCAGCAAGCTGCAGGATACACGCGGGATTGATAGCTCGCCGCGCGCCACAGCGTTTTCCACAAGCTGAACCATCGTTCGCTTAGAGGAAAAGTCTCTCCATGAAGGTTCGTGGACGGACGTACAGAACCAGCAGACCCGGGATCGGCGCGATACGACGCTTCCCGCAGAGATTTTCACTCACGACGCCGGTGTTAATGATTTCCTCGAGCGAGTACTTCACCCGCATACCATCCTCGCTATCAGTCTTGAAGCGGCAGTCCACGTACCAGTCCGGGGATACACGAAGTTCCTGGAGTCGTGTGTCAGTCACACTCACAACGATTTCACCATGAGAGTCTGTCCAAGGATTGCTAGGACTTGTTGCATCGCCAATCCCGATGCTGGGATTGTCGTCCTTAATGGGCTTGCCGTTTTTTCCGTTGAGCAATCGCACTTTGATCGTTTTAGTCGTCGCTTCGGTGCCTGCGTTCTGGAGGTAACGCGGTCCAGCCGCAACGGCTGTCGCTATCACACAGACAAGAACGAATTTCATATCTCGCGTCCCCCACCCATTCGGTTCAACTCTTCACAGCACTCCGGCTTTTCATGACTCCGAAAGTCTATTGGAGCAAACCTCATGCCAACTTTGCGGGCTCGGTTCGCTGAGCTCGATATTGAAAACAAATGGGGAAGGGGAACTGGATGCTTCGGAGATCAGAACGGTGAAAGCCGTTTGCTCCACCGGTGTCTGCTTAACCTGACAGGGGAAGCGTTAAGCGTTCTCAATCCAATTGATTGAACGGGAAGGTTTTCCTGCACGTATGCGAACCGTGTGTCAGATTCCGGCGTACCAGGCGTAGCCGTCTTCGGGAGCTGCGGAGCCGAGTCCCTTGCCGAAATTCTTCATATTGTCGGTTACCGTCAGGTGGGTGAGGAATTTCACGCTCTTGTAGCCGACCTGGCGCGGCAGGCGCAGGCGCAGCGGCCCGCCGTGACCGAAGGGAAGCTCGTCGCCGTTCATTCCATAAGTCAGCAAAGTCTGCGGGTGCAACGCGTCGGACATGTCAATGCTTTCCCACGTGTCGGGCTCAATCGAGAAATACGCGACGTATCGGGCCTGCGGCAGAACTCCCGCGACATCCAGAACGCGCGACAAAGGCACGCCGGTCCATTCGGCGATATACGACCATCCCTCTTCGCACTGCAGCATCGTGATCTGTGTGCTGGAAGGGTAGCTCTTCAGCTGGTCGAGCGAAAACGATCCGGGCCGGGCGACCATGCCGGTGACCGTGAGCCGCCAGTCAGCGAAGGCTCCGGCCTGCAGGCGCTTGTAATCGTCACTGGGTGGAGCGATTTCGTTGGGGAAGGGAGGCTGCGAAATCTGGCTCTTGGGAAATTCACGCGCCAAGGAGTGCCGGGTCAGCAGCCGCTGCGAAGCGTACGTGAGCGTTTCACCGATTCCGAAGATGCCGCCATGGTCGGGCGGCACGAGTCCATACTTGTGCGCAAGGTGCGCTGCCACGCCCAAAGCGGAGACGCCGGCCGTGGCCACCAGGCCGCCGGTGAGCAATTTTCTTCGCGATAGTTTTCGGCCTGCCAATTTGTTTCCTAGAGGTTCGCTCATGGGCGCTCCAAATCTGTATCGGCGCGGCCGGTGATCATCGCGCGCATGCGGCTCTTGAATCCCGCAAGGATAATCATCACGACGTGCACGACCAGGAACAGCACCAGCGCGATGGTGACGAAGAAATGCAGGGTCCGCGCCGATTGCTGGCCGCCTAAGACGTTGACGGTGAATGGAAATGCCGAAACGAAGGCGGGAGACATCGCCAGGCCCGTCCAGATGACAAACGGAAACAAAATGAAGATCACGAACAGATAGCTGAGCCGCTGCAGCACATTATAAGACCAGGCTTCCGCTTCACCCGGCTTCTCGAAACGCAAATGCTTCGCGATCTCGCTGGAAAATTCCCGCCACGAAAGATCGGGGCCG
Source organism: uncultured Acidobacteriota bacterium (assembly GCA_963748395.1). Taxonomy (GTDB): domain Bacteria; phylum Acidobacteriota; class Terriglobia; order Acidiferrales; family UBA7541; genus Palsa-295. Next base: position 275,365 of record CAVVIP010000004.1, on the reverse strand, counting down.
CGCGGCAGCAAGTTTTTCCAAAAGTGCCCAGCAATTACGCCATAAATGAAATACAGCAATCCGGTGAATACCAGTACCCAAGCCGCTTGAAAGTGCAGGTAGCGGCTCCAGCCGTTCTGGTCTGGCAGCACAAACCCGTAGCCGGTGGGCACCAGATGCCGCGAGGCGGGAATCGGAATGCGGAACAACGGTTTGGTCAAATTGTTGCCAACTTCGCCCCAATAAAAGCGCGGGTGAGAGATCATAATTTCAACGCCGCTCACCAGCAGCGCGAAAAAACACAAAGTAATAATCCAGTGGGTAACGCGGACCAGGGCAGAGTGACGCGAGACAGCCGTGCTGGCGGAAACGGCCGAAGCGGAAACCGGAACCACGGCGGAATCGCCCATTGAGGGCATCGTATCACGCGCAGCGCCGATTGCGAATGCTGCGCGACTGCTGCCGACACTTCGTGTTGCGGCTTAGCGCAGCGGAGTCCAGGTACTGTCCGGATTGAAATCAGTCATCGCTTTCGCGGAAGTAGCCGTGTCTTTGCCGAGATTTTTCTCGTAGATCACGCGATCCTGATTGACGATGAAGGTTTGCACGCCAGTATCGTCATATTTCGCGGGGTAGGCGACATAGGCGAATCCAGCGGTCGCCTTTCCATTGACGACATACTGTTTCGCTCCACCTTTCCCAGCTGCGCCCTGACTATCCAGTCTGTGGAAGTAGTAACCATAGAAGGGCTGGGCAGCATTGGGCTTGATGGCAAAGCCCTCTTCGGTGGCGAATGCCACCAGCGGCCCCATGGGGCTGCGCGGAGCACCCGCCGGAGATTCCCAGTACAAACCGTTCTGCTGTCCAGGATCGCTAATGAATTTCTGCGCGTACTGTTTCACGCCGCCGTGCTTTTGCGAGAAGTACTGCGCCTGGGCCTCCGCCAACGCGCCGCATACATCCATGGCCACGATCTCGTCGCGGCCAATGCGACGCGCTACGATCTCCTCTTTCCCGGCGGCGGCATCGAAAAACCACTGACCGGAAGCGCTTTTCAACGGGACTGGAAATGCCTGGTTGTCCGCGCCGACCAGGAGTATTTCGCCGCCGTCGGCCAGTTTTCGCCAGCGGTTCATCTGCTGGTACGCTTTGGCAAAGTTTTCCAGCGCAATTTTATCCTCGGCCGCATTCCCGGTGGAGATCAACTGCTTAGCGCCCGAGCCAAAGATGGTCGCGACGTTATCTTGATTGCCGGATTTGGCAGCGTCGAAGAGGGCTTTGCCCGCTTCGTCCGGCGAAGCAAATAATTTCGGGGAGGCTTGGGCTTCGCCAGCAGAGGGCTGGTCGGTCTTGCTGCCACATGCCCCCACCGAAAGCATGGCCGCGACACCTACCGCCACCAACAATAACGTCGAACCTGAATTCCTACGATTGCGGGCTAAGGCGAACATTTAAATCCTCCCTCGGCTTTGCTTTCTGATGTTGTGCTCGATCAGTAGCCCTAACGACGACCGCCGCCGCCCCAGCCACCGCCGCCGCCTCGGCTGCTCCAACCCTGCGAGCTCGCAGATCTGGAGCCCCAGCCGGAGTCGCCACCAGATTTGCTGCCCCAGCCGCTGAAAGCGGATGAAGAGTCGCTGCTGTGATAGTCCGAATCGCTGCTGCTTCCCCAACCGTGCGCGGCGCTGGAATTCGAATTCGAGCCCTCCCAGCCGCTTCCGGTGTTCTTGTAGACGTTGCCGTTCGCGGTGGCGTACTTGTTGCCGTTGGAGCTTTCGGCTGTGCCAACCGTCCCGTTGGCGTCCGAGTAGTGTTGCGAGTCCACAGTGGTGCCGTCCTTCGAGGCCGTGGAGCTGCCCCAGCTCGAATACGCGTTGGAACCTTGATGGGTCGCGCCGTACGCTCCGGTGTAAGGGTTGTAGGCCTGGCCGACTTTTTGCGTGCCGTAAGCGGTGGAAGTTGACGCACCGCGCGCGTACGTGCCGGTGGAGGGATTGTAGCCCTCGGAGGCGTGAGCGCTGCCGTAGGCTCCATACGCTGAGGCGCTGCTGCCGTAGTAGCCGCCATGCCATGCGCTGTTTCCGTAATAGGCTGTGCCGTGGTAATAGGCGCCGTAGCTGCCGTACCAATGGCAATCCCACGTGCTGTATCCCCAGCTGCTGGACATCATTGCTCCGACAGCGATTCCCACGCCGAAGCCGATAAGGCCTGCAGCGACCACGTCGGCGGTGCTGGGAGGTGGGACATAGACGTATGCAGGGACAACGTACGGGTAGCCGTAGACGATTGCCGGGTTGTAAGTCGGGACGTAGACGATTTGCGGGTTTGTCGGCTGGATCACGATCACCTGCGGCGACTGCTGCACGACCGTAACCTGAGGAGTGGTTTTCAGATTGCCGGCGGCTTTTGCTTTGGCGCGCAGAGTCTGGATGGCCGTCATTACGTCGGCTTGCTGGTTGTGGTAGTCCTCACCGAGTTGCGAGGTCCACGATAAGTTCGACGCCATGTTGCTCAGCACGGAAGGAAACTGCGTGAGCGCCTTAACACTCGGATCCCAGGTTTGCGCATTGACCGCCGTCACTAGTGCGCTGCCGGTAAGCGACTTGTTGTCCTCGAGCCAATAGCTGGCGATGGCCACCTGATCGGGATAGGTTGCCGCGGTTAGAATCTGTGCCACCAGCGCATCCGGGTAGAGCGCGATCGGCGCTACCACGGCCTGCAGCTCCTCGGCCGTTGCTGGCACGCCCTGGCCGGGATAACTGGAGGCTGTACCGGCGGCCGGCGCGGTTTGATACGCCACACCCGTCGGTGCCGCGGGCCCGATGCTGAGGATCAAAAGAACACTTAGCCCGAGGGAAAGACTTTGTTTTACTCGTGCTACGCCGCCCATATGATTTCCTCCTTCGAGGTGTTGCCGTGCCGTGTGATCGCGTCTGGCAAAGTTCTGTAGTCTGGCTCGCAGGTCGAAACACTTCGCGAAGGCATCCCTTTTTACATCTGGATGCTCAATATTGTCGGGCATCTGCCGTACCTCGAACTATCGTGCCGACATAATCGCGCCGACTGCCAACGCTACACGCACCTTAGCGCACCTTTAATTGGCAAAAATACCAGTCCGTGCGAAGTACGTCTCAACGTCGTGCGATTCCACGTCGAACTCCCGCGCTACGGGCAATACGGCAGCGGCTTCAAGCCCGCCGGAACGTCTGGGCAAGTCTGCTTGAACGGCGGATTCGCCTCGACGGCAGCGGTGTGCACGATTGCGCCCGATTTGCCAGTGATGGTGTAGATGCGAGGCGAACCTCCGGGCGCGCACGGAGACGAGCGCAGCGTCAGGTGGCTGGTAGTGAAAGTCGCCACGGGACTAAACGACGACCCCGCAGCGCCCTCGATCGAAAGCGAAACCTCGCCGCTGAATCCGTATATCGGCGTCACGGTGACGGTGACGGACGCCGTGCAAACGCCGGACGCCAGATAATTATCGTACGGTGAAACGGAAAGAGAAAAATCTGGCGGCGGCGGATTCGCTCCGACATTCAGCAACAATGGTTGCAGCTGCGTGCGCACGTTGGGTTCATTTTGCTGCCACGCCACCACGCTGAACGAGGCAGCTCCCGCACCCGGCGGCGTCCCGCTCAAAACGCCCGTGTTTGGATTCAGCGTCAGCCAAACCGGCAGGCCCGAGCCACTCCAGAGGAAATCCGAACCGCCAACGGCAACGAGTGGTTGATGGTACGGAATATTCACATAGGCCTCTGGCAGCGAAGTAGTGGTGATGAAAGGTCCGGGCGGCGGAGGTTGCAGCGAACCGTAGGACAGAGTGAAGCCGTCAAGGTCCGCATCCGGATTGGAGGGTATGGAGACGATGTGCGCCCACTGGCTGATTTGCCACTGCTGACTGGTCTTGAGATTCGGTGAGCCGGAGTTGAGAAACTGCTCGCCATCAAACGTAACCGAACCGTAGTCCGCGAGCTTCTGCACCCAACAAGTGTTGAGCCAGTTGCAGTACGTCGGCGCCTCCTCAATCCATTCCGCCGAATTCACCGGTCCCGCGTAGGTGACCTGCGCCGAATAGGACCAGTTTTGCGTTTGATCGTTCATGTAGATGTACCAAGGGGCGGAAGTGCCGGGAGTGGGCAAGCCTTGAGCTCCGAACATAACGAACGCCAGGATTTTGTCTCCTGGATAAACCGAATATGGGATGGTGACGGCGTCGGCGGGAACTACTTGGTACCACGCGTAGTAGCTGGGGCCGCCTCCGAAGAGCCCCAAAAACCCGTCCGAATACATTTGTGCGGTTCCCACCTGAATCAGGGTGTTCGACCCGACTCCATCAATGCCAACCCACGTGCCGGAAGAATTGCCACCGTCGCCATAAACCGTAGGGACTGTCCATGACCCAACGGCCGAGCCAAAAGGACCTCCTGGAACCACGTAGCCCGACCAGGCGTTGTTGGTCGCAACAAAATTCACGGAATCGGCCGGCGGCGCGAAGCCCTTGACGGTGATCGTCGCTGTTCCGGGCTTGTCTGCTTGCAGGAAGCCGAGCACATCCATGGGAAGGTGGTTAATTCCTTCATGGAATTTGAAAATTCCCGGAGGGCTTACTTCGAATCCCACCGCGCCGGTGCTGCGAGGGAATCGCAGCGCGATGTAATTTCCTTTGGCGACTTCGAAGGTCTTCCCAGAATGTTGTTTTTCCAGCGTCATGAACAAGCTTCCGTTCACTCGCTCGATTTTCGGCTGCCCGGCTGCGACGGCCTTGCTCTCTGCGGCTGCGGCCTGCGCCTCGGGCGTGACGTGCACGGTAAAAGTCGCGACGGTGTCTGCCGACTGCTTCTGCGCAGCGGCGCGCGGCGAAACAGCCAAAACCACTACGAGGATTAGCGGGACTATCAGCAAGATGGCCGGTGGGATGTTGAGTGGCTTCACGGAATTCTCCTCTCGAGCGTAGAGAAACATTAGTCGGGGGGCCGAGCAGGCGATGCGCGAAGGAGAACGGCTCACAGTTCCGAACGAAAGTGCCTGCTTGTGACACCGGAGACATTGCCGGACAATCTCCCCGCGATTTGCGGCGGATTATATTCCTGGGTACGTGAGAATGCGAGAAATTTGTGGGCAGGGAACTACGACGGAAAGCGCGCGCGGTGATTTTGACCCCGATGTTTCCTGCGGCGGGGTGCGAGAAAGTCAAAGGAGAAAGTCAAAAAAAGGGCACAGGCAAGATTGCCTGTGTCGCTGTTCGCATGAGACCTGCCAATCAGCCAAAGGCGCGAACGGTGGGCCGTACAACGAGGTGAGGTGGCAAAAAGAGCCCCACCTCGGCTTTTCAAAGGCAGGGCATCGATATCGCTGCTCGTACTATCGCGCTGCTTGTCTCCGCAGCGGCTTCTTCTCGGACTTTTTCGGTGTACGGAGGCCGACCCATACCAGCGCAGCGCAAGCCAGACTAAATACCGCCAGCGAAAATATCATTCCGGGTCGCCTCCTTTCGCTTCGCGTAATGCTTTCGCTTCAACTACGATGCCTAATGATAGCGGAAGGTTCCCCGACAACGCGAAGAATACCGTTACGAAGTGTTGCGGGGACCACCACCGCATCCAGGACATCCATGGTGGATAAGCCAAAGCCCCTAAAGCGTGCCAGCCTACGATCACGTCGAGCAGCACAAAAACTAAAACTAGGACACCGATTTCCCTCACCGATTCGCCCAACAATCTGCGGTGCGTGCAGTCCACATCGACGTTTGTATCACAGAAGAGTAAGTACGTTAGCCGTTAACCCGGCGGCGACTGCGGGTTCGTAGCGCTGTTTGCCGAACGTGGGTCTGCCGGTGGCACAGGCAAATCTGAGTCACTTCGCCGCAGGAATTTGCTACGAGGCTTTTTCTTCTGCGGCGGCGACGAATTCCGAGTACGGGCCTTTGAAGTCTTCGATTTTGCCGGAGTGGAAATGCCAGATGCGTGTGGCGACTTCATCAATTACGTCGTGGTCGTGGGTGACCAGCAGCACCGTGCCGTCATATTTCTGCAGCGCGATGTTGAGCGCGTTGATCGATTCCAGGTCCAGGTGGTTAGTGGGCTCGTCCAAAACCAGCACGTTGGGCTTCTGCAGCATCAGGCGGCAGAAGATCAGGCGCGCGGATTCGCCTCCGGAAAGCGCCGCGGTTTGTTTCAGCGCGTCTTCGCCGCTGAAAAGCATTTGCCCAAGCACGCCGCGCAATTCTTCCTGCGTGGCTTGCGGCTTGAATTGATGCAGCCACTCAATGGCGTCCATTCCGTGCGTGATGGATTCGCTGTGGTCCTGCGCGAAATAGCCGACGGCGACGTTGTGGCCCCAGATTACCTGGCCGCCGTCCACGGGGAATTGGCGGTCGGAATCGTCAATGTAGCCGGTGGCATTGCGCAGCAGGGAACGCAGGAGCGTGGTCTTGCCGGTTCCGTTGCGGCCCATCAGCGCAATTTTTTCGCCGCGCGCCACACTGCCGGAAAAAGGCGCCCAGACCTTTACGCCGTCGTAGGATTTCGCGACGCTCTTGATTTCCAGCGGATGGCGGCCGGAATGCTGGTCCATCTGAAAACGGATGTACGGCCGGGCGATGTTGGAGCGGGCCAGCTCTGTGGTCTGCAGACGCTCGACTTCTTTTTTGCGTGAAGTGGCTTGCGCCGAACGCGTGCCGGCGGAAAAGCGCGCGATGAATTCGTTCAGTTGCGCGATTTTCTTTTCGCGCTGAGCGTTTTCGGATTCAATGCGCGAGCGGATAGACGTCTTGGCCATGACCATGTCGTCGTAGCCGCCGTTGTACATGATCACGGTTTCGTAATCGATGTCCGCGGTGTGCGTGCAGACGCTATTCAGGAAATGGCGGTCGTGTGAAATGACGATCAGCACGCCTTCGTATTCGGTGAGGTAATCCTGCAGCCAGTGGACCGAATCCAGGTCCAAGTGGTTGGTCGGTTCGTCCAGCAGCAGGGCAGGCGGGCTGCCGAAAAGCGCCTGCGCCAGCAGCACGCGGACTTTTTGTCCGCCCTGCAGTTCGCGCATTTTGCGATCGTGCAGCGGCTCTTCCAGGCCCAGACCGTCGAGCAGAATCGCGGCGTCCGCTTCGGCGGTGTAGCCGCCTTCTTCGCCGACAATGCCTTCCAGTTCGCCCAGGCGCATTCCGTCCGCGTCGGTAAGCTCTTCGTGCGGCTTGGCGTAGAGAATTTCGCGCTCCTGCAGCGCTTTCCACAGCGGGCGATTGCCCATGATGACGGTGTCAATCACGCGATGTTCGTCAAACGCGAACTGATCCTGGCTCAAAATACCGAGCTTTTTGGGGCGCGTGACGTCGCCCTTGGTCGGCTCGATTTCGCCGGTCAAGATCTTCATCAGCGTGGATTTACCGGCGCCATTGGGCCCAGTTATCCCGTAGCGCCGTCCTGCGAAGAAAGTGGTGCTGACCTCTTCGAACAAGACTCTGGCGCCGAAGCGCATCGTGATGTTGTTAACGGAGAGCAAGGAGTTTCAATTGTAGCATGGTTAGGAATTACGCGCTGGCGCGCGCTTCCGCAGAGAAGTAGTGGCTACCAGCACCACCATCGCGGCCGCGATCGTCAGGGTAGAGGCAATGCGGCCGAGTTCCAGGCCGCCCTCCGCATGGGGCTTGGTGAGTGTGTCGCCCAGAGTGGCGCCGAGCGGCCGCGTCAAGATGTACGCCGCCCAGAACAGCGCGCTTTCCGGCAGATTCGTGAAGTAGTAGGCGGCGGCCACTAGCGCGATCAGGCCGGCGAATACCATGGAGCCGCGCTCGAAACCAAGACCCGCGGTCGAGGCGACGAAATCGCCCAGCGCAGTGCCGAGCGTATTGGAAACCAGAATCGTGACCCAGTAAAAAATCTCGTTCGGGCGGGTGACTACCCGATCCACCGCGATCGCGCCCGTGGTAAAGCGCCAGGCGACGAGCACAACGAGCACCGCACAGAAGAGCATGATCGAAGACTTTACGTAACCGAGTTCGAGGGTGCGGTCCAAATAATCGGAAGTGGTGGTGCCCACCGTGGTGGTGGCGACTACGACGGCCCAATAGTACACGGGATGATACCGTTTCGAGGTGATCTGCGCCGTCACAGTCACGCAGAAGAATCCCAGAAAGATCAGGCTGCTGACGGCGTATCCCAGGTTCAACGTCATGGAGAGCGCGTCGCCGCCGGTTTCGCCCACCGTTGTAGCCAGAATTTTGACGACCCAGAACACCAGAGTAACTTGCGGGACTTTACTCAGGGCATCGAATGGAGTGTCGGATGGTGCGCGTCGCAACGCCTTATCTCCGAATTTGGATTGCCGCGGCCGTTCGTCACGAAAGTGCGGACATGCTGATACGTTTGACGCACGACTTTAGTCGCGGACTGCAAAATTGCAGGACGAGCCAGCATATCACCCGGCAGGCGCGGCGCAGTAATCAGGGTTTTTGTGGCCGGCCTCGCGTACTCGCTTTCGCGCGGGCCTTTCGATATTGTAGAAACGAATTCGTCGGTAGAAAGTTGGCTGATCGCGCGGCAGGCGGCATTTCGCTGGAGGTGGGGAACCGTGACGGACATTTATAGGCGCATCGCTAATCGCGCATTGGCGCTGGCATTCGCCGCGTTGCTGCTGCACGCCGCGTATGAAGCGCCCGTGCACGCGCAGGGAAGTGGAGCGGCTGCAACGGCGCCTCTTGCCGCGCCAATCACAGCTGACCATGGGCCGAATACCGCCGAGCAGCAGGCCAAGCCTTACGTGATCCTGGTATCGCTGGACGGGTTTCGTTACGACTATCCGCGCATCTATAAGGCACCGAATCTGGAGTTGATGGCTGCGCGGGGAGCGAGCGCGCCCCGCGGCATGATTCCGGCGTACCCCTCAATCACTTTTCCGAACCACTACACGATCGTTACAGGACTTTATCCCGAGCATCACGGCATCGTCGCGAACGTTTTCTACGATCCGATGCGCAAGGAGGTTTACAACTACAAGGACCCACAGACCGTGGACGACGGCACATGGTACGGCGGCACGCCGCTGTGGGTGCTGGCCGAACAGCAGGGCATGCGCTCCGCGTGCTTTTTCTGGCCGGGGTCGGAGGCGGATATTCAGGGCGTTCACCCGACCTATTACATGAAATATGACGCGAAATATCCGAATGCTGACCGCGTGGCCCAGGTGTTGGCCTGGCTGCAATTGCCGCCCGAGCAGCGTCCGCATTTCATTACTTTATATTTCAGCGATGTGGATAGCGCCGGGCACGCGCACGGGCCGGATAGTCCGGAGGTAGGCGCGGCGGTGCATGAAGTGGACAACGAAATCGGCCGGCTCGAGGCTGGCGTGGCCAAACTGAATTTGCCCGTGGACGTGATCGTGGTGGCGGATCACGGCATGGCGCGCGTCGAGGGAGATTGGATCAACCTCAGTCAGTATTTCGATACGCGGCTGCTGGAGAAGTCCGTCGAGAGTTTCATGTATCCGAAAACGGAGGCGGATGCGGAAAAGATTTACTTCGCGTTGGATGGGAAGAGCGACAAATTTAAGGTCTATCGCAACGGGCGTGTGCCGCCGGGACTGCGCTTCGATGGAAATTTGCGCGAAGGCGATCCGGTGGTGGTTGCTACCGGGCCGTATTTGATCCGCGTGAACGCGCCTTTTGCTCCTCCCGGCGCGCCCGCTGGTATGCCGGCGGACGCGATGCACTCCGCCGGGCCGCCCGAGGGCATGCATGGCTATGATCCGGCGCACATGCCGGAGATGAAGGCTATATTTTTTGCCGCGGGGCCGGATATTCGTCGCGGAGAGAAATTGCCACCATTCGAGAATGTGAATTTGTATCCGCTGATCGCCCACATTCTGGGTCTGGATATCGCCCATTTGAAAACCGGCCCGGTGGATGGCGATTTGAAAGTTCTGCAGGGCATCTTGAATAAAAAACCCGTAGCGCGGGATGAATGAATCTATCGTCTTCGGCAGTCCGCGCACGCGAGATCGCTGCTGATTCGTGAGCGCGACCTTTAATTTCGAAATCTACGGAGGAAAGGGGATTCGTGGCGACTGAAATTCGATTGAGCGAGGTTGCGGCGCGGGTGCTGGGCGCGCTGGTGGAGAAGGAAATCACCACGCCGGAATATTATCCGCTTTCGCTGAATGCGCTGGTGAACGCCTGCAACCAGAAATCGAATCGCGAGCCGGTCATGAATCTGGATGAAGACGCCGTGACGCAGGCGATGCGCGGCCTGAGCGATCTGGAATTGGCGGGAGCTGCCAATACCAACGACAGCCGCGTGCGCAAGTACGAACACCGTTTGCAGGAAGTCTTCAATTTCACGCGGCCGGAAACCGCGGTGTTGTGCGTGCTGCTGTTGCGCGGGGCGCAGACGCCGGGTGAAATCCGTGGACGCGCGGAGCGCCTGCACAGCTTCGAGGAATTGAGCGACGTGCAATCGGCGCTGCAGAAATTAATGCAGCGCGAGCCGCCGCTGGTGAAGGTGCTGGCGCGTCAGCCAGGAACGAAGGAATCGCGGTATATACACCTGCTTTCCGGAGATGTAGATCCGCCGGCGTCACGGACGGCGCGCGAAGCGGATGCAGAAGGTGCGGGCGCTCGCGAATCTTTCAGCGCGATGTCTAGCGGCCATGCGGGAGACGATGCGAGGATCGCGCGGCTCGAGAGCGAACTCGCGGCGCTGAAAACTGAAGTCGCCGAATTGCGGCAGCAGCTCGCGCAGTTTCGGCGACAGTTTGAGTAGCGCCTCGACGCCCCGCGACCTGCCTACGGCGTAGGCGGCGGGTTGCGATCAGCGAATTGGCGCTGGTGCCAGTAAGGGTAGATCAACGTTACCGCGCTGGCGGAGTCGAGTTTGGCGACTTGCGCGGGCGTGAGATTCCAGCCTACGGCGGCGAGGTTTTGCCGGAGTTGTTCTTCGTTGCGCGCGCCGATGATTACGTTTGAGACGGTGGGGCGCTGCAGCAACCAATTCAACGCCACTTGCGGAACTGTCTTGCTGGTCTCTTTGGCCACCTCATCAAGGGCGTCCACTACCTTATATAGATAATCGTCGTTGACCGGAGGGCCGTAATCGGCGGTCTTATGCAGGCGGCTTACTTCCGGCAGAGGTTGATTGCGGCGAATTTTTCCGGTGAGGCGTCCCCAGCCCAAGGGACTCCAGACCAGGCATCCGACACCTTGATCGATGCCCAGGGGCATGAGTTCCCATTCGTATTCGCGGCCGATGAGGGAGTAATACGCCTGATGAGCGACGTAACGCGACCAGCCGTAGCGTTCGGAAACGTCGAGCGATTTCATGAGGTGCCAGCCGGAAAAATTGGAGCAGCCGATGTAACGCACTTTGCCGCTGTGCACCAGATCATTCAGCGCGCTGAGAGTTTCTTCCACGGGGGTGAGCGCGTCGAATCCGTGCATCTGATACAGATCAATGTAATCGGTTTTCAGGCGGCGCAGGCTGGCTTCGCACGCTTGAACAATGTGATAGCGCGACGAGCCGACTTCGTTGGGGCCGGAACCCATCTTGAACGTGGTTTTGGTGGAAATTAGAACTTTGTCGCGGCGTCCGGCTATGGCTGCACCGAGAATTTTTTCAGATTCGCCTCCGGAATAAACGTCGGCGGTATCGAACATGTTGACGCCCGCTTCCAGGCAGATGTCCACGAGGCGCGTGGCTTCTGGGACGCCGGAATTTCCCCAAGCGCGGAAAAATTCGTTGGCGCCGCCGAACGTGCCGGTGCCGAGACTGAGGACTGGGACTTTTAGGCCGGAGCGGCCGAGGATTCTGAATTCCATGATGTGCGAGCTCCTTGGGTGCTGTTTGGTTTGGATGGCGGAAGGCGCCGGATAGTTTCGCGGAAATTTTCTCAGGCATGGGGCGAAGAGGCAAGGGAGCGAAGAGGCAAGGGAGCGAAGAGGGAAGCAGGATGCAGAGAGACTTACCGCAGAGACGCAGAGGACGCAGAGGAAGGCGCGCCGCGGCTGTATGAATCTTATGGGCGAACGGCCCAGGCGAGGCCGTCGGGGCCTTGGCCGGTGGGGATGTGGTCGGTCACTTCCAGTTTGTGCAGGTCAATTACGGCGACAGCGTTGTCGCCGGCCAGCGCCACGTAGGCGCGCGAGCCGTCCGGGACGATCAGGATTCCGCCGGGGCCGCGGCCGACGTCGAGCATCTTATGAATGGTGCGCGTGGCGGTGTCCACGATCACGAGTTCGCCGGTTTCGGGATCGGAGATGAGCGCAAGTTTGCCGTCGGGAGTGAACTTCAGACGGTTGGCATGTTTGGTGCGCACCTCTATCGTTTGGATCACTTTGCTGGTGGCGGTTTCGATAATCGAAACGGTGCCGTCGCCCGCATTGGCGACCCAGACTTCCTTGTCGTCGGGCAAGATGTCGATACCCTCGACGCCCCTGCCCACCGCAATGTTCGTTTCCTTCCAGCCGGACGGGTCGGTGCTTTTTTCGACGGCGGTCACGGTGCCGGAGTCCACGTTCGACGTGAAGAACTCGTTCAAATATTTTGTGCGGACCAGCATGTGCGTGCGGTTCTGGCCGATGCCCAGGAGCCAGTCCACTTTGTTGGTGGCGGGATCGTAGCGGGCGATGAGTTTGTTGAGTTCGGCGGTGAAATAGAATTGGGAGTCCGCGAACAGAATGCCGTGCGGGCGGCCGAGAGGGCCGAGGTCCACGCGATGGATTTCTTTTTGGGCGACGAGGTCAATCACGGAAAGCGAGTGGCCGGGATTTTTGGCACCGTAGTTGGTGACGACCGCGATTTTGCCGTCAGAGGACGCGGCGATTTCGTGCGGGCCTTCGCCGGTGGGGACGCGCGCTACGACTTGTTTCGTAGCGGGGTCTACGATGGCGAGAGAGTTTTCCGCCTTATTAAGGACCAGCAGGGCGGGGGAGGGAGTTGGAGTTTGCGCCTGGATGTTTGTGGCGACGAGGATCGCGGCGAATACAGACGCCGCAAAAATGGCGCACGATGCTACGGTGAGGCGAAATTGCGTTTTCATGAACGCGCTCCGATTCGAAATGACGACGGAATGATAGCACCGGACAATCGGCGGCGTGAAATTGTCGAAGCGGGGCGGGGAGCGGCTAGTGGGACACGTGCGGCTAATCGGTACCTTTCGTCTCGATGTAGACCAGCTGAAATGTGGAGCCGCTTCCGTCGGGCTCGATTCCTACGGCGTGCTGTTTGTCCTTGGTGCCGGCTTTCAGGGAGATTTCGCCGGGCTTGGGTTTCTCGTCGCCGCAGGTCAGTTTTTTCGAGTCCTTGTCGTCGCTCGCTGCGTTGGCGGCGGAGGCGTTGCTGCAATCCAACACCGGGCCGTACTTGGCCAAAGCTTTGCGGTAGTAGGCGGCGACTTTTGCGGGCGCGTCGGGTGAATCCATTTTCAGGACGAACAATTTAAAGCCGGACGAGCCGCCCCACAGGCCCATGTTTAGGGCGGAACTGTCGTTCGCGTCGTCTTTATGGCGGCGCGCGCCGGGATAGATCGGCAGGCCGACGTCTTTGGCACTGGCGCTTTTGCCGAGGTTGAAGCCGATACTGTCGTTGTCGCTGGTGGATTGCTGCGCGCTGGAACTTTTCTGGTCCTGCGCGGCGAGCGGCAGAGCAGCGGCGAGCAGCAGGAAGAACAGCGCAGCGGGCAGCAGGTTGTGCAGAGCGTGCCGACCAAGCGTGGCAGTGCGATTTGAATTCGTAATGCCGTTGCTGTGCTGCAGCGAGCTGTGAAGCATTTTCATCATGTTCTCCGTGTGCGACCAATTATACATACGCGAAGCGGCGCGCGAATGTTCCATAAGTGAGCAGAACAGCGCTGTAGCGCGCTGCGAAGCAGTGTTTCAGAATGGTACGAACGTAATATTGCGGTGAACTATCGTATATCGCATTCTGGCGGTGGAGGAAATACCGCCATGAGAGCCGCCGCTTCGTTGTTGGTAGCAGGGTTGTTTTGCGCAGGGGCCGTGCAAGGCCAGCAGCAATCCGTAACCCTGCAGATGCAGTGCCGCAATTTGAGTGGCACGGGGAATTACATGGCGGCTGACGAGTCCTACGTGAACGGAATGGCCTGCCGCCCCGTTTCGTCGGGTGCGGCCAGCTCTGCGAGCGCTGCGGAACCGGTAACTGTGGCGCAGAACCAGGCATTTGCCGCTGCTCCAACCTATGCGTACGCCTCGGCGCCTGTTTTAGGGTCGGGTTCGATGCGGAACGTGGTTGCGTCCGGACCGTCGGTCTATATCGAGCCGATGCAAGGGCTGGATGGCTTGCTATCTGTGGCGTTTGACAACAAACACGTGCCGCTGATGCAAGTGGTGAGCGACGCGCATGCCACCTACGTGCTGCATTTTTCGTGGGGCGGTCAGAACGCGGATAGCGGCAAGGCCGGCGACAACAAGCATGCCAGCCACGCGGACCAAGTCCCCAGCTTGCAATTGATTGAACGCAGCACCGGAGTTGTCGTGTTTGCTTATCCCCTCAATCGCGCGAATACCTGGCATGGCGAGCGGTCTGCCGCCGAAGCGTTCGCCAGCCAGGTGAAGGAACAAGTCGCGAAGAGGTAGTTTTCGCGGTGAGCTGAGGCAACCTGAAGATTGGCAAGAGGGCGGGGTTTTTACCCCGCTCTTTTTTTTGCGTTGGGCCACGATAAATTCAACGACAAAGACAACGGCTTCCCGGTTCGATGAACCCGAACCGGCCGCTACAAATTCCAATTCAAACGCAGGAACCGTCTGAGATTTTTATTTTTCGGGGCAGGCGAAGATGGGGCCGCTGTAGCCTTGGAGGGCGGACGCGGCGTTGTGATCGTGGCACTCGCCGTAGGGGCAGGGGTTGTCGGCAAAGCCCTCATCGTATTTGCCGGATTTAATTTCGGGGATGGCTTTCGCGCCCAGTGCCTGAAACTCGTGGTCCTGCTCGGGGGAAACTTTGGCGAGCGAGAAATCGCGGCCGTAGACGCCACCGAAGACGCGGCCTTCCATCGCGGCGGCGAGCTGCCAGAAGGTGGCAAGGCGCGCGTCGGCGATACTGAGCGCTTCGAAGCGCAGGGAATCCTCGTCGGGGAGCTCAAACAGTTTCTTCATCGGGCCGCAGTGCGCAACGATCGTTTGCGTCGCGGTATCGTCCTCGACGTTGGAATTATTCTTGCGCTTGGCGGCGGTGATCACGCCTTCCACGTCATCTTCGACATAAGCGCAAAGGTCAAATTTCGCGGCGAGTTTTTTTACTGTGGTGTTAGGGACGACGCGCTCGACCGCGCGCACGGTGACGTGGTGCGGGCAGGCACTGGCGAGCGGCGCGATGCGAATCTCGCGGACGATTACGTCGGCACCTTGCGGATGGACGTCCAGGATGTGGTCCACCCATTTGGGATCGTTGCGAAAGATGGCCTGGGTGACGACGTAGAAATTTTCGAGCGGGGGTTTGGGTTTGGCTTTGTCGCTTGCGCGGAGGCCCGGGAATATCGTCAGGACTGCGGCGACCGGCGCCGCGGCGGCGAAGGCGAGGAGCAGGAAGGTCGAGCGGCGTCGGGTGTGATCGCGGCGATTCGCCATGCGACGAGTATAAGGCACGCGCGGCGGTGTGGCACCTGGTGGGGAAAAGCAACGGCAACTGCTGCCCGGTTCGATGAACCTGAACCGGCCTCTGCAAGTTCAAATTGAAGTACAACGGCAACGGAGCCGGCGGGACGCCCTTCGATCCTACCGCTGGCAGGCTCTCAGGACGTTCCGGCGCTACGACAGGCGCCGTGGCGCGGGAACGCCAATGGGGGATTGGCGTTCCCGTGCGACGGGTGGGGTTACAGCGAACGCAGGAAGTTCAGCAGCTCCTGCTTTTGCTGGCTGCTTAGGTTGTTGAAGTTGGAGATGACGCGGTTGGCCTCCGAGCCCGAGCTGCTATGGGCTTGGATAGCGTTCAGCAAGCCGCCGTTTGCGGGCGTGGAGCGGCCGTCATGGAGAAAGAAAATCCGTTGGCCAACGCCCCAGAGAGGCGCGGTGCGGAATTCATCGGGACCCGCCGAGCCTTGAGAAACGTTGTCGGCGAGACCCGAACCCATGTTGTGAACCAGCAAGTCGGAGAATAGAGCGGCCTGCTGATTGCTCAGACCCGGCGTGAAATTCGACGGCCCAGTTTGCAGCGACGTGGTGTGGCACGCGACGCAGCCAATCTGGTTGAAGATCACCTGGCCGGCAGCGATGGACTGCGCGGAGGGATTGCCGGGAATTCCCGTCGTCGAAGGAGCTGGAGGAGCCAGGAAGCGCATGAAGTTGGAAAACTCGACGGTGTCGCTGGGAATGGAATAGCCGGACTGGGTGAAGTTGGTTTCGTCCTCCGGGGTGTGATTGTAGAGGCAGGAGGTCGGTGGATTGGCGCGTTCGTTGGGGAACAACTCGTTGGTCACGCCGATTTCGACGTTGTAGGCCTCGCCGGAAAAAATCTCCAGCGATTTATTTTGCGCCTTCCAGCCGAAGCGTGTGACGGAGCCGTCGTTGCCGCTGTAGTTGGGATGGCCGCTGATTCCGAGGCTGCGCTTGAGTCCGGAATTGGCGTTCATATTGGCGACGATGGTCGAGTCCGGAATGTTTTCGATCAGGCCGGCGCCGAATACGGGAGTGGGGATGCGGAAGATCAGGTTGCCGATCTTGTTCATCGCGTCGAAATTGGGCTGAGGCATCACGCAACCCTCGGCATCCTGGCGACCAGCGATGGTGAAGACGTCGTGAACGCCGCCGTCAGGGGTGTTGGTGATCGATCCGCTGGAGCTGACCGCGAACGGGAAGCGGGCTTCGCGTACCGGGCCATCCGGGGTGATGAAAAAGGGAACGGAATTGGTGCCGCCGTAATCGTTGGCAATCGCGACCTGCGGATTGGGGCCCACGAACGGAAAGATCGTGGAGCTGGGGCTGGTGCCGCCCACCGCCGGTTGTGCGTGGCAGGTGCCGCAACTATTGGCATTGAAGCCGGGACCGAGTCCGATGCCCGGTTCACCGGTCATGGTGCCGGACACTGAATCGGTTTGCAGGAAGCGCGACAGGCCGTCCTGGAAGAATTGTAGTTGCGCTGGGCTGAGAGTGCTGAGCGCAGTTCCGGCATTAACCGTGCCGGCGCGCGGCCCGGGATCCTGCACGCCACCGGATCCCGAGGATGAAGTATTTCCGCGCGAAAAATCTCCGCCGGGGCCGGAATGATTCTGGGCCGCGACGCGCAGGCTGGTGGTGAGCGTCATGAGCAGCGCCAGAACGACGACGAACGTGGCTGTAGTAAATCTCCGCATTTAGACCTCCTTCGCAAGGAACGCGGGAGAAAATGGACACACTCCCGGCTACCGTTAATTCGAAGTTAAATGCTGGGGAAATAACTTGTGGTACGACCGCGACTGCGGTCCGCGTCAGGGCAAGGGTTGGACGCGAACTGTAATCATGCGGGTGAAGATAGTGTATGGGAGCGGTGGGGTCAACGCGACCACGGTACAGTTTTGGTACAGGGCAAAAATGCAGGCGAAATGCGGAATCCTGCAGCACGAGTGCGGTGAGGCGAGCAATGGCGACGACATTCGCGCGGGTGAAAGTTCAGAATTAATTTCTATGCGCGCGGGAAATAATGGGCGGAGGTTAACGAGACGCGGAGAATCTGAAGAGCAGCTTACCGAAGAATTTTTTGGCGCCGGTGTTTTTCTCGTCGCGGCGATGGAGGGCGCTGAAATCGCGGCCCGGAACGCGCGTGGGGTCGGCGGCGTAGGGTGCGGCGGTTTTTTCAATGTGCTCGGGCAGAGGAGCCAGCAGGCGCACGATGTGGCCGAGGCGCTCCTGTTTGTACGGTTTGGCCATACAGACGATCGCGCCCAGCGCGTGGGCTTGGGAATAATCGCTGGGATAGGCTGAAAAAGTGGTGAGCACAACCGGGACGCGCCGCAATCGCCATGTGGCTTTCACGTGGCCGCACAGATCGTAGCCGGGGCGCTCGTCGCCTTGTCCTTCGATTTCCGCGACGAGCAGGGAAGGCACGAAGAGATCGAGTACCTCGCGGGCATCGGCGGCGTTGCTGACGGCCATCACGTCGTAACCCTCGTTTTCCAGGTACATCTTTAAGCTGTCGCGAACCTGCTGATCGGACTCCACCGCGAGGACCATCGGCTTCTTGGCTGGGCCGGTCTCGGGAGCGGGTGGGGGCGCGTAGATATCGTTGGCCGCGGCTTCGGCCGCCGCTGAGAGGTCTTCCACGGGCGCTGCGCTAAAAGTGATAGCCACGCCACGCAGGCCGTCGCCCAGCTCGATCACGCGTACGACGCGGCCCTTCTGCTCGGTGTGAATCGCTTTGGGAGACTTGCTGTAAGGAAATACCACGGCGACCTGCATGCCGCGCGAATAGCAATCCTGCTGAGTGTGGAACAGAATTCCGGAGCGCGAAACATCAAAGGTGGTGGCGATTTCCTGGGAGCCGCTGGTCAGCGCATCCACGGTGCGCACGCGTATGGGCGCGGAGATCAGCGCGCGGCGTTTGAGCCGGCGATCTTGCGGACGCTCGTGCGCCGATGATGCCGGGTCGGGTGCGACGTGGTGGCGCTGCTCGGCGACGAACTCTTCGGCCACCGCGCTCATTTCGGCGACGACCTGCTGTTTAGCGGCCTGCGACGCGCAGGAATTGTCGGCGTCTGCACAGTCGGAGAATTCGCTCGACGCAGCGGTCGCGGTTTCGCGGGCCGACGCGACGATTGATTCCAAATCCATAACTTCGGTGAGAAAGGGCGCGGGGGGACGGACGGGAACGATCTGCTTTTCCGCTCTTTCTATCTTTTCGACGATGAAAAGTTCGGCGCGGCGCGGTTCGGCGGTTGGGGCGCTGCTGACGGGCGGGTGCGAAGTGGCGTGCGAAGTCGTGTGTGAAGCTGCGTGTGCAGTTGCGTGCGATGTGGCGCCGCCGAAATGCGTATGGTGCGCGGCAGGATCGATTGTTTGGAACAGGATGGCCAGCACGTCGTCGCTGTCCAAGTGGTCGGCAGCGGGTGCGGGGCTTCGGGCGAGCCGCGCGCTGGCTTCAGGGGATGCGGCGACCTGTTCGCTGCCCGGTACTTCGGCGAGCATGCCTGCGTAGGCTTCATCCACGAAGGCGCCGGCGGACGAGGTGTACAAGGCGGCCAGGCAGGCGCTAAGGTCCGCTTCGGCAATGGGCGCGGGAGCCAGCACCGTCAGTGCCACGGGTTCTGGCACCGGCAGCGCGGCCAGGCTAGCACTGCGATTCGCCCTGGAGCGGAACATTCTTGACGCCTTACTCATGCAAACCGAGCTCCTGTCGGGAGACTTGCGCGACACCACAATGGTATCGAGCGGTGCAGAGCGGCACACTAGGGTAAAGGTCACATTCTACTAGTACTTTGGGCGTTGGCTGGTTTTAGTACTATCGCGATGCCTCCGTAAGTACCTGAAAACGGGCGTGTTGCGCACGGTGCGGTGGAGCGGCCTTTTGGGGGGGTAGTAGGTAGCTCCGAAACGGCGGTTCCATGCGTTGTCCGACCGGCGGGTGGCATGTTACCGGCGGTGCCCGTACAAGGAGAGTAATTCAGGAACAGGCCCAGCCGGAGCGAGATCCATATAAACAAGATTCGAGATTTCCGTCGGGTGTAACGATCGGCAGTCCGCGCCATGCAAACCTGCGCGGTGACGGGCCAGCCACGCGAAGCTGCAGTTTGCGCATTTCTCGCACGACCGCGACGGGCTGGTGGATTTCACGCACCTTGGAGAGCGCTTTCATTGAGGCGAGCGGGGATGCGGGCGCCGACGCGGCAGCAGAAGTCTGAGGAAGCGGGATCGCGAAAAAGCCCTGTACAAGTAGGAGAAACAAGCGTTTTTGCCACTTGTACGAAAACGTACAAATCAGTAGAATTGTACGAAATCGTACAACGGAGAAAGCGATGGCAAAAAGCCAATATGCCGTGCTGATCGCGGATGTGGTGGGATCGAGAACGCGGCGCAATTTGCGCGCGCTGCTGGGGCAGCGCCTGGAGCTGGCGTCGCGCGCGCACCTGCGGGGGAAATTCATACGGCTGCCGTACGCCATCACCGCGGGGGATGAATTTCAGACGATCGTGCGCTCCTACGCGCGGCTGCCGGAATTGATTTTCGATTTGCGGGCGCGCCTGTGGCCGTTGCGGCTGCGCATAGGGATCGGTATGGGGCGAGTGCCGGGGCGGCTGCAGGCGCCGGTAAACCGTATGGGGGGAGAGGCGTTTCAACGGGCGCGCACGGCGCTGGAGGGAATTAAGAAGAGCGGGGGAAACAAAGTCAGGGTGCTGACGGCCTTTGCAACCAGAGATGCCGTATTCGATTCCACGGCCAATTTGATTTATGCTTTGCAGGATACGCTATTGCGGAAGATTACCGAGAAGCAATGGGAAACGATTGTGGTGTTCCGCCAGAAACGGCGTCTGCAGGCGGCGGCACAAGCGTTGGGCCTGGATGCCTCCACGGTGTCGCGCAACTTGAAACGCGGATATTTCTGGCAGGTGGAAGAAACGCTGGCAGGCATGACAATCCTGATCGAAGATCGCTGGGGCTAGGTTGTATGAAAACGTGCAAAAAGTGGAACTTGTACGAAAACGTACAAGTGGTGAAATGAGATGGAAATCCTCACCAGAACGATTCTGACGCTTTTGCTGGCGCATCTGCTGGCGGACTTCGTGTTTCAAAGTTCTGCGCTGGTGCAGCAAAAGAGGAGCGGACGCGCGGCAGCGTATTTGAAGCATGGAGCAATATTTTGCGGATGGGCGATGGTGCTGACGGGATTCTTTATTCCGGCAGCAGCGTTTTCGTGGCGGTTTCTGGGCGTGGTGCTGGCATTGACGGTGGTTCATCTGGCGATTGACGTAAGCAAAATACGCCTGGCGCGGCGCACGCCGCTCGCCGAAGGCACAGCGGCATTCGTCGTGGATCAGGGGATGCATTTCCTGACGATTGTGGTGGCGGCGTGCTGGATCGCGCGGGTAGAGCCAGCCGAAATTCTGCTGCATGGTCTGCGGCGATTGCAGACGCAAGGCGATCGCGTGCTGCTGGTTTTTGTGGTTTATGTGGCCGTGATTTTTGGCGGAGGGTATCTGATCCGGTTCATGACCAGGCCGCTGCTGAAGCATCTGCAGGTGGGCGAATCGCAGGCGCAATTGAGCAACGCAGGAATGTACATTGGCTGGCTAGAACGATTTTTGGTGATGACGGCATTGTTTTTACATTCGCCGGCGACCGCCGGATTGATTTTGGCGGCGAAGTCCATTGCGCGGTACCCGGAATTCAAACGCGAACAGTTCGCCGAATACTTTTTGATTGGCACGCTGCTGAGCATTTCGGCTGCGACTGTCGGCGGAGTGATCCTGCTGAAAGCGTTTTATGGGAATTCGGCGCTGCCTCAGTAGTCGTACGCAGAAGCAGAAGATTGGCCCGCCACCCATGAAAGCAGACGCCTCTAGCTGGCGGAAAATCGGCCATTTCTACTTTGCTTCGACCCGGCTGTGATTGCGGGTGTGACAGCGGATGCGATTGATGTAAGATATTGCGCTGTTCATCGGTCAATGGGTATCAGTGGGTATCAATGGGCATCAAATGGGGTGCGGGGCTCGCGGAATAAGCATTTGACGTGCAACCGAATCTTGCGTGCTTACCTCTAAGAATTGGAACTTTTTCTTTCTGCACGGGAATACTGGCAGCCACGTGTGTGTCCACCAATGGCGTGCCAGAATGAGCGGGCCGAGGCAAATGACCAGACAGCATAGCGGGAACGGGAAGACGCGCATAGCGATGAGATTCGCAGGAGCACGCACCGGTGACGGCAGAGCCCGCAGCGGCGGCTCGTGTGCAAACCAGACGAAAAGGGAAGGTCGCGCGATGCGGAAGTGGATTCGCGGATTGGTGCTGCTGCCAGTGGCGCTGGCTTGCCTGATGAGCATTTCATCGTGTGGCGGCGGTAGCGGCCAGGTGACAGTGACGGCGGTGACGATCTCGCCGGCCTCGGCAACCGTGCAGATTAATACGACGGCAAGCTTCACCGCACAGGCGACACTTTCGAACACCACGGACACCAGCACCACGACCACGATCGTGACGTGGTACGTGAATGGAGTGGCCGGTGGAAATACGAGCATCGGAACGATCGGGACTTCGACGCTGGACGATCAGGTGGGGATTTACACGGCGCCCGCTACGGTACCGACCACTAACAACGGGCAAGTGAACATAACTGCGACGACTCCGCAAATTCCGGGTTCGACCACTAACACCAATCTGATCACTTCGAATACGGCCATCGCGACAGTGGGCATTGGGACGGGACTGTCCGTGAGTCCGCTGACCGGGACGGTTCCAGCGGGCGGTGGTTTGCAGTTTGCCGCCATTCTGAACAACGTGGCCACGACTCAGGGCATTACCTGGTCGGTGTCCTCGACCGAGGGAGGAAACATCGGGACGATCAGTCCCACCGGACTGTACACGGCGCCGCCTTCGCCGCCGCCCGGCGGTCAGGTGACGATCACTGCGGAAGACACAACATCAGCAACGACGGCTACCGCTACCGTGACAGTTCTGTTTTCTAATGCTTCTTTGACGGGGCCGTTTACGTTTTCCTATACGGGGAATGACAGCGCCGGTTTTACGGCGGTGGCAGGAAGTTTTATCGCGGACGGGCAGGGACACATCGTGAGCGGCGTGGAAGACAGCGATAGTTTTTCAACGGGCGTGGCCACTCGGGTGCCGATCACCGGAACGTATGCGGTTGGGCCGGACGGGCGTACCAGCGCTAAATTTAACGTAGGATCAGGCTCGGGCGCCGGCCAGGGCACGGCGCAGACGTTTCAGTTTGCCATGGCGAATTATCAGCACGGCGCGCTGACGCGCTTCGACGCGGGAAACACCGGCAGCGGCACGGTGGACCAGCAAAATCTGAACGGATTGACGACTGGGCTTGCGACGCTCAGCGGCCCCTACGTATTCAGTGTCGCCGGGGCCGATAGCGGCTTCTATGCGCAGGGAATGGCGGGAAAATTTTCGGCAAATGGCTCGGGACAAATTACCGGCGGCAGCCCGATTTTGGACGTCAACAACAGCCTTAACCCAGCGGGGGCCGTTACCACCGAAGACCGCAGCCTGACGGGAACCTACGCCATGGACGCGACGTTTCCGGGCAGCGGCCGCGGCACGCTTACGCTTTCCAGCGCCACGACCGGCTCGATTCAGTACGCTTTTTACATCGTGAACACCACGGCCGCCGAACAAAGCACGCAGCTGCATCTGGTGGAGATTGATACGAAGAATTATCTGGGCGGCGATGTGTACGCGGCGCCGACGGGAAGTTCGTTCAATGCGGCGAGCCTGCCCAGCGGCAACTATCCATTTACGGCCGGCGGTACGGTGGCGAGTGGCGCGTACTCCTCCGGCGGAGTATTTGTCTCCAGCGGCACGGGCAGCACCAGCGGCGTCTTCGACAACAATATTGACGGCACGGTCATGTCCGACACCACGCTCGGTACGTGCACCTACACCGTGGATCCAACCTCCGGGCGCATTGATCTGCGGCTTAGTCTTGTGGGCGGAACTTGCGCGGCGGGCCCGAGCTTGAGCACGCTGGAGTACGCGATGTATCAATCGTCGCAAGGCCCTGCGGTGATGCTGGAGCTGGACCACACCGCGATCAGCACGGGCGCGGCGTACGCGCAAACGACGATTCCCGCCGCAGTTACAGGAAGTTTTTCTTTTGGTCTGGCAGGGCAGGGAGTGTTCCACAATTCCCCGTCGGACTATCAGCAGAATCTATCCGGGCAGGTGGCCTGGAGCGGAGTAGCGAGCCTTACGGGAACGATTGACATCAACAACTTCAACGCGGTTTACCTGGGCGATCCAATCTTTGTGACCAACACGACGATCGCGGCTCCGGATGCGACTTTCGGACGCGGCACGGCGGTGGTGCAAGGCATGAACCCGAACGTCACCTACAATCTGACGTACTACGTGATCGGCAACAACACCGCGCTGCTGTTCGATTCAGACCCGCCTCGCTACTTGCTCGGAACAATTCAACTGCAATTCTAGCGGCGCAGCGACAGACGACGGACCCTCCGGCTTCGCGCCACTTCGACGAGCCACTGTGCGGCCAATCTCTACCTTAGATCGGCGGGTGGAAAGTGGTCTTGACAGGAACTCCTACAGTGTGGTATATCCTACTCTGTGGTATTCATCGAGTCTCAATCGTTCACACGACGGCTGGAGCAGCTGGCCGGAGATTCCGCTGGCGAAGTGTTGCGGCAATTGCAGAGTGATCTGCTTCGGGACCCGACCAGAGGAAGCGTTGTCAATGGCCTGGGCGGAATACGCAAAGCGCGGCTAGCTAATCCCGTTCGGGGCAAGGGGACGCGCGGCGGCTACCGTTCTATGCATTTGTATTTGGAGCGGCGGGATCATATTCACCTGTTGTTTCTGTTCGATAAGGATGAGCAAGAAGACCTGAGTGAGAAAGAGCGCAAGGCTCTGCGGCTGATGGTCAGCGAACTGAGGAAATTGTAGGAGGGCGATGTGGCCAAGAAAATCAAGGTCAAGATTTATGACGATATGCGGCAATCGTTGAATGACGCGATGGCGTTTGAACGCGGCAGAGCGGTTGATTTGCGCTCGAGCGAAGTTCCGGCGCCGCCAAAACGCATGAAGCCGGCGGAAATTCGCAAAGTTCGAGAGAGCCTGAATGCCAGCCAAGCCATGTTTGCGAGCTTTCTGTGCGTAAGCACGAAGGCGGTGCAGGCATGGGAACAGGGCGTCCGCAGCCCGCAAAGCACTGCGCTTCGTCTGCTTGATATCGCCAAGAAAAACCCGGCAGTGCTTTTGCAGGTTTAGGTTGCGGATTTGGATCGTGGGTGGATTCGGCGACGGTTCCTGGTCCGAACGACGCCGCGAGGGCATTGCGGCGAAAGGCGAAACGTGGTAGCATACGGTTGCGCTTGTTACTTTATGGTTCGTTTCTAACGCGTGCGACGAAGGCTGCCGGGCAAACGTCCGACGGCTTTTTTTTTGTGCGGGGCCGGGCGAGCGGGGGCAACAAGCAGCTTTCCGGGTGGCTAAGCGCCACCTTATGAATAATTTAGGAGCAGTTTCCGTGAGCAGAGAGCAAGGTACAGTAAAGTGGTTTAACGCGGCCAAGGGCTATGGGTTCATCCAGCGCCAGTCTGGTGAAGATGTATTCGTGCATTTCTCCGCGATCCAGTCTGAGGGCTACAAGTCCCTCAACGAAGGTCAAGCGGTTGAATTTGAAGTGAAGCAGGGACCGAAAGGTCTGCAGGCCGAGAACGTCGTCGGTCTGTAATTCTGCCGAATTCTTCAGATCGAAGTTTGAGTTTTAGGCCGCACTAGCGCAGGCGAACGGTCGCTGGTGGCAGGCCTACGAAGCGCAAATTCCGCGCATTCGCTGGTTGTGTCTCAATTTTCTTGCCCGGAAGCGCACGCGTGCAATCCGCGAGGCGGCCGGCGCGGTAACAAGATTCCTGGAAGGGGCGGACCCAGCCCCAGCCCTTTTTCGGGAGTAATCGCAGGTCATACTTCTAGAAGTGCGAAGCGGCGGGCGGAAGCGCGTCGTGCAGTTTTTTTTCAGTGGCAGTCATCATCATCCACGGAGGGAGCTGTGCAGACACTGGTCGAAGGGCAGTCCATACGTCACGAGCAGTACGGAATGGGAGTGGTGACCGAATCGAACACGGAGCGCACCACGATTGATTTCGACGATCATGGTGTAAAGAAGTTTGTAACAGCCATCTGGTCCGCTGAATTGGTAGGCGAGCCACCCGCCACGCCGCCCACGAAGCGTCGTGGCCGCCGCAAGTCCGCGAAGAAAGCGTAACGGTTCACCGCGAACGACCGCACGAGCGATTAACGGGCGCTGAGAGTTAGTTGCTTGGCGCCCGCAGTAACTTTCCACAAAAATTATCATCACGGCTCCGGGCCAAATGGTCTAGGCGCCGTGGTGTGTGCGAGTGTTTAACGCGGGCGAGTGGATAGGCGTGCGCGATGTTTTGTAGCGGCGGGCTTTAGACCGCCATCGAACCTCGGCGCACCACCGATCCGTCGTGCAACGCCGGTCCGTGGCATATCACCGATGGCGCACTAAAGTACGCCGCTACAGAATCAATTTCAGCGCAGAGCTTTTAGCAGGTCGGTCAAGACAACACTTACAGGAATCTGGGTCAGCACCACGGGCAGAGCGGGAATCGCGACGGCAGCGGCCAGCATGTAGAGAGAGCCTGCGTCGGCCGGGAAGGGTTTCAGCGCTTTAATTTTCTCGTAGACGTTGCCAAAGTTGTTGAGACTACTGCTGTCGGGCGCCGCCAGAAATTCGGCCTCGTGTCCGGCGCGATGGCTGATCCATTTTTCGTGGAACTCGGCACTGTGTATCTGGGCGAGAAGGCTGTACTCCAGAATTCCCTGGCGGCGCAGCGCCATCAAACGCGGAACGAAAAATACCAGTGGTCCCAAAGCGATCACCGCGATGATGACCAGCAGGGCGATGGCTGGTAGTTTGAAGTCCATCAGCTTTGCCCCGTGATGGACGATGTCGTAGCGCCAGGTGGCGGCGATCACGCTGGTGGCAGCAAACGCCACGGGCGCGAAGGCCGATGCCGTCAAGCCGAGAAAACCCAAGCCGCCATGCTCGTCCGGATGGGTCGCCACCACCTGCAGTTTTCGTCGCGACAACTTGAAGGCGAAGAAGGTCCACAGCAGCCACTTCCAGAGCCCTAGTCCCAGGAGAAACTGGAAAAGGGGCGCGCTTACAACCACGGCGTACCAGCCTGCCGCGGTCAAGCGGATATTATCCCCGGCGCCTTGTGCGAGCCAGGGCGTATCGTCTACCAGCCCTTTGTATGAAGCGATGGTGTGCACGATGAGGAGCACCAGCACCGCCAGCTCGGGAAGCCACGCATCGCGCGCGCGAACCACGTCTGCGATTACGCCATCCATGTGCGCCATGTCCGGGGCGTCCAGCAGGGCGGACTTGCGAATATGAATCAGGACGCCACGGAGGCGCGATTCCATGTAAATCTCGCCAAACAGCAAGGCCGGAACGGCTATGAGGAATCGCGCGTGAACGCGGTAATCCATTAAGAAAGAATGCAGGCCTTTGAAATTAGTAAGCAGCGTAATTACTAGAAGTGGCAGCCAGGTAATGACGATCAGAAAAGAAATGCGGCGCCCGAGGTTCCAATGATCCTCGCGGATCAGGCCGATCGCGTGTTGCACGCGATAGAACGGACCTCCGCGGATGATGGATACCTCGGCCGGAGCGGCGGCCGAAGGCGTGCCAGGGCTGGCGTCCATGAGCCTCCTTCGCTACGCGCCTTTCTTATCGCAATTCGACCACGCAGCGCAAGAGCACGGAGCGGGGCAGGAATCGGATCCAGCCCCGCTCGCTCGATGTGACGGGTGGCGAAGGCGTCTGGTAACGCCGTTCGCGTCAGTTGCTGAGGTTCTGCTCGCCCTGCGTGATTTCCTCCATCACGCGGTCGAGGTTGAAGGTGCCGGGCTTCTGCCGCGGAGGGAACTCGCGGAAGCTTTGCAGCCATTGGCCTACGTAGAATCCCGCGGGAGCGAGCACGAAGACGTGGTCCACAAACCAACGGTTGTAATCCATGCCCTCGTACTCCGCGCGTTCAAAGGGATCGGTACGCAGATTTTCGATCAAGGGAGCGCGTAGAGCCGTGAAGGGCTGCATCCAGACCTGTAGCCCGTGGGCATTTTGTACGAGGAAGGTAACCTTCCACTGGTTGTAACGAAGAGCCGCGACGTTGCCGTCGTCGGTCCAGTAGAGGAATTCGCTACGGGGCCACGCGCTTTGGCCCTGGAGCGTGGGCATCAGGTTGTAGCCATCGAGGTGGACCTTAAAGGTTTTGTCTCCGAATTTGGCGCCTTTCGCCAGGTCCTCTTTCACGGTGGGGTCTCCTACCGCAGCCATCAACGTGGGAACCATGTCTTCGTGCGAGCCGATATCGTTGATGATGGTGCCGGGTTTGATCACGCCAGGCCAGCGAATCGCGCATGGAACGCGGTAACCGCCTTCCCAGTTGGTGTTTTTTTCGCTGCGAAACACCGTGGTACCACCGTCGGGCCAGCTCATTGTCTCGGCGCCGTTGTCGCTGGAATACATCACGATGGTGTTGTCGTCTATGCCCAGCTCCTTGAGCTTATCGAGCAACTGGCCGACCATGGCGTCGTGTTCGACCATGCCATCCGGATAAACGCCCAGGCCGGTCTTGCCAATGCTTTCCGGCTTGAGGTGCGTCCAGATGTGCATGCGCGAAGAATTCCACCACACGAAGAACGGCTTGCCGTCCTGGTGCGCCTTTGTCATGAAATCCAGCGCGCCCTTGGTGACTTCCTCGTCAATCGTTTCCATGCGCTTGATGGTCAGCGGGCCGGTGTCTTCGCAAGTCTGCTTGCCCCACGCGCCGAAGCGCGGGTCCGGCGGCGCGGGATTTTCCGTGGCCGTTGCAACGCACTTGAATACGCCGCGCGGGCCAAACATTGCTGCGAATTTCGGATCTTTCGGATAATCGGGATCTTCCGGCTCTTGCTCCGCGTTCAGGTGGTACAAGTTGCCGAAAAATACGTCGAAGCCGTGCACGGTGGGGAAGAACTCGTTGCGATCGCCCAGGTGATTCTTACCAAACTGCCCAGTGGCGTAACCGAGCGGCTTGAGCAAATCGGCGAGAGTCGGATCTTCCTTCTGCAGGCCTTCCTTCGCGCCGGGCAGCCCGACTTTGGTGAGGCCGGTGCGTATGGGCGATTGGCCGGTGATGAAGGCGGCGCGGCCGGCGGTACAGCTCTGCTGGCCGTACCAGTCTGTGAAGAGCGCGCCTTCGCGAGCGATGCGGTCAATGTTCGGCGTCTTGTAGCCCATCATGCCCAGGTTGTAGGCGCTGATGTTCCAGTAGCCGATGTCATCGCCCCAGATAATCAGGATGTTGGGTTTCTTTTGCTGCGCGGACGCGGAAAATGCGAACGAAACAAGCAGCGCGATGCAAGTGGTGGCAAACACAAGCAGTCTTTTCATTTTGCTCCTCGAATTAATATTTCTGTTGTTGCGTGATCGGATGTTGCGCGATCTGTTGTTGCGCGGACTGAGTGCTGACTTGCTGCGCACTCGCCGCCTTGAGAATCGTTTTCGCTAGCGCATCGCTCACGCACCGGAATGCTGGAGACACCGGCCTGAAGACCAAGGGATTATGTGCTAAGCGCTGGCGGAATGTAATCGGCAAGATTGGGTGCTTTCTCCGGAGTTCGGCTCGTGCGCGTTCCGTTTGTCGCGACAGTTAAATGATGTTCGCCTGCTGCAGTTTCAGGGCGATGAGTTTAGCGAGCGCATCAATGGCCTTCGTAGGATTTTTCGGATTGACGCTATCGCTTGTTCCACTCCAGATCAGCACGCCTTCGCCCGTGCCCGTTGAGTAGAAATTCGTTTCGATTTGCGCGGTTTTTTCCACTTGCAGATAGTCAGGCGCATAGACGATCGGATAAATCGCGCCGTAATAGCCGTAGAACGTGTTGTAGTAATTCGGAAAAGGAGTGATGGGGTCTCCGGAAATAACCGTGGTTTTTTGGGTCATTTTTACCAATCGTGCGGCCACCACCGCATCAATATTTTGCCCTTGAATGACGTTCCTCAGTTGAGCCATATCGATGGGCGTAGCGTTGGGCCGGGGAATTAGCGCATAACTCTGAATCACTTGCATGCCGGGCCTGGCGATCGCCGCCGTCAGTTGATCCTCAAATTCGGCGCGGTTGGCGGCCTGCCCGTTGATGCCCAGCACCATAACGTTTTTGAAATGCTCGCCGTGGTAATTCGGGTTCAGCCAGGTGAAGGCGAACTTGGTGGAGCCACCGCTCACAGACGTCAGCGCAGCGAGCACCGCCGCTAGCACCGCAGAAGAAAGGATCGCCCCTCGTTTCAAGTTATCTCCTCGTTTTGTC
Source organism: uncultured Acidobacteriota bacterium (assembly GCA_963748395.1). GTDB lineage: Bacteria > Acidobacteriota > Terriglobia > Acidiferrales > UBA7541 > Palsa-295. The sequence continues at coordinate 245,391 of CAVVIP010000004.1, read as the reverse complement.
GCAGGCCCTGCGACTGCTGTGAAACGGCGGTCATTGTCGCATCGGTACCTTGGAGGTGTAAGTGTCATAAATAACAGGCTACTGCTGCCGCGGAAGAATAGCCGCACGAACCGCAAATTTCTGGTAGGAATTAGAATCTCCCGGGGAACAAGGCCGTGAACCATTCGAAGAATAATGGTGGCCACAGAAACGAGGAGGAGTTTTAAGGATTGCAAAGAGATTGGAAATGTAACTTGCGGATTACTCGCTGCAAGGAGAAAACCGATGAAAAATGTAACCGAGTTTCTTAAGACTTCCGTAATTGGCGGACTAGTGGTGCTGCTGCCAGTGTGGCTGGTGGCGATGGCACTGAAAAAAATTGCCGGTGCGGCGCAGGCTGTTGCCGGCCCGGTTGCCGAGAAGCTCGCGGGGGGCACGCATTGGGTGACGCCGATCATGATCATGCTGGTGGTCATCGCGTGTTTTCTGACGGGAGTGTTGGTACGAACCGCTGCTGGGCGCTGGCTCATCCAGGCGCTGGAACGGCGTTTGCTGGAGCATCTGCCGGGCTACACGCTTTTTCGCAGCGTCACACGGCGCTTCGCAGGGGAAGGCGAGGATGTGGGTTTCGCTCCGGCCTTGGCGGTGTTCGATAACGCGCTGGTCCCCGCTTTCGTGGTGGAGAAACACGACGACGGCCGCTATACGATTTTCGTGCCTTCCGCGCCCGCGCCGGCGTCCGGGGCCATACATATCTTGCCGGGCTCGCGCGTCCACTTGCTGGATGTATCGCTCGCCAAAATGGTGAAATGCATTTCCAGTTGGGGCGCGGGTTCGCGGGAGCTGCTTGCGGCCATGCACAGCAACTAACCGCGAAATGCGGCGCAGTCTGCTCGGGAAGGGCTTCTTTTTGGCGCGGGATGCTGGCAAACTGCCTTGAGACACACGGCGTGTGGAGCAGCGGCTGAATGAGCGTTGTGCGAAACGGATGGCGGTTGGCGGTCGCGGCAGGATTACTGCTGGCGTGGGGAGTAATGGCACGCGCCAGCGGCGCGCAAGCAGCTGCCAGCGCGGCGGCTGGTGAGAGCGCGGCGCGCACCATCACGCACGGAATCGCGAATGGAGTTGCAGTGGACCTGCCCGTCGCATGGAGCGAATTCAATCCCGGCGATGCGCCCGCGACGCTCGCGCCTTATTCGCCGCCGTTTCATCTGGGCGGAATTCTGGCGCTGCAGAATTTGCAATTGCACGCCATCCTGCAATTTGCGACCTCGGACAATCCGCTGCTGGGCCACGACGCCAACTGGCTGGACGGGCAGATGCACATGCCCAGCGGCTCAGGCATGAGCTTGATTGATCTTTTGTTTTACGATTTTTTCCCTCCCTCGGCGGCTTGCATAAACGAAGCGATGGCCAACGACGCCCGCGCCACTTTCGCGCCATCGCCCGATAGCACTTCGAGCAACGCGCCGCCCGTGTTGCAGGTAACGTACGCTTGCCGGCATGACGTGACGCTGCAGGGATTTTTCGGCGCGCAAGTCAGCTCCGGGATTACCTTCGTGCAGACCAACCAAGGGCCGCGCGCGTTTGGCACGACGGCGCAGTTTTATATGTCGCCCATGGAGCGCGTCACTTCTCCGGGTATGACCTGGTTCGTCTTCTCAGCGGAGCGCGTGAATTCCCTCAGCCAGGGGACTTCCGGGCATTTTAATCTGCCGGCGAATTTGCAGGGCGCGCAAGCCGAATTTTACTGGGCGATCGGTGCGGTGAACCCGTTTCCGTGGACCTACGATGGGGGCCGCGCGAGCCAGCAGCTGATTCACATGGCGTATGCAGGCGTCAGTGGGGACGGGAACAAGCGCGCGGAGTTCATTTCGCTGCTGCAGCGTGTGCAGTATCACGGCCCGGGCGCGGGATCTTCGCCATAGCGATCTTCGCAGCACGAGTCCCGGTACGAGGTTTAGCGTGACATCCCGGCGGGAAATTTCTGCATCCGTATGAGACAGGCCGGTGAATCTGCGCCGCGGACGCAAACACGGTGAGCTGCTACGTCGGGATAACGTTTAAGAGCGCGAGGACGAGTTACGTGAAGACGAGCAAAACAATGAGCACAAAGCTAGATTTTGCAAAGACGGCCGCGCTTGGCGCAATTCTGTGCGCCGCGGCTGCGATTTTTCCTCTGAGGCTCGCGGCGCAGGCGGGACCAGGGCCGATTCGACCCGCCGCGAATTCGGGAGATTCGCACTCAGTGTCGTCCGGGGCGGCAGCCGCGCCGGAGATGGTGATTCCGGATAAGAAGCAGCTCTTCGCCACATGGAAGTTTAACGTGGATGAAAGCGACGACGCGCAAGATAAGATGCGCGAAGCCCGCGGGACCGGGGCAGACAACCCGGCGAATCCGCGCGGTGGAAATGGTGGTGGAGGCGGGAACGGAACCGGAATTCACATGGGCGGTTTGGGTTCGCCATATCCCGGCGGTGGAGGCGGCAATGGTGGCGGGAATGGCAACGGCTATCCTCGAAACGGTAGCGGCAAGGGCAGCGACAGCGATTACGACCGCGCGCAGCTTCAGGAATTGATGAGTCCGGCCGGAACGATCACCCTGGCGATAAAGGACACGCCCGACGCCAAGAACGGTGAAGTGCTGATGACCGATGACCTGGGCCGCCAGCGCGCATTCTTCACCGACGGCAAAAAAGTGCAAAAATCCAAGGACGACAAATATCAGGAATTCGACGCGCACTGGGAGGACTATCGCCTGGTGGTGGATGAGGGCGGCAATCACGGCCCGCAGCTTACGCGTTCGTTCGAGCCAGCGTCCGGCGGGAAACAGCTAATCGAGATTGTGCGTCTGGATCACACCCGCTCGAATGCAGCCGTGGATATCAAGTTCGTGTATGACCTCGCCGGCGACAGCAAACTTCCAGCCATGAAGCAGTAAAACGATCAAGCAGTAATCCTACGAAGCAACGAAGTGCTAAGATCACGCTTCCGTACTGCAGTCACCCTCTGATTCGGATCGGATCCATTTGAACGCGCTGGAATTTACGCTGGTGGTCGCCCTGGGATCTTTTCTGGCGGGGATGCTGGGGTCGCTCACGGGCCTGGGCGGGGGCGTGGTGATTGTGCCGCTGCTGACTCTGGTGTTTGGCGTGGACATTCGTTACGCGATTGGCGCGTCGCTGGTTTCTGTGATCGCCACTTCGTCTGGCGCGGCCGCCGCGTATCTTCGAGAAGGCTACTCGAATATGCGCGTGGGAATGTTTTTGGAGATGGCCACCACCGTTGGCGCAGTCAGCGGCGCATTTCTTGCCGGATATTTGCACACTTCCATGATCGCGATTGTGTTTGGCGTGGTGCTGCTTTACTCGGCTTACACATCCACACAAACGCTAGCCGATCCGCCACCAGGACTCGCGCCGGATCGCATCGCGACGTTGCTGCGGCTGGACGGCACGTATCCCACCGCGGAAGGCCTGATTTCCTATCACGTGCGCCGTGTGCCGCTGGGGTTTGGATTGATGTACGTGGCCGGGGTGATTTCCGGATTGCTGGGCATCGGTTCCGGGGCGGTGAAAGTGCTGGCGATGGATCAGGCCATGAAGATTCCGTTCAAGGTTTCGACTACCACCAGCAATTTCATGATCGGCGTCACGGCCGCGGCGAGCGCGGGGATTTATTTGCGGCGGGGTTACATCGATCCGGGCCTAGCCATGCCGGTAATGTTGGGCGTGCTGGCCGGAGCGCTGGTGGGCGCGAAAATTTTGCCGGGCGCGAAAGTGCGTACGCTGCGCATAGTGTTTGGCGTGGTGATCGCAGCGCTGGCCATCGAGATGATATTTCAAGGCGTGCGGGGAAAATTGTGATGACCACTGCTAACGGCGGGGCCGCGCACGACAGCTCCGCTAAGAACAGGGAAGTGGACGACAAAAGCGTCGAAGTGTTTCTGGGAAGACTGCTGCGCTGGGGAGTGCTGCTGGCGGCCCTGGTAGTTTTCGTGGGCGGCGTGTGGTTTCTGGTGGAGTCCCACGACGTGCCGCAGAACTACAAAACTTTCCGTGGCGAGCCTGCGGAATTGCGTTCGGTGACGCAAATCGTGCAGCAGGCCACGGCGCTCAGTCCGCTGGGGCTGATTCAGTTTGGGCTGTTGCTGCTGATCGCGACTCCCGTGGCGCGCGTGCTGTTTTCCGTGCTGGGCTTCGCGCTGGAACGCGATTGGCTGTACGTAGTGGTGACGCTGCTGGTTCTGGCGCTGCTGATCTACACGTTGACGAGCAGATCTGCGTTCTAGCGCCGAAGGCGCCAATCGGCAGGCTGGCATGCCGGTGATTCGGTTACAATTTACGGCACGCTGGCGATTCGCGCGGCGCAAACCAGGAGGCTGAACAGCTCGCCGATGGCTGATTCCGGGGAAGCGAGATTGGCCGGGCGCGTGGCGTTCACCTATCCGGCGTTTGTGCTGTACGAAGTGGCGCGAGTTTTCACCGTCGTCGCGATGGAAATGATGTCCGTGGCGGTGGGCTGGCAGATTTATGCCATCACGCACAGCAAATTCGATTTGGGTTACGTAGGGCTGGCGCAATTCCTGCCGGGGATTCTGCTGTTTCTGGTTTCTGGCCACGCCGCGGATCGTTTCAACCGAAAAAAACTCTTGATGCTGTGCTACGCGTCGTTCGGTGTGTGCGCGTTGCTCTTTCTGCGCGTATCGCTGCGCCCCACACATTCCATTGCGCCGATTTATGCCGTGCTGGTGCTGCTGGGCGTGGTGCGTTCGCTGAACGGTCCAGTAAGCCGCGCGTTGCTGCCGCACCTGGTACGTGAAGAACATTTCCAAAATGCCGTGGCCTGGCACTCGACCATTTTTCAGGTCGGCACGATTCTGGGTCCGTCAGTGGGCGGACTGATTTACGCGTTGTTCGGCGGCCCCACAGCCGTGTATGCGACGGCGCTTGCGTGCTACATCACAGCGGTGGCCTGCACCGTAGGAATTCGTTTCCAAGAGAAAGCGCGGGACCGCGAGCCGATCAGTCTGCAGACCGTTCTCGCGGGACTCGCCTACATATGGAAACAGAAAGTCGTGCTGGGCTCGATCTCGCTGGATCTGTTTGCGGTGCTGCTGGGCGGCGCGGTGGCGCTGCTGCCGGCGTACGCGCAGGATATTTTGCACACCGGTCCGTGGGGATTAGGGCTGCTGCGCAGCGCGCCGGCCGTGGGCGCGGGCAGTATGGCGATTCTGCTGGCGTACCGGCCGTTGCGGCAGCGCGTGGGTACGACGATGTTGTGGTGCGTCGCGGCGTTCGGAATTTTTACCATCGTGTTCGCGCTTTCCCGCAGCCTGACGCTGTCATTGATTGCGCTGGCGCTAACGGGCGCGGCGGACATGGTCAGCGTGGTGATTCGGGTGACGCTGGTGCAGGTGGCGACTCCCGATCAGATGCGCGGGCGCGTGAACGCCGTGGACATGATTTTTATTGGTGCGTCGAATGAACTGGGGCAATTCGAATCGGGAATGACGGCGGGGTGGTTCGGCACCGTCCCGGCGGCTGTGCTGGGAGGGATCGGTACACTGGTGGTGACGGGGCTGTGGGCGTGGTGGTTCCCGGCGCTGCGTCGCGCGGACACACTGACGGGCGACACCGATCCAGCGGGTTAGTGGTCGTAGCGACTGGGCCTTTGTAGCGGCGCACTTCAGTGCGCCACCGCGGTTCGCGGCTGCCAGCGATCTTGCAGCTGACACCGATCCAGCAGCCGTCACCGATGGCGGTCTAAAGACCGCCGCTACAAAGGCAAACCGCTGGCCTGCGTGCAATTCTTACGGCTCAACCAGGTGATTGCGGATCGCGAAGCGCATCAGCTCGCTGAAGCTGGCGAAATTCATCTTCTTCATGATGTGATTGCGGTGGCTCTCTACCGTTCGCGTGGAAATGCCCACGGTGGCCGCAACCTCTTTACTGATTTTTCCGGTCGCCAGCAATTGCACGATTTCCAGCTCCCGCGCGGTGAGCGGACACCCGGGCAGGGGATGATCAGTGCTGGGTTCGCCCTCGCGCTGCTCGTTGACGAAGCTATCAACCATGGTCATCGCCAGCCGCCCGGTGAAGAACGGCTTGTGCTGTTGCACGTGACGCACGGCGGCCACCAGTTCGTGGTCCGCGTCGGACTTCAGCACGTAACCGCGCGCGCCGCTGCGCAACACTTCGCGGGCAACGTCTTCTGAAAAGTGCATGGTGAGAATCAAGACGTCGGTCTCGGGCGATTCGTCGTGAATGGCGCGCGCAGCTTCCAGCCCGTTCATTTCGGGCATGGTGAGATCGAGCAGCACCAGGTTCGGTTTGGCTTTCTTCACGTACTCCACCGCTTCCAGCCCGGTCGCGGCCTCATAACAGACTTCCAGTCCCTGCTGCGTTTCCAGTAAGGCGCGAACTCCGCGGCGCACGACGGCATGATCATCGGCGACGAGGATGCGATACGGTTTGGAAGCTGGGGCTTCTTTGATCATTTGGATCCTCCTTGAAAGCACAGCGCAATTGTCGGGAACTGCTTGAAAATTTCGAATCGCGGGCGCATGAACGGGAACAGGGACTAGACAAAATGCGTCGCAGGATGCGCGCGAATGGGGCGCCAAGAACTCACGCGGGCTCCTCCTCGACCACCAGCGGCAGCTGCACGTGAATTGCGGTGCCGTTTCCGGGCGAACTTTCGATGCGAAACTCACCATGCAATTGGCCCACGCGCTCGCGCATCCCGGCAATTCCGATGCCGAGAAGAGCATTCCGTCGATCGCGATGCGAAGAAAGCGCCATTCCAATGCCATCATCGCGCACGCTGAGGCTCACGCGAGTGGGTGAGCGCTCCAGGCGCATCTCCACCGAATGGGCCCGTGCGTGGCGATGCACGTTGGCGAGCGATTCCTGCGCAATGCAGAACAGCGTGAGCTCCACTTCTTTCGGCAGGCGCAGAAAATGGTCCGGGGCCTTAAAATCCACGGCGATACCGCTGCGCTCGGCGAACAGGCGAGTGTACGACCCCAGCCCGGCGGTCAGGCCCGCCTCGTCCATCAGTGGAGGATGCAGGATGGAGGAAATCGTACGCACTTCCCGAATGGCGTCGCTGGTGAGGGCGCGGCAGGACTTAATAAGCTCGGTGATGCGCGCGATTGGCTGCGGGAGCGAATCCTCGATCTGCTTCAGCGTCATTTTCAAGGCGGTCAGGGTCTGCGACGCTGTTTCGTGCAGCTCGCGCGCCAGGCGACGCTGCTCTTCACTGCGCAAGGTCAGTAACTGGCGGGAAAGGCGCCGCAGGTCGTCCTCCACGCGCTTCTGTTCCGTAATGTCGTGTGTAAAACCGACGAAACGCGTGAATTGCCCGGAGTCATCCGCCAGCGGAATCCCCCGTGTGTACAGAATTCGAATCCGGCCATCGGGCATGATGTGACGGGAATAATTTTCCAGTGGCGAGTTGTTCGTTACGGCATCGTGCAAGTCTTGCTTCGCCGCGCCAGGCTCCTCCAAACGCAGCATCGCCCACATGTCCACCATCGGAATCGGGCCGGCCCGCGGCTCCAGCGCCAGCATGCTGAAGAATTCCGAGGAGCAGATGAGGGTGTTATGGATGGTATCCATTTCCCAGCTTCCCAGTTTGGCGATCTCCTCGGCCTGCGCCAGCAGCGATTCGCTCTTCCGCAAGCGGTCTTGTGCCTCTTTCTGTTCGGTGATGTCCTGAGACATACCGGCGATGCGCACCACTTCGCCGCTTTGGCTGAGAATGGGAACGGCGCGGGAGTGGAATACGCGGATCTTGCCATCCGGTAGCACAAAGCGAACTTCGTTTTCCAGCGGTTGCGCGAACTCAATCAGGTTGGCGACCTCCTGCACCACGCGCGCGCGATCGTCCGGGTGAAACAGAGCGCAGGCACGCGCCAGCGGCACCGGTTCGTCATCCGGCTTAAGTCCGAACATGCGGTACATCTGCTCGGACCAGGCGAAGCTTTGCCGGGCCACATCAAACTTCCAGCTGCCCATGCGGGCCAGCTGCTCGGCCTGCGCCAGCAGTGATTCGCGCTCGCGGGCTTGGGCTTCGGTCCGGCGAAGTTCCGTAACGTCCTGAACGACCGAGAGCACTCGCTGGGTTTTTCCAGATTCGTCCGGAAGCGCCATGCCGCGGACGAATAGGATGCGCTGGCGCCCGTCCGGCAGATTGTAGCGGCCCTCGAATACGAATGGAGCGCAGCGCTCCACCGCCGCTCGAAAAACGCCACGCTCTCGCTCGCGGTCATCGGGATGGATCATTTCCCAGATGCATTCTTCGGTGGGAACGCCGGCGGCGGGATCGAATCCATACAAGCGGAAAAGTTGGTAGGACCAGATGCGCTGGTGCGTTTGCACGTCATACTCCCAGCAGCCCGTTCCGGTAACCTGCTCAGCGTGCATCAGCAGCGCCTGTTGCTGGCGCAGCGCTTCCTCGGCGCGGCGGCGCTCGGTGATGTCGCGTGCCAGCAGGCAAACCGAGTGTGATTTCTTGCCGCCGCGCGCTGCCGCCGAGACGCGCGCCTGAAACCATCGTTGCCCAGCAGGAAAATCCACGGGGAACTCGATGTCTTCGCAAACGCCCTGCTGGATTACCCGGCGGAACAGCCTGGAGAAGGGGCGAAAAATTTCTTCGCCCAAAACCTCAAGAGCGTGGCGGCCCAGAAATTCTGCGCGACGCTCACGCAGTAGCGCTTCGTTGGAAGTCCAGATGCTCAAAAATTTACCGTCCGCATCCAGTTCGAAAAGAAATTCGTTAAAGGTTTTAACCAGAGCGACGAAGGGATGTAGAGGGTCGCCACGAGCGCTGCGCAGTTCCCGTTGCGGGAAAGCGAGGTCCGAATTGGAATCGCCGTGGGAGCGAAACTCCGCGACGGAGTCGCCGTCACGGTCGCGCACTCGGGTCCCAGAATTGGCGCGCCGCTTCGAGGTTTTTCTGTGACGTCTGTCCATTCGGACCACGGCTCATTACTCCCGGCGAACCGGAGTTCGCTGACGAAAAGCGCCGATCTGCTGCGGTGCAGACTGCCCGCGCCCAGGACGGGGACGCGTAAGGAGCGTGCAAAATCCGGAAGTTACTCCTATGGTATTAGCGTGTCAAGAATAAAAGCCAGCGGATTCTGTCACCAGTACCCCTGCGGAATCAGTAACTTCCGTAACGCAAAAGCAGTAATGTTCCGAATTGTAACCGCGCGGACGCCGCGCTACATTTTTCAGCCTAGCTGGAAGGGGTAGTTGTATATAACGTTCTGCGGCTCATCTCCCGATGATGTAAATGGGATTTCGCGGAACTGGTTACTCGCCTCGCTTGGGTCGTTCGCGGCAGCTGCCACACCGCACGCCCTGAAAAGCTCCGCGCGCGACTCCAGCGGGGTGGGGAACTGCTGCTGATTGCTTTGGGACCTCTCGTTTTGTCTGGATCGATTTGCCACGTTCCGGGTGTTTGGCATTTGGTGCTCACCGTCGTTCGTGGCGGGCGCGCAAGTCTCGCGATGCACCGGCGCCGCATGTGCGGCTCGATTCATTTTGGATTAGTACCGCAGGCCCCCTTCCTAAGAGGGGTTAGTATGTCCGCAGCCGCCGTGCGTATTTTATTTGTCGGCACTTCCACCGCAAGCACCCAATCAACACTTAAAGAACTGGCCCGCTCCGGTTGGGAGGCCCATGCGGTGCACACCCTCCAGGAGGCCGACTCCGTCTTGCGCACCATCCGCTTTCATTTGATTTTGGCCACGGAGAAGCTCGCCGACGGCACGGGTTACGGGCTGGTATCAGTAGTCGAACGGCAAGGCGGCAATTTGTTCATTTGCGTGCCGCTTTCGGAAACGTGTTTGTGGCTGCCGGCTGTGGAACATGGTGCGCGATCGCTGGGCCAGCGCGCGCTGAATCCGGTAATGTTCGCGACGGAAGCGGGGGCCATTTTGCGGGAAGCCGGCCCGGCTACAGATCGGATGAGAACGGATCGCGCGGGGACGAATCGAAGTTATCGAGGTATGTCCTCCAGCGAACTCGCGCTTGCAAGAAATGCAGCAGCAAGTGCCGTAGCACAGTCCGCGGACACGGAACCCATTAGCCGCTCCGTAGGCGAAAGATTCGAACAACGCGAGGATGCGGCAGGCAAGCGAGCTACGCCTCCGCGGCGGCAAACGACCTCTACAGCGACGTCGGCTGCAAGCGCGGTGGCGGTGTATCCTGCGCCGCTGGCGCGTGAGGAAGTGGTTCGTGAACTGGCAGGAGTCGCTAAACGCTGGCGGGGATTCTAAGGACAGGTGCCATGAAACGCTTTGCCACATTAATCGGGCCAGTCGCCGAACGCGCACCAACGAAAAGCTGCGAAATTCTGCGCGAAAATATTCCCCTGCGCGACATGTCCGACTGCCTGCTGGCGGTCTATGAAGAGGTGTCGCAACGCGCCCTGCAACGCAGCAACGTTCGCGGAGCGCGGTCGGCGAGTGAACGCGAAGAGTGGAAAGCCGCGGAGGACGATCTTTTCGTCAGAATTTCCGTGGACTTCGAGGAGTCGGGCGCGAACCTCTATGCGCTCGCCAGTCTGCCAGGATGCGCTGGCGGTGAACTTACCATCGCGGTGGACGAATCTTGGCTGCTGATCTCCGGCTATGCGGAACATGGGTCGCGCGCGCATGCGGCAGAAGCGTCTGCCGATGATGGTGGTGAAAGCGCCGACGCGAGTTCGGGCTACTACGAAAACTCCGGGGAACCGGAAGCGATCCGCTCAGGCAAATATTGGGAACTGCGCCGAAGCGATCGTCAAAGTGAAAGTGACAGCGAAAATATCAGTGAAGGTGCCAGTGCCGATGAAAGCACCACCGAAAGTGAAGGTCCCGGCGCACCGGGCGAGAGGGACAATCAGCGCTGCACGGATACGGGCACGCGCGCGCCGCGGCCATTCTGCGTGGTGGCGCTCAGCGCAAAGGTAGACCCCGGGCGCAGCGTAGCGGTGCTCTGCAACGGATTGCTGGCGATCCGCATGGGCAAGGCCCCGCTAAATACGCTGGATGCGGTGATTCCTCGCGTCGCTTGAAGCTCTTTTTCGCCGCTGGCTGCCAAGATTCCACCCGGCATTTCGCTAGACGCGTGCTCTTCGCCCGCGCACCCACCGCCACAGTACCGCTCCAACAATCACCGAACCTGCAGCGGCAGTTTGCGCGTTCGACATTCCCAGGAACGAGCGCGGATTGATGCGGATGAACTCCACCAGAAAGCGTGCGGCGCCAGTAAGCATAAGATAGTCCGCGAAAATTTCACCAGGGGCTGCGCCAGACGCGACGATTGCCTGCACACCCGCCTTCGTGCGCCCCGAGCCGCCTTCCGCACCGCGAGGGCCCGCACTCGCTGCGCCCTTCCGCCACAGCCACCACGCAATCGCGCACGCCACGATGAATTCGTAAATCGGTGTCGGGTGGACGTGCTCGCTCGTCGGCACCAGGCCATTCGGAAAGCTCATTCCCCAGGGCAGCGAAGTCGCGATGCCATAGTCACCGTCGCCGGAGAGCAGGCAGCCGATGCGCCCGATGCCGTATCCCAGCGCTGCGGCGGCAGAACCTGCGTCGAAAATGGAAAGAATCGACGTCGGGCGCCCGTCAGCCGCGTTACGCACCGTGATGCGCCAAGCCACGAACGCAAATGTGGCGAATCCCGCGAGCAGCCCGCCGAACCACGCGAACCCGTAAGGGCTGAAAAGCAACCGCAGCGGATCCGCGAAAAACTCCGCCGGGGATTCCAGCAGATGGTACAGCTTCGCGCCCGCAAATCCGGCCAGGCAAGGAAAGGAGATCAGCGCCTCGGCCTCGCCGGAGGTCTTGTCCGCGATTCCGCGACGAGCCAGGTCGGCGCGCAGCACGAAATACGCAGCCAGCATGGCGCAGGCGACCATCAGTCCGAAAGTGGGTATGGGCCAGGGCAGCGGCCAGACGTGCAGGAACGGAATCATCGCCAGACAGTATAACGTCATTGCGATACTCCGGCAGGCGGCTGCCTGAGGGGTTTGTAAACTCCATCCTGGCCCAGGAAACCATTAGCAGCAGGGCAGCGTCCAATGGTGTAGAATGCGGTGGAAGCAGTAGTAGGCGTAGCACCACCCTTCAGTCGCCCGCCCGGGTGGAGGGACATACCATGACCAAGACCTCTCAGCAGCTGCAGGTTCCGCAGGAAAAGTTCGCACCACTTATTCCTTCAAATGCTCTGGCGATTTCCAAGGTTGCTGCGGCAGCGCTGTTCGCATGCGCGCTGGCCGTTGCGCCCGCTCCGGCATTCGCTCAACACGGCGGTGGAGGCGGTGGCGGATCCCACGGTGGCGGTGTTGGTGGCGGAGCACGCGGCGGCTTTGGCGGCGGCGGAGGTGCCAGCGCGCCAATGTCGTCCAGCGGCGGCGGCTCTCATGCCACCGGCGGCAATTCTGGAGGGAGTTCCGGCGGCAGCCACCCTGCAAATAGCAGCAGCGGCGCCAGCAATAGCGGCGGCCATTCCTGGAACCCGTTCCACAGCAACAGCAGCGCTGCGAAACCAGCGCCTGCGAACGGCGCAAATTCCATGCCTGCGGGAAATATCAAATCCGAAGGCAGCGCGACGAACGCTCCCGCGCATTTCGCAGCAGGAAATAATACCTGGGTCGAGCCACCGAAGACTGCGGCGTCCACCACCGGCAAGGTAAATTACTACGGTCCCGCGAATGTAAATGCATCGCGCCCGTACGTGCCGTTTTCCACCACTACGCGCGGAGCCGTAACCACGGCGCACGGCGCGGCGGTGGTCAGCGCGCAGCATCCCTATCGGCCGATTGGTCCGGGCTACAACTATTACCCGTATTACCCCTATCCCTATTTCGGCTACAACCCGTTCTACGCGGGATTTGGCTTCGGCTGGGGCGGCTACGGGCCGTGCAGTCCCTTCTGGGGATGCGCCGGCTACGGCAATGGATTCGGGTACGGCTTCGGCTACGGTTACGGCTACGGCGGGGGCTTCGGTTCAATCGGCAGCGCCTATCCCGGTAGCTATGACTCGGGCTGGACGGATGAGTCGGCGGAAGGCTCGGAAAGTAAGACGTCTCCAGACGATCCCAGTTCATACATAATCTCGGCGAACCCATCAGCGAAAACCGCGGACACGACAGCTTCCAATGAACTCTCCGATTTGCCGCCGGTGAATGCCGATCAGCAGCCGACCTATGTTCTGTTGTTCTTGAAGGATGGCTCGAATTTCGCGGTGAGCGACTACTGGCTGTCCGGCGGGAAGCTGCACTACGTCACTTCCTACGGCGGCGAGAATGCAATTGACGAAGCGCAACTCGATCTGCAGCGCACCGTGGATGAAAACGCCACCCGCGGCGTGACGTTCAGTTTGCGTCCGCAGCAGGCTCCTGCTCCGGAACCTGAGAGATTGCAGAAGTAGACGCTCCGGCTCCGAAACGAAACCTTAGCGCACGGGGGACATGGCCTTACAGTCCCCCGTGGCGCAACCTTCCGCTAAGTCCCGATCCCGCTAGTGTTTTTGCCCTTCTGAACCGATTTCGATGCACAAGCTCCTTGGATTATTTTCATGTACACACACAAGCACTTGACAAAATTTAGAAGTCAGAGTATAAACTTATTCGTTAACCTCGAAAAGTGTAGAACGCAGCAAGCGATTCGAGGCGTGATTCAAGCAGCTGATTCGCCGTAACCCTCCTTTCTCTCCAAAATTTACGCTTTGGGAATGTTGTGCCCGCTCGCAACCGTTTGTAATTCTATTTGCGCCGCATGTGCTGCACGTACCGTCAGAAACGCAGATCCTTCTGGAGACGCCCGACGATGCCGAACTATAATGCGCAGGTCCCTCCGTACTCGATTTTTCCCGGCGATGTGGCTCTGGCCTTCAATAATGAAGCTCCAGCCGCGGGCCAGGCCAGCCAGCAGTTCGCGCTGCCCAGCTACGCCGGGCATGTGGATAACGGCCGCGCCATTCGCTGGCAAATCAGTTTCGCCACCGCTCCCACGTCGGTGAACATCCAACTGCAAACCGCGATCAACGACGTAGACGCGCAGTACGCCGTGCCCACCGGCGCCGCCAACATGAGCTCCACGCTCACCGCGGGAGACAATCTTGTGGCCACCGGGGTGCGCGCCAATTTCGTGCGCGCGAAAGTGGTGGCGATTTCCGGGGGCTCGGGCGTGACTGTGCAAATTCTGGGCTGAGGCTATCGCGGCGCGTGCGGTTGATGCGACCCGCGGAGGTGTTTGCTTTTGCGCGCAACCTGTTGCGCGGAACCCCTCCCGCTGGCTCGCGCGCGATGGTAACGTGTGAGTATGCGCGGACCGTTCGCAAACCAGGAATTCTTCGCCGGCCAGGAGACGCAGCCTTGATGGATCGCCGGTCGTATGCCGCCATTCTCGCCATCGCGTTGCTGACGGCGCAAGCGGTTTCGATTGACGTTGCGTTTGCCAGTACCGCGGTAGCGCATTCTCCATCGCCGCGTGGCGCAACTTTGCAGCAGACCGCGACAGGTCAATCCAGCACAACAGGTCAATCTAATACGACCGCGCAGCCGAACGCGGCGTCGTCATCAAGCAGCTCGCAAAAAGGCAGCAGCGATCCGTCGTCCGAATCCGCGATGCACAGCATCACCGTGCAGTTCGATTACGATTTCACAAAGACGCCCGCATGCACCGCGAAGGTAACCAGCGCGTGCGTGCAAACCTTCAACGTCTACGATATTTCCGGCGACAAACCATATTTCCTGTTTGCCGTTCCCGTGCCGCCCAACGCGCAGGGCGCGATGAAGGGAATCACCGCCACCAGTCCGCGGCTGCTTTTTGCCGTCGGACGCCATCGCATCGGTGTTTCGGCAGTGATGCCCAACGGCCAGAAGTCGGCGCCGCGCGAGTGCAAAGTGATCGTTGAAATCAAGGCGCCAAATGCGCCGAATGCGCCGGTCAATCAACCGTCCAAACCTGCCACACCGCATTAAGTTTCGCGCTCGTCTTACTGCAGCTTAATCAACCGGCGTTTTCCTTACGGAATCTATCCGTCCGCCCATGGCCACCTGCATCGGATTCGTGCGCTCGCACTTTTCCAAAAACAGCTGGGCGCCTTGTACGCGGCCGGCGATGCGGCGCGAACGATTGTGCGCCGAGCATCGCGATGGGCTGGACGGCGCGCTGATGGGAATCTTGGATTTCGGAAAGATTGTTGATCCCAACCAGGAGCGCGAACAAATTCACCGGCAGCAACGACGACCCAACAACAACAGACGTCCCTCTGCGTGGGACACGCGCAACGCCGCGGCGGCAAAAATGATGCCCGAGCGGCTCGAACCGGACCCGGCACGCGCGTGTCCCGCACCCTCAGCAGAAAATGACGGCATCGAGCCGGCATTACAGGCCTGATCATGAGCAAAGCGCAGAAATCGGAAGAGGTCGGCAGCGCAGAGGAGAGCCCCGCGGAACTTGGCGCGGCCGAAGCATCGCCGATTGCGACGACATCGGAGACGAATTCGCGTAGAAAGCGCCACGCGAAGCTCGGCACCGCGCCTCAGGCAGTGCAGAAGCCGGTAGAACACGCCGCACCAGCAGGGCCTGCCGCCGACAAAAACAAAGACGCGCCTGCGACCGAGAAGTCGCCGTCCGTCGCGGAGTTGACGGGCAACATATGCCGCAACCCCGAAAAACGCAGGAAACGCCTGAAAGTGGCCGAAGCCTTGCGTGAGTGTGGCATGGACGAATCCAGGTTTGCGGACACTTGTTTTGGACTTACCGAAAAGCTTAGCTGCAACGTCGAAAACGGGCCTGTGGGCGTGGCTAATGCCAAGCTTCTGCTGGAAGTATTAAAGGAAGTCGCGCATTACCTGGAACCGCCGAAAACCGCTGGAGCGAACGAAGCAAGTGATGCGCCGCAGTTCGTGCGATTGATCCACAACGTGCCGCGGCCGGTTCGCACCGAATAGCGTAAGGCGAACCAGAGCGGTGGAAGCGTCAGGCAGCGCATTAATCGCAATTCTTAGTTCAGCCAAGGAGCATTCATGAGCGCAAGCAAGACGACCATCGGATACGTCGTACAGTTGGGCGGGATCGCATCGCTGGTGCTGGGCGCGGTCCTGAGCGTGCACCACGCTGCGATCGCCGCTGCATTTCTGGGCGGCGCGACGGCTTTCTATGTAGGAGAAAAAATCCGCACCCTCGCCTAAAGCTTCGCTGGAAACGCAGCGGGAAACGCGGCGCAATCGCTTATGCCAGAGATCATATGCCGCGTGAAACCAGGTGTGCGGGTTCAAGCGGAAGATCCCGAAGACGACTGCGCCTGCACCGACCCGAATGTAATTGAAGCGAGCGACGCCGCGACCAGCAACGCGGAAGCCGCCATCAAAAAACTAAGCCGGCTACTCGACGACCTGGACTACACGCCGTTTCCGAAGCAGTCCCAGTTTCATTGTTCTCCCGCGAAGTACCGGCTGTTCGGCGGCGCTGCGGGGCCGGGAAAGACAAAAGCGCTGCTGATGGAAGCGATACTGCAAGCGCTTGCGCATGACAACGTGAACACGCTTCTGTTGCGCCGCACTTTTCCGGAACTGGAAGCTTCGCTGCTGCACTATTTTAGGCGCGACGTGCCGCGGCACCTTTACACTGCGTTCCACGAATCGAAGCATTTAGTGGAATGGATCAATGGCTCTACCACGCGCTTCGGATACTGCGCGAGCGAGCACGACGTCTATCAATACCAGGGCGCGGAATATCTTTTTATCGGAATTGACGAGCTGACGCTTTTCACGCTGCGCCAGTGGCAATTTCTCACCAGTCGCAATCGCTGTCCGGTGCCCGGCACGTTTCCGTGCATGGCCGGGGCCACCAATCCCGGCAATATTGGCCACGCGTGGGTGAAAGCGCTGTGGATTGATAAGCAGCCCGCGCCGGGAATGGAGCGCGCCGAGGAATTCGAGCCCAGGAATTACGATTTTATTTCTGCGCGCTTTTTCGACAATCCCATCTACGCCGCGGATAAGAATTATCAGCAGACGCTGCTGGCGCTGCCAACCAATCTGAAGCGCGCTTTTTTCGATGGCGATTGGGATGTTTTCGCCGGCCAGTATTTCGATCGCTTCGATCTGGGACGCAACACCGCGCGAGCCGAAGAAATCGAATGGCAGCCGTGGTGGCCGCGCTGGATTTCGATTGACTGGGGCTTCGAACATCCCGCGGCAACCTATTGGCACGCACAGCCGCCTTCCACACTTTCGCAGGCTGTCGCCGCTGCCGGAGACGCGAATTCCGCTGGGGCCGGCGCGGGTGCGCACGTCAGTTCGTGCATCGTAACGTATCGCGAATACGTAACGCACCGCACTTCGCCTCGTGACCTGGCGCGCGAAATCATCGCTCGCAGCGTGGCCGCGGACGAGCACGCGTTTGACGGGCGCCCCGCCGCGCTGCAGGGAATCGTTAACCGCCGCGAAAAGATTGACGCTATTTATCTTTCGCCGGACGCGTTTGCGCGACGCACCGACGACGCTTCGATCGCCGAACAGATGGGTGACGTATTCGCTGCCGCTGGTTTTCCGCGGCCCATTCCCGCGGACGACGACCGCATCGGCGGCTGGATGCTGATGTACCAAATGCTGGACGCCGGCGAATGGTTGCTGGCGGACAATTGCGTGGAGCTGATTCGCACGCTGCCGACGCTGGTTCGCGATTCTGCGCGGATTGAGGACGTGGAGAAAATGGATGGAGACGACGCGGCCGATGCGGCGCGCTATGGACTGAAATCGCGTTACGCCGCGCGGCGCAGCGGCCAGGTGCGCCCGCCATGGGAACAGCGCATGGCTGAGCGCGTCACGTCTGCGGATCCCACCATTCGCGCCATACAGGCTCGCAAAGCGCAGTTGGAAGAAACCAAGCGTGTTCACCCGGTTTCATTCCTGCGCAGGCGGCGGACGTGAGTGGGATCGCGAATTACCTTCTTGAAGCTTCCATCGCCGATTGCAAACGAGTGTTCCGAGGAGCGTGCAAATGACGCTGCGAGATATATGGCGCCGGCTGGTGGCGACGAAGTACACCGATGTGCTGGAAAGGGAAGTGGCGAGGCTGCGAGCTGAGAATCGCGCGCTATTGAATTCGATTCTCGGCATTGCCGGCGTTCCGCCGATCGCGGTGGCTGCGGATGATCCGGCAGCGCTAGCGGCGGTTGGCGCGAGCCTCGCCACGGCAGCTACTGTCCGGAGCCCTGCGCCGGAATCGGAGCGGGACTCAGGAAATTTGCCCGCTACCGCAAACGCGTCGGCCGCAAGCACAAGTCGAATTGCAACGCGCCCCGCTCCTGAGCGCGGAATGAAGGGCGTGGCCGCACCGATGCGGCGCAGGTCCTGGCACCAGATTTACCGCATCCTCGAAATAGACGCCGCCAGGAAGAAAGAAATCGTCTAGGCACCCGCGGTGCGGTCGCGTTGTCTGTTGGAGCTGTAACGCGCGCATCGATTCCGGATCTTTAGGGCTATATCTTTTGCGTATGGAGGAGTCATGCCGTTCATTCGTGGGCGTTACCACATCAATGCAATCGCGGGAGAGGCATTGGAAGCTGCGCGCGCTGCCGAGGCGGCCCTGCTGGCGCTGGAGCATGACGCAGCGCAGTTCGGTGTGCAGCACGACGTCGAAGACGAGCACGAAAACGAAGGCGACAATGCCGACCCCGAGCACGCTTCCGCCAAAGGCCCGATCCATCGCGTCGAAATCGAAGCGGCCGAACTAGTGCCATCTCATTCAGGACGCGCCCAGCGCGGTTTCGTCGCGCACGTTCATCGCGAGCCGATTCAATCAGCTCAAGGCAATCGTTCAGCTACGCAGAACACAGCGCACAGTTATTCCGCCGGAGCAGAGGACGCATCGCACGCTGGAATCGGGTCATTGCGCTCGCCGCAAGCGGGACAGCTGCCGACCGTTGGCAACGCATCGCGTCCGGAAACGCATGTGTTCGCCGACCATCGCGATCTGGTCAGCTTCCTGCGCGACGAATTCGCGAAAACTTGCAAACATACCGAGTGAAGGCCGTCGCTCGGAGCGGCAAACATTGCATGGGCGCCATTCAGCCAGGCTCAACGCGTGAGTTCGCACTAGCGCGCGGGCTGGTCTAGAATAGCGGCCAGCAGCCGGCAGTCGCGAAGTGAGGATGGCTTGAGGATTTGGAATACGCCGAGCGGGCGGGATCGCCGCTGGGTGAGACGAAGAAGTGGGATTACTCCGGCGCCGACGTATGCGCGCGTCGCGGTGGTGTTGCTCGCGCTTGCGCTGCTGGCGACACTGGCGTGGCAGGGCGCGCAGAGGTTATTGAATCCGGCGAAGATGTCCCATGGGGACGCGACGCATTTGTTCACGCAGCCACCGAGTGACAGGTCGGTTGCGCCGGAGTGGCAGACGTCCGTCTCCTCCGCGTTGGAAGAGGCGGCGGCGCAAGGCGGCAGCAATGTGACTGCCGCGGAAATACAGGCGGACCGTGCGGCCGCGATTCTCACAGCCGCGCGCGTGCAGGGGCAGGCAGCCACAGCTGATTTTTTCGAGCGCACGGTCGCCGAGCTGGACCGTGTATTGCAAACACACCCTGACAACGACCGTTTGCTGGAGCACGTGACGCTGGCGCGGATCGAGCTGGCACAGTTGCGTTCCGCGCAGCCGGTTGCGCCGGAAGGATCCGCAGGCGGCGATGCTGGCGCGGCTGGTACGGCGAAGAGTGCAAGCCCGAGTCATGATGTAAATCCAAACGCGACGGTTGCCGTGGGGCCCGGAACCGAAGCGCCGCACGCCGTGAATATTCCTGGGCACGTGGTGTTCGCTGCGCCGCGCGCGCTGGCCCAGGGTGAATTGCTGGACCCTGCATCGCTGCAGGGGAAATATATTGATGCGACGCTGATGCCGGGCACGTCGGAGATTCTGCTGCCGCCGGCGACGCGTGTGATGGCGGACGGCGTGCGGGTCGAAGGGCTGACGATCGCGGGCGCCTCGCAGACGCTCGACGCCATCCGCTGGAAAAATGTGACGTTTATTGGGTCACGCCTGCGTTACGAGGGAGGCGAAGTTTCGCTGCAGAACGTGCGCTTCATTGATTGCACTTTCGGATTTTCCACCGACGAGCGCGGGGCGCGCCTGGCCGATGCCATCGCGCTGGGAAAGCGCTCGTTCGCGATGCAGTAGTCGCAAGGCGGCAGAAAGCCGGTCGCGCTGCCATTTCTATCTTTATCCTATTTTTTTCGCGCGATTTAAATTCGCCCACTCATTTTCGGCGGGTGTGTCTTGACGCAGGACCGCGTCGCGGCAGATTTCATTTCTAGCATATCAAAGACCACCGCAACCACAGCAAGCGAGGACCGTGCATGCCCACGCAGAAATCATTTTCACCAGCCGACCCGGCGATTGTTCCGGTGGAAGTGCCGGCGCTTAACGAAAAAGCCGCGGCGTCTGGCCCGCAACGCAAGGCTGCGCCCCTGGCCGCGACGCAGGCAAATCCGTACGGTCAGAATAACGAGCAGTTGCCGGAGCGGCTGGAAGGCGCGTTGCGGCGACTGGTGCAGCAATTCTCGTTCGAATCGGAAGGAACGCGCCGCCAGGAAGTGCGCCGGATCAAGCAGGCGCATCAATTCTGGCGCGGCTTGCAATATTTATGGTGGAACGAGCGCGACCAGAACTGGCACCTGCCGTTCGAACAGAAGCTCGCGAACAATTCGTCGCTGGATGATTTGCCGCGCTACGAATTCGTCACCAATATTTATCAGGCGTTCGGGCTTTCGCTGGTTTCGGTGCTTTCGCAGGATGTGCCGCGCGTTCGGTTTTTCCCTTCGTCGGCGCAGGCGGAGGAGGATGTGGCGGCCGCCAAGTCCGCAACGGAAGTGGCACAGCTTGTGGAGCGCAACAATCGCATCGGCAATTTGATTGTAGAGGAAGCGTTCAATCTTTGGACCGACGGGAAAGTCGGCGCATACGTGCGGTTTGTTGTGGATGGCCAGCGGTTTGGATTTCACCCGGAAACGGAAATTGGCGCGCGCGAAGTGAAGATTGGCAGCGATGTGTACGTCTGTCCCGACTGCGGAGCGGAAAATAAGGCGAAGCGTGGCGCGACGGACGAAGGCAATAACGATACGACCGGCCGAAGCTGCGACACCTGCGGCGCACTCCTGACTGAAGAGAATTTTGTCGCGGCAGAACTGGTGAGCGTGCCCACAGCGGAAACTCGCCAGCGCGTGCCGAACGGCCAGGAAGTGGTGACCATCGTCGGCGGGCTGGAGCTGAAAACTCCGCCCTGGGCCAACGAGATGCACGAGTATCCTTACATTCAATGGAACGTGGAAGTTCATCAGGCACGGCTGCGCGCGGCATATCCGCACGCGGCGGATAAAATCGGGTCGCCGGTCGCCAGCGGCTCGCAGGAGTACGAAAGGCTCGCGCGCCTGGCGCAATCGCAAGGCGGCCCGCTCACCGAAGGCGGCGACACCAACATTAATCTGATCACGTTCCAGCGCACATGGCTGCGGCCGTGGGCGTTCTTCGCGCTGGAAGATAAGGCGCTGCGCGATGAGTTGCTGGAACTTTTTCCCGATGGCGCGTACGTCGCATTTGCCGGCGAAGCGTACTGCGAATCGCGCAGCGAAAATATGGACGATCACTGGCGCGTGCTGCACGCATTGCCGGGGGACGGCTCGAGCGGCCGTCCGGCGCTGGGCGACGCGCTGATCAGCGTGCAGGAGCGCTTCAACACGCTTTCGAATTTGCAGATGGAAACTTACGAGTACGGAATTCCGCCGATTTATGCAGACAGCGAAGTGCTGGATTTCGACGCGCTACAAAGCCAGACGGCGGAGCCGGGTGCGCATTACCCCGCGCGCGCGAAACCAGGGCAATCGCTCGCCGCTGGATTTTTTCAGCCGGACGCCGCGGAAGTTCCTCCCGATCTGGCCGAGCACGCTGCCGGTCTGATGGGCCCGGTGGCGCAATTTCTTACCGGAGCATTTCCCGCGCTTTTTGGCGGAGCGATGTCGAACAACGACACCGCTTCGGGATACGCGATGGCGCGCGACCAGGCCATGGGCCGCATCGGCCTGGTGTGGCGACGCATGAAGTTCTTTCACGCGGACATCATGCTGCTGGCCGTGGATTGTTTCCGGCGCAACCGCCCGAACGACGTGGAAGTGACGCTGCTCGGCGCCGGCGCCGCGTTCGAATCCAAATGGATTCGTCTGGCGGATCTGAAGGGCAATCTTTTCAGTTATCCGGAAACGGATGAGCAGTATCCCACGCTGTGGTCGCAGCAACGCGCCGTGCTGCTGCAATTGCTGGCGAATCCCGATCCGCAGATGCAGGCGATTCTGGCGCATCCTGAAAATACCGCGCTGATCAAGCGGCTGATTGGCCTGGAAGAATTTGTAATCCCCGAAGAAGAATCGCGCACCAAACAGTACCGCGAAATCGCGCAGTTGGTGGCGGAAATGCCCGTGGTGCATCGTCAGGATGTGACGGCCGCTGCCGGCCCCGCTGCTGCGGCTGCTTCTCCGGGCGGCCTGGACGCGGAAGTGATTCTGCCGAGCATCATGCCGGATGAGTTTGCCGATAATCACGTCGTGGAGCTGGAGATCTGCATGCGCTGGTTTTCCTCGGACGCCGGGCAAGTGGCCAAGATTGAAGCGCCGCTGGGCTACGCAAACGTGCGCGCCCACGCGCTATTCCATCGGGATTTCTTGCGCAAGCAGCAGGCGGCGACGGTGGCTGCGGCGCCAGTCGCACCGGCAGGGCAGGTCGCGAGGCGCTGAGCCGAGATTAGGAGCCGGATTTGTTCAAGAAACTTCGAGAAACGCACGTAACCCGGTCAATTGGAATGAGGTTTGCTTAGATATCATCTTGCTTGCCGAATAGGCATCCTACGATGCCCTTTATTAACGGCAGATTCTATGCAAATCCAGCGTACGGTCGGACGCTGGAACGAGCCCGGCGATCCAATTCGGGCGGAATCTGGTCGGAAGATTTCCCAGAACAGGACCGGGGAATCGACGAAGAGGGCAGCCATCGGCGCGACGCAACCCAAGCGGTACAGCACTCCGGCAGAGCCGTCCACCCTAAGCACCACGGCACCGATGATTTTGATGCTGCAACCACAACCGCCGGAATCACGAACCAAATTTACAATGAAACCGCCAGTTTGCGCCCCACCAGCGAATCGGGCAACGGAAGTGATGTCGAGCTTCAACGCGCGCGACTAGCAATGGCACACGTTATTCACAACAGGGCGGCAATAAAAATGCCGGGCGGTCTTGCGAGCGATCAGTTGAATTCGAGAGAAGAGGAGGGACTCGAGGATTTCCCTCCAAAGCGTACGATGCCTTTGGTGGATCCCGTTATGAGGCGCGGCGGTCAAGCAGTCCGGATGATCCCACGCATGGTGCGAGATATTTCTACTTCGATTACGGACAGACAGCGCCATCGTTTGCCGCGGGCAGGGCGCCGGTGGCCGTATTCGGGCCCTTTCGAAACACGATTCGTGAAAAAAACGCAAATAGAGATCAGTCGACAGAATATCTGAAGGTGTACCAGTAGGAGGCGATTTGTGACCAGATGGCTGATTGCGGTAGCAATTTTGTCGATGGGGTTCTTCTGTCCTGAGAAAAGCGAGCAAAAAGGAAAAGTTGTCCTTTCGGAAACATCGGTCACTGCAACGGTGGAGCACGCCGTGATTCAAGCGATCGAAGATGAGATCTACGATTGGAGTTGTCAGAATAGCGTGAACCTTGTGGCCCACGAGATTTCCCGCGACAAGTACCAGCTGTCGGTATACATCAACCCGATTATCCACGATGGCCGGGGCGAAGTGATTTACAAATTCATGCCAATTGGAGAGTTGTACCGCTCATTCTTTCCTGAAGCGGATGGGCTGATTCAATTGGACAACGACCCGGGAATTGGCTTTGGGCCTGAGCGGCCGTCCTATAACACGCTGTTCATGGACGACGACGAGCTTTGCAGGTTCAAGCACGATTGGTTGAAGCGGTTTTTCATCATCGAAGGGCATCCTGGTCGGGAGCGGATCGCGCAAGCTCAGTTGCGCCAGAAAAGCAGGCTTGGGGATCACTACTACCCACACCCCAAACCATGCGATCTGTAAACCTGCGCGAACAGCCTGCGCCGCCGCGAATGTGAAATGATGTCGCTGATCATCTGTGTGTTAGCTTCCAACTTCCTGGCCAACGGCCACACAGAAGGCGCAAAACGAAAGATTAGCAAGATCGAGATCCAGGCCGTACTTCAGGCTGTGCAGGATGAAATCTACGATTATGGGTTTGAAGAAGATTACACCCGGGTCGGCGAGAATTTGGCAGGCGACCCATCGAAGTGGAATCGCCGGATGCCAATCTACATTGACCCCGAAATCGAGATTGATGAGGGTCAAGTAATATACCGCCTGATGCACTACGGCGAGATCTATCGTGTCTTTACTATCCGGAAGGATGGCCTCGCCGTTCTGGACGGAGACCCAGAACTTGCGTTTCCTCCCACTCAGCCGAGCCTCAAAACTCTTTACATGAACGAAGGCCGGGTTCGGCAGCTGAAACACGATTGGCTACGGGATTCATTTCTGATTGACACCGCGCCGGAATCCAAAAGGGTGCAGGCGGCATCGGAGCGCCAGATGCGCCGGACTGGCTATTCATATTGGCGTTCTGTAGTTCTCCCCAATCGGGCGAGGGCGTCCAATGTGGCTGCGCCCGGTCGGTGAATATAGCGGAATCGAGCGGTATAGTGAAATGGATTATCGCGGTGCAGTTTTAAACTGCGGTTTCGCCCGCACCATCCTCCCGCCAATGCTGCGCGAGAAAGTCGTGAACTTCTATATGGAGCGTTCGATGTTGTTGTTCGAGTAACGCGAGGCGCCGTAGGCGCTGCGGGCTACGGGCGGCGGAGAGACCAGGCGCACCACATGCAGCAGGCGTTCCGGCTTGAATGGCTTGGCCATGCAGACCACCGCGCCGAGCTGGTGGCTGGCGGAGTAGTCCGCGGGCTGCGCTGATTTGGTCAGCAGAATTACCGGCACGCGCTGCAGACGATCGTTGCGCTTGATGATCAGGCAGAGGTCGTGGCCGCTCATGTCCGTGCCTTCCACTTCGGCCAGGAACACGGCCGGCACGGTGTTGCGCAGAATGTCCAGCGCTTGTTGCGCCGTGGGGACGATGATCACGGTGTAGCCGTCGTTCGAAAGAATGCTGCGCATAATTTCTGCGGTCTTAGGATCGGATTCGACGGCCAGCACGATGGATTGCTGCTTGGTATGCGAAGACGAGGCGGCTGCCAGAGCGCCGGCAACGGAAGGATCCAGTTTCACGCCGTCTTTCGCCGCGGCTTCAGATTTGGCGTTGATGAATTGCAATGCCACCGCGTAGCGGCCGTCTTGTTCGGAGACGCGCACCACTTCGGCGGTCTGCGCGGAATTCAGCGCCGCGGCAGCCGTGGAATACGGGAAGGTGACGTCCAATCGCTGGCCCTTCCAATATCCGGCGCGCGACGCGGTGACGAGCAGTCCATCACGCGACACGTCCACGCTCTTGCAGATCTCTTCGAATGGTTCGGAAGTATTCACTCCTCGCATGTGAACTTGCGCGCTGATTTTTGCGCGTTTGCGGCGGCGGCGTTCAATCCCCACCGGTGAGTTTGCTGCAACAGATTTTGCGGCGGCGTCTGCGGACGCGGTTGGCGGAGTGCTCATCGGTGTTACCTCAGTTGTATGCGGGGTCTGTCGTGTCCTCCTGGACTACCGTACAGCTCCCCCGCGCTGCATGTACATTTACAAGAGGAGTGCCGCAGCGGGAATAGTACTGTAGTTTCATTGTGGAAAACTAATGGGAGGCCAGGTGGGTAGGTCGGCTAAGTACCCTAGCAACAGTAGGATAGAGGCATGCGGGTGAGGGTGAGGACAGGTGCACCATTGGCACACGTCCAGGGACGAAGGGAGGGGATCGGGGAATGAGTACAAATACGATTATTCCGCCGCCGGATCTGAATCAACATTCCAGCGACGATGAGATTCTGGGTTTGGTGACGCATCTACCGCGACGCATCGCGCGCCGCGACGCGAAAAATGACGCGAAGTCTGACGCGAAGACTGACGCGCGCGATACTGCCGTGCAGAATTCAGGCGCACGAGTGAACGCGCAGTCGTCAATTGATTTTGGCGATGACGAAGCGGGGCAGGGAACGTCAATAGATTCTGCCAGCGATGCTGGAATCGCGGGCGCGAACTCGACGGCGCAGCTCGAGCCCGAACATTTGCGCGCGGCGCTGGACGCGAATCCGGAATTGCGCGAAGCCTGGCAGCAGGCCAGCGCCTACCGCGAAACCTTTGCGACGCCAGAAGAGGCGCGGGCCGCGACGGCGCTGCTCGGAGATATGAATCGGATGGACGAGTTGTTTTTTTCGCGGCGTCCCGAAGACCACGCAGAATTGGCGCGCGCGGTTTCGAAGCTGGATCCGGAAGCTTTCGCATCGCTGGCGCGCGCGATGAACGCGCTGACGAACGACGCCAATCGAACGCGGCAGCAGGCGCAAGCGCAAAACCAAAACCAGAACCAGAACTCAAATCAAAATACAAATCAAAATCAGGACGCGAATCAAAATCGTGCGCGCGACGCGGCCAATGCGCCCACGCCGGCGCAACAGGATTTCTTCCATTCCACGAACGCGGCGGCAGTTTCCAGCGTAGTGGACGCGATCGAATCGCAAGTGGAGCGGCTGCTACCCGAGGGCATTTCGAAATCAGCGCGGAATCGCGTGGTAGGCGAAATCTACCGCGAACTGGATGCTACGCTGCGCGGCAATCGAGCCTTGGGCCAGCAGATGCGTGATGCATTCCGCTCCGGCCGGCTCGACGAAGAGCACCAGCGCGCGATCGTCTCACTGGTCACGGGACGCGCGCGCCAGGCGCTGCCGGCAGTAGCCAAGCGCGTGCTGAACGAATGGACCACCACGGTGGTTTCCGCAAATCACGAACGGCGCGCCAGGCAACGCACAGCAGAACGTCGCGTGGACATTGCCGGATCAGGCGGCGCTGGCAACGACGGCCGCCGCGCGCTGTCCTCACGTGACGTGGACTACAAACGCATGTCCGACGCCGACATCTTGAATTTGTAACGAAGCTTGAATGGATGAAGTGCTACCGCGCTGCTGGTCTTCAACGCCTCGAAACATTCAGCGGCCAAAACTCATATACGGTCTCGTACTCGATAGGCTTGCCGTCGCAAAGACGTACGGCTGAAGGGGCACGAAGCTGTTCATCGATAAATGTCTGCGCGGGACCATCACTGGCGCCGAAAATTCGTGTGACCTGTTTGGCGTGCCCGTCAGCCCCGACAACCTTATAAAGCACAAGATATCGCAATTTCACCGTGCCATTTATGAAGGAAAGGCCCTCTGGCGCGATCAGCGGACTCTGCGGTGGCGTGGATTTTGGTTCGCGCAACTCCGGAGCGGCACACCAGTCCCACACTGCGGCCGCGGGTGGGGGGCTGAATACGCTGTCGCCAAATGTCTGCACGAGTTCCCATTTTTCTACTGTTGCATTGATCTGTTCCGGGCCATTGTGTATCAAGATATTCTGGGGAAAGCGCCTTTCACCCAAGCTCTTGTAGTCCTTCAACTCGACCGAATAGAGGGATTGCGGTATGGCGACCTGGTTGTTTGGCAAGGTGCGCTGCGATAACAGCTCGGCGGTGGCGGCGTCGAAACAGTATTGACGCGCAATGCTGGAGTCGCCGCCTTCCGCAATACAAATTTCGGGCGGAGCAGCGTTCTTTGGAGAGAAAACTTTTCCAACCTGGAATGCGGAAACATTGCGAGGCCCTGGGATTATGTTGGATTTGAAGAGCGATTCGACGCTCCACGCAGCCAAGGCGATCGTAGGAGTGGTTCGCTGGACGTATTTCTTGCTGCTGAGGACCACCTGCGTTTCACCGATGCTGCCCAGTCGAATTTCCAGGCGGTAGCGATCGGGGGCAGCCCACAGGATCTCGTATGTGCCGTCGAGGATCTGATCGCCGAGAGCGTAATGGATTTTAGCAACCAGGTGAAAGGGAGTTGCGCCCGGTCCTTCTAATCTACTCGCGGCTTCTGCCTTGCTTACCCATTCCGCCGCATCCTTCTTGGACGGGAGCGTTTGTGCGGGAGCAGATGCAGCAAAAGCGAAGGAGCCGAGCGTTACCAGGAGCGATGTAGTAACGAGTACACGTCGCATAAAATGGCGAAAATGCTACCACGGGGAAACTCTCGCGGCAACAATACGCGTACTCACAGCGCTGTGCGGTTGGTGGCAACTTTGTAGGTGCTGATGGTTTGCGCGAGCGCAGTGACGAACGCGGTGAGTTGCGCGGTGGTGAGCGACGGCGTCAGATGCACCAGGCCCGAGGAAATGAAGTTGGCAACCAGCGTCGCGAGGCTGGCGTTCACCTGCGGCCAATTTACGGTGCCGTCCGAGCCGGTGGCCGTGATGACGTACGAATCAATGATGCGCAGCGTGACGCCTGGCGTCAGAATTTGCAGCACTTGCTGATTCACGTTCATCGCGTTGACCAGGTCTTGCGTGAACCACTGCAGATCCTGCAGGTCGGTCCCTGAAGGTGGCCAGATGAATCCGTCGGTCGCGGCCGCGGCGACGATTTGCGCGATGGCAGTGTCCTGCGCGGTGCTGTCGAACGTGCCGTCCGCGTTTTTCGGCGGCAGAGCATCGGCGATCGCGCTGGAAAGCCCCACCAGCACCAGATATGTCTGATCGGTCTGCAGAATTTTCGTGACCGCCACTCCGTAATCCTGAAACTGCGCGAGCGTCATTCCGTAGCGCGGCGTGGTGAGTCCCGTGGTGACGGCGTTAGCGACGAAGCATTGCACGGCGGAGTCGGGACTGGCCGTGCAGCTTGGCGGCGGAGTGGTCGTCTGAGCGCGGAGGGCGAGTGGCGATGCCGCCGAAATTAGAAGCGCGGCGATCGCCAGCAATGGATTTGTGGGTTTCATACCTCGAATCATCACGCCCCGCACCAAGCGCCGCAACTGACCTGGAGTCGAGAAGATGACCGGGGGCATTTGACTCCAAGAGGACAGGAACGAACGTCTCAGCGAAAGAAAAGCGGCAAAGTTTAGGCGACTGCGCCCAGGCGCGCTGCAAAAAGTTGTAAGCGGTAAGCGAAGGGCAGCCCAGCTACACAGCGTTTCGCCCCGACATTTTCAAATTACACAGTCGCGTCCGAGGAGGACACCCCCAAGCATCAGCATCACGCCCGCTTTCAAGATGTTCGCGCGCTCCAGAAGCACCACGCGGCGTCGCCTAGCCGCGCGACACGAAATCCAATCCTAGGGAGAAATTCAAACCATGGCACAAATGCAAAACGCACAATCCGTCGCATTGCAACTTGAAAAAGTCCGCGACAAGCTTCCGCTGCTGTATGAGCGCGACGACATCCTGCTGACCATGATCCAGCAGCGCGGCGACGTTGAACGCGTCAGCTCGCGCAACATGCGCCTGCCGCTGCAGATTCGTCCAGGAGGGAAGGCCGGCCTGGCGAATATGGACGGCGGCGACCTGGGGCGCGGGTCCGGCACGCTCTATGACGTGGCCCAGGTGACGCCGGTATTTTTCCGGCACGCCGTGGAAATCACCAAGTTGGTGGAATTCGCCTCGAACTCTCCGGAAAAAGCCATCGAGAACACCGCCAAGCGCGAGGTAAAAAACGCCATGGCGCAGTTCCGCGCGTTTCTGGACAAGGTGATGCAGACCAACGGAAACGGAGTTTTGGGCACCATCGGTTCGATCACCACCACCGGGCTGCCCGCGGGAGTTGCCGCGCAATTCGGGATGGCCAAGCCGCCCGGCGCGCAGCTTTTCTATTACAACCAGACCGTGCAGGTCTATGACCCCACGCTGACGACCAATCGCGGATCGGCCAACGTGATGCTGGTGGATCCGTTCAATGCATTGCTGCAGGTGGATTCGCTGCCGGCCGGCACCGCGGTGAATGACGTGATCGTTCACGACGGCTTGACCGGCGCGCAGCCCACGTCGCTCTTTGGAATCTTGTATCACCAGACTAACGCGACCACCGGCACGTGGCTCAATCTGAATCGCACCACGTACCCAGTGGAACTCGCCACGCCCGTAGTGAACGGCAACAATTCCGCGATCACTCCCGGCGCCGTGCGGCTGGCTATCAACAAAGTGCGCAAGGCTTTGGGTTCGAACCAGGTATCGAAGCTGATCGCTTACACCGCGCTGGAGCAGGAGCATCAGTGGGAACAACTCGGCGTGACGATTTCACAAATCATCAAGGAAGGCGCAGGCGGACGCGCGAGCGATCTGGATCTGCTCTTCACGGGTGAAAAATCCATGGCCGGCGTGCCCATTAAGTCTTCGATTAATGCCAATCAAACCCGCGTGGATTTCCTGGATTTGTCGCACTGGGGACGAGCGGTGATGCAGGACATTGATTTCTACGACGTCGGCGGGCAAACCGTGTTTCCGATTTACGGCACCAGCGGAGGGCTTTCGGCGGCGTACATCTTTTACTTCGTCACCGGCTTCCAGGTGTGGAACGAATCGCCGCGCAGCGGTGCGTACATCAACAACCTGGCGATTCCGACGGGGTACTAGCCGTCACCACCAAGTGTAAAAACAAAAGGGGCGGCTCGCTAATGAATAGCAGCCGCCCCAACGTCTACACGTGCACTGGACGCGCCTGACAAGCACCTTCAGTTTACTCCTGCACAGATTGATAGCAACGACGTACTACTGGAAGGGTGTAATACACAGCTCCCGAGAGTCGAACTTTTCCGCATGAACCCAAAACAAAAGGGCGGCCTGCTGGAAGCCAGCAGCCGCCCTGTAATCTAAACGCGTCGTGGACGCGCCCGAGAAGCAATTCGATATTAGCAGCCGCCATTCGATTGTCAATCTGGATTGCGCGCTGAGGTGCGAAACGGAGAGTGGAAGGCTCGAACTTCCGAGGCTGTTCCCAACCCCCAACGCTTCTCGGGCGCGTCCAGTACCCCCACTGGCAGCACTCTCCGAAACGCGTCTGAGCGCCGTAATCTTCCACGGGAGTTCGTTTGACTACAAGAGTACAAAAGTCTCTATCGCCGGTGATTCGCGTCACGCGCGAGACGCATGAGGCCCCGCCCGAGATTCTGGAGCGGATGAAGCGCGCGGGCGGCGTGAATTGCTTCGGCGAAGCGAATTTCCGCGTGGTGTGGGGCGGCTCGCGGCTCACATGGATCGGCGGACGCTGGACGGATCGCGACGAGCACGGAAACATTTTGCGCGAAACGATCGAGACGCGACGCGTGCCGAAATATCTGCCGGTGGATCGCTGGCACATCGAGCGCTGGGCGCCGCCGGAATCTTACGGCTCGCCAGAAGAATGGCTTGCGCAGACGACGGAAGTGGAAGACGGCATCCGCATCGCCGCCCTGGGGCCGTATCCCGCGCGCGGAGAGTACGAGCACTGCTTCACGCTGGAAAGCGCGAGCGGGGAATTCATTCCACTCACGCCGGCGGCATGCGACTGGATCGTGCGCGCAATCGAATGGTCCCGCCGGCAGCCGCGCCAGTCACGCCGCGGCGCAATCGCATCACGCGAAGCGCAGCGCGCACGAAACTGGGATCGCGACGCGGATGATGTGCTGGACGACGCCGTGCCGGCATTTCATGGCGCGCCGTTTGTCTGCGCAGCTGCCGAATAACGAATTCACCGCAATAAACGCAACACGAATAAAAGGAAAATAACTTGAACACGACCACGACGGCAGCTTTAGGCTCACGAGGACAAATCCTGGTGGATACGCGCGCGACGGGTGACACCGCGGTGACCGCGACGATCGCTTCCATCTCTGACCAGGACTGGTATATTTCGCGCACGCACGGCGTGTATCACATTCCGGCGTGCGCGAAGGGCCAAGCGTACTCTGTGCTTCTGATTACTTCGCGCGGAGATGCCATTGACCTCGGCGACAACCGCAGATTTCCATTCACTATTTCGGCGCGTGCCATTGCCGAAGACCTGCTGCAGGACTTGCACGACCACGGCGTTTTTCTGTGCGCCGGAGCGCGTCCTACACACGATGAGCTGGGCGTGGCGACCGCGCGGCGCGATGAGTTCTACCAACGACTGGTGACCGACGGCGACACTCTGTGGGCGCGCGGACATTCGTTCCGGGAGATTTCTGATTTACACCGGCGCGCCGCGATTTCGCTGGGCGCGGAACGCGAATGGGCATACGTTCCGCTGCGCATGGCGGATTGCCCGGCGTGCGGCGAAAAAGTGAAACCGGGAGTGGCGGTTTGCCGGCATTGCAGTGCGATTCTGGATCAGGAAAAAGCCGCCAAGCATGGCCTGGGATTGAATTCGGGAATCACGCGCGAGCGGCGAGCTGCGGCGGACGTCGGAGAAAAGAAAGGCGGGGCGTAGCACGAGGCAAGCTTCAACTTTTGCGCGGGAGCAGGACGGGCAGCTCCGGCGAATCACGGAAAAAAAAGGCAGCCCCGAAGGACTGCCTTTGTCGGAGCAGCTTCCGACCAGGCTATGCGATCGAACCAGCGTTGAGCCTGCGCCGAGAAGACACGGCGAACAGACCCAGCAACCCTGCGCCCAGCATCAAAAGCGCAGAAGGTTCGGGAGCAGTGACATATTTTCCTGTTCCCCCAACGAACGTGTCGGTCGTCTTGACGTTCAGGATTTGGACGTATCCGCCGACGAAATTCAGTGCTGACGGGTACGGTCCACCTGGGTTGAACCCGGTCCACTGGAGGACCACCAGGTTGTTGCCACTGATCACGTCAAAGTAATCGGTGCCGGGAGGATCGTATACCACACACTGATTTCCGGTCGCCCCGTTACAAGAGTAGGAGATACCATCCACCGTGAGCTTGGAGTTGATTAGCGTTGTCTGATTGGTGAGGGAGTTATATTGGAAGTCCAGGGTACCGGAAAAAGTACCGCCGGACGCCAAGGTCCCGCTAACCTGATAGGCGTTATTGGAGTCCGCATGAGCCACTGTAGGCAGAAGGACAATCGCGGACGCCAGCAAAGCCATCGCGAGTACTTTGGCTAGCTTTGCTGTTCTTGTTCGGTGAAGCGTTACGTTTAACTTACTCATTTGGCCTCATTTACCCCAGTGTTCGAGGTGCCAAGCGACGGAATAGAAAGGCTCCGTCCCTGTATATGAGAGCAATCGGTGTGCCATTCTGAGACAGCGTGGCTGCTCCTTCGTCTTTCGGGTGCCCAGCCAGCGGGTTGGCGTTCCAGGTACCTGTAATCGAATGACAAACAATGCCTTAGCGAGCATGCGGGAGTGGTGAGCGGTCCCGGCCAAGCGCTCGCGCTCACTTCATCCTACCGGTGAATCGCGAGGATACGTAAGAATACGCGGGAATACCCTTTCCATTCACGCCACATTCATGGAAGAGAATTCCTTTCCATGCCGGGGAACGGCGCGCTGGAATTAAAATCCCAACGCGGGATGGAACGCGGCAAAATGCAGCGAGCAATTCACGGAACGAAAGGAAAGGACACGATGGCGATGCAGGTTAGTGCCGCAACGGCTATCACCACGAATCGCAACGGCCGATTCTCGAGCGCCAGGTTCTTGAGCGCCAGGTTCTTGAGCGGCAGATGCTTGAACGTGCCCACGACGCGGCGCAGGTCTAGTGGAAGCGCCACAACCGCGGTGCGCATCTTTGCGATCGTGGTGTCGGCACTGGCGATTGCCGGAATCGCCGCGCCGAACTCCAGCGCCCAAGGGTCGCGCCGCGACGACGTCGTGTTCGGGGCCTCGGGCCATCCAATCGCCGGCGCGACCATACGAGTCTGTCAGGCCACTGCCACCGGCACGCCGTGCCTTCCGCTCGCAGGCCTTTATACCGACGCAACGCTTACGACCACCGCGCCCAATCCGTTTCAGGCCGATGGAATCGGAAATTACCATTTTTACGCGCCAGCCGGCCGTTACCTGGTGCAAATCAGCGGACCGCAGATTACCGGCACGCTGAACTATCCCGACGTAATTCTTCCGGCGGATGTTTCGTCGTCCGGCGCAGGGAACAACATTTCGGCATTCGGGCTGACGCTGGGCGGCAACCTCACCGTGGCCGGAAACACCACGATCGCCGGCACTCTCACCACCAGCAATTTCAATCCCGGAACATTTACGCCTTCCATCCTCAGTGTGCTGGGCAACGAAACGGTCGCAGGACCGCGACCGCGCGTGGACGTGACCGCCTTCGGCGCCAAGGGCGACGGCGTGACCGACGATACCGCGGCGATTCAGGCCGCGATCACCGCCGTCTGCAACAGTTATCCGCAAGCTAACGCGGGCGGCAGTATATTCTTTCCACCCGGGATCTACGTGCTTGCTCAGCCGCAGCTGCCTTCGACGGCGGCAGTGTTTCCGCTGCCCTGCGGCGGCCTGCACTTCGTGGGAGGCAACGGCACCAGCAGCTCCACTGGCGCGGCGCAATTCAATCGCGCACCGCAAGTGCGGCTAGTAGTAAATAACGTCGGCTCGAATCCGAATGGCGCGGCGGTTTTTTCGATGATTTATCCGGTTGCGCTGACTACCTTCGAGAACCTCACGATCAACGGACAAAATCAGGCGATTAGCATGTACACGTCCGGTCAAAACGTGCTGCACAACGTGTGCTTGACCACCAGCGCCACCGGCAAGACGGACAACACTCCGCTCAAAATCACCAACACCTTCTGGTTTTTCATGGACGATGGCTGCTTGCAGGCCGGGAACGGTACCTTACCGATCGCTCTGCTCACTGGTGAAGCGCCGCTGGGAAGCGAGGCACCGCTGGTGGGGCTTGCCTATTTTCGCGGCCTGGAGGGAACCGGCGCCGGAATTCAATACATTCAACGCGTGAACACAGCCGGCAGCGGCCCCGGGAACATCGTGTTCCGCGATATCGCCGCGATCGAAAACTCCTCTACCAGTTTTTTCACCGTGACCAACGCTACGGGAAACAGCGGTTCCGTCGCGCTTCCGGCCATGTCTGATCTCACGTTTGACAATGTCACCACATCAGATGCGACGTCACCGACCAACGCAGTTTTGGAATTCAACTCCCCAGGCTCGATTCTGCAAGGTGTTTACTTCCAGAATTCATTTGCGGGCAGCGCAGGGCAAGGCCCGGCAGTGCGTATGGACGCTGGTACGCTGGTGGGCTGCCACATTGTCGGCGGCAGCAGCCAGGCTTCCACGTGGGCAGTGGACGCGAACAGCATGCCGGTCGGCGGCTGCTCGTCGGAGAACTACAACGGCTTCGACTACGTAGTTTCGACGAGCAACGTGGATCGCCTGCGCAGCGATCTGTTTCCGATAGCGGATCCGAATGGCCCGGCCTTTCGCGCGGCGGCTTCCGGTAATCGCTTCGCCAGCGTGGCGATTGATCCCGCGCTGGGATACATGTTCAACACCGGCAATATGTTCGGCTTCGGCGCGTCGCTGGCGGAAAATTCCGCGGGCACCATTGACGTGCAATTCGCCACGTTGTATCCGCCCACCAACGTCGGCGGCACAGCAACCACCGGTGGTTCGCTCGCCTCTGGAACTTACTACGCGACCGTAACCACCACTTCGGACAACTGCACGCATCAATCCGCGCAATCGTTGCAGGGGGCGGGTGTGGTGGTAGGCGGAGCCAATAACGCCGTGAGCGTCACATGGACTTTGCCGATTGCGGGACTCAGCGCGCTTGATGGTTACTGCGTCAACCTCTCCACCTCGCCCAATATGCACGGAACTGCGTACTGGTCTCCACAACAGAACGGCGCGCTGTACGTTGCCGGCGCTTCCACCAATAGCGCGCTCCTCAGCACCATTCCTACTGGCGGCACCATGCTGGTGACCTCCACTCTTTCAGCGGCGCATCGCTTTACGCCGACTTCGCTGGGCATCAACACCACCAATCCTTTATTTAATCTGGACGTGAACGGAACGGCCGCGGTGAATTCGCTGAACGGCGTGCCCAAAGCGGAGCGCTTCAGCGGCGCGGATGCCGCGCTGCAAATCAACGCGTGCTTGACGACCGCCGCGACCACCTCCAGCGCGTGCGACGCGCGCGGGCTGACAGGCACGCTCATCGCCACGCATCACATCACCATTCCTGCGGGCACCACGCTGATATGGGGTCAGGCGCAACTGGTGATTTCGGATTCCACCACCAACGATGCCATCGAGCTGGCCGGAGACGGATCCTCGTTGATCGGCTACCAGGAAAGCGGGCTGGGCACGGTGGCCGCGCCGGACACTTCGGGCTACATCGGCTGCGGCATCGCCGGTTGCACCGTGATAAAGAAGCCGAATCCCACGGCGTCTAAAATCAATTTCGTGCACATCGTGGGCATGTATCTGCAGGCCAACGGCGCGAGTTCGAAAGTGATCGATATGACCTCCATCGGCCACTCGGACATCGAGAACAACAACCTGCAACTCGGCACCGGAGGAAATTCTTACGGCGTGTACGGCAGTTCTTCGGTAGGCGGATTCGATGGCTCCAATACGCTTTTCAAACACAATAACTTTCAGCCGGAAACCACGGGCGACACATGCTTCTACCTGGCGGGGACGTTCAATGCGGTAGTGCTGGAGCAGAACGCCTGCGTGCTGCCTCCCGGCGCTTCCACCGGCTACACGTTCGCGAAAGATTCCAGCGGAAATTATCCGAACAACGATGAAGTGTACGGCAACGACTGCGAAACCGCGTCGCAAGCTTTCAACCAGATTTGCTACAACATCGTCGGCGCCACTTCCATCACCTTGGGGCCCAACAATCGCTGCGAGAATGTTTACAATTGCTACCAATTTCCCAGCGATGGATCCGCGGTCGGCATACACGTCCTGGATCCGTATCTTTCGATCACCAACAACACGCAGATCAAGCCGAACGAGCCCGCGACGGCCATGGTCGCTCTGGACAACAACGGCCACAACTGGACGCCCTCCATGCATTACGGTATGAACGATCTGGCCGGCGACAATCTGCTTGGCAACGCCAGCTTTGAGGGTTGGCAAAATACCACGTCGCTGTATTACTGGGGCGGCGTCACCGCCGCGGGCGTGATCAATCAAGCCGGCAGCGGAATCTATTTGCAGAATGCCTCCAGCAGCGCGACGCCTGCCGTGGATGCGTTCACCCAGGGAAATTACAATGTGCGTGTCGGCGACGGCGCTACCGCGGGCCTCGGCGTCAATTCCGGTTGCATCCAGGTGGACGCCACCAAGGAATACACGTTGATGTTCCGCGTGGCTTCGGGCGCCACCGCGAATAATTTCCGCCCCGGCGTCCGCTTCTACTACGACGCGAATTGCACCACCGGCGATGTGATCTCCACCGTGGCAACGAACGCGCGTGTGCTGGCTCCCGCGAATTACGACGGCACTTCGTCCGCGACGGGGAACTGGCAGTCCACCAACGCATCGCTCACCTACAACAATGGAATTACCTGCGGCTGCAACGTGACCGGCGCGGACTGGCAGGTAAGCGTGGCGAATTCCTGGACGGCTACACGCAATTTCGGCCTGATCTTTCGCGTGCCCAACGGATATTCGCTCGGTACTACCGTGGCCCACTCCATGCGCGTCTTCTTGCTGGAAAATACCGCCGCGGCGGGGAACTACGTTTATTTCGACGATGTCGTGCTATCGCAAGGCCCGGTGACCCCGGATCTGCGCCTGGCGCCGCTGCACGATTCGCAAAATCCCGCGGTGTACGGCTCGCTGGGAATTTCGCAGCACTTGAATCAGGGCGCGGCCAATACTTTCGCGGGCACGGTGGCTCTGGCAGCCGGCGCTGCCACGGTAACGTTTCCCACGGCCTACAATTCCGCGCCGGTCTGTACGGCCAACGATACCTCGGCCATCGCCACCGTGCGCGTGCAGACCACTGCGTCCGCCCTGACGCTAACGCAATCCAGCGGCACGGACACGATCGCGTACATCTGCGTCGGCAATCCGAATTAACGCTGCGCCGAGTTGCAGACGCGCGCGACGAAATCCTGGCTCATGCACATCCCCGCAGCCGCGCATTATTGGGCACTATTTGTGGCGGGGCACGGACTCCATGTACTGAAGCGCGCCAGCTTGTCCGCACATTCCACTTTATCCGGCACGAAAACGCGCAGGGAATGGCTGCGCACCAACGCGCTGAACCTGACGATCCGTTTTTTCGTGAACGCGGCGGCGTTTTCCTACTGGCTGGCGCATCCGGACGCGGCTACGCACGCGATCGGTTCCGTCGGAATACCCGGAAATTTCACGCTCGAACCGGGGCACGCTACGGCGGCGATGTTCGGCCTTTCCGGCGATAGCCTGGTGGACTGGGCGACCGCGAAGGTGCCGTTTCTGCAGAAAGAAATTCCAGTTTTAAAATCTGACTAGCGCTCGGCGCACCGGCGCCTTAAGCGTCAGGCTTTACCGCGATCCCCTGAATTTCAAAATGCGCGCCAAACAGCAGTGGACCTGACCCGATGAACGCGCGGGCCGGGAATGGCGCGCGCAAATAAGTGCGGTAAACCGCGTTGAAGCGGTCAAACAGCGCAGTCTCTGGACAATATATCGTCAGCGAAACCAAATCCTGCATGGTCAAGCCACAGCGCGTAAGCGTATCGCGCAGCGCATCCATCACGTAGCGTGCTTCGTGCTCGATGCTATCCGGAAGTTTTCGCGTGGCGGGATCGAAGCCGATGTGCCCTGCCAGATAAACGGTGTTGCCGGCAATCACTGCGTTGCTGAAGGGCAGTTCACCCATGCCGCCGGGCGACGGAATGTACTGGCGTTTGTCAGTTGCTGCCATTGGTTCTCCTTTGTCTTGCGCGTTCGCATCACGTATCGCGAAACATCGTAACGCAATTCGCAGCGATCGGAACCTGCCCGTCCAGTCACCGGAGGAATCATGCCCGTTCTACCCACCACGGCGTATTCGCAAGCGGAAGACGCACTGACGCTGGCGCGCGCGCTGGTGAACGACACATCGGGCGCGGTGTTCACCGATACGCTGCTGATGCCGCTGCTGAATTCTGCGTACCGCGGATTGCAGCGCGAGCTGGCCGAAAATGGCGTCAGCGTGCTGATGGAGCAGCAGGACATCGAGTTGGACCTGAACACCTCCACTGGCGCGACCAACACGGAGATTAGCGACGTCTCCAGTCCGCAGCTTCCCACCGATTGCCTGATGCCGCACATGCTGTGGGAGCGCGCCACGGCGAATACCGGCGATGTTTTCATACCGATGGAAAAATTCACCAGTGGCGGCAGCATGCTGAACCTGCAGCCCAGCGGGTACTTGCGTTTGTGGGAATGGCGCGAAGACAAAATCAATTTGATCGGCGCCACGCAGTCCATCACCGTGCGCGTGCGCTACGAAAAAGTGCTGGCGACGCTGACGCTCGGCACCGATCCGGTGCAGATTCGTTCGGCCACGGACGCGCTGGGGTACGCTACAGCGGCATTGGCGGCACGATCGCGTGGTGCGCGCGCGCTGGCCGTGGATCTGCTGGGTGCGGCGCAAACCGCCATCGAAAATTTGATTAATCGTTATGTTCGTCCAGAGCAGACGACGGGGCGACGGCGCAAGCCTTATGGATACCGGCGGGGAACTGTTTACCTATAAAAATTGCGCGCTTCGGGTCCGGCACGCCCCGCGTGTTGCCAAGGCACTCGCGCGCGCGCGATGCTAGTCGACGACCAACGTCATGGTATATCCGCGCGAAGCATTTTGCGCCGAACCATGCACGGTAAGCGAATAGGTGCCCGTTGGCGTATAGGGAATGATGGTCTGGGTGTTGCTGTGTGAGCTACCGCAACCGCCCAAGGTCGCAGAAATCAGCACGGCACAAGCGATCGCGAAAACCGACACCCAGCGCGGCAGCCGCTTTTGCCTCCAGAGCAGCGTCACGGTTGAAAACATCACGGCGAGCAACAGAATCGCCGCGAGCTCCAGCGCCCGTGACATTCCTTCGCGTCCGGCGCCGCCCGTGCCACCTCCATTACGGGCGGAGAAAGCAGCGGGAAGCACGCCCGATGATGCCGGCGGAGTCGATGGAGGCTGGCCGAACTGGTGGCCGGTGGTCGTGGTCGTCTGAAACGTGACGTTGAATGGCACGGCGGTTCCAGCCACCACCGGCAAGGTAATTATGTTTGAAAGTGGCAGGCTGACGGTGCTGCCGGGGGAAATTCCGCAGGTGGTCGGATTGCCGATGTTACCGATCGGCGAGGATGGCAAATTGGTCGGGCAGGTCAACGTTACCGTACCGGTGAAAGTGTCGTCCGGCACGATCTGCAACTGAAACGTCGCCTGGTATCCTTGCGAGATCGTGATTTGATATGGCGCGCCATTGGATATCGGCGGACAAGTGAACGTCGTGGTAGTCATACACGCCAGCTCGAAATCATCGGCGATGCCGCTGACGTCCGCTGTAAGCGGCGCGGTGGCGCCCGTGTAATTCACTGATAGCGTCGCGCAGCGAGAATTCAACCCGGAACCGACGCCGCAGGCGGTGAGGACTTTCGCCACCGGCGTGAAGGCCACGTTGAACGCGCAACTGGAGTTCGCAGCCAGCGAAGCGCCGCAGGACGTATTCGAGATTGTAAAATCCGACATGTTGCCCGCCGAAAACGCGGCGCTGACGCCGGTGATCGCGCTGGCGGTGTTGTTGCTCAGCTCAAAGGGTGCGGTGGGGCTGGTGCCGCCGGTGAGCTGATCGCAGTATGTTGTCGCGCCGTTGTCGCAGTTTGGCGGAGGCGTCAGCGTGACGCCCGTGGCTGGCACTCCCATCGCGTTGAACTTCAGAATCTGGCGCATGCCCTGATTGGCGACGAACAGGTCCCCCTGCGTATCGAAGGAAATATTTCCCGGGGCGCTCAGGCCGCGGGCCGCGACAGTCACCTTCCCGGAGAACGCGTCGAGCCGCAAAATCTGGTCGGACGAGCCGCCGGCTGCGGTGTATGCGATAAAAAGGTTCCCGCCGCCGTCCACAGCCAAGCCTTGCGGAACGATGCGCGCGCTATTTGAATGCGCCACCGCGGCGGCGAAAAGCGGCGCGGGATTTACTCCGGCGCTGCGCAGCTGATGCGTTTGCGTGTTGATGGCTACGATCGCTCCGGAATCCGGCGACGCGGCGAAGACGGTATCGCCATCCGGCGTGACCGCTACGGCTGCAGGCGACACCATGTGCGCGAGCACTTCCATTTGCCCGGCTTTGGCCGATGCAGAGCCAAAAAGCACCACGACAGCGTTCGCGCCGCGGTCGGCGATATACAAATTTCCGGCGCGATCCAGCGCCACGCCCCAGGGCTCGGTCAGTTCCACGTTTTGCCGCGGCGCCCAGCGTCCTGCGACGCTGCGAATGATGGCAGGCTCGCTGCTGGC
This sequence comes from uncultured Acidobacteriota bacterium, assembly GCA_963748395.1. Classification (GTDB taxonomy): domain Bacteria; phylum Acidobacteriota; class Terriglobia; order Acidiferrales; family UBA7541; genus Palsa-295. The sequence goes on along the minus strand of CAVVIP010000004.1, from coordinate 203,980 downwards.
GGCTCCGCCCACGGTGCGGATCGTGGCGTTGCCGGTGTCGGCAATGAAAAGCGTGCCGTCCGAAGCTACGGCCACTTCGCTGCGCATCGTGAAATTATTCAGCGAGAGATCGAGCTCCGCCGCGATGGCTGCGCCACCATCTCCAATCGAGCCGACTGTGCCCACTCCCGCCGCCGGAACGGCGAAAAGTTTGGCGGCATTCGCAGGGGCTAGGGTGGCCGCAGCAATCGTGGCTCCAGCAATGTTCGGTGTGCTGCGAAGAGCGTAAGAAAATACCCGGTCGGGCCGGTCAATGGATGTGACGTACAGCTGCGTGGACGATACTGCTGAGTTGCCGGTGACAACTGTTTCGGAAGATTGCGGGGCTACGGCTAAAGTGCGTATGGCGACGTTTGATGCCACCGGAGTCGCGGGCACGCCCTTCGATGATACGGGTACCTGTGCGGATGCTGACGCGGAAGACGACGCGGACTGCGCGGGCGCGGCGGAAATTGCCTGGATCTGGATCTGGTTTTGCGCGTGGGAGAGCGACACTGGATCTCTTAGCGCCTTCCCCAGCGCCAGCGCCGCAAAGCCCATCACCGCCAGAACACAGAAAATTCTCAGTAGCCGCACCAGGCTCCCCCTCATAGATGTTGGCCAGAACTTCGACGCTTAGGATTCAACTGCAGGCTTTCGGGTTGCGTCACGAATTAAACATCATAACAGCGAACAGCAAGGTTTTGTAGCGGCGCACTTCAGTGCGCCACTGGTGCCGCGGCTATCGCCGGTGGCGGTCTAAAGACCGCCGCTACAAAGGCTTGCCGCACGGCAACAAACTCATCGGAGGAAACATGGCACTGACATTTTCAGTTGTGGACACATGGGACGACGGCAAGCGCATCCACGTAAGCGGCACCGTCGCGGCGACGGGGAATTACACCGCCAGCGGTGACACGCTCGATCTCTCGCAGGTTCCGTTGATTGCGTCGGACCAGCCGCCGGTGCAGGGCACCGCGTGGATGGACGGCCTCGCCGGCTACGATTACGTCTTCTATCCCGGCGCGGCCATCAACGCGAACAAAGTGAAAGTTTTCCAGCAGGGAGCTGCCGCCGGAGCGTTTCCAGAACTCGCGGCGGGCGCATATCCCGGCGCGATAACCGCGGATACGATCACGTTTTACGGAATCTTCAAGAAGCTCCAGTAGCCGGCCGCTTGCTCCTCCGATTTTTCACTCGGTAGGTCCACGAACGCACGGACAAGAATCGCCGCTCCACGAAGGCTCTGCATACCATGTCCATCGAATCCTTTTCGCCGCTGCCTTTGAACGTCTTCGGCACCTGGGTGACGCTTCTCGATCCCTCGGACGTGCCGCCGGGGATGTCGCCAAGCCTGGGCGACGTGGAATTTTTTCCGGGCGGGGTGCGCACGCGCCCCGGTCTTGTGTCGCAATTTCCGGTGCTTGCCGGGACGCCGCAAATCAACGGCGTGAAAACCTACGCCACCACCAACCTGATCCAACGATTTCTCGCGCTGGATTCGCTCGGCGATCTTTACAAGGAATCAACGCCCGGCGTGCTGTCCATCGCCGCTTCTGGAGTGATTCCCAACGCGCTGATGGCTTCCGCCACGCAATTTGGCCGCGAATACATGGCGTTCTCTGACGGGCTGATGGGCCAGGACCTGCCGCGGCAATACGACGACACGAATTTCGACCGCGTCAGCCAGGTTGGTCCGGCCGAAGGTCCCGCGGTGGCGGACTTCGCCGCAATTGGAAATATTTCTCCGGGCGTGCACCAGTGCTCGGTGATTTTCGTCACGCGCCAGGGTTACTGGACCGCGCCTTCGCCGCCGGTATTCTGGACGGCCGCGGGCGCGAAAAAAGTTAGCGTCACCAATATTCCCACGGGCCCCTCGAATGTGGTGCAGCGGTTGCTGGCATTCACCGCGAGCGGCGGCGCCACTTTTTATCAAGTGCCCGCCACGATGACGATCAACGACAACACCACGACTTCTCTGGTGGTGGATTTCAGCGACACGATTTTGCTCAGCGGCGTGAGCATGGATTATTTGTTCAGCCAGATCGAGCTGCCCAATCAATTGGGCGTGGTGCCCTACGCCGAGCGGCTTTTCTGGTGGGGCGAACGCGCGAAAATGGATAACTGGCGGAATCTGTCGTTCGACGGCGGCTGGGACCCATCGGGCAGCGGGCGTCCGCTGGGTTGGATACTCGACCCATCTTTCGGAGCCGGCGCCACGCGCGAGCCCTCGAACGCTGTGTGGGGTGACGCGCTACGCATCACTGCGGATGGAGTGACGGCCGAGCGCGGCTACATCTCGCAGGGCGCAATCACCGATGCGTATGGCAACCCGCTGCTGCTGAACAACACCGATTACTCCGTGCGCGTACGCATCGCGCGCAGCGGCGGGTTAACTGCGGGCACGCTGCGGGTGAATGCCTTTAGTCCCACGGCCGGGCAGATCGCTACGGGGATTGCCGTCGCTGCGACGCAGCTCACCACCGCCTACGCCGAATTTACCGCCGATTTATTTGCACCGCAGCCGGCACTGCCCGTGGATCTTACGTTGCGCGTTTACGCGGATGGCATCCCAGCACCAAGCGGTGAATCGTTCTACGTGGATTGCATCGAAATATTTCCCACCGCCGCGGCGCAGAACGCTTCGCTGGTGCGCGCATCCTCCACCGAGGAGCCGGAAAGCTACGACGGCGTCACCGGCATCCTGAGCATCGCCGAAAATAACGGCCAGGGAATTCGCGCCGCTTTCACGCTGCGCAATAATTTGTATTTCGCGAAGGAGCGCTCGCTGTATGTCACTGCTACGGACGGCGTGAACGAGCCGGCGCTGTGGCAGGTGTCGGAAGTTTCCAACAAAGTGGGCACTCCTTCGGCGCATGGCGTCGGCTACGGCGAAGAATGGGTGGTGATTGCGGGGCGTTCGGGACTTTATTATTTTGACGGCAGCGAACCCGTGAAGCTTTCGCAGGAAATCCAGCCCACATGGGACGCGATCAACTGGCAATACGGGCAGCGCTTGTGGGTGCAGGTGGATACGCAGCACAAACGCATTCTGGTAGGCGTACCGATGGGTTCGGCCACGCAGCCCAGCCAGATTCTGGTGCTGGATTATACCGAGGGCCTGCAGGATCCGCTGGTCGCGGTGCTCACCACCGCCGAACGCGGGAGAAAATGGGCAACGTGGACGATTGCCGCGAATTGTTGCGGCTTGATCGAACGCTCTACCGGCAGCGCGCAGATATTTCTCGGCTCCAATAATTCCAGCGGGAAAATTTATTCGCCAATCGAAGGACAGTATTCCGATGATGGTGTGGCCATTAATTCGTTTTACTCCACTGCGTATTTGGCGGCGACGGGCCCCGGCGGCAGAAATTTGTTTGGCTACCTCACCGCCTACGTGCAGGGCGCGGGGTCGCTGACGCTTTCAGCGATTTCACCCGGCGGCGTGACGGCTGCTCCGCTCGGCGCCTGGACGCTCGGCGCGCCCGCAACGCGCGACATGGAGCAGTTCACAAATGTGCTGGCCGAGCGCGTCTCCTATCAAGTGGGCACCAACGCTGTGGGCGCCTGGTTCGCGCTCACCAAGCTGGTCCCGTGGGCCAAGCCCGACCCCTTCGCGGTAGTCCGCGGCACAAATTAAATTCGAGGATTGTCCGCAGGCGCGTCGGGATCGAACTCCGCCGCAAGGGCATTCTCTTCGTCAATCGCCGCTTGGGAAGCACTTTTATAGTAACGAAGCGTGCCCCGTGCGAGCTTTCGTCTGTTTTCAAGGCTGCGAATCTCGCTGAGAACGAGGTCAAGAGCCTGCGCAAGATTTCGGGCTTTGCCCGCGCGGATCAAATCGCGGAGAAGAGCGTATCCTTCCGGCGATACCGTTGTGGAAATTTTCCGCCGCCCGTCTGACCTCCGTGACATAGAGCTTGTTCCTCGCGCTAGCCTTAAGTCCGTGCAACAGACGTGCCAAACCTCTGCTCAGACAAGATCAAAGTAACTCATTCCTGAAATTTTGAGAGTTAACGCAAAATTATGCTGAACGTCCCACAAATCGAAGCGCTGCGGAAAGAAAATCCGCACCTGTACGAGGCGCTGACGGCGATCGCCCAAGCTTCGCTCGGCCCAAACCAGGGCTGGAGCCTGGATAATCAGATCACCGACGGCGTGGATTATTCGCGCGTCACGTCCGGCGCGGTGACGGCAGGGAAGATCGACCCCACCAAGGCCGGCGTGCTGATGAAAGGCTCGGTGCCGCCGACGTGGTCGGGCGAGTTCACCTACGTCTCCGCCACTTCGACGATCACATGGAGCTGGACCGCGCTGGCCATAGCGCGCGCCGACGGCACCACCACCGCGGTCGCGAACGGCTCGCTCACCGTCACCGGCCTCACTCCCGGCACCACATATTATTTTTATCCTTACTGGGACGATTCCGCGCTGACGCTCGCCTGGGTTGGCGGCATCGGGAGTAGCGCAGGCACGCCGGCAAACGCGTTCACGGCCAAGACGAACTCGGCGGCGCAGCAACAATCGCTGCAAGGGCTGATACCGCTGTCGCAGGGCGCGATGATCGCGGCCACAACCACATCGGGCGCGGGCGGTGGTTCGGGCGGCGGCAGCGGAAGCTGTCTGCGCGCCGGCACGATGGTGCTTACACAGGAGCGCGGCACAGTTCCGATCGAATCCTGCAAACCCGGCGAACATCTTCGCTGCCCAGGCACGGCGGCGGGCGAAGGCTGGACGCGCCTGGCACGCCTGGAAGTGCGCGAAGCGGACACATTCATCCGCCTGCATCTTTCCAACGAGGAATCGCTGGACGTGACGCCGCACCACATTTTCACTCTTGCAGACGGCTCGCCGATGCGTGCCGAACGTCTATGCCTGTGCGACATTTTAGTCGGCCGCTTCGGGCGCCTTACGTTGCGGAAAATCGAAGCGCTCTGCGAAGACTCACAGAAAGTTACCGTGAGCTGCGAGCCGATCCATCACTTCTACGCAGGCCGCCATGCGGCATCGGTGCTGACCCACAATTACACGTTCAGCTCGTAACGCAACTCCATGACCGGAAAAGCCTATTACCTAACGACGCTCGGCGCTCTGCAGCGCCACTCCGCGCGGCTGAACACCTCGCATTGGTTGGCGTTGGTGCCCCATGGCGAGCCGGTTCCGGCGATCGACGAACTGGATTCCGCCGCAATGGCGTTACCCGAGACAGCGCAGATCCTTGCGCTGATTGAGGCGGACGAAGGCGCACACCTGGCGCTAGAAGACGACGCCGAATTTCAGGCGTTGCCGCATCCGCTCGCGCAACGCCCGATCTCGTCAGAAGCCCAGGCAGCTCTCGCAGCGTACGGTGTCGCACCCGGCGCGACCACTTTCGACGCGGCGGAAACGGTGGCGCAATTTCACCCGCTGCTCCGTCATCGCGTGTTCTAGGAAAATGCTTATACGCTCCTACACGGAAGCGGATCTGGAACCGCTAAGACGGATGCATGCCCGGCAGGGGTTCGATTACGCTTTCCCGGATTTGCGCGACCCGATTTTCGTATCGAAGCTGGTGCTGGAAAATGGTGCTGGGCGCGTGGTGATGGCATCGCTGGCGCGCTTGACGTGCGAAATGTATTTGCTGGTGGATCGTGACGCTGAGAATTGCGGGCAGGACAATTCCCGCGACGCAACGAAAAAACTTTCCGGCCGCGGATCAGACGCTGCAGACAGGGCAGGGAAGCCGCGGGAGCGTTACAGACAGATGCTCGCGTTGCATCAAGCCTGCGAACAGGATCTGCTCGCTCGCGGCCTCGATGACGCGCACGCATGGCTGCCGCCGCCCATCGCCGGGCGCTTCGGACGCAGGCTCGCAGCGCTGGGTTGGGTCCGCGACGATGCGTGGACGCCCTACTGCTTCCGCCTGCGCGCAATTGACGAATAACAGCTCGTCGCTGGCGGTGGCCCCTCATCATCACGTATGAAAATGTTGTGCCGGGCCCGGACTAACTGGAACGCATCACAAATCCATTGCCGTGTAGTGCAGTTTCACGCCAAAACGTTTCAACATTCCTGAAAATAAGTCGCCTGAAAATAATTCGCCTGAAAGTACCTTGAGGGAGGAAACCTATGTCCCGCGGAGCACAGCAGACCACGCGCAATCTGAGCGATCAGCAGCTCGCGCAGCAGAATCAGATGATGTCGCAGGAAAATCAGTCGGACACGCAGGACCGCTCGCTGCTGATGCCCACGATCCAGAGCCTGCTGAATAGCCAGGGCTACACGCCGCAGCAGCAATCGGCCATCACGCAGCAGAGCATGGGCGCAGCGAATACCGCCTTTGACGCGTTGCGCGAACGAGCCGCGAATCGCACCGCCGCCACGAATAATTCCGCGGGCTACGGCGACTTGACCGCGCAGCTGGGCCGCGAACAGGCGCAGACTGACGCGTCGCAAGCGCAGCAAAACCAAATCGCGTTTGCGAACCAGCAATTGAAAGACGCAGCTCGCGGGACTGAGCGCGCTGGGCCAAACCTACGGCGTGGACACCAACCTTCTGGGCAAGGCCATGGGAGTGCCGTCGGAACTGCTCGGCGTGAGGCAGCGCGCGTCCACTGGATCATCCACGGCCGGGCTAAGCGGAATGTTGGGCCTGGGCAGCAGCATCGCGTCGTTGTTCGGGTAAAGGTTCGGGTAGTGCTTCGCGTAGTCGTTCGAGTTGCTCTTTCGCCGTGGGCGACCTCGAAGTGCGCTACAAAAACATGCCGATTCATTCATGGGGATCATCACGTTCATGCGCGAACTAATCGATCCCTACTGGTGGACGGTGGCGCTCACCTCGCTGGTGCAGTTCGTCTTGTTTTTGCGCTGGCTGTATCGGCGCATACGCAATGACGAGATGACGCGCACCTTCGTCGAGGACATGGCCACCAGCCATTTGCCGCACATTTACCGGCTGCTGGAAAAGCTATGCGACGAGAAGGGAATTGAAACGCCGCAGGAACCGCCCATCCGCTGGGTGGATTTGAATGGTCCCCACCGCTGAAATCATCGCCCTCGTGCGCGCCGCCGCGTTCGAACACGAATTGGATCCTGCGCTGGTGTGCGCCGTGGTGGAGCAGGAATCCGCGTGGGACCCGCACGCGATCCGTTACGAGCCGGGATTTCGCGCTCGTTACGTGGCGCCGTTGCAGTTGCCACCCACTGAAGAAATTGCACGTTCGATTTCCTGGGGATTGGTGCAGGTGATGGGCCAGGTGGCACGCGAGCACGGCTTCCAGGGAAAATTTCTCAGCGCGCTGTGTGATCCGTCGGCGGGTTTGCAGATTGGTTGTGCGGTGCTGGCTGCAAAGCTGGCTGCCGCGGCTGGCAACGTGCCACGTGGCCTCGCGCTCTGGAATGGCGGCGGGAATCCCGAATACGCAGCGCAGGTGCTCGCACGCGTAGCGCGTTACAGATAACGCGGCTTACTCAAAGATTGGGTGCAAATGGTCTGGAACCTTACGGATTTTCGCGCGTGGTGGACATCTTCAGCGCGCTATCGCTGGCTGCGCTCCGTGCGTCTGCGGCCCGCGCGCGACTACACCAATTTCGGCGACCTGCGTTAACGCCTCTCCGCACTAGCAGGCTTCGTATTTTCAACCTAAGGATCAACCTAAGGAGCTATCCAACATGAAAACGAATCGCACATTTGCCAGCAAATTCGGCGGAGTGGCGCTCATCGCCCTCGCGCTCTTGGCGCAATTGATGACGGCGGTTGTCGCGCACGCCGCATCGGTCACGCTGAATTGGTCTTTCAATTACACCGTGGACCCGGTCTGCACCGCGACGGTAACGAAAAACTGCGTCACCGGATTCGAATACGGCACCACGCCCGACGGCGGCACCACGCTCGTGAAAATTGGCATCGCCGCAAATCCCGCCACCACCGCAGCCAGCGGCACCACCAGCGTCAGCGTGCAATTCACGCAAGGCCCCCCGTACGGCGCAGTGGTCTTCTACGCTCGCACCATGGCCCTCGATCCCAACGGCAACGTAGTCTATTCCGCCGTCGCGGTCGCCCCCTCCGCGCAACTCACCCCGGCGTCGCCATCCAATCTGGTGATCACGGTAAAGTAGGGTACTTTCTGCAGCGGTTTTGGATGAGGCGTATCGAAAGTCGGGCGAATCACTGCACCGTGACGGTCACAGTGTGCGTGCTGCGCCCGAATTCGTTCGTGGCGTTCAGCGTATAGGTCGTAGTCTGCGACGGCGTAACCACCACGCTCGAGCCGCGGATGGCGCCGACTTGCGGCGTCACATCAAAGTACGAAGCGCCTGTGACGCTCCATGACAGCGTCACGTTCGTGCCGACGGATACAGTCGTGGAACTGGCCGTGAAGCTCGCGATCGCCGGCACCGCGCCGGTGGGCAAATTAGATTGCGTGTAGATCGGGTTCATCTGCACCACTTCGAAATCCGACGCCGTGATCTGGCCCAGGTTGTGCAAGTCGTCGTTGTCCCAGCGATCGTCCGGCGCGCCGCTGATGTACATGTTGGAGCCGTTGTCCGCCATGATCATGCCGTACTGCTGCAGCGCGGTCAGGATCACCTGGTTCGTCGCAGAGTATCCGGAAATATTGAAGCTAGATTTCAGCCGCAGTCGCATTCCCATCGGCGCGGCATTCGCGTTCGAAGTAGTTGAAGCCCAGTGTGATGCCGGCGGCACAAACGCAGCGCGACTATTCTGCAACGTGAAGCGCAGCGCGTGCTTGATTGCGCCGCTGGCCACTTCGTCATAGCGCGCCAGGCCGGCAAATATCGAAAGCCCGGCTGCGTCAGCGGAAGTCCACGTCAGCGGCCGCTGTCCGTCAGCGAGCAAATCCCACACAGCTGCGGAACCCGCGTTCCAGCTTCCGTCACTCTGCGGATACGAACTATACAGCTCGTACAGCCAGCAATTGCTGTTGTCGAGCACCAGCACATGGCGATCGCCGCTGCCAGGATTCGGGAAGCCCTCGATCGGCGCGCTGGCCGGCACAGGCATCGGGCCAGGATCGCTCTCGTCGCCGTAAGCAGTGAAGTTGATCGCCACTGGCGCTTGCGAAGAGTCCACTACGATGTAGGGAATTCCGATGCTCGAGCCGTTGTATTCGCCCGAGCCAAAATCTGGATGCACCGCATCGCTCGTACCGATGTAATTGATGATGGCCGCAGAATTCGAATCCACCGGCGCGCTCGCGATATTCAGATTCCACAGGTTGTCCGAAGGGAAGGGCAGGAACCCATTCAGCGCGGCGCCCTGGCCCAGGCCCATCGCGCTGCACGCACTCGGTGGTGGAGGAGGATTGCCGCCGGATTGCGAAGTCACCGTCACGTTCATCGCAGCGGAGTTGCTGCTTCCCGGATTTGGATTGCTCACGCTCACCGCAAATATTCCGGCAGATGGCGCAGAACCGGTCGCTGTGAGTTGCGTCGCGGAAACATAGTGAGTGGTGATCGCCGCGCCGCCGAACAGCACTTGCGCTCCACTAACGAATTTGGTGCCAGTCAAAGTAAGTGTGTATGCGCCGGAAGTGAACGTTGCAGGGCTCACGTTGCTCAGCACCGGCGTCGCGTTCCACAGCGTAACGTCGCTGGTTCCCTTCGCACTGGAATCTGCAGCGGACGTCGCGCTAATCGTGATCGTGTTTGGATTCGTCAGAGCGGCCGGAGCAGTGTAGACGCCGGCATTGGTGATCAGCCCGACAGTAGCATTTCCGCCCGCGACGCCATTAACCGACCAAGTCACGCTCTGATTCGTCGTCCCTGTAACAGTCGCTGTGAAAGGCTGCCCCGCTCCCACGCGAACGTTCGCAGCCGTCGGCGCGACGCTCACGGCGATCTGCGACGGCGGTGGCGTCGTGCCGCCAGTGGACTTTGTCGTCCCGGTGCAGCTTACGTGCACGAGGATGAGCGCTAGCACGAGCCCCAGGGAAGCACGTCGCATCTGTCCTCTCCAGTTGTTCTGAGCTGGTCGCAACGGTGAGCGTGCAATGCTGCCCACGCGGGGTGAACCCCTGCATAAATGATGCGCGTCAGCACGCTCGCCAAACAACTGGACGAAGGTACAAATAAAGGGCAGTGGCGAAAGGTTTGCGAAGCGGATTGCGATGCGTCGGACGCGGATTCAGCGCCGTACTTAGCGCTCGATCTCGATCAAATGACGAGCCACGTCTTGAAGACAGTGCCGTGCATCGCCGCAAATCGCCGAGCGAGCGGCATTGGCAGGGCATTGGTCTAACCGGCGATGACCGGCAATGGAAGCTCGCCCGCTATTCACCAATCACTAATCACGAATCACCAGTCACGGATCAATCCCCATGCGCAATACACTAGAAATCTCCGGAATCCTCCTCGCCGTGCTCCTGGCCGCCATGGCTTTCCACGCCTGGCTCACCGAGCATGACGATCGCCTCCGTCTGCAAGCCACCATCGCGACGCAAAAGCAAGCGCTCGATGCCGCGGACGCACGCGAACGCGACCGGGCCGCCACGCTGAAAGACACCGTCGCACAAATCGACGCTCTGAAGCGCTCGACGCAAACTCCCGCGCAAGTAGTCCGCGACTTGCCAAAGTACCTTTCGCTGCCTCAACCCATCACGCTGTCCTCACGGCAAAACGCATTGCCAGCAGCACGGCAGGGAACTGCGCAATCTGAAATGCCCACCTGCGGCGGCAAGAAGCGATGCCCCTCGTCGGCCGCTCCGTCCACCGCAGCCGCTGCGTCCGCGACAGCAGGTTCGCACGCACCCGAATCCGCTGCGCTCGCCGCGCCGGCGGACCAGCAAGATCTCGCCGACGCTTTCTCCACAGCGGAAGGTTCGCCAGGATCCGCGTCCGCCGAGCCGTCTGCACCAGAGAACCAGCAGGAACTCCCCGACGCTCCCTCCGCGCAAATTCCCGCCGTTGATCTGAAGCCGCTCTTCGATTACGTGCAGGATTGCCGCTCCTGCCAGGCCCAACTAGCCGCCGCCAAGCAAGATTCCGCCGACAACGCCACAAAACTCGCGGCCCTCACACGCGAACGCGACGCCGCAGTCGCCACCGCCAAAGGCGGCACACTCTGGCAGCGCCTCCATCGCAACGCCCTCTGGTTTGTAATAGGCGCGGGTGCCGGAGCAGCCACCCTCTGCGCCACAGGCCACTGCCGCTGACGCAGCAGGCAGTGCTCGGCGAATACTGAACGCGTAGTAGTCCGTCACAGGACTTGGCAGCGAAATATCTGCGCCCTGCGGTACAAGCCATTCGCGTTGCCGCCGTCCAGAATGATTGACGAAATTTGAATCGCCTCGTGGTTCGTAAAAAGTCGCACAGCCCGAGCACCCGCTCCTCGCGCCAGACGCCACTGCCTCTGATGCATCCCGGTGCCAACGATGCAATCCACTGTGACTCGCGGACAGTTATCGCGTCGTAGTTCGTCACAAGCGGCGCTGACCAACGAGCCGCCACGACACGGGCCTCCGCAGCTGACGCAAACAAGTGTGACCAGCGAGCAGGGAACTTGGCGAGCCGCCACGATGGCTTCGCTGCACTAAATCCGGTTGTCCCCCCGGTTGGAACTCCGGCAATCTCCTCGTCCTCTCGCCGGTTCGAGCCTTCAATACCGTGCCCGCCAGCTGCACGAAGGACGTCGCCGTCAGTGTACCCACTGCGCCCTCGCCATCAGAATGGACCCCTTAAACATCCAGTCCCGTCCCCCCAAACGCGTGAACGCCGTGGCCGCAGTGGGGCTCAATCGCTCTTCGTCGCCTTAGCGTTCGCACGGGCTTTCCGCACGAGCGCCCAGCAATCAACTGACGACACCATGTCCTGTCCGCAGCTCAACCCGGACTGAACGCGCCACCCTGAGCCAATCCGAGCTTCGCGTACCAAGTAAGCAGTTTCGGACCATATCTGCGGTGTTATAAGGTTCGAAGGGGCGAAGAGATTGCAGAAGCTCCAACCCGGGGACCTACGGGGTTAGGTCAGCGAACCCATCGTGTCCGGTCACCAGTTCACTGTCCGCGGGTCACACATGCTTGCATCAGCTGCATCGCATTGTTTTTTTCATTGCACGGTCGCCCATATCGCTTCCGCGCCTACCCCCGGTCGTCCGGCACGACGGCCCCTCGCGCGCCCCCGGGAGAAATCTACTCAACCATCACGCTTCACCAAAAACCGCGCGCGTTCGGCCACCGCGCTCCCCGCGTAAGTAATGTAGGCAGCTGGCCGCCCGGCCGGTGGCGGTAGCTCAGCCCACACCGCTCCCAGACATCGACTCCCGTCTCGCGGCTATGCTGCCAGACATCGACTCCCATCTCGCGGCTATGCTGCCAGACATCGGCCCGCGTCTCACGCTACGCTCCCAGCCACTGATTGGCGTCTCGCGCTATGCTGCGCGGTATGGCACCTGCGCACAACGCACGCCGCCTGTTCGCAGTCCCTCGCCAACGGCTACAGCCACCGCCCGCAAATTCAGCGCGCCCAACCAAACCAGCTTTCCGATTGACTTCCGGGAATGAGTATTATGTTGTATCGGAATGGAAACTCTTGAGTTGGAGGGTGGCGCGGTTGCAATTTGGAGCTTTTATTGACGCGGTCGGAATTGCGTACTTGGCGCGCGAAGCTCGTAGTGGCTCGCTGTGGAGCGTCCGGTACGGGCTGAGCTGTGGATCTGGCGTCGCCAGTTGATTTCTGGGTTTACGTGTGAGGCGCGCATAAGAGAGCGAAGGGACGGTTGTTCCCTCGATTCAGGGCTTCGCCGTTTGGCTTGCGATGCGGCTTGGCCGGAAAACTGGTTACTCACGCTCAAATTGGCACTACTTGGTACGGGATGCGGCTGGGTCGCACGGCTGGTTGCTCAGGCTCAAGGTGGCGCTACTTGGTGTGGGTGGCGGCTTGTGCAGAGGGCGCGGACGCGGCGGAAAGCTCGTACTTGATGTATTGCTCCAGGGTGGCTTTGTCACCGCCTATCAGGGGATGCCCGTTGACGAAGGATGTGGGCGTACTCGTGACGCTGAGGGATTCCCCTTCGCGGTGGCTCGCGTCCACGGCGGCTTTTGCTTCCGGCGCGGACATGCAGGCTTTGAAGGCGTCGGGATCCAGGCCAGCTTGCGTGGCGTACGCTACCAGTTTCTCCCAGATATTTTCGGCTGAGAGCAACTCTTGCTCGGCGAAAATCTGCTCCTGTACGGGCGCGTAGGCTTTTGGCGATTGCATGAAGGCGCAGCGGGCGCCAATGGCCGCGCTTTCAGCCCACGGATGAATTTGTGTCAGCGGAAAATCTTTAAAGACAAATCGAACCTGCGGATACTGCGGGATGACAGAAGCGAGGATGGTTGCGAGTTCACGGCAGTGCGGGCATTGGAAATCGCTGAAGACGACCACGGTGACGCGTGCGTCTGCGGGGCCGACAGACGGATTTCCGGCGATATTCAGCTTGGCGAGATTGTCGGCGTAGGGGTTGGAAGCGGTGTCGAACATTTCGCCGCGAAAGAAGGTCTTGCCGTCTTTGCTAACGAATACGGTGCCCTTGTCGGTCTGTCCGTTGACGGTTACCTCTATGGGGACCTGGTAGAAATACGATGAGGGAGAGGGCGCGAGCGGGCCAACCTTCACTTTGAAGTCAGGGCCCCACGCGAAGAGATCGCGCACAAAGGCCTGAGTACTTTTCAGGATTTGCGCTTGCTCAGTGGACGGAGGCGTAGCGGGCGATGCAGCGGGAGCGGACTGCGCGTCAGTAACTGTCGCTACGCCAAATACCAGCAAGCCCATCAGCAACAAAGACCAGCGATTCATCTGTCGGCTCCGTGTATTGGTACGCGCCGGCAGTACGCATATCGCGACGGCAAGCGCGCGTGACGACCGCAAAAGCGCTGAGATTGTAATGCTTCAGCGGAATGCAAAAAAGTGAATTCAATTGATTGTGTCACGGCATCAGACCGAAAATTTCTGAGCGAGCGGGAAGCGGCGGCCAACGCTGAATGCTTTGGATGTGACTTTGAGACCCGGAGGCGCTTGCTTGCGTTTGTATTCGTTTTGATCTACGCGGAGGGCAACCGAGCGGACCAGGTCCAGGGGGAGATTGTAGTGGTCGGCGATTTCCTCGGGGCTGCGCACGTCTTCGACATAGGCTTTCAGGATGCGGTCGAGGATGGCATAGTCCGGCAGGGTATCTTGATCTTTCTGATTGGGGCGGAGCTCAGCGGAGGGAGGCCTTGACGAGCGTTTCGCTGGGGAATCAGTTCCCTCTTGCGATTGACGAATTTGGATAGCTCGTAGACGACGGTCTTGGGAACGTCGGAAATTACGGCGAGGCCGCCGGCCATGTCGCCGTAGAGCGTGCAATACCCTACCGCCATTTCAGATTTGTTTCCGGTGCTAAGGACCAGCGAGCCGAATTTATTGGAAAGCGCCATCAGGAAATTGCCGCGGATGCGGGCCTGGATATTTTCCTCGGTGACATCTTCGGGAAGGCCGGCGAAAGTTCCAGCGAGCGTGTGGCGGTAGGTGGTGAAAGCTTCGGTGATGGGAAGCGTAAGGAAATCGATGCCGAGATTTTTGGCGAGTTGCTTGGGCGTCGCGGAAGCTGCCTTCGGAGGAATAAGGGCCGGGCATGGCGACGCCGGTTACGTTTTGTGCGCCGAGGGCTTCTACGGCGATGGCGGCTACGAGAGCGGAGTCAACGCCGCCGCTGAGCCCGATCACGACTTTGCGGAAGCCGCATTTGCGGACGTAATCGCGCGTGCCGATGACCAGAGCGCCGAAAGCAGCTTCGTGCTCGTCCTCGATTAAGGGGCGGATATCGCCTTCGCCTGTAACGCTGTCGAATAAGAACCAAGTCTTCTTCGAACTTTTTGCGCGCGCGGCGACGCGACCGTCGGGCATGAAGGCGACGCTGGAGCCGTCGAAGATCAGGCTATCGTTGCCGCCCACCTGATTGACGTACACGACGGGGACGCGATGCTCGCGAGCGATGGTCTGAAGCATGTCGTGACGGAGCGAGCGCTTGTCGATTGTGTAGGGCGAAGAGGAGAGATTCAGGAGCAGGCTACTTCCCTTCCCGACGATTTCCGCGACGGGATCGCGATCGTAGAGGCGGTAGGGCCAGAAGCGTTCGTCGTTCCAGCAGTCTTCGCAGATGGTGATGCCGAGTTGTTCGGAGTTGAATGGGAAAGTGAGCTGGCTGGTGGCTGGTTGGAAGTAGCGCGATTCGTCGAAGACATCGTAGGTGGGGAGAAGCATTTTGCGTTGCTCGAAAAGAATTTTTCCGTTGGCGATCAGGGCGGCGGAATTGGCAACGGGTTTGCCGGTCTTGTCCATGGCGTCGCCTACGAAGCCTACTAGCGATGGAAGCGGGATGGCTTTGGCGAGGCGGACGAGTTCTTGTTGATTGCGTTCGACGAAGGAGGGGCGTTCGACGAGATCTTGCGGGGGGTAGCCGCAGACGCAGAGTTCGGAGAAGACGGCTAGGTCGGCGCCGCGGGATTTGGCTTCGGCGGCTAGTTCGAGGATGCGTTTGGAATTGCCTTCGAAGTCGCCTACGGTGGGGTTGAATTGGGCTAGGGCGATTTTCATTAGCGGTGATCAGGGTGCGTGAGAGACATTGAGTTGTTTGTCCTCGAAAATCGCTGCAGTGGGTGGACAGTTTGTGGAATCAAAATGCGTCACCAGTGGCGCACTGAAGTGCGCCGCTACGAAGGCCAACCAAAACCAACGGCTGCCCGGTCCCAAAAAGCGGGACCGGCCGCTACCCTTCGAACCGGCACTGCCGGTTCTCAGGATGAATCGCGCTGTAGCGCGATTCACAAATTCAACTTCAGATTCAAAGGCAACAGAGCCGGCGAGACGCCGGCGCAATACGAACTGCGGCTCGCGGGCAAAAAAAACTCCCGAAGGGATTTCCTTCGGGAGGTTGGCGTATCCGCGCATGGACATCGTCAGGTTCGGCGAAGCGCTTTTACCGGCGCAGCTGGCGTGGTTAGACGCTGAAAGAGCTGCCGCAGCCGCAGGTGCTCTTGACGTTCGGGTTATTGAATTTAAAGCCCGAACCTTCGACTGTCTCGATGTAATCAATCTGCACACCGTCTAGATACATTTCGCTCATTTGATCGACGAGAACTTTCAGGCCGTCGAATTCATAGACGTTGTCGCTGTTTTGATTGACCTGGTTCTCGAAAGCCATGTGATAGCTGAAACCCGAGCAACCGCCGCCCACGACGGCAACGCGCAGACCGGTGGGAGAGGGATTCTGCTGCGTCAGGATTTCCTTCACTTTGGTGATGGCTACTGGTGTCAATTGTACCATTCTGGATTCCTCCGCAAATACCGGGACCGGGCCCGGACCGTGATTCCGAATACATTGTATCAGATTCCTGGGGTGGTGGGATGGTTGCGAGAGATTTCGAGGTGGTTGATTGGGAACGCACGGGTTAGATGCGGAGGTCAAAATCACCACTGATGAACGCAGATGAACACAGATAAAGGCACACAGATGAAGGCAATGCCATGGGGACCGCACGGGGGCGGGTCTGAGACCCGCCCCTGCGATTCCCACGTGGACGTTTGCACGCTAGGGTTGAGCTAGGAATTTTGTTAACGGTTCCCAGTAGTTTTTGTTCCAGCCTTCGAGGAGGCTTAGGGCGTCGCCGTCGGGGAAGCCGCGGTGGTCTAGGGTGAGTTTGGTGCTGGAGTCGTTGTCGGCGAGGGCGAGGCTCACGAGCGAGTAGGCGCCGGGCTTCCAGTAGGCGGGGCGCCAGGCTTGGACGATTCGTTCGTTGGGGACGAGCTCGATTTGCATGCCGACGATCAGGCCGCCGAAGGTGGAGAATGTGCCGCCGGGTTGGGCGCTGATGCGGGTGGGTGGGGCGTTGTGGGGCATACGCGACTTCATGGCGTCGCTGAGGTGCACGACTTGTTCGAATTGTGTGGCGTCGGTGAGGGCGTCGTAGACGCGTTTCTTGCTGGCTTTGAAGGTGACTTCCTGGTGAATGGATTCGGCGGAGTGGGAAATGGGGTCATCAGCGGCAGCTCGAGCTTCGGAAGGGCCGAAGACGAATGCGCCCACTGTCATAGCGGCGACAGCTAGGACTTGCCGACGTGCGGGCCCACCAGGCACCGTTGGCAAATCGGTTTGGTCGCTCATCACATTTCCTCCTGAACGCCGCTGAATTCGCGCGCTCGGCTACGGCTGGTAGTGTGGCGTGAAAACCCGAAGGGGCGTTATTTGTTCGGAGAGATGAAACTGGTTCTCCGGTATTGGTCGAAGGCAGCCAGGCACAGCCCCGACATCATCAGCAGCGCTGATAGCCGAAAGTGAGGGGTGCATACGACTCCAACAAGCAGGAGCGCGAAAGCAGTCCAGGCTAGTTGGCTGGGCCACCGGAATTTTGGCTTCGTCTCGTCGGCGAAGTGTAACAAGGAGAGTTTGGGCGGACGCGTAAGTATGTATGAATCGAAGCAGATCAAGAGGCTGCCTACGAGGTTAAATAAGGTCCACCATCGCGGGTTTTCCGTGAAGAAGACGAACACGCAGCCGGCGAAGAAAACGCCCAGTGCGAACCATCGTACGGGACTGAAGTTATCGCGCATATTCGAATTCAGACCACCGCCGGACCTGTGCCGGATAATAGCTAAACTTGAGTTTAAATGCCAGGGTGCAGGCGCGGGAGTTGCTTATCAATCGAGGATCAGATGGTGCGGCCAGCGTGTACAAGGTGGGGGCTTTCCCCTAAAATATGAAATGACTATGAGACATACGATTACTTTGATACCTGGCGATGGGATTGGCCCGGAAGTTTCGCACGCGGTGCAGGAGATATTGGCTGCGGCGGGCGTGGAGATTTTGTGGGACGTGATTCCGGCGCGGGCGGAGATTGAGCGGAGGGGGCAGGACTTTATGCAGTCGGGAGTGCTGGATTCGATTCGCAAGAACCAGCGTGGCGTTGAAAGGGCCTTTGGCTACTGCTTCGGTGGGTGGGCCGCCCAGCATTAATGTGGGGTTGCGGAAGGCTTTGGATTTATATGCGAATGTGCGACCGGTGAAAAATTTGGAGGGGGTGCAGGCGCGGTATTTGGACGTGGATATTGTTTTGATTCGCGAGAATACGGAGGATCTTTACGCTGGCTTGGAGCATACGGTGGTGCCGGGGGTCGTCGAGAGCTTGAAAATTATTACGGAGAAGGCTTCTACGCGGGTGGCGAAGTTTGCTTTTGAGTTTGCGCGGAAATATGGAAGGAAGAAGATTCACGCGATTCATAAAGCGAATATTATGAAGCTGTCGGATGGATTGTTTCTGACATCGGTGCGCAAGGTGGCGGAGAATTATCCGGATATCGAGTACAAGGAATTGATTGTGGACAATGCTTGCATGCAGATGGTGATCAATCCGCACCAGTTCGACATGCTTTTGCTGACGAATTTGTATGGCGACATTATGAGTGATCTGGCGGCGGGGCTTGTTGGTGGATTGGGAGTGGTGCCTAGCGGGAACATGGGCGAGACGGTGGCGATATTTGAGGCGGTGCATGGGACGGCGCCGGATATTGCTGGTAAGGGGATCGCGAACCCCACTGCTCTGCTGATGAGCGCGATTATGATGTTGCGGCATTTGGGGGAGATGGGGGCGGCATCGAGGATTGAAGACGCCTTGCATCTGGTTTATCGGCGCGGCAAGACGCTTACGCGGGATGTGGGGGGTACGGCTTCGACTTCTGAGTTTACGGCGGCTGTGATTTCGGCATTTGCGTGAGAGAGGTCAAAGGATTTACACAGAGGGGACGGAGGAAAGGCGGAGGGAAATCGGAGAAAGATGGAGTTGAAAGTTGACAGTTAAGAGTTGAAAGCGAACAGCGACGGCTTTTACCGCAGAGGACGCACCCTTCGATCCCGCACTGCGGGATCTCAGGCTGAATCGCGCTGTAGCGCGATTCAGAGAAAGGCAACGGCAAAGGCGCCCGCCTGAAGGCGGCCGCTACAAATTCAACGGCAACGGCGGGTGTGTGGCGTGGTTGAGACCTTGGCAAGCCGGGGCGCGGCCCTTCGAACCGGCGCTGCCGGTTCTCAGGATGAATCGCGCTGTAGCGCGTTTCACAAGCAGCGCCCCTACCTTGGCTGACGCGTTGAAGTGGTGCGAGTGGCTGTAATGGCGGTCTGAAGACTGCCGCTGCAAATGCGATCCAGCTTGGCGTTGACTTCCCTGCCCTGTGAAGTGAGAATGTGGGCGAGTTCGGCGAATTAACGGAGCGACTGTGACTGAATATACCCCGGCAGTGGCGCGATATGTGGACGGTGAGATCCAGAAGTGCGAGCCCATTTCCGAGGGGACGACGACGAAGCGGAAACGCAAGCCGCATATCGTGGCGGTGATCAACGAGATGTGCACGGGATGCTCGGGGTCGCCGGCATGCGTGGAATATTGTCCAGTGGCGGAGTGCATGTTCTGGGTGCCGGACGCGGATCATCCGCCGTTTGGACGGATTCTGGTGGACCCGCTTTTGTGCATCGGGTGCAAGCTGTGCACCAGCAAGGGGCCGGATGGATCGTTTCTGGAAGGCTGCCCTTGGGATGCGATTGATATGGTGCCTTTGGCGGAGTTTGAGGCGAAGTACGGGGCGATGCCGTATTAGGATCTCTCGTGGTTGAGGAAGTCAGAAGATTTAACACAGAGGTCACAGAGGAACGGCGGAGAGAAATCTGAGAAAGACGGAATTACTGCAGAGCGCAGAGGGCGCAGAGAAAAGCGAGAACTTCCGCAGAGCAATAGCTTCGGTTTGATTTTCTTCTTTGATTCAGTCGGTCGCGTTTTACTTTCGTTTTGCTTTCCGAATTTAGGCGGGTGGGATAGCTGCGTCTAACCCTCTCCCGTTGAAAGAACCGAGGCGACGGGCACCCTCCGCAGTGATTGGGCTCGTAATATTTCAGTGGCATGTGGCTTGTCGCGTTTGCGTCTGAATATTCGGCACAGGCAAGATTGCCTATGCTACCGAGGCGCTAGCGGACTTTTCTGCAGTCGGCGCAGAGGCCGCCGACTTCGGTGCGGGTCACAGTGATTTCGATGCCGCAGTCGCGGGAGATCTGGCTCTTCAGCTGTTCGTAGAGCTCGCTTTCGAATTCGCGGACTTTGCCGCAGCGAATGCAGGCGACGTGAATGTGGTCGCGCGGGCCGTGGCTTTCGTAGAAATGACGGTCGCCGCGCAGATGCAGCAGGTCGAGTTCGTCAATCAAACCGTGGCGCTTCAGCAAATCCAGCGTGCGATAGACGGTGACGCGAGTGACGCGCGAATCGAGCTTCTGGGCGCGCTGCAATATTTCGTCGGCATCGAGGTGGCGGCGGGCCGTATCCATCACCTGCAGCAGGACGCGCCGCTGCCGTGTGAGGCGGATGCCGCGAGCGCCGAGTTCACGTTCGAGATGGCCGGGAAGTTCGTGATTGATGCGTTCGCCGGTGGAGACGCGATGTGCTGGTGTGGCGGACATGGTGTATAGGGAGATTATACCAAAAGGAGTCAAGGGCGCGAGGGGCGAGGAAAAATTTAATAGAAAGAGCGCAGAGAAAACTTACTGACTAAAACGAAGCAGAAGCTAACTGCAGAGAGCGCAGAGAAAGAAAGAGAGATCCTTCGTCCGGCTTGATAACAAAGGCGCCGGACTGAGGATGACGGCGCTCGTGACAGACGCCCTCTACGTTGGGCGATCAGTGATGGCTTTGGACGGCCTTCAGGATGTCACTGTACATTACGAAGCCGAAGACAGCCAGCAGGAAGACCAGGCCGACCTGCACAAAGCGTTCCTTCACTGCGAGGCTGAGATCGCGGCGCAGAATGCCTTCGATTGCCAGCAGCAGAATATGGCCGCCGTCGAGAATCGGGATGGGGAGAAGGTTCAGCAGGCCCAGGTTCAGGCTGATCACAGCCATGAATCCCAGCAGCGTTGCCGGACCGCGCTTGGCAGCCTCGCCGGAAATGCGCGCGATGCCCACGGGACCTGCGAGCTGATGAAGCGAGACTTTGCCGCTGAAGAGCCCGACGAGAACCTGGCCAATCTGGCGGACGACTGACGCGGCGGAAACTGTGGCGTCTTTGCCGGCTTCCAGAAACGACTGGCGCACGTAATCTTCCTTCGCGCCTGAACCTACGCCGACCTGCCAGACAGGCTGGCCGTCCACGTCCATTCCCTGCATGGGAGTGATGTCGAATCCGATCTGCTGGCCATCGCGAAGGATTTGGAACTGGACGGGGTGTCCGCCGGATGTGCGGACTCCATCCACGAGTTGCGGCCAGGTGATGACCGGCTTGCCGTTCATGCCGACGATGGTATCGCCCGGTTTTAGTCCGGCGCGGTCCGCGGGCGTGCCGGGCTCGACGTCGGCGATAACGGCAGGCAGCTGAGGATATCCGAGCACGCTATCCTGCGAGATCAGCTTTTCCGGAAATGCGACTGTGAGCGTTTGGCTGGCGCCGTTGCGCTGCACGGTAATGGCAATCGAACTTCCCGGCTTGGCCTTGGCCAGTTCCCCGTACACTTTTTCCCACGTCGGAGTGGGTACGCCATTCAGGGCGGTGATGCGATCGCCTACCTGCACACCTGAGGCCGGCATACTCTGCGGCACAGCTACTACGTCCGCGGCTCTGATGTTCATAGACCGGCGACGGAATGCCGAGCCTCCAGAAGATGCCCCACAAGAGGACTAGAGCGAGGACGAAGTTCATGGCGGGCCCGGCGAGAGCGATCAGCACACGTTGCCAGCGGGGACGCGAGAGGAATTCGAAGCCTGCGCCGGTGCGCTCTTCCAGGGGATTGTCACCGGCCATGCGCACGTAACCGCCGAAGGGCAGCGCGCTGAGGCGGTAATCGGTGTCACCACGCTTCACGCCAAAAATGCGCGGGCCGAAGCCGAGAGAAAACACGTCCACGCGCACGCCGCAAAGCTTGGCGGCCATGAAGTGTCCCCATTCGTGGACAAAAATCATGATGCCCAGGACGATGGTGACGGTGACGAGATCAACTAAGAAAGTATGCATAAGGCCTCAGAGTGTATTTTAGTGTTTTCCGCGCCTGACTTCGAGTTGGATTTCGAGGCGAGCGAGCCGGCGCGCTTCGGCGTCGGCTTGCAGCACATCGGCGATGCTGTGCAGCGAAGTGCGAGGCATTTTTTCCAGCACGCGCTCGATCACTGTTGCGATTCCCAGGAAAGGCAAGCGTTTCTCCAAAAATGCAGCTACGGCGATTTCATCCGCTGCGTTTAGAGCGCAAGGGAGCGGCCCGCCCTGCCGCGCGGCTTCTTTGGCCAGCGTGAGGCAGGGGAATTTCTTAGCGGGCACAGCGGCAAATTCCAGCTTTCTCAGTGTGGACCAGTCCAGGGCACATTCGTTGGACGGCACCCGCTCCGGATAGGTTAGCGCATATTGAATGGGCATGCGCATGTCCGTTGGGCCCAGTTGTGCCAGGATTGAACCATCCACGAATTCGACCATGGAGTGAATGGTGGATTGGGGATGGATGACGACGTGGATCTTGTCGAGGCCCATGCCAAAGAGCCACTTGGCTTCGATCACTTCGAAGCCTTTGTTCATCAGCGTGGCGGAATCAATGGTGATGCGCTGGCCCATTTTCCAGTTGGGATGCGCCAGAGCTTGTTTTGGCGTGATGCGCGAAAAACGGGATGCGGGAGTCTTGCGAAAGGGGCCGCCGGATGCTGTGAGGATCAGGCGGCGGACTTCGCGGTTTTCGCCGGCGCGCAGGCATTGGTGGATGGCGTTGTGTTCGGAATCAACCGGGAGCAGGGCGATTTTGGCGCGGTGGACTGCGGCCATTACCACTTCGCCGGCGGCGACCAGCACTTCTTTATTGGCTAGTGCGATGTGTTTTCCCTGCTCGATGGCTTTGTAGGTGGCGGGAAGGCCGACTACGCCGACTGCGGCGGAAACTACGATTTCAGCGTCGGCCTGGGTTGCTACTCGTTCCATGCCTTCAGGGCCGAAGACGATTTCTGGCTGCTGCGTATTTTTTTCGCAGGCGGTCTTTAGGGCTTCGCATAGGGCTTTGGCGGCGGCTTCTGTGCCCATGGAGACTACTTGCGGCTTACACTGCGCGACTTGTTCGGCTGCCAGCTGGACGTTGGAGCCTGCGGCCAAGGCTACCACCTGGAATTTTCCGGGATGGGCGGCGACGACGTCGAGGGTTTGGCGGCCGATAGAGCCAGTGGAGCCCAGGATGGATATTCGTTTCATTTGTTTGCGCGGATTATTTTATAGGGGTTTGGGGCGGAATGCGAACTTCGGTTGGTGGGTGTTGCTACGGAGGTCAAAAGATTTCACACCGAGAGCACAGAGGAAAGGCGGAGAACGCAGAGACACCAACGGCACAAGATTCACCGCAAAGGCGGAGAGGGCATAGAGCGTAGAGAAAACCGAAGGCAAAGGCTGCCCGGTTCGATGAAACTGAACCGGCCGCTACAAATTCAACGGCAACGGCGAAGAGAGATCCTTCAGCTGCTGTCGCGGGTTCAGGATGACGAGGCTTCTTGTGAGCTGCCATGAATTCGACGCTGACGGCGGATTATTGGGGGCGGGCCAGCCACTGGTAGAGGATCCAGACGACTGGGGCTGGCAAGGATCAGGCTGTCAATGCGGTCGAGCATTCCGCCGTGGCCGGGGAGCAGGCCGCCGGAATCTTTTACGGCGGCGCCGCGTTTGTAGGCGGATTCGATCAGGTCACCCGCTTGGCCGGCGATATTGGCGACGCCAGCGATGACGAGCAGCGTGACGACGTCCATCTGCATCCAGCGGGCGAAAAGTACGGCGACGATCAAGGATGCGAGGACATTTCCCATCGCGCCTTCCCATGTTTTCTTGGGGCTGAGCGCCGGTGCCATGTGGATGCGGCCGAGCGATTTTCCGACGAAGTAGGCGAGCATGTCGCCAGCCCACACCAGGACCAGGGTGAACAAGACCAACTGACGGCCGACCGGTTCGAGTTCCTCCAGTCGCACGATATAGCTGAATGGCAGGGCGATAAAAAGCAGCGCGGCGGAGCTGATGGCGATTGCCGGAAGAATTTCGTGCAGCGGGCGCCTCGTCAGCAGCCCTAAAATCACGCATCCGAACAAAAACACGAGCAGCGCGGCTTCGACAGAGAGCGTGCCGCCGGCTGCGTCGCGGACCATGGAGATGCCGCCGGCGAAAGAATGAGTTTCGACGCGCCCCAGCGAGAATTGCGCGTAGAAAATCAGCGCCGTGCAGAAATAGGTCCACAGCTTGAATCCTCGCAAGCCGACG
Source organism: uncultured Acidobacteriota bacterium (assembly GCA_963748395.1). Taxonomy (GTDB): domain Bacteria; phylum Acidobacteriota; class Terriglobia; order Acidiferrales; family UBA7541; genus Palsa-295. Next base: position 179,707 of record CAVVIP010000004.1, on the reverse strand, counting down.
CGATCGCCGAGATTCAGGAATTCCACCAGCGCCAGAATCGCGACCATGGCCGCGATGCCCGTGAGCAGAATCGGCGGACCCCACCACACCAACGCGACGACGATGGGTATCAGGACGGCGGCAGTGGCGAGCCGAAGGAGCATGCGGCGTCAGCCCCGGCCTGATGTGTCGTTGGATTTGTGGACTGCGGCGCTGGCGAGCGCTGCCCTGCCCCGTTCGCGCGCGGTCCCGAGGCCGCCGTAGCGACGCTCGCGTTTCTGGAAATCGGCGAGGGCTTCGAGCAAACGCGCGCGGGAGAAATCCGGCCAGAGCGTTTCGGTGACGTACATTTCGGCGTAGGCGATCTGCCAGAGCAGGAAATTGCTGACGCGCATTTCTCCGCTGGTGCGGATCAGTAGGTCGGGATCGGGCAGGCCCGCGGTGTAGAGATGCTCGGAGATAGTTTGCTCGTCGGCGCGGAAGGCGGACATGCCGTTTTGACGGACTTGATCGAGCATGGCGTTGAAGGCGTCCACTAATTCCGCGCGTCCGCCATAATTCAGCGCGACGACCAGCTTCATGCCGGTGTTCTTTGCGGTGAGGCGCATGCCGGCTTCGATGTCTTTGCGAACGGCGTCGGGAAGTTGTTCGGAGCGGCCGATGACCAGCAGGCGGATGTTGTTCTTGTGGATGGCGGGGAGTTCGCGCTTCAGGTATTCGCGGAGGAGACGCATCAGGAAATCCACTTCGGCTTGCGGGCGGCGCCAGTTTTCTAGTGAGAAAGCGTAGAGCGTGAGGCATGGGAGCTTCAGGCGCGCGCTGGTTTCGATGATTTCGCGGGCGGCTTTTACTCCGGCGCGATGTCCGGCGATGCGAGGCAGATGGCGGCGCTGCGCCCAGCGGCCGTTGCCGTCCATGATGACGGCCAGATGCTGGGGCAATTGCTTGAGATCGATTTTATCGAGAAGGTCCGCTTCTTCGCGGTTGGCGGGTTTTAAGAGATCGGAAGCTTTCACTCGGATTCACTCGCGGATGCGCGGAGTGAAAAGCTAGCATAGGGTGGGGGTGGGTGCAAGGTTCGCAATCTACCTTCGCTCCTCCGCACTACTCGATCCATGAAAGCTGAGCATCCTCGGCAGCAAGATGGATAAATGAATTCCAATCGTGCACGTAAAAGCGACAGCAGAACGCGCCTGCGGGTAGCGTCGGCTTCAAGCACTCGAACGGTGGGAATTTGTTCGGATCTTCTGAAAATCCGTCCATCAGTATTTTCTTCTCGCGGTATGCGAGGTGATCGGCATCGGGAGGGTCGATCGAGAAGTAATGAAATCTGCTCAACTCTAACACTGCTCGCTGATACAGATCGCGATCCGGGGAATCGGGCGAATTGCCTCGGAGATTCAGCTGTAACTTAGCGGCGCGATTTTGGTAGTCAATCGTCACGCTGCTGATCTCTGCGTCGTCAAAGCCGTTTGGAAATCTTTGGTCCAATTCTTCAAAAGTCATACAAGTCGCCCCCGCTGTTGGCAAACAGCCTTGTAGTTTGATCGGGCATCAGGACAACAGCAGGCTGAGCTTCAAGGAGAGTGGATCAGGTTGCCGACCAAGCCGGCGCTGGAGGGTTGGGTGATTGCGGCGTAGACCAGGACCAGGGTGAGGATGATCATGATGATGCTCATGGACCAGGCGACCAGGTTGAAGCCCCAGGTGTTGGTGTGTTCGCCCATCAGGTCGCGGCGGTTGATCAGAAGCAGGATGAAAATCAGGACGACAGGGAGCCAGACGCCGTTGGCTACCTGCGAGAGGACCAAAATTTTGAACAGCGGGGCGTTGGGCAGCAAGATGATGCCGCCGCCTACTACGATGAGGCCGGTGTAAAGACCGTAAAACGCCGGGGCTTCTTTTAGTTTGTGGTCGATGCCCGCTTCGAAGCCAAGGCCTTCGCAGATTACGTGCGCGGTGGAAAGCGGAAGGATCGAAGCCGCGAAGAGCGACGCGTTGAGCAGGCCGAAGGCGAAGAGGTAGGCGGCGAAGCGTCCAGCGATGGGGGCGAGGGCTGCGGCGGCTTGGGCGGCGTCGGTGATATCGGTCATGCCATTCTTATTTAGCGTGGCGGCGCAGCAGACGATGATGAAGAAGACGATCACCATGCAGGAGATGCTGCCGACGAGAACGTCGAGGCGGGCGTGCTTGTATTGTTTGGGCCCGACGCGTTTTTCGACGAAGCCCGCCTGCAGATAAAAGAATTGCCAGGGCGCGATGGTGGTGCCGACCAGGGCTGTGAGCATCAGCAGATAGTCGGTGCTGTAATGCAGCGTAGGCGCGACGGTTTCTTTGGCGGCGAGCAGCCAGTCTGGTTTTGCGAGGATGGCGGAGACCACATACGAGAGATAGAAACCACAGGCGACCAGGAATATTTTTTCGACTTGTCGATAACTTCCCTTCACTACCAGCAGCCAGACTGCGATGCCTGCCAGCGGCACGGAAATAAATTTGCTGACGCCGAAGATTTGCATCGAGGCTGCTACTCCGGCAAATTCGGCCACCGTATTGCCCAAATCCACCGCCAACGCAGCGACCATTACGAAGAAGGTGGAGCGAAAGCCGAACTCTTCGCGGATGAGGTCGGAGAGGCCTTTGCCGGTGACGACGCCCATACGCGCGCACATTTCTTCGGAGACGTAGAGCGCGATGGTCATGGGAATGAGCGACCAGAGCAGCGTGTAGCCGAAATGAGCGCCTGCGGTGGTGTATGTGGTGATGCCGCCGGCGTCGTTGTCCACGTTGGAGGTGATCAGACCCGGGCCGACGACGGCGAGGAACAGGGCGAGGCGGCGCCGGGTCATGCGCGTGCGGCGGAGGATGTTGGCGCCGCGGGATTTCCAGGTCGTCGCGGCGGGTTCCGAGTTGGTGAGTTGGTCGGTCATGCGAATTCACGTGCGAATCAAGATGCCCGCTCTGCCGCGAAAGGCGCGCGGTAGAGCGGCCGCTACAGAATCAAAAGCAACGGCTGGCGGTCTGAAGACCTCCGCTACGAAAGCAACGTCGCGCTGCTAAATTTTTGCCCGCATACGGCTGACAACGTCGTCCACGGTGATGTTGCCGATGGGGCGCTGGGCGCCATCTACTACGGTCAGGCTGCGCAAATTGTACTTGTCGAACAATTCAAAAACATGTTTGTCGTGCTCGTCGGGCGTGACGAAAAGCATCGGCTCGAAGGCCAGCTCGGCCATGCGCTGGTCGGAATCGGAGAGCAGCAAGCGCGCGATGGGGACGGTGCCGGCCAAGGCAGCCTCTTTATTGATCAGGATTACGTTGTCGAGCTGGTCGGGAGAAAGCTCGTGGAAGCGAATGTAGTCCACCACTTCGCCGCGAGTGGCTTCCTCGCCGACGACGACGATTTCCGTGTTCATCATGCCGCCGGCGGTGTTCTGTTCGAATTTGAGGAGGCTCTCGACTTCGTGGGCCTCGCGGTTTTCCATTTCCTCGAGGACTTCGTTCTTGGCTTCCGGCTCGAGGCTCGCGAGGATGTCCGCAGCGGCGTCGGGACTCATCTCTTCGATAATGTCGGCGGCGCGTTCGGGGTCGAGTTTTTCGACGACCTGAGTTTGCAGCCGCTTATCGAGTTCGGCGATGGTCTCGGCGGCGGTTTCTTCGTCGAGCGAGCCGATAATGCCCTGGCGCTCGTCGGGGGAAAGCTCTTCCATGATGTCGGCGAGGTCGGCGGGATGCAGCGCCTCAAGCTTCTGGCTGGAAAGGCGCAGCTTCACGCGGCGCAGAGGATCGGGTTCGACGAGGTTCACAAACTCCCAGAGAATCTTACGCGGAGGAAGCTTGGTCTGAATTTGGCGGATGGCCATTGGGGGGACGATGCCCTGCAAGAGGCGGCGCACGGCACCGGGCAGGCCGACGTCCACTTGAGTGATGCGCAACTCGGTGTTGCCATTGGTGCGCTGGTCGGAGAGATCAATGTCATTCACGCGGACGACTTTTCGGCCGTTGGTATCTATGATTTGCTGGTCGAGCAGGTCTTTGCCAACGGCGAGCCAAGCTTCGTTCGGATGGTAGAGCGCGAGGGCCGACTCGTCGGTGGTGAGGCTGATTCTGCCGGGCGCGACGGAGGCGATCTGGTCGTAACGGGCCACCAGCGGGCGATATTGGCCGCGGCTCAGCAGCAGGTGGGCGACGCGATTGGGCTGGTCGGCAGGCTCGACGAACATTTCCTTCACGCGGCCCACGTAATTGCCGAGCGAGTCGTAGGTCTCGGCGCCGATGATTTCGGTTGCGTGCAACATGGTTGCTCCTTCGGCTCCGAGCAAAAAAAATGCCCGGGACCGGCGAATGGAACCGGCCACGGGCGCGCAGAAATCGCCCTACATTACTTCAGGCCGGGCCTCGCCTCCCTGTCCCCGCATAATTCGCAGGTCCAGCGAACCGATACCGATGGGGAAGTTCCCTGCCCTAGCCGAGCGTTCCCGAAGTGCCCGGCGAGGCGGTGACTTCCCGGTTCCGAATTGGACGGCAGCTCCATTGCGTTGTGCTTTGGTCCGAATTGACTAGTAAATGCAGATGGAAAGTTTGTCAAGCGAAGAGTGTGATTTCGGCCGATTATTTTGCGCGAAAGAGCATATTTTTCGGACGAACGCCGCGGCGGCGGCAATCGGCGGCGTATAAATCCCAATATGTAGCGCGGAGGTACTCGTTGTGGGTGAATCCTAGTTTGCGTGCGGCACGATCTATTGCCTGTGGCGAGCCCTCGAGTTCGAGGATCGAGCCTACGGGTGTTTCATCCAGGTCCAGATGGAGCGAGGGCAGGTGGAATGTGGTGCGATATTTGTCATAGCGGAAGGCGGGACGGAAGCCGAGCGCTGTGAGAGCGGCTTTCCATTGGAGGGAGCTTTCGGATACGACCAGTTCGCGCTCGGCGCGTTCTTTGTAGCGCCGGCGCGTGTGCCTGCGTTTATTCGGGGGCGGCTGGTCCGGAGGAGCTTTGGCTGTGAGGATCACTCGTTCGCGGCGATTGGTAGGGGCGTTGTGACCCGCAGGAGTCTCAATGCGCAGGCGCAGGAGCATGCCACGGCGGCGGAGGTCGGATTGCGGAGTGTCGTAGAGAGTGTTCTGTTCGAGGAGACGGCCTTGGGATTGAGCACCCAGGGCGCGGATTTTGCGCAGGATTGCGGGAATGTCCGCGATGCGGAGTTTGATTTCGATTTCGCGGTTGGTTTTTCGGGGCTGGCGCACGCAGTTAGTATAGAGCAGTCGCGCCGCGCGGTGGGTTACGTCGACAGGCTGCGCGCAGATGCTGCAGAGAAAACCGGTGGCCAAGGCGCTGGCGCGGCAGCATAATCTATTCGTTGCTCGCGTTCTCGGATGGTGATTGCCCCGATCACGGTTGCAGAGCGCGCGGCTTGTGTTCATGAACGAACCGACCACTCCCTTAATGCAGCAATATCACGCCGTCAAGAAGCAGCATCCGGCTGCGTTGCTGCTCTTCCGCCTGGGGGATTTCTACGAGCTTTTCTACGAAGATGCGGTGGTGGCTTCGCGGCTGCTGCAGATAACTTTGACGGCGCGCAATAAAGAGAAGGGGCAGACCGTGCCGATGTGCGGCGTCCCCTACCATGCCGCGGAAAATTACATCGCGCGATTGATACGCGCGGGACACAAAGTGGCGATCTGCGAGCAGATGGAAGTGCCGGGGCCGGGCAAGAAGATTGTGCGCCGTGAAGTGATTCGCGTGTTGACGCCGGGGACGGCGAGCGGCGCGGGACTGGTGGGAGCGAAGGAAAATAATTATCTGGCGGCGGTGGCGCGCAGCGTAGCCGTGGGAGCGGCTGCAGGTGCTACGGCCGGCACACGCGGCGGCGTGCGCGTGGCGGATCCGGTGATTGGTTTGGCGTTTGTGGATCTCTCCACGGGCGAATTTCGCGCTACGGAATTTTCCGGCGAAAAAGCCGAGGCGCGACTGCGTGATGAACTGGGAATTCTGCGGCCGCGCGAGGTGCTGCTGGCGCGGGCCGTGACTCTGTTTCCGGTGACGATGCCGGCGGAGATGGATGGACTCGGCGCGGTGGAAACTCGGCTGGATGAGTGGGTGTTCGAGGCGAATTATGCAACGCGCACGCTCGAACAGCATTTTCGCGTGGCGACGCTGGAAGGTTTCGGGTTGAACGGGCATGCGCAGGCGACGGCCGCGGCTGGGGCGCTGGTGCATTACTTGCGCGAGACTTCGGCCATTGGCGCGCGCACACCGGAAGATTCAGCGACGAATCCCTCGCTGCGTCCCGCAGGGGCCGGCCTCGAACATCTGGACCGCATCGCGTATTACGAACAGCAGGACTCGATGATTCTGGATGCCGTGACCACGCGGAACCTGGAATTGGTGGAGCCTTCGGCGGGGGATGACGCATCCGCGACGTTGTTGAAAGCGATTGATGAAACCGCGACGGGCATGGGCGCACGGCTGCTGCGTGGCTGGATTCTACGTCCGGAAATTTCGTTGCGAGAAATCGAGGATCGGCTTGAGGCCGTGGCCGAGCTGAAGTCGCGTACGGTGGAGCGCGAGGAAATTCACAAGACGCTCGAGGGAATCCTCGACCTCGAGCGGCTTACGAGTCGAATCACGCTGGGCGTGGCGACGCCTCGCGATTTGCTGGCGCTGCGGCATTCACTGGAGAAAATCCCGACGCTACGCGCGCTGCTTCTGCCGCTTGCGACGCCAGAGCGCGACGCTGGCGGACATGTGGCATCGCCTGCCGGCAGCCGGCTTGCCGCATTGCGTGAACAGCTCGACGAAATGGCTGACGTGCGGGACATGATTGCGCGCGGGATTGCGGACGACCCTCCGGCGCTGCCGAGCGATCCTGGCGTGATTCGCCGCGGATTCAACGCGGAGCTGGACGAGTTCTATGTCATCACGAAGCAGGGGCGGCAGATCATTGCGTCCATGGAAGAGCGCGAGCGCAAGCGCACGGGAATTGCGTCGCTGAAAATTCGTTACAACCAGGTGTTCGGCTTCTATATCGAGATTTCCAAGCCCAATTTGCACTTGGCGCCCTCCGATTACGAGCGCAAGCAGACGCTGGTGAACGCCGAACGCTTCACTTCCACGGAATTGAAGGAACACGAGCGGAAAGTGCTGTCCGCTGAAGAGCGCGTGCTGGAAATCGAGCGGCGGCTGTACAGCGAAATCCGCGAAGCGATTGCGAAGGAGGCGGGGCGCTTGCGGCGTGCGGCGGCAGCCATCGCGCAGATGGACGTGCTTGTGAATTTCGCGCGCATTGCCGCGACGAGAAATTATACGCGGCCGGAATTTACCGAGACGACGCTCGGGAAAAAAGGAAGGCGTGGGCTGCTGATGATCGCGGGCGGGCGGCATCCGGTGATCGAGAAATTGCTGGAAGAGCGCGGCGAGCGGTTTGTGCCCAACGATTTGTATCTAGACGACGAAGCGCAATTTTTGCTGCTGATTACCGGGCCGAACATGGGCGGAAAGTCCACTTACCTGCGACAGGCGGCGTTGATTTCGATTTTGGCGCAGATGGGTTCGTTCGTTCCGGCGGTGCAGGCGAAGCTGCCGCTGCTGGACCGCGTGTTCACACGAATTGGCGCGTCGGACAATCTGGCGCGCGGGCGTTCGACGTTTCTAGTGGAGATGAGCGAGGTGGCGGCAATTTTGAATACGGCGACGGCGGCGAGCCTGGTGCTGTTGGATGAGGTCGGGCGCGGGACGGCGACATTCGATGGATTGTCCATCGCATGGGCGGTGGTAGAGGCGCTACATTCCGGCGCGCGGCCACGGACGCTATTCGCGACGCACTACCACGAGCTCACCGAGTTGGAGCAGCTCTTGCCGGGAGTGAAGAATGTGCACGTCTCGGTGCAGGAGGCGGGCAACGAGATTATCTTTCTGCGGCGCGTGGAGCCGGGGAGCGCAAACAAGAGCTATGGGATTGAGGTGGCTCGGCTGGCGGGGTTGCCCAGCGACGTAATTTCACGCGCACGCGAAATATTGCGAAGGCACGAACAGAGCGAAGAGAAATTGACGCAAGAGCTTTCACCGGGCGCCGCGGCGGGAGGTCTGGCGGTCCCCGCGCAACGGACCAGCTTCGCGGCGATTGATGCGTCGGTGCTGGATGCACTGCGCGCGGCGGATTTGAATAAGCTGACGCCGTTGGAAGCGATGATGCTTTTGGCGGAATTGCAGAAGCACCTTTCGTAGAATAGCACTATCGTTTGCCCCAAAACCGTAGACAAGGCCAACAATACCGCAACAGCATGCCCGGTTCGATGAAACTGAACCGGCCGCTACATGGGCAAGACAGTTCCGATCGCACCCGGGTGCAGCACTTAGTGTGACAATGTGTAAACGCCGCGCGAATTGGGGGTTGTAAACGGCGGCGGTGGGCTTCTAGACTCAGCAGAGTGATGCGCGTACTGGGAATGATGTCAGGCACCTCTGCGGACGGCATTGACGTCGCGCTGGTGCGCATTTCGGGCGCGCCCCCCTCTCTTTCGATTAAATTTGAAGGCCATCATCACGTGCGGTTCCCTGTTCGCGTGCGCGACGCGATACTGCGGCTTGCCAATGGCGGAGCGACGACGACCGCCGAAATCAGCCAGCTTAACTTTTTACTCGGCGAAGAATTTGGGGCGGCTGCGGTTGCTGCCTGCAAGCGCTGGAGAGTGCCGCTGCGTCAAATTGGGCTGATTGGTTCGCACGGCCAGACGATCTTTCATCAGGGCGTGGCGGCGCGATTTCTCGGCACGCGCAAGGTCGCGTCAACGCTGCAGATCGGCGAGCCCAGCATTATTGCGGCGCGCACGGGCGTCACAGCCATTGGCGATTTCCGGCCGGGGGACATGGCCGCGGGCGGGCAAGGGGCACCGCTGGTGCCGTTCGTGGATTACCTGCTCTATCGCGATCGTAAGGTGGGGCGCGTGGCGCTGAATATCGGTGGAATCGCAAACGTCACCGTGATTCCAGTGGCGGCGCGACCCGAAGACGTATTCGCGTTCGACACCGGGCCGGGAAACATGATCATTGACGCGCTGGTGGAGCGCGCCACGCGGCGCCGATTGTCGTTCGACAAAAATGCGCGCATCGCGCTGCGCGGCACAGTGGTTCGGCCGCTGCTGGAGACGATGCTGCGCAGCCCTTATCTGCGTCTGCCGCCGCCTAAGACTGCGGGGCGCGAGCAGTTCGGGCTCGAGTACGCGGACGAGCTAATCCGGTGGGCGAAGAAGAGGCGCGAGGGCACGGAAGATTTGGTGCGCACCGCGACCATCTTTACGGCGCTCTCAATCGCTGACTCCTTCCGGCGGTTTATTTTTTCGCGCGTACGGGTGAACGAGTTGATTGTGGCGGGCGGTGGGACAAAGAATCCGTTGCTGATGGCGCAGCTGAGGGCTGCGTTACCGGGGATCGAGATTGTCCCGTCAGCACGTTTTGGCGTACCTGCGGAAGCGAAGGAAGCGCTGGCGTTCGCGGTGCTGGCTTACGAGGCGTTTCATGGGCGCGCGAATAATTTGCCTTCTGCTACAGGGGCAACGCGCGCTGCGATTATGGGAAAACTGGTTCATGGTCACGCCCGCTAGGAATTCACGCTTGGGGTTCCTGCGGATCGCGGGTGGTGCGCTGCTGTGTGTCGTGCCGCTCCTGGCTGGATGCAGTTCATCGAATACATCCGCTGATTCCGGCACAGTCAATTTCCTGATCGATTCCGCGCCGACGAACCTGGACCCGCGGATCGGCGCGGACGCTTATTCCGAGCACGTGGATGGGCTGATCTTTTCGAGCCTTGTGGCGCGCGACGCGAAAATGAAAGTGATTCCCGACCTGGCGCAATCGTGGGACATGCCGGACCCGCTTACTTACATTTTTCACCTGCGGAGGGGCGTGAAATTTCACGATGGTCGTCCCCTCACGTCCGCCGATGTGAAGTTCACGCTCGATTCCATTCTTTCCGGCTCGATGAAAACTACCAAACGACAGGCTTACAAGCTGGTGGCCTCCGTGGAAGCACCCGATGACGACACGGTAGTGATCCGTCTGAGCGAACCGTACGCATCGCTACTCTGGAACCTTAGTGCGCCAGGAATCGGAATCGTGCCACGCGGGTCGGGCGCAGAGATGGCGCAGCATCCGATCGGTACAGGGCCATTTCGCTTTGTGAGCGCGACAACAGACGAGGACATCGTGCTGGAGCGCAATGAGAATTATTTTGGCGGCGCGCCGAAAATCGAGCGGCTGCGCATGCGTATCGTGCCGGACGCGATCGTGCGCGCGCTGGAGCTGCGCAAAGGTTCGGCGGACGCGACGATCAATTCCCTGACGCCGGACATGGTGGTGACGCTGGCGAAGGAACGCGGGCTTGCGGCGGTGATAGATCCGGGGTCGACGATGGCTTACCTGGCGTTTAATTTCGAAGATCCGATTTTGGCGAAGCGCGAGGTGCGGCAGGCGCTGGCGTATGCGACGGACCGCGCGACGATTATTAAATACTTACTGCGCGGGCAGGCGCGCCCGGCGCAGAGTTTGCTGCCGCCGAATCATTGGGCGTTTGACGCGGACGTGCAGCAATACGATTTCGATCCGGCGCGCGCGGAACAAATGTTGGACGACGCAGGATATCCACGCGGGGCGGATGGGGTGCGGATGCGGCTTGCACTCAAGACTTCGACTGATGAGTTCACGCGCTTAACGAGCGAAGCAATCGCGGATCAGTGGAAGCGCGTGGGTGTGAAGTTGGAGCTGCGGCCGCTGGAGTTCGCGACTTTTTATGCGGATATTACGCGGGGAAGTTTTCAGATGTACACGTTGCGGTGGGTCGGCGGAAATAACGATCCTGACCTGTTCGAGTCCGTATTTAGCTCGAAGAAAATGCCGCCTGTTGGCTCGAATCGCGGACATTACAAGAATCCGCAGCTGGATGTGCTGTTAGACCAGGCGCGGGTGGAGATGGATCAGGCCAAGCGCAAGGAGATTTTGGCGCAAGTACAGGAAATCGTGGCTCGCGACGAGCCGTATATCAATTTGTGGTATGTGGATAACGTGTGTGTCCATCGCGATCGTTTGACCGGGATTGCGCTCTCGCCAGGCGGCGATTACGATTTCCTGGACTCGGCGTTTTTGAAGTAAAGCGGATCAAAACATTAACACAGAGCGCACAGAGGAAAGACGGAGAACACAGAGAAAGACGATCTGCCGCAGAGGACGCGGAGAAAACCTGAACACAGTATTGTGGCGCGAAGGTGAACCTCAAGGCCTGAAATGCGGCGTTGAAAACACGGCTAGGCCCATAAATACCATGGCAATACCGAACGAAACGACCCCAACGATCAGCACCAGCCTGGACCAATTTCGGTTTGGCGCGATATTCCAATATCCGCGATAAAGGGCCAAATCTTTCCGCAGCGTGCGCCAAATTCCGACGGAAAAACCGATGATGTGCATTCGATATAAGACCCGGAAAGCACAAATACTTGCGAGAGCGGCAAAAGGCATCGCCGCAAGGAAGAATCGATCGGGCCACGGAGAAACCATCGCGTCACCATCGCATTAGCGTATGAAAGCAGGTTCCCAAACCCAGCAGCTAATCGTGCAGCGCTGATTTGATTTCAGATTCGGGGATGGCGCCTTCGCGGACGACGTTCCAGTGATGGCCATCGAGGCGCACGATGGTAGAGGCCAGAGTCCCGCCGGTATCGCCCGCATCCAAAACCAGCGGCAAGCGGTCGCCGAGCTGTTTCACGATTTGATTCGCGGCGGTGCAGGATGGAAAGCCGGACAGATTGGCGCTGGTTCCGGTGATAGGACCGCCGACGGCTTCGATGATAGCCGTGGGCACCGCCATATTCGCCCAACGCAATGCGACACGGCCCGTGTTTCCCGTCACTTTCAAAGGCAAGCGGTGAGTGGCTTCCACGACGAGCGTCAGAGCGCCAGGCCAGAATTTGTTCGCGAGGACCAGAAAGGAGTCGGGCACATCGCGAATTAACGTGACCGCCTGTTCGATCGAACTCACCAGAATTGGGAGCGCTTTGGTTTCGGGGCGCCCCTTCACGCGAAATGCGGCTTCGATTGCCGCGAGATTGAATGGATCAACGGAGAGGCCGTAAAAGGTGTCGGTGGGAACGCCAACCACCTGGCCGCGTTTGATGAAACCGGCGGCGTAGTCCACCACGCGTTGTTCCGGGGTTGCGGCTGAAATTTTCAGGACTTCGACGGGCAAGTGATCACTCTCTGCGGGTTACGCCTCAAGTTCGCTTGGCACGCTACCATAAGGGCTGCGATGGAAGCAAGTTGCAGGTTCGCCTGCGATTCGGCGTGGCGAGAGAACTCGACGACGGGAGGGGCGTTTGTTAGGCTGGAGGCGTGACGCAACACTTGAGCGAAGACGTCATCACCAGCCGCGAGAACAAGTGGCTGAAGATGTTTCGCGCGGCGCTGCGCGGCACCGGACCGGCTGAGGGGGAACCGATCGGCGTGGAAGGTCCGAAGCTGGTGGAGGACGCGCTGCGTTCGGGATTGCAGGCTGAGGCGCTGTTGGTGAGCGAGGCGGGCGAGGCGGACCTGGAACGGATTCTGCGCGCGGCGAGCGAAAGTGAAGCGGGGATTCCGCGGTCGCGCGTACTGCGGACGACGGAAAAGCTGTTTGCGTCGGTGGCGGGAACGGAGACACCGCAGGGAGTGGCGGTACTTTTTCGGCAGCCGGAGTGGCAATTTGACGATGTGGTGCGAGGCGCCGTTGCGGCGGACGGAGCGTTGCGCGGCGATGCGGCGTTGGTGGTGGTGATGGCTGCGGTGCAGGATCCGGGGAATATCGGGACGATTATCCGTTCGGCGGAAGCTTTTGGCGCGACGGGGGCCGTGGCTACGCGGGGGAGCGCGGACCCGTGGTCACCGAAGGCGCTGCGCGCGTCGGCGGGATCTGGACTGCGCTTCCCTGTTCTGCGCGGCATGGCGATTCCTGTGCTGCTTGCGCAACTGCGCGTGGCTGGGGTTAAAATCGTGGCCGCGAGTTCACATTCGGCGGGCCAGCTTGGCGAAAAAATGCTGCGGCGGATTTGCGCGAGCCTGTGGCGATTTTTATCGGGAATGAAGGCGCTGGGCTTCCCCGCGAAATTGAACACGCCGCGGATGCGCGGATTTCCATTCCGATGAGCGCGGCGGTGGAGTCTTTGAACGCCGGGGTGGCGGCGTCGGTCGTCTTGTACGAGGCGGCGCGACAGAGGAAAGGTTTTTCCACAGATGAACACTGATAAGAGCTGATGAAAACAAATCCAAATCTGACAGCTGCGTACATCTGCGGTAACTTTTAACTGATCTAACGTCATGGGACTCTTTCAAGCCATACAACCCGAGGAAGAATCGCAGGCGGGGCGGCCGTTGGCGGACCGGATGCGTCCGCAAACGCTGGATGAATTCATCGGCCAGGAAGAATTGCTCGGGCCGGGGAAACCGTTGCGTGTGCAGATCGAGCGCGACGATTTGACTTCGCTGCTGCTGTGGGGACCTCCTGGGTGCGGCAAGACTACTCTGGCGCGAATTATTGCGCGGACCACGAAGTCGGAGTTCATACCATTCAGCGCGGTGCTTTCCGGGATCAAGGAAATCAAGGAAGTGATGGCCAAGGCGGAGGCCACGCGGCGCTACGGGCGGCGCACGATTGTGTTTGTGGATGAAGTGCATCGCTTCAATCGCGCGCAGCAGGATGCCTTCCTGCCGCATGTGGAGGCCGGAAACATTTTGCTGATTGGGGCGACGACGGAGAATCCTTCGTTCGAAGTGATCGCGCCGCTGCTTTCGCGGATGAAAGTGTATGTGCTGAAGGCGCACACGCCGGAGCAGATCGTTTCGTTGCTGGAGCGGGCGCTGGCGGACGACGTGCGCGGTTTGGGAAGAGTGAACGTGGCGGCGAATCTGGAGATACTGCACCGCATCGCGATTTTGGCCAACGGAGACGCGCGGGCAGCCTACAACACGCTGGAAGCTCTGGTGATGGGGACGGAGCCTGGTCCGGAGGGACGGCGCGTATTGACGCAGGAGCGGCTGGAAGATGTGCTGCAGCACAAGCTGCTGCCGTATGACAAATCGGGCGAAGAACACTTCAATCTGATTTCGGCGCTGCACAAGTCCGTGCGCAATTCCGATCCGGACGCGGCGCTGTACTGGCTGGCGCGCATGCTGGAATCCGGCGAAGATCCGCTGTACATCGCGCGGCGGCTGGTGCGCATGGCGAGCGAGGATATTGGGTTGGCCGAGCCGCATGCGGTGGAAGTGACGATCGCGGCGATGCAGGCGTTCGAACTTCTGGGACCTCCCGAAGGTCATTTGGCGCTAGCGCAGGCCGCAGTGTATTTGTCGCTCGCTCCAAAATCGAACGCCGTGTACAAAGCCTATGGCAGGGTGCAGGACGATTTACAGAACACCATGGCCGAGCCGGTGCCGCTGCACATACGGAACGCAGTGACCGGGCTGATGAAAAATATCGGTTACGGCCAAGGCTACCAATACGCTCACGACGCTGCGGAGAAAGTTACGGACATGACTTGCCTGCCGGAAAGCCTCGCGGGCCGGACTTATTACGTACCTACGGATCAGGGATTCGAAGCGCGCATCCGGCAACGGCTTGAGGAAATACGGCGCATCCAGAAGAAGTCACCGGAGAAAAAAGACAAGTGACGCGAGCTAAAACCAGCCCTGCGCGCCGGCTGCTTTCGAGTGGTGCGCGAAATCGACCTTTTACTACTTCCCTTCCCGGGTTCGCGCTGATTTTTATTTTCACGGTTCCTCTGCTGAGCCTCGCGGACATGAAACAAGTGGCCGTGTTCGACCAGGACGTGCAGGCGTTCGCGATTTCGCAGGACAATCACGTGGTTTATGCCGTCGAGCGCATGAAACGGATCAAGAAGCTCATTGTGGAGCACGACGATTTCTGGGTAGGCGAGCTCGACGGAAAGAAAAAGAAGATCATTGACGGTGACAAGTTCACGCCGATTCCTTCCACTCCCGATGAAGAGCCTAGCGATCCCGGCGACGCGAAGCACCCGCCGTTGCCGCATCAGCACAGCTATCAGGTGGATACGCTGACATGGTCGCCGGACAGCCAGCGGATCGTGGTGAAGATGGATACATCTGAGCTGGCGCAGCCGCGCGGCAGCGTGGTGCAGCAACTCGACGAACAACAAACCGTGCGGCCCAACACGATTTTGTACTTGATGGACTCAGAGGGGCGGGAGATTTCGATTCAAGGCTCGAAAACCGCGACGTTGTCTGATGCGTATAATGCTGCATGGCTGGCTGACGGACAGACGCTCGTGTACCTCTCGAAAACTGCCGGAGGGTTGAGCCAGATCAACGCGCTGCGACCCGCAGACGGAAAGAAGCGAGTGCTCTTCGAAGGCTTCACGTTTGCGGCCGTCGTCTGGGACACGAAACGCAATCAGGCGTTCGCGATTGAGCAGAATACGCGATTGGTGGGAGCGCCGAAAATCATGCAGCTCGATCTGGCGGGAGAGAGGGTGACGGAACTCGGAACGGTGGATCAGTACGGGGGATTTCTGACGGTTGTCACCTTCCGCGAAGAAACTTGCCTACTTCAAGGATGGCGACACGCTGGAGGTGCGCGATATTGTCGGCTCCGCACGACCAGTAATAGTGCGCGTGGCGATTGGCGAATTTCAGTGGTCGCGCGACGAGCAACACATATTGCTGAAGCGCGGGCAGCCGCAGCAGTCCAATAATCTGGTGTGGGTGGGGGTTTACAACGGAGTATTCGAGCCCTTTTATCATGGCTTGGAATTTCACAGCTTTGCGATTTCGCCGGACGGCGAGACGGTGGGCGTTACGGAGCCGGGCAAGCGCTCGCTGGTGCTGTATCGTTTTTAGGGAATAGCAGACGTTTGTGTAGAGCGTTGAATTGATTACACGCCGGCGGGCTCTCGTGTCAGGCGCAGGCGGCGCACGTGTTCCTTCAGAATGCAGGTATTCATAACGACCAGGAGGCCTGCGCGGCGAGCGCGCTCGGCGGCTTCGTGATGGATTACGCCTTCCTGCATCCAGATGGCGAGCCCGCCGATGCGGATGGCGGCATCCACGATATCGGGGACGAATTCGGAACGGCGAAAGATGTCCACGATGTCAATTTTTTCGGGAATGTCTTCCAGCCGCGCGTAGCACTTCTCACCTAGCACTTCTTTTTCCAGCGGATTTACGGGGATGATGCGGTAACCGACGGATTTCAAATAATCCGCGACGCCGTGGCTGGGCCGAAATTTGCGATTGGAGAGGCCGACGACGGCGATGGTGCGGCTGGTCTTCAGGATTCGCGTGACGGGATCGTCGGGCGCGGCAGCTGCGTTACCGTACACGGGAGAGTTTGTTGAGCCGCTAAGTTCATCGGTGGATTGGGTCATTAGATGTCCCGGGAATCGCCTTCCAGAAATTGGCGGATGGAGGGCTGAGATTCGCGCGGCGTAGTGTCTCGCACCAAGGCAAGCGAGTCCAGAAATTTCTGGTTCTCTTCGCGGGTACCTACGGAAACGCGAATGGCAGTGGGCAGCCCCATCCAACGCATGGGCCGCACGATGACCCCGCGCCGAAGCAGTTCTTCGCTGATGGGCTCGGAGTCGCGTCCGAATTCCACCAGCATGAAATTCGCAACCGACGGCACGAATTGGATAGCCAGCGATTTCAAACCTGTGGCCAGCTGTGCCAGTCCAGCGCGATTTGATTCCACGGATTTGCGAACGTGTTCGGAATCGTCGAGGGCCGCAAGGGCCGCCGCTTGCGCCACGCCGGAAGTATTGAACGGGCCGCGCAGCTTGTTCATTTCGTTGAGCAGATCGGCGGGCCCGATGCCGTAGCCGATGCGCAGTCCAGCCAGACCATACACTTTGGAAAACGTTCGCAGCACGATCACGTTGCTGCGGCGCTGTGCGACGGCAAGCGAGCGCGAATAATCTGCGCGTTCGACGTACTCGAAATAGGCTTCGTCCACGATCACCAGCACGGTTTCCGGAACGCGCGCGAGGAAGGAATCCAGCTCGTCGGCGGTGAACATTGTGCCGGTGGGATTGTTGGGGTTCGCGAGATAAACAATTCTGGCGTCGGGCGGCAGGTTGCGGGCGATGGAGTCGAGATCGAACGCATAATCGCGCAGGGGGATTTCGAGGAGGCGTCCTCCCGCGGCGCGAATTGCGATGTAGTAGAGCGGGAACGAACCGTGCGAGGTGACGCCGCAGCCGGCCTGGGTCAACATGATGCGCGCGCCGAGGTCAATCAATTCCGTGGAGCCCGCGCCGAGAATAATATTTTCGGCGAGGACTCCGTGCTTTTTGGACAACGCTTCGCGGACGTAGAAGCCGCTGCCGTCGGGATAGCGATTGGAATCGGCGAGAGCTTTTTGCGCGGCGGCGATGGCGAGCGGCGAAGGACCGAGAGGATTTTCGTTCGAGGCGAGTTTGATCGGGTGCATTTTCAATTCGCGTTCCACCTCTTGAATCGGTTTTCCGGGTACGTACGGAGCGAGCGCGCGAATGTGCGGCGGAACGAGATCATGAATCCGTGTGGTCATTCCTCGGGAAGCCTCAGCGCCTTCCCTTGGGCCCCGACAAGTTTCCCGGTTTTGGTTTGTGCTGTCCTGGGCGGCTGCCGCTGCGCTTTGGTCCGCCTGTTCGCGGTTTCATTCCGGTGGGGCGTCCGCCTGGTTTTGTGAATTTACTTTTGGCGCGGCCGAATGCGCCGGGTTCCGACGGCTTGCGCGTTTTCCAAGAAGCGCCGGGTTTGCGGTTGCCTCCGGTTGCAGGACCGCCGCGGAATTTCGAGCCGGAACCTCCGTGCGGGCGCCCACTTGGCTGCGATGATTCGGTGCGGCGCCACGGGGCTTCTGATTTTGGCTTGATTGGGCGATCGTAATCCGAATCCTGAATGGAGCTTTTGAACGAATCGGGGCGGAATTTCTGGAATGGCTTTCCGCCGCTGTGCGGTTTCGAGCCCCCGGGGCCTTCCCTTCTGAAGGGCGGGCGTGGCTTCCAGGGGCCGCGCGGTTTGTCGCCTTGCGATTTGGGCCCGTGGGATTTTGCACCGAACGATTTTGAGAATGGCGGTTTCGACGGGCGTCCGGCTGCGGCTGATGGTCGCGATTTGAAATCGGAGCGCGCGGAATGGCCGGGGCGAGAATTCTGGAAGCTACTCGGTGGCGGAGCGGAGAACGGCACGGGACGAGACGGCGCCGCTGGGCGATCGTGCGGCGCGTTCTTTGAACGGTGATCGAACCTCTGACTAGCATTCTGATCTGGCCGCGGAGTGCTGTCGCGCGGAATGAACGGCTGACTGGGGCGTTTTGCTTCGCCGGGTTTTGGCTTCGGCTGATACGGGCGGCGCTTGACGAAGGGGCGGCGCGCCATTCCGGCGGGTATTCCTACCGTGGAGATGCCGGTTGCTGTTGGCGGCACCAGACCTGGGCGAGCCGTGGCGGCCACTCCCGATTGCGCTGCTTGGACGACTTGCGTAGCTCCGGGCTGAACCATTCGGCGCAGCGTGCTCACTTCGGCGTCTGAGAGCGGGCGGAAGTTTCCGGCGGAGAGATCTTCGAGAGCGAGGTTTCCGATTTTGACGCGCTTGATTTTTTCGACGGGATGGCCGGTCTGGAACAGGCGATTGCGCAACGCGTCGCGGCGCGCTTCGGAGAGCGTCACTTCATACCATGGTGCGTCTTTGCCTTTGATACGCGTGATGCGCGCGCCAGTGGATTGCGCGAGGCTTTCGATTTCGTCGAACGTGAGCAGCGTTTTCAACTTCAGGTTGTAGGTTTGCGGCAGATGATGCGCCTTCAGCATTAAGTTCGCGAGTTCGCCGTCATTGGTGAGAAATACCAGGCCGAGTGAGTGATATTCCAGGCGGCCGACGGGAAAGACGCGCTGCGAGACGCCGTGCAGCAAATCGGCGAGGGAGCGGCGGCCTTCGGGATCAATCATGGTGGAGACGACTTCGGGCGGCTTATTGAGCAGGAAATAGACGCGCTCGGTTTCGGGGCGCAGCAGCTTGCCCTGGACCTTGATGTGGTCTTTGGATTCGTCCGCTTTCGTGCCTAGTTCGGTGATGGTCTGTCCGTTGACAGTCACCAGGCCGGACTTGATGAGTTCTTCGGCGTGGCGGCGGGAAGCGATGCCGGCGCGCGCAATGATTTTCTGTAGTCGCTCGAGCATGGGAAGGCTGGTTGGCTCCGTGGTGCGCGTATAGCTTAACGGAAAAAGCGTCTCAGTGCGAATGAGGAACGGGAGCCAAGGCTGTATCGCACCTACGGCGCTCAGGATATTCTTTGCGAATTCTCCCAGGCCTTCCGGCCTGGGCTAACCTATGCCGCGCCTACGGCGCTGGTGCGGCGGCTTGCATCGGCTAGAGAGCCGACGAGACACCGGCTCCGCCATCGCAAACGGCTGCCCGGTTCGGTGAACCTGAACCGGCCGCTACAAAGGCAAGAACAAAGTCAAAATCGAAGCAAGGTCAGAGGCCGGCGGTCGGAAGACCGCCTCTACGAACGGTCCGCCCAGACCGAATTCAATGACGCACTAGGTTTCTGATTCGGAGGCTTGATTGCCGGAGCCCGCGCTGGCTGCGGCGGCGCGGGATTTGTCGGCGTCGTCGGGCGCGCTGGCAGCGGGAGATTCTGGATGCTGCGGCGCGTCGGAGATCGAGGCTTCGGGGTTTTCCGGCACGTAGGCGGCCTCCGACGCAGCGTCGTCGGACAGTTCATCGTTGACTGCGGGCCCGGACTCGGCGATTGCATCTCTGACTCCGCCTTCGGCGACTAGTTCGACGTCCACGATCTCGGCATCAACAACTTCTTCGGCGACTGCCGCAGATTCTTCGGGTTCGGCCTCGGCGATGCCTTCGTCGGAGCCGAGCGCGGCCTGCGCCAGCGCTTCGAATTCTTTCAGGCTGGGGAGTTCGTCGAGATCGGAGAGGCCGAAGCGCATCATGAACTGTTTGGAGGTGCGATAGAGGATGGGGCGGCCGATGACTTCCTTGCGTCCGGCGGTGGTGATCAGGCGTTTTTCGAGAAGAGTCTTAATTACGCCACCGACGTGCACGCCCCGGATTTCGTTGATTTCGGGGACGGTGACGGGTTGTTTGTAGGCGATCACCGCGAGCGTTTCCAGCGCGGGCATGGTGAGGCGCAGCGGAGGCTGCAGGCTCTTGATGAATTTTCGCACGACGTCGTGATGCTGGGCCTTGGTGTAGAACTTCCAGCCGCCGGCGACTTTGCGGACTTCGATGCCGCGGTCGTCAGTTTGGTAGGCGGCGACAAGTTGTTCGAGCGCGGCGCGGGCTTCGGGTTTTTCGACGCCCAGGGCTTTGGAGATCTGGTCGAGCGTGGCGGGCTCGTCGGCGGCGTAGATGATGGCTTCGAGTGAGGCTTGGATCTCTTGCGGCGTCATGCGTTTCCCCTTGGCGTTTGTGGCGCGGCGAATCGTGCGAAAGGAATCGTCACAGGTATTGCTCCTCGATTTGGGACATGGCGTCGGGGCCGGCGAAGACGGCGTCGAACATTTTGTGTTTGCGCAGGCGGATGTCTTCGAACAGGTCGGATTGGACTAGCATGACGGCTTGCATGCGGACCATTTCCAGCACGGCGAGCAAGGCGACGATCATCGCGTTCCTGGTTTCGCAGGTCTCGAAAAATTCGATGAGCGAAACGGGATCGTCGGTGACGATCAGGCGCTGGCGCAGCCGGTCCATCATTTGCGCGATGGAGACGGTATCGTGGCGCAGGCCGAATTGCGGGACTTCTTTGCGGCGTTCAAGAACTTGCTGGAAAGTTTTGACCAGGTCAACGAGCGAGACGACCAGCTCGCCTTGCACTTCGTCGCCGCCGTAAAGCGATTTATCGGGGTGCGACCAGACGTGGGCTTCGACCTGCTGCTTCTGGTAGAGCAATTGCGCGGCATTCTTGAATTTTTCGTGTTCGAGCAGGCGGTGGACGAGTTCGTCGCGCGGGTCAGGCTCGTCGGCGGCCAGCAGCGGATCCACGGGCAGGAGCATTTTGGATTTGATGTGAATCAGCGTGGCAGCCATGTAGATGAAGTCGGCGGAGACGTTTACGTCGAGCGTTTCGAGCTGGTGAAGGTAGTCGAGATATTGCTCGGTGATTTTGGCGATGGGGATATTGTGGATGTCCATCTCCTGCTTGCGGATGAGATCGAGCAGGAGATCGAGCGGGCCTTCGTATGCCGGTAAATTGATGCGATAAGGTGATGCCATTCTTCGCGTCGCCACCTCTTGCTGGACGATGGACGGCCGCACTGCTAAGAGCCGGCGAGACGCCGGCGCTACGAAATTCAAAAGCCCGTCAAAACTGCGTCTGAAGACCGCCGCTACAAAACCAGAAGCAACGGCTGCCCGGTCCCAAGAATCGGGACCGGCCGCTACAAATTCAAAGGCAACGTCAAACGCCGGGCGGAGGACGTTTTGCGGGCTTCGTCCCACTGGAAGATCGCGTTGCGCACGCGTTTCATGGTTTTGCGCGCGACCTTCTGGGCTTGCTTCGAGCCGGTGTCGAGGATATCCCAAACGCGCTGTGGATTGGCCTCAAATTCTTTGCGGCGTGCCTGGATTGGCTCGATCCACTTCACCAGAGCTTCGGCCATTTCTTTTTTGCAGTCCACGCAGCCGATGGCTGCGGTGCGGCAGTCGCGGTCAATGCGCGCGACGGTTTCGGGCGGCGAAAATAATTTGTGATAGGCGAAGACCGGACAGATTTCGGGGCGCCCAGGGTCGGTGCGGCGGACGCGCTGCGGATCGGTGAGCATGTTGCGGGTCTTGGCGCGGATTTCGTCGGGGGGATCGGTGAGCCAGATGGCGTTGCCGTAGGATTTGGCCATGCGGCGGCCATCGAGGCCCGGGAGGCGTGGGGTTTCGGTGGGGATGTACGCAGGCTCGATGAGAAGTTGATGTACCGTAACGTGTTTGCCCAAATTATCGATCAAGCCCAGAAAGTTTTCGATTCCGGATTCCATAGCTGCTTTTCGGACTACTAACTTAGCTTTGCCTATCCAATTAGGATCCGCGAGGTTGATTGGACCTAGGCTCTCGTGAGAGCTGATGCGCATTAGGAGTGCGTCTACTAACTTCCGCTCTTTGAAGAGTGAGTCTTTGACCGTGAAGCCAAAGGTAGTGTTGAAGCGCCTCACGATTTCGCGCGTAAGTTCAACGTGAGGTGCTTGATCTTCGCCTACAGGTACCAATAGTTCTTTTTTCGGTTCGCCGTACATCACGATGTCGGCGGACTGCAGGAGCGGGTAGCCCAAAAAGCCGTAGGTGCCCAGGTCGCGGCCTTTCAGGTTTTCGATTTGTTCTTTGTAGGTGGGGACACGCTCGAGCCAGCTGAGCGGAGTGATCATGGAGAGCAGAACGTGCAGCTCAGCGTGTTCGAGGACCTGGGATTGCACGAAGAGCGTGGATTTTTCGGGGTCGAGGCCGACGGCGAGCCAGTCCATGGCGACTTGCAGGGTGTTTTCGGCGATCGAGGACGTGTCTTCGTAATGAGTGGTGAGCGCGTGCCAGTCGGCGACGAAGAAGTAGCAATCGTATTCTTGCTGGAGCTTCAGCCAGTTGGCGAGGGCGCCGAAGAAATGGCCGAGGTGCAGGCGGCCGGTGGGCCGCATTCCGCTGAGGACTCGTTTCGCTTTAGCCAAGATTAGATCGTTCTCCTAGGGTCGGGCTTGGTCACGTTTCGGCTTCGGCAAATTGAAATTTAAACAGCCCGCCTGCCCTTCGGGCACACAGGCGAACGCTACAAATGCAGAACCAACGGCAACGACTGCCCGGTTCGGTGAACCTGAACCGGCCGCTACAAATTCAACTGCTGCACGAAGCGTTTAATGCCGCAGCAGGTCGCGGGCGATTACCATACGCTGCATTTCGCTGGTGCCTTCGTAAATTGTCAGGACGCGGGCGTCGCGGTAGTAGCGCTCGACGTCTGTCTCGCGCGAATAGCCGCTGCTGCCGTGGACTTGCACGGACTTGTAGGCGACGCGATTGGCCATTTCGCTGGCGTAAAGTTTCGCGCGCGAGGGTTGCGAGCCGCGCGCGCGCGTCTGAGTATCGCCTGGTTCCCTGCCTCGCGACTCTTTATCACGTTGCCAGGCCGCGTAATGCGTGAGGGCGCGCGCGGCGGAGACCTCTGTTTCCATGTCCGCGAGCATCCACTGAATGGCTTGATATTCGGCTATGGGCTTGCCGAAAGTCTTGCGCTGCTTGGCGTAACGCGCCGCGGCTTCCAGAGCGCCCTGTCCGACGCCGACAGCTTGCGCGGCGATTCCCACGCGGCCGCCGTCGAGCGATTCCAGCGCAATTTTCAAGCCCTGACCTTCTTCGCCCAGGCGATTTTCCAGCGGCACGCGGCAATCCTGCAGCGAAATTTCCGCCGAGCGCGACAGGCGCAGGCCCATTTTATCTTCGTAGCGGCTGATGCGGAAACCGGGAAAGTCCGGTTCGATGAGAAAAGCTGTGACGCTGCGACTGGCGGCCGCGGGATCGGTCTTGGCAAAGACGAGATAGACGCCGGAAACTCCGCCGTTGGTGACCCAGGCTTTGGTGCCATTCAAGACGTAATGGTTTCCGTCGCGAACGGCGCGAGTCTGGATTCCGGCGGCGTCTGAACCGGCTTGCGGTTCGGTCAGGCAGAAGGCGCCGAGGATTTCTCCTCGGGACAGGCGCGCGAGATATTTTTTCTTCTGCGCCTCGGTTCCAAATTTCCACACGGGCACGCCCACAACGGAATTGGTGACGCTGAGCGCGACGGCGGTGGAAGCATCCACGCGGGCGACTTCTTCCAGCATGACGGCGTAGCTGACGGTGTCCGTGCCGGCGCCGCCCCATTCTTCGGGAACGAGCATGCCGCAGCAGCCAAGCTCGCCCAGCTTTTTGAGTTGCTCGGCGGGAAATTTTTCCTCGCGCTCGTATTCGCGCAGGATAGGCCGCATTTCCGTCTCCATGAACTGACGGACGGTGTCGCGGATGAGGATTTGGTCGCTGCTGAGTGAAAAATCCATCGAGAAAGGTGTAGCTGGGATGCTAGCACAAGGCGCAGTTCAAAGGCACCCCAGATGAAAGCACACGAACGCTGATGAAGGCGCTACTCGACGTCGTTTTTCTTGGGCACGTACGGCGGTTTCAGGCGTTCGCTTACATTTGATTTATGGCCGGCCTTTACGGTTACGTTTTGGGTTTTTGATATGAGGCCTTTTGATTCGAATAGCACCGTGTAGCGGCCGGGCTTGAGTCCGGCGAAGCTATACGCGCCGGTGCCATCGGTAGAGCCGCCGGTGGATTGCTTGGTGTCCAGGCTGGTCAAGGTGACCTGCGCGCCAGCCAGTGGCGAGCCTTGATGATCGGAGACAGTTCCGGAAATCGAGCCAGTTCCGGATTGGGCGCGCAAGAACGACGGCGCAAGCATAAGGACAAAGCAGACTGCGATCCGCAAAATCAAATCATTGTGGCGTGGCATGGGCCCTCCTGAAAGTATATGACGCTGCGGCACGGTGCTCCGGGTTGCTTGCGAATATTTAAAGCTTCAGAAGCTCCCGCAAGCGCTTAGTTTGCGCGCGCGAGACGGGAATTTCGCTGGCGCGCTTGTCGTTCATCTTCAGGATGTAGCTGGACTTGAACCAGGGGACGACTTCCTTGATGTGGTTGATATTGACGAGGTAGGAGCGGTGCGCGCGCCAGAACTGATCGGCGTCCAGAGAGGCGGAGAGTTCTTCGATGGTGCGATAGTTGGAGACGCCCTCGAAGTCGCGCGTGAAAATGGTGATGGTGCCGTCTTGAATCGAGGAGTAAATCATGTCGTCGGCATCCACCAGGAACATGCGCTCCTGAGATTTCACCAGGAGCTTAACGGGCTGCGCGGTTTTGGCCGCCGCGGTGGGAGCGGTGAGCTGGCCCATAAGCGTCTCAAGGCGTTCGACGGGCGAAGTGTGGGCATCCACCATTTTTTTGGCGCGTTGCAGCGCTTTGGCGATGCGCGCCTTGTCGAACGGCTTCAAAACGTAATCCACGGCGTTCACGTCGAAGGCCTGAATGGCGTAGTTGTCGAAGGCCGTGGCGAAGACGATCTGCGGGACGCGAAGTTTGCGTTCGAGGAGCTTCTTGATTACGCCGAAGCCGTCGAGGCCGGGCATCTGCACGTCGAGGAAGACGAGGTCGGGTTCATGCTCCTTGATCAGGGTGACGGCTTCCAGGCCGTTCTTGCCCAGCGCGACCACATTCACTTCGGGGAAGCCCTTCAGTAGGTAGAGTAGTTCGTCGCGCGCGGGGCGCTCGTCGTCCACAATGACTGTATTGATTGCCATGGAGTGTGCCGGAAGCAGTATATGCAAGCGGGATACGGGCGGCAAGAAATCAGGCGGCGATGGGTTAGTATGATGGAGATTGCTGAGTGCTAGGAGCGTACGTGCCCAGAGGAAAATCGACAGCAAAAGTATTGAGCAGCAAGGCGGTATTTCACAGCCCCGTGTTTGACGTGCAGCGCGAAAGAGTAGCCGAGCCGAGCGGCGTGAAGACCACGCGAGATTTCATCCTCCATCCCGGGTCGGTGGTGGTGCTGCCGGCGTTCTCCGATGGGCGGATTTTGCTGATACGGCAGTATCGCCACAGCGTGAAACAGTATTTGTGGGAGCTGGTGGCGGGACGGCGAGACGGCGAAGAGAGTTTTGTGGCCGGTGCGCATCGCGAATTGCAGGAAGAAACGGGTTACACGGCGCGACGCATGCGACAGCTGCTGGAGTCGTTTCCCAGCCCCGGCTTTCTGCGGGAGAAGATGGTGATTTTTCTGGCGCAGGGGCTGAAGAAAGGCGTGGCCAATCCTGAGCCTGACGAAAAAATCACACAGCGGATTTTTTCGTTGCGCGAAGCGTTGCGGTGGATACGGAGCGGAAAAATTTGCGACGGGAAGACCGTGGCGGGAATTTTGTATTACGCGCAATACGTTGCGGGAAAAAAATAAATAGAGCATGGCTCGGGCTGTCCTTGTGTCCAATGGGCGATTGAGCACCGCCGGTTGCCTGCAAACCTCCACTTCCCCTCCGTGCTGCTAGAGTGGTGTTTCCAGTGAAATTCACGCGGTAATGCGGTAGAGGAGCGGCACTCATGGCTGATCCGAACCTGTTGCAAAAAATCTACAAAATACTGAGTTGGAGCAGCCTGGCGGGATTGATTTTGACGATCGTGCTGGTGCTGCACAAATCCCCTGCTCCGAACATCCCGTTTGATCCGAATGCGGCGGCGCGCGCCGAGCAGAAATTTCAGGCTGCGGATGAGGCCAAGGCGGCGGGGCAACCTGGGCAGGTGGCGCTGGATCGCAGCGAGCTGAATTCCTATCTGGCGCAGAACCTGCAGACGCAGGCGCCGCCCCCCGGCAGCGACCCTTCGACCGATGCGAAGGCTGGCGCGGCTGCTCCTGCTCCAGCGGCAGACGGCGGAAATGCAGCGAACGATCCTACCGCTGCGCTGGCGGCGGGCGATCCGCGGTCGCTGGAAGACGTGCAGTCCACGGTGAAGGACGTAAGAGTTGACATGGTGGGCGATCTGGTGAAGGCCTACGTGATTTTCGATTTCCACGGGAAAGACATTTCGCTGGAACTGGATGGGCATCTGGGCGCGGAGAACGGGTTCATGAAGTTCGAGCCGGTAAGCGGTAAGCTGGGGTCGCTTCCCTTACCGCAATCCACGTTGAATGCGGCGGTGGAAAAAATGATGGCTTCGCCGGAGAATCGCGACAAGCTGCGGCTGCCTGCGGATATCAGCGACATCAAGATTGTGGATGGGAAAGCGGTGATTCAATACAAGCAGTGATGGCGGCGGGCTATGGGTTGGCGCGGTCGTGGATTGCGCGGGCTGTTGCTTGCGCTTGGAGAGCTAGCTGCGGCGACATTCCGTCCGCTTCGCGCACGAAGCGATTCACGTAAGGTAAATCGTCCGGGCGTCCCGTGAGAAATAATGCGCGCAGCGCTTCCCAGGCCATGCTTTCGTTGGGAGCCAGCGCGAGGATGGGCTGGCCTTCCGTAACCGTCGCGGCGTTCTTTACGAGCCAGTGGTCCACCGTACCCGGTACGTTCGCGCGAACCTCGTTGCTCTTCCCTACTGCTTCGATGTGGCCCACCAGCGTCCCCGGATTCACAACATCTCCCGGCTTCAGGCGCGTCGAGAGCGCGCCGGGGAGCGGCGCGTTCATCACGTAGGGCTGAAGCATGGAAACAATTTGAGCGTGGCCCGAATCATCCTGAAAACGGACCAGAGACAGCGCAGCGTTGCGTTGCACCATCGGATTCGGATCGTTCAGCATCGGCAGCAGAGCCTGGTGGAACTCCGGCGCGGTATTGTCCTGCCCCATCACCCACGCATCGGTGACGCGAATTTCGTCGATAGGATCCTTGGACAAGGCGACCATTTGCGGATACCACTTGCGGACCGAGGTGTCGCCACGTTCGATGCGCGCTTCGAATTGCGATAAAACGTGCTGAATTTCGCGCGGGTGAGCGCGGTCGGCGAGAGCCTTCGAGATTTGCGCGTCGGTGATGGGGCGACCGAACCAGGTGGCGTTCCAGAATAAAAATGGCATGACGACGAACGAAAGGGTCAGAACCACGATGCCCAGCGCCCAGCGGCCACCGAAGGATTTCGGCGGTTTGCCGGCGTCGGCTGTACTGTGAGCGGAAGTTGGAGCTGATGAATTCATTTGCTGCTGCGTGAGAACCGGGCTGCGCCGGAGTTCACTTTGTGGGTGGCCCGCCCGGAGTCGTCGGCGGAGTTGCTGCTGGCGCGGCCGGAGCTGGCTGCGGTGCGGGCGCTGGCGTGCTTTGTGCGGCGGCCGGAGCGGTCACGGCCGCTGCAGGAGGCTTTGGCGCTGCCGCCGTTGCGGCAGGAGTCGCGGCTGTTGCTACAGGCTTCGCGGCGGGCGCGGCTGCTGCGGCCGGTTTCAAGAACGGAATCAGACCCGCTTGCCAGAGCATGTGCGCGAGCATCGCGCTGAAAATTCCGCCGATCATCAGGGCGATCAGCAGCAGCATAATGCCGTCAATTCCGCTGGTGAGCAGGCCGCTGGTTATGTCCCAGACAATCCCCCAGAGCGAAATCAGAATCGCCGCAATACAGATTGCACCGATTTCGATGCGGTGCGCTTTGGACGTCATGTCCACGCCTCCTGCTGTTGCCGTGGCGGTCATCGGGAGACCTTGTCCAGAATCATCCAGCCAAGCAACAGCGGAATATGCGCGACGGTGGCGTGCATCAGCCACTTTGCGCGAACGTTAGTGCGAACCCGGTTGGCCCAGTAGGACACCAGCAGCAACAACAGTCCCAGGATGAGGGCGCCATAGAAATAATTGATGCCCGCCATGCCCATCACCGCGGGCAATAGGCTGACAGGAATCAGAATTGCCGACGTGGCGATGATCAGGCGGAAGGTGCGATCGCCCTTGCGGTCAACCACGGGGAGCATCAGGATGCCGGCGCGGCCGTAGTCCTCGCGATACATCCAGGCGATGGCCATGAAATGCGGAAATTGCCAGAAAAACAGAATCGCGAAGAGAATCCATGCGCCTGCGGAAAGTCTACCACTCGCAGCGGCCCAGCCGATCAACGGCGGCAGCGCGCCAGGAATGGCTCCTACGGCGGTTGCAAGCGTTGTGCGCGTCTTCAGCGGCGTGTAAGCGCCGAGATACGAGACGCTGGTGGCAAGCGCTATAAATGCCGCCAGAGCATTTACCGCGAGAGCCAGCCAAACCGTGCCAGCGGCGATAGTGACCACGCCGAAAAGCAAAACTTCCCTCGGCTGCAGAATTCCCATCGGCAACGGGCGCGCGGCAGTGCGGCGCATGACGGCGTCCATGTGGCGCTCGACATACTGATTGAGTGCGGCGGTGCCCCCGGCAACGAGCAGCGTGCCGCACAGCGTGTTCATCAGGCGCGCCCACTCCATGGGTCCGCTCGAGCCAAGGTAGAAGCCGGCGACAGTGGTGATGACGACGAGGAACGTGACGTCCGGCTTGGTGAGCACGACGTAGGCCCACGGCCGTTCGTACGCGGAGATGGCTTCGGCGCGATCGTTGCTCATAATCTGGCGTCCACTATGCTCATGCTCGCGAGCCTTCGGCACTGGAACCGCTGGCACCTGAGCCGGCGATCTTGCTTACGGCCGAAACTGTAGCACCGCTGCGAATCACGCGGAAGGCCGATAGTGCGAGCACAACGCTGGCTGCCAGCGTGAGGGCACCGATCAGAACGTGCGCGACGGTGAGGACCACATAGGTTGCGGTCGGCTGCTGGGCCTTTATTTCCTGCACGACTGCCGAGTAGGCGGCGATCCCCAGCAGGAATTGGGTGCCGATGAAGGACGTGAGGAATATGCCCCAGCGGCGGAGATGTTTTACGGCGCCAAAGCGGACGCGGACGGTGCGGCTGGTCCATATGGCGAGGAACAGCGCGACGACTGCGCCGATGATGTGCGGAAGGATGCCAAAAGCGCCGTGGCGGAACCCTGCGCCCAGAATTAATTGGACGAAAATCGCGGCCGCAGTGATGGCTGAGAGTCTACGCAGCGGCGGTGATGCTGGATCATCGAGCTTCGCGGGATCGCTATTCCACCATTGACTGGTGAAGAGGCTGAGGCTGACGACCGTGATGAAGAAAATTTGCGCGAGGATCGCGTGGACAGTGGCGGTCAGCGCAGGGTTGTGGAAAAGAACTCTCATGCCGCCCAAGACTGCCTGGGCGATTACCAGGATCAAGGCGGTCAAACCAAGATTGCGCAGGAAGCGCGAGCCGCTGCGGGCCAGCAAGATGGCCAGCACGAGCGTGAGGATCGCGACGGTGCCGGCCATTACGCGATGCGCGTATTCGTAGCGGATGCCGCCGACGAGTGGCGGAATAATTTTCCCGTAGGCGAGCGGCCAGTCAGGTACGGAGTCGGCCGCGTCGTTGCTGGTGACCAGCGCGCCGGCCATCAGCAGCAGAACGGTGCAGGCGGAGGTGGCGAAGGCGAAGCGGTGAAGGCCCGGTGTGATTGCTGATTCGTTGTTGACGATTTCCGGCATTATTTTAGAAAAGCACCCTAACACATTCGGAGCAGCATTTCATGCGTTGCCTGCTGCAGCAAAGCGCCAAGGGGCGGCCGTGAGGCCCACCCCTTGCACTCGTTTGATGCTTCGACTAGTCCGCTGGTGGCGCTGCAGGAGCGGCGGCGTTGAATTTAAATTGCACCGTCTTCGATTCCTTGGGGCCGATGGTGACGGTTTGGTCCTGCGTGCCGTATTTTTCCTGCCACGCCGAGATGGTATAGGTTCCGGGCGGCAGGTCCTTCAATTCGAAAGAGCCGTCCTTTCCAGTGATGGCGTAGTAGGGATTCTTGAATACGAAAATGTAGCTCTTCATCCAGGGATGGACGTTGCACTTCACCGGGATGGCCAACTCGGGCCGCGCGAAGGAATCGTCGATCGGAGAAGTGCCGGGGGCCTGCGACTTGTTCCACTCGCGGTTGTCCTTCGGCATGGGGTGAATGTTGTGGGTGGTCTGGTCGTCGTTCTTCACTTCGAAGGTTTGACCGGCCATTACGGCAATGACGTGCGGCGAGTACATGCAGCCTTTTTGCTCGAGCGGCACGGAAGCGGTGGGCGTGGTAAAGACGTAGTCGCCAAGGCCGTCTTTCACGAAGATTACGACGTTCTCCAGGTTGCCTTTATCGTCCACCACTACTGTGGGTGGGGTCACCGGGCCGGAATTTGCTTTCTGGCAATAGGGCTCGGCGCTCATGTTGATGGCTTTTTCTGGGGCGGGCTTGCCGTCGAGAGTTACTTTGCCGGAGACGGAGCCGGCGGTCGAGGCGTCAACGGTCTTTCCGGCAGGCGCGGTGCTGGCTGCGGGCTGCTCGGCGGTAGGTGCGCTTTCTTTACTGCCGCATCCGGTGATGGCGAGGGCCAGCACGGCGGCGAGAGCGAGATGTATGAATCTGTTACTCATGTTGGAAAATTCCTCCTTAGCGGAACTGAGTATTCTAACAAGATCGGGTACGGATGGTGCCGGATTTCTGGTGCGCGACTAAAAACGTCTGTGAGCGGCGCGACGAGCGGCACGACTGCCCGGTCTCAAAAAGCGGGACCGACCGCTCCAAAGGCAACATCTACTGCAAGGAGCCGGCGGGACGCCGGCGCGACTCATTTTCCGCCGGACTGCTTTGCCCCTGCACTACTTCTAGCGCTCCCGCTGGTATTGCTGATGTTGCTCGCCGAAGGCGTACGGCCCGTTAGTGCGGCTTGCTCTTGGGGCGTCAGGGTGAACAAGTAACGCACCAGGAGGTCGGCTTGATCGCCGTGATATTGCTGCATGGCGGCGGGCGTGGGCCCAGCGAACACCCAGATGTCGCCATCCTTGCGGAAGAGGCCCGAGGGCATGGCGGTGCCTGGGATTATTTTCGCAGGGTCGGTGATCCAGCGAGCGGTCCATGCAGGTTGCAGGCGTTCATGCGCGAGCAGGAAATTAGGCGCGGAAGCGTTTTTGTCGTGCGCTTCGTTACCGGTCATATGGCATTTCAGGCATGGGGCGGCGGGGCTGGTGAACAGGCCGCGAGCCATGGCGCGTTCGGCGTCGTTGAGCGGCTCGACCTTAGGCGGAATGAACGGGTCGGGCTGCGACGACATGGCCTGGAAAAATAGAGTGAGCTTGCGGATTTCGTCGTTCGAAAGATAGAACGTGGGCATGCGCACTTGCAGATACTGGCGGACGCCGTTGCGATTGGTGTCCGTGGTGCTAAGCGCGGGATTGGCGAGGAATCCGCGGAGCCATTCAGGATTTACGCGCGCGCCTTCGGTGGTCAGGACTGGAGGCAGATTGCCCTTTTGATCGCCTTGATACATCGGCAGAGTCTGCATCACAGACTTCTGACCAACGTCAATCTGATGGCAGCCGATGCAATTATACTTGGTGACGATCCACCAGCCGTCTTGGATGTATTTCCTGCGATCGGCAGGCTTGTACATGTATTCGGGCGGCAGAGTAGGATCGGTGCTGCCGAGCAGCATGGTGACCAGCGCCTGGACTTCATCCTGCGATTGCAGGTTGGGCTTGGGCATGCGCAGAGCGTCCATGGGATTGGCGTGATATTTTCCCATGTCGTAAAGCGCGGGATTCTCGAGTTTGTGCTCGAAGAAACCTTTGGGGTCGTACCAGGCCATCTTTTCGCCATCGCGCATGTACGGCTTCAGGGTGAATGTGCCGTCGGAGTTGAACACCGGTTGCTCGCCGCGCTTGGCGTCTTCGGTCCATAGTGAGAAATCGAGACGCTCGATGGGTTTGCTGCCTTCGTTGGTTAGCTCGGTGCCGATGCGGCCTTCGTCTTCAAGGCCGCTAATTTCGTGGCATCCGGCGCAGCCGTAGTGGCGGACGAGGTCTTTGCCTTTCGCGGCCATCTGCGGGTCGTCCATGTAATTGGCGGCGGCGTAGGTAGCGTCGGCGTGTTTTTGCGTCATCAGGTAGCTTGCGATATCGCGGGAATCTCCGTCGGATAGACGCATGCTGGGCATGACGGTCGGTTGCTGAACGAGAAGCTCGTGACCGTCGTTGGGGCAGCGCGAGTGATCGAGATCGAAAACGTAGGGAAGATTGTGTTTGGCGTAATCTTCCGGGCCGAGATCCTTTTTCTCGTACGGGCAATAGGGACGAGTGCGCTGGCGCGGATTGTGGACCCAGCGGACGAGATAATCGTAATTCTCTTTTTCGCCGATACGGCTGAGATTTGCGGCGAACGTGCCGCCCACTGCGTTTGCGCCTTCGCCGATGGCGTGGCAAGCCAGGCAGCCGCGCTCGTTGAGCAATTCTTTGCCGTGGGCTGCATCACCGGGCGCTTGTTTTTCGAGCGCTGGGCCGGGAAGCGAATCCTGCCAGATGAAGGCGGAGATGGCCTGGATTTCGTCCTGCGACATGCGGAACTGCGGCATTTTTGTCGTGGGACGAAATTCGGTGGTGTGGCCGATCCAGTACGGGATCCATTCCTTGCGCAATTTCTGCCGCGCTTCTTTCAGATCCGGCCCGACTTTCTTTATTTCTTGCAGTAGATCGTGACTGCGTTGTTCGAGCGAGTAGGTGGTGGAATCCATGCGCGCGATGTCCACGGTGAGATTGGTGGCTTGCGCGTAGTAGCCTTCGGCGGCCGTGTTGCTGGAAGCGGTGTCGCCGAGCTTCTGCAGGCGCGGGATTTCCAGCAAGTCGTCAGATTTGGATTTCGCGAGCGTGAGGATTTGCTGGCGCGCGTTGATGAGCTGTTCGTCCTGATTATCGAAGCCCTGGAAGCGATGGCAGCCGATGCAGCCTTTCTGACGATAGAGCTGCTTGCCTTCGTTGAGGACGGTCGCGTGCTCGGTGACGATGTCCAAGGAATGGCACTGCTGGCAACCGGCGTCGTAATTTTCGGGATAGTAGAGTGGATAGAGCCAGTGTTCGTAGCGGCCGTGCCCGCGGACGACGGAATTTACGGCGCGTCCATTGCCACCGTGGCAGGGAGAGCAGCCGAATTTTTCCAGCGGATGCGTTTCCAGAAGCATCAGGTCGGGATGGCTGGTGTAGGGGGCGTCTTTGCTTTTCGCGAAGCCGAGGTCGGCTCTCGTTAGAGTGACTTGCGACGGAACGTAGCGAGTTTCGGTGCCGACGTGGCAGGATTGACAGCGATCAACGAGGCCTGCGCCGCCAAGATTATTGAGTGACGCGCCTGGGGGATTTACGTTGATCTGAATGATGCGCGCATCGAAATCGCGCATGGAGTTTTGCAGGAGGCCGAGCGACGTGGAACTGAGCCCGGGCAAATGTTCGGACGCGTATTGATTGAGCGCGTCGCGGGCTGCCTTCGCGGGTTTATCTACGTCGCCGCGCTGGCCTACTAGTGCGGCGCGCTGGGCGATGATGCTCGTGAAGACGTCGTTGAGCTCGTTGCCCGTGAAGGGCTTGTCTTTTTGGATTTTGCCGTCGCCGAGAGGCCAATCCACCTTCCACGTAATGCTCTTCCCCGTTTCGGCGTCTTCGAGTTCTTTTTTGGCGGAAGCTTTGGCGGATTTGTCCGAGGCTGGAGTAACTTCATATTGGTAGACGAGGGATCCGATTTTGCCGCGGGCGTCTTTGAAAGCGTCACCCAGGGCGGCGCGCTGATCGTCAAGGAGCGCGATTTGCTTGGCGATCTGGTCGTCTTGGGCTTTGCCGGCCTTTTCGGCGGCGTCAACTTTTGCCAGGAGAGCTTTGTAGTCTGACGAGGCATATACCGCGTCTTCATTTGTCTTTTGAACTTTGACTTCCTTCTGCAAGTAAGTGGAATAGGCTTTGGCGAAACGATTTTGATATGCGCGCCAGGGTTGCAGGTCGTAGAACTCGACGTAGAAGGACCATGCGACGGTGAGCATCAGCAATACCGACGCGATCAATAGCGGAAAGGCGAAGGAACGGCTCTTGATTGGATCGTCAGGACCGACTTCTGGAGAACGATCAGGCACCAAGGGCCTCCATTAATGAGGTTCGAACCAGTGAAAAATATTCAGCAGATCCCGCGATGATGCCGCGGCATGACGATCCTCGCCGGATCGTCATATGCTGAACCACGGCGTCACCCAGACGTACTTGATGGTGAAAACCAGCCGCAGCAGGATTTTCAACGGCAATGAAAACATCAGGATCAAGAATGTGTACATGGTGACAAGCTGCACCAGGCTCATGCGCTGATAAATCTTACGGCTGAATTCGGTGCGCATGCAGATCCAGTGCACCAGAATCGCCGAGGCGATGAAGAACGCGATCAGCGGAAAGACGCCGAAAACCACGCGGGCCCATATGGCGCCTTGATCCTTCGAAATGTGGAATATGGCGGCGAACCACGAGCCATCGATGCCGAAAACCTGATCGAGGTTTCGATTCACCGCGTAGTCCACGCGTTCAGCGTCCCAAGTTTTGCCCGGCCAGAACCACATCCATCCGGGGCCGCGGATGAACGTGCCGATGACGATCATCAATACCCACAGGCCCACGAAGCCGAACATGAACGTCCAGATGGAAAAGCGGCGCTGCTTGTAGGTGTAGTAACCGTTGCCGAGCGGGTTCGCGTCAATGTACGGGATGACCATGAGGCCGACAATGACCAGCGTCGGCATCACGACGCCCGCGATCCACGGATCGAAGTACACCAGCATTTCCTGCAGGCCCAGGAAATACCACGGGGCTTTCGCAGGATTCATGGTGACGTTGGGGTTGGCAGGTTCCTCAAGCGGCGCGTTCAACGTGAGCGACCAGACCATCAGCAGCACGGTGACAATAATGGCCACCAGAAATTCCATGCGCATCAGGTATGGCCAGGTGTGAACTTCGCGCTCCCACTTCGGGTCCCACTCTTGCGTCTTGCGATATTTGGTTTTGGCGAGATTGGCGTCGGATTCCAGGATCGCTATCAGCTTGTCGTTTTCGATGCCCTGCTTCAGCGCGTACCAGAGGTAGAACGGAATCAGGAACAACATGGCCACGATGGGCACGTTGTCCGGCGCCGAGGCGATTTCCCAGATCTGATGCCAATCCATCCGTTAGGCTCCTACGATCAATGCTTGCTGCCGGGTTCGAATCAAGACCACAGGCTGGCGGTCTGAAGCCCGCCGCTACAAAATCATTTATCGTGCATGGTCATGCCGCTGGGCCTTAAGACCACGGGCCGCGGGTTGCGTTCTTCCTTAATTTCGCTCTCGAGCATTACGGGCGCTGGGCCGGAAATGCCGCCGTCTTTCCGGACGCGCCAGAAATGCACGCCGAGGAAAATCGAAACGATCAGAGGGATGGCGATGCAATGCCAGATGTACGCGCGTAGCAAGGCGTTCGCGTCCACAATGGAGCCGCCGAGCAATGCGAAGCGGACGTCGTTATACGGCGTCATTCCCAGCAAGCCGCCCAGCGGGCCTTCGTGTCCTAAGAATGGCGTGGCCCGGGCCATGTTCGTGCCCACCGTGACAGCCCAGAATCCCAACTGGTCGTCCGGAAGCAAATATCCCGTGAAGCTGAGAAGCATGGTCAGGACCATTAGCAGCACGCCGACGCACCAATTGAATTCGCGCGGGCGTTTGTATGAGCCGGTCATGAACACGCGGAACATATGCAGCCACACCGCGATGATCATCAAGTGCGCGGCCCAGCGGTGCATGTTGCGCAGTAGTTTGCCGAACGGCACGTCGTTTTCAAGATAGAGAATGTCGCGGAAGGCCTGCACCTTGGTGGGGTGGTAATAGAACATCAGCAGGACGCCGGTGAAAGTGAGCACGATGAAGAGGTAGAAGGTGATGCCGCCCATACCCCACGTAAAGTTGTACTTGGTGGCGTCGCGGTTGACCTTAGCGGGATGCAGGTGAAAGAAAACGTTGGAGAGCACGCTGAGAGCGCGGTTGCGCGGCTCGTCGTCGTGCTTGACGCGAAACATCGAGCGATAGAGCTGGGTCTTCTCCGGCTCTTTCAGCCCGTCGACCTGCTGCTTGGTCTTCTCTTTGAGCGTGTCGCGAAGCGCGGCAGCGTTGTCCTGCACTTTTTCCAGGACGCCTGTTTTCTCTTTGCTGCCGCCGTTTTCTTCAGGCATTCGGTGTAACCCCTTCCGAACCCAAATCTACGTGGCCTGCTGTAATGGCACTTCGCTACAAAATAACTGCATCCCGGGCGGCTCTATACGTTTAGAAATGCTCCGGGGTCATTGAAATGGTTCACGCCGGCGCGCGGATCGTCCACATACAGCCGGCTGGTATCCACAGAAATTTTCCCCGTGGGGTCAAGCATCACATTCGCGCGGTCCATAGGACGAGGCGCGGGACCTTCGAAATTTACACCTTCGCTGTCATAGCCGCTACCGTGGCAGGGGCACTTGAATTTGTTTTCCGCGGGCTTCCACTCCGGCGTGCAGCCCAGGTGCGTGCAGCGCGCGAAAATCACAAACAGGCGATCCGGCTCGCGCACCACCCACACCCGGTTGGTCATCAGATAGCGCTGGTCAATACCTAAGCTGAAATCCGCCGGGAAGCCGATATTGAAGACGGTGTTGGGTTCGTAAAGAGCGCGCGGAAAGAAAAAACGGAGGAACATCAGGAAGTTGACGCCCAGGTACCCCCAAATGAGCGCCCAGACAATTCTACGGCGGCCGGTGTTGATGGCTTTAGCCGTAGCATGCCCTTCCGGCGACTGGGACGCGACCGCCCCCGACGCGACAGGCGACGGTGCGGCTTGACCCGACTTCCCTTCCGGAATTTCTGCCATAGGCCCGTTAACTTCTGTTACTGCCAACGAAAATCTATGAGCCGAAACTACTCGTATCAAACGCTGCTAATCAACAAAGGGTTATATGATTTGCGAGTGGCCGTGTCAAGACCTTCCCACCTAAAATTTTCTGAAAGTTCGCCCCGCGCTAGCAGGTGAATTTTCGCCGGCAGCGTCGCTACGTCGCGAAAGAGGCCACGCCACTGCGCATACCGACGGACCGCAGCACCAGATCAGCCAGGGCGCGGATCAGCAGCGGCGAATCATTCAGCGCGGGCATCATGCGAAATTCGGTTACGCCGAGAGATTCGGCTTCTTCGCGGGCTTCGATATTGATTTCGTGCAAGGTTTCGATGTGTTCGGTCAAAAACGCGATAGGAATCACCAGCATGCGCTTGATGCCGCTGTGCGCCATCTGTTCGATGGTCGCGTCAAGCGATGGCTGCAGCCA
Source organism: uncultured Acidobacteriota bacterium (assembly GCA_963748395.1). GTDB lineage: Bacteria > Acidobacteriota > Terriglobia > Acidiferrales > UBA7541 > Palsa-295. The sequence continues at coordinate 141,968 of CAVVIP010000004.1, read as the reverse complement.
CTTTTGCGGCCCCACCCTGCTCTGGAAGCAAAGCACGTGCGGATTTGGCCACGCTCCCAGCTCACGGACCAGTTGCACGGTTTCTTCGATCTGCTTCGGGTAGGGATCGCCCTTTTCTACCAATGCCAGCGGCAACCCATGGGCGCTGAAGACCAAGTGGATATCATCGGGCTGCTTTAGGTCAGCGAGGACGCTGTTGATGCGCTCAACGATGGCCGCGATGTAGTCCGGATGATCGTAGAAATGATCGATGAGTTTTACAGGCGTCTTCGGTTTGTACTGGCGATTCCATTCGTTGAGGCTGCTTCTGGTGGTTGCAAAAGAATAGTGCGGATAAAGAGGAAGCAGGATCAGCTCATCGAAAGACTCGTGGCCGAGCGCGGCGATCGCTTCCGCGGTGTTGGGGTGCCAGTAACGCATCGCGACGATGGCGCGAGCGGAAATGTGCGGCCGTAGAGCTTGCTCTAACGCGCGGCCCTGCTGTTCGGTGAGGCGTCGAATCGGCGACGCGCCCCCTATTTCCATGTAATGCTGGCCCACGACTTTGGAGCGCGTGGTGGAGATCAGCTTGGCGATAGCTTTGCGCGCGAGAAAGGCGCCGGGGAAATTGATGATGTCTGGATCGCAGAACAGATTGTAAAGAAAAGGCTCGACCGCAGCCTGACTATCCGGGCCGCCCAGTTGAAACAACACTACTGCAATTTTTTTTGGCCCGCCCATCTTGCACCTCTTGCCAATTCTACTAGCGCTGCTGCAATTGCTGCTTCAGCCGCTCAATCTCTTCACGCACCTGAGTAATGCGCCGCGCGACGCTGAGTTCGTAGGCGAAAAATACAGCCCAGACCACCATCCACGCCGTAAACAAAAATTCGAAATTCTTCATTGTCCACCCTTGTGCAGCGCCGCAGTCTTTTGGTCTGGTGCGTCCAGTCCGCGCGATTCGATTTCAAAGCGAAGCTCGGCGGCTTCATTGCGCAGCAGCTCCAGCCGGTAGCGATCCACCAACACCAATATCATTACGCAACAGATGGCGAAGAGGCAAAGGAGGAGGACTTTGCTCATGGTGGGGTCGAGGCCCGAGCCTTGGCCCCCTGCGATTACCGGTTGAGGATGCTGCGTGCGCCACAAACGATTCGCCAGATAGACCAGCGGGATATCGAGTGACGCGAAAATCGCGAAAACGGCAGAGAGGGATGCTTTCTTTTCGGGATCTTCCACCAAACCGCGCATCAGGAGGTAAGCGATGAAGAGCAGCCACAAGACAAATGTGGAAGTGAGCTTGGCATCCCATGTCCACCAGATGCCCCACACCGGACGCGCCCACAGCGGCCCCGTGATCAGCCCGATGGTGCAGCAGATGACGCCGACTTCGACGCCGGAGACGCCCAGGGCGTCCCATTTGCGATTGCCGGTGACGAGATAGGCGACGCTGGCGTAAAAGGCGACGAAAAAGGCGCAGAACATGGCGTTCCAGCTGGCAACGTGGAAATAGAAAATCCGCTGGATGGCGTGCATAGTGGCTTCGTCCGGCGCAATGAATAGCGCCGCATAGCCCGCGCAGAAAATCAGCAGGGCGACGAGCACGGTGATTGGCAAGCGAGCTTTCATCGGTTACGGCTTTTTGCTTATTCCTTGACGTGCGCGCGGACCCTTGCCGCAGCGCATCATTCTTCCAATAAATGATCGCACAAAAGCCAGGATGCCGTCAGAAACACAATATCAAATCCCGCGAGGAACGCGAGCCACGTGCGGTCCAGTGTGGGCTGCTCGGCGAAGAGCGATGCCGTGGATTCCACCGCGGCTATCAGCAGCGGCGTGAGCAGCGGAAGCAAGAGCAACGGCAGCAACAGTTCGCGCATGCGGGCGTGCGCAGAGACGGCGGAGAAGACCGTTCCGGTGACCGTGAGTCCCAGAGTTCCCAGTGCCAGGACAAGAATCAGCCGCCAGACGATGCCCGCGAGCGAAATGTTGTAGAGCACGGCGAACACCGGGACCAGCACGATTTCGGCGAGCGACATGAAAATAAAATTAGCGAGAATTTTTCCCAGCAGGATCGCGAAGCTGGAAATGGGCGCCATTCGCAACGCGTCGAGGGTTTCGTTGTTTTGTTCGCGCGCGAACGATGGATTGAGCATCAGCGAACCGGCGAACAGAAAGGCAATCCACAGCAGCCCGGGTCCATAGCGGCGGGATTCCGCGGCGGTGGGGTCGAAGGCGAAGCTGAAGAGCACGACGACGACCAGCGCGAAAATAATCGTGGCCGTGAGAAGTTCACGCGTGCGGAATTCGAGGCGCAGTTCCTTGGCAAGTACGATCGCAGCGGCGCGGGGAGTGTTCAAGCTACGCCTCCGCCCGCAGCGCCGCGAGCAGAGCGCGCGGATCGCCACCTGAGCCGCTATCGTGCTCCACGCGACCGTTCGCCAGCGAAACCGCGCGCGTAGCGAGGTCCAGCGATTCATTCCGCGCGTGCGTGCTCATCAGCACGGTGCAGCCGTCGGATTTCAATCGGGCGAGCCGCGCGCTGAACCATGCCAGGCCCTGGCGGTCGAGCCCGGCGGCTGGTTCATCGAGCAGAATCAGGCTGGGCAGGTGCAGCAGCGCGCGGGCGATGGCCAGCCGTTGGCGCATGCCGCGGGAAAAAGTCCGCACCAGGCTTCCGGCGCGAGACGCGAGGCCGCAATCATCCAGCGCAACTGCGACGGTCGCGGCGATACTTTGCAGAGAGTAGAGCTGCGCGAAGAGCGTGAGGTTTTCGGCGGCGGTCAATTCGTCGTACAGCAGAGTACTGTGCCCGACCAGGCCAATAGAGTGGTTGGGTCTGAACTCGCTGCCCTCTTCGTGTGATGGTGTGCGATACGACGAGGACGCGGTGTTGAATGAAACAGAGCCACGCGTGGGACTCATCAGCAGGGCGGCCACGCGCAGCAGTGTGGTCTTCCCCGCTCCGTTGGGCCCGAGCAAAGCGACGAATTCGCCTGCGCGGACGTCCAGCGAAATTCCGCGCAACGCGGCGAGCGAGCCGAAACGCTTTTCGACGCTGTGGAAAGATACGCCGAGTGCAACGGGTGTGGATGGCGAAGAAGTCGCTGGCACGGGCAATGCGTTGCGCCTAGCCTCGCACCAGGTCGCGAAGCGCCTTTTCCACGCGGGCACGTTCGCGCGTGTAGTCCTCTTCGCTGATGGTGCCGGCCTGCCGGCGCAATTCCAGGCGGAAAATATTGTTCTTGAGGTCGTCGAGACTGCCGCGAACTTCGTTGTCAACATCCGCGATGGTTTCCACTGGGCCACGTGACGATTCCGGCGACGAGGTCGTCGCAGCGTAGCTTGCAGCGGGAGCAGGACTCGCCGCCGATTTTTTCGCGGGGCGAGGAGCCGGAACATCGGCTTCGGTGGTCCAGGCGCCATCCGTCGTAGCAACCGGTTGCGGGCGCAGCCACAGATAGACGAAACCCAACACAAAGATCGAAACAAACCCGCCGGTGAGAATCCACTTCAGGCTATCAAGGCGCGCGGGAACCGTGGTGGCGCTTACCGAGGGGGCATCGTTGGAACCGGCATCGGCGCGCGAATTTACGGACGGATTCTGCGAATTATCTCCGCCGCCGGCAGCGCTGGACGCGCCAGCGGGGGCGCCGCCACCTTGCGCCGCAGATGGCATCGGCGCCGTTCCTGAGACGCTGATTTCCACCGGTGCGTTAGCGGCGACGTTGTCGCGCATGTAGACGTTGAATCCCTGATCCTGGCCCGCCGCCGTAATTCCGCTGCCGGATATTTGCACGGTGGGCGGCGCGGCGATGATCAGATGCTCGCTGTTATACGGCGAAATATTGCGCAACGTCAGACGGTTTCCTGCGTAAGGCACTTTGTAAGAAAGGCGCACGCCGCTTTCGCCGGGACGGAAAGGAAAGGCGATGGCCATTTTATTTTTGCCCTTGTCGATCGTTCCTTGCACGACAGGCATACCCGACGCGCCCCAGGCCGTGGCCTGATTAAAGTCGGCGCCATCGGGCAACGTGAAATCGAACGAACCATCCGCGCGGTAGAACGCCATCGGGGGCTGAGTCTTATTCGCGATCATGTACTCTTCGCCCACCATCAGGTCCGCGCCGTTCGGCTGAAGGATGATGGCGTGATTTGCGATGCTGAATGAGCTGGGATTATTAGTAGGCTCGAAGACCTCTATTTCCGCGGACATTTTTCCGGGCGTGATGGGCTCGTGATAGTTCACGCCTTTGTAAACGACGCGGACGAGCATGGGGCCGGTGCCGAGTTGCGGATTATCGAAGCTGAAATGGCCTTGCGCGTCGGTCTTGGTGTTCGCGACAGGTTGCATGCCGCCCTGGAGTTGGATGAGGATCACGTCCGCGCCTGCAGCGACTTGGCCTGTGGTGCCATTCTTTACTGTGCCGTTGAGCGTGCCTGCGAAAGCGCTGGACACGACGACAGTCATGCAGAGCAGTAGCATAACTAGCGCTGCGGCGCTGCGGCCGGCGATTCCATTTCTTAATTTATAGGCGGCGAAGCCGTAATTCATGAATTGCGCACCTTTTCCGCAGCTGTCAGCTTGGTGGAGGTCTGGCGCGTGGCGGGTGTGGGGGTCCCGCCGGTCACCTGGTCCATGTCAGAAAGGACGCGCGCAGCTTCCACTTCCAGCGATTGTTTGATTTCCTCGTAATCCTGCTCTGAAAATTTTCCGGCGCGGAATTCGAATCGCAGATCGCGCAGATTTTCGTAGATGGCGTCACGGCGCTCCATCAGCTGGTCGAGCTTTGTGCGATGCGGCGCGTTATCCGAAGCGTCGAGGTTAACGCCGAAAACGAAATAAATCAGCAGAGACGCGAGCAGGGCGCAGGCGACGGCGACGTCCACGCTACTCATCGCGTTCACTTCCCTGTTCCCGGCCGGCTTCCCGTTGCGCGCGGGCCAGGAATTCAGCACTCACTTGCGGGCCGCCGGCTGGCGCAAGTGCCGCCTTCTGGCGCCAGCGGCGCACAACTTCCCAGACCAGTACGAGCGCGATCAGCGGCACGGCAATCGGCATGATCCACGCTAGCAGATCGAAACCTTTTTTGGGCGGCTCGACGAGGACTGTGGGACCGTATTGCTCGACCATCGCTTGAAGGATCTGATCGTCGGATTCACCGCGGGTTACGTGCGCGTCGAGGTCCTTCTGCATGGCGCGTGCAGTTTCACACGGACCTGAAAACGTGCCGCCCGGATGATTGCACATGCCTACGGAATCCTCGCAGCCGCCGCACATGCAGAGGACGCGCTTGCTGAGAGCTTTGGCGCGAGGAGCGTCTTGGGCGGAGCTGGGCAGAGTCGCGCCCGTCGTTAGGATCGCGGCTAGAGCTACGGCTCGAAGGGAGAACCTTAACACAGAGGACACGGAGAAACGGCTTTGAGGACACAGAGAGGTCTGTGGCATGCGTTCGTTCGAAACTGTATCGAGCATGCTAGTCATGACCTTCCACTCTGCGGGCGACTGCACCGATGGCCGGAGTGGATTCGGCTAGCGCGTCGGCCCAGGATCTTTCCGTAGCGGGACGGAGGACCAAAGCGCTGCGTCGGTTCGGGAGCAACGCCAACGCGGTGCCGAGCACTACTACAATTCCACCAAACCAGATCCATTTGATCAGAGGCAGCAGGTAGGCGTGAATCACGGGCTTGCCACTTTCGGGGCTGCGGCCTGCGTACACTACGTACAAATCGCGCAGCGGCGACGACTGAATCGCAACCATGGTTTCGGTCACTTGACTGGCGTGGAAGAGGCGGCGCTCGGGGAATAGCAGCATGTCCGACTTTCCGTTTTTGAAAACTTCCAGGGTGGCGCGGTCCGATTCGTAGTTGGCGTTATCCAGGTGATCGAATGTCTGGCACAAGATTGTGTAAGGGCCAATGCGCAGCGAATCGCCCACGGCCATTTCTTTCTGCAGGTCTTTGTTGAACGGCGTGCCGGCGATGCCGATAAATATCAGCACCATGCCGAAGTGCACCACGTAGCCGCCGTAGCGCCGCGTATTGCGCATCGTGAGCTCGCCCATCGCTGACAAAATGTTCGTGCCGTCGCGGGCGGAGATTACGCGAGCGCCGCGGAAAAATTCGGAGGCGATGGTGAGCGTGACGAAGACGCCCAGGATCAGGCAGAGCAGAGAGTAAATATCGCGGAAGCCGAATATGAATCCAATGACTCCGGCGAGCAATCCTCCGGCAAACGGCCACGCGAAATTGCGCTTGAGCGCGTCGAAGGAAGTCTTACGCCAAGCCAGAAGCGGGCCGACGCCGGTGAGCAGCAACAGGAAGAGCGCGATTGGAACGTTCACTTTGTTGAAGAAAGGCGCGCCCACGCTGATTTTGCTACCCTCCACCCATTCCGACAGGACTGGGAAGAGCGTGCCCCACAGCACAGCGAAGCACGCGGCCAGCAAAATGAGATTGTTGAACAGAAAGCTCGATTCACGCGAGACCAGCGAATCGAGTTGATTGTCGCTGCGCAGGTAATCGCGATTTTTCCAGTATGCTGCGAAGCAGACCAAGAAAGTGATGATCAGGAATCCGACGAACCAGCTGCCAATGGAAGATTGCGCGAAGGCGTGCACCGAACTGACTACACCGGACCGCGTCAGCATCGTGCCCAGGATACAGAGCATGAAAGTGGTGAATACCAGCCAGACGTTCCAGACTTTCATCATGCCGCGCTTTTCCTGCATCATCACGGAATGCAGAAACGCCGTGCCGGTAATCCATGGGAGCAGCGACGCGTTTTCAACCGGATCCCACGCCCAGTAACCGCCCCAGCCGAGCATGGCGTACGCCCAGTGCGCGCCGAGCAAAATGCCGACGCTCTGAAAGCACCAGGCAATCATGGTCCAGCGGCGGGTAATGTGGATCCATTTTTCACCCGGGTAGCGTCCCAGCAGCGCCGCTAGAGCAAATGCAAACGGGACCGAAAAGCCGGTGTAGCCGAGATACAGCATCGGCGGGTGAATCACCATCTCCGGATATTGCAGCAGCGGAGTGAGGCCGTGACCTTCGGACAATTTCGCGAGATGCATCACGCCTGCGCCGTCCGGACCGGCCAACACCCTAAACGGCGTGGCCACGAAATTATTGAGCGTCAGAAAAAAAGTTTGCACGCCGGCGAGCACTACTCCGACGTAAGGCATCAGTTCTGGATGGCGCTTGCGATTCAGGAATAAGACTAGAAACGCGTAGATCGAGAGCAGCCAGGACCAGAAAAGCAGCGAACCTTCCTGACCAGCCCACAGTGCAGCAAATTTATAGAAGCCCGGGAGCGCGCGGTTGCTGTGCTCCACTACGTAGACGATCGAGAAATCGTTCGCGAAGAAAAAATATTCCAGGCATCCGACTGCGACCGTCACTAGGACGAACACGGCCATGCCGGCGTTGCGCGCACTCTTAGTCAGCAGCGTGCGCCGCGTGATGATTCCTGCTATTCCCGCCACGACCGCGTAAATCGCGGCCAAGAAAGCGAGCAACAGTGCAAATGAGCCTAAAATGTCCAACGATTCCCCCGCGGTGCTATCCCAGTTTCCCGAGAGACTTAATTTCCTGAAGGTTGCGTACCGGCACCTGTCGAGGTTTGACCGGGCTGGGGCCCGACTGGAGTTCCCACCGGCGCGGCCTCATACTTCGAGGCGCACTTGGCCTGCACCTGCTCGGCCACGAAGTGGTTACCCGGTATCATTTTGCCTTCCACCAGAGCCTGCGCTCCATCTTTGAAAGTATCCGGTAATGGATCGCGGCCCACGTAACTCACGGGTAGGTCCCTGCCCTGCTCCGTGAGAACGAAGTCCACCCGCCCATCCACGTGTTCGATGGAACCCGTGCGCACATTCCCGGAGACGCGCATTCTTTGGTGCAGCGACGCGCCCTGCAGCGTGGAAAGCTCGGTGATCGTGTGGTAATAGGTCTTGCTTTGGGTGAAGCCTACGTAGGCCAGGGCCAGCAGCGTGACAACAATAATTCCCGATCCGATAAGGAATTTATGCCGAGCATTCATGTGAACGCTCCATCGTGCTCCTAAGTGAAACACGGGAATTCTAACATAACGCCCGCGTTCACCCGCAAGGCTATTCATCACATGAACTTCCATCGCTCCGACCGGCGAGAATTCGTTCCTTGTTCGCCGCCGTTGCAAGAATATTTTAAAGCGGCGGTAGCCTGAGGTAATCCAGGCTACCGCCGCACATCTGTCGCGGGAAGCCTCAGAACCGGAACGAGACGCCAACGTACGGCTCGGCCATCTGCGTCTTGCCGTTGGTGACTTGCGTGGGCAGTGCGAAATCAGGAGCCGTATAGACGAGCCCCCGATACCCCGCCTGCACGCTGAAGCGATCTGAGAGTCGGTATGCAGCCCCAGCGCCGTACAGAAATACGCCGCGGTTCTGGCTCACCACTCCGTCGCTGGACCCGGCAGTCACGGGCGAAAAGAACAGAGCGCCGGTACCGGCTTCCAGGAAGGGATGGAACCGAGCCTCGCGTTCGATGCCGAACGTGAATTGGTATGCGAAGGTGGCTTCCTGAACGCGAGCCTGTGTGACCGTGCCGGAATCATAGACTTGCGAGAAAAGAGTATTGCCGTAGTTGGCTTCCAGCGCGCTCCAGCGATTGAAATGATAACGGTAGTTGATGAGGAATCCGCCTGCATAAGTTGGTGAATCGGTGATACCGAATCCGCTGGCTTCCTTCTGGAAGTTTCCCGTGAAGTTCGCAGATATTTCTGAATTGCCTTCCTGCGCGAGCGCCGGCAGCGATAGCAGTGCCAGAGCCGCTAACAACAAACCTATCTTGATTCGCATTTCCAAATGCCTCCGTTTTTTTGAATTCGTCCGCAGGCACACGGGCACACCCGTAGCCATGAAGGACCGTGCATTTTTGTTTTGAGAGCTATCGGCGGACTACCAGCGTGTCTGAGCCCGTACGGTCAACACAGCATCACGTGAACACTGAGGAGCTCCAGTGCGTTGGACGACGAGCTGGTGAGGCGGGTTGCACGAAGCGCCCGCAACAAAGGAAAATAATGTTTTGAGATTGTGGAACTTTCTTACTGGGAAGTCCGCAATGCAGGAAATCCGATTTCAGTGAGTGCGGCGCGAATTGCAACGCGCCGGTTCAATCGTGATGCGCGAGTGCTTTGGACAAACGATCGGCAAGCGCGGCGCCAAACTCGGCCCGGCGTTGCGGGCCCTCCGAGGAAGCGTTCTGAAGCGGCTGGCCGTCGCGCAGAATCAATCGATCGGACCAGCCGTTGCTCTGAAGCAGCGGAATCAGCGGCTGCAATGCTTCAGAAATCGGCACGACGAATTTCGGCTTGTACGAACTATTGAGGCGAAGCAAGACGGTGGAAGCCAGGTGCGCCAAGGCTGCGGACAATCCTTCCGGCGATTCGACTGGACATTCAACCGCATAGGCTAGGAACAAACCGCGCCGCTGGAACTCTGCTAACACCGATTCTTCCGGCATCGTCTCGCCGGGCTTGCGCCCCATACATTTGGTGATCTCGTCGAACAACATTTGAGCCGCGACGGAACGCTGCGAGGACCCGGCGGCGCGATAAAAATAATCCTCGGGCGCCCCTGGTGGAGAAGCATCCAAGAGAAGCGCTTGAATGTGAATCGGGCGGAAGCGCGTGGCGAGCTCGAGGCGCTCGATGCGCCGGCGGATGTGCGCTTCGTCTACCTGAGCGCCGCATCCATCACAAAGTGGCATTCGAAATTCTCCGTTAGAGCAAAATGGCAATCGAAAGGATGACATGCGGCGTGATTGCGGCGCAAGGCGGATGAGAAGGACGAGGAGGTTAAGGAAATAAGGCACGTAGAGGGCTGATCGCAGAAGCGCGGGCGAGGATTTTGTTACTGGCGCGGTTCAGCGGTTGAACTTTTCGTCTTGATTGCTGCTTTTGGTGTCGGACTTTTGAATGCCGGATGTGGGTCAACGGCGGGCGTGCTCGGATTATTTTGCGCCGCAGCGCCGAGCTTGCTTCGCAGACAGCCCACCAATTCGGGGGCCATCTCGGAAATGTTCATGCCGTCGGACACAAGGAATTTACAGCTCAAGATCGGGCGCGCCTGGTCATCATCCGAAAGCTGGCAGCTCACCTTGCAGTACTGACATTCCTGATTCCAGCAGAAGCGGCCATAAGGGATCGTTTCCGGGCTGATGAATTGGAACGCGCGCAGAAGCGAATTTCGCTCCGGGACCAGGAACGTCTTTCCCAGGATGGTGATCTCAACCAGCTTTTCGTACGGCCGAAAAATCTCGTCCATAAGCGGTGTGCTCGCGTCTGCCATTGAATTGCGATCCCCTGCTATCGAAACTAAAGCACGGCGGGACGCAGGGCAATCGAAACGCGGGCGCGAAGTGTTCAATGCTCCAATGGTGAAGGGATCACGAAGGGAAACGCGAGGCGCGGGACGGCCCTGAAACGCCCCAACGACAGCAGCGGAACCACCAGAGGCGGCATCGCCTACGACGCAGCCTAGAAAATCGCAGAATCCCGGCGATCGCCTAGGAATTCCGTGCGCCTGCAGGAACCAATACGACCAATGTATAGGCGCCTAACGCGATTCCGAATGGCCCGTTGACCAACCCAAAGAACGCCGCGACGAGCCCCAGACTTCGCCCCGATGCGCCCCCGGACATCAGGTTCAGCCCGGCAATCACTGACACAACGCCTGCGACGATTCCAAGAATAATGGCGAAAATCAGAAAGCTGTGAAATAGGCCCATCAGGGTATATGGATCAGGAACGCGGGTAAGCAGCGCGCCCCACATTAACGTCAAGGTGCCGCTATAGAGAAACACTCCGAGCGCGCCAACCAAGCGGAGCAGACCGTAGAGGACCCACAATATTCCAAGATTTCGCATATGTACCTCCAGAGCGCCATTCACCACCCGACGGCTCAGAACTATAGCTCATCTGGGGGCCCAGAGCTGTAAATGAAGATTGGAAGAACGAAGCTGGGAAGCCAGGAAGCTGGCTGTTTCGCCGGTTGCGATTACGCGAAAAACTGGCCCATGCGGCGAAACTTTTCGTAGCGTTGGTCCACGATCTGGCGCGGGGAGAGCCGGGACAACTCTTCGAGGGCGCGTGTGAGGAAGGGATCAAGCATTTTTGCGGCAGCGTCGGGGTCGTTGTGCGCGCCGCCCTCCGGCTCCGGAACAATCTCGTCGATTAATTTCATTTCCAGCAAATCGGGCGCGGTAATCTTCAACGCCTCGGCCGCGATTTCCGCCTTGGTGGAATCGCGCCACATAATGGAAGCGCAACCTTCCGGCGAGATCACCGAGTAAACCGAATTTTCCAGCATGTAAACGCGGTCGCCGACGGCGACGGCCAGCGCACCACCCGAACCACCTTCGCCCGTAATAGTGATGATGATAGGCACCGGCAAGCGCGACATCTCGCGCAAATTGTGCGCGATCGCTTCCGCCTGGCCGCGCTCCTCCGCGTCTACACCTGGATAAGCGCCGGGAGTATCCACGAAGACGATCACGGGGCGCCCGAATTTCGCGGCCACGTGCATCGCCCGCAGCGCCTTGCGATAGCCTTCCGGCTTGGCTTGCCCGAAATTGCGTGCCAAGCGCTGTTTGGTGTCGCGGCCTTTCTGGCTGCCAATGATCATGACGGGTCTGCCGTGAAATTTGGCCATGCCGGTAACCAGCGCGGGATCGTCCGCGAAATTGCGGTCACCGTGAATTTCCGAAAAGTTTTCAAAGAGAAGGCGAATGTAATCGTCCGTGTAAGGACGCTGCGGATGACGCGCCAGCAACAAGCGCTGCCACGCGCCGAGGTGAATGTAGAACTCGCGCTTCAACTCCTCCACTTCCTTGCGAATGCGTTCGATCTCGACGGACTGCTCGCCCGTGGGCGCGCTCAGGCGGCTCAGATCGGCGACGTCGCGCTCGAGTGCATCAATGGCGCGCTGCTTCATTTTGTCCACTTCGCCGGGCGTCGGACTAGAGGCGGGTTTGGCGGCGGCTGGCTTCAGAATTTGCGGGGACTTGGAGGCGGCCCGCAAACTGGTGGCTACAGGCTTCACGGATGACGGTACCGAAGCTTTCGCAGGCGCCACAGAAAAGTTGGCGGCCGCCTCGCGAGCCGCGCGCCGGGCCTTCTTGATTGCGCGGAATTTCTTCATGCGCTCTTTGCGTTCGCGGCGTTTGCGCAGTTTCTCGGCGCGAATCTGCTGTTTGCTCACTGGATCACCGTCACTCAATTACGATCCTCGGAAAATCTTTAGCGTCAGGCCGAGCAGCACCGTATGCGATCGCCACCCAAACCATTTTACCGCAGGAATCCTACTGCACCAGGGCCACAGAATCCGTGCCACAGATTTCGCGCACGCGCTCCACCAGCTCGCGATCCGCCAGTACGGCGCTGCCGGCTTCCAGCGTTGCCGCAGTCCCGTCGCCCTTCACTAATTCAAACGCCACGCGGCAGCGCCCGGGGCGGCTGGAGAACAATTTCTGCAGCTGGTCGAGGGCACCGGTGTTTACGCTGCTCAAATCCATGCGCACGCGCAGTAAACTGGGCGGACGATCCGCCAGCTGATCGAGCAAGCGCGCATCCGCGACAATTAAGCGCGTCCCGACATCTTCCACCGCTACGCGCCCCTTCACCAGCAGCGGCGTATTGGACTTCAAAATCGCCTCAAGTTTGCCGAATGCCTCCGGAAAAACCAACGCCTCGATCACGCCGGTGCGATCCTGCAAGGTCAAAATCGCCCAGCGCGCGCCGCGCCGCGAACGCATCGGGCGTATCTGCACGATGATTCCCGCGACGATGATATCCTCATTGTTCTTGCGGCTCTCCATCGTGGCCAGCTCGGCGGCGTTCAAATCTTTCAGTCTGCCCGCAAATTTGTCGAGCGGGTGGCCGGAAATGTAAAAGCCCAGCACCGCATATTCTCCGGCGAGTTGCTGCTCCTCGGACCAATCATCGGCCTCGGGAAGCTCAGTTTCCTGCCACGACTGGCTGTGAACTGCATTCGGCCCGGCAAGAAACAGGCCGCCCTGCCCCACCGTCTTCTCTTGATGCTTTTTCTGTCCGCGCGTGATGGCTTGATCGATCGCTGCGAAGAGCCGCCCGCGTGAGCCGCCGGCGCAATCCAAAGCTCCAGCCTTCACCAGGCTTTCCAGCACACGCTTATTCAAGAACTTGGGCTCAATGGCCTCACTGAATTCAAAAAGCGTGCGGAATTTTCCGGAAGCTCCGCGCGCTTCGCAGATTGCCTTGGCGGTGTTCTCACCGACATTTTTGATCGCGGCGAGGCCGAAGCGAATGTCGTCGCCGACAGGCGTGAAGTACAAGCCGCTCTCGTGTACGTCCGGCGGAAGCACACGGATGCCCATGCCGCGCGCTTCGTTGATGTACTTCACCACTTTTTCTGTGTTCCCCGCTTCGGAACTGAGCATGGAGGCCATAAATTCCACTGGATAGTGGACTTTGAGATACGCGGTTTGGTACGCGAGCAGCGCGTAGGCACACGCGTGGGCTTTCGGAAAACCGTACAGGCCGAACTCTTCCATGAGATCGAAAATCTTGGTGGCCTTTTTCGCGGGAACTTTGCCAGCGGCACAACCCGCCAGAAATTTCTCGCGCTGCGCGGCCATCACGTCCGCTTTCTTCTTGCCCATTGCGCTGCGTAGGATGTCGGCGTCACCCAGTGAATATCCAGCAAGTCGGTTGGCAATCTTCATCACCTGCTCTTGAAAAACGATCACACCCCAGGTCTCCGAAAGAATCTCCTCCAGCTCCGGCAAGTCGTAGGTGACTTTTTTCTTGCCCTGTTTGCGCCCAATGAATTCATCAATCATGCCGCCCTGAATTGGCCCAGGACGATACAGAGCGTTGAGCGCGGTCAAATCCTCGATTTGCGTGGGCTGATACCGCTTCAGAATGTCGCGCATGCCGTGCGATTCAAACTGAAAGATTCCGGTGGTGTCGCCGCGCGCGAAGAGCGCATAGGTCGGCGCGTCATCGAGCGGAAGCGTAGTCAGATCCAGGTCGATGCCCCGATTTTGTTTGATCATGCGCACGGAGTCGTCGAGGATCGTCAGCGTGGTCAGGCCCAGGAAATCCATCTTCAGCAGGCCGATGCGCCCCAGCGCATTCATGTCGTACTGCGTCGTGATTTCATCCTTGTTCGACTTGTACAGCGGAACGATTTCGGTGAGCGGCTGCGGCGAAATCACCACGCCGGCGGCGTGCGTGGAAGCGTGGCGCGCGAGCCCCTCCAGCCGCAGCGCCACTTCGATCAATTCCTTGACCTGGCCTTCCTTCCGAGCGGCCTCAAGTTGCGGCGATTGTTTCAGCGCGTCCTCAAGCGAAATGTTCAGCGTCGTCGGAATCATTTTTGCCAGGCGGTCCACTTCGCCGTAGGGCATATCCAGCGCGCGGCCGGCATCCTTCAACACCGCTTTCGCGGCCATGGTTCCAAACGTAATGATTTGCGCGACGCTTTCCGCGCCATATTTCTTGCGGACGTATTCGATCACTTCGCCGCGCCGCCGCATGCAGAAATCAATATCAATATCCGGCATGGAAATGCGCTCCGGATTCAAGAAGCGCTCGAAGAGCAGTTCGTACTGCATGGGGTCCACGTCGGTGATGCGCAGAGAGTAGCTTACGAGACTCCCCGCCGCGGAGCCGCGTCCGGGCCCCACCGGTACGCCTTGGGCGCGCGCGTAATGGATGAAATCCCAAACGATCAGGAAGTAGCCGGCGAAGCGCATCTTCTTGATCATTTCGATTTCGGCGGTCAGGCGGGCTTCGTAATCCGTGAGCGGGTGCCGCAAGCGGCCTTCTTTCGTCAGGCGGTCAATCTGCGGGGCGCGAGAGGCAAATCCTTCGCGCACCACGCGCTCGAAATACGAATCGGTGCTATGGCCTTCGGGCACCTTGAATTCCGGGAACGGATTGCTGACGCGCTGAATCTTCACGTTGCAGCGCTCGGCGATTGCTACCGTGCGCGTCACCGCGTCCGGCAATTCTCGGAATACGTGCGCCATTTCCTCCGCCGTCTTGAAATAAAACTGGTCGGTGGCAAATTTCATGCGCTGCGCATCGCTCATGGTCTTGCCGGTCTGAATGCACATCAGCACTTCCTGCGCATGCGAATCGGCCTGCGTGAGGTAGTGGCAGTCGTTGGTGGCAACCAGCGGAATCCCGGATTCCTTGGAGAGGCGCACCAGGTCGCGATTGACGCGTACGTCCTGCTCCAGACCCTGATCCTGAACTTCGAGGAAGAAATTCCCCTTGCCGAAAATATCGCGCAGACGGTAAGCGCTCTTCTGCGCCTGATCGTATTTTTCGGAGAGCAACGCGTCGGCCACTTCTCCGCGTAGACAGGCGGAAAGAGCGATCAGACCCTCGCTGTGTTTGGCGAGCAGCTCGTGATCCACGCGCGGTTTGTAATAAAAGCCGTCGAGATATCCAGTGGAAACCAGCTTGATCAGATTCTGATACCCTTTTTCGTTTTCGCAGAGCAGCACCAGATGATTCGAGCGCTCGGCGCCCGTACCGCGATTCTTGTGATTATCCGGGGCAACATACATTTCGCAGCCGATGATAGGCTTCACACCGTGTGTGGTCGCCTGGTGATAGAAATTCGCAGCTGCGAAGAGGTTTCCGTGATCGGTTACTGCGACGGCGGGCATCCCGCGGCGCGCGGCCTCGGCTGTGAGTTCGCCGATTTCGCATGCGCCGTCCAGAAGAGAGTAATCCGTGTGCAGATGAAGGTGAACGAAGTTCGAGGCATCCATGCGAGCTTCATTCTAAACCAGCTCCCGCGGTTAGGGTAAGAGCAATCTACGGGTGAATTTACCGCACGCGGCCGATACGCTTGCGGCTAGCGTCGTGATTTTTTCTTGGGGCTAGACTTCGATTTCTTTCCAGTGCGCGCGGCCTTGTCATCGTGCTCAGCTTTGTCATGTTTGGCCTGAGCTTTTGCGCCAATCGCGGCCGCCGCCGATTGCCCGGGCTTCGCTGCAGCGGCGGAAGCCTTGGCGGCGGGCGCGGGTTTGCCGTCGCCGGACGGAGCAGGCACCGCTTTGGTTCCAGCTGCTGCGGCCTTTGATTTTTCGTGCCCTTTTGCTTCCGCGTGCGGCGGAGCTTCGGGCGCTCCCTTGCGCTTTTTCTCTTTCTTTTCAGGCTTTTTGATTTCGTCTTTGATTCCGGCAAGATTCTTCAGAATTTTCGTGCGGTCTTCCGGAGTCTTGCCCTTGCCGCGCAATTGCAGTTCGAAGAATTGTTCTACGATCTTGTCGAATTTCGCTCCGCGCTCCACTCCTAGCGCCTCGAGTTCCGCAGCTGGCGACGCCATACGCAGCGGCCGCCACTTCTGCAGGTAGTTCCGGATCTTGGAAAGCGCGCGCGGATTCGGCATCTCCACTTCGATGAACGCCAGGGTCTCCGCGGGCAAGGAAGCCAGATAGTAATAGGCGTCTTTGGCGGCGTTGGTCTTGGCGCTTTTTAGAACTTTTACGACTTTCTGCGTCTCGGGAACCAACTCTGCGGCTTCTTCGATTTCGGCGGCTCTGAATTCCATGTGCCGCAAAGCTGACGCAGCTTCGCGGGACTTCAGCCTCCCGAGCGTGTAGTACGCCACCGCCAGATGCAGCCGCGGCCGCAAGCCTGCGCCGTAGAGATTGAAGCGCACGCGCGCCAGCTTGTTCAGGCTGTCATAATCCGGCTTTCTTTTCTGCAGCGAAGGATGAATCAGCGCCAGCATTTCGTGCGATTCCCACAATTTCAGCGTGGCGACGGGATTATCCTCCCGAGCCAGCGCGCGCATCTCGTGGCCGACTTCGTGGCCTTCGATGCGACCGGTAACTCCGCGTTCAATGGCCAGGTCGAACCACTCCTGCGTGCGAGGATCCATCTTGAATCCCATGCGCGCGGCATAACGCAAAATGCGCATCAAGCGGACGGGCTGATTTGTGAAAGCGTGGATGGAAAGTGCGCGGACTTCCTGCTTTTCCAGGTCCGCTAGCCCGTTCATCGGGTCGAGCAGCAATCCGCGCGACTGCGTATTCAGCGAAATGGCGATCGCATTGATTCCAAAATCGCGCCGGCGCAAATCCTCCATGACGCTGGAGAAGCGGTACTCGGGCTTCACTCCAGGACGCTCGTAGAAATCTTCGCGCGCGGCGGAGATCGAGCCATCCACATCTCCCGCAAAGATCATTTCGTGATGGCGGATCTTCTCGCTTTCCCACACGACGCGCGCCCCGCCCTTTTCCAGCTCGCGCACCATCCTGACCGGATTGCCTTCGACCGTGAAATCCAGATCGCGAATGGGCATGCCGGAGATCAGATCGCGCACCGCGCCGCCCGTGAGATACACATTCACGTCTTGCGTGCGCGAGAGCTCCTGCACGCGCTCCATCACCGCGCGCTGCTCCGGAGACAGCCGGCTTTCCAGCAAATACATGTAATCGGGCATGAAGTTTCCGCCTTCCTCGAAATTCCGCGCGCAGACGTTAGGCGCGCGGGTGGTGCGCCTTGTAAACCTGCTTCAACCGTTCTTCCACAACGTGTGTATAGATTTGCGTCGTTGCAATATCCGCATGGCCCAACATCATTTGCACGGAGCGCAAATCCGCTCCGCGATCCAGCAGGTGCGTGGCAAAACTGTGCCGCAGCATATGCGGCGTCAGGGCCTTGCGCAACCCTGCTTTGCGGCCGTAAGCACTCAAAATCTTCCAGAACATGATGCGGTTCATGGCCGTGCCGGTGCGACTGGGGAAAAGATATGGCGACGATTTTTCTCCCAGGATTTCCGGCCGCGATTGTTTCATGTAGCGAACCACCACTTCCAACGCGGCGCGGCCCACCGGGACCAGCCGCTCTTTATTGCCTTTGCCGATGCAGCGCAGGCAACCCGCTTCCATCTGCAGGTCCGCGGCCTTCAATCCACACAGTTCGGACACTCGCAGTCCGGTGGAATACAGCAACTCGATCATGGCCTTGTCACGCAGCCCCAGTGTGCTGGAGACGTCCGGTTGGGTCAGCAGGCGATCCACCTCCGCCACACTCAGAAATTCCGGCAGAGACTGGCGGAATTTCGGTGACTGCACGTTCGCGGCCGAATCTTCCTTGATCATTCCTTCGGTGAAGGCGAAGCGGAAAAGATGGCGAATGGTAACCAGGTGGCGCGCTACCGTGCGGCTGTCCAGCTTGCGTAGATAGAGCGTGCGCAGGAAATCCACCACATGGCTGTGCTGGAATTGCTCCAGCGTCAACCCGCGCTTGGCCGCGAACTCCGCGAATTTCGCCATGTCTCGGCGGTACGCGTGTAGCGTATTCGTCGAGAGCCCCTTTTCGACCCGCAGGTAATTCAAGAATGATCGAATTTGCGCTTCCAACTCACATCTCCTAAATTCACGCGCCGACACTCGGCTTCCCGCAGAAGCTTGGCGCTCGCCAGCCGAATTGCCTACGAAACGTCCAGTCCGCTGACCGCCGCGTCCGGTTCCGCGCGTCGCAGCAGCAGGAACAGCTCCGGCAGCTCCTCACAGCGCAACGCCCAAGCCAAACCGAAATAAATTCCTGTTGAAACGACGATGATTCCGGCCAGCCACGCGGCTTTGGCCAGAAAATGCTCCGCCGTAATCAAATGAGTGTGCCTTACCGCCAGAAAACAAGCGGCCGACATCGCCGCGCCGCAGACCGCCATTTTTCCGAGCGAGTTAAAAATCCTCAAGGCGCCTAGCCGTCCGTACCGCCCGCGAAAAATCAGAAACAAAGCCCCGAAGTTAAAATACGCGGCCAAAGAACTTGCCAGCGCCGGGCTGGCGTTCCACAGATAACGCCCGAATCCGAAAAGTAAGACGATATTCAGCACCACGTGCAAGGCCAGCGTGCACACCGCCACCTTCGTCGGCGTCAGCGTGTCTTGCGTCGAGTAGTACATGGGCGTAATCAACTTGATGGCCGCAAACGCCGGCAATCCCAGCGAATAAAACAGCAACGCGTGGGCCGTCAGCGCCGTGGAACGCGCCATGAACTCACCGTGTTGAAACAACACCTGCGTGATCGGCACGCGCAGCAGAATCAGCCCCATCGCCGCCGGGATGGTGATGAATGACGCGACGCGCAGCGCAAATCCAAACGTCTGCTTCATCTCGTCGTGCTTTCCTTCCGCCACCTGATGCGACATCGTCGGAAGCAGCGCGGTTGACAGCGCAATCGCGTAGCTGCCCAGCACCAGCTCCATCACGCGATCTGCCACATACAACGACGTGATGCTTCCCTCCGGCATGCGCGACGAAGCCGCAAAAATCGTGTCCACCAGAAAACTGATCTGAAAAACTCCCGTGCCGACGAAAACTGGCGCCATCAGCTTCCCGACTTTCTTGACTCCGGGATCGTCGAACGTCACATCGGGGCGGAAGCGCATGCCCAGCTTGCGGAGCGCCGGCAGTTGCATCACTAGCTGCAACGCCGCGCCCACCACAATTCCGATCGCCAGCGCCACCGCCGGCGTTCGGTAGGCGACCGGCGCCCAGTTCATGATGGGCCGGTAAACCACCCCAAACGAAAACGCGATGAACACCACGTTGAACAGGATCGACGTCGAAGCCGGAAGCCCGAAGCGATGAAAGCTGTTCAGAATCGCGGCCGCGAGCGCCGCCAAACCCATAAAAAAAACGCACGGGAATATAATCCGGTTCAAGTAAATCGCCAGATCCCAGCGAAACTGTCCACCGCCAATGACGGTGAAGATCCCGACGATTTGCTTGGAAAAGACGCTGCCCAGAACTGCAACTACCGCAAGAATCACGGCGATATCCCAAAAGGCGCGCTGCGCGAACCTCCAAGCCTCCTGTCGCGGCTTTCCTCGAAGATAACCGGTAAAAACGGGTACAAAGGAGGCAGCCAAAGCGCCTTCCCCGGTCATACGCCGAATCATATTGGGAATGCGAAACGCCAGGATGAACGAATCGGCCGCCGGCGACGTTCCCAGCAGTAGCGCTACTCGCTGATCGCGTAAGTATCCGCAAATCCGGCTGATAACGGTGGCAAGGGCTATGACGGAGGCAGATTTAAGGATCTTGCCCTTTTCGGTCAATCGGCGGTGACTCCGATGCTAACCCTTTAAGCACCAATAACTTGACGAAAAACCGGGGCAAGAATAACATAACGCCTGGGAAATTAGCAAGATTCTCACCTAAAAAGGCTCCAAAGACGTGAAAGATCGAGCTCCAGCCTCGACCCGTAAAAAAGTGGTGGTGTTGCTTCTCGACCGCACCCACACGAGCGGCTACTTGAACCCAGCTACCCTGGCGCGGGCTGAGGCTATCGACCTCCTGACTCCCGACGGGGAGCACCGCTCCATCGAGATGCCCACCGTGAAATCGGTCTACTTCGTGCGGGAGTTCCCCGACGAATTTCAGCCCGAGCGCAAGGTGTTTCTCAGCCGCCCCAAGCTGGACGGGCTGTGGGTGCGTCTGCGCTTCCGCGATGAAGACGTGATGGAAGGCATCGTGGCGAACGACCTGCTGGACCTGCTGGACAACGCTGTGCAGTTGACGCCTCCGGATCTGCACGGAAATACCCTGCGACTCTTTATTCCTCGTTCGGCACTTCTTGAGATGAAGGTCCTGGGCGTGGTCGGAGCTGCCCGCCGGACTCCGCGTGCTGCCGGTGCTGCCGTATCGTCGCAATCCAAACTTTTCAACGAATAATCGCCTGCCGCCCGCGCAGCGTCGCGGCCGGGCGTCTTACCGCCGGCATATGACGGTTTGCGGCTCTGTTGTACATTGAGGCTGCGCAATTGCGAGTAACAGGAGAGGGCATGATGAAATTAGGCGAGATCGCGAAGCATCTGGGCTGCGAGCTGGATGGTGACGCGACCCTGGAAATCTCTGGCGTTGCCGGGATCGAAGAGGCCCAGCCGGGCGAATTGACGTTTCTGGTCAACCGCAAATACCGCCCCGCGCTGGAAACGACGCGTGCCTCGGCGATCTTAGTCGCCAAGGATGCCGGTCCCGTGCGCATCGCCGCACTGCGATCAGCCAATCCGTATCTCGATTTCGCGCGCGCGATCGAACTGTTCCATCCGGCATCACGCCTCACCATGGAGGTTCATCCCACCGCGGTGATCGCACAGACCGCAAAAATTGCTCCGGGCGCGCATATCGGGCCGTACTGTTTCGTGGACGAAGGCGTCGAACTCGGGCGCAACGCCGTGCTGCACAGTTTCGTGACAATTTATCCGGGAGCGAAAATCGGCGACGATTTCTTCGCGCACTCGCACGTGACCGTTCGCGAGAACTGCCGCATCGGCAATCGTGTACTGCTGCAAAACGGCGTCACGATCGGCGCCGACGGGTTTGGCTTCGCGCGCCAGAATGACGGACGCTGGCACAAAATGCGCCAGTCCGGCATTACCGTGATCGAAGACGACGTCGAAATCCAGGCCCATAGCGTGATTGACCGAGCGACCGTCGGCGAAACGCGGATTGGGCGCGGGACGAAGATTGATAATCTGGTGCAGGTGGGCCACGCCTGCAGAGTCGGCGAGGATACTTTGCTGTGCGGTCAGGTCGGACTCGCCGGGACTAGCAAAGTGGGCAACAAGTGCATCCTCGCGGGCCAGGTCGGCGCGGCAGGCCACTTGACGATCGGCGACGGCGCCGTGCTTACGGCGCAGTCGGGTGTGCCAGGAGACGTTCCGGCAGGCACGATTTATTCGGGATATCCGGCGATGGATAATCTCGCGTGGCGGAAATCGGTGGCAGTATTCAATCGCTTGCCGGAACTGCAGAAGGAAATGCGCGAACTCCGAGAAGCCGTGGCGAAATTGAGCGCAAAGGGATGAATCTCAGCAAACGCCCCGACGGACGCACGCACGAAGTCTGAAGCGCCTCGGTCAATTCCCCGCCGATGGCTTCTGCTCTTCCGGCAGACCGGCCGCAACCAAAGCCTGCACTCGCTGGCGAAGTTCATCGCGCTGATCGTCCGAATATTGCGCCGCGTTGATTGCTTGGCCGTAGCGCACGACGACTTCGCCAGGATGTATCGTCCAGTCGCCCTTGCGCATCAGGCGCTGCGTCCCCGCCAGCGATACCGGCACCACCCACGCGCCGGCGCGTATCGCCATCAGAAAAGTTCCGCGCTTGAACGGGAGCAAGCGGCCGTCGCGGCTGCGCGTTCCCTCCGGAAATACGCAAAACGACAGGCCTTCCTTCAGATACTGCACCGCAGTGTCCACGCTCTCCGCCGCGGCATCCTTGTCACCGCGGTCCACCGGAACCAGTTTTGCCAGGCGAATCGCTTTGGTGAGGATCGGAATGCGAAAGACTTCCTTTTTGGCCAGCAGCGCCACTCGTCTTGGGATGTTGGGCACCAAAGCGACGGGATCCAGGTTGGAGGCGTGATTCGAAGCAAACACGCAAACGCCACTCGGAATATTTTCCAGGCCTTCCACCCGGACGCGAATTCCCGCCAGGCGCATCGTCACGAACAACGCGCGCATGAAGATTCGGTACATGACGCCCGCATCGCCCGTCAGCAGCGTCCATACAATCAGAAGGGGCAAGACCAACACCATGGCAAGCGCAACGAACGTCAAGACCATGACGGTGCGAATCATGAATTCAGCGGCGCAGCGAGGCCGAAAGCGTTCGCAGATGATTTCGCGGAAACAGTTTCACAAATCGCCTTGGGATCATTTTCGCAGACAGAGTGAGATTGCGATTCGGCCATGTCGTCGAAGCTTCAGTCTGTCTTTCCCTTGAGCCAGCCTTCTCGAATACGCTTCTGTTGCTCGGTGGCTCCCGGCAATTCAACGATCGAGAATTTATTCAATTCCGTCGAGCCCAGCGCAAACGTCAACTCCACGTCCTTGTTGTCACGCTGCACGTGCAGCGTTACGGCTTCTCCCGGCGCATGTTCGTGCAGCCACGCCGGCAGATACCGCGGCAACGGCTGCCCATTCAGTGCAAGCAGCACATCTCCGGCTTTCAGCCCCGCGGCTTCAGCCGTGGTTCCCGGCACCACTTGAGACACCATCACTGGCGCACCAGGTGCGTGGCCCGTGATCCAGAAGCCAAGGTCCGCGGCTGTGCGCTTTTCAACTTTCAGTTCCAGTCCCGCCGCGCTGAAAAATTTGTCGTATGGTATCTCGTCAGTGCCGGCCACGTAACGCTGGAAGAAGTCGTCGAACTTAACGCCAGCAACCTCCTCGGCGATGGTTTCGACGCCTCGCGAATCGTCATAGTAGAGCCCCTGCTTCGCATAGACGTCGTTCATCCGGCGCAGCACGTCGTCGAGTGATTTGTGATTGTCCGTGGCGTCGCGAATCGCCAAGTCCAGCAGGTCCCCGTCAATCTGTCCCTTGTTGTAATACGAAATGCTGCGATTCGACTGGCGGTATTCGTCGTATTTTTCCAGCCATGCGTCCACGCTGGATTCCTCCACGCTTTGCCAGCGGTGCGCTGGACGGGAATCCAATTCACTAATCTGCGCGGCCAGGTCTCCGTAGAATTGATCCTTGGTCCACAGGCCTGTGCGCTCCAGCGTGTAGGAGCCATAAGTGCTGGTTACTCCCTCGGCGAACCACAGCGCGCGTGTGTACATTTCTTTGGTGTAATCCACCGGCTCCAGCGTCTGCGGGCGTATGCGTTTCACGTTCCACGCGTGAAAAAATTCGTGCGCCGCGACGGAAGCGGCCGCGTCGCCTGAAGAAGTCAGAGATCGCCGTGCAATTGGAATGCTCCATGCCCCCACCGCCGACCTCCGGGTACGGGCCGAAGTGAAAGAAGAACGTGTACTCGCGAAAGGGAGCACCGCCCATCAAATGAATTTCGTACTTGGTGATGTCCTGCAGAATCGATTCCAACTTCTCGCGGTGCCATTCCTTTCCATCCACCACCACGCGAAAATGCGCGCCGGACTGGTCGAATCCGAATTCGCTGAACTTTCCCACTTCCACCGGGGCATCTGCCAGCTTGTCGTAGCTCGCCGCCACGAATGAATTCGCCGGCGTGCCCGAGGGAAGCTCGGCTGCGACGCGCCAGCCATCCGGCACGTCCTCAAACTGGACCAGCGTCTCCTCTGCGCGGCGGCTCGGGATGTACATCAGCACTTCGGCAAAATTCACGAACGCGTGATGCTGGTTCAGTTGCGAGTTAAACGGTCCGGCATCGTCCCATTCGATACTGTAATCCACTGTCGCGGCGCGCGGGCCAGCGCCGGGCAATGAAATCTTCCACGTCTGTTTGTCGAGCAGCTGCACCGGGAGCGTCAGCGACGGAGACTTTGCACTGCGTGCCTCCACATCGCGAACGCGATATGAAAAATCCCGCACCTGGTACAAGGCGTTCCACGCAGGCAGCGCCACGATGATTTCCTGGTCGACCGCTGTGCCCGCAGGAATCTCCATCGAGATGTGAAAAAGATGCTGTTCCGGATTCTTCAACGAAATGTGATAACTGATGGTGGCGGCCGCGGGTCGCGCGAAAAACAACAGGAGGACTGCCAACACGATCCGCTGGGCCGATTTCATTTCCGGGCTCCTTCGAGCTCTTTGAATTTCTCGAGCAATTTTCCACTCAGTCCATCGAAGCTGCCGTTGGACATGACCATCACCATATCCCCGGGCCGGGCCTCGGCAGCCAGATAATCCACGATCGCGGCTGACGAATCGAACGCTTTCGCAGGCCTCCCCCTATCGAGCAGCGACCGCGCAATATATTCTGGCGAAAGCCGCTCCCCTTCCTCCAGCAATTGGGCGCGGCTGACGGGGCCGATCACCACGGCGTCCGCAATCGCCAGCGATTCCGGAAGCACATGTTCAAAAATTTTGCGTCGCATGGTGTTGGAACGCGGCTCTACCGCCGCCCAGATTTTGCGTCCCGGCCAGCGGGTGCGCGTAGCTTCCAGCGTCATGCGAATGGCCGTGGGATGATGCGCGAAATCTTCCACCACCAGCACGCCATTGGCTTCGCCCTTGGTTTCCATGCGCTTGCGCACGCTTACAAACGTGGCCATTGCCCGCTGGATGGCGTCGCACTCCACGCCACGTCCGTAGGCCAGTGCCGTGGCCGCCAGCGCGTCCAGCACGTTGTGCTTGCCGGCAACCGGCGTGCGCACGCGCGTCACTTCCCTGCCGCGAAACGCGACGCGGAACTCCGTGGCATCGTCGTGCCAGTGAACGTCTCCTGCACACCAGTCACATTCGGGCGAGAGTCCGAATGTCTCCACCGTGCAAAATGCTTTCGCCACCGTTTGCCGCAGTTCTTCACTTTCGCCCCAGATTAGAATTTTTCCGCGGCGCGGCACGAGATTCACCAACCTACGGAATTGCACTGCGATGGATGGCAGGTCAGGATAGATGTCCGCGTGATCGTATTCCAGTGATGTGAGGATCAGCTCGTCCGGATGATAGTGCAGAAACTTCGGTCCGCGATCGAAGAACGCCGTCTCGTACTCATCCCCTTCGATTATGAATTCTTCCCCGCCGCCCAGCCCGTAGCTGCGCTCGCCAAAATTCGGAGACACGCCGCCGACCAGAAAATCCGGTTTACGTCCGGCCACCTGAAAGATCCACGCCAGCATTGCCGTGGTCGTCGTTTTGCCATGCGTTCCGGCAATCACGATCGAGGTGTGCCCAGGGATGAAAAATTCCTCGAGCAACTGAGGCATCGAGCAGTACGGCAATTTTTCGTCGAGGATGCGCTCGATCTCCGGATTTCCACGCGCAATCACGTTTCCGACCACGCACAAATCCGGCGCAGGCTGCAGGTTTTCTTCGCGAAATCCCTCGTTCCACCGGATTCCTAGCGAATCCAGCAGCGTCGAAGCCGGAGGATACACGTTCACATCCGATCCCGTGACGTGAAAGCCGCGCTCCTTCAGCATCCCCGCCACGGGCGCCATGGCCGCGCCGGCAATCCCCAACAGGTGCACATGTTCGATGATCTTGTTCGATCGAGTTGCGATTTGCTCTCTCCCTCTACATGCCGGCAGCTTCCAGGATTTCGCGCGGCCAAGCCGCGTTACGAAATCTTGCCACTCATCGCGCTGCCGAGCTTCTACGCGCGACAGGCCGCTTCCAAAATTTCCAGCCGCGGATTCTCATCGGCCTTCAGGCGCGCACGCACGCCGAGCGGCAGCGTCAACATCGGCCGCGGCGTGTGACCCACAGCCGCGCCCCACACCACCGGAAATCCCATTGTTCCCAAAATTCGCCGCGCCACCGCGAGCACAGTCTCGGTTCCCTCTGGCCCCGCACACTCCGGAAACTCCCCGAGCAGCACTCCGGACACTCCGCGAAGCTTCCCCGCCTGTTTCAAATGCATCAGCGCGCGGTCCACTTGCCAGGGCTTCATGCCACGGTCTTCCAGCAGCAGAATCGCGCCATGGGTGTCGAGTTCCCACGGTGTGCCCAGCGCAGTTTCGATCAGCGTCAAGCAGCCGCCGAGCAGAACGCCGTCCGCGGAACCGGGCATGATCGCTTCGCTCCCGCCAAGCGGGATCGTCCAGCCCTGCTTGGTTTCGGTCAAGGCGCGCATCAGCGTTTCGGCATCGTAACCATCGGCCACCCCCGCGCCCCTATCGAGTCCCGCGGCCGCCATCGGCCCATAAAGAGTGATCCAACGAAATTTCTGCCAAAGGAAAATCTGCAGTGAAGTAAGGTCGCTGTAACCTACTAATAGCTTGGGACTCGCGAGGGCCACGCTCAGTCCATCGAGCAGATAGTTCGACCCGTACCCCCCGCGCGAACAGAAAACTCCTCGCGTGCCGGTCTCGGTCAGCGCTTCCCGCAACGCCGCCCCGCGCTCCGCAGCGCTGCCGGCAAAAAAATCGCCGCGCGCCAATATCCGTTCCGGATCGACCTTCGTTGTATAGCCCAGCCGCGCAATCTCCTCGATGCCCCGCTGCAAACGAGCCGGATCCACAGGGCTCGCGACCGAAAGAATTCGTGCCGAGTCGCCAGGGCGGAGTGATTCAGGCTTGAGAGGTTGCGGCATGTGCCGCAATGGAGAATAAGGAATTTCGCGCAGCGAGTCCAGCCACCTGCGCCCGGGTGTTTACATCCGAGCAGTAGCGCAAACTCGATCTAGAAGGGCGTCACCGTCAGATACACGTCGCCAATCCCGCTGGCAGGCCCGGCAGCGATCGTGTCTGGTGCGTAAAACGCCGCGAAGCGCCCGTCCACGCTCAGTGGTGCAGCGCTGTAACGGTCCGCGGCGATTGGCGCAGTCTTGTTACTGTTGGAAGTGGCCAGCGAAACTCGCGTACCCGCAAGCGATGCAGCGGATTCCGAAACCGCGTAGGTGTGCGGCGTGCAAGGGAGCACTGCGCCAAAACACGTATCCCGCACCACCAACGAGCCCTCAGCTGCAACCTGGCCGGCCGGCGCAGTCGAAGCGGCGCCGGAAACGAACGAAATGTACCTTCCCGAGGCGCTGATCGCCGGCGAGAAATTTTGCACCTTCGTCGCTGCCGTGCTGCTGTCGTTCGCGATCAGAGTTGTGTTCGGAACGCAGCCGTCCGGCGCCGTCTCACCCAGGCACGTATCGCGCAAAAATGCTTTGCTGACGCGTCCTGTGCTACCCGTCGCGGAATCCGCAGGTTGCGATTCGAACACTACGAAGCGCGCGTCGCTACTCAGCGAAGGTGAAATATTCGCGCCACCCAGAGCGGAATCATCCGGAGCGTAGGAAATCGTTTCCGCAGACGGTTCGCAAGAAACCGGAGCATCGGTACCCATGCAAGTGTCGGCGAGAACGATGCGCGATGTGCTCGCCGAATTCTGCGCAGCTGATTTCGCAGCCCACATCTCCAACGCTACGTACCGGCCGTCAGAAGAAATCGCGGGACGTCCTGCTTGTGCGCCTGCGACTCGATCGTCATCATCCACCGGAACCGCCACGGTGCGCGTGACGCAAGACTTCGTTGCCGTGGGACCCGCGCAAGTGTCTCGCACGTACGCCTGCGGCAACAACGCAGGTATTTCTCCACCAATATTCGTGGCTGCGGATACGAACGCGACGAACCGGCCGTCTCCGCTCAGCGAAGGACTCGTGCTCGGGCCATTCGCGGCTTCCCCCTCCGCGCCTACCGAAATGATTTCAGTGTGCGGCGTGCATCCCGAAGGCGCGTTGACGCCCACGCAAAGGTCACGAACATATAATTCCCAGTAACCCAAGGACACTACAGAATTCCCGGGAACTAGGTTCGTCGCGCGGGACATGAACGCCACAAACCGGCCATCACCGCTAAAGGCCAACTGCCTGCCGGCCTTTCCGTTGGGCGCGCTGCCGTCCGGCGCCAGATCCACGGCTACAGTCTTCGCGACGCAATTCGTCGCACCGACGCACGTGTCACGCACAAAAATATTTCCAGACACCGCCGGCGCAATCAGATTCTTTGCCTCAGAGTGGAAAGCGACGTATCGCCCGGTAGAACTGATCGCAGGCGCTTCGCTGGGCCCGTCCGCAGGACCGCCTGCGATGCTCACCGAAATGACCTGCGGAAATTTCACCGCTGCTCCCGCCGCGCTGACCGTGAAAGGAAACGGTGCCGACACGGCCGAACCGCCGTTCGCGGCGGTATTGAGTACAGTTAGGACCACAGTTCCGGCCGCAACGATGTCAGTGGCTGAAATCTGCGCTGATATTGAGGTTGCGCTGCTGTACGTCGTGGGGCGCGCTCCGCCGTTCCAATTCACTACCGAATTCTGCGCGAAATTAGTGCCGGTGAGGGTGAGCGTAAACGCCCCGCCCCCGGCTGTGGCGTTCTGCGGGGAAGTGGATGTGACTGTCGGAATCAGCGGCGGAGATGGCAAAATCGTGAAATTCAAAGGTGTAGTGGTGCCGCCACCGGAATTCGCCACCGTGACCGGCTGCGTGCCGGCAGTGGCAACGTCTGCCGCCTTGATTTGCGCCTGGACGGAATTGGCGCTGACGAATGTTGTCGTCCGCGCGCTGCCGTTCCACTTTACGGTCGCACCTGACGTAAAGCCCGCACCATTCACAGTGAGCGTGAAATCCGAAGCACCAGCAACGATGCTTGACGGTGCCAGCGAGCAGATCGCAGGCGACGACGTCGAAAATACCGGAAAGCCGACCACCGGAGAACTGATCACATTACCGCCGCCCGCATATGTGAATACACCGATGTTGAAGCATCCGGCGATGACGATGTCCTCCGACGGGACCTGAGCCGTCAATTGTGTGGAACTAACGAACGACGTACACAGAGGGCTGCCGTTCCAGGTCACCACGGAGCCCGTATACGGCGGCTGCGGTGGCTTCATCGAGCAAAGGAGATCGGCACTTCCGGCAAGAAAGTTCGATCCGTTTACCGTTAGCGTGAAAGCCGCGCCTTTCGGGCTTGCGTTCGCTGGATCGAGGCTGGAAATCAGGGGCGTATTCGTTTGCGACGGAAAGATTTGGAACGGCGCCGCGTTGATGCTGACCCCGCCCCCCGGGAGCGGATTCGAAACGGTGACTAACGCAGTACCCGGCGTAGCGATATCCGACGCCAGCACCGTGATGGCAATCTGATTGGTGTTCAAGTTCACGTTCGCCGAACGCGGCGAGCCATTCCAATACGCCGTCGAAGTTGCAGTCTTTGAAGAAATGAATCCCTGGCCCGCGATGTACAGCGTAAACGACTCGCTGCCGGCCGTGATACTGGATGGGAAGAGTCCGGTGATAATCGGAGTGGGATTCGGCTGGGGAGTTCCGCTGGACCCGCAACCCGACGCCAACATCGTCACTATGCAAAGCACCCCGAGCGCGGTCCACCGCAAACGCATCAAGCCCGTCCTCCTGTAATTTTCACCGGTAGTGTCCACGAAAACTGGCGCCGCCAGTCGTTAGCGTCGCTGGGATAGCCGCACGAGGGAAGCGATCCAAACGCCTGCGAGTCCCCTGAATATTGACCAAGAATTGATAGCATCCCGGCGAACACTCGTCAACTCGGATTCCCCATCTCCGTGTTTGGTTGGCCGCAACTGGTCGGTCTTCAGCGAGGTTCAGGAAGATCCTGGAGCAAGAAATAGCTCGACGCGTCACCCATTCGTACCCGACCCGCTTGCCGGTTGCCACGCTGCGTCAAGCGCGCAACGGTCTGGCCTCAACCTTGGCATCCAGTGCGCCAAATTTCGTGAAGAGTTCGCGCTCCTGGTGATAGGTGACTTCCGCTTCGAAATCCACGATTAAGGTGTCGTTGGTGGTGTGCGTTTGCCAGCGACGCGCTTCGATCTTGGCGGCTTCTACGATGCGATGTGCTGGGACCAGCAGGTCCGAGTTGGCTGGGGCAATCAATTGAAACGTCATCAATCGCGTCTGCAATCCCAGGCGATCTTCCAGGTAGCCCAACGCCACAAGGGCCACCAGCACCATCAAAGTGGCAAAAATGGCGGTCGCCAACATGCCGGCGCCAACCGCCATCCCGATGCTCGCCATCACGAAAATTGTCGCCGCGCTGGTGATCCCCAACACCGCTCCACGGTCGCGTATCACCACGCCCGCGCCGATGAAGCCAATGCCTGGGATTATCTGCGCCGCGATGCGCGTGTGGTCTCCGCCAACTTCTCCGGCCATTTCGTAGGAAATGATCGTAAACAGCGCCGCGCCGAAGCAAATCAGCATGTTGGTGCGAATTCCCGCGGGCTTGCGGCGCAGTTGACGCTCCAGACCAATTAGTCCGCCTAGAAACGCAGCGAGCACCAGACGCAACAGAATGTAGGAATTAAGGTCGCGAAGCATCGCACCCCCGTGCAGCCGCGATTCTACTGGAATCTGAGAGAGGAGTTAAGCGCGATGGAGATTATTCGGTATGCGTCGAACGAAACGAGCTTCGACAGCGACTTCGCGTCACGCCGGGAACCCCTCTCCCTACTCCAGTTCAATTCCCCGTGATGCGCATAACCACCAGCGTTCGGTCATCGTGAGGCTCTTCGGGCCGCCCGCTGAATTTATCGGTCGCGCTCACTATGGCACCGCAAATCTCCTTGGAGAGCGTTCCCGATTTTACACTGCGCAAAATTTCTGCGAGGCGCCCGAAGCCAAACTCCTCGTCGCGCGCGTTCATGGACTCCAAGATGCCGTCGGAGGCAAATAGGAGCAGGTCGTGCGGCTGCATCTCGAGTTGCAAGGTCTCGTATTCCGTGTCTGGAAAGATTCCCAGGGGCATGCCGTCGATCTTTAGCTCACGCACCAGACCCTCGCGCACCAGAATCGGGCGAGGAATCCCGGCGTTGGAAATCGTCATCTGTCGCGCTCTCGCGTCGTACTGCGCAAATAGCAGCGCGACGAATCCGGGGCTGATGTTCGATGCGCACAGCCTGCCGTTCATCGTCGTCAGCATTTCTGCAGACGTGAGCTTGTGATCGGCGGTGTGCTCGCGGAGAACGCCGATGGCCATGGAGGCATAAAGCGCCGCCGCAGTTCCCTTGCCCGAGACGTCCCCGACCGCGATGGCCAGTCGCGCGTCGCCATACGAAAGAAAGTCGTAAAAATCTCCGGCGAGCTCGCGCGCGGGCATGTACACAGCGGCCAAATCAATCCCGGCAGTCTCGCGCACGCTTTGTGGCAGAAGCTGGCGTTGGATGTCGCGCGCGGTGTCCAGGTCGCTCAGCAAACGCCGTTCGTTCTCGCGCGACGCGGCATACAAACGTGAATTCTCCAGCGCAATCGCGATGTAGGACCCCAGGATTGCCAGCATTCGTTCGTGCTCGCCGCTGAATGCCGCGAGCTTCGTGCTTTCCAGATCCAGCACGCCGACGAGCCGCCCTTGAAGCAATAGCGGGATCACCAACTCTGACCGCACGCGTTCACTGTTCGGAAATTCCACGTAGCGAGGATCGGTCCTGACGTCGTCCACACGAAACGGCTTGCGCTCGCCCGCAGCGTATCCCGTAATACCCTTGTATAGCGGTACGCGGACGCGCGCCGCAATGGGCTCGCCGTAGTACACCGAGAACACGCTTTCCAGCTGGGTCGATTTCTCGTTCCACAGCATCACGGTGAACAGGTGATAGTCCACCACCTTCTGCACGCGATCGGCGACGCAGCGGAAAAGCACGTCTCGATCGAGAACCGAAGTTATGTCCTGGCTGATTTCAGAAAGTAGCGCGAGACTCTGTGTCAGCGTGGGGTAAACCTTGAGGGCGCGTTTGGGACTGCGCTTAGTGACTGCTCGCGATGGCGATTTTCTTTTAGCTTTTTTCTTCATCGGAGCGACTCCACAGAACCGTGCCAACGGCGCTAGAGCTTGAAGGAGGTGAGCTTTGAAAAGAGGCGTGCGCGAGCATGGATTTCGCTGCGCTTGAGCGTGGTGAGGCGCTGCACGCCGAATTTTTCCACCGCAAAACTCCCCAGCACCGAGCCGTAAACCATCGCGTTGCGCAACGTGCGCTCATTCACCTTTCCAGCTCCCGCGAGATAGCCCATGAAGCCCCCGGCGAAGCTGTCTCCCGCGCCGGTAGGATCATGCACCTCTTCGAGTGGGAATGCCGGTACCGAGAACAAAAACTTCTCATGCATCATGATCGCGCCGTGCTCACCACGCTTGATCACCAATGTCTGGGGGCCCATCTTGAATATCTCTTTCGCCGCGCGCGTCAGATTGTGCTGACCGGTGAGCTGGCGGGTCTCGTCGTCGTTGATCACCAGCACTTGTATGTGTTTCAGCGTTTCCTTCAACTCCGCGGGAGTGCGCTCGATCCAGTAGTTCATGGTGTCCAGGCCCACCACTTTGGGTTTGCGCGTGACCTGCTTCAGTACGGAGCGCTGCAGCGCGGGATCAATGTTGCCGAGAAAAATAAAGGACGAGTCCGTGTACGACGGCGGCAGCGTGGGATTAAAATTCGCGAAAACGTTAAGCTCCGTCACGAGAGTTGTACGCTCGTTCATATTCTGGTTGTAACGCCCGGCCCAGTAAAATGTCTTTCCCGTGGCGCGCTCCAGTCCCTGCAAATCAATGTGCTGGTGCTTGAATACCGCGACGTCCTTCGCTGTGAAGTCGTCGCCGACGATGCCCACCAGGCGCACCGGCGCGAAGTGGCACGCTGCTAACGCAAAATAGCTGGCGGCGCCGCCCAGCATGCGATCGTGCTTGCTGTGCGGCGTTTCGATCCCATCAAATGCCACCGAGCCAACCACTAGTAACGACATGAACTCTCCTCGTGCAGTGAATTCTGGACGCGCAAAACCTATGAAATGTACTTGCCGATGATCGGCGCCAGGCGCTTTTTGGTCGCCGCGGAAATCATTGTGCGGTCCGTCAATACCGCGTGCGCCAGCGCCGCACCACATTTGCAGGCGCGCGATTCCGGCAGTTCCGCCACGGCTTCGTGCAGCACGCGCTGAACGTTCGAGGTGTTCCGACTCAGGTTTTCGATAATCTCGCTCACCGTCACCGCGTCGTGCTGCGGGTGCCAGCAATCGTAATCCGTGATCATGGCGATCGTCGCGTAGCAAATTTCCGCTTCGCGAGCCAGCTTCGCTTCCGTCAAATTGGTCATGCCGATCACGTCGAAGCGCAGTTGGCGATAGGTATTCGACTCAGCCAGCGTGGAAAACTGCGGACCCTCCATGCAGATATACGTCCCGCCGCGATGCGCCTTCACGCCTGCCCGGTCGCAGGCTTCGGCAACGTGCGCCGAAAGGTGTGTACAAGTCGGTTTGTCAAACCCCACATGCGCGACAATTCCCCCGCCGAAGAAGGTGGCCACCCGTCCGCGCGTGCGATCGAAAAATTGATCGGGAATCAGGAAATCCAGTGGCGGCAAATCGTCGCGCAGCGAGCCCACCGCGCTCACCGAAATAATACGTTCCACGCCCAGCATCTTCATCGCGCATATATTCGCGCGGTAATTAATGTCACTGGGTGAATACACGTGTCCGCGGCCGTGGCGCGCCAGAAACGCCACGCGTTTTCCTTCCAGCGTTCCGATAATTATCGCGTCCGAAGGATCTCCAAACGGAGTCTTCACGCGCACTTCGCGCGTGTTCGTGAGGCCCGCCATGGAATACAGGCCGCTGCCTCCAATAATCCCGATCTTCACGACTTCATTTTTCACGGCGCCGTTAGCCGCCGCCTTCCTCGGACCCTTCCCTGTTTTCGCCATTTTCAATCCACCTTTACCGGTTCTGTTTCCCAAACTCCCTTGCGCTCGCGAACGTACGCAGCCTGTGTTTTCGTATCGTGGCCAAACAACGCGATCCAGCCCTCTTGAATCACTTCCGGAATCCACTTCTTTTTATTTTCCAGCGTCGTGACGGGATACAAGTCGTAGCCCATGATCCATGGCAGCGCCAAATGCGCCGTGGTCGGCACTAAATCAGCGAACAAAAATGCCGTCTTCCCGCCGCCCGTCAATTTCACGCACTGCATGTTTGCCGTATGGCCCGGTACACGAACCAGTTCCACGCCCGGCGCGATCGCGCGATCCGCTTCCAATAACGCCAGTTTAGCGCCCGCCTCCAGCGGCACGTAGTTCTCGGGCACATAACTGGCTCGGTCGCGTTCGTTGGGATGCTTGGCGTGTTCGAATTCTCCGCGCTGCACCACGTACTTCGCGTTCGGATACGCGGCGACGATTTTGTCTTTTTCCAGCCGCGTGTTTCCTCCGCAGTGATCAAAGTGCATGTGCGTGTTGATCACAATATCGATTTCGCTCGGGTCCAGACCATGTTCCGCAAGCCTGGCGTTCAGGTAAGGACCTTCCACCGCGTAAATGTCCCGCAGCTTCGCAGGCATCTTCGAGCCAATGCCCGTCTCCACCAGAATTCTCTTCCCGCCCGCGTGTACCAGCAGACAATTCATGGCCAGCTGCACGCGGTTGCGCCCGTCCGCCGGAATTTTCTTTTCCCAGAATGTCTTGGGTATCACGCCAAACATCGCGCCGCCATCCAGCGAAACGTATCCATCCACCAGCACGTGGAATTCTAGGTCCCCTAGCTTCAACGGTTCTCTCCTAGTCCCGCCCGCGACAGGATTTCGTTCACCGCGCCGTAGGGGTCCGTTTTTCTTTCAGCCACCGCCGCGGCGATGGCCTCGAGCTCTTTTTCACCGAGATATTTGCCGGTCACGCGCTCCATCAGCCGCGTTTCCAGCAACCGCAGGATCCATTCTTTCCAGTGCGCGATTTCGCGCGCCTGGCGTTCGTGCGCGTGCTCAAAATGCTTGCGGAATAATTCGATCTGCCGGCCCAATTCGGCCACGCCCTTGTTTTCCGTCGCGATGGTGCGCACCACTGGAGGCTTCCAGCCGTCACGCTCCGGGACCAGCTGCAAAATTCCCTTCAGCTGTTGCTCGAATCGGTCCGCGCCTTCGCGATCGGATTTATTCAGCACGAAAATGTCGCCGATTTCCATCAGCCCCGCTTTCAGGCTCTGTACATCGTCGCCCATGCCCGGCATCAGTACCACGATTGTGCAATCCGCCAGCCGCACGATTTCGATTTCGCCCTGGCCCACTCCCACCGTCTCTACCAGGATGATTTGTTTCCCCGCGGCGTCCAGCAGCAAAGTAGTATCTCGCGCCGCCTGCGATAACCCGCCCAGGAATCCGCGCGTGGCCATCGAACGAATGAAGACGCCGGAATCGGTAGCGTGACCCTGCATCCGAATTCGATCGCCCAGAATCGACCCCCCGGTGAACGGGCTCGACGGATCCACGGCGATAATTCCGACGGTCTTTTTCTCTGCGCGATAATGGCTGGCCAAGCGATCCACCAGTGTGCTCTTGCCGGTGCCGGGAGCGCCGGTGATTCCTACGCGGTACGCGCGTCCAGTGAACGGAAATAGCTGGCGCAGAATTTCTTCAGCCTCGCGTTCCCGGTTTTCGATCGCGGAAACGGCACGCGAAATCGCGCGCACGTCTCCCGCGCGCACTTGCTCGGCCCAATTTTCGATAGACACAGTCATAGCAACGCGGATTGCAGCCGGAGAATGGTATCACTGGAACGGCTGGAACCGATGAATGCCGGCGTCAATAAAATGGTTTATTTTTTGCCCAGAATCTGCCGCGCGATCACCAGCCTCTGTATTTCGCTGGTGCCCTCGCCAATCGTGCACAACTTCACGTCGCGATAAAACTTTTCGGCCGGATAATCCTTGATGAACCCATAACCGCCGTGAATTTGCACGGCTTCGTTGGCGACGCGCACAGCCACTTCCCCCGCGTACAGTTTGGCCATGCTGGATTCCTGCGTGATGCGCGCGTCGTGGTTGCCCGAAGCAATGGCGCGATCAGCAAGCCATGCAGCCTGATACGTCAGCAGGCGCGCCGCTTCGATCTGCGTAGCCATATCCGCCAGCTTGAACTGAATCGCTTGGAACTCCGCGATGGCTTTCCCAAATTGCTTGCGCTGCTTGGCGTAACGCACAGACGCCTCGTAAGCTCCTTGCGCCATCCCCAGGCCCAGCGACGCAATTGAAATTCTTCCGCCATCCAGAATCTGCAGGCTGTTGACGAATCCTTCGCCCTCTTTGCCCAGCAGATTTTCCGCTGGCACGCTACAGTCGGTGAAAACCACTTCGCTGGTATCGCTCGCGCGCAATCCCAACTTATTTTCCTTTTTCCCCGGCTTGAATCCCTTGGTTCCTTTCTCGATGATGAACGCTGAGATCCCGTGGCTCTTTTTCGCGGCGTCCGTCACCGCCATGCCCACGCACACGTCGGCGTAATGCCCGTTGGTGGTGAAAGTTTTCGAGCCATTGATAACCCAGCCGCCATCTTTCTTCGCGGCCGTAGTGCGCGTGCCACCGGCGTCGGAACCGGCTTCCGGTTCAGTAAGCGACCAGCACCCCAGCTGCTTCCCCTGCGCCAGCGGCGTGACGTACTTTTTCTTCTGCTCTTCCGTCCCGAATTTATAGATGTGATTGGTGCACAGCGAATTGTGGGCCGCGACGATGATGCCGATCGAGCCGTCCACGCGCGAGAGTTCTTCGATGATGATGGCGTATTCGGCGTAGCCCATGCCCGCGCCGCCGTACTTCTCCGGAAAAATTACGCCCAGAAAACCCATCTCCGCCAGCTTGGGAATTAATTCGCAGGGAAACTTCGACACCTCGTCCCACTCCATTACATGCGGCAGGATTTCGCCTTCGGCAAACTCCCGCACCGTTCGCCGCAACTGCTGCTGTTCATCCGTCAGCGCAAATTCCACGTGACCTCACCGACCTGCAGAATAAACGATAAGCAAAATAAATATCGAACCCGCACTACAATTTATAACACAGCGGTCCGCGGTGGCGACAATTCTGAACCCGGAGATTACGGCAGGGTAAACGCAACGACCTCGTCTGTCTGCTTTTCTTCCGTCACCTTGGCGTGCCCTCCAGCGGCAATCACCAAAAATTGTTTGCCCCCGGGACGAACCTGGTAGGTCATCGGCGTGGCAGCTCCGGGAGTGGGAAGGTCAAACTTCCAGATTTCTTTTCCGCTTTCGACGTCGAACGCGCGAATCGCTGGGTCCACGATTGTTCCGGCAATGAATACCAGCCCGCTCGCCGTGACAATCGGCCCGCCCAGGCTCGGCGCTCCTGCCGGAACGATCGGCTTTCTGGGCGCGAACGAACCGAGCGGCACTTGCCAGCGAATTGTTCCTTTCTCCATATCCACGGCCGCCAGCGTGCCCCACGGCGGAGGCGCGCACGGCAGGCGATGCGCTTTCGCAAACAGGAACGTGCGATACATTCCGTATGGCGCCCCGTACTGCTCGGTGTAATCAACGTCTCGATTCTTGTCCACTGCCTCCCAGTATTTATCCCTCGCGACCACACCCATCATTGCCGGTAAATTATTGGTATTCACCAGCAGCAAATTATGTTGCGGATCGTATGCGGACCCGCTCCAGTTCATCCCGCCTACATTCCCAGGCTCTGACAACGAACCCTGGACACTCGGTGGCGTAAAAAGCCCGTCGTTGCGCAAACTCTTAATTCGCTCGCGGCAGTAATCGCGATCTTCCTGAGTAATTCCCCAGGCGTCGTCGGCGGAAAGCTTTTGCGGCACCAAAGACGGCGGCGCCAGCGGAAAAGGCTGCGTCGGCGACGTCACTTCCCCCGGCACATCGGACTGCGGCACTGGGCGCTCCTCCACAGGAAATAACTGGCACGCCCGTATCGCGATTCAGCACGTAGAGAAAACCGGTTTTGTTGCCCTGAATCACCACCGGCACGTTCTTTCCGTTATGCGGCACTGTGGCCAGCATCGTCGGCGACGCGCTGTCGTAATCCCAGAGATCGTGATGAACCAGCTGAAAACCCCAGACGAGTTCGCCGGTCTTCGCGCGCAACGCAACCACTGAATCCGCCCATTTGTCGTCGCCCGCGCGCATTCCGCCGTAATAATCCGGACTCGCGCTTCCGGTAGGGACAAATATCAAATCGCGCTCCGGATCTACCGCCATTACCGACCAGGCGTTCCCGGCGCCAGTACGCCAGATCTTCCCGCTGCTCGGCGCGGCGGAGCCAGGATCGTTCGGCGGCAACGGTTCCCATTTCCAGCGCAGCTTTCCGGTACGCGCATCAAACGCGCGCACTACGCCGCTGGGCATGTCCACGCGTGAATTGTCGTCAATCGCCGAGCCCACCACCACCATGTCGTCAATCACCACCGGAGGAGAAGTCATGTGGTACTGACCCGGGCTGTAGCGCGCGACGTCTCGCAGACTGATCTGTCCACGGTTGCCGAAGTCCACGCAGGGATCGCCGGTTGCGCCATCGAGCGCGATCAAGCGAGCGTCGAGTGTGGCTTCGAAGATGCGCCTGCGACAGGGCTTCCCCTTCACGCGACTTGCATCGAGCCACGTCGCGACTCCGCGATTGATCAAGCCATCGCCGTAATCTCCAGCAACGTCAACCATCGGATCGTAGACCCAAAGCTGCTTGCCTGTTTCCGGATTCACCGCGAACACGCGATTGAAAGGTGACGTTAGGTAGAGCGTGCCGTCCACCAGAATGGGCGTGGTTTCCAGGCCGCTGCGTTTGGGGCGCCCGCTGCCGTCGGAAATATCTCCGGTGTGGAATACCCACGCGACTTTCAGGTTCGTGACGTTCTCGCGATTGATCTGCGTGAGCGGCGAATAGCGCATGCCGCCAGCGTCGTGGCCGTAGTAGGCCCAATCGTCTTTCGTCGCGCCGGCAGGATTCGAATTTTGCGCGATCGCTCTTGGCAATACAGCGCAAAGCAAGCCGATTGCGACCACAGGCAAGAATCGAGTCAACTTCCGCATCGAATCCTCCGGCGCACAATCAAACAACGCACGCTACCAATCCAGCTTCGCGCCATCCTTGGCGTTTTGCTCGTCGAGCCATTTCTTCAGCGGCGCGAAATAATCAAGGATCGCGGTCGCGTCCATCTGCTTTTCGCCGGTCATCACCTCCAGCGCTTCAGGCCACGGACGGCTTTGGCCCATTTCAAGCATCTTGTTCAGCCGCGCTCCCGCTACCTTGTTGTTGTAAATCGAGCAGCGATGCAGCGGGCCTTTGTATCCGGATTCCCTGCAAAGCGCGCGATGAAACTGGAACTGCAGTATGTCCGCGAGAAAATAGCGCGCATACGGGACGTTTGCCGCCACGTGATACTTCGCCCCGGGATCGAAATCCGCTTCGGTGCGTGCAACGGGAGGCTTGACGCCCTGATATTTCTCACGCAGTTCCCACCACGCGCGGTTGTAATCCGCGGGCGTGATCTTTCCGGAGAACACTTCCCAGCGCCACTTATCAATCAGCAGGCCAAACGGGAGGAACGCCACCTTCTCCAGCGCTTTCTCCATCAGGATGCCGATGTCGGCCGATTCCGGCGGCACGTTTTCCAGCAGCCCGATTTGCTTCAAGTATTCGGGCGTGACGGAAAGCGCTATGGTGTCGCCGATGGCTTCGTGAAAACCGTCGTTCGCGCTGTTGCGGAAGAGCGGCGGCTGCGTGTCGTACGCGCGCTGGTAGAAATTGTGTCCCAGCTCGTGATGAACGGTCGAAAAATCCTCGCCCTTCTGCTCGATGCACATCTTAATCCGCAGATCGTCCACGAAATCTATGTCCCAGGCGCTGGCGTGGCATACCACATCGCGGTCCTGCGGCTTCACGAACATTGAGCGCTGCCAGAACGTCTGCGGCAACGGGGCAAATCCCAGCGAAATGAAAAACCGTTCGCCGTAATGCACCATTCCGACGGGTTCGATTTGCTTGGCCTTCAGAATCTGCGTCAGGTCGTAACCCGGATCGGCGTTCGGTGGCGCCACCAGCGGATAAATGTTGTTCCAATTCTGCGCCCACATATTGCCCAGCAAATGCGCGGGGATCGCGCCGTCCGGGCCGATCACTCCCGGCCCATATTTTTTGATCAGCTGTGTTCGAACATAAGCATGGAGCGACACGTACAGCGGCCGCACCTGCTCCCACAACCGGTCCATCTCCGCGCTAAAAACGCCCGGCGGCATATCGTAATTCGAGCGCCACATCGCGCCCACGTCTGCGAAGCCCACCTCGCGCGCGCCTTCATTGGCCAGCTCCACCATCCGTGTGTAACGCTCGCGCATCGGCGGCGCAATGGCGTGCCAGCCGATCCACGCGCGCTGCAACTCCTTAGGATCGCGGCTGGTGGCCATGATATTTTCCAGGTCGTTCAGCGACAGGCATTTTCCCTGCGCGCCGTCGGGGCACCACTTCCCCTTGCCGTACTCGCTTTGCAGCGAAGCGTTGATCTGGGAAAGCTCCGCGCTTTCCTTCGGATTGCGGGGAGCGGGAATGTCTACCGAGAGTTTGATGAGCTTCAGTTTGCGCTCGATGTCCGGCGGCAGATCGAGCGGCTCGAATCGCCGTGCCTGCGCGGCCAGCTCGGACGTCGCCGCTTTCACATTTTGATCGGCCTGCGCCGCTAGGATTTCCGTGTCGTCAGTGATAAACGTTTCCTGCACCCACTGCGCGCGTCCGGCCTTGACCCACAGATCCAGCAGACGCTTTTCCGCGGCCTCTGTGAACTGCCGCGCCTCTTCGACGGTTGGAGGAGCGGCAGCCTGTGTTTGCGTCGCGCTGGCTGCTTCTTGCGATTGGAATGTCATCAGTCCACCTAGAACTAAAATAGCGGGGAGACCCACCTTGATGCAGATCGGCAAAACTCTCCGAACCTTCACGCGCGCACCCCCGGATTGTTGCTGTTGGCTGCAGGCTGCTTCTGCTGAGCGCCAATCCGCGCGGAAGTATAACCGAAGAGCTGAGGGTGCGTCCGGAGGGATTCCGACGATCCCTCGCGGATTCTTTGAAATCTCAGCGAGCAGCCGCTGCCGGTGCCTTTTCGCCCAAAACCTGCGCGACGGCCGCGATGGCTGCGTCAATTCCAGCGCGGTCCACGTCGCAATGAGTCACCATGCGCACGGAGTACTTGTCGGTTGGAGCGCACAGGACATTTTTGCTGACGAGCTGCTCGCAAACCTCCGCCGCGGTGCGGTGGGTTCCGCTGACGTCGAAGATCACGATGTTGGTCACCACTTTCGCCGGATCGAGCGCGATCCGTTTAATCGCGGCGAGGCCTTTCGCCAGGTGCTGCGCGTTTTCGTGATCGTGCACGAGGCGCTTGGGCGATTCTTCCAGCGCGATTAACCCTGCAGCAGCAAGTACTCCCGCCTGGCGCATTCCACCGCCCAGCATTTTTCTGTGAATGTGCGCCTGCTTGATGAAATCATGCGAGCCAACCAGCAACGACCCCACCGGCGCGCCCAAACCTTTCGACAGACAAAACATCACCGAATCGAATTTGCGTGTGATTTCCGCGACGCTCTTCTTCAGCGCCACTGCGGCGTTGAAAATCCGCGCGCCATCCAGATGCACGCGCAATCCCGCGGCGTGTGCGCGTTCGCAAATATCTTCGGCCACAGCCGTCGGATACACGGTGCCGCCATGCATGTTGTGCGTGTTCTCGAGCGTCACCAGCGCGGTCTGCGAATCGTAGTAAATTTTTTCGCGTATCAGCGGCTCGATCAGTTCCCACGTCAATATTCCGCTGGGTGCCGGCACAGTACGCGGCATCACTCCCGCCACGGCGGACATCGAAGCCAGCTCGTACAGGTTCAGATGCGCGCGCTGCTCGCAGATCACTTCGTTACTGCGCTCGGTCCAGCCCATGATCGCGAGCAGATTGCCCATGCAACCAGTGGGGACGAAGAGTGCCGCATCGCGCTGAAAAATTTCCGCTGCGCGCGCTTGTAGCCGGTTCACCGTGGGGTCTTCGCCGTAGACGTCGTCGCCCACTTCGGCGGCGGCCATCGCAGCGCGCATCGCGGGCGTCGGGCGCGTCACCGTATCGCTGCGCAAATCCACGATATCGCTCCTATTTCGCGTTTCTCCCGAGCCGCTGTGCACGCTCCGCTCCTTATCCCAGCAATTCCACGAACACTTCATTCGATACGGTTAAGCGCGCCGGCACCAGGCGCAAATTCGCTCCATCCATTTCAAGCAACCCCTGTTCCCGCAGGCCGGCAATCCGCGTTTGCAGGCCGACTCCATACTTTTCTTCAATGCGGGCCAGGTTGATGCCTTCAAGTTGGCGCAATCCGAGAAACAATTCCTCCTCGAGCGCTTGCTGCGCTGTCACCGGCTCCATTTGCTCGCGCGGCGAGA
Organism: uncultured Acidobacteriota bacterium; assembly: GCA_963748395.1. Lineage (GTDB taxonomy): Bacteria > Acidobacteriota > Terriglobia > Acidiferrales > UBA7541 > Palsa-295. Next base: position 99,350 of record CAVVIP010000004.1, on the reverse strand, counting down.
GCCCGTTCTCAATGCACGTCACGTACTTCGCCGAATCATGCATATTTGACCAGCGCCGCGATCCATCGAAAGAATGTGCGCCGGCGCCCAAGCCTATGTAGGGCTCGCGGCGCCAGTATTTCAAATTGTGCCGCGAACGAAATCCTGGCAGCGCCCAATTTGAAATTTCGTAATGCTCGTATCCGGCGCTTGCTAGGCACACGCACGCGGATTCGTACGCTTCTGCCATGGCGTCGTCACTCGGGATGTCCTGCGCGCTGTAACGGCTGCCGCCCGCAAGCGATTCCTTTCCGAGCCGGCTGCCTTCGTCAATTTCCAGCATGTAGATCGAAATGTGCTCAGGGTGGATTTCCAGGATGCGCGCTACCGATTCTTCCCACGATTCGCTAGTCTGCTGCGCGAGACCGGCGATCAAATCCATGCTGATATTGCGAAACCCGGCTTCGCGCAGAATCCGCGCCGCGGTAAAAATATCCGCGCGACGATGCATGCGCCCCGCGGCCTGCAATTCGCGATCGTTGAAGGATTGGACGCCCAGGCTGATGCGATTGAATCCGGCGGTGATCCAGGCTTGGGCTTTTTCGGGCATGATCGTTTCAGGGTCAGCTTCTAAGGTCACTTCGGACATCAGATCGGCGGAGCGTGTCGTGGGACGCGCGAACGTAGTATTTTCGCGCAGGGAATTCAGAATCCCGGCGAGCGCGGATGGCTCGAGCAAACTCGGTGTGCCGCCGCCAAAGTAAACCGTATCCACAACTGCGCCGCGCAACGCCGTAACTTCACCGCTCGCGGTCAACTCGGCAATTTCCCGACGCACCGCTTCGGCGTACGGCCCATATTTTTCCCGTGCCACTACGCCAGTATGAAAATTACAGTACGTACACTTGGTCTGGCAGAACGGCACCTGAATGTAAACACCGAGGTTCATTTGGGCGCCGCAACCACGTCGAAGTCGTCGGATCTTGCCTGCTGCACCAGTTTACCGTCCTTGATTGCTTCGCAATGCGCGCCCACGTCTTCCACGCTGACATCCTTATATCCCAGCCACAACCGATATGTACCGGGCTGCGTCACCTTCACGGAGAATTCCATGATTTCGCCGCCGTGCAGTATTCCGGAGGCAGCGTCTTCCCCGGGCGTGCAGCTCATGATTTCTTTGCTCCATTTTTTGCGTGTACGCGTCTGCACGGCGAAGCTCGGCGCGGGACGCGCGGTCGCGGCTATGACGATTACTCCGCAAGTTCCGAGGCAAAACGTTAGCCGCTTCTGCCCGTTGTTCCGGATGCGCACCGCGAACGGTTTCCCGACGACTTGCTGGTCGCCAACTATCGCAATCGTGATGTCTTCCTTCGCAGCAGCGCCATTGCCCGCTCCGCTGCTGAGCAGAAGAACAAGAACGCAAACGATTGCCGCGGCTCGCTCCATTCGCCTCATGGAGCAACAGTTTACAACCAAAACAAATTCACTTCACGTAAAGACCTCACGCCCGGTATCCGCTCGCCAACGTCACGCTCTATTTTCGCGCGGCAGGCTCACGCTGACGCGTCCGGTACGATCTTCACTCGCAGCTCCCGGCTGCGCGGCCCGTCGAACTCCGCGAAGAAGATCCGCTGCCACCGCCCGAGCGCGAGCTTGCCAGCAACGATCCACACCGTTTGCGACGAACCCACCAATGTGGTCTTAATGTGCGAATCGGAATTCCCCTCCGCATGCGCGGAATTCAGGACGCGCGGCACCAACCGGTCAAACGCAGCAGCAATATCTTGCGCCACCGCTGGATCGTAACCCTCGTTGATCGTCACCCCGGCGGTTGTGTGCGGCACGTACAGATGGCACGCGCCGTCCTGGCAGCCCGATTCCCGTACGGCGGCTTCGACCTTGTCGGTTACGTCCTGCATTTCCGTCCGGCGCGCGGTACGCACCCGCAGCGTTTGTATCAATCGGGCTGCGCCGCCTTTCTCAGTCGCCTTCATGCGTTTCTCCCTTCGATGATCTTGTTTGCGGACAGCCTGTAGGCTGGCAAATCAACTCCATACGAATCTTGGATATATCCGCTCGCGTTTCCGATGTTATGATTTCCTGGTGCCACAAGCCGTCGGCGCGGTCGCCAAGTGGTAAGGCATAGGTCTGCAAAACCTTTATCGGCGGTTCGATTCCGCCCCGCGCCTCCATTCTCTCTTACTCCTCGCCACACCGCCGGATTCACGCGTTCGTGATTTGCAGCCTGCTTCCCCGATGCAGTAGACTCTGTGATTCATTGGACCTCAGGGGGCCGGCATGCTGGTGGTAATGCAGTCGCACGCGACGGAAGAGCAGGTGCGCGCCGTCTGTGATCGCATCGAATCGCTCGGTTTCAAAGCTCTGCCCGTTCCCGGCGCCGGACGCACCGCCGTTTGCATCACCGGCAATTCCGGTGCTGTCGACTTGGGCTCTCTGGAATCCATGCCCGGAGTTATCGAGTGTATCCCGGTCAGCAAACCTTACAAGCTCGTCAGCCGCGACGTCAAAGCGGAAAACACCGTTGTCCGCGTCCCCACGCCTCTCGGTGACGTCTCCTTTGGCGGCTCGGAAGTCGCCATAGTCGCGGGCCCCTGCGCAATCGAAACGCGCGAGCAAGCATTCACCGTTGCAAAACACGTGAAAGCCGCAGGAGCGCGCTTGTTCCGCGGCGGCGCCTACAAGCCGCGCACTTCCCCGTACAGCTTTCAAGGCCTGGGCGAAGCGGGCCTGGAAATCATGGGCGATATACGCAAGGAATTCGGTCTGGGCATCATCACCGAAGCGATTGACAACGAATCTCTGGACCTGGTGGTGGAATATGCCGACGTGATCCAGATCGGCGCACGCAATATGCAGAATTTTTCGCTGCTCAAGCGCGCCGGCCGCGCCAGGAAGCCGGTGCTGCTGAAGCGCGGAATGTCCGCAACTCTGGACGAATTTCTGATGGCCGCCGAGTACCTGATGTCCGAAGGCAACTACGCGGTGATTCTGTGCGAGCGCGGCGTGCGCACTTTTTCTGATTTCACGCGCAACACGCTGGACCTGAGCGTCGTACCCGCCGTACAGAAACGCAGCCATCTTCCCATCGTGGTGGATCCTTCGCACGGAACCGGGCGTCGCAACAAAGTATTGCCCCTGTCTCGCGCCGCGGTGGCCGTAGGCGCCGACGGGCTGTTGGTGGAAGTCCACCACGACCCGGACCGCGCCCTTTCCGATGGTCCGCAGTCCATCCTGCCCGCGGAGCTCGAACAGCTGATCCGTGAAGTTCGCCAGATCGCAGCTGTGCTGGGCCGCACCATCAATTGAAACATCGCTTCAATTTTCGCCTCGTCTTTCTGCTGGTTATTCTCGCCATACTGGCTATTCGTGAAGTCGCGCTGGAGTTGCGTCCGGCCTTTCTGCGTCCGGGGCTGCACCTTTTTGCCTACGTGGGGAATACGGGCGACGGCACGATTTCGGTGATTGACCTGGTTAAACTCTCGCCCGTGGCAACTATCGTCGTCGGCCCCGGGCCCAGCGGCTTGCGCGCCCATCCCAAACGCGCGGAAATCTGGGGCCTTAGCTCCGCCGGCGGTTTCGCATGGGTTCTCGACGTGCACTCAAACCAGATCGTCGCGCGCATCCCGGTGGGCTCCGCGCCTTACGCGCTGGACTATTCGCCAGACGGCCGTCGTGCTTACGTCGCAGCTTCCGGCTCGAACACCGTAGTAACGATTGATATCGAATCGCGCCAGGTGATTGCTCGCGGGCGCGCTGGCCGCCGGCCGTGGATCGCTCGCGTCTCGCCGGATGGCAAGACTATCGTGGTCTCCAATCGCGACGACGCCACCATCACGCTGCTGGACGGCGCGACGCTCGCGCCCATCGCCACCATCCCGACGGCGCCTGACCCGGAGCAAATTGTGATCCTTCCGGACAACTCCAAAGCGTTCATCACCTCCGGCTCAGCCAACCAGGTTTCCGTTGTGGATTTGAGACGAAAGGTCCTGCTGGCGAACCTGGCGTTAGGTGGTACGGCCGATGACGTGGATTTGAAACCCGACGGCGGTGAGTTATACATCACCTCAAGTTCAGCGCATGGCCTGGTGATCGTCAATACCGAGACAAATGAAGTCGCTGATTTTCTGCTCCTGGGAATGTCGCCCACTTCCGCCGTATTCGCGCCGACGACGAGCACGCTCTACGTATCGGACACGGCTGCCGGACACGTGGTACCCGTGGCGGTGGAAACCCGCCAGGTCGGACGCCCGATACAGGCGGGCCAGTCGCCTGTGACCTGCGCTCTCACACCGGGCGGAGACATTTTGCTTGTGGTGGATACTGCTTCGAACGACCTCGCCGCGATCCGCACGAAAACCTTGCCATCGGGCCAGCCGGGGCTTACGCCGCCGCGCCCACCCACGGCGCTCATTGCCGTCGGCTCTCATCCGCGCGATCTGGCGATCAAAGTTTTCTGAGCGTCCTCATTAGCGCTCGCATTAGCGTCTCCGTCAGCGCGTTCCGATGACTCACTGCACCACCAACGTAACTTCCACGCTTCGCGTTGTACTGCCGCCAGTACCGGTGAACGTCCCCGTCACCGTCATCGTGTAGCTGCCCGCGGGTGTTCCTGCCGGCGCCACAGCTGCGGTGCCGTTGCCAAAGCACGCCGCGAGCCCGATCGAGAGCAGCACCATAATCGCGCTCGTCTGAGCAAAACGCATCGCATGCGATGACTCGCGCTTTGCAACAGAGGCCAACACAATTGCGACCAATACGAGCAGCACCGCCCACAGCACAATCCCACGCAAAGTCCACGATCTTAGAACCGAAGCAATTGGACCGTTGCGCCGCGAGTCCGGTGCTTTCCCGCCCGGCGTTGCTCCGATCGCGGTGGTAGTCACGTTTAGCACAAACGGAACCTGCGCACCAGCCGTCAGATTCGCTGTCGCAGGCTGCACTGTGCAAGCGCTCAGCGATGCTAAATCGGAGCAGGTCAGCGCTACCGCACCCGCAAAGCCTTGCGATGAGCCAATCGTCAATTGATATGTCGCCGGACTACCTGCAGTGACCGTTTGGCTGGTGACGCCGGAAGGCGAGGGACAAAAGTCCGTCGTCGTGCCCGACAATGCGATGGCTTTGAGGACTGGTCGGCGCGTTGTCGGTAATCGTCAACGTCGCGCTTTTCGGCCCCACCGTGGATCCGCAAGGCGCAGCGGCCGGCACCGCGGGCGGCGTGAACGTCACCGTCAGCGTACAGGAGCCCGCCGCGGGAATTCCCGCTGAGCAATGGTTGGTTGCCGTGAAGTTTCCGGCAGGAGTGACGCTCGGAACGCCGACGTTCAAAATTGCCGGAGCCGTGCCGCTATTGGCAATCGTCACGGTAACAGGCGTGGAAGCGGTGCCAGCGAGCGCACTGCCAAAATTAATCGTCGGCGAAGGCGTGATCGTCGCGGCAGCCTGCACGGCCTGGCCATTGAGAGCGATCGTCTGCGTGCTGGCGGTCGCGCTATCGGTGATTTGCAGTACGGCCACGCGGCTACCCGCTTGCAGAGGATCGAAAGTCGCACTGATCACGCAAGTCTTCCCCGCTCCCACCGATCCTCCGAAACAGTTGTCCGATTCCAGAAAATCGTTGGGATCCGCTCCCGCTGGTGTGATCCGGTTGAACACCACCGCGGAGCTTCCAGTGTTTGTGACCGTAACCGTTTGCGCCGGGCTGGCGGCGCCCACCGTCTGCACCGCAAACGTCAAGCTGGTCGGCGAAAACGAAATCCCGGCCGTTCCGCCCGTGCCGGTAAGCGCCACGGTCTGCGGGCTTCCCGCCGCGTTGTCCGAAATTGAAAGCGTCGCGCCCACCGGCCCGTCGGCCTGCGGATCGAAATCTACCGAAATAGTGCAGCTCGCGCCGGCGATGAGCGTGCCGCTCGGCAACGGGCACGGAGTTGCGCCTTTCACATAAAATCCGAAATTGGTTGAATTGCTTCCTGTAATCGCGATGCCAGTCAAATTCAGCAGGGAGCTTCCGGCGTTCAACAGCGTCACCGTTTGTGTTCCGCTCATAACCCCGACGGACTGCGTCCCAAAGGAGAGTGCGGCCGGAGAAACCGTCAGGATCGGCGCCACTCCCGTGCCGGTTCCGGTAACGGAAACCACTTGCTCCGATCCAGTCAGGAAGCTGGAGTTGTCCACAAATCCGACCTCGGTGCTGATCGCTCCGGTTGTCTGCGGCGCAAAATCAATCGCGATCGCACAGCTCGCGCCCGGAGCCAATACCACCAGCGCGCACGCCGTCGTTGGACTCGCCGGAGGAAATTCACCCGCCGTGGGACCGGCGGGCAGAATCACGCCGGTGACGGTGAGCGGCTGATTCCCGCCGTTTGTAAGCGTTATGATCTGAGCCGAACTGGACGTCGTGCCCTCCGGCTGGCTGCCAAAATTTATGCTGAGCGGCGAAACGATCGCCAGCGGTCCGCCGCCGGTTCCCACAACCTCAAGAACCTGTGAGCCATTCGGCGCGTCGTCCGCGAAATTTACGAATGCGCCCTCAGGCCCTACCAGTGACGGTACAAACCCCACTTCGAAAGAGCACATGCTTCCAGGGGGAATCGGCGCGGTCATGCACGCGTTGGGATTCTGCAGCGAAAAATCTGCGCTGTTGGCTCCGGCCAGCGTAATGCTGGAGATATTCAACGGCGCGTCGCCGGTATTTTTCACGGCGACAGCCTGCGGCGGAATTGTGAGTGTGCCGACCGGCTGTATCCCGAAATTCACCTTACCCGTGTTCAGCGAAACGCTAGGCAGCGCCGTCGCGCTGGGCGTTATTTCTACTAGAAAAGCATCATTCAGCGGCGGCGTCTGCTGGCAGCTCGCGCACGTCAATTGCGCGCCCGTGTTCGGGTTCCCTGCGAGCGGAAAATTGCTTGCCGTCGTTGCTCCCGTCACATACACTTTGCCCTGCGCGGCGGCGATCCCGTTCGCCAGCGTCGTCGCACTAACGCCAGCCACCGATGTTCCGCCCAGCGGCGTGGAAAATATCAGCGATTCCCCACCTGGCGAAGTCGGATCCAACTCCGTCACGAATGCATCCTGATCGCCGCTAAACGGCTGAAAATTCTCTTGCGCCGGAAAATTCGGCGACGTTGTGCTGCCAGAGACATACACCTGGTTTGTTTGCGCGAACCACACACCCAGGCCCACGTCCGTATTCTCTCCACCCAAATAGCTGGAATACAGCAGCGAAGTCACCCCCGCGCCGTTCTGCCCAATCACCGCGAGAAACGCGTTGGCCTTGCCATTCAAACTCGGCTGGTATCCCGCGATGGGTCCGAACACCGTGCCGGTGACTGGAAAATTCGTGGATTGTGTGGTCCCGGTCACATACGCTGTACCTGGTAACTGCGTGCCTACCGCGATAGCGAGCGCTTGATCCATGCCGCTGCCGCCCAGAAAAGTGGCGTACGACAAATCCGCCGGCCCATTTCCCGATGGCAGTATCTTCATCACGAATCCATCGTAGGGATCTCCGCCGTACAGCGTCTGAAATCCATTCGCCGTTGGCAGCGTGCCGGTAGGGTCAGACAGATATCCCGCCAGGTAAGCATTCCCCACCGAATCCACCGCGACGCCGGTCAGTGTTACCGTCAAAGCGTCGATCCCCAGATACGTGCAGTATTCCAGGTGCGGCGTTGTCCCTGTCACCACGGGCCGGAAGATCGCCAGGAATCCGTCCATACCTCCGCCGCCGAAAACGGAAGAATATGGCCCGAGGGACGTGGTCGAGGCGGCTGGCGCGACCGTCAGGTTTGTGGATTGGGTGTCCATCGCCAGATAAATGTCACCCGCAGAATCCATTGCGATTCCACCAGAACTCAGCGTAGCCTCGTCCGCGTTTCCACCGAACAAAGTCGAATACACCAGTTTCGCGCCGGTCGGATCAATCTCCGTCACGGCTGCGTCGTTCACCGCTGTGCCATCCGCACCCAACGTGAGCGTGCTTGCATCCGTTACCGGATAATCCACAGAGGTGCTCGTTCCCGCAATCGCGACGTTTCCGCTCGCGTCCACGGCGATCTCCCCGCCGAGTTCCGCGCCGCTGCCTCCGATGAAGGTGAGATACACGAGCGAACTCGGGCCCGTCAGCAACGGATTAATCTTCGCAATGAAAAAGTCTGAGCCGCCGCTGGGCCCCACCCGCTTCGTGCTGGATTCTGTGAATGTCTCCGCTGAAGTAGTTGTTCCTCCGATGTACACGTATCCTGCGGAGTCTAGCGCGATGCTCTGCGCTGTATCGTTGCCCGCTCCTCCTAAAAAGGTGGTGTATGCGACCGTCAACGAAGGATCGATCACCAGCGTCGCGGCAGGATCATGCGGCCCCACTTCGAATGCGACACTTCCATCGGCCGTGATCTGGTAGCCGCCGCCAATCCTCTTACGCCGCACTGGCTGCGATTCCGTAGCCGCCCACTCTTCGTAAATCGCCGGCTTCTGCATACGCATCTCGTGGCCGTCGAGCGCCATGATCAGATCGCCTGAGCCAACCAATCGAATTGCCTCGGATCGCGCTCCCCCGGCGTGAGCGATCTCCAGACGCAAATCGCGCGTATTCACTCCCGGCGCTACGCGCAAATCGTACTCCACCCCCTCGGCGTTCCCGTAAGCGACTATGTCCACGCCCGGCAGCACACTCGTTGCGGCAGCCGCTGCGAAATGCTTCACGTGTGTGCGCCAGCGTGCCGGATCGTTGCCCAGGAAATAATTCGTCTCGCCGCCCAGCATCGTCAAACCTTGCCAGGCGAAATTCGCCTCGCGGTTTTCGTGTTTCCGCCTCGAATTTTCCTGCAGCGCGGTAGGCTTCGGCTGACGCGGCGTACGCTGCTTCGGCGCACGCTGCGCGTGTGGCACCTGTCCAGCGTGGCCGGGGGTGTCTTTGCGCGGCATGCTTCGCTTTTTGCGGCGCTTGTGCGTACGCGGCGCCGATGCTGCACCGCTCCGTTTTTTTCGGTGCGTCGTTGGGGCCGGGTCATGACCGTCCAACATCTTTGTAGTCGTTACACCCTCTTCAGCAGCGCGGTTCAGTAGTCGCAATTTCAAGCTTCTGGCACTGGTGGGCCCGCGGGGATTGCTCCCAATGTTGATCTCGATTCCGTCCGATTCCAGCAGCACCGTCATACCTTTTCCCTGCCCGACGTATTGCGCAGCGTGCCCCGTCGTTTCGCCCGCCGGTTCGAATGCGACGGGCAGAGAAATATTCGCGCCGGCGCCAGATCGAGCAGGTGCCTGGAGCGTCACCGTGGCGGCCGGACGAGGTTTTTCCATAGCGAGTGAAGATTCGCTTGCTCGGAACAACGGCGGAGTCAATCCAGAAGGCCGTAGCTTCCCTTCCGCCGACGGCAAACGCACGAAAGGAACCTTAACGCTCGGGCCGTTGCCTATCGAACGCAATAGCTTTTCGATGGAACAAGGCCACGGCCTCACGAGATGCCCGGCGCGCAACTCCACCCGGCCCATAGCAATGACGCTCGCAGCAATTACCACGCAGAAAAAAATGCAGGCAGGATACGCTTTCGAACCCATGGAGCCCTCCGCCGGAACATGCTTCTGTTTCCAGCTTGGGCGGCTCCAACACCGCAGACACAACGGCCCTGATTGTGAGGACCCAAGAGACTACTGTAAGGGGTTAACGCGACTATCCACCGCTTATCTGCGAAAGTCAATCACTGTTGGATGACGGCGCTGGCATGCCGCCGCGCTAGTCGGGAATCCGAATGCTGCCGTCTGCGGTGATCGGGAATGAAGGATTCCAGGCTACCTCCCATAGGAAGCCGTCGGGATCGGAGAAGTAGCCCGAGTAGCCACCCCAAAATGTTTCCTGCGCCGGTTTGAGAATTTTGGCGCCAGCCGCCACCGCTTCTGCCAGCACGGAGTCGACTTCAGAACGATTGCGCGCATTGTACGCGAGCGATATGCCCTGGAAGCCGGAGCCGCCCGAAGCAACGTTCGCATCCTTCGCTAATTCTTGCCGGGGATAGAGAGCCACGGCCATTCCACCGGCCTGGAAAAACACGATGCCCTCGGCCGGTGCCGTGGACCGCCGCCATCCCAACCGTTCATAGAATTCCCTGCTGCGCTCCAGATTCGCGACGCCGAGTGTGATGATACTCACGCGCTGTTCCATCTGCTTTTCCCTCGAACCGCGGTGCGCACGACTGTCGAAATCAAACTCTCGCCTCGGCTTCCGTTCCCCATGCGAAATTTTCTTCGCCCAGCACCAGCTCGAGCATTCCATCCACGGGCAGCACTTCGATTGGCAATCCGCCTTCCCACAGCGCCACGCTCAGCAGCAGTTGGCGGCGTCCCCGCAGATCGAACAATTCGCGCGCGATGCCCACCTCGATTATCTTTCCAAACGCTGCCGTCACCATCGTCTCTGGATGCAGCAGGCACGCACCGCCTTGCTCCAGCACGCAACCCGCGAACTTGCCCTTGGCGACGCGCACCGTAATTCTGGTTTCGCGCGAATCCCACAGTGTCAGCCGCAATTGAAAATCCGGAATTTCTGCAATGGTCTCCGCCACGGGATCTACGCGCAAATAAAAATGCGTCTCCCCGAAGCCATAGTAGAGGCCGCCCAGAACGCGCGTGCGCCCATGCATCGTGCCGCCGCGCGGATCCGTGGCGTACAAGCCCGCGCCAAGCCATTCGAAATAACTGGTCTCGCGACCGTCCACGGTCACGTCCAGATAGGATTCCGGCGGTTCGCGCCGCCCCAGTTCCGGCGCCTTCTTGATCGGATGCGCCAGCACTTCGGGCGCTGGCTCTCCCAGCGCCGCATAAATTTCCGTCAGGTGCTTGCGATACAGCTCGTCAAACTCGGCATCATTGGCCGATCCATGCTCCGGGCCATACCACCAGTTCCAGTCGCTGCCCTCGGCCGCGAGCACAGCTTCGTAGGCCCGCTCCAGTTGCGCGATGGTCGCGCCTCCCGATTTTCGCTGCGCTACCCGCTCGTACATCTCGCGCGCGTCGCGCAACAGATCCCATGCACGCACATCCTCGCGGTGCCCGATCCACACGTCGAAATTCGCATTGATCCACGACGCTGGAAAAATTCCCGGCATGGACGGTGCGTTGGCGTTGGCCTCGACAGCCTCGCTCACCGTAAGCGCGCGAATATCGCCGTCGTTCTGCACGCGACGATAAAATTCGCGTAAAAATTGGCGCCCATTCTCTGGGTAGTATTCCCAGGCATTCTCGCCATCGAGGATGATGCTCACCGTTGCCGTGCGCCCCTGCGGCTCGCGATCGCCGATCGCGCGAATCCTGCGATGCAGATCCTCCGCCGCCGCCACCGCCCCCATCCTGCTGTAAACGAAGCCCACCAGGTCTGAAATATAATGGTCGCGGAAAAACCCGAACATCTCCTTCCCGCCGCGCTGCAACTTCCAAGGAGTATAAAGATCCGGACCATTTTCCGGATAGCCGCCCGCATCGCGCCAGAACCCGATATTTCGCGTGCGCCCCAGTACTCCTTCGTCCGTAGCAAACCACTTGAATCCCAGTTCTGCGGCTATCTCCAGCGATTCGTCGGAAACCGAGCCTTCCGAAGGCCACAAACCACCCGGCGGTTTGCCGAATACACGCTCGTGGTATTTTCGCGCGCGCGACAGTTGTTCACGCGCGTCGCCCGGATAGCGAAAAGCCGGCTGCGGCAGCGGCGTATGCGGATTGGAAACCCGCGCGATGTCCGTGTCGCACAAGAGCGGCAGTATCGGATGGTAATACGGCGTGGTGGAAATCTCGATTTGCCCGCTTTCCATTGCGATGCGATATTCCGGCAGCACCGCGCCCAGCAATTCCAATTGTTTCTCACGCAACATTGTCTTGTCGCGCTCGGTGTAGCCCGTGCCCTTCGCCGCCAGCAGATTCACAACCGGATCTTTGGCGATGTATTCCTCGTCCATCCACGCCAGCTGCGACAACAATTGCAGATCGCGCCAGTCGCGTACATCAAAACGCTCCGCGCAAGCCTCCGCCCCGGCGGACCGCACTTGCGCTTGCAGGTCCGCGAAACGCGGCCAGCGCTGCACGTAAATCTCGTTCACCTGAAACGCGCGCTCCAGAATTTCCCTTTTCTGCTCGGGCTTCAGCGCGTCGGCCGCCGCGAACGCCACCTCAAACCACGGCTCGCGAAATTTTCCGCTGGCGTATTCCTCGATCTGCGCCGCCAGCAGCGGAACAATATTGAACGTCGCGTGCACTCCCGGAAATTCGCCCAGCACCTTCACCATGCCCCAGTAATCCTTCAGGGCGTGCAGACGCGTCCACGGCAGCATGTACCGCCCCGAAACCGGATCGCGATACTGCGGCTGGTGCATGTGCCACACTAATACCAGATTTACTCGGCCCAACTTCCAATCCTCCCTAACGCTGCTGGAAACGTTTTCTCTGCGACAACTGTGTTAAACCTTTTGACCATCCCGATGCCGCATACCCGAACTCGCCCGCACGCTCCGAACGTCCATGCTAGAATCCCGATGCGCACTCATGCGCCTGCTCGATAAATATATCGGTCGCGAAGTTGGCTCGCACGCCATCCTTGGCCTTGCGGTCTTCACATTCGTTTTCTTCGTGCCCCAGCTTGTTCGCCTGATGGATTTGGTGGTCCGCCATTCCGGCGGCATTTTCACCGTTGCGCTGATTTTTCTCTGCTCGCTGACGCCCGTCCTGGCCTTCACCATTCCCATGGCCGTGCTGGTCGGCGTGCTGATCGGCCTCGGTCGCCTCTCCGCCGATAGCGAAATTGTCGCGCTCCACGCGTCGGGGATCAGCCTGCGCCGCCTGCTGCGACCCATCGGATTTGTCGCGGTGGCCTGCAGCCTTGGCACTCTAGTCCTCACATTTTGGCTGAGCCCCGCGGCCATCCGCACCCTGCAACGCCTGGAAGAACGTCTGCTGCTCACCCAGGCGCCCTACGCGATCCAGCCGCGCGTCTTCAACGAACAAGTTCCGCACTTTATATTATACGTGCAAGACGTGGAAGCCGCAGCCACCCGCTGGCGCGGTGTGTTTTTGGCATCCTCCAGCCAGGAATCCGCCGCCACTAACGTGACCATCGCTCAGGACGCGCAGGTGGTTGCCGACCCCGGAAACAACAAATTCGAACTGCATCTCGGCAGCGGCAGCACCCACGAATACGACCCGCGCGAGCCTCAACACTACAACGTCACTACTTTCGGCCAGAGCGAAATCCCCGTCGAGATTTCCAGCCCGGCAGCCGGTCCGAAAAATGTGGCCGTGTCCGATTCCGAACGCTCCATCTCCGAACTTCTCGCCGAGCGCGGCCCGCACTGGCGCGACGCACGTGTCGAATTCCACCGCCGCATCGCTTTCCCCGCTGCCTGCCTCGTGTTCGCGCTCCTGGGCGTTCCGATTGGCGTCCGCCCGCGACGCGGTGGCCGCGCTGCCGGCTTGATCCTTACACTCGTGCTGATCGGCGGCTACTATTTTCTTTTCGTTACTGGCGCGCACATGGCGCAGCAAGGTTCCGTCGCGCCCTGGGCGGGAATTTGGGCGGGAAACGTCGCCGGCGCGATCCTCGGGGTTTTCTTTCTCCGCCGTATTGAGACTATCCGCAAACCCAATCCCATCTTGGCCTGGCTCGATACCTTCTTCCGGCGTTCTCGTCCGATGCCCCGGCGCGAGGCTGATGCCGCGCCGATTCCCATATCGAACGGCGCGCACGTGGCGAGCCGCGGCGTCATAACCCACGCCGAAGCTCGTAAGGTTGTTCCCGAAGGCGACGCGGTGGCCTTTCCGATGCTGATCGACGTCTATCTGCTGCAGCAATTCTTCTACTACTTTCTAGTTCTGCTCGCGGGCTTCATTCTTATTTTTGACGCCTTCACGCTCTTCGACTTGCTCGGAGACATCTCAAAAAATAACATCCCCGTTTCCATGGTCCTGAATTATTTTCGCTATCTCGTTCCGCTGATGATGTACCAGCTTGCGCCCCTCGCCACTCTCGTCGCGACGCTCGTCACCCTGGCGGTGCTGGCAAAAAACAACGAAGTTATCGCATTCAAAGCGAGCGGCATGAGTCTGTACCGTTTGGTTCTGCCCCTCACCCTCGCCGGATGCCTGCTCGCCGGTGGGATGTTCCTCCTCGACGATACTTTTCTCCCCTACGCCAATCAGCGCCAGGACGCGCTGCGCAACCAGATCAAGGGGCGCCCGGCGCAGACGTACTTTCAGCCCGCGCATCAATGGATATTCGGAGAAAACGGCAAAATCTATAACTACGAGCTCTTTGATCCCGACCAGAATCTTTTCGGCGGATTGAGCGTCTTCGAACTGGACCCGGTGACCTTCCAGATTCGCCGCCGCGTGTTCGCCACACGCGCCACCTGGGTGCAGTCCGAAAACACCTGGGCCCTCACCGGCGGCTGGATCCGCGATTTCGATGGAGGCAGGGTGTCCAAGTACACCCCGTTCAAAGTGCAATCTCTCCCGGAGATTTCCGAACCTCCTAGCTATTTTCGGCGTGAGGTCAAGCAGTACTATCAGATGAACTGGCATCAACTGGGAGACTACATCCGCGGATTGCGGCAGGCGGGTTTTGACACCGCGCGGCTTTCCGTACAGTGGCAGAAGAAATTTGCCTTTCCGCTGATTGCGGCGATCATCGTGTTTCTGGGCGCGCCGTTTGCCTTCCTAACTGGAACGCGCGGCGCCGTCGGCGGTCTGGCTGTCGCGGTCGGCGTCGCTCTCGTTTATTGGACCACCGCCGCGCTCTTTGAAGCGATGGGTTCGGTCGGCCAGCTTCCCCCACTTTTGGCCGCCTGGGCGCCCGACGCCATTTTCGGTTTTCTCGGCGTGTACTTCTTCCTGAGGATGCCGACGTAGATTTTGCAGCAAGCCCCGCCGTGGCCCCATACCTGAAGTGTTACTTAAGATGACTGCGGGATCGTCGAATGACGTAATCCCGCAACCTAATGTGCAACTTAAATAAGCTTTCTTCCCATTTCACGCGATCTCATTGCGACGCTCTCACCGCGAAGCCTCGACCTTTCGCAGCGATTCGCTCATCCTTAATTAGGCCTTCACGTTAAGCGCCCTGTACCAAAACGAACTGCCAGCTGTTTCAAAGTACTATTGCCCGTAATCCCATCCAGAGAAAAAATGCCTCAACTCGGGGCCAGGGATGCCGGCTACAGCAACCTTCCCTGGGGCCGGCTTGGGGACGCTAAATGAAATACGGTTTATTTCTCGCGGTAATCTTTCTGACTGCGCCGCAATCCGCGCCGGCCAACACGCCCGCGTTCGCACACTGTGGAACCTACGACTCCTACATCCTGCTGTACAAATCAGTGCAGAAGTTCGAGGAGCTAGGAAAGCTGCATTGCGGCGAGAGCCTCGAGATCACTGGCTACGATGGCGACTTCGCTCAGGTCCGCACCACCGACGGCAGGCTCGGCTGGGTGCCGAACAGCGACCTCGCGTCTACCGCTCCTCCCCCGCAAAATATCTTCTCTTTCGGCTGGACCGAAAGGCCGAAGCCGGAGGCGCAGCCCGACCAGCCTACAGAACATCCCGTGGTCGCACGCGTCAGCGAATCCGCTCCGCTGCTCACGAACGTGGATGTGATGAAGATGCAGGGCGCGAAGGTGAGCCCCGATGCCATCATCTCGAAGCTCGATCACTCCCGCTGCGATTTCGATATGGCTCCCGCGGCCGTCCATCGCTTAAAACTTTCCGGAGTTTCTGACCGGATTATCCTGGCAATGATGCATGCGCCCGCCGCGTTTTCTTCGCTGCCGGCCGACGCGCCGCAAACAGTAGAAGTCAGCATCCCCAACCAAACAGCCGTACAAGTGGCATTAAGCGGCGATGTCTCGTCGGAGGATCTGCAAGAAGGCTCAATCGTCGAAATGTTTGTGGTTCAAGACGTCACTCTGAACGGCGTGACTCTTTTCCCCCGAGGCGCGGAGGCGCGTGCGCGAATCATGGCGATTCGCCGCTCGAGCATGGGAAATTCCGGGCAGGTGGTGTGGTTCATGCAGGATATTACCGCCGCGACGGGAGACCACATCCCTGCGAACTTTGCCGTGGCGCAGAACGCCAAAGCAACCATCGGAAAATTCGCGGGCTATCCCTACTTCCTCTCCGAATTCCACAAAGGCGCGCCGGCGATCCCGGCTTCGTCCGACCAATATACGGCCCTGGTGGATGGCAACATCCCGATCCGGGTTGCGCGAGCTTCCGGCGCCGACCAGTCCGCGGCGAAGCTATCAGCTCAACCCGTACCTCAAATCGCACCGACAACAGATTCGCCTTCTGCATTCCCCACCGTGGTGCAAACGCCCGACCAACAAGCCGCCGTTAAACCTTAAAGCAAAACTGAAAGTTTCCCTGATTCCGCGGTTCACAAACTGCGTGCCAAGCGTAGCGCTTAACGCATTTCTTTAAAGTCTGTCCCGGACGCAAAATCTAAACAGTCGCGCGAATTGTCGGCCAGCCCACGGCTAAATGAACTCTCGAACTACCTTCAACTTCAAACTTGAATGACCACTCGAGATGTCATCCCGAACGGAGTCACGCGCTGCGCGGCCCACGCAATATTCTTCCCGGCAAAAACAAAATCCCGCGCAGCAAATCGAGAACACCGTCAACCGCAATTCCCAAAATGCGGAACGGAAGCAGGAGCAGCCACACAATCGGATACAGCACCAGTGCGAGCAACGCCAGCGGCCAGCACAATACCAGCAGGATGCACCACAGTAAGAATTTCACGAGCATCTCCTTACCCCTTCTCGGCAATCACTCCACTGCGATCGCTCTACTATATTGATACGTTCGCGGCTCCATTTTCGTTCACTGGCCAGACTGGCCCGGCTGACTCGACTGGCGCGGCAGCAGAGATCGTATCTTCTGTATCACCAGGTCAATTCCTACGTCGTTGTGGCCGCCCTCTGGAATGATCACGTCCGCATACCTTTTCGACGGCTCCACAAACTCCATGTGCATTGGCCGAACCGTCTTCATGTATTGGTCAACAACCATGTGCGTCGTGCGCCCGCGATCGCGTATATCCCGCACCAAGCGCCGTATGAAGCGCAAATCCGCATCGGTATCCACGAAAATCTTGATGTCCAGCAAATCGCGCAGCGTCTTGTTCTCAAAAATCAAAATCCCTTCCACGATGATCGCCGCATGCGGCTCGATTCGCACAGTTCCCTTCATGCGTTGAAAATTGGCGTAATCGTAGGTAGGCCGTTCGATCGCCTGGCCCGCGCGCAACTGCCGCACATTCTCCGCCAGCAGCGGCGTATCCATGGAATCGGGGTGGTCGAAATTTACCTTAACGCGTTCTGCGAGGGACAACTCGGGGTAATCGCGATAGTAATTATCCTGCTGCAGCACCACTACGTTTGTTTCCGATAGCGCTTCGATAATTCGCCGCGTGATCGTCGTCTTGCCCGATCCCGTGCCGCCGCAAATCCCGATGATCAGCGGCCGCCCATCCGTCGCCGGTAGTTTTGCTGGCGAAATGGTGATCTCCTCGCCCGAACAGCGTTCTCTGCGGCCTCTGGCTCTCTGCGGCTAAACCGGGTCTGCCGCCGAGCCGCGTATCGCGATCAACGCTTCGCTTTCGTAACCTTCTTCCCCTCGATCACCGCCTGCGCCGCCGCCAATCTCGCTATCGCCACGCGGAATGGCGAAGCGCTCACATAATCCATCCCCACGCGATGGCAGAATTTCACGCTTTCCGAATCCCCGCCGTGCTCCCCGCAGATTCCGATCTTCAGCTTCGGCCTCGTCTTGCGCCCCCGCGCGATCGCCCATTCAATCAACAGGCCTACGCCTTCGACGTCCAGCGTCTGGAACGGGTCTTCCTTGAAGATCGCCGCCTTCCGCTCATCCACATATTCCGGAAGGAACCGCCCCGCGTCATCGCGCGAAAGCCCCATCGTCGTCTGCGTCAGGTCGTTCGTGCCGAATGAAAAGAATTCAGCGACCTCCGCAATCTGGTCCGCTAACAAAGCTGCCCTCGGCAATTCGATCATCGTACCTACCATATATTCAAGTTTCACTTTAGATCGGGAAATAATTTCATCGGCAACTTTACGCGTCTGCTGCTCCAGAATTTTCAATTCTTTTTTATCCAGAACGAGAGGATGCATGATCTCAGGCAACACTTTAATGCCGCGCTTCTGGCAATCAATCGCTGCCTCAATAATCGCCTGAACTTGCATATCCAGAATTTCCGGATATGTAATGCATAACCTGCAGCCCCGGTGCCCCAGCATCGGGTTTGCTTCGCGCAATTGTTCCACACGACGCGCCACAGCCTCGGCGGAAATTCCGATCTTCTTCGCCAGCTCCGCTTGTTTTGCCGGATCGTGCGGAACAAATTCGTGCAGCGGTGGATCAACCAAGCGAATCGTCACCGGCAGTCCCTTCATCGCCTCGAAGATTCCGATGAAATCCCGGCGCTGGAACGGCAGGAGCTTCGCGAGCGCCGCCCGGCGTGCCCCAGGTTCCTCAGCCAGAATCATTTCCTGAATGGCCTGCTGGCGCTCGATGCTCTTTTCAGGATGTTCGAAATCCTTGAAGAACATGTGCTCGGTGCGGCACAACCCGATACCCTCGGCGCCCATTTCGCGCGCCACTCGCGCATCATGCGGCGTGTCCGCATTAGTGCGCACGCCCAGCCGGCGAACTTTATCCGTCCAGGACATCAATGTGGCGAAAGCTTTAGGCGGTTCCGGACGCACCAGCTCGATTTGCCCGGTGTACACCGAGCCGTCTCCGCCATCGAGCGTGACCCACTCGCCCTCACGCACTGTGCGCCCATTCGCCTGAATCGTCTTCTTCTTCAGATCAATATCCAGTTTCTCCGCACCCACGATGCAACACTTACCCCATCCCCGCGCCACCACTGCCGCGTGGCTGGTCTTGCCGCCCGTCGCCGTCAGAATTCCCTGCGCGACGAACATCCCGCCCACATCCTCGGGACTGGTTTCGTGCCGAACTAAGATCACTTTCTCGCCGCGCGCCGCCCACTCCTCTGCTTCCTGCGCGGTGAAGACAGCTTTGCCTACTGCTGCTCCCGGCACCGCGTTATTTCCCGTCACTAGTAAACGGCTCGCGAGTTCTGTGCGCGACATCTTCGGATCAATCACCGGATAGAAAAGCCGCTCCACGTCTTCCGGCTTGATACGTTCAAGTGCTTCTTCAACCTTGATCAGCTTCTCGTTCACCATATCCACGGCAATCTGAAACGCCGCGGATGGCGAACGCTTCCCGGTGCGCGTCTGCAGCATGTACAGCTTGCCGTTCTCCACCGTAAATTCCAGATCCTGCATGTCGCGGTAATGTTTCTCCAGCGTCTGCCGCACGCGCTCCAGTTGCGGATATACCTTCGGCATGCGCTTGGCCATTTCTCGCAACGGCATCGGCGTGCGGATTCCCGCCACCACATCCTCGCCCTGCGCGTTGAGCAGAAAATCTCCGAAGAAAGTTTTTTCGCCCGTGGACGGATCGCGCGTAAAACAAACTCCCGTCCCGGAGCTGTCGCCCGTATTCCCGAACACCATCTGCACCACGTTTACCGCCGTTCCCAGCAGGCCCGTGATTTTCTCCACGCGCCGGTACGTCACCGCCTTTTCGCCCATCCACGAATCGAACACCGCACCAATCGCTCCCCATAGCTGCTCTTGCGGGTCATCCGGAAACGCCTTTCCGGTCTTCTCTTTGTAGTAAGCCTTGTATTCCCCCACAAGTTTTCGCCAGCCGTCGGCGCTGACTTCCGTATCATCCTTCACATTCAAAGACTGTTTCAGCGCGCGCAGGCGGTGCTCCAGATCCTCCTTGGGAAGCCCAATCACCACAGACGAATACATCTGCACGAATCGCCGGTACGCGTCATATGCGAATCGCTCATTCTTTGTGGCGCGCGCCAGGCCTTGCACTGCGCGGTCGTTGAGCCCCAGGTTCAGAATCGTCTCCATCATTCCTGGCATGGAACGCGCCGAACCGGACCGCACGCTCACCAGCAACGGGTCTTTGTCATCTCCGAGCTTCTTTCCGGTGAGTTTTTCCAGCCGAGTGATGTTTTTCGCCACCTGCGCGCGTAGCTCCGAGGGATATTTTCGGCCGTGCGTCAAAAAATAATCGCAAGTCTCGGTGGTGATCGTGAACCCCGCCGGCACCGGCAGCCCGATACGAGTCATCTCCGCGAGTCCCGCGCCCTTGCCGCCCAGAAGATCCCGCATGTCGCCTGTGCCGTCTGCCTTGCCCGCTCCGAAGAAATACACGTATTTCATTTTTGGCCTCAAGACTCGCTTTAAGTTCGCGAGGAAATGTATGAGAGGTAATCGGTCAGAACTCTCTCACCAAACACTTGAACAAAATCTGTCGGCGTTCCGACAATTCATCCTGCACTTCAAAGCGCTCGCCGCGACTTCAGAAATTACTTCGCTTCCTCACCGCCCAGTTCCGAAAAATCCGCAATCGTAGAAAATTCTTTAAGTAGCCCGGCGAGCAATGCCACGCGATTCCGGCGCACGTTCTGGTCCTCAACCATCACTAGAACCTTGTCGAAAAATAAATCCACCGCCGGACGCAACCCGGAAATCGCCTCCAGCGCCTCGCGATACTTCCTCGCCTTTTTCTTGATGGTGGCTTCCCCGCCGATTTGTTGCGCGGCGTTATACAAATCGCGTTCGGCCGGCTCCCACAGCAGATCGGTCTTCACCGTCAGCTGCGACTTGTCAATTCCCGCCGCCGACTTCTCCAGGATATTTCGAATCCGCTTGAACGAAGCCGTCAGCGGCACGAAATTCTTCATGTTGCGGATGGCCTTCACCGCAGCGACGCGGTCCACAGCATCCACCAGATCGTCGGCGCCCGCCGCAAACGCCGCATTGATTTCGTCGTATGCGAACCCGCGCCGCTCGCGCAGGATATAGCGTGCCCGTTCCAGCATGAAATCCAACACCTGCTTCTGTACCGCCTCCGACGCGTCAATCCTTGGCGCGTTCTCCTTTAGCGCTTTAGCCGCAGCTGAAATCGCGGCAGAAAGCGACATAGGCAGTTTTCGTTCGAGAATAATCTTCACGATGCCTTGCGCCGCGCGACGCAACGCGAACGGGTCGCTGGAACCTGTGGGCACCGCGCCTACCGCGAAACACGCCACCAGCGAATCCAGCTTGTCCGCCAGCGCCACCGCGCATCCAGTCAAATTCCTCGGCAGCGGATCATCCAGGCCCAGAGGCTTGTAATGGTCGTAAACAGCCCAGGCGATATCATCCGGCTCGCCCTGCGCACGCGCGTAGAGCCCACCTACCACGCCCTGTAGCTCCGGAAATTCTCCCACCATCCCGGTTACCAGATCGCATTTCGCAAGCTCCGCGGCGCGATCAGAGCCCGCCACATCCGCCTGCGACACCCCGCCGCTGAACCACTGCTCCGCCAGCCATCGCGCCAGCGAACGCATACGCGCGACTTTGTCTCCGTAGCTCCCCAGCCGCGATTCGTACGTCACCGCCGCCAGCTTCGGCAGATAGTCGCCGAGTTTTATTTTTTGATCCGTCTGCCAGAAAAATTGCGCGTCTGCGAATCGCGCGCGCAGCACTCGCTCGTGCCCTGTGCAAACCAGTCCTTTGGGATCTTTCGGCAGGTTGATCACCGCCAGGAAATGCGGAGCCAGTTCACCATTGCGCGATTCCAATCCAAAATATTTCTGATGATCCCGCATGACCGTCAGCAGGATCTCGTCCGGCAGCGCCAGATAAACTGGATCAAAATCTCCTACGATGACGCTCGGGTATTCGTTGAGATATGCCACCAGCTCAAGTAGCTCTTTATCTTCGTGAGTGTGCAATCCTCTGCGGCTGGTTAGCGCGCGGATCTCCGTCGCGATTTTGCTCTCACGCACAGAAGGCCTGCACAATACAAAGTTTTTCTTTAACTTCGCTTCATAATCCGCCGGACTTTTCACCGGGATATTTTTCTTGCCCAGGAACCGATGCCCGTCGGTATGATTCCCGGCCGCCACTCCCGCAAACGAAAACGGAATCACCTTGCCATCCAGCAGCGCCACAATCCAGCGAATCGGCCGGATGAAGCGCGGTCCGTGCGCGCCGGTCCAGTACATCGAACGCGGCCAGGAAATTTCCTGGATCACTTGAGGCAGCGCTTCCCCAAGTATCTTTACCGCGGGCCTGCCGATCACCACTTGTTTCGCAGAAAGATATTCGCCCTTCGGCGTATTCACGATGCTCAGCTTCGATACAGGAATTCCCTGCTTCTCCGCAAAACTCATCGCCGCGCGTGTCGGCTCGCCGACCTGGTCGTACGCCACGGATTTCGGCGGGCCGGTAATTTCGCGCGTCACATCTTCCTGCCGCATGCGCACGCCGCGCGCAATCGCCACCAATCTCCGCGGCGCGCCGAAAGTTTCGATTGAACTCTCTGCGGATTTTTCTTCCAGCAATCCGTTCGCAAGAAATTGCTTTTGAAGTAATGCTTTAAGTTCCTGCGATGCCTTCAAGATCATTCCGGCCGGAATCTCTTCGCACCCGATCTCAAATAAAAAATCCCCGCGCGCTTTTCCGCCCGCCGCCGCAGCCGCCTTCACCATCATGCGACCACCTTCGCCGCATCCGGCGCCGCGCCGGCAGTCTGCTCCAGCCAAGCCGCAGCCACGCGAATCGCCAGCTTCCGCACGCGCGCGATCATCGCCGCCCGCTCCGTCACCGAAATCGCCCCGCGCGCATCGAGCAAATTAAAGAGGTGCGAACATTTCAAACAGAGATCGTACGCCTGCAAGATCGGAAAACCCTTCTTCTGCGGCCCTTTCAGCGCGGCATAAGCTGCCAGCAGCCGCGCCGACTCCGCTTCCGCCAGATCAAACTGCTTCCGCGTGGATACCGCATCCGCGTGATCGAAGCTGTACGCCGAAAATTGCTGTTCCTCGGCGAGCCGCACCTGCCGGTAAGTCACCGTCTCCGACCAGCGCACATCGAAAACGTTGTCCACGCCCTGCAGGTACGAAGCAATCCGATCCAAGCCGTATGTCAGCTCCACCGAGATCGGATCCAGATTCTGCCCGCCGCTCTGTTGGAAATAAGTGAACTGCGTAATCTCCTGCCCGTCCAGCAGCACCTGCCAGCCAATTCCCCATGCGCCCAGAGTCGGCGATTCCCAGTTGTCTTCCTCAAACCGAATATCATGTTCCTTTAAATTGATCCCCACGGCAGCGAGGCTTTCGAGATACAAATCCTGCACATCCGCAGGCGCGGGTTTCAGTATCACTTGAAGTTGCGTGTGCTTGTAAAGCCGGTTGGGATTTTCGCCATAGCGGCCGTCCGCAGGGCGGCGGCTTGGTTGCGCATAAACCACGCGATAAGGCTCCGGCCCCAACACCCGCAGAAAAGTCTCCGGATGCATCGTGCCGGCGCCGACTTCAACGTCATACGGTTGTTGAAGTATGCAGTCGCGCCGCGTCCAGTATTCTTCAAGCTTTAATAGAAGGTCCTGAAAGCTCAAGCCCTTCACAAGCTTCGCCGCAGGTTTCGCGTCCGCAATTTTCTTCACGTGCTTCTTCACGCTAACGACTCCAGAAGTTCCCGCGATTTCAGCTTGCGGTCAATTTGATGTTCGATGACGTCGAGCATAACATCGCTCAGGTCGCGCGCGGCGCGCGGCGGAATCATTCCTTCGTTCAACCGGTCCAGCCGTTCGCCAAGCATCTTGCGAGCCGCAGCCAACACCGTGGGCGAAAGCGTGCGCATCCCCGGCCTGCGGCACTTACTGCAGGAGATCGCCGAAGCACTGGGCGAAAAATAAGCCGCCTCCCTGGCATCCAGCGTCCGTCCGCAGCGTGCGCATGCATCGAGCGACGGCAGCCACCCGCCGAGTTTCACCGTCCACAGCACAAAATAAGCCAGCGGCAATTCTGGCTTGCCGGACTTCTTAATGTTTTGCGCCACCAGCAGCAGCAAGCGAAAATTGGCGTCGGAAGGCTCGTGGTCCGGCAGCACCGTCTCCGTCACTTCGCTCAAAATCGCCAGCGCCACCCCGGATCCGTAATCGCGAAACGCATCCAGAAACGATTCGACCAGCTCGCACTGGTTAATCCGCACCAACTCGCGATTTTCCTTCTCGTAGAACCAGATATGCACATGCGAAAGCCGCTCCAGCGTCGAGCCAAAACGGCTTTTGGTGCGTCGCGCGCCGGAAGCCACGCCGCGAACGCGGCCCATCGAACGCGAAAGAAAGCTGACCAGCCGGTCGGCTTCGCCTAGCGGATAACTCTGCAGGATGATCGCCTCGGATTCGTGAACTGGCATCAGTATGCCGGCGCGCCGTTGCCCTACGGGGCGATTCGTTCCGCCAATCTTGGAACCACACCCCACTGCGCTCAACCGCGTGCATGCGAAACAAAATTTTTTATCACAGCGCGGCATCCGGCGCAATTGCAAAACGAACTTCGCGCGCGACTTTAGACTTTTATTTCCTCGCCGTTGCGCTGATCATCATTGCCTCTTGAAATCGCCGCGCCGTCCGATACAGTTCTATAGATGTCCAGCACGCATCCGAAAATCACGGCACGCGAGGGAACCACCGCGTGATCCCTCTGCAAGATTTGACGCCGCGCCGTTCCTTCCCCGCGGTCACGCTGCTCCTGATCCTCGCGAACACCATCGTATTTCTCTATCAGTTTTCATTGCCACCGCACGCTGCCGACGCCTTCATAATGACCTACGGCGTGGTACCCTACAAAATTCAGATGGCCCTGGCCGGGAGCCATTACACGCTGCAACAGGCCTTCCTTCCGCTCTTCACCTGCATGTTTCTGCACGGAGGCTGGCTGCACATCATCGGCAACATGTGGTTTCTGTGGATTTTTGGCGCAAACGTCGAAGACCGCATGGGCCCCATCGCCTACTTGCTGTTTTATCTCGTCTGCGGAATCGGCTCCAGCGTCGCGCAAACTCTCTTCTCCTGGGGCTCGCACATTCCATCGCTCGGGGCCAGTGGCGCAATCTCCGGAGTGCTCGGCGCCTACATCGTGTTCTTCCCCAGCTCGCAAATATCCACGCTGTTCACTTTATTCATCCTGTGGTTTCGCGCCCGAGTCCCCGCGCTGGTCTTTATCGGCTTGTGGTTCGCCATGCAATTCCTCAACGCCATCGGGTCGCTCGGCACCACCGGAGGGTCCGCCCCCGGCGGAATCGCCGTGTGGGCGCACGTTGGCGGATTTCTACTCGGCATGCTCATCGCATTTATAATGTCACTTAGTACTCGAGGTTCTGCGCGCTTCTGATTCGTCGCCCAGCCGACAACTCCAGCGATCGTTGAATTCCTCGCGCAACGCCGCTAAAGGAAAACGTCAAAATTATTCAAGCGTTCAATGCCGCCAGCAACACCTCAATGTTTACTTGAAGCATCGCGAGTAGCACCATCCGCGTGACGGACTACCGCCAGGTGAAAGAATCCGAGTGACCTTTCGCGTCTGCTCGCGTTCTATCTGTGAGGAGATGTTTAAGTATCCCGTTAGGGTGTGCGCGGAAGCCTGAGTTCGCGTCGCGTTGCATCCCCATCGCAGCCAGCGCATCCATGACTTGGCACGGGATTGGCACTCCGAAACTAGCTCCCCTACGGTGCGAAGCCAAGATACAATGTGCATACGCGGTTCGTCGCGCGGGCATGACGTTATTTCCGCAGCCCGCCGCGCGTAGTAGAGTTTGTAGTCCTGACGCTCAAACGAAGGAGCACCGGCCGTACATGTCCATGTCGTCGCAACCAGCCAAACCTGACCTCAGCGCCTTGCGCATAGACAAGACCCAGCGCACCAGTAATAAGCGCGGCAAGCGCTGGGGCCTTGTCGTCGTGTCGCTCGTGGTCCTGGCGCTCATCGCAGGAGCTGCGCTCGCCTTCCGCGACCAGAAGCCCGTCGTCGAAGTTGCTGTCGCGCAAAAAGCAGCTACTGGGCGCCCTGCCCTGCTCAACGCCAGCGGCTACGTCACCCCGCGCCGCCGCGCCACGGTCGCCGCGAAAATCACGGGACGCGTGACCGGCGTATTCTTCGACGAAGGCATGCATGTAAAGGAAGGCCAAATCCTTGCGACGCTCGATGATGCCGACGCCAAGCGCGCCCTCGAATCCGCCGTCGCTGACCGTAACTCCACCCGCGCGCAAATCGCCGATCTCGAAGTGCAGTTGAAGAATGCGGAGATCGAGCTGCATCGCGCGAGAGAGCTGCAGTCCGCGGGCGTGCAGAGTCAGGAGGTCCTCGATAACTCACTCACCGCCGTGGATAGCCTAAAGGCCAAAATCGCGCTCACTAAGGTGCAAGTAGCTGGCGCCGAAGCGCGCATCGCAGAAGCCCAGCAAGCGGTGGACAATTGCGTGATTCGCGCGCCGTTCGACGGCATCGCGGTTTCCAAAGACGCGCAAGTCGGCGAAATGATTTCGCCCATCTCCGCCGGTGGAGGATTCACGCGCACCGGAGTCTCTACCATCGTGGACATGAACTCCAACGAGATTGAAGTGGACGTCAACGAAGCGTACATCGCGCGCGTTGAGCCCGGCCAGCCGGTCACTGCGGTTCTCGACGCTTATCCCGATTGGCAGATCCCTGCAAAAGTTCGCACGGTGATTCCCACCGCCGATCGCCAGAAAGCTACGGTAAAGGTTCGCATTTCATTCTTAAAGTTGGACCCGAGGATTTTGCCGGATATGGGCATCAAAGTTACTTTCCTCGGCAGCGAGCCAGACAAGCCGACAGGCGTCGCGCCCGCGGCGCTGATTCCTTCCGGCGCGGTGCGTGACGAAAGTGGCCGCAAGATCGTTTTCCTTGTGAAGGACAATCAACTGGAGCGACGCGCCGTCTCCGTGGGCAATGCGCGCGGCAGCGACGCCGAAATTATGGCGGGCCTGGTGGCGGGCGACACAGTCGTCGTCAAAGGTCCCGCGGATTTACATGATGGTGAAGCAATTCAGATCAAGAAATAGGAGCGCGCAGAATGGTCCGAGTGGATGGCAGTGGCAGCGCAAACAGCCTCATCAAGATCCGCGGCCTCGATAAGAAATACAAACGCGGCGGCGAGGAAATTGACGTCCTGCAGGGCCTGAATCTCGACGTGGACCAGGGCGAATTTGTCGCCTTCATGGGTCCCAGCGGCTCCGGCAAGACCACTTTGCTCAATTTGCTCGGCGGCCTCGACGTTCCCTCCCACGGCAGCATCACCGTCGCTGGCGATGAGATCACCCACATGTCCAGCGGCAAGCTCACCGAATGGCGCGCGCGCCACGTCGGTTTCATCTTCCAGATGTACAACTTGATCCCGGTGCTCACCGCCTTCCAGAATGTCGAGCTGCCGCTGCTGCTCACCAAGCTTTCGAAGTCCGAGCGCCGCACGCACGTTGAAGCAGCGCTCGCGATTGTCGGCCTCGCGGACCGCATCAACCATTATCCGCGGCAGCTTTCTGGCGGGCAGGAGCAGCGTGTGGCTATCGCCCGCGCCATCGTCGCCGATCCTACGTTCCTGCTCTGCGACGAGCCTACCGGCGACCTCGATCGCAAGAGTGCTGATGAAATACTTGAACTATTGACGCGCTTCTCCAAGGAACACAACAAGACCATTCTAATGGTCACGCACGATCCCATGGCCGCCGAAAGAGCTCAAGCAACACTTCACCTCAACAAAGGCGTGTTGGTCGAAGCTGGCCGCGTCGGGAGCCTCGCGTGAAATATCTCCCGCTCATTTTTGCGAATCTTTCGCGCAAGAAGCTGCGCACCTTCCTGACCGTCGGCTCGTTCGCTGTCGCGGTCTTCCTTTTCGGCTTTCTCGCGATCATCCACGGGGCATTCAGCGGAAATCTCGACGTAATCGGTGTGGATCGT
Organism: uncultured Acidobacteriota bacterium; assembly: GCA_963748395.1. Lineage (GTDB taxonomy): Bacteria > Acidobacteriota > Terriglobia > Acidiferrales > UBA7541 > Palsa-295. The sequence continues at coordinate 71,455 of CAVVIP010000004.1, read as the reverse complement.
CTGATGGTCATCAACAAAGTCTCGATCATTCAGCCCTTGCCGCTTTCATACAAAGCGCAGATCGAACGCATCCCCGGCGTGAAGTATGTCACCGCGCAGACCTGGTTTGGCGGCATCTATCAGGACCCGAAGAATTTCTTCGCAAGTTTCGCCATTGATCCCGAGACGCAGCGGCTGGTTTTTCCGGAGCTGGCGGTACCCGACGACCAATGGCAGAAATTCGTGAACGATCGCGAGGGCGCCATCGTCGGCGCGCGCACCGCGAAACGCTTTGGCTGGAAACTCGGCGATCGTGTTCCGCTGCAGGCGCCGATCTACGGTGGCGCGTGGGAGTTCAATATTGACGGCATCTACGACAATCCCAAGGACGGCGTCGACTTGACGCAATTCTGGCTGCACGACAAATATCTCGAGGAGCGCCGCACTTTCGGCAAGGGCCAGATCGGCTGGTACACGGTCTCGCTAACGAATCCCGACGACGCGCCGCGCATCATCAAAGCCATAGACGATCAGTTCGCCAATTCCCCTTTCGAAACCAAGAGCGAGACGCTTGCGGCCATGACCGCCTCCTGGGTGAAGCAGGCCGGCAACATCGAATTCCTGATTATGGCAATCGGCGGTGTGGTGTTTTTCACGCTCTTGCTGGTGACGGGCAACACCATGGCGTTGTCTGTGCGTGAGCGCATGGGCGAGCTGGCGGTGATGAAAGCTGTCGGGTTCTCCGACCGCTTCGTGCTGTTCATCGTGCTCGCGGAATCACTGACGATTGCGCTGATTGGTGGAATCGTCGGAATTCTTCTCGCAAAATTAATGACCCTCGGCGGCGATCCCACCGGCGGAGTTCTTTACAGCTTCATTCTGCCGATTTCGGCGATCATCCTGGGAATCGCGGCCGCGCTCGGAATCGGAATGATGGCCGGAATTATCCCGGCGACAAATGCGATGCGGCTGCGCGTGGTTGACGCGCTGCGGAGGGCTTAGTTCATGGCGGTTCCTATCGTCTACAACTTGCGCAGCATGAAAGTTCGCTGGCTCACCGCCGTGGCCGCCGTTTTGGGCATCGCCGGCACCGTCGGCGTATTCATCGCTATGCTCGCGCTGGCGCACGGCTTCCGCGCCACTCTGGTGAACTCCGGCTCGCCCGAGAACGTCCTGATCCGCAGGGTCGGCTCCTCCGCCGAGCTCGATGGCTCCGTCGCGCTCGATCAAGTGCAGGCTATCGAAAACGAGCCGGGCGTGGCCCACGCGGATGGGAAGCCCCTCGTCAGCCCCGAGGCCGTTCTCATCGCTGGTTTCAATCTGAAGAGCACCGGCACGAACGCCAACGTGCAAATCCGCGGCGTCTCGCCGATTGTTTTGAAGGTTCGTCCCAGTGTGAAGCTCGCCGAGGGCCGCTTCTTCGAACCCGGCCTAGCCGAACTGGTGGTTGGGAAGAACGTGCCTTCGACGTACGAGGGCCTCGCGCTGGGCGACTCAGTTCCCTTCGGCGGTCAGACGTGGAAAGTCGTCGGCGTGTTCGACGCCGGCGGCAGCTCCTTCGACTCCGAAGTCTGGGCCGATAGCCGTGTGTTAAATCAGGTGTACAAGCGCCCGGAGAATCTCTATCAGTCCGTCACCGTGCGCCTCACATCGGCAAGCGCATTCAATCAATTCAAAGATGCCGTCACCGCCGACCCGAAACTGACAGTTCAAGTAGACCATGAGGTCGAGTATTACGCCCGGCAGTCGCAGGTTCTGACCACCCTGATTTCGGTTCTCGGCGGCTTGGTCGTCTTGATCATGGGCGTCGGCGCCGTAATCGGCGCGCTTAACACCATGTATGCGATGGTGTCGGAGCGCTCGCGCGAAATCGCCACCATGCGTGCCATTGGGTTTACGCAGATAAGCATTGTCCTGTCGTTCGTCTTCGAGGCGCTCATGATCGCGTTCGTCGGCGGAGTGATCGGCTGCCTCGCTGTGCTGAAGCTCAACGGGTACACCACCGGCACTATGAACATGCAGACCTTTTCGCACGTGGCGTTCGCGTTCCAGATCACGCCTCTGCTGCTCGCGGTTGGCATTCTCTTCGCGCTGCTGATGGGAGTAGTCGGGGGTGTGCCGCCTGCGATTCGCGCGGCGCGGCGGCCGATCTCGATCGCACTGCGCGAACTGTAATCATTGCTTTAAGCCCAATTGCGAATCGGCGTCGGTGCGCCGACAATTCGAGCTTTGATTGATGCAAATCGCTCGCCACAACACATAAAGTAATTCCTTCATTCGGGAAAATATTATCTTGCGTGCATAAAATCGCTTCCATTCGTTCGAAGAAGACTAGAATGGTAGCGGTTTCCGGCCCGACGTTATTTTGTGCGGAAATTTTTCGACTTCATCTAGGGAGGCATGGAATGGCGATTGGCAATTTTCGTTTTGCAGAACGCGGCCCGCTGGCGGTGGTCTTGAGCGCGGCGATCTTAGTCAGTGCGTTTCTCTTCCCGCTGCTGTTACGTGCTCAGAATCAGTCCAGCGGCAATCAGGTCATGGGCGAACTCGGGTTCACGGCATCAAAGAAACCGGACAAAACCGCCGGCGTTTGGGTGGACGGGCAGTATGTCGGCTACGTAGACGAGCTGAAGGGCGACAAGAAGATCCTGCTGCTGCCGGGCGAGCACGAGATTTCCTTGCGCCAGACCGGCTACTTCGAACTGACGCAGAAGATCGTGGCAGAGCCCGGAAAGAAGACGATTATCGCGGTAACAATGCAGAGAAACCCGAACGCCGATTTCCCCAAGGTCACTGGCGAGATCAAACTGGAAGTTACGCCAGACAGAGCGGCGGTTTTCGTTGACGGCCATTTTGCTGGCACCGTGAACCAGTTCCGCGGCGCAGGTCGCGGAATGCTCGTCGCGCCGGGAAAGCATCACATCAAGATTGATTTGGTGGGTTATCAGCCGTTCGAGACAGACGTGACTTTGTTGGCCAAGCAGAAGATTACGGTAAAGACGAATCTCGCGCCCGGAACATTCCAGCAAGCGGATCCATCGGTGAAATAATTGGTGAGGCAATCCTTGGAGTGCTGAAAACCGCTCGGGTTCGCGCTAAAATCAGCGGCTAATTTGCGGTGGGTGAGTTAAAGAAATACATTAAGAATGTACTTCTCTGCGCTTGTCCCTACGGCGCACGCGATCAGGACATTCATGTTTTAAATTAATTCGGGGCACCGGATTTAGCGACGGCGTTTGCGACCCAGTCTCCGACTTCGCGCGTGGTGAGCGTTCCGCCAAGTTCGGCCGGGGTTTTCCCTTCCTTCAGCGCGGCGCGCACTGCCTTGTCTATCGCCTGCGCTTCCGGCTGCCAGCCCAGAAACTCGAACATCATCCCGACCGTCAAGATCGCGCCCATGGGATTGGCGATCCCTTTACCGGCGATATTTGGCGCCGAGCCGTGCACCGGCTCGAACAGCGAGACTCTCCCCGGGTGGATGTTGCCCGAGGGCGCCAGGCCCAGGCCGCCGGCGAGTTGCGCGCCCAGGTCGCTCGCGATATCACCGAAAAGATTGGACGTGACGATCACCTGGAATTGCGAGGGGTCGCGCACCATCTGCATCAGCAGGTTATCAATGTACTGATGGCTGGACTCGATGCTCGGATATTCCGCGCGAACTTCCTTGAATACGCGCTGCCACAGGTCATGTCCAAACGTCAGGGCGTTTGATTTATCGGACATGCACACGCGCTGCAGGCCGCGGTTTTTTGCAAACTCGAATGCATAGCGAATAATGCGCTCGACGCCTTTGCGCGTGTTGAGATCCTCTTGAATGGCGACTTCGTCGCCAGTTCCCTTCTTGAAGTTTCCGCCCATGCCCACGTACAGGCCCTCGGTGTTCTCGCGAAAAACCATGAAGTTCACATCTTTTTCGGCGCGGTCTTTCAGCGGAGTGAAACGTTTGTCGAACAGCACGCAGGGGCGCGCGTTGACGTAAAGATCAAGCTTGAAGCGCAGGCCCAGCAAAATATCAGCCGCGTGAATGTTCGTGGGAACGCGCGGATCACCCATAGCGCCTAGTAAAATGGCGTCGAAATCACGCCGCAACATTTCTACGGCGTCTGCCGGCAGCGTGGTGCCGTCGCGCAGGTAGCGGTCAGCACCCCAATCAAATTCGGTGAGGGTAACTTCGCGGCTTCCGGACGTGGCCGCAGCGTTGAGAACTCTTACAGCCTCAGGAATTACCTCTTTGCCGATGCCGTCGCCGGGAATCACGGCGATGCGCTTGCGCGCGCTGGGGGATTTTGTTGAATTCATGCCGTCGCGGAAACTAACATGCGGGTCCGGTGCTGTCAACGCGGGCACACGCGCGACGTCAGAATATATTAGAAGCGAAGCGGCGCTCCCGAGCATCACACTAAGCGGCTGCGATGAAACCAGCACAGGCACAATCCCAATCCCCACGGAGGAACCATGGCAAAAATGCGCGTAGTTCAAGTTCCAAAAGCCAAGGGCCCGTTTGAAATCGTCGAACGCGATATTCCGCAACCTGGACCAGGCGAAGTCCGGATCAAGGTGCAAGCTTGCGGAGTTTGTCACAGCGATTCGCTCACCAAGGACGGTCTGTTCCCCAATATCGCCTATCCGCGCATTCCAGGGCACGAAGTCGCGGGCGTGGTGGACGCAATCGGCGATGGCGTCAAAGGCTGGAAGCTTGGCGACCGCGTCGGAGTGGGCTGGTACGGCGGCCACTGCGGCTACTGCGATTCCTGCCGCCGCGGAAATTTCGGTTTGTGCCTGATTGACCGCCAAGTCACAGGCATTTCGCGCGACGGCGGCTACGCGGAGTACATGGTGACTCCGGCGGTGACGCTGGCGCTGATTCCGGACGAAGTCTCGGCGGTGGATGCGGGGCCGCTGATGTGCGCAGGCGTGACCACGTTCAATTCCCTGCGCAATTCGGGAGTCGGCCCGGGTGAAGTAGTCGCAGTGCTGGGGATCGGCGGGCTGGGACATCTCGGCGTGCAGTTCGCGGCAAAAGGCGGTTTCAAGACCGTCGCGATCGCGCGCGGCGCGGACAAAGCCGAGCTGGCGAAGAAGCTTGGCGCGCACGTATACATTGATAGCGACAAGCAGGACGTCGCAGCTGAACTGCTCAAACTGGGCGGCGCGAAGACGATCCTTGCAACCGCCACCAGCGCCGACGCAATGTCCACGGCGTTTGGCGGCCTGGGAATCGACGGCAAGCTGATGGTGCTCGGCGTGCCCGATTCGGCGATCCAGGTGAATCCGCTCACGGCGGTATTCAGCCGCGCCGCAGTGCGCGGATGGTACTCGGGCAGCTCGATTGATTCGCAGGATACGCTGCGCTTCAGCGCGCTCACGGGCGTGCGTCCGATGACGCAAGTTTTTCCGCTGGAAAAAGTGAACGAAGCGTACAACGCCATGATGGACGGCACGGTGCGGTTTCGCGCCGTGCTAAAAATCAGCGCGTGAGGCCATCGCTACTCGTAGCGCAGAGCAACCATGGGATCCACGCGCATGGCGCGGCGCGCGGGGATGTAGCAGGCGAGCAGGGCGACGGCGCTTAGCAGCAGGCCGACTGCAGCGAAGGTGATGACGTCTGTGGCGCCGACGCCGAAGAGCACCGTGCGGAGAAAACGCGTCAGCACCAGTGACAGAACCAGGCCGCAGGCCAAGCCCGCGACGATCAGGCGCAGGCCGTTGCCCAGCACCATGCGAAATACGTCCGTGGTCTGCGCACCCAAGGCCATGCGCAGGCCGATTTCATGGGTGCGCTGGCGCGTGGTGTACGCAATCACACCGTAAATTCCCACCGCAGCAAGAACCAGCGCGAGCAAACCGAACGCGCCGACGAACGTCCCCGCAATGCGCTGGCCGGTGCTGGCGACTTGCACGCGCGATTGCAGCGTGGATTCGTCGTACACGGGTAGATTGGCGTTCAGTTGGTGCACCGCTTTTTCCACCGCGGCGGTATAGGTGAGCGGATCACCTGCGACGCGCGCGTGAATGGTCACTTCCTCGGAATAATCCTGCAGGATGGGCAAATATATAAAAGGCAGCGATTTTTCGCGCAGAGAATAATAACTGCCGGTGCGCGTCACGCCGACAACGGTGCGCCATACGCCGTCCGCGTTCACGCGCTTGCCCACGCCGTCCTGGTTGGGCCAGTAGCGATTCACGAACGCTTGGTTGACGATTACGACGGGCTGAGAAGTCGCGGTGTCCTGCTCGGTAAAATCGCGGCCTGCGACGAGAGGAATCTGCATGGTGCGCAAATAATTGGGGCCGGCTCCGGCTTCGGCGATGCCCATAGATTCGTGCGGCTGCGGGACATATCCTTCCGGATTCACGGTGGTGCCGCTGGTGGTGTAACCGAGGGGCACCCAATCCGCGATCGAAACGGATTGCACGCCGGGCAAGGCAGAAATTTTAGCCAGCAACTGACGATGAAATTCGGTGCCGGTTTCGCGGTTATAGCCGGACGGGAAAAGGCTGTAGGAAGTGATCAGCACGCGATCTGGATTGAAGCCGGGATTCAGATTCTGCGCCGCGCGAAAACTGCGAATAAACAGGCCGGCGCAGACCAGCAAAAAGAGCGACAGCGAAATCTGCGCGACGACCAAAACGCTGGCAAGGCGCGCGCGATGCAGGCCGCCGGAAACGCTGCCGGAATCTTCTTTCAGGACGGAGATCGGCGCAAGATCGGAAGCTCGCCAGGCAGGCAGTACGCCGAAAACAATTCCGGTGAAGAGCGAGAGCAGCATGGTGACGAGCAGCACGCGGTGGTCGGCGTGAATCTCCATCGCCACCGGAATATTCGTAGGCGGGATGAATTGTGAAAAAGTGCCGGCGGTCCATGTGGTGATGAGCATGGCGACGCCGCCGCCAGCCAGAGCCAGGATCAGACTTTCGATGAGCAGTTGGCGCACCAGGCGCCAGCGGCTGGCACCGATGGAGAGGCGGATGGCGATCTCGCGGCGGCGCGCGACGGAGCGCACCAGCAGCAGGTTGGCAACGTTGGCGCAAGCGAGCAGCAGCACCGCTCCGGCGATGGCCATCAGCATAGGAAGCAGAACGTACAGGTAGCCGTTCGCGCCGAAAGGAGCGCGCCACAGCGGGTAAAGCGTGACGACATTTTCGCCCTGATGTTCTTTGGGATACTGCGCGACCAGCTGCTTCATCAGGAGATTCATTTCCGTTTGCGCCTGCTCGAGCGTTACGCCGCGTTGCACACGGCCCAGCGGCACAGCCCAGGTGTTGCCGCGTTCGTGCAGGCGATCCGAGTTAGACATGACTTGCGACGCCATCATGATGGGCAGCCAGAGTTCGCTGCGCAGTCCGGTCTGCGTTCCCTGAAAAACGGGCGGCGCAACACCGACGATGCTGTAAGGATGCTCGTTGATTTGCAGCGTGCGGCCAATGACCGAGCGATCGCCGGCGTAACGCAACTGCCACATGCGATAGCTGATGACGACGACCGGGGCGCCGCCGGGCGCAGCATCTTCTGATTGCACAAATCCACGGCCTAAAATGGGGTGTACCCCCAGAAAATCGAAATAGTTCGCGGAGACCAGGCTGCCCCATCTGCGTTCGGGCTTGGCTTTTCCGGTAAGATTCATGGGTTCGATGGTGAAGGCGGTGAGCGCGGAAAAACTTTTTGTGCGCTCGCGCAAATCCTGAAAGTCCGGATAGGAAAACGGGATCGGGGTGCGTGAATTTCCGCCTGAGGTGAAGGCGAGAATATTTCCGGTGTTAGCCGCGCCGGGGATGGGATTCAGAAGAGTGGAATTGATCCAACTGAAGATGGTGCTATTGGCGCCGATTCCGAGGGCGAGCGTGAGGATGGCGGTGGCCGTAAAACCGGGCGATTTCAGTAAGACGCGGAACGCGTAGCGGACATCCTGCCACAGAGCACCCATCATCGCCTCCGAGGGCAACCAGCCTTACATTGTGCAATCACCACGCCAAGCGCCATGAGCTTGCTGCGCGAATGGACTTAACCTGCAAAGCGACATACTTGTCGGTAAGCGATGCGCGTTCAGCGGCTAAAGCCCGCGGCTTGCTGGGCTTATAGCGGCGAGGTAGCAGCCCTATCTTTCCTTCACGCGCATTAATTTCATCGGCGCCAGAACCTTCGATTGATGCGCGTCCGGTTCGCATTGTTCGGAGATGGGATGCGGCGGCCGGAAACGAACGTTCGCGTTTCGCCGTTATCTCCCTGTCCATGCGTACAGTTGCATAGCGAACAACTCGCGCTTCAATTGCGATTGCCCGCGTTGCGAGGCGCGCATACATTGATTTCAGCGTCTGGCAGCACTTAGCGACGACTTGGAACGATAACCCGGAGGGAATATGTGGAGCAACAACAAGCAGTCCGATTCTCCTAACGCGTCGCCGGCGCAGCCGGCGGCTTATCAACCACCGCAAGCGCCCGCGACGTATGGCGCAGGCTCGGCTCCGGCCCCGACGTCGTTCCGCTCCAGCGCTCCGACGGCGCGAAACCTGGCGACCCTGGGACCGGGATTGACGGTGAAGGGCCAGATTTCGGGCGACGAAGATCTGCAAATTGACGGAAAGGTGGAAGGCCCGATTTCGCTGAAGGGCCAGCGCCTGACCGTGGGACAAAACGGCGAGATTGTTTCGGATGTTCATGCACGCGAAGTAATCGTGTATGGCAAGGTGCGCGGCAACCTGCATGCGGAAGATCGCGTGGAGGTGAAGAAGGACGGCTCGGTGGTCGGCAATATAACCGGCGGCCGTGTGCTGATCGAAGACGGCGCGTACTTGAAGGGGCAAATCGAGATCGAGCGTGGCAAGTCGAACAAGCATGCCTCGGCGGAGCTGGAGCCGGTGGGAGCTGGAGTCGGCAGCAACTCGAACTAGACTGAATTCCCTACCCCGGCCGCAGACGGATAGCATAGACAGGCCGTGGCGGAGCGGGCTGTGATCGAAATGGCGCTGCAACCGAAGGGTTGCGGCGCCGTTTTTGTTTTTGGGGAGGACTGCAGGAAGCGTGCGAAGTGGCGAAAAAGGTGCAAAATCACCAGCGATTAGAAACACATTCGGTGTTGGCACGGAAGGAGTTAGTGCTGTTTTTAAGATTTTTTCACCAGCGATTAGAATTGGAATGGCGGGTTTTGAACGGGTCGGTAGTGCGCGACCGGCGAGAGCACAGGCAGGATTGCCTGTACCACGGTGCTGGGGGCGCGAGTGGGAATTAATTTTATTTGGATTCGTTTGGTTCACGCACGACGGTAGCAGGAGAGGATGGCGAGAGACAGCGCGGCGTAGGACAGATTTGGTACAGAACAAGCGATGTGAGGGCAGCTGTACTTTTCTTTCGGGCTGAGCCAAAGACAACGACTGCCCGGTTCGATGAACCTGAACCGGCCGCTACAAAGTCAAAGGCGCAAGGAAAAAAAAGGCCGCGGCAGGATGCTGAACGTGGCCTGCCGCGGCCCTGAAAAGCAAACCGTGATTATTACATCGTTTGCGAAGTTGACTGCAACTGCGCTGGCGCCGGCGCGGGTAACGGGTTCGGCGTGGTGGCCGGAGTCGCGCTGTTGTTGCCGTTGCCGTAGTGCGGTGCAGCGCGACGGTTGCTCTGATCGGTTGAGCTGCCGGCGGCCGGGTTCCCGTTGGAGCTGGGTTGCGGGTTCGCGCTGGCCGGACCCGGGCGCAGCGAGAAATTCACTCCGCGGCGAGCATTTTCGTCAACGGTGCGCTGCAGGTCCACTTCATCCATGTTCAGCGTGCTCTCGCCCGCGTAGCTGACAACGTAGTGCAGCACGCCACCCTGCAGCCAATAATCAGTAGCGGCGTAGGTGGTGCCGTCCTTCAAGTAAATCAGGACGGTGGGACGGGAAGAAGAAACGTCGCCGGTGACGGGATTATCGTTCGGCGAACCCTGGGGTTCGGCTATGCCGGAATTGTCGGCTGAAAAGGTGCCGGAGTTATACGCGCCAGAATTGTAGTTGCCGGAATTGTCGTCAACCGGGCCATTGTCAGAGGACGAGTAATTCGGATTCCCGCTATAGCTGATGCTGTAGCCCGGAGTGTAGGAATAACCGGAATACGGCCATCCCCAGTACGGGTAGTAGCCGGCGCTGTAGTATGGCCAGCCCCACGAGGGACCCCAGAAACCGCCCCAGCCCCAACCGAAGCCGACGCCCCAACCCCATCCCCAACCAAAGCCGCAGCCCCAGCATCCGCCGCCGTACCAGCCATGGCCGTAGTAACCGCCGTAATAGCCGCCGTGGTAGCCGTAATACCCGCCGTGGTAACCATAGCCGCCATGGTAGCTGTTGTACACGTTGCTGCCGTGATAGGCGGAGGTGCTGCCGTGATAGCCAACGGAGGTGGACCCGCCGTGAACATTGAGCGGACCACCGAGATGCGGACTGCTGACGGCGTTGGTGGAGCCGAAGTGCGAGGTGGTGAGAGTGGTGTTGTTGAAATGAGATCCCGTTGAGCTGAAGCTGCCTGTGCGCGAACTCGACGTCGTCGAATTACCGAAGTGCGAATGTTCAATATTGGAGACCGCGCGATTGGTGGAGACCGAAGAAGCTGAACCGCGCGACGAAGCGTAGAGCGAATTGCTGGTGCTGCGATTGGTGGTCGCGGCGGACAGCGATGTGGAATTGTGCGCGGTGCCGGAATTCGTGGCAGGCGTGGTGGCGCGAGAATTATTCGCGTACGCGTTGGAGTTCGTGCCGGCGCGCGCTCCGGATGCGGAATTCGTAGTGCCGCTTCTGCCGAAGTAGGGAGTAGTTGCGCCATGGTTGGCGGAGTAAGCCGCCGAGCCATTATTGTAGCCGCGAGATCCGTTCGCGTAAGGCGCGCCGAAATGCGCACTGGATGGCGGCGCTACTCCCGCACGATTACCCGCGCTGTAGGTGTTGTTGCCGTAGCGTCCCGCCGTGCCGTAGGAGCGATTGGACGGAGCTGCAGAGTAACGATTCGGGGAGCCTGCGTACCGATTGGGCGCGCTGGAATAATGGTTGCCGCTGGCGCGAGGAGCGCTGTAATGCGGGGCACTGCCGCCGCCTCCATAGTGAGCGCCACCGCCTCCACCACCGCCGTGGAAACCGCCTCCACCACCGCCACCGTGGAATCCACCGCCGCCTCCGCCGCCGTGACCGCCGCCACCATGCTGCGCGAACGCGGCCGGCGCGCAGAGCAGCGCCACGGAAGCGAATGCGCCCAAGAGAATTTTAAGGAAAGGGGCCTTCATCATGTTTATTACCTCCACCAAATAACTTCCCAAGTGGTGCAGGCGGCTGGATCGTCTGAGTCCATTCTACACCAATTTGATTCGCGCGGAGCACGGTTGGTTGCAACTCGTTAAGTCTTTCAGCCTGAACGAATCGCGCATCCGGCGAAAGCTCGCACGACTGCCGTCAGATGGTGTAACACGGGCGGTTCGAAAAAGTTTCGACTGAACTGGAGGACAGGCGTTGGACGGCGAAGGGGGTGTTGGGGCCTGGGCGCTGGCGAGGAATTCAAAGGCTTTAACACAGAGCGCACAGAGGAAGAAAAAAACAAGGACACAGAGAAAGGTGATCTGGGAGTAGGCATCGCCCTGCGAGTCAGGATTTGCCGCGCTCGGCCAGAAACACGCCGACGAGAACCAGGGCCGTGCCTTCCAGGAGCAAGCGAGAGGGACGTTCGCCGAGGAAGGCGATGGACAGCAGAATCACGACTACAGGCTGGAAATAGCTGACGGCGCCGACGCGTGACGCCGTCATATAACGCAGCACCCAGTAAAAAATGGTGTAGGCGGCTACGGAACTGCCCACCGCCATGTACGCCATTCCTAGCCACGCGCTCCAAGCGACGCTGTGCCAATCGAGATGAAGGCACTGGCGGATCGTCACCGGCAAGAGCAAGAGCGCGGCGGCCACGCAATTGAAGGTGTTCATCGCGATGGCATCGTATTGGGCGGCGACTCGTTTGCCCAAGACGGCGTAGGCGGAGAAACCGATTACGCCGCCGAACGTGATGAGGTCACCGAAGAGCAGAGGAGAATGTGCGGGCGAACCCTGCTCGGTTTCGAGGAGATAAACCCCAACAAAGGAGATGGCCATGCCGACGATTTTTCCGGCGGTGAAGGCTTCCAGTTTCAGGGCGCGAGCCAGCAGCAGGATGATGATGGGTCCTACGGCGATGATGACGGCGGAATGATCCGATGTGGTGTAGTTCAGGCCGACGGTGAAGAGGCCCTGATTGACGATGACTCCGAGAAAACCAAGATAGAGAAATGGCCACGCATCGCTGAGCTTAAGCGGCTGGCGTTCGCGGCGCGAAAAATAAATTGCCAGCATGATGAACGCGGCAAGTTGCAGACGAAAGCATGTAAGGGTGATGGGGTCGAGAGTGCGCAGGGCGATCTTCCCCGCGACGTAATTGCCGGACCACAGCAGCAGCATCATGAGCAGCCAGAAGGCCAGCGCGAGTTTGCCGGGGCGCGGCTGTTCGGAATCCGTTCCTGTAGTGACGGAGGACGTCAAGAGCGCGCTCGATTTTTCAATCGAGAACCTCGCGGCGTTTGGTGAGCGATTCGATGCGATCCAGGCGCGGGGTGTAGCCGATTCCCGGTGCGGTGGGGACTCTTATGGTGCCCTTCGGGGTGACTTCCACTTCGGGCTCGATGATGTCTTCGGTCCAGTAGCGGCGGCTGGCGGAGACGTCGCCGGGAAGAGTGAAATTCGGCAGTGTGGACATGGCGATGTTGTGGGCGCGACCGATGCCGGATTCGAGCATGCCGCCGCACCAGACGGGAATGGATTTCTGCTGGCAGAGATCGTGGATGCGACGGGCGGCGGTGTGTCCCCCGACGCGGCCGAGTTTCATATTGATGATTTTGCAGGCGCCGATTTCGATGGCGGCGCGCGCATGCTCGATATCGTGGATGCACTCATCGAGGCAAATGGGAGTTTCGAGCTGGCGCTGGAGCGCGGCGTGGGAGTAGATGTCGTCATGGCCGAGCGGCTGTTCGATCATGATCAGGTAGAAGGCGTCAAGTTGTTTCAGGAGCGGCGCGTCTTCGAGGCGGTAGGCGGAATTGGCGTCTACCATCAGGCGGATGCGCGGAAATCTTTCTCGGAGGGCGCGGGCGGGCTCCACATCGTTGCCAGGCTTGATTTTTATTTTGATGCGCTGATAGCCGGCGGCTAGTTCCTTTTCCACTTTGGCGAGGAGGGTTTCGATGTTGGGCTGGATGCCGATGGAAACGCCGGAGGAGATTTCGTCGCGCGAGCCGCCGAGTAATTTTGCGAGCGGCACGTTTTCTTGCTTCGCTTCGGCGTCCCAGATCGCGGTTTCCAGGCCGGCTTTCGCCATGTTGTGACCCCGGACGCGGGCGAGCATATCGAAAATTTCGGAAGCGGAATCGAATTCCTGGTACTTCACGATGGGCCAGAGAAAGTCGCGCAGGATGTGCCAGGCGGTTTCGACGGTTTCGTAGGAGTAGTAGGGATCCTCGCCCGCGGTGCATTCGCCCCAGCCGGGGGTGCCCTCGGCGTCTACTTCCACCAGGAGGATGCGCCGCAGCGAACTCTCGCCAAAACTGGTTTGAAACGGCGCGATGAGAGGCATGTGAATTTCGCGCAGAGTGATTTTACGCAGGCGCATGGGGGCTGGGGGCCTTTAGTCGTTAGTCTTCAAATTCTTCCGGGCGGTATTCTGGCAGACGCAGGCCCGCGATGGAAGCGGCGGGTTCCAGAATGTAATCGACGGTGTCGCCGCGGCGCTCGACGGATGTGGCGATGTAGCCCTGGTGAAGCAATTTGCGGAAGTGGTCGCGGGTTTCGGATTGCAGGCGCGCGGCAGATTCGCGGTCCTGGGCTTTGAGTTCGCCCAAAGTCGCGGGCAGCGAAATGGTTTGTGAGGCGGCTGCCGTGGGAAGCGGATTTTCCGCGAGGATGCTCTTGACGCGGTCGGAATCGAGCCACCATTCGGCGACCAGGCGGTCGGTGGGTAACCCCGCGTGCAGCGGGCTTTCAGTGACGCCGTAGCAATTGGGAATGAAGCGGCGAGCAATGGCACCGAGGCGTACGAAATTGAAATGCGCGTTTTTCAGTTCCAGCGGATCGAAAGTCCATTCGATCAGGCGGATGTCGCGCCTCAGCGCGTCCTGGCGCTGAAAGAATTTCAGTCGGCGGCCGACGCCGAGATTTTGATATTCCGGCAGGACGGCGGTCATGTGCGAGTGGAGGAAGGGTTTTCCGGCGCGCGTGCCGGCAAGGGCTAGAGTCATGCCGACCATTTTGTGGCCGTCGAAAGCGCCGAGAATTTGGCCGCCGGTGTGATGCGCGACTACGAAGATGGCCGACGGCACGGCAATGTGTTCGCCCCAGGTTTGTATTTCCAGACGGACGCAGGTTTCGTATTCGGCGAGCGACTCGCAGTGACGAATTTCGATTTCGTGCGCTTCGGATGATGGCGTTTCGGCGGATGCGTTCATTTGGTGTGCGCGGCCTCGAGGGGTTGTCGCAGCTTCGAGAGATTCCACAATTCTTCCATGCGCTCGCGCGGCAGGTCGGCGAGGCGCTGGCCTTCAGCGTTGGCGGCTGATTCCATCCACTGGAAACGCGTTTGGAATTTGCGATTGGCTTTTTTGAGCGCGATTTCGGGATCGGCACCGAGGAAGCGGGCGACATTGACGGCTGCGAAGAGGAGGTCACCGACTTCTTCTTCCAGGTGCGGCGAAACGGATGCGGCCTTGTCGCGGCGACCTGCTGCCGATGATGGCGGAGCGGCGGCTTCGAACGATGCCAGGATTTCGCGTTTTTCTTCTTCGAGTTTTTCGAAGATGCCTGCGAGATTGTCCCAGTCGAAACCGATATGGGCGGCGCGGCGAGTGAGTTGGTAGGCTTCGAGAACTCCCGGAAGCGAGCGCGGCACGCCAGAGAGTATGGATTCGCTGGCGGCGTTTGCGTTGGCCTTCGCGGACTTCCCTTCCTTGCCGTTGGCGTTCGCGCGTTCCGCGGATTTGATTTGTTCCCAATTTTTCAGGACTGCGGCCGAGTCTTTGGCTTTGGTGTCGCCGAAAACGTGCGGGTGGCGGCGGACCATCTTCGAGTGGATGGACTCGATGACGTCGGAGATGGTGAACGCGCCGGTTTCTTCGGCAAGGATCGAGTGGAACGTAATCTGCAGCAGCAAATCGCCAAGTTCGGAGGCAAATTCGCGCGGGTCACTCGATTCCATTGCGTCCAAAACTTCATAGGTTTCTTCGATCAGGAATTTGCGCAGCGACGCGTGCGTCTGCTCGCGGTCCCAAGGGCAGCCGTTCGGAGCACGCAGCCGAGCTTGCAGCGCGACAAGCTTCGCGAACCACTCTCCGGCGAGTTTATCGCGGCGGCTTAGCGGGATGCGCGGAGAGGCGGCCCGGCGTTGGCGCGAGCGCTTCGACATTTTGCGTGCAGTTCGTTTCTTCATACGCGATAGAACAATTTACAGGGAAGGTGCACCGGAGACAAGGACGCGCGTGCCGCGTGGAGGATTAGTTTCCGGTAGCCAGAAGTCCGAATCCCCCTGTCCGGCAACACGACAAATCGGCCGCGAGCGAACCAGATATCGTTTATCATAAAGTTCTCATGGCCGATCCTGGTTACTGGGTAAGCAGGCGCTGAGGACGAAATGATGGAATATATTCTGCCCGGCGCCGATCCGTTTTCGATCCTCACCATCGTGGTAGCTCCGGCTGTGCTCACCAATGCATCGTCTGTTCTGGCGCTGGGCACGAACAATCGCCTAGCGCGCGTGGCCGATCGCACTCACGCCGTGATTGCGCATTTATCAACGCTTGAGCCGGGTGCCAGAGACTACGAGCTCTCGAAAGCCCAGCTTCCTGCGCTGCAAACGCGTGCTCAACTGCTGTTACGAGCACTTCGCTGCTTTTACTTGGGTCTCGGACTGTTCGCCAGTTCCGCTCTGATCTCTATTGCCGGGTCTATTGTGGTGTATTACGGCGGGCGAACGACGTTCCAGATCGCAGCCGGAATTGGCGTTTTGTGCGGAGCCTCGGCGGTCATCTCGCTGGTCTGCGGCGGTATCCTGATGATTCGCGAGACGCAGCTCGCAGTCATAGGCTTAGCCGATGACGCGAAATCTCGCGGCGTCTAGAAGTTTTCTGTCCGGTTACACGCGCGGGTTCAAGGGGCCGGCGCAACCACTAGTGCGTGGCGGCCTGGGTTGTGGTCGGGCGGATTACGGTTTCGGAGAAGCGATCCATTTCTTCGGCTTGGGGGCTGAACTGCAGCAGGAGCAAGTCCACGCCGGCGCGCTCGAATTCGCCGATGCGGTCGGCGACTTGTTGCGCGGTGCCAACGAGGCCGGAGCGCAGGCCGCGATTGGAGACGGAATATTCCTCGAGCGAAACGCGCTGTTCGAGCTGCGTATTGGCTAGCCACTGCTGATAATTCTGGTAGCCGGCAGCGTTCTGCTGCACGTCGGTAATGCGCGCTCGCTCCTTCTGCGCTTCTGCTTCCATATCGCGAACGATGGCGTAGGCGGCGACGCCGAATTGCATGCGCGGTAAATTCTTGCGCTCACGGCGTTCGGACATGTCGCGGATTTTCTCGGCAACGCGCGCGGGCGAATCGCCGTGCATCACGAAAGCGTCACACTTCTGCGAGATTAATTCCTTCGCGGCTTCCGATTCCCCGCCGGCGTAGATTGTGGGGCGCGGCTTCGCCACCGGCTTGGGCTGCAACACCAGGTCCTGCACGGAATGATATTTCCCGGTGTAGGAGAAATGATCCTGCTTCCAGGCGGCGTCCACGATATCGAGCCATTCGGAAGTGCGGGCGTAGCGATCGTCGTGCTGGTCGAATTGCACACCGTATTTTTTCGCTTCTTCGGCCCACCAGGAGGAAACCACGTTCAGTGAGAGGCGGCCGTTGCTGATGCGGTCAATATTGGCGGCTTGTTTGGCGAGCAGTGCCGGAAGATGAAAAGTGGGGCGGACGGCGACCATCAATTCCAGCGATTCGGTAACGGCGGCGAGAGCGGCGGCGGTGGACCAGGCGTCGAGCGAAGGGGCTTCGACACCTTTGATGTCGTTGAGGTTCAGTTCGGCGACGAGAGTGAGATCGAAGCCGATTTTTTCGCTGCGGCGCGCGAGGCGCGAGACGTAATCCCATGTGGGGGGCATCTGCTCGTCGGAGACATTGCGCAGCCAGCCGCCGAATACGGGAAGCCAGTAGCCGTAACGCATCAGCGGGCTTCCTTCAGGAGGTAGTCCACCAAGCGGGCGAAGGGATCGAAGCCGACGATGCGCGGGCCGTCGGAGACGAAATTCGAAAGCGCGTTCACGTCGTAGTAGTAGAGCTGGCCGTCGCGGTCGTCAATGATGTATTCGAGGCCGCCGACTTCGATCTGAGCCGCGCGGAAAATCTTTTCGGTGTCGGCGATTACTTTCTTCGATGGTGTGAAACCTTCCACACGCAGGCCGGTTTTCGCGCCCTCCACTACGCAGGCGGTTTTGATTTCGGCGCCGTCGGTGGTTTTGCAGATGTCCATGGGGCAGAGGTCGAAGGTTTCGCCCGAGGTGAAAACTTTTATGCCGTAGAGATATTTGTAACCGAGAGTTTCGACGCGAGTGATGTGGCCGCCGCGCGCGGGAATGAATTCCTGCACGATGCCGGTGGAATCCAGGCCGAGCTGGATCGCGTTGTTATTGACGGCGTCTGCGAGCTGCTCGGGCGAATCAAAGCGGACGATCCCGACGCCGCTGCCGCCGATATTAGGTTTCACGACGATCGGGAAACGAAGATTTTTTGCGGCGGCTACTGCTTGCGACGGATGGTTGATGACGACGGAGCGGGGATGCGGTAGGCCGAGCGATTCAAGCAGCGAGAGTTGCAGCGCTTTGGAGGTTTCGATGCGGAAGGCGTGGCTGCCGTTCACTACGCGCGTGCCTTGCTTCTCCAAGTGCGCCAGGTAGCTGAGCGTGTAGAAAATCGCGTGGGCGTTGCCGCGGGTCCATGCCGATGGGCTCATGCGGTTGAAAACCAGGCCGAATTGCTGATGGCCGTTGGGAGAGATGTCGAAATGATGGTGGGCGGCGTCGAGGCGGACGTAGGGGATGGAGCGGCGATCCAGTTCCGCGAACACCGGGAGAAACCAGCGCGGGTGCTCGTGGTAGATGGCGATGGGCTTTGTTGGCGGCGCGGCTTTTCGGGATTTTAGTACTGATTTGCGGCGCGGCGCACTTGTCTTGCGATGCGATGATTTGGCGCGGGACATGTGATTCCTTAGCGGCTTCTTCGCGATAGTGGTTCGATGCAACAGACTAGCGCACGTTGCGGGAATTTGCGAGCGGGCTGAGAGTTGTTACAAAAAGTTTACCGCAGAGACGCAGAGGGCGCAGAGAAAACGTAAGTCAAAAGATTTAACACAGACGACACAGAGAAAAGGCCGAGGTAATCCGGAGAAGGCGGGAGTAATGCTTCGGCCGGCATGAAACAAAGGTGCCGGCCTCAGCATGACGATACCTGTCTCATCGGCAATAGCGAGGTGCAGCGTCTATGCGGGCTTGGCCAAGCCGCTCGAGAGGGCTTGGTCAAGGAGCTTTTTCATCTCGCGCGTGGCTTTCTGGGAAGCTTGTTCCTGCTGCTCGCCTAGTTTGCCCTGCATTTCGCCGAGCTTACCTTGTTGCTCGCCCAGCTTGCCCTGCTCTTCGCCCAGGGCGCCTTGCTTCTCGCCTAGTTCGGATTGTTTTTCGCCTGCTTTGGCTTGCAATTCGCCGATGCGCTCCTGAATTTCGCCAATTTTTTCCTGGATGCGGCCGAGATCGTCCTGCGTGCCGTCGGTGCCCAGCTTTTTCAGATCGGCCTGGAGCTTCTCGAGCTCTGCGGTCATGTCTGGAATTTTCACGCGGACTTTTTCCATTTGCTCGCCCAAGACTTCTTGTTTGGCGCCGAGCGCTTCCTGCTGCGCGCCCAACGCTTCCTGCTGCTTGCCGAGCTCTTCCTGCTGGCGGCCGAGTTCGCGCGAGGGAGCAAAAAAATCCATGGCCTGTTTGATGGTGGCAGGGTCGCGGATTATGTAGGACTTGCCGTCACGTACAAACCAGATGAAATCGCCGGGGAAACTGCGGCGGAGCGAACTGGCGACGTTCGAATTGCCGTCCGTGGTGATGGTGAAATTATCGGACGAGACGCTTACGGTGGAATTGCCGGAGACGATGGTGAACCGCTCGCCGTCACTGTCGGCGTAGTTGCCGGTGGTGGACTGCAGAGCGCGCGGCCGCATGGGACGCACGGTTACCATCGGCGCGACGGAAACCATCGGCGCAACAGTCACCATTGCGGCGACGTCAGGCACGACGACAGGCTTGACAACGGTGCGCACCGACACAGCTGGGTCGACCGAGACGACTGGCCTGACGCGCACGTGCACGGACACTACCGGAGCGTCGGGGGGCGCCGGCGCAGGTTCCTGCACGGCAGCAGGCGCAGGGAGCGGAGCGACAGATGGCGCCGCAGCTCGTTCAGACACGCCAGGCAGGGCGGGCGCTGCAACCGCGGCGGGCGCGGGTTGCGAGGCGGGCGCAGCGGGAATCGCCGGAGGCTGTGTCGTCTGTGGCGCGGCTTGCTGCTCAGGCGTCGGATGGATGGTGATGATTGTCGGACGAAACGCCGCGATGAGGCAAATGACTGGAATTGCGATAAGGATGTACGCGATCACGACGGGCTTCTTCAGGCGCATAGCGACGCTCCCCTTCCATTCGAGAATTCGATCCACGCGTTTTTCGGCTTGTCCCGCGGTAGCCATGGAAACGCCTTGCCACCAGACGCGACCGGGCGCGGCTTCCAACGCGGCGAAAAAACCGAGCAGAGTTTCGGCGTAACGGGTGCGGTCGGCGCCGGCGGCGAGTGCGGCATCGTCACTTGCTTCTTCGGCAAGGTCCGCGAGATGACGCGCGAGCCACCAACTGAGCGGGCTGAACCAGAAGATTGCGCGATGCACGAGAGCGAGGCGTTCGGCGAGCGCGTCACGCCGAACCACGTGCGAAATTTCGTGAGCAAGGACCGCGTCGAGTTCGGCGGGTTCCCAATCGCGCCAACCGGCGGGCAGAAGAATCGCGGGACGACGCACGCCGAAAGTGACGGGGACCGAGAGCAGGTCCGATTCGGCGAGGCGCGGCGGCGCGCGGAGGCCTGCGGCCCTTGCGAACAAATGCATACGCGCGAGGGCGAAGGAGTCTGCGACGGAGTGCGCTTCCCTTTCCAGGCGGCGGCCAAGAATCACGCCGAGCGCGAGGCGAATCAACATGAAGGCCGCGACTGCGAAATAGATGGCGGAGACAGCGGCGAACCACGGAAATGGGTGATGGGGCCGGGCGCTCGTGGGCGACACTGCTGCGGATGTTGAAGCCGCGGGCGCGTTCGTTCCGGCCGAAGACTCGCGGGTGCTGCTGAATGCGCCGAGCTTTGTGGAATTTGAATGCGCGACCTGATTGACGCTGATCGCCGAGGAATTACTTTCCGGGGCAGGCGCGATTTCCGCAGGAGTTTGCGCACGAATGAATTTTTCGGCCAGCGGCACAAAAACCGGGAGCGGCGGAAGCAGCTGTCCCAGGAGTGGCATCGCCAGAGCTACGACGAGAACCGTCCGCCAGATCGTCAGGCGTAGCGAAATGCCGCGCACGCGGAAGGCTGCAAGGGCGAGTCCAGCGACACATGCAAACGCGACGGAGCGCGCGGCCGGCTCCAGCAGGTGCGGGGAGAAACTTGCCGACACGTTGAGAATGGGCGTGAGGATCATGACTTCGCCTCCTTGCGGCGGGCGGTCTTGCGCTCTGCGATTTTTTGTGTGAGGCGCTCGAGCTGGCGGCGATCGAGGACGGCATTATCCACCATGCCGATGACGAGTTGTTCGGCGGAGCCGCCGCAGAAGCGGTCAATGATGTGTTTTACGGCGCGCACGGCGACATTCTGGCGCGGCTCGGCGGCGCGGTAGATGTAGGTGCGGCCGCTGATTTCGTGGGCGACGAAGCCTTTCACTTCCAGGCGGCGCAGGACGGTGCGAATGGTGGATTCCTTCATGGGGCGCCGGGCGGCGAGGGCCTCGCGGCAGGCCTCGGAGGAAACGGGGCCGTGGGACCAGACGTAGTCCATGACCATCTGCTCGACTTCACCGAGATTGCGGGGACGCGTGTTTTGTGTGTTCTTCATTGTAGCGCTACACCTTGTAACAGATAGAATGGGGCGTGTCAACCGGAAAAATCAGATGAAATATGAGCCGTGCAGCAGCGACGAGAGCGCGGCTTGTCGGCGGGCGGAAGCGGATGTTAGACTTGTTTGAAACTTTCAGGAGCACCTTCTAAGGATACCTGCCGTGGCCGATTCGAAGCACGAAGAGACATTCAAAGTGGTGGATCGCCGGTTATTTGGCGAAGACGGCGAATTGCGCAAGGACGTGGTGGAGCAAGAGCGGCTCAACGAAGCGGCGGCAGAAAAGAAAGCCGCGGCTCAAGCGGAAGCCAAGGCCAAGGCGGCAGCGACTTCTTCAGCAGGCAAAGCCACACCGGCGCCGGCGGCGAATCCGTTTGCGGCAAACGCTGACGTGGTGGGTGCGGCGGGAAATGGATCGGCTCTGGCAGGTGTGACGCCCGAAGACGCCGCAGCCGAGGCGCAAGACAGCGGCGAGATGAATCCTACTTCGCGCAGTTTTCAGATGCTGATTGATTTTCTGACGCGCAACGCCGCGGCGATGCTGGGCGGAATGGCCGATCCGCGGACGGGACAAGCGTTTGTGGATCTGGAAGGCGCGCGCGAGGTGATTGATATGCTCGATGCGCTGCGGGAGAAGACGAAGGGCAATTTGTCCAAGGACGATGACAACCTGCTGATTGAAGTGATTGGCAGCCTGAAGCTGACGTTCATGGAAATTTCCAAGGTGGCCGCGGAACAGATGGCGAAGAAGGCTAAGGCCAAGTAGAGCGACGCTGACGCGCGCACCTTTGCAAATGGTTATTCGTAATTAGTGATTTCATATTGCCGCGCGGTGCGATGTAGCGCGGCCGCCGGCTTCGCGCGGATGAATCGAGAGCAATCTTTGCAACATCCCACCAGACTATGGCTTCCCTACAATTAACTGTGCTGGGTTCGGGCACGTCGATGGGCGTGCCGACGCTGGGCTGTCACTGCGCGGTGTGCGATTCGACGGATTCTCACGACAAACGCACACGTCCTTCGGTGATGCTGGAGTATGGCGGGCGCGTGGTGGTGATTGATACGACGCCGGATTTTCGTTCTCAGGCGATGCGCGAAAAAATTGACCGCCTGGACGCGGTGCTGTACACCCATTCGCATGCCGACCACATCTTGGGGCTGGACGATATTCGTCCTTACAATTTGAAGCAGCGCGGCGTGGTGCCGGTGTACGCGGCGGCGGATACACAGGTAACGCTGCGGCGGCAATTCGCGTACGTGTTCGAGGATATTCAGACGGAAAGCTCGGTTCCCGCGGTGGAGATGCACACGATTGACGGACCAATTGAGTTGTTCGGGCTGCGAATAACGCCGGTGCCGGCGCAGCATGGGCCGCAGCCGGTGCTGGGCTTTCGTTTTGGCAAGGCAGCGTATCTGACGGATTTCAGCGCGGTGTCGGAAAGTTCCCGGGAATTGTTGCGCGGCCTGGACGATTTCATTCTGGATGCCTTGCGCTACACACCGCATCCGATGCACTCGAACGTGGAGCAATCGCTGGAGCTGGTGCGTGAATTGCAGCCGAAGCGCGCGTGGTTCACACATATTTGCCACGATTTGGGACATGTGGAGGCCAACGCAAAGCTGCCCGAGGGCGTGCAGCTGGCGTATGACGGATTGAAATTCGAGGTGGAGATTTAATGCTCGCAGGTTTGAGCAACGACGCGCTGAAGTTTCTTTCCGATTTGCCTCTGCGCGCACGCGCGGGCGTGGAATTCTGCGCCAGTGGTTCGGCTGCTGAATGGGAAGAACACTGGGGGGCATCAAGGCCCGGAACGGTGGTGACGATCGGTAATTTCGACGGCGTGCACGTGGGGCATCAAGCGATTCTGCGCAATGCGGTGGAGCGCGCCGCGGCGGGAGGCGGCGATTCTCGCGATGCGCGGACGGAGCTGGTGCCGGCGGTGCTGACTTTTTATCCGCATCCGGCGCGCGTGCTGCGGCCGCAACAGGCCCCTTCCCTGCTGGAAACTTTGCCGCAACGGCTGGCGGATTTTGCGGCGCTGGGAATTGCCACGGCGCTGGTGCTGCAGTTCGACGCAGAATTGGCCCAGGCCAGCGCGGAGGAATTCGCGAAAAAATATCTGGTGGAGACGATGCGCGCGCGCGTGGTGCTGGTGGGCGCAACGTTTCGCTTCGGACACAAGCAGCTGGGGGATGTGGAGCTGCTGAAGGAATTGGGACGAAAGTGGGGCTTTGAAGTGGAAATCGTGACGCCGGTGATCGAAGACGGCGCAGTGGTTTCGAGCACGGCGATTCGCGAGGCGGTGCGAGCAGGACGCATGGAGGATGCGCGGCGCATGCTGGGGCGGCCGTTTGCGCTGGTGGGCGAGATACGCACGGGGACCGGCCAGGGGCGAAAGCTGGTGGTGCCCACGCTGAATCTCGCGACGGAGCAGGAGGCGCTGCCGAAGACGGGCGTATATGTCAGCGAGACCGTGCTTTCCGGCGGGACGTACCACTCGGTTACCAACGTAGGAGTGCGACCAACGTTTGACGGCAAGCGCCTCGCGATCGAGTCGCACCTGTTTGATTTCTCAGATGCTTTAACGGCTGGTCCTATGAAGGTGCGGTTTTTGCAGCGGTTGCGCGACGAGCAGAAATTCTCCGGGCCAGACGCGCTGCGCGAGCAGGTGCTGAAGGATATTGGAAGCGCGAAGGCAATTTTCGCCAAAGCATAAGCAAGCCGAAGAGACGGCGTGACGGCCTTCGGGCCTGCGGCTGGCAGCCTTTCAGGATAAGCCGCGGTACTTCATACCCTCCCCTTTCAGTTGCGCCTCAGAAAGAAGTAAAATCGGCAGCGAAATCCAGCCACTGGGAAAGCACATGGAAAATCGAGAAGTCGCGAAGATTCTGCAGGAGACGGCGCAACTGCTGGAGATTGACGGCGCTATTATCGGGCGCTACCGCAGCTACGAGAGGGTAGCAGAGCTTCTCTACAGCATCCACGAACGAATCGAGGACCTCGCCAAGGACGACGCCAAGCTGAAGGAGCTTCCCGGCGTGGGCGACGGCATGGCCGCGCACATTCGCGAGATTCTGGAGACCGGGGATTACAGTTTGCGGCAGAAATTGTTGAAGAAGTATCCGCTGACTCTGCTCGATTTGCTCCATCTGCAGGGAATGGGCCCGAAGAAAGTGGCGGTCCTCTTCAAGAAGTTCAAGGTCGCTACAGTGGAAGGCGTGGAAAAACTGGCGCGCGAGGGCAAGCTGCGCGACCTGGAGGGCTTCGGCGAAAAAACCGAGACCAACATCTTGAAGGCGACGGAGCTGGCCAAGCGATCATCCGGGCGATTCAAGCTGGACGTGGCGGATGAAGAAGCGCAGAAGCTGGTGGCATATATCGGCAAGGTGAAAGAGATTGTGGAGTCGGTAACGCCTGCCGGATCGTTGCGGCGCGGAAAAGAGACGATCGGCGATCTGGATTTGCTGGTCACGCTGCGGCCCGGGCACGATAAACAGAAGCACGTGGACGAAGTGGCCGCGCACATTTTGAAATATCCGGGAATCGACCAGACGCTGGCGCACGGCGAAAACAAAGTGAGCGTGATTCTCGGTAATGGGCTGCAGGTGGACGTGCGGCTGCTGGAGAAGGACAGCTTCGGCGCGGCGCTGATGTACTTTACCGGCTCGAAGGAACACAACGTGGTGTTGCGCGGGCGCGCTCGGGACATGGGCTGGACTCTAAACGAGTACGCGCTGACGACGTTGAAGGGCGGAAAGTTTGTCGCTGGGAAGACTGAGGAAGAGATCTACAAAAAGCTGGGACTGGATTACATCGAACCGGAACTGCGCGAGAACACCGGGGAGATAGCGGCGGCGGAAAATCACACGTTGCCTAAGCTCGTGAAACTTTCGGATATCCGCGGCGACCTGCAGATGCATACGACGGCTTCGGACGGACGCAATTCCATCGAGGAGATGGGCGAGGCGGCCAAGAAGCTGGGTTACGAGTACATCGCGCTGACGGACCATTCCAAGGCGGTGACGGTGGCGAATGGAATGGACGAAAAGCGCACGCTCGAGCAGATCAAGAAAATCCGCGCGGCACAGGAACGCGTGCCGGGGATTCGTTTGCTGGCAGGGATCGAAGTGGACATCCTGAAAACCGGAAAGCTGGACCTGGACGATGAGGTGCTCGCGCAGTTGGATGTAGTGGTTGCGTCGGTACATTCCTACATGAATCAGGGGCGCGCGGAGATGACGGAGCGGATTCTGGCGGCGCTTGAAAATCCGTACGTGCAGATTCTGGCGCATCCCACCGGGCGGCTGGTGCTGCGGCGCGATCCGTTTGACTACGACATGGAGAAAATTCTGGATGCGGCGAAGGCGCGCGGCGTGGTGGTGGAATGCAACGCGTTCCCGGACCGGCTGGATTTGAAGGACGTGCATTTGCGGATGGCCAGGGAGCGCGGGGTGAAGATCGTGATTTCGACGGACTCACATTCTTTCGCGCACTTCCCTCTTATGAAGTATGGCGTGATCACGGCGCGGCGCGGGTGGGTGGAGAAGAAGGATGTGATCAACACTTTGCCGACTGAGGAGTTTTTGGCATCTTTGCGGGCGAAACCTGGGGCGAGCAAGGGCAAGGCAGCAAAACGGAAGTCGGCGTAGTCGGAGCATGGAACATTTTCCTTGGGGCTCTCGTATCTGCTATTGAAGGCGCGAATGGCTGAGCCAGGGAGCGAGCGATGAAACGAGCGAAGGGTCCACTGATAGCGCGGGTAGGAAATTTAGCAGTGGTGGCAATGCTGGCGGGGCTCGCTATGGCGGCGAGTGCTGCGCCGGCGCGCGCGGATCAGTGGTCGAAGACATATCAGGTGAATGGACACGCGGATTTGCGGGTGACGACGGGCGACGGCGACGTTACCGTGACCGGTACGGACCAGAAGCAGATCGACGCGCGTGTGACCGCGACCGGATACAAAATCGGGCCCAACGACGTGCAGATCATCGAAAGCCAATCAGGCAACAGCGTTTCAATTGAAGTGAAAGTGCCGCACTGGAACTTTTCGCTCTTTAGCGGATCGCATAAGTCGTTGCGCGTGGAGCTGAGCGTGCCGCGAGAATTGGATTTGGATGTGCGCACCAGCGACGGCAACGTATCGGCGCAGGGAGTGTCTGGCAAAATTCAATTCGACACCGGCGACGGCAACGTGACGGCAGGCGACATCAAGGGCGATATACGGATTCACACGGGCGACGGGCACATCGAAGGACACAACTTCGACGGATCGCTGAACGCTGACACCGGCGACGGAAATCTGCGGATTGACGGACGCTTCGATGCGCTGGCGCTGAAGACCGGTGACGGAAGCATCGAAGCGCAAGTGGGCAACGGCTCGAAAGTAGCGACTGGCTGGAACCTGCATTCTGGAGACGGGCACATCACCGTGCGTTTGCCCGGCGATTTGAACGCGACGCTGGACGCCCATACTGGCGACGGCAGCGTCACGATGGATCTTCCGATAATGGTTTCCGGCTCGCTGAGCCATTCCGCTGTGCGTGGCAAGCTGAACGCGGGCGGCGCGACGCTGGCGATCAGTTCGGGCGACGGGTCCATACACATCGAAAAGCTCTAGAAACGGGGCGGCAGGTGCGCGCGAAGGTTTATTTGCTTAGACCGAGTGCCGGCGCTCTGCTGCAGGCTCGTCCACCGTCGTATTTGACCCGCGTTGTTCGGCTCGGATCTGATTTATTCACCGGAAAAACCAAAGCACTCGGGATCGAGACAGAGTTACATCGAAAACGTCGCTCTCGACCTGCCGCAATTCGATTTGCAAAACTTGCCGCGTTGCCGCATCATAAATTGTTTGTTCCGAGTGGTTCTTGCGCCCAGTAACGCGGCGCGCTCGGTACGACACGCCTGCCGCGCAACGAACAAAATGCAGGTTCCTGGACGTGCCGCGAGGCCAGAACAGCGGCGGCAGATGGCACCAGAAGTTTCGCGGTTCTGAACTTCGTCATCAACATCATTTGCGAATGGAACTGGGGGGAATCGAATGCGCAGGCCTGTGAGTGTGACTCCGCCAAAAGGGAAACTGGGAGTGCTGACGCCCGGAATGGGCGCGGTGAGCACGACTTTTATGGCGGGAGTGGAATTGGTGCGGCGAGGACACGCGGTGCCGGTGGGCTCGCTGACGCAATTGGGAACGATCCGGCTGGGTAAGCGGACGGACGGGCGGACTCCAAGGATTAAGGATTTCGTGCAACTGGCGAAGCTGGACGACATCGTGTTCGGCGGATGGGACGTATTCAGCGACGATGCTTACCAGGCCGCGGCGAAGGCCGGCGTGCTGGAGGTGAAGGACCTGGCGAAGGCCGAGAAATTTTTGAAGGGCATTAAGCCCATGAAGGCAGTGTTCGACCAGAATTTCGTAAAGAATTTGCACGGCACGCACGTCAAGAAGGGCAAGACGAAATTTGACCTCGCCGAGCAACTGCGCGAAGACATACGTCAATTCAAGAAAAAGAACAAACTGGACCGTGTGGTGATGGTGTGGTGCGGCTCGACCGAAGTTTTTTTGAAAGCCGAGGACGTGCACAAGTCGCTGGCATCGTTTGAAAAAGGGATGAAGGCGAATCATCCGGCGATTGCGCCTTCGATGATTTACGCGTACGCGGCCATCAGCGAAGGAGTGCCGTTCGCAAATGGCGCGCCGAATTTGACGGTGGATATTCCGGCGCTGGAGGAATACGCCAAGGCCAAGAACGTGGCGATCGGCGGCAAGGATTTCAAGACGGGCCAGACGCTACTGAAGACGGTGCTGGCGCCGGCGTTCAAGGCGCGCATGCTGGGACTGAACGGATGGTTTTCGACGAACATTCTGGGCAATCGCGACGGCGAAGTGCTGGATGATCCGGGCTCGTTCAAGACCAAGGAAGAATCGAAACTGGGCGCGCTGGAATATATTTTGCAGCCGGCGTTGTATCCGGACCTGTACGGCAAGATTCACCACAAGGTGAGGATTAATTACTATCCTCCGCGCGGCGACAACAAAGAGGGCTGGGACAACATTGATATCTTCGGGTGGCTAGGTTATCCGATGCAGATCAAAGTGGACTTCCTGTGCCGCGATTCGATTCTGGCGGCGCCGATTGTGCTGGACCTGGCGCTGTTCTTTGATCTGGCGCAGCGGGCCGGCATGCGCGGGATTCAGGAGTGGCTGAGCTTTTATTTCAAGTCGCCGATGTGCGCGAAAGAACTGTATCCGGAGCACGATTTGTTCATTCAGCTGATGAAGCTGAAGAACACGCTGCGCTGGATGATGGGCGAGGACTTGATCACGCACCTTGGGTCTGAGTATTACGACTGACCGGCGGGTTCGAGGACGGACTACAACCGCGGCGGGGCGCAAGCTCCGCCGTTTTTTTTGCGCTGAGTTAGGGGCGGGCGGTGCGGGTTTGGTTTTCGGCCTTCAGCAGAATTTCAAGATCGTCCGGGTGAATGGCGCAGAGCAGCGCGTCTTCGCGGTCAATGAAACCCTGGCTTACGAGCTTTACCAGCGATTCCTCCAGTGAGAATGAACCCTTCTTCTTGGTGAGCGTGATTTCCTGGTGCAGGTGCTGCAGCGCGTTGTGGCGTATATGTTGGCGCCCGCCGTAGCTCATCATGAGGAGCTCCGCGACAGGCATGCGACCACCGGTCTTGCACGGCAAAAGAATTTGTGTGAGGACGGCGGTGAGGGCCATGGCGAGTTCCTGGCGAATGGTGTTCTGGCGTTCGACGGGGAAAGAATCAGAGATCCGTGAGACTGTGGAAGCGACGTCGGTAGTGTGAATCGTCGAAAGGACCAGATGGCCGGTTTCCGCGGCGGCTACCGCGATTTGCATGGTTTCGATGTCGCGCATTTCGCCGACCACGATAATGTCCGGAGCCTGACGCAAAGCAGCACGCAGAGCGGTGGGAAAATCCGGAGCGTCGGTGCCGATTTCCACTTGTTCGATCACGCTGCGTATGTGGGTGTGCTCGTACTCGATGGGATCTTCGATCGTGACGATGTGCCGGGCATCGCGCCTGTTGATC
Organism: uncultured Acidobacteriota bacterium; assembly: GCA_963748395.1. Lineage (GTDB taxonomy): Bacteria > Acidobacteriota > Terriglobia > Acidiferrales > UBA7541 > Palsa-295. The sequence goes on along the minus strand of CAVVIP010000004.1, from coordinate 42,223 downwards.
TCGTTGATAAGCGCCGCAAGGGTGGTGGATTTTCCGGAGCCGGCTGGTCCACCGATCAGCACCAAACCACGCGGCAAATGGGATAGCGCCTCGATGCTGGCGGGCAGTCGCAGATCGCTCAGCTGCGGGACTTTTGCAGGCAGGGCGCGGATTGCTGCCGCCGCGCGGCCGCGTTCACGATGCAGATTGATTCTGAAGCGGCCGAGATTGGAGATGCGGTAGGAAGAGTCGGCAATCTGGCCGGCGCGATACTGTTGCAGAGCGTGCGGGGTGAGCGCTGGTAGGACGAGCGCTTCGATCTCCGAGCCGTTCAGCGGTTCTGTCTCGAGGCTGCGCACGCCGCCTTCGTGCAGGATGCTCACCGGCGCGCCGGGAATCAGCAGCAGGTCACTGCCGCCCTTCGCAAGCAAAGCGCAGAGCCAGCGATCGAGCGGCGCGGTGTCTGACGCCTCCTCGTTATTTGCTTCGGGCCGTGCGTTTAATTCGCTAACGATGCGATCCAGGTCGCGCGATGGGTCCATGGCGAACCTCTTATGAATTCCCTGCCTCGGCTCGATATTGACTTAATTGGTGTGCTTTCGTCCAGTCGTGGAGAACCTGTAGAAGCAGATCCTTCGTTCGGCCGGCAGAGGACGACAGATGTACCGCTAACGCAAAACGCCCTGGCTTGCGGGCCAGGGCGTTTTGCATCTCGCTCGAACTGTAGCGTGCTGCTGAAGCTTAGAACTGGTTCCAGAGATACTGGTTGTAGACCTCATGGTGGTATTGCACCTCCGGAGCCTTCACGAAAGTGCCCAGGAGGCGTGAACAGCGGTCGGCGGCGGCTTGCTTCAGGTCCGCGTAACGGCCTTTCACGTCCTCGCCAAGGATTTTCGTGGTCCACTGCGATTTCCGGAAGTGGTCGATGGCGGTGTAGATGTTGTCCGGCAAGTAGCGTTCGGCCTGACGGAGATTCTTGATTTTCGAAGTCTCGCCGTCGAGACCCGACTTGAAAATGGAGTACATCACCATGTAGGGGCTGGCGTCCGGAGCCACAGAGCGGACTTCGACGCGCATGCTCTTCTCGTTGCCGATAGGGATGCGGATCATCGAACCGCGGTCCACGGGCGAAGCCTTAATCTGGTTGGGCGCTTCGAAATGCGGATCGAGGCGGCGATAGGCGTTTACGCTGGCATTGAGCATCAGGCAGACGTCGTTCGCGTGGGTGAGAATGCGATCCACGAAGGACCAACCGATCTTGCTGAGCTTCTCGTCACCCTTGGGATCCCAGAACAAGTTCTTACCGCCCTTGCTGACGGAAACGTTGGTGTGCATGCCGTTGCCGTTGACGCCGACGACGGGCTTGGGCAAGAAGCTGGCGGTGAGGCCCATTCGGGTGGCGACCTGGCGACAAATCAATTTATACAGCTGGATCTGGTCCGCCGCGGCGACCACTTCTCCGTAACCGTAATTAATTTCAAATTGAGAGGGCGCGACTTCGGGGTGGTCCTTTTCGTTCTGGAAGCCCATGGCACGCTGCACTTCGGCGCAAGTGTCAATAAAGGTGCGCAGCGGATCGCCGGGCAGAGAATGGTAATAGCCGCCGGTGTTCACGTAATCGAACTTCCCGGTTTCGTTGTAACGAGCTTCGGCGTCGGCGCCGTTAAACAGGAAGCCCTCAATTTCGTTTGCGGCGTTCAGGGTGTAGCCGTCCTTCTTGAATTTCTCGCCGGCAAATGTTTTCAGCACGCCGCGGATGTCGGCGCTGTACGGAGAACCGTCCTTATCAATGACCTCGCCGAAGACGAGGACCTTGCCGGAGCCGAACACGTCCGCCGGTCCCCAGTAAAACGCGCTCCAATCCATTCCCAAGCGCAGATCGCTTTCGCGCTGCGCGGTAAATCCGCGAATGGACGAGCCATCGAAGGTAAGGTTATCCCAGCTCTTGACCAAAAATTTCTTGTCGTAATCCAGCATGTGCAGGCGGCCTTCCAGGTCGCTGAAGAGCACGGTCACGGCCTTGATGCGCTTTTCGTCCGTGAGGTATTTAAGGCGCTCTTCCTGAATCTTATGGGGAGCAACGCGATTCATGCGCTGCGCTTTGGCCTTCAGATTCAGTTCTTCCAGTTCTTCGTACGGAATAGCCAAAAAGTTACGCAAGTCGGTTGTCATGAGGCTCCTTGATGTGGGGTAAAACGCGAATGAATTGCGGAGTGGGTGCCATTTTTGAACAACGTAGGGTATCGCGCAGCGCTTGTGAGCGTCAAACCCCAAAATGTCTGGGCAGGGCAAAGAATTTCAAATCGAACCTATAAATGAAACTTAGAGGTCAAGTCGTCGACACCCCGCCGCTTCCGGAAGCCCGCCAAGCCAAAGACTGTACGCTCTCGGAGCGTCCGTCGGCGCCTGTTATGTCTTGCATCCATTGATGTACCGCGGTACATTGGTACCATGCTGCGCACGAAGACATACCACAAACAATTTGTCGTGGAGCGGGTACAGACCGGCGTGCGCATCGAGAAACGACTGTTGAAGGTGCTCAAGGCCCTGGCCGAATTTCACGATTTGACCCTCGGCGACCTGCTCGAAGGCATCGTGCTCCATGCTTTCGACGGCAAAACGGCGTTTCAGAAACCGTCCCGCCGCCGCATCAAGGAATTAAAGAAGTTTTACGGACTGGATCTTGATTTCCGGGCAAGCCATCGGCTGATCGAAGCGCGCACGCCCTCACGGAAGCCAAAAGTGAAAGTGTCGCGTGGCACCGGCCGCTCAAAACGTAAACGGCCGGGCAGGAAGACGAGAGGCGCGAAATGACGAAGTGGACTACTAAACGCACGATCGAAGCTTTGCGCTGGGTTCTCGGCGTAGTAGTACTGTGGGCATCGTGCCGGTTCCTGTGGTCGATGGTCGTCACGATGCACGAGATGCCGGATTCCGGGCATGCCGGGCCGCACGTCTGGATCCTGTTAGGGCTGGCCAGCGTCGAGATTGTCGCAGCAATCATGTTTCTGGCGCCGGTGGTCAATGTTGCCGGGAGCTATTTGCTGCTGGGCGTTTTCGCGTGCGCGATTGTGCTTCACGTGCTGCGAGGGCAATTCGATGTAGGCTTCCTGCTGGTGTACGCGATGGTTGTAACGGTGTGGCTCGCGCACCATCGAGAGGGGCGAGCGGGAGTGGGCCTTGGGCGATAATCAGGACGACGAGCTGATACGGCAATTCGAGGACTGTTCCCTGCCCCTCGACCTATTCCGCCACAGCGTGCACATCCAAATCGCATTTTTGTATTTGTGCCGATACACGGTACTGGATGTGCTTGACCGATTTCCGGAGGCGCTAAAGCGTTACGCGGCGGCGCACGGCAAGGCGGGGCTGTATCACGAGACGATTACCTGGGCGTACATTCTGCTGATCCAAGAGAGAATGACGCGCGCGGGGCAGCCGCTGCGCTGGGTGGAATTCAAGTTGACGAACCCGGATTTGCTGAACTGGAGCGAAAGTATTTTGAAACAATACTACCGGGACGAGACATTGTGGTCTGAAATGGCTCGAAAGATATTTTTGTTTCCGGACAGAGCGCGTGCGTTTCCCTGCCAAGACAAGTCCCTGGTCCAACCTCAAGATCACTCCTTCAGCCGCTAAACCCGCGCTTGTTTCGCGGAGCCACAGCTTGGCCAAAGCCACGACCTACAAAGTCCACAACGCTTCAACGCCGGTGGTTTTGTTGCCGGGAACGTGGGTGTGTGGCTGGCGACGACTGTGCTAAGGTAATCGGTTCGGAATTCGCGCCGGAATCGCACGTTTCGGCGCTTGCTGGATGCCAGGGAGACCTACGAAACCATGAAGACGACTTATAACGGCGTGGCGGTGCCGGCGAGTGGTAAAGCAATCGAATTCGTGGACGGGGTGTTTCGCGTGCCGGATCATCCGGTAATTCCGTTCATCGAGGGTGACGGCACGGGCCGCGACATCTGGAAGGCTTCGCGAAGCGTGTTCGACGCGGCCGTGGAAAAAGCCTTTGGCGGCAAGCGCAAGATTGAATGGCTGGAAGTCTTCGCCGGCGAGAAAGCCTACCGCCAATTCCAGGAGTGGCTGCCGCAGGATACGGTGGACGCGATTCGTGATTTTCGTGTAGCGATAAAGGGCCCGCTGACGACTCCTGTAGGCGGCGGAATACGTTCCCTGAACGTGACGCTGCGGCAGGTACTGGAACTTTACGCGTGCGTGCGCCCGGTGCGCTATTTCACCGGGGTGCCTTCACCGGTGCGCGAGCCGGAACGCATGAATGTGGTGATCTTCCGCGAAAACACCGAAGACGTGTACGCCGGGATCGAATGGCGCGCGGGCACGCAGGAAGTGAAGAAGCTGATTGATTTCCTGAACAACGAAATGCTGAAGGGCGTTTCGAAAAAGATCCGCGAGGATTCCGGCGTGGGAATCAAGCCCATGTCGCCCACGGGCACCAAGCGGCTAGTGCGGCGCGCGATTGTGCATGCGCTGGAACACAAACGCACGGTAGTGACGCTGGTGCACAAGGGAAATATCCAGAAGTTCACCGAAGGAGCATTTCGCGATTGGGGCTACGAGCTGGCGACGCAGGAATTTCGCGGGCAGGTGGTGACCGAACGCGAAAGCTGGATTCTGGATAACAAAGACAAAAACGCGAATATGACGGTGGAGGAGAACGCGGCGTCCATCGAACCGGGGCTGGATCAGGCTACCAACGAATTCAGGAAACAGATTTATGAGGAAGTGAAGCGGACGCTGGACACTTTGCATACTTCCCACGGGAACGGGCAGTGGAAAAAGAAAATCCTAATCAACGACCGGATCGCGGATTCGGTGTTCCAGCAAGTTCTGACGCGCGCCGATGAATACCAGGTGTTCGCCACGCCGAACCTGAACGGCGATTATCTTTCGGACGCGTGCGCCGCGCAGGTGGGCGGGCTGGGAATGGCTCCGGGAGCGAATATCGGCGATGGCTTTGGAGTGTTCGAGGCGACGCACGGCACAGCGCCGAAATATGCGGATAAGGACGTCATCAACCCGAGTTCGGTGATGCTATCCGGCGCCATGATGTTTGATTTCATGGATTGGAAGCCAGTGGCGCGATTGATCGAGGATGGCATCGCGCGGACGATTCAGCAGAAGCGCGTGACGTACGACCTGGAGCGATTGATGCCGGGAGCGAAAAAGCTGAAGACGTCCGAGTATGCTTCGGCGATTATTGAAAATATGCAATCCGCGATGGGCGCAGGCGAATGAAATAGAAATTGCAGTTATGCACCAGAACTCATTTAAACGGGGAGAGTGGAATGCGGAAGAAGGTGACGGTGGTAGGCGGAGGTTTCGTGGGATCGACCACGGCGCAGCGGATTCATGACGCGGGCCTGGCGGACGTGGTGCTGACGGATATTCTGGAGGGCGTCCCGGCGGGGAAAGCGCTGGACATGGCGGAATCCGGGCCGATTATGGGCTCCGATTCGCGCGCGGCGGGTATTTCCACCGCGAGCGGGGATTACAGCGGAACGGAAAACAGCGACATCATCGTGATCACCGCAGGATTTCCGCGCAAGCCGGGCATGAGCCGCGACGATTTGCTGAAGGCGAATTACGACGTAATCAAGGGCGTGGTGGAAGCGGTAGTAAAACTTTCACCGAAAGCGATTTTGATCGTAGTCACCAATCCCCTGGACGCGATGGCGCAGGCGGCGTTCAAGATCAGCAAGTTTCCCAAGGGACGCGTGATTGGCATGGCCGGCGTGCTGGATTCGGCGCGGATGAGCACGTTTGTGGCGGAAGAATTGAAAGTGTCGGTGGAAAACGTGCATTCGTTCGTGCTGGGTGGACACGGCGATGATATGGTGCCGCTGACGCGCTATTCCACGGTGGCCGGGATTCCCCTCCCCGAATTAATCGCGAAAGATAAATTGGACGCGATCGTGACGCGCACGCGCAAGGGCGGAGCGGAAATTGTGAATCTGCTGAAGACTGGGTCGGCATATTACGCGCCGTCTGCTGCGGTGTTCGAAATGGCTGAGGCAATTCTCAAGGACAAAAAGAAAATTTTGCCGTGCGCGGCGTATCTTGAGGGCGAGTACGGCATTAACGGACTGTTTGTGGGCGTGCCGGCAAAACTGGGGGCCGGCGGCATCGAACAGATCGTCGAGATCAAGCTGCAACCGGACGAGAAGGCGGCGCTCGATAAATCGGCGGCCTCGGTGCGCGAACTGGTGACCGTGCTGGGGATTTAAACTTTGACGCTGTGAAGTGGCGGCGAAATATCTCTTACATCGTGCGGGCTATTTCGCGCGTTCCCAGGTCAGGCAGGCATTGCGTGCCTGGGAGTCATCCACCGGAGTAAGCGCCAGACGGTTGCCGGAAATTTCGTAGGCGCGCGTGAAATCCTTGCCGACGTCGCCGGGACGCAGGCTGCCTTCCAGGTGATGCGTGATCGTCTTCTTTTTTTCGTTCACTTCGTAGGTGCCGTAGTACGCATAGTAGCCCTTGTAGGCAATCTGAACTTCCTTGGCGGTCGGAAATCCCGGGCCGGAGGACAAATCCGGGCGCGGGTTGCGCATGATTTGTACGGCCACGTGGCCGTCTGCGTCGTAAATCAGGATGCCAATGGGGCGCTCGCCGAAGAGGCGCGACTCGGACGAAGAAATCGAAACCAGTTTCCAGGTTCCCACGAAGGGGTTCGACGTGGCATGGCTGGAATCGCGCATCGTCATACTTTGCGTTTGCGTCATGGAATGGGGCCTTTCTTCGCAGTCGCGCGCAACCTTGCTCGCCCTGATGATCGAGCCTGTTAGCCGCACTTGAGCCACACCGGAATATCGGACCGAAAATAAATCCAAATATATATCCGCGTTCCCGCCAGAGCAAGTGACCAATCGGAGAAAACTGCCCGCAGTTTCCGGTGGAGTAAATCAGGCGTCTGCTAAGATTATGACGGGAGTCGTCTATCCAAAATGAAATTCTTTGGGCGAAAGAACGGCAAAAGCGCGCCTGGGGGGCCTGATTCAACCGGCCGGCGGAAGGGCGATAAGGGTTCTCAGGGGGATGTGCCGCAGGCGAAGGACGGCGCGCCCCTCTCGCACCGGCTTACCAAGGATCTGGCGCGCGCGGAAAGCCTCGCTGAAATGCTGGCGCATAGCCGCGCTGCCAACGCGGTGGAGGTTGCCGACCTGCTGGCAGGGATGTACATCTACGATTGGGAGCGGCTCTCGAAATATTGGCCGGAACAAGACGGCATTGAGACTTTCTTGCAGCAAATCTGCAGAATCAGCCCACAGAGGTGGCACCACTGGATAGAGTTCTACGACCAGCAGCGGCGCGGCGACGAAAAACAGGCCAAGTGGCCTTGGCCGCGGTCGGGGAAATCGCCGAGCACGGATGGCCAGACGCTGGCGCGTTCCGGCGAGCTGCTGGCTCTGCTGAAGAGCGCGGAAGAAATCGCGCCGGCGTACGACCAGCTGGACGGACGCAGCATCCCGATCCTCACGTGTGAGTGCGTACTGCTGGCGATTGCCAAACGCACGGATTCGGAGATCGGGCATCGGCTGGTGGCGTCGGGACTAAACGTAGCGGAATTGGAACAGGCTGCGCGGAACCCGCGTCACGCGCCGTTGCATTGATTTGTGTCGCAGCGATTCCGGTCAAATAATCAACTTGAAATGCGGCCAGAGGTCGGCCAGCGGCGCGCGCGGCTTGCGACAGACGTAGACATGGACATTACGTTCGACAACGGCGGCGTAGGGATCGGTGATCGTCGCGACGAGCTGCGAATCCGCGAACAAATCCTTTAGTTCATCGGCACGTTCGCCGAAGAGAATCACGCACGAGCCGGTGTATGCGCGCGGACCCCAGTAGTAGTAGCTGTTGTGGCCGCTGATGGCTTTGGGCAAGCCGAGATTGGCTCCGTAGTGATCAATAGCGCCTGCCTCGCCGTAATTCCCACCCAGGATCGCGCAGTCCGCCTGTTCGTCCGGCGGCAGAGCGTGATAGACGCCGGCGATTTGCGTGGCCATATTTTCCCAGCCGAACATATCCGCATAAAGTTGAGGAAGCGCGGTAGTGGCGTCGTGTTCGGTCTTCACGGAATTGGCATACGGCAGCAGGCTGGAATAGCGCAAGAAGGTGTCCACAGGCAGGAACGGCACGCCAAACGGAAGAGTGATCAGTCCGACGACGACGAGTAGCGCCGGAAACGCGACGGCCAGCCAGCGTCGCTTGGGCGCGGCAAGAAAACTTTCCAGCGCGACCCCGCCCGCGGACATCAACACCGGGTAGATTGGCAGCGCGTAATAGGATTTCCCGTCGAAGCCGATAAAAATAGCGAGCACGAGCAAGTAAGACCAGCCCAGAAAGCGGAAGCGCTTCCCTCCCGGCGATGTGAAATACCAGAGCAGGCCCGCAAGCCACACGGGCAGCGCCAGCGGCTGCAAAAACAAAACCTGCTCGAACATAAATTGCAGCGGGCTGATGGCTTCGTTCTTGAACTGCTGCGCGTTGCGCACCACTTCGATCTGCGGCCAGCCGTGGCGCGATTCCCAAAGCAGATTCGGAAGGAATATTGCGAGGGCCACCATTCCGCCGATCCAGATCCACTTCGAACGAAACAACTGCGCTTGCCCTGCAAGAAGCAGACCCGCGACGAGAGCGAATCCAAACACCAGCATGCTGTGTTTATTTTCGAGGCCGAGGCCGGCGATGGCTCCGAAAAGCAGCCACAAGCGCGGCGACTCTCCTTTGACGATTCTGATCGCGATCCACGCGCATAGTAGCCAGAACAACGGCTCGAACGCGTTCATGGAAAGAAAGTTGTCGAAGGCGAGGTAGGCGGGCGCTAGGAGAATCGCAAGCGCTGCGAGAAATTGCGCGAACAGGCCGCCGCCCAATTCTCCGGCCAGACGACCTGTGGCATAAACAATCGCGGCACCGGCCAAAACCGCGAAAAAGCGCGTAGCGAATAGCGAGGTGCCAAGAGTGTGTCGTGCAAGCCAGGCGACGAATGCGATCAAGGGAGGCTGGTCCACATAGCCCCAGGCGAGATGCTCGCCGCAGGCCATGTAATAGAGTTCGTCGCGAAAAAATCCGTAATGATTGATGCCGGCAAACTGGATGAGCAGCTTGCAGCACGCCATCGCACAAAGCATCATGCGCGACTGAAACTCGGCGTCACGGCCCGGCGATTGGTCGCTAATGCTACACACTTACGCGATCGTCGCGGAGTGGATGCGATCCAGCTTGGGGAAATTCTTGTCGAGATACGCCTTGCCCAGGGCAGTGATCGAGCCCTGGTCCGGAGATTCGCCGTAACCGCTGTGAATTTTCTTCACCACGTCCATGCCAGAGATCACTTGCCCGAATGGAGCGAAACCCATTTTGTCGAGCTGCGCGTTGTTGCCGGTGTTGATGAAAAGCTGCGTGGTGCGCGTATCCTTGCCGGCGGTGGCGAAGGTGATGAAGCCGGGTTTGTTACTCTGCGTGACGGGATCGTCTTTGAAGTTCGATTTGCGCCAGATGTTGTTCACCGCAGGGTCCGCGCTCAAGCCGAATTGCACCACGAATCCGGGGATCACGCGAAAGAAGGCGGCTTCATCGTAGAAGCCGTGCTTGACGAGATTGTAAAACCGATCGGCACCGAGTGGCGCCCAGGCGCGAGTCACTTGTACTACGAAATCTCCCGCGGTGGTTTTGAAGGTGACGTCATATTTTTCCGGCGCGGTGTCTTTCAGATTGGCAGCATCCAGCAACGAAGGTTTCGTGGTCATTAGTCATTCTCCCAAGGAACCGTGCCTGCACGGTTCGTGCGATTTCCATCAACATTTTGAAATGCGTTTTTGTAGCGGCACAGCACCGATCCGCAACACGCCATCGTTGCGCACCGTCGCACGGACGGCGCACCAAAGTACGCCGCTATGGCTGCGCAGGCTTCGGCGCGGCAGCAGTCTTGTGCGCTGGAGCGGTATGCACGGCAGGCGTGGGCGAAGTGACCGTCGCCGAAAGGATGCGGTCGAGTTTGGGGAAGTTCTTGTCGAGATAAGCCTTCCCTTGCGATGTAATCAGCGCTTGATCGGGTGATTCTCCGTAGCCGGCATAGATTTTCTGCACTACGTCCATCCCGGTGGTGACCTTTCCGAACGCGGCGAATCCCTGACCATCGAGCGATGATCCGTTCTCGCCCAGGTTGATGAAAAATTGCGTTGTCCGCGTGTTCGGTCCGGCGGTTGCAAATGTCACGTAGGCCGTGTGGTTGCTCTGTGTGACCGGATCGTCCTTGATGGACGCCTTGTCCCACACTTTGTTGACAGAAGGATTAGCGCTCAGGCCAAATTGCACGATGAAGCCGGGAACCACGCGGAAGAAAGCCGCGTCCGTGAAAAATCCATGCTTCACCAGATTGTAAAAGCGGTCGGCGCCAAGTGGAGCCCACGAGCGCGTTACTTGCACCACGAAATCGCCGACTGTGGTCTTGAACGTCACTTCATACACATCTGGAGACTTGGCGGTGAGCGTCGCGGGATGCAGCAGCGCGGGATCGGTATGGGGAGTAGTCGTATGAGGCTTGGCAGCCGCGCCCGATTGGGCCGCTGGAGCGGTTGATTTAGCCTGGGCCGGCGTAATCGCCGGAGCCAGAGCGATGACGAAAGCGAGAGAGAGCGATGGGACGAAGCGTTTCACGATTTTCCTCCTGACTATTATGGACGTTATTTTTGGGCTGCAGCTTCCACATCCTGCATCAAACGCAGCGTGTTGCCACCGAGTATTTTCCGGACGTCGACGGGAGAATAACCCTTGGCCAGCAGCGCGTCGGTGATTTTCGGAATGTCAGACACATCTTCCATGCCATAGGGCATATCGGCGCCGTCGAAATCGGAGCCCAGGCCCACATGGTCGGCGCCCACCAGTTTGACGGCGTGATCGATGTGATTGATGATCTCGGTCCAGTCGACGCGCGGCAGTTTTCCCTGCGCGACCATGTCGCGCGTGATCTTATCCGCTTCGATCAGCTGGCAGGCTTCGTTGTCGCCACAGCGTTTCTTGGATTCCGCTTCGATTTCCTTGCCCAGTTCGGGGTGCGCTTTGGACGCGTCCTGAAATTGCTGGCTCAGAAAACCGATGTGGTAATTGATCTGCATTACGCCGCCCTTGGCCGCAAGGGCCTTGATCATGTCGTCCGTCATATTGCGCGGCGCGGAGCAAAGCGCGCGGCACGAGGAGTGCGAAGCGATCACGGGCGCTTTGCTGATTGCGAGGACGTCGTAGAAAGTTTTATCGGCAACGTGGGAGATGTCCACCATCATGCCCAGGCGATTCATCTCGCGGACTACTTGCTTGCCAAAATCGGTGAGGCCGCCGTGCGAAGGCTTGTCGGTGGAAGCGTCTGCCCAATCGGTGTTCACGGTGTGCGTCAGCGTCATATAACGGACGCCCAGCGCAAAGAACTTGTCCAGGTTCGCCAGGGAGTTGTTAATCATGTGGCCGCCCTCAACGCCCATGAGCACGGCAATTTTATTGGCCGCTTTGGCGCGGCGAATTTCCTCGGCGGTGGTGCACAGCACCAGATCGTTGGGATGCCGCGCGACTGTTTCGCGTACGGCGCCGATCTGATTCAGCGCGCGCTGCACGGCCGTCGGGCCGGTGACGGTGCCTGGAATCCAGATCGAGAAGAAAATCGCGCTCAGGCCGCCGGCGCGCATGCGTGGTATGTCCACGCTGCCGTCGGCGTGGCGCGCGCCGAAATTGAACTTGGGATCGAGCAAGCGCTGCGTTGTGTCGTCGTGAGTGTCAACAACAATGGCCTGGGAATGCAGCTCGCGCGCTTGCAGCGACACGTTTGATTGCGCCTGCGATTGAGCTGGCGATTGCGATCCAGTTGTTGCGGCCACTAGCGACAAAACTCCCCCCAGCACGCAGGCAATTACAAACAAACCGCTACGACCCATTCATCCCCCAAAAATCACACATTCATTGGGATTCTACAACCCGCGGCATCAAAACAGAAAGATTGCTCGCCCGGCTCAGGAACCTCGGAAGAAGCTTTTCACCGCGTGCATCAGCACCTGACCGTTTACGGCGGCCATGGACTCCGTCAGCGGTATGCCCTTGGGACAAACTTTCACGCAGTTCTGCGCGTTGTCGCAGTCCTGAATGCCGCCCGGACCCATGAGCGCATCCAGACGCGCGCCCGCGTGCATCTCGCCGGTAGGGTGCATATTGAACAGGCGCACCTGGCTGACGATAGCGGCGCCGACGAAGTGAGAGTTTTCATTTACCTTCGGGCAGATTTCCAGGCAATTGCCGCAGGTGATGCACTGTGAAAGCGCGTAGCCAACTTCCTGAGTTTCAGGCGACATGCGCGGCCCGGGACCAATGTCATACGTGCCGTCAATGGGAATCCAGCACTTGGTGCGCTTTAAATCCTCGAACATCGAACTGCGGTCCACCTGCAGGTCGCGAACGAGCGGAAATTTTGTGAGCGGCTCCAGGCGAATCGGCTTTTCCAGATCGTCCACCAGCGCAGTGCAGGCTTGGCGCGGCTTGCCGTTGACGAGCATCGCGCACGCGCCGCAAATTTCCTCCAGGCAGTTGGCCTCGTAGCTCACCGGAGTGGTTTCGCTGCCGCTGCGGGTGAAGGGCCGTTCGGCGATATCGCGCAGGCAGATGATCACGTTCATGTGCGGCCGGTAACGCAGCTCGAATTCTTCCCAGCGCACGGCTTCATCCGGGCGCTGCTGGCGCTTGATCTTCACGATGAAAGTTTTATCGGCCACGATACCGCACCTCACTTTCTCCGCGCGCTACTGAGTCCATCACTTCCTGCGTCACTTCGCCGCGGTATATTTCCGTTCGCGCAGCGGAATCAACGACGTATCCACCGCTTCATAGTCCAGCTGAATTTTTCCATTGTGATAGCTGGCCAAGGTAGTTTTCAGCCAATTCTTATCGTCGCGCTCCGGGAACTCCGGCTTGTAATGCGCGCCACGCGTTTCGTTACGCGCGATCGCGCCGAGCGTGATCACTTTCGCCAGCACCAGCATGTTGCCCAGCTCACGCACGAAATTCAGCGTTTGATTGGACCACTGCGTGCGGTCCTGCAGATTAATGTGCTTGAACCGCTCGCTCAGCTCGTCGAGCTTGACCAAAGTTTTTTGCATCGCGGCGTTATAGCGAATCACGGTGACGTTCTCGGTCATCACGTCGCCCATCTCGCGCCAGATCGTCAGCGGATTTTCCGTGCCGGTGTGCTGGTTCAGCAAGGCGTCTGAAATATCCTGCTGGCGCACGCGTTCGCGTTCATAGACGGCGGGCGCAGTGTTCTCGCAACCCGTTTCCAGGCTGCGCGCGTAACGCACCGCCGCAGATCCCGCGATCCCGCCGCCGTAGATGCAGGAGACCAGCGAATTCGCGCCGAGACGGTTCGCGCCGTGATATTGGTATTCACATTCGCCGGCCGCGTAGACCCCCGGCAGGTTGGTAGCCTGGTTCTCGTTGTCCACCCACAGCCCACCCATGGTGTAATGCATCGCCGGAAAAACTTTCATGGGCTCCACGTGCGGATCCACGCCCACGAATTTCTCGTAAATTTCCAGGATGCCTTCCAGCTTGCGCTCCAGCACCTCGCGCGGAATGTGCGTCACGTCCAGATAGACAGCCGGATCCCCCGCGAGCCCCAGCTTCATTTCGTAAACGACCTTGTGAATGGCGCGTGTGGCGACGTCGCGCGGCACCAGATTCCCGTACTTTGGATACCATTCCTCGAGGAAATAAAATCGCTCGCCTTCCGGAATTTGTTTCGCCGGCCGCGGGTCCTGCGGAGTCTTGGGCACCCATACGCGGCCACCTTCGCCGCGCGCCGATTCGCTCATCAAGCGCAATTTGTCTTCGCCGGGAATCGCCGTCGGGTGTACCTGAATGAATTCGCCGTTGGCGTAGATCGCGCCCTGCTGGAACAGGGCCGACTGCGCCGAGCCCGTGCAAACCACGGAATTCGTGGAGCGGCCAAAGACAGCACCGATGCCGCCGGTGCAGAAAATTGCGGCATCGCAGGGAAACGTCTTGATCTCCATGGTCTTCAAATCCATGGCGCAAATGCCGCGGCACACGCCGCCATCATCGAGTACGGCTGATAGGAACGTCCAGCCCTCGAATTTTTTCACTTTGCCTTCGGATTCGAAGCGGCGGACTTGCTCATCCAGTGCGTAAAGTAATTGCTGGCCAGTGGTGGCACCGGCAAACGCGGTGCGGTGATACAGGGTGCCGCCAAAGCGTCGGAAATCCAGCAGACCTTCGGGCGTGCGGTTGAACATCACTCCCATGCGATCGAGCAGGTCAATAATCGCGGGCGCGGCCTCGCACATACCCTTCACCAGCGGCTGATTGGCCAGAAAATCACCACCGTAAATCGTGTCGTCGAAATGCTTCCAGGTGGAATCGCCCTCACCCTTCAAATTTTTTGCCGCGTTGATGCCACCCTGCGCGCAGACCGAGTGCGAACGCTTCACCGGCACGATGGAGAACAGGTCGGCGGTCACTCCGGTTTCGGCCACCTTGATAGCCGCCATCAATCCAGCCAGGCCGCCGCCCACGATGATGATTTTGGGCTGCCTCATTGGACGTAGCCCCCGAGCGGAAACGCTCCGTAGTGAAGGGCCACTACGATGGCGACGCCGATGAACGTGAAGGTGACCGCGACGGCCGCGCCGAACCATCCCGCCGCGCGCTGTGCTGGGACGCTGACTGCGATGCCCCACTTACACGCGAAATTCCACAGGCCGTTGCCCAGGTGGAACGAAGCGCAAGTGATCCCTACGATGTAGAACGTCAGATACCAGGGGTCCATCATGCTGCGCTGCACGTCGGCGTAGGACGTGACGCCGTGGCCCAGAAACCGCTCGGTGTACAAATGCCAGCCGATGAAAACGAAAGCGATAATGCCGGTCCAGCGCTGCAGCACGTACAGCCAGTTGGCCATCCACGGGTGGCCGATGGCGTTGGACTTCCCTGCCCACCAAATATAAATCCCGTAGAGGCCGTGAAAGAGGATGGGGATGAAGAGAACGCAGGTTTCGACGATGATGCGCCATGGAATCTGCTGCAATTCGCGCGATACGTCGTTGTATTTGCCTACGCTCACCAGCGCGTAGCTGTTGGACCAGAAATGCTCCGCCAGGAAAGCTCCAATTGGTATTACGCCGCTGAGGGACTGCAGTTTGTCGAGGAGATAACTCGTCTTAGAATCAGTCGCTGCAACCGACATGCACACTCCCAACGTGGCAAACGAAAACCTGCAGAAGTTTCAGTATAGTTGCGCGCGCAAAAGTTTGCAAGAAGCTGAAATTGGATTCAGTCTCTGTGGTGTGCGCAATTGAGCGTAAATGCCATAATACTCGGGCCGGGCCGTACACATGATGAAACTGAAAAGCATTTCATTGCTCCGTGAACGGATAAGCGGCCGCGATTCATATCCGTTGAATATTCCAGCGATTGCGAGGCTAGACAGCATTGAAATTACTAGCCGGGTTTGTTTCTTCGTCGGCGAGAACGGAACGGGAAAATCCACATTGATCGAGGCGATCGCCGCGCATTATGGATTTGGTCTCGAAGGAGGAAACCGCAATTTCTCTCCCCGCACGACAGCAAGCGTAACTTCGATCGAGCCCTTGAGTAAGGCGTTGAGACTCTCCTTCACGAAGAAGACTGGCGCTGGTTTCTATTTGCGGGCCGAGAGCTTCTTCAATGTCGCGAGTCAGGTGGATGCAGTGGGTGTGGCGGATAGCTACGGCGGCAGGAGTCTTCACGACCAGTCGCACGGTGAGTCGTTCGTTTCCCTTCTGCAGAACCGCTTCACGCGGTCCGGCTTTTACCTCTTGGATGAACCTGAAGCAGCTTTGTCACCGCAACGCCAACTCAGTTTTCTCGTGCTGCTTCACGATCTCGTCACCGACAACGAGAATATTCAGTTCATCATCGCGACTCACTCACCAATTCTGCTCGCATATCCGGGAGCGCAAATCCTTTCATTTGATGACGGCCAGATTCATCCAATTGCCTATCGCGATAGCCAGCCCTTCCAACTCTTGAGCCGATTTATTTCGGCTCCCGAGCGCTATATCAACGCACTGCTGCCAGAAACGCCCCCGAAGAATGGCTAGATTTCCACGGTCCGGTGTCGTTTCACCGTCTTAACGCTCGCCTAGTAGTCACTAGCTATCCTTTGGATACAGCCTGCCGATTGGGTCGTAGGAGCTTCCGCGCGCGATGCTAGACTGACCCGAAAGCGAACAACTCTGACATGTCTAGCGAATCTCTTAACGATTTGAAGAAATGGGTGGGCGAAGTTGTCCGCCAGAGCACGGACGACAAGTTCGTAGGGCTGAACCGTGTGGTGGACATGGTCAGCAAGAACTTCTCGGTGCAGCCACACGAGGTCGCCATCCTGGTGATAACCGAGGACGACCGCTTCCTGCGCTTCGTGGTGCCGGAAAAACTGCGGCAAGTGGGCCAGATTCCGTTGACCAGCACGAATTCCCTGGCGGCCCGCACCGTGCGCGAAAAGCGTCCCGAAGTAATAAATCATTTCGCGGTGGTTCCACATTCTTCCGTGTTTGAGGCCGTCCCAATCACCGAAGATGAGCGCGGCGAAGCTATCCAGAAAATCATGAGCGCGCCAATCTTGCAGGAACGCAAAGTCGCCGCCGTGATTCAGATTTCGCGCAAAGGCAAGACGGCCGCCGACGCAGGTCCGGATTTCACGCATCCCCAGCTGCGTGAATTGAAATTAGTCGCCGATACGCTGGCGCCTTGCGTCCCGCTCTTCAGCAAGCAATAATCACCCCTTCCGCACGCAAAGCAGCAACCGTTGAAAGCTGGACTCTAGTTCACGAACAGAAACCGAAACTTTTTCGGCAATCGAGGGTTACATAGCCTGGAGACAACTCCGGGCGGGCATTTCGCCATCAGTTACTAAGGAGTGTCGGGATCAGGCTCTATTTTCAGCCGATGTTTGCCGGCCCCGGCAGCTTCCATGGAGTTGCCGAGCTGCCATAGGAGCAAACGATGAACTTTGAACAATTGAGCCAGAAGGCTCGCACGCAATGGAATCGCCGGACGATTGGCGTCCTGGCGCTGGGAATACTGCTGAGCGGCATGCCCGCGCTGGCGCAACAGGACCAGCAGAATCCTCCTGATCAGTCTGGTGCACCGGCGACCGTACCGCAAACTCAGCAGGACCAATCCGCACAGCAGCAACAACAGCAGCAAAATGACCAGGAGCAGCAAGAACAGCAAGCGCCGCCGGACCAGGGCGCCGCGCCTGCGCAGCAAAATGAGCCACAGCCGCAGCAACAGAGCCCGCGCATGCGGCCTGCGAATCTACCTGAGGCTTTGACGATACCCGCGGGCACCGTGATCCAGATACGCACCTCAGACTGGCTTTCCAGCGACCACAATAAAAAGGGCGATGAATTCACGGCCACGCTGGCGCAGCCGATCGTTGCAGACGGCTGGGTAGTGATGCGCCGCAACCAGAGCATCGTGGGCCAGGTGACGGACGCAGTGAGGGCCGGGCGCGTGAAAGGTGTTTCGAAACTGCAATTGGAATTGAGCCGGATGACGTTGGTTGACGGGCAGCTAGTGCCGGTACAAACCACGCTGCTGAACGCTTCCGCCGGAACGTCCAACGGCCGTGACGCTTCGGCAATCGCCGTCACTACTGGAACTGGCGCCGCGATCGGCGCCGCGGCAGCGGGCGGTCCCGGAGCTGCGATTGGCGCCGGGGCCGGATTTGTCGCCAGCGTTGCTGGAGTTTTGCTGACGCGCGGCAAGCCGACGATTATCCCTCCGGAAGATACGCTGACCTTCCGGCTGGAAAATCCGGTGACGATCTCCACGGTACGCAGTAACGTGGCCTTCCGGCCCGTTACAGCGCAGGACTACGCTCCAGAGAAAAAGGTTGCGGCTCGGCCGCGGCTGGTGCGCCCTTACCCGGCTCCTTACGGATACTATGCTTATCCGTACGGGCCGTATCCACCGGTGGCGTACTAGAGATACTACGGCAAGTGGGGACGGTGGGAATTTAGCCGCTGGCCAAACGCAATTCGATGGGGACTCGCTTTGTGAGTCCCCATTTTTCTTTTGGCCGCTCGCTTGCGCGTCGGCGCTTTCACCTTCCTGTAACATTCGCCGCGCGCTGGCCGAAGATTCTGCAGCGAGTCCTTCGCGTTGTGACGCTGAATTCCATTGACATCGCTACGTGTGCTTGTTAATTTTCGATGCGCTGGTTTTTTCGACTCGATTCAGTGGAGGCACCGCAGCTCGGTACTGCTCATGGCGTTCGTCGCGAAGAAAATTTTCCTCACCAAGGGAGTCGGTAAACACCGCGAGCGCCTATCCAGCTTTGAGCTGGCGCTGCGTAACGCTGGAATCGCCGCCTGCAACATTGTCCGCGTCTCCTCGATTTTTCCGCCTTACTGCAAGCTGATCTCGCGCAGCGAGGGTTTGAAGCACATCAAGCCGGGTCAAGTCGCGTTTACGGTGATCAGCGAAAATCAGACGCGCGAACCGCACCGCCTGATCGCTGCGGGCGTAGGTTTGGCGTTGCCGGCGGACAAATCCATGTTCGGGTATTTGTCTGAACATCATTCATTCGGCGAAAGCGAAGAAATTGCCGGAGAATACACCGAGGAACTCGCCGCTGAAATGCTGGCGACCACGCTGAATGTGGAATTCGATCCCGATTTGTCCTGGGACGAGAAAAAAGAAGTCTACCGCATCTCCAATAAGATCGTGCGCACCATGAACATCACTCAGTCCGCCGTCGGTGATAAGCGCGGGCTATGGACCACCGTACTTGCAGCAGCCATCCTCATCGGCGAAGACGACTAATTCGTTCGCGGTTTCATTCCACAACAGCAATTCCCCACGTTTTCGGCGAGTCCATTTTCGCGCCTGCGGGCCACAAATACGTTTTTTGATCTGCCTTGCTGCTAGCATCGGTGAGGTCGAACGCCAAACCGATCTTCATACCCGGCGCATACCCCACGCCCAACTTCGCAAACGAAATTTTCACTTCGATGATCGCCGTATGCTCGTCCGGGGGATTGTTTCCGTCCCAGCCGGGCTTCCGGCGAGTGCACTGAGACTTGCCGTTCTTTTCGTAAACGTTCGGCGCGCCGTTTCCCTCGCACAAGTTATTCGAAACGTGCAGCCACCACTGGCCTTTTTGCCACGCGGGCGATTTGAAGTTGCGCGGATCGAGCAAGAGCTCCGGAAACAGGCGGCTGTCGGCGTGCGTGACGCCTTCGAAATCGAAATACAAGTTTTGCGCATCGTGCTTCGCGAAGACGCGCACGTTCCATCCAGGAGCGACCGTAAATTGCGTCATGGAAGCGTCTTCCCACTCCGCGGCCGATTTGACGCCGTCCACAGCGACGGCCCGGCCGCTGGGGACGCGCATTTCTGTAGCGCTGGACGGAGCGGAAACAGCAAACGCGCGATTGCGAGGAAAAAAGACGCAGAGCAGAATCAACGATAAGCAGGCGCAGCTTGCGAAGGCGATGCTTCTCACGAAAGCGCGATGCGACCGCAAGGAATCACTTCCGGCGCGCGGGCGGCAGGCGCTTCGCAGATTTCGCGCCGCGGTGCGTATACCCGATCCGTTCCAGGACCGCGCCAACGATCAACGGCAACGCCACCGTGGCGTCGTCCAGAACCTCAGCGAAACGGCCGCCTTCTTCGAGCGGGACAAATTTTCCCCACGATACCGCTTCGGTGTAGGTGCTGCCCGAAAGTCCACCCCAATTGACCGGCTCGGGACAAATGCGCAAGCCGTAGTTGTAACGCTTGAGAGGAATTTTCTCGTACCCGCGGCGCGCCAACAGTTCCGCGTACACGCCAAATTGCTGCGCCCAGTTGCGCGGCACGCCTCCACCGATCGTGAGGATGCCCATGCGTTTTGTGGCCAGCATCGTGGTCGCGTAATGCTCGAAATCCAGGAACGGATCAAAGCGCAGCAGCGGCTTCCCTTCCGCCTTGCGCTGGCGCTGGTACAACGCAAAATCAATCCCCAGCTCCGAATCCGTGAACGCCGGAACAAATACCGGCACGTTGTGCTCGATGCAGGATTTCAAAATGCCGCGGCCCTTGGCGTGACGTAGGAGATATTCGCCGATGCGCTGATTCAGTTTCCAGCTGGAAACGACCTCGTTTTCGGGCCAGCGTTGCAGCACGTGGTCTACTACCACTTCCACCGCGTCGAGATTTACTTCCGGTTCCAGAGAATCGTAGACGCGATTGTAGCCGGCCAGAAAAAGTTCGTTGTCGCCCATCTTGGGGTCGTAGCGGAAGTGCGAGCGGCCGGTAGCTTCCACCAATCCGTGAGCCATCAGCGCGCCGGTGGATACAATTGCTTTCACGATTCCGGATTCCACCAAGTCGCAGAAAACCAATCCCATTTTCCCCACGGTCAGCGCGCCAGAGAGCGTCATCACGATGAAGCAATCTTTATCGCGCGCCATCGCTTCCAGCACATCCGCAGCGTCGCCAATCTGCCGCGCGGTGTAGGCCGTCTGGCCCATGGCGCGCACCATGTCGTCGATGGTGTGAATGCGCGAAAGGTCCAGTGGAAAAATCGGAGTGAGGCGGTCCTCCACCGGATCGTGCAGGATTCGTCCGGTCGCGCCCTTTTTCTTTGCCATTCAGCGTCCTCACAGGTAATGTATGTCTCCCAAGAGGCCCGGGAGCACGGAATCGCGCGTGCGCGCGCATCATTGATATTACAAATGCGCGCGCGGCGAAAGAACAATTTCAATTTCATGCCAGGAGTTTGAGCCGACCATGTCCCGCTACACGCCCATGCCGCCGCAAAATTTCGGCGGACTCCCCGAAGAACATTCCGCATATGAGACTGCACGCGCCGTGATTTTTCCGGTGCCGCTGGAGCGCACTGCCACCTACGAGCGCGGCACACGCAATGGTCCTGCGGCGATCCTCGAAGCCAGCCGCCACATGGAACTTTACGACGAGGAACTGGAACTTGATCCCAGCCGGGAGATCGGCATCGCCACCTGGCCGCCGATTGATACGCAGGACGGCACATTCGAGGAAGTGCTGCGCGAGCTTTTTACCGCGCAACTGGAATTGCTTGATGCCGGAAAGTTTCCCGTCGCGCTGGGCGGCGAACATTCCCTCACTCCTCCGCTGGTTTCCGCCACGCTTAAGAAATTCAAAGACCTCTGCGTGCTGCACATCGGTGCTCATGCGGAGATGCGCAACGAGTATCAGGGAAATCCCGGCAGCCACGTATGCACCATGCGCCGGGTGGTGGAAATGTGCCCCGCGGTGCAGGTGGGAGTGCGCTCGCTTTCGGAGGAAGAATCGAAAGCTATTCCGAAGCTGCAGACGAAAGTGTATTGGGCGAAAGACATCGTGCGCGCGCCGGTGAAAGCCTGGATCGCAAAAGTGCTGGAGGACCTCACGCCCCACGTCTACCTCACAGTGAACGTGGATGGATTTGATTCTTCGATTGTCTCTGCAACGGGAGCGCCTGAACCGGGCGGTTTGGATTGGTACCAGGTCACGTCGTTGGTTCGCGCCGTCGCCGACCACAAGAAAATCGTGGCGATGGATGTGGCCGAGCTTTCTCCGCGTCCGCGCGATCACGCTTCGGATTTCCTGGCGGCCAAGCTGATTTACAAGACCCTGGGGTATATTTTCTGTCAATCATAGTTTCAGGAGGCGGAATGGCTACGATGGCGATGGCGGCGTACTTCCAGCAACTTCCCACGACCGAGCACGGCTGGGTGGTGTACGTCGAAACGCACGGAATTTTCTGGTGGATCATTATCGGCCTGATCGCCGGATGGCTGGCCGGCACGATCGCGCGCGGCCGCGGGTTTGGCTGCATCACCGATGTAATTCTAGGACTCATCGGAGCCGTAATCGGCGGCTGGATTTTCACACGCCTGGGAATCGTCACGTTCGGCTTCTTCGGCAGTCTCGCTGCGGCCACGGTCGGCGCGGTGCTGCTGGTGGCAGTGGCGCGCATCTTCGCCGGCGGCAGGTCAGACTAAAAGCGATCAGACGGAATTGCCAGCGTAACGACCCACAGGATCGTTCCGTCCAAAAAATAACCGGGCCTCGCACCTCACGCCTCGTCTCTCACGCCCCGCCCGGGTGTGATACGATAACCGCGAACAAAGATCGAATACTTTCGTGCATCGGCTTCATTGCGGGACTGCTTTCGCTGCGTGCACCCCCTTGGTCGAGCTGAACGAACAAATCGGACATAAAAATTGAGCCAACCATCGTTGTGGGCCATTCCGCTGGGCGGGCTGGGCGAGTTCGGCATGAACATGCTCGCTCTGCGCACCGGCGACGACATTATCGTGATTGACGCAGGCCTGATGTTCCCCGAGCAGGAATTGCTCGGCGTGGACATCGTCATCCCGGACATTACTTATCTGAAGCAGAACAAACGGATGGTGCGCGCCATCATCCTGACCCACGCGCACGAAGATCACATCGGCGCCATTCCCTATATTCTGCCCGAGATAAACGTCCCGATTTACGGCACGGAATTTACGCTGGCCATCGTCCGCAAGAAGCTCGAAGAGCACGCGCTGCTGGATAAAGCGAAGCTCCACGAAGTGAAGGCCGGGCAAACCACTGTCCTCGGTCCTTTTTCCATCGAATATCTGCACGTAACGCACAGCACCATCGATTGCGTCGCGCTAGCCGTGCGCACGCCCGTGGGAGTGATCATCCACACCGGCGATTTCAAGATCGACCACACTCCAGTGGACGACAAGCCTTTCGACATGCACGCTTTTGCGCGTTACGGGCAGGAAGGCGTCCTGGCGCTATTCAGCGACAGCACCAACGTGGAACGCCCGGGCTTCACGCCGTCGGAACGCGCCGTGGTGGTGCGCCTGGAAGAATTAATGCGTGCCGCGCCCGCGAAAGTTCTCGTCTCCTGCTTTGCCAGCTCCGTGCATCGTGTCCAGCAGGTAATTGATATCGCGCGCATGGTGGGACGCAAAATTGGCTTCGTAGGCCGCAGCATGGTGGACAACGTGGAGATCGCGCATGGCCTCGGCAAGCTGCGCGTGCCCGATGGCAGTGTGGTGCGGCCGCAGGATATTCGTACGTTCGACCCGCAAAAGCTGGTGGTCCTCGCCAGCGGCACCCAGGCGGAGCCGATGTCCGCGCTTTCGCGCATTGCTGTGGACAATCACCGCCTGATGAGCATCGCCGAGAACGACACCGTAATTCTTTCTTCGCGCATTATTCCCGGCAACGAAAAAGCGATTTTCCGCATGATTGACCATTTCTTCCGTCGCCGCGTGCTGGTTTATTACGAAGGCGGGCGCTCGGCCCCGATCCATGTTTCCGGTCACGCGAGCCAGGAAGAAATGAAAATCCTGCTGCAATTGGTCCGTCCGAAATATTTCGTTCCCGTGCACGGCGAATACCGCCAGCTTTTCCGCCATTCAGCGCTTGCTGAACAATTAGGCGCGGTGGGCGGACAGATTTTCCTGCTGGAGAGCGGCCAGCCGGTGGAATTCACCGCGGACGGCGGCGCGCACCGCCGCGAACCCGTAACCGCCGGACGCGTGCTGGTAGATTCCGGCTCGCTGGAAGAAATCGAAGAAGTAGTGATCCGCGATCGCCGGCACCTATCGGAAGACGGCGTAGTAGTGCCCATTATGGTGATCAACAAACACACCGGACGCATGGAGACCGCGCCGGAAATCGTCACCCGCGGATTCCTGCCTTCGGAAGATGGCGCAGAAATCATCACGCAGGCGCGCGAGATCATTCTGCGCACCATCGAGCTATCCACGCAGGAAGAAAAAACCGACTGGAGCGTAATCAAGGAAAAAGTTCGCCAGGATTTGAAGCGCTTCCTCAACAAACAGACGGCCAAGCGCCCCTTGATTTTGCCGGTGATCCTGGAAGTCTAGACCGCGCTGTGAACATCACTCTCAGAAATTTCAAGCCCGAGGATTTCGACACGCTGCACGAAATCGATCAGGCTTGCTACGAACCGGAGGTCGCGTACTCCCAACGCGAGCTGCGCGCCTACTTGCGTTTCAGCGGTTCGGACTGTCTGGTGGCTGAAGCCGAAGGTCAGATTGCCGGATTCTGCATCAGCGCGCGGCGCGACGAAAGCGGCTACATCGTGACGATTGACGTGCTGCCAGAATTCCGCCGCCACCGCGTGGGCTCGAAGCTCCTCGCCGAAATCGAGGGCCGCCTTGCCTCGAACGGCGTGCGCGAAGTAGCCCTCGAAACGGCAACCGACAACGATTCCGCGGTTGCCTTCTGGACCAAGCATGGCTATCGTAAACTCGGCGTCAAAAAAGACTATTATCCCGGCGGACGCGATGCGTTCGCCATGCTAAAGCTGCTGCGCTGATGCTTATCTGCGGCGCTACAGTGCCGATTTTGTGCCCGTTCGATTGGCTCTCGCGCGTCGCACTGCGGCGCTCGTACATCGCAGCCTTTTGCACGCATTTAGCGCTAAGGAAGGCGAGGTATCCACGATGTGGTTTTTGCACGTAATCCTGCTGGCGATTGTGCAGGGTCTGGCGGAATTGTTGCCTGTTTCCAGCTCGGCGCACGTGATCGTCGCCGAACGCCTCATGGGCATGGACCCAACTTCACCTGCAATGACCTTGCTGCTGGTGATGCTGCATTCCGGGACGATGCTTGCCGTAATCGTCTATTTCTGGGCACGCTGGCGGCGTGCTTTCTTCGCCAACGCCACTGACTTCAAACAATTTGTTGTGGCGTTGATTGTGGCCACGGCGCTGACCGGAATCATCGGCTACGGGCTCATCAAAGCGATCGAAAAATTCGCATTCCCAGGCAGGCCGCACGCCTGGGTGGAAGAACTCCTGTTCGGCCGCCTCGACCTGATCGCCATCGCTCTTGCCGCCGTCGGCATCCTGATTTTGATCGCTGGCCTGATCGAAAAACGAGCCGCGACTCTGCCAGCGTCCGCAACGCAAGTGAACAATCAGCAGGCAGTTTGGATCGGCGCGATACAAGGCCTGTGCCTGCCCTTTCGCGGCTTCTCCCGCTCGGGCGCGACCATCTCTACTGGCATGCTCGCGGGTTTACAGAAAGCGCGCGCCGAAGATTTCAGTTTCGCGCTGGCGGTGATTCTTACTCCTCCTGCGATTGCGCGCGAAGTCTGGCGGCTGCATCAGGCGCAGCACGCCGGAATCGTCGCGGCGAACTTAGTGCCAGGTTTGGTCGGCGCGCTGTTCGCGTTTCTAGCCGGCTTGCTGGCTTTGAAATGGCTCAGCCGCTGGCTGGAAACCGGACGCTGGTATCTATTCGGGATCTATTGCCTGGTTGCGGCCATAGCCGTCGCGTTTCTATTCCACGCAGGCTACTAAGTCGCAGGTCCGGCGGGCGGCGCGCTGTGCCTCACGAAGTTCGCGCGCCGGATCGCCAGAGCGGCGTCGGCACAAACCCGCGAGCCCGCGTCTTTTACCCCTGTTGTCTGCGCGGCACGCCCGCAAGAAATTTCTATTTTCACCCGCGCGCTTTGGTATAGTCATTTCGTTGCTCGCGTTCCTCCACCTGGGTTTTGCGCGTTAGCGCCGGCGCACTCCAGGGTTTCTACGCGGCGGCCTTCCCCTATTTGTGCCCAGTCGTTGCTGTTTAGCCTGAGGACGCCTCAAAACGGCATCCTTCGGCGCCCTATTGCCGCCACGTCACGCGCTTCGGCCACATCATTCGGCCCGCAACCGACGCTGCGCCCATAGGAAAAAAAGGGGAAATCGTCGTGCGGATCCTTACACCTACTGAAAATAAACGATTCAACGAGCTGATCGGCTTCGTCGGGCTTAGCCTCGCGATACTGCTCGCTCTCAGCCTGCTCAGCTACTCTCCTCGCGACGCTTCGTTCAACGTTTCCGCGCCACCGCCCGGCGCAGGCCCTGCGCGCAATTGGATTGGCCCGGTCGGTGCGCACCTCGCCGACCTCTTTTTCCAGTTCTGCGGCTTTGCGGCGTTCCTCTTTCCGGTGGGGATGTTCCTGGTCGCGATGAAGTGGTTCCGCAGCCAGTTGCTTGAGGCGCCCGTGGCCAAGCTGATCGGTTTTACGATGCTCCTCGCTTCCTTTTCTTCGGAAATGGCGTTGCTGCACGCACCGGAAGTCCGCAGCGCGCTTCCCGCGGGCGGAATGCTCGGGACGATCCTCGCAGAATCTTTGCGTGCCGCATTCAACCCTCTGGGCGCGAATCTGGTTTCGATTGCCACATTGCTGACTGCGCTTTTTCTCGCTACCAGTTTTTCGTTCCGCGCAGCCCTCGCATGGATGAAGAAACCGATGGCCAACGATGGTTATCTGGGCCAGCTCTGGGCGCGAGTGCAGGATTGGCGCGAAACCCGCGAATCGGACCGCCTGCGCAAGCGCGTGGAAGAAATCAAAATTGCCGGACGTCCGCCCGTGCCACGGCAGCGCGTTTCCACCAAGGAGCTCGCTGAAGACGAGGAAGAAGAAGAACGCGAAGCCGAGGAACCGTCTCGCGACTCTCGCCGCGCGCCAACGGTGATCAAGTTCCACGAAAACGAATCAGTCGCACCTCCGCCCGCGAAGAAGAAATCGTCCGAGCCAAAAATCGCGACGGGCAAGACCACTTACAAGCTGCCGTCGCCCTCGTTGCTCTCCAATGCCGAGCGCGGCGAAAAAATGGACGAGAACGAACTGAAAGAGCGCGCCCACGCTATCGAATCCAAGTGCATGGAATTCGACGTAGGCGGCCACATCACCCAGATCAATCCCGGGCCGGTCGTCACCACTTTCGAATTCAAGCCCGAAGCCGGCATCAAATACAGCCGCATCACAAACCTGAGCGACGATCTTTGCCTCGCGCTGCAAGCCGAATCTATCTTGATCGAGCGCATTCCCGGCAAATCCACGGTCGGCATTGAAGTGCCGAATGTGCACCGCGAAACCATTGCACTGCGCGACGTGGTCGAGTCGCCTGAATTCAGTCACTCGCCCTCGAAGCTCAGTCTGCCGTTCGGCAAGGACCTTATCGGCCGCATACGCGCCGGTGACTTGACCCAGATGCCGCACCTGCTCATCGCCGGTTCCACCGGCACCGGCAAGAGCGTATTCATCAATTCCCTGCTGATGGGCATGCTGTTCAAAGCCACGCCGGACGAGCTGAAGCTGGTGCTGATTGATCCGAAGCAGGTGGAGCTGGGACTTTACGCGGACATTCCGCATTTGCTTGCGCCCGTGGTCACCGACCCGAAAGTCGCTGCCAACGTGATGCGCAACGCCACCCGCGAGATGGAACGTCGTCTGAAGCTGCTGGCATCCCGCGGCGTGCGCAATATCGAGCAGTACAACCGCTCGTTCGAGAAAGGCCAATCGCTTTCGCTTTTCGATGGCGCCGAGGAAGAAGAACACAAGCCGCTTCCCTACCTCGTCATCGTCGTGGACGAACTCGCCGACTTGATGATGGTGGATACCAACGGCGTGGAAGAATCCATCACGCGCCTGGCGCAGATGGCGCGCGCGGTGGGCATCCACCTAATCCTAGCAACGCAGCGGCCTTCGGTGGACGTCATCACCGGATTGATCAAAGCCAACTTTCCCGCGCGCATTTCCTTCCGCGTGGCCAGCAAAGTGGATTCGCGCACCATTCTCGACGCCAACGGCTCGGAATCGTTGCTCGGCAAAGGCGACATGCTCTATCTGCCGGCCGGCTCTTCCCGGCTGCATCGCATTCACGGGCCCTACGTGCACGAGCGCGAAGTGGAAGCCGTGTGCGATTTCTGGCGCGAACAAGCCCAGGCGATTTACAACGAAGAGCTGCTCAAGCCGCCGAAGGAAAAAGATGAAAACGCCGCGGGTGGCTCCTCTGCCGGAGCGGATGGCGGCGAGGAAGTGGACGACGATCTCTACCAGGATGCGGTGCGCGTGGTCTGCGAGATGGGCCGCGCCTCCACGTCCACTCTGCAGCGACGGCTACGCGTCGGCTACGGCCGCGCCGCGCGGTTGATCGATTTAATGGAGAAAGACGGCATCGTCGGTCCCGCGGACGGCTCGAAAGCTCGCGAAGTTCTCAAAGGCCGCAACTGGATGAAGGAGTACGACGACTCAGTAAAATAAGAACGCTCGAGACTCCGGGCTAACTCGCGGTCTGATCAACACCGAGCAGATTGGTTCGACGGTCGGGCGCTGCTTGCTGTGCCCCCACTCGCCACAATCTCAACCTCATCGCCGAACCGCTTCACGGCGTCCTGCGCGTCTTTGCAGTTCGCGCTCTTGTCATTCTCCGATTTCCTTCCGCCTTTCCTCTGTGCACTCCGAGTTAATTCATCTGAACTCTGTCGCCAACTCCAGCCTCACCAACCGCAACTTTCCTTTTCACCGAACCCCGTTTTCGTTTGTCAGCCCGCCGAATTTTCCGTAGAATCATTTGATGCACCGGTGCCGAGGTAGCTCACCGGTAGAGCGCGGCCCTGAAAAGGCCGGCGTAGCCAGTCCGATTCTGGCCCTCGGCACCATCCCAACTGCGCAGCGCGTCACCGTCACCCAATAGATTCCATTCGCCTTTGTATTTAATCGTGCCACCGTCTCCAGGCAGCAGCTCGATTTCTTTGACGTGCTTTGCTAGCTGCATCCGCATCGCCATCGCGTTGTCGCGGGCGGAGAGCAGAGCGCGCAAATCGGCCAGTTCGTCCGCCACACGTTTCCGAAGGTCGCGAATTTGCGCGTGGACGGAATTCTTTCCGCAGCCGAGGGTCTTAGCGGTCAATGTTTTGATTTCGGCTTCGCGTTCGGTGATCGCCTGGCGAAGCGAGGGCGAATCCATTCCGCCGGCGACGACACGCGAGAGATTTTTCAACTCAGCCTCAAGCGTCGCTTTTCGGCGCCGCGCGTTTTCAAGACTGTCGCCGATTCCGCTGTAGTGCTTCGACAGTTCGGTTTCCAGTCTATGGAACACGTATTCGATCGCGTCGGGCGAAAAAACGTCTTGCTGCAATTTGGCGAGCAATTGCGTTTCGAGAACGTCCGAAGGAATCCGGCGCGTGTTTGTGCAAGTGCCGCGATACTCCCGCGCGGGGCATCCGTAACTCGCGCTGCGGTGAGTGGTGCCTTTGCCAGACACAATCGTTACTGCGCCGCCGCACGTGCCGCACTTCAAGAATCCGGAGAAAATATATCGCGAGCTGGCAGCACGACTTCGCAGAAGCCCGCCTTTTCCGCCGTGACTGCCGTAGGTAGTGTTGACGAACGCGAGCCGCGCTTGGACAAGATTCCACAATTCGTCGGAAACGATGCGCTGTTCGGGGCTCGCGACTTTGGTCCATTCGGACTCAGGTTTGTGCCGGTAGATTCTTTTTCCCGTTTGGGGATTGCGAACCTTTTTGGTTCGGCCATACGTGACGAGACCGATGTAGCGTTGATTCTCCAAAATGCTTTTCACGCTCGACGGGGCCCAACTGTGTTCGCGTCCGGCGCGCTGCCGCGGCGACTCAACGCGCTCAGCGTTCAATCGTTTCGTCGTGGCTTTGATTGAAAGACCCTCGGCATACAGAGTGAAAATCTTTCTGACGATTTTCGCTTGCTCAGGGTCGACGCGGAGTTGGGCGCCCGTAATCATCGGGCGGCCGTATTGGTCTTTGCGCGTCGCATCCTGAATCGGCACGCTGCGATATCCGAAGCATCGGCCGCCGTGGTGTAGCTGCGCCAGCACTTTGCCTTCCAGTCCACGAAAAGTCTTTTTGCTCAACTCCTTGATGTACTGGCTGTCCGTGATTCCGTGGACGGCCATCAAAATCTCGCTTTGCTCAGAATCGGAGTCGAATCCTTGCGACACGAACACCAGGCGCACGCCGGCGAACTTGAGGCGTTCAGAAAACAGAAGCGCATCGGAAAGTTTTCGCGACAGGCGCGAGCTGTCGTCCACCAGGATTGCGTCGAACGGTCGTGGCTTTGATTCCGCGGCTGCGAGCAGTTTAGTCAAACCGGCGCGATCGGAGGTTGTGCCGCTAACCGCAGCGTCGGAATACACGTGCTCAGTGAGCACAATCCATCCATGCGCAGCGGCGAATTGCTCGCATTTCCGATTTTGATCCGTGATTGAGGCGGGAGATTGACGGTCGCTTGAAAAGCGACTGTAGATTGCGCAACGCAAAGCGATGCTCATACTTTCCTCCGGCCGCGACGAGCAACTGAGTCGGAGTATGGGGCAGCGGACTCAACAGCATCAACAGAAATCGCAGATGCGCTCTCAGAATTATTTTCCGCGAGGTACTTTTTGAGCAAAGCTGGCACGACAACCGCGTCCAGGAATTCTCGCAACTCCGGCCGCAGACTGTCGCCTGGTCGGGGCATCGCTACGATTTTTGCGCTTGTCGGCATGGGTGGTTAAAAATCAGCTCTTTTTGTCCCGGTGTAACAGTCGCGGAGTTCCCTTGGTTCCTGCGCGGTAACTATCGTCGTTTCGGGTCGGGGTTTTTGCCCCGCGAGTTTGCGGCCTTCCCTACCCAGAGCAGCCAATTCGCCTGAACAAGAATTGTTTGCGGTCTTCCTTCTTATAGAACGTAAGTGTAAGAAAAGAGAGACTCTCTCTCTTTCTTCAAGACCGCAAAGGCCGCAAAGACCGCAAGGCCGCAAAGTCCTCACTCCTAGGGAAATTGCGGTCTTCATGCCCGCACCCATGCCCACACCCGACCGCGTTTGACGGCTCGCACTCCGTTCTCTTTTTTCGCTTGTTCAACCGTCCGCCAACTAAACGGCGCGCCTTCGGCTAGGGCGATGATTTTGGAAACGGGCATCTCCTCGCCCGAGGCCAGTAAATTGAGCAGCCACGTTTCCGCCTCGGGCTTGCGCGCGCCCCGATCGTTTTGCGCTTGCCGGTCGGCAGACAGCACGGAATTCGCATCGAGGGTGACGACTCCCGATTTCCACGCGACGCGCGCAACTTCGCCGCTGGCTTCGATTCGATATGCGAGGCCGTTGCCCAGGGGCGCGAGATTGTTTTTCACGGCAACCATGATGCGAGTTTCTGGCTCGTCCGGGTCTTCGCCGAAGCCCCACACAATTCGTGCGGCCGCGACGAACCCGATAGAGCCACTCACGCGCAGCAATGCACTCGTTTCGCTTTTCTTCAAGTGCATAACTCCGACAACGGCGACTCGGCGACGCGCTGCGAATTCAGACAATGGCGCAATCACCCGCCGAATCTCAGCATCGCGATGCGTGTCCACGTGCCCCATGTATGCCGACAGCGGATCAACCACAAGCATCTGCGCGGACGGGATTTTTTTGACGGCATCTTCCAGCCGGTCGAGGTCTCTTTCCAGACTGAATGCGGATTCGCCTGTACCGCCGTCGGCAAGGATTACTTTCACGGCCTTCACGCGATGAATGCGGCAAACGGCTGCGCCGGCCGCGTCGAGCCTCGGGCGAATCGTGTCGGCCGCATCATCTTCCGCGCTCAAAAAAATCGTATCGGCAACCTCGCACGGAGCACCGTCTGGGAAGCGCGTGCCGCGACTCATGCGCGCCGCAACGTCGCAGGTAACGAGCGATTTCCCCTTGCCAGGATCTCCAACAAACAGCGTTAATTTTCCGAGCGGGATGCGCTGATTCCAAAGCCAGCGAACATGCTCCGCTGTAATGTCGCGGAACGATTCCAACTCGACTTCTGCGCTCGTTTCTTGCGGCCGCTGGCTTTGGAATCCCGCGGGTTTCGAGCCCACGTACTGCGCGAGTTTTTGCAGCTCGCGGTCTTCGAGGGGCGGATGGCATTGCTTCTCGTTCGCAATTCGCAGTTGCGCGAGCACCATCTCGGGCGACAATCGCCTCGCTCGCAATGCGCCGGCAATCGAGAGGATTGTTTGGTGCCTACGTCCCTGCGGGATCGTGTCGGCTCCCGGCGCGTCGATTGCGGCAGCCTTGCGCGGCTCTAGTAGTTCGGTTGGCGCCGTCGCCCAGGGAATATCCTTCACCACTCGATAAGGTTTTCCGGTCTCGTGATGAATGCTCGGCGGGGCAATCACATATCCGCCGTCGCCGCGCGTGTCGAGTTGCGACCCGAGCACGCTCGCTGTGCATTTGCTACGCGCTCCGTCCGGCTGCCGGAACCAATATTGGAATCGGCCTGGCCGCGTGCTCACGGTAAACGTCGCGGGCAGATTTAATTTTTCTGCCGCACGTTCGCCTTCCGTCCCGTCCACATCCAAAACAAACAAGTGATTTGTTTCGCCTGTAGGGAGACCAATTTGCGCGTCGGGCTTCTCACCCCACCATTTCGCAATGCGTGCTGCATCCAAGCTTGCGTTCTTGAAACCGCCTGGCCCGGTGAGCGGGACTTTCCTCTCGCACGGGAAGACGGCAAGCCCGTCGAGCGCGTACTTGATAGCGGCGTCGAGCATCATGCAGCTCTCTCGATTTTGGCGAGAATGGCCGCGCAAAATCGCCGGTAGGTATCGCGAAGGTTTCGCAGGACGCGCGGACGTGTGCGGAAATGCCATTCCGCCCTGACGATCAGTTCGTCGGCACCCAGGTTGACCGCACGAACCTGGCGCCGTGATGGAAAACGGCGCGGGGCACAATCCCCTGTCAATCTTCGCCTGGGCCAAGTCGCTGAAACGACTAGCAGCGTTGCGCCAGGGCAAAAGGATTTGTTTTTGCCGCACTCTTCTTGTAAGGTATCCACGTTCAAGCCTGCCTTTGTGATTCCACTCGTCCGCGGTTGCACGCGAGACGGGTGTGCAGCTACGCAGCCGCGAGCGCGTCTTGTACTTCTTTCGCGCGCCGCGCCAGCGCGGCCTTCACCTTTTCGAGTTCCGCCGCACTCAACTCGATCCTCTGCGTTTCCCAGTAGGTGAGCTTATTCGCTGTAAGTCCCGCAGCCTTCGCCAATTGGTCCTGTGTCAATCCGAGCAATTTCCGCATTTGTCGCAACTTCCTCATACGCCCTCCATAAAAACTTTCTTTTGCACTACAACCAATCTTCCGCTAGAGTTGCACTAGAGGTCAACGAGCCTGTGAAGTCTAGCGTCAAGCGAGGCCGTCAAATTCTAGGCGTGATTTCGGCTTCGAACGCCGAGAAGCTATTGACGGACTGGGTGAATCTGCCTGGCACGTGGCCGCGGGTGGAGGACGCGGAATCTCTCCGAACGGCTGATACACAAATTGACTGGATTCGCCGTACCCATCCGGGTGTTTTCGAGAACATTCCGATGTCGTTGACGATCGTGCTGCGTGAATTCCTACGCAAGGCGTGGGACGCGCCCGATTTGCGCCATCGAGATTGGTTCGTCTTCAGGTTCCGCGATTACTATGCACAGACAGTATTGCGCGTGCGAACCGTGCGTGCCGATGTAGAACCGCCGGAAATGCCAGTCATCCTTCCGGGCACACGCGACGAAGCGTTGGAAGCCATTGGTCCTCGCAATGACCCACCGCCGCTTACGTCGATAGAAGCGGCAGCGTTTTATCTCCACCGAAATGCAAGCCGCGCGCGGCACTGTCAAAACCCAGAATGTGACTTTCCGTACTTCTTCGCGAGTAAGAAACGCCAGCGATTCTGCACTGAAAAGTGTGCGAAGCCAGCACAGCGCGAATCGAAGCGGAAGTGGTGGCGGGAAAACAGAAGCAAGAGTGCGAAACAGAAAAAACCTAAGAAGCGCGCCGCGCCGATGCAGGCAGCACCGGCTCGGCGCTAACCAAGTCGCCTAAAAGGAGGCAACGATGGCTGAAAAGAATTCTACACCGCTCCGCGCAGCGGTCTATGCGCGCGTCAGCACGGCGAATCACGGCCAGGATGTGACGATGCAAACGCGCGAGCTGGCGGAATATTGCGAGCGCCGCGGTTGGCAGATTTCCGCAGAGTACGTTGACATTGGAATTTCAGGCTCGAAGGAAAAGCGCCCGCAGCTCGACAGACTCATGGCCGACGCGCATCAGCGGCGTTTCGACGCCGTTATCGTCTGGAAGTTCGATCGTTTTGCGCGCTCCGTGTCTCACCTGCTCCGGGCGCTCGAAAACTTTCAGGCGCTCGGCATTCACTTCGTTTCGCTGAGTGAATCTTTAGATACCTCTACGCCCGCCGGCAAGATGGTCTTCACCGTGTTGGGCGCCGTAGCCGAGCTGGAGCGGTCGCTCATCGTTGAGCGGGTCAAAGCGGGCCTGCGAAACGCACGCGCTAAGGGGAGAATCTTGGGACGGCCGCGCTGCGTCGTGGACGCCTCTAGGATTGCTCAGCTTCGCGCGCAGGGCCGGTCCTGGCGCAAGATCGCGCGCGTGATGGAGTGTTCGGCCAAGACATGCCGTCGAGCGGGGCAAAAGTCCACCGCGGGACCATTGTTGCCGGACATGGACAAAAACCCTGGCGCGCGGATGGCCGCAACCGCCTGAGAACACGAGACTGGCTGCGCGAATTTCGTGTGGGGCAAAATCAGATGTTTTGCGCTCGACTTCATCCGATTGGACGGTCGATTCTATTTTTTGGGACTCCTGAAAGCTGCCGATCCGAACATTTCCACGTCCTGCGACATGGCCTCAAAGGTATCGGAACTCGCCGCGCGATCCATGTCCTTACGCATCGTAGCTTCGATCTTCTGCATCTGCGGTTCTGAAATACTTGCGTGCACGCTGGCGACGTGTTTCGCTCGTTCGACGAGATACTCGCCGAAATTCTTCGGAAGGAAGTAGTTCTGGCCTCCGACCTTGCCTCGCCGCATCTTGACGCGAGTGCCCTTCCACTCGCGCGCGTTCGGCATTTGCACAAATCCAATCACGATCAGTCGGCATAGTTTCACGTGGACGAAGACCGACTCGTCGTTCGCACCAATATCAGCCTCCACCTCCCGGGCAAAATAACGGTTCATGTTCGGAGGCGGGTCAAAACCCTCAACAGCATGAAGGCCGGGCACTGGAAGGATGTGCAGTTCGAACTCCCCCGGATGCGGCCTCCGATCGAACATCATGCCCCGCCAAAAATCCAGCGCCCGAGAAACCAGCTTAAGCTGCTGCTCCGATAAGTGCTCAAGGCCACGGTAGATGAACAGGACGCGCCAGCATAGCGACGCGCAAAACTTGGCGAGCCACGGACCGTAGAACAAAACGGCCTTGCTGTCGCGGTGGTACGGCTTGAACAACTGCTCCGCAGTTTCTCTCTCCCAGCCACTCAGCAACCCTTCGCAGGTCGCGCAAAGAAGGTGCTGTTTGACTCCGTCCTGAACGCGCAGATTGGGCGCTTCGCCGAACCG
The DNA here is from genome assembly GCA_963748395.1 of uncultured Acidobacteriota bacterium. GTDB lineage: Bacteria > Acidobacteriota > Terriglobia > Acidiferrales > UBA7541 > Palsa-295. The sequence continues at coordinate 6,979 of CAVVIP010000004.1, read as the reverse complement.
AATATGGCCCGTCGCCGACGACTCCCGGAGCCACTGAATGACAAAGTGCGGAATGATATGGCTTTCACAAAGCGGACCAGCCGAACCGCAAAGGGAACAGTCCTCAACGGCGACGATGGGAAACGAATTCACGGGATGAGATTATCCTCCCAACCCGCAATTCTACTAGCCGAACAAGAGGGAATCAAAATCAACTCTTTTCGCCCCCTCGAAACGGGACTAGAAGCATCTAGCCTTTTCAACAAGTTGCGGCAGGCGGGTCGGCAGGGTTTTTGCCGCATTCCCCCCGCCACCACCGAATCTCTCGCGCGAACGTCGGGTGCGGGGGCGGCAAGAGCGCTATGACCCTCTTCTCAAAATGCTCGAAAGTCTCGCCAGGTTCGCGATCGACGGATTGGCCGTTCACCTTCGCGTGCTGAGACTCTTCGCGGGTACTCGGCCGGCGCGCCCCGGTGACAGGATCCACAATCGCTTCGACATAAATCGCCTCCAGAATTGGCGGCATCAGCTTTTTCCCGTCCGTCTTTATCGCGGGGAGGAACTTCTCTTCGATTCGTCGAATGCGATCGCGGAATTTCATGGTTTCCCCCTCGCTATTTCTTCCAACTGGCAGATGCGCTTTTCGAGCGCGACGATCTCGGTAGTCTTGAAGTTGAACTCGATGAGCTTCGCGGCCGCGCTCACGCGTGATGCCGGCGTCGATGTCTTACTCTGCGAGACGCTAATCAGCACACGCACGGCGTCCACAGCGCTTGATCGCAGAACCTCGAGAACGCCTTCCATTTGCAAGCTGCGCTCATGTTTGTACCGATAAGAAAATTCCTTCTGGCGCATCCACCGTCTGAGTGTCCGCGGTGTTACGCCGGCGCTCGCTGCGGCCGCATCCATGTTCGGTTGCTGCAACAGCGCGAGAATTGCCTTTTCCTGGCGATAACTGAGGGCTGTTTCTGCCGTTTTTCGGTCTTTGGCGAGCTGTCCCGATTCAAAGCGCGACACTTAGACCACCTCGGCTTCGATCGGTAGGAGGACATTTGAGACACGCGGCGGACATTATGCGTCGCGCGGAGGGAACTCGCGTGGTATCAGTTAGCATTTTTGCAATTGCACGAGCGCGTCCGGGCGGTATTGAACAACCTTCCGAACAAGATGGCCGGCATGGTGATCCTCGGCGAAATTCGGTGACCTTAAAACTGCGAATCCGGTGGGCACTTTCGCGCCGCGGCCCTATCATTGAAACCTGACATCAGATTGCTCTACACACTAATCATCGGAGCGACGCCACGCAAATGTAAAGGACAAAAACTGTCTGATCCCTCGTGTTTGGCGATCTCGGTGTGCTCGGACACAGCGTCCCGTAACCCACAACATCTCAAAATTGGCCCGCAAATACAGACCGAACCGAGCCCCGCAGCCACCGTCGTTCGGCTCTAATCTTCATTCCGAGCCAACCTAGAGTGAGAGCCCAGGTCCCGATCGGTCGCGTAACCGGACTTCTAGGTACCAGGACCCACTTCTCCGGTTAGGGCGTTAACCAGGACCTAACCCACAAGCAGTCTGTCTTCGTTGACTTGACGGACAGGCCAACCTAAGATTGCGCGACTGCTTGCCCATGATTGGCCAAACTATCTCGCATTACCGCATCGTCGGGAAGCTCGGCGGGGGCGGGATGGGTGTGATTTACGAAGCCGAGGATACGAATCTTGGCCGGCGCGTTGCCCTGAAGTTTCTTTCGCAGGAATTAGCCGGAGACCAGCAGGCGCTCGAACGTCTTCGACGCGAAGCCCGTGCTGCCTCGGCGTTGAATCATCCGAACATCTGTACGATTTATGACATTGGCGAGGATAACGGCCAGACCTACATTGTGATGGAATTCCTCGACGGCAAGACCCTGAAGCATCACATTGCAGGGCGACCAGTGGAATTGGAATTTCTCCTCGAGCGCAGTATCGAAATTGCAGATGCGCTGGACGCCGCCCACTCGCAGGGCATCATCCATCGGGACATCAAACCGGCGAACATCTTAGTGACGAAGCGCGGCCACGCCAAGATTCTGGATTTTGGTCTTGCCAAACTCACTCCTCTGGCGGCGGGGGTCGGTGCTTCGGCCTTGCCGACGTCTCCGGCGGAAGAACTGCTGACGAGCCCGGGTACGGCAGTGGGCACGGTGGCCTATATGTCGCCGGAGCAAGTGCGCGGAAAAGAGCTGGATGCACGCACCGACCTGTTTTCCTTTGGCGTGGTCCTATATGAAATGGCCACGGGCGCGCTTCCCTTTCGGGGCGACACATCCGGAGTGATCACCGGCGCAATTCTGCATCAGGATCCGGTCCCTCCGATCCGGCTAAATCCTGAGGTTCCGGCGAAGCTGGAAGAAGTCATCCACAAAGCGCTCGAAAAAGAGCGTGACCTCCGTTACCAGTCGGCCACGGAAATGCGCGCTGACTTGAAGCGTCTGCAGCGGGATACGGATTCGGGCCGAATTTCACCATCGGGGAGCCTGGCGGTCGAGCATTCAAGAACGACTACATGGAAGCGATATCCGGTCTTGGCGGCTTGCGTCGCACTCCTTGCAGCATCCGTCGCGGCTTATCACTTTTGGCCTCGCTCGAACACTCTGAGCGGCCCCGCAAAGATTACGCAAATCAGCCAGTGGAACAAACCGTTGGACGACGCGAGGCTTTCACCCGATGGCCACGCCGTGGCGTTTGTTTCCCCGGTTAGCGGCATCGCCCAAGTGTTCCTGATGCTCACTTCTGGCGGGGAGCCTCTGCAGCTTACGAATGACGAAGGCGACAAGGATATAGACAATTTTTCGCCCGACGGAAAAGAAATCTATTACCAGAAGAATCTCGGCCGCGACGAGACCTGGTCGGTGCCAACACTCGGCGGCGGTCCCCGGCTGTTGGTAGCTGCACGATGGATGGTTCCCTCTTCCGATGGTGCTTCCATTTTTTATGCGAAGTCGGAAGGCTCCGGAATATTTCGTGCAGGAAAATCCGGATTGGACGAAGAATTAGTTTACGACGCCAAGGGTACCGGCCTGTTCTTCATCCCGGTACTGCCGTTTCCCGGCGGCAAGGACCTGCTTGCAGGTGGTTTTCGAGTGGCCTTTGAGTCCAAATTCCGCTTTTACAGAATAAACCTGACCAGCCATGCAGCGGTTGATCTAGGTGAGGTGTCCGCGAATGCGTTTGACGCCGTGTGGGCCGAACCAGGGAAGACCGTGCTGTTCGGCCGGGTGGTAAATGGACTGATGAACATCTGGAGTTACGACTTGAGCGACCGAAGTCTGACGCAGATTACTTTCGGAACGGGACCGGACTACGCTCCCATGCCGGATCCGGGAGGAAGAGGAATTTATTTTGTGAATGGCAAATCCTCCGGGTCCCTGACCGCGTACCAAGTTCATTCGAAGGAATCCACGGACATTGCGGAGGACGCAACTGGGCCGAGCATCTCGCCAGATGGAAAGCGCGTGATGTACGTCACGTTTCCCTCAACCCACGGGTCCCAACTCTGGGTGTCGGGCCTCGATGGTGGCAACAGATTCAGGATCGCCACCGGAGAGGCTCTGTGGACTGGGTCTTGGGCGCCAGACAATTTTCACGTGACGTTTAGTGAATCAGGAGCCAGCGCAGAGGCCAAAGCCTACATCGTTGGGACCGATGGAAGCGGACTTCGTCAGCTGCCCGCAATGGGCGGTATCCCCGACAATCCGGTATGGAGTCCTGACCAGAAATCCCTTTACGTCAGTGTCGAGGAGAAGGCGACTTCGTTATCGACCGTTTGGAAATGGATCATGGACCGTTCAAATCCGGAGAAGATCGTGGAAAATTGTAGTTTGATTTCGGACATCGACCCCGGCGGCGAGTACTTGCTTGGCTTCGGAAGGTATGGGGAAAAGACTGGAATCTACGCCGTGTCCACTTCCGATAAGAAATGCATCTCATTGCTTCCCGGCGTGGCAACTTTCGGTGCAATTTTTGCTCGCGATGGCAAGTCCTTCTTGTATGCCGTGGCTTCCCGCGCCGAAGTCACGATTTACCGGCAACCTTGGAAAGACGGTAAAACGATTGGGACTCCTCAGGTCGCGTTGAAGCTTCCCTTTACTTTTCCAATGAATTACGGCGGTAGCGCTTACGATTTTTCCAGAGACCTATCCACCATAGTTTATGCGCGCCCCGGCGGTCACGCGGACATCTATCTTCTGAGTCAGAAATGAATCCACATAACAGAACAGAGTTCCGCTAGGGTTCTTATAAGTCCTGGTTAGTCGCGTTACCGGACAACTGACGTACTAGAACTTCACATGTACGATAACCGCGTTAATCAGGACTTGAGTCTTAGTCCGTTCCAGGATGAGGGTGCGTAACTGGCCCCGCCGATTTTTCGCGCTACGCTTTCAACTCTTCCTCAAGCCGATCGAAGCAGCCGTTCCAGCCCTTGCTGTGCGCCTCGCGCTGATCAGCAGTGGCGAGTCCTTCGTGCGTCAAAATCACTTCCGTAAAGATTCCGCGCGGCTGAAATTCCACCGTCACCAGCGTGTCACGAGCCTCGTCGACCTTCTCCCCCGACGCGGAGAACTTCTGCCACTCCCACGTAAACACCAGTTTTTTCGGAGGCTCGATGTCCCGGTACGTGACGCTCTGCTTAAACATTTCACCTTGCGGATTTTTGACCTCCATCACGTTAGTCCCTCCCGGCCGCGCGTCAGACGTGGTATAACGCGTCTCGTGTCTCGGGAACCGGCACATCCATTTCTCTACCTTTTCCCGTTGAGTCCACGCTTCGAAGACTTTCTCGCGCGGCGCTACGAACATTCGCCGGACTTCCAGCTTGGTTTCGGGTCCGTGAGCGGCGTTTGCCATTGGGAGCTCTCCTCTTTATCGACTCTTCTTCCAGGTAATCTGCCAGAGCGTCGACGGGAGGACAAGTCTAGAATGGCGCGAAGAGAAGGAACTGTAGGTTTATCCGCGCTTGCGATGAAATCGGTAGTGGTTTTGCCCGATTTCACTTCTCCGGTCATCACATTAATCAGGAGCTATGTGCGTCCTGCAACCGCGATATACACTCCCACGACGGTGGCGGTTCCCAGTTCAAGGAGGCATCAAAAATGCGTTCAGGCAAAAAGGAACGACACCGCACCGGACGCATCGGCTGGCCGCGTGCGGCCGTACTGGGGGCGAACGACGGCATTCTTTCAACTTCAAGTTTGGTGCTGGGTGTAGCAGCAGCGCATGCAACTCACAACAGCGTTTTGGTCGCAGGGGTCGCCGGCCTAGTAGCTGGCGCAATGTCGATGGCTGCCGGTGAGTACGTGTCTGTCCACTCCCAGGCAGATACCGAACAAGCCGACCTCACGCTCGAGCGCGCCGAACTCAAGGCGGACGACCTGGGCGAACACCAGGAATTGGCGGCGATCTACGTTGCTCGCGGTCTCGATCCTTTTCTCGCAAAACAGGTTGCTCAGCAGTTGATGGCTCATGACGCATTAGGCACCCATGCCCGCGACGAACTCGGCATGTCCGATGCTCTTGCCGCCCGTCCGATCCAGGCTGCATTAGCGTCGGCTGGCAGCTTTGCCGCTGGAGCCGCCATGCCTATCTTGGTTACCGCCATCGCCCCGCCGGCGACTCTGGTCCCTCTTGTATCCGGAACTTCCCTTGTGTTCCTCGCGCTTCTAGGTGGATTGGCCGCACGTGTGGGTGGTGCAGGAGTAACCATTGGTGCAATCCGCGTCACGTTCTGGGGTGCACTGGCTATGGCAGTGACCGCAGGAGTCGGTTGGTTGTTCGGGACGGTTGCGTGAGCGTGGAAAACTGCACTCCTGCCGTACTCCTGTTATGGCGCGTTACCGTACATGTGGTTTTAGCCTGAGTTCACATCTCCGGTAACGGCGTTACTCGGGAGCTGGCCTCGGTGTGCCATACTCGCTGGCGATGAAAGCAGCTCGAATCCATAGGTTTGGGGGACCCGAGGTAATTGTTGTGGAAGATGTGCCTCGTCCGCTCCCAGAGGCGGGAGAGCTCCTCGTGCGCGTTGCCGATGCTGGAGTTGGTCCGTGGGACGCGCTGATTCGTGAAGGTAAAAGCAAGGTGAGTCCAAAGCCCCCGCTTACTCTCGGAGCGGATTTGTCCGGTGTGGTGGAAGCAGTTGGTCCGGGAGTTGCTCAGTTCAAGGAAGGCGACGAAATTTATGGCGTCACCAACCCTCAGTTTTGTGGGGCGCAGGCAGAATACGCAATCGCTTCTGCAAACACGGTCGCTCCCAAGCCGCAGCGATTGAGCCATAATGAAGCAGCTTCGGCACCCGTTGTGGCCGTGACGGCCTGGCAAATGCTGTTCGACTATGCGCGCGCACACGCTGGCCAGACCGTCATGATTCTCGGAGCGGCAGGAAACGTGGGCGCGTATGCTGTTCAGCCCGCGGCAAAAGCAAACCTTGGCGTCGTCGCCGTCGTTGGGCAGAAAGACATCGAATATGTCCGAAATCTGGGTGCCGAAATTCCCGTGAATTATCAACTCGAGACATTCGATGGCGGGGTGCGTTCGGTTGACGTCGTCATTGATACCGTTGGAGGAGAAACGCGGGACCGCTCGCTCCGAGTGCTGAGCCCAGGCGGAGTTCTTGTGTCTGTTGTCTCAACCGACGCGATGCCGCAGCGTTCCGACGTGCGATCAGTATTTTTCTACGTTGAAGTAACGACCGTCCGACTCAATGTCATCTCAGAATTGTTCGACCGAGGAGAGTTACTCCCACAGGTTGGAACTATATTGCCATTAGAAGAAGTGCGCGCTGCTCATAACATGCTAACGGGTGCTCCCCACAAACGCGGCAAGATTGTCCTGCAGATGACGGTGTGACCATCCGAACCTGCAGCGGCGAAATCGTTCGGTGACAGTCAATCCCGAGGGATCCCACTTGTATAGGTAGTCGCCTTCCCGGGGCATCTGCAGGTAGTACTCCAAGTTTCCGGTAA
>CAVVIP010000003.1:0-363615 GCA_963748395.1 uncultured Acidobacteriota bacterium | reverse complement strand
ATTGACTCCAGCTATATCTTACGATATAGTTCGCGATGTGTTTGTTACACGATACACAGGAGACACACATGTTCCAAGAACGTTACAAAGATTGGACTTGCGGCGATCGGCCCCACCGCAGACACTTTTCCGGCAGGCACCGCTTCTTCGGCGGCTTCCGTGGAGGCTTCATGGGCGGCCCCGCGATGCGCGCAGCCAAGATGCTCGCCTCGGGCGACCTGCAGCTCGTCATCCTGGCGCTGCTGAGCGAAAAACCGCGCCACGGCTACGAGATTATCAAGGCGATTGAAGAGCACTCGAGCGGCATCTATACGCCGAGTCCCGGGATGGTTTACCCCGCGCTCACCTATCTTGAAGAGATGGGCTTTGCGGCTTCTGAAGCTGAGGGCACCAAGAACCTCTATCGCATCACCGAAGCAGGCGCCGAGCACTTGAAGGCGAACCGCGCGAGCGTTGACGAAACTCTCGATCACCTTGCACGCTTCGGCCGCAAGATCGCCGACTTTCAGAAGCGCTTCACCCGCGAAAACGAAGAGGAAGACGACGCGGGCGGCGATCCCCGGCGTCACATCAAGGACGAATGGCGGCAGGCGCGCGTCGAATTCCGCAAGGTCCGCGAAGACCTCAAGGCCGCGCTGTACGAGAAGCTCGATGCCTCCAGCGAAGAGCGCCAGCGCATCATCGCAGTCCTTCGCCGCGCCATCGAAGAAATCCGCGGCAAGCAATAGGCTGCTGCGCGAAGTGCTCCGCTCGTGAAGCGATGGCTTCGGTTCGCTGTTATTCGTAGCGCAGGGCGATCATGGGATCTACCCGGGTCGCCCGGCGCGCCGGAAAATAGGACGCCGCGACCGCAACCATCGTCAGCAGCGCCGAAACCACAATAAATGTCAGCGGGTCATATGCGCTGATGCCGAACAGAAAACTTTGCAGCAGGCGTGTCAGAACCAGCGCTGCGACGAGTCCAACTGCAACACCAAACAGCGCAAGCCGCAATCCTTGACCAACGATGATGCGGAATACATCCCCCGGCTGCGCGCCCAGCGCCACACGAACACCAATTTCACTGGTACGCTGCGTCACGGTGTAAGACATCACGCCATAAACGCCCACCGCCGCGAGCACCAGAGCGAGCATTGCAAGGATGCCGATGAGCCATGTCCGAAAACGCGGCTGCGCCACCGTGGTGGCCATGTTTTCTTCCATGGTGCGAACCTTCACGAGCGGCTGATTGGGATCAATCTCCGCGAGTGCGCTCCGCAGTGCCGCGGTCTGCAGCGAGGGATCGCCCGCTGTGCGCATCACTAGCGAAAGCTGGAACACAGGCAAAATCAGATCCGCCTGGCGATAAGGCAAATACATTTCCGCCTGTGGGTCAGTGCCCAGGCCAAAGTGAACATCGCCGACTACCCCGACGATTTCCATGGTCGGCACTTCCTGGTCGGGCAACGCGCCAAGCTGCAGCCGCTTTCCGAGCGGATTTTCGTCGTGAAAAAAAGTGCGAGCCATGGTGGCGTTAATCAGCACCACTGCCGGTGACTTGTCATTGTCCGCGCGCGTAAAAAATCTGCCTTGCAGCAGTGGCACGCCTAATGTCTCCAGATAATTCGGCGTTATGGTGCGGTAGCCTGCCGCGACAAACTCATGCGGCGATTTCGGAGGACGTCCCGTGATATTGAAGTGGATGATGGAACCGCCGCCGCTGACCGGAAGAAAAGAAGCCGCAGCGGCCGATCGCACACCCGGCAGCGTCCTGGCTCGCTCCACCAGTCGGTCGAAAAACTGGTAGCGATCTTGCGGCTTGGCATAGGCCGTCGGCGATAAAGGAATGTCAGCGACCAGAAGATGATCGGGCTGAAAACCCGGCGGCACTTCTTGCAAACGCGAAAAGCTTCGCAACAGCAGCCCAGACCCAACCAGCAGCAGCATCGCCAGTGCAATTTCCATGGCGACCAGCGCACCGCGCAGCACATGCTGTCCGGGCCCGGCCGTCGAGCCACGCGAACCCTCATTGAGCGCCTCGCGCAAATCCAGTTTCGCCGTGCGTAGCGCCGGCACGATGCCGAACAGCAATCCGGTGCACAACGAAACCGCCGCAGTAAACGCCAGCACCCACGGATCCAATCCAATCGGCGCGCCCGGCGGAATGCTGTCTGCGGCAATCTTAGGCAAGAGTCCAATCGCAGCCCAAGCGACGATCACGCCAAGCAGTCCGCCGCCCAGGGAAAGCAGCACGCTCTCGGTGAGAAGTTGCCGGATCACGCGGCCACGGCTCGCGCCCATCGCCGTGCGGATGGCCACTTCCCTGCCGCGAGTGGCTGCGCGGGCCAGCAAGAGGTTGGCGACGTTCGCGCACGCGATCAACAGAACAAAACTCACCGCGCCCAGCAGAAGCAGCAGCGCGGGACGCGAGTTCTGCACAATCTGGTCCTGCAGCCCGACAACGTCCGCGCTGGTTCCCGTGTTGTAATCCGGATACTGCTGCTCCAGCCGCTTCGTAATTCCCAGCATTTCCACGCGCGCTTGCTCGCGAGACACGCCCTGCTTGAGCCTCGCGAGCGGAATGATGCCGGGATGCCAGTTGCGATCATCCGGGAGCGTTTTCGCCCAAGGCATAAACGGTAAGTACACATCCGCGGGCTGCAGAATCTGGAAGCCATTCGGCAAAATGCCCACGACGGTGTACGGCTGCAAGTCCAGGTTGATGGTCTTGCCGACGATATCTCGCGCGCCGCCGAACCGCCGTTGCCACAATCCGTAGCTCAGCAGAGCAACCGGCGCGCCGCCCGCGCGATCCTCCTCTGCGAGAAAAGTCCGGCCCACCTGCGCATTAATTCCGAGCATCGGAAAAAGGCCCGCAGTCGCCATGCGAACATTCAGGCGCTCCGGTTCTCCGGCGCCCGTCAGCGTGATGGAGCTGCCGCGCGTCGCTTCCATTGCTTCAAACGAGTGGCTCTGGTCGCGCCAATCCAGATAATTTTCACGAGAGGTGGAGATTACGGGAAACGGACTTTTTTCCGCTATCAGCACCAGCCGGGAAGGATCGCGAAAAGGAAGCGGACGAAGCAGCACGCCGTTCACAACGCTGAAAATCGCAGTGTTCGCGCCGATGCCCAGCGCCAGCGTGAGTACGGCGATTGCAGTGAACCCAGGATTCTTGCGCAGCGTGCGAACCCCGAATCGCAAATCCTGAATCAGCGTCCGCATGCCACCTCCAGTTTTTCAGCCAAGCTGCAAAGTCCAGCAATCGTACCGCAAATAAGATACGTCATTCCAACTCATCAGACTCCCCTGAGCGACTCATCGTTAGCATCCTCGCGCGCGATTCGCCCCGCGTCCTTCACAAGGCCGCGTCTTTACCCGCCGTCTCAGAACCTGCTACGTCCGCCGCCGTGAAGTCGAAGGGTGCACACCCACCAGAGGTGCGGAAGAAATCCAAGGCTTTGCAATAGACCGCCGCGCACTAACCCGGTATTCTTCCGTTTCATGAATTTGCAATTCAGCAGCAAACTCCCGGGTTCGCATCGCCTGTGGCGTCATCGAAAAGTCATATCCTGCCGGGATAGCTGGAGGTGATGGTCATGGATTGGAAACAACACGGAGTCAAAATCGTGCGTGCTGGCGAACTCGACACGAACACGCCGCAAACGCCTGGCATGACGCGCGCCGCGGCCATCACTCATGCACGCACCGGCGCAAACCAGCTGTGGGCTGGCACCGTGACGGTGCAACCTGAAGCCAAAACCGGACCGCACCATCACGGGGCGCTCGAGACCGTGCTCTATGTTGTGCGGGGCCGTGCACGTATGCGTTGGGGAGATCATCTGGAACTAAGCGCCGAAGCTCAGGCGGGAGATTTCATCTATGTGCCGCCTTACGTGCCGCATCAGGAGATCAATGCCAGCCCGGACGAGATTTGCGAGGCAGTGGTGGTCCGCAACGGGCGAGATCCGATCGTCGTGAATCTCGACGTAGAAACGCCAGAGCCAGCAAGCGAGGGGCATCCCGGAATGCCATTCCATCCAAACAGCTGACGGCCCGTCTTCTGATCTGCGTCGCGCAAGAACTTGCCTGGCGGACGCTACGCCCACACCCGCTCCCCAAGCGAACGCAACCGAACTTCCGGGTGGGCGGCGGTGCACTCTTCCACGGTTTTAGGTCACGGCACGGTTTTTCAATTTATTCGTGAGACAGCGCGGCAAATTTCCGCCACAATATTCATGATGGTCATCCTGGGCATCAACGCGTACCACGCCAACGCCTCCGCCGCGATTATCGCCGACGGTCGACTACTCGCCGCCGTCGAAGAAGAGCGCCTGAACCGCGTGAAATACGCCGCCGGCCTTCCCGTGCGCGCGATCCAATATTGCCTGGATCAAGCCGGCGTAAAACTCACTGAAGTGGACCACATCGCCATCCCACGCAACCCCTGGGCGCGCCTGGGCACCAAACTTCGTTTCGCTATGCGCATGCCCAAGTTCGCTCTCGATCGCGCCCGCGTGATGAAACGTTTCGCCGGAATTCACGAAGACCTCGCCGCAGCCTTCGAAACTCCGGCGGAAAAAATCCGCGCGCAATTCCACCGCATCGAACATCACACCGCGCATCTCGCCAGCGCCTATTTCGTCTCGCCTTTCGAACGCTCCGCCGTCCTTTCCGCCGACGGCCTCGGCGATTTCGCCAGTTCCATGTGGGCGCTCGGCGAAGGCCCGCGCATGACGCCCGCTCGGCGAAATCACTTTCCCCCATTCGCTCGGCATGTATTACACCGCGCTCACGCAATACATCGGCTTCTGGAAATTTGGCGACGAGTACAAAGTGATGGGCCTCGCCGCCTACGGCCAGCCGGAATTCCTGGAAGAATTTCGCCGCATCGTTTACGTTGACGCGCCGCTTTCCTTCCGCCTGGGCCTGGAATATTTCACGCACCAAACGCAGGGCGCGGACATGACCTGGCGCGATTCCGACAGCACTCCCGTTCTCGGCCGCCTTTTTTCTACGTATCTCGAAAAACGTCTCGGTCCCGCGCGCCAACCCGACCAGCCGCTCGAGCAGCGCCACCACAATCTCGCGGCCAGCATGCAAGCGGCGCTCGAAGAGGTTCTCGCCGCGCACTGGAGCGCCCTCGCCGAAAAAACCGGCGAAAAATCTCTCTGCCTCGCGGGCGGCGTGGCCTTCAATTGCGTCGCCAACGGAAAAATATTCGATCACTCTCCGTTCGAGCGAGTTTATGTCCAACCGGCCGCGGGCGACGCCGGACTTTCCGTCGGTGCAGCCTTCGCCGTGAATCACCAAGTCCTCGGCCGCCCTCGCGAATTCGTGATGGACCACGCCGGATGGGGCCCGCAATTTCCTCCGCATGCAAATTCGCGCCGCCGTGGAAAAATTCTCCGCCGAGCGGTGACGACGTGCAAATCGCCGAACACCTCGATGAAGCTGGCCTGCTGCGCACCACCGCGCGCCATATCGCCGAAGGCAAAGTCCTCGGCTGGTTTCAAGGCCGCGTCGAATGGGGCCCGCGCGCGCTCGGCCAACGCAGCATCCTCGCCGACCCGCGTCGCCCTGAAATGAAAGATGTTTTGAACCGCCGTATCAAGCATCGCGAAACTTTCCGCCCCTTCGCGCCTTCCATTCTCGAGGAAGCCACCGGCGAATTTTTCGAGAAGACTCATCCGTCGCCGTTCATGACGTTCGCCTACGAGGTGCGTCCGGAAAAACGCGCCGTGATCCCCGCGCCCACTCACGTGGACGGCACCGCGCGACTGCAAACCGTCAGCCGCACGGCGAGCCCGCTCTACTGGAAACTCATTCGCGCGTTCGGAGATCTCACCGGCGTGCCGGTCGTGCTGAACACTTCGTTCAACGACAACGAGCCGATCGTCTGTCGCCCCGAAGAAGCTCTCGATTGTTTTCAGCGTACGCAAATGGACGTTCTGGTGATGGGCAACTTCATTCTGGAGAAAAAATCCGTCGCCGCGGGCAGTGGAGAATCCGCCGAACGCGGCGCCACGCGCGCAAAATAGTGGCAACAAGAAAATTGGACGCGCGTTCGCCGCCACCCCAGCCCGCGGCGAATCTGAAATCACGATCTGAAATCGAAATGCACATCCTGCTCCTCAACGAATACTACCCACCCGACACTTCGGCCACCGCCAAGATGGCCGCGCAGGTGGCCGAGACATTGGCGCAGCGCCACCATGTCACCGTCGTAGCCGGCCGGCCGTCCTACGATCCCGACGCGCGCTACCCCTACGCCCTGCTCCGCCGCGATACACGCAACAAGGTTACCGTCGAGTGCGTCGGCTCCACCGCGTATTCGCGTCACCAAATGCGGCGCCGGGTATCGAACTATCTTTCCTACCTCACGCTGGCCGTTCCGCGCGCGCTCGCGCTTCGTCCCGATATCATTCTCTCCATGACGGATCCGCCCGTTGCGGGAATCGCCGGCGCGTTCATCGCGCGGCTGGCTGGACGGCCGTTCGTCTACAACATCCGCGACCTGTACCCTGACATGGCCGTTGGCGGCGACATCGTGCGCGCGGGCAAATGGGTGGCGCGCTGGGAAAGCCTGCATCGTCGCGCGCTGAAGCAAGCCGCTCGCGTGATCGTGCTCGGCGACGACATGCGCGAACGCATCCTGGCCAAAGGCGTCGCGCCGGAACGAGTGGTCGTGGTTCGCGACGGATCCGTCATCGCCTCGCCGACGCAAATGCCCGATCGCAGCGATCCCGTTGTGCAGGAAATACGCCATGGATTTCCGTTCGTGGTTTTGCACGCAGGAAATTTGGGGTTTTACGGAGCTTGGGACACGTTGCTCGGAGCCGCGAAAATTCTTAGCAACGAAAATACCGGCTTCGTGTTCATAGGAGACGGCGCCAACCGCGCAGCGCTGGAATCCGCCGCGGGCGCGACGGCAAATATAAAATTTGCGCCGTTTCGACCCGTCGAACAAATCGCGCATGTGATGATGGCGGGCGACCTGCACATCGTCACAGTGAAGCGCGGCCTGGAGGGCGTCGTGGTGCCCAGCAAGCTGTACTCAATTCTTGCCGCGGGACGTCCAATCCTTGCCGTCGCGCCGCCAGAATCAGATGCCGCGCGCATCGTCGTGGAATCCGGCTGCGGCATTGCCGCCGATCCCGACGATCCCGCTGCCGTCGCCGCGGCGATCAAAGAACTGCGCGCCCAACCAGAGCGACTGGCCGAAATGGGCCGCCGCGCGCGGGAAACAGCGGCGAAATATGCTAGAGTTAACGAGCTAGAGCGTTTTGTTGCAATCGTCGAAGACGCTGCGTGTCCCAGCCCACGCGTGAGAAATACCTATGTTGAATCACTCTGAGCTGATCGCGTTCGCCGTCGCGTTGCTTGCGTCGCTGGGCCTCACCGTGCCCATCCGCCATCTGGCGCTGCGGTATGGCATGGTGGATAAGCCCGGCCCGCGCAAAGTTCATCTGAATCCCATCCCGCTGCTCGGCGGCATCGCCATTTATCTGGGCTTCATTCTTGCCGTGCTGCTCACACGGCATGACGCGCCTCTGCAGCAAATCATCAGCATCCTCGCAGGCGCCACGATGCTCGCGATCGTCGGCTTCCTTGACGACGGCGGCCTGCTGCATCACCAGGTAAAACTTTTCGTCGCCATGCCGCTCGCCGCCGTGTTCCTGATCGCTTCCGGCATACGCGCGCAACTTTTTTCGCAATTCATTCCCGGCCTCGCCGGAGTAGTTCTCGATTGGTGCCTCACGATCCTCTGGGTGGTGGGCATCACCGCCGCGTTCAGCATCCTCGACCACATGGACGGCTTGTGCGCCGGAATCGCCGCGGTGGCCGCCGGCTTCTTCACCATTTCCGCTTACGCCAACGGACAGACCATGGTCTCCACTCTGGCCGCCGCCACTCTGGGCGCCGCGCTCGGCTTTCTGCGCTGGAATTTCAATCCCGCGAAAATTTTTATGGGTGACGGCGGCGCGATGCTGCTCGGCTTCCTGATGGCCACGCTCGGCCTGAAAATCCGTCCGGACGGCGCGCTCTTCCCGCACACATGGCTGGTTCCCGTGCTGATTCTCGGCGTGCCGATTTTTGACACCACGCTCGTCTCCATTTCGCGCGCGCGCCGCGGCCTGCTGCCCTTCACCTCTCCCGGCAAGGACCACACCGCGCACCGCCTCGCCAACCTGGGCCTGGGCCATCGCGGCGCTGTGCTGGTGATGTACGCGCTCGCGATCGTGCTGGGCGCGCTGGGCCTGGCCATCCCCAATCTTTCCGCCACGACGGTTTACACCCTCGCCGGCCTGCTGGTCCTCGGCGCGCTCGCCGCCGTCTTCGTCCTCGAAGCGCTGCCCTACGAACGCCAAGTGAAGCTGCACAAATCCACCTCTGCGTCCTAAAGCCTTCGAATCATTCGTGAATAGGTGATTGGTGAGTAGTGATTGGTGTTGCGTAGTTTGCGGCGCCGGCGGCGCGAAGCGCAAATTTGTATCGAATAGAAAGCCGTTTCTCCTTTGTTTTCATCTAGAGCGACGATTTTGCGCGTTCCATTTGTATCGAATAGAAATAAGGTGAGGCGGTGATGAGTGATGGGTGACGAGCGATGGGTGAGGAGCGGCGCGGGCGAAAAAAAAGTGGGACAAATAGTACCGATTAGAAAATCTTTTCTCGTTTGTTGTGAATGGGTTAGCTCGATTTCTAATCGGCGAGGTGTGCCGATTAGAATTGCTCGGAGCGGCGCGGGCGAGAAAAAAGTGGGGCAAATAGTAGCGATTAGAAAATGTTTTCTCGTTTGTTGTGAGCGAGTTAGGTCGATTTCTAATAATTTGGTGTAGCGATTAGAAATGCGCGGGGCGGCGGGCGAAAAAGGGGGGAAATCACCAGCGATTAGAAATGCATTCGATATTGGTACGGAAGGAGTTAGCTCTGTTTTTAATATTTTTTCACCAGCGATTAGAAAATGGCGAGTAGGGGGAGGGGCCGTCGAGCTGCCCTTCGAAGCGGCACTGCCGCTTCTCAGGATGAATCGCGCTGTAGCGCGATTCACGGAAGCGCGAGCAGCGTGGACCATGTATCCCCCTTGTCGAGCCGAAATTAGCGCACGACTGATGATAGCACAGTAGTTATGATGATTCAAGTGCAAACTGCGGATTAGGACCTCGCGGGGCTACCAGCGGGGGCGGAGACGCTCTGCAACGCCGGACGAGCACGAGAGGTCGTATTTCGACGGAACAGCTTTCGCGGCGCGGCGTCTAAACCCCGACCCTTCGCCTAAAACAAAGGCGCGAAGGATCGGGCACCCGGAAATTCAAAGGCGTGCGTCGGGGTGTTGTGGAAGGGTCGGCCACCCGCCTGTGGTAGTTGGTGGGTGCGCGCCTAGAACTCGGCCCTTCGCATGAAACAGATGCGCGAAGGATCGGGCCTGCCTGCCGCAGGCAGGCACTCGGAAATTCGACGGCGTTCGTTTGAGTTGTGCGGGAGGGTGCGCCACCGGCCCACCCGCCGGAGAAGGGTCGACGAGAAAGAAGACGTTCTAGTTCCTAATCGGCTCCAAAGTTAAACCGTTCGCGATTTCCTCGAAGGTCGCCGCCTGTTTAAGGTCAGAACCCAATGTGTATCTGACGAGCTTGAAACCGAAGTTTGCGGCTTCGCGTACCGCGCCCTTGCCAAAATCGGCAGCAATTAGTATTCCAGTCGGACAATCGCCGCGAAGTTCATTCATGTATGCTCGGAGTTGAGCTAGGTCCTTCGGTTGAGTCTTCTTTGTTTTCACCTCAATTGGGATTTTTAAAGTGGTCCCTAACGGCACCCGTTGCTTGATTAGCAAGTCAATGTGCCCCTGTGGTAGCGCCTTTTCACCGAGGATTTCGAGCGCATTCGCCAGGTGCGCCCCTAAATCCAGCCGGTC
Organism: uncultured Acidobacteriota bacterium; assembly: GCA_963748395.1. Lineage (GTDB taxonomy): Bacteria > Acidobacteriota > Terriglobia > Acidiferrales > UBA7541 > Palsa-295. The sequence goes on along the minus strand of CAVVIP010000003.1, from coordinate 353,723 downwards.
GAGAAACACACGAAGATTATCAACGTCCATCAAGTGCCGGCGGATGGCAGTCTGAAGAATTGGCTCCTTGAAGCGACAGACTTCTGGTGTATTCAGCAGTTTCCGGTCGCGGGTAAATCGAAGGGTGAACGTGGTGTAATCGGGCAGATGAAGTGGTGCGGCTGTACCGCTGGCTCGGCTCCCCATCTCCGAAACACTTTGCAATGTTGTTTGGTCACCTTGGAAGTGAGTCTTGCGATATCCTCCACGCAGCAAGAGATTTTCCCCGACGTAAGCGAACTCGGGCCTGACAAGCGATTCACTGAACATTCGGGCCGGTTCAAGGTGAAGCCTAAAAGGAAAAGAATAGGGTTTCGATGTTTCCCGAAGTTTAAGAGGTTCCCAAGGTCCAACGCTTTCAGCGTTACTGATCGCCTCTCGGTTGGCAACTCGATACAGATTGAAGACTCTGGCACCGTAAAGGAACGAAACAAAGTCTCCGGCTTGGATTTCGCAAAATGTCCACGCGCCATTTTCGCCGCTTAGAAAACCGGCTAATCCGTACTTGATGCACAAATCGAGGTTTTCGCGGTTCGAGACCGAAATTAGAAAATAAGAAGGATGACGTGTCTCGTTTTGGCCATCGGTCGGCATGCGCGGATTAGATCACGGTTGGTATGAGAGAAGAAAGAGGTCGGCGAAAGAGAGGCAGCAAGCGAAAACGTTTTTAGACGAGATAGATTTCTGTTTGGGTTTTGACGATAAAGAAGAGGTTGGAGTCGGAGAGGCCCGAGGCGAGAAACTTTTGGCGCGCTTCGTCGAGGGATTCGGCCAGGACGGAGAAAATAACTTCGCGTTTGGTGCCTCCTATGAAATGGAAGCGAAGCTCTTTGTGAACGAGTTGGAATTGAGTGGACATTCTTGCTGTGCGATTTTGTGTGCATCTGGATCGATCCATAGATCGCGAGACAAGATCAACAGAGATCTGCAAGCAGGAGACAAAAATCTCAACTTGTACCAATTCGGAACAGATGCGGCGGAGGGAAAGATTCACAGATTGGAGCTCATATTCGCAACCGTAGGCGAGGCGCCGCAGGCGAAGAGCGCTTACTAGAGTAGTTCCGCTGCCCATGAAAGGGTCGAGAACTAAGTCGCCTTCGTTTGAGGAAGCGAGGATGATGCGTTCGAGAAGCGCGACGGGCTTTTGGGCTGGATGCTTGCCGAAGAGTTTTTCTTCTCGGCTGGGCGGGAGGACTTCCCAGACGCTTTTCATCTGCTTTCCCCCGTTGGTTTCTTTCATCAGCTTGTAGTTGAAGGCGTGGCGGCTCTTTTTGTTTTTGGCGGCCCAGATGATTGTTTCGGTGGCGTGGGTGAAATAGCGGCAGGAGAGATTCGGGGGCGGGTTGGGCTTGACCCAGGAGATGTCGTTCAGAAGCTTGAAATCAAGCTGCTGCATGGCGAAGCCGACGGAATGGATGACGTGGCTGGTGCCGCTGACCCAAATCGTTCCGTTGGGCTTGAGGACGCGCTGGCAGGCGGCGAGCCATGCGCGGTTGAATTCGTGGTTGGCGTCGGCGCCGCGGGAACGGTCCCAATCGCCCTTATTGACGCTGACCATGCGGCCGGCGTGGCAGGTGATTCCGTTGTTGGAGAGAAAATAGGGCGGGTCGGCGAAAATCAGGTCCACGCAGGCTTCGGGAATTTTTGCGAGGATTTCGAGGCAGTCGCCCTGGAAGATTTTGATGTGATGTTTTGGGTCATGGAAGACGGGCGCGGGCAGATGCGAATCAGCATTTGAATCGAGAGGTGCGGGATTAAGTTGTGCAGATTTGCGCATTCTGGCGGATTGGGACGCGAAAAGGGCGACCGTCCGGATCGTTGATCGAATGGTAATCGGTGTCAAGGTGGATCAAAGCGTACCCAGAGAAGAAAAAGCAGATCCCTGCGGGATGACTGCGTTCCGCTGGGATAGCGAAATTGGCACGGGACGCGGCGCGCTCTGCGGCGTTGGAGAAGCGACGGCGGCGAAATGCAGATGCCTCGCGGTGCTGACGCGATGGCAAGTTGGGGCGCAGCAAGCAGCGCCCCTACCGAGTATTGGTGTACTCGGTAGTGTGCGGGGCGGGCATGGGACGCGGTGCGTACTGCGGCGGCGGAGAAGCGACAGGCTGGTGAAACGTCGCAAAGATATTCCGGGGTGCTCTGGGTGCGACAACTCGCTACGGCTCCCGGTTCGATGACGCTGAACCGGCCGCTACAGGACCGACGACAACGAAAAGCAGATCCCTGCGGGATGACAGTGTTGCGCTGGGATCGCGATGGGGGCACGGAATGCTGTGGGGACGCGGCGTGGTTGGAGATGCGACAACGGCGAAAAGCGGATCCCTGCGGGATGACGACGCGTTTCGTTGGGCGACGGTGTGGACCCGGGGAATATTTGGGCGCGGGGTTAGGGGGATTGATGGCGGGAGGCGGCTTCTATGGCTTTTTCTAGGTCGGTGGCGATGCGGGATTTGGAGATGTAGGCGCGGACGCCGGTTTGTGCGGCGTAGCGGGCGAGGTCGAGTGATTCGAAGTGGGTGACGATGAGGATTTCGGCGTTGGGGGAGTCGCGGCGGATGAGTTCGGCGGCGGAGAGGCCGTCCATGGCGGGCATGGAAATGTCGAGGAGGATTACGTCGGGCTGCAGCTGGGCGGCTTTTTTTACCGGCGTCGTGGCCGTTATCGGCTTCGCCGCAGACGGTCCAATCGTCGTGAAACTGCAGGAGCAATTTCAGGCCGGTTCTTACGGTGGGGCTGTCGTCGGCGATGAGGATGCGGATTGGGGGCATGGTTCTGGCGCGCTCCTTTTGGTGCGTGTGGTGTGGCTACGCCACCGATGGCGCACTAAAGTACGCCGCTACGACAGCCGCAAAGCGTTCGCGGTGCGGAGTACGGATTTACTTTATTGGTGGCGCGCGGGAATGCACATCGGGTGTTCCGCTTAGTACCTGCGTGCGGGGGCAGGTCTCGCGCCGCCGAGGGTAGGCGTCGTGGAACAGGACGCGATGCGAGATTACGTGCGAGGCTTGTGCCGCACCTACGGCGCTCCGGATTCGTTGCGCGGATTTCCCCACCGCTTCCGCGGGTGCTAGGCTTATTTCGCGCCTACGGCGCTCGAGTTGGCGTTGGCACAGTTGCGACTCGGATTCCGACGCGGCGTCGGCGCGGAGGGCAAAAGCGAAGTGAGATCCTTCTCGCCCTCCGCGCGGATCAGGCGTGGACGCGGGTTTCGCCGGTGCGGGCGAAGGGGGATGGGCGCGGCGGTGGTTGTGCTTTGGCGAGAGTCATTTGCTGGGCTATACTTCTAGGCCGGTTGTGGAGTTGGAACGTCGTGACGGGTGGAGTGAGGCGTGCGCTGAAGGCCGGGCGAGGCTCGACGGCCGCACATTATTCGCGTTTATACATTCTGGAATACCAGTCGTTCATAAGGCAGACTGCACACAAACAAGATGGCGCACGAGTCACGCGAAACCGAAAATATATCCACGCCCAAAAGCTATGCGGCGGGCCAAAGCGTTGGGGAAACTGCGGCTCGGGACGCGCGCGAGAGTGGCAGCGCAGAACGTGGAGCTGAACGCGGCGCAGCAAGTCTGCGCGAAACGTGAGCAAGAACGTGGCGGTGGTGGGCGGATCGGCGGCGGGGCTGCTGACGGCTTCGGTGCTGGCGCGGCAGGGCGTGGGAGTGCGGGTGTACGAGCGGATCGAAACGCTGGAGCCGGCGGAGCGGACGTTGATTGTGACGAACCGGATGCGCACGCTGCTGGGGCGCGCGGCGGAAGGATGCATCGTCAACGAAATCCGGCGGTTCGAATTATTTACGGATGGGCGGTCGGCGACTTTTGAATTGAAGCAGCCGGATTTGATTATCGAGCGGCGCGCGTTGATACAAGGATTGGCGGAAGAAGCGCGGCGTGCGGGCGCGGGGCTGGAGCTGGGGCGGCGATTCCACGCGCTGCATTCGAACGGGCGCGGGCTGGTGCTGGAAGTGGAGCGCTGCAGCGACGGCAGCCGCGAGGAAATTCACGCGGACACGATTATTGGAGGCGATGGAGCGGCGAGCCGGGTGGCGCGGGCGGCGGGGTGGTCGCCGCTGGAAACTGCGCCGCTGGTGCAGGCGATTGTGCCGCTGCCGAAAGATATGGCGGCGGATACCGCGCGAGTGTGGTTCGTGCCGCAGGACACTCCTTATTTTTACTGGCTGATTCCGGAATCGCCGACGCGCGGCGCGTTGGGATTAATTGGCGAGACGGGGCCGGAAACGCGGAAGGTGCTGGAAAATTTTCTGGAGAAGCGCGGGCTGACGCCGCTGGAATTTCAGGGCGCGCGCATTCCGGTGTACACGGGCTGGGTGCCGGTGCGGCGGCAGGTGGGGCATGGCTCGGTTTATCTGGTGGGCGACGCGGCGGCGCAGGTGAAAGTGACGACGGTGGGCGGGATCGTCACGGGATTTCGCGGGGCGCTGGGCGTGGCGGAGGCGATACTGAATGGCGGATCGAGCAGCGTGCTGCGAAAATTGCGGCGGGAGCTGGATCTGCATTTGTTGCTGCGGCGTTCGCTGCACGATTTTCAGCAGGATGATTACAGCTTGCTGGTGGATTTGCTGAATGATCCGGCGAAGCAGTCGTTGAGCGAATATTCGCGCGACGAGGCGTGGAAAATATTGTGGCGCGTGTGCCTGAGCCAGCCGAAGCTGATTTTGCTGGGACTGCGCGGGCTGCTGACGGGCAAGCGGTCGTTGCGGCCGCTGAGTGCGTCGCGCCGGACGCGCGCGTAGGCGATTTGTGGCGGCGCTGGCTGATTCCGCTGCGGTGATTTTCTTGCTGGCAGTTCCCTTCCTGCGTTGCTCTGTGGATTCCTCGAGATTGCGTGATTTTTTTGCGTGAAGGCATCTAGCATGTACATTCTGGGATTGTCCGCGATGGGACACGATTCGGCGGCGGCGCTGCTGGGCGATTCCGGGATTGTGGCAGCGATGGAAGAAAGCAAACTTACGCGCACGCGGGCGATCGAAGGGATTCCGCGCGAGGCGATTCGCTATTGTTTGGAGCGCGCGGGAATCGGCTGGCGCGATGTGGCGCATGTGGCGATCGCGAGCCGTCCGTGGCGGGCGTGGCAGCGGCAGGCTTCGTTTCGCGCGCGGCTGGCGCCGCTAGCGCCGGTTTCCAGCGGCTACTTTGTGAACAAGGCTTCGGGCGAGCTGGGGCGCGAGTTGAATAATGTGCGCATCGTGCGGCAGATGGCGGGCGCGCCGGAAGGTCGAGTCGCGTCGCTCGATCATCATTTGTGCCACGCGGCGAGCGCGTTTTACGCTTCGGCGTACGAGCGCGCGCTGGTGGTGTCACTCGACGAAAAAGGTGATGGGCGCGCGGGATTCGTGGGGATTGGCGAAGGCGCGGGGCTGCGCGAGGTTGCGTCGGTGGCGTTGCCGCATTCGCTGGCGTGGGTGTATTCGCAGGTGACGAAGCTGCTGGGATTTCGTCCGCACGCGGATGAACACAAGACGCAGTGGCTGAGCATTTATGACGAAGTTGACGCCGCAGGGAGCGCGGCGGCGCGTTCCACGGAGTTAACGGATTTATTTCTGGAAATGCTGCGACGGGAGCCGCGGGGGCCGGTGCATCTGAACGCGAAGTATTTCCGGCACGGCTATGCGGGCGAGCTTTCCTTCACGCACGAGTTCTACCGGCGCGCGGGGATTGCGCGCGAGCCGGCGGCGGATGCGCCGGAAACGCGAGTGCCCGAGCCGCTGCGCGCGACGATTGCGGCGGGCTTGCAGCGGGCGTCCGAGATTATTTTATGCGAGTGGCTGGCGGCGCTGCGCGAAGAATTCAAGGAGCGGTCGTTGTGCCTGGCGGGCGGGCTATTCTTGAATCCGTTGCTGGTGGCGGCGATAGAAGCGCGCGCGGGTTTCGAAAATGTTTTTGTGCAGCCCGCCGCGGGGAACGAAGGCACAGCGCTGGGAGCGGCGTGGTGGGTCTGGCATCAACAACTGGGACGCGCGCGAATGGCGGCGATGCCGGGGCCGTATTGGGGACCGGCGTACAGCAACGAAGAAATCAAGAAGGTGCTGGACAATTGCAAGGCCGCGTATCATTGGTGCGATCCGGACGAGCGCAGACTCGGTGAAGCGGTGCGGCTGCTGCAGGCGGGGAAAATCGTGGCGTGGTTTCAGGGCGCGGCGGAATTCGGGCCGCGCGCGCTGGGAAATCGCAGTTTGCTGGCGTCGCCGTGGGCGCCGTATGCCAAGGAAAATTTGAACGATTATGTGAAGCATCGCGAATCGTTCCGGCCGTTTGCGCTGGCGATTCCCGAAGAGCGTTGCGCGGAATATTTTGAGTGCTCGCCGAATGGGCGATTCCTCACGACCATGGCGAAGGCCAATGCGGCGGGGCGAAAATTGCTGGCGGGTTTACCGCCGGGATTTTTGCTGCCGGAGAACCTGGTACGTTTGCACGTGATGCACGCAGCAGGACAATCCGCTTTTCTGGAAGTTGCTGCAACGTGCGGGGGAAAATGCTCCGGCGCCGATTCTGGTGAATACGTCATTCAATTTATTTGGGGAGCCGCTGGTGGTTACGCCGCGGGATGCGGTGCGGAGTTATTTCTGTTCGGGCGCGGATGCGTTGGTGGCGGGAAATTTTCTGTTGGAGAAGCGGTAGAGAAGGCGACCCAAGGCGACGGCTGCCCGGTCCCAAAAAGCGGGACCGGCCGCTCAAATTCAACGGCAACTTCAGAGGCGCCCGGCTCAAGCTGGCGCTACGAAGTCGGAGGCGGAGTTTTTTGGCGATGCCGAACATTGACAATTCTTCGTTGCGCGATTCACGGCGCCGTCACCGGCTGAAGATTTCTCTTCTGGCGATTTTGGCAGTGCTGCTGGTGATTGGCGTGGTGGTATTTCGCAACGCCGGGCGCTGGCTGGTGCGGGAGGATCCCGTCGGGAAGGCTGATGTGATCGTGGTGCTCAGCGGAGGATTGCCGTTTCGCGCAGAAGGCGCGGCGAGCGTTTTCAAGTCGGGATATGCGCCTGCGGTGTGGGTGAGCAGGCCACCGGGCCCGCAAGAGGAATTGGCGGCACTGGGAATCCATTTTGTGGGCGAAGAAGAATACAACCGCGAGATTTTGGTGCAGCAGGGGGTGCCGGATTCCGCGATACGAGTTTTTCCGGATGCCATCGTAAATACGCAGGAGGAAGTGGCGGAGATATCGCGGGACATGCGGCGGGACGGAATGCACACGGTGATTATCGTTACTTCGCCGCAGCACACTCGTCGCGTGAAGGCGCTGTGGACGAAACTGGTGGGCGACGATCCGCGCGTAATTGTACGGGCGGCGCCGGGCGATCCGTTTGATGCGGACCACTGGTGGCGGAATACGCAGGATGTACTAGCGGTAGTGCGGGAGACGATGGGATTGTTGAATGTGTGGGCGGGATTGCCGGTGCGACCACACTTGCAATGACCGTGTGGAATGCGAAACGTGCGTTGAGATCCCCATAAACGCGCGCGATTCCGCGTATAACATTGATTGATTGCATTCTTATTGCGTAAACGTCTTTCTGGAAGGAGCGGACATTGAAGATTTCGGTGATTGGCGCGGGCTATGTGGGCCTGGTGACGGGCGGGTGCCTGGCGGGCCTGGGACATGAAGTGGTGTGCACGGACAGTGATGCGGAGAAATTGAAAACGCTGGAATCCGGCCGGTTGCCAATTTACGAGCCGGGACTGGATGTGGTGATCGAGCAGGCGCGCAAGGAAGGGCGGTTGAGTTTTCGCGCCAACGCCGTGGAGACGGTTCAGTTTGGTGAGGCGATTTTCATTTGCGTGGGGACGCCGCCACTGCCCAACGGCAGCGCGGACTTGAGCGCTATCGATCACGTGGCGCGGCTGGTGGCGACGGAATCACGCACGGCAAAACTGGTGATCGAAAAAAGCACGGTGCCGGCGCAAACGGGGCAGGAATTGAAGCGCGCGCTGGCGGTGTACGGGCGGAAGACCGGAGTGACTTTTCGCGTGGCTTCGAATCCGGAATTCTTGCGGGAAGGCACGGCGGTGGGAGATTTTCTGCATCCGGACCGGATTGTGGTGGGTGTGGAGGACGAGGTGGCCGAAAAGCAATTGAAGGAAATTTACCGCCCGGTGCTGGAGCGGACTTTTACCTGCCCCGTACATTCCGGGAAATGCCCGGATGTGCCGCTGCCGGCGTGGCTGGTGACGACGATCAACAGCGCGGAGTTGATCAAGCACGCGTCGAATTCGTTTCTGGCGGTGAAAATTTCCTACGCGAACATGGTGGCTGATTTGGCGGAAAAGCTTGGCGCGGATATTGAGGAAGTGGTGCGCGCGGTGGGGATGGACCCGCGCATCGGACCGAGTTTCTTTCCACGCGGGGATTGGTTTCGGCGGATTCTGCCTGCCGAAAGATTTGCAGGCGTTCGTGCACCTGGCGGAAAAGTCGGGCGTGGATTTTGGGATGCTGAAGGAAGCGGAAAACATCAACAAGCGGCGCATTGATGTTTTCGTGGAAAAGATTCGCCGGGCGTTGTGGGTGGTGAAAGGAAAACAGATCGGGGTATTGGGATTGGCGTTCAAGCCGAATACGGATGACATACGATTCGCGCCGGCGATTGACCTGATCCACGCGCTGTTGAAGGAGGGGGCGGTGGTTCGCGCGTACGATCCAGAGGCGATGGAGAAGGCGCGGCCGGTACTGCCGATTGAGTATGGAAAAGACGCATATGAAGCGGCGGCGGGCGCGGAGGCGTTGCTGATCGCCACGGAGTGGCCGGAATTTCGCAAACTGGATTGGGGGCGGGTGCGCGATTCGATGGTCAGGCCGCTGATTCTGGATGGCCGGAATTTACTTTCGGCGAAAGAGATGAAGGGGCACGGGTTCGAATATTATTCGATGGGACGGCCGGATTGATTTACTAGACGCTACAGACCCCAGTGTTATACTCCGCCTCAACGCGCACCAGCCGGGAGCGTGGATTCATAAGAGCAAGACGCGCTCGAGTTCCGACGGTCACATTCCACGGAGCGTCTGCCGTTGACAAAAGCGACACGGAAGCTGCAGCCACGCGCCGGACTTTTGGCGCTCATGCTGATAGTTCTCCTTCCGGTCGAGGTATTCGGACAGGCAAAAGTTTACTCGCGTCCCTATCCTCTAGATCCACCTACCTGCGATTTTCCGCAATCTGCGTTTCTCTCGGTTGACACAAATCAACGTGGTTTGTCGTTGGTGATGATCAGACTTTGCTTTGTCGCCTCAAACGAATCCGTTGTCAGACGGACAATTCCGGCGGCGCTGGGTTGCCCTGAGGATCGATTGCGTTTGTCTCGCTTCGAGGATGAAGGACTCGTCGGATTCGACGCCGGCTGCGAACTTCAGTTGCCGCACCGCGGCTTTCGTTCGGCAGGACAAGTCGAAGTGGATCCAATCTTGGGCTTGGTCAAGAGCGCTGGTGCTCGCCAGCTGGTAGTCGACGTGTGGGTACCACTCCTCGGTGATTCCCGCTGCGATCCAAATCCAACGACAAAGGTCTACTTTCCCCCCAGTGCGAGGGAATGTACTTATAACTTCCATGGGACCGCGGGAGGGCAAAAGACACTGCAGTTTTCGTTTGGTTACGGTGTTCGTGATGTCTGCCGCATCGCAGGGATTCTCAGTTTATTGCCCGTGATGCTAATTGGATTGACGCTCTGGCACCGCCGCCGGGCGATAAATGCGGCCGAACTCGCAAGAGACGCTGGTTCGCCAGCTCTCACTTATGGAGCACGCGAAACAATTGAGAAGAGTGCGGCGGCTTTTACAAACTTCGTGATTTTGGGCGCTTGGTTTTGGATCGAGGCTATTCGTTGGTTACACGCCGTTAACCTCGTAGAATTTCTACTGCCTCCATCGAGCTGGAGCGACGTCACCGTGAGAATCGTGAGTGTGTTGCTGCTATTGGTTCCGCTCGTGCTGGCCGAGCTGGTGTGCTTTTGGTTGTGGTCACCCGTGCGCGAGCTCCGACGGCAAAGCTCATCTCTCTGATCGAGCGAAGAGAGATCCTTCGCTTCGCTCAGGATGACGTCGCCACAACGGCGCGTGTGCGTGATTATTTTGCAGGGGTGGATTGGGCTAGTTTTTCGCGGAAATATTCGTAGGTGCGTTGCAGGCCTTCTTCCAGGCTTACCTTTGGCTCCCAGTTCAGGATGCGTTTGGCTTTGGTGATATCGGGGCAGCGCTGCTTGGGGTCGTCTTGCGGCAGCGGGTGGAAGACGATGGGAGTGGTGACGCCGACGAGTTTACGAACGCGTTCGGCGAATTCCAGGATGGTGATTTCCTGGGGATTGCCGATGTTGGTGGGCTCGTGCTCGTCTGATTCGAGGAGCTTGTAGATTCCGGCGAGCAAGTCGGAGACGTAGCAGAAGCTGCGAGTTTGTTTGCCGTCGCCGTAGACGGTGATGGGTTCGCCGACGAGCGCCTGGTAGAGAAAATTGGGGAGAGCGCGGCCGTCGTTCAAGCGCATGCGGGGGCCGTAGGTATTAAAGATGCGGACGATGCGGGTATCGAGGCCATGGTAGCGGTGATAGGCCATGGTCATGGCTTCGGCGTAGCGTTTGGATTCGTCGTAAACGCCGCGCGGGCCGACGGGATTCACGTGGCCCCAGTAACTTTCGGGTTGCGGGCTGACTTGCGGATCGCCGTAACATTCGGAAGTGGAGGCGAGGAGATAACGCGCTTTTTTGGCGAGGGCCAGGCCGAGAGAATTGTGGGTACCGAGGGCGCCGACTTTCAAAGTTTGAATCGGATATTTCAGATAATCGGGCGGGCTGGCGGGCGAAGCGAAATGCAGGACGACGTCCACGGGGCCGGGGACTTCGATGTAACGCGAGACATCCTGACGGGCGAAGCGGAATTTCGAATGTGGGAGCAGGTGCGCGATGTTGGAATCGCTGCCGGTGACGAGGTTATCGAGGCAGAGAACTTCCCAGTCTTTTTCGAGCAGCAGTTCGCAGAGATGCGAGCCGAGAAAACCTGCACCACCGGTGATTACTGCGCGCACTTGGATGCTCCTTTATTGCAATGCGAGATGGTGACGATTCTGTGGGTTTCATTATGTATGAAATGGGGGCGTGGGGGAATACGCGTTGATGAATTCGGATTACCGCAGAGACGCAACCTTCGCTCCCGTCCCGCAGTCACGGGACGGGAACTCAGGATGAATCGCGCTGTAGCGCAATTCAGAGAAAGGCGGGAGAGAATCCCGCCTGCGGCGGGGTGTTGCCTGCGAGCGATGGCGCACTGAAGTGCGCCGCTACGCAAGCGCGATTACACGAGTACGCCCAATCAATGGGATGCGGCCGCGACGGGTGCGGCTGGGGGGAATGCGGTGGTGTGATCCAGGACGATGCGCCAGCCTTCGGGGAACTTTCTGAAGTCGAGAGAGAAGACGCCGGAGGGCTGATCGGCTTCGCGTGCGAGGTGGAATTTTCCGATGACGTAGGCGGCGTCGGCGCAGGTGACGTGAACTTCCAGATCGGAAAACGAGACGGTGCCCATGGCTTTGCGGTCGGGATAAGCGTGGCGATAGCGGTCGAGGACGGCTTGATAGCCTCGCGCGACGCCGCTGGCGCCCATGAAGATGGTCTGATCGGATTTCCAATAGCTGGTCATGAAGGTGTCAATATCGCCGCGATTCCAGGCGGCTGTCTGCATATCGAGGACGGCGCGAATTTGCGCTTCGGCGGAGGAATCGGCGGGGGCGGCGACGGAAGAGCGCGAGGCGAAGGCGAGGGAGATTATTGCAGTCATGACGAACAGCAGGGTGATGCGAAACTTTGCGGACATTCGGGTTCCTCCTGAGTTCAACGGATGCTGATTCGATCGCGCAATGTGCCGGGGCTCCTAATCTCAAGTCAACGGCAACGGAGCCGACGGGTGCGCGGGCGGGTCTGAGACCCGCTCCTACGAAACCAACAGCGACGGCTGCCCGGTTCGATGAAACTGAACCGGCCGCTACAAAACCAAAATCGCCAGCCGCCAAGACGCCCTTCGATCCTGACGCCGCCAGGCTCTGAGGACGAGCCGGCGGTACGATAATTCTTGCGGGGCACAGCCTACCAATGAAAAGACGAAGCGACAACCTTGCATGTTCGGTTCGAGCCGACGAGGGGCGGGAACCTCGGGGAGTTTACTTTGGCTGGTACTAGTGAGCTATTGCCGGGGGCGGCGCGAAACGGCACACTGTGCGAGGTCGAACATGTTTATCTCAGCGTTCATTCTCGTGATCTGCTTCGCAGCGATGGTTCAGTTCGCCGTCTTCAGCTGGCGGGCTGGGCTGCTGCGGACCATCGCCACTGAGCCTGCCGGCGAGCAGGCTGAGATGACGGCTGCGATCTCCCATAACATTATGAATGGAAAGGACTTCGCAGACATATCAAGTCTGCAGGGCCTTTGCCCGGATTTGAAGAAAGCCAGCGGCAGCCTGCGTTCGGTGCGCGTCTATTACAGCTTCCTGAAGCTGATGAACAGGCTGGGCGACGCAGTCGTGGCGCCCGGCGCCGAAGGCTTCGGCGGGTGGACCAACCGCGAGATGGCGCTGTGCACGCGTTACACGGCCGCGGTGTTGTCGCAGCGGCTGCGCAGTAACCAAGAGCTTGCGGCTGAAGTGCGGTCTTACTAGCCGTCGAGAAATTCCCTCCTAACTCCCCTAAGTAGTGTGCCGTACAAGACCCTTCACGCTTGTCTGTCCTTACAGCCAGTTACCTGATACGCCATTCGGGGCGGGTATTTCCCATCGGGTGCGGGGGCTTTCGTGCCTAAATAATATGGGTGATTTCCACAGCAATATTTAGAGTGCCGACCGAAGGAGGCGCCATGCAGAGCCGCGCCAGATTTTCCTGCTTGCTTGCATTGATAGTTATAGCTCTGGTGCAATTCTCTGCCTGCTCTGGCAAGCCAGCTACGTTCAACCGAGTGAGCATTTCGCCCAGCGGGACGATGTACATCGCGCAGGGCGGCGCAATTTCGCTGATCAGCGCGACGGTACTGAACGACACGCAGCTGAATGGCGGGGTAATTTTCACGTTGCTGCCGTCGGGAGTGGGAACGCTGACGCAGCTGACGTCTTCGACGGCGAGTTATGTGGCGCCGGGGGTGGTGACGTCTGAGACGATTGTGACGATCACGGCGACTTCGGTGGATTTTCCAGCGCAGTCGGCGACGCTGACGGTGAAGATCGAGCCGCCGCCTACGATTACGACCACGTCGCTGCCGACAGCAACTTTGGGTGCGGCTTACAGCGCGCCAATCACGGCAACTGGCGGAGTGCCGCCGCTGGCGTGGACGCTAGCGTCTGGAACGCTGCCGGCGGGGCTGAAATTGGGATCGAGCAACACGGGCACGGTGAACATTACGGGCACTCCGACGACAGCGGGAGCGTCGGTGATTACGGTGACGGTGACGGATGCTACGGGGGCGTTCAGCACGTCTGGCCCACTGCAGATTGTGGTGAGCACGCTGGCGTTCACAACCACTTCGCCGCTGCCAGCTGGAACAGTGAACGCACCTTACGTGGGCGTGGAATTCGCGGCGACGGGCGGGACACCGCCTTACACATTTTCGGTGGCGAATGGCTCCAGCTTGCCGCCCGGGTTCGCGCTTTCCGACTTTATCCTGGGGGGTTTGCCGACGACGGTGGGCAGCTACAGCTTCGGCATCACCGTGACGGACAGTGGAAGTCCGGCGGCGGTGATCACGAACACGTTCACGCTGGCGATGAACCCAGTGCAGGATCTGACGCTGCTGCAGGGGCACTACGCGTTCACCTTCAGCGGATTTAATCCCGGCGGATACGTGGCGGCCGCGGGATTTTTTATCGCGGGCGGCGAAGGTACGATCGTCACGGGCGAAGCGGATTTCACAACGCTGCAATCGAACACGCTCTACACCGGCATAACCGGCACTTACACGGCCGGAGTGGACGGCCGCGGGACGATTACGTTTAACAACATCGCCGGCACGCCCACATTTGCGTTCTCGATTGATCCGGGCGGCTCCGGGCACGGACGGCTGATCGAGTTTGATGGAACGGGTACGCGAGGTTCCGGACGCCTGGAGGCGCAGACCCAAAGCACGTGCCTGGTAGGCCCGACGACCACGTACATCGGCAACTTCGCGTTTGGCGGAACCGGATTTACATCGTCGGTAGGTCCTTCTGGCGCAGGACCGCTGGCATTCGCCGGAGCAATTACGGCGACGCCGCCGATCGCGCCCACCACGGTGGGGAGCCTGGGACCTGGGGAAATGGACGAAAACGTTCCGGGATCAGTGCCGTTGGGGAGCGCGGGAGGCGATCCGATTTCAGGCAGCTACCTCTCTGGCCCTGATAACTCTCACTGCATATTCCAAATGAGCGCGTCCCTTGGCAACCTGAATTACGACGTGTATCCCGTTTCTGCGATCGAGGCATTTTTGATTGAGACGGACACGGCGACGAATCCCACAAGTCCGTACGTCAGCCTTGCGGATATGAAGCTGCAGATTGGACAGCCGTTCTTCGGCACGGTGATCAACAGTCCGATGGTGGGGGGCGTCAGCGGGACGGTGCTAAACGTGCCGTATGTGTCGGTGCTGCAGTTGGTACCCGGAGGGGCGAATTTTGATTTGTCGCTCACAGACAATACAGGCGGGATAGTGACTTCGACGGCGGGAACCCCGCAATCTGTTACATACAGCAGCGATCAGTACGGTCGAGTGTTCACGGGCCTGGTGGTCAACAACGCGTTCGAGCCGGTGCTGTATATGATCGACTCGCAAGACGCTTTTGTGATGGGCCAATTGGGTGGCGCGCCGATATTCGGCGCGTTCGATTCGCAATCGCGGCCCGCACAATTCACAACGCAGTTCATTCTGCAAAATTCGTCGCTGGTGGAAGGGACTACGGCACCGGCGGTCAGTGGAGATCGCGATTTTTCGGGCTACCTAATTTTCGACGGCGGCGTGACGCCTGCGACGGTAAACGGAACGCAGGATGAAAGCACTTCCTCGGCGAACACAAGCGGGGAAACGGTGACGGGCATTTACGTGCTTTCGCCGACCGGGGCGACTGACGGCAGCGGGACGGTGACGCTGACCTCGCCGGCCGCGTTTACTGGCGCATATTACCTGGTGTCGCCAACCAAGATGGTGATGATGACGACCACGCCGGGCGATACGAATCCGGTGCTGGTGATTGTGGGACGTTAAGCCGGCCAGTAGTAGCAGGCGATTCGCAAAAGCGGAACCGGCGGGCCGGCGGTGCGAAATTTATGGCTAACCAACGGCTGCCCGGTTCGGTGAACCTGAACCGGCCGCCACAAAATCAAAACAACAAAGCTCATCCCTGTTGAATCACGTTTCCTACGATTAGATCCAGCGAGACCCCTACGACCTAATACGCCCAGCGCATGAGGACTGCGCCGGTGGTGTAGCCGGCGCCTACGGCGATCAGGAGGACAAGGTCACCTTTGCGGAGGCGCTTCTGTTCCACGGCGTCCATCATGCCGAGAGGAATAGTGCCGGCGGTGGTGTTTCCGAAGCGGTCGATATTTACGAGGACTTTAGAGTCGTCCACACCGAGACGTTCCTGCATGCCGCGAATGATGCGCAGATTGGCCTGGTGCGGGACGACCAGCGCGAGATCCTTGCTGGTTAGTCCATTGCGTTCGAGGATTTCCACGGCGAGTTCGCTCATGCGGCGCACGGCGTATTTGAAAACCTGCGCGCCTTCCTGATGGACGTAGTGCATGCGGGTTTCCACGGTCTGCTGCGATGCGGGATGCAGCGAGCCGCCTCCGGGCATGTAGAGGTTGCAGCCGCCGGAACCATCCACGTCATGAATGAAGTCGAGGATGCCTTCGGAATCGGAGGCAGTGGGCTCGAGGAGGACGGCGCCGGCGCCATCGCCGAAAAGCACGCAGGTGGCGCGATCGGTGTAATCGAGAATGGAGGTCATCACGTCACTGCCGATGACGAGAACTTTTTTGTGCGCGCCGCTGGCAACGAATTGCGCGCCGACGGTGAGGGCGTACAGGAAGCCGGAACAGGCGGCGGAAAGATCGAATCCCCAGGCATTTTTCGCGCCGAGATGATCCTGGATGAGGCAGGCGGTGGCGGGGAATAGCATGTCCGGAGTTACGGTGGCGACGACGATCATGCCGATGTCGTCCGGGCTAACGCCGCGGGCGGCGAGAAGTTTGCGGGCTGCTTCCGCACCGAGATGGGAGGATGCCACGCCGGGATCTGCGTAATGCCGCTCGCGAATTCCGGTGCGGGTGCGAATCCATTCGTCGCTGGTGTCCACTCGCTTTTCCAGATCGAGATTGGTGACCACGCGCGGCGGAACGTATCCAGCCACTCCGGTAATCTTTGCGGCGATGCGGCGGCCCATTCATTTCCCCCAGGAAGAACTGAAATCACAGATTCGAAACGAGTAGCTGGTGATTGTATGCAATGTGACGCAGGTGTGACAAGGGATTGTGACTGCTTGCTATGAGGCGGCCATGGGAATTGGGGGCTTTGTGGCGGGGTGGAATGGGGGTAGACTGGCGCCACATCGTTCCCCGTCCACCACGATTCCCAGGAGGCGGCCATGCATGCACGAGTATCGCAGTTCAACGTAGCTCCCGAGAAACTGAATGAGTTCGCCGCAGGACTCTATTCTTCGATTCCGCTGATGCGCCAACAGAAAGGATTTCAGGCGCTGTTGGTGCTGCGCGTGGAGAAGTCTGACCCGCCGGATGTGCGGGTGATGACCATCTGGGACACGCAGGAAGCGCTGCACGAGAGCGAGAACAATTTGTATTTCTACCAGACGCTGGCGCGCGCGCTGGCGTTTGCAGGCGGGTTTCCGGTGATCCGCGAGGAAGAAGTGATTGTGCATGATTTCGGGAAGGTTGCGGCGGCGGGGTCTGCTGCGAATTCGGCAGCGGCTTCCTGAAGCACGGGGGCGCGACGACACGTGCACGCGTGTTGACTCGCTTCAGTGTGCGGCGGTACGGGTGATGGCTTCGAGCGCGATCCTGGTCTTGACGCGTTGATCGGTGCTCATCGCGAGCTGCTTCGTTTTTGCGAGTTGTTGCAGTTCCGCGTAGGTGGAAGATGCTGCGTCAGACGAGACCTTCGCGGAGAGTTCGAGAGCTTTTCCTCCGGGCCACTCCCAAAGTTCCAGTGTGAGCTTGCCCAGGCGCGGCTGAGATGCGGCCCGCCAACCGGTTGAGTTAATCTCCGCAATCCTTTTCACAGTGGTCCAGTCAACGGATACGTGTGCGTCCTGGAGCAGCTTTTTTTGCGCGGAGCTCAGGAGGCGGGCAACGTCCGTTCCCGTTCGTGGGAGTTCTTGCGTGGTGAGTCGCGTGGTAATCGAGTAGGAGGAGTTCGCTCCCTCCTGGGTCATGTCCACTTCGCACTTGAAGCCATCGCGCCCCTGCGAGGGAAGAGAGAGATTCTTCCCGTTGGGCGGGCGCAATTTGACGGTGAGATCGGTCTTGGCACCCTGGCGCAACCGCACGATTGCGCCTTGTGAGAGCAGATCGAGCGCGGCGGTATCGAAGAAATAGACGCGACCGGCGGTTTCTTTTGTGGCAGCGAGCGCGGCGATGGCCGCCTGGGTTTCCGCGGGAGAGAGGAGCAGCTTCGTTTCAACGTTGCAGTTTTCTTGGGCGTGCAGACTGGAGCAAAGCAGGAGCAGCACCGAGGCGAGTAGGGCGAGGGACACTGCTGCTGGTTTTGGCTGGCGCGACATGTGGCTCGACGGAACCATCATAAACGAGGCGGGGATCGGCTTGCTACCGGATCGAGCCTCGCGTGCTACCTAATGCGTGTCCCGGCGGAGCAAAACTCACAATGCCGCTTCGCGGTTGCCTGCCTTGAAATGGTTACTTTCTAATCGCACAGGGGCTGAAGTCCTATTGGCATCGTCGTTTACCCTCATAACAATTGAGTATACCGTTTGCTTTGCCGTTTTCAGGCACGGATCGCCGCGGACGCTGGGGCGGACGAGCAACTGGCGAGAGGAGATAGGCGCGATGATCGTTCCGGTTGGCCATGAAAATTTGCGGGGCCGGCGGTGGCCGTGGGTGACTACGATCATCATCGTATTGTGCGCGGGGATTTTCATCACCACCGGCAGCACGATGCAAGAGCAGATGGCGCAGACCGGCCAGATCCAACTCCACATTATGCTGCTGAGCGCCTTGTATCCCGAGGCGCCCATGACGCCTGCAGCGACCGACATCGTGCGGGCGTTCAAGTTCGAGCACATGGAAATTTATTCGCAAATGGAAGATCCCGACCGGGACAAATTCGTTGATGCGTGGGACAAAAAGATTCATGCGGAGGGTTTTTCGGCAGCCGGCGCGAACACAGAGATGAACGCGCTGTGCCAGCAGCTGGCAAAGGCGCAGGCCGGCTCCATCGCGTGGAATTACGCTTTTCACTCGGTGAATCCCTACGCGCAAAGCTACGTGACGGCAACGTTCCTGCACGGGGGATGGCTCCATCTAATTTTTAATATGTGGTTTCTGTGGCTGGCGGGGACGATTCTGGAAGATTTGTGGGGGCGCATAATCTATCCGGCTTTTTACCTCGCGTCCGGTGCTCTGGCGTGGGCAGTTCACGGCGCTGTGTTTCCGCACAGTTTTATTCCGGCGCTGGGGGCCTCGGGAGCAATCGCGGGCTTGATGGGAGCTTTTCTGGTCCGCTTCCCCACCACGCGCATTCGCCTGGGCTGGGTTCTGTGGGTGAAAATTATAAAATTCGATGTTCCCGCATACGTGATTCTGCCGCTGTGGCTGGTGATGAATCTGTCTTCAGGCGTATTAGCGCGATTGATCGGAGTAGAAGCTGGGATTGCGTACTGGGCGCACATCGGTGGATTTGCGTTCGGGGCGCTGGGAGCGTACGTGCTGCGCGCAACAGGCGTGGAGCAATCCGCCGATCGCGCGATCGAAGCAAAAGTCAGCTGGATTGCCGACACGCCGATCGTTCGCGCGACGGATTTACTGGCCGAGAACAATGTGGTGGGCGCCATCGCGTGCCTGCGGCAACTGCTTCAGGAAAAGCCGGACTTTGTAGATGGTTGGGACCTCTTGTTCAAGGCCCAGGAACGAAAAAAAGATTATGAGGGGCAAAAAGAAACTCTCGCCGCGCTCTGCAGGCTGCATGTAACAGCCGGAGAGCTGGAAGCCGCGGCGCGTGACTACGATATGTATAAGAACCTCGGCGGCAACAAATTGCCACGCGGAGTGTGGCTGGAACTCTGCAGGTACTTCGAGCGGGAGCAGCGCTGGGAACTGGCGGTGGAAGAATACGAAAAACTCGCGCGGGCATTTCCTACCGAGCGGGCTACCGTCGCTGCGCTGGTTGCGGCGGGAGGCATCTGCGTTACAAATCTCGCCAGCCCGGAGCGCGCCGAGAAATTGTTCAAGACCGCGCAGATGTCTCCGGCTCCGCATTCCGATCTGGACGCCGCGATTCAAGCGGGGTTGCAGAAGTGCGTCCCGGCCCCCGTTCAGCAAGTGCACTACTTGAAATAGAGCTTCCGCTGGTCCGGTGGCAACTCGCCGGTGCATCCTTCGCTAGATCCTCCACCATATCTTTCGTCACATCTGATGTCACTTCTGGCA
This sequence comes from uncultured Acidobacteriota bacterium, assembly GCA_963748395.1. GTDB lineage: Bacteria > Acidobacteriota > Terriglobia > Acidiferrales > UBA7541 > Palsa-295. Next base: position 334,053 of record CAVVIP010000003.1, on the reverse strand, counting down.
CCCCAGTTATCGCCGCAGCATTGCGCGCGCGGGCGAGGCTGTGAAGGCTGGCGGTCTGAAGTCCGCCGCTACGAAGGCGGAAGGATTTCGAAGCGGTAGGTGATTTCGGCGGTCTTGCGGAGCGTGGCGGCTACCGAGCAGTATTTATTTTGGCTCAGTTCGATGGCGTCGCGGACAGCTTTTTCGTCGAGCTGGCCGGAGAGGCGATAGACCATTTCGATTTTGGTCCAGACCGAGGGTGGGTCTTTGGCGCGCTCACCGGAAATTTCGATTTCGAGGGTGGCGAGTTTCTGGCGCTTTTTTTCGAGGATGGTGATGATGTCCACGGCGGTGCAGGAGCCGAGCGCGCCGAGAAGCATTTCCATGGGGCCGGGGGCGGAGTTGTGTTTGCGGTCGGCGTCGAAGGGGACGGCATGGCCGGAGGGCATGGTCGCGAGGAATTCCTCACGGCCTACCCACTTTACGGTTGCGGTCTGCATGGAGAGCCCCCCGGTGACGCTTGATCGCGAGATTTACTGATTAAACTTTAGCGGGGATTGAGGGGGGCGTCCAGTGGTCGCTGGGGGAGGCGCGGTGTCGGAATCCGTGAAAAGACTTAACACGGAGGACACGGAGGAAAAACGGAGAAAAATCTGAGAAAGATAGAGGCGATTTACCGCAGAGGCGCAGAGGGCGCAGAGAAAGAAAGAGGGAGAAATCTTCGCCCGGCGTGAGGCAAAGGCGCCGGACTCGGGATGACGATCGTTTTTTGTGTCATCGCTGAAGACTTGGCATGAGTGACGGGATGAGCGCGAATGAATTGATGGCGATAACGTTGCAGGAACGAATTGGGCTGGCGAATTGCGGCTAGGAGCCGAGGTCGTCTGATTCGGAGGCGCCTACGGAGGCGGCTATGTGCTGCTGGGGGGCGCGGCGCATGGCTTCGACGAAGCCGCGAACGATTTCGGGATCGAATTGGTTGGCGGCGCAACGCTCGAGTTCGGAGAAGGCTTCTTCGGGGTTGCGCGCTTTTTTGTAGGTGCGCTCGGACGTGATGGTGTCGTAGGCGTCGGCGATGGCGATGACGCGCGCGCCGAGGGGAATCTGATCGGCGGTGAGGCGGTCGGGATAGCCGGTGCCGTCGAAAAATTCGTGATGGTGGCGAACCATTTCGCGGATGCGATTCATGGCGGCGAGCGGCTCGAGAATTTTCGCGCCCAGTTCGGTGTGAGTCTTCATGGTGGTCCATTCGGCGGCATCGAGCGGGCCGGACTTGTTCAGAATAGTTTCGGGAATGCCGACTTTGCCGATGTCGTGCAGCAGGCCGGCGAGGCGGATTTCCTCAACTTCGGCCTGATTCATACGCAGCGCTTGCGCGATCATCACGGAATACGCGGAAACTTTTTGCGAGTGCCCTTGCGTGTAGCGGTCTTTGGCATCAATGGCCAGCGCGAGCGAAGTGACGGTGTCCACGACGGCGGGCGGAACGGGATCGCCGGCGTCGCCATCGCCATGTTCGATCAGCGAGCGCGTGAACTGTTCGAGGCGGCGGTAGATTTCGTCGAACGCGTCCGGACCGGTGGAGAATTGGCGCTTGAGCGTCACGCCCAGATAGGCTTCGAGGACATCTTTTTTCCAGCGCTTGGTGTCGTTGGGATCGCCCTGCTCCGCGCTGGAAACGGAATTTCCGCCCTGGTGCTTCGAGAGGTACATAGAGGAGTCCGCGACCTGAATTAATTCCTGCGGCGTGGAACCGTGCACCGGGAAACCGGCGATGCCGAAACTGGCGGTGATATTTTTATCGCGCAGCAGAGGATCGGCGGCGACCCAGCCGCGCAGCTTGCTGGCGAGCTGAATGGCCTGCTCGACACTGGTTTCCGGCATGAGGATGACGAACTCGTCGCCGCCGTAACGCGCGACGACATCGGAGCGGCGGCAATTCTGTTCGAGGATGTGGCCGACGCGCTGCAGCACGACGTCGCCTTCGAGGTGGCCGTAGAAATCGTTCACGAATTTGAAGCGGTCCAGGTCCATGAGGACGAGCGCGAAGGGGCGGTTGGCGCGCGTGGAGCGCTTCCATTCGGAAGAGAGCGCTTCCATCAGGAAGCGGTGCGTTTTGACTCCGGTGAGGCCGTCGGTGATGGCCTGCTCCTGAGCCTTCTGGAAAGTGACGGCATTGTGCAGCGCGCCCGCGAATAAATCAGCGAGGGTGCGCAGCAGGCGGATTTCTTCTTCCGCGAATTCGCAAGGCTTTGAGGATTCGACGTACAGCACGCCGAGCAGACTTATCCGCGTAAGTGACCGGGAGAGCGATGGCCGACACGGTGCCGGGGAGAACAGGGCGGGGTGAGTCCGGGCCAACCGTAGTGACGGCGGCGATTTGTCCGGTGCGAGCAACCTGACCGACCAGACCTTCTCCCAACACAATGCGTCTGCCGAATGCGTCGCGGCGGGCGCCGGCTTCGGCTTGGATCTCAAGTTCCTTGGAGGAGTACTCGAGAATGGCGATGCCGATGTGATCGTAGGTGAGCGCGTTTTCGATCTCGGCGGCGATCTTGGCGAGCATTTCTTCCGGATTCAGCGTGGTGATGGCGTGGCTGGAGACGTTGTTGATCAGCGTCAACTGCTTCGATTTTTTCTGCTCTTCGGAGAAGAGGCGGGCATTTTCGATGGCGACCGCAGCTTCGCTGGCCAGCACGCGGAGCAACTCGACGTGACCTTCATCGAAAGCACGTTCCTGCGCGCTGTGCACGGCCATGACGCCAATCGCCTGGTTGTACAGGATCAGGGGAACGGCGCAAATCGAGCCGGTCTGCCGGTTCGGTGTGAAACCCATGCGCGCGGTTTCTTCTGCGAACTGCTCGCGGATCAGCAGCGGCTGGGCGGTGCGGATCACGTATTCGGCCAGATGATTGCCCTTCTGACGGAATCTCTTGGGCTGGCGCTGGCCTTCGTTGACTTCGATTTCAAAGCGTAATTGTTCTGATTTGCGATCGTAGAACGCGATGAAGAGACTGTTGACGTCAAGAAGGCGCTGCATCTCGGAATAAATGCGTTCGAAGAGCGCGTCCGGATCCAACGTCGAGCTGAGCGCTCGACCGATTTCGTTCAAGATGTGCAGTTCTTCGCTGCGCCGCGCGGTCTGCTGAATCAGGTAGCTATTCTCGACGGCCATGCCGATCTGGTGGCCCAAAGCCAGGAGCAGGCGCAATTCCGGCGGCGCGAAATTGCGATTATCGGGCGTGCCCAACAGCAGGACGCCGAAGACGCGATCCTTGGCCTGCAGGCTGATGCCGACCATGGTGCGCAGGCCCTGAGCGAGCAGAATTTTGCGAACGTGGCGGAAGGATTCTTCTTTTTCCAGCGCGAGCCAATTGGAGTCACGCGCCAGATCGCGCAGGACAACCAGACCGCCGAGGCGCGCGACGAGCTTCACGATGTAATCATCGAGATTATTTTCCTGAACTGAGCTGCAGAAGGAGTCGTCGAGGCCGGTGACGACGACGGATGCCGGTCCGTGCTCATCGCCATAGTGCAGGATCAGCGCGCCGGCGGGAATGCGCACGACGTTGAGGACGCGATCGAGAGCCTGCGCCAACATTTTCTGGATTTCGCCGCCGGCAAAGCTGGAGGTGGCCAGGTTCAGATTGGAGAGGGCCAGCATGTTGCGTTCGACGCGGCGGCGCTCTTCCTCATAGACCGCCATCAGCATCAGGACGCCGCCAACGATTTCCGCTAGCAGCGCAAAGGGCAGCAGATTGGCGTTCGCAAGGGGGCCGAGCCGCGCCTGGAAGATCAACATCAAGCGCAAAACTCCGGTGGCCACGAACGTGGCGGCCAGAAGTTTATCCGCGCGCGATTCCTGTTTGCGGCCTTCCTGCCAGAATACTTGCGCGGTGAGGAAGAAAACCACGGCCACGCCGAACCCGAGCGGAATCACGATCCATTCGCGCGGATAGGCGAAGGCCCAGACAGCAGCGACGGCTGCGGCTATAGCGATACGCTTGATGGAAAGCGTGAGGCGCGCATACAAACGAGCCGAGCAGAAAAATGCCAGGGCGGCGACCGCCATCACCCATTCGTTGATCGCGTCCATCCATGCGGGAAGAGCCAGAGAACCAACGAATGCAGAGCGCACGAAGTAAACCGAGACCAGCAGCCAAGCCGAGGCCCAAACGAGCAGGTAGGCTTGGCGCTTCTGCTGGTACACGTAGGCAAAAAACGCACCAAGCAGAAACGCGCCCGCCAGGAGCACGACTGCGCTCGTATTCAGATGGCTCAGCAACTCAAAACTCCGTAACCAGAACAATGCAGATTTCTCCTGAGAATAGCAGAAAATTGGCGGGCGTTTGGCCGAGTGTCCAGGCGAGTTTCGTGGCGGTCACCTGTACTGATGGGCCTGAAAACAAGGCCCAAACTTGGCTGAAAAGTTGCCGAAAATCGCGAGAAAAGGCACATCGCTTGGCCCAAACCGGTAAACCCGTGGCCTGGAAACACTATGTGATTCGGGGGCGTCGAGGTCAAGAGTACTGGGGTACCAACTTGCACTGGCTCAGTGATTTACGGAGAATCAGGAATGGCAGTTGAATCTGCAGTTTGTGGTGTGCTCGGAGGTGTCCGCAGATTTGAAACGCTGATTCATCTACGTTGAAAGACGCGGGCTGGGTCGTCTAACGCTCACATTTACGCTGGGCGACGGAGGCGTCGAAACTGCGCCGTCCCGAACGGTGATTGAGGAGACGGCTTGCATTGCTCGCGAGGGATTTTCTACTGCGGTTTTGCGGGCGGGGTGGCGGGTGCGGGGGCGGAATCGGGGGCACTTTTTGGCTTGCCGATGGTGGAGATGGTCTCGACGTTGAATTTCTTGTAATCGAAATAGCGCGTGGTGCCGTCCACCTTGATTCCCTTCACCAGGAGGACGCGAACATCCAAGTGGACCTCCTCGTAGGTGGGGAGCCACACTTCGTTGTTCACGTAGGTCTGCTCCAGGATCACCCGCGTGCCCTTCTGCAGATCGGCGAGCAGGCCGCCGGCAAATTTCACGTTGCTAACGAAGAAGGCATCGAGGCGCACGACGTCGAGGGCTTTCTCGTCAATCCATATGACGCCGCCGAGTTTCTGGATGACTTTTTCGACGAGGCTGCGCGCTTTGAATTCCGGGTTGGGCTCGAAATCGAAGACCAGTACATCCTGGCCGCGAAAACGTTCGCGGCGCGGATTGACGAACTGGCAGGCGCGGAGGAACGCGTCAATGGAGACGTCCTCCTCCTGTTCGTCCTTCTGCTCTTGCTTGCTTTTCTCTTCCGGACTTTCTTTCTTGCTCGCGGCCTTTTCGAGATCTTCAATCTGCTTTAAGACGCGGGCGTTTTCTTTTTTCTGGGCGTCGGCGCTGAGCGGCTGGCCGTTGATTTTCACGAGGGTGGAGACTTCTGTGCCGTGGAGATAAAAGAATGTGGATTCGCGGACGTCGGGTTTTTTGGGTTTGCCATTTCCTTCGTAGTCCGTTTCTTCTTCGATTTTGGTGCCGGCGTAGTCTTCTTTGATTTTGTCGAGGGCTTGCTGGTTCGAGTCAATTTGCTTGAACAGGGCTTTCAAGTCCGGGAGTTGTACTTGCGATTTTCTGGGGAAATCGAAAACCCGTTCGCCGATGGGTTCGTTCACTGCGGCACGAGATACGTCAATCGAGTAAGTGTCGCTGCCGCGATGCAGCTCGAGCTTGTGCGGCAGCTGGATGCCGTTCTCCGCGCGATAGTCCTGATAAAGAATTCCCTGGTTCACGCCGCCCACGAGGGCGGTTTCCTTCACGATCAGGTGGGATTGCGCGTCAAAGAATACTTGCCATTGCACACCTGAGGGCATGGTGACTTCCAGCTGGGACGAATCCCTGCCAGCTACCTGCGCCGCGCCGACGTAGGTGATCAGCAGCTTATTTTTCTTCGGATTCAGCAGGCGCGAATTGTAATAGCGCGCGGCCGCTTCCACTTGCAATCCTTCGGGGCCGACCAGCGTGGAGATTTCTCCGGCTGCGTTCTGGTGCCAGGCCGATTTGCCGTTGAAGGCTTCGATCCAGCTCTGATCGCCCATCACCATTTCGGAATAGTAGCGGTTGGGTAATTTCACATCAAAGGTGTAGGCGCCGGGCTTGCCGCCGTTTTGGGCTGCGACGGTACCTTCCAATGTGAGCGTCTGGATTTTGGAAAGTGCGCGCGCGCCGCCAGAGGCCTGCACGTACTGATTCAGGATTTTTGTCGCGTCCTGCGCGCGCAAAGGAGCGGCGAGACAAAAGAGCAACAATATTACGACAGGCCGAACAGACGTGTGCGCATGGGCTTCAGTGTTAGATACGCAGGAGCGCGAAAAAGGTTCCCGGCATTTTTGGATTGTGACGTGCGCAGATTTCGAGGCTGGCTCGATTTTGCCGTGAGGTTCCGATAAGATGGACAATTCTCATACGAGGAAGGAATCCGACAGAATGTCTGCCGCACAAAAACCGCGCGTGCGTTTTGCGCCTTCTCCGACCGGCTATCTGCACGTAGGCGGAGCGCGCACCGCTTTGTTCAACTGGCTTTTCGCGAAACATGAAGGCGGTACGCTGCTGCTGCGCGTGGAAGATACGGACGTGGAACGCAACAAGCCGGAGCTGGTAGATGGAATACTGGTGGCGCTGAAGTGGCTGGGGATCGAGTGGGACGAGGGGCCATTTTTTCAGTCGCAGCGCGGAGAAATGTATCGTGCCGCGGCGGAGCGGATCCTTGCGAGCGGCGCCGGTTACGCGTGCTATTGCAAGGCCACGGCTTATGCCGGCGGAGATTATTCGGCGGCGGAAAATGACGATCACGAAGGCGAGGGAGACGACGAGGGGCCGAAGACTCTGAAGGCGACGGCATGCCCCTGCCGCGATTTTTCGGATGCGGAACGCGCCGCGAAAGAGCAGGAAGGTATTCCCCGAGCGATCCGCTTCAAGACTCCGCGCACGGGCGTGACGAAATTCGAGGACGCGGTGTTCGGGCCGCGCGAGATACAGAACGCGGACATCGAAGATTTTGTGCTGCTGCGCTCCAGCGGCGTGCCTACGTATCAGCTGAGCGTGGTGGTGGACGACATTGATATGCGCATCACGCACATCATTCGCGGCGCGGATCATCTATCGAACACGCCAAAGCAGGTGCTGATTTATCACGCGCTCGGAGCGGAGCCACCGATTTTCGCGCATGTGCCGCTGATTCTGGGACCGGATCGGACACGGCTTTCGAAACGCCACGGGGCTACCAGCGTGGGTTCTTATGCGGACGAAGGCTTTTTGCCGGAAGCGTTCCGGAATTTTTTGGCGCTGTTGGGATGGTCCACGGGCGACGACAGCGAATATATGCGGACCACTGAATTGATTCAGCGGTTCGAGCTTTCAGGTGTGAGTCGGACGAACGCGATATTCGATCGCGCCAAGCTGGAATGGTACAACACGCAATATTTGCAGAAGCCGCCGGTGGAAGAGTTGCTGCCTTTTGTGGAAGCGGAATTACGGCGCGCGGGATTGTGGAAGGACGAATGGGCCACGAGCGAGCGGGCCTGGTTTGCGCGCGCGGTGGATCTGATTCGACCGCGCACGCGGCTGCTGACGGATTTCACCGGCTGGGCGCGGGCATTCTTCACGGATGATTTCGAATACGAGCAGGAAGCGCGCGATAAATTCTGGAAGGACGAAAAGGTTCCGGGCCTGCTCCAAAAGCTGACCGAAGCGCTTAAGGCGCTGCCCGATTGGAATCATGACGCGTGCGATGCGGCGCTGCGCGGCGTGGCTGCGGCGGAAGGCGTGAAAGCCGGGCTGCTGATCAATGCGACGCGCGTGGCGATTGTGGGCCGCGCGGTTGCGCCGCCGCTTTTTGACACCATGGTTGTGCTGGGCAAAGAGACCGTGGAGGCGCGTTTGTGGCGTGCTCTGGCCTTTTTTTCTCCCCTTTAGAAGTACATCTGACCACTGTACCTGCCTGAAGTTGGCGGCTACACGGGCAACTAGTTAGGCTGCCGCCACAACGCTTTGAAAATCGCCGGGATTTACTTCGCTGCGGGAGTGGAGAAAATTTCTGGATGACTGGCGTGAGCTGCTCGCGCCTGCCGCGGCCACGTCCACGCGCACGTCCACGGGAACTTTCACGGGAGGCAAACAGGTAGTGTCGTTGCAGGCCTGGTAGCGGAGCGTCACGGGAAAAGTTACGGCACCGATGGGCGCGTCGTTGCGCGCGACGAGGCGAAGCTTCAGCGTTACGCTACCGGAATACACATCGAGACCTTTGTCCGGAGAAAACGAAAATTTTTCCACGCGACCTGCGGGGTAAAGCGTGTCCAGAAGCTCGAATCCGGTGGGAAGCTTGGGCGTGAGCGTCGTCGCGATCAAGTACTTGTCGGTGGGGTGGTGCGAATTCATGTGATAGCCGCGGGCGATTTCAGTTACGACGGCAACTTGAAATTCTTTTCCGCGCGGGACGGGCGCGAGCGAAACAAAGACGCGGGGCTTGACGATCGTCAGCGGGACTGGGGATATCGGGCGACGCCTGGGCAGCTGCGGTGGCGTTTTCGCGGAGGGCGAGAATCGCCGGCGGCAAGCGTGAGCAAGAATGCGCTAAAACGATCGTCCGTGTGATTCGCATCGTTGGTCTAAACCTCGATCGGGGTGCCGAGTTTTTCGGTGAGGATGCGGCTCATGACTTGGTTTAGGGTCTCGCCGGTTTTTTCCTGCACGAAGGCTTGCGCGGATTCCGACCAGCCAAGCTTGAAGCTGGTGGTTAGCGCTGAAATCCATATCTGGCGGACCGGAGCGTTGGGGCTGATGACGAAACGGGTTTCGTCCTCATCTTCAAATTCAATTTCGAGCTTGCCGCTGCCGCCTTCCACTTCGAAATTATTGGCGTCGCCGAGCTCAAGCAGGCGATTGCGCAGGGCTTCGAAGGTGGCGTCACATTTTTTTTGGAACTCGTGTTCATTCATCATGGTTGTTGTCACGGTGTTGGCAGGTTACCGCAGGTACGCGAGCGGGAGCAAGGAAGGCGCTCGGGGGTGATGTCCTGATTTTCACGGTTAGCTAGTACAACTGAACCGTGGCTTAGAACTTTCTGCGCTTCGATTCCGGGCGGCCACCTTGCAGTGCAGGAACAGATTTCGGTAGCTCTTTTCTCGGCTTCTTCAGTATTTTGTCCGCGCTTTCGGAAATTAGATCACCCAGCATCTCTTTCGCTTCGATCAGTTCCTTGCGCATTGCCTTTCGATCGTCGCCCGTGTCCCCAGCTGATCGGTGCGGTTTCATCGGAGTTTTTCCTCAACTAACTCTAGCATGAAGCTTAGCAGACCGAACTCAGCGCAAAGATAATATGGCGAAAAAGGAAACGACCGCGCTGTGAGATGTTAGAGCAACGACTGGATTAGTTTGTCGAGATCGCTTTCGGTGGCCAGGCCGATGAAACGCTTGACGATTTTACCGTCGCGCGAAATCACGTAGGTGGTCGGCAGGCCGAGCAAGCCGCCGAATTTGTCCGCGAGATCATCATTTCCCAGGACGATGGGGTAATTCATGGTGGAGGGATGGCCGTCCACATCGAACTGGGTTTTCTGCACGTAGGGATCGACGACGCTCTTTCCCTCTTCGTCCATGGCGACGCCGAGCAGAGTGAAACCTTTGTCCGCATATTTTTTCTGGAAGCCGATCATCCAGGGAATTTCCACCTGACAAGGCTCGCACCAAGTAGCCCAGAAATTCACGAGCACGACTTTTCCTTTCAGGCTGGCGAGAGGCACGTCTTTGCCCTGCAAGTCCTTGAAGGTAACTTCCGGCTCATTCGGCAGTGGCTTTTGCGCGACAAGGCTCGCCGCCTGGCTGCCGCCGGATTTGCATCCTGCGAAGCCCGCTACGGCGGCTGCCAACACGATAACGATCATTGAAAACTTCAGAGATCCGCGCATGCGCAACACTCCCATCACAGAGAAAATCTATTTAAGAACGCTAGCTTGCCGGAAAGCCACGTGAGTTTGTCCATAAATATCAAACTTCCAATCACGAGCAGCAGCACTCCGCTGGCGACCTCCAGAGTGTGCAGATGTCGCCGAAATCGCCCGTAAAAGCGGAAAAAGACACGCCGATCGCCAATGCCGACAACACAAAGGGAATCGCCAGCCCCGCCGAATAGCAGGCCAGCAGGAAACACTCCCCGGCCAACGGTGTCCTGGTCGCCCGCAAACTTCAGCACGACGAATAAAATCGGGCCAATGCAAGGAGTCCACCCGAATGCAAATGCAAATCCGATCAGAAATCCGCTTACGACACCGGGTTTGCCGCCCAGATTGCGGAAATGAAAATCGCGGTTCATCCAACGCGCTAGCGACGGGCCTAAAATAAAATGACCGCGATAGCGAGCACAAGCGCACCGCGACCTTCAGGCGCGAGCTCTCTCCTCCCAAAAACAAGGCTGATAGACCTCCTCCGACGATCAGCAGTACGCCGATGGCGATTCCCACTTTCATCGGCATCTTCAGGAGCAAGCCCGTCAGCTGCAAGCCAAAAAGCACGATTAGGGCGCCGGCCACAGGTGCAACCAGACTCCGATTGCTCAGCAGAAATGTTCCAATTGCCGTCGCCGTTGCTCCGAATGTCATAAAAACGATTGAAAATCCGAGGACAAATGCGGATGACGATTTCAATAATTCTTTGAAGGGCGCTTGCCCGTCCTTCAGTTCCTCTACCCCGATTCCGGAAAGCATCGAAACATAACCGGGAACCAACGGCAGCACGCACGGCGACAGAAAGGACACAACACCGGCCAGGAGCGCACCAAACGCGGTGACATTCTTGATTTCGGTTGCACCGACACGCGGGAGCATCGAAAAGCAGCTAAGCATCGGCGTCGACGGGAAAACGAACGACACCGGCCCTACGACATGCGCCGCAAATATGGAGACGTCCATTCGGTTAAATCGCGTCCTTGCGCTGCTGGTTCGTTGGATGTGTCAGAGGCAGCGTCGATGCACGTTCAATCTGCAATTTTCCCACATCCTTTGGACGGGCGCGCGCGGTTTTTCGCGTCTTAGTGGAGCTACACGGGAAAACCCGCCACGTGTCGGCGAAAGCCAGCGATTCGTTGTTGCGCCGGGAATTCGCGTCCGCGCTAAGTATCTGACAAACAATGACTAAGCGCCACCGCGGAGGTGGCCACACGAGTGCAATCCATGGCAGCACGGGCCCGCCCGCTGGAGCCGGGAGCGACAGAAATTTTGCCACTCGCGGTGGCGGGCCCAAAAATTTTCGCACGAGATCGCGAAAGGGAGGCGCCATGACGCCCAATCAGGTGACAGCTACGCGAGTGGCCGCTGCATTTGCCGCCGTGGCGCTTTTCACATTTTTCGGCAAGACGCTGGTTGCGGATCTGGCGGCGGTGGCGCTGACGATTGCCGCGATCGCGCTGGATGGCGTGGACGGTTACCTGGCGCGGACGCGCGGCTTGGCTACGCCGCTGGGCGCGCAACTGGATATTCTGGGCGACCGCGTGGTGGAAAATCTTTTCTTCACATTTTTCGCGGTGGCGGGATTGGTTTCACTGTGGCTGCCGATTTTATTTTTCGTGCGCGGCACGCTGACTGATTTTTTGCGTGGCCTCGCAAATCGCGCGGGGCGCAGCGGATTTGGGAACGGTTCGATGTATGAAACCTGGTGGGGGCGGGCGCTGGTGGCGTCACGCGCGAGCCGGGCGGCTTACGCAATTCTGAAGTGCGTGTGTTTTTGCTATCTGGGATTGCTGCTGCCGGTGGCGCGTTGGCAAGCGGCATGGTTGGACGCGAACGTTCGTTATTCGCTTTTGCTGACGGGGCAAATTCTGGCTGCGGCTGCCGCGATTTTTTGCGTGGTGCGGGCTATTCCCGTGGTGTGGGAGGGGCGCCGATATCTAGCCGCAGCGGAGCGTAAGCTGCCGGCGCGCGCGACCGCGGCGGTGGAGGGGATACGATGAGCGCGGAAGAAACTCGCGCAGAAAGGGTGGGCGCGTTTTTCGATTTGGATGGCACGCTGCTTCCTGCGCCGTCGTTGGAATGGCGCTTCATTGGTTATTTGCTGGCGCGCGACGAAATTACCACGGCGCAAGTTGGGGGCTGGCTGGCGGAGTTTGGCAAGAAATTCTGGCACGATTGGCGCGGCGCCACGGTGGGAAACAAGAGCTATCTCGCTGGTACACGCGAAGAGTTGGTTCGCGACTGGGAGAAGTCACTTGCGCCGGCATTTTTTGGTGAGAATTTTCTTCCGTTCTTTGAAGAGGCGCTGCAACGGATCGCCTGGCACCAGGCGCGGGGACATCGCGTGTTTCTGGTATCCGGTACGCTGGCGCCGTTAGCGCGTCTAGTCGGCCGCAGCCTCGCTTCGTACGTTCCGGCTGACATCGAAGTCGCCGCTACTGAACTGGAGGTGTCGGCGGATTCCCCGCACGCGTGGAGGGGGCGCGTCGCGGGCGGGCACATGAGTGGTGAGGCGAAGTCGCGCGCGGTGAGAGAGCTGGCAGCACGTTATGGATTGGATCTCGCGCGGAGTTACGCGTACGGAGATGGTTCAGGCGATCTGCGGATGCTCACAGCGGTGGGACATGCGATTGCGGTGAATCCAACGTGGCGCCTGGCGCGCGCGGCGCGGAAGTGTGGGTGGGAAACGTGCGATTGGAAAGCCCCGCTTGGCGAGAGCTCGAATGCGTCGGCACGGCAGGTCGAGTCGAAGGCGGCGCGATGAAGGCCGCGCGCGGCGAGTGGATTGACGGGGGCGGGACTGAGGCGCGCTCCTACGATTCAGCGCCTGCACGCGCGGAAAAATTTGGCGCGGCGACGAAAGGCGCGGAACCGGACATGGCGCGACGGGTGCTGGCGGAGGTTTGGCGCGCGTCGGGCGCGTTCGAATGGGTGACGATGGCTTACTTGGGCTGGGTGCTCGCGGTCGTGGCGATATTTCATCGCAATATTCCGCATGCGGCGCGGTATTTTGCGATTCACGCAACGATCGCCGCTGCAATCGTGATGCTTGCGTGGATAGCAGCGCGTTCGCGAAGCGCTGCGTGGCAATTCGCGCGGCACTGGTATCCCCTTCCGCTCTACATTTTCTTTTTCGAGGAGCTGCGGGGATTGGTGCACGCGATTTTTCCGGGCTGGTTCGATCGGTGGCTCATACAATTTGATTACAATTTCGCGGGCGTGCATCCGGCGGCGTGGCTGGCGCGGTTCGCGACACCTGCGCTGAACGATTTCATGCAGTTTTCGTACATGACATATTTTCTCTACCTGGTAATTCTTCCGGCGATCCTTTACGTGCAAAAACAGCGCGCGGAATTCTGGACCGTGATGAGTTCGACGGCCATCGCGCACTATTCCGTTTACGTGATCGCTAGTTTGTTTCCGATCGAGAGTCCGTATTTCGCGCTAGCATCGCTGAACCTTGCGCCGCTTACAGGCGGCAGTATCACAGCGGCCATTGATTTCATTGAGCGCTTCGGCCGCGTGCACGGCGCGGCATTTCCCTCAGCGCACGTGGCCGGTTCGATGGTCGCGATGCTTGCAGCTCGCCGTTACAAACCCTGGCTGTTCTGGCTGTGCCTGCCATTCTTCGCGTGCATGTGCGTGGCGACAGTGTATGGGCGCTATCACTACATGGCGGATGTGCTGGCAGGGATTGCGGTGGGTGCGATCGGCTGGGCGGCCGGGCAGTGGATCATGGAACGCAATGGCGCGCTGCCACAAACAGCGTAGTGCCGACGCGAGGATTTCACGACGAGCGTAATGCGGCACAACTCAGAATATTTTTTCGGCGCGGCGGAGAGTGCCGAGGGAGCCGACGTTGGCGATGCGGAAGACGACGAGGTACTGGTTTTCATTGCGGATGGTGCCGAAAGAAAAGCGGCGGTATTCGAAGCCGAGGCCGCAGCAGGAGCCGTTGTAACTGACCTCAGCAATCTGGTTCTGAAATTCACCCTGGGTAAGGTCGTAGCTGGCGCCGAAGGTGGCGTTGAAGCCACGGCGCGTCAAATCGCCATAGCCGATAAGCGCGCGAATTTGATTGGAGCGCGGCTCGAACACGAAATCGGGAGGATTGTACTGGGGAGGCGTGGGCAAATTCACGACGGAAAAATGCGCCAGAGTGAGGAACGATTCCTTGTAAGGCTTCAGTTTCAGCAGGGTCCCGATGGCGGTCAATTGCCCGTGGCGGGGATCGAAATTGACGATGAGCTGCGTGTCGAAATGTTTGCCAGGCTCGATGCGCAAGTCACTGACGATGGGCGAAAATTGGTAGGGCACACTGGCAAAGGCAAAAGGAGTAAGCGCGTCCGTGGATTGAAACACGTTGCGCTGACCGGAAACCAGAGCGCCGCCAAAATTGGGATCGAAGAAATATTTCTGGGCCAACTTCCAGCTGAGGAATTCCTCCGTGCTGCCGTCTTTCTTGCGCCGGTAGAGGCGCTGGGTGACACCGTATTCGAATTCGTTGGTGTCCGTGAGAGTTTCATCTTCATCAAAGCGCACGAAGCGGCTGAAATTGAAGACTCCGTTCACATAGCTGTAAACGATTTCCGGCTCGATGACGTGTTTCCATTTGGTGCCGGAATCTGATGAGCCCCAGACGCGCTCCAGAGTGGGCGGACGAATATCCACGGATAATTCCTCGGTGTTGCGGAAAAATCCCTGGCCGACGAAGTTGCCGTTCTGAATTTGCCCGCCGTAATAGGTGGAGCGCAGCGTGAAGGTTGGCGTGACGCTCAGCCAGTCCCCGATGTGCAACGGAATGGTGACGGTGGGAGCGATTTCACTGCGCCCCACAAAATTCGGAGTGTTGAACGGGGTCACTGTGTCCGAACGATGCCCCGCATCCGCAAAGCCCTCGAAGGAAAAATAGAATGGCAGCTTCTGCCAAGGCGCCTGATCCACCGAGCTGAAGCGGACCTCCGGCGCGGTGCGCAGCGATACATATTCTTGCGGCGAGGCCTCGACGTAGTTCTGGTAGCTGAGCGCCGCGAAATTCAAACTGAAGCCCTTGAAATTTTTGGTGAGGAAGGCGCTATTGCGGACTTCCGAGTTCACGGCTTGCACGTACGTCTCGCTCCACGCCAGGCGGTAGGTGAGAGAGGACAAGTTATCCAAATCGGCGACGGCGCGCCAACCGTTTGGAAGAAGCGACGTGAAGAGCAGACGGGCTTCGTGGCCGCCTTGATTGAGCGGAGGGCCGGTGGGCTGTGGAAGGCCGCGATCCTCGACTTCCGTGTAGGTCACATCCAGAAATGCATTTTCCCAAGGACGCACGCGCAAGACGGCCCTCTCCCCCCAGCCTCGACGGCTGAAATAATTCGCGCCCAGGGTGAAGTCCGCCCAATCGGTGGGCGCCCAGTAGACTGCGTCGCCCATGATGAAGCCTTTGCTGGTGCTGTCACCGACGATGGGAATCAGGAATCCGGAAGAGCGCTGCTTCTCCACAGGGAAGGTGGTGTACGGCAGATACAGGACAGGAATCGAGAAGAGGCGGAAGTTGCCATTTTCCAGATGGACCGAGGTCTTCATGTAGACGGTGGCTTCGGGCGCGTAAAACTTCCATGTGGGGCGCTGGGGATCGCAGACGGTCATCCAGGCCTTGTGGACCTGATAAGTGTCTTCGTTGATGCGGTCCACTTGTTCGGCGTCGAAATAAATCGGATTCGGACTGATGAGCAAGGTGGGCGCAGCGCGGCGCTGCACGGCGAAGGTGGCTTGCACGTGATGGAAGGTGCCGCGGCCAGTCTTCAGTTCGTAGCGGGCATCGGCGGCCTCGACATGTTGGGTGAGGTAATCGAACTGCACGTTGCCACGGGCGACGACGACCTGGGTGTCCTCGTTGTATTCCACGTGATCCGCGCGCAGGCGAGTATTCTGGTAATGGACGTCCACTTCGCCGTCGGCGTAATAGATTTGTCCTACCTGGCGCTGTTGCTTGGCTTCGAGCGTGGCTGGCGTAGTCGCGGACGATGGCGCGGTTTTCACAGGCGGCCTCGGCTTGGCCGGGGTCTTTTGTACAGGCTGGGACGGCGCGGTTGTGGAGCTTTGCGCGTGCGTGGCGCGTGGACCGGCCAGGAAAACCGGCAGTAGAGTTAAGAGAAGAGCGTATCTGCGGAGAAGTTGCAAGGCTGTTGCTTTCAGCATGCCTCGTGTGAATCTTGTCCGAATCATGAAAAAAAGAAGTTTGAGCCTAACACGCGCATTGCACACCCGCAATCGGCGTTGCGCGAGGACGCCTCGAAAGTGGTGACGCGGCATGGCCTGTTGAGTTCGAGCGAACGTGAAGAGCGCGAGGACTGAGCTTCCGGCTATCGCCTCTTGTGCGTTCGTGACCAAATCATTCAGAGCAGGGCGTGCCCTGACGGGTTGCCTCATACGCAACATTTCTCGAGTGCGGCGCTGCGCGCAGGGGTTAGCCGTCCGGCAGCGTGCTACCATGCTGGTGTTCCTTCACTGGAATACCGCAGCGCAAAACGGACCAGTGATACAAATTTGCTCGCATTGCGGCGCCCTCTTGCTCGAGGACGTCGAGAATTGCTCGTTCTGTGACGCACCACTCGCCGAGCCCGGTGATAGTTCTGAGCCTGTGGGCGTTGGTGTGCCCGCGGCCGGGAATTCCGCCGGCGCGTACGACACCGACGACTCCGCCGGCACCTCCGCAAGCACCCCGGCTGAACCCGAATGGCGCCGTGAAGTTTCGCGCCGTCTGGAAGCCTATCGGGTTCGTCGCGGGCGTAACCGGCCGGATGATTCTCAATCGGGCCTGCCCTTTTCGCGGACGTCCGCGGTCCTGGAAGAAGATGAGCGCGAAGTCGAAGAGCTGGAACTCCATGAACGATCGCGCGCTATTTCTCCGCAGCGCCCCATACCAAAGAAATTGCAGAATGAACGGGTCGAGATCAACATTCAGCCGGAGCTCGACTTCACCAGTTTCCCGGACGACCGCGCGCACCCACAAACGGCGCTAGTCCCGGTGGCCAGTTTGGCAGTGCGGCGCTATGCAGGCGCGCTCGATGCCCTGTTCCTGGCGTTGACGTACGCCGGTTTTCTGGGCCTGTTCCACTCGCTAGGCGGCCAGGTGATGCTAGAAAAGGTGGACGCGATCGTATATTTGGCGACTTTTTATCTTTTCTACGCGCAATACTTTTTTCTGTTCACCACTTTTGCGGGCGCCACGCCTGGAATGCAACTCTGCGGACTCACGGTGGTGCGCCTGGACGGCAGCCTGCCCGATACACGCCAACTGCTGTGGCGCAGTTTTGGTTACCTGCTTTCCGGCGCGACGATGATGATGGGATTCGTGTGGTCGCTCTGGGATGAAGATCGCTTCACGTGGCAGGACCGCATCTCGCAAACTTACGTCACGGCGGCAACTCCGGTAATGGAACACAGCGCGTTCCAGGTGGACCCCACGCAGCGACATCGCTTCGCGCATAAGTAATTTTCAATTCAGGTTGCCGCGCCTGGCGCATCGGAAGGTGGCCGCTAGCGGAGCGCGAGGCTCACGGCGCCGTTATCGATTATCAATTATCGGGGCCCGCGAGAAGGACAAGCGCTCGTTTAGTGGTCTGCTTTTGTGGTGGCGTCCAGGATCACTTCGAAATATTGGGCGGGCCCTGCGCTGACGTTTTGAATGTCGTGCTCATCACCAGAGGCGACGAACGCGGCCGAGCCCGGTCCGAGGTTTGCGACCTTGCCAGCGATGGTTACCTGCAACCGGCCTTCGCTGACCAGGAACAAGACTTCCTGCGGATGGCGATGGGCGTGATGTGGGGAGCTTCCTGGCAGCAAGAATACTTCGTGAACGTCAATGCGGTATCCGTTGCGCGTCAGGCCATCGAGAATAGGGCGAAACGTTGCGTTCGCCTGCTTCTGGGCGGTGAGGTCTTCGAAGCGATAGGTCGCCGACTTCAGCGCGACTGGCCCGGAGCCGGCTTGCGAAACCAACAGGAGACCAACGACGGCCAGAACCAGATTTTCTCTCATTGCGGCGAATCCCTCCTGTAGGAGTCTAGCTGCGGCCGCGGGCGGCTTCCACGCTGCCGCGAAAAGCTGTGCGTTGGCGATAACCCCTTGGGAAGGCGAGTAATCGTAGTTGTGGAATCGGTGTTACGGACTCGACCGGCCTTGATTGCTCTAGTGCAAGGCGTCTCGTTGTATAATCCCGCCAATCTCCGGAACGCCGGACCGCCGGACCCGAAACGAAAGCCAGGGTTGAGAGACCGCATGAAAAGGCTTCACTACATCGCGATTTTTCTGTGCATCGTTCTAGCCTCTTCCGCCAGGACGCAGGAGCCGAACAAGCGGCTCACCAATCAGGATGTCATCGAGATGGTGAACCTGGGGCTTTCCGAGGACGTTATCATCGCGAAGATTCGCAGCGTCAGTGGCGCCGACGGCGTGAGATTCGACACCAGCGTTGACGGACTGAAAGCGCTGAAAGCCGCGAATGTTCCGGACGCAGTAATAAAGGTGATGATCAACCCCGCGCCTCCCCCGGCACCGGTGATCGCTGCTGCAACCGCAATTTCAGTGGATCCCAATCTACCGCCGCCGGAAGTGGGCGTGTACTGGAAGGACGGCGCGACTTTTGTGCTGATCCAGGGCCGGGCCATCAGCCAGGAGAAGGCCGGAGGGCGCGCCGCCAGCTATTTCACCTACGGCATGCGCGGGCAACATTGGGACGCGACGCTGGAAGGCCCGACGTCCAATAATCATGTGAAGGACCGCAAGCCGCTGTTCTATTTTTACGTTCCCGACGGGGCGAGTGGTGCCGATTACGTGCTGATCAAGCTTGAGAAGAAGAGCGACCGCCGGGAATTCCAGGTGGGCTCGTTCGGCGGGGTAGGCGGCGGCAAATCGGGCGTGAAAAAAGACAAGGAAATACCGATCACATCGGAGCACGTGGGAATCAGAATGTACAAAGTGACGCTCGGGAGCGATCTGAAGCCGGGCGAATACGCTTTCTTCATGGGCACCGGCGACCAGGCCAACATGTCCGCGGGGCGAGTGTCTTCTTCGTCGGGAGGCAACGCGGGCGGCAGAGTGTACGACTTCAGCATTCCCGAGTAGGCGCAGCGGCTCCGCAACGTAATTGACTCCGATTGACCCCACCAGCCCTTGTATAATAATATCGTTAATTAACGATTATGATAACCATGGTGCTGGGAGGCTGTGGCGCGAGCGGTGATTATCCTTCCGCGTGCACGCGAGCCCGATTCGGCGAGGACACTCTAGCCGTTGTCGCACACGCTGCCTGCCGCCAATCCTGCGCTGGGATTGCGGCGCGCGCGGACTATAATTGCTGCGGCCACTCGCCATCGCGATGAAAGATATCATCGAAAAATTTATCGGCTATCTGCGCTACGAGCGCAACGCTTCGCCGGAAACCATAGACGACTACGGCGGCGACATACGGCTGTTCCAGCAATTCCTGACTCCGCCGGGCGCAGCCACGTTGCCGCTGGCAGAGGTGGATCACCGGGTGATTCGCGAATTCGTGAGCTGGCTTTACGACCGGAATCTGCAGAAGGTGACCGTGGCGCGCAAGCTTGCGGCGCTGCGCACGTTTTTCAAATTTTGCGTTCGTGAAAAGTACACGCGGATGAATCCGGCGGCGCTGGTGAGCACACCTAAGCTTCCCAAACGCGTGCCGCGCGTGCAAACCGCTGAGGAGATCAATAATTTTCTGGACGGCCTGCCTGGCGGCTCAGCTGCCAAGGCTGGCGCAGGCGGCAGGAAAGGCGGAGTAAACGCATCGCCCAAACCAGATTCCAAGGCGCAGCTGATGCCCCGCCGCGATCGCGCCATGATCGAACTGCTATACGCATGCGGGCTGCGCGTCAGCGAGCTGGTGGGCCTGAATCTGGGCAGCTTCGATAAGACGGGCCAGATGCTGCGCGTGCTGGGCAAGGGCCGCAAGGAACGCGTGGTGCCCTACGGAGCAAAAGCGCAAGAGGCGATGGAAGCGTATTGGCCCGTACGGGACCGGATTCTGGAGAAGCCGCGCGGAACTCCGGCCGCGGAAGCGGTGTTTTTGAACCCTTCGGGAGGACGACTGACGGACCGCGCCGTGCGTTACATTCTGAGAAAATATTGCCTACTCGCGGGCAGTAATTTGGATCTGCATCCGCACTCGTTGCGCCACGCCTTTGCCACTCATCTGCTTAATGATGGCGCCGATCTGCGCGCCATTCAGGAGCTGCTGGGCCACGCGTCACTTTCCACCACGCAGCGCTACACGCAGACGAGCATCCGGCAGTTGATGGCCGTGTACGATAAATCCCACCCCCACGCCTGAGAAAACGTGTATTCAGTTCAGCGAGCGCGGCGCGGCGTTCCGTCCAGCGTTTCGCGAACTTTCTGCAGGAACTGCCGCGGAGTGTAGGGCTTGCGTATGAAAGCGCAGTTTTCCGGCAAGCCCTGGCGGACTAGCACGGCATCGTCGGTGTAACCGGACATGTACAGCACGCGCAGTTCGCCGCGCGCGTGGCGCAGACGGTTGGCGAGCTCTGGACCACTCATCTCCGGCATGACCACGTCGGTGATCAGCAGATCTATCGGTTTCGCATGCTCCGCGGAAATGTTCATCGCTTCGGCGCCCGATGGCGCGCACAAGATGGCGTAGCCGCTTTCCCGCAAAATTTCGCACACCAGATCGCGCACCACAGCTTCATCTTCTACGAGTAGAATTGTCTCCGACCCGTTGGTGGAAGTGGCTCCGAGCGGCGTGAGACTTCTGCGTTCCGGCAGCTCGCTGGCGCGAGGAAGATAGACTCCAAACGCGGCGCCCTTGCCTGGCTCACTTGACACGGTTACGCAGCCACCACTCTGCTTCACGACTCCGTAAACCGTGGAAAGGCCGAGCCCGCTGCCTTTGCCGACTTCCTTCGTGGTGAAAAACGGTTCGAAGATCTGCGGCATTACGCCCGGATCGATTCCGTGGCCGGTGTCGGCAACCCACAAGCGTACGTAAGAACCGGGAATCAGGCCGGGAGACTGGCGCGCCAATGCCGCGTCTACTTGAATATTGCAGGTTTCGAGCGCAAGCGTGCCGCCCGCCGGCATCGCGTCGCGCGCGTTGAGCGCGAGATTCAGGATTACCTGTTCAAGCTGCGCCGGATCGGCTTTCACATGCCCGATTTTCGGATCCAGCCGCAGGACCACCCGCACATCCTCGCCGATGATGGGCCGCAGAAGGCTCTCGCATTGCCGTACCAGCACATTCAAATCGAGCACGGCGGGCTGTAATACCTGGCGATGGCTCAACGCCAGGAGCCGCGAGGTCAAATCGCGCGCGCGCATGGCGGCGAAATTAATTTCGTTGGCCATGCGCAGCAGAGAGCCTTGGTCCGCCAGTTTTTTCTTGAGCAGCTCGCTGTAGCCAAGAATTCCGACGAGCAAATTATTGAAATCATGGGCCACGCCTCCCGCCAGGCGGCCCACCGCTTCCATTTTTTGCGCCTGGCGCAGCTGGATTTCCAGCGCGCGGCGCTCGGTGACATCGCGGATGATCGAGATCATGCAAGATGCGCGGGCCAATTCAATGGTGTGGGCGGACATCAACACGGTGCGCACTTCGCCGGACTTCAGCGCAATGCGGATTTCCAGATCGCGAACTTCACCGGAACGTTTGAGCAGCGCGACGATGTGCGGGCGATCCTTGGGATTTGCCCAAACTCCGGTCTCCACGGAGGTGCGGCCGATGAGTTCCCCGCGCGTAAAGCCAGTGAGACGCAGGTAAGTATCGTTTACTTCGATGAAGCGGCCGTCTTCCAGCGAAGTAATGGCGATCGCGTCCGGTCCCAGGTGAAATGCCTTCGAGAATTTCTCTTCCGATACGCGCGTTTTCTCTTCCGCGAGCTTGCGGTCGGTAACGTCGCGCACTGCCAGACATACGGTGTGATGGGCACCGTCGGCGGATGGGATGCGGTTCATCCGAGCGAGAAACCAGCGCTTGCCGGCAAGCACGTCGAGCGAATATTCCAGCTCTTCACCTTGACCGGTGAGAAGAACGCGCTGGAAGATCGGCGAAAACCGCCGGAAAAAGTCTGCACCAATGACTTCGGAAACGCGCTTCCCTTTTAGTTCATGGCGCGGACGATAAAGCAGCTCCTCGTTGGTGGTCCAGATATTCAGGAAAGTGCCGTCGCGATCGAATTCGAATACGATTTCATCAATCGAGCCGATCAGGGCTTCGAGGCGCGATTCGTTTTCAGGAGGAGTGCTGCGTTCCGGCAACTGGGCAGGCGCTTCCGCGGGATTTTTTTTAGGGGCGCCGGGGTCTTCCGATTTCGGAACGGTTTCCACAGGGCTCCCAGGGACACGCACCATCGCGGAGAGATCTAGACGTTGAGGGTCAGCGACGTCTCAGGTATGAAACCGTCGGAGCGGCTGGGCGAAACGCGCGGAGGCGGCATCGGATTCTTAACGCGATCGACCGGATTGTACAGGGTGTCGCGCTCGACCGGAACGCGGCCGGCAGCGCGAATCAAGCGCTCGAGTTCGGCGCGGGTCATGAACTCAGGCGTGGTGGCGCCGGCATCGTGGTAAATCTTTTCTTCGACGACCGTGCCATCCAGATCGTTTGCTCCGAAACGCAGAGCCACCTGGGCGATGCGCGGGGTCAGCATGATCCAATACGCCTTGATGTGATCGAAATTGTCCAGCAGCAGGCGCGAGACGGCGATGGCTTTCAAATCGTCCATGCCGGTGGGACCCGGAAGATGGGAGAGCCCGGTATTGGCCGGATGAAACGCCAGCGGGATGAAGGTGACGAATCCGTGAGTGATGTCCTGCGTGGCGCGCAGCTGCAACAGATGATCCACACGCTCTTCGGGCGTCTCGATGTGGCCGTAGAGCATGGTGGCGTTCGAGCGCAGGCCCAGTTCATGCGCGGTGCGCGCGATTTCCAGCCAGCGCTGGCCGCTGACTTTGTGATCGCAAATAATTTTGCGGACGCGCGGATGAAAAATCTCGGCGCCGCCGCCGGGAAGCGAATCCACACCGGCATTTTTCATGGCGAGCAGCGTATCGCGTATGGAGAGCTTGGAAATGCGCGCATAGTAGCCGACCTCGACCATGGTGAAGGCTTTCAGGTGAACTTGCGGGTAGCGCTCTTTCAAGCCGCGGATCAGCGTGAGGTAATACTCGAACGGCAGGTCAGGATGCAGGCCGCCGACGATGTGAAATTCCGTGGCGCCTTCCGCTACGCCGTCTCCAGCGCGCTTGTAGATTTCTTCGAGAGGAAAATTGTAGGCGCCGGGTGAATCAGGCGAACGGCCAAAGGCGCAGAGCTTGCAGTGCGCGACGCAGACGTTGGTGGGATTGATGTGGCGATTGACGTTGAAATAGGTGACGTTTCCGTGCTTTTTTTCGCGGACAAAATTCGCGAGCCAGCCTACCGCGAGCAAATCGTGCGATTGATAAAGCGCGAGGCCGTCTGCGGCGTTCAGGCGTTCGCCTGCCAGGACTTTTGCGGCTACCGGCTTCAGGCTAGCGTCGTTTAATTGCAGAGTGTGTAGTTGTAGATCCATTTGCTTTAAGCGATTCCTTCGCCGCGTTTTCAGGGGCGATTTACAAACGTGGCCGCGCCCCAGAAGAGCAGGAACAACAAACTAATATAGCCATTCACGGTGAAAAACGCAGCATTCATTTTGCTCAGGTCGTGGGGATGGACCAGCGAATGTTCGTAGCCCAGCAGCAAAGCCACCACGGCGATCCCCACCCAGGCAGGCCAGGCAAGATGGAAACTCACCGCCAGCCAGATAAGTAACGCGACCATTGCCAGGTGCATCACGCGGGCGATCAGCAGGGCGCGGGCGATGCCAAATTTTTTGGGGATGGAATAGAGCCCGGCGGCTTTGTCGAACTCAACGTCTTGGCAAGCGTAGAGAACATCGAAGCCACCGACCCATAGGGTGACGGCGGCGCAGAGGATCAGCATGCGCGGATCGAGCGAGCCGCGAATGGCAATCCACGCGGCTGCGGGCGAGATGCCGAGAGCAAAGCCAAGAACGAAGTGGGACCAGGCGGTGAAACGTTTTGTGAAGGAATAGAAAAAAAGGATGGCGAGCGCGACGGGAGAAAGCTTCAGCGCCAGAGGATTCAATTGCCACGCGGCAAAGACCAGCACGGCGGAAGCGATTGCGGTGAAGGTCGCCGCGAAACCAACGGACAGTTCGCCTTTGGGGAGCGCGCGATTGGCGGTGCGGGGATTGCGGCGATCGAATTCCAGGTCGGCGATGCGGTTCATGGTCATCGCGGCAGAGCGTGCGCCGACCATGGCGATGATGATCCAGAGCAGCTGCCGCCAGGTGGGAAAAGCGCCGCCCGCGCGAGCCGCGAGCAGCGCGCCGACCAGCGCGAAGGGTAGCGCGAAAACGGAGTGCTCGAACTTGATCATTTCGAGCACGATGCGTATGCGGTTTCTGGTCATCTCTTTCGAGTCCGCGCCGCGCCTGGAGCGCCGCCTTTCCAGCGATATTGTTTTTCCTGCGGCAAGCCTAGCTGCGCGAGGACGCGGAAGGCGAATTGCTCGATCAAGTCGTCAATCTTTTTCGGCGCGTAGTAGAAGGCGGGCATCGCGGGCATCACGGTGGCGCCTGCGTCGTGCACACGCAACATATTTTCCAGATGGATGCGGTTCAGTGGAGTTTCGCGCAGACAGAGAACCAGCGGGCGACGCTCTTTCAGGCAGACGTCTGCGGCGCGAGTGAGCAAATCAGCGGCGGTTCCGGCGGCGACGGAGCCGAGCGCGCCGGCGGAGCACGGGACGATCACCATGCCGTCCACGATGGCGCTGCCGGAAGCGATGCTGGCGCCGATATCTTTGTTCGGAAGATATTCGATTTTTTTTGCGGCGGTGCCGGTCAGGAGCGATGGCAGTTTTTTGGGGTCCGTGGAGACTACGCCGAGTTCGGTTACTACGAGGCGCATGCCGGCTTCGCTGGAAACGAGAAAGACGCGCTGGACGCGGGAATCTGCGTCGAGGAGCCGCAGCACGGACTGGGCGTAGGCCGCGCCGCTCGCACCGGTGATTCCGACTGTGATGACTTTGCCGCTGGATTTCGCCATGTGTGGTTGCTGAATCATCAAGTTTAGGTGGCGGGTTGCGGCGGAGTCAAGGCGAGGGCAGCCGAGCGCGTCCTTGCAGCGTTTGATGTTGACAATAGTGCGCGGATTTCCGAGAGTCACTGGCGAGGAGTGCTTCGACCAAAGCAGGGAAATATGAATTGGAGCGAGAGATTGTTTGTCCGGGCGAAACATTGGCAGATTTTTCTGCTGTTTGTAGTGGGGCTCGGCATCGGAGAGTTTCCCGTCATCGGTAATTTCGCAGCGGCTCTTAGGTCTCAGGAAGGTTCTGCGGAGGTGCTGTCGTTGACCGAAGGTGCGACAGCAGTGGCCGCCTGGTGTTTTCTTCTGTGGTTATGGTCGCTGGGCTCTTTCCTTAGTTCCTGTGTGCCGCCTGCGCGGAGGCTCAAAAAGGGATTTTTCTTGTTCACCATCCTCTTTTCGGCGATCTATGTGCCGGTGTCCCTCGCGCTTTTTCAGAGCATTGACCGAAAGTTGTTTCTCGTCACGATCCCAGTACACCTGTTCGCGGTGTTTTGCATGTTTTGCAATCTGTATTTCGTAGCGGAGGGCCTGGTAATAGCGGAGACTGGCAAGCGGGCCTCCTTTTTCGATTGTCTCGGACCGTTGCTGCTTCTCTGGTTTTCCCTCATCGGCGTTTGGTTTATTCAGCCGCGGATTAATCGGCTGTACGCGGAAAGACTGAACGCGGATTCTGCGGCTCAGGCGCCGGCTATCTAATCACGCGCGTTTGCGTCATACGCTGTAAAGGTGGAGAATACCTGCCGTCGTTGGGAGGATTGGAAATGATTGTTCAGTGGAAAATACGCACGGCCGTGGTTGCGTGGCTGGCGTTCGCGCTGGGACTGGGCGGTGTGCTTAACGCGGCGCCTGACGAAACTCAGGCGACGAGCGCGGGCGTGAAGGTGCCGAAGCTGGAATTTCGCGACGTGAAGCTGGACAACGGCTTGCGCGTGATCCTGGTGCCGGACCATTCCGCGCCGGTTTACGGGATTGACGTCTGCTACAACGTGGGCAGCCGCAACGAACGACCGGGGCGCACCGGATTCGCGCATTTGTTCGAGCACATGATGTTTGAAGGCTCGGAAAATGTGGCCAAGGGCGAGCATTACGTTCTGGTATTCAACAACGGCGGCAACATGAACGGGACGACCAATGAAGACCGCACCACATATTTCGAAGAGCTGCCAAAAAACCAGCTGGATTTGGGATTGTTCCTGGAATCGGATCGCATGCGCGCGTTGACCGTGACGCAAGAGAAGCTGGACAACCAGCGGAACGCAGTGCAGGAAGAGCGGCGGCAAGGAATTGACAATCAGCCGTACGGGCGGGCGCAACTGGATGTGGACAATGTCTCGTATGACAATTTTGCGTACAAACATTCGACGATCGGCTCGATGGCGGATTTGAACGCGGCGAGCCTTGACGACGTGAAAGATTTTTTCCGGATTTATTACGCGCCGAATAATGCGGTGCTGACTCTAGTGGGCGATTTCGATGCGGACGAAACGCTGGCCAAGGTGAAGAAGTATTTCGGTTCGATTCCCGCGCAACCCGCGCCGCCGAAAGTGGATTTGGCCGAGGAGCCGCACTACGGCGAGCGCCGCGAAGTAATTTACGATCCGCTGGCGCGTTTGCCGGAAATTGACATGGCGTATCACATACCGCCGGGCAATACGCCGGAAAATTATGCGGCGCAGCAACTGACGTACGTGCTGGGGCAAGGAGAAAGCTCGCGTTTCTACCAGCACCTGGTAAAGGACAAGCAACTGGCTTCGCAGGTATCGCTGCAGTCGGACACGCGGATCGGTACGAGCCAACTTTACATTTCCGCGAATCCGCGGCCGGGCGTGAAGGTGGAAGACCTGGAGAAAGCGATTGATGAGGAAATTGCCGCGGCGGTGAAGAGCGGCGTTACGCCGGCGGAACTGGCGAAGGCCAAATCGCAATTGCTGCGGCAATTCATCGAGCGGCGGCGCTCGGCGCTCTTCACGGCGATTTTGATCGGCAATTACACGGTGTATTTCAACGATCCGAATCTGATCAACACGATTGTGGACAAGCAACAGGCTGTGACGCTGGAAGAAGTGAATGCCGTGGCGAAAAAATATCTGGTAAAGGATCAGCGCACGGTGGTGATCACCTATCCGGCGGCGGATGAGAAGGCGTCGCCCAAGGGGGCGCAATGAGAGGGAGCGCGATGAAGAAGTTCGCCGGGATTTTGCGGGTTTCTGGAGCAGCGACCGTAGCATTGGCAGCCTGCAGCGCACTGCTGCTGCCGTGCACCACGTTGGCGCAGGGACAGGATAAGAGCGCGCCCTCCAGCCAGGTCCAGCGGCTGGGCCGTGCTCCGGTGAACAAGGAAATATTGCGCGTGCAGCTGCCGCGGCCGACCGTGGTGACGCTGAAGAACGGATTGACGATCGTGCTGGAAGAGGATCACAAGCTGCCGACGATCGCGTTCACGATGTGGATTCGCCCGGGACAACTGGCGGACCCGAGCGACCTGCCAGGCCTGGCGTCGTTTACGGCAGGAATGTTGCGCGAAGGAACCGAGAAACGGACGAGCGAGCAGATCGCGAGCGAAGTGGATTCGCTGGGAGCGTCGCTGGACGCGAATTCGCGATTTGGCGTGAGCTACACACAGGTGAATGCCTCCGGCCTGATTACGGACACATCGAAAATTCTGGATTTGATGAGCGACGTGGTGCTGCACCCGAGCTTTCCGGCGAGCGAGCTGGCCAAATTCAAGCAGAGCGAGGGAGCAAGCCTGGAACAGCGGCTCTCCAATCCCGCGTTTGTGGGGCAGCAGGGGTTTCGCAGAGTGATTTACGGCGATACGCCGATGGCGGTGTCATCCGCGACGAAAGAATCAATCGAAAAAGTCAGCGTGGAGGACTTGAAGCGCTTCCACGAAAAGCATTACGTGCCGGGCAACACAATTTTGGGCGTGACCGGCGACTTCAAGGCCGCTGAAATGCGCGCGACGATCGAAAAATATTTCGGAGCGTGGACCGGCGCGGCCGAGGCGCCGGCGAAGTTCGCCGCGGCCGTGACGCCACAGCCGGCGAAAATTACACTGGTGGATCGCCCCGGGTCGGTGCAGACGTACATGATCGGCGGCGACCGGACCATTCGCCGGACGGATCCGGAATATTACGGGTTGGTGGTGATGAACCAGGTGTTGGGAGGCGGGCCGCAGGCGCGGCTGTTCCTGGATCTGCGCGAAGAGCACAGCCTGACGTACGGCTCCTACAGCCGGTTCAGCACGGAAATCTATCCGGGCGACTGGTTCGCGCTCGCGCCGGTGCGCACGAAGGTGACCAGCGACGCGATGGACCGGTTCCTCTATGAATTTAAAAAGATCAACAACGAACCGGTGCCGCCAAGCGAGATGGACGACGCGCACCGGGCGATCATCGCGAGCTTCGCCCTTTCGCTGGAGCAGCCGAGCCAGATTTTGAACGACTGGCTCACCGTGCAGTATTACGGGTTGCCTACCGATTATTGGGACAAGTATCCGGATCATATCGGCGGGATTGACGCTGCGGCAGTGCAGGCTTCCGCGAAGAAATTCGTGGACCTGGATCATTTGCAGTGGATCTGCGTGGGAGATCGCAAGGAAATTGAAACCGTGCTGAAGAAATACGGCACGGTGAGCGTGGTGGACGTCACGGGAAAAGCCGAAAACTAGAATCGTGTGACGTAGGCTGCTTGTTGAAAGGGCGGATCCCGCACGAACCTATGGGACCCGCCCCTGCGATATACGACGAGGCGGAGCTCAGGTTCTCTTAATCGCGCGAACGATCAGCAACAAGAGGATGGCGCCCACAGTTGCCATCACCAGCTGTCCGATCAGCCCGTACGCCAATAGCCCCAATAAGCCGAACACCCAACCGCCCAGAATCGATCCGATGATGCCGACGATGAGATCCAGCAGAATCCCCATGCCGGAACCCTTTACGATCTTGCTCGCCAGGAAACCGGCGAGAATGCCGATAATAATTTCCCAAAGGAAACTCATTTGCGTGCCTCCGAAATATTTTGAGTGAGAGACGAACGCCGCAGAGGCTGGTCTCCGGGCGCGTGACTGGGCGCCACTCTAGCACGAATCCGCAGCGGGCGACGCACATCCGACAGAGAGCGCACGAGCGGTGCTAGAATGCGGAGCCTGCCGAGGACATAACATGGATGAAGGGGACGTCCGAAAATTTCTGGAGGCTGTGAAGCGAGGGAGCTTGCCGGTGGAACGCGCCGTGGAGCAACTGCGCCAATGGCCTTACGAGGATCTGGGGTTCGCGAAGATTGACCATCATCGCGCGCTGCGGCAGGGATTTCCGGAAGTAATATTTGCGCGCAAGAAAACGGCGAAGCAGGTGGCGGAAATCGCGCGGGGGATGCTGCGCGCGAAGGCATCGCACAATATTCTGATCACGCGCGCGGACAAAAAGATCTTTACGGCGGTAAAAAAAACGGCGCGTACCGCGCAATTTCACGAGCTTTCGGGAGCGATCACCATTTCGCGCAGCAAAGCAAATCACGGGAAGGGATTGATTCTGGTGGTGACCGCTGGAACCAGCGATATTCCGGTGGCGGAAGAAGCGCTGGTGACGGCGCAAATCATGGGAAATCGCGCCGAAGCGATTTACGACGTGGGCGTCGCCGGGCTGCACCGACTGCTGGAGCATCGGAAAAAATTAGCGGCGGCGCGGGTGATTGTCTGCGTGGCGGGAATGGAAGGCGCGTTGCCGAGCGTGGTGGCGGGACTGGTGGCGGCTCCGGTGATCGCGGTGCCGACCAGCACGGGATATGGATCGAGTTTTGGCGGGTTGACTGCGCTGCTGGCGATGCTGAATAGCTGCGCTTCCAATGTGAGCGTGGTGAATATTGATAATGGATTTGGAGCGGGTTGCGTGGCTAGCGTGATCAATCGGCTGTGATTTGCGTCCGGGGAAGGAACGCAAAAGATTTAACGCAGAGGACGCAGAGAAGACCGGGACTTCTTCAGGCGAGGGCAGCTGCTAGTGCGGCGGCGATTTCGTTTTCTTCTTCGGGGTTCACTGTGCGGAGATCGAGGATCAGATGGTTGTCCTCGATGCGGGCGATGACGGGGGTTAAGGAAGACGATGCTCCGGCATCTGGACCGCTGAACCGCGGTCTGCGCAGGCGCTCTTCGAGTTGTGCGGCGGAGTGCCGTGGCGTGGAGATGGCGATTAGAGTTGTGGGCAACTGTTGATCGGGCGTAGAGCCGCCGCCGATCACGGAAAATCCCGGATGGATTTCGAGCTGCACATCACCTGGCAGTGCAGGCCGCCATTTCTCGCAAAAGTTTCCCGCGCGGTCCGCAATTTCCTGCTGAGATAACCGGATCATGCGCAGCGCGGGAATTTCGTCCGGCGCGCCGCGCAAGTAGGATTGCAGCGTGGCTTCCAGAGCCGCGATGGTGAGCTTGTCCACGCGTAGCGCCCGAAACAGCGGATTGCTGCGGATTTGGTCCACGATTTCTTTCTTGCCTGCGATGATTCCCGCCTGAGGGCCGCCCAACAATTTATCGCCGCTGAAAGTGATGACTGATGCTCCGGCTTCGCAACTGGCGCGCGCGACAGGCTCCGCGATGCCATTGGCCGTGAGATCGGCGATGCAGCCGGAGCCGAGATCTTCGTAAACCGGGAGATGAAATCGTTCGCTGAGTGCAACCAATTCCGCGAGGGAGGGGCGCTCGGTGAATCCGGTGATGCGAAAATTTGAAGGATGCACGCGCAGGAGCAGACGGGTGCGGTCGGTGATGGCGCGCTCGTAATCGCGCAGGCGCGTGCGATTGGTGGTGCCTACTTCGCGGAGCTCCGCGCCGCTTTCGGTCATGATGTCCGGGATGCGGAAACCGTCGCCAATTTCGATCAATTCGCCACGCGAGACGATGACTTCGGCGTTTTTCGCAAGCGCGTTCAGGACCAGAAACACAGCCGCGGCGTTGTTGTTGACGACGATGGCGGCTTCGGCGCCCACGAGTTCCGCGAGCAGGCGTCCGGTGTGTACGTCGCGCTTGCCGCGTTCGCCGCGCGCGATATCGTATTCGAGATTCGAATAGCCGGCGGCGGTGGCGTTGATCTGCGCAACGGCGGCTGGCGAAAGCGGAGCTCGGCCGAGGTTGGTGTGCAGGACCACGCCGGTAGCGTTGATGACGCGGCGCAGAGACGGCGCGAGAGCGCTCTCGACTTCCGCAATGACTTCGGCGACGACGCGAGCTTCGAATTGGGCCGAGTCGAATGCTTCCGGATTTGGTACAGCGGATTGCGACGGCTCGCTTTTCAGGCGCGCACGGAACTCGGCGAGGACGTGTCGAACGGCTTGGGTGACGAGCCCGCGACCAGATTTTTCGGCTAAGGCGAGGAGGCGCGGCTGGAGGAGCAGTTCGTCCACGGAAGGAATAGCGCGGAGGCGGGCGCCTGAATCCTTCTGCAATTTGGCCGCGGAATCTGGGACGGGGTTCATTGCTAAGCCATTTGAACACAATGTGATAGGGGCTGGCAATCGAAGGCTTACGAGGAGTTATTTCTCTTTGCGACATATCCGCGGAGGGTCACATTGACGCCGCCGATTGCGCACTCTACGCTGGAGATACAGGCGGCTGGGAGTTCGCCGCAGGTACGCGCTTTACAGAGATACGCGCTGTCGGCGGGTCCGCCGCGGCTCAAGACCTATGGCAACGATTGACGAAGAACTCGGACAAATTGAGCGGGACATCCGCACGCTGAAGATTGAGTTCGAGCAATATTTCGGCGGCGGGCGTTCGCGGCCTCCGACGGATACGCAGTGGCGGCTGGAGACGAATTTGAAGCGCTACTCGGACCGTGCGGGAGAGCTTTCGTCGGGGCAACGATTTCGCTATAGCAATCTGGCATCCACGTACGCGAAGTATCAGGACATGTGGCGGAAGAAGCTGATCCAGAAGGAATCTGGCACGACGCAACATCATTACGGCGCGGCGGCGAAGGCCATCGAAGGCGAACGGCAGCGCAAGGCCGCGGAAGATGCGATGCGCGCACGTATCGCCGCCGAAGGCACAGCCAAAGCGGCGGAAGAAGAGATTGCAGTGTCTTCGGCGACTGCGATCGCTCACGCCGCCGCGGACGCGGCTGCACGAGCCGCAGAGGTACGGCATACCGCCGAATTTGCGTTGGCACTTTCCGACCCGGAACACGAGACTGAAAAAGTGGAGAAGCTGTACCAACGCCTGGTGGAAGCGCGCACGGAAACCGGCGAGAAGGCCGGCGTGCCCAGCTTGAAGGATTTCGAACGATTCGTGCGGCAGAAGACGAAAGACCTGAAGGAAAAAGGTGGGCGCGAGATTGAGTACACCGTCAGCATCGAAGGCGGGCACGTGAAACTGAAGGCGAGAGTTTCGAGTTAAGGGAAGCGGGTCATTTTCCGATTCGGTTGATTTAAACAGAATTTACGCTGATTTCGACGACTAGCAACGCAGGAAGCGTTTCGGCAGGACTCGCAATTTTTGAGGGGCGAGCAGCAGTCCGTCACACTTAAGATTAATTCTCCCCGCGGTGAATCCAATGGCGCTCAAGAATCTACGTGCTCGGCAAATTCTCCTCATGCTTGCTGGTGTTCTCATCACCGGTTGTTTCATTAGGGGCGTGATGTCGGTTCACGAAGGGAAATTCGCTCTGGCCTCCGTCTTGTTTATCGTGTGTCTGCTCTCGAGCGCTTTCTTCAGAGAGAAGATTGCGATTCTTTATATCGGGCTAGTTTTCCTCGCTGTGAGCTTCTCTTTGAGCGCCCCGTTTGACCGCAGCGGTAAGTCGATGTTGGGCTCAATTTTGCTTTGGAGTTCATTGGTCGCCCTGGCTAGGTGGGACAACAAACGAAGGATAATTCCGAGGTCCCAGCCAGGCATGCGGCTTTGAGCGTTGTGATCACTGTGGAGAAGCCGATCCCGCAAGAAAAGTTTAACCCTTCAGTCGGCCAGCTCTAAACCTCATTTCGGAAAACTCCTTCTCACCGTATCCACGCCCTTCCGAATTTTTCTGCAAACGCATACACTGGCGGGGCTTTCTTGACTGGAGGAATTATCGTGGCAGGAGAACGCGGGGTGGAACGTGGGCCAGAAAGTGGAATAGCGCGGGCGCTGGTTAGCGTGTTCGACAAGACGGGCGTGGTGGAATTTGCGCGGGAGCTGGCGTCGCTGGGCGTCGAGATCGTTTCCACCGGAGGCACGGCGCGATTGCTGCGCGAGGGCGGCGTGGCGGTTCGCGACGTGGCGGAGTTGACTGGCTGGCCGGAAATGCTGGGCGGGCGCGTGAAGACGCTGCATCCAAAAGTTCACGGCGGAATTTTATTTCAACGCGGGAAGGCGGAGGATCGCAAGCAGGTGGGCGAGCACGGCATCGTGCCGATTGACCTGGTAGTGGTGAACCTGTATCCGTTTTCAGCTACGGCGGCAAAGCCCGGCGTGACTCCAGAGGAACTGATCGAAAATATTGATATCGGCGGGCCAGCGATGGTGCGGTCGGCGGCGAAAAACTTTCAGAGCGTGGGAGTGGTGACCGATCCAGGCGATTATGCGGCGATTGCGGCGGAGCTGCGCGAGAAACGCGAGTTGAGCCTGGGGACGCGGCTGAATCTGGCGCGGAAGGCCTACGCGCGGACGGCCCGTTACGACGGAGAGATCGCGACGGAGCTGGAGCGGCTGAGTGTGAGCGACGATGCGGCGGCTGGAATCACGATCGGCGCGCTGGAAAAACTGCCGCAGCGGATTCACCTCGCGCTGGAGCGCAGGCAGTCCATGCGCTACGGAGAAAATCCGCACCAGGCCGCGGCGCTGTACATTCCCGCGGGATATGCGGCGGCGGGATTGGCGGGCGCGAAGCAACTGCAGGGCAAGGAACTTTCGTACAACAATCTTGTGGATCTGGATTCGGCGTGGGCGCTGGCCAAGGAATTTCACCGGCCGGCGGTGGCGATCATCAAGCACAACAATCCCTGCGGGGCGGCGGAGCAGGACGCTTTGCGCGATGCGTATTTGAAAGCGCTGGCTTGCGATCCGGTGTCGGCATTCGGCGGGGTGCTGGCGTTCAATCGCGCGCTCGATGCGGATACGGCGGAAGAAGTGGCGAAATTGTTCGTGGAATGCGTGGTGGCGCCGGGATTCTCCACGGCAGCGCTGGAAAAACTGGCAACGAAGAAAAATCTGCGGCTGCTGGAAATGCAGAGCGGCGAGGCGGTGGAGGAACTCGATCTGAAACGCATTTCGGGCGGCATGCTGGCGCAGGAAGCGGACCGGCACGAATTGAAGGATGCGGATCTGAAGGTGGTGACGGAGCGCGCGCCGACGCCGGCGGAAACGCGCGCGCTGCTGTTTGGATGGAAAGTTTGCAAGCACGTGAAATCGAATGCGATCGTGTTTACGCGCGAAGGGCAGACGGTGGGCGTGGGCGCGGGCCAGATGAGCCGCGTGGATTCCGTGAAGATTGCGGTGATCAAGGCGGCGACGAACGGGCTGGAGTTGAAGGGCAGCGTGGTGGCGTCGGATGCGTTTTTTCCTTTTCCCGACGGCGTGGAGGAAGCGGGCAAGGCGGGAGCGATTGCCGTCATACAGCCGGGCGGTTCGGTACGCGACGCGGACGTGATTGCGGCGGCGAACAAACTGGGAATGGCGATGGTTTTTTCGGGTGTGCGGCACTTCAGGCACTAAGGGCGCTTGCGGAGACCCGGCAGAGGCAGAGAAACGCAACCGCGCGCGGACGAGCTTGTTGACATCGTGGCGAGCTGGGGCGCAGCAAGCAGCGCCCCTACCTTAGGATTGATGTTCGCGGTGGTTGCTGAAAACGGCGGCGTGCGATTTTATTTTGCGCTTACCGACGCAGTGTGCGGCCGCGGACGGCTATTTTTTCTTGGGGTGCGCGCCAGCGCCGGAATTGGGCGCGACCGACGGCGAGCGGCTGGCGATGATAAGTAATTTCGATGACCTGTGGATCGCCGCTTTCCGGAACGAGTTCAGAGCGCGCCGTGAAAGTGTCCGCGTCAATGCGTGTGAAGATGGCGCGCTTGGGCATGCCATTCACCGGATTTTCAAATTCAAATTTTTTCGCTTCGGCGCTGGCAAGCTGTAGTTCCGTCGCGGCTGACTTTTCCCATGGGACGAGTTCCGGTGTGAAGTGCCGGAAGTAAAACTTAATCCCGCCGGGATTTTCCACAAGCGTAAAGAACTCCAGCACCAACACTTTGTCGTTTTCGATCAGGCGAAAATCGCCCAGCATCATGCCTGCTTCAGGCGCGGTCCAGACCTGTTCGGCGACGCGCGGGCCCCAATCTCCGCGCCAGCGCCCTTCGAGCCACGCAAAGTCCGAAAGTTTGGGATTCGGAATCGTTGGCGGAGCAGCCAGCGACCCAGCGGCATCGGGTCCCGCGGCCTGCGCGCCATTGGATTTCGCGCCCGCCCCTTCGGCTTGTTGAGCGAATCCTACAGGTGTGGCGGCGGAGAGCGCGAGCGCAATGCCGACCGCAAACCACATCAGGACACCGAGTTTGGTCCGGAACACCCTTGGCCTCCGAGCGAGACGGCGATGTGATTTTCCCACAGGATGCGCGCCTGCGTTACATCGTTTTACGCTGATTTCAGGCATTTCGATAAAAACTCTATCACGGAGGTATCCAGACGCGGCTTTGAAGCGTCCAAACAATGTGCGATACCGGAAAGAACGGGCGCCGGGTATTGCTTTGACCGTTTTGCGCCAGTGTACGATAATGGAGTTTTGCGACTGACGCATGAAAACAATAATAGGTATCGCACTTTCGTCATCCATATGGCTCGTCGCGGCGGCACCAGCCGCGCGTGCGCAGAATGCCCCTCCGGCATCGCCTGGGCAGACCGCACCTAATACCGCGGAGCCCGCGAAGAATCCCACCACGTCAACTCCCGCGACCCCCGATGATCAGGGCGTACGCGGCGACGTCTATTACTACTTCACGCTAGGCCATGTGGACGAGCAGCAATACGAGCTGACCGGCCGCGCGGACCTGGCCACCCAAGCCATCGAGTCTTACAAGAAAGCGCTGGAACTGGCGCCGGGATCGCCGGTGATCAAGGAACGGCTGGCGGAGATTTACGCCAAGTCGCAGCACTTGCGTGAAGCGGTGGAGCAAGCCGAAGGCGCTCTGAAGCTCGATCCCAACAACGTGGACGCGCACAAGCTGCTGGCGCGCATTTACGTCCGCGAGCTTGGAGATTTGAGCGCCGGCGAAGTGCAAAAAGAAACGCTGGAAAAAGCCATCGCGCAGTTCCAGGAAATTCTGAAAATTCAGCCGGATGACACTTATTCGGGACTGTGGCTGGCGCGGCTTTATCGTTTTGAGAACAAGCACAGCGAAGCAGAAACCGTGCTGCGCGGATTGCTGGCGCGCGACCCGAACAACGGTCCGGCGCTGGAACAATTGAGCCAGCTGCTGATGGATGAAGGCCGGTCGCAGGAAGCGGTGACGCTGCTTTCGGACGCGGCCGGGAATTCTTCCTCGCCCGAAATTTACGATCTGCTGGGCGACGCGTATTCGCAGTCGAAAGAATATGCGAAGGCGGAAGATGCCTATCGCAAAGCGGTGGAGGAAGATCCGGACGATCCCGGCCATCTGCACGGACTGGCGCAAGCGTTGATGGCGCAGGATAAGTACGCGGAAGCTTTGGAGCAATTCAAGCGTCTGACGGAAATCGAGCCGAGCACCTCGGAGAATTATTTGCGCATGGCGCAGCTCGATCGCCGCCTGGGGAAATTCGACCAGGCCGAGGCGAGTTTGCTGCGCGCGAAACAACTGACGCCGGGCAGCCTGGAAGTTCTCTATAACGAAGCGCTGTTGTACGAGGATCAGGGGCGGTACGACGACGCAGTGAAAGTGTTGAGCGACGCGATCGCCGGGATGAAGAGCCAGTCCAGCAGCGCGCGGAATTCAACAGGGGCTGCTTCTGGCAACGGCGCGGACAGCGCGGCGGGCAGCGAGTCGAGTCCGAACGCGCTGGCGATTCTCTACGAGCAGCTGGGGCACGCGTATCGCGAAGAGGAAAATTATTCCGCGGCAATTCAGACCTACCAAGAGATGGCCAAGCTGGGACCCGACGCGCAAAAACGGGCGGAAATGCTGCTGATCGACACCTATCGGGAAAGCCGCGACCTGGACCGCGCCATCGCCGAGACCAAGAAGGCTCTGGATGCATCACCAAACGATCCGAGTCTGACAGTAACGCTGGCAATGCTGTATGGCGAGAAGTCGGACGCAGATGCGGCGACCAAGCTGCTCGATGGTCTGCTGAAAGGAAACGACGGCGACCAGGAGATTTACCTGAACCTGGCACAGGTGCAGGAGCGCGGGAAGAAATACGCGGAAGCAGAGCAATCGGCGCAGAAGGCCGAGCAGCTGGCGCATAGCAATGACGACAAGGAAACAGCGTGGTTCATGCTGGGCGCGATTTACGAACGGCAAAAGAAATTCGATCAGGCCGAACAGGAATTCCGCAAAGTGCTGGAAGTGAATCCCGGCAATGCTTCGGTGCTGAATTATTACGGCTACATGCTAGCGGACCGCGGCGTGCGTCTGGACGAAGCGACGGCGATGATCCAGAAGGCGGTAACGCAGGAGCCGAGCAACGGCGCGTACCTGGACAGCCTGGGCTGGGCGTATTACAAGCAGAATAAGTTGACGGAAGCCGAAGAAAGCCTGCGCAAGGCATCCGAGCGGCAAAAACACGATCCCACAATTCTGGGCCATCTGGGCGATGTGTACGCCAAGCTGGGCCAGAGTGATCAAGCCGTGATTTATTGGCAGCGCGCGCTGGCCGAATGGCAGAAAGCCGTGCCCGCGGACTACGAAACGGATAAGGTGAACGAACTCGACGCGCAGCTGAAAAATCTGAAACGGCGAACGGCGCAAAAAACCACGCCGGATTCCGCGAAACCGCAGTAAGCTCCCCCGCATGACCCGCGCGACATCCAAGAAAAGATCAGTGCGCCTGCCGGCGTTTGCAAAAATTAATTTGTGTTTGCACGTGGTGGGCAAGCGGCCGGACGGTTACCACGAGCTGCGCACGATTTTCCAGGCGATTTCACTGCGCGATACGCTGGAACTTTCCCTCACGCCGGATTCCACCAACAATGGTTTCACGCTGGAATCGAACGATCCGAATTTGCCGCTCGGGCCGGAAAATCTGGTGTCGCGCGCAGTGGAAGCCATCCGCCGCGAAATCGGTTTTCGCGGCGACGTGCATGCGCGCCTGGAAAAGAAAATTCCGGTGGCGCGAGGATTGGGCGGCGGCTCCAGCGATGCCGCGGCGACGCTCATCGGCATGCTGCGATTGACCGGTACAAAGTTGCCGCTCGAGCGGCTGATGGAAATCGCGGCGGGCCTGGGCGCGGATGTGCCGTTCTTTCTCTTCGGCGGACGCGCGTTGGCGGTAAATCGCGGTGACGAAATCTACCCGCTGCCGAACGCGCCTAAGCAAACGATTCTGGTGGTGTCTCCTCACGAAATTGGCGTGAGTACGAAAGACGCCTTCCAGTGGATTTCTGCGGAATTGACAAAACGCCCGGAACCCCCTAAAATTTGGGGGTTCTGCGCTCTGTGCTGGAGCCGGCAGGGGGCAGGCCTTTCGAATGATTTCGAGGGGCCGGTCTTCCACCGTCATCCGCGACTCGGAGAAATCCGGGACGGATTGCTCAAGCGAGGAGCCGCAGATGCCGCGCTGGCGGGTAGCGGGTCGGCGGTGTTCGGAATATTCCGAAACCCAGCGCGTGCGCGCCGAGCCGCTCGTGCGTTCCCGGAAGATTCGGTTTTCGTCGTTGAAACCCTATCCAGGGAAGACTATGGCCGTGCTTTGGGCTGGCGTGCGGATGCGCATGCGCGCCCAAGTGTGAA
Organism: uncultured Acidobacteriota bacterium; assembly: GCA_963748395.1. GTDB lineage: Bacteria > Acidobacteriota > Terriglobia > Acidiferrales > UBA7541 > Palsa-295. The sequence goes on along the minus strand of CAVVIP010000003.1, from coordinate 295,041 downwards.
CGGTTGAGGGAATTTTTTTGACCGACGATAAATTCAAAATATTCTGCGGTACTGCGAATCCCGAGCTGGCCAAATCGATTTGCAAGTACGTAGGCGTGCCGCTGGGCGAAGCGGAGCACGGTCAGTTCAGCGACGGCGAGACGCGCTATCAGATATTGGAAAATGTGCGCGGCGCGGATGTGTTCGTGGTGCAGCCGTGTTGCACGCCGGTGAATTTCAATCTGATGCAGTTGTTGCTGATGATTGATGCGTTCAAGCGGGCGTCTGCGTGGCGCATCACCGCGGTGGTGCCGTATTACCCGTATGCGCGGCAGGATCGCAAGGACCGGCCGCGAGTAGCGATCTCCGCGAAGCTGGTTGCGGACTTGCTGGAAACAGCAGGGGCGAGCCGGGTGCTGACGCTGGACCTGCACGCTCCTCAGATTCAGGGATATTTCAATATTCCCGTGGATCACCTTTTCGCGTCGCCGGTGCTGGTGGAATATTTTCAGAAGATGAAGCTGGGCCCGATCACCGTAGTTTCGCCGGACGCAGGCGGAGTGGAGCGCGCCAGATTTTTCGCGAAGAGAATTGACGCACCGCTCGCGATCGTGGACAAACGGCGCATTGACGTGAACGTAAGTGAAGTGATGCACCTGATCGGCGACGTGGCCGGGCGCCCCGCGCTGGTGATTGACGACATCATTGATACCGCGGGGACGCTGGTGAAAACGGCGGAAGCGCTGCTGGAGCATGGCGCGACAAAGGTGTTTGCGGCTTGCACGCATCCGGTGCTTTCCGGGCCCGCCGTGGAACGGATTGCCAAGTCGAAGATCGAGCAAGTGGTGGTATCGGATTCGGTTCCGCTGAATGAAGCAGCGCTGAAGCTGGGCAAGATCAAGGCGCTCAGCGTGGCGCCACTGCTGGCGCGCGGGATTCAGTCCATTCACGAAGAGACTTCGATCAGCGAATTGTTTATTTAGCAGCAGCGCCGGCCTCGTGCCGGCGGATTTCGAAGAGAAAAGAGAGCCGGCAAGAGGCAGTCAAGCCCAGCCGGCGCAACGAGGGAATCATGGAGACATTTACAATCGAAGGCCAGGTACGCGAAGGGCGCGGGAAGGGTCCTGCGCGACGCACACGCTTGACTGGGATGGTCCCGGCGATTCTGTACGGCGGGAAGAAGGATTCGATTTCCATTTCCGTTAGTGCGAAGCAGGTGGCGCGTATTCTGCGCTCGGAAACGGGGCACAACACCATCTTTACCGTGCAGGTGGCCTCCGGCGCGTCCGAAAAGGCGATGGTGAAGGATTGGCAGGTGGATCCGGTGAGCGGCAAATTGCTGCACGTGGATCTTTACCGCATCGCCATGGACGTGCGTATGCGCGTCCGAGTGCCGGTCCACACGTTTGGCGAGCCGCAGGGCGTGAAGATGCAGGGCGGCGTGTTCGAGACGGTTACGCGCGAAGTGGAAATCGAATGTCTGCCCGCGGACATTCCCGAAGAATTCAGAGTGGATGTGACGGAGATGCTGATCGGCAAACAGTTGCGCGCCGCCGATCTGCCTTTTGACCCGGCGAAAATCAAATTGCTCACCGACCCGGTTCGCGTGATCGCGCACGTGGTTGTGCTGAAGAAGGAAGAGGAGCCTGCTGCGGATGCGGCGGTGACGGCGGATGCGGCACCGGCGGAGCCCGAAGTGATGAAGAAGGGCAAGAAGGAAGTGGAAGGGGAAGAAGGCGAAGCTGCCGAAGCTCCTGCAGCGAAGGGCGAGAAGTCCGAGAAGAAGAAGTAGTTTTGCTACGCGGGTAGCGGCGGACGCTCAGGGTAAAAATGAGACTTATCGTCGGCCTCGGAAACCCTGGCCCGGAATACGAGTTCACGCCGCACAACATGGGATTTCTGGCGGTAGATACGCTGGGCGGTCGCGCAGGGATTCGGGTGACGCGACCGGAAGCGAAATCGTACGTTGGCCTCGGGATCATTGCAGGAAATGAGGTGGTCCTGGCCAAGCCGCAGACGATGATGAATCTCAGCGGCATAGCGGTGCGGTTGTTGCTGGAGCGCTACGAGTGCAAGGCCGCGGAGATGATCGTTCTGAGCGACGAAGCAGCTTTACCTTGGGGCATGCTGCGGATTCGGGAACGAGGCAGCGCCGGCGGGCACAACGGATTGAAGTCGGTGATTGCGTCGGTAGGGTCGAACGAATTTATTCGCGTGCGGTTGGGCGTGAAACCCGAATATCCGCTGGAGGACATGGCAGAGTACGTCCTCCACACCATGCGCAAGCCCGAGCGCGAAATCGCGGCGCAGATGGCGGCGGATGCAGCTGAAGCGGTGGAATTAATCGTGGCTGAGGGCGTGGGCAAGGCGATGGCGAAGCATAACCGCCGCGTCGAGGCCGAAACAGAAGATTCGGAGTGAACGGTTTTTAGAACTCTGAAGTTGCGGAACAGACGAAGAGGAATCGAGGACATATGGAAGAGCGTCAGTACGACCTGATTTTTATCTGCCGGCCGGATACGCCGGAAGCGGATGTTGACAAGGTGATTGCCACGCTGGAAAGCACAGCGGCGGAAAAGGGCGCGAAGGTCGAGTCGGTCGCCAAGTGGGGCCGCAAGCGCATGGCGTACCGCGTGCAGAAATTGCACGAGGGATACTTCGTGTACATGGTCCTGAAGACCACGCACGGCGAAGTGGTGAAGGAGCTCGAGCGCCGGTTGAAGGTGGCGGATCCGGTGATCAAGTACCTCACCGTGCGGCTCGACGAAGAATTGAAGCGGCAGGAGAAATTGAAGCGGCACCGCGAGCGTCGCGCTGCGCGTCGCCCGCGCAAGGCGGCGCCTGCGCCGGGGGCTCCGGTTGCGCCAATCGCGCCACCGACTGAGCAGTCTGCGCCAACGGCGTAGAAGGGGTTTGCGTCACTGGAAGCGCGATTGGCTTCACAAGCCGATGCCGTGCCCTTCCGGAAACAGATTTGCGAATTGAGATTTGAATCACGATCGCGAAACTAGTCAGGAGACTCGAATGGCAGATGAAAACGCACCAATGCAGCAATCGCACGGCCCCTCGTCGGGAGGGATGCGGTCTTCGGGACCGGGCGGCCCTGGTGGTCCAGGTGGCGGACGGCCCGGCGGACCGGCGAAACGCGGTAAGCGGAACTTCGTGCGCAAGAAGAAGGTTTGCCGCTTCTGCGTGGATAAGGCCGACTTCATTGACTACAAGAAGGCCGAGATTCTGGCGCCGTTCATTCAGGAGCGCGGCAAGATTCTCCCCCGGCGCATGACCGGCACTTGTTCGCGGCACCAGCGGTGGCTGACCGTGGCGATCAAGCGGGCGCAGAATATCGCGTTGCTGCCGTTCGCGGCGGAACTGTAGTTCGCAGTAGCAATAAGGCAGGAACAAAACTGCCGGCGAGACGCCGGCGCTACGTTTAAAGGATTCGAGGTCCGCATACAATGCAAATCATTCTGCAGGAAGACGTGGAAAAGCTGGGAAATCGCGGTGAACTGGTGGAAGTTGCCGAGGGTTACGCGCGCAATTTTCTGCTGCCGCGCAAGCTGGGTCTGGAAGCTACGGCCGGGAATCTGAAGCGCCTCGAGAGGATGCGCGCGCACTTCGCGAAGAAGGAAGCCACCGAGAAGGACGCGGCGCAGAAGCAGGGCGAACTGCTCGCGGCCGTCGCGCTGGAATTCACGCGCAAGGCTGGCGAGAACGACCAACTGTTCGGGTCGGTAACGTCGCTGGACGTGGCCGAGGCGCTGGCGGCCAAGGGTTTCGAGATTGACCGCAAGAGGATCGTGCTGGCCGAGCCGATCAAGGTAATGGGCGACTACGAAGTTCCGGTGAAGCTGCACCGCGAAGTGACCGTGAATGTGAAAGTCGCGGTAAAGAAGGAAGAGTAAGCCGGCGTTTTCATCCGGCTGTCGCTCTCGCTAGCGGATAGATTTCAGAATTCGCAAGAGAACCGGGCGTCCCGAAGTTCGGGACGCCTTTTTTTTGCGCCGGCGCTTTTCCACTTTTCCGAAGTCTTGCACAGGCGGGTACCGTTGACGCCTCAGAGTTAAATGCGCACAATCTTGCGCGCTCCCTAAACGGAATTTCCTACACGCGCGCGCCCGTTGTCGCGGAGTGCGAGCGGGCGTAAGATTGCAAGCGTGAGTTTGCGATAGTAACATCCGAGCACAACCACAGACCATGCCAGGCGACGCCACACTCGAACGACCGTTACCGCACAATCTGGAAGCAGAGCGCAGCATTCTGGGTGCGATTCTGCTGGATAACCACGCGCTGAATGCCGCGATCGAGAAAGTCCGCTCCGACGATTTCTTTCTGCCGCAGCACCGGCAAATTTTCGAACGCATGGTGCAGCTGGGCGAAAAGCAGCAGGCAATTGATATCGTCACGCTGATGGAAGATCTTTCGCGGCGCGGCGAGCTGGAAGCGGCGGGTGGGATTGCCTACCTTTCGCAATTGGCGGATGGGCTGCCGCGCATCACCAACGTGGAGCACTACGCGCGGATCGTCAAAGAAAAATCCGTCCTGCGCAATTTGATTTTTTCGGCGTCGGCGATTCAGGAGCAGGCGCTGGCGGCAGGCGACGACGCAGACGTGATTCTGGATCGCGCAGAGTCCGTGATTTTCCAGCTGGCGGAAGACCGCGTCAAAGCCGGGCTGATCGGCGTAAAAGAACTGGTCCGCGACAATTTTGAACGCCTGGAAAAAATATTCAGCGAAGGGCGGCGCATCACCGGCCTCGCTACAGGATACGCAAACCTCGATAACGAAACGGCGGGCTTGCAGCCTTCGGAGCTGATTATTCTGGCGGCGCGGCCTTCCATGGGAAAGACGGCGCTGGCTCTGAACATCGCGGAAAATGTGGCGGTGCGCCATCGCCAGCCGGTGGCAATTTTCAGCCTGGAAATGTCCAAGGAATCGCTACTGTTGCGCTTGCTGGCGTCCGAAGCGCGCGTGGACGCGCACAAATTCCGCACCGGCCACATGAACCGCGACGATTGGGGCAAAGTCACCGGCGCGCTGACGAATCTGGCCGAGGCGCCGCTATGGATTGATGATTCCGCTTCTTCGACGGTGATGGAAATGGGCGCGAAAGCGCGACGGCTGAAGCGTGATCGCGGGCTTTCGCTGATCATCGTGGATTATTTGCAACTGGTTGTGCCCACGAATATGGGGCGGCAAAGCAACCGTCAGGAAGAAGTTTCGGGTATGTCGCGAGCGCTAAAGGGTCTGGCCAAGGAATTGAAAGTGCCGATCGTGGTGCTGAGCCAATTGACGCGCGCGCCGGAACGCGAAGAGCGCAAACCACAACTCGCGGACCTGCGCGAATCGGGCGCAATCGAACAGGATGCGGACGTGGTGCTGTTCATCAACCGGCCGAATTTCTACAAGACCGATCTGCCGGACGAGGATCGCGCGAAGGCGGAGTTGATCATCGCCAAGCAGCGCAACGGCCCCACGGGAAATTTGAACTTCGTCTTCCTGGCGCGGCACACACGCTTCGAAGAAGCAGCGCCGGATGCGTGGAGCGCGCGGGGCGAACCGGAAGAGTAGCGACGGGCCGAGTTGTGCGCGCGGACCCACGGTCGTGTCGAAATTGCGGCAACAGCCAGGAAGTAATCCTCCTTAGAATTGTGTCGTCGCAGGATGGGCCCGCTCGTAACCCTATATTTATCTGTACATTACAGTGAATTTGCGCCCGCAATCCGCCGGCAACACCCGGTGGCAGCCGTCCTGCAACAATCCAATGCGGATGTTTACCTAAACGGCGCGAAGCGAATTGCCAGTGGCAATTTCGTTCGCGCGCGCGGCGAGGAGTCTGGCATTCTAAATGACGATGCCGAAAACAATTCATTTTGCGGGGCGCCCGGTGTGGGCGGAAATCTCGCTGAAGGCCATCCTGCACAACCTGCGCACGATTCGCAAACAGGTGGGGTCGTCGCGAAAAATTCTGGCGGTGGTGAAGTCGAACGCCTACGGGCTGGGCGCCGTGCCGATCGCGAAGGCGCTGCAGAAGGCCGGGACCGAATGGTTCGGCGTGACCTGCGCGAACGAAGGTGTGGAACTGCGCGAGGCAGGCATCCGCAAACGGATTCTGATTTTGACGGGATTCTGGCCGGGGGAAGAAAAACGGCTGATACAAAATAATCTGACGCCCACGGTAACGCGCGTGGATGATCTTGGCCATCTCGAGCGCGCCGCCAAAGCGGCCGGCGGAAAATCGCGGCTGCGATTTCATTTGAAGATTAATACGGGCATGAACCGCCTGGGAATTTCCGCCGATGAAGTGGACAGCTTCGCGCAAACTCTAGCTAAGTGTAAGCACATCGAGTTGGAAGGCACGTTTACGCATTTTGCGTCCGCGGAAGATTTCACGGCGCAGCAGACGAACGATCAGGAGAAAACTTTTCTAGCTTGCCTGGAACGATTGCGCGCGCAAGGCATCTCGCCCGGCATTGTGCACATGGCGAATAGCGGCGCGATTTGCGCGCGACCGAGCACCTGGGCGGACATGGTTCGTCCCGGGGCAATTCTCTACGGTTATTACCAGTCGTTCGATCCGCCGCAGAAAAAACAGGAAGTGATGGGCCAGGTGGCGCTGCACCCGTGCCTCTCGCTGCGCGCGCGCATTATTTCATTGCGAAACGTGCCGGTGGGCCAAGGCGTGGGCTACGCGGCGCGTTTCGTCACCAAGCGGCCATCCCGCATTGCCGTAATCAACGCAGGATATGCCGACGGGGTGGTGCGCGCGTTGACCAACCGCGGATGGGCGCTGGTGCGCGGCCGGCGCGTGCCTCTGGTGGGAACGATCTCCATGGATCTGACCACGCTTGATTTGACCGACGTGCCGGAAGCCGTGCTGGGCGACGTGGTGACAATTTACGGAAAGGATGGCGACGCGGCGATTGAAGTCTCTGAAGTGGCGCACTCGATTGGAACCGTCACATCCGATTTATTGTGTGCGCTGGGCCGGCGCGTTCCGAAGTTTTACGTCTAAAGTTTTGAGTGTAATTCCTCAATTCCCTTTTGAAGTCCGCGCGGTTCACCGTATTATCGAGCCGACATGAAACCTCTTTTGATCGCGGCTCTCTTTGCTTCGCTGCTCGGAGCACCCGCACAACCGGAATATTCAATCCAAGCAATACGCTATGCGACTGCTCCGGACGTGCCGGTGTCCGAGCTGGTGATCGGCGGCCCCAAGGATGTGAAAATAGACATAGCCATGGTGGTGTGGCTGATTCGCGGCGGGGGCCACACAATTCTGCTCGACAGCGGATTTCATCGCGACACTTTTCTGAAAGATTTTCCGATGAAGGATTATTTGCGGCCCGACAAAGCAGTGGAAACCGCGGGAGTGAATCCCGAGGACGTGACGGACATCGTCATCAGCCACGCGCACTGGGACCACATGGGCGGCATTGACCTGTTCCCCAAGGCAATTATCTGGATCCAGAAGGACGAATATCGCTACTACACCATGGACGCGTGGCAGCCGGGCGGAGATCACGGCGGCATCGATCCGGAAGACGCCAAGGAACTGGTAAAACTAAACACGGAAGGCCGCATCCATCTGGTGGATGGCGATAACGTGGAAATCTTTCCCGGCATCCGCGCATACACCGGCGCGCGTCACACCTATGCTTCGCAATACCTCAAAGTAGACGGGAACCCGCCGTTCGTGCTCGCGTCGGACAATTGCTATTTTTATCTCAACCTGTCGTCGCACCTGGCCAGCGCAACTTTCAGTGACGCGGATCATGCGGCCAACATTGCCGCGCAGTCGCGGATGATTGAACTCGCAGGCTCGCCTGACCGCGTGGTGCCCGGCCACGACGCTCTCCAATTCCAGAAATTCCCCACCACCGGGCGCGTCGCAAAAATTAAATAGGCAGCGATCCCCCGCCGCCGTATCGGCCACCACGGCGCCAAGGGTCTCAATGTCCGAACGAAGCAGATTCCGCAGGCCATTACATCAATCTCTCAACCTCCCGAACCACATTGCCAACCTTTCAACAGGGCAATAGTCTAATTATGCTAGTCCGTTGACGCGGGCTTCCCGCGCGGTGCTATACTGTGCGAATCATAAAGATTTCATAAGGCAGTTCTCGTTATCCCGGCGGGGCGCTCCAAAATTTCATAGGCCGGAAAAATAACTCGAGACGAACCCGTTGGGCGCGATTCGTCTTATTCATATTTATAAGGCGGAAATATGCAGCGGACCCCTGTGCCTCAGAATCGCCCTCCTGCGGTAGCAACTCCCGAAGACTCCCCAAGCAAGCTGGCATCGCGATCCCATGCCGTGCACGATCATGTCGGCACATTCTGGGACATGCTGGGGATACGAATCGTTTTCATGGCCGTGTGTGTCGCGGCAGGATTTCACTTCCGTCCGTTCAGCGTGTCACATGAATTGGGCGCGGCGGTCGGCCTTCTTTTTGGCCTGGCGGTCATCCTCTTCGAGCTGCGGCTGCGGCACGCAAGCTTGCGCCGGCTGATCGGCGCGGCAATCGGGTCAATCCTGGGTCTGCTGGGAGCTTATCTGACGTCGCTGATCCTCACGCATACCACGATGCCGGAGAGCACGCGGTCATTTTTCAGCCTGGCGGCGTTTCTGGTGATGGCTTACATCGGGCTGATCCTGGGCGCGAATAAAGGCGACATGCTGAATCTTCAGGCGCTGGGCGGCTTGTTCGGCAGTGAACGCAGCCTGAAGCACTCCTTCAAAGTGCTGGATACCAGCGTGATCATTGATGGGCGCGTGGCAGACATCGCCGACGCGCAATTTCTGGACGGCACGGTGATCATTCCCCAATTCGTGCTCCACGAATTGCAGCTGGTTGCGGATTCCGCCGACCCGCTGAAGCGCCAACGCGGGCGCCGCGGGCTCGAGGTGCTGCAACGCATCCAGAAGATGGCGCACCTGGAAGTGCAGATCGCCGACGACGATTTTTTGCAGATCCCGGAAGTGGACTTGAAGCTGATCGAGCTGGCCAAGCGTTACGACGCGAAGATCGTCACCAACGATTTCAACTTGAATAAAGTTGCCGCGCTGCAGGGGATCGAAATCCTGAATGTGAACCAGCTGGCCAATGCGCTGAAGCCGGTGGTGCTGCCTGGCGAGACCATGCGCGTTTTCATTTTGCGCGAAGGAAAAGAATACAACCAGGGCGTGGCTTACCTGGACGATGGAACCATGGTCGTGGTGGACGGCGCGCGCAAAATGATCAACAAGACCATCGATATCACCGTCACTTCCGTCCATCAGACCACCGCGGGGAAAATGATTTTCGGGCGCTACGACGAGCGCGGCGAGCAGCAGATTCCGCGCGTCGCGACGCAGAACGCGCCACATCCTGAGCCTCAAGCAACTCCTCGAACCAACGAAGGCGCAACTCCCGGTGGGGAGCGGCCCGCGCGGCCGTTGTATCCCGAGACCGGCAGGGGCTAGATAACGGCGGCCTCTAGACCGCCAGCAAACTGCCGCTGCGATCCCCAAGCAAACAAGAGTGCGTGTGCTGGGCCGCTGGATTGCGATAGACTGTCTTCCCTTTATGAGCCGAGTCGCCGCTATTATTCCCGCCGCAGGTCTGGGCACACGCATGGGCGCCGAAATGCCCAAGCAGTTCCTGGAACTGGACGGAATGCCGCTGGTGATTTTCACGTTGCGCCGGTTGGCCGCCTGCAGCGCCATTACCGATTTTTTCGTTTCCACGCGCGCGGACGATGTGGTGTCTCTGCAGGACAAGGTTGCGAAAGCGGCGTTGGGGCGGCCCGCGCGTGTGGTGCATGGCGGCGATACACGCCAGCAGTCGGTGGCCAACGCCTTGGCGCAGGTGGATCCCGCCACCGAAGTGGTGCTGGTACACGATGCAGTGCGCCCGTTCGTGACGCCCGAACAGCTGGATCGTGTGATTGCGGAGGCGCGCAAGCGCGGTGCGGCGATTCTGGGAATTCCCGCGATTGATACCGTGAAAGAAGTAAAGCGCGCGACCCTGCCGGAAGACATGGCGCTGATCACCACGACCATTCCTCGCGAGCGGATTGTACTGGCGCAAACCCCACAGGCGTTTTCCTATGCGCTGCTGCGCGATGCTTTTCGCAAGGCGCAGACCGATGGCGTGTTGGCGTCCGATGAATCGGCGCTGGTGGAGCGATTCGGGCACGACGTGTTTGTGGTGCTCGGCTCTGAGCGAAATTTCAAAATAACGCGGCCGGCGGACATGGACCTCGCGCGGTTCTATCTGGAGCAGGAGCGGAAAGCGGTAAAGCAATGAAGAGGCTCCGGAAGACGCGACTCGGACTGACCTATCTCTGGCTATTTTGCGCTAGGTTTGGGTTCTGGATGCTCGTTCTGATGCTGATTCTAGTTGCCCTACGCACGATCCTCCCTGGGAAGCCTGCGCGGGTGATGGAATATGGGGCGCTTGTCAACAACATCGACGCCGGCAATGTGGTCAGTGCGACATTCACAAAGTTGAAGAGCGGCGAAGAGCTCAGGGGTGAACTTCGTACCCCGGCGGAGTCTTTTCGGACGGTGATTTCCACTGACCAGATCGATGACTTAACCACGCGCCTTCGGAGCCGAGGCGTCAAGACGAGTACAGCCAACGAGATTCCTTCAGGTTCACTCGCCTATTGGGGAGCATCGGTGCTCGCAGTGTTACCTGTTGCAGCGTTTCTTTTTCTATTTAGATTTCTGATCAAGCGGATCAAACGCAGGTTAGTCGAACTTCGAATTAAGGAAGCTTAATGACACGTTCGGGAATTGGATACGATCTGCACCGGCTGGCGGCGGGGCGAAAGCTGATGATCGGCGGGATCGAAGTGCCATTCGATAAAGGCTCGGTGGGGCACTCCGACGGCGATGTGCTGGCGCACGCGTTGTGCGACGCGCTGCTGGGAGCGGCGAGCCTTGGCGACATCGGCACGCATTTCCCGGACACCGATCCGAAGTGGAAGGGCGCGGCGAGCCTTCTTTTCCTGGAGCACACGCGGAAGCTGCTCGACGAGCGCAAGCTGCGCATCAGTCATCTGGACGCGGTGGTGATCTGCGAACGGCCGAAACTGGGACCGCACTTCCCCACCATGCGCGCGGCGCTGGCGAAATCGTTGGGCATCGCGGAAGAGCAGATCAATTTGAAAGCGAAGACGAATGAAGGCACGGGCGAAATCGGGCGCGGCGAAGCAATTGCAGCCCACGCTATAGCCACACTAGAAGGTTGAAGTTGGCGGAGAGACGCACGGCATGGCAATGAACTGGCTCACGGGATTTCATGCTGTCGAGGAGGCGCTGGCGGCCGGGCGGGCGCTGGATCGCATCGTTATCGCGCGTGGGCGCCACGGAGATCGCGTCGAGGCCGTGGTGCAACTGGCGAAGGCCAAGGGCGTCCCGGTGCGGTTTGAAGATCGCGTGCAGATTGATCGCTTGGTGGGAACCCGGGAGCATCAGGGCGTGGCGGCGCTCGGCGCGGCTAAACCGGCAATGGGGCTGGAGGATTTGCTCGCGGCGCAGACGCCGCAGGGTTTGCTGGTGCTGCTCGATGGCATCGAAGATCCGCATAACCTGGGCGCGATTGTGCGCACGGCGCTGGCCGCGGGCGCGAACGGCGTGGTGATTCCAGAGCGCAGGGCGGCGGGCCTGACTGATACGGTGGAGCGCGCGTCGGCTGGAGCGCTGGCGCATCTGCCGATCGCGCGGGTGAAAAATCTGGTGCGCGCGATGGAAGAAATGAAAGAAGCCGGTTACTGGCTGGTGGGGCTCGATGAGCGCGCGGAGAAAAGTTATACGGAAGTGGATCTCAAGGGTTCCATCGGAATCGTGCTCGGGAGCGAAGGCGAAGGTTTGCACGAATTGACGCGCAAGCGCTGCGACTTTCTGGTTTCGTTGCCCACGGCTGGACCGGTGAAGTCGCTCAACGTTTCCGTGGCGGCGGGGGTGATGTTATTCGAAGTGGTGCGGCAGCGTTTAGGAACTCGCGGATCAGCGCGGGAGAGCAAGTCAAAGGCACCACAGATGAACGCAGATGAACACTGATAAAACCTGAAAGAAATGACTGCTTAAACCCTCTGACCGCCGCAGTGTTCGCTTCGCAATCTGCCATTCGTTCAGCGGGGGTCTTCTATTTGTCGTACTTCAGAAGCGAAAACACGTGGACGCCGGGGAGTTTGGCGCGGCCGTTGAGGAATGTGAGCTCCACTGCGAACGCAGCGCCGGCTACTTTGCCGCCGAGTTGCTCGATCAGCTTGACGGTGGCTGCGGCGGTGCCTCCGGTGGCCAGCAGATCGTCGCATATCAGGACGGTCTGGCCGGGCTTAATGGCATCTTCGTGGAGCTCCAGCTGGTCGGTGCCATATTCGAGCTGATAGGTGACTGAGGAAGTTTTCCCGGGAAGCTTTTTCGGCTTGCGCACCGGAACGAAACCCGCGCCCAGGCGATAGGCCAGCGCGGGAGCGAAAATAAATCCGCGAGCTTCGATGCCGGCGACGATATCCACCTTGGTTCCGTTGTATTGTTCGCAGAGCTGATCAACCAGCGAATGGAAACCGGCCGGGTTCTTCAGCAGGGTGGTGAGATCGTAAAACAAAATTCCCGGCTTCGGATAATCGGGGATTTCGCGGATCAGCGCTTTTAGGTCGTTCATTCTTTGTCCTCGTTGAGTCAGGCGATTGCGCGCCGGCAAGCCAGAAAATTTGACTGAAAAGCGATTTGCGGTCTCGCGCGTCAGTATTCGATCAAAAATCCCTTCGCGAATTCAGAGTTCGACGCGGCTTCTTCTTCCGCGACGCCTGTCACCGAGGCGCCCTGGGGGCCGCGTTCCAGCTCCGCGCGGAATTCGGCCAGCTTGGAAGCACTGCCGACCGCACAGACCTCTACGCGGCCGTCAGGCAGGTTTCTCGCATAACCGCTAAGCCCGAGTCGCTGCGCCACGCGCCGGGCGAAATACCGATAGCCCACTCCCTGCACCATGCCGCTGACGAAATATCGTCGGTGTTCGCGAGCTTGCGGCGTGTCTGCCATGTCCAGTGCGGAAGCGCAATCCGCAAACGCGTGATTTTAACAGAGCCACGACGGGCAAAGGTCGCGAATTTCGCCCCGGTTGCTTAGCCTTCGATGCTGCTGCTGTATTTCACGGGACCGCGTTAAAATGCGTAATACCGGCTCGGACGACAATCGTCGGCGGGCGCGAAGGACGACGGCAGCTAGACGCCGGGCGCTAAGATCGCATCCAATTTAAGGTGCCAGAAAATTTCAACATGCCCCGACATCTGCGATTGACGACGCGAACAACGATGATCACCAAATTGGTGATCGCGATTGCAGCCTTGTTCGTCGCCAGCACACCTCTGCTTGCGCAAGACCCTGGCCCGCAAGCTCCGCCACCGACATTCAAAGTGGAGCGCATTCCGGCGGAACCGCATCCGGGGCCGCCGCCCATACCGGTGGAAGTGATCATTCAGAAATTTGCGGCGAACGAAGATGTTATGAAAAAAGTGTACGACACGTACGACTTCACGCAAACCATCCGCCTGGACGAGCTGTACGATCCTGGCGGCAAATTCAGCGTGACCAGCGATGTGTATATGAAGGCGGACGGGCTGCGCTACATGCGCGTGACCAAGCCGGCGGAATCCACCTTGAAGCTGATGCACTTCTCGCTGGAAGACGTGCGCGTGATCGCCGGCCTGCCGGAGTTTCCGCTGACCACTGAGGAAATCGCGAACTACAATTTTAAATACGCAGGGCAGGAAAAGCTGGACCAGCTGAACACTTATATTTTCCAGGTGAAGCCGAAGACGCTTGAGCCGCAAGAAGCGGTATTTCGAAGGCGTGATCTGGATTGACGATCACGATTTTGCGATCGTGAAGAGTTACGGAAAATTCGTCGGCGAACTCGAGGGCAACGGCACGGCGCTGCCCTTCACCATGTTCGAAACCTATCGCGAGAATTTCCAGGGCAAGTACTGGCTGCCGACCTACACCCGCTCCGATGATTATTTCAAGAGCGAACAGAACGATGAGCTGCCGCTGCGGCTGGTGGTCCACTCCACCGATTTCAAGGTGCATACGCCGGCTGCCGCACCCGGAGGTGCCGCAACGGCGCCGCCAGCGTCCGATCCGGGTTCATCCTCGAGCGTTCCTATCTCCTCGCCACACCGCTGATTTCTCGCAATCCAATGCAAAGAGTCCGGCGGCGCTCACGAAATCGAGCGCAAATATTTCGGGAGTTCCCCAACTGAATTCAGAATGACTTCGGGCCTGGCAGCGCGCAAGCGAGCGGCGGTAGGAAACGGACCGAGAACCCCGATGGCGCGCACGCCGGCGCTGCGAGCCATTTCGATGTCTTCCGCCGTGTCGCCGACGTACACACAGTGTTCCGGATCGCGGCGCAATCGCTTCAGCGCCAATTGCAAGGGCGCCGGATGCGGCTTCCTTTTTTCGGCGTCTTCGCTGCAAACGCACGCGGAAAAACAGCTGGCGAGGTCGAAATCGCGAAGCTGGCGGCGAACCCGCGGGCGACTCCCGCTAGTAACGATGCCGAGTTCGAATTTCCGCGCGAGCAGCCGCACCACACGCCGCGCTCCCGCAAGCAGCGGAGGATTTTCACTCTTGTAGGCGTGGTTCCAGAGGCGGTCGGCTTCGATCCATTTGGAACGCGGCAGCCGAGCCGCGCGGTACACGCGCAGCCAGTTGGGAGAATAGTGCTGCGCGAGCTCTCGCTCCGTCCAGTTAATTCCCAGAGTATGAAACATCGAAAGATAGGCGCGGAGGTCGGCTTCGTAGGAATTCAGCAGGGTGCCGTCCCAATCGAAAAGGACTGCACGCGCGGAGAATTGTGCGATTTTCACGGTGAAGGAATCGTATCAGACGGCGGCTGTTGGGATAAACGCCTGCGCGTGAATATTCTGGGCAGACGACCTGTGAGATTTTCAGGCGACCGAGTGCGAATTGCTTCGCTGACTTTAGTGGCTGCGATAGCGCAGCGGGAGGACGTCATCGCGGCGCAGCGCGAAATCATCGAAAGTGGCGGCGTAACCGCGCCAGCCAGGCATATCCACTTCCTCGGCGCGCACAATGTGCGCAGCGGTGCACATCTGGACGCTCCCCTGGCCCAACGGGCGTTCGATGAGCGCCACTTCCAGCTCGATCGCCGTGCCCGGCTCAAAATCACGGGGCGCGAGGAAATAGACGCCGCTCGAGCTGATATTGCGGGTGACCAGCGTGACCGGAATGGGTTCGAGATGTTCGCCAACCCGCGTGAGACGAAGCGGCAGCGAAAGTGACGCGCGCGGATTGTTGCGGCGCTCCCGCGCAACGCCAATCGCGTGCGTGGGAACTCGCGCGAATCGCTGTGGCCCAGGCTTCCCTGCTGGAGATGCAACGCTTACTGTGTGGCTTTCTACTTCACGCAGCGGCGACACGACCGACCGCGGCCCCTTCCAATCCGGAGCAGCCCCCATGTACTATCCCCCAAGAACAGCCTAAACTTCCCCCCCTACCAGTAGACCGAATATGCGCGGAGTAAGCAAGCGCGTCAAGGGAAGTGATGGGCGGGTGCCCTATAATACAACAGTGCGGGGTGGGGCACATAGCTATGATTTTGCGGGAGTTGCAGCTGCAGGGCGAATCAGAAGTGCTGAAATTTGTCGTTTGTGGTTTGTTCGCTGCACACGAAACACAGCCGAAAGCGAAAGCGCGTTCGCCTGCGGCGCTTTTCGCCTCGATATTTCTTGCTGCGGAGTTTGAGACTGTGCGCGTTAAATTCGCGCGAGAAAAACGGATAGCGGCTTCGTTTGGGTTTCGCTACTTTGGAGTTCGAAGCGAGGCCCACACAATGATCGAGCTGATGACCAGAACTTCCAATTCGAACTTGGCCGGCGCCCGCGCGCTGCAACCAAACGAAAAGTGGTGGCACGCAGTACAAACGCGAGACCGCAGTGCCGATGGCGCATTTGTATACGCGGTGCGCTCCACCGGGATCTACTGCCGCCCGTCCTGTGCTTCACGGAAACCGCGACGCGAGCAAGTGCAGTTTTTTTCGCTGCCGGAAGCGGCAGAACAGAATGGATTCCGTGCTTGCCTCAGGTGCCGGCCGCGTCTAGCCCGTTTGCGCGACCCGCGCGCAGCGGCCGTGGCGAAGGTGTGCCGGGAAATCGAGGCGCAGATTGATGCGGATGGCAGCAAGTCCGCCATCGGCGATGCGAGCGAGGCGCGTCTGACGCTCGGCGCACTAAGTTCCGCAGCCGGAATGAGTGCGCATCAACTCGAACGCGCCTTTCGCAGCGTGATGGGAATCTCACCGCGGCAGTATGCCGATGCGCGCCGGATGCGCCGGCTGAAATCCAGATTGAAGAAAGGAGACGACGTGACCACCGCACTTTACGACGCCGGATTTGGCTCCAGCAGCCGTTTGTACGAACGCGCTCCCGCGCAATTGGGCATGACGCCCGCAACCTACCGCCAAGGCGGCGCGGGGATGAAAATCCATTACACCATCGTCACTTCGCCACTAGGGCGTCTGCTCGTAGCAGCAACCAACCGCGGCATCAGCGCGCTGTACCTGGGCAAAGACGATGCGCCACTGGAAGAGTCCTTGCGCAAGGAATATCCACGCGCCGAAATTCAACGCGACAGAAATGGCCTGGAAGGCTGGGTGAGCAAAATTCTGGAGCACTTGCGCGGGCGGGAGCCGAATCTCGATCTGCCCACCGACGTGCAAGCCACAGCGTTTCAACGCCGAGTGTGGGAAGAATTGCGAAAAATTCCGTACGGCGCCACGCGCACGTACAGCCAGGTCGCGCGCGCGATTGGCAAACCAAAAGCGATTCGAGCCGTGGCGCGAGCGTGCGCTACAAATCCGGTTTCCGTGGTGGTGCCGTGCCATCGCGTGGTGCGTGAAGACGGCAACCTGGCCGGCTACCGCTGGGGACTGGAACGAAAACGCGCACTGCTGGAGCACGAATCAGCCGGCCGCGCTGAAAAGAAGTAGCGAGCCTCGGTGAAATTGGCCCTAGCCTTGAGGTTTTACCTTCTCCGTGCCCTTGGGCCAGTGCGGCTTGAAATGCGCATCGCCCAGGTCCGGGTTCCGCACGATTCGTGAATAGCGAATGATGAAGTAATCCCCGGAACCGGTCTCATTGAATTGCTGCTGCACGGGAAGCCACGAAGACTGGTCGAACCAGATTTGAATCTTCGAAATCTGGTTGCGCGCTTCCTGAGATTTCGGAGTCAGCTCCAGCTCCACCGTCTTTCGATCGTCCAGCGTAGGCTCGCCGAGCATCGTCACCAGGTACGACTTCTGAAGTTCCTTCCCCTGCGTACCAAACCCGAGCAAAAGATATTGATCCACCTGGGCGCGATGCTGCGCCAAATTATATTCCTCCACGCGTTTCAGACCTGGGTTGTAAATGTATAGGTTGTCGCCGGTACGCAAAATCGTTCGCGCGTCGGGAGGCTTCATTTCCAACAGCATTTTGTCGTCGTGCACCAGGATGGTGCCGCTTTCGGTGGACCGGTCATTGACGACCACCGTCACCTTCGTGCGTTCCACATCTGCTGAGAGGCTGTGAAATCCCTTCGCCGAACGATCCAGTTCCCTCAGCGTGCTCTCCAGCGTGGCAGGGCTGTGATTTTGCCCAGCCGCAGGCCACGCCCGCACGCACACGATAGAAATGACGGCGATTAGAGCTATTCCCGATACCAAGCGTTTAACGATCAAAGCATGTCCCCCAGCGGAACGACCGGCCCGTTTACGAAGCGGTCATAATACTACAGCTAGTTAGACGCTTAGGGCCACCTGACAGGTTCCATGTTGGTACTCGGGTGGGGAGAAAACGTTACATGAGTGGCGACGGGTGCACGGTGACGTCGTAGTAGAGGACTGAACCGTCCTGCGCAGATACACATTCGATATGCACCACTTGGAACGTCTGATCTTTGAGTTCGATCACGGTGCGCGCCAGGATGTCGTGAGTTTCGCGCTCAAGTTCGGGAGTGGCGCGGGCCGTGCGCTTTTCCACCGGCAGCGCGGACGCATCCAGGCGGTAGGTATGAGTCTGACTCGCAGGATCCTCAGACTGCAGCTGCACTTTGGAAGCAAACGCGGCGGTAATTTGGGGCTGGTCGTGGAACCAACGTGTCGGCGTCACCAGCACAAACAGAACGATCAAAATCACGGCCAGATCGTAGGGCCAGCTGCCGCGCTCATAGGACCAAAAAACCGTGCGTACGATCCCTCGCCATATGGTCCGCATATTAGTGAACCGAGGAGCCGTCCACAACCTCGCCATCGCGCATGTGCAGCACGCGATGTCCGTAGGCGGCTGCTTCGGGATTGTGCGTGATCATCACGATCGTCTGGCCCAGGTCTTGATTGAGCTGGCGGAGAAGATTCAGCACGGCTTCGGAACTTTTGGTGTCGAGGTTGCCTGTGGGTTCGTCAGCCAGCACGATTTTCGGTTCGCTGACGATCGCGCGAGCCAGCGCCACGCGCTGTTGTTCGCCGCCAGAAAGCTCTGAGGGCTTGTGCTTCAGGCGGTCGCTCAAGCCCAGCAGATCGGCAACCACCTGGAAGCGATGCGGATCGAATCCATTTCCGTGGATGTGTTGCGCGAGCGTGATGTTGTGGTAAGCGTCCAGAGTGGGAAGCAGATTGAAACGCTGAAACACAAAGCCAACTTTGTGGCGGCGCAGCAGAGTCCGCGCGGAATCGCTCATGGTCGTGAGGTCGTTGCCGTCAAGAAGCACGCGCCCCGATGTGGCTTGAGCCAGGCCGCCAATCACGTGCAGCATGGTTGATTTACCGCATCCGGAAGGACCCATGATGGAAACAAACTCACCGGGAAAAATTTCGATGCTGACTCCGCGCAGCGCGGGAACCTCTACTTTGCCCTGGCGATAGACCTTCCACAGGTTTTCTGTCTTAAGTATGGGCTCCAACAGCCGCTCCCCTGCAAGCGTCAGCGAAACTGAGGTTGGAATTATTCTAGTCGCCTTTAGCATTTCTGCCTAGCTCGGATGCGCGGGCGCGGATTGCCCTGTACGCGCGATTCGCAGCGCAAAAGTGGGGTTGGGTTACTCGTAAGCCAAAGCCTCGACGGGGTCTTTACGGCTGGCCATCCAGGCGGGATAGGCCGCGCCAAGCAGGCCGCCGACGATTGCGATTAGGCCGGCGCGCAAAACCCATAGTGGCGTGATTAGGATCGTGAGCGTGGGAACAGCTTGATGAAGATTGCGCTCATAAGGAAGCTGAGTCCGACGCCGGCCACAGCTCCGCCGATGCACAGCAGCGTCGTCTCGCTAAGTACGATCCGTACGATGTAGCCCTTGGACGCGCCCAGGGATTTGAGCACCCCGATTTCGCGAGTGCGCTCGATGATGGTGGTGTACATCGAGAGAAAGATCACCAGGAAGCCGATCACCACGGCGATTCCGATCATCACATTGATGAACGCCGCCAGCCCTGGGAGGTTCGAGGAGGTCATCAGCGACATGAGATCCCTCAGTGGGCGAACCTCATAGCGCGGGAGAAGATCCTTAATTTCATCCGTCACTGCCGGAGTGTGATCAGTGCGATCACACTTAATGAAAAAGACGGAAGCCTTGTCGTGCGAGCCCCCTATTTCCTGCAGCGTCGAGAGGAAGACGAAGAGGCGCGCCCCCTTGCCATGCTCCACGATGCCCACCACGTGAAAATCGTGATCGAAAAGATGCACGTCCTGGCCGAGCTTTATTTTCTTTGACTTGGCATAGACGTCGTCCACCAGGATATCGTTCGGCCCCTGCAAATCATGCCCTTCGTGAAAAACGAATCCGCCAGTAACAGCGTGAAAGCTCTCCTGGTCGATGCCATAAACGATTTCGATGCCGCTCGTATTGAACTGCGTCAGCACCGGGGCGACCGCCTGCACATATTCGAGCTGCGCTAGCTTGCCTGCGATCGCGATGGGCATCGGCGCGCCGCTGAAGGCCATCAGGTAAGAAGCCTGCGGCGGCTGAACCATAATGTCCGCGCCGACTCCCTCGATGCGCTTGGCTGATTCCGAGAGTAGGCCGCTGGTAAGCCCCACGACGATGATCACGAGAGTGACCTCGACCGCCACAGCCAGCACAGTGATGAACGTGCGCAGGGGCCGGTGCAGCACGTTTTGCATTATCATGTAACGAATCATAATTTTTCGTAACGTTCAGGCAATCATGAACGCCCTAGTGCTGCGGCTCCTTGGGAGTCTTGCCAGAATCTTTCTGCGTGTCGTCCTCGCCATTTGGGCCGATACGCACCAGATCGGTGCCCGATGGCTGCGGCAAAGTGAAGCGATCCGCAGCAATCGGCTCGTTCACAGTAATCTTCTTGATTGCTATCTGCAATTGATAGTCTTCGCGTGGCCGCGTAACAGCTATTTGCCGCGGATACGTGGCGCTGCCCGCGGATTGCCAATCGGAGTAGGCCACGTCCGAGACCACCTTACCACCTGAGCCGAAATTCTCAATTCTAGCGACGCGCAGGTCCGTGCGATCGAAACATATTTTCTGCGCGATTTCCCAGTTAGATGCTGAAAGCTGGGAACTTCCTTGCTGGCCTGCATCGGCGCTCGCAGCGACGCTGGAGCCAGACACGGATTGAGGCGTCTCGGGCCTCGCCACCGTCAATACGTAGAAATGCGTCGCCCCTTCGCTGGCTTCTTCGAACAACACCGGCGCGCGATCAGTGATGACCGCCCAGAACAGCGCGTCCACCAGATGTTGCGGCCTGAGGTTTTCGATCGGCTTCCCGCCACGCCGCTCCAGATCAGCCGGGCCAACGATAAATTTATTCTTCGACGGTATGTAGATGCTGAAAGTCGAGCCGTCACTCACCATGTCGAAGATATTCTTGCCGACTACCGGAGCCTGGCCAATCACCCGTATGTTGGCGGGCCTGGACGCCAGAATAAAACCGTTCACGTCATGGTACTGCTCGATCGCGCCGGAATAAGCAGAACCCGCGATCAGCTTCATCGTCACACCAGCGTTTAAGGACTGGATCGCTTGCGCCTGGTGATTGTAGCTATCAATCAGGTCTGCTTTCGTCGCGGTTTGCAGCGCTGCCGGAGCTTGCGACGGCTTCACCACCGTCTTCTGACTGACGGCGCAACCGAAGGCAGACGCAACCACCACGGCCGACGAAGCCAACCAGATAATGCGCCGGATACTGAATTTAAGCCGCCCTATGAACACAAACTATGCAATCTAACAGCGGCCCACACAGGTGTCAACGAACCGGGCTTGGCCGGACTTCCGCACGCGGGCGGATGGCCAAATTGCGGGCCAATATACTTAAAGATGCTAGAATCCCGGACTTGCTCGGGGGGCTTCAATGTTTAGCAAGGTATTGATTGCCAATCGCGGCGAGATTGCCGTGCGCATCGAGCGCGCTTGCCGGGAACTGGGCGTGCGCTCCGTCGCGGTGTACAGCGACGTGGATCGCGCATCGCTGCACGTTCGTCTGGCGGACGAAGCCTACCCGATTGGCCCGGCTCCCTCCCGCGAAAGCTATCTGGTAATTGAAAAAATTCTCGGCGTCGCGCGTTATGCCGGCTGCGATGCAATTCATCCCGGATACGGTTTCCTGGCGGAAAATCCCGCGCTCGCTCGCGCCTGCGTGGATGCCGGGATCACTTTCATCGGACCGTCCGCCGCCGCGATGGAGCGGCTGGGCTCGAAAACCGCCGCCCGGCAGATTGCGCAAGATGTAGGCGCACCCATGGTTCCCGGCACGCTGGATCCTATCAAGACACTGGACGAAGCTGCCGAAATCGCGCGGCAAATTGGCTTCTCGGTAATTTTGAAGGCAGTGGCGGGCGGCGGTGGCAAAGGAATGCGCAGCATCGCGACGGAGAGCGAACTCGCCTCTGCATGGCGCGATGCCACATCCGAAGCGCAAAACGCCTTCGGTGACGCGCGACTCTACCTCGAGAAATATCTCGAGCGCCCCCGGCATATCGAGATCCAGATACTCGCGGATCATCACGGAAATTTTGTCTTTCTCGGCGAACGCGAATGTTCCGTGCAACGACGGCACCAGAAGGTGATCGAAGAGGCGCCGTCGCCGGTGATGACCGCGGATTTGCGGAAAGCCATGGGCGAGGCGGCAGTGAAACTGGCCCGCGCCGGCAATTATACCAACGCCGGCACCGTGGAATTTCTGGTGGACGCGCAGCGCAATTTTTATTTCCTGGAAATGAATACGCGGTTGCAAGTGGAGCATCCCGTCACCGAAATGGTCACCTCTCTGGATCTCGTGAAATTGCAGATGCGCATCGCGGCAGGTCAGCCGTTGCCGTTTCGCCAGGAAGATATTGCCCTGTGCGGCCATGCCATCGAGTGCCGCATCTACGCCGAAGACCCGGACAATAACTTCTTCCCTTCGCCCGGGAAAATTCTGAGCTGCGGCGTTCCCACCGGCCCCGGAATTCGCCTTGACGAGGGCATCTACGCCGGCTGGTCGGTGCCGAACGAGTACGACCCGATGCTCGGAAAACTCATCGCCTGGGGCGGCGATCGCCAGGAAGCTCTCGCGCGGTTGGGGCGCGCTCTGCAGGAATACTACGCGAGCGGAATAAAAACAAACGTCTCGCTTTTCCGCCGCATCCTGGCCAGCCGCGATTTTCAGGAAGGCGCAATTTACACGCGCTGGCTGGACGATTTCCTGGGCGCCCAGCCCGCCGCGCAAGCCAACGGTGGCGAAACAGAATCCCAGGCCGAAGAAGCCGCAGCCATCGCTGCATTCCTTTGGCACGCGTCGCGCGCGGGCGAGACGAATTCTTCACAGACGCCGCCAATTACAGAATCACTGTGGAAAATCGAGAGCCGCCGGGAGCAAGTGAATCGTGATCCACAACTGTGACCAGATCGCCGGAATACAATCGGAGCCCCGGTGAAATTGCAGATTGAAATTGCTGGAAAAAAGCGCCAGGTCGAGCTGACCCACGCCGGCGAGCGCCCGGTGTGGACGATCGATGGCCAGCGTCTCGAAGCCGACGCGGTCACGCTAGCGCCCGGAATCTATTCGATTCTGATAAATGGAAAATCGTTCGACGTGCGGGTTGAGTCGTTAGGCGCGGAGTTGCGCGCGATCACCGGCGGCCGGGAATTCAAGATCGGAATTCAGGACGAACGCGCGTGGCGACGCAATCGTGGTGGCGCCATCGAAGCAGAAGGCCTTCAGCGTGTCTTGGCGCCGATGCCAGGAAAAATCGTGCGTGTGCTTGTGAAAACGGGCGATTCAGTGCAGGCAGGCCAGGGTCTGCTTGTGGTGGAGGCCATGAAGATGCAGAATGAGATTCGCGCGCCGAAATCCGGCACGATTGATCGCCTAGCCGTGGTCGAAGGCCAAACTGTGAACGCAGGAGAGGTAGTCGCCATCGTCAGCTGAACCGACGTTTCAGACTCGTTACTAGTAACCTTTAAGTTCCCCCGTGTTCCTCGCCCCTTCCCCCACCCCCTTGCTCCAGTGACAATGGATGCAATCCGGGCGGGCGTCCCGAATCTGAACGCAAAGGCAAACTTGGGGGATTCGGAATGTTGTCACATGTTCATTTTGCTGCGATCGCTGCGTGGCTGCTTTTCGCAACCGTAGGCCTCCTCTGGATTATGCTCTGTGCATTGACGGCCTCAAGAATGGAAAAGGAAGGCGTCGTGCTCTGGAAGGGATTCCTCGTCTGCATCTTCCTGACCCCACTGGTAGGGCTCATCGCGATTTTCTTTGCCCGGATTCTTCGCCCGGGCCGGCCTCTGGCGCACACCGTCAGCCGCGGCTAGTTTCGCGCAGACCACAACCTCAATCGAAATTCCTGCGGACCTTCGTATTAATTTCCGGATTATTTTGAAGCGGGAAGTTTTCCAGCCGATTCCAGAATTTGGCGGGCCAGATAGTTGGTCACGCGGGATTCGTCGCGCGCCTCAATCATGTACGCTGAACGCAAAAGCTGCTCCTTGCGATTGCGCAGCATGTCGCGGATGGATTGTTGCACCTGCGGATCGGAAAGCTCGCGCTGCCCGGCGGGCTCTTTGGCCACCAGCTTCAGAATGCGGTAGCCGCCGTTCTTGACGCCGATGGGCGGCGTCACGTCGCCCGGCCTCATCGACAGCACTGTTTTCTTCAGCAGCGGATCGGATTGATTCAACGCAGATTCCGGAACGAAGCCCAGGTCGCCGCCGGTCGCCGCCGTCGAGTCCTCTGAATAATCCATCGCCAGCTGCGAAAAATCAGCGCCACTCTCCAGCTTTTGTTCGATCAGCGCGATCTTCCGCTTGGCCTCAGGCTCCGACGTCGCTTTGTCGTTCTTGCGGTTGTGCACCGTCGCGTCCGGATGCGGCGTCACCACAATCTGCGCGATATGAAATTGCGGTTCAGCTACGTTGAACTGCCCGCGGTTCTTGTTGTAGAAGTCGATCACATCCTGGTCGGTGATCGAAATCTTCGCCACCACTTCCCGGTTCAGCAGTTTCTGCACGGAAAGTTGGCGCCGGAGGTCTCCCTTCAGGTCGTCAACCGTCAGCCCGGAATCTCGCAGTTTTTTCTGAAACTCTTCTTCGGTGTAGGGGCTCTTCGATTCGGTGAACTTATCTTCCACTTCCGCATCGCTCGCGATCAGATTCAGTTTGCTCGCGCGCTCCAGCAGAATTTCGTTGTTCACCAATTCATCCAGAATATTCAACTTCAGCGACAGCGCTTCTTCCTGCGACGGCGCCGGGCCCTCCGCGTTCACGCGCGTGCGAAAATATTTTTCAACTTCCGCCCGCTGGATCTCCTTGCTGTTCACTACTGCCCACACGTCCGGTCCCGGAGCCGTTTCCTTTTTGCAACCCGCCACGCACACACCCGCCAGTAGGATGGCGATGGTGAGGGTTCGTCGTGACAAACGGGACTCCTTCCAGAGGAGGGCCGACTTCACGCGGCCTTTTGAACGCGGCCGGAACGGATGCAGGAGGTGCAGACGCGGACGTGCTTGCGGGCGCCTTTAATCACGGCTTTAACGCGCCGCAGATTGGGATTCCAGCGACGCCGCGTCACGTTGTGCGCGTGGCTGATCGCGTTGCCATATCGCGGCTTCTTGCCGCACATTTCACATGCTAGTGCCATTGTTGCGTCACTCCAGACTGCATAAATTGTCGAATTGCTTGCGCATGTATGTTAGCAGAGTCCGCCCAAAGCAGAAAGCGTTTTGCCCCGCGAATGGCAGCGTATGAAGATTCGGAACGTGTCTCTTCTGTTTGCAGAATCCTCCAATTTCCACGCTCATTTCCGTCCTGGAAAGTCCCGCGCGAGTGGTACTTTGGGTCCATTGACCCTACGCACTCCCAACCGCTAATTTGACCTGCACGATCTGGAAAGGCTTGAAATCAGCCAAGAGGTAGGGGTGTGTACCGTTTAGACACACGACCCCATAATTTCCCTCTTGACGGCAACTAAACACTTATAGACTCCGCCGCGTAGTGTCCCTACTCGGAGGGGTCAATGAGTAAGTGGTTAGTTGTTGCGGTGTTGGCCATGTTGATCTTGGCCAGTGCTGTAGGTCTGAAGGCCATTACAGTCGCGAGCACGACGGCTCCTGTGCCGCCGACTCCTTGGGCGAGTACAACGGCACCCGTGCCGCCAACTCCTTGGGCGAGTACGACGGCTCCTGTGCCGCCGACACCTTGGGCCAGTACAACGGCCCCGGTGCCACCCACACCCTGGAATTAGTTCCAGGTAGCCCCTGCTAAAGGGGTTGAGTGGCCAGGCGCCGGAAGCGAAACTGGAATGCTTGGACCACTCGATTACATGTTGTGGCTTCTAGGTTTCCTCACGGAAATCAGCGTAGTGGTGTTTCTAGTCTACCGCAAACAAGCCATCCGCCATTTCCCCATTTGTTTCTATATGTTATGCGATGCTGTGGTGACCTGTGGGCTATTTTACTGCGTACAACATTATGGCTTCAACTCCAACACGTACGTCTACTTTTACTACTACACCGATAGCTTGCTGAACGTCCTGATGTTCTGGGTGATCATCAAGTTCTACCAGGAAGCCTTCGCAGAGATGGGTGTCAGTCGCTACATCCGCGGCGCCGCAGTGATGCTCATTCTTCTAACAGCCGTTTTCTCGTATGCGGTGGTCCATCAAAATCGCACCCACCTCACAGATCGTTTCGTTGTCGAGATCGGCCAGAACTTTTACTTCATCGGAGTGGTGCTCACTTACCTGCTTTGGGGTGCCATCTTAAAGCTGCGCGAAACGCGGACGCGGCTGATCCAGCTGGTTCTCGCGCTCGGAGTTTATTTCAGCGCCAATGCTTGCACCTACGCCCTACGCAATCTTTTCCCGGGACTGGAACCAAACTTTCTGCGCTGGGTTCCGCCCGTCGTAGGACTGTGGCTGCCAATGGCTTGGGTCTACACCTTCGCGCACATCCAGGAGGATGCCCGCCTGGAGCCCGCGCGATTAATGGTGAGGGCGCGATGATCGCAGCTCTCATCTGCGCATTCTCGTTGGCAATTTTCCTGCAGTTCTTTGTTTCCTATTGCCGTTCGATACTCGCTTCCAGCCGCAAGGTCGCGTTGTCGGACCGCGTCCGCGAAGTCACCAGCATTGCGGACCACGAAGTCGCCGCGGATGATTTCAATCGTCTGCTGCAATTGGTGCGCTTGTGCCCGGAACGCGGCGACGACCAGTCCGAAATTCGCGCGGTGGGAACCTATTACGGTCTGCTCGAAGTTCTGAATCGCGTTTCGATCCGCCTGGCGCCCGGACTATCGGGATGGTTCGAACAGGAGCGCCAGAATTGTTCCTACTTCGCTGCTGTGGCGCTCGATCGGCGCATTTCCTACAGCCGCGATCTGTACACCCAGCAAATCGCCGATCGCCTTTAATTTCCGGCCGCTCCGGCGGCTGCCTGCTGCTCTTCACCGTGGCGCCACTCTCGACCCTTCATGCTCCGGCTGTTAACATAGTGTTCTCCCAACCTTGCGGCCAGGGGGAAATCGGCCCGTGCGCACTCCGCTGGAACAATTCGTACTGAACACCGTCCGGCAATCGCGGATGTTGACTGCCGGCGACCGTGTGGGCGTTGCAGTTTCCGGAGGCGCGGATTCGCTCGCGCTTCTGGCGCTGCTGGATCGTCTGCGCGATGAACTCGGCATCACGCTCGCGGTGGTGCACTTCAATCACGCTCTGCGCGGAGCCGAATCCGAAGCCGATGCCTCATTCGTCGAACTCGAAGCGCGCAATCGCGGATTGCATTTCCTGATCGCGCGCGACGGGGTGGCTGCGGCAGCTGCACGCGAAGGTTGGAACCTGGAAGACGCGGCGCGACGGCTGCGTTACGCTTTTTTCGAGCGCGTGATCGATCAGAATCAGCTCACGCACATCGCCGTAGCACACACGGCGGACGATCAGGCCGAAACAGTTTTGGCGCACCTGCTGCGTGGGACCGGCCCGACCGGCCTCGCGGGAATTTATCCGGTTGTTGGCCACATCGTGCGCCCGCTGCTCGGCACCCGCCGCGAAACCCTCCGCGAATACCTGCGCGCGAACGGGCAAACATGGCGCGAAGATTCCAGTAATCGAGATACCCGGCGAACGCGCGCGCACATTCGCGAGAAACTATTGCCGTTGCTCCAGCGGGATTTTTCTCCAGCCATCGTCAGCCACCTCGGCGAGCTAGCGCGCCTGGCGCGAGAGGAAGGAACGTTCTGGGACGCGCTAGTTGAAGACCGCTTCCAGTCTCTTGCTCGCCACGATGGCACTGGGTTCAGCATCCCTGCGCGGGACCTGCTGCAGCCGCTCGACCTGCGTATCGCCAGCACACAAACCTTCACATCGCTGAAGTCCAATGATTTCGGGCCTTTGCGCATGCTTACGGAACGACTGATCCGCCGTCTCTATGAAGGTGTGCGGGGGAACAGGCGGGAGCTTGGCGCGAACCACGTGGAGCAAGTGATCCGCCTCGCGAGTGAATCCACCAGCGGCCGCGCTGTAGAACTTCCTGGCGGCATCAACGTCCGGCGAAATTTTAACGAACTGATTTTCGTGCTCGAGGCGGTCGCGCGAACGCGAAAGCGCGACGAAACTCCGCAGCACGAAAATTCGTATGAGTATATTGTGAGCTTGCCCTTGAGCACCACGGCGTCTGTTTCCATTCCGGAACTGGGCAAACGCTTCCGGCTGAAAATGATTGACTGGCCTGTGACGGAGAGCGACACTAAGAGGGACGCCAACGCCCTCGATGCTGACCTACTGCGCTCTCCTTTGATTTTGCGGAATTGGAGGCCTGGCGACGCCTATCGGCCACAGGGCCGGCGCCAAACGCAGAAGCTGAAAAGCATGTTTTTGGCGGGGCGAGTTCCCAGTGGTGCACGGTCAGGCTGGCCGGTGCTGGAAAGCGGCGGGCGCGTGATCTGGGCGCAAGGAATGCCTGCCGCGGATGATTTCTGCGCGAGTCAGAACACGCGAGTCGGTGTAGTGATCGAAGAGGAAGGCCCTGAAAGCGGCGCGGTACAAAGCTGAATATCAAGCTGGGCACTTTGTGCAGGCCCGCTGCATCTAATGTAGTAGCGAGATTGGTTTTCGCCGGTATTCTCGGTAACGCCGCAACAGGCGAGGTAATAAGGTGAACTCAACAGTCCGAACAATTTTATTTTGGCTTCTAATGATTTTGCTGGCCGTTGTCCTGTGGAGGATGGCTTCCACCGGGGGCCAGTCCGCGCATGACGACGAACCCAACTACACGAATTTTCTAGCCAAGGTGCAGAACAACGGCGTCAAGGATGTGCAGATCTACCTCTCGCCGAATAGCGCCGAACTGCGCGGCGAATATCGCGAAGGCGGAAAATTCCGCGGCGTGACGATCGCCAACACTTCGATTCCTGATATCACCAAGGTGCTGCAGGAACACAACGTCATTTATCAATACTTGGAAGTGAAGAACGCCGACTGGCTGACGTTCCTGGTGAATTTCGGGCCGCTCCTGCTGCTGGTTCTCTTCTGGGTTTTCATGATGAAGCAGATGCAGGCGGGCGGAAACAAGGCGCTCAGTTTCGGAAAGTCTCGCGCGCGGTTGTTGACGGCACAGCAGAAGAAGGCGACGTTCAAGGACGTAGCCGGTATTGACGAACCAAAAGAAGAGCTCTACGAAATCATCGATTTCTTGAAGGATCCGCAAAAATTCCAGAAGCTCGGCGGGCGCATCCCCAAAGGCGTGCTGCTAGTCGGGCCTCCAGGAACTGGCAAGACTTTGCTGGCGCGCGCGATCGCCGGCGAAGCCAACGTTCCGTTCTTTTCGATCTCCGGTTCGGACTTCGTCGAGATGTTCGTGGGCGTGGGCGCCAGCCGCGTCCGCGATTTGTTCGAACAGGGCAAGAAGAATGCGCCGTGCATCATTTTCATCGACGAAATTGACGCAGTCGGCCGGCATCGCGGCGCAGGACTCGGCGGCGGTCACGACGAACGCGAGCAGACCTTGAACGCCTTGCTGGTGGAAATGGACGGCTTCGAATCCAACGAAGGCGTCATCCTGATTGCGGCCACGAACCGTCCCGATGTGCTGGATCCGGCGCTGTTGCGCCCTGGCCGATTTGATCGCCGTGTAGTGGTCCCTCGTCCAGACGTGAAGGGCCGCGAAGAAATTCTTCGCGTGCACACGCGCAAAGTACCTCTCTCCGAAGATGTGGATCTTTCGGTGATTGCGCGCGGCACGCCGGGATTTTCGGGCGCCGATCTCGCCAACCTAGTCAACGAGTCCGCCCTGTGGGCGGCGCGTCAAAACCGCAAATTCGTCGCGATGGTGGACTTCGAGATGTCCAAGGACAAGGTCCTGATGGGCGTCGAACGAAGATCCATGATTTTGTCCGACGAGGAAAAGCGCAACACGGCCTATCACGAGGCTGGGCACGCGCTCGTCGCGGCCATGACTCCCGGAGCCGATCCACTGCACAAGGTGACCATCATCCCGCGCGGCATGGCGCTGGGCGTCACCATGCAGCTGCCGATCGACGACAAGCACACCTACACCAAGGAATTCCTCGAAGCGCAACTCGCCGTTCTCATGGGAGGCCGCGCCGCCGAGGAAATTTTCCTCCACCACATCACCACTGGTGCCGGAAACGATATCGAACGCGCCACCGAAATCGCGCGGCAGATGGTTTGCGAATGGGGCATGAGCGTTCTGGGTCCGCTTACTTTCGGCAAAAAGGAAGAAGCGATTTTCCTGGGCCGCGAAATCGCACAGCACCGCGATTATTCGGAAGACACCGCCATCAAAATTGACGGGGAAGTGCGCAGCATCGTCACCAACGGCTACAGCAAGGCTCGCAACATTCTGGAGACGCAACGCGACAAGCTCGAGCGCATTGCGCAGGCGCTGCTGGACCGCGAAGTGTTGGATGCCGTGGAATTGAAACTCTTGATGGAGGGCAAGCCGCTTCCGGAAAAGATTCCGCCGCCACCGCCCGCTGCGCCTCCGGTGCCGACGAAGGAACCGCAGCTTTCACTGCGGCCTGAACCGCGGCCGATTCCGGGTCTCGCCAAGGGCGAAAAACCCGCTCCGGCTTAGACTCACACAAGCAGCCAGAAAATCTTCCGGAACCTCGTCTCTTGCGAGACGAGGTTTTTTTTTGCGGACGGCCAGTTCACAGAGAACTTTGCGGAAGGCGCGCCTAACCTAAGAAGTGCGCACAAACGAGCCCATGTTGAAGCGCGAGCTGTAAACAGAGCAGAGCGCCGGCGGCGCCGCCACCAAATGAATGGCGCTGCGCAGTCGCTCCGGCTTGCAAGGGATGCTCATGCACACGACGGCTCCGATTTGATGACTGGACGCGTAGTCGGACGGCATCGCGGAGCTGGTGAGCAGAATCACGGGAATGTGCTGCAACCGCGGGCTGGTTTTGACGATGGCGCAAAGGTCCGAGCCGGAAACCTCCTTGCCTTCAGCTTCGGCAAGGATTACGTCAGGCGCCTCGCTGCGCAAAATATCGAGCGCTTCCTGCGCCGACGACACCGCCACCACGTGGTAACCATCCTTCGCCAGCACCTCGCACAGCGCGCGTGCCACCACGGCATCCGCCACCACGCAAAGTACGCGCACCTGGTTCGGGAATGGAGACGCAGGCAGGCCCCACGGCCCCTCCTCGCATGCGCCCGGCAGAAATTGCAGCGCGAGCGCGTAAGTGTAATTCGGCAAAAGTACGTTGCGGACCACCTGCGCGTTTCGCGGCACGTTGATCGCGGTTGGCGTGCACCAGTAAGGGCAGGCGACATGCAGTCTTTGACCAACCGCGTATCCGCCGCGCGATGTGGCAAGCAACAAACCGTCGCGCGAAACGTCCATGCTTGTGACCAGATCCTCAAATACCTCGAGCGTTCCCACCCCGCCGCGAATCTGCACTGGAACGGCAAACATGCCGCGCTTGCGCTTCCGGCGGTCCGGCCCCATCGGGACGGCTTCCGCGTGCGACATTGCGAGCGTCGGGACAATCTTGATTTGTGCGTTCAATGTGGGTTCACTCGTTCGGTGCTTGAATAGCGCCAAATCTGAAGGCCAAGAAAATGCCGGGCAATTTTTTCCGTGCCATTTGCGAACAGATTGCCTGTAAACTTTCTCGCCGTTGAATCCATAGCGCCTTACGGAGCCCAGCAGCTTTGCGTAATGCATGTATCGGCCGCCCCGCCAGAATCTTTAGCAAGGAAGTGGCCACTGCCGCTCCGGGGCTTCTCCAGAGCGATATCTGATCGGCCCAAATTGGCGTAAAATGCGCCTATGACTCAGAAGCCCTTGGACACGTTCACGGTCGGTTGCCCGTGTTGTCAGGCCAAGCTCACGATAGATCGCGAAATTGGCGTGGTGCTGTCGCACGTTCCTCCGCCGAAGCCGCCGCCTTCCGTGGATCTGGACGACACGGCGGCGCTGCTGCGCCAACAGGTGGACGCGGTGGAAGCGAAATTCCGCGCCTCCGTCGAAGCAGAGAAATCCAAAGAAGACGTGCTGGCACGAAAATTCGCGGAGGGTCTGAAAAAAGCAAAAGACGGGCCCATCGAAAAACCTCTGCGCGATTTCGACCTCGACTGAACGCCCGATGCCACTGCGCCGGATTTCCCACCAGCGCCGCGCGCATCAGCTGTCCTCTTGCGTTGTGTTGCTAGTTGTTTTACTCACCGTAGCGCTGGCGACTCTGCCGATGCCGCGTTCGGAAATTTCACTGCAAGCCCAGCAAAAGCAAAACACAAAACTGCCGAAGCCGCGGCGCCTCGACGACGGCCTCACGTGGAAGCGTGATCCGGTTACGGGCGAGCTGAAGGCAATTCCGGCAGGCAGCTCCACAAATGACGATGGCACGAACGGAACGGCCAGAGCTAAAACCTCTGACGAGGTTCGCGCGATTTCCGTCACGACGCAGATCGTTCCGGTCACCTGCAGCGTCATCGGCGCGGATGGCGTCGCGGTCCGGGGATTGATGCGCGCCGATTTCCGCGTCTTCGATGATGGTGTGCAGCAGCCGCTCACCTATTTCGACGCCTCCACCGAATCCGCCAGCGTGGCCATCGTGATAGACGCCAGCCCCAGCGTCCTGCGCGAATCTGACGAAATGAGAAATGCAGCCCGCGCCCTGGTGGATGCGCTTTCGTCTTCCGATCGAACCGCCATCGTGGACTTTTCGGCGCACACGTACCTGCAGCTTCCCTTCTCCAGCGATTGGGGCACGATCCGCAAAGCCGTCGCGCGCGTGGACGCACGTTCGTTGCTGGAAGATACCGGCGGCTCCAATATTTACGAGGCCGTGTTCCTCACCGCGCGCGAGCTATTCGCAGGCCGCACTGGACGCAAAGCCATTGTGCTGCTGACGGATGGCCAGGATAGCGGTCTGGGCCTCACTCTCGACCCGAAGACGGCGGCACCGAGCCGAGATAAGCCGCGTGACCAGCTGACATTTGAAGACGTAGCGCGCGCGCTCGCTATCGAAGATATCGAAGTCTTTGCGGTCTCCACCGAAAGCCGCCCCAAAATTATGACGCCGGCCTGGGTGCAATCGCATTCCAACCAATCCCTCTTGACGAATTCCGCGCAGGGATGGGGCATTCCCGCGTACACCCTGTACCTCGCGGAACTGACGCGCCGCTCCGGCGGCCAGTTGTATTTCCTGCGCGAAGCCGAAACGCTCGCGGATACTTTCCGGCAGATCGCGCTCAAGATTCGCGCCCAGTACACCTTGGGCTTCTCTCCTGCGAACAACGCCAGCACACTGCCTCACCCCGGCTGGCACCAACTGCGCGTGGAAGTGATTGATCACGGCGATCCCACCGTCGTCAGCCGCTCGTCCTACTACGTGCCCGCAACTCCGCAGCCATAACCTCCGCCGCGCGCCGTCGTCACCGACTCCAGTTCAATTCCCGCGCTTAGCCTTTTGCGAAATCCGTGTTTCAATAGCGTCCAATGTTCCCGCGCCGAAAGTTTCGTCTGCACTTGCCCGGGCGCACCCTCGTGCTTGGCGAACACACGCTGGTGATGGGCGTTCTGAACATCACGCCCGACAGTTTCTCCGATGGCGGATTGTTTCTGGACACCGAAGCGGCCGTCGCGCGCGCCATCGCCATGGAAAACGAAGGCGCGGACATCATTGACGTCGGCGGCGAATCTACGCGCCCCGGCTCGCTGGGCGTTTCCGCGGAAATTGAAATGGGGCGGATACTGCCCGTGATTGAACGCCTGCGCAGCAAGCTCGGCATACCCATTTCGGTGGATACCAGCAAATCCGAAGTCGCGGAAGCAGCTGCGGCCGCCGGCGCCGAAATTGTGAATGACGTCACCGCGCTGCGCAACGATCCACGAATCGCCGAAGTAGCGCGACAGCGCAACCTCGGCCTCGTCCTGATGCACATGCGCGGCACTCCGCGAACCATGCAAAAAAAATCATTCGCCCGTGATGTCTTGCGCGATGTCGCGGCGGGTTTGCGCCACGCCGTGGCCGCGGCTCAGCGCGCAGGAATCGCAAAAACGCAAATCGTGCTTGACCCGGGAATCGGTTTCGGCAAAAGTTACCGCCAGAATTGCGAATTGCTCGCTCGCCTCCCGGAACTCGCGCGTCTCGGCTACCCGCTGCTGGTGGGCACTTCACGAAAAAGTTTCATCACCGGCGTTCTGGAGCAGAGTGAATTGCGCGCCGGCCCTGCCGCGGAGCGAATCTGGGGCACAGCAGCCACCGTTGCGGCCAGCATTCTGCAAGGCGCGCACATTGTTCGCGTGCACGACGTGGCGGAAATGGCCCAGGTGGCGCGAGTAACCGACGCGCTGGCATCTCCACACCTGATGCGATGACTGACGCGTCACCGCTGAACGGGAGCGAACCATAGAATTTCTGGCACATTTCCGGCGCCTCACTTCGCTCCAGCGCAACACCTTCATCGCCTGCTTTTTAGGCTGGTCGCTGGACGCCTTCGATTTTTTCATTCTCACTTTTTGCGTCAGCGCCATCGCCACAGAATTCCACGCGCAGGTTGCCGCCGTCCTCGAAGGAGTTTTCCTCACGCTCGCGATGCGACCCGTAGGCGCATTCATTTTCGGCATGATCGCCGACCGTTACGGCCGCCGCCCCGCACTGATGATAGACATCGTCGCGTTTTCGGTATTCGAACTGTCTTCCGCATTCGCTCCTTCGCTCCACATTTTCCTGCTCACGCGCGCGCTCTTCGGAATTGCCATGGGCGGCGAATGGGGCGTCGGCGCCGCGTTGGCCTTCGAAACCCTCCCCAAAGAAAACCGCGGATTTTTTTCCGGCGTGCTCCAGGAAGGATACGTGGTGGGCTACCTGCTGGCGGCGCTTGTGTACGGCACTCTGTTTCAGTTCATCGGCTGGCGCGGAATGTTCGTCATCGGCGCGCTACCGGCGTTTCTGGTCATCTACATCCGCACCAAAGTCGAGGAATCGCCCGCATGGCGCCATGGCCGGGCAGCCGCCGTGGGCGTGCCGCGCGATCTGGGGCAAGATCTCGTGAAGTACCTGGGCACTTTTGTTTTCTTGGCCGTACTGATGTTTGCATTCAATTCCTATAGTCACGGCACGCAGGATATTTATCCAACATTTCTCGAAAAAAATCGCGGTTTCGCGCCGAAGACGGTTGGCCTCGTCGCCATCGTCTATAGCATCGGCGCGCTCCTGGGCGGGATCTTCTTCGGCTCGTGGTCCGAACGATTGGGCCGGCGAAAAACCATCATAATCGCCGCGCTATTAACAATCCCCATGATTCCGCTCTGGGTCTACCCGCACACCGCTCCCATGCTCGCGCTCGGCAGCTTCCTGATGCAGTTCATGGTGCAGGGCGCGTGGGGAGTGATTCCCGCGCACTTGAATGAGCTTTCGCCCAAGGCAGTGCGCGGCACATTTCCAGGACTTGCCTATCAGCTTGGCAATCTGCTCGCGTCGCGAAATTCCGTAATCCAGGCCAAGCTCGCCGCGCGCTACTTCGGCGGAAATTTCGCGCCGGTCCTCGCAGGGACCGCGCTCCTGGTTGCGGCACTGGTCGCGATGGTAACGGTCAGTGGCCGCGAAGCCAAAGGCGCGGATCTATCGGACACGAGCTAATAATTCTCCGCGGATCTTCACGCGCGGCTCTACGTCGTCGCCAGTTCCTGCGTTTGGAACGGCAGCCGCCTCAGTCGCTTCCCCGTCGCGGCAAAAATCGCATTCGCTACCGCCGGCGCTGTGGACGGCACGCCGGGCTCACCAATTCCTCCCGGTGCTTCGTGGCTCGGCACGATGTGCACTTCCACTTTCGGCATATCCGCAATGCGCAGCATCGGGTAGCCATCGAAATTGGATTGCTGCACTTGGCCGTCCTGTATGGTGATTTCGTCGTATAGCGCTGAGGTGAGGCCGAACACCACACCGCCTTCGATTTGCGCGGCCACCAGGTCCGGATTGATCACCTGCCCGCAATCCACCGCCACCACCACTCGGTCCACGCGCAACGTGCCATCTTTCGCCACCGTCACCTCCGCGACGTGCGCCACATAGCTCCCGAAGCCGTACAGACCTGCGATGCCACGCCCTCGTCCGGCTGGCAGAGGCTTTCCCCATCCCGATTTTTCCGCCACCAGATTCAGCACATTCATCAAACGCTCCACACTGACGGGCGGTTCGCTGTCGTTGTCAGTCGCGCCGGCGGGTTTTTGCGTCGTCATAATCAATTGCCGCCGCAGCGCCAGCGGATCCTTGCCGGTCGCTGCCGCGATTTCATCCATGAAGCATTGCACCGCGAAGTGATTCCAATTCGTGTCCACCGCGCGCCAGTAACCGCGCGGCACAGCGGTATGCAGAAAACTTTGTTGCAGCAAATAATTCGCCACCGTGCCGTTGGGCAGCCCAGTGCCCGCAACTTCGGTGCCGCCGGTATCGGGAATATCGCCTCCGAGGAAAGTGCTGTCGGTGGAGGGGGCCGCGATGTGGTGCAGCCACGAAGTAACTTGCCCCTGCGCATCCAGGCCCGCGCGCAGGCGATGGTGCGAGATCGGCCGGTAATAATCGTGGCGAATATCATCATCGCGAGTCCAAATCACTTTTACCGGAGTTCCTGCCGAGCGTGAAACCAGCGCCGCCTCCACCCCGTAATCAATGCACAAGCGGCGCCCGAACCCCCCGCCGATCAGCGTGATGTGTATGGTCAGAGCCGACTGCGGTAGCTTCAGCACGCTGGCCAGTGCAGTGGCCATGCCGTTGGGATTCTGCGTCGGAGCCCATACTTCGCATTTGCCGTCATGAACCGACGCGGTGCAGTTCACCGGTTCCATGGCCATGTGCGCAAGAAACGGAGTTTCATAATCGGCTTCGACGGTTTTCGATGCGGAGGCAATCGCCGCATTGGGATCGCCGATTTTTTTCAGCTCGTTGCCGGGAGTTTTCAGCAGCTCCGTCAGAGTGGCGCGTTGTTTTTCTGTGGATTCTTCGGCGCCGGGGCCGTTGTCCCAATCAATCGCCAGAGCGCGGCGCCCCGCGATCGCTTGCCACGTGGAATCCGCCACCACGGCCACGCCGCCCCACAGATAATGCTGGTGGCCGGATTCCGGCTTGCGCTCCTCGCCGAATAGCGGCGGCATTTCCACCGCAGGCACCTCGAACACTTTTTTTACGCCCGGAATAGCCAGCGCGCGAGTCGCGTCGAATTTCTTCACTTTGCCGCCGAATACGGGCGGCCGTGCGACCACCGCGTACAGCATCCCCGGCACTTTGGTATCAATGCCGTAGTGCGCTTCGCCGATCACGATGTGCTGGTTGTCCAGGCGCGCGCGCTTCGTGCCCACGATGCGATAGTCCTTCGGATCTTTCATAGGGACGTCTTTGGGTACCGGCACGGAGCTAGCTTTAATCGCGAGCTGACCATATGTCGCTTTTCGCCCGGATTTTTTGTGTTCGATCACGCTGCCGCCGATGGCGATACACTCGCTTTTCGGCACGCCCCAGTTCTCGGCGGCCGCAGTGAGCAACATATCGCGCGCGGAAGCGCCGGCTTTGCGCAGTGGATCCCATGTGCTGCGAATGCTCATGCTGCCGCCGGTGGTCATGTCGCCGTACTGCGGATCGCAATCGCCCTGCTCGATTTTCACGCGCGCCCAATCGGCATCGAGTTCTTCGGCAAGAATCATGGCAAGAGCCGTGCGCACGCCTTGCCCCATTTCCGAGCGTGTCACCACCAGGCGAACGTCACCTTGCGGATTGATGAAGATGTAGGCGTTTGGTTGGAATTCTTTTTCGGGTGTATTTGCCCCGGCCGCGACCCCAGGCAAATAGAACGCCAGCAGCAGACCGGCGCTGCCAGTAGCACTGGCTTTCAGAAAATCACGGCGCGATGTGTTGGTCAATGTGCGCAGAGTGCTCACCGTGTGCCTCCTGCTGCCGCCGGCGCGGCCACGGTAGTTTCCGAGGAGGAATGTTTTGCGGCGGCGTCATGCACTGCCTGGCGAATGCGTTGATACGTGCCGCATCGGCAGATGTGTCCGCCAAGGGCGTCGTCAATGTCCGCGTCGGTGGGCGCCGCATTTTTCGCCAGCAGCGCGACGGTGGTCATAATCATGCCAGCCTGGCAGTAGCCGCATTGCGGCACCTGGTCCGCGAGCCATGCCTGCTGCACGGGATGCTTGCCGTCAGGAGAAAGTCCTTCGATCGTCAAAATGCTGCGTCCAGCAACGGTGGAAATACGCGTGGTGCAGGAGCGCGTGGCCTCCCCATCTACGTGAACCGTACAGGCCCCGCAAAGCGCCTGCCCGCACCCAAACTTCGTGCCGGTAAGCCCCAACGTATCGCGCAGCACCCATAGCAAAGGAGTATCCGGCGAAACTTCTACAGAATGTTGCTGCCCATTCACAGTAATCGCAATCGCGTTCATGCGTTTCTCCCCGGCTTGCGCATCGTGAACCGAAACTCTACGTTCACCCCGCGCGAAATGCAATGCGTCCTCGCCACCAGCGTGCGGCTCTCGCGCGTCAACTCTCCGCGACCGTCCGCCGCAAATTACAGTTTCGCCAGACGCCGCCGAAAAGGGTAAAATTGGGCGCGCCAAAGATTCGCTAAAGGAGCCATCATGAGTGCGCCATCATCCGCAGGACCCTCCGCCGCCACCATAAGCACCGTTAAAGAAAAAGCCAAACTTCTCAGCATCTATTCCATGATGGCCACCACGGCCGCGGGCTCGGGACATCCCACTTCCTGCATGTCCGCCGCTGAGCTGGTCGCGGGCGTATTCTTTCACGCCATGAAGTTCGATCCCAAGAATGCCAATTCGAATGACGGTGATCGCTTCGTGCTGTCCAAGGGCCATGCCGCGCCGGTGCTCTATGCTGCGCTGGCGGAAGCGGGCGTGTTCCCGGTTTCGCGCTGCATGACGCTACGGCAGTTCTCCAGCGAGCTCGAAGGCCATCCCACGCCGCGCATTCACGGTGTGGACGCTGCCACCGGCTCCCTCGGCCAAGGGCTCTCCGTAGGCGCGGGCCTGGCAATCGCCGCGCGTATGGATAAAAGTCCCACGCGCGTGTATGTGCTCACAGGCGACGGCGAATTAGCCGAAGGGCAGGTATGGGAAGCGGCAGCTTTCGCGGCGCACTACAACCTCGATAACCTCACCGTGATCGCGGACATCAACCGGCTCGGCCAGAGCGAACCAACCATGTACCAGCACGATATGGAGCGCTACCGGCTGAAATTCGAATCGGAAGGCTTCGATACGCAAGTGATTAACGGGCACGATGTGGCCGCCGTGCTGGCTGCGCTCGACCGCGCCAAGACGGTCAAAGGAAAGCCGCAGGCGATCGTTGCGCGCACCATCAAAGGCCACGGCTTCAGCCAGGTTGCCGACAAGCTCAACTGGCACGGCAAGCCGTTTTCAAAAGAACAGCTCGCTGCGGCGATTCAGGAAATGGGCGGCGGACCGACGGTGCCACCCGATCCAGGCAAATCATACGAACGCACACCGCTGCCGGTGCCGCCCGATTTTCCCGAACCGCCCGCGCCGGATTATGCGGCCAATGCGCAGGTGGCCACGCGTGAAGCGTACGGATTCGCGCTGAAGAGGCTGGGCGCGGCAAACCCGCATGTCGTCGCAATATCCGGCGACGTGAAAAACTCCACGTTTTCAGAAACGTTTGGCGACGCCTACCCGGATCATTTCTGGCAGGGCTACATCGCGGAGCAAAATCTGGTCAGCGTCGCCGTCGGATTGCAGGCGCGCGGCAAGGTCCCGTTCGCGGACACGTTTGCCTGCTTCCTTTCGCGCGCGTATGACAATGTGCGTATGGCCGCAATCAGCCGCGCCAACATCAATTTGTGCGGCTCGCATTGCGGCGTCTCCATCGGCGAAGATGGCCCGTCGCAGATGGCGCTCGAGGACATCGCCATGTTCCGCGCGATCCACGGTTCGGCCGTCTTTTATCCCAGCGACGCAGTTTCCACCGAACGCATCACCGAAACCATGGCGCGCCGGCCCGGAATCAACTACCTGCGTACCTCGCGGCCGAAGATGCCCATCCTGTATTCGAAAGATGAAAAATTCCCCGTGCCGGGATTCAAAGTTTTGCGCAAGAGCGCAGAAGACAAGGTGACGGTGATCGGGGCGGGCGTCACGTTGCATGAAGCTCTGAAGGCCGCGGATCAGTTGAAATCAGCGGGAATTGCGATTCGCGTGATCGACCTGTATTGCGTAAAGCCGCTCGATGGCAAAGCGCTGGCTGCGGAAGTCACTGCGACGGGCGGGCGTCTGGTAACAGCGGAGGATCACTGGCCGGAAGGTGGTCTGGGCGAAGGTGTACTGC
This sequence comes from uncultured Acidobacteriota bacterium, assembly GCA_963748395.1. Taxonomy (GTDB): domain Bacteria; phylum Acidobacteriota; class Terriglobia; order Acidiferrales; family UBA7541; genus Palsa-295. The sequence continues at coordinate 254,742 of CAVVIP010000003.1, read as the reverse complement.
ACGCCTTGACTTCGGCGGGTGCGCCTCCTGCGAAGTTCAAGCTGGTGGCGGTGAATGGCATGCCTCATTCGGGCAAGCCGGAAGAGCTTGTGGATGCGTTTGGAATTTCCGCGCGGCACATTGTCGAAGCTGTGAAGGGCGTGCTGTAATTTTAATTTGCGATTGCGGCGCCGCGCTGCGGCGCGTCACCGTTCGCACCAGGCCTAAAGCTTGTCGCGCGAGTGGTTTACGGGTTAGCTTCTGTAAATTGCCGCTGCACCAGTGTTCCACGGGAAACTGAATCGAGGACAAATTGGCGGAGAAGCGCGTAATAGTTGGAGTCTTGCCGGAAGTGGTGGTGCTCGATGCAGGCGATCAGGCGGAATGGATCTCGAACGCCGGAAATCTCAAGATCGAGTTCGATTCGCAGCGCTGTCCCTTCTCTTCGAACGTGTTTCAGGCGCCGCCTGGCGTGAGATTGGTCAGTGGACCGATCCGCCCGGGCCTGAACCCGGGCTCTTACAAATACCGGTTGTCGTTGAATGACGTGGTTTTAGCGCAGGGTGAAGTTCTGGTTCGCGAAAAGTAGCGGGTAGTCCTTGAACGGACCTCCGCGTTTAATCGCCAGCGGCGGCTGAAACCGACCGTTCGCGTTCTTGGGACACCGAATCTGCCAGGACGCGGCGCACCGGCGCTAGCACCGAAGCGGGAACAGGCCGTTCGCTAGCCAAGTTCATCTCCGCCACTTTGCGCGGAAATTCGCGGCGCCGATCCAGCCACAATCCGGATTCCTGCAGCAAATCGCCGGCGAGATTCGGATCATCGCTGCGCTCTACGCCCCAGAAACGCAAGCGTTCTTCGCTTTTCTGCAGCAATTGCAGCGATTCTTCCAGCTTTTTCATTCCCGCGTTGAAAGATGACGCCAGAAAATACACGGATAGCGCCCAGCCGCCGCGCTCGAATTGCACGCGGATGCGGATGTTGTACTTGCCGTTCTGAGTCTTCTCCATCGCGCAGTAGTACAGGTTTCCCGACGAACCATTCTTGATGGACATCATGCTCCTCAACTTCCCGTTGCCATTGGATCCCGCAAACTCGGCGGCCGCTGCCCTCTGACGTCCGCGTTTCGGTCCCGACGCGACCGGTCCGAGCCTGCCTGCCCTAGAATTCTTAATCGCCATAGGAATGCTCCTTTGCAACGATTGTTTGTTGAACACCAGGCGACATAGGGCTGGAAGGCATCTACCCTTGCTCCCCGAGCGATCGGGGTAAAGGACCCCGCTGGCTACGGGGCAGGCTCTGCGGATAGGAATAGTCTAGCGAAGAGGGAAACAGACGGCAAGAGGAGAGTGGTATTTATTTAAACTGTTTATATTCAGTGATTTATGAGGATTTTGAGCCTGTCAGTCTCTGCATTCCTTCGGCATTGATTACCAGCTTTCCTTCCTTCTTCAGGCGGTCCTCGAGGGCCACACGGAACGCGTCGAATGCCGCGCTCTGCTTCGCTTGCAGCAGTTGCTGTCGAATTTGGTCGGCCTGCAACACAATTGCGGCGTCGTTGACCGGTTCGTGAGTAGCAACGCGATAGACAAGCCAGCTACCTGCGACGAGTTTAGGGTCGCCGACCTGGCCGACGGGCATTGCGAATGCGGAGTCAATCAATTGGCCGGAGCCAACGTCTGGAATCGAGCCGGTGCGCGACAGGGGATCCGAATTCTTAACGGCAAGATTGAGGGACTTGGCAGCCTTATCGAACGGCTCGCCGCCTTTCGCGAGCTTGGCCAAGTCGTCCGCCTTCGATTTAGCCAGCTCCACCGATTTCTCCTGCTGATAATCGGAAAGCACCTTCGCGCGGACCTCGGCAAACGTGCCCTGGTGCCCGGCCTGGATGTCGTTGGGAGTGACAATCGCGAAACCCTGGGGAGTTTGGATGGGTTGGCTTAGTTCGCCCGGGCGAAGCTGGAAAACCGCCGTGCGCAGATCCTGAGAATTGGCGAACGCCAAGATCGGATCCGTGGCGGAAGCGAGTGGCAGTTCGACGATGGTCAAATTGAACTTTTTCGCCAGATCGTCGAGCGATTGGTGATTCGACTGGCGGATAGCAGCCGCCATCTTTTCCGAGATATCGTTGGCTTTAGCGCTGACTGTCTCGTCGAGGACTGTCGGCTCAATCGTGCTGCGAACTTCTTCGAAGGTTTTGGTGTGGGCCTGTTCGTGATCCAAGACCTTGATGATGTGGAAACCGTACTGGGTCTTCACTAAATCCGAGATAGATCCCTTGGGCAGCGTGAAAGCAGCTTGCTGAAATTCGGGCACGGTCTGGCCTTCTACGATCCAGCCCAGATCGCCTCCCTTCGGTTTGGTGCCGTCGTCTTCGGAGAATTTCTTGGCGAGATCTTCAAAATTCGCGCCGCTCTTGGCTTTCTTCAAAACGTCTTCGGCTTTCTGGCGAATTTCAGCTACTTCCGCGTCCGTCTTGCCAACCGTCTTGAACAGGATGTGCTCGACGTGAACGCGATTTTCGACTTTGTATTCGTCAATGTGAGACTCGTAGTAAGCGCGCAAAGCATCGTCACCAACGGTGGTGGTGGCGCGCAGCTTCGCGAGGTCCAGTAAGGCGTATCGCGCCGAACGCCTCTCCGGAATCTGATATAGGCCCGCATGCTTGGTGTAATAGGCCGTCAATTCCGCGTCGGTCGGTTGAATCGTGAGCGCAAGGTCCGCTGGCTTCACCACAACATAGTCAATCTGAATTTTGTCATTGCGACGGCGGTATTCCGCCTGCACTTCAGCGGGACTAACCGTGATTCCGTCCGTGACCAGTTGCCGAAATTTATCCTGCAGCATCTGGTCGCGCAGAAAGTCCTCAAATTCCGGAATGGACATGCCCGTACGAGTCTGGACTTCGGTGGTGTAGCGGTCTTTGAGCCAGGTGTCGCCGTTCCATGCGGCCGGGAGGATCTGCTTGATTCGATCGGAGAGTTCCTGGTCCGTGACGCGGAGACCGAGGCGCTGCGCTTCGATCGTGAGCGCTTGTTTGAAAATCATCTGATCCAGAACTTGTTTGGCGTACAGCCCCTTCAAGACATCCGGGACCGATTGTCCGTGGAGCGCCGTATTCAGCTGGCGCTGCACTTCCGTGGCGGTGATGCTCTGCCCACCCACGGTGGCGACCGCATCGGGAGCATTAGTCAGTGCGGCGCTGCCCATGCCGGGGATCAGGTAGGTGAGCATGCTCAAACAGATGACTCCGAGCAAAATGCTCATACCGATCTTGACCCAGCGGTTTCGTTCCAGGTCCCGTTGCTGAATGCTTTTCAACATGACTGTCTGTGGCTCCCTCTACCTTAGCAAATCATACGATTATAGTGGAGTTGGTGTGCGCCGCTCAACGAGATTCATGCGAGAGCGGCCGGAAAGCGCGCCGGGCGCTGGCGTCTGCTGCTAACCCCCGTATTGCCACGGAGAACCGGTGACCGTGAGCGGCTCGACGTCTTTGCGCAGCACGACGTCCAGGACTTCGAGGACCACAATGGCGTGATCGCCGTGTTTTTCGAGAATGTCCAGCGACTTGCATTCCAGATAGGCTCCGAGATTTTCCAAGACCGGAGCCCCGATCTTTCCTGCGGCATAAGGCTCGCCATTCAGGAGCCCACCAGATTCCTCCGTCGCTGCAAAGAATTTCTGCGCGATGGTCTTTTGGGCGCTGTCCAATACGTGAAGCACCGCAGCGTGGCTCTCCACGACACATTGAAAGGCACTGCCATCTTTCCTCAACGCGACCATCAACAACGGCGGTTTGAAAGAAGCTTGCGAAACCCATGTGATGGTCGCTGCGCCAAAGCGTTTTCCCGAACGCGCCGTGAGGATATACATGCCGTTGGTTAGAAGGCGCAGGACTTTTTGCTTGATCTTGGGGTCCATGATTGCGTGCGCATTCTACTGCAGCGGAGGAATGAGGGAACGCACTATTTGCGCGGAATTTTTCTGCAGGGGGGCGCAATTCGAGCATCGATCGAGTACGCAATCGGGCGAGGGCGCGCGGCGCGTTGCGGGCGCAGCGGAGTGTTCCGCGTTGACTATTGCGCGAGAATTTTCTTAATCTCGCTCGCCTCACTGTAATTAGGACTGATTTGCAGAGTGTACTGCAGCTGTTTTTTGGCCATATCGAAGTTGTTGGACTTCAGATAGGCCATACCCAAGTGATAGTGATAGGTGGGGTTTTCCGGACTGCCCTTCACCGCTTCTTGATCCTTGATCGCCTCCAGGAACAAATCAATCGCGGCGTTATAAACGCCCTGCTGGTAGTAGGCCCAACCGAGTGTATCGGCGGAGTTGGGCGAATCGGGCATTCCTTTGCGACCGACCTGCGCCAGAGAAAGCGCAACGTTGACGTTGCCGCCATGTTCGAGCATCAGGTAAGCCAGATTGTTCGCGGCCAACGCATAATCGGGTTGAATCTCCAGCGCCTTTTTATACAGATCTTCGGCCTCTTGCCATTGATTGCGGGTTTCAAGCAAGCTGCCCAGCGCGACGTAGATGCGGATGTCGCGCGGATTGGCTTGCAGAGCGCTGTGGTAACCGGCGATTGCCTGGTCCACAGAGCCACGGGAAACCTGCACGCTGGAAAGCATCAGGAACGCAGTGACGTTGTTCTTGTCGAGATCCACGGCTTTCTGTAACGCCTGCTCTGCTTTGGCGGAATCCTGATTACGAAGCTCGACTTCGCCAAGCAGGACGTAGAAGCCGCTGTTGTCGGGTACTTTCGCAATCTGATCCTGCACGACGCGCAGCGCAGTGGCCGGCTGTTTCTGTGCGAACGCGACGTTGACCAAGCCGGTGAGCGCATCTAACGCAGACGGGTTTCGCTGCAACGCTTGGTAATAATATTTCTGGGCTTCGTCATATTTTTTCTGCACTACGCGCAGGTCACCCATCCGTGCATAGGCGGAGGCGTTGTCGGGAGCGACGTTGATGGCTCTCTTGAGGTCTGCCTCGGCGCCCGCCTGATCTTTTTTCATCAGCAGGGCTTCCCCATGCAGGATGTAACCTTCTGGGAAGCGCGGCTGCAGCATCATCAGCTTCCCACCGGTTTCTTCCAGCAATGGCTGGTCGCCACGACGCAAGGCCACAGAAGCCAGTGCGCGCAAAGGTTCCGCCATGTTCGGCTGGAGCTTGGAGGCCTGTCGCCACTCGGCTTCGGCCTGCCCGAGGTTGTGGGTCGCGGCGTAGGCTAGCCCCAGCTGAAAGTGGGCCATGGCATCGTTCGGAGAATTCTTCACGACCTGCTCCAGAACGTGGACAGCTTCCGTAGCTTTTCCCTGGCGGATCAAAATCTGACCTTGCAGTGTCAACGCACCCGGATCGGAGGGTGTGCTTTTCAGTAGAGCGTCAGAGACTTTCGTCGCGTCATCCAGGTGATTCTGCTGAAGCAGAAGTTCGGCATACATTTTGGCGACGATGGGATCTTTGGGATGCGCGGAGTAAAGAGAAGCAAGTTCCGCGTTCGCTTTGTCCCACTGCCGTTGACCCAAGTAAAATTCCGCGAGCATCCGGTATGCCGCAGGATTGTCCGGAAGATCTTTCTTGGCATCCTGCAAAACTTTCTCCGCGGCGTCCGGTTTTCCTTCATTCATGTAAAGCGCAGCGAGTGCCGCGCGTGGCGAGGCGTTTTTGGGATCCAACAATATCGCGGCCTGATACTGCTTTTCCGCGTCCGGCCAGCGCTGTTGGCGCTGGTAGAAAGCTCCCAGTGCGAGCAGGACCTGCATTGATTTCGGGTTCAGAGAAACGGCTTTCAGGTAGCTTTGTTCGGCGCCGCTGATGTCCTTGGATCTTTCCTGGATCACGGCCAGGTTCAGAAACGTCTCGGAACGGTTGGGATCCATCTGGACGGCTTTTTGCGCTTCACTCAATGCTTTGGGAAGATCCCCTTGCGCGGCGTCCGCGCGGGAAATGACGGTTTGTGCTTGCGCGTTCTGCGGTTCGCTCTGCAGTACGACCTCGGCGTGGTCTCGAGCGTCGGGAATCTTGCCCGCAGCCAGCAGCAAATCGGCAAGATCCAATTGGGCCTTCAGATTGCCGGGGGTGATTTCGACCGTCTTCATCAATTCCTGATAGGCGTGAATCCAGTCACCCTGCTTCAAATAAGCTTGCGCCAATCCGTAGTGCGCTTCCGAGAATCTGGAATCGATCTGGATGGCGTTCTGATATTCGATCGTAGCTTCGCGGTACTGTCCCTTTTGCGCGTAGGCTTCGCCCCTCGCGAAATGCTTTTGCTTCAGGACGTTGGGGTCTCTGCTACAACCGGCGAAGATAGTAGCCGCCATCAGTATGGCGGCGCAAAAATGGAAGCGTGTTCTGACGATCATCTCGCCCCTCGCTAAGTGGAACAATCCGCGGTAGCGGTGGAATCCTACACCTTTGAGCTGAAGCAATCCAGCGCCCCAAGTCGCGCGCGAACTCGCCAAAAATAAATATCTGTAAGTATATGTAAATATGAACGTTAGATCGGCCAGAGCCGTCGGTGGGGACCTCCCTGGCAGGCTGAGCCCGAAACGCGACGAAAGCACTGTTCTCGATGCAGAGCCGCGGATCCTACGACTTTATGCAAGATACTGATGAATATGGACTTAGTGTCATATGTAGCGAGGTTGGCTGGTCGGACTTGGCGGACTAGCGAAGTTCCTGCGCATGGGGACAAAGGGAAAGTATTTTGCCCATTCGTGGAATACCAATGGGATTTTCCCGGCGCGCAGGATCGCCAGCGGATCGGAGGACTGGCCTTATTTATGCGTATATCATTACAAATAAATGGCTTAGTGTAAGTATGGCCGATGGTTCGCATACGATGAGCCGGTGGCAACTGCCTTGCAATCTCACTCAGTCGTCGGGGAGTACTATCGGCCCGGACGGAGGTATAGCTAAAAATGGATCAGCAGAGGCACATGAGCCGATGACTATCAGCGGGTCCCAGAGCGTACTGATCGGTGAGGATTGGGGCTTCGTGACGGGGATGTGCCCGGCGATGCAGACGCTTGAGAGCGTTGTTGCAGAGATTGCCCCGACCAATATCCCGGTTTTGTTTCTGGGCGAGAGTGGCACGGGGAAAGCGATGTTTGCGCAACGGCTTCACCGCCTATCCTCGCGCTCGGAAGAACCACTGGTTACGATCTCCTGCGCCGCAATGAATCCGGCGGAGCTTTCCGCCGAACTGCAACTGGGCGGCGGCCGCGACGCGGATACGGGCGCCAGCGCTCCAGGCAGCGTGATTTTCGATGAAATCAGCGAACTGGATTCCGCGTGCCAGCGCAATCTGCTGTACGCGCTTCCCGATGGAAACGCGGAAGCAAGGCGCGGACTGCTGGATGCGCGAGTGATCTCTACCACGCGCAGAAACCTGGATGAAGAAATGCGCGCCGGACGTTTTCGCACAGAGCTTTACTACCGGATCAACGGAGTTTGTTTGCGGCTGCCGGCGCTGCGAGACCGTCGGGAAGACATTCCGATTCTGGTGGAATCCTTCTTGAGCAAACATGCGGCGCAATTTGGGAGACCGCGGCCCTCGTTGAGCCCGCGGACGGTGCGAATGCTGCTGGACCATACCTGGCCAGGAAATATTCGCGAACTGGAAAATGTGGTGAAGAAGATTATTGCGTTGGGCGACGAACAACTCGCGGTTTCAGAGCTGGCGATGGCGCCGAGCGAGCCACGCGTGGAGGTTTCCAAACCTCGCGGTCATTCGCTGAAGGCGGCCTCGCGGGCAGCCTCGCGCGAAGCGGAACGAGAACTCATCCTGAAAATGCTGGAACTCACGCGTTGGAACCGCAAGCGCGCCGCGCAGGAATTGCAGATTAGCTATAAGTCACTACTCTATAAATTGAAGCAAATCGGCGTACCGAATTCCGAGGCCGACTAGCGCGGCAGGAGATCAGATGTTCAAACGATTGCTATTTTTGCTGGCTCTATGCGTCGTGATGAGAGCGATGCCGGTGCATGCGCAGGACGAGGCCAGCCCCAAGAAGCCAGCGTCGGCGGAGATTCCGGCAATGGCCGGCGATGACGCAAAAAAGTCTGCCGTGGCGGATCCCAATTACAGGATTGGCGCACAAGATGTGCTGGATATCAGTGTGTGGAAAGAGCCCGATGTTTCTCGGCTGGTTCCGGTAAGGCCGGACGGAAAAATATCGCTGCCGCTGCTGAACGACGTGCAGGCGGCCGGTCTGACTCCGACGCAACTCGCGGCTTCGATCACCGAGAGTCTGAAAAAATATGTGACAAGCCCTCAGGTAACCGTAATCGTCACGACGATGAACAGCCAGCGCATCTTCATACTCGGAGAAGTCGTGCGACCTGGAGCGTTTCCGATGCTGCCGGGCATGACGGTGATGCAGGCGCTGTCAAGCGCTGGCGGGTTTACGCCGTTCGCAAAAATGAAAAGCATTTATGTGCTACGCGCCGAGAACGGTAAGAAAGTGAAATATCCGTTTAATTACAAGCAGGCGATTGCCGGCAAGAACACCGAGCAAGATATCGTGCTCCAGGCCGGCGACACGATCGTGGTGCCGTAGTGAATATGATCCGCAGATTGAAATACATTTCGGTGGCTGCGATTGGCGCCTGGGCGTTGAGCGGAACATTGGTGCGCGCGCAAGATCAACCGATGGCTCCCATCCCGGCGATTCGTTCGCCGCTGGCATCAAGTGCCGACAACGGGGACGCGGATGCAACGCCCAATTCGCAGGAAATGGTTCCGGACAACCGGTCCCTCACGGGCGTTCAGGATCTCTCGCTGGGGACAATACCGCTGAGCCACAGCTACTGGCAGCCCCGATTTTCAGTGTCCGGGACGGTAGATTCGAACCCAGAGTTCTCGACAGTGAGCAGCGATTGGGGGACGTGGACATCTTTGATCGGCGGAGTGGACATCCATCACACTTCCGGGTTTTCTGACCTGTTCCTAAGCTATACCGGCGGGGGAATGATTTCGACGGGCGCCTCGGCTGAAAGTGGAGTCATTCAGGAGCTCTCCTTCGCAGATCGATTCTCATTTCGCCGTTCGACGTTTTCGGTGTTTGAGCAACTTGCCTACCTCCCTGAGTCTTCGTTCGGATTTGCTGGAACGGCGGGTGCGGGGATACCTGGCGTGGGGAGCGGCGTAGGCCTGGGCACCGGCTTTACTCCAGGTCAGTCAATCCTGGCGCCTCGGGGCCAGAACCTTTCCAGTACGACGGCGGTAGAGTACGACTACAAGTTAACGCCGAGAGCTTCGCTGACGTTTGTAGGGAGTTACGCTCTGCTGCACTACTTCGAGAACGATTTGGCCGATTTCGGGGACAGCAATTTTCAGGCCGGCTATAACTATCAACTTACGAAGAAGGACACGATAGCGGTCTCCTACTTGTTCAGTGCGTACCGCTACCAAGATGAGAATCAGTCGATTAACCTGAATACGATTCAGGGTTCCTACGGCCGGCGAGTTACCGGGCGTCTGGCATTTCAGATCGCCGCGGGCCCGCAGTTCGTGTCATCCAATACCCCAATAACCAGTTCTACTTCTTCGCCGACGACCGGCGGTTCTACATCGGCGCTGTACTGGACGCTGAATGCGTCGCTGCGATATCAACTTCGTCGCGCATTGCTGAGCGCCACTTACAACCACGGAATCACCGGCGGCTCCGGCGTGCTCGCGGGAGCGGAGACCGATATTGTCACCGGCACCTTGGCCCAGCAGGTTTCACGCACGTTTAACGTCTCGTGGAACGTGGGATATTCCCGGAACAACGGGATTGCGGTGGGAACCACGACGTCGGCGCAGACCTACAGTTACTGGTTCACGGGCGCGAATGTGACGCATCCGTTCGGCCGCTCCCTGGACATGTTCGCGAATTATCAGTTGCAATACCAGGACAACAGCACGAATGGGTGCGTAGGTAGCAGCTGCTCGAGCAACTTGATTCGCAATCAAATCGCGATTGGCGTGCAAGTACATAAACAGCCGATCCCATTTTAAGAGATCGTAACTACGTCGAAGTTCGGCGAAAGAGGATGGAATGGTTCAGCGTGAACTAACACCGGAAGATTACATCACAATGCTTCGGCGCCGTTGGGTTTTGATTGTGGTGCTGGCGCTGATAGGACCGCCATTGGCATATGGCGTCTCACGTTTTCTGCCCGAAAAGTTCAAGTCGCAGACGCTCGTCTTAATTCAGCAACCGACTGTTTCTAGCGATATCGTGAAATCACTGGACTCGACCGACCTCAACCAGCGACTTGCCAGCATGCAACAGCAAATTCTGAGCCGATCACGGCTGGAACCGATCATCCGGCAATACAATTTGTATCCGGAGGATGTGAACCGGAAATCCATGGACGATCTTGTATTGCGCCTGCAAAAAGCGATCGACGTGACGCCAGTCGCAGCGATGGCAGAGACGCGTGCGCAGCAATTGCCAGGATTCACGGTAGCCGTGACGATGGACAACGCGCGGAACGCGCAGGAAATCTGCACGGCGGTCACGTCAATGTTTATCGAACAAAGCATTCGTTTGCGACAGGAACACACCGAGGTGACGACACAATTTTTAGCGCAAGAGCTGGCCACTGCCAAGTCAAGTTTGGACGAACAGGACGCAAAGCTTGCCGCTTTCAAAAGCCGGCACATTGGTGAACTACCGGATGACGAACAGACCAATTTGAATCTGCTTAGCGGTCTTACTTCGCAGCTGGATGCCTCGACTCAGGCGCTGGCACGCGCGCAGCAGGACAAGACCTTTACCCAATCCTTGCTTTCGCAGCAAGTAGCTGCCTGGCAGTCGAGCCAGATGGGACACAATCCCGAGACGCTAGAACAGCAGCTCATCGCGATGCAGGCGCACCTTGCGACGCTGCAATCCAGCTACACGGACGATCACCCGGACGTAATCAAGGCGAAGAACGACATCGCCGTCCTGCAGAAGAAAATCGCTGAAGGTGACGGGCAAGACAAGGCACAGGGTAGCAGCAAGGCGCCCAAGACCACTGTCGAGCCCGCACAGATTCAGCAGCTGCGCGCCCAAGTCCACAACGATGACGTGATGATTGCAGCGAAATCAAAGGAGCAGGAACAAGTCAGAAAACAGATTGATTTGTATCAGCAACGCGTCCAATCCAGTCCGGCAGTCGAACAGCAATACAAGGAACTGACCCGCGGCTATCAGACGGCGCTCGATTCCTACAACGAATTGCAGAAGAAGCGCGACGATTCGGCCATGGCCGCGAACCTGGAGCGCAAGCAGCAGGGCGAGCAATTCAGCGTACTGGATCCTGCAAACTTGCCGGACAAACCTTCGTTTCCGAACCGCCCGCTGTTTGCGTTGGGAGGTCTCGGCGGAGGACTGGCGCTGGGTCTGGGTCTGGCATTCCTTCTGGAGATGAAGGATACGTCGCTCAAGACAGAGAGGGACGTGGAGTTTGCGTTGAAACTGCCGGTGCTCGCAATGGTGCCGGATGTCGAACCAATGACGTCGAAGAAGGGAAAGAGAGCTGTGAATCTGAAGTCGGCGGATGACGCCGTAGAACTCGGCGCGAGGGCCTAAGCGAGATATGTACCAGAAATTTTTTGGACTACGGGAAAGCCCGTTCAACGTCAATCCGGACCCACGCTATCTGTTCCTGACCAAGCAAATTCAGGAAGCGCTGGCCGGTCTGACTTACGGCATTCAAAATCGCAAGGGTTTCATTCTGCTGACCGGCGAAGTGGGTACCGGCAAAACCACGCTCTTGAACCGGCTGCTGGATTGGCTGCGCGGCCAACGCGTGAAGACGGCGTTTGTCTTCAACTCTCAGGTCAATGTAAGCCAGCTGTTCGATTTTATGATGGCCGATTTTGAAATTCCGGTTGAATCGCGACACAAGAGCCAGGTGCTGCTGAAATTGAATCACTGGCTGCTTGAAAGATACCGCGCGCGCGAGACCGCGGTGCTGATCATTGATGAGGCGCAAAATCTGTCGCTGCAGGTGCTGGAGGAAATACGCCTTCTGACCAACCTGGAGACATCGACGGAAAAACTATTGCAGATCGTCTTGACCGGCCAGCCGGAGCTGGAAGAGAAACTGAAACTTCCTCAACTGCGGCAGCTTCGCCAGCGAATCACGCTGCGCTGCCACACCGCCCCGCTTACGCTCGAAGAGACTTTTGGATACATCGCAGAGCGGCTGCGCATCGCGGGAGCCAACGGCGAGCCCATTTTCTCCAAGGAAGCGATTCAGACCGTGCACTTGTATTCCCGCGGGATTCCCCGTGTAGTGAACTTGTTGTGCGAGCACGCGCTGATCAATGCCTACGTTGATCACCTTCGCCCGGTCCCGGCTCATCTGGTCGAGGAAGTGGCGCGCGAGTTCCAGCTCGATGAAATTGAGCCGATCCTGGCAGGTCCAATTGCACAGGGAACGGGCCGATCCGTGGACACACAAACGTTACTGCAAAATCTCGATGAGTTACTAAATCGATTGCGCGAGGCCAATATCGTTCCGTCTTCCTCCGTGCACGAAAGGAAACCATGAGTCGCATTCACGAAGCTCTTAAGAAAGCCGAACAGGAAAGGGTCGCTGGGCAATCAGCCACGGCCGGAGTATTAACGACCCCGCCGACAACGAGCGACGAAACGCCAGTGGCCGGAGCACTGGACAACGAGGGAGGGCGTTTCCTCCCAACCGAAGCGGTGGTTGCGCATTCTGCCGGCTATTTGCGCTTTGACGATCTGCGAAAACATTGCGCTCATCCGCACTGGCATCTGGACCCCGACGTCAACGTGTTCATCAATCCCGAGATGACGACGCACGGATCTGAGCAATTTCGCACGCTGCGATCACGCCTATACCAGATGCGTGCTTCGCAGCCGCTACGCACGCTGCTAGTGACCAGCTCGATGCCTACCGAAGGCAAGACGTTCGTCACCAACAATCTCGCTCAGGCAATCGTGCGCCAGCCGGATCGTCGCGCGCTTATCATTGACGCGGACTTGCGTTGCTCTCGTCTGCACGTTCCACTAGGCGCCCCCCCCTCGCCTGGTCTGACCGATTATCTGAGGGGAGAAGTTGACGAGATGGCCATCATCCAGCACGGATTGGAAGGTAACTTGTGTTTCATTCCCGGCGGGAATCAGGTGACCAATCCGAGCGAACTGCTTTCGAATGGCCGCTTGAGGACGCTGCTGGATCGCGTGATGCCTGTTTTCGACTGGGTAATTCTAGATTCGCCGCCGTGTTTGTACGTGGCAGACGCAAGCGTTCTCGCCGATCTCTGCGATGGGGTTCTCCTGGTTGCCCGCGCAGGCTTGACGCCGATCGAAACAGCACAAAGGGCAACTCATGAGTTGCGAGGACGGAACGTGGTTGGAGTGGTACTCAACGCCGTGAAGGAATCTCACACCTACTACTCTCAATATCCGTATGAGTACGGCACACGGTGAATCGGAGGCCCCGCAACGGGCAGACTTCCGTTGTAACACGATCCAGTCTTGGACGCCGCGAAAACTCGACTATGATCGACGATCGCTGAGAGGGTATACCGCCCGATCACTCATACGCAGTCCCGCTGTGGTTTTGCGCCCGCGTGGGATTCTTTGTATCTTATTGATATTAAAACACTAAGTATCCTGTGATTGTTTCTCAAATTGAGAATGGTTCCAAGCCGGAAGAGAGCCCAGGCGCAGCGAATCTCTCTTGTGCGCACGGGCGGTTCGCCTCAGTTTTCCCGCTGGACGACGATCCTCAGGCCATCTTGGCCTTGTAACACATTAAACATGTTACAGATAGCCTCCACTAGTCGAATCATTGCTTTCCAATTAAGGAACCCTCTTGGCAAATGATGGAAATGGTTTTCACTAATTTGCACGCGATCGACGTACTGGTACGCCTTAGGTCGGGAGAGGAACGTAAGACAGATGTACTAAGCCTTTATTTATCAGTAGCTTGAAATCTATACAGCCCTCCCACGGCACGGCCTTTCTGATGCGAGTCTGGCAGGCTAGTTGCGATAAGGAAGACTGCAGGATGTAGCAATAATGGCGGTAGCCTAGATAGCCGCCGACGCATAGTTTCGGGATCGAAAGTTCCAAAGGGAGCCGCCAATTTATGACGAGTTCTGCAACGGGTGACCAGAGCTGGTTTGCTCTTCAGGTCCGAACTCGCTGGGAGAATTCGACGGCGTTGCTGCTAGCTGGCAAGGGATATGAAACCTTTCTTCCCACCTATCAGACCAAGAGACAGTGGGCTCAACGAGTCAAGCAGATAGCCGCACCCCTATTTCCGGGCTACGTATTTTGCCGCTTCGATACTCAGAAACGGTTACCGATCGTGATGACTCCGGGTGTGATCGCAGTGGTCGGACGTGGCCGCGTGCCACTTCCGGTAGACGATGCTGAGATCGCTGCCATTCAGACAGTGGTCTCATCCGGTTTTCAAGCCGAGCCCTGGCCCTACCTGGAAGTCGGCCAAAGAGTTCGGATCGACAGCGATGCTTTGGAGGGCTTGGAAGGAATCCTGATCAACGTAAAAGGGAATGACCGGATCGTGGTGTCGGTATCGCTGTTGCGGCGCTCCGTCGCGTTGGAGATTGACCGGTCTTGCGTGAAGGCTGTTGGCTCTCTGCGATCCGCCGGATTGGAGCCGATCACGTCTTATGCGTTCCCGCAAAGCGAAGTCGCCTAATCCGGTGATTGAAACTTACAAGCTCTCTCAGTTTTTGCAGTCGTTTTGGGAATCTCTAACGGATTTGAAGCCTTCACGCTTCGAGGACAAGGGAACCAGTATGAGAGAAAACGATTCAAGGATCAGCGCTCCGGTAGAAGTTGTACGCCAGAGAAATGGCCGGTCGCGTTTCGGCCGCCTGTCAGCGAACCGGGAAGGCGTTCTCAAAGAAGAAGCGTTTCACACGATCCTGACGCTCGAGCGTCGAAGAGCCGAACGATCGGGCAATCCTTTCGCGCTGATGCTCATTAACTCGCAGGCGGTACACAAGAACGGGAGTGGCGCGACACTCATCGAGCGGCTCACGTCTGTTGTTTCCGCTGCGACTCGGGAGACCGACATCATCGGCTGGTACGAGGAAGGCTCGATTCTCGCAGTTATATTCACGGAACTCAATCCCGATCAAATCGGGGCCATAACCGAAATCTTGCAAGCCAAGATTATGTCCGCCTTGCAGGTCAATCTCGACCACAAGTTTGCATCGAATCTCACTGTTTCAGTGCAAGTCGTTCCAGAAAAATCGGGCCAGGAATGCTTCGTTCGCGTGGCAGACAACAAGTCGTATCCGGAAATCCGCCGGAACGTATCGAAGAAGCGGGCCTCGATAATGGTAATGCGCGCGATTGACATCGTGGGTAGCAGCATTTAGCTCCAAATTCCCTGCCCGATTTGGGAAGCCCGTTGCGCACAAGAAGAGTGCAGCACTTAGTTCAGGCGAGTCACGCGGTGGTCGAGAAGGTTTTAGGAGGAATCAACTTTTGAGCGGCACAGTCGATCTTCGAGAACCAACAACGAACGACTTTGGAAGAACCGGCTCTGCCGACGCTCAGCACTGCTATTTCCTCGCCGAGGAGTCTTTCATCCGATTGCTTTCCCTCGAGCGCCGCAGGACGGAGCGATCCCGGCGACAGTTTGTTCTGATGCTGCTCGATGCCCAGGGAGTCCCCGAGCCGGAGGCGCGAGAACAGGTTTTGATGAACCTAGCATCTGCGGTCGCGGGTTCAATAAGAGAGACCGATATACGGGGATGGTACGAAAAGGGAAAGATTGTTGGTGTCATCCTTACCGAGATCGGCCCTACGGAAGGAGATCTAGAGACAGTATTAAATGCGGTGCAGGCTCGGGTCGGCGCCGCTCTGCGAATGGAGCTGACACTAAGGCAGATTAACGAAATTCATATTTCCTTCCATGAATTCCCTGAGAAGTGGAATTGCGAAGGGTCGGATTGCGCAGCGGATTGGAAGCTTTATCCCGATTTACTGAGAGTTAACGGTTTTACGAAGCTCCCCCGCACGATCAAACGCGTGATGGATGTCGTCGGTAGCGCGATGGCTTTGATTCTGCTTTCACCGTTATTTGCGTTGATCTCAATAGGGATCAAGCTGACTTCGAAAGGGCCGGTATTATTCCGCCAACAGCGCATTGGGCAGTACGGCACGAGCTTCACTTTCCTGAAGTTCCGCTCGATGTACTTCGGCAGCGATCACAAGATTCACCAGGACTATGTCACTAGTTTTATTTCGGCAAAGCCTGACGCCGCGATCCAAGATGCGAACAGCAGGCCGGTTTACAAACTTCGGAATGATCCGAGGATCACGCCGTTCGGAAGGTTTTTGCGGAAGACCAGTCTCGATGAACTCCCTCAGTTCTTCAATGTCCTTATAGGGCAGATGTCCATGGTGGGACCTCGACCTCCTGTTCCGTATGAGTTCAACTCCTACGACAGATGGCACCGGAGCCGGCTTTTAGAGATGAAGCCGGGAATCACAGGACTCTGGCAGGTGAGCGGGCGCAGCAAGACGACATTCGATGAGATGGTGCGGCTGGACTTGCAATACGCCCGGGCCTGGTCACTCTGGCTGGATGTCAAGATCCTTCTCAAGACGCCCCGAGCAGTTTTTTCGGGTGAAGGTGCCTATTAATAGAACGGACTGCATTGCCGTATGTCCGTTTTGCAGAGTTCACAAGAATCAACGAGTCACGCATTAGAGCGACACTCGCAAAAGCGACGTGTCACGTCGTAGATCAAGGAGATTAGATGTCCAGCAACTCAACTACTAGCAACCAGCATCGCCCATTTGGTTTTGAACAAACTGCAGAGGCTGGTCCAACGGTCCGGGGAACCGGAGAACGAAAGGACAAGATGATGAATGAACCGAATCGAAAGCAGCACCAGCCTGCCGATTCTGCGAATGGGCGGCAGCTCTGTGGTTTGCTCCTGAAGGCGGCCTTCGCGGTCCTGTGTCTCACGCTCTCGAGCGCAGCGGCCTTCGGTCAGAGCAACTGCAGCAGCCCGGCAAACGCGATTGTGGCTGAGAACTGCCTCACCGGTACCCCAGCCTCAACGTGGGATCCCGGTCGTCAATACCGATGATCCCAGCATCGTCGGGTTCGCGGACAACATTAGCGTGAATTTGGGGCAGACCATTAATTTCAAGATCAACTCCAGCGCTAAAGCATATAGCATGGACATTTACCGCATGGGCTATTACGGCGGGATGGGCGCCCGCCATGTGACCAGCATCACACCTTCGGTGACACTTCCTCAGAAGCAGCCTGCCTGCCTTACTGATTCAACGACGAACCTGGTCGATTGTGGCAACTGGGCAATCACGGCTTCATGGCAAGTACCCACGACGGCCGTATCGGGGATCTATTTTGTCACGCTCACTCGAACGGACAATGGGGGACAAAACCTCATCGTTTTCATCGTCCGTAATGACGCGAGTACGTCCAAGCTGCTGTTCCAGACTTCAGACGAGACCTGGCAAGCCTACAATGAGTGGCAACCATCTTCGGATTCGACGCCGGACCCCATTACGGTGGGCCACAGCCTTTATGGTCCGACCGAGCTCTTTGACATCACCAACCGCGCCTACAAGGTGAGCTACAACCGTCCCTTTCACACTCGCGATTTCGAAGAGGAGTCTTTGAGCTTCGTATTCGGTCCAGAATTTGCGATGGTGCAATGGCTCGAGCAGAACGGGTACGACGTCAGCTATTTTACGAGCGTAGACGCAGTGCGCAACGCCAACTTGATTGCCAACCACAAGATTTATCTTTCCGTTGGCCACGACGAGTATTGGTCCGGTCCCAAGCGCGCCGCTGTGCAGGCTGCGCTGGCAGCTGGAGTTAATCTGGCCTTTTTCAGCGGTAACGAGGGTTTCTGGAAGACGCGCTGGGAAAATAGCATCGACGGTACCAACACCGCCTACCGCACCCTGGCGTGCTACAAGGAAACGTACGCAAACGCCGTCATTGACCCTCTCGACCCACCGACTTGGACTGGAACGTGGCGCGATCCGCGCTTCAGCCCGCCGGCAGATGGAGGTCGCCCTGAGAATGCCCTGAACGGCACGATTTTCATGGTGAATGGCCCGGGTGACGATAACGATAATCTTTCAATCCTGGTTCCCCAGGCCGACGGCAAAATGCGTTTCTGGCGCAATACCAGCGTCGCTACTCTTGGGACTGGTCAAACTGCGACTCTGCCAGGCGGAACCTTGGGATACGAGTGGGATGAGGATCTTGATAACGGTTTTCGCCCCGCGGGCTTGTTTCATCTGTCTACATCTACCTACCCGTTAACTACGGATCTTCTGCTGGATTACGGTGAAACTTATGGTGCAGGAAACGCTACCCATAACATGACGATGTACAAGGCTCCCAGCGGAGCGCTGGTATTTGGTGCCGGCACCGTTCAGTGGCCGTTCGGTCTCAATACGAATCATGACGATCCCGAAGGTGAGAATACACCGACAGACGTCAGGATGCAGCAGGCCACTGTAAACTTGTTCGCCGACATGGGCGCGCAACCAGGATCATTGCAAGCTGGCTTGGTCGCGGCAACTGCCTCTACCGACCAGACGGCCCCGACCTCGACCATCACTTCGCCCGCGCCCGGAGCCACGTTGCAGGCCGGATCAGTGGTGACGGTTACTGGAACAGCGGTTGATGCTGGAGGCGGTGTCGTGGGTGGCGTGGAAGTTTCTGGCGACGGCGGAAACACGTGGCACCCCGCCATTGGACGCGCTAGCTGGAGCTATGTTTGGTCACCCGATTCCTCTGGAACAGCAAATATCAAGAGCCGCGCTGTCGATGATAGCGGGAATACCGAAACTCCCGGTCCAGGCGTCACCGTGACCTTGACCGGTCAGACCGACATGTGGAGTTCGACGACAATTCCTCAGACCGTGGATAGCGGCGATGGAAGTTCTGTCAATCTGGGCGTGAAGTTCACCTCGAGCCAGGCTGGCTTTATCACGGGTATACGCTTTTACAAGGCTGCGGCGAACACCGGAACGCACATTGGCAGTCTGTGGAGCACAAGCGGCACACTGCTGGCGAGTGCAACGTTTACAGGTGAGAGCGCCTCAGGGTGGCAGCAAGTGAATTTTAGCTCCCCGGTCGCAATCACGGCGGGGACGACTTACGTAGCGTCCTACTTTGCTCCAGTGGGCCACTACTCCGACACTGCATCGTTCTTCTCCACGTCGGGAATATCCAACCCTCCACTTCAATTCTTAGCCAATAGTGTGAGCCCCAACGGGGTTTACACTTACAGCTCGAAGAGCGCATTCCCCAGTTCCAGCTACCTCGCGACCAATTACTGGGTGGACGTGGCCTTTTTGGCGAACGTTGTCTTGACTCCAACGGTTGTTACCGTGTCCCCGTCCAACAACGCTGCGAGTGTGTCCATCGGAACCAGCGTCACAGCTGCTTTCAACGAACCAATGAACGCTTCAACCATCAACACCAACACGTTCCAGTTGACGAATGTCTCTGGCGGCGAAGGCGGCGTTCAGGTGCCTGCTGCAGTGAGCTACAACAGCTCTACGAACACAGCGACACTTACACCCTCGTCAGCATTGGCTTATTCGACGACTTATAGCGCTGCGGTGGAAGGCGGAACCGGCGGAGTGCAGGATCCCAACGGCGACCTACTCCCTTCGAGTTATATCTGGTCGTTCACTACCCAATCGGCGCCGGGCATGTGTCCCTGCAACATCTGGAGCTCTTCTACTACACCTGGAACTGTGGACAGTGGCGACGCGAGTTCAGTCAACTTGGGAGTGAAGTTCACCTCAACTCAAGCTGGCTCGATCACGGGCATACGCTTTTACAAGGCTACGGCAAACACCGGAACGCACATTGGCAGTCTGTGGACCACCAGCGGCACACTGCTGGCCAGTGCAACCTTCACCGGCGAGAGCGCCTCAGGGTGGCAGCAAGTGAATTTCACTACCCCGGTCGCGATCACAGCCGGCACGACGTACGTCGCTTCCTACTATGATCCGGCGGGTCACTATTCGGTGAACTCTGGATTCTTTAGCACGGCGGTCACGAACCTGCCTCTCACAGCGCTTGCCAACAGCACCAGCCCTAACGGTGTGTATACGTATAGCTCGAGCAGCCAATTCCCAACTTCCACTTACAGCTCCAGCAATTACTGGGTCGACGTCGTCTACAGCAGTACAGTTACGGCCCCCAACCCCATGGTCACGACTGTCTCGCCGGCCAACAATGCGACGAGCGTGTCCACGGGAACCAGTGTGACCGCGACCTTCAATGAATCGATGAACGCTTCCACCATCACCGCCACGACTTTCACGTTGAGCAGCGGTGGCACTTCGGTGGGCGCCACAGTAACTTACAACAGCACAACTCTGACAGCGACACTCGTCCCGACGGCGGCACTCGCTTACTCCACAACCTACACCGCCACAGTTGTCGGTGGCAGTAATGGAGTGAAAGATCCCAGTGGGAATCTGATGGCGGCGAATTACACCTGGACGTTCACTACCGCGCCCCCTCCGGGCACATGTCCCTGCAGCATCTGGAGCTCTTCTACCACTCCAGGCAATGTCGACAGTGGAGACGGGAGTGCGGTCAACCTGGGCGTGAAGTTCACATCTAGCCAGGCCGGCTATATCACGGGCATACGCTTTTACAAGGCCTCGACAAATACCGGAACGCACATTGGCAGTCTGTGGAGCACCAGCGGCACTCTCTTGGCGAGCGCAACGTTCTCGGGCGAAACCGCCTCAGGGTGGCAGCAAGTGAACTTCAGCAGCCCAGTTGCAGTCACCGCCGGTACGACCTATGTGGCTTCCTACTACGCTCCGGTCGGTCACTATTCGTTCAATTCGCAGTTCTTTAGTGCGGCTGTCACGAATATACCGCTCACGGCCCTTGCGAACGGCACAAGCCCGGACGGTGTTTATATTTATGGCTCAAAGAGTGCATTCCCCACTTCCACCTACAACTCGACCAATTACTGGGTGGACGTAGTGTTCAACACCGTACCGTAGCCGCAACCGTATTCGAGGCGGACGACCGGACGATGATCGATAGCAAATCGTCCGGTGGTCCGCTCTCGGTGCCCCGCCAGGGTCAGCTGGAAATCCCCAAGCACGACCGCGATGCAATCGCGGCAAGCGAGGGGGCAACCCTGACTTCTTGAGCGGGAACCGAGCCGAGTGTCAGAGGTAACTGTTTCGAGATTTCGAATTTGCTCTAACTGTAAGAACTTCACGATGGGAGCTACAATGATAAAAGTTGGCGTGATTGGTTATGGCTACTGGGGACCGAACATGGTCCGCAACTTCGCCGAAAACCCGAACGCGGAGATGGCTGCTGTCAGCGATTTCCGCCGTGATCGGCTGGCGTTGGCGGAGCGCCGCTGCCCTGGGATTCGCATCACGCAGGACCACCACGATCTGCTGAATGATCCAACGATCGACGCGGTGGCGATCGTGACCCCTGTCTCGAGCCACTTCGAGCTCGCGCTGGAAGCGTTGCGAGCGGGCAAGCACGTCCTGGTAGAAAAACCGATGACCGCCACGTCTGAACAAGGCATGCGCTTGATCGAAGAAGCAGAGAAGCGCAACCTGACTCTGATGGTGGATCAGACGTTCGTTTACACCGGAGCAGTGCGCAAGATCCGGGAAATGACGGACGCGGGCAAGCTGGGCCAGCTCTACTACTTCGATTCGACGCGCGTCAATCTGGGCTTGTTCCAGCATGACGTAGACGTGATCTGGGACCTGGCAGTGCACGATCTGTCTATCATGGACTACGTATTGCCCAACCGACCATGCGCGGTGACGGCTACCGGAATGAATCACGTTTCCGGCGGTACGGAAAATATCGCCTACCTGACCATCTTCTTCGAAGACCGCATGATTGCGCACATCAACGTCAACTGGCTCTCACCGGTCAAGGTCCGGCGGACGATGATCGGCGGCAGCAAGCAGATGATCGTGTACGACGATATGGAACCGAGCGAGAAGATCAAAGTCTACGACAAGGGAATTACGGTCAACGGCAATCCCGAAGCGCTGTACAAAATGATGATCGGCTATCGCTCCGGGGACATGTGCGCTCCGCAACTGGATTCTACCGAGGGCTTGCAGCGTGAGGTGCAGCACTTTGTGGATTGCATCGAGCGCAACGAGCGTCCAATCACCGACGGGCACGCCGGGCTTCGCGTCGTGCGCATTCTGGAAGCGGCAACCCGTTCGATGAAGCAGCGTGGCCGGCTGGTGGAGCTTGCTTCGCCAGAGCAGATTCAGACCCCGCTGTCGAATGAAGTGATCGCCGGAGTCGCGTCGCAACGGGAGGGACTGTGGAATTCTGTCGAATAGCCCCAGACGTCAAACTGGGCCGAAACGTTGGAATCTACTCCTTCGTGAATCTGTATGGCTGCACGATCGGCGATGACTCCCGGATTGGCGCGTTCGTAGAAATCCAGAAGAACGCGCACGTTGGGAAAAATGTGAAGATCTCCAGCCACACATTTATCTGTGAAGGCGTGGTGATTGAGGACGGAGTCTTCGTCGGCCACAACGTTTCGTTCATCAACGACAAGTACCCGCGCGCCACAGCTTCCGGCGGAGTATTGCAGACGGAAGCTGACTGGCAGGTTGTGCCAACTCGAGTGAAGCGAGGCGCTTCAATCGGAACCAGTGCGACCATCCTTTGCGGAGTGACCATCGGAGAAAACGCAATCGTGGGAGCGGGCAGCGTGGTAACTCACGACGTCCCGGACAACACCGTGGTAGCAGGCAATCCGGCACGAGTTATGAAGAGCGCGGTTGCGGTTTGAAGATTTGCGAAGGTTTGACGCACCGGATTCTTTCTCAGTCATTCGATGGGCTCCAGTGCAGCATAAATAACAGTTCAAGGACGAATTAGTGGCTGAGCGCACGGTTACAGCGGTTTTCGGACGCGAGGCTGTTAGCCCGGATCCAGCTTGGGAACAGGGCCTGGCGGCTTCGTTACGCGACACCCACACACCTGAGGGCCTGCGAGCACTGTTTGATCGCTTTCGCGGGGGAGAAGGGCCGTTCGATATCGTAATGCGCCGAGCGCTCTTCCACGCGCTGTGCCGGCGGGTTGGCCAACGCCTGCAGGTAGCAGCCGAGGTGGTGCTGAAGCATCCGGAAACGATGGAGTTTGGAGATTCCGTCTTTATCGGTGCGCAGACCATGATCCAAGGACGTTTTGATGGCACCTGTCGCATCGGCAGTCATGTATGGATCGGACCGCACTCTTATTTTGATGCTCGGAATCTGGTGATTGAGGACTATGTTGGATGGGGGCCCGGAGCCAAGGTGCTGGGCTCGGCTCACAGTGGTGAGCCCCTGGATATTCCGATCATCGCAACCGACCTGGTGATCAAACCGGTCATCATCGGCTACGGTGCGGATATCGGTACGAACGCCACGATTTTGCCGGGAGTGCACGTTGGCGCGCATTCGATCGTAGGTGCAGGAGCAGTGGTAACTCACGATGTTCCGGAATATGCGGTTGTCGCCGGAGTGCCTGCTCGATTCCTACATTCGCGGAAGGACAAGCAGAGTTAGTCTTCTCCGTCGAGCAGCAATAAAATCTACTTTCGGACAAGGGACGCCGACATCTTCGAAAATTGGAAACCAATGGAAAAATTTCCTGAAACAAGCAAGACGAATCAACTAGCAGCGAACCGAATCCCTGGCGCGTGTGTTCTAGTCACTGGCGGAGCCGGCTTTATCGGCAGCACGATTGTGGACCAACTGTTGGCCGCGGGAGCCAGCGAGGTCCGGGTTTTGGACAATTTCGTTCGCGGCTCTTGGGACAATCTCGCGGACGCTATTGCCCGTGGTGGGGTGAAGGTTATCGAAGGCGATGTACGTGACGCAGACACCGTCGACCGGGCGACAGCAGGTGCGGACTATGTGTTCCACCAGGCGGCACTGCGCATCACGCGTTGCGCTGAGCAGCCGCGCGAAGCTGTGGAAGTCCTGATTGATGGAACCCTGAACATTCTCGAGGCTGCGGTACGGCACAAGGTAAAGAAACTGATCGCGGCGTCGTCGGCGTCGGTCTACGGAGAACCATCGTATCTCCCCATCGACGAAAAGCATCCTTTTAACAACCGGACGATGTACGGGGCCGGGAAGATCGCGAACGAACAAATGATGCGGGCTTACTATGAGACGGTCAAGCTTCCCTATGTGGCCTTCCGATATTTCAATGTCTACGGCCCGCGAATGGATCTGGAAGGAGTCTACACCGAGGTATTGATACGCTGGTTGGATGCCATCGAAGCGGGTAAGCCGCCGCGCATTTTCGGGGATGGTCTGCAGTCCATGGATTTCGTGTTTGTGGAGGACGTAGCGCGTGCCAATCTGATGGCACTCGAATCCGATGTCACGGATGAAGCGTTCAACGTTGGCACTGGGATTCAAACCAGCTTGAAGCAGTTGTGCGATTTACTGCTGCGCGTGACCGGTTCCAATCTGCAACCCGAGTATCAGGAAGCTCGCAAAGTGGCGAATGTATCGGCGCGTCGCGCCGCTGTGGAGAAGGCCGAGAAAATGCTTGGCTTTCGCGCGCAAATCCAGCTCGAAAATGGTCTGCGTGAATTAATTCAGTGGCGAGCTGCGGCGAAGGCCAGAACAAAAGAGGTGACACCGTGTCAGTCGTGAATCCGACACCCCCGGCTGTTAGAAAGATGATCCAGGTGGCCCGGCCATTCGTCGGACGGGAAGAAGAAGAAGCCGTCGTCGAAACGCTGCGCAGCGGCTGGCTGAGCCAGGGTCCGCGTGTAGCGGAATTCGAGCGTGGATTTGCGGCTTTTGTCGGCACGGAGCACGCGATCGCTGTTTCCTCCTGCACGACTGGGCTTCATATGGCCTTGTTGGCTCTGGGAATTCACGCCGGCGACGAAGTCATCTGCCCGAGCTTCTCGTTTATCGCCACCGCGAACTGCATCGTGCATGCGGGTGGCACTCCTGTGTTCGTTGACATCGATCGCGACACTTATAACCTCGATCCGCGACGCGTCGAAGAAGCCATTACTCCGCGAACTCGCGCGATTTTGGCGGTGCACCAAGTGGGGCAGCCGGCCGCGATGAACGAGATTCTGGAAGTCGCGCGCAAACACAGTCTGCCGGTGGTGGAAGACGCGGCCTGCGCGATTGGTTCGGAGTACCTCGGTCGCCGCATCGGTGCGCCGCACGGCGTGATGGCCATTTTCAGTTTCCATCCGCGCAAGATCTTGACGACGGGTGAAGGTGGGATGATCACGACGGCCGATGCCGAGCTGGCAGCGCGACTGCGTGGTCTGCGTCAGCACGCGATGAGCGTCTCCGATGTAGCTCGCCACAGCGCAAGTCAGATTGTTTTTGAAGAGTACAACGAAGTCGGCTACAACTACCGAATGACGGACCTGCAGGCTGCGGTGGGACTGGTGCAACTCGGCCGGCTGGATGGTTTTCTGGCTCGCCGCCGTTACTTGGCAGGCCGTTATACCGAGCGGCTGCAATCGCTGGGATGGCTGAAGCCTCCGGCACAACCGGCGGGACTGCGCCACAATTTTCAATCGTACGTCGTGCGGCTAACGTCTGAGGCGCCGATTGGAAGGGACGCGCTCATGCAGGAGATGCTCGACCGCGGAGTTTCCACTCGCCGAGGCATTATGGCAATTCACCGGGAACGACCGTTCAAGGATAGCCGGTGGGAGAAGCTATTGCCGGAGACGAATGCCGCAACCGAAAGCACAATGATTCTGCCTCTGTTCCATCAGATGACCGAAGACGAGCAGGACTACGTCATCGAGTCCATCGAAACCATCGCCAGCAGGGCGGTCAGCCCCGCTCGGGTTTGATTTGCTGAAAAGCGATTCCCCCCTCTCCCGGTGCCCACCTATGTCATCAAGCGTCTGTGACGATCAATCCATAGCTCCTCCTCAAGAACCTGTGCCTCCGGTGGCGGAGACAGCTTCGACGGAGAAGCACACCTATGGGCAGATCCTAAAGTCCTCGGCAATAGTTGGTGGCTCTTCGGTCGTAAACGTCGCGGTCCGAATTGTCCGTACCAAGGCGATGGCGGTGTTGCTTGGTCCGGCCGGCTTCGGATTGTTTGGCCTTTATGGATCGATCGTCAACCTTACTCAGAGCATTGCTGGGATGGGTGTCAACAGTAGTGGTGTACGCCAGATCGCGGAGGCAGTCGGTTCGGGCGACACAGATAGGATCGCCCTAACGACCGCGGTCCTGCGACGAACATCCATCTTCCTTGGAGCGCTGGGGGCCGGCTTGCTTGTTTTGTTTTCCCGCCCAGTGTCCAAGCTGACTTTTGGCAACGATCAACACGTAGCAGCCGTGTGCCTGCTGTCGATCGCAGTGTTCCTGCAATTGATATCGGACGGTCAAGGAGCGTTGATCCAAGGCAGGCGGCGTATAGCTGATCTCGCCAAAATGAGCGTCTATGGCGCGGTCTTCGGGGCCGTAATCGGCATCCCCTTGGTGTATTTCTTTCGCGAAAACGGTGTGGTGCCTTCCCTCATCGGCGTCGCCGGGATGGCGATCCTTACTTCCTGGTGGTATAGCAGGAAGCTGCGGGTCCAGGCTCCTTCCATAACGTTTTCTCAAGTGCGACAGGAAGCCGCTATGCTCTTGAAGCTCGGCTTCGCATTGATGTCCGGTGGCTTGATGGCGATGGGGGTCAGTTACGCGGTTCGAATCATGATACTGCGCAAAGTTGGCATCGCCGGCACCGGTTTGTACCAGTCTGCTTGGACTCTCGGTGGGCTCTATGTTGGGTTCATTTTACAGGCTATGGCGGCGGATTTTTATCCACGCCTCACCGCGGCAGCCAATGACAATACGCGTTGCAACCGTCTGGTGAATGAACAAGCACTGGTAGGCCTGCTGTTGGCAGGCCCGGGTGCGATCGGAACCCTCACCTTCGCACCGGTGCTCATCTCACTCCTATACAGCGCCAAGTTCGGGGCATCGCTGGGGATTCTGCGCTGGGTATGTCTCGGGGCAACACTGCAAGTGATTACCTGGCCGCTCGGTTTCATCATCATGGCAAAGGCCAGGGCGGGACTGTTAGTATTCTGCGAGGTAACCTGGGCGGTCGTCAGCGTTGGCCTGGCTTGGGTTTGCGTCACAGCCTTCGGATTGAACGGAGCGGGCATCGCGTTCTTCGGATCGTATGTCTTCCATGTTTTCCTGATATACCCGATCGTGCATCGACTCAGTGGATTTCGTTGGTCGCGGGAGAACAAACAGGCTGGCTTGCTCTGTCTTTTTTTGATTGCATTGGTGTTCGGCGGGTCCTTCGTACTACCGCTGTTTTGGGCCGCCGCCCTTGGAACATTGGCAGCTTTGGTGTGTACTGCTCACTCGCTGCGACTTCTCGTAAAAGTCATGCCGTTGGACCAGATGCCGAGCCGCATACGACGAGTAATCGTCGGACTTGGTTTTGCTCCTTCAGGGACAATTTAAGTTAGCTGATTTTGATACAGGATGCGCCGAGTCTATCCACTGCACAGTCCTCTGTCCTGAATCGTGTTGTGATTCCTAGTCACGAGCTGGTTCATGATCTGTCGGAGTGCGTCAATTCAACCCTAGAGCAAACCTGCCGATTTCGAATCGCTAGCAATTGATGAGCGCTTACAGGGCGACATCAAATGGCGAGAGTGGCCAAACTTTTCCGCGATCCCTGCAAACCACCTGTACGGAATTACCGAAAACTTGGACATCTATGTACTTGCGATAAGGGAATCAATTTTAACCGCAGAAGGAATGTGTGACAGGTCCCGCAGATGACAAATTCGGGCCACGATACCTGCGGATTGTGGCGAATTAGGTTGGCATTCATCCGGCACAGAATCGGTCGGTCGGCCGGCAGCCGCTTTATCATTGTGGAACAGATCACAGGCGACGAGTTTCTCAATGAGCTGCTGGATGTTATCTTGTCGTGTTAAGTTTGTGGGCACTTCCTGCGCAGTACGTGGAAAGGGATCTCGCATAATCACGACAAGCTCGAAAGGTGAAATTCTCAAATCAGCAGACCGGGCCGTCGAGTATGAGTAGCAGCAAGCCCATATCAATTTGCATCATCGTCGAAAATCTGCCTGTGCCGGTAGATAGACGCGTATGGAGCGAGGCGTGCGCACTCCGTGACGCGGGATACGTGGTTTCCGTCATTTGTCCCAAGGGGAAGAAATCATGCACCGCCAATTACGAGCTTCTGGATGGGGTGCATATTTATCGTCATCGCGCATGGGAAGCTTCAGGCACACTTGGATATTTCCTGGAATATGGAGTGGCTCTGGCTGCCGAGCTATATCTCGTCCTGAAGGTGTTCACCCAAAGGAGATTCCGCATCCTGCAGGGTTGCAATCCACCTGACACCATTTTCCTGATGGGCTTGATTTTGAAACCATTCGGCGTCCGATATATATTCGATCATCACGATTTGTCCCCCGAGGTTTTTGAGGCTAAGTTCGGCAGGGGGAATGCGCTGCTTCGAGCGTTCACCCGCCTCGCCGAAAAATGCTCGTTCCGGGTCGCCAAAGTTTCCATCGCCACCAATGAATCCTTCAAGGAAGTTGCAGTTACTCGGGGCGGAAAGCGTCCAGAGGAAGTGTTTGTCGTACGAAACTGTCCCGACCTTAATTCACTGCGCCGCGGTCCCGTTCGACCTGAGCTTAAGCGTGGGAAGCCGCTGCTAGTGGTGTACGTAGGTTTCATGGCGCGGCAGGATGGCCTGGACCTCTTAGTGGAATCAATCGAGCACATTGTAAAACGCGAGAACCGTCAGGATGCGCAATTCGTGCTTATCGGCGGGGGTACGATGCTCCCTGAGTTGCGTGCAATGGTCAGCAAGAAAGAGTTAGATTCTTACGTGCTTCTTACTGGCCAGGTTCCCCACGAGGAAGTGATCAAATAT
Source organism: uncultured Acidobacteriota bacterium (assembly GCA_963748395.1). Classification (GTDB taxonomy): domain Bacteria; phylum Acidobacteriota; class Terriglobia; order Acidiferrales; family UBA7541; genus Palsa-295. Next base: position 225,804 of record CAVVIP010000003.1, on the reverse strand, counting down.
CTGTCCAACGCAGACATCGGGGTGGCACCCGACCCGAAGACTGCGATGAACGATAACTCGACCATGATCAAGATTTTTGAGTATATGGCTTTTAGTTTGCCCGTGGTGCTTTTCGATTTGAAAGAGGGGCGCAATGTGGCAGGGCCTGCAGCTTTATACGCGCTACCGAACGATCCGGTCGAGCTCGCCAAGCAAATTATCAGACTATTAGATAGTAGCGAATTGCGTCAGCAACTCGGCGCGAGCGGGCGTAAGCGGATCGAAGACGGATTGAACTGGGAAACCGAGAAGATGAATCTGCTGCGGGCCTACAGTGCGGCGTTGGAAACCAACTAGCCTAAACGAGATTTCAGAAGAACAAGTTTATGGGATTGCAAGAGGTGTTACTTAAACCTCGGAACGGGTACTTCCAGCTGATTCGAGAAATCCGACTGAATTCCCTCAGTTCCACGGCGTTTGCTTCCGCTACGGGATTGCAGCGTGCTCGAGGTTGCGGTGACGCGGGCAGCTCGAGTTGTCCTTGCCGGTTGGTCGGCCGATGATTTGGATGAGAATGACAGCCAATTTTTCGAATCTTCCCTACGACCGACGCGTGGAGCCGTGTTTTGGACTACGTGACTATTTCGACGGCTCGAAAGTTGTAATGTCGCAACGATTCGGCAAAACCGCGATTGGGGCACTTCGAATTTTCTCGCTGGTGTTTTTCCTAGTCCTGATTTCGACATCGTGCTGCTTTGCCGCAGCGGAAGTCGTTTTCGTTCACTCGCCCGGAGGCTCCTCTACTGAGCAAACACAGCTGCAAACAGCCACCGACTTCTATGGATTGAGCCTCAAAATCGTCGTGGTCGCTTCCACCAACGACGGCATTGCGGTCAGCAAGGCCGTCGAGCGGGAAGAGAACGTTGGAGTCGTAATTGCTGCAAATTCCCTGGGCTTCATCAATCAGAACGACCTGCTGCGAGGAACACGTCGTAAAGGCGGAAGCAGCGTACCCGTACTAATTTTAGGGGTGACGCCAGACGTTGACCCAATTCTGTTGAGAACCTGGTCTGGGGGCGCTGCCCTTGGATGCAGACGCCTGGAAAGCGGGGTTCGTTCGCAATATATCTTTGGCCGAGTTGACGAACTGACTTGGCAGTTGGCAGATCTCGAAATTCCACTTCAGATCCGAGGATTATCGTACTTTGAACTGGCCGAAAACAGTTCGGTCTTGCCGATAACGAGTGTACGGCACGACGATCAAGTGTCCCCGGTATTCATCGAGACCACGGTCCAGCAAGAGAAAGTATTCGTGGCAACTGCCGTATCTCTAGACGAAAAGTTAATGGATGGAGAAGGAGTTGTAAGCGCTTTTCTCCGAGTTGCTCCTGAAATGATGTTCGTTCGAACCTGCGCTCGCGAGCGAGGCTGGCACCCGGTTCATTATTACGCAAACCTTACAATCGACGATCCGTGGCTGCGGCAGCCCTATGGCTATGTGGACTATAAAGGTCTGTTAGGCGAGATGGAGAGGCACAACTTTCACACCACAATCGCTTTTATCCCATGGAATTACGATCGCAGCGACCCGGAGGTCGTGTCGCTTTTTCGAAGCCATCCTGACCGATTCTCGATTTCGGTTCACGGCGATAATCACGATCACAAAGAGTTTACAGACTATCGGAGCAAGCCTCTGGCTTATCAGATTGCCGACCTCAAACAATCACTGGCCAGAATGGATAAATTTCAGGCACTTACAGGAATTCCGTACGACAAGGTGATGGTATTTCCCCACAGTATCGCTCCGGAACAGACGTTGGATGCACTCAAGACTTACAATTATCTGGCCACAGTTAACTCGACGAATGTCCCGCAGAATGCTCAGAACCCGGCGGATCCCCTATTTGTTCTGCGGCCTGTAACGCTCTCGTTCGCGGATTTTCCAAGTATCCGCCGCTATTCGGTGACCGCGCCGATTCCGAAAGCGTACGTCGCAATAAACGAATTCCTCGGCAACCCATTATTCTTTTACGGCCATTCCGAAGATTTTGCCGGAGGCGTTGCTGCGTTCAATATCACGGCGGATGAGGTAAACAAACTCGAACCGGATACACAGTGGCGCGGCCTGGGAGACATCGTCAGACACCTGTACGTCGTAAAACTGAGGGACGATTCCAATTACGACGTTCTGGCGTTTTCCGGCAACATCTGCCTGGACAACGCCTCCGGGCGGGATTCCATCTATTACGTGCGAAAGCAGGAAGACGGCAGCCACGCCATAAATTCACTTGTTGTGGACGGGCAGAACTTTCCGTATCAACCCCAAGACGGTTATTTGAATTTCGCGATCCCGGTCGCGATGGGCAAAACTCGTTGTGCCGCCATCCAATACAAAAACGATTTGGATCTGGCTTCGATCAGTATTGCGAAAGATTCCACTGTCGTTTACCTTCTCCGAATGGCTTCGGATTTCCGGGATAATTACTTGTCGAAGGCTGCGGTTGGGTTGGCTTTCATCCGTTTCTATAATGAGCACAAGCTAACACCAACGCAGGTACTAGCGTGTTTGTTCGCTCTGATGTTGGTACTCTTATACGCGGGCTACCGTTTGCGGGTATTCGTAACCAATAGACACGCCGCGTTGCGAGCAACTCAAAATACAGATCGTTGATTTGGTCTGGCCACCTATCAAGGCATCTCGATGAATCCAAAATACGTCATCATCACCCCCGTGCGTGACGAGGAAAATTTTGTCGAAGCGACCATCGAGTGTGTCCGTCAGCAGACGATTCTCCCCTCCGAATGGGTGATCGTAAACGACGGTTCTAGCGACCGGACCGGTGAAATCCTTGATCGAGTCGCGGCTCAAGTGCCGTGGATCCGCGTGATACACAGAGCGAACAGAGGTTTCCGAAAGTCCGGCGGCGGCGTAATGGAAGCGTTTTATGACGGATACAATACGCTGCAATGCAAAGACTGGGATTTCCTGGTCAAGCTCGATGGAGACTTGAGCTTTGCTCCAGACTATTTCGAAAAATGCTTCGAGTACTTTCGTAAGGACCCCAAGCTGGGGATCGGCGGCGGAGAAATCCATCACGATATCTCTGGACACATGAAGCTCGAAGAAAATCCGCGCTTCCACGTGCGAGGGGCCACAAAGATTTACAAGAAAGCCTGTTGGGAAGGTATTGGCGGACTCTGGCCGGCCCCGGGGTGGGACACGATCGATGAAGTCAAAGCCAACATGCTAGGGTGGAAGACGTACGCGTTTACGGATCTGCATCTTCATCATCATCGGTTCACCGGAACGGCCGACGGACTTCTGCCTAACCGCGTAAAGCTCGGAATGGCTTGCTACGTTTCCGGCTATCACCCCCTCTTCGTAATGGCGAGTTGCGTTCGTCGGATCACTCAGAAACCATACGTCATCGGCTCGGCCGCATATCTCTACGGATTTCTAAAGGCTCATTGGACTCAACCGCCACGCGTGAAGGAGCGGGACTACGTTGCCTACATACGCGGTCAGCAGCTGAGGCGCCTCTTCGGGATGCAGACTATCTGGAGGTGATCCCCAGGACGGGCTTCCCGGACTCGGCACATGTGTGGAATTTGCCCAATTGCCAAAAAGAATCACGTCATATACTAGATGCTCAGCAAACGATTTGCCTTTTTCAAGTGGGCGCTAAGCTTCGGTGGAAGTGGCTGCGCAAGTTAAAGCTGCTCAGAACGCTCGGTCGTCCCGGCTACTTGAAGGAGTATGAAACATTGTCCTACCGCAGGTTCAGGAGTCGCGATGGTCACTAAAGTGGATCACGTTCAGGCAGTTTTTGAAAAGCCTGAGCGATATTTGACGCGCAGAGCCTTTGAAATTCGAATTCGCGCGGAAACTATAAAGGAATTAGTCAAAGACTCTCGAAATATGCGAATGATGGATATCGGGTGTGGAGACGGCTCGATATCCTTGCCCCTGCTTACAGAAACGACGCGCATCACGCTGGTGGATCTTTCGAGCAGCATGCTGTCCATCGCGAAATCCAAAGTCCCGGCGGGCATCGCTGAAAACGTCGAAACCGTCAATCAAGATTTCATGAAAACTGAGTTCAAACTCCAGTCGTTTGATCTGATCCTATGTATTGGTGTCTTGGCTCATGTGCCGTCTCCAGCTGATTTCGTTGGGAAGATGGTCTCGCTGCTGAAGCCTGGCGGTAGAATCATTGTCGAGTGCACTGATTCACGTCATAAGTTGAGTCAGATGGTTTCTGGCTTCTACAAGCTATGGAGCGTTGTGAGACCGACCACGTACGCTTTGAATGCCGTTTCCTTTTCTGAAATTGAGAAGATTCTTGGAAGATATAGTTTGCAGCCGAAAGCTCAATTTCGATACGCCGCGCCCATTCCGGGGATGTATCGTCTTTTTTCGCAGGAGTCATTGTACAAACTCACTCGACAGATTTTCGGCAAACTGGGTGCAAATCGAAACGTGTGGCTTGGAAACGAGTGCATCAGCCTCTTTACTTTGGATCAATCGGCCATATGACGAAGTGCACGCCTGAGGGCTGCTAGCGGCTCGAGCAGTTCCCAGGGCCCTTCTTACCAGAGGAGTCTTCTTCTCTTTCGAAGCCGCGATAAATTCAAAGCCCTAGGCTGTCAAATGTATCGGTGTGGATTACGAATATGTACGAAAGCGAAATAAACTCCAAAGTCGAGGGCGTGGATCAAATACCAATGGAAGTGTTAGGGGCGTTCTCTGCCTCTCACGACATCGTTTCGATGCGGACGGTGCTTCCTTGGGGTGAGCACTGCACCGAATGTGTCTGGCCGACTTGTTACACGACATGCGATTTGTATGAGGCCCGCCCGGGCGGAAACTGCAGGCGATTTACTGATGGTATGGTTCGCATTGATTCGAGAAGCGCCCTGGGTGGCTATCTATTGAAAATCCGCTTCAAGCAGTGGGGCAAACTCTGGACCGTTGGCAACATCTCTCTTCGCACTATTCGAGAAGCCGACCGGATCGAAAGCCGCGACCGTCGGGTTGGATCGGTGATTCAAACGTTGATCATGCCGACCCCGCTTAAGGATTTTGCGTCTGCGAAAAGGTACTCTTTCAAGAAGCGTGTCGCCCTGGCGGCTCGCCCCTCGGCAACGAAACCTTCGTCGTTTATGCTGGAATGCTACAACCCTGGCCAAAAATCGATTGGTCTCTCGTTGACCGTCCGTTCCCAAAACTCCGCCCGCAATTTTCCTTATCAAGCGCTACTTGAGGTACGACCAGGATTCAACCGAATCACGACTCCCTTCCAGGAGATCAACGAGGTTATCCCGCTGGAGGAACCGTTCAATCTCGAGTTGATTCCGAATGATGTGCCGGACGGTACGACTCTATATTTCGGAATCATGGAGTTCGTGCGGGAAATCGCTTTACCCGAAAAAAAGTCCCAAAGCGCGCCCAAGGTCAAATGTGTGATCTGGGATTTGGACAACACACTTTGGGACGGCGTATTGATCGAGGACGGACCGTCCAAGCTTCGCTTGAAGCCAGGAATCCGCGAAGTGATTGAGGAACTGGATCGTCGGGGAATTTTGCAGTCTGTGGCAAGCAAGAACAATCCCACGGATGCAATGGAAGTCTTGAAGTCCTTGAACCTCGCGGAGTATTTCCTATTTCCTCAGATTTCCTGGAATCCAAAGAGTGAATCGGTCGCGTCGATCATCCAGCAAATAAATCTGGGCGCCGATAGCATTCTATTCGTGGATGATTCTCCCTTTGAGCTCGAACAGGTGCGGACGGTTCTCCCCGAAGTGCGGGTCCTGAACGCCGAAGAATACAAGCAACTGTTATCAAAGCCGGAATTCGACGTTCCGGTCACTAAAGAAAGCGCCAGCCGGCGGAGACTGTATCAGGTAGAAAACACGCGTCAAGAAATCAAGCAGAGTTTCGGGGAGGATTATAAGGCTTTTCTGAAGCATTGCGACATTCGGATGACATTAAGCGCGATGACGGATCAGAGCCTGCAGAGAGTTCATGAATTGACGCAGCGCACGAACCAGATGAATTTTTCCGGAACGAAATATGACCGCTCGCGACTTGCAGAAATCCTGCAATCGCCTGATTTGGACACGTATGTGATCCAATGCGAAGACAAGTTCGGAAGTTATGGTGTAGTTGGATTCGCGGTTGTAGATAAGCGAGAGCCTCGACTTACCGATCTAATGTTTAGCTGCAGGATTCAGGCCAAGAGGGTGGAACACGCTTTTCTTGCTTATGTCATCGACAAATATACATCGCAACCTCAGCCTGAATTCTATGCGAACTACCGGAAAACCCCGCGCAACGAACCCTCGGGGCGAGTCTTCGCTGACATGGGGTTTCATGAATCCGGGCTGCTAGATGGAGTGTCACTTCTCACGATCAAGAGAGATGAAGTTTCATCAGACGACCGTATCATCCGTATCGTAGATGACTCGAAGATCGTACCGGTCTAGCTTTCGATGATCCTCCGTTCGCAAATCGCCGGTGCCCGTCGGAAAGCGCTCAGTGCTCTTGGTCGCCGAGATGTTCGGATTCCTTGCGATCGGCCTTTAATCTCTTTTTCGTTCGACGACTTTCCGCGAACCGCGCTAAGCGTGGGCGGATCCATACTGCAGGATGCTGGAGTTCGCGGCACCTACTACGCTGCGCCTGGATTGATCGATTCTCAGAACGAGCTCGGCCCACAGTTCCGTCGAGAAGATCTGATAGAACTGTTGCAGGCTGGCCATGAGCTCGCGAGTCATACCTATTCCCATGTTTCCGCACGCACGAGCGGACTCGCGGATTATGTTGACGAAGTCGAGCGGGGATACCAAGCCCTCACCGAAACACTGGGACTTATCGCTTCCCGCCAATTCGCCTATCCTTATGGGGAAGTCACGCTTCGGGTTAAGAGAGCCGTTGGTCCCAAGATGCAGAGTTGCAGAGGTATATGGCCGGGTCTGAACGGGCCTAATGTGGATTTGAATCTACTGCGCGCGAATTCTTTGTATGGCGGTACCGACCAATTTTCGTCCATTCAGGCGCTAATAGACGAAAACAGCCGGAAGATGTCTTGGCTAATCTTCTACACGCATGACGTACGGCCGAATCCGTCTCCCTATGGGTGCACTCCCGCTCTGTTGGAGCAAGCAGTACGGGCTGCCGCTCGGTCAGAGGCGCGTATCGCGACTGTTGCTGAGGTGATTAGGCTCGCACAGACTGTATCGAGTGTGTCGCCGGTATGATTCTCGCTCCGCACCGCACGACATTGTGCCTTGTGTTCGGACCGTCGTTGCAGACCCTGGCTGCTGTTGTTGCTTCCGCCGAGCTAGGGATTCCTCGGACGTCGTGTTGCGTCGAATAGACGTGTTCCGAGCTATGTCTCGCTGGAATAGGCGTCCGCTTCCAGAACCGCCAATCGAGAAAGCGGAGGACTTAAGTTGACATCTCAAAGGCGTGAATCAGCGCTTGTATCTATATGAAATCAAGACATTTCGGGACTGGTCAGCCCCACGGTACAGTTATTCGGGCCTGTACTAAATCTGACCTCGCGTCCACTGGCAGCCGACAGGGTGCTCAATGTAACTTTAGCGTTGGAAATGAGTTTGACTAAGGAGCCCCTGATGGCAAGAATGCTGCGCACCGTGATTCTTTTAGCTGGCATTTTCATTGCCCAGAGCGCCTCTGCGGGGAACTGGTACGTTTCGAAGGGCGCAGCCGGCTCAAATAACGGCACGAGCTGGACAAACGCTTGGACCGACTTCAATAACATCAATTTCTCCTCCGTAGCATGCGGAGACACGATCTGGATCGCGGGAAACCACGGCGGCACGGCCTACTCGGGAAAAATGTCGGGCTTCAAAACGTGTACGTCGAGCACCGTGTTGCTGATTCGGCGCGCTACGGCGGCCGACAGCGTTCCGGTCGCGGCCGCTGGATGGCAACCGACATTTGATAGCCAGGTCGTCGTAAACAACGTTCAGACAACGCTAGGTGGTTCTTACTGGACGCTAGATGGAAGAACGGGTGACGCGCAATCGAGCGTTCCTTATGGCATCCAGTTCAACAACACCCAAGACGGATGGCTTGGGGTCTTTGCTGACCCGTCGAGCGGCACTGTTGTTGGCATTACGATATCCCACGTAGAGATCCACGGCCCTGCGTGCGTAACGACTGGATCGTGCAGTGGCACTAATTGGGCGCTCGCGCTGCAGAACGGTTCACACTTCGCCGTGACGATGGACCATACGTGGCTCCATCAATTTGGTGAAGTAATCCACGGTCCCACGGGAAGCAGCAATAGCATGGTCGTTCAGTACAGCTACATTGGTGAAGATGTTAAGGTCAACAGTGCGGAGCATGAAGATTGGCTCTACACGGCACCTCCCTGCGGGTCGATGACCTTTATCGGCGACCGCTGGTACTCCTCTGGCAACGATGGAATCTTTCTGGATTATGGTGGCTGCACTTCCGGCTTTGTGATGATTAACAACATCTTTCAACATTGGGGATTCTGGGCAATTTCATTCGGGAAAACCGGGACCTGCGGTCCTTACGTCATTCTCAACACCACATTTGCAAATGACAGCTTAGGAAGCGACGGCAATGGGAATGAATATCCTTATGGAATATTGGGCAGCGGCGGTTGCACCCTCGCATCCGGTTCTCTGATTGCGAACAACATTTTCTATAACACTTCACTCGGAACCGGAACAAGCACCTCGAATTCGGTTTATGATGGTGGAACGACATCTAACGGAAACAAATTCTCGTGTGGAACCGGTTGCTTTTCCTATTCGCTGGCGTCGCCGATTCAATCATTTAATGGTTTTGTGGACTTCGTTCCAGCAGGTTCTAACTCAGAGACTGTCGTTACCGCAGACTTTCACCTCACTTCAGCGGGCGCGACCCTGTTTCAGGGAAAGGGCGAGAATCTCACTTCGCAATGTTCGACTTATCCAAGGCTGTGCACAGATCTAGACGGTAATGCCCGACCCGCGACTGGCGCGTGGGATCTGGGAGCATATGTGAGCGTTGCTTCGCAGTCTCAAGCACCACAACCACCGACCGGACTATCGGCGACGATCCAGCAGTGAATAGTTTCTATTGCTGTGCAAACGAAGGGCGTGGGCCGCGCGCCGTCCGCCGATTTAGTCTGCAGAGCCGACCTAGAATTCAGCAATATTTCGTGTAAATAGAAGTGCTCCCGGAACTCAGGCAGCGCGCACACCAAACTAGTTCCCCAAAGCGGCAACCCAACGCCGGGGTCGTCACGATTACTACCAAATGAACTACATCTTAGGACCAGCAGCGCTCCAACACTGGGTTGGTGTACAGTTAATTGTACCGATTCAGTCCCAAGTGAGCTCCGGGAACGAATCTGCTTTCGGACGATCCTGACCGATGGAACCTGAAAATATCCGGTTCGGTGGTGGTACCTCCGTCACCCTGCTGCATCCGTTGGTGGCGGTCGCTTTGGTACTCGCCATCATTTTGATTCTCTTTCTGCCGCGGAAGTTCGTCATGATCCCCGCGCTTTTGGCAATTTTCTTGATCCCCAAAGGCCAACAGCTTGTAATAGCGGGCCTCCATTTCAATTTATTTCGCATTATCATTTTGGCCGGGCTCGCGCGATGGGCGGTATCGAGCAAGTCGTCGTCCGCCTTAACTGGCGGATTCAATTTCATGGACCGGCTAGTTACGCTTTGCGCCGTGTCGGGCTTGATTATCTTTTCTCTTCAATGGATGGAAACGCAGGCCTTCGTTAAGAGCATGGGAGATTTCCTAGACGCCTTGGGCGGGTACTTTGTCATGCGATTCCTTGTTCAGGATCGAGAGGACATCCGACGCTCGATCAAGGTGCTCGCGACAATTGCTGTAATCAATGCGGCCTGCATGCTCAACGAGCAGCGCACCGGGCAGAATCTTTTCGGGCTTTTGGGCGGAGTTCCCCCCGAGACATTTCGGGACGGCAGAATCCGCTCCCAGGGATCATTCGAGACATTTCTTACTGCTGGCACCTTCGGTGCCACGTCACTGCCTCTGTTCGTATGGATGTGGTCACAGGCGAAGTCCAAAATTGTTAGCATCTTGGGGATTGTCGGCGCAACGATAATGACGGTTACATGCTTTACCAGCACGACAGTAGTCGCCTATGTTGCTGGTATTGTCGCGCTTGGCTTCTGGCCCGTTCGCAAATTGATGCGACCCGTTCGGTGGGGAGTTGTGGCGATCTTGGTTGGCTTACACTTGATAATGCATGGGCCGGTTTGGTCTATACTCGAACACATTGACCTGACGGGCTCCTCCTCAAGCTATCATCGGTACATGCTGATCGATAATTTTATACGCCACTTTGGCGACTGGTGGCTTTTGGGTAATCGGGACTATGCCTCCTGGGGATTTGACATGTGGGATACCTGCAATCAGTATGTTGTGTATGGCTTGTCCGGGGGCTTGCTGACTTTCATTCTCTTTCTGGCCATCATTGCCAAGGGATTTGCGAGGCTTGGATCCGCAAGGAAAATCTCAGAGGGCAACCGGAGCGAGGAATGGTTTCTCTGGTGTCTTGGTGCTGCGTTATTTGCCCACGTTGTATCGTTTTTCGGAATTGGATATTTTGATCAAATCGAGTTTGCCTGGTTCCTGCTGTTGGCAATTATTTCGGTAGCTGTCTTTGAGGTTTCAGGCTCACCGGTTCCAGAAGTTGAAAAAGCGAAGCCGATGCTTGAGTTGTATTCCTCCCATTAACTGGGGCATGCAAGAACTCACGCTGAAAGCGAAAAAATGCGGAAGCCGTTGTCCCTCGGTGCGTATCCCTGCATACCGGAACGAACCATGCGGGATGGTGCTGAAAAGCCCGAATGCACAAATGGGTTTGGTCAGTGAATTGGTGCAGAAGGAATGCGAGCTTGAAGCAGTGTTTCGGAAACAGCGTAATGTCACACGGAAACCTGTGGGCTGCCTGTTGCGAATGAGAATCACGACTGGCGAGTTCAAATCTTCAGCAAGAGAGGCGGGTCGCAATCTGTGTTGCACCGGGGATCGTTGATGGCTCCTGAATCGGGGCGCATCTTGGGTACCGTCGACGTTGTCGTACCTTGCTATAACTATGCGCAATATTTGTCTGATTGCGTCCACAGTGTGCTTTCGCAATCGGGCGTCGCGGTTACGGTCTTGGTGATCGATGACGCGTCCCCGGACAATACGCTCCAAGTCGGCCAGGACCTCGCAGCTGCAGACCCCAGGGTTGAGTTTCGCCGACATTCCGTAAACAAGGGTCACATTGCCACGTATAACGAGGGGCTGCTCGATTGGTCCACCGCTGAATACACCGTCTTATTATCGGCTGACGATATGTTGGCTCCAGGATCTCTGAGTCGAGCGGTTCAAATTATGGAGGCCGACCGAGATATCGGGATGGTCTACGGGCGCACGCATCATTTCCGGGATCAGACCGAACTTTCAAGAATCAGCGCCAGCAAATTTTCTTACACCCGGTTTTCAGGAGCAGATTGGTTGGAAAGGCGATGTCGAGCCGGCCACAACGTTATTACATCGCCCGAGGTCGTCGTGCGGGGGAGTGTTCAGCGGACCGTCGGTGGGTATCGTCCCGAACTTCCTCACGCTGGTGATCTTGAAATGTGGCTGCGGATTGCCGCGGTATCCGATATCGCCTATGTGAAGCAAACCCAGGCCTTCTACCGGTTGCACCCGGAGAGTATGACGAAAGATCGCAACAGCTTCGTTGATATCAGCCAGCGCAGAGCCGCCTTTGACTCTTTCCGCCAATATCACGAGCACGTCTCCGGCGTTGACCGCCTACATGATTTGGCTCGCCGTGCCCTCGCGCGCGAAGCCCTTTGGTCCGCGTGCCGGGCCTACGATCGCGATGACATCGAGGAGTCTCGTGCCGAGGAGCTGGTCGATTTCGCGATCACGACATACCCTAAGGCAACCTCGCTGCCGGAGTACAGAGCACTCGGTCGGCGGCGGCGCTTGGGGCCGACGATATGTAACCGAACACAAGTGTTCGCCGCACCGGCCCTAATACGCCGGGTACAAAGGTGGTGGAAGAGACGGAGCTGGCAACGACGAGGCGTATGACGATTGCAACGGATACCCCACTTTTGAGGAAAATGCGTTTGGTCTTCGGATCGATTTGAATATGCGAGACAATTATCCTTATGTCGTCACACGGGGACCAGCTTGAGTTCCGTGATTGAGCGGACTCAAATTCAAATCAGCCGCCGCTATCGGCAATCCCGCGACATCCTGAAGCGAGAGGGGATGCAGGGCATTACGAACCGGATGCGGATGGCCGCGGCGCAATGGCTCCAGCCGAAGGAAGTCCGAATCCCTGTTCGGCGAGCCGATCTCCTCGCGGCAGATTTGTCCAAGCCACTCCGCGTCACAGTCCCCAAACTCAGCTCTGGGCAGCCGGTGACCCTCAATTGGGTCACAATCCCTGCGGGGCCTGGGTCGGGTGGTCATACAACGCTGTTTCGCGCCATTCGCTACCTTCAGACTCATGGCTATACGAACCGAGTCTACTTCTATAACGTTTACGGCGGCGACCAGAGCTACTACGAATCAGTTGCACGCAATTACTACGGCTTTGACGGCAAGATAGGAAGCGTGGATCAGGGAATGGATGACGCTCATGGCGTGGTCGCTACTTCGTGGCCCACAGCTTATCCGATCTTTAACTCCCGCTGTGCCGGCAAGCGTTTCTACTTCGTGCAGGATTACGAACCGTACTTCTACCCCGTCGGAGCAATGAGTCTATTGGCGGAAAACACCTACCGTATGGGCTTCCATGGCATCAGCATCGGAAGCTGTTTCGCCGAAAAGCTCAGAACAGAGTTCAACATGGCGGTCGATACCTTCGAATACGGCTGCGACATATCCCGTTACCACCGCCTGCAGGGTACGAAACGTTCAGGCGTGGTGTTTTATGCTCGGCGTGAAACCGCTCGCCGCGGCTTCGAACTCGGACTTATGGCACTTGAGGTGTTCGCCGCGCGCAGGCCCGACATCGAGATCCACATTTATGGGGACAAGATGGGCAATTTGCCCTTTGCCTTTGTGGACCACGCTCGCGTCGCGCCCGAGAAACTCAACGAACTCTATAACAAGTGCTACGCTGGGCTGACCTTGTCGTTCACGAATGTATCGCTCGTTGCTTTAGAGATGCTTGCCGCCGGGTGCATCCCGGTCGTCAATGACTCTCTTCTAATCCGGACCGACCTCAAGAGTTCCTTTGCTCGTTACACAGCGCCATACCCCCATGCTTTGGCTTCAGCCCTTGAAGATGTAGTACTGACTCAGGACTTTGATTCATTGTCCAGAGCGGCGGCGGCTAGCGTGCACGGAGCATCGTGGGAAGATGCGGGCGCGGCGGTCGATGCAATTTTCCGGCGAGCGCTGGAATCACATCTCGGAGACGAGCAAGAAAGTACTCCGACTAGACACTCTCCTTGAGTGGGTCACCGATTGCGGAGGTTCGCTAAGAATTTCGAGCGAGTACATTGATGGGCAGTCCACCACCAACGGATCGTATCCCACCGGTTTCTCTTAGCTGTTGCCATCAACTTGATCCAGTACAGGACTCGCGGTGGGCGGAGTTTGTGGAACGACACCCCAGGGCTTCCGTGTTCCACACCGTAGGGTGGCTCAAGGCACTTCAACGGACCTATGGGTATGAGCCGGTAGCGATCACGACTTCGTCTCCCTCCGATGATCTGAAAAACGGGATGGTGTTCTGTCGTATTAACAGCTGGCTTACAGGACGTCGCCTTGTGTCGCTGCCTTTTTCAGATCATTGCGAGCCTCTTTGCGACTCGGCCGAGGAGGCGAACGTCTTGACGCGCTGCCTGCAAACTGCCGTCGACGATGGGGGATGGAAGTATCTGGAGCTTCGACCAATCAACGGGAATTTCACCGATACAGGCTACAGGAACGGCCTATTGCCCTCAGCGACGCACTTTCTGCATACGCTCGATCTGCGTCCGGATTCAAACGATGTGTTTCGCAGTCTTGACAGAGATTCCGTTCAGCGCCGGATCGAGCGAGCCGAGCGCGCTGGCCTAGCGGAAAAATGCGGTAGGTCCGATGAACTCCTCGAAGAGTTTTACGCTCTGTTCGTGATGACGCGGCGCCGGCAGCGCGTGCCTCCTACTCCATATGCTTGGTTTCAAAACCTGGTTCGCTGTCAGGACAAAGCGCTAGAGATTCGTCTGGCATATAAAGATAAGACCCCAATCGCTGCGATTCTCACTTTGCAGTTCCGAGATGTCGTCTATTTTAAGTATGGATGTTCCAATACTCAGTACCATAAGTTTGGGGCGACACCATGGCTTTTATGGAGAGCGATCTCAAGCGGGAAATCGAACGGAGCAACCCATCTTGACATGGGACGGACAGCGAAGGAGGATGCGGGCCTGCTTGCGTTCAAGAACCATTGGGTCCCCGAGCCCAAGCGATTGGTCTATTGGAGATTTCCAGGCGCTGCTTCTCTTAGTTCCCCGGATCCAAGGAAATTGACGATCGCGAAACGCGTTTTTTCATTTATGCCGAATAGATTACAGGCGATGACCGGGAGACTGATCTATCGTCATCTCGGGTAGGAGACTAGCCTACGAGCGTGACAAACAGCGTCGGGGTTCGTCCAAGATCAAAGAATGCAGATCTCGAGGCAGTCTGATATTCAGGCGTTTATGCGTGCCAATTGTGAATGGCGCCATCGAGGGTCATCGAAGTAAATTTTTTGGGCAAGATATCCGTAGTTGAGAACAGCGCGCCAAGCCAAACCGTGATTCGAACTCTTATAGACTACTACCGCGTTCCCGAAGACTCGTTCGGCTTCGCACACACGGCGGCGCCCTCCGCGTCCGCAGATCGCGGCTTCTTTCAATTTGGTGCGGGGAATACCTGCTACGGGCGATGCGAGTCCGGTGTTGCGGTAGACGTAACAGACTCCGGGCAATTCGATGCGTTGAATCATGTTCGTCGTGATGGCGCAACGATTCACCTTCCTTTTGAATTCACGGAGGTGGTCGACAATCTTCGCCTCGAACGCTATCGGCAAAAAGTGACTTCGGACACGGACAGGTTCGGCGTGAACGAATCGGTCCGCAACCTCTACTACTTCCTTAGAAGCTATCTGCCTGTTTCAATCCGCCGCCAGATACAAAGAGCCTATTTATCTGACTGGAAGAAATTGACATTTCCGGCGTGGCCCGTCGATTCCTCCGTGGACACTCTTCACGAGAGATTGTTGCGCTTATTGATGG
The DNA here is from genome assembly GCA_963748395.1 of uncultured Acidobacteriota bacterium. Classification (GTDB taxonomy): domain Bacteria; phylum Acidobacteriota; class Terriglobia; order Acidiferrales; family UBA7541; genus Palsa-295. Next base: position 210,516 of record CAVVIP010000003.1, on the reverse strand, counting down.
AAACGAGTGGCCCAAAGAGGGTGCCTTTCATCTGGTTTTGGCCCGAGGGCGCGCCCTCTTGCTTAATCATGACGCACGACGTGGAGACTTCTGCAGGGCGCGACTTCACCTCCAAGTTGATGGACCTGGACGATTCGTACGGAATCAAGTCGTCGTTTCAAGTCGTCCCCGAAGGGCGCTATGAAGTTTCAGACGAATATGTACGAGGAATCCGAAGCCGCGGATTTGAATTTAATATCCATGATTTGAATCACGACGGTCAGCTCTATCGGAGCCGGGCCGAATTTGTTCGCCGGGCTGAAAGAATCAACGAATACGTACACCGATACAACTCGCTGGGCTTCCGTGCTGGAGCGATGTACCGCAATCAGGAATGGTACGATGCCTTCGAGTTTTCCTATGACATGTCCGTGCCCAACGTCGCGCATCTGGAACCAATGCGCGGTGGTTGTTGCACGGTCATGCCCTATTTCGTAGGGAAAATCGTCGAACTTCCTCTCACGACTGTCGAGGATTATTCGCTTTTTCACATCCTAAATGACTATTCGACGAGTCTCTGGGAGCGACAACTAGCCCTCATCAGAGAAAGAAATGGACTGATGAGCTTGATTGTCCACCCGGATTACATGATTGAACGGCGCGCACGCCACGTTTACGAGTCACTGCTCGATTATTTGAGACAAATGATTGCACGCGAAATGATTTGGGCTGCTCTTCCGGGAGATGTAGATCGATGGTGGAGAGCACGGAGCCAGATGAGATTGGTGCCTAATGGGGACGGCTGGGAAATCGTGGGACCGGAAAAGGAAAGAGCAAGGCTTGCGTATGCCGTCCTAGATGGCGGCCAGCTCGTCTACGAGTTTGCGGGCGGCTCTTCTGGGAAAGGTACACAGAAATGATCTTCGTGGAACTGCCCGCGATTCATGTCGAACGGGAGGATTCATTGAGCAGCCGTTGGGGTCGCCTAATCGTAGCGACCACACACTACTTTCCGCCGGCTAGGTTCAAATCACCGAAGCCAAGAGCCCATTTCAGTACCATGCTCCACTTGGAGAATGCCGCCCGGAATACCTCCCGATTGACGAATGGAAACGCCACCGCCAGAAGTAACAGACGTCCAGCCGCCGAAAGCCCCATGGAAAAGCGGTACATGTGGGAGTAGAAAGCGCTCCGATTTCTGTCGTAGTAGCGCGACATGGCTCGATATCTCATGATAGTCGACCAGTTGCTGACCTTCTGCCTCGAGCTGCTCTTCCCGCCATGATGAATAATTTCGGCGTCTTCCAGGTAATAGTTCCGAAGGCCTAAGTTTCTGACTTTGCAATTTAGATCCAGGTCTTCACCGTACATAAAGAAGTCTTCCGTAAACATCCCCACCTTCGCGAACACCTCGCTTCGCAACAACATGCAGGCCCCGGGGATTACTTCCACGATCACAGGGTGGTTGTTCCTTCGGAACAGCGGCGAGATATCCCACAGCGGGCAGCTGGGCCAACTCAATCGCAGGAATTCCACGTACAACATCTGTTGCAGGATTGTTGGGAACTTTTGAATCGCGGCAGTCTGCACTGAGAGATCGGTATTCAATAGTTTTCCGCCGACGATTCCCGCATCGGGCAGCCGAGACATTCCATCGAGCAGAGTATTGATAGCGGGTCCACGCAATTCTGTGTCGGGATTGAGAAGGAGGACGCAATTGCCTTGTGCGTAACCAAAGCCGAGATTGTTCGCTCGCGCAAAGCCTATATTCTCTTTGCTTTGCACGATCTGCACGGCGGGAAAGCTTTCCTTGAGAGTCTCAACGCCGCCCTCGGGCGACGCGTTGTCCACAATGATGATCTCGAATGCAATTCCCGTCGTCTCCGCGTAGATGCTAGCTAAGCATTTTCGGAGATAGTCCAGGGAGTTCCAATTCACGCAGATGATTGACAGATCCATGGCCTGTTTCAAGTCGTGGGGCAGAGCTTGACAATACTCACAGAAGGAAAAACTACACTAATTTAGCTGATTGGCGCAGCCATTTCGCAAGCTCATGTGACTATCTCCATATGGTTCCTCCTCAAAAGTGCGACGTGATTTGGTTGCGAGCGATGTAGCGAATCGGCTCGGGGTCGTACACCACGGCATTCGATGGAACAGAGCATAGCAATCGCAGCCGCACGAGAGACAGCGCAATGAGAACCTAGCGGGGCACGCCCGAGACGCCAGGTCAAGTACGGCGGATGAGAGAAGTCCCAGTTACTTGCTGCCGATCACGCCCTTTGTCAGTTCGGGCAGGAGGAGCCACCGCAGGGGATGGTGGGCACGATAATGTTCGTGAAGCCGTTCAGGTTGATCGCCGAACTCCACACCGATCCCGTAAAGTACGCCCCAGGTTCGAACGTCACCGTGATGGGACTTGCGCTCGTGCCGCTCCCCAGCGCCGTAATCGAAGTGGTCAACGCACCGCATAGATGGATCGTGTTCCCCGGCACCCAGTCCATCGCCAGCATCGAACTCGTCGCTCGCGCATCGGCGCAATCATCTCCCGACCCCGTGCCCGCCGCTGCCTGCGCATAGTAAATGTCCGGCGCAAAATTGTCCTGAAAGATCACCGTCCCGCTGGAGTTCTGGACCTGCACGAAATCCGTCACCATCGTCGTCGGTAGATTGGCATTGTTCGGCGGCCCGATCCCCAACGACGTCTGATTCTGGATAATCATAAACACCGCCCCCGACGGCACACTCGCTCCACTGAATGTGCATCCCGTACTCGCTCCGTCCATCTTCACAGACAGAGATCCCGGAGCCCACGTCATCACGTAGGTGTGAAAGTTCGTATCGATCGGCGTCTGATTCCAGTTGCACACTCCCGTCGGACTGGTTCCGTGGTAAATACTGGTGGAGCACCAACTCCCGTTATACCCCCCGGAGTTCGTCTTGCACTCCGTCATGTCTATCTCCGTGTAATTGGAATCCGCACAGGCCCCGGCCGAACCGTTGTAAATATTTTGGTTCTGGCAGCGGGTGTCCAAGAACCAGTGGGAAGGCCAGGTTGCGGTGGCCAGCGCCGGCATCTGCGCCCGCACCGTCACCGTCCCGTATAGAAAGCTCGCGCTGCTCCACTGAAGGTCCCCTGTCGTGTACGGCCAGCTACTCGGCGTGTCCGCTACCGTCCCGTTCTCGTTGAAGTCCCCGCAAACGCTCGGTGCATACGACGTCGTGATCGTTAGCGGCGGTGCCGTGATCGCACCCGGAACATTACATTCCGTTTCGCTTTGCGCATATTCGCCGTGCCGCGAAATCACTGTCCAGGCAGGATTCAAGTGGCCCGCACCAATCACCTGGCAGATGGGGGATGCCGAAGTCAGCGTATTTCCGCAGGCACTTTGCGACACGCTCGACGTGGCCGTAAAGCTCACGCCGCTTACATTCGCGCCGCTGACCGTGACGCTCTGATTCGTGGGGCTGAAGGTGGCGCTGGAGCTGCTGGGCGTGATGGTATACGTCCCGTTATTCAAGGACGTAAAGCTGAAATTTCCACTGGAGTTTGCCGTGGTGGAACCGGTGCCCGTCCCACTGAGGGTTAGCGTAGCGCCCGAGCCGACTGCGGCCGGGGTGATCGTTCCCGAGATCGTATAGGTGGCAGTGGCGGCAGAGGCCGTGAAATTGATGCTGGCCGCATTGGCACCGCTGATGGCGACGGCCTGGCTGGAAGGAGTAAACGTGTAGCCCGGGTTGCTGGGCGCGACGCTGTAGCTTCCATTGGCCAAACCCGTGAAGGAGTAGTTCCCGGAGCCGTCGGCGGTCGTGCTGGCCCCGGCCGCCCCGTTCAGCGCCACGGTAGCTCCCGCACCACCGGCTACAGGCGTGAGTGTCCCCGAAAGGCTGTATGTAGACATCGGAGAACCACCGCCACCTGCGCCCCCTGAGCTCGAACAGCTAGAGTTTACGCAGATTCCAATCGCGAGGAGACTGAGGCAGAGTCCACGCAGTATAAGTCCCGTCGATTTGTAAGCGACTTTCATAGATTGGCGGCGCGAGGCTGTCACTACTCTTGAGGGCATATTGTACCTCAGCGAATGTATCCGAGGAGCAATCCGAGGACCGAATAGGGAACGAAGCGGGTCGCGTTCGTATCGTTAAGACAACGCTGGAGATGTTGGCGTTACCGGGCGTCAGCGAAACGGGCGGTGGCAAGGCTGTAGCCGCTCTCCGTCGGCGTCACAGAGTAACCTCCGTTCGATAAGTTGCTAAAAGTGGAGTTTCCGTAGCCATTTTCAGTCGTCACGCTCGATGTCACGCCGCCATGACCAATATCGCGTTCTGTTCCAGTTTACGAACCTCAATCTACATCAGATAGCGCGCTTCGTCCTCGAGAACGCCGTCCCTAACGACGTCAAACGGCGACCGCCGCGATTTCCCCGGCATCATTCTGCTTATCAGTTAGGACAGGACCCTCCGCCGCAGGGGATGGTGGGCACGATAATGTTCGTGAAGCCGTTCAGGTTGATCGCCGAACTCCACACCGATCCCGTAAAGTACGCCCCAGGTTCGAACGTCACCGTGATGGGACTTGCGCTCGTGCCGCTCCCCAGCGCCGTAATCGAAGTGGTCAACGCACCGCATAGATGGATCGTGTTCCCCGGCACCCAGTCCATCGCCAGCATCGAACTCGTCGCTCGCGCATCGGCGCAATCATCTCCCGACCCCGTGCCCGCCGCTGCCTGCGCATAGTAAATGTCCGGCGCAAAATTGTCCTGAAAGATCACCGTCCCGCTGGAGTTCTGGACCTGCACGAAATCCGTCACCATCGTCGTCGGTAGATTGGCATTGTTCGGCGGCCCGATCCCCAACGACGTCTGATTCTGGATAATCATAAACACCGCCCCCGACGGCACACTCGCTCCACTGAATGTGCATCCCGTACTCGCTCCGTCCATCTTCACAGACAGAGATCCCGGAGCCCACGTCATCACGTAGGTGTGAAAGTTCGTATCGATCGGCGTCTGATTCCAGTTGCACACTCCCGTCGGACTGGTTCCGTGGTAAATACTGGTGGAGCACCAACTCCCGTTATACCCCCCGGAGTTCGTCTTGCACTCCGTCATGTCTATCTCCGTGTAATTGGAATCCGCACAGGCCCCGGCCGAACCGTTGTAAATATTTTGGTTCTGGCAGCGGGTGTCCAAGAACCAGTGGGAAGGCCAGGTTGCGGTGGCCAGCGCCGGCATCTGCGCCCGCACCGTCACCGTCCCGTATAGAAAGCTCGCGCTGCTCCACTGAAGGTCCCCTGTCGTGTACGGCCAGCTACTCGGCGTGTCCGCTACCGTCCCGTTCTCGTTGAAGTCCCCGCAAACGCTCGGTGCATACGACGTCGTGATCGTTAGCGGCGGTGCCGTGATCGCACCCGGAACATTACATTCCGTTTCGCTTTGCGCATATTCGCCGTGCCGCGAAATCACTGTCCAGGCAGGATTCAAGTGGCCCGCACCAATCACCTGGCAGATGGGGGATGCCGAAGTCAGCGTATTTCCGCAGGCACTTTGCGACACGCTCGACGTGGCCGTAAAGCTCACGCCGCTTACATTCGCGCCGCTGACCGTGACGCTCTGATTCGTGGGGCTGAAGGTGGCGCTGGAGCTGCTGGGCGTGATGGTATACGTCCCGTTATTCAAGGACGTAAAGCTGAAATTTCCACTGGAGTTTGCCGTGGTGGAACCGGTGCCCGTCCCACTGAGGGTTAGCGTAGCGCCCGAGCCGACTGCGGCCGGGGTGATCGTTCCCGAGATCGTATAGGTGGCAGTGGCGGCAGAGGCCGTGAAATTGATGCTGGCCGCATTGGCACCGCTGATGGCGACGGCCTGGCTGGAAGGAGTAAACGTGTAGCCCGGGTTGCTGGGCGCGACGCTGTAGCTTCCATTGGCCAAACCCGTGAAGGAGTAGTTCCCGGAGCCGTCGGCGGTCGTGCTGGCCCCGGCCGCCCCGTTCAGCGCCACCGTGGCTGCGTTCCCGCCTGCCCCGCTAATCGTCCCGGCGATGCTATATGTCTGCGCCCCGGCCGTGAACGCCGGGACCGTCGCATTCGCTCCATTGACTATCACATTTTGGCTGGTGGGAGAGAACGCGTAACCCGCCTTGCTGGGAGTCACAGTGTAAGTCCCGTTAGCCTGTCCCGAGAAAGTGTAATTGCCCGAGCGACTCGCCGTTACGGTCGCATTCGCGGCTCCGCTCAAAACCACCGACGCGCCGTTCCCGCCCGATCCGCTAATGGTCCCTGTTATCTTGAACGTTTCAGTCGATTGCGCCGCGACTTTGAAAGTAACGGTGACGGTGGCTGGTGATCCTTGCACTCCTGACGCTGCTACGGCGACGTGGCCTGTGTAAGTGCCGGCGCTGAGAGCGCCGAGCGTCGCAGAGACCTGCAAGGACTGTGGAGCAGTGCCGGTGGCGGGAGTGACCGACAGCCATGTCGAATCGCTGTTTGCGTTGAAGTTCAGCGTGCCTCCACCCGTATTCGTCACGTTAACCGCACTGGCCGCAGGGTTGGTGGTGCTACCTTGCGTAGCGCTAAAAGAAAGCGTTGTGCTTGAGACGGACAAGATAGGCGATGCGGCTGCCACGTTGAAGGTGACGGTGACGGTGGCCGGTGAGCCCTGTACTCCTGAAGCGGCTACGGTGATATGGCCTGTGTAAGTGCCAGCGGTGAGAGATCCGAGCGTCGCCGCGACCTGCAAGGACTGTGGAGCGGTGCCGCTTGCGGGACTAACTGCAAGCCAAGAGGAATCGCTGGCTGCCGTGAAGTTAAGCGTGCCGCCGCCCGTGTTCGTCACGTTGAGCGCAGCGGCCGCAGGGTTCGTATTGCCGCCTTGGGTGGCACTGAAAGGCAGCGCCGACTGCGAAACGGAAAGAACAGGATTGGATTGCCCCGAACTAGAACTCGAGGATGCTGCGCTCCCGTAGGCGGAAAGCCGGCAGGTGTTCCACCGAGCGCCACGAGTCCATGTTGTCGGTAACGCTGTCAGGTTGCTCTGGGAACTGTTCTGGCTTGTGCAAGTGCTCCCACCGTCGCGGAAGTGTAGCGTCCCGCCTGTGCCCAGGATAGCGATCCAATAAAGCGTGCCCGCGGTGACGTTCACCGGGGGAATCGCTACCGTGTTCCATGTACCGGCGGTGAGGCCGGAGCTGTTACCCTGTGCCAAGAGCGCGCCGGGATTGCCGCCGGAATTTGCATATAGGCCTATGACGAGCTGTCGCGCGGAAGAAGGGGTGTCCACATAGAGCGTCAGGGATCCAAGAGTGCTGCTGGCTGCGGCGGTGATTTGGAAAGCCTCGGCGGACCCTGCATCATTGGAGTCTGCGGTCGTCTCGACAGTTTGTTCGCCGAGCAGGACCGAACTCTGGGCGAGGACCTGCGTCGGCTTAGAAAGCCACGTAAAAATGACAAGGGCGAAAACAAGAATTCCGAGCGCCCGAAGTATGAATCCAAAGGAATGAAACTGCGCTGCGTTACGAATCCGTGCGTTCCCGGTGTTGGTATCGCCTATGCTCACTTGTGAGTCTCCCCGTCGACCTTCGCATACAGCCGTCGTCATTTTGTACGGGCCCGTATGACGGCCGAGTTTCAGTTTCGCCAATTGATCTGTTATTTTGGGTTTTTAGAGAACGCTGGCTGGGCTCCCGGAGCCTCAGTTCCATCGGTCCAAGCGGGAGCAGTTGTCAAGGGGACATCCGAACAAGAGAGAAACCTCATGCTCATCACCAAGATAGTTTTTCCCAAGTTCGAAAGTAAGATTCGTCATCCACGTCGCAACTATGACACCGAGAAGGAAAAGCATCTGTTCAGTTTTGAACACCCCCTCCCGATCGCTCTGAATTTCTGGCCGCGTGTCACGATCGGTACAAACTGGAATTCATGTTCGCTCAACTACGTGTAGCTTAACTAACCGTTCGGACCAAACCGTACTGGCTCGGGGTACAGTTTGCGGACAGGAGTACGGACCTGTACGCTTGGGGGTGAGTTGCGTCTGCACAGGCGACCAACCTCCTCAATTTATTCTCCGCCGGCTGCCAGGCGGCGCTTTCTCCGATCGGTTGTGCAAAATAACTTGCGAATAAACAATCAATGGCTTGTGCGATATGCCGAACTTCTTGCGCTCGAAAAGTAGTCGTACTCGCGATCCTCGCCCATAGGGTAATACCTGTAAAAACGCGGAAACCAGCTCGTATCCCCGCCGGTTCACGGCGCCTAGACGTTTTCGGCCAGCTCTCCGCCATGGGTACGCCGCCCAGACGCAACCCCGCTGCCACGCATTCTCCGTGACGATTACCCGACTTTGCGATTGATGATGTGCAACTGATTGCTTCAGTTTTGGATTGACCCGCCGGGCGCTATCACGTCCCAGAGTATAGATTGCTGGGCGCGTCAGCATTTGCATCGGCGAAGGTTTGTAGGACTTGATCAGCCTTGGAATTCCGCACGTACGGCTTGAGGTTGAAAATATTTACTGAAAATCTGGTAAGGAGAACACACAGGAAACTTTCTGCGCAAATGTAGAGAAGTCTTGGCACGGCAGGTAGTCCCCTCAGATTCGCACAAAGCCCCAGACGAGTTTAAACTCGGCAGTCTTATACCTAACCACTTTCGTATCAGTCGATTACGTCCAGATTGTAGATGTGTGCCGGGTGGCTATGTCCCCCTTGGGACGGCATTTGAAGTGCGTTACTTGTCGCATCTTGGTGGGCTTGGTGCGCCAGATCGACAATCTTTGGGTCGTCCTAGTGAGCGTGCTTCGAATACTCGTATCCACGACGAGGCCTTCCGATTCTTCGGTGGGCAAGAACGGTAAACAGGAGAATCGTATGAATGAAGCCATCGGGGACTTGATGCAGGCGAGTTTCAGTCCCCTTCGGTGGGCTCGTCTCAGTCTCAATTTTTTCTACGCGATGACGATTCTCGCGGTCTGCCTCCTAGGCAATCGACCGCTCGCCGCCCAGACGGGCACGCTCGCGATCGATGCGAGCGCATCTGTGCTTGCTGCAAAATCAAAGACAGTTACATCGCCGTTCTTTTCCACGTCGTCTCCGAATGAATTGCTATTGGCGTTTGTCAGCGCCGACTATCTGAGCGGCACGAACACCACCGTTACCGGAGTATCCGGAGGAGGATTAACTTGGGCGCTCGTACTCCGCACGAACGCGCAAAGCGGGACTGCTGAGATCTGGCGCGCATTCACGCCATCGATTTTGACGAACGCCAGCGTGACCGCGACCCTTTCGCAAAGTGTCGTATCCGCGATAACAGTGCTAAGTTTCACAGGAGCCGATGCTACCGGGACAAATGGCTCGGGCGCGATCGGGGCAACGAAAGGAGCGAGCGCGAAGACAGGGGCGCCCACGGCCACACTGAATACCACGCGTAGCAACTCCTGGGTGTTTGGTACCGGAAACGATTTTGACAACGCCATCGCGCGCACGCCGGGAACGAACCAATCACTCGTCCAGCAGTATCTGACCTCAACCGGCGACACCTATTGGGTACAAAAGCAGAACAGTACGACTCCCCTTAGCGGAACCTCGATCACCATTAACGACACGGCTCCCACGTCGGACCGATACAACCTGTCGATTGTGGAGGTGCTACCATCAACCGGTCCACCGCCGCCAACATATTCCATTGCGGGGACGGTCTCCGGGACAGTTGCTGCTACCGTGACGGTAAGTCTTTCCGGCACCTCGACTGCGGTGACCACGACGGACGGGTCTGGCAACTATAGTTTCGTCGGCCTCTCAAACGGTAGCTATTCAGTCACACCCAGCAAGTCCGGTTTCATCTTCGCACCGACTAGTCTTCCGGTCACGATAAGCGGAGCGAGCGTTCCGGGGCAAAACTTTTCGTCTAGTCCGGTGCCGACTTTTTCGATTGGGGGGACGATTTCGGGCGCGGTAGCTAGCGCCGTGACGATAAGTCTAAGTGGTGCCGCAACAGCAAGCACAACTACAGATGGCACCGGGAACTACATTTTTGCTGGTCTTGCCAACGGGTCCTATACCGTTACACCAGCTGATTCCGGCTTTACATTTACTCCCTCAAATCAGCCGGTGACCATCTCAGGCAGCAATGCAACGGGCGTCAACTTTGCGGCCGCGGCCGTACCCACTTGGTCCATCTCTGGGAACATCACGCCTACGAATTTGTCTACGGGCGCAACGGTTACGTTGAGCGGCGCGACCTCTGGCAGCACTGTGGTCGACGGGTCTGGCAACTACACCTTTACAAAGTTGCAACCCGGCAGCTATCAGATCACACCAACGGGTTCCGGCCTTTCGTTCACGCCACCAAATCAGACGGTTTCGCTGAGTACAGGTAATGCGGCAGGAGTCAACTTCACCGCGCAGACCGCGTCGGCTACCGGCGCCCTAGCCATCGACGTGGCTGTGTCCAAGGACGGGACCAAAGCCACCACCATCGCTTCACCAGCGTTCTCTACAACAACTGGCAACGAGTTGCTCCTCGCATTCATTACCACCGATTACCTCGGAGGCGCGAACACGACTGTAACGGGCGTAACTGGCGGCGGTCTCGCTTGGGCCTTGGCAGTGCGGTCCAACGGTCAGAGCGGAACATCCGAAGTATGGCGGGCTTTTGCTCCTAGCGTGCTCAGCAATGCCACAGTGACTGCGACGATCTCCCAGAGCGTAGTCTCCTCCATGACGGTTGTCAGTTTCACTGGTGCGGATACAACAGGCACCAGCGGCTCTGGGGCGATCGGAGCAACTGCCTCCGGCAGCGCGAGTTCCGGTGCCCCTACCGCGAGCCTCGTCACCACCCGAAATTATTCTTGGGTATTCGGTGCGGGAAATGACTTTGACAACGCGATCGCGCGAACGGCAGGTGCCAACCAAGCATTAGTACACCAAGTCCTGACCTCGACCGGGGACACGTACTGGGTGCAGATGCAGAAATCCGTCACCCCGACGAGCGGAACATTAGTGAAGATTAACGACACTGCGCCAACCACCGACCGATATAATCTTGCACTGATCGAAGTTTTGCCCGCCACTGTGGCCAACGGCACCCCGCCTTCCGTCACAATGACTTCTCCCGCGCCAAACGCTACGGTTGCCACACTAGCGACGATCTCCGCGAATGCCACAGACGCAAGTTATGCGATTACCGGAGTTCAATTCCTGCTCGATGGCAACAATCTCGGATCTCAAGTGACCGCCCCGCCTTATTCTCTGACGTGGGATTCCTCGACGGCTACCGTCGGGACCCACACCCTGTCTGCCATCGCTTACAACTCCGCCGGAATGAATGCGACGGCGTCTACCATCACTTTCACGGTCGATCATTCGGGCAACCCGGCGGTAGTCGGTAGTTGGTCGTCCGTCCTCAACCTTCCCACGGTCGCTATGAACTTGGTCTTGCTTAACAGCGGTAAGTTGATGTTTTATGAAGATGGTTCGTCGGCCACTGTTTGGGACTATGTAAACAACGTATTCACCAGTGTTCCCACTTCTGAAGATCTGTTCTGTTCCGGTTTCGCGTCCATGGCCGACGGGAGGATTCTGGTGGTCGGCGGGTACGGCGAAAGTGCCACTTCGATCGGCATCGCGAGTGCGGAAATCTTCGATCCGTCGACTAACACTTGGACCAAAGTCCCAAACATGGCCTACAAACGGTGGTATCCAAGTGCGACTACATTGTCAGATGGCCGCATATTAGTGACCGCCGGATGGCAGACAACCGAGCACTCCAATGCCGGCATTCCCGAAATCTACGACCCCTCCACAAACACCTGGAGTTCCTTGTCGAACGCCAATAATCCGTTTGAAACCTATCCATACATGTACGTTCTTCAGGACGGCCGCGTTATTCATGTTGGCGGCAGCGAATATGCCACTGACACGGACATCTTGAATCCGTCCACGCAGACTTGGTCGGTGATCGATTCTAGGATTATTGATGGCAGCGCTTCTTCCATGTATCTGCCGGGCAAGATTATGAAGGCGGGAAGCGCCACGGACAGTCAGGGAGCGGGGCCCTCTTCGAATACCACTTTTGTATTGGATACAACACAACCTACACCTGCGTGGACGCAAACTCCGTCCATGGCGTATGTTCGAAGCTTTCTGAATCTTACTGAATTGCCGGATGGCTCAGTGCTGGCTACCGGCGGTGAAACGGACAAAAACGGCGGAACGATTGCCAATGCTGTCTATGCGGCCGAACTGTGGTCACCGCAGAGCCAAACCTGGACCACGCTGTCCTCCATGAAAACTCCGCGAGAGTATCATTCGACAGCTCTGCTGCTGCCAGATGCGCGAGTGGTCGTCTCGGGTATGGGCAATGATTTCGGCAACGTGCCTAACGAAACCAATGCCGAGATTTTCTCCCCGCCGTACCTCTTTAAGGGAGCACGTCCGACAGTCAGCCAAGCGCCTGCTCAAATTCATTACGGCGCGAATTTTTCGATCACGACCCCTGACTTCGCCAACATTTCCAGCGTCGTCCTAATCAGGACCGGCGCTACGACCCACTTCTTCGATGAGAGTACGCGGTTCGTTCCCTTGAGCTTTCAGCAGACCACGAACGGACTTACTGTGACAGCTCTGACCGACGGCAACCAAGCGCCTCCGGGGTACTACATGCTTTTCCTCGTGGACGGCAACGGTGTTCCATCCGTGGCCCCGATAGTTCAAGTCGGTCCGTAGTCGGCGTCTTGCAGTCGGGGCCACGGACTCTTGGAGGCACTGTTCGACGCAGGCCGCGGCGCGAGTCTTTGTAATACGAGAAAATAGGCAAAGAGCCCCGTAATTGACGGAGCGTCTGCCGCGGGCGCACTTCTAAGAAGCTTGATTAGGCAAACGTCTTACTACTGGTCGAGTTGACCTTCGAATAGTTGCGGACGCTTACTCTTGCGAACAAAGGAGTGTCTCGACCTGTCTCATCTTGCAGTGCTACCCTAAACTGGTGGTTGTCCCGTTGATTGGAACTCGCTACATGAAGGTCTTGGACAGCTTTCGTCCCGCGCTCACTTACCAGGACTGGTCCGACGCGTTTTTGCTAAAAGCGATTGAGAGGGTAGCTTGAAAAGTTTTGTGATTTCAATTCTGTTCTGCTCTCTGTGCGTCGTCTGCCCGAACGCGACCTCCAATGCAGATGCCGGAAATTCTGCCGGGCCTGTCGTCCATACCTATTACATCGCGGCGGATGAGGTGATGTGGAATTACGCGCCCCGTGGCAGGAATTTGACCGGTACGCCCGGTCCGGAGATGGAAGGAGGCTCGACTTCAGCTATATACCGAAAAGCAATATATCGGGAGTACACGGACGCTCACTTCCAGACTCTGAAACCGCGCCCCCCGGAGTGGGAGCATTTGGGAATCCTAGGGCCTCTCATTCGTGCGGAAGTCGGCGACACCGTCAAAGTTATTTTTAAAAACAACACCAAGATCATGTGCAGCATGCATCCTCACGGATTGGAGTACACCAAAGAATCCGAAGGCGCCCTATACAGCGATGGCAGTTCAGCAGAGGCGAAAAAGGGTGACGCGGTTCCACCGGGCCAAACCTACACATATACCTGGACGGTTCCGGAGCGTGCCGGGCCGGCTCCTGGAGACCCCAGCTCAATTCTATGGGTGTATCACTCTCATTTCGTTGAGCCGCGAGACATGAATACAGGGTTGTTTGGCCCGATCATCGTCAGCAGAAAGGGCTCAACCAAAGCTGATGGTACGCCCAAGGATGTAGACCGAGAGTTCGTTGTCGCGTTCGCGGTTTTTGACGAAACTGAAAGCTGGTATTTCGACGCGAATACAATGAACCACAGAGCGTACGCGCCCGGTTTGAGGTTTACCGATCCAGCCTTCCGCCTGCGCTATCTTCTCTACAGCATGAATGGCCTGATTGAAGGCAACCTGCCGATGATGACTATGAAAAAGGGGGAACGTGTCCGCTGGTATTTGTTTGCGAACAGCAATGAGGACGACGTTCACACTCCACATTGGCATGGACAGACCGTCATTTTTCAAATGATGCGCACGGATATGGTTCACCTCGAGCCGATGATGATGGTCGTGGCGGACATGATCCCAGACAACGTAGGAACGTGGCTATTCCATTGCCACGTGAATGATCACATCGAAGGGGGAATGCAAGCCCTCTTCACAGTCACTCCCTGAATGCGCCGCGAAGATTTCGTGTAAACAGTGACGAATTAGGCGAGCATTGTGATCATTGGCGGCGTCATCCGGCGAATTTGCAGAGGCCACCATACGATTGGGTGATGCAGATCGCAGATACGAAGCGGCCGGCGCTGCGATCATTTGTTGACATTGACAGCATACGTTCATGAGTGTGCCGCCCAGAAATCAAGGCGGGATAGGACGTGTCTCTTGGAGGCCGCGATTTGATATCTATGGCTGCGACCGATGTACTTAAACGTAACACAAGCAGACACGCCACTTTTGTCGGATTGATCATCGTTTCCAGTCTGTTATTTTATAAAACACTTAGCACTTTAATACAGTATTCGTTACACGATCCTTCGTCTTCGCACATCATCCTGATCCCCTTCGTTTCTTTTTTCCTGCTCTATTCAGAAAGACGGCGCATATTTTCAATAACCAGGACGAGCATATCTTCCGGGGTGGGCGTGGTGCTCGCTGGGATGATTTTATATTGGCTAGCCGCTCGAGGTCCCGTTCCACAAGAAGGACATTGGCCTCTTTCCCTTCAGACTCTCTCCGTGCTACTGGTATGGGCAGGGGTTTTTCTTCTTTGCTACGGATTTGATGCGGCAAGGGCAGCGGCCTTTCCGCTGCTGTTTCTTCTGCTCATGGTTCCGTTGCCGGATGTAATTCTAGACCGGGTCATACACGCATTGCAGGTAGGCTCGACCGAAATCACCTATCTCATTTTCCAAGCGGTTGGAATTCCGGTGTTGCGCGACGGGTTCTTGCTTTCCCTTCCCGGCGTCACGATTGAAGTGGCGAAAGAATGCAGCAGCATCCGTTCCAGTGTCGCACTTTTCATCACCTGCCTTCTGGCGGCTCATCTCTATCTTCGGACCGGCTGGAAAATGTTGCTTTTCGCCTTTCTGAGCTTTCCCTTATCCATCCTGAAGAATGGTGTGCGCATCGCGACCTTGACCCTGCTCGCCATCTACGTGAATCCTAGCTTCCTGAAAGGCAGACTTCACCACGACGGAGGATTTGTTTTTTTCCTTTTGTCGCTGCTGCTGCTTTGGCCGGTATTTTTGTGGCTAGAAAGGTCGGACAAGCCGCGCAGCTCCGTGAATTCCGGTTCGTGAATCATGCACAGCCCCTCGCTGAGTACCTCGAGGTCGCGCGAACGGACAAGAGCTAGACGACTCCAAACGCGATTTGATGAGTGGCAGCAATATTCTTCGCGGCGTGGATAGAGAAAATATATCAACAGGGAGATTTAGTCATCGACGAGGCCAACATAGTAATCATCGGCGGCGGCGTGGTCGGTTGCGCGATTGCTCGCTCCCTTTCGGAGAACTGGGACGATGTCTTTTTGCTGGAGGCGCTCCCGAAGCTCGGAATGGGTGCGAGCTCACGTAACAGCGGCGTGATTCACTCTGGCCTGTACTACACCCAAGGGTCGCTCAAGGCGCGGCATTGCTTGCGCGGCAACTCGCTAACGTACGAATTTTGCGCGTCGCACGGCGTTCCGCACCGTAAAACCGGCAAGCTCGTAGTTGCTTCCTACGCTAAAGAGACGGAAGAACTCTCGGCGCTCCTCGAAAACGGACGTAGGAATGGTGTAGAAGACTTGCGAATCATCGACCGCGCAGGGATTCGCAGCCGGGAACCGCACATCGAAGGCCTGCAAGCGATAGACGTACCATCCACGGGCATCGTCGCGAGCGAGGATCTCGTCAAGGCGTACGCTCGTGTTGCCGCTGACAACGGCGCCAATATCGTCGTCAACGCGAAGGTGGAGCGGCTTGAACCCAAGCGCGGTGGCATGCGAGTTGTAAGCGCGGCCGGAGAAATCGAAGCGCGCTGCGTCGTTAATAGCGCCGGACTTTTTGCGGATGAAGTGGCAGCCCTGTTCGCTTCCCCGATGGCCGCAAATCGAATCTATCCAGTGCGAGGGGAATACTGCGAATTGGTGCGTTCCAAACACGATTGGATCCGCGGACTCGTATATCCCTTGCCTCACCCGGAAGGCGTGAGCCTCGGTGTGCATCTCACCAAGACCGTGTGGGGCAACGTGCTCGTCGGTCCCACGGCGCGCTACCTGGACGACAAGAATAATTACGAGCGCGATCGTGAACCTGTCGAGGAATTTGCGCGTGGAGCGAAACTTCTACTGCCGGAAATTGAGTCCGCGGACCTTTTGCCGGCCTATTCGGGCATCCGCGCGAAACTCACTCCTCCCAACAACCGCGGCGACAAACGAGTCGCGGATTTTATCATTCAGCGCGATCCGCAATTCCCTTCCGTGGTCCAGTTGATCGGGATCGAATCGCCTGGTCTGACGTCCGCGCCTTCGATTGCTGAGCACGTCAGAACACTAGTGGGCGAGATCCTTAGTTGAGGCCTACGCACACTCTGCCACGTCGATTGGTTCGGACGCCCGTTGATTGAGCTCGTCTCCCGCGTGACAGAAAATGTCGTTACCCCAGTGGATTGAGCATGTTGGAGAAAGATTGCCACCCTGCACAAAATTGGTGCACATCGCTGGCCGGTTAACCAGGGAAGTCCTGTGCTTTCAGGGGCGATGTTGGCGATTCACGTGCACCACTCCCGAGTGGTCGTCATCTGCCTGAAGTGCATTTACTGGGTGCATACGGGCCGACATTGTACCGAAGGAAGTGAAACGTGAAGAAGCTCAGCCTAGTAGTCCTGTTACTCGCGGCAAGCGGTTGCTTGATGAGCGCCAGTGCGGATTCAACGCAGCTCGCGAGCTCGGCCTCCACCACGAACAACAGTGGCAATCCGACGCAAGTGATTGCGCCGAATCCCGCCTGGGCTGGGCCCTTGGCCGGCTCGAGCTGGATCTCGTCCGCGAATACCGGGAATCCGTCGGCTCCAGGCTTTATCGTGCTTCCGAATAATACAGAGGTGACGTTCACGCAAGTGTTTTACCTTTCGGGCAACATCACGGGCGGGACGCTCGACGTGCTGGCTGACGACACGGCATCGGTCTGGCTGAATGGAGTGGAGATCGCCTCAGGAAATCTGGGTGGTTCGTATCCCACTTGTTCGTCGCTGCCAATTGGCTGCCTCACTAGCACCATGGGAGTCTTCAGCTTCGCCCAGTTGCAACCGTACCTGGTGGACGGAAAAAACACGCTATCGTTCAACGTATATCAAGAGGCTGGCAGTTCCTTTGGCGTGGACTATAAAGGATCGATCACTACGCCTGAGCCCGGTACACTTCTGCTATTGGGTTCTAGTTTAATTGGAATTGCGTTGAAGGCGCGGCGACAACTGCTAAGCTAGGTTTTTCTTGCTCCTCTGAACGATTGCTTCGAGAGCTTTTCCTGCCAGTATTTGCTCGCGTCAAATCTCAAGTCTCCGTCCGCATCCAGGCACATCTAGCCGACTCTCAAGCGCGCAAGTGCGTAACCCAAGCACACCGCGATGCCACCTCGCGTCCGAACAGAGCTAATTTACCAATCCGGTATGGCTGGCCGCTCGCGGTCGACGACGAGATACCGCCGCCGGGCTCGAGCTCCGCGTGTTTACCGAACTGTAATGCTGGAGCCGCTGGCAGCAAATTTGAGAGCGACAAGCATGTGAGAACCGTTTGTAGCGAGGGGACGAGCGCGAACGAATGCTGAGGAAGTAAACAATCTCGAAATTCTTATAGAGGAACCTCGATCAACGTCGGTCCATCGCTCTCGAATCCTTCGCGCACGGCCTTTGCGAACGCGTCCAGCGATTCGACGCGACTCGCCGGCACGCCCATGCCCTTTGCCAGTTGCACCCAGTCGAGAGTAGGACGGCCGAGGTCGAACAGATCTGCAGCACGGGGTCCAGGAGCGCCCACGCCAAGCCCTGAAAACTCCCACCGCAGCACGGCATAGGCACGATTTGCAAAAACCACCGTAGTGATTTTCAGTTTTTCTCGCGCCATCGTCCAAAGCGCTTGCGCGGTATACATCGCGCTGCCATCCGCCGTGAGGCATAACACTCGCCGATCAGGACAGGCTATAGCCGCGCCTACAGCCAGCGGCAATGCCGCGCCGATAGAGCCACCCGGGTTCCCAAGCCAATCGTGGGGAGCAGCACCCGCTGTCGCGGCCATCATGCCTCGACCGGACGTATTGGCTTCGTCAACCACGATCGCTTTTTCTGGGAGCAGCACCGCCACTGTCGTCGCTAGGCCAACTAAAGTAATTTCACCACTCGGCCGTGGCGGCCGCTCAGGTTTCTCGGTCAGCACTAGTTTACGAGTGCGGAGGGACAGTTCCTCGACCAGAGCCTCGAGTGCTCCGACGTAGTTTTCACCAGGACTCGCGAGCGCATGGATCTCACATTCGGATGAGGTCAGCACGCTACTTTTGCCGGGATATGCGAAGTAAGAAACTGGAGGAGGCGCGCCCACCAGGATCAACTGTCGAATATTCTTCAACAGCTCAGTTGCCTGATCCGGCATGTAGGGCATCCGTTGCACCAGAGGAGTACCGGCGCCTCGCTGGACTCGTGCGACGGGATAGGGGGCCAGCAGCCTGGCGCTGGTGGCCGCAGCGATGCGTCCAGCAGCGGTTAGTCCCTCACCGTAGAGCGCATTCCCAGCAAGCAAGAGTGCCGTGGACAAACCCGTGCGCAGCATCGCCGCTGCGCGAATCACGGATTCAGACGAAGGCAGGGCCGCCGCGGGTATGGCTGGCATCTCGGCGATGGAGCCACCTTCGCCCCAAGCGATGTCGGCGGGAACAATGAGCGTGGCGATCCGTCCTGGCGCAGTGCGAGCGGCCACGATGGCTTCGGCGGCGTCTAGCCCTATCCTGGTGGCAGAAGAAGATGTGCGCAGCCATTTGGAATAAGGCCGCGCAATGGCTTCAATATCGGAATTGAGCGGCGCGTCATAACGCAAATGATACGTAGCATGCTGTCCTACTACGTTAACGACCGGCACCTGCGCTTGGCTAGCGTTGTGCAGATTCGCGACTCCGTTGGCGAGCCCGGGGCCGAGATGCAGCAGCGTGCAGGCCGGTTTCTCAGCCATGCGCGCGTAGCCGTCCGCAGCGCCGGTCACGACGCCCTCGAAAAGCCCTAGGACGGCACGCATCTCCGGGACGTGGTCGAGAGCTGCAACGATGTGCATTTCCGAGGTGCCAGGATTCGTGAAGCAGGTGTTAACTCCTCCGGCAACCAGCGAACGAATTAAGCTTTCTGCGCCATTCATGGCTTGTGCAGATGCACTCCTGTCGCGTCGTTTCCTGTAATTCGGAACGCCATGCTAACACCGTCCGTCAAGTCTCTGGCTGCACGATCGCAAGGTTCGTCGTACGAGCCACCCGTTCGACGTAAAGCCCCTCGCTGCACTTGATTTGTCCTTGCGTCAGGGACCGATTTTGGAGTAACTTACAGCCCGCTTGGAAGGGCCACTGTTCGCTTTTTCAGTGGTTTTGCAGTCGGCTACGCGCGTCGGTTTCTGGAGCGATTAACGCGCTGAGTTCAGTCTTTTTACGAGCAATTGCCGGATATGCGCAAAGGTTTGCATCTAATGGGTTTGGGCCCGAAATAGCGCTAATTTCGACGAAGAAAAGAAACGACTTATGTAGCGTTTTGAGACTAAACTTTGGTACTTGAAGTGCAGTACTTCCGTTGCAGTAAATTAGGGGGTCGGAAATGAAATTTGCGTATGCGATGTTTTTTGCGTTTTTGGTAGTGGTGGCGGCAGTTTCGCCTCGCCCGGCCTATGCGGGAGCCGGCAAGATTATTATCAAGGCCCCAGATCCGACGTGCGCCCCTATTCCGGCTGGCTTTCAATCGATTGCCAGTGATGGGCTTGTATATAATGCCGACGGAGGCTTGGTCCAAGGCGGTACCGTAGTTGGGGACGTGGATGGTTCCACTCCTTGGGGATTTAACAATTTTGCAAATTGCACTGGCACGACCATTGATGTCCTCACCATCAATATCGACAACATCCCGGTCGGCGAGCAGTACTTCGTGCTTCTCTCGGGCAATGCTTTCGACGGCTACTCAACCGGTCCTGTCTCGAATAGTCAGGAAACTTTGGTTTTGTATTGCGACCCCAGCATTTTCGTGACCGCATGTGCCGGGCTCAGTGGTGTTGCCGGTGCTGATAACGGTGTGTCGATGATAGTCGCGACGCCCGAGCCGACAGATGGAGCGTTGCTCCTCTTCGGAATAGGTGGCCTCGCGCTCCTCGGACTTGGTGGACGAAAGGTCCGGAAGCAGTTGGTTACCGCCTAAACTCTCCAACCTAGGGCTAGCCTCGCGCTAGCCCTAGGGTCTTACCCTTCGTTACCCTAGTCCGAGCAGATTCCCTTGTGCTGGTTCCTCTCTCTGTAATTCCTCATTCAGTGAGAACACACTTCGCCCCACCAGCTTCGCTCTGCCCTGTTACTTGTTCTTTGCGTACTTCTTGATCATGCTTTGGTACCCGGGGTTGCTGTGGAGGCTTTCTAGATCGGGGTCGTCCGCAAGGGAATCAACGGGATAGTGCTTATCGAGCGCCAGCTGCAACGACTCTAACGCCTGAGAGGGCTTTCCGAGTATCGCGTAGATCTGACCTTCCGTGTAGATGGTGCCAATGTTGTCTTTGTCCTGCGTTCGAGCACGCTTGATAAAATCAACTGCTTCCTGCGGCTTACCGGTCTTGGCAAATGCCAGCGCAATCTCGGCCATCACATCCGCATCACGCGAATTGATCTGCAGCTGTTTGTAGCCAAGCGAGATCGCCTGCTGGTAGGTAGCCTGTGCCTTCTCGGACTGCCCCGACAAGCGATACGAATCGCCCAAGTTTTCGGTCAACGCCATGTCATTGGGGTCCAGCGCGACAGCCTTCTCGAAGGACTGCGAGGCGTCGGCGTACCGCTTCAACGAAAGATAGGCCGTCCCCAGGTTCGAATAGGCCGCAGAATCCGGCTCATTCTTGATAGCCTTCTCCAGGTATGGGATCGCCTCGCTATATTTGCCTTCCTGAGCGAGCACCCCCCCGGCGTTTTCGAGCGGCGCATTGACGTCTGGTTCAAGCTGGTTAGCCTTCTGGAACGCTTCCAGCGCTTTCTGGTATTCGCCGACCTGGTAATAGGACCTGCCGAGCGAATTCTGATTGACCCAATAATAGGGATTGAGTTCGATGGCCTTCTGATAGGCCTCAATCGCGCGGGGTGCGTTGCCGCTAACCAGATACGCGCTCCCCAGACGCCGATAGACGTCGTCTGAATTGGGCGCCAGTGTTTGAGCCCGGTTCAGTTCGGCGATTGCTTCCGGGTACTTGCCTGTTGCACGGTAAACAGCGCCGAGCATGTAGTGAACCTCAGGGAGCTTGTCGTCGAGTTGCTGAGCTTGTTGTGCGGCAGCCAGCGCCTTCTGGGTCCAGAAGGCATCTTTTTTAATCTCATACATTCGCAAGCTGGCCTGGGCCACTCCCGTGTACGCGAGCGCGAACTTTGAGTCCTGTTTCAGAGCCTGATCGAAGAAGTCGAGTGCGGCCTGAGTATTCTTAGCGTCGTTTCCGCGTAAGGAATTGCGCCCGCGAAGATACAAATCATACGCCGCGACGTTATCGGTAGGCCGCGTCTGGGATTGGGCGAGTTCCTCATTGGTGGGGTTGATCGTGAGCGCAGAAACCAATTGACCGTAGATCTGATCCTCAAGAGCGAAGAGATCGTTGGTAACACCATCGAATTGTTGCGTCCAGACGCGCTTGCCCGCGGGTACGTCCTGCAGGCTCAGGACGACGCGCACTTTGTCCCCCTGCCCTTGCAGGGTTCCCTGGACGAGCATGTTCGCGCCGAGACGTCTGGCAAGCTTCTCGAGCGGCTGCGACTGATCGAGCTTCGCGCCGTTTTCACCCGTAGCCACACGGACTTCTTTCAGCTGAAACAGCTTCGCCGAAAGCGCATCCTGGATGCCTTCCGCCAAATAGCTGAGCTGCGAGGGGTCGCCAAGCACTTGCAGAGGGAGCACGGCAACCACTCGTCCGCTGGAGATCGGCGGAATCCCGGAGGTTGCCGACCCAGTCTGTTCCGGCCGAAAGCCGGGGATTAGGTGCCGAATGGGCGGAATCGCGAAGGCGAGCAGGAGTAGCGCCACCACCCCGGCCACCACCCAAACCCAGCGATGGCTGGCAAATTCGGGAATCTGGATGATTACGCTCTGCGAGCCAGAGCCGATGCGCGACATTCCCATTCGCGACGTGCCGCTCCCCGACGCTCCGCCCTGCAGGTCCGCCAGAATCTCGTAGGCATTCTGGTAGCGGTCGTCCGGATTCCGCTCCAGGCAACGCATGATGATCTTGACCAGCCAGTTCGGGAGGTCCGGCTTGATCAGCTTCGGGCTTTTGGGCTTTTCCTGGATGCGTTGGTACATCACCTTCAGCGTGGATTCGCCGGTGAACGGGACGTCGCCAGTCACCATTTCGTAGAGAATCAGACCGTAGGAATACAGGTCCGCGCGGCCATCCGCCGGCTTTCCTTCTACCTGCTCGGGTGACATGTAACGCGGCGTGCCCAGAAACGCGCCGGTGCGTGTCATCCCGATTGCGCCTTCCTCGAATGATTTCGCCAGCCCGAAATCGCACACAAAAATCTGGTCGTTCTTATCCACTAGCAGGTTCTGCGGCTTTAGGTCGCGATGGACCACTCCTTCAGCGTGCGCAGCAGCCAGCGCTTCGGCGATCTGCTGTGCGAACTTCAGGATGCGTTCCATCGGCATCTTCGGGTTGTCACGAATGATGTGCTGTAGGTCCTGGCCCTCGACGAAGGCCATAGAGATAAAGCGCAGCCCGCCCACATCGCCCATGTCATGAATGCGTAAAATGTTCTTATGGGAAATCTTGCTGGCGAGAACCAACTCTTGCTTGAAGCGCTTCAGCGCGTCCGATTCGCCGATGGCGCCATCGCGCACCACTTTGATGGCTACGGTGCGGTCGAGGTCTTTATCGTAGGCCTTATAAACGCGTCCCATGCCGCCCTGGCCGAGAAGCGCTTCGATGCGATAGCGAGGACCGAAATCGCTCCCCGGAGCGATGACGGTGGCATCCACCATCTGAATTGTTTCGGATTCCCCCAATGGCATGGGAGTCCCGCAGCGTGAGCAGGATTCCGCGAAGTCGGGATTAACCGTGCTGCAGTGAGGGCAATTGATCACGAGAAAGCCGCCAAGACGGCTCCAGGCCAGGGGACCAGTGCTCGATTATCTTGCATCCAGCAAGAGCCCGCAAGCATTTCCTGTTACTTTTCAGTTGCATCGGCGGAAACGAACGAGAAAGGCCGGGACAATATTGAAGTCACTTTGGATTGCAAATCTATGGCGCGTGTGCGCGGATGCCCGAACACAAACTGAGGGCGCCCAGCATCGGCAAAGAAGCGCTGAAGCTCATGGTCGGTTCGATGTATGTGGACAGAATACTGAGTGTGAGTCCGGCGTCCCGAAAAGTCGCTGGCTAATTCGCTGGTATCGATACGGAGACTTGGTTCGAATAGGCGCTCTGAATGTTGCTGGAATCGACCGCCGTCACCACGTAATAGTAGAGCTGGCCGGCGGCGACGGTGGCATCTGAATACGCCGGACTCGACTCCGGCGCAGAATTCAGCTGCGTATACGGTCCGCTGGGTTTGGTGCTGCGATATACATAGTATCCAATCACGCTCGAAGTACTGCTGTTCCAGCTCAGCATCACGGTGGGCGTGGACGTGGGAGCAGCAGTCCCGGTCCCAGCCAGAGGTATTTTCAAGGGGGAGTTCGCCGCGTTGCTGGTGATCGTCAGCGTTCCGCTTGCGGCGCCCGCAGACTTAGGATTGAAATTCACCGTATACGCCTGGGATTGACTCGGATCCAGAATCACGCTCCCTGCGGAAGTTCCCAGAACGAATCCCGTACCAGAGACGCTCACGCTCGAGATAGTGACGTTCTGGTTTCCCGTGCTCGTCACCGTGAGTTGCGAAGCACCGGACGCTCCAACTGTCACGTTGCCGAAACTCAAGCTCGATGTGCTCGGTGTCAGTTGAACTGTACCGGCTGCGGCGGTCCCGCTCAAATTAATCGTCGCCGGTGAACCAACGGCGTTGCTCGTAACCGTAATCTTGCCGGACAAAGTGCCTGCTGCGGTGGGTTTGTACGCCGCTGTGAACGTTGCACTGGTCGCCGGCGCCAAACTCACCGGCAGCGTCATCCCCGAAACCACCACAGTGCCTACAGAAGACGCAACGCTGGAAATTGTCACCTGTGCCGTACCGATGTTTTGCAGGCGAATCGTCTGCGTCGTGTTGCTGCCTACCACAACGCTTCCGAAGCTAACGGAAGCGGGCGTGGCCGAAAGCGTCGAAGACGTAGCCGTCGCGCTCAGACTGATCTGCGTGGTGGGATTGCTCGCGTTGCTGGTGAGCGTCAGTATCCCAGCCAGCGTTCCCGCGGCAGTGGGCTTATATGTAACCGTCAAACTCACGGACTGCCCAGCCGCCAACGTCGCAGGTACCGTCAGGCCCGTTACGGTAACTCCCGTTCCCGTGAACGACATCTTAGTAATCGAAGCGGACCCGGCGCCGGTGTTTGCCAGCTTCACCGTCTGCGTCGCTTGGCTCCCCACTGCAACGCTTCCGAAAGCGACCGATGCCGGCGTCGCGGTCAGTGCGGCAGAAGCGGCTGCAGCGGTCCCGCCCACACTAATGCTCATCGGTGATCCGACGGCATTGCTGGTAACCGTTATCTTGCCGGCCAAGGTGCCTGCGGCGGTAGGCTTGTATGCCGCTGTGAAACTCGCAGTCTTCCCCGCCGCCAAGTTAAGGGGAAGCGTAATCCCCGAAACCACCACACTCCCAACGGACGATGCAACACTGGAAATCGTCACCTGCGCAGTCCCAGTGTTTTGCAGCTGAACCGTTTTTGTCGTGTCGCTGTTTACCGCAACGGTTCCGAAGCTGACGGAGGAGGGAGTGGCCGAGAGTGTCGAAGACGTAGCCGTTGCCGTCGCGCTCAGACTGATCTGCAAGTTGGGATTGCTCGCATTGCTGGTGAGTGTCAGCGTGCCCGCCAGCGTCCCGGCGGCAGTGGGCTTGTATGCAACCGTCAAATTCACCGTTTGCCCAGCCGCCAATGTCGCAGGTGCCGTCAAGCCGGTGACGCTGACTCCTGTTCCCGTAAATGACATCTTGGTAATCGAAGCGGACTCACCGCCCGTGTTTTCCACCTTCACTGTCTGCGTCGCTTGGCTGCCCACTGCAACGCTTCCGAACGCGACCGATGCGGGCGTCGGAGTCAACTTGGCTGCGCCCGCGGCGGTCCCGCTCAAATTAATGCTGATCGGAGAACCTACGGCGCTGCTCGTGACCGTAATCTTGCCGGCCAAGCTGCCTGCGGTCGTTGGCTTGTACGCCGCAGTGAAACTCGCGCTCTTCCCCGCCGCCAAGTTGAGGGGAAGCGTGATCCCCGAGACCACAACATTCCCAACAGACGACGCAACACTGGAAATCGTCACTTGCGAAGTTCCGGTGTTTTGCAGCTGAACCGTTTTTGTCGTGTCGCTGTTCACCGCAACGGTTCCGAAGCTGACGGAGGAGGGCGTGGCCGAGAGCGTCGAAGACGTAGCCGTCGCGCTCACACTAATCTGCATCGTGGGATCGGTCGCGTTGCTGGTAAGTGTCAGCATCCCCGTCAGCGTCCCCGCAGCAACGGGTTTGTATGTAACCGTCAAATTCACCGTTTGCCCAGCCGCCAATGATGCAGGCACCGTCAGGCCCGTTACGGTAACTCCCGTTCCCGTATACGACATCTTAGTAATCGATGCGGACTCAGCACCCGTGTTCTCCAGCTTCACCGTCTGCGTCTGTTCACTTCCCACCGCAACATCACCGAAAGTGATCGCAGCAGGCGTCGCAGTCAGCGCGGCACCGGTCACGCCGGTACCACTGAGGGCAACCAGCGAAGGGGAACTCGCGGCGTTGCTGGCGATCGTGATCATTCCAGTTTCTTTGGCGCCGGTGGTGGGCTTGAATGCCGCGGTAATGGATGCAGTTTGGCCCGCGCTCAGTGACATTGGAAGTTTCGGCCCGGAAGCAGTGAATCCAGTGCCCGATACCGAAATCGCCGAAATGGTCAGCGAGTCCGTTCCATTATTAGATAACGTCACCGACTGCGTCGCGCTCTGCCCAACTGCCAAATTTCCGAAACTGAGAACGGTGGCTGATAGATTTAGCGAAGCGCCAGTGGTGTCTGGTGTCGTTGGTTTGCCCGCCATTCCCACGCAGCTAGACGTCACCACGATCACAAGAAGTGTCGCAACTCCAGCGAGAGTGCGAAGGATGGATTTGAGAGCAAATCGCTGTGAACGAATTGCGTTCACGCGGGCTCCCTCCAGGATGGGGGCGCGATTCATAACCACGCGCATTGTCCGATGGGGCAGGTTTCCGGAACTACTGGCCGAGGGTACACACTTGGGACAGGGGCATTACCCTGTCCGCGAGGACAGCTTTCTCATGCGGGCTAGGAGCGACCGGCCATCTGGACACCCGGTTCACCCCGAACCGCCTTAGAACCTATGGTTTACCGCCACCTCCGAATGCTCGCTTACCACGCTGCGGCTACGGAACCACGGCGGTCGCCTGGTTCGAATCCACGCTTTCCACATTGCTCGAATTGACGGATGTCACCACGTAGTAGTACGTCACGCCGCTTGCGACTGTCGTGTCAGTGTAGTCGATCGCAGTAACCAGCGAGCTGTTCAGTTTCGTCGGGTACGGTCCGTTCGAAGTTGTTCCGCGATAGACGTTGTAGCCGTTCACCGTGGACGTGCTAGCGGACCACGACAACGCAACGCTGTGGGAAGTGACCGACACGCCCGTGCCCGAAACCGCAATCGTTGACGGCGAGTTCGTGGCGTTGCTCGCGATGCTCACATTTCCGCTCACCGCTCCCGCAGTCGTTGGCGCGAATTGCGCGGTGATCGTCACAGACTGATTCGGCGTCAGCGTTTCGCTGTTGGTGACGCCACTGGCGCTGAAACCCGCTCCCGTCGCGCTCAAGCTTGAAATCGTGACGTTGGAATTTCCGTTGTTGGTCAGCGTCGCGGTCAGTGAGCTGCTGCTGCCGTCGTTCACATTTCCAAAACTTAGGCTCGATGTACTCAGTGACAGAGTTCGTGTGGCCGCGACGCCCGTTCCGCTCAGAGTAATCGTCAGCGGCGAAGTAGGCGCGTTGCTCACCAGCTGTATTGATCCAGTCACGCTTCCCGCGGAGCTTGGTCCAAACGCCGCGCTGAATGTCGTGCTCTTGCCCGCTGCGATGGTCACAGGCGCCGTGATCCCCGAGGTGCTGAACCCCGTTCCTGTAGTCGTTACCGACGAGATCGTTAGGCTCGCGCCGCCGCCATTCGTCAGCGTGAAGCTTTGTGAATTGCTCGTCCCCGTCGTCACGTTGCCGAACGCGGCGCTCGTTGGAGTGGCCGCCAATTGCGGTTGTGTGCCGGTGCCACTCAAAGCAATCGTCAGCGGAGAATTCGGCGCATTGCTGACAATCGAAATGCTCCCGCTCGCGGCTCCGCCGGTTGTCGGCGCGAACTGCGCGCTGAATGTCGTGCTCTTGCCCGCGGCAATGGTCACAGGCGCCGTGATTCCCGACATGCTGAAACCCGTTCCCGTAGCCTTCACCGACGAGATCGTTAGGCTCGCGCCGCCGCCATTCGTCAGCGTGAAGCTTTGCGAACTGCTCGCCCCCGCCGCCACGTTGCCGAAAGCTGCGCTGGTAGGCGTTGCTGCCAATTGCGGTTGCGTGCCGGTACCACTCAAGGGAATCGCCAGCGGAGAATTCGGCGCATTGCTGACAATCGAGATGTTCCCGCTTGCGGCCCCGCTGGTTGTCGGTGCGAATTGCGCGCTGAACGTTGTGGTTTGCCCCGCACCCAGCGTCAGCGGCGTGCTCAATCCGCTGATGCTCAGACCCGTTCCCGTTGCGCTGGCCTGCGAAATCGTCACACTGCCTGTTCCGGAATTCGTCAATGTGATTGACTGAGTTCCAGTGCTGCCCACAGCAACCGATCCGAAATTCACGCTCGCTGGATTCGCGCCGAGCTGGCCCTGAATCCCCGTTCCGGTTAGAGCAATCGCTGCCGGTGAACCTGGAGCATTGCTGACCACTGATATGCTGCCCGTTGCGCTTCCTGCGGTGGTCGGTGAAAACTTCGCGGTAAACGAAGCGCTGCTTCCGGCGTTAATCGTCATCGGCATGCTCGCACCACTCATGCTGAATCCAGTGCCGGAAGGCGTCGCTTGCGTCACCGTCAATGCCGCATTGCCGGGATTCGTGAGCGTCACTGTCTGCGATCCGCTGCTGCCCACAGACACGCTGCCGAACGCCACGCTTGCCGGGCTGATCGTAAGTTGAGGTTGCGTTGCCGTTCCCGAACCGGACAAGCTGATTACCAGCGGCGAACCCGGAGCATTGCTCACAATCGAAATGCTGCCCGTCGTGCTGCCCGCAGCCGTCGGTGAAAATTTCGCGAGAAACGACGTGGTCTGCCCAGCGGTCAGCGTCAATGGAGCAGCCAGTCCGCTCATGCTGAAGGCCGTTCCCGAAGCGCTGCCCTGCGAAATTGCCACGCTGCCCGTACCGTTGTTCGTCAGTGTTACGGCCACCGATCCGCTCGCGCCCACCAGCAGGTTGCCGAAATTGATGCTCGCTGGATTCGCGGTCAGATTTCCCTGCACGCCTGTTCCGGTCAGCGCGATTGACGTCGTCGGGTTGCTGGCGTTGCTGGTGATTTGAATATTGCCCACAGCACTGCCGGCTGTGGTCGGTGCAAATTTCGTGGTGAATGTGGTGCTCTGGCTCGCCGCCAGGTTCAACGGGGTCGTCAGCCCTGCCATGCTGAATCCAGTTCCAGTCGCGCTCACCGCTGAAATGGTCACGCTGGCATTGCCGGAGTTCGTCAAAGTAATTGTTTGTTGATTGTTGCTGCCCACGGCCACACTGCCGAATGCCACGCTGCCCGGGTTCGCGTTCAAGGTGGAAGAGGTTGCCACGCCCGTACCCACCATGCTCACCGTCTGCGGAGAGCCCGGCGCGTTATCTGTGAATGTAATACTCCCGGTGCCGGCTCCGGCCGTCGTAGGCGCAAATTGCGCGCTGAAGGAAACGCTCTGCCCGGCCGTCAACGTTGTGGGAAAAGAGAGCCCGCTGATTCCGAATCCGGTCCCCAGCACGGTCGCCATGTTAATTGTCAGGCTGGAGTTTCCACTGTTCGTCAGCTTGACGCTCTGCGTGCCGGTTTGTCCCACGATCACATTTCCGAAACTCAGTGTAGAGGGAGAGATTGCCAAGCCCGTTTGCGTTCCTGTTCCCGTCAAGGAAATTGCCAGCGGAGAATTGGAAGCATCGCTTAGAATCGTCAGGCTGCCGTTTACTGCTCCCGCTGATGTCGGCGCGTACTGAATCTGTATCGTGCTGCTCTGGCCCACTGCGATCGTACCGGACGGGTTACCGCCGATCACGGTGAAGCCGGTGCCCGTCAAAGCCGCCGAAGCGATCGTCACCGTTCCCAACCCGGTATTGGTCATGCTCAAGCTCTGTGTCGCGGTGTTTCCGACGGCGACGTTGCCGAAGCTCAGGCTCGTCGCGCTGGGCGAAAGCACTCCGGAGCTGGGATCTGAAGGGGATGTTTTCGCCGAACTCGTGTAACCGGCGCAGCTGGAGAGTCCCACAATCGCCAGGATCATGGCTAAAGTCGCCGCCAGCGCCATCGGCCTGGGCGAACGAATCGCCATTGCTCCGTCTTGCCAAATTGAAGTTCCGTTGCGATTCGCGCGCTCTTGGGTGTGGGCTCTCATGTCGCATTCAGTGTAGGGAGCGAAGCAGAGGCGCAACTACTGGTCAGAGGAACCGACTTAGTGCAACACCCTTCGCCTGTTCAGCCGGTCCATCGAGCACCTGACCTTCATGGCCGTACAGGTATGCGTAGTTGTTTGCTGGTATGCACTTACGCAGGTGTTTTGTTTTGGGTTAGCTGTCCGCCGAAAAAAGGCAAGCGAAGATACTTCCACTCGTTTGCGCGCGAGGCTCGCAGCGCGCGTCGTGTGCTAGACTTTAAAGCGATCCTTCGAGGAATTCACCCGCGAGCGCAATGCAGAATCCACAGACTGGCGTGTCTTTTGAGACATTCGGGCGTCGCTGGTCGAACCGGATACTCATTCTCTCTACCTCTGGAATCCTGTTTCTCACCCTTTACCCCTTTCGCTTTGCGTTTCACACCGGCATGCCTGCGGGTGCTTCGCCGTTTCTTTTGGGGAAATTCCTGGAGCCAACCGACTTTCTCCATAGCTTCCTGAATGTTTTGCTTTTTGTTCCCTTCGGTTTTGGTCTTGCCGAGAAACTTCACGAGCGCGGAAAATCCCGTACCATTACCTTGGCGCTAGCTCTCGCGGTTGGCGCCCTCTTTTCCTATTCCATCGAGCTTCTGCAGTTCTACATCCCGCAGCGCGATTCTTGCTGGGAAGACGTCTTTACCAACTCTTTGGGTTCGCTGGCCGGTTGCATTCTTTACGAATTGTTCGGAAGCTTCGCGCTTCGTTGCCTCTCAAGCATCGAAGATTTCCTCCAAGCGTTGCTGACGCCGTGGCGTACAGTCGCTCTCCTGCTGATCTATTTCACACTGTGGTTTGCGGCTGCGTCCCGGCTGCAACGAAAAACGCGCTTGAGCAATTGGCGGACGGACGCGCTGCTTGTCGTGGGCAACGACGCCTCGGGGAAATCTCCGTGGAAGGGCACGGTCAACGCCGTGCAGCTATGGGACCTAGCGCTCCGCGAGGAAGTGGCGCAGCAAATATCCGCTGGCCAGGCCGCGGATACGGGGAACCCAGGCTTGCTCGTGGACTACGACTTCTCGGCCGGCCCTCCTTTCCGAAATCAAAAACAGATTTCCTCCGAGCTCGCTTGGGTTCCGGGCGCTCCAGCCATTTCAGGAACTGGCATGCTCGTCTTGGACGGTGCCGCCTGGCTCTCCACCGGCGTCGCGGTGCCTGATCTGATCGCGAATCTGCAAAAGACGAATCAATTCGCCGTTCATGTGCACTGCACGCCGGCGGAAGGCGCTGAAGGCGACGGCAGAATCATTTCTATTTCACAACTTTCGGGCTTCCCCAACCTCGCATTGCGGCAGGAAGGTACCACTCTGGTTTTCTGGTTTCGCAATCCGCTTTCCGCAAACCACTCCATCCTGGCTTGGTACTCTCCGGGAGTTTTCACGCCCGGCCGCACCCGCGACATCCTTTATTCATACGATGGCTCGAATCTCTCGCTGTTTCTTGATGGCAATAAGCAGCCTTTCACGTACCGGCTAGGGCCCGGAACCGGACTGACGAAAATAGTACGCACGGTAAAATCGGCGGAACTGGAAGGATACAATTGCATCTTCTATATCCTCGTTTTTGGCTGCGCCGGAGCACTGCAAGGCCTGGCCGCGAGAAATATGGCTCCTCTGAATTTCTCCGCAAGGCTGTGGCTGGGATTTGGTTTCGTCGCTCCGGCCATCATTCTGGAATGGGTTCTGGTTTCCACCAGCGGCCGCTCGTTCGCACCCGATTACCTCGGACTATCAGTGCTCCTCGCCATCATCGGCTTCCTCTGGATCAATACCGACCGCGAAACGTCGGTCCCGCTGTGACTCGTGTCAGCTGATTCCGTCATTTCTCGGCCAGCGGGCGGCGTTGCTCAGTTGCCCGCAACAGTGAGCATTACACCTTGCATCTCCCCAAGAATGGAAGTAGCAGGGCACTCTTAAGGAGAGTTTTTCCATTCCGACGGCCCGGACGCATCGGAGCCAACGGACGAAACCGACCGTACACCACATCTCATTGTAGACAAGGGGTTTAACTCGAAGGAAAAACCGTCCATTCCACCGATTGGCACGGAAAATGCACTTCCTCGTAGTCGGATTGCCCTGCGCTGCCTCGGTAGTGGCCGCATCAATTCCAGTAGTTCAATTGTGATTCGATTTGTTCTCAGCAATAATTAGGCGCCTTGGCGGCACGAACGTCGCATCGCGCTAAGCTGGGGAAATAGAGGGAAAGATGAAAGGTGTCGTCCTCGCCGGTGGAACTGGCAGCAGGTTGAACCCGTTGACGCGCGTCACCAATAAGCACCTGCTTCCAATCTACGACAAGCCCATGGTGTATTACCCCATTCAGACCCTTGTGAACGCCGGGATCGAGGAAATCCTGCTGGTCACCGGCGGCAAGAATGCCGGGGACTTTTTGCGCCTGCTGGGAAATGGCCGCGACTTCGGATTGAAGCACTTGAATTACACCTACCAGGAAGGTGAAGGCGGAATTGCCGAAGCCCTTGGTCTGGCGGAATTTTTCGCGGGAGACGATTCGGTCTGCGTGGTCCTCGGCGACAACATCATAGAAAATAATATTCGCCACGCGGTCGAGAATTTTAAATCGCAGAACGGTGGCGCGAAAATTCTGCTGAAGGAAGTGGAAGACGCTCAGCGATTCGGCGTTGCGGAGGTTCAAGGTAAGCGCGTGGTGGGCATCGAAGAGAAACCCAAGGCGCCCAAATCGAATTACGCCGTCATCGGCATCTACCTCTACGACAAAACCGTCTTCCAGAAAATTCGCCGCCTGAAGCCGTCCGGCCGCGGCGAACTCGAAATCACCGATGTGAACAACTTCTACATTGACGAAGACAAGCTCACCTATGAAGTCCTGGATGGTTGGTGGACCGATGCCGGCACGTTCGAGTCTCTGCTCCGCGCCAATTCCCTCGTCGCGGAAACCGGCGCGAACAAGATGAATCGCCCCACCGGCGCCGGACGCCAGGAAGTAGCTCGATGAAAATATTCGTCACCGGTGGCGCTGGATTTATCGGCTCCAATTTCATCACTCACGTCCTTGGCCTCGCCAAAGGCTATTCGATCGTCAACTACGACAAATTGACTTACGCCGGAAACCTCGCCAACCTGGATTCTGTCGCAGAAAATCCTCAGTACGCCTTCATTAGGGGAGATATCTGCGATCCTGCCGCCCTCGAAGCGGCCATGGCCGGTTGCGAGACCGTCGTTCATTTTGCCGCCGAATCTCACGTGGACCGCAGTATTTATGAACCGGCGCCCGTAATTGAAACCAACGTCACCGGCACCTTCGTGCTAATGCAGATTGCGCGCAAGCTCAATATCAAAAAATTCGTGCACGTTTCCACCGACGAAGTCTATGGCGACATGGCGCCCGGCGCGTTCGCCGACGAAAACTCGCCCCTGCAGCCCAGCAGCCCCTATTCCGCCTCCAAAGCGAGCTCGGACTTGCTCGTCCGCTCTTACGTTCGCACGTTCGCTTTCCCGGCTGTCATCACCCGCGCCTCCAACAACTACGGACCCTTCCAATTTCCGGAAAAATTTCTGCCGCTCATGATTTCCAACGCGCTGGACGGTAAGCCCCTACCCATCTACGGCGACGGCAAGCAGGAGCGTGATTGGCTTCATGTGCTGGACCACTGCCGCGGAATACTGGCGGTTCTTGAGGGCGGGCGTATCGGCGAGGTTTACAACATTGGTGGGCTCGATGTGGTCGAAAATCTCACGATGGCTCGCACTCTGCTTCGCGCCACCGGAAAAACTGATTCGCTGCTGTCCTACGTAAAGGACCGGCCCGGCCACGATCGCCGTTATGCGCTCACTTGCGACAAGATCGCACGCGAACTCGGCTGGAAGCCCGCCATTTCGCTCGACGAAGGTTTGCGCCAGACGATTGATTGGTATCGCGCTAACACTAAGTGGATGGCCGGAGTGCGCGGCGGCGAGTACCTCAACTATTACCAGAAATATTACGAGAATAGGGACTCGTCTCTCCACGCCATCGCGGAGACGGGACGAAAATCTTCTCATTAGTTGGTTCGCGGAATTTTCTGCCCGCTATAGCCTGCGAGCGAATTCTGATAAAGTCATCGAACTGCGTGCTGCGTTGGCCTGCGTTTAGATTTCTTCGGGAGCCCAAATACTGTGCAGCGTGTTGAAACCACTCTCCCCGGCGTCTATGAGCTTCGCCCCAAAGTCTTTCGCGACGCTCGCGGTTTTTTCATGGAGACCTATCACCGCGATCGCTTCGCGGAATTGGGTATTCCCAATCTGTTCGTCCAAGACAATCATTCTCGCTCCCTAAAAGGCACGCTCCGCGGACTTCACTATCAGTTGCAGCACGCGCAGGCCAAGCTCTGTCGGGTGGTCGAAGGTGAAGCGCTGGACGTGGCCGTGGATATTCGCGCCGGTTCGCCACATTTTGGAAGATGGACCAGCGTCCGCCTGTCCGCCGAAGAACGTAATCAGATTTTCATTCCGGCGGGATTTGCGCATGGATTTCTCGCGCTTACCGATACCGTCCAATTCCTCTACAAATGCAGTGAATTCTACGATCCAGGCGATGAACACGGAGTGCTCTGGAGCGACCCCGACATTAATGTTTCCTGGGGCGTCGCCGGTCCTCTGGTTTCCGAAAAGGACGCGAAGTATTCCAAACTCGCCGATATTCCGCGCGAATTTCTTCCCCGCTACTCCTCGAAATGAGTCGCAAAATCCTTTTGACCGGCAAGAATGGCCAATTGGGCGACGATCTTCAACACGTCCTGTCGCGCCTGGGTGATGTCGTCGCCACCGATCGCCAGCAGCTCGATCTCTCTCGCCCCGGCGAAATTCGTAAATTGATTCGCGAAATTCACCCTACTCTGATCGTAAATGCTGCTGCGTACACGGCTGTGGACCAGGCGGAAAAGGACGAGGTCGCCGCGCTAGCCATTAATTCCGAGGCTCCGGCGATCATGGCCGAAGAGGCCAAAAAAATCGGCGCGGCCTTGGTCCATTACTCCACGGATTATGTTTTCGACGGCTCCAAGAATTCCCCGTACGATGAAAACGACACGCCAAATCCCATCAGCGCCTATGGCCGCACAAAACTTGCAGGCGAACAAGCTGTCCGCGATTCAGGCGTGGACCATCTGATTTTTCGCACCGCCTGGGTGTATTCCACCCGCGGTAAAAATTTTCTTCTCACGATTTTGCGGCTGGCGACGCAGCGCGAAGAACTCAGGATCGTCCGCGACCAGCTTGGCGCTCCCACGTGGAGCCGTGAAATCGCGAGTGCCACAGCGAAAGCTCTTGAGCAGATTTGCGGAGGAGCGGACGGAACAGCAGCGTGGTCAGAGCGCGGCGGAACATATCACATGACCGCCGGCGGCGAAACCAATTGGTACGAATTTACTCGTGCGATTCTGCAGGAAGCCGCGCAAGCGCCGGACTCCGCCGAGTGGTTCCATACGGCGACAAGCGGAAAAGATCTACTGACGCGCCGAGTGATCCCGATTACCACGGCGGAATATCCCACTCCAGCGCGCCGTCCCGCCTATTCGGTTCTATCGAATGCAAAACTAAATCGAACCTTTGGAATCCAATTGCCCGATTGGCGACAACAATTGAAGCTGGCGTTCTCTCTTAAACCCGCACACAGACTCTAAGCGACTCGAGCTGCGGCCACTCCCCGCGAATTCTTGCGAACAGAATACGCTGTGTGGGATGCGCGTGGCTTTCGCTAGATCCCGATCCAATTTCAGTTTTTTGTTTCTTACGCGGTGAGAATTCGTCCAGGGAATCGCAAGCTGCGCGAGCCGTTGGCGATCGCTAGCTGGGTCTTCTGCATCGCTTGTTCGGGAACCAGGTTGCGGCTTCCCTTGCTGGAATTGACGGGACGCGCCTCGTTCTCCAGCAGCGTTGGCCGCATGAACCCCGCAGCCCGACGTGCCAGTTCCGCGCGCGTCTCCACGCCGAACTTGCTCAGCAACGAAGACACATGGAATTTCACGGTACGCACGGTGATATTCAGCCGCGACGCGATTTCCTTGTTCGCGCGGTTGCTCACCACGGCATCCAGCACTTCTCTCTGCCGGGCGCTCAACGCTGTGGGACAAGCGATCGCTCGGCCTTCTTTCAGTAGTTCCTCGGTCCGCGCCACCAGCCGCGCCACAAGCGACTGC
Source organism: uncultured Acidobacteriota bacterium (assembly GCA_963748395.1). Taxonomy (GTDB): domain Bacteria; phylum Acidobacteriota; class Terriglobia; order Acidiferrales; family UBA7541; genus Palsa-295. The sequence goes on along the minus strand of CAVVIP010000003.1, from coordinate 174,342 downwards.
TCGGCAGGCACCAGCACCTGAAATTCCGCGGGATCCTGCCCGCGCACCAGGCATTGCATCGCCAGCAGCCCTGCGATCCGCTCAACGGTGCACTCCAGATCCCCGCCGCCCGTAGCGCGAAATTGTGCCGTCCCACTGGACGACTCGCAAAACAGGAACAGATTAGGGTGATTCGTTTCTTGTTTATTTTCGTGAGGAACCAGTTTCGGAAAAACGCGAATCTTTTTCAATATGAGCCTTCCGTCTGCTTGCCCAGGATTGCATGCGGCAAAGCTTTGTGATTTACGTGCCATCTGCAATGTTGCGTTGCCCGACGGTATGTCTACATATTATGTTGCAAGAAGTACTTACACATACTCAGCCGACTCGAATCCGATCGGCCCCTCAACATTCCAGATTTGAAAGTGACGGTCACTTCAAACCCGGCAATTGGCCGTGGCAGGCTCGGTGCCAAACAGCATCTTTTTTAAGTGGCTCAAAATGAGAAAGATGAGTGCTCGGTCCCGTTCCGCGGCCCAAGTTTCGTAGGTAGAAAGTGCTCTGGCCTTGCAAAATCTTCCGCGTGCTGGAGTTATCCACAGGCCCTGCGGAATCACAAACGCAATCGCCCACATCAGGCCCGGACCGGATCGCCTGAACCACGACGAATCCATTCACCGAATATGCTTTCACGTTACGCTCCAGTCTGATATTCCTACGGCGGGAATTCTCATCAGGGAGCCGAACCCTTGCGCGGAACATTCAGACTTCTAGCCGGCGTCCATGGCCTGCTGCTCCTGTCATTCGCTGCAACAGCCCAAATTCCACCCGTCAAGCCGGCCCCGCTCTCACAGCAAGTGCCGCAAGGCTCCGGTGCCTGCTCGGTCGAAAAATCCTGTGCGGATCTGGCACCCGCCATGATTCAGTCCGCCATGGGCCCCTCGCCCCTCGAAGAAAATCTGCGCTACCTCACAGACACCATCGGCGGCCGCGTTACCGGCACACCATCGGCCGACCGTGCTGCTGACTGGGGCGTCCAAGCCTTTCGCCACGCCGGGGTTGACGACGTTCACACCGAAAAATTCACCATTCCCGCCGGCTGGACCGAAGGTCACACCCATCTCGAAATTCTGTCCCCTACGCCTTTTCCGGTTCGCCTGGTTTCCATCGGCTGGTCGCCGGCCACTCCCGAAGCCGGCATCACGGCAGACGTAGTAGACGCCGGCATGGGCGATGACGTTGGCTTCGCCAAAGCAGGCGCCTCCGCGAAAGACGCGATCGTCCTAATCCATTCCAATCTCCTGGTCACCTGGCACGACCTCGACTACGAATACGCAATCGCACCCGCCATCATTGACCGCGCGCTGAAGGCCGGCGCCGTGGCCGTACTGTGGATGTCGTCGCGCCCCAATCTGCTTCTGTATCGCCACACTTCGGCCGTTAACGGCGAAGTGGAGAAATTGCCGCAAGCCGTCGTCGCTCGCGAGGACGCCGAACGCATTGCGCGTTTCCTGGCCGCCGGACAAAAAGTGCGCGTGCATTTCGAAATGCCAAACAAGCTGACCGGCCCTGTGGAGTCCGAGAACGTCGTGGCGGAGATTCGTGGCCGCGAAAAGCCCGATGAATTCGTAGTCCTAGGCGCGCACCTGGACTCCTGGGATCTCGGCACCGGCGCGCTCGATAACGGTTGCAACGCCGCCATGGTGATTGACGCGGCCCGCGTGATTCACGCCTCCGGCACCATCCCGCGCCGCTCGATCCGCTTCATGCTCTTTAGCGGCGAAGAACAGGGCCTGCTCGGCTCTGCAGCTTATGCGCACGCACATCGCGCCGAGCTGGACAACATGGTCGCCGCAATCATTTTTGATTCAGGGATCGGCAAGGTGACGGGCTACGCGTTAGGGGGCCGCAAGGATATCGTCGCACCGGTTCGCGCCGCGCTCCAGCCTGTGGCAGCTCTCGGCGTTACGGATTTCACCATGGACGCCGGTATGGACACCGACAACTTCGATTTCCTGATCGAAGGCGTCCCCACGCTGGTCGCCAACCAGGATCCCGCGAATTACATGCTGAATTATCACGCCGCGTCGGACACTTTCGACAAGGTTGATCTCGCCGAACTGAAACGCCACGTCGCAATCGCCGCCGTCACTGCCTTCGCCCTGGCTGACGCACCGGAACGCATCGGGCCGCGCCAATCCCGCGCCCAAATCGAGCAGCTGATGCGCGAAACCGGCCTCGACAAGGATATGCAGGAAGCTGGATTCTGGCCGCTCTGGGAAAAAAGCGTCCGCGGCCGCCAGCCATAGCCTGAAGCCTCTGGCTGCCTACTTGCTCCGGCCTGCGGCCTTCAACACGTCAATCATCGGCAGCGCGCCACCCTGCCCGCTGCCCATATACACCTCGGGCAGATGGCCGTCCCAGTGTTGTTGCATCATTTCGATGGTCCTAAGCTGCAGCAACTCTGGAGTGATCTGCTGTTTTTGCACTTCCAGGGCTTTTGCTTCAGCCTGGGCCTGTGCCACTTTCTGTTCCGCTTCAATCTTGATCCGCGTCAGATCGTTTTCAGCTTTCAATGCGTTCTGCTGCGCGGTTACCTTTGCCTCGATCGCTCGATTGTATTCTTCGGAAAAATTGAAATCCGTAATGCTCACCGCATCCACATCGATGTGGTGCGCCGATAGCCGGTCCCGCACGTACTGTTCGATGCCGTTGCGCACGGTGGCGCGCTGCGCAATTAGCTGTTCGGCATCGTACTGAGCAGTCTGCGCTTTGATGGCTTCCAGTATTGCGGGTTTCACCACCCGATCAACTGCATCGTCATTCAATTTCGCCCATATATCCGTCACGCAGCACGGGTCTTGGTAATACGCGAGCGTCACTTGCGTGTGTACCACCTGCAAATCGTGGCTGGATGCTTGCGAATCAAGTTTTTCCACCTGCACTTGCACCGAAATCGGCTTCACCGTTTCGATGAACGGCATAATCAGGTGCGGACCTGGCTCCAAGGTTCGTCCCGTTACGGCGCCAAAGCGCAACACCACTCCACGATAACCGGAATCCACGGTGGTGAATGACATCCAGAATATAAAAATCAAGCCCGCGGCAATGAAAAACGGAATACCGTGCGTCAGGCTCGAGGTAATCTGGCCGCCACCATGAGCGGCCGTGGTGGCCACGAAAACCCGCCACGCCCCTAGCATGCAAAGCGCAATAAACACGAAAAGCAACAAGCCGCCCATGTGTTTTTCTCCTTTGCCGAATCAGTTATCTTCACAATCTGCTAGCTCATACGCCATCCAGGGTGGAAACGCAACTTCCTTGAGACCCGCGAGACTGGTAGTGTGCAAGCGGCGGCGCGCATCGCGTATACTAGGCGGAAGGATATGACTGCCAGCCCGCGTCCAATCGTTCGGGATAGCTCTGCGGCGGCGCCGGAATCCAGGCCTCGCCGGATTTTGGCGATTGATTACGGCCGCAAGCGGATCGGCCTGGCGCTTTCCGACGAATTGCAGCTTTCCGCGCAGCCGCTACTGGTCCTGAAACGCGCGAATCGCCGCGACGATCTTCGCCGTCTCCGTGATATTTGCAGAAAGCAGGGCGTCGCGCGTATCCTCGTGGGCCACCCGCTGCATATGACCGGCGAAGCGGGGGAAATGGCCGACGAAGCCGCGCGCTTTGCCGCGCGCCTTCACAAGGAATTGGGCATCGAGGTAGATCTCGTGGACGAGCGCCTCACCAGCTGGGAGGCAGGGCAAATGATGGCCGAAGCGGGTTCAGCGCGGCAGCGCAAGGAATCGTCGCTCGACGACGTAGCCGCCGCTATTTTCCTGCGCGAATACCTGGAACGCCACCGTGGCCGCCTGCAGCCTCTCGACGGCGGGAAGGTTTAACCGGCGATGCGACGCCTCGGCCTCCTGGCTCTTCTGGTGATCGCTGCGATCGGCGCGGGCGCCGGGTGGCTTGATTCGCAAATTAGCCGGCCCTATCGCGGCCACCGCCCCGAGAAAGTTTTCGTGGATATCCCGCACGGCAAATCGCGCTGGTCCATTGCCGGAATCCTTCGGCAAGACGATGTGATCCGCAACCGCCTGGCGTTCGCGCTTTTCAGTTTTTGGCACTTTCGCACGCCAATGGAAGCCGGCGAATATTATTTCGATCACCCGGTAACTTCGCGCGAAGTTTTCTGGCAGATCGCGCAGGGCAGAATTTTTGTGCATACCGTCACCATCCCCGAAGGGTGGACGATGTTTGACATCGCCGCCGAACTCGACCGCCAGGGAGTGTGCAGCCGCGAAGGCTTCCTGGACGCTGCGAAAGACACCGGCTTGATTTCCGATTTTGCGCCGGAAGCGCAGAACCTGGAGGGATTTCTCTTCCCCTCCACTTATGAATTTACGCACCACACCACCTGCGAACAGGTGGTCAAGCGCATGGTCCAGAATTTTCGCGCGGTGTGGGAGTCTCTGAATCCCACCGGCGCCACCAGTTTTCCCACCGGGCTCACTCCCGATCAGGTGGTGATTCTCGCGTCCCTGGTGGAGCGCGAGACTCCTCGCAAGGAAGAGCGCCCGCTGGTCGCTGGCGTGTTTTACAACCGCATCAAGCGCGGCGGCCCCTTGCAGTGCGATCCCACGGTGGCCTACGCTTTGGAACTGGAAGGTCATCCGGTAAAAGTGGTGCACGCTAAGGATCTGCAGATCGATTCTCCGTACAACACTTACAAAAATCCTGGCTTGCCTCCCGGACCAATCGCCAACCCGGGAGAAGCGTCGTTGCGCGCCGCGCTCGCTCCTGCAGCAACGGACTACCTCTACTTCGTCGCGAACGATAGCGGCGGTCATTTTTTCAGCAAGACGCTTGCCGAGCACAATCGCAACGTCGCGCGCTATCGCAGCCTGCTTTCTCGCGATGCGCAATCTGCGGACGAACAGAAACCACCGGCGCAGCCTGCTCACCGAGGACCATCGTGACTCCCGCCCGACCAGACGCGCATCACGAAGGCGGGTCGCCCACCAAGAAGGCGTTGATCCTCGAAGTGGCGGAAGGCCTTGGCAAGCCGCGCTACACCCCCGCCGAAATCGAACAGATTCGCCGTCAATTGATCGCGCAACTCGGCGCGCATGGAAAAACTTCGCCGGACTACATCGTCAGCGTGCTCGAAGAAGCGGGCTTGCGCGTGGTGTGGTCCACCCGCTCCGATACCGACGGGCGTTACGAAGAGGAATTCACCGACCTGCTCCATTTTTCCACGCTCGAAGAAGCCGAAATGTGCCTGGTGCGCCTCGATGAGCTGCTCAGGAAATTCCTACTGGAACACGAGCAAACCGCTGCCGAACGCGTCCGCGAAGTCGCGCGCCTGGGGCGCCGCCGCGCCGAAATGATTTCGCGCAACCACAAAGTGGATGCCACCAAGCGCGCCCAAAAAGAAGAAATCGCCCACTGGTTCGCGATCTGGCTGGAAACGCCCGACGCCTTTTTCGATTGGCTGGAAGTTCGCAAACAATCTCCAGATTTTAAGAATAATTTCCCACAGCCCGGGCTTGAAGAAGACCGCCCCGGCACCGCGGAAGAATAGATCCGTGTACCTCCTCGAAATCGAACCCCTCGATCTGGGCGCTGACGTGCGGGCCATGGCCCTGGAACTCACCGAAGCGGACGAAAATCGCGAACCCATCCGTGGGGCCGATGCAGCGAGAATCTGGTCGCGCGTGCTGCGCGCCATCGCCTCCCCTGAAAATTGGGCGCTCGATTTTTTCAGTCATCTCGACCGGCTGCGCGATTATTGCCAGCGCCACGAAATTCCCTACCGCGAAGCCACCAAACACTCCCTCGTTGTCCCGGCACCCGAACTTGCCGTACTCGAACCGCTTCTGGATCGTTTTCAAGGGGAGACTTTCGGTGCGCGCGCAGGCGGCCCGCTCGCAGAAGGCGACCCCGCGCTCGAAGGCGAGCTCGCGCGGCGCGGCGTGGACGCTTACCACACGGCATTTCCCAGGTATTCATTCTGTGCGATCTGCAATTTCGAAGACGGCTCGCTTGTCCTGCTCAGTGAGAAACTTTGGGCCAGCGAGGCCATTCGCCGCGTGCGGCCAGCGCTGGAAGGCCAGGACGTGGAAATCCGCTTGGCGTCCTAAAACCTGCCCTCCCTATTGGTTAGTGCGCAACCCTAGACCGTCGGTACTATTTCCATAATCAGTGGTTCTAGTACACTTCCTTCGAGTCGAACCGTATGGCGCCTGTTTCTCGCGAGCTAACCGTGCAGAGCGAGCCCACAATTCCCAACGCCCGGGCCTTCGTCCGCAGCTTGAATGTGCTGCTTAAGTACGCTCGGCTCTATGGTTTAGAGCACTCCCGCTCCGCCGGGCAGTTCGATTCTGCCTGGAGTGAGCTTTGCGCGGCCGTGAACGCCGCCGGCCAGGGTGGCCTGCTCCTGGGGGCTTCCGGGTCTCAGCTCCTGCTCGATGGGGTGCCCCTGGAATCCAGCCCCGCCGAGCGCAGTTTTGCTGATTTCCTCAATGCCGCAGGTGTGGCCAGCATCGGCTTCCTTCCCCGCGTGGAGCGCGACGAGTTCTCCAATCTGGTGAAGTGCTTCATGGAATCGGGGCCGAAAGCTGGACCGCTTTCAGACCGCCTCGCCGTCCATTTCGGCAATCGCAACCATTCTGGAATACGCGTCAATGAAATTCGCTTCGTCGCTGAAGACTCCGGATTTTCCGACGCGAAGGTCGCCGCCACTCTCACCGCAAAGACTCTCGGCGCGGATGCCGAACGCATCCAGGAATGGTTCCGCAGCCCCGAAAAAATGATTCAACTGATCGCGGCCGCTGAAGGTGAGCATGGTGGCCCAGGCGTGCCCGGAACCAGCGGCAGCGGCGGAACAGGAACCGGATCGTTCTACGCGGGAGGAGCTGGCTCAGGCACCGGGACGGGATCTGGTGCAGCGCCTGGCGCAGTGCCTTCTGTGGGTCTTGGGTCGGGACACTTCGGCGTCGCAGGACTCGGCTCCGGCGCTGGCGCAAGTACCGGCACCGGCGGAGGCGGCGTCTCCGGCTTGGCCGGCGGAATCGGCCAGCTCGAGGAAGCAGAACTGCACAGCCTGCTCAGGCTGCTCGCGCAATTCGGAGAAGCGCAATCAGCCAAAAATCCGGACCTCGACGCATTGTCTTGGCGGGTAAAATTCTCGGCGCTGCCGCAAAACGCGCAAGTGACGTTGCAGCAAGCGCTCGCCGCCGTCGCCGCGCAATCACCCTCCGCAAAAATGGACGAGACCACCATGTTGCGTCTCGCCGAAGATCTCGCCATCCGCTTCGCCATCGATCGCTACCAACGCGGCGAAGTGAAGGTCAATGCCGTCCGGCAGATGCTGGACCGCATGGGCAACGAGCTCACCACTCTTCGCAAACTACTGAAATCGCGCGAAGAGAAATTGACGAACGCGGGCATGTCGATCGAATCGCACGCCGACGTTCTCGATCGCCAGTTCTGGGCCGCTGTGCCGGACTCCGGCAAGAAAACCGTGCTGATGTCCCCTGAAGCGTGGTGCATTCCGCCACGCAACGTTCAGCAGTACGTCGAAGAACTCATGGGACGCGGCGAATCAGACGCCGCCGGAGACATCCTGCTGCATTACGCATCCTGCGTGGGCAACTCCGACGCCGAGGCGCGCAAGAAAGCCGCGATCGGCCTGGGACAGCTTGCGGAACTCTATAGCAAAGCCGCCAGCCAGCGTTTGCAAGATACTCTCACCAAGATTGGCCAGGCGATGGCTCGGGAGAAAGACACCGAACTGCAGACCCTTCTCAGCGCCGCGTTCGTTCGCCTCAGCCAGGAATCCGCCGCGCGACGTTACTATCGCGCGGTGCAGCAAGCCCTCGATTCACTCGCGGACCTGGAAGGATCGCGCCCCAGCTGGGTGCAAGCGTTGCGTCCACGCATCGGCGTGGATAACCGCATTCCCGAATTCATCGAAGAGGCCATGGTCGCCGAAGCCATGCCGGACGGTTTGGTCGGCGTGCTGATGCGCGTGCCGCAGGGCGCGGCCGAACATCTTTCAATTCGACTGGCGCGAACCTCGCGGCGCACCGAGCGCGAAAGCGTCGTGCAACTCGCCAAAGCCGTGGGCGCCCCTTGCGTGCGTTACCTGAGAGAATCACTGAAGAACGATGCGCCCGCGAAGGCCGCCACTGTAATTGGATTGCTGAGCCGCCTGGATGCCGCATCCGTTGACGAGCTCCTGCCGCGGCGCCTGCGCGATGGCGGGCGCGGCTTCCACGATGCTGTCGTGCGTCAGCTTTCCACCGCCGGCGCTCCAGAGCGCGGCAAGCTTCTCTCCGATTCGCTGGAAATGCTCGACGTAATGATTCTGCCGCTGGCGTTGGACGAAATCGGCATGTGCGGCGACGGGGAAACGGCCGCGAAGCTTTTACGCCTCGCGGAAGGCGAACTATTGCCGCAGGGCCCTGAATACTTGCGCGTGAAGGCCATTGAAGCGCTGGGCCGCTTGCGCGCTCCAGCAGCCGCCGGCCACCTGCGCCGCTTTGTCGAAGAGCGCAAAACGTTTGGCTGGGCTTACGCGGACGAAATTCGCATGGCTGCGGCACAGGCGCTCGTGAAGCTCGATCCTGCCTGGATCCAGAATTTCCTAGCGCAATCGGGCTTGGATCAGAAAGTATTTCAACTCGCGCCACTCGATCCGATCCCCGAGCGCGACTTCGTGCGCCATCGCCGCTATCGTCGCGTGCGCCTGCCGCGCAATGTGCCCGCGGTGGTCACGTCGTCGAAGGGAAAATATTCTTCCGCGATCAGCGTGCTCAGCCTGGATGGCGGTCTGCTGAGTGGTGAACTGCAGCTTCCGGTGGGCACTGAAGCAACTCTGAAGATTCCCGCGGGCCTGCGCTCCATTAGCATGCAAGCCGTGGTGCGCTTCGTGCGTTCGCATCAAGCCGGCTTCGAAATGGTGGGCATGAATCTGGAAGATCGCGCTAAGCTCCGCCGTTTGCTCGTTTCGCTTGGCGGCAACGATGCCCCCGCCGCGCGACCTGCACCGGGCAACAGTCTTCTCGACGACTAGCCGGCTCTTCCTCCCTCCGCGACTCCCATCATTTCGGGGTTTCCAACTCGCCAATCATTCCCGCATCGTCTTGCCCAAATTATTCTGCTAAGCTCGGCCTCGTCGGATTGAATATCTGGCCCAGCGGTTTCTTCGAAACGCTACATCGTTTCGTCCGCGTCCGGCGGTACCCCTGCAAGGGAGGAAATCAAGCGTGTTGACCATAACCGAGAGCGTTTTCATTGTGCTCCTCTGCGTCGTGCTGGCCCTGACTTTCCTGTTGCTGATGCGCCGCTTCTGGCCTGCCAGTCAACGGAGAGAACACAACGAAATCATCGGCTGGCAAGTCAGCGTTCTGGGCACCACGTATGCCGTAATCATGGGTTTCATGCTCTATGCAGTGTGGACCGACTTCAATTCCGCTGAGATGACTGCTGATTCCGAAGCGAATTCTCTCGTCACCGTGTACCGCCTGGCCGACGGACTCGATCCTGCTCAGCGCGACCAGATTCAGAAACTCGCGCGCGACTATACCGACGCGATGCTGACCGAAGAGTGGCCCGCAATGAATGAAGGCAAGTTAAGCTTGAATGCGCATCGCATCATGCAGCAGCTGTGGACTGTTACGATGCAGGCCAAGCCGGCAAGTCTCGCCGAACAAACCAGCTGGAACCACGTCCTGACGGAACTCACCAACATGACTGAATACCGACGTCTCCGCGAGCTGCAAAGCAAGTCCAAGCTCCCCGGCATTTTGTGGATGGTCCTGATTGTGGGCGGTGTGATCACTACGATGTCTTCGTGCTTGTTCGGCACCGACAACTTCAAACTACACGCCATACAAGTATTTTCGCTTTCGCTTCTGCTGGCGCTTACGCTGGTGGCCATCGCCGACATTGACCGGCCTTTTCGCGGATCGGTGCATGTGAAGCCCGTCGGATTTGAACACGCGCGAGATAGCTTCGCGGAGTCCAAAGCTGGGTACAAATGACGTCGCGCTCGCCTTCTGGATGGGGCTTACCTGAACGCTTGCGTTTTGCGGTGTCCCAGCTCACGCGGCAAATCAATCGGCAAGCTTGGAACCCTTGGCCCCGGACGCGCAGGGTTGGCAATGTCAGCGGCTGCGGATATGATGGGCGCCGCTCGAAACTTCGCGCTGGATGGACCGATGGAACTCTCGCAGCAGGATCAATGGAAGAAACAAGCGGGCGATGCGGCGGCGATGCTGGTGGAAGACGGCATGGTCGTCGGACTTGGCACGGGTTCGACGGCGCGGTTTGCGATCTCTGCCATTGGGCGCAGAGTGGCGGAAGAAGGTTTGCGCATCCTCGGAATCCCCACTTCGGATCGAACCGCGGAGCAGGCCCGCGCGGAGAAGATCCCGCTCACCACTTTCGCGGAGCACACGCAGATTGACCTGACCATAGACGGCGCCGATGAAGTTCTTCCGGGACCGCTCTACTTAATCAAAGGACACGGCGGCGCGCTACTGCGTGAAAAGATTGTGGCGTCGGCGAGCAAGCGCATGGCCGTGGTAGCGGATGACACGAAACTGGTGAAGCGACTCGGAGAACTGGTCTCCGTGCCAGTGGAAGTAGTTCCGTTCGGCTGGCAAGTGACGGCGAGGAAGCTCGCGGAGTTGGGAGGGAAACCGACGCTGCGTCTGGGAGTGGACCAGAAACCTTTCCTGACGGACGGAGGACATTACATTCTCAATTGCGCATTCGGAGCGATGGATGATCCGAAAGAGACCGCGCACCACCTCGATCACGTGGTTGGGCTGATCGAGCACGGCTTGTTTCTGAAGTTTGCGACGGAAGCGTTTATTGCCGGACGCGACGGAGTGAAGGTGTTGAAGAAGGACAAATAACAGCAGAAAGTTAAGGGTCGAAAGTTATGAGAAAAAATCCGACGCAAGGTTAACGCCGCTATCACTGCCGAAAATACCTCTGATACTGAAATCGCGATCCCACAATAAATCGCGCTTAATTTTTCGACGCGCATCCTTGCGGATAGACGGCATCCAGCGCGCCCCACAGCGCTTTCAAGCTGCGTTCGGCCGCGCACAGCACGCCAACGGTGTCCACATCCTGCTGGCGCACCAGCCATTCGCGCCAGGCGGTGCGATGGCGGATGTCCGCTTCTTCGTGCACGGCGAAATAGGCCAGCGCGCGCGGCTCGGTGATTCCGTAAAAGCTGCGCAGGCCGGAAATTTTCTGGCTGGCGATTTCCGGAACTTGCGCTTCGTAAACATAGAAGGCCGCAACGGCTTGGGTCGCGGAGCCCTGGGCGGCCACTTCATCGTAGGTGTCCAGCAGCGCCGCGATTCCCGGCAGCGGGCGCGCGTCCTCGAGAGACGCATCGCTCACGCCCAGCGATTGAGCGAATTGCCGCCACAGCAACGGGTGCGGTGCGTTCGCGTCCAGCTCTTCCGACAGATTCTCATTCACCAGGGAGTTCAGGTTGCGGTCGCCATTGGTGCGGGCCGCGAGCAATTTCAGGTTCTCGGGAAACGAGCGGACGTGCTGGTAATACTGCTCGGCGTAGAGACCAAGTTGCGCTTTGGAAAGTTTGCCTTCCGTCCAAGCCTTATAAAAAGGATGCTTGAGCAGGTGGTGCTTGGCAACCAGCGCGTCGAGCGATTCCAGCAGGGTCTTTGGTGCGTTACCGTTCTTGGGCATCCCGATCTCCTGAGCCTAGGCCGAATAATAGCGGTGAAGCAAAACCTCGAAATGCTACCGGAAATCGCAAGGAAAATCCAGTATTGCGGGCTGTTGCGTTCTTAAGGGATAGGACTTTCATAGCGGGATGTTTCCGTGCTTTTTGCGGGGGTTGGAGTCGCGTTTATTTTTCAGGGAGCGGAGGGCGGTGATTAGTTTGGCGCGGGTGTGAGCTGGTTCGATGACGGCGTCAATGTAGCCGCGTTCGGCGGCGACGTAGGGGTTGGCGAAGCGCTCCCGGAAGTCCGCGATTTTTTCCTGGCGCAGATTTTCGCGTTCGGCTTCGGGCGCGCGGTCAATTTCGCGTTTGTAGACGATGTTGACGGCGCCCTCGGGACCCATCACGGCGATTTCCGCGGTGGGCCAGGCAAAATTGATGTCTGTGCGAATGTGCTTGGATGCCATGACGCAGTAAGCGCCGCCGTACGCTTTGCGGGTGATGACCGTAATTTTCGGAACGGTAGCTTCGGCGAAAGCATAGAGCAGTTTCGCGCCGTGACGGATGATGCCGCCAAATTCCTGCTGCGTGCCGGGAAGGAATCCGGGGACGTCCTCGAAAGTGATCAGCGGAATATTGAAGGCATCGCAGAAACGCACGAAGCGGGCGCCTTTTACGGAGGCGTTGATGTCCAGTACGCCCGCGAGAAAGGCGGGCTGGTTGGCGACGATGCCGACGGAGCGGCCATCGAAGCGCGCGAAACCCACCACGATATTTTTGGCGTAGTGCTCGTGTACTTCGAAAAATTCAGAATCATCCGCGAGCGCGTGGATCACGTCCTTGATGTCGTAGGGCTGCTGCGGATTTTCGGGAACGAGCGCGTTCAGCGCCGGCGTGACGCGGTCCCAGGGATCGCTGGTGGGCTTTCGCGGTGCGTCGTCGAGATTATTGGATGGCAGGTAGCTGAAAAGTTCGCGGATCATGGCCACGCACTCGGCATCGTCGTGGGAAATGAAATGCGCGACGCCGCTGGTGGCATTGTGGGTCATGGCTCCGCCCAGCTCCTGCTTGGTGACTTCTTCATGTGTGACGGTCTTGATCACGTCCGGGCCAGTGACGAACATGTAGGACGTGTCGCGAGTCATGAAAATAAAATCGGTGATCGCCGGAGAATACACGGCGCCACCGGCACAGGGGCCCATGATCGCGCTGATCTGCGGAATCACGCCGCTCGCGAGAGTGTTGCGCAGAAAAATTTCCGCATAGCCTGCGAGAGATTTCACTCCTTCCTGAATGCGCGCGCCGCCGGAATCGTTCAGACCAATCACGGGAGCGCCGGCGCGCATAGCCAGATCCATTATTTTCGTGATTTTCGAGGCGTTGGCTTCGGAGAGCGAGCCGCCGAAAACGGTGAAATCCTGCGCGAAAACATACACCAGGCGGCCGGCGATGCGTCCGTAGCCGGTGATGAATCCGTCGCCGGGAGGGCGCTGCGATTCCATGCCGAAATCGTGGGACTGGTGGCGGACGAATTTGTCGAGCTCCTCGAAGGAGCCTTCATCGAGCAGCAGGTCCACGCGTTCGCGCGCGCTGAGCTTGCCTTGCTTGTGTTCGCGCTCGCGGCGCTCAGCGCCGCCGCCAGCTTCGGCTTCGGCGTTGAGCTTGCGGAGCTCTTCGAGGCGGTCGTGATGTTTACGATGAGTGGTCATGGGAGAGAGGCGTGAGTAAGGATTGGTGAATAGTTTCGTGATCAGTGGCGAGTGACGACTGATGAAAGGCAAAACCATGGGCGAAGAAATTGCGAATCAGCGAACGCGCAAAATGGCTCCATTTGTATCGAATAGAAATAGCTAATGCCCTTTGTTTTGTTGGAGTTAAGAAATTGAGTGAGTTTTCATTTGTATCGAATAGAAAATGTGCGGTGCGCAGGGGCGGCTGGTTCATTCGGTGCGTCGTTCGCGAATTTCGTTGGTGAACCACAGGACACGGTAGCACGTTGTCCGGGAAAATGCGAACGGTGCTGTGTGTACATTCGGGTGGAAATTCGTCGGGCAGCGCCTCCGCGCAACGCCGCCGGCGGGATGCGACGATCACGCCGACCAGTGCGGCGCGACCGTGACCGGTGCTTACCATTGCATTAAGTTTATGAAACGCAAACGCGGGCCTGAGCGTCCGTTAGGTGAGAATACAAGTTCGGCGGGAGGCAATCATGAACGCTCCTCGACTCCGCATTGTTCCGCTACTCGCTGTGTTCGCATTGTTTCTGCCGGCTCCGTCAGTGGCTTCGACTCCCGTCCGCAATTACCCGCAAATTGTGCGGTTAAGCCTGGTGCAAGGCGACGTACGCATCATGCGCAACGAAGGCACCGAATCCATAGACGACGCGGCGTGGGAGACGGCCGAAGCAAACATCCCTCTCGAGACGGGCTTCATTCTTTCCACAGGTGACGGCTACGCCGAAGTGGAATTTGAAGACAATTCGACGGCGTATCTGGGTCAAACCTCCGTGCTCGTCTTCAACGATCTAACAGTTAGCAACAGCATTCCGAACACGGTGATGACTTTGGCGTCCGGAACGATCACGCTGAACCTCCATCCTATTGAACAAGAATCATTTCTGTTGCGCACGGCGACGGATGGGTTGTCAGTCCGCTATCCGCAGAATTGTCTCATGCGGATCGGCAGCTACCAGGACGCGATGACCACTACTCCGCTGGTGGGAATGAAATTACGTGTGCCTGGGACTAACCTCGTGACAACGACGAAAGGAGAGACGACGACGTTCCAGAACGGCGCGGCGGTTCCCAACAACGGCGCGATTCAATATCCGAACTATGACGATTGGGATGCATGGGTTTCCACACGCGTGCAGACCAGACAGGCCGCAGTGAACGAAGCTCTGGCCGCGTCGGGCCTCACGACCGCCATTCCGGGTATCGTCGAGTTGAACTCGGAAGGCACATTTTTCCCGTGCGCGCCACACGGAACGTGCTGGCAACCGAAAGAGACAGCGAGCAGCCAATCAGCCACAGCTGCGGGCGGGGCTGTGGCCGGCGGAGCAGCCAATTCCGCGGCTGGCGCGTCGCCGCTGGTAGCCGCCCAAGCCACACCTCAGCAAAAACGGACGGCGCCGCAGGTGGATGAATGGCTGAGTACTCCGTTTCCCTGCTCTCCGTTCGACGTCAGCACGCGAGTATTGAAAAATCCGTACTCGGGCAAAGCGACTCTTGTGGATTCTCAGTTGGTCCCCAGGGGCTCGCCCTACGATTGGGCGCGCTGCCATGCTGGAAGCTGGATTTATCGCAACAAGGGTTACGTGTGGGTAGCTGGTCCGCACCGGCATCATTTGCCGCCGTGCCACTGGGTAAAGAGCGGTCATACCGTCGGGTTTGTGCCGATCCATCCCGGTGATGCGAAAGGCGCGCCCCCGAAAAATGTCAAACACGGAATTATTGTTCCGGCGAAGGGAGACGATCCGCGCGAACGAGTGGAATTTAAGCCAGCAAAGAGCGTGAAGGCGTTGAACGCAGCTCCCAAACAATTCCGGGAAGTTGCGTTTCCCACGCTGGCACGAGCCGGTACGCCAACGATGGTGACACATTCGATCGCGGGTTTCAGCGCATCCGCGAAGAATGGGGCCGAACATGGCGTTGAAACTCCGCTCACGCCCAGGTCCACAGCGGGACTCGAATCACACACGGTCGAAGTGGGACGAGGCGGCGTGATTCCCGGAAGCTCTTTCGCGGGAAATCGGGGTGGAACGAGCAGTGCAAGTGGACATGCTTCGCGGTCGGGCTCCGGTGGCGCAGGAGGGCACGCGAGTAGCGGCGGGTCGTCCGGCGGCGGGCGGTCCAGTGGCGGCGGTGGCGGGGGAGCCTCTGGTGGTGGTCATTCCAGTGGTGGAGGTGGGGGTGGTGGAGGCGGAGGCAGTGGCGGGGGTGGTGGCGGACATCCGCACTGATTGAAGCGTCGGGTCGGCGTACTGGCCTGAGAATACGAACAGGGATCCTTCTCCCGCGTCTGCCGGATCAGGATGACGAACCAAAGAAAGAACACAGGCAAGATTGCCTGTGCCACCAAGCAACACCTAAGGAACCGGCGGGACGCCGGCGCTACGGAAGCCGGTTGCGGTTGTCGCGATTAGGCTTCGGCGGCAGGATTAAGGCGCGCAGGCGTCGGCTGAGCCTCCGTCGTGCTGAACGGCGGTGATGGAGATTACCGTCGCTGTGGGGAGGGCGGCGAGGCTGGATTTGGCGATGATTGTGTTGGTCGCGGGGACAGATTGGGAATCGAGATCGCGCCAGGCGGCCAGGTTTTTGTTTAGCTCGGAGCAGGAATCGTCCAAGACGGCTTGGGCGGTTTGGCTGGGCGCGGCGTCGCCTGAATCAATGAAGAAGGCGGTGCGGGCGAGGTCGCGATTGATGGGGCCTACGCCGGGGGCTTCAAAAGTTCCCTCCAGAATTGCGGCGGCTTTTTTGTCGAGATCGCGCAGGGCGTCGGCGGATGCTTTGGTTTGCGGGTTGGCGTTCTGCTCCTTGGTTTTTTCTTCCGCGGATTTTTCCTTGGGCGCGCCGGACTGTTCGCCGAATCGAGAGGCGGATTTCTCTTCGAGCGGAACGCCGAGAGTTTTCATCCGGTCGGCGATGGCGGCGCGCAGATTGGTGATGGATTGGAAGGCCTTGGTGCTGGCGGCGAGGCCGGCGTCAATGCGTTTGCCGGCGAGGAGTTGCGCTTCGAGGTCCGCCTGGGAGACATGGACGCGCGGATCGAGCGTGATAGTGAGCGGCTGCTTCATGACGGTGCCGTTGCCGACGAAGAAAACTTCGTACTGGCCGGGAACGGCGAGCGGGCCGAGAGTTTGCTCGCGCGGCGTGTCTGCGGGGAGCGCGTGGCCGGAGATAGTGTACTCGACGTAATCGAGCAGGCCGCCGTAGTAGCTGAAATTCAGAGCTTGCGGCGGATCGTAACGCAGGTCCCACACGAAACGATTCAATCCGACATCCTTCGAGAGATGCGCGGGCGGCCCGAACCAGTAGTCTGGGACATTTTTGGGAGTGGAATCCACGGGAGGGGTGAGGCTGTTGAAACGACGGACGACTTTTCCTTGCGCGTCGTGGATTTCCAGCGAGAGCGGATTGCTGGGAACGGATTTCAGGTAGTAATCAATGATGGCGCCGTCGGGCGGATTTTTCGCGGTGGGCTCTTCGGGCGGCAGAGGAGTTTCCTGGTCGTTGTCGTAGCGGACGCGGACGACAGTGGCGGGCTTGAGCAAATATGCATTGGCGCTGGTAATTTCCGGTCCGGCCTGGCGAAGCGGAGTGAGGTCGTCAAGAATCCACAGAGCTCGGCCGTAGGTGGCGGCCACGAGATCGTCGCCATGCACGGCGAGGTCGCGCACATCGGAGGCCGGGAAATTCAGCTGCAGGGATTGCCAGTGGTCGCCATCGTCGAAGGAAACGTAGAGAGCATTTTCGGTTCCGGCGTAGAGCAGTCCTTTGCGCACGGGATCTTCGCGGAGTACGCGCGCGATCCAATCGGGCTGCAAGCCAGCGGTGATTTTCTGCCAGGACTTGCCCGCATCGCGCGTGCGGAAAATGTAGGGATGCAGATCCTGGCGCGCGTTGAGGACGACGTATGCGGTGTTCGCGTCGTAGTGCGAGGCTTCGATGGCTTCGACCTCGCTGTCCTTCGGCAAAGCGGCGGGCGTGACGTCCTGCCAGGATTGCGAAGCGTCGCGCGTGGTTTGTACCAAGCCGTTGGTGGTGCCGGCCCAAAGGACGGAGGCGCTGAAGGGTGACGGCGTGACGACGGTGAGAGAGGTGCGACGCGGGCGCTGGGATAGCTCGAAATCGTCTTTGCCGCCGGCATCGCGCACTTCCAGGTCCACGGCTTCTGCTTCTTCGTTCAGAGGTGCGTGGGTGTTTGCTGATGCTGCGGGCGCCGCGGGATTCGTTGGCGCAGATTCCTGCGCGTGCGGCTGAGCGGCTGGCGCAGCAGGAGCAGCGGCTGGCGTAGTGAGGTCCGGGCTGATCGGCGTCCAGCTAGCGCCGCCGTTGGTGGTTTTCAGGACGTATTGCGCGCCGAGATAAAGCGTGTGCGGGTCCTGCGGCGAAAAAACCAGCGGAGGCATCTGGGACATGCGTTGTTTCGAGCTGCGGACGAAGACATGCACGATTTGTCCCGTAGTTTTGTCCCAGCGCAGGGTGCTGCCATACCAGCCGCCGGAATAAACGATCCCGGGGTTCAGTGGGTCGGGAGCGATGTAACAAAATTCGAAACCGCCAATGGAAAACCAATCGCGATAACTGATTTCGCCGTAGTCGCTGCGGTTGGGTACGGCGGCGGTGCCGCTATCCTGCTGCGGCGCGTAGGAAACGTAGGGAAACTGATTGTCGGTGATGACGTGATAGAACTGGCCTGTGGGCTGGTTGTACCAACTGCTCCATGTGAGGCCCGCATCGAGGCTGATGGTGGCGCCCTGGTCCACGCCGAGAATCATGCGCTGGGAATTTTGCGGGTCAATCCACATGACGTGGTAATCGTCGCCGCCGGGCGCGCCTTTATAGGCGATGAAATTCTGGCCGCCATCGGTGGAGCGGTAGGTGGTGGTTTGCATGACGAAAACCATGTCTGGATTTTTCGGATCAACGTAGACGCGGCAAATATAAATATTGCCGGTGATGCGCGGGTCTTTGGTGATCTGGCGCCAGTGCGCGCCGCCGTCGTCGGAGCGGAACAGTCCGGGTTCCATGATGGCGAAGATTCTTTGACCTTTGGTGCCGGGAGCGACGGCAAGACCGACGCGTCCGCGCGGAGTGGCGGGTAATCCGTCTTCGGCGACAGGCTTCCAGGTGGAACCTTGGTCGGTGGATTTGTAAATCCAGGAATCCTGCGCGCTCGAATCAGGAGGGCCAGCGCGAAAATCGAAAGGCTTCCAGAGCGCGGCGTAGAGGATGCGCGAATTTTCAGGGTCGGCGGCCATGTTGGAAACGCCGGCCATGTCGTCCTTGTAAAGGGTTTTGGTCCAGGACTTCCCGCCATCGGTGGTTTTGTAAACGCCGCGATTTTCGCTGGGCGCGCCAACACCGAGGATGGGATGACCGAGGACGCCGACGACGATGATATTGGGATTGCGCGTGTCAATGATGACGGTGCTGATGAAGCGGGAATCTTTCAGGCCGATGTTGGTCCATGTAGCGCCAGCGTCGGAGGAGCGGTAGACGCCATCGCCGGCGGTTTGTTCGCCTGTGCCGACAATGATGATTTTGGAATTGGAGGGCGCGATGGCGAGGTCGCCGATGGAGGCTACATGCTCGTCATCAAAGATGGGCTTCCAGACAGTGCCGCCGCTGGTTGTCTTCCATATCCCGCCGCCGGGAGTGCCCATGTAGTAGGTGGAGGCATCGCCGGGGACGCCTGCGACTGCGGAGACACGGCCGGCACGGTAGGGACCGATGAGGCGCCAGCGCATGGCGGAGTAGAGGCTGGGGTCTATGACGGGAGGCGTCGATGCTGCTGGCGCTGATGCGGCGGAATTTTGTTGGGCGTAGAGAGACGTGGCGGTGGCGGCGAGGATGAGTAAAGCCGCGGCCAGAAAGCGTTGAAATCGAAGCAAGGCGATCCTCCGGAAAACAGGAAAGTTTACCATTGTTGGCTAGGTAGTACTCGACGCGGATGACGTCGTGGCGAGCTGGGGCGCAGCAAGCAGCGCCCCTACCGAAGGAAATCGAACCGAGAAAACACGGCACGGGCGTGCGATGTCAGTGTAGCCCTGACCAATCGTCGGCGAGGAGGATGGAGTTGCTGGGATTGGAGGGGTCGTACTTGACGCTGGCGGTTTGGCCGGCGGCTACGCGGCCGAGGTGCTTGGCTTCTTCGAGGCCAGTGATGTCCTGCGCGGTTTCGTAGGTGACGCCGGAGATCGAGTAGGTGTAGTAGAGCAGCTTTTGCGTGCCGTTGGAAAATGCGGACGGGGCGGCGCGTTTCTGAAACAGGCCGGGCGATTTCTTGGTGGAATCGTGGGCGTCGCGCGGGTGTTCGACGATTTCCAGCACCTGGCCTTCGACGATGCGGCCAACTTTATTGAGGTAGGCGCGGCGCTGGCGTTCGATGTCGCTTTCGTCTTCCGGCTTGCGGCGCAGCCACAGGATAATGCCGACGAGGACTACAGCTGCAATGCCGGCCAGCGGAAGCCAATCGTGCCAATCATTCAGGAGTTCTTTCAACGCCAGCCTTTTCCGGTACGGATCAATCCTGCGCGGCGATGACGGGATTTCTGAGTGTGCCGATACCGCCGACGCTGACTTCGACTACGTCGCCAGCAGCCAGCGGACTCACGCCCGAGGGCGTGCCGGTGGCGATTACGTCGCCCGGCTCGAGCGTCATCACCTGCGCGATGAAACGGATTATAGCATCAACAGAAAAGATCATTTCCGACGTGTGTCCAGACTGTTTCCTGATTCCATTCACGTAGGTTTCCACGGCAACGCCGGAAGGATCGAGCTGCGTTTCAAGGATGGGGCCGAAGGGGCAGAAGGTGTCGAAGCTCTTGCCGCGCGTGAATTGCACGTCGAGCTTTTGCAGGTCGCGGGCGGTAACGTCGTTGAGGCAAGTGTAGCCGAGAATATAGGGCTCGACACTTTCGCCGTCCGGCACATGGTAGCAGCGGCGGGCGATGACCACGGCAAGCTCGCCTTCATGGTCCACGCGCTGAGAGATGCGCGGCAGGACGATGGGTTCTTCGGGCGCGATGACCGAAGACGGAGGCTTGAGGAAGATGAGCGGCTGCGCGGGCGCGTCGTTACCTAATTCCTTGGCGTGGTCCAGATAATTACGGCCGACGCAAACGATTTTGCTGGGCGCGGAGGGCGGCAGAAATTTTATCTCGTCGAGGGGCCAGGTTTTGCCGGTGCGCTCGCGCGCGCCCGCGAGTTCCCCATGAATTTCGTGGATGCGATTTCCTTCGATGATTCCGGCGCGAGCGCTGGGATGGGTTTCGTGCGCAGAACGGCTGACGTTCTTCGCGTCGAATTCCAGCAGTTGAAATCGGCAGAGCTTCATCGGTTTGGCTGCGTGTTTTCAGGAACTGTGGCCGGGTCTTCGACAGGCACTGCGCCAGGCACTGCGACCGGTACTTCGCCGGAAGCAGCTGCGCTGGCCGGGCTTTCATTGCCGACGCGATCCACGGCAGTGACGGTGTAGAAGTAGCGGTGGCCCGGCACGGCATTCATATCGCGAAATGCGGGCGTAAGCAACAATTCCGGATTTTGCTTCTTCCCGGCGACGCCTTCCTGTTCGCTTCTATAGATGTTGTAACCGGCGATATCGTTTTCCGCGCTGATGGACCAGGAAAGGTCGAGATAAGCGGGCGCAGCGCCCTGCGCGGGGATCGGCACCGCGACGAGACCTTGCGGAGTGGCCGGGGGAAACGTGTCGCGAGGAGAAACGGTGAGGAGATTGGAATCGGATGATTCGACCTGCAGCGCGTCGTACTGTGTGACGCTGCGCACGGA
Source organism: uncultured Acidobacteriota bacterium (assembly GCA_963748395.1). Lineage (GTDB taxonomy): Bacteria > Acidobacteriota > Terriglobia > Acidiferrales > UBA7541 > Palsa-295. The sequence goes on along the minus strand of CAVVIP010000003.1, from coordinate 153,141 downwards.
GTAGATGTAGGTTTTGTCGAAGCGTGTCTGCTGGTCGCGAAACGGCGGCGCCGGAATCTCACCGATAGGCAAGAGCGACGGGACCGCTTTGGGCGAGGCCGCCGTCTCGGAAGAGGGGCTCGCGTTGGGCTGCGCGGCAGGCTGTTGATTTATTTCCGCGCGATAGACGCGATAGTTGACGATCACGGGCGCGGAGCCTGTCAATGTGGTCTGCGGCGGCGTCCAGGAAAGAACCACGCCTTGATGAGTGACTTCGGCTTTGAGGTCCGCGATCGGATCGGCGGCGGGTTCGATGCGCAGGGCCGCGGCATTTGAGTTCGCGGATACTTTTTTTTCGGAAGTGCGAGTGCGAACGAAGTAAACGGCTTGCGCGCCAGGATGCTGGGTGAAATCTTCGCGGTCGAGCTCGTCGCCGTAGAGAATTTGGCCGCGCGTGCCATATTGGTCCACCATCGCGGAGGGTACGGTTACCAGCAGCGTAGGAGTTGCGGCAGCGCCGGGTGTCGGGGTGGAGTTGGCCGGAGCGGTCTGGAAATCGCGGAAAATTTCAATTGCGGGAGGCTGCTTGAGCGGGTGGCCCTCGACGGAATCCTTGGGAAGGGTAAACGTGAGGATGACGCTGTCGCCTTGTTGCGTGGCCGCAAGGTCGGTGACCGCGGTCGGGACGGGCGCCTTGCGCTCGATGGGTTCTCCCGGAGCGCCGCAGCCGGGGAGAAGAGCGCCAGTGGCGAAAATGGAAAAGAGAAAATAGAAAATGGGAAAGCGCGAATTTGGAATTGGCCACCGGTGAGGCGTCGGCGCCTCTTTTCGATTTTCCATTTTCGCTTTTCTATAGGATGTAACGGCTGAGGTCCTGGTCCTTCACGATATTGGCCAACTGCTTTTGCACATAGGCAGCGTCTACTTTAAACGATTTCTTTTTCATTTCCGGCGCTTCGAAGGAAATATCTTCAAGCACTTTTTCCAGGATGGTGTGCAGGCGGCGCGCGCCGATATTTTCGGTGTGCTCGTTCACTTTGGCGGCAAATTTCGCGATGGCCGCGATAGCGTCGTCGGTGAAAGTAAGCTTGAAGGGTTCGGTATCGAGCAGCGCGATGTACTGCTTGATGAGCGCGTTCTTGGGCTCGGTGAGAATGCGAATGAAATCGGCTTCGGTGAGTGAGGTTAACTCGACGCGAATCGGGAAGCGCCCTTGCAGCTCGGGAATCAGGTCCGAAGGCTTGGTAGTGTGAAACGCACCAGCGGCGATAAATAAAATGTGGTCGGTGCGCACCATGCCGTAGCGAGTATTGACCGTGGTGCCTTCCACGATGGGCAGGATATCGCGCTGCACGCCTTCGCGGGAGACGTCTGGACCGTGGCCGGATTCGCGGCCGGCGATTTTGTCCACCTCGTCAATAAAAAGAATGCCCATCTGCTCGACGCGATCCACGGCGATGCGTGTGACCTGGTCCATATCAATCAGGCGATTTTCTTCTTCCTGGATGAGGTAGTCGAAGGCCTCGGCGACCGTCATTTTGCGTTTCTTCTTTTGCTGGCCGAACATGCCGGAGAGCATGTCCTTTACGTTGATGTCCATTTCCTCGACGCCCTGATTGGTGATGATTTCGAAGGAGGGCATCTGGCGTTCGCGGACTTCCACTTCGACCATGCGCTGGTCTAGCTTGCCTTCGCGTAATTGGGCGCGGAGTTTGTCGCGCGTGCGGGCCACTTGCTCGCGGCGCTGAATTTCGCTGGAGGGCGTGGTGTCCGCGGGAATGGGTGAGGGCGGAAGCAGCAGGTCGAGCAAGCGGTCTTCGGCGGATTGTTCGGCGCGCTCGGCGACTTCGTCGAGTTTTTCTTCGCGTACCATGTCAATCGCGGTTTCCACGAGGTCGCGAACCATGGATTCCACGTCGCGGCCGACATAACCCACTTCGGTATATTTGGAGGCTTCCACTTTTACGAAGGGGCAGCCCGCGAGGCGCGCAAGGCGGCGGGCAATTTCCGTCTTGCCGACGCCGGTGGGTCCGATCATCAAAATATTCTTGGGCAGAATATCTTCGGCAAGCTCGGGCGGAAGTTTCTGGCGGCGGACGCGGTTGCGCAGAGCGATGGCCACGGCTTTTTTCGCGAGATTCTGGCCGACGATGTATTTATCCAGCTCGACCACGATTTCGCGCGGGGTAAGCTCGTCGAATGACGGAAGCGGCTCCGGCTCGGGGGCTTGCGATTCGTTTCCGGATAGGTAGATGACCATGTCTTTCTCCGATTTCTCCGTCATAGCTCTTCCACGCTGAAGTTGTCATTGGTATAGATGCAGATTTCGCTGGCGATGCGCATGGCTTCGGCGGCGATATCCTTGGCGCTGAGCTTGGTGAACTTGGAAAGAGCGCGCGCGGCGGCCAGAGCGTAGGAGCCGCCGGAGCCGATGGCGCAGATGCCGTCGTCCGGTTCGATCACATCGCCATTGCCGGAAAGCAGGAACGTGGATTTTGCGTCGGCGACGATGAGCAGCGCGTCCAGGTGGCGCAGCGAGCGATCCGTGCGCCATTCCTTGGCGAGTTCGACCGCGGCGCGCGCGAGATTGCCGTGAAATTCCTGCAATTTTCCTTCGAAGCGACCGAAGAGAGAGAGCGCATCGGCGGTGCTGCCGGCGAAGCCCGCGATGATTTTGTCGCTGTAGAGGCGGCGGGTCTTGCGCGCGCTATGCTTGATCACGCCGTCACCCAGAGTGACCTGGCCATCGGCGGTGAGCACGACTTTATTGTCTTTGCGCACGCACAACACCGTGGTGCCGTGCATCTGTTCGCTTTTGTGCGTTATTGGCATCCGGTGATTATACCGCGCTCGTGCGCGAATGGGCCACTGAGACGCGGAGGCGCTGGATTTAAGGCAAAAGCGCCACATAGGCACAGAACTGCGCGTGATTCTGTATGCGATAACTCGATTTGCCGCGCACTACCGATCACGGATACCGCGATTAATGCACGCCGCCAACGTACCGAATGAGTAAACGGTGAGCAGCACTAAAGGAATAAGCAAGGCGACGAATGAAAGCATACTTGACACATGGAAAACTTAGAATCGGTATCGGAAAAGCGATTATTTTGGCGGGAGTTCGGCATCCTGTTTGGCGCGGGCGTGATCGCCGACGCCATTCTCATGATGATGTCGCATCTCCCGACTACGCCGGTCGCGATGTACGTGTTTGTGAAATACAATCCACCTAAACCTGAGATGCTGGCCATCGCGTCGGCAGAGATCGTCATTAACCTCGCGCTCATTGTTGGCTTGGGGCTATCGGCTGCGCACTCTACGGGTTTTGGTGTGCCAATTCTAGAAAAGTGGCTCCGCGGCCAACCGATTCGTCAGCATCTACGGTCCGTCCTCGTCCCGGCGCTACTCGTAGGCATGTTGATCGGCCTGTGGGCGATGGTGCCAAAACTCCCATTGCTTCATCCCAATCGACAACTGCACCATCGCGAGGCCGAGAAAATTCTTACCTCATCCGCAAGAGTGAAAATCAACGAATTCGTGAGTAGAACGAGTGGGCCACCCCTCACCTCCTTTGAGCTTGCACTTTCCTACGTGTGTGAGGCAGTCCCAGTGGAATTAACCACGCGCCTGTTCTTTCTTTCGGGTTTTGTATGGATATTGGCGAAGGTTTCCCGGAGTCCTGCGGACGCGGCTTCGCGGACATCACTCTGGATTGCGATTCTTCTCACAATAGCTGCGGCTGCCATTCCCTATCTCGCTTGGCAGTCCATATTCGAGAGACTAATGTCCGATGCTCTCGGCGGAGTTTCGTTGCCCAACGATCCATCCTGGCTGATCATCACCCGGCTGCTCCTGAAAATGGTCCCCGCCGGCATTGCTTTCGGGTGGCTTTACATACGTCGCGGCCTCGAATCGACGATGATTGCCTCAGTAATCGCGAGCGTCGTGGGGTACACCGCGACTACGTTCCTGCTCGCGCGGCTATACTAGACCACGCTCACCGCAGGGATGGCCCGGTCAGCTCGGTTCGCGACGGCTGGACCGTCGTCACGCAGACACCGAGAATCGTCAAGCAAGATCAGTTCTTGTCGTTGTTATTGTTGCTGGGAGCGTTTTTGGGTGGCTTTTCTTTTTTGCCGACTTTGGCCCAGCGTTCTTCCAGGGATTCCTTGGTGAAGAGGGAGTCGGAGAGGTTGGTGTTGTATTCATACTTGTCGAAGAAAACCTGATAGACCTTGATGTGGTTGCGTTCGCGGGTGATTTGAAAGGGAGTCTGGATGCCGTTGATGGGCTGGTAGTTCGAGTAGAATTCCACTTCCTCGATGCGCATGCGGGTGTTGGCGTTGCGCGTATCAACCACTTTGCGGACGGGCAGGTGAGTGACGCGGGCGATGGCGATGCGGAAGGTGCGGTTGTCGCTATCCACCAGCTCCACCCAATCGGATTCCTGGTAGTCCACCACGTCCAGTCCGCCGTAACGGAAAATCATTCCGGGCTCGTGAATGCGATGGCGGAGAATATTGTCTATGTCCTTCTTGACGTCTTCCTGATAGGTAGCGAGGTCGGTGATGGTCGCTTCGGAAACACCGCCGCGATCCAGCTCCCAGCCTTTGTCGCCGTTATAGACGGAAATGATGTTGCGCTTGGGGAGATTTTCGGTGCGGTCTTTCAGCGGCGGCATAGCGTAGTCAATAAAGTGACCGAAGCCGTTGAGTTCGCCCGAGTGTCCAAACTGGCTGATGCGGCCGATACAAGTGACGTCATGGACGTTCAAGTAGGCGGGGCCACCCAGCGCGTCAATGGCCTGGTTGAGAATCTCCTTGGCTTTGGCGGCGCTTTGCTCGGGGAGCAGAACTTCATCCTGCGCAAGGGCGCGCGGGGAGACGGCGAGGAATGCGGCTGCGAGCAACAGCGCCAGCACGATGTGGTGGCACGCGGACGAGCGTACGGTTGGGCGCGCGGCATTGGGACGAGCATTCATTTTGGGGGAATTCATGATCCGGGTAATTAGCCGCAAAGCACCGAGCCTCCATTAACGTTGATCACTTCTCCAGTGATAAAGGTTGCCAGGTCGGAAGCCACGAAGAGGATAGGTCCGGCGATTTCTTCGGCAGTGCCTACGCGCTTCAGCGGGATCGGCACGAGCGCGGACTTCAAACCATTTTTGGTGCGCAGCACGGAAGCGGACATGTCCGTATCCACCCATCCCGGCGCGACGCAGTTAACCATGATGTTGTGACGGCCCAGCTCGCTGGCCAGCCCCTTCACGAAGCTGATGACCGCGCCCTTGGTGGCGCCGTAATGGGTGTGAAACGCTTCGCCGCGTTGACCAGCTGTGGAACTGATGGCGACGATTCGGCCGCCCTTCTGCGCGATCATGTGCGGCACAGCATAGTGAATCACGGAGTACACGCTCTTCAGGTTCACCTGAATCATTTCGTCCCATTCGCGCTCCGTCATTTTTTCGATGGGCGCGTCGGTCTCGTTCCAGATGCCGGCGTTGGCGACGAGGATGTCAATGCGGCCGAGGCGCTCGCGGGTGAAGTCCACCAGCTTTTTGGCGTCGGCCATTTTGCCCAAGTCGGCTTTCAGGGATTCGATGCGCGTACCGTGCTTGCGGGCTTCCTGCTCCACTTGCGCGGCTGCTTCCTTGCTGCGGTGGTAATTGAAGACCACATCCGCGCCGGCCTGCGCGAAGAGCTTGACGGTGGCGGCTCCGATGCCGCGAGAGCCTCCGGTAACCAGTGCGGCCTTGCCTGCGAGCGAAATCATGTGTCCCCCGGGATGAGTGCGAAGTTGCGATTCGTTCAGAGTTGAAAGTTAAAAGTTCACAGTTAAAAGTTGAAAGCTAGAATCGGAAAATCTGAAATCTTGCATGAACTGGCAGCCGGTGCGATGGCGCGTGGTGCTGCTCGCCTACGAATGCACCGGCGCCTTGCGCGCGGCGGCCGCTGCTGCCAGCTCGCGAAACAACGATTGCGCCAGTTCGTCCGCGGCGACCATTCGCTCGGGATGCCACTGCACGCCCGTGATCCAGTTGGCGTCGCCGGTCCATTCCACCGCTTCGATCACGCCATCGTGCGCGTGAGCCACCACGCGAAGATTTCTACCCGGCTGAAGCACGGATTGGTGATGCGAGCTGTTCACGCGCGCCTGGTTTGCTCCGGCCAATTGCGCGAGACGCGAACCCGCTTCGAAAGTGACTTCATGATGCGGCTCGGGACCTTCGTGACCCGTCCAAGCGTGCTGGATTTTAATATGAATTTCGCTGGGAACGTCCTGGATCAGCGAGCCGCCGAGGAAAACGTTCAAGCTTTGCACGCCATAACAAATTGCGAGGACGGGCTTGTGCTCCGTGACGGCGTGATCGAGCAAGGCAAAATCGGTGCGCTCGCGATCGGCGTCAGATTCGGCCGTTTTGGCATGGCGCGCGGCGTGAAAGAGCGACGGTTCGACGTCCGCGGGGCTGCCGGAAAGAACGACCGCGTCGAGCGTACTCGCTACTTCCCGCAACTGCGCTGGGGAGAGGCCGAGCGAGATTTCCACGGGTTCGGCGCCGGCGGAGCGAACCGCGGCAAGATACTTGTCATAGGAATCCCGCTTGTTGCTAAGTTCTTCTTTTCTAGTACGATACGGGATACCTACGCGAATTTTAGGGGCTGGCGCAGGGCTCATGAGCGCCCATCCTATCATTGCGCGACGGGCGCGGCAATCTTCAGTTCCTTTTGGTGGTGACGAGGTCTTTCAAAGATCGGGGCAATAATCTAGGTTCCGGAGCGGCGGCGAGAGACCGCATAATGTCAGGCTGGAAATTGGCAAAGGCAAGCGCGGCAATCGTGACGATTTAGCACCGTTCGATTCGGTCCGCGCCTTACTAATCTTGAGGTAAATTGAATAGAGAATTAGCGGAGGCTACACAATAAGATGATCGAAATCGTTCGCTACCCATTTGTCATATTCGTTCTCTCTTTCCTGCTGATGTGGTTCTCGGCGTGGCTGGGGCTATCTCTTCGGAAGAGGCGAGCCCAACTAGAGACGGGTGTGCATCAGGATCTCGATCTGATCGTATCCGCTACGCTGACGCTTCTGGGCCTGATCATCGGATTCAGCTTTTCGATGGCGATCAGCCGGTACGATCAGCGCAAGAATTACGAGGAAGCGGAGGCCAACGCAATCGGCACGGAATACGTTCGGGCAGAGCTGCTGCCAGCCGCTGACGCCGCGAAGGTGCGCGCTCTGCTGAAGAGCTATCTCAATGAGCGCATCTTGTTCTATGTAACGCGCGATAGCGAAGAGCTTCGACAAATCAATGCGAAGACCGTGCAAATGCAGGCGGAACTTTGGTCCGCAGTGCAAACCCCCGCGATGGCGCAGCCGAATCCCGTGTCCGCTTTGGCACTTTCCGGTATGAACGATGTGCTCAATTCACAGGGATACACGCAAGCCGCCTGGTGGAATCGAATTCCGCCTGGAGCCTGGTGGTTGATGGTGGCGGTGGCAATCTGCGCGAATCTATTAATCGGATATGACTCGCGCCTCGTCGGACAACGGGCCGTTCGGTTGCTGATTCTGCCGTTTATTCTGTGCATCGCGTTCTTCGCGATTGCAGATATTGACAGCCCGCGCCGCGGAGTCATTCGCGTGAATCCGCAAAATCTGATGAGTCTTGCGCAGTCTCTGCACTCGCAATAATCGAAGGACCCAGCTACTTGCGGTAGAGCAGGCCGTCATTCCTGCGCAGAACCAGGCAGCCCGCCAGCATGTCGTGCAGCGCCTGCTTGCGAGAGGTTAGTCCGGCGCAGATGCAATCAACCGCGATGTAGAGGGAGCCGACGAAGGGCGCGTGGGCCAGGAAGCGTCCGCCAAAGAAACGGCCGCTGGCGCGCCCAAACGTCACGCGATTGCCGCGCAGGTCTGCCACGCTAAGCCCGATGAATTTCTTGCCGAGCGTCCCCTGCCAGGATGAACTTTCAAAGAGCGCGAAATAGAGCCAGCCGGTGACGATGAAGAAACAGAGAATCGCGAACAGGTAGGTCCTGCCGAACTGCGCGACGATGTCATGCGGTGTTTGCCCCGGGTGGAGGCCCAGGAAAGCGCGCCAACTGCCCATCGCCACGGACAAATACGAAACGGCCAGGGCAAGCGGTATCGCGAGGATGATCAGGTCAATGATTGCCGCGGCCACGCGGAGCCAGAAGCCAGCGTACTGCTGAGTTGCAGGCGCTGCGGGCGACATCACCGGCGGCGAAATTGGCGCGGAGTTTCATATGTGCGGAAGCCTGCGCAGAAATCTGTGCAGAAATGTGCGCGGGGCCGCCGCCTACCGTGAAACCGATCAGCGGCCGGCCGCAGGAACTGCAGAATGGCTTCCCTTCCGCGGTGTTTGCTCCGCATGACGAACAGATCATGACTTCCCCTCAAGGAAAGGGTAGTCGATTTCGATTGATTCGACACGGCGGGCGCAGCTATTGGTGCGTTTTGGTTATCGCGGGATTGCGGAGACGAGTTGCGGAAACGAAGAGCGGCGGCAAATGCCAGCGAGGAATTCCACGCGGGAAATCAGCACTTCGCGGACGTGACGCTATGATCGGTGGTACTCGCAGATTTGCGGCGCGGCCTAGCTACTGGCTTGTCTGGGCCGTCGCCGGGGCGCAGAAACGATCGAAGGCGCGCGTGAGATCGGCAGCGATGGCGTGGGCGTCGCGACCTTCGATATTGGATCGTTCGAGCATGAACACCAGCTTGCCATCGCGCAGCAGAGCGATGGACGGGGACGACGGCGCGTAGCCGGTGAAATAGCCGCGCGCCCGCTCAGTGGCGGCGAGGTCCTGGCCGGCGAAAACGGTAGTGAGAATTTCCGGGCGGGCGTGGTTCGAGAGGGCCATGGCGACGGCAGGACGAGCCTTGCCCGCGGCACAGCCGCAGACGGAATTCACGACGACGAGCACGGTGTGCTTTTCGTTCTGCAAAACTGTGTCAACGTCTTGCGCCGTGCGCAATTCGCGAAAGCCGACGCGCGTGAGTTCTTCGCGCATGGGCCGGACAGCTTCTTCAGGAAACATCGCAACTCCTTTGGCAATTTCGGGACAGAAAGATGACGGACGTACACGCGCGCGCGCCGCAGATTATCCGCGGCCATTTTATCTTACTCGGATTACGCGCCGGCCGCTGCGGCTTGCGCCCGCTCTTCCGGCTTCACGAACGCCTTGCTGGCCAATTCGATCACTTGTTTCAGATGCCACCACTCCCGCTCGCTCATCAGCCGTCCGTCGTTGCTCGAAAAATAAATCGAGACGTACCCGTCCGACGACAGCGGCACGCGGATGATCAAATTATTTTTCTGTTCAGGTATCTGGTTTTCAGCCACGGCAATCCTCCCCCGTCTCAGGCTGCGCAAGTCTAAGGATCGAACACCACAGCGTGGGCCATTCTCTCTCGTTGGCCCTGCAGGGGCAAGGGCTACGAAGGTTTTTCGGCTTGGCGCGACGACGGCTTCCAGGTGGGCGACGGGTGAGCGTCTCGTGGAGTTGCTGTGCAGTTCTGGTGAAGGCAGAAATTCCCGCAGCGCACGGTCTACAGGACGGATTCAAGCCGATGGCCTGTGGGTAGCACCGAGAGAGTGTTGCGCGGGCACTAAACTCCAAGCGCGCCGGGACGGTCCGTTTCTCGCGGCTAGCAGACACCTGCCGACATCGAAACCAGACCCGACGAAATTCCCGGAGCCCGCACCGACGAAGGGCGGCGTCTGGGGGGATGAGTCTTCAGCCACGTCTCGTAGTTCTGGCGCATTTGCTCGATGTGATGGGGAATGTGCCGCTCCTGCAGTTCCACCCAACGGTCGAGACTGATAGAGCCGTCGCGCGGGTGGGCGATGGTGCTGTCCCAAACTTCCTCGGGCAGAGCGATGAGCAACTGATACGTCATTTTTCTGAGGCGGCGAATAATTTCCAGAGCTTCGCGCGTGCTCTGATGGAAATAACCCAGCGATCCGGCCCAGCGCGAGGCGCTGAATTTCGCCGTTTGACTTGCGGACGGCTCGGCAATATAGGCACGGCAGCGCACGTACGCACTGGCCTCACTATCGGCGAGATGCATTATGATTTCGTGAATGCTCCAGCGCTCATTCGCCGGCTTATAGATCCACATCTTCTTGGGAAATTGACGCAGCGCGTTGGACAACAACGCCGGCGCGCGACCGAATGACTCCAGTTTTTGCCTTCTCGCATCTTGCCTCATGGGACCCTCCCGCTTATCACGCTTAGACGTACGAGCCGCGGTTTTGCTTCGCAGTTACGCATAGATAAACGAAGAAAACGGACGACTTGTTCACAAAAGCATAAAATTTTACAGAAGCGATACATAAGGCGTGCGCGTGTGGGAAATCGTGTTCGAGGATGGGACGCGGAGTGTGTTCGCAATTGGAAAGGGTGCGCGTTCTTGGGAGTGCGCAAAAAACTAATGTCTGCAATTCCATAAATATGACGGCGACGTTACAAATTGCGGGAGGAGCCTACGCGCTTTAGGAGACGGCTACAAACTTCCGGAGGAGGAATTCCTGCCAGATACGGAATTTTGTTTCGCTGGGCGTTTGCCCCAGTAGGCGCGCAACTCACCGACAAGGTAGAGCGAGCCCGTCGCGAACACGGCGTCCTGCGGGCCAGCCATTTGCAGGGCAGTTTCCAGGGCTTCGCCGGGATCGCGGACCACGATGGTTTCTGGAGCGTCGTGGCTTGCGATTTCGGCAAGCAGTGGCGCGGAAATGGCGCGCGGCTGGCGAGGCTCGGTGAGGATGACGGCGGCAGCGTACGGGAAAAGCAGTCCGGAGATTTCGTCCACCGCTTTGTCGCGCATCGCACCGTAGACCAGGAAAATGCGGCGACCGGCGTAATTCTCTTTCCAAAATTTCAGCAATTCACGGGCGCCGGCGGGATTGTGCGCACCATCCAGGTACAGATCGGGTTGCGCGGAGAGCCGTTCCAGACGTCCCGGCCAATTGGCGGTGGCGATGCCGCGCTCGATGGCGGAGTCCTCCACAGGAAAACCGCGCTCAGCAAGCAGGCGGGCGGCGACGGCGGCAGTGAGCGCGTTGCGAATCTGAAAGCGCCCGGGCAAGGGCGGGGCGAGCTCAAGTTGTTTGCGCGGGTGCGTGAACGCGGCGACGGCGCGATACAGGCCGCCGGAGTCTTGCACGTCTTCAATGCGCGCGGCGGCGTCGAGTTCCACCAGGCGCGCATCCATTTCCGCGCAACGCCGGGCGATCACGGCGCGAGCTTCCGGGCGTTCGCTGGCGCTCACCACCCAGGCGCCGGTCTTGATGATGCCGGCCTTTTCCGCGGCGATTTCCTCGATGGAATGGCCGAGATAATTTTCGTGATCGAAATCAATGGGAGTAATCAGAGCAACTTCCGGCTCGACGATGTTGGTGGCATCTAGGCGGCCGCCGAGGCCCACCTCATAAATGGCAAAATCCACCTGATGCTGCGCGAAAGCAAGAAAGGCCATGGCCGTGACACATTCGAAGAAAGTGGGGTGGGCGGAGAGCTTTCCGGAGGCCATCAGCGATTCGATGGCAGAGTGGACGCGGGACCAGGCCGCGGCGAAATCGTCGTCCGAAATATTTTCCCCGTTGATGCGGATGCGTTCGTTGATGCGTTCCAGGTGCGGCGAAGTGTACAGACCGGTGCGCAATCCAGCCGCGCGCAGGATGGATTCCAGCATCGCGGCCGTGGATCCCTTCCCGTTGGTTCCGGCGATGTGTGCGCAGGGCGAGGAGCGCTGAGGCTGGCCGAGACTTTCCGCAAGGATAGTGATATTCGCGAGGCCGAATTTTTGCACGCGAGCCTGCTGCGGAGCGGCCAGTTCCCGACCCAACGAAAAGAGCGCGCGGACGGATTCTTCGTACGTCATGAGGCTAGCCGACGAAGAAATCGAGGGCTTGGCTGATATAAGGCTTCAATTCCTTGCGCGGGACGACGGCGTCGAGAAAACCGTGTTCGAGGAGGAATTCGGCGGTCTGGAAACCCTCGGGAAGTTTCTGGCGAATGGTTTGTTCGATCACGCGCGGACCGGCAAAACCGATCAGCGCGCCGGGCTCCGCAATATTCAGATCGCCGAGCATCGCGTAGCTGGCGGTGACGCCGCCGGTGGTGGGATCGGTGAGTATGGAAATAAACGGGAGCTTCGCTTCGTCCAGGCGCCCGAGCGCCGCGGAAACTTTCGCGAGCTGCATCAGACTGACGACGCCTTCCATCATGCGCGCGCCGCCGGAACAGGAGACCACGATGAGCGGCTCCTTCTTTTCGAGAGAACGGTCAATCGCCCGCGCGACTTTTTCGCCGACCACCGCGCCCATCGAGCCGCCGATAAAACCGAATTCCATCGCGCAGCAAACGACCGGGCGCCCGTTCAGGCGGCCTTCGGCGGTGATGATGGCGTCCTTCATATTGAGTTTGCGCTGCGCTTCTTTCAGGCGCTGCGCGTAGGGCCTGGTGTCGGTGAAATGGAGAGGGTCGCTGGAGGCAAGGTCGGCGTCCAGCTCGGTCCACGGTTCCTCATCGAGAAGCATTTCCAGGCGCCGCCGCGAACCGAGACGAAAATGGTGATCGCACTTGGGGCAGACCTCCCAATTCGTCTCCAGGTCCCGCTTCCAGATGATGGCGCGGCAGGAATTGCATTTTGTCCACATACCTTCGGTGTGGACGCGGCGTTCTTCCACCGGCGTGGGTTTTTCGATCGGTTTTTTTTCGCGCTTAAACCAAGCCATAGATTGGGGTTTTGGGCTTGCGAGCCCTTTACGAAGTTAACAGTTCACAGTTAAAAGTTGAAAGTCAAAAAATCGGCTGCCGCGGCGCTGAAATCAGTAGTCAATTCCCCGCTGAGCGAGAATGCCCTTGGTGTAGGGATGCTTCACTTCGCGCATTTCCGTCACCAGGTCGGCGGCTTCCACCAATTTGGGATGCGCGCTGCGGCCGGTGCAGATCACGTGAACGCGTTCCGGACGCTGGGTCAACGCGTCCACCACGCGCTCGACATCCAGCATTTTGTAGCCGATCACGTAATTGATTTCGTCGAGCACCACCAAATCGTATTTCTCACTGTAAATCTGCGCGCGGCCGAATTCCCAGGCTTCTTCGCACATCTTCACGTCTTCGGGATCGGTTTCCGCGCCGCCAATTTTTACGAAGCCGCGGCCCATGGGGCGAATTTCGAACTTATCGTCGCCCAGCATTTTCGCGGCGTCCAGCTCGCCATAGTGCCACGAACCCTTGATGAACTGCACCATCATCACGCGCAGCCCTTGGCCCACGGCGCGGAAAGCAGTGCCCAGCGCGCAAGTGGTCTTGCCCTTGCCGGGCCCGGTGTAAACGATCAGCAGTCCTTTCCCTTCGGGCATGCGGTGAGTCCTTATGAGAACTGTTGCCGCTTTGGCCTGCGGCAGAAACGCTTGACCTGCAAATCGTTTCCAGGAGTTGGGTTGAGCTCCAGTTTTTGCAACTGTTCAAATATGCGATCATGAAACACTTTTGTTCGAGCTACCAGACATACGAAAGAATCATGACTGACGTACAAGAAAAATTCGCCTGTACCGTAGGACCATCGAGGAAGATAAAAAGTGTCCCAGCCAAATATCATCGGCTGCATCAACGTGCCAATGGCGTCGGTGAGCTCGTCGGCACGAAACTCGTGGCCGCGAGCCACTTCGAATGACATAGGCTGACCAGCAGCAATGTTCATGCGATCAATTACGCGATACCCAATTCCTTCGTCTTGCTGGTTCCACACACCCCATTCGCGAAACCAAATTAGTGCCCCTCGAAAATCCCAGTCCTCATAGCCGATCGTTCCAAGGTAACGCGCGAAGAACGGGAGTCGTTCAAGCTTTGGCGGATATTCCAGATCGATACAGGCGGCTTCCGGATGAGTGAAAAACGGACCATCGTCGTCGAAATGAACATACTCGTCACCACGGTCTTTGTACCAATCGAACGACTGCGTGACTTCGGAAGCGGTAAGCACTCTCACGCGTTGACCATTTTGAGCTTCCGCTCGCGATCAGCAGCGAATGCAAGACAGGCGCGAATATCTTCTTCCGTTAGATAAGGGAGTTCCCGCAAAATTTCGGCGTGCGTCATTCCACTGGCGAGATTTTCCAGCACGTCATAAACGGCAATGCGCAGCCCTCGGATGCAGGGTTTTCCGCCGCGTTTGCCCGCCTCCATCGTGATGATGTCGGAGTAATCCATCCGACGAACTCTATGTGAAAAAACTCGCCTGAGCAAGAGAAGGCGAAGGGCGCTGCGGACAAAAACGGGTTATGCCAGAAAGCGATAGCCAATGCCGCGAACGGTTAGCAGGTGCTTGGGCTTGGAGGGGTCTTTCTCGATGTAGCGGCGGAGGCGGACGATGAAGTTGTCTATGGCGCGGGTGTCGGTGTCTTCGTGCAGGCCCCAGACGTCTTCGAGAATGGATTTGCGCGAGACGGTGCGGCCTTTGCTGCGAATCAGGTGGCGCAGGAGTTTCGCTTCCATCAGCGTGAGCTGGATGGTGCTGCCGTTGACGCGCAGCTCCAGCGTTCCGAAATCGATGGTCTTGCCGTTGAAGGAAAATACTTCGGCATCGGGCGCGGAATCCGCAGCGCCGGCCGCACTCGCGGCGGCGTCCTTCCCGTTGGCCGCGCGGCCCTTTGTTGCCGGCTTCTCGGCGATCAGCCACTGGCTGCGGCGCAGCAAGCCCTGCAGCCGGGCGAGAAATATCGGCAACTGAAAAGGTTTTGGCAGATAGTCGTCCGCGCCGGCGGCAAATCCCTGCAGCACGTCTTCGGGGCGGCCGCGTGCGGTTAGAATCAGCACGGGAACGTAATTGCGGGCCTTGCGCAGAGCGGAAACCACGGTGAAACCGTCTTTGCCGGGGAGCATCACGTCGAGCACGACCACGTCAAAATCTTCGTTCTTGGCGACGAGGCGCTCGAGCGCGGATTCGCCGTCGCCAGAAACTTCCACGGAGTGGCCTTCGGCTTCCAGGTTGAAGCGCAAACCCTTGGCCAGGTGCGCTTCGTCTTCCACCACCAGCACGCGGCTCATGCGATATTCCTCGGCAATTCCAGCGAAATGGTGGAGCCGTGGCCCTCGCCATCGCTGACGGCGTAAACTTTTCCGCCATGCGAGCGTGCCACTGCGCGCACGATGAAGAGTCCGAGGCCGGTTCCCTTCACTTGGAAACTGGGGCGTCCTGGAACGCGGTAGAAGCGTTTGAAGATGCGTTTCAGTTCCGGCGCAGGAATGCCCATGCCGCGGTCGGTGACGCGCAGCGCGATATGTTCATCGTCCGGAGCTTCGATGCGCACCGAGACGTCCACCTGATCGCGGGAATATTTCACGGCGTTATCGAGTAGGTTGGAAACCGCGGTGCGCAACTCGGCCGGGTCGCCGCGCAGCACGACGGGGGCAGCGTTGGCAGAGACGGGATCGAAATGCAGAACGCCGGGCGCCAGATGATGGCGGACGCGCGCCAGTTCAATGCATTCGCGCACCAGCTCCGTGAAATCCAGTTCCACATGGTGGCGCTTTCCCCGGCGGTAACTGGCCTCGCCGGCTTTGAGCACCTGCTCGACGGTGCCGAGCAGGCGATCGGTATCCAGCAGCATCAGATTGTAAAATTGCTGCCGCTGCGGCTCGTCGACTTCGCGGCGCTGCATCGTTTCCAGATACAGCCGGATGGAAGTGATGGGAGTTTTCAATTCGTGCGTGACAGCATTGATGAAGCTATCGTGCTGTTCGTTGCGGCGGATTTCACGCACCAGGAAAATGGTGTTCAGAATCATTCCGGCGATGATCGCGGCAAAAAAGATCACGCCGAAAAATAGCAGCACGCCTTCGCGCCAATTGAGGATGGTCCAGCCGACGGTGAGGGCTATGGCCAAGGCCACCAGGGAGCAGCCCAGCACGACGAAGAAGGCGATAGTCTTTCTGCGGCTCGCGATTTGCACGGTGTCTAACGGGGATTGTACCGCGAAGAAGAGCGATGGCGCGATATCGCGTGGACCTACAACCGCGTCACGGAGTTTACGCCTCGTCGAGCTGGGGCGCAGCAAGCAGCGCCCCTACCTCTGCGAGAACCGGCACAAAAGTGCGGAAGGCGCGACCCACCTGCGTCGGGCACTACAGGAGTTCGGCTGGAGCCAGGGCGCGCGGGTTTTCGCGGGTAAGCGTCTTGGCCACGACGGCTTGATTGGCGCGCTTAATTTCGGAAATCTTCGCGGTATAGACTTTTTTGGCGATGCCGATTTTTTCCAGCGCCCAGATCACGTACCAGTTGAAATCAATTTCGTACCAGGCCAGGCCGTGTCGCGCGGAGACGGGATGCGCGTGGTGATTGTTGTGCCAGCCCTCGCCCCATGTGACCAGCGCCACCCACCAGCTGTTCGTGGATAGATCGCGCGTTTGAAAGCGGCGCGTGCCCCAGCTGTGCGTGGCGGAATTTACCAGCCAGGTGAAATGCAGGCCGATCACGGTGCGCAAGAAAATTCCCCACAGCACGAACTTGATGCCGCCGACGGCGAGCAGGATAAGTCCGAGAACGATCATCGGGACGTAATGATATTTGGTGATCCACACGTGGAATTTGTCTTCGGCGAGATCAGGGACGTAGCGCGAAAGCGTGGTGGTGTCGTGATGCATGGACTTACCCGTCAAGATCCAGCCCATATGCGACCACCAGGTGCCGTCCACGGGGGAATGAGGATCCCCTTCCTGGTCGGAAAATTGATGATGAATGCGATGCGTGGCCACCCAGAAAATCGGGCCGCCCTCAAGCGCCAGCGTGGCGAAAACCGTCAGAATATATTCCAGCCATTTCGGAACTTTGTAGCCGCGGTGCGTGAGCAGGCGGTGATAGCACATTCCGATGCCCAGGCTGGTGGCCACCCACCAGAGAACCATGGCCACGGCAAAGGCCTTCCAGGAAAAGAAAAACAGCGCCGCGATAGCGCCCAGGTGGAAAAGGACCATGAACGTGGAAGTCACCCAATTAATTTCACCGTCGTTTTTCGATTTTTTCTTCAAGACTTCGAGTGACTGGGTCATGGAGGCCTCAGGCTGGTTCTTTGTGATGCTCACAACCCCCTTAGATTAGCAGCCGGCGGCGAACGCGTTTGTAATACTTGTGTAATACCGGTGACGGATTCACAGCAGTGGTTAGCAGGTCCGAAAAGCGTCAAAAACAAGGGAAATCGCGTGATTTATTCGTGAAATCAAGCGAGGTGTCTCAAAATGACGCGTCAAAATAACGCGCTGTATCACGATGAAGCACGGCGATTTGCAGACCCAGCACAATGACGGTACACCAGAAATTCAGATATGATGGGCACGGTCCACGGGATCGAAAAAAGCAACGCTTGAACAGGAGGAAACGAAATGCAGAGATTTTTCGCATTGTGTAGCGCGATTCTATTGAGCGTCAGTGTTCTGGCACCCTGTACTAACGGACAGCAAGACAAAAGCCAGCGGCCCAGCCCGCCGGCGCAGGCGGAATTTCATTTCGCCGACGGCAAGACCATCACTGTGGATTACTCGAGCCCGCGTGCCAAAGGGCGCAAGATTTTCGGCGGGCTGGTTCCTTACGGGCAAGTGTGGCGTGCAGGCGCGAACGAAGCGACCACCTTTGTAACCAATACGGCCGTGACCGTGGGCGGAAAGACCGTTCCGGCCGGCGCCTACACCCTTTTCACGATTCCCAATCAGGATAAGTGGACGCTGATCATCTGCAAAACGACCAAGAACGCCAAGGGCGGGCCGCTCTGGGGCACTGATTATCCCGGCGAAGCGCAGGATCTTGCTCGCACGGATATGAAAGTTTCGACGCTGCCCGCGGCGGTGGAGAATTTCACGATCGCTTTGGATAAATTGGGAAACGGCGCGTCGTTGCGGATGGATTGGGAAACCACGCGAGCCTCGGTGGAGATTTCGGAGGCTAAGTAGCGGCGGGATTTCGTCGGGACGGAAGTTCGGCAAAATACTTACCGCAGAGACGCAGAGTGCGCGGAGAATGCTCGACAATTCATGGGCAGATCTTCTCTACGTTCTCTGCGTCTCTGCGGTTTATTTTTTGCAGCTAGGAAAGATTGAAGGTTGAGCGGATCGTTTCCGCAATGCGGACTACCTGCTGCATTGCCGCGGCGGACATTTCCTTTCCGGCATCGCGTTCGCGCAGCACCAACCAGATTCCCGGGCGGTGAACTGATTTGTCGTGGCAGATCGCGCCCGTCAGTTGCGCAATTTCAAGGTTGGCGGCGGGCAAGTCGCGGTCCAGGACGGTCCGCGCCTCATCGAGCAAGTCCTTGAACCCCTGGGAAGCGAGCATGGGATCCACGTCGCGCGGGATGGGCGCTGCAACATCCTCGAGATCGTAATCCGGCAGCGGGTGCGTGATCATGAATTCGATGGAAGCGGTTGGCGCGCCGGCGTCGTGCGTGATCTTGATTGCCATGGTCGGGTTATTCTCCCATAAGACGTGCGCTGCTTGCCGCAAAACTGCCTAGAAGTCGCTACAGCTCTTCACTTCGGGTAAGGATGGCCGGCGAGAATGGCGAAGGCGCGATAGATTTGCTCAGCCAGTATCACCCGCGCGAATTCGTGCGGCATCGTGAGCGCGGAGAGCGAGATTTTTTGTTTGGCGCCGGAGCGCAGTTCCGCGGGAAATCCTTCAGCGTCTCCGCACAGGAACACCAGTTCCCGCGTGCCACGGTCGCGCAGGTCGCCCAGCCATCGCGCGAATTGCTGCGAAGTGAATTGCTTTCCAGCGGCGTCCAGCAGGACGACGGTGGCGGCTGGCTCGATTTTTAATTTGCGCAGCGCGGCGGGACCAGCGTCGCGCAGTTCACTGATCTCGATTTCGGCGTAATGCTGGATGCGCCCGACGTAGTCGCTCACCATGGCGCGAGCTTCCTCGCGGCGCGTCTTGCCTAACATGATGAGGCGGATTTTCATTTCTTAGCGGCGCGTCACGCTACAACAGCCCGAACTTCTTGCGTTTCTCGAGCAGCGTCTTGCGGCTGATTCCCAGAACTTCGGCGGCGCGGCCAATTTTGTAGTGCGTGGCGTCGAGCGTGGCCTTGATCGCTTCGCGCTCCAAATCTTCCAATGAGCGCAATGGACCGCCGGGCCCCGAGCCGCTGCTGCCGGCGCGCACAATATCCGGAAAATCCTCGGCGCGCAATTGCGGCTGCTTCGTGAATACCAGCGCGTGTTCCACAGCGTTCTTTAGCTCGCGAATATTTCCCGGCCAGTCGTACGCTTCCAGCAGGCGCAGCGCGGAGGGATCGAACGCGGCATCGGGATGGCCGTGCACGGGGCCGAGGCGCGCCAGAAAATGCGCGGCGAGTTCCGGCAGGTCGGCGCGGCGCTCGCGTAGCGGGGGCACCACGATGGCCAGCACGTTCAGACGGAAGAAAAGATCCTCGCGAAATCTTCCGGCAGCGACGGCCTTGGTTAAATCCGTATTGGTGAGTGCCATCAGCCGCGCTTCCATGCGCAGAGTTTCCGTGCCCCCCAGGCGCTCGAAGGTGCGCTCCTCAAGCACGCGCAGAAGTTTTGCCTGCATGCCGGGTGCGAGCGCGGCCACTTCGTCAAGGACGATGCTTCCGGACTGCGCCATTTCCAGGCGGCCGGGCTTGCGCGCCACCGCGCCGGTGAAGGCGCCGCGTTCGTGGCCGAACAGCTCGGATTCCACCAACTCGGAAGGCAGGCTGGCGCAGTCAATTTTCAGGAGAGGAGCGTCGTGGCGCGGGCTGCGCTGGTGAATCCAGCGCGCGAGTTGATCTTTGCCGGTACCGCTCTCACCAGTAATGAGCACCGTGGTGGAGGCGCCGGCGACTTTTTCAGCGAGCTCGAGAACGCGTCGGGAAGCGGGGTCCGCTGCAATCCAAGGAATGGCCGCGGCAGCGCTCATCGCGGCACCTTCATTGCAGCGCGCTCATTGCTGCGTGGCGTTACCTTCGGATTCGTTGTGGCGCTCATCGTGGGATTCGCGGCGCGTACCCGCGGGTCCGGCAGGCTCGTGAAATTCGATGCGTTCGGCGTTGCGCCACAGACGCTCCAGATCGTAATACTGGCGCGCGCGTTCGCTGAAGATGTGCACCACGAAAAATCCGTAATCAAGCAGCACCCACTCGGCGCTGGATTTTCCTTCGCGATGCGCGGCGCGGCGCCCGTTGCGGTGCAGCTTTTCCTCGATGGCTTCGCCGATGGCCTGGATCTGCGGCTGGCTGGAGCCGGAGCAAAGCAGAAAATAATCGGCAAACGCGCCGGAACCGGAAAGATTCAAGACGGAAACGTCCAGGGCCTGTTTTTCCTGAGCGGCTTCCACAGCCAGCAGGATTTCGGGATCGAGAGAGTTAAGGGTCACCGGTAAAGAGCCTGTCCCAGAATGTAACCCTCCACGGGCGCGGGCACAAGTCCGTGTATGGATTGGCGGTGGCTGAGGCGCATGCGAATCTCTGTGGAGGAGATGTGGCTGGAGACTGTCGTCAGCAAATGAATGGTGGATTTGCGCAGCACGATCTTGTTGGGGTCGTCCGACCGTGCGCGGCCCAATTTCTCCGGAGGAATCACCAGCCGCAAAGCCTCCAGCCGAAATCCGGGCCGGCTGGCGATGATGAAATCGCAAGTGTCCAGGAGCCCTTCGTAATTCTTCCATGTTGGGATTTCCAGGAACTGGTCCGCGCCGACGATGAAGTAGAGCTGATCGTCGGGATGTTCGCGACGGTAGCGACGAACGGTGTCAAACGTATAGAAAATATGCGGCGTGGCGCCGTCCGAGGGCGCTTCGGCGAGCGACGGATGGAAATCCGGGTGATTGGCGCAGGCCAGCGCGACCATGGTGTAGCGATGCAGAAATGGAGTCAGCGCGGGCTTTGCTTTGTGCGGCGGGCGCGAAGACGGCACAAAATACACCGCGTCCAGATGGAAACGCT
The DNA here is from genome assembly GCA_963748395.1 of uncultured Acidobacteriota bacterium. Taxonomy (GTDB): domain Bacteria; phylum Acidobacteriota; class Terriglobia; order Acidiferrales; family UBA7541; genus Palsa-295. The sequence continues at coordinate 132,194 of CAVVIP010000003.1, read as the reverse complement.
TCTCCGCCGCCTGCGCCACGGCGATATGTCCGGAGTGGACCGGGTCAAACGTGCCGCCAAAAAGCGCGACGGAGCGGCGATGCGTGGAACCGTGCGGCTTGTGCGCGGCGTGCGGGCTCAACTCTCCTCCCGGGGTGGCGCGGCATGGGCTGCTTCTGCGTCAGGCTCGGTGTGAGGCGAATCCTGCGACAAATCCGGCGAGGACACGTGCGTGCTAAAACTGGAACCAGCAAGCGATTCCTGCGTTTCGCTGGGCACCGCCGGCTTGGGCAGCCGGTCAAGCGCATCGGCCATCGCGCGTACCAACTCCACGATGCCTTCGCCAGAGGCCGAAGAAACCGCGTGAAATTCCAATCCGCGCTGCGCGGCAAACGCGCGCAGCTCCTCGAGATGATCGCGGTTGGTGGTGGCGTCCAGCTTGGTGGCCACCAGAATCATCGGCTTTTCCGCCAGCTCGGGGCTGAAAGACGCCAGCTCATGCATGATGATTTCGTAATCGCGGATGGGGTCGCGGTCGTTTGCATCACTGGTGTCTACTAGATGCACGATCAGGCGCGTACGCTCCAAATGTTTCAGGAAACGCGTCCCGAGGCCGACGCCTTCGTGCGCGCCTTCGATCAGACCGGGAACGTCGGCAACCACGAACGAGCGGCCCTGCCCGGGCGCGGCGTCGGGGTCGGCGGAAACCACGCCTAGATGCGGCTCCAGTGTGGTGAAGGGATACGCGGCGATTTTGGGCCGCGCCGCCGAGATGCGCGAAATCAGCGTGGATTTTCCAGCGTTCGGGAAACCGACTAGGCCCACATCTGCCAGCAGCTTCAATTCAAGGCGCAGCGAACGTTCTTCGCCGGGCGTACCGTCTTCGTGTTCGCGCGGCGCTTGATGCCAGGGGCGCACGAAATGAGGATTGCCGTTGCCGCGTCCGCCGTGCCCGCCCTTGGCCGCTAGATAACGCTGGCCCGGCTGAGTCAAATCGAAGAGCTGTTCGTTGGTATTCAGATCGAAGATTACAGTGCCGACGGGAACTTTGAGAACGAGATCATCGGCGGACTTGCCGGAACAATTCGAGCCTTCACCGTGCCCGCCGCGGACGGCTTTGAATTCGCGATTGTAACGGTAGCGAAGCAGGGTGTTGTCATGCGGATTGGCCTCGATGTAGATGTCGCCGCCCTTGCCGCCATCGCCGCCGGAAGGGCCGCCGCGCGGGACGTACTTCTCCCTGCGAAACGCGACGCAGCCGTTGCCGCCGTCGCCGGCTTTGATGGAGATTTTTGCTTCATCCGCAAACACGAGTCACCTGATTTGGAATCGCTCGAAGAAAGCATACGCCAGGGCTGGGAGCAAAGACAAAAATACGCGCCCTGGAGACCGAGCGCGTATCGAAAAACGGAACGTTAGTTGGCTGCCGCGGGCTCTGCTGCGGACGCCGCGCGATCCGCGCCGCCGACCGCGGATTCTTCCGCCGGAAATACGCTGATGAACTTGCCGTGCGCGCCCTTGTCTTCAAAGCGCACCACGCCGGTAATCGTGGCGAAGAGGCTGTCGTCCTTGGCGCGGCTGACGTTCTTGCCGGCCTTGTAACGCGTGCCGCGCTGGCGAATGAGGATGCTGCCGCCGGTTACCAACTGCCCGCCAAAACGCTTGATGCCCAGCCGCTGTCCGTGCGAATCGCGTCCGTTTGTTGAAGACCCGCCGCCCTTTTTATGTGCCATGGCAAACCCCTACGAAATTTGAATGTCGCTGACTTCGACAGAGGTGTAATTCTGCCGGTGGCCGCGCTTGATATTGTACTGACCGCCCGTCTTGTACTTCAAAGTCAGCATTTTCGGGCCGCGATCCTGGGCCACGATCTTGCCGATGACTTTGGCCTTGGCAATGTCCGCGCCCGAAGCGAATTTCTTGTCGTCGTTGCGTACGGCGAGCACTTCATCGAAAGTGACCTTGCCGCCGACCTTGCCCTCCAGCCGCTCGATGCGAATGGTCTTGCCGGGCTCGACGCGATACTGCTTTCCCCCAGTGCGAATTACGGCGTACATGCTGCCTCCTGAAGCTAGTGACAAACCCCAATTATACTGGTCCGCGGGCGCTTCCGTCAACGAAGTACGTGGCGTTTTTGCGGCCAGGATTGGCACTAGATCGCCTGTTGGGGGTTGCGCCAGGAGGTGGATAAGCAAGACTTTATGGCGCGGATCAGCAGCAGCGGGAGACGGTGGAGTAGCGGCGCCGCAGCGCGTGGAGGTAGAACTCTTCGCGCGTAAGTGGCAGAGCGGAAATGGCATGCGTTGAGCAGCCTGCTTGCATCGTGCAGGAACCAGCGCGTGCCATTTGCGCTCGCGCGACGCGCCGCGTGGACCGCAAATAATTCTCATACGCCGCGTCTCCGCTGACCTGGCGAATCCACGACCAGATATTTCGTGGAACGCGAAATACGAGCGCTCGGGCAGTCGTCATTGCTGGCTCGCTCCCCCGCCAGGGGATACCTGCGCTGGCGCCTGGCGCGTGCCGATGCCGATCTGCATCGCTGTATTTTTTGGGAACACCACCTCGCGGCCTCGCGCGATGAAGTGAATGTAAACGGATTTGGCTGCGCCAAGTGCTCCCATAGCCATGCCGAAAGGTTGGGAATGCACGGTAGCGCCGAGAATGATGCCGATCACCTTGTAGCCACCCGCGCCACCGGCAGCGCCTTCGGTGGCATCGCCCAGCGTGTCGCCGCCGACTCCCGCGGAAACTGCTGCGAGACCAATGGATATCGTGGTCAGCAAATATCTGGACTTCGGGGAACCCGCGCCTGCGCCACCTTCGGCGTCCAGCGTTACGTTGTCCACCGCGGCAGCCTGTACGCCTTCCAGACTTGCTTCCACTCTCTGCGATACGGGTTCGCCGCCGGCGCCCTGCGGCGCGAGCAACTCGTGGAAAGCCATGCGCAGTTTGCCGTTGCGGCTCATATAGCGTGCGGGCTCGACCTGCACCACCGCACCTCTTAAGCGGCAACCCTGCGGAAGTATCAAATGCGTGCCGTCAAAAAGCGGCTGCGAAAGGATTGCTTCCACCGGCGCCCCTTTTGGAGTGCTGGCGGAGGTGAGCGGAGTTACAAGCAGCGTGCGTACGAAGCTGCCGGGCGGAGGCGCCGCGCCAAGGGATGCCGCCATTTCCGGTGTTAGCGGCTCAGACCCGAACTCGAGCGGCTCCTGCAACTCCGCGAAATAAACCGTGCCGGCGTCAATGTATTGCGGATGAACCGGAAGTTGCGCGACCACATATCGCTCGGCTTTGTGAAGTTTGCCGGGCTGCTTCACCTGCTGCATCGCGGCATCCCATTCGCGTTTGGCTTCTTCCTTGGCCTCCTTTGCTTTTTCGGACGCAACGTCCTGTACACCTTTTTTTTCCTTCTCATTGGCTGCGGTGAGGAAGCGAATCACTTGGCCGGAGCCGGGACTAACCACCGTCCGAATCGGAATGTGCTTGCCGTCGGAAAGAATCAGATCCGTGAAAGTAACGTCAATCGCGTGCGACGGCGTGAAATTGGCATCCAGCGCGGCAAGCGTTCGTTTTCCCGTCGAGACCGGTTCGATGCGCGTGATTTGGCCGGAGACTTCCGTGCCGACAGGGATCACCAGCTTGTCGAACGCATAAATCGGCTCGACGATTCGTCCGGGGAGAGTCTGGCCCACCTTCTGGATGCGAATCTCTCGATCGAGTGCCACCTGCATCGGCGTGCCGGTGGGCACGCTCAAGGGAATCGTCGCGGGCTTTGCCGCATCGGCTGGGGGTAGGGAAGCCGGGCGATGACTGAGAGCCGGATCGGATTCGGGCACGGACGATTGGACCGGCGTTGGGCTGGCCTCCTGTGCCTGGAGATAACTGGCACAGGCCCACGAGAGGAAAAGCGAACTCAACAGCCTTCGGCTCATCATCTTTGCACTCAACGCCGAGATGTCCGCGAGGTTGGCCGTGCGGGATGAGTCTTGCGATACAAACTCTTCGCGCCGCACGATGCCCCGAGAACGCCGCGAATATCTGCCGTGTAAAGAGAGATGCATGGCGCGGCGGTTCTGTTGCACAGCGCGATGCAAGCTCCCCGCAAGATTCATCTTAATCCCCTTCAGCCCAGTTTGTCGCAACGTAGCGTGATTCGTGGAGCACCGCCGCCTTCCGCCCGGTAAGAATTGCAATCCATTCGCCGATGGCTTCGACGATCAGCACCAGAATCATCGCTGCGAGCGTGGCGGTCACGGCCGCATCCAGGCGGTTATTGAAAATCAGCCGCTGGGTGACCGCTACTTTTTCGGCGGGAATGGCGCCAGAGGCAATCTGCGCCGCCAGAACCTTCGCCTGCGACAGAAACCCGATCCGCGGGTTCGCCGAAAAGATTTTTTGGTAGCTGGCGGTCATGGTGATGGCCACCAGCCAGACCATCGGTGCGAGCGTCACCCAAATCCAGCGCGCGCGGCCCATTTTCAGCAAAATGGTGGTTGCCACCACCAGCGCCACGGCAGCAAGCAACTGATTGGCGATGCCGAAGAGCGGCCACAGCGAATTAATTCCGCCGAGCGGATCCTGCACGCCCTGCCACAAAAAATATCCCCACGCTCCGACCATCAGAGCGCTGGTCGCCAAAATCCCGGGAGTCGAACCGCTCTTGCCCAGCGGTTTCCACACGTGCCCGCCGAGTTCCTGCACCATGAAGCGTCCGACGCGCGTGCCGGCGTCCAGCACCGTAAGAATAAAGAGCGCTTCGAACATGATCGCGAAGTGATACCAGATGCTGAGCAGGCGCTCGCCGCCGATGGTGCCACTGAAAATCTGCGCCATGCCCACGGCGAGCGAAGGCGCGCCACCCGTGCGGTCGAGCAAAGTGTGTTCGCCCACGCGCTGGGCGAGCGCGGACATCGTTTGCGGATCCAGCGCGAAGCCCCAGCCACGAATGGTAGTGGCCGCGGCGTCGGCCGTCTTGCCGACGATTCCCGCCGGGCTATTGATCGCGAAATACACTCCGGGCTGCAACGCGCACGCCGCGACCATGGCCATGACCCCGACGAAAGATTCCATCAGCATCGCGCCGTAGCCGATGGTGCGCGCGTGGCTTTCGCGCAGAATCATTTTCGGCGTGGTGCCGGAGGAAATCAGCGCGTGAAAACCGCTGATGGCGCCGCAAGCAATGGTGATGAAACAGAACGGAAAGATTTTCCCGGCGAACACAGGGCCATTGCCATCCACGAAGCGCGTCAATGCCGGCATCTCCAGCGTGGGGCGCACGAAAATCACGCCAATCGCGAGCGCGCTGATCGCGCCCACCTTGATGAACGCGCTAAGGTAATCGCGCGGAGCCAGCAGCAGCCAGACCGGCAGCGCGGAGGCGGCGTAACCGTACGCAATAATCGCAATCGCGAGCGCCGGGCCAGTAAACGTGAAGGCGCTTGACCACGCGGGCGATGCGTTCACCCACTGGCCAGAGACGACGGCCAGCATCACCAGTGCCACGCCGCCGAGCGAAGCTTCCAGCACGCGGCCCGGGCGCACGTAGCGCAAATAAATCCCCATCAGCAGCGCGATGGGAATCGTCATCGCCAACGTGAAGGTGCCCCAGGGCGATTCTTTCAGCGCTTTTACGATCACCAGCGCCACAACCGCCAGCAGAATAATCATGATGGCCAAAACCGCCAGAAGAGCGATCATTCCGCCGCGCTTGGAAACTTCCTCCCGCGCCATCTGCCCCAGTGATTTTCCGTCGCGGCGAATCGAGCAGAAAAGAATGATGAAGTCCTGAATGCAGCCGCCCAGCGCAGCGCCCACAATCAACCAGAGAGTTCCTGGGAGATAGCCGAATTGCGCGGCGAGCGTGGGGCCAACCAGAGGTCCGGGGCCGGCAATCGCTGCAAAATGGTGGCCGATGAGTACCCATTTGCTGGTGGGCACGAAATCGTGGCCGTCTTCCAGGCGTTCGGCGGGTGTGGCGCGGGTATCGTCCAGCGCCAGAACTTTCGCTGCGATGAATTTCGAATAAAAGCGATACGCGACCAGATAGGTGCACACCGCCGCCACGACGAACCAGACCGCGTTGAGCGGCTCACTGCGTTCGAAAGCGATGGCGGCGAGCGCGCCAGCGCCGGCCAGCGCGATGCCCGTCCACAGAATTATTTTCAAAAGTGGCTTCATATTCTGCCGCGCGCCCCCAGCAATCGTTCTTGTCGGATGCGGCGCATCGTACGCAAGCGCGAAGGAGGCGTCAATCGAGAGTTGGCGGGACGTGAACGCAAGCTGAACAAGGATTGCGCGCTTTTGATGAAATCTAAGCGTACGCCGCGCGACAGGTTTCGTGCTCGCGGCAGGACGCCGGGCAATTCGTCTTGTCAATCAGGATGTAGTTGTGGCACGTAGAACAGACCACGCCGTAAATCGTCTCGCTGAATTGATCGTGCGAAGTGCTGCCGGTGTGTTCTGTGCGTGCTTGTTCGCGGCTGATGGCCATCGTGTTAGCTCCGTTACGCTGACGAAAACATTCTAGCCGAAATCGCGCGGCGACACGAATCGTCGGTTGACTGCGCGGAATAGACAGGGTTTGCGGTACAGCAATACGCAACAGCAGCCGCAGCCGTGGTAACTTTGGACCATCCCGATGACTCGCCGCTCTCGAGGAATGATCGCCGCACGGCATATCGGCATGTTCATCATCGTGCTCCTTTGCGGCGGCGGGTCGTTACTCGCGCAAACAGATACGAGCAAACCCGCGGCACCGGCACAGCCACCAGCAAACCCTTGGGAATTCAATTTGAGCCTCAGCGGCTATGCGGTGCCGCATGGGGAATCGTACGTCTCACCAACATTCACCGCAGACCGCGACACGCTGCATTTGGAAGCAAGGTACAACTACGAGGGGCTGCAGACGGGTTCGTTGTGGGTGGGATACAACCTGAGCGTGGGGAAAAAGCTGGTCCTCGAAGCTACTCCCATGATCGGCGGCGTATTTGGAAATGTGAATGGAATCGCGCCGGGCCTGGAGGTCACGGTTACCTACAAGAAGCTGCAGTTCTATAGCGCCAACGAATACATTTTCGATACCACCACAAAGGCCGGCAATTTTTTCTACACATGGACGCAACTGACCTATTCGCCGGTACCGTGGTTTGCAGCGGGGTACGTGGTGCAGCGAACTCGCACGTTTCAGACTTCGCTCGATATACAGCGCGGCCTGCTGGTGCAATTCACGCGCAAAAAGCTTACGTTCTCCACGCAGGCTTTTAATATGGGGGAGACCGACCCGGTTTTGGTGTTCGCACTGGGATACAGCTTTTAGCGCAGGGAGTGCATCGACGCCGGCTGCGAGGCTGCTACCCGCCTACTGCAAGTCTGTGATAGTTTTTCGGTTGCCTGATTCAGACACCTACTAGTCCTGATGGAATTTGAGGAGCGCATGAAAAAGATTGCTGCACTTTGCTGGAAAGCACCTGCCCTGCTCGCGGGGATTCTGTTCCTGCTCGCGCCCGCCGTAGTTGCACAGGCCGCTGCGGACACTGCAAAACCCGCTGCCAGCAAGACAAATCGCTGGACGCCGGAGGATGTGGTCTACCAGGAAGACGCCGGACAATTCCGAATTTCGCCGGACGGGAAATCCGCGGTGTGGGTGAAGAACACGGCGGATAAAGAAAAAGATCTGCGCATCAGCAATCTATATCTTTCCAATTTGAACGACGGCAAGGAAGTGCAACTCACCCGCGGGACGGACGAAGTGTCGCAGCCGCGCTGGTCTCCTTCGGGAGACACGATTGCTTACCTCAGCACTCATGCGCTGCCCAAGCCGAAGCCCGACGCCGCGCCCACGCAGTTGTGGCTGCTGAATTCCGCGGGCGGCGAGCCCTGGGCGGTGACGGATTTCGAGCGCGGCATCCAGCAATTCGAGTGGCTGGACAACGACACCATCCTCTTCACAGCAGAAGAAGACGCCACGCTTTACGAGCGCCAGACCAAAGAGCGCAAAGACGATTCAAACGTGGTGGACGATACCGCGCACAGCGCGCCGGTGCGGCTGTACAAATTTTCGGTGAAGGACAAAAAAGTCACGCGCCTGACGGATAACGACGATCGCATCACCGGTTTTGAGGTTTCGCAAGACAAAAAGAGAGCCGTCGCCGTCGCCAGCCGCGAATTGAGCTTCGAATGGGACCAGAAGATTCCGCCGGTGACCTACCTCGTGAACCTCGCGACCGGCGAGCGTACGCAAGTTTTCACGAACGAACGCATCCAGCCGATTGAGGTCGCCTGGGCGCGCGATAATTCCGGCTTCTACGTGGTCGCGCCCTATTCCGACGACCCGCGCTTCCTGGTGGCCACCGTTCACAGGATTTATTTTTACGATCTGGCCGCGGGAAAATCCAGCGAAGTGAATCTGGATTGGGATCGCGGGTTCGCGCGGTCGCTGGAACCGACGAGTGACGGATTCATCGCACTGCTGGCCGACGGCGTGTACACCAAGCCGGCGCGCTTCACGCGACACGCCGGCACCTGGTCGCGCAAATCCATTTCCGGCGAGGACGAAAAACACGATTTCAGTTTGGTTCTGGGCGAAGACGGCAAGACGCTGATTTACGAACATTCCACTGCCAGCGTGCCCACGCAATTCTTTCGCGCGAAGCTTGAGGGCACGAAAATCAGTGCGCCTCTGCAAATCACCAATCTGAATCCCGGCTTCAAGAACAAAACCATCGCGAAAACGGAAGTCCTGCAGTGGAAGGGCGCGAACGACGATGACGTGGAAGGCATCCTCTACTATCCGGACAATTACAAAGCCGGCCAGTCTTACCCGCTGATCGTCTGGACCCATGGTGGGCCGGCCGGCGCGGATCACGACCAATGGGCCGAGCGCTGGGCGTACGCGCCGAATCTGATGACGCAGAAAGGCGCATTCGTGCTGAAAACGAATTATCACGGCAGCACGGGCTACGGGCTGAAATTTGTGGAATCCATCTGCTGCGGAAAATATTACGAGCTGGAAATTCCAGATATCGAACGCGGCGTGGACAACTTGATCGCCAAAGGCCTGGTGGATCCCGACCAGATCGGCGCGGCGGGCTGGTCCAACGGCTCGATCCTTTCGATTCAGCTGACCGTCACCAATCCCGACCGCTACAAGGCCGCCGTCGTGGGCGCAGGGGACGTGGAATGGCTGAGCGATTGGGCCAACGTGGATTTCGGCGAATCGTTTGACCACTATTACTTCGGAAAAACGCCGCTCGAAGATCCGCAGCTTTACATCGAGAAATCGCCGCTGTTCAAAATGGACAAGGTCAAGACGCCCACGCTGATTTTCTTCGGCACCATTGACCGCCAAGTTCCCACGGAAGAAGGCTGGACGCACTACCGCGCGCTCTACACAATCGGCAAAGCTCCGGTGAAATTTATTCTGTTCCCCGGCGAAGCGCACGGACCGCGGAAATTGACGCACCAGCTGCGGAAAATGAATGAAGAAGCCGCGTGGTTCGACATCTACTTATTCAAGACCAAGCCAGCGGAGAATGAAGCGCTAAAAAAGGGCTCGCCGCTCGAAGTCGCCTTGAAGCGCGCAACCGTGCAGAAATTAGGAGCTTCCTACGGCGTGGCTTTTCATCCTCCCGCGACGGCGGAAAATCCCGCGCCGGATGTGCTGGTCCCCGAAACCGTGCCGCGGGGTGCGATTGAAATCGGGCGATTTGAAATCACGCGGGCGCAGTTCGCGGCATTCGACAAAGACTACAAGTTCGACCCGGGCACGGAAAATTATCCGGCGAACGGCATCACGCTGGAGCAAGCGCAAGCATATTGCAAATGGCTGAGCGAGCTGACCGCTGAAACCTACCGGCTTCCGAAAGAAAGCGAAACGGTCGACCTTTACAAAGTACGCAGCGGCGAGAATACGCTGGACTACTGGGCGGGCTACGCGCTCAATCCCGAGGATGCGCAAAAACTCGACGCCAAGCTCAAGGAACTGCCGGGGGATGCGCCGCTGCTGCGCGAAGTGGGAAGCTTTGCAGCCGAGGGCGATGAAGGCGAGGAACTGGTGTTCGACCTCGGTGGAAACGTGGCGGAATGGGTAATCGCTGCAGACGGCTCAGGTAAGACGCTGGGCGGCAGCGCCGACCTCCCTGCGGATAACAAAGCGATGTATCGCGCAGCTGATCTGCCCTACACAGGATTTCGCGTGGCGCACATCGCACCGCCGCCGAAGCCAACGGCGGCGGCACAGCAGTAACGTAGTTAGTGAATTTCGGGCGAGCCTGCGCGATTTTGTAGCGGCGCACTTCAGTGCGCCATCGGTGTTGCGCCGCCGATCGATGGCGGTCTGAAGACCGCCGCTACCAACCCTCCTCGCACGCGGACTGCAGCCATCCAGATTGGCACTTGCGGCAATTGTCCCGCCGATTTACGCTCCATGCATGACCGAGCCATTCAGCCCCACAGCACGCACCAAAGTTCAACGCCTGCCCGACCGCGGCAGGTACGATCGCGAAACTGTTTATCGAATTCTCGACGAAGGCTTTGTCTGCCACGTCGGATTCGTCGTGGACGGCCAGCCGTTCGTGATTCCCACAAATTACGCGCGTGTGGACGAGACGCTGTACGTGCATGGCTCGTCGGCCAGCCGCATGTTGCGGACGCTCGCCGGCGGCGTGCAGATGTGCGTCACCGTAACGCTGGTGGATGGATTGGTACTGGCGCGCTCAGCGTTCCACCATTCTGCCAATTACCGTTCGGTGGTGATGCTGGGCCGCGCAATGCCGGTGGAAGATAGCGGCGACAAAAATCGCGTGCTGGAGGCGTTCACGAACCATATCGTGCGTGGCCGCTGGAACGACGTCCGCCCGCCTACGGAGTCCGAATTGAAAGCGACTTCCGTACTCTCGATGCCGCTGGAGGAAGTCTCCGCGAAGGTGCGCACCGGCCCGCCGAAGGATGACGAAGCGGACTACGCGCTGCCGATCTGGGCCGGCGTGCTGCCCTTGCCCGTGGTGCCGGGCGCGCCGATTCCAGATCCTAAGCTGAATGTAGGCCTCGAGCCGCCGCAGAGCGTCCTGAAGTATTCGCGATAGACAATGCGGACATCGCAGGGAACACGCTGCGGATTTTTCGTGCTTCTATTCTGCTCCTTCTTTTTCCGCACCCAAGCGCAAGCAGGAAATCAGGGGAAGGCGCTCGCTCCGACGCCAGCACAACACGCAGCCGTCGAAGGATTCATCGCTGGTTCCTACCGCAGCACCGGCGGCGAAGCGATGGCGTACCGCCTGTTCGTGCCGCCCGGATTACGACCCCGCGAAAAAATATCCAATCGTTTTATGGCTGCACGGAGCCGCCGGCCGCGGCTCGGATAATTTCTCGCAGCTTGTCGGTGGAAATTCCCCCGGCTCGCACTTCTGGACCACGCCGCAAAATCAGGAGAAATATCACGCCTTCGTGCTCGCGCCGCAGGTGGACGCAACCAAAGGATGGGCGCGACCGCATACCAATACGCCTCCGGTGGCCATTCGCCTGGCGCTGGAGATTCTGGATAAGATTGAGAAGCAGTACAGCATCGATCGCGCGCGGGAATACGTGGTGGGTCAATCCATGGGCGGAGAAGGCGTGTGGGCAGCGCTTTCGATCGCGCCGCAGACGATTCGCGGCGGCGATTGCACTATGCGGTTACGGCGATGCCTACATGATTCCGCGCGTCGCGAAAGTTCCGGTGTGGATATTTCAAGGCGAGGAAGATCCTGCGGTGCCGGTAACGCGTGCGCGAACATGGGTAGCGGAATTACGCAAAGCTGGCGGCACGCCGAAGTACACGGAGTATCCCAGCATTGGCCACAATGTCTGGGATGTAGCGTTCAGCGAGCCGGGGCTGGCGGAGTGGTTGTTCTCGCACCAATCAGGCGCGATTCACTAGCAGCGAAAAATCCTAATGGCACCCGCACCCACCGCCTCCGCAACAACCGCCGCCACCACTGGAAGATGAAGAGGGGCCGGCCGCGGATTTTCCGTTTGACGGCGATGCGAACACGGACAGCTGGATGGTGTGCTTCGCACTCGAACATTTTGGGCAGGTGATCGCCTGCGATTGGCTCAGCACGATGCGTTCGTAGCGCTCATTACAATCATCGCAAACATATTCGTAAATCGGCATTTCAACCTCTCGTCGAAGAAACGCAATTATACCAGAGCGCGTTCGGGCCTTCCGTGCGACTTGATTCGCTACGGAAAGAACATCGCCCCAAAAAAAGCAACAGCCCCGGATTGCGCCGGGGCTGTTGGCCTTGCTCACCCTGCGGAGTTCGTTGGTTGCGTTAGTCGCCAGCCACCGCGGCTTCAGTTTCGGGTTTTTCGACCTTCGCTGCGCCGTTGCCGTTCGTGTGGCCATTGCCATTGCCATTCGCCGGAGCGATCTGCACTGGCTTCACCGTCACGCCCGGAACCGCGCTCAGAATCTGCTGCATCGAGCCAATCTGCACCACCGGCTCGGTGGACTTCTTCAGCACGAGTTCTTCGTAAATGCGGCGAACCTTAGCAGCCTCTTCGAACGCCTTCTTGCGGCGGATGCGGTCTTCTTCGGCAGCCGTCTGCGGAATGTCATGCTCGAGTTCGCGAACGCGCGAAGCATCTTCGGCGTCAATGCGGAGCGAATGTTCGTAGCTCTCCAGATTGACCTTCTTGCCCTTGGCGAAGACGTCGTGCTTGCCGTGTTCCTTGTACCACTGCGCCACGGTCGCGTTCTTGTGCATGTTCTCGATGATTTTGCGCCAGCCCACGCCGGTGTTGTACGCGCAGAAGGAAATTTCGCCTTGCTGCGTGGCGTAGGGAATGATGCACATTTCGGTGCGGCGGAAATCGTAGTTGAAAAGGTCCTGGAACCACATGCCGGCGATAAAGAGGAAGTTCCATGGATCTTCCGCGCGGCGCTTCATGGCATCCTCATACGTGCGGTCCGGAGCCACCTTGCCGTATTTCTTGTCGGAGTTCTTGGAAAGCGCCCAGGTCTTGTCGAACTTCCTCCACAGGTCCTTCAATCGCAAGCTGGGAGGCGCCTGGAACGGGCTGTAATTCTTCAGCAGCGCCATCGCCATCATGAAGTTGGAGAAATTCTTGCTGCGCGCCGCGTCGGTGATGGCGGCAACGTCCCTGGTCAAGCCCTGCGCGTCGAGGAAGCGCGGTACCGGCGCCCACTCTTTGGTTTCCTTGTTGATCATCAGTGCAGTGCCTACGCCGCAGTTCGGGTGGCATCCGCAGGAAAGCGAACCCCACTGCGAATCCGGGCCATGCACCAAATCCGAAAAGCCCGCGAACGTGCTGATGAATGAAATCGGGAACCAGTCGCGTGTGGGTTCCACTTTACCCACCTGCGCGCTCACGTCCTTCGCCAGATGCGATAGCGTGTAGCGCTGGCGGATGCGGCGTTCCGGAGTGATTTCCTCGTCGCGCCCAGTGAAGGAAACCGGCTGGAACGAAACGAAGGAAATCTTCTTCGGGTTTTCCATCGCGAACTTCACGATCGGGCCTACCTGATCGTTGTTCACGTTGTTGACGATGGTGGTTACCAGCACGATTTCGATGCCCGCTTCGTGCATGTTCTCAATCGCACGCAGCTTCACGTCAAACAGGTTGCCCACCTGGCGGTGGCTGTTGGCGTCGTTGCCGATGCCGTCGAATTGCAGGTACGCGTAGCGCATGCCCGCTTCGAAAGCTTGCTTGCAGAATTCCTTGCTCTTCGCGAATTCGATGCCGTTGGTCGCGGCCTGCACGCTGTTGTAGCCCACTTTGCGCGCGTAACGCACCGCATCAATAAACCGCGGGTGCATCGTTGGCTCGCCGCCGGAGAACTGTACGGACATTTGCCGGCGCGGCTTGATCTTCGTGGCGTTCTCAAGAATTTCCTGAATTTCTTCCCAGCTCAGTTCGTGGACGTAGCCCACCTGGTTCGCGTCCATGAAGCAGGGATCGCACATCATGTTGCAGCGGTTGGTGAGGTCCACGGTGAGTACGGAACCGCGGCCGTGGCGAACCGTGCTGGAACCATGGCGATGCAGGCCTTCGTCGTTGTGCGCGGGAATGTCGCGGCCGGGGAAATTCTTCTCAATCCATTCCAGGAACTTGGAATCAACGGCCATCAAGTCTTCATATTTTCCGTGGATGGCGCATTCTTTCACCATCCAGACCTGGCCATCGCGCTCGATAATCTGCGCTTTGATTTCGCCGACCTTCTCGTGCACCAGATCGGTCCAGTCTTTTTTCCCGTTGATGATCATGTCGCGCGCTTCGCGCACGCAATCGGGACACAGCGAATCCGTCGTTCGCGGCCAGCCCAGCGTCGGCTTGGACTTTTCCCACGACTTCAGCAAAGGCTTATCGGACCACTTCGGCGTGAAAGAAGGATTAGGATTAAACTTGTTGAAGTACTGAATCGTATTGAATGTGACGCCGGCCGTCTTACACAGCGCCCAATCGAACGATTTCCAAAGCTTCGTGCTTACTGCGTTCGCCATTTTCCCACCTCTCCCTTTCGAACCGACCCCGTACCTGCCCTTGAAGCCCCCGCAGGCCTGACCCCACGAATCAGCTACACCTGTAACCAGTTACGGTACCAAAGTTTGCATGGTTTCCGGGGGGACGTCTACGAAGGTGCGTCCAAAGGAGCAATTCGGGGGCTGAACGGCGCCCAGGAGCAGCCAATGGGAAGGGGGAAGTACCAGTCCGGACTGGTAGTTAGCCCCGTTTCGGTCCAAATACTAATCTAAGTTGAGGGGGGTGCGCAGTACCCCGATCGCGAAGTGCGCCAAATGCGGAGCGTCGTCGTCCAGCTGAATCCAGCGGACCACGCAATGTTCCTTCAGATATTGCGAGACTTTCGCCTCGCCGATTCCCAAATGTTCGGCAAGTTTCGTCTTCAGGCCGCTGTCGAAGGCGGGACGTCCGCCGCGAGCCGGCTTGGTGGTGCTGCGTCCACTGCCCCGTGCGAGATTTCCCAGGCCGACGCGCAGCGTCTGGCAAGCTTCGATGTAGTACGAAGTGATCTGGTCGGAATCCGAAAGCAGAAATACCCCCGGTCCAGCCGGAGCGGTATCCGCTTCGTCCAGACGATGCAGCGGGCTGGCAACCAGACGGCGCAACATGGATTCCAGTTTGGACATGCGCGAAGCCAGGGCCGGATCGCCGGCGCGGCCGTGCGCGGTGCGCTCAGAAGGAAGCATCGGAGCAGCTAGCTCTGCGCGTGGGCTGTACTCTGGTTCCGGCGGTTCAATCGCTGCCGCCGGAACGCGTTCAAAGGTTTCCGTGTGCGGAGCAGGCCGGGAAGGTTGAAATCGCGGCGACGGCACGCGCATTTGTGGCGCGGCTGACGACGGCGCGTGCGTCGCGCCAGTCTCGGCGAATGCCTGCGACGGCAAACCTGGTGCGGCCGGAGCGCCTTTGCGACGGCGGCCTCGGCCTCCACGGCGTCCGCGGCGGCGCTTTTTCTTGCCGTTCGGGTCAGCATCGATTGGAGCGGCGCCCGAGGGAGGAGTGGCGTCGGAAAGGTGGACGACCTCCACTTCGATCGCATCGCCCGTATAGTCCACGGAGTCTTCTGGAATTTCGCCGAGCGCCAGACGCGGTTGCGTGGTTTCCGAATCGCTTGGGCCGCTGTATTCGTGGTTCGGCTCGATTTCCGTGCTGCTTACTGCTGCAAACACAGGCTCGGGACTGGGCTTAGCTCCCGCCACGGGAATCGGCGCGCCCAATCGCGCCAAAGCTTCCTCGGCCTTCTTCTTCCAATCAGCGCGGCGGAATCGTTCCGCTGCAATTGTGTACCACTTCACGGCTTCCTCATTTCGTTCGGCTTTCTCTTCGACGGCGCCCAGCTCCCAGGCCACCATTGCGTCTCGCGTGCGCTGGTACAGCTCGGAAAGTTTTGTCTGTGCGTCGGCGCTGTTCTTCGCTTTGCGAATACGCGCCTGAATTTGCCGCCAATCAGCCATGGCGGCATTGTAGCAGCCGATTCGGGGATAGGCTAATGAAAGCAGTGTCCGGTGGCCGGTCTGTATCTAGTTAGCTCGATAATAAGGATTCATCGGACTGCCACATCTGCGATCGTTCCATTCCGCTTCAAGCCACCAAGCTCATGGCGTTCTCTCGGCCGGCACGTTCGTCGTTAAACGCTTCGAGAGGAATTCACGGAATATATTTCCACCGATTCGTCCGGCCAGGCCAACTGCGGCATTCGTAAATACCAGCCCCACTCCGCGATTCGCTTGCGGATAGTACAAATTGGATAGGGCTGCTGCGGACACGTCGCCAAACAAATAGGAATAGTTAGGTGCCGTTCCGCCGCTATCGGTCCGCGTGATAAATGCGGAGCCGACTGCATGCCACAGGCGCGTCTTCACGGAGCCGGAGCCCATATAGTAGTAGCGCGGATCCTGGTGCAGCAGCGACGGGAACACCGCGTGGGTCAGCATGTCACTGGTTCGGCCGTCAACAAACTTTGCAGCAAAACGTTTGCTGTATCCCGCGGCGCCTTGCCCGTACCCGGCGAACGCGTTGGTCGCCTGCTCGATGCCGGCAGCGAAGCCGACGCCGAGGATGGAAACGGGATCGAATGTGCCCCGTAAAGCGAGTGAGAATTTCTGTTTCGAAGTGAGCGGGGCGGCGTCATAAACGTAGCTCGTGTAAAAGTTCGGGATCACGCCAACCAGCCGCTGCCTTTCTTCGGCTCTAATCTGTTCTGCGGCGATCAGTTCGGTGGGACGCACCGTCACCTCCATGCTCGTCGACGCAAGTGATAAAGAAATGTCTGGAATCTGATAGGCCTGCTGCATTGTGAGGTCGAACTCCGCCGATGTAAAAACCGCAAAGCCCTTCGCGCTTACCATCACCAGGTAAGAACCGGGAAGAATTTTTACGAAGTCAAATTCGCCATTCGCCTCAGACACCATCGTGCGCGATTGTGTCCCATCCCTAGGTATCAACGTGACGTCTGCGCCGGGAACGCTGGCTCCGCTTAGGTCCAGCACGGTGCCTGCGACGCTGGCCGAGCCTTCCGTAACGATAGTCTTGGCTACAAGTCCATCGGGGAGGGAGCTAGGGCGAGCCGCTAACCCGGCTGTTTGTTGCTGAGCGTGTGAACTCGCGGGAGCCAGACACAGCGCGAGTGTCGCGCACGCAAGAGCAGAAAGGAGACTGGCGCGAGGAGCTATTCTCGAAGCGATCGTCCAAGGCGGAGTAGTAGGCACAGTGCGAGGCTCAGGCAGGCCCATAAGGCTGGTGCGGCCCGCTCGGAGAGAAGTAGGCTCACTCATTACGAATTCACCGTAGGTTAAGCCCTTGCAGATGTGATACTTAACGCGGATTTCTCGCCATTTCGATTACAGCGCTGGGGCGCTTCTGCATTTGTATTAGCTCACAGCAGAAAATGGCGTTCTGTCCCGTATTGCACACCGTCCGCATGAGTTACCTGACCGCACGGCCAGCTCCTGCTCAGCGCGTAACTCGAGCGGAGGCTCTTCCGGAACTCGCGCCGTCTAAGGGAAGATTTCAGAGAGACGAAGTGCAGTAGAATCCCGGTGTGCGCGAGAGACCTTATCGAGTCTATCTTCGCGGCTCACCGCTTACGTTCTCGATCCTGTTTGCTGTGATCTGCGTGGCGTCACTGTCGGTAGTCACGTTCTTCATAACCACCGACCAGGCTCGAATCGCTCTCGTCTATCCAACGGTACTTCTCTTACTCAGCGCATATTTCGTGCGCAAGGGAACTCTGAGTTGGATTCGAATCTCCCCTGACGGCAAAGAAATCACCCGGGTTCCGTCGTGGTTTGCGCGGCAGCTATTGGGCGAGCGAGCGTCCGTCACAAAACTGATTCCGGACTCCGAGTTGATTTTCTGCCGGCGGCGCGCATACGGCGGACTGGATGGTTACTACATGATCGTGCGCGCTCCGGATAGGACTGAGCAGGTGGTCTGGAATGACGTAACAGGTGTGAGCCGTCGTTGGTGGGCTCGAATTGCGAATGAGATCAAGGAACGATACCGCCTCAACGTTCGACTCGTGTCTCAAGTTGTTTCCGATCAAGGAATGGCAGAGAGTGAGTGGTCAGCGGAAACGGACCGGGCCAAATGGAGACTTACTAGGATGATGATTGGCCCAGCACTTTCACCTTGGCTTGGCGTTGCAGTCAGATTCGTCACGTCAAGCCCCCGCACGATCGCGTTAGTTGGCGCGGTTCTTTGGCTGGCGAGCGTTGCCATATTCCTTTACGTTTACCGTAGGCAGGACGTCTCGAAAAAGGAAAAGCCCGCACTCGCTATCCTCGCTTGGTCGGTGCAATCCGTCGTCCTCTATTCGGTCGCAGTTCTCGTTACCGGCGGCGTAATGAGTCGCTGAGTCGCAGCGTATTCGACCCGGAATTCCGAAAATAGCAGCAAGACTTCCTTCAGAATTTTCAAAAGACAGCCGATGAGCCCTCGGCGCGGAATTGGAAACTGGCCCTCTCGCGCGTGCATGGACGCTCACGGGCGTCGGTACCGCGCTGCAACCCCTTGTTAATGGCATGATAGCGCCATGGATTTGGCTGGCCGGACACGCTGGATATGCGATCAGGCACGCGAACTGGAATTTGACCTCTGCGGCGTCGCTCCCGCCGAAGCTTTTCCGGAACTCGCACAGTATTCCACGTGGCTGGAGCGCGGGCACGCGGGCGAGATGAATTACCTTCGCGATGAGCGCCGCGTGGACCCGCGGCTCGCGCTCGATGGGGCGCGCAGTGTGATCGTGGTGGCACTGAATTACAACGCGCCGAAGCCCTACTCAACCGAACAGGCCGGCGTCCACGACGACATTTCCCCGCGCGGATGGATTTCGCGTTACGCCTGGGGCGACGACTACCATGAAGTGCTTCGTGAAAAACTCAACCGGCTAATCGCGCGGATGCACGCGCAGTGGCCCGAGCCTTTCGAAGCCCGCGCATACGTAGACACCGGTCCGGTAGTCGAGCGCGTGGCCGCAAAATATGCCGGGCTTGGCTGGCTCGCGAAAAATACCTGCCTCATCAATGAGCAAGCCGGCTCGTGGCTGTTTCTCGGCGTCATCCTGACGACGCTGGAGCTGCAACCGTCACTAGCGCCGGGCGATTCTCCGGCTGCCGATCTCTGCGGGAATTGCACGCTGTGCCTCGACGCCTGTCCGACGCAAGCGTTTACAGCGCCCTACGTGCTGGATGCGCGCCGCTGCATCTCCTACCTCACCATCGAGCTGCGCGGCGCGATTCCCGAAGAATTGCGGCCGAAGATTGGCAACGCCGTAATCGGCTGCGACATTTGCCAGGATGTGTGTCCGTGGAATCGCAAATCGCCGGTGACGCAGCTGGCGGCATTTCAGCCGCGCCGCATTGAACTGGAAAACGAGACGAAAAGTGAAAATGGAAAAGAGAAAATGGAAAATGGCGGGACATTGTTTGCGCCGGAGCTGGAATGGCTGGCATCGCTCTCGCAGGAGGAATTCAGCCGGGTTTTTCGCGGCAGTGCCGTGAAACGCGCAAAGTGGCGCGGGCTGGTGCGCAACGCTTGTGTCGCGCTAGGAAATTCGCAGATAACGCGCGGCTCAGCAGTCCACGTGCGAATTACGGCATTGCTCGAACGGCTCGCCGCATCACCCGACGAAATCATCGCCGAGCACGCCCGCTGGGCTGCGAAGCGTCTCGGATAGCCGCACAGTTTGCCGCACGGTTCTCCGCACTACACCGATTGACTTGCTGCTTCCGATTCCGCTAGCGTAGCGGCGCACGCCGCAGCGCGCCAGTCAATCGTCGCGCGGGAGGCCGTCGCATGAATTTTTCTCACTTGGCAGTTTGCATTCACACTCTGGCGCCGCAATTCAATTTTCCGCAAGGCCCCGCCATCGAACTGATCATGCTGCGCTGGCTGCATTTCATTTTCGGAATCATCTGGATCGGCCTGCTGTATTTTTTCAATCTGGTCGGCGTTCCCACCATGAAGCAGTTGGACGCGCCCGTGCGCGGCAAAGTGTTTCCGGTGCTGATGTCGCGCGCGATGGGCTGGTTTCGTTGGTCGGCGCTGATTACCGTGGTGCTGGGGCTGCGCTACTACTTCACGATTCTTTCCGCGGACGCGCACAATTCCGGCAATCCCGCGCTCACTCTGCGCTGGTTCGGATGGTGGCTGCTGGTCTGGCTGGTGGCCTACGCGCTGATTTATCCGTTCCAACTGCCCAGCAAAGGCCTGCTCAATAATCCCTGGGTGCGCGCGATTGCGATTTCCGCGATCGTGATTGCGGCTTCCTGGATCATTCTGGATCTGAATAGCGGCCCGGTGGTCTCGAACGCGCATCTGTGCATTAGCGTCGGCGGCGGCCTGGGCTTTTTGATGCTGCTGAATACCTGGGGCGTGGTGTGGCGCGTGCAGAAACGTCTGATTCAGTGGACGCGCGCGAGCGCCGAGCAAGGCACGCCGATGCCCGAAGAAGCAGCGCGCCTGGCCCGCTGGGGTTTCATCGCTTCGCGCGTGGGCCTGTGGCTATCGTTCCCCATGCTTTTCTTCATGGGCGCGGCGGAACACTATCCGTTCCTGAGCAGCATCGCGAATTGAAATGAGCGTATCCTTGGTTACATGGGCACGTCATAACCGGCAACAAGGGAGACCACAATGAAACCAGCCGGTCGTTGCGGTCGCGTGATTCTGCTCGCGACGTTCGCTATCTTTGTGTTGATCGCGCTTCCCGCTCTCGCCTATCAATACCCGCTTTCGCCTTCCGACATACGCGATGCCTACCTGCTCGGCTACGCGAAGGACATCAACACCACCAATTTTTTCGCGCAGTACACGCGGCAGTTCCCGACTCCCGACAGCGGCCCGCACGTAGCTTCGATCACGCTGAAGACGCCTTACGCGCAGGTGGCTGAGATGGGGCAATCCGCGGTGAATTCCGACGTGCAGGGTGCCGAGGAAACATTGTCCAGCAAGAAATTTTCGTTGCTGGTCTGCGTGGAGGTTGACCTTACGGCGACTTATCCGAACCCGCCCACAACGAACCCGGCGACCGGTGCGACGGTGCCCGATTTTCGCGAGGACTTCAACATTCAGCTGATTCAGGACAGCAAGAAGATTGACGCGCAATCCACGCGAGTCTCTTTGCTTACTTCTGACGCAGTCTCCAACGTTCCCCAAGTCACCGGCGCAATCATCGAAGTGAGATACGACCCCGACAACGTCAACCCGGACGGCGAGGTAGCAGTCAAAGTACACACGCCGGATGATCAGCACCTGAAAGCAACGTTTGATCTATCCCAGCTTCGTTAGGCGCATAACGGCAGCGTCGGTTCGCGATCTCCTGCAGAGAACAGAATGGATTACGACCGCCAGCGCAGCGTCACGGGCCCACTCATCGGATGACGCAGCGGCGCGCCGGTGCGCTGCGCTTCCTGGTACGCAGCCTTCAATTCGAAATACCAGCGCGCCTGCCGGTCGGCATCGTCAATCAACATCATGCGGTCCTCATACTGCAGCCCCATGGCCTGCTTCTGGATCACTTCGGTGTCCTGGCGGATGAAGCGCGGGCCAAACACGTTGATGATGAACGAAACCACCGGAAACCACGGCAGAATATTCCACGCCGCGCAAAAATCCAGCCGGCAAAAATCGCTGCGGATGGGCGTCACCGTGGTGCGGCTGGATAGCCAGTAGCGCCCCGCGCGAATCTGTTCGAAGCGCTGATTGGGCAGCACGAAATCAATCATCGTGGTAGCCGGCTCGCCCGTAAGCAGCTTCAAAATTTTGTAAGGCGCGCTATTTGCTGAAGGCGCGTGCGCGCTCATGCGAAATCCATTCGGAATCGGCTCAAAACTTTTCTCTTTATTGCGAATGCTGCGCCGTGTGCGCCACCACCACGCCTGATGCACGAACGGCCCGTGCGCCGGGTCCATCAATCCGATGATGGCCTGGTCCACGCCGCAAGGCAGATCCGCATAAAGGTGCGCGACCTTGTACGTCGTACTAAAGACCGGCAATTCCGGCGGCGCCGGCGGCTGCTCGCTGGCTGCGCGGCCTTCGGGGTTCGTCATGAACGCCCACACGTAGCCGTCGCGCTCCTCGCACGGAAAGCTGCCCGCATAAATCCGGTCGCATTTCAGTTTGGAATCTTCGGTCAGCGAAGGAATCGTGCGGCACTGGCCGGTGTGCGCGTCGAATTGCCAGCCGTGATACGCGCACTCCACGGTCTTCCCGTCGAACTGTCCAAACGAAAGTGGAAACGCGCGGTGCGGGCACACATCGCGCAACGCGAACGGTTTTCCCGCTGCGTCGCGGCCCAGCACCAGCGGCACGTCCAGCAGCATCGCGCGCACCAACTTGTGCTGGCGCACCTGTTCGCTGCGCAGCGCGGGATACCAGAATCCCCACAGCATGTCGCTGGAGCGTCCCGGCGTGCGCGAAGAAGTGCTTTCATTCATCGGTGGGCGAGTATCGTACTGCACCCCGCGCCCGGAACAAAGTCCGAGCCGCTACGCAAGAGCGCGCCGGGGATTCCGTCTAGTGCCCAATCGCTCCGGCGTTATATGCTGCAATGCATGGCGCGGTCGCCACAGCGTTCACCCACTTCCGGCTTGTTCTTCGGGCTGATCATCACCATCGCCGCCGTGGTGGCCTATTCCTGGTACATCACGCTGCAAATTTCCCATCTGCGCGAACTCCAGAACAATCTGGTGGAGCACAATCGCCGCGATTCCCTGCAGTTACTGCGCGTGCAGAACGATTTGAATTCTCTGGGCCTGGCCATGCGAGACATGCTCGATAACGACGAGCCCTATCCCATGACCGCCTACACCGCGCAGTTCCAGCGGATTCGCACCGACCTCGATAGCGCGCTGCAGGACGAACAACAGCTCAGCATCGCGCGCCGCACGCCCGAGCAAACTCAATATCTAAAGGAATCGCTCGCGCAATTCTGGGATGCGGCCGACCGCACCTTTGCCCTGGCGCAAGCCGGCAAGGACGCCGAAGCGCGCGATCAGATTCGCCTGTCGCTGCAGGCGCGGCAAGCCGCGCTGAACACCGCCGTCTCCCGCCTGTTGGTGCAGAACAACGAAAGCGAGCAGCAAGCCGCCACGCAAGTGGCCCAGATCTACGACCGCGTGCAGCGCCAGGTGTACCTGTTTCTCACCGCCACGCTCACCGCGATCCTGTTGACCAGCCTTTATCTGATCCGCGCGAACCGCCAGCTCTTCGCCCGCATCGAAGCGCTCTCGCAACAGCGCAGCGAGCTCGCGCAGAAATTAATTTCCTCGCAGGAGTCTATGCTGCGCTCCATCTCTCGCGAGCTCCACGACGAATTTGGCCAAATCCTCACTGCCATAGGCTCGCTGCTCACTCGCTCGGAAAAGCGCATACCCGAAGGTTCCGCGCTGCACAGCGACTTGCGCGAAGTGCGCGACATTGCGCAAACCACTCTGAACAACGTGCGCAGCCTTTCCCAGGCCCTGCATCCCGTGATGCTCGATGAAACCGGCCTCGAGAGCACCATGGACTGGTACATTCCAACTGTGGAGAAGCAGACCGGGATTGACATAAGCTATCAGAAGTCCGGCGTGCCCTTTGCGCTGGACGGCGCCGCGGCGATTCATATCTACAGAGTGCTGCAGGAGGCTCTGAACAACGTCGCCCGCCATTCCGGCGCGCGCCAAGCTCAGGTGCGCCTGCAGTTCTCGTCGGACGCGCTGGACCTGGAAGTGGAAGATCATGGCAAAGGCGGCGTGGCGGTGGCGGCGCGCTCCGGAATTGGCCTCGTGGCCATGCGCGAACGCGCCGAATTGCTGCGCGGCACCATCGAATTCACGCAGCCGCCGCAAGGTGGAACTCTGGTGCGCATGAGAGTTCCGCGGGAGGGCAACGAAGCGAATGTCGGATAAGATTTCCATTCTATTGGTGGACGATCACAGCCTGGTGCGCCGCGGATTCCGCCGCATGCTGGAAGACGAGACCGATCTGCAGGTCGCCGGGGAAGCCAGCAACGGTGAAGACGCCGTGCGTCTGGCGCACGAGCTGCGTCCGGACGTGATTGTGATGGACTGCGCGCTTCCGGCAATGAGCGGCCTCGCCGCGGCGCGCCTGATCCTTGCGGAATTTCCGGAGCAAGCCATCTTGATGCTCAGTATGCATTCCGAAGATACGCTGGTGCGCCAGGCGCTCGACGCCGGCGCGCGCGGTTACATCCTGAAAAATGCGGACGATCTCGGGCTGGGCTCAGCGATCCGCCGCGTCGCCGCGGGAGAAATTGTGCTGGCGCCCGAAGTTTCGCGCGCGCCGGCGTTGAAGGGCGAACGCGAATCGGGGCTCACGCCGCGCGAACTGGAAATCTTGCAATTAATCGTCGAAGGCAATTCCAACAAAGCCATCGCCGACCGCCTTTCCCTTAGCGCCAACACCGTGGCCGTGCACCGCGCCAATATCATGGACGCGCTGGGCATTCACAAAACCGCCGAACTGGTTGTCTACGCCATCCGCAACGGTCTGGTGAATATCTCGTGAATCGCAGGTCTTTCCTGCTGGGAATGGCGGGGCTGGCTGCCAGTCCGCTCACTCACACGAAGAACTCGCTCCTGACGCCCGAAGAATTTCTTGCACAATCGGCCACTAGTCCCGGCTTCCGCCTGGTGGACGTCACCTCCTCCGCAGGCATTCAATTTCGCCACAATAGCGGCGCGTACGGCGGCAAGCTGCTCCCGGAAACTTTGGGCTCCGGATGCGCGTTCCTCGATTACGACGCGGACGGCTGGCAGGACGTGCTGTTGATCAATGGCATGGACTGGGCGCAACACAAGCGCCAGCGCAGCACTCTGCGCCTGTATCGCAATAATCGCGATGGCAGTTTCACTGACGTCACTCGTCGCGCCGGCCTGGACGTTGAAATGTACGGCATGGGCGTGGCCGTCGGCGATTACAACAACGACGGCTTCGCGGACATTCTCGTCACCTGCGTCGGCCAGAACCGCCTCTTTCGCAATACCGGCAAGGGAACGTTTGTGGACGTCACCAAAACCAGCGGCCTCGACGGCCGCATGGGATTCAGCACCTCGGCTGTGTGGCTCGATTACGACCGCGACGGCTTGCTCGACCTTTTCGTCTGCAATTATGTGAAATGGTCTCCCGAGCATGACGTATTCTGCAGCCTCGACGGAAAGCACAAATCCTATTGCACGCCGGAAGCCTATCGTGGCGAGACCTGCTGGCTATTTCACAATCGCGGCGATGGAACTTTCGAAGACGTCACTGCCAAAAGCGGCATCTTTGACACTAGCTCGAAATCGTTGGGCGTCGCCATGCTGGATTACGATCGCGACAGCTGGCCCGATCTGCTGGTAGCTAACGACACGCAGCCCAACAAGCTCTATCGCAATCAGCGCAATGGCACATTCAAGGACGTAGCAGTGGAAGCCGGCATCGCCTTCAGCGCCGAAGGAAAAGCTCGCGCGGGAATGGGAGTGGACGCTGCGGATTTCGACCGCTCCGGTTTTCCCGGCGTGGCCATCACCAATTTCGACAATGAAATGATTGGACTCTATCGCCCCGCCGCAAATGGCACCTACAACGACGTCGCGGTGCAGGCCGGCGTCGGTCTCGCGTCGCAAAATACTTTGGGCTTCGGCTGCGCGTTTCTGGATGCGGACCTGGACGGCGCGCTGGACCTGGTCGTCGCGAACGGACACATTGACGATACGGTGCGCAATATTCGCGGCAACGTCGGATACGCACAGCCGCCGCAGATTTTTCTCAACAATGGTCAGGGGAAATTTCAGGACGTCGCCGCGTCCACAGGCGACGCATTCATTCAACCAAAAGTCGGCCGCGGCCTCTGCTACGCCGATTTCGACCGCGATGGCGATCTCGATCTGCTGATGACCACCAACAACGGCCCCGCATATCTTTACCGCAACGACCAGCTCGCCGGAAACCACAGCATCCGCTTCCGCCTCATCGGCACGAAATCGAATCGCGACGCCATTGGCGCGACGGTGCGCATCGAGCACGAAGGCGCCGGTCAATCGCGCCTGGTGAAGGGCGGCTCAAGCTATCTGTCGCAGTCCGAGCTGCCTGTCACTTTCGGCCTCGGCAAACGCGACAAGATCGAGCGCGTCACCATCGCATGGCCCAGCGGCAGATCCGAAGAATACAAAAACCTCGCCGCCGGCCAGACCTACGACTGCGTCGAAGGCAAAGGCATCACCTCGCAAGGCCGATTCTAGCTCTCCAGCAACCGCTCACCTGGGACGGCAACCACATAGCTCCGTCCGCACGTTGCAATCAGTTCTACGCGTCGTCGTAATCTTCGGTGAGCGACGCCAGGAACGCGGCCACTGCCGCCACGTCGCTATCGCTCAGCGACATTCCCTGGAATTCCACGGGAGCATTCCGCAGGGTGCCGGCACGCGCCAGTGCCGAGCTGCGCACATAGAATTGCACCACGTCGGTGAACTTCAATTTGCTGCCGTTGTGAAAATACGGCGCGGAATCTTCCAGGTCGCGCAACATTGGCGTCTTGAATTGGCCGATGGTCGTCGCCAAGCCCCGATCCGGGCCGCAGATCGCCGGGTTAGGGCACACCACCCCTTGCAGATCCGTCTGCGGATTGGGCACGTCCGGATTCTGGTAAATGTTCCACAGGCCCAGGTCGGCGAAATTCGGCTGCCCGGCAATCGCATGGTGGCGGAATTGTTCCGTGGCATTGGGATGCGCGGCAGACACCGGCATGTACTGGTCGAAATTCTGATTGCGCTGCGCCAGCGTGGGAATTGCCAGGTTCATGAAGGAGCCGGTTCCATTCGCGTCGTCATATTCTTCCTGCGTGACGCCCGTATTATGAAAACCGAAATCGGTGAAATTCGGCGCGGTGTGGCAGGCGGCGCAGTTTCCTGCGTGCTGCGAACCGTCCGCGGCATTATTCGCGGCGCGCAGAAATATTTTCAGCCCGGCAAGCTCCGTTGCGCCGAATTGAAACGGCTGCGCGTGATACTGGAATTGTCCGTAACTTCCGTTCACATAGATCGGGTTACTCATAGCGCTCACCAGCGAGAGCAACCGCTGGTTGTACTGCGGGATGGTCTCGCCGGCCGCAGGCTGCACCGGCAGATGATTGATGCGTAGAAAAACATCGTAAGGCGAAGCGAAGTAGCGGCCGAATTGGTCCTGCTTGAACAGCAACCCCGCCATGTATTGCGCGATCAACCGCGCAATCAGAGTGACGATCTGATCGTCCGACGCCGTCGTCACATCCAGCCGGAACTGCGGCGCAAGCTGCACATCCTTCGGTATTCCCGGCTGCGTGCCCAGGAAAATAGTCGCGTAAGGAAGATTTTCGCCGTATTCCTGCGCGGGAATGTTCATGCCATTATCCTGGCGAATTACTTGGGCGATGTGCGCGATGGCCTGCTGCGCCTGCGTCGGTCCCCAACCAAAATTCCGGCCGGTGAGCGTGGTTTTCACCAGATCCACGGGATCGTTGAACTGACCGTCGAAATGAAGGAATGTAGGACCACTGCGCGATTGCAGCGAACCCACCATCTGCATGGAATTGCGCGGCGTCGCCGTGAAATTTCCCATCGGCAGCGGCAAGGGACTGTGATCAATAAAGTCAGAGTAAGTACGGTTGCCGGCACCAGGAACGCCTTGAAACTCCACCACAAAATGGCAGGAGCGGCAGTTGATGGATTCTCCTGCGAAGGGACCCGGCAATGTCCCGCTGGTGGTGAGCACTTGCGCCACAACCGGATCGCCCGCGACGAGCGGATCGTTCACGCCGGTCATGTGCGCCGCAAAGTATTCCGCAAAACGCGTCTCGACGAACAGGCGCTCGCCCACCTGCTGCTCAGACGCGTTCTTCGTATCGTTCTCCGGCGGGAATGGCGGCGCCTGGCCGGACGACCCGCAGGACGCTAGAAATACCAGCGCGGCGGTTACGCACGAAACTAATGCCTTGGGGCGAATCATTGCAATTTCTCCTGTGAGGAATTCGCGGCGGAAGCGGGACCGGAAGCGGGACCCAGGCTCTTCAAGTAAGCGATGATTTGCCAGCGCGAGGGTTCCGGCATCGCGCTCCACGTGGGCATGCCGCGGCGCAGGTTGCCATTTTTCAAAAGCCAGAAAAGGTCACCCGGCGTGGCCTGCACTTGGACGCGCTCGCTGCGCAAGCTGGGATGCTTCCCGCGGCCCAGCGCGTCTGAACCGTGGCACTTGGCGCAATGATCCGCGAAGAGGAATTTTCCTCCCGCGATGGCCGCCGGCTGCCCGGCGTAGGGATTCTCTCTGCTGCGGTCGCTGGCTGGAACTTTCTGCAGCCAGGAACCATCCGCCAGCGCCATGCAGAAGAGCAGCGCCAGCAGGCTGAGCATCACGCGAAACTGCGATCCGTTTTTTCGCGCTGTACGCCGCCGGGTCGCGAGTAGTGCTTCGGTCATTTGTTTTCCGCTCATTAATTTTTTCGCTTGAACATGTTCCACACTTGCTGAATTTCGTAAGACACTGAAAAGCGAAACAAAACTTTGGCGCTGTTGTCGTTCAGCCCAAATTGCGGCGAAAAAAGAATCGTGGGGCCCTTTGGAATGCCAAAACTCATCGTGGGGCCCAGGTATTGCGAAGTGGCCTTGAAGCCGAACCCGTCGCCAGTTCCCAGGCCGCCATACACCTCCGCGCCCGCCGCGAAATTCTCGCGGCACCAGAAGCAAGACCTGCCGCTGGAGACCAGGCTCAGCGGACGGCTGGCGCCGATCGCGTAACCGAATTCCCACGGCTCGGTTTCATTCAGCGATTTTTCAGCGATGAAATTTTCCGAAAAATTCCAGCCGTGTGTGTTGGTTGATAAAATCAGCTTCAGTTCGATCTCCCGTTCGATCTCCTGGCGCGCGATGGAGTTCGGTACGGCCAGGTCCTGCACGGTGTCGTGCCCCACGATTTCCAGCAGAGCGCGGTCCGCGGCGTTGGTGTTCTCATATTCCACATACAGCACCGGATTGATGAAGTGCTCGCGCAGCAGCGGCCGAAAGCGATTTTCCCAGCGGAAGCCCGTGAAAATGGTCGAATCGTTCTTCGTAGCCTGCGCGTCCAGATAAAACTCCGTGGTCCACCATCCCTTCACACCGTATTCGAACTCCAGCGCGCTGCCCAGGAATGGATTTCCGTTAGGCGGCGAGGCTTCGGTGTTCTTCAAAGAAATTTCGAGGTTGCCGGGTTCTTCCAGCGCGGATGAGTACGTTACGAAATAGGGTGGTTCCTGCGCGGTGGCGCGCGGCAGGAACACAAATAGCAGCGAGCAGGCAGCCAGAGCCATACGCCACAGAACGCGAGCAGAAACTCGAACACGATTGGTGACTGGACGAATCATAAGTCTCCGGAGTAAACTCCTAGTTGAAACTGGTTTGCAACTAAGAGGCAACGAAACAGACTCACCGTTGCCTTTCTAGTTGCAAATGGTTTACAACTGGAAAACAACCAGACTGAACCACCGTCCTCGTTTTTCTAGTTGCAACTGGCTTACAACTGGAAGCAGCATTAAACTGCGCTTTCCAAATCTTGTCAAGGCCCGCCAATATTAATTTTTCGTGACGCCCGTCGGCGGGAGGGTGAAGCACTACTGTGCGCACCATCCGCAACAGTAGCTCTGGGCGAGGCTCTTACGGCAGTGGCGGCAGCCCTATTTGCGCGAGGATTTCCCGGAAGCGCGGTTCATCGCGCAAACTGGCAAGCGTTGGATCAATGCGCATCTTCAGAAGTTCCGTTTCGCGCTTCTCGTAGGAATTTTGCAAATTCTCCAGTGCGTCATCCTTCCGTCCCAGCAACGCGCACGTCCTAGCCAGGTCATATGCCGGTTCTCGGCCGTCGGCGTACAACCCTTGTTGGACTTTCAGCATATCGCTCAACATGCCGCGTGCTCCCCCGCGCGCCAGGCCCTTTTCACCCGCGGCCACAATCGCCAGCTGCGTTTCGTCGTGGCGCAGCACCGCAGTCTTTCGGGATTCCGCCAGGTATTGCGGGTATTGCCCCTGCGCCAGGTGAATGAACGCCAGGTAGCTGTGCGGTGAGAGAAAATCCGGCTCGGTGGCGGAGAGTTGTTTCAGCAACTCCACCGCTTGCTCTTGCTGCCCGGCGTAGAAAAGCACCAGTGCTTTATCAGCCAGAATCGGCGAAGAGTTCGGATCCAATCGCTGGGCCGTCTCAATTTCTTGTAGCGCTTCCGCGAACCGGCCCAAATGCAGCAAATATGTGCCGTACCAGTGGTGCGCGATTACCGAGTTGGGATCCAGCGTCAGCGCCCGCACAAATTCACGTTGCGCGCCCGCTACATCCCAGGACCAGTAGAAATCCACGAACCCGAGCGAACTATGCGCGCCGGAAAGCGAATCATCCAGAGCCACGGCGCGCTTCGCGGCAGCCAATGCGCGGGGATAGGCTTCGCTCGGCGGCATCTCCGAATATTCGCGCAGCAGGTTGTAGCAATCGGCCAGCCCCACGTACGCTTCCGCGTACTGCGGATCCCGCACCACTGCCTGCGTGAAATAATCCACCGCTTGGTGCAGAGTTTCCGGAGTGCGCCGCTGCCAGTAGTAAATTCCCTTCAGGTAAAGCTGCTCCGCCTCGGGGTCCGGCACGTGGTGACGCGCCACCACGGCGCTCGCTCTCACCGCCCCGGCGGAAGACGCGCGTCGCACAACCGCCACCAGCACCAATGCCACCACAATCACGGCTGTAATCACCGCCGCAAAATGCCCTGCGGGCCGGCTCTGCCAGAACGACGAGGTTCGCGGCACGCTCTCCGTGCTGCGCCGCTCGCCAACGCGCCGGTCAACGAACCCAGCATCTCCGTATGTGTCGGGGCCATTCGGGGCGCCCGTCTCGATTTCAGAATCGGTGGCAATTCCGTTCGGCAGATCGGAGCTAGCGTCAGCGTCTTGCTCGGCCGCAATCCTCGCTCCGCTGAGCCATTCCGCCAGTTCGTCGGTATAAGCGTAGACGTTCGCCCGCCCAGCTCCTGGAACGCGGTGCACCGGCAACCCGCGCGTGGTTTCCCAGCGCTTCACCGTACGCTCGTCGCGCCCAAAGAAGGCGCCAATCTCTTTCCACGTATCAAGGCGCCGATTGGGCGGTGGGCTGGGCTCTAAGACGGTCATATCCCGATTTGTCCCGAATTGTCCTTTACTGCGAGTAAGCTGGGGGCCGCTTGGGCTAATGATACCCCGGATACAGCCCGATGTTGAGAGCCTTCCTCGCGCGGCCCCGGCTTTCGGGGTGTCGCAGGCAGCGCGGCGCATCCTCGTCTCGATTGGCTAGATTCGTACGACTTGCCAGTGCCGGCCGCACAGGTGGACCAGAAAATATTGGGGCGGCGCTGGAAATTGTGACATTCTAATCCCGCTGCCGCCGCTCTCTAATTTTCTGTGAGGTTTCACCGAATGAAGCGGATGTCTCTGCTCTGCTGCGTGATTCTTTCCGCCGCGTTCTGTGCGTCCGCGCAGCAGGCGCCCGCGCAAAATCCCGCAGCGCCCGAAACCATTCAAGTGGACACGCGCGCCGCGGGCCAGCCCTTCCCGCATTATTGGGAGCAAATGTTCGGCTCCGGACGCGCGATCCTCTCGCTGCGCCAAAGCTATCGCAACGATTTGCGCGAAGTGAAAGCCGCGACCGACTTCAAATACATTCGCTTCCACGCCATTTTTCACGACGAAGTGGGCGTCTACGACGAAGACCCCTCCGGAAAGCCAATCTACAATTTTTCCTACGTGGACCAGATTTACGATGGCCTGCTGCAAGCCGGTGTGCGGCCCTTCGTCGAGCTGAGCTTCATGCCCAAAAAGCTCGCTGCCGAACCGAAATATCAGGATTTCTGGTACAAGCCCAACGTCTCGCCGCCCAAGAGCTACGAAGAGTGGGGCGAACTGGTGCGCCAGTTCACGCAACATCTGGTGGACCGTTACGGCCTCGACGAAGTGAGCCAGTGGTATTTCGAAGTATGGAACGAGCCCAATATTGATTTCTGGGCCGGCGCTCCAAGAGAACAAACCTATTTTCAGCTTTACGACTTGGCCGCGCGCGCCGTAAAAAGCGTCAGCCCGCGTCTGCGCATCGGCGGGCCCGCCACCGCGCAAGCCGCCTGGGCCGATCGCTTCATTCATCACGCCGTTACTGAAAAAGTGCCGGTGGACTTCGTCTCCACGCACGTCTATGGCAACGATTCCGCTCCCGATGTTTTCGGCACCCACGACGAAATCCCGCGCACCCAAATGGTCTGCCGCGCCGTGCGCAAAGTTCATGACCAGATCAGCGCCTCGGCTCTTCCGCATGTACCGCTGATCTGGAGTGAATTCAACGCCAGCTACAAGAACGAACCGGACGTTACCGACTCCACCTACATGGGTC
Organism: uncultured Acidobacteriota bacterium; assembly: GCA_963748395.1. GTDB lineage: Bacteria > Acidobacteriota > Terriglobia > Acidiferrales > UBA7541 > Palsa-295. Next base: position 99,809 of record CAVVIP010000003.1, on the reverse strand, counting down.
CCTGGATGGCCGACACCATTCGCCAGTGCGACGGCCTGGTGGACATGATGAGTTACTGGACATTTTCCGACGTGTTCGAAGAACAAGGTGTGGTGAAGAGCCCGTTCTACGGCGGCTTCGGCCTGCTCGCAGAAGACAGCCTGCCCAAGCCCGCGTTCAATGCGTTCAAGCTCCTCCACCGCCTGGGCGAAACCAGAATTCCCGTGAACGCTGACGACGTTCTCGCCACCCGCCGCGCCGATGGCACCATCGTTTTAGCCGTCTGGAATACACCAGTGGTGGGAGGCGGCGGAGAACCAAAAGAAGTGGTGCTGCAGTTGAATTCACTTACCGGACGCCGGAAAGCAACGGTGTACCGCGTAGATGCGGACCACGGCTCGCTGTTGAAAGCCTACGCCGCGATGGGCAGCCCCGCGTATCCCACTTCAGCGCAAATACAATCCCTGCGCCAAGCCGCCCAACTTCCCGCGCCCGAATCAACGCCCATCCGCAACGGTCAAATCAAATTGCAGCTAGCGCCCGATGCTCTCGTGCTACTCGAAGTCCGTTGATCTAAAGATGATTAGCTGTTGCATTTGTAGCGGCGCACTTCAGTGCGCCATGCAGTTGCGGTTGCTGTACCGTTGCATTTGTAGCGGCCGGTCCAGTTTCATCGGACCGGGCAGCCTTTGATTTGCTTACCTCTGCGCATCCCCCGTCGGCGCCGGCACCACCGCCGGATGGTGCCCCAACTCATTCCCCGTAATAATCGCATTGCGAATCTGCCCGAAAATATCCGTCAGCGTATTCGGCGAGTGCGGAATCAAGATCGTATTCGTATGATCGTTGGCCGCCACTTCCTTCAACGTGTCGAAGTACTGCGTCATCAGCACCAGCTGCATCACATCCTGCGGCGTCGAACCCGGAACCGTCTTTGCGAAATCCTCCACCGAATCCTTCAACCCCGCGATAATCGCTTTGCGCTGATTGGCAATTCCCTCGCCCTGCAGCCGTTTCGATTCCGCCTCCGCTTCCGCCTGCTTCACCAGCAATAATTTATTCGTCTCCGCGCGCGAGACCGTCGCCTCCCGTTCGCGCTGCGCCGCATTGATATCGTTCATCGCCGCCTTCACTTTCGGATCCGGCACGATATCCGAAATCAAAACCTTTACAATCGAATAGCCGTACTCCTTCATCGAAGCGTCCAGGCTGTCGCGCAAATCTCCAGCAATATCCGCTTGATTCAGAAAAGTATCGTCCAACTTCATCTTCGGAACGTGGCCCAGCACCACGTTGTAAACCATCGATTCGATCTGTTTCACCGGGTCCGACAATTTGTAGAACGCCGATTCCACGCCCTCCGGTATCACCTTGTACTGAATGGAAACAGGAATTTGCACGAACACGTTATCCTGCGTCTTCGTTTCCACCTGCACCTCGAATTGCTGCACCTTCATGCTCATGCGCTGCACTACCGTCTCCAGATACGGAGTCTTCCAATTCAACCCCGGCCCCGCCACCCGCGCAAACTTCCCTAGCCTCTGCACAATAGCCACCTGCGCCGTCTGCACCGTGAAAAACGAGCCCAGGAAAATGCTCAGCACGAAAAACGCGATCACGCCCAAGATCAACATGAAAAATGTCTCCACGTGCATTCTCCTTTTTCAGCCTTCCAATCCTGCCAGCGGCTAGGTCCGCGTACAACCGTGCGATTTTGCGCTGGAACGTGACCGCGAACAACCCTAATACAGTTCCGCGCTGGATAAGAGCGTGCTGCTCGCCCCGCCGGCGATCACGACCGTCCCGTTATTGAGTAGTGCCGCGATGTGATTGGCTCGCGCCACCTGCAGCGATCCCGTCGCAGTAAAAGTTCCGGCCGCGGGATCGTACAGCTCCGCGCTCGTCGTGGGGTTCCCGAGCGGCAGCGCCCCGCCACCCGCCACCAACACCAATCCGCTGCCGAGCAAAGTCGCTGTGTGTTGCGAGCGCGCCGTAGTTAAGTTGCCGGTCGTCGTGAATGTCCCATTCGTTGGGTTGTACAGTTCCGCGCTGGCCGAAGCGAAGCTGGAAGTAACCACGCCTCCCGCGATCAGCACTCGCCCGTTCGGCAGCAAGGTTGCGGTGTGGGCGACGCGCGGCGTGTTCAAGCTACCAGCTACCGTGAACGATCCGCTTACAGGGTCATAAATCTCAGCACTAGCTACGAAAGGTCCACCAGTGCCCTGCCCTCCCGCAATCAGAACTGTACCGTCATCGAGTCGCGTCGCCGTATGTTGTCCGCGCGCAATGTTCAAGCTCCCCGTGGCGGTGAATTGGCCTGTTGCCGGATTGTAAAGTTCCGCGCTCGCAAGATACGAAGTGGCCGATGTTTGACCTCCCGTGATCAGTACCGTCCCATTGTTAAGCAACGTCGCAGTATGGTCGTATCGCGCGTTGTTCATGCTGCCAGTTGCCGTAAACGATCCAGTCGCCGGGTTATACAACTCCGCGCTGGAAAGGCCGGGACTCGTGAAAGAACCGCCCGCGATCAGCACCATTCCATTCGGCAACAGCGTCGCGGTAGCGAAGTAGCGCGAGATAATGGGCGTCCCTGTTACGCTGAATGTCCCGGTTGCGGGATTGTACAATTCGGCAGGCGCGGAAATTCCGAATGATCCATCGCCGTCCGCAACCAGCACCAGACCGTTGTTCAAGACCGTCGCGGTAAAGTACTGTCGCGTCACCTTCATGCTGCCAGTTGTTACAAAGCCCGTCGGACGCACGTTCAGCGTGGCTGTACCGCTGACGGTCCCGGCCGTAGCGGTCACAGTGATGGGCGCCACCATCGCAGGTGATCCCACGGCCACGGCTGCGCCCGGATTCGTTGCGTCGTTGCTGATCTGCGCCGTCCCGGAATCCGAAGAACTCCACGCAACCGCGTGGAGCTGTTGGTTGCCGCTGGCAAAAGTTCCTGTAGCAATAAACCGCTGGTACGTTCCCGGAGAAATTGTGGGAGTTGCGGGGGTCGTCGGAGGCGCGGCAGAAACGGTGATGGCAGTGAGCCCCGCCGGAGTCAGCGTTCCGGGTTCATAGAACTCGGCGCTCGCGAGCGAGCCGCTGGCATCGAATCCGCCCGTAACCAGAACAGTCCCGTTAGTCAGCAGCGTCGCGCTTTGTGTCGCGCGCGCGCTGTTCAAGCTGCCGGTCGTTGCAAAAGTTGCCGCGACGGGGTCGTACACTTCCGCGCTGGACTGTGGAACATCGGTTTCGCCGCTGAATTCAACTCCGCCCGTAACTAAAACGGTCCCGTTATTCAGCGGCGTGGCGGTGGGACCAACTCGCGCAGCGTTCAAATTGCCGGTTACAGTGAACGTCCCGTTCGCAGGGTTATAGAGTTCGGCGCTGGCGAGCGGCACGAAAGTGGAACCGCTGGGCTGCTCGCCACCCTCGATCAGTACCATCCCGCTATTCAGCAGCGTCGCCGTGTGGTAGCAGCGCAGGCCGTTCAGGTTGCCGGTGAACGTGAAAGTTTTGTTGGCAGGGTTGTATAGCTCCGCGCTGTCCAGCGTTCCGTTTATGTTGATGCCGCCCGCGATCAGCACCATTCCGTTATTCAGCAGCGTCCCGGTCGTCAGCCGACGCTCCACCTTCATGTTTCCGGTCGGCGTGAACGTCCCCGTTACGGGATCATATATCTCCGCGCTGGCCAGTGCCTGCAGCGGATCCGTTGCGCCTGCGCCCCCCGCAATCAACACGGTCCCGTCCTGCAGCAGAATCGTTGGGGCGAAACGGCGCGGCGTGCTCATGCTCCCGGTTACGGTGAACGTGCCGGTCGCCGGATTGTACAACTCCGCGCTGCCCAGAAAGCCGCTGGCGTTGTAGCCGCCTGCAATCAGCACCATTCCGTTGTTCAGCAGCGTCGCACTATGCAGTTCACGCGCGGCGTTCAAGCTGCCGGTCACTGTGAAAGTTCCGCTTGCAGGGTTATACAGCTCCGCTTCGGACAAATAGTTTCCCGACGCCATCCCTCCCGCGATCAGCACCATTCCATTGTTCAGCAGCGTCGCAGTGGCGTCCGACCGTGCCACGCTCATGCCGCCGGTGGCTAAAAATCCGGGAGTAACCGTCAACGTCGCCGGGTTGCTCGTCACGCCATTCGCCGACGCGGTGATCTGCGTCATGCCCGGCAATAAACCCATCGCCGCGCCGCTGCTCGCGTCAATCGCCGCGATATTGGAAGCGCTGCTCGCCCACGCGAACGTTACGCCGGTCATCACGTTTCCATGCTGGTCTTTCGCCGTCGCGCTGAACGAATCAGTTCCGCTTACTGCGATGGATGATTGAGCAGACGTCACCGCAATCGTCGTGAGCGTGGGAGTGCCGCCAGAGCCGCCGCAGTTAATCTGAAAAATACACAGCAGAAGTACCGGAAGAACCAGCAATATGGCTTTGCGAGTCAGCACCGGGAAATTTCTCCAAATCGCGCTCCCGTTCACAAAAATGCCCAGCGCGATTTCCAGTCAGGCGGCGCAGCATAGCACAAACACGTTACACGCTAGTGAGAAGATACTTAACTGCCTGCCTGATTATCACACCGGTGAAGCCTTGCAGCCGGCGACGCGCGCGCTTCACGGACGCGTTCCCGGATTCTCAGTAATCGGCAAATTGATTTCCCGCACCGGACGGTCCAGTTCATTCGGCGTAGCCGGCAGATCCAGACCATCGGTGAGCAGCAGCCCTTGCAGCGCAGCCGCATTGATCCACACATTTTCCAGCGTGTTGATGTAGCTGGTTTCCAGTTGCACCAGCGTTCTCTGCGCGATCAATACCTGCGGATACGCCGCCGCGCCCTCGTGATATTTCTGCAGATACAATTCGTACGCCTGCCGCGCGTTTGGCAGCGTTCTGCTCTTGTAACGTTCCGCGATGGCTCGCGAACTCGCGTAATTTTGCACGATGGGTGCGGCCATCTGGCGCAGAACTAGCGCCACGCGCTGCACCTCCAGACTTGTGCGCTCGCGATCCGCATCGGCGGCCGCGATGTTTCCCTGGTTGCGATTGAAAATCGGCAGGTTCACGCCTACTTCCGCAAAAGCTTCCGAGCCGACCGCTTTCGGCGGCACAGTGTCGAGCTGCTCGAAACTGTACGCGTATCCGGCGCGCAGGAATAAATCCGGAATGGTTTCACGATGAGCGCGCTCCACGCTTGCCTCCGCGCGCGTCACGCCCAACTGCGCGATCTTCACCGCCGGGCTATCGCGCAAGATCGTTTGCAGAATTTGCTCCGCGTTCACGTCCGGCAGTTTTTCCAGGTCGCCCTGCAGGTGTTCCAGCGGCAAATCCGGCTTGCCGACCACCGCGGCCAGCACGCTCCACGCTCGCTGCTGCTCCTGCTGCTCGGTGACCACCGCGAGTTCATCTTGATCGGCTTCCACGTCCGCTTCCAGCACGTCGGGCTGGTCCGCCTGGCCCACATTGAAAAGCTGGCGCGTGGTTTCGGCCGCGTCTCGGGCGATATCGCGCAGCCTGCCGCGCGTTTCCACCATCGCCTGCATCGCGAGGGACTGGTAGAAAGCGATGCGTACTCCGTTTTCCACGCGCAGGCGCTGTTCATCAGCTTCGGCCACAGCTTGCTTGCCTTCCGCGCCGAATATTTTCCGGTCGAGGCCGAGTTTGCCGCCGAGGATCACGTTCTGTTGCACGAACACGCCTTGCTCGCCGCCGCCGTACGAGCCTCCGCGAATTTCGTCGCCGCGATAGCCGATCGAGGGATTGGGCCACAGTCCCGCCTGCTGAGTGCGCCCCGCAGCCGCGCGCACTCCGGCTTTGGCCTGCGCCAACGTCGGATTATTCGCGAGCGCTAGCTGCTGCAGTTCTTCCAGTGTGAGGCCGGCCTCTGCCGATGGCGCGTGCTGCACGGATCGTTCTTGTGTGATCAGTTGTTGCGTGACCGGTTGTTGCGCGGATCCTCCTTGCGGAACAGACTGCGCCGACGAAGGTGGCAGCAACGGCGCGCCCGCAAAAATCAGCAGCAGCAGCAAATTGCAAATTGTCTGGCGTGTCATCGCAAATCTCCCATAGAACGATTTCATCGGAATGCACTTCTAGCGCTGCTCGTTCATCCCAGGCATCGTCGCCGGTCCGCTCTTCCGCTGTTTCTCGCGCAAGCTTACGATCTCTTCGTAGCGCTCTGGCGGCAGCACGCGAATCAGCGTCATCATCCCCTGCATGTAACCGCTCCATCCGGGCCGCAGCCCGTAGGTTTCCGGCTTCTTCACCATCGCGTCCATCGCCATCGCCGGACTTTCCATGAACGCGTCCTGCGGAAAACCGGGCACGGAGTTCGCGTCCTTACTCACGTCTGCCTGCCCCATCTGCATCCCCGCCATTCCTGGAGCGGCTTGCTGCGGCGAAAGCGGCCCATTCGTCGTAGGTTGTTGCAATGCGGATCCGGCTCCCATTCCGCGGCCCATGCTCGGACCATTTTCCGCTGCCGTCGCGTTTCCCCCGCGCAGCATGCCCATTCCTTCTTCCATTCCGGCGCCCGCCGGCATTCCCGGCCGGCGCGTCATCGGCCCCACCATCGAAGACATCTGGTTCATCATGTGATGTGGCATGTGGCAATGAATCATCCAGTCGCCGGGATTGGTCGCGACGAACTCCACGTTGCGCGACTGCGCCACTCCTACCAGCACTGTATTGTTGGGTCCCCATGTGGCCCGCGGCTGCCGCCCGCCTTCGGTGCCGGTGATCACGAATTGGTGCCCGTGCATATGAATCGGGTGATGGTCCATGCCGAGGTTGATGAAGCGCAGGCGCACGCGATCGCCCAGCCGCACAATGAGAGGAGTGTTCGCCGGGCCGGACTTTCCGTTCAGCGTCAGCCAGTTGAACTCCATGTTCATGGAATTCGGGGTGGGATTGTTGGGCAGCACGGCATATTCCTGCAGGATTATCGCGAAGTCCTTTTCCACCGGCGGATCGTATGCTTCCGCGGGATGCATGATGAACGCGCCAATCATTCCCATCATTTCCTGCATGGCCATGTGCGAGTGGTAGAAGAGAGTTCCTTCCTGCTGCAGCGTGAACTCGTAGACGTAGCGCCCGCCTGGAGAAATCGCGTCCTGCGACAGGCCTGGTCCGCCATCCATGTCGAACGGAATGTCGAAGCCGTGCCAGTGCATGGAAGTCGGCTCGGGCAAGTGATTGTCCACGACGATGCGCACGCGCTCGCCTTGTCGCGCCTGGATCGTCGGACCGGGCGCGCTGCCGTTGTATCCCCACAGATTCAGGATCTTGCCAGGATAGATTTCCTGCTTCACCGGTTCGGCCACCAGATGAAACACCTTCACGCTGCCGTCCATCTGGAATGGCAGATCCGGAACGTCTGGAGTTTCCACCGCGCGAAATGCTCCGCTCGCGCTGGACGACGAATGGAGGCTTGCAGCTCCCGCGCGCGGCTGCGCATCCGCTACGTTGCGCGGAGCAAGCGCTCCTGCGCCAAGTACAGCTGCTCCCTGCAAGAAACCGCGACGTGTGTGCTTCATGTTGCTCTCCCGTATTCCGCTGAATCGGTTGCATGCCGCAGCAAGAGAATCCTTGCGACGCGACAAATGGATTTGTGAGCGCGAATTTAGGCGCTGCAATTCCGGATTTTCAGTTGTTGCAAAGTTGCTGCGAAGAAGCGACTACGAAGAAACGGACAGGCAGGATCAGATGCGAAGAATGGAAATTGTTTTGCTGCGGAGAAATCGTTGCGTGCCGCGGTGGCGCTAAATCCGATAAGAACGACGCCGACAAGGCGACAGTCTCCGCGTTAACGGCATTGGCGGCGAACTGGTTTACGTGTGCGTGGCTCATTGCGCTGAAATGCAATTGCGCTAGGCCGTCGCCTTGCACGAGTTCAAAGTTGGCGTGGTGATGGCCGAAGCAATCGGGTGTTGCGGGGTGTTGTTGGTGTGAGCCGCCAGGCACATTCGATGCTGCGTGTTCGCAGTCGTGGCTCTGCGTCACTGGCGTCGTCCCTGGGGACACGCTGGAACGCGGGCAAATCGCGCAGGTGGCCCAGCAGGTGGACGCATACAGCAGCGCCAGCGATAAAACCGCCACGGCAAATCGCGCACGCATTGCGCAGCTCCCTCTCATCAGATGAACTATATCACCGCGCCGCGCGCGCCGGAAACCGTTGCACGGCGGAGCGGCGAAAAGCGAACGGCTCGGGCATCGGCAAGTCCACGCGCCCGTGGTTCCCATTACATTTCTACCTTACATATCTACCTTACATATCTACCTTACATGCCTACCTTATATATCTATCCGCTCGAAAACTGCTTCTACTTGCTTGCGCGTCAGCGGTGCTTTGATGCTCCGCTGCAGGATCATCACAAATCGGCCGTCTGTTTTCGCGGAGATGCCCGCGATGCCATCGGACAATTCCTTGTATGCAAACCGCACAATTTTTCCGTCAGGTGAGGTTGTAGTCCACGACTCGTACCGCATTGCTGCCCTCCTCTTTTTCGCCCTGTACTGTAGTGACGCGACGCGGTAAATCGTTTCATCGCGGCAGCGCGCGATGTACACAGAAATTCTCCGCCAACGCTGATGCGGCTTGTGCCTCCCCCGCATAAATCACGAGTCACGCTGTTCTCGCGGGCAGTGGCAACATTCACTCGTGCTAAAGTGTCGCGCCAGGAGGAGCGACCGTGAGCGCGAGGATGCCATTTGCAATTTGCCGGGATGCGAAGTGCGGGGCGTCGAGCTACAAATCGTCGACCGTTGGAATTGCTGGGATGATTTTCGCGTTGGTCGCACTGCTGGCGACTGGAGCGCGCGCGCAACAAAACGCGCCACAGGCCACGCAGCAGACCGCTCAACAGGCCACGCAACCGGCCACCACTTCGAACGTTCAGCCTGTGCCGGCCGCAGCGGGTCCTGCGCAGACTTACACGCCCGTGGAAGGCGACTTCGTCATCCGCGATTTTCAGTTCAAGTCCGGCGAGACGCTGCCGGAATTGCGCATGCATTACCGCACGCTGGGCACGCCAACGCGCGATGCGAACGGCCGAGTCACCAACGCAGTATTGATTCTTCACGGCACCGGCGGCTGGGGAGGAAATTTTCTCGCGCCGCAATTTGCCGGCGTGCTCTACGGCTCGAGCGAGCTGCTGGACATCACGCGCTACTACATCATCCTGCCGGACAACATCGGCCACGGAAAATCCAGCAAGCCCAGCGACGGGATGCACGCGCATTTTCCGAAATACGAGTACGACGACATGGTATTGGCGCAGCACGAGCTGGTGGAGAAGGGCCTGAGCGTCAACCATCTGCGCCTGATCATGGGCACGTCCATGGGTTGCATGCATTCCTGGATATGGGGCGAAACGTATCCCGATTTCATGGATGCGCTGATGCCGCTGGCTTGCCTGCCGGTGCAAATTGCGGGGCGCAACCGGCTGTGGCGAAAAATGTTGATGGACGGAATTCGCGAGGACCCGGAATGGAAGGACGGCGACTACACCACGGAGCCGCGCGCGGGGCTGGAAATTGCCGCGGACATGCTGCTGATCGCCGGCAGCGCGCCGCTGCAGATGCAGGCGAGCTTGCCGACGCGCGACGCCGCCGACCACTACCTGCAGGAAGTGATGCGGCGCGACATGGAAATTCTGGACGCGAATGATTTGCTTTACGCGGTGAACGCTTCGCGGAATTACGATCCATCGGGCGGCTTGGGGAAAATTACGGTGCCGGTGATGTTCATCAATTCCGCCGACGATTTCATCAATCCGCCGGAACTGGACATCGCCGAGCGCGAAATCCAGAAAGTGAAAAACGGGAAATTCGTGCTGCTGCCGGTTTCGGAGCAGACGCATGGCCACGGCACTCATACATGGGCCGCCGTGTGGCAGCAATACTTGAAGGAGCTGCTGGAGGAATCGCAGCCGGCGGCGGCGGCCGCAAAATGAAGGAGGCGTCGGGCGACATTGCCCGGGAAGCTGGGAACGCCGGTGTGAAGATTCGCGTGCGGCGATTTTCGTCTTGCCGGTTTATGCAGAACGCGCTGGGAACCGCGAAAAACGGGACAAATAGTACCGATTAGAACGGGTCGCTGTTGATTGTTTTCAGTCATTTGCGGCCGTTTCTAATCGGCGGGCCGTGCCGATTAGAATTTTGCATAACGCCCCCGGGACGCCCGAAAATCGGGAAAATCACCCGCGATTAGAAATTCGCATGGCGCGCAGAGAAACCTGGGAAGTGGAACCAACCCGGCCTTCGGCAGGCGGGCCTGCTGCGGCAGGCAGGTTCGCGGTGCGGAGTGGCGGGGCCTGCTCGATCGTGTGTACGTTTTCATATTTTGGTTGCCATTGGAATGTAGCGCGAAGGCGCGGTGATAACAGCTGTACCCAAGTACAGAACTAGTCCAGAGCAATTATGAGCGACGAAATCGCACGAAACCCGCGCCAGTTGCGGCTTGCAGGCGTGGTACAGGTTTTTTGAATCGCCCGCGCTCTGCCACGGCGGTAAATTCTGAGAGCTCTGACCGCGGAATCGAAGGGTACCGCAGGCGGGCACCTTCTGCATCGTCGGACCAGCACGCTTGGAAGGAGTCTGACGGGAGGGTCGTCGCGACGCTGCGTCTAAACCCCCACCCCTCGCGTGAAGCAGAGGCGCGAAGAGTGGGGCACCCGGCTAATCTACTTTTACGTCATCTACCGTAGTGGTACCATCCGCTATCGCCACGCGTCAGTCGCAGCTATGTGGCACATCAAGCATCGCATCGCGCAAAAAAGTGGGCCACCCGCCCACTAGGCAAGGAACCACTGTGAATTCCGAAATTCGACATGCGATCGCAAAGCTTGAAGGGAAAGCGCTATGGCGAGCGTCGCGCACACTCGACATGGCTAAGTTCGACTTCGGCGCTCGGCGCAGCAGGACTGATTCTGACGGAGCGGCCGGAGAAGTTGGGGAATTTGCTCTTCATATCCAATGTCCCTGGCGAATTACACGACAAGGCAAAGTGATCGTCGGAAGCGGCGATCTGTATTACCCCGCGAATCACCGATATGACGAAAATGTTCCCGACGAATTTGATTGGGAACGGACAACAACCTTACGCGACCAGTTGCTGGATGTCCTTTTTGAAGGCGGTAAAAGACAATTCATCGTGCAAAAAGTTGAGGCGGGCGACGCCGGCGGTCTGCAGATCGTATTGAGTGAAGCGCTGTGTCTGGACGTGCTTCCTTGCGACTCGCTCCCGAGAGAGCATTGGCGGTTGTTCGAGCCGGATAACTTTGAGTCACACTTCGTCGTGAGCGGCCAGGGAGTGAAAAGCTGATCGGGCCGATGGCGCTCCAGTGGGGTGGGCCACTCACCTGCGTACGCTAATCCGGGTCTGCGAGCGCCTCTCCCAACCGCTTTTTAGAGGTGCACGGAGGATTGATTGGATGGGCGGATTGGTGATTGATATTGTTCTGGCATTTCTCTTCAAGAGTTCCGTACGCGCTTTCCATTTTGTGAAGAGCTTACGATGGAAGCGTAGCACAGCTACTGTCGTGGACTCGACAGTGCTGGACCCTTACATGGGATGTCCATCGGTAGAGATTCATTATCAGGTGTCCAGTGACAGTTCTCAACGAGCGTCGGACGAAGTTCCATTTTACCTGCGTGGATCAGCCAAACGGTACGCGCAAAGCTTCTCTGGCGATCTGGCCGTAATTGTTCGTGTCAATCCCAGAAACCCGAGAGACATGTTTTTTTTCCCTTATGACCAGGACCGCTCATCTGTTGCAGGGCTGACTAGATGACGTTTACGGCAAGCACTGCAATTGTGACGGCTCTTCCATGGATCGCCGTCGGTGCCGCCGCGCTTTGGGGAACGCGTCAACTCCTATGCACTCCGTAGTGCTCGCGCCCCGGTTTGGAGGAGTCATTCATGAATCAAATAAACTCGCTTCTTCCCTTAAGGAACGCTAGAAGCGCATCGGCCTTCTATTCGAAGTCACCTTTTCGCGATAATGTTTTTCTTGGAACTACCTTCATGCTCTTTGCTGACCTGACAATCGCGGCGGTCATCTTGATCAAGTACTGGAACCACCTGCCCGCTCGAACTGTTTTTTATTTGGGCCTCGTCCTGTTTGGCCTGGTCTCGATGTGGCGGTGGGCGTTGAAGAGCCACAGTGACGCAAGGGTGTTCCTTGAATCGTCGAAGCTAGGGAGACCGGATGTGACGTCCACAGTCGGCGAAGCACTTTCGATTGCGGCTAACATGACTTACCTGGGGCTGTTTTACACGTTTTTGCTTGTCGGGATCTGTCTCATGGAACTCGGGGAATCTCTGTGAGGGGGGTACATTCGGAGCGAGTATCCGTGGGCCACCCGCCCGCCAAAATCCTTGGCTATGCCGGGACCCTCGCAATAGCGGGAGCAACAATGGCTGACGCCAGCTGCCAAATGGGTCCCGTCGAGCCATACACCGAGAAGTGAGATGAGGCTACAGGGATGCTTGGCGCAATAATCATGTTTGTCGTCGTCGTTGGCGGCAGATGGCAATCTGTGGGGGGACAGTTGCTAGCTTCTGGCGTGCTCCTGCTAAGCGGTCATCAGGACTTTCGGCTGCGCGCCGGTATTGGCGCGACCTTCGGGTTTTTCATGGCTATCGCTTTCGGGATCTCGGCGCTGGCTACTGCTCTTTGGGCGAAAAATTGGTGGGGTGCGGCGATCTGCGCTGTGGCACTTTGCTTCGAAACATGGTTGATCTTACGTTTGTGGCGCCGGAGGACTACGCCGTAGGGTCCGTGAGCTGACCACCGATCGTCGTAGCGACACGTTTCGTTTGAATGAGGCCGGTTCACGCACATCGGCCTCTCTCTGAAAGCGACGTTAATGGGTGGCTGCCGCCGCTTTTGCAGCGGGCTGAGTGAGCCAAGTTTCGAAGCGCGTTTGGCCGAGCCGGGCGTCTATGCCCGGGACAAGGGTGCGCTCGCCGATTTCCGCGCCGGAGTAGCGCGCGTGCGGGTCAGCGATGACTTCGCGGGGATCGTTGAGGGTGGCCAGGCGCCGGCGGACGAGTTCATCCAGACGAAACAGTTCCGGGCGGCCAATTTCGTCGACGCCGTTTATCGGCGGGCCGTGCCGATTAGAATTTTGCATAACGCCCCCGGGACGCCCGAAAATCGGGAAAATCACCCGCGATTAGAAATTCGCATGGCGCGCAGAGAAACCTGGGAAGTGGAACCAACCCGGCCTTCGGCAGGCGGGCCTGCTGCGGCAGGCAGGTTCGCGGTGCGGAGTGGCGGGGCCTGCTCGATCGTGTGTACGTTTTCATATTTTGGTTTCCTTTCGACAGTAGCGCGAAGGCGCGCTGATAACAGCTGTACCCAAGTACAGAACTGGTTCAGCGCAATTATGAGCGACGAAAGCGCATGAAACATGCGCCAGTTGCTGCTTACAGGCGTGGTACAGGTTTTTTGAACCGTCGGATTAGCACGCGAGGTAGGAGTTCGACGGAAGGGTTACCGCAGCGCTGCGTCTAAACCCCCACCCTTCGCATAAGACAAAGGCGCGAAGAGTGGGGCACCCTCAAAACCTAAAGGCCCACGACCCGGAGTTGTAGAAGGCTTGGCCGCCCGCGTCGAAGAAATAAGTAGAGTCCAGGGCGGTCCCGACATACTCTCTGCTCCGTGCCGCCCTACTTTCAAACCGGGTCGTTTATTTTCTATCTAATGCTCTGTGGCTCGCTGATTTGGATCTGGATTTCATGGCTCAAATCGAAGCCGACTGTCCTAAGGAATTGGCGCGCGGCGGCTCAATTGATGGGACTCGTTTGCGCCACGATTTCTACTGTTTTAAACACTTGGTTATACGTTCACGCGCTGTACACGGGTGGTTACGCTATTCACTTCGGTTTCAGGGATGGCTATTCGGGATTTCATCCAGTAGAACTGCGGTTTATGCAGTGGGGGAGTCTTACCGCTTTGGCAGGGATCGTCTGTGCCGTGGTGGGTGGTAGAAAAAACCGCATTCTTTTAGCCGTGATCTCGACTTTGAATTTGCTGACCTGGATTGGTGACGGTTTGTCGTTGTGATCGAAAGCGTCGGTTCTAGCCGCGTTTACCGTGGCGGGTGGACCACCCGCCGAGTCGGCATTAGACATAAATCCATCAAGGTTACGCCGGTGACACCTAGAGAATACACGACGGTCTTTGAGATTGGTTTCCGTTCATTTCCTTGGTCTGCGCTGATCAATCCACTGTTTTTTGCTCTGTTGGGATTCGTGTTCTACGGGTTCTCCAAGCAGCAGATTCGTCAGGTAGTGGGCGTGGTGGTTTTTGGAATGGGTCTTATTTTTTTTCTGATTATTTCCACACGCCTAATCCCAGATTTTGCCAGAGCGCGCAGTGAGTATGTAAATGGGCAATCGTCTGTAGTCGAAGGAACCATTACGGATTTTCGTCCGATGCCCGATCTTGGACCTTCGGAGGAATCTTTTTCCGTTGGTGGTGTCAGGTTCTCGTACTACGTTGGCGATTGGTCGCCCTGTTTTAACAATTCCCCTCGTCGAAAGGGACCAGCTCGTGCGGGCCTCAACGTTCGTATCTATTATCGCGATACGTGCATTCAGCGAGTAGATATTCAAAGATAAATAAAGACGCGATTGGCACGGGTGGCACACGGTCTGAAGACCGCCGCTACAGAATCAAAGGAAGGAGCGCCGGCGAAACGAATGGGGGTTCCGGGGAGAAATGCTGCTGCGCGGGAGATGGATTTTTCACGGTTTCGAGCACGGCTTAGCGTGTGGATCTTACGAGAGGGTCGTTCTTAGAATCGGGCGTAATTTGTGGCATACTCCGGAGCATGAAAGGCGATCCGAAGGTCATCGAAGAACTGAACACGGCGCTGCGCGAAGAGCTGACTGCTATCAACCAGTATTTTTTGCATGCGGAGATGTGCGAAAACTGGGGCTATCGCAAACTTTCTGAATTCATCAAGAAGCAGTCGATCGGAGAAATGAAGCACGCCGAAGCGCTGCTGGAACGCATCCTCTTCCTCGACGGCATACCGACCATGGAGCCTTTGAAACTGGCGGTGGGATCGACGGTACGAGAGATGATCGAGGCCGATCTGAAACTGGAAGTGGCGGCGGTGGGACAGTACAACGCCGCAGTGCAAATCGCTACGGCGCAAAAAGACAACGGCTCGCGCGATCTGCTGGTGACGCTGCTGAAAGAGGAAGAAAATCACGTTGATTGGCTGGAAGCGCAGGTGCACCAGATCAGGGAAATGGGCTACGAGCGATATTTGTCGATGCAGACTGGGGAATTCAAAGAAGAGGCTTAGGCCTATTTTCTCTGGCGGCGGGCGAGCCAGCCGCCGTTCCTTCTCTCCTGCGGAGAGTTGAGCGAGGTCGGTGACGACTCGCTTGAGTTCTTCGGTAAGGCGGTTGGAACCTCTCTTCTGGTAAACCTTCAAAAGTTCGTCGAAATACCAGAGCTGCTTTTCGCGCCCGACTTGGAATCGACTCCAGACTTTGGGGCCGATGTTCCTGTAGTCTTCCAGAATTGCACGGGCGTTGTAGAGTTTGTCCGCTGCTGACACGAGCAGTGTCCCGTCCGACTCATTGGGAAGACGGTCTATGTAGGATTGCTTCCTGGGTTCCCACTCTGACTTCTTGCTGGGGTCTTGTTCGAAACTATCGGTGCAGCCTTTGACTATTGCGGCGACTTCCGCTCCGAAGTTCGCCTGAATGTCATGCAGGCGATGCCAGCCGCCTTGGTCCTCAACCGCGTCGTGCAAGAGAGCAGCGATAACCATGTCCTCGGTTACCGGGAAACTTACATCTCCACATGCACCCATCACGAGGGATGCCACGCCCAACAGATGAGCCATATATGGCACTTCGGTGCGTTTGCGATAGTCAATGTGGACGATGCGGGCGTAGTTTACGGCGCGGGTGAATCGAGCTGTGAGGTGGAGGAGATTCGATGGCTGGGATTGCGGGATGTTCTTCATGGCTTCCATTTTCTCACCGTGGCAAGCACGCAGCCACCCCTCCCCCGGCAAGATGGGCTATCCGCCAACCCAGGAAAAGCAGATCCCTACACTGCGTCCCGCGCCCGCCACAATGCGGCGGGAACGAAAAAGCGCGGGACTTCGTTCGGGATGACACGTCGTGCGTTTTTGCGACGCACTCTTGCATTTCACCACGTTTTATTTATCGCGTGCTGGCGGAGGTTTGGCGGGGGCTACTTTCGTGGCGTCATTTGGTTCGGTGATGATCAGGAAACGGCGCGAAGGCGCAGTGGAGGACGATGCTGCGGAAGTCGCGGCGCGTGTTGGCGCCGGGACTGGGAATTCTCAGGGCGCGGGCCGCGTGACTTCCTTCGAGAGGTAAATTATCTGGCCTACGTGATGGTAGGCGTGGGCGGCCATGCGGAGGAATACCGTGAAGCGGTCGCGGGCTTGTGGTTCCAGCGCGCCAGAGTAGGGAGCGGCGAAATCTTCGGCGGATTGCCGGCGGATGGTGGCGGCGACCATGGCGATGGCGCGGTCGAAATCAGCGAGCACCTGATCCTTGGGGAGCGCGCGCGGTTCGTTGAACTCGCGCTCGCGATCGCGGACGTAGCCGGTGCCGGCAATTTGCGCGCCGATGTAATAATTCAGATTACCGGTGAGATGCAGGAGCAAGTGGCCGATGCTATTGCCGTAGGAATAGGGTTTGCGCCAAAGCTGGTCGGTGGAGAGAGGCGCGACCCATTGGTGAAGGCGCGCGCGGACATCTTCGTAGTATCCGGCGAGAGAGGAAGCGACGAGGTGGCTGAGTTCCGGCAATGTGGACTCGACTTTCCGGCTGCGCACGTGCGTGCGTGCGGCGTTCCGCGATTCTAGACTATCGAATTTCAACATTCAAATTTCAATACTTGAGGCCGCGAGGAAACCGATAGGCCGTGCGGATGTGTGGGCGATTCTGTAGGATGGATTCGAGATGACGCCGCAAACGCAGCGGATTTTGACGATGAACCGAGGGTCGGCGACTTTGAAATCGACCCTCTACGAGGTGGGCGCGCGCGACGAAGTGCTGGTCACGATCAGCTTGGCTTACAGCGATGCGGCGGGCGCGCGTTTGCAGATTGCCGATGGCGGCGGCACTGCGCTGCTGGATTCGCAGGTGAAAGGCCGGGATTCGAACGCCGCGATGGAGGCGATGTTCGCGTGGCTGGATGAACACCAATATCTTTCTGGGCTGACGGCTGCGGGCCACCGGCTGGTGCACGGCGGAGCGCGTTACCGGGAGCCGCAGCGGATCACGCCGGAATTTCTAGCGGATCTGGAAAAGCTGGTGCCGCTTGATCCGGATCATTTGCCGGAGGCGATCCGCGGAATTCAGTTCGTGGCCCGGAAATTTCCGCAGCTTGCGCAGGTGGCGTGTTTCGATACGGCGTTCCACAGCACTTTGCCCACGGTGGCGAAAATGTATGCGCTGCCGCGGCGATTTTACGACGAGGGCGTGCGGCGCTACGGTTTCCACGGCCTTTCGTTCGAGTACATCGTGGGCGAACTCCGCAAAATTGACGCGCAGCTGGCCGCCGGCCGCGTGATCATCGCGCACCTGGGCAGCGGCGCGAGCATGGTGGCGCTGCGGGACGGAAAAAGCATGGACACGTCCATGGGATTCACGCCGCTGGAAGGGCTGGTGATGAGCACGCGGTCGGGAGACGTGGATCCCGGCCTGCTGCTGTATCTGCTGGCGGAGAAAAAAATGTCCGCGCAGGAAGCGGGGGCGCTGCTGAACGAGCAATCCGGGTTGCTGGGAGTTTCCGGCAGCACGGGCGACATGCGGACGCTGCTGGAAAAGTCTGCACAGGATTCGCAGGCGGCCGAAGCGATCGATTTATTCTGCTATCGCGCGAAAAAATATGTGGGCGCGTACGCGGCGACGCTGGGAGGGCTGGACGCGCTGGTGTTTACGGGAGGAATCGGGGAGCGCGCCGCGGCCATTCGCGAGCGCATCTGCAGCGGCCTGGAATTTCTGGGCATTCGGCTGGACGGCGCGCGGAACGCAGCGAACGCGCCGGTGATTTCGGCGGATGACAGCCGCGTTAACGTGCGCGTCATACAAACCAACGAAGATCTGATGATCGTGCAACACGTGATAGCCGTGCTCGGGCACGCAAGCCCGGGGACGGATTGAGGATGCCATGTTCATTTTTGATGCAAAGCTTTCCACCGCAATAGAAGCCCCGCCGCAGCAGCCGCAGCCAGCGAAAGAAACGGCACCGAGCGCGCCGGGTCCACTTTCCGCCGACTTGATGGAAAGAATGCAACGCTACTGGTACGCCGCAAATTATCTGTGCGTGGGGCAAATTTATCTGCTCGATAATCCGCTGCTGCGCGAGCCGCTCACCAAGGCGCACATCAAACCGCGCTTGCTGGGGCATTGGGGCACTTCCGCCGGACAGAATTTCATTTACGTGCATTTGAACCGGCTGATCCACGAAACGGACGCTGACATTATTTATATTTCCGGCCCCGGCCACGGCGGCCCCACGTTGAACGCCTGCGCGTATCTGGAAGGCACCTACACCGACGTGCATCCGGAAATCACGCAGGACGCCGCCGGCATGCGGCTGCTGTTCCGATCTTTTTCGACGCCCGGCGGAATTCCGAGTCACTGCGGACCGCACACGCCCAATTCGATGCACGAAGGGGGAGAACTGGGCTATTCGCTGGTGCACGCGTTCGGGGCCGCGTTCGACAACCCAAATTTGATTGTGGCGTGCGTGGTGGGCGACGGCGAGGCGGAAACTTGTCCGCTGGAGGGAAGCTGGAAGAGCGTGAAATTTCTGAATCCCGCGCGCGACGGGGCGGTGCTGCCAATCCTGCATCTGAACGGCTACAAGATTTCCGGGCCCACGGTGACGGCGCGCTGGAGCGACGACGAACTTTCGGCGTTCTATCGCGGATGCGGCTACACGCCGCATTTCGTCGAGGGCGACGATCCTGCGATCGTGCATCAAGCGCTGGCCGGCGCGCTGGATCTCTGTTACGCGGAGATTCGAGCGATTCAGAAGGAAGCGCGGGCCGACAGCGCGGCGGGAAAAGCGATTTTGCGGCCGTGGCCGATGATTATTCTGCGCACGCCGAAAGGATGGACCTGCCCGAAAGAAGTGGATGGCGTGCCGATCGAAGGAACTTTTCGCGCGCACCAGGTGCCGCTATCGAACGTGTGCGAGGATCCCGCGCATTTAAAGCTGCTGGAATCCTGGATGCGGAAATACCAGCCTGAAAAATTATTCGATCAGAATGGCCGCTTGATTCCAGAGCTTGCGGCGCTCGCTCCGGACGGAAACCGCCGCATGGGCGCAAGTCCGCACGTGAATGGCGGGCGCGTGCTGAAGGCTTTGGATCTGCCCGATTTCGCGCGCTATGCGCTGGAGGTGCCGGGTCCGGGTGAAGTGGTGGCGGAGGCGCCGCGCAAGTTGGGCGAATATTTGCGGGACGTGATCAAGCAGAATCCCGAGAATTTCCGGTTGTTCTGCCCGGACGAGACCAATTCGAACCGGTTGAACGCCGTTTTCGGCGCGACCGACCGCTGCACCATGGAGCCAACGGTTTCGATTGACGATCATCTGGCTCCCGATGGGCGCGTGATGGAAGTGCTCAGCGAACATTTGTGCGAAGGCTGGCTGGAGGGTTACCTGCTCACCGGTAGACACGGGATCTGGTCTTCTTACGAAGCGTTCGCGCAAGTGGTGGATTCGATGGTCACGCAGCACGCGAAATGGCTGGAGCAATGCATCGATTTTCCTTGGCGCAGGCCGCTGGCTTCGTTGAACGCATTCATCACCGGCCACGCGTGGCGAAACGATCACAACGGTTTCAGTCATCAGGCGCCGGGATTTGTGGACAACGCGTTGCAACGGCGCAGCGAAGTGGTTCGCATTTACTATCCGCCCGATGCTAATTGCCTGCTGAACGTGGTGGATCACTGCCTGCGCAGCCGGAATTACGTGAACGTGGTTACCTGCGGAAAACAGCCGGAGCTGCAATGGCTGACGTTCGATGAAGCGCTGGCGCATTGCTCGCAGGGCGCGTCCGTCTGGAATTTCGCGACGAATGACGGCGGCACACAACCGGACATCGTGCTGGCGTGCGCGGGCGATGTGCCGACGATCGAAGCTTGCGCGACATCGTGGCTGCTGCAGAAGCACGTGCCGGGAATTAAAGTGCGCGTGGTGAACGTGGTGGATCTGAACGCGCTGATGAGCCCGGACGACCATCCGCACGGCATGGACAATATTTCGTTCGAAGCGCTTTTCACGCGTGATGTGCATGTGATTTTCGCGTTCCACGGCTATCGCTGGCTGATTCACAGCATGGTGCACGGCCGCGCGAACGAGGGGCGCTTCCACGTGCGGGGATTCAACGACGAAGGGACGACCACGACTCCGTTCGATATGGTAGTGCTAAATAAAATGAGCCGGTTCCACCTGGCGATTGACGCGCTGAAACATGTGCCACGGCTGCGTTCGCAGGCGTCGGACGCGATTGATATGTTCAACCGGAAATTGTACGAACATCATGCGTATATACGGGAGCATTTCCAGGACATGCCGGAAATTCGCAACTGGCATTGGACCAAGGATTTCAGCGAGCCGAGCGCTCCGCCGCCGCTGGCGAAAGATCAGCCGCGCGGGCAGCTGTTCAGCGACGCGTAAATAAGGGTGCTATCGCGCGCCGGGTTTTTTGGGGTAGCGGCCGACGAGGCAGTTCCAGCGGATGATCAGCAGATCGAAGAACATCATCGTGCTGTCGCGCAACACCTGAACTTTGGTGGCGGGGTCATGCGCCCAACGCACCGGGACTTCGGCGATGCGCAGGCCGTGGCGTTTCGCGAGAAACAGAATTTCGGGATCGAAACCGAAGCGTTCGACGCGCTGCTGTTCGAAGATTATGCGCGACGGTTCGCGCCGGAAAATTTTGAACCCGCACTGCGTATCGGAATACGGCAAACCAGTACTGACGCGCACGAGACCGTTGAAGACCATTCCGGCGAGTTCACGCCAGCGCGATTGGTGAATCGAAATCAGCGAGCGATCGAGAGCGCGCGAGCCGATGGCGATGTCATTACCGGCGGCCAGGGCGGCGAGGAGTTTTTCGATTTCCTCGATTGGCGAGGAGAGGTCGGCGTCGGTAAATAGTGCGAGGCGGCCGCGGGCTTCGAGCATGCCGTGGCGCACGCTATAACCTTTTCCGCGATTTTCTCCGTTGGAGACCAGCCGCACAGACGGCATCTCGTTCGCCCATTCTTCGGCTATACGCGCGGTGCCGTCTTTCGAGCCGTCATCTACGATCAGGATTTCCAGCTGGTCCCATGAGATGGTCGGCGCGACACCCGGCGGCACTGTGCGACCTGCAAAATAGTCGCGAATGCGCGAGAGACCGCGCGCGAGGCGGCCTTCTTCGTTGTAGGCGGGGATGACAATGGAAAGTTCGGGTGCGGGCACGGGAGCGTTCATCTCGCCGCGGATCCCTGGACTGCTTCGGGAGCGTTGGTTGGCCAGCCGAAGCGGCCCAGCAAGGGCACGAAGCGGCAAGCGCACAGCGATTCCTGCGTGAGCCCGCTGTGGCGTTTTATGACGCGCAACAGATCTTGCCGGTCAGAACCGCCAACGGGAATTACCAGGCGGCCGCCTTCGGCGAGCTGTTCTAGCAGCGGCGGTGGAATCGCAGGAGCGGCCGCGGACACCAGAATCGCGTCGTAAGGCGCGCCGGCAGGCCAGCCGAGCGAACCATCGCCTTCTTCGACACGAACGTTGGAGTAGCCGAGGCGCGCCAGACGTTCGCGGGAAGCGCTGGCCAGTGCAGGCAGCAATTCGACGACGACCACATCGCGCGCCAGCAGCGAAAGGATCGCCGCCTGATATCCGCAACCGCCGCCAATTTCCAGAACGCGCTCCGTGCGAGTGAGTTGCAGAGCGTCAGTCATTGCCGCGACCATGTATGGCTGCGAAATCGTTTGGCCGCCGCCGATGGGGAGAGGTTCGTCGGAATAGGCCGAAGCATGCGCTTCGATGGGGACGAATTCGTGACGCGCTACTGCAACCATAGCGGCCAAAACGGGCGGGGAGAGGATGCCGCGGGCGCGAATCTGGCGCGCAACCATTTCATCGCGCGCCGCGACGAAATCCGGGATGGAGCCGGGGAAAGTGATGCGGCCGGTCATCGCCGCGCGGCCCTGGCGACACTTCCGGTGGCACTACTCGCGGCGGTACTCATGACATTGTTGCGCAAAAGATTGCTCACACTTGAAAAGTTATCATAGCCGGCAGCGACCCTGCCACCGGCGGGACCACGCATCCGAGAATTGAGCCGGCGAATTGCTTCTGGCGGCTACGTTCGATAGGATTCTAGACTCGCATGTCAGGGCAGAATTGACAGAAGGCCTGCAGCGAAATACAGGAGAATTCCATGAAGCTACGAACAGCCGTGATCGCCGGCCTGTTGTGTGCGGCGGGACCGGCGCTGGCGCAAACACCCGCGTCCAGCACACCACCACCAGCGCCGCAGCACGCCACCCCAGGGCAGGCGGCTCCGGCCAAGCCGGAATCGCAAGCTCCGCCGACGCTGGAGAAAATAGACCCCGCCAAGGAAGCTGCGATTCGGCATTTGATGGACATTACGGAAACCTCGAAGATGGGCGACGGCATGGCAGCGTATTTGACCAATCAAGTTCACACCGGAGTGGCCCGCGCGCTTCCTCAAGATCAATTACCGAAGTTCATGGACACATTTACGCAAAAATTCAAGGCCGGAGTTCCGCCCACTGCAGTCAATGACGCGATTGTGGGCATCTACGCAAAACATTTTTCGCTGGAAGAAATTCAAGCGTTGATCAAGTTCTACGAATCGCCCGTCGGCGTGCGCGTCGTGAAGGAAATGCCCGAAATAGACGAACAGATGCGCAACGCCGGCCAACAGATCGAATTTCCCGTGGCGTTTGCTGCGCTGAAAAGCATGGAGGACGAATATCCGCAATTGAAGCAGATGCTGCCGCCGGATCCGTCGGCGTCAGCGCCTTCCAGTGCGCCGGCTGCACCGGCAGCGTCGCCGGCTCCCGCAACAAAAGCGCCTGCAGCGCCTTCCACTCTAAAACCAGCGACGCCGCAACCGTAATCCAGTTGTTCAGCGGAGAGGAGTCGCGATGGTCTTACAGGAAAGAACTCGATTCATCGGGAGGAGGCTCGTTGTTGCGAGCCTCCTTTTCTTTTTGGTGGCGGGAACGGCAGGAAGTCTGGCGCTCGGAACGGCGGCGGAGCAGGCCGATTCGATCACCGTCTCCGCAGCGATCAGTTTGAAGGACGCGCTGGACGAGCTTGGCCCGATGTTCCAGATCCAGCGACATCGCAAGAACGGCGGCAGCGGCACGGCGGTTACCTATAATTACGGCGGCTCGGGAATGCTGGCGCGGCAAATCGAGCAGGGCGCACCGGTGGACGTATTTTTCTCGGCGGCCGAAAAACAAATGGACGAACTGGCGGCGCAGAGCTTGATCGTGGCGGATACGCGGCGCGATCTGGTGGGGAACGCGCTGATATTGATTGCGCCGGCGCAGGCGACGCCGCTGCACAATTTTCAGGATCTCACCGGATTGGAAGTGAAGACGATCGCCCTGGGCGAACCCAGCACCGTGCCGGCAGGAATGTATGCGCGGCAGACTTTGGATCACCTGGGCCTGTTCGCGGCGCTGGAAAAGAAAGTGGTTTACGCGAAAGATGTTCGCGCGGTGCTGACCTACGTGGAGACGGGTAACGCCGATGCAGGAATGGTGTACCAGACCGACGCGAATACCTCGAAGAAAATCCGCGTGGTCGCGGTGGCGCCTGCGGATTCCCACGATCCGATTTTGTATCCGGCCGCGGTGTTGCGCGATTCGAAAAATAAGGCTGAGGCGCGGGCGTTTCTGGAATATCTGCAAGGGCCTGATGCGCGCGCGGTGTTTCAGAAGTACGGTTTCACTTCCGCGGAAAAATCAGCCGTAAAGAACTGATCCAGCTACAATCCTCTCGCGATGGATTGGTCTCCCCTGTGGATATCACTGGCTACGAGCCTGGCGGCGACCGCCGTGACGCTGGTCGCTGGCCTGGCCGCGGCTGCGTGGCGGCAGAATCGCGTGGGCGTGGGCGCGGCGCTGATTGATGGAATTTTTATTCTTCCGCTAGTTCTGCCTCCGACGGTGGTGGGATTTTTGCTTCTGCTGCTTTTTGGCCGCAATGGACCGCTGGGAAAACTGCTGCTGCAATTTGGCGCGACGGTGGTGTTTTCGTGGCCTGCGACGGTGATCGCCGCGATCGTGGTGGCTTTTCCGCTGATGTACATCACAGCGCGCGCGGCGCTGGAACAGGTAGACCCGCACCTGCTGCAAGCGGCGCGAACTCTGGGCGCATCCGAAGCGCGAATTTTTCGTGAAGTGGCGCTGCCGCTGGCGTGGCCAGGCGTGCTGGCGGGCACGATTCTTTCGTTTGCGCGCGCGCTGGGAGAATTCGGCGCCACCTTGATGCTCGCCGGAGATATTCCAGGAAAAACCGAAACGATTCCCATCGCGATTTATTTTGCCGTGGAAGCGAATGAGATCCAGCGAGCCATGGCGTGGTGCGCGGTGGACGTGGGAATTTCCATCGTGCTGCTGGGCGGACTTTATTACTGGACGCACGCGCAGCGTCTGCGGCGC
This sequence comes from uncultured Acidobacteriota bacterium, assembly GCA_963748395.1. Classification (GTDB taxonomy): domain Bacteria; phylum Acidobacteriota; class Terriglobia; order Acidiferrales; family UBA7541; genus Palsa-295. Next base: position 75,124 of record CAVVIP010000003.1, on the reverse strand, counting down.
GAGCGCTGGGGGCAGCACTGACGTGGCTCTGGAAGTACAAATCGAAAAGAAGCTGACGGATTTCACGCTGGACGTTGCGTTCCGCGCAGGCGAATCTCCGCTGAGCATTCTGGGCGCATCGGGCGCGGGCAAGTCCATGCTGCTGCGCTGCATTGCCGGACTGGAACGACCCGGGCTTGGACGCATCACGCTGAACGAGCGGATACTTTTCGATTCGCAGAAGCGGGTGGGAATTCCCGCGCGCGAGCGTCGCATCGGAATGCTGTTTCAGAATTACGCGCTGTTTCCGCATCGCACGGTGGCGCAAAACATTGCGTTCGGCTTGCACGATTTGCCCGATGGGGAGCAGGCTGCGCGGACTGCTGCGCTGGTCTCGCGCACGCACCTGGCGGGCCTGGAGCAACGTTACCCGCGCGAATTATCGGGCGGCGAACAGCAGCGGACAGCATTGGCACGCGCGTTGGCGATTCAGCCGGAGGCGCTGCTGCTCGATGAACCGCTTTCCGCGATGGATACGCACTTGCGCGCGCAGGTGGAGGCGCAACTACAGGAAACTTTCGCGAGTTTCCGCCGTCCAGCGCTGCTGGTGACGCACAACATGGAGGAAGCGTACCGGCTGGGCGAACAATTGCTGGTGCTGGCGCGCGGGCGTGTGGCGGCGTTTGGCGCGAAGCAGGAGATTTTCCGGCACCCGCCGACCGCCGAGGTGGCGCGGCTCACCGGCTGCAAAAATATTTCGCGGGCGCAGGCGAATGCAGACGGCACGGTGGAGGCGCTGGACTGGGATTGCCGGCTGCGTCTGACGCAGGAGACAGGCAGAGCGCCGAAGTACGTGGGAATTCGCGCGCACCATATAGAATTTTTGGAAAACGCCGGCGAGGCCGCGAGCGAACAGAACGTTTTTCCCTGCTGGATTGTGCGCACTTCGGAAACACCCTTCCGAATCACGCTGTTCCTTAGCCTGGATCCGTTGCATGGCGAAGCGGGGGAAGCTCACTTGCAGGCGGAAATGTTCAAAGAGAAATGGGAGCGGTTCCGGGACCGCCCGCTGCCGTGGCGGGTGCGCCTCGCGCCGGAATCGCTCTTCGCGATGCCGGAATGAGGTAAACCCTCAGTGGAAATGCTTCACGAATTTCACGTCGAGGCCGTAGGTGCCGTTGATGTCCCGCAGGAAGACAACCGAGAGGTCGCGGCGCACGTGGTATTCCACTTGAATCAACTGCTCCTGGTCAGACGCCGCATTGGAGGAATACGTGACGGTGAGATCGCGCGTGATCTGCTGCTCGATGGTGACGCGCGCGGATGCGTTCGATTCAGTGGCCGTGCCGGCGAGGAACGGATCAATACGAAAATGGCTGATGCCGAAGAGATGCTCGATGCGCCCGCCGATGCCGCTGGAAACCGCTTCGGATAGCAAAGCCGTGGCGCCGTAGTTTGACCCGGCGGAGGAACGCAGCGCGCTTTCCTGTCCGGTGCTGCCGAGCGCGAGCAGCGCAATGATGTCCGTATCCGGCAGCGGCGGATCGGAGCGATAGCTGAGAGCAAGTTTGCTGGCGCGGCCGGAAAAATTGATGGTGACCTGATACTGGCTGATGGTGGAAGTAGCTTCGATGTTGAGTTCGGGATCGAGCTTGAACGGGTTGGCGAAATTGATGTCTCCGCGCGTGAGCGTGAAATCATTTCCGCGAAACGACATCTCGCCACCCAGCAGGTGGATATGCCCCAGCAAGATAGGGTGGTCCCAAGTGCCGCGCAGATGCAGGTCGCTATCAATTTCCACTTGCGCACCGGTCCATTCGATGCGCGCTCCGGGGCTGGTATGCGCGGCAACATCGAATGTGAGATTGCGCATGAAGGGCGAGGAAGGCGCGGCGCCGGCGGAAGATTCCGGCGAGGCGCCGAAGAACGAAGTAATGTCCGCGCCCGGCGCGAACAGCAGCCGCTTCAGTTCCACGTTTCCGCTCAGTACGGCGCGCTGCGTGGTCCCGGAAAGCTGCAGCGTGCCGCCGGTGAGCCAGCTCATTCCCGCGGGATAGCGAATGCGCACTTGCGGGGTTCTGGCGGTGATCTCGTAGCGCATCGGACCTTCTTCTCCATAGGTGACGCTGCCGTTCAAAGTTAATTGGCCGCCGCCGGAATCCGCGGTGACATTTTCAAAGAGCAGCCGGCTGCGATCGAAAACCAGATCGCCGTTAAAGTGGCTGAGGCCCACAGGAAAATCGGAATAGTTTGCGGAGGCATCGCGCACAGCGGCGCGGCCGGTGATGCGCGGCTTGGCCATGGTGCCCTCCACGGACATGTTCACGTTGGCTTTGCCCTGCGCGTGCAGGTCCGGCAACATTCCTTTCAGCAGGCCCAGATTCACCGTGCCAGTGACGTTGACGTGCACAGGGCGTTCACGGTCAAAGCGCGCCGACCCGCTGATTTGAAAGTCGGAATCGGGGCCATGCAGATGCGCCTGGGCAATGCGAATTTCGTTGCGGTGATAGGTGAATCGCAGCGGGCCATCATTCTGCAACGATACGAAGAGATAGTCGAACGAGATGCGCGAGATGTCCGCGCTTACTTCGATGGTGTCTGGCTTGCGCAGCGCGCCGGCCAGCGTGAAATTTCCGTCCACCACGCTGTGACCGGTGATGTTCTTCAGATGCAGTCCCGCGGAAAGCAGCGGATCGAGATCAAATTCGACGACCGAAAGTTTCCCGGAAATTTCCTCGTCGCCCGTCAATCCAACGGAAAGTTGCCCGCGCAATTGGCCGTGCGAGCCCTCTGAATTGAGCGCCACGCGGACGTTGTGCCCGTCGGAATCGAACTGCCCGTGAAAATCCCCTTCTTCGTCCGTGCCGATTTTCAGATTGACGAGGTGAAAATCGCCCTGCCCCGCGGGCGCGCGCACCGGCCCGCTGCCACGCAGCGCGAAATCCAGCCGTCCGGCGATGGGCAGCGACGGATTTTGCAGGCCCTGAATCTTGTCCAGAAGGATGCCGGTGCCGGTGAGGTTGAACTCGGCCGTTTCTTCCTTGGGACGATAGAGAAAATCCCCGGCAACGCGCCCAGTATCGCGCCGCAGCTCCGCGCGGGAGAGCCTGATTTCATCGCGGGCGAAATGCACGCTGCCGCTGAGCCGGTCGAAATGCAGGCCCTTGGTTTGAATATCATCGAGGGTGAGATTGGCATCGAGAACCGGCACGGCGCTGGTGCCGCTGCCGTTCAAGCTGCCGGAAACCGAAGCGGTGATGGGATAGTTCGTGCCGAACATCGCTTGCAGGTCCTCGCTGGGAGCGTGATCTGTTTGAGCTTCGAGCGACCACGCGCTTTGCGGCACAAAACTCCAGTCGCCATCGAGCTTCATCGAGAGGTTGAGGTTCACGGAAGCATGCCCTTGCCTTACGAGGGTCTTGGTGAGCTTGAAATCGTCCAGCGAATAATCCAGGTCGCCGTCAATTTCGTCCCATTGGTAGATATCGTAATGCGCGTCGTCTGCGCGGACGTGTCCGGCGAATGTAGGACCGGCGATGGGGCCGAGGATGCGGCCGCGAAATGCCACTTTGCCCGCGATGCGCGTGGGAACGGCGTGAACGCCGCGCAGGCGATTGATGAAGTCGTCCCATTCGACGAGATTGTTCGCTTTGAGCTTGAGTTCCAGCGTGGTGTCCAGGGAGCTGAGCGCGCCGTTGAATTCGATTTGCGTTTCGGGCGTGGTGATTTCGCTATCGGTGAGCGCGCAAATTTCTTTATCTTCCGAATAGTCGTACACGATGCGCGCCGTAACCGGAAGCATGCCCGGCGCGAGGACGGACGGCGGAGTCCAGCGCGATTCTCCCTTGGAAGTGAAGTGTTGGAAATTCGCGGTCCAAGTATTGTAGGAATCCACGTCCATGGCGGCGTCCCAATGCAGCGTATTGATCGGGAAATCCACGTGATTCACGGCGCCGATTGCATCCGCGAGGCTTGCGTGATGGAAATGAGTTTGCGTGCGGAAGGCCAACGTGGGCAAATCCATTTCCAGCCGGCCGTCCAGAGAACCTTCGAGGGCGCGGATTGCCAGATTTTCCACCACCAGCTTGCGCTTCGCGATTTTGTAATTGCCGGTGGTTTCGATGTTCGTGGCGTGGAACCAGTCGTAGGGCATTTTCACGTCATGGCCTTTGAAGTAGCCGCTGCCGGTCCAATCGGCTGAAGTGTAGCGGGCATCGCCTGAAAAATCGGCAATGAGGTCCGGAGTAAGCGGCTCACGAAAGATTTTTCGTATGTCTTCCAGAGACAAGCGGCCGCGATAATGCAAACTCCAATCGGCGCGCTCGAAACTGGGCAGCTCGGCGCGCAAATTCAGCTCGGAGTGGAGGGACTTCCAGACCAGCTCGTTCAGCTCGAAGGAATCGCGGTGCAATTCGAATTTCGTCGCGAGATCGAAGCGTAGCGGCACGTCTCGCTTCAACTCCAATTCCACCTGGTTCCAGCTGAGATTTCCGACGTAGGCGTCCTGGCCCTCTGCCGGCTTCACGTACTGCAGTAGAAACGCGAGATTTTGGCCCTTCATCTCTAGGGGAATGCGCCGATCGTTGATGGTGGCGCTGCCATCGCGCAATTCCAGCCGGCCGATGCGCAGGTTGAAGAGCGTCTGCTGCCACGAGGAACCGGCGGCGGGCTTGATTTTGGGGGTGGGAAGATTGCTATGGCCATTTTTTTCAAAGCGGACAGATACTTGCGGGCGATCGACCACCAGGTCGTCTACTTTGAACTCGCGATGCAGAAATGAAAGAACGGTGATGCCGGCTTGCACGCGGTCTGCGTGGAACAGCGGCGGGTCGGAGGCGGTTTCGAGGCCGTGCAGCGTGAGGTTATCGAGTTCAGCGCGCATGCGCAGCGCGTGCAGATGAAAACCGCCTAGCTCCACGCGGGCGCCGGTTCTGGCTTCGAGTTGCTGTACGAGCGAATTGCGCACCCAGCGCTGCACGATTCCAAATTCGAATACGCAAAATACCGCTGCGGCTGCGGCGCCGATCAGCAGCACCACGGCTGCCAGCCCGTGCGGCCAGCGCAGTTTCATGAAGCGCTTCCTTGCGAGATGATGTCAATCTTCAGGCGTTCGCGCGAATCGCTGAGCCATTTCGCGGCGCGTTCGCTGATGGCGCGCTGGATCAACACTTCACGTATGGTGTCGTCCACGTCGTCGAGCGGCGGCACGGGTTCGTTGCGAGCTTTCAGTTGCGGGGCAAAATCGTCGCGGTAGTATGCCGCCACTTGTTCGTCGCTCACCTGCGCTTCGGGGCGGAAGCGGTAATTAATGAAGCGGGAAAGGTACAGCTGTTGGCGGAGCATGCGGCGGATGGCGGCTTCCGTCAAGCCGGCGCCGGCGCAACGTTTCTGGAATTCTTCCGGCGAGGGAAATTGTTTGACGAATTCCTCGTAGGCGCGATCCACATCCGCCTCCGGGGGTTGCGCGTACTTCGTGGCGTTGGCCTCGGTGCGGATCAGCCATTGATCGCTGAGTTCGCTGATCAGCTCGGCGCGCGACTTGGATTTGCCGTCCACAAGCAATTGGAAGGCGGCCAGCTCGCGCACTTCGCCTTCGGTGATGACGTCGTCTTCGATGCGCGCGGCCACTCCGTCCACTTGCTGCACGCCCGAAGAACCCGGCGAACCCGCACCGCTCCGCGCCGGCGGCAATTCCGAGTACGTGTCGCCCTGGGCGCGCGCGCAGCTAGCCGCGAGTCCCAGCAGCCACGCCCCACAGCCGAAAATAAAAATCGCGCGTCGCATCAGAACACCGGACCGATGTTAAATGAAAATCCGAAATGCGAAGTTGTGTAGGTTTGCGTGGGCGGCACCGTGGGAGGCGAAGGCGTCACCAGGTATTGCGCCGGATTCAGCAGGTAGCCAAAATCCACACGCACCGGACCGATGGGAGTGGCATATCGCACGCCAAATCCTATCGTTTGCGAAAAATAATTCAGTACCGTGGGCGAGGCGGATTTCCAGGCCAGATTGATGTGATTCACGTCGCTGTAGACGTTGCCGCCGTCGTAGAAAATTGTTCCTCCCAGGCGGTTGCCGATGAACGGCAGCTTCATGGGAAAACGCAATTCCTGGTTGAAAATCAGCAACGCCAGGCCGCCAATCGGGAATCCCGTGCACGGATCACGCGGGCCAGCTTCGTTGAGGCTGAAGCCGCGCAGCGACTGCGCGCCTCCGGAAAAGAAACGTTCGGGCAACGGAATAATCGGCCCGGAGGTGCTGGTGTCGGAACAATCCGTGGGGGCGTTTCCTGTGGTATCGCCGGTGGGCAGCTCCACACCGAAGCGCGTGGAGCGCGCGAACACAAAGGCGCGGCCGAAGGGATGGTAGGAGGAATTCTGCACGAAGAGCCGGAAGAAACTCGCGCTGGAGCCCAGGGCTTCTGCCGCGTAGCTGACGTCGGCGGTGTTGAAGCTTCCGGATCGGGGGTCCGCGGGATTATCGCGGCGGTCGCGCGCGTAGGTGATTCCAACGCCTGACACCAGCGTGGGCTGACTGTAGAGAGGAATCTGGTCTTTGGTAATTGTGCCGTTCAGGTTGGTGGCGACGACGCGACGGAAAAAATAACGGTACAGCAGCGAAGTTGACGGCGAAAATTTCTCGGCGATCTGGAACTGCGCTTCGTAGCGGATCGAAGTGAAAGTCGAGACGTCCAGAGTCTTGTCCGCAAAGATCGTGAGCGCCGCGCTGAGAGATTTCCTGCCGAGAAAGTTGTCCGCTGCGTAGGACGCCAGCGCGCGGTACTGCAGGGTGCTGGCTCGCGCCTTGAACGTGAGGGTCTGCGCGCGTCCAAACATATTGGCGCGGGAGATTTCGAAAATGCCCCGGGGGCTGGCGGCGATTTCACGGGCGTTCGGGTTGCAGGGAGGCGAATTGACCGGCGGATTGCTTGGGCAAGGATTCCCGATTTGCAGAACTTCGAAGCCGAATCCATAGCCGATGGTGTAGCGACCTCCTTCTTGCACATCCACCACCATTACTTTGTCCGGATCGGTCCCGGCGGGATTCTGCGGCGCGATCTGCACGCGGGTGAAAACGCCTAGATTGTAGAGGCGCCGCTGCGTTTCCACCACGTCGCCTTCGCGCAGCGGACCTTCCGGCTGAATGGTCACTTGGCGCGCAATAATTCCGGGCCGCGTGTATTGATACCCGGTGAGGAGCACCTTCGCGACGTTGATCCGCGTGCCTTCCGTAATGTGATAGGTCAGCCGCACACGGTAGGGCGCGTCCGCCGGCGAAACGGTTTCTTCGAAATGCGCTTCAGGGTAGCCGCCGTTGTAGTACATCGCGAGAATATTGTTGCGGTCGCTGGCGACGGCTGCGGCGGAATAAGGCTGGCCCGGCGAAGAGCCCACGACGTTGAGCACTGTGTCTTTGCTCAAGGCATGCACGCCGTCAATTTGCAGATTCTCCACCAGCGTCTGCGGGCCTTCAACAACGTGATAGGAAACGAAAAGATTGCCTTTCTTTCCTTCGTAATTATCGTCCACGGTGGAGGTGACGCTCACGTCCAGAAAACCGTTGGAAAGATAGAGCGCACGAATGGAATCGCCATCGTCGCGGACCAGCGTCTGGCTGTAACGGCCGCTGGAAGCGAACGAGGCGGGTTGCAGCATCAAGCGGCCCTCCAGCATGTCCTTGCTGAAATATTTATTGCCGAAGAAAGCCACGCCGGTGAGCCGCGAACGTTCGCCGCGGGAAACTTCGTAGCTGATTACGCGCACGCCCGCTTTGGCGTCGTCATGAGAGCTCACCTGTACGTCGGCGTCGAAATATCCCTGGCGCTGAAAATAATCGCGGATGTTGCGCCGGCCTTCCTGCAATAGATCTTCGTCCACGGCGCCTTCGGCATAGATGGGCAGCAGCTCGCGCAGTTTGCCTTCGCTGATATGCGCGCCTCCCACGGCCACGCTTACCCGCGGGCCCGTGGTGACTTCGTAATTCAAGGCCACCAGATTGGAGGTCGCGTCGTAACTTCCGGGAGTGATCAAAATGCCGGCGCCGAGGTAGCCCTGGTTGACGAGATATTTTTTCAAACGCTGCGACGCGCGCGAGACCTGCGCTGAAGTGAATGGCTTGTTCAGCTTGATCTTCGAGCGCCGGATGAGATCCGCATCCGGATAAGGCGTCTGATTTTTGACGTTGAAGCTGCCCACGGCCGCGCGCGCGCCCGGCGCGACGGTGATCAGCACGTCCATCTGCCGGGTGTCTTCGTGAGGGGTGAGATTCCATTTCACATCAGCCTGGTAAAGACCTTCACTCCTCAGCGTGTCTTTGAGCCGGTCGATGGCTTCGCGCAGCGAACTCTCGCGGAAAGGTTCACCCAGAGTGAGCCGCATGGATGCCAGCGCAGCGGCTTCGCTGGGCGGCTCTTTCAGGCCTTCGACGCGGACCACGTTGTTGTAGAAATTCCGCTGGACGACAAACTCGACGCGCACGCCTTGCGCCAGCGGAGTGGCCGTGACGCGGATGTCAGCGAAATCGCCGGTGCGATAAAGCACGCGCAGACTTTCCCGTTCCACGGCGAAATCGAAAGGCTTGCCGACTTCCAGGGGGAGCGAGGGACTGCGGGCCCGCAGCGGCTTGCCGCTGTCGTCTACAATGCGGATTTCAGCGACTACTTGGCCTTCGATTTGGGTGCCTTTGCCTTGGGTAGCTTGCGCGCGCACCGACGCGCCGGCGAGGAGGCTGCAGAGCAGCGCTCCGAAACACAAAATCGTTCCCCAAGTCCCGGTCCGGTGAGAGGCACAGGCTTGCGGGCATAGCCAATTCCACGGGATTCTCATTCGCCTTGAGGTAAGAGCAAAGGTTAGCACAGCCGCGTTGCCTGCCGGATGCGAAAAGGCGCTATGATATTGAATTGAGAACACATCCTCCGCCTTCATAGACTGCAATCATGAACCAAGCATGAACAACGAACAGCGCGAAAAATACTCCCGGCAGATACTCTTCGCCGGAATCGGTTCGGACGGCCAGGAAAAACTGCTCGGCGCGAGCGCGGTGCTGGCGGGCTGCGGCGCGCTGGGAACCGTGGTGGCCAATCTGTTGGTGCGGGCGGGAGTGGGCCGTCTGCGCATTATTGACCGCGATTTCGTGGAGCCATCCAATCTGCAGCGCCAAACGCTTTTTGAAGAGGCGGACGCGCGCGAGGCGCTGCCCAAAGCAGTGGCCGCTGAACGCCGCCTGCGCGCCATTAGTTCCGAGGTGCGCGTGGAAGGCATCGTGGCGGATCTGACTGCGGAAAATTGCGCGGAACTTCTCGGCGGATTTCAGCTGATTCTGGACGGCACGGACAATTTCGAGACGCGTTTGTTGCTGAATGACGCCGCGATTTCGCTGCAGGTGCCGTGGATTTACGCCGCGGCGGTGGGAAGCTATGGCCTGACGATGACGATTCGTCCCGGTGAAACCGCCTGCCTGGCTTGCCTGCTGGAAGGCGATGAAAAATCCGCGGCGATTGGCGCGGAAGCTACTTGCGATACCGCGGGCGTGCTGAATGCCGCCGTCGGCGTGATTGCTTCCGTCGAAGCTGCGGAAGCCACAAAAATTCTTGCAGGCAAACCGGAAGCTTTGCATGGCCGGCTTGTTTCCGCGGACGTATGGAGCGGGCGGTTCCAATCCATCCGCGTGGCGCGCCGGCCGGACTGTCGCGCTTGCGTGCGCCGGGAGTTCAGCTATCTGGAAGGAGCCGCGCAGCCGCATATCACCATGTGCGGCAGAGATTCCGTGCAGATTCACGAACGCAGCAGGAGGCTCGATCTCGACGAATTGGGCCGCCGCGTGGTGAATACGTCCGCGGATGACGTGCGCCACAACGAATTTCTGCTGCGCTTCCGAGTTTCGCCGTACGAGGTGACGGTCTTCGCCGACGGCCGCGCCATCGTGAAAGGCACAAAAGATCCCGCAGTCGCGCGCTCACTCTATGCGCGCTACGTTGGTGCCTAGACCAGACTTGATTTTATTTTCAAACGAAGGAAGGCATCAGCCGACGAACCGGCGCAGCGCCGACTGTCGCATCGCCGCCCGGTCCATATTTTCGCGCGTGTTCATCAAGGTAAGCAATGTGCTCAGCACCCGGGCCTTCAGCTCATCCGACATCGGAAATCCGCTGGTGGCGACGTGCACCAATGCTTCGCCGCGACCCGAAATCTTGGTGATGAATTCCATCTGACGTTCGTGGTTGGTATTGCCGAGGGCCGTTTCGCGTCGCATCTCCGCGCACTCATTTTCAATGAACAAAGTGTAGTGCATGATGCACAGATGCTCCGCGGCTAAACCCGCGGGGACGTTGATCTTACAGCCTTTGGCGCTGCAATTTTCGGCCACGAACACACCTATTCACAAGCTCATTGATTTGTAGCAGCTTGAAGCAGCGAATTCCAGCGCCGCTAAGCGCGGTGCGCTCAATTAGATAGCAGGCGGCTCCATGCCGGTTACTGTAATGCAAATAGCATAACCGCAATCAACCGGAGTCTCCATCCAGTTTCTGCGCTCCCCGTCGCGATTCGCGGCAGTTCGTCGCGCGTGGCCTGCCCGCGCAATCTATTGCGGTACGCTCCGGCGCGTGTTACACACGAACGCGACGCACTTTCCGCGCGATAGGGGCCTTCGCGAATGCCGCATCTCGCTCCACACGACATAATGCATATGTTTATCGCCCTGGCGGTGCTGCTGGGCGCGGCGAAACTTGCCGGCGAGCTGATGCAAAAGTTGGATCAGCCCTCGGTGCTCGGCGAAATCATGGCCGGGATTCTGCTGGGTCCAACGCTGCTGGGCCATTTCAGGCCCGACCTGTACGCATTTATTTTTCCGACCACTGGAAATCTTCCCATCGCGCTGGAAACCGTCACCACGCTCGGCGTGGTGTTTTTTCTGCTGATCGCCGGACTGGAAATTGACCTGCGGAGCATCTTCCGGCAGGGCAAGAGCGCGCTGGCCGTGAGCTTCTTCGGCGTAATCATTCCCTTCGCGTTCGGATTCGGCGCCGCGGGATTATTTCCGCGATTTTTGGGTGCGGCCCCGGGCGCGGACCGTCTGATCTTCGCGCTGTTCGTAGGCACGGCGCTTTCCATCTCCGCGTTGCCGGTGATCGCCAAGATCCTGATGGACCTGAACCTACTGCGCAGCGAGATGGGCACGGTGGTGATGTCCTCGGCGATGTTCGACGACCTGGTGGGCTGGATCCTCTTCTCGATGATTCTGGGAATGATGAGCGGCGGCGGCACGTCCATGGACGGAGTGAAACGGACGATCGTTCTGGTGCTGGCTTTCGTGGTGCTGTCGCTCACCGTGGTCCGCTGGATGATTGACAAGCTCTTGCCGCGAATTCAGGCCCACACCAGTTGGCCCGGTGGCGTGCTGGGCTTCATTTTTACGCTGACGCTCGCTGCGGCCGCCTTCGCCGAATATGCCGGCATTCACGCAGTTTTCGGCGCGTTCATCATCGGGATTGCGGTGGGCGAATCCACCCACTTGCGGAAACGAACGTCGGAGCTGATCCATGGCATCGTCACGAACGTTTTCGCGCCCTTTTTTTTCGCCAGCATCGGCCTGCGGACCAATTTCGTCGCGAATTTCAATCTTCCGATTACCGCTACGGTCATCGGCGTGGCCTGCATCGGCAAACTGCTTGGCGCAGGAATGGGCGCGCACCTGGGCGGGATGGACCGACGGACTTCCTGGGGAGTGGGGCTGGCGATGAACGCGCGCGGCGCCATGGAAATGATTCTGGGGCTTCTGGCGCTGCAGCTGGGATTGATTCGCGAAACGATGTTCGTGGCGCTGGTGGTGATGGCCTTGTTCACGTCGCTGGTTTCCGCGCCCGCCATCAAATTCCTGATTCGGCGGCGGCGCACGACTACGCTGAAAGAAACCGTCACCGCCAAGCTTTTCTTTCCTGCGCTGAAATCGCTGACCAAGCAACAGGTGCTGGAGGAAATGTGCATCGCCGCGGCCGACGCCGTCAGCAACGCGCCGGAACGATTTCTGCGGCTGGTTCGGGAGCGCGAGCGCGTGACGTCCAGCGGCTGGGAGAATGGCTTGGCGGTTCCGCACGCGCGGGTCAATGGATTGCTGGGGCCTTTAGTGGTGGTGGGCCGCGTGGCGAACGGAGTGGATTTCGACGCGCGGGACGGAAAACCCGCCAAGCTGATTATTTTAATTCTTACCGGAGACAATCAGTCACAGCACGATCTGCTGCTGGACGCAGGAGAATTGTTCAGGCACAAGGAAGCCATCGAGACGGCGTTGCGCGCCGAAACTTTCGTGGAATTAATGGCTGCCTTCAACGCGCCGGTGCATTAAGGCGCGCCCTTCACGTAATCGTAAGTCCGCAAAAATCAATAGGAAGCGAGGCGCCACACGCGCGCAAAGCGTCGCGCCCGCTTGCAATCCTTCCGCAAACATTTCGCATCTAAACGAAGTGTAGGGGGCCAAAGAGAGGAAAGGCCATGAAGCAAGTTGTTAACAAGAGTCTTGCGGTGTTGTTCGCTGTATTTGTTTTGGGAATGTGCTTGAGCGTAGCCGCTGCGAGCAGTTTCGCGGCCGCGCCGGCGTCGAATAAAACTCAGCCGCCGGACGCGACGCAGAGTTCCGAGGCGTGGCTCACGAATCAGGTGCGCCACGAGCTGGTGATGCTTCCCTGGCTTTCGGTGTTCGATAACTTGCAGTACTCGGTGCAGGGAAACAAAGTGATCCTTTCCGGGGAAGTAGTACGTCCCGTATTGAAGGATGATGCGGCGTCCGTGGTAAAACGCATCGCGGGCGTGCAGGAAGTGGACAACCAGATTGCGGTGCTGCCGGTTTCGCTCTTCGACAACCAGATCCGCCGGGCGGAACTGCGTGAAATTTATTCGTATCCGTCGCTACAGCGCTACGGCCTGGGCACGCTCCCCAGCATTCACATCATTGTGAATAATGGACACGTGACCCTGGAAGGCGCGGTGGACAATCAGATGGATAAGAATCTGGCCGGAATTCGCGCCAACAGCGTGCCGAATGTTTTCTCTGTGACCAATAACCTGAGGGTCCGGGGAGCAAGCTAACTCGCGAGGTGCGGTTCCGATTAACTTTGCGGCGCTCGGGCCGCCGGCAACCTTGCCCCAGCCGGCGGTTCGGTGCTCGCGCCCGTCAATTCTCCCGTGCACTTCAAACTGCCTCACAGGATTCGCAAACAGAAAGATTGCCGAGGGAATTTTTGGCGCTGTAGGTGTTGCGCCTTCAGCGCTGCCGCCACAATCTACTGCTTGTCGGCGGGCGTTGCCGCCTCGTCTGCCGGTACGGGAGCGTGTTCTCCTGCGTGATACGTGCTCCACGGCCCGGCATCCATGTCTATCAGCACCGACGATTGCCAGCGATAATCCGGATGCTGATCGAGAAACGGTTGCGATTTGAAATCGCTGCCGCAGGGATGGCCGATGCGGGCGACGAAGCTCATCGTCTCCGCCATGTGGCTATCAATCACTTTGCCTTCGACCGAGCCAAACGGATTGTACGGCTTCGCTGCGTAACCCGGATCGCCGGGAGTGGCTACGTCGCCGTGGCCGCAAAGCGTGCGCCGGTTCGCACCGGTTTGCTTGGTGTAGCTGTCGTAATGGTCGGCCAGAAATCCTTCGGCGAGCGTGGTGTCAATTTTCCCCATGTTCGCGGCCATCAGTTGGTCCCAGCGAACGTGCCGCGCGTTGGCAGAAGCCGCCAGATTCGCAGGGTCGAATGTGGTTTCGTCCTTCAAGACTTGCGGATCGCTGGCAAAATTCGAACCCACAAAATATCCGTCCTTGGTGCGAAACAATTTCGTATGTTTCAGGCCCAGTTCGAAGCGCGCGATCTCGTTGGTTTTGCGGTCCGCTAGCAGCCAGTCATTCGCGTAACCGCCATTATTTCCATCCAGCATGATTTTCACATATTCATCAATGGAGCCGGCGTACTGCATGGCCTTGCGCGCGCGCACGAATTCCGCCTTGCCGTTGGGATCCCAGCCGTGGAAATCGGTGATGGTGGTTTCGGTGACGATCATGCCCGCAGAATTGACGCCGAAATCGTCGTCGCTGACGATCACTCCGGGGTATCCGTCCGTCAACATGCTGTATCCGGACTGCGGCACGATGTCGAAAATGATTTTCCAGCGCGCGCCTTCGATGTAGCTGGTCCAATTATTGTGGGCCATCACGATTTTGTGATCTTTGGTGTAGCTTCCTGTGGCGACGAACGCGCTGCAGTGGCCTTCGTGCTTGGCGGACGAAGCGGCGTGATTATTCTGCGAGCTAGGCTGCCCGGTGGTTTGCGCGCTGGTCTGCTTGTCGAGCCAGGGCACATAGTAATCAGCCAGTTCCATGAACGCGTTCAGCGCCACGATGTCGTAGATGTCCAGCTTCACCTGCCGCTCTCGCAGGCCGTCTACAATTCCCTGCAGCTCTGCCTGATATTCCGGATCAATCTTCGGCCAGAGCATTTCTCGCGCCGCGCGCCGGAAAAAATCCCAGTCGCGATTGCTGTTGTGGGTCATCTCCAAGCTGGCCGCCGCGAACCCGTCGGCAATCTCCGTCGCCAGCAAATATCCGTGCTGGTATCCGATGTCGTGCGGCGAGCCCTCCAGGTGCACGTAGATCCATCCCCCGCGCTCGAAGCGATAAGCCTTGGCCAGCCGCGGATCATCTGACCCGCGCTGCGGAATAGCACGTGCGACGGACGACGTACGGGCTGCGTGGACTTCACCCAGCGCCAGAAATTGCCCCGCAAGCAACGCCAGTCCCGCCCCCATCAACACCACGACTACTAACGCAAATGGCAGGCGATTTCTCGGCGCATTCATCAAAGTGTTTCTCCTGAGCCACGCCAATCCTCGACGCGGCGTAACCGCAGCCATGGTAAGAGCGCGCCATGCGCCTGTCAAATGGCGGCGAGAATCGGGTGGACTGTCCGAGTTATTTTAGAGTGCGAGAACTCGCGGCGTGGTTCACAAGCGGCCCTTTAGAATTTGTTCCACGTCCCGGCGTCCGTGAAGAATGGAAGCGATTTGCAGCGGTATTGTCCCGGGCCGACAGACGATCAAGTAGGAATAGACTGGGAAGAACTTCACATTCTGGTCCGTCAAATCTTTGCGGTGGTGTCCGGCGCCAGGAGCTCCCGCCAAAATAGCAATTCTTTCGCGGATGGCCGATTCAACGCGGTCGGCTGTCGTAACGTTGGTTTGTTCTTTGATGTACTGCCAGATTTCGATGAGGTCGAGCGCGGCCTGCGGCGCTAGAACGAAGCGCACGCTCATTTAATCCTGGTTTTTCAGTCTCGCTAGATGAGCATCCAACTGGTCGTCCGGGATTCCTTCGCCACGCTCGAGCTGCTCGATGCCGCGCCGGATCTGCGCATTGATCGTGTCCCGATTTTCCAAGAGCCAACGATCCTGCTCTTCCTGAGTCTCCAGTAATCGCAGCAATACTTCCTCCACGCTACCGGAGCCGGTTGCCTGAAGCTGTTTTCGGAGTCTGGCCTCAAGGGTCGCATCGCGGATTTCGATGTTCACGACTGAATCCTCCGGCTTCCGAAGCCGTTCTCTTTTCATCGTAGCCGAGGAACCGCAAATGTCAAGAAAACGTGGGGTCGCGAGCGGCTTCTGGTTGAGCAGCTCATCCCGCCGGTCCTGTGAAGCGGATCGCGGGCTGCGGGCCATTAATCTCAGCCCGCCAATCATGCTTCACTTCGGCACAGTTTGGCCTGCTCATCTACTTCGTTGACACTGCGCCTTACCACCGTATAATCATGTGCTTAGCTTGGCGACTCCCCAGCGATCCCAGGCTCTCAAATCGTTATCGCGTTTGCGCTTTTTGTGTCGTAGTTAGCCCCGGAGGAACGTACTCAGTGATCTGGCTTTACAATGCGGCGTCGCAGGCGGCGTGTCTGGCGCTTACATGGTCAACGTCAGGCAGCAATCCTCTTTCTGACTACTGGCGCCGGAATACGGATGCCCAGCTGAATCCTTTTCGCGGGCTGTACCAGCTGAATACTTTCGATTTCGCGATCATGCTGCCGTATTTCTTCGTGATGACCATTCTGGCGATGTACGGCATTCATCGTTACGCGCTGGTTTACAACTATTACAAAAATCGCAAACGCGTTGCGGGCCCACCTCCCGAACTTACACAATGGCCTCGCGTTACCGTGCAGCTGCCGATTTACAACGAGCGCTATGTGATCGAGCGGCTGGTAGAAGCGATCGCGGCGTTCGATTATCCGCGCGAGCTGCTGGATGTTCAGGTGCTGGACGATTCCACCGACGAAACGCAGGAAGTGGCGCGCAACTGCGTCGAGCGCTACCAAGGCCTAGGCCTGCCGATCAGCTATATCCATCGCGACAATCGCGAAGGATTCAAAGCGGGCGCGTTACAGGAAGGATTGAAGACCGCGCTGGGAGAATTTGTCGCTATTTTCGACGCGGATTTCATTCCGCCGCCGGATTTTCTGCGGCGCACCGTGCCGTATTTCGCCGATCCCAAGCTGGCCATGGCCCAGACACGCTGGAGTTACATCAACCGCAATTATTCGGCGCTCACCGAAGTGGAAGCCATTCTGCTGGACGGACATTTCGTCGTCGAACATTCGGCGCGATTCCGCAGCGGCCTCTTTTTCAATTTCAACGGCACGGCGGGCATCTGGCGGCGCGTGGCGATCGAAGATGCTGGCGGCTGGCAGCACGACACGCTGACCGAAGACACCGACCTTTCTTATCGGGCGCAATTGCGCGGCTGGCACTTCGTGTATCTGCCGGAAATTGAGTGCCCTTCCGAGCTGCCGGTGGAGATGAACGCGTTCAAATCGCAGCAAGCGCGCTGGGCCAAGGGATTGATGCAGACGGCCAAGAAAATTCTGCCGCGCGTGATGCGCGCAAACGTTCCGGGCAGCGTGAAGGCCGAGGCTTTCTTTCATCTGACGGCCAACATCAGTTATCCGCTGATGGTAGTGATGTCCATGATTTTGCTGCCGGCGATGATCGTGCGGTTCTACCAGGGATGGTTCCAGGTGCTGGTGATTGATCTGCCGCTGTTTCTGGCGTCCACGTGTTCGATTTCGTCGTTTTATCTAGCGGCCGAGCGCGCTCTCTATCCGAAAACCTGGAAGCGCACATTTTTGTATCTGCCGTTCGTGATGGCCGTGGGCATTGGACTTTCCGTGCGCAACGCTCTGGCGGTGATCGAAGCGATCGTCGGCGTGAAATCGGATTTCGTGCGCACGCCAAAATATCGCGTGGAAGCGGGCGCGCAGGGCGATGGCGTATGGGCCAAGAAAAAATATCACAAGAGCGCCGGGTGGATGCCCTTCGCGGAAGTTCTGCTGGGGCTGTACTTCGCCGCAGCCGTGGTCTACGCGCTGCAAAATGAAAATTACGCTACCGTGCCCTTTTTGCTGCTTTTCGTGTGGGGCTACCTCTACACCGGCCTGATGTCACTCGCGCAAACTTACTTCGAGCGCCTGCGCTTCGGCGTGGAATCCGGCGAAGTGCGCCCAGCCTCCACCGGCGCGCCGGGATTTTAACGCTGCACAAATAAAAACGGCGGCCCCGCTGTGCGGGACCGCCGTTCTGCTTTCTGTCTGCAACTTTCTAAATCAAAACCTTGCTTTGTCTCCGGACGCAGCCGCGTTTTGCAACGCCGCGCTGCTCACCGATTTGGGGCCGGTATTACACCTGCGCTTGCAGGATTTCTCCTGGAAGCTGGCCGATGCGTGATTTGGTGTTGGACTGAAAACGTTCCAGCGCGCTCTTTACCGCGGGAGGTTGTTTCTCTCCCGGGTCGCCTTCCGCGCGCATGCGCTCCATCTTGATGCCGAGAGTGCGTTCCAGAGCCATCAGCTCGGAGCGCTGCTCGCGGCCGAAAAGCGTGGAAGCTACGCCGTGTCCGCCCGCGCGTCCAGTACGTCCGACGCGGTGGATAAAGTTCTCGGCGATGTCCGGCAAGTCGTAGTTAATCACGTGCGCGATGTCTTGCACGTGAATGCCGCGCGAAGCCAGGTCGGTTGCCACCAGAACGCGTATGCGTCCCTGCTGGAATCCCGTCAAGGCTGCGGTACGCTGCGACTGCGTGCGCCCGCCGTGAATCGTGGAAGCGGCGAATCCGTCGCGACTCAAAGTAATCGAGAGCCGCTCGGCTCCACGCTTGGTGCGCGTGAAGATGAGGCAGCGGCCTGTTTCCTTGGCGAGCAAACGATGCAGGAGCGGCAGTTTTCGGTCGCTCGCAACTTCGAAAGCCTGCACGCGGACATTCTCGGAGGGCTTCAGCACGGACCCGAATGCCAGTCGCACCGGATTCCGCATGTAGTCCTTCACGAGATGCACGACGGAAGCTTCGAGCGTCGCGGAGAAGCACAGCGTCTGCCGTTCTTTCGGCAGCACTGATGCGATTCTGCGAATCGCGGGAAGGAATCCCATGTCCAGCATGCGATCGGCTTCGTCGAGAATCAGCACGCGCAGATCGCGGAAATGCACGAGCTTGCGCGAGAGGAAATCTTCCAATCGTCCGGGAGTCGCCACCACCAGCCGCGCGCCTTTGCGCAGGTTGGTGAGTTGCTGCCCTTCGGACAATCCGCCGACGACCAGCGCCGCGGGGCCGAGTTGCTTGCCGCGCAACGCGTTGTACTGCTCGACGACCTGCATCGCCAGTTCGCGCGTAGGAACGAGCGCGAGCGCCGCGATGCCGGGCGTTTTTTCCTGCAGCATGCGCTCCATCACTGGAATCAGGAACGCGAGCGTCTTGCCGGTGCCGGTCTGCGCAGTTGCCAGCACATCTTTCCCAGCCAGTGCTTGCGGGATCGCCGCAGTCTGCACAGGCGTAGGAATCGAGAACTTGGCGAATGCCAGCCGCTCTTTGGTATAAGCGGAGATCGCCATTTGTGAAAATGTTTCTGTAATACTATCCATCTTGGTGTTGCCTTCTATCTGGCGTAAGCCGTCGCGGCGCGCACACACGTACTGCACACATCGGGTGCGGGCACAGCAAACTGGTCTTGCCAGTCTTTGTTTTAAATTACGCTGAAGACGTACGGAGAGAACTGAAGGGCGGGTAATCTCAGATCAACTGCTCACCAGAGGCCGCACAACACAACCGAGGTATTAAGCGCAAAAGAAGAATAACACAGTTGCGGGGAAAGTGCACGAGAAAATCGAGTATCCGCGGATATCTTCGAGCAAGCGCCTATCTAGTCAACAGCATAGCGCAGGCTGCAATGCGGCCCGAAACAAGCAGTTTTCCGTGAAATTCGCAGATTCGGTGTAATGAGCGTGTATGCCGCCTCGAGATACTTCGGGAAAGTGACGCGAACACCGCGCTCACATGGCGGTCTGGAGTCTGCTGCTTTTTCTACGCGGTGACTGACGATGTAACATAAAATGCGCGGGGCGAGTCCAAAGAACAGGACGCGGAATCGAAGATAAAATGTATCCACCATCGCTTGGGAGGAACTCTTGAACTCGGTGAGAACAGGGAGCTCGAGGAGCAGTGCTTACGTCTTAATCCGACACCTATCCTTACTTCTACTCGCGGGAATCGGTGTGTGCTTGCCCATCAGCGCGCAAACCGCCTCCTTCCATAACGCACCGGCGGCCGCCGAGCAGACGAAGAACCCGTATGCAGGCAAGCGCGCAGCAGCGCAGGCGGGCGCAAACGAATTCGCGCAACATTGCGCGGCGTGCCATGGAAAACAGGGCGAGGGCACCGGCAATATTCCGGCACTGGCCAAGGGACCGGCGCAGAGCGCGACTGACGGCGCGATTTTCTGGTTCATCACGCAGGGAGATCCGAACAACGGGATGCCGGCGTGGACGACATTGAGCGAGCAGCAGCGCTGGCAGGTGGTTACGTATGTGAAAGCGCTCGGCGGACCGCATCCTCCGCTGCCAACCTGGCATCCTGGCGCTGCGACGCCCACGAGCAGCGCAGCATCCACAGCCCCGCCGCCAACCGCGCCCTTCACGGATTATCGTTACGAAAAGCCCGGCACCGTGCGCAAGATCACAGTCGCGGACCTGCCGAAACCTTACGCGACGAAGTCCGCGGACAATGGCCCGAAGCTGGTGCCGCGGCCGAACGACGCATGGCCGCAAGCTCTGCCAGGGTTCGCGGTTCAGGAATATGCCAGCGGACTAAAAAATCCGCGGCTGATTATCACGGCGCCGAACGGGGATTTTTTCGTGGCGGAAAGCAGCGCGGGCGACGTGAAGGTGTTTCGCGGCATCACGACCGATGGCAAGCCGCAACAGGTGGAAACGTTTGCGACGGGGCTGAAGCAACCGTACGGAATTGCGTTTTATCCGCCGGGCCCCGATCCGCAGTGGGTTTACATCGGAAATGTGGATTCGATCGTGCGCTTTCCGTATCAGAACGGAGATATGAAGGCGCGCGGCCCGCAGCAGCATATTGTGGATGTTCCCGGCAAACCGAGTCATTGGACGCGCTCGGTGCTGTTCACGCCGGACGGAAAGAATATGCTGGTCGGCGTGGGATCGGGCTCCAACGTGGATGACCCGGACACGACTCCCGCGGAAAAAAATCGCGCCGACATACTGGAATTCAATCCGGACGGCACCGGCCAGCGCGTTTATGCCTACGGCATACGCAACGCAGGCGGAGGGCTGGCGTTCAATCCTACGACCGGCGAACTTTGGTGCTCGGTGAACGAACGCGACGGCTTGGGAGACAATCTGGTGCCGGATTACATTACGCACGTGCAGGAAGGCGGGTTTTACGGCTGGCCGTGGTGGTACATGGGCGGCAATCAGGATCCGCGGCACGACGGGAAGCATCCGGAGCTGAAGGATAAAGTGATCACGCCGGACGTACTGCTGCAACCGCACAACGCTTCGCTGGAATTGACTTTCTATCAAGGGAAACAATTCCCGGCGGAATATCAGGGCGACATTTTTTCTTCGCAGCATGGTTCGTGGAACAAATCGTCACGCGCCGGTTACGAAGTGATTCGCGTGCCGCTGCACCAGACTGGCCACGCCAGCGGAGAATATGAGGATTTCGTTACGGGGTTCGTGCTGCCGAATGGGGACGCATGGGGGCGGCCGGTGGGAATAACCGTGGCTCCTGACGGGTCGCTGCTGGTGACCGACGACGGAACGAATACCATCTGGCGAGTGGTTTACACCGGGAAATAATATTGCGCGCGTGACGCTGCGCAGAATCACGTACGGATGAGCAACGGACATCCAGACGGGTTATGCTAGGTGACCTTGCGGCCACGGCGAACAATCGGCTCTCTGAAGTTCTTCGCGCTTCTTTTCATTTTCTTGCCAGTCTCGCACGCCTACGGGCAGGAAACCGTGTTTGACGTGCCGAACGCCGACATACTGGACTCCGGAAAAGTTTATGGTGAACTCGATGGCACCGTGCGCGTGGTGGATCCCTTGGCCACTTTTACGCCGCGTGTGGTGATTGGCATCGGGCACCAAATCGAAGTTGGCGTGAACTTCGACGGGCTGAGCGCGCCTACCCTGGGGCTGCTGGAAATTTCGCCGACGGTGAAATGGCGGATCTGGAAGAGTGAAGCCACGGGATGGTCGTTCTACGTTGGCGATGATTTGTACTTTCCAGTGCACCAACGAACGTACAACGCCGGAAACTACGCTTATGCATCATTCGCGAAGGAGTGGAAGGAAGGCACGCGCATTGGTTTTGGCGGCTACGACTTTACGCGATACGTGGTGGCGAACGCCAATCGCGCCGGCGGACAGTTTACCTTCGAGCAGCGCGTGAACGACCACGTGACGGTGGCCGCCGAGTGGTACACCGGGAAGCAGGCGGTCGGGTACGTAAACCCCGGCGCGATCATAAAGGTTACTTCAAAGCTGACGCTGTACGGCGCTTATCAGATCGGGAATTCGGGCGTGACTAGCGGCAATCACATGTTTCTTTGGGAAATTGGCTACAATTTTAATTAGCTGACTGCCTTTTTTGGTCGCCTGCGCGCTGGGAGTATCTGCGATTCGTGGGTGGAATTGCCGGTTTGACCGTGCGCGGCGTCGGCCGCTATAATACTCGTTTCGGCGGCCGGTAAAATGCGCGCCGAAGGAGTGTCCGGCGATTTTGCTGAGCACGTGCGAGACGCCCAACGCCATACGTTGCGGGCGAGCGACACCCTACAACTGCCCTGCGCGAGACGAAGTGGGACAAGTGCGGGGAATTCCAGACCAGAATTCAGGAGCAGGAAATGATTAAGGCAACGCAACTACGCCCGGGAATGATCATCAAGCACGAGGGCGACCTGTGCGTGGTGTACAGCGTGGACCACCGCACGCCGGGGAATAAGCGCGGTTCGATGCAGACCAAGATGCGCAACCTGCGCAATGGCAACATGCTGGACTTCCGGTTCCGCGCTGAGGAAACGCTGGAAAAAGTGGTGGTGGACGAAATCCAGTTCGAGTATCTCTACAGCGACGGCGATACGCACCACTTCATGAACACGGAAAATTACGAACAGCTGGCGCTGCAGAACGATATTGTGGGCGACACCAGGGATTACCTGATTCCCAATCTGCCGGTGAAAATCGAATATTACGACGACAAGCCGATTGGCGTGCTGCTGCCGGACACGGTGGATCTGACGGTGGTAGAGACGGAGCAAAGCATCCAGAAAGCGACGGCCAGCGCGGTGATGAAGCCGGCCAAGCTGGAGACTGGTTTGATCGTGAACGTTCCGCCGTTTGTTGGGAACGGCGACAAGATCAAGGTGGATACTTCCGAGGCGCGGTACATACAGAGAGTGCAGTAGTCGTTACTCTGAATCGAAACCTAAAGATGCCCGCTCTGTCCCGAAAAACGCGGGACAGAGCGGCCGCTACAAAATCTCTTCCATACTAAGATTGCGATTTCGATCGCGGCCTTTTTTTTGCCCCGGACATAGCTGAAGTGATCCGCAAAAATCCAGCGAATGGCGCGCTACTGCGCGTCTGCGACACAGCGAAAACCGATTGTGGCGGAGCGATCGCGGCCGGGCGACATCAATAAATATTTTTGATGCTGGTCGAGGCGGTAAGTCTGCGGGAAATACCAGACGGCGCCGCGCGGCTGGTAGGAGGCGGCACCGCGTATGATGGCGGCGCGCGTGTGTTCGTCGCGAAATTCGTCGGTCCACTGCGAGATGTTGCCTTCGAGGTCGAGCAGGCCGAAGGGGCTCGCACCTATGGCGTAGGCGTCGACGTTTGCCGGCGCACGCATCACGCGACCGTGCTCGGCGGGCGGAACGGCTTGCGCGTCCCAATCATTTCCCCAAGGGTAGGTGCGGCCATCGGCGGATTGCGCCGCGTATTGCCATTCCCAATCGTGGGGCAGGCGCTTGCCGGCCCATGCGCCGTATGCGCGCGCGTCTTCGATGGAAACCCAGGTTACCGGCTTGGTGCTCCAGCCGTCAGGGAACGTCCCGTTCTTCCAATCGCGCAGAAAATTGTGGTCGTCGGCAGGATGGTAATTCGTCGCGTCCAGAAATTCCTTGAACTGCCGATTGGTGACGGGAGTGCGGTCAATATAAAAACTGGGAATGTGCATGCGTTTGCGGTGGTAACGCCGCGGCGCATCCTCCCAGGGATATTGCACATCCACGCCGGGATCATTGCCGCCCTCGATTTCAATTCCCTGCACCGCGAAATCGTAGTCGGCTTCTGGGATGCGCAACATGCCGGGCGGAGACGCGTTGGTCGCTTTCGTTGGCGCGGACAAGACCATGGTCTGCGGGACAAATTTCCACTGGCGCGAAAATGCTGCGAGTGGCTGGGCGGAACGCGCGGCCATATCGTTGAGCAGAGATTGCAGCGCAGCGGGGGCGGGATTTTCCGCGGTGGCGAGGACTGCGGCGAATCCTTGGGCGTCAATCGTGAATGAGAGCGTGGCTTGCGAGCCGCTGACGCGGGGAAGCAATTCGATTCCGTGCCACAGATCGAAGTAACGCACACCCGCTTGAACCGGCAGGCGAAGTTCTTCCCCGGTGACGTCGTACTCATTGCGATTCACAATCGTCCAGAGCGTGGAATTCGCTGCGGGAAAGCTGCTGGCGAAGACGCCTGATTGCAATGTTGGAACATGCGGTTCCCACTTTTCGCTCGAGAGATTTTCCGGAAACGCGCGCTCGATTTTGGTGATGCGCAGGATCGTTTCGGCATCGTGCGGTGTGGTGCCGTACCAAAAGCCCCAAAGGTTTTCGATCGTGGCGTAGCCTTCACCGTTGAAGAACGCGTGTTGCAGGCTGTCTGTTTTGTCGCGCGTGAAACGATCTGTGACGTTGACGGTGTGGCGCGGCTCGAGCCATTTCGATTTGCTGACCATGGGAACGAACGGGTAGGCGACGTCTTCCCATGTGACCCAATCATTCCAGCTGATGTTGCTCCAGGCGAGCGAAGCGTCGTGTATGGCGAATTGCGGCTCGAGCGCGAGGGGATGGCCGATCGCGTCGGAGGAAATGCGGAATTCCTGGGGCGGGCTATCCAGAGTGTCGAAATTAATTCCGTCGGCGCCGATTTCTTTGAGCAACTGCGGAAACACGGTGGATGGCGGCGAGCCTTCGTCGCGCGTGCCGTTGTCCCACGCCAGAACCGGAAAGAATACGTGGTCGCCGCGGCGATGAAACTCGTCGACCATCTGGCGCAGCGCGGAAATTCCTCCGGGTAGATCGCGGAGCAAATCGAACTGGTTGCGGTCGTCGACGCCAAGATTCGGATACGCCGGCCAGATCAGCACGGCGTCAATAGGGCCGATGCGGCGCTCGAGGTCCGCGAGAAAAGTTTCCACCGTGTATTTGCGTTTTTCGGGATCGTAAAAGGAGCGATCCCAGACGAGCACCTGGCACTGGGAAAAAACGTGCTGGGTCCAGGCGAGGTCGGGGCGGTTGTAGAGCGCGCCGTCGTAACGAAATTCGGCGATGCGGTCTTTGCGCCATTTCTTGATGCCAGCGAGCCATTTGGCGGCTTTTTCGGGATTTTCGGGGCCGGGAAGAAAAACATCGCCGGGCGCGGCTACAGCGCCCAGGTCCGGCGCGTCCGGAGGCAACACGAGCGGATGACGCGGCCGCCATTCGTCCGGAAAAACGACGCAGGCGCAGAGCAACAGCAGCAAAGATGCAGCGAGCGGCTTGCGATGCGAACTGCGGGCCGGCGTCATGGAGAGTTTCCTGAGATAAATTCCCGGGCCGGCGCGAGGAGAGCGCAGCGAGCCGAGGTCACGGGACTGTATTCCCGCGTTTCGCCAAAGTCAATTTGCGGGCGATGAAAGCCGACGAAGAAAACTAAACGGCAACGGCGGATTTGGCGCCGAAGACGCGGAGGAAGATGGCATCCACGGCGCGCAATTGGCGATGAAGATTGAAAGTGTGCGCGAGGGCCTGCTGGTCGAGGAATTTTCGGATGTTGGGGTCAGCGGCGACGCGGTCTTGAAAGCTGGTTTCTGATTCCCATGCGGCCATGGCGTGGGCTTGCACCCATTTGTAAGCGTCCTCGCGCGGGGCACCGTGTTCGACCAAATCCTGTAGTAACTGCCCGGAAAAGACCAAGCCTTGTGTGGCGTTGAGATTCCGGAGCATGCGTTCGGGAAAAACCTTCATATTGGAAACGATTTCGGTGGTGCGGTGGAGCATGTAGTCCACCAGGATCGTGGAGTCGGGAAGAATGACGCGCTCGACTGAGCTGTGAGAAATATCGCGTTCGTGCCAGAGCGCGACATTTTCCAGCGCCGCGAGAGAATTGGCGCGCACCACGCGAGCCAAACCGCAGATCTGTTCGCTGGAGACGGGATTGCGCTTGTGCGGCATCGCGGAGCTTCCGCGCTGCTCACCACCGAAGGGTTCTTCGACTTCGCGTACTTCCGTGCGCTGCAGGTGGCGAATTTCCAGCGCGATGCGTTCGAGCGATGCGGCAACGATCGCGAGCGTGGAGAGATATTGCGCGTGGCGGTCGCGTTCGATTACTTGCGAAGTGATGGGAGCGGTGGCAAGGCCGAGACGATGACAGATTTTCTGTTCAATTTCCGGGCCGAGATGCGTGCAGGTACCGACGGCGCCGGAAATTTTGCCCACGGCGATTTGTTGCGCAGCGACCTGAAAGCGCGCGAAATCGCGGCGATTTTCCGCGTACCAATTGGCGATCTTCAGACCGAAGGTGATCGGCTCGGCGTGAATGCCGTGGGTGCGGCCGATTTCCGGCGTGTCTTTAAATTCCCAGGCGCGTTTTTCCAGAACATCGGCGAGGGCTTCGATTTTTTTCTCGATGAGGTGGGAAGCTTCACGGATGAGGAGCGCTTGCGCTGTGTCCACCACGTCATTGGAAGTGAGGCCGTAATGCAGCCAGCGCGCGGCTTCAGGGTCAGCGACGGATTCCTGCACGGCGATGGTGAAGGCGATCACATCGTGACGAACTTTAGCTTCGATTTCATTGATGCGCGCAACGTCCACGCGGGCGCGCTGACGGAGTGTGGCAGCAGCCTGGCGCGGGACGACGCCGGCTTCGGCAAGCGTTTCGCTGGCGGCCAATTCGACTTCCAGCCACTTCTGAAAGCGATTTTCATCGCTCCAGACGCGGCCCATTTCCGCGCGGGTATAGCGTGCGATCAATCGTGGCTCCTAAGGCAGTTGCTCGCTCGGGAAAATCATCAGCGAACAAACAGCCACATGAAATCCAACAAACGGCGGGGCAACTTCCCTGCGCCATCATACCCGAATTTGCGCGGCTGCGTGAAGCGTGAGGATGGGGTTCTCGGGTGGCACGCAAACGACTTCGTTTCATGAGTTTGGCGGAAATATGCAGGCCGAACGACTAACTACACAGCAGGCCAAATTCAATACAAGGAGCAAATCGATGAGAGTGAAACTTTCCTGGTTCAGCGTGAACGATTTCGAAGGTGCGAAGAAGTTTTACGGCAACGTGCTTGGTCTGAAGAAAACGTTCGAAGCGCAGCAGTGGGCGGAGTTCGCAGGGGCGGAAGGCGAAGAGAGCATCGGCATCGCAGTGAACCCGCATGCCGGGAAGGAGCCGGGAGCGACGATCGTGCTGCAAGTGGAGGACATCGAGCGCGAACGGAAGCGATTGGAAACGGGTGGCGTGAAATTCGAGGGGAAGATCGAAGATATTCCCGGCATCGTGAGGCTGGCGACATTTCGCGATCCTTCCGGCAATCGCTTACAGCTGGCCCAACCACTGATGCAGTCGTAAGTCGTCGTCGAAGTGGGGAGCCGCGCCGGTTTGGCATGCCGTTGTAAACTGGCGCGGCTCAGTTAATTTTGGGGAGAGTGAAATGGCCGTGAATCCGCTGCCCGAAATTGCATTGCAGGAAGAAACGCAGCTAGTTGAAAAGGCGCGGCAAGGAGACAGCCTGGCGTTCGGGTCGCTCGTGGAGCCGTGGCGCAAACCGCTTTTCGGCTACATCTACCGGATGGTGATGTTGCGGCAGGACGCGGAAGACTTGTTGCAGGACGTGCTGGTGCGCGTGCTGGAGGGAATACGAACTTATCGCGGTGAGGCGCGGTTCAAGAGCTGGCTCTTCGGGATTGCGACACACGTTTGTCTGGACCACTTACGGGCGAAGAAGCGCTGGCGCGTGGAGGCGCAACTGATCGGCGAGAAGGAAGCCACAGCTGATCCGCAGCAGGTCGAGGGGCTCACCGCTTTTATGCAGCAGCCCGAATTCAGCTTCGAAATTCGCGAGCACATCGCGTTTTGTTTTTCGTGCATTGCGCGTACGTTGCCGCCGGAAGAACAGGCCGCGTTGATGCTGAAGGAAGTTCTGGGATTTACCGGAGAGGAAGCGGCAGGGATCCTGGGGGTTTCTGAGCCGGTGTTCCGCCACAGGCTTTCGGCGGCGCGCGCGAAGATGATCGAGGATTACCACGGACTTTGCGCGCTGATCAATAAAGAGGGATTGTGCTATCAGTGCAGTGGCTTGCAGCAGATCGCCAGCGAAGGACACCGCGGCACGAACTTGGTGCAGATTGAAGTGGCGCCGGGAGTTGCGATGAATGCCGAGAACTTATTCGACGCGCGACTGGAAATTGTGCGAGACGCGGACCTGGCGACCGGACGAACGCGCGTGGTGCATGATTTGTTCTACAGCAGTTTGGCGCAGCGCGAAGAATCGCGCTAGGGGGTGGAATCGGAGAGGCTAGAGCTCGAACGGGCCCAGGGGAATTCGCTGGGAGGCGACGTGCAGGGTGCCGCGAAAGGCGAATTCGCCGGGGCGGCGGCCAAGAGCTTCTTCGGCGCAGATGCGGGCTAGATCGGGAGTGTTGTTCTGCTCGGAAACGTGCGCGAGGACAAGGTGGCGCGCACGTCCATCGAAAACTTCGGAATCCGCAAGAAATTCACTGACGATGGAATTGGAAAGATGGCCGGTGCGACTCATGACGCGCTGCTTGATGTACCAGGGATAGGGGCCGACTTTCAGCATTTCCAGATCGTGATTGGATTCGAGGATGAGGAAGTCAGCTTCGCGCAGGTGATGTTTTACCAGCTCGGGCATGTAACCGAGGTCGGTGACGATGGCGACTTTTTTTCCGTTGGCGCAGAATGCGTAGCCGACGGGGTCGGCGGCATCGTGTGGAATGGTGAAGGCGGTGATTTCGATGTCGCCGATTACGAATTTAATTCCGGGGCGGATGTATTCAACGCGCTCGATTTTGGTTTTCGGGCCGTCGCCAAACATTTTCTGAATTTCGCGATGGGTCGGCGCGGTGAGGTACGCGGGACATTTCCACTCGCGGGACATTTGCGCGAGACCGTTGGAGTGGTCGCTGTGCTCGTGGGTGACCAGGATGCCGTCCACTTTTTCAGGACGCGCGCGGCCCAGAGCTTCGAAGCGGCGCAACATTTCTTTTTTGCCGAGGCCGGCGTCAATCAGAAGAGTCGTGCACCCCGATTCGAGCAACGTGGAGTTGCCCGTGCTGCCCGACGCCAGAATGGATACGCGAAACGAGATACGCTTCCCCCGCGGCGCGCGTCAACAACGGCAAATGGTTGCGCGCAACACCGCAATGGGATGATGGCAAAGTGGCGCGCTGGCGTCAATACGAAGTCGCGCAAGAGAAACTAGACGTGCCTCGTTCACTCGAATTGGTCCGCTTCAGGAATTCAAAAAATCAGATGGCGAGCTGGTCCTGGGTGAGCTGAAAGCCGTTGAGGTTGCCGACGACGGAGGCGGCCATGCGGCCGGGCTGGAAGAATTCGCGGGCGAGTTGCTGCACGTCTTCCACGGTGACGCTTTCGAGGAGGGCGATCAGGTCCTGCGCCGTGAAGTGGCGTTTGAAATACATGTGATAGCGCGCGAGGCTGTTCATGCGCTGGCCGCTGCCTTCGAGAGCTAAGAGCGTGGCGCCTTTCAGATGGTCCTTCGCGCGGCGCAGTTCCGGGGCGCTGAGGGGTTCATCGCGCAGGCGCCGGAATTCATCGAGCACGGAGCGGACCAGCTGCGCAGCAGTGTCCAGCGAAGTGCCGGCATAAACGGAAAGCGCGCCGGCATCGCGATAGGAATTGAGTTCGCTGAAAATGGCGTAGGCGAGGCCCTGGCGCTCACGAATATTCTGAAAGAGGCGCGAAGACATGCCACCGCCGAGAACGTTGTTAAGCACGGCGACGCCGAAGCGGCGGCGATCGGTCATGGGCAGCGCGGGGACGCCCATGCAGATGTGAACCTGCTCGAGCTCATGCTTGGTGCGCAAGGTGACGTGCGATGCGGCCTGCGGCGTAGCTTCCGCCGCGTCTTCGCCGGCAGAGGTGCCTTTGGCGAAACGTTCCGAAACCAAGTCCAGCAGCTGCGCGTGGGTGAGATGGCCCGCGGCGGTGATGACCATATTATTCGGCGCGTATCGCTGCTTGAACCAGGTGCGCAACGTATCGCGAGAGAAAGCGGAGACGGTTTCGGGCGTGCCGAGGATTGGCTTGCCCAGCGCGTGCGGCGACCAAAAATTCTGGGTGAAGAGTTCGTGGACCAGGTCTTCCGGATTGTCCTGGGTCATGCGAATTTCTTCGAGGATGACGGATTTTTCGCGGTCGATTTCGTCTTCAGCAAATTTCGGATCGAGAACCATGTCCGCCAGGACGTCGAAGGCTTTGGGCAGATGTTCATCGAGGACGCGCGTATTGAAGCAGACCATTTCCTTGGAGGTGAAGGCGTCAAGCATCCCGCCGACGCTATCAACTTCGCGCGCGATATCTTCAGCGGTGCGGCGCGAGGTGCCTTTGAAAACCATGTGCTCGATGAAATGGGAAATGCCGTTCAAGCCGGGCGGCTCGCAGCGCGAACCGGTGCGCAGCCATATGCCCACGGAAACGGAGTGCACGTGCTCCATCGGCTCGGTAATGACGACGAGCCCGTTCGGAAGGGCTTCCGTCTGGACCCTGTGATTTGTGTCGGGCATTGTCCCTGTCTGATTCCATTGTGGCATGGCGAGGCTATAAATGTCATGGCGGCGACGATTGTTTTATTGCGGATTGTGAACCAGGGCGCGGCGCCCAAATCCGCGGATGGCGCGGCGTGAGACTGCTGGATTCACGGCAGCTCTAGATGAGTTTTTCGTCGGGCGAGAGCTTGCCGTATTCGCTGGAGTAATGCAGCGGTACGTCGGCGTAGGCGCCTTTATCCATGGAATACACTTCGCAGGAATCATACGGGTAAGAATAAATGTGCACGCTGGTGGAGGGCTGATTGAACTCCGCCAGATTCTGCACCTGATGCACAGGCTCTTCGGGGCGGACGACGGCGGGATGCGTCGCGTCCATAATGTAGGAATCGGAGGGAACCAGTTTGCAACTGCCGTGCGCGGCATCGAGATTTTCGACGCGAAAATTCTGCACGCGCAGGCGGCCGATGGGGGTGACCATCCAGCAATTCTGTCCGCGATGATTGTGAATGCGGCTGACCTGGCCGACATTCCAGCAAATGGCGAGAATTTCAAAGAGCTCGCATTTGTAGATCAGATTTCGGGTGTAATGGCTATTGGCGTAAAAAAGGTAGGGAGCCAAGGTCTCCGGCTGAATGGCTTTGCGCTCGGTGAATTCGAGCACGCGGGGAATGGTGAATTCTTTTTCAGGAATGGCGCCGAGCTGTTTCACCCATTCATCAATGGTGACGAGTTCCATCGGCTTTTTATTTTCCGCCGGCGTAGGGGTGCTCATGGGCGCGCCTCCTGGTGGGTGTGGGTGCAAATCTCAAACGCTTCATTATATCGCTGCGGGGGCGCTGTGGCGGCGGAAAATCGGCGCGCGGCTGCGTGTTATCATGATCGTAAGATGCCTGCGAACCAGTCGCATGTTCCGGTAAACCTGCTGGGCCAATCGGCGGAAGAGCTGCGCGCACTCATGCAAACGCTAGGCGAGCCAGGGTATCGTGGCGCGCAGATTTACCACGCTCTGTATGCTGAGCGGCGGTTTGACGTGGCGAGCATGAGCAATCTGCCGGTGGCGCTGCGCGAGCGGCTGGCGCGTGAGGCATGCATTGCGCTGCCGCAGGTGGTGCGGCGTCACCTGTCGGGAGATGGCACGGTGCGTTACGTGCTGGCGTTGGCGGCGACGGATGCGAGTGGCGAAGGGAAGGGTGTGAAGCCCGCGACGGTGGAAACGGTTTTCATGCCGGAAGAAAATCGCCAGACGATTTGCATTTCGACGCAGGCCGGGTGCGCCGTGGATTGCCATTTTTGCCTGACGGCGACGCTGGGGCTGATACGGAATCTGACGGCGGGAGAAATTGTTGGGCAAGTGCTGATCGCGCTGGAAGAAAATCGCGCCAGCCTGAAGCCGCAGACGAACGTGGTGCTGATGGGACAGGGCGAGCCACTTTTGAATTACGAACCGGTAATGGCGGCGCTGCGAATTCTGCTGGATCCAAACGGCGTGGCGATTACGCCGAAGCACACGACGCTTTCGACAAGCGGAATTATTCCCGGGATCGAGCGGCTGGGCGGGGAAAAAGTGCGGCCGAAGCTGGCGATTTCGTTGAATGCATCGTCGAACGAGCAGCGCGACAAGATTATGCCGATCAATCGCAAATATCCGATTGAGGATTTGCTGGCGGCGTGCGCGTGGTATCCGTTGCGCCCGTGGGAACATTTGACGTTTGAATATGTGCTGCTGGGGGGTTTTAATGATGCGCCGGAAGATGCGCGGCGGGTGGCGAAGTTGCTGGCAAATTTGCGCGCAAAGGTGAACTTGATTCCGTGGAATCCGGGCGAGCTGCCGTACAAGAAGCCTGATGAGGCGCGCACGGAGGAATTCCGGCACATTCTCGAGGAGAAAGGTGTACGAGCATTTGTGCGCTACTCGCGCGGGCAGGATGTAATGGCTGCTTGCGGGCAACTGGCGCTGCTGGAGTCGGCCGCGCTGCCGGGTGCGGCGTCCTCTTTTGAGCAGATTTCTCCTGCGCGGTAGTCCCGTAATTAGTCGAAGTTTTTTTGGATCAGGAACGAATACCGATCGCGGCCATCAGGCGGCCTGTGGTGTGTTCGCGACGGTAGCTGAAGAAAAGATCGTTGCGGCACGCGGTGCAAAAGCCGGATGAGGAGATATTTTCGTCTGCGATCCCCGCGCCCGCCAGAATGGCGCGATTTGCGGCGATCAAATCGAGATGGGCGCGTGGAGCGGGCGGGGCATGGCCGGGCGGGCGCATGGTGAGCCAGGGCAGCCAGTTGGGATCGTTATCGCCATTTTCGAGCGCGTCGAATGGGCCTGTGAACCAATCGCGGGCGTTCGGGAATTTTGCGGTGAATTCTTTCACCACTTCGTGGCCCACTTCATAGCAGCCGCCACCAATTCCCGGGCCGAGCGCGGCGACCACGTCTTGCGGACGGGTGCCAAATTCCATTTGCATGCGGCCGAGAGTTTTTTCTGCGATGCGCTGCGCGGTGCCGCGCCAGCCGGAATGAATCGCGGCAACGGCGCACCGTTTGGTATCGGCCAGCAGGATGGGAATACAATCGGCGGTCTGAATGGTGAGCAGGATGCCGGGCTCGCGGGTGATCAGGGCGTCGCCTTGCAGCGCTTGTTCGCCTTGCGGGAAGTCCGCAGCGCCAACCACGTGAATTATGTCGGAATGAATCTGGCGCAGGGCAACGACGCGCATTTTCCCGGCGCCCAGCGCGGCGAAGAATTTTGCGCGATTTTGCAGGACGCGGGCGAGCGAATCCCAGTCGGTGAATCCGAGGTTCAGGACTTTTCCCGCCGCAGCGTGTTTCTTAGCGTGGGGAGCGTTGCGATTCGCGGCTAGCTCGCTTGCGCCGCCCGGACGCGTGCTGAAACCGTGCACGAGCCAATCGAGGCGTGCGAGCGCGGGCGATTCGAGGATTTGCAGACCGCGGCTACGGCGCAGCTTCCATTGCGTGGAACGATTCGGAGTTTTCGTCTGGGCTTTCCGCGGCGGCGATTTTTTCTTTGCAAGACGAGTGGGCATGTTCGATCGTTTGAGCCTCACGCCGAATCGCGGCGCACATTCATTATAGGTATAATTGCGCTGCGGCGCAGGGTTTGCAATTGTCCGAACGATTTGGAAGCGAGGCGATTGTGATTGTGGGTCTGGGAGTGGACATCACGGAGATTGACCGGATCGAGGCGGCGCTGACGCGGCATGGCGCGCCGATTCTGGAGCGGCTGTACACTCCTGCCGAGGTTGCGTATTGCGAGAGCTACCGCGGAAAATTCGAGCGTTACGCAGGGCGATTCGCCGCCAAAGAAGCTGCGATGAAGGCGCTGGGAACGGGTTGGCGGTTCGGCGTGCGCTGGCGGGATATTGAAGTTACGCGCGAAGCGACAGGTAAGCCTTCGCTGCGCCTGCACGGCGTGGCGGGTGAAGTTGCGGCGCGGCTGGGCGTGAAAAACATTTCGCTGACGATTACGCACAGCGGGAATCTGGCGCTGGCTGAAGTTATTTTCGAGAACTGAAGACTTCTTCGTGTTCCGCTTCTTGCTGCGTGGGACTGATGCGCGCCTCGCACCAGACATTCGCTGGCAGGCGGCCTTCCACACGTACTTTCAAATAATTGCCGGTTAAAGCTTCCGTCCAAGTGTCGCCGCCGCGCGCGAGGGTGAGGGCGCGGGTACTTCGGCCCGCTTGCAATTCGCGGAAGGCCGCGGATTTCTGCTGGCCGAGGGAGCGTAAAGCGCGGGCACGATCGCGTGTGACGGCGGCGGCGACTGGTGCGCCAAGATCCACTGCTTTGGTGCCGGGGCGCGCGGAAAACGAGAACACGTGCAAGTACGTGAAGGGCAGCTGCGCGATGAAATCGAAAGTGGCGGCAAAATCTTCGTCGGTTTCGCCGGGGAAGCCCGCAATCACGTCGGCGCCGATGGCTGCGTCAGGCAGCAAGTTGCGAATCAGCTGGATGCGTTCCGCGTAGTGCGCGGCGCGATACCAGCGATGCATGGCGCGGAGAATGCGGTCTGAACCGGACTGCAGTGGCACGTGAAAATGCTGCGCGATCCGCGGCGATTCTGAGACGAGCGCGACGAAATCCTCGGTAACGTCCTGGGGCTCGATGGAGCTGAAGCGCAGTTGGTCCAGCGCCGTTTCGTTCAGAATACGACGCACCAACGCTGCCAATTCCACACGCGGCACCAGATCGCGGCCGTACGAGCCGAGATTGATTCCGCTGAGGACGATTTCCTTCGCGCCTGCATCAACAAGCTTGCGCGTTTCTTGCAGCACATCGTCGGGCCGGAGGCTGCGGCTGCTGCCGCGAACGAATGGGATGACGCAGTAGGAGCAACGATTGTTGCAGCCATCCTGAATTTTCAGGATGGGGCGCGTGCGATCGACGGGGATGCCTTCGAGCGGACTAACCTGCATCGCGGTCTGCGCGAAGATGTCTCCGGAAAGAATTTTGGCCGGGCCGCGCGCGAGGGACATGGGTTCGGAGTCGAGGGTAGCGAGCGGAACGAAATCTCGCGCGGACGCGGAGTCCAGTGATTCACGAGAAAAATTCGCGGCAGAGACGGCTGCGCCCGGCGTGTCTGCGCCGGGAGCAAACAATTCCCGCAGCAGGCGAGGAATTTCCGTCTGCTGGGAATTTCCAACCACCCAGGAAACCCCGGGAAGCTGGGCCAGGTCTTCGGGCGCGCGCTGAGCGTAACAACCAGTGACCACGATGCGCGCGGCGGGATTCGCGCGATGTATTTTGCGCACGGCGTCGCGCGCTTGCGAATCTGCGGCAGAGGTCACGGTGCAGGTGTTGAGCACTACTACGTCGGAAGTGGCGTGCTGATCGAGCAAGGTGAATCCAGCGCTGCGCAGGGCGCGACGCATCGCCGCAGCATCTGCTTCGGTGGCGCGACAGCCGAAATTTTCAAGAGAGAAAGTAGCCATTCGATGCGCGCAGACTCCGCAGGCGGAGTTCGCGTGAAGATTATAGCAGCGTAGCTACGCGGGAGTCACAGCGAGCGAAGCGCAGCAGGTATGGCGAAGCGCTGAATTAGACGCCGGCGCCGCGGCGCTGGTAGCAGAGCAGGATCAGGTCCGCGCGACGGCGAACGCCGAATTTAGCGAGTAGATTGGAGACGTGGAACTTCACGGTGCGTTCGGAGATGTGCAAGCGATCCGCGACTTCTTTATTCGCCAAATTTTCGAGCAGGCCGGCGAGTACTTCCTGTTCGCGGCGGCTCAATTCAGCCGGAGAATCGCCACGCAAACGGCGCCCCTGGGTGGTGCTCAAAATTGAGTCCACGAAACGCGAGAGAACTTCACGCGGCACCCAGAAACCGCCGGAAGCGACCAGCGGCAGCGCGCGGGGCAACTGCTCGCGGGCTTCCTTGTAATTCAGGATGCCTTTGACGCCCTGGCGAAGCAGCGTATAGCTATCGGATTCCTTCAGATTGTCGCCGACGACGAGCAGACGCGCGGCAGCATTGTGATCCAGGATATTGCCAAGCAATGCACCGGTGGCCTGGCGAGCCGCATGCGCGTCAATCACATAGACAGAAGCGCGCGGAACTTCCAGATTGCGCAGGTCCGGCGCGAGCATGGAATCGAGCTGTCGGATAATGATCTGGAACGTGGATTCCGTAAGCAGGCGGCGAAATTCCTCCAGCACCATGGGGTGAGGAGAAAGAATGCAGACCTTTAGTAATTTGGAGTTTGCGGTCGCCTTAACCATCGTAGCTAAGGCTAGCGGAATTGGCGCGGATGGGCAAGAAAGATGGAGGAGCGGATTTCATACCAGACACGGGCGTGGCAGGCTCCTGTTCGGAGGGTCCCGAGGCGGGGACCCTGCCGTAATGCACAAGATCTGGCAGGAGAGGCGCGCCAAACCCCTTTAGGGTATTCAGTTTAGCGTGCAGAACTGCTGATTGACTGATCGAGGGCGGGCTACGTTAGTTCTTCGCCAGTCGGCTCCGCACCGCGCGCGGGCCGCTTGGCGGGGAGGCCGGCCTGGCGGACTTTATAGAGCAGGGCGCGGTAACTGATTTTCAGGACTTCGGCGGTCCTGCGGCGATTCCAATGGTTGGCCTGCAAGACTTTCAAGATGACGTCGTGTTCCATGCGCCGAGTAACTTGCTGCGCGATGTGCTTGAGCGGAATGTTGCCTTCTTCGTTCATCTCGTAGGAAATCTGCAGGGGTTTCTTGTCCGCGCCGGGGTCGCGATCGGAATGGAAGGCTTCTTCCGAGCCGAGGATCACGTAGCGCGCCATGCAATTTTCCAGCTCGCGGATATTCCCGGGCCATTCGCGCTGCTGAAGCAGCTGCAACGCTTCGCGAGAAACCGGCGCGGCTTCGCGCTGGAAACGGCGGTTGTAAAGTTGGCGGAGATAATCAACGAGATAGGGAATGTCGTCGCGGCGATTGCGCAGCGAAGGCAGCGTGATGGTGATCACGTTGATGCGGTAAAAGAGGTCGGCGCGAAAGCCTCCGCGGGCAATTTCCTGATGCAGCAGGCGATTGGTGGCGCAGATGACGCGAGCGTCCATGCGCCTTTCTTCGTGGTCGCCGATGCGCGTGAAATGGCCATCCTGCAGGACGTGCAGCAACTTCGCCTGGAGGCTCGAATCGATTTCAGCGATTTCGTCGAGGAATAGTGTTCCGCCCAGCGCCAGTTCCATGCGGCCAGGTTTCGCGGCGTGCGCGCCAGTGAAAGCGCCTTTCTGAAATCCGAAGAGCTCGCTTTCGATCAGCGTGGCGGGAATCGCCGGACAATTCACTTTGACAAAAGGGCCCTGACTCCACGGGGAGCGTTCGTGGATAAAACGAGCCAGAACTTCCTTCCCGGTGCCGCTTTCGCCCAGGACCAGGATGGGGACATTCAGCCCGGCGGCGCGCTCGACGCGTTGCCGAACGGCTTGCATGGCCTCCGACGGGCCAAAATAGATGTGGGCAGGGGGTAGCTCGACCGTTTGGGTAAGAGGTAAGAGCTTCGCTTCAGCGGCGGATGCCATCGGTATCCAGTTCAGCTTGAGTAGGGCTGTAGCCGCGCCCCGGGAAGAATCTTGCACACTGAACGCCAAACAGGGCAAAAGTGCCAGTGCGGTGCGAGGGCGGGTGGGAGCGCTGGATTTCCTGTAATCAACTGGATCTTAAGATGATAGGCCGATTCAACTTGCGCAGTGTTCTAGTACCAAGGTGCCGCATGGCGGTGGAAACTAGTACTTTCGTCAGAAAATCTTAGGCACTTTCGGGAATCGGACTTCCCTGTTGGCTCGAACAGAGATTTCCACAGCCGTTTGGAGGCGGGGCGGCCGGAACCGAGCGCGTTCAACGATTTCAACGCTTTCATCGTGGTCAACGTTGCGGAAATATCAAGGCTTCGAGCATGTCCGCGCGAGCCTTTTGGTCCGAAGCGAACAGTTGCAGCAGATCGGTCACGGAGATCATTCCGCGGAAACCTTTTAGGTGGTCCAGGACGACCAGGTGATAGATGCCGTGCTGTTCCATCAGCCGCAAACAATCTTCCAGCGAGGTCTCCGGCGTAGTGCTGACCAATTGCCGCGTCATGATTTCCGAAACGCGCATCCAAGCGGGACATTTGTTTTCCGCGGCAACTTTGTCGGACACATCGCTCTGCGAGACGACTCCCAAGAGCACGCCGTGCTGATCGCACACGCCGACGGCGCGCACTTGTTTGTCGCGCAGGTAGCGAGCGGCGTCGTGCACGGTGGTGTCTTCGCTGATGAAATAGACATCGCGGCGGGAAGCAATCAGGTCCGCAACTCTCATCGGGCGCTCCTAGAGGGGGGCTGGAGCGGATGGTAGGGCGATTAACGCGGGAAATGCAACTGAAATTCACGGCGAGGGGTGCAGGGAGTGAAAAGCCGGGCACGCGCGACAGCGGCGAGCGCCCGGATTCGGAGACTTGCGCGGAACTCAAAAGCCATCAAGCTTTAGTATGTGTCAGAGAAATTGCTTTTCGAGCAGAGACAAAACCTAAATCGGCGAAGCCTCTCCCCGAATAATATCGTAGCGCTCGATTACGGCCGCCACTCCAATCGTTTCACGGGCATCGTCGTCCTGCTTGTCCACACGAACTACGCGTCCGTGAGCACGCACGAAGACTTCGGTGCCGCGTGTAATTTCCGCCGGCAGAGTGAGCGTGAAATCGACTTCGGTGCCGGGAGTAAGATCTTTCTGCATCATGAAGTAAACGCCGCGCGTCGAGATATCGCGTGTTTGACCGTTGTGAGTACCCGGCTCTCGATTGATCGGCAGGCGAACGTTTACCGGTAGCGATAAATCATACCGGCGTGCCATGCGACGCTCCGTCATCCCCACTGATCCTCCATGCCAAGATTGAAGTGCAACACTTCCCCGTAACTTGAAGCAGCAATCGCTCTTCCAAAGACGCCGTACACTTCTAATTACTGTAGCTTCGGACCAGCCAGCGTATTTTGCGTGCTGCTGGCGAGTGCAAAATCCGGGTTAAGTGGCAAACCCTTTGTAAACAGCGGCAAGCGTTGATTTGAAATTCAGAGTGGGAGGCTCGAATTCGCTCCCCCGAACGCGGGGCATGGCCGAAGCCCCATTTCGGAGCGAATACTAGTCCATGGCGAGGGTAGATGGATAGTGCTATTTCGCTGAATGTGCTCTAGATATGCAACTCTTTTCAACAGTGGTAGGACTAGTACGTTCAGCGGGAAAGTGTCTAATTTTGAGAATCTTAGAGCAAATGCAGGAGTGCCGAACGCCGCTGATTTTTAGCGGGGAAAGCAGCGGCGTTCGCCGGAATTTAGAGCTCGCAATCGCGAATTTACGAACCGCGAATCGCGGGCGCGGATTCTTTCGCCGCAGCATCTTTCGCTTCCGATTCTTTCGCCGTGGCTTCTTTCGCGGCAGCTTCGCGCGCGGCTTTTGCGGCCGCCGAACGCGCGCCACGGCCGGAATCGAGATTGAATTGGCGCATCTTGTACAGCAGCGCCTTATAACTGATGCCCAACATGCGGGCCGCATCTTTGCGGCACCAATTTGTTTTCTCGAGGGCGTCGGCGATGGCTTCCATTTCTGCTTCGTCCTTCAAGCCGCGAACCAGAGCCTTCAGCCCCTGTTCCTTCGGCGGAGGCGTTTCTTCGCGCGGAGCAGTGCGATGTTGCTGGCCGGTCATTTCCAGAAGTTCCCGGAAGCTGCCTTCGTCGTCTTCCAAAATCACGTACCGCTTCACGAAGTTTTCGAGCTCGCGCAAATTTCCGGGCCACGGATAGCGCAGGGCCGCTTCGAGCAAATGTTTGGAAGGATCAGGAGCCGCTTTCGCATACTTCTCGCTGTACTTCGCGAGGAAGTGGCGGAAGAGCAGGGGAATTTCCGTGGTGCGTTCGCGCAACGGTGGAATGTGAATGGACAGCACGTTCAAACGGTAATAGAGGTCTTCGCGAAAACGTCCGGTGCGCATGGCATCCTTCACGTCCATATTGGTGGCCGCCAGAACGCGCACGTCCACGTTCACCACGGCGCGGGCGCCCAGACGAGAAAACTGCCCGTCCTGCAACACGTGCAGAAGTTTGGCTTGCAGGTGCGGACTCATCTCCGCGATTTCATCCAGGAAAATCGTGCCTTTGTTGGCCAGTTCGAATTTGCCGGGCTTGGCGCGGACCGCTCCGGTGAAAGCGCCTTGCTCGTAGCCAAATAGTTCGGATTCCAGCAGTTCGCCGGGCAACGCGGCGCAATTCACTTTGACGAAAGGCTGCACGCGGCGCATCGAACGCAGATGGATCATGCGCGCGATCACTTCCTTGCCCACTCCGCTTTCTCCGCTGATGAAGACGGGAACATCCACGGGGGCGATCTGCAAAACCTGCTGGCGAATTTTCAGCATCTGCGGGCTGGCGGCGAGGAAGGAGAGATCCTCGGTGAGTGCTTCGCAGTATTCGCGAAGCGATTTATTTTCCGAGCGCAGTTCCTTTTTCTGACGACATTTCAAGAAGGCCGCATCCAGCTCCGGCTTTTCGAAGGGCTTGGTAAGGTAATCGAGCGCGCCGATGCGAATGGCTTCGACCACGGTGGTAACTTCGTTCGAGCAGGACAGCATGATGACGTTGAGAGTGCGGTCCACCTGCATCAATTGGCGCAGGGTCTCCAGACCGTCCATTTCAGGCATGAGCACATCCAACACAATGTAATCAGGACGCTCGCCGGCGCCAATGCGATCGAGGGCGTCTTTACCGCTGGAGACGGCCGCGACGTTGTAGCCATCCACTTCGAGCAAAGTCTGAAGATATTTTCGAATACTCGGTTCGTCGTCAACGACCAGAATGCTTTCTTTGTCAGCCATCGTTTTTCCTAAGGAGCCGAAAAATGCGGTTCCGGTTGCTGCAGTATATTATTCAGCGTTGGTCGGAAGAAGAAAAGAGAAAGCGCTGCCGTGTCCAACGACGCTGTCCACCCAAACTTTACCGCGATGAGCCTGGATCAAGCGCTTGGTGATGGCCAGGCCTAAACCCATGCCCGACGAGGAGGGATCCACGCGAACAAACTCCTCGAAAATTTCCTGGTGGAACTCCGCGGCGATTCCGCTGCCGGTATCCGCAACGGAAACGAGCACGCTATTGGGCTTATTGCGACGGCCGCGGCGGCGGTCCGAGGACGGAGCTGCTTCCGAGATACGCCGTTCCCAAAAGTGCGGCTCCGCGACCAAGGTAACGCAGCCATCCGCGGGAGTGTGCTTCAACGCATTATCCAGGAAATTTGCGACGCACTGCTGCACTTTCTGGTAATCGAACTTGAACGGCCCAAGCTCGGGATGAATCTGAATATCGAGGCGCACCTTGGCGCGCTGGAAGGCATCCTGCCAGCGGCAGGTAAGATCTTTAATGCAGTCGCGCAGATCGTTTTCCCTGAGTTGCAAAATCAATTTGCCGCTTTCCAGCGCGGAGTAATTCAGGAACATGGAAACCAGGCGGATCAGGCGATCGCAGCTTTCTTTGGATTCCAGCAGGATGTCGCGCTGACGATCGTCGAGCTTTCCGAGCGAGCCCGTCAGAAGTAAATCGTAATATCCCTTCATGACCGCGAGCGGAGTCTTTAACTCGTGAGCGGCCGACGCCAGGAATACCGTTTTCTGCCGGTTGACTTCCTGCAAACGAAGATAAGCAGCGAGCAAGTTCCGGTAAGTAATCTCCCTTTCCTGCATCAACTCCTGAACGGTCTGCCGCATTTCGGCTTCGTCCGCCGGAGTCTCCACGGGAGCAGGCTCAAGGTAGGTGACCAGCCAGTCAGGTTCGGGCAGCCAACGAACTCGCGCGCGATGGATCTCGTTTGCGAAATCAATGGGCACATTGAGTTCTTGTTCGCCCGCTTCCAGCTGCTTGAGAATTCCCGGACGATCCGCATGCAGAATATCCACAAACAGGTTTAAGTCCGGCTTGGCGCTTAAGCCTTGCGAGTTCAATCGTTCTTGCGCGTGGAAATTCGTGAAGAGGATTTTCCCGGAGCGGTCGGTAACGACCAAGGGACGGTCAAATGCATCTAAGAGACTGGAGACGAGCTGGAGCACTTGCTGGTTATTCGCTTGCTGGTCAGCTGTTGCGCTCTTCGGCAAAATGCTCTCCCAGGACCGGTGCAAGATGGGTGCAAACACACCACATTCGCACTCCGGCGGCTATCCCCCGGGGACGAGGTCGTGGATGTTTATGCTCGCAAAGGCCCCAAATAGTGTCAATGGTAAATGCGTCCTAGTTTGCACAATGTTGGAAATGTTAGGGAGTTAATTTACACATACGACTTCAAGTCATGGGGGCGTGTCATGGCAAACACTCCGTAAGCATCTGTTATCAGGCAGCTTACGGAATATACAATTCGCTGACACTCTTGCATTCAAATTGCGATTCAAGTAGGCAGTACTAAAACTGGGGTACCAATGGCCATCCGAGAAGGCGTAATCCAACACCGTGCGGCGATGTCGCCGCTCTATGACGAGCGTCGAAGATTCCAGAGGATCAACCTGCAAGTGCCGCTGTTTGTACGCGGGAAGGATGCTCACGGGGAGCAGTTCCTGGAGCTTGCTAAAACCCTTGATATCAGTGGACTAGGGGCATTCATTACCTGTCCTCGCCCTCTCGTAGTCAGCGAGGTTGTGACGCTGACTATCCCTGCACCGTCCATTACTTCTTCTGCTTTGGTACCCGCCGGAATGCCGCCGATCCAAGCCCGAGTGAAGCGCCAGCAGGAAGCTGGCGATGTGCATCTGGTTGGAGTGGAGTTCCTGAAGCCCATCGCCTAGTCCATTTGCGCATTTTGAATCAAAGCTGCGGGTGGACCGCAGGCTAAAAGTGGAAGGCTTTTGCCACCCGGTTTCTCCTTCGGCATTAC
Organism: uncultured Acidobacteriota bacterium; assembly: GCA_963748395.1. Taxonomy (GTDB): domain Bacteria; phylum Acidobacteriota; class Terriglobia; order Acidiferrales; family UBA7541; genus Palsa-295. The sequence continues at coordinate 32,380 of CAVVIP010000003.1, read as the reverse complement.
TTCTCCGTTCGAGGCATACATCCTTTACGTAAATCTCTTATATGCAGTAGTATGCAGGGTCCGATTTGGTTGCCAGGCTCGCCTGGGATTGGACTGTCTCGTGCTAGTACTTTTCTGCCCCCGCAGTGTCCCTGTTCACAGGGAAAAATAAAACTATTGCGGAACCCATTGATGCCTCAGACCGGCGATCCTTCTCAGCCGCAGCCCTCGGCCGAAGACTCGTTCCTGGATCTCCTGGTGGAGACTCTGGACGGGCTCGACGAATCGGTTCGCGGACAATTTCTAAGACAATTTTTTCGCACGATCGCGCAAATCGATTTCAGCGACGCGCAGAGCAACGACTATTGGGAGCGCATCCTGCTGCGGCGGCGGGAACTCGCCGAGAATCTGGGCAAGCGCGTATCGCTGAAAACGGCGCTGGTGGACGTGCTGGCCTCGACGAATTTTCTGCGCGTGCCCATCCTGATGGAGTACGACGAATTCAAGAAACTGCAAATCAATGCCGCCACCGACGCACTCACCGGTCTCTACAATCGCCGGCTGTTCGATGAATATTGCGACAAGGAATTAAATCGCGCGAAACGTTACGGCCACCAGCTGGCGATCGTAATTCTGGATCTGCACAAGCTGAAGGAAGTGAACGATCGTCACGGACATTTGCAGGGCGATCAAGTGCTGCAGCTGGCGGCCACCACGTTGCGAAAAACGATGCGCGCGTCTGATTTCGCTTTCCGCATCGGCGGCGATGAATTCGCTTTGCTGCTGCCGCAGACCGATCCCGAGCAGGCCATCACGCTGTGCCGCCGCATCCGCAGCCAATACGAAATTGATATTAAGCCGCTGAAAATGGACATCGGCGTCACGCTGGATTTCGGCGTCGCGGTGCATCCGCACGACGGAGAAACGAAGAGCGCGCTGATGAACCTGGCCGACCAGCGCCTATACCAGCTTAAGAATTCAGGACGTGGGGCGGCGCGAGTGATTCCACTGGAAACGCCGGCGCCGCGTGACGATTCGACGCCTCCTGCGCAGCGTGAAGTTCCTTCCCCGTCGTTTGCACAGCGGGAGGTCCCTGCGCCGAGCCAACCGGTTAGTACGCCGTTCGTCGCGCCTCCGGCGAAGATTCCCGTTGAAGCGCCGCCAGCAACCGCGGAAACGCGTCCACCGGCTGGGCAGCCTGAAGCGCGCAAGTGGGAGCGCGTCTCACTGGCCGGCACCAAAGCTTATGCAATTCTCACCGACGTCAACCAGAAGACGGCGGCGGTGCTGGATTTGAGTTATGGCGGTGTGGCGCTGCTGCTGGAAAATCCCGAAGACGTTCCCAGCCAATTCCACGCTGTCCTGCATGTGCCGATTCTGCCGCCCGTCCGCGTGGTGCTGCGCAAGACCAACACGCAGCGCCTGGAGGGTGGGCGCGCGCGAGTGGGCTGCTCGTTCGTGTCCTAGCCTAGCCGCCGACCGCGATTTCACAATCGGCGAATGCGCCCTACACTTGGTAAATCGCCGCGCCTGCCGTATAATAGTAGTTTCCCGCTAGCCTAGCGACGCGACAGTGCAGCCTCGTTCGAAGAAGTCGCGCAGACCGGCCGGCAGACAGGAGCATCATGAAAGAAGGAATCCATCCCGATTACCACGCCGTGAAGGTGCATTGCGCCTGCGGCAACACGTTTGACACGCGTTCCACATTCAAGGGCCAACAGATCCGCGTGGAAATCTGCTCGAACTGCCACCCGTTTTTCACCGGCAAACAGAAGCTGGTGGACACCGCCGGTCGCGTGGAACGCTTCACGAAGAAATACGCCGATAAAGCGGCGGCGATGAAGAAGTAACGAGCCGGATTCGACGCTCGAGAACGAAAATCCAATGAGCCCCGAGCACACCGCTCGGGGCTTTTTTTTGCGGCGCTACTCTCACGCAGTGAAACCCGCGCGCGCACGGTGTACAATGCCGCGTAGAAATGGCCACGCATTTGTCTCATTCATCCGACGCGCCGCTCGGTTCGCAAGTGGAAACGGCGGCGCCGCGCGTCACACTGCGCAATCACTTCGCGCACGCGTTTGATTCAGCCATAGCGGCGGCGCGCACCTGCTATTCGCCAAGGCTGATCGCAGCGGATGAGATTACCGACAAGCAGCGGGTGATGATCGGGTCGGCAACTTATTTCGGCGGACATCACACCGTTTACCAGCACGCGCATTTCGAATTTGGGCTGGAAAATATCAGCCGGCAATTTGTGTGGTCCTTCCTGCACGCGCATCCCTTCTACAATTCGGAGCAGCAGAGCCAGCGGTACGTGCGCCTGGACCGCGCGCAGGCGTTCATACCGGATGAGAGCAGCGAATTTGGCGCGGGCGAGCGGGCGATTTACGAAAAGGCTGTATCGCGCGCCTGGGAACACTATCGCGAGTTGACGCTGCTGCTGGAACCGACAGCGCGCGAGATTCTCGGCGACATCTGGCACGTCAGCACGATGTCTCATCCAAAGCGCGTGCAGAAAGTGGCGCGGCAATCGGAAAAGCGCGCGATCGAGGTGGCTCGCTACGTGCTGCCGGTGGCGGCGTTCACCACGATGGTGCATACGATTTCGGGGATCGTGCTGCACCGGCTGTATCGCATGCAGGCAGCCAGCGACACGCCGAGCGAAGCGCGCCACGTGATCGGCGAAATGGTGGCGCGTGTTCGCGAAGTGGATCCGGAGTTTTTCGATCGCTTCGACAATGTGCCGATGGATGCGCCGCCCGAATGGCACGGTGGCGCGCGCAACGGCGAGAGCCTTGCGAACGAATTCGCGCGCGAATTTGACGCCAAGCTTCTAGGACGAACTTCCAAGCTCGTGGATTATTCGGCCGGAGCTCTGGCCGTAATGGCGGACGCTTATCGCGCCGTGGTGGGGCTGACGGCTGCGGAATGTCCGGACGCGGAAGCGCTGGACCGCATGTTGAATCCGGCGCGCAATCCTTACCGGCGCGAGACGCTGAATATCGGAGTGCACGCGCCACTGATGCGGCCGCTGCAACACGCGAACTTTACGTTTGCAAAAAAAATCAGCCATACCGCCGACAGCCAGGACCAGCGGCATCGCATGGTCCCCGGTTCGCGGCCGCTGCTGACTCTGGCGGACACGCGCACGCCGGATTACATAACGCCCATGCTGATCCGCGACAATCCGCGCGCGCTGGAAATTTATCAGGCGGCGATGGAAGAAGCATGGGCCGCGAAGAACGAACTGCTCGATCGTGGCGTGGCGCCGGAATTTGCGCTGTACCTGCTGCCGAACGCCAAAGCGATTCGCCTGGTGGAATCGGGATCGCTGCTGCACCTGCTGCATAAGTGGACGATGCGGACGTGCTTCAACGCGCAGGAAGAAATCTACCAGTCCTCTATCGAAGAGGTTGAACAAGTTCGCGCCATATTTCCCGAGCTGGCGCGGTATATCGGCCCTCCCTGCCATCTGCGCGCCGGAATTTCCACGCCCATCTGCACCGAAGGTTCTCACTTTTGCGGCGTGAAAGTCTGGCTGGACTTCCCGAACATTCAGCGGCGAATATGACGCGGCGCGGCAGCCTGATTTATTACCTGGCGGCTTGGACGCTGGGCTGCTTTTTCATGGTGCTCGCAGTCTGGTGCGAGAACATGATCCTCACCACGTCGCAGGACTTGATTCGGGAAGCCACTGAAGGCTTTCTAACATTGATCGTGTACGGATATTTGTTCGGCGCGCCAACCGCCTTGTTGTTTGGTCTGCTGTTACGCCGAATCATGTTAGCGTTGAAATGCAAAACCCCCATCCACTGGGCGGTCGCTGGCGGGATACTGGCGCCGCTGGTGGTGGTGGCGCTGGGGATTGGCAGCCGGCGCGCGGCGCTGGTGCTGCCGGCGAATTACGCGCCGCTATTGTTTCCGTTCGTCGGTGCGGAGAACGTTTTGCGCGCGGGATGGTGGCTGACAATTCCGGCAGGGGCCGCGACGGGTTACTATCTGGGACGAATTCAGCGGGCGTTTGCGCCGGTGGCGGAAACAGCTGCGAGCGTCAGCGTTTGAGGATGCGCGTCATATTAGGCCCCACGACTTCGTAGCGAATACCGCGCCAGCGGATGGTCTTGCTCAGCAGCGACGCAATAAAATTCCACGAAAATAGAAATGGGATGAACGGCGCGAAGACGGGAGCCACCCAGCTCCATTCCTGCAGTTTCGCTTTCGATTCCGGCATCGCTTCGCCGACGGCGATGGTGCGCATCGCGCCCTTCATTGCCGCCAGCAAGGGAATGGCGAGAGTAAGGAGCAGGAGCTGGCCCCAGGGATCCCCGTCAACGATGCTGTACAGGATGACGTATAGCGCATAGAACAGCGTGATCGAGTAACTCAAATGAGCGGCGGCTCCCAATTGCCAGCGCCGCGGCGAATAGATGCGCGTGATGAGAATCTGGCGGTTGGTAAATTCCAGCAAATCAGCAAACGTCCAAGGATGCAGCGTGGCGGCGAAACATTCCGAACAGAAAATGATGGGTTTGCCAGCCTGTTCGAGCGCGTAGGTAATCGCGAAATCATCGCTCACCGCACCCTTCCAGGCTTCCAGAATGTTCACATCGTCAAATGTCTTGCGGCGAATTGCGGTGCCGCCTCCCCAGCAGAAATTTCCGTTGGGCTTGCCGAGCATCGTGGCCACCGAGCCATTCCAAGCCGACGCGAGACAACTGGGCAGCGATTCCATTCCCGCGCCGCTGGGAATGATCCAGCGATAGGCGGTGGTGGCGCCAATGCGCCCGTCACTCAACGGCGCAATCAGTTTGGTCAACCAGCCGCGCGGCAGCCGGACGTCGGAATCTGTAAACGCGAGCATTTCAAATTTGTCGGCGGGCAAGGCCTCGACGGCGCGCTGCAGGTTGTAAACCTTTTCACCGCAATCGGTGGGCGGCCCAGCAATGACGATATGCACGGGCTTCTGGCTGGCGGCCTTCACACGCTCGATTACTTTCAGTGCCGGATCAAGGCTGGTGGCAAGCGTGAAATATATTTCGTAGTTTGGATAATCGAAGCGCGTCAGGGCCAGAAGATTTTCTTCCAGGCCGCGCTCGTTGCCCTTGCAGGGACAGATCAGAGCTGTCGCCGGCGTGTAGAATCCCGCGTGCGAGGCCAAGCGCTGCCGCACCATGCGGAACCACGCGAAGCCGTCCCACAGCGAATAGAGGCCCAAGGCCACTTGCGCGATGACCAAAATGTAAAAAAGTATCTGCACGGGCGCGAGGATAGCAAAATCACGGCGGGAGTGGCACAACCTTCCGCGATTGACTTGCCCTACACGCAACGATAGACTCGGCGCAAATTCAGCAGCGTTCCGCAGCTAACGCTCACGCAGGAGGTACGTTCATGTCCGCTAGCGCACCACAAGCTGTAAACGAAACCAAGCTCCACGAATTCATGATGAAAGCCGTCGGTGAAATGGGCGCGGCGATGAATACCGCGCTCATCGTGATCGGCGACAAACTGGGTTTGTACAAAGCCATGGCCGGCGCCGGACCGATTACGTCGGCTGAACTTGCCAGCAAGACCGGCACGACCGAACGCTATGTGCGCGAATGGCTCTCCGCGCAGGCCGCGGGCGGATTCGTCACATATGATGCCGCTACCCAAAAGTTTACCTTGCCCCCCGAGCAAGCGCTCGCGCTGGCTGATGAAAGCAGCGCGGTGTTTCTGCCCGGCTTTTTTCAGGCCGTGGAAGCCACGATCAAGGGCATTCCGAAAATCACCTCCGCATTCCAGACCGGCAAAGGAGTTGGCTGGCACGAACACGACGCCTGCCTCTTTGTGGGGACCGAGCGATTCTTCCGACCGAACTACCGCGGACATTTGATCAATGAATGGATTCCAGCGCTGGGAGACACCGAAGCGAAACTCAAAGCGGGAGCTCGCGTGGCGGACGTGGGCTGCGGATTGGGAACATCCACGATCTTGATGGCGCAGGCGTATCCGAAATCCACGTTCGTCGGTTTCGATTACCATCCCGGGTCCATCGAATTGGCGCGAGAGGCCGCGGCCAAAACGGGTGTTTCCGATCGAGTGAAGTTCGAAGTTGCCTCTGCGAAGCAATATCCGGGGCAGGGCTATGACTTCGTAGCGTTTTTCGATTGCCTGCACGACATGGGCGATCCCGAAGGCGCGGCGCGGCACGTGCTGGAGACCCTCGCTCCCAACGGAACGTGGATGATCGTGGAACCGTTCGCGAACGATAAACTCGAGGACAATCTGAATCCCATCGGACGCGTGTTCTACTCAGCTTCCACCATGCTGTGCACCCCGGCTTCACTTTCGCAAGAGGTGGGACTGGGTCTGGGGGCACAGGCGGGTGAGGGCCGGCTTGCGAAGATTCTGCACTCGGCGGGATTCAAGCGCGTCCGGCGAGCGACGGAAACGCCGTTTAACATCGTGCTGGAGGCTCGGGCGTAGGATTTCGCGCGTTCGCCGGATCAGTTTGCGCGACGACGCGAGAACACGCCGCGGAGGACGCGGTCGGCGGAAGCGTTCAGCTCCAGCTGAAACTTTCCGGCGGCGCGGCGAGCCTGTTCCATCAACGAAGGATCCAGCAGCAGCGCGGTGCGATCCACAAAAGGGCCAGAGGCGATAGCGCGCCGCGAATCGCGCCGCGGCTCGTTCGCTGCGAGGCTTTCGTACAATTCCAGGTCGTGCCAGAAAGCCTGCGCGTCTTCGTCGGTCCAACGCAGCGCCTGACCCAGCGCGACGAAAAATTCCTCGCGAAAGAGATCGAGCAAGGGGATGGCCAGGTCCATTCCTGGTTTTCGCGCAGGTTTCTTTTTTTGGCGCCGCGCCTTCGCGGATTTCTTTCCTTTTTTTTGTTTCGGCCGCCGCTTCGTCTCCCGAACCGTCACACGGACTCTTAGTCGCGTGGGCAATGCCGCTTCGGCGCGCAGTACCATAGCGAGAAGCGCTTCCCGGCGAATCGTTTCGAGTTGTTCCCGGTAATGGGCGGGCTGGTCGGCGCGCCCCGGGCGGCGATTTTCCGCCGCATACATATCCAGGAAGCGCTGGACCATTTCATTGTGGTCAAGCGTGGCGAGCAGACGCGCGGCAGCCTCGCGCGCGCGCACAACGAGTTCTCTTGGGCGGTAGGGCATTGGAAACTTTCAAGCTGTACGCGATTGCGCCGCGCGCCGCAAGCGGAATCACTTTTCGTGCGCGAAAAAGAAAAGGCCCAGGAAGGAATGTTCCCGGGCCTTTTTGGGGGCTGTCTCTTATCGCTTTCTGGGGGCTTAGTGAACCGGTCCGGCAAGCGGCGGCCGGTCTTCGCCGTGCTGACCACCTGTTACCGGCCGAACGGTCTTCTCGAATTTGCCCAGAGCAATCTCGAGAGCCTGTTCCGCTGTCCTGACGAAGTGCACCTTCATCCCGTCGAGCATTTCCTCCGGCAAATCCTCCTGCACGTTCGGCTCGTTCTCCGAAGGCAGAATGACTTCCCGAATTCCAGCGCGCTTGGCTCCCAGCACTTTTTCCTTGATTCCGCCCACGGGCAGCACGATTCCGGAGAGAGAAATTTCTCCCGTCATCGCCACGCGCGGACGAACGGACCTGCCCGTCAGCAGGCTCACCAATGCTGTGACCATCGCGACGCCCGCGGAAGGCCCATCCTTCGGCACCGCGCCGGACGGCACGTGAATGTGCACGTCTTGCTTGCGGAAGAAGTCCGGGTCGATTCCGTAGCGCTCGGTATTGGCGCGAACCCATGTGAGCGCTGCTCGCATGGATTCCTGCATCACGTCGCCGAGATGGCCGGTCATGGTGAACGTCTTCCCGCCGCGCATCTTGCTCGCTTCGATGAAGACGATATCTCCGCCTACAGGAGTCCAGACCAAGCCGACAGATACTCCCGGCTTCTGCACACGCTCTTCCACTTCTTTTTCCAAATGCACCTTGGGAATGCCCAGCACTTCGCGAATCACTTCGGGCGTTACGAGCAGCTTGTCCGTATTGCCCTCCGCCAAGCGCCGCGCTTGCTTGCGAACGAGCGTGCCGATTTCGCGTTCCAGGTTACGCACGCCCGCTTCCCGCGTGTAGTGGCGGATGAGTTCGTGCAACGCCTGATCGGTGAACTCGATTTGCTCGCCGAGCGCCAGGCCGTTTTCTTTTGCTTGGCGCGCAATCAGGAACATCTTGGCGATGTGGACTTTTTCCTCTTCCGTGTATCCGGAGAGTTCGATGATCTCCATGCGGTCGCGCAAAGGCTCCGGAATCGGATCGAGCCAGTTCGCCGTGGCGATGAAAAGCACCTTGGAAAGATCAAACGGCACGTCGAGGTAGTGATCGCGGAACGTCGCGTTCTGTTCCGGGTCCAGCACTTCCATCAGCGCCGCCGAAGGATCCCCGCGGAAATCGCGGCCGAGCTTGTCTACCTCGTCCAGCATCAGGACGGGGTCCATGGTTTCGGCGCGGCGGATGCCCTGAATGATCTGGCCGGGCAACGCGCCAATATAGGTCCGCCGATGACCGCGAATTTCCGCTTCGTCGTGCATACCGCCCAGAGAGATGCGCACGAATTTGCGACCCAGCGCGCGAGCAATGGATTTGCCGAGCGACGTCTTGCCGACGCCCGGAGGCCCGATGAAGCACAGGATCGGTCCCTTCATACCTGGCTGCAATTTCTTGACCGCCAGGTAATCAAGAATGCGTTCCTTGATCTTCACCAGGTCGTAGTGATCTTCGTCGAGAATGGCCTGTGCATTGGGAATGTTGATGTCCTCGGTGCCGGAAGTTTTGTTCCAGGGCAGCGAAGTCATCCATTCCAGATACGTGCGCGCCACCATGTATTCCGCGGATGCCGGAGTCATCTTCGCGAGCCGCTTCAGCTCGCGGTCGCATTCCTTTTTGGCTTCCGCGGACATGCCGGACGATTCAACTTTCTTGCGCAATTCGTCAATTTCAGCTTGCCCGTCGTCGGACTCGCCGAGTTCCTTCTGAATTGCTTTCATTTGTTCGCGCAGCAGGAATTCGCGCTGGCTCTGGTTGACCTGCTCCTGCACCTGGTCGTGAATCTTGTTGCGCAGATCCAGCACTTCGCGTTCTTTGGTTAATTCGCTGATCAGCGCTTCCAGGCGCTTGCGCACGCTGAAAGTTTCCAGTAATTCCTGGCGGATCATGGTGCTCAGCGAAGGAAGCGTGGAGGTAACGAAGTCCGCCAGTCGTCCGGGCGAATCGATACCCATCACTTCGGTTTGTAGATCGTCGGAAAGTTGCGGCGAACGCGCCACCACTTCGCGGAACAATTCCTGCACGTTGCGTTCGAGCGCGGTCAATTCCGCGTCGCGTTGATTTTCCAGGTCCGGCTGCGATTCCACGCGCGCCTTGATGAACGGCGTGAAACCCAGGACTTCCATCACGCGGATGCGTTCAATCCCTTCCAGAAACGCGACCACGTTTCCGTTGGGCATGCGCACCATTTTATGAACTTTGGCCAGCGTGCCCACGCTGTGCAGGTCCGTGCCGGTGGGCGCTTCCACACGGGGATCCAGCTGCGCCACCACGCCCAAAATCTTCTCGGTCCCTTCCAGCGAGTTCAGCAAAGCCAGCGAACTCTCGCGGCCTACCGGCAGCGGCAGCACCGCTCCCGGAAACAGAACTGTGTCGCGGACCGGAAGAATAGGAAGTTCTTGCGGTAGGACTCTAGTTGGTTTGGTCACCATTTTCTCCCTGGGCCCAAAAGGCAATACGACCCATCAGGCAGCTAATCGGCTGCCATGAGGGTTAGATGCAAGAAGCAGGAAAAAGATTTCCACAACTTTCGTTATGTTCTAGCAGACAACCTTATAATAACACACTAAGATTATTCTGGGAAGTGTCTATCCAGTCTTTTTCGAGCCATATTCCATTGAAAATACAAGCATTACGCCTACTTTGCCGATGCGTCTGCCTGCTGCCTTACCCATTGCAATGCCTCTTCCCGCGTGCTGATCTTTCCCTCTAATTGAGCGTCCTCGGCGGCATCCAGGATTTCTCTGAATCCGGGGCCTGGCCGGAACCCCAGACCTATCAGGTCGTCGCCCGTCAGAAGCCGAACTGGGCGGACCTCTTCCGGAGGCGTCTGCGCCAGGAAACGCCGCATGAACTCGTAGTTCTCCAGGTTGCGGTGGCTCGAGGAGCAGTCCAGCCGGTGCAGCTCCATGTGTTCGTCAAAGCGATTAAGCCGCACGAAGCGCTTCAGGGTCGAGGGCTTCATCTGCGGCACGTCCTTGAAGCGCAGGTGATTGGCCACCAGGGAAACGATCTGCGCGGTGTCGTCATTCGAGAAGCGCAGCCGCTCGCAGATTTGCTCGGCCATCTTCGCACCTACATCCACGTGATGATCGAAGCGGATGCGGCCATTCGGTCCAGACGGCGGCGTAAAAGTGGGAGGCTTGCCCACGTCGTGGAGCAGCACGCCCCACGCGAGGGTTGGTGAAGATCCCGGCGGCAGACCTTCCAGCATCAGCAGGGTGTGGATCCAGACGTCGCCCTCCGGATGGAATTGCGGCGGCTGCTGCACGCCTTTCATGCGCGAGATTTCGGGCAGCAGTTCGGGCAACAAGCGAGACTCATCCAGCAGTTCGAAGCCGCGCCGCGCGTGGCCTTCGGTGAGCAGCTTGGTCAATTCATCGCGCAGACGCTCCGCGGAAACCTGGCCGATTTCCGGTGCGAGAGTCTGGATCGCGCGCAGGGTTTCCAGCTCGATAACGTAGCCAAATCGAGCGGCGAAGCGCACAGCGCGAAGCATCCTGAGCTTGTCTTCGCGGAAGCGTGCTTCGGGGCGGCCGATAGCGCGAATGATTCCTGCGCGCAGATCTGCTCTTCCGCCCACGTAGTCGAGAACTTCGCTCGTTTCTGGATCGAGCAGCAGGCCATTGATAGTGAAGTCGCGGCGCTGGACGTCTTCCTGCGGCGACGACGCGTACACCACTTGATCGGGGTGACGGCCGTCGCTATAGCCTACGTCCGAGCGAAACGTCGCCACTTCTACGGTCGCGGGCGCATTTTTCGGCTGGTCGCTCGCTTCCGGTTCCTGCACCACGACGACGACACCGAACTTCGCGCCGACCATCAGGCTGTGCGGGAAAATCTGCGCGACGCGCTCGGGAGTAGCATCGGTGGCCACGTCGTAATCGGCAGGCTCGCGGTGGAGCAAAATGTCGCGCACACACCCGCCGACGAAGTAGGCCTGGTAGCCCGCCGCGCGCAACGTCCGGCAAATGTGCTCTGCGAATGCGCGAGCGTTCATGTGGCGATTATGAGGGAATCGCGGCTGGGTTGGAAGAATTCAGATTGCTGGCGCAGGCGGGTGGGGCCGCGGGATACCGGGGCAAATCGCGGGCCGGCTTACGGCAGGATTCGCAGGACCAGCGCGGTGATGTCGTCATGCTGCCGCGCGTAACCGACGAAAGTGTTTACGTCGGACATGACGCGATTCAGAATGGCGGCGGCGTTGCCCGCCGGCACAGAAAGAATCGCGGGAAGAATGCGCGACTCGCCGAATTCCTCGCCCTTCTCGTTAACCGCTTCGGCGACGCCGTCAGTGAAAATGAAAAGCAGGTCGCCGGGGTCCAATTGCACGCGCGCACTGGCATAAACGATTTCGGCGTCTGAGAATTGCGGGACACCAAACGGCGGCCCGCCAGTTTCCAGGCGCTCGACGCTGCCGGATGCGCGGAGAAGGATCGGATAGTTGTGCCCGGCATTGATGTAGCGCATCGCGCGCGTCTGCGGATCAATCTCAGCGAGAAATGCGGTGGTGAAGCGGCGCCCGTCCAGACTGTGCGCGCGAGCGTAACGGTCCATGGCCACGACAATTTCGTCCAGAGTAGCGGGTGTGGAGGAGAGAGCCCGCAGTCCGGACTGAAATGTGGCCATCAGCAGCGCCGCCGGCACGCTTTTCCCTGCAACGTCGGCGACTACGACGAGAAGCGAAGGTTTTATCGCTCCCGCCTCGGGCACGGACCGCAGAAATGCGTCGTAGTAATCGCCCGCGACGGTGTTCTGCGGGCGCGTGGCAAAGGCGATATCCATGCCGGGAATCTGCGGCGGTTCGCTGGGCACGAGCCATTGCTGAATTTCGCGAGCGATTTCCAGATCGCGTTTCATGGTGACGCGGTCGGCCAGTTCCAGAGCCAGCAGCATGAACATGATCAGCGCGGCCACGCCGACAAAATCGAAATTGACTTCGTTATTGCCCCAGCGCACATCCGGATGAAAAATCAAAAGCAAGAGCGCGAAAACCAGCAAGACTCGCCGGGCAGGCGAAAGTTTCATCAGCAGCGCCTGAAAGAGCGCCCAGCCCGACAGCAGCAGCCTTTTGAATTTTGATTTTTCGCGCGCGATGACTTCCCAGTCCACGTCCTTCGAATACAGGACGTAGCCGGCGCGCGCTTCCGATTTGAATTGCCCCCAGAGTTGTTCGAGCTGGAAGCCTTCGGTCAAGCGCGCCCAAAAAGCGCGCAAGCGGTGAATGAGACCTTGTTTCGCATCTTGTGCGGGCGGCGGAGTGGTGGACATGCGAGCTGCAATTATAAGGCAAGAAACGAATCGCGGTGGAGGGATACGGCCGGTTCTTTCAGCTCCGTGCGCGGGTGGGTAGCTTGCCGGTGGTATTTACTCGGAATCATCGCGAATGGGCAGCGAACCACCGAACTGCACTTTCGAGAAGCCGAATCGGTCGCGCAGCTTGTCCGTGGCTCGCGCCAGACGCTCGAGTTTTTCGCGGCGTTCGGGATCGAGCAAATCGAATTGCGCCGAGCCCGATGAAAACGACGTCAGCGCTACACCCACCAGCCGGAGGAGCTCTTGGCCGTTCCATGCGTGCTGAAAAAGTTCGCGCACGGCCCGCAGAAATACGGTATCGAGGTCGGAAGGCTCAGCCAGCGTGTGGCTGCGCGTGATGGTGGTGAAATCCGCGAAACGCACGGTGAGCGTCACCGTTCGCGCGTGCAAGGCGGCGTCGCGCAGGCGTTTCGCAGCTTTCTGGCACAGATAACTGAGCGTGGATTCCAGCAACTCGCGGTCGCGCGTGTCTTCACCAAATGTCTGATTGTGCGAAAGTGATTTGGGTTCGGCATCCACGAAAAATTCATAGGAATCAATGCCGCGCGCTTTGCGGAATAGTGCCGTGCCCCATTGCCCGAAGGTTTCTTCCAGGCGTTCGAGCGAGACGTTTTGCAACTGGGCGATGGTTTCGATTCCCAGACCTCGCAAGGCCTCGTCCGTCACTTTGCCGATTCCGGGGATTCTGCGCACAGAGAGCGGCGCGAGGAATGCCGCTTCACTGCCCGCGGGAACCCACACCAGGCCGCGCGGTTTGGCTTGCTCGCTTGCGATTTTCGCCACCAGGCGCGTCGCGCCAAGCCCGCCCGAGCACGGCAAATTCGTGGTCGTGGTGATCTCCCGAAGAAGTTTGTCCGCGGCGGCGAGCGGCGGGCCGTGCAGCCGTTCGGTTCCTGCAAGGTCGAGGTAGGCTTCGTCAATCGAAGCCATTTCCACGATCGGCGAATACTTTCCCAGAACCTCGGCCACGCGATTACTCCACTGGCCATAGAGGTCGTGATGACGATCGAGAAAAATGGCATGCGGGCACAATTGCGCGGCCGTGCGCAGCGCCATCGCGGAATGTACGCCAAATTTTCGCGCTTCGTAGCTCGCGGAAGTCACCACGCCGCGCTGATCGCGCTGACCACCAACGATGACGGCCTTGCCGCGCAGCTCCGGCCGCGCCAGCAGCTCCACCGACACGAAAAATGCGTCCATATCAACGTGCAGAATGGAAGCAGGGGCGTCCGTGGGAAGCGCTAGGAGCGCATCGTGCTTGGCGCGGTATTGTGCCAATTTCGGCATGGCGGCAAGGCCCAAGCTTAAATCACAGCGTGCGAGGAGTGGACAACTATGTTTCGCGGAAGCTAGCGGGAGCGTTCGGCGGCAAGTACGCGCGGGATGCCCGCCAGATCCATGGTGATCGCAACGTTGGTCCACGCCGCCTGCGCGTCGAAAATCCCGCGGACGTGTTCGGCGGAATCGTGTCCTAGTTCGAGGACCAGTATGCCGCGATCGCGCAGCAGGCCGCGAGCCTGGTCAACTAGGCGCTGATAGATTTCAACTCCTGTGGGCCCGCCGAAGAGGGCTGCGTGCGGTTCGTGGTCGCGAACTTCACGCTGCAGATGAGCCGCTTCGTTGCGGGCAATGTATGGCGGATTGCTGACGATTAGATCGAACAGAGATTCGGCCGGTGCTGGCGCAGACGCGGCATTTAGCGCTTTTTCGCCGCGCGAATCAATATCGTCCAGTCCAGTGAGTAGGTCGCATTGCAGGAAATGAATGCGGTCCGTGACTCCGTGGCGCGCGGCGTTGCGACGAGCCACTTCGAGTGCCGGGGCGGAAATATCTGTGGCGAAGACTTCGGCGTGCGGCAACTCCCAGGCGAGCGCGACGGCAAGGCAGCCGGACCCGGTGCCGACATCTGCCACGCGCAAAGTTTCACGCGGCGCTCCGGTGTCCATGTGAATCTTGATTCCGCGCTCACCCAAGCGGGCCAGCGCTACTTCCATCACGTGCTCGGTTTCCGGGCGAGGAATCAGCACAGCGGGCGTGACTTCGAACTCGAGGCCCCAGAACTCCTGTTTCCCGGTGAGATATTGCACCGGCTCGCCTGCTGCGCGCCGCGCGATCAGCGCCAGGAATTTCTCTGTGGTCGCGGGATCGAGCAGTTCTTCGGGGTGACTATAGATCCATGCGCGATCGCGGCCCAGCGCGTGCATCAGCAGCAGCTCAGTGGCGAGCGTGTGCGAAGGAATTTGCGCCGCGCGCAGGCGAGCCATTCCTTCTTTCAGCGCGGCGCGTATGTCCATTGGATTTGAATTTGGCACGATGGTTGGGAGCACCGGGGCTCTCGACAGCGGAAAAATGCGCACAGGCAGGATTGCCTGTGCCACGCGCGCTTGTATCCGCTCTAGGCTTCGACGAGTTCCTGCTTCAGGCGCTCGGATTCGTAATGCGTCGAGAGCGCGTCCACGATCGGTCCCAGCTTGCCTTCCATCACTTGATCAAGCTGGTGCAGCGTCAAGCCGATGCGATGGTCGGAGACGCGATTTTGCGGAAAATTATAGGTGCGGATTTTTTCAGAGCGGTCGCCGGTCTTGATCTGGTCGCGGCGTTCGGCGGCGATGGCTTCGTGCTGCTTGCTCTGCTCCAGTTCATACAGGCGCGCGCGCAGCACGCGCATGGCCTTGGCGCGATTCTTGATTTGGGATTTTTCATCCTGCTGCGAGACCACCAGGCCACTAGGAATGTGCGTGATGCGCACCGCGGAATAGGTGGTGTTCACGGATTGCCCGCCCGGACCGGACGAACAGAAAGTATCAATGCGAAGATCTTTCGCCTCGATCTTGATGTCAATTTCATCCGCTTCCGGCAGCACCGCCACCGTGGCGGCGGAAGTGTGGATTCGTCCCTGCTGTTCGGTGGCCGGCACGCGCTGCACGCGATGCACGCCGCTCTCGTATTTCAATTTCGAATAGACTTTGTTGCCCTGAATCGCGGCGACTACGTCTTTCATGCCGCCGATGGACGACGGCGAGCTTTCCAAAATTTCCAATTTCCAGCCTTGCGTCTCCGCGTAGCGCGAATACATACGGAAAAGTTCGCCGGCGAAGAGAGAGGCCTCGTCGCCGCCGGTGCCGGCGCGGATTTCCAGGATCACGTTTTTGTCGTCGTTCGGATCTTTGGGAAGCATCAGGAACTTCAGCTCGCGTTCGACGATTTCGCGGCGGGCTGTCAGCTCATGCTCCTCGTCGTGCGCCATCTGCTTCAGTTCGGCGTCTTCCGCTTCCACCAGCATCTGCTTCGTGCCCAGCAAGCCCTTTTCAATCTCTTTCCACTCGCGGTACTTCGCCACCATTTCGGCCATATCCGCATGGGTCTTGGCGAGCTTCTGGAAACGCGCCGAATCGTTGTGGACTTCGGGCGAGGAGAGTTGCTGGGTCAGCTCTTCATACTTCGACTCGATGTTTTCGAGTTTTTGGAACAGCGTCAGATTCGCCATCGCGACACCTCAAAGATGCAGAAAATAGAAAGGGGGAATCGGGAATTGGATGCAGCTGCACGAAAACGTGGCCCCAGGCGGGGTCGGTAGCTATCGCTAATAGAACGGGGCGAACATTGCAGTCGTCACTGGCTCAAGAATAACCGCAATGTGGCGGCTAGTCAAACCAGCCCTTCTTGGCATCTTGACACTTCGCGCAACGAACCTTTAGCATCGAAAGACTGTGTACGGGCCGGTTTAGCTCAGAGGTAGAGCGAGGGTCTCATAATCCCTAGGTCGTGGGTTCGAGTCCCACAGCCGGCACCATAGATTTGTGCGCTTTGTGCGCGCACCACCGCGTCAGGCAATTCTGCTGGCGGACCTTCCCGAGTCAAATCTCGAAAATTTTGATTTGTGCGCGGCTCCGCAATTGAAATGCGGATCGCTGCTAGGAAAATTCGCGCTCGGAGGAATTAATTTGCGTGGAGGAAGTCGCTCTTCCGCGCATACCGGAGCGAGACGACGATGCCCGTCAAGACTACGCCCAAGAACAGATACGGGAGATAGCGCCAGGGCGCGGCGGGAATTGGAAAGACCGTCAAGGCTAGAACTGCGGCGAGGATCAGCAGAGCGGCGACGCTGACCGCAACGTCCAAGCGGCGAAGGATTTTGTGGCGCAGCAGGAAAAAAGGCATGGCGAGGCAGACTAGAAAATAGGAAGCGATAAATCCGTAAGAGGCGAGTTGTGTCAGGTAGTTGATGCAATCTGGGAGCAGGACTTTTGCGAGAAGCAATCCCACGGGACAGGCGATGGCGATCACGGCGATTAACGCGATGGCGCGGTGAGGAGTCTTGTTGACAGGATGCGCCGCGCCGAAGGCGGGCGCGAACAGATGATTTTGCGCTAGGTAATAGAGAATGCGCGCACCGGCGTTGAGCGCACCCAATGTGCAGGCGAAATAACTGAGTGCGATGCCGATGGAACTGACGTATCCAAAGCCGGCGAGATTCACGGAACGGGCGATTGAATCAAACGGAGCGTTGAGCTGCTCTAGCGCCAGGCCATTTTTCCGTGCGAGAGCGGTGAGGCAATAAATCATGACGAGGTAGAGTAGGCCGACGGGAATCAAGCAGCTCACGATTACCTTGGGAATGACGCGGCGCGCGTGCGAGGCTTCTTCGCCTAGAGTAGTGACGCTTTCGAAGCCGGCGAGCGTCATGAAACCGAAGACCATGGCGAATTGAAAGCCGGATAATTTTGCGCCGTCCAGATGGAGCTGCGGACGGTCCAGCCACGCGGAATCGTGGCGCATGGCGAACGCGATGATCAGGATGATGACGGCGAGCGAGCTGAGCTCGATCGCCAGCATCACTTCGGTGGAGAGCTTGATGTCGCGGTGCGCGATGATCCACGCGGCCATCACCACGATCGCGGTGATGGCCGCAGCGCGAAGAAAAGATGCGGGCGCGCCGGTAATCTGGCGGTAGAACACGTCGGCGTAATAAGCGGAAGACGGCGCGGTGCCGGCTGCGCTGAGCGCCATGGCAGCAAAGTAAGCCCAGCCAGTGACCAGGCAGGCCCCGCGGCCGAGTCCGGCAGCGGCAAAATCCGCCAGCGACCCAGCGGAAGCACACTTCGTCGAGAAGCGGTGCACGCAAAACATGATCAAAGAAAAGGCGACGAGCGTGAGAAGGAAAATAAGCCATGTGGCGTTGCCACCTTTGCCGATAAGCAGCGGCAGAACAACGCCGCACGTGCCCGTGGGCGCCATGACGCCGAGAGTGAGCGCGGTGTCTTCAACGAAGGATAAATAATTGTGGCGCAGAGTGGGGCGAGAACGCGGCGGAGCGTCTGTCGAAGATGATTGTGACGGGAGGCTCACGCGAGCAACAGTAGCAGCAGGTGTTTCTCGGCGCAAACTCACGACGCGGACTCAAAAGTTCCGCATGTTTCGCACGCAGCATTGCATATAATGACGCCGTGATTCCGGCGTTTTGGGCGATGGCGGACGTAGATAGGTTCCCGAGTCGTCGCGGAACGATCACTGCCACTCATTACAAAACATGACCAGAAATCTGGCAGGGAAAGACCCATCCGTAACGAGCCTGGCGAAGCCAGAAGCGCAGGACCTGCGCGACCAATTCCGGAAATTGTATGGGCAGGAAGCTCGCGTGTTTCGCGCGCCGGGTCGCGTGAATCTGATCGGCGAACATACTGATTACAACGAAGGTTTTGTGATGCCCGTGGCCATGGATTTGTGCGCGTGGGTGGCCGCGGCGCCGCGCGAAGATTTGCACGTGCAGGTTTTTTCCCAGAATTTGGGTGAGCGCGCCGAAATGGATTTGCGCGACCCGCGCTTGCGTGTGCAGCGGCATTGGAGCGCGTATGTCTTGGGCGTGGCAGCGATTCTGCGGGCCTCCGGTGCGGAGATCGCCGGTGCAAATCTGCTGCTGGATGGAGAAGTTCCGATGGGCGCGGGGCTTTCCTCGTCGGCGTCGGTAGAAGTGGCCGCAGGGTACGCGCTGCTGGAAAGTTCGGGACTATCGCACAGTCCCGTGGAGCTGGCGAAGATTTGCCAGCGCGCGGAGAATGAAATCGCGGGCGCGCGCTGCGGCATCATGGACCAAATGATCGCCTGCTGCGGGCGGGCGAATTATGCGCTGCTGCTGGATTGCCGGTCGCTGGAATTTCAGCTATTGCCGTTATTCGCGGACGCGCAATTCGTGGTGTCCAACAGCATGGTGAAACACGATCACGCGGCCGGCGAGTACAACGCGCGCCGCGCGGATTGCGAGGCGGCCACGCGCATACTTTCCGCGCAGATGCCTGGGCTGCGCGCATTGCGCGACGTGTCGCTTGCGGATCTGGAGCGCTATGCGCAATTGTTGCCGGAATTGGTGTACCGCCGCAGCCGCCATGTGATCAGCGAAAATGCGCGAGTGCTGGAAGCGCGCGCGGCGCTGGAAAGCGGCGACCCGGAATCATTCGGGCGGCTGATGCGCGAATCGCATCGCAGTCTGAAAGAGGATTACGAGGTAAGCAGCACGGAGCTGGATCTGTTGGTGGAAATTGCCTGCCGGTTGCCGGGGGTTTATGGCTCGCGCATGACGGGCGGAGGATTTGGCGGGTGCACCATCAGCCTGGTGCGCAGCGGCGAGGTGGCGGCATTTCAAGACGGGATCGCGGCAGACTACCAGAAAGCCACGGGCCGGAAACCGGACATCTATATAGTCCGTGCGTCGGACGGAGTGCGCGAGGTCCTGGAATAATTGAGCGGAGCAGCAACATTTAGGGAACGAGTTTTTGCAGGGAGAGTGTCGTGGCGTCCTTCGAGTTTGAGAAACAGTCGCACCGGCGGTTGAATCCGCTGACGGGAGACTGGGTGCTGGTATCGCCCGGCCGAAGCGCCCGGCCCTGGAAGGGACAGACGGAAGCGGCCGCGCCGGAGAACGTGCCGGCGTACGATCCGCAGTGCTATATGTGTCCTGGAAACAAGCGAGCGAGCGGAAAACACAATCCGAACTACACGGGGACATTCGTTTTTGAGAACGACTACGCAGCGCTGCGGCCTGAAGGCGAGGCGCACGAGGAGAATATTTCCGGATTACTGGTGGCGAGCGCGGAACGAGGGAGCTGCCGCGTGGTTTGCTTCTCGCCGCGGCACGATTTGACGCTGGCTAAGATGTCCAACGCCGAGCTGCGCGCTGTTGTGGACGTGTGGACCGAGCAGTATCAGTTGCTGGGAAGCGAAAACGGAATTAACTCCGTGCTGATTTTTGAAAATCGCGGCGCAATGATGGGCGCGAGCAATCCGCACCCACACGGGCAAATCTGGGCGAATGCCACGATGCCGAACGAGCCCACGAAAGAGCAGGCGTCGTTCGCGGCGTACCAACGGCAACATTCGACTTGTCTGCTATGCGAGTACTTGAAGATCGAACGAGAAAAAACGGATCGTATCGTTTGCGAAAATGATGAGTTCGTGGTGATCGTGCCGTTCTGGGCGGTGTGGCCGTTTGAGACGATGGTGCTAAGCAAACGGCATGCGGGCTCGCTGGAACAATTTTCAGAATCCGGGCGCGATGCGCTGGCCGATATACTGCACCAGGTGACAGCTCGCTACGACAACTTGTTTGAGACTTCCTTCCCGTATTCCATGGGATTTCACCAGCGACCTACCGACGGCGAGGCGCATGCGGAGTGGCATTTTCACGCGCATTTCTATCCGCCGCTGCTGCGCTCGGCCGTCGTGCGGAAATTCATGGTGGGTTACGAGTTGCTGGGAACTCCGCAGCGGGACATCACTTCCGAAGAGGCGGCGGGGCGCTTGCGCGAGGTGGGGGAGAAAGAGTAGCGAGCGCGATTTCAATGCGCAACGCGCTTGCGGCGCGGCGCGCGACGCTTTTCCGAAGCGGCAGATTTGTGCGCCCAGCGAATCAGATCGCGCAAAGCGTCGGGGTGAGCTCTAGCGAGACGTACAAGAATCCACTCGTAGTTCTGGTAGTGGTCGGTGATGTAATACGTGGCGGGATCGGCGGCCATCAGCTCTTCGCGCTGTTCAAAATCCGTGCGCACGACCAGGGATTCACCGTCCTGATGGAACCGCAGGAACAGCACGCCGCCTACGCGGAAGCCGCGAGTGCCGTAGGACATGCCTGCTTCGACGTTATCGAGGGAAAGCGCGATTCTGCGAACGGCCGCGAAGGTGACGGACATATTCGGAGACTATATCTTTTCCGTATTTGAAGTAACTCCCGGCAATTCGCGTTTCCGCATCGGTTCCCGTGCTTGGACGCAAACGACGAACGCAGGATATCAGTGCGCCCAGATTTTGGACGGATCCGATTCGTACGGGTAGACGTGGACCATCCAGCCAAAGATCTGCGGAATCCAGCGACCGCCGGCCTGTTCGCAGGCGGCTTGCGTGGAGATGGAGCCGCGGAGTCCGAATTCCTTTAGATTCGCCTGCTGCAAGGAAACACCTTTGGGAGGAAGGCAAAGATTGGTGTGTTTGTGCCAGCGAGCGACGCTGAGCGGAACGCGCGCGTTCAAATCGTCTTCGGTGGCGACTTTGCGGGCCGTGTACATCGCGCCTTCCAGCTCGTAGCCGTCTTTGGTTTTTTTATAGAGCAGAGATGTGGGCTTCGCCGGATCGAACTCGTAGGCAGCTTCGAAGGCGTAGGCATAATTCGTAAAGTGATAATGCGGTTGCGGAATATTGGGCATGAAGATTTGGAAGCCGTCGGCGAGCGCGACGCGATAGTCCTTGTATTTTTCGATAGCAGGACGCAGTTGCGCGAGGATTTCCTCAGCGCGTTTTTCGTCGGCCGTGTTCGCCGAGCGCAACGCGGTCATGTACATGTGCGCGCTCATGTCCATATCGTGATCGGACATGGCATCGTTCGCGGCCGTAGCTGCGTCTGGGTTTTTGTCCGAGTCGTGCCGACTCATGTCCATGCCCGGCATGGAATCGTGAGCTTGCG
Organism: uncultured Acidobacteriota bacterium; assembly: GCA_963748395.1. Taxonomy (GTDB): domain Bacteria; phylum Acidobacteriota; class Terriglobia; order Acidiferrales; family UBA7541; genus Palsa-295. Next base: position 10,857 of record CAVVIP010000003.1, on the reverse strand, counting down.
CCGGAGGGGATTGAGTATTCTGGGATTGTTGCGCAAATACGCCCGGCACGAGTAAGGATGCGGCTGCTGTAAGTAGAATGAATGCGGATTTCGGGCGTATCACATTAGCAATTATTTTATGTAGGGTTTGACGGCTCATTTTTCGGCTCCTAGTAACGATAACGCTGCCACCGGCGGAAAGTTTCACGCGAATCGCGCAGTGACGCGAATGAGCAACACCGATCAGCGTGTATGCGGAAAAATAGAGAAGGCTCGGGGGCCCAAGCCTTCTCGTGGGGATACATTGCTAAGACAAATATGACGCAGCAGCCCGGGGTGTGTCCCAAACGGCACGCCAGACTACCGGCCACAATAATCAAACACGTGAGGTCGCAGGAAGTTGCGCCGGAGGATGCCCGACCCGAAGCAAGCCGGCGACTTGACGCAGCAGACACTTCGGTGACGCAAAGGGTTCATCCATGTGCGCTTGGCGTGCTGATTTTGCAGCGTTTACGGCGTGGTTGAAGCGATCCGCTCCGCATGCGGGAAGATGCCATCCAGGCCCTGCGGAGCGTTTGGAAGCGGGGCGTAATTCAGCAGCAACTTTCGTTCCACATGGATCGTCCAATGGTGGAACGCGGTGAGAAGTTTATTTGCTGTTTCGCGCCGCGGACTCTTGACGGCAGCATTGAAATCTGTAAACTGCGGTTTTCCACTATGGCGACGCTGGCAAACCCGATCGAAGACCCGCTGCAGGAATTCGAATACCCGCAGCGAGAGGCGGCCTTTTTCTATGGGCTGTTTCTGCGCGGGCATTCGGCGGAGGAACTGCGCAAGGATATACAGGTGCCCGCGATGGTTCTGGCGAAATGGGATCGCGAAACCGTACGCGAACCGCAGCTTCGACCACTACTGGAACGGATCGTGCAATACCGCCAGCACGTGCTGGCGATTTTCGAAAACCTGATCTGCCACGACGCCGCGACGCAAAAACTGCAATAATCCCCGTTGCTGAATGATCCGCCCTGACTAGCCTTTCTTCCCTCTACGATTTCTTCATACGCAGCGCCTTCACGTAAAACTGACGGACATATTCCTTTAACATGCGCCGGGAACTGAACTGCGGCGCGACGCTCTGAATGGCCGCTTTCATGACGCGTACGAACTCGTGCGGAATTTCATCGTCCGGGCGCCTGTAATAGAGCGGAATAATTTTCTCTTCGAGCAGGCTATAAAGCGCTTCGGCGTCAGCGTCGGTGCGATCTCCTTCGATTCCCTCGCTGCCGAAAGCCCAGCCGTTCGCGCCGTTATAGCCCTCTAACCACCAGCCATCGAGAATGGAAATGCTGGGGACACCGTTTGCACCCGCCTTCATGCCGCTGGTGCCGCTGGCTTCGAGCGGCGGTAGCGGATTATTCAGCCACATATCCACGCCACGAACCATGCGTTGCGCGAGATGTTGATCGTAATTTTCGACGAAGGCGATACGCGCCGCGAAGTTTGGATCGCGGGCCAGTTGGAAAACCTTTTGGATTAGCTGCGCTCCCGCGAGGTCAGAGGGATGCGCTTTTCCCGCGAAAATAATCTGCACGGGTTGCAGGGGATTGGTCAGGATGAGTTTGAGGCGTTCCAAATCATGGAGAATCAGGTCGGGGCGTTTGTAGCTGGTGAACCGGCGCGCAAAACCGATGGTGAGAATTTCCGGATCGAGCAATGCGCCGAACGCAATCACGCTTTCAGCGCGCACTCTTTTCTTCTGCCACTCTTCGCGGGCGCGCTCGTTAATTTCGTCGATCAATAAGACCTTCAGACGATTGTGCATCCACCACAATTCGTGGTCCGGGATGTTGTCAACGCCTTCCCACATTTTTAGCTGGTCCTGGTCACGAATCCAGCCGGGGCTGACGTACGTGGCGAGCAAAGGCTGCAGCCACTCCGGATCCATCCAAGTGAGAAGATGAACGCCGTTGGTGATGGAAACGATCGGAACGTCGTCTGTTTTTTTCTCCGGCCAGACGTTTTTCCACATTTCCCGGGCTACTTCGCCGTGTTTCTTACTTACTGCGTTGCAGAAATCAGACATGCGCAGCGCGAAAACAGTCATGTTGAATCCGGCATCGGGATTCGACGGGTTGGTTCCCAGCTGCAACAAGCCATTACGGTCAGTGCCAAATTTATCGTAATGGCTGCTGAAATATTTTTCGAACAATGGAAATGGGAAGACGTCCGTGCCAGCTGAAAGCGGAGTATGAGTGGTGAATACCGAGGTTTCCCGAATCTTCGCTACGGCGGCTTCGAAAGTGGCGCCGGTTTCCACCAAGCCGCGCGCGCGTTCCAGAAATGCGAACGCGGGATGGCCTTCATTGATGTGCACGGCCGCGGGATGAATGCCCAGCGCCTTCAGGACGCACATTCCACCAATGCCCAGCACGATTTCCTGGCGCAAGCGCTGCTCAGGGTCATTGGTGTAGAGCCGATGAGCGATGGCGCGGTCCCAGGGTTGATTGGTTTCCACTTCGGTGTCGAGAAGATAGACGGGGACGCGGCCGATATCCGCGCGCCAGACGAGAACGTGAACAGGAGGATCGAAGAACGGAACCTGAACGCGGAGAGGTTCATTGTTCCCGTTCAGCACAAGCTTGACGGGATCATAGGTGCGATCCAGGGTTTTTTCGTCATCTTCCTGCCAGCCATCGTCGCGGATTTTTTGCGAAAGATAGCCGCGGGAATAAATCAGACCGACAGCGACCATGGGAATGGCGAGGTCGCTGCATTCCTTGATGTAATCTCCCGCGAGCACGCCCAAACCGCCGGCATAGAGCGGAAGCGAATGATGGAAGGCATACTCGGCGGAAAAATATGCCAGAGGAGCTTGCGGCGTGCCGTATTCCGCGGTGAACCAGCCGGTTTGCGAGGCGATGTTGGCTTCGAACTCCGCCATCACCGCGTCGTAGCGTTCGAGGAACTCAGCATCGCGCGCAGCTTTCTCGAGCGTCTGCTGCGGTACGAGCGCTAGCATGCGCAAAGGATTGTGGTCGCTCTCGCGCCAGGCTTGCTGATCCAGCGCGGGAAACATTTCGCGCGCCTCGCGGTGCCAGCTCCACCACAAATTATACGAAAGGCGCTCCAGGCCGCGAATTCGTTCGGGCAAGTTGGGAAACTGTTGAGCGGAGTCTGAACTTTCAGCCATCAATTATTGCACCTCATTAAATTGGTCGCCGGGTCGCGATGCTGCTATGGCGATACCAAGTCCGGCCGTGAATCGCTGCACGCGGAAAAGGAGTGGAGCCATCCTGGTTCGGCGCGTTGAAGAAAGAAATCGTACACGTTCTGCAAGCGCAATCCACGCACATTCCTGCTGGCGTGAAGCTAATCGTGCAACGAAAATGCGAGCCATCAACGGCGGAAAAGTATGTGTGCAGTGCGAAAATTTTCCGTCTGGGCGGCGTATTATTGTCTCTTACGGAATGTGATTTGGGGAGCGGATTTTGAGGATTCTGCCGTCAGGTTGCTCGACATACGCGCCCGGCGCGGTGCGCAGCGCAGCGACCGGCGAGCTCAGAGTCGTCATTTGCGCAACACGCGCCTCTATCGTAAGATGTTCAGAATTGGCCGAGCAACAAAACAGTTCCCCGGTAGCTCAATGGTAGAGCATTCGGCTGTTAACCGAAGGGTTGCTAGTTCGAATCTAGCCCGGGGAGCCACTCCTTACGATTTTGCGAACCTGGTAGAAACTCCTGTAGTTCAAATATCTCCAGGTCGAGCTTTTGGGGATGGACCGTCACGGTCTTTAGGACACACTGCAACGCCTCGGATCGTTCCGGAGCTGTGAGAGCATCGAAGGCATTGCGAAAATCCCGTAGGGCTCGTTGCAAGAGTTCCGCATTGAAATCCCGCGCTGCTGATTCGTTTATCTTGCGCTGGACGTCATCTAGTTGTTGCAGGAGTGCGGATTTGTCTGCTTCGAGTCCGGCGATCTCGGTTTCTAACCGTTCGATTGAGAGCTTTCCCTGTCCGAGCGCTTTGACATAGCGCCCGATTTCACCATCAATCTCTGCTAGCCTTTTCTCGATCTGACCGGCCTCCCGTTCCAGGGGTTCAACCTTTCGTTTCAGGTCTCCGTTTAGTTCTTCCACCGAAATCTGTAAGAATGCTTCGTTCTGGCTTAGATCCGATAGCTTTTGCACGACAGTCCGCTCGACGATGTCAGCGTTGATATGTTTGATCTGGCAAACCGAACTATCAAAGTGGATCGTCTTTGTGCACCGGTAATACGGGATACGGTAAACAGAACCGTCCTTATGTCTCTTCTGGGTGTAATGGGGCGTCATCCAGGACCCGCAATCCGAGCACCGAATCAGTCCTTTCAGCAAAAACACGCGAGACAGCTTCGTGGGACCGTGGCTGCGATCCCGCCTCAGCGATTGGACCTTCGTAAATAGCGCTTCCTCGATCAGAGCTTCCTGTTCGCCCTTAAAGCGTTGCTCATTGAATCGTATCTGGCCGCAGTAAATGGGATTCCGCAGAATGTGATCCAGTGCCATCTTGGCCCACGGCTTGCCCGAACGCGTATACCAACCACGGCGGTGCAGTTCGTCCCGCAAACCGGAGAGAGATGGCACTTCTGCAAAGCGGTGAAACATGAATCGCAAGCGATCTGCTTCCGTACTGTTGACGATCAACTTCTTGCTTTCCAGGGCGTACCCGAAGGGTACGTTTCCGCCGTTCCAAAGCCCTTTCTGAGCCCGCTGGAACATTTTGTCTCGCGTACGGTCCGCCGTCATCTCGCGCTCGAATTGAGCGAAGTCTAGAAGAACATTGCGCAACAGGCGACCCATGGGATTCTGAGTATCGAGGCTCTGGGTAACGGAGACGAATTTTACGCTACAGCGATCGAAGAGATCGACAAGCTGATGGAAATCACGAACGGAACGGGTCAGGCGATCAATTTTGTAGGTAAGGACGCAATTTATCCTGCCTTCGCGTATGTCGCGGAGCATTTCCTTGAGGGCTGGGCGGTCTAAGGAATCGGCGGAGTATCCACCGTCCTCGTACACCTTAAAGACCGAATAGTTCTCTTGGCTCTGGCAGTAGGCTTCCAGGCGCTCCCGTTGGGTTTCAAGCGAACTGTAATCGGCATCCGCTTGGTTTCGGCTGGAAACACGAGTGTACAGCCCGCAGATGACGGCGTCTGGTTTCATATTGCTGCGATCACCGCAGAATCCGGTGTACAAAACAGGCGTGAACAAAACCAGACAACCACCGCCATCAAGATCGCGACGAATGTCGCAAATAATGCAACAACCGCACTAGACTGCATCTCAGGATTGTGCGCCAGCATCTGTTCCTGTTGCTCGCCGCTGGTAGTCGTTGCCACGAGCATCGTCGCGAAGGCATTCGCCTCAAATTCGGTTGTAGGGTTGGTCGATTGCACGGTCTGTTCGCTGTTGGGCGAAGCGGAGAGGTGCAGCTGATGGTGCGCGAGCTCATGCGCAATCGTGAACGTGGTGTGGCTTGAAGATTTGGTTCGGTTCACCACGATATGCGGCGTGCCTTCGATCACCTGGGCAAATCCACTGACTTTCGGGGGGAGAGCAACATAGGAAATCTGACAGCCCACTTTTTGCGCAGCTATTGGAATATCCTCGACAACCCGGATATTGTGATTCATCCGCAATTGAATCGCTGCCATCCCAGGCTTCCAAATGATTCCCAAACTCTCGCCAAGAATGTCCCAAATAGAAAACTCAACGTCCCGAGTCATTTTCTTTCCTCTTGTTGCGTTGCTTGAGGGCGATTGCTTCGGCTGCGTTTATCACATTCTGCATGTCAGTCTCGCTCAACTCGCCCGTTGCTCGCAATAGCGCAGGCATCAGCGGACGACCGAGCGTTGACCTAAGCTCCTCAGAAACACGGCCCGCTTCAATCAGAAGTCGCTCGGGTTCGACATCTAGAATGCGAGCAATGCGCAATATCGCTTTATCTGAAGGTAGACTGCGCTCGCGACTCAGAATCCGACTTAAGAAAGCACCAGAGATTCCTCCGCGTTTCGCCAGTTGATTGAGCGAGATTTTTCGTTTTGCCATGGCTTCCCGGACCATCGTGACGAAGCCCTCCGGGGCCAGACGTTTCATGCGCCGTTGCATGGCCCGACTTTAGACGCATCTTGCCCCCGTGTCAACGGTGTTGCCTATAGGGCATAGCGGTGCTAGTATTCTTCTATTGCCCATAAGGCAACAGATGAGAACTTCCGACCAACGCGCCGTGGAGGTCCATTACTTCCCCATCTCTGCGGATGAACTCGCCGAACGCAGCAACACCCTGCGCAACTTGCTCCTGAGAGGTGCCCGCCGCTCAATCGAGCAGCTTGGGGATCGCAAGCCGGAAGTCGGGAAGCCCGAAGAAACCATGGCATTGCCCATGGACGTGGTCGAGAAATGAAGACCAACAAACATCAAACGCTACTGTTGGCAAAGAAACTGAAGGGCGTGCATTCGCGGGATATCGCGAAACACTTTGGCTATTCTCCTGGTACGGCCCGGTCTTATCTCTCGCACCTTGCGAGGCAGGGTCTATTGGAACGGATGGGCGCAAATTATGGGCTTACAGCGCGAGGAGCGGATCGCCTTCAGTATTTTGAAGTTACAGGATGCCCTGACGTCCGGTGCTCGCTCTGCCAAGGAAAAACCGGCTATCTGACTTGCCCCAGTTGTGGCCACAAGGTACCGAAGCGAGAGGCCCGAATAAGCCAAGAGAAGGACTATTTCTTCGCGGTTCGACACAAGGGCGTGTATTGCCCTCGGTGCTTGAAACTGATGCTCAGCGAACCTCAGGCCCGGCTTTTGGGGATACACGAGGAGGATTAAATGGAAGCAATCGGTTGGGAAATCACGCCCGCAGGCTGGATCGTAATCGTTATCCTCATCGCATTTTTAGCCCACTACATTATTGTTTGGCTGCGAAATCCTGCGGATCAAAATCAGTAAGCCAGTTCGCTCATCGCGAAACCCTCCTCTGATGCATCTCCCAGCGCAAGTTTGCACGAATTAATTAAATTAATTGAAATACATCACAATTCTATTTTACAAACCTAATGTTTTTGGACGCTGCAAAGTCCTCGCGAAGGAATCGCCCGCGCGTATGCTAGCTTACTCAACCTACTCAACCTTACTCGCAGGGCGAAAAGCGGCACTTATAAGGATGACCGGGCACGCTTCTACAGAAAAGCTTCGATTTCAAGGATGACCATAATGGTCTGCTACGTGCGCCGCATAGTTTCTGCGGGTTTTCGAAATAGGCCAGCGGTTTTCGTGGAAAGCGCTCACAGCAATCGCAGATAACCAATTAAGACAGACCATACAGAATCGAAAAGCTCAAAAAGAAAGCCCTTCGACTGACTTGTGCGGTTATCTAACTCGTCGGCACTTAGCTACCGCTATTGAGAGCTAGATACCGTCGCGAAGCGATGCGTTAAAGTATTTGTGCGCGACGACACGTTAATCGATTTTCAAAAGAAATGACCCGTATGAGCTCAGGCTTGTTAGCGTGTGGGTGATTCGGAGCATCAAGTCTGAGGTCTAATTGAAGACCCATTTTGAGCAGATACCCGTGGAGACGGTTAGGCAGATTCTCAAAGTAGGCAAGTTGAGAAAAATTGACAAACACTCTGGACTGACAACAAAAAAGTTAAAGTAGGGTTTCTTTAGGAATCAGTATGTTGGGAGCTCCCCGATGGTGTTCCGACGTATGTTAGAAGCGTTTCGGCACATCAAGTCCCAAGAACACTCCACTCGCAAGAAGTGAGATCTCCTCCGTCGGACTGTGAAAGAACCTTGTGGATGAATCGAAATTAAAAGCTTGGTCAGCGGTGGCGAGAGCGTGGGATTGTCCTGCCCGCCGCTTGCCGTTAGGGTGAATTGTTTCCCATTATCATGAACCATCGCGCCATTGCTAGTGCCCGGAGGCAAACCACGGAACTAGCGAACTTCGACGATGACGAGGGACACGTCGTCGGCCATGGTGCCGTGCCTCCACGCGGCCACGCCCTCGAGGATGGTCTCTTTCATTTCGGGAAGTGTTCGCGTGGCCGATTGGCGGACCAACGTTTCCAATCCCTCGAGGCCGAGCATCTCGTTGTGCTCGTTAAAGACTTCTTCAAGCCCGTCCGTGTAGAAAACCAGCCGATCACCGGGATCGAGGTCGATTTCTTTGGCGGATTCGGATGGCGCTGTTTCCGAGAGACAGCCAAGAATGCCGCCTTGCGAATCGATCAGCCGGACTTCGCTGTTTGATACCAGCATTGCTGGAGGATGGCCTGCGGCAGCAAAACTTACGTGGCGTCCCCGCCGACCAAAACGGGCAATGGCCATCGTGAAGAAAAACCCATCTAATGGAATGCGACTTTGCACGAAATCGTGAAGTCGCTTCAGCAAGGTTCCAGGCCCAGTCTTGTACTCGATCTCATGCAGAACTTCAGCGTAAATCCGGTTCGCCATAAGCGCCGAACCAACTCCATGGCCCGAAACGTCACACATAACGAGTTTCAGATGTTCGTCGCCTTGCGGCAGGATCACGCCGAAGTCACCGCCGATGGTATGCGCGGGGCTATAGTAGGCTTCGATCACGAGGTCCTGCCAAATGAGGCTCCCTGGCGCGAGTGATTGTTGGACGCGGGCAGCGAGCGCAAGTTCGGTCTCCATTTCGTTCTGACGTTTCTCCAAGTGTGCATTGGATTCGCGAAGTTGCTCTTCGACGCGCTTCTGTGCGCTGATGTCGGTCACGATGAGCAGGACGTATTCCTGTCCGTCCGGCCCCTGAATCACTCGGCCGCTGAAGATCGCCGGGATCTTCTCGCCGTTTTTGCGAGGCAAGTAGAACTCGCTGCGACTGCGCCCGTAGCGGTGGCCTGATTCGTTCTGTCGCATAATGTACGGAATATCTGTCGCCGGGAAGATCGCATCCGGAGTTCGGCCTTCGATCTCCGCACGTTCGTACTGTCCCATCCGGGTGAGCGCTTCGTTGGCGAAAACTACACGGAGCTGATCATCGACAATTACTACTCCCTCGTTGAGCTCTTCTAAGATGATTTCCATCTGGCACAGCCAATCCGGAGTCTTGATATTGACGTTAGGCATGGCTTTGTTCATTTGCATTCTCCAGCGAAGAATGTGTGTCGCGATCGAGCAAGCGGGTGATGAGAGCAAACAGAACACCGACCGATATTCCAGACATCATCACACCTGTGATCGCTTCCAGAGGTCCTAAGAGTCGCCAGTTGGACGGAAGAATCAGATCACCATATCCGACAGTTGAGTAGCTGCTCGCGGAGAAGTAAAAGGCGAGCTCCCATGACGGGAGGCAATGCATCCGGTAGAAACTGGCCCACAGAAGAATCACGAGTCCGTGCAGAATTACAATTGCAACTGCCGATCTCACCACCAGGCTGGCTGAGTAAACTGGCCCATGCTTGTGAACGTCCCGTGTCAGGACGCGCTTCAGCCATTCGAAGAGGGTAATTACGCCCGCGCACTGTAAGCAGAGCGTAAGACTCAGAAGAAGTACCGCCGCCGCAATCTGATTAAAAAGAATCATCGCAAAATCCTCAACGAACCATTTCAGGGGCTGGAAGAGCTTCAGTCTCTGCCGGAGGTTGTTTCGTTTCCCAGCGGATGATTTTCAGATCAAGAACGAAGATGCTGTAAAGGACGGGCACCAATAGCAACGTGATGAACGTTGCCACGGCGAGGCCACCTATTTGTGCATAACACAGAGGCTGCCAGAGGGGCCCTCCTTCAATCGCAAGCGGCAAGAGAGCCAATATGGTCGCCCCTACAGTGATCAGTACGGGCCGAATACGCTGGATGCCTGCGTCGGGAAGCGCCTGCTCCAGAGGCTCCCCTTTTGCATGCATTTCCTCGATAAAGTCGAACAGTACGATCACGTGACTGACTATCACGCCGATCAAGCTGGCGATGCCCAGAAAAGCCATAAATCCAAAGGGCGTATGCATAATCGAGAGAGCGATGAGCGAGCCGATCACACCGTAGGGAGCAGCGGCGAATACCAGAAGAGGTTTTACCGCGTTGTTGAACTGAACGAGGAGCGCCAAGTAAATGCCGATCAACGAGATCATAAGAACGATTTTCAGGTTGCTGAATCCGTCTATTTGCTTTGCTCTCTCGCCCCCGATACGCAGCTGATAACCGGGGGGGAGATTTTTCTGAAACTCTTGCAATTTTGGAAGAATGGGAACGAAGATCCCCGAGGCGAGAACGCCAGGCCGGGGGTAACAAAGAATGGAAATGGTGCGAAAATGCTCACGCCGGGCTACGCGAGCTGTTTCCAAAGAATTTCCGACCGTCGCGATCGACAGCAAAGGTACCCGATTATTCGTCTGTGAAGAGTAAACGTCGAAGTTTTTGATGTCGGCAAGCTGGGCACGGTCCTCCATACGAAGGCGCGCCACGATGGGGATATTCTTGTCACCTTCCTTGAATACGCCCACTGTCGTGCCGCTCATGGCCGCAGCTGAAGCGTTAGCGACATCTGCGTTTGTAATACCTGCAACGTTTGCGCGGTCCGGGTCGATCTGAATCCTCTGCTGCACATCATCCGGGAACCAGTCATCCCGAAGAACGGAAATGCCAGGAGATTGACTGACGATGTCCTCCAGCCTGCCGGGCAACCTGCCTCAGCGTACGAATATCGCCAGCTTCATTTCTCGCGTCGACGTCTGCCTGCCCGGAAATCAAAAGTTCTACGGGATTCTCGACAGGATTCGTTTGCAGCTGGCGTACCGTAATCCACGCCCCTGGCACTTCCTTGGCCAGCGCATCCTCAATCGGCCCAGCTAATCTTTTGCGAAGCCTCTTTATCATT
>CAVVIP010000002.1:0-182081 GCA_963748395.1 uncultured Acidobacteriota bacterium | reverse complement strand
CGACTGTGCGCCTGGCAAAATATTGTGCGCCGGAGTGTCCTGCTTGCGGTGTTGGCTTCCGCGCTGATGTGCAGCGCATATCCCGCGCGCGGCCAGGCCGGCGATCCGTTGAGCACGCTTTCTCCTGCCGCGCACCGGACGGTTCAGCAATTGACCGCGCTGAATTCGCTCCCCGCGGCCGACTGGAAGTTCCACGCGGGCGACGTGGCGCACGGCGAAGCGCCGGACCTCGACGATTCCAACTGGCAAACGGTCACAGCAAACTCGCACGCGCCGACAGAGGCCGTATGGTACCGTCGCTGGATCGAAGTTCCCAAGACGCTGAACGGTTACGATCTCAGCGGCGCGCGCATCTGGTTTCAGTTCGAGGCTTATGCCAATGGCCCGATGCCGCAAATTATTTATTTCAATGGGCGGCGCGTCGCGCTCGGCGATGACTTGGAGCCGATCGTGCTTTTCGACCACGCGCAGCCCGGCGATCGGGTGCTGGTAGCCGTAAAGCTCTTGCACACAGTGGACCAGAAAACTTTCGCGCGCGCCGTCGTCTCCATCGAATTCACGACAGGGCGTCCGAACCCTAATGATTTGCTGCAGGAAATTCTTTCCGCCAATGCATTGCTGCCCTCGTTAGGGCCGACGGCTGCCGCTGTTCGCGAAGGCATCGAAGCGGCCAGCGCCGCTGTGGACCTGCAGGCGTTGCAGCAAGCGCAGCAGCCAGCTTTCGATGCGTCGCTGGTACGCGCGCAAGTGGAACTCGAAAAAATCAAGCCCGACTTGCAGCAGACCTCCATTCGCCTGACGGGAAATTCGCACATTGATGCCGCCTGGCTCTGGCCCTGGACCGAAACCGTGCAAGTGGTTCACAACACTTTTTCCACCGCGCTGCAGCTAATGGATGAATATCCTCAGTACACCTTCACGCAGTCTGCGGCGGCCTACAGCGAATGGATGTGCCAGAAATATCCGGCGATCTGCCAGGAAATCCAGCAGCGTGTAAAGGAAGGCCGCTGGGAACTGGTCGGCGGCATGTGGGTGGAGCCGGATCTGAATATGCCGGACGGCGAATCGTTGGTCAGGCAGTTGCTGATCGGCAAGCGCTACTTCCGCGAAAAATTCGGCACGGATGTCCGCATCGGCTGGAATCCCGATTCTTTCGGCTACAACTGGCAGCTTCCGCAAATCTACAAAAAATCCGGCGTGGATTATTTTGTGACGCAGAAGATGGCGTGGAACGACACCAATCCGCTGCCCTTCAAGCTTTTCTGGTGGCAGTCGCCGGATGGCAGCAAAGTTCTGGCGTATTTTCCGCATGACTACGCGCGAGGTATCGAGGCGGAGCCGCTGGCCGAGGACATCGCCCGCGCGCGCGAATTAAACCCGGGCCTGCCGGAGATGATGCATCTCTTTGGCGTGGGCGATCACGGCGGCGGTCCCACGCGCGCGATGCTGGACGTGGGTGTGCACTGGACCGATCCCAAGATGGTCTATCCCAGGACTTTTTTTGGAAACGCGCAGGGATTCTTCTCGGACGTGGAAGGCAAGCTCGATACGCCCCATTCACCGGTGTGGAATTACAAGTCGATCGCTGGCGGCTCGACGCAGCTTCCCGCGCCGCCGGCCGGCATGGTGAGCCTCCCCACCTGGAACGACGAACTTTATTTTGAATATCATCGCGGCGTTTTCACTTCGCAGGCGGCGCACAAACGCAACATGCGCGAAAGTGAAGTGTGGATGTTGGACGCCGAAAAATATTCGTCTCTGGCTTGGCTCACCGGCTTGCCGTATCCCGCTACCGCGCTGAACGAAGCGTGGAAGAAGGTGCTGTTCAATCAATTCCACGATCTAGCCGCGGGCTCTGGCATCGCGGTGATTTATCAGGAAGCTCAAACGGATTACGACATGGTGCGCCTCACCACCGGCGAAGCTAGCTCGGCGGCGCTCGCAGACATCGCATCGCGCGTGGACACGCGCTCACCCGCGGGCTCGCGGCCCGTGCTGGTTTTCAATCCGTTGGCGTGGGAGCGCAAAGATATCGTCGAATTCTCCGTGCAGATGCCGGACAGCGTGAAGGACGGCGTCTCCGTGTTGGATGCGCAGAACCACCCGCTGCCGGTGCAAGTGATTTCGTCGAACTCTGTGACGAACGCCGCCACGAACACCGTGCATCTGCTGGTTGAACCGCGAGCGGTTCCGGCGCTGGGCTATGCATTACTGCGCGTCGTACCAGGCCGCCGCGATGCGTCAAGCGATCTGTCTGCGCACGATTTGACGCTGGAAAATTCCATGCTGCGTGTGGTTGTGGATCCGAAGACCGGCTGCATTACCAGTCTCTACGACAAGCGCTCGCATTTCGAAACGATCGCCACCGGCGGATGCGGCAATGAACTGCTCGCATTCGCGGACAAGCCCAAAGATTACGACGCCTGGAACATTGATGCCGATTTCGAGAAGTCCGTCACGAAACTCGACGCCGCGGATTCCGTGACGCTGGTGGACCGTGGCCCGCTGCGTGCAACGATTCGCGTGACGCGTACCTGGCAGCACTCGAAATTCGTGCAGGACATTAGTCTTTACGCCGGACTGGACCGCGTGGACGTGGTCAACGACATTGACTGGCACGAGACGCACGTGCTGCTGAAAGCCGCCTTTCCGCTCGCGGCGTCCAGCGATCATGCGACGTTCGAAATTCCCTACGGCTCGATCGAGCGGCCCACCACACGCAACAATTCCTGGGAAGCCGCGAAGTTCGAAGTTCCCGCGCTGCGCTGGGCCGATCTGGGTGACGCCGCGCACGGCTTCAGTCTGATCAACGATTCGAAGTACGGCTACGACGCCAAAGGCAACGTGCTGCGCATCTCGCTACTGCGTTCACCCACATGGCCCGATGCGGATGCCGATCGCGGGCCGCAACATTTTGCTTACGCGCTGTATCCGCACGTGGGTGATTGGAAGCAGGCGCTCACCGTGCGGCGCGGCTACGAATTCAATACGCAACTGAAGGCTGTGTCGGTAAGCACGCACACAGGCGCGTGGGGCGCTGAACATTCTTTTGTAAGCGCGGAGCAGGACAACGTAGTGCTGACGGCCATGAAGAAGACGGAAGATGGCGACGCGCTGCTGTTCCGTTTCTACGAATGGGCGGGGAAGAATTCTGAAGTGACGCTCACGATTCCACCAGGCGCTACGTCTGCCACGCTGGCCAACCTGATGGAACAGCCGGAAGGCGCGCCGCTCAAGCTATCGCAAGACGGCAAAGTTACGGTTCCCGTGCATCCGTTCGAAATCGTTTCAGTGCGGGTGGACTATCCGCGCGGCGCGCAGGCTGGATCGGGCGCACTCAAGCCGTAGCTCGCGCCCCCAGGGCGGCCACCACAGCTGCGGCGGCGTCCTTGCCCGTTTGCGCTCCACCATTCATATACGCCTGAAAATCTTCGCTGCAGTGCTCGCCCGCAAAGTAAAGCGCGCCGAACCGCGTGCCTTCGGCACCATGAATGCTCGTCCATTGGCCCGGCTTGTAACAGGAATAGCTGCCCTTGGTCCATTGATATCTCGGCCATTCAAATCTGCAAGCTTGGCCATTCGTCATTTGCGATGCTCCGGGGAACGCTTTTTCTATGAACGGGAGCAGCCGCGCGGCCGCCTCCTCCGGCGAACCTTTCGCCAGATCCATTCCCGCCGTACCGCCGTTGAAAACGGTGAGGCTTCCACTGGCGGCTTGCTGCAATTGGCTGCTGTCCCATACGCACTGGATGGGTTCCTCACTGAAGAGGTATCCCGAAAATCCTTTCGCGCGCCAGTAGCGCTCCTTGAACCCCAAACAAACTTTGGCGTTTTGTCCGTAGCCCAGCTCGGCAATCGTTTTTTTCTTCTCTGGCGGTAGTTCCAGCCGGATATCCACATCGCGCAGAGTCGAAAAAGGTATGCACATCACTACCACGTCGCCATCTACATCCACTGCGCTGCCATTCGGATTTTCGAACGTTAGCCGGAACCCCTTGTCCTTGGCCGCAATTGTTTTCAGTTGGTGGCGCGGATGAATTTGGCCTTCGAGCCGGCGCGCGAGTTCGTCCACCACCCGTTGATTGCCGCCTTTTACTTTGTAACGCTCGTCGCTCGATCCGTAGAGCCCCACGGCATGCTTCGAAGTGTTCGTGTTGATCATCAGAATGAAGTTGAGCGCTGATTGCTGATCGGCATCCAGTCCGTATTCCGTCACGAAGGCAACGTCGAGCAGCTTCCGCATCCATCCGCTTGCGCCGATCTTATCGAGGTACTCTGCCAGGGAAAGTGCGTCCAATTGTTTAGCGGCGTCGTTGGAGTGCTGGTAGGTGATGATTTTCCCAAGCGTGTCAACGTCATGCCGAATGCGTTCTGCAAGCGGCTTGAATGCTTCCACCGCTTCCGCTTCCGTATGCTGGCTGCCGTTGAAGTAGAACGCCGGCCGAATCAGCGCCGATTCGCTGGCAGAGCGCGTGTCGAGTAATTCGAATCCGAATTCCTTCGCCAGAGCGCGCATCTCCGCGTGCGTGCTATCAATAAATTCACCGCCGAGCTCGGTGGTCAGGCCCGGGCCCAGCACATCCTTCACCGTCAGGATGCGCCCGCCAGTCCGTTCCGACGCTTCGTAAATCTCCGCCCTCAAGCCCGCTTTCTGCAATTTGTAAGCGGCGTTCAGACCCGCGATTCCCGCGCCGACGATTACGATTCTGGCTGAACCGGACGCCGGATGAGCCCACGTCACTCGCGGAATCAGAGTCTCGCCGCCAGCCAAAGCCAGTGAAGAAACCGCAGCCGCTTCCAGGAACCGCCGGCGCGTCAATTGTTCGGCGCGCTCGCTCAGGAATCGCTCCCGCATTTCCAATAGCTCGTCAACCGGCGGCGCTCCGGGGCGTGCCGCCTCCGCGGCCAGCTTCAGCACGCGCCGGACAGCATCAAATATCGGACTGCCAGCCATGCGCCGCACCTCCGCGGGATCGTGTAGTGGAATTTAGATTGAGAATCCGGGCTATTTCGATGCGGACAAAATACTCCAACCCTGAAAGCTTATGCGCGTTATCCGCGCGCGAGATTCTTAATCTGCTTGGCCAGTTTTTCGATTTGCTCGGCCTTGGTCACCATCGCCAGCGACAACACGCTCACCGAATCGGTTTTCTCCACTTCATCTTTCAAACCGCTGGCGAGCACGAAGAGCTTTTCCACGTCGTCGTGGATCTGGCTCTGGTTTTGTTTCAGGATCTGCTTGGGATCCACAGTCGTGGTGCTGGTATCGAACGGATCGTTCCGCCCGTCGTGCACCGGGGTGTCGCCTTTTGGCAACTTCGGGCTGGGATTCTGCGCGAAGGCGCGCACGGCCAGCAGTGCCAGCGGGGCAGCCAGCGCCCAGGAAAATAGTTGGGTGATGAAATTACGCTTTTTCGGGTCCATAATGCGTGCTCCCGTTCGCGGAATGTTCTTCGGGCTTTCGGCACGCCGCGCCACGGTATGCGGCTTGCCGGGTGGTATAATTCCGCTCCCTCTATCTTATGACTGATTCGCTCTCACAGTGGCTGGAAATTGCAGGGAAGACCGGGCTGCGCCTGCTGGTCATCCTGCTCTTCGCGATCCTGCTTACGCGCATGCTCAAGGCGCTCACCTCGCGCCTGGTGCAGATGGCCAAAGCGCAGACGCGGGCCGGCCAGATGCGCGAGCAGCAGACGCGCACGATGGCCGGGTTGCTCTACAGCATCGGCGCCGCGATTATCGGGTTGATCGCCGTGCTGATGGCCTTCGAAATATTAGGTTTCGACATCGCTCCTGCGATGGCGACGGCAGGCGTGGCCAGCGTCGCCATCGCCTTCGGCGCGCAGAGCCTCCTGAAAGATTTCATCAATGGTTTCTTCATCGTCTTCGAGGATCAATACGTGGTCGGCGACCTGATTCAAGTGAATGGGGAAACCGGGCGCGTGGAGCATCTCACCTTGCGGCGCACCGTGCTGCGCAATCCCGCCGGTGCGATAGTAACGCTGCCGAACAGCCTCATCGGCCAGGTGGCCAACCTTAGCCGCGATTGGTCGCAGGCATTTGTGGACGTGACCGTGCCGGCGGCGGAGCTGGTGGGGCGCGCGCTGGCCACGCTCGAAAAAATCGCCGGCGATTTTCGCAACGATCCCGATTGGTCCGCGGCGCTGATTGATGGTCCCCGCGTCCTGGGCATCGAAGCGCTCTCCCTGGACGGCACCGTGATTCGTCTGCAAGTGCGCACCATCCTCAACCGTAAAGAGGATGTGGCCCGCGAGCTGCGCCGCCGCATCAAGCTGGGTTTTGAGCAATCGCGCATTCCGCTGAGCCATACGCATCAAATCGTGGTGCAAGGCGAAGTTTCGCAATCGAACGAATAACATCAACCGACAACTAAGGAGAATCCCATGGGACAAGTGACGCACGAGCAGGTGAATCTGATGTTGCGCCTCTACGACATCCGCCGCGAGCCGCGTTTGCGCGAAGCGCGCGATTGGTACGTCCGGAATTTCAAGCCCACTTCGCTGGAAGACGTTATGAAGATCGCGCCTCCCAATTCGCAGGAGAACGCGTTCGTGCGCATGGTGCTGAGTTACTGGGACATGGTGGCGAATATCGTGAATCGCGGCCTGATTGACGAGGAGTTTTTCTTCGAAAGCACCGGCGAACAGTGGATGGCGTGGGAGCGCATCAAGCCCATCGTCGCGGGTTGGCGCGCGATGTTCAAAAATCCTCATGCCTTCGCGCGGCTGGAAGAACACGTGAAGCGCATGGAATCGTGGCGCGAGAAAAACGCCCCCGGGAGCACCGAAGCCATGCGCGAAATGATGGCGGCGATGGCCGCCCGCGAAGCCAAGGCCTAAAACACGCGTCACAAAATGGCGCCCAGCATCAGCGGGACCTAGCCGCCGCACTCGCGCGCCACGTTGCGCTGGCCGCTCACAATATCGCTATGAGGCTTGGGCGAGTTATGGTAATTTTCTGCCCGACCCCCGCGATTGCTAGTTTCCCTTAGGATTTCCATGCACCGGGATGCTCTGGCCTGTCACTAAGCACCCGGAGAATTGCCGGGGAGGAATACGAAAGATGAACTTCCGCCGCCATCCGCTCACGTGCCTCATCGCGCCGCTGCTCTGCGCGCTCCTCGCAATCCCCGCGAACGTGGTGGCGCAAGCAACACAAGCGACGCAACCGCAGCATGCCGGCAAGCTCACCGCCGTCCTGCCCATCGTCAACGTGATTCGCGGCGCGCAGCAGACCCCCGCTTCCACCTCTGAAGCAATCTACTGGGGTGATGTGATAAACACCGGCCATCTGGCGCGCGCCCGCGTCGCTCTCGACGATGGCTCTGTGCTCAGCGTCGGCTCCGATTCCAATCTGACGGTTACGAAACACGATGCCGCCGACCAGCAGACCGATCTCGATTTAAATTACGGCCGCGTCCGCGCCAAAGCCGTCAAACTCGTAAAACCAAATTCCAATTTCCAAATTCGCACTCCCACGGGAGTGGCCGGAGTCGTCGGCACAGATTTCGCGCTGGATTCACAGGGCGACACCACGCGCGTCGTGGTCTACGAAGGCAAAGTAAATTTCTGCGCGTACAAGTCCAAGACGAAAGAAGAAGGCAGCGAGGCTCCGGCCACCGGCGGTCAAGACCAACAAAAAGAGAAGAACCAGCGGATGTTGGGGCCGTGCGTAATCGTGGGTGCGGGGGAAACTTCCAGCGTGCAATTTAACGCCGCTCCCACGCCGCCAGTCCCGGCCACGCCCGTCACCATCACGGACATGACTACCACCACCAGCGTCACCGGTGGAGCGGGAGGAGCAGCCGGCGGCATCGGAGTTGCCGGAGCCACCGCCATCGGCGTTGGCGCGGCTGTGGCAGTCACAGTCGCGGCGGTCGTGATTCGTGCGGCCAGCAAGACTCAGACGTGCTCGACTCCAGCCGCTGCCGCACACGTTGCGCCCTCAGCCAGCTGCACCGGCATCAATAACGCCGGTAAACTGAACGGCCAGCGCCCCTGAAGTTCAATAAGCCAAAAATTCTGCCTTGGAATTTGAGTGGAGGCGCGGGTGGGAATCGAACCCACGTATAAAGGTTTTGCAGACCTCTCCCTTACCACTTGGGTACCGCGCCTCAGTCAAACAGTATATCGAAACCGCGCAACACTTTCAGCCCGCAAGCGTGCCCGCGTGAGTCTAAAACCTACCGGCTCTTAATTTCAACCGTGATTAAAACTTGACCCTGTAGACGCGTACTTGGGTGCGCCATCGGTAGCGCGCCAATCGTCGCTACCGAATTCGCAACTCGTACGGCATGCACGCCTGCACCGGTTCCATCTGGCTGACGATGTGCCGCAGCATCGCTTCCAGCGATTGCGATTCGCTCATGTTGTTGTCTTTCTCGCGCTCCATAATCTGCTGGAAAAATGATTTCTCCTCCGGATAGCGCACGATGTGCACGCTTTCACTCGCGGGAATGTTGGAAAGCTGCTTGGCGATTTCAATCGCGCGGTCCAGGCCACCAAGCTCGTCCACCAGCCCCAGTTCCTTCGCTTGCGCGCCGGACCACACCCGCCCCTTGCCGATCTTGTCCACCGCTTCCACGGACATCTTGCGTCCCTGCGCGACACCCTTTGTGAAATCCGCGTAAGTGTCGTTCAGCGATTTCTGTATGTAAGCGCGCTGCGCCGGAGTGAAATTCTGCTGCGCCGAAAAAAGCGTGGCGTTGTCGCTGGTGGCCACAAAATCCGTGCTCATGCCCAGCAGCGCGTACAGCCCGGATACATTGAATTTTCCGATCAGCACGCCGATGGATCCCGTAATCGTTCCGGGATCGGCCACGATCTTCCGCGCTGGAGCCGCGATCCAGTAGCCGCCAGATGCCGCCACGTCGGACATCGAAACCACCACCGGCTTTACCTGATTCGCCAGCTCCACTTCCCGCCGGATCACTTCGCTGCCCACCACCGAGCCGCCGCCGGAATCCACCCGCAGCACGATGGCCTTGATGCTGGAATCCGTGCGCGCCGAGCGAATGTCCGCAGCCACTGAATCGCCGCCCATCACCGAGCCGCCGCCCGGCGTGCTGCCGGAATCGCCGGAAACGATCAGGCCCGTTGCATGTACGACCGCGATTCTGCTGCCGCCATCATTGGTGATCGAAGACCGGTAGCGATTCAACGACGTAGGGTTCCATCCGCCGCGGCGATCCTTGAAATAATCCTGCAACTGATCCCAGTAGCCCAATCGGTCCACGATTTTGTTCGTCACCGCGTCGCTCGATGAAAACGGCCCGCGATTTACCAGAGCCTCAAATTGTGCCCGCTCCATGCCGCGCCCTTTCGCTGCGCCGTTCAGGTATTGATCGTAGATGCTGTGCAGCAGCCCTTCCACTTCCTCTTTATGCGCGGGGGTAAATTGTTTTTCGGTGAAGGTGTTTCCGGCGGTCTTGAATTCCGCGATGTGATAGAACTCCGGCACCACTTTTAATTTGTCCAGCGTGCCGCGCAGAAAAAGCGCTTGGGCCATCATCCCGCGGATGCTCACCGGCGCCGTGGGCACCAGCCAAATTTGCTGGCACGCGCTGGCTAAGTAATATTCGGGGTTACCGATTCCGTCGTAGCCCAGATAGCAGATGCTCGGTTTGCCGCTTTGGCGAAACGCCAGGAGGTGGCTGCGAATTTCCTCCAGCTTGGCCCATCCGGTTTCCAGTGGCGCGATCCGCACCACCAGTCCCGTAACCCGCCGGTCCTTCGCTGCGGCATCAATCGCGTCCACGTAATCGTGCAGCACCGGAACCGTATACCCGTTGATGGCGCTGAAAAGATCGGGCGTGCGCTGCTCGTCAATCTGCCCGGCAGCATCAATCACCAGCACCGAGTTCGACGGCAAACGCATGTGAGTCGGTTTCATCGCTGCAAAAAACGCTATCACTAGAAAGATCGCTACCACGATGATCACAATTGTGCGCCGCTGGCCCCAGGTCATTTCCATTCACCTCGTCGAGGATTGTCGCGCGGGAATCCGAGAATACACAAGGTAGCACCCTGCCGCCCAAAACTCCACTTGCCCGCTCGGCGAGCAAACAGCGGCGGCGCACCCGCCCCTCGTTATCGGCGCGAACGCCTGAGAGCTTTCGGGTGCCACCTCCCTCCCGGTTTTTGGGAAGGGTGGGGTTCTCGAATTTCATTTCGGGAATCCACGCGCGCAAATATTGGCGATCTAGACCTCCTCTTTTCAAACGCTTACCCTCGTCAGTATTTCTACGAATATTCAACACTCAACAATTGTGTTAGCGTGAGTCGGGGCGTTATTCCGCCCCGTTGAGGACCCGACATGGAGACCGGAGCACGGGCGAACGCTGGAGCCAACAAATCGCGCGGGCGATCCTTGCAAATAGGCATAGGCAAGGACTGCCCCAAGCTCACCCGCCAACCTTTCGCTTTACCTGCTCATCACTCGTCGCTTGTCACTCAACATTGCCGTTTTCTAATCGCTAATGACAAATTATTAGAAATAGAGCTAACTCCTTCAGTATCATCACTGAATGCATTTCTAATCGCTAATATTTGCCCCACTTTTTTTCCGCCCGCCGCTGCCCCGCGCATTCCTAATCGCTACACCAAATTATTAGAAATCGAGCTAACTCGCTCACAACAAAGGAGAAAACATTTTCTAATCGGTACTATTTGCCCCAATTTTTCGCACGCAGCGCACGCCACAAGTCGTGATTCATGCATCACGCCTTCCACGGCACCACTCCGCTCGGCATGCTCTGTCCCTAAAACCCCGCTTTATGACACACTAACGGCGCGGGAGACCACTCTTGGAAAATTTCGCGTGAGCAATTTCAAACGTTGGGGGATTGCTTTTGCGGCGCTTGCGATTATCGCTTACGTCGCGACGGGATTGCGTTACGCGTCCTATGTGCCGCACCACTCAGACAGTTATATTTGGGGCGTCTATCACGTTCATTCCAACATGTCCGATGGATTGCTCTCGCCGGAAGAAATTGCGGTGCAGGCGCGCGCAACGGGCGTTAGCCTGGTGCTACTCACCGATCACGGCACGCCCAACCTCGCGTCGTCTAGCTTTCGCAAGATCATAGATGGCGTCACCATCGTCGGCGGGTCCGAAGCGAACTTGCCCGATGGACGCTTTACCTTTTTTGGCGCGCAGCAGGCCCCCGGATTTCGTTTGTCCTCCTTTCCGCCGGAAGCGATGGACGACGCTCGGGTCTGGGGCGCGTTTCCCGTGCTGGCCTATCCCGATGATCCCGATTACGGCTGGCGTTACTGGGATAGCGATTTGCGGCCGGGCGGCATCGAGGTGTTGAATCTATTCACCAGCTTGCGCGGCGCGTCCTGGGCCGATCGGTTGCGCCTGGCCATGTACTATCCGTTTTCGCATTATTATTTCTTGAAGAGCATCGCCGTTCCCCCGGAATCGCTGGCGCACTGGGATGGCTTCCTGCGGCGGGACAAAATTTGGGGTCTGGAAGCGTCGGATGCGCACGGTGGCGTTCGCATCGTCTCCTGGTTTTCGATAAAAGTGCCATCGTACGCCGACACTTTCTCGTATGCGGGCATGGGCATTTCCCAGCGCTATCAGTCCGATCCGGAGGCAGCGGTGCGCCGCGGCGATTTTTTCAATTGCATACGCGGCGCGGGCGAGCCCGACCAATTCGATTTTTCCGCGCACCACGGTATCCAGGATTTTCCCAGCGGCAGCGACGTGCCCCTGAATTCCACTCTTCACGTCGAGCTGCAAACGACGCATCAGGCGGTGCGCGTGATATTGAAAAAGGATGGCGTAGTACTGCGCGAATCCACCGGGGCTCATCTGGATTTGGAAAACGCCGCCGCAGGAGTTTATCGGGTGGAGGTATTTCTGCCCGCGCACCCGCTGTTACGGGCGGACGTACCCTGGATTCTTTCCAACCCTATTTTCGTGGGGATGCGCCGCGTGCCGCTGCCCGCGGGGCATTTCACCGCGATTCGTGCGCAACTGGCACGGCGCGCCGATTCCTACAAACGCTAAAATATGAACGCAACAATTCGCCAGCGGAGGTGGCGAAGGAGGCCTACGGCCAGT
This sequence comes from uncultured Acidobacteriota bacterium, assembly GCA_963748395.1. Classification (GTDB taxonomy): domain Bacteria; phylum Acidobacteriota; class Terriglobia; order Acidiferrales; family UBA7541; genus Palsa-295. The sequence goes on along the minus strand of CAVVIP010000002.1, from coordinate 169,988 downwards.
AGCGACGGGCGGCCCTTTGAAATGCGAACGCAAGCGGCGGTCTGCTATAATCCTTTACTCACATTATGGATTTCGATCACCTGACAACCTTTCTGGAGATCTCTAAGCTGGGAAGCTTTTCCCGGGCCGGGCAGAAGCTGTTTCGTTCACAGCCCGCGGTCAGCGCGCAGATTCGCCAGCTCGAGCAGGAGTACGGGCAAAAACTGTTCGATCGCGTCGGCAAGACCGTGAAATTGACGGCGGCGGGCGAAGCGCTGATCGTCTACGCGAATCGGCTGCTAAGTCTGAAGGAAGAATCGCTGCGCGCCGTTTCCGATCTTTCCAGTTCGCCGCGCGGAACCCTGCAGATCGGAGCCAACGAAGCCACCTGCCTGTACGTGCTGCCGGATTTGTTCGCGGCCTATCACCGCCAATTTCCCGGAGTGCAGATCAGCATTTACCGGAATTTCAGCCGCAAGGTTATCGAGAAAATCGAAGACGGCTCGGTGGACGTGGGCATCGTCACGCTGCCTGTGAAATCGCCCAGCCTGAAAATCCACTCGATCTTTCGCGACCGGCTGATGCTGATGGTCAGCCCCAGCAATCCGCTGGCGCGCGCCAAGGGCGTCACCCTCAGCGAAATTGCGGACCAGCCGCAAATTCTGCCGAAGACCGGTTACACCCGGCAATTATTCGACAAACTTTTCCGTCCCTATCGTTCGAAACTGCGAATTACCATGGAGCTGGCCAGCGTCGGCATGATCAAGCGCTTCGTCGCCGCCGGCCTGGGCGTTTCCATCATCAGCGAGAGCTTTGCGAAAGACGAAGTGCGTTCCGGCGAAGCCAAACTCATCCCCATCTCAGACGTGCAGCTGACCAGAGAACTCGGCTTGGTCTACCGGCGCGACCGCACGCTGCCTCGGGCCGCGGCCGCCTTCGTCACGCTGCTTCGCCAACAGACTTTCCACATGGATGCTGGACACGCTTCCAGCAAGCGCTGACAATTAATTTTTTGCGCCGCGCCGGGAATGAGTTGTGCGCGCGTCGCGTCGAAATTGTTGCATTTCGCCACGCCTGTGGTTCATTCCAGCAGCACTTCAACAATTTCCAGCATCTAAAATCCAGCCGCACGCGTACTATATACGGAAGCGACGAGGCAGCAGGAACCATGCTCATCAAGAAGACGCCCGATCTTACTTATAAGGATGTGACGCCCAAAAGCCTGTACATGGGCCGGCGCAATTTCCTGTTCGGCGTGGCCGCGGCCTACGGCGCTGTAGCCGGCTACAAGAAGCTTACGCGGCTGCTCGAAGGTCCAGCAAGCGGTTCCACGCCCGTGAAGCTAACCGGCGTCTCCAAATGGCCCGGCAGCACCACGGAGAAAGAGACCTCGCTGCAAGATGTGACGCATTACAACAACTTCTACGAATTCGGCACCGACAAGACCGATCCCGCCGCGAACTCCGGGAATTTCGTCACTACGCCGTGGAGCGTTTCCATCGAGGGAGAAGTAAAGAACAAGCGCAAGTTCAGCATGGACGAAATCATGAAGCTGGCTCCGCTGGAGGAACGCATCTACCGTCACCGTTGCGTGGAAGGGTGGTCTATCGTCGTCCCGTGGATCGGATATTCTTTCGATACCATCGTGAAATTGGCGGAGCCGACGTCCAAGGCGAAATTCGTGGCGTTCGAAAGCTACTACGATCCGAAGCAAATGCCCAAAGGCGCTACGGCCGGAATTGAGCTGCCCTATGTGGAGGGATTGCGCCTGGATGAGGCCATGAATTCGCTGACGTTGCTCACCGTGGGAATGTACGACGAGACGCTGCCGAACCAGGACGGTGCGCCGGTGCGCCTGGTAATTCCGTGGAAATATGGATTCAAGAGCATCAAGTCGCTGGTGCGCATTCGCTTCGTAAAGGATCAGCCGCCGACAACATGGAACATCGCGAACGCTCACGAATATGGCTTTTATTCCAATGTGAATCCCAGCGTGGATCATCCGCGCTGGTCGCAGGCCACCGAACGCCGCCTGGGAGAATTCCGGCGGCGCCCCACGCTGATGTTCAACGGCTACGCCGACCAGGTCGCCAGCTTGTACACCGGCATGGACCTGAAAAAATATTATTGATCGTGAGCCTCGCGTGAATTCCATCCTCACCAGTAAATGGACCAAAGTCGTGGTGTTTCTGGCGTGCCTGATTCCATTCGGGCAATTGCTGTGGCGCGCGTTTCACAATGGCATCGCGGGATTTCCAGACAACATGGATTTCGGCGCGAACCCCATCGAGTTCATCACGCATGCGACCGGGGATTGGACGATTCGCTTCCTGATCATCACTCTGGCAATCACTCCGCTGCGGAAGATCCTCAGGCAGCCGCAGTTGATCCGCTTTCGCAGGATGCTGGGCCTCTTCGCGTTCTTCTACGGTTGCCTGCATTTCAGTACGTGGATCGGGCTGGACAAGTTCTTCGCCTGGTCCGAAATGTGGAAGGACGTGCAGAAGCGCCGCTTCATTACCGTGGGATTTGCCGCGTTCGTGCTGATGATTCCCTTGGCGGTGACTTCGACGGCCGGGATGATCCGGCGCCTCGGAGGAAAGCGCTGGCAAATGTTGCATCGCGCGATTTACCTCAGCGCGATCCTGGGCGTGATCCATTATTACTGGCTGGTGAAATCAGACGTGCGCAAGCCGCTGCTGTACGCAGCCCTCGTGGGGGTTCTGCTGGCCTACCGGTTGGGAATGTGGATTTACGGCCGCGGACACGGATCTGCCACTAACCGCGCCGCCCGCCCCGAGCCTTCGACGGCTGAAACCGCATAACCACAGTTGCTGCCCGGTTCGATGAATCTAAATCAGCAGCCAATAACGCGAAATGCGAATCGCGCGAGGCATTTCTTGCGACACATTCTCACCCACGGATAAATGGATGAAAATAGGCAGCTTTCCTGCACATTCGACACGCCGCACGGAAACCAGGCGCTCGGATTTGCCCGGAATCCAGGCAGAACCAGAAGTCCGGAAACGGCCTGTCCCATTCGGACACTGTTCCGAAACTGCACCGTTGGTCAGGTGATTGTTACACGTTTGGCATGTAGCATTGGTGCAATCGGTTTTCTCGTGTGATGCGCACGGCGAGCGATGGATTACGTGGCGATCGAGCTTGAACTTAAGGCGATAGATCGCTGTCGTGCACGGCACCAACAGACTTTCGGCGAGGTCTCCTACTTGAGAACTCCCAGAAATCTACTTCTGTCCGCGCTTCTGACGGCGATGTGCATTTCCCTGTTCGCCTGCGGATACGCCGGCACGCCTCCCGGATACAAACCGCCTCCTAGCGGAACAGGACCAACGATCACGCAGCAGCCCGCAAACCAGTCAGTCACAGCCGGGCAGACGGCAACATTTTCTATGATGGCGACCGGAACAGCGCCGCTGACTTATCAGTGGTACATGAATGGAGCGCCTGCGGGCAGCAATTCGAACACGTTCTCGATCGCCCAGACGACGACCGGCCAAAGTGGCGCGCAGATTTACGCGACGGTGGCGAATGCGGAAGGATCAGCCACAAGCGCGACCGTGACGCTGACCGTGACTGCGGCGGCGACCGCTCCGGCAATTAGTCAGCAACCCGCGAACGTGACCGTGACTGCAGGGCAACCGGCGACATTTTCGGTGACGGCAGCGGGCACCGCCCCTTTTACTTATCAGTGGTACATGAATGGAGCGCCTGCGGGCAGCAATTCGAACGCGTTCTCGGTTGCACAGACGACGACCGGGCAGAACGGCGCGCAGATCTATGTGAAGGTGAGCAACACCGTGGGAAGCGCGACGAGCAATACCGTGACTTTGACCGTCACCGCAGCGGCGACCGCTCCCACAATTTCTCAGCAGCCCGCGAACGCTACCGTGACTGCAGGGCAGCCAGCGACATTTTCGGTGACGGCAGCGGGCACCGCGCCTCTTACCTATCAGTGGTTCATGAACGGCACGGCCGCCGGAACGAATTCGAACACGTTCTTGATCGCGCAGACGACCACCGGACAGAATGGCGCGCAGATCTATGTGAAGGTGAGCAACACGGTGGGAAGCGCGACGAGCAACACGGTAACGCTCACCGTGAATCAGCCCGCGCCGACGCCTCCCACGATTACGCAGCAACCTACGAATGTGACGGTGATGGCGGGACAACCGGCGACGTTTACGCTGACGGCGACCGGCACGGCGCCGCTGACATACCAGTGGTTCATGGGCGGAAGCGCGGTGGGAACGAATTCAAATTCGTTCACGATTTCGCAAACCACACTGGCGCAAAGCGGCGCGCAAATTTATGTCACCGTGACCAACTCGGTGAATACCGCGACGAGCCAGACGGTGACGCTAACGGTGAACGCAGTGCAGACCAGCACCGTGAACGTGCTGACATATCACAACGACGTGGCGCGCACGGGCCAGAATCTAAACGAGAGCACGCTGACCACTGCCAACGTAAATTCCGCGAATTTCGGCAAGGTGGGGAATCTATCGGTAGATGCGGGTGTGGATGCGGAGCCGCTGTACGTGTCGAATTTGACGCTGGCGGGCGGCGTGCACAACGTGGTTTACATAGTCACCGAAAACGACTCCGTTTACGCGTTCGATGCGGATACATTCGCGCAGTTGTGGCACGTCTCCGTGCTGGGCGCGAACGAATCCGCGAGCGACAATCGCGGATGCGGACAGGTATCGCCGATCATCGGAATCACTTCGACGCCCGTGATTGATCTGAGCGCCGGTACGCACGGCGAGATTTTTGTGGTGGCGATGTCGCTGGACAATAGCGGGAAGTATCATCAACGACTGCACGCTCTAGATCTGAGTACCGGCTCAGAAATCAGTGGAAGCCCCACTACGATTCAAGCGACCTACCCGACGACGAATGGCACGACCACATTCGATCCCAAACAATACAAGGAACGCGCCGCGTTGTTGCTGCTGAACGGCGTGATCTACACCACATGGGCGTCGCATTGCGACGATGGACCGTACACCGGCTGGGTGATGGGCTACAACGAAACGACGCTGCAGCAAACCAGCGTGCTGAACGTGACGCCGAACGGCAGCGAGGGAGCGATCTGGATGGCAGGCGACGGGCCTGCGGCGGATTCTTCGGGCAACATTTATTTTCTGGACGCAAATGGCACGTTTGACGACACGCTGAATACCAACGGATTCCCGGAGCGCGGAGATTATGGGAACGCGTTCATCAAGATTTCGACGGCCGGCAACAGCTTGAGCGTGGCGGACTATTTCACGATGTTCAACACCGACTCGGAATCAAACGCGGACGAAGACCTGGGATCGGGCGGAGAGATGCTGCTGCCCGACGTGCAAGATACACAGCACAACACATGGCAACTGGCGGTGGGCGCGGGCAAGGATGGCCATATCTACGTGGCTAATCGCGAAATGATGGGCAAATTCAATACGAATAATGACAGCGCCATTTATCAGGAGATTGATTCGAACGGGCTGAGCGGCGGCGTGTGGTCGATGCCTGCGTATTTCAACAACGTGGTCTATTACGGCGCGGTGGGAGACCACTTGAGAGCGTTCTCCATCGTGAACGCGAAGTTGAGCACTCCGGCCGGTTCGCTGAGCGCGACAAGCTTTGGATATCCGGGGACGACGCCTAGCATTTCGGCGAATGGGTCTTCCGCCGGAATTGTGTGGGCGGTGGAGAATAATAACGGGGGAGTGTTGCACGCCTACGACGCAACGAATCTGGCGACGGAGCTCTACAACAGCAATCAGGCGGCAAATAGCCGCGACCATTTTTCGGACAATAAATTTATTACGCCGATGATTGCGAACGGGAAAGTGTATGTGGGGACGCCCAACAGCGTGGCGGTGTTCGGATTGTTGCCGTAGCGTTATTTCTTCTCGAACGAGATGCCGTAGTCAGGATCGGCGGCGATACTAATACCCCACAGGAAGCCGCGACCGATCGAAGGAACAGCTCCTCCAGCCAGATCGCCTTTGATGTCGTGCTCGACGTCGAGAAACGGCTTCAGGGCCAAGATTCCATGCGACGCCTTCTTATCAGCGACAAAGTCTAGCCGCCACGTTCCCTTTATACTCGTCTGCGTGTGGTCATTCCGCACCACCGTTTGGTCGAAGGTGTGATCTGCGTGCAATACAAGCGTTGATCGACCCCAGTCTGCACCTGCTTCATAAGTTCCGACTACATCCTCATCGGTGAGCGCACGAAAGCCGCAGCCCGGTGCGAGCAAGCAACTTAGCAAGAGGCCGAACATTCCGACCGACCGTAATTGGCTTAGTCCCCGCATGCCTCCGCACAGGCTGAAGTGGTTATGTGGCCGCTGTCACTTCTCTACTGTTTTAGCGCTTTCTCGATTGCGGCGATTACTTCGGGCGAGTCGGGGGTGACGTCTGGCTCGAAACGCTTGACCACATTTCCGTTGCGGTCCACCAGAAACTTCGTGAAGTTCCATTTGATTTCGCCGGCGAGTGCGGGATTGGCCTTCGCAGTGAGATAGGTGTAGAGCGGAGTCTGGTCGTCGCCTTTGACGGATACTTTGGCGTACATGGGGAAGGTGACGCTGTACTTGGTCTGGCAGAAAGTTTTGATTTCCTGGTTTGTGCCCGGTTCCTGGCTGCCGAAATTATTGGCAGGGAAGCCGAGGATCACGAAGCCCTGGTCTTTAAATTTTTCGTAGGTGGATTCCAACGCGCTATATTGCGGGGTAAATCCGCAGCGGCTGGCGACGTTTACGACCAGAACCACTTTGCCTTTGAAATTCGCGAGCGGCAATGGCTTGCCGTCAATCGAAGGAAGCGTGAATTCGTAAATGCTCGAAGCTGCAAAAAGAGATGCGCTCATCAGCAGGGCCACCATTCCTATAAAGTAGGCGCGGGAAATTCCAGTTCGCGAAATCCGCATCTTGTCTCCTCGGGACTTCCCAGCGTTTGCGCTAGGATGCGCGTAGAAGAATACCGCAATGCGGTGCGAGCCACAATTCGAGCTTTGCATTCAATGTTCCACAGTCGTACGAGCGCTCTTGTCACGTTTTAGCCGATTCTATAGTTGATTCGAAAAACCTGACGCGAAATAATCACTTGCGCCAGTTACGATGGTCCACGGATACAGTAACCGTGATGCCTGCGAAATGTCATTGCACTAAAGCGTGTCAACGCCAGGCTGCGGACTCCCATGATGCCGGTGAAAATCTGCTTCAGTCCGTTGCCCAGACCATCTTAAGGATCTTGCTTTTTTGAGCGCCGAGCGCATGCGGGTGCCGATCTCGTGGGTCTGCAACGAAACCGAGTAGGCCATTACGCTGAAGACTCCGATGATGATGAGCACCAGGCCGATTGTCGAGAACGCGCCGAGAACGATGAGTTCAAAATGCGGAAATGCGTACTCTTCCTTGTTTAAGATTGCGTCGAGCGAGCCCGGTTCAATCAACGCGGCGTCAGGGTCGACCGCCCAGAGTTGCTTGTGAATCGCGGATGCCAGGGAGGCTGGGTCCAATCGTCGTCCTGGCCAAAATTGTGCCATCCCCAAATTCCGAGAGGAAGTAGGGAATGTATCCTTGGGGTATCAGAGCGTCGGGCAATTTGGGGTGGCTATCGCGCATTCAGTAATTTCGTGCTCGCTATCACGGTGACAGGCTGGTGGGTGATATGGGACCTACGGAGCCGCTCCGATCTCGTTTCAATAATCAATCACAGATGGCCCGGGACGATCGAGGCAGCCTTCTCCGAGTTCCTGCTGTTTTGCGCGTTCCCGATCGTAGGTTTAGGCATCTTTCTGTTTCTGAATAAGACTGTCGATAAGGCAATTCTCAAGCTCAAGTGGACAATCCCCGAAATGTTGCAGCAAACCGTGTGGAAATTGGTTAGCTTTGTCGTGCCATTATTGATGGTCGCAGCAGGTTTCGACGCGATGCTTGCCGGGAAATTGTGGGGCATGGGATGGATTGCCGGCGCCGGAGTCGTCTCAAGAGTCGGAACAGCGCTTCTACGGGTAGCAGAGGGATTGAAATTCAATACGCTAAAATCGGGTGATCAAGGGCTGTAATGGCTCGTAAAATGGGGGTGGCGCTGCGGCTACAGTCTACGTCGTCCCTGAATCCTTGGAAATTGGTCCGGATACATTTTACCGACGTTATGAGCCACTACATCGAGGTCGGCTTCGGCAGTCTTCATGCTGATGCCGGGTTTCAGATGCCCCAGCGGCCACACACGCTCCTTCTCGAAAGTTGGTCATTCGCGATTATGACAATTATCGAGAGGGAACGGAATAAGGATTTCTTTCCAACCGTTGCGAATCAGAAGCCATTATAGCTCACGAAGTTCTGGCACACGATTAAGCTGAAAGGCTCATTGCTATAATGTTGATCTCGATTGATTCTTCAGCCATATCCCTTTTGCTCATGGTGAAGACGGGAGTGGCACCAGTTTTTGTCTTCCTGCGAATCTTCAGTTTCGTCCCTTGCACCTGTCGCCGATGATTCAAGGATTCCGCTCGCAGCCATGTATTATTGCGCGCGTCGCTCGGAGTATGCCGCAGACGGTGAAGCAGTTGACTTTACCGGTGACCCAGAAACCGCCATTGGGCGCTGGCCAACATGCAGCGGATTCGAGAATTGGGTGACGCAATCGATGGATTCGCGGAATTGTTTATGACGCACCCTTCGCTCGCGCACAGAATACAAGCCATTGCCCAGCGGGGATGCATATCCAACAACCGATTGGGTGACCTTTTGAGAGAGGTCGGGGTCGCGTGACCGAGAACTTGTCAGTCGCCGGGATGTAAATTCCGCTGTCCAACCGGCGCGCGGAAGTATGCGGCGATTATTCCTCGTCGGGGTGGAGGCCGAGGCGATCGTTTAGTTCGCCGGCGACTAGCGGGCGGATGCAGAGTTGTTTTCCGTCGGCGCTGCATTGATAGAGCTGAAAGGCGGGCAATTCCTCGGGCTGCACTTCGTAGTCACCGTCTTCCATGTCGATGGTGGAATCGAAGTCGGGCATGACGTAGAGGTTGCCAGGCGTGGCGCGGACGCGGAATTGCGCGGAGCCCGGTTCGTAATTGCCATAGCTGAAGCAGTGGCCGACGCAGGCGCGGTCGGCGATGTGTTGAATGAGGATGCGCGATCCGGGGAAGGGCGGCTTTATGGTGGCGAAAATCCGCGAGTTTGTCGGGACCGTGCGGACGAGTTGTGCGGCCTGCGCCTCCATGCGATTGATGGTTCCGATATCCTGATAGAGGAATGCAAAAAAGATTGCGGCGATCGCGCTACACGCGAGCAAGTGCCAGCGGCGCGTCTGCATGGCGCCGAGAAGGCAGCAGAGCAGCGCGGCTGACACAGAGGTAATGCGCTCGGTCAAGAGCGCTAGCGACGACGGCTGGTGTGGAAAACGAATGCCCGCGGGCAGGATGATCACGCCGAGGCAGACGATAATGTAGAGTTGCAGCGGCACCGCGAATTCGTCCCAGCGAAACTTTCCCCAGGGACGGCTGAAAAAATCCCTGCCCAGTGCAACGAGAATAAAAATCAACAGCGCGAATTCCGGAATCGCGTAGCGTGAGCTGAACAGAAGCAGCTGGTCGGTGCCATTGAAAACGAAGAAGGGGCGATCGTTAGCCTGAACGATATCGTGGTGCCAAAAATAATAATGCGCAGCAAAAAGAGCCATGACGCCTGCGGCGAGCAGAAAAATCTGGTAGCGGCGGGGAAGCGCATCGGCTATTGCGACGTACGCGGAACCGGCGACCAGCCATGCGAAACCGAGTGGATGGGCGAGCATGATCACGGGGGCCAGCGCGACGGGGATCAGGCGCTCCCAGCCTTGCCCACGCCAGAAAATTGCGATGCCGAAAAACGCGAGGCCCAGGGAAATATAAAAATTCAGGAAGCCCATCTGGAAGGAATAGCCGTAGCTGAACATGGCAAGGCAGGGGCAGAGGAGCCACGGGGCGCGGCGGGTGGCGGCACAAACGAACGCGAACACGCCCCAGAAGAAAATCAAAACTGCGAGCGACACGGAGATTTGTTCGGCGGCGTGCAGGGACATGAAGCGACCGAGGGCGTCGAGCGAAAGATCGAAGAGCACATTGTTCCAGCGGTGCGCGAGCCAGAGTCCCGGTGCCTGACCGCGTTCGACCAGGTGCGCGAGCCACGCGTTGTATGCGTGGCTGCCGAGATCTCCCGCGGCGATGTTGCGCTGCCAGAAGCATGGCGTGAGGACTGCGGCGGAAATCAACAGAATCCGCAGAGCGTATCGGCGGACGAACACGGCGAATTGCTGCAGCACGGGCTCGCGCGGACCTGTTGATGGACTACTTCGCGGGCGGTTTGGCGGAAGTGGCAGGATTTCGTGGTCGTCGCGTGAGGGAGGATTTGCGTAGTTGTGCTGCGTCAAGAAGGGCGCCTCAGTGGTTGCGAAAATATGCGATGCATCGCTGCAAACATATCACGAGATGAGTCGGCTGCAGCGATGCGTCGGGCGAAATCAGGCTGTATGTTTGCTGCTGGTCGCAGTGCCTGGCGGAGTTGATTCGGCGGATAAGAGCAATGTGCACGAACCTGCCCCAGTAGTGATATAAGGAATCGGCAGCGGCGCGGCGAGAAACGACAACGCGCGGGAGGACGGCGATGAGCGAGCCCAACATTGGGGATATTGCGAAAAAAGCAGTGGGATGGTCGATTTTCATCAGCGTAGTGATGATTGTGGCCGGCATTCTGGCGATCGCCATGCCGAAAGAAGCTGGCCTGGCCGTGAATATTTTCGTGGCCTGGATGCTGGTTTTCGCGGCGGTGGCCCATTTCGTTTTTGCGTGGTTCACTCGGCGCACGGGAAGCGTGCTGCTGAAGGTGCTGCTGGGGATTCTGTATTTGTGCGTGGCGATTTACCTGCTGGACCATCCAGCGCGCGGACTGGCCACGCTGACGCTGGCTCTGGCGTTTTATTTATTGATTGAGGGAGTTTTCGAGATCGTGCTGTATTTCCAGCACCGTCCGGCGGCGGGGTCCGGGTGGTTCCTGATGGATGGGATTGTGACGCTGATTCTGGGCGGGATGATTTGGGCGACGTGGCCTTCGAGCACGGAATGGGTGGTGGGCACGCTGGTGGGCATCAGCATTTTTTTCAGTGGAGTGACGCGATTGATGATTTCGCTGGCGGCGCGGCGCGTGGTGACGAAGGCTGCGTAGTTGCGACAAAATTGTAGCTAGGTGGCTGTAGTGGCGGTGCCCAGAACACGATCGATCCGCAGCGCAATACCGCTGGCGCACTGAAGTGCGCCGCTACAACTGCTTGAGATGGATGTCCGGGAAAACTAAGCTTCTTGGTCGTCTTTCTTTGGTGCGTAGGGATACTTCGGGGGTTTCTGCATGTGCGAGGTGCGGTAGGCTTCGAGTTCCGCGTCGGTCAAATTGAAGTGGGTCTTAACCGGATGATTTTCCGTGGCGGCAAGTTCCAGGCGCAGGCGGTGCGAGCAAATGTCCGGCGCATCCTGAAAACGGACGCGGCGCGTGTCGAAGGCTTCGTTGGCAATGGTGAGAGTGAATTCGCGCGGTTCAGTGGCGGACTCGCGAACGGTGAAAGTATATTCGCGGCCCTTTTCTTTCGCTTCAAATCCGACAAACTGCACGATGACGTTGTTGTTGCTCATTTTCCGGCGGCAGCCACGGCCACGGCCGCGACTTTCTTCACGCGCTTGGCGCGTTTGCGCTTCGGCGGCGTGCCTTCGGCGATTTCGACCACCATGATGCTGGTGACGAACTTCTTCATACCATGCAGATCGAAATCAATCGATGTGCGGTCGTTGTCGGATTCGGTGATGACGCCCAAGCCGTACTGGAAGTGCTTGATGTACTGCCCTTCGGGAAGTGCTTTCAACGCGGCTCCTAGGACAAATTATGCGAGTACGAAAAAAAAGGGCGAACCGGCGGAAGCCGGCTCGCCCTGATGCGACTAGAGGCTGGTGACGTTCGCTGCCTGCAGACCCTTCGGTCCACGGGTAACTTCGAACTCAACCGCTTGCCCTTCGTTCAGCGACTTATAACCTTCCGCCTGAATGGCCGAAAAGTGGACGAAAACGTCCTCGCCGGACTGGCGCTGGATGAACCCGAAGCCCTTGCTGGCATTGAACCACTTTACTGTTCCTTGTTCTCTCACTGATTTACTTCCTTCTTTTTAAGCTATTTGTTTGCTTCTCGACCGCCTCCAGCCGTAAAGCGAAAGGGGCCGCAAGTGTGAACTTGCAGCCCCTTCAATCGAATCTAAAGGTGTTACAAGAGCAACAAACGCAGACCAAACATAGCACGGTTTGGGCCGAAGCCCTAACGAATTCGTAGCGCGCGGTTTGGCGTCAGGCGCAGGAAATGCGTGCGTTGAGGGCTCGCATTTTGCGCTAACGGGAGCTACGCCAGTGGTGCGGGCGACTGGAATCAACATGTGATTGTTGCATATGGCGGCCGGGGAGTATGATGGGCCTCCTCGAACGGGCCGTCGGGCCAGCCCTCGACCTGGTCTCGTAGCAGGAAGCTCATTCTGGAGGCTCGCCATGAAGAAAAAACCCCTCATGATCGTCGGCGGCATCATCGTAGCGTTATTTTTGATCGTTCTTTGTCTGCCGCTTTTCATCAATGCCAACCAATTCAAGCCGACGCTGGAAACGCAGATGACTACTGCGCTGGGACGTCAAGTGGCGGTCGGGGATATCAGCCTCTCGATCCTCTCGGGCGGAGTTACGGTTTCCGATGTTTCGATTGCGGACGATCCGGCGTTCAGCAAGTCCCCGTTTTTGACGACGAAGTCTCTGAGCGTGGGGGTGGCGCTGCTGCCGCTGATTTTTTCCAAGAAGCTTGAAGTTCAGTCCATCACCGTGAAGGATCCGGAAGTGAATCTGATCCACGCTGCGAACGGAACCTGGAATTATTCCAGCCTGGGCGGGAACTCGAGCGGAAGCAAGGGCGCGGCGAAGGCCGCAGCGCCGAGCTCGGGCGGCGCCCCTGAAGCGGGGAGCCTGAGCGTGGGGAAAATCAGCATCGAGAATGGAAAAATCACCATGAGCTCAGCGGGATCCAGCGCCAAGCCGAGCGTCTATCAGAACGTTGATCTGGAAGCGTCGGACCTTTCTTCGAGTTCACAATTTCCTTTCAAACTCACGGCCACTGGCCCAGGAAACGCCGCGATAAAAGTGGAAGGCAAGGCGGGGCCGATGGACGCAGCGGATGCATCGCTGACGCCTCTGAACGCCACGGTGGAAGTCGAGCATCTGGATTTGGCCAACAGCGGATTTGTAGATGCGTCGTCCGGAGTTGCGGGAGTGGTGGACTTCAAGGGCGATGTGAGTTCCGACGGCAAACAGATGAATTCCAAAGGCACGGTGAAGGCGAACAAACTGAAACTATCAGCGACGGGCGCGCCCTCTTCGGTTCCGTTGAGCGTTGATTACGCCACCGTATACGCGCTGAAAACCCAATCCGGAAATCTGAACCAGGGAGACATACACATCGGCAAGGCGCTGGCACGGTTGAACGGCGCGTACAACACCGCGGGCGAGCCGACCAAGGTGGACATGAAGCTGAACGCGCAGGCCATGCCGGTGAGCGATCTGGAAGGCTTCCTTCCGGCGGTGGGAGTGGTAGTGCCGTCCGGATCGAAGCTGGAAGGCGGGTCGCTTACGGCGAATCTATCGATCAGCGGGCCGGTGGATAAGCTGACGATTGCTGGGCCCGTGAATTTGTCCAACGCAAAGCTGGCGGGATTCAGCTTGAAATCAAAGCTGGGCGCGCTGGGGTCGTTTTCTGGACTGGGTGGCGGCGGCGGATCGGATACGGATATTCAAACTCTGAGCGCCAACGTGCGGAACGATCCGTCGGGAACGAAAATTGACAATTTGAATCTGGCGATGCCGTCGCTGGGAACGGTAACAGGAAATGGAACGGTGAGCGCCGCCGGGCAGCTGAATTTCAAGATGGTCGCGAATCTGGCAGGTGCTGCGGGCGCGCTGACGAGCGTGGCAGGCGCGGCTGGCGGCGGAGTTACGGGCGCCCTTTCTACATTCACCGGAGGAGGGGGAGGTGGAAAAGGCTCCGGTAACGGAATTCCGTTCATGATCCAGGGCACGACATCGAATCCACAGGTGATCCCTGACGTTGGCGGCATGGCCACCAGTGCGATCAAGGGCGGCGTGGTGCCGGGAGCCAAGGGAAGTACCACGAGCGCGGCGACAGGCCTGGTGGGCGGACTGTTGGGGAAAAAGAAAACGCCGCAGTAGGGCAACGCGCGCTTTTGCAGATTGCGGCGGTCGCGATCGAATCCGCGCCCGGCGGATGATTTCTGCGCTTTATCTCGCGGAATTGCCGGTGCCAGCTTGCACAAGCGCGGCTTCCGCATCGCTGAGTAGAGTGCGCAGCGAGCGGATCACAAAGCGAATTAAGATCGCGATCACGCCGAGCGCAAGCAATACAATCACGGCGGCGATGTAGGGATGCCGCGTAACGATCCACATCAGGAATACCACCAGCGCATCTTCGGCCGTGCTTAACGCAAAATTTGAGAATGGCTCGGGCGAATGCACGATGGCCGCTCGCGCAGCTGTCTTCCCGCCATGGGCCGCCAGGGCGATCAATCCTCCCGCAAAGGTGGCCGCGATTTGTTCCCATTGAGGTAATTGAGACGTAGCCGCGTACGCCAGGAAGGCCGCGACCGGGACCCGCACGAAAGTGTGCGCGGCGTTCCAGAGCAGATCGAAAATGGGGATCTTGTCACCGACGAATTCCAGCAGGAACAGCACGCAACAGCCCGCAATGATTCTCCAATCCTGCAACAGGTGAATCGCGGGCGGCAGGGCCAGGACGTTGAAGCGTCCTAGCAGGCCGAGCATGCCGACGGTGGCGTACACATTCAGGCCGGCGGAAAAACAGACGACGACCAGTATTGCGGTCAGCTCGGTGCCTGTGGGAATCAGCGGGGATAGGATCGTCAGGCTCATAGATTGAAGAAGTAAGCTGCGCGGCGGGCCGCGAAAGGCGCGCCGCGCGATGGATTCAGTTCAGCGTGTTGGCGCCGTGAGATAAGGCCCTGAACTATTTGGTTGCCGGTTGTTTGGCGATGACCAGGTCTTTAATTTTGTCGTAGGTGGCTTTAGGGACAATTTTTTTTCTGAGCAAGTCGGTCTTCGCGTGGTATGGCCGGCCGTCAATAATCTTCTGCGAATACGCGTCGCCAATGCCCGGCAGAGCGTCGAGCTGGGCTTTGGTGGCCGAGTTCAAATCCACCAGATTGGCGCTGGCAGGAGCCGCGGCCGAGGATTGTGCCGTCGCGGAATGGCTGTGTGACAAAACCGGGACGGAGAGCACGAACAGCAGCGATGCCGCGAGTACGAAGAACGAAAAACTGTGTTTTCGGTTCATGAATGCGCTCCTTTTCGAAATGCGCGGTGAGAATACTTCACGCGTGGCTTCGGCGCTGGGGGCGCGCCACGCTGGTGCGCTCGCCGGCCGATACAATAACATTGGCGGCCATTTCGATTCTACCTGCGGCTGCGTGGCCGACTCATTTGCAGCAAGAGTGTACAGTTCTGTATTGCCTGTAAACAAATCCCAGGTGCGAGGATTTTTAGCTACAATAGCGCTCGCTGCGGGGTGGTGAATTTTGTCGGACCAGGTCTGCACGGCGGGTGGGCCGTGCGGAGTTTTGTCTAATCTAGTCGAATTGAGCCGAAGACATCGTCGGGGCTTGCTCGGAGTGGTGTGCGCGGGGGTACTTAGCGCGTCGCTGGGGCCGCTGTTGGCGCAGCAGATCACATCGCGGCGATCGCGCGCCAGGCACGAGCCCGGTTCGGCAGAATTGGTGCGCAAACGCGCGCAATGGTTCTTCCGGCAGCGCGCTTCGGCGAACGGACATATTCCGAACAATTTGCTGCTCGCGGCCATCGCGGAAAACCGGAAGATGGTCAGCAGTAACGGCACGTTCGTCGAACGCGCCGCGTTGAGCAAGACGGCGATCTCGCCAGTGACGCAATCCTGGACATCGCTGGGCCCGCAACCCACCGCGAACACCGCGCTCTACGGAAACGTATCCGGCCGCGTGACCGCACTCGCCGTGGACCCTTGCGACGCGACGGGAAATACGGTGTACGCAGGCGGCGCGGACGGCGGAGTGTGGGTAAGCTTCAACGCGTTGAGCGGCAGTCCCGTCACGTGGAAGCCGCTTACCGATAGCGAGCCCTCGCTTTCCACCGGAGCGCTGGCGTTGGGCCCGTCCTGTGGCACGTTTGCCGGCGGTCACACACAGAGCAGCCTGATTCTAGCCGGCACGGGCGAATCGAACTACGCACTCGACAATTTATACGGCGCAGGAGTGCTACGCTCGCAGGACGGCGGGCAAACCTGGACGCGAGATATTACGTTTACGAGCAGCGCGTCGCAGGGGCCGGGCGCGAGCGGCCCGTACATCGCCGCGCTGGCGGTGCAGCCGCATCAGACGAATCCGGTGATTTTGGCTGCGGTGCAGGGAACGGATTACGCCGCTGGTGGATCGCTGCCGTCCGGCGTGTGGCGTTCGACGGACGGCGGGAATAGTTGGAGCCGGGTGCAGCCGGGTGGTGGCGCGAGCGGGCCGCCATTCAATCCGGCAACCGATGTGCGGTTTGATCCCAGCGATGCCTCCGGCCAAACGGCATATGCGGCGTTGGGGGACCCGAACGGCGACGCGGCTGCGAGTGCGGCGTGCGCGACGGCGCCTTGCAACGGCGTTTATATTTCGCAGAATGCAGGAATTACGTGGAGTCGAGTGACGGCCCTCGATGCAGCGTCAGCACCGTCGAATTATGGAAGCATCTCGCTGGCGATTGCTCCGGGTAGTTCGCCGGTGGCGTCCAGGCTATACGTGGCGATTGCCGACGCCAGCACGAATTCAGACAATCTTCTCGGCGTGCTCTCCGGCACAGGGATTCAACCCAACGGATCCGGTCCAGCGTTCAGCGCGATCTACCCTAATGCTTCGAATTTGCCTGATTTCTGCGCGCCGCAGTGCTTTTACGATATGAAGCTCGCGGTGGTTCCCGGAACATCCGGCCAGACGATTTTTGCTGGCGGTTCGGCGCAGCCGCAGTTTGGCCACAACGCGTTTGGGAATTCGTCGCTATATCGTTCGCTCGATGGCGGGAACACCTGGGGCGACGTAAGCGCGGATGGCAGCGGAAACACCACTTATGTCCACGTACATGTTCACGCGCTGCATTTCGCGATCGGCTCCGGCGGCGCGGTGCGGGCGATGTTCGCCGGCAACGATGGGGGCGTGTGGGCTTCGCAGGACGTATTCAATTCCGCCACGGCTCCGGGCAATCAGCACTGGGCGGACTTGAATACGAATACCGGCAATGCCAACACGTCGCTGAATCTGACGCAGTTTTATCCCGGGATTTCCGTTCATCCTGCGACCGATCAGATCATCTACGGCGGAACGCAAGGGAACGACGTGCAGCAATTCAGCGGGTCGCTGGCCGCGAGCGGGACCGAGGCTTGTCCTTACGACGGCGGCTACACGGCAATTGATCCGCAAACGCCCAGTACGATTTATGCGGCGTGCAGCTATCTGGGCGGGCCGGGCACGCTGACCAAGAATATTCTGAATGGCGTTCCCGGGACGGATGGCATCAATTGGGCGGCGACGGACCTTAACGGAATCGATTTTGCGGACAACGCCGATTTCATTCCGCCGCTGGTGCTGGACGCGATGAGCAGCCAGAATTTGTATTTCGGCACGTATCGCTTGTACCAGACGACGACCGGGGGAACGAGCTGGGCCGCAATTACGTCGGACTTGACGAGCGATGGCAGCCAGGATTTTGTGACCACGATAAGCGTGGCGCCGAGCGATTCGAATACGATTTACGCGGGAACTTCGGATGGGCGGATTTGGCAGTCCGCGCAGGCATTGAGCGGCGCGACCGACATTCACATGGTCAACCAGAGCAATCAGCCGGTGCGCAGCGTGACGGCCATCGCGGTGGATTCCGCCAACCCGGCGGCGGGGTTCGTGGCGTATTCCGGTTTTTCCTGCCCGGGCGTGCCGGGGTGCGACGGACTGGGACACGTTTTTTTTACGAACAATTCCGGTGCTTCCTGGCTGCAGGTCGATGGCAATCTGCCGGATGTTCCGGTCAACGACATCGTTATCGATCCCACCGACGCGGCGGACAACACGATATACCTGGCAACGGATTCCGGAGTTTACGCCAGCGCGAACGCCACCGCCGGGGGCGCCGCCACGTGGAGCGTGCTGCAAACCGGTCTGCCGAATACGCAAGTGCTGGCGTTGAAGCTGCGCAATACGTCGCGGACCTTGGTGGCCGGCACGCATGGCCGTGGCTTATGGAGTTTGCTGCTGCCAAATCTTCCGAGCTATTCGCTGACGGAGCTAAGCCCGGCGTCGGCCGACACCGGTTCCGGATCGCTGCAGTTAGCGGCGAGCGGCGATGGGTTCACGCAACAATCCGTGATCGATTTCAATGGCGCGGCGCTGCCCACTACTTTCGTGAGCTCGACGAATCTGACGGCAACGGCGCCCGCCGGCGCCTTGGACTGCGGCGGCGCAGTGCCGGTGACGGTTACGGATCCAACGCTGGGCTCAACGAATACGCTGACGTTCAGTACCGTGGGCGCATCATGCGATTTTTCCTTCGGCACGACGGTTCCGGCGAGCAACACGGTGAACGCGGGCGGAACTGCGAATTATCAGGTGACTCTCAACGCTGTGGGCAACGCCGGCGGAGCGGTGCAACTCTCCTGCAGCAATGCGCCGGCGGGCTTCATTTGCAATTTTTCACCGAATCCCGCGATTACTGTCGCGGCGGGAACGACGGTGGGACTCGGGATTACCGTCCCAGCAGCAGCAAGCGCGCCCATTCCGCAATTCAGGAATCCTCCGGCGGTGAGAATCGCTCCTGCGGGGCTGGCCTTCGCCGGAATTTTAGCGATTTTCGGATTCTTTACCACGCTGAAGAAATTGGACGGTCCGCGGGCGAGGATGGTGTTTGCCAGTTGCTGCGTGATTTTGCTGCTGGGACTGCTGGAGGCGTGCGGTGGCAGCGGCGGTGGAAGCGGGCCTGTCCCGAAGTCATACCAGATCACGATCCAGGGGGTGACGGGAAACTTCCGGCATTCAACTACAGTGCAAGTCGTGGTAGATTAGCCCCCGTCAGCGCCCCAGCCCGGCCTGGGCATCCAGCGGTAGCCGTCATTCAATCGGGAGGAATTCCGCTATGACCTGCCCGCAATGCAACGAACATATCCCCACAAAATCGCTTTGGACGCCCGCGGGGCTTTCGGGCGTGGTATGTACGCATTGCAACGCAGCCCTTTGTCCGAAGCCGCTTTCGGCAATATTTGTTTTTGCCCTTTCCTTTGGTCTGGGTGATGTGGCGCTGATGTTTCTGCGGCACAAAGGTGCGGCGTTCTGGGTGGCGTTCGCGGGATTTTTCGTGGTGTTCGCGGCGGTATTCGCGCTATCTGCGCCGGTGCTGCTGCGCATGCGCTTGAAAGACCACGGCGATCCGCACCTGAGCGGGCACCGCGCCTAAGCTGGGACGAAAAGCTTCAGAGCATCTGGCGCAGGACGTACTGCAGAATCCCGCCGTGCTGATAGTAAGAGACCTCGAACGGCGTATCCACGCGCGCCAACGCGATGAAGCGGGTTTCCTTGCCGTTCGCATCGCGCGCCGTAACTTTCATTTTCTTGCGCGGCTCGAAATTTCCCGCCAGCCCTTCAATTGCGAAGATCTCCAGACCCGTCAGGCTCAGTGAAGCGAGGGTTTCTCCCGGCAGAAATTCCAAAGGCAATACGCCCATGCCTACCAGATTGCTGCGATGAATGCGCTCGAAGCTTTCCGCGAGGACCGCGCGCACGCCGAGGAGAATCGTGCCCTTGGCGGCCCAGTCGCGGGACGAGCCGGAGCCGTATTCTTTTCCCGCGAAGATAATCAGAGGGACGTGCTCGTCGCGATATTTCATGGCGGCGTCGTAGATAGCCATTTTTTCGGCGCTGGGCTGATGAATCGTCCAGCCGCCTTCGGTGCCGGGCGCGAGAAGATTGCGCAGGCGGATATTGGCAAACGTGCCGCGCATCATCACTTCGTGATTTCCGCGACGGGCGCCGTAGGAATTGAAGTCCTTCGGTTGCACTCCGTTCGCCATCAAATATTTTCCGGCGGGTGTGTCCGCGGGAATCGAGCCGGCGGGCGAAATATGATCGGTGGTTACGCTATCGCCCAAGACCGCCAAGGCGCGCAGTCCCTGCAAATCGTGAAGCGCGGGAGGCTGGAGCGGCATGTTTTCGAAGTACGGCGGATGCTTGATGTAAGTGGATTTTGCGTCCCAGGCGTATAGGTCACCTTCGGGAATAGGGAGCGCGCGCCAGTGTTCGTCGCCAGTGAAGACGTCGGCATATTCCTTGCGGAACATTTCGCTGGTAACGGAGGAGCGCATGGTGGTTTCGACCTCGTCGGGCGTCGGCCAGATATCGCGGAGATAGACAGGCTTGCCGGACTGGTCGTTGCCCAGTGATTCGTTGACGATGTCGAAATCCATGCGTCCGGCCAGTGCATAGGCGACGACGAGCGGCGGAGATGCCAGATAATTCGCGCGGCAGAGTGGATTGATGCGGCCTTCGAAGTTTCGATTGCCGCTGAGAACCGAGACGGCTACCAGATTATTGTCC
Organism: uncultured Acidobacteriota bacterium; assembly: GCA_963748395.1. Taxonomy (GTDB): domain Bacteria; phylum Acidobacteriota; class Terriglobia; order Acidiferrales; family UBA7541; genus Palsa-295. The sequence goes on along the minus strand of CAVVIP010000002.1, from coordinate 149,268 downwards.
TTGATCGCTTTTCCGATGGCGTCTGGCAGCGGGCCGCTATTGCCGATGCAGGTGGTGCAGCCGTAGCCGACCAAGTTGAAGCGCAGTGAATTGAGGAAGGGCCACAGGCCGGCTTTTTCGATGTAATCGGTGACGACTTTGGAGCCGGGCGCGAAGCTGGTTTTCACCCAGGGCTTGGTTTTCAGCCCGCGTTCGACTGCTTTTTTTGCGAGCAGCCCGGCGCCGAGCATGAGCGAAGGATTTGAAGTGTTGGTGCAACTGGTGATAGCGGCGATGACCACCGAGCCATCTGCCAGTTCGAATTTGTCTCCGTTGTTTTGCACGCTGACGTGTTTGGGCTGCGCGGTCAGCGTCTTTTCGAAGGATGCTTTGGCTTGCGTCAGCGGTACGCTGTCTTGCGGACGCTTGGGTCCGGCCATAGTCGGTACCACGGTGGCGAGGTCGAGTTCGAGCCGGTCGGAAAAAATGGGGTCGGGCGTTTGATCCGTGCGGAACAGACCTTGCTCTTTCGTATAGGCTTCGACGAGGCGAATCTGATCTTCGCCGCGCGCGGTGAAACGGAGATAGGCCAGCGTTTCCGTGTCCACCGGGAAAAAGCCCATGGTCGCGCCATATTCCGGCGCCATGTTGGCAATGGTCGCGCGGTCGGGAAGCGTGAGGCTGGAAAGTCCCGTCCCATAAAATTCCACAAATTTTCCGACGACGCCTTTCTTGCGCAACATCTGCGTGACGGTGAGGACCAGATCGGTGGCCGTCGCGCCTTCCGGCAGCCGGCCGTGCAATTTGAAGCCGACCACTGCGGGGATCAGCATGGAAAGCGGCTGACCGAGCATGGCGGCTTCCGCTTCGATTCCGCCGACGCCCCAGCCGAACACGCCGAGGCCGTTGACCATGGTGGTGTGCGAATCCGTGCCTACCAGAGAATCGGGGAACGCCAGCCGCGCGCCTTCGTGCTGCTGACTGAAAACGACGCGCGCGAGATATTCCAAATTCACCTGGTGGCAAATGCCGGTGTCGGGCGGCACGACTTTGAAATTCTGGAAACCCTTCTGGCCCCAGCGCAAGAACGCGTAGCGCTCGATATTGCGCTGCATTTCCAGGTCGGCGTTGAATGCGAACGCGCCTTCGACTCCGAATTTATCCACTTGGACGGAGTGATCGATCACCAGTTCAGCAGGCAGCAGGGGATTGATTTTCTTGGGATTGCCGCCGAGGTGGCGCATGGCCTCGCGCATGGCCGCCAGGTCCACCACCGCCGGCACGCCGGTGAAATCCTGCAGCAGAACGCGCGCCGGCATGAAGGAGATTTCTTTTTCCGTGGCACCCGCGGCGCTGGAAGGATCCCATCCCGCCAGCGCGTGAATGTCCGCGGAAAATACGAACTGGCCGTCTTCGTGGCGCAGCAGATTCTCGAGCAGGACTTTCAGGGAAAAAGGAAGGCGAGCAACATTGCCGATCCCGGCGCGTTCCAACGCGCTCAAGCGGTAAATTTCGTAGGAATCGTTGCCGGCGCGGAGCGGCGTTCGCGTGCCAAATGAGTTTTTCTTCGCGGAGCTCATGCGGGGATTAATTCTCCTCTCATCAGAACATTCTATTTTAGCGCACTACGGCCGTGGCTCTGGGGCGAATTTCGCGCCGGAAGGCGGGAATGTGCGCAGGCGATGAAGCCGCGCTGCGGAACGACAGTGCGTTCGATGATGGTTCTTAGTGCTTCGGAGGAACGTAGCTATCCGGCAGTTTTGCGCCTTCGCCGAAGAAGTACGTCTCCATCTGCTCTTCCATCACCTGTTGCGATTTGGGGTCCAGAGGATTCAGGCGAAACTCATTCATGAGCATCTTAGAATGTTCAACCCACAGCTTCCAGGCTTCCTTGGAGACGTTGTCGTAAATCCGTTTACCGATATCACCCTTCCAGGGAATGCGATCCAGTCCGGGCATCTCCCGTCCAAATTTGACGCATTTCACGATATGCGGGGCTTGGGGCGCGGGCTGCGCGGAAGCGGCTGCGCCCGAATTTCCTGGGTTCTTCTCGTCGGCCATGTACGTCTCCTTGCAGAGTGTGCTGCAATTCAAGATACTGCATCGGCGTGTGAAATTCCAGTTGGGCGGGTCCGGCGCGAGACAGGGCCGCCCGAAAGGTCGGGTAGCGGGGCATCCGCCGAGTTGTGATAGGCTCTTGTGTAAAGGCGCTTGTTTTAATAAAACATTAGGGTACATCCGGCCTGTCGTCGGCGGGCCACCGGGATACTTATAATGAATACGAAAGCAGCTGTTGCCACCGAAGCCACGCACGCAGGTAGCTATTTTTGCGAAGCGCCTTCCGATCCTTGCGCAATTGTGATGTTTGGCGCGTCCGGCGATCTGGCACGCCGTAAACTTCTGCCCGCGCTCTACGACCTTTCTTTCCATGCTTGCCTGGGGCCACGCTTTCGTCTCCTGGGGTTCGCGCGCACGGAAATGACGGACGGCGATTTCACGCAGAAGGCCGGCGAATTTCTGCCGTCCGGCCATGAAGAAGGGGCCGACGACGCCAAGAAGGCCGAATTTTTGCATTCTTTGCGATATTTTTCTGGGAACTACGACGATCCCGAAACATTTCGGAACTTGGCGCAGCGCCTGGACGAACTCGATGGGGAAGGCCAACTGGGCGGCAATCGCCTTTTTTATCTGGCTACGCCACCGGAAGTTTATCTTCACGTGATCGAACAACTGCAGAAGTCCGGCCTGAACAAACCCAAGACGGATAAGTCGTGGACGCGAATCATCATTGAAAAACCGTTTGGACACGATCTGGCGTCAGCGCGCGACTTGAATAAGCGCGTGCTGGAAGCATTCGACGAGTCGCAGGTGTACCGCATTGACCATTATCTGGGTAAAGAAACCGTGCAAAACATGCTGGTCTTCCGTTTCGGGAACGGCATTTTCGAGCCGCTGTGGAACCGCAATTATATAGATAGCGTCCAGATTACGGCCGCCGAAGCGTTGGGCGTAGAGAGGCGTGCCGCGTTCTACGAATCGGCAGGCGCGCTGCGGGACATGATTCAGAGCCACGTGCTGCAGCTGACTTCGCTGATTGCGATGGAGGCTCCGGCAAGGTTTGACGCTACGTCGGTGCGCAACGAAAAAATTAAAGTTTTACAGTCCATTCGTCCGTTTACTAAGGAATCGGTATGGAAATGCGTTATCCGCGGCCAGTACGGACCCGGCCAAGAGGACGGAAAAGCGGTTCCGGGATACCGGCAAGAGCCCGGGGTGAAGCCGGATTCCGCGACGGAAACATTTGTGGCATTGAAGTTGCATGTGGACAACTGGCGCTGGAGCGGTGTGCCTTTCTATTTGCGCACCGGCAAGCGACTGGCGCGGCCGCTGACGGAGGTTGCGATCCAATTCAAGAGCGCGCCGCACATGGTGTTTCGCGGAGAAGACCACGAAACGAATTCGCTGGTGCTGAATATCCAGCCGGACGAAGGCATTTCGCTTTCCTTCGGAGCGAAATCGCCTGGCGCGCAGATGCGCATTCAGCCGGTGACTATGGATTTCAAGTACAAGGACGCGTTTGGCGGCGGCACGCGCCCCGCGTATGCCACGCTAATTAATGATTGCATCCGGGGAGACGCCACGCTGTTTGACCGCGCCGACAGCGTGGAAGCCGCATGGACGCTGGTGGATCCGATTCTGGAAGCATGGAAGAATGCGTCCCCGCCGCCTTTTCCGAATTATCCGGCCGGCAGCGACGGCCCGCGGGCGGTAGATGACTTGACGGCTGCCGATGGCCGGCATTGGCGCACGCTGTAAGTCGGCACGCGTTCACGCACAGTAGGCTGGACTATCAAGTTCGGAGGGTTCCATGATTTTGGCGGGCGACCTGGGAGGGACCAAGGCTAACCTCGGTCTGTTCGATGTAAAGGCTGGCAAGCTGGTCCGCGTCGCCGACAGGCGTTATGCCACGCAACAACATGCTGGCCTGGAAGAAATCACCAGCGATTTTCTGAATGGCGCAGGAGCGAAAATCACCGCGGCATCTTTCGGGATTGCGGGTCCGGTGGTTAACAACCGGGTGCAGGCGACGAATTTCCCGTGGGTGGTGGATGGCGCGAGCGTGGCGACGCATCTGCGGTTGAATCATGTGCGCCTGGTGAACGATGTGGAAGCGGCAGCGTACGGGATCGGCGTCCTGGAGCCCAGTGAACTGGAAACGATTCATGCCGGAGTGCCCTCGCCGCGCTCCACACAAATCGTAATCGCAGCGGGCACGGGGCTCGGTGAAGGAATTCTGTTCTGGGATGGTCACCGACATGTCCCCATGGCAACGGAAGCAGGGCACGCGGATTTTGCTCCCAACACTTCGCAGCAGGCGGACCTTTGGAAATTTCTGAATACGCGCCAGGAATGTGTGAGCGTGGAAACGATTTTGTCCGGCGGCGGTTTTCAGCGCGTGCATGAGTTTTTGAACCCGGCGGTGCGGCATACGGGGTTCGACGATGACAGCACGGATCCGGCGCCGGAAATCACGCGCCGCGGTCTGAGCGGAGAATGTCCGGTGTGCGCGGCGACGCTAGATTTGTGGGTGGAAATCTACGGGTCAGAGGCGGGGAATCTGGCTCTACGCACGGTGGCGCGCGGCGGCATTTACATCGCCGGCGGAATTGCCGTGAAGGTGCTGCCCAAGCTGAAGAACGGGAAATTTGCCGCGGCCGTGAAGCACAAAGAAAAGCTCGAATCGTTCCTGGTGCAGATTCCTATCCACGTGGTGCTGAACGAAGAGTGCCCGCTGCTGGGCGCGGCTTCCGTAGCCTGGAAAAATCTCTAGCCTGCAGCTGCGTTATTCCCTCATTAACGTTCCAAAATCTCCTTTAGTTTTCGCATCTCGATTTCCATGTCCTTCATGGCCTGATCGAACTGCGGATCGGTCATGACCGGCGGCTGAAACAGAGTCATCATGACCGTGGAACCGTCGCCATTGGGAACGACGCGAGAGTAGCCTTGCCACGTGGCTTGAGGATCTTTCCAGATGTGATCGAAGACGCCGAGCTCCTTCACGCCGTTCACTTTTAGCTCGCCCTCGCCATATTTGGTCACGGCTTTGAACCATCCGTTCTGGCTGGGAGATACGGAGCGCAAGTTCACGACCGCGTATTCGGGCCAGTTGAGGGGGTTTGAGAGAAACGCGTAGGCTTTTTCGGGCGCAGCCTGGATATCAACTGATTTTATTGCCGATCGGGCAATTTGTTTCATGGTGACCTCTCCTTCGGTGCTTGATTTTGTTTTCTTGAGTTGCATCGCAGGCTTCGGCCCGCGAACGTAAGGATGGAGCGCTATCTGGGAGCGGGGAAGTTTTGAATATGCTCGCCGCCATCGCGACCGAAATAACGCACTTTCTTTCCATTCAGATAAACGATGTAGAAGGCGCAGCCGGCAGCTGGAGCTTCTCGTACGAAGTCGGCGAAGCCCGCTTGCCCGGATTGTACCTTTTGATTGATATGTTGCAGCGTCTCAGCAGAAAATTCAGCCGCGACGCTGTCGTGGACCAGCGCGACTTGTATGACGAAGGACGAGCCGTTGGTGGCGTAATAGCGAAATTCATTCCTCAGAAAATCGACGTGATAGGATTCGACTCCCTCGTTTGCGAGCGCGGCGAGGATCGCCGAGAAGCTGATTTGTTTTTGCAACGCCTTGCCGATTAGTTCCCGGATGATTGCTTCGTTCATCTGCCGCTACTCCTATTCGATAGGCATTTTAGAAAGCTTATGCAGCGCCGCCGTTTTCCTCAAAATCCTAGTCAGAGCGTCACGCTCAGATTGGGAAAGTACACCGAAAAATTCTTCATCATTCTCGTCCGCCAAATTTGCGAGCTTGGGGACCATGGCTATCGCCGCTGGCCGGAGTTCGATGTCCTGGTAGCGGCGATCGCCGGCAGACTCCTTGCGAGTGACCAGGCCTTTTGCCAGAAGTCTGCTGATGAGCTTGGAGACCGCACCCCGGGAAAGGCCGGTGAGTTGCGCGACAACGCTTGGGGAAGTGGTGTCGTCTCCGCCATACATTTCCCGCAGGACCACCCACTCGGCGACGGTGACGCCGCTGGCCTGCAGCTTTCGAGCGAAGGCCTGCGAGACGCTATTGGAAACAAGCCTCATCTGGAATCCGATGTGCGCGGTGAGTTGGCCGGCTTCGAGTTTTGCATTGTTCTTGTGTGCCACGGGTTCACTCTGCGAACCCATATTAGTATCCTAGGAAACTGTTGTCAAGGAAATAGTGCAAAGGGTGACGCAGGGCAGGATTCTCTCTGAGGTGTAGCCAATTCGATGGGAACAGCGGGGATGCTGCGTTCAGTGAATGACAGTTTCTGATATACCGGTCTTGAGCAACTCGGCGAACTGCTGGGCGACGACGGGCCGGCTGAAATAGTATCCCTGCGCTTCCTCACATTCGTGAGCCTGAAGAAATGCCAACTCTTCCTGGGTTTCCACGCCTTCGGCGATCACGCGCAGCTTGAGGCTGCGGCCCATGCTGATCACGGCGGTTACGATGGAAGTATCGTCGGGGGCCGTGGTGATCTGGCGGACAAACGACTGGTCGATTTTGAGGGCGTCTATGGGGAACTTTCTGAGGTAACTCAAGCTGGAGTAACCCGTGCCGAAGTCATCCACGGCCAGCTGCACACCTCTGGCGCGCAAAGTTTTCAGGATAGATTGCGTGGATTCTGCGCGTTTCATGAGAACACTTTCGGTGAGCTCGAGCTCCAGAGCGGTGGGATCCAGACCCGTTTCGTCGAGGATTGCGAACACGCCCTGCAAGAAATTGTCATTGCGAAACTCCATTGCGGAAATGTTTACCGCCATGGTGGCCAGGGGCAGGCCCGCGCGCACCCAGGCCTGCGCTTGGGCGCACGCTTCGCGCAGGACCCAATTGCCGATGGGGACGATCAGGCCGCGGTCTTCGGCAACGGGAATGAAATCCCCTGGCGGGACCAGCCCGCGCAGGGGATGGGTCCAGCGGATCAATGCTTCCGCGCCGGCGATTTCTCCGGTCTTGAGATTGATCTTGGGCTGATAGTGCAGTGCGAATTCCTGGCGTTCGAGAGCGCGCCGCAAACTTTCCTCGATGGACTGGCGCTCCACGGCACGAACGTTCATGGCGGGCTTGAAAAACTGGTAACTCTGGCGGCCATTTTCCTTGGCCTGATACATGGCGGTGTCCGCGTTCTTGATGAGGGTCTCGGCGTCCAGGCCGTCGTCGGGATAGACGCTGACGCCAATGCTGGCGGTGACGTGCAGATCGTGCGGCACGATGGAATGAGCGTCCGCGACGGTCTTCAGCATTCTTCTCGCGGTGATCGCAGCATCCTCGGCTTGGTCGATTTCCGGCAGCACCACGACGAATTCATCGCCTCCCTGGCGGCTGACGGTGTCCGAGGCGCGCACGCAATTCACCAGGCGTTTGGTAATCGATTGCAGAAGTTTGTCTCCGGTAGGGTGCCCCAGAGAATCGTTAATGTGTTTGAAGCCATCCAGGTCCAGAAAGAGCACCGCCACTTTCTTGTCGTGACGCGATGCCAGCCCGATGGCTTGATTGACGCGGTCGTTCACCAGCGTGCGGTTGGGCAAACCGGTGAGAAAGTCGTGCTGGGCGGAATGCGCCATCTCCACGGCCATGGCACGAGCCGCACTGACGTCGCGGAAGACGATGACCGCTCCGGTGGCCTGGCCTTCGCGGTCGTGGATGGGTGCAACAGAGTCTTCGATGGGAATCTCAAATCCGTCACGCCGAATGAGGGTGCAGCTGGAGGGCAAGTGCACCGTGCGGTTTTGCCCCACCGCCATTTCCATGGGGTTCGGGGCGATTTCGAGTCTGGTCCCTTCCAGGATGCGGAAGACTTCGGCCATGGGCCGGCCGGCAGCCTCTGCCCATGACCAGCCCATCATTTTTTCGGCAACGAGGTTGACGAAGGTGATATTTCCGGAGATGTCCGTGCAAACCACGGCGTCGCCGATGCTGTTGAGGGTGACTTGAGCGCGCTCCTTCTCGACGAACAGCACTTCTTCCATGGTCTTGCGCTCGACGGCGTAGCGCACGGCCCGCATGAGGCCGCGCGCCTCAATTTGGCCTTTAATCAGATAGTCTTGCGCGCCTTCTTGCAGGGCTTGGGTGGCCAGCGACTCGTCGTCCAAACCCGTCAGGACGACCAGGGGAACGCGCGGCGCGGCTGTGCGGGCCCGCCGTACCGCTTCGAGTCCCTGTGAATCGGGTAACCCGAGGTCCAGCAGGATAATGTCGAACACATGTTTTGCGAGCTGCTTCTCGGCCTCGCTCAAGCACTCCACGTGAATCAATTCAGTGTCGTCCGAACCTTGCTCATGGAACATCTCACGGAGCAAGCGAGCGTCGCCGGGATTATCTTCGACGAGCAGCAGCAGCTTGATTGGCTTCTTCCACATTCGGATTACCTCTACTGCGGCAATTTCGCTTCCGTCAGCCAGTAGGTATTGATGCTCTTCACCAGAGTCTCGAAGGCGTCCAGCTGCACGGGCTTGCTGAGATAACAGTTCGCTTGGAGTTGATAGCTTTTCACGATGTCCGCCTCTGCTTCCGAGGTGGTGAGGATCACCGTGGGGATGGTTTTGAGGCTGGGGTCGTCTTTGATATAAGCCAGAACCTCGCGGCCATCCATCCTGGGAAGGTTTAGATCCAGCAAGATGAGGTCCGGACGAGGGGCTTGCGCGTGGACGCCCTCGCGTCTCAGGAAGGCCATGGCCTCCACGCCGTCGGTGGTCACGTGCAAATGTACGAACTCATTGGCCTCGCGAAAAGCTTCCTGGGTCAAACGGACGTCCCCGGGACTGTCTTCGACCAGTAGCACCTCTATGGACCTGCGAACTCCTTCGATCGTTTTCATAATCTCCTCCCGCTAACTTCCAATGTCAGGCGAAATGCGTCACGTCGCACGAGTTCTGCTTCTGACGCTCTGCTGGGCGTCAAACTTTTAGCGGCTGCGGCAGCTTGACCTTCGTTAGCCAAAAGTCGTTGATACTCATCACCAGAGCCTCGAACGCGTCCAGCTTCACCGGCTTGGTGAGGTAGCAGTTTGCTTGCAGCTGATAGCTCTTTACGATGTCCAATTGGGACTCGGAGGTGGTGAGGATCACAGTGGGGATTGCTTTCAGGCTGTCGTTATCCTTGATGTGAGCCAGCACCTCGCGGCCGTCCATTTTGGGGAGGTTCAGATCCAGCAATATAAGGTCGGGACGAGGAGCATGTACGTGGTCGCCTTCTTGCCTGAGAAAGGCCAGGGCGTCTACGCCGTCCCTGGCGATGTGCAAATGCACGAACTGATTGGCATTGCGGAATGCTTCCTGCGTCAGGCGGACATCGCCCGGGCTATCTTCGACCAAGAGAACTTCTATGGGCATACTAACTCCTTGGATGACTCGAATGACTTCGCTGCGCTTCCCGTCAGAGCAAATCGAAATGTGGAACCTTGTCCAGGCGCCGACTCGACGGAAATGCTGCCGCCGTGCCGCTCGACAATTTTTTTGCAGATGGCCAATCCGATGCCGGTGCCGGCAAATTCGTCGCGCTTGTGGAGCCGCTGGAACATGCCAAAGATTCGTTCGAAGTACTGCGGATCAATCCCCAGCCCGTTATCTTTCACGGAAAATATCCATTTCTTTCCGCCATCCATGGCGGCGGAAATGTGTATCCGGGGGATTCCGGGTTTCTGGTACTTGATGGCGTTGCCGATGAGGTTTTGAAACAGCTGAACGAGCTGCATTTCGTCGGCCAGCACAGCCGGCATGGGATCGTGGGTCACTAGTGCGCCGCTTTCGCGGATGGCTTCGCGCAGATTGATGAGCGCCTGTTGCATCGCTTCCTCGCTGGAGGTTTCGAGCAGTTCGTTTCCCTTGGTCCCGACGCGCGAATAGGCCAGCAGGTCCTGGATCAAGCGCTGCATGCGGCCGGCGCCATCCACCGCGAAGGCGATGAACTCATCGGCATCGGAGTCCAGCCTTCCTTTATAGCGTCTGGAAAGAAGCTGCGTGTAACTGGCCACCATGCGCAGCGGCTCCTGCAGATCGTGCGAGGCGATGTAGGCAAATTGTCCCAACTCCAGGTTGGAGCGGTTCAACTCGCCCACTTTGCTGAGAAGTTGGAGCTCAGCATTCTTACGCGTGGTGATGTCTCGGATTGCCGCCGTGACCAGGATTCCCTCAGCGCTTTCCAGTGGACTGAGCATGATCTCGATGGGAAACTCGCTGCCGTCTTTGCGGCGCCCGCTGAGTTCGATTCCGGTGCCGATCTGCTGGGCAAGGGCCTCGGCGGCGCTGCGGGTGCCATCGGCAATCAGTCGCTCTGCGAACCCGACGGGGATGATGGTTTTTACCTGCTGGCCGAGGAGTTCATCGCGGCGGTAACCAAACTCGTTTTCCGCGCGTGCATTGAGCAAGACGATTTTTCCAACGCGGTCTACGACGACCATGGCGTCGGGCGCGGCCTCCAGCAGGCCGCGGTACCTGCCTTCCATCTGGCCGAGATGTTTTTCTGCGGCCTTACGCACGCTGATGTCGCGAATCGCTGCGGTGATCAGGATTCCTTCAGCGCTTTCCAGTGGACTGAGCATGATCTCGATGGGAAACTCGCTGCCGTTTTTGCGGCGTCCGCTGAGTTCGATACCGGTGCCGATCTGCTGGGCGAGGGCGTCGGCGGCGCTGCGGGTGCCATCGGCAATCAGTCGCTCTGCGAACCCGACGGGGATGATGGTTTTTACCTGCTGGCCGAGGAGTTCATCGCGGCGGTAACCAAACTCGTTTTCCGCGCGTGCATTGAGCAAGACGATTTTTCCAACGCGGTCTACGACGACCATGGCGTCGGGCGCGGCCTCCAGCAGGCCGCGGTACCTGCCTTCCATCTGGCCGAGATGTTTTTCTGCGGCCTTACGCACGCTGATGTCGCGAATCGCTGCGGTCACCAGGATTCCTTCAGCGCTTTCCAGTGGACTGAGCATGATCTCGATGGGAAACTCGCTGCCGTTTTTGCGGCGTCCGCTGAGTTCGATACCGGTGCCGATCTGCTGGGCAAGGGCGTCAGCAGCGCTGCGAGTGCCATCGGCGATCAACCGTTCTGCGAAGCCCCGCGGGATAATAGTGATCACCTGTTGCCCGAGGAGTTCATCGCGGCGGTACCCAAATTCATTTTCCGCACGCGCATTCAGCAGAACGATCTTTCCGTTCTGGTCCACCACTACCATGGCGTCGGGAGCGGCTTCCAACAGGCCGCGGTACCTGCCCTCCATCTGGCCGAGATGTTTTTCTGCGGCCTTACGCACGCTGATGTCGCGAATCGCCGCGGTCACCAGGATTCCTTCAGCGCTTTCCAGGGGGCTGAGCATGATCTCGATAGGGAACTCACTGCCGTTCTTGCGGCGTCCGCTGAGTTCGATACCGGTGCCGATCTGCTGGGCAAGGGCGTCAGCAGCGCTGCGAGTGCCGTCGGCGATCAGACGTTCCGCGAATCCGATGGGGATGATGGTTTTGACCTGTTGTCCGAGGAGTTCGTCGCGGCGGTATCCGAACTCGGTCTCCGCGCGGGCGTTCAATAGAACGATCTCCCCGCTCTGATTCACGACCACCATGGCGTCGGGAGCCGCCTCGAGAAGTCCGCGATACTTCACTCCAGACTCCTTGGTTTCGCTGATGTCGGTGTTCGTGCCGAACCAGCGCAGTACGTTGCCCTTCGCATCGCGAATGGGAATAGCCCGCGAAAGGAAAAGGCGGTACGTGCCATCCTTGCCGCGAAGGGGAAAGGTGTCTTCCCAGACCTGGCCTGTTTGGAAGCACTTGGTGATCTTGTCCACAACCTGCTGAACGTGGTCCGGATGATGGACTTTTTGCCAGCCCCAGCCAGCCATCTCGGCAAGAGTCGTGCCGGTGTACTCAAACCATCGGTCGTTGTACCAGAAGATGTAGCCCTTCTCATCCGCCATCCAGGCCAGCTGAGAGATGCTATTCGCCAGGGTGCGAAAACGTCCCTCGCCTTCGCGCAGGGCATCCTCCGCAACTCCCAATGCTGATTGGTCGCGCTGGACGCTCCAGCCAGCGGCCGAGACAATCAGGAAGCCCAAGATGGTTCCGAATACTAGAATCGACTTGGTCTGGACGACATGGCGCCGCGCGTCCGCGTCGCGTTGCACCAACAATCGCAGCTCTTCGTCCTGCATCTCACCAACAACCCGTTGAAAATCATCCATGGTCTGCTGGCCTAGGCCGGTTTGAATGGCCGTCGCCGCCGCCTCCAGACCCGTGGTCCTGCGCAAGCCGATGACCGTCTCGCCGAATTGAATTTTCTGCGCAGTCAGCTTTTCGAGGGCCGGCAGACGGCTCTGCTGTGCGGGGTTATCAGCTGTCCAGTCGCGAATGTTGCCTTCGTCCTGGGTGGCGGTTGCAATGCTCGCACGGTAGGCCGCGACGTAGGATTCGTTGCCAGTTAATACAAATCCGCGATAGCTGGATTCAATGCCGAGCATGGCGGACTGCAGTTCGTGAAGTTGCTCAAGAACGGCGTGCGTGTGCCGCACCCACTGGTCGCTTTCGCCAGAGACGACCATGCCGCGATAGGCGATGGCACTCAAGGCGAGGAGGCACGCAATGGCAGACCCGAACGTGAGCTGCACCTTGCGGCTCAGTAGAGACGACGTCGTCATCACACACCACCTTGAGAGGGGGAAGTTCAACTACCGGCGAGGCTCTGAAGGCTGAAAGAGGGCAGCCTGTTGCCACGTCGATTTTCTTGAAGGGGAGTCCAAGCTTATACCAGCGTCAAGTAAGGTCAAGGCGGGTTTGCAGACAGGTGTCGTATAGACCATGGAGGGCGAAAGGCTGGGTGCGACAGAGCAGAGAGTGTTCGTTGCGGGGCCGTTCCCTTCGCGGGTCATTAATTAGCTGGCCACAACCCGCGAAGGAACTTTTCGGTTTACATGTTTTCGCGACTGCGAGCGAGCGGGGCGACTATTGCTGCAGACTGAGTCAAACTGCAAATTCTACGCTTCCAGCTTGGGCCTAAAATACTCTAGACTGAAGCTCATCTAGCTTGCGCCCGTAGCTCAGTTGGAAAGAGCGTCTGCCTTCTAAGCAGAGGGTCGGGGGTTCGAATCCCTCCGGGCGCGCCATTTTCCTTTTGTCTATGATGGTTTTGCAGGACTAGAGTTTGCCGCGAGGAACAAACCTACCGCTTGGTCACATCAATTGTGTTGTCGTCGGAGATCCGGTCCACCAGTTTGTTGTAGGGATCGATGCCTGCGCGCGTGGGCATCTCGTCCACCACGATCTCGAAGGTTTGCTGTTCTTGCGTGAACTTTTCTTTTTTCAGCGATAGCGGTTTTTCCTCGTCCTTCTTGCCGCTAAACACTCCTACGTCAATGTAATCGTTCAACGACATGGGGCTTTCGTTTCCGTTGCCATCCGCTTTCACTTTGCGCGCCTGCACCGTCAGTGTCACTTTGTACTTGTGGTCGTCCGTTGGAGTCACCACGGCGCTCAGAGCCTTGTTGTCGTACAGCACGATGGATTCAAAACCATCGGTGATCAGATACTGCAGCTCGGGCGGCGTTTGTTCGCGAAGCGCTGCGACCAATTCGCGCGTGTCCGGATACGGCTCCGACTGGGGATTTTCGGCGTTGGCGTAGCGGTATTTCATCAGGAAATTGTGCAGCGCCAGGTTGACCTTGTCCTCGCCGATATAATCAGCAAGGGTATACATCACCAGGCCGCCTTTGTAGTACCAGACGTACGGCTCGCGTTGTACCAGCACCAGCGGCGGTTCGTGACGGACTTCGCCGCCGCGCCCGCGCAGGTAGGAATCAACCTCGTGCCTCAGGAACCTGCGCATCTGGTCCTTGCCGTACTTCTTCTCCATCACCATCAGCGCTGAATACTCCGCCAGAGTTTCGGACATCATGTTCGAACCCTGCACGTTGCCACCGATCAGCTGATGTCCCCACCACTGGTGACCCAGCTCGTGCGCCGTGACGAAGTACGTAAAATCAATGTCTTTCTTTTCTTTGACACGGCTGATAAAGCCGATTCCTTCGGAATAGGGAATGGTGTTCGGAAACGACTGCGCGAAGTTGCGGTAACGCGGGAATTCCATGATGCGGTATTGCGCGAACTGATAGGGACTGAAGTTCGCCTGGTAATAATCCAGTCCGCCCTTGGACGCTGCCAGCATGTCGGCCACATCGAATTCGTGGCCGGGCGTGTAATAGACCTCCAGGTTCGTGCCTTTGTACTGTTCGCGCCGCACGTCGTAACGCGCCGACAGATATGCGTAGAAATTCGCGATATGCGTTGGCGCCATGTCGTATTCGAAATAGTGACGGCCATCCTGTTCCCACGCGCGCTTTAAGTAGCCGGGAGCAATCGCGATTTGATCTGAGGACGTGCTCACCACGGTGTGATACGTGATCCAGTCCGAATCCTTCGAGAACAGGTTGTAGAGCGATTGTGTGGCGTCGCCGCGGGGAGCCATTTCTTCCAGCGGCCCGAGTTTTTCCTCGCGGCGGCGGCGCGGATCGTCCAGTTCGATACCTTGGTTGTAGCCGATGTGCGGGAAATAATCGGAGTCAAAGAATGTGCCGTTGTAGGCAAATTCCGGAGGCTCGTTGCCGTCCTTGAATCCGTGCGTCGTGTGGCCCACGCGGAACGTCATCTTCGTGGTTTCGCCGGGCGCGAGCGGCTGCTCGAGCGCATAAATACAATAGATATTTCGCGCGCCGCAGCTCACCTGACGAAATGGCCGGTCGAACTTCACATCGGATACAGATTGTCTCGGGTTGGTGATGTGAATTTCCGACACGGGGCTCGCGTTCTTATTTTGCATCGTGAACGTGCCCGTGCCCGAGAATGATCGGCGCGCCGGTTCGATATCCACCTGCGCATCCACGGCTGTTACCTTCGGCTGCGGCAGGTTTTCGTACTTTTTGTAGTTGCGTTCGTAATCGGCTTGAATGCCGCGACGCTGCTTAGCGGTTAAATATTCGTTCAGTACGTGGGCGTTGTAGTAGTACCAAGCGCCGCTTCCAATCGCGATGAGTACAAACACGATCGCGGCTGGCGCCAGCTTCGGAAACCGCGCTCCTGCTAGCTGCCAGCGGGCGCGCCAGCCATCGTCCGACCCGCGCCGCGTCAGCGCAATAGACAGCACGCCCAGGAATGCGGCAATCGCCAGCCAGTACGTGATGGACCAAAACAGCGCCGGCACGAAGTGCCCGTAGCCATTCAGGTCGCTGTAGGTGTACGGCGGTATGAAGCCGAACAGGTACAGGGTATTCTCCCAGCCGAAATTGTAGAGAATGGGTGTGATCACGAATACGCCGAGCGCGATGCCGTGCCCGATGAATTTATTGCTGACCACGGTTTGCACGAACAGAGCCAACAGCGCGAACGTCATCACCTGCGGAAAGGTCACGATGTAGAGTTCCTTAAAGTATTGCAGGAACTCGTAACGGTGGTAACCGGCCAGAGTCTGCATGAAGACGCCGCAGAACATCGTCAAGGTCAGCAGGATTAACTCGACAGTGGCGATCGCCGCGAGCTTCGACAGCCAGTCCACACCTTCCGGCATGGGCAGGGAATCGTGAATGCCGTCCGCGTGGACGTCTCGCTCGCGCCACACTAATTCCGCCGCATACAACGTCGCCACGATGTAGAAGAAAAGTATCGAGCTGCCCTCGACCGCCTGCACCATCAAATATGTGACTGGCCACACGTTTTGCTCAGCGATGCGTCCCGCGAAGTAACCATTGTTGATGGCAAAAGCGACCAACAATCCCGTGATCGCCCAGAACGAGACTTCATGCAGGATGGTGCTGATCCTCATTCGCGAAAGTGACCAAAGCTGCGCCCAGGTGGTCGCCGGTCCGAAGACCGGGTGAACCTTGGGAAGCTGCGCCGCGACCAGAGAACGCTTGGGGCGCGCCTCGAACGCCTCCTGTTGTTTTGCTTTGGCGGCGCGGCGCCCTTGTGCGCGCGCGGTGAGCGCTTCCACCGACATCGGGAATAGGACCCACACCGCCGCAAGCGAAATGAAACCTACTGAAAGCCACAGGAGGCGGTTATACAGGAACACTCCCGCTGCCACATGCGTAGACCACGACAGCGACAGCACGTTTTTCTCCGCCACCGTCCAGTAGCGCGTGATGTCGTCGAACAACAGCAATCCAATGGGGTCAAAGATTCCGGACCAGAATCGTTCGAGTGAACGCGTGGCGCTGAAGACAGTGAGCCCGATGATATAAAGCATGAACAGGGCCACGCCCTGCAGGTACACCACAAAAATTTTGCGCGAAAGCGCCGCCACCGCAAAAAAGAGCGAGCCCAGAAAAAAGATCTGCACCACCACGATCGAAAAGAACGGCTGCAGATACCACGAGAGATGATTGGGCCCAATTCGCAGATGATCCGCCCAAGGAGCGAACGTGCCGAGGAACGTGCCGAATATCATGCCGGAAAAAGCAAAAACCGTGGTCACGAACGAGCCGGCCCAACGTCCGCCGAGGTAGGCAAACTTCGATATCGGTTTCGTGAAAAGGATCTGATACGTGTCCCGCTGGAAATCGCGAAGGATGGACGTGCCGAATATCGCGGCGATGACGATCAGTCCGAAAAGAGTGGAGTACCAATAATACGTCGCGATGGCAAACGGACCGTTCAGCAGCACCTTTCCATTGTTGAATCCGATCGGTCCGAAATTTTCCGACGCTACGGAGAGGAAGCTGAAGGCAAACCACATGAAAAAGTAAACGTAAGTGGACAGGCTCTTGCAGCGAAACTTCAGCTCGAATTTGAAGAATTCCCAGAACAGGTTCATCGCCGCGTCTCGCCCATACTAATTTTGTGACTGCCGCGAAAGATTCAGGAAGTAAACGTCCTCAAGCTCGGAATCCACGGGCTGGAAGCCTTCCCCGGGATTGGAATCGGCGAACACGCGAATCTCATGCTGGCCGCCTACCAGATGGGTCGAAATCACGCTCATCTGCGATTCGAGGGCGCGCAATTCGTCATCACTGGCGATCAATTTGCTCCAGATTTTTCCTTTCAGCGATTCGAGAGCCTGATTCGGCGCACCTTCCAGCAGTACTTCGCCCGACGCAATGATCGCCATCTTGGAGCAAAGTTCGCGGACGTCATCGACAATGTGCGTGGAGAGGATCACCGTCACGTCCCGCCCGATCGAGCTGAGCAAATTCAGAAAGCGGTTCCGCTCGGTGGGGTCGAGGCCGGCGGTGGGCTCGTCCACGATAATTAGCCGCGGATTTGCCAGCAGCGCCTGCGCGATCCCGTAGCGCTGCTTCATGCCGCCCGAATAAGTACTGAGGGCTTTCTTGCGCGCGTCCCACAGGTTCGTTTGCTGCAGCAGCGCATCCACCATTTCCTTGCGCTCTTTTGCGGACGTGATGCCCTTCATCACCGCCAGATGGTCGAGCATATCCGCGGCGGACATCTTCGGATAGACGCCGAATTCCTGCGGCAGGTACCCCAGTAGCTTGCGAACTTCATTCTTGTTCGTCAGCACGTCCAGGCCGTCCAGATGGATCGATCCTGAATCGGGATCCTGCAGCGTAGCCACCGTTCGCATCAGCGTGCTTTTTCCGGCGCCGTTCGGCCCCAGCAGGCCAAACATGTTGTTCCCAATCGTCAGTGAGAGGTTCTTCAGGGCTTTCACGCCATTTGGGTAAGTCTTCGATAGACCTGTAATGGTTAGCGCCATCCGTAAAGCCCTCCTGACCCTGATGCTTTCCGAGGTAACGTCGAATCACGCAATTTATCATACCGAGCGAGAATACCGGGTGAAAACTTCAGCCCGTAGGCGTGAATTTGCTTGGAAATTATTAAGCAGAAATGCGCATTCAAATGAGAGTTCAGATTGAGCCGGTAACGACCGTCACACCATGTCGAGGTTGTCGCTTTCCGTCCCATCCAGTCGCGCTACCGCCGGCGCGGAAACTCTGCTTATTCCGAGCGCAGTCCATCTTGGTGCACGTACTTGATCACTTCCACCTCGGACATAGCGATCAGTCCCTCGTCTACCATCTCATCCAGAAAGGGAAGCAGCTTCTGAATCCTTTCTTCAGAATCAATCACGCTTACCATGATGGGAGCGTCTGAGGAGAAAGACAGCCGGTTTGCGCGATGAATCAAGGTGCTGGCGCCGTACCCTTCGATGCCCCGGAACACCGTTGCGCCGGCAAGATCCAGCTCCCGGCACTTCTCGACAATCGCCCGGTACAGCGGCTTATCTTTCCATTTGTCATTTTCGCCAAAATGGATGCGCAGCATCTTGGCTTTGCCTTCCAGTTTCATGGGCGCACCGCCTTTCTGCGTTCGTCTTCCTGATAGTCGTGCGTGTACTTTATGACGTCCACGTCGGAGAAAACCACCAGACCCTGTTGCACCATACCGTCCAATGCCGGAAGAAACGCGCGTAGCCTTTCCTCGGTGTCCACGACAGTCATCATCACCGGACGATCATGCGAGAGATTCAGCGCTGTATCCTTGTGAATCCTGCGATTGGCTCCATAGCCCAATATTCCCTGATAGACGGTGACCCCCGCAATGTCGTTCGCCCGCATGGACTCAACCAGCGCGCGGTAGAGCGGCTTGCCATTCCATTTGTCGTTCTCGCCGATGAAGATCCGCATGAGCTTGGCTTTTCCTTCGCGTTTCAGCGGAGGCGTGACTTCCTGACTCGCCGCCTGCTGCGCGGTACCGGAGATTTTCACTACGGTGGTGTCCTGAACTTCAATCAAGCCCGTCCCCGCCATTTCGTGCAGCTTCGGAAGAAGCTGCTCCACCTTCTCGGGCGTGTCAATGAATTCGACTTTCATGGGCAGATTTTCCGTCAGCGCGAGCACGCGATCGGTATGCATTTGGTGATCCGCGCCGAAGCCGGCGATGCCGCGGGTGACGCTGGCTCCTGAAACTTTGTGATAGAAGAGAAATTCCAGAATGGCCGCGTAGACCGATTCCCCGTGATACTGGTGGTCCTGGCCAACATAGATGGTCACTTTCTTGGCGGGCCCGGCCTGCATCATGTTCCCTCCTGGCGCTCAATCCCTCATTTCGCAATTAAATATTCAGCCACTCATCCTGCTGGTAGCAACAGAAAGATTCCGTCGGCGCTGTCATTCGCGATCGCCAATTCCAGGGAGGAAGGTGCTTTGTTCATGCGACCGTCTTCCCGGTGATCACACCCAGCCAAACCGATACGAAACCGACCACGACGCTGAGGACCACGTTCAAAGCCGCCATGAGAAGCTCGCCTTCCTGAAAAACGCGGAACGTTTCATACTCGAACGTGGAAAAGGTGCTGTACCCACCGATAAACCCAATAGGAATCAGGTACCGCCAGTTCGGACTCCAATCCGTCTTTTGTGCCAATACTGTAACGACGAATCCAATCAGAAAACACGCAGTGATATTGACGATGAAAGTGCCGGCCAGAAAACGCGTATTTAGCCGATTGCTCACGTGGGTTCCCACCCAAAATCGTAAGACAGACCCCACCGCTCCGCCAATTGCCACCATCAAGTATTTGGTCATAGGAACGAGCCTCATTCCTCCTTTGAGTTCTTCAGTCGAGTGCCACTCCGGCCCACAGCGCACTCGACGCACGGACATTTGGCATGTAAGTCGTTCTCTCTATATCAGCTTGGAATCGTTGCCGGGGACATGACTCCGCGACAAGTATCCCTGTCAGGAGTCATCATCTGTCCCGGCATTGAGGGGACAGCGGTTAAAGGGCGAACTCCATGCCCTCTTCAACGAGAGCATATCAAGACCTATACGTAAGTCAACTGGGCGGGCGAATCACTTCGCTCATCCAGTAATCTACGTCTATTTAAGGCCTGAGGGTGAAATTCGCTCAATGAATATCGCGTCCGATGTCTCGCAGGGCCGGATACAACTTGCGATATTCGCGGTAGTGCCGATTCATTAGCGCAACGTGCTGCGGCTCCGGCTCGATTTGTTGCGAAACTCGCACGGCCGCCTCACACGCATTCTCGACGCTCGTCCAATTGCCTACGCCCACACCAGCGAGCAGCGCCGCGCCGAACGCAGGGCCTTCTTCTGCTTCGGGCAAGCCAACCGGCATGCCGTACACATCCGCCTGAATCTGACGCCACAGAGCCCCGCGCGCGCCGCCGCCGCCGAGCCGGATGGACTCCACCGGAATTTTCAATTCAGCGAAAATTGTCAACGTGTCGCGCAAACTGAAAGCCACGCCTTCCAGAATTGCGCGAATCACGTGTGCGCGGGTGTGCGTGGATGAAATTCCCACCAACGCGGCTCGCGCATTCGGATCCAGATGCGGAGTCCGCTCACCCATCAGGTAGGGCGCCCACAGCAAACCGTCCGTGCCTGCCGGGGCCGTGCTCGCTTCCGTCATCAATCGCGCGTAGGGATCCCCTCCGGGATCGCCGTTCGCTCCGAATTGATCGCGAAACCAGCGCAGCGAATAGCCGGCCGCCTGCGTGACGCCCATCACGTGCCAGCGTTGCGGCACCGCATGGCAAAATGTGTGGATGCGGCCGGCGGGATCGCGTACTGGGACGGCCGTAGCAGCAAACACTACGCCGGAAGTTCCGATCGTCGCACTCACAGCTCCTGGGCGCACAATTCCCAAGCCCACCGCTCCGGCAGCTTGATCTCCGGCTCCGGCAACTATGGGAATACCGACCCGAAGTCCGGTGGCGCGGGCACCCTCCTCCGACACGTGACCTGAAATTTCGCACGATTCGAAAATCTTCGGCAGCAGGTCCGTGTTCAACCGCGAGGCTTCTATCATGGGCCGCGACCATTGGCGATTGGCCACATCGAAAAGCAGCGTGCCCGAGGCATCGGCGACGTCTGTCGCGCGCGATCCGCTAAGCCGCAGGCGTATGTAGTCTTTCGGCAGCAGAATTGTGGCGGCGCGCGCCCAGATTTCCGGCTCGTGCTTCTGCACCCACCAGATTTTAGGCAGAGTGAAGTTCGTTAGCGCGGGGTTGGCGGTAAGCTCGATCAGCCGCGCCGCGCCGATCTTTTCGGTGATCTCGCGGCACTCCACTTCGGTGCGTTGGTCGCACCATATGATGGATGGACGCAGGACGCGTCCGCCCTGGTCCAGCAACACCAGACCGTGCATCTGGCCGGTTAATCCAATTCCGCTGACTTCGCCGGCCGCGGTCTTGCCTCGCTCGAGACACTCGGGGATCGCGCCGCAAGCGGCCTTCCACCAGTCGGCGGGGTCTTGCTCGGCCCAACCCCCATGAGGCGAAGCAAACGGAGCGTGCGCAGCAGTAGCGGAACTGACCACGCGTCCGCCAGCATCCAGCAGTACGGCCCGCGTGCCGCCAGTTCCGATATCAATTCCCAATAGTTTCATCGCCACCTGGGTGTCCTGCTCTTGCTAGGTCACCGAGCTACACATTCTAAAATTCGACCTTCACGGCCATTCCCGAATATTCCACGGTTTTGTCCGGCGAACGTGTCACATCGACGCTAGTTCCGTGGTCTTCGCGGACCACAACGATAAGGAACTTTCGAGTCTCCGACATCCCGGGGAATCTTCCTTGCCGCTCACCGATAGTCAGTTCGTTCTTCGCGTCGTCCCAGTGGATCGGGATTGTCCCGTACAAGCCCTTTTCATAGTCGTAGTTATCGTTTTCATCTTCGTACAAAGTAAAGTCTCCATCGGCGCCTCTGTACAGACGCAATTCAATCGGGCCCGCGGGCTTTTCTGCCGCGTATTCGATCTCCTCTCCCATCGGGATAATAGAACCGGCGCGAACGTAAAGCGGTATGCGATCGAGCGGCGCGATGGCATCGATCGCGCCACCCTCCGCCACTTTTCCTGTCCAGAAGTCGTACCACTTCGCCTTCGGCAAATAGAGATGCCGCGTCGTGGCTCCCGGCTCGGTCACAGGGTTCACTAGGATCGCCGGGCCAAACATGAATTGGTCCCCGATATTCTGCGCCCGTACGTCCGTGCGGAAGTCCATCGCCAGCGGGCGCATCGGCGTGTAGCCCTCACTGGTCGTCTTCCACGCGACCGAATAAATGTATGGCATCAGCCTGTAGCGCAGCCGATCGTAGCTGGTCAAAATTGTTTGCGCCTCGGGCCCGTAAGACCACAATTCGTTCGTGTCCGGATCGCGCGTTCCGTGCAAACGGAAAATCGGGCAAAAAGTTCCGTACTCAAACCAGCGAATGAAAAGTTCGCGGTAAGCCGGATCGTCGGGGTGTCCCAGCATGAATCCGCCGATATCAGTGGTCCAGTAAGGCACGCCGGAAAGTTCGAAATTAAGGCCGGCGGGAATCTGGCGCGCGAAGCTCATCCAATTGGCTTCCACGTCTCCCGACCATGCCGTGACGGCGTTGCGCTGAATCCCCGCAAACGCAGATCGCGAAAGTATGAAAACACGCTTCTGGTCGGAGGCGGCGCGCTGCCCTTGGTACACGGCCGTGGTGGTCATCAGCGGGTACAAGTCCGCATAACGCGCGCCGTTGCCGATAGCGACTTTGTTCGCCACCAGCAAGTTGGCCTCGCGATGTTCCGTTTCCGGTTCGTCCGTATCCAGCCACCAGGCGTCAGCGCCGATCTGGAATAGACTCTTATCCATCAGCTCCCAATAATATTTGCGCGCGTCGGGATTGAATGCGTCGTACAAGGCGTTTCCCTGTGGATGAAATCCCGGCACGACAGTACGGTCAATAAAATACCCGCGCTTGTCCATTTCCTCATATACCGGTGAGCCGGGATCGAAGGAAGGCCAGAACGAGAACATCACGTGGAAATGGTTTTGGTGAAGATCTTCGATCATTCCCTTCGGGTCGGGATAATTCTTGTTGAACACAGGCTCGCCCATCTTGTTCCACCAAAACCAATCCTGCACGATGTTATCCACTGGAATATGCAGCTCGCGGTATTTGTGCGCGATCGCGAGCAATTCTTCCTGCGATTGGTATCTGTTCTTGCATTGCCAGAACCCGTAGGCCCATTTTCCGAACAGCGGCGCTGCTCCAGTCAACTCCCGGTAGCTGGCGATGATCTTGTCGAAATCAGGACCGAAGAGAAAGTAATAGTCCACGATGTCAGCGGCTTCGGAGCTCAAATACAGCGCGTGCACGAAGCGATTGTTGAAGCGGCTGCGGGACGTATTGTTCCAGAGAATCCCGTAGCCGTTGCTGGAAAGAAACATCGGGATTGAAATATTGGTATTGTCCTGTGACAGATCTACTGCTTCGCCGTGGTAGTTCCACACACCGGCTTGGTGTTGCCCCAGGCCATAGAAAGCTTCGGTAGAGTCCCACAAATCCGAGAACAGCTCTGAGTGGTAAGTTTTTTCCCCGTTTACCTCCACGGGCGTCAGCGTCCTGGTGTAGTCCTTGAAGAGTCTCTTGCCCGTCGCGTCGTTATATAGAATTGAGCCGTCCGCGCGCGTAACGGTGATCTTCATCCGCGGCGTCGCGATGGTCACGTCCTTGTCCGTCGCTTGCATCGTCCACTGCGTCGGAGACCAGGAAGCCTTGGTCACTACGTATTGCGGTGTGTTCGGGAACGATGCAGTCGGTGAATAGAGAACGTGGATGATCGAATCCGAGCACACTTGTATTCGGAGTGTGCCGCTGTGCATCGCAAAATCCACGCCGTCGGCTTGCTTCTGCACACTGGTGACCGGGTTCAGCGGTATCCATTGCGCTGTGGTGCCGCGCGCCGTCGCCAGCGCTACGAAAATTGCGATGCACCACGCTATCCAGCCGAGTCGCCGCACCGTGCTAATCCTTTCGCCGAACCGCGTGCCTGCAATCGAGCCGGCACGGAAGGGAATCGAGGGTCGAGAAATCCAGCTAAAATTGGTTGCGGTAACCGCGACGCCGCGCGCGACTTTGGCATTTCAATCTCTCGGGGTCAACGAATTTCTGGCGTCTGCTTCTACAGCAAGCAGAATCCTGCTGCGACAGCCCGCCCGGTTTGACATCCGCGGACCTACATACTATATGGGACGAACACTTTTGGGCGCCGGGACGGCCGTTGCTTCGGCGCGAAGTCGAATCATGCGGAAGCAGCCCGCTAGCTCGCGGCGGAGCAAATGAATATGAAGCGTCTCATTATGCTTTTCTTCGTTGCGGCCGGATGCGCCGCCGCGGCGCCGTCACCGGCAGGCCTCATCGCCAACGTTCGCGCACGGACCACCGTCAGCTTGAACGGCACATGGCACGTAATTATTGATCCCTATGAGACTGGCCTGCAGTACCGCTATTACGAAAACCGCAAGCCCAAGGACAAGCAGGATCTCGTCGAATACGATTTCGACACTTCTGGCACTTTGAATGTTCCGGGCGACTGGAACTCGCAGCGGGAGAGTCTTCTCTTCTACGAAGGCTCGGTTTGGTACGAGCGATCATTTTCATATCACCGGAACGATGTCGCTCGAACCTTTCTCTATTTTGGCGCGGCGAATTATCAGGCGCGCGTGTATCTCAACGGCAAACCGATCGGCGGACATCAAGGCGGGTTTACGCCTTTCAATTTTGAGATCACCAAGGATCTGCGCGAGGGTGACAATTTCGTCGTTGTGGAAGTGAACAACGCGCGCCGCAGCGACGGCGTTCCCGCTCTGAACACGGATTGGTGGAACTACGGAGGCCTTACGCGCGATGTGGCCATCGTCGAAGTGCCCGCAACCTTTATCCAGGATTACTTTGTGCAACTCGCGAAGGGCTCGCAGAGCGAAATCGCCGGATGGGTGAAACTCAACGGCGCAACGCAGCCGCAGCAGGTGGCCATCGAAATTCCAGAGGCCAAC
The DNA here is from genome assembly GCA_963748395.1 of uncultured Acidobacteriota bacterium. GTDB lineage: Bacteria > Acidobacteriota > Terriglobia > Acidiferrales > UBA7541 > Palsa-295. Next base: position 124,430 of record CAVVIP010000002.1, on the reverse strand, counting down.
ATCGCGCAGCGCGTGACCACGGATGGCAACGGTTTTGCGGAATTCAAATTCGCTGCAAAGCTTCAACTATGGTCGCCGGAAAATCCTAAACTTTACCGCGTGGCGCTTTCGGGCGCCCGCGATCGCGTGGAAGAGCAAATCGGATTTCGCGCCATCGAAACGCGCGGAACCAAAATCTTGCTGAATGGTAAACCCATTTTCTTGCGAGGCATTTCTATGCACGAGGAAGCGCCGTTTCGTGGCGGGCGAGCATTCTCTGCTGAGGATGACGCCATCTTGCTCGGCTGGGCGACGGAACTCGGATGTAATTTTGTCCGGCTGGCTCATTATCCGTACAACGAAGCCATGATCCATTTGGCGGACCGAATGGGAATACTGGTTTGGGAGGAGATTCCCGTTTATTGGGACATCGATTGGAAAAATCCCGCGACGTTACAGATTGCGGAAGAACAAATGCGCGACCTGATCGCCCGCGATCACAATCGAGCCGCGGCGATTTTCTGGTCCGTCGGCAATGAGACGCCCGTCGCTCCCGCAAGAGTGGAGTTCATGAAACAGCTGGCCGGCTACACGCACGAACTAGATTCTACGCGCCTTGTCACCGCGGCACTGAATCGCCCCGAAAGCCCCGACGCGAATACGCGGCTATTGAATGATCCGCTGGGAGAATATCTCGATGTCCTAGGCTTGAATGAGTATGTCGGCTGGTACGACGGCACCATCGCATCCATCGACGCGCTGCAATGGAAAACGCCTTACGATAAACCTCTGATCGTCAGCGAGTTCGGCGCGGAAACTCCCTTCGGCGCGCATGGAAGCGCGGACGCACGCTGGACCGAGGAGTATCAAACGAGCTTGTATGAGCACCAAATCGCGATGTTGAAGAAAATTCCATCCCTGGCCGGCATGTCACCGTGGGTGCTGATGGATTTTCGTTCGCCGCGCCGCCCGCTCCCCGGTGTGCAGGACTATTACAATCGCAAGGGCCTGATTTCAGACCGCGGCCAGCGCAAACAAGCGTTTTACACGCTGCAGAAGTTTTACAGGGAGCTGGCCGCCGCGCCGCCCAATTAGTCGGCAGCCGTCGCCACCGCGCTCACGCGCCCGCGCTGGCCACGCTGAGCTCGCGCGTTCGCGCAATCATTTCTTGAATCGCTTCCAGGACCAGCTTCGGTTCGTCCGTCATCACCCAATGGCCGCTCTGCATCGCCGTCAGATGCTTCCCGTAGATCGAGAGCTTAGAGATGGCAACATGCTCCACCTTCCGCTCCGCTGGCGTATTCGCCGCTGAAATTACGGTGACGGCCTTGCCTTCCAGCTCCTCCGCCGCTGCCACTTGCGCGGCGCTCCGCGGAAGATTTTCCAGCTGGCTGGCTATCGTTTCGGTGAATTTCGGCTGGACCCAGAACACAGCTGCCATCGCCCGTTCACTCGGTGGCAAATTCCAAAAAAGTGGACTGCTGCTGGTGCCATCGCCTTTCGGTGCGCCTCTGCTCGTGAGTCGGACCAGTGGGTCGGCAATTCGCTTCGCTCCCACGCGCAGCAGAAGAGAAATAAATCGGATCACGCCGACCTGCGAAAGCATTGTGGCCCGCCGCAGGATTGTCGCGCCAGTGCGGATCCGTTTTTGATTCTGCTCGTTCGCCGGGTTCCACTCTTGCGGGACTACAGGGTCGATCAAAATCAGTCCCGCGACCTGCTCCGGATATCGCGCGGCGAAAAGGCGTGTGGTTAGTCCGCCGAACGAATGTCCAACGAGAATATACGGCGGGGGAATGCTCGCTCGCTTGAGGAGTTCCTGAAGCTCGCTAACGATTCGCTCCGCATCGCGCGGCGCGGGGCCAGGATCGCTCCAGCCAAGCCCGGCGCGGTCGTAACATACTGCGCGAGTGCTCTTGGCTATCTCCGGCTGAATCTTGTCCCAACTCAGCACAGAAGACATTAGACCGGATTCAAAGATCACCGTCGGGCTGCCTTGCCCCATCGAAAGCAAATGCAGGCCGCGTCTATCCAAATCCACCAATTTACCCGGCGCAGGGTGGCTCTTCCGGTCCTGAGCTGTCGCCACTCGTTGGTAGGCCCATCCTGCCGAGAGCAGCGCAACAACAACCGCGATGGCGCCAAAAATCAGTGAGTACAACCGCTACTCCTTCGCTGCTGAGGATTATCTTCAGTTCACGATGACGCTGCGTCGCCAATTAGATGCGGCACGTGGAAAGCTGGCGCGTCACTTCTTCTGCCGTTCGCGACCCGATCTCCACGCATTCCCCCAAAGAGCGGCCCTCGAGATAATTTCCCGCGAGGTGCAGACCCGGCAGTCCGCTCACTAACTCGCGAATCGCCGCGGCCGTCCGTGCGTGGCCCACGTTGAATTGTGGCAGCGCGTTCGGATATTTCCATACAAACCGTTCGATGGGCGGTCCGTCGATTCCCAGCACTCCTGCAATTTCCCCTTCAACGATTTGTGCAATGGCCGCTTCCTCTCGTTCCACGAACGCAGGATTCGTCGCGCCGCCTGCAAAACTCGTCAGCAGAACTTTTCCTTCCGGCGCGCGCCCCTCGAAAATGGACGAATTCCACACATTGAAAAATGTGTTGAGCTTTTCCCGCCGCGGGATCATCAATCCGAACCCTTTGAGCGGATTGCGCACTTGCGCTCGATCGTATCCGGAGGAAACCACCGCCATCGGCGCATAGTATATCTCCGAAAGCTTCGCGCTGAGTTCGGGTGCGCTGGTCCTCAGCAGACGCGCTGCTTCGTACGCGGGTGCGCTGACCACCAGGGCCGTGCTTGTGACCTCTTCGCCGCTGCTCAACTGCAGCCGCCACCGAGGAGCCGTTCCTCCGTTGCTCGCGACGGCTTCGATGTCTTCCGCCCTGGCCCGAAATCGAATCGAATCCCCCAACTTGTGCGCGATCGCCCTGGGAACCGTGCCAAGCCCCTGGCGAAACGAACCCATCGTCGGCAGTGCGTCTGTTACCACCAGCTTCCGCCCGTCACGTTGCGGCATCGTTCCCGATTGCGAACTGGACGGTGCGCTGCGTTTCCGATTCCGGATGGCGCCGCGCATCACGCTCCCATGCTCCCGTTCCCACCGCGCCAGAAAAGGAAACGCGCTCTCTACTCCGATTTGTTCTGTGTCACCCGCAAATATCGCGGATATGAATGGGTCCACCAGATAAGCGAGCACGTCGTCATCGAACTTGCGTCGCACAAATCCAGCCAAGGTTTCCTCGCCCTCGGGCGGCCGCGATCGGCGCAACACCTCGGTGAGAAGCCGGTACTTGGAAGCGCCATCCACCAGTTTCGTCGAAAGAAAGCTCAGCGGCGAGAACGGGGCCTTGTGCAGGTGTCCATTTTTCAGAATGTAGCGTTCCGCGCGGGAATCGCCGGGCACGAACGCGTCCTCAATCCCAAGTTCGCTGACGAGCTCCCACAACGCCCTCGGAAAACGCGGAGCCTGGGGCCCGGCTTCAAAGAGGAATCCATTTCTCTCCACCGAAGCGATCACCCCGCCGGGCGAATCCGACGCTTCCAGGACCACGACGCGGATGCCCGCTTGCTGCAGCCGGAAAGCGCAGGCCAGGCCGGTGATGCCGGCTCCGATCACAATCACTTCTGCCTTCGCGGTCATCGTTAGAAAGTATCACGCCTGCGCAAACCACTCGAATCGTTCGAGGCGCTCGCGTATGACCCCATCCGTGAGGGCTTTCCGCGAGCCGAAAAAGTTAGCGCCGCGGCCGCAGCAAGCTCTTCCATCATCCATTCGTCTAAGGCACACTTTGAGCCGCCCATGGCGCGCCAATCTCTCGTCGAATTTTTCTCCGAATACGCCAAGCGAGGCGAAGAAACCGCGATTGTCTTCTTCCGCGGCTTCCGCATCGAGCGCTGGACCTATAGCCGCATCGCCAGCGAAGCGATTCGTTTTGCGCGCGAGCTGGATTCACGTGGCATCGGCGCGGGCGACAACGTGCTCCTCTGGGCGGAGAATTGTCCCGAATGGCTCGTGGCGTTTTGGGGCTGCCTGCTGCGCGGCGCCGTCGTCGTGCCGATTGATCGAATTTCCACCGCTGAATTTGCCGCGCGCGTGGCGGCACAGGTCAACGCCAAGCTCGTAGTGTGCTCCCGCGCAGTTCCTGCCGCCGGCATCGCCATTCCCGTGCTGGTGCTCGAATCGCTGTGCGAGACGATCGCCGGAAACTCCGCTGCTCCCTATGCTTCGCCGCGACTTTCTCGCAACGACCCGCTCGAAATTGTCTTCACCTCGGGAACCACCGCCGAGCCCCGCGGCGTGGTGATTTCCCATGCCAACGTTCTTGCCAATATCGAACCTATCGAACATGAAATTCAGAAGTACCTGCGCTACGAGCGTATATTTCATCCCCTGCGATTTCTCAATCTGCTCCCTTTGAGCCATGTTTTCGGCCAACTGCTTGCGATTTTCATTCCCCCGCTGCTGGGCGCCACCACCATCTTTCTAGAAACTTTCAATCCGAGCGATTTACTGGAAACGATCCGGCGCGAGCGGGTATCGGTGTTGGTCGCCGTCCCGCGATTGCTGGAATCGCTGCAGCGTGAGGTGGAGCGCCGCGTTGAGTCCGCCGGCGGGTCTGGAAAGTTCCAACAGGATTTTACGGAGGCCGAAGGTCAGCATTTTCTCCGTCGTTGGTGGCGCTTTCGGAAAATCCATCGTTTGCTGGGATGGAAATTCTGGGCCTTTATTTCAGGAGGTGCGGCGCTGCCAGGCGCTGTCGAATCCTTTTGGAATCGTCTCGGCTACGCGGTGATTCAAGGATATGGGATGACCGAAACGACCGCGCTTATCAGCCTCAATCATCCGTTCCGCCTCGGAAAAGGTTCCATCGGCAAGTTGTTTCCCGGGCTGGAAATGAAAGTCAGCCCGGAGGGCGAGATTCTGGTTCGCGGCGAAAATGTTGCCGCGGGTTATTGGCACAACAAAGAGCTTCAGCCAGTGGTGGAAGGCGACGGTTGGTTCCACACCGGCGATCTGGCGCAGGTGGACGAAACTGGCCAGCTCTATTTTAAGGGCCGCCAGAAAAACGTAATCGTCACGCCGGCCGGGATGAATATCTATCCCGAAGATCTGGAGCGCGCCCTGCGTGAGCAACCAGGAGTAAAGGACTGCGTGGTTCTGGGCATCGAACGCGACGGTAACGCCGAACCCTGCGCCGTTCTTCTGCTGGACGATCCCGCCAAGGATCCAGCTCCCCTCGTCGCCGCCGCGAATCAGTCGTTAGCGGATTTTCAACGGATGCGGCGCTGGTTCGTCTGGCCGGAGCCGGACTTCCCGCGCACCCCGACGCAGAAACCGGTTTTGCAGCGCGTCCGCGCGACGGTCGAAGGAAATTTCGGCGGAAAAGATGCGCCACCAGACGCAAACTCGCTGGCAAACCTCATCTCCCGCATCACTGGCCGGCCGCCAGGCGCTCCTTCAGCGCAGTCCGCGCTCGACCAGCAATTGAATATGAGTTCCTTGGACCGCGTCGAACTGATGGGCGAGCTCGAAGAACGCTATCAAGTTGATTTGAGCGACGTGAAATTTTCCGACGCCACCACCCTCGGCCAGGTGGAAGAATTGATCCGCAACCCGCCCAGAGCTTCAGTCGAACTCAAGTATCCACGATGGCCCCAGAACTGGCTCGTCACGGCCATTCGCATCGCCGTCTACTATTCGCTGGTCTGGCCGGCCACTTACCTGCTGGCCGCGCCGCGCATTCGCGGCCGCGAAAATTTGCGCGGACTTGTCGGGCCTGTCCTGGTGGTCTCCAATCACGTGACCTACGTGGACATCGGCTGGATCCTTGCCGCGCTACCCGCAAGATTTCGCCATCGGCTCGCCACCGCTATGAGGTCCGAACGCATCGCCACCATGCTTAAGCCGCCACCGGAAATGGGCTTCCTGGAACGATGTAGCGAGCGGTGGAGCTATTTTCTGGTCTTCGCGCTTTTCAATGTTTTTCCGCTACCTAGGGAATCTGGGTTTCGGCGCAGCTTTGCCTTCGCCGGCGATCTGGCGGATCGCGGCTGGAATTCACTTATTTTTCCGGAGGGCCTCACTACACCGGATGGCGAACTGCATCCCTTCCGCGTGGGAATTGGCCTGCTCGCCAAGCAGCTCGACCTCCCCGTGATCCCGATTCGCCTGGACGGCCTCTATGAAATGAAAAAGGAGAATCGCATCGCCCATCCTCCCGGAAAAGTCCGCGTAACCATCGGGGCCCCAGTCCGTTTCCCGTCCAGCATGGATGCGAAGGAAATAGCCCTAGATCTGGAACGCCGGGTCGCCGCCCTCCGTTGGTACGGCAGCGGACAGTAAATAGTTGAAAAAAAACACAAAATCGGGTTTATTGGCGGCGTCCAACAGGGCGTTTAGTGCATCTATCCGCAAGGGGGGTAGTCTCGCATTGCCGATGCTAGAAGCTCGCGCAAATTGGCGGGAGGTCGTAGAGTCCTTCGGCGGCAACTCGGTGATTGGGAATCTTACCCGCTTGTTCGCGAACCCAAAATCCGGCAATTGTAGTTTAGATAGGAGGATACATGTCCGAACTCAATAACCAGGAGAACGTCGTCTCACCAATTCCGCTGCACCGCCTCGACGTTCCGATCCACAGCCTTCTCAACCAGAGCGCGCCCAGACCCACTGTTCAGCGCACCCCCGAAGGCAAGCATCTGCCGGAACCGGAATTTCCACTGCATCCGGAACTCCTTCACGAGATCGACGAAGCGGACATCGCTGCTCACGAGACCGTGCTGCGGACCGGCAAGCGCGAGTGGGGCGCGGCGAAAGTCCTGGACAATATGCGCGGCTGGCTCTTTCCTTATCTGAAGTCTCGCGTGCGCGCGGGCGATTTTCAGCCCATCATCTCGTATCTCTTCACTGAGTGGAAATGCAACCTCGATTGTCACTACTGCTGGTCCTATGACAATCGCGTGAAGGGTATGACCGAAGATGTGGCGCGCCGCGCCATCGATTGGCTGCACGATACGCCGTGCCGCGTGCTTGCGCCCACGGGCGGCGAGCCGTTGCTGCGCCCCGATTTCGTTCATAAAGTAATCTACTACGCCGCGAAGAAAGACTTTTGGGTGTATCTGGCGACGAATGCTCGCCTGCTGCGCCCCGATGTGACGGACCGTCTGGCAGATGCCGGCATTGCCACCATCAACTTTGCCGTAGATGCCGTGAAGGAAAAGCCCGGCCTGCCGAAAGCTTTCGAGCACGTCGCGAAGAACTTCGACTATCTGGTCCGGCGCCAGTATCGCTACGGATATACCCTCTTTTTCAACATCAACATTTGCCGTACGAACCTGGATGACGTTCGCGAGCTGACCCAGATCGCGCACGACCACGGCATCGCCACTACCTACCACATCAACGAAACGCCGATGATGGAGCAGGAGCACTTCAAGCATCTCCACGAAAACGACACGTATATTCGTCCGCCCGATTATCCGCAAGTGGATGAATTGCTCGATTGGCTGGCTGAAAAGAACCAGGCGGGCTACAAGATGGTGGACTCCGTCCCGCGCTTGAACAATATGAAAGGCTTCATGCGCGGCAAGAGCGAGCACTGGGGCTGCCGTGCAGGCCAAAATTGGCTGATCGTCCGCACGGACGGAACTCTGGCGCCTTGCTTCCCGATGTACAACGCCACCTACGACTGGGGAACCATCGAGAAGCCGAAATTCGAGCTCACTCAACTCAACGAAATGAAAAAGTCATGCGAGCTTGAGTGCTTCTCCACTCTTGGTTACAACCTCGCGTATTGCTACAGCACCACACGCGTCATGAAGTGGCTGCTGAAGCAGGCCGCGAACCGTTTCCAGGGCGTGACGGGAAGTTTCGACTAAAACGCTGGGAATTTTCAACATCGTCGTGGGTTGCGAAGTGCGCGAGTGCGATTGTTCCGCACGCTGGTTGCGGGGTCGCACTCGCGTACTACTTTTTCGGGGCGAAATTAGAAAATCATCGGACTTGCAGAGAACCTCGGATCCGGTGCTATCGCAGCGCCCAAACTTCACGTGCGAGACCGTCGCTGCAAGAATCGCTACTTCTTCGGCAGCGCGGCTTCGAAATCGTCGGCAGCTCTATTGATTCCGGCGGCCACGTTTTCGATTATTTGCGCGACCTGCGGGATTTGCGCCTCCGCGTCTTTCCACTTTTTCTCGTCCATGTATTCGCGCACCGCTGCCACCGTCTTCGCACCGTACCCGGTGTACGCGCCCGGTGCGTATACCTGGTTCTTGAACCAAGGACGTTCCGGCAATCCCTTTTCATTCAGGAACAATCGCGAAATTCGCAGCAAATCCGCATTCAGGGTTTCCAGCGACTGCGGAGCCAGCGCCGGTGAACCCGCAGCCTGCCACTGCGCGAGCGCCTTGGAATAACGCTCCGCGCTCTTCTTGAGTGTCTCGACGGCATTTTTCATCGGCGTGAAGTTCATGTACGGCGGGACTGCTTCCGTTGGCGGTGGAACGAAAGTCTTGCGTGGGTCCGCCGTCGCCTTGAAGACGCCTTCCTGCAGTTCCAGATTGCGCTCGGTGATCTCGTCCTGCTTGTCTTTGAGCTGCTTTTCCAATTCCGTTTCGTATTTCGCGATGGCTTCCGCTTGCGGTGCGTAGTCCATCGGAATCACCTCCGCGCCGGCCAAACGCAGCACCGCTGTGCCGGCTGTTTGCGCCAGTGCGCGGCCGTATGAAAAGTCGGTGTCTACGAAATGCGTGTACCAGTAAAAGTCGTCGTAAATGGAGTGGTACTGATCGCCGTCGTCCTCGCCGCCAAATCCCAGATCGAGCGTGGAAATTCCGGCGAAATCCTGAAAGGCGGTATAGTCCGATCCGTCTCCCAGGGCAGAAATTCGCAGATCGCTGCGCTTGCGTGCTTCCGCGCGTTCATCGGCATCCTTCGCTTCACCGATAGCTACCAGATGCGCGCGCTGAAATACTGACAAGTGCGTTTCCGGATCTTGAACATCGCGCGCCACGCCGCTGATTACTTCCTGCAAGTCCTGCGTGCCACCCGCGCCAAACTGGCCTCGTTCGTTGCTGTCGGAATTGAGATAGGCGACCGCGTGCTGTTGCAGCTCCGCCAAATGAGTTTCCACCCATTCCACGGAACCGAGTAGGCCAGGCTCTTCTCCATCCCATGCGCAATAAATGATGGTCCGTTTCGGTGTCCAGCCCTGCTTGTGCAGTTCGCCCAGCATGCGCGCTTCTTCCAGCATTTCCGCCTGGCCGGAAATTGGATCCTCGGCCCCGTTCACCCACGCATCGAAATGATTGCCGCGGATTACCCACTGGCCCGCGTCGTTGCCCCCATGCAGCGTGCCGATCACGTCGTAAATTGTTTTCATGTCCCAGTTGGACGCGACTTTCAGATGAACTTTAGCTGGCCCAGGACCGACGTGGTACGTGATGCCCAGCCCACCACGCCAGCTTTCCGGCGCCACCGGACCCTGCAGCGCGGAAAGCAAGGGCAGCGCGTCGGCGTAGGAAATTGGCTGCACCGGAATTTTCGTAATGGTCTTGGCGTCTTTGATAGCCAGGCGTTTTGCATCCGGCGTGGCGCCAACGCCCGGCGTCAACGGATCGCCGGGATAATCCGTATCCATCACGCTTCCGCGTTGCACGCCTTCGCGCGGCCGCCACCCTCCCGCGGGATAATCGTCGCCGTTGAAATATCCGTCTCCGCGCGGGTCTGAGTAGATGATGCAACCGATCGCGCCATGCTCCGCGGCAACTTTGGGTTTTGTGCCGCGCCACCCGGAACCGTATCGCGCGATCACGATGGCGCCCTTCACCGAAATTCCCATACGATCGAGCTGCTCGTAATCTTCGCGGATCCCGTAGTTCACATACACCAGCGGTGCGGTCACGTCTCCATCCGCGGAATACGCGTTGTACGTGGGCAGCTGCTCAGCAGTCTGGTTGCTGGTTGGATCGATCGGCACGATGGGTTCCTGCAGCTTCGCGCGGAATTGCGTGGGTTCCACCAATTCGACAACACGTTCTTTCGGGGTGGGGAACAATACGCTGAACGTTTCGATGTGCGCGTCGAAGCCCCACTCCTGAAATCGCGCCAAAATCCACTCGGCGTTGTCCTTATCGTAGGGCGAGCCCACATGGTGGGGACGCGCGCTCAAGCGCCGCATGTTCTCGCGAATGTTTCCGGGCACGATGCCGTCTTGAAACTTTTTCTCGAGCACACTTTCCTGCGCAGAAGCGGTTCGGCTGTATCCCGCAATCGTCGAAGAATTCTGCGTGTCCGTATTCTGCCCCGAGCTGATTTGGGCCGAAAGCAACGCGCCAATCGTGAGCAGCGAGCAGCACATCGAGCGCAAAGGCATTAAAAGTTTCTCCTGAATTGAAATCGCGATCTCGAACGGCAAATGCCGCGCAGATAATCAGCAAGCACCCCACTACCGACGCACGCCGAGGAAGCTGCGTTTCAGAGCCGTTGCATTCTCATGCCATTGCGGCGCACATGCCAGAACATTCTTGTTTTTATTGAAGAAAAAACCTCGGGCGGAAGAGAGGGATGCGCTCGGCAGACTCGATTTCTTACATCTCATATGCGTGAGCTATGAAGCGTGGAGAACGTGCTGCGAGGGAATATCCGCCCTACTGCGCGGCCGACGTCTTTTTGCTGCTACCGCCCGTATCGAGGCCAAATGTTGGATGGTCTTTCGTGCCGGTGATCTGGATAGGTAGTTCCGTTCCGCCGTTCTTGCCCTTGAAGAACGGGTCCACGGCCTTCAGAAAGAAGGATTTTGCGCCCGTCGTGGTCTGTGACAGCTTGGCCTGCATCAATAGTTTTCCGTGAAAATTCATCTCAGTGCTATCGAGGTTGTAGGTCCCATTCAAGTGCACGGACGCCCCGGTGACCGCAAAACTCAAATTGGAAAACGTCACAACGCCACCGCTCAGCCTGAACTGTCCACGGAGTTCGGAAGCCACATCGTTGATTTCCATATCCTCCGGTTTTCCCCGGCCCTTCCTGCTGAGCGTATCCACTTTGTCTTGAAAGTTGGCGTTGCTGAATTCCGCTTGACCCACGCCGAATTGCCCCTCGAGTTTCATCCGCTCGAGCACGTCGCCTTCCCCCTCGGGAATGTCGATCGTCGTCTTGAGCGTTGCGGCGCCCGTCATCAGCGGCTCGTCGGAGTTTACAGTTAGGCGCAGCAGGTCTTCGATCCGCGCCCTGTCGGCGGCAGCATTCAGCAGGATCGAGCGTCCTTTCACGCTCTTGCTGACGTCCACGATTTTGCCGCTCACCACCAGCGTGGTGTGCAGAAATTTCGCCGTCACATTCTTCAGCACTACGTCCCCGTTGGTGCCATCCACCAGCGCCGAAAAATCCGTGTGCAGCGCTATTGGATGCCCAGTGGTGCGCAGGCCGAAGTCGGGCGTATCCGTATAACCATCCACCGACAAATAATCCAGCGGCCCGGTAAATTGTCCTTTCGAAGAAAGAATTCCTCGCAACCCCTTCAGCGTGCCCAGGTCCGCATTCTCGAAAGTATAGTGGCCCTGTGCCGGAGTCGCACTCGGCTCTCCCGCCTCCCAAGGCCCGAATTCGCCGGTGGAATCGATCTCGCCCTTAGGCAGGGCGTTCGTCAACAGGGCGTGGAATTTCGCCGGGCGATCGAAACTGACATCGTGAAGATCCAGATGATGAATCGGGAATTCTCGCGGGGGTTTGTCGTTTTGCGCACGCAGCACTTCGATGCTCGCATCGTCCGCATGAACTTCGCCAATCAACACCGGATATTTCTTTGCCAGGTCCTGATCCGTTTTCCGGATCAGCGGCTCTCCGCCCGGCACGCGCGGCGGCGTGTGAATCTGCAAGCCGTCCAGCTGCACGAAAGAAATGTACGGCCGGGGCTGCAGCAAGCCCGCGAGTTGCGCGTACATCGAAACCTTCTGTATCTGGATCAGCGGCGGAATGTCGGTGCGTCCGTTGTGGCGCAGTACCAGCCCGGTGATAGTCACATGCAGCCGCGGAAAAAAGGTAACGTCGAAGTCCGAAAACTCCACCGTGCTCGCGAAATGCGTTTCCAGTACTTTCTGTGTTCGTGCGCGAACGAAGCTGTGCATCGTCGGTCCCAGCAACAACGTCGCCGCGACAACCAGCAGCAATACGACAACGACTCCGGCGATGATCCATTTCCGCATCAAGCTCTGGCCGATCCTCTCCGTTCGTTCCCATGCCTTATCATCGCGCTCATACTAGCCCGAACGCATGTCGGCCTGCTCTACCGTGAATACCTGACGGCGGCAAATTTATGTACCGAGTGCCAGATGCTGGAATCCAGCGCTCGTCGCCGCCACGAAAGCTTCAAATCGGAAATATTCAACAATCGAAAAAGACAGTTTCACCCGGCCCCTGCATAACTACATCCCACTTCAGCAGTCCATCCAGCCCCGGCGCCTTCCGCGCAATCAAAGTCCCGCGCCGTTCCGCCTCCACCAAATTCAGCGCAAAATCCCCGGCATTCCCCATCTCATCCGGAAAATAAATCCGCGTCACCACTCGCCGCAGCAATCCCCGCATGAACACCGATACCGCAATGTGCGGCGCCTGCATTTTTCCGTCAGGACCCGGCACCGCTCCCGGCTTTATCGTGGTGAAACGAAATTTTCCATCCTCATCGGTCGGAATTCGCGCGAAGCCCTGAAATCCAGCCTCCACAGGCTTCTCCTGAGAATCGTCCGCCTGCGCGTATCTCCCGTGCGAATCGGCCTGCCACAGTTCGATGACGGCGTCCGGCACTCCCACACCGTCAGCATCCAGCACGCGCCCCTCGATCGTCACGCGCTCGCCCGCAATGCCGGGACCCGCCAACTCCGCGCAATTCAACCGGTCCAACCCGATGCTGAAGAACGGGCCCACTGTCTGCGATGTAGTTGCGCGCAGCGTCATCTATTTCTCCATCGGCGTCGCTTCGCGGCCGTTCAAAATTATGTCGAACTTATATCCCAGCGCGTGCCCCGGAATCGTGCTTTCCCAATCGAAAACTGAAATCAGCCGCTGCCGCGCCGATTCATCCGCCGTGCAGTTATAAATCGGATCAAACAGCAGCAGCGGATCGCCGGGAAAATACATCTGCGTTACCAAACGCGTCGCGAACGCCGGACCGAACACCGAAAAATGTACGTGTGCCGGCCGCCACGCGTTGTGATGATTGCCCCACGGATATTCTCCGGGCCGCACGGTTATGAAGCGATAACTGCCTTCGCTGTCCGTCATCGCGTAGCCGTGGCCGCTGAAATTGGGGTCCAGCGGAGCCTGGTGCTGATCTACTTTGTGCCGGTAGCGTCCCGCCGCGTTGGCCTGCCACACCTCCACCAGCGTTTTCCGTACCGGCCTTCCGTCCTCGTCCAGCACGCGCCCGCTCACGATGATGCGCTCCCCCAACGGCTCGCCGGAATGTTGCCGCGTCAAGTCACAAGCCTTCACATTCACGGTTTCGGGCGCGAACACCGGTCCCGTAATCTCCGAAAGCGTGTGTGGCAAATAAACGAGCGGCTTCGCAGGCGCGCGTTTCAGCGACGACGCATACTTCGGGTGCAAATATTCCGGCTGCGTTCCAGGAAGGGCGCGCCGAAATCCGGGCGGGTAGTTCATTCGATTTTCCTCGCCAATACTATACATCGTGCCTCAGGCAAGCGCGGCATCACCGTCGCTGCGTAAACGCCTCGAGCCCCGCGAAACCTCGTCGCAACTTGCAAATTCATCTTACTGATGTGTTCCATTCGTGCGTCCGCCCACGGTGATCGCAGCATCAATCTGATGTAAACTGTAGTAATAGCAACCAGCAAAGTCTGCCGGAGGTAAATTACTTTCATGAGCGATGCCGCACTTAAATCTTACTTATTCGTCAGTGATTTCGATCAGACTCTCACGTTCAACGATTCTGGTTACGTCCTCAGCGAGATTGTCGGAATTCCCACCGAGGAATTTGAACGCAAGGCCGAGGGCATGGCCAAGCTCAACCTCGTCCAGCAGGGCGCCGAACTTGCCTACTTGCTGCTCCACGATCCCGAATTCCGATCGCGCGTCCGCAAAGAGCACTTGATCCAGGTAGGCAAGCAAATCCGCCTGAAAGCCAATATTGGTCTGCTCAACGAGATTCTCGACCACGGCATTCAGGGCTATCACTTCGATTTCTACGTACTCTCTGCCGCGCCCGTGGAGGTAATCCAGTCTGCGCTGGAAGGAATTTTGCCCCGTGATCGCATTCATGGCACGGAATTCAAATACAAAAGTACCGGAGAAATTGACACCATCGTCCGCGCCACCGCCGGCTATGGCAAAGTCGCATTCCTCGACGAACTCCAGGCCGCCATGAAAATCGGTCCGGACCACGTAGTCTACGCCGGCGACGGCAGTTCGGATATTCACGTCATGCTGCACATCAACGCCCGCGACGGATTCACCATCGCTGTCTCCGAAACCAAACACGTTTCCCACATTGCGCAGCGCACCATTCTCAGCACCAGCGCTCTGGGCGTTCTCGTTCCCATCCTCGAAAAAATTGTCGGCAAGGGTCGCGCGCAAATCCGCACGTTCCTGGAATCCTATGGCTTTCTCATTCAGGAATGGGACAAAGTTCGCACCGACTGGCTCACCTTGCGGCCCGCAAATGAAGATGCGGTCGAAGCGCGCTCCTCGGAGGGACCTGCGATATGATTAGCTCGATCGGTTGGCTCGCCACCGCCCTCGTCACCGCATCCTATTTTTTCCGCAATCACAAAACGCTCCGCATCATGCAGGCGCTCGGCGCGGTCGTCTGGCTGACCTACGGCGTCCTGATCAATTCCAAACCGGTGATGGTCGCGAACATCATCGTCGCCGTAGTGGCTCTATACTCCACGTTCCTGCCCAGCCGCGTCCCGCCGCCAACACCCGAAAGCGGCGACTGAACAGTCACCGTGCTATGCGGAAGGCGTCGCCGTGGCTGTGAATTTGAAGCGAGGGCCGTGTTACAGCGCAATCCATCCGGCATGAATCAGCCACAATGAAGTGACTCCCACCAAAATCCACAGCAAGACGCCCTGCAGCATCGGACGCACGCCCACCTGCCGCACCGTCGCACGCGAGATTCCCGTCCCGATCAAATACAGCGTAGCCGTCAACCCCAATTTCCCCATCACGCTCAGCACATGCCAAGCGCCCGCGAGTCGCGGCAAGTAACTATTCGCCACCGCTGCCAGACAGAACAGCGCAATGAACCACGGCCACTGTATCCGGCTGTCCGAACGCTTCATCACCGCCGCGCCCACCGAAACCGGCACGATCCACAACGCGCGCGTCAATTTCACGGTCGTCCCCACTACCAGCGCCACTGCGCCGTAACGCGCCGTCGCCCCCACCACCGAGCTCGTATCGTGGATCGCCAGCGCCGCCCACAATCCAAATTGCTGTTGCGATAAATGCAGCAGCCAGCCCAGCGGAGGAAAAATCAGCAGCGCAATGGCATTCAAAACGAAAACCGTTCCCAGCGACACCGCCGTTTCTTCCTGATCCGCATGAATAATCGGCGCGACCGCCGCAATCGCGCTCCCGCCACAAATCGCCGTTCCCACGGTGATCAAAATCGAAGCCGTCTTGTTCACCCCCAGCATCCGGCCCGCCAGCAGCCCTGCCGTCAGCGCGAACGCAATGCTCACTGCCGTGTACACGAAGCCGCTGCGGCCCGCGCGCAACACTTCGTGCAGATTCATGCCGAATCCCAGCCCCACCACCGATGCCTGGAGCAAATATTTCGTCGCCGTGCGCGATTCCGTCTGCCAGGGATGCGTGAACCCCAATCCAAGAATCAGCCCCAGTGTCAGCGCCGCCGCCGGAGAGATTAATCCGCTCGCGCACAACGCAAACTCCAGCAAAAATAGAATCTTCACCGCCACAGGAATCTCCCGGCTTCGGCGCGGAGCGCCAAGGTTTGCCTCGCGGACCAGACTTATATCACTAATACCGCCGCTCTGCTTGGTGCGAGCGCCTTTCGTCCTCCGATCCGCCCGCAACATTAGAAACTATTCAGAATCGCCCCCTCCTATTTCACTGGCATCTTCGCCCCCTGCGCGAATTTAGAGTGGACATGAGCACCCCTTCTCGGTCAAATTATGGGGGTACCTTTGACGCTTTTTCGTCATCTGGGGGAAATACGCTATGCGATACTTCGCTTTCTTACTCGGTCTAGTTTTACTTTTATCCATTAGCGCCGGCGCACAGACGACTAACCCCGATTCGGTGTTGCTGCCCGCATCCTACTTTTCCGTGCCCGCAGCAACGAGCACCCCAGCAACAGCTCCCGGTATATCCCTTACGCCGTTCTCTCCCGTCCCGGCTCCCACGCCTCCCGGGACCTTGGCCTCGTCCACGCCTCTCTCATTGATGCCCGCCGCTCCGCAGGACGTCACCAGCGTGTTCGAAAGCTACAGCTGGCAGGCCTACTTCGGTTACACATATTTGCATTTCTTCGAACTGCCGCACATCACAGAGAACATGAACGGATTCAATTACAGCATGGTCTATTATTTCAAGGACTGGTTTGGAGTGGACGGCGAGTTCGCGGCCACCCATGGCAGTCAGGACAACGTAAGTTCCTGGTTCCTGTTTGGCGGCGGTGGTCCGCGCTTCCGCTGGTCCGCGCCCAAGGGCATTGAGGTTTGGGCGCATGCGTTGGCCGGTTATTCCCACTTCACGCCGCAGACATACGCCGGTGTTCAGCATGCTTTTGCTTTTGAGCTCGGCGGCGGTGTTGACCTGCCGTTTAAGCCTCGCTGGGCAATTCGTCTGGGCGCAGACGCCATGTGCTCGCGCTATTTCAGCACCTATCAATACAGCCCGAAGGCTTCAGCGGGCATCGTCTTCAAATTCTAGCTTCACACAGAACCTGCAACGCACGGAAGACATCGGGCGACCGTGACGCTCGGTCAGTGGACATGCCGCTCTTTCGCCCGGCAAACACTCATGTTCGCGTGCTATCGCCATCTCCTGCTACTTTTTCGTTTCGTCCGACATCCAATCACCCATGAACCTATTCGATGAATTGCAGATTCGCGATGTCCTCCTCCGCAATCGCATCGTCGTCTCTCCCATGTGCCAGTATTCCAGCACCGATGGCTACGCCAACGACTGGCACCTTGTCCATCTCGGCAGTCGCGCCGTCGGCGGCGCCTCGCTGATCTTCACCGAAGCCTGCGCGGTATCCGCCGAGGGCCGCATCAGCCCACAAGATCTGGGCATTTGGAAAGACGACCACATTGCTTTCCTCTCGCGTATCACCCAATTCCTCTTAGGACAGGGAACCGTGCCCGGCATTCAGCTCGCCCACGCCGGACGCAAGGCCAGCACGCCTCCGCCCTGGCAGCATGGCGGCTTCGTCCCCGAATCCCAAGGCGGCTGGAAACCCGTCGCGCCCAGCGCCATCCCCTTTTCTGATACGTACGCCAAGCCTGTCGCGCTCGACGTCGCTGGAATTCAAGGCGTTATCAAAGATTTCGCCGCTGCGGCGGTTCGCGCTCTGCAAGCCGGTTTCAAAGTAATCGAAATCCACTCCGCCCACGGCTACCTGCTCCACGAATTCCTTTCACCACTCTCAAATCAGCGCACCGATTCCTACGGCGGCTCCTTCGAAAATCGCACGCGCCTCCTCCGCGAAGTCGTCACCGCCGTGCGCCGCGTCTGGCCCGTGGGCTATCCTCTGTTCGTGCGCATCTCCGCCACTGATTGGGCTCCTGGCGGCTGGGACCTCGAGCAATCCGTCGCGCTTGCCGAACTTCTCGGCCCGCTCGGCGTGGATCTCATTGATTGCTCCTCGGGCGGCCTGGTTCCGGGAGCGCAAATTCCTGTCGGCCCCGGCTACCAGGTTCCATTTGCCGACCAGATTCGCCAGCGCACCGGAATTCTCACTGGCGCGGTCGGCATGATCACCAATGCCAGCCAGGCCGATGCCATCCTGAACGGCGACAAAGCCGATGTGGTAATCCTCGCCCGCGAATTTCTCCGCCAACCGTACTGGCCACTCGCCGTCGCACGCGACCTCGGTTTTCCCGTAAGCTGGCCAGTCCAATATCTCCGCGCCGCCCCAGACGGCACGCCGCCCCGCGAACCGATCCAGCTTCCAGAACATCCATCCGCCGCAGCGGAGCACGACGAAACCCAAGAATAGCGTGGCACAGCCAATCCTGGCTGGGCTCCGTCATCTATCTCTGCGCTGTCCGTTTTTCTCTGTGCACTCTCTGTTAGATCTTTTGGCGTTTTCTGTGCTCCCTGCTTCTCTGCGGTAGCTCTTCGCGGTTCCACGCCTCTCCCAATCGGAAACACCCCGCGCAAACTCTCTACCGCCTACGCACCAATCCATCTACCATATTCCCGTGACGACGACCGATCACCTGCACCGTCGCATCGCCGCGGCCACCGGCATCGTGATGGCCAGCGTTCTGCTCAGCCGCATCCTCGGCTTTTTCCGTGATTGGACCGTCGCGCACCAGGTCGGCGCCAACGCCGCCACCAGCGCCTACTACACCGCCTTCACTCTCCCCGATTTCCTTAATTACCTGATCGCCGGAGGCTCGCTCAGCATCACTTTCATCCCGGTGTTCGCCAAATACGTCGCCGAACAACGCGAAGACGAAGGCTGGCACGTTTTCTCCACGGTCGTCACCGTGATGGGTTTCGTCCTCGTCACGCTCGTCGTGCTAGGCGAAATTTTTGCCGCGCACATCGTGAAATACATTGCCCCAGGCTTCGCGCCCGCCGAATTTCAGCAAACGGTATTCCTCACGCGCCTGATGCTCCCTGCACAAATTTGTTTCTACGAAGGCAGCATCCTCAGCGCCGTGCAATATGCCAAGAATCGCTTCATCATCCCGTCGCTCGCTCCCATCATCTACAACATCGGCATCATCCTCGGCGGCGTCCTGCTCTCTTCGCGCATCGGCATCACCGGATTCGCGGTCGGCGTCCTCGCAGGAGCGATCTGCGGAAATTTCCTGCTGCAAATTTACGGCGCCTGGCGCGCGGGCGCAATTTTCAGGCCCAATTTCAACATCCGCCATCCCGGCTTCTGGATGTTCTTGAAGCTTTCCGTCCCCATCATGCTCGCGCTCTCACTTTCGTTCGTGGACGATTGGATCATCCGCTGGTTCGGCTCCTATCTTCAGCCCGCCTCCATCACCTGGCTGAACAACGGCAAGACGCTCATGCGTGTCCCGCTGGGCCTCGTCGGTCAGGCCATCGGCGTTGCGTCCTTCCCCATCCTCGCGCAGCTTTACTCCGAAAAAAAATTTGACGACCTCAATCGCATCCTCAACTCCACATTCCGCGCGCTGATCTTCTTGCTTCTCCCCATCTCCGCGCTCACCATCGCGCAAAGCCTGCCACTGGTCTATCTGGTGTTCTCGCACACCCGTCTCCACGGCCCCGATCTCGCGGCCACCGCAGCCACGCTCGCGTTTTTCTCAATTGGAATGTTTGCCTGGGGTGCGCAGAATATTCTGGCGCGCGGCTTCTACGCCACGCGCGACACCATCACCCCCGCCGTCGTCGGCACCGTCACCACGCTGCTCAGCCTCCCAGTCTATTGGCTGTTGGTCCGCCGCCTGGACTACGTCGGCCTGGCCCTCGCCAGCACCATCGGCATCGTCGCCTACACCATTCTTCTTTTCGTCCTGCTGGGCCGGCGCACAAAAAATCCGGAGGAGGGCAGCATCGTCGTCTTCTTCCTGAAAGTGGCCGTGGCATCCTGCGCCGCCGGCTATGCTTGCTATCGCCTCGCAGGCTGGCTGGAAAATTTCATCCAGTGGCAGGGCATCGCCGGAGCACTCCTGCTTCTGACGCTGGTAACTTCCGTGGGAGTCGTCCTGTTCGTAGTCCTACTGAAAATATTCCGCGTTCCAGAAGTTGGCCAATACCTCCGCCGCGCCTACTCCTTCGCCAACCGCCCCTGACGGGACGCTGTCGCCGGCCTTCACTGCCCGCGTTCCATCACCGGATGCACAGTCGTTTCGCTATCCTTGATCACTTCCAAATCCCGCGCCCAATCGCGCTTCCCGCTCGCTCGCAATTCAATCCGGTGCGCCCCGCTCGCTAGATGCATCGTCGCCGGCGTCTGTCCCACGAAATGCCCATCCACATAAACTTCCGCCCCAGCCGGATCAGACAAGATCGCCAAGGTTCCCACCCCACGCGCCTTGTCCCCGTCGTCGCTCACGGCCGCCACCACCGCCGCATGCGGATGCATCGGCCCCACCCGCGCATCCCCCGTCCACGTGACGCTAGCTGCTTCCGCTCCCGCCGCCAGCTTCATATCGAAATGATCCGACTTCAGCACAAAGTAATTTCCGCGTCGTTTTCCATTCACCGTAAGCCACTCAAACGGCCCATCCGTAATCGTGATCTGCTGCGCTGCGTACCCATCCATCGAAACGCGCAACGTCATCGCATGTTCCAGCCGTGCGCCGAACACCGTATGCGTCTTATGGAAGTAACCGCCGGGATAATCGGTATGAAACGGAGTCGTGCCTACCAATGCGCCATCAATCTCCACATTAGCGCCTGCAGGTGCGCTGGTAATGTTGAGAGATTCTGCGCAACCGAGCGGCGCCAGCACAAAAATCGCCAATACCCCCGCCAACGCAGGGAAACAGAACCGCCCCAAAGTTCGCATGGAGACCCCCAAGGTGAGGAAGTCACCATGTCACCCACCGTTCCACGCTGTCAATCCGCACAACTACTGATGAGCACGAATCACGATTTACATACGTTCGGCAGAACCGCACAGCGACGGAAGTGCAATACAGTCAATAACTTACGTAGGGATAAAAACGAAACCGCCCCGTGAACCCACGCATCTCTAAGAGAGAGGGCGCGCTGAGGCTATTTTTCAGCTCGCGCTCTCGCCCGCAGGAGCATCGAGGCGATCTCGCTCGAAGTCTCCACGGCAAATTGCACTTTTGAACAGGAGAAGAAATGGACCTGCGTACGAAAACCAGTCTCACAGTGTTTGCTGCTCTAATTCTCTCGCTCCCGATCTGGGCGCGCACCGATTCCGCTCAGCTCGTGATCGATCATCCCGTCACAATCGGCACTCAAAAGTTGGAACCCGGGACGTATAACCTCAAAGCGAACGACGGTGCGAATGAAATCAGCGTCGTCCGCGCCGACAACGGTAAGACCGTCGCCTCTGTTCCCTGTGAATGGGTTCAGCTTGCCCAAAAGCCTCGCCAAACCGAAGTCCTCTTCAACGAGGACCGCGTCGTCGAAATAGATTTCGGCGGAAAGACGAAAGCCGTCGCAATTCGCTAATTCGCAGCAAATTCCAAATACCTGGAGGCGGACTCAACATCCGCCTCTTCCTATTTCTTCGCGGTTCTATTTTAAATATCGCCCCAGCCAATCCAGAAACGTCCCATACCAAAACTCGCTGTTCTGCGGCTTCAGTACCCAATGCCCCTCGTCTGGAAAAATCACCAGCTTCGACGGCACGCCCTGCACCTGCAGCGCCGTGAAAAATTCCAAATCCTGGTTGTACGGGACGCGAAAATCCAGCTCGCCACCCACCACCAGCGTCGGCGTCTTGTATTTTCCCAGCGCCGCCGCATACTCGCTAGGCGCCCACTTCTTGTACAGATCCGGCTTTGCCCATGGCGGCCCGCCAAATTCCCAGTCCGCGAACCACAATTCCTCCGTCGCCCCGTACTCGCTCACCAAATCGTACGGTCCCGCGTGGCTGATCAGGCATTTGAACTGGTCCGTGTGCGTCGCGATCCAGTCAATCATGTACCCGCCGTACGATCCTCCCGCCGCGCCCACTCGCGTGCCGTCAATAAACGGATACTTCGCGATCGCCGCGTCCAGGCCCTTCATCAAATCCTCGTAAACCTTTCCGCCCCAGTCGCGGCTGATCTCCGCCGTAAATTTCTGTCCATATCCGGTTGACCCCCGCGGATTAATCATCACCACCACATATCCCGGCGCGGCCATCACCTGCTGATTCCAACGGTAACCCCACGCGTCCGTCCACGCCCCTTGCGGCCCGCCGTGAATCAAAAGCAGCGTCGGATATTTTTTCGCCGCATCGAAATGCGGCGGCCGGATCATCAATCCCTCCACCTGCGTTTTTTCCGCGCCCTCAAACCAGAACGGCTCGGCCGCCGTCAGCTCCAGTTGCGCCAGCAGCGCGCTATTCTGATGCGTCACCTGCCGCAAATGCCCGCCATCCACATCCGCGGTAAAGAGCTCCGCGGGCATCGTCAGACTCGTACGCGCCAGCGCCAGCGTCCGCCCGTCGCGGCTAATATCAAACTCCGCGTTGAACCCGTCTGCCACCACCACTTTCGGTGCGCTTCCCGCCGCTACCGCAATCGCATACACCGGCATCTCCGCCTTATCTTCGGCCTGGAAATAAACCTGCGCGCTGTCCGGCGTCCATTCGTACGATTCCACGTTGCGATCGAAGTCCTCTGTGCGATTGACCGACTTTCCGCTCTGTCGGTCGTACAGCATCAATCGCCAGCGATCCGCTTCGAATCCGCCCAGAAATTGCGCGCGGTACGCAATCCATTTTCCGTCCGGCGAATATTGCGGTCCCCAATCATTCCCAGGATTTGTCGTGATTCGCTTCGGCTCGCTCCCACCCGCCACATCCACCGTAAACAAATCCCCGTTCGTGCTCAGCGCCTCATCTTTGTCGGTGTTCGCCGTGTAACACAGCTCTCTTCCATCGGGCGAAAACGCAATAGCCTCCGGCGCACCCTCGTTGAACGGCGGCACGTCGTAGTTCGCTCCGGGTATCAAATCCTTCGGCACGCCTCCGCCATCCACCGCCATCACAAATAAATGGCCGCGCTTGCCGTCCCACCATTCCGTCCAGTGGCGGTACAGAAGCTTTTCATAGACCCGCGCCTTCACTTTGCTTTTTTCTGTTGCCGCATCACGCTTCTCGTTGCACGCATCGTCCCTGCAATCCGGGTACACCGAAGAAACAAACGCCATCGTCTTCCCATCCGGCGACCACAGCTCATTGTCCGCGCCCGTCGAAATCGAAGTCAGCCGCGTCGCTTCGCCGCCCTCCAGCGCGATCCAATAAATTTGCGGCGTCCCGGAGCGCCCGGAAATAAACGCCAGCTTCTTGCCGTCCGGCGACCAGCGCGGCCGCGTGTCAGTCCCTCCTCGCGTCAATTGCCGTGCTTCGCCACCCGCCGTCGCCACCACCCATATATCGCGCACGGCGTGATTCGCTTCCAGGTCCGGAGTCGCGACGCTATAAGCGATCCATTTGCCGTCCGGCGAAATCTGCGGCTCGCTCAGCCGATGCAGCGAGATCAAATCCTTAAAAGTGATCGGGCGCTTCTCGGCCGTTTGCCCCGCCACCGTCACCACAGCCACCAGCACCGCGACAACCACTCCAACCACCCGAGCGCCCCGCTTCATAGTTCCTCCCCCGGCATTCTTGTACGTGACCAGCATCACCAAAACGTGTGATCATCACACTTTCGTTTTCCTTTTCCAAGGGAGTACTCTTAGCGTCTCGGCGATCTCAACTTTTGCGCCCCGCGCCCGAAATGAGGTGCCATGGAAGACGCACTAACCATTCATCGCCTCCACTTCGCATTCACCATCACCTTCCATTACATTTTCCCGCAGCTCACCATGGGCCTCGCCCTGCTGATCTTCATTCTGAAAACCATCGCCCTGCGCACCGGCAACGAAATCTGGAACGACTCCGCGTGTTTCTGGGCGAAAATTTTCGGCATCAGCTTTGCCCTCGGCGTCGTCACCGGGATTCCCATGGAATTTCAGTTCGGCACGAACTGGTCTCAATTCTCGAAATCCGCGGGCGGAGTGATCGGCCAGACCCTCGCCATGGAAGGCGTGTTCTCCTTTTTTCTGGAATCCTCGTTCCTCGGCCTGTTCCTCTTCGGTGAAAAGCGCCTCGGCCCGCGCCTCCACTGGATCTCCTCGCTGATGATGTTTATCGGCTCCTGGCTTTCCGGCTACCTGATCGTCCTCACCGACGCGTGGATGCAGCATCCCGTCGGCTATCACCTCGCCACGAACGGTTCGTACGAACTAAACAGCTTTTGGGCCCTGCTCCTGAATCCGTGGGGCCTCTGGCAATACGCGCACACCATGCTCGGCGCGGTGCAGACCGGCTGCTTCACCATGGCTGCCGTCGGCGCCTACTACATCCTCTCGAAGCAGCACGAAAGATTCGGCCAGACCTTCGTCCGCGTCGGCGTCACCGTCGGCATCATCGCCGCGCTCCTGCAACTTTTCCCCACAGGTGACGGCCAGGGAAAAATGATCGCGCAATATCAGCGTCCCACTCTCGCCGCGATGGAAGGCCTATTCCAAACGCAAGCCGGCGCGCCCATCGCAATCCTCGGCCAGCCGGATGTTCCCAAACAGCGCCTCGACAATCCACTCACCATCCCCAGCGCGCTCAGCTTCCTCACCTATCAGAAATGGACCGCCACCGTTCAGGGTCTTGACCAATTTCCGCAATCCGAATGGCCCGACAATATCGCGCTCCTCTACTTCAGCTATCACATCATGGTCGGTCTGGGCACCATCTTCATCGCCATCCTCGTGCTAGCCGCGCTGCAGCTTTTTCGCGGCAAGCTGTTCGAATCGCGCATTCTCTTGTGGGCGCTGATGCTCGCGCTCCCTCTGCCCTTTATCGCCAATACCGCCGGCTGGATCACCGCCGAGGTCGGCCGCCAACCGTGGCTGATTTACGGAATGATGCGCACGCGTGCCGGAGTCTCGCCGCTGGTTTCCGCCGGAAGCGCCTGGTTCACGCTGATCGGTTTCCTCGGCATGTACACGGTCCTGGGAATGCTCTTCCTGTTTTTGGTCTATCGCGAGATCGAACACGGCCCCGATCCCGGCGAAAACCATGCGATCGCCGCGGCCGCAGCGGAGTAGGGAAGGAACTACATGGGCACAATCTGGTTTTGCCTCGTCGCTGTGATGATCGCGGGCTACGTGGTCCTTGATGGCTTTGACATCGGCGTCGGTATCCTGCATCTCTGGCTCGCTCGAACCGACGACGAGCGTCGCGTCCTCATCCGCACCATCGGCCCAGTGTGGGATGGCAACGAAGTCTGGCTCCTCGCGGCCGGTGGCACGCTGTATTTCGCGTTTCCTGCACTATACGCCGCAAGTTTCAGCGGATTTTATCTGCCCCTGATGATGGTGCTGTGGCTCTTGATCCTGCGCGGAGTCTCCATCGAATTTCGCAGCCACGTTGGCGGCCACATCTGGTCCGTCTTTTGGGACGCGGTCTTCTCGCTCGCCAGCACCCTGCTCGCGATATTTTTCGGCGCCGCGCTTGGCAACGTGGCTCGCGGCGTTCCGCTTGATGCCGCGGGAAATTTCTTCGAACCGCTATGGACGAATTTTCAGCCCACCGGCCAAACCGGAATTCTTGATTGGTACACAATCCTAATCGGCGTCGCAGCCCTCGCCGTGCTCGCCCTTCATGGCGCCGTCTGGCTCGCCTGGCGCACTACCGACGAATTGCAATACCGCGCGCACGCCGCCGCCTCGCTTCTCTGGTGGCTCGTTGCTGCGCTTACCGTCATCGTCACCTTCACCAGCTTTCACTTGATGCCGGTCGGACTGCTCAGCTTCCGCGTGCATCCCTTCGGTTTTGTTTTTCCAATGCTCGCCATTGCCGGGTTGCTCGGCGTGAAGTTCTTTCTGCGCAGCGAGCAGGAAGCCCGCGCCTTCGCCGCCTCCGCCGCCTATATCGTCGGCATGTTGACCAGCGTCACCTTCACCCTCTACCCCAACGTGCTCCCCGCCACCACAGGCCTTGCCTACAACCTCACCGTAGCCAACGCCAAAGCCGCCGATTACGGCCTCAAAATCGGCCTGATCTGGTGGCTACTCGGCATGTCCCTCGCCGTCACCTACACAATTTTCACCTACACCCGTTTCGCAGGAAAAATCCGCGCCAGCGACAGCGACGACCACGCCACCTACTAGCTCCGCCGTCGCAGAGGCGGTTCCGCAAGGCACCACCCACGAAAGATCCGCTCGGCTTCAGATTTTCTCTGCGCCCTCTGCGCGTCTACGGTAATCGTTCGCCGGCGTCGTTGTTTTTGAATTTACTTCAGGAAGGTTTTATCAGTGCCCTTATCAGTGTTCATCTGCGTTCATCAGTGGCGATTTTTACTTCCGCAACCCCAGCACAACTCTCAAACCCGATGCCGCACCTTGCATGTAAGAAACACCTGCCCCGCCCCAGCGAGAATCAACAGCGCGCTGAACGGCCACGGAAAAGTCACTATCCGCCGCGTCTCGATAATCGCCTTGCCCGTCCCTACTTGTACTTCCTCTTTGTGCCCGGGCATGGCCACTTGCGGATGGATCAGCGCCGCAATCCCCGCCGCTACCAGCAATATCCCCACAATCGCAATCGGATGAAATCTCATCTCAGAAACTCGCCGCCCTCAATTCGTCGCGCCCGTTCCACTTTCCACCTGCGCATGCGTGATTTCGCCCAGATAGTCCGGTTTGCTTTCGTCCCGTTCAATATGCGCGTATCGCAATCCTCCGTGATAGTCCACGGAGTAAGTCCGGAACTGTGCGCCGTTCGCCACAATCAATTGAATCGGCGCCGTCGCAACTTTCGCCGCGTCAATCGCACCACGCATTCCGTCCGGCGAATACTGCGCTCCATTCACCGCCACGATCTTCATCCCGGGACCAATCCCCGCATTGTAAGCCGGCCCTCCGTGAATCACGTCACCCACCACGCCTTCGTCCGACGCTGTGAACCCGACGCTGAAATTGAAATTGGCGCGCCGCGCCAGCGCTTCTTCCATCGCCAGCATTTCGTTCGGCTGGTCGTTGTACACCAGCTTCCAGCCGCTTTTCTCGATCGCCTCGTTGGGAGTTTTCGTCGCCACGCCGTCCAGCCGCGCGCGCAAAAATCCCGCCCAATCGTACGGCGCAACGCTGTTCAACGTAGCCACCACATCTTCAAACGTGTACGGCTTCAGCTCAGGTTGTCCGCTTGCACCGCCGTGAAAAATCTTGCAGAAGTCGTTTATGGATTTCTTATCCTTCGTAATCGTCCGCAAAGTTTCGTCCACGTCGAGCCACAGCAGCTCTCCCTCTTCGTAAAAATCCGTTCCCCTGCGCCAGTTGGACCACTCATTTCCGGCGTCGTAAAGAAACGGCGCGGCATCCGCCGTATCCTGCAAAGGGCGCCAGTCGCGCCCCGGCCGGTGTTCGTACGTCGCTACCAGCTCCGCAAAATCTTCCCGCCACTGTTGCGGCGTTTGCAATCCGCTGCGCGCGGTCAGCACCTCGCCCAGGTATTCGGTCAAGCCCTCGTACACCCACAGCAAGTCGTCCTTCATCGGCTGCTGGTAATCGGGTGTCGCCAATCCCACCGGCCGCCGGTATTTTCCGTTCCAGGAGTGCACGTATTCGTGCGGCAGCAGCGATGCGAATTCCACTCGCTCGCTCTCGTCAATCAAGCTTCGTTCCGTCGTGCGGTCATCGCTCGACTCGTGATGCTCCAGGCCGAAGTGCGCCACGTCGTCGCTCAGGGTCAGCAGAAAATGGTAATCGCGATAGTGCCGCGCGCCGAAAAGCGCGTACGCCTCCGCCACCAGATTGTGTAATTGCAGTTGCGTGTCCGGCGTCATGGCCAGTGCCGCGTTGCTGTCCGCCGCGATATCAATTTCATGCGAGGGAGTTTGCCCCGGTGTGAGTTGAATCGCCCGATAGTAGCGGCCGGATATCACCGGCGAATCCACCAGCGTGGTCAACGCCACCGGCGCGAACTCGATCTTGTCGCCCTCTTGCTTCGCAATCGGCAGCGCCGTCCCGAATTTCCAGTCCGCCGGCAGCCTCAAGCTCGGCGCGAAAATAATGTCTTTCGCCGGCAGCCCCTTCGGGTACAGCAGCACCTGATTCCAGCTCAATACGTCCAGCGAAGCCGTCGCCGAAGCGCCGGCCGAAAACCCCGATGGCGCACCCGAAAGCAGAAAATCGAAATCCGCTTCCAGCGTGCTCACTCCAACTGGCACGTCCAGATGAATCGAAAACATTTCCACCAGATCGCGCCGCCACGCAATCGACTTACCGCCGCCGCTGAACTTCATCCCCGCCATTTGTATGATCGGCCCGTCCGGCATGTGCTCCCCCGGAATCCATTCCGGGTAATACAGCGTCAGCGGCCCGCTCTGCACAGGGATCTCCATGTGCGTGTGCAATATCTTTTGCGGAGCCTGCGAAGCGTCCACGCTCAACCGTATCGGCGTCGCCGCCGTCTGCGCTCGCGCTACGCCTCCCACGTCCATCAACATCAGAAGACCCAGCGCCAGCGCCGCCGCCTTCACCACCGTCCGCGTCATCCCTTGCATCCATGCCTCCAAAATTGCGAATCAACAAAATTCAGCGCGTCAGAATCCCTTCACTCCCGCCTGCCACATCAAGAACCCCAGCACCTGCGTGTCCTCTTCAATTATCTTTCCCACAGGCCGTCCTTCGCTATGTCCCAGCTTCGTGTCGTACAGCAGCAAAATCGGTTTGTCGCCGCCCTGCGCCGCCTGCATCTCCGCCGTCATTTTCCGCGCGTGCAAGGGCGCCACACGCGTGTCGCTGTCTCCCGTCAGAAATAGCACCGCCGGATATTTCGTGCCCTTCACCACATGATGATACGGCGAATACGCATAGAGAGCAGGGAACTGGCTCGCATCTTCCGACGATCCATACTCCGGCACCCAGAATCGCGCCACCAGAAATTTCTGATATCGCACCATGTCCAGCAGCGGATACCCGCACACAATCGCGCCAAAAAGATCCGGCCGCTGCGTCATCGCCGCTCCCATCAGCAAGCCGCCGTTACTCCGCCCGGTAATCGCCAACTTGTCCGCGCTCGTATAGTGATTCGCGATCAGCCACTCCGCCGCCGCGAAAAAATCATCGAACACGTTCTGCTTCTTCTCCAGCATCCCCGCGCGATGCCACTCCTCGCCGAACTCGCCGCCGCCGCGCAAGCTCGGCAGCGCAAACACGCCTCCGTGCTCCGCCCACACTATCGCGTCGTCGCGAAATTCCGGGGTTTCGCTCACGTCGAATCCCCCGTACGCCGTCATCAACGCCGGATCCGTCCCGTCCAGCTTCAATCCCTTCTTGTAAAATAAGAACATCGGCACGCGCGTCTTGTCTTTCGATTCGTACCAGACCTGCTTCACCTCGAACGCACTCGCGTCAATTGGCACCGCTGGTTTCGCCCACGTTTCCAGCGATTTCGCGCTCACGTCGTAGCGGTACACCGTCGGCGGTATCGCGAACGATCGAAATGAAAAGAAGGCCTCGCTCCCTTTCCATCTTCCCGTAATCCCCTCGACGGATCCCAGTTGCGGCAGCTCGATCCCTCCGGCCGCTTTCCCATCCGGCTGAAATATTTTCAACTCAGACGCGGCGTTGTGCGAATACTGCGCCACGATTTTCCCGCCCACCAGGCGAAATCCCTCCATGCGTGATTCGCCTTCGGGAATTATTTCCTTCCAGTGTTCCTGCGTCGGAGTCGCCAGCGGCACCGCCAGCACTCGCCACTTCGGCGCTTTCCAATTCGTCTGCATATACAACGCATCGTCTGCGATGCTCCCCTGGAAGCATCCATCGATCGTCGTCGCCACCGGCACGATTGGCCCGCCCGTTTTCAAATCCTGGAAATAAAGTTCCGACCGGTCGCAGGACGACCCGTAGTAGATCGTGAACACCAGGTAACGCCCGTCCTCCGAAATGTCCACCGCCAAAATCTTGTCCAACGCGTACCCATCGCCAAATATCTTCACGTCCTGCACAGCATCGGTTCCCATCGCGTGGTAATACGCGCGCGGACCCTGCTCGGTCAGCTTCGAATAATAAAATCCGCTCTTATCCTTCTTGAACGAAGGCGCTGAAATGTATCGCGCCCGTGGCAGCACATCCGCCAGCACTTTGCGTGTGTCACTGTCCAGAAAATGCAGCGAAACCTCGTCTTCGCCGCCCTTCCGCACGCCGTATCCCACCAATTTCCCGTCGTCCGAAATTCCCGCGAAATTTACGCTGGTCGTGTGATCCGCGCTCATCGTCGATGGGTCCACCAGCACTTCCTCCGCGCCCTTCGCTCCGCTCCGCATATAAAGGACAAACAAATCCTGGTTCGCCGCGCGCTTCGCATAAAAATATCGTCCGCCGCGCTCCGTCGGCAGCCCGATCGTATCTACCTTGATCAATTCTCCCAGCCGTTTGGCGATGGCGTCCTGCCCTGGCAGCTTGCTCAGCACCGCTTGCGTACAAATATTCTCCGCGTCAATCCACGCGCGCGTTTCCGGGCTGTTTTGATCCTCGAGCCAGCGATACGGATCGTGCACCACCACTCCATGCATTGTTTCCGCCACATCCTCCACCCGCGCCGTCGGCGGACACTTCACCTTCGCATCTTGTGCATTCACGGTTGTCACGCTCGCAATTAGGAAAAATACCGGCAGGAACCATCGCAGCAAATTCTTTGCGGAACAATGCAGGAAACTATCGAATTCTACCGGCGTCGCGCCGGCATCAGCCGCGAACTTCGCTTTCAACGCATGCCTCCAACGCGGCTCTTCACGTTACCGGCGTAGCCATCTTTCGCGGCGGATTGAAAAACGGCAAATCCCTCGTCGTCGCGCGTACCTTATGACGTACGGCTTCCACCGTCAGTTCCATCTGCAATTCCGTCCCGGCCGCCGCGTGCTCGCGATTCAAGCTCGCCAGCGCGATCATCTTTTTCAACGTCGGCGACCACGTCGTCGAAGTTGCCTTACCCACCTGCAATCCTCCGCGATACACCGGCACATGTGTGCGAGAAGCCGTGCTCTGCACCTGCGGCCCCAATCCCACCGCGTCGTACAGTCGCTCCACATCCTCCCAACGCACGTCCAGCCCCATCAGCAGCCGTTTCGGCCCGCGATGGTGCTCCTCCGCGAGCGCCTCGCGCCCGATAAAATATTCCTTCTTCAAATCCACCATCTTGCCCAGCCCCAGTTCGTACGGCGAATATTTCTGCGCTTCAATCAGCGCCCGCTTGCTGCTGGTGTAATCCACTTCCAGCATGATCAGCCCCGCTTCGATCCGCGCCACGTCCAGCGCAATAATCCCCGCCGGATGCAGATCAAACGGCCGTCCATTTTCCATCAACGCGTCCCACACACGCGGCGCGTCCTTCCACGCCATCCAAATTTCGTAACCCAGATCGCCCGTATATCCCGTGCGCGAAATATCCACGTCCACGCCGCCAATTTTTCCATGGGTGAAGCGAAAATATTTCAGGTTCGCAATATCCGCTTCGGCCACCTTCTTCAGCAAACGCCCGGACGTCGGGCCCTGCAGCGCCAGAGCCGCCACTTTGTCCGAAATATCTTCGATCTGCACGTCCAGCCCCAGAGCGTTCTGGTGAAACCAGCGAATGCTCGGGTCCGCGGCCGTCCAGCGGTACGAATTCTCGCCCAGCCGCGAAATGGTCCCGTCATCAATCACTTTTCCTTGCTCGTCGCACCAGCAGCAATAAATCACCTGCCCGATCGCCACCTTATTAATGTCTCGCGTGATTACCCGGTTCACGAATTTCGTCGCGTCCTTGCCCTCGATCCGGTATTTGTACAACGGCGTCACGTCAATCAACGCGGACGCATTGCGGATCGCGTTGTACTCGTGGTCGTGGTGCATCTCGTACACGCTCACCGCGTAGTACCCGGACCACTCGCGGAAATTCATGCTTTCGCAAAGCTTCGATGTTCTGTCGTGAACCGCAGTCCCAATCGGCACAGTCACTCCTATCCACAAGAAAAATACCCGCACACGCAGCCCGCGATTATAGTGCCCGCATCCTCCACGCCGCAAGCGCGATGCCCTCGCAAAGCGTCTATATGCTGGCTTGTCCCAAAAGTTTCTGGCCAACCTCTTTTGAAGCTCGCACTTGCCCTATGGGTGAGCATGGTGATTCGACCATGCTGCATCGATTTCTTCCAACGTCTTGCTCTCAGAATCGGAGAAAGCCTGAACAAGCCAGGAAACAGGTACGTCGTCGTCCGCGGGAAATCGCTTGTAGAGGGTGCTTATCTGTTCGGCGTAATACTCCGCATCCTTCGAGAAGTCTAATTGCTGAAGTTTGCATTTTTGCAACGGACTATTGTTCAGGCTGAATCCGGATTTTGGTGGCGTTGCTTCGTCGTATGCCAGACATGCCGAATTGAATCCCAGCTGGTAACCCCACAGGTATCCGAAGACGAAGCTCTTCTGCTGCTGTGCTGACCAACCAAGCCACATCCGGCCTTGCCCACCCGTCCTGTCATGATCGTAACGTGGATGTTTCTGAATCGCGGAGTTCTGGAGGCAAAAAGAAAAAAGCAAGATCGTCAGAAGTGCGTTCTTGGCCAATTTCCTCTCCTTGTCGCATCATGGCGTCCTTGAGAATAGCCAATTCCTGACCCCAAGTCAGCCCCGGCCCACTCCCTTCTTGTGACTCTGCGCTCGCGCCTGTAGAATGTTTTCGCTTCGGCGCTTTCCTTCGAATCGCTGAACCACCTATATCCACTCATGGCAAAGAAATACGACGTCATCGTAATCGGCGGCGGCCACAACGGCCTTGTGAACGCGGCTTACCTCGCCAAAGCGGGCAAGAAAGTTTTAGTCCTCGAAAAACGTTACGTCCTCGGCGGCGCCGCCGTCACCGAAGAAATCGTTCCCGGCTTCAAATTTTCCGTTTTTTCTTACGTCGTCTCGCTGCTTCGCCCAGAAATTATTCGCGACCTCGACCTTCCACGGCACGGCCTGGAAATTCTGCCGCTCGACGGCACCATGACGCCCATGCCCAACGGCGATTATCTTTGGCGCCAGAACGATCACGGCAAGACGCGCCGCGAACTCGAGCGCCACTCCAAACTCGATGCCGAAGCCTACGAAGAATTCGGCAAGTCCATGGTCGCGATGTGCCGCTTCGTAAAACCGATCCTCGGCATGATTCCTCCGGATCCCACTTCTCTCGATCCGCGCGACCTGAAAAAACTCGCCTTTCTCGGCAAGCGCTTCCAGAATCTCGACGCCGAAGACAAATACAATCTCGTCCAGCTCATGACCATGAGCGCGGCAGATTTTCTCGATCAGTGGTTTGAGACCGACGTCCTCAAAGCCACCATGTCCGCCTCCGGCATCATCGGCACATTCCTCGGCATCCGCTCGCCCGGCACCGCCTACGTTTTGCTGCATCACTACATGGGCGAAATTGATGGCGCGTTCCGCTCATGGGGTTTCAGCCGCGGCGGCACAGGCGCCATTTCTAACGCCATCGGCGATGCGGCGCTCGAAGCCGGAGTCGAAATCCGTAAGGAAGTAGCCGTCTCGAAAATTCTCATCAAGAACGGCGTCGCTCAAGGTGTCGTCCTCGAAGGCGGCGAAGAAATTCGCGCCGACGTCGTATCTTCTAGCGTGGACCCCAATCTCACGTTCCTGAAATTTATCGAAGAGCGCGAGCTTCCCGCCGATTTCCTCGAGGACGTTCGACGCTACAAATATCGCGGCTCATCCGGCAAAGTGAATCTCGCTCTGGACGGCCTTCCGGATTTCACCTGCCTGCCGGGCCCCGGCAATCATCTGCGCGGCGCCATTTCCATTTCCCCCTCGATGGAATACATGGAGCGCGCCTACGACCAGGCCAAGTACGGCGAATTTTCCCGCCGTCCCTACATTGATATGGTGATTCCGTCGCTCACCGATCCGTCCGTCGCCCCGCCGGGAAAACATATCCTTTCCTGCTTCGTGCAATACGCGCCCTACAAATTAGCCTCCGGCACGTGGGACGAGCAGCGCGAAGCCTTCGGCAACACCGTGATTGACACGATTTCGCGATTCGCGCCCAACTTGAAAAATCTCATCATCGGAAAACAGTTCATCACTCCTCTCGACATCGAACGCCAGACCGGCCTCACCGAAGGCAACATCTTTCAAGGCGAACTTTCGCTCGAACAGCTTTTCTTTTTGCGCCCAGCCGCGGGCTGGGCGCGTTACCGCACTCCCATCAAGAAATTGTATATGTGCGGTTCGGCCACGCATCCCGGCGGCGGCATCATGGGCGCTCCCGGCCGCTTGGCCGCGCTGGAAATTCTGAAAGATACGGGGAGAAGCTGAGCGTGGCCGCGCAACGCGACATCATTATTCTCGGAGGCGGCCACAACGCACTCGTCACAGCCTTCTATCTCGCGAAAAAAGGCCACAAGCCCCTCATTCTCGAACGCCGCTCCATCGTTGGCGGCGCCGCCGTCACCGAGGAATTTCATCCCGGTTTTAAATGCTCCACCGTTGCGCATGCCGGCGGCCCGCCGCTCGCCCACATCGTTCGAGACATGCAACTCGCGCGCCACGGCCTGGAAAAACTCGAATCGCCCGTACGTGTGTTCGCGCCCGGTCTCGATGGCCGCGCGCTGGTGCTGCACACTGACCCGTCCGCGTCCGCCCGCCAGATTGATAATTACTCGAAGAAAGATGGCGCAAAATATTTTGAACTTTCCAAGGAAATCGCCCGCGCCGCCGCAATCGCCGGCGAATTGCTCGATCTCACTCCGCCGGTCATTGAAAAACCTTCCAACGAAGACTTGTGGAAGCTCCTGAAAATCGGGCGCAAGGTACGCGGCCTCGGAAAAAAAGAAATGATGCAGTTGATCCGTTGGGGGCCCATGGCCGTCGCGGATTTTGTTGCGGAATTTTTCGAGACCGATTTACTCCGTGCCGCCGTCGCCGCGCGCGGAATTTTCGGCGCTTCCCTCGGTCCCTGGTCCGCAGGTTCCACGGCTCTGCTCCTGCTACGCGCCGCCGCTGACCCGCATCCGGTAGGGAACTCAGCGTACCCGCGCGGCGGCATGGGCGCCCTCACTGCCGCAATGGCCGCCGCTGCAAAAGAAGCCGGCGCGGAAATTCGTACCGGTGCGGACGTCGCGCAAATTCTGGTAAAGCACGGCACCGTCACTGGCGTCGCGCTTTCGAGTGGTGAAGAAATCGCTGCGAAAGCCGTGGTTTCCGGAGCCGACCCGCGCCGCACTCTGCTCAATTTGCTCGATCCCGTGCACCTGCCTCCCAGCTTCGTCGTAAAAATGCTCAATTTCCGCAGCAGTGGCGTCGCCGCTAAAATCAATGTCGCGCTCGACGGCCTCCCGTCCTTCACCGCGCTCGCGCACTCCTGCGATGGCAACGCCGCGCTCGCCGGACGCATCCACATCGGGCCCGGCATTGATTACCTCGAACACGCCTTCGATGATTCCAAATACGGCGAATTTTCGCGCGCGCCCTATCTCGATATTTCTATCCCCTCGATTCTCGATAATTCGCTCGCGCCTGCCGGCAAACACGTCATGTCCATCTACATGCAGTTCGCGCCCTACAAACTAAAATCAGGCGACTGGGCGCAACAGAGCATCGCCCTGCGCGATACCGTAATCAAAACGCTCGCGCAATACGCCCCCGACTTCCCGTCGAAAATTCTCGCCGTGCAAACCCTCACGCCTCAGGATCTCGAATCCACCTACGGCCTCACCGGCGGCCACCCCTTCCACGGCGAACTCGCGCTCGATCAAATTTTCACCATGCGTCCGCTGCTCGGCTGGGCGCGCTACGCCACTCCAGTGAAACACCTCTACCTGTGCGGCAACGGCACTCACCCCGGCAATGGCGTAACCGGCGCCTCCGGCCACAACGCCGCCCGCGAAATCGCCAGGCACCTCCGCTAATCCCCCGCTTTCTCCGGCTTCTCCGATTTTCTTTGGGTCCTCTGCGCCTCTGCGGTAATCTTTCGCCTCCGAAGCTCCCCCAAACTCCAATTCTGGCGTACAAGGTAGCCACCAACCCCTTCCTTTGAGTATTCTCTAAGCCACGGAGCCTCACATGGCCACGCCAAAAAAATCTTCGCACCGCACCGTCGACCGCTCGCGCCTCCACATCCTCATGTCCCGCGAAGAAGAAAAATTCGTCGCCGAACGTCCGCTCTCCGCAGCTCTCTACGCCCGCGCCCAAAAATCGCTCCTCGGCGGCGTCCCCATGAACTGGATGAAAAAATGGGCCGGCAAATTTCCAGTATTCGTCGCCGAAGCTCGCGGCGCACATTTTCAGGATGTGGACGGCCACGATTACGTTGACCTCTGCCTCGGCGATACCGGCGCCATGACCGGCCACTCCCCTTCGCCAGCCGCCGCAGCCATCTCCCGCCAGGCGCAGCACGGAATCACCTTGATGCTCCCTACCGAAGACGCCGCATGGGTCGGCGAAGAACTCACTCGCCGCTTCGGCCTGCCCTATTGGCAGTTCACTCTTACCGCCACCGACGCCAACCGCTTCGCCATCCGCACCGCCCGCGAAATCACCCAGCGCCCCAAAATTCTCGTCTTCAACTATTGCTATCACGGCACCGTGGACGAAACTTACATCTCACTCCACAATGGCGTCCCCGGCCCGCGCCGCGGAAATATCGGCCCGCCGGTAAATCCGGTGGAAACCACGCGCGTCGTCGAATTCAATGATCTCGCCGCCCTCGAAAGGGAGCTCGCCCACCGCGATGTCGCCTGCATTCTCGCGGAACCAGTCCTCACCAACGTCGGCATCGTCCATCCCGAGCCCGGCTACTGGGAAAAAGCCGCCGCCCTCGCGCGAAAATTCGGCACGCTTCTCATCATTGACGAGACGCACACCATCTGCACCGGCCCCGGTGGATACACTCACGCGCACGGCCTCAAGCCGGATCTTTTCGTCATCGGCAAGCCCATCGCCAGCGGCCTTCCCGCCGCCACCTACGGCTGCACCGCGGACGTCGCGCAGAAAATCACGGGCCGCATCCAACTGGAAGATTGCGACACTGGCGGCATCGGCGGCACCCTAGCCGGCAACGCGCTTTCACTCGCTGCCATCCGCGCCACGCTCGAACACGTGCTCACTCCCGCCGCCTTTGCTCACATGATTCCGCTCGCAGAAAAATTCGCCGACGGCGTCTCGAAAGCCATCGCCGAAGCCGCCTTGCCGTGGCACGTCGCCCGCCTCGGATGCCGCGTCGAATATTTATTTCATCCGCGCCCGCCGCGCAATGGCGGAGAAGCAGCCGCCGCCATGGACTTCGAGCTCGAGCGTTTCATGCATCTATACGCGCTGAACCGCGGCATCCTGCTCACGCCGTTCCACAACATGGCGCTGATGTCCCCGGCCACCACCGCCGCGGACATCGATCAACACACCAATGTTTTCTCGGCAGCAGTCCGAGAGCTAACTCAATAACGTGACCATCCGCAACGTGATGCACGCGCGCCAAAATTAGGAGTATATGAATGCCCGATCGCACCCGCGCACGCGAACTCGCCGCACAATTTGACGCCAAGGGCGACCCACTTGGCTGGTTCGACGCTCTCTATCGCGAAGCCGAATCAGGCGCGACCGAAATTCCCTGGGCCGACCTGGTCCCCAATCCCAACCTGCTCGATTTCTGGCAATTGCATCCGCACGAAACGCGCGACAAATCAGCCCTGGCGATCGGCAGCGGTCTCGGCGACGACGCCGAGCAGCTTGCCGCCTGGGGATTTCACACTACCGCCTTCGACATTTCCGCCACCGCCATCAGCGCCACCAAAAAACGCTTTCCATCCACCGCGGTCAAATACGTCGTCGCAGATTTACTAGCTCCTCCCGCATCTTGGCGTGCGAAATTCGATTTCGTGTTCGAGTCCTACACTCTGCAATCGCTTCCCCCAGACTTGCGGGCGCAAGCATTCCCGAAAATCGCTGAATTTGTAAGACCGACAGGATTGTTGCTCGTGCTCGCCAGAGGCCGCGATCCTGAAGAAGACCCCGGCCACGTACCCTGGCGCTTAACCCGCGCTGAAATTGCCGAATTTTCTAGCGCCGGCCTGCAAGAAGTTTCCTTCGAGGATTACCTGGACCCCCACGACCCAGGTGTCAGAAAATTTCGCGCAACCTATAGCCGCACTTAGTTCGCGCTCGAGCGTGCCATCCGCGAATTCGCATCCACT
The DNA here is from genome assembly GCA_963748395.1 of uncultured Acidobacteriota bacterium. Taxonomy (GTDB): domain Bacteria; phylum Acidobacteriota; class Terriglobia; order Acidiferrales; family UBA7541; genus Palsa-295. The sequence continues at coordinate 86,353 of CAVVIP010000002.1, read as the reverse complement.
TTCCAATTTCAAGCGACACGCCGCGGGTTATACTTTGATCGTAACGCCGCTTAGCGGCTGCAACCGTCGCCCGACACGCATTCAGCACAGTGAAATCGCTCGACGCGTATCGAGGAACCGCGCTTGCTCCACGACCGCAGAAAATTCCTAAAAACTCTCGCCGCCGCAGGCGCAGCCGCCGCATTTCCCGGCATCCCGCTCCTGAATCATGGCCTCGCCAGCACGCCCGGAACAAAACCGCAACCCACCCCCGAGTCCTTCGACTTCGTCTTTTTCACCGACACGCACATCCAGCCCGAACTGGACGCCGCCCACGGCTGTCAAATGGCCTTCGCAAAAATCGCCGCGGCCAATCCCGAATTCGCCATCTGCGGCGGCGATCTCGTCTATGACGCTCTCGCAGTCAGCCGCACTCGCGCCGACATGCTCTACGATCTCTACCAGCGCACCGAATCCACCATCAAAGCGCCGCTCCATCACGCCATTGGCAATCACGATCTCTACGGCATCCTCACCAAAAGCGGTGCCGAGCCCAGCGATCCGGGCTACGGCAAAAAAATGTTCGAGGACCGCATCGGCTCCCGCACTTATTATTCGTTCGATCATCGCGGCTACCATTTCATCGTCCTCGATTCCATTTTCCCCACCCCCGATCGTCTCTGGGAAGGCCGCATTGACGACGCGCAGCTCCAATGGCTCACGCACGATCTCGCCGCGATCCCTTCGGCCGCCCCCGTGGTCGTCATAACTCACGTTCCGCTGATCACCGGCTATCTCGCCTACGGGCCCAAACCAGACGGCACTCCGCGCTACGACACCGTGTCCGTCGCGAATTCCTCCGACGTGATCGCCCTCTTCGAAGGACACAACATCCTCGCCGTCCTCCAGGGCCATCTCCACATCAACGAGCTTGTGAACTATAAAAATTGTCAGTACACATGCTGCGGCGCCGTCTGCGGCAATTGGTGGCACGGTCCTCGGCTTGCGTTTCCGGAAGGTTTCACGGTAGTCAGCTTGCGCGCAGGAAAAATCTCCTGGCGCTACGAAACCTACGGCTTCAAGAGCGTGGACCCACGCGAAAAATTCTGAGACGACAACGCAGAATAGTTTATGATCGCGCCGAGCCTATGAACCGGCAAACCTTCACGCAGCGCGCCATCCTTGGTTTCATTCTCGTCTTCGTCTGTTGTGTGCCGCTCAACGCACAATCCGCCCAGCCGCAATCCGCGCCCACCGCGCACCCGATCGTCCTCCACGCTGCCCGCCTGCTCGACGTCGAATCCGGACGCATCATCACCCCCGGCGAAATTCTCATTCAGGGCGAGGCAATACAAGAAGTCGGCGCAAGAGTCACACATCCTCCCGCCGCCGAAATCATTGACCTCGGCGATACCACTCTCCTCCCCGGCCTCATTGACGGGCACGTCCACCTGTTCCTCCATCCCGGCGCTGAAGATCTACAAACCGTGCAGGAATCCGTTCCGCAGCGCACCATCGTGGCCACGCTTGCCGCGCGCGACGATCTCCTCGCTGGATTCACCGCCGAGCGCGACATGGGCACGGAAGGCGCCGGCTCCGCGGACACGGCTGTTCGCGACGCCATCAATCGCGGCGATATTCCCGGCCCGCGCCTGCGCATCAGCGGCAACGCCGTCAATATTCTCGGCGGCCATGAAGACGCTATCGGTTACAACCCTGAGCAGCACGTTCTCCCCAACGCCACGTATGCCAACAATTCCGCCGAACTCGTCACCGTAATTCGCGAGGAGCTGAAAGAAGGCGCGGACTTCATCAAGATCTACGAAACCGGCGCGGACTCCATCGTCAATGGAAAGCTTTCCACTCCCTTTCAGTACACCGAAGAAGAACTCACCGTCGCAGTCCGCGAAGCCGCGCGCACCGGCAACCGCGTCGCTGTCCACGCCACCGGAGAACCCGGCACACTCTACGCCGCTCGCGCCGGAGTCGAATCCATCGACCACGCCTTGCAACTCAGCGACGAGACCATGCGCATCATGCGCGAAAAACAAATCTTCGCTGTTCCTACTTTCACCATCTTCGAATATTTCGCGGAGCACCCTGCCACCCCCGCATCAGCCGCGCGCGAACGCGCCTTGATCGGGCTGCACGTCACCGATTTCAAGAAGCAGCTAGCCGCAGGCGTTCCCATCGCCATGGGCTCGGATGTGGGCCCGTTTCCCCACGGCACACAGGCGCGCGAATTTGTCCTGATGGTGAAATACGGAATGTCGGCGCTCGCAGCGATTCAGGCGGGCACGTTGAATGGCGCGAAATTGCTCGGCTGGCAGGATAAAATCGGCGCGCTGAAGCCACGCTATCAGGCAGACATCATCGCCGTCGCGGGCAATCCGCTTGACGACATCGCCGCCCTCGAAAAAGTCTCCTTCGTGATGAAAGCCGGCGTGATCTACCGCAAGTAGTCCAGCTCTCTCGCCTCGGAATGAGCAGTTCCGAGCACACATCCCCACGGAACTAGCACGCGACTACACACCCGCAGCCCGGATCCACTACCTCATCCGACTTCGTGCCATATCCGTATTTCTACGAATATCCAACGACTGCCGAATGTGTTAGCGTGAGTCGGGGCACTTTTCAGCCCCACTGAGGACGCAACATGCAACTCGGCACGCAGACAAACGGGTTAGGCGGTCCTTCGTTCGGGGCATCGTTCGGACACAGTGTCGCTGGCCGCAGCCCGGAGCTGGCTCACTGGCCGGTAACGCCCAGAGCGAGTCTGTCTGGTATCGCGACCGCACCCTACGAGCCCGCGATCACTGCTCACAGATCAGCGTCAGCCCGCTCGAACCCGCTCTACGCGCCATTTCTAATCGCTGGTGAAAAAATATTAAAAACAGGGCTAACTCCTTCACTACCAATATCGAATGTGTTTCTAATCGCTACACCAAATTATTAGAAATCGAGCTATCTCATTCACAGCAAAAGAGAAAACATTTTCTAATCGCTAATATTTGCCCCACTTTCACTTCCGCGCCGCTCCTCACCCAGCACTTGCCGCTGATCACTCATCACTGCCTCACCTCATTTCTATTCGATACAAATGAACCTCACAAAATCATCGTTCTCGTGAGCTTTCCAATGAAAAAAAAGGAGAAACGAGTTTCTATTCGCTACAAATGGGCACCCGGTAGCATAGGCGATCCCGCCTGCGCGCCTTTCTGCAGCCCCAACGAACTTCAGCGCAACATCGCACCTTCAAAACGCGCAACAACGCACTCTTTCCCGCGGCAGGCACGCCTCCTCCACCGGTGCGGCTCGTCGCGCCTCACCAAAGCCTACTCACCAGCCACAAACCACGCCGTCCTTGTGCCGCCGTCTCGCGCGGCGGTAAAATGGACCGCTTTCCAGCACGCACCACTCACGGAGCGAGGCGCAACTTTATGACATCAACGGTTACCACCGGCAGCCACAAAACCGCAGTAAATCTGCAGCGCGGGGAATTTGCCAACGAGGCATTCATTGATTTCTCCAAGCCTGATAACCGCCAGGCTATGGAAGCGGCTTTGGCGCAGGTGCGCGGAATGTTCGGCCGCGAGTATCCGCTAACCATTGGCGGCGAGCGCATCACCACCACGGAAAAGATCAAGTCCTACAATCCGTCGCACCCGGACCAAGTGATCGGCGTTTTTCAGAAGGCCACCGTGGAAATGGCCAACCAGGCCGTCGAAACGGCGCATGCGGCATTCGAACGCTGGAAGCGCGTCCCTGTGGAGGAGCGCGTGGCTTGCGTCTATCGCGCGGCAGACATTTTGCGCAAGCGTCGCTTCGAATTGGACGCGTGGCTGTGCCACGAAATTGGCAAGACCTGGCCCGAAGCCGATGCGGACATCGCCGAGCTGATCGATTTCTGCGAATACTATGGGCGCGAGGCGCTGCGCCTCGGCGTGCCGCAGAAATTGACGCCGTTCCGCGGCGAAAACAATTATCTGAAATATATTCCGCTCGGCGTGGGCATCGTGATTCCGCCGTGGAATTTCGCGGCGGCGATCATGGGCGGCATGACGGTGGCTTCCATCGTCACCGGCAATACGGTAGTCGTAAAACCCTCGAGCGATTCGCCAACCATCGCAGCGATCTTCATCGATATTTTGTACGAGGCGGGCGTGCCAGGAGACGTGATCAGCTTCTTTACCGGACCAGGCAGCACGGCGGGCGAAGCGCTCGTCACCAATCCCAAGACGCGCTTCATCGCCTTTACCGGTTCAAAGGAAGCGGGGCTGCGCATCGCCGAGCAGGCCACGAAGACGCAACCGGGGCAGGTGTGGATTAAGCGCACCGTGCTGGAAATGGGCGGCAAGGATGCCATCGTAGTGGACGACGAGGCCGACGTCGACGCGGCGGTAGAAGGTGTGGCGCTTTCCGCGTTCGGTTACCAGGGACAGAAATGCTCGGCGTGTTCGCGCGCGATCGTTTCAGAAAAAATCTACGACGAATTCCTAAGCAAGCTCGTGGAGCGCGTGAAGAAAATCAAAGTGGGCTCCATCGAGGATCCCGCGAACTACATGGGTCCGGTGATCAATAAGGCCGCCATGACTTCGATTCTGGGTTATATCGACCAAGGCAAAAAAGAAGGGCGGCTGGTGGCCGGCGGAAAGCGCGCTGAAGGCGACGGATATTTCATCGAGCCGACGGTGATCGCAGACGTGGACCGCAAGGCGCGCATTTTTCAGGAAGAAATCTTCGGTCCGGTGCTGGCGGTGACCAAGGCCAAGGATTTCGACGAAGCGCTTTCCATGGCCAATGACAGCGAATTCGGATTGACCGGAGCAGTCTATTCGCAGAACCCCAAGAAAATCGCGCGGGCCGAAGAGGAATTTCACGTCGGCAATCTGTACATGAACCGCAAATGCACCGGCGCCATGGTCGGCGCGCATCCCTTCGGCGGATTCAACATGTCCGGCACCGATTCGAAATCCGGCGGCCAGGATTATCTACTGCTGTTCACGCAGGCGAAAACAGTTTCGCAAAAAATCGGCGGGACAAAGTGAAGCAGTGGCCGCGCATCGGAAAGATTTAACACAGAGGACTCAGAGAAAGAAAAAGAGCGATCCCAGAGAAAAATGTTGATGCAATCGAAGCCGCCGTTCTCTAATGTTTCTCTGTATTCTCCGCTTTTCTCCGTGTCCTCTGTGGTAAAGCATTTGAATTTTCAAACGCCAGGCGATATTTCTGCAGTAGGTTTTAGTTTGAAGGCGTAACGCAAAACGACGTAAGCGACAGGCCCTGAAGCCAGCAGCAGCGGCGCGTAGCGCCAGACGTAAGCCTCACTTTGCGCGATTTTCAAAGCGCACAACACCAGCGGAAAAATCACAATGTACGCAATGCCCGCCGCAGCGCCCGGAATGCGAAAACTGCGCGGCGCGTTCGGCAGTTTTCTGCGCATCTGCCACGCCGCGAACAGCGTCAGCATAGTTGTCGCGATGCGCGTCCAGATGTAGATGTTTACCATGTCCTCGACGTCGAACTTCGCCAGCATGCAGTACACAATCGTCGAGACCGCGATCGCGCGCGTGGGCGTTCCGTAACGTTCGTGGATCTTGCCGAGCCATGCGGGAAGATAACCGTCTTGCGCCATCGTCGCTGGCACGCGCGTGGTGTAGAGAATGGTGCTGTTGGAAAGCGATAGCGTCCCGATCATCGCGGCGATCAGCATCGCAGCGCCGAGCGCTGGTCCGCCGATCAGCCGCGAAGCCGTCACGATGTAATCCGTCTTCCATTCCTGCCAATTGCCTAGCACCGCGAGCGCAAGCGTTGTGGGAAGCACGTAAGTCAGAACGTTCATCGGCGTGTTCCACGCGAGGATGCGCACGAACGTCTTCTGTGGATTCTTCATCTCGCCGGTGGTGCTGGAAAGCTGCTCGTAGCCCGCGTAATTCCACATCGCCAGAGCCAGGCCTTTGCCGAAGACGCTGCCGAACGGTTTTCCTGGCGGGACGAACGGGATCACTGGATTGTGCTGCATGTGGAAGAGTGAAACCGCGCATAGCCACGTGACCGGAATCATCACGGCGACCAGCAGCGCGACCGACAGCCATCCAGCGACCTGAATGCCGCGTGCATTCAGATACGCGAGCACGATCAGCACCAGGCACGCGCCAGCCCATTTCGCGTAACCCGTCAGCGACGGAAAGTAGATGCTGAGATAGTCCATCACCAGCACGCCGTAGAGACTGTTGAGCAGAAACGTGCCGGTCCAATTCCACCACCCACACTGGAATCCCCAGAAGTCTCCGAACGCCGCGCGGCTCCAACGATAGAAGCCGCCTTGCACGGGAAGGAGACTGTTGAGTTCGGCGGAGGCGAAGGAAATCGGGATGCTCCAGAAGAAGGGAACGAAGGCGAGGAACACCAGCGCCATGCCAGGGCCGGAATCGTGGAAGATGCCTTCGTAGCCGAACGGGCCGCCTGCGGTGTAGCCGTAGAAAATGCAGAGCAGCGGAAGGAAACCGATCTGGCGAAGGCGCGAGCCGTCAGAGGATGGCGGTTGAATCGATTCGGTTGAAGCAGTTGGCATCGAGCTGCTGGGTAACTTTGCGTGCAGAGTGCGGCATGATAGTGAAGTGGTCCGCTGAATTCAACGACAAAGAAAACTATTGCTTGACGGCGCGGTAATGGCAGTTAGAAAATCCGCGCGCAGCCCAGCCTGTTAGACCCAGATTGCCATGGTACAGCAATCCTTCGATGCGCCACGGATGCGCGGCGTGAGGGAAGTTATCGTCGACAGTCACGCAATTAGAAAAATCGCGGAGAGCAGCTCTCAGAATCAGGCGAAATTGTTTGTGCTCGACTAGGAAAGCAGCCACGAGTAATGCGTGATTAGAAAGCGCGAAGCGTGCGGCCGAGTGCAGGCTCGGCCGGCGGGAGTCCGGAACTGGCTGGGTGGCTGGATTCGACGGGTGGCGGGGCGCCTCTGGCTTCCGAGTTGCACTATCACGGTAACGTCTCGGTAGTCCGCGCATAGGCGTGCCAAAGACCTGGCCTTAAGTACTTTGTGTACATGATGATACGCATATATGACCGTCCTTCGCGGGCGATACGGGGCGGGGTATGCGCAAAGTTTTGCACTTGTATCCGTAATGTTTCCTGTCGGAGGGGCCATGTCGCTTAAGCGCATCTTGGGGCGCGCATCGAGTTTGCTGATTCTAGGGATTTTACTGACGTCGGGAACCGCGCTGCTGCATGGCGGGCTGTCCGCTCAGAAGGCGCCAGAGAATGCTGCCGGCAGCGGCGCGAGCGAGCAAGAAAGCCAGAAGATCGCTGCGAGCGCGATCAAAATACCGCTGTTTTTCGAGGCGAACCAGGGACAGACGGATCCCAGCGTGCGTTTTCTGACGCGCAGCAACGGCTACACGATGTTCCTGACGCCGACCGAGACGGTGCTGGTGGAAGGAAAGAACGGGGCCGTCACCGGGGGGAAATTCGGGAAGGGATTGCCGGCGTTTCGCGCTGATGCGAGAAATTCTAAGCAGTCCGTGCTTCGGATGGAATTGCTGGGGGCGAACGCGGCGCCAGAAATTCAGGGGCTGCAAGAGCTGCCGGGGAAAGTGAACTACCTGATCGGGAAGGATCAGGCGGCGTGGCACACGAACGTCGCGCTATTTTCCGAAGTGCAAATTACGGAAGTTTATCCGGGCGTGGATTTGCTGTTTCACGGCGACCAACGGCAACTGGAATACGATTTCGTGGTTGCGCCGGGCGCGGATGCCGGGCGAATTGGGTTCAAAATTCACGGAGCGAAGAAAATCGAGATTGCAGCGAACGGCGATCTGGTTTTGCACACTGCGGATTCAGAATTTGAAATGCGCAAGCCGGTAATTTATCAGGGCGAAGGGACGAGTCGCAACGAGGTGCGGGGCAAATTCGTACTGAGCGCGAAAAACGAGGTGCGATTTGAGCTGGGGCCTTACGATCACGCGCAGAAATTGGTGATTGATCCGGCGATTAATTACGCCACGTTCTTGGGAGGTGCGGGGGCCGAGATCTCCACACAGCTGGTAGTGGATTCAAGCACTCCGGGCGCTCCGAAGATTTACACGACGGGCATCACCACTGACATCACGAGTTTTCCAGTGGGCGGCACTAGCATCAACGGGAGCACCGCGGCCATCACCGCAAATCTGTATATAGCGAAGATTGATCCGACGAAAACATCATCGGCGTCACTGGTGTACCTGACGTTCATCGGAGGCAGCACCACGTTCCAAAGCGCGGGACCCACAGTCACCATTTGCCAAACCGACGCGGCGTGGCTGGCGCTGGATACGAGCCAGGGCGCGTCGTTGGCGGAGCCTGTGATAGGAGGCGTTACGACTTGCGCTGATTATCCTGGTACGTTCATCACGCCTGATGTGACTGGAACCGGGGTCGCCGCGAGCGCGACGCTGGTGACGCGCCTCGCGTCCACGGGGACGTCCATTGACAAATCGGTCTTGCTGGGCGGCAACGGCGAGATGAATACGGGTTATGTATTCGTGGATGCGACGGGAAACGTGTTGGTGACCGGGCCATCGGCTTCAACCAACCTGCCCACGATGGCGGGCGCGTATGTGATGACGTTCAATAACGGCGCGACGGGTGCATTCGACGATTGCTTCACCGCGAAGTTGCAACGATCCGATCTGACGCCTACCTATTTCAGTTATATGAACGTGGGAGCGGGAAGCGTCGATGCCACGACGGAGGCGGAATGCGGCGGAGTGATTGATTCGAGCAATCCAAACATTTTGTATTTCGGCGGGAACACGGAATCCACGGTGGCGTTCGCGGGGGCGCCGGCGAGCATACTGGGATTTCAGCCGACTTTTCAGGGAACAAAAGATGCGTTCGTGATGAAGCTGGATATCAGCAAGAGCGGGGCTGCGGCGCTGCAATATGCCACGTACATCGGAGGGGGCGGCGCGACGCAAGTGAATACCGGCGCACATGAATTGGGCACCGGATTGGTGGTGCTGGCGGGTCGCACGAATTCGAACAGCACGACGAACGCGCCGAACATCCCGCTGGGGAATTCACTACCGGGGGGAACAACGAATGCGGGAGCGGGTCACACGCTCGGGGAAACCGGTTTTGTGACGGTGATGGATACGACGAAGAGCGGCGCGGCGAGCCTGATCTCGGGAAGTTATTTTGGAGGCAGCAGCGGCGGCGACGAAATACATGCCCTGGGATACGATTCGCTGATTCCCGGCGGATTCTATATCATCGTCGGCGGAGACACCCAATCCACGGATTTTCCGACTCTACATCCATTTCAAGCGGCGCTATCCGGGACGCAGGACGGCTTCGTGGCCGCGTTTCTGATTACTCCGACCACGGCAGTGACGGAATTTGCCAGTTACATCGGCGCGGGAACCAATGATGATGTCAGCGGCGTGGATATTGATGCGAATCATGCAATCTACGCGAGCGCCACGACGGCCGCGGGAAACTTTTTCGGAAACACCAGTCCCGCCACGGCGGTGAACGGATTTCAGCCGACCTGTACGAGTTGCAACATCGTCGGCACCCCGGCGGTGTCGCCAGACGCTGCGATATTTGCGCTGACGCCCGCACCAACAGCGACGTTCACGGCACAGATCCTGGCAAGTACGACGACGCTGGCGGTCGGATCCACGGAGCAGCTTGCGTCGCTGGGAACTTTCAGTGACGGAATGTATCAAGATTTGACAAGCAAGGTGACGTGGACTTCTTCCAATCCTACGGCGGCGACAATCAGCTCGACGGGATTGGTGACGGCAATGACCGGGGGCCTGACAACGACGATCAATGCCTCGTTCGACGGCGTGGCGGCATCGGGCGTAACGATTTCGGTGCCAGCTGCTACAGGATTGACGTTCCAACTGACGCTGGAAGGAACTGCCCACGGAACGGTGACGGACAACCAGGGGAAGATTAACTGCACGAACATCGGCGGCTCGGGAGCGACAGGGACGTGCAATACGACCTATTCGAGTGGGACGGCAGTGATTCTGACGGAGACGCCGGCCGCTGGATCGGTGTTTGGGGGATGGGGAATTAGCACCTGTACCGGGACGGCGACGACGTGTTCATTTACGATTACGGGGAACACCGAGATTTCGGCAACGTTCGCGACTGGAAGCACTGCCGCCCCGTCTCTTGCGATTACGAAGGCGCACACAGGAAATTTCACACAAGGACAACAAGGGGCGACGTATACGATTACGATTTCGAATGCAGCGGGCGCCGGGCTGACGAGCGGGACCGTGACGGTGACCGAAACAGTCCCGGCCGGCTTGACGTTGGTGTCCATGACCGGGACAAACTGGACTTGCGCAACGAATAGCTGCACTCGAAGTGATGTTTTGGCTGCAGGCGCCAGTTATCCGGTAATCACGGTGAAGGTGAACGTGGCCAGCAACGCCAGCTCGCCGCAACTGAATTCGGCGACTGTTTCAGGAGGAGGGTCAGCAGCGCCACCGGCCGCGCAAGACTCGACGATCATCACGGCTGCGGCGCCCGCGCAAACATTTACCCTCAGCATTACGCCAGCGAGCGGTGCGACGGGGGACGGAGTGGTTTCTGACACGTCCGGCGCGATCAATTGCACTTTGAGCTTCGCGAACGTACCAACCGGCACCTGTTCCGCGAACTTCCCAGCGGGAACGGTGGTGACGCTAACAGGTGTTGTTGCCGACGACGGCTCGATTTTTACCGGTTGGAGCGGACCATGCACAGGTAATGCCAACTGTGCTGTGACGATGAATCAGAATCAGATCGTAACCGCCAGGTTCACGATACCGGGACTCCGACTGATCGCAGCTGACTTCAATGCGACTGATGACGGAGACAACGATAAGCAACGAATAGATGGTAAGAGCGCGCCGTTAACAGTTGTTTTGACCAATACCTCCACGACTCAGACGGTGCATTTCACTGGCGCGGTAACTCCCACCGCGGGCTATGCAGCGACGACCGATTGCACGACTCTTGGACCTAATCAAAGCTGTCATGTACAGGTGAGCTTCACGGCGACGGCTCTTTGCCAAAGCGTGCCGGGAACAGTCACGGTGTTGGACGACGATCCAGGCGGCAGCTTTGTAATAAGCGTGAACGGCTACGGTGCGGATGCTGCAATCCAAGTGAACGACCTTACAAACTCAACGCTGACGGCGCAGGCCCTGGCACAGAGTCTGGTAGGTCAAGGAGTGCAGATCAGCAACGTGACATATACGGGCGCAGCGCGCGCGGCCGGGACCTTTACGAGCGCCTCTAATATTTTGGGTTTCACGAGCGGCGTCGTCCTGAGCTCGGGTTCGGTTCGAAACGTTGTGGGTCCGAATTGTTCGGATAGCATATCGGTGGACAACGGCGAGCCGGGTGACGCGGATCTAAATACGCTGGTTGGAGACGGCGACACCACGAACGATGCAGCAGTCCTCGAGTTTGACTTTGTTCCGACGAGCTCGTCGATTAGTTTCCAATACGTGTTTTCTTCGGACGAATACAACGAGTTCGTCGGTGATTTTAACGATGTGTTCGGTTTCTTCTTGACCGATAAGGTCACGAACACTACGGCGAACATCGCGCTAATTCCAGGGACGAATCTGCCGGTATCAATTAACAACGTGAATGGCGGAAATCCGCTGGGCATGAACCCCTCTAACGCTCAGTACTACATCAATAACGATTTCATTTTTGGGTCGACGACGCCGCCGCCCGTGGACACCGAAATGGATGGATTGACTACGGTGTTTACGGCACAAGCGACGGTGACTCCCGGGCAGACGTACCACATCAAACTGGCCATCGGCGACGCAATCGACTTTGCATACGATTCGAACGTGTTCATCCAGGCGGGGAGCCTGACCAGTACGATTGTGACCGCGAATCCGACGTCGTTGACTTTTGGGAATCAGGCGCAGGGAACGACGAGCGCGTCGCAACCGGTGACGATCACGAACATCGGCACAACTACGGTCACGATCTCGAGCATCGTGGCGAGCACGAATTTCGGCGAGACGAACACTTGCCCAACGACTTTGACGGCGGGCGGCGGAACTGGTTCGAATTGCATAGTAAACGTGACTTTTGCGCCGACCGCAACAGGATCACTGACCGGGACCGTGACGGTGACGTACACGAGTGCGGGCAGCACGTCGCCGCAAACGACGACGATATCGCTTACGGGAACTGGAACGCCGGCGACGGGCGGGACAATCACGATCACGCCTACGCTGTTGCAGTTCGGGGACGAGGGCGTGGGAACGACAAGTGGGCCGATATCGTTCACGGTGTCGAATACCGGAAATACCGCCGTGACGTTCACGAGCATCGTGACTTCCGGTGATTATGCCGGCGCGACGCTGGCGCAGTGCCCGAGCATCGCGGTGGACGCGGCGCCCTGCACGTTCCACATTACGTTCACTCCGACGGCGACGGGAAATCGCAACGGAACCGTCACGTTCACGGACAATGCGACAGGAAGTCCGCAAATAGTGACGCTGACGGGCGTGGGCGTTGCCGCAGTGATCGGGATTTCGCCGACCTCGTTGACGTTCAGCGGCCAGACGGTGGGAACGACGAGCGCGGCGCAGACGGTGACGGTGTCGAACAACGGAGCGTTCGCGTTGATCTTCAGCAACATCACGACGAGCGGCGACTTCGCCGGCGCGACGCTGGCGCAATGCACGAATATTCCGGATGAAGGCGCGCCGTGCGTGTTCTCGATCACGTTCAAGCCGACGGCGACCGGAACGCGGACGGGAGCGATCACGTTTACGGATAACGCCACGGGAAGCCCTCACACGGTGACGTTGACGGGAACGGGCACGCCTGGCGCCGCAACTGTGACGGTGACGCCGAGCAGTTTGGCGTTTGGTTCGCAGGCGCTGACTACGACGAGCGCGCCGCTCAGCGTGACGGTAAAAAATACCGGCAGCAGCACAGTCACGTTCAGCGGGTTCACGATCAGCGGCGAAGATGCAGAGGACTTCTCCGTGCCGCTGCCTACTTCTGGTGCGGGATGCAGCGCGACGGGAACGCTGGCAGCGGGAGCGAGTTGCACGATCAACGTGGTGTTCGCGCCGTCGGCAAATGGAGCGCGCACGGCGACGCTGAGCATCGCTGACAATGCGACGGGGAGCCCGCAGATGGTGGCGCTGAGTGGAACGGGCGTCACGTCGCAGGTGATCATTTCGGTGCCGCCGGGCGGATCGACTTCGGCGACGACGGTACCGGGTGGGACGGCGTACTACGGATTGGTGATTCAGGGAGCGCAAGGCGTGACTGGCCCGGTGCAGCTCGGTTGCGTGCCATCTTCGCCGGTGATCACGTGCAAAGTGATTCCGAGCACGGTGACGCTGAATGGCGGATCGACTGAGGTAGCGTTCGGGATTCAGACGTTCTGCCAAGGGACGACGACTGCGAATGGATTTGTGGCTCCGATCGGCGGAGGAACAGGCGGGATTGGATTGCTGCTGGTGGCGATGCTGTTCGGCGGAGCGATTTGGATCTTCCGCGGCAATCGCAGAGTGGCGCTGACGTTCGCGACGTTGCTGCTGGTCGCGCTGGGATCGGCATCGTGCAGCAACAGTTTGCCGCAGGGGCCGAACGGAGCGACGCCCGCAGGAACGTACACGTTGTCGCTGACCACAACGTTCAACGGAACGACGCAGACGCTGCCGAATTTCCTGACGCTGACTGTGAATTAGTGCGCAGGGGCGACGTCGAAGATGTGGGCCTGGAAGGCGTCGCGGCGGATGAAGAGGCCGATGTTGTGAAGCTCGTCGCCGCTGCGATCGTAGCGAACGCCGTTGAGTTCGTCGTTGACGATGTATTGTTGCGCGGGTGAGACGCGGTCGCCGAGATGGACGCGTCCCTGCGAAGTATATTCCGCAAGATTGACCGCAATTATTTTCCACGCTTTGGGCGAACGCCATTCGTAGACAAGCAGGCCATCGGGGGGAGCATCGCCCTCCGGCGCGACATCGAGCAGATCCCATTTTCCTTCGTGAAATACATCCTGCCGGGTGATTTGCAAAATTTTCTGGAAGAAATCGGTGCTTACCGGATCGGGCGGCTCGCCCGCGGCGGTCCGCAGAGTGATCGGGAGGTGAATCCGGCGGCCCTCGAGTTCGCCTTGATGATAGAAGCGGATGCCGGGAAGAGTGGCGAGCAGGGTGCCGTCGGCGGCGAGACGCTCGTTGGGGAAAACTTGGGCGCGGCGAGGCTCGTCGTGATTTTCCATGAAGCGGGCGAAATCGCTTTGGCGTTCGGGGAAGGTGGAAAGGCGGTCGCGAATTTGCGGGATGTTGATGTCGCGCACGGCATCGTAGAGAACTTTGTCGTAGGCGTAAGAAAAACCGAGGTCGAGGAGGCGTTGTTCGGTGCCCCAATAGGCTTCGGCGAGTAGCGTGAGGCTGGGAACGGCGGAGTGGGCTTCGGTCCAGAATTCTTTTTCGGGTGGAGGCGTGGTGCCAAGGAGGTGACGCCACCCGGCGTCGAAGGTGTTGTTCAGCTGGAGCATGGCCATGTCGCAGCGGATGCCGTCGCAGTGGGCGGCGATGGTGCGGAGATTGGCGAGCTGCGCGGCGCGGAGAGCAGGGTTGAAATAATTTAGCTGGGCCACGTCCTGCCAGGGAGGGAAATACGGATCCTTCGCGAGAGCGATGAAGCGGGGGCCTTGCGGCGTGGATTGGGAAAAGTAGAGCGACGGATTGTTCTGGAATTCTTCTTGGGAGGCTTGAACGTAGAAATCGGGACGCTCGCGCATCCAGGGGTGATCGAGCGCGGTGTGGTTACCGACGAAATCTAGAAATAACGCGATGCCGCAAGCGCACAATTTTTCGCGGGCGGTGTCCAGAGAATCCCAGGAGCCGATGCGCGCGTCGGGCACATATCCGGTGACGGCGTAGGGGGAGCTGATTACGTCTGCGGGCTTCCAGCCCGGCAAAGCGAGATCGAACTGCGCGGCATTCGCGGGATTTTCCAGCGCGAGACGACGCGAGACGGGACTGCGTTGCCAGACGCCCATGAGCCAGACGATGTTGAAGCCTCGGGCGGCGAGGGCGTCCCATTCGGATTCGGGGACTTCGGCGAGCGTGATGTTTTTGCCGAGGCGCGCGGAGAGCTGTTCGAGCCAGGTCCAGGTATTGATTTCGTATAAATGTGGATGGGAGCGGGGCTGAAATTTCTGCGCACTGGCGGCGGGCGTAGGCATTGGATTTAGATTAGTTGGGATGCGCGGGGCGTGTCAATCGAACGGCAAGTCGGGCGAAATTTTTTCGCTTGGCTACAAAGGCAGTGGCGAGTGACGAATGGCCAGTGGCTAGAAAAAGGCGACGCGAGCTCAGCCCGTTGGCAGGCCGCTGGGTTCATGGACAAATGCGGAGATTAGTGACACATTGATTGGGGCTGGGAGTTGGGAGCGAGTGAAGGGGCGGCGTACTCCGGTCCAGCAGTGAGGAGGAATCGATCATGATAAAGCGCGCGATGTTTGCAACATTTGCGATGGTATTTGTGGCAGGGCTGTCGGTGGCGGGGCAGGACAGCGGAGCGAAGAGTGGGTCGTGGTCCGGCGTGATTACCAACGACATGTGCGGTGCGAAGGATGCCAGCGCGGCGAAGGCCGAGTGCACGTCCAAGTGCGTGAAATCTCACGGAGCGAAGTACGCTCTCTACGATGAAGCCGACAAGAAAGTGTACATTCTCGAACCGCAGGACAAGGCGGATGGCCACGCGGGTCATGAAGTGACGGTGAAAGGCACGTTGGATGGGGATACGATCCACGTGACGTCGCTGGCGATGAACCCGGCGAAGGGATCGTAGACGGGATTCGCGATTTGTAGTTTGACCTAGAGATTCATCTCCGCAGGGTGTAAGTGAAAGGGCAGGGCCGATGGCCTTGCTTTTTTTTTGTACGCAGGTGCGAGGGCGTCTAGAGAGATTTCTGCCTGCGGCAGGCAGGCTTCGTCGCTGCGGTCCTCAGGATGACGGCGCGGAAAATTTCTGCGTTCTGATATACTTCGCGTCCGCATGCAGGTCATTCGACAAAAAGGGTCCCAAGATGAAATTTCATGGTCGGTTTGCGTTGTTGGTGATGTTGATGATGGCTGCTGGCGTGGCGTGGGCGCAGAATCCGCCAGCGTCGGGGAGTGCAGTGGGGACTTCCGCGGCGGGCGGCCGTCTGCTGACGGTAGATGATTATTTTCGGATCAAGGGAGTGGAAGATCCGCAGATCAGCCCCGACGGGAAATGGGTCGCCTACACGGTGGAAACCGCAAACCTGAAGGAAGACAAGAACGAGAAACAAATCTGGATGATTCCTACCGCGGGCGGCACGCCGATTGCGCTGACGGGCGCGACGGAGAAATCTTCGCATCCACGGTGGAGCCCGGATGGAAAATTCATTGCATTTATTTCGGCGCGCCAGGAAAGCAGCGAGGATGAGGAGAAAGGCACAAAGCAAGTGTGGCTTCTGAATCGCGAAGGGGGCGAGGCGCAGAAACTGACCGATACGGTGCAGGACGTGGAAAATTTCGCGTGGTCGCCGGCGAGCGACCGGATGGCGCTGGTGCTGCAGGATCCTACGCCGGAGGAAATCGAAGCGGCGGAGAGCAAGGCGAAAGAAAGCAAAACGAAGCCCAAGGCTCGGCCGTGGGTGATTGATCGACTGCACTTCAAAGAAGATGAGGTTGGCTACCTGGACCGGCGGCGGACGCACTTGTACGTGTTTACGATTGCCGATCACAAACAGAAGCAGATTACTTCTGGTGATTACGACGACAGTGAACCCGCGTGGTCTCCAGACGCCAGCAAGATCGCGTTTGTGAGTAACCGCTCGGTGCCCGAACCGGACTTGAATTACAACACGGACATATGGGTGGTGGCGGCGGATAACACGGATCAGGGGAAATCGCTGCTGCAGGTGACGACGAATGTGGGGCCGGAAGGCGAGCCAGTGTGGTCGCCGGATGGGAAGTGGATTGCGTACACCACGCAGCTCGAGCCGGAATTATTTCAATATTCAACATTTCAAATTGCAGTTTCAGCGGCGACGGGCGGCGCAGCGAATGTGCTGACGCGGAAGCTGGACCGCAATTCGACGATCCCGCGATTTTCGGCGGACGGTAAATGGATTTACTTCATCACAGACGATGACGGAACGCAGAATCTGCTGCGTGTGCCGGCGACAGGCGGAGAAATCACGCGGCCGATCGGCGGGCGCAAGATGGTGGAAGCCTACTCGCTCGGAAAAGACGGCACAGCGGTGGCGACGGTTGGCGAGCTGACGCATCCGGACGAGTTGTACGCGCTATCGCCCGGCGGCGAACTGCGGAAATTAACCAGCGTGAATGACGCGCTGATGGCGGAACTGCGTCTGCCGACCGTGGAGTACGTGCATTTCAAGAGCAAGGACGGGACGACAGTGGCGGGATATCTGTACAAACCGCCGGACTATAAGGCGGGCGTGAAATATCCGACGATTTTGAAACCGCACGGAGGGCCGGTGTGGGCCTACTACGCGGAATTTAATTTCGATCCGCAACTGTACGCGGCGAATGGCTACGTGGTGCTGACGCCGAACCCGCGAGGATCGTCCGGCTACGGCTTGGATTATTGCAAAGCAATTTTCGCGGATTGGGGCCACAAGGATTTCGAAGATGATATGGCGATGGTGGATTACGCCGTGGCGCAAGGAATCAGCGATCCCGATAAGCTGGGAGTGGGCGGCTGGTCCTACGGCGGAATTTCGACGAATTTTATCATCACGCAGACGACGCGATTCAAGGCGGCGATGTCCGGCGCGGGAAGTTTTTTGTACATCACTAGCTGGGGGCACGATTTGTACTCGCGCGATTGGGAATACGAGCTGGGACTGCCGTGGAAGACGCGCGCGCTGTGGGAAAAACTTTCGCCGTTCAATCGGGTAACGCAGATCACGACGCCCACGCTGGTGATGGGAGGCGAAGTTGATTGGAACGTCCCGGTAATTAATGGCGAGCAGCTGTATCAGAGCTTGCGGCGATTGGGCGTGCCGACGCTGCTGGTGGTGTATCCGGGGGAATACCACGAGTTTTCGCGGCCGTCGTTCATCAAGGATCGGTATGAGAGGTATTTATATTGGTACGGGCATTATGTGAAGGGCGAGGGGCCGGCGATCCCCCCGGCGGGGAAGGCTGCGGATTGATTTGAGGAAGCGAACGCCGCCACAGATGAACGCAGATGAAGCAAATCCGGGATAAATCCAAAGGCAAAGTCTAAACCGAGGGCAAGATGCCCGCTTCGTCCCGAAAAGCGCGGGACGAAGCGGCCGCTACAAATTCAAAAGCAACGTCAAACGCAACGGCAGAAGAGCCGGCGGGACGCCGGCGCTACAAACTGCGCCTGTTTGAATCATGTTGTACTCCCCGTTAGACAATATCCGGTGGTTGTGGTGTGTTTAGAATGACGAAGGATGGGCCGTGGTGAGAGAGGGCGGACGGGCTCTGACTGGATGAGAGACGCGCACAGCGCAAAAACGCGGCGAGCGGAAGTGGAGCGTCTCTATCAATTATACGGGGCAGGCCTGCTCGCATACGGCTGCGCGATCACGGTGGATCGCGCGGCAGCGGAAGACGTGTTGCACCAGGTATTTCTGAAATTGCTGCGTGGTGATGTGGAATTGCCGGAAGTGGCGCGGCCGTATTTGTACCGAGCGATGCGCAACGCGGCGCTGAATTCGCGGCGAGTGGTTTCGCGCGAGATCGAGCTGGATGCCGAGAATTCGTGGTTTGTGGCGCCTCAGGGACGAACGGAAGAAGCGCTGACGCTGCAAGCGGAATTGCAGGGACTGCCGGAGGAACAGCGCGAGGCGGTGGTGCTGCATATCTGGGGACAGATGACGTTGCAAGAGGTGGCCGAGGTTACGGGCGTGACGCTGAATACGGCTGCTTCGCGTTATCGCTACGGATTGAGCAAGCTGCGCGAACGAATGCAGCCGCCGGGGATGGAGTGAAGGTGGCGATGGACGATAAGAAATTCGAGGAGTATTTGAACGAGTTTCGTCCGCGAGAGCCGCAGGCGCTAACTGCGAGCGATGCAGGATCTTGGCAGCGTTGGGGAGCGCGCGTGGCGGTTGCGGCAGTTCTAGTGTTGATTGCGGGGGCAACACTAATCTGGATGAGTCAGCATGTGCGAAGGCGCATCTCCGCGCGAGTTTCGCAGCCGGAACGAGCAGTTGCGGCGCCGCGTCAGAACGCGACGCGAGACATTGCGAGCGAAGTCTCACTGGGGCGACTGGACATGCTCTCCAACCGGGACCCGGCGCAACTGGATCAGGCTTTGGCCGAAGCTTCGAGAAATTTGTTACCGCATGTGGATCGGCCGGACAGCACGCTGCACAGTTTGGACCATGATTGAGAGAGAGGAGGAATTGCCGCCATGTTCACGCAGAAACAAATCGCTGGACTTGTGACGGTGTTCCTTGCGGGCGTCGCGGCGCTTTGCATGGCTGCGCCGGTCACCGGGGCGCAGGAATTCAAGCCGCCAGCAACGCGCAACGCGGCGCTGCGTTATTGGATCGCGTTTTCGCTGATGCAGGATCCTCCGGCGGATAAAGAGACGACGGAACTGCTGAACAAAGTTGCCAGCGGCAACGCGGCGTGGGACGAAGCTCAGGCTGGGCCCGATTATTGACGCAAATCGCACTGCAATATTGACGATGCAGCGAGCGACGCGATTGCCGGAATGCGATTGGGGCATCGAGATGGAATTGGGACCTGCTGCGCCCATCCCGCCGTATGCGAAAGCGCGCGTGTTGGGAAATTTGAATGTGTTGTACGGAATGAGGCAAGCATCGCGTCACGACACGAACAGCGCGGTGGAGACGTGGCTAGCGGGAGTGCGGTTTGCTGAGCAACTGCCGCGCGGGATGAGTTTGATTGGGACGGTAGTCGGGCAGACCGTGCTGCTCGCGAATCTTCACGCGCTCGATGCTGAAGCGCTCCGTGGCGGGTTGGATGAAAAGTCGAAGGCGGAAGTAACGAAGGCCGTTCGCGCGTTGCCGGAGTATGGGTTCGACTGGAGCGAAGGCTGGCGGTTCGAAACGTACGGGATGGAGCTGGCTATGAAGCAAATGAGCGAGGCGCCTGATCCGAAGCAGTGGTACACGCAAGTTAATGGACAGGCTCCGCCGTCGCCGTTTGTGTTGCCGACAACGGCAGAGCTGAGGCAGTTTCAAAAGCTCATGGACGACGTGTCGCGGGCATTTAGTTTGTCGTATCCGGAGGCGAAGGAAAAATTGTCAAGCATTGAGCCGCAGATTGCGCAGCTTAACCCGACGATTACCTGGATCATTCCCAATCCGAGCCGGTCAAATGAAAGGCGAGCGGAAGTGCAGGCTGCGCGGCAGAAATTACTAGAGGATGTGGCTAAAGCCTCTTAAAGATGGACTAAAGCAGAAGGAAGAAGGAGGCGGGTCCCGCAAAGTGGGACCCACCCCTAGAAAAGTAGGCTCAAGGACAATGTTAAAAGCGAAAGCGACAATCGGGTGAGTCGCGGTCGCGGGATTTATTTTGATGCTCTGTCTATGAAGGCGGCGATGTTGGCCTTCAACTTGGTTAGATCTTCTTCGTGCAGATACATCATGTGGCCTGCGCCGTAGTATTCGAAGTGGATGTTGCCGCGGAGGTTTGCGGGCAGGAAGAGATGGTCCATGGTGTATTCGGTGGCGAAGAAGGGCGTGGCCATGTCGTAGAAACCGTTTTCAACCTGGACTTGCAGGTGGGGATTGGTCAGCAGCGCCTGGATCAAATCGCCGGAGACGTTCGCCGAGCCGGGGAAAAAGCCGCCGCCCTGCGGGCCACGATGTTTCCAATCCCAATTGCCACCGACGTCTCCGCTTAGAGCTTCGTAGGTTCTTTCCTCAGTGACTTTCAATTCTTCGCGGGCGTAGCTGTTGAACGCGGCGGTGAAGGCTCCACGCACGGCGGTGTAGGACGGATCTTCTTCAGCGAATTCTGTGAGCATGTCGTAAGTGGGCATGGTGTAGCGCGCATCGTAGCGGCCGGTGGTTAGGCCGTGGCTGCGCATAAGCTCGACGTTGAATTGCGCGAGGTTTACGCGCAAATCGGCTTTCAAAAGGTAATCTTCGCTGAGGCCGATGAAGTGAGAGAGTTTTTTTGCGATTTCAGATTTCTCGGCGGGGGTGATGTTGGTTCCTTTCATCAGCGCGGTGGCATATTCGGTGGCCGCGAATTTGCGGGCTTCGGCGAGGAATGCGGGAACGTCTGATGGCGGATCCGCGAGCGCTTTTTGATAGGCGGCCGTGGCGGCGTAGCTGGGGACGTAGAGGATGTAAGGCAAGTCATCGCCGGGATTGAAGGAAATGGTGCCGAGATTGAGGACGGAAGAGATCAGCACGATGCCGTTGATGTAAATGCCGTCGTGCTGCTGCAGATAATTTCCTAGCGCGGCGGAGCGGAAGGTGCCGTAGCTTTCGCCGATGAGAAATTTCGGCGAGTTCCAGCGGTTATTGCGGTTGAGATAGATGTTGATGAACTGCGCGAACATTTTTACGTCCTGGTCCACGCCCCAGAAATCTTTATTTTGGGCTTTGCCGACGGCGTGGCTGAAACCGGTGCCGACGGGGTCGATGAACACCATATCGGTTTTATCGAGGAGAGAATTGGCGTTGTCTTCGATCTTGTACGGCGCGGGCGGAGTGGAGGAGTGGTCGGCGTTGACTACGCGGCGCGGCCCGAAGGCGCCCATGTGCAGCCAGATGGATGCGGAGCCGGGGCCGCCGTTGTAGATGAAGGCGATCGGGCGCTGGGAGAGATCTTTGACGTCACCGCGAGTGTAGGCGGTGGAATAGATGAGCGCGGTGGGCTCGCCTTTATCGTCTTTCAGAAGCGTGGTGGAAGCGGTGGCTTTGTAGGCGATGGCCTGGCCGTTGATGCGGACGGTGTGATCGGTGACCCACGTTTCTTCTTTCGGTGGGTTGGCGTCGGAAGATTTGTCTGGAGATTTGGCGTCGGCTGCGGCGGGCTTGGCGTCTTTGCTTGGTTCTTGCGCTGCGAGGCGCGGGGATTGGCCGGCGAGCAGAAAGATTGTTACGGCACATATACTGAGGAAACTCTTCATTTGCGCTCCGATCATGTGAGTTAGCGCCCCAATTATCGCCGAGGGATTCTACGCAGCGGGGTTGATGCAAGTCAAACGGGTGGAGAGCGATTCACAAATTCAAGGTTAACGGCAAAGGAGCCGCCGAGACGCCGGCACTGGGAAGGCGGCGGCGCGCGCTAATTGCAGGGAGGGCTGTTGAAGGTGAGGGTGATGACGCCGGGGGCATCGCCTGAGTTGTCGGTTGCATTGTCGCTCGGTGCGTCAGCGGCATCTACGCTGCGCGTATCGGATTCGATGCGGGCGGGAACGGTGCAAGTGGTGTCGCCATGGCGCTGGCTGAGGCGCTGCGGATCGAGATCTTCCCAAGCGGAAAATGTGTAGCGCGCGGATTGCAGCAGAGTGAATTCGTAGAGGGCTTCGCCAATTTTGTGTGCGGCGGGATTGTCGCCTTTGTCGGCTTGGGCGGTGACGGTGACCTCGCCGGGTGGGCGGCCGTCAACCCATTTGAGTTGAACTTTTACGCTGCGCGTGGGGTAGCCGTCTTTCAGTTTGATATTGGCGTTCAGAATTTGTTGGCCGTCTTTCACTTTGATGAATTTGGCTTCGGTTTGTTGCGGCTCGCCAGGATAGAAGGTGCGAGGGAAAGGCGAGTTGGGGTCCAGGCGATTCATGCGATTGAAGACGAGAAGATATTCGCCGGGGCCGATGTGATCGAATTCGAATTTGCCGTCTTCTCCTTGAAAACCCCACAGGCCGGGCTGCGAATCGTCGAAGCGCTCGGCGCGATAGAGCTCGACAGAAGCGAGCTTGAGGGATTTGCCATCGGGGCCGAGAACGCTGCCGCGAATTTTTCCCGTGGGCAGAGCGTTGACGTTGTATTCGTAGCACGCGCCGGAGGGGATCTTGAAAGGGGGCAGGCCGCCTTTCAGAGTTTTCTGGGAGAACTCGAAGCGCGCGGGGAGGTCGGCGCTGTAGATATATTCCCCGGCGTGAACGTCGTAGAAAGAATAGACGCCGTCAGGGCCGGTGCTGGTGGAGAAGCGATCGTCTTT
This sequence comes from uncultured Acidobacteriota bacterium, assembly GCA_963748395.1. Taxonomy (GTDB): domain Bacteria; phylum Acidobacteriota; class Terriglobia; order Acidiferrales; family UBA7541; genus Palsa-295. The sequence continues at coordinate 63,197 of CAVVIP010000002.1, read as the reverse complement.
GGAGCGCAACTTTAATTTTATGTGCGGAAGCGGGTCTTCGGGATCGTCGGTGGGCGCGAGGAGCGGCGGATCAGCGCGGCGCAGCACGCCGAAGACGGAAGCGACGCGGTCGTGATTGCGCATGGAGCGCAATTGAGGAAGGAGCGCGCGGCCTTGGTCGGCGGGGCGCGTGGCGCCGCAGATGACGGCGAAGAGACGCCCTTCGGTTTCCTGCTGCGTGAAAACGATGTACTGCTGGCCCTGCTTGAAGACATAGCCGCAATCGGCGTCGTCGCCGCCGGAGAAGACATCAATTTCGGGAGAGTCGGGGCCGGCAAATTTTTCGTCTATATGAAAATGATAGCGGGTGATGGGAGCAACGGCTTGGGGAGCCGCTCCGGGGTTCGCGTCGGCCGTATTTGCTGCGGCGGTTTCGGATTCGGCGGTGGCGGCAACGGGAGCGACGCCCGTGATTTCTGTGACGGTACCGACGAAGACGACGTCGTCAGACTGCAAACCGGGACACTTTCCGGGAGGTTCCTTGGAACACGTGCAAGCCCAAAGGCCGGATGGCAGGAACAGGAGCAAGAGTGCGGTAGCTAGAAATGCGCGCGGGATCATCAGCAGATATCCTACCTTGTGATGCGAGAGAAAATCGAGGGTTGCGGTGAAATTTTAAATTGGAGGGTTTCCAATCCGCAGGCGCGCGCAACAAAGCGGGACCAACACGCGGTGATATGGCGCTCGGAAGCAGTGCGCTATTTTGGTACACTTTAGGCCCGATTGCGGAAAGCCGATTTCCCGAAAAGACCTCGCGAAATAGTACGGTGCGGACTGGGAAACACGCAGAGTAGTGCGATGCCGATAAAGGAGCATTTGACGAACATGAGAAAGATTTTTTGGATTTTGATTGCGGCTCTAGTCGTTGTTTCGGCGACGGGGGCACAACAGCAGGCGGCTCCGGCGCAGCAAGGGAATACCGCCATCTACAACGTGACAGTGGTGGCGAAGTCGGTGACGGCCATCAGCTATCAGCATCGCAGCGGCTCGACGATGATTGGATTCCAGGGGACGCCGCTGCTGCCGCTGGCGAAAGGCGACGCGAAGGTGGATAGCAAGCAAGGGTCCATCGTAGTGAGCGCGAGCTTCAAGAATATGCAGCCGGCGCAGATGTTCGGGAAGGAGTATCTGACCTACGTGCTGTGGGCGATCACGCCGGAGGGTAAGCCGAATAATTTGGGCGAATTGCTGCTGGACGGCGACAAGAGCAAATTGACGGCGACGACAAACTTGCAATCGTTCGGAATGATTGTGACGGCCGAGCCGTACTTTGCGGTGAACATGCCGAGCGACGTGGTAGTGCTTGAGAACGTGGTCCGCGCGGATACGGTGGGAACAGTGCAGCAAGTGACGGCGAATTACGAACTGCTGCAGCGCGGGGAATACACCTACGACATGTCCAAGGCGCGCGACCCCATCACGAATTTCTCTCCGAAGGTTCCGCTGGAAGTGTATGAGGCGCGCAACGCAGTAGGCATCGCGCAAAGCGCGGGAGCGGAAACGCTGGCGCCGGATGCCTATCAGAAAGCTGTGAGTTCTTTGCAGCAGGCCGAGGCTTTGCTGCCGAAAAAGTCCAACCAAAAGCAAGTGATCGCGGCGGCTCGCGACGCGGTGCAAACAGCTGCAGATGCGCGGACGATCGCGTTGCGGCGCGCGGCGCAGCAGAAGGCCGCGGCAGAGCAGGCAGCGCAACAGGCGGCAGTGGCGGCAGCGGACGCTAAGCAGAGAGCTGACGCAGCGGCACGCCAGCAAGCGGAAATACAGAAGCTAGAGGCGGAACGGAACGCGGCGCAACAGGCGGCGGCTCGCGCACAGGCCGATGCGGCAGCGATGGCGGCGCAACAACAAGCGGCGGCAGCGCAGGCGCAAGCGAAGGCTGCGCAAGACGCAGCGGCAAAGGCGGAAGCAGAGAAACAGGCACTGCGGGCTGCGCTGCTGGAGCAATTCAATCGCGTGCTGCCGACGACGGACACACCGCGAGGCTTGCAAGTAAACATGGCGGACGTATTGTTCGCCTTCGGGAAATACGAATTACAGCCACCCGCGCGCGAGGCCTTGGCGAAATTTTCCGGCATCGTGCTGGCGCATCCGGGCTTACACCTGTCTGTCGAGGGATATACGGACAGCGTGGGTAGCGATGCGTTCAATCAAACGCTTTCAGAGCAGCGTGCGAACGCCGTGCGTGATTTTCTGATCCAGCAGGGACTCGACCCGACGTCAATTACCGCGACCGGGTTTGGCAAGGCCAATCCGGTGGCGAGCAACGACACGGCGGCGGGACGGCAGCAGAACCGCAGGGTGGAGATCATCATCTCGGGCGAAGTGATCGGGACGAAGATCGGGACACCGAGCGCGCAGTAGCAAAGTTGGGTTGGCGATTTAGATTAGAATCAAAGTTGGCCGCTGCGTTTCGTGTATATCGAGACGCAGCGGCATTTTTTTGCGAAAAATTCGATGAGGACTCTTCTGCCGCTTCCACGGGATCGGTATGACGGCGTTTGGGCAGAATGATGGTGCAAAGTCAGTTCTGCGGGCGTTCTGCTTGCGACCAGAGGCGGAAACCGCCGATGAAGGCGTTTTGGTTGTTTCCGAGGCGCGCGCCGGGAGGAAGTTTCTTGAGCTTCATGGCGTTGCCGCCGCCCAAGACGACGTAGTCCGCTTCGAGCGCTGCTTTTAATTTTTCGGTTACCTTGAAAACCTGGCGGCGCCATTTTTTCTTTCCCAATTTTTCCAACCCACGCAAGCCGAGGTAATCTTCGTACGTTTTTCCGTTCTTGTAGGCGAGGTGCGCCAATTCCATCGGTTCGAGGACCCCGTCAATTATCATCGCGGAGCCCAGGCCGGTACCCAGGCCGAGGAAAAGCATGCGGCCGCCTTTGTAGCTGCCGAGAGCTTGCATGCTGGCGTCGTTGATAAGCTTCACGGGACAGCCAAAGGCTTTGCGGAAGTTGAAGCCCATCCAGCCGCCGCCCAGATTGTGAGGCTCGCGAAGCGGATGTCCGTTGATTACCGGGCCGGGATAGCCGATGGCGACGCAATCGTATTTCCAGGAGTGTGTGGCTTTTTTGACGACGCGACTCATTTTGGCGGCGGTCATGGAGGGGCCCGAAGGAATCTTCACCGGCTCCTTTTGTCCGGTCATCAGGAGCTTGACGTGCGTGCCGCCGACATCAATCACCAGGATGCTACGGTGCTTCGCTTTTGGGCGCGGTGTTTTCATTGGTGTCCTCGCGGAAGAAGGGTCGAAGGTATATCCGGAGACTGCGGATAGTCAAACGGCGACATAGCGATGCCGGGTAGTAACACTTATAGCGGCTGGCGCTGCACCGGCAAAGCGATCGAGCCCGACAAGCCGGTCAACGCGGATTGGCGGTGAGCTCGATCCACGTGATTGAGGAATCGGGCCCGGCGTTAGAGATCGGCGTTCCCTGGGGCGCTTCCGACTGATGGAGCGGAACGACGTATGCGCCGCGTTCTTGCTGGAGCTGCTGGGTGGGGCGGTACGCGCCGACGCCGTGAATGTGCGCGGGTCGCTCGATGCGAAGCCGAGCGGCGGGCGTAAATTCCGTGGCAGCCGAAAGTCCGACGCGCACGGCGCCTGTCTTGGAGTTCACTTCGACGGCATAAAACTTTCCGGCGTCGAGGGTCAAATACAAACCCGCGGACGCTACATAAATGCGCATGCGGAAGGAATCAAGCGGGGTGACGCGGACGACGTCACCTTTCGTCGAGAGATTTCCGCCAAACGCGAGCCAGCCGAATTCCGGATGATGAACGATGTAGGTGGCGGTGTTGAGCGCGTGGCCGAAGAAATTGGGGCCGTAGTCGCCGGAAAGTGGATCGAAGGCAAGCATGTCTGGAAAAGAGTGGAATGCAGCAGACGCAAAACCTTCCTGATCAATATTCGTGAGCGCGCCCATGGTGCCGCCATAGCCGACGCGCAAGAGATAGAAATCGTCCGGAGAGTCACGATAGGCGGAAAGCACGGGAATCGCGTTGATGCCGGAACCGTAGTGGTGGAGCTGGCGCTCGAGGCGGCTATCTTTCGCGGCGTAAATGAAATCCCAGTAGCGGCGCGCGCTGCCGTTGTAACCCCAGTGCGGAATGGTGGGATCGTAGCCGAGGATAGCGTTGAGAGTTACTTCAGCTTTGTCGTTGTAGCCGAAATATTTCATCCAGGCATAGACTTCTTCTTGTCCGGTGGAATCCCAGGGCATCTCGCTGCCGAAGGGATAGGCAATGGTGCGCCAGTGGTTGACGCGATCGCGCATTTTGGATTCGAGATCCGCCGCTTGCGCCGTGAGGCCTTCGCGCTTCAGGTCGTCGAGGATGAACAGGAAAATATCGCCTTCCATCTGACCGAATTCGGCGTACACCGGCGCGTATTTCACCATCGCGACGGATGCTTGGTACGCGTGATCGAGATACCAATCCCAGGGATGGTTGGTGACGAGGGCTTGATTATTGCGTGCGAGGCGGTAGAGGGCCCAATTGGCCGCGGCCACGTGGGGATAATCGTAGGAGCGATCCACTCGTTCTGAATCTTTCTTGTTCCAGCTGGTCCAGGTGCTCCAATCAATGTCACTGCGATAGTAATGTGGAGGGAGTTCGTCGGGCTGATAGTAGAAGAGACTTTTGCGCGCGCCGTATTGGCGCGGGCCATCGGCATATTGCAAGCGGCCCCAGAGAACACCGTCCACGAACTGCTGATATTTGTTCAGTTCTTCCTGGTCGGGCTCGCCGAATTCTTTCATGGCTGCGGCGAGCCAGGAACCTGCGCCACCTTCATCGCCCAGACCGGCAATCCATACGCGGCCATCTTGCAGGACGATTTGATTGGTTTCGCGGTCGTAAGTCATCACCGAAGGGCTGCGGTGAAAGGGGTCTTGCGGATCCACGTACCACTGTTTGGTGGTGAGGAAGTGGCCCATGTCCGCGACGGCTTCGGATTCGGGCTTAGTGACGAAATATTGGATGGTTTGTACGACGCCGTCCGCGTAAGTGATGGAAAAGCGGGCGCGGCCCCAGGCCTTGCCGTGAAGCGTGAAATTTTGCCAGCCGTTTTTCGTGGGAGCGTCTTTGGTGACTTCGATCGCGGCTTGCGGTTCGACGGCGAGGGACTTGATCGGCTGCGGATACTTTAGAAATAAATGCGCGTTCATGCCTTGCGGGAGAACGTAGCCGGGGATGCCCACGGCGACCGGTCGATTGTTCGCGATGAGAGTGTTTTCCATGTTGCGAATGGAATCGGAGAGCAGGAATTTCACGCCGTAGGTCTTTGATTCTCCGGGTTGGAGAGTGAAGCTGGTGGGAGGATTCCACGGCTGGGCTTTCTTCCATTCATTCTTCGCGAAGGCCTCGCTGTAAACCATCCAATCGTAAAAACCTTCGAAGGTTACGCCGCGAGGAGTAGGATCCGTAAAAATTGTGGGTGCGGCGGCGGATTGAGGGTTGTCGAGGATAGGATTGTAGGCTTCGAACGGAGTTTGGCCATCGGGGACCACCAGCAGCGCGGGGCCGTGTCCGTTGAGGCGCGTCACTTGCAAGTAGCCGGCGTCTTCACCGATGTAGGGATCGTAGAAGACGCACAGCGCGTGGGCTTGTTCGAGTGAGCGGTCGTTCAATACGTTGTTGAAAATCATGGGCATGCCCAGCGCGCCGATTTGAACGGGCTGCGACGATTTATTTTTCAGCACGAAGCGCAGGACGAGCTTGCCGTCTTCGAGCAGCCATGTGCGTGTGACCTGCAGTGGAATATCGGTTGGGAGTGTGGGGGTGAGGTCGGCGGATGCTAACGCGCCGGCGGGCGCGGGAAGCGCGAGAACCGAAGCGCGCGCGAGTGCGGTGGAATAATTTTTCCAGTTGCTCGCGCCGCCTACGCGTATACGGATATCGAGGTCGCCGAGGTGATAGTAGCCGTCGTGCGAGCGCGCGGCGAGAAGATCGCCGGGCGTGAAATCGAATTTGTCCGGAGCCTTGGATTTCAGCGCGGCGACGGTTTGCGATGAGCGCACCAGGGAAAGCGTGAACTCGGGCGTATCGAAATCCATGGTGCCCTGAGACAGCATGGGACCTGGAGTGGCGGGAGGTTTGGCCGGGTGTTCTTGGGCGCAGACTCGCGGAGCGAAGGCGAGTGGAATGGTAAATAGAAGGAGACTGAACCAGGGCGATTGTCTGCGGCGTCGGGTCATAGCATGGATCACAGTGCCTTCTTTGGAGAAGAGAGTGGGCGGCAGCGGATAGCGCTGATGTGTAAGGGCATTATAGGGCTAGCGTTTTCCCGCATATTATATACAATCCCTCTCCTATGAGAAACAAAGTGCTGTTGAAATCCTTCTTCCTGGCAGTTCTGCTTTCTTTCACACTTATTTTTGTGGTCTTTGCGACAGCTGGCAATCGCAGCGAAGACTTCGCGGAAGAAATTCAATCGCCGCCGAGCGAGATGCGCGCACTGGCGGAACGTTACGACGCGGACCGCAGCCTTTTGCAACGTTCCGACCGAACGCCGCTTTCGACCGAGGTGCTGGACCGCATGCAGAAGTTCTACACCGGGTGGCAGGCGGAAATCGAGAAAGTGAACTTCGACAGCATGCATCAGGACGGGAAGATCGATTACATCCTGCTGAAAAATACGGTGAACCACGAATTGGGGACGCTCGAACTGCGGCGGAAGGAAATGACGGAAACGGCGCCCCTGTTGCCATTCGCGCCGACCATCGTGAAACTGGCGGAAGCTTTGCGGCACATGGAAAACATGGACGCGGCGAAAGCGGCGGCGACGCTCGAGAGCTTGAATAAGCAAATTGACGAGGCGAAAAAATCGCTGAGCACGGTGAAGACTTCGAAATATGTGGCTAACCGCGCGGCAAATGAGAGTGACCAATTGCGGCAGACGCTGAAAGATTGGTTCACTTTCTACAACGGGTACGATCCACAGTTCACGTGGTGGACGGGCGTGACGTACAAGGCGGTGGATACGAACCTGGAAAGCTACGCGGCGCAAGTGCGCGAACAGCTGGTGGGAATCAAGCCGGGCGACAAGACCACGATCGTCGGAAATCCGATTGGACGCGACGCGCTGATCAGCAGCTTGAAATACGAAATGATTCCGTACACGCCGGAGGAATTGCTGGTGCTGGCGGATAGGGAGTACGCGTGGTGCGAGGCGGAGATGAAACGCGCGTCGCAGGAAATGGGCGACGGCGACGACTGGCACAAGGCGCTGGAGCAGGTGAAGTCCGATTACGTGCCGCCGGGAAAACAGCCGGAGCTGATACGCGATCTGGCGCTGGAAGCGATTGCCTACGTGGAGAAGCACGAGCTGGTGACGGTGCCGGAGCTGGCGAGCGAATCCTGGTGGATGGAAATGATGACGCCGGAACGGCAGCTGGTGAATCCCTTTTTCACGGGCGGCGATCGCATCAGCGTTTCGTATCCGACGGACGGGATGACGTTCGAGCAAAAAATGATGAGCATGCGCGGAAACAACATCCACTTCGCGCGCGCTACGGTGTTTCACGAGCTGATTCCCGGGCACGAGCTGCAGGGGTTTATGGCGCGGCGTTACCGGACGTGGCGGCGCCCGTTCGACACCTCGTTCTATGTGGAGGGCTGGGCGCTGCACTGGGAAATGTTGTTCTGGGATATGAATTTTGCGCGGTCGCCGCAGGATCGCATCGGGATGCTGTTCTGGAGGATGCATCGAGCGGCGCGGATTATGTTCTCGCTGAATTTTCATTTGGGAAACTGGACACCGCAGCAGTGCGTCGACTTCCTGGTGGATAAAGTGGGACACGAGCGGGAGAACGCAACGGCGGAAGTGCGTCGGTCGTTCGCGGGAGATTATTCGCCGCTGTACCAGGCTGGCTACATGCTGGGCGGACTGCAGATTGGTTCGTTGCACAAGGCCCTGGTAGATTCGGGGAAGATGACGGAGCGGCAATTCCACGATGCGGTGTTGAAGGAGAACGCGATTCCGATCGAAATGATTCGCGCGGATTTGATGAATGAGACGCTGACGCGGGATTACACGCCGCATTGGAAATTTTACGGGGAGTTGAGCGCGAAGAAGTAGGAAGCGGGATTGACGAGAAGGTGTGGGTGCGCCCTCGGAATGACATGTTCGGATGTGTCGTGGCTGGCCTAAAGCTGAGGTCCACAGGAAATCTCAGGTCTTTTCGAATTTTCTTAGTTTCGAAAAAGGATTGCCATTCATGAGCAAACAATATGATCGCAGGCAGGTGTTGAAGGTGGTGAGCGCGACGTGCGCGGCATTTTTCCTGCCTGGCACGGTGGAGGCTGGCGAGGGCGGACTGGGGGCGGCAGAGCAGGATTTAGAGGTAAGGATTTCATCGGTTAGCGCGCATACCTTGCGGCTGAGTATTTTTTCGGCGAAGCAAGGCGGCGCGGCCGTGGCGAGTGATGGGTCGCTGGTGCGGGAGACGTGGGACGGTCCGGTGACGACGCTGAGCGGGGAATTCGCGGAGCGCAGCGTGAAGCTGGGCGATCTAAGCGTGAAAATTACGCCGAGCCCGCTTACTTTTACGATAGCGGGAGCGGACGGCGCGGTGATTCAACAGATCAAGGTGGATCGGGCGAGCGGAGTGGTGTCGTTTGCCACGGGAAATTCGCCTTTACTCGGCTTGGGCGAGGGAGGGCCGCAGTTCGATCGTCGAGGATCGATTGACAAGATGAAGCGCGGCCAGGGCGGCTACAAATTGGAGACGAATGGCGGGCGCGTCCCGATTCCCTGGCTGATTGGCACGGCGGGATGGGCGATGTTCTTCCATTCGCCGTTTGGGACTTTCGATTTCTCGGGGCCCGAAAGCAAATTCATTCCGACCGGACCGGAAACGGCATACCCACTGGACATTTTTTTCGTAGCGTCGCGCGAGCCGGCGACGATTATGAGCGAATACGCGCGGCTGACCGGGAATCCGGAACTGCCGCCGCTGTGGAGTTTCGGTTACATGCAATCTCACAGGACGCTGGGCAGTCCGGAGGAAATTCTGGCCGAAGCGAAGACGTTTCGCGAAAAGAAATTGCCGTGCGACGCGATGATTTATCTGGGAACGGGATTTTGTCCGAACGGATGGAACACGGAAAATGGGGCGTTCGAATGGAATTCGCGCGCGTTTCCGGATCCGCCGGCGATGCTGGCGGAATTGCATAAGGATAATTTCCGCGCGATCGTGCACACGGTGATTTTGACCGACAAGCTGACGGGGAGGGCGCAGGACCCGTGCGACGTGGCGAAATATGACGAGCAGGAGGCGGGTTGTTACTGGGACGCGCACCGGAAAGATTTCGCGATGGGCCTGGACGGATGGTGGCCAGACGAAGGCGACCCGCTGGACATTGCGTCGAGCCTGGTACGCAATCGTATGTACTGGGAAGGCCCGCAGATTGACCGGCCGAATGAGCGGCCGTTTGCGTTACACCGCAACGGGTACGCGGGGATGCAACGGTACGCATCGTTCTTGTGGTCTGGCGACGTGTACTCGACCTGGGAAACGCTGAAAACTCATTTGCCGATCGCGGTGAACACCGGATTGAGCGGAGTGCCGTACTGGGGGACGGACATCGGCGGATTCGTGCCGACGAAAGAATTCACGGCGGAATTATTCGTGCGGTGGTTTCAGTTTGGCGTCTTTTGCACTTCGTTTCGCGCGCACGGGCGCACGTGGAAACTGCGGCTGCCGTGGGGTTGGAACACGGGCGATCCCGGTCCGGTGGAAATTCGTAATTACGGCGGCGCGGCGATTCCCGATGCGAGCCAGTTGCACAATCCGCAGGTGGAGATAATTTGCAAAAAGTATCTGGAGCTGCGCTACAGGATGTTGCCATACATCTATAGCGCGGTGCGGGAGTGCACTATGACGGGGATGCCCGTGATGCGCTCGCTGTGGCTGCATTATCCGGACGATTCAGCGGCGGTGGCGCGCGGGGACGAATATTTGTGGGGCCGGGACATCCTGGTGGCGCCCGTAGTGGAGCAGGGAGCGACGTCGCGTGCGGTCTATTTGCCGAAGGGCGATTGGTACGATTTTTGGACTGGCGAACGCGTGAAGGGCGGGAGGGAAATCAGCCGGCCTGTGGATCTGGAGACGACACCGTTGTATGTGCGCGCCGGAGCAATTGTGCCTTTGGGGCCGGTGAAGCAATTCGCGGACGAGAAGGTGGAGGGCCCGCTTTCAATTTCCGTTTATCCCGGAGCGGATGCTTCGTTCTTGCTCTATGAGGATGATGGGAATTCGTTCAATTACCGGAAGGGCGAGTGGATGGGGATTCAGATGCAGTGGAACGAGGCGCGACGGGTTTTGAAATTAGAGCTCGCGAGTGGTTCGCGGATGCTGGCGCCAGCGCGTCGGGACATCCAGGTGAAGGTGGGTTCGACCGTGCGGAAGGCTGTGTTTGAGGGGCGCGCGGTGGAAGTTGCGTTCTGAGAGATTTCTCGGTTGTGCATGCGGTGACAGATTCGTGGGATAGGGGTGACTGATGGATCGGCGAGAATTTTTGCAGAATCTGGGAGTAGGTACTGCGGCACTGGGATATGTAGCGGCGAACGCTGCAGCGGCGGAGCGAGCGAAAGCGGCTGAATTCGATCCGGAGCGGGAGCTCGGTTTGACTTCGGGGCCTGCGCCGGATGTGACTGGCCACACGTTAATCAGTGAATTCAAGATTGGCGCGACCGGCTGGAAAGCATACGAAGACTTGCGGACGCGCGACGGCGTGATCACTTTTGTTTCTACCGCGGGCGCGTCGCGAGTGCTGGCGAAGAGCGCGGAGCCCACCTTCGTGGAGGCAGATCCGCCGTACCTGGGATTGAAACTGGCGGATATTGGAATGTCCGGACCTGATTTGCTGGCCGACAAGCTGTTGCAGCACGGCGCCGATCCGGATCCGGAGCAAGTGAAAGCCGCCGCGCCGCCGCAGGGCACGGCGAAAGAGGAATCGAGCTGGCGATTGCCGTGGAACACTTTTGTGGGAACGAAGGAATGCGCGGACACGATGCCGGTTTTTCCCGTGGGGAACACTAGAACTTATCATCCGGGACAATATTTTCCGGAGCTTACGAATGACGCGGCAAAGAAACGATTTGAAGGATTGATAGGCGGCTGGATGCCGGCGGTGCGCAAGTTGTTTCCGATTTCCGAAGGTGTGTATGTGGAAGTAGTGGTGTTCGGAGACGTGGAAGCGCACGACCGGTTTATCGTGCAGACGTGGCACCGCACGACGCGCGTGGAAAACGGCAAGGTGGCTAAGGTGGTTTACGGATACAGCTATCCCGCGTTCCCCCCGACGCGGGAAGATCCCAGCGCTGAGGAATTCTATCGCGCGCTGCTCGTGTTTGCGGCGTACTGGGAAAAGCAACTGCAGGATTTTGCGCCGGCGGCGTTGCCGGATGCCGCGTGGGTAGACATGTCCAAGCACGCGTTCGCCAAGGAACTGATGGTACGGCCGGGAGGAGTGTATCCGAAATATGGCGCGGTGGATCGCGATTACTACGGTCCGGAATACGACGGGTTCCAGGATATTTTCACGATGTCGCTGTATACAAATCTGGAGTGGGGACGATTCGATGCGGCACGGGAAATTCTTGACAACTATCTGACGGACTTTACGGACGCAAAAGGAATGATCAACATGCGCGGGCCGGAAACCGCGCAATTTGGGATGACGCTTTCGTTGCTGGCACGTTATTTCAATTACACGCAGGATGCGGCGTTGCTGGTGAAGCATCGCGAAAAGATCGTGGCGACCGCAGCAATTTTGATCGAGCTGCATGATGAAAGCTTGAAGCTGCCGAAAGACGATGTGGGCTACGGGATCATTCACGGATGGAGCGAGTCGGATTCCTGTTTGCATCCAAAACCGATGGTTTGGTGGCTGCCGTACTTCGCAAACAATGCGTTTGCGGCGCGAGGGCTGAAGGATATCGGCAAGGTGTGGCCGACGATGAAGCCGGGAGCAGGCGCGGAAGCGACGGCGGCTGAGTGGCTGAAGCGCAGCAAGATTCTGCAGGACGCGGTGATCGCGAGCATGCAGAAGAATGTGCGAACGGATGTGAAGCCACCGTATATCGGGCCATTGCCGGGAACCACGCTAATGTTTCGCGAATCGCTCGAGAAAGAGCATCCCAGCCCGCAGCAATGGGCGCATCGCGCTTATGCGGAACTGTTGCAGCCGGACGTGCTGCCTGCGAGCCTGGCGAATACCGTAATTGATTGCATGCGTGCGTATGGCGGGACGACTTTGGGCGTGGTGGCGAATATCGAGCCGCCGCACCCGCAAGGGCGCGATATTTTGGGATTTATCTCTTACGGCTATGCGCAGATGCTCTTGCGGCTGGACCGCGTCGAGGAGTATTTGCTTTTTCTCTACGCGCATCGTTATCACGATCATACGCGCGGGAGCTGGGTGGCGGGCGAGGTCTCCGGAGTTGATGGCGACATACCTCTATTTTGCATTCCGGCACAACAGACGATTCCGTTGCTGGTGCGCTGGATGCTGGTGCTGGAAGATTCCGACGAGGACAGAATTTATTTCGGAAAAGGCTTGCCGCGGAATTGGGTGGCGTCGGGGAAAGAAATCAGCATTGAGCAGGCGCCGACGCGGTGGGGAAGGGTCAGTTTCAGCATGACGGCGAATCCGGCGGGGAAAAAGGTGAACGTGAAGATAGATCTGGCGAAGGCGAGCGGCGTGAAGGAAGTTCATTTGAAATTGCGCCTGCCGGAGCACAACGCGTTGCAGCGTGTGACCGTTAATGGACATGCGGTGGAGTTGAGTGGGGCTTCGCGCGACACTGTGATTTTTCCGACCGGCGGCGAGAAGCGATTTGAAGTGGTGGGGGAATTCAGTTGAGTTGAGGCATTGCGGCGCACGCGCGGCATGCCGAGTCCATCCAAGGAAGGTGTATGACTGACAAGATTTCGCGCAGAGAGTTGTTGAAGAGCACTGTGGCTGCGGGGGCCTCGTCCGTGGTGCTGCGGAAATTGGATGGCGGGCTGCCGGCGAAGCCGGATCCGGTTTCGGCCGCTGCGGATGGCGAAATTGTGGCGCTGACTTGCAACGATGGCGTCTACGTGCCGCCGCGCGGGAAAAGCTTTTTCAAGTTTGGGTTTGATTTTCCGGAACCTTCTGTGGCGTTTCAGGGGATGCTGTTCTCGTTCCGGTTGCACACGTTCGAGGATTGCTACGGCATGGACCGCGCCAGCATGACGGTGGAAAAAACCGCGGACGGTTTTGAGATGCGTTGCTCGCAACTGGTGTGGGCCGGAGACCAATTGAAAGCGCCGGGAACCGTGGTGACGCGGGTGCGGAAGAGCGGCGATTATTTTGAATGGAATGTGACGGCGGAAACGGACCGGCCCATCAAATCGGTGACTTCGATTGTGCGGGGCGCTCCACGCGGACAGGTGTCGGTTTCGTGCAACCGTTTCACGGATCATAAGGATGACGAAATCTCGGTAGAGCATCCGTATCTTTTTGGCGGGATGACCACGCCGCTAGTGGTGATACAGAAGGGCAGTGGAGATTTCTTTTATCTTTCAGCGCGTGACGAGCAGGTGCGGGCAACGCGTTTTTATTTGCAGCCGGGTGATGAAGGCTATCGCGTCGAGCTGATTTATGAGCGCGAGGGCTGGCAGAAGAGCAACAAGATCGAGAGCCCGGCCTGGCGGGTGGGGAGCGCTCCCAGCATGGACGCGGCGTCGCGGATGCATTTCGAACACGTGGAAAAGGCATTTCAGATTCCGGACTGGGAGAAGAGGGAAGACGTGCCGGCCTGGTTCCGGGAGATCGCGCTGGTGCTTTCGATTCACGGAATGCACTGGACCGGGTACATCTACAACGACTACGCGAAAATCGAGAAAACGCTGGAGTGGGCTGCAACGCAAATTCCCGCGAAGCGGGTGCTGGTGTTTTTGCCGGCTTGGGATGGACGCTATTACTGGAATTATCCGTTGTACAAGCCCGATCCGCGGTTGGGAGGAGAGCAGGGATTTCGCGCGCTGATTCAGAAGGGGCAGAGCCTGGGATTCCGGATGATGCCCATGTTCGGCGCGAATGTGGCAAACCGGAATCTTTCGATGTTCGCGAAAGTGGCGAATGCGCAGACGGTGCGCATTGACGGTGACGATTTCGCAAATGACTGGGTGGACATGGACAACGACCGGAGCAACGACGGGTGGGGAGCGTTCTTGAATCTGAGTGTGGATTCGTGGAGAGAGTTTCTGCTGCAGCGGATTTCGGAAGTGATTGATCAGTACCACGTGGACGCCTATTTTTTGGATATTGCGGGGGCATGGATCAACAATTTGAGCGGCGGGATGTACGAAGGCACGGTGCAACTGGTGCAGGAGTTGCGAGCGAAATACCCGGGAGTGCTGGCCGTGGGTGAAATGCATTACGACGCGTTAATGTCCTGTATTCCCGTATACCAGGTGCCGAGGTCGCCGGCGTATCCCGCGGCTTTGACGAAGTACGCGCGATCGTTTGAGCATCTGAGCCGGCCTGCACCAGGACGCGGCAGCACGGGCGTGCATGAGGATGGGTTCGCGAAGTTCAAGCCGACGATGCCAGAAGAGAAACACACGATTCCGACGATCACGGTGGTGGACGACACATTCGATAAGTATCGCGCGGTGATGGCGGAAGTGATTGTGGCGGCGAAGCAGCGCGCGGGAATTTCCTGATTGCAGGGACACTAGAGCGATTCCTTCGGGGCGGCTCTTCCAGTTCGTGACGGTGCCAAAATCGTGCCGACACCGTGGCGGCGCGTCGCGTTTCAATCTATAGTCGATTCATGATCAGGCTAACTTACGCGTGGCTTAGTGCGTTGCTGATTGCAGGATTTCTGGCTCCATCTTGCGTCGCGCAAGCGGCACCACCGCCGAAGAGCACAGCTGCGACGGATTTTTCGGCGTCTGCTAAGCAAGGGATCGAGTTGGCCGAAAAGGGGCACTGCCGGGAAGCGCTACCACTGCTGAAGAAATCCATTCCGCATCTCACCGATAAGCAAATGAAATTCGAATCGGCCATGGCCAGCGCGCGATGCGCGATGAGTCTGGATCAGGTGGACACGACCGTGGACACGCTGCTGCTGCTGAATCGCGAGTACCCGCACAATCCTGAGGTACTGTACGTGACGATTCACTATTTTTCGGAGCTGGCGAATCGCGCCGAACAGGATCTGGTGACTTCTGCTCCCGGTTCTTATCAAGTGCACAAGCTCGATGCCGAAGGCCTGGAATCGCAGGAAAAATGGGACGAAGCGGCGGGGGAATATCGAAAAATTCTGGAGGCGGATCCGAAACTGCCGGACATTCATTACCGCCTGGGGCGCATTCTACTTTCCAAGCAGCCGCCGGCGGTGGAGGAAGCCAAGAAGGAATTCGAGGCGGAGCTGCAGATTGATCCAGCGAATGCCTCGGCAGAATTCATGTTAGGAGATATTGCCAGGCAGGCGCAGCAGTGGGACGAGGCGATTCAACATTTTTCGCGCGCGGAGAAACTGGACCCTGGATTTCAAGAGGCATACCTGGGGTTGGGAATGGCGTTGAACGCGGCGGGGAAATATTCCGAGGCGGTGGGGCCGCTGGAAACGTATGTGAAGATGCAGCCGGCGGATCCGGCGGGACATTACCAGCTTTCGATTGCTTATGCGCGTGTGGGGCGGAAGGAAGATGCAACGCGGGAGATGGCGTTGCAGCGGGAGGCGGAAATTAAGGCCCAGGCGCGGGAGGGGGCGGGTAGGCCGCAGTAAGCCAAAAGATTTCACACAGCGGGCACGAAGAAAGGCGGAGGTGAATCGGAGAAGGCGAAGAGATTTACCGCAGAGCCGCAGAGGGCGGAGAGAAACGCAACAGCGAAGAGCCGGCGCTATGAACTTTGCGCTACTTCCAGTTTTTTTGGCCTTCAGTGATTGTGATGTAGCGATCGATAGGCAAGTCTGTGAAGCGTTCTTTTGCGCCGCTGGGTTGCGGCCACTGAATTTCTAGCCAATCGATTTTTGTGCGCTGCCCGATTCCTAGAACTACGCGCGGGTCATGTGCGGCGAGGTAGCTGCCGCCGCCGACCTTCGAGTGGGTGCGCTGTAGATCGCCGGAACGATAGGTGATTTTTGCACCGACTGCGTCAATATTCGATTTTCGGCCGATGAGGCGCACTCCGAGCCAGTGATTTTGGCGTCCGGCGTTATTGCGCAGCAGGACGGGCGCGCCGTTGTTGATGGCGATCAAGACGTCCACGGAACCATCGTTGTCGAAATCGCCCAGAGCCATGCCGCGGGCGGCGAGGGGCTTGGAAAAGATGGGGCCGCTGTCCAGGCTGACATTTTTAAAACCGGAAGGCGTGTTGCGGAAGAGGAGCAACGGCTCGCGGTAGGTGACGTGTTCGACGCGCTTTTCAACTTCGTCGTCGGGATGACCATTGCAGAGGAAAAGGTCGAGATCGCCGTCATTGTCATAGTCGAAGAATTTCAGGCCCCAGCCGCTCATGTACTGAGTGGTGGGGCCTATGCCGGTGGGAATGGAAACGTCGTTGAAGGTTTCGTCCTTATTATTGTGATACAGCGCGTACATTTCCTGGTCCACGTTGGCGACGAAAAGATCAAGGAAGCCATCGTGATCGTAATCGGCCGCGTCCACACCCATGCCGGAACGCGCGCGGCCGAAAGTGTTGTAGCCAACTCCAGCGAGTAAGCCGATTTCCTCGAAGTGTTTTTTACCGCGATTCATGAAAAGAAAATTCGCGACGGTATCGTTGCCGACGAAAAGATCCATCCATCCGTCGTTATTGATATCCGCGGCGACGACTCCCCAGGCTTTTCCGAGCGAGGCGGCGATGCCGGATTCCTTACTGACGTCTGTGAAAGTGCCGTCGCCATTGTTATGAAAAAGATAACTAGGCTCGGGACCGTAGACGTTGGGTTTGCAGTACCAACGCTCGCCGGTAATTGTGTTGCCGCAGAATTTGTTTTTGGATTTGTCGAAGTCCACGAATCGGCAGACGAAGAGATCCAGGCGGCCGTCGTTGTCGTAGTCAAACCATACGGCGCTGCTGCCCCAGCCGGGTGCGGCGACGCCGGCTTTCGCGGTGACGTCGGTGAAAGTGCCGTCGCCATTATTGTGATAAAGGATGCTGCGGGGATACTGCGTGACGTAGAGGTCGGGGAATCCATCGGCGTCATAATCTCCGACGGCGACTCCCATGCCGTAGGCATTGCCGAGCACGCCGGCTTTTTCGGTGACGTCGGTGAAAGTGCCGTCGCGATTATTGCGATAGAGCGCGTTGCGCAGACGCTGCGGAGGCGTGTAAAAATCGCACGGGCCGCTGTTGACGAGATAAATATCCATCCAGCCGTCGTTGTCGTAGTCCAGGAAGCCGCAGCCTGCGCCTACCGTTTCCGGCAGATACCACTCGGGAGAGCGGCCGTTGGTATGCGACCAGGAAATTCCGGTGGCAGATGGAAGCATCTCTTCGAAGGCAGGCGCGGGCGGCGAGACGAGGCGCGAACGATTTGCGGCGAGGCTGCCTAAGCTGGAGGAGGCCAGCAATTGCAGAAAGCGGCGGCGAGAGAATGCTTGCCATCGGCCGTCCGTGCCTTTCGACATGCTACGAGCCTCCCCGAGTCAATCCCAAGACTGACATCGTTGCAGACGGCGCTACGGATGCGCGACGATTCCAACACCTTCTTTGATTATGATGATCTTATTCGCCGGAATATTTTCCAATTCCTGCTGAAGGCCGCTGGGCCAGCGAATCTGCAGCGAGTCGATTTCGGTGGCGCGTCCCAAGCCAAAGTGCAGGCGAAAATCGCTTTGCGAAATGTAACTCCCTCCGCTGCGGACTTCCTGTAGCTGCTGGTGGCCGTCGGCACGCAGAGTTACGCGAGCGCCGATCGCGTCGCGATTGGATTTCGTGCCGATGAGTTTCACGGTGATCCAGTTACCTTGCGGAGCGTCATTTTTCAGGAGGCTGGGGCTATCGTAGCTGTTGTTCACGAGGAGTTCGACGCTGCCGTCGTTCTCAAAATCCGCGGCGGCCAGGCCGTGGCTATTGAAAGGCTTCGTGACGGCGGGGCCTGCCTCCAGCGACACATCTTTGAATTTACCGTTACGCTCATTCCAATAGAGCATTTTTCGCTCGCGGAAGGAGCTCAGCAGGCCTTTGCCTTCGATTTCGGGATACACGTGGCCGTTCACGATGAATATATCGGGCCAGCCGTCATTATCCACATCCACGAAGAGAGCGCCCCAGCCGAGGAATTGGATATTGCCGCCAAGGCCGGCCTGGAGCGTGGCGTCGGTGAACGTGCCGTCTTTATTGTTGCGGTAGAGCGTGGAGCTGTCGTCGGAAAAATTTGTTTTGATGATGTCGAGCCAACCGTCGCCGGTGTAGTCTCCGGCATCCACGCCCATGCCGGCTTGGGTGTGGCCGTCTTCGTTGTAAGCAACGCCGGCGGCGAGAGCGATGTCGGTAAAGGAGCCGTCGCGATTATTGTGAAAGAGGAAATTGGGAGAGGAATCGCAGGAGACGTAAATATCCGGCCAGCCATTATTTTCAAAATCCGCAGTGAGTGGCGTGAAGCAGTAATGCGGCACGTTGTCTTTCACAATTAATTTGTCGGAAGCGTCCGTAAAAGTGCCATTGCCATTGTTGTGATACAGCTCGTTGCGCGCGCCTTTCAAGCCCATGGGTCCACAGAACACCGGCTGTCCCTTCCAATCGCAGGCAGAAGCGAAGGAGGGATCATTGAGTTGCGCGGCGTCGAAATCAACATAGCGCGCGACGAACAGATCCAGGTGGCCGTCGCGATCGTAATCCACGAAGGAGCAACCGGTGTTCCAGCGGATATCCTTGTGGGACAGGCCGGCTTTTTTGGTGACATCGGTGAAAGTGCCATCGCCATTATTGTGCAGCAGCACGTTGTGTCCCCAAAAGGTGACGAAGAGATCAGTGAAACCGTCGTTGTCGTAATCGCCGGCGCAGACGCCCTGGCCCCATCCTGTCAGCGCCACGCCGGCTTTTTGGGTGACGTCGGTGAACGTTCCGTCGCGATTGTTGTGATAAAGGTGGCTCGCGGGTTCCTGGCCCTTCGGAAAACCTTGAAGCGTGCTGCCGTTGACGAGAAAAATGTCCGGCCAGCCGTCGTTGTCGTAATCAATCACCGCCGCGCCTGTGCCGGTGCTCTCGATGATGTACTTCTTGACGTGGTCACCACCGTATTCGGTGCGGGCGGTGAGGCCGGCTTGCGCGGCGATGTCCACGAAATGGATTTTCGGGGGCGAAGGCGGCGTCGGCTGCGAGGCGGCGGGCTGCTGCTGTTGCGCACTGGCTGGCAAAAGCGCAAAGGACCACAACTGCAAGAACGCAGCGAGCGTGATTATTTTCTTCGTGGCGCGGATAGACATCTAGCTGCGACCGGCCTTGGCGGAATTTTCGTGAAATTGAGAGAGCAAGAATCCCTGCACGGTGCAGCACCTCTGATGTAGGCTACCAGCGTTGTAAACGTTTTCGGAGCGCGTTGCGAGTATTTTTCCATTGCCAAAACATTCCATGATTTCCAGGCGCGAGCTCTTGAAGTCCGTCGGCGCCGTGCTTGCGGCTCCGCGGGGCGCCTGGGCGATTCCGGCAGCGCCTATACCGGTGACTTATGTGGACGTTGCAGCCGCGGCGGGTATTACATTCCAGCACGACAATGCCGCGTCCGCGGACAAATATCTGATCGAAACGATGGGCTCGGGATGCGGGTGGATTGACTACGACCAGAACGGTTTGCTGGATCTGTACCTGGTAAATGGCGCAGCCACGCGCCTGTACACGCCTAAGCGGCGGCTGCAGAGCGCGCTCTATCGGAACAACGGCGACGGAACATTTACCGATGTGACGGCCAAGGCGGGCGTGGGAGCCGAGGGGCTCTTTGGCATGGGCGTGGCCGTGGGGGATTACGATAACGACGGGTTTCCGGACCTTTTCGTGCTGGGGTATGGCCGATGCATTCTTTTTCACAACAATGGCGACGGCACTTTTGCGGACGTGACCGCGAAAGCAGGGGTGGAAAATTCGGATCGGTGGGGATCGAGCGCCGCGTGGTTTGATTACGACAACGATGGGCGGCTGGATTTGGTGATCGCGAACTACGTAGATTGGTCGCCGGACAATAATTTTTGGTGCGGCGACCACGGGCCCGGCTTGCGCAGCTATTGCCACCCTGACAATTACCATGGGCAAGCGCCGACGCTTTATCACAACAATGGCGATGGCACGTTTACAGATGTGAGTTTGAAATCAGGAGTTGGAGCGAAGCCCGGGAACGGGCTGGGCGTGGTGACGTTCGATTACGATAACGACGGATGGCAGGATATTTTCATCGCCAACGATTCGATGCCCAATTTTTTGTTTCACAACAATCGCGACGGAACGTTTCGGGAAGTTGGGTACATGGCGGGCGTGGCGGTGAGCATGGATGGGACGTCCGAAGCCGGGATGGGAGTGGACGCCGCGGACGCCAGCGGGCACGGCCGGATGGACCTGATTGTGACGCACCTGGATTCGCAGCTGGCGCGGTTCTATCAAAATATGGGCGAGCGAGAATTTGATGACGCGACGCTGCGTTCAAAGATTTCCTACGCCACATTTCACATGAGCGGGTTCGGGACGCGCTTCATGGATTACGATAACGATGGCTGGCGCGACATTTTCATGAGTGACGGCCACATTTTGGACAACATCGAGCGCTATAAAGCTCAGGTGCGGTACGCCGAGCCCAAACTCATGTTTCGCAACACGGGCCGGGGAATTTTTGAGAATGTGAGCGACCGGCTGGGGCCGGATTTTCAACGTCCGCGAGTGAGCCGAGGCGCGGCGATCGGCGATTTCGATAACGACGGCGACCTGGACGTGTTGGTGAACAACAACGGCGAGCCAGCGCAACTGCTACGCAACGATGGAGGCAACGCGAATCACTGGCTGGAGATTTTTCTGATCGGCACGCGATCGAATCGCGACGGCGTAGGAGCGCGCGTGAAGCTCACGGCGGGAGACTTGACGCTTTACGACCAACGAAAGGGCGGAATGAGCTACCAATCGGCGCAGGATCCGCGGCTGCATTTTGGTCTGGGAGCGCACACCACGGTTGATGCGCTGGAAATCGTCTGGCCGAGCGGTGTGGTGACGAAGCTTGGCGGCCTTAAGAGCGATCAGATTATCAGCGTGAAAGAGAATGAGGGCTTGGTGGAGCGTCCGTTCCCGCGCGTGAGCGCAAAGTCGAAATAGATTCAAACGCGATTTATTCCACGCGCGAGGGAGCCGTGGTGGCTCTGTGGTCGCCGGGTCCGGAGCGGATTTTGGCAGCCTGCGCTTCGTTCAGATCAGCGAGAATCGCGAGCATTTTCCGAGCCTCATCGAGCTGGCCGCGCTGGCGGTAAGCGGTCGCCAAGTGCGAATACACCGAAGTGTTCGTGGGATCAAGCTGACGCGCAATTTCCAGGTGGGTGATGGCGTCGTCGTAATGGCCAGCCATGAGATAAATTTTTGCGAGCGCGATCTGCGAGCGGGAATTGTCCGGATGTTCTGCCACTGATTTTTCCAACGCGGTCTGGGCTTCGGAGAATTCGGGCTGGCCGGGGGCGATGCCGGAGCGAATCAGCGCTTCGCCCAGCAGTGTAAGCAGAATGTAATTCTCATGGCCGGTGGAGATGCCCTGGCGCGCCACGGCTATCGTCTCCGGAATTTTTCCTTCCACTAAGTCCTGCTGCGCGGTCGCCATGTAGGCGATGTCTGTACCGGGCGCGAGCTTGGCCGCCTGCGCAAAATCCGCCGCGGCCAGATCACCGCGTTCCAATAAGGTTTGAAAAACGCCGCGCTCATAGAACAGACGGCTGGAATGCGGAAGGTTTTCGATGCCTAGATTCACAACTTTTACACCGAGCGAGTAGTTCTGATGGTCCATGCAAGCGTCTGCGACGAGTAGATAGAGCTTTTCATTCCCGGGGCTGATGGCGGCGGCGCGTTGAAGAGCGGTAAACGCGTGCTGGGGCTGTCCGTCGCCGACATACGCCTGAGCCAGAAGGCTGTAAACCCCAGCCGCGGGATTAGCGGCGCTGCTGAGACCGGTGAGGATCGCGATCGCCTTGTCAAACTGGTTGGTGCCGAAATAACAGAGGGCGAGGTTGAAGTCGGCCGCATATTCATTCGAGACCCGCCCCTGAGCCGCCAGGAAGTGGGGAATTGCTTCGCGAAAGTGCCCTTGGCGGGTCAGTTCGGTTCCGGTCTGAAGCTCCTCCTCAGCAGTGGGGGCGGGGCTGGCACCGCCGACGGGCGATTTGATTTGGGATTGCTGCTTGCCCGCAGAGGTTTGCGCTGTAACCGACGAGCATACGAAAAGGCCGATTAGAAACGCGAGAACGATGGATGCGGTGGGCAGGAAAACGCGGCTGAATCCCCACTCGTCACGCGTGGTTGGTTGAGGGTGGCTGCACATCGCGGGCTTCGAAGTTCTCCAAGTGCAGCTCGATTCTGCCAGCATTCTGGTCGCGTGAGAAGGCGTGAGTCCTTGGCTGGCCGAAAGGCAGAAGGTGACGCGGATCGGCGCTTGGCGGTCCGATCTGGTACTGGCGGGGGAGGGGAATAGTAGGAAAGCATTAGAAGTTACAAGAAAAGTGTTGACAGGATATCGAATACAATATAAAAGAAGCGCCATCGGTCGGGTGGTCTTTCCCATTAGGGGTAATGGGGGCTATGAGTAAGCGTTTACTTTATACGAAATACTCGGCGAGCACGCCCAACGCGGCGGGCTCATTTGCCGGTGCCTGTTCGACCCCGCACGCCGATCGCGCGGCCAGAAACTGCAGCCTGCAATCTCATCCACACACCAGCGGCAACTCCGAAATCAATTCCAACCCAGTGAGGCAGAGTGATGAACTGTAGCGCCATCGCTCGGCTCCGCACGCATTTGACGGGAAGTTCCCATTCAGATTCTGTGTCTCGCGAGTCGCGCAAAAGTTCCGGCAGTGAACAAGGAGGAAATATGTCGCGTAGTTTCTCTGCGAAATTCTTTTTCGGCGTGCTGGCGTGCTGTTTAGCTGTTGTGGCGTTTGGCGTCCGACCGGCGTGGGGACAGGCCGCCAGCCAGGGATCGGTCAACGTGATCGTCTTGGATTCGGAAGGCAAGGTGGTGCCGGGCACGGCATTGACGCTGCAGGATCTCTTCGACGAATGACACGCGCACTGCGGTCACGTCTGGGGATGGAACTTACACGTTCGTCAACCTGTCGCTGGGAACCTACAAGCTGACGGTGGCGAAGAAGGATTTTCGAAACTCAGGTATTCACCGACATTACGGTGCACGCGACGCAAGTGACGGACATCTCGGTGAATCTGAAGGTTGGTCAAGAGAGCGAGACGGTAGAGGTACGTGAAAACGAAACTCCGCTGGTGGAAAGCAACTTCAGACGCTCTCAGCACCGACGATCGACATGAAACAGCTGGAGGATCTGCCCCTGAACGGGCGCGACGTCAGCCAGCTATCGTTTCTGTCCGGCGGATTCAGCGGACTGCCGGGGAACGGCAACGGAACGTGGAACGGCTTGCCGGTGATTGCGCAGGGAAACAACGTGGACGGCGTGATTTCCAGCACGAGCCGCATGAAGTTCTCCGGCAACCAGCAACCGGCGATGCAAGCGCGCCTGGAAGACATTCAGGAAATGACGGTGCAGACGGACCAACTGGATGTGAACCAGGGATATGGCGCGACGAATATGCAAGTGAACTTCATTACGCGCCGCGGCACGAACGCGTATCACGGCCGCATCTTCGACAACTATCAGAATGACGGATTGAACGCCAATAGCTGGGCCAACAACGCTGCGGGAGTGGGCCGGAACCATCTAATTCTGAATGATTTTGGCGGCACGATCGGCGGTCCGATTCTGAAGGACAAACTGTTCTTCTTTGGCGGCTTCGCCATGTCCAAGCAGCCGGGATCGTACAGCACGACGAACAACGTGCTGACGACTGCGGCGCAGAGCGGCTTATTCACCTTTACTGGGACGGACGGGAATCCCCACTCGGTGCAATTGATGGGAACACCGACCAGCGTTGCCGCAATGAACGCCCTCCCGAACTCGGTAAATACCGTTGTCGCCGGCGAACAAAGCAAGATCAATGGAATTCTCAGTCAAGGAGCGCTGACGCCGGTTGCGGGTGACCCAAACGTTCAATTATTGACGTTTCAGGTAGCCAGTCCGCAAACGTACTACTTCCCGACCGTGCGCGTGGATTACAACGCAACACAGAACATTCGGTTGAGCATTGCGTGGAACATGACGCAATTTAACCAGCCCGGTGCGACCGCTCCTTGGTTTCCTGGGTCGGCGTTCTCTGACTCAGAAGGCGCCAACAAGTGGAGAGCCTACACGGCAGCGTTTGGATTCGACTGGACGATCCGGCCGACTCTAGTGAACCAGTTCCATGGCGGTTTTCTGTACAACTGGAATATCTACGGTGCAGGAGTATTGGCACCTACAGTGGGTTCGAGCCAAAACGTGCAGTGGAATCTGCCAAACTACAACGGCAACATGTCTGGGGACCTCTTCCAGCAGCCGACGTCCACGTATTACCCGCTTTTCAATGCTTCCGACACCATGACGTGGCAACATGCCGCGCACACGTTTAACTTCGGTTTTTCGTGGTATCACGAGCAAGACCATTATTGGAATCCGCCTTCGGGCATAGCGTTCACGAATTTGGGGCTGGCCACGGGCGATCCTGCGTTGAACCCGATGGCGAGCGCGCTGTCGGCTAATTTTGCCAGTCCCACCCAGCAGACGGAAGGCGAACAGTTGTACGCGATTCTTTCGGGAGACATTGGGGCCACGAACGGCTATGCCGTACGAACTGCATTCCCCCTCAACGCCCAGACCAAACAATACGAGCAATCCACGGCACCGTTCGTGCTCGATGAAGTGCAGAAAGCCTGCGGGCATGTTCTTCCAGGACTCCTTCAAAATAAAACCCAACTTCACGCTAAATTACGGATTGCGTTGGGACTTCACGGGTGACGACCACGACCTGAAGAACGTGTACGAGAGCGTGACTCTGGACGGTGTATGGGGACCTTCCGGCGCTGGCAACCAGTTCAAACCTGGCGTGCTAACCGGGGATCAAAACCCGCTGTTCGAGGCGAGAGGGAGCCAATATAACCCCTGGTACGTTAGTCCCCAGCCCCAGATCGGCATCGCGTGGAGTCCGGCGTTCACCGACGGGTTTATGGGTAAATTGACGGCGCAAGGACAAACGGTAGTCCGAGCGGGCTTTGCCTTCAGGAAGTACATGGAACCGTACCAGTTTTTCTGGGACGCGGCCACCGACTACGGCGCGTTTTTCTACCAGAACAATCAGCTGGTTGACAGCCTTACGCCAACTTCAGCGGGCCAATTCAAACCCGGGACGTCTGCCGCTGGGGGCACCATTTCCCCCTTACCAAAACCTGACGCCGAGCTACACGCCGACGTATCCCGAAGCTGGGTTGACGTTCGTGTATCCATACCAGCAAATCTTCAACCCCGGAATTGCGTTGGGCGCGATTGATCAGACCATCAAGCAACCGTACACCGAATCCTGGAACCTCAGCATTCAGCGTCCGATTGGCCGGAACAACGCCATCGAATTCCGCTACATCGGCAGCCACAGCGTGCATCAATGGCTGAACGTGTTCGAGGATGAGGTCAACATTTTTGGTGGAAACGGAAACCCTGGATTCCTGCCGCAGTTCCAGCAGGCACAAACGAACCTGGCAATTAACACCGCGGCCGGAAATCCGAATTCCTTCGCGAACAACGGACTGGCCGGGCAGGGTCCGACGCCGATCTTCGACGCGGCGTTTACGGGCGTGCCCACGGCGCAAGGTTACGGGAACTCAACATTCATTGCGATGTTGCAACAGGGCGCGGCCGGCGGACTGGCCACAGCGATGGCGGGCGGACCCGGCGGTAGCCCGACGTACTTCTGCAACATCGTGACGACGTTCGCTCCCTGCGCGGCGAATGGTGGCTACACGGGCGCCGGCGGGACCCAACCGATCAACTACTTCCAGATGAACCCGCTGAACTCGGGACAGGATGTGGGGCTCACGACAGCGGCCGGTTATTCGAATTACAACGGCCTGCAGATCGACTTCCGCCAGAAACAGTGGCACGGGATGCAGTTCGACGTGAACTACACCTGGAGCCACACGCTGGGCATCAACACGCAGAATTCCTGGACGGGCGTTTTCAACCAGTTCTCTCTGCGCAATCTGCGCCAGAGCTATGGGCCATTGCCGTTCGACATTCGAAATTCGTTCCACGCGAACGGCACCTATGACCTGCCCTTCGGTTCCGGCAAGCAGTTCGCGAACCAGACTGGCTGGGTGGACAAGCTTGTCGGTGGATGGTCAGTGGGAACGATCGTGACGCTAGCAGAGTGGCGAGCCGTTCCAGCTGCTAGGCGTTCAGTCCATCAACGGTAACATTTCGTCCACGTTCAACGACTTCGGTGACAGCGGTGTGAATCTGAACGGAGTGACCCAGGGACAGCTACAGAGTTCGGTGGGCGTGTACCACGTTCCGGGCCAGACGTTCGTGGACATCATCAATCCGAAGTATCTGGCGAATGGTGGCGCAGGCGGCGGGGCAAACACGGCCTACATCACTCCCAACACCACTCCCGGCACCTTTGCTCTGAATCCATGGTTGCATGGCCCGACTTACTTCAACCAGGACATCGCCATCACCAAGTCAATACCGCTGACCGAGCGATTCCACCTCACGTTCCAAAGCGAGTTCCTGAACGCCTGGAACCATCCGAACTTCGGACCAACGCCGGGCGTGAACATCAACGGCTTTGGTTTCGGTACCGCGGGCTCGGTTTATTACCCGAATAGTCCGGCTAACAACGGAGCGCGCGAAATCGAGTTCCGGTTGAATCTGCTGTTCTAGTTTGTTGCGGCCAGGTCCACCCTACCGCGCGTTCGCTGGATGTCGAATATGGCATCCAGCGGACGCGTGATTTTTTTGGCCCGAGTACAAAGTGCTCGCGATCCTGAATTGCCTGCTCCGCTGCTCTCCGCAAAGGTCTGGAGGTAATCATTACTGTGAAAATCGAGAGGCTCGCTCCGTCGGTCTCGGTGGGATTTTGCGTGGTGCGGCCGGAGCTAGGCGTGGGGCGAGGGGCACGTCTTGCGCCGAATCCGGGGACTCTGCCCGCCGAAAGCTATGAGTCGTCATGCTTGTAACATACTTATTTACAGCAGGTTACAGTGGCCTTGCCGCGGGTAAAGTGCTTGCATAAAAATCTCAATCAGATATATTTCGTAAGCGGTTCTTCATGACAGCTGACTTCCCGATCATCCGCGCGGAAAAGAGCAGTGACCGAGCATCACGTGTCGTGCCGCCGCAGGGGTCAGAGTAAACGCTTCCTCAAAGTGCGCTGAGAATTGCAAGATCGCAGGTTCTGGCAAGAACACGGAGGGTAACGTGAAGTTTCCCAAGGGTGTCTCGCGTCGGCAATTTGTTTCCACGGTGATGTCGTCGGCGGCGCTGGCATGCCTGCCGAAAACGGCGGAAGCGTTCGCAGGCAGTACGCTGGAGAACGTTCTGTTGCAAGGAGGACGTCCTCACGGTCCAGAGCCTCGCGTAACGCTGCTGGCCACGCCGTTTCCCATGACGCAAGTGCGCCTGCTGGATGGTCCTTTCCTGGATGGCACGAAGTTGAACTTGCAATACCTACATTCTCTTCCAGTGGACCGCCTGGTACACAATTTTCGCGTGAATGCGGGCATAGCCAGTTCAGCGGAACCTTTGGGCGGGTGGGAAGCTCCGGACTGCGAACTGCGCGGACATTTCACGGGACATTTTCTATCGGCGTGCGCGCTGGCATACGCTAGCACCGGCGATGAGGAGTTGAAAGCGAAGGGCGAAGCAGTGGTGGCCGAGTTGGCGAAATGCCAGGCAGCGAAGGGCAACGGCTACCTGAGTGCATTTCCCGAGAGTTTCTTTGACCGGCTGAGCGAAGGCAAACCAGTCTGGGCGCCGTTTTATACGCTGCACAAAATCCTGGCGGGAAATCTAGACATGTACACGTACTGCCAATCGAAACAAGCCTTGGCGGTGGCAGAGGGAATGGCCGGGTGGATGGGCCACTGGACAAATGGCATCAGCGACGACCACATGCAGCGCATATTGAAGACCGAGTACGGCGGAACGAATGAAGCGCTGTACAACCTGAGTGCGATCACCGGGAAGTGGCAATATTTTCGGACGGCGACGCGATTCGAGCAGCCGGATTTCTTTGGGCCTCTGGCCGGCCACCGGGACGAACTCAAGGGTCTGCACACGAATACCAACATCCCCAAGGTAATCGGCGCAGCACGGCGATACGAACTGAGCGGCGACTCCTACTACCATGAAGTATCGAAATATT
Organism: uncultured Acidobacteriota bacterium; assembly: GCA_963748395.1. GTDB lineage: Bacteria > Acidobacteriota > Terriglobia > Acidiferrales > UBA7541 > Palsa-295. Next base: position 34,694 of record CAVVIP010000002.1, on the reverse strand, counting down.
TTTGGGAAGAAGTGACGCAGGAACGCTCGTACGTAACGGGTGGGACGAGCAATGGTGAAGGCTGGGATACGGACGCGGGGAATTTGTCGAAGGCGTTGAGCTTGTGGTCGGAAGAGTGTTGCTGCGGTTACAACATGCTGAAGCTCACACGCCATGTGCACCAGTGGAGCGCGGACCCGCGGTATATGGACTACTACGAGCGCACGCTATTCAATTCGCGCCTGGGAACGCAGCATCCGGAAAACGGAATGAAAATGTATTATTTCCCGCTGCAAACCGGCTACTGGAAGTTTTTTCATTCACAGTTCAATTCGTTCTGGTGCTGCACGGGAACCGGCGTGGAAGAGTTCTCGAAATTTACCGATACCATTTATTCGCACAACGAGAACGATGTGTTCGTGAATCTTTTTATCGCCTCGGAGGTTCGTTGGCCGGAGAAGGGGCTTATCGTTCGTCAGACCACGAACTTTCCCGAACAAGAGGGCACCAGCCTCGTGGTGAAAGCGGAAAAGCCAATCACAGCCGGAATCAACATCCGAATTCCGAGCTGGGCGGTGGACGGCGGGACGGTGGAGGTCAACGGGAAAGCATTGCCAGTTTTCTCCAGCCCAGGAAGCTATTTGAGAATCACGCGGGAGTGGGTGGATGGCGATCGAGTGGAAGTGAAGCTGCCGATGCGGCTGCACTCCGAACCGCTGCTCGGCGATCCGACGCAGGTGGCCGCGTTGTACGGCCCAATCGTCCTGGCTGCACGCTTGGGGACCGACGGACTGACGAAAGAGATGCAATACGATCCGGATCATGGGCCGACGCAGTTGTCTCCTCCGAATGCTGAAGCGAAGGGGAGCGCGAACATCGTCGCGAAATCGGTGCAAGAGGTTCGGGAGGTCACCTGGGCGGAGCCGGTGAAGGGGCAGCCACTGACATTTCAGACCGTAGGCCAGAAAAATTCGACGACGCTGATTCCGCTCAATCGGATTTTTGGCGAGCGATACGCGGTTTACTGGAAGACGAGCACGCGGAGCGCGGAGGTTGACGAAGAAGGATAAACCAAGACTGCAACGGCCCTTCGTCGAGATTATTCGCGAACGCAATTGTCATCGCTTGCAGGTTGACGGAAGTGCAATCGAAGCGGATCATACGTGCCACGCGCTACGGGAGATAGGAAGTGAGTATCCACGAAGTTGCGAAGCTCGCCAAAGTTTCGATCGCTACTGTGTCGCGCACCATCAATGGTGTGCCGACCGTAACACCGCAGCTTTCACGGCGTGTTTGGAAAGTGATCGAGGAGCTGGGTTATTACCCGAACACTCAGGCGCGCGCGCTGGTCTCCGGACGCAGCCGGATTTTTGGTTTGATCGTGTCAGAGATTACCAATCCGTTTTTTCCCGAAATTGTGCAGGGATTCGAGGACATCGCGGTTCAGAACAATTACGAGATTCTCACGACTTCCACGGTGCACGACCCCGGCCGGATGGCGCTCTCCGTCCGGCGGATGATCGAACGGCGAGTGGAAGGCGTCGCGGTGGTGACGTTCGGAATGGAAGAAGCGCTTTTCGACGACCTGAAATCGCGCAATGTGCCGCTAGTGTTTATTGACGTGGGACCGCGGCTTCCACGCATCAGCACCATCAAGATCGATTATCTGAACGGGCTGCGGCAAGCAGTGCAGCATCTGGCCGCCTTGCGCCACGAGAAGATCGCATTCGTCTCCGGCCCGCTGACGCTGAAGACCGCGATTGCCCGGCAACACGCGTTCATGCAAGCGATGGGTGAGATCGGTCTGGCAGTCGACCCACAGCACGTGGTGGAAGGGAATCACACCATGGAGGGTGGCATCGAAGCGATGCAAAAGCTGTTTAGTCTTCAACAGGTCCCCACCGCTGTGATTTGTTCCAATGACATGACGGCACTGGGAGTGATGCGCGAAAGCTACGCCCAGGGGATACACGTCCCGAAGGAACTATCGGTGGTGGGGTTTGACGATATCCGCCTGGCGCAGTTCGTCATTCCCCCTTTGACCACGGTAAAAATGTCTCAAGCGGAAATTGCACGCCTGGCATTCAACGCGCTTCTGGCGGAAGTCCGGCGGAAATCTCCTTCACCCACGGGCACCGAATATATGCTTCGAACCAGCCTGGTTCTTCGTGACTCCACCGCCCTGGCTCCGAAAGGCGCGCGCAGAAAAAAATCCAAAGCCGCCGAATCGGGCGCCGCGGGCAGCAAATGAATTCTGCGAGTTGAGGCCGCGGTTCGTGATCTCGGCTGGGAGATGCACTGGCACAAAAATTAACGGACAGGGGCGCAGATTCCTATGGCGATTGTTGCTGGCGTAGATTTCGGGACATTGAGCGTTCGCGTTTCGATCGTGGACAGCAAGAAGGGCACGCTGGAATCCGCAGTGGCCGAATATCCATTGCATCGCAAACGCGAAGACCCGGAATTTGCGACGCAGTCGCACGAAGATCACATGCGCTCGCTGGCTCTGGCTACACGTGAGGCTCTGAAGAAAGCGGGAGTACGGGGTGAGGACGTGGAAGCGATCGCGCTGGACACGACGGGATCGTCCGTCGTGCCGGTGGATTCCAAGATGGCGCCGCTCGACGACTATTATTTGTGGTGCGACCACCGCGCAAAGGCCGAAGCTGCAGAAATAACGGAACTGGCCAACCGCGAGGGATTGGAAGCGATTCGCTGGTGCGGCGGCGTGTATTCCTCCGAATGGGGATTTGCGAAACTGCTGCATTGGTTGCGCCACAACCCCGATAAACGCGGCAAATTCGCGAGCGCATTCGAGCACTGCGACATGGTCGCGGCCACGCTCTGCGGCGTTAGCGATCCTAGCAAAGCGAAACGCAGTATTTGCGCAATGGGGCACAAGTGGCTGTGGCATGCGGACCTGGGCGGGCTGCCTTCCGAGGAATTTCTCACCAAGTTGGATCCGCTGCTGGCTGGCGTGCGGGCGAAACTTGCAGGACAGTACGAAACTTCCGACAAGATCGCTGGAACGTTGTCACCCGACTGGGCCGAGAAGCTGGGATTGCGCGCCGGAATTCCGATACCGGTGGGTGCTTTCGACGCACATTGGGATGCGATTGGGGCGGGCACGCAGGAAAAAGATGTGGCGAACGTTGTGGGGACGTCCACATGCATCATCGGAATTTCGAGCCAGACGCAGCTGGTGCCCGGAGTTTGCGGCGTGGTGAAGGGCAGCGTACATCCGGGCTACACGGGAATCGAGGCCGGGCTTTCCGCTACGGGAGATATTTTTGAGGCGATCGCGCGCCGAGCCAACACGACCATCGGACAATTGAGCGCCGGACTCGACAAATACCACGCGGGCCAAACGGGTCTGCTGCGCATGACCTGGGACAACGGCGACCGCACAGTGCTGGTGAACCCAAATCTTCGCGGGATCACGTTGGGGTGGAACCTGCAGAATACAGCACAGGATGAACTTTTTGCGGCGATCGAGGGAACGGCGTTTCATACGCGCGTGATTCTGGATCGCATGGCCGAATATGGTACACGCATCGAGCGGGTGATCAATGCCGGAGGGATTCCGCAGAGCAATCCAGTATTGAATCAAGTGTACGCGAACGTGCTGGGCAGGCCGGTGCTAGTCCCGAGCAAGAAAGTGACCAGCCTCGGGTCGGCGATTTTTGCGTTTCTGGCAGCGGGGACATTCAAGACGATCGAAGAAGCGCAGAAACAGATTTGCCCGCCGCACACTGTTTTCCACCCGCAAAAGGAAGCGCAGGGGATTTACGACGAGTTGTACTCTCTGTACCGGAGATTGTATTTCGAATTTGGCGGAGCGTCGAGGGGCGGAAATGTTGGCGATGTGCTGCCCGCGCTGATTCGAATCTCTGCCAGTCAAATGTCACACGCACACACGGCGGAAAAAACGAATTAACCTTCCGTGCGTGACATCCTTCCTTTTATCTGTTGGCGAAATCCAAACCATTGATTTGCGGAAAAGCTATAGCGTCCGTATGCTGGATGGATTCTTGTGCTCGCAAGAACGAATGATTGATGCATGACGCGCACGCGGAGCTGCGGATGATGCGGATTTCTTGTGCTGGACTGCTTTTTGATTTGGACGGAGTTCTCATTGATTCCACCCCGGCGGTGGCGCGCGTGTGGACGCGTTTCGCGCAGCGACACGGATTCGATCCCGCGGAGGTGGTGCATCGGGCGCACGGGCGGCCAAGCATCATGACGGTTCGCGAGTATCTGCCGAACGGCGATCCTATCGCGGAGAACCAAGAAATCGAGCGCGGCGAGATTGCTGACTTGGACGGAATCGTGCCGCTGCCGGGAACGCGGGAATTATTGAGTGCGTTGCCGCGCGCGAGATGGACGATCGTGACTTCGTGCACGCGACGGCTGGCAGAAGTGCGGTTGAAGGCGAGCGGATTGCCGCGGCCAGAAGTGTTTGTCACGTCGAGTGACATTACAAACGGCAAACCGGCGCCGGATCCTTATTTGAAGGGAGCAGATGTGCTGGGATTTGCGGCGGAGGATTGCGTGGTGGTGGAGGATGCGCCGGCGGGGGTGCGATCTGGAAAAGCAGCCGGCGCGAGAGTGATTGCGTTGTGCACGACGATGGCAGGGCGAGAACTGCGGGAAGCTGGCGCGGATTGGGTGGTGAAAGATTGCGGCGCGATTTCGCTGGATCGTCCTGAGATTCGTGACGGGAAACTATTGCTGGTGTTGCGCGAGGACGGCGCGTTCGGTCAGTAGCCGTACCCCGAGTCCCCCCTGGCCTGCGCCGCCAATTCGCGCGCTATGAATGAAGCGTTAGCACCGTAAGTGAGTGGGCCGGGAACCTCTGATGGAACGCCGGGCCGGCTCCGGAAAATGAACTGCGCTTTATGCCCACGTTCTTCGGTTCAGCGAATGTGTTCGTCGAATCGAGGCTTGGTCCATTTACCTCGTATAAATCACCCGACGGCTGCAATTTGAATCCCTCGATAGCGATGTCCGCGGTTATATCCGAAGTGGGATGACGATTGACGACGGACAGAGTTAACTTTTGGCCGCCATCGTCCGTGGTGGCCGAGACGTCGAGGTATGGCGTGTCCGGCATATCGGGGAACGTGTCCGAACGCACGAACGCATCGAGAGCGACATTGCCGGAATATTGGGCGTAGAGCTGCAGCGGGAAGTAAATCGTCTGCAGGACGATCCCTGTGGGGTTGGCCAGGATCGGAGCGATCACGTTTACGAGCTGAGCCAGATCGGCCATCTGCACTGTGCGGCAATTGCGATGAAAGATGTTGAGCGCAGAGGCGGCCCAGAGAGCGTCGCGCAGATTGTAAACTTCTTCTAGCTTGTGGTCGTCGCCGCGTTTGAACCAGGAGCGAAACCAGATGTTCCACTCGTCGGCGGCAATCTTAACGCGTTCCTTCTTTTCGTTTTTGCCAGCCACGGAAGTAATGACGGCGTCGAGCACCTGAACCTCATGTTCGAGTTTGCTGGCATCATGAATTTCTTTTGGCGTGTCGGTGCTGCCGCCGTAGTGATGGAGCGAAATGTAGTCCACGACGTCCACGAGGCGCTCCAGGACCTCGCGGTCCCAAGCAGCGTTATTTCCTCCGCAGGCAATGAGCTTGATCGTGGGATCCACCCACTGCATCATCTTGGCGAATTCCAACGCGAGGTCAGCGTAGGCTGTCGCAGTTTTGTGGCCGGCCTGCCAGGATCCATAAATTTCATTTCCCAGGCCCCAATACTTGACGTTGTAGGGTTCGGGATGGCCATTTTTTCTGCGCAGATTGGCCCAGGCGGTGTTCATGGTCCCGTTGCAATATTCAACCCAGTCCGCGGCATCCTGCATGGTGCCGGTTCCCATATTCACTGTGATGTAAGGCTCAGAACCGAGCTTCCGGCAGTATTGAATAAACTCATCGGTGCCGAAGCGATTCGATTCCTCGGCCTGCCAGGCGGTGTCCCAGCGACGAGGGCGCGAGTCTTTCGGCCCCACGCCATCTTTCCAGTTGTATCCAGATGAAAAATTTCCGCCCGGCCAGCGCAGCAGCGGAATGTGCAAGCCGCGCGCCGCTTCCAGGACGTCCTTGCGAAAACCATCGCTGTCCGAAAGCGGCGAGCCTTCCTCGTAAATTCCGCCGTAGATGCAACGCCCGAGATGCTCGATGAAGTTGCCGTAGATGTTGCGGTCAATCTTGCCGATCTGGCGATCGAAGTCAATTTTGATGCGCGCGCTTGCTGGCGTTGACGCTTGTGGCGCCGTCGCTGTCGCGGACTTGCCCCAGAGTGGAGAGGCGTTGACTAGCGGGAACGCAGCAGCACCGAGCGCCGCAGCCATGCCATCCTTCAGGAAATTGCGCCTTGCCGGAAGCTTGATCGTCATCGCAGTGTCTCCGTTTTCGCCGCACACCGTTTACCATCATTCGGACGATGAATCGCATACTTGGCCGAATCGCTGGCGACCGGGCGGCACGAGTATCTACGGGGAAACGTTTACTCGTCAACAACGGATTTTGGTGGATGCGATTTGCGGAAATGAAGAAAGGGCGAATCGGGGGGGCGACAGACCTAGAGACGACTCAATGGTGTTCATTGAGCGAAGGCGGTCGGGCCAAGCGGCCAGCCAGAGCTTGTCAGTCACCCGTATAAAGTATATTGTTAATTTCGGTCGCCAAGGAGATCTCCATGCGCATGCGATTCCTCGCGCTGGTTTTCATCGTAATCGTCGCAGTTCCAGAGGTTTGTCCAGCTCAGGCAACACTCAAAAACGAGCAATTCCAGGTGAGCACCTCCGCTTCCGGCGTCGCGAGCATCAAGCGCGTTCAGGATAAGTACGACACGGAATACATTGCACCGGCGCGAAGCTTGGGCGATTTGGTGATTCGCTACCGCAAAGTGGGACAGCAGGAATGGAAACACGCGTCCGCCGCGGTGATTGATCCCGCGACTGCGGGAGCTGGGCAAACCACGATCAAGTATACGGTGGGAGAACTCGTACCGACCATTGCGACAGCCAGCAAGGCGACCGCTTCCGTGGAACCTTGGGAAGTGTGGGCTCTGAACGATCAGATCGAGCCGACGAATTCACGCGAGGCCGGTGTACCAAAATTTGTGTGGCGCGGGAAAAAGGGGACAGCGGAGTGGGTGGAGTACGATTTTGCGTTGCCGCAAAAGGTATCGTCAGCGGAGGTGTATTGGGCGCAAGAAGAAAATCCGGATGCGCCGATCAAGTTGCCGAAATCTTGGCGCGTGCTATATCGCGATGGAGCCACTTGGAAAGAAGTGAGCGCGACGAAGGGTTACTCGGTGTTGGCGGATCAATATTCACAGGCGACCTTCGCGCCGGTGACTACTCCGGCGCTGCGGATTGAAGCGCAACTGGAGAGTGACGCGACCGCAGGGATTTATGAATGGCGGATAAACGACGAGGTGAAGAAGGTGAGGCCCATCGAAAATCTGGCGGTGCACGAGGAATTCCGCCTGGACGGCGACGCGCTAGTCTGGACGATCTCCTTGCAGAACAATAGCGACCACGAATTGGAAATCGGGGATCTGGGGCTACCGCTGAGGTTCAACACCAACTATACCTGGGACAAGACCGAAACGTACACCAAGCGCGTGTTCCCGCACTATTTTATCGGCGAGAACGGCTCTTTCATTTTCTGGATGCGCCCGAACGCTGAGGGACCGTATCTGGTGATGACCCCGCAGCCTGGAACGTCACTGGAATATTTTGATGCGACACGGATGGACCGCGGGTACGCGCCCTACATCCACTCGGCGGCAAGCGGCGAAGAATTGCGAGCGAAGGGCGGAAACTGGCGTTTGCCGAACACGAAGCTCATTTTGAAGCCTAAAGGCTCGGCGGGCGATTCTGCGCATTACGGATTCCGATTTCGCTGGGCTCCCGATTACAACGGAGTGCGCGACGTGCTGTATGAAGAAGGTCTGTTCGACGTAAACGTGGTTCCGGGGATGACGGTGCCGTCGGACTTGTCGACGATGTTCTCGCTGCGCACGCGGAACAAGATCACGGAAATTGTGCCGGAGCATCCGGAGCAGACCAAAGTCGAATATGTAGGTGAAAACGGGAAGGATGTGCACGTTTATCGGGTGCAGTTCAAGCGACTTGGAGAAAACCTGCTTAAAGTGAAGTACGGAGGAGGGCGGTATTTGTCGCTCGAATTTTTCGTCACTGAGCCGCTGGAGACGCTGTTCAAGAAGCGCGCGGCGTTCATGGTGACGCACGAACAGTGGGTAGATCCGAAGCTGTGGTATTACGGCCTGATTTCGCAGTGGGACATGAAGCATGAAATATTGCGCAGCCCCGACGATTTGGACGGACTGCAATCCTACGCGGTGGCTTCTGATGATCCGGCGCTGGGAAAGGCGCCGTATATCGCAGGTGAAAATATCTATTACCCGTCGCAGCAGGAAATCGATGCGGTGGAATTGTACATAAAGAAATTCGTGTGGGGCGGGCTGCAGCAGACGGATAAGGAACCGTATCCCTACGCGATTTACGGAATTCCGAACTGGAAGGTGAATCGCGACAGTGCGAAGGACGACCAGACCGGGAAGAAGCACATCTGGAGGATTTACGATTATCCGCACGTGGTGCTTCTTTACTACAACATGTACCAGGTGGCGAGAGATTATCCGAACATGACCAAGTATCTGAACGCGGACGGATATCTGGAGCGCGCGTTCGGTACAGCCAAGGCATTTTTCACCGTGCCGATGGAAATCCTGAAGTGGTCTCCCTACGAAACCGGAACGTACGACGAGCTAGTGATCCCGGACTTGATCTGGGCGCTCGCCGAAAACGGGCACGCAGACCAGGCCGAATGGCTGCGGGCGGAGTGGGAGAAAAAAGCGGAACATTTCATCAACGGCCATCCCAATTTGTATGCTTCGGAATATCCGTTCGATTCTACGGGATTCGAATCAACGCACGCATTCGCGAAATATGCAGTGGCGCACGCGGTAAAGCCCGGCGAGAATGCGCCGCCCGGATTGCCGGCGGGCGACCTACGAAATGCCGTGAAATACGGGGATGCGGTAACTTTTCTAAACGAGCAGATGGCGCTAAACCTGGCGTGCCGCGGCTGGCTTGAGCCGGCATATTACGATTTGGGGAGCGATTATCGCGGAGCGGGGAACGCGAGCTACACCTTGAGTTACATGGCGCAGATGGGCGGTTGGGCAGTTTTGGACTACGGGTTGTATTTCGCGAGCGATCCGTATCCATACGCGCGGCTGGGCTACGCTTCCTATTTGAGTTCCTGGGCGCTGCTAAATTCCGGAACGGCGGATTCGAACTACGGGTATTGGTATCCGGGAAAAAATAATGATGGCGGAGCGAGCGGGGGTTTCGAGCCGCGGCCTTGGGGACACGCGTGGCTGGGCAACAAGGAAATGGGCCGGGGACCGTGGTGGTATGACGGCGAAATTGACCTGGGATTTCTAGGAGCGTTGCGCACGGCCGCGACCGTAGTAGTGGATGATCCGATTTTCAAATTGTATGCGTATGGGGGAGAGCTGCAAAGGAATGGGAAGGTCACGGAAGTGATCCCGCGAGATGGCTTACGTGTGCGTTTCCACATTCTGCGCGGAAGTGAAAGATTGCACATACTGCTCGGACGCGACGGCTTCGCTAAGGGGCAAGCGGTTTCGTTCACTGACGGATTAGGAGAAATAAAATTTACGTTGGAAAATCGTGCAGGCCGGCCGCACGAGACCGCCGTACGAGTTGCAGGGCTGCCTGCCGGGAGCTATCAGGTATTCGTGGGAAGCCAGGCGGCGCAGAAACTTGATAGCGCGGGGGCCGATGAAAAAAGCATCGTGGTTCCAGTGGACGCGGCGAGTGTCGTGGTGAAAATCACGCGAGTTGCGCCTGCCGTAGACTGAAAATGCTTCCTGGCGTGCACCGTGGCCCAATCGGCACAACGGGGCGATCCGTTTACGACAAGGTCAGGAATGCTGCTCGCGTCGGCGCTGGATGAATTCTTTCAGATATTCACCCGCGGTGGTGATGTGCTTCCACAGAGCGTTGGATGCGACATCCGGATCTTTGGTGCGGCACGCGTCCAGCAGCTCTCGATGCGCTTTGCCGGCCACGTGCAAGTCGCGAGTGAACACTAGATGCAAGCGAGTGTAGCGGTCGCAATTATTGTTGAGGGTCTTGAGGACCGCAAGCATCACGGGACGATTCGCGGGCCCATACAACGCAGAATGGAAAGCCCAATTCCACTGGCCCCATGATTTTACGTCAGCGTCGTTTTCAAGCGATTCCTCGAAACGCTGGAGAATTTCGGCGGCGCCCTGGAAATCCTTCTCCGTGAAATTCGGGATAGCTTGGCGAAGCATGTAGCATTCCAGCACCGCGCGCGTCTCAAACAACTGCATGATTTCGTCGGGAGAAAGAGCGGAAACGACGGCACCGCGATTGGCAACGATGGTAATCAGCCCTTCCGCGGCCAGATGGCTCAGAGCCTCGCGGACGGGGATCCGGCTGATCTGAAATTCGGCGGCGATGGCATCCTGACGCAACTGCTCGCCTTCACGCAGTTCTCCGTGCAGAATCTTCTCTCGCAGGCGCTCGACCACCGCGGCGGCGAGAGACTGACGAGGAATGGCGTCGGATTTTCTAGACGCGGCGTGTTCGTGGGCCGGAGCGGGAGCGAACTTAGATTGAGGTTTTGGCATAGTTAGTTACGTAACCTTCTTGATCTGGATCGGGGCGGGGAGCAGTCTAGCTCTGAGATCTCAGATTTGCGTCGCCCGCGCTTGCCGACCCGCGACTATTTCCAGCCTAGCTACGGGTCAGGAAATCGCCCTGCCCGTGATCATCTATCATGATCGCTAGCGTGTCAATTGTCCGTCCACCATGCGCCAGATGCCAAGAGAATTTTCATTTTTCAATTCGTCCGGCAGGGCGACGTCTGGAAAATCCTGATAGCAGACGGGGCGAGCGAAGCGAAAAACCGCCAGGGTGCCAACGGAGGTCGTGCGGGAATCGGTGCTCGCAGGGTAGGGTCCGCCATGAACGACGGCATCGCAGAGTTCCAAACCGGTGGGATAGCCATTGTAGATGATTCGCCCAACTTTATTTTCCAGGATGGCGATGAGCTCCGCGAATTCCACGATGTCCTGCTCGGTGCCGTGAACGGTGGCGGTGAGATGGCCGTGGAGGCTGCGCGCGGCTTCCAGAATTTGCTCCTTCTTCGAGTAGCGTATGAGAAGCGTTTCCGGACCGAAGACTTCATTGGAAAGATCGGGGCTGGCGAGGAACGAAGTAATATCTGTCTGGAATAGCGTGGCGCCGGCTTCAAAAGAAGTTGCCGCACCCGTTGATTTTTCTTCGGCGACCAGGGTTACGTCCTCACGATTCTTGCGGTCGCGAATTTCGCGGCCGTACGACGCGCTGATTCCGGAAGTTAACAGAGTGAACTTCGAAGATTCCGCGACTTTGCCTCCGAGCACGTTTACAAGGGTCTCCGAGGGTTTTCCTTCGGAGAGAAATATCAGTCCGGGCTTCGTGCAGAATTGCCCAGCGCCAAGCGTAAACGAGCCATAGAGCTCCGCCGCGATCTTTTCGCCACGAGCGGCGAGCGCACCGGGAAGAATAAAAGTGGGATTGGTGCTGCCCATTTCACCGTAAAACGGAATGGGCGAAGGGCGCTTCACGGCCAGATCGAATAACGCTCTGCCGGCGGGAATCGACCCAGTGAAGCCGACGGCTTTCACCAGGGGATGCTGCACGAGGGCGGCGCCGACGGAAATCCCGGAATCGAAGAGCAAAGAGAAGACGCCTTCGGGCAGGTCGCAGGCGCGCACGCTCTCGCGGATAATGCGGCCCACCAGTTCGCTGGTCCCGGGATGTGCTGGATGCGCTTTGACGATGACAGGGTTTCCAGCCGCGAACGCCGACGCCGTATCGCCGCCGGCCACCGAAAACGCCAACGGAAAATTGCTGGCTCCGAAGACTACGACTGGCCCGAGAGGGCGGAGCATCGAGCGAACATCGGGTTTCGCAGCCGGTTTGCGCTGCGGATCGGCGCGATCGATTCGCGCGTTCACCCAAGAGCCCTCGCGCACGACCTTTGCGAACATACGGAGCTGACTGCAGGTGCGTCCCGTCTCCGATTGCAGGCGGGCTACCGACAGCGCCGATTCCTGATGCGCGCGCGCAACCAGCGACTCAGTTTGCGCTTCCATCTTGGACGCAATCGTCTCCAGGAACTCCGCCTTTTTAGCGCCCGAAAGTCGGGCGAAAAACGCGCTCGCTTCGGCGGCGAGTCTGACCGCGAGGTTGACCTCCTCACCCGTTGCCGAGTGAAAGGACGGTTCCAGCTTTTCGCCGGTGGCGGGTGCGAATGCCTGGAACGATCCGTCCCCGGCATTGCCGTCGCGAAATCCGATTAGAGATTTTCCGGAAAATTCCATTATTCAGATCCTTTACCTTGCGGCTTGTGCCAGAGCAGAGCTCGCGTTCTTTGGGCGATTTTCAATTGCGTGACGAATCAGTTTTAAGGTCGATTCCAATTCTGCGCCAGCCAGCTGAAGCTTTGGGGCTCGGACGCGGGCGTTGCCGATACCAAGCTCTTCCTGCACCAATTTTATCAGCTGAATGAATTTAGGAACCGTGTCGAGACGCAGCAACGGCAAAAACCAGCGGTACAGTTCGAACGCCTGCACGGATTTTCCTTCCATGCCGTAATTGAACAGATCCACGGATTCGCGCGGCAGAGCATTGGCGAGGCCCGCGATCCATCCGGTAGCGCCCACTCCGATGCCCTCGAGTATGGCGTCGTCTACGCCGATAAATAAAATCAGACGATCGCCAACGAGTCCGCGAATCGCGCTGATCCTGCGAACGTCGGTGCTGGATTCCTTCACAGAATGCAGATTCTGATGCTCGTTGGCAAGTTCCTGGATCTGCTCAGGAAGAAAATCAGTTCCGTACGAAACAGGATTATTGTACAGCATGCTTGAAAGAGGCGTGGACTTCAGAACGGCGGCGACATGGGCCTTCATCTCGCGCCAATCGCCTTTGTAAACATATGGAGGAAGGACCATCAGCCCTTCGCAGCCGGCGCTTTCCGCGGCTTTGGCCTGTGCGACGGCTTCTGCGGTGGACAGCGCGGAAATTGCCGCTACCACCGGAGCGCGTCCTTTGAGGGCGCTAACACAATTACGCAGAATCGCTACCTTTTCATCGAACGAAAGTGTTGCGCCTTCACCCAGCGAGCCGAGCGCAACAACGCCCGTGCAGCCGTTGTCCACCAGCCAGCGGCAGTGATTAGCCATGAACGAGTGATCAACTTTTTCGCTTTGATCAAAACAAGTAGTAATCGCGGGCATTACACCATTCCACTTCATCAGAAACCTCCATTTAATGTCGCGCTGCAGAATGCGATGGGATTGCCGCAAGGCTCGAACAATGTACAGGGAATACTGGTGGGCGCACGGAGTCGATTTCCCAACCGAAAAGAAATTCGGCAGCTGGTGCACAGACTCGGCCCTGGCAAGGGCCCATGCCGCAGCGCGCGTGCAATTTGGCTGCGCGCCAGGAGCCATGTTCGCGCAAACGCTGTTGCGGGACATCCTCGCAGCGGCAGACGAATGTATCCGGCTGTGCGAGATTTTTTAGCTCGGCCCGCAGCGGAAAAGCATCTTTCAGGATGCGCACTACCTTTTGGTACCGCGCGCGGCGGGAGAAGAGATGCTTGGCGCGGTCTTCCCAATTCGTCGCCGCGTAGCCGGCTATTTCGCCTTCGAGCAACGCCAGCTCCAGTCCGCCAATTCCCGTGGGCTCGCCGGCGCAATATGTTCCGGACACCGAAGTTTGCTGATTTTCGTTTACCTCAACGAATCCTTGCTGTAGACGACAGCCGCACATGCGCGCCAGCTCCACGTTGGGAATGAGGTGAAAGCCGCAAGCTAGATAATCACATTCAATTTCGCTGATGTGTCCCCGGCGAGAAATGCGCACACTCTCCAGCCGACGATTTCCAAATGCCGCCACCGGCCAGCAATCGGTCCAGTGCGGGATGCCGCGAAGGTCGTACGCGAACCGCAACGCCTCGGCCGCTTTTCCGGGAACCAGCATCATCTGCAATCCGAAACGCGCCATGCGCGGACGAGTGGTTTGCTCGCAAATGCCGACGATGTTCGCGCCACATTTGCGCGCGTGTGCGGCCACTGCCAGCAGCAGAGGACCGGTTCCGGCGATGACGATTCGCTTTCCCGCTATATCGAGTCCGGATTTCACCAGCGCCTGAAGGCCGCCGGCACCCATCACATTCGGTAACGTCCAGCCCGGAAACGGGAGGAAAAGCTCGCGCGCGCCCGTGGCGAGAATCAATTTTCCGTAAGTGATCTGGAAGGCGGATTCATCAGACTCTGCTGCCAGCTGTCCATCCGCGACGTGAAAGACACGCGCGCCCCGCACGATCTGAACTGCAGATTTGCTGAGCCGCTCGAACCAGTTGGATGCTGCCGAATGGTGAGCGGTATTCTGAGCGCCACGCCAAATCTGTCCACCGGCCGCGGGGTTGTCGTCAATCAACCCGATCGCTTTGCCGGAATTGGCTGCTGCGAGAGCCGCGGCAATCCCCGCTGGACCTGCGCCAACAACGGCGACGTCGAATGTTAGGTGCTTGACGCTAGCCATCGGATTCTATTTCCATCCCACTTTCGCAGAGTACCTGGCAGCTACGACGCTGTGGCTCACTATTAATCACGACGCGACATTCGAAGCAGGTGCCCATGCCGCAGAGCGGCGAGCGCGGTTGACCGGAGACCGAAATGCGGCAGGCCGCGCCTGATGCGAGAACTGCCACGGCAACTGTGGTCCCCGCACGAACGGTTACGGACTTTCCATTTACACGAATTTCGATGCCCTCAGACATGCGCCTCCGCCGTCATTTGTCGCGATGGCAAATACGGCTGGGTGGGGATCGCGGCGCGCTGCCCCAGAATTTGCGAGCAGACCAACTTGCCCGTGGCGAGCGACGTGGTGACGCCCAGGCCTTCATGGCCCGCCGCGATCAATACCGAAGGATCATCCAGTGCAGGTCCGATCAAAGGGAGTTTGTCGGGAGTGGCGGGGCGAAAACCAGTCCAGACGCGAATCGCCGAAAGAAAGCTCAAGTCTGGCATGTACTCGAAAGCGCGTTGCAACATTCGACTGAGAATCGATTCGTCCACCGCCGAATTTTCCGCCCCGTATTGGCGCGACGAACCGATCAGTATCTGGCCCGTCTTTCGTGGCTGAACGTTGAACGCCACAGAATCGGCGGTAAGCGAATGTGCGCTTTTCAAATAGCCGAGCTCGACCACTTGGTGATGCAGAAAATTTGGATAGCGATCGGTGATTACCAGGTGTCCTTTGCGAGGCTTTACATTAATTCCCGGAGTCAGTCTGGGAGCGGACTGGCCGGCTGCGTTAACGATGAAGCCAGCTGACAAGCTGGTTCCATCCGCGAGGCGCACAGACCCTTTTCCGATCGCACTGACCGGCTTGCCGTGGATGATCCGTGCTCCTAGCTCGCGAGCTTTCTGCAGCAGGAATCCCACAGCACAGGGCGGGTAGAGGACTGAATCGCCCGGCACCCGAAGCCCCCCGACAAGCGAAGAGCGTAGGCGAGGTTCGGCCTCACAAACTTGTTGCGAATCCAGGATCTCCGCGTTTACGCCGCGTTCCCGGTAATAATTGAACTTTCGGCGAACTTCACCCATTTCCGCTTCATCGGCGGCAACCCACAACGTTCCGCACGGGTCAAACTCGGCGGCGCTGGGGAGCTGGTCTCGCAGATCGTCCCACAGAATTTGAGAGTAGCGCGTGATCGCAAATTGCGCTTCGGAGTCGTCCATCACTACGATGTGGCCCATGGCCGCGCCGGTGGATCCAGCGCTGGGGAAACCTTCGTCAATCACCAGCACGCGCAAGCCCTCTGTGGCTAGCTCCAATGCGCAGGCGGCACCAACAATACCAGCGCCGACGATCACGACCTCGGCCGGCTCGTTCACGGGTAAATACCATTACGAAAGGGATCGCGCGGATCGAGAATCACATCAGCCTCCGACGTGATGAACGCGGAACCTTTAATAATGGGCAACACTTGGCCGTCTTCAATCCGAACCTGTCCTTCGAAAATGCTGCCCACGATGCTTTCCTGCCGCCAGACTTCTCCCGGCTGCAATTTTCCATCGGCGTACAGGCACGCGAGCTTGGCGCTGGTGCCCGTGCCACAGGGCGAACGGTCATAAGCCTTTCCGGGGCAAAGAACGAAATTCTGACTCTGAATACCGGGCTTCCGGGACGGGCGAAAGAGTTCCACGTGATCAATCTCCTTGCCGTCGGAGCCGGTGATCCCGTTGTTGGCCAGCGCCTGGCGAATGGCCCAGGCAAACTCAGTTAGCTTTTCGATGTTCGCCGCAGTCAACTCGATGGAATCGTTGTTGACCAGAAAAAACCAATTGCCCGCCCAAGCGACGTCTCCCGTCACAGCGCCGTAGCCCGGAACTTGAATCGTAGTTTTTGCAGCCGTCCTCTTGCTGGCGACGTTGACAACGGTTACTTCGCCGGTTTCATGGAGAGTAGCAGTAACCGTGCCTACCGGCGTTTCGATGCGATGATCGCCGTACGTGATCTTTCCCAAGTACGCCAGCGTAATAACCAATCCGATTGTGCCGTGCACGCACATGCCGAGGTATCCAACATTGTTGAAGAAGATCACGCCAGCAGCGCTGGCGGGATCGGACGGTTTGCAGAGAATTCCGCCGACGACGACTTCGGATCCGCGCGGTTCATTCGCAAGCGCGCTTCGCAGATGATCATGCTTGAGGCGAAAGCATTCTAATTGCTCAGCCACCGACCCGGAGCCGAGATCGGGGCCGCCGCTTACTATTATTCTGGTAGGTTCCCCACCCGTATGAGAATCGACAATATGAACGCGTTCCACTTCGTCGAACATGTTCGAAGGGTTTCGTTCCACGCGTGAATTCGTCAGACTCATGAGCCGGCTATCCGATCCTCTCCCGGGACACAGGTCGCGAGCGGGCATTATCGCGTTTCACAGCAGGCATTTGCGAGTGAAATAGCAGAGGCGGCCCGCCGCTTTGCGGGATAGCGCGTGCGATGAATGTGCGAACAGCGATCGAAGAGGGAATCCGCAAAACGGAATACTGCGGCGAAGCTCTGAAAATGACGGAAGTGAGAGAAATGGGCATTGACGCGGCAACCTGCATATAATATACATCGTGACGGACTTAGGCAACCGAAAACATCAGCCGCGATGGAAACGTTTACCGCGAATGATGGGTGGCGGCTGTTGTGATCGAGCTTTCTCATGTGCTTTCCGCAGTTTACGGAGACTTGCACATGTTGCTGGAAAGCCGGTCGAATCGTCTCAAAGTACTACAGCTTTCGCGCGGCGCGTGATTTCGCTGCCGCCAATTCGGGTTCCGACTGGAGTCGGATTTGAGTCCCTTGCGGTATGGCCCAGACGCCGTCGCCACCCCGATGGCTTTGCGTGCCAGCAAGGAGGATACAGGGAAGGGCAGGGCTTCCCCGGCTCCCCTTCCCGGAATCCTTCAGAGCCGCGCCGCACACTCTGGGAGTACTTGCAGAGTTCGAGAGCTTCAACGCCCGGACGCACGCTGGCCAGGATTTGAGGTTTCGAGGCAAACGCGATCGATTCGTTGCCCGAAGCGAATGTGATTTGCGAACGCGCGTCGCTGGAGGAATAAATAAAATGAGCAGCAGGTTTCGCTGGTGGAATATAGCAGCGACATTTTTCCTTCTCACTCCCGCGCTGACGATCGCTCAGGGGACGCTCGCGGACTATCAGCGCGCCGAGCGTTTTCTTCCAGGAAATGTGCGGCACCAGATTTACGTAGCGGACGTGCCGCCACACTGGATCGAAAAGACCAGCCGCTTCTGGTACCGAAAGGTCGCGCCAAGCGGAACGGAATTCATCCTGGTGGACGCGGTGCAGAACACCAGCGGTCCCGCCTTCGACCAAGCGAAGCTCGCAACATCGCTTTCGCATGCCGCAAAACGGGACTACTCACCGACTCAGTTGCCATTCGATAGTTTTGAGTTCACGAAGGACGGGAAAGCAATCAATTTTCAACTGGACGGAATGTTGTGGACCTGCACGTTGGACCAATACGAATGTAAGAAGTCCAGCGATGCGCAGGCCGGACCTTATGAAGAGTTTTCTCCTAACAGCGCATGGGCAGCGTACGTGAAGGACCACAATCTCTATTTGCGCGACGTATCCACCGGCTCGCTGCAACAACTGACCAGAGACGGCGAAGCGGGCTGGGACTACGCCACCCCGATCCCGTCGCTCCGGCCGATGGTGGCGCAAGGGACAGACGACGTGAAACAGCGTCCGGCGGTTTTCTGGTCGCCGGATTCCTCGAAGCTGGTCACGTACCGCCTGGATTCACGAAATGCCGGGCATTTTCCGACCATTCAATTTGTGCCACCAAATCAACTCCGGCCGAAAGTGTACGACGTAATCTATCCGTTGCCGGGAGAGCCGCTCCCGACGGCCGAGCCGATTATCTTCGATATTCCCTCAGGAAAACGGACGGACATCAAGACCGCGCCTCTGGAAATTCGATTTCAAGGCGGGCCCGGCTTCGAGTGGTATCCAGATAGCAAAACTATCTATTACGATTACAGCGAGCGCGGCGAAAAAGCGATAGAGCTGCGGGTGGTGGATCCCACCACGGGCGTGCAGCGAGTGGTGATCCGAGAACAATCCGAGCGCTACGTGGATCCGGGCGAGACTTTCTTTCGATTTGCGCACGATAGCGGCGAGGTTCTGTGGTCTTCGGAACGCGACGGCTGGAATCATTTGTATCTCTACAACGAAAAGGCGGGGCAGTTGATCAATCAGGTGACGCAGGGGCCATGGGTGGTGCGGCAAATCGTGTACGTGGACGAGAAAAATCGGCGAGTGTATTTTCTGGGATGCGGACGGGAGAAGGACGAGGATCCTTATTTGACGCACCTCTACAGCGTCGGATTTGACGGCAAGGGATTGACGTTGCTGACGCCCGAAAACGCGAATCATTCGGCCAGTGTCTCGCCGGATGGAGCATTTTTCGTGGACAGCTATTCACGGGCGGATTTGCCGGGTAAGGCTGTGCTGCGGCGCACGAAAGACGGATCGGAAGTGCGCACGCTGGAGCAGTCCGACGCAACCGAATTGCTGAAGACTGGTTGGAAGTACCCCGAACCTTTTCAAGGCAAAGCGGCTGACGGATCGACAGATCTATACGGTTTGATTTGGCGTCCTTCGAATTTTGATCCTGCGAAGAAGTACCCGATCGTCGAACAGGTTTACACCGGACCGCAGGGATTTTTTGTTCCGAAATCCTTCGGCCAGGCAAATCGCATCGGTTTGCAATCAGTGGCGGAATTGGGGTTCATCGTCGTGATGGTGGATGGACGCGGGACGACAGGGCGCTCGCGCGCCTTTCATGAATACTCGTACAGAAATCTGGGAAATTCTTTTGAAGATCATGTGGCGATGATCAAGCAAATGGCGGCGCGCTATCCGTATATGGATATTGAGCGCGTGGGAATCTGGGGAACTTCCGCCGGTGGGTACGGCGCGGCGCACGCCATGCTGGCATTCCCTGAATTCTATAAAGTGGGCGTCACCATCTCCGGAGATCACGACGCACGGCTCGACAAAGCGTGGTGGAATGAGTTGTATCAAGGATATCCGGTGGAGGAAGACTACATCGCGCAATCCAATGTGACCATGGCGGGGAAGTTGCAAGGGCACTTGCTTGTGGTGCACGGCGACATAGATGACAACGTGCATCCCGTCGAGAGCATGCGTTTCGTGGATGCTTTGATGAAGGCCAATAAGAACTTCGACATGCTGCTGGTTCCGAACATGTACCACGGAGAAGGCGGAAATCCCTACTTGATCCGGCGGCGATGGGATTATTTCGTGGAATACCTTCTGAGCGTGACGCCGCCGACCGATTTTGAAATTCACGAGGATCGGGAAGAACCCCCGCGCGGCCGCTGACGGGTTCTGGCGCGTGGAGCGATCAACTCCCGCGGTCATTTATATGACTGCATTTCGTGAGGCCTTTCCAGGATATCTCCAACAGCATGAATTCGCTTGACGCGTGGATAATATATACAAGACTATACTGCCGTGTCGAAGCCACCTTCCAAGAATTCGGGCATTCCTTCAAATGATCCTGACAGCGCCACGAAGCATCCCGCTCGCATCTCACGTCGGGAATTCGGTCGAAGCGCTGCGGCTGCTGCGGCGATCTCAATTTCATCGGCAAGATTGATAGCGGCGCCGCGCGACCGGCACTCAAAACCACCGACGATTCCAGCGAGCGAACAGGAAACGGGCGTTAAGCTGACGCCCGAACAAAGCCGGGACGTAGAGGCGAAGCTCGCAGACATTATTCGGAAGTACGGCGAACGGTTGTCGGAGGAGCAGAGGAAACATCTGCGTCGGATTCTGGCGTACAACGAGACCATGCTGGCTCCCATCCGGTCGTTTGCGCTGCAGAATGGCGACCCGCCCGTCACTGTCTTGAAACTTTCCACAGGGAAAAACAACGAGTGATGATCGTGGCGCTCGAAATCCAGCGAACTCTTGGTAATCGACGAATCGCGTTTGGCGCAGTGGGCCGCGTGCGGGGGACGAAATAATCCGTGTTGAGCGAAGACATCCTCTATCTTTCGGTGCGCGAACTCGGAGAACGGATCCGCGGCGGTAAACTTTCGCCCGTGGAGCTCGCGGAGAGTTTTTTAGCGCGCAGCGAAGTGCTGGGACCGAAGCTGAACGCTTACGCGACGATCACGCGAGATTTGGCTTTGCAGCAGGCTCGCGCGGCCGAAAAGGAGATTGGATCCGGCCATTACCGCGGACCATTGCACGGCGTGCCATATGCGGCGAAAGATCTGGTTGCGGTGGAAGGGTATCCGACGACTTGGGGCGCGCGGCCTCTCGCCAAGCAATCGTTCAACTATAACGCGACAGTGATTGAAAAACTGAACCGCGCGGGCGCCGTGTTGATCGGAAAAGCGGCGATGATCGAGCTCGCTGGAGGTTTGGGATACTCCGCGGGCGACGCGTCGTTGACGGGACCGTGCAAAAACCCCTGGAACACGAAATATTGGACGTGCGGCTCTTCGAGCGGTTCGGGGGCAATCGTCGCGTCCGGAATGGCGCCTTGGGCGCTGGGGTCGGATACGCGCGGGTCTATTATTTGTCCTTCGTCGTGGTGCGGAATTTCCGGCATGCGACCCAGTTTTGGGCGAGTGAGCCGGCACGGCGCGATGGCGATTGCGTGGACGATGGATAAGCTCGGCCCGATGGCGCGCACCGCTGATGATTGCGGGCTGGTGCTTTCGGTTCTTGCAGGACATGATCCGCAGGATTTCGATTCGTTACCCGCTGACATTTCGGATTTTGCCTACCCTGCGCCGACGCGAGAACCCGCGAAGCAGATTCGCATTGGGCGATTGACCAACGTGTGGAATCAACAAGAGCCGGGTTTGGAATCGGCGGTGGACGCGGCTTTGAAAGTACTCGAGAAGAATGGCGCGACGGTTACGGACGCGGAAATGCCCGACGGCCCTTACGAGGAGGCCGCTGAACTGACCATTTTGATGGAATCCGCTTCCGTTTTTCAGGAGTTGATTGCCTCCGGCCGTTGCGCGGAATTGATTGATCCGGTCGGCCAAATCAACGGTTATGCAAGCCAGCAATTTTCCGTGGGCGACTATCTGCAGGTGCAGCGCGTGCGAACTTTTTTGCAGGCGCAGGTAGACAAGCTATTCGACCGGTTCGACGTGCTGGCGACGGCAGGGGAATCTTCAGCGGCATCACCTCTCAGCGCGCCTCCGGAAGAGGATTCCGCCGGGCCCATCGAAAGACGTGCGCCAGACGGAGTCTCGAGTTTGTGTGGGTTGCCGGCCCTCAGCGTGCCCTGCGGGTTCAGCAAGGAAAAGCTTCCGTTTGGAGTGCAATTCATCGGCCGCGCGTTGAACGATCACGCGGTGATCGCCGCAGCGCGGTTATTTCAGAGTCACTCGGACTGGCACACGATGCACCCGCCGATCAGCTAGAAGCACCACCTTCAAGGGGTTTTCGTGAACATCGACAGCAGAAAATCGCGACGGGCCGTAGAGCAAAGTGCGGGCTCCTCGGAGAGAAGTTCGGTCGTCAAGTCTCTTTGCAGCATTCTGGCTCTGTTAATTCTGATTTTTTGTGCCGCGCCGATTCACGCGGGCGGAATCAAGTCGCGGGCACCAGTTCAAGCTGGCGCGTTGGAGCAGTTTGCGGCGGAGTTTTGGACCTGGCGCGCGCGTTACCAGCCGTTTTCGGCTGACGACATTCCGCGGCTCGAGCATCCGGCGGGCGAGCGCGACTGGTCGGCGAGTTCGATTGAAAAGCAGAGGAAGCAACTCGACGAATTTGAGGCGCAGTGGAAAAAACTGGACCGCTCCGGGTGGACCGCCAGCGAAAAAGTGGACGACCGGCTGATGGGCTCGGCGCTGGCGCGCGTGCGTTGGGAACTGGACCTCAACCGCCGGTGGGAGCGTGATCCGACTTTTTATTTGGACCAGACGCTCACGGCGTTATTGGAATCCCTGGTGGAGCCCCCACCGTTCGATGCCGCGCGAACCCGGGAAATCGTGGCGCGCATGCAGGATATGCCCAAGATTCTGAATGATGGCGAGGCGAATCTGCACGCAGTGCGTCCGTTCGCCCAGCTGGCGATTAATTCGCTGCAACAAATCCGGCCCGAATTGCTGGAGGTGGAGCGCGAAGTCGCACCGATGCTGCAGCGGGGCGCGTTGCAACCCGGAAACGTCTCTACGGAATTCCAGGCGGCGACGGAAAAATCGATCGTGGCGCTGGAAGCCTATCGCGCGTGGCTGCAGGAACATTTGCAGAAGATGCCGGAAAATGCAGCGGTGGGGCGCAAGAACTACGAGTTTTTTCTGAGTCACGTGGCTCTCATTCCTTATACGCCGGAGCAACTGCTGGCAATAAGCCGGCAAGAATGGGAACGCGCAGTGGTGTTCGAACAGCTCGAAAAACAGCGGAACCAGGGTCTTCCGGAACTGAAGATCGCTGCAAACATTGACGAGCAAATCCGAACCAGCGAGCGCGACGAACTGGCGATTCGAAGTTTTCTGCAGGAGAAGGGATTACTGACGGTTTCTCCTGACATTGGCCACTACACGATTCGGCTGATACCGGGCTATCTGAGCGCTCTTTCCGGTTTCGGAGAAACGGACGATTTCCTGCACGCTACCGGCGTACGTTGGGCGAGCGAACCATCGCCAACTCTGGGATATTTTTGGCTAGCCACTGCGAAAGATCCGCGGCCGGATATGGTTCATGAGGGCGTCCCGGGACATTATTTCCAGATGGCATGGTCGCGGATGAACGACGACCCAATTCGCCGTCACTACTACGATTCCGGGCCCAACGAGGGGCTGGGATTCTATGTGGAAGAAATGATGTTGCAAGCGGGGCTGTTCGACGATAGTCCGCGTTCGCGCGAAATTATTTACAATTTCATGCGGCTGCGCGCTCTGCGCGTGGAAGTGGACGTGAAACTGGCGTTGGGATTATTTACCATCGGGCAGGCCGCGGAATACCTGGCGCATTACGTTCCCATGGATCAGAAAACTGCAGAGGAAGAAGCGGCGGGATTCGCCACTGGGCCGGGGCAGGCGATCAGCTATCAGATTGGCAAGATTCAGATCATGCGGTTTCTGGCCGACGCACGGCTGAAGCAGGGCGATGCGTTTAGCCTCCGCGCGTTCGACGATTACTTATGGCAGAACGGCAATGTGCCGATCGTTCTGCTTCGTTGGGAATACCTGGGCTTGGACGACGATCTGCAAATCGTCGACGGCGCTGCGACGGCTGCGCCATCCACGAAGAAAATTTCCGCCGCACCTAGTCATTAGTTAAATCCAGCAACCTCCCAGCGGTGCAGAGTGTCCAGAACCAGCGCCTTCACTTTTGCTACCACCTTGGCGTAATACTCGTCGGCTTTGGCTTGCGTGCGATCCTTCGGGACACCTTGGCCCGGCGTGTACTGCAGCATCGTCGCGGGAAATGGAACGGCGGACCACGCGTCGGGCGGGACCGGTAGAGCTTCCGCCATATCGTTCCCGGTAAACAATTCCCAGTGGACTTGTTTTGGATTGATGGCCTGGACCATGGCGGTCTCGTCGTTCGTGGCGTGGCCGCCGTCTTCACCGAAAACTTGATGCGTGATGTCGTTCGCCAGAATCCACCAGTTGATCACCAACGTGTTGACCTTGTATTCCAGCGCGATGTCCTGGGCCAGCTGCTGCAGGATGGGTATTTGCGGCCCGTGGCCGTTGAGGATGATGATGTTTTTGAAACCATTGTTCACCAGGCCCACTAACACCGCGCGAACGTAGACGCGGAAGGGCTCTTCGGGAATGCGCAAGCTGCCGGGATACGGCGCGAGAATATCTGTAACTCCGTACGGAATGTGCGGCGCGATGAGCGCGTTGACGTCACCGGCGATAGAGTGAGCGAGGCCCACCGGCACAGTATTGTCCGCGCCGTTGTTGATGAAGCCATGCGCCTCCAGGGTGCCGACAGTGAGGATGACGGTTTTGATTTTGGCAGGCACAAGCTGGCGAAATTCTTTCCAATTCAAATCATCCATCGAACGGGACGTGGGTTCTTGCGCGCGCATGGCGGCGGGGTGCAGTCCGAGGAAGAGAATACTAATGATGAGAAAGCGAGATGGCATACGGATCTCCTTCGAGGACATCTGTGTGGCGAGCGGCGATAGTATATTGTATTGATTATCCAGCACAAGGTCGCCGATACTGTGGGCGCATCCGAGCGGTCGGCGCGATGTGATCCATGCAGCGGGAAAAGCGAGCAAACGTTTACTCAGGTTTGGATATACTCAGCGGTTGGAACGTGGCGGCTTCGATTTGAACTGAACGATGGGCTGGCGACTGCGGAAATCCGGACTTCTTGCCGCGATGTCTGGTGAAAATCATTCGGGGAGACTGGCATGAATAAGAAAAAGGATATTTCTCGCCGGCGTTTTGTGACGTCTGCGATGTCGGCCGGAGCGGCTGCCTGCTTGTTGCCTAGGGGAGGGCTGCTCGCTGCTGTACCAGGAGACGCGATCACGGGAAATGAACTCCTACAGCAGGCCGGACCCGCGCTGCTCGACAATCCCTCATGGAAAGATCAAGGCATCGAAAACCTCAGCAGGTCTCCCTACGCGAAGTTGAAGAATATCCCGGTGCACGCTGTCACGATTGAGAGCGGCTTCTGGGAGAAGCGGCGCGTCATCAATATCGAGAAGAGCATTCCCAGCATGCGCGACCTGCTGGAGGCCAACGGGCGCATGAACAATTTTCGCCGGCTCATAGGCAAGAGCACGGCGGCACAGAGCGGGCCCGTTTATTCCGACTCCGACATTTATAAATGGACAGAGGCGGTAGGATTCACGCTGCAGTCCGGCCCCTATCCCGCGCTGCGCACGTCCGCGGAAAAATTCATCGACGATGTTGTTGCTGCGCAAAAACCGAACGGATATCTGAATACCTATTACGTGGAGGACAAGGCCCCACTCAGCATGACGGTGCAAACTCAAACCACCGGGCATGAGCTCTACAACATGGGGCATTACCTGCAAGGCGCGATAGCGTATTACCGCGGCACCGGCGATCGCAAGATGCTCGATGCCGGGATCCGTTTTGTGGACGATTTTTTGCTGCCGAGTTACGGACCGGCGCCGCTGAAGCCGATCGTCTCCGGCCATCCGGAAATCGAAATGGGGCTGATCGAGCTTTATCGCACCACCGGCGACAAGCGGCAGCTTGATCTGGCCGGATACATCCTCAATGGCGACGATCGGCTTCAGCTGGAGCCGCGGCGCACGATCTACATGTATAGCGGCACTCCGTTCACGGCGCGAACCAAGTTGGAGGGCCACGCGGTTCGCGCGATGTATGCATGTTGCGGCGCGACGGATTATTACATGGAGACGGGCGACGCGACCTACTGGAAGACGCTCAACACGCTATGGAACGACATGACCAGCAGCAAAATGTACGTCACAGGAGGAGTGGGATCGCGCGCGGCGGGCGAAGCGTTCGGAGACGCTTACGAATTGCCGAATGCGCGCGCGTATGGAGAAAGTTGCGCGGCCATCGGCAACATGATGTGGAACTGGCGGATGCTGGCGGTAACCGGAGACGCGAAGTTCACCGACGTCATTGAGCGCGCGCTGTACAACGGAATTAATTCGGGGATGTCACTGGACGGCACGTTGTACTGCTACCGAAATCCTCTGGCGTTCGATCCCGCCACAGGCGACAAGATTCGCAACACCTGGTACGACACTACTTGCTGTCCGCCGAATTTGGAACGGACGTTTGCCGCGCTTCCCGGATATTTTTACAGCACCAGCAAAGACGGAATTTACGTCCATCTTTACGACAATTCGAATCTCGACTGGTACCTGGAGAACGGAACCGGCCTGAAGATCACGCAGAAAACGAATTATCCGTGGGACGGTGGCGTGGAAATCGGAGTAGCTCCGGCGGAGCCTTCGGAATTCACATTTTACGTGCGCGTTCCGGGATGGGCGGATCGCGCGCAGGTTTCCGTGAATGGCAAGCCGCTGACGGGCGCGAAACCCGGCGAATACCTGCCGATTCGCCGGCGGTGGGCCACGGGCGACGTGGTGCAGCTGAAGATGGAAATGATTCCGCAGGTGATCGAGGCGAATCCTCACGTGGTGGAAGATGTGGGGCGCGTGGCGGTGCAGCGCGGTCCGCTGGTGTATTGCCTGGAACAACTCGACCAACCCAGCGGGGTGAAGCTGGATGACGTGGCGATGGATCTGGGGCGCAAGACGACCGGTGAATTCCACAGCGAGTTCAAGAGCGATTTGCTGGGCGGCGTGGTTGTGCTGGAGCATCCGGGCGCGAGCTTGGATTACGGAAGCTCGCACGATGCTTTGTACTCCACGTACAAGGCGGATACGCCGAAGAACAAGCCGGTGCCGCTCACGTTCATTCCGTACTACGCGTGGGCGAACCGCGAAGCGACTCCGATGCAGGTGTGGACGCCCCTGCTGAAGGTCTGATTCGTACCGTCTGTTCGTCAGAACGCAGAAAACAGGAAGAGGATACGAATGACTCGCAGATCCCCGTGCTGGTGGTGTGTCGTCGCTTGCCTGCTACTTACCGCACCTGAATGTTTCGCGTTTCCGTCACCCCAAAACGCTGCTGAAAGAAGCGGCAGCGGCATTGGGACTCAGCCGATTTCTGCTGATCTTCGGGTGCAGAGCTTGGATTTTAGCCAGCAGAGCGCTGTGATGCTCGAGGGACCGCAGCGGAAAGAGGTGCCGGTCGCACTGCACGGCAAAGTCGGACCGTGGACGCTGATGGCCGTGCTGAGTGAGTCACAAGGCGGCGCAGCGGTATTCGAAAACGTACAAGATCGGAAGGGCAGCCTTGTTTATGTGGGCAAGCAGGGCTTGATTCTAGCTCTGCCTAAGAGCTTGGAGCCGACCAGCGTCGCGCAAGCCTCGCTTTATCGCGGTCGAACGATGGATGAGATCGGCAGGGCGCGCGCAGATGTGCTGGGCGCAGAATTATTGGCGGGGAACGACGATCCCAGTTACGCGGACGTGGCGGCGGCGCTGCCTCCTTTGCGCGTCCCCACCTTCGTCGGCACGCGCCATTCCGATGAGAAGCCGACTTATGACTACGGCGGATTCAGCGATGAGATATACGTGGACGCCGGGAAGATTTTTACGGAGATACAGGACGCGAGGAACAAGCACGACGTATGGGAAGGGCTGGTTGGTGGATGGCTCCCCGTGGTGCGCTTCGTTTTCCCGGCGGGTGAACAAAGGTATTGGGAAGAGACAATTTTTGCGGATGTTGAGCCGGGTCATTTCTGGACTCAGCCGGTCTGGTACAGAGTTCTGCTTGTGGATGGAGGCCAATTAAAGGAGGCGCACTATTTTTATCATCATCTCCCTTTCCCGCCACGAGGAGAGCCGGCCGCCGCAGATTATTACCAAGCGCTGCTGAACGTGCATGCTACGTGGAAGCGCGATCTGGACCCACCGATGAAGGTGGATGTGCCCGACCCGCGTATTCTGGATTTCTGCCTGCGGTCGCTTTCGCTGGAAATGATCACCCGCGTCGAAGATCACCCGAAATACGGATATCCGCCGCTGGGTGGAATCAACGTGTTCGGGGGATATGGATACAACAATGTGGACACGTTCCAAGATACGTTCAACGCGGACGTGACGGCATTCCTGGAGTGGGGACTCTTCGATATCGCCGGACGATACATTGACGATTACTTCACCAATTCGGTGCGCGCTGATGGGTCCATCGATACACGCGGGCCAGAGATCGGGCAGTACGGGAAAATGCTGGAAGTTGTGGCCCGCTATTACAGCTACACAAAAGACGATGCGCTGTTGCGCAAGCATCAGGAGAAAATCCAGGCGATCGTGAGCTTGTTTTATTCGCTGCGCACGGAATCCAAGGAAGTTCCTGCCGGCGACATTTCCTACGGGATCGTGCGCGGCTGGTCCGAACACGATAGCAGCCTGAAAGTGCACCCTTACCGGTTCATGCAGCCCCATTTTTCGAACAACGCCGAGGCAGCTCGGGGATTTCACGATCTCGGGCAAGTGTGGATCGAAATGGGGCGGAAACATTCCGATGAGGGTCTGGAATCGCAGGGGCGCCGCATGCTGCAAGAATCCGAGGATATGAAGAAGGACCTGAACGCATCGCTCGAAAGGTCCGTGGACCGCAAGCAGAATCCCGCATACCTGCCCGCGGTGGCCGGAGATATTCCTACGTACGGAAAAGAGCGCGCCTATTCCGAAATGCTGGACTCCGGGGAATTGTCCGCGGAGCAGGCGAAAATCATCGTGGATAATCTCGCGGCGAACGGCGGTTCGATGTTTGGTCTGCTGCGCTACGGCACGAATCTAGATGGATTTCTGGATTTTGGGCCCGCCTACGCGCGACTGCAATTCGACTGGGTCCGAGAATTTTTGCTGCTGTACTACGCGCACATGACGCACATCTATTCACCGGGAACATGGACTTCAGTGGAAAGTTCCAAGATCGACGGCACACTCGGTGGGCCCTACTGCACACCCGCTCAAGTAACCATTCCAACTTTGACCAAATGGATGCTGGTATTCGAAGAACCCGACGATTCCGTCGTGTGGCTCGCGCGCGCGACGCCCCGAACCTGGCTGGAGCAGGGAAAGAAAATCGCGGTTACGGCCGCACCCACGCGCTTCGGAAAAATCTCCTACGAACTGCGGTCGAATGTGGAAAAGGAGAAAGTTTCGGCGGTAATTCATACGCCGGATGATTCTGTGGCGACGATCAAACTTCGCTGTCGCACGCCCGGCGGCAAGAAAATGCGCGGGGTCACGATCAACGGGGAGAAGTGGACGGATTTTTCGCCCGAGCAGGAAGTGGTGGTGATACCGCCGCGATTTAAGGGTGAAATCGCGGTCGAAATTTCTTATTAATTGGAGCGTGGCGCTGGGATTCGCTTTGTAGGCTCAAGGCGCCTTCCGGCGGGCAATTTATTTCTTGCGTTGGTGGCGCTCTCTTTCAATACACCCACAGCGTCCAACGCGTCTTGCATAGCCTTGCGTTCCTCGATGGACACCTCGCCGTTCAGCGACTGACGTGCACGGATGGCGGCTTCCAAGGCACGTACGCGCAGCTCCAGTCTGACTGGATCAACCTCGAGAACGGCGGCAGCGTAAAGCGCCCTCCAGTTCTTGTCGAACACACGGCCCTCCTGCGGGGCCGCATTCTATGTTCGTGTCCCGATGATGTCAGCGCGGTACCGTACCGAGTCGATTCACTTCTTTTTCCCACTTTTCCGACTGCTGCTTGATTGACGCGTAACATTCACAGGCGGCATCTTCCAGGCCACTTCGATCGTCAATGTTAACGCTGCCGCGAGTGTAGGTGATCAGTCCTGCCTTTTGCAGAATGCCTGCGCCGACAGTGACGCTGGCCCTTCGCGTTCCCAGCATGTGCGCGAGAAATTCCTGGGTCAGAGGCACTACGTTTCCGCCCAGCCTGTCTTGACTCATCAGCAGCCAGCGAGCCAACCTTTCGTCCACCTCATGTAAGCGATTGCAGGCAGCTACGTGGATCGCCTGCATTCCCAGACTCTGCGCAAAACGGTTCAAAGTTTTTTCCAACGTCGGGGCGTGCGAGAGGGCTTCTTTGAAGTCTGCCGCGGGCATTCGATAGGCGCTGCCCCCCACCTGCATGATGACTTGCGTCGGGCTGGTGCTGAGCCCCACGACCAACGGCAATCCGATGAACCCTTCCTTGCCAGCCAATCCCACTTCCACGCTTTTTCCGTCCGTCATCACGTTCAGTATCGAAGCGAGCCCGCTGTCGATGAAGTAGGCGTACGTGACGGCCTCGCCGGCCTCGTGCAGGACGGAGTGAGTAGGAAGCTCCACGAATTCCAATTTCGCGGCTACAGCATGCAATTCGTCGGCGGGCAGGGTCAGCAATATCAGGTTTTGTATTTTGTGCTGGTTTCCGTCGGTACCCGCAGTTCTGGTGCTCACACGACGAGGTACTTTTGTCGCTGCCATAAGGCTCCTTAGCGCGTTGACCAATAACGTCTGATTTCGCAAGGAGCCGTAGAACGTAGGAAGGATTCGGCAGGATGCTAGTGAGACACCTCGACCATACGCGTTTAAAGGCGCGATAGCTACGGTTAACGGTGCGAAGAAATCACGAAGTCATCTGCGTAGTTTGCCCGTCGAAGTGTGCTAAAGAAGACAGAATCGCCGTTCGCTGGGTGCGACGATTGTGGTGTGAAGCGCAAGAAATCGAGAACACAGCGGGACCGCGACGCGATCGCAGCTGTCGCGAAAGAAATGGCCCAGCCCCGTTTCGCGGAGTCCGCGCGCAGGGACGAAAAAGCGACCATTCACCCGCCCCCGAAGACGAGAAAACATGCCGCGTAAAGGACGGCGCAGCTAACCAGGCTTCGGGGTTCTATTTCTTTTTCTTCTTTTTGTTTTTTTTCTTGTCCTGCTGCTTCTTTTTGCCCTTCTTGCCATCGCCTTCAAGCACCAGCCTTTCGGCGCCCTTCATCTTATGTAGCTTCATTTCCTCGAGCAGACCTTCGTCTGTCAAATCCAGTGGGTGCGAGTGCTTCCAGTCGTGGTGGAATATTTTCGCTAGTCGTTCGATCACATGTTTGTCGTCCACCGCGATGGCCAGCTCTCTGCGGCTGTCAAAGCTTCCGGGCGCCAAATTGATCGATCCCACGATCGCACGAGCATGATCCGCAAGGAGCATCTTGGCGTGCAGTTTCAAGTGTTTCAGCTTGTGAATCTTGATGCCGACATCTTGCATGATGCGCATGCCGCCGACGGCTTCGACCAGCTTTTCCTTCGAAAGCTTATGAGGAGGGCGCGCCATGACGTGCACCTTCACTCCGCGGCGCGCCGCCCGGACCAACCGTTCGATAATCACCGCATCCTGGTAGCGCTCGTTTTGCACAAAGAGCGATTCCCTCGCGCCGTCAATGAACTGCGCGATACGCTCGCGGCCGTTTCCGCAACACCAGATCATGTGTGATTTTTCGTCGCCCTTGAACGGCTTGCGCGACCAATCCGCTTCGAAGCATTCGATGATTTCGCCCACTTCTTGCGCATGCGAAGTGACGACGGCGTAATCACGAGTCTCGGTAAGGTTTTTCGTTTCCCAGTTAAGCGATTTCACGAAGGCCGTCTGATCGTCCACCACCATAGACTTCTCGTGCGTCACGTCGAAGTCTGGGTTGCTGTCTTTGACCGTCACTCCTCCGGCCGCCAACTTCTTGCGCGACTCCTGGTTTTCCGATTCACCATCACGACGTGCAGGGTTCAGCATCACCCGCACATCCACGCCGCGGCGCTTGGCCTCAATCACCGCCTTCAAAAGAGACGGATCCGAGAAAAGGAACATCTTGACGCGCAACGACTTTGTCGCCGCGTTGATCGCGTCTAATATCGGTTTAGATGTATCGTCGGGCATCACGATTACAGAACGTGACATGGGGCCTCCTTAAAATCGTTGCGAACCTGGCCAATGCCTGCTGACAAGTCACTTGGCCCTTCCTCAGCGCTGCACAATTCTACAACGTAGCTGGTCTATGACGTGACTGGGCTCGCCGGAGTCGAACTGAATTGAATTCGATAGAGTTCCGCATACACCCCGCCGCGAGCCACCAATTCGTCGTGGGTGCCTTCTTCCGCGACCACTCCATCTTTCAGCACAATAATCTTATTCGCGTCTCGAATGGTGCTCAGCCGGTGCGCGATCGTGATTACGGTCCGACCCTTCATGAGTCGTTCCAAAGCCTCGATTACCAGCCGCTCCGACTCAGTGTCGAGGGCCGCCGTGGGTTCGTCCAGAATCAGGATCGGATTGTTGCGAATCACCGCGCGTGCAATTCCGATGCGTTGTCGCTGGCCACCCGAGAGCGTTTCGCCGCGCTCTCCCACCATGGTGTCGTATCCGTGAGGCATGCGCGCTATGAACTCGTCGGCGTTTGCCAGTTTTGCGGCTTCCACGATTTGCTCTTCCGTAACTCCCTCGCGGCCGTAAGCGATATTATCGCGCACGGTTCCCTCAAAGAGCACCGTTTCCTGCAACACGTAGCCGATTTGCTCCCGCATCGCGTGAAATTTGAATTCACGGATATCCACGCCGTCGATTTTAATCACGCCCGCGGATGGATCGTAAAATCGCGGGATCAGGCTGACGATCGTTGATTTGCCGCCGCCCGTAGAACCCACCAGTCCCACCAGTTGACCCGCCTGGATTTTGAAGTTGACGTCCTTCAGCACGGGAGCGTCAGCGCTATACGCGAACGCCACATGCTCGAATTCGATATCACCTTTGAGCTTTTGCGGTTCGCGCGCGTCGGGGCGGTCGGGAATGATTGTGTCGGCGTCCAGTATCGCCCGGACACGATCCACGCCGACTGCCGCTTGGGCGATCGTGTTGGTCATCGTTGCGAGGTCCTGGACGGGCTTGAAGAACTTTGTCAGGTACGAGAGAAAAACTGTAAGCGCTCCGGCCGTCATTATTCCGGCGAGGATGAGCGCTGAGCCTCTCCAGAGAACTACGGCTGTGCAGATGGCCACAGTAATCGAGACGATAGGCGATAGGAGCGCTTTCACCCGGCGGGCTTTGAGCGAGGCATCCACAGTCGCATGACTTACCGCCGCCAGTTCTTCTTCCGCCAAATCCTCTCGGCCGAATGCCTTCACCACACGCATTGATTGGAGCCCTGCTTCCACCACCGAAACGATCTTGCTTTGCTCCTTGCGAACTTCGTGGGTCGCTTTCTTCACGACTTTCTTGAACCGGGATACCAACAGCAGCATAAACGGCGTCACGGCAACGGCGATCAGAGTGAAATCCCAGTTGAGCCAAAACATAATGAACAGCATGGCGACGATCGTGAACAAATCAACAACAATGCCGAGCGTAGACGACGACGCAAAGCCCTGGATCGTTTGCACGTCGGCCGTGATGGTGCTCAGGAGCGTACCGGTTTGATGGCTGTCGTAGTAGCTCAGCGAAAGCTGTTGCAGATGATGATACGTCCGTATGCGCAGGTCGTTGGCCACCCACTGGCCCACGCTTGTGGTGTAGTAGTTCGCTACGTACGACGCAATCGCGCCGAGTACGGCAATCACCACCGCCGCGATTGCAGCCGCGGCCGCGATCTGCATCTTGCTACCACCGCTCAAAATGGGTCTCAGTAGGTTGTCAAGCCAGGGCGAAAGTTTGTGGCTTCCGACCACATTGTCGAGGATGATTTTCAGCGGCCAAGGTCCTGCCACGCTCATCGCGGTTTGGACCAGCATTGCGATTAGGATAATGAAGAGAGTGCCCCGGTAAGGGCGCACGAGGCTACGGATTAGGCGGAACAATCGGATGCCTCCTGCTCAGAAGCTCGCGCGTTGATCCGCAACTGTGTCGCCGCTGAAGACTCTGATTCCACGAAGTTTCAACACTCCAGGCTAAGAAAGCGGCCTCAAACGGCCTAATCGGACATCGTAGAACGCTATGCTGGCGAGCGCAAATATAAGACTGGCAAGCGCGAGATTACCCGTCCATATTACCCTGCGGAACTGTCACTTTTGACAGTTTGAGCAGAGTCTCAATCCCTCTAACTCCGAGTCACGCCAGGATTTGCCGGCGCCGATTGCCACCAGGACGCCCCCTGAGTCTGAGGCAGCTTTGTGGTGCAGCCGTGAATCGATTTGCCCCGCGGTTATTGTGGTCTCAGTTGTTTCTCGCGGGTCAAATCAGCGGTTTCCGAAAGAAGGTCTATTGAAGATTGAACATGGTGTGAAAACCGCGACGACGAGATTGCTGCAAAGAGCCCTCGACACGAAGCTCATATTACGTAAAGCCCAAAAGAAGAGACGCGAATAGTTCCGGGCAAATGCAGGCACAAACGCGTTTCTGGGCCGCTCGCTTGCTGCTGGAAGCTATCAAAATATTGAGGAAATTGGGGTGAGCGACGGGGTTTGAACCCGCGACCCTCGGTGCCACAGACCGA
>CAVVIP010000001.1:0-1103837 GCA_963748395.1 uncultured Acidobacteriota bacterium | reverse complement strand
ACGCGGCGCATTCGACAGGTCGATGCAACACCATCTAATGTAAATCTGCTCTGTAAAGGTGGTGTTGGCATGAGACGAGGGATCAGGTTTGGGCTTTCTGCGATCGAGAAGCGTGACGTTTGGAGCCGCTGGAGGGCGGGACAGTCGCTGCATGAGATTGGGCGCGCTTTTGACAAGCCGCACAGCTGCATTCGCGCTGTGCTGTTGCCTCGCGGAGGAATTCCTCCAGCACTCCGCCGCCGCTCGCGCTTGGCGCTCACCGTGGCGGAGCGAGAGGACATCTCACGAGGGATCGCTTCTGGTTCCTCGCTTCGAGAGATAGCGCGAGGTCTGGATCGAGCGGCCTCCTCCGTGTGCCGGGAGGTCGCTCGCCATGGTGGCCGGCCTGCCTATCGTGCCCAGGATGCAGATCAGCAAGCTTGGGTTTCGGCCTTGCGTCCGAAGAGCTGTCTGCTTGCCGAGAACCGCCAGTTGCGGGACATCGTTGCGAGTAGACTGATCCTGGACTGGTCGCCCGAGCAGATTTCCGGGTGGCTGAAGAACCAGTATCCTAACGACGAGAGCCTGCGCGTGTCCCACGAAACGATTTACCGTAGCCTGTTCATTCAAGCCCGGGGAGCATTGAAAAAAGAGCTGCTGGACCACCTGCGGTCGAAGCGGCGCATGCGCCGCTCGCGTCATTCCAGCGAGCAGGGACAATCACGCGGGCAGATCGTCGATGCCATCTCGATCCGCCAAAGGCCTGCGGAAGTGGAAGACCGAGCGATTCCTGGCCATTGGGAAGGCGATCTGCTGGCCGGCGGAAAGAACAGCTATATTGCGACGCTGGTAGAACGCCACTCACGCTTTGTCATGCTGATTAAGGTGCCGAGCAAAGAAACCGAAGCCGTGGTTGCTGCCTTGAGTCAACGTGTTCGCAAACTCCCTGCTTCGCTAAAACGTTCGCTGACCTGGGATCGTGGACTGGAGATGGCCAAGCACAAGGAGTTTACGGTGGCCACGAATGTGCAAGTCTACTTCTGCGATCCACAAAGTCCCTGGCAACGCGGCAGCAACGAAAACACCAATCTGCTCCTGCGGCAATACTTTCCGCGAGGCACCGACCTGTCTGGTTTTTCGCAAGCGCAGCTCGACCATGTCTCGCTGCGCTTGAATCAGCGACCCAGAAAGACATTGGGATTCGAAACTCCCGCGAGTAAACTGCGCGTAAGTGTTGCATCGACCATCTGAGCTGGCAGCGTCAATCAGGCATCTCTAACAACGTCGGGCCTGTCAAACATTTTTTGAGCAGACTTCTTTCTTTTCACTTAAAAGAGTTTTTCTCTTTCGTTTTCTTTGGTTGTCTTCCTTCTCAGCGTTGACGACCACGGCTCGCCTGTAATCTTTCGGTCGGCTTCAGTCCGACCTAAACATCTCTTCGATCAAAACTTCGACCATGATTACTACTGCAAACTCCCTCTTGCGAAGGAGCGGGATGCCCATTCACTGGGGCGGCGTTTTAGTTCACGCCATGCCTGATTCCGAGCTGTCCCGCGTGCGAACCGAACTTGACCCACTCTGTATATTCCCAACTGTTCCGCCACATCCAGTACATCCGAACCGCGAGTCTTCGGGCCATGGCCACCTTGGCGATGTTCCTTTGCCGGCGCAGCGCCAGATGCATGTACCGTCGTCGCCAGTCCGCATCCCAACGCGCTGCGGCTTGCGCTGCTTCTCCCAGCAAGAAACGAAGCAGAGAGCTGCCTTGCTTGGTGATGTGTCCTAGCCGTTGCTTGCCAGCACTAGAGTCCTCGCACGGGATCAGTCCCACATAGCTGCCGATCTGCTTGCCGCGCTTGAACCGCTCCGGAGTCCCGATGATCAGCACGAAGGCGAGTGCGGTGATCGGTCCTACGCCAGGATGCGCCATCAGCCGAAGCACTTCGGGCCATTTCCTGGCTTCCTGCTCGATCGCTGCGGTTAGCTCTTCGATGGTCGGGTTCATCCGGTCTAGCAGCTTGAGCAGATCCTGCCGTCGCCTCGATGCCCACGGTGCGAGCGGAAGCTTTTCCAGCTGTGCCCGCCCCGCTTCGCTCCACAGCTTTTTCTTCCGTCGCTGGCCTTCGTTCATCGCCAGGGCCTGCAGCTGATTCATGATCCGCGTCCGCATCTGCACCATCCGATGCCGATGCCACAGCAGTTGTCGCAGGTCCCGATTCTCCGGACTGGGTACCCAGATGCGCGGAAAATTATTTTCCCGCAGCAGTCGCAGCAGCAGTCGGGCGTCCTCCCGGTCCGTCTTCTGCTTGCGGACTCGCTTGGTCTTGATCCCCGCCGCATCCCCGATCCATACCTCGATTCCCAGCTCTGCCAGTAACCGCTCGAACCAGCGGGAGTAGCCCGTGGCCTCCATCCCCACGCGCACGCTCACTCCTCGGGCCGCCAGTTCCCGATAAAACTTCTCGGCTTCTCTATCACTGTGGTTCAATTGCCGCTCCGCATACTCTCCCGTTTCTGTATCGACAAACGCGATGTACTGATCGCTTGGGTGATAATCCACGCCTATAATGATCATGCCGGCTCCTTTCTCCCAAGCCTTTGGTCGTCAACAACCACAGTCTACTCGGGTCTAAGGAGCCGACGTTGTTATGAGATCACTTGAAGCTCAAATGCAGTAATGCTGCAACCCACAGGGCATCCTCATCGGCAAATCCTCGCGATAAGCGCCGCGTTCGCCGTGACGATGTCTAATGTTAGACAGCGTCAGCGCGTCATTTGTGGCACTCTGGTCGTCCCATTCCCGAAGGAGATGTATGGACCGTGAGTACGACTTGTTTGAAGTATTTCCAGACGGGGCGCTGGTCTGGCGTGACAGTGTAACTGGCCACGAGAACGCGATCCGAAGACTGCAAGAATTAGCAGCGCTGATTGATAATGAGTTCCGAGTGATGCACATTCCAACGAACACCCTCATTGCTTCTTTGAAAAGAACCAAGCGCTGAAGTAACACCGCGCCGGTTAAGCAACCAAAACGACGTACAATAACATCTGCTTGTTCGGAGGTGCTATGGCTTGCAAGAAATGTGCTGCAGCGAACGAACGGAGCTTCAAAGCAGAACCGACTGCGGCATTCAAAGAGATCGAAAATCTTAATCAGTCCCCTGTATACATGTCCCAAGACATTTTAAATTGTTTGGACTGTGGTCATGCAGAACTCAATTTTCCGGCAAAGGCACTTGAACTGCTGCAATGGACTTCTTCGGGACAGGAACCGCGCTAGGCGTTCGACTGCGTATCCAGACGCCGGAGCAGGTGACGGGAAACTCGCAACGCTTCGATAGCGACCGCGATGGCGCTCAATTCCTCGCGATGCAGGGAAGCATTATCGAGTTCTTGCTGGCGGCGGAATATAGCTTCGTCGGCGAGGTGGAGAAGTTGGGCGGCTTTATTTCTGTCTTTTTTGTCCATCGTCTTCAGGAACGCTTCCTTCCATGAAGTGAGCTGTAGGTCAGGCATGGCATCAATCAGGCATCAGGTCGTCGCGCACACGAACGATGAACGCAGAAGACTTCTGTGTCACGTGGCGTGGAAGATGGCGAACCGGGCTTGACGGGTGGGTCAGTTCGGCCAATCATTTTTGGGCCGTCGAGTTTCTTTCACGAAGCAGGATTCACACACCCTCGTTCCGTTTGTAAGGGTGAAATCAACTCTTCGAGCCGGATCGATTTCAGCGTCGCATTTTCCACAAACTTCGATCGGTATTTCACTCATTTTCTTCCCCCAAGCACCGTGGCCGTGCTTGATTCTCGCCACAGCGTTTTGCGCCAACTCGCCTCTCAAGACAAGCAAAGTGGCCATAGCGTCTTGTATCGAGTTTCGCTCTTCGCTGGAAACCTGTTCACCAAGTGATGCTCGGGCCCGAATTGCATCTTCGGCTGCTTTCACACGATCCAGAAGATTGGCTCGGTTGATTTCAAAAACAGCAGATCGGTATAGCTGCCACCAGTTATTTTCGATCATATCCAATTCCTGAGAAAAGGCTGCTCACGCAGGCTTGCTCGTCGGTGAACTCTCTTCAGCGAAGCGCGCGAAGGCGTAGAAGCGGGCGTCACAATTTAGACAGCGGAAAGGACGAACAGCAATGATTGTGAGAACGTAGCGTTCGACTGTACCGCGCCGATGCGAGCGCGACGTCTCGATGCTTCTGCAGTGGGGGCAATTGCGTTTCGTACTCATGCCAAATCCCATCCGGCGGACGACACAAGAAGTGGTCGAACCGAGAACGCTTGCGAATCCCCTGCCCGGAGTCTTCGCCCAGCGCTCTCGGTTCGGTCGCGGATGATCGCAGCGAACGGGGATTCAAGCAATACAGGAAATTATGTATCCCTGTTTGTACGCCAGCGTACACAAGACGCAAGCGACACGCAGGGGCCGCATTACCGGACGAATGAAAAGCACCGCGCCCGGCGTGCAGATAATCTCTTTTTGTCGGGGATGTGCATTATGGAACTGACATGTAGTGGTGTGCTGATGCATTTTGGGTGAGTGAAAAGAAAAGACCTCACGCCGAAACAGATATCCAGAGTGTCGGGCCCCACTTGCGGCGCTGCTGCGGATGAGCACTGTGAGCTGCTTTCAGGTGCACCGCGCTCCGCACCGCTCGTCGCCCGAAAGCTCGTCGCCATTGAGGCCGCCGGCAGCAAAAAGGCCTGAGTCCTGGAGAGGCACGCAAACGGACGTTGGGAAGACGAACGGCATGCTTCCGGAGGAAACCGAGAACGCACGCGCGCAGTGTGTGTCCCGTGCGCTCTCGACTCTGTTGTGGCTCTAAGTACCCGATCCCTGTTCCGCGCGGTTACTACGCTTAATGCCGGCCTTCAAGACATTCAACGCGGACGTAGCGTCATCGATGGCCATTCGCTCGTCGCTCAGGATTTCGCCATTGAGTGAGACTCGGGCACGAATAGCCTCCTCCGCGGCCTTCACGCGTTCTGCCAATTTGTCCAGATCGAGTTCAAGAAGCGCAGCGCGATATAGCTCCCGCCAGTGAGGACGATCTACAGTGGACTTCTCAGAAGGCGACGAGCTCTCGATACGCAGGTAGAACCCGGAACTATCCCAAACCTTTTGCACCATTTCTGGCTCCGTTGCGAGAGCCCACATCGTGCTCGCTGACCTCGGTCTTGTCGGTCCGGTAGCGTACAAAACGGAGGGATCGCAGAGAATCCAGATAGATGACTCCTGATAAGTTCTATAAAAGGGGAAGTCAAGAAAAAACACTCCCCCTCCGGCTGGAAGTTTTCTTGCTTCTCAGCCCACTCGATCGAGCAAGATCTGTTCTGACCTACCGCGCCATGTGCTCGGTTGCTGGCCACTCTGGCCCAGCGCTTTGGGTTTCCTCTACCAGCGGTTTTCATCGCTTCTTCGCAACGAAGCCGGTCTGTTCCGAAACCAGCAAAGCAGAACCTCGGTCAAGTTGGCGACCATAGTTCTATCCGGGACTCGTGGCCCATAGCTTCTTCTGGTTATCCGAGAGGGCCTAGGGTCGCGTGGGAGACTCGGTGCCCGAAGCACGCAGCGCCTAACTTACCAGCTGAGACTCGCTCTCGAACCAGAGCGTCTCGAGAACCCCGCGGCCACCGCCAGAGAAGATCCCCGGGAGGGAGCGGAAGCGCTCAGAGACACTCAAGCTGTTTGTGGTTTCAGATGTTGGGCGTCGAAGCTGACTCCTCTCTTCCACACGATCAACACAATGGTGGCAATCTTCCTGGCCAGGGTCAGCCGCGCCATTTCCGGCCGCAGGCCCTTGGCCAATAATCCCGCATAGAACTCGGCGAAGGGACCGGGCTTGGTCGCGGCGACGATCGCTGCTCCCTTGAAAAGATTTTTCAGATCATGATTGTAATTTCTGTTTAGTCCACGAATCTCGACGTGCTTCTTCTTCCGTTCTAGCTGTCCTTTCACAACCTGGTGATCCGCGCTGCTGCTGGTCTGGACGCCGACACCGCCATAGGTTTACAGCTGCCGCTTGCCGCGGAACCGGTGCGGGGTCTGTAGAATTCCCAGTAGCACAGCCGCCCGGATCGGACCGATCGAGGGGATTCCGCAGAGCCGTTTCCAGGCCGGGTGCTTCTTGCTCTCCGCCAGCAGATCCCGCCGCACCTCCTGGCGCAGGCAGCGCAGCGCGTCGAGTTGCTGGTAGTAAAACTCCGCTCGCCGCCGCACTCCTGGTTCCGTGATCTTCCCCAACCACGCCGCTCGATGGCACGGTGCATAGACCTGCTTGCCGGTACAAGGGATGGCCAACTGCGATAGATGGCTTTTACTCGGGTCATCACCCGGCTGAGATCTTGGGTGATGGTCAGATAACTGCGCACCAGTTCTTTCAAGGTTCGCAGGCCGTGGTCTCCGTGAT
Source organism: uncultured Acidobacteriota bacterium (assembly GCA_963748395.1). Classification (GTDB taxonomy): domain Bacteria; phylum Acidobacteriota; class Terriglobia; order Acidiferrales; family UBA7541; genus Palsa-295. Next base: position 1,097,443 of record CAVVIP010000001.1, on the reverse strand, counting down.
AGACCGAGCGCAGTTGGTTGTTGTGCAGCAGTTCGGCCAGCTTCCGGGCATCGACGCGGTCATTCTGGTTGCCTTCCTGCAACAAAGCATTTCGGCGTGGATCACAGACCACCACTTTCGTGACATGGGGTTTCAGGAGGTCGTACAACCAGGCGGCCCAGGTTCCTTCTTCAAACGTGAGGTGTACTTCTCCACGCAGTCCGTCGATAAACTGCAGAATCGTGCTCGCTTTCGTCTCGATGACGCATTCCATCACGATCTTCCCAGCATCATTCCTGACCGCGATGGAAATACTTTCCTCGTGCACATCCATGCCGATATGCTTTTTGCTATCCATGGAGGGCGCTCCTTTCTGTTGTGGGTTTGAGGCGAACACTCAAAACCCTACTCCAAAAGGGGCGCCCTTTTATATTGCGTCGCGTAATCGGAAATTGACCCACTACCGCCGCGCACGCCGCCCGCCGCGAAAAATCTGCGTCGTGCGCCGTGCAACGCAGGCCAGCGATCCAGCCGCAATGAAACCCACCGGACACAACGCACGCCCACCCCGTCCTGGCTGGGAGTGGGGCCGGTGTGGGCGTGCTTCGTCCTCGACAGCGCCGGAAGCCCCGGCACTGGGTCAGTTTCCGATAAGCGCTGCCAGCTCAACCGGTCGATGCAACACCATCTAGTAGATTGATTCGGCAATCCTTCCGCGGCAGAACCATCTATTTGGCTGCACTTGGCCAGAGCCCATCCAGGGCAGCGTTCGTGCTGGTCTAACGCTAGGTAGCAATTTCTGCTTTTGTTTTCAATGCTAGGTGGGTTCTAGCTCAGTGTTGCGTCGACCCATTGAGATCACCCGCGTTAATCAGGCATGTCGATTGTTTCCGAGTGCCCGTCTGGCTTTTCGGTTTCACCGCATCCGTGAAAATCGATTTACATCTCTGGGTAACTGATTCGTCCGGATGCAGCCGCACAAACTGGACTGCCAGTTTGCGTTCGCTTACCATCACCGAGATGAGGGGAGCGGCGAAGCAATCATGAGCTCCATTGCAATCAGTTCGGTCGTATTCGTGCTCGTTTTCGGAGGCGCGTTACTCGGTATCTTACTGCGCGCCGCTTTGCCCGAGCATTACCTGAATGCTGACTCGAAAGAAGTAGTGAAGCTGGGTATGGCACTGGTTTCCACGATGGCTGCCCTTGTACTCGGGCTTCTGATCGCTTCGGCAAAAAGTTCGCTTGACGCGCAGAATGCAGGACTGATGGATAGCTCCGCAAAAGTCGTCCTTCTCGACCGCGTCTTGGCTCATTATGGTCCGGAAACGAAGGAAACGCGGGAAGTGCTCCGCGACTCGGTCGTTCGAGTTCTGGATCAGACGTCGCCGAAAAATGCTGCGAATCCTCCGAAGCTAAGTGAGCCATCTACCGGATCGGAAGTCCTTCCCGACAAAATACTGGAGCTCTCGCCGAAGGATGAGAGTCAACGTTTACTTAAGGCCCAGGCATTGAGTATCGTGTGGGGTCTCGGACAAACACGCTGGTCGCAGTATGCCCAGCAGGCCAATTCAGTATCCATGCCATTACTCATAACTCTGGTATTTTGGCTCACAGTAATTTTTGTTAGCTTCGGCTTGTATGCCCCCCGAAATCCGGCTGTGGTCGCTTGCATGTTCGTTTCCGCAGTGTCAGTTTCCGGCGCAATCCTCATGATTCTTGAAATGTACAGGCCATATGCGGGACTCATGCCACTTTCAAGTGCCCCCTTGCGCGCAGCTCTCATGCAGCTCGGCAAGTAGAGTGGTGCTCAAAAAGTCTTTTTCCTATTCACGATCGCGGCGAGTGGTCCCCGTGTGTATCCGTGTTGCCTACATCGGCCCTGGCAGAGCTGGCTCACTCCCGATTGGTACGATTACCGAACATCTCTAACAATGTCGGCCCAGTCAAACATTTTTTGAGCAGACATCTCCAATCAATTGTCTGTCACTATTGAAAATTGCGCCGTTTGACTAATGTAGGCGGTATCGCGGACAGCTTAAAGCCTCCTGCAATCCGAGGAGTGGGTTCACAGGTGAGGGTTGGGCAGGTCTTTAATTTTTCTGGGGTACGAGCGTTAATTTTGACAATGCTTCATTGACAACCTATTGTAAGATTGGCCTCGCAAAACCAGATAGTCGTGGGTCATGCGGAGAAATCGCGTGGGAATCAAGATAGGGCTAACGGCCCTCATATGGGTCTTCGTCTTCAGTGTTGCGCCCGCGAACGCGCAGCAAAAAGGCCAGTACATTCCAGGACAACAGGGTTTAAACGCGGGCGTCCTCCCAGATCCTGGATTCACTTATGCGAATCTAACGATTAACTATTCAGCGGATACTCTCAAAAATGCGAACGGAAACTCAGTCCCGTTGACTGGTTCCTACGACATCTGGGCAATAGAGAACATCTTTTTTTATGTTCCGAAATTCAAATTGTTGGGTGCAAAGCTTGCATTTATGGTCGTAGCACCGACATTGGCGAACGGGTCGCTGACATTGGGTTCGCTAAGGTTTCCGAACGTGGCGCTGAATGCTGGCGGCGAAGGCATAGCTGACACCTGGGTGCAGCCCGTCACGCTGGGCTGGACCCTAAAGCGAGCCGACGTTTACGTTGGATACGCGTTTATGGCGCCCACGGGGCGCTACTCAGCCGGGGCATCCGACAATGTGGGATCGGGATACTGGGGGAATCACTTTGTCACCGCTACCACGTTTTACATAACGAAAAACAAAGGCACCAGCGCCAGTCTGTTCACCGATTGGGAATTTCACGGAAGCAGGGCGACTGGCGCGGGAACGAATATCACGCCAGGTCAAGCGTTCACGACGGAATGGGGAATTGGCCAGGTTCTACCTCTGAAGAAAGATTTCACGAGGCTATTGCAGCTCGGGGTAATCGGCTACGATCAATGGCAAGTGAGCAACAATCAGGGCTTGGCTGCGCCCAACGTACCGGCAAACGCATTGCCGTATTACTCAGTACATGCCATTGGTTTTCAGACCAACTTCATCCTTCCCGTAAAGGCGCTGAATTTCTTTTTCAAGTTCGAAGATGAGTACCGTGCGTTTGCGCGTCCGGAAGGTCGCACGATCGCATTTGGTGGTTCTTATACCCTCCGCATTCCCCGTGGCACGGCGCCGCCACTGGGACCAGAGGCGCCAGCGACGCCATAGCCGGTTGCCTCTGGCTTCGTCACTTGCTATCGCAGTCAAGAGTCGGCGATTGGAGAAGGACCATGACACGCTTTTTCACTCTCGTATTGGCTGTACTGCTGGCGGCAGCTTATGCTGGCTACAAGGTAGAGGCCCAAAGCGGAGAGCACGGCGGGGACGCCGCCGTGGACCGTACCGTGCTGCCGGTCCCCGAGCCGAAGTATCCGGCAATCACCGAGCTTGATGCGCGCAACGCAAAAGCCCCACCGCGGTTCCAGGTGAAGGCGCCGAAAGGTGCGCCCAATGTGGTGGTCATCCTGCTCGACAACTTCGGCTTCGGCGACGCCTCGACGTTCGGAGGGCCGATTCAGATGCCGACGCTGGACCGGCTCGCCAAAACCGGGCTGCGCTACAACAATTTCAAAGTGCCCCCATTGTGTTCCCCCAGCCGCATGGCCCTGCTTACCGGCCGCAACAGCCACAGTGCCAACTTCGGCGTGATCTCGGAAATTGCCACCGCTTTTCCGGGGTACACTGCGATGCGTCCCGCCAGCGTCACGATGCTGCCCGAGATTTTGCGGCTCAACGGCTATAGCACGGCCATGTTCGGCAAGTGTCATGAGCTGGGCCCCTGGGAATCCAGCGTCGTGGGACCGTTCGACCGCTGGCCGATGAATAGCGGGTTTGAAAGGTTCTACGGCTTCATGGCAGGGGAGGCTGACCTCTTTCACCCGGTGGTTTACGACAACATGAACAGGGTGGATCTTCACCCCGGCCCCAATTACTACGCCAGCACAGACATCACCGACAAGGCCATTGATTGGGTGCATTCCCAGCGTTCACTCGCGCCTGACAAGCCTTTTTTCATCTACTACTCCGCCATTGGCACCCACGGCCCCTTCCAGGTGCCAGACAACTGGCGGGACAAATACAAGGGCAAGTTCGACCAGGGTTGGGACCAGGTACGGAAGGAAACGTTAGCGCGACAGATCAAGTTAGGGATTGTGCCACCGGACACCCAGCTCGCACCTAAGCCGCCAGGGATTCAGGAATGGGATCAGTTGACGGCCGACGAGAAAAAGGTGTTTGCCAGGTACATGGAAATCTATGCCGCATTTGCCGAGGTGACCGACTACGAAATAGGACGCTTCCTGGACTCAATTGAGGCCACGGGTGAAATGGACAATACGCTGGTCTTCTACATCACGGGCGACAACGGCTCGGTCTTCCAGGGCGGGCCCAATGGCGCCTTCAATGAACTGTCCGTGTTCAACGGACTGCCAGAACCCCTCGACATCGCTTTAAAGCACTATGACGAAATCGGCGGGCCGAAATCTCATATTCTGTATAACAACGGCTGGGCATTCGCCGGTGCAACGCCATTTGCGTGGGGCCACCAAGTGGCTTCCTACGGCGGCATCTGCCAGCCGATTGTGGTCCATTGGCCGAAGGGCATCAGGGAGCAGGGCGGCCTGCGTACGCAGTGGTACCACATGATTGACATCGCCCCGACGGTGTTAGAAGCTGTGGGAGTGCCTCAGCCGGCGGTCGTCTATGGTGTCCGGCAGAAACCCATTGAAGGCGTGAGTCTGCTCGACACCTTTAATAATGCCGAGGCGAAGTCGCGCCACACCACGCAATACTTCGAGATGGCAGGCAACCGCGGCATCTACCACGACGGCTGGTTCGCCACGACGGTGCATCGCCCGCCATGGGAACCTAAGCCGCGGGCCACATTTGCCAACGACAAGTGGGAGCTTTACAACGTAGAGAAAGATTTCAGTTGCGCGCATGACCTTGCCGCGAAATATCCCGAAAAGCTCGAAGAGATGAAAGGACTCTTCCTTGAGGAGGCCGTCAAGTACAACGTATTGCCGCTTGACGACCGCTCCTGGGAGCGCTTCAACCCAGCCCTGGCCGGGCGTCCGGATCTGATGGAAGGTCGTACCGAGATGACGGTCTATCCAGGCATGGTGGGAATACCTGAGAATGCCTTCATCAACATTAAAAACCGTTCCTTCGCGATCACAGCCGACATCGAGGTCCCGCAAGCTGGCGCCGAGGGGGTGGTGCTCGCCCAGGGCGGGGAAATGGGCGGCTGGAGTCTATATGTCAAGGACGACAATCCAAAGTTCGCCTACAACTTTCTTGGTCGCGAGACTTACACGATCGCTGGTCCCGCCCGCCTGCCGGCCGGGCACGTGACGTTGCGCTTCGAGTTTGCCTACGACGGCGGTAGGCCTGGCGCGGGGGGCAATGGTTCGATCTTCGTCAACGGCGAAAAAGTCGCCACAGGGCGGATCGAGCACACTCACCCAAACGCGTTTGGCGCGGAAACGACGGACGTGGGCGAGAACCTCTACACGGTGGTGACCGACGACTACAAGCAGGGCGATAACAAGTTCACCGGCAAGATTAACAAGGTGACCATCAAGCTTGGCGAATCTAACCTCAGCCAGCAGGCCCTGAAGGCTAACGAAGATTTGAGTGTGAAGGAATTGCTGGACGTGGACTACTAATCGTGCCGTTGAGGGAACGCGAACAATGTAGGGGTCTGTCCGAAGCCGTACCGCACCCCGCAGAGCCGTAAGGGACGATTAAAAGAAGATCCATAACCGGAACAGCCTCCAAGTGGACGATTAGTCGCGTTCTCGGACATATACCGGGCTAGTACCTCATCCGATCAGTCTGCCGATGTATCGAATAGGAATGAACGCTCTTTAGTTTGAAGTAAGAGGGACTTGAGGATTATTATTTCCGCGTTCTTGGCCGTCACCCACGAACGCCGAAGTCACGTCTCGGAGGGAAATCCATGAGTTCTCCCGAAAATTTCATTGAGCATATCCCTTGGACGCCAATCGAAAAGAAAGTCGCACGGAAAGCATTCGATCAGGCTTTTGAAAGGCAGTGCGCGTCCATCAAAGCCGAAGCAGTGAACATGATCGCAAATGCTGCGGCTCCGTCCGACATTTGGAGAGTCCATGATTATCTCTCTCAGCGTAGGCGAACCGTAGATGCGCTCTATGATTACAGATATTCGGTACTTCTCAACGTATTCGCGAGGTTGCTTTCCGACGGATGGCTAGTTGAAGTCGACTTGGCTGGGTTAGCTGAAGACAAGATTGATCGGATTAAACGCGGCGCGAGTTTTTGGTCGACTTAGCCGTCCAATATCTGAAGTCTCGTTTCGTCAGAGGCCGCACCTCGCTGCCATCCCAAATTACTAAGGGCAGGTGCAATCTCATGGCAACCGCTCGGAGGCGGCCAACCATGAGAAAAACCAACCGGCGAAAAATTGCTCGCCTGAAAGCTAAGCTTGGGCTTCCCGATCTCGAACAGGCCAAATCAGCAGTACTCGCCAGTCTGCGGTCCCCTGAATCGCAGCGCAGTTATCGACACGCAATTGATGAATTTGTTCTCTGGTACTGCTCTGAACCTCGGCTCTCCTTCAACAAAACTGTCGTCACACGCTACAGAATCCATCTTGAAGATCGTCAATTGGCTCCGGGCACGGTCAACGTCAGGCTCGCGGCGGTGCGCAGATTAGCTTACGAGGCGGCAGATACGGGTTTATTGAGCCCCGAACTAGCAGCAGGTATCCGCCGGGTCAAGGGGTCGAAGAAATTGGGCATCCGTTTAGGAAATTGGTTGACCGTGAACGAAGCACGCTCTCTCTGGCAAATTCCCGACACACGCACGCTGAAGGGCAAGAGGGACCGAGCCATGTTGGCGGTTCTGCTGGGTTGTGGATTGCGAAGAAGTGAACTGACGGATTTGACGCTCGATCACCTCCAGCGACGCGAGGAGCACTGGGCGATAGTCGATTTGGTTGGAAAGGGAGGCCACATCCGAACCGTCCCTGTTCCCGATTGGGTCAAGCGGGCGATCGATGATTGGCTGCGGGCATCTCGCGTGACGGAGGGAGGAGTTTTTCGCCGCGTCTGTCGAACGGGGATGGCATGGGGTACCGAAATGACCGAGAAGGTCGTATGGCACGTTGTAAAACAATATGCGGGACAACTGGGGATTTCAAAGCTTGCGCCTCATGATTTGCGAAGATCTTGCGCTCGGCTTTGTCACAGCGCCGGTGGCGAACTGGAGCAGATCCAGTTCTTACTCGGGCACGTTTCGGTGCAGACGACTGAGAAATATCTAGGATGTAAACAGCGATTCCGAGAGGCCGTGAACGACGTGATTGGAATCGAGCCCGGTCCCTAAAGCGGAGCCGGCATCTCTTCAACAGGCGGAGTACTGGGAGGGTATATGTCCGAGAACGCGACTTATCAGGACTTAGACGACCGGAACCAAAGGCAAGTCGACCGAGCGATAGCTTGGCAGGATTTCACCGAACGGAAGTGTTTCGTCATTTCCACCTATCGGACGCTTCCAAATCGGCAACGACTGGTTCTGCACCTGCGGGCTCTTTTCGCATTTTTCCTGCAAACACCCCAACAATGCAGCATCCGCATTCTTGTCTCGCACTAGTCGAAAGCTCTTAACGACTGGCTTCGTTGAAACCCACTCGGGAGACTTGTCGCACGGGAGCGAAAAATCCACACGTACAAGTTGGGAGGTTAGATTCTTTGGTTGCTCAACACGAATGAGGACAGACCAATAGCCGTTTCCATTCAAGCACGCCAGACCACCCGAATAAGCAACGACTCGCCCAGTTATCGTCAGAGGTTGCGGGGCCGGTGCGGAGTGCGCCGAAGTACCGGCACAAGTGAAACACAGAACCAGAAGGAAGCTTCGCATGCCTATCCCCACAAGCCCAGTCTACCTCCAAAACCGCGCAATCCTCTGAACATGCCTGATAGACGCTCTTGTCAGAGAAGTGGATTTTCCTAGTTTCCGGTTACGCGACTAACCAGGAGTTAGGCCGCCACCACCGTTCCCAAACCATGAATTCTGGCGGCGTACAGCGTATATTTGGGGTATATACTGCCCTCGGCTGAAGCTATAAGAAAATGCAAGACGAAGCGTGGGTCAAGACACTTGAAGACGGCAGAAAAGTTAAATTTATCTACCTCGAACTGCCGGACGACGGGGCTTTTATCACCGCTCAGCTTGCAGGTAATGAGGTCGTCTATTCGGTCGTATTGACCAACGCAAGAATCCCGCTTAGTCGTGAAGATGTTGAAAGCCATTTCAAGGGCGAGCTCTCAAAGAAGTAATACCGCTCTCTTCCAAGCGTCCGAACTGACGCAATACCTGATAATCGCTCTTATTGGTGGACTGGATTTCAATAGTCAGGTAACCCGCGCGGATTTAAATCGACTGCTTGCCTAGCCTCGCGCTGCGGCCGTCTCGCGGATGCAAAATGAGTCTCGTCAAGTGGGATTTACCGAGACTTCCAAACGTCGCGAAAGAAGAAGCATGAGCCTCCCGCCAATGCGAGAGGCCCACTCTCAATGACTACAGGGCTGAAACGTTAGCCGCCTGCAAGCCCTTTGGGCCTTTTGTTACCTCAAATTCAACCGCCTGTCCTTCATTTAGCGATTTGTATCCGTCTCCTAGAATGGCCGAGAAGTGAACGAAAACGTCCTCGCCGGACTGGCGTTGGATAAATCCAAATCCTTTGGAGGCATTGAACCACTTTACTGTTCCTTGTTCTCTCATTGATTTACTTCCTCGAGGTTCTTAAGCTATTTGTGCTTCTCGACCGCCTCCAGGAGATTAAAGCTGCAAGTTTAGACCTGCCCCTCTGATCGATTCTAAAGGTTCACAAGAGCGACAAACGCGGGGCGATTGTAACATGCTTACTCCCAAGGCACTTCAAGCGCTTCGAGTGTGAGCAATCGTGCGATGCATCCAACGACTGATCAACGCTCTTACCAGACCCGTGCCGTTTTGCGAATTCTCAATGTCCGTTCACGCGACTAATCGAGAGTTGGTATCGGAAACGCGCTTAAATAGGGTGATCGGCATCGGAAGGGTTTTTATCGAGCGTCGCAGATTCTAGGAGACCGGCCTGAGTTGGCTTACGATCTCGGCTAGCCAAGATTCCAGTAGTGACCTCTGATCGGGTGTCATCCCAATGAAGGCTAGGCCCATACCGAATCGAGAGTCGCAGTAGACTACGTTGGCCTTCGTCTCGAAAACGCCCTGATCTCTGAGAATCCGCAACGCGACCAGCGTGCCCTCGGGGAACGGATTAAGCGCGTCAACATAGCAGCCTCCAACGCCCAGTTCCGAGATGCGGGCTGAGAGAAGTGCCCCGGAATGCAGGTCGGTGACCTCCGCAGAGGCCACGAGCAGGCAGCGCAGAACGGAACGCCGCTTACCGGTTCGTAAGGGCTTGGTTCTTGGGCTCATCGAGCATAGTTCCTGGTTTGAGGTCGGACTGGATCGATCTTAGGAAAGACCACGCCCCAAAAACCAGGCGACGGTGTCACGAACTCAATGGCCACCAGCCTTACGGGGCTTCCGCCCGCTACCATCGGCCCGAGATAAACGACGCGGGAGTCCGCGGTTGCTCCGGTAGCATGGTTCACCGCCACTAGTTGTTGGTTTCGATTCACGGCTGCTTTGAGCGCGATAAGCCCGCCCCAGAGGCTCACCTTCACAGCATATGCTTGTTCGACGAGAAACCGTTTGTTCGTGTCCGGCTCGTAGATTCTCAACGGAACCCGCAGCGTCACACGACTGCTGCGCCTGGCTGGCACCCCGTTTTTGACCTGCATAGGCTGCTCCTTGGATGGCTTAGCGGTCGGAAAGTACCGGCAGGATCGACCAGAGATCGGGAGGCTTCAATAGTACGTCAGGACATTGGCCCTCGACGGGAGCCACCCGACGGCGGTAGGCCAAGCGGGACCGCGGACTCGACGAATATGCGAATCACGGGACAAAGTGCCTCGGAACGACTTGTCCGGTAACGCGACTAATCGGGACTTGAGCGGGTGCGGGGAACAATTTCGGTCATTTTACAATGCGAGTGATACGATTCACCCATGAACGCCGTCCTCGTCAGGTTCGCGCTTTGTTGCAGCATGGCGTGCTCTTCCGCGTCCTTCGCTCTTTACGCTCAAGATTCCGCAACTAGCCCGAAAGTCACATTGGATTTCTCCAATGACCCATGTGGAAATCCGCTGAAGGAAAGCCAAGCGTGGAGTTCAGTAGAGGGAAAGGTGTCGCGGGTGATAGACGGTCGCACACTGCTGGTGACCTTGCCGCATAATCGTCATCCACTACGCGTTTTCCTCGTCGGTGTTCGTCTTGAAAATCAAGAACAGGTGGCGGAGCAGGCTAAGGAACTTCTCTCCCAATTACTGTTAGACAAGCGTGTGGAGATTCTCGTGAAGTCGGACTGGGAGTCTGCGGACAAGAATCCGACTGAGACTACTGGTTTGGTTCACATCAAAAAACGCAGCTCTGGAATTGATGATGTGGGGCTCTTTCTCTTAGCGAAGGGCTTAGTGAAATTCCAACAGCCACAACCGTATTTTATGTCCGGATACACTGAGTGTCAGTACAAGCGTGCGGAATCGGAAGCTCAATCAAAGAGGCTGGGCATCTGGGCGCAATCCAGCTAGTGCCTGATTAACGCTGCCGTAACCGGAAACTAGCGGTCAATGTCCGGTTACGCGGGTGGTCTCAATGGGTCGACGCAACACTTTCTTGAAGTTTACTCGCAGGAGTGTGAAAACCCAAAGTTTGTCGTGGGCGTTGATTTAAGCGCTGCGCTACTTTGTTCAGATCCGACTGGGAATAGTCGGTTAGGTCTGTGTTCTTCGGGAAGTATTGTCGTAAGAGCCCGTTTGTGTTTTCGTTCGAGCCGCGTTGCCAGGGACTCTGCGGATCACAGAAGTAGACTTTCACATCCGTGGCCACCGTAAAGTCCTTGTGTTTGGCCATTTCCAGTCCCCGGTCCCAGGTCAACGAGCGTCGCAGGGTAGCGGGAAGTTTACGAACGTGTTTACTCAAGGCCCCCACCACCTCCGCCGTATCTTTGCTGCGTACCTTGATCAGCAGGACAAAGCGCGAATGGCGTTCCACCAAGGTCGCGATGTGACTGTTCCCTGAGCCGCGCAGCAGATCGCCCTCCCAGTGACCCGGAATGGCACGGTCCTCCACTTCCGCGGGCCTTTCGCGGATCGAGATGGCCTCCGGGATTTGACCGCGCTGGTCTTTAAAGATACGAGAGTGCTGCGACCGCCGTATGCGGCGCTTGGATCGCAAGTGGTCCAGCAGCTCCTTCTTCAGCGCTCCACGGGCTTGAATGAACAGGCTTCGGTAAATGGTTTCGTGGGACACACGCAGGCTCTCCTCATCGGGATACTGAGTTTTCAGCCAGCCGGAAATCTGCTTCGGCGACCAGTCCAGAATCAGTTTACTCGCAACGATGTTCCGCAACTTCAGATTGACGGAAAGAAGGCAGCGCTTGGGCCGCAAGGCCGACTGCCAGGCTTCGCCGTCCGCTTGGCTGGCTCGATACTCCGGACGGCCACCATGACGTGCGACCTCTCGGCTCACGGTCGATACCGCTCGCTCTAAACATTTGGCAATCGCACGCATCGACGAACCGGAAGCCAGCCCGCGAGAGATTTCCTCGCGCTCACGCAGCGTGAGCGCGAGGAGCGCACGCCGCCGCACGGCCGGAGCAATCCCACCGTGACGCGACACCAGACAACGAATAGAGGAATGTTCTTTGCCAAAGGCACGACCGATCTCATGCAACGTCTGACCCGCCTTCCAACGACGCCACAGGTCAAGTTTCTGCTCCGCGGAAAGCCCAAACCGTTTCCCTGGCTTCATAAACACCACCTTTAAAAACAGCTTTATATCAGATGGTGTTGCATCGACCGTTTGAACCGGCACGACTAATCGGGCACTAGGGTAATTGCGAGAGAAAATTCGCGATCAACTACTGCAATTTCGCGTTCTCCGCTTTCGCTTCCTTCAGGATGGGGATGTGGAGGGCGGCGTCTTTCCACAGCGTGAGAAAAGCTTTGTAAGGGGCCAGCGCCGGAACGCGGGCTGCATAGGCATCCGCTCCCTGTGACGCTTTCACTTGCAGAGCATTGGCACGCCCCACACCCAGATGCCCTAGCGTTCCCGTCCAGCAATTCCATTCGATCCCGCTGTGGTCGAGAATTTCCAAACACTTAGGGAAATCCCTAGTTCCAATACGCTCGGGACGGAGTAACTCTTGGGGCGTAGGACTCTCCACTTGCGGTAGGGTGTCGCGTGGGACGCAGTGTTGTCCAGGGCTGGGTACGCTGCATCCCGCGCGCCGCCCGCACAGGCAATCGGCATAGAAGTGCACGAGAAAATCCGGATCTACTTCTTGCATCAACAGGGTTTCTGCATTTCATCACCACCTAATCGGCTAATGCTTGATTAACGCATTTATCGTACGTTTGAAGTTCTAGTACGGCAGATGTCCGGTAACGCGTGCCAGCTCAACCGGTCGTTGCAACACCATCCAATGCGTTGATTCGGCAATGCTTCCGTGGGAGGACCACCTGATTGGCTTCACTTGGACAAGACCCAGGCAGGCCAGCGTTCTAGCTGCTCTAACCTTCGCAAGCGACTTTGGCTTTTGTTTTCAATGCAAGGTGGGTTGGAGCTTAGTGTTGCATCGACCCATTGAGACCACCCGACTTACCAGGCACTAGCAGGCTGAACGCCTCACTGCTGATTCGGCTTCGCACAAGAGGGTCGTGCACTGCACATAAAACCAGGCTAAGACGTGCGGCCCCAAGCCTGTGCTTCAATCTTCCAGATGTCATCGCGGTTCGCGAACGTGTACGCAAGGGTACCGGTCCGAACGACGGACTGACCCTTAATCGTGACAGTGAGAGTCCCTGAAATGACAGCATAGGCGGACGAGCCCTCGACATTCCAGAAGCCCATCTCGTAGGAGAACCGCTCGGAGGTCACGCCAAGGCCCTCACGCCATTTCGCTACATCAGCGAGCCAATTGGCCGGGGCATTTGGGTTCAACCAGCGATAGAGCGCGATGCCGTCAATGATGATTGCGGCGTCCCGCAACGCAACTGATCAGGACTTAGCCGATTGGTCCCACGATAAGTTCCGCCTGCAAGTTTCGCGTGGCGGAAAATCCGCAAGTCGGATCCCCGGACTATTTGGCGGGACGCGAGCCGACGATGAGGATATCCACTAACCTTCAGGCTGATCGAACCTAGCCAGCGCTTTTAGCTTTTGTTTTCAACGCCAGTCGGGTTCTAGACCAGTGTTGCGCCGACCCATCGAGACCACCCGCCTGTCCAGACACTGAGACGAAGATTCTAGGTAACCAGCAGATGCATTTGTTCGCGCGCAGCTATTGCAGCTTGGCGTATTCGGATTTGGCGGCGATGAGGATGGGGATGTCGGGGTCGGCGTCCTTCCATAGGTCGAGCAGCTGGCCGATGGTCTGTTTGGCTTTTTCGCGGTCGCCCTTGGCAGCGTAATCGGCGGCGAGCTTCAGATGCGCCGCCAGCCAGAGCTGCTGGGGTTCCCAAGCGATGGCCCTGGCCGGGATGCTCAAAAACTTTTCGTACCAGGCGATCGCCTCGTCAGTTTTTCCAGCTTGCTGATAAGCGCTGGCAACCGCTTCCTCGGTGAAGGCGGTGTTGTACTCCGAATTGGAGAGGGTGAAAAGTTCGATCGCTTTATCGGTATGTCCCTGAGCCAGTGCAATCTCCCCTTGCAGAAGCTGCAAGTATCCCGTCTTTTCGCCATTTTTGATGTCGGCGAGCGGCGCGATGAGACTTTCCATCTTTTCTGCTTTGTCTAAATCGCCGGCGCGCAGGTATTGCCGGCCCAGCCACGCTCCGAAGATTACCTTCGGTCCCAGAGCGTCGAACTCCACAAAAGAACGATCGAGTTCTTGCCGCTCGGTGCGTACGTCTCCCTGTCCTTCCGCCACAATCGCAAGCCACAGATGGACGCGGGCCGTACTCAAAGGAGTTTGTTGATTTTGCAGGATGGTCAGGCACTCGTCGAAGCGTTTCTGCGCACTGGCAAAATGTCCCCTGTAGGTGTCGAGCAGGGCCAAGGATCGTAACCCGTCTTCTCGGGTTTCCGGCTTATCCAGCATCGCGGTAAAGAGCTGTTCCGCTTTAAGGTCGTCGCCATTTTGCACCAGCAGAAATCCGTATTCCCTGCTGGTATCGCCGGCCACCAGCCAGTTGGGATCCAGATGAAATGCTTGCGCATAGGACTGCAAGGCTTGCGGCACTTGATTGAGCGTGCGGTACGCCGTCGCCATTTCGACATAAGTCTTGGCGTCGTCTGGCGCGACTCTGACGATCTCCTTGTACTGCGCGATGGCTTCGGGGGCGCGTCCGTGGCGGCGCAGGAGCAGCGAATAGTCCGAGAGCATATTCCAGTCGTCCGGATAGCGGCTGAAATAGGATCGATACAGGGCGTCAGCGTCGCTGATGTGTCCGAGATCATCCGCATAGTGGGCCTGGAGGATCAACCGTTCGCGCTCCGTGGTGCGCGAAGAGAGCGCCAGCGCTTTTTCGTATTCTTCCTTTCCTTGCACCGGTGCATTGTCAATGTAACTGAAATAGGCAACACCGAGCGCGCCGTGAGCCATCGCAAAGTTTGGATCGGTCTGCACCGCAGCACGCAGCAGAGTTTCCGCATCCTTGAACTTTCCCTGATGCCAGAGCGCCACGCCATCGGCGTACTGCTTGAGAGCCGTTAGCGAACTGGTAGTCACTTCGGGAAGTGGCCGGTCGGCGCGATGAATCTGATACAGCGATTCGCCAAGGTCGCGCCGGATATCGGCGGCAATTACATCCAAGGCGTCCAGAATGTGATCCTCACCGTAGGAGCGCTCCATGTAGGAGCGCACCGTCGCTCCGCTTTGCGGATCAATTAATTGCGCGGAAAGCGCGAATTCCTGGCCCGTCCGGGTAATGCTCCCGGCGATCAGTCCACGAATATTCTCGCGCTGGCAGATCTCACGCCCCAGCGCGGGAGTGATGTGTTCCCCGCTGGACTTGCCCATGAGCTTGAGAACACTGCCAACCCGAATCTGCGGGAAAACGTTGGCGTGGCGCGATTGCTCCAGGCTGACGATGAACGCGGTGCGCAAGGCCTCGTCAAAACGAGAATCACCGGTTTGGTTTTCGAAATCCGCGACCAAAACTGTCTCACTCTGGTTGAAGGAAAACGCGGGCCGACCATAGAGAAGCCAGAAGCCCAGGCCGCTTAACAGGGCCACAGCTGCTACCGTTCCGAGTATCCACGCTCGCCAGCGGCTGCGCGAAGCGCGAATCGCCGCCGCGGGCTCAGCCACAGCAGGGGAAGCGGGCGACTCCTGGGTAGAAACCGCGACCCGGGCAGGCGCTGGCAGCTGCGTGACTTTCGCTATGAAGCGGTAACCGCGCCGCGGAATGGTTTCGATGTAACGAGGTTTTTCGGGATCGTCGCCCAACGCCTCGCGCAACTTCTTAACGCCGGTGTTTAGTCCATCTTCGAAGTCAACGAACGTATTTTGCGGCCAGAGACGACTCTGCAGTTCTTCGCGCGTGACAACTTGTCCCGGTCTTTCAGCCAGCAAACCCATCAAGCGCAGCGGCAGGTCCTGGATCTTGACGCGAGCGCCGTCTTTGCGCAGTTCTCCGGCGGCAAGGTCGGCTTCGTACGGACCGAAGGCAAATGAGGAAACAGACCCTTTCGGGGAATCCATGGGCGTGGTTACACCCTTGATCGGGGACGCGCACGCATCCTAGCACCCGCTCGGAGCTGGCGCAAGATTATAGCGAATGATACCTAAGCTTCCTGGTAACCGACGCTGCCGCATCAACTTGCTCGTACAACAAGAGTTCAGCAACAGTCCAGCCTCCGTCCATTGACCTGCGCAGCACCTCTGCAGCACAGTGCCGCCCATCGTCGTCTAGGAAACCCGCACGGATGGAATTGTTTGGGAACGACAAAGCGATGCAGAGCTTCGACGAATTGCTCGCTGCCGCTTGGGCAGAGCAGTTGGCAAGGTTGCACGTGTCCCCCGGTCCACGGATGGCGCCCGCAAGCGGCGAAGACAGTCTGAAAGTGCGGGAGATCGAAAATAAATGACGCGGAGCTAGAAGGGGGCCAGCCCGTCTTGAAGATTCGTGCTGGGAATTGCGCGGAGTGCAAAACGTCCGGACGAACAAGCGGAAGGGAGCTGCTCGAATTGCGTCGCGAGAGCGCCTGGCTGCTCTTGACAACTTTGGCATTAAGCGCCCGCGCGACACAGCAGCGGGCGCAACAGAAGCGGTATGGAGCGCGAAGCGCGTAAGGAGAAACTGCCGTGACTAGCGACTTAAGGTGGGCGGCTGCGCAAGGCGAGGTGGCGGTCGGCAGAGGACGTGCGCTCACGAGAGTAGCTCGCTGGGGCATCACCGCCGCGACGTTTCTAATCTTTGCCGTCCCCCCACTTCGAGCGCAAACCGAAAGCGTGCTCTACAGCTTTGCCGGCCCGCCTGCCGACGGAGGAAGCCCTGCCGGCAGTCTCGTTAGGGATGCGAACGGCAACTTCTACGGCACTACGCAAAACGGCGGCGCTGCGAACGCCGGCACCGTGTTCAAGCTGCACCCCAAGGGCGATGGGACCTATACAGAGAGTGTGCTGTATAGCTTCGGGGCCACCAGCGACGACGGTCAATTACCCGGAGGCCTGGTTATAGACGGGTCCGGCAACCTCTATGGCACTACCCAAGCTGGCGGCGGTTCATCGGCCTGCCAATTCGGGTGCGGGACCGTGTTCGAACTGGCCGAGGCCTCCGGTGTCTACACCGAGACGATCCTGCACAACTTCACCGGCGACCCGGACGGTCAATCGCCCGGAAGTTTGAGCATGGACGCGTCCGGCAACCTTTATGGAACTACCGAATTCGGCGGCACGGCAAAGTCACCAAGTTTCTGCAAGGCCGGATGCGGCACTGTATTCGAGCTGACCAACAACTCCGGGAGCTACACGTACAGTGTGCTGTTCAGCTTCTCGATCGCGGGGCTCTATGGCATAACCCCGGCGGGAAATGCAGTCGTCGACTCATCCGGAAACGTGTTCGGCACCGCTCCTGCGGGCGGTGGTTCCTCGGCCTGCGCTCTCGGGTGCGGGACCGTCTTCGAGCTGGTCAACTCTTCCGGGAGCTATGCACCCAAGGCGTTGTACAGCTTCACGGGCGTGCCGGATGGTGAAATACCAGGCTCAAATTTGATATTGGACGCACAGGGCAACCTGTACGGTACTGCGTCCGGCGGCGTTTCAACGGCCTGCTCCTCGTTTGGCTGCGGGGCGGTGTTCAAGTTGCACCCGAATGGCGGCGGAAGCTACGCGGAAAGTGTGCTGTACAGCTTTACGGGCGGCCCGGATGGGCAAGGTCCAGGAAATTTGGAAGTGGACGCATCCGGCGACTTTTACGGTATTACCGGAGCCGGCGGCGCTTCAACGGCCTGCATCGGGTGCGGGACCGTGTTCAAGTTGCATTCCAACGGCGATGGGAGCTACACGGAAAGTGTGCTGTACAGCTTCACGGGCAGCCCGGATGGTGCCGTGCCCACAGGTCTGGTATTGGATGCGACCGACAACGTTTTCGGCGTCACCGGGCTGGGCGGCACTTCAACAGTGTGCTCGATCAGCGGCTGCGGGACCGTGTTCGAGATCACCGCCGGCTCGACCGGAGCGACGGACACCATCAGCGCGGCGAGCGGCTCGGGACAGACGGCGACAGTGGATGAGAATTTTTCGGCGCCACTGATGGCGGCGGTGGTGAATGGCAGCGGGGCCGGCGTGAGTGGTGTAACCGTGGCCTTCACCGCGCCCTCGAGCGGTGCAGGCGGCACGTTCGCGGGCGGCGTCAACACCGCCGTCACGAACGCATCGGGAATAGCCACCTCGGCGGTATTCACCGCCAACGGAACCGCCGGAAGCTATGCCGTCACCGCCACGGCACCAAACGTCTCCGGTACGGCGACTTTTACACTGACGAACGCTGCGGTGCAGACCGCTACCACCATCACGGTGTCAACCAGCAGCAGCGACCACGGCACTGCTCTGCCGTCCAACGACGCGCTGGTGGGAAACCCGGTCACCGTGTCCTTCAAGGTTGCACAGACATCAGGGAGCGCCACACCGACGGGCAACGTGGTGGTAAGTGACGGCGTCGGCGACACATGTACGCCCTCGCCGGTGATTCTGACTGCGGCGTCCGCCGGCGCGGGCTCGTGCACATTGACGATCGCGTCGCTGCCGGCATCCGGAAACGCCACACTGACGGCTACGTTCACTCCGAGCTCAAATGCTTTCAGCGGGAGCACGGGCAGCGCCACCGAAAGCGTGGTGGAGATTTCTGCATGCGGGCCCAGCGTTCCGGAACAGATAGTCAAGCAGGGCGCGATGATAACCTACTCGTTCACTGTGTGCGTCGCCGGCAATGCCAACGCCGTGGCACCCGTCGCTAACGTGGTTGACTGCGTGCCGCGTGGCAAGTGTACTCTCGGCATCACTCAGATGGGCCAGACGGGTGTGTACACCGTCTCCGTCACCATCGTCACCGATTGTGGCGACTGCAAGACGCTTGTGGTTCCGCAACCTCGCAGCTGGCCTCGCAGTTGGCCAGGCTCCTGGCTCCTGACCCTCTTCTACATCTGCGCGCTACTCGCATTGCTCATGGCGGGTCAATTCGCCCGGCGAAGCCGTGCGCGGACTTGGCTCGTGTACATTGCGAGCTTCTTATTTGTAATCGCGTTGGGCGGAATGTCTGCCTGCAGCGGCAGCTCCAATGACACGCCGGTCGGCACGTACACCGTGAGCGTCCAAGCCGTGGCGGGCAACTTCAACGTGGTGGTGCCCGCAAACGTCATGGTCGAAAAATAGCCGCGCCGCCTGAGAGAAGGCCATGCGACCGCCTCTGGTGTTCTGCGTGATCGTGTCGGCTCCAGTACTCTGCTTGGTTCCAGACAGCTCGCCAGGTAAGGCCCGATTAACGTTCTCACCGGCACTGTGAAGTGCAACTTGAAATGCACGGCAACGCGACCAATCGACACTTGCCCGCGCGCTCTGCCGACAACTTCCCTTCTGGCGGCAACTCACCCGCGACTGCGAGAATTTTTTGGGGGCCGTGCGTCATCCGTACTTCAGGTTGGTGCTCTGTCCCACCTCGATAATGTATCCGTCAGGGTCCCGTATGTAGCAGCGAATCTCGCCGTACTTGGGGATCGGCGGCGTGAGGAACTCAGCTCCCCGGCTTTTCCACAATTCGTAGCACGCCTGAATATCCGCAACGCGGAAATTCATGCAGCTGTTGATGTGATTCGGGTCGGGGACGCTCAGCGTTACCGTCGGCTTATCCGGAGTGGGCCCGCCCCCAACGTTCAGAATCATCCAGATATTTGCAAGCTGCAGGTAAGGCGGCGCGTTGCCGTCGCCCATGGTCAGAATGCGTGCGCCGAACACCTTCTCGTAGTAGCGCGCCGATCGCTCGACGTCCGCGACGGTGAGAAAATGCGCGACGCTGATCCCCTCGCGCGGGGGCATCTCATAACTCTTTTGTTCAACTTGCACGCCGCTCATTGACGCCTCCCATCCCGAAAAATTGCGCTCATCCTCTTATTAGGGTTCTTTCGAACTCATGCCCGCTCGCAATTAAGCCTCACGAAGAAAGGAATAACAATTAGACAAAAGTATCGCTCGCCACCTTGGCATCGTTTGCAACCAGTTGTCCGCCGTCTATCAGAATTCACGAGTTCTGAGTGTGCCACGGCCAATGCATTCCGTAACGTGTTGGTCGGCCCTATTCGGCCCACACTGCGCGATTGCCTGCGTTCGGCCGCTAGCGTACAATTCACCGCCTGTGCCGGATACTCCCTCGATTATAGGTCAGACGATTTCCCACTACGCCGTCCTTGAAAAACTGGGCGGCGGAGGCATGGGCGTGGTCTACAAAGCCAAGGACACGCGCCTCGGCCGCAACGTTGCGCTGAAGTTTCTTCCCGACGATATTTCTCAGGACTCGCAGGCCATCGAACGATTCCGCCGCGAAGCGCGTGCTGCGTCCGCGCTCAACCACGCCAACATCTGCACGATTTACGACATTGGTGAATTTGAAGGCCGGCCGTTTATCGCCATGGAGCTCCTCGAGGGACGAACGCTCAAACACCGTATCGAAGGCAAGCCCATCGAAATATCGGAGCTGTTGGAGCTCGGCATTCAGATCGCCAACGGCCTGGATGCGGCCCACTCCAAAGGAATCGTCCACCGCGACATCAAGCCCGCGAATATCTTTCTCGTGGACCGCGGGCAGGCCAAGGTTTTGGATTTTGGTTTGGCCAAGCTGGCGCCAGCCGTCCGCCATGCCGCCGAATTTGCCAGCGCCACATCCATGCGCACGCAAACGCATGTGCTCGACAAGGATCAACTCACCAGTCCCGGAAGCTCCATGGGCACGATCGCCTACATGTCGCCCGAACAGGCGCGCGGCGATGATCTGGATGCACGCTCAGATTTGTTTTCGCTTGGCGTCGTGCTCTACGAGATGGCTACTGGGTCGGTCCCGTTCTCCGGCGCCACGTCTGCCGTCATTTTCGACGGCATCCTGCATTCCGCGCCTGCTTCCGCGAAGGAATTAAACCCGCGCGTGCCCTTGGCGCTGGAAAATATTCTCGGAAAAGCGCTCGAGAAAGACGTCGACCTGCGTTACCAGACCGCCCCCGAGCTCCGCGCCGATCTGAAGCGCATCAAGCGGGACCTTGATTCCGGCCGGCGGCCTGCAACGGAAAAGAGCGCTGCCAGTTCGCCGGCGCCAGCAGTCGCTGCCAAACAGAAATCGGTCGCGGTGCTCTACTTCGAGAACCAGAGTGGCGCGAAAGAGGACGAATACCTCCGCGACGGCATCACCGAGGACGTAATCACCGAACTCTCAAAAATCCGCGGACTCAATACGTATTCCCGCCCCACCGTTCTGGCTTTCCGCGATAAGCCGGTCACCCCCGCGCAGATTGGGCAACAGCTCGGGGCGGCGTACGTCCTTACCGGCACTTTGCGCCGCGCCGGCACCCGCTTGCGCATCAGTGCGCAGCTGGTGGACACGCACACTGATTTTCCCCTCTGGTCGGAACGCTTCGACCGGGAGATGAAAGACGTTTTCGAAGTGCAGGACGAAATGGCACGCAAGATCGCCGAGGCTCTGCGCGTGACGCTTTCACCGCAGGAACTGGAAGCCCTGGCCGACAAGCCCACCGAAAACCCCCAAGCTTACGATCTCTACCTGCGCGGCAAGCGCTATGCACGGCGGTTGACGCGCCAGGACGTCGAATTCGCCCTCCAGATGTTCGAAAACGCCGTGACCATGGACCCAGCTTCGCACTCGCCTACGCTGCCTGCGCGAACGCGTGCGCGATGTACTACTCCCTCTTCAGCCGCGATCAAGTCTGGATCGAACGCGCGCGCGAGGCTTCCGGCAGAGCCGTTTCTCTGCGCTGGGACCTGCCCGAGACGCACCTCAGCCAGGCCTGGGTCTTGTACGCCGCAGGACTCTACGACGAAGCCGTGCGCATGGTCAAAAAAGCCATCGAACGCAAACACGATTGCGACGGCGCCTACTACTTGTATTGCCGCGCCCTCTTTGCTGCGGGGCGTTATCAGGAAGTTCTGGATCTCGCGGAATCTGCCATCGAATCAAGCGGCGAGGACTACAACGTTTACGTACCCATCCGGAATTCGCTCGGCGCCATGGGCAAGGAACAAGCCAAGCTCAACATGACCCAGCGATTCTGCGTGGCCCTTGAAAACCACATGAAACATGTGCCGGAGGATGCCAGAGCGCGCATCCTGCTGGGCGGCAACTACGCCGACTTGGGAAGGTCGGACGACGCCTTGCGCGAACTCAATCTAGCCGTCACCCTGCGCGCCAACGAAGCCTCCATTCTCTATAACGCGGCTTGCGTCTACTGCCTCCTGAAAAAAGCGCCGGAAGCCATGGATGCTCTACGCAAAGCCTGGGAAGCAGGTTCCAAGGATGCTGTGTGGACGCGCCGCGATCCGGACCTCGCGCTCCTTCATGGCGATCCCGAGTTTGACCGCCTCTATCCGGAAACTCCCGCCGCGCCCCCCACCTCCATCTCGCGTTAGTGCCACTCAGTCAGTTTAGTTCGAGTCGGTCAGATTAGTTCGAGTCGGTAAGTTTAGATGGGTGTCGAATCACCGCCGACGACACGGCATCCCACCAACGAATGAATCCAACTCTTGCTTGGCGCCGTAATCCAAAAACTGAAGTTTTGCTTCAAATGGACGGTAACGCGACTTACTTTGACTTAGCTGAGCGGTCTGCGTTTTCGCCAAGTATCACGGTGCGAGAAGCAATTGCGCCATGCTAGCCTGCGCTCGATGAGCGACGAGAAAAAGAAATCCGCGACCCCAGTTGGACAGCCACTTGCAGTTGACCGCAGTGCCGCGAGTGCTTCGCAAATTGAGCCTGGATTCATTGCAAGACCTCCAGGAGCGCCCGTCTATCACGGTTTTCAGATTCTTACTGACGTTACCGCTGACGGATTCACGTTCGGCAAAATCACAGATTTTGAGGCCGCGCCCTCCAACTATGGGGACGCTTTTGTCATCGCGCCAGACAATAGCCGCGCTGGATTGATTTGGGAAGTCTCCGACAAAACCTACTTTCAGGAGGTCTGCCCGCTCGAACCAGACCGGTGGGGCGTGTGGGGTGTATCTTTCCCTCATGCGATGCAAAGCCGCAACAATGTCCGAAGTAATCTCGAATCAATACTTCCTGAACTCAAAAAACGATGGGAGGAATGGCGGCATAAGTACGCGAGTGGGTGAAGGCAGGCCAAAGCAGCACGGAGCCAGTGTCCGGTAACGCGGCATGCCAGGAGTTAGCGGCTTTGTATGTTGTCTTCGAGGTACAAAATGTGATTTTATCGTTCTTACAGATTACGAAGGAAGCATTCCGATGGCCGATATCACAATTCGATTTTCAGATAGGGCGCTTAAGGTTACCGGGGCTCTGTTCGCAGCGGTTCTTCTTTTGTGGGGCTTCTCCCGTCTCTCGGCGTCGGGTGTGCTCCGCCCCAAATATCAGATTCAGATGTTCGTGCCGGAGTCCGCAGCAGTTTCGGCAGGTGCCCCGGTCAAATTAGATGGCATGCCAGTTGGAAAGGTGAGCGCGGTGAGACCCTCCGGAAACTCGGCAGATTCAAATCGTAGAATGGAAGTGGTATTGCAAATCGAGAAGCGCTACGAGGATTTCATTCGTCAGGATTCCGCCGCTACTTTAGTCCCAGAGGGTTTGCTGGGAGCCCGATTTGTAAACATCCATCGCGGCCTTAGCGGTTCACCCATCCCGGCCGGAGGCGAAATCTGAGTTGTTCCCGCGAAGGAGATGAGCTTCACTGATTTTATAGGCGTCATTGGGAAAGCGGCCAACTGCCACAATGAAGAAAAGGATTCCACTCAGCAATCTCCCACGATTCCGAAAAAGCCCCCGCAACCTCAACAACCGAATTCCCGAGACTGACCCCCAAGTCCCGCTTAACGCCGCCAGCTCAACCGCGCGTTGCGACACTTTCCAGCGCATTGATTCGGCGATGCTTCCGCGGGAGAACCATCCGTTTGGCTGCACTCAGCCAAAGCCTAGCCAGGGCGGCGCTTCGACGCCCAACATCTGAAACCACAAACAGCTTGAATGTCTCCAGCCAATCCGTTCCATCCTGGAATTTCTTCCGGCGGTGGCCAGTCGGGTTCTGGAGACATTCGCGTTCGAGGGCGAGTCTCAGCTGATTAGTTAAGCGCGGCGTGCCTCGGGCATCCTGCGTCTCTTACGCGACCCTAGTCCCCCTCGGACAACCAGAAAAAGCTATAGGCCTCGAGCCTCAGATAGAACTATGGTTGGCATTTTTTGCGACCGCACTGCTTGTCGCATCAGAAACCGAAGGCCTCGTCACGACAGCAACATGGATCGGCGAAAAAAGAGAACCCCAAGAGCCTCCCAACATTACAGGGGCTGGAGAGCCTGGCAAAAATCTTTGCTCCTTCCAGTCGCCGGGGAGATTTTTCTCTTGACTCTCCCCTTTATAGAACGCCCTTACCGGAGATGTGAAGTACTGGAACTGGACTTGTCTGGTTATGCGTGCGCCGGTTCAAACGGTCGATGCAACACCATCTGATATAAAGCTGTTTTTAAAGGTGGTGTTTATGAAGCCAGGGAAACGGTTTGGGCTTTCCGCGGAGCAGAAACTTGACCTGTGGCGTCGTTGGAAGGCGGGTCAGACGTTGCATGAGATCGGTCGTGCCTTTGGCAAAGAACATTCCTCTATTCGTTGTCTGGTGTCGCGTCACGGTGGGATTGCTCCGGCCGTGCGGCGGCGTGCGCTCCTCGCGCTCACGCTGCGTGAGCGCGAGGAAATCTCTCGCGGGCTGGCTTCCGGTTCGTCGATGCGTGCGATTGCCAAATGTTTAGAGCGAGCGGTATCGACCGTGAGCCGAGAGGTCGCACGTCATGGTGGCCGTCCGGAGTATCGAGCCAGCCAAGCGGACGGCGAAGCCTGGCAGTCGGCCTTGCGGCCCAAGCGCTGCCTTCTTTCCGTCAATCTGAAGTTGCGGAACATCGTTGCGAGTAAACTGATTCTGGACTGGTCGCCGAAGCAGATTTCCGGCTGGCTGAAAACTCAGTATCCCGATGAGGAGAGCCTGCGTGTGTCCCACGAAACCATTTACCGAAGCCTGTTCATTCAAGCCCGTGGAGCGCTGAAGAAGGAGCTGCTGGACCACTTGCGATCCAAGCGCCGCATACGGCGGTCGCAGCACTCTCGTATCTTTAAAGACCAGCGCGGTCAAATCCCGGAGGCCATCTCGATCCGCGAAAGGCCCGCGGAAGTGGAGGACCGTGCCATTCCGGGTCACTGGGAGGGCGATCTGCTGCGCGGCTCAGGGAACAGTCACATCGCGACCTTGGTGGAACGCCATTCGCGCTTTGTCCTGCTGATCAAGGTACGCAGCAAAGATACGGCGGAGGTGGTGGGGGCCTTGAGTAAACACGTTCGTAAACTTCCCGCTACCCTGCGACGCTCGTTGACCTGGGACCGGGGACTGGAGATGGCCAAACACAAGGACTTTACGGTGGCCACGGATGTGAAAGTCTACTTCTGTGATCCGCAGAGTCCCTGGCAACGCGGCTCGAACGAAAACACAAACGGGCTCTTACGACAATACTTCCCGAAGAACACAGACCTAACCGACTATTCCCAGTCGGATCTGAACAAAGTAGCGCAGCGCTTAAATCAACGCCCACGACAAACTTTGGGTTTTCACACTCCTGCGAGTAAACTTCAAGAAAGTGTTGCGTCGACCCATTGAGACCACCCGACTAATCGGGCATTGGGCACAAAGCTTCGCGTTAACTCAACAACACCTGCGTGGGTGATATATTCTGCTCTCAGGACACCGACAATGCTTCCATTGCTCGCTCTGGCGATTTTCGGCGCTGCCGTCATACTTTACGTGTCGGCCTGCTTCCTTTTCTTCCTGATGTTGGAGGAGGTTAATCGGGAGAGGCTCCCCGGCGACCAGATTAGTAAGACTGCGGTCAAGTCTCGGATTTTTGAGGTGGTCCGCCTGCACAAGGAAACTTACCCTCAGAGTCCGAAACGGACAGTGGTCTACTTGTGCATCGGCCTCGGGCTTGCTCTTTCTTGTTCTTCATTTGCGATTCTCGCGTCGCTTCCTTGAACAATTCGTACTTATCGTACATGTGAAGTTCTAGTACGGCAGTTGTCCGGTAACGCGACTTATCAGGAGTTAGGCTGTTGTTCGTGGTCTCACTCGGCCACGATAGCAACTCCACACGGCGCGTCTCAACTTCCTACTCTTTCGCTTGCTTCGTGTCCGTGAATAGGACCACGTCACTGGGATTCATTCCCCGCGCGATTGCGATCCATTTTCCATCCCGTGACCACTTGAAGTCCCACATCATGCCCGAAGTAAAATGCGAAAGCTGCTTCTGTTCCTTCTCACCGCCAAGCTGGAGTGCCCACAAGTTCGGCGTGCCTGTGCGGACGTCATCAAACACAACCCACTTCCCGTCGGGTGACATTCGCACAAGCCGAAAGTTTGGATCCACGGTTACGGACACTCCTATTTCTTTGCCAGGCATGCCTGTTTCCAGATCGGTCCAAGTGCCCCTTACTTTCCCGTCCTTTCCGAACGTCGCAAATACGACTCGCTTTCCGTCCGGCGTCAGAATTGGCTCGCCAAGAGCAATGCGTTTATCCAGTTGCACCGGCGTCCCGCCCGCCGCAGCTATTTTGAAAATGTACGTCTCACCGCTGACTGCCTGTCCCAAGTAGTACACCCACATCCCGCTCTCATCGCATCGCGGACTTGTTTCGCTCCCTCCACTCGTTAACTGCGTCTCCGCTCCGCTCTGGAGATCCAACTTCCATAGGTGCGCAGCTCCCGATTGGTTGCTGTCATAGACGATCGTGCTGCCCTGTTCGCACACCGTTGGCCATTCGTGGAACCGCCCCCCAAAAGTCAGCTGCCGCTGGTTCCGTCCATCCGCATCCGTGATAAAGAGGTCCCAGTTCTCCGCGTGGTTCGCTGCATAGATGATATGCTTGTCGTTTGTCCAGGTAAGCCCGTTTGCCCCGTCCATTCTTCCGTGGGTCAGCTGCTGCACCTTGTCTGGCGCGTCTCCCGGCCCAACCCATACGGCACCGGAGAGCGTCTCCTGGACCGTCGCGATTCTTTTCCCATCCGCCGTAATCGACGCCGACAAGTATTCGCTCAAATCGTTCGATACGCGCCGCACCCCTCCGCCCGGGTAGCTCACTAACCAGAGTTGCGATGGAGACGCTGTCTTGCCTGACGCTGCCACGAGCAAACCGCTTCCATCCGGCAGCCACGCAAAATCCTTCACTTCGCGCCAGCGCCCCCCAGGCATCTGGCTTTCCACTCCCGTCGTCGCATCGATGGCTACCAAAATAGAATTATCCCCGCTCGGTTGCGGATCCCAGACGAGCGCAACAATGCGCTTGCCGTCCGGTGACCAATGCACTTGCTGATAATTTCCGCCCCGAAACGTCATTCTCCGGGTTGCTAGCTTGTGCGAGTTGCTTCCATCCTCATTTGCCACCATCAAAAACGCTTCCTTCATCCCTAAATCAAACGTTCCGTATGCCATCTGTGTCCCGTCCGGCGAAAATGTCACCCCCGATTCGACATCCCCCGGGAGTTGTCTCGTCTCTCCCCCCAGGATCGGCGCTTGTTTTAAGTGGGCGCCGAACACCGTTTGGTCAAACTCTACATAGTCCAGATAATTCCCATCCGGCGAAAAAGCCATATCGGCTAGCTGATTGGTTCCCGGCGAAACAATTTGCACTGCATTCGCCACCGTGATCTGCCTTACCCACAAGCTGTATTTACCGTTCTTATTGGAAACGTACGCCAAATAGCGTCCATCCGGTGAAATCCGCGCCAGCGCCACGTCTCCTGTCGATGTCAAACTCGATATGCTCGGATTCCGGAATCCCCTCGTGGCCAGCCCGTTTTGGAAAAAGCCTTTCCAGTACAACCCTCCCAGTGTTCCGGCCAACGCCACGATCGCTATTAGCGTCCACCCTATCCACTTCCGGGAGAATCTGGATTTTTGCTCCACCCCTGCCGCGCTCGCGCTTCCTGTCTGCTGTCTCCCCGAGCTCACTCTTGTCGTTTGCGCGCCGCTCGTCTCCGCGCTTCCTCGCGGCGATTTACCCGAACTAGTGTCCCGCTTCAGCCGTTTCAAATCCGTTCGTAAATCTGCAGCGCTGTGATACCGCAAATCGCGGTCCTTCTCTAGGCCCTTGTGAATCAATTGCGCGAGTTCCGACGGGACTGCGGTGTTTAGGCGGACCGGATCGACAGGATCCTTGTGAAGGATCTCGTCAAAGATGGCGCCGGAGCTGTCGCCCTTAAAGGGAAGGAAGCCGGTGGCCATCTCATACAGCACGACCGCAAACGAGAACAGGTCGGTACGCGGGTCCAATTCTTTGCCGAGAACCTGCTCCGGAGACATATACAGGACGGTGCCCAACGCCGTGCCTGGGCTTGTCAACTGACCCGAATCGAACTGCAGAGTTGCGGTGCCGCCATCTTTGCTGCCGACGAGGTCGCCCGAGGTAACTTTCGCCAGACCGAAATCGAGGATCTTGGGATCGCCGCGCTGGGTGATAAAGATGTTGGCGGGCTTGATGTCGCGGTGAATGATGCCCTTAGCGTGCGCTGCATCCAGCGCATCGGCAATCTGAATCCCCAGCTCGAGCACGCGCTCGACCGGCAATGGTTTTCCGCCGATGAGATGCTTGAGAGTTTGCCCGTCGAGGAACTGCATGGCGATGAAAGGCTGGCCTTCGCACTCGCCGATCTCGTAAACGGTGCAGATATTAGGATGGTCAAGGGCCGAGGCGGACTGCGCCTCACGCTCGAAGCGTTCCAGCGCTTGACGGTCTCGGGCCACGCTGTCGGGAAGAAATTTTAGCGCGACGGATCGGCGGAGGCGTGTGTCTTCAGCTTTGTAGACCACACCCATCCCGCCGCCACCGAGCTTCTCTATAATTCGGTAGTGCGAAATGGTCTCGCCGATTCGAGAGGGAGTTTCAGCCATTTGCGCACATCTTAGGTTGGAGCAGAAGCCAAGTCAACGAAGAGAGACTGCCTGCGGGTTATGTCCTGATTAACGCAATAATCGGAAACTAGCCGTAAGGATTAAAGGCGAGGCGGCAAACGGGGGACGTGGACCACAGCTCCCCGCGGCTCCCGGACCAACACTTCCATACCGCGTGCTTCGGTTTCTCTCCGTTCGTTGTGAGCAAGCAGGAGTTGGGGCCGCGCCTCGCAGTAACATAATTGCAACATAACTTTATTGGACAGGCGACCCGTTTACAGAGTACCCTCGCCCTCATACGTTTGGCGCGAGGGTCACATGCTCCGAGATGAAATTTGCGTTT
The DNA here is from genome assembly GCA_963748395.1 of uncultured Acidobacteriota bacterium. GTDB lineage: Bacteria > Acidobacteriota > Terriglobia > Acidiferrales > UBA7541 > Palsa-295. The sequence continues at coordinate 1,068,341 of CAVVIP010000001.1, read as the reverse complement.
GCGGCCATCCGCAGTCACTCCACAGAACTTACGGGTGCAACGGCTGGAATCCCAATCCAGACCCTAAAAAAACCGACCGTGTCTTCTGTCAGTGCAAAGCATTCCAAAAAGCCAAAGCTGCTCACGGTTAGCGTAGTGCTTCAGAGGGGCTACGTCCTGATTAACGCGCAAACCGGACATGTGAAATCGCCGCAAAACCACATGTACGATTACGCGACTTACCAGGAGTTGGTCCCAGTCTGCAGAGTCGATTTCTGGTAACCGTGTTATATTTACCAAATACTCAACTGAAGTTTCACAAGACTCGGACGGCCTCGATGTTATTGAGCGTAACTTGACTGCGCGGTTCGGTGTGGCCTCCTAAACCGCACTCTGCAAGGCCAAGGAGAGCACGATGACGATGAACGGAAACCTCTTTTTGTACCGCCCCGGGGGGCCTCAAGGAGTGAACGTCTTTACCGAGTGGGCGTCGCTCATGGACGCCATGAAAATCCAGCCAGGGCGCAAAATCCTCGAGTTCGACGACACGTTCTCGCCCTGCACGATTCAGGCAGGAACTTGGCCAATGACGGACGTGATGTGGGCTGGATTTGGACCGCGGCCGGGCCTGCCGCGCACCCAGGTTACCATCGAGAGTGGCGCCCAGTTCCAGGACCTTCGCATGATCGGCGGCCAGATCACGATTGTGAACAACGTGATGTACCCCGCCCCTTCACCGGTCTCCGATTTCATCGATGGCGAAAATCACGTACAGATCGGGATGCGAGACGATTGCGGGAACACTCAGATTGTGAACCCGGGCAATGTTCCGATGTTCAATCTGGGAGCCTCTACAGTTATTTTCTTCGTGCAGAACTGTCTCTTCGGGATGCCGCTCCCACTCCCCACTCCACCCCGGTTTCACGTGGAGCCGCCGCTCCCGGCAGGTCCGATCAAATTTTCAGCGCGAATAATTGACCCGAGCCCTGAGCCACTCAATCCGTCGGGGGGGGCGGGGGTCACGGGGGGGTTGTTGACCTCGGTGATTGCGGCGTCGAACCCGTTAATCCAACAAAGCGCGGGGGGTCATCTCACGCTCAACCTGCTAGGGCAGAACCAGACGGGCCCGAACCTGGTGTCGATCGCACCTGGCGCACCTGGTGCACCTGTCGCTACAGTCCTCTTTGCTGCCCTCAGCAGCGCGGCTCAGGTCGCATATGACCAGAGAAGTACTTTGAATCACGGTGGCACAATTCAATTTGGACCTCAGGGCCGAATTCAACGCAACGTGCTCCGGACAAAGGCTCCTATACCCATTAACAAGATTAACAAGCCAAACGTTTTGATTCTATGCGATTGCTCAGCTGGTGGTTTCACCCAGGGACTTCCAGCGATTGCTAGCGGATTCACGATCGCGAACACCCAGATACCCCTCTATTCCGGTGGTCAGGAGGTCGTTATTGCGGAGGTAGCTGGGGGAACAGGGCTGCAAGTAAGCCCGGGTACGAACACGACTACGAACAAGAACGACACGATCGATGGGCACCTGGGTCCTGTAATCATTGGCCCGCACGGGTCAAGGACACTCATCAGCGATGGTGCTTCCAATTGGATCACGATCTCTCGCGTGTGATGATCCCGACAATCTGGAACTCGTCGAACAATAAGTTGAACATGCCTGATTAACGCGGGCGCATTCGACAGGTCGATGCAACACCATCTAATGTAAATCTGCTCTGTAAAGGTGGTGTTGGCATGAGACGAGGGATGAGGTTTGGGCTTTCTGCGATCGAGAAGCGTGATATTTGGAGCCGCTGGAAGGCGGGACAGTCGCTGCATGAGATTGGGCGCGCTTTTGACAAGCCGCACAGCTGCATTCGCGCTGTGCTGTTGCCTTGCGGAGGAATTCCTCCAGCACTCCGCCGCCGCTCGCGCTTGGCGCTCACCGTGGCGGAGCGAGAGGACATCTCACGAGGGATCGCTTCTGGTTCCTCGCTTCGTGAGATAGCGCGAGGCCTGGATCGAGCGGCCTCCTCCGTGTGCCGGGAGGTCGCTCGCCATGGTGGCCGTCCCGCTTATCGTGCCCAGGATGCAGATCAGCAAGCTTGGGTTTCGGCCTTGCGTCCGAAGAGCTGTCTGCTTGCCGAGAACCGCCAGTTGCGGGACATCGTTGCGAGTAGACTGATCCTGGACTGGTCGCCCGAGCAGATTTCCGGGTGGCTGAAGAACCAGTATCCCAACGACGAGAGCCTGCGCGTGTCCCACGAAACGATTTACCGTAGCCTGTTCATTCAAGCCCGGGGAGCATTGAAAAAAGAGCTGCTGGACCACCTGCGGTCGCAGCGGCGCATGCGCCGCTCGCGTCATTCCAGCGAGCAGGGACAATCACGCGGGCAGATCGTCGATGCCATCTCGATCCGCCAAAGGCCTGCGGAAGTGGAAGACCGAGCGATTCCTGGCCATTGGGAAGGCGATCTGCTGGCCGGCGGAAAGAACAGCTATATTGCGACGCTGGTAGAACGCCACTCACGCTTTGTCATGCTGATTAAGGTGCCGAGCAAAGAAACCGAAGCCGTGGTTGCTGCCTTGAGTCAACGTGTTCGCAAACTCCCTGCTTCGCTAAAACGTTCGCTGACCTGGGATCGTGGACTGGAGATGGCCAAGCACAAGGAGTTTACGGTGGCCACGAATGTGCAAGTCTACTTCTGCGATCCACAAAGTCCCTGGCAACGCGGCAGCAACGAAAACACCAATCTGCTCCTGCGGCAATACTTTCCGCGAGGCACCGACCTGTCTGGTTTTTCGCAAGCGCAGCTCGACCATGTCTCGCTGCGCTTGAATCAGCGACCCAGAAAGACATTGGGATTCGAAACTCCCGCGAGTAAACTGCGCGCAAGTGTTGCATCGACCATCTGAGCTGGCAGCATTTACCGGACAGGTCCCGTACTAGAACTTCACCTCTTTGCATCCGACTTCTGCGCAGTATTCAGTTTTCCCGTTCAGCGTCCGGGAGGTAAGTTTTGCGTGAGGAATTCGCGTCCAAAACACGGCGCTCATGCCACTCTTCTGAAAATGCCGGCAAATGTAATTACAGGTCGCAGCGTAAGAGGCAGTTGGGAGCAATTCCCGCCCTCGGCACCATTTCCTTCCCGACCTAAACTCCTCGCCAGACTCAAACGCATGTCGCCAATCCACGCCACGCGTGTAAAATGCGTGCGCTCGATAAGCGCGAACGCCGCGCGACCCAGGGGGAATCGTGAATAAACGCCTGATACCCGCAATCATCCTTTGGCTGTGCTGCACGAGCGTGGCTTCCGCGCAAGCGGCTGCGCCAGCCACCACATCGCCGCATATTACCGCCATCAAGGCTGGGCACCTGGTGGACGTGGACGCCGGAACCGAATTGCGCAATCAGGTGATCCTGATCCGGGACAATCGCATCACGGCTGTCGGCCAAGCGCTCGAGATTCCCGCAGGCGCCACCGTTATTGATCTTTCGACTATGACCGTCCTGCCCGGCCTCATTGACTGCCACACGCACCTGGCCGATGGCGCGCGCGACCCCAGCGGAGATCCGCTCACCTACCTAAAACGCACCGCACAAGAAGTAGCCCTGGAATCCGTCCCCAACGCCCGCTTGACTCTCGAATCCGGCTTCACCACAGTTCGCGACGTAGGCGTGTACCGCGCGCTCACAGACGTAGCCCTAAGAGACGCCATCGCTCGCGGCGACGTCCCCGGCCCGCGCATGTACGTCGCAGGCGCGTACGTCACCATCACCGGAGGCGCAGGCGCGCTCACCGGCGCAGCACCAGACATTCAGCTGCCCTGGGACCTGCGCTACGGACAGGCTGACAGCCCCTGGGAAGTTCGCGCAGTTATCCGCAAACTAGCCAACAACGGCGCAGACCACATCAAAATCCTCTCCTCCGGCGCGGTCCTGGAACACGGCAGCAATCCCAACTCCCAGGAATTTACGATGGAAGAACTCCGCGCCGCCGTCGAAGAAGCCGCCGCCTTCGGTCTGCGCGTCGAAGCCCACGCGCATTCAACACAAGGCATCAAGAACGCGATCCTTGCGGGCGTCGCATCCGTCGAGCACGCCAGCATGATTGACGACAAAGGCATAGCCCTGGCCAATCAGCACGGCACCTACCTCGACATGGATATTTACGACGAGGAATGTATCGAAGACGAAGCCCGCCACGGCGCCATACCCGCCGATTTCGTGCAACACGACGCCGCGCTAGGCCAAATCCAGCGCGACAACTTCCGCAAAGCCGTCGCAGCCGGCGCGAAAATGTCCTTCGGCACCGACGCCGGCGTCTGCCCCTACGGCATCGCCGCCCGCCAATTCGCCTTCATGGTGAAATATGGCATGACGCCGCTGCAAGCAATCCAGGCCGCCACCAAAAACGCAGCTGATCTGCTCGGTCACAGCGATGTGCTGGGATCAATCAAACCAGGAAAGTATGCCGACATAATCGCCGTGAAAGGCGATCCACTGCAGGACGTCAGCACGCTGGAAAACGTCAGCTTCGTGATGAAAGAAGGAAAGGTCTACAAACGGAATTGAACGTATACGCCGGTCAAAAGAATCGCGACGAATTTACTTGGGAAACATCGTCGGAGGCGGTTCCAGGGCTGGCCGCCTCCTCGTCCGAAATCTCCGGGAAAGCAATCCTGCCGGGAGATGTAACCGGAAATACCATCTGAACCGTAGAAAATTAATGACTGACATCACACGATCGTGACTCAAAAACAGCGCGCTTCCGGGCACCAGTAAAGCAAACCCCACATACCGGCAAGCTCTAAAGGACCAGTCTAGCTTGCGAATCATGTATGCGGAGCCCGCTGCCCAGAAGAATACCAACAAGCCAAAACTGCAAAGAAAACCGCAAAGCAGCCGAGGCGATTCATCGCGCCGTGAGTTCGAGATAATTACCGACAACAGCCAGAAAGCGGCCCAGAAAGAAATGCAAAGTCCGACCGCGACCCCGACGACCCGACGCATGGATGGTGCTCTCATGATATTGCCCGGCAGGCCCGAGCATGGCCCTCTGCCAACATTTCCGCAAGCATAAACATTTCAACGCAACATCAAGCGACCGTTGATTTTCAATCAACACAGTCGCACCGGCTTTGCGTCGCCGCCCGCCACGGAAATCCTACGGCAAGCCCGCCAAAAGTTTGTTGATGCGATCGCCGAACGCGGTGCCAAACGTGGCCTGCTTATGCGGGTCGCCGAGGTACGGATCAACGAATGGGCCAGTCTTATCCAGAATTAAGCGGTCGCCCCAACCGATCAATCCAAAAAGGCGTATCAGTTCTTTGGTTGCGGAGCCCAACGGCACGATGTAATTCGGCTGCAAGGAATATTGCACGCGCTTCAACGCCGTCGGTGCCAGCCTCCGCAATGCCGCATGCAATTCGCCTTCGGCTTCGAACGGGCACTCCACACCATAGCTGAGAAAAAATCCGCGGCGGCGAAATTCGCTCAGCGCTGAATCCTCCTGGGCGGCGGAGTTCGCGGATGAGCCTGTCGCCTTCACCAGCTCGTCGAAATACATGCGTGATGCCAGCGAACGCGTCGAGCGATCCGGGGCCGCCCGGTAGAAATAGTCCTCCGTTTTTGTGGGTGGCGCCGAATCCAGAAACAACACTTTGATTTGCGTCGGCCGGTATCGTCCGGCTAGCTCGATACGTTCGGCGCGGCTCTGTATGTGCGCTTCATCGGTGCGAGTGCCGCAGCCTTCACAAACGGGCATGCCTGTCCCTCCGGGCAGTGGTAGTTCTGGTGCAAGAGGATGGCACGGAGAAGCAAATCGGGCAAGCCCGTCGCGCAGAGGATGTATTACGGCTTTCGCCCCGCAACGGAGTCACCTTCATGCGAACGCCGCTATTCGCGACCTGCCTGGATCAATTAGCGGTGCTCAGTCGAGCTTGCGACGGCAGATTCAAAATCTTCGACTCCGGCAGGCCGTGGTCACGCACCGCGCGATGCCTGTCGAGGAAATGGTTTTGCGCGCGGCGTCCCCACGATCGCACAAAATAATAATTCAGCGTTCCACCGATGCCTGAACTCAGCAGCGGAATCAGCCTGCCCGACCATTTTTCCGCGACTTCCGTGCCCACGCGCACCGCGATCCGGTCAATGATGCGCGGCACGATCTTTTCCATCGCCTGTTTCTCGATAAATTCGCGCCCCAGGTCCAGCCCGGCGGCGCTGGCCGCGGCCAGCCACAGCTCGCTGACTTCGTCGTCGGTCTTATACTCGAAGCCGTAAATCAGGCTCAGCTTCTGCAGCATCCGTATAGTGATGGCCGAAAGGATTCCCGCGTCAGGCAAAATCGTCAGCATGCCGCCCAGGCCCAGTCCCGCGCCTTCCAGCGCCGCCGTGCGCATGGAGGACTTCACCACACGCGCCGCGTAATGGTTCACCAGATTTTCCTCGATGTGGAACATGTCCGACCAGGTGTGAATCGGCAGCCGGTGCGCCCTGCGGAATTGCTGCAGGAACTTTTGCGGGTCTACTTGCACGCCATGATACGCGCGGCGGAATCCCGCGCGGATAGACGCCTGGAAAACGTTGGAAACCAGCGTGGATTTGACTCGTCTCGGCATCTAGGTTAGATGCGCCGGAATGACTATTCGATTACCGCAGATCCATCCCATGCGCTGCTTGCAGGATAGCAGGAATCCGCGCTCGCGGCGTCGAATCATCGCGGCGCCACCTTTGGTAACACCGGTGCTGAACGCGACGTGCGCCGTTGCACAATTTGGCCTATACTGCGCGCCCATGACAGCGATTCATCGCGCCACATTCGCCTTGCTCACCCTATCACTCGCGTTCGCAATCTCTTGCCGCGCCCAGAAACAAGTCACCAAGGGCGATGGCTACGTTGCATACACACGTCCCGCCAGTGCTCCGCGCCCCACGCAAGCACCAAGCTACGTCGGGTTGCTCCTTGGCGGACACGGCGACGTGGACGAGGGTACCCGCGCGCTGTGTGAACATTCGGGAGGCGGCGACGTGGTCGTCCTGCGCGCTTCCGGCACAGACGATTACAACGATGAATTTCACGACAAGTGTCCCGGCAACAGCGTCACCACGCTGGTAATCACCACTCGCGATGGCGCCACCGCACCCTTCGTTGCGCAGAAGATCCACGATGCGCACGCAATCTTCATTGCCGGCGGCGATCAGTCCAACTACGTCCGGTTCTGGACCGGCAATCCCGTGCAGACCGAAATCAATCAGGCCATCGCGCGCGGCGTCCCGCTGGGCGGAATCAGCGCGGGGCTGGCTGTGCAGGGGGAATTCGTCTTCGCCTCAATAATCGACACCGTGACCAGCAAAGAGGCGCTCGCCAATCCTTACAGCCCGTTCGTCACGCTGAGCCGCAACTTCCTCGACATCCCCGTTCTCCGCGCAATCATCACCGACAGCCATTTCTCACAGCGTGAGCGCATGGGGCGCTCGATCGTGTTTCTTGCGCGCATCGTGCAGGATGGCTGGGCCACCTCAGTTCATGGAATCGGTATCGACGAGACCACCGCCGTGATCGTAGACCCGGACGGAAAGGGCCGCGTGGTGGGAAAGGGCGCGGCATATTTCATGACGCTGGATCATAGGCCGGAAATCTGCGCCTACAACTCGCCGCTGACGGTCCGCGGCCTACAAGTCGTGAAAGTCGAAGCCGGACCGAACGCCACATTTGATTTGAAGTCCTGGAGCGGCCCGACCGGAAAGAAGTTCGAAGTAAACGTCGCAGACGGAAAAATGACCCGCTCAGATCAACCGTAGTCTTGGGACGCTGCGACGAGCGCTAGCGATCGCGCCTGCCCGCTTTTCAATGGCGCCTTTCTTATGCACGAAGTGATTTCGTTCCGCTCACGAAAGGACTCCCGCGTTCGTAAAACCGCAGCAGCCGGTGCGCCTCCTTGCTGATGCCGATGCGCACGCTCGTGCCAATGCGCCCCCTGGGACGCACCTCTTCGCCGAGCCACAACTCGCCCCTAGCGCACAAATCCACGCCGTCAAGCCGCCGCGAAATTCCAAACGCCTCCGCCAGACGTCCAGGCCCCCGCGCGAGATCCAGCAGGCGGTCCGTACCACGATAGCGCTTCATTTGCTCGATGCCCTCGAGCGGTTCGATCGCGCGCAGTAAAACCCCTTCTCCAATTCCCTCCCGCTGCCCGGAAATGTTGAGCATGAAATGATTGCCGTAAATGAAATACACGTAAACATGCCCGCGTTCCAGAAACAACGTGCGGTTACGCGCCGTCAATCCGCGAAAAGCGTGCGACGCCGCGTCACCGGTAACGTACGCTTCGGTTTCCACGATCCGGCCCGCCAGTCGCACGCGCGGCAAATCGTGCACCAGCGTCTTGCCGATCAGGTATCGCGCCATCTTTACGGTTTGAACCGGCAGGTGTTCTCGATCTAAATGCTGGATCCGCAATCCGTCGGTTGTCATCGTCGCACTCGTTTCTATCACACGAATATTTTCCGGCATAGCTCCAGCGCACTTAACTTAACGGTCGTGCCGCTCGCAGTTTCTGGGAACACCGTCCGCGGCGTGATTGACTTGCTGCCCGCGCCAGCCTAAGATTCCCGCGTTCAGGCCGCTTCTTGATTGGCGCCCACCACTCCCGGGAGGAGCACCGTGGAAGATTGGCAGTATGCGCAGGCAGACCGCACCGAAGAATTAGCGCAGCACCATTATTTTTCGATGACCAAGCACCAAAATGGGCGTGAAATCCCCTTCTCCATTACGGTAAAGGAATACGCGGTCGCTCCCAAGGGACAGCATCTTCGATTTTTCGCCCAGGCCGATAAACCCGTGAACCAAGGCGCTGCGGGCTTCGTGCCATCCGGCTGGGGCGATTCGGTTTTGAAGGCGCTCGCCGATTGCATGCGGCTGATTCGTCAATTTCCATTTGAAGAGTAACGTGCGCACCACCCGCGTAGCTGTCGTTTAGTTTTGGCCGTCTCCCAACAAAGACGCGCCGTCGGCAACTCAGCACGCCGCGAATTCGGAAACTCATTCCGCGTTCCGGCTAGGAGCGAACTCACATGTTTCTCTCGAAGAAACAGATCAAACCCGGCATCTGGGTTTTGGAATTGAGCGGCCGCGTGCAAATGGGCCCCGATTGCAAGCGTATCGAACAGGAAGTGGAAGAACACATTCGAATACAGGAGCATCACATCATTCTGGATATGGCCGCCGTGGACCACATTGACAGCGCGGTGATCGGCCAAATCGTCAAATCTTTCTCCCGGCTTACCAAATCTGGCGGCACTCTTCGTCTCGCCGCCTGCAATTCCATGGTCAAGGGCGTTTTGACCATGACCCAGGTTCACCGCGTCATTTCGCTTTACCCCACAGCGCTGGAAGCTTCCGAAGGTCTGCCGCCCGCAAAATAATTGGTTTCACAACACAAATGGCTACGCGAACAAAAAAGAGCCCGCTCCCTGGGAAATCACCCGCCGATTTGCCAGCTGCATTCGCAGGACTGCGCGCTATTCTGCAACCCTTCGCGGCAAAGCTTAGGGTGCGAGAAGACAGTAAGAAAAGCTACTACCTGGAAACTCACCTCGCGGGCCCTCGCGACAAGCCGCGGGCTTTCGCCGCCGCGATAATCATGAAAAACTACGTCAGCTTCCATCTGGTGGCCGTCTACTGCTTTCCGGAGCTGCTGCAGGGCATGTCTCCCGCCTTGAAAAAACAAATGCAGGGCAAGGGGTGCTTCAATTTCACAACGCCTGACGCCAAGCTATTTCGCGAGCTCGCGCGACTGACGGCTGCAGGCGCTCGAAAATTCCGCTCTCAGAAAAAGCCCTAAAACTCTCGCCCGTCACGAGCGACGATATCTCATTGTAAACAAGGATCTTAGGAGCCTTTCCAATGCTCCATAATGGCACCCCCAACCGTAAGTAAGGCCCCGGTAGTACCGCCGTCCTATTGGCAGTCTTTCGCCCCCAACCTACATTGGATCAAGCAACGCTTCGCGCTATTTGCTTTCGGGAGGACGTTCATGGCGACCGCAGTTCACAGCACGCATTCCGCGGCCTACTCTCCAAGCCGGAGAAAAACGGCGCAGGAGGTGCGGCGACGCGAACGCTTGAAAATGTCCTTGCCCGTCGAAGTGCGGCCCTTTGACGCCCGCTTCATGGACATTGCCGACGTCGGCGAGGTCGTGGACTTCACACGCGATGGCCTCTATTTCGCCACATGCATGCCGCACTATTTCGTGAGCATGCGCTTGCTGGTCACTTTCCCCTTCGGCAAGAAAATTTCGGCGCACAAAAAATTTCTGGGCTCGATTGTTCGCATGGAAGATCGGGCCGACGGTAGCAAGGGTATCGCCGTACGATTTCTGCTCTAGTGCATGCTGGAAATAACTGCAACGGGGATTCTCAAACTGCCCAAAGGAACAATGATGCACAATTCTTCGAATTATAAATTGGCGGATGCCATCGGAAAAGCCGTGGACGTGCTGGAAACGGAGCGCCGCGGCGGCAATCGCCACATGTTCACCGCGGCGGCCGAGGTCATCGAATTAAAATCAGGCGCGCGCTTTTGTACGCGCACCACCGACCTGGGACCCGGCGGCTGCTTCGTTGACACCACCGTTCCCTTTCCCGCGGGCTCCAAGGTGCGAGTCACTCTGCAAAAGGGAAAGACCACCTTCCAGACTGCCGGCAGCGTGGTCTATTCGCAGCTGGGTCTTGGGATGGGCATAGCCTTCGAAGAACATGATGAGCCGGAACGCCTGGCCCTCGCCGAATGGCTCGCCGGTATCACTGGCGACCACCAGGCTATACCCGAGATCGTGCGCATGCCGCTTCCTGGCGAGATGGAACATGGTCCGGAATCTTCCGCGATGACGCGCTTGGTTCGCCTGATGGTTGGCAAGGGCGTCTTGACCGAGGCGGAAGCCAAAAGCGTACTGCGCGATTCGAGTCACTAAGCACACAGCAGCAGACTTGCTCTTCGAACTGGTGCCACTGGTTCGGGGAGTCTGCCCCGATTTTTCCTCGTATTGTTCAGTTTGCGGGTGCCGAATTGTCGGCCTGTTGCGTCCCCATACGCCCTGTTCAACCCGCGCAAAACAGTCACTTTACCCGCTCGAAACGGCGCTGGTGAGTTCGTCCAGACAGGGAGGTATTTCCTGGTCTGGGAATAATTTGCACTGCCATTCCTGAAACGGAATCCGGCATAGCGTCTTAACCCGTTTATTATCAGCGCGACGTGACCCTACTATACGTGGCCACCTTCGTGCAACCGTCTTTTGGGGGATACCATGGGAGAACGCAGAAAAGCTAGACGCTACGAGGTTTATCTACCCGTACAGGTGTGTATGTCCAAGAACCGCCCGCTGCAGTTTCACACTGGTCAATTGCGCGACGTTTCTCGTACAGGGATTTTCTTCCACTCGCAGGTTCCCATCGAATCCGGCACCGGCCTGGAGCTCACCTTTTCGCTTCCTGCGGAGCGAGAACGTGGCACCTCGGTCCTGGTTCGCGCCAGCGCCAAGACGCTGCGCACCACGCAGTTGCCGGGCGAAGCCACTCCGGTATACGGCGTCGCAGTAGCGATTGATCGCATCGATTTCGTGCGACCCGTCGTTTCCAGCGCGGCATAGTTCGGTCTTGTTCTCAGGGAGCGTCATCTGGCGTTCTTTCACTTGCCTGTGCCACTCTCGGCCTGCCCGTCCGCTCAGTCATCCCGCTTCGCCAGTTTCGCTGCCGCTTCCCTTGTGGCCGATTCCCGCTCGATTTGCGCCGCCGCCAGACTACAATCGCTCCGCGGGTCACTGGCCGGCGCGCGATGCCAAATGACACGAATTCCGGGGCTGTCTTCGATCTCGAACATAGGATCCTTCATGCATTGTGCTGCGCGCTGGCAGCGCGACCCGTGACTGACGAAAGCGCTGACACAAGGACGCGGCAACGCATTCTCACAACCCTCCGCGCGCACCAATGGCGCGATCCGGAACACCGCGTCGTTTTTGAAGCGCTGGAGTCGCTGCCGGGACGCTATGTGAAGGAGCTGCACGAGCAGCTTCCCGCGCAAGCTACGAGGATGGGCTTTCCAGACGTGAATTGGGACGACTATTTTGCCCCCGGCGCCGCAGACTCGCCCATCGAATCTCTAATCGCAGAATTGCTAGCAGCATCGCGCGCGAAATGAAACGCAAAACCTGCCGCTCGCATTTCGCAGTTCGATCCGCCGTTCAGCGACAGCCGCCGAACGTGCTACTCGCAGCGTAGCGCATCGATCGGATCCACACCTGCGGCTCGGCGCGCAGGCAGGTAGCTCGCTACGATCGCCGCCACCAGCAGCACCACCGCGACGCTGGCGAACGTAAATGGATCCGTCGGCGTAACTTCGAACAGCAGCGACTTCGCCAACCCAGTCAGTACAAGCGCGCCCGCGGCACCGATAGCTACTCCCAGCAGCGTGAGCCCCAGCCCTTGCCCCAGTACCATTTTCAAGACGTCCGCGGGACGCGCGCCGAGCGCCATGCGAATTCCAATCTCGCGAACGCGCTGGCTTACGGCCAGCGCCATGATCCCGCCGATCCCCGCGGCGGCGATCAAGAGCGCCAGACCCGCGAACAATCCCAGCAGCGTCGCGGTCAACCGCGGTGAAACCAGCGACTCCTCTCGCGCCTGCTCCAACGTCATCTCATGCGTGATTGCCGTTTGTGAGTCCACCTCGTGCACCACTTCGCGCATGCGCCGCGCCATCGCCTGCGGGTCAGCCGCTGTGCGTACAATCAACGTGCTCACCGCGCCCACTTGCGCCACTGGCACATACATTTCACTGATTGGCGCCCGGTCCAGCCCAAATTCGCGCACATCGCCCACGATGCCCACCACCGTCGTCCACGTTTCCCCGTCATCGAAAGATACCCGCTTACCGATCGGATCCTCGTTCGGCCACAGCCGGCGCTTCACGCTTTCATTGATAATCGTCACATTCGGCGCCTTCTTGTCGTCCGTATCCGCAAATTCCCGGCCCGCCAGCAGCGGAATTCCCAGCGTCCGGAAATATCCCGGAGACGCCGCCGCGTCGCTAGTGGTAGGGGGAGCCTCACCCGGCTGCAGCAAACGCCCCTCCACTTGAAGTGTGGTCGAACTGCCGTTTGGCCCTGCCGAAATTAGTTCCGGCTCCAGCGGATATCCCGACGATATCGCCGCCGACAACACGCCCGGTTCAGCTTCTACGTGCTCCAGCAGCTTTTTCGCCGCCAGCGCATACCGTTCCACACCCGAGTACTTCGCCCAGTTGTAGTTGATCTTCATCGCCAGCACGCGCTGCGCCACAAATCCCGGATTCACCTGCTGCATCTTCATCAGGCTCCGCAACATCAATCCGGCGCCAATCAGCAGCATGAAAGAAAACGCAATCTGCGAAACGATCAACCCGCTGCGCATCCGATTTCGCGAACGCCCCGCGCCGGCTCCCGCGCTCCCCTCTTTCAGCCCGGACGAAAGATTGGACCGCGAGAAGAACGCCGAAATGGTGCCAAACAAAATGCTGGTGCCCAGCGCCGCGGCCAGTGTGAACAGCAGCACCCCCGCATCCACGTGAATCTCGCGCGCTCGCGGTGTCAGCCGCGCCGCGAACTGCGTCAGTATTTCCAGGCTTCCGTAAGCGATCGCCAATCCCAGCGCGCCTCCAGTAATAGCCAGCAGAAAGCTTTCCGTCAATAATTGCCGCAGCAGTCGGCTGCGCCCCGCGCCCAGTGCCGTACGCACCGCCAATTCCCGTTCGCGTCGCGCCATCCGGGCTAACGTCAAATTCGCCACGTTCGCGCAAGCAATCAGCAGCACAAATGCCGCCGCAGCGAGGAGTACCAGCAGCGTAGGCCGCGCCGCGCGCGTCAATTCCTCCTGCAGCGGCGAAGCCGTCGCGCCGTATCCAATGCTGTCGGGATACGATTTCGGATACTCCGCCTTCAGCCTGCCGGCGATCGTCGCCAGATCCGCGCGCGCCTGCGCCATCGTGACTCCCGGCTTCAATCGGCCGAACACTTCCATCATGCGCATGTCGCGATTTTCGATCATCTTCGCCGACGAGCGGTGCGGGCACGCCGAGGTGGGCATGTACACGTTATTTTCATCCGGATACTGCGGCACAGGCGGCAGTACGCCGATCACCGTGTGCACCTTGTCGTTCATCTCAAACGTCTTCCCGATAATTCCGGGATCCGCGCCGAAATTATTTTTCCAGTACTCGTAACTCATCACCAGCACGGGCGGCGCGCCGATGCGGTCGTCCCGTGGCTCGAATGTGCGCCCTAACATCGGCTTCACGCCAAAGACGTCGAAGTAATTTGCCGAGACCACGCCTGTGCTCACTCGTTCCGGATCGCCGTGGCCGAACAGCGTGAAGGACATCCCGTGATATTCCACCAGCCCGGCCAGCGTGCTGTTCTGTTCGCGGTAATCGTTCACTTCGTGGACGGAGAACTGAATATCCGGCATGCCAACCTTTTCCGCCTGCTGCCGAATGAATATCAGCTGTTGCCCTTCCTGATAAGGCAAAGGACGCAACAACACCGAATGTACGACGCTAAAAATTGCCGTGTTGGCTCCGATGCCCAGCGCCAGCGTCAGCACCGCGGTGATCGTGAAGCCGGGACTTTTCGCCAGCATGCGGACCGCGTACGCGCAATCCTGCCTCAGAATGTCCCAATGTTCCCGCGGAGCCGTGCGGAATATTCCGCTGAACGTCTCCCACCACAGCTTCATAAAATCCAGCGGCCCGCCGCGCTGTTCCACGTCGCGTTTTTGCTCCACAAACACGCCTTCCATTTCGTGGCCGAAGTTCGCGCGAAAATCCGCAGGCAGCGCGTGCATCAATCCGCGAAACACTCTTTGCGAAAAAGATAACTTTGTTGAAGGCGTGTTCTGCGCCATACCGTCTCCTTTCGTGCCTCGGCGTGCTATGCCAATCTCGGTTTGCGAAACAGTTTCTTCGCCCGCGCTTGCGACAGCGCTTCGTCCATTCTTTCCGCTTCGGCTACAGCCACTTCCCTGCCGAAATCCGTTAGCCGGTAATAACGGCGGCGCTCGTCGTCTAGCCCCAGCGCCGGCCGTTCGTCCGATTCCACAATCAGCCCCGAACTTTCCAGGCGCGCCAGATTGCCGTACAAGGTCCCAGCACTCAGGCGAACTTTGTCTTCCGTGCGCCGCGCCACCTCTTTCAGAATCGCGTAACCGTGCTTCTCGCCGTCCGCCAGCGCAATCAACACATGAAACATCGCCGGGGTCATCGGCAAAAATGACTGCACATCCTTGTTCCTGGTCATCAAATTCGCGCCTCCGTGCCGGTGCTTCTATGCCGCAGCACAGTCTACTCTATCGCTCCAAGGAGGACTATACCGTCGTACGGTATAGTGTCTGGCACGTTCACCGCCATGCCAGAATTCGGCTAAGTATTGGAATGCCAATGGGTTTCGGTCGCCGTGTGTGATGCAAAGGTTAGAATACTGTGCGCTTGTGGGACGCGGCCATTCCGTCTGCGGACAACTACGCGGAAGATGACGTCAAGAGAGCGGAATTACTTCGCAGGACCCGACAATCCGAAAGCGTGGGACTGGAACTCAAAGGAAGCTGGAAGGTGCTCGGCGAAATACTCCCAGTCATGGCCGCCCGGGTACAGGTGAAACTCGTGTGGAATGCCGCGCGCCTTCAGTAACTCATGGAATTGCTCGTTGCCCTTGTTGAACCCAAACTCATCCTCGGTGCCGCAATCGAAATAAATCTGTAGGCCCACGGGGCGCGGCCCATCTTTCACAATCGTAAATGGATTCTCGCGCTCCCAGAACGCGGCGTCCACCGGCGAGCCGAACGCCTTGCCCAGCACCGCAGCCACCGACGCAGCCTGATCGCCGGAAACCTTGATATTCGGCAGTTTTTCGATCAGCGCCGGACTATGCGCGCTCACCGCCGCGAACAAATTCGGATACTTCAACGCAAACCGCAGCGCGCCATATCCACCCATCGAAACACCCGTGACGCCGCGCGATTTTCGTTCCGCCCGTATGCGGTAGTGGCTTTCGATGTACGGCAGAAATTCGCGTATGAAGAAATCCTCATAACGCACTTTGCCGTCGCGCGAATTGATGTAGAAGCTCCTACCGCCGTCAGGTGCGACGATCAGAAATTCGCCGATGCGTTTCTGATCGCGCAGGTCCTGAATCATGTTCAGCCCGCCGGAATTCAGCAGCAGTTGCTCGTTTCCGCCCAGCCCATGCAAAAAATAAAGTACCGGATAGTCTTTGGTCTTATCGGCGTCGTAGTCGGAGGGAAGAATCACGCAATACGGAACGGGATGCCCCAGAATCTTGCTCGGCGCCGAACGACACTCCGCCCTTCCCGGCGCTGCAAACGCTGGCGGACAGCTCAGCACAGTGCACGCGACCAACGTACCAAGCGAAGCAACCACGAAGCGCAGCGCCCGCCCCCGGGCCTTACTCATACCGCAGCGCCTCCACCGGATTCAGCCGCGCCGCTCGCGACGCCGGATACATCCCCGCCGCCATACTCACGAAAAATGAAAACGCGATCGCTCCCACCACCATCCACCAGGGAATGGACGACAGGTCAATCGGCGGAAGCTCCTGCCGCTGCAAGTACACATTGGTCCCGAACGTCAGCGCGCGCCCAATCAGCCATCCGATCCCCACTCCCAGCACGCCTCCCAACAAACCCATCGCGCCAGCCTCAGCGAAAAACAAGCGGCGCACATCGCGATCCGCCGCACCCAGCGCCTTCAGAATGCCAATCTCGCGCCGCCGCTCCAGAATCGCCATCACTAACGTATTGATGATTCCCAGCGACGCCACCGTAAGCGCCAGGCTTCCGAAAATTCCCAGCAGCAAATCAAACACCGTAAAAAACAGCCGCAAATTCTTCGTCGCATCCAGAATCGAGAACGTTCCGAAGCCCATTCCCTTGATCGCATCCTCCACGCCCTGCACCGCTTTCGGCGAACTCACGCGCACCGTCAGACTTTCATAGCTCGGCTTTCCCGTGTTGCCGCGCAGCATTTCGCGCATGTCGGTCGGCTGCGCGATGCGCAAGTTCTGCGCGATCTGCAAAGGGATCAGCAAACGCCCGCGCCCGAACCCGCCGAACCCCGTGGCCGGTTCTGTCTCCACCACGCCGATGATCCGCAACTTCATTTCCCGCGGAACCAGTGAGAATCCTCCCGAAGACGACGCATCATCTGCGGCAGCAGAATGGCTCGACGCAGATTTTCCCGCCGCGTCGTCCGCCGGCAACGGCTCCTTCTCCGCGTACCGCAGCACCAATTCCTTGCCGATCAGCGAATCCGTCTGCTTCGAAAGGTCTCGCGCAAATTCAATTTGCAAAATCGCTTCATTCGCCTCCGGCCCGGAAAAAAACGATCCTTTCATTTCATCAAACGCTCCGTCGCCGCGCGCCGATGCAGGAATCCCCGCGACCGTTGTCATGTACGGCTTGCCCTCGAACTGCACTTCCGTCGGGAAGCGCACCTCCGGGTACACTTCCACCACATTCTTGATCCCAGCCAGTTGCTTCCGCGCGTCGTCGTCCAACTTGCGCGACGGTTGCGTGTTCGAGCGTTCTGCCGCCGGACGAGGCGGTCCGCCAAACGCCCGCATATTCGCCTGCGTCGTCACGAACACCGCATCAAACAGCCCCGACCGCGAGAGCCGCGTGCTCGCCAGCTCCTGCAATCCCACGCCCAGCGAAAGCATCGCCACCAGCGACGCCACGCCCACGGCGATTCCCAGGGTCGTCAGCGAATTGCGCAGCACGGCTTCCCGCAGATTGCGCGCCGCCAGTTCCGTCAGGTCACGCAATTTCATCGCCGGCTCCCTCGTCCACCAGTTTTCCATCGCGCATGGTAATGATGCGATCGGCGTAGCGCGCGGCACGCACCTTGTCGTGCGTCACCATCACAATCGTCATCCGCAGCGTCCGATTTATTTCTTGTAAGAGATGCATGATCGCGTCGCCCGTCACGCTGTCCAGATTTCCCGTGGGCTCGTCGGCAAGCAGAATCGTCGGCCGGTTCACCAGTGCCCGCGCCAGAGCCGCCCGCTGCTGCTCGCCACCCGATAGCTCGCTCGGGCGATGCGTCAATCGCGCCGCCAGGCTCACGCGTTCCACAGCCTCGCGCACACGCCCAGGCCGCTCCGCTCGATCCACCTCCGCCAGACGCAGCGGCAGCTCAACGTTCTCCTCCAACGTCATGCGCGGCAGCAGATTGAACGCTTGAAACACCATCCCCACAGTGTGGCTGCGGTGATGCGCAAGCTCCTGCGAGCTCATTTCCGCGAGGTTCTGGTCGTGCGCGTAGATTGCCCCGGAAGTCGGCCGGTCAAGCCCCGCCAGCAGATTCAGCAACGTGGATTTGCCCGAGCCGGAACTCCCCAGCAGCGCCACGAATTCCCCCGGCTGCACTGCGATCGAAACATCGTCCACCGCGTGAACCAGCGCCTCGCCCATCGCATACTGCCGCGAGACCCGCTCCGTGCGCATGGCAAATCCGTTAGAAGTCCCAGTCATTTCACCCACACTATTATTACGCATACCTGCCATCGTTCGTTACACACCAGGACCGCCGCTGCCTGCCAGCCTGTAGACGATTTGCTGCATAGAATTAGAGATTCAAATCCGGATACTTAGATGCGGCCGTGAGCCGCGCGTGTTCGTAAAGTTTCTGCGGGGTTTTGCCATGAGGATTCGCCCAACGCCCCGGAATCGCTGTGCCGCATTTCGGGCAATGCCCTTCCTTCAGCCGGTTCTGCTGCACGTCGTGCCAGGAACGCTTCACCAACATCGTCTGGCACGTCGGGCAAGAAGTATGCGCTCCATCGCTATAAATATTCCCCTCGTAGACGTAATGCAGCCCCGCTTCGAGGGCAATCCGCCGCGCAGCGTGCAAAGTTTCTGCCGGCGTCCGCGGCTTATCCTGCAACTTGAAGTCAGGATGAAACGCCGTGAAATGCAGCGGCACGTCCGATCCCAGATTCTCGAGAATCCATCCGCACAGCTCACGCGTCTCTTCAGCAGCGTCATTCAACGTTGGAATCATCAGGTTGGTAATCTCAAACCACACGTTTGTTTCATTCTTCAGCCACAGCAGCGTATCCAGCACCGGCTGCAAGTGCGTCAGAGTAATCTTTCCGTAGAATTTCTCCGTGAACGCCTTCAGATCGATATTCGCCGCGTCAATGCGGTCGTAAATATCGTGGAAGGCGTCGTAAGTGATGTATCCGTTCGAGACCATCACCGTATTCAGCCCCGCCTCTTTCGCCGCGTGGCAAATATCAATCACGTACTCGCCCCATATCGTCGGCTCGTTGTACGTAAACGCAATCGAATCGCAGTGATTGCGAATCGCCAGCAGTACCACGTCGTCCGGCGGCACGTAGGACGACCCCACCTGATCCGCGCGCGATTTTGAAATGTCCCAATTCTGGCAGAAGAAACAACCCATGTTGCAGCCCGCCGTCCCCATCGAAAATACGCGCGTGCCGGGCAGAAAATGGTTCAGCGGCTTCTTCTCGATAGGATCAATCTGCATCGCCGCGGGATGCGCGTAGCCCAGGCTGTAAAGTTTCCCGCCCTCATTCGCGCGTATGTAGCAAAACCCCGCCTGCCCCTCGCCAATGTGGCAATGCCGCGGGCAAAGATAGCAATGCACCTTGCCGCCCGGTTCGGCCTCCCACCAGCGCGCCTCGTGCAACGTCGCGGATTTTTGCAATATTTTCAGGTCCTGCATCGCGTCCGCTCTTCAGTCTCGATTATACGCCTGAACAACGGCGCCCGATTTTGCCGTGCTTCTTGCGGTGCTGCATTACGCCAGCCGGCACAAGGGCTTCCCTCCGCTGTTGCCAGTCCCCGACGCCGCGTTATATCTTGGCTGCATGGAATTTCGCGCAGTTCTTTATCCGTTACGAGTCGTCCGCGGTAGATGATACTTTTTCGCGCACTTGCGTATTCCTGCGCCGCAGCCTGCCTGCTGCTTTCTCCGCCTGCGCGCGCGCAGTCAGGCGAAGGCGCCGCCGGACGTATGCACGAATACAAGGATGACGTGGCGCTCTCCACCGGCCAGATCCGTTCCGGAGATGTCTGTGTGAATTTCATTCCAATCTTGCAATCACTGAGCTTTTTCAACGGGCTGGAAAGAATTGACACGCCGCAGGGATCCGAATTTCGCAGGGATTCGCGGACCGTAGAGTATTTCCCGGATTACCTCGTCCTGGAAATCAATATCCGGATCGAGGAATGCGACGCCAGCCTCTACACCCCGGCCAAAACCCCCGACGTTATCAAAGGCATGCAATTTCGCGTGCAGTGGAAACGCGGCTTGTATCTGCGGCCGGTGGCCCATGTGACCATCGAGAGCAAGCCCCTGCAGATGGAAGAAGGCGATAACCGCTTGCTCTACGTCATCAAGATTCGCGACCACAGTGTGCCGCTCAGCGATCACCTGATTCTTTCGGTCATCTCCGCCAAAGGCAAAATCATGTCGCGTATGTCGGCGCGTCTATAGGCATCTCGCCGCCTCTACGATTCCTGCTCGCGCCGCCGTTGCGCCACCCACTCCAGAAATCGTTCCATTCGCGCGCGTTCCCTCCACATCAATCGAAAGAATTTCCCCGCATCAAGCTCCGCTGCGTCCTTGTCGAAAAAAGTCTCCAGCCTCCACTGCAAGTACGGCGACGCCCACGGCCGCAGCCGGTATCCCTTGGCGATGATCCAGTAGTAGCGAAGAGCGTTCAACATGGCGGGGCGGATGTTAGAATCACTGCGTGGATAGCCAGCCTCCCCAAAGCGCGGAAGACCATTATTACGCGGGCATTGATTTCTTCGGCGAAGGAAAACTCCCGGAAGCAATAGCGGAATACACGCGTGCGCTTGATCTCGATCCCAAATTTAGCGACGCGCTGCATGGCCTGGCGCAAGCCTATCACGCCCAGCAGGATTTTGACCGCACCATTGAAACCGCCCGCCGCATCCTCGCGCTCGACCCCGACGACATCCTAGCCTGGACCACCATCTCCCGCGCCTATCAACGCAAAGGCATGGTCCCCGAAGCCGAAGAAGCCGGAAACAAGGCGCGCATCCTAGGCTGGAAGCAGCAATTGCGCGAACAAAAGTCGAAGGACGGTGGCGTCTAACTATCACTCAAAGGAGCAACGATCATGCGCATGGTGCTACTAATTCTGTGTTTGTGCTTTTTCGCGGGCTCGGCACAATGTCAAGCAGAGCCCGAGCCCATCCTACGATCCTATCTGATGCCGACCTATCCTTCTATTGCGGCCACGGCCCATGTCGAAGGGAACGTGAGTGCCTCCTTCGTCCTAGACGCCGCCGGAACGGTCACTTCGGTGGAAATTCTTTCGGGACCACCACTTCTGCAACGGGCCACAGAGGACAACATCAGGAGTTGGAAATTCGGCCCGGCTACCGCAAAATCAGCCACTCATCGAAGCTACGTTACAGAGTTCTACTACAGAATTTCGTCCCGCCCCGCATGCCACAACAACAGGTGGATAACAGTGAGTACGGGATCATTTCACGCAATCGAAATCACTCTTGATGGCCCGTCGCTGAGCGACGCCTCCGTCGCACCATCGAGTTAGGCAGCTGCAACTAACCCTCAATGGCCGGCCTGGGAGCTTTCAACGGACGCGAGCGTCGAAGTGCTTCCGCAACGAGCGCGCCATTGCCCTTCGCCTGGCTGCCATCCGGCAAAGTAAGCACATCCTCAAATCCGATCCGCGTGTCATACCCGCGCCGCGCCGCCACGTCAATCAGTTCCCACGCCGTGCTACCGACTCCATGCAAAATAATCGGCAAAGCAATCCCGGCGCCGCGCAACAGCGCCTCGATCTTTTCCACGACTCCCACCGCCGCAGCCATCTCCTGCTGCTCCGGCTCCAGCAATACCCACCGGCAGCGCGCCGCCAACTTGCTCTCTAGAAATTTCTCTGTCGCCAACACACTGCCCATCCCCGCCTCGATGCCCACACCTTTCGATAGCAGCAACTCGGCTAGCGCAATCCCACCTTCTTCGTTGAAGTTCACCGACGCAAAGTCCGGAAACGTTTTCCACGCCGCCACTTTCTCGTGACGCTCCCGCGCGTCCGGCACCATCCACAATCCAGTGCTCACGCCAAATGGCACACCAGGAATCGCCGCGCGCACCGCCACCACCGCCCGCGCCACATCCTCCGCGTCCAGACTCTCGCGCCGATCAGCAGCACGCACATGAAAATGCGCCGCGCCAGCCCCCGCCGCAACCGCTTCCTTCGCAGCAGCGGCCATCTCCTCCGGCGAACACGGCACCTGCGGATGCTCCGCCCGCGTCCTCCCGCCATTCAGCGCCACTTCAATCAGCATAAAATCTCCTGTGCAACGCGATGCGCCACCAAAACAATACAGAAACAAAAAGAGCCGAGCAACCAGCACTCGGCTTCGGTATCTATCCGTCAAATTTCAAAAAACGCGTCGGTAAGGGCGCGGCACGCCGCGCCCCTACCAACCCTGATTCATTTTCGCGCTACGCGAACTACAGCGCCGCGCAAACCGACTTAACTTCCGTGTAATGCTCGAGCACTTCGTGCCCCATCTCGCGGCCCCAACCGCTCTGCTTGTAGCCGCCGAACGGAAGCGATGCGTCGAACACGTTGTAACAATTGATCCACACGGTCCCGGCCTTGATTTTAGCCGCCATCTGATGCGCCTTCTTGATGTCGCGCGTCCAGACGCCAGCAGCCAATCCGTAGATCGTATCGTTGGCGGTCGCCACTATCTCGCTCGGATCGCTGAACGGAATCGCGGTAACCACTGGTCCAAAAATCTCTTCCTGCACCACTTTCATCTTCGGATTGGTGTTCACCAGCACGGTCGGCTTCACGAAGTAACCAGTGGTCCCTTCGCGCGAACCGCCAGTAACAGCCTTCGCGCCTTCTTTAGCGCCGCTCTCCAGATAGCCGCACACGCGATTGAGCTGTTCTTCAGAAACCAGCGGGCCAAGATCGCTGTCCGGATCGAATCCGGGACGAACGCGGATTTTCGAAGCGCTGTCGGCGACGCCTTCCACTACCTTGTCGAACGCTTTCTTCTCGACATAAAGTCGCGAGCCGGCGCAGCAGCACTGTCCCTGATTGAAGAAAATCGCGCTCGCCGCCCCAGGAATCGCGGAGTCCAAATCGGCATCGTCGAAAATAATATTCGGCGACTTGCCGCCCAATTCCAGCGAAACCTTCTTCAAATTCCCTGCCGCGGCCTGCAGGATCAGCTTGCCGACTTCGGTGGAACCGGTAAACGCAATCTTATCCACGTCAGGATGCGCAGCAAGCGCCGCACCGGCAGTTTCGCCGTAGCCGGGAACGATGTTCACCACTCCGTCTGGAATCCCCGCTTCTTGAATCAATTCGCCCAGGCGCAACGCCGTCAACGGCGTCTGCTCCGCAGGCTTCAACACAATCGTGCAACCGGTCGCCAGCGCCGGTCCCAATTTCCACGCCGCCATCAGGAGCGGGAAATTCCACGGAATGATTTGACCAACCACGCCCACCGGCTCGCGCATCGTGTACGCGTGGAACATGCCCTGCTTCCATCCGGACATCGGAACGGTGTTGCCTTCGATCTTCGTGGCCCAGCCGGCGTAATAACGGAAATGATCAATCGCCAGCGGCAAATCTGCCACGCGAGCAATCTTCAGCGGCTTGCCGTTATCCAGCGATTCCAGTTGCGCAAATTCTTCCAGGTGCTTTTGCAACAGGTCGCCCAGGCGCCAGATCATCTGCCCGCGCTCGGAAGGAGAAATCTTCGACCACGGCCCGGTCTCAAACGCCGCGCGCGCCGCTTTCACTGCGCGGTCAATGTCTTCCTTGTCGCCTTCGGCGATGTTTGAAAGCACTTCGCCCGTGGCGGGATTGTAAGTCGCAAATGTCTTGCCCGATGCGGCATCAACCCATTTGCCGTTGATCAGCATTTTGCGAGTCTTGGTCACATATCCAGTCACGTTCTCATTCGGCTTCACAGCTACGGATGCAGTTGCCATTTCGTGTTCCTCCTTCGGTCTTTAGTGAATTTTCCGGAAATCCAAAATATCGGTGCGACCCTGCCTGACGGGCGTTCCTGTTCGAATCCGCATCATCCTAACGGTCGAATAGATAACGACAATTCTGTTTCCACCTGGCTGGAAGCTGCGCGCAGAAATCGGAGTTTTCTGGACCATTCCAGTCACCCTGCGGGGGCTAGCAGCGCGTATCATAGTCGCCTCACCCGCCCGGTTGCAATAGCCCACGCAAATGCCAAGGATAATATTTTTCTATCGTAAGGCTTGCCGCGGCCGGAAGCGGAGGTAGGGGCGCTGCTTGTGAATTGCGCTGCAGCGCAATTCATCCTGAGATTCGGCGGTGCCGAATCGAAGGGCTGCGCCTGGGGGAGCGGAGCAGCGTGTGTGTGTCAATCGCGGGCACGTAAGGAGAAAAAACAGCTAGGAAGCCGCGTTGCGAACCCAAACTCGCTGCGTCGCAGGCTTGCCTAAATGAACGCGGGCACCCTTGCCTGTCACCGCCAGGACCATGGTCTCATCGTATTCGCGTTGGTGAACCCGCACCTTCGTGCCAGGATGCAGCCCCAAGCCAGTGAGGAACTCCAGGAACTTGGGGTCCTTCTCGTACACGCGCAGCACCTCGTACGTCTTGCCAACCTCCACGTCCGATAAGCGCACCGCGCCAAACTTTCGCCGCAGCTTGGCCATCCCGCCCAGCAGCGGCACCCCATGTGGACAGCGGCTGTCGCGCCCAAACCGCTTCAGCAGCAGCTCTGCGACTTCCGGCGAAATGCCATGCTCCAGCCGCTCCGCCTCTTCGTGCGCCCGCGCCCACTCCAGGCCGATCACGTCCGTCAGCAGCTTTTCCGCCAGCCGGTGACGCAACACCAGGTGCCCCGCGATGTCCTGCCCTTTCGCTGAAAGTTCGATGTGCCCATCCCGACGCACGCGCAAGTATCCGCCACGAGTCATGCGCTTCAATGCCGCGGTCACCGCCGGAGGAGTCACGCCCAAATCCTCCGCCAGCCGCGCGCTGATCGGCGCCTGCTCTTCCTGCACCAATTCCCAGATCGCCTTCAAATAATCTTCCTGGGAAACACTAGTAGTTTCGCGCCGCATTCTGTCGTGCCCTATTCCTTCGTCACTGTTAGCCCGCGCTCGCAGCCCGCGTCCGCAATCGCGCCGCCAGCAAAGTCACGCGCGCCTCAATATCATCGAAAATCGTACGATGCAGCTCGATGTCCTCGCCGAACGGGTCCTTCACCGTCCAGTCCTCCACATCGTGCTCCGGAAACAGCGCCTTCCCGTGAATCCCGGACATATTGATCACCACATCCGGCTTCCGCAGCTTGTGGCTGTGCAGTCCCTTCGAAAATTGCCCGTCAAACGGAACCCCGCGTTCGCGCAACACCGCCTGCGTCGTGGTATCAATAAAACCCAGCGGTGATACTCCCGCGCTCTCCGCCAAAATAATATCCGCGCAACAATGCCGCGCAATCGCCTCCGCCATCTGGCTGCGCACGCAATTTCCCACGCAAACAAATAAAACTTTCACCGGGGCCGTCATGAGGCCGACAGAATCTCACAAATCAAGGAAGGATTGAACCGCCAACCCGCGCAGTTGACTGCGTAGCGCCGGCTCATCGCAGTTGATGTTGTAGCGGCGGACTTCAGTCCGCCATCGCCCCGCACCACGCTCACCGCGCCACAGCAACCCCATCCCGCGCCATCCGCACAAAATACTCGTGCACCGCGGTATCGTCGCTCAACTCCGGATGAAACGTAGCCGCAAGAATCTTCCCCTGCCGAACCAACACTGGATGCCCAGCGTCTTCCGCCAAAATCTCCACGCTCGCGCCTACTCGCTCAATAATCGGCGCGCGAATAAACACCATCTCCAGCGGCGCAACGCGCAATTTCGTCTTTCCCATATGGACATCGCTAGCCAGCTGCCGTCCATACCCATTCCGCAGTACCGCCGCATCCAGCAATCCCAAAGAAGCCTGCGCCGGCCCATGCACTTCCTTCGCCAGCAAAATTGTCCCCGCGCAAGTCCCGAAAAATGCCCCATCCGCCGCCGCAAATTTCTTCAGAGCATCGAACAGCCCTTCTTCTGTCATCACCTTCAGATGCGTAGTGCTCTCCCCACCCGGCAGAATCACCCCAGCGAGCCCCGCCAAATCCGCCGGCGTGCGCACAAACCTATATTCAACGCCCAGGCGCTCCAGCACCTTGGCATGCGCTTCGTAATCGCCTTGTATCGCTACAATTCCGATTTTCACTGGTTTCCTGAAGTTCCGGGAAGCTAGAGGAGAAGAGTTTTTCTTCCGTACTCGTGAACAGCGCGAAAGATTGACCGATTTTCCTCGCCGCAGAACCCAAATCGAACGCAAATCTCTTCGGAGAGCGAGGCTTCCGATACGCGGCTCCGTTCAAGCCGGGAATTGAGAAATAGATTGAATGTGCCGTCGTCCACTCTCACTAGCTCGAGAACGGTGCTAGCATTCTGGCTCGAGTCTCCCCGACTTCGACTCATTCGTCCCAACCCCTTTACCGAATCACCACCCCCGCGTCTGCAGCAAATCCTTCTCGTCCATCTGACGAATATCCAGCCCCTTCATCGCATCGCCCAATTCTTCCGACGCTTCCAGCACCACCTTCGCATCCTTGTAATGCGTCGTCGCCTTGACAATCGCGCGCGCCCTAACCGCCGGATCGCTCGACTTGAAAATCCCCGAACCCACAAACACCGCCTCCGCGCCCAACTGCATCACCAAAGCCGCGTCCGCGGGAGTGGCAATTCCGCCCGCCGAAAAATTCGGCACTGGCAGCTTGCCATGCTTCGCCACCCACGCCACCAACTCGAAAGGCGACCCCAATTCCTTCGACTCATGCACCAATTCTTCCTCGCCCAGCAAAGTCAATCTTTTCATTTGGCTTACGATGGTGCGCATGTGCCGCACCGCCTCCACAATATTCCCCGACCCCGCCTCGCCCTTGGTGCGCACCATCGCCGCGCCCTCTGCGATCCTGCGCAGCGCCTCACCCAAATTGCGCGCCCCGCAAACGAATGGCACCTTGTACCCGTGCTTCCAAACGTGATGCTCTTCATCCGCCGGCGTCAGCACTTCGCTTTCGTCGATGTAATCCACTTCCAGCGCTTCCAGCACCTGCGCCTCCGCGAAATGCCCGATGCGCACTTTGGCCATCACCGGAATCGAGACCGTATCCATAATCTCGCGAATAATCCGCGGCGCCGCCATGCGCGCCACTCCGCCTTCCTTGCGTATGTCCGAAGGGACGCGCTCCAGCGCCATCACCGCGCATGCCCCCGCGTCTTCGGCGATCTTGGCCTGCTCGGCGTTGGTCACGTCCATAATCACGCCGCCCTTCAACATTTCCGCCAGGCCCACCTTCACGCGCCACAAATTATTGTTCATCAGTTCCATGTGCTCTCTCCCTAGGTCTCGCTTGAAAATTTCACTTCTGCAGCGGCTTCCCCGCTAATTCTTCCGGCGCGTCGTCCTTCGCGGCCTGCTTCGCGTGGCGCTGGGGATCGACGATCACAAAACGCCCTTTGCCTCGCGCCAGTACCTGCCCTGAAGCATCACGTATCTCTCCGGCCAGATACAAATTTCGGCCCTTCATCTCCAGTTCGTATCCTTCGACGATCAAATCCTTATCGACCAAAACTGGCTTCAAATATTCGATGGTCAGTTCCGCCGTCACCGCCCGCACTTCGCGGAACCGGCACACCTTGCCCATCACCTCATCCAGCACCGTCGCTATGATACCGCCATGTATGAATCCCGCCCCTCCCTGATATTCCGCACCCAGCCGAAAATTCCCGCGTATGCGCTGCGCCGCATCATCCTGCTCAAACGTCAGCAGCATCCCCCGCGCATTCGCTCCGCCACACCCAAAGCAAATATTCCCCGCATTAGGTTTCAAAAGCATTCGTCAGTCCAGGCTCCAGTAAATGTCTCAAGCGGCCGCAAGATTTCCCGAGCATTCTCCCGTTTTTCTCCGCGTTCTCTGCGTCTCCGCGGTTGAAGCCGCTGTCTTTCTCAGACTTTCCTCTGCAGTTTCTCTGTGTCCTCTGTGTTAAATCTTTTGACCTCTGCCACCGCGCCCAAACCCTAGACCAGCGCCACCCGCGAATGCAATTCACTCCTTGCCCCGCGCTGCCGTTTCCGAAACTCCGTCTTCACCACCTCGCCCAAAATCTCAATTCCCCGCGCAATCCGCCTCTCGTCCAAACTCGCAAATCCCAGCCGCAACGTATTCGGCTGCGGATTCTGATGATAAAAATACCGCCCCGGAACATACATCACTCCGCGTTCCCGCGCATGGATCAGCAGCTCCCCCGCATCAAACCCCGCCGGCAAACTCAGCCACACGGACATCCCGCCCTCCGGCCGCGTCCACGAACTTTCCTCCGGCATAAATTTCCCCAGCGCCGATTCCATCGCGTCCAGCCGGCTCCGATAAACCTTTTTCATCTTCGCCAAATGCCGCGTCAAATGCCCGCGCCGCACAAATTCCGCCAGCGATGCCTGCGCCAGTTGGTCCGTATGCAGGTCCGTCGCTTGCTTCACGAGCCGCAAACGCTCAATCACGCTCTCCGGCCCGATGCACCAACCCACGCGCAGCCCAGGAAACGCAATCTTCGAAACGCTGTCAATCTGTATCACGCTGCCGCCGCGGTCCAGCGAACGCAACGAGGGCGTCACCGCTCCGCGAAGCCGCAGCCGCCCATAAATATAATCCTCAATCACCGGCACCTGATAACGCGCCGCCATATCCAACAGCCTCCGCCGCTCGGCCATCGGCAATGCCGTGCCAGTCGGATTGTGAAAATCCGGCGTCGCAAAAATAAATTTCACGCGATTCTGCATCAGCACGGATTCCAGCGCGTCAATATTCAAACCCAGCCGCCCGTTCGGCGCGTCATCCGTATCCACAGCCACCGCCAGTGTGCGAATCCGCGCCGCGCCGAAAGTTGCCAGCGCTCCCGGATATGCCGGATTCTCCAGAGCCACCGCGTCTCCAGGACGCAGGAACGCCTTGCACAGCAGGTCAATCGCCTGCTGGCATCCGCCGGTTATCAATAATTGTTCGCTGCGGACATTCAGACCTTCGTCGCGGAAAAATTCAATCAACGCGCTTTTCAGCGGCTCGTATCCATCCGACGATCCGATCTGCAGCACCTTCCGCCCGTCGTCCCGCAAAACCGCATTGCAGCAGCTGCGAAATTCCTCCATCGGAAAATATTCTTCCGGCGGCCGAGCGGCCACGAACCCGATCGCGTCCTTCGGCACTTCCGGAGTCAGCCGGCTCAGTCCATCCTCGCCGCGCTCATCCGCAAACAGAGATTCCCAGCGCACTGACCCGCCGTTCCCATTCGACCGCGGTGGCGGCGTAAATTGCCGCGCCGGGGCGCCGCAAATATAGGTCCCCCGGCCCACGTGTCCTTGAATCAATCCCTCGGATTCCAACTCCGCGTAAGCGTTGGCCACGGTCGTCCGGTGCACGCCCAGCTGCGTCGCCAACTCGCGGCTCGCCGGGATGCGGTCGCCCGTGCGCAGTTCACCGGAATGTACCAACGCGCGCAACTGATCGCGCAATTGTACGTACAGCGGAATATGGCTTTCAGACTGGAGATGTAGCGGCAGCATTGGCTCACTCCTATAGGCCAATATACAGAGCCAATTATAGCCGTAAAGAGCCAATATGTCTTTTGGCCATGCCCAGACCGTAGCTGGGTTCTATCCCTAGCATCATTTCAGGCGAAGTGACATCATTTCCAGCGCGCATTCGAACTGCTGACGATTCAGGTCTCGCGCCTAGGTGAATTACGCGGATGTCTCATCTCACCGCAAATGTGCTGAATATCCTGTGCTTCGGTGTAAGCGTTGTTGTTCTTGTAGCCCTGTGGATAAAGTTGGCGCGGCGTTCGCGGCAAAAAGATATGTCCTGGTACTTTGCGCTCGTCGGTTTCTCATTGGCCACCGCTTCCGCGTTGTTGGCGATTTTCGGAATCGGTTACGGTCGGATGATCGGTGGGTTCCGGTACTATGATCCGCTGCTGATGCGAATTTTCCTCTGGGGCACCGGCCTTTCACTTGCCTCGGTTATCTACGCACTCACGAGCCTCCGCCGGACTACGTTCCGCTGGTTCGCGGTCGCTCTCTCCATCACTACACTGTTGTTTTGGCTGTTCTGCATGACGGCTGAATAGTTGCGAAACACAAATTCAAACTCCCGGGTAGAGCAATATTTCGGTAGCAGCTGGCGTGGCAACCTAGGACTTTCACTGTTAACTCTCGACCTTTAACTTCCGCCGCGCAACAAATACCTCTGCACCTTCCCTGTCGCCGTCCGCGGCAATTCCTTCACGAACCGATATTCCTGCGGACACTTAAATCCCGGCAAGCGCGTGCGCAGCCATCCATATATCTCGCTGTCCAGCCCACCCGCCGTATTCGTCACGCTCTTCTGCAGCACTATGTACGCCACCGGCCGCACCAACCCCACCGCGTCCGCATTACCCACCACCGCGCATTCCGCCACAGCCGCATGCCCCAACAAAGCGTTCTCCACTTCCCCGGGCGAAACCCACATCCCCGAAACTTTCATCATGTCGTCCGCGCGCCCGCGGTAATAAAAATATCCCTCCGCATCGCGCGTGAATTTGTCGCCGGTATTCACCCAGCCGTCGCGTATCGTTCGTGCGGTAAGCTCCGGAATCCGCCAATATTCCGCGAACGCGCTTTCGCCCTTCACCCAAAGGCTCCCCGCTTCGCTGTCACGCGCCGGCTCGCCCGCATCGTCCAATATCCGCGCCTGATATCCGGGAACTTCCCGCCCGCAGCTGCCCGCACGCGCCTCACCCGGCCGCGACGACAAAAAGATATGCAGCATCTCGCTCGAACCGATGCCATCCAGAATCTCGACTCCAAATTGCCTGCGAAACTGCTCGAATATTTCTCCCGGCAACGATTCCCCAGCCGAAACCGCCAGCCGCACCGAAGAAAAATCCAGAGCCAATCCCTTTTCAGATTCCCGCAGCAGCGACGCATAAAAAGTCGGCACCGAAAAAAACACAGTAGGCCGGTATTCCGCAATCACCGCCGCAATCTCGTCCGCCCGGGGCCTCTCTGGATACAAAATCGTGGACGCGCCAAAATGCAGCGGGAAATACATCCCGTTGCCCAGACCGTACGCGAAAAACAGTTTCGAAACCGAAAACAGCCTGTCGTCCGGCCGCAACCCCAACACGCCTTCCGCGTAATTTCTCGCCGCCGCTGCCATATCCTTGTGCTGATGCACCACCGCTTTCGGCGCGCCGCCGCTGCCGGAGGTGTACAGGAAGAATGCCGCATCAGTCGCGCGCGTCGGATGCGTGGCAGCTTCGCCAGCGCGCGCGGGCAGCCAGTCATCCCACTCCAATATTCGCCGAGCCACGCGTTCCGGCTTCTCGGTTCCCGACGTGCCTTCGTAGACGACCAGCAGATCCAGCGCCGCATCGCCCAAGTCGGCCGAAAACTCCCCTACAATTGGCGCGTCCACGATCGCAATCCGCGCACCGGAATTTTCCAGCCAGTGCCGGTAATCCGCCGCGCGCGCCATGGGATTCACCGGCACGGCTATCGCACCCATCTTCGCCGCGCCGAAAAAAGCCGCAATCAACTCCCCCGAATCCGGCAAAGCGATCAGCACGCGCTCGCCCGGCTGGCATTTCGTCATCGCGCAACGCCTGCGCCACGCGATCAACCAGCGCCTCGAGCTCCCCGTAAGTCCGCGCCCGCCCCGTCCCCAATATCGCCAATTTTTGCGGATGCATCCGCGCCGGCCGCGAAACAAATTCATCCGCAATGTTATAGAAAGACCGTGACGCTGCTGGAACCGCGGAAAGTGGCGACGAGGACTTGTCCGTCATGCGAGGATTCTACCCCAGAACAAATGCGCGGCAACGGGTTACAAAATGGCGGCCTACAACAGAAGAACGCTCTTCACAAAATAAAAATGGGGCGCCAGAGCAGCGCCCCAAGAAATCCTTTGATTAATTTCACTCAGTGACCCGGCTCGAGCCAAGAATCAACGCCTACTGCGTCGCCGACTTCTCCCCCAGCCGCCGCATCCGCTCCTGCAGTTTCTTCCGCAGAATCACCGGCGCATTGGGGTTGAACGCCACCAGATACCACAGCGGCTGCGTGCGATCCTTGCTCAACCGCGACAGCGTCGCCGCATCGCTATTCGGATGCCGCGCGATATTTTCCCGAATCGCCGAATACGGATGATGCGAAAGCCGGCTCAGCGTCTTCGCCGATACCTTGGGATGTTCGCTGATCAGCCGTAGCAAATAGAAATCTTCCTTGGGAGCCTGCCGCGAAAGCGCGTCCAGCGTTTCCGGCTTCACTTCCGCGCTGAGCACCACTCCCACTTTTTCATCCCAGCCCGCGTTGATGCGATTCAGTTCCTGCGTCCGTGCGTGAATCAGTTGCTCGATCACACGGCGCTCCTGCTCCAGTCTCGGCGCCGGCAACGCGCTGCGCTCCACCGAATCCAGCACGCGCAGCAGATGCTGCCGCTCGCCGAATACGATCTGCGAAGTTCGCACCGCCTTGCTCTTCCCAGGATTTCGTACCAAGTCTGAACGTCTCATCGTTTGTTCACCCCGCGGGTCTCAGGAGCCGCATTCATTCCCAGGCAGCGCCCAACACAATTTCAAATCTTGCTCTGTTCGTTGGTAACGGGCCGATTGACGTTTCGGGAAACTGGCTTGCGCAGCACAAATGCTGGCCTTGATTCCCTCTAGTATAACTTCCTTCCCGTCCCCAACAAAAGCTGCTCCGTTTTGAAACCGCCACTTAGCGCCCCATTCGCCAAGCCCCACAAACGCAGCAGCTCAACTCTCCATCCGCGGGCGCACGCTGATTGAGCGCCCTCGCTCGAAGGCGATCGCCTAACTCCATACGCTTGCGGACCTATCCACGCAACGGCCCAGATTATCCAACCTCCCCCTCGCAGAGTAAAGCAAACTAGACACTTGTGTTCCGTAGCCCGCAATAGATGGTTCTAGAACCATCCAATCGCCATCGTGGCACAGGCAATCTTGCCTGTGCTCTTCGGTTGTCGTAGCGCCGGCGCCCAGCCGCCTCTTTTGCCTTGGAATTTGCTTTTGACTTTGTAGCGGCCGCCTGCATTCTTAGGCGGGCAGCCTTCTGCTGCCTCAGCGAGCAACTCCACCGCCGTGGCGGCAATGTTGCGCATTCCCCACCGACACGTTAACGTCGAACGTTCACCAGCCACTGCGAGGAGAACTTCAATGCCGGTCTTCGACGAACACAAAGACGAACTCGAGCACTATGAAACGATGATGGGCCCCCATCGCGGTCGCCTCGCCGTAACTCTCGACCTGCTCACCAACGCCCTGGTCCTCGTGGGCCAGCACGGCGTCTATTGCCACACCAATCGCGACCCCGACGTCCCGGTTATGGACATTCGCATCATCCAAGCCGAGATCGGCAAAGCCAAGGAGCTGATTCAAAGCGTGATGGAAGCCATGCGCATCGAGCGCGATAAGAAAACCTGACCGTAACCTTTCCCTCCCGCGACAGTTCTATACTATGGCAGCAAGAACTCCGGAGAACTCGTTGAAGGCTTTACAAGAAGCCGGTGAGCGTCGGCTCATTGAAGCGGCTCAGCAGGATCCCAGCCGCTTCGCCGCGCTCTACGAAATTCACTTCGAGCGTGTGTACGCCTACGTCTCGCGCCGCGTGGGCAATCGCGAAGCGGCCGAGGACGTGACGTCCGAGGTCTTCCACCACGCCCTGGCGAATCTGCCGCGTTTCGAATGGCGCGGCGCTCCTTTCGGTGCCTGGTTGATGCGCATCGCCGCAAACGCCATCGCCGACCGCTGGCGCCGCCGTTCACGCGAGCAGACCGACGCGCTTGCCGACGATCCAGCCAGCGCCGAGCCCAGCCCGGAAGAAATCGAGATCCGCGCGCAGCTTTTCCGCCTGGTGCAGGAACTTCCCGTCGAGCAGCGGAAAGTGGTGCAGATGCGCTTCGCCGAAGAAAAAAGCATTCGTGAAATCGCGCAAGCCCTCGGACGCACCGAAGGCGCCGTAAAGCAGCTGCAGTTCCGCGGCATGCAAACTCTTCGCGAAGAAGCCGCAAAAGTTTCCGGCAAACTCTCAGCCGTTAAAGCGTCGCAGAAGTCGGAGAAGAGGAAGAATCGGTCGGGTGCAGCCAATGCCTAAATCAAACCTGAGCGAACAACTCGATCGCGCCATCCACGCGGTTCTCGCGCCGAACGCAAATGTTCGCGGCCGCCGCGATGGCGCCGCGTTAAAAGCGCCTATCGCCAAGCTCGCGCGCGTTGCCGCCGAGCTCCGCGGCCTGCCTCGCGAAGATTTCAAAGCATTACTACGAGCACAGCTCGAAGGGAGAACACCCATGGCTAGCAAAGCCGCAGCAGCACCCGCAGCACAACAAACCGCCACCGCGTACCTGGTGGTAAAGGGCGCCGCTCGCGCCATCGAATTCTACAAGCAAGCTTTCGGCGCCACGGAAGTCATGCGCATGCACGGTCCCGGCGAAAATATCGGCCACGCGGAAATTCGCATCGGCAACACCACCATCATGCTGTCTGATGAATTCCCGGATTACGGCGCCTTCAGTGCCGAAACCCTCGGCGGCTCGCCCGTCAAAATCCATCTCAGCGTCGACGACGTAGACGCAGTCGCCGCCCGCGCTGTAGCTGCCGGCGCCAAAGTGCTCCACCCGGTGCAGGATCAGTTCTACGGCGAGCGCTCCGGACAATTCGTCGATCCCTTCGGCTACACGTGGATGATCTCCACGCAAACAGAGCAACTCACGGCCGAAGAAGTCGAGCGGCGCTTCGCTGCTTTGCACCAGCCTTCATCCAGGCCGTCCGCCGAAGAACCACAATTCACCCTACCGGTTCCCTACATCCGCAAGGGCTTCCGCACCCTCACGCCCTACCTGCTGGTTCCGGGCGCGGCGAAGCTCATCAACTTCTTCAAAGCAGCTTTCGGCGCTGAAGAAATTTTCCGTGTCCCGCGCCCCGGCTCGGACCTCATCATGCACGCCGAACTTCGCATCGCCGACTCCATTGTCGAACTTGCCGACGCCACCGCGGAATTCAAGCCCCGCGCCTCCTCGAATATTTTGTACGTGCCCGATGTTGACGCCGTCTTCCAGCGCGCCATCACCGCAGGCGCCACCTCGCTTGCGGCGCCCACGGATCGGCCATACGGCGACCGCGAAGGCGCCGTGAAGGATCCCGGGGGCAATACCTGGTACATCACCACTCACGGCAGCGGAGAACATATCGCGGCCAACACTCCGTCCATTGTTCCGGTGTTTCTCGTGCAAGGCGCCGAGAAATATGTCGAGTTCCTGAAGCAAGCCTTCGACGCACGAGAAGTTTTTATGCTTAAGGATCCCGCGGGCAAAATCCGCGTCGTCAATCTCCGCGTGGGCAATTCCATCCTCTCAGGCGGCGAAGTCCACGGGGAATTTCAAGCCGCGCCGTTCCTGCTGCACATGTACGTTCCGGATACGGATTCTGTCTACGCCAACGCTCTGCGCCACGGCGCCACCACCATCCGCGGCCTCGAAGACGCGCCCTACGGCGACCGCACCGCCACCGTGCAAGACCCGTCCGGCAATCTGTGGTCTCTGGCCACACACGTGAAAGACGTAAAGTTTTAGTCGCAAAAATTGTGGATAGCGGCGGCTCGTCGCAGGTAATGCTTGGTAGGGGCGCTGCTTGCTGCGCCCCAGCTTGCCCGGGCCTTCAACTTTCCGCGGTTTCGGAGTTGCTGTTGTCTTTGTAGCGGCCGATGTGTCCCGCGCCTTTCGGGACACATCGGACATCTTTCTGTTGCTTTATCTGTCAGAGGAACCGCGCGCCAACTAGCGCAGATAGGGATTTTCAGCGCGCTCGGCGCCGATGGTGGTGTTCCCACCATGTCCGGGGATCACCAACGTCTCGTCCGGCAACGCCAGCAACTTCTCGCGGATCGAACGCAAAATATCTTTCATCGAGCCGCCCCACAAATCCGTGCGCCCGATGCTGCCCTGAAATAAAGTATCGCCCGCAACCAGCCGCCCGGGCGCGTCCTGCCAGCGCCGACTCGCCCGCAGGCTCCCTGCATGTGCGCATGCGAATGCGCCTCCGCCGAATCCTTTACCTCTTGCGGCCTCGCGCGCTCCACATACGCGCCCGCTCCAGGCAGTCCGCTCTCCACCAACAAACTAATACTTCCTGGCGTGTGCCCCGGCGTATGAATCACGCGCGCCGCATAGCCGCCCCAACGCACGCTGTCACCTTCCTTCACGAAATCCTCAATCCGCATGCTCTCCGGCGTGCGCATCCCCAAAAATTGCGCCTGCATATCCAGGTGCCTATACAACTCTAGGTCCGCTTCGTGGATCAGCACCGGAGCGTTCGTCGCCGCATGTAGCCGCGCCAAACCGCCCACGTGATCAATATGCGTATGTGTGCTCACAATCGCTCGCACATTCAACCGATGCTCGCGCAAAATCTCCAGGATCCGCTCCACCTCGTCGCCCGGATCCACCACGATCGCTTCGCGCGTCTCCGCATCGCCCAAAATCGAGCAATTGCACTGCAGCATCCCCACCGGAATAATTTCGTGAATCAGTTTTTCGCTCACACCGAAAGTATAGCAACTCTCTCGATATCGGGTCAGTGTGTGATTACGGCTGCGGAATCAATCGGTCGGCGCAACACTAGCTCGAAGTAAATTTGCGCGAGTTTCAAGGGCGAAAGTCGTTCGCGAGCGTGGATTGAAAGAGGACGCTTCCCAAACAACTTCTGATTGGGTAACGCCAGGCACCTCGGCTCTCTGGCAGAAGCACGGTCGCATCAAGCGACCAGAAGGTGTCGCATCGACCAGTCGAGCTGGCACGCGTTACCGGACACACCGATAGCAGAACACACATTGCCGGGAACTTTTCGGACTGCTGAACTCACGCCAACAGACGGAGTGTTCGATGACTATGCGTTGGCAGCGTATTCCGTTCTACCCTTGCACACTGAATGAGAGCACTTGCAATCCAGATCCGGAATCTCTTCCATCGCCTCGCATTGCGGGCTGCAATACTTCTCCGACGTGACCTGACACGTGCAAACCGGATGCGCGCATTTCTTGGTTTCGCTGGCTGCCATATGCCCCTCCCTTTTGGGTGGTAAACGGCGTGAGTGTATCATTTTCGTTGGCCAAAACAGACTCACATCGAAGTAAAACGCGGTAAGGTCCGAGTAAGCCCTGTCAAAGCCGTCGCGCCATCGGAAACTGACCCGCTAACACTCTGCCGCCCGCGTTGACTTGTCTCCGCAGCGAATCTAATATGTGCACGCAATGACGGACTCGCAACCCCTCATCGGTCAAATCATCTCCCAATATCGCGTTATAGAACGTCTCGGTGGCGGCGGCATGGGCGTCGTCTACAAAGCCGAAGACACCAAGCTCGGCCGCATGGTCGCGCTGAAATTCCTTCCCGACGAAGTTTCCCAGGACAAGCTGGCTCTCGATCGTTTTCTCCGCGAAGCGCGCGCCGCCGCCGCGCTCAGCCATCCCAATATCTGCACGATCTTTGAAATCGGCGAATACCAGGGCCGCAGTTACATCGCTATGGAATTGCTAAAGGGCGCAACGCTGAAACATCGGATCACCGGCGGCCCCATGGCCTTCGATGCGCTGCTCGAATCCGGCATTCAATCCGCCGACGCTCTTGACGCCGCGCACTCCGAAAGCATCATCCATCGCGACATCAAACCCGCGAATATTTTTCTCACCGATCGCGGCCAGACAAAAATCCTCGACTTCGGCCTAGCCAAAATGATGGCTGTCGCGGACCGCGACGGCCACACCGTCACCGGCAATGTCACACTTGACAACGCCAATCTCACCAGCCCCGGAATCGCCGTCGGCACCGTGGCCTACATGTCTCCGGAACAAACGCTGGGCAAGGATCTCGATTCCCGCACCGATATTTTTTCGCTCGGCGTGGTGCTCTATGAAATGGCGACCGGCCGCCAGGCTTTTTCCGGCTCCACTTCCGCGGCGGTGTTCGACGCCATCCTGAATCGCGCGCCCGTCGCGCCCGTGCGCGTGAATCCAGACGTCCCCCAGGAACTCGAGCGCATCATTAATAAATCCCTGGAAAAAGATCGCACCATGCGCTATCAGACGGCCGCGGACCTGCGCAGTGATTTGCGGCGTTTGCAGCGTGATTCCGGTTCCAGCAAAACGCAGGTCTGCACCGCTGAGAATTTCAGCTCTACGAATCTCGCCACAGCCACCGCCGCAGCCGGATCCTCTGGCGCGAATTCCGCCGCCGCACCGCCCCCGCCGCCCGCACAAAGTTCAGGTTCGGCGAAAATTTCTTCCAGCGGCTCCGGCAGCGCCTCTATCGTCCTCGGTGAAGCCAAAAAGCACAAAGGCAAATTGCTCGCCGCAGTCGCCGTAATCGTGCTGATCGCTGCCGCCATCGCTTTCTTCGTTTTCAAACCGCATGGCCACCAAAATACTTTCAACGCGCAAAACATGAGTATCGTAAAGCTCACCGAAA
Organism: uncultured Acidobacteriota bacterium; assembly: GCA_963748395.1. Taxonomy (GTDB): domain Bacteria; phylum Acidobacteriota; class Terriglobia; order Acidiferrales; family UBA7541; genus Palsa-295. The sequence goes on along the minus strand of CAVVIP010000001.1, from coordinate 1,029,636 downwards.
CCGGCAAGGCCTCCGGCGTGGCCATTTCGCCTAACGGCCAATATGTCGTGTACGTGCTGCGCGACGGCGAAATGCAAAGCCTCATGGTCCGCCAGGTGGCCACCGGCAGCGACGTGCAAATCCTTGCGCCCGCCGTTAGCACCTTCTACGGCCTCACTTTTTCGCCTGACGGTAATTACATTTATTTCACCGAGGCCTCCAAAGAAAACCAGCTCTTCAGCTCGCTCTACAAAATGCCCGTGCTCGGCGGCAATCCGCAGCAGATTCTGCGCGATATAGACACTTCCATCAGCTTCTCTCCCGATGGCAAGCAATTCGCATTCATCCGCGGAATTCCAGACAAGGGAATCTTCAAACTCTTGGCCGCCAATGCGGACGGTTCGGGCGAAAAACTCCTCACCTCGATGAAAGCGAACATAAGCGTGGCCGGTCTTTTGACTCCGGCCTGGTCGCCGGACGGCAAGACCATTATCTTTGCGTCTCTGCTGCCGTCGGTCAGCAGCCAGCTCAACGAATTCACTGTCGCCACTGGAGCGGTGCGCACGCTTTTCGCCACCCACGGGAACCTGGGCGGCCCACGTTGGTTGCCGGATGGAGACGCGCTGCTGGTTCCTATGCGCGAGGAGAGCGGCGGCGCGCAAGGCCAGCTTTGGAAAATTTCCTATCCCTCCGGAGAAGCGCAGCGGCTGACCAATGACCTCACCGACTACAGTTTGCCCTGGCTGGATTTGACGGCAGACGGTTCGACAATGGTCACCGTGGAAACCACGATTTCTTCGGACCTCTGGAGCGCGCCCGGCGGAGATTCGGCGCGCGCCACGCAAGTCACCTCAGGCGGCCCAGCAATTACCGGCGTTTCGGTCCTCGGCACAGACCGCATTCTGATTACCAATCGCAACCGCGAGCTCTTCACCGCGAACTACGACGGCAGCTCTCGGACCCTGGTAGCAGGCAGCGATCGCAACGTACTGTTCGCCTGGGCTTGCGGTGACGGAAAACACATCGTGTACTCGCTCCCGCGCGGCAATGCATCCGATGTCTGGCGCATGGACGCGGACGGTTCCAACCAGTTGCAATTGACGCACGACAAATCCGCGCTGCTCCCGGTTTGCTCCCGCGATGGATTGACGATCACTTTCGATTACGAAGACCAAATGAGTACGTGGCGCATGGGAATTGACGGCTCCAATCCCACCTCGCTGGGTCTGCACGATCAAACCGCCCCATTCGCCTTTTTATCCAAGGACAACAAGCTCGTCCTCTATCGAGTGGGGCATCCCGACGCGCCGCAGTTGCGCGATCAAATGGTCGCCGTTCCGGTGGCCGGCGGACCGCCCGTTTTCTCGTTTGACGTTCCTCTCGGCTCTGCGTTTGCCCTGCCGCGCTGGGCGCCGGACGAACACGGCATTGACTTCAACCTGACTCGTGGAGGCGCCGCGAATATTTGGCGCCAACCCGTTCCCAGCGGCGCGTTGAAGCAGATCACCAATTTTCCCAGCGGAATCATCCGCGCCTTCAACTGGTCGCCGGACGGCAAGGTCCTCTTCATTGCGCGCGGTTCGGTAAGCAGCGACATCATCCTGCTGAAAAGTGCAAAGAACTGATTGTCGCTGCCAGAGCCATTACATCTTCCCAGCATTAAGCGTCACGATCGACTCGCCAACGGAAGAACGGCGCGTATGCGAGAGACCGCGCGGCGCAGACGGCTCGCGATCTTCAGTTCGTCGCGTCCGGTTGCAGCGCAAGGTCATCTGATAATATGAATGTGTTTCGCGTGTTGCGCGATATGCACTCGCGAATTACTGATTATGGAAACGCCTCTTCTTCTCGAACATCAGGCTGCTGGCGCGACGCTCGCGTCTTATCACGGCATCACGTTGCCGGAAACGTTTGCTACCTTCGCCGATGAATACCGCGCGGCGCGGGAAGCTGTGGCGATCTTCGACACCAACTGGCACACTATTGTCGAGCTTACTGGTCACGATCGCGTGCGCTACTTGAACGCTATCGTTTCCAACGACGTGAAGACTCTGGGCGAAGGCCGCGGCACGCTGGCGCTGCTCCTGAAACCGCAAGGGCACATTTTGGCCGAGCTGGAAATCTACGCGCTGCAAGACAAGCTGTTGGTGCTCTCGCACGCTTCAGTGCGAGAACGCACCATCGCTACGTTGGATAAGTTCATCATCATGGACGACGTCACTCTGAGCGACGTCACCGAGCAATTCGGCAGCTTCGCGATTGAAGGACCGCGCGCGGGAACAGTGATCGCTGAAGCTTGCGGCTTGTCGCTGGAAGGATTCTCCGAACACGCTATCGCGGAAGTGCAGATTGCTGGAGTTGCGTGCCACCTGATCCGGCATTCACACTTTGGATTTCCGGGCGCTGAGATCATCGCGCCCCGCGAGCATCTTGCGCTGCTGTGGCGCGATCTGCGCGCCAGCGTTCTGGCGCAGCACGGCGCTGCGATTGGCATGCGCGCGCTGAACGCGCTGCGCCTGGAAGATGGCATCGCGTGGTTTCCTGACGACTTCAACGACACAGTAATTCCGCACGAAGCCGCGCTGGAAGCGACGCACATCAGCTTCACGAAGGGCTGTTACACCGGACAGGAAATCGTCGAGCGCGTTCGTTCGCGCGGGCAAGTGAATCGCCGGCGCGTGCAGCTGAAGTTCTCGACTGTTGAACCGCCTGCTCCGCTGACGCGTTTGTACGCGCGCGAAAGCGATGACAAATCCGCCGAGCGCAAAGAAGTCGGCATCATCACCAGCTCCGCATTTTCCCCTGCTGTGAATACCGCAGTCGGAATGGCTTACGTTCGCCGCGAACACGGTTCCGCAGGCGCAATCCTCGAATTCGACGAATCAATAGCCGAAGTTATTTAGCGAACACGACAGTACGATCCAAAAAATACTGTGGAGTGAATTTTTAGCTTTTGCCGAAGTTCATGGAGCGCATGAAGCTGCCGCGGTCGTTGTCGATTTTTTTCTGCAGCTGGAAGATGGCGTAGAGCAGAGCTTCGGGGCGCGGGGGGCAGCCGGGGACGTACACGTCAATCGGGATGACCTGATTGACTCCCTGCACTACCGCGTAATTATTGAAGACGCCGCCGGAGGTGGCGCAGGCGCCCATGGAGATGGCCCACTTGGGTTCGGGCATTTGTTCGTAGAGCTGCTTGATGACCGGCGCCATTTTTACGGAAACGCGCCCGGCGATGATCATCAAATCGGACTGGCGCGGCGAGCCGCGAAAAACTTCGGCGCCGAAGCGGGCGATGTCGTAACGCGACGAGGCCATGGACATCATCTCGATGGCGCAGCAGGCCAGGCCAAAGGACATGGGCCAGATGGAACTGCGGCGCGCCCAGTTCACGACTTTGTCCAGGGACGCGAACAAAATTCCTTCGTCCTTCAGGAAGTTCGCATCCTGTCCTGGGGCTTCGAGGGTAACGCCCTTTGCTAGTTCGACGGCCATGGCCTAATTGACTCCGAAGCGGCGCGACGTCCGACACGATACTCGGCGCCGACTGCACTCATTTTGCCTGTTTGCACCGCGCTTTGCAACGCGACTCGCACGCGCTGTTCGCGGTCCGATCGCCAAATGCTCGCCGTCGCAGCGCTGCCTCATCGTCTCAATCTCATCAGCGCACCTCGATGGTCAGCTGGGCGGTTTTAATGTTGCCCTTGCCGTCATCGGCTGTGAACGTGTAAGTCGTGGTCTTTTTCGGCGCGACTTGCGTGCAGCGGTCGACGGAAGGGCGCAAATCGCCGATCGGCGGATCGATGGTTACGGACTTCGCGTTGGAGACGCCGTAACAAATGTCCGTAGTGTCGCCACGCTGAATTTTGCCGGGCATCGCGTAGAAACCGATGATCTTGAATTCAGAGCCGCCGAGTACTTCGAAGGATTTCGCGGCTGCGTCACGATCGGCGGCGGATTTCGCGGCGGCCTCCTTCGCGGCGATGTCCTGATTTTCCTGCCAGCGCGACCAGAAGACGAAAGCGGTGTAGGCGACGATGATTGCGGCGAGCACGCCGAATCCCAGCCACATGTTCCGCAAGGTGCGCGGCGCTTTCTGTTCGGGCTCTTGCAACATTACCCGACCCTCAGAACGATTTTGCCGAACTGTTCGCGGTCTTCGAGGCGTTGGTGGGCTTCGGCGCATTTTTCCAGCGGGAGGACTACGTCAATTACGGGCTTGAGTTGACCGCGGCGCAGGAGTTCGAGCGCGGAGAATAATTCTGCTTTGCCGCCCATGAAGGAGCCCAGGATCGAGAGTTGTCGCGTGAACAGATAGGCGATGTTGAGCGCGCCGTCGAAGCCGGTGGTGGCGCCGCACGTGACCAGGCGTCCACCGACCGCTAGGCTGCGGATGCTGCTGTCCCACGTAGCCTGGCCGACGTGTTCAAAGACGACTTCAACGCCGTGACGATTGGTCAGGCGTTTTACTTCGTCCGCGATTTTCTGCGTTGAGTGGTTGATGACGGCGTCGGCGCCGAGATCGCGGGCCTTTTCCAGTTTTTCATCGGAGCCGGCCGTGGCGATCACGCGCGCGCCCGCGGCTTTGGCGATTTGAATCGCGGCAGTGCCGACGCCGCTGCCTGCGCCCAGCACCAGGACGGTTTCGGCGGGCTTCAATTGCGCGCGTGTGATGAGCATGTGCCAGGCGGTAAGCGAAACCAGGGGAAACGCGGCGGCTTCTTCGAAAGAAAGCTTTTCCGGGATGGGCACGCAGTTCACTGCTGGTGATTTGACGTATTCGGCGCAGCCGCCGTCAACACCTTGGCCGAACAGGGTGTAGGAGGAACACATATTGTCATTGCCTGCGAGGCATTTTGCGCACTGGCCGCAGGAGATCCCAGGCTGCAGCAGGACGCGCTCGCCGACTCTCACGTTCGTGACCTGGTCGCCGACGCGAGCGACTTCTCCGGCGACGTCACTGCCCGGAATGTGCGGCAGGGGGATGCGCGAATGGGGAGACCCTTTGCGAAGCCAGAGGTCAAGGCGATTCAGGGCGCAAGCGCGGACGCGCACCAAGACTTCGTGGGGGCCGATCGGGGGGTCCGGAACTTCCTTGTATTCCAGGACTTCGGGGCCTCCGTGGGTGGCGTAGACGATGGCTATCATGGGCGCTCCTGAATTGTGGTGCGGCCCACAGATAACAGCGTGGAGTGGACTGAGTCAAGCGCGGAGGCGGTGGTAATTAGTGATTGGTGAGTAGTGATCAGTGATCGGCGATGCGTGATAGGCGGTGCCGATGGCAACAACCCAACCCAGGACCAACGAGCACAGGCAAGATTGCCTGTGCCACGATGTGCAAATTTGTATCGAATAGAACGTTGATTTTCCTTTGTTTTGATCAAAGCGACGGTTTTGCGGATTCCATTTGTATCGAATAGAAATGGCGTCGTTCGAGAGTCTTGGTGCTTGGCGCGGTGCGGCACAACCAAAAAAGTGGGACAAATAGTACCGATTAGAAAATATTTTCTCGTTTGTTGTGAGTGGGTTAGCTTGATTTCTAATCGGCTGCGTGTACCGATTAGAAATGCACGGAGCGACGCGTGCGAAAAAGTGGGACAAACACCAGCGATTAGAAATGCATTCGGCATTGGTACGGAAGGGGTTAGCTTTATTTTTAATATTTTTTCACCAGCGATTAGAAAGCGGCAGTGTTGAGTGACAAGTGACGAGTAACGAGCGGGCGAGGCGCCGGGGTGGTGCCACTGGCTGGCTTGCAGGAGAAACGGGTGAGGATCGGAAAAGAGCGGTGAGCTGGAGGAGGCGACCTGCGGCAGGCAAGCTGCGATTCCCGATTTGGGACGCGTGAGCAGCGAGCAAACGCGGGCAGAGCCGTGCATGTGTCTCCCCTGGCCCGAGCGTAACCAGCCGACAACCGATGTTAACACACGGGTTCTGATAACGCAAGAGTAAACGTGTGGAGGGGCTACAGGCGCGGAGACGGATTAGGCCAGGCGGGGCAAGTCCAACTCAAAAGCTCGCGGGAGAGGCACCGCGAGATGTAGGGCGCTTCGCGCCGTCTTTTTACCCAGCGTTTCCACGCTGGGCTAAGTTATGCCGCGCCTACGGCGCTGGTGGATTGGTGAATGTCAACCATGCTCGCGAACGCTGGACCACGTGCGTTGGTCGGGCGTAAGTCGTGGTGAAAACACGTCACTTCGGGCGAAACGCTGGCCATTGGGTTCGAATGCGTTTAGTCTATTTGTGAGAGGTCTATTGCGATGACGATTCGGGTGGAGCTTAACCCCGAGACTGAAGCGCGCCTGATTGCTGCAGCGCGCGCGAAGGGCCTGCCGCTGGAAAAGGCAGCCGAAGAGCTCCTGGTAGAAGCTCTCGCGGTAGGTACTTTGGCGCCGGGGCAGATGAGCGTGGAAGAGTTTCGTCGCATGCTGGAAGCGATGGCGGAAGGTCCCGAGCGGCTGCCCGATTTGCCCACCGAGAGCTTCTCTCGCGCGAGCTTCTATGAGGACGGGCTAGATGGCGGAGACGCCGTACCTCGACGTCAAGCGTGTCCTGACGTTCAACCCTAAAGACTCTGCTCGCCACCGCGATATTGAGGATGTGCACCCGCGAAGTGTTTCTCTTGCGTAGTTGAAGGCTGGCTTCCCGCGCACAGGTCCGCGAAAGTTTTAGGGTTTTAGCAAACACGGATCCAGCCAGAAACCGGGGATATTTTCAAGTTCATAGACTGGATCACCTCCGTGGTAGAAGCCGACGCTTTTTACCGTGGCAACCTGATCGGCAAATTCAAACTGGTGCGGGCGCAGCTTGTGATGGAAGTTCCATGTGGCGATGAACTCCTCTAGCGCGGCGCGGCTTGCGATGCGCACCTTGCTGCCCTTGGGGAACCGCTCGTTGTAATAGGAAACGTTGTGGTCCATAGACCAAGTTACTTGGCGGCGTTGATCAGCGACACTTGGATGATGCGGCGTGTCTTTGGATGCTTTCGGCGTTTTTAGGGAGTGGGTTTGAAACACTCCCAAGAAAAGCCGCCCCTCCCATCGTCAATAAAAACCACATCTTCATCGATTTTCGTAACGACGCCAACGTCGCCCGGCTGAATTCGCAGTCGATCGAACGACGAATAAGTCCAACCGATCGCGCGGGCATCGGGGCTGAATATGACCTTGTCGCCGAGCTTGAACGGATTTCTTCGATCGTTCATTCGCCAAAGTTCCGAGAAGTTTGAGCTACCAGTCCGACACGACGCGATTCAAAAACCTCATCCTCTGGCGGTGATTATACTCCGAGTTAGTTCGATGTAGGCGCGCGGCGTTGCTGACGAGACGCAAAGGATGGAGCGCCGGGCAGCTCGTCGCGTACGGACGGATTTTGCGCGCTTGCGGCTGCGATATCGAGGGACGTGTTGCGCGCCATGGGATTGAGTCAAGAACCCCACCCTTCAGTATCCGAAGGGTGGGGCGCCCTCTCGCTGTAATTATCCTGCGAGGTAATTCGGTGAACGCACCCACCCGCGGGATGATACTGCGAATTGAGTGGCGGAACGCACCCTCGCGGTGATTGTACTGCGAAATGATTTGATGTTGGCGCGCCGCTGCTGAGGGGACGCGAAGCCTGGCGTGCGAGGCTGCGCTGACTGCGTATAGAGTTGTGTCGCGCAACCTGTTGATGGAGTGGCGCGACCTATTGCATGGAGTCGCGCAACTGGAGGAGGGTTTTGTCGGCGGCGTCTACGCGGATTAGGCCGTAGCGGGGGTAGTTGAAGTCGAACATTACGGAGATGGTCAGGGCGATGATCACAGAGAAGAGGACCATGTGCAGCCAACTGCGCTGCACTCGTCTGGCCATGGCGTGGCCTGCGAGGACTGCGCTCATCAGGGTGACGCACACTAGCAGCCAGAAGATGAGTTCGGGCATGTAGGACTCAAGGGCGATGGTGCGCTGATTAGCAACGTCGTTCATTTGATTCAGGGCCGGAAGCAGGAGCCGGGACACGTCATGCGAAGGATCGTTGAGGGCGGCGGCTAATGCTTGCGACCAGATCTGTTGTTCAATTTGTGAGGCGCGCGCGAAGTCTTGATCGGCGGCGGGGCGGTCCAGGATTTTCTGGAAGGCGTGGAGGCGCGCATCGAGATATTCACGGAAGAGGTGACGCAATGCGGGCTGGTCGGCGGCGGGCAGCAGATCGAGGCGTTGATAGGCTGTGGCGATCGTGTTGGCTTCCTGGACGATGAGCTGACGACGAGCGTCAAAGCGGGCGGTGGCGCCGGAAAAGCTGAAGGCCAGCAAGAGACCGAGCAGCGAAAAAATGGCGGCTTCCATCGCGCCGGTGCCTTCGAAAGCTCGGTCGGGATTTTTCTTTGCGCTGCTGCGGCCGATGCGGAAGCCGATTTCGACGGACCCCAGGATGCCGGTGAAGAGTGCGGCGAAGAGCACGAAGGTCGCCCAGCTTAGTGGAGACATGAATCAGCTCACCTTTTCTGTGGATCGGCCTGGAATTATGAGATTCATTCGTCCGCGTCCGGTCGATGAGTTTAGGCGGAGCCGGCTGCGCTGCGTTGGACGTCAGATGCAAGGCCAGAGGCTTCGAAGAGGCGTTGCTGGATTTGCGCGCAGAGAGCGTTGATTTGGTCCACACCGATGTCGGTGGGGCTGACGCGATAGCGCAGCTTGCGCTGGCCGACGGGAGTTTCGACGATGGCTAGGACGGCGTCGGCGATTTCCTGGGGATTTCCTCCCGTGGTGGTGAGGATTTTGTTGATCTTGTCGGGGATCTGTTTGGCGACGCCGTAGGTGGCGGTGCGAGCTTCGTCGGCGGCTTGTTGCATATTGCCGAAGACGGGCGTCTGATATGCGCCGGGTTCGATGATGGAGGATTCAATTCCCTGCGCGGCCAATTCGTAATGGTAGGCTTCGGCGAGGGCTTCGAGGGCGAATTTAGTGGCGCAGTAGAAACCGAAGGCAGGAAAGACCACGCGACCGGCGCCACTGCTGACGTGCAGGAGAAGTCCGCTGCGCTGGCGCCGCATGTGCGGGAGCACGGCGCGATTGACGCGAACGGAGCCGAAGAAATTCGTGTCCATGATTTGCTGGGCTTGTTCGGTGGTGACAGCTTCTTCGAGGCCGATCAGGGCGTAACCGGCGTTGTTGATGGCGACGTCAATGCGGCCGGCCTGCTGGACGCAGATGCCTACGGCGCGTTCGACGGAAGAGTCACTGGTGACGTCCATTTCCAAAACATTGAGAGGAAGAGATTCGCGTTCGGCGAGGGCGCGAATCTCTGCGGCGTTGGAGGCGTTGCGTCCGCCGGGTTCGCGCATGGTGGCGAATACTGTGTGTCCCTGGCGGGCGAGGGACTCCGCGATGAGTCTGCCGAAGCCGGTGCTGGAACCTGTTATGAGGACCACTTGTTTCGAAGCCATGACGCCTCCTTGGATCATTTATCGCGCGACAATGATACTCCGCTCGAGCGACGGTGCAACGGCGGAGCGGAACAGCGGATTGTTCAGATGGGAGAATCGCACGACGAGCGATGGAAAGTAGTAGGCGAACATAAAGCGAAGATGATATGTTATGCGGGCGATGGACGAGGGCCGCAAGAAATTAATCTATCTTGTCGCGGGGATGTTTTTGGTGCGGCGATTGGCGGGGCTGGAGCACCGGCCGTCGCCCGCTCGGGAGAGCGCGTTCCGGGACGCGATTGATAATGCTGTGGAGTTGTGGCGGAGGATTGACGCGCGGTTTCCGACGCCGAGCGGACCTCGGTAGAGAATGTTTCGTGCGGTCGAGTTGCGGCGAATTTGCTTGCGGTGAAGTAGGAACGCGATGCTGGTTACTGCGGCCAGTCGCTCTTCGGGCGCCGTGTCTCTTTTACGAAGCAGGAATCGCAGACGCGTGTGCCGTCTTTCAGAGTGAAATCCACGCGGCGGTTGGGGTCAATTTCGGCGCCACATTTTCCGCATAGATCGACTGGGGTATCGCTCATAGGTTGGAGCGATTTTACTACTCAAGCCTCACAATCTGCAAAAGCTCCAGGCACGCAAAATCCGCAGTATGCGCCGAGAGGCCGATAAAGCGCGGCGTCGAGCGGCTAGGCAGCCTGGTCCTTGGACGCGGGCGCGGCGTGCATGTGCGAGAAGGCGTAGAAGCGGCCGTCGCAATTCTCGCAGCGGTAGACGCCGACGCCGATGACGCGAAGCAGGTATCGTTCGACGGGACCGCGGCGATGGGAGCGGCCAACAAAGTTACTTCTGCAATACGGGCACAAGCGTTTGGCGCCGGGGAGAGCTGGCTCCGCGGCAGCGTCGTGTTGGTGAGGCATTGCGATTTCAGGCATTGCTGTAGTTTGCTCCTGCTAACGATTCATACGAGCTGTAAGACTAGGCGGATGCGCGGGATGCTTTGCGCTGGAACCTCAATCCGCTACCTTCTTGTTTCATGACGCTCAATGCGGAGATGGCATCTTCGATGGCGATGCGCTCTTCGCGAGAGATTGTGCCATCGTCTGCGGCGCGCGCACGGATGGCGTCTTCGGCGGCTTTGACGCGATATTGGAGTTGCTGGAGGTCGGCTTCAAGGACCGCAGCCCGGTACAGGTCCCGCCAATGACTCTGGACCATTTTGGCACTTCCCTAGGCTGGGAAACTAAGGATAGTGCGGGGGGTGCGGATTGTCAATGCGGTGGCGGCCTCTTGCGTGGTGGGGGCGGTGCTCGCGTTTGTGCTGGCGTGGTGGAAGTTGGCAGCGGGCGAAAGAGCTCAGCTTAGGGCGCTGGGGGCGGGCTTCCCTTTCGATGCATTTCCGTTCTTAAAACGAGCTGCATATATATTGCTTGGGCGGAGCCTTGCGCCCACTTTTACCTTTTGGCTTGAGGACGATCGTCCGGGGTGAGAGCTGCGAAGTGATTGATCGCCTGGATGGCTTCGTAGCCGATGGCGACCAGCAGAACGAAGATAATCAAGGACACGTTGCCTCCCTGGCGTCGTTGTTCGTCCAGTAGTGATGAATCGGAGGAAATCGTTACAAGTTGAGCCGAGGGATCGATGGGGCTGAAGGCCTGTGGGTTACGGCTGCGTCGCGAAGACTGACACACGGCGGTGGCGGGGTTGAACTGATTGCGGATTGTGCCGATAGCGTTGGTATGAATAGCTCGACGCGAGGTGCCGGCGAGCCGCGTAAGGCGATGATGGCGGTTGCGAAGGTGACATGGCAGGACCAGGACGAAACAGTCCACACGGCGCCCGCGCGAATTGAGGATACGTCCCCTTCCGGTGCTTGTTTTCGGGTCAAAGTTCCAATTGAGGCTGGGACGAAAGTCCATGTGAGTTGGTGCCGGGACAAATTTTCCGGTACGACCAAGTGGTGCCGCGTGGCGGACGGCGAATATGTGGTGGGAATGCGGCGGGACAAGGCGGTCAGCACGGCGCTGGCGCGAATCGTGCCGCGTTTGCAGGCGCCGATAGTGCGGGAAGTGAAGGCGCCGCCGGCGAGGAGGATGGATATTCCGCGGGTGCGTGCGGTGGATGCGCCCAGCGCACGCGTGGCGGAGACGCTCACCGCTGCTGAACTGATCGTTGAACCGGTGAGTGAGCCAGTCGCTGCGCTACTCCAGAACGTTCCGCGGCAACGACAGGTGATTCGCAGAGGGACGCTGCGGCCCATTCCGAGACCCGTACCGCTGCCGTTGGTGCGCGTGACGTTTCCTGCGGCGGAGATACGCGAGCCGGTGATTGGCTTCGAAATTGCCTTTGATAATTCGGCGCGAGAGGCAGCGGCACGCGAGCGGACAGATGCGGGCGCGACGTATCAGAAGCGAACAACATCGTTCTTCGAAGAGAGGACTGAAATGCCAAACAAATGGCTTAATTTGGGAGCAAAGCGTCAGCAACAAGATGGTGCGAATGGGAGCGGCAACGGTACTCCGAGAGTGGGGGGAACGGCGGATGCAGCGCACTATTCGCCGGGAATGGCTGGCGACACTTCGCTGACGGCGCCACGGGGAGATCTGTTGCTGCTGGAAGATATTTACCGGACGGCGGGGATTATGGAGCCGCGGATGGGATACAGCATCACCAAGGTGGTGGAGATGCTGCGGAGCGATCATCTGCGAGGATTGGGAGACGAGGTGAAGCGCGCGTCGGTGTTGATGGCGCTGAACGCGGCGGGAATTCCGCTGGGAGATATTTTGCAGGATGCGGCGCAGCGTCAGGCGGCGGTGGCTGCGTATGAAGTGGAGCAGCGCAAGAAGTTCGAGGAATACTGGTCGCGGCGCGCGGAGGAAAATTCTTCGTTGCAAGGGGAGATGGAGCGAGTGACGCGGCAGTACGTGGAGCGCATGAATCGCAACCTGACGGAAGTGCAGCAGGAGAAAGAAGCATTTCAGAAGTGGCAGAGCGCGATGCAACACGAGGTGCTGCAGATTTCGGAGGCGGTGACCTTGTGCGCGCAGCCGGCGGTGTATGAAGCGACGAACGAGAATCCGGCGGCAGGTGGTGGTGGGCAGAGTCTGGTGGCGAAGTCGGCGTAGGGTTGCGCGATTGAACTTGCGGTGATTTTCTGCGGTGGGTGGGTCCTCGCTTGTGCGGGCGTTTTTCCCCAAAGTTTGAATACCTTGTTATTGGTGTGTGCGGTATCTTATGGGCTGGTGGTGCGGTTTAGGACGTCAAAGGATCTAACACAGAGGGCGCGGAGGAACTGCGGAGGAAAATCTGAGAAGGATTAAGGCATCATTTACCGCAGAGACGCGGAGGACGTAGAGAAAGGCAAGAGAGATCCTTCGGCCGGCATGAACCAAAGGCGCCGGCCTCAGGATGACGAATCAACTGGCATCGTCAGGTGCGCACGGAAAGCCCAGCCAGAGTCAGCGACGCGGCGACGCTTCGTTCGGCGAGGGTCGGCGGTGATGAATCTAAACCCCCACCCTTCCCGTAAAACAAAGGCGGGAAGAGTGGGGCACCCAGAAACTCAAAACCAAGTTCAAAAGAAAGAGCACAGGCAAGATTGCCTATGCCACGATGACAATTGGAGTTCGCGGAAGCGTGATGGATATATTTGAAGAAGTGGTGAGGATGCGGCGGGCGGGCGAGCGCGGGGCGCTGGCTACGATTGTGCACACGAACGGATCGATCCCAAGCTTTGAGAGTTCGCGGATGCTGGTGCGCGACGATGGATCGATTGTGGGGACCGTGGGCGGCGGGTGCGTGGAGGCCGAAGTGTGGGCGGCGGCGAAGGAAGTGATTGTGACGGAGCAGCCGCGGAAGATGACATTTAATTTGAACCAGGACGCGCAGTACGACGCGGGGCTGATTTGCGGCGGCACGCTGGAGATTTTTGTGGAGCCGGTTCTGCCACAGCCGGTACTTTACATTTTTGGCGGCGGTCACGTCTCGACGGCGGTGGCTCCGCTAGCGCACCAGGCAGGATTCAAGATCGTGATTGTGGACGACCGCGAGAGTTTCGCAAGTGTTGAGCGTTTTCCGATGGCGACGGAAATTTACACGTCTTACGAGGACGCCTTCGAGAAAATTCAGCCGAATTCGTCGGCGTATTTGCTGATTGTGACGCGCGGGCACAGCGGCGACATGCGCGTGCTGGCCTGGGCGGTGGGGCTCGAGGCGCGCGGGTTCACTCCCCGGTATATCGGGATGATGGGAAGCAAACGCAAAGTGATCGCGGTGTACAAGGCGCTGGAGAAGGAAGGATTTTGCGCCGCGCAGTTCGAACGGGTGCACGCGCCGGTGGGACTGGAAATTGGCGCGTTGACGCCGGAAGAGATTGCGGTGAGCATTACGGCGGAACTGATTGCGGTGCGCCGCAATGCTGCGGGCCTGCCGAATAAATCGATAAAGTTATCAGAAGCTGCGCAACTGTTGGGTGACTGACCTGCGATGCTTGCCGCTGCGATCCTCGCTGCCGGAGAATCCAAGCGGATGGGCCAGCCCAAAGCGCTGGTTCCCTTCCAAGGTGTGACCTTCGTTGAACATTTGATTGCGGCGACGCGGCACGCGCGCGTGGGAATCACACGCGTGGTGCTGGGCGCGGGTGCGCAAGTGATTCGCGCGAACCTGAAAGTTGATCCGACGTGGATTTTGGTGAACGAAGATTGGCGGACGGGCCAGCTTTCTTCTATTCAGGCCGCGATTCGCAGCCTGCCGGCGGGCGCGACGGAGGGGATGCTGCTTTGTCCTGTGGATCATCCGCTGGTGTCCGCGCATTTGGTGGGGCAATTGATTGCAGCATTTGATTCCGGCGACAAATTGATTGTGTTGCCGAAGCACAGGGGACGGCGCGGGCATCCGGTGCTGTTTCGCAGGACGCTGTATGAAGAGTTGCTGGCGGCGCCGGCGGAGGTGGGGGCAAGGCAGGTGGTGTGGGATCACGCGGCGGAGGTGGCGGAGGTGGAGACGGAGGAAGAGGGCGTGATTTTGAATTTGAATGATCCCGAGACGGTGAGGAAGGCGATTGGGCATTGAGAGAGTGCGCGCAGTTGCGCGTGGGCGGGAGCGCGGGAAGAGCTAGGCCGAGGTGTTTTATCGCAGGGACGCAGAGGACGCAGAGGACGCAGAGGACGCAGAGGACGCAGAGGACGCACCCTTCGATCCCGCGCTGCGGGATCTCAGGATGAATCGCGCTGTGGCGCGATTCAGGAGATTTTTTTCCGGAGGGCGGCGAGGGCGTCGGTGCAGAGTTGGGCGGCGTGGAGGGTTGCGGGAGGCAAATCGCCGAGGCTGGTGGAAATTTTTTCGGGCGTGATGGAGTAAAGTTCCGCGGCGGATTTGCCGATGAGCATGTCGGTGAGAGCGGAGCTGCAGGCGATGGCGGCGACGCAGCCTTGCGTCTTGAAGCGGGCGGCGGCGATGTGACCTTTTTCGTCAAGGAGCACGGCCAAACGCAGCACGTCACCGCAAACGGGATTGGTGACATCCACGGTGGCGGTGGCGCCGGGCAAATCGCCGGCGTTGCGCGGATTGCGGAAGTGGTCGAGGATCGTATCGTTGAACACGGATTTGCGGTGTCGCGGATTAATAACGGGCGCGCAATAATTCTGGATGATTCGCGGGCAGCGTTGAGTATAATGCCGCGGGTTAGAGTTTGGATACCAAGGATTGGATATCCGGGATTGGATAGTTGATAGAGTGACAGTCAAGGCGGTTGCCAAAACTTTCGCTTTTTTTATTTCAATGTTGTTGACACAAGTGGGGTTAGCCGTATAACTTAGCAGTCCCAGCCAGCGCTTATCCGAACTTGGCGCGGAAAGCGGTCTTTCAATTCGCCTACAGGAATCGTCAGGAGATAGACAGATGCGACGAATTGGATATGTCTTCACCCTCGCGGTGGCCATCGCCATGTTGGCGAGCGCCAGCTTCGCTCAAGAAGGGAAGCTGAAGATCAAGGTGACGCCTCCCCAGGGCTACGTATTCGTGGACGGCAACGCGATCCGCGAAGGAAGCCACACGATACCAGTGGCAGCCGGGACGCACACAGTAGTCGTGGTGAATTACGGGTACAAGATTTCTTCCCAGCAGGTGACGATCACTGCGGGGAAGACGACGGATCTAACCGTTGCGCTAGAGGCGTACGGGGACAAGGTTCCCGGACCATACGGTTTGATCATGGTTGAATTTAAGCCGCAAGGAAAGGCGGCGGTGCTGCTGAACGGGAAAAAGGTGGATTACTTCGTCGGCAACGTGGATGAATTCAACCACGATTGGTGGTGGCACCAGAACCTGGTAGTTCCTCCTGGAACGCACCAGGTGACCGTGACGCACGACGGCAAGGAACTCTACAGCGGTTCTGTAACCGTTGGCGCGAACGAGAAGGTCGTGATTCATGCGACCAAGAATGGCACGGTGACCAAGTCGCCGTGGAAACGCGGCGAGGAACTCGCGAAGAAGGGACCGCTGCCGCGCTTCACCGCCGGCATCGCTTCCGCGCAAGTGGTAGTTGCGCCGCCGAAGATCAATCAATTCGCTGCCGACCCTGCGAACATCAATTGCGGACAGACTTCCAATCTGGGATGGCACACAACCGACGTAGTTGATACGTCGATTGACAACGGCGCCACCGCCGGACCGGCGAACGGCACCGCGGCCGTCTCCCCGCATGCAACGACGACCTACACGCTGACCGCGATCGGCCCTGGCGGCACGATCACGGCGAGCACTCCGGTAAACGTGAATACGGTTGTGACGGGCAGCATCACGGCAAGCCCCTCTGACCTGCACTACCGCAAGATCGGCGACAAAGTGATCACCGACGACAGCGGCACGGTGACCTGGACAACCGGAAATGCGGATTCGGTTAGCGTAGACCCATTCGGAAAGGTGGACCTCAACGGCTCACAGACAGTGAAGGCCGATCCAACGAAGACCGACATGGGTCCGGTGGACGAGAATCGCAACTACGTGCTGCATGCCACGAACGTCTGCGGCGGCTCGCTGGACCAGACGGCGACGGTACACGTCACTGGTTCGATCGAACCGATCCCGGATGTCGTGCTGCAGAGCGTGTTCTACCCGACGGATTATCCAGACCAGAAGAACCCGCAAGTCGGATTGGTCAAGAGCCAGCAACTGGAGCTCGCGACGCTGGCGGCCGGGTTTAAGAAGTATCTGGAATACGATCCGGACGCGAAACTTTCGGTGGAAGCTTATGCGGACATTCGCGGCTCAAAGCCCCACAACCAGGATTTGAGCGAACGGCGCGTGGAACGCATCAAGCAGTATCTGGTGGACCAGGGAATTTCCGCGGATAAAGTCCAGACGGCGGCATACGGTAAAGAACGCCCGCTGGACAAGGCCACGGTGAAGGGCCTGGAAGACACCAACCCGAACCCGGCTCCCAAGGCACGTGCGAAGAACTCCACGGGTACTTGGTACGCTTACAACCGCCGCGCGGATATCATACTGCTGCCATCGGGCAAGAAGTCGGCGCAGTTCTATCCGAACAACGCAGACGATTCTTCGCTGATCTGGCAGATTCCGAAGCCGGCGCTGAAGAAGGTGGAAGCGGCGCAGTAACTTTAAATCAGGTTAGAACGAACGCGCCGGGGAGCGATGCTCTCCGGCGCGTTTTTGTTTTTGGGGTGTGCGTGAGTCACGAGCGTTTTACCGCAGAGACGCAGAGAAAGTCAAAGGCACGACGGATGAGCACTGAGAGAGGCGAAGTCAGAGGATGGCCGAGCGAGATGCGCATCGTTTCGCTGGCACCTAGCGTGACTTCGATATTGCTGGAGTTGGGAGTGGGGCGCGAGCTGGTGGGAGTTTCGCGCTGGTGCAAGGATGTGGCAGCGGTGGGGCGGCGTCCTGCGGTGGGTGATTGTTGGAACATGGATTCGCGCGAGGTGATGCGGCTGCGGCCGACGCTGCTGATCGGATCGGTGCCGTTCGCGGCGGAGACGGTGCAGAAGATTTTGCAGGAGCGGGTGGCGTTTCTGGCGATCAATCCGCGGACGCTGGCTGATATTTTTGGTGATATTAGGACGCTGGGGCGTTTGGTGGAGCGGGGGCGGGCGGCGGAACGATTGATACGGAAGATGCGGAAGCGATTTGCGGACGTGGAGCGTGGGGCGGGTCGTGGGGGCGCGGGGCGGCGAGTGCGCGTTTATTGCGAGGCTTGGCCGAAGCCGCGGATCAGTTCCCCTCCCTGGGTTGCGGAGCTGGTGAAGATTGCGGGAGGAAAGATGGTAGTTGAGGCTGGCGCGCGCGTGACGGATGACGATGTCGCGCGGGCGAAGCCGGAATTAATTGTGCTGGCGTGGGCGGCGACGGGCGGGCGCGCGAAAGTTGCGACGGCTTTGCGGAATCCGGTGTGGCGGGATGTGCCAGCGGTGAAGAACGGGCGCGTGGTGGTGATTCGGGATGAGTTGTTGAATACGCCGGGGCCACCGCTGGTTCTTGGGGCGCGGGAATTGGTGCGGGCGATTCGGGAGTCTGCATGCTGACCGTGGTGGCTGGGTTGATCGAGGTGGACGGAAAGATTTTGGCGTGCCAGCGACGGCGCGGGGATGCGTTTGAATTGATGTGGGAATTTCCTGGCGGGAAATTGCAGGCGGCGGAGACGCCAGAGGCGGGGCTGGCGCGCGAGTTGCGGGAAGAATTGGGAGTAGAGGCTACGATCGGCGCGGAGGTTTATCGCACGCGGCATCGGTATGCGGGGATGAGCGAGGAAATTGAGTTGATATTTTTCGCTGTGACGGCGGAAGTGGCGGAGATTCGCAATGTGGTGTTCGAAAGCATGGAGTGGCGCGCGCCGGAGGCGTTGCGGGAGTTAAATTTTTTGCCGGCGGATCGTGAGCTGGTAGAAAAATTGGCGCGGCGGGAAATCGCGGCCCGACGACCGGCGGCGAGAGCCTAGTTTCGTTCCGCGCAAATCAAAAGCTCGCGAGAAGGCCGATCAAAAAAAGCAATCGTTCGAGGGGTGCGCGGGCTGGCGTTGGGGTGTATTCTATTGGTGCGAAAATAGACCGAGGCGCGCCGTACGAGGGTGATAGAGGGTGACAGCGAGCGCGATGAGAGGGCCGAACGAAGATATGGATAATCAGCTGAGTGTACCGCTGCAGGGACTGGACTCCGCGGAGATACAGGAGTGGCTGGAATCGCTGGATTCGGTGCTGCAATCGAGCGGACCGGATGTGGCGTCATACATATTGGAGCGCTTGCGAGCGCACGCGAAGGTGATCGGGATCGAGATTCCGTTTACCGCGAACACGCCGTATGTGAATACCATTCCGCACAGCCTGCAGCCGGAGTTTCCCGGGGACCAGCAACTGGAGCGTCGGATCAAGAGCCTGGTGCGCTGGAATGCGCTGGCGATGGTGGTGCGCGCGAATCGCGAAGAGCACGGAATTGGCGGGCACATTTCGACGTACGCGTCGGCGGCGGCGCTGTATGAAGTGGGATTCAACCATTTCTTCCGGGCGCGCACGCCGGAGTTTGAAGGCGACACGATTTATTTTCAGGGACACGCGGCGCCGGGAATTTATTCGCGCGCGTTTTTGGAAGGGCGACTGTCGGCAGAGAAGCTGGAGAATTTCCGGCGCGAGTTGAAGCCGGGCGGCGGACTCTCTTCTTATCCGCACCCGTGGCTGATGCCGGATTTCTGGGAGTTCCCTACCGTTTCGATGGGTCTGGGCCCGCTGATGGCGATTTATCAGGCGCGTTACAACCGTTATCTGGAAAATCGCGGATTGAAGCCGGTGACGGACGCGAAAGTGTGGGCGTTTTTGGGCGACGGCGAGACGGATGAGCCGGAATCGCTGGGCGCGATCACTTTGGCCTCGCGCGAGAAGCTGGACAATTTAATTTTTGTGATTAATTGCAATTTGCAGCGGCTAGACGGGCCGGTGCGCGGGAACGGACAGATCATTCAAGAGCTGGAGTCGGCGTTCCGCGGCGCGGGCTGGAATGTGATCAAGGTGCTGTGGGGCACGGAGTGGGACGCGATTCTGGAGCGTGACACCGAAGGGCTGTTGGTGAAGCGCATGGGCGAGCTGGTGGACGGCGAGTATCAAAAGCTGGTGGTTTCGTCGGGCGCGTACGTGCGCGAACATTTCTTCGGGTCGGACCCGCGGCTGTTGAAGCTGGTGGAACCGTTCTCGGATGAAGAGCTGCGGAGGCTGCGATTGGGCGGGCACGATCCGCGGAAAGTGTACGCTGCGTACAAAGCGGCTACGGAAAATAAGGGTGCGCCGACGGTGATATTGGCGCGGACGATCAAGGGCTACGGGCTGGGAGAGGCGGGCGAGGGCAAAAACATCACGCACCAGCAGAAGAAGCTGAATGAGGATGAGCTGCGGGAATTCCGCACACGGTTCGACATTCCCTTAAGCGATGAGCAGTGCGCGGAAGTGCCGTTCTACCGGCCGGCGGAAGATAGCGAAGAATTAACTTACCTGCGCGCGCGGCGCGAGGAACTGGGCGGGTATGTGCCGCAGCGGCATGCGCGGTCGAAGCCGCTGGTGGCGGATCATGAGGAGTTGTTCAAGGAATTTCTGACGGGCAGCGATGGGCGCGAAGTTTCGACGACGATGGCGTTCGTGGGAATTCTGCGAAAGATGCTGCGCGATCCGGAAATGGGGAAACTGATTGTGCCGATCGTGCCGGACGAGGCGCGGACGTTTGGCATGGAATCGCTGTTCCGCACGGCGGGAATATATTCCAGCGTGGGGCAGCGCTACGAGCCGGTGGACGTGAACACGCTGCTCTATTACAACGAAATGAAAGACGGGCAGATCCTGGAGGAAGGAATCACGGAAGCGGGGTCGATGGCTTCGTTCATCGCGGCGGGCACGGCGTATGCGACGCACGGGATCAACACAATTCCCTTCTTCATTTACTACTCGATGTTCGGATTCCAGCGGATCGCGGATTTCATCTGGGCCGCGGCGGATATGCGCGTGCGCGGGTTCCTGCTGGGTGGGACCGCTGGACGTACGACACTTTCTGGCGAGGGATTGCAGCACCAGGACGGCAATAGTCACGTGCTGGCGCTGCCGGTGCCGAACCTGCGGGCTTACGATCCGGCGTACGCCTACGAGCTCTCGGTAATCATCGAGGACGGAATTCGCCGGATGTATAAGGATGGCGAGAGCATTTTTTATTACATCACGGTGATGAACGAGAACTATCCGATGCCGGCGATGCCGGGCGACGTCCGCGAAGGAATCTTGAAAGGGATGTACCGGTTCCGGGCGGCGGAGAACAAGGAATCGAAATTGCGCGCGCAGCTATTCGGAAGCGGTGCAATTTTGAATGAGGCTTTGAAAGCGCAGGATATTCTGGCGGAGAAGTATGGAGTGGCGGCGGACGTGTGGAGCGTGACGAGTTATAAGGCTCTCTACACGGATGGGATTGAGACGGACCGCTGGAACCGGTTGCATCCTGCGGAGAAACCGCGCGTGCCTTATGTGACGGAGCTTTTGAAGGACGCGCCGGGAGTGCTGGTGGCGGCGACGGATTATCTGAAGACTTTGCCGAACATGGTGAGCCAGTGGGTGCCGCGGCGGATGGCTTCTTTGGGGACTGATGGGTTCGGACGCAGCGAGGGGCGGTCGGCGTTGCGGGATTTCTTCGAGGTAGATGCAAAGTTCATTACTTTGGCGGCGCTGAACGAGCTTTTCTTGGATGGGAAGATTGAGAAGTGCGTGGTGCAGAAGGCGATCGTGGATTTGGGGATTGATCCGGAGAAACCGAATCCGGTGACTACGTAGTGAGGTGATTGGTCTCCAGCGTTCGCAAAGGACGCGGCCCCGGCTTGGAGGTTTCGAGCCGGGGCTTTTCTTTTGAAATGTGTTTTTAAAGATTGAACGCTGAGGGCACGACGCAGCTTACATCGTGGCAAGATGGGGCGCAGCAAGCAGCGCCCCTACCCGGATCACTATTTAGACTAACGAGCGGCCGCCGTCGACTGCCAGGATTTGGCCGGTCACGAACTCGGTTTTGGCGAGGAAGGCTACGGCGTCGGCTATGTCTTCGCCGGTGCCGGTGCGGTGCAGGGGGACGCGTTGGATGTAATCTTCGTCAGGAGCTTCGCCGGGAAATTGGATCGTGCCGGGGGCGATGCTGTTGACCAGAATCTCGGGGCCCAGCGCGCGGGCCAGGCAGCGCGTGAGCATGATGACGCCGGCTTTAGAGACGCAGTAGTGCGTGAAGGCTGGCCACGGGAGCAGGCCGCCGAGCGACGAGAGGTTGATGATGCGGCCGCGGCCCTGGCGCTTCATGATGGGTGCGGCGGATTGCGCGCAGAGGAATTGGGATTTTAGATTTACGTTCATGATGTGGTCCCACTGCTCTTCGGTCAGCTCTTCGAATTTGGCGGCGAAGAACATGCCGGCGTTGTTGACGAGGATGTCGAGGCGGGCGAATTCGTTTTCCGCGGCGCTGAAGAGTTTTTGCACGTCGGCGCGATGGGAGACGTCGGCCTGGACGGCCAGGGCGCGGCGGCCGGTGGATTTAAGCTCCGCGACCAGCTGTTCGGCATCGGATTTCGAGGTATCGTAACTGATGATGATGTCGGCGCCTTCGTCGGCCAAGCGCAGGGCGATGCTACGGCCGATGCGTTTTGCGGCGCCGGTAATTAGGGCCACTTGGCCTGCCAGGGATTTTTCGGGCATTTGGATTTTCTCCTTGTCGGAGTCACATTAACATTTTGGTGGGCGTGCGGGAAATGCGCGACCGTGCGACATTGTCTGCGCGGCGATTGATGTAGAATCGGGCGTTGTTCCACAGTCACGGATTACTTAACACTTGTCACTGCATAGGGAGGCGGGATGAAAGTTGATTTGCTGGTGATTGCGGCGCATCCGGACGACGCGGAGCTGACCAGCGGCGGGACTTTGCTGAAGATGGCGGGGGCGGGATATCGCACCGGCATTCTGGATTTGACGCGAGGGGAGACGGGGACGCGCGGGACTCCGGAGACGCGTTTGAAGGAGGCGACGCGGGCGGCGAAGATTATGCGTGTGGCGGTGCGGCGGAATTTGGGGCTGCCAGACGCGCATCTGGAACTGCGCGAAGACTACAAGATGGCGATTGCGGAAGTGATTCGCGAGCTGCAGCCGCGTACGGTGATACTTCCCTACTGGCAAGGACGGCATCCGGACCATTACACGGCGGCGCAACTGGGATTCGAGGCGTGCTTCGTGGCGGGG
Source organism: uncultured Acidobacteriota bacterium (assembly GCA_963748395.1). Classification (GTDB taxonomy): domain Bacteria; phylum Acidobacteriota; class Terriglobia; order Acidiferrales; family UBA7541; genus Palsa-295. The sequence continues at coordinate 1,007,012 of CAVVIP010000001.1, read as the reverse complement.
CTGAAAAATTATCCGCTGAGCGGCGAGGCTTACCGGCCGTTCAAGATTTTGTACGCGGCGGCTTATGAGTATGACCGGCCGACATTTTGCGTGGACATCACTCGGGAGTTCGAGCGTCGGAAGAAGGCGATTCTGGCTTACGCGTCGCAATTTGATCCGCCGAAGAAAGATAAGCGGTCGAAGGTGGTATTGCCGCTGGATGAGTTGGAGGCGCGGATGAATTCTGTAGCGCAATACTATGGGCGGCTGATCGGCGTGCGGTATGCGGAGGGATTTATGGTGAAGGAAGTGATGCTGGAGGATGATGTGGTGAAGATGCCGGTAAGATCGATTTAGAGAAGGAACCGTGAGCATTCATTGCTGTGACCGAATGGATCAGGCTCTGACGCGCGGATGTGACGCGCACGACCGCCCAGCCGATTGTCCTGACTCTCAGGTTAATTTCGTTCGAGGTGGCTACGGACTCATCGTCCAAGATGGAGGCTCCTCGGTTATTGAAATTAATTTTTGTCCATGGTGCGGATCAAGACTTCCAAAGATTGCTTACCTCCCCGAAGACCCAACGTGACCCATCACAAGTCTGACGGGGCGCCGCGACCGGGGCTAGAACTCGTCGGATTCCTGGGCGTAGCTGAAGCCTGGGAGGGCGTAGGCAGGGCCTTTGCGGTCTACTTTGACTTTCACGGGACGTTCGCTTTCGGCGCCGGCTTTGCGGAGGATGGCGAAGGTGGTGAGGGCTTCGTTGTAAACCTTAGTAATTAAATAGGATTCGCCGGTATCTTCCTTCTTCCAGACCTGACCGACTTGGAGCTTGCGAGCGGGCACATGACAAATGTAGACAGAATCGGGGGGTCCGTCAACATGAGTGCGCGGGGGTGATTCCCGGGGGCAACGGCTGGTGCGGGGTTGACGGCCTAGTGAGGGCGAAGCGGCCCCGGCTGGGCGTTGACCGCTGCACGGATTGCGAAAAGCGGCGGGGCCTTGGTAGCGGCGGGCTTCAGACCGCCATCCTTCGGCGCTGCGACACCGATGGCGCACTAAAGTGCGCCGCTACAGAGGCCAAAACAAGGGCAAATCGAAGGAGCCGACGAGACGCTGGCGCTACCAGATTCAAGCTCTTGGTTGGGACGTATGTCGCTGGAGCGGGGGCGGATTTGTGACACAGGTTTTACAACCTTGAGCTAACTAAAATAGGGTGACCCACATCCAAGAATTTAGCGCAGGAAGGTGCTCGGAGGGGGTGTATAATCCGGGCAGTATCCGCCGGAGGTAACCATGAGAATCAGTTTGGCGGGGCAGCTAGGGGCCATGATCATCGCGGCGTCGCTGGTGACATCCACCGGCACTGCCAGCGTCCCACCGGTACAACAGCAAGGCCAACAGACATCCTCACCGCAGAGTGGCGCGCAACAGGGCGGAACAGCGCCTGCGCAGCAGCCCGCGGCACCTCCAGCAGATAAGACTACGCCCGGCAACGCGCCGGCAGGCACCACTCCGCCCGCTACCGCAGGAAGCAACGGGCAGCAAGGCAGTGTGCAGCAGGCGGACCAGCCCGTGGCGCAGCAAGCGGATCCAAACGTAAAAGCGGGCAGCAAGGCGGATGTGGCGGCGATCGGCAATCGCAGCGTGGGGCATGGACTGAACTTCTATTCGCTGGAACATGAGATTGCGCTGGGGAAGCAGCTTTCCGCGGAAGTGGAGCGCCAGGCGAAATTCATCAACGATCCAGTGGTGAACGAATACGTAAACCGCGTGGGACAGAACCTGGTGCGGAATTCGGACGCGCAGGTGCCGTTCACGATCAAGGTGATCGATTCGGATGTGGTGAACGCCTTCGCGCTGCCGGGCGGATTTTTCTACGTGAACAGCGGGCTGATTCTGCACGCGGATGAGGAATCGGAACTGGCGGGGGTGATGGCGCATGAAATCGCGCACGTCTGCGCGCGACACGGCACGAAGCAAGCGACCAAGAGCGAAATTGCGCAGCTGGCGATGATCCCGGCCATGATTTTTATTCCGTACACGCTGGCGGGATACGCGATTTATCAGGGGATGCAGTTCGCGATTCCGATGGCCTTCCTGCAATTCACGCGCACGGACGAAAAGGAAGCGGATTATCTGGGATTGGAATACATGTACAAGGCGGGGTACGATCCGAACGCGTTCGTCTCGTTTTTCGAAAAGGTAGCGTCGGACGAGAAGAAACAGCCCGGCACGATTCCGAAGATTTTCTCGACGCACCCGCCGACGCCGGAACGCATCGAGGCATCGCAGAAGGAAATTGCGACGATTTTGCCGCAGCGCAGCGAATACATCGTTACCACTTCGGAATTTGATGTGGTGAAACGGCGCTTGCAGTTGATCGAAGCGAACGTGAAGGTTAACGACAAGAACCCGAACAAGCCGAGTTTGCGCAAGAAGACTGCGCAGACGACGGCACCGCAGCCGGGTGACACTTCGACGACGTCGGACCCCAATGCTGACCCGGATCGGCCGACTTTGCAGCACCGGACGGATCCGAATCAGCAGCCGTAAACGGCGGTTGACAGTTCAGAGTTGAGAGTTAAAACCTTAGGCGCCCGGTCTTTTTTGCCGGGCGCTTTTTTTTGCCTTTGTGATCGGCCGGCATTCGCTAACCTTCGCTGCAGAAAGCAGATCCCTCTCTGGGTCCCGGGTGCGCCAACGTGCGGCGCGAAAGAAAAAGCGCGGGACTGCGTTCGGAATGACATGCGATTTTTCGTTTCGCGCGGGCGAACGGTCAGGGTACGGAGAGCTACTGGGGATTGCGGCGGTTAGCGGGTTTGGACTTCGGCTACGCCCATGCGCTTCAGGCCTTCGGCGTAATACTTGCGGTAGAGGATGTCCCACTCTTCGCTGCCTTCAAGGATTTCTTTTTTCTGGGAGGCGATCTTGGCGCGGACTTCGGTGTCCACCTGGGCTTCGACTTTCAGCAGAGCGGTGATGATGTTGACGATTTCCTGACGGATGGTGTCGCGATCTTCGACGAAGTCCACTTCGGGACTGGAGACCAGAAAATCAATGATGCGATGGGAGAGGCGTACGGTTTTTTCGCGTGTCAGTCGCATGTCGTAGGTCGCATATCCCCAAGGCCGCTAGTTAGCGGAGAATTAATTTCCTTTCGCGGGCCAGCTGGCCCTTCACTTTCTTGTACATTTCCTGGTAGGACGCGCCGGAAGTGCGCATTTCCTCGGCGTATTTGGCGAGGATTTCGCGGACTTCTTCGTTGAGGCGGTCCTCGATGGTGACTTCTTCGGCCATGACCTGGCGGACCTGCTGAGTGAGGTTCTCCGCGTTCTTGGTTTCGATCATTTTGGCGGCTACCAGGCGCTTGACGATTTCCTTGGCCATGTAACCGACATAATCGCGCGACAATAGCATTCGGTTCGACTCCGCGTGGTGCAGCGAGCAAATCAGTTTACTGGCAGGCTGCGCGGAGTGTCAAGGCAAGCGGCTGCGGCGGCGAAAATTAGTCGCTGATTTAGTGACTAGTGGCGAGGGGTCCAACGGTGCTGCGCGGAGCCAAAGAGCGCCGCCGAGCCGACAAATACGCCGGCGATTACGGACAGGATGATGACAGTGAGGCCGTCGGTGGGGGTGACGTTCTCGGGCTTGACGATGACTTTTTCCCACAGAGTGGAAAGCGGGAAATATACGGCGACGCAGCCGATCACGAGGCCGATCACACCCCAGACGACCGGAATGCTGTAATTGGCGAATAGCTTGATTTTCTGCATTTGCCCCCCGTGCACCGATCTCGCTGGTGCGGTCCCCAAGTCTGTGATGCGGTGAGCAGATAATGTCACCAGCGCGGGCGGAGGGCGATGGCGATTGCTACCGAACGTGTTCATTCTGGTAACAGCAAGAACGCTTACGAGGGGGAGGAATTTTACGGATTGGAGAGGCGGCAGTGTCGGTTGCACTTGCAGTTGTCGCCCGGCATTCAGAGTGACCCGGGGATTCCTTCTGAAGACGGATGGATATCGGGTGTTCGCAGAAACGAGTTGGCGAAGTCCGGATCAGTTTTCTTTTTTGAGCTCAACCACAACGACCTCGATTGGTTTATCGCCGGCGTTGACGTCGGCGTGCATGGTGTTGGGCGGGTTTGCGGGGAGCCAATAGGCTTTGCCGGTCTCCCAGACATGCGACTCGGCGGGGCCGCTCTGTTCGACGATCTTCATTGTTCCGCCGGACATCGCGACGATTACGCGCGGATGTTCATGGCGGTGCATGGCGAGGGGTGCGTTTGGAAAAATGACGGACTTCCAGACTTTAACGTCGTCATTTTCAAATAGCGGAATTCGCTGCGTTTGGGTGGCCTGCTGGGCGTGAACGGCGACAAAAAGCGACGACGCGAAAAGCGCGCCGAGTAGAAACATCTTCATGAAAGCCTCCGGCCGCGAATCGTAACACACAGACGCGCCAAAGCCGGACTGTACTAGCATCCGGCCAGATTGGCTGGATTCGCTGGCGAAGCGGGCATCTGCTATTCTTGTGCTGCGGCGTGATGGCGATACACAATTATTGCTACCGAAATTATCGGGAGGGGATGGAATCGTGACACTTTCTATTGCTTCGCAGCGTGGAGTGGAGCGGGCGGCTAATTTTAATGCGGGGCCGGGGGCGTTGCCTTTGGCGGTGCTGCAGCGGATCCGCGAAGAGCTGCTGGATTATCGCGGGACGGGGATGTCCGTGATGGAGATGAGCCACCGGTCGGTGGAGTTTGAGGAGATTATTGCGCGGGCGGAGCAGAATCTGCGGAAATTGATGGGGATCCCCGAGGAGTACGGGGTGATTTTTGTGCAGGGCGGCGGGAGCGCACAGTTTACGATGGCGCCGTTGAATCTGTGTCTTCCTGGGAAGCCAGTGGACGTGTTGCATACGGGAATGTGGACCGGGAAGGCGCTGGCGGAATTGAAGCGCGGGACGCCGTACCGGATGGCGGCTTCGACGGAGGCTGTGAAATTTACGCGGCTGCCGCGGAAGGACGAAATTCAGCTGGGGGCGGACGCCTCGTACGTTTACATGTGCACGAACAATACGATTGAGGGGTCGCAGTGGAATTCGCTGCCGGAGACGGGCGAGGTGCCGCTGGTGGCGGATATGTCGTCGGACATCATGTCGCGGCCGATGGACGTGCGGAAGTTTGGGTTGATTTTTGCGGGGGCGCAGAAGAACCTGGGGCCTTCTGGGGCGACGGTGGTGATAGTGCGGAAGGATCTGGCGGAGCGCGCGGATAAGAATCTGCCGACGGTGCTGCAGTATCGCACGCATATTAAAGAGAAGTCGTTGTATCACACGCCGCCGACGTTTGCGGTGTACATCGTGGGGCTGGTGCTGGAATGGATTGAAGCGGAAGGCGGCGTGGCGGCGATCGAGAAACGCAACGAGGCCAAGGCCAAGCTGCTTTACGGAGCAATCGATGCGAGCGGCGGATATTACGTGGGGCCGATCGAGAAGGGCTCGCGATCGAAGATGAATGTGACGTTTCGTGTGGCGGGTGGGAACGAGGTACTTGAGGCGAAGTTCGCGAAGGAAGCGGTTGCGGCGAAGCTGGTGGGGTTGGGCGGGCATCGGTCGGTGGGTGGGATGCGCGCTTCGATTTACAATGCGGTGACGATCGAGACGGTTGAGATTCTGGTGAATTTCATGCGGGATTTTCAGAAGGCGAACGGGTAGATCGCGCGACACGGCGCGGAGTCCCGACGCCGACGGCGCCATTCGCGATTGTGCTACAGTGCCCGGTCCCACAGCGACGGGACCGGCCGCTACAAGGTCGAGATAGCCTTGTCAACGTGGGAAGCCGAACAGCCACAGTAGTGTGGCAACTGCGCAACAGTCGGCTTGACTTGCGGAATTAGGCCCGGTATTGTGGGATTTCCATGGCAAATCCCCTCGAAAAGTCGCGTTTTGACCCTCAACCGCACTTTGTGCCGGGGAAAGCGTTCGCGACTGGGCCCGGATTGGTTCAGATTCGGGGTCGCTGAGCGCGTTGGGCCGCATGAACGCGGCATGCAAGCGCAGCCTCCTCTGGATGAATACTTCAATTCCCTCTTCACAGCACTTGGTCCGCAACATTGGTGGCCGGGCAAGACACCGTTTGAAGTGATCGTCGGGGCGATCCTGACGCAGAACACTTCCTGGAAGAACGTGGAACTGGCCATCGCGAACTTGCGCGAGGAGGGATTGTTGTCGCTTGCGGGGATCGAACGGGCGAATCCGAGGCACCTGGCGAAGCTGTTGCGGCCGTCCGGTTACTTCCGCATGAAGGCGCGGAAGCTGAGAGCGTTCGCGACATTTTTGCGAACGGAGTATCAGGGATCGCTGCGGCGGATGTTCGCGACGCCACCACTTGTACTGCGTGAACAATTACTGCGCGTCTGGGGAATCGGGCCGGAAACCGCGGATTCGATTCTGTTGTACGCGGGCAAGCAGCCGGTATTCGTGGTGGATGCGTATACCAAGCGGATGCTGGCGCGGCACGGCTGGATTAGCGAGAAGGCGAAATACGAGAACGTGCGCTGGATGTTCGAGCGGCAATTTCCCGGCGACGTGAAGCGCTTCAATGAGCTGCATGCGTTGATCGTGCACACGGGAAAGACGTGGTGCCGGCCGCAGAAACCGTTGTGCGGAGAATGTCCGCTGGGGCGGTATTTGGAGGAAGGGCGTTGAAGGCGGACCGAGCCACGCGGAAGAACCGGCTGTGGCCGTGGATCGGCGGAATTGTCGTCACGCTGCTGACGGCGGCCGTGTTCATGGTGGGATCGCTGGACGTGCCGCTGCGCCCGGAGCGAGGCAGCGAGTTTGTCGTATTTTTTGCGCTGACGACGCTGCTGACGGCGGCGCTGCTGGTGTTCGCGGTAATTTTGGCGCGCAGTTTGGTGCGGCTGTGGATCGAGCGGCGCAGCGGCCAGATGGGTTCGCGGTTCAAAGTGAAGATGGTGCTGGGGGCGATCGGCGTGTCGTTGCTCCCGACGGTATTCTTTTTCTTCTTCAGTTACGCGATTGTGAACCGCACGCTGACGGCGTGGTTCCCGCGACCGCTGGAAATTGCGAATGAACAGAGCCAGCGACTGCTGGAAGACATGGCCAAGGCCAATCTGAATCACCTGGATGCCATCGCAGAGAAGGCCGCCGCGACTAGCAAGGGAAATCAGTCGCTGCTGGGATTGGCGTGGTCGGTGGACGCTTCCTGGATCGCGCACGCTAATGGACGGGCAGACGACGGCGTGGCGTACAGCAAGCCCGAGCACGGCGCGGACGACGAAGCCATCCCGGAGATGGAAACCATCACGCCGAGTTTGATGCAGACGCTGCCGAATGGCGCGGAAATCTGGCACACGGACGATCATTTGTACATCGCGGGAAGCGCGCCGCTGGACGGACAGCGATTGTACGTGGCGCGCATCCTGCCAAATGATTTTTTGTCGCGCTATTCGGAAATTCAGACGCAGACGCTGACTTACGCGAGGCAGAAGCAAAGGCTGCGTGCGTATAAGAGAGACGTATTGCTCGGGCTGTTTCTGGTGACGGTAATTCTGGGATTTTCGACGACGTGGGTGGCGCTGTTCTTGTCTAAGCAGGTGACGGTGCCAATTCAAGCGCTGGCGGAGGCTACGCGGGAAATATCGCGCGGGAATTTCGATCATCGCATTGACGTGAACGCGCAGGACGAACTGGGGATGCTGGTGCGTTCGTTCAATCGCATGACTGAGCAATTGGGTGAAGGGCGGCGCCAGATCAACGAATTCACGCAGAGTTTGGAACAGGCGATTGAAGAGCGCGAGCGGCGCCGCAAGTTGATGGAAGCGATTCTGGAAAATATTCCGACGGGCGTGGTTTCACTGAATTCTTCGGGAGAGGTGGCGCGGGTGAATTCGGCGGTGCCGGCGATTCTAGGGGATTCGGCGCGCGAGGCACGCACGCTGCCGGAATTGGTAGGGGAAGAGGCCGGGCGGGCGGTGCTGCACTTGATGCGGCGATCGCTGCGCATGGGCGTGGCTTCGCGGGAAATCGAGATTGCGACGGCGGGCAGGCTGGTGCGCGCAGCGGTGACGGTGAGTTCGCTGGGGCCACGGCTTTCCAACCCGGGATACGTGATCGTGATTGACGATTTGACGGATTTGCTACGGGCGCAGAAAGCGGCGGCTTGGCAGGAAGTTGCGCAGAGGATTGCGCATGAGATCAAGAATCCGCTGACGCCGATACAGCTTTCGGCGCAGAGGTTGCTGCGTTATCTGGAGCGCAGCAGTTCGCAGAAAGCGGTGGCGCTGCGGACGGAGCTTGAAACACTGGTGGCGGAATGTGCGGGACTGATCGAGCGCGAGGTGCATACGCTGAAATCGCTGGTGGACGCGTTCTCGCAATTCGCGCGCTTCCCTTCCGCGCGGCTGGCATCCGAGGACGTGAATATGATCGTGGCCAGCGCGCTGGATTTGTTCCACGGACGGCTGGAAGGCGTGACGGTGCGGACGGAGCTCGCGACTACGTTGCCGCCGGTGAAAGCGGACCGGGAATTGTTGCGGCGCGTTCTGGCAAATCTGATTGATAACGCGGCTGAGGCGATGGAGGGTTCCGCGATTCGGCGTATGCGCGTGGCGACGCGCGTGGAAGGGGACGGCGACGCGGTGGAGATCGAAATTTCGGATAGCGGGCAAGGAATTTCGCCGGAGGACAAGGAACGGCTGTTCTTGCCGCATTTTTCGACTAAGGAGCGCGGGACTGGATTGGGATTGGCGATCGCCAGCCGGATTATTGCGGAACATAACGGGACGATTCGCGTGGAGGATAATTTGCCGACGGGGACGAGGTTTTTGATTCGGTTTCCGGCGGCGGAGGTGCCGGTTACGCCGGCGTAAGGCAAAGGCTTTAACACAGAGGACACAGAGAAAAGCGGAGAAAAATCTGAGAACGGCAAAGGCGCTTGCCGCAGAGGCGCTGAGAACACCTCCTTAACATGCCAGCTTCCATATTTATTGTTGACGACGAAAACGGGATTCGCGAATCCCTGGGCGCATTGCTGCGCGACGAGGGCTACGACGTGGAAGCGGTGGCGTCTGGCGAAGAGTGTTTGGCGCGGCTGGAGACGCGGACTTTTGATTTGGTGCTGCTGGATGTGTGGCTGAAGAAGATGGATGGGCTCGAGACGTTGGAGCGGATGCAAGCCCAGGACGGCGCGCCGATGGTGGTGATGATTTCCGGGCACGCGAATATTGAGACGGCGGTGCGCGCGACGAAGCTGGGCGCGTTTGATTTTGTGGAGAAGCCGCTCTCGCTGGAAAAAGTGGTTTTGGTGGTGCGCAACGCGCTGGAGTATTTGCGCCTGGAAACGGAAAACCGGCGGCTGCGCGCGGAGCTGGAAGAAAAGCATCAGATTTTAGGCGGCAGCATTCCGATGAAAGCGCTGCGGCAACAGATTGCATTAACCGCGCCGACGAACGGTCGCGTGCTGATTTACGGAGAGAGCGGCACGGGCAAAGAGCTGGTGGCGCGGGCGCTGCACGCCAGCAGTTTGCGCAGCTCGATGCAATTCGTGGAAGTGAACTGCGCGGCCATTCCGGAGGAACTGATCGAGTCGGAGATGTTCGGGCATCGCAAGGGCAGCTTTACGGGCGCGAGCGAAGACAAGGTGGGGAAATTTCAGAAGGCGGACGGCGGGACGCTGTTTTTGGATGAAGTGGGCGATATGAGTTTGAAGACGCAGTCGAAGGTGCTGCGCGTGCTGGAGGAGCGGCGCGTGGAGCCGCTGGGGTCGAACCAACCGGCGACTGTGGATGTGCGTGTGATTGCCGCGACTAATAAGAAGTTGGAGGAAGAGATTGCGCGCAATGCGTTTCGCGAGGATCTTTTCTACCGGCTGAACGTAATTCCCTTTTACGTGCCGGCTTTGCGCGAGCGCGTTGCCGATATTCCGATCCTCGCGGCGCATTTTTTGGCGGCGTTTTGCCAGGAGTACGGGAAGAAGGCGAAGGAGTTCAGTCCGACGGCGTTGGATGTGCTGTTGAGTTATCCGTGGCCGGGAAACGTGCGCGAGCTGAAAAATTTAGTGGAGCGGCTGGTGATTGTTTGCCCTTCACCGCGGATTGAGCCGCACCATTTGCCGCCGGAGCTGTTTCGTGGTGCGTCGAAGAGCCCGCAGAAGCCTTATGAGAGCTTGCAGGAGGCGCGGTCGGCTTACGAGCGCGAATTTGTGCTGCGCAAGCTGGAAGAAAATCGCTGGAACATGACGAAGGCGGCGCAGGCGCTGGGTTTGGAGCGCAGCCATTTGTACCGCAAGATGCGATCGCTCGGGATTGCGCCGACGCGGGTGTGACGCTGCGCGCGTACGTATGCGATAGCGGCTCCTTTCCCATCTTGCGCGTCGAGACGCTTGCGGCTACGAGCCGACGCGAATGTGAGCGAAGGTATTGAATAGGCCGAAAATATTCAGGAGCCAGAGAACCACTGCGATCACTACTACTGCGTTCAGGATTGATTTGATTGTTCCCTGCATGGGGATGAGATTGACCAGCCACAGCAGTACTCCCACGACGATCAGGACCATTATTACACTCATCAATGGCATTGGTTTTTGACCTCCTTTAGTGAGCAGTCGTAGTGACTTTTCTCGAGGTGACAATACTCGGCGCTGCGGTGGTGGGCCATACATGGAACTTCGTAAAGGCGCGGAGGGAGTTACGTTATGTCGCAGGGTGTAGCGTTGCTGCAAATTCGACGGCAGCGTCAAATTCAAGAGCGAAGGCCACTGCTGGCGGTCTGAAGCCCGCCGCTACAAAGGCAAATGCCGGGAGCTCTTAGCCTTCTTCGGCTTCCTGGAATTGGGCTAGTTGTTCTAGTTGGCGGTGCCAGTCCAGTTGGCGGACGAGGGTGGAGTTTTGGCGCCAATTGGATTGGACTTTTACGAAGAGCTCAAGGAATATTTTTGCGCCGAGGATGAATTCGAGTTCTTTACGCGCAACTGTGCCGATCTTCTTGATGGCTTCCCCTGCCTTGCCGATCAGAATTCCCTTCTGGCCTTCGCGCTCGACGTAAATGGTGGCGCGGATGCGCAGCAGCTTGGGGGTTTCCTCAAAACTGTCAATGAGGACGGCGATGGCGTGCGGGACTTCGTCGCGCGTCTGGAGGATGGCTTTTTCGCGCACGACTTCGGCGGCGAGGAAGCGTTCGGGCTGATCGGTAAACTGGTCTGGCGGAAAATGCGGCGGGGCTTCGGGCAGACGGGTGAGCCAGGAATTGACGAGATCGAGGCAGCCGGCGCCGGTGAGGGCGGAGATGGGAAAAATTTCGGCAAACTCGAATTCTTTATTGTAGCGCTCGATAAGGGGGAGGAGCAGGTGTTTGGCGATGCGGTCCACTTTGTTCAGCAGAAGATAGACGGGGCCGTGGAAGCGCTGAATCCATTGGATGGAGAAGCGGTCGCCGGGACCGTAGTCAACCGACGCGTCGACGATGAGGCAGAGGATGTCGATACCTTCGAGGGCGTGCTGGAGCTCGTCCATCATCATGCGGCTGAGAACGTTTTTGGGTTGGTGGATGCCGGGCGTGTCAATCAGGACGATTTGGGCGTCTTCGCGATTGAGGATGCCCTGAATGCGATTGCGGGTGGTTTGCGGCTTGGGCGAGACGATGGCGACTTTCTGGCCGACGAGAGTATTGACGAGGGTGGATTTGCCCGCGTTGGGGCGACCGACGATTGCGACGAAGCCGGATTTGAAGGCCATGGATATAAGAATTGTACGCCTTTGGGGTGCGGTGAGGAAGCGAGGCGGGGGGCGGAGGGATGATTCGAACGAATTGACGTAGAGAGAAGCGCGATGCACAAGAAAAGAGTTTGCGGGGGAGCGCAGGAGGTTGCTCGGGGCGCGTTCTGGGTTACAGGATTGTGAATCGCAGAAGAAAAAATCGAGCTAGAGCGATTGCGGCGTTGCGAATTCTTGACTTCGGCTTGCATCGTTGTAGACTTTGGTTTCGTTGCGGCACGCCGGTCCCAGCTGGCGGCGGGTGGTCCCGCTATCCGCGCCGCACGATGCACGGCACGTTCGAGAGTTCATAGGAGGCCTTCCATGGCACACCCCGTAAAAGCAATCCCCGAAGGATATCATTCGATTAGTCCATCGTTAACTTGTAAGGACGCCGCGCGTGCGATCGATTTTTACAAGCACGTGTTTGGCGCCGAGGAAAAGGTGCGGATGCCGTCTCCTGACGGCAAAATCTCTCACGCAGAGCTGAAGATTGGTGACTCGATTATATTTTTGAACGATCCGATGGGACCGGGCGCGGCCAACACTCCTGGAGCGCCGCAAATCTATCTGTTCCTGTATGTGGAGAATGCGGACAAGGTGTTCACGCGAGCGGTGGCCGCCGGCGCGAAGATTGATATGGCGCTGGAAGACCAGTTCTGGGGCGATCGCTTCGGAAGGATCACGGATCCGTTCGGGCATCAGTGGGGGATCGCAACGCACGTGGAAGACGTGGCGCCGGCGGAGATTGGAAAGAGAGCGGCGGCGTTTTTTGCGAAGGCGGCTGGGCATAGTTAGTCTTTAGTTGCGAGGTGGGACAATCTGAAGTGCGAGATCGGGCCTGCCGGTGGCGGGCCCGATTTTTTTGGGCGGGTGCTGGAATTGAAAAGGATGAGCGACGCGGCAGAGAAGTTCAAAAGACTTAACACAGAGGACACAGAGGAAAGGCGGAGAAACATCTGAGATAGATGAAATGCGTTTGATCGCGGACGCAAAGGCGAAAACAACGGCTGCCCGGTTCGATAAACCTGAACCGGCCGCTACAAATTCAAACGCAAAACAGCCGGCGGGACGCCGGCGCTAAGAAAAGGGCCGGCACGGCTCTAAACGGTGCGGGCGGAGGACGCGGCGGTGCTGGGGATAGGCTTGGCGCGGACGCGAAGGACCTTGCGCTGATTGGCTTCGATGACTTCGAAACGGAGGCCGTCGGCTTCGACGACTTCACCGGTGCGCGGGACGTGACCGGCGACGCTATTGAGAAGGCCGGCGATGGTGGTAGCGGCGGAGTGCTGCATGCCGGAATCGAGTTGCACGCCGAGTAGTTCGCTGACTTTTTCGAGCTGCACGCTGCCGCGAATGACGAGAGCGCCGCTGGCTTCGCGGACGACGTCTGGCGCGGGGCGGCGGTCCTCTTCGCCGATCTCTCCGACGATTTCCTCGACAAGATCTTCGATGGTGACGAGTCCAGCCATCAGTCCGTATTCGTCAATTACGATGGCCATTTGCTGATTCTTGCGCTGCATTTCCTTCAAAAGCTCGGAACCGAATTTCGTTTCAGGGACGAATAGAGCGGGGCGCATGAGTTCGCGCACGGTGCGGTGCGCGGCTTCACGATCGGGAACTTCGAGCATGTCACGAGCCATGACGATGCCGGCGATGTCGTCGAGGGACTTTTCGAAAACGGGGAGGCGGGAGAATTTAGTTTCGACGACGAGATCGCGCAATTCTTCGAGGGACGCATCGGCGCGAATGGCGATTACGTCCGGGCGCGGCGTCATCACGTCGCGGACGCGCTTATCGCCAAATTCGACGACGGATTCGATGAGACGGGCTTCGTCCTGCTCGATGATGCCCTCTTCCGTGGCGGCGTCCACCAGCGCTTCGATGGCCTGCTGCTGCTCGGCGGCGGGAGTCTGCTCTTCGGTTTCTTCCGAGACGTGCAGGACGGAGATCAGGAGTTCCAGCACCGCCTGCACCGGCCAGATGATGAACAGAAATACGCGCACGACGGGAACCAGCGGCAGCACCCAATTACCGCGCGCGCGGGCGAGCAGCAGCGCCGGAAAAAACTGCATGGCGATGACTACTTCGGCGCCGAGAAAAAATATCATCTCAACGGCGGCTTCCCAGGTGCCCGGGACGAAGAAGAGCACGCCGCGCGCGGTGATCGCGGCGACGAATACAAGCCAGAAGCGCGCGAGCAGACTGAAAGCGAGTGCGGCGCGGCGCCGGTCCATGTGAAAGCGCGGCTCGACGTCGGTCTCGAAGGTGTCGAGATGATGATGCAGGCGTCCTTGATTTACGCGGCCCAGCTCGCGAAAGGCGCGGTCGAGGTAAGAAAAAACGACGAGGCCAGCCGTGAGACCCAGAACGCCGATGGTGTAGAGAAAGATCGGCATCGTCAGAGCAATCCCAGTTCGCGGCGCAGGCGATTTTCGCGGCGGTCCATCTGGCCTGAATCGGATTCGTGATCGTAGCCCATCAGATGCAGGACGCCATGAAGGATAAGAATGCGCATTTCGCGGTCGAAGGCGCGGCCGAGGCGCATGGCGTTGCGGCGGGCGACTGCGGGCGCGATGGCGATGTCTCCGAGGTAATCAGGCGCGGAAAGACGTGCGGACCGCGGACGGCGCGGCTGATGATGCGATCGTGTAGTTGCGGGTTCTGGCTGGGAGCCATCTGCTGGGAAGGACAATACATCGGTCGGACCGATTTTTCCACGGAAGGCGCGATTCCAACGGGCGATCTGCGCGTCGGTAACCAGGGCAACGGTGAGAGAACGAGGCGCGAGGCGCAAGCGTTTGCGGGCAGCGGCGAGGAATTTTTCCAAGCCCGAAATGGAAACACGAACGCGGCGCTGACGATTGAGAATCATGCGCGCGAGTTTAATCCCGCGGAGTCTGCTGCCCAGGATGTCCGGCGTGTCCGGCGCCTGAGCCGCGACCGTTGTGATGAGGATGGGTGGCGGCGTGCTCGTCGTACGCTTTGATGATGCGCTGGACGAGGTTGTGGCGAACGACGTCGCGCTCGTCGAAGTAATTGAACGAGATGCCCTCGATCTTGCCGACGATTTCGATGGCTTCGACGAGGCCGGAGCGGCGCGATTCGGGCAAATCAATTTGAGTGACGTCGCCGGTGATCACGGCTTTGGAATTGAAGCCCAGGCGAGTGAGGAACATTTTCATCTGCTCGCTGGTGGTGTTCTGGGCTTCGTCGAGAATCACGAAGGAGTCGTTGAGAGTACGGCCCCGCATGAAAGCCAGGGGCGCGACTTCGATAATTCCCTTCTCCAGGAAGCTTTCGAGCTTGTCCGCTTCGAGCAGATCATGCAGCGCGTCGTAGAGCGGACGCATGTAGGGGTCCACTTTTTCCTGCAGGGTGCCAGGAAGAAAACCCAGCTTCTCGCCGGCTTCGACGGCAGGGCGCGCGAGGATGATGCGGTTCACTTGCTTGGAGAGCAGCGCGGTGACGGCCATGGCGACCGCGAGATAGGTCTTGCCTGTACCGCCGGGGCCGATGGCGAAGACCATGTCGTAGGCTTCCAGAGCTTCCATGTAGCGTTTCTGGTTGGCGCTCTTGGGAGTGATGGTTTTCTTGCCGAAGGAACGCGTATTCGAGAGCGAAAATGCGCCGCGCGAAGAGGTGCCGGCATGTTCGCCAGTAGCACCGGTGGCGATGCGCAGCAGGGACTTCACTTCCTGGCTGTCTGGAATGCGGCCGTCGCGGATGCGCTGATTGTATTCGCCCAGGATTTGGGCGGCGCGTTCGACCTGGGGCTGAGAGCCTTCGATTTCAAGGTCGTGATCGCGCAGATGAGTGGTGACGTGAAGGGCGTTCTCGAAGAGTTTAAGATTTTCGTCGAGGGTACCGAAAAGTTCGTTGATGCCACCTGCTAGTCGGACGGTCTGTTTCATCAAGTCTCGCGGTAGCGATGCCTCCTGGACACGACCCCCAATTGCTGGAATTAGCGTAGCGCGGGAAAGGGAGAGGGTCAAGGCGGGCGGGCAGGATTCATCAGATAGTAACAATAGCTGAAGCGGCGGTGCGCCGTGAACGGTGGCAAGCGCAATAAAGCTTTTGGGATTGGCGAGCGGCGAGGTTTCGCTTTTGGGCACCCCTTATTTGAATAAGCCCGGATGTGAGCCTTGTATCCCTCAAAATTGCACTGTGGTCTTGACACCGGGGAGAGTTGGATGACGAACGGCAAGGAACCGCCGCCGAGCCAGGCGGCTCAACAGTACAACAAGCTGCGGCGCACGCAGCGGGTTCACATCCAGATGGCGGTGATCGTCCGCGGCATGAGCAAGGGCAAACCGTTCGAAGAAGAGACCAAGACAACCACAGTGAACGCGAACGGTTGCCTGGTATCGCTGGCTTCGCCGGTGGCGCGCGGGCAACAGGTTTCGATCGTCAATTCCAAGACGGTGGAAGAGCTGCTGTGCAACGTGGCGTTCATCAGCGAGAATAAAGGCAGCAAGACCGAGGTGGGATTGGAATTTACCGAATCGTCGCCGCTTTTCTGGCGCATCGGATTTCCACCCGAGGATTGGAGCGAGTCGTCTGAACGCAAGCGCGCGCCAGCGGCACCCAGGCAAATCCCCGCAGACCCACAAGAAAAGAAATAGGAACAGGCCTTTCCAGACAGAACTAATTCAGCCGCTGCGATCGCAGTCCAGTCGTGTGTTCAGACGTGTGCTCGCGCGAGCGCGGCCATTACGGCTTGGCGGCCGGAAATTGGACTTTCGGAGCTTCGCGGGCAGCTTCGGGAGCCTGGAAGTAATCGTTGTTGCGCATGAATCCAGCCCAACCGGCGAAAATGTTGTTGGGGAACAGGCCGATGTAAGTGTTATAGGCCTGAATGGAATCGTTGTAGCGCTTGCGCTCGACGGCGATGCGGTTTTCGGTGCCGGCGAGTTCGTCCTGCAGGCGGAGGAAGTTTTCGTTGGACTTCAGCTGGGGATAGCTTTCCTGCAACGCCAAGACTTTCAATTCCAGAGGATACATCTGGTTGCTGGCGGCGATTTTGTCGGCGGGAGTCTGCGCGTTCATGTATTGGGTGCGGGCTTTGGCGATATCGTCGAAGACGGTTTGTTCGTGAGCAGCAAAACCCTGGACGGTGGCGACGAGATTGGGAATCAGGTCCGCGCGGCGCTGCAGGACGACGTCAACCTGCGCCCAGTTGGACTTGACCTGTTCACTGAGGCGGACCATGTCGTTGCGGCGGCTGGCGTACATGCCACCGACGAGGAGCGCGAGGATGACGAGAACCGCGATAACCGCAAGGGCTGCTTTCATGGAATGCCTCCGATCAGGTTGTGGTGCCGAGCCATCATACTGCAAGAAATGCGATTCATGCAGCGCAGCTGCTGCCCGCCGGCGCGGGCGGCGCTCAGAGCGCGTCTAGCCGACGATCCACTTCATTGGTGACGACCTCTACGAATTCGAGATAGGCGTGCAGGGAGGCCTCGACGTCAATGCTGCGCGGCTTGCGTTTCCCTTCGCGCAGATCGAGCACGGCGTGAAACGCGGACGGATCGGCGCCGGTAAGCGCGGCCACGGCTGCCACCGCTTCGCGTTTGGTAGCGGGCATGGGAGTGCCTAGCGCGAAGAGAGCATGGCGGAACAGCGCGCAGAAAGCGGAAACGGACTGAGCCATGATGCCCAGGTGCGCTTTGTAGCTCAGCGGCGCGGCCAGGATGGCCTGGCGGAGACGCAGCCAATCGGTGCGAAGTTCGCGCTCGACCTGCAAGCGGTGCAGGCGCAGCGGAACTTCAAAGTTCGCGAAGAAATCTGTGCCGAAGAGCAGACGGTGATGATTGGTGATATCTATCAGCTCGATGGCGAACACGTCCGCGGAACGATGCAGCTCATCGAGAGTGAAGAGGAGCGGCGGCGGATTGCCCTGACGCACCCACCACTCCGACGGTTCGTGGAGGTGCTCGAGATCCTCTGCGGCGGCGCGTCCGACGATGCAAAGAATGTTCAGGTCGGAATGTCCGGCGCGGAATTCGCCGGTGATGGCCGAGCCGTAGAGGACGATGGATTTGAGGTTGGCATCGGCCGCGGCTCTCATGCGAGTTACGAGTTCAGTTAGCTTGGCTTCCATTGTGCGACCTTTGAAGAAATGACATTCGCAATTCGTGAATGTGAGATATGCCGTTAGATACTGAATCTGTTACCAACTTCCACTGGCGCCGCCACCACCTGAAGAGCCGCCACCAAACCCGCCAAATCCACCGCCGCCCCCACCAAAGCCTCCGCCGCCGAATCCGCCACCGCCCCATCCGCCGCGACCCATGGTGCTGCCAATCAGGGGGCCGACCCACCAACCGCTACCGCCGCCACGACCGCGTCCGGAACCGCCGCTGTTCTTCATCATCATGTACAAGACAAAAATGAACACGCCCAAGAGGAAAAGTCCGAGCAGACCGTTTATTTCGTGGCCTTGATTCGATCCAGTCCTCTGAGCGACCGGAAGGGGCTGCGCGGAGAGCGTGACTCCGCGGTCCGCGGCAATAACATCTGCGACCCGGCGAGTCATGAGCGCGATCGCTGCGTCATAATTCCCTTCCCGGAGATAAGGGACAGCCTCGCGCATAAAATCGCCGACTTTGCCGTCGGGTAGAATTGGTTCTAGACCGTAGCCGACTTCGATCCGATTTTTCCGGTCGTCAATCGCGAGAAGAATCAGGACACCCCGAGCCGATTCCTTGGGGCCGACGCCCCATTTCTTGAACAGATCCACGGCGTAATCTTCGATCGGGCGGCCCTCAAGAGAACGGACGGTCACGACGGCGATCTGCGCCATGGCTTTCTGGTCCACCTCCGTGCAGAGAGCCTCGAGCTGCTGGCGGGCGGATGGGCTCAGGACGTTGGCGTAGTCGTTGACGTAGCCGGTCGGCTTGGCGGGGATATTGGTCTGCGCAAATCCCGGCAGGGCTGTGAAGCAAAGAGCCAACAGAACCAGGAGTGTAGGGACGAGCACGACGCCGGTCGGCAGTGAGCAGGAGCGCGGCTTCAATTCGGGGGTCATAGGGTACGCCGCGCATGTTAGTTCGTTGCCGCAGCGGGTGTCAACGCGCGGGGACGATGAATCGCGGTTTATGGCGGACAAGGTGTAGCGTGGAGAACGCTCAACAGAGCAAGATTCACGGACAGAGTGCGAGGGAGCAATCTCCGGTCTGCGCAACGTTCAACCGATTCCGAAGCGATTAGAGCGATGATTGCGAGGGGCAAGATGCGATGCTAAACTTCGTGGCGCGCGTGTCCGGGTACGCACGGTACTGTCCGGAAATGAACGCCTGTCGCTCACTATTTCCCATTTAATCGTCTAAAATCAAGCGGATATGCATGGCCGCTGTTTTGCACCAGGAATACGTAAAATGAAACAAACACCCTTGTTCGCGCGTTTGAATAGGTTACAGGCCTGTGCAAGCTGACGAGATACCTTCAGGAGAGGACAACACGATGAATGGAAGTCTAAGGCATGTAGCGGTGGCGCTGCTGACGGCTGCTTCGCTGATCGTGACACCGGCGTACACCCAGGCGCAACAGGGTCAAAACCAGAGCCAAGCTCAAAAGCAACAGGGGCAGCCCGCGGCCGGTGATCAACCCGCGAGCCAGCCGGGAGCACAAACAGGATCGGCCGCGTCTGAGCCGACGCGCAATCTGAGGGAGGGCATGGGTGCCGATTACTCGACGGGCAAGCCGATGTTCCCGAATCCGTTCGCGCCTTACTCCCCGCGAAGCATGCCAGAGCCGACGCTGACGAATTCGGCGCGGCTCGAGCAATTGATCCAGGACGGCAAGCTGATGCTCAGCTTGGACGACGCCATATCTCTGGCGCTGGAAAATAATCTAAATATTTTCGTCGAGCGCTTCGCCCCCTGGATCGCCGAAACGCAACTGCTGAAAGCGCAGGCGGGAGGCGTGCCCCAAAGCTTCAGTACGCAGCAAGTGGTACTGGGCTCCTCGCCGTCGGTTTCGTTCGATCCGGTCGTCAGCGTGGGCTATTCCTGGCAGCACGCCAACATACCGGTAAATAACCCGTTTATTTCCGGAACGGGCACGAGCAATATTCTGGTGGTGAACCAGAATTCCTCGGGCGTCAATTTCGGTTACACGCAGGGATTTCACACCGGCACGAATTTCTCGGTCACTCTGGACACACCGCGCGCCGCGACCAACGAACCGGACGTGTTTTTCAATCCGGCGTTCAATCCGGTGCTAACCGCGACACTGACTCAGCCCCTGCTGAACGGATTCGGGCTGCTGCCCAATACCCGCTACATAGTCGAACAGAAGAACTCGATCAAGGTGGCGAATTCGCTGTTTGCGCAGCAGGTGATTGCGGTGGTGACACAGACTTCCAACGATTATTGGGAACTGGTGTATGACCGCGAGAACGTGAAAGTGCAGGAAGCGGCCGTGGGCGTTTCTCAGAAGCTCTGGGAAGACAACAAGAAACAGCTGGAAATCGGGACCATGGCACCGCTGGACGTGCTGACTGCAGAATCGCAACTGGCCACCGACCAGCAGAATCTGATTGTGGCGCAGACCACTAAATTGCAGCAGGAAACCGTGCTGCTGAACGACATCGCCAAGAACCTGCTGGCCAAAGACGTGGCCGGAATCGAAATCGTGCCGACCACCCCGATCGCCATTCCGGAACTGGTGGAAAATATCCCGCTGCAGGACGCGGTGCAGGAGGCCTGGCGGAAACGGCCGGAACTTTATCAGGCGGATCTGAATCTGAAGAATTCGGAGATCGAAGTGAAGGTCTTGCGAAATGCGTTGCTGCCATCGCTGAATGCTTATGTCCAGTACCAGTCGCAGGGATTGAATGGAACAGGATTCAATACCACCGAGGTTCCGGGTTCGTTTGTGGCCGATACGGCCGCACCGCTGGTGGACGCGAATGGAAACGTGATTCTGGTCGGCGGCAATCCCGCCTATTCAGGTCTGCCGGCGACGACGACGACTCTCACGCACGGCGGAGTGGGTGATGCGCTGAGCCAGGTGTTCAGGAACCAATACCCGACCTATTCCGCGGGCGTGACCTTAACGATGCCGCTGCGCAATCGCTCGGCGCAGGCGGATAGCGCGCGGGCACAGTTCGATGAACGGCAGCTGCGGGTACAATACCGGCAGCAGGAGAACACCATCGTCATTGGTGTGCGCAACGCGATCATTGCCTTGGCGCAGGATCGCTCGCAGGTGGCAGCGGCGGAGAAAGCACGAAACCTGGCGCAGCAAACGTTGGACGCCGAGCAGAAGAAATATCAACTGGGATCATCAACGTCGTATCAAGTGGTACTGCGATCGCGCGACTTGACGTCCGCGCAAGGCACGGCAATCCGCGCGCAGGCAAACCTGGCGGAGGCGCTTGTGCTGTTCAATCAGGCAATGGGCCGCACGCTGGAGGTGCAGCACATCACGGTGGCGGATGCGATGCGCGGCGAGATGACGAAGGATCCGCTGATTCCCGGGACGCCTGATCCAGGTTCGATGGTTGGCGCGAAGTAAAGGCGTCGCGGGATGTGGAGATTTTGTGGCGGCGTCCGCCGCGGGCGACGTCGCCACAAAAGCGCTTCTGCTCGCGAGTCGGAGCACTCTCCGGTTTCTGCTTGTTGCTGCTTCCCTTGCCTTGCCCTAAGATGAAGCGTGGGCGTATTGGTATGGCTGAGTTCGCTTGCCAAGCGCGCCCTTGGAGGAGCCCTCCCTCATGCCTGAAAAAATAACCGAAAAAACCGGCAAAGCTTCCAAAACGCAGACGACGACTACGCTCGAGTCCGAGCGCAAAGTTTCCGCCGGGGAGCGCGCGTGGGAGGAGAAAACCTTGGGGCCCACCCTGGAAAAATCGCCCGAGCGCGCGCACGAATTTACGACAGTTTCGAGCTATCCGATCCGGCGACTTTACACTCCCGCCGATCTGCCGGACTGGAATCCAGAAACGGATTTGGGCTTTCCGGGCGAGCCTCCTTACACGCGCGGAATTCATTCGACGATGTATCGCGGGCGGCTGTGGACCATGCGGCAGTTCGCGGGATTTGGGACTGCGCAGGATACGAACGCGCGCTTCCGCTATTTGCTGGCGCAGGGGCAGACCGGGCTTTCCGTGGCGTTCGATTTGCCGACGTTGATGGGCTACGACGCGGACCACGCGCTTTCCGAAGGCGAAGTGGGAAAATGCGGCGTGGCGATCAGTTCGCTGGCGGATATGGAGGTGCTGTTCGACCAGATTCCGCTTGCGGATGTGACGACCTCGATGACCATCAATTCACCGGCCGCGGTGATTTGGGCGATGTACCTGGCCGTGGCCGAAAAGCAGGGCGCGGACTGGAAGAAAATTTCCGGGACGCTGCAGAATGACATTCTGAAGGAATATATCGCGCAGAAGGAATACATCTATCCGCCGGAACCTTCCATGCGCCTGGTGATCGATACGCTGGAATTTGGCGCGAAGGAAACTCCGAAGTTCAATCCAATTTCGATCAGCGGCTACCACATACGCGAAGCGGGCTCGACGGCGATTCAGGAGCTGGCGTTCACGCTGCGCGACGGGATTGAGTATGTGGAATGGGGCGTGCGGCGCGGGATGGACGTGGACGAGTTTGCGCCGCGGCTTTCTTTCTTCTTCAACGCGCACAACGATTTTTTCGAAGAGATTGCGAAGTATCGGGCGGCGCGGCGAATTTGGCACAAGACCATGACCGAGCGGTTCGGCGCGAAGAATCCGCGTTCCTGGGCGCTGCGGTTTCATACCCAGACGGCTGGATGTTCGCTGACGGCGCAGCAGCCTTACAACAACGTCGTGCGTACTGCGTTGCAGGCGCTGGCGGCGGTGATGGGCGGGACGCAATCGCTGCATACCAACTCGCTAGACGAGGCCTGGGCCTTGCCGACGGAATTTGCGGCGACGCTGGCTCTGCGCACGCAGCAAATTATCGCGCACGAGAGCGGCGTGACGAATACGGCGGACCCGCTGGGTGGATCGTATTTTGTGGAAGCGCTGACGAATGAAGAGGAGCGCGGGGCGTGGGATTACTTTCATAGGATTGACGCGCTGGGCGGCATGGTCGCGGCGATTGAACGGGGCTATCCACAGCGGGAAATTGCTGAGGCTTCTTACAAGTATCAACTGGCGGTGGATCGGAAGGAAAAGATCATTGTCGGCGTGAATGATTACGTGGCAGAAGAAAAACGCATCGACATTCTGCAGATTGACGAGACCGTCGCGACGCGCCAGACCGCGCAGTTGCGCAAATTGCGGGCGGAGCGCTCGAACGCCGAGGTCGAGCGTCGTTTGGCTGCTTTGCGCAAGGCCGCGGCAGGCAAAGAGAACCTGATGCCCTTCATTTACGATGCGGTGAAAGCCTACGCCACGCTCGGGGAAGTCTGCGACGCCATGCGCGTGGTGTTCGGCATCTACGAAGAAGTCGCAATCACCTAACAATGCCAAGACTACAGCAGAGACTTTTGTTAGCGCGCGTCGCCGCAATCGCGATGGTGTGCGCGGTTGCGCCAATCGCTGGCGCGGCAGAGGCCAAAGACAAAGCGCCCTCGACGAAGAGCGGATTTATCACCACTTCCGACGGCGTGAAGATTCATTACCTTGAGGCCGGACGCGCGGCCACATCTCCCAGCGCGCAGATTGGCAATCCGATGCCGAAAGACGCGGTGATCAAGAAGGGCGAAATCGGGCTTTCGGCGGCCCACCAGTTCCCTTCTATTCTTTTTGTGCCGGGATGGACGATGCCGGCGTGGATCTGGCAGAACCAGATCGATTATTTTGCGCACGATTACCGCGTGGTGGCGATGGACCCGCGCTCGCAAGGGCAGTCGTCGCAAACGAGCGACGGCTTGTATCCCGCGGTGCGCGCAAGAGACATCAAGGCCGTGGTGGATCAGCTGCACCTTGCGCCTGTGGTGATCGTGGCGTGGTCCATGGCAGTTGTGGAGACGATGGCGTACGTGGATCAGTTCGGCACGAACGACTTCGCGGGAATGATTTTGGTGGATAACGACGCGGGCGGGCGTGCGCCGGCTGATTCCGACCAGGATTTCGGGCTGCTGAAGGGAGTGCTGGAGGATCGCCAAAAGGCGACGGACGGATTCATTCGCAATTTAAATTTCAAGAAGCCGCACCCCGAGGATTACATCAACAAGGTGGAAAAGGCGTCGTTGCAGGTGCCGACGAATTCGGCCGTGGCGCTGCTGGTGGGCTATTTCGTGGCGGATTACCGGGCGGTGCTGCCGAAGATCGATAAGCCCGTAGTGGTTTGCGCGGCGAAGACTGATTACATGAGCAGCGTCGTCGCCATGCAGAAGGCCATCCCGCATGCCAAGCTGGAAGTGTTTGATGGCGACGGCCACGCGCTGTTTGTGGACGACCCCGATAAGTTTAACGCGCTGGTGGAGGATTTCCTGCTGAATCTGGAGAGATAGAACCCTGGCGCGGAGAGCCGCTACCGTTTTGCAGGGGATTTGAGTATTCTTGCGTACATATGCCTGACAAGAAAATTCGAGTGCTGATCGCCAAGCCGGGGCTGGACGGGCACGATCGCGGCGCGAAAATTATTGCTCGCGCGCTGCGCGATGCCGGAATGGAAGTGATTTATACCGGACTGCGGCAGACGCCGGAAATGATTGCGTCGGCAGCGGCGCAGGAAGACGTGGACGTGATCGGCCTTTCGATTCTTTCCGGTGCGCACAACACACTTTGTCCTCGTTTGATGGAGCTGCTCCGCGGCAAGGGCATGAATGATGTGACTGTGCTGATCGGCGGAATTATTCCTGAAGCGGACATACCAGCGCTGAAGCAAGGCGGCATCGCTGAAGTCTTTCTTCCCGGTACTACCACGCAAGCCATCGTAGATTTCATCCGACACCGCGTTTCCACTGCTCCGCGCGAAGCGTAGCGCTGCCGTGAGCACTCGCCTGAACGTTGTTCCGCGGGACGAAATCCTTTTACTCCAACTTGAAAGCGACGACGGATTTCCTCGGCTGGAGATGGCCGTGCTGGACGCATTCGAACGCGAAATCGCGCGGCTGGGGGTCGCAGCGGAATTTCACGGTCTGGTGATTACCGGCGGCGAGTCGGCGTTCGCGGCCGGAGCGGAAATCGCAGAGGTTGCGCGATTGACTCCGGCTTCGGCATTCGAATTCTCGCGACGTGGTCAAGAAGTCTTGGGTGCGATTGCGTCGAGCGCGAAGCCAGTCATCGGCGCAATTCGCGGCTATTGCATTGGGGGCGGTCTTGACCTGGCGCTGGCATGCCACGCGCGGGTCGCTGCGGCGGACGCGGTGTTTGCGCATCCCGGTGTAACGTTGGGAATCATTACCGGTTGGGGCGGGACGCAACGGTTACCGCGATTGATTGGTCGCGGCCGGGCGACGGAGATGTTTGTCACCGGCGGAAGAATTGGCGCAGAACAGGCTCTGGCGTGGGGCCTGGTCAACGAAGTTGCCGCGGGCGATGATTTGATGGCTGCGGCGATTCGCATGGCGCGCGGCGTTGCACAGTAGATCGGAGCCTGGAGACGTCTAGGTCGAATTTCCAGTCGGGCTCGGAGGCGTCTCCGGAGTAGTTTGTGGCTCGAGCAACGGAATGGGCTCGTTTTGGCCCGCCACGTTCAGCTCGAGCGTTTCGAAATTCCAGTGATTGGCGTGCTTCTTTCCCACCACGATGATTCGTCCTCTCCCGTTTGGCCCGGATACGGGAATGCTGAGGCTGGCGTTTCCTTCTGGTCCACTGAGATTCACACTGCCCGAAACCAACCAGCCGATTTGCAGCGGCTTGCCGAGCTTCGCCGCGACCGCCGGCGATTCCGTCGCGCGCTTGACTGCCACTTGATAGGCGTACGACGTCCGCATCATTGATTCAATGCCCCAAAGCAGCCCGCCGAAGAGAAGTGCGAGCAGCAGCACGACTCCGACGATCAGGACCGGGACGAGCCATTTGCGTCTTTGGTCGAACTGGGTCTGCGGGCGCGGGGGAAACGGAGGCGGCGGTGGTGCGAACGGCGGCGGAGGAGGATCTGTCATGTTGTGTGTCTACCTCGCAGGCGTGTCATACACCAAAATCGCCGTGCTGCCAACGGTTTGTCGCGCCCGAATCGGAATGCGCGGCTATACTGCGCGGATTAACTTTGTCCGCGTGTAGGCGACGCGGAAGCCGTTGCGCTCGATGTTGCGGTGAGAGGTGCTTCCCGGTTGCGCGATGCTGACGGCGAGATCGCAACCTTTCTCGCGCGCCCAGGCGAGGCGCTCCGCTAGCAGGGCTGATTGAACCCCGCGGCGGCGGAATGCGGGCAGCGTGCTGGCGCCGAAAAGTCCGCAGACGCCGTGATCGGCGGAGACTGCGGCGCCGCCGGCGATTTCGCCATTTACGTATGCGAGGAAGCAACGGGCCGTGGCGCGATAGTAGAAGCCTTCCATCACGTCTAGCATCGGCTGCGTTAGGGGGAAATGTTCTGCGAAGCCCTGGGCTACTGTAAGCGTCCAGAGCTTCGATTCTTCCGGCTGGGCGGCGCGAACGGTGACGCCAGGCGCTGGCATCTCCGAAATCTGCGCTGCTGCCAGATCATCGAGAAGCAGAACGTCGGACACCTCGAGCAAGCGGTAATTGCGTGCTGCGAATTTTTCGTAAAGGCTCATTTCCACCAGCGGGCAGAGTTCGATCGCTGCGGGAGCCTTGTGGCTCTGAAAAAAATCGCCGAGCGCGTCGAGTTCGGCGTCACTAACGGGACCGTGCAGGCCCACTCCAATGGCTTGCGTGACCGGCGAATCCACACCTGCAAAGACGGCGACGCCTCCTGCGATTTCCTGCACGGCTACGGGGTAGTCCGGGTGCAAACGGTGGCAGCCTTCAGCACATTCGCGTCCAGCATTCGCTTCGGCCATTTCCACGCGGCGCGCCAAATCCAAGTCAATAAAGGGCATTTGAGAATCTCCTGTGCGCGCATGTGCGCGCTGAATGACCAGCCAGAGCTAATCGAACTGGCCTGATTCGGTGATGTCTTAAGGTACGGGAGACAGGCAGAGCGCCGGCTTTAGCGCGGCAAGCCGGAGGCAGACCTATCGTTCGCGTGGGAATCGCTGCGCATAGGCGCCTCCAGAGGAGAGATTGGTCCGCGACGTACCGCGGTTCGCCGCAATTCTAACGCAAGCGGAGCATGAGTCAAAACAATTCAGGGGTGATAGAATCCATGATTCGCCGGCGCCTGCGTATGCTGCTGGTGGCCACGATGTGCCAGAGGAGAGCGCTGGGTGAGTGGAACGAAGATCGAGACGCGCGTGGATGAGAAGTCGGCTGATTTCGAGAAGAACAGCCGGCTGATGGTGGACCGTCTGACGGAAATTAAGAATGAAGAACAGCATATCCGTCAGGGCGGCGGCGCGAAAGCCATCGAAGCGCAACACAAGAAGAATCGCC
Source organism: uncultured Acidobacteriota bacterium (assembly GCA_963748395.1). Taxonomy (GTDB): domain Bacteria; phylum Acidobacteriota; class Terriglobia; order Acidiferrales; family UBA7541; genus Palsa-295. Next base: position 979,820 of record CAVVIP010000001.1, on the reverse strand, counting down.
TGACGGCGCGCGAACGCATTGCGAAGCTGATTGACGCGAAGACGGACTTTTTCGAGCTGGGTCTTTACGCTGCGCGCGAAATGTACCAGGAATGGGGCGGCGCGCCCGCCGCGGGGACGATCACCGGGCTCGCGCGCGTTTCCGGACGACAGGTGATGATCATCGCCAACGACGCAACGGTGAAAGCCGGGGCGTTTTTCCCGATGACGGCGAAGAAAGTGATTCGCGCGCAGAACATCGCGATTGAAAACCACATTCCAACGATTTACCTGGTGGACTCCGCTGGAGTCTTTCTGCCGCTGCAAGAGGACGTATTTCCCGACACCGACGATTTCGGGCGCGTCTTTCGCAACAATGCGGTGATGAGTGCGATCGGCATCCCGCAGATCACGGCGATCATGGGGATGTGCGTGGCGGGCGGCGCATACCTTCCTGTTATGTGCGATAAGATTTTGATGACTGAAGGCAGCGGATTATTTTTGGCTGGGCCGGCGCTGGTGCAGGCGGCGATCGGGCAGAAGACGTCGGCGGAGGAACTGGGCGGAGCGCAGATGCACGCGCAGATCAGCGGGACGATTGATTTTCGCGAGCCGGACGATGCCGCGTGCATCAAGCGGTTGCGCGCGCTGGTAGATAAGATGGGTCACGCGGCGGGCGCGCCGTTCGATCACAAGACTGCGGCGCCTCCGGCATATGCAGCGGACGGCATCTATGGCGTGTTCTCGGCGAGCCCCGGCAAACAGTACGACATGCGCGAGGTGATTGCGCGAATTGTGGATCGCAGCGAGTTCGAGGAATATCGCGCGGAATACGGGCAAACGCTTCTGTGCGGTTACGCGCGCATTGGCGGCTGGGCCGTGGGGATCGTGGCTAATCAGAAGAAGAACGTGAGCACCGTGGCGCCAGGAACTGGAGAGAAGCGCATCGAATTCGGTGGCGTGATTTACAACGAGTCGGCGGACAAAGCGGCGCGATTTATTCTGGACTGCAATCAGAATCTGCTGCCGCTGATTTTTCTGCACGACGTGAACGGATTCATGGTGGGCAAGGAGGCGGAGTGGAGCGGAATCATACGCGCGGGCGCGAAGATGGTGAACGCGGTGGCCAATAGCGTGGTGCCCAAGATCGCGGTGATTTGCGGCGGGAGTTTTGGCGCCGGCCACTACGCCATGTGCGGGAAGGCGTATGATCCGCGGTTTGTGTTTGCGTGGCCCACAGCGCGTTACGCGGTGATGAGCGGCGATTCGGCGGCCGGCACGTTGGTGGAGATCAAAATAAAGCAACTGGAGCGCGAGGGCAAAAAGCTGAGCGACGCGGAGAAAAAGGAACTGTACGAATCGATTCGCAAAACTTACGAGAGTCAGACCGATCCGCGATATGCTGCGGCGCGGCTGTGGGTGGATGCCATCATCGACCCGGCGCACACGCGCGAGGCATTGATTGAAGCACTGGAGGCAGCGGCGTTAAATCCGCACGTTGCGGAGTTTAAAACCGGGGTGCTGCAGACATAGTCGAGAGCTAACAAGGACCAGCCGTCAGACGGGAAGTTAGGGGCCCTGCACTCCTGATCAGACGATGACCAACGAACGGCGCAGCGGCGGTTACGGAATGTTCGGCGTTACGATGTTGTTGTGTTTGCCGGCGATGCTCGATGTGTTCGTTTCGGCGCAGATTTCGGGCAATTCGTACTACAGTTCGGCGCTGTGGTTCATATTTCAGGTGTGCCAATATTTGGGCGTGATCGGAATTATCGTCGCGGCGGCGCTGACGATCGTGAAGGCGAGCGAAGGAAAGATTTCGCGCATCGCGGTGATGCTGATGGGATTTTCGGTGTTGCTGTCGGTTTTTTTGCTGTGGTTCGCAGTACACATTTACCGGAGCCCGTGGTTCTGAAATCTTATGGCCAATGAAGTGACGATCGTGGAATGTCCGCGGGACGCGTGGCAGGGATTGCGCGAGGTAATTCCGACGGAAGAAAAAGTGCAGTACCTGAGCCGCTTGATTGCGCTGGGGTTTCGGCATATTGACGCGGTGAGCTTCGTTTCGCCGAAACACGTGCCGCAGATGGCAGACAGCGAGGCGGTGATGGCGCGCGTCGGTCAGGTGAAGGCGCCGGGCGGAGAGCCCGTGGAAATTATCGGAATCGTGGTGAACGCGCAGGGGCTGGAGCGGGCACTCGCGACTCCGGGACTGACGACGGTCGGTTATCCGTATTCCATTTCCGCGTACTTCCGGCGCGCTAATGCCAATATGTCGCGCGCGGAATCACGCGAGCTGGTGGAAAAACTGCAACGCGACACCAAGGCAGCGGGCAAGAACTTGGTGGTTTATATTTCGATGGCGTTCGGGAATCCGTACGACGAGCCGTGGGGCGCGGAAATTGTGGAAGAGACGCTGGTGTGGTTAAAAGATCTGGGCGTGCGCACCGTTTCTCTGGCCGACACGGTGGGCACGGCGTCGCCGGAAGAAGTGGCAGATCTTTATCAGGCGGTAAAAGGATGCGTCGCGGGAGTGGAGATCGGCGTGCATTTGCACAGCCGGCCGGATCGTGCGGCGGAAAAAATCCTGGCGGCGTACGAGGCGGGCTGCCGCAGATTTGACGGCGCACTGACGGGGATGGGCGGATGTCCGTTCGCGGGCGACGAACTGGTCGGCAACATACCTACCGAAGCGGTCCTGACGACACTCGCCTCGCGCGGTGTTTCTACGGGGATTGATACCAGGTCACTGGCGGTGGCTTGCGCGATGACCGGGGAGTTGCGTGAGAAATACGCGCATGCAACCGATTCGGCCGACGCGACGGAAACGGCGAAGCCTAACTAGCGACGACGCGCGAATTGTTGTTGACGCAGAGGGCGCAGAGAGAGTCAAAGTATTTAACACAGACGCTACGGAGAAAGACGCAGGGCACAGAGAAAATCAAACGATGAGTAAGACACCAAATTTCGCGGCGGTCACTTACGACACCTTGAAGTGCGAGAACAACGGCACGATCGCCACCATCACTCTTAACCGGCCGGAGAAGCGCAATGCCATTTCCAGCACGATGATTGAAGAGCTGCTGGCGGCGCTGAACTCGGCGGAAGCCGATGCCGCCGTGCGCGTGGTGATCCTTACCGGTGCGGGAAAAGCGTTCTGCTCCGGAATGGATCTGGAAACGTTGCAGGCCATCTCCGGGCAATCTGCTGACCAACATCTCGCGGACTCACGGCAGATGGCGAGGATGTTTCAGCGGCTGTACTCCTTTCCGAAGCCGCTGATTACTGCGGTGAACGGGGCGGCCGTGGCGGGAGGCTGCGGGATCGCTACTTTTTCGGATATTACGCTGGCGGTGCCGGAAGCGAAGTTCGGTTACACGGAAGTGCGGATCGGTTTTATTCCGGCGCTGGTATCGGTGCTGGTGCGCAGGCAGATGGGCGAAAAGCGCGCGCGCGAACTGCTGCTGACCGGGGCGATTATTGATGCTGCGGAGGCGTTTCGCCTGGGGATGGTGACGGAGGTCGTGCCCGCGGAAAATCTGTTGCAGCGCGCGCACGAAGTGGCCGCGAAGTTTTTGGAAGCGAGCCCAACGAGCTTGCGGCGCACCAAACGCCTGCTGTTGCAATACAACGTGAAGGAAGTGGACCAGGAGATCGAACTCGCGATTCAGGAAAACGCGGCGATTCGCGGCACGGAAGATTTTCGCGAGGGGCTGGCTTCGTTTTTGGAAAAGCGCCAACCGAAATGGACGGGGCAATGAAACTTCGCTCGTCCGGCCCAAAGGTTCCCATCGTGCTGCGCAGCAACCAACTGGCGATCTGAGCTGCTTCCCAAACTATTATGGAATACACAGAAACTACAATTCGTGTGCGCTACGCGGAGACCGACCAGATGGGAGTGGTGTACCACGGCAATTATTTCACGTGGTTTGAGGTGGGCCGCGTAGATCTGTGCCGCCAGCTGGGCTTCGAATATAAAAAAATGGAAGCCGAGGACGATAGTTACATCGTCGTGGCTGATGCGCACTGCCGCTTCAAGCGTCCTGCGCGGTTTGACGATCTGCTGGTGGTGCGGACCAAGGTACTGGCGTCGCAAAGGCGCACCGTGAAATTTGGCTACGAAATCGTGCATCAGGAGTCGCGCGAGGTGCTGGCTACGGGAGACACGCTGCACGTCTTCTGCGACCGGCAGGGGCGTCCGAAATCTTTGCCGGAAAAATACCGGAAGTACTTCCCTGCCGTAAAAGACGGTTCGCATCTGCACGGCGAGAAGCCGGCACACTCATGAGCAACATTCCGATTGACGGCGAGCATCTCGATTTCGCGCAGCTTTATCGCGTGGTGTTTGACGGTGCGAAAGTGGAATTGGCACCGCAGGCACGCGAGCGGATGCTGGCGTCACGCGCGGTGATTGAACGGCTGATCGCATCGGAACAGGCCGTGTACGGAGTAAATACCGGCTTTGGCAAGATGGCTTCGGTCCGCATTTCGCGCGAGCAGATCGGCGAATTGCAGGTCAACCTGGTGCGCAGCCATGCTTGCGGCGTCGGCGCGGCGTTGAGCGAACACGAAACGCGCGCGATGTTGCTGCTGCGCGCGAACGCCATCGCCAAGGGATTTTCGGGCGTTCGTCCGGTGGTGGCGGAAACGTTGTGCGCGATGCTCAATGCCGGCGTGCATCCGGTGATTCCGTCGCAAGGTTCGGTAGGGGCGTCTGGGGACCTGGCGCCGCTGGCACATCTGGCGCAGGTGGCGATCGGCGAAGGCGAAGCGATCTATCAAGGCCGCAAGACTGTCGGGCGGCTGACGCCATGCGCAGCGCAGGGATCGCGGCGCTCGCTTTGGAAGCGAAAGAAGGGCTCGCGCTATTAAACGGGACGCAGGCGATGCTGGCGCTGCTTTCACTGGGCTTGCGCGAGGCGGAGATCGCTGTGGATACCGCGGACGTCGCGGCCGCGCTTTCGCTGGATGCGCTGCGCGGCAGTCCCGCCGCGTTCGACGAACGCATCGCAGCAGTGCGGCTGTATGCGGGCCACGCTACTACTGCGCGCAATTTGCGGCGGTTGAATGAAGGCAGCGCGATTCGTGAATCGCACCGCGCGGCGGAGAAAGACAAACGCGTGCAGGATGCCTACAGCTTGCGCTGCACGCCGCAAGTTCATGGAGCGGTGCGCGACGCGCTGACACAAGTGCGCGCGACGCTCGCCGTGGAACTGAACAGCGCGACTGACAATCCTCTGGTATTTGCGGAATCCGGCGAAGTGATCAGCGGGGGGAATTTTCACGGGCAGCCGCTGGCGATGGCGGCCGATCAATTGGCGGTGGCGCTGGCCACGATTGCGGGAATTTCCGAGCGCCGCATCGAGCAAATGACCAATCCGCAGACCAGTCTATTGCCGGCGTTTCTGGTGCGCGATGCCGGCTTGAATTCCGGATTTATGATTTTGCAGGTTGCGGCGGCCGCGTTGGCCAGCGAAATGAAGACTCAGGCCACGCCCCATTCCGTGGATTCGATCCCGACGTCGGCCAATCAGGAAGATTACGTTTCGATGGGGATGGGCGCGGCGCGCAGGGTCCAGCCAATGCTTGCAAATCTGCGCAACGTGCTGGCGATCGAATTACTCTCCGCCGCTCAGGGCATTGATCTGCTTGCGCCGCTGCGCACCGGCACGTTGGCCACGAAAGCGCATTCGATAGTGCGCTCGGAATCGAAAACCGTGGAGGCGGACCGTTCGCTTGCGCCGGACATTCGCGCGGTGGAACAACGCATCGCTGCGGGCGATTTTAGTGAACTTTTGCGCTGAACGCGTCGCGTTAGCTCCGTAGCAAAAACAAGCCGCGATCGAGGCTCCGTCGTCGTTGTGCGGAGCCCGAATCGCGGCTGGATTGATCCGATAGCCTAATAATCTGCTTACTTGTTTTCGTCGCCGTGGTTCGCGTCTTCAGCCTGTTTGGTGGCAGGCTTCGCCTGGCTCGCTGCTTTTCCAGCTGCGCTGATGTTGACGGTGTCTTGCGGAGTTACCTTAGTCGCGTTTGCCGCGGGCTTTGTAGCTGAGGCTTCATGAACCTGAGCCACTTGCGCAACATGCGGAACTGCACCTACCGGGTTTGCCATCGGATTGCCTCCATTTCGCTTATCGGCAAAAGCTGCCGGATTCTTTAGCGATTAGCTAGCCACCGCGCGAGAAACGAAAATCTAGGCGAATCTCCGGGCATTTTGACGCAAGCGACCTCTGTTGGAAGTCTACGCGAGAGCTTGGAAGAGAAATGTACCGAAACGGTAGCCTACCGCGTAGCTGAATGGCGGAACTCCCATGGAATAGTGACCACAGGGGAGCGAAAGGCTCTCAAATGCTACGCCGTCGCGGCGAATGGCGGTGAGAAATTCGTTGGTTAGTTCGTTTGGAAATGTTGGATCGTAGCGCCCGCTGATCGCCAGGACCTTTTTCGTGGTGCCGTGCAGACGGTCGATGTAAGGAAACGGACTGATCGGGGAAAAGTAGCGGCGCACTTCGTCGAGCGAAATTTCATGATGCAGAGTTTCCCACACGTTGCTGGTGGTGAGCCCGGCAGCGACCACGTCGCCAAAATATGTAGAGACATGCAGGAATGCGCCGGCACGCAGAGCGGGTTCGTGCGCGAGGGTGAGAAACGCGAGGCAAGAACCGATGCTGGTGCCGAGAATGCCCAGGCGATCGTAGCCTTGCTGTTCAAGCCAGCGCAGAGTGCGGCGAGTGTCGAGAACGGCCTGGCGATTGGCCTGCAGCGTGAGGCCAATGTTGGGGCTCACCATGTAGTCCGCGCGCGGATGGCCGGGGACGGCGCGGCGATCGTGGTACGGAAGGCTTAGTTTTACGGCGGTGATGCCTAGTTGATTCAGCCAGCGGCAGACGTTCTGCTGCTCTTCCCAGCGGGAATTCCATTGGGCCAAGACCACGACGGCCGGGCCGCTGCGGCGCGCCCGGAACAATTGCGCGTGGACGCGATTATTTTCCGGCCAGGGCGAATCGATGGCACTCGTGAATGTGAGGACGTTGTCGGCGAGGGCATAGTCGTCGGCGGGCGTTGTGGCGAACCATTCGTCGCTGCGTGCGACGGTGTCGCGCGCGAAATTCTCGAGCCAACCGCGTGGGTCGCCTTCGGTCGCTGAGCCACCGATATGTTCCAGTCCCCAGGCGAACGGCAGGACGCGGCGATTCGGCTCCTGCGCGAAGCGCATCTGTTCGTAAGCCAAGACCTTCTGTTCGACCCAAGACATGATGTGTAAACAATCGAATATAGCGTAAGGCGTGGGTTCCGTTCAAACGGCGGGATATTTCGGTATCGGATCTGATTCCGATCGCGACCCGGGATGCGAACCTATTGAACGGGGCGCGCGGCGGGCCACCAGCGGGTGACGCGTTGGCAGTAGGCTTCGTAGTCTGCACCGAAGGTGCGGCGGAGCGTGGGTTCTTCGTACGTGAGGACGAAGAGGTGGCAGGCGAGGAGGAACGCGGTGGTGTACGCGAGGAGGAGAGGCGATTTGTAGAATAGCGCGGCGCCGGCGAGGGCTAGCGCCGCGCCGATGTACATGGGATTGCGCACGAAGCAGTACGGGCCGAGAATCACCAGCTTGCGCGGCGGGTCGAAGGGCGCTGGAGTGCCTTTGCCGATTGTTGCGAAAGTGAAGATGCACCAAAGCGCGAGCGCCGCGCCGATTCCGCCGACGATCATTCCCAGGTTTTGCGGCGCTGCGATTTGCGGCGGACGGACAATGCCCGCCCATGCCAGGACACGCGACGGCAGGTAGATGAGCAGAAAGCTTATAAAAAGCGTGGAATAGGTAATGGCACGGAAGACGACAAACATCGTTGCACCCGCCAGTTGCAGCGGATTTTAACTGTGCGGCGTCTGACCGTCAAACGAGCTTCATCGTCTGAATGAGAAATGGTCCCGCACTATCCTGCTCGGACTGGAGGGGCGGGACCAATCTCGTACAACTTTGATGTTCGGCCGGTCAGAAGTCGCGGTGTGCGGCGTCCGCTTCGTCGGCCAATTGTTGCAGTGTTTGAAAAAACTTCTTGGATTGGCCGATGAAAAGGCCATCGTTGGTCAGGGCCGTGACCGCGGCCTGCGCGCCAGCAAATCTGTCGTCACTGGGCCGAATCACGGCGCAGTGCGGCAAATTCGCGCTGATGAATTCGCAGGGAACGGGAAAGATCAGGCTGGGCTGAACCAGGGTCGCTGGTTTCAGCGGTGGGTCGTTGAAGAAATCGGGAAACGTCAGACCGGATATTGAGTCGGTAAACGGTGCGACCGGTTGCTGCACTCCGTTGCCGGCGAAATCCACCCATTCCAGGAAGTGGGCGACTTCGTCGCCACCAATCCCCAGCGTGATTTTCAGCACTTCCCTACTGCTGACTTTCTGGCCGAGCGCTGAATAGAGACTGGAGCCACCCTGCTCGATCATCGCGAAGTGAAACGCGGCAACATTTGCGATCGCCTGGATGTGATCGTTACCCGGAAAGTTTGAGTTGGAAGCGCCGTTATAGTCGTTGTTGTTCCGGGGGATGGCGGTCACGTTATTGAGTTTTACCGCCTGAGGGAACGTCGCGCCGAAATCCGGGTTGGTCGTACTGCGGTAGCGAACGAACCAGCTCGTGTCTACGTTCAGATGCATCAGGTTGGTGAGGCGCTTCTGGCCCGACGATCCCGTTGCTGTGCTTCCCGGCAGAGTGCGGAATTGATCGAGGTTGACCGGCTCGGCGCCTTTGGATTCGAGATACGCGTTGAGGAAGGCCGCGTGGCTCGCTTCGTCCAGCGTGTTGCTGGTGATGTATTGCGGGCCATCGCCGTCGAGGTTTGACAACGCTATCTGATAGTTGTTCATGGCCTGGTTGGGGTCTACTTCGATGGGCGGGTTGTTGCCGATGCCGCCGAGCTCCGCATACTGGATCCAAAGGTCCGTTTCGAGGATTTCGGCCGCGGCCAGGAATCGAAGAATGGCGGCGTCGCCCGCGTTGAGCCTTTCATTGTTTTCGTTACCGAACGCGGCTTTTTGACCGCCCATAAATGCCGCGCCCACCGTAGCTGCGCCCGCGGCCAATGCTCCCTTCTGCAATAGTGACCGGCGATTTACTTTTCGATTCATCAACCCTTTCGTTTTGTCCATGACGCTCCTCTCGCTTTCAATTGAGATCCTTGGCCCGAGCGATCACGGTAATCGTGCGCGGCGCGGAGCTTGTCACGAGGAAATCAAATGATTGTCGTGTTCTTGTCAGTTTCTCGTCTCGCCGACGGATGAATGCAGTTTGATGGGGAATGAATGGAGGATGTAACCGCGACGCGAACAAGAGACCGGTCGGCACCGGGGGAATCTGCGCTCGCAATTCGTTACAACTCTATGGCAACGATGGTGCAGATTTGATCAGAACTGCGTTCACTCTCGAGTCTTCATCATTACGCGCTCTGCGCGTAGCGAGCCTGACGCTGGTTCCTCGTCCTCTTCGTTGGCCATGGGAATACACGCTCGGAGCGGGCCACATCCGACGGCAGCGTCGAGCCTATCGAATTCCCAGAGCGTTTCCGCGAGGAATCCGCCACGCGCGTACCCTGCTGCGCGAAAGACCTGGCGGTGTTGGGACCAGACTACCTGGCACGTAACGAACAGGAATAATCGATGGATCGCGGAAACGATGCGATCGGCGATAAGAGGTCTGGTGGCGGAGAGGCGCGAGAGCATCGAGGCTTGAAAACGCAGGTGCGTGGCCTCGTCCTGCAGAATTGTGGCACAGATCGCTTGCAGCAGCGGGGATTGCGTGGCTGCGCCCAGAGCGCGATAGTACGGAATGGCAATAATCTCGGCGGAGACGAGCACGCGCAACGCCAACTCCAAACCGCCGAGCACACGCAGGCGGCGAAAAACCGTGTCCACCCAGTGTTTCGAACTTACCGGGATGCCCTCGCGTTGCATGAATCGCAATAGATAGGCGCTGTGCCGTTGTTCCTCTTTCACGAATAGCTCGAGCGCACGCACAAAATCTGGGTCCGCCGCGCTGTTGGCGTATTCCTGGCCGCGTTTGAGCAGGCGGCTGCCCCGCGCGCCTTCGCCCAGCTGAAACTGCTGGATCGAGCTTTGAATGCAGTGCGATTCTTCGAGGGAGAGCGTAGTGGGATCGTCCCAAGGAAGGGGGCTCGGCGCCACGGCAGCGGCGCGGAAGTGGCGGCACCAGAATGCGGATTCTGTTGCGCCTGGACCGTTCGACGTGTTCATGCGAGCCCTCCTGAGAAGTACTTTACTATATAAAGTACTCTACCCCAAACGAAATTCTTGGCCGGCCACTCACTCCCCTCCCGCCGCACCTTCCACGGTTTCCCTTTCACTCCGGACGCATACTCGGCCGCGTTAGCAGTCGGGCACGATGCCGAACCGCTTGCTTGAGGGCCGCGCAGCGTTCGGGCAGAATTGAGTTGTGGCGTTATCCACCTTCATCGGGGCTTTTGTCTTTCTCTTCGGCCTGATCATTGGGAGTTTTTTGAATGTGTGCATCGTGCGCATTCCGTCGGGAAAGTCCATCGTGCTGCCGGCGTCGGCGTGTCCGAAATGCGGCTTGGCGATACGTCCGTACGACAATATTCCGGTGATCAGCTATCTGCTGCTTCGGGGAAAGTGCCGTGGCTGCAAGACGAAAATTTCGTGGATGTATCCGCTGGTTGAGCTACTGACCGGCCTCTTGTTCCTCGCGTGTTTTTACGTTTTTGGAATCAGCGTGGAGACCGCGAAGTGGGCGGCGTTTTCGGCGATCATGGTCGTGCTGGTATTCACCGATTATCGCGAGCGGATTCTCCCGGACGTAGTAAATTTCACGGGTTTCGCAATCGGCCTGCTTTTCAGTTTGTTCACCAAGCCGACGGACGGAACGGCCTTATGGATCGCAAATCACCTCTTCGACTACCCTCCGCCGGCGCCGGTGATATCGCTGGTGGATGCGATTCTGGGCGCGGCGGTGGGCGGCGGCCTGCTGTGGCTGGTGTCCGAAGCGTATTTCAAATTGCGCGGGCGCGAAGGCATGGGGCTGGGCGACGTGAAAATGATGCTGATGGCTGGAGCGTTTCTGGGCGCGAAGCGCACGCTGCTCACAATTCTGGCCGGGTCGCTGCTCGGCAGCGTGCTGGGCCTTGCCGTAATTCTGGCGCGGCGCAAAGATGCGGAATACGAATTGCCCTTTGGCACTTTTCTCGGCGCGGGCGCATTGTTGGTAGTTTTCTTCGGCACCCCGGTCGTAAACTGGTATCAGTCGCTGCTGATGGTGCGTTAATCATGCCGAACAAAGAGAATCTCTCATGATGGCTCCCGCTCACGCTCATGCGGTGGGTGCCCTGCCCTTCAACATGGGTTTTGCGGCTGCGTTGGTGGTGGTGCTGTTCGCGGGCGTGGTGCTGGCGGCGTTTCTGCTGCGAAAGTACATGCGCGAACAAACGCGCGCGAACCAGGAAGACTGGACCACTCCGAAGACCGACGTGGAGAATCCTTCCGCGTTCATGGCCGCTTCGATGCAAGGCGTGATCGAGAAACTGCGCACGCAGGAAAAGGAATTGGCGCGGCTGCATTTGCTGGCGCAGGAACGCGCGCAGGAATCAGAACGTCTCACCGAAGAAGTTACGCGCAATATGCCTACGGGCTTGCTGCTGGTGAACGCTACAGGAGCGATTACTTCCACGAATCCTGCGGCGGAGGAAGCGCTGGGAATCCGGACCTTGCGTTATCGTTCGTACAAGGAAATTTTGGGCGCTGAATCGGACCTGACGCAGATGCTCACGGCCTGCATACGCGACGGCAAGACGTTTCAACGCGGCGAAATCGAACATCTCACCTCGGAAGGCGCGGTGCGCAATTTGGGCGTGACGATTTCACCGATTTATCGCGCCGCGCGCGCTTCCGCTAAATCCGGAGTGGCAGGCGGCCCGGGGCAAACGAAAGACCTGCGCGCGCAGGACATGAAAATCAGCGGCGCGCTATGCCTGATGAGCGATCTGACGGAATTAACCGCGCTGCAAAAGCAGATTCGTTGGAAGGAAAACCTCGCGGCGCTGGGCGAGATGTCCGCGGGCATCGCGCACGAATTCAAGAATTCGTTGGCCACTATTTCCGGCTATGCGCAGATGATTCGCAGCGAATCCGCTGCGGGTGACGTGCGCGAGTCGTCCGAACGCATCCTGGAGCAGACCCGCGCGCTGACCCATGTGGTCACCGAATTTCTGCGCTTCGCCAAACCACTGGAGATCTGCTACGAGACGGTGCCCATGCAAACCGTGGTGGAGAAAGTGGCAGAGGAGCTGCGCGAAACCATTCCGCAGTGCGCGGTAGAGTTCGAAGGTACCTTCCAGGATTTGCCGGGTGACGAAGCGCTCTTGCGCCAAGCACTGCTGAACCTGGCCCGCAACGGCGCGGAATCTGCCCAGACAGGCAGCAAGGCGCCGCGCGTGACGATTTCCGGCACGATCGAGGAATTGGGCGGCCGGAAGTGGCAGCGCATCTGCGTTGCGGACGATGGCCCGGGAATTCCGGAGACGGACCTGCCCAAAATCTTCCTGCCGTTCTACACCACCAAATCCGAGGGCACCGGATTGGGTCTTGCCGTCGTCCAGAAAGTGGCCCTGCAACATGGCGGCAGTATCGAGGGCCGCAACCGGCAGGGCGGCGGAGCCGAGTTCTTGCTGTGGTTACCTTTGCGGCAGGACCCCCTACCATCCACAGTTGCTACCCGGGCAGCCCGCATCTAAACTCAGAGCAGGCTTTCCCAGCACCTCCGAGGAGGCGTTAGCCCATGCGTAGATACCGATTGTGTGCCGCAGTGGCGGCGTTTCTGATGCTCTCGGGGCACGCGTTTGCGTTCCAGAACGCCCAGGGACAGCCCAGCCAAGGCCAGGCGCAACAGCAACAGGAACAGCAGGCTGCGCCGGCGTCGTCAACGGCATCCGCGCCGGCGGCCCGGGCATCCTCACAATCCACGACGGTGAGTCCCGCACCTCAGGAAGATTCGCTGGCAGCGGCTGCGCGCAAGGCGCGCGAGCAGAAAAAAGATCAGACTGGCACGAAGCCGCCGCGAGTCTACAACAACGACAACATTCCAACGACGGGTGGCGTTTCTGCAGTAGGCACGGACGCATCTGCGGGAACGGCGGATAGCGCGGACGGAGCAACGGATTCAGCGAAAGCAGCGGCGGCTGGTGGCGCGCCTGCCCCCTCTGGTGAAAAGGCGTGGCGTGAGCGATTCGATCGGCTGCACAAGAAATTGAAGCAGGACGAGGACGACCTCGATATTTTGCAGCGAGAACTCGGCGTGCTGGACGTGCAGTATTACAACGACCCCGTGAAGGGCATGCAGCAGGGTTACTCGCGCAGCGACATCAACGAGAAAACCGACAAGATCGAAGCCAAGAAGAAAACCATCGAGGCGGACAATCAGGCGATTGCCGACGCCGAGGAAGAATTGCAAAGGGCCGGCGGCGATCCCGGCTGGGCTCGCTAGTAATTTCTTTTCATGGAACCGATCCTCCTTGTTGAAGACAAAGCTGAATTGCGGGCCATGCTCCGCAAAGCGCTGGAACGCGCGGGCTACACCGTTGAGGAAGCTCCGGACGGCAATTCGGCCATCGAGAAAGTGCGCGGGCGGCGTTACCTGCTGGTTCTCTCCGATTTAAAGCTCCCCGGAAGTTCCGGTCTGGATGTGCTGCGCGAATCGCGAAAAGTGGAAGCCACTTTGCCGGTGATTTTAATGACCGCGTACGGCTCGGTGGAAGAAGCCGTGACGGCGATGAAGGAAGGCGCGTTTGATTTTATTCAGAAGCCGGTAGACCTGGACCATCTGAAATTGCTTTTGCAGCGCGCGGCGCAGCAGCAGGAATTGCTGCGCGAGAATTTGCTGCTGCGGGAAGAGTATGCGGTGCGCTACGGATTTCCGCGCATTGTCGGCGAGCATCCAGCGATGAAAGATGCCAGCTCGATGACCCAGCGCGTGGCAGCGACGGATTCCACGGTGCTGTTGCTGGGCGAAAGCGGCACGGGCAAGGAGGTTTTTGCGCGCGCGATACATCATTTGAGCCCGCGGGCGAATCATCCCTTTGTGGCGCTGAATTGCGCGGCGATTCCGGAAGGCTTGGTGGAAAACGAGCTTGTTCGGTCACGAGCGAGGTGCTTATACGGGGGCGGGCGCGCGCAAAATCGGCAAATTGGAATTGGCGCATCGTGGGACCTTATTCCTGGATGAGATTGGCGAGCTGCCGATGGCCATTCAGAGCAAGCTATTGCGCGTGCTGGAGGAGAAACGCTTCGAGCGTGTCGGCGGCACGCAGGAAATCGAAGTAAATGTGCGCATTTTGACTGCGACCAATAAGGATTTGCGCGCGGCCGTCGCCGATAAAACTTTTCGTGAGGACCTTTTCTTCCGCATTTCGGCTGTGCCCATCACCATTCCGCCTTTGCGCGAGCGCGGTGACGACGTTCTACTGCTGGCCGAATATTTTCTGGAGAAATTCCGCCGCGAGTTCCGTAAGCCGGACCTGCAACTCGGCAAGCAGACCCGCGCGCGCTTGCTGACGTATTCCTGGCCTGGCAACGTGCGCGAATTGCAAAATGCCATCGAGCGCGCCGCAATTCTGGCGAACGGCCCAGAAATTAATGAGAGCGCGCTGCAATTGCCGGAATCCAAGCCGACGGTCGAAGAATTGCCCGGCGGCATGCTGGCCGAACAGTTTTTGTGGGAAGGCCCGCTCGAGGAAGTCTCGCAACGCGCCGTCCAGCATGTGGAACGCTTTAAGATCCAAGACGCACTGCGCGACGCCAAATGGAACAAAACCCGCGCCGCCGAAAAATTGGGCGTCTCCTACAAAACCCTGCTGAATAAAATCCGCGTACTCGGTCTGGAAAACTAGCTTCTTCGCCTTAGTTCCCTTGAGTTACCTGTCACATCAGAGCAAACCACGAGTTCGCACTATTCCTTGTGCCTAATTCCCGTACTTCACTGAACAGCCGTAGGGGCGCGTCGCTGGCGTTTGAACTGGCTTTCCGGCCATGGCTTGCTCGAGGGCGAGGCTTACGTAATTTGTGGCGCCCTGCACGTCCTGCAAGTCGGTGGTGGGCTTGTCGTCAATCGCGCCGCTGTAGATCACTACGCCTTGCGGATTAATTACCACCATTTGCGGCGAAGTCTTCGCGTCGTAGAGATGGCCGATCGTCACCGGTGGGATCGAGCAACGCGGCGGTAGGCGCGGCCTGCTCTTTCGCTAGATAATCGTTCTCTTCGCTCGCGGTCACGTAACCCTGTTTGCCCGGTGCGGAGGAAAGTATCGTCAGCCAAACGACGCCCTGGCTCGTCCATTGCTTTTGCAGCCGCTGCATGTTGCCGCTGTTGTAGTGTTTGCCGACGTAGGGGCAGCCGTTGTTGTGCCACTCGAGGATCACGAATTTTCCGCGATAGTCCGCGAGGCGAACGGTTTTGCCGTTGCTCGCCGTCGCTGTGAAGTCCGGCGCAGGGTCTCCTACTTTCGCGGCGGCAATGAGCAACGGAATTGCGCACAAAGTTAAGACGACTAGAATACGACCTACATTCGAGCGACTCATTTTGGTATTACCTCCTTCGAGGAATCTTCCGGACTGATCTCGTTGCGGGCGTCACGCCGCGCGGACAAAGCCTTGCTCACCGGCACATCAATCATGTAACCCCGATCGCCCGCGACCACCAGCACACCTTTCAGCCGCTCGATCGGTTTCAGGAGCTGATCGGACTTTCGCAGCGTTAGCCGGAAGCCGCCAGGGAGCGCTGCAAATTGCTGCGGGGCGGCGTCTTTTACTTGCGACTCCGCAAGCGGAAAGAAATTCGCCTGCGCGATGTGCTGCCCAAGCGACGCGCTGAGCAGGAACGAATCACCTCCGTCCGCCACGCTGACTCGCCACTTCGCTGGCGTGGGTCGCGGCAACGCGTTGCGCGCCGATGCGAACAAATCCGTGATTCGCGCATCTGGCACCGGAGGCTGCGACTTCACTGGCAGCGTCAGCGAAAGTTGCGCCTTGCCTGGAATGCACATTTCGCGGCAGACCAGCACTCTCACCTCAGCGCCGAGCTGCACCGGCCCGGATGCAGCTAAATCGGCGGCCGCACGCATTCGCACCAACAGCGTGACTTCGTCCTCGTAGCCGAAATCCACGATGGTGGCGGTGCCCAGACGGCGAGGCGTCGGCCACTCCATCTCCCCAGCGGTAACGCCCGCAGGCAATTGCCACTTCACGCGTGGTGGCTCTCCGGAATCGCCGGGATTCACCCAGTAAATATGCCAGCCCTTCTCGAGTTGGAAACGTAACCCCAGATGAAATTCGTGCCCCGGTGCTATCGATTGATTTTCGGCGATCAGTTCCAGTGTGCCGTGAGGAATCGGCGCGCTGGCTGCCCGGGCACCTGCCGGAAAGAACATTAATGCGGCCACTGAGATTAGGGCGATCGAAACCCAATGACTTTTATGACGACGTCGCATCTTGTTTTTGACGGAGGAGCCGCTCGATCCGCTCCTTCGCATTCGATGGCGCGCGCGAATGATTGGTTTCCTGAATTACGATTGGGGATCAGGCAGAGTAGAGATCGACGTCGACGAATCGGCGCTCAGCTCATTTCTCAAGCTATTTCTCAGGGCCTTTTTCAGGCCATCGCGCGACGTGCAAGACGACACTGCGGAAGTTCCAGGCCGAGGTTTGAATGTCTTCGAATCCCACTCTGCGCAGCAGAGCGGTAATTTCCGTGGGCGCGGGAAATTTTGCCACCGATCCGGGCAGGTAGCTGTAGGCCTCATTATTTCCAGAGATGGCCGCGCCCACGTGCGGAAGAACGCGCCGAAAATAGAAGCGAAACAAACCGGCCATGGCTCCCGCTCCGGGCTCGGAAAATTCCAAAATGCCCACTTCCCCGCCCGGTTTCAGCACACGCGCGATTTCGCGCAGGCCGCGCTCGTAGTTCACCAGATTGCGAAAGCCGAATGCGCTGGTAATCAGGTCAAACGAATGATCTGCAAACGGCAGGTGCAAAGCATCGGCTGCGATAAACACCGTCGAGCGCGCATGATCAGCGCCTTTCTTGCGTGCACGATCGAGCATGGGCTGCGCGAAATCGCTGCCGATGAGCGGAAAACGATGCGCGCCACGATCGCGAATCTGGTGCACGCGAACGCGTTCCATCGCAAAAGTCAGGTCGCCGGTGCCGCAACATAGATCCAGCACGTGCGCATCCGTGCGGCGCAAGACGCGGCGGAATTTTTTTGCAGTGCGGCGGCGCCACACGCGATCGAGGGAAAAGGAAAGCGCGTGGTTCAGAAAATCGTAGCGTGGCGCGATGCGGCTGAACATTTCGCGCACCCGCGCCGAGGCTTCGCGCTCATTGTGTGTGCCGGCCGGCCGTGTGCCGGGCAATTTTGCCGGGGATCCCGTTTGAACAGTCATTCAACCAGAGTGTGCGTCAGACTTTGGCCTTCGCGGCGATAGCGGGTAATTCCGCGAAGGTACGGGACACGAGGTTCCAGGAGAGATCGATGCCCCACTCCACTTTACCAAGACGGCGCGGCAACACCCAAAGAACTCGCCCGCCACGAGCTTTCTTATCACCTGCAAGGATGGGACGCAATTGCGTCGCGCTGATACCGGCGAGAGATGGTAACGGGCCGACGCTTGCGATCAGCCTCATCATACGCAGCGCTTCGGGCTCGCGCAGGCGTCCGGTGGCGAGCCCGAACAACGTCGCCGCCAGCATGCCCCAGGCGATTGCTTCACCGTGCAGGAAGCGCCGGTAACGCGTGGCGGCTTCCAGCGAGTGACCCAGCGTGTGGCCGAAATTCAGGATGTGGCGCAGGCCGGCCTCGCGTTCGTCGCGCGCCACCACATGCGACTTGATATGAATGCAGCGTGCAATTACCCACGCCAGCGCTTTGGCATCGCGACGCAGCAGCGCGAGCATGTGGCGCTCCAGGTACGCGAACAGTTCGGTGTCGGCGATGATGCCGTACTTCACTACTTCGTAGAGGCCCGAGCGGTATTCGCGGTGCGGCAGCGTTAGCAGTACTTTCGGATCGGCGATTACCAGCTTCGGCGGATAGAACGCGCCAACGAGATTTTTCCCCTCCGGCAGATTCACTCCCGTCTTCCCGCCGATCGAGCTATCCACCTGCGCCACCAGCGTGGTGGGCACATGCACCAGCCGCACGCCGCGCAGATAACTTGCCGCGGCAAATCCGGCCACGTCGCCGACCACTCCGCCGCCCATCGCCACAATAGTGGCGTGGCGATCGGCGCCGGCCCTCACTAATTGACGCGTTATTTGTTCGATCGTGGCGAGGTCTTTGGCTGCTTCGCTGTCATCGAAGAGCATCGCGCGCACTCTCTGCCGTTTGCCCAGCGCACGGATCAACGGGCGGCCCCAGTGCTCCCACACGCGCGGCGAGGAGAGAACGTAGATGCCGGTGGACTCGCCCAAACGCGACAGCGCTGCGCCCGCGCGCGGCAAAGTCCCCGGCGCACATTGCACCTGATACGCACCGCCGGAAGAATGAATGCGAATTGTCGGCATGCTTGAGCCAGAGAAATGTAGCACAGGTGCGCGGCGAATCCGGCGGCGACATCGTGCGAAGCGTTCCAACTGTTCGCAGCTGCGCGACGTCACGTTTTGAGGCCGCGGCTTATTCCGCCGATCGGGAGGGCGGCGTTCGCACGCGGCGAACTAGTGGAATTTTTTCTGCAGCTCGTCCACCGATTCCAAAATCACGTATCCGACGATCGCCACACTGCGCGGGCTCACCTTATCGAGCGTGTCCTGCGGAGTATGCCAGTAGCCGGCGGAAATGTAATCGTTCAGGTCAATGATGTCCAGCGCCGGAACGCCGCGCGAGAGAAAGGGATCGTGGTCATCCTGAGTAGTGGTCTCTTGCGAAACGAAGATATCCTTGTAACCCAGGCGCGCCGCCGTCTTCCACACCAGATCGTTCAACCACTTCGGAGAATCGGACTGGCGAAGGATCTTGAGGTTGTATTGGCCGATCATGTCCGCCAGAAGCACGGCTTTCACGCGCTTCAGCTCTCCGGACACCGCCATGCGGGCCGCGAGTTCCCGGCTGCCGTAGGTATGGTCGTCGTCTTGATCCCAATTCACGAAGGCCTCTTCGCCGTCCAGGAATGCCATCCAAACGGAATTCGGGCCTTTCTTGCCGCAGAGTTGGCGAGCCATTTCGAGCATCATGCCGGTGGAAGAAGCGCTATCTTCCCCGCCGACAAAATTTTCGACGCTGCTCAATGTGTCGTAGTGCGTCAGAAGCAGGATAATTCCCTGCCCGGTTCCAGGCGCTTTCGCGATGATGTTCTTCATGGCGATGTCGCCCTTCGGCGTGGAGGCGTGGAAGTCGTCTTGATCTATTTCACAACCGTCGGCTTTCAGTTGCCCGATGATGTAATCCTGCGAGCGATGCAATCCTTCGGAAGCGGGAGGGCGCGGTCCAAAGCTCACCAGTTTCGCCACGTGCTCGTAGGCTTTCGCACCTTCGAATCCGCCGGTCTGGTCCGCCGGTGGCGCTACCTCTGTCGGTTTGGCAGTTGCGGCGGCCTGATTCGCTGCGGCCGGGCCGGGCGATGTGGATCCGGACGAAGCTGGCGACGGCGCGTTCGACGCACCACACGCCACGACACCGGACAAGATCGCAACCGCCGACGCCAACCACAATTTGCTCCACATACTGCTTACCGACTTGGCCACGCTATTGCGCCTCCCCGCTCGGAACAGTTCGCGTCTGCTTATTGCGCAGCACCACGTAAGATACCAGCACACCCACAAAATACAGCACGATCATTGGCGCCATAAACACCAGCATAGTGGTAGCGTCAGGCGTAGGCGTCACGATGGCGGCCACGATAGTGATAATCAGCATGGCATAGCGGAAATTCTTCAGCAGAAATTTCGGCGTCACAATTCCGAAGAGCGACAAAATGAAAATCAGCACGGGCAACTCGAAGATAACTCCCAGGCCCACCAGAATTATCAGGATCAGCTCGAAATATTCGTTGTAGTTGATCAGCGGCTTCACCGGAGAATCGGTGGCGAAGCCCATCAGGAAGCCCAAAGTTCGCGGCAACATAATGTAATAGCCGAACGCAATGCCGCAAAGAAACAACAGCATCGAGGAAACGATGAATCCGGAAACGGCGCGACGCTCGTGTTTATACAGCCCCGGCGCCACGAACAACCACACCTGGTAGAGCACGAACGGCATAGCAAGGACGACGCCAAGGTAGAGGCCGATATTGATCACCAGCGTCAGGTATCCGGCCGGACTGGTGAAGTACAGCTTGTCGTCGAAATGCGCGGAGCGTAACGCCTGCTGCATCGGCTCCACCAAAATCACGATGAAATGTTTGGAAACCAGAAGCCCAATAGCCGCGCCCACGGCGATGGCCGCGGCGGAATAAATCAGCCGCTTGCGCAGATCGAGCAAATGCTCGAAAAAGGACATGCGCCCGCCGGCATCTTCTTCGGCAGGCGGCGCGATGGGGGGTTCAGGCTGGACGGGGGCTACCATCGCTCACTTTCTCGGGATCTGGCTCGGTAGCAGGAATCTCTGCAGGAGCTTGATCAGGATGGACGCCCTCGGCTAATTCGTGAGATTCGAATTGCAGTTGTTTGGGGGCCGGCAAATCGCGCGCTGCGAACGAATTGGGGGCCTCCGTCGATACCGTGCCGGGCGCCGGGTGCAACGGGTCCTCAGCCACTTCGGGCGTGGAGACAGGCAACGCAGGAGCGGGCGCGCCGCCTCCAATGGTCTGTGTGGGCGTCTCCGCTTCGCGCACGCGGCGTAATTCCGCTTCTCGTTCCAGCTCGCGCATGTGCCCCTCGAAAGTAGAACGGAGATCGCCCGTGGCGCGACGGAATTCGCCCATGACTTTGCCCAGTGTGCGCGCGAGCTCCGGCAATTTCTCCGGTCCGAATACCATCAGAGCGACGGCGAAAATGATTATCAGGTGTGGGACGCTGAACATGGGCCTTCTTTGGGCACAAAACGGCGGGGGAAGCGGTATTTCGCCTGCATCCCCAGCGCCATTTTTGAATCATAGAAGAGGGCCAGAGGCGTGTCAAACTGCCCAAAAGTAGTGTGCTATACTTATTTGCTGGGGCTAAGCGAGGACGCATGGAATCTACGGGGTCATCAAAGCGCGGCGTCGTTGTTCTGGTAGTGGTACTAGCTGTTTCCGCGGTACTGGGCGGCATGTATGGGCCGCTGGTGCGTGCGACGGCTGCCGGCCAGAACGACATGCAGGATTCGGTGAAGACCTTCACGCACGTCCTCTCCGTGGTGGAGCGCAACTACGCCGAACCGGTGGACACCGACAAGGTAATCTA
Source organism: uncultured Acidobacteriota bacterium (assembly GCA_963748395.1). GTDB lineage: Bacteria > Acidobacteriota > Terriglobia > Acidiferrales > UBA7541 > Palsa-295. The sequence goes on along the minus strand of CAVVIP010000001.1, from coordinate 958,444 downwards.
CGATGGCGCGATCCCCGGCATGCTCCGCGTACTTGATCCGCACTCGAATTTCTTCGACCCCAAGCAATACGCGCTCTTCAAAGAAGAACAGCAAGGCAAATATTACGGCGTAGGCATGACGGTGCAGCAGCGCGAGAACCAGACCGTGGTGTTGGCGCCATTCGTCGGCTCGCCTGCGTATAAGGCCGGAATTCGCCCTGGCGACATCATCCAGAAGGTGGATGGAAAATCCTGCGATGGCCTGACGACCACGGAAGTTGCGGATATGCTCAAGGGCGCCAAGGGCACCATCGTGCATATTTCGTTGGGCCGCGAAGGCTGGGACAAACCCATTGAAGTGACCGTCACGCGCGACGAAATTCCCCGTCCGGGCGTGGAATACTACACGATGGTGAAGCCCGGGATCGGTTATGTGCGAGTTTCGACGTTTAACGAAACCACCGACAGCGATCTCTCCGAGGCGCTGAAACAGCTCGATGTCTCGAAGCTGGACGGCCTGATTATTGACTTGCGCAACAATGGCGGCGGCCTGCTGAATCAGGCCGTGGGCATGGCGGACATGTTCCTCGATAAGAACGAGATCGTGGTGTCGCATCGCGGGCGCGCTTCGCAGGAACGGCGCTACTACGCAGTCCGTGGAAACCAAGGCATCGGAGTTCCGGTCATCGTGCTGATCAACGGGCAGAGCGCTTCCGCGTCGGAAATCGTTTCGGGAGCGATACAGGACCACGACCGCGGCCTGATTGTCGGCGAAGTCAGCTTCGGGAAGGGTTTGGTGCAAACTCAATTCCCGCTCAGCGAAGACACTGCGCTATTGCTCACCACCGCGCGCTATTACACGCCCAGCGGCCGGCTGATCCAGCGCGATTACAAGAATGTCTCGCTATACGACTATCACTACAATCCGCAGCCGCCCAACAAACCCGAAGTGAAACTTACGGACAGCGGGCGCCAGGTATTCGGTGGCGGCGGAATTACCCCTGACGACATCATCGCCGCACCGAAGCCAGACGATTTCCAACAGATGCTCTACCGCCGAGGCGTGTTCTACTCCCAGCAGCAGGGCGTGGGCGACTTCACGCGTTACTATCTGGGCGAAAAGCCGGACATCACCAAGGATTTCGTGGTGAACGACTCCGTCCTGACGGAATTCCGCAAGTATCTGGACAAGCAGAAAATTAAATACAGCGATGCCGATATTCAAGCCAACCTCGTCTGGCTGAAATGGCAGATCAAGCGCGAGGTCTTCACTTCGTTCTTCGGATTGAACGACGGCTACAAAGTGGAATTGCAGGATGACGTGCAGTTGGAAAAGGCCATCGAGCTGATTCCGCAAGCCAAGGCGCTCTACCAGAACGCGCGTAAGATCCTCGCCGAGCGCGAAGCCGGCCAGAGCAGCCAGCCCCAATAGCGCTCGCACGAGCGGCCTGCGGCCGATTGGCGTCGCCTTCGCTGCGGCACGGCCTCTACGCCGCCGCAGGTTAGCGCCTACGGCCTCTGAACGCTTCCCAAAGCCAAATACCACCGCTGAACCTACCCCTCGCATCCGGCATGCAAGCCCGTGCTGCCAAAGCGCGCCCGCTGGCAAGTAGTAACTATTGCACGCAACGGCACGCTCGCCGGAAACGGGTTCGACCGGCCCGGCTGGACACCGTATTCTTGATGCAGGCGCGCCAGTCCGGCCGGGGTCATGAGTACAGCCATCTCTCTTCACAAAACGCTGGAAAGAGGTCTGCGAAAAATGTCGCCGGCCTGCTGGGCCTTGACCGCCGGATGGTTGCTGCTGGTTGGCACCTATTCCGTTGCTGCTCTTGCAGTTCCGAACGGTCGCGGGCTGACCGCATTCGGCGACATCTTCCAGTGCCTGGCCGCCATTTTCGCCTGCGGCGGGCTAGTTCTTAACTGGCGTACGGCTGAGAAGCGCACACGTGTGTTCTGGGTGCTCTTGAGCCTTGGCTGCTTCGCCTGGCTGGTAGGGCAATCCATATGGACCTATTTTGAGGTCGTCCTGCGCCAAAACGTCCCCAATCCCTTTATCGGCGACGTAATCCTTTTCCTGCATCCCGTGCCGATGATCGGGGCGCTCGCGCTGAAACCGCACGATAAGCGCGACGACCTGAACGTGCACATCGGCTACCTGGACTTCTCCCTGCTGCTGGTCTGGTGGGTTTATCTGTACCTCTTCGTGGTGATCCCCTGGCAATACGTCGCGCCCAACGTCGCAGCTTACGGATGGAGCTACGATCATCTGGCCGCAATCGAAAATCTGGTGCTCACCGTCGGTTTCGCGGTGCTGATCACGCGGGCGCGGGGCGCTTGGAAAGAAGTCTACGCGCATCTATTCAGCGCTTCCCTGCTCTACGCCGCCGGTTCTTACATCACCAATCGCGCGATTGATCGCATGGATTACTACACGGGAAGTCCGTTCGACCTCCCTCTGGTAGCTTCTTTCGTTTGGTTCGGCACCGCCGGAGTGATGGCCTACAGATTAAAGCCGGCGCGCGAGGCGGTTTCTTCGCGCGATGACTTGTCTAAGAAGTGGGCCGCGCTACTGGCGATGACGGCAGTATTTTCCATTCCGTTGATGGCTCTGTGGAGTCTGTGGGGTTTACACAACCCCCCGGATGTGCGCGTGTTTCGCATTGGCGTGACCCAAGTGACTCTGGTGGTGGCCGCGCTGCTGATTGCCATGCGGCAACGGCTGGTGGATCACGACCGCATCCGTTTGCTGGAAGCGTCGCAGGAGTCGTTCGAGAATCTGAAGCACTTTCAGGCGCAAATGGTGCAAACCGAGAAGCTCGTCTCGCTGGGGCAACTGGCCGCCGGAGCCGCGCACGAAATCAATAACCCGCTGACAGGAATTCTGGGTTACTCGGACCTCCTAGTGGATGATCCGGCGCTGGGAGAACGCCAGCGCGTCGTCGCGGAGAAAATTCGCACGCTTTCGCGGCGTATTAAGACGCTCGTTACCAACCTTCTCAGTTTCGCGCGCCGCGTTCCCACCGAAAGGCTTTCGCTCGATCTAAATCAGGTGCTGGCGTCTGCACTGCATCTCAGCAACCTCGATTTGCGCGGAAAACACATCCAGGTTCAGACCGACTCTGACGCTGATTTGCCGCCTATGCGCGGCGATGCCAACCAGGTGCTGCAGGTTTTTTTCAACTTGATCAGCAACGCGGTGGATGCGCTGGAGGAAGTCGGCGGCGGCAAGCTGGTAATTCGCACCTCGCACGGCGATGGCAAACTCGCTATCGAATTTTCGGACAGCGGACCGGGCATCAAATCGCCCCAACATGTGTTCGATCCGTTCTTCACCACTAAGCCCGTTGGTAAAGGCACTGGTCTCGGCTTGAGCATCTGCTATGGGATCGTGCAGGAGCACGGCGGGCGCATCGATTGCTTCAATCGTCCGGAAGGCGGAGCCACTTTCGTGGTGGAGTTTCCTGTAAACGTGCTCGACGCCTACGACTCTGAAGCTCCCTTGGCATCCAGTTCGCAGTCCAACTAGAAATCTTGCACCGGCATCGGAGACTCGCGATAGTGCGTGGTAAGCGTACGCATGCCGCGCCTGTGTTTCTAATGTATGATCCACGCCTCAGGAGGTCACTTGAGCGTTCGCCGCACGGTGATTGTACTTTTCTTCTGCGTGGTGCTCGCCGCACTTGCATCCGAATTCTCCACCACACTTGCGACAGCACACACCGCCCGCGCCACCTCGCCCCGTCTCATTAATCCCGCGACTGCGCTGAAGACTCGCGCCGTGGTTTTAATTGTGCTCGATGGTTTTCGCTGGCAGGAAGTCTTCGACGGCCCGGAACACGCGTTGATGGACGCGAAACACGGCGGCGCGCAGGATGAAGCCCAGCTGCGCAAGGATTTCTGGCGGGACACGCCCGAAGCAGGTCGCGAGACGCTCATGCCGTTCCTGTGGACCGTGGTAGCGAAGCAGGGCCAGATCTACGGCAATCAGCACAAAGGCAGCGTCGCGCAGGTGACCAACGGATTCAAGTTCTCCTATCCCGGCTACAACGAGATGGCCACCGGCTATCCCAATCCGCAGATCAACAGCAATGAATTCGGGCCCAATCCGAACGCGACAGTGTTCGAATGGCTCAACAACAAGCCGGAATTTCACGATCAAGTGGCGATCTTCGGTACGTGGGACACCTTCAACGACATCTTTCGCGCGAAGCAGAGTGGCCTGCTGGTGCGCGCAGGTTGGACGCTGCCCTGGGCGCAGCAACTGACGCCTCGCGAGCAATTGCTGAAGAAGTTGTACGAAACCACCACGCGTGTGGAGGACGACGACGATCCCGATTCCTTCACACATGAGGACCTGCTGGACTATCTCCAGACCCACAGCCCCCGCGCGCTTTTCGTCGGCTACGGCGAGACGGACGATTGGGCCCACGCCGGAAAATACGACCTGGTGCTGCAAGCCGCGCACGAAGACGATCAGCGCATCGCGGAACTCTGGAATACCCTGCAGGCCAAACCGGAGTATCACAATCAGCTGACGTTCATCATTACCTGCGACCATGGCCGCGGCAGCGGCATGAAGCTCTGGCGCGACCACGACAAAAATATCGCCGGCGCTGAGAACATCTGGATCGCCGTGATGGGACCGGATACGCCCGCGACGGGCGAAATCACCAATGCGCCCCGAGTAACCCAGAGTCAGATCGCCGCCACCATTGCGGAATTGCTCGGCCAGGATTATCGCGCTGCAGTCCCGCAGGCAGCCCCGGCGCTCCCAGTTCTGTCTAAGTAGACGAGCACTCCGCCGAGAAACGAACCCCGCACGCTACCTTCGCACCAGTAGCAGGTCAGGAATTCAGCCTGTCACTTCTGCCAATTGAACGCCCGCCGCACGGCAAGTAATTTTGGTGCCGGAACACTGGGCCCCAAACGCACTGGAGGAAACTACATGAAAGATGATTTGAGGAGAGCTGCTCTCCGCGGGCTCGTGATTTTCGCCGCGATTCTCGTGCTCGCTAGCGTCGCTGCCGCGCAGAACAATCAGGAGAAGGGCGTCATTAATGGACGTAGTGGCGCCACGATGACGATTCAGACTCAGGATTCCGGGAACGTGGTCGTGCTGCTCACGCCCGACACGCAGGTAGAGGAACCGGAGGGAGTGTTCCGCAAGAAGCATTTGAACATGACCGCGCTGGTCCCGGGGCTTTCGGTGGACGTCAAAGGATATGTGAATGACAAGAACCAGCTGGTCGCCGGCACCGTTACGTTTCACGGCTCTGACCTGCAGACCGCTCAAGATATTCAGGCAGGCCTGACCCCCACCGAGCAGCAAGTTCAGCAAAACCAGAAGGAATTACAGGCGCAAGAGCAGCAAATTCAGCAGCAAAAGGCAGAACTCCAGGCCCAGCAGGCGGCGAGCGCCCAACACGCGGCGGAAATCGCGGCGAACCAAGCTGCCATTGCGGCCGCCAACAAGCGCTTCGGCGAACTAGGTGACTACAACATTCTGGGCGAGGTAACTGTTCTCTTCGGGAACGACCAGGTCACCATCGAGGAGCAATACAAGCCACAACTTCTGAAGTTGGCTCAACAGGCCAAGGGCATCACCGCATACATCATTCAAGTGAAAGGCTATGCATCGAAGGTCGGCAGCGCCGCGCTCAATGAAAGGCTCAGCACGGAACGCGCCGAGAACGTGACAGATTTTCTCGAGCAGCAGGGCCAAATTCCTCTGACCAACATCCTGGCACCCGGCGCCATGGGCACCAGCAGACAGGTGGCACCCGACTCCACGGCCGAAGGGCAAGCCGAGAACCGCCGTGTGGTGGTTAGGATCCTGCAGAACAAGGGTATCGCCGGCACGTGAGTTAGCTGAGGTCGGCAACCGAGACGGATTACACACTGCGCTATGTGGGGCGGGCCACTCGGTAGAGCGGTCCGTCCCCGAGACAGAAGTGCCCAGCCAACCGCCAGAAGTGAGGGGTGAATTGTGGCCAGGAAACTCCGTCTAAACTTTCCGCGTAAATCCTCGATGTTGCTCGCTCTTGCGTTTCTGTTGGTGGTCAGCGGGATAGGAATCAGGCGCAATGCGGCGCAAGCCTCGGCCGCTGAGCAAGAGGCCGCCGCCACCGGACAGAAGCTAACGCCCGAGGGCCTTGAGGCTCTTCACAAAATTATCGACTCCGCAAATGACCCGGACCTGCGCTGGCCGGAATTCACTCCCTATCGTGATGTCGTCTCGACATTCTATGAAGCGGGTGAATATTCCCTGGCATGGGTCCAAGGCGGCAAGCCGACCGCACAGGCGCTCGCGCTTACCCAGGTGTTGCGTGACGCAGACCAGAAGGGCTTGAACGCCGATGATTACGGTGGGCCGCGCTGGATGGAAAGAATTGCTACCCTGGGGAATTCAACGGTGGATGCGGACCGTGCGCGCTTCGACGTCGCCCTGACTGTTTCCGTAATGCGCTATGCCCGCGCCGTGCACACCGGCCGCGTGAATCCTACGGAATTCAAATTTGAACTGGACGTCGAAAGCCGGAGACTGCCTCTGGCGGAGTTCGTGCGCACCAAATTGATGACGTCCGACGATCCAGCCGCCGCGCTGCAAGCCGTAGAACCAACCTTTCCCGGTTACCGTCGGCTGCTAGCGACACTGCCTGCTTACATGGAGATGGCCAACAAGGACGACAGCGAGAAGCTGCAGGTCCCGGCGAAAGCGCTGGCTCCGGGACAGAGCTACGCGAGCACAGCGCGGCTCGCGAAGCTGCTGAAGCTTACGCGCGACCTGCCTCGCAGACGCGGACGTCTCGGCCAACTCGGGCGTTTACACAGGCGCGCTGGTAGACGCCGTGAAACATTATCAATCGCGCCACGGCGAGGAGGCGAACGGCCGTTTAGACGCAAAGACAGTCAACGAGCTGAATGCGCCGCTGAGTTTTCGCGTGCGACAAATCCAGCTCACGCTGGAACGCTGGCGCTGGCTGTCACATTCGTTTTCACAACCACCTGTGGTGGTGAATCTTCCGGAATTCCGGCTGCGCACGTTGGACGAAAACGGACAGGTAGAGCTGGTCAAAAACGTGATCGTGGGCAAAGCCTACGGGCATAAGTCTCCCGTGTTTGAAAAAGAGATGCGTTACGTGGTCTTCCGGCCTTATTGGGAAGTTGCGCCCGGCATCGAGCGAAATGAGATTATTCCGCGCATCGCGAAAGATCGTGACTACCCGGGCAAGGAAAGAATGGAGGTGGTCACGGCGAACGGCACGGTGGTTACGGACGGTCACGTGAGCGACCAGGTGCTCTCCGATCTGAAGGCAGATAAGCTGCACGTGCGGCAAAAGCCCGGGCCGAAGAATTCTCTCGGCTTGGTCAAGCTTATTTTCCCGAACGACGACGACGTGTACTTGCATGGCACGGACGAGCCCGAACTTTTCTCCGACACCGTACGCGATTTCAGTCATGGCTGCATACGCGTACAGCAACCTGCGGACCTGGCCGCCTGGGCGCTGCGCAACAATCCGGGCTGGAATCTGGAGCGCGTGAAGGCCACGATGAACGGGACAGAAGAGAACGTGCAGGTCAACCTGGTCACCACGATTCCGGTGTTGATCGTCTACGGCACTGCGGCAGTGAATGAAGCCGAAGAGGTATTTTTCTTCGACGATATTTACGGCTATGATGCGGACCTGGAAAAAGCGCTGGCGAAGGGATATCCGTATCCGTGGTGACGTGCACGGGAATTGCATCGCTGCGGTCCGCGCCGGGCTGGGGAGTTTTTCAGGAGTAGATAATTTCCGCGCGGAGATGCGCTACAATCCCGCCGATGATGGTGGCTTCCGTGGTCAGCGATTGGTCAAACTTTCTGGTCGCAGAGGCGAGTGCTTCCGCTGCTCTTGCCGGTCTGATTTTCGTGGCAGTCTCCATCAATCTTCCGAAAATCATCGAATACCCCGGCGTTTCTGGCCGCGCCGCGGAAGCCCTCGCTCTGTTAATCGGTGTTCTAATTATCGCTACGCTTGGTCTAGCGCCAAATCAATCGCAAACGCTGCTCGGTGCGGAGTTCTTGGCAGTCGGGATGACGCTCTGGTTTTTCAGCGTGATTCTGCATCTGCGCCAGTTGCGCAGGGCCAAACAGCCATGGTGGTGGCTCGCGTCGCGAGTGATGCTCTGCCAACTGACGACTCTTTCTTTCTGCATTGCTGGGGTTTTGCTCTTGCTCGGCCGTCCTGAAGGAATGAATTGGCTGATCCCCGGCTGCGTCTTCGCTTTCCTGACCTCTACGACCAGCGCGTGGGTGCTGCTAATCGAAATTATTCGTTAACTTCGAGATTGTACTCGCGCTAGAGTCGTCGTTCCGCCCGCACGCTCTAGTGTTGCTTGGACGCCCGACGCGGCTGGCGCAATGCCAGCACACGTCCGCGCGTTACACCCCACACAAGTCAGTCACGCACAACAAATTCCAGCTCGACGCCGGCAACCTCGATCACGTCGCCCGATTCCAACTTCGTGGGATGCGTGATCGCCATGCCGTTCACGCTCGGCACCTTATCGGCTGGGCCGATGTAATACGAATTGTCTTCGCGCCGGTTAATTTGCGCGGCGGCCTTCGGCTTGAACCAGCCCTTCAGTTTCACCGTAGCCATCGCCGATTTCCCCACGACGGTCAGCTTGTCCGAGAGTGTGTATTCGTGCCGGTCGGTGCTGCCCTTGCGCACCACCAGAGTTGGCAATTTCAGCCGCCCGGGCGCGGGCTGCGCGCTTTCGCCCACCGCCGCAACTTGCCGCAAGAACTCACGGCGGTCTTTGGTGTCCAGCATTACCGTCTCGTTTATTTTCGGCACCGCGGGTTTCACCGCCACGTTGTCCAGCGAATGCGCGCGCACTTCCACTGAATCCGTCACCACAATCGTGTGCTTGCCAATGCCTACCGAGTCGCCGGGCTTCAGCATCACCATTTTGACGCGCTGCCCGTTGACGAACGTGCCATTCAGGCTGCCGAAATCCTGCAACATCAATCGCCCATCCTCGTGAAACACTCGCGCGTGATAACTGGATATTGCGGGATTGTCGATCACAATGCCGTTGTCCGGCGAGCGGCCGATGCTGACTTCCTGCTGCCCCACCGCCACTTCCTTCAATATCGAACTCTCAAATTTCAATACCAGCTTGGACATGGGAACGCCCTCCCTATCAAGTTGGGTCCTCGGATGATTTAAACCAGCGGCCGAGCTTGCTGATTGCGCCGCTCTGCTTCGGCGCATAGCGCAAGACAATCGCGGTAATGTTGTCGCCGCCGCCCGCCTGATTGGCCTGCTCCACCAGCTGGTCGGCAGCCTGCTGCGCGTCGCTCGCTTCTTTCAAGATTCCGGCGATCTGCGGCTCGGAAAGCTCACGAAACAACCCGTCGGAACAGAGCAGGTAGGTGTCGGCGTCCCGCAGGAGTTCCTCTGTGACATCTACGTCCACTTGCTGCTCCACGCCCAGCGCCCGCGTGAGCACGTTCTGCATCCTGCTGCGGCTTGCCTGCTCCACGGTCAAGATTCCGCGGCGAATTTGCTCGGCCACGAATGAATGATCTTCGGTGAGCTGGATCAGCTGATCGTCGCGCAGCAAATACGCGCGGCTGTCGCCCACGTGCGCGATGCAGGCGCGATCCTCGAGGAAGCGAATGGCGACAATCGTTGCGCCCATTCCGCCTCTGCCGCCCAAATCGTGCGCAGCATGGAAAATCTCCTGATTCGCAAGGCGCACGGCGCTCGCCAGCCGGTTGGACATTTCTCCAACGCCATCGATCGGCTGTCCGAACACCGCCAACGACGCGTCAGCTTGTGCGTCGCGGCAATGAACCAGCACGGTTTCAGTCGCCATGCGGCTGGCTCGCTCGCCCGCTTCGAGTCCGCCCATGCCATCCGAAAGAACGAACAAGCTCAACTCCGGCGCGAGCCGGAAGCTATCTTCGTTGTTCTCGCGAACACGTCCTGTATCACTGCGCGCGCCAACTTCCATCGCACGTCCTCAACGCTCGCCCTAAAAATGAGCGTTGCCCCCGAGATTCTAAGCGTGGCCCGCGCATCGCTGGTCCGCGGGCGAGACGACACTACCCTGTATTTCTTATTTCTGCTTCAAATTGCCCATGGGGCTGGTAAATGCCCGCACATTCGAGAATCCCTTGGCCTCAAGCCTTTCCGTCACAGGACCTACTCTCTTGGCGTCAATCGGCCCGCAAAAAACTGCAAAGAATTTTCCCTGGCCCAGATTTCGCGGCACGATTTCCGCGGGCAGGTGCAGGTCTTCGATTTTTTTCGATGCAGCCTGCGCCTTGTCCTCGCGTTCAAATCGCCCCACCAATAAGTACATCGAGTTGGTGATTACAGCACTGGAGCCCAGGCTTTTCGAAGCATTGGACGGTTGCGAATGCGAGTTCTTCCGCACGGGTCCGGTCTCCATGCGCGGGAAGACGTCTGGCGCAACAGCAGGCTTCGCAGGTTCTGGCGCCGGAGCCTTCGCGTGTGTTACGGGCGCGGGCTTCGTCGCGTCTACTTTTGGTTTCGTCGCCTCTGTTTTGGGCTCTGACGCCTTGGACTCTGGCTCTTTGGACTCCGTCTCTGGGGGCTCGACGGGGGGCGGCGCGGGATGCTCGTACGCGAAATCCGGTGGTTTCGGAGTCACGGGCGCGGCTGGCGGTAGAATTTGCCCCGCGGCTCGCACCACTCCGAACGAGTGCAATCCGGTAAGTGCGGCCACCACGAGGAGCGCCCCTAAAAACACCCACACGAATGGCGAGGTTCGCCTGGGTGCCGGCTGTGGCGCGGTGATAGCACGCGGAACGCCGGTGGAAATACGATTCGCAGTTGTATTCCCCGTGCCCGGCGTTCGCGGAGGCCGCTGCCACCGGCGATTCGGAGCGCAAATTCGACTCCAGATCAACGATCGATTGAAATCGCTTGGCCGGATCTTTTTCCAGACATTTCAGAATGGCGCGCTCGGTACCCGCCGGAATCGCCGGCTCGATTTCGTGCGGCGGCGGGGGCTCTTCGCGCATTTGCTTCAGGGCCACGGCAATCGAATTGTCCGCCGTGAATGCCGGAGCGCCGGTAAACATTTCGTACAGGATCAGCCCCAGTGAATAAATATCCGTCCGGTAATCCACCGGCTTCCCCGCCACTTGCTCCGGCGCCATGTATGCCGGTGTGCCGACCATCGAACCCGTCAGGCGCGTTCCTGCTTCCATGGAGCGGGCAATGCCGAAATCCATAATCTTGACGTTGCCTTGCGCGTCAATCATCACGTTTTCCGGTTTCAAATCGCGGTGGACGATCCCCTGCGCATGCGCTTCCTTCAAACCGGAACAAATCTGCAGCGCAAGGTCGGTCGCCTTGCGTTGCGGCAAACCGCCGAAACGATTCAGAGACTGACCGCAAGCTCTCGCCTTCCACGAATTCCATGGACGTGTAGGCGATCCCGCCGATGCGATTGAACTCATAAACGCGGCAAACATTTTTGTGCGTTATTTTTCGCGCGAAGAGCAGTTCGTTCTTGAAACGATCCATCATCGCCTGGTCCGAGGCGATTTCGGGTTTCAAGAGCTTCAATGCTACGGTCTCACCGGTCTCTCGATCGCGGGCCTTGTACACATTGCCCATGCTGCCATGGCCAGCTTCGCCCAGGATCTCGTAACGCTGCCCCAGCGCAGCGAGTGCCACTGGGCTGAGCGAAGGATTCGCCGCCGCCGACAAGTCCGCGCCCACGAGCACGGTGGCCGGATCCGGGACGTCGCTCAACAGGACCGTGTCCCGATGACCCGATAAATCACCGGGAGAACGACTGAAAGAGCGGCCAGACGCGTCTGTCGCCGAGGTGCCCCGCCGTGGAACACCCGGTTTTGGAGTGATTGGTTCGGTCATAGCTGTGACGTATAGAGTAAGAGAGAAGCGTGCTGTGCGGTGCGCAACGAAGGGCAGGTGTAGGGAAAGAGTATCGGGTACCGCCTCTTCCGGACATGTTCATTTGAAAAGGGTTCCCGCGCCATGCATCGCTGCGCACGCCATTCGCCAGTTCCCCAGCAATGAAGTACAGCTAATCGTTTGAGTACAGGCGCGGACGCCGGAACGTTTCGCCCCGCCCTCGAAGCCACATAATGGAGGCGCTACCCGAAGACGTGCCGATCCCCTCCCGGACGACTTGGTGGAGGATTCGGTATGGAAGCTCCGAAAGTTTCAGTCCCCGCTGCCGCAGTTCCCGATTTGCCCGGCTCCGCGCCCACCGCCAATATAATCGCCTCGATGTTGCAGGCCGCGCCGAAGACCAGCGATCTGATATTTTCTCCCGGCCGCGCCCCGCAGGTGGAACTTCACGGCAGCCTGATGCAACTGAAGATCAAAGGCGTGGGTATGCTTTCTGCAGAAGACACCGCGCGCATCGCTGCAGACCTGATCGGACGAAACACCTTCGCGGTGGGGAAACTAAAGGAAGAAGGTTCTTGCGATATTTCGTACAGCGTCGCGAAGCTCTCGCGCTTTCGCGTGAACATCTTCACGCAGCGCGGCAGTTGCGCGATCGTAATGCGCGTGATTCCCAGCAGCGTGCCGGATTTCAATTCGCTGCACCTTCCCGAACAATTAGGACAAGCCGCGGAAGTACGCCCTGGGATTGTGCTGGTCACCGGTCCCACCGGAAGCGGCAAATCCTCGACGCTGGCCGCCTTCGTCAACAAAATCAACGAGGAAAAGGCCTGCCACGTTATCACCATCGAAGACCCCATCGAATTTCTGCACGCGCATAAACGCGCCACGATTCATCAGCGCGAACTCTATAGCGATACGCCCAGTTTTGCATTGGCTCTGCGCGCCGCTTTGCGCCAGGCGCCAAAGTTGATTTTGGTGGGCGAGATGCGCGACAAGGAGACCATCGAAGTGGCGCTGGAAGCAGCTGAGACAGGCCACATGGTGTATTCCACGCTGCACACCATTGACGCGTCGAAGACGATCGAACGAATCGTTGGAGTGTTCCCGTCAGCCGACCAGCCCGCCATCCGCGGCCGCCTTGCAAAATCGTTCCGCTACATTATTTCGCAGCGCTTGATTCCCAAAGCGGACGGAAGCGGACGCGCCGCCGTGTTCGAGATTCTGAAATCCACGCTACGCACCCGCGAGTATGTGCAGAAAGGCGAATCGGAGGGAAAGTCCCTGCTCGATGCCATGCGCGATGCTTCCGGCGAAGGAATGCAGTGCTTCGACAGCGAAATCGAAAAGCTGATCCGTGCGAAGGTACTGGACATCGACACGGGCCTGGCCTATGCCACAAACGAAGGTAATCTGCGGCTACTTCTGGCCGACCTTATGGAAGAGCAGCAGGAAGAGATCCCGTCGAACGCTGCCGGACGGACGGCGAAAACCGCTGCCAAAGAATTGGAAGAGATGATCGAACGATAGCCGGTAACCGACTGCGCACGCTCCGGTGGAACGCAGCGGAAAATCAAGTTAGCATTCGTGTCTATGCCCACTGCAAACCCAAACACGCGGGAGTTGTTCGATGACCTCAACGCCCTGGGGGCCAGCGCCGGCTCCGCGCGGGAACTGATGGAGGGCATCACCAAACTTCTGCACCAGAAAATGCTGCGCTACAACTGGGTGGGCTTCTACATGCTCGAGAAAGAGGGCACCACGGACATATTGGTTCTGGGACCCTTCCGCGGCACCATGACCCCGCACACCCGCATCCCGCTGAACGCGGGGATCTGTGGCGCAGCTGCCTCCACCGGCAAGACTATTATTGTGGACGACGTCAGTTCCGATGCGCGCTACCTCGCTTGCTCGCTCGAAACCAAATCCGAGATCGTGGTCCCGGTTTTCGTTGACAAGAAGGTGGTCGGAGAGCTCGATATTGATAGCCACTTCCTCTCGGCGTTCTCCCGTGACGACCGCGCCTTGTGCGAGCATGCCGCCGCAGTTCTGGGCCGCTGGATCGAAAAACACCCCTGAAACAGCATTGATTCTGCGCCGGTTTTCCTGCTCGACTCAAACTCCCCGACTCTGAAGTCCATTTGTTGCGGCATTTTTTACCGCGTTCTTGCGCCTGCTCATCCGAATCTTCGCACGATGCGCCTACGAATTTACGCATTGCTTTTGACATCTCCGAAAATTCGTACGCGAAATCAAGCTGAGTAATGTTTTTAACGTGCCGCGCCGATTAATGCTTGTGTGCCGCTTACCGTTTGCAAATCCCGTCGTCCCTACTGAATTATGCGAGCTCGCCGGCTGATTGCGCTGAGCGCACTGTTTCTTCTTACTGGCGCTTCCCTGCTTTCCGCCGCCGCGTTGGATCGCGCCGATGTGCTATTCGAAAATGGTGTTTTCCCGGAAGCCGAATCCGTCTACCTGGACGCCATCCACAAGACTCCCAGCGATCGCAAAGTCAGCGCACTGCTCGGGATGATCGAGTTGTTCTCGAATCGCCTGGACGACTCAGAGAAATATCTAAGGATGGCCGCGCAGCCAGGACCGTTCGAACGCGCGGCCAAGAACTTGCTGGGCGAAGTTTTTTACCGGCGCGACAACTTCCCGGAAGCCGCGAGATGGTTTCGTGCCGCCGGCAGCGACGACCGGGCCACGCCGTTGGAACTCTTTGGAGATGCCGCCCCCTACGCAATTAACGGGTTATCGATCGAAACACGCCTGCCGTTCGTGATGACTGATCCACTGCCGATGGTGCGTGTGCGCGTCAACGGCAGCGACGCCGCGACTTTTCTTATCGATACCGGCGGCGCGGAAGTTCAGCTCGATTCCGCTTTTGCGAAGCGCCTCGGCCTTGATGGTGTCGGTGGATCGTCGGCGACTCTTCTCGACGGCAGCCAGACGGAGATGCGCCACGCCCGCGTCGCTTCACTCAAGTTGGGAGAATTCGACGTGGCAAACGTCCCAGTCGGTATCCGGCGGCTTCCCGTTTTCGCAGGGCGCCAGATCGACGGCGTGCTGGGAACCGTCTTGCTGTATCACTTTCTTGCCACTCTGGACTATCCGAACGGCGAGTTGATCCTGCGGCGCAAATCCTTGGAAGCGCTGCATGATTTTGAAGCAAGCGCCGAGTTGGAAAGGCAGATCGTGATGCCCATATGGATGGCGAGCGACCACGTGATTCTGGCGCGGGGCCGCGTGAATCAAGCGCCGCCCGCCCTGCTGTTTGTGGCCACCGGCGTGGCGCTGGGATTCACCTGTCCGGAATCCACGATTGATCAGGCCGGGTTGTCGTTTGACAAGCAGGGCTCGATGGTTCCGGCGACGACCCGCCAGTCGTCGTTCGCGCCATTTATCGTGAAAGACCTGTACCTCGGCGACGCGCGCCAACAAGATGTGAGTGGCCTCGCTGGTGCCTTCCCTGTCGGAATCGAACACGCATTTGGATTCCGCATCGGCGGCTTGATTGCGCATCAATTCTTCCGGCCGTATGCGGTGACATTCGACTTCACAAAAATGCGGCTCTTCCTCGGTGGACCGGGACCGAAGCCACCGCACTTGAACCCGACTGACGTCCAAACCGCGCTGCTCCCGCACTGAAGTCACGAAACAAATTGCGAATTGCTCGGACCGTGTCGAGCAGCCGCAACCGCCAGGCGCCTTCCCGCTGCCCTTCTCGTCCGGTCACCCTCTTAACCCGCCGCGATGCTCAAGATATGCGCCCGAATGCGAAATTCCGGCTACAATCGTGGAGGTATAATTCGAGGCGAGTGAACTTTATGAAAAATGTCGGGATTGCGTCCGTCTGTGCCCTCGTCACGGCGACGGTGATGGCAGTGCTAATTCCCTTCAGCGCGCGCGCGCAGAGCAAGAATGCGGTTGCCGCCGACATCGTTGCGCGAGTGAACGACGACATCATCACACTCTCGGACTATCAGAAGGCCGAGCAGCAATTGCGTGAGGAAGTTGCGCGCGATTGCCAAGTCTGTTCGCAGGATAAGATTGACGCGCAGTTCAATGAGCAGCAGAAGGATTTGCTGCGTGGTCTGATTGACCAGTCGCTGATGGTGCAGCGCGCGAAGGATATGGGCGTCAACGTTGATGCGGACTTGAACAAGAAGCTGGACGACGTTCGTAAGCAGAACGGGCTCGCCACCCTGGAGGAGTTGCAAAAGGGCGTCGAAGCCAACGGACTGTCCTGGGAAGAATACAAGACAACGATGCGCAACGGACTGCTCACCAAGGAAGTGGTGCGGCGCGAAGTGGGTGCGCACATCGACATTTCCAGCGACGAAGTGAAACAGTATTATGCGGCGCATCCCCAGGAGTTCACGCAGCCCGAGCAAGTGGTGCTCTCAGAGATTGTGCTGAGCACCGAAGGCAAGAACGCGGAAGACACCCTTTTCGCTCAGAAAAGAGCGGAGGCCTTGCACAATCGCCTCATGGCAGGAGACGACTTCAGTGAAACGGCCAAGCGTTATTCCGAAGGCAGCACCGCAAAAGATGGCGGCGCGCTGGGGACCTTCAAGAGAGGCGAACTGCCGCCACAGCTGGAAGAAGTCGTCTTCAGAATGGATCGGGGCCAGATCACCGACGTGATCCAGACCAAGACGGGGTTCGAAATTCTGAAAGTCGATAATCATCTCCAGGCGGGATTGCAACCGATGGACAAAGTGGAGAGCGAAATCCGCAACAGCCTGTACGTGCAAAAAATGGAGCCGCGAATGCGCGATTATCTGGGCCTGCTGCGGGAGCAAAGCTACGTGATCGTGAAACGCGGTTACAGCGACAGCGCCATGCTGGCCGGCGCCAGCGCCGCGTTACCGGAAAATCTTCAGCTGTAAAGACCTCTTGAACCACCGGACATGCGCCCGCCCGCGGCACCCTATTGCGACAGTGAAAGCGGAGTGCGTTCACGCTTTGCGTGAAACGCAAAAGCCCCACCGCTCAGAAATCGAAGGGTGGGGCGTCTGCGTTAAATGCCGTCCGTCAGCCTAGAAGCTGAATACCACGCCAGCCTGAATGCGAAAGTTGCTCTGATTGTTGTTGCCATTCGTGTACGAATTGCCGAATCGCGTCAAGACGTAGTCGGCCTCCGCTGCCCGGATGGCGATCGATTTATTGAGAGGAATGTCCAAGCCTCCGCCAATGATAAAATCAAAAGCATTATTGGAAGGAGAATTGATGCAACCTCCGGTAACACCGCAAATGTTCACATACGCATTGGAATGGGCGCCGCCAAACATCGCCTCCACGAACGGCTGAAAATGCTCGGCGCGGTATTTGTAGACGGGGCCGACGTTGTAAGTGAACAGGTTTCCCGACACCGGAGCGCCTCCAGGGAAGGTCCGTGTGGTGCTGGCATAGCCCTCGAATTCGGCCTTGATCCCGATCGAGTCCTTCAAGAAATATGTGAAGGCGCCGCCGCCACCGTTGAGCGAGAAATCGCCGAGACCGGTAATGTTGTTGTTCTGCGGGTTGAAGCGCATGTAGGAATAGTCGCCGGAAACTTCCATCTTAGGACTGTCTTGCGCGAACGCTGCGGTTCCGAACAACAGAAATAGTCCAAGAAGTGCTGTGCCTGCAATTTTCACGTGTATCTCCCTTTGATTTAGTAGTTCCTGAAGTTACCCAACAGCGGTTAACCAGTTGAAGTCAACCTCGCACGCGGAGCCGACTGCGTGGTTCGTCAAGCACGGGGTGGCAAACTTGCCTGGACACTCGTGCGTTGAGCTTCACTGAAGTTGCCTGACCTGTTATTGATACACTGCGGCGGGAAATATCTGAACTGTCAAAAGTAACAGCTAGCCGGATCGGCACATTCGCGAATTCACAATGGCAGGGGAATTTGGTGGACGTGAAAACTGGGCGCTGTCCTCGTGTTGGACGCGAAAGGATCGCATCACCCGGGATGGCAGGTCTTGTGAGCTGAGGGCAAGAAAATAAAGCGAGGATATTAACGAGTTCTGAGGAAGACTCCGGCCAATCGAATCGACGGTCCGTTGCCAGATGCAGTGCGAGCCAAGTTTACCGAGGGCTGGCCGAAGACTCGGATTGCGCGCGAGCTTCGTCTCAATCGCCTCAACGTGATAAGAATCTGCGATGAGCGTTTCGAGCACAGATCTCCGATCCTGTCACCACCCTCGCTAGGCCCGCTCGTGCGATGAACTTGCCGTGAGATCACAATTCGGCGAACCATCTTGCGAGCGAGCCGGCCGAACGGCCTCGTCGGTGGCGCGCGCCAACAGTTTGGAGCGCGGTGAAAGGGGTAGTTTCTTCAGCGGTGCGTTTTGCAGCGTCGGTTCGCCTTCATTCCGCCTTGCCCAAAAACCTCGTCGCCGCACGACTTCCCAATAGCTGATTTTGTTCACCGCAAATTAGAACGATCGGCCGCCCACAATCGGCTGTTTCTGGGAACAAATATGCGGTGGATAGAAAACACTCGGCCAGGTCATTTCGGCGCGCCGCGGGGATGGTAGCTCGTCGGCTATGACTCCCGATTTTCACGCCGGGCGAGTTCGCTGCTAGAATGCTGTGGAGGGAAAGCCCTTCAAGGTCCAGCCTGCGGAGGGGAGACAGCTCCCATCCCGAATCGGGGTGCGCTGAGACTTCAATGGAGGACGGCTTGTTGAAACTTAACACGCATGTCACGGTCCTGATCGCAATCGCTGCCGTGCTGGTATTCGCGACGCCTGCTTACATGAAGGACTCTTTCCGATCAACGCAAGATGAGAAAAACCAGAAAGAGAGAACGAAGCCCCAGTCCGAGCCGCCTCCCCGCGTCATCGTGATGACCGCGAAGGACTTCGAGTTTGATCCGTCGGAAATTCACCTCAAAGTGGGAGAGCAAGTCCGCCTGCAGGTGGTTTCGTCTGACCGGACGCACGGGATTCATATCAGCGCGTTTCCAGATGGTGCGAAGGCCAACACGCCGCCGGGCCTGGCTTTCACGTTGGGCGAAGATTGCTGGAAACTGAAAAAAGGCGAAGCGGTTCCTGTTTACATCGAAGCGACCGAGCCCGGAACGTACTCATTCCTTTGTTGCAAGTCTTGCGGGACGGGCCACAAACGGATGACGGGCCGGATCATTGTCGAGCGCTAAGAGCGGGGAGCGAGACTTCCAGCGGTGCGACCGCGCGGTCGATGATTTCTGCGCCGACAATACGCCTGGTCGGAAAATCTAAGTCCTACGTGTAATCTCCCACGGCGCCGCGAGAGGCGAGTCGGGTTGCAAATTCTACGCGTGCGCTTTACTCGTGTTTCTCGGAAATCGTGAAGTCCACCACCACGGGCTCGCTGGGCTTTACGGTTATTTTTTTCGTCCAAGTGACAGGCGTGCTGTACATCGGGCGCCGCACTTCCACCTGCGCGCCGACGTCCATGACTTTTGCTTCCGATAGAATTTGCCAGCCCTCGTGCCAGGCTACGATTTCGTATTGGCCTGGCGGGACGTCCGAGAGCTTAAACGCGCCGTGATCGTCCGTCACCGCGTAATAGGGGTGCCGCACTACAATAAGGTTGGCGTTCATCCACACGTGCCCAGCGTTACATTTCAATTCTACCACGCCCTGCCGCTGCAGCGTGACGGGGATGAACTGGTTCTGGAAAGGAAAGGGGATATTATTTGTGGCGGCGCCAAACATCTGCACGGTATGCAGCACGGGATCGCTGCTTTCAATTTTCAGCGAGCCGGTTTCTGGCACGAGCATGATGTGCGGGACGTACCGGCAAGTCTTCTGATCCAATTGCTGGCGGCTGGGAGGCAGATCCATAGGCTTGCCTTTGGTGATGCCGCGGAGGAACACGACGGTGTTGGCCACGCCGTTGCCATCGGGATTAATCACCAGGCGTTCCAGATCCCGAGTCTTCAGCCCTTCAGGGTCACAGACTTCCGGATTTTTGGTGATCGGCAGTTTGGGAATTTTGGGGATTGGGCCCGTCCACGTAACCGTGCCAGAGATGGCGCCGCCGTGTTCGACCGTGATCGGAGTGTAATCGGATTGCGCGGCTGCTGTTCCGGCGCAGATCAGAACTGACATCGCGATCGGGCAAATGGCTTGAAAGAGAGAATGCTTCGTACGCTCGCTCATCTTCACCTCACTGGTAACGCGGGCGGATGCGCCGCGCTCACAATTTGATAAAATCCGCCAGGTGTGGATATCCATAGCGTTGAGCCCCAAGCCCCGCACGGAATCCTCAGGGCCGCACTCAGCGACGGAAGGCCCGGGCTTGTCCCGCAGTATAACATTCGCTTGACAAAACTTTACAAAGCGTTATAAACCCACAGTCAGGACGTAGGCGGTCTTCACATCCCCGCTAGGAGTTCCGCACTGCGAAGGCCCGTTTGGCTGGCTGGTTTTTTGCCGCCATCTTCACAAGTTCATTGGAGGCTTCCGTGGAAACTGCAATTGGAGTATTCGGTTCGCGCGCTCGCGCCGAAGAAGCGCTCAAAGAGTTGTTGCAAGCAGGTGTCCCCGAAGATTCCGTCGTCTTCTTGACTCGCTCGAAGAGCGACGCAGAGGCGCTGGGAAAAGAGATCGGGTCCATCGCGGGAGGATTCACTGGTGGGGCCGTCGGGTTGGGAGCGGGGATGGTAGCCGCGTCGCTGTCGCTCATCCCGGGTATCGGCCAAGTTTTTGCTGTCGGTATAGGAGCGGCGGCGCTGCTCGGATTTCTAGGAACCAAGACCGGAGCGACAGTGGGCGAGGGGTTGGGTAAGGAGACGGGAATTCCGGCTCCCGTGCAGGATGAAAAAACCTCCGAGGACGCTCAACTGTTCGTAGATGTCTTGAAGGTGGGGAAATCTCTTATCGTCGTTCGGACGGAATCGCTTGCAATCGCGAAGACGGCCGCGGCCATACTGGATCGCGGCACTCCTTCGGCACAGCCGCGGTCTGCGGGCAAGATGCATACTATCATTCGCCATGCCTCGCTGGACATCACTGTGGTTGAAATTAAAGGCAGAATCGTCGTAGGGGAAGGCAATACAATGCTTCGCCAAACGGTCCAGGAATTAGTCGCGGATGGTCGCGTGAAGGTCCTGCTGATTATGCAGGAGGTGGAGCATATCGACAGCTCCGGCATCGGAGAACTGGTGAGAGCCCACACTGTCGTGCGGAGGGCTCACGGTCAACTGAAAATCGCGAGCCCCAGTCCCAAGGTGCAGGAAATGCTTGAGATGACGTACCTGCACAAGGTCCTCGACGTTCATCCAGACGAAGCGACAGCCGTCAAATCGTTCGCTGGGTCTTCCGCGGCTTCGGCGGTGACGTAGCGCACAGTCGTTGCTGCGGCAGCACGCTCCCTCGGTCGAGGCCGGTGTACCGTTAATCGTACGTCTCAAAGGCTACCGATTCCGGCCTGAGCAGGGTATAAAGTAGTCTTATGCCTCCGCTCAAGACCGATAGACCGGACACTGTGCCCGCCGCGCGCATCCTGATCGTTGATGACGACGTTGAGCTTTGCGAGCTCGTCGGGCAATATCTGAAATCTCAGGGCTTTCAGATTGAGGCCGTCCACGACGGTTCGACGGGTGTGGAGCGGTCTCTTTCCGGCACCTATTCGCTAATCATCCTGGACGTGATGTTACCGGGCATTCGCGGGTTTGAGGTTCTGCGCCGCATTCGGGCCAAGTCCGCAGTCCCCATCATCATGCTCACCGCGCATGGAGACGATGTCGACCGAATCGTGGGCCTCGAAATCGGAGCCGACGATTATCTCCCTAAGCCATTCAATCCTCGGGAGCTCGCTGCGCGGATTTTCGCAGTACTGCGCCGAACCATCGGCGGGCCGCCTAAGGACACGCTCGCTCCCCTGTCTATTCTCCTGGACGACATCCGGCTGGATACGCGCGCCCGCGCTGCGCGCCACAAAGCGCGCGACGTAGAGCTCACTTCCGCGGAGTTCGAGCTACTTGCGCTGTTCTTCAAGTCGCCGGGACAAGTAATCTCGCGCGAAGATTTGGTCAGAGGCGCTTTGGGCCGCGACGCGGAGCCCTCGGATCGTAGCCTCGACGTACACATCAGCAACCTGCGCAAGAAGCTAGGTGCGTCTCCAGACGGAGCCGAGCGAATCCGGGCGATTCGCAACGTTGGATACGTTTATGTAGTCTCGGGCGCGTCGCGATGAGCGTTGGGTAGCGAGCGGCAAAGAGCAAATCCGAAATGCGCAGCCTTTTCCTAAAAATCTTCCTCTCCTTTTGGCTGGCGATGGTTCTCGTCAGCGCGACTCTGATCGCCTCCGTTATCGCCACGCAGTCCGAATTCAAGACCATGCGCGCCGAGGAATTCGACCGGACGGTCATGCCCGTCGTGGCCGCCCGCGCGGCGGACATCCTGGACGATCACGGCATGGGTGCCTTGGCCGACTTTCTCAATTCTTTGGAGAACACACTGCACTGGCAGGCGTACCTTTTTGACGACGAGGGTAAAGAGATTCTGTCGCAGCCATCGCCACCCGAAGTCGGCGTCATCGCCCAATCCGCGCTGCTAACCAACGAAACTGGCTTCGTGACATCTCACGGCACCAGGTTCGCCGCGACCAGAACCACCGGCTCGACAGGGACACACTACGTGCTGGTGATCGGCACGCATATCGAGTCCGTCGCTGAAGTACTGAATGCTCCCATCCAGACGCAATTCGTCCGCGCTGCAGCAGTATTCTTTATCGCCGGTTTCGTCTGCTTCTGGCTGACGCGTTACATCACGGCGCCGATCCTGCACCTTCGCGCCGCTACACATCGCCTGGCCACCGGCCAGCTGAGTGCGCGTGTCGGCGCGGCTGCCGGAAATCGTTATGACGAGCTGACCGAACTCAGCCGAGACTTCGATCACATGGCCGAGCAGATTGAATCGCTGATTTCTTCGCAGCGCCGGCTGCTCGCGGATATTTCGCACGAACTTCGCTCACCCTTGGCCCGGTTGACTGTTGCGTTAGGCCTCGCCCGGCTGCACGCCAATTCCGAATCCGCGAGCGCGCTTGACCGCATCGAGGTCGAAGCCGAGCGCCTGAACACTCTAATTGGCAGTCTGCTAAGGCTCGCGCGGATTGAGGGCGGCAGCGAAAACGTCGAGGGTGAGCTCGTGGCGCTTGATCGAGTGGTTCTCGACGTCGCCGCCGACGCTGATTTTGAAGCGCAAGGCCGCAGACGTCGCGTCCGAGTAACACAGGCAGACGGTTGCATGGTCCTAGGAAATCGCCAGCTACTACGCAGCGCAATTGAAAACGTAATCCGCAACGCCGTCAGCTACACCGACGAGGGCACCGAAGTCCAGATAGCGCTCAAGAAGTCGCATTCGAACGGAGATGGAAACGCTGTGATTTCCGTTCGCGATCGTGGACGCGGTGTCCCCGAGGAATCCCTGCGCGATATTTTCCTGCCCTTTTATCGCGTGGGTGATGCGCGCGACCGCGTCTCCGGCGGATCCGGCCTCGGCCTTTCTATCACGGAGCGAGCCGTTCGCCTTCATGGCGGGACGGTCAAGGCCGAAAATTGCCCGGACGGTGGATTGCTCGTCGAATTGAGTTTGCCCTCTGCTGCGAAATGAAGCCCACGGCCGCCAGAACCTCCGAACAACGAGACGCAGCGCTTTCGGTCCGTCGCGACGGCTAATCGTTATAGAGATTGCGCCGCCGGTAAGCGACGACGGTAATCCCAACGCAGATGAAAGCTGGGGGGAAAATGAGGATGAGGATTCCGCTTTGCAGGGCGTGGATTGAGCGAGCGCCGGACGCAGCGACGCTCTGGTAGCACATCGCGCAGCTCTGCGCGTAGAGCGCTATCGGGCTAGCGCACGCGATCATGCCGACAGTTAGGCGCTTTATGGTTCTGGCGATGCTTGAATTCGTTCCACCCATTGCAATCGATCTCCCCGAACCGCTCGCGTCTCGACAACTAATACCCGATTCATCTTCCGCCACGGGCGTCCTGACGGTGCCAAGCTACTGGATGGGAAGCTTCAGGCTCGCCACACGGTATGCGTCAGGCCAAATGTGATTCATCATAAGAAGTACGAATACTACGGCCGGTACCAGGCTCCAAAATAGGCTCGGCCGTTCATACTTAAGATGCATGAAGTACAGGAGTCCAATCCCAGCTTCGATAAACGCCAACACCAGAAGCGACGCAAGTAGCTGGTGGGTCGACAAGTTCTCAAACGTCAGGAACACTTCGATGCCGACAATACATAGCAGGCCAAACCAGATGCCGACATAACCTGTCATTCCGGGTTCATGTTTCGCTTGCGTCACTGCAGCGCCTCCTTTCTATTCGTCCGGCTCCAATTCAGCGGGCCACGTTCATCAGATACAGCAGCGGAAACACAAACATCCAAACCAAATCCACAAAGTGCCAGTACAGCCCGGTAGTTTCGACGTGTCCAGAGTCCAGCCAGTTGGTGTTGTAACCGATGGCGATCACGATCAGGGCAATGATCCCGGATATTACGTGCAGGAGATGCAGACCAGTGATGCTGAAAAAAGTCGCGCCAAATGCCACCGAACCGCCCAGTGGGTTCTTTGACAGGCTCCACCCGTCTTGAAACAAGTGAAACCACTCGCGAAGATGAAGCGCTGCGAAGATGATTCCCAGCAGAATTGTGGCTCCCAGCCACTTCAAACTCGAGGATTTGCGTCCCTGCTTAGCCGCAGTTACCGCAGCCAGCATCGTCAGGCTGCTGGAGAGCAGCACGAACGTCATGATCAAGCCGTTTACGATGCTCGGCGAAAAATGAAACGGTGTGGGCCAGTTCGGCGTCCCTGCTCGCAAGTAAGCGTAACCATACAGAACTGCACCAAACGTGACAGCGTCTGAAATGATGAACAACCACATCGTCAGTTTTTTGGACTGAATGCCGTAAGGCGACGGCTCCAGCGCCGCCGCGTGCCCTGCCCCTGGCATAATTTCAGCTTCGCTCACAACTCCTCCTCACTGGTCCCTTCACACTCGAATGGCGAGCAGCAACAACAAGTAAACCCACAGCATGTCCATGAAATGCCAATAAATCGAGAACGCGCTCAGTCCACTCGTTTCAGCCGAGCCGCCGCTGCGAACCAGTTTTCGCAGCACATAGAAGAGCCCACCCATCCCGCCCAGCAAATGAACGGCGTGAAGCGCGGTGAATACATAGAAGAAGGACGAACTCGGGTTCGTCGCCAGAAACACTCCCTGTGCCGCGAGGTTGCGCCATGCGAGAATCTGGCCTAGAACGAACGTAAACCCCAAGGCTGCGGTTACGTACAACCAGTAGATCCCGCTGGCCAGCAAGGCCGTTGTGGACTCTGGTGCGCGCTGCGAAGCGTCAGAAATCGCAGCGATCCGCTGGCGCGACCATTCCAACGTCACGCTGCTGGCGAGCAATATCAGCGTATTGAGGTACAGAACGTGCGGTAATTGAAAGTGCTGCCAATCGGTTGATGATTCCTGCCGCACGATCATCGCGCTGGTGAACGCCGCGAAGCACATCGTAATCGCCGCAACGCCTACCCACATCCCTGTTTCCGACCGTTGGGCTTGCGAAGCGATTCCCGGCAGCGGCGCCCGGCTGGAAGGAATCACCGCCAGACTGAGAGTAGCTTTGTTTTCCAGCGTTGCCTGCGCCTGCGAATGCAAAGTGATTGCCTCCTCGCGTCCTAATTATTTCGTGCGCTTTCGGCGAGCTATGCTTTGTCGGGTGATGTCTGCATCACGAAATCAGCTCCGCCGCCCTCTACCCCATATTCGTTCGGTCCCTGATAAACGACCATATGCCTGCCGCCAAAATTATCAAATGGTGGCGGAGACGTAGTCGACCATTCCAGCGACGTGGCCTCCCAGGGATTCTCGGACGCCACCGGGCCCTTGAAACGGCTCCAGATCAAATTAAACAGAAAGATGAACTGCGCTGCGCCGGTGAGAAGAGCCGCGATCGTAATGAATTTGTGGACTGGAATCAGGGGAATCAGATAATCATCCACGAATGCCGAGTAGCGCCGCACATTCCCCGCAAGTCCCAGGTAGTGCATGGGCATGAAAATCGCGTATACGCCGATAAACGTAAGCCAGAAGTGCAATTTCCCAAGACCTTCATTCATCATCCGACCAGTCATTTTTGGGAACCAGAAATAGGTTCCCGCAAATACGCCGAACAGCGATGCTACCGCCATTACGAAATGGAAGTGGGCGACTACGAAATAGGTGGCGTGCAGATAGATGTCAATCGAAGGCTGGGCCAGGAAGAAACCGCTGATTCCTCCGCTAATAAACACCGAAATGAATCCCAGGCAAAATAAAGCGGCCGTCGTAAACCGCATTTTGGCACCGTACACCGAGCCTATCAGCAAGAGAGTCAAGATTGTCGCCGGAATCGTGATGATTAGAGTGGGAACCGAGAAGAGAGTCGCCGAGAACGGATTCATTCCGCTCAAAAACATGTGATGGCCCCAAACCATGTAACTCAGGAAGCCGATGGCGATCATGCAACCGACCGAAGCGCGCGGTCCGAGGAGGGGCTTGCGCGCGAATACGGGTAGAATGTGGCAGACGATTCCAATCGAGGGCAGAATCGCGATATATACCTCGGGATGACCAAAGAACCAAAACAAGTGCTGCCACAACAGCACGGAACCGCCGGAATGAGGCTGTAATTTGTCGCTGAGAACCAACCCCGCGGGGATAAAGAAACTGGTTCCGGCTGTGCGATCCAGTATGAGGAGTATGCAAGCAGGCAGCAGAACCGCGAACGCGAGTAGGCTGATAACGGAGGTTACGAACCACGCCCACGAGCTATACGGCATGCGTGCTAGCGACATTCCCTTTGTGCGCAGGTCCAGCGTGGTTGCAATAAAATTTAGCGCGCCCAGCAGCGAGGCGATGCAAAAGATGGCAATCGAAATACCCCAGAGTGTTTGACCCAGAGCCAGCCCGGGCCCCGCATCACCACCCACGGCGCTGAGCGGCGCATATGCGGTCCAGCCCGAGATCGGCGGCCCATCGCTCACGAAAAATGCAGCCATCATGACCACGAACGCAAGAAACGTAGTCCAGAACGACATCATGTTGAATCGCGGAAACGCCATGTCCTCCGCGCCGATCTGGATCGGCAGAAAATAATTTCCGAACGCGGCGAAGGGTGCGTTCGTTAAAACGAAAAACACCATCAGGGTGCCGTGCATAGTCATCAACGAAAGGTAGTACTCCGGCGTCATCACACCCTGTGGAGCGCCGACGGCCGAAAGCTTATCCAGTAGCGGAATCGGCCACGCGGGCCAGCCCAGGTGGATACGCATTAGCCAGGAGAGAGCCATGCCGATAAAAACCGCAAGAAGCGCCAACCCGTAGTATTGCTTGCCGATCACTTTGTGATCGAGGCTGAATACGTGCTTACGGATAAAGCTGGTCGGTGCCGTGTGCTGGTGCACGGCGTGTTGTACAGCAGGTTCATGCATGTGTGGACCTCGGAAACAGTGACTTGACCTCTCGCGCGATAGGAGCGCGAATTATTAAACTTATTGCCCTGCCTGACTCTTCAGCCACGCTTCGTAATCGCCTTCTGACATCACCTGCAGATATGCCTTCATGTTGTAGTGGCCCAGCCCGCACAGTTGCGTGCACACAATCTCAAACTTGCCCGTCTGGGTGGCCGTAAAATGGACGGGGATTACAAGTCCCGGCACAAAATCCTGCTGGATGCGCAGTTCCCGCACGTAGAAGGAGTGGCCGACGTCTTTAGAGTGCAGCGTCAAAGCGATCGGGCGGTTTACTGGAATAACCAAAGAGCCCACCACGATGTCGTCGCGGGCCGCAACATCGTTTGCCGGATCCAAACCAAAATAGTTGCCGCTTCCATCGTCAATCTTATCCGGGTGCAGCCCGCCGAACTGGCCGTCGGGACCTGCATAGCGAAAGTAAAATGCAAACTGCTCGGCCTGAACATCAATCCGCAACGAATCCGATGCAGCCGGCGCCAGGTTGATCGCACCCCATGCTTTCGAACCGACGAAGCTCAGCGTCAGAATCTCGATCCCGACGAGAATGATGGCAGCGGCGACCAGGGGCGTGGAACCCCCGGGAAATATCTTTATTTTGCGCGCCGGATTCTTGTTACTCGACTGCCAAACGAAAAGACCGAGAAGCAGCTGTCCTCCCAGGAACAGCAATCCCGAGCCAACCATAGTCTCTTCCAACTGGTGATCGATTGCCGGGCCCGTGGTAGAAATGTCCACCGGCATCCACCATGTGTGCATCACGAAGAAGGAAACCGAGATCAACGTGATGACCGTGACACCCACTGCGAACCATTTGCCCATCATCTATACGCCTCGATGCACTTCGATCCGGACCGCTCGCGCGTCGGATAGCCGCACCCCTCCTATCCCGTAGCGAGGTGCGGCTACCTCCGCGCAGTGGCCGCGCTGAATCAGTACGGAGTAGCAGTAAAAACGAAGTTCGCAGTTTTGGTTTCGGAGCCCGTGATCGTGACGTCCTGCGATTTCGAATTGTACTGTTCTTGCCAAGCCGTCACCGTGTACTTGCCCGGAGGCATTCCCGTGATAGTGAAAGTTCCGTCCCCGCCTGTGACGGCGTAGTGAGACGTCTTCAGCACGACGAAGTACCCGTGCATCCAGGGATGGATATTGCACTTGACCGGAATGAATTCGGGCTTATCCCATTTAGTATCGATTGGCGGCGAACCAGGAGGCTGTGACTTGTTCCACTCCTGGTTTACTTTAGCCAGGGGATGGATGTTGTGAGATGTTTGATCGTCGTTGAAAATCTGGAGCTGCTGGCCGGCCTGCATGGGCAGAACATGCGGCAGATATTCGCAGCCCTTCTGCTCGTATTTCACGGCCTGCGTTGGCGCGGTCGAATTGTTGTCACCCGCCGAAATGAAAACCACCACCCATTGCAGCGTGTTTCCCGGCCCAGTCGCGACGTTCTCCGTCATCACCGGCGTCGCGTGCTGCTTGGCGCACGTCGGTTCCTTGGACATATCAATCGGTTTCATTTTCGGCGGCGTACCCGTGTAGGTCACCTTTCCGGTTATCGTGCCAGTTCCCGCAGGAGGCGTGGCAAAAACCACGATGGCACTACCCATCGTCACCACCAGCCCCAAGGCTGCAAAAAATTTCAATTTCATTGAATCAGTCCCTCCTTCTTATCTGATACTACTGTGCGCCGCCCGCCGAATCCGGACCGATCGGCTTTAGATCTTTTCCGTGCGCCGCCTTGTAAGCATCCCAAAGCGTCAACTCCTGGTTCGGTAGCGCCGTCTGCAAAGTGCGCAGGAAATGAACCAGGTCCCAGGCATCGTTCGGCTGGATTACGTCCGCAAAGGAGGGCATCGGTGATCCGTCCAGGCCGGTCATGAAGATCCGGTACAGGTCGCGGTTTGTATCACCGCACATAAATCGATCGCCCGTAGAAAAATTGAAGGGCTTGATGGGATTGCCTTTGCTGTCCGTCAGTGTGGCGGCCGACGGACCATCCGCATGGCCCTCGGGACCGTGACACTTCCAGCATTCCAGCTTCTGGAATAATTCCCGCCCGTGCAGGATGCTCTCGATGGTAATGGGCGTTTCCGGAGGAATGTTCAGAGAGGCCCCCGGTTTCTCTTTTGCCCAGCGAGGTGACCAGGTCTTGATGAAGGCGACCAAATCGGCCCGCTGCTGCGGATTCAGCGGCCTCCACGACGGCATGTTGGTGGTCACAAATCCACGCGTAATGGCGTCATAGAGGTCTTGGTCGAGAGGCAACGTGCCGGTCGGTGTCGAGCGGCATTTGAAAGTGGCTTCGGTAAAGTCCCGCGGCTTGGGATCAATCCATTGCGCGTTCATCCCTTCGCCATTGCCATCGGGGCCGTGGCAGCCAATACAGAAACGCCGGTAGAGCATCTTGCCGGCTTCGGCATGGCCAGTGACACCGCCGACTTGGCTTGTCTCGCTTGCAACGCTGGGCGTCCCCAGCAGTGGATCAGGTGAGTTGACGTGCGATTGCGCCATCAGGGCGGTCGCGCCGACGCCAAGCAGAACCACCGAGCCCAGCGCGAATGTCACCGCGATTTTTTTGAGTGTCATTGCTGGTCTCTCCCTTAAAAGTCGAAATCAATTCCGAAGAAAATGCTGTTGCTCCAGACCGGATTAAAGGGGTCGGCGACGGTGCCGCTTCCATCGCCGCTTAGGGGCTCCTGGCCGATCGTCCTTACGCGCGAGTATTCCCAGTCGAGTGCGACTCCCGCGCGGCTGAACATGATCGGATACCAGCGATAGCCGAACGTGAGTGCGGTGATGTTGCCGTTGCTGCTGCTGCCAGTTCCGACGTTGCTGAATGCCTGCTGTCCTACGTTGACCTGCTCGAAGCGCGCGAGAGCCACGTTTTGTGGATTGAAGTAGTAGTGCGCTTCCAGGAAACCGCCGTAGAAGGTCGGTGCCTGTGCACCCAGTGGAAGCGGCTGCGTGGACGGAAGGCCGGGAATCCCCAGGTACGGATTGTCGTGCCCGTACATAAATAGCGGCAGGAGCTCCAGGTTTTTGTAACTTAGGTCACCCGCAACGCCGATGCGATAAAAGGGCTTATTGCCGAGACCCACCAAAGGAACAGCGTTGCCGGACCCGTCGCCTGTCGTTTGGTAGTAGGTTGGCCGCTGGCCGACTATGGCAAACGCTCCGATGCGCTCCAAACCAAAACCGCTTTCACCAGCCGGCCCCGGCGCGTTGAACGCCTGACTGAACGCGAAGTTCACGTCGTAACTTCGGCCGGAGGGAGGCGCGCCCGGCACTACGTCGGTCGTGAAGCCAACGCCACCTTCGTTGCTGCTCAGAAAAGCGACGGAATAACGCGTGTAGCTATTCGCCGAGTGGCCGGCCAACTCAACGCCGATCTGATTGTCCCCGTATCCGAAGTTGTTGATGTCGCCCGGATCATTAAAGTGGTAGATCTGGTAGAAACCGCCGTTGTTCGACAAGAACAACATGCGCTTTTCCGAAATCAAATTGTCGAGTTCAAATCTCCCAAACTTGACGTTGAGCCAAGGGCTCCCGTGTAAATTATCGAAGCGAATGAAGGCGGCCTCAAAGTGCCACACAGCCGTCGAATCTGACGAAGGCAATATCGTGAAGGAAATGTTCTTGTAGAGCGTTCCGGCCGACCACAGGTCCATTCCGGAGAGGTCGAATCCGGCTTGTGTTACCGTGCCGAGTCCATCGGATAGCCCGCTGCCAGGGACGGTATCCACTACTTGATTGTTCGTGCTTTCACGATGCCAGTTCGGTGTGATGCGGAACGATATCGGGAAGTAGGAGGGGTTCTGCCAAATCGGAGAGTCGCGGTCATTCATCAGCTGGTAGCCGTTGTCCCGGAACACTTGTCCGAAGTTATTTAGTTCGGGCCACGCCGTATGACACGCCGAGCAAGGCAGGCCATACTTGCGCGCGAACGCCGGGATCGCCATCACCTTTCCCGTGGGCAGCGCGCTCGCCGTATGCACGTCGCACAGCAAAATCGACAAGACAAGAAAAGTACAGGTCAAAATCGTCTTCGACCGCGACCATTTCATATTCATGGGATTCACACCCTCTCCGAACTTCTTTGACATACACCCTCCTGTTCCAACCGGCGGGAAGATTTCCTGTCACTGATCAATGAATTTGCAACGGCAGTGGGAGCGACTCGCGCAACGCTCCAGTGGGCGGAACCACAGTCGAGTTGGATCTTGCTTTCGAACATTCCAGGAACTTGGCTTTTCCCCTCAACAAGGGCCCCAAGCCAAAAAGCTGCCAAACGCACAGGAAATTACTCCCGTACAAATAAGAATGCAAGACAAAAATTAACATAACTTAACAATTTGTTCTTAGCCGGCATTTTGGTGTATTTTGCCTTGTGCAGAGTTTGCGTGACCGCGAGAGTCTCCGGACCAGCTCAAGCTGGGGGTTGCTTGACTGGCAGCTCTTGATCAGTCGCGGATTCGGGCGGGGACCGGGGAATGACCGAGGGCATGGATGAATAGTAAGTTCGACAGGCAACAGGTTGTGTTGCCGCAGCCGAGCCTAGCACGTGGATGGTTTTTCGAGCGCTGGCGCCGGCGATGTCGCATTCGGCAGTCGAACAGGGTGTTCGGCCCCTCGATCGCGTTTCTGGCCCTCATTGCAGTATTCACGCCGACCGCAACTCCAGGCCAAGGCAAGCTCCCCCTCCCGAAATCTGACCGTAATTCTGAAGTGGGGGAAGGATTCGCCATTGATCTAAAGGCCTCCGAAGCAGACGTGCTGAAGGCGGTGGAATTGGTCTCTCAAGACACGGTCGTTCACGGCACGCAGGTGTATGCCAGAGAAGACGAATTGACCGAAGCCGAGGCGGCGGATTCCTCTTCCTACTACGGGCCTTGGACAGAGCCCGGCCGGGCATTTTACAAAGTGCGCAAACAGGCGATTTCCCCGCAGCACTTCAAAAACAGCACTGACGTTGGGACGATCACCGTGCGCTACATCGTTCTGGGCGTCGCTCCCAATCGTACCCATCTTCAAATTGACGCCGTATTCATAGAGGACGGGGCGAAGAAGGTCCACGCTTCGGACACCACCGTCGAAACCAGTGAATTCGCCGAGATCCAAGGCAATATCGTGCGCATCCAGCGCGAGGCAAGGCAGAACGCGGACGCCCTCCAGCGGCGGCAGTTGCAAGTCGCGGCGCAAGCCAATGTCAAAGAGCGCGACGCCGAAGCGGCGAAGCTCAAGGACGCGGAAAGCTCCGTGCAGAACTTGGAGTCGCGGCTGCAAGAGCTCCAGCGTAGCGCCGAGTTGCGAGTAAAAAAGACGGTCAATCTGAAATCGGCTCCCTTTCAGCACGCCTCAACGCTGCAGTCGTTGCCTGCAAATTCAGATGTACTCGTTGAGATCATTACGCCGTACTGGTATGGCGTCGAAACGGTGGACGGTCATCGCGGATGGCTTCGCCACGATGAGGTGGAACCCATCCCGTGAACAGCACCCTCCGGACCGCGATCCCTTTATTTACTTTGCTCCTTTCGTTGCCAACCTTGCCGGGAATTTCCCGTGCGCAAGCAGCTCCGCACGAACGGACTTATGCGACACCGATTTCCGACGTCGAGCGCGTCGTACGTAATCTTCGCCCCACTTCAAGCGGCCGCCTGCCCACGGTTGATGGCTTTGTGGAAGCCAACGACCAACCGATTGAGCGATACGAGCGCGGATACTATGAATGTACCTTTCAGGTGGTCGCTACACCCACCGGCGGCGCCACTGTACGCGCCATCGCCAAGATTACGGCCTGGTACAACGATCCCACGCCGGCGCGTTCCGGATATCGCGTGATGGTTTCCAACGGCCACATCGAAAATGATTTCCTGGACCAGATACAGGAGGCGTTAGGCCCCGTTCCCAGCACAAAGGCCACAAATTCGCAGACCGCTGGTTCTCCGGCTAAAACCAGCGGTGCTCCGGCCGACTCGACCACAAGCGGAGGCTCGCGGCCGCAAGTCAAGCTCGACCCGTCTGCTCTAGGTCTAGGCGAATCCTCGTCAAATACGAGCCAAACCCCTAGAACCTATACCAACCTGCCGGGCCAACCGGCGGAACCGTCCGCTCCCTCGATATCTAACGCCGAAAGCTTGGAATCGTTGAAGCTGCAGTGGGCCGCAGTCGATAAGCGGTCGCAAGAACTTTCGGCCGATATTAAGAATTTTGAGGACATTCTTCATAATCAAGTGCGGCCCGCCGATCTGGCAGTCGTGAAGAAGGCTGGCACGCACGTCTTCTCGAAACCGTCTGACACTTCCGGGCTGCTATTTTCCGCTGAAGCTGAAGACGAATTTCAAGTGATCGAGCTGGAGGGCGCGTGGGTGCACGTGCAAATTTCCGGCGCCTCGCGGGGCTGGATCCGCCGCGCGCAGTTGGATCTCCCCCCGGAGTTTGCAAACGACGCCGGACAGACCGAGGAGCCAGCCCCTGACGCCGCTAGCTTGTTCAATATTAATCGCGACGAGACCA
Source organism: uncultured Acidobacteriota bacterium (assembly GCA_963748395.1). Classification (GTDB taxonomy): domain Bacteria; phylum Acidobacteriota; class Terriglobia; order Acidiferrales; family UBA7541; genus Palsa-295. Next base: position 924,533 of record CAVVIP010000001.1, on the reverse strand, counting down.
GCGCATTCGGTGGAAAGTGGGAGCCACTGAAAGGCAAGCAGGTCAAGGTGATCTGGCTCGAGCCAGCCTCCTCCACCGCAACCACGACGGCAAAACAGAAGCTTTCCTTTGCGATTCCGCTATTCGAAGAAACATATAAGCAACTGAAGTCTTCAGCTGCGGCGGTGGACGGTGTTGTGCTCGTCTTTGACTCTGCGGACGGCGGACAAATTGCCGCGACGATCGCCAGCATTGGAAGACTTGTGAATGGATCGCTTGCCCCCGCTGAATTCTTGCGACAATGCTCCGCCGACCCACCCGAGTCGTTTCAGGATTCCGCGAAGAAGTAACGGAACGGGGTTTCGCGCGAGTCGAGGGCCCGAGTGGGCTCTGATATTTCTAACAGTTCTCGGCTGTCGTCAACCGAGCTAACTTACGCGTCTAGGCGGACCGTAGGCTGCGAGCGCTCATCGTTGGCTGCTACTCGACCGCGACCCTGATTCGGCATGGCATTCGCGGCGGTTCATCACTTTGTCTGATTCTGGAGTTTGCGAGGGAGGTAGACAATGCATAAGCACGGAAGCTTTTTCACAGGCATTCTAGTTTTTTTCATGTTGTCTCTGGGGACCGCCAACTCCGCAGATCCCCCGCGCAGCGCGCGTCTCGACGCAGCGTGGCTCTCCGGATTCCAGTCCGGAATGTTTCAGGATCTGCAGAACCTGGCGCAACTTCTCTCCGTCGATCATACGGTTCACTGGAAACATTCTGCGCCGCATTTCGGCGACGTCACCACCGCGATGTCCGTCGCTCCTACCAACTTTGATGGTTGCTCAGTCGTATGGAGCGACACACAGGAAGGTACCCGACCCGGTCAATTGTTCTACATCGAGACTCACCGGTTTGAAGTTCCGCTCGCCACGATGGATGCCAAGCAAATCACCGTAGAAGCCGTCGCCGCCGGACAAAGTCAACGCCCAGGCATCGAGCCGGGTGACTACTACACAGTTCTCATTCCATCATTGGGCGGAAAGAACACCGTGAATATGGTCGACCACGACATCGTTTTCGACGCCCAAAAAGGCCCTATCGCGACTGTACATCAGCTCATGGTTTCCAGCGCTTGGGTCAGAGTTCGGCGGGAAGAGAACGGCGAATCGATAAAAAGCCAGTTTCAAAAGGCCATCGCGTCCTGCAGAGCAGCGGGTCAATAGCGAGCCTCGTTGTAAGCAACGGCGAGAGCGCGAGGCGGATTTGCGTTCTGCTCTGGCCAGTTTGCTCCGCGATTTCATCAGCGATCGCACGGAACGATTGCTCTTCGGCGCTTCGAGCGGGTGCCAGCTCTTGCAGGCGAATTCCCGACAGGACAGCCTGAGCCTGCATCCAATCGTGATGAGAAAGCCGGCCTACGTGGGTGAAAATATGGTGGACGTGAGGGGGCTCGAACCCCTGACCTCCTCGTTGCGAACGAGGCGCTCTCCCAACTGAGCTACACGCCCACTGCAGCAAACATTCTAGCAAAGGCGCGAGGCAGCGCCAAACGTCGGGAGCGAGTAAGTTTCCGATCCCCAGCTACGAAGTAAAACCGGAAATCCCGGCATACAGGATTTTCTTCGCCAGAATTAGAGTTTGTACGGGTTACGCAGGCGCCGCAGTTACGGGATCATTAGTGCAGGGAGGAACAACCGATGCGCTTTTCACTCAGGAACGTCGCGCCGCTATTCCTTGCGATGGCCCTCGCTGGTCCGGTACTCATCAGCGGCTGCGCCGAACATCCGCGCTATTACGACGCATATTACACGGACTACCACACGTGGAATCATGGCGAAGTGGTGTACTACAACCGTTGGGAACATGACAGCCACCGCGACCACGAGGATTTCGCAAAGCGAAGCGAGGATGAGAAAAAGGAATACTACACGTGGCGGCACAATCAGAACGGTAACGAGAAGCGCGGCGGCAATTAACCGGGGAAGATTCAGCGCGCCGATTCAGGCTGGTTTGGAAGCGGGAACTTTGGGCGGTAGCAGCTCGCGCGCATCGTTCACGAATTTAGCGAAGCGATGCGCAAGAGTGAAAATGCGTTCGGCCTGGCGAAGCCGGATGGCGTCTTTGGGAATTAACTCGCCCCCGATGCCCAGAGCCGCCGCCCCAGCGAGAATGAAATTCGCGGCGGTGTGCTGATTCACACCGCCGGAGGCGACCAGCGGGACATTGTGAAAAGGTCCCTTCAGCGCGCGGATGTAACTGTCTCCGCCGACTTGCGCGCAGGGAAAAACCTTCACAAAATCGGCACCGGCTTTCCATGCGCGAGTCACTTCCGTTGGCGTGAGCGCGCCCGGCAATACCACTACAGAAGCTCCCAGCGCAAATTCCACAATTTTCATATCCAGGCCGGGGCTGGTGAGAAATTGCGCGCCGGCGTCCAGACACTGACGCGCGATATCCGAATCGAACACATCGCCCGCGCCAACAATCATTTTCGGCGCGTGCTTCACCAGATGCGCGATCACCGCGATGGCCCCGGGAACGGTCATTTCGATCTCAACGATGGGGATGCCGCCGCGGGCAACAGCCTCGGTGGCAAACAGCGCGTCTTCGGCAGAAGACAGGCGAATCGCAGGAATGATTCCAATCTCTTCGATGCGAGCGTGGACTTCTTCTCGTTTCATTGCGAGAGCCTCTGGCACCGCGACGCGTTGCAGCGCGATTCTAGCGGAATTGGGACGGCGCGGATAAGAAAAAGAACCGCGGCTCCCGGGGTCACTGCGCGCCGATTGAAGGTGAGGCTAAAGCCTCTCCTTCGGGACGCAATCATGGCGTCTACACCTCGAAGGATTCTTCCATATCGGGCAGCTTGTCACTGTCGCGGGCGATCCACACATACATCGCTGGGAGCAGGAAAATGCCCATGATCAAGGCAGTGATCAGGCCACCGACGATGACGATGGCGAAGGGACGTTGCGAGTCTGAGCCAATCGCGCGGGAAACGGCGGCGGGCAAGAGACCCAGGGTGGCTACGAGCATGGTCATCATGATGGGCCGGAGGCGCAGAACGGCGCCCTCAATCGCGGAATCTTCTATGGAATGACCGCGCACGCGCAGCTGGTTGATGTATTCGAGCATGATGACGCCGGTCTCGACGGAGACGCCGAATAGCGCTAGAAAACCAATGCCCGAGGAAACGCTGAGATGCGTGCCGCTGAGGAGCAGCGCGAGCAACCCGCCGAGCGGGGCAACGGCAACGTTCGCAAGAATCAGGCCCGCCCACTTCGCAGAGCTGAACATCGTGTAGAGAATGATGAAAATAACTAAAAGCGTGATGGGCACCACAATCATCAGGCGCTTCTGCGAACGTTTCTGACTTTCGTATTCGCCCGCCCAATCAATGTGATAGCCGACAGGAAGCTTCACACGCGCTTTCACCAGCTTCATGGCTTCTTCGACGGCGCTGCCCAGGTCGCGCCCGCGTACGCTGTATTTGATGGCGACGTAGCGCGAATTTTCTTCGCGGTAGATTTCGGAGGCGCCGTCGCGCACTTCTATCTTAGCAAGCTGCGCCAGGGAGACGCGTTCCCCGGAAGGGGCGAGCAGGCGAATATTTTCGATGGCTTCCTTGGTGTCGCGGTAGTTAGGCAGGTAGCGGACAACGAGATCGTACCGCTGTTCGCCTTGTAGGACCTGACTTACGGCTTTGCCACCGACGGCGGTCTCGACGGCATCTTGCACGTCCGAGACGTTGATGCCGTGGCGCGCGGCTTGCTGGCGATCAACGGAAATATTCAGGTTGGGCTGGCCGAGCACGCGAAACAGGCCGAGGTCCTCGACGCCAGCGATGCCGCGCATCACATTGACGACCTCATCGCCTTTTTCTTCCAGCACTTGCAGGTCGTCGCCGTACAACTTGATGGCCAGCTCGCCTTTTACGCCGCTGACAGCTTCTTCCATGTTATCGGCGATGGGCTGCGAGAAATTCCAGAGGATGCCGGGCATTTTGCTTAGCTCGCGGTCCATGGCCGCGATGAGTGCGTCCTTATCTTTGTGAAATATGGGTCGCCATTTTTCTTTCGGCTTCAGGTCCACGAAGTATTCGGTGTTGAAAAAACCGGTAGTGTCCGTGCCGTCGTCGGGGCGGCCAACTTGGCTGGTTACGACGGTGACCTCCGGAAACGAAGCGAGGATGACGCGGGCCTGGTTGGCTACCCGTACGCCTTCGGTGGGGCCCGTGCTGGGCGCCAGAGTTCCGCGTACCCATATGGCGCCTTCGTCCAGATGCGGCAGGAATTCCGAGCCGATGACGCCGCTGACCATCAGAAAGACGGCCAGAGCGAACGAAAGCGCTCCCACGCCGACGGTGATACGGCGATGATCGATGGCCCAGCGAACTGCGATGCGATATTTATCCCTCAGGAAGATCATCACTGGATTTGGCCATTCGCTGACGCCGTGTCGAAACACCAACAGAGCAAGCACCGGCGCAATCACAATTGCAAAAATCAGCGCGCCCAGCAAAGCGAAAGAAACGGTCCAGGCCATGGGCTTGAAGAGGCGGCCCTCCACGCTTTGCAGGGTGAAGATAGGCAGATACGCGGTGATGATGATCGCGCGCGCATAAAACACTGGACGCAGCACCTCGAGCACCGCGTCGCGAATGATTTCCAGCGGCGACCGCCTGGTACTTGACGACAAGCTGAAATGGCGGACGATGTTCTCAATGATGACCACCGTGCCGTCCACGACCATGCCAAAATCCAGCGCTCCCAGCGAAAGCAGATTCGCGGGAATTTTATTTAGGTCCAGGCAGATCGATGCGAAAAGCAGCGAAAACGGAATCGTCAGCGCAACGATGAGCGCGCCGCGGGAATTTCCCAAAAAGAAAAACAAAATTACGGAAACGAGCAAGACTCCTTCGGTGAGATTTTCGAGGACCGTGTGAGTAGTGAGTTTCACGAGATTACTGCGGTCTAGAAACGGGACGATTTTCACGCCCGGCGGCAGGATCTGCTCGTTCAACTGCTTCACTTTTTCGTGGATCGCTACGAGCGTTTCGTCGGCATTGGCGCCCTTGCGCAGCAGAACGATGCCCTCCACGACGTCGTCGTTGTCAGCAATGGTTCCGTCGGTTTTGTGAATTCCCTTCCCAATTTGTCCTAGTCGAATGCGCGGGCCCTGCGTGACGGTGGCGATATCCTTCACGCGGAGGACCGTGCCGCTTTTCGTAGTGATGGCCGTCTGCTCGATGTCCTCAACCTTGCTGAACAATCCCACCACGCGCACGTTGATTTGTTGCAGGCCGGATTCGACGAAGCTGCCGCCGGCGTTGGCGTTGTTATTGGCAAGCTGCTGCTCCACTTGCCCAATGCTCAAGCCATGCGAAACCAGGGCATTCGGATCCACCCGGACCTGATACTCCCGGGTGGTGCCGCCGAAGCTGGAAACGTCCACCACATTCGGCACGGACTTGAATTGCTTTTCGAGTAGCCAATCCTCGATGGTTTTCAATTCCATCAGGTCATACTTCGGGTTCGTGCTGCGCAACGTGTACCAATAAATCTGTCCGACGGGACTCCAGTCGGTTCCCATCTGCGGTTGCAGCCCGTTGGGGAGCGTCACTTGTGACAGGCGCTCCAGCACTTTTGAGCGATTCCAATCGTTATTCGAGCTGTCGTCGAAAATGAGCATCACGCTGGAAAGACCGAAAAGCGAATCGGAGCGAAGATGGGCTAGGTGCGGCAGCCCGTTCATCTGAATTTCAATGGGAATGGTTACTTGCTGCTCCACCTCTTCCGCCGCTCGTCCCGGCCACTGCGTGATCACCTGGACGTAATTGTTGGCAACGTCCGGATAAGCTTCCACGGGCAGGCTGTGAAACGAGAGGGCGCCCCACACCAGCAAAAGCACGGCCAGCGCCAGAACCATAAAGCGGTTATTGAGCGCGAGATCGATCAGGCGTCGCATCTAGGGGTCGCCCTTCGAGCGTGGGAATGGATTGGCACTTATTGCTCCACGGTGTTCTGCAGAACTAGAGCGTTGCTGACGACCTGGTCGCCCGGCTTGATTCCAGAGATGATTTCTTGCGCATTGCCCGGCAAAATTCCGCCGGCGATGACTCCCACGCGCCGAAATTTATTTCCGCCCGCCGGAACGTAAACCCAATCGCGATCGTGCAAGTGCAGGATCGCCGAGGCTGGCACCGAGGCATGGGCTTCTTTCTTTTGCCCGCGGAAGGTGGCGGTTGCAAACATTCCCGGGCGCATGTCGCCCGGATTCTGGACCTGTATGCGCACTTTTGCGGTGCGAAGATTCGGATCGAGCACGGCGCCGATATTGCTAATTTTGCCGGTGACCACTTGATCGGGATAAGCATTTAGTCGAACGTCGGCAGAATCGCCCACGCGAACGTTCGACAAATCGTTTTCGTAAACATCGCAAACGATCCACACTTCCGAAAGATCCGATATCGTGAACGGGTTGGTGGAAGAAAGCCCCTGGATGCCCGCGGCGTTGGTGACTTGCTGATCGGTAATCACGCCTGCGATCGGCGCCACGATATCCACGATGCCCGACGGATGATCCAGTGGCGCGCCCAAAACCTTGAGATGCTCGGCAGTCGTTTCCACGTCCACCTTGGCCTTATTCTCGGTGTCCTGCGCCACTTGAAAATCGTTCAAGGAAATGGCGCCGTGGTCATACAGACCAGTGGCGCGATCCAGCTGGGTCTTCGCCAGCACTTCCGACGCAACGGCCTTGCGATAGTCCGAATATGCGGCGGCTATGTCCGCGCTTTGCACGCGTAAAAGGAGCTGTCCTTTCTTCACCGTGTCACCCAGACGCGCGCGAATTTCGACTACGCGTCCCGAGGCGATGGAGATCACCGGAACGGTGCGCGAGACGTCCGGACTCACAACGCCGGTAACTACTAGCTGCGGCGCGGCCCTATATTCCGCTGCAGTCGCCAACGGAAACTGCGAGGCGTTATCAACCTGGACGATGCTGGCGTCGCCTTCATGCTCCACCTGCGCAGCCGGAGGAGCCTCCGCCGCAGGATTCTTTCCCGTGTCGCCGCCACATCCCGCCAGAAGCAGGATCACCGCCAAGGAAAGGGCCAGTTGTAACGCGCCCACGCGTTTCATGGAAAACCTCACATCCGTAAGTGCACTGCAGTAGACAACGATCTTCGTAAAAAAGGCGTAAAGACAGCGTATCAATCGCTGTAGCCGGTGACTGAATCCCAGCGATGCGCGCGTTGACCAGAGATGCAGTAGCTGAATTTCATCGCCGATTGGAATGGGTCCTCGTGAGCAGACTGCGAAGCCGCCGGATGGCCTAGGACTGCTAAGCCGGCCTAGATTGCAACCGGGGGAGCGCGACCACAATGTGCTTGTAGCGTCGGACGCGCAGGCAATGAGTTCAGCACGGAAACGAATAGAGGTTGAAATGCGAAATCCGGCAACAAGGCCGGTGCGGGAATCACTCCGACGCCCGGACCCGTCGGGAAATGACCCGACTGCTGCCAAACCGGCGCGGCCGAAATGCTGTGGACCTGGCGGCGGCTTGCACCACAGTCTTCCAGGACGATCGGATTCGCGTGCAGATCATCGGTGAGGGATACAACAAAGAACAGCAGCACCAGGGCGCAAGCGACCGCTGTCCACTCGCGCCAGGGAGCGTGCCGACGAGTCCGACGCTCCCGCGCCCAGCGCGTGCGCCAGACGGCCACGCCCGCGAGGGCGAGAAGCAACCACAGTATGTTGAGAACAATTTCCATTGACGATTGGATGTCTGCCGGCCTCGCGCGAGTCGGACAAACACGAGCGCGAGCCCGGAGCATCACGCCGGAGTTAATTTACTATGTGATGGGAGCTTCGGGCAAACATTTGGATGGCAGCGTCGCGCTTGTCGGTCAACGCGTCACTCATCCGCGTGCTGTTGCGCGGAGCTTACTTGCGCCGACACCAAGCGAGCTACAAGAACCGCCAGATAGAGTTGCCCCGTAACCGCTTCTCCCGTGCCAAGCGTATGCGCAACGGGGTGCACCGGGCTGATTCCCTCATAACCCAAGGTGGTTAGCATCCCAAAGCTATAGTTGGCCCAAGTGCTCACGGCTGTAGGCTCGCTCCCTGTGGTACTGAAAGCACCAGGGTCCAACAACGCGGCGATGTGGTAAGCGTGCGCCCAACCAAACCCTAGACACAGGTAAGCCGCAATGGCGCCTTGCACGCGCATCCAGGTGACGGGACCGGGGCGGAACACGCGCCAAAACAGGACAATCGTTATGGCCAGAATGGCCGCCAGCCCCGTTGTGGCGCTCCAGAGTTCCATCGTGCTCGTTGGCATCCACCACTTTGTCCAGCGCACCACCAACGCAATGCCGGCCACGAGTGCCGTCAATGCGAACAACCTTCGGTTCCCCCAGGCAACGACCGCGCCTACGATCAAGACGATGGAAAACGCGATGTCCGAGTACAGCGGCAGATTATTCTTCTCGACGCCCAAGGAGGGAAATACGAATCCCAATAGTACGAGGAGCAACAGGAATAAGGAGAGGTTGGCCTCCGACCACCAGGCGAGTATCGAGAAATCACCGGTCTTGCCGTGCATGAACGACCCCTTCGAATCTTCGCGGTGGGCCTCGCCGACAATCGCGAAAACTCGATGCTTCCTTGTTGCCGGCAAATTGAGTCACCAGCACAATCACTGCGAACCCGTCTGAGAATTCCGCGGGCCTTAGACGCTCACAGTTTCTGGTAATTGGAGTTTTGTTGCTGCACTGTAAGTTGTTTAGAGACGCCGTCCACAATCATGCTCGCAATGTGGTTCGGCCCGTTCGGCAACTGAGCATATTGTGCGGAAATTTTCACAGCGTCCGACGGATCATTCAAGTAGGAGGCAATCTGCAGGCTTTGGATGGCTTCCTGCGCCTTGTTGTAGATGATGGTCACCGAGTCACCCGGTTTCAGATAACCGCTGATTACCACCTTAATCTCATTGGGCGCGCCGGCAGATCCAAGCATCACGTTGCCCTGGTCAAACATCTGCTGCAATTTTCCAGGATCAGGCTGCGCATAACTCTGCGCCAGCGCCGCGATTTGCTGCCCATACTTCTCGTAATCTTCTTCGATCCGGTGCTTGATGCCGTGGCGGCGGCCACCCGACGATTGGTCCGGATCCAGAGCAGTCTTCTGCGGCTGGCCATTCGGCCCCATCTGCACTTGAAAGAGCTCTTGCTTCTTCACTTCGCCCTTCACGCTGGTGGTCTGCGATTCCTGCCACGTGTAGAGCGCGATGGCCTGCTTGTTCAGTGACAGATATTGCTTAATCTCGGCGACTTTTTGTTGAAGTTGCGGATCCTGGGCCGCCGCTCGGGGCGCAAAAGCCGACAACACGGCAAAGAACGCGACGAGGCACGCCGCGACGCGTGCATCGCAACCACGAAAAAACGGTGTCTTCCTCATTCGAAAACTCCTCTTTCAGAACGGAAGTTAGGACGACCGCTCGGCGACTGCTGCATCGTATATAGTCGAGTGCAAGGCGCTATTGCAAGGGTGTACCTACGTAAGGACACACGCTGCACCGTGCACGGCGCATCGTAAGCGTCGGAAGTGTCAGCGTATATTGTCAAGAATAACAGGTAAAATTCGACGACGGAGCGCTGGCGTCAGGAGTTCATGAGGAGGGCTTTGGCGCGAGAGATAAACGCCTCAGCTTGCGTCCGGTCCGGCAGGCTGCCTTGTGCGAAATGTTTTGCTCCGCCGCCTTTGCCCCCGAATTCTTTCAGCGACTCGCGGAGAATGCTGCCCAGATCACAGGAAAGCTCCGTGGATCGTGCCAGCACCACGTGGCCGTTCTCGCGGCTGCAGAGCAGAGCAACCACATTTTTCTCGGAGGCGAGTTTTCCTGCCAGCAGAGCCAGGTAGCCAGGAGTTGCGTCCGTCGGAGTGGCGACGATCAGCCGAATACCGGCGGAACGTGCTGCGCCAGCCGAAGAGCTCGGCTGTTCCGGATGCTGCAGCAGAAGATCGCGCGCTTCGTGAGAGGCAAGCCGTTCTTCCATGCGCTTGTTAGCGGTCGAAAGCGCCCGGCGCTCTTCGATAGCCTTCGCTACGCCCGCGGGAACTTCCGAGAGCGCGCAACTCAGCAACGATGCGGCCTGCGTAAGGCTGGCAAAATCGCCGCGCGCCGTGGCCAGAGCGCGGTAACCCGCGACGTATTCCACTCGCCAGGAATCGCGGCTGCGTTCCAGCTTGCGCAGTAACAGCAGGCCCGCTTGCCCGGTGTGCGCGAGATGCGTGCCGCCGCAAGGCTGGCGATCGAATCCGGCGATTTCGATGGCGCGAAGAATTCCTTCACGCTCGACTTTCTTGCGTATACCCGATTCGGCAAGCTCTTCCGCAGTGCCGAACCGAATCTCAACCGGGCGATCCTCGAAAATAATCTCGTTTGTGCGCCGCTCGGCTTCTTCCAGCTGGCGCGGCACAATGGACGGCGCGCTCAGATCGATCGTGGATGTTTCCTTGCCGAGATGGAACGACACGGTTTGAAATCCGAACAGCTCGATGAACGCGGCGGACAATAGGTGCTGGCCGGTGTGCTGCTGCATGTGGTCAATGCGCCGAGCCCAATCAATCTGGCCATGGATGGGGCCTGCAGGAACGGCCGCAGTGGTGTAATGGACCACCTGGTGTGCTCCGTCGGCTACAGGGCCGTCCAGAACCTCCACAACCGCGACGCCGCCCAGGGTGCCAAGGTCATGCGGTTGGCCGCCCGAGGTAGGGTAGAACGCGGTCTTATCGAGCACTACCTTCCAGCGGGCGCCCTCCGGCTCGCAGGAAATCACGGTGGCGTCGAACTCGCGCAGGAACGAATCGTGGTAGTAGAGCCTGTCCATCAGGTCAGTTCCCTTTCGCTACAGGGGGAGAATAACATAGAGACCGAGACGCCAAGCGGCAGGACACGGTAGAATCATCAGGTGCCCATCAAACTGATAGCCATGGATATAGACGGAACCTTGCTGAACAGCAAGTCCGAGATATCCGAGAGAAATGCGGAGACCATCGCAGAAGCGGCCGCGCGCGGCATCGAAATTGTGCTGGTCACCGGGCGGCGATTCGATTTTGCGCTGCCGATTGCCAATGCCCTGCCCTGCGAGCTGCACTTGATCGTGAACAACGGCGCGCTGGCAAAATCGCGCAACGGAACCACGCATCTGCGTTACCTGCTGCCGAAGGAGACGGCGCAGCAGGTGCTAGCCGCTACGCCGGAATTTCGCGCGAATGCCGCCGTGATTTTCGACCGCCCCGGCTCGCGCCAGGTGATCATGGAAAAAGTGGATTGGGATGACCCGTTTCGCGGAGGTTATTTCCGCCGCAACCGCGAGTACATCGCGGAGGTCGCGCCTTTGTCAGACTGCCTGAGCGGCGGCGAGGACCCCATACAAGTGATGTACGCGGGAAACTGCGCTCCCATGCGAGCCGCGATGAAGAGTCTGGAAGCGCTGTCGCGGGCGCGAGATTTCACGCTGGCTTTGACGGAGTACGAGAGCCGCGACTTTTCGATTCTGGATGTTCTGCGGCGTGACGTCACCAAAGGAACGGCGCTGGCGGAATGGACGCGGCAGCGCGGCTTCGCGCGCGAAAACGTACTGGCGATCGGCGACAACTGGAACGATCGGCAAATGCTGGAATTCGCGGGAAGCCCCGTGCTGATGGGCAATTGCATTGCGGAGTTGAAATCGCACGGCTGGCCGATTACGCTATCGAACGATGAGGACGGAGTGGCTGCCGCGATTCGCAATTACGCGCTGAACGAGAATTGAACTGGCAGCGAATGTAGGAGCGAGCGCAGCACACAAAACGTGAGACACCGAACCCATCATCCAGCTCTGGGTATCGCACTGGCGCTTGCCGCCGTGGCGCTCGCGCCGGTCGCGCGTGCGGATTACGCAGTGCTGCGCTCGGGCGCTCGCCTGCACATCACGGGCTACGAGCGCGACGGCGAACTGGTGCGCTTGACGGTCGAGGGCGGCACGGTGAATGTGGCGGCGGCCGATTTGCTGGCGGTGGAACCCGAGGAACATTTCGTTGAAGTGCCGACGATCCCGGTGACCACGCCCGGTCCTTTTGGAGGCTTGATTCATGCGGCGGCCCAAAAGCACGGCGTGGATGAGAGCCTGATCACCCAGGTGATTGCCGTGGAATCCAATTTCAATCCACGCGCGGTTTCGCGGAAGCGGGCGCAGGGCCTGATGCAGCTTTTGCCGAAGACGGCAGCGCGTTATTCCGTGGCGAATATTTTCGATCCCGCGCAGAACATTGACGCGGGCACGCATTACCTGAAGGACCTGCTGGCGCGTTACCGGGGGAATTTGCCGCTGGCGCTGGCAGCCTACAACGCGGGCCCCGACATGGTGGAGCGCTACGGCGGGATTCCGCCCTTCCCGGAAACACAGAAATACGTGCGGCAGATCACCGCGAAAGTCGCGCGCGAACAGAAGACTCCCACGAAAAATTAGGCGATTGCGCGAGGCCCAGCGTCAGAGCGAAGCCTGACGGCGAGATGCGGAGATCCGCTCTGGATTAGGCTGCTACTGCGGTTGCTGCGGAGCGAAGTTCGGTTGCTGCATCGGCGAAGAGGGATTCTGCTGGCCCGGGTTGTTGCCGCCCTGACCCCCGCCGAACGAGCTGGTTGCGGGTTGTCCTAGCGTACCGCCGGTGGCGCCGCCCATCTGCTGTTGCATCGCCGCTGCGGCATCTTCCAGCGGATTCCAGATAAATTCCCAATTAATATATTTCTTGCCGCCGTGGTAGACCTTTTGAGAGCTCGCATCGCGCACGCAGGCAACGCCGCTCAAAAATCCACCCAAGACCGGCCCATCCACAGGCCCGGTAGGTTTCAGCAAGGCCATGGCCGCCAGGTTCGCTTGCGTAACGCCGTTCCCCACTTGAGCCTGGCCAGCGGCACCGGGCAGGCCTTGACCGGTTGGTGGATTATTCTGCCCCGGCGAGCTCGAGGAAGGGTTTTGGCCGCTGGGCGCATCAGGATTCTGTGTTGGCGGCGGGTTCCCGGAATTGTCTTGCTGCGAAGTTCCCTGCGTCGGGTTGTTTGGATTTCCGGTATTCGTGCCCGTCGATGGATTTTGCGACGGCTGTGAACTTGAACTGCCGCTGGAATCTCCAAGAGAGGATACGGACACACCAGGCTGCCCGGGCTGGCCTGGCAGCGATGGCAGCTGGCCGCCGTTGGCGTCCATCAAAGCCATTTGTTGCAGGGTGGCGTAGCGCGTGCTGCCGATAATCTGTCCGGCAGCATTTATGTAAATGAACCGCCAGGAGCCATCTGCGGCGTTGGTAGGGTTCTTGTACGCTTGACGCAAGAAATGAAGATCCGGCAAGCCTTTCGTGAGGTCGTCCAGATTTTGCGGGTAACGCCCCGTCTTGTGATAGTACAGGCGAATGGCGCGAACGTACTGATTGCCTCGCCAGATCGTTTCCTGTTCTACCTGGCGGCGCCGAATCGTTGCGCCTCGTTGAAGTATCGCCAAACTGGCCAGAGACATGAGGATGATCAGCCCCAAGGCCATCAGAAAAGCGTAGCCGGACTGCGGATCGCGGCGGTGCGGTTCGCGCAGGCGCGCACTGCACGCTTCACCAGCAGGATGCGACGATTGATCGTGCCGCAGAGTGCGGCGAAGCGCGCCGAGAATGCGTTGCATCCTCATTGGTTCGATTGGTTGGCTCCGGGGTCGCCGTTACCATTGCCGTTGCCGGGAGCAGGCGCCACCATCTGAACGGTGGCGTGGCGGCCGGAGGAGGTTTCCTCCACGTCCGCGGAATCATTGCCGATTCGGTCGAGCCGGTAGCGATTCAGAAATGGCGAGCCCTCTTCGACAATCAGGACGTCATCACCCGCCAGAAAAAAGGCCACGCGCTTGCCGGTTTTGGGCATGGAAGCAGATCCAAAAAGTTGCGCCGGAACTGTGACGGGCGGAGGAGGAGGCGGTTTCTGCGGACCTTGCGAGCGATAATTGTCTCGCGCAATTTGCTCCGCGCTTTTGGGAGGAGGCGGCGGAGGCCCGTAAGTGAAAACGTTGCGGTGCGAACCCGAATAGTCCAGCTTCTTGATCTTTTCGATCAGATCCAGGCGCAGGTGCGGTTCCTCCACACTCAAAGGATGAAACGAAGAATCGGAGGCCAGCACTCCCTGCATTCCCGGCGATACACTGCGCTCGGCGAAATAAGTGTAGACCGCGATGAGCAGCAGGCCCACGAGCACGTAGATTTTGTTTTGTTTCGACATCGCTCAGGTCCTGAAGTATGTCTGCAAATCGAGCTGCAAGCGGATTCCACCGCCGGGAGTAGTGGCTGATTCCAGCTTCAAATTACTCAGCAGATAGAAATATTTCGAATGTTCCAGCCCGTTGACGAACTGAATGATGGCCGGGTAGTCGCCTTCCACGGTGTCCGATATATCGATTTCGGTGATGTCCCGGCCCTTGAGCTCCTTCTGCTTGAAACTAATCCCGGAACTGCGCAGATTGGCCTTGGCCGCGATGCCGCCCAGGTCCTGTTCGATCGTCGAGTAACCGTTGTCCGCGGCCAGAAACGCTCCGTGATAAAAATCGTCGTATTCGCGGCCTTCGCCCGAAAGATCCTGGCGAATCTGGTTTCCCCGCGCGACATCCGCCTTCAATAATTTGGCCTGCAGCTTCAAGCGGTCGCGCTGCGCCGTCAATGTTTCAGCGCCTTCGCGAGAGGACTGCCATCGCTGATACACCAGCGCCAGGTCCGCCGCAAACAGCACGGCGAGCGCGACGGCGATCAATTTTTTCCAAACGATCCAGGACGTATTCATCGTTAAGTTGTGGAATACCAGGCGGTCAACTGCACCGTGATTTTATCTCCGCCGAGTTGCTGATCGGAACGCCGGTCGTCCTTTACCTGAACATCCGAAAACACTTTGGACTGCTCCAGATTCTGCAAAAACTTGATCTTGCTTTCATCGGATTCCGCGCCGATGGTCAGTTCCACCAGCGCGCGTCCATTTTCAAGCTTGGGCGAAATGTTCACCACGCGGACGCCCGGAGGAAGGATCTGTTCCAGGTCCATGAACACCTTGGTCCAGGGAAAGCTGCGCTGCCCGATCAGCGAATTCAGAAACGCTGCGCGATCCAGCACCTGCTTGGCCTGCGGCGTCTGAAAATACGCCTCCAGCGCAACTTGTTTCTCGCGGTTGGCGCGAATCTCCGTCTGCCAGCTCGAAATCTCTTGGCGCAATGCGCGGCTGGCACGCCACGAGCTATACGCCGCGTGCCCGAGCAACAAGAACGTGAGGAGGCCCACTGCCGCCAGAGCGCCAGCTGCGGCCAGGAACGGCCGCTTGTTATCCAGCGGAGTCGTCGAAAGATTGAGCCGAAGTTTCATGTGTGCCGGCGGCAAGGGGCCGCTCAGGAGCCTCCGTTGAGCATCCAGCCTGCGAGCGCGTCCAGATCCTGGTGAATCAGATCCTTGGCGCTGGAATCGAGCGCATCCGCTGCTTCGGAATCAGCCAGCGTTCCGATAGGACATTTCAATTCGGCGGAAAGTGCGCGGCGAAATACTTCCTCGCGCTCACCGAATCCAGCGATGCGCGCGCGATCCGGGGCGTCGCCCCATGTGTCCTGGAAATACGCTACCGCCGGGAAAATCTCATCGAGCATCGCCTGTGGATCCAGCGCCGCTGCTTCGCTGGACATCTCTGTGGAGCGATACACGCACAGATTCCCGGCGCTGACGATCACCGTGGTCAGGGTCTTGCCGCAGATGCGCATCAGCAGCGTGGAGCCTTCCTCTCCCAGCAGCGGCAGGGTCGCAAGCGTCGAACTCAGGACTACGCCGGCGCTGGCGTCCAGAGACTGCAGGAGTTCTTCATACTCGCGAACGATGCGCTGGCGCGCCACGGCTGTTACGACTTCCAATGTTCCTGCGCGGCTGCTTTGGCGCATCCAGGAAACGACGGTTTCGTCCACATCGAAAGGCACGCTCTTCTTCAGCCGCCAGCGCAGCAAAGAAACTGCTTCATCCGCGCGGCGCGGCAAAGTATCGAACGGCAAGATAAATACGCGAACCACGGGATCGGGAATCAGTAGCGCCAGAGGCGCGCCACCCGCCGGCACACGACTCAGCACCTTACGCAGAACGGAACGGACCGCATCGGGTTGCGCCACGTTGGTGTCCACTGGCGAGGCCAGCACCGCGCCCGGCGGCAACGGCTCAATCGCGTGCGACTCCAAATGGCCGCCGGTCTTGGACCAGTGGGCCGCAGCGACGTGTGTGGAGGCAATCTCCACCACGAGCGAGGGATGCGGCATGGCGTTCAGCCAGCGCTCCAGGCGTCTCACCGGAGCTAGCTCGAAAAATCGGCTGGTTAACGTCGCTGAACTAGTCAAGGAACGTCACCTTATTGATTTCGCGCAACGTGGTCGTGCCGCCGCGCACCTTTGCCAGGCCGGAATCGCGCAGGAACGACATGCCCTCTTCCTTGGCAACGCGCTTAATCTCGGAAGTGGGGCGCCGGTTGATAATCATCTCGCGAATGTGGTCGGAGAGGTCCAGCAGCTCGGTGATCGCTGAGCGTCCGCGATACCCGCTGCCCGAACATTCCAGACATCCCGCGCCTTCAAAGAACGGAACTTTGGACCATTCCAACGGATCGAGGCCCGACTCCTTCAATATTTCCGGCGCATATTGCACCTGCTTCTTGCAGTTTTCGCAGATCACGCGCACCAGGCGCTGCGCCAGAATGCAATTCAGCGCCGATACGAAGTTGTAAGGTTCGACGCCCATGTTGATGAACCGGCCGATTACGTCTGTGCAATTGTTGGCGTGCACGGTGGTGAAGACCAGGTGGCCGGTGAGCGCGGAGTTGATGGCGATTTGAGCGGTTTCCTGGTCGCGAATTTCGCCCACCATGATCTTATCCGGATCGTGACGCAGGATGGAGCGCAAACCGCGCGCAAACGTCAGGCCCTTCTTTTCGTTCACAGGAATCTGAGTAATACCGCGCACTTGATATTCGACCGGATCTTCAATGGTGATGATTTTGTCCTCGTCGTTCTTGATCTCGTTGATGGCGGCGTACAGCGTGGTGGTCTTACCGGAACCAGTAGGGCCGGTGACCAGCACCATTCCGTACGGCTCCTGAATGTAACGACGGAAGCGTGTCTTATCCGGACCGTCAAACCCGACCACGTCGAGCGTGAGGTTGCGGAATTTCTCGCTGAGCGTCTCTTTATCCAGAACGCGCAAGACGGCGTCTTCGCCATGCACCGACGGCATGATGGAGACGCGAAAGTCCACGAAGCGGCCCTTATAACGCACGCGAAAGCGGCCGTCCTGAGGCACGCGGCGTTCGGCGATATCCAACTCGCTCATGACCTTGATGCGCGAAAGAATTGTGGCGTGCCACTCCTTGGCGAGCGGCTGCATGGCATATTGCAACACACCGTCAATGCGGTACTTCACCACCACTTCGGTGTTGCGAGTTTCGATGTGAATGTCACTGGCGCGGCGTTCGAGGGCGGTGAAGATGACGGTGTCAACCAGGCGCACGACGGGGCTCACGCCCGAATCGCGCGTGAGCTTATCCATCGAGATATTTTCGTCGCTGTCTTCCTCGTCGCTCACCACCTGCAGGGTGAATCCTTCGGTGGCCTGGTCCAGGACGCGCTGGGACTGCTCGGTGCGCTTCAGCAGGTCGTCAATTTGCGAAGTGGTGGCGACCTTGATTTGCAAGCGCTTACCCAGCAGGAGGGAAAGCTCGTCAGTCAGTTGCAATTGGCTGGGATCGGCCATGGCCACCATCAGCGTGGTGTCATGGGCCTCCAGCGGGACGAACTTGTAGCGAAACATCAACTCGGCAGGAATGCTGCGGAACAGGTCCGGATCAATGCGCTGCTCACGCAGGTCAACGAAGGGGCAGCGATAGCGCTCCGCCAGGCGGCGGGCGTTGTCGCGCTCGGCGGCGTCGTCCGCGCCCCCCGGAATAATCGGATTGTTGGTGATGGTCGCCATCGAATTCTAGCCCCCGGTGCCCACCTGGAGGGAAAACAGCGGCAGATAAAGGGATATCAAGATAAAGCCTACCACAACGGCCATGACCACCAAAATGGCAGGCGAAACCCAGATCAGTGTGCGTTGCAAGCGTGTGCTGACCTCTTCCTCGTAGAACTCAGCCACGCTGGTCAACATCGCGGCCAGAGCGCCGGAGGCCTCGCCCACTTCAATCATTTCCAGCGCCAGGGGTGGGACCAGCCGCGTTTCCGCCAAACTCTCGTGGAGCGTTTTGCCCTCGCGCACCTTGGATGCGGCACCCCGCACCGCGCTGGCTATCAGCCGGCTTCCAATCGCCTGTGAAGACGTCTCCAGGCCAGCTACCAACGGGGTGCCGCCCGCCAACAGGGTCGAAAGGGTACGCACGAACTGCGCGATTTGCGATTTCAGCCAGATGTCTCCGAACACGGGGATTTTCGGCTTCAAGCGGTCAATCGCCAGGGCGCCCTGGTCCGAGCGGGTCCAAATGAATATCGCGGCAACCAGCCCCACCACCGAAGCCAGCACGATCAAAAAGTAATCGCGCAGCGGGACGGCCACGTCCAGCATGAACTGCGTAATCGCCGGCAACTGGATGCCAAGGTCCAGGTACAACTTGGCGAACTGCGGCATCGCATAGGTGACCAGATATGTCAGCGTCACCACGACGGCTATGATCAGGATCGCAGGGTAAATCAGCGCCGTCACCAGAGCTTTCTTGAAGCCCGCGGTGACGCGCAGGTACGAAATGTATTGATCCAGAACGCCCGTGAGGTTTCCGCTGCGCTCACCCGCTGTGATCGCGGTGACGTAAACCGGAGGAAACGACCCCTGCGCAGTCAGCGCTTCCGATAGCAGAGCGCCTTCGCGAACTCGCTGCCGCACGTCCTGTAACACAGGTCGCAGGCGCGGGGCAGCGGCGCGTTCAGCAAGCAAGTCCAACGCCTTCAAAATCGGCAAGCCGGCCTTAATCAGCGTATTGAACTGCTGGTTGAAGATCAGGAAGTCATTTTCGACGATTTTCTTCGCGCGACGGTTTCCGCTCAGTTGCGAAAGAATATCGAAATGCATCCGCACTGAGAAAACATGAAAGCCCTGATCCGCGAGGCGCTGGCGTGCTTCGCCCTCGGACTGGGCCGTCTCCATTTGTTGGAAGATCCGGCCGGAAGTATCTCCGACTTTACATACATATTGGCCCACGCTTGTATAGACGACCCGGAGGGTGGGACGTCTCTTGCAAAGTTTAGCATACCCCCTCATCCCTATACGGGGGCACGAGAAAAGGTGCTTAGATTTAATGATTTAGTAACAGAGTGTTTTGAGGGTCAGAGTTACGCCGCGAGTCTTCGTTCAATGAATCTGGTTGGCGAGCGTAGCTTCGTCCACAACGGTGACGCCGGGCCCAGGCGCGAAATGAAACATGGTCTCCGCGATGGGTAGGTTTTCTTCCCAATTGCCGAAGCGAAATTCGGTCTCGAGATTTCCCGGTTGACGGATTAGCAGGCGCACCAGGTGCGCTTCGGGGTCGGACTCGATCAGCACCCCGCGAATCTCCTGGTCGGTGTCGCCGGAATCCCGCTTGGGCACGCAACGCAATACAGTATTCTGCGCGCTCGTTGCGCGATCTTCCGGATTTTCGGCTTTTGCGGCGTCCACAACTTCAAGAGTGCGACAAAGCTTCGAGAGATCGGATTTGCCCGTAAGCAGCGCCAGCGGGGTTCGCCAGTCCGAGCTGTCTTTCACCTTGGCGCGGCTCACCGTGCGGTCGGCCGGAACGTAGAACCAGACGTTCGCGCCGTCCACCAGGAAAAGCTTCTGCTCGGGAGACTTGTACTCCCAGCGCATTCGTCCCGGTTGCGAGAAGTAAACAGTGCCCGATTCCGCAGAGCCGCCGCTGCCATCACTGAAGCGCTCGTAAAACACCGCCTTCAGCGTCCGCGCGCGGTGGTAACGCGCCTCGATGGCGTGCAGCACCGCTGTCGCGCTGGGAGCAGGCGTGGAAATGGCGAACAGAGCGGCGAGAACGGTTGCAAGCGTGAACACGCTTAAAGTTTAACAGAACTCGAGCAGCCGGACCCGGCGCGCTCGACTCGTTGGACGCGTTTGATAGGTTTGATAAGTTTAATGCGTTTCGTGCGTTGGCCGGTGAGCCGCGCGTTCGCTTCGTCTCACGGAACTTTCGACGCAACGGCCGGCTTTTCTTGAGCGCCAGAGCCCGGCTGCGAAAACTTGTGATGCCATGCTTTTTCCAGGGCCACGATCGTCGCTATGTCGCCGGTGACGTCCTGCGCGGTGGCCGAGCGACGCGGAACGATATCGCTCGGATCAAATTCCGCGCTGCCATTTTTGTAAATCGTGTCCGAGAAATAGTGCCACATATAAAATTGCCCCTGCGATGTGTACCCGTCCGCGCCAAACATCGGCTTTGCGAAAAAGAACGTGGTGCGGCTCGCCAATGCGGGATTCCAGATGGCCGTCCCCTGCTCGGATTCCCTGCCGCCTCTCGCACCCAGCAGATCCAGGAGCGTGGGAACCAGATCAATGTGCGAAGTGAGCCACGGAATCTTTTCCGTATGATCCAAAGCTCGCGGCGCGTGAATAAGAAGCGGAACGTGAAACGCTGTCTCGTCAATCGTGCCACGCCGCAAATCCGGGTTCTCCGAAAGCGTCCGCAATCCGTGATCGCCAAACACCACGATGATGGTGTTGTCGAGTTGCCCGTCTTTGCGCAACAGGTCCAGAACTTGCCCCAGCCACGCGTCCTCTTGCCGAATGATGGCTTGGCCGCGCTGTTGCAGCTCTTGCGCGGTGTTGCCGGACTTGCCGTCTGGATACGGCCAATGGCCGATTTGAGGCAAGAATGCGGCGGCAAACGGGTGGCCCTGCTTCATCCACTGGTCGAGCTGTGATTCCAGCAAGTGCAGCGTGTCTTCGTCCGCGGCAATCCGCGCTTGCTGCCAGGAAGGACTTTGGTCATACCCGCTGATCGCCGAATTCGGATACACCTGCGTGCTGAAGCCAACTGCTTCGAAGAGCGCGGCGTCCGGGATGCCTGGCGCCCGCAGCGGCGAAAAGACGGCGGTCTTGTAACCTGTCGAATTCAGGCGGCGAAGAAAATCACCCGTCGAGTCCCATGCCGGCGAATCAAACGCGTTGCCGGGATCGTCAATCGGATACCAGGAACTGAACACAGAAAATAGCGCAGAGCGCGTGATCGGAAACGTAGTGTAATGGCGCGTGCCGACAAACGAATTTTCCTGCAGACGATTGAAATTCGGGAATTGCTTCAGCTCTTCGCCGACCGGCAGATACTTCTGCGGCGTCGTCTCCAAAATGAAAAAAAGAATATTCGCGCCGGCTTCCTTGCCAAAATATCGAGGATCTTTTTCGGGCGAAGGCGCGTGAGTGAGCTGGCCATATCGCGCGATCAAATCCGCGTCCGAAAGATACGTCAGATCGGCGCTTGCGAGGCCCGCCGAGCGTTTCATATCCAAACCGGCGAATTCTCCCGTTTCGACTGCATTCTCTTTCCACAGCGAGGTCACTGCTCGTAGGAAACTGTTCTGATGATAGGGTGACGAGGGAGTGTCCGACTTAATGGAGAGCAGCAAAACCGCAACCACCAAAAACACGCACAGTTCCCCAGCGGTCTTCCAGTGCGAAGCCACCCTCGCCGAAGTAACGCGGTTCGCGCTTCTGACGGCCCATGCCAGTGCGGCTCCAATTCCGACCAGCGAGCCGAACATGGCCAGCGCTTCTCTCGTCATCAAGTATTGCGCGTTGGAACCAGGCTCGTGCCACCCCCAGCTCAAACCCACCACGATCATTTTGTACGAACTGAACCGCCCCAGTTCCTTCAGTGAAAGTAACTGTATTCCCAGAAGAAGTGAAAGCGCCAAGCCGCACGAGCCGGTGAAAATTGCCGACCACCGCGGGCGCAAAAAGCGATTCAAGATTAAGAAAACCAGCGGAATTAACAGTGCGCCGTAAAACAGCTCACCGCGAAAAAAACTGATACGTTCGAAAAAGTTCAAAGACCGCAGCCCCATGGACTGAGCTTCCCTAGCGAAGCCGCTCTGATCCGTCATCATGTACCACTTCAAATAGAAGCCCAGCAACGCAGGAAACAGCCACGCAACCAGGAAACGCGCAGAGGATACCCAGCGATTCGCCGGTTGGGCGGAAACGTCTGGAATCTGGCGGGAAACCGGGGTCGCCTGCGAGATAACTTGCGCGGTTGAATCAGTCAGGCCCAAACAGGTGCTCCAGGGCTACATAATTCACTGCCGCGGCTGCCCAAGCCGCACCATCTAGTGTGAGCCACACGCGTCCATATCTCCATTCCAAACTGCCGAACGGTTGTCGTAACCACGTTCGCGGGCGACCGAGATGCGGCGGCAAGGTGCTTCCACGCAAAAAAAAACGGGAAGGAAGCATAGCTTCCTTCCCGTCGAAGTCAGACCGCTAACTACTGGAGAGCCGTCAGACCTTCGCACTTCGTGTCGGTCGCAGGATCCGCGCCGCCGGCCGGGTCAAAGCGAACCACGCCGGATTCATCGGAGCAGAACGTGCGCTGACCGGTCGTTCCCACCGTAACCGGGACGGCCGCAGCTTCAAACGAGGTGTTCGGGTTGGTTGCAGTTCCCGCACCGCCCGCACCGGTCGCAGTCAGCGTATAACCGCTCTTGATACCGGTAACAGTGATGATCGGATCGAGAATGCAAGCCGTGGTCGCCGAAGCGGTGCAAGGAAGCGCACCACCAAGGTTGGCGATCGCCACCGCGAAGCCCTGTCCCCACGTGGAGGAGTAGGACACTTCAGCAGTAACGATAGAACGGACCGAGCCTACAGCCGAAGCTTCGTTGGCCGCGATGCGGGCGCGAAGCAGGTTCGGAATTGCGATAGCCGCAATGATCAAAATAATCGCCACGACGATCAGCAACTCAATTAACGAGAAACCCTTTTGATTCTTCTTCATTTCTTCTTCTCTCCTTAGAGTTAAAATTTGAGGGCTGCCGGGCACTACCAGCCGGGACACGCAAACTGACAAGAGGCAAGAACTGTTCCAACCAGGCACGCTGTGTTTACCATTTTGGAACAACGCGCCAAGGCCATGATATTGCAGGAGATGCGGGGAGCACGCCGGACCGGAAGCCGCCAAACCCCGCGAGCGCTAGCGGAAAACCTCAAAATACTGACCAATTTTGACTTGCAAGAGCGACGCAAAGCGTCAATCGAGCCGTGCATTGGCGGGTAATTTGGCGGGTGATTTGGGGGGTAGGTGGATCGGTGGCTGGAGGGAAGGTTAGTGGGCTACCGGAGCGAGGACGCAAAAGCAAAGGACCCATGGACATGTTAGCCATGGGCCCTCTGTGGCGGACTCTCAAGGCCGCGCTCAGCGCGGCACTAAGTTTGACGAATTACTGCAACGCCGGCAACGCTTCGCAGGCAGATTGCGTGCCTGGGGTGCCGCCGGTCGTATCGTAATGAATCGTGCCCGGTTCATCGCTGCAGAAGCTGCGGATTCCCGTCAGATTCTCGGTAACCGGAGTCGCAGTGACCAGATAAGCGTTGGAACCTGGCGCGCCGCAGCCGAGCGGTGGGACGACTGGCGGCCCCACGGCAGTAAAGGCGAAAGCGAACCCGCTCTTCTGGTTGGGCGCGGTCGTAATGATGTCATCCAACAGAACCGCTTGATTGCATGTGGCGGGCCCAGCCGGCGGACCGCCGAGTATCGCAAGAGTCTGGGGAAACCCATTTCCATACGTCGAGCTATAGGTCATGGACGCCGTGGTAATGGTGCGCACCGTCACGGCCGCTGCGGCTTCGTTCGCAGCGATGCGTGAATTCAGCAGGCTGGGAATCGCAATTGCCGCGATGATCAGAATGATCGCGACAACCACGAGGAGCTCGATCAGCGAAAATCCTCTTTGTGAGAACGTCCCGCGTACCGCCTTCCGATTTTTGTTCTCGAGGCACATGATGTCTAAAATCTTCCTCTGGAAGCGCGCTCCCAGCTTGGGCAAGCCGGGCCTAATTGAAGCACTTCCCGCCTAGGATCTTGAAACTCGCTGCTACCGCACCCGTGACCCCTAGTACCCTTGAACCCCTTCCCACATCTACTCAAGATATTGTCCGCGTAAGAAAACGGGAAGGAAGGTTCGCTTCCTTCCCGTCGCTGCCAAACTGCTGACTACTGCAGTGCCGTCAAACCTTGGCACTTCGTATCTGTCGCAGGATCCGCGCCGCCCGCTGGATCGAAGCGGACCACACCGGATTCATCGGAGCAGAACGTGCGCTGACCCGTCGTTCCCACCGTGACCGGAACGGCCGCGGCTTCAAACGAGGTGTTCGGGTTGGTTGCAGTTCCCGCACCGCCCGCACCTGTGGCCGTCAGTTTATAGCCGCTCTTGATGCCCGTGACGGTGATGATCGGATCGAGAATGCAAGCCGTCGTCGATGAAGCGGTGCAAGGAAGCGCACCACCAAGATTGGTGATTGCTGTCGCGAAACCGACTCCCCACGTCGAGGAGTAAGATACCTCGGCGGTAACGACGGAGCGGATCGAACCGACAGCCGAAGCTTCGTTAGCCGCAATGCGCGCGCGAAGCAAGTTAGGAATTGCGATGGCCGCGATGATTAAAATAATAGCCACGACAATAAGCAACTCAATCAACGAAAAACCCTTCTGATGCCTCTTCATTAAATCTCCTAGGAGCCTTGGCCCCAACTAATCAGACATACTCCCTGGCGGGGTACAGCTACTCAATTGCACGGCAGGGGCCATCCACATCGTATGTCATAACCGATACGCCAACCGCACCTATCTTGCTTCTTTTCAATCTGTTATGGCACCCTGCTCGGTGCGGAAAATCGAATCGTCCTCATGCCGTCCCATAAAACGCCGGAAAGCTGACATTTTACGGCAGTTTAAACCGACTCGTTGCGGCTGCGTTCGCGAACGGAAACCCCTGCTGCTGAACACGTTGCACCAGAATGGCACTGCACCCGCGTAACTCGTTCGCTGCGGACACCAGCTATTTCGCCGCTGCGCCGTACAGCCGGTCAATCAACCCAAGTTGCTCCCGAATCAACGCTTCGTTTTCGTCGCGGATCCGCGGTGTCACTCGATTGTGTACACCCTGTGAATCAACAGCTAGGTCATAGAAATAATTCTTCTGATTCACCGCATCCACGATGAACAGGCTGTGGCCGTTCCCACCCAGGATTCCATACACCGGCGCGTAGCTTGAGGCCAGCAGATAGTGTTCACGTTCGTAACTTCCCTGCTCTTCCAGCGTTTGCGTGAACAAGGGGCGCCCGAAAAGCTCGCGGTTTGTCGTGGGTCGGTGCCCGAGCAAGTAGTACAGGCTCGGCGTGATGTCCAACGAAAATACCACGCTGCATGGGTCGTACGCGGCTTGCCTCCGCAGCTCGGGCGGCAGATGAATGATCAGCGGAATGCGGATCACTTCCGGAAAAAGAAAATCGGCGTGGCCAAAACGGCCAAACTCCCCGTAGGAATCTCCGTGATCGGAAGTGATGATCACGATGCTGTTGTCGTACAGCCCGCGCGACTTCAGAAACTCGATGAACCGCCCGAACGCGCCGTCCATCCGCTGAATTTCGTCGGCGCTGATTTCACGCCTGCTCTTGCCGCTGCTCGATTGCTCCAGCGTCAGTGTGTGAATATTTTGCGGCTGCGTATAAACAAATACCGGTTCGTGCTTGTCGGGCCTTGCGTCCAGCTTGGCCTCAAGCTCACCGAGAGTGGAGACAAAGTCGAGGGTGCTCCAGCTTTTTCGGCTCTTTGTCGAGCTCGCAGCAGAAGCCGCGCCGGCGCCGGTGGCCACCGCATAGTCGTATTCGCTCATCACTTTCAGATTACCGTCCAGTTCCGTGAGCGACGGAGACTTCGCAACAACGCGCTGCAGAATGGGATCGAGGCTTACATAGCTGTGGTAACCCTCTGCCTCCACCAATTTCTGCAAGTTATTCATGGGGTAGAACGGCTCGACGTATTGTTTGTGCAACTGCATCGCGCCCACCCATATGGCGGGCTCCGAAAGAGCAGTGCCCGCGTAACGCGTGAACGCATTTTCAAAAACGACGCTATCGTTTGCGAACTTTGCAAATTCCGGCGTGGTGGTGATCGTGGGATTGTACGGCGAAAGAAAATCCCGGCGCAGACTGTCAATCACAAAAATAAAGATGTTCGGCTTCGCGCCGCTTGAAGAACCCATATTCGCCACCAGGCTTACGTTCGCCGGCGCTTCCGGCTCGCGTATGTTCGTGCGGCTTTTCAGGAAACCGTAAAAGGCATCGTAATTGTCGCTGGCCACTGACCGCGCCACCACGGCGTATGCCGTCTTGAGCGAAATATCGTTGCCTGCATAGCCCTCCAGCGCGTCAGACCAGCTGCCTTGCGCACTCACCGAGACAGCCTTCAGCACCGTCACATCGCACGCCAGAACAACTAGCACCGCCGCAATCGCGATAGCGCCTCGCTTGATCCGCCATCGCACGCCAGCCCAGCAGAACGCTGCGGCCGCAAACGACCACAACAGCATCACCGAGGTTTTCTGCAGCACGAAATCCCAATCCCTCGTCCCGAAGACAACGGGAATCGCGTATGCAGCCGCGCACAAAATCGCTACTACTGCCGCGCCTCGCCATACGGGACTCAGCCAACTCGAGCGCCGCAAGACAACTTTAGCTACGACGTCGCGCGCTTTCGCTGTGATTCCGAAAACGACGAAAAGCACGCATCCCGCAAACACGATCGAAAAGAAATCTGCCATCCTGCCCTCGAATGAAATGGATGGCAGGACGATCGCGCGCAGCACCTGTGCGCACAAAATCCAGCAAACCAGCCAGCTCGCAATCGCATATGCCCGCCGCGGCCACGGCAAGCGCCGGCAGACCTGCGCCAGCAAGAACGCTCCGACGCCGAAGGTCGAAAAAATGGCGGTGAGAAACAGCAAGCTCGCCACAAACGCGCCGAGTGAATCCGCCAAACGAATCTGCTGGGCGTGAGTGAAGCAAAGAAAAACCCCGGCGATCGCGAAAGCGAATGTGACGGCTAATGCGGCAACCAGGCTGGTTCCCAGTTCCAGTGGTTCCGACTCATCATAGTAAGCCCACAGCGCTTGGTGATCGATGCCCTGCAGGTCAATGGCAATCACCCAGACCAGTGGAAATAGCGCCGCCATGCTCCACAGGATGCTGAAGATGTTGGGAGTGACCGTCGCCAAGCCGTGCCCGGCGAGCTGATAGGCGCAAAAAACAGCATTGAGCAGCACGAATCCGATGGCCGACACTCGCGTATTTTCCGCGCGCATCGCCGGGACAAGCGATACCGCCACACCAGCCAGCAGCACGGAATACGCAACCGCATGAAACTCGACGAATACGAAGATCCAATTCATCGCCGGGTCGCGCAGAAACCCCAGGTAAGCAAAAGGGATGTACAACAGAAGGCAGTACACCGAAGTGAGCAGAATGAACGCGGCGAAGAGCAGTCGCACGCTGAAGAAAAACGCCAGCCAGGCCAAATCAAATAAAAACGTCCGTGACCAGTCGCGCGTGGAATGTTCCGCAGCCAATCCGGAACGCCCCCTTTGCGAGGCTCGTTTCGGCGAACCGCTCTGAGCCACAGGGGCGCTGGGTACGGGATTTACCAGCACGGCCTTAAATTCCGTACTTCTTGGCGTAATGGCGGAACGACCGGTAAGACATTTTCAACGTATCGGCAGCGCGCGTACGAATTCCGCCCGAACGCTCCATCGCGGCCAGCAAGAAGGAGCGCTCCAGCTGCTGAATGTAAACTTCCAGATCAATTCCCTCTGCGGGAAGGATCGAACCGTGTCCGTTGCCGCTGCCATTGCCGTTTCCGGAATGATGCGACACCTCTTCCTGATAGTGGTCGCGGATCCGCGCCGGCAAGCCTTCGGCTGTGATCCGTGCCGAGCCTTCCAGCGCCACGGCCCGCTCAATGGTGTTCTCCAGCTCGCGCACGTTTCCGGGCCAGTCGTACACTTCCAGGCGGCGCATCGCTTCCGGCTCAATGCCCTCGATTTTCTTCCCCATGGATTTGGAATAGCGATCCAGGAACGACCGCGCCAGCAGCGGAATATCCTCGCGCCGCTCGCGCAGCGGAGGAAGATGTATGGGAATTACGCTCAAGCGGTAATAGAGATCTTCGCGAAATCTGCCCTCGGCAATTTCCTTGGCAAAATCCTTGTTGGTCGCGGCGATCACGCGCACGTCCACATCGCTTTCTTCCGTGCTGCCCAGCGGCCGCACCTTGCCTTCCTGCAGCACGCGGTAAAGCTTCACCTGCATGGTCAAGCTCATGTTGCCGATCTCGTCCATGAACAGCGTGCCGCCATCGGCAGCCTGAAATAATCCGTGGCGGTTTTCGTTCGCGCCCGTGAAAGATCCGCGCAGGTAGCCGAATAGTTCGGATTCCAGCAAAGTTTCCGGAAACGCGCCGCAGTTGATTGTGATGAAGGGAGCCTTCGCGCGAACGCTATTTTCGTGGATGGCGCGCGCCACCAGCTCCTTGCCAGTGCCGCTCTCTCCGGTAATCAGCACGCGGCTGGATTGCGGCGCGATCGTCTCGATCAGGTCAAAGAGATCCCGCATCTTCGGGCTGGCGCCAATAATGTGATCGAACCCGGTAAAGCGGCGCAACTGGCGGCGCAGTTCGCCCGCTTCCTTGCGCAGAGCTTGATTTTCGGCGATGCGCTTCACCGCGGGACGAAGCTCGTCCAGAAGACGGTCGCCCTTGACGACGTAGCGGTCCGCGCCGAAATTGACGGCATCAATCGCCGTATCCACCGTCGGCACACCGGTAATCAGAATGAAGATCGTGGAAGGCGAGACTTCCTTCGAGTATTGCAGCAGTTCCACGCCGTCCATATCAGGCATGCAAATATCGGAAATCACGATATCGAAAACTTGCGCGGCGAGCCGGCGCTTGGCGGCCTGGCCGTTAGACACCACTTCGACCTTGTGGCCTTCCTTGCGGAAACTGATTTCCAGCAGTTCGCAGATGGAGGGTTCGTCGTCAACAACCAGCAGGTGGGCCATGGCGCGTTACCCCTTCCCCACCAAGCGAAGGTGCGGCTCGCGGTCAGTGGTTTCCTGCGGCTTCAGCGCGGCAGCTTTCGTGCGCGCGGCGCGCGGTATTTCCACCACAAACTGCGCCCCGGGCCCCTCTTCGGATTCCACGCGAATGCGTCCGCGATGCGCTTGCAAGATTTGGTAGACGATGGCCAGGCCCAATCCCGTCCCGCCCGTAAATCCCGATTGAAACGGCTCGAAGATTCGTGTGGCCTGCGCCGGGTCGATTCCGATTCCAGTGTCGCCGATTTGTATGCGCGCCCAGTTTTCGTCGGCGTCTATGCTTACGGTGAGCACGCCGCCCGCAGGCATCGCGCGCAGAGCGTTGTTGCAGAGGTTCCAGAACACCTGCTTGAGGGCGTCGCGGTCAGCGCGCGCGCGCAAACTTCGAATCTTGAACTCCCGCACGATCCGCAGCTTGCCTGCGGCAGTGGCGTCATGTTCCAGCAACAGCAGCGTCTCCTCGAACAGGGCCACCACGTCAATATCCGCGAAGTGGTAGGTCTTCACGCGAGAATAGTCCAGGAAGTCTGTGATGATTTGATTCAGGCGCTGCGATTCCCGGCTGACGATGTGCACCAATTTTTTATCATCCTCGTCCAGCGGAGCCAATCGCGCCAGCTCCTTCAGCGCGCCGGTCATGGCCGTCAGCGGCTGGCGAATTTCGTGCGCAATGGCCGCGGAAAGCCGGCCCAGCGCCGCCATGCGTTCTTTGGTAACGACTTCCCGTTCCAGGCGCTTCAGTTCCGTCAAATCCTGAAAGTTATAAACGAAACCCATGTTCTGGTTTTGCGCCGTGCGCAATGGCGAAATCGAAAGGCCCAGAAACTTGGACGTGCCTTCGGGAGTCTTGTGTTCGATTTCCTTGCGCGAGGCGAGAGGATTTCCCTGCTCGTCGTGTTCCACGGGCCAGAAGCCAGGAAAAATGTCGGCAATTTTTTCGCCGCGATGCAGTCCCAGGCCGGAGCCGATAATCTCCGCGCCGGCGCGATTCATCACCAGGATGCGGCCGTCCATGTCCGTAGTGAGCAATCCGCCGCGCATGGATTCAATGATGTCCTGATTAAAAGTCTGCAGGTCTTTCAGCTCTTCGCTTTTGGCCTCAAGTTCCACGCCCTTCTTGCGCAGCGTCTGTGCCAGCAAACTGCCGAGGTAGGCCACGGCGAAAAACGCAAAAAAGTTGCTGGCCAGCCAGGAGTCCAGCGCCAGCAGCGTGGGCGTCGAAGTCGCTGTGCGCGGCAGCACGCCGTAGGAAGTCAGCTCCAGCGCACCGCCCAGCAGAATGAAGCCGAATCCGGCGACAAGGAAGACTCCTCGCCGCGAAAACAGGACGCTGGCCATCAAAATCGCCAGCAAGTACAAAGACACGAAGTAACTGTCCTGCATGCCGGTGACGTACACGATGCCGGTAACCGACAGCAAGTCGCAGGCAATTTGCAGCGGTGCGTGCCAGCGCGCTTGCGGCACCCAGCGCCGCAGAATTACGTAGAAAATCGCCAGTGTGTACCACAGCGCGATCAACTGCACGAACGGACGCAACGGCAACGACATCGGCGTCAGGTTCCGCGCCGCGATTACGATGCCCACGAGGAAGGTAATGGCCAGGAAGCGGACGCGTCCCAGCCAGGATAGCCATTCGCTCACATTGGGCGTGGATTTCATTTCAGATTTTTCCCGCGCCACCGGCGCGACTTGCACATCAACCCCGTTTGCAGCCGCGCGGCTGGAATTGCGACACGCGACCTGAGGCGCCCCGGCTGGGAGGCGCCTGGCTGCGGTCGGCAGCGCACGGGTTCTAGTGGCTTGCCAGTTTGCCGATCAACGAGAACAAAGGTAGGTACATGGAGATGACGATGCCGCCGACGACCACGCCCAACACCACGATCATGATGGGTTCCATGGCCGTCAGAAGGTCTTTCACGGCTGCGTCCACTTCATCCTCGTAGAAGTCCGCGATTTTCTGCAGCATCGCGTCCATCGCGCCAGTCTGTTCGCCGACGCCGATCATCTGCGTCACCATGCCGGGAAATACTCCGGTGTCCTTCAACGGATCCACCAGCGAGCGCCCGGCTTCTACCGCTTTGCGAGTCTGCGAAATGGCTCGCTCCACCACCGCGTTACCAGACGTGCGCGCGGTAATGTCCAAGCCTTCCAGAATGGGCACGCCGCTCGAGATCAGTGTGCCGAGCGTTCGCGTAAAGCGCGCCACGGCAATCTTCCTCATCAGCGGACCGATCAGCGGAATCTTCAAGATGATGGTGTCAATCGCCATACGGCCTTGCGGAGTCCCGTACCACGACTTCAGGGCAAACACGCCGCCGGCAAAGAACAGCGCGATGATGAAGCCGTAGATGCTGCCAACGAAGTTGCTCAGCATGATCACGATGCGCGTGGGCAACGGCAGGTCCACACCGAGGCCGTTGAACAACTGCGTGAAAATCGGAACCACTTTCCACAGCAGCAGGATGATGACGCCGCCCGCGATACCCAACACGGCGATCGGATAGATCATCGCCGACTGCACGGCGCGCTTCAGCTTTACGTTCTTTTCGATGTAGCTGGAGAGGCGCTGCAGAATAGTGTCCAAAATACCGCCCGTCTCGCCGGCTTCCACCATGTTGTAGTAGAGAGGGTCGAAGACCTTCTCATACTGCTTCATGGAGGCAGAGAGAGTGGCGCCACCTTCCACCGAGCCGCGCACGCCGTTGAGAATCTTCTGGAACGTGATGTTCTCCTGCTGTCCAGCGAGAATCTCCAGGCACTGCACCAGCGGCAAGCCGGCGTCAATCATCACCGAGAACTGGCGCGTGAAGATGGCCAGCTCCTTGGAGTCCACGCCGCCGCCGAAGGAAGGAATATTAAATTCCTTGCCCTTCTCCGAGAGCTTGTTGACGTTGATCTGCTCCCGTTGCAGGGTGGCCTTCAGCTCGGCCTTGGTGCCCGCCGTGCGTTCCCCCTGGACGGTAGCGCCCGTCTTATTGGTTCCGCGATATGTAAACACCGGCATGACTAAGTACCTCCTCTCAAACTGTCTCGACTACAGGCTGCCTCAACGGCGTACAGGAACCTTGCCGGCACCAGGCTGCGGCGAGGTCACTCCACGGTTGATCAGGTCCTGCAATTCATCTGGGTTCGAAGACCGGGCCAGCGCCACTTCCAAGGTGATTAATTTCTGGTAATAGGCGTTCGCCAGGCTCTGGTTAAAAGTCTGCATGCCGGACTGGCCCGTGCCGGTCTGCATGGCTGAATAGATTTGGTGAATCTTGTCCTCGCGGATCAGGTTGCGAATGGCGGCGGTGGGGATCAGGATTTCCATCACCATGGCGCGGCCGCGGCCATCAATCTTCGGGAGCAGCGATTGGCAAAGAATGCCTTCCAGCACCATGGAGAGTTGCGCGCGGACTTGCGGCTGCTGGTGCGCGGGAAAAACGTCCACGATACGGTTGATGGTGGAAACAGCCGAATTCGTGTGCAAGGTCGCAAACGTCAAGTGGCCCGTCTCGGCGATGCGCAGAGCGGATTCGATCGTTTCCAGGTCGCGCATTTCGCCGATCAGCACCACGTCGGGATCTTCGCGCAGCGCTGCGCGCAACGAGTTTGAAAACGAGTGTGTATCGGAGTGAACTTCGCGCTGGTTCACCAGGCACTTCTTGTGGTTGTGCAGGAACTCAATGGGATCTTCGATGGTGATCATGTGCTCTTCATGCTCGTTGTTGATCTTGTCGAGCATGGCCGCGAGCGTGGTGGATTTTCCGGAACCCGTGGGCCCGGTCACCAGCACCAGTCCGCGCGGCTTATCGCACAATCCGCGCACGACGGCAGGCAGCCCCAGTGCGTCGAAGGTCTTGATTTCCCACGGAATCGTACGGAACACGGCGGCGACCGCTCCGCGTTGATGGAAAATGTTGCCGCGGAAGCGCGCCAGGCTCTTCAATCCGAAGGAAAAGTCCAGCTCCAGGTTTTCCTCCAGCCGGTGCTTCTGCACGTCCGTGAGCACGCTGTATGCGAGCGCTTTGGTGTCCGCCGCGGTCAGCGGAGGCATGTCCAGCGGGCGCAGTTTTCCGTGCACGCGAATGCGCGGTGCGCTGTTGGTGGAAAGGTGCAAGTCGCTGCCAGACATTTCGATCATTTTCTTCAAGAGCTCGCTTAATGTGATGCCAGCCATATTTCCTCCACTTACAGAACTGTTTCGCGCACGACTTCTTCGAGTGTGGTTAGACCCAGCGCGCATTTAATTAGCCCGCTGCGCCGCAACGTGATCATCCCCGTTTCCAAAGCCTTCTTCTTGATTTCCAGCGCCGACGCACCCACCAGGATCAGCTCGCGTAAATCGTCGTTGATCTCCATCACCTCATACAGACCCACGCGGCCCTTGTAACCTGTGTTGTTGCAGGTGCCGCATCCGCGGCCGTGCTGAATGACCGTCTTATCCGCTTCGTCCTTGGTGTAGCCGGCGTCAATCAGTGCCTGCGGCAGTATCTGCAGTGGCTCTTTGCAGCCCGCGCAGATGCGGCGAACCAGGCGTTGCGCGCAAATCAGGTTCACCGAGGTGGCCACCAGGAACGGCTCAATACCCATATTCATCAATCGGCTGATCGTAGAGGGCGCATCATTGGTGTGTAGCGTGGAAAGCACTAAGTGGCCCGTGAGGGCCGCTTTCACGGCAATTTCTGCCGTTTCAAAGTCGCGGATTTCGCCGACCAGAATGATGTTGGGGTCTTGCCGCAAGAAAGCGCGCAGAGCGGAAGCGAAATTCAATCCGATCTGCTCCTTCATCTGCACCTGGTTAATGCCGGGGAGTTGGAATTCGACCGGGTCTTCGGCGGTCATAATGTTCGTTTCCGAGGTATTCAGGCGCGCCACAGACGAATACAGTGTGTTGGTCTTGCCGGAACCAGTAGGCCCTGTGACCAGCACCATCCCGTACGGTTTCAGAATTTGGCGCTCGAACTTGGTCAAGGATTCCTGCTCGAAACCCAGCTTCGTCATGTCCAAGCGCAGGTTTTCCTTGTCCAGCAAGCGCATGACGATTTTTTCGCCGAACAACGTCGGGACGGTGGAGACGCGGAAGTCGAGTTCTTTCTTCTTTCCGTCCTTGAGGTACTTGATCATGATGCGGCCGTCTTGCGGCAGCCGCTTTTCGCTGATGTCCAGCTTGGCCATGATCTTTACGCGGCTGGTGATCGCGTCCTTCAATTTCATGGGCGGCGCCATCACGTTTTGCAGAATGCCGTCCACACGGAAGCGCACGCGGTATTCCTTTTCGTAGGGCTCGACGTGAATGTCGCTCGCGCCGCGCTTGACGGCGTCCGTGAGAATCAGGTTGACCAGCTTGATGATGGGAGCTTCTTCGGCGGCTTTCTCCAGAGTCGCCAGGTCCATCTCGGCTTCTTCCGCCGAGAGTTCCAGCGACGCCTCGTCGCCCGCCAGGTCCTTCATTACTTTGTCGAGCTGTTCAACGCTCTCGACATCGCCATAGAATTTGTGGATGGCTTCGCTGATCGCGGTTTCTGACGCAACCACCGGCTCCACGTTGAAGCCCGTCATGAACTTGATGTCGTCCATGGCGAACACGTTGGTGGGGTCGGTCATCGCGATGGTCAAAGTGGAGCCCACGCGAGAAAGCGGCACGATCTGGTAGCGAATCGCCGTTTCCTGGGGCACCAGCTTGATGACCGCGGGATCTACTTCGTAGAATTTCAAATTGATGGAAGGCACGCCGTACTGACGCGAAAGGACCGCGGTAATATCGTCATCGCTGACCAAGCCGAGCTTCACCAGGCACGTTCCCAGCCGCCCACCAGTCTTCTTCTGGTGCTCGAGCGCCTGCCTGAGCTGATCAGCAGTGATCAGACTGTCTTTGACAAGTATTTCGCCAAGTCGTGAAGACATGAGTATCCGAGAGTGGTACTAGAACCCACCCGATTAGGCAGCGTAGCATGGGCAGGTGCCGAAAATAGTCACCGGGTGCGACGCTCGTGGTGAATCTGCTAACATCCGATACGCTTCGGAGAAACCTGTACCGACGGACAGGCAATTTTTTGCTCCTGTACTAAGGGACAGGTGTATTGCTGTGAATGAGTTAGCGGGAAAGAGGCGCGGCAAATTTGGACGGAAAAATGCGGAGTTTGTGGCCGAAATTTGGAGAGCGAATTCCGCCCGATTTTTAGCCAGATTTCGCTCGAATGGACGCTCGAAAAAATCTTTGGAAGTCACTCTCGCGGGTCTAGCGTCCGGCCTCCGGAGTCTGTTACGATGGTTTCGTTCGAGGGGCGGTTAGCTCAGCGGTTAGAGCGTCCCGCTTACACCGGGAAGGTCCGCGGTTCAAATCCGTGACCGCCCACCATCGGATTGTTTCTCACGCGGGGGACGTAGTTCAGTTGGTTAGAACGCTGCCCTGTCACGGCAGAGGTCGCGGGTTCGAGTCCCGTCGTCCCCGCCATTCCAAAGTTAGCACCTCATGGAATGGCTCGCTTCCCGCCTGAGTGCACGGATCCGACGTCAGCACGAAATCCCCCTGCACTTCTCGCCGTAAATCTCGACTGAACCATCCACGTCTTAGCGCATTCGCTCTGCGGAATGCTTTTTGCGCGCTCGAGCATTGAAGACGTTCAACCTGCGGCGAAGCGCAATATCGGTCTTCATTCGCGGGCGCGGCCCGGTTAGACTAGTGAACCGCTTCAGAGCGCCAATACCCGAATGCTCGGAACTCCCATCCACGTCTGGATCGTCTTCGCCATCGCGACGGCTGCGGCGCTGCTGATTGATCTTGGCGTGTTTCATCGCAAGAATCATGTCATTGGGCTCCGAGAAGCGCTGCTGGAAAGCGCGGCGTGGATTTCCGTGTCGCTGCTCTTCAATCTGTGGCTGTACTTCTCTCAAGGACCGCAGGTGGGTGTCGAATTTCTCACCGGCTATCTGGTGGAAAAATCCCTCAGCGTGGACAACATCTTCGTTTTTCTGCTGATCTTCCAGTCGTTCCACGTTCCGCGCCAGTCGCAACACAGAGTTCTGTTCCTGGGAGTGATTGGCGCGCTGGTGATGCGCGCTGTCTTCGTTCTCGCGGGAGTGGAGTTGCTGCAGTCGTTTCACGCGGTTCTATATGTGTTTGGCGCGCTGCTATTGCTCACCGGTCTGAAGATGTTTTTCCCGAGCAAGCGCGTGGTGCGGCCTGATCGCAATCCGCTGGTGCGCATGGCGCGGCGGATCATTCCGGTCACGGACCATTTCGAGGGCGAGCGCTTCTTCGTCAAGCAAGCCGGGAAATGGATTGCCACGCCGCTGTTTCTGGCACTGGTGGCAGTGGAAGCGATGGACATTATTTTCGCGGTGGATTCGGTCCCGGCAGTTCTGGCAATCACGCGCAACGCTTTCGTCGTTTACTCGTCGAATGTGTTCGCGATTCTGGGTTTGCGTGCTCTGTATTTCGCGCTGGCAGATCTGCTGCCGCGATTCCGCTTCTTGCATCAGGGACTTGCGGCGATTCTTGTTTTCGTCGGCGCAAAAATGACGCTGAGCGAATGGCTGCCGATTTCCGCGCCAATTTCGCTGGGAGTTATTGTTGGAATTCTGGCGGTAACGGTAGCCGCGTCGTTGCTGTTACCGGCTGCGGTTGAAAAATAAATATAACATGAGCCGCGGCATGCGTTGAATTCTCTTTCTACGTCTGCGCCTCCGCACCAAACCGCTGAAGCGATCGCGCGTGCTAGCCCAGATTCAGAACAAGGATCCGCGGCTCGGTCATCTCTTCAATCGCGTAGCGCAGGCCTTCGCGGCCAATCCCGGAATCCTTTACGCCGCCGTACGGCATATGGTCAATCCGGAAGGACGACATATCGCCAGCGATCACGCCACCCACTTCCAAATTTTCAAACGCCGAAAATAGCAGCTTCGAATCGCGCGTGAAAACACCGGCTTGCAATCCGAAAGGCGAATCGTTCACGCGCCGGATGGCGTCGGCGAATTCGTCGTACGGCTCCACAATCACTACCGGCGCGAAAACCTCTTGGCAGCTCACTTTCATGTCGGCGCGGGTACTCGTCAACACTGTGGGCTCGAGCACTGAACCCTGGCGCCCACTACCTGCTAGCAACTTGGCGCCGCCGGCGACAGCCTCTTCAATCCAGGAAGCCGCACGCCGCGCCGCGTCTTCGCTGATCATTGGACCCACATCGGTGGCTTCATCGAGCGGGTCGCCGACCGTGAGCTTCTTCACGCCCGCAAGCAGCCGCGCCACAAATTGCTCGTGGACCGTGCGCTGTACGTAAATCCGCTGCACGGAAATGCAGCTCTGTCCGGCATAGGAAAAACCGCCCACGACGCAGCGATCCGCCGCGACGTCTACGTCAGCATCGGAATGGACGATCACTCCGGCATTGCCGCCTAGCTCCAGCGTCACTTTTTTCTTTCCGGACTTCCCTTTCAACGCCCAGCCTACCGGCACGCTTCCTGTGAAGGTCAGCATTTTCAGGCGATCGTCGCCGACCAATTTTTCGGCTTCCTGATTCGCGAGCGGCAGCACATTCAAAGCGCCGGCGGGCAGCCCAGCTTGTTCGATTACTTCTGCAAGCAGCAAAGACGTAAGCGGAGTTTGCGGCGCAGGCTTCAGCACCGTGGTGCAACCGGCGGCAATCGCCGGCGCCACTTTATGCGCTACCAGGTTGAGCGGAAAATTGAACGGTGTGATGGCCAGAATCGGGCCCAGCGCGAAGCGGCGCACGATTCCGGCTCGGCCGGCTGTGGAGGCCTGCCAATCGAGCGGCAGCCACTCGCCGCCGATGCGTGTAGCCTCTTCCGCCGCCACGGCGAACGTGAAAATCGCGCGATCCACTTCGACACGCGCCGTGCGGACGGGCTTCCCTGCTTCCAGCGCGATCAGCCGTGCGAATTCTTCGCTGCGCGTCTTGATTCCATCAGAAATGGCGCGAAGAATTGCCTGCCGTTCGTAGGCGGCCATTTTGCGCGTGATTTGAAATGCTCGCTGGGCGGCAAGCACGGCTTGCTCGGCGTGTGCAGCGGTGGCGCGGTAAGACGCGCCCACTACGGCGCGGTCGTAGGGCGCGAGAACTTCAAAACGCTCGCCTTCGGTCAGCCACTTACCGTCGAGATAGAATCCCCGAGTCTTGACCGGTACTTTTATTGCCGTTCCCATAAATCGTCCTTAGACTCACACTGCCACGAATCGAGGAGCGTGTTTGAAAGCTGCAAATTCGGCACGTGTGCGGTGATTGGTGATTGGTGAGTAGTGATTAGTGACCGTTCATTTGTATCGAATAGAAAAAATGAAGTGGTTTGTTTTGTGCGAGTTGCGAAATTAGAGGTATGAGAAAACCGTTCATTTGTATCGAATAGAAATTGGTGGCTTTGGAGGTGGCCGACGGCGGCGCGACCCGCTGGAAGGTAGGGGCACGGGGTGCTGGATCGGCCGCGGGTTGGGTTCGACAATTTCACAGATTCATCATGCACTTGTGCCGCGCGAAATGCAAAGGGTTGCGTGTGTACTACGCGTGGCGCGGAGCCGTTTCCACGTGTGATTCGGCGACGATCGCAAGCGCGGACTCCAGCACGTTCAGCCCCTCGTCAAACTGTTCCGTGGTGATGACCAGCGGCACCAGCACACGCAACACATTGCCGTAGGTTCCGGCGGACAACAAGATCAGACCGCGCTCGCGGCAATGACGCAACACCTCTTCGGTCTCTTGCTTGGCGGGCTCGCGCTGATCGGCGGAACGCACCAACTCCAGCGCTCGCATCGCGCCCAGGCCACGCACGTCGCCGATCAGCGGCCACCGCTTCTTCCATTCTTTGGCACGCGATTCAAATCGAACGCCCAGTTGCTCGGCTCGCGCGGAAAGATTTTCGCGCTCGAGGGTCTCAATGGCCGCCAGGGCCGCCGCGCACGCCAGCGGATTCCCACCGTACGTGCCGCCCAATCCACCCACTCCCGGCGCATCCATTATCTCCGCGCGGCCAGTGACCGCGGCGAGCGGCATCCCCGCAGCGACGGATTTCGCGCTCACCAGAATATCCGGAGTAATTCCGTAGCGTTCCGAGGCAAACATCGCGCCGGTGCGCCCGAATCCCGTTTGCACTTCGTCTGCGATGAAAAGAATTTCGTGCCGTTTGCAGATTTCCTGCAGCACAGGGAAAAACTCACGCGGCGGCGCCACAAAGCCGCCTTCACCCAGGACCGGCTCGACGACGACCGCCGCAACAGCTTCAGAGGCCACCGTGCGCTTAAAGGTGTCTTCCAGATGGTGGGCGCAGAAAACATTGCAGCTGGGATACTGCAAAGAATACGAGCAGCGGTAGCAATACGCGTATGGAATGCGATAAATGTCCGCGGCGAAAGGCTCAAAGCCGGCTTTGTAGGGATGGGTCTTGCTGGTGAGAGACATGGTCAGCATCGTGCGACCGTGAAAAGCGTCTTCAAAACAAATAATCGCTGGGCGGTGCGTATAAGCACGCGCAATCTTCACGGCATTTTCAATGGCCTCCGCGCCGCTATTCAGCAGAATTGTTTTCTTCGCGAAATCGCCAGGGACCAGCGAATTCAGCTTTTCCGCCAGCGCAATGTATTTCTCGTAGGGCGCGACGCTGAAACAAGTGTGGATGAAGGCGTCCAACTGCTCGCGGATGGCCGCAACCACGCGAGGCGAACGGTGGCCCACATTCTGCACACCGATCCCGCCCGCGAAATCGAGGAAGCGATTGCCGTCCACATCTTCCAGAATCGCGCCTTCCGCACGCGCCGCGAAAATCGGCGTGGCATGGCCGACGCCGCGCGGCACCGCCGCCTGGCGCCGCCGCATCAGTTCTAGCGATTTGGGCCCCGGTACCGCTGTGCGCAATTGGATTGTGGACATGTTAGTACCATCCGATAGGCTGTTCGTTCAGATTGATGTGCACTTGCTTCGTCTCGAGATATTCTTCGATGCCCCATGGGCCGAGCTCGCGGCCGAAACCGGATTGCTTGTAGCCACCCCATGGCGCTTCCACGTACGTCGGTTGCATGTGATTCACCCAGACAATTCCCGCGCGCAGAGCCTTCACCACGCGAAACGCCTTGAAAATGTCGCGCGACCAGACCGCTGCCGCCAGACCGTACGGGGTGTCGTTCGCGATTTTGATGGCGTCGGCTTCATTCGTGAATGGAATCACGGTCGCCACCGGGCCAAAGATTTCTTCTCGCGCGATGCGCGCGGAATTATCCACGTCATAGAAAATCGTGGGCTCCACGTAGTAGCCATGCTTCATAGACGACGGGCGGCCTCCTCCGGCCGCGAGC
The DNA here is from genome assembly GCA_963748395.1 of uncultured Acidobacteriota bacterium. Lineage (GTDB taxonomy): Bacteria > Acidobacteriota > Terriglobia > Acidiferrales > UBA7541 > Palsa-295. Next base: position 884,078 of record CAVVIP010000001.1, on the reverse strand, counting down.
TTCGCTTCCTTCTTGCCGATTTCCTGATAGGCGCTGACCCGATCGAACTGTTCCTTGCTGACCAGCGGGCCCATCTTCGTTTCGCGCTCGAGCGGCGGGCCGAGGCGAATCTTTTTGGCCTTGGAGGCCATGGCTTCGACAAATTTCGAATAGATCGGCTTCTCCACCAGGATGCGGCTGCCCGCCGAACAGACTTCGCCCTGATTGATAAAGACGCCAAACAACGCACCGTCAATCGCGGCTTCGAAATCCGCGTCCGCGAAAAATATGTTCGGAGATTTCCCACCGAGTTCCAGCGTGACGCGCTTCAGGGTGTCCGCGGCCATTTTTACGATTGCTTTGCCTACTGCCCCGCTGCCGGTGAAGGCAACTTTGTTTACGTCCGGATGCTTTACCAGCGGCGCGCCTGCGCCTTCACCGAACCCGGTGATGATGTTGACGACTCCGGGCGGCAATCCCGCATCCGTGAGATATCCCGCGAACTCCAGCGCAGTGAGCGGAGTCTGCTCGGCCGGCTTCAAAACGCAGCAGCAACCTGCAGCGATGGCCGGCGCGAGTTTCCAAGCCGCCATGAGCAGCGGATAGTTCCAGGGAATAATCTGCGCGGCGATTCCGATGGGTTCCCGCAGCGAGAGGCTCAGCGCGTTGTCCGGCACTGGATTCACGTGGCCCAAAACTTTGGTGGCCATGCCGCCGTAATATTCGAAGCAGGTAGCGGCGTCGGCGATGTCGTACTCTGCCTCGACGATGGGCTTACCGGAATTGCGGCACTCGAGATCGGCGAGGTGCGCGGCTTCCTTGCGAATGCGTTCGGCGAGACGGAACAGGATGCGGCCGCGGTCCTGCGCGGTGGTTTGTGGCCACGCGCCGGAATTAAAAGCTGCTTTCGCGGCGGCTACAGCGCGGTCCACATCCTTTTCATCTGCTTCGGGAACTTCCGCGATGATTTCTTCGGTGGACGGATTGTAAACCGGAAAAACGCCGCCGCTGTGCGCTTCGACAAATTCGCCGTTGATGTACATCTTATATTTGCGCGCGCCCGCTTTTGATTTCGCGTTCTTTGCTGCGATCGCCTTAGCCTTGCTTGCCACAGAGCCTCCTGCTGCTGCCCGCCTGAATTAGATGCCAGTCGCCGGGGCTTGCGCCACTTTGCGGCGGCCGTACACATAAAAGAAAAATACGGCGAGGCCGATGAAAAATGCCGTGCCGCCGAACATCCATCGTCTCGTACGACCACAGCGATTGAATCTGCTGCGCCGGGAAAAACGCCAGCACGATGCCGAGCGATAGTCGTCACCAGGCCGCTGGCACCGGCCAGGAACAACGTCGGTCTTGCTATACAGCCCCTTGCCCGATTCCGGATTCGCGGCAATTTTCAGCAGCGCGCCGAACATATACAGAAACGGAACAAGCTGCAGCACCACGGCCAGCGACAGCAACCGCTGAAACGTCTCCTGCACGCCCGAGCCGACGGCATTCACCAGCACCAGAATCATGGACACCACGCCCTGCACGATCAGCGCTGCGTACGGCGTCGCAAATCGCGGGTGCGTCTTGCCCAGCCAGCTGGGCATGTAGGAATCCAGGCCCGCGACAAACGGTATGCGCGCTGAACCCGCCAGCCAAGCCGACCCGATTCCGGCGATCGAAATACTCAGCATTAGCGCGAACGGCGCCACAATCCAATTCGCGCCCACCTGCCCGGCCATGTGGCTGACGGCTTGGACGATTCCCTGCAGCACATTGATATCGTTCTTGCTCACGGCGATCAGCAAGGTCAGTGTGGTCGCGATGTACATCACTCCGGAGAGCACGCCGCCCCAGGCGACGGCGCCTGGCAAAGTCTTCTGCGGGTCCTTGATTTCGTCACCCATCACCGACGCCAGCTCCAGCCCCACCAATCCAAAACAAATCACGCCAAAAGAATTCAGCACAAATCGCGGATTTGCCGGAATACGAAAATCCGCGGCGGTCACCGTGGTTCCGAATCGCGAATAGACGATCAGGCCCAGGCCGATCAGCACCGCCGCGGCAATCCCGGTGCCGATTCCGCCCACATTGTTAATCCACTTTCCGACGCCCAGCCCCACGATGTTCAAAATCACGAGCAAGGCCATCAACGCGAGCGACGCCACCACTGTGAAGGCGCGATTATCGGCCAGACCCTGGTGCCCGGGTCCGAGTGCGAACACCGAGACGCCCACGAAATAAAGCATCACCGTCGGCACGTACATCATGTTGTTGGTCCAATAGCACCAACCGGAAAGAAACCCGTGGAAGTCGCCGAAGACTTCCTTGGCCCACAAATAAACGCCGCCTTCACCGGGATAGCGATGGGCCAGCTCGATGACGGCAATTCCCTGCGGCCAGAAAAACAAAACGAGTGAAACCAGCCAGAGCCAAACCGTGACTCCGCCGTTTGCGGCGATGCTGGGAACCACGTTCAAGTTGAATACTGCTACGACGAACAACGCGACGAGATCCCAACGGCCGAGCGAACGCTTCAGATGGACCGTTTCAGCGGTTGGTGCGACTGGAAGCGGGTCGGCCAAAAGGACTCCTCGCGAATCGAAACATTCGCCGGGAAATGCCGGGGGCTCTCAAGAGCGAGATAGCCTCCGACGCTTCCGGCGGCAAAACTCAGTGGCCGGCGGTGGCGGCGACGTGCGGCTCTTTCTGCGCTTTCGCCAGAGCCGGCGCGATTTCGGCGAACGTGGCGATGTGCCGGTCAATGTCCGCTTCAGTGTGCGCGACGGAAATGGTCCACTGCTCGTCCCACCAATAGGGCTGAGCCATCACGCCGCGATTGACCATCGCGAACCAATAGTGGCGCCACAATTCGGAATCCGCATTTAGCCAGTCGCGATAATTACGGATGGGCTTGTCGAAGAACATCAGGGCGCCGTTGCAGCCTGCGCCGATGGTGTAGGCGTTCAAGCCGGTCTTACTGATTTCCTTGTTGTAGCCGTCGAGCAATTTTTTGTTGAGCTTGGTGACGTGGGTGTAGGCGTCCTTAGTCAACACCTCGCGGAAGGTGGCGAGGCCGGCGGCCATTGCTACGGGATTCGTGTTGTACGTGCCGCCATGAAAAACTTTGTGGTCGGAAATTTGGCCCATCACTTCGCGTGTGGAGGCAAACGCCGCTAGGGAGAAGCCGCCGCCGATGGATTTGGCCAGGCAGACGATGTCCGGCTTGACGCTGAAATATTCGCAGGCCCCGCCGTAGGCCAGCTTCGCGCCCGTTTTTACTTCGTCGAAAATCAGCAGCGCGCCGTTCTTCTTTGTGATTTCACGCAGAGCCTGATGATAGCCGTCGGCCGGCATCAGGATTCCCACGTTCATCATGATCGGCTCGACGATCACCGCAGCGATTTCGCCGGGATATTTGGCGAAGAGGCGCTCGATGCCGGCGATATCGTTGAACTGCGCGATCAAAGTGTTCTGCACCGTCGCTTTCGGAATTCCGGAGCCGCCCGGAACCGAGGTGGGGAAATTCGGGTCGCCGATTTCGCTGGCCTTGGGTTTCAGCGAGACGAGAACGGAATCGTGCAGCCCGTGATAGCCGCCTTCCATTTTGATGATGCGATCGCGGCCGGTGGCGGCGCGAGCGAGGCGCACGGCATGCATGGTACATTCCGTGCCGCTGTTGCTGAAGCGCACCATTTCGACTGGAAAGCGCTTGCAGATTTCTTCCGCGAGTTCCCATTCCAAATCGTGCGGCATCCCGAACATCGTGCCGGTGCCTAGCTTTGCTTGCACGGCCTTGACCACCGCAGGATGGCAGTGCCCCGCCATCAGCGCGCCGAAGCAAAGATTGAAATCGAGATATTCGTTGCCGTCAATGTCGTGGATGCGTCCGCCATTTCCATCGCGGACAAAAATCGGATACGGATCATAGGCGCGGTAGTTGCTGGCGACGCCCAGTGGCAAGCGGCCTTCCGCTCTGGTGTGGGCCGCCTTCGAACGCGGCGTGCGCTTTTCGTATGTGGCAATTTCCTGCTGCAGGCCTTCGTGCATAACTTCCTCCAAATGCTGGTACTGTGGCCGACGCACGGCCCTGAGATTTGTCGCTACTGACCTAAGCTTTTACGTTCCAATGGCGGAATGTGAATCCGCGTTTTCTGAGTTCACCAAAAAATGGTTTCGGCGGAACTACGTTTTCAGGCGCCTGCACGCCTACGCCGGGAATTTCGCCGCGTCCGTGCATCACGGCGGCAATCGCGGCTGGAAAACCAGTATCCCGCGCGACGGCAGAAAATTGCGGCCGATCGGTGTGATCCGCCCACATTTCCATGGCCGCACCGACGCGGCGCTTGCCGGCGCGGCCGGTGACCACCACGCGCAGAGCTTCCACGTCGAGTGGCGTCTTCGCCGGAGCCTTTTTCTGCAACAACGCGAGCAGCACCGCTCGTGGCGCCACCTGGGTGCCGTTCACGGCGATCGGTTCACGATCGGTGAACCCTGCATCCACCAACGTGCGCACCAGGCCCACCAGCTTCGGGTCGTAATTAATCTTAAAGAATACCTCGCGCACGCCTTTCGCGCGAAAACTCTCGGCCAGCGTGCCCAGCTCGGAATGGATCGAATGCCGCAGCACGATTTTGCCGATGGGCGCCGGAAACGTTTCGGTCTCCGGCTCCGAGAGCATCTCTTTCTCGACGTAGCGCCCGCCGACGAAATGGACCGGCGCCATGGTCAGTTCGTCCAGAATCGTAGCGATCGAAAACGAATAGGCGATGGGGCTGTCGTAGCGCTGCTCGTCCGCTCCCGCGTTGTAAACCTTGATTGCATCCACGCGATCGAGCGGGTCGGCCAGCGCACGAGCCATCACGTTGGTGATTCCCGGCGCGCCGCCCATGCCAGGAATGGCCAACTTGCCGATGCGGCGGAAATCGCGGTCCAGGGCAAACTGCTTTTTCGTCATGTGGTACAGGCCGCCCAGGTCCATATAATTCACGCGAGCCGCCAGCGCCGCGCGCATCACATCCAGATTCCAATTGTATTGCGTGCAATTCACCACCACGTCGCAGCCGTGCAGCAGTTTTGCCAGTTGGCCAGTAGCGCGCACGTCCGCGAATGCGCCGCGTGTGATGCTTCGCCCGAATTTCCGCGCTACCTCCTGCGCCCGCCCGCGATCGAAATCCGCCACCACGATGCTCTTCACTTCGCGCGCGACGCTAAGGTCGTATACCACCGCGCGCCCCATCAATCCCGCTCCTAGCACGACGATTTTCATTTCTGGCCCATTCCCCTTCTTCGGATACGCATGATGTTCAACTGCCTCTCCACCATCTCTCTACGCAACAAAGCGAGGGGTCCGCCAGGACGGACTCCCTCGCTCACATTGCCCACGCGATCGTCTAGAACAGGAACTTCAAACCAAACTGGATGACGCGCGGGTCTTCGCGAACCTTCAAGACCTGGCCGAACGTTGAATTCGTGAAGTTTCCGTCCGGATTATTGAACTGCGTGTGATTCCAGGCGTTGTAAAATTCGGCGCGGAACTCCGTGTTCCACCTTTCGTTGATCGGCGTTTGCTTGGAGATCACCAGGTCGGTGTTATTGATTGGCGCGCCGCAGCACAGCGCATGAGGCACGTTGCCGAACGTTCCAAGGTCGGAATCCGAGAAGTTGCCCAGGATGTATTGATGATTGGGGTTGTTGTTGGAGGGTCCGTTCTTCGGACTTTGGAACGTAATCGGACCGGAAGCTTCCGGAGTATTTGCGCCCTCGAAGAAAAGGCTGCTTTCGAGTTCGGGATCGTCCTGGTTCTGAACGCGTATTGGGAATCCACTCTGGTAAGTGATAATCGCGGAAAGGCCCCAGCCGTCTGCAACTTTCCCTTTCACGCCCTCGTATTTCGGAATGGGCAATTGCCACACGGGGCTGAAGACGAAGCGATTTTTTGCGTCCAGCAGTGAAAGGCCGCGGGTGGCGTTGAAATTAAGCGGGTTCAATTCGTTTTCAAACGAAGCCCCTTGGTCAATCGCCTTGCTGAAGGTATAGGAAGCCTGGAACAGCAGGCCGTGTGAATAGTTCTTCTCAACAGAAATTTGCAAACCGTTGTAATTGGAATTGGCGATGGTGTTTTCGGCGAAAATGTTACTGAAAACGGCCACGCCGTCGGACGGGCAACCGGTAAAGAGCGAGCCACTCAAGGGCTGACAATTTGGCGACGAGTACTTGCGCAGACCGTCGAGCGTGACGCCGTTGGGGCCAATCGTCGTTCCCGCAGGGATGCAGGTGCTTCCGCCAGGCGCCGCATTGTAGGGCAGAGTGAGGCCGCTGCACGAAGTGGGAGGAGTTCCCGGTGCCGCAGTGTACGCGGGAATTACGGTGCCGGGCTGAATGAAATATTCGGCGTCGGATCCGAATGGCCCGCATGGGGCCCCCTGCGGCGTAGGCCCGCCCGGGTAAGGAAGCACGCTCCCAGCCGGGAGCCCGTTTAGCCCGAGGCAAGTCTCAGCGTGGCCGTAGTTAATATCGTATGACGCCAGCAGGTGATGAGCCTGCGTGCCGACGTAGGACACACGAAGCAGCATGTCTTTCGTCAACTGGCGCTCAATCGTCAAATTGTATTGCTCGGCATACTGCGACTTCAGATTCGGCTGGAATTCTCCGTAGAAAATGGAGCTGCGAAAATTCGACCAATCCACGCATCCCGGAGGGCCGTTCGGGTCTACTGCGCACGGAGTCGTCGGCGTTTGGTTGATCACTCCGGCGAAGGGATTCGGTGTTTGCGTGCCGCCTTGGGAAAGGTACGGCAGATTGAATTGCGGATCGGAGACAAAGGAACTGCCACCGAAAGGTGGCTCGGCGCTGAACTGTTCGAGAACGAGTTGTTCAATCGGATTGTAGAAAAGGCCGAAACCCGCCCGGATGCTGGTATTGCCGGGCCCACCAGTGAGCTTGGCTAGCCATCCGTCAGTCCAGTTCGGGCTCCACGCTAATCCGATGCGCGGAGCGAAAGCCTTGTAATAGGTGGACGTGAGGCCGCGCGGTACCCCCTTATCACCGGGGAAAACCAGGCCGAGAGGAAACACGGCGTTGTTGCCGTTGGTGGTGTCTTGCCCGCAATCACCTGGAGCCAAGCCCAGTGCAGCCGCATTATCCGCAGAGAGCCAGCACGGGTATTGCGTCGTAGCTTGTCCAGGACGAAAAGTTTGCAGCCGGTTTCCGGTATCGTAATACGGAGTATTCAGTTCCCAGCGCAGGCCGTAATTCAGAGTCAAGTTCGGCTTCAACTTGTAGCTATCCTGCGCGAAAAGGTAGAGCGAAGTGTTGCGCAAGTCTTCGCGTTGAGCCGCGCCTTGTGTGTACGACTGTGGCGCACCAAGAAAATAATTAGGATATGACGGAAAGTTACCGTCCGAGGCGATCTCGTCCGCGGTGCTTTGGCTGTTAACGGTGTATTCGCCGTTCACATTGTAATAAAGGAACTGATCGAAGCGCTGCCGGCGAACGTCCACCCCAAACTTAGTGGTGTGCTTTCCGAAGATCTTGGTGAAATTGTCCGTCCATTGGAAAGTGTTGCCGGTCTGCGGCAGCTCGCCTTCGAAGTTGTTGCCCAGCGCGAACCCACCCGCAACGTCAACGTAAGGAACACCTACCTGGCCGGGAAGATCGGTGGTGATGCCCGCGGAAAGATTGTTAGGGTCGCTAAAGCAATTCGCGGGCGCAACAGCTGCTCCGCAGGATTCCTGCACGCTCGCCAGTGTATTCACCGGTTTGTTATTGGTTTGCTGTCCCTCGCGGAAATAATTGAAGCGGAATTCGTTCACCGAGCTGGAGCTGATCGTCCAGGTATGGCTCAGGTTCCATTGCTGCACGCGGGTGCCGAAGAGCGCTCCGAACCCGGGAATGTTTCCGCCGGCGCCCTGGAAACTGGAGATTGGCTCCGTGCTGGCATCATTCTCAAAATAGTAGTACGCGCTGAATTGCTGATTGGCCGTAATTTTTTGGTCGAAACGAACTGTGAACTGATTGTTGTCCTGGTTAGACTTTGGAACAGCCGAGTACGACCCCGTTCCCAGGGGTGCGATGTAATTGTTGTAAAGTGCGAGCGCTGTGGGATCAAAGCATTGCGTGGGAATCTTGTTATTCGGAAAGAGGCTGGCGTACGAAGTGCCCACCGCAATCGGAGCGCCTACGTTTGCGGCGCAGCCCGGACGCGAGTTCAGCAGGTCAGCGAACGTCTGGTCCGCAATACCACTTGCGAATGGAAGTGCTGGTCCGTTGGGCGAGGTGGCCTCAGAGAAATCGCCGCCCGCCTCCGCAGCTGTGGGCAGCAACACCGTCCCCGTCGAGATGCCTTGAATTTGGCGGTTGCCCTCGTAGGAACCGAAAATAAACGTGCGATCCTTCTTGATCGGGCCGCCGAGCGTGGCCCCGAACTGATTTTGTTTGTAGGGCGCGACGGAATTGTCGAAGTAGCCGCGGGTGTTGAGCGCATCGTTGCGCAAGAAATCATAGAAATCGCCATGAACCGTGTTCGTTCCTGACTTGGTGACAACGTTGACCACGGAGCCGGAATTGCGGCCATATTCGGCGTCAAACGTATTCGTAAGCACGCGAAATTCTTCGATGGCGTCGGGAGAAGGCTGAATCGCGGGGCCGTTCACGAAGATATCGTTCCCATCTCCGCCGTTGACCATGTAATTGTTGGAACGGCCGCGGCCGCCGTTCACCGACACCACGCCCGGGTTGCTGCTGCCTGCGAAAAGATCCGCTCCGAGCTGCGACTGCACGCCGGGTTGGAGTTGCAACAGCGCGTAGGCGTTTCTGGAGTTCAGCGGCAGTTCTCGGATGGATTGATCCGTCATGACCGCGCCAAGCTGCGTGCTGGTGGTTTCCACTTGCACGGTATTCGCTTCCACGGTCACTGTGTCATTCGTCGCGCCTACTTGGAACGTGACGGTGATGAAATTGACGTGGCCGATGGTTACTACGACGGCCTTGGCGAGGAATTTCTTGAATCCCTGGGCTTCCGCGGTTACGTCATACGTTCCGACGGCCAATTCGGGAATGTCGAACGCACCATCCTTGTCGGAGACTGCCGAGCGTTGCGTAGCCGTCCCCGCGAGCGTCGCGGTGACGGTTGCGCCTGGGACGACCGCGCCGGAAGGGTCGTTCACGATTCCGCGAATCGAGCCGTTCGTTGACTGTCCCCACGCTGCGCCGCTGCCGAACAGCCCCACCAACACCAATAGGTACACCCCGAACCGGCCCGTCGTTTTCATCGCCGCTCCTTTGAAAAAAAGCTGGCGCCACCCCTCGCCCCCAGGCGCCTCACTTTGAGTTTTTCGGTTGCAGCTTGCGAAAAAACCTTACTATAATCCGCGAACGTTAGAAGAAGGTCAGCGGGTTGTCAAGGGGAAACTGGTTTGACGAGCCATCCGACGCGCTCAGCAAAGACTGCGCGCACGCAGGACTTGCTGCGCATCAGCGACGTTGCGCGCAGCGTCGGCGTTTCCCCGTCCATTTTGCGCACCTGGGAAAATTTGGGCCTGGTGGCGCCGCAGAGAACTCGCAGCCAGTACCGCCTGTACACGCAAGCGGACGTGCGCATTCTGAAACGCGCGCAATATCTGCGCCGCGTTCGCGGACTGAACGCTCCAGCAATCGTGCATTTGTTGAAACGCGAAGGCGTGCTGCCTCCCGCAGGACTGCGTCCGAAGGCCGACCCGATTGGGCCGCGTCTGCGACACATGCGTTTGCGGAATGGCTATTCGCTTTCCAAGGTTGCGCGCGCCACGGGCGTATCCGTGGGATTTCTCAGCGCCCTCGAGCGCGCGCAAATGACGGCGTCGGTGGCTACTTTGCGACGCATCGCGCGCTTCTATCGTATGAATATTCTCGCGCTCTTTGATCCTTCCAACGCCAACCCCGGCCGCGTGAAGCCAGCGGAGCGTAAAGTGCTGGATGCCGGCCCCGGCGTGCGCATGGAATTGCTCGCATGGGGCAATACCTTGATGGAACCGCACTTGTTCCGGATCGCCCCGTCCTCCGGCAGTGGCGAATCGTATGCCCACGATGGCGAAGAATTCCTATACATTCTGAAAGGTGCGCTGGAAATCTCGCTGGCCAATGGCGAACGGCAACTCTTGCAGGAAGGCGACAGTTTCTATTTTGAAAGCAACAACGCGCACCGCTGGAAGAATCCGGGCAAGAAGGAAACGCTGGTTCTGTGGATTAATACACCGCCGACATTTTGATGCGCGGACGGCGCGTACATGAAAGGGCGGAGAACATTTAGAATTTCGATTCGTGGCCGCGTCGCAGTTCATTTCAATTTCGGCGCAGCAGCGGGAGCGCACAAGTGAATCACCACAAACGCATGGGAGCAATTCTGTCGCTGGCTACAGTAGCGGCGGCCATCGTGCTAGCGGCCGTCGGCTGCGGTAAGCAGACGCCCTCACTTAGCCTGCTGGTTTGGGAAGGCTACGCCGATCCTTCTTATGTGCGCGCCTTCGAGGAATCTCATCACTGCAGGGTGAGCGCTTCGTACATGGGGTCGAGCGATGAACTCGTCGCCAAACTTCGCGGCGGCAGCGCCAGCAATTACGATGTGATTTCGCCTTCCAGTGACGTAGCGACGATGATCGCGTCTTCGGGGCTCGCCGCTCCGCTGGATCTTTCCAAGTTGCCCGCCTATCCGCAGTTGTCGGAGCGCCTGCGCAACATGCCGCTCGTTCGAGTGAATGGAAACGTCTACGGCGTGCCTTTCACGTGGGGGCCGAATCCCCTGCTCTACGACACGACGTATTTTGCGAAGCCGCCTGATAGCTGGGCCGTGCTGTGGGACCCGAAACTCAAAGGCAAAATCTCCGCGTGGGATGAGCTTTCTACAATGTACATGGCGGCGCAGGTGCTCGGATACGATCAGCCCGATCCCAACCACATCTATAATCTCAGCGACGCGGAACTGGACAATGTGCGCAAGAAATTGATCGAATTAAAACCCAATATCCGCAAGTTCTGGTCCACGGGCGGCGAGCTGACGAATCTATTTGAAAATCACGAAATCGTCGCAGCGATGGGGTGGCCGCTCACCACCAACCAACTTCGCAAAGCCGGATTTCCTATCGGTGAGACCATCCCGAAGGAAAACACCACGGGGTGGATTGATCACTTGATGATCACCACGGCGAGCGAACACAAAGAACTCGCCACCGAATTCCTGGAATACATGATCGAGGCGAAAACCCAGAAAGCGGTTACAGACGTCACCGGTTACGACCCCGCGAATCCACGCGCGGCGGAATTCATGACGGACGAACAGAAGAAATCGCTGCATCTGGACGACGTGAACCAGTACATGACCCGCATTTATTTCTGGCAGAACGTTCCGCGCCGGGACAAGTACAACGAAATCTGGAATGAAATAAAGGCGGCGCAGTGAGCAAGGCCGCTGCACTGGATCCCACGCTGAATACCGCGAACGCGCCGATACTTTCCATCCGTCAGGTAATCAAGCGGTTTGGCAAGCGCCCAGTGCTGCGTGGAATCACCCTCGACGTGGCGGGCGGAGAATTTCTCACCATCCTCGGCGAAAGCGGCTCAGGGAAGACTACCTTGCTACGCCTGATCGCCGGTTTCGAAGAGCTGGATAGCGGCGAAATCTGGATGGGCGCGGAGCGGCTGGATCACATTCCCGCGCATCGCCGCCAGGTGAATACGGTTTTCCAAAGCTACGCGATCTTTCCGCACCTTTCGGTCTTCGAAAACGTGGCTTATGGCCTGCGCGCAAAAAATACCGCCAAATCTGAAATTCCCGGGCGTGTGACGCAAGCCCTGGCAATGGTGAAGATGGGCGAATTCGCGCAAGCCGCTCCGGCAAAGCTCAGCGGCGGCCAGCAACAACGCGTGGCACTGGCGCGCGCTCTCGTCAACCGCCCGCGCGTGCTGCTGCTCGATGAACCGCTTTCGGCACTGGACGCCAATCTGCGCCGCCAGATGCAAGGCGAACTGAAATCCCTGCAGCGAGAAGTGGGCATCACATTTATTTTTGTTACGCACGACCAGGAAGAAGCCATGGCGCTTTCCGACCGCGTCGCTTTGCTGCGCGCCGGATTGCTGGAACAAGTTGCGCCACCGCGCGAAATCTATGGAGGGCCCGCGACCGCATACGCTGCGCAGTTCATCGGCCAGACCAATCTATTGCGCGTGGAGGTGAGCGATGGAATCGCCAGCGCCGGCCCCATCGTGTGGAGGACGTTCGGCGCGCCCGGAACAGCAACGTATTCGCTGCGGCCGGAATGTATTCGACTGGTGGATAAACACGCTGCGGTGCCGCCCGCTGACGTGAGCGTCGCGCGCTTCCGCGGGCGCGTGCGCAATCAATCGTTCGGCGGAGCGATGGACTTGATTGAAATTGATTGTGGCAATTCTCGCGTGATTCGCGCGCGCATCGCCAATCCCGGCATCGTCAGCGGAGAGCGCGAATTTGAGTTCGCCGCGAACGACGCCGTCCGCGTGCGCGAGGGAGAGACCGACTAGCCGTGTACTCGCGTGCGTACAAAGCCGCCGTGACGATTCCTCCACTCCTGTGGGTCACCGTTTTTCTTCTGGTGCCCTATGTGATTCTATTCTGCTATAGCTTTTGGTCGGTCTCCCCGGCGCAAGTGATCCTGCACAATTGGAACTTGCAAAATTATCTGCAGCTAGTGCGTAACCCGATTTACCTGCAGGTGCTTTTCCGCTCGATGCGCATCGCCGCTTCCGTCACCTTCTTCGCGCTGTTGCTGGGCTATCCCCTGGCCTACTACCTGTCGTTTCATGCGGCGAAGCGTAAGGAACTGCTCTATCAACTGGTGATCATCCCGCTATGGGCGAGCTACCTGGTGCGCGGGTACGCCTGGAAGACGATTCTGGGCAGCGACGGCGTCCTGAATGGATTTCTGCAATATCTGCACATCACACACCGCCCGGTGGAGTTTTTTCTCTACAGCCCGTTCGCGGTCATCATCACTTTGACGCACATCTATACGCCGTTCACTCTGCTGCCGATTTACGCCTCGCTCGAGCACATTCCGCGAAATTTGGTGGAGGCCTCGCACGACCTGGGCGCTTCACCGTGGTCCACATTTCGCCGCGTGATTTTGCCGCTCTCGCTTCCGGGGGTCCTCGCCGGAGCAACATTTGCATTCGTCTTAACGTTGGGAGATTTTTTGGCGCCGCTGCTGGTCGGCGGCCCCAGCGGGATCATGATTTCCAACGTGGTGGTGAGCTTGTTCGGCGCCGCCTATAATTGGCCGCTGGGCGCTGCCATCTCCTTTTGCATGATGCTGCTGGTGGTGACGTTGCTGTTCATCACCGAGCGCCTGGAGAAAAAGCTGGTGATCTCTTGAACGGTGGATTTCAGTCTCGCCGCGCGCCTTTGCTGAGCGTCTACGCATTTCTGGTGTATGCGTTTCTTTATTTTCCGATCGTTGTTCTGGTCGTTTATTCCTTCAACGGCTCCGGCGTGGGCGGATTTCCTCCTGCGAATTGGACCTTCGACTGGTATCGCCAGCTCTTCGCGGACGGCGCGCTTTGGGCCGCGGTTCTTAAAAGCATGATCGTCGCCGCGATCGCCGTCGCGATTGCGCTGGGGCTGGGACTGCCGGCTGCACTTGCGTTGGACCGCGCGGATTTCCCTGGCAAGGCACTCTTTCGTCGCTTAGTGCTGCTGCCCTTGATTCTTCCTGGAATTATTACGGGCCTGTCGCTGCTGATGCTCTTTGTAGCCGTGGGAATGAATCTCAGCTTGGTGACGATCACCTTGGGCCACGGCACCGCGTTGATTTCCGTAGCCACCACGGAAATTTTCGCGGGATTGCAAAAGCTGGAACGCGCGCAGGAAGAGGCTTCGCTCGATCTCGGCGCGAATCAGTGGAGGACGTTCTGGCTGGTAACGCTGCCGAATCTGCGCGTATCGTTGATTGCCGCGGGCTTGCTGATTTTCACGCTATCTCTGGACGAAATCGCCGTCAGCTTCTTCTTGATCGGGCGCGACAATACTTTGCCACTGGAAATCTGGTCGCGCCTGCGCCGCGGCATCACGCCGGAGATCAACGCCATTTCCACGCTGATTCTGGCTTTTTCCATCGGCATGATTTTGTTGTGGTATCGCCTGAGGACTCGCTATCAGCACGGCGATGAATTCGCTACTGGTGCGCCGAAGTAATCCTTAAGATTTCGCGCAAAATAAAAAAGGCATCCGGGGAGAGTGCCGGATGCCCTTTTTTGAAATCTTCCCCGCCAGAGAAAGATTTCGTGGTGACGACAGCAACTCTGTTTACATCTTTCCTGCCAAGTTCAAATTGTGTACCCCGGAGAAAATGGAGAGGCCCGCGCTTGCCGTCTGCGGCACCCACCAGAAACGCCGCACCATCGGATACTCGCTGCGCTGCATGTGCCGCGCCATCAGATCGAAGAGGACCGGAGCCACCTGCGTCGCTACGTATATCGCTGGAGAGCTTGCGAACGGCCGGAGCATCGGATTGTCTTCCACCGCTCCGCGGCTCACGGCCTGGCGTGTGGAATACGCATCGAACGCTGCGGCGCCATGTTGCACAATCGCAAGAGCCAGCCACGCGCGCCGCGAAGGCAGCGAAATGGCTTCCTTGATTGAATTTTCTTTGCTGGAAGGTTCCGGAACGCGAACTGAGGAAAATGATTGCGCATCCGCGGTCGTTTCGAACGACATTGTCTTCACGGTTCCCGGAAACTGGCCCTTGCCGTTGGAATTTACCAGGCGCACTTCGTCCAGGTTCAAGCGGCTCGAGGACGATTCCGTCGTCGCAGTGATGTAGTCGTCCTCTACGGACGGATTGGAATTCAAAGGGGTGGTCTCCTTGAAAGAGGTGGCTGCCACCGTCGTGAACACCGGCGATTGCACGCCAATCGGTTGCGTGGGTGGTGCAAAGGTGTGGAACTGAAGCAAGAGCGCCGCTACGGCCAATACCATGGAAGGGGTCTCCTGAAATCGCCTAGCGCACCTCAAGAGTGCACGGAGGCGACCAACCCCGCTAAGTATGCTATCTTCCCTATTTGCAGCGATTTGCGCGAAATATGACGCTGCTTAGCCATGAATAGACGGCTCTGGAGAGGAAATCCGTTTCCGTTGACCAGTACTGCCGTTACCCTCCTAACTCCCTGAATTCCTTATGCCTACGGACACCTGGTTCGCGGGACCTTCGCTTTCGCCGCCTGCGCAACAAGACGCGATGGCACCGGATTGCTTCGCGGACATCATGGAGGTGGTGGTGATCCCCCTGAAGAGATCAAGCGGCTCAAACAGGTGAAATTCGTGGCGGAAGGCGGTGCTGTGGTAGGAAGCGACCTGCGAGGTGAAGCACGACCTGCGGACGCCAAACCGCCAACTTAGACCGTTGCCAGGCTCTCGCGCGCTGCGGCGATGGTGCGGTCAATATCCGCGTCGGTATGCGCGGCAGAAACGAATAGCGCCTCATATTGCGAAGGCGGCAAAAAGATTCCGCGTTCGAGCATCTCCTGAAAGAACTTCCCAAATCGCGCTGTATCGGATTTCTTGGCGTCGTCGTAATTACGCACCGGCTGCTCGCAGAAAAATAGTGTTAGCAACGAACCCGCCACGTTCACTTGACCCGCTACGCCCGTTTCCCGCAGCGCCGCGCGCAATCCTTCAGCCAGCCGGTTCGTCTTGCGATTCACGCCTTCGTAAAATCCCGGGGCTTCCAGTTTTGGTAGCGTCGCCAGTCCCGCGCGCATCGCCAGAGGATTTCCCGAAAGTGTGCCGGCCTGATAGACCGGTCCCAGCGGCGCCACGCGTTCCATGATGTGCCGCTTGCCTCCATAGGCCGCCACCGGCAAACCGCCGCCAATAATTTTCCCCATCACCGTGAGATCGGGATCAATTCCATACACGGATTGGGCACCGCCATACGCCATGCGGAATCCGGTAATCACCTCATCGAAAATCAGCAGCGCGCCTTCTCTCTTCGAAATTTCGCGTAGCCCTTCCAGAAATCCCGCCGCCGGCGCCACCACTCCCATATTCGCGGCCACCGGCTCCACGATAATTGCAGCGATCTTGCCGGCGTGCTGGCGAAAAAGTTTTTCGACCCCTGCCAGATCGTTGTAAGGCGTGTTCAGCGTCAGCCGCGCGAACGCTTCCGGCACGCCGGGGCATGCGGCAATTCCCAGCGTCGCCAGGCCCGAACCCGCTTCGGAGAGAAATCCGTCCGAGTGGCCGTGATAGCAGCCCTCGAACTTGATCACCATGTCGCGCTCCGTAAATGCGCGCGCCAACCGCACCGCGGACATCGCCGCTTCCGTCCCAGAACTAACGAAGCGCACCATCTCCACCGACGGAACCGCGCGTGTGATTTTTTCGCCCAATTCGATTTCCAGCGGCGAGGTCATCCCGTAGCTGGTACCGCGTCCGGCCTGATCGGACACTGCCGCCACTACGTCCGGATGCGCATGCCCCAAAATCAGCGCGCCCCACGAACATACGTAGTCCAGATACTCGCGGCCATCCACGTCGTAGAGCTTCGTGCCCGCGGCGTGATCAATCACCAGCGGCGTGCCTCCCACGGCGCGAAACGCGCGCACCGGGCTGTCCACTCCGCCAACCAGCGTTTTCTTACCGCGCTCGAAGAGTTCGGTGGAGCGCGGGCGAGCCTTCGCCACTCCGCCGCTCGCTTTTTCCTTTGCGCTTTTTACGGTCTCGCTTGCCATGTCTTCCCGTGAAACCCTTTACGCAGGATCAACTCAACAATTCTTCAACCATCGCGCCGCGTCTTTCGCGTGATACGTCAGAATAATGTCCGCGCCCGCGCGCTGAATTCCCGTGAGTATCTCCAGCACCACGCGCTTTTCGTCAATCCAGCCGTTGCGTGCCGCTGCTTTTACCATCGAGTATTCGCCGCTCACGTTGTACGCGCCCACCGGCACATCGAATCGTTCGCGCACGCGCTGCACCACATCCAGATAAGGCAGCGCCGGCTTCACCATGATGATGTCCGCGCCTTCTTCCAGATCCAGCGCCACTTCGCGCAACGCCTCGCGCACATTGGCCGGATCCATCTGGTAGCTGCGACGGTCGCCAGACTGCGGCGCAGACTGCGCGGCTTCACGGAAAGGCCCATAAAAACTGGAACAATATTTCGCCGCGTACGAAAGTATCGCCACATCCTCGAAATTGTTTTCATCCAGCCGCCGCCGGATCGCCGCCACGCGGCCGTCCATCATGTCCGAAGGCGCCACCAGATCCACTCCGGCGCGCGCGTGCGATAGCGCCGCATCTGCCAGCAGGACCAGGCTGGGATCGTTCAGCACTTCGCCGTCTTTCACCACGCCGCAATGGCCATGGCTGGTGTACTCGCACAGACAGACATCGGCGATCACCAGCAGATTTAATTTCGCCTTGCGAATCGCCTCAATCGAACGCTGCACGGCGGCGTGCGCGTCCGCAGCTTCGGAGCCCAGCTCGTCCTTATGTTCTGGCAAACCAAATAAAATCACCGCAGGAATTCCTAGGCCCGCGACCTCGCGACATTCTTCCACAATCTGATCCACGGATTGCTGATAGACGCCCGGCATCGAGCTTACTTCCTTGCGCACGTTCGTTCCGGGACAAGCGAACATTGGATACACCAAACCGCTCGTGCTCAACCGCGTCTCGCGCACGAACCCGCGCAATGCCTCGTTACGCCGCAATCGTCGCGGCCGATGGATTGGGAATGTCATGCGCTCCTCGTCGCCGGTTTCTGTCGCTGGTAATATTTGGCGATTGCGTCCGCCAGGCCGGCTGCAGACGCATCGTTCGCTTCGATAGAGACGCGCACGCCTGCTTCGCGCAGCGCCCGCGTGGTGGTGGACCCAATCGTCGCGAATTGCACGCGCTCGGAAAGCGCAGCCAATTCGGCCGCCGGCACGAACGCCACCAGATTGTGATAGGCCGACGGGCTGGCGAAGACAATCGCGGCAACGTCCGCCTTGCGCAGCGCGCCCAGAATTTCCGGATCCAGCGACGCCGGCCGTAGCGTGCGATATGCCACCACTTCCGTCACCTGCGCGCCAGCCTCTCGCAATGCATCCGGCAAACGATCGTCCACGCGATCGCTGCGCGGCAGTAGCACGCGCTTTCCAACCATCTGCTCGCGCAGCTCGGCCGCCAGCGATTCTCCTGTCTGCGTTTGCGCCACGAAGTCCACGCGCAAATCCAGATTCCGCGCGGACTGCGCCGTGGCCACCCCCACGGCCGCTACCAGGGGCTTCGGCGGTTGCGCCGGACGGACGGGCGTCAACTCACAAGCGCGCTGAAAAACAAAACGCACCGCGTTCTGGCTGGTGAATAGAATCCAGTCGAAGTCCTTCTTGTTTTTCATCGCAGCGTCGAGCGCGCTGGAATCTATTGGCGGCGCGAAACTCACCGTGGGCATCAGCAACACTTCCGCGCCCAGATTTTCCAGCGCGTCTGCGAGCTCCGGCGCTTGCTCCGGCGCGCGCGTCACCACGATGCGCTTGCCAGCGAGGGGTTCGCCCGCTTTCTTTTCGCTCTTCGAGGATTTCTCAGGCTTGTCCAACGGACTTTCCCACCATTCGCAGTAACCGGTCGGCGCCAGCCGCCAACATTTCCGCCGCTACCGCTCGTCCCAGATTCTCCGCATCAGCTGCGGAGTTGCAAACTTTTTCAGCGTGCTTGCGAACAGATTGCGCGCCATCTTCAGACAGCACGCAAGCATCCAGCACCATTGCGCCGGATTCCATGCGCGCCCAAGCGCCCAGCGGCAAGCGGCAGCCACCCTGCAATTCTGCGAGCAGTGCGCGCTCCGCCTTCACCGCACGCATCGTATCCTGATCCATCAACAGATCCACAATCTTGAACTCTTCACGACGGGGCTCGCAAAATTCCACGCCGAGCGCGCCCTGCCCCACCGCCGGCAGCATCACCTCCGGCGAGAGTACCTCCGTAATTCGCGACGACAACCCCAGGCGATCGATGCCGGCCTTCGCCAGCACGATCGCGTCGTATTCTCCAGCGGCAACTTTGCGCAGGCGCGTGTCCACATTCCCGCGCAGCTCCGCGATCTGAAAATCCGGCCGGAATGCGCGCAACTGCGACGCGCGCCGCAAGCTGCTCGTGCCGATCCGCGCGCCCTGCGGCAGTTGCGCGAGTTTCTCGCCGCGGAAGGATACCAGCGCGTCGCGCGGATCTTCGCGCTTGAAAACCGTAGCGATCCGGCAAACGCCCGAAAACTCCGTGGGCACGTCCTTCATGCTGTGTACGGCGAGATCCGCCCGCCCATCCAGCAGCGAATCTTCCAACTCTTTCGTGAAAATTCCGATCACTCCGATTTGCTGCGCGGGAACTGCCTCGTTTTGATCGCCAGACGTCTTGATCACCACAATTTCGGCGTCCAGACCACAGGTTTTCTGCAGCGCCTCGCGAAAATGATTGGCCTGCCAGAGCGCCAGCGCGCTACCACGTGTGCCGATGCGCAACGGTTTCACTTTTTCTCCTGATCAAGTCCGAACAAATGCCGTATCGCTTCTAATCCCGCCAGCCGCCCGCGCATCCCGCGCCCGTGTTGTAGTTTTTGCTGCGGCTCTTCCAGCAGCCGCTCGATTAATTCTTCCGTGATGCGTGCGATGCGGTCCCGCTCCTGCGGAGTGACGTCGTCCATTTCCTTCAGCTTCTCGCGTATCACCATTTCGCGGTGCAAGTGAAACTGCTCGCGCAGGTCGCTGACGATGGACCCGGCTTCCAGCGCCCCGCGCCACGCTTCGAATTTGTCAATGTGTTCGGCGATGATCGCTTCCGCGCGCGGAATTTCGGATTCACGCGCTTTCTTGTTCTGCTCGACGATCTCGCCCAGATCATCAATATTGTAGAGATACAAATTGTAAAGTCCCGCCGCTGATTCCGCCACGTTGCGCGGCATTCCCAGATCCACCACGAAAACGGGCTTCCCCGATCGCGCCGCGATCGCGCGCTCCAATAATTCGCGCGTCAAGATCGGCCCAGCCGCGCTTACCGACGTGACGATAATGTCTGGAAGACCCAGCACCGATTCCAGCGATTCCCACGCCACGGCCTCGCCGCCCACGCGCTGCGCCAGCTCTGCCGCGCGATCGAACGAGCGATTGATCACGCGCAAATTTCCGATGCCGCGGCTGCGCATGTGCTCGACCACCTGCTCCGCCACCGCGCCAGCGCCTAAAATCAGCGCCGAATGACCTTTCAAGTTTCCAAAAACTCGTTCGGCGAGCTTCACGCCCGCCAGCGCCACGGACATCGGCCGCGCGCCCACTTCCGTCTCGCTGCGCACGCGCTTGCCCACTTCCAGCGCGCCCTGGAAAATTCGGTTCAGCACCGGCCCAGTGGCGCCGTGGTCGAGCGCCTGATTGTAAGCGGTACGCAGCTGCCCGAGGATTTCCGCCTCGCCGAGCAGCATGGAATCAAGGCCAGAAGCGACGCGAAACAAATGGCGCACAGCATCCGGCCCGGCCCAGCGATAAAAACGGCCCTTCAATTCGTGGTGCGGAATCTTGTGGAATGAAGTGAAGTATTCTTCCATCGCTTCGGCGGTGGACGGCGCAAAATCTCCTGGCACGCCATACAATTCGCTGCGATTGCACGTCGAAACCACCACCGCCTCTTCCAAAATTCCGCGTTCTTTCAGCTCGTCCGCGGCCTGCAAAGCTTGCTGCGAAGTGAAAACGATCCGCTCGCGCAACTCCACCGGCGCGGTGCGATGGTTGCAGCCGATCAGCGCCACTTGTATGCGTATCGCGCCGGCTCGGTTCGGGTTGGTCGCAGTAGGCATCAGAGGAACCGGTGAAACTTGGTGAGATACAAATTCACAAATGTATAGCTGAAAAGCACGATCAGGAAATTCATTGCGCAGAGCAACGCCGCGCGCGCCCCGCGCCAATTCGCGCTGCGCGAAAGCAACAGGTAAGCCGCGTACACGCCCAGGATCGCCAGCGTGACAATCACCTTCGGATCGCCGAACGAATAGCTGCCACGCAGACGGTGCTCCCAGATTAATCCCATCGCCACGCCAAAGATCAGCGCCACCAATCCTACGTACACGCTGCTGCGCGCCATGCGTTCCAGCACGTCCAGCGCCGGAAATCGCCAGAACGCCACGCTCAGCCGACGCGAACGCAGCACGCGGTCCTGCACTAGATAAATCACGCTCAGCACGAAAGAAAGCGCGAAGGCCGCATACGCCCATGTATTTAGCGTCACGTGAAATGCAAAAATGGCCCCGCGCGGAACGGATGGAACCCGCAGACTGCGCGGGGTCAGCAACCCCAGCAGCGCGATCCAGCACACCAGCAACAAAGTGACGAATGCCCCCACCGAACGCTGGCGGTGGAACAATTCCAGCCCTAAATAAGTGACGCCCAGCAGCCACGCAAAAAGCGACATCGAACCGTACAAATCATCGTAAGGCACGGTGTGTAGCGCCAAAGAACGTTGATATAGCGATAGGTACTGCACGAAGATTCCGCCGGCGAGCAGCAGGGATGCCAGCCTACCCACCCAAATATTGGGCGCGGACAAATTTCGGGCGTAGCAGATGAAGCTCGCCACGTAGAGTGCCAGGCTCAAATAGCCCAGTTGGTTTGGCATGAAGCGCGAAAACTCCCAAGTTTGCCCGTCAATTATAACGCTGAAACCGCCTCAGTGTGGAACGCGCGACCCCGCGCGGCCACTGTACCAGCGTACAAGCGCGCCCAGCGTGCGGGCCCCTACCCCTTCTGCTATCATTGCATGGAAGCTATGACTCCTGTGGAAAACCGCAAGGAACTGTTTTTGCGCGCTTGCCGTTTTGAGCCGGTGGAACGCGTTCCGGTGTGGATCATGCGCCAGGCCGGGCGCTACCTGCCGGAATATCAGGCGGTGCGCAAGAACCTCACTTTTTTGCAGATTTGCAAGACACCGGAAGTGGCCGCGGAAGTGTCGCTGCAGCCGTTTCGTATTCTGGGCGTGGACGCCATCATCGTTTTTTCCGATATTTTGATCGTTGCGGAAGCCATGGGCCTGCCGCTGGATGTGCCGGATTCGGGGCCGGTGCTTTCAAATCCGGTGCGCGATTTGGCTGCGGTGCGCCGGCTGCGCGATTTCGATCCGGAGTACGACACACGGTTCGTCGGCGACGCGATTCGCGCGATTTGCAAGGAAGCCGGACCGGACGTGCCGGTCATCGGATTTGCCGCCGCTCCCTGGACGCTGGCTTGCTACATGATCGAAGGCCAAACTCGCGGCGACATTTCGCGCGCCAAGGAGATGCTGCGCAGCGAGCCACAGATGGTTCGCGAACTGTTGGAACGCATCGCGCGTGCCACGGCGCAATATCTGAAATCGCAGATTGCCGCGGGTGCCGCCGTGATTCAGCTTTTCGACACGTGGGCGGGAGAACTTACGCGCGCGGAGTACGACGACTTCGAACTGCCAGCCACCAAAATGGTTTACGATTTGCTCGGACATGCGGAAGTGCCGAAAATACTGTTCGCAAAAGGCTCAGCGCACTCGCTGGAGAGCCTGCCGCTGTCCGGCGCGGACGTTATCAGCGTGGATTGGCGCACTGATTTGGCGGAAGCCCGCCAGAAGCTGGGACGAAAAGTAGCGCTGCAGGGAAACGTGGACCCAAATATTCTGCTAGGCCCTGAAAGCGCCGTGCGCGAGGCTGCGCAAGCCGCCGTGGAAAAAACTGGCGGCCTCGGCCACATCCTGAATCTGGGCCACGGAATCCTGCCCACGACTCCCGTGGAGAACGCCAAGGCCTTCGTCGCGGCTGGAAAATCGGCGCGCGTCCCGGCCCGCGCGGGGATCGCTTAGCCGTCGGAAGCGCGACAACAGACGTAAAAATGAAACCAGTGGACCAATTCGAGATCGCCCAAATCACCGACGCCACTCTTGAAAAATATAATCGCCCGGGCCCCCGCTACACCAGCTATCCCACCGCGCCAGTCTGGAAAGATGATTTCGGCCCCGACGATCTGGAAAGTTTTTACGCGCGTGCGGAAAAGGCGGCGACTCCCCTTTCCTTATACATGCACATTCCCTTCTGCGAGAGTCTCTGTCTCTTCTGCGCGTGCAACGTTTCCATTCAGAAAGACAAGAAAGTTGCGATTCCCTACCTAGACGCGCTGAAACGCGAAATTGAGCACGTCAGCCAGCGCGTTTCAAAGAATCGTCCGGTGCTGCAATTTCACTGGGGCGGTGGAACACCAACATATCTGACTCCCGCGCAGATGGAGGATCTGTTTGGCCACGCTCGCCAGCGTTTCGCGTTCGCGCCGGACGCGGAGATCGGTATCGAAATTGACCCGCGCGTCACCAATCGCGCGCATCTGGAATCGCTGCGTCGCCTGGGCTTCAACCGCCTCAGCATGGGCATTCAAGATTTCCAGCCCAAGGTGCAGGAAACGATTCATCGCGTGCAGCCCTACGAACTGACGCGCGATTTAATCGTCGCCGCGCGCGAGCTTGGTTTCGAAAGTCTGAACGTGGATTTGATCTACGGCCTGCCTTACCAGACCGCCGAAAGTTTTAAGGACACCATAGACAAAACCCTGACTCTCGCGCCGGACCGTGTCGCCATGTTCAGCTACGCCCACGTTCCCTGGCTGAAAAAACAGCAAGGGTCGTTTGCCGAGCACTTGCCCGAAGGAATGGAAAAATTCCGCATCTTCCGCGCCGGCCTCGAACGCTTTCTCGGTGCGGGTTATCTCTACATCGGCATGGACCACTTCGCGCGTCCCGGCGATGAGCTGGCAGTCGCTCAGAAAAATCGCACGCTGCACCGAAATTTTCAGGGTTACACCACCAAAGCCGGCGCGGACCTCTATGGCATGGGCGTCAGCGCGATCAGTTCCATCGGCGCTGCCTACGCTCAGAATCGCCGCGAGGTTCCGGCGTATCAGGAAACCGTCGGCACGCGCGGCATCGCCACCATGCGCGGCTATCGTCTTTCGCAGGACGATCTGTTGCGTCGCGCTGTGATTGGACGGCTGCTCTGCCACACGGTGATCCCAAAACACGAAATCGAACAGGAATTTTCCATAAGCTTCGATGAATATTTCGCGCCGGAACTTCAGCGCCTGGAAGAAGCGCGCGATGAAGGCCTCGTGGTCCTGGACTCCGCGGAAATTCGCGTCACTTCGCTCGGCCGCATTTTCATCCGTAATGTCGCCATGGCCTTCGACCGCTATCTGCACGAGCAGCAAATGGATCACCGGCCGCTTTTCTCGAAAACGCTCTGAAGTGCCGCGCTCATGAACAATCCCAGACAGGTCGCCGTGATTGGCGCTGGAATTTCCGGCTTGGCCTGTGCCTATCGCCTGCAGCAACTCCGCCTCGACGTAACCGTATTCGAAGCAAATCCAGCCCCCGGCGGTCTGATTGACTCCGTCGAAAGGGATGGCTTCCTTTTCGAAGCCGGGCCGCAGAGCTTTCAGGGCACTCCGGCGCTGCTCGAACTAATTCGCGAACTCGGCCTCGAAGCGCAGCTGCAAAAAGCCGATCCGCGTGCGCCGCGTTACGTTCTGCTCCACGGCCGGCTGCGCAAAATTCCAATGTCGCCGCAGGCTCTGCTCGCCTCCACACTTCTCAACCCCGTCTC
Organism: uncultured Acidobacteriota bacterium; assembly: GCA_963748395.1. GTDB lineage: Bacteria > Acidobacteriota > Terriglobia > Acidiferrales > UBA7541 > Palsa-295. Next base: position 859,470 of record CAVVIP010000001.1, on the reverse strand, counting down.
GCGCTGGAAAATCGCCTCCGAGCCCTTCAAAAAATCGCAGCCACCTTCCGAGGAAGAATCCGTCGCAGCGTTCGTCCGCCGGAAATTCGGCCACGAGATTCTCGAGTACCTCGTCGCGCCCTTCGTATCCGGCGTGTACGCCGGCGATCCCGAAAAACTGAGCCTCAAAGCCGCCTTCCCCACTCTCGATGAATGGGAACGCCAGTACGGCAGCGTGCTGCGCGGCGCCATGAAATCGCGGCCTCCCAAGGAACAACGCACCGGAGCTCCACCGCTCTGCTCCTTCACGCACGGCGTAGCGGCCCTTCCGCGTGCGATGGCGGCCAAAATCGGGGACGCAATGCACTACGACGCTCACGCCGCGTCGGTTGATTTTTCGGGCCGGCCCGCCGGCGCGGCCTGCGAAATTCGCGTCGTGCGAAATGGCCAAGAGCAGTCCGCCGCAGTTGGCGCCGTGGTGATCGCGACGCCTGCGTACACGGCGGCGCACCTGCTCGAAACCTTGTCGCCACAGCTGTCGCACACGCTTTCCGGCATCGCCTACGCGCCGGTCGCCGTCGTAGCTTCGACCTACTACCGCCAGCAAGTCGGCGACCCGCTCGAAGGCTTCGGCTTCCTGGTCCCGCGCGGTGAAAAAGTTCGCACGCTGGGCACGGTGTGGAATTCGTCGCTCTTCCCCGGCCGCGCGCGCGAAGGCAGCGTAACCATCACGAGTTTCATCGGCGGCGCCACCGATCCGGACATTATTCACCTCCCCGAAGAAAATATCGCGGCGATCGTCGCGGAAGAAAATTCGCGCATTCTGGGAATTACCGGGCCGCCCGTGGAAACTGCCGTGTGGAAATATTTGCGCGCCCTGCCTCAATATAATCTGGGCCACGGCCACATCGTCGAAGCGATCCGCGACGCAGAACGCGCTTCGCCGGGACTATTTTTTGCGGGAAATTACCTGGAAGGTCCAGCCGTAGGAAAATGCGTGGAGAACGGCATTCAAACCGCCGAAGCGGTCCGCAAGCATTTACAAATTGCGCGATAAATCACGCAACATCCTGAAGCGTTAAGTATCTGACGCCGGCATTTTGTGCCGCATCGCCAGCCGTATCCGTCGTCGCTCGCCCGCTTCGCGATAGCGCCGCCGCTCGTCCTCTGTTTTCAAAATCAGCGGCGGCACCACGCGCGGCTGCTGATTCGTATCCAGCGCCACGAACGTAACGTACGCCGTGCTGGTGTGCCGCCGTTCGCCCGTGAGAATATTTTCCGCGAACACCTTCACGCCCACTTCCATCGAAGTGTGAAACACGCGGTTGACGCTGGACTTCAGCACAACCCACTCGCCCACGTGAATGGGAAACCGGAAATCCAGATAATCCACCGACGCCGTCACCACGTGGCTGTTGGAATGACGATTGGCCGCCAGCGCCCCCGCGATGTCAATCAAATGCATCACGCGCCCGCCCAGCATATTGCCCAGCAGATTGGCATCGTTCGGCAGCACGATTTCCACGATCTCGGAAGTTGACGCACTGACAGGCTTCCCCGGCGCCGGCGCGCCAGCCGGACTAGCAATCACAACCGGCGCTCTGCCCGACGCTTTTTTGTGAACCGTCCCGCCCTTGATGGTCTTAGCCATTCGCTTCGATCGATGCGCTCCCTCTGCCAGCAGTCATCCAAAATGTGCGCGCTTGGCGTCGCGCCTCAAGCCCGCTATAATACGCGCTTTCATCCGATGACCCAAACACAGAAGCCGCGCCGCGAAGTTCTCGAGCAATTTGTAGCCGAAAAGCCCACCGACGCATTCGCGCGCTACGGCCTCGCGCTGGAATGTATGAAGCTCGGCGACAACGACGCCGCCACCGCGCATTTCCAGAAGCTGCTGGAAGCCAATCCCCAATACGTCGCGGGCTATTTCCAATTTGGCCAGCATCTTTCGCGCATCGGTCAGCTCGAGCAAGCGCGCAAGCTATTATCCGACGGCATTCTCGTCGCCCAAAATGCAGGCGATATGCACGCGCGAGACGAAATGCAAGCGGCCCTGGCCCTGCTCCGTTAGCTTCGCCCGGCCGCGCATTCGAGGATCATGACAGACTCCCGCATACCTCTGTTTCCGCTCAATGTCGTGCTATATCCCGGCGCCACTCTCCCTCTGCACATTTTCGAGCCGCGCTATAAGCTGATGATCCACCACTGCATCAGCCACAGTTTCGAATTCGGAGTGATTCTCGCCGGAGAAAAAGGCGTCGCCACGGTTGGCTGCACGGCCACGATTACTGAAAAACTGAAGGATTATGAAGACGGGCGCATGGACATTCTCACGCAGGGCCGCGTCGTTTTTCGCGCCTTGAATTTGCTACACGAGAAGGAGTATCACGAGGCCATCGTTGAGTTTATCTCAGACCTTCCCGAAGCACCGCACGCGGCCGCCCGCCAGCAGGAAGAGGCCGTCGTGCTCGGCCTGTTTCAGGAATGCCACAAACTCCTGTACGGCCAGTTGTGGGTGACCTCCGGCGTCGAATCGCCATGGCCCCTTTCGTTTCAGATGGCTGCCCGATTGCCACTGGAACTTGAGGAAAAACAAGCGCTGCTGGAGACTCGCACCGAGCCCGACCGCCGGAAATTCCTAATCGAGCGATTGAACGAGATGCTTCCCCGCCTCGGCCATCTGCATCAAGCGCGGCGCAACGCCGCCGGCAACGGGCACCGCCTGAATTAACTATTCCAAACGACGGTATCCCCGCAGCCTCGCTTCCTCTATAATGGTGCTCAGGCGCTCCTGCTGCCGAGCGTCGCGGCTTTTTTATAAATAAGTGGGGCCTCATGAATTCACTGCCGAAAACGCTCGGTGAGCTTCGCCGCAGTCAGTGGTCGGAAGAGAAAGTCGCGCAGCGTAGCGTGCGCCAGGAATTGCGCGAAAATCTCCTGCACAAATTGGAAAAGGGCGACGAGCTCTTTCCCGGCGTGCACGGCTACGACGATACCGTCCTTCCGCAGATCATCAACGCCATTCTGTCGCGCCATCATTTCATTCTGCTGGGCCTGCGCGGGCAGGCTAAATCCCGCATTCTGCGCGGCCTGGTCGGATTTATGGACGCGCACGTCCCCGTCGTCGAGGGCTGTGAAATTCATGACAATCCCTACACCCCCATTTGCCGCGCCTGCCGCGAACGGATTGCCACCGAAGGCGACGCCACACCGATTGCCTGGCTAACCCGCGAGCACCGCTACGTGGAAAAATTGGCCACGCCGGACGTCACCATCGCGGACATGATCGGCGACGTCGATCCCATCAAAGCCGCGCGCAGTGGCCGCAATCTTTCCGACGAACTCACCATTCACTACGGCCTGCTGCCTCGCGCGAATCGCGGGATATTCGGCATCAACGAACTGCCCGATCTGTCCGGAAAAATTCAGGTGGGCCTCTTCAACATCATGCAGGAAGGCGACATCCAGATTAAGGGCTACCCGGTACGCATGGCGCTGGACGTTTTGCTGGTCTTCACCGCCAACCCGGAAGATTACACCGCGCGCGGAAAAATCATCACGCCGCTGAAAGACCGTATCGGTTCCGAAATTCGCACGCACTATCCCGCCACGGTCGCCGAAGGCATGTCCATTACCTCGCAGGAATCCTGGACCAAGCGCGAGCAGAAGAAACGCGTCGAGGTGCCGCAATACATCCGCGAAATCGTGGAGGAAGTCGCCTTTCAGGCTCGCGAGGACAAGCGCGTGGATCGCCGCTCCGGCGTCAGCCAGCGCCTGCCCATCAGCACTTTGGAAAATGTGCTCAGCAGCGCCGAGCAGCGCGCCGTGCGCAGCCGCGATTCCGCTGTCGTCGCGCGCGTCGCGGATGTATACGCCGCCATTCCATCCATGACCGGAAAATTCGAGTTGGAATACGAAGGTGAGCTTCGCGGCGCTGAAAATATCGCGCGCGAGTTAATCCGCGCCGCCATCGGAAAAACCTACACGCAGTATTTCACTGGCGCAAATATGCAGCCCGTCATTCAGTGGTTTGAGCTGGGTGGCGAGCTCAAAGTTCCCGCGAACGCTTCCAGTTCTGAAGTTCTGGCGCAGCTCAAAAAAATTCAGGGTCTCTTCGACAATTTGAGCGTCCTGGAAGTCAGCCAGAAGGACGATGCTGCGGTCGTCACCAGCGCGGCTGAATTTATCCTCGAAGGCCTCTGGGCGCATAAGCGCATCAATCGCAGCGAAGAACGCGGCTACTTTGCCGACGCGCGCAAGACTCCCGAGCCCCGCGACCCGCGCGAACCCTCTGGCCGCATGCCGCGCCGCCAGTTCAATTAACTGGAACTGGCTGCAGGTTTTTTTCGGCGCACGATTTTTTGGCATATAAATGAAATACACGAAATATTCGAAATACGCGCCCGACGCCGCTGAAGATATAGATCTTCAGGAATTGATGAGCCGCCTGTCCGATTTCTTTCCTGCAGAGCGGGTACGAATCGCAGTTCGGCATCTACGAAATGGATCCCGAGCGTTCGCGCGAGAAAATGATGGACGAACTTCGCGAAGCCATCCTGCGCGCGCTGCAAGAAGGAGAGCTGCTCCCGCCCGAACTCATGGAGCAGATGCTCAATAATCCCAATCTTTCGGAAAATCCCGAACTCAGCGACGTGATCGACCAGATCATCCAGCGCATGGAGGAAGAAGGCTTCATTTCGCGCCCCAACCAGCCCGCGCAGATTACTCCGCCTCCTTCGCAAACTCCCGGCGGTCAAGTCGGAGAGCCGCAGCCAAACGTGGAAGCGCGTTTTGAGATTACCGACAAAGCGCTTGATTTCCTCGGATTCAAAACTCTGAAAGACTTGCTGGCATCGCTCGGCAAAAGCAGTTTCGGACGTCACGATACGCGCGACCTGGCCACCGGCGTCGAATCCGGCGGCACCTCCAAGCTCTACGAGTTTGGCGACACGCTGAACATGGACATCAGCGGCACGCTCTTCAACGCCGTGCAGCGCAACGGCGCGCAGATTCCCATCGAACTCGATTATCCCGACCTGATGGTCCACCAGTGCGAATATCAAAGTTCCTGCGCCACCGTGCTGATGCTCGATTGCAGCCATAGCATGATTCTCTACGGCGAAGATCGCTTCACGCCCGCAAAACGCGTGGCCCTGGCGCTGTCGCACCTGATTCGCACGCAGTATCCCGGTGATTCGCTGCACTGCGTTCTGTTCCACGATAGCGCTGAGGAAATTCCTCTCGGCAAGCTGGCCCGCGTGCAGGTGGGTCCGTATTACACCAACACACGCGAAGGCCTGCGTTTGGCCCAGCGCATTTTGTCGCGCCAGAAAAAAGATATGCGCCAGATCGTGATGATCACCGATGGCAAGCCGTCCGCGCTCACTCTGGAAGACGGGCGCATCTACAAGAACGCTTTCGGCCTCGATCCGCTGGTGGTTACGCAAACTTTGGAAGAAGTCGCCAAGTGCAAACGCGCTGGAATTTTGATCAACACCTTCATGCTTTCCAGCGATTACAGCCTGGTGCACTTCGTGCAGAAGGTCACCGAACTTTGCCGCGGCAAGGCTTATTTCACCACTCCCTACACCCTCGGCCAGTACCTGCTGATGGACTACGTCGGAAAGAAAACCCGCAATATCCACTAGCATCGCGGAAATTGCCACCTCGTTGCTCGATTCGCGCCTGAATCCGCGCACGAGCGAAAGCATCGAATAATTGCGCGCTAGAATTGACCCGTGAGCCTGAAACGGCGCATGCATGAACTTTTTGGAGGTAGCAAGATGGCTGCACTCACTGCCGGCGCCAAAGCTCCGGCGTTTGCGCTGCGAAGCACGGACGGAAAAACATCCAACCTCGCGGACGCGCTGAAAAAAGGCCCCGTAGTCGCCGCCTTTTTCAAAGTGAGCTGCCCTACTTGCCAGTTCACCGCTCCGTTCCTCGAACGCCTCCACGAAGAATACGGCGGCGAAAAATTCACGCTTTGGGGGATTTCGCAGGACGATGCCGCGGACACCCGCGAGTTTTGTCAGGAATTTGAAGTCGAATTCCCCACGCTCATTGATGAAAACGGTTACCCGGTCTCCAATCAGTACGGCATCACGAACGTCCCCACCGTTTTCCTGATCGCGCCGGACGGAAAGATCCAGGAAAGCTGCGTCGGCTTCTCCAAAAAAGATCTCGAGAAAATGGCCGCCGCAGCTGCCAACGCCACGAGCACGCCGCCCACGTCGTTCTTCAAGCTCGGCGAAGTGATCCCCGACTTGAAACCTGGCTGAGGCTCCAAAAACTAGGTTCCGTTGGGACCTTTCACATCAACGATTAATCGCTCATCCCGATACTTCACAAACTCTGATTCCGCTGCGTGACGCATTAATGCGGCGCCTGATGCATCCGCGTGTATCCGTATCCCGCCATGTTTCCCGCCATCGAAGCGACCTGCGGGAGCCACCAAATTCGATGCCAACGCTCGGACCGCGCCATTCTCCACCCCAGCCAGTTCACTCCCGTTGCGAACAAAGCTGCAGATGCGTAATACGCCGGAGCCGGCAGCCGCAGAAAGGGCCGCGCCAAAGGGTCGCGCTCGTCAAAGTGCGGCATCATGGATTCGGACTGCTGCATGTCCAGACCGGCGGCGGTGTACACTCCCGCGCTCATCACGAAATACGATTTCGGCAGCGCATCCTTCACAGCCTTCCGCGGCTCGCTGCGCGGCAGAGGCGGCAGAGGCGCCAGCGGCGCCAGCACCGCCTTGCTCGGAATCCTGGAATCCGCCACCGCCTCACTAACCAAGCTCACCGGAACGATCTGCGCGCGCGACACAGGCAGCGCCACCGCAAGGAACACACACATCCCAAGAACTCTGAGCCCAGCTCGATGACTACATCGTGTGATTTTCATGCAGTGCGTATTGCACGCACTGTTCCGGCCCGCGCACAGCTTGCAAATTTCTGGCAGAAAGGAATTTCACTGGCAGGACTGAATTTAGCGGAAGTCCCAATTTCAATCGCAATTGAGGGAATCCCACAATGAAACGCCGTCCGCAGGTCGGGTCCCGAAATGGCGCGTACGACCGCGCCATGAACTAATTCAAATCGGGGGCCACCAATTTCTTTTTGTGCTTCGGCGCCTTCTGACGCTTGTCAGGGATTGTGCGCTCGGTCGGTGGCATACCCAGGCCCCGACGTGCCAGCCGTCGCGCTTCCTTGTGCACCCGCAACCGGTCTTTCTTCTTCTTCGCCATAACGACCGCCCCAGAAACTACCACAAATCATCCGGCGTCTCGCCAATCCATGTAGCCAGCGCCCCGGTTCGCATGCGCTTCAGCATCCGCACCCGTTCGCGGCACCCTTGCGTCCAAAGCCAAGGAGTGTAACGCTTCCGAACCGTGACTCGCACTTTCACTAACACGATTCGCGCCGCAGCTACGTCGCTCTGGCTAATAATGCTCGTCGCTCTCGCGCTTCGCCTCGGCTACATGTGGCAATTCCAGCACATTCATCCGCGCCAGGGCGTCAGCGTAATTCCCTTCCTCTTTGAGTCTGGCAACATCGCGCACTCCCTCGCCACCGGCCACGGTTTCAGCTCGCCCTTCCGAGTGGACACCGGCCCCACCGCCTGGATGACGCCGCTGTTCCCGCTGCTGCTCGCCGGAATATTTCGCATTTTCGGTGCGTACACTTTTCACGCGTGGGCCGCGACGGTGCTCTTCAACATCACCTGCTGCACCCTCGCGTGCATCCCGATTTATTTCACAGCCAAACGAATCGGTGGAATCGCTCTTGCCGCCGGTGCCGCGTGGCTATGGGCAATTTTTCCGAACGCCATTCTGATACCGGTCGAAAGCATGTGGGACGCATGTATTTCCGCGCTGCTCGTCGCCACAATTCTCTGGGCCACGTTGGCACTCGCGGAATCCCAGCGCCTGCGCAACTGGTGCGCTTACGGCCTGCTGTGGGGCGTAGCGCTGATGTTCAACGCGACGCTCGCCGCGCTGTTCCCGTTTCTCGCAGCCTGGCTGGCGTACCGCGCGCACCGGCAAAATCGCGCATGGTTCACAAACGCCGCAGCCGCCGTCGCCATCATCATCCTGTGCTGCGTTCCGTGGACCATCCGCAATTACTCCGTATTCCACCAATTCGTTCCCCTACGCTCCGTCCTGGGATTGCAGCTCTGGCTCGGCAACAACGATCAAACCCAGGACATTTTTCGCGGCGATCTTCACCCCATCTACAATTCCTCCGAGCGCGAGAAGTACATCGCCATGGGTGAAATCGCCTACATGCAGCAGAAAAAGCAGGAAGCCGTCGCCTACATGTTCTCGCATCCGGCCCGCGAAGCCAGCCTGATTTTCTACCGCGCAGTCTCCATCTGGTCCGGCGGCACACCGTACCCACTCGAAGATTTTATCGGCACGCCGTCACTGCACTTTCGCTGGGTGCTGGCCTGCAATCTCATCGCGGCCCTCGGCGCGTTCTCCGGCATCGTCATACTCTTCCGCGAACGCAGCCAGTTCGCCGTCCCCGTCTCCGCGTTTCCCCTCATCTATCCTTGGGCCTACTACCTCACTCTCGCGTTGCCGCGCTATCGGCTGCCCATTGACCCCATCGTCCTGCTGCTCCTGGCAATTTCCGTCCAGCACCTCGCGCGCAAACGTATCCGCTCCACCACCCCGGTGACCGACGCGAAATTGCAATCTCCATCGCGGCACAAGCGCAAGAAATCGCGTCCGCCCGCTTCACGATGACGTACGCTCTACAAATCTGAATCCACATCCACTACGGCCGGCTACCGCTGCTCGATGCTCCGCCCCCGCTCAGCCGCGCCACGAAAAATTTCAAAAACCGCTCCGAATCAATCCCCACAGCCACCTGCGCGTTCGGTTTCACCTCGTCCACGCCCACCGTTTCCAGGAGATCTCCCTTGTCGACCACGCGGTCCACGGTTCCCAGACGATTGGCCACCGTCTCTCCTCGCGCAACGCGTCCTTCCGTTTCCACGTCAATGCGCATCGCGCGCAATTTCAGGAAAGTGGGATCAATCGCCGCCCCCACCGCCAGAGCATCGTGGATTGCTCCACCGCCAAATCCCGTGCCTTGATAAAGACCCACTTGAAACCGCGCGACGGCTGCGGCAAATTTCGCTTCTGCGCCGCCACCACGCTCGATCTCCGCAACCTGCGCGTTGCTGATCAGCGTAATTTCCGTCACGTCCAATCCCACCATCGTCACCGGCCAGCCCGCGCGAAACACCAGGTCCGCGGCATCGGGATCGCAATACACGTTGAATTCCGCGGCGCCATTCACGTTGCCACCGGAAATAGATCCGGCCATCAAGATCACGCGCTTCACCAGCGGCACGATCGTCGGGTCCTTCAGGATCGCCAGCGCCAGGTTTGTTTCCGGTCCCACTCCGATGATGCTGATCTCGTGCGGATATTTGTGCACCAGTTCAATGATCACGTCGGGCCCAAATCGCGGATCGGCCTTGCACTGCGCCGGGGGCAACTCAGCGCCGCCCAAGCCGTTCGGCCCGTTCCAAAATGGTTCGATGTTCAGTTTCGCGTGCAACGGCCGTTGCGCCCCTTCGGCCACTGGCAAGTCGCATCGCCCCGCCAGCGAGACGATCTTCAATGCATTCTCCAACCCCACTGGAGCCGTCACGTTTCCTGCAACGACCGTTAGCGCCTCGACGCGTAGCTCCGGCGACCGCAGCGCTAGAAGAATTGCCAACGCATCGTCGGTTCCCGGATCGGTGTCAATAATCACCCGCGCCGAAGCCTGTGCCTGTGCTCTTTGCGCGCCAACGCACCAACATAGCCACGCGCAAAACAGAAACGCTTTCACCCCACGTGAAATTTTCATTCCGGGCCCCCCGTGGTTTATATCACGAGACGAGCTCAATGCTTAGACGCGCGAGGAAGCGTTTGAAAAAATGGAATCAACCATCGTCTGCACCTCGATTCCATATTGATCCAGCTCGAAGGTGAACCGCGCCAGGTCCAGCCCCGCAGCAGCGTCGGGGTGATTTTTCTGCAGCACTTGCCAGGGAACTTCGGCCGCCAAATCAAATTCGCGCGCTTCGTAGTATCCATATCCCAGGCCGCGCAAACGGCACAACAAATCCGCCAGGTAGACCACAGACGTCATTTCCGCGCCCGGACGTTCACTCGAAGGACAATGATGAAATTCGATGGTCTCGGAAATATCGGGAGGCAGTTTCCATATATCCGCCAACACGCGGCCGCTATCGCAATGCGTGAAGCCGAGTACGTCCTGTTCCACTTCCCCCAGCGGCGTCTCGGAAGCTTCCGCCTGCTCCAGAACGCGCTGAAATTCTTCCGGATACAGCAGAGAGTTCACCAGTATCCCAATGTCGTGCAGCAGTCCGGCGAGATACAGCTTTTCGATATTGATTACCATCAGCCGGTCGCCCAGATGCTGGCTCACCAGCGCCGTTCCGAGCGCGTGCCGCCAGAACGTCGCCTGCGCCATGCCCTGCTGGGCGCCAGCGAAAAGCTTGGGAAGGCTGCAAGAATAGACGATGTCCCGCACGCGCTGCATTCCCAGCGCCAGCAGGGCCTGACGAATCGACTCGACTCCCGCTTGCCGAGCGAACATCGCGGAATTCGCCACGCGCAGGCATTGTGCCGCGAGAGATTTATCGTATGAAATCAGCTCCACGATCCGCGCTATATCCAGGTCGGCCGGGCTGGCGCTCAGGCAGGTCCCCAGCGACTGCAGGATCGCAGGCATCACCGGCAAGCTTCCCAGCTCGCTAACTTTGCGTTGCAGCATCTTGCCGGTTTCGGGATTCACTTTGTGCCCCCGGCAACTTCGCCCGGAACCGGTTTGTAATAACCCGTGGAGCCTGGAAAATGTACCAGGCGAAACCGGTCGTAGATTCCGAACAGCGTTTCACACTCTCCGAGGAAAAAGTGTCCGCCCGGAACTAAACCATTGTAAAAATGTTCCACGGTTCTTTTCTTGGCGGCGTTGTCAAAATAGATCAGCACGTTAGCGCAGAAAACCAGATCAAATCCCTTCATGAACAGCATTTTTGATTGGTCCTGCAGGTTCAGCCGGTCAAACTTGATTGGCCTGCGCACCGCATCCTTGACCCTGTAAAGATGTCCTTCCTGCTGGAAATACTTATCGCGCATGTGCGGGCTCAGGTTCCGCACCGAGTATTCGGCGTACAGCCCCTCGCGGCATTTCGCCAACGAATCATCATTCAGGTCCGTGGCCACGATCTCGATTTTCCACTCCTTGAACTTTGGCGCGATCTGCTCCAGAAAAAGTATCGAGAGCGTGTAGGATTCCTCACCGGTCGAGCAGCCCGCGCTCCACACCCTCACTTTCTTCACAGCTTGTTTGCCCGGCAGGGCCACGATCTTGGGAAAAATGATCTTGCTTACCGCATCAATCGTCGGTTGGCCGCGAAAAAAATACGTTTCCCCAATCGTTATTTCATTCAGAAGACTGCGCATTTCCACGTCGCGGTTGGCCCGGGTAGTGAGCTGCTCGAGGTACTCGCCAAATGTATTGGATCCGATTTCCCTCATGCGCCGCCGCGAGCGCAGTGCCAACAAGTAAAACTTATTCTCCGCGTGAAAAATGCCGGAGATGCTGTAAATCAAATCACGAAGCTTGAACAGCGCCGGATCCGCCAGATCAGCATCCTGCGCAGCCCGGTTCTGCATGACCACGCTGTTTGTGCCCATTTCAGCGGCTTCCTTCATCGCCTCTGTGTCACAGCATCTTTTCTGGATTCTGCTGTGCCGCTGCGCGAAGCGCCGTTAATGGAACTCCGCTTCATCGCCACCCGGCGCCCGATTTCCGCCGCCATCCCGCCTAGCGGATAAATTCCATCCGCCAGTCCCGCAGCTGCAACCTGCCCCGGCATCCCCCAGACGATCGAACTCGCTTCATCCTGCACCAGCACCTGGCCGCCTCTTTCGCGTATATGCTGCGCTCCGTTTGAACCGTCGCTGCCCATCCCCGTCAGCACAACCGCCAGCGCATTCGATCCGCACGCCTGTGCAACCGACCGGAACATTGGGTCAACCGCCGGGCGGCAGAAATTTTCCGGCTGCGCCTGGTTTACCGCGAGTACCAGCTCAGTTCCCTTTCGTTCGACGGTCATGTGAAAATCTCCAGGCGCAATCCATCCGTCACCTGGCCGTAGAATTTCTCCGCTCGCACCTTCGCGAATATTTAACGCCGACCGCTGGTTCAGCCGCCCCGCGAGCAACCGTGTGAACAGCGGCGGCATATGCTGCACAATCACGATAGGCACGGGAAAGGTCACTGGCAGCGCCGTCAGAAGCTCAGCAAGCGCATTCGGCCCTCCGGTCGAAGTTCCAATCGCCAGCAGATCAATCCGGTTCATTTCCCGCGCCGACGACTGACTCGTGGGCCGTGTAGTCGCCGCACGCGTACTCTGAGCCGCAGGAACGCCAGGCCGCTTCGCGCAGAGCGCCTTGATCTTCGGAATCAGCTGCTCGCGCAACTGACGCAAGGTCGTCTCGAGGCCGCCCGTATGGTTCGGCTTGGTTACGTAGTCGCTGGCCCCCAACGCCAGCGCATCCAGCGTGATCACCGCCCCTCGTTCCGTGAGCGAGCTGAACATGATGACGGGAAGCTTCGGATAGCTCTTTCGAATCGCGGCCAGCGCTTCCAGCCCGTTCATTTCCGGCATTTCCACATCCAGCGTGACCAAGTCCGGATGCACTTGCGGAATTTTTGCCAGCGCAATTCGCCCATTCGCCGCGGTTCCCACCACTTCCAGCGCTGCATCCACCGCCAGTCCGTCGCACAGAACTTTGCGGATCACCGCAGAGTCGTCAACAATCAGAATGCGAATCGGCGGCATAGTCCCCTTCTGCTAATTTCGGAATTGTCTCTGGCTATACGTCGCGGAAAGCCCGCATTCCGCGCCGGCCCGTTATTTCACGCCGCGTGTCTTTCATGACCGTTCGAGTCAATTTTGAATTGACCCACCAATTCGCGGAGTTCGGTGGACATCCGCGCCAATTGCTGCGCCGCTCTCTGCGAGTCGCTCGCCCCGGACGACGTGCTCTGCGCAGCCGTCGCCACTCCCGTGATGTTCTTGGCCACTTCTCCCGACCCCCTGGCCGCCTCAGTTACGTTTCGCGACATTTCCGAAGTTGTCGCCGACTGCTGCTCCACCGCCGTCGCGATCGTCGACGTGATGTCGTTCACCTGGCCGATGATTTCGCCAATCATCTGGATCGCTTCCACGGCGCTCCGTGCGTCCGTCTGTATGGCGCCGATCCGCTGGCTGATGTCCTCTGTAGCCTTCGCTGTCTGCTTGGCGAGCTCTTTCACCTCGTTCGCCACCACCGCGAAACCTTTGCCCGCTTCTCCTGCCCGCGCCGCCTCAATCGTCGCGTTCAACGCCAGCAAGTTCGTCTGCTGCGCAATGGACGTGATTACCTTGATTACGTGCCCGATTTGCGCGCTCGATTCACCCAACTTGGTCACCGTCACGTTGGTCTCCAGAGCCGCACGCAGCGCCTCACCCGCTACCTTCGCCGATTCGCCTGCATTTTTCGCAATTTCACTGATGCTGGCGCTCATCTCCTCCGTGCTGGTCGCCACCGTCTGCAGGTTGCGATTGATCTCTTCCGTAGCTGCGGAAACCACGTTGGCCTGCGCCGACGTCTCGTCGGAGTTGGCGCTGATCTGCTGGCTGGTAGCCGAAAATTCCTCGCTCGCTGTCGCCACTTGCTCCGCGTTCCTGCTGATCGATTCGATCACGCCACGCAACTTGCTCTGCATCTTATTCACGGCCGCTGTCAGATCGCCCAGCTCGTCCGCGCTGACCACCTTCACGTCTTCTCGCGTCAGGTCGCCGCCGGCAATCGCATCGGCCTGCGCCAGAATGGACGAGATCGAGCCGCCGATTCGCCTGCTCAAAAACACCGCGACCACTGCTCCGATTACCAGCGCCGCGAACGTGGTCGAACACATCGTCCAGATCAGCGCCGAATTTGCCGCAGTCAGAATGCTTTCGCTTTGCTTGCGCAGCGCGTCAAATGAATCCGTCAGATCCTTCAGCACGCTCGTGAGCTGGTTCATCTCCGGCGTCAGTTTGTCCGCGTATTCGTTACCAGCTTTCACTACGGCTTCGCGCTCACCGCCCGCTGCAGCATCCATCAAAGCTCGCTGCCCCTGGTGGACGTCTGCCAGCCGCGCCTTGATCTTCGACAGCCTGTCGCGGTTTTCCTGCAGACTCCATCGCGCCGAAAGTTCCTGCAAAGTGCTCACGTCCTTCTCAATGCTCTCCCACGCCGCTGCAAAACTGCTGGCGGCCGCCGTTCGTCTCGCCGGATTCCCTCCAGCGAGAATGCCGTGACGCGTTTCGCTCGCGGCTTCCTGCAGGTGAGATCGCAAATCCTTGCACGCGTCGATCGTCGGCGCGCGCACCTCCAGCAGGTTCTGTTCCGCTTGGCGAATATCCGTCAGCTTGAAATAGCTCAGCCCCGCGCTTCCCACCATTAGGATCAGAATCGTCCCGAAGCCGAGCCCCAGCTCTTTTCCCAGCGTAAGTTTCATCTCCCCTCTCTCCGCAATATTCGGGAATCCGGGGGCGTGGTCCGATCCTCGATCGCGCAAGCCCACTCCGTGTCCAGCACGTGCATCAATTGCTTCTCGAGCTTGTGCACGCCACGAATTGCCAGACGCACCGTGCCACGCAGCGTCTCCGGAGGGGGTTCGAAGCTCTCCTCGCCCACCTCAACCACGTCGCCAATTTCATCCACCAGCAAGCTCACCGCGTCTTCCCCCGCTCGCACGATCACGTTCATCGCCGCTGCACCCTGCGGCCGCTCCTGAAGCCCCAATCGCGGCCGCAGGTCCACCGCAATCACGATTTGTCGGCGCACGTTCATCAGTCCGCGCACCGCATGCGGCGCCAGCGGAACCTCGGTCAGTTCCAGCTCTCGCAACACTTCCTGCACCTGCAGTAGCTCGATTCCGAAACAATAATTTTCCAGATAGAATGTGCAGAACTGCTGCCGAGTAGCCATGACTCAGTCGCCCACTTCAGCATGCACTTCATCGCTAACTCCACTGATGGGCGCACCGCGCAAAATCATCTCGAGGTCTAATATTTCCGTTACGCGCTCTTGAATTACCGCCGCGTATAACACTCCTTCCCGCGTCGCGGGAGACCGCACCTCCGCCCGATCCTCGATAATGTCCACGATGCGTTCCACCACCAGTCCCACCGCGCGTCCGTCGTGATTGCACACCAAAACCTGTATCGTCTCCGCCGCGGCGTCCGTTCTCCCTGCTTCGAAATAACGCGATTTCTCCCGTCGCTCTTCTAGCGCCGCGCTCAGGTAAACCAACGGCAGAATTTTGCCGCGATATTGAATGACGGATTCCGTCCCCGATCGCTCCACCTGCGCCGCCGAAAATTTTTCCAGCCGCGCCAGCGCCTCCAGTGGCACCGCCATGCGCGCGTCATCCGGCCCGGCGAAAACCAGAAACGTCTGCTTCGCACTGCTAGTTTCCTTATTTTCGGAAAAAGCAGTCGTCACCGCGCGAACTTGAGTTTCAGGAATAATGCCGCCGCGCTGCGCCACGCCCAGCACGTCCAGAATCAACGCCACCATCCCGTCGCCCATGATCGTAGCGCCCGCAAACGGCTTCAGCCCATTGAGCCGCCGGTCCAGCGGCTTCACCACGATTTCTTCCGTATCCTTAATCTCATCCACGATCAACCCAAACTGCTGCCCATCCGCCTGCAGCACCACCATGCTCGTCGCGCCGCCCCGTAAGGCCTCGTCCGCGGATTTCTTCACGATATTCAGCTCGCGATCCAGGTACAGCAGCGGCAGCAATCGTCCGCGTAAGCGGTACACTGGTACGCCCTCAACCATTTCAATTCCGGTGCGCTCCGCGTTTCCATGAATCAGCACCAGCTCCATCAGGCTCACTTGCGGGATCACAAATCGCTCGCCGCCCGAGCGCACCACCAGCCCTGGAATAATCGCTAGGGTCAGCGGAATTTTCGTCTTCACCGTTGTGCCCGCGCCAAATACCGACTGCACCTCCACGGTCCCGCCGATCTTCTCAATGTTGGTTTTCACTACGTCCATACCCACGCCGCGGCCCGAGACGTTCGTGATTCTCTCCGCCGTGGAAAAACCCGGCAGAAAAATCAGGTTGAGTATTTCCCGTTCGCTGAGCTGCTCGGCCTTTTCCGCGGTTAGCAATCCACGTTCGACCGCTTTGCGCCGAATCTTTTCCTGGTCCAGCCCCGCGCCGTCGTCGCTGATCTCGATGTTGACCTGCCCGCCCTGGTGATAAGCCCGCAGCGTCAGACAACCTTCCGGGCGTTTTCCCGCCGCTACACGCGCTTCCGGGCGCTCGATCCCGTGATCCACAGAATTGCGCACCAGGTGCGTCAACGGATCCTTAATCGCCTCGATGATGGTCTTGTCCAGCTCCGTCTCCTGCCCGTACATCTCGATGCGCACCTGCTTTCCGCAACTCATCGCCAGATCGCGCACCGTCCGTGGAAATTTGCTCCAGACGTTCCCGATAGGCTGCATGCGCGTCTTTATCACGCCTTCCTGCAGCTCAGTCGTGATCAGATTCAGGCGCTGGCTCGGCGCGACGATCGCCGGGTCTTCCGCCGCATTTGAGAATTGCAGCACTTGGTTGCGTGCCAGCACCAATTCGCCCACCAGATTCATTAGCTTGTCGAGCAGCGCCACGTCCACGCGTATCGATCCCTCGCTGATGCCTCCGCGACTGGCCACTTGCGCGTGCGCCGCCGCACTCTCTTCCTCTGGCTGCAGAATTCGGTCGTGTTGCGGAAGCTGGCTGTGTTGCAAAAGTGGCTGGTGTTTCGGAGAAACTACCATTGCTGCCGTTTCATTTTTTCTTGGTTTGGTTTTTGCGTTCGACGTCGCTGCTGCCCGCGGCACCTTCGAGACTGCCTCGCTCTGCTGCACTTTTGTCAGCATCTCGATCAGTTCTTCGTCGTTGCGCTCGCCCTCGTTCCCGATAGCCTCGATGCTCTGCAACATCTGCCGCACCGCATCCACCAACCGCAGCAGCGCCGTAGTAATCTCCGGATTCAGCAGCAATTCGCCGTCGCGCAGCCGGCTCAAAAGATTTTCGCCAACATGCGCCACGGCCTCGAGCTTCGAAAAGCCCAGAAACCCGCATGTGCCCTTGATCGTGTGGATCGTACGGAATACGCTTGCCAGCGTGGCCTGATTGCGCGGATCTTTCTCCAACTCGACGAGTTCGCGGTCGAGCGTATCGAGATTCTCGTTACCTTCCACGAAAAACTCGCGAACGATTTCGTCGCTCATGAATCTTCAGCCTCTGGAGGGAAAACATTCCACGACGATGCGCGTCAGCCGCAGTGACGACCCACTCATTCCCGTTATGGCCGTGCACCGCTACGGAACTACCGCCCCACTCGCCAGTCGCGCCACAACCCTCGTCGCGCCACCGATTACATCCTTAATATCGGCAATCTCCTTTCGCTTCTTGAGCTTAATCTCACTGCTTGGCACACCCAGCCTCATCCAATCTTGCTTTGGGTCAGGTAAATGAACGAATCGAGAGGAAACTCTTTAGCGGTGAATTAGGATGGATTAGAAGTAGGTACGGCCGATCATAATGTTCGGTTAGGTCAGTGCAAGTACAACAGCCGGCGAGGCCGCCAACCACAATGAAATTCTCGTCGAACTAATGCGCGACGTTCAACGACGCCGCCCCCAAAATCTCCCGGCTTTTCTTCTCTTGCACAAACACGATCACGCGCAGCTTCTCTGTATTCCAATGGGAATCGAATTTCACGCGCGGCTCCCCGGCGAATGAAGCCGGCTGTTTGCCAGATTCCGCAACCCCAATCTTCCGCAGCGATCGCAGCGTCGCGGCGTGGTGCAGCACGTGCCCGGAATTCTCCCCGTGGCTGACCGACGATTCCAGCCCATCCTCGGTCACCGCGAGCCAAACCTCCGCCACATCTCCCGCCGTGTTTCCTGCAAGTTTTCCGACAGACACCGTAAACTCTCTCGTTCCCTTCGCATCCGCCGTTCCCGGAGCAATCGAAACGTCCGTCGCCACCCGCCGCGTCGCGTTTTCGATGGCCAGCCTGGCGTCCTGCCCGCTGCTCCCTATGAACTGCTTCGCCCCGTCCACCACCATCTGCGGCGTGTACATCTGCTCCTTGAAAAACGCCGAATAGGCTGCCTGCCTCTGCGTCCATTCTGCCGAAGAGTACGGATCGCTCCAGCCCAGGTGATTCCAATAGTCCACGTGCTCTTCCAGCGCGATCACCTCCGCCCCGGCGATCGGCTGCTTTTCTTGCAATAGCTGCAACAACGCGTCGGCCGGCGGGCAGGTAGAACAGCCCTCGGAGGTGAACAATTCCACCACCACCGCTTTGCGCCCCGCGACCGTCGGCGCATCTTGTGCATTGCCGTGCGAATCGAATCCCAGGCAGAAAATGCAAAGCATGAGGGACAGCCTCAGCCCATTTGACGCACCGCTCTTCATATCCTCATCTCGTATGCATGCCGAATAAATCAGTTCCGACCGCCGGATCTGCTGCCAGCTCCGATTTTCCTGCAATCCTGGCTATTCGTCGAGGATTTACTTCTTGTCTAACAGCGTCAGCCATTTCCGAATCACTCGCCGCAATTGTCTTTCTTTCGCCGCCACATCTTGCAATCCGTAGAACATCGCCAGCCTCCTGCCATCTGCGTACTCGCCTTCCAGTAATCCGGTGGTGTCCTTCACTTTGGCCCCGCTCGGAAACACCAAACGGATACAGTCCTTTCGATACAAATTGAAAACGATAATGTATCTCTTGTACTCCTTCGGATCAGACGGACCCATCTCTCCCGCGTAGAAAAATGTTGGCGCATTCCATTTTATTTCTTCGCCGATCTCCGCGCCCGCGCTCAAAATAATCTTCCGCAGGCTTTTCACCACGTCCACCAGCGGGTGCCTCATTTTCTTAATGTAGTCGTCAACCTTGTCCGGTTCAGTACGTTTGGTTGACCTGCCGCCCTTTGCTTTCAAGATCACCACCTCGCCAACACTTACAACTGCCTCGCCTGCGCATCCGAAGCGCCTGCGCCCAGCTGCATCACAATGAGTAAGCCATTCGGTTTTAATTATGCGGCTCTCAGCGGCGCGCCGCTAGCCGGTGGGCCGACGGGGATGCGACCTTCGATGCCCCTTGGCGGAAGCGTGTGGGAGTCGAATAAACACTACTTTCAAAAGGCCCGGTGTTTATCGGCGCTGCAGTCCATACTCATCGGCTAATCGGTACGGAACGGTACGGTGCGAGTATAGTTCGTGGATATCTTCACCACGTAATCGAAATTTGATGCGGAATCGGGCGCTCTCGGCCGTGAACTGAAGCGTTGGGCTTGCTTCTCTCGCCAACATGTCTTGGAATGTTTATCAGGATTGGCTAGTGCCTGCCGTTTCCCTTGACGCTGGAACCTTCTGAAACCAAAGTCTCATCGACAAAGTGAAATTCTGCCGTGGTCGCCAACCGGCAGTGAGCATAGGCGAATCGCTGGGACGCGAGACTCTTCGCAGTTGAGGTCCCCGTAATTTGCTACCCCTTGATTTCCGTTCCACCCAATCCAATTTCCCGGTGCCGCTGGGGATATCAGGACGAACAACCAGTGATTGCTTTATAGCTGGGGTAGTCAATCATCGCTGAGAATCAGGAGTGGGAACGCGGAGTATGATGCGTGATCCAATCTGGCGAGGACGGAATGCGTCGTGGGCGTTAGAAGTTTTGCAGAAGAATGGGTTTGAGTCCGATGGTCACCTGGTGATTGCTGGGCACGGTGTAAACGTTGCCGGACAGGTCACGGTAGTGAAGGTATTGAGCGGGCACAGTATAAACGCTGTCTCCCTGTGTGTTCCAAACAGCGAGCATTGCGGAACCGCCGGTGCGCGTCAGCTCACAAGAATAGGTGGCGTCGTACGAAGAACTCGCGCCGTTGTCAGAGCAGGGTTGGGAGAGTACTGCGCCGTGCATCCAATCATAAACTTGCTGATAGGCAATCGCCGGCTGGGACGGAGCAGATCCTGGAGTGAATAGGGTACCGATGTTGGGATCGTCCCAACAATACCAATAGAAACGCGATATGCCCATTGACCAGTGCAGGAGATGGCTGCGAGCCACGAAGGCGGCTCTCAAATTGGGATCGGTTATCGCTCCGGCGCTTGCGTAGCCCCAACTTCCCTCGGTATCCCACATGGGCTTGCCGGCAAGCCCGTATTTGGTCATTACTGTGCGCAAAGTTGAAATCATGCTGCCGGTTATCGTTTCGGCGATGTCATTAGTGGGATCCGGATAAGAATGAAACGCGAGAGCGTCAATATCCACTGTGCCGCCCGCAGCGAAATAGCTGTCCAAGTACTGATAGCCCCAGGAAACAATCGAGGGCGAGAGGATGGTCGCGGCTGGGTCGAGCGTGCGAATGATGTCGTGTTCGTGCTGCGTGAGCGCAACCATTTGCGCGACTGTTCCGGTGAAGGAATTTTGCGGTTCATTCCAGAGCTCGTAAATTTGTATTTGGCCCTTGTACCTGGTTACAAGGGCGGTTACGAATGCGTCCCAATCGGCGAAATTGGAAACGTTGCCGGTGCAGGTCGGCGAGCCAGAAAAGGGATCAGGCGTGCAGGTTGAGGAATTTGCGACCGCCCATTGCGGAGCGCCGGCGGTGCTGTACATGACACCCATGCCGTGGGCTTTTGCGGCAGCAACGAGCTGGTCCAGGCGCGTCCAATTAAATTGGCCAGAGGTGGGCTCCAGACTGGGCCAGGTCGTGCCGGGCATCTTGCCTTGAGCGCCGAAAGAAACGGCAGGCCAGCTCGCGGCGTTGATGTAGTGCATGCCGAAAAAGGTGGAGGGGATGGGCCCGTCATAACCGGCAACCGACGTTGAGACATTTGCAACGATCTGTGCAGTCGCGGATCCGGCAGCATTGATGGCCGTGCAGGAAATCGTGTCGTGGCCGTCTGCAGGAATGGTGTTCGGTGCCGTATAGGTGAGTGTCGAACCGGAAAGTTGAGCCGTGCCTTGACCTGCGAGGGAGCAATTCACCGCGGGCGAAGGGGTTCCGGTGGTTGTGAGCACCACTGTGGCGACGCCGCCCGCCGGAATATCTATGCTGACCGGATTGGCAGCAAGCTGCGGCGCTGCGGGCGACGACGTCAACACTTGCGCGTTCAAACTGCCGGAGGTGGCTGATCCGGGGTTCGGGTTCGTGACGGAGACTGGGACGTTCCCCGCTTGCGAACTCGCAGCCGTTCCCACAGCGGTCAGCTTGCTCGAGGAGACGAACGTGGTCTGCAGCGGAGTGGATCCGAAGTTCACGGTCGCGCCACTGACGAAACCAGTTCCCGATGCCGCAATGGTGAATGAGCCGACGCCTATCTGCGACGGAGAAATCGAAGCGAGCTGCGGTACCGGGTTCTCGACCGTGAGAGTTGCAGTGCTGCTCAATGCGGAAGCGGAGGTGACAGACGCTGTGATCGTCAGCGGATTCGGAGTGGGAATCTGGGAAGGGGCGGTATATTGCGCGGTCAACCCGGAGGTGGCCGCGATCGAGCCGACCGAGAGATTGCCATTTTGAATGCCGTTTACGAGCCAGCTGGTCTGGGGATTGCTGACTCCGGTTACAGCCGCGGTGAACTGCTGCGTCGCGCCAGCACGCACGCTGAGAGTGGAAGGCGAGATGGTGATCGTTTGATCGGCCGGGCCGGTGGGCGGCTGAGTATCTTTAGAACTTGTGATGCCTGCGCAGCTAGCTGTAAGTCCTATAAATACAATGGCTAACAGGAGGGTGAGGCGAATCCGCAAATTGCCTCGCCGTGCTTGTACGAGAGATTGAATAGACACATTCCCGCCACGAGTATTGATATCGGCTGTAAGTGAGATTCAATCGCAGGCTATCAACTTGTCCCGGCGGTCGGATACTGTCCCTACGGACGGATTTGGTCCCCTGTACCTCCGCGCTACTGAGTAGGTCGTGCTGCATGCATCGAACCAGACTTGCTTTGTGTCGCTGGGCTGCCGTACGCACTAGAAGGTCACGAAAACGGCGTTCCGGAAAATGAAAAAGCGGGCGACTCCTGGGAATCTCACGAGTGCGCCCGCTTCCATTGATCGCCGAGATTTGATTTGCGCTGCGTTCTTGTTGCTGCGACGGAGGTGGGCCGATGTTCGGCTTACCTCGTTGCAGCAGACTGCCGGAGCACACCCGTTTCGGCTCGTTCGCCGGCCATGTACTGGTCGTAAATCCAGGCGTAGGTCTTCTCAAGCCCAGCACGCAAAGTCGTGTCGGGTTCCCAATCCAGATACTTCTTGATGAGAGTGTTGTCGCTGTTGCGGCCGTTGACCCCTTTGGGAGCGTTGAGGTCGTATTTTCTGCGCAATTTAATGCCAGCGATGCTCTCCACGATATCCACCAATTGATTGATGCTGACAGCTTCCGTGGAGCCCAAATTGATGGGCTCGAGGATTTGCGAGTTGGTGATCAGCTGGATGCCTTTGACGCAATCGTCGGCGAACATGAAACTGCGAGTCTGTTCGCCTGACCCCCAGATCTCGATTTCATGTTTGCCGCGGACTTTGGCCTCAATCACTTTGCGGCAAATGGCCGCAGGAGCTTTCTCTCGCCCGCCGTCCCACGTTCCCCAGGGGCCATATACGTTGTGAAAGCGCGCGACGCGAGTGTAGAGGCCAAAATCCTCACGGAAATGGCGACACATACGTTCGGAGAAAAGCTTCTCCCAGCCATAGCCGTCTTCGGCTTGGGCCGGATACGCGTCTTCTTCCTTAAGGGAAGGGGCTTCGAAGCTTTTTTGCTTGTCCGCGTTGTACACGCAGGCGGAAGAGGAATAGAAATACTTCTGGCAGCCATGGTCTAGCGCCGCCTGGAGCATATGCGTATTGATAAGGACTGACAGCATGCACAGCGCTTTATTGTGCTCGATGAAACCCATGCCGCCCATATTCGCGGCAAGATTGTAGATTTCGTCTACGCCCTGCGCGGTGCGATGGCAGTTTTCTTTGAGATTCAGATCGAGGGACAGATTTTCGACGTCGTCGAAGAGCTGATACCATTCGGCGAGTGGTTTTACGTCAACCGCGCGAACGTGCTTGTATCCTTGTCTGCGAAACTGAGCGACCAGATGACCGCCTATGAATCCACCTGCACCGGTAACTACGGCAATTTTATGACTGTGCACTGTGTGCCTCCCTGTTTGAGTTTAAGTTCGGGAAATTATTAAGCGTATTCCTGGCTTCTGTGAGGATACCTGGGCGTTCGGCTCGGCGCCCAGCTATTCGGAATCAGTTGGATTTGGAATCTGAGAGCAATCCGTACGCGTACAGGTGACTGCGGGTACCGAAGTACACTTTTCCGTTCGCGACCATCGGCACGTAGAACTGCACGCCGTGTTCGGCGATATCACGGCCGCCCGCCGCTTGTTTTCCATTGTATAGCTCGTGGGAAAGATCCGTGGCGGAGTAGGCGTGGAGCACACCGGAGTAGTTCTCCAGGGCCCACACAATTCCGCCGGAGTCGCCGTTCGACGAAATGACAGGCGTCGCGCCCGGGTAGCCGAAAATCGTGGAAGTTTGGGAGACCGGCGTTGACGAGAGTCGTCCCTGCGAAAGCGAAAAAGCCATCAGAGGACCTTCCACGCCGCTTACGTAGACCCATTCGGCGTTTGCGTTCCGCCAATACGCCGGACTGACGTGAATTTTCGTCTGGGTAGCGCGCGGAATGTACTGCACGATCTGATTGTTACTCGACGACTGAAAGTGGCCCATGTTGTCGCGATTGAGCAGGTACAGCGAACTCGTCTTGGCAGCACCCAATAACAGATGCGGGTAGAGACCTGGCTGGTCCGGCAACACCAGAGGCCCGCTCGCACCCAAATCCAAATTCTCCACGTTCATCTCGTTTTGATCGAATGGAGAGAAATAGTCCATGGGCGCAAGCGGATCACCTGACGAAAATCGTAGCTTCAAGATCGTGTCACCGTAATCCGCGCCTCCATCGTAGACGTCGAACTCTCCATCTCCAGTAATGACGTATAGAAAACCTTGAGGGTCTACGACCGGCGTCCCTCCCGCCTGCCAGATACCGCCGTGGGTTCCATTCGGGGTGGTGAGAAAGACACCTGTCCTGTCGAGACTCGCAGCATCGTACCTGAACACCCAACCGTGGAACGCTCCTTGATCGCAGAACGAGCCGAACGCGACGATTAGTTGGCCGTTCGCCAGCACCAATCCCGGCCGTTGCAACTGTGGCGTTGGATCGAACACCGCGGTGTCATCGTGATCTTTCGTTCCGGTGCGTGGAAAAGTTGCCGCAACTAGAACTGGGCTGCCGCTTTTCTCTTGCCCTGATGTGATGTCGAGTGCGTGCAGAGTGAAGAAGTGGCGCCCGCTTTGAAATGTTTTGGCTGCTACATAGAGCGTTTCGGTCGCAGGGTCAATCACAGGAGTCCCGGTGATTCCGATTTGCGGGCCCATATCGGGGCAAACTAATTGATCTTTGGGCACGGCGGGACCTAAATTCGTATGGAAGAGGACTATCCCGGAGTCGGCATCTATCGCGAATATGGTGTTGTTCTCGGTGGCGACGTAAACAACGTTGTGAGTGCCCTGGCCTGAAACAGCAACATTAGCAACGTACAGCGGCTGTGCGTAGACATAGCCGTCCACCGGGCTGGCAAATAATTTGCCGAACGTGCGGGAATTGACATTTTGTGGATTCAACAACGTCTCAAATCTGTTTTGGCCCGTACCGCGGTCATCATAGCGATAGGAGTAAACGCCACTCAGAGGATTCGCTCTTGAAACGACGCTGAGTCGAGTAGCGGTCTGAATTACTCCTGTTGCAGTCGTTAACTCCGCGACGATTGTGGAGCGGCCCTGCGCCAGGCCTCGCGCAACGCCCGGTGCTTTGATTGCGACAATATCGGGAGCGGAAGACGTCCATTGCACGCTGCGAGTGACGTCTTCTACTTGGCCGTCGGAGGCGGTCGCCAAGACCCTAAATCGTGATTCTCCTTTTACGATGATGGTTCCGTCGGCTGGCGATATTGCCAGAGCCACGGCTGCCGGAGGCACTACCTTAACGGTCAGGGGTGCGCTGGTGTGCTGCTGCGACGTCGCTCGCAAGTTTGCCGCTCCCTCGCTTAGGGCTGTGGCGATGCCTTCCGCATCAACGGAGAGCACCTGCGGATTAGAGGAAGTCCAGATGACCCCAGAGACGAGCTCCCCTTGACTACCACCGCGGTAGTGAGCGACAGCTGAGACTTTTCTGCTGGCCCCCTTTGGCAATGTTAAAGGTGATGGTGAGATGCTAATGGTGTCCAAAGTTCGAAACCGGAGATGAGGATGAAAATGTTCGATGCGATGTCTGAATTTGTAAAGCACACCCAGAAAGAGTGCACCAATGATCGCCAGGGCGATGAGCCTATACACAATTCCTGATTTGTTTTTGCTCATCGAATCATCGTCGCTAACACAACCGAGTTGCAGTGGCTACCTCGAGCCGTCGCTAATTTAACGCCGAGGTTCAGGCACCGCCGCCGACCGGAAAACATGGCGACAATAGCACTAAACTGCCCGGGGACGAATGCACGTTGAATGGAGTTGTGTGGTACCGAGTAGGCACGGCAACGAAACTGCAACTCAAGGATTTCTTCGTGGCAATTACAATTTCATTCTAGGCGGTCGGCTGGTCCGAATCATTGCGAGAGAATTTCACGGGACGCCGCGCCGACTTTCATTCGTGTGGTACCAAGGTCCGCTTCGGCGCCCAAGACAACAACTTGCGGCCGTAGATGTCAATTTCATCTACGCCCAGCAGCTTCGCCAGGAAGATGATCAACGGGAATCCGATAGCCGTCACAATCACCAGCAACTGAAGCGCGCCCCAAGTGGTGTGCCAGGCGAGGCGCGGTTCGAGCCACGCGGTGAGTTTGTAGCAAAGCGCCGCCACCAGAACGGACGACGCACACATCTTTGCGAGGCACGAAAGCAAGTCTTGCACGTGGCGATTGTGAGTGCGCCGGACCAGCACGGCAAACGACACGGCTGCGAATGCGATCGCTACCGCAGAACTGGCAATCGCCAAACCCTTGAAATCCCATTTGCGCGCGCAATACCAGTAGATGGGCAAGCTTACAACCGTAACGGATGTGCCGATCACAGCGGGCATAACGGTGGCATGAACGGCGTAAAAGCCGCGAGCGACGAGGTTTTGAGCCGACCGAGCAAAAATGCCGATCGAGAAAAAGGCTAGAGCCGCGCCGGTGGCCTGAAAATCCCCTTCACGCAAGCGAGTATGAGAAAACACGAAATAGACGATCGGCTTGCTCAGTACGACAGCCAGCGCCGAAAGCGGGATAAGAAAGAGAATGAGGCCCTTTAAAGTCGTATTCAACGTACGGTTGAGCGATTCGGAATCGCCCTGCGAATGAAGGTGTGCCATCAAAGGAAATGATGCAGTGCCCACCGCGCTACCGATCAAGACTTGGGGGAGCCGCATCAACGTCCGTGCGTAGGTGAGCCAGGTGATTGAGGCGGGCATGAGATAGGAGCCGAACCAACGGATGACCCATTCGTCCGTGATGTCAAAAGAGAGAGCGAGCATGATGGGGATACTCAACTTCACGAAGAGACGAAAACCAGGATGATTCAGATTCAAGTTGGGAGTGAATCGCGCGCCGACGGTGCGGAGGCCGAAAAGCTGGAGGATGAAGTATCCGCAAAAGGCGCCCCCAACTACCCCGACCGCAAATCCGGTGACGCCGATACGAGGAGAAAGAAACCATCCACCAAGAATGATTCCGAGGTTATAGATCACGGTGCCGAGCGCAGGAATCAGGAACCTGGATTTTACGTTCTGAACAGAACCCATCATGCTCGCCAGGAACAAAAAGAGTTGCGCGGGCAGCATCAAGCGAGTCAAGAACACGACCCGGGCCTGCTGCGCAGCGTCAAATCCGGGCGCAAGCAAGCGAATGATGTGCGGCGCAAAGATTTCGCCAAAGCCAATCAAGGCCGCGAGAACGAGCGTCATGCAGGTGATGATGGTGGAATATACGTGCCAGCCTTCTTCCTCGCGATTTGCTGAAACATACTTCGTGAACACAGGAATGAAAAACATACCCAGAGTGCCGCCCGCGACCAGGTAACTGAGAAGATCGGGAAGGGTGAACGCGGCGTAGTAGGTATCAGTGACGGCGCTGGAACCAAGCTGATGAGCGACCGTCCATTCACGCAGGAATCCGAAAACCCTGCTGAGCAGCAATACGGCCATTAGAATGCCGGTGTATTGCAGAATATCGCGATTACGAGTGGGTCCATTCATTCCGATAGCCGCCTAAACGTCGCAATCGAGCTGCTGGTTCGAATATATCTGATTTCGGGATTCACACCCTGGCCCTGGAACATGAGGAGCGACTTTTCAATCGCAGCATATGCTTCTGCACCAGTAACGCACCAACGAGTCATGCGCAGCGGGCTCTCTAGGAAATTTACACGCAGCTTCCAGCCGAGCAGTTTCCCGACGAACGAATAAACTGCACAGGGTTTAAACGCTCGTGGAAATGCTGGGATTAGCTCCGATTGCCGGCTTATCGTCAACGACGCGGAGAGTTCGGTGGACGAAGTCAAGAATCCGGCGCACAACAAAAGGCCCGCTTCCGCCTGCTTGCGATTCCGCGACGACGCGAAAATGTGTTTCACGCGGGCTGGACACACGCGTAACTTGCGACCGTTTGCTCGTAGATGTCCATTAGTTGGCGGTATCCTCGTTGCGGCGTATAGCGAGCTTCGTACTCTCCGCGCGCCGCTCGTCCCATCGCTGCCATTTCGGAGGGGTGAGCGAAGGCCCATACGAGCTTTCGTGCGAGATCTTCGGAGTCACCGGGCGCAAAATGCAGGCCAGTGCAGTAATCATCTACGATTTCTTCCATCGCGCCCAGTTTTGAACATATAACTGGCGTTCCACACGCGAAGGATTCGGCAATCGTCATCGGGAAACCCTCGTACCATTGGCTTGGCATCACCAGAAGAGATGAACTCTTTATTGCCGCGAGCGTTTCGGCGTGCGAGAGACGGCCGCGAAATTGAATTGAGGAGATGCCGCGGCGTTCCACTTCGCGCTCGAGTTCTTGCCTCTGAGGACCATCCCCAATAATTTGGAGGGCACAAGATTTCGGGATCCGCTCCCAAGCGTCGAGCAGAGTGTGCAACCCCTTTTCCCTGGAAACGCGACCCACGAAGAGCGCGTATTCGCCGGGGCCTTGCTTCGCGCCGGGATCCGGATCGACGAAATTTGGCTTCACCACGATCTTGTCCTTGGAAAACCCGGAGGCGATGAACTTGTTGCGCGCGAACTCGGTAAGCGCAATGTAACGGTCGATCAGTTCATCCCAGGTGCCGGATCGCCGATGCCATGCAAGCATCAGCGCCACCGAAGCCGTGGCCGGCCGTGAATCACGGTAGCAGCCATGCCAGACGCCGCGCCAAAGGCTGTGATCGACGCAATCCTCACAGATTTTGCCGTCGCGAAGAAACTGCGCGCCGGGGCAAAGAAGTCGAAAATTGTGAAGAGTCTGCACGACTGGGACGCAGTGTTTGCGGCACGCACTGTAGATTGACGGCGAAACCATGATGAAGGTGTTGTGAACGTGCACGATGTCTGGATTTTCTCGCACGAGGAGAGCGCCAAAATCGCGATGCGTATCGCCGGCCCAAACAGTCCGCATCACGAGCGCGGTGCGGCCGATTGTGGAAAGTTCCTCGATCTCATGGTTGCTGCGGCAGTAGGTAACCACCGTGTGGCCCATTTGTTCCAATAATCGCCGTTCTTGCTCGAAGACCACGTCTTCGCCGCCCGGCTGTTGATAGGTGTTATGAACGAGGATGATTTTCACGAGCGGGTCTCAAGCCAAATGCTGCTGGGAAAGTCTCGCGACGGCTGGTACGAAGCCCACGTCCCTTCGATGTTGTCCTGCGGCTCGTAGTCCTTAAGAACACGCTGCATCTCGATCGGCCGGTCATAATGCAGCGCGGAAAGGGAGGCAAGCACCGAAAGCCGCTTGTTGCCGGTCAAGAGCGCGGCGAGAAGAGCGGTCTCTTGCGAGTTTTGCATGAAATAAGACGACAGCGTGCTGCGATTGTAAAGATACGGGAAATTGATGTCGTGGATGTGAATGAAAACTCCAGGAGCAAGGCTGGGAATTATTTCCATAAATATCCGGATAACCTCGGAACCGACCTTCACAGCATGGCTCGAATCGATGAAGAGGAAGTCGCCTGCTCGCAGCTGCGAATACAAATCGAGCGGAACTGCCTGGCACGGTTGGTGCAGTAAGCGCACGCCTTCCAGGCGCCGCAGCGCCTCTCGGGGATACGGCTCCACGCAGGTGATTTCTGAAGCAGCGCGGCCCTCGTCGGTGTTGCGCTTGGACGCCTGCAGCATGCAAACAGTCGATTGCCCGCTTCCAATTTCGATAATCCGCGCCGGAGCCTTGCTCCTGATAAAACAGTGGAGAACTTGCGACTCAATTCGTCCAAAGCCGGGGCCCCATCCCTGTGAGGCGGTTTGGTTGAAGAATGAGAGGCCCTCTACCTCCGAATAGTATGGAGCACAAATCTCGATCAGCCACGCGAGTTGCCGGTCAATGTCCCAATCAATTCCGAGCAGGGGGCTGCGTTCGGCCCATAGCTGCATATTCTCTTTGAGCCAATGATAGTTCTGAACCGGTGAGTAGAAGCTTCCCGGCAGCACGTGCACACCGGCCTTTTCGAATAGCAGAAAGGCCTTGAACCACAGATTCCTGAGTAACCGGCGCGTTTCTCGGCGGAATCCTAGCGCCGGCCGCTTTCGGAGGTCGGCAGTCTTCGAGCTTGTAATTTGAATACCCTCAGTGAACATCGGTTCGACCTAGATTCGGAGTTTGGGAAACAGAGCGACTACTCCGCTGCGGCGGCGCTCGTTACCATTTTCTGAAGTCCAATGCTGACGACAAACAGCGCAAGGAACACGGTGAAGGAACTGTCGGGTGTTCCTCCGAATGTGACCTTGAGCATCCCGTTGATGAATAGACTGACGTAAATCGAGAATCCGCCGACGGCTAAGAAAAATGATTCGCGATCTGCCGGGCGCCTTAAAACCCTGAGAAAATTTCTGATCATGATGAAATTGATGATCAACACCAGGAGGAGGCCGGGAATGCCGTTGTTGTAGAGCGGCTCGAGGAAAGAATTGTGGGTGTGTGGCGGCTCCCAGCCGGCCCCTAGATCGAGGTCGAGGTCGATGGATAGAAATCGTGACGCAACGTAGCCGTGGCCAACGATCGGTTTTTCCAATACTGCCGGCCAGACGGTGGCCCATAGATCGGTTCGCCCTGTGATGGTGGAGGCTTCGCCGGACTGGCTGTAGTCCTGGAAGTATTTTCCCAGCGGGGTGGTCACCAGCAGGACGCCGCCAATCACGAAGAAAATCACGAGCAATCCGAGGGCGTAGCGGACTTGTTTCTGCAATGCGAAGAACAGCATCGCGGAAAGTACTCCGGCCACCATACCCGTCTTACCACCCGAGACCAAGATCACGATCAACCCAAAGGCAAGCGGAAACAAGAGCCAACCGCGACGGCGGATGGCCAGAATCGTCATGGACAATAGGCTGAGAACGGCGGCGAGAGTAGATAGCCCGGTGGGGGAAGCATAATCATTCAGCCTGCCGCCTTGAAAGAATGGCTCGGGAGCGTTCATGGCGAGCACGAGCCGAAGTACGATGATCACGGAGACGCCGAACAATAGAGTGTAGAGGAGAGTGAGCAAATCCTCGTCCCCTTCCATCGAACTCAGAAAAGCCCGCAGCAACAGGACCGTGAGGACAAGCTTGAACGCCCAGGCGAGAGAATACGTTGGTGATGGAGACAGCGGAATGGATGCAACCGCGAGCAGGGCAAAGAACGTGACCCACTTGAAGGAGCCCGAAAACAGATCGCGCAAATACTGCGGGCGAGCAATCGTCAAAAGGAGCAGAACAAAACCGGCAAGCAGCCAGGCGGCTACTTCCTGGAACGCTTCGATACCGAAACTGCCTTTGGATGCGCTGGCGGTGGAGTTCAGGCTGTGAACGAAGACCAACTCAGAAATCAGGACGAACCAAAGGAGCGTCATCACGGAGTTCAGGAAGGTTCGCCTGGCGTCAATGCCCTGAGCCCTGGCCCGCGATAACGCGATAAAAAGGGCCACGGAAAGAACACCGACAGCAACGAGCAAAGTGGAATCGTTCCAGAGCAATGCGCTGCCGGTTGCGAACTGCGCGAAGGCCACGAACAATGCGGCTAATATGAAAAGCCACATGCCTGTGCGCAGCCACTGACGGGTCTTCGCAGCTGCCTGGATTGGAGAATTAGAAGTGGCCATCAATTACCTCGCGCAAAATCCGTTCTGTTATTGGTGCCTCGATGCTTGCAGCTGAATCGATCGGTTTACCGCTCTTGCGTTGCTACGACCACTTCTTCAATTCGATCGGTGTGAATCGCACCGCTTTTCTCAGCTAACAATCCTTCGTAGAGACGCGCCAACTTTTCGCCTCGTCGCTCCGAATTGAATTCCTGCTCGACGCGCACGCGACCGGCCTGTGCAAGCTGCGCGCGGTGGGTGGGGTCGCCCTCCAGCCGCAGCAACGCCGCCGTAAGATCGGTTATTGTCTGCTCGGGATTGATCGCCGCGACCTTGATGCCGGTGCTATCGGTTACTCTCAAAGCCGGACCGCCGAGATCCAGGCATATGACTGGCCGCCCCGCAGCCATCGCTTCGAGAATCACAGAGCCTCCCGTGTCATGAAAACTCGGAAAGAGCAGAGCATCGCACTCCGCCATTTTTTCGAAGACGCGGTTGCGGGTAACGTTTCCCCAGAAAACGACACTCTTTTCGACGCCCAGTTCAATCGCCAAGCGCTCCAGACGTTGCCGCTCCGAGCCATCTCCAATCAACCAATATTCCGCATCCGGAACTCGCGCTTGAAATCGCGCAAAGGCGCGCAAGCCAAGTTCGAACCCTTTCCAATGTATGAGTCTTCCCACACTTACGACCCGGAACGGGCGCCCTGCAGAAGGAGGAACCGCGCGAAGTCTAAGGATTTCCTGCTCGGATAAGGCACCTTCCGGCAGGACACGGACGTCCTTGCAACCGAGAGCTTTCAAGCGCACCGCGGTCTCAGGCGTTGTTGCGAAGACGATTGCGGCCCGTCGCGCAGCAGCGCGGACAAGTGGGCTGAGCTCGCAGAGAGCCCGCACGAATCCGCGCAGAGCTTCATTTACCCTGCCGTATAGACTGAACGAGCTGCGAAAATTGCGCGGCGTGGATTCGCCCCCGCCCAGGGGCCCCCAAACGAAGGGAATCGAGAGAAACGGGAGAAATGTGGGCAGCCAGTAGTTTACGATCGTAACGTGATGCACAAGATCAAATCCAACATCGCGATGAAGCTTTCGCGCCTTCCAGTAAGCGACAAACTGCCACAGTGAGTAATAGAGTCGCACGCCGCGCTGGCCTTTCTTCCAGAAACTAGCCCAACGCGGAAGATCGAAGTAGATCCAGTGCACGTTCGGCATGGGCTCTGCGGCGAGCGCTTCTTCGATCATCGCGCGATTGTTGGAACGCGTCATTATCCAGACGTCATGGAACCGCGCGGCCGGCTTCACATGATTCCAGCCGACGCCCGGTTCGGAACCCTTGCCGGGTTCGCACGCGTAAGCGGAGACGAGAATTCTCAGCGGACGATTCAACTCGTCCTCACGTAAGGTTTCCGATTTTTTGGGCGACTTAATCATGGATGGCGATGCAATCGAGCGTCTCGTCGCTGCCGGTCGCGGAACGCCCCTGAATGGTGACCGTGAGCGAATCAGGCGATTTACTGGCAATTCTGACGGCGCGCGCGCCGCCCCGGGGACCTTCAAGCGAGCACGTCGCGGTGTAGTTACTGTCCGCAAACGGTTTGGCCCATTGCACACGCGCATCACAAGAGTCACTTGTCGCGGTGGAACAGGCCGGAGTGCGATTATGATTTAATCCACTTCCGCCTGAGGGCGGGTCATCTCCCGAAGCGTGGGCCGACGGAAAAATGTCAGCACCATAGAGGCCCGCCGCCGAGTTGGGAAGCTGCCGATGCGCCACCGTGTCGTTGATGGTGTAAGCCCAATTTTTATCGTGGCTCAGTCCGAAGTAATACAGGAGAGCCGAAGCTCCCACCACGCGAACGATCGCGTCCGCCTGCTCGCCCGAGGTATTTTGAGCGCCCACGCTGAGGATGACGACCGGACTGCCATTCATTTTTTCCAGGAGAATCACGTCATTCTGTTTTCCTGGCGTATGCTTTTCGGCTTTGACGCCCTCAATCAAATAAGATTCCGCGTAGAGCAAGCCACCGGACGGGCCGATGTGAATCAAGGCAACGCCATTGTCATCGCCGGAAATCACCGATAGTTTGACCATTTGATTGGCATCTCCGCCGGTACGATTGATGTCAATTCCGTATTTGCCGTTGCGAAACAGGTGCAGGTCGTCGCCGTAGAATGGCTCTGCGCCGCGGGACACCGAAACACCCGATTCGGGAAATCCGATGATCAAAAGATGCTCCAACTTCGTGCCCTCGCCTGTCCGCGAATTGAATCGAATCCCACTGCCGCGAGTGCCGCCGCTCGTACTGGCTGCGATCCGAAGATTGGAAATCGTGGACCAGTGTTGATAGCCGCCGCCATTAAGCTTCGGATCGTTCACGATGAAATCCATATCCGCGCCCGGAGCCTGTTCCAGGGTGGTTCCTTCGCCATGAGGAGGCGGATTCATGCCCAACCCCATGAGACTAACTCCGTCTCTGAGGACAATTTGTTTCACGACATATCTGCCTGAAGGCACCAGAACCGTACCGCCGCCCTTGGTGGCCGCGTTATCGATCGCTTCCTGAATGGACGGATAGCCGCCGGAACTGTTCACGACGATGAGGCCCTTGATGTTTCCCAACTGCGAGGTCCGCTGATCTTCCGCCGATTGAGCGTGACCGATCATCGGAATCGAGAGTAAGCAAATCGTAAGCAACGCGAAACACGTGAGAGAACTCACTACTCTGTTGGATGCCGGACCTTCTGGGAATCTCATTCAATCCGCCGCTGCCGTCTGCACAGGCTTCGAAATGTGCCTCAGTAGCTGGGCCTCGCGATACTTCAGGGAAAATGCAGCGGAGTCCTCATCGCTCAATTGCGCCACGGAATTAAGCAAGTACAGCAAATACAATGCACGGTTGCTTGCGCGAAGGTCCGCGACACCGGAATGTTTGTGGCTGCGATTCAGGTGACACTCTGTTTGCGCCAGAAAATGGAACTTGTCCCAGAGCACAGGGGTTTCCCATGCAGCGGATTCCCAATCGAACACGAACAGGTTTTTCGGGCCGACGCGAGTATTCCAGCAAACAAAGTCGCCGTGATGGATGCCGCAGGCGATCTGCGCGGAATCAAGGTCGTGGGAAGCAGTCTGCAAAGCATCGCGCCCAATGCGTTGCCAGCTCGATCCAAGACGCGGCGCAATGTGATTCCAACGTTGCGCGATTCTTTGCACTAGCGTACGTCCGGGCAGCTGCATGGGGGCACAACCGTGAAGAGTATTGAGAAATGTTTCGTGATGATGCGTCCAGCGAACCGGACCAGCCTCGCCACTGATAGCGGACTGGAACAAGACGTACCGGCCATCCCAATCACCTGCAAAAAGCACTCTGGGGATGTGGGCGCGCAGTTGCGGGAAGCTGTGAAGTTTGTGCAACACTTCCGCTTCATGGCGCAAACGCCGTTGGGCCGCCTCCTTCAGAGGTATCTTCATGTATCCCAAAATCGCGCCCTGGGCATCCATCAACTGAACAGTCAACTTCTGCACGGAGCCGGGCGTTCCGACGGAGAATGCAAACGTGACCTGTTTTTCGCCGGTGACTTCGGTCGCGAGTTTTTCCAGCGCTAGAGGCGCGCGTGCCGCCACAAGCACGTTGCGCTGCGCCCATACGTTCCATCCAGTAGCCCGCGCACCGACCACGAGCGCTTTCAGCACTCGCGTCAAAGGCGAGTACGGCGTGTAGAGTTCGAATCCGTCGATAGCGCGCCCGTCGCTCGCCAGTGGCAAAAGCCAGCGTGGTTGGGCACGCGAAGGTAATACGGCGAAACGATGTTGGCGCGTGTAACCGCAGCGCGCGAGTTGTCTGGCGCTCGCTGCGCTCGCATTCATGCGGATCACGGCATCGGCGCTCGCAGATTCACTCGAGCGGGCCGACGCTTCTAGTGGCAGCAGATCGTCCCAAGCCGAACCCAAGAAAATGCGGAGTACCTGATCGAGCGTTTCCGCTGATTCTAGAAAGGGGGATCCTGTCTCGATGGCCACGGCTGTGCTTTGCACTATGCCACCGTCATCCAATCTACGATCCGCCGGTCAAACCGTTCCTTCATAAATTCCACCATAGCCGTAGCCGATGCCAGAAGAGTCGGTTCGATACCGGCATCCGTCGCGACATAAACTACTCGAGCTCGCTCGAAGCGCAATTGACGATAGGCCACGCGCTGGCGCTGAATTTCGGAGCGAGACAGCTCGGTCTTTCGCGCAAGAATCAAATCGTCATTCGCATCGAGAAGGATGACGAGGT
The DNA here is from genome assembly GCA_963748395.1 of uncultured Acidobacteriota bacterium. Lineage (GTDB taxonomy): Bacteria > Acidobacteriota > Terriglobia > Acidiferrales > UBA7541 > Palsa-295. The sequence continues at coordinate 823,736 of CAVVIP010000001.1, read as the reverse complement.
CCGGCTCAGGCAGCAGCCGGCAGAGAAATGAGGCGTACCATCGCGGTCCTCCGTACCGGTAGCGCAGAGGATCCACGAGTACATCGTGGAAGTAACGATCGAACTGCACAAAGTCGGATCGCCGCAGGCGAGCCCAGATGACGGAAATATAGCCAATCCAGAAATCGGCAAAGAACGCCGAAAGATAAGCCATCGAAGCCAGTGTTCCGCGTGGCGTTTGGCCGTGCGGTTCGGTGACCGGGCTATTGTCCTTGCGTCGAGCTAGAACCTCGGGGCGCCAGTGGAAAAGAATTCGTTGGCGCAGAGGGATGGCGAATTCCTGCGCGAGGCCTTCGATGACGGTACTCTTACCAGCACCGTCCGGGCCCATGACTGCAAGCAGAATTCCGGCCGGCTCGGAAGCTCGCCAGAGGGCGCGCCGAAGTTCCCCCGCCCAGTATCGAATCCAGTTACGCACATCGCTGGGACGGGAGGCCCGCCACGACTCCTGCGTCAATGTGCGAAGTTCTTCGTCAATCGAGCCCTGCGCACAGGCGTCCACGATTCGAGCTTGGAGATCCTTCTGGAAGATTTCTCCGGCGATTTCCTCAGCTTTCTCACGTCCCAAGCTCTCCACCAACCGTTTTAATCGAAGTGCCTGCGCAAGCGACGCTTTGCCTTTGACCGCTTTTTTCGCGAGTAGATAGGAGTACTCAACATCGGGTGCCGCGATCCAGAAATCGCCGAGCCGCACTCGGGAGGACACCAGCTTTTCTCCGGAAGCGAAGATCATTCCCGCGCGGCGGTGTTCAAAGATGACATCAACTGCGACGGTGTGCGACGCCAAGCCCGCAGTCCAGTAAAAATAAAAACTATGCCCTTTGCTTGCGTAATTCTTCCAGTGGTACGGGATGTAGCCATACTGCCGGATAGATTCGAGAATCGCGGGAACCGCCGGCTTGTCGTCCGGATGGATCGCCAGATCCAGATCACTGGACAAATGGTCGGGAAGCTGATCCCACGAATGGAGCACGCAATATCGAATGGCTGATTCATCCATTAGCCGGAACAGAGTGCGCACGAAATGACCGACACTTTGAGGGCATGCGGCGTCACCATTTGGCGACGCAGTTTTCCCGATTGCGGGGACGTCACCCGCGAGCGCGATTCTCGAAATACTCTCAGCGGAAGTCATTTAGTTATTCGCGAACTTGAGCCCAGCCACTCCACATCATTCACTCGCAACGGCTCGCGGCGCCAGCTCGTAGCGTTTGATACCGGCAATCTGCAGCGCAATGCGAACTAGAAATGCTGAGTTATTGAACAGGTATCGCCGCCATAGCCGCGTCGGCTCCTGGCACAGGCGGTGCAGCCACTGTAGGCCAGCGGTTTTTACCCACTGCGGGGCATCGTTCAGATGCCCGGTGTGGATGTCGAATGCGGCGCCGACCCCCACCATTACTTTGCAATGCAATGCGTGGACGTTTTCGTACATGAACTGCTCTTGCTTTGGTGTGCTTAAGCCAACCCAGATGATGTCTGGTGCAATCGTGGACAACCGGTTTTGTAGGTCAGTCTTTTCTTGCAGGTTAAGCGGGCGAAATGGCGGCGTGTAGGTGCCGGCGATATGAATGCCCGGAAACCGGCGCTCGAGATTTTCTCGAAGCTCTTCGGCTCTTCCCGGCACGCCCCCGTAAAGAAAATGAGAATGCCCGGATAATACAGATCTGCGGCAGATCTCCAACATTAAATCCGGGCCGAATACGCGCCCCATATTCTTAAAGCCCTCCCATCGCCCCACCCATACCGTGGGTACGCCATCTGGGACGACCAGCAATGCATCGTCGAGTATTTTCTTGAATTGAGAATTTCGTTGCGCTTCCATGACACCGTGTACGCCCGTGACGCAGACGTACCCGCCGCTGCCAGATTCCACCGCCGTTTCGAGGATTTGGGCAGCAAGAGACAGATTAACGGCGTGAACTCCTACTCCGAGGACATTGGCGCGTGTCATTTTGGGTTTATGTGGTTGCGCGTAGTGATCTCGGTTACGCCGCGCCCGAACCTCGCAGCACGGCTGGAATCGTGCGCGCCAGGATTTTGATGTCGAGCCATAGCGACCATTCGTCCATGTACTGAAGGTCCAGCATCATCCACTGCTCGAAAGGAATCGAGCTGCGACCGTTCACCTGCCAGAGACAAGTGATGCCGGGACGAACGCTGAAGCGCCGTCGGTGCCAATCCTGGTTAAAGCCCTGGTAATCGCGCACCGGGAGCGGACGCGGACCCACCAAACTCATATCGCCCTTTAAGATATTGAAAAGCTGTGGCAACTCGTCGATGCTGCTGCGGCGCAAAAACCTCCCGAGAGGAGTGATGCGCGGATCATCCATAATTTTGAACACGGGGCCGGAGACCTGGTTCTGATCTTCCAGCGCCTCGATCAATTTCTCGGCATCGGGAACCATAGTCCGGAATTTGTAAATGAAAAAAGTTCGTTTGTTGACGCCCATGCGTTCCTGCCGGAAGAAAATCGGGCCCTTGGAGGTGAGCCTGATCAGCAGGGCAACGATGAGAAATAGCGGCGACAGCAGAAGAAGCAGTACAAAGGAAAGCGCCACATCGAGGACTCGTTTGATTACCAGTGGCCATCCCTCGCGTACGCCCGTATATGCGGCGATGTACTGATCGCCATCGAATTCCTCGGCGCGAGAGCGGGCTGTCTTCAGGCCAAAAATATCGGATGCGAATCGCATGACGATGCCGTGCTGTTCGCACAATGTCGCGACCTGGGAGGAATGTTCATAGAACGAGCGCAACGGCAGGTAAATCGCCACTTCATCAACCACGTTGCGGCGCAGGAACTCGGCCAATCCCGCGTAATCGCAACGCAATTTGAACCCGGTCGCATTAAATGCATCCATGCCGGCCCAGTCTTCGTCCACGAAACCAATGAGCTGGTATCCGCGTTCGGGGGACGCCTGAATCTTTCGCGCAAATTCAATGGCGCGCGCGTTGGTGCCCAGAACGAGCATGTACCGCAGGTTGCGGCCATATCGGCGAACTACCGCGAGCCAGTACTGCAGCAAGAGTCGCGACGTGATCACCGAGACGGAGCTGACGACCCAAAAGACGACGAGAAACTGCGGGGTGATCATACGAACGGAGAACAGCACTGACACCAGCGCCAAGCACGCGGTTGAAAGCGACGTTGCTTTCAGCGCATCCAGGGATTCCGCAAGCCTGGTCGAAAGTCTTCTGGATTCGTATAGCCCGCACATAGAGAAGGCTGTGTGGCAGAAAAATAGCGCGATCGCAAAAATCAAGAAGTTCGACAATTTGACTCGCATCGCCAGGAAGTCGTGCAGGGACACGCTATGGGCCGCGCGAACGAGCAGAAATGTCGCCAAATAAAAAGACACTACTACCAAACAGAGGTCATATATCTTCAGCGCGTTCAAAAGAAACCGACGCTTTGCTTCGTTCACTGTTGCTCTCTCTTTGGGCTGGGAACCTGCAACGGAAATTGTTCACCGCCGCCGGTCCTCAACGAAAGCCAATCCGGAGCGAAAGGCGCTCCGGCGGCCAGTTACAGGCGGCGGATTAATTGCGTGATATCGATTTAATTGTTTTTGACGCTGAAAGGACGAACGCCTTACCTAAACCGGCTCGATCGTAAAGCCCGCGATTCGGATCGCTAGCGACCTCTGGATGAGCTGGACGGACAACACCAATGTCTGATCGCCGTTCACTGCCGTAAGAATTCCCTCGAGGCCGTCCAGGGCGCCCCCTCGGATGCGTACACGCTTGCCCACGTTCAGAAATACGTGCGGTGAGACCGATACGCCCTGGGCCACGACCCGTTGTATTCGTTCGATCTCCGGATCCGGGATCGGGACTCCGATTCCCCGGGGGCCAACGAAGCTTGTTACTCCGTTGGTCCGCAGCACCGAAACGCGTGTATTCAAATTTTGTGCGATTCGTACAAAGACATACTGCGAAAATAGTGGCAGCTCCACGACGCGACGGCGGTCACTCCATTGCCGGGTGGTGGAGATAACGGGCAGAAAAGCACTGATGCCCTTCTCTTGCAACTCTGCCGAAACACTTTTCTCGTGGCGCGGCCGCGTCTGAATCGCGAACCATGTCGGTTGGTGTCCCGACAACAGTTGCTCCGCTTGGATCAACTCGTGCGTCGTTTGCTGGAGCAAGGAGGACATGGACAGGGCTCCGCCATTCTCAGTCACAGTGCTTCATCTCTGATCAGTCGAATGGCCTATGCCGTTGCCTACAGAGCTATCTGCACATCCGACAGTGAATGTCACCCTGCACCAAAACCCCTGCAAGGATCGTGAAATCCAAGCGCCCTACACTACAATTTCTTGTACAACGTTTCGGGAATCGGGAACGTCCGCTGGTTCAGAACTGCGCCCAATATTCGAACGTTCGCGGCGCGCAAATTCTCAGACACCTGTAGCGCCGCTTCACGCCGCGTTGCATTCGCTTCCAGCACCAGTACGAATCCGTCGGTCAATTGCCCAAAAGCAAGCGCATCCGAATACGGAGTGAGCGGCGGCGCGTCAATAAGCACGAAATCAAATTCCTTGCGCAATTCCGCGAAACGCGTCTGCAACCGATCGGAGTTCAGCAGATTCGCGGAGTCTGCCGCCAATGCTCCGCTGGAGAGCAGCCACAAATTTTCGCCGCGCACCGGCTTCGCGAAAGAGCGGATCGGACCATCGTGGAGCAGGGCATCCGTCAATCCATGATGATTCGTTGTGCCGAACATTTCCGGCAACGCAGGCGAGCGCAGGTTCGCTTCGACCAGGCAGACCGAACCTCGAATATTTTTTGCGAGGGTCTCTGCGACACTGACGCAGATTCGGCTGCAGCCGTTTCCATGATCGATCCCGGCAAACACAACCATGTGCGGCGGCTCTTGCGACTGCAGCAGGAACACTCGCTGCACAAGACGCAGAACTTCTTCTCCAGCCAGGAGGTCGAGATTGAGGCCATTCGCCTCGCGATGGCGTTTCCTCCGTTGCCGTGGCCGTTGCCATGGCCGTTTCCATGCCCGTTGCCATGGCCATTGCCAAAGTCGAACTTGGGCGCCGGCTCGTGCGTGGGGATCGGACGTACGGTTTGATCTTTACCTGCTTGTTGCATCAACTCAAAGTTCTTGCTCATGGTTTTCCTGCCTCTGTGGGTGCAGCATTTGGAGCCTGCTGGCTCCCGTGCTGCCCATCTGTTGATAGTGTTGCCGACGATGGGACCCGGATTTTCTGGCCGCTGCGAATACGGTTGGGATTCTCAAGCGAAGGGTTCAGTCCGCGTAATTCCTCGAGGACCTTGCCGTCGTACTTGCCAAATTTGTCTACGCTGATCTGATAGAGGGTTTGACCGGGCTTGACGCGAACATCCTCCGTTAGCTGCTTCACCGTGGCGCTGGCTTCTTCGGCGGGCATGAGTGAGACCTCTGAAACAACAACCGGAACCGAAGCGGCACTCGGGGCCGGAGGCAAAGCTGGGGCCGGAGGTGGCGCGGCCGACACGGTGGCAACGGCGTCCGGCAGCGTGGAGGATTGGGTGACGCCGTGGCTCAGGTTGACGAGCAGACCGCCCGCAGCCAGCAACAACGCGCAGGTGAGCGCGAGTTTGGAAATCCAACCTCCCGAGCTCGCCTGTTTTTTTCCGGTGGACAGCAAAATGGACGGAACTCGTAACGATTTCCTTTCGGGCTTCGCTGCGGAGATGCTTTTTTCGCGCAGCGGTTCGAGATCCAGATCGGCAATGACGTCGCGAATGATGTTGCGATCGATCGTTTTGAGCTGGAGCGCGTAGGCCAGCGACATCGCATTGAAACACAGGTTATTGATATTGCGCGGAATGCCTTCGCTGTGATCGGCGATGAGTTTGCGAGCGCCGACCGTCAAGAACGCAGGTTTTTCGCAGCCCGCAATCCACAGGCGATGATCAATGTAGGCGTTCACTTCGTCATTCGTGAGCGGCTCGATGCGAATCACCATGGAAACGCGCTGGCGGAGTTGAGCCATGGATGGACTGGCCAAACGATCGGCGAGCTGAGGCTGGCCGGCCAGCACGATTTGCATCAATTTTGTCCAAGGAGTTTCGAAATTCGACAGCAGGCGTATGGACTCGAGGACTTTCTCGTCTAAATTTTGCGCCTCGTCAACCACGAGGACGAAACGCCGTCCCGCGCGCATTTCGTCGGTAAGTAGCCGGTTCAAAGTACTGTGCATGGCGGGAAGGTCCATGCCTGCGACGTCAATGCCGAGATCCATCAGAACGTGACGAATGAACTCGCGCGAATCGCAATCGGTCCGGAAGACAAAGGCGGTACGAGCCTTTTCACGCAGGTAGGAAAGGTAATGGTAGAGCAAGGAAGTTTTGCCCATTCCTGGCTTGGCGATCAGCGCGAGGAATCCACGATTGCTTTCCGTGCCATAGACCAGGGACGCGAGCGCCTCACGGTGCTTCGGACCCAGGTACAGGAAACGCGAGTCCGGGGTCACGCCGAACGGCTGCTCCGCGAGTTTGTAATAGTCTAAAAGCATTGGCGCTACGCGACCTTCTTCGGCATACAAGCCAGCACTGGCATTTTCAGTGTTTCCATCACTTCGTCTGGGGTTCGGAATGAGGGATCCAAGTATTCCGCGGCAAAGGCTGCACCAGTCGCGACGATGACGGCGAGCAAAAATCCGATGAGCAAGACTAACAAGGCACTGTAGGCGGGTAGCACCGGCAGGCTCGGAGGAACCGCAATCGCCACATTGGCAATCCGCTTCTGATCGAGTGCGTCGGAAGTCTTCTCTTGTTCTCGCTTGGAGAGATAAAGCAAATAGTTAGCTTCATTCGCCTTCGTCTCGCGGATCAAGTCGGACTGCTTCACGGCTTTCTGATCGAGATCGACCATTTGGTGATTCATGGAGTCAATGCTTTGAGCTACCGCCGACGCCGTGGCCCTTTGCGAAGCAAGATCTGCCCGTGTCTTAGCGATATCTTCCCGCAACAGTTCGTACGTGGGATCGCGATCCGTGGTCTGATTCATGTATTTAGTCTTTTCAGCTTCTTTGATCGCAGCCTGGGTCTGCGCAATCTCCTGATCGGCTTCCTGTACCAACGGATAGCTGGGGTCGTATTTCATGGCGAGTTGCGTCCGCTTCAGCTGCGCCGCCAGCAGGTTGGTTCCCAGCTGCTGCAGGAGAACGTCCGCTGCGTTGGACGCTTCCAGAGTGGCCGATCTTGCCGGTGTTACTTTGAGTTGAGCCTGCTCGTCGCGAATCCGTTGTTCATCGGCGGAGGCAACTTGCTGCGCTTGATGAAGCGCTGCAATCGAGGTTGCAACCTGCTGAGCGAGATCTGTGCGCACCATTTCCGGCGCCGCCGAACCTTCCACGCGGCCGAAATCAGCGAGACGGATCTCCGACTCTTGCAACGCCTTCTGGTACTTGTCGGTTTCCTTGGCGAAGAAATCGTATGAGCCCACCGGTCGATGGACTGCGACGTGCTTTTGGAGGTAAGCGCCGGAAAGCGTGTTCAGTACACCGTAAGCGAGCTGAGGATCAGTCGATTGATAGCTCACTTCAATCATGTTGGTCTTCTTCACCGCATTTACCTTCAACTTCTTGCCCAGACGTTGCACGGCTTTGGCAACATAGGTGGCGTCGTCTTTTTGGGGCAGTAGTTTCGCCCAGATCGAATCCTTCTCTATGTCCTGTAGCTTGTTGGCGAGCACAACTTCTTTGAGCAAGTCCTCGCTCTGAAGCAATTCGACTTCGGAATTGATCTCTTCTTCTGTCACGGTAGGCGTGACCGGCGCAGTTTGCGAAAACTGCTCCGTCGTCACGACTGGGTCCATCCGGTCACGATTAACGAGAATGTCCATTCGGGCTTCGTAGCGGCTCGAAAGAAGTAAAGACGCAACGATCGCCCCTAGAAAAATTCCGCAGAAGCAGAGAATCAAAAGACGGCGTCTACGGAACAGCGGCGTGACGATATCTCTCAGCGTAGCCTCCTGCGTCGCCTTGCCAGATGCGCTTCTATAATTTCGCTCGCTCATATCCGCTATCTCCTTCGCAGTGCGATTACCGAAATTGTGCTGGTCGCATCACTCTTGCCGTTCTCCGCGCACCCCGCTAGAACCACGCTGCGGTCGGCGTCGCGTAGAGCCCAAGTGTGTATGGGACGTACTTTCTGAAATTCGTAATGAATTTCTCTGGCACGAAGATCATGTCTCCCGGTTTCAGGAAGGCATCTTCGCTGATGTTTTTACCGTCCAGAATTTCTTTGAGGTTAAATTTGTTGACTTGCACCCATCCCGAGGAAACTCGATGGAAAATGAAAAGTTGTGTTTTGGCCGTCGGCATTAACCCACCGGCCACCGCAATGGCCTGAGACACGGTGGTGTCGTACCGGAGATCATATTGTCCCGGCTTCGCCACTTGCCCCGAGACTACGAAGTAGGGTTTCTGGAAGTCCTTCAAGTCGACGTCGATGATCGGGTCGTGGAGAGTATTCGCGTAGGCCTTCTTTATAGCCTCGGTAACTTCTGGCACCGTCATGCCCTGCACAAATACCGTGCCGGCGTTGAGCAGCGTGATGTACCCGTCTGGCTGGATCGTAACCGTCTGATTCAACTCCGGAGAGAGAGGGAATGAAATGTTAAGGACGTCATCTCTCATCACCTGATATCGCGGATTCCGCTGCTGCAGCGCGGGGCGGTCATCGCTCGGGTGAGAATTTCCAGCGGCGGGTGCACCCACCGAAGAGGCGACAGCCGAAACCGCGTTGTTCTGTTGGCCCCGCAGCCCTAGCGGAAGCGCGGCAATTAGAGTCGCCAATACCAATGCTTTTATCGCATCCATATTGTAATCCTCGCAGATCAGAGTCTAAACTTTGGGACCAGGGACACTCGTACTACAGACAATGGGCAGGTAGGTTTAGTACCGCAACTAATGGGCCAATTTGGGAAAAGGTCTAAGTACTTATTACGCAGTACTTTATGAGATTCGCTCAGAAATCTGTTAATTTTTGGTAGCGAAATATTCACATTATTTTCACAATAACGACAACAATTTTCTCCGTCATGCCCATTCATGCGTAGCCCGAGAGTAATGGTACCGATGCCAGCAACTGTTAAAAGTTGGATCGCATGCATCCTGGCGAAAATTCGAACGACTTTCGTCTCAATATAAGAATTGCTACGAGGCGAACAGACGTTCGCATCCACTCTTGAAGCCTTTCGACAAGGCTTTCGCACGAACGCCGCGGCACCGCGCAGTTCAGAGTCGGCGAAGCGCCGGGTCCGCGCCAGTGCATCCTGGACAGGAGTGCGTGAGACTCGCACACCTTTAGACCTCGCATTTGCTCGAAGCGCCATGAGGCTGCGCATAGTAGCCGAACAATCGAGGATGCATTAATAGAAAGTTAAAGGAGTATGAATAGAAAAAAAAGATGGGGGCAGAGGACCTATGTTTGGGATAATTGAGGCTTGTGGCGTCGCATACCGCACTGGCACCCACGACCAACCCCCCGATCCGATAGCAAGTTCATAGTGGCCTCTTTTACGATCGTTTCGTCGAGTCGTATGCCGCGCAAGCGGGAGTTCATCGTGGAATATGCGCTCGAGCCCATTCCGCGAAAGCTTGGCATCCCTGACAAGGATTGTGGGCCTCATGCATTTCGTCACGGCCATGCGACGGAACTGGCTGAGGCATCCGCACCTCTGACAGTTCTGCGACAACAATTGCGTCACGCGGACGTGAAGACTACGCTTCGCTTGTACGCTCATGCAATTCCCGAATCGCAGCGGGTTGCGACGGAGAATGCATCACTCTCATTTGTGCGGAAGCGCCCATTCCTACTCTAAGCGGCGATGAAGTGTGTTTGGAAACAGCAAATTGGCGGAAGCGTGTGGGAGTCGAACCCACCATCCTGGCCGCGAAGGACAGGATCAATGGCTTTGAAGGCCACGAGGACCACCGGGCCCCTGGCGCCTCCGTCACTGGATTATAGGGTTGTGGCGCTGCGGCTTCAACTTTTCGGCGCGCCGGAGGCGAACTTCTTGCGCGCCAGGTCCAGAAGTTTTGCGTCGGTGCAGACTTCGTAATACGGGCGGACTCCCTGCGCTCCCACTTTTGCGCCGGGCAGCAATTGATGTACGAATCCCTTGCGAATCACCACCGGTTCCAGCGATTCTCCCAGCGGCACTTCACCAAAATAAAGTTGCACGCGCTCCTTGCCCCAGGGCATCGGAAAATTTCCGCCCATCGGCGACATCGAAATCTCCGCGCTCAACTTCTGAAATCCCTCTTCGTTCAACTCGATGCCGTTCAGGTTATAGCGCACCAGCAAATCCTCGCCTTCATCTTCCGCCGCATCCTCCATCAAGGGCTGCAGCACGAACACGTTAAAAGGCGATGGATTATCCTTGAACAATCGCTTGGTGATTTTCGTGCAGCTGGAAAGCCGGTCCGACAGATTCAGCGCGCGTGAAATCATGATCTTCGAGTCGCCGTCCATCCACAGCGACGGCGCCGAATCCTGAAATGCCAGGCCCACTCCGATTTCCAGCGGGGGCAATTCCGTGGTCTTCGTCCGCGCGTTATACGCCTGAGTAACCGCCAGAATCTCGCGCGCCAGGATGCAAGCCCGCGCCACGGCCCGCGTGGCGGCTCGCGTCGCTTCCGTTTCGTAGATCGCCAGAATAATGGCGTCGCCTTCGATGAACACCGTCGCCGCGCCGAAGCGCTCCAGCATGCGCTTCACCGGCTCGTGCAAATTCATGCTGAAATGCGACGCCGGATTCATGCCCTTGGCCAGCAGATCCTTGGTGATTCCCGTGGACCCGCGCACGTCCGCCTTGATCACCGTGTGATTGATGACTGGATCGTCCGCCGGCCGCCCTTCCTCCGCGTGCAAAAATTCATACAGGCTCTTGTTGACGCGCGATAGCTCCCGCGCGCGCTCCGAACGCACCAGGCTGATGCGCTCCATCCACGCCGCCACGTGCTGGTAGTTGCGCCGGTCGCGCCGCAACCGCATCAAATCTTCGGCGAATTGCAGCGTGATGGACAATTGCTCGTCGTGCGTGCGCCGCCGGATCGTTCGCGAAGCATCGTCGAGCCGTTTCATCGAAATTTTGCGAGCCGGAAATTGTTCCAGAATCGTTTCCACCCGCTTCGCTTCATCGCGGTTCACCAGCGCCTTCTTCAGCGCCTGCAAGTGGATCGGCGGGCAATAATCGGAGTAAATGCGCCGCAGTTCATACCCTGCCAGCACGTGGAACAGCAGGTCGCGCTCCTCCAGCCGGTGCATCCATTCTTCCAGCAGTTGCGCGCGCGTTTCCGGAGCGGCCTCGCCTTCCCCTTCGGGCGCCTGGCTGTCGAAAAGCCGCCGCGCATTCTGCGGCTGGTTCAGATAGTCACCCAGCCGGCTGCGGTACTCCTCGATCAGGAAATCCATGCGCTGCTTGGCGGCGTCAATTTGCGGTCCCAGCTCTTCCAGATTCGTCTCGCTAGCCGCGAATTTCTTGCGCAGCGCGGCCAACTCCGCCCGTGATTCCGCGCTCGCTCCGCCCTTGCGTTTGAATAGCGATGGAAACAGTCCCTCGCCGTCTCCCGCGCGCCCGGTGGCCTCTTCCAATTCCTCTTCCACGCGCGCCATCTCCGAACGCAATTGCCGCGCCTGTTCCAGCAAGCGCTCGTGTACCTTGCGCGCCTTGCTTAATTCGTCCGCGTCGTCTCCCGTCAAAATCAGATCGCGTACGAAATCCAACAGGATCCCGTCGAATACCTCAAATCGGTCCGGGTCGTTTACGAAATTGCCCAGCAGGACATAATGCTCCAGAAACAGATGGTCGTCGTTTCCGTTCTCCACAAATAGAAAGCGGTTCTGCAGTAGTTCGTAGGTGTCGTGGAAATCTTCGCCGAATAACGCGCGCCGCGATTTCGAAAGGGTGCCCTCTTCCACTTCCCGCCAGATGCGGCACAGCGTGTCGCCCACTTCGCGGTAGGTATTCTTTTTGTCCGCCTGCATCTCCGCGATTTTCGCGCGCATCACGTGCGCCTGCTCGCTGTGCTCGAAAAGTTCGCCCCGCGAGCGAATCCAGTCCTTGCACTCCACCACGATGCTCGAAAATTGGCTGGCAATCTCCAGCGTCAAATGTTTCACCAGCGCCAGTTGGTGCAGTATGTCCGTCTCGATGGACTGTTGGAATTTCGCCCGTGTCAGAGATTCCTGCAGCACTTCGGTAAGCAGCTTGCGGAACGCGCCATGCTCCGGCGCGCCGGATTGCTTGCGGTCTTTCCCGTAGAACAGGCTGATATTGATCTTCTGGCGGACCAGGTCCAGCAGGTATTTCCGCGTAAAATCCACAAAACGCGGGCTTAGGAAAACGTCATAGTGAATGTTGTCCACGCCCAGCGTAAGATTGGCCAGACGAATCTCGGCGGAGTAAGGCTCCAGCTTCATCCGGGCCGGATGGGCGGGCGAAGGCGCAATGCGGGTGTCAGGCATTCAGGCGCAGCGAAACCGCGAGACTCAACTCTATCGAGGCGAAATGCGCGGCGCAATGGAGCGGTTCCTAACCGTTAATGGTTTTTCGGGCAGCATGCCCACTCCCAGCGATAATCAGGCCTTGAACGTTGACCCGGCGTCAAGCACAGCCCCGGAGTTCGGTATCGAGCCCACCCCCTACGGCGTTGAAGGCCGCTTCCGCAACAGCCCCGCCACGAGCAGCGATCAGGGCCCCTGCCTCTATTTCGGTCCGCAAGGCCAGCGATGCAGCCGCCGCGCCGTCTCCAACGGATTCTGCGCAAGCCACCTGCCCGCCCAGCTCCGTCAACCCGGCCAGCCCGGTCCGACAGGTGTCGCAGCCGCCGGAGTACGTCAGAAATCCCGTATCGTGGCGGTTGTGCTATTCGCGGTAGCAATGCTCCAGAGTTTCTGGCCCGCCATCTCCGATATAATTCGCGAAATAATCCGCTGGCTTCACGCGCACTAGCCCCTCGCTGCGATGGCAGCTGCACCTTCTTTCGTCTCGTTTCGCCTTGGCCTTTCTCTGCATACTCTGCGCCTCTGCCGTAAATGCCGTCGTCTTTCTCGGATTTACCTCCGCCTTTCCTCTGTGCCAAATCTTTTGACTTCCTCGGCCCGAAACTCTCGTTTCCGGGTAAAATAGCCAGCCATGTCCAAATTACTCGAAGGCAAGACCGCCCTCGTCCTCGGCGTCTGGAATAAATGGAGCATCGCCTACGCCATCGCCCAAGCTTTTGCCCGCGAAGGCGCCACGCTCCTGCTCACTTATCAGAACGACCGCGCCAAACCTGTCGTCGAAGAACTCGGCAACGAACTCGGCGCCAAGGGTTTTTACCCGTGCGACGTCCAGCAGCAATCTGACATCGACGGCCTCGCCGAATCCCTCAAACGGGAAAACCGCACGATTGACGTGCTGGTCCACTGCCTCGCTTTCGCCAATCACGAAGATTTAAACCAGCCATTCCTCAAAACCTCGCGCGACGGTTTCAAATTGGCTCTCGACGTCAGCGCCTATTCCCTGGTGGCCGTTTCCAGCGCGCTTTCTCCGCTCATGACCAATGGCGGCGCGATCATGACTCTCACCTATCTCGGCTCCACGCGCGTCGTCAAAAACTACAACGTCATGGGCATCGCCAAAGCCGCTCTCGAAGCCGAAGTCCGCTACCTCGCCGCCGAACTGGGCGCCAACAAAATCCGCGTCAACGCCATTTCCGCCGGGCCCATCAAGACCATTTCCGCTCGCGGCATCAAGGACTTCTCCAAAGTGCTCGATTTCGTCCAGGAACACGCCCCGCTCCGCCGCAACACCGATATCGCCGAAGTCGCCGATGCCGCCGTTTTTCTCGGCAGCGATCTCGGCCGCGGCGTTACCGGAAACGTCCTCTACGTGGACGCCGGATTCCAGATCATGGGTCTCGAGCCTCCGGCGCCACCGAAGTGAGCTTTCGCAATCCATTGGCGCGTCCTTATTCTCGCGGCGCTCTCCGCAAGCGAATCCGCTCGTTCGTCACAGCGCTCGCTTTGCTCTCAACAATCTTCGCGCTCGCGACTTTTGCCCTTGCCAGTGCGCCGCCCGGCCGTTCGCCCCAGGAAAAAGGGAAAAAGGCCCCGGCGCTCCGCTGGGATCCGCCTCAGGTGGACGCTCCCGTTCCGTCTCTTTTGGACACTCCTCCCTGCGTTCTGCCGGACGTCTTGAAACTAGCCGCGCAACGCACCGCCGAGCTCATTGACCATCTACAAAATTTTGACGCGCACGAACAAATCCGCTACGAGGAAACCGACGCCCTGGGCATGCCCACCCTCGCTCTCGGCGCGAAGTTCGATTACTTGGTTGATTTCGGAGAACAATCCGGCCCGCTGAAAGTTCACGAAACGCGCACTCCGCTCCCTGGCTCCGACGACGAGAATCTCCACGCCATCGTCGATAAAGGACTGCCGGTTTTGGCCCTGATTTTTTATCCTCAGCTGCAACGCGACTACGAAATGCGCTGCGAAGGTACCGGCCAGTGGAATAACCAGCCCGCGTGGGTTGTCTATTTCAAACAGTCCAGCGGAATGCGTCCCCGAACGCTTTCCATGGGTACCGCCGCGACTACTTTTCCCGTCAGCCTAAAGGGTCGCGCCTGGATCGCCGTGGACTCCGGCCAGATCATGCACCTGGAAACCAATCTGGTGAAGGGCATTCCAATTATTGAATTGCGCTCTAACGCGGTTTCGATTGACTATGCGCCGGTGGCGTTTCCCTCGCGCAATATCGAGCTATGGTTGCCCAAATCCGCCATCGCTTACACCGATTACGGCAAGCGCCGCATTATAATCGAGCACACTTTTTCCGACTTCCAGCTCTTCTCAGTGCAAACCCAGCAGATCATCGAGAAACCAAAAATTCCGAAGCAGCCCGACGAGAAACCCTGATAGCTACGTCTCGCTCAACGATCTCGCCACGCCCTCCATCACGATCTTTCGCACGTCTTCGGACACATGCTCAAGCTCGATCCGCACTACCGGCCAATCCGTGCGCAGCTTCAACCGGTCCGGCCACTCCACAATCACGATCGCCTTCTCGCTGAAAATATCCTCCAGTCCCAGCGTCTCCAGATCGTGAAAATCTCCCACGCGATAAAGATCCACGTGATACACGCGCGTTCGCCCTTCGTATTTGTGAACCAGCGTAAAAGTAGGACTGGTAACGTCGTCTTCCCGCGCGGCCCCCGCCCCCGCCGCGATCCCCTTCGTCAGCGTGGTCTTCCCCGCGCCTAAATCACCAGACAGCAGCACCAGCACCGGCGGTTTCAGTCCCGCGCCAATTTCCCGGCCGCGCGCGATGGTTTCTTCCGATGAATGTGTTTCGATTTCGCGCTTACCCACGGCCGCACTCGCAATAAAACTGCTGATACGCCCGCGGAATCGCCAGAATCAAATCCGACGCCATCAGCGGAGCTTCGCCGCTATCCCCGTAGGCAATATCGCCGGCGAGCCCGTGCAAATACACTCCAAAGGCCAGCACTCGCACCCACGAACTCACTCCGAATTGTGCCGTCAGACCCGCCAGCATCCCCGTCAACACATCGCCCGTGCCACCGGTCCCCATCCCCGGATTTCCCGTGGAGTTCACGAACACCTGCCCATCGGGTGACGCCACCACCGTCTGCTGGCCCTTCAGAATCACCACGGCGTTCCAGTTCGCCGCAGCCGTAGTCGCCACTTTCAGCCGCTGCGCCTGCACCTCCGGAATCCCGCCACCCAGTAGCCGCGCCATCTCTCCCGGATGCGGCGTCAACGCTAGCGCTCCGCTCGCATTTTTCAGTTCGTGCGCGCGTCCTGCGAACGCGTTCAACCCGTCCGCATCCAGAATGATCGGAACCGTTCGCTTCCCCACCGCGTTGCGTACGAACTGCTGCGTTTCATCCTGTGTCGTCAGCCCCGGCCCAAGCGCCAGCGCCCGCTTCCCTTTCAACAATTTCTCGAAACGCTCGTACTCAAAACTGCGCAGCGAAATGCTGCCCACATCTGTCGCCGGCAGCGGCTCCGTCATAATTTCCGGCGTGTGCGCCGCGACAATCGGCAACACCGGCTCCGGCGTTGCCACTGTCACCAATCCCGCGCCCACCCGCAGCGCCGCCCAGGACGCCAGCACCGCCGCCCCGCTCTTTCCCACCGAGCCCGCCACCACCAGCGCGTGTCCGTAATTTCCCTTGTTGCCATCCGACGCGCGGGGCTTTGCGAACTCACTCACCTCCCGCGCGTCGATCCAGCGAACATAATTTTTTCCAACTTCATCAATCAGCTCCAGCGGCGACCCGATGTCGCGAACCTCCAGCTGGCCCACAAAATCGCTCGCGGTGCCCAAAATCATTCCGATCTTCGGCGCGCTGAACGTCACGGTGCACCGCGCTTGGATGCACGCGCCCGTTGCTTCGCCGCTGTCGGCTAGCAGGCCAGACGGAATGTCCACGCTGACCACCGCCGAGCGCACCGGCCCGCGGCGTTTGTTCACCGCTTCGATTGCTTCTGCGAGAAGTCCCTCCACCGCGCCGCGTGTGCCGGTGCCGAGTAGCGCATCAACGATGATGTCGGCAGATTCTATGCTCGGCCTCACGCGTTCCAAATCCCCCGAACTGCGCACCGTGCGCAGCGCCCCGGAAGCTTCCTGCCAACGCTTGCAGTTTGTCGCCGCATCGCCCTGCATTTCCTCAGGCGCCGCGAACAAATACACTTCCGGCTGCGCGCCCAATGTCAACAAATGTCGGGCAACTACAAATCCATCGCCGCCATTATTTCCTTTGCCGCACAAAACTACGATGCGCCGCCGCGCGAAATTCGGCCAGCGACCGGCAATAAATCGCGCCACGCTCGCGCCCGCATTCTCCATCAGCGTCACGCTGGGAACGCCATAGCGCGTCGTCGTCAGACGGTCCACTTCCCGCATTTCAGCAGCGCTCAGAATTTTCACGCCTGCCGCTCCACACACCGGTGATTCCCGCGATTCATCTCAGAAATGATGCTCAATATATTTAAAATCATCACAATTTACCGTAGCACGATCGCCCCAACCCAGCGCAATAAAGCCTCGCGCCATAAAGCGCCCGCTCAAGGCCGCGTGTCCAGCGGATGCGTGCTCTTCTCGTAAAATTCGTTCTGCAATTTCAAGCTCTCTCCGTCCGCCTTCACCGCGCGAATCGCCTCGCCAATCGCCGCGATCCACGCGCTCATTTCGAACGTCCCAAGTTCTTTCGTTGCCAGCGCTCCCTCGCCGGAATAATGATTGGGAAACCGCGCATACCACCAGATCCCGGTGTACACATCGCCCGGCAGGTTCACGCGTTTCTGGTCCGCTCCCGATTCGCTCGCCGCCCGCTCCTGGTGCACCAGGTCCGGCCGCGCAATCATCATGGACGCCGTCTCCGATTCTCCCGCGTGCATATCCACATGATCTTCCTTCACCGGACCACCCGCAGGTTCCTCGCGTCCCCACTGCACGTACACCACGTAGTCGTGCGGCTTGGCCAGCTGGCTCTGCGCGAAATACGGCAGCAGGTACTCATTTCCCCCGTGCCCATTCACGATGATGATTTTCTTGCAGCCATTGCGCGCCATCTCGTCGGTCGTTTCCTGCAACAACCGCAATTGCAGTTCGGCGCTGTAAGCAATCGTCCCAGCCTCATGCTTGGCCTCAAAAATCTGCCCAAAATAATATTCTGGAAACACCACCGCATAATTCTGCTCCGCCGCGTGCAACGCTGCGTGGCGCACATCCAGCAGGTCCGTGCCCAGCGGCAGGTGCGGCCCGTGCTTTTCCAAAATCCCAAACGGCAGCAGACATGTCCCCTGCGCCTGCGTGATCGCCGCGCGAAAATCCCCCGACGTCAGCTCTTCCCATCGCACCGAGCCCGTGGCCTGCCCCGCAGCCGGATAAGCCGCCGACAGCATCAATACTAAACATCCAAGAATCGAAATCTTCATCGCTCACCCCCCGACCCGCCGTAACTTACTGCAAACGCCAGACTTCCGCAGCTCAAACTTGGTCACTTCACGATTCGCCGCCCGAATTCCCGAATTGCCCCGATTTGTCCCGTGATGCCCTTTGCCTGCCGCCTCTCTTCGCGCCACTATGCCCTCGGCCAACCCGAACCGGGATCGAACCGCAGCTTAACGGCTAGCGCTTCCCTTGGGGAGAGGGTGCCACACAGTGCCGTGCAAATCACTGTAAAGAACGCCCAGCGCCAGACCGGGGACCGGCGCTGGGCGTTCCTGTTTTCGCGCCACACTTCCTGAAAAAGTCCCGCCACGCCGAGCACTCTTCAGCCCCTCAAGAGTTCCTACGCGTGTCGTCGTCTCCCAGCCCCGCAAAATCCTCCTAATGTTTCTTCGGCGGCAAGAATTTCTTGTCAATTTTCGCCACCACCACGTAATTCGGGATCCACCATTTCCGCCACATGCACCGTCGCCACCTTGGAAAGCAATTCGTACGCGTCCATCTCCGATAGCCCGTAGTCGCTGTGCATCCAGTGCACTAGCTCCGTGAAAGCGATGCGCAGCGAATCGTCCAGCGGCCGATAGATTCCCGCCGCCATCAATTCATTCTGATTTTCCCAACGTGGCCACGCGTTGGCACTCCCCTTGATCACATGAAAACGCAGCCGCGCGTGCATCGGCACCTCAATCGCCGTGCCGCCGATTTCCCCGTCGCCCATCGCCGCGTGTCCATCGCCAACGTACACCAGCGCCCCCGGCACATTCACCGCCAGATACAGCGTGTTCCCCACGCTCGATTCCGACGCATCCATATTTCCGCCGAATTCCGCCGGCACCAGCGAGCTGCGCGTCTCTCCCAACCCCGGCGCCACGCCCACGCATCCCAAGAACGGCCGCAGCGGAATTTGCACCGAAAAATTCGAGTCGTGCGCCTGATACGTCGCCGTGCCGCTTTCCTGATGAATCGCGTAGGCCCAGCTGCGCCGCGGCAAGTCCGGATTCAGCATCGGCGTATAGTGCGTCGAATTGATCGCGCCAAATCCTGGCGCGATTTCGCCTTCGCCTTGCGTCCCGTTCACGCGCAACTCCAGAAATTCAATGGCCAGCGTATCGCCCGGTTCTGCTCCCTCAATATAAAATGGTCCGGTCAGCAGGTTGGAACTGCGCGCCAGTTCCAGCTTGTCCGCGGGAATCCCCGCGCAATGTTCGGTGCAATTCAGCGTGTCGGTCTCCAGGATCTCTCCCGCGGCGACGCGCCCCACAGGCTCCGCCGGCCCGAAGTCGAACTTCACCGTCGCATACGTCGGCGCGTATTTCACCACGCGCCCGGTCGCCTCCTGCGCAAAAGTTGCACACGTTCCCAGCGACGCAATGATCGCCAACGCCGATATCGCCACGCTCCGCCGTACACGCGCACGCACAAACAACTCCCGTCCCATCTCCAGCGAACGCTAGAAATTTCATCTCTCTGCCTCCAGGCCCTGCAACGCTGCGCAGCATACCGCATCTCCGTGCATTTTTGCTCGGCGAGCGTTGCGGAAAAGAATTCGCAAATCTGAGTTGTGGTATCTTCAGGCCTTCGCGAATCCTGAATAGAAGAGGAAAATTCGATGCTGCGTGTTCACCCGCTGCAAATTCTTCGCCGCGCAATCATTCTCGCCTGTGTCGTGCTGGCACTTCTCAACAACGCACGTGCCGCCGGACCAGAAAAGCACCCCTTTGGCATCAACGATTTCTCAGCGATCCGCGAAGCTCGCGCGGTCGCAATTACGCCGGACGGCAAAACCATTCTCTACGTCGTCACCTATGACGGCGACAAAGGCCCCATCAAACGCGAATGGTATTTGATTGACGCCTCCGGTGATAACAAACGCAAACTCGATCTGCCGGAATCCTTCGAGCCGCAAGGCTTCATGAAAGATGGCACGACGCTCTACGGAAGTTACGAGGTGTCGAAGAAACCCCAACTCGGCATCGTGCCGCGCGCCTCCTCCAATCCCACGCAGATCATTTCCTTGCCTAACGGCGTCCGTCGCGCCACGCTTTCTCCCGACGGCTCTCGCTTCGCCGCCATTTCCGATCCCCGCCCGCCCGATCCCTTCACAGACGTTCGCCACGTCATTCAAAACGACGTCGTCAGCCTCTACGTCGCCGCCACAAACGGCGGCGAAGGCGCCTGGTGGTGTCCGGAGCTGCAGGACATTTCCGACTTCATCTGGTCCACCGACAGCTCGCAGCTCGCCGTCGTCACGCAATTCCAAAAGATCGGCCACCACGACGTACACGCGGCGATTTACGTCTGCAGCGCCTCGGGCGCGCGCCGCGTCGCGGTAATCAATAACACGGTCGCGGGAATCGCCTGGGCCAACGGCGGAAAAGATCTCGCGTTCGCCAGCACCACCACGGACGTCCTCACTCCCGAACATCTTTATACGGTCCGGGTAACGGGCGGAACTCCCGTGGATCAAACCCCCAATCTCCAAGGCTCCATCGTCAACGTCACCAGCAATCCGCAAGGAACCGTCTGGCTCGAAATGCAAAAAGGCGTCGGCGAAGAAATTTACTCGTATCGCGATGGAAAACTCGTCCCGGAATTTAACTGGCCCGGTGGAATCGTTTCCGCGCCTCCGATTTGGAGCCGCCTGGCATCGTCCTCCGGCATGATGGCCTTCAGCGTAGCCGATCCGTCGCATGCAACGAACGTGGCCGTGCTGCGCGGCGGCGCCCTGCAGAAAATTACGCACGAAGGCGACGACACGCTTGCGAACGTAGCTCTCGGCGAAGTCCGCGTGGTCAACTGGACCGCGAAAGACGGCACGCACCTGGAAGGCATCCTCACGCTGCCTGCGAACTATGAAAGCGCCACAAAATATCCGTTTCTGGTTCTGCCCCACGGCGGCCCCGAAGCGCACGACGCGCTGCGCGTTGACGCCTTTGCGCGCATCGTCGCTGGTCTGGGATACGTCGTGCTGCAGCCGCAATACCGCGGCTCTACCGGCTACGGCACGGAATTTCTGCAAGCCATCTATCAGCATTTCGGCGATCGCGCCTACCAGGATGTGGATAGCGCCACCGATTTTGCCATCGCGCAGGGTTGGGCCGATCCCCATCGCCTCGCCATTTTCGGCTGGAGCGCCGGCGGCTTCATGACCTCCTGGACCGTCACCCAAACCCAGCGCTACAAAGCCGCCATCGAAGGTGCCGGCATCACCGACTGGCTCAGCTTCATTCCCGAAAGCGACATTTCCCAGGTAGATTACGACATGCGCCTTCAGGAAAATGGTGCCGACCCGTTCCTGAAATTTTCGGCCGTGATGTTTGCCGACCGCGTCACCACGCCGCTGCTCATACTGCACGGCGAAGCTGACCTCCGAGTGCCGATGCTGCAGGGCCGCGAGTACTTCATCGTCCTCGCGGAGCGCGGCAAGACGGTTCGCATGGTCACCTATCCCGGCTCGCCGCATTTTCCCATCCTCGCCGAACAGCGACGCAACGTCTTCCAGGAACTGCTCGACTGGCTGGCAAAATACAATCCGCAGAACTGACGCGAGCCAGCAGCGCGTGCTAGCCTGAAAATATAGCCGCGCCGATGGACTAGCGGCGCGATGGAGGCATATGAGCGAAACAATTGGATTCATAGGTTTGGGTGGTATGGGCGAGCCGATTGCCGCGAATCTGCTGCAGGCCGGTTACGCCTTGCGCGTTTTCAATCGCACCGCAGCGAAAGCGGCGGCGCTGGTGGCGAAGGGCGCAACGCTGGTTGAACGACCCGCGGACGTGGCCGCGCCCGGCGGAATCGTGCTGACGATGCTGGCTGACGACCGCGCCGAAGAAGAACTAAGCCTGGCGCAAGAATCGTTCGTGGAAAAGCTGGGGACTGGAGGCATCCACGTTGCTATCAGCACGATAGCGCCTGCCACCGCGCGGCGCCTCGCCGAGCATCACGCGCAGTACGGAGTGGCATACGTAGCCGCGCCGGTTTTCGGGCGTCCGGAGGCGGCCGCGGCGAAGCGACTGGTGGTTTGCACGTCAGGCCATGCCGCCGCACGGAACCGCGTCGCGCCGCTGCTCGCGGCAATCGGCCAGGGCACCTTCGAATTCGGCGAGGATCCCGGAACGGCAAACGTGGTGAAACTCTGCGGTAATTTTATGATTGCGGCAGCGATAGAAGCGCTGGCGGAGGCGCTGACACTGGCCGAGAAAAACGGAGTGAACAAGAAGGACGTGGCCGAACTCTTCGGCAAAACGCTCTTTGCCTGCCCCGTCTATCAAGGATACGGCAAACAAATCGCCGAGGAGAGATTCCAACCCGCGGGATTTCGCCTGGCCCTGGGACTAAAAGATATCTCCCTGGTGCTACAGACGGCAGCAGCCAGCGCGATGCCCATGCCCCTCGCGAGCCTCTTGCGCGATCGCTGGCTTACAGGAATGGCCAAAGGTCGCGCCGATATGGACTGGACCGCGGTCGCCCTGGGCGTCGCGGAAGACGCTGGAATAAAGTCGCTGGGTTGAATCCAGGGGCCGCGGCATCCACCGCTCGTTAATTCAAAGCATGGTTGTACCGTCGCGCGGCGGCGCGAACATAGTATGCGTGCGCTTGGATGGCGGTTTGAATCCGCCACTCAGAAGCTTGGCGTTCCCAGGAAAGCTTAGGACGTCAGTGCAACCCGCCAAGCAGGTACACAACCAGCACGATCACCAGGACCGTCCCGACGATTCCCAACCCGCCGCCGGCTCCCCATCGCGAATAGCCGTAGTAACCACCACCGCCGCCAAACAAAAGCACCAGAAGAATAATCAGCAACAACATCGTAAGCCTCCCTCGGATTGTAATGCGCCTACTTCACCTCAACCAAATTCCCAAGATCGCGTTTCCCGGTGCGTTACCCCGCAGGATCTTTCTGTCGCGTAGCCTTCACAGCGCACAGAATCCCCACTCCCAGCATCACCAGCCCGCCAACCACGATCCAGTGCCCGGGCATGTGCACCAGATAAGCGCCGTAAATCAGGCCCACGATCACGATCGCGAATCCAGTGGCGTACAGGCCGAACGACATAGGTCCTCCTTGCTGTGCGCTTGCGCTAACCCGCTTCCGCTATTGTGATGAGCTGGCTTTCTGGTTCTTCACCTGCAGATCATTCACCACCTGTGCCACGTTCGGCACATTCGTCGCCACCAACTGCGCGCGCGAGCGCTTCGTTTCCGAATTTACTTCCCCAGTGAGCGTCACCACAGCGTTCTTCACCGCGTATTTCACGTTTTCGTGCATGCGGTTCTGAATCAGCGCCGCATCCAGATTCTTCTCGATGCCCGCATCCAGATCCGAGTTCACGGCCTTGGCTTCTTTCTCCGCGCCCACGGGGATCACCGCGATCTGATCGGCCACTACCTGCGCGCCGGCCAGCGACTTTGCCACCGTCTCCGCTTGCGCCTTGTCGGTGTCATTCGTCACGTGCCCGCCGAGCGTGACGACGCCCTTGTCACGATCTTCACTAACGGAAACGTCCTTCAGCCCCGCCTGATCGAGTGACGCGCGAATTCCGTCGCTGACATCGGGTGACATCGCAGCCGTTCCCGAACATGCCGCCATCACTCCAGCCGAAAAAAGCGTGAGCATCGTTGCCGTAATTCTGAGCTTCTTCATGATTCTCCTTTTATGAGCACACCTGCTAACGCCCGCGTTCGTGGAACCGTGTGCCCCAAATCGTGCAGATTACGCGAAGGTTAGGACGTCTTACCCTTGCAGCCCGTGTGTGCACAGGTGCAATCAATGTCCGGCGTCTTTTCCATTGCTTCACATTGCGTGCTGCAATACTTGCCCGAAGTCGTGATGCACGAACAAACCGGATGTGCGCATTTCACCGCATTTTCAGGGGCCATCTTGTTCTCCTGGTACGAATCGAGGGTGAGATCAATAGTGAATGGTTCGAGCTGCAATAGTAGCCATCGCGCAGAACCAATTCTGTACAGAAACGAACACATTCCCAGAATGGCCCCAACCATCGAGCCGTTACCATCGCGCGATATCCCCCGCACCACAGATAAAAGTCGTCACTCTCCGCTAGATTCCGCGCCCCCGATGGTCTACCTTATGCAGTTGTTTTGTCGCTGTTTTCGCCCAAGGGAAGGCCCATGCAACTCCATAATCGAATCCTTTGCGTTTCACTTTGCACCGTCTTCGCGTTTGCGCCCTTTGTCTCCAGAATTCAGTCACAGAGTCAAACCCAGATCGCGTCCCAACCCTGGATGAACGCCAAGCTCTCCCCCGACGAGCGCGCAGACCTGCTCCTGAAACAGATGACGCTCGACGAAAAAATCCAATTGCTGCACGGTTCCTTCGGCGCGGCGCTTGGGAAGCTGGTACCCACCGCTCCCCCGCACGCGTTGGGTGGCGACGGCTTCGTGCCCGGCATCCCCCGCCTCGGCATTCCAGACATGAATCTGATCGGCGCCGGACTGGGCGTCACCGACCTCGGCCGTCGCGCCAACGGCCCATCCACTGCCCTGCCCTCATCGTTGACGGAAACGTCCAGCTGGGACCCCGAGATCGGCTACGAAGCCGGAAAAGTAATCGGCGAAGAAACGCGCGACCAGGGCTTCAACATCACCCTAGGCGGCGGAATTGACGTCACGCGCGAACCGCGCAACGGTCGCAATTTCGAATATCACGGCGAAGACCCCTTGCTCGCCGGAAAAATCACCGGCCAGGAATTGCGCGCGATTCAGGACCAGGGCATCGTCGCGGACATCAAGCATTACGCCATCAACAATCAGGAATCCGGCCGCCAATCCGTCAGCTCGAACATCGACAAGCGCTCCATGCGCGAAATCGATTTGCTCGGGTTCGAGATCGCCATAAAAGATTCGGACGTCGGCACAGTGATGTGCGCCTACAACCGCGTGAACGACGTTTATTCCTGCGAGAACGATTACCTCCTGAACGAAGTCCTGAAAAAAGATTGGGGATTCAAAGGCTGGGTGATGTCCGACTGGGGCGCGACCCACAGCACCGTGAAGGCCGCCAACGCCGGACTCGACCAGGAATTTTTCCTGAACCAGTATTTTTCCGCGCCGCTCAAAGAAGCCGTAGAAAAGGGCGAAGTCTCCATGGCGCGCCTCGACGACATGGTCCACCGCATCCTCCGCACTCTATTCGCCGCGGGAGTGATCGACAATCCACCGGTGGTCAAGCCGATCAACGTGAAGAAGGGCGCAGACGTCGCCCAGCACATCGCCGAACAAGGTTCCGTGCTGCTGAAAAATGACGACGCCCAATTGCCGCTCGACGCTTCCAAAATTCGCTCCATTGCCGTGATCGGTTCCCATGCCGATGTCGGTGTGCTTTCCGGCGGCGGCTCTGCACAAGTGAATCCAGTCGGCGGAAATGCAGTGCCCGCAAAGCCATCCCCGGACGACGATATTGACGCACTTCTGGCCATACAAGTGTGGGACCCATCCTCACCGCTGCAGGCCATTCGCGCAAAGAGTCCCAATAGCAAGGTTGTATATGCATCCGGCTTGGACGCAGGCGTCGCCGCGAACGTGGCGGCCGCTTCGGATGTGGCCATCGTCTTCGTCCACCAGCACACTCACGAAAACGCCGACCTCAAAAATCTCTCGCTGCCCGATGACCAGGACGAATTAGTCCGCCAGGTCGCCGCGGCAAACCCGCACACCATCGTAGTCCTGGAAAATGGCGATCCCGTGCTGATGCCCTGGCTGGGCAGCGTCAAGGCCGTATTGGAGACGTGGTTTCCCGGCGCGCGCGGCGGCGAAGCCATCGCCAACATTCTATTTGGCGACGTGAATCCCTCCGGCAAATTGGTGCTCTCGTTCCCGAAGAGCGAGGCCGACCTGCCGCATCCCGTGCTGCAGGGGCCGCCTCCGCTGCCGGCTGGGCAATCGGCGAACCCTCTAGCGCCATCCGGGTTCTTCGACGTGGATTACAGCGAAGGCTTGAAAGTGGGCTACCGCTGGTACGACGCGGAAAATAAGGAGCCGCTATTTCCCTTCGGCTTCGGACTTTCCTACAGCAGCTTTGCGTACTCGAACCTTCACGTCGCTTCTGCCAAGCAGGTGAGCGTAACTTTCACTTTGAAAAATACCAGCCAGCGCGCCGGAGCCGAAGTCGCCCAGGTGTATCTGGGCTTGCCGGCCAGCGCGGGTGAACCTCCCAAGCGCCTGGTGGGATGGAAAAAAGCAAAGCTCGCTCCGGGCGAAAGCCAGGAAGTTGCCGTAAGCATTGAGCCCCGGGAACTGGCGATTTTCGACGTCGCCCACAACGCCTGGCAGATTGTCCCCGGCGAATACCGTGTGTTCGTGGGAGGATCGTCGCGCGATACTCCCCTCACACAAACCTTTCGGCTCGACGCAGCGCAATCCGTCGCGCTTCTAAAGTAGGACCGAACGCACAACGGCTTCACGCGCGCGGCGCAATCCTTTACGCCGCGCGAACGGACGAACGCACGACAGCGCCTGTTAGACGCTCTGTGCGCGCGCTACTTCCGGCTCGTTCACCAGCTCCTCGAATAGCGTCCGGTAGTGAATCATGGCCTGACGCAAATCTTCGGTGTTGGCCTGCCCCTTCGTCTGACGCAGCGCGCTCTGGTGCGCGGCACGGTAATTGTCGAGCACCAACGGATGGTCCACGGAAATATCCGCCGCGCGTTGTTCGAAATCACTCACCGGATATCCGCGCGTGGACATTACATCGCCAAGCAATTTGTCCGCATCAGTTACCGCCCCGCCAGGCCCGTCCACAAATCGCGCCTGCACTCTGGCCCAGGCCTCGATAAACCGCGCGCGATCGCCGGGCGCCAGCGGCCGTATGTGCAAATTCTCCACGCGTTCGGCGCGTTCATTCAGCGCTGCTTCCGCTTTGCCCCGGCTTCCGACTTCCCTCACAGCTCGGCTATATTCGGCGCCACCAAATTGCGTGCGCAGCTTTGCGGTGCGGCGGTTGCGAATCGCCAGCCAAATTCCCACGATTCCCAGCACCACCACCACTGCCACGGCGATGATGATAATTATTTGCGTCGTGCTCAAATCTACTGAATTCATCACTTGCCTCCAATTGTCCAGCGATTCCGTTATGCAAGACCGAATAAGACGGTGACGCGGCGCAGCGTTACGCAGCAACCACGCCGCGCCGGCTTTACGGTTTTTCGACGATTTTTTCCACCTGCGCGATTTTCTTCTGGATTGTGCCGGAAATCTTCTCCACGATTCCCTCAGCTTCCAGTTCGGTGTCGTTGGTCAACTTTCCCACATGGCTCTTGATAGCGCCTTTCACTTCGTGAACTGTTCCTTCGACCGTATCCTTCGTGCTCTCTTTCATCGTGGTGTTCCTCCTGGGTGATGCAATGAATAGTTCCCTGCCACCCGCTGCCGGGTAAGTACAGGCTGAAAAGCAACGTCAACGGGGTTTCCTTTTTTGTCCGCCGCGGCAAATAGAAAAGAAATTCGAACTGTGGCTTCGTCGCCTTCCGATGGCGCGGCCAGCCTTGCGATCGCCACGCTTGCCAGGCCTCGCCTCGCTGCATACGCTTGAATCCACTTCACGCCCTCGTACAGTGCTCGTACGGCGACGAATCCAATCATCAGCAGCGCAAACAATCCGATGTACCCAAGAACAAAAATCACAAACGCTGCGATCACTTGCGCGGCGAAACCAAACCTCAGCAGTAGAGCCATCGAGAATTCCTTGGGCGCCTGCCCTCTGCAATCTCAGCGAGAAGGCACACCAATCCGCCCGCAATCTGGCCGTGTTATGAACGGATGCGACTTGTTAAGCGTTGCGTGTTTCTGCGCGAGAACCCAACTAGATAAATGATTGCGCGTCTATGCGGTCACTGGAAGATCACTTCGTCGTCGGGCCAGGATCCCCACGGCCGCCATTCCCACCAGCAAAAGTGAAATGGCCCCGGGTTCCGGGACTAGAACCGTCGAACTGTCGTTCCAGCCACTGTTCCAGCCTTGGCCTTTACCGTCATCGCGCCTTCCGTGTCCATGCCCGAAGCCACGCCACCCGCCTGCTGTGGTGAAAGCGGACGAATCGAGCACGCTGGAGTCGAACTCGCTCCCACCGTGAAACTGGGCACCCCTGTCCGATGCCGCGAACCCGAATATGCCTGTGAATCCTGTGAACGAAGAGTGCTCTGAACCCGAAAATTCCACGCTCGACCGCTCGATTGTTACCCCGGTGCTGTGGATACCGTCGCACCAAACGGGAACCGCGGCGCTAAGTATGATTCCGCCAATCAACATTGCTAGCCGATACTTCATATGTTTTCTCCCAAGCTGGAATGGCGGGGATTCCATTCGCGCAGCAATACTAAACAACGCGGAAACATAATACTGTTCGATTGTGCACACATTCGCATCGCCGCCATTCCTACGCACCTGGAGCTTGCAGCCGAACCGTGCATCGAAAATTATTTGTAGGGGTGTATCAAACAGAACAGTTTCAGAGTGGCCCCAACGTCTAAGATGCGCCCTGAGTGGCGAGGCCGGGATGAAAGATCTGGCATCCAGGGCTGGGGCCCGGTTTTTTCTTCCGCCTCGCCATCACAGTTTCGAGTTGCCCTGCGAACGGGTCCCTATTGGCGATGCACGCAGGATGAAGCAGCAACAGCTATTCTCGCAGAACACCCGCATGAGACCCACCTGGAAGGATGATAGGAAGAATCGCGCGAAAAATGATGCGAACCTTGGTTTGGAAAACGGCACGCCAGATCGCGAGACCCGCGGCGCACCGCACGATTCCGTAGCGCGAAGCGAAGGCTACAGAATGCCAGCCAGGAAGCCGACCATGCGCCTGCGCAGATGGGCTTTGCGTTGTTCGATTTTCGTTTGGATGGCGTAGTTCAGGTTCGGCGGTAACTGCAGCGCAGCCCACTCCAACTTCAACTTCGATGCTTCTTCGGAATCGGCTGCCAGGTAGGCGGCGCGATTGTCCGCCACCCGCTGGCAGAGTGCTGCCAGTTCATTCTCATTCGCTCTCTCAAGTTCCTGTAGTAAAGCCATCGCTTCATTCTACGCCTTTTTTCCGCACGCCGTCGGCTCCATCGCGAGCTCGACAGCTGGGGCGTCCCGAGCAATTGCGCCAACGTTGCGTGACCGCCGTTTCTACTCCCTGGCCTCCGCGGCGGACCGGATCCAATCGAATTCTGTGGCTTCGCGATCGCGAGTGGGTGCGCCGTAGTCTCCACTTGGCCGATCAGCGCACAAACCGAGCCAGAGCGGAGCCCTCAAGCGATCCGGACGAGCATCACGAGTTACATTTTCTTGTGATTGAATCTGAGCAGCTCTCCGAACAGACGTGAATCCGACGGTCGCCACCTCGTTGGATCGCATGGCTCGCGCAGCCACTGGAATGCGGACATTCTTAGCCGCGGCCAATCGATTGAGCCGGCGATGTTCATACCTCTCGCCCCCCAGGCAACGCATTCCCAATACCGCGCTCGAACCGCATGCAGCCATCGCCCGGGGAGCTGGATCAGCATTGCCGTCGTTCGAGTTCCAAGCCGCGACGTGAATGTGGACGAGAAACGATCGCCCAACTTTGTACGCCAGCGGACCAGAACAACGCGCGGGCCAATGAGCTTCATCAGGCTGTAGCTGTTACGAACTGACTTCCGTGCAACAGCCTTGTATGGAGGCCGTCGCAGCGCTTGAGGATTGGGCACTTGTACACGGCTCAAGGCTGGAGATACGCCAGGCACTCCTTTGGCTTCCACCAAATGCAGGCGCGGCAGATGTGTGGCTGGTGCCGGATTAAGCGCCGATTCCGAAGCGAGCGAACTGCCAACCTCGGAAAAAAACGTAGTCCAATCCGAGAGCAACCTTGCCTCTAATTGTATTAGCCAAGGCGCCGACGGCGCAGCGAGCTGATCGCTCGGCGGTCCGGATGATTCAGCGTGTCCCGCAAGCTCCGGAATCATCTGAGAGTCCAAAGCAGGCTGAGCTGGTTGATTGATCGGAGTGGAGACACTAGCTGCGTCCGCTAACCAGCCTGAACCTGGAATCGTCGAGGCGCCTGCCGATTCCGGGAAGAGTGGAGCATCCGTTGCAGTCAGAGACACCAGTGCGTTCATAAATCTCGATTGCACGGGAGTCACACGCGGGTCCAAGCCGTCGCTGGAAGCGAACGGCGGACCGACCGGCTTGATATCATCAAACTGAAATTCGCGCGCCACTTCCGCGACGAACTGCACCGGCACCGGCCGAATTCGCTCTACACTGGCATTGATCAGCGCATGCTCGCAGAGCAGGTTCATCACGCGCGGGATCCCGCCTGAATAAAAGTGCACTGCATCCATCGCAGGGGGCGCAAAGATCGGTTGACTGCCTGCTCCGGCGATGTGCAAACGGGTCTGGATATAATCGCGGCTTTCCGCGGGGGTAAGAGCGGCAGTTTTGCAGCGCAGCGCAATCCGCTGTTTGATCTGGCGCAGCTCCAGTTGCTGGAGCCGCTCTTCAAGCTCTGGCTGGCCGGCGAGGACGATCTGCAATAGCTTTTCGCTGGCCGTCTCCAGATTGAGCAGCATGCGAATCTCTTCCAGCACGTGGTTACGCAGGCCTTGCGCTTCGTCCACGATCAGTACTGGCGTATCGCCCGCGCGATAGCGCTCCAATAGCCACTGCTGCAATCGCATCAACGCGTTATCCTTCAGTCGCGCATCGAACTTCACTCCAAAATCTGCCAGCACGAAATCGAAGAGATGGCTGATTTCCAAATGTGAATTGAAGATAAACGCTGTGGGGGTCCGCCGTTCATGTAGCCGGTCAAGCAAGCGGTTGAGAAGCGTGGTCTTGCCCGTGCCGACTTCGCCCGTAAGAAGGATAAGTCCCTTGCGTGCCTGAATCCCTTGGGTCAGGTCCTCCAGTGCTTCCTGGAGCTGTGCGGTCAGAAAGAGGTAACGCGGATCCGGGTTGACGTTGAAGGGATTTTCGCGCAATGCAAAAAATTCGTTATACATGTTCGAACCTTTGGGCCAGCCCCGGTATTTTTGTTCCGTGGGTTATGTCAGCACCGCACGCGTAAAAATCAATTGATGAATGGAGGTTTTTCGAGCGGGCGCACCGTCCTGTCTTTCGGTTCGAAAGCTGACCGCTCGAATTCATTGCCGAGTTCGTGACTCTGCAGCGCTAGAGCCGCCAAATGGACCACTTTTTGAATCAAATGAACTTCCAATTGCGTGGGCCGTCGCGGATCGCATCCGTAAATCTCGAGCGAGCCCAAGAAAGTCTTGTCACACGCAAGAATCGCACTGCACCAAAACATTTCCAGGCCCACTTGCAAGGCGCTTTGCGTGACGTTGCAAAAATGATCCGCGTCCGCTCCCGCCAACGACACAATCGAAACTACATTGCCGATGCGAATATCTATCATCATGCACAGTTTGTTCAAGATCCCCGTAAGCGGCGCGCCCAGGGCTATCAATTCCAGAATTTGTCCTTCTCCTACGAGCTGGCAGCGCCGCGTGTCGTTGAATTGCCGGTGAAGCCGAAACTCGCCTGGCGTACGCTTCGTACGTGATTGATCAGCCATGTTCGCCACCTTAGCCCCGTGATGCCCGGCGCGATCGCTCGCG
Source organism: uncultured Acidobacteriota bacterium (assembly GCA_963748395.1). Lineage (GTDB taxonomy): Bacteria > Acidobacteriota > Terriglobia > Acidiferrales > UBA7541 > Palsa-295. The sequence continues at coordinate 792,128 of CAVVIP010000001.1, read as the reverse complement.
CTGATTACCGCTCGAAGCTGCTCCGTCGTTTCTTCCCTCCGAATCTGCTGCTGAAATCGATTTGCCCTTTTCTACGCTTTTCAATGGGTCGGTTCAGGAAACTGGAGCTATGGCCTAAACGCATGAATTCTCGTTCTCCCCGACTTACCGTCGCTTACGGGAATCGGCATGTTTCCCTCAAGGTGCCAGCGACGCGAACGCTGCCCCTCGCCTGCCTCACGCGTTACTGCGCGCATCGCAGGGCACATCCTAGAAGGAGTTCGCACGCAGAACTGTTCATTTTTGAACATTCTTGGAATTGCCGTTTCGGGGGCTGCAGCGCATTCGCAAGATCCGGGGCGCGGGCTCGTCAGCCCACTGAGGGGCTGTCAGCCTGCGCTAGCCTTCGATCCCGCGGTGAGGACTTTCAGGATTTACCGCCGCCGCAGAACGCGGGCGATTCAAAAAACCTGTACCACACCTGTTTGCCGCAACTGGCGCGGGTTTCGTGCATTTTCGTCGCTCATAATTGCTCTGGACCAGTTCTGTACTTGGGTACAGCTGTGTTCGCCGCGCCTTCGCGCTACTCTCGAACGGAAACCAAAATATGAAAACGTGCACACAATCGAGCGGGCCCGCGCCGCGGGTTCCCAAAATGAAACCTCTCGCCACAGCGCGGCTAGAGCTTCGATCCCGCATCGCGGGCCTGCCTGCTGAAGGCACGGTTGCTCCATTTCCATGGTTTCTTCGCGCGTTCTGCACAATTCTAATCGCTGGTGAAAAAATATTAAAAACAACCTTAGCTCCTTCAATGCCAATACCGGATGCGTTTCTAATCGCTGGTGATTTGCCCCCTTTTCGCGATTCTCGGGGGCGTTATGCATAATTCTAATCGCTACACCAAATTATTAGAAACGGCTGTAAATGACTGAAAACAAACAAAAGTGACCGATTCTAATCGGTACGATTTGTCCCTTTTTTTTGCGTTCGAGGAGCGGAAATGTATAAAGCGCGAGGTTCGAGCGGAGGCAACGGCATCGGTCGCGCGCTACAGCATCCAGCCGCCCGTCACGTTGATTACCTGGCCCGTGATGTAGTCGGCAGTGTCCGAAGCGAAAAATTTTACTGCGGCGGTAACGTCTTCTGCGGAAGGCGGGCGGCCCATCGGCGAGCGCGCGTCGCGTATCCGGCGAGCTTCGTCGGCGGTCAGCTCGCGTTCGTCAATGTTGGAGGGATTGATCACATTTACGGTGATGCCGCTCTTGGCTTCTTCAATCGCCAGCGAGCGCGAAAACGAAACCACCGCGGCTTTCGCGGCGGCATAAGCGGAAATGGTGCCCTGGCCGAACGCGCGTTCCGCCCCCACCGCGCCGAGATTGATGATGCGTCCCCAGTGCTGGCGGCGCATCGCGGGCAGCGCGGCCTTGCTGGCGTGGAAGACGCTGTACAAATTCGAGGCGATTATTTTTTGCCATTCGTCGGCGGAGGTATCCGCCACCATCTTCCAATTAAATTCGCCGACGTTGTTGACCAGAATGTCCAAGCGGCCGAAGCGCTCGACCACAGCGTCTACCAGGAATTGTACTTTTTCGGGATCGGTCGCGTCCGCTTCCACCGCAAAACATTCCGCGCCTTGCGCCTGCAGCGAGCGCAGCGTGGCTTGCGCGGCGGTTTTATTCGCGCGGTAGGAAATGGCGATGCGCACGCCTTCCTGCGCCAGTCCTTGCGCGATGCCTTTGCCGATGCCCCGGCTGCCGCCGGTGATGAGCGCGGTGCGGTTGCGAAGTGGCACGCTGGCTCCTGAGAATTAGAGTGGCGTAAGTATAATGAATTTTTTGCGGATTTGGTCAGGTGCGTGAAGGAAAAGATTTGCAACGACCGGATGACGAACGATCGGCTAGCCCATGCGAGCCACGACTACCGTGATGTCGTCGGCTTGCTCCGCTGTGCCGGCCCATTGTTCGGCGGCGGCGATCAGATTTTCCGCGATCGGTTGCGGGCGCGAGCTGCGCAAGCGCAAAACTTCATCGCGCAAGCGCTGCACGCCAAATTCTTCGCCGTAAACGTTTTCGGGCTCGGTGAGGCCGTCGCTGAACGCCACGAACAAACTGCCGGGCTCAACCTTAATGGTCCCCTGCGTAAATTTGCAGTCCTCGATCAAGCCCACCACGGTGCCGCCCTCGCTCAATTCCTGCACGTTTGTGCCATTCACGAAAAACGGAGCAAGGTGCCCTGCGTTCGTATAAGTGAGTGTCCGCGCCGCGACGTCGTAAACGGCGTAGAAGAATGTCGCGTAGCGATCGTCGGAAGTATTGCGGAAGAGATGCCGATTCAAGCGCGACACAAGCTCGGCAGTTCCCGCGAGCCCGTCGAATCCAGCATGGCTGCGCAGCGTCGCCTGCAAACTGGCCATCAGCAGCGCGGCGAAGATGCCTTTGCCGCTGATGTCCGCAAGCGCGATGCCCACGGTGTTCGTGCCCGTGCGGATGAAGTCGTAGTAGTCGCCGCTGACCACGCGCGCCGGTCGGCAGATCGCGGCGAGTTCCAGACCGGGCAGCGTGGGCAGCACTTGCGGGAAGAGCTGCGACTGTACTTCGCGTGCGATGACGATTTCGTTCTCCAGCTTCTGTCGCTTGCTCTGCTCTTCGATCAGTTCGGCGATGGAGCTGGTCATCTCGTTGAACGATTCGCCAAGCGCGCCAAGCTGGTCGCGCTGGTGCACGCGCACGCGCTGGGTGAAATCCCCGCGGCGCACGTGCAGCGTAGCCTTGTACAGATCGTCCACCGAACTGGTGATGGTGCGCGTGAGCACGAAGCCGGTTGCGAGGCCGGCGATTCCGAGCAACAGGAAGATCACAGCGGCAGCGATCAGCAGTATTTCCAGGACGGGGCCCACGTCGCCAACGGAGGTGAACAGGCGGCTGTTGAGCGCCGAGGCGCGAATGCCGAAAGAGGCAAAGACGGCGGCGGGCGCGTCGGCCGGCGGCGGTCCCACGTGCGCCAGCTCGATAGTGGAAACGCCGTTGATGCGCACGTCCGCCCAATTCTGCGGCGCGCCCAGAGTGCGGCGTCGGCTGGCGATTTGCTCGCCGGGGACGAAGACGTGGCCGTTGAAGTTGAGCGAAATGCCCGACGGATTGGTATCGCCGCCCGGCCGCAGCGGAATTATGGCGATGGGGCCAAACTCGGACGCGAAGCCGTCAAGGAATGCGGCGTTGAGCGGCGTGGCCACCACCAGCGAAAAAGGTCCGGCTGGGCCCGTCTTGCTGATCGCGGCGGCAATCCAGATTTTTCCGTCAATCTCCACGAGCCCCGCAAAATGCTGGCCGTCCGCGGATTCGGACTGCACCAGCCGTTGGCCGCGATTCGGAAACACGCGCAGGTCCGGCCACTCGCGGCGCTCCGCTTCGATCAGGTTCGCGACGCCAGGGCGCTGCAGTATGGATTCGTTCGCGGGCGATGCGCCATGCGCGGCTTCCATTTCGACGGCGCCGGCAAGAGCGTCAGCATCGGCGGCGATGGTGTTGACGCGCTGTTGCAGATCATCATGAAACAGATGCGCGCCGAGTTGCAGATACAGGCCGTAAGTGGCCAGCCCCGCCATGGAGAGAAGCAAAATCACCGGAACGACGGCGATGAAAACGTAAGTGACAATCAGGCGATTGCGCAGCGTCCACATGAAGCGCCCACGCAGCCACGGAATCATCCGGACGAACAGGTACACCGCCGCAAGGAATGCCAGGAAGCCGAGAAATCCGAGGAACGGAATGGAGGCGCGGAAAAGGAGAACGATGCGCGCCAGCACATAGAGGATCACGATCGCCATAGCGATCAGGTCCAGCAGCGAGGTGCGCCGCAGGAAGATGATGAGCCGGCGAGGGGAGAGTCGGTTCACGAGAGTTGTTTTCAAGCGTTAGAAGAATAGCCGACGAAGGCCTGTTAGGGAAGGCGGTGCGCGCACGATGACGGCACGCCACAAATTTTCGCGAAACATGAATCCGCGGCTTATTGCAACATGCCGGCCGCTGGCCGCGACCTACAAACCGCGGCGATCGTTCTGCTGCACGCGGCTGTGATGGCGGCTGTAGGCGAAATAGACTACCAGGCCAATCGCCAGCCAGATGATCAGGCGCGCCCAGTTGACCCAACCCAGGTTAACCATCATGTACACATTGATGGCCACGCCGAGCGCGGGGATCAGCGGAACGAGCGGCGTGCGGAACGGGCGTGGCTGATCGGGATTGGTGTGGCGCAGAACGATCACGGCCATGCACACGATCACGAACGCGAGCAGCGTGCCGATGTTGACCATTTTGCCGAGCTGGTCAATCGGCGTAATGCTTCCGACGATCGCAGCCAGCAGCCCAACGAGGATAGTCGTCTTGTACGGCGTGCGGAACTTGGGATGAATCGCGGCAAAAAACTTGCGCGGCAGCAGACCGTCATTGGCCATGGAATAGAGCACGCGCGTCTGGCCGAGCAACATCACCAGCATCACGCTGGTGAGTCCAGCCAGCGCGCCTGCCGTGATCACGGTGGAAGCTGTGTTCAAGCCGTGATCGAGAAAGGCGACTGCCAGCGGCGCCTCGACGTTGATCGACCGCCAGGGCACCATGCCGGTGAGCACGAAAGCCACGAGGATGTAAAGAATGGTGCAGGCCACCAGCGACGCGATGATGCCGATGGGCAAGTCGCGCTGCGGATTCTTGGCTTCCTGTGCGGTGGTGGAAACGGCGTCGAATCCGATGTAGGCAAAGAAAATGTACGCAGCAGCCTTCCATATTCCGCCGACGCCCATGGGCGCGAATTCAGCCCAGCTGTGCCCGATGTTTGTGCTGTCCACATACTTCAGACCCAGGAGGATCACGAACAGGACCACGCCGACCTTGATCACTACGATAGTGGCGTTGAAGTTGGCGCTTTCCTTGATGCCGATCACCAGAACCGCGGTGATGACCAGCGCGATCAGGAAGGCCGGCAGGTTGAAGCCAAAGTCGAAACCGAAAATGCGCGGCGCAGCCACGAGGTCGTGCGCTTGCCGGAGCAGCTCCGGCGACGGCACGTCAATAAGAGCATGCACGCGATCGGAAAACGCTCTCGTGGTGATGCTCAGAGAGGGGTCGGCGGCGTGGACCTGTGCGCGCGCCAGCACGTTTTCAGCTGTAGCAAGCGCAGTCCAGTGGTCGTATGCGAGCCACAACGGCATCTTCAGGTGGAAAATCTGCAGCAATTCCACAAAGTGGTTCGACCAGCCGGAGGATACGGTGCTGGCGCCCATGGCGTATTCGAGCGTCAAGTCCCAGCCGATGATCCAGGCAAGCAATTCGCCGAGCGCGGCGTAGGCGTAGGTGTAGGCGCTGCCGGCCAGCGGAATCATCGCTGCGAATTCCGCGTAGCACAAACCCGCCAGGACGCATCCGAAACCCGAGACGATGAAGGAAATGGTGAGCGCCGGTCCGGCCATGGTAGCGCCCAGACCAGTCATCACGAAAATTCCCGCGCCGATCACCGCTCCGACGCCGAGCGCGGTGAGCGAGAGCGGGCCGAGCGTGCGTTTCAGTGTGTGCTCGCCGGTCTCCGCCGCTTCGCGAAGCAGCGTATCCATGGGCTTCTTCTTGAACAGCGGATTGCTCATTCGCTACGTCCTCCGTCAGCGTGGCTGTTTAGCGCTGGTGAAAATAGCACAGTGTCGCGGTGGAACCACTGCAAAATCGGCGGCGCTGAACCTCAGAACGGCTCGCCCTGTGGTGCGAATCACAACGTCCGAGGCAAAGGCCGGCGATCACTGGCCGGCGCTGCTGCTCCGCGCTGCGATTGCTTGCGCTGCTACCTTCAGATACTCGCGCGCGCGTGCTGCTGGGTCCGGCGCGTTTTGCAAATCGCTTATTACGGCTACGGAATCGGCGCCGGCGTGAAAAACATCCCCGGCGGACTGTATCGTGATGCCGCCGATAGCGACAAGCGGTTTCCGCGTCAGTTTTCGCGCAGCACGCAGAAAATCCAGTCCCACCACCGGATCCGGATTCTCTTTCGTGGCAGTCGGGAATACCGGCCCCACGGCTATATAGTCCGCCGAAGTGCGGTCCGCCGCGCGCAATTGCTCGAGATTGTGTGTCGAAATCCCAACCCATTGCGGGGCAGGACAGATTCCACGCGCCGCTTCAACCGGAAGATCTTCCTGGCCCACGTGCACGCCCGCCGCTCGGGCGATGCTGGCGATGTCCGGACGGTCGTTGACGATGATGCGCACGCCGGCGGGCACGCCGCTGACCAAAATGCGCGACATCTCCAAAAATTGGCGCGGCGAAATTCGTTTGGCGCGGACTTGGAGGAGTCGCACGCCGGCGGCGGCAAGCGTCTGTGCGTAGGATACGAGCGATTCGGTTGGCTGGCCGGGTGTGGCGTCCAGGATGGCGTAGAGAGCCGGAAACAACCGTGCCTCCGCGCTACTTGGCTGCAAGAGCCAGCGAGCGGTCGAGAAAGTGGGTGTCGAACTTTCCGGCAATGAAATCGGGATCGGCCAGAATCTTTTTGTGCAGCGGGATCGTGGTCTTGATGCCTTCGACCACGAAGCCATCCAGAGCGCAACGCATGCGCACAATCGCTTCGGCGCGATCATTTCCGTGCGCGATAATTTTGGCAATCAGCGAATCGTAGTACGGCGGAATCACCGCGTCGGCGTAACTGGCGGTGTCCACACGAATGCCGGGGCCGCCCGGAACGCGGAAGGCGGTGATGCGTCCGGCAGAGGGCACGAATGTTTCGGGGTCCTCGGCATTGATGCGGCACTCGATGGCGTGGCCGCGAAACTCGATAGGCGCGAGAATGTCCGTGAGCTTTTCGCCGGCAGCCACGCGGATCTGCGCTTTCACCAGGTCCACGCCGGTAACCATTTCGGTGACGGGATGCTCCACCTGTATGCGCGCGTTCATTTCGATGAAGTAGAGGTTGCCGGATTCTTCGCGCAGAAATTCCACGGTACCCGCGCTGGAATAGCCCAGTTTTTTCAGCGCGTCCACCACTTGTTTGCCGATGCGTTTGCGCGTCGCCGGATCCATCGCGACCGATGGCGATTCTTCCAGAACTTTTTGGTGACGCCGCTGCAGCGAACATTCGCGCTCGCCGAGATGCACCACATTGCCGTGCTTATCGCCAAGCACTTGAAATTCGATGTGCCGCGGGTGCTCGATCAACTTTTCGATGTACACGTTGGGGCTGCCGAAAGCTTGTTGAGCCTCGGCTTTGGCGGTCTGAAACAGGGGAATCAGCTCGCGAGCGTGGCGCACCACGCGCATGCCGCGCCCGCCGCCACCTTCGGCGGCCTTGATCATCACCGGATAGCCGATTTCCGCAGCGATTTTCTTCGCGGCGTCTTCGTCCGGAACCACACCGGCGCTGCCCGGAATGATCGGCAATCCGGCGACGGCCATGGCTTCGCGCGCTTTGTCCTTTTCACCCATTAAACGAATGGCGTCCGGCGCCGGACCGATAAAGGTGATGTGAGAAGCCTCGCAGACTTCGGCGAAATTGGCGTTCTCGGATAGAAAACCGTAACCGGGATGAATGGCGTCCACATTGGCGATTTCCGCGGCGCTGATGACCTGGGGGATGTTCAGATAACTCTCGCTGCTGCGTGGCGGGCCGATGCAGATGGCTTCATCGGCGAAGCGCACGTGCAGAGAGTTGCGGTCAGCCTCGGAATAGACCGCGACGGTCTTAACGCCCAGTTCTCTGCACGCGGAAAGAATGCGCAGGGCGATTTCGCCGCGATTGGCAATCAGAATTTTTCGGAACATGCGCCTCGGAGAAATGCCAACAGCAAGATCGCTGACTCAAACATCAACAGCCGTTTACTTTTTCCGGTGCGGGCGAATGCCGAAGAGCGCTTCGCCGTACTCGACCGGATGACCATTTTCGACAAACACGCGGACGATTTCCCCCGCCGCGTCAGATTCGATTTCGTTCATCAGCTTCATGGCTTCGATGATGCAGAGCACCTGGCCGGTCTCGACCTTGGAGCCGACGGACACGAACGGATCGGCATCGGGTCCGGCGGCCACGTAGAACGTGCCGACGATCGGCGACTTCACGATGTGCAGGTCCTCGGAACGCGTGGCGTCGGCCGCAGCTTCGCGAGGGGCGGCTGCCGGCGCGGCAGCGGGCGCATGGCTGGCGTGCGGCGCAGCGGATGCGACGACGATCTCCGGAGCCTGAACCGGCGCGTACGCGTGTGCGGCCGCGGATGGCTTCTTCAGCCGGATGCGGAAGCCCTGGCGCTCGTATTCGAATTCTTCGAGGCCATGCTTGCGCATGAAGTCCAGTAGCTTTTCGATTTCGGGGAGATCCACGCCGCGAACGGGCGAGCTGGATGGTGCGTTGGGACTCGATTTTTTGGCCATTTAGAGTTCTAGAAATTCCCTGGAAGCGCTGGTCAAGACCTCGGCGCCCTTGGAAGTCACGAGCACTTCATCTTCGATGCGAATACCGCCCAAGCGTTCGATATATACGCCCGGCTCAACGGTCACCACCATGCCCTCTTCGAGCAAGGTTTCCTCCCCGCGGCCCAGCCGGGGCATCTCGTGTATTTCCAGTCCCAAGCCGTGCCCGGTGCTATGAGTGAAATAACGATTCAGACCCGAACGCTTTAGAGCCTTGCGCGCTGCAGCGTCCACGACCGCAGCCGATACTCCCGGCCGTATGGCGGCGATAGCGGCTTCCTGGGCCTCAAGAACTGCGTGATAGAGCGAACGCGCTTTGTTACGCACTGCTGCAGAGGACCGTCCCAGGAAGACGGTACGTGTCATGTCGCTACAGTAGTCGCGCAGTATAGCACCCTGGTCAAGGACGACCAACTCGTTTTTCCTGAGGAGCTTGGCCGTGGGGCGGGCGTGGGGCCAAGCGGATCGTGGGCCGGAGGCGACAATGGTCTCGAACGAGGGACCGCTGGCTCCCTGGAGCTTCATAGCGCGATCGATGTCCGCAGCAACGGCCAGTTCGGAGATTCCCGGTTTGATACCGCTCACCGCGGCGGTCCAGACGTCGCTGATCAGGCGCGCGGACTGGCGCATGCGTGCAAGCTCGTCAGCATCCTTCACGGCGCGCAGGCGCTCGACCAGGTCCGGAGTGGCGAGCCAGCGCACGCGCGAGCCGGTAGCGTTCTGTAGCGCGCTTTTCTGGGCGACGGTGACCTGCGCTGGAGAAAAACCCAGGCGACGCGTACCGCGCGAGCGTTTCAGAGCATCTCCGGCTGCGCGAAGCAGACCGTGCGCGGCGATGGAAACCGAGGCGTCGTGAACTTCCTCGCGAGCTTGCAGCGTGTAGCGAGAGTCGGTAAAGAGCGTAGCGCGGGAGTGCTCGACCAGCAGGATCGCGGCGCTGCCGGTGAATCCGCAGAGGTAATGAATATTGGGAAGATGAGTGACGAGGAGCGCGTCAGCGTTGAGAGCCGAAAAAGAAAGCCGGAGCCGATGCATCCGGCTCCGGGCTAATTTCAAGCGCACAGGTTGTTGTGACACGTCCCGCTTTCAAACCCCTCTCTTCGCAGCGACTACTAGCCCGGCAGAATGCGCGGGGTTAGGAAGAAGAGAAGTTCCTGGGCCGTGGAGCTGACCGTGGTGTGTTTGAACAGATTGCCAACCACCGGCAAGCTACCGAGCACCGGCACCGACTGAACGTCAGTGCGCTGCTGGGTAACGATTACGCCGCCGATGACCATGGTGCCGCCATCCGCCACCAGAACTTTGGAGCTGGCTTCCTGGGTGTCGATGGCCGGAATGCCTTCGACGCGCGGGATGGAAGAGTCAATCTGGTCGTTCTTGACGTCCACGTCCATATAGATGGTTCCTTCGGACGTGATTTGCGGCGTGACGTCAAGCTCGAGCACGGCGTCCACGAATTGGACGGAAACGGTGTTGTTGACGATGGTCTGCACAGGAATCTTGGTACCTTGCTTGACGATCGCCTTCTGGTTGTTCTGGGTGATCACGCGCGGCTTGGAGATCAGCTTGCCGACGCCGCGATCTTCCGCTGCCGTGATGATTTCATCCAGCGCGAATTTGCCGTTCTGGAAGATGTAGCTGAAGCCGCTGGTGGGCGACGCAGCTCCCAGGTTGGTAAGCAGCGGCATCACGCCCGAGGTCGGAGTAGTTGAACCGGGAGTGGTGTTGACGCAATTGCTCCCGATGCAATACGGCGGCGCAGGAGTGTGAATAACCGGGCTCGCTCCGACGGCGGAAGCGCCACCCAAGGTGCTGTTGCCGGTGGCGAGTGCAGTGGCCAGAGAGGTGCCGATTTCGCGCGAGAAGGAACGGTTGGCCGCCACCACGCGCGCTTCGATTTCCACCTGTTGCGATTTACGGTCGAGCTGGCGGAGCAGGTTATCCAGCACAGGGAGAACTGTGGGCACGTCCCGGATGATCAGAGTGTTGGAACGGTTGTCAGCCAGAATGTCACCGCGCGAAGACAGGAACTTCTTCAGCGTGGGGACCATTTCCGAAGCCTTGGCGTAGCTGAGAACGCGCGTGGTGGTGACCACGTCAGCGGCCTCGGTCTGCGCCTTGGCCAGTTCGCGGTTCTGTTCAGCTTCGCGCTTCAGGGTTTCCTTGGTGGCGATGCGCAGCACATTGCCATCGAGCTGCTTATCGAGGTCGTTGTTCTTCAGCACGATGTCCAGGGCTTGATCCCACGGTACATCGTCGAGAACGATGGTGAGGCTGCCCTTTACGGCAGGGTCCACCACCACGTTCAAGCCGCTGATTTCGTGAATCAGGCGGAAGAAGTCGCGCAGATCAACGTCCTTCAAATTGACGGAAATTGGTTCGCCGGAATAACGGCCAGCTGGAGCAGGCGTCGGAGCTTGCTGCGCCGCAGCGGAAGCCGCCGGGGCAGCAGGAGCCGGCGCAGGCGATGCGGTGGAGTCGCTCACTTCGGTGTAGCCGGTATTGGCAGCCACCTGCTTCGGAGTAGCTGGCGCGGCCTCCTGCGGCGCGACTGGCACAGCCAGCGCGGCAGAGGTCTGCGTCAAAGCAGTCGGCAGCACAGCCACGGGCGCCGGGACGCTAGCTGGCGCGGACGGGGCGATGCTCGACTTGGTGGTGGTTACATCAGAGGGCTGGGCCTCCGTTGCCGGAGCAGAATGGATTGAACCACCCGCAGGGGTGGGAGCTTCCGCGCGGAACGCCACGGTGACAGCGTTGCCGGAAGCGTTCACTTCGTAACGGGCCGGCGCGCGAAGATCAATAACGATGCGCGAAACCTCCGGAGAGAATTGAGCCAGGCGAATTTCCTTCACGGGATCCAGGTTGCTGGCAATATTCTTTTCCGAAGTCTTCAGGTGCGCGCCGGAAAAATCGAGCACGATGCGATCCGGATTGTGCAGGCGGCTCACGTGATAGTTCAGCTTGGCGTTACCGACCACGTTCACTTCAGTCTGCGCGCCAACCTGCGCCAGGTTTACCTGTTCGATGTTCTGAAAGTCAGTGCTGGGCGCCTTGTTATCGGAAGATTTCACGGCGATGGGCTTCAGCGTTGCCGGAGCCGCTTTCACAGCCGGCGCGGGAGTGACCGCGACGGGCTCCACGGAGCCATCGGCATTTCCGTTCGCGGAAACGAATAGCGTCAGCTGCTGATTGCCGGAGCGTTCGAGGCGCGGTGTAATGCCGGGCCGCAGCAGGATTTCCAAGCGCACCACGGGCTTTGAACCCGCAGAGTACGACGTGAGCCGATAGCTCTTGACGAGCTCCGAAGGCACCACGCGCGCGCCGGCGGAATCTCCCGCCGACACCCCGCTCAGGTCGAGCACATAAAGACTCTCGCTGGGGCGGTAGGTGGTGTATTCGAACGGCCCGTTGGCCTGAGCATCCAGGGTCACGGCGCCGTCCTTCACCACGGCCTTTATATGCACCACCGGCGCATCACTGGCCGATAGCGCTCCACTCGTCAGAATCAGGGCTGCCGCCACGAACGCAGTCAGGCCCCACGCCCTCCGCATAATCCTCATTGCTGCTCTCCTGCACTCGGGTAGATTCGTTTCGTAATTAATTTTTCGACCGGTTTCCCGAACGCATCTTTAGAGTTTTCCTTGAACGTGACACCGTCCAGGCCAATCTTTTCCACATCGCCGTCGTACAGACGGTCCCCTTCTCGAAGGAAATAGACGCGCGAATCGGGGTTGGTCACGACCGCGAGCATGCCGCTCGGTGAACGGATGGCGCCGTCCACACGCACGGTTGCGACAACCAGACCCGCTTTGCCCGGAGGTAGTGGCGGACCGCCGCCCGGCTTGTGCTCGTTAACCAGAGGCACGAAGGGATCGCGTTCGGCCACTTTAACGACCGCCGGATTCGGTGCCGCGCCGGTTGCGGATGCGGGCGCAGCGGCTGGTGCCGCCGCAGATTTCGTTTTGTGCGCGGGCTTGCTCGCTGGCTTGCTTGCCGGCTTGGCCTGCGCCCAAGTTCCTGGGACGAGGCAAAGGGACAATGCCAGCGCGGTAAGAAACATGTTGAATGCCTTTGGCAGTCTCATCGTGTTCGTCCTATCGCTTTGCCGACGCTGGCGTTGTAGCCGGCGGCGTAGCGTCTGCCGCCTTGGAAAAGAACGTGGTGATGTTCATGACGCCGGTAACGGAAGTCCCCGGAGTCATGTGAAAAGTGGAGCCGGATTTTCCGCTAATGCTGGTCAGCTTCAAATCGCCGACGTTGATAATCCGTGAGAGCCTGCCCAGCTTGGCAAAGAAATCGAGAATCGAGAAATACGGCCCGTCCGCGTCAATTTCAAATGGCACCTCGAAGTAGAACTGCTTCGGGGCAATGGGCAAAGCCTTGAGCTGGCGAATGGAAACGCCGGAACTGGCGGCCGCCGTCTGGACCATGACGATGAATTGATCGGTCTGCTTGTCTTCCGGAACGATGGTCTGCAGCGTAGCGAGCTGTTTGGAAAGTGCATCCATCTCGGATTGCAGCTCGGCCCGGCGCTGCTTGTAAACGCGCAGGCTGGCTACGTCGGCTGCCAGCGGTTTCTCCTCCTGCTGAGCGGCTTCCAGCGAGGCGCGCACGGAGGCCACCGGAGAACCGGGGACGTAGAATCCTGCGGCGATCACGACAACAGCAAGCCCCAGGAAGAACAGTGCCTGAAGTGGCCAGGGCCAATCTCGGAAAGCGGTAGCCATCGCTAACTCCTCCCCTTAGCCGCAGGCTGCGGGGGCGTGTTTGTGGAGGTTCCAGCAGCGGGCTTGGTCTGGGGCTGGCCCGGAGTGGTAGAAGCTTGAGCGACCGCCGCGGACATAGTGAAGGCGTAGGTAGTAACGGACTTGCCCAAGTCATCCTCTTTCGCTTGCTGGATCTCAATCTTGTCGAAGTAGCCGGAGCGCTTCAGCTGAGTCATGAAATTGGCGATGGAGTTGATGCTGCCTGCCTCACCAGCCATGTCCAGGCTGTCGCCCTTGCGATCCATGGAGGTGAGCCACAGCTCATCCACGCGTACCACGGTGTTGGCCACCATCTGCAGCAATTCCTGGGCGCCGGTGCGGTTCTTCTGCAAATTCTCGATCACGCCAATCTGCGTTTGCAGGGCGGCCTTCTGAGCTTCGAAACGGTCAACCTCCTGCTTGATTTGCTGCAGGCTGGTCTTTTCGGCTTTCAGAGCGGCGATTCGCGCGTTGGTGTCGTCCAGCTGGCGCTTCTGCGAATAGTAGGTGACCGAAAGAACCACCAGCGCAATCGCCAGGGCAGCAACGCCCAGCAAAATCTGCAGCGTGGATTCCAGCGGCACAGACTGCTTCGCGGCCTTCGGACGGATCTGGCCCAGTAGGTTAATGCGGATCATGGCGTGTCAAAGCTCCTCAGCGCCAGGCCCACAGCGATCGCCAGGCGCGGCGCCAACTCACGGATCTGGCTTTCATCGTGACGCCCAGGATTGATAGCAATCTTACGGAATGGGTAAAGCTCCTCGACCGGCATGGCAAATTCCTCTTTCAACAGGTCGAGCAAGCCAGGGACGCGCGCCGTGCCACCGGCAACGTAAATGCGGCGGATATTTTCGCCGCTGGCCGTGGCGCGGAAGAAGTCGAACGTCTTTTGAATTTCCAGAATCAAAATGTCGGAGACGGAACGCAGAATCGCGGTGCGCTGTTCTTCATTGACGCCCGCCAGAGTGCCGCCCATTTTCAGTTTCTCGGCGTCTTCGAAGCTGAGGTCCAGCTCCTTCTGCAACGCGTCGGTGTACTGGTTGCCGCCCACGGAAACGTCGCGGGTAAACAGCGGAGTCCAGCCGCGCACGATATTGATATTCATGACGCTGGCGCCTACGTTCAGCAAAGCGACGACCTGCGACGGGTCCGGTTCGTAATTGACCTCGAAGCAGTTCTGCAGGGCGAAGGCGTCAATATCCACCACCACTGGCGCCTTGCCGGCCTGCGCAAGCACGTTGGTGTGGTTCAAAATTTTGTCTTTCTTGACGGCGACCAGCAGCACGTCCATCTGATTCTCGGTGGCCTCAAGCAACTGGTGGCTGAGGTTCACGTCGGCGATGTCGAAAGGAATGTGCTGGCTGGCTTCGGCCTGTACGCGGTCGAAGAGCTCGTCCTCGGTCATCAGCGGCATGCTGACGCGCTTGACGATAACGGAATGGCCGGAAACGGATGTGGCCACGTCTTTGGTCTTAATCTTCTGATTATCGAAGATCGAGATGATCTTCTCGGCAACCGAAGGAGCGTCCATGATGGCGCCGTCTACGACGGTGTCCTGGGCGAGGGTTTCGATTCCGTAACTGACCAACTCGAAGCCCGCCTTCGTTTTCTTCAGCTCGACTGCCTTCACAGAACTCGAGCCGATGTCCAGGCCGATTAAGGATTTTGTTTTACCCAGATTGAACATCGCGCGGCCCCTCACTCCTCACCCCATCCCGCTTCGCAGGACGGGCACGGCTTCATCTGGTGCGTAAAAATTTTCTTGGAAAAACTCCCCGAAGCCCGCTTGCTGCTTCGCCCGTGCACCCCGATACGGCGTCCAGCTCGGAGAGGACCGTGAGTACTGCTACTCTCGGTACCTTTCCTCTTTGTCCGTTTATTACATCCGCAGCGCAGAGTGTCAAGCAACGTGTTCCGATGGTGTGCTATTGGTAAAACATAGTCCCAAAGGACAGGTAGGCGAAAAGGACAGGTCAAAAGGACAGGTGGGGCATCGCTAAAAGCATGAAATACTGCGGGAAACGGCCTAAAAGGCGAAGACTTTGGCGTTCGCCTGACGTTTACTTTTTGTTCGGGGGTGTCAGCCTAAGCTGTTGCCATATTGTGTCCACGCGCTTTTTTGTAGCGTGATCCATTTTTATTTCGTCGGGCCAGCGGCCGCCGTAACCTTCCTCCGGCCATTTTCGGGTGGCGTCTACGCCCATTTTTGAGCCGAAATCCTGGCGGCGCGCGGCGTGGTCCAGCGTGTCCACCGGACCGAGAACGAACTGTATGTCGCGCTCCGGGTCAATCGCGCAGAGCGCTTTCCACACCACCTCACTGGAGTTTTGTACGTCCACGTCGTGATCTACCACGACCACGACCTTGGTAAACATCGCCTGCCCCAGCGACCAGATCGCATTCATAATTTTGCGCGCTTGGCCCGGATAGCTCTTGCGGATGGCGACGATCATCAGATTCTGGAAGATGCCCTCCGCGGGCATAGCCACATCCACAATTTCCGGATATTGCATCTTCATCACGGGCATAAACACGCGCTCGATGGCGTGACCCATGAAGTAGTCCTCCTGCGGAGGAGGACCGACGATGGTGGTGAGATACAGCGGTTCTTTGCGATGCGTGATGCACTGCACGTGAAAGACGGGAAACTGCCCTTCCAGCGAGTAGAAACCCGTGTGATCGCCGAATGGTCCTTCGGTGCGCATCTCGCCGATTTCGACATAGCCTTCCAGCACGATTTCGGCGTTGGCGGGAACTTCCAGGTCCACGGTTTTGCAGGCGACCAATTCCACCGGATCTTTGCGCAGGAAGCCGGAGAACATGAACTCATCCATATCGGGAGGTACGGGAAGAATCCCGGCGAGCGCTGTGGCGGGGTCGGCGCCGATGGCTACCGCAACTTCCAGTTTGCCGTTGGGATTTTTCGCGCGGCTGCTGCGGTAGTGATCCGCGCCATGTTTTTGCGTCTGCCAGTGCATTCCGGTGGTACGCGAGTCATACACCTGCATGCGGTAACAGCCGACATTGCGTTTTCCGTTCTCCGGATTTTTGGTGATGACCATCGGCCATGTGATGTAGCGGCCACCGTCTTGCGGCCAACATTTCAGAATCGGAAAAGCTTCGAGCGAGAAATTATCGGTGAGGACCACATCCTGGCACGCACCGCTGCGCACGGACTTCGGAAAGAACGACCCGATTTCGGCGAGTTTCGGCAACATTTTCACTTTTTCAAGAAGTCCTTGCGGAGACTGCAAGTCAAGAAACGAACTGATGCGCGCAGCAACGTCTTCGAGTGAGTCGACTTCTAGCGCCATGCACATGCGGCCTTCGGTGCCGACAAGATTCGTTACCACGGGAATGCGCGAGCCTTTGGGACGTTCGAATAGCAGCGCGGGACCGCCGGCCTTAACGGCACGGTCGGAAATTTCGGTGATTTCCAGGATGGGGTCCACTTCGACCGAGACGCGGCGAAGCTCGTCGTTCTTTTCTAGCTTGTGAATAAAATCGCGCAGGTCTCGATACGCCACTTCCCCTCCCTGGGTATTCGCTTTTGGCCCCGCCACTTTAACACGGGGGAATGGGTGGCGGAAAACTTGGCACCGAGGTACAGAGAGACAGAGAAAGCCAGAACGGCTGGAGAGAAAGGCAAAAGATTCAACACAGAGAACGCAGAGGAAAAGAGGAGAACGCAGAGAAAGACGCGGCGGGGTCTATTTCGCGCCGACTGGAATGGCTTGAGCAGCTGGAGAGCCAGATTGACGGGAGTCGATTGCGGATGGGGGAGAGATTAGCCGCGCGGCGATATCGCGATAGCGGCCGACTAGCGGGTTGTTGGAACCGGCGGTGAGCGGGATGCCGAGTGTGACGGATTCGCTGACCTGCCGGAAATCGTTGGGCAGACGCGCGAAGAAGGATTGCTTCAAGATTTTTTCACATTGCGCCACCGGCTCGTCGTCGTTCTGACGCGCGCGATTGACGATGATCTGAAATCGGGCGCGATCGAGGCCTGCGCAATCCACGGCGTGGAGATAGCGCTCGAGCATGCCGAGAGCGAGAACGCTGGGTTCGGCGATCAGCAGAAGAGTCTCCGCCGTTTGCAGGACGCGCGACCATTCCGCCGCGTTCACGAAACCCAGATCCACGACGACGTAGTCGAACGCGCCGCGAGCCAGTTCCAGGATGCGCAGCAGCGCTTCCAGCGTGACGGACTGGCGCTGCTCGGCGCGCAACGCCGCATGCAAAGGCCCGGCTAGGATTTCAATTCCGGATTTGTGGCGCGTCAGCAGGCTGGCGAGCAGGGAGTGGTCGAGGCGATCAACTCGTTCGAGCGCGTCCAGCAGTGTGAAGCGCGGCTGGAAATCCAGCATCAAACCGATCTGGCCGAAGGGACGCGCAAACTCCAGCAGTGCGATGCGCTTGGCCGTGAGTTGCGCCAACTGCACCGCCAAGTTCAGCGCCACGGTGGTGGTGCCGACGCCGCCCTTGGAGCCGGTTACAACGATTAATTTTTCAGCCACGGAACGCGCCTCCGGGGATGGAACTCGTGGACGAACGCACCAGATGTCGGGCGCTGCGGGCTCTTGGGACCATGCTCAAGGTGAGGAGCACCTTCCGTGCCACGCCGCAGGAGACGAGGAAGTCCTGTGCGTGCAGCACCTCAAAGTCGCGGCATTGATCCGGCACACTGGATTTATCGGCAGGGCTAAGAATTTCCTTACAAAATGTTTCGCGGCAGGTGCGCTATTATTTTGCGTCTTCGTGGTTCAGTGGCACGGCGTTCTAAGGGAAGTCTTACGCGGCAAGACGGGAGTGACTCGAGCTGATGAGCAAACAACACTTTTATTTCAAGTTGATCCCGCCTCGCGCGACCTTTGGCGCGGACATGACCGCCGAAGAGCGCGCGTTGATGCAGGAGCATGTGCGCTACACGCGCGAGGCTTTCGATGCGGGAAAGGTGCTGATCTACGGCCCGGTGTTGGCGAGCGCAGGAGCGTTTGGCGTCGCGATCCTGGAAATGGACGACGCGCAGGAAGTGCAAACATTTGGAGAGGAGGATCCTTCGGTGAAAGCCGGATTGAATAAATTTGAGTTTTGCCCGATGCGTGTAGCGGCCGCGCGTGGGATTGCTTAAGCGATTTCCGAGCGGAAGTGCCGTGCGAGGGATCGGTTGATCGATTCCTAGACGAAGGTACCGCGCGAGGAACTTTTCACCAGGCCGCTCAATTAGGTATAATCGCGGTCGGTAGCCGTGAGCGGGCGTCGTACAATGGCAGTATAGAAGCTTCCCAAGCTTCGGACGTGGGTTCGATTCCCATCGCCCGCTCCATAATTTTCGATGACGCTAGCGCCCCCGCAGGGCTGAGTCGCTGGAATTGCCTGCACTAAACTTCATCCGTTAGCGTCTGCTGCGTCCGAAATTCCATTCACTTAGCTTTCGCCGCCGCGTAAGATGACGATCCAAGGCCTTCCACATCGCCCGGTATATCACCAGGCAGAGCAACGCAACGACCACGCTGGTCAAAAGTACATCGGGCAGTGTGAGAATTTCCATGACTCCTCAATCGTATCGTTCGTATCCGACAGCGAGATTAGCCAACCGTGAAGGAACGATGACATTCAGAGGCTGACTGCGGTTGAGGAGCAATCGAGAGTCCTCTTCACACAAGTGCCACAACTACCGCGCAGCATGGGACATCGCCGAAGGCCACAATCGAACCGTGTAGAGTTAGTGGAACTGAATTGTCATTAATCTCGAATAACTTTCACATTGCGGCGAGGTAAAGTCCCTGCGCTGATACTGAGAATCTGGCACTTCAAATGCTGGGCCTGAATTCGATGGTGTGTTCACCTGAAGTCTTGGGAAGGAAAGCAAATATGTTCACCAAATTAGGCGGTCTGCTGCTTTTGCTGCTGGTTTTCGGGGCTTCACAAACCAGAGCGGATTCGGTTTACGAAATTGTTGGAACGCTGACGCTTTCTGGGAACAGCGCCAATCCAGGTGTTAGCGAGACAATTAGCTTCTCCTTTGAACTGGCTTACGCCACTCCCGCAGCAGCATCAGGACAACCCACGCTAATCGGAACGCCCACGTTCAACGCCGTCGGCCCACTGGGAACGTTCGTATTCGGATCGATATCAGGAACGGGTATCAATGGTGGCCCTGAGTCTGGATACGTGCCGTTCTTCAACGTTAGCTCGCCGTTCGGCCCACAGACCTTGGACGCCGTAGAGATAGACTTAAATTCCATATTCTTCTTCAATCCGGCCACACCGAACCCTCAGTTTAGTTCGACAATGTGGACGTGCCTCATACCTGCGTGTGCGGAGTTTTGGCCCGGTGGCGGCCTTCCGGGTCCGACCGGTCCAGGCGGCCTGCTTTGGCCCGGGACCGCGACGGTAGCTGTGTATGATGTGCCGGTACCTGAGCCTGGAACGCTAGGCCTTTGTGTGCTTGGTGGGTTAGCTTTGTTACTCAGGAAAAAATTGTTCACACGCTCGGCTAGAGCCACGTTCTAGCGGCGTCGCCATTAGAGCTGACGAGCAGGTCAAGTTTAGCGCTCGGCTACTGAGGCGACGGCCGCTGCTGACGGGTGCTTCGGGCCCTTAACCGTCGCTTTGTGGACGTACAGGTTGCGATCCGCGGCTTCGATCAAGCTTTCCAGCCCGTCACCTGGCTCATACGCCTTCCAGCCAACGGCGAACGATACCGGCAGCGATTTTCCGTCCAGCTCCACCGCGAATCCGACGATTCGACCCAACACCAGCGATAGTTGATCTACTTCACAATCCAACAGCAGCAGCATGAATTCATCGCCGCCCCAGCGCACGGCAAGATCCGATCCGCGCGTGGAGCTGCTCAAACACTTCGCGAATTCTTTCAGTACCTTGTCGCCGGCCCGATGCCCGTGGCCATCATTGATCTTTTTGAAGTCGTTCAGGTCCAGTAACACCACAATCATCGAAAGCCCGCGGCGTTCGGCGCGCGCAATTTCGGCACGCAAGCGCTGTTCGGCGAATCGCCGGTTGTACAGGCCCGTCAACGGATCGAATAGTGCCAGCCGCCGGAAGACTTCCGCCTGAATCTGCTGCTCTGCCAATTTTTTTTGAATGTTGCGCAGACGCAGGTGCTGATAGACCATGTGCCCCGTAAAAATCAGAACCAGCCCGACTAGCACGCGAACGGCCAGGCTCAGATCCCAACCGAATATGGCGCCGTCGCCTTTTAGGTAGAGCGATACCGACAGCGACACCACCAGCGCCGTCAATCCGAGAATGATGATGACTGCATTGCCCCACACCCAGAGGTTGCGCCGCTCCGCTTTGAGCAAGTTCGAGCGGATTTCTGCGACGCCGTAATCGGAGTCCTTCGTGCTGATCGGCGCGATTGAAAAATTCATGTGGTAGACCGTTAACGTCGAAGGTCTGTTTATCCGACGCTAACCGCACCTCATCCCGCGGTCAAGCACTCCGGCGCAGGCTGCTTCGGCCTAGTAACAACCGGCAATCACATTTTGGCGTCGCGGATTTCACGTTCAACATTGGTCAGAACACCGCTGAAGCGACAGGCTGTCGCAACGCGTGGCTACGCGCGAGGAGCAAGTGGCAGCGTGGTGCGACGCACACCCGTCGCGTCGAAGATCGCGTTGCCGATAGAAGGCGCCAGAGCCACCAGCGGCGTCTCACCCGCCCCCGCTGAGGGAATGTCCTTGCGATCGAGCAGCACGATCTCTATTTGCGGCACGTCGCGAAAGCGCGGGACCCGATAACGCGAAAAACGCGCATTGGTGATACGACCGCCATCGAACGCAATCGCTTCGAAGAGCGCGCCGCCCAGGCCCATGATGTTCGCGCCGACAATCTGGTTGCGCAGACCATCGGGATTAACGATTGCGCCGCAATCGAACGCAGTCACCAAGCGTACGACGCGCGCACCGCCGCGCGAGCCGTCTATAGCGACCTCCGCGCAAGTGGCCACGTACCCGCCCTTTTCGATTGCGCCGGCAATGCCGAATCCGGTATCGGGGCTGGTCTTCTTGCCAGGCCAGCCGAAGGATTTCGCGGCGGCTTGCAACACATCGCGCAAGCGGGGATCCGCAATGTTTTTCAGGCGAAAATCCAGCGGATCCGTGGCCGCAACGTGCGCCAGATCGTCCATATGCGATTCGCGCGCGAATACGTTGGCAGTCGCCGCCAGACCGCGATAAGAACCTTGCCGCAGCGGCGAGCGTACCGGGTGAAATTGGATGTGCTGGTTCGCCGCGGTGTACGGCGTTTCGATTCCCGCCGCACCGGAATTGTAATTGTGAAATTCCCAGGCTGTAAGCGTGCCGTCGGCCGCGACGCCGCTCTTGATCTCAATCACGCCGGCTGGACGGAAATACGCCCAAGTGAATTCCTCTTCGCGCGTCCAAACAATTTTCACCGGCTTGCCCGCCGCGCGCGCCAGCCGCGCCGCTTCGAGCGCCGCGTCAGGCGTGTGCTTCCCGCCGTAGGCCGAGCCGGTATCCGGCACGATTACGCGCACGTTCTCTTTGCCAAGATGGAAGGCTTCCGCCAGGTCATCGCGCGTGGCGAAGGGCCGCTGCGTTCCGGTCCACACGGAGAGCTTGCCGTCTTTCCATTCGGCCACGGCGCCGCGCGGTTCCAGTGGCGCGTGCGCGATATAAGCAACTGTGTAGGCGGCTTCCAGGCGATGCGCGGCGCGCGCCAGGCCATCTGCCATCGAACCGGATTGCGTGACCAGACCTCGCTCGTCTTTTTCGAGGTTCAGTTTCAGGTAGGAGAAAAGCTCGCTGCCGGAAGGCTGCGGAGATTCCTTCCACTCCGCGCGAATCGCCGCGATTGCTTGCTCGGCTTCAGTTTCGCTAGGCGCCGCCGCAGCAACGAAGTCGCCATCGTGCACCAGCACGGCGCCTGGCAATTTCTGCGCGGCGCCCAAATCGCAGGATACGAGCGTCGCGCCGAAGGACGGCGGACGGAGCACTTTGCCATACAGCACGCCCGCAGGGCGCAGATCCGAAGTGTACTGGTGACGCCCGGTGACGAACGCGCGCCCGTCCACCTTGGGAAGCGATTTACCCGCGACCGTCCATTGCGATGCCGGCGTGACCGGGTCTTCGTCAGGGATTTGCTGCGCGAGCGTCTTGCCGCGCGCCATGTCTGCGTAGCTGGCGGAACGCCCCGAAGCGGAGTCGGTGATTTTTGCATTTTGGGCGACCAGCTTGGCTGGAGCGGTGTTCCATTCTTTCGCTGCAGTTTGCAGCAGAAGATCGCGAGCGGCGGCGGCAACCCGGCGGAGTTGCGGCGCCATGGTTGGAGTCGTGCGGCTGCCGAACGTGCCCATGTCGAAGGGCGTCAGCGCCGTGTCTCCCATCACCATCCGCACGCTTTCGAATGGCACGCGCAATTCATCCGCAACGCTCTGCGCGAGCGAAGTCCGAATGTTCTGCCCAATCTCGACTTTTCCGGTGAACGCCGTCACGCCGCCGTCTTCGCCAATGTGCAGCCACGCGGTGATTTCTTTCGGCAGCTCGTCCGAATGATTTTGCCGTCCGCCTCCGGATTCCTGCACAGCCAATGCATCGTTCACGGCGGCAAATACGAAGATTCCGGCGCCGAAAAACTTGAAGAAATCGCGGCGGTCGAGTGCGAAGTGATGAATCGGGGCCTCGCGGAATTCGTAACGCTCGGGCTCGGGCGTAAATTTATTGGCCGTGATGCTCATCGCGTTTGCTTCTCCATCAATTTGGACGCTTGCTGTACGGCTTCCACGATGCGCGGATAAGTTCCGCAGCGGCAGATATTGCCTTGCATGAATTGCGCAATGTCGGTTGCCGATGGATTCGGCTTCTGTGTCAGGAGCGCGAGGCCGCTGATGATCATTCCCGAAGTACAATAAGCGCACTGGAAAGCGTCCAGATCGAGAAAGGCCTGCTGTAGAGGATGGAGTTTTCCGTCTTTTTCGAGGCCTTCGATGGTGATGACGGGCTGCACAACTTCGCCCAGAAGGATCTGGCACGAACGCCGCGGCGAGCCGCCGATGAGTACGGTGCACGCGCCGCATTGCCCTTCGCCGCAACCATACTTTGTGCCGGTCAGTCCCAGCTCGTCGCGCAGAACGGTGAGCAGTCGCGTGTCGGGATCGGAGCGGACTGGATACTTCGCGCCGTTAATTTCCAGTTCGATCGGCGGAGCCATCGTGCCTCGTGACAAATCCGTTGCAGGAGCAGTGCCTGCCAAACACGATTCTAGCACCTCGGCCGGCGCTGCTGCGAGGAACCGGCGCGACGTCTTCGTGTAACAGATTCCGTGCATTTTTCCGATGAACGATTAGAATGTCCTGCGCGTGGAGGACCCCTTGATGAGTCGAATGATGAATCGAATGTTGAATCGAAGGCCAGGATTGAAAGTGCTTTTCGCCGGCGCGCTGGTTTGCGCTATGGCTGCATTTGGCGCGCTACACGCAAAGTCGGCTGGCGCGCCGGTCGGCACGCCGGTTCGCACGCAGGCTGCAGCGCAACCTGGCGCGCAGCATAGCGTGGCGATCACGGTGGACGATTTGCCGGGCGCGTTGCCTGGAAACGATTTTGCTTACGGCGAGCTGAAGGAATTGCAGAAGATCAACCGGGGAATTCCCGCAGCACTGAAGGCGCATCACGCCTGGTCCATAGGTTTCGTGAACGAAAGAAAGCTGCAAGTGCAGGGCGAGCGCGACGCTCGCGCGGAATTGCTGCAGATGTGGCTGGCCGCGGGACTCAATCTGGGAAATCACAACTACGCGCACGACAATTTCGACAAAACACCGCTGCAACAATATGAAGACGACACCATTCGCGGCGAAGTGGTTACCGGCGCGCTGCTGAAAGCTATGGGCCAAAGCGAAAAATACTTTCGCCATCCGTATCTGAATACCGGAATGACCATGGAACTGAAAACCGCGTTTGACACATTCCTGAAAGAGCGCGGGTACACGATTGCGCCGGTAACCATCGAGGACGCCGATTACGTATTCAATGACGCGCTGGGCCACGCCTTGGAGAAGAAGGACAAGAAAATGGCGGCCAGGGCCAAGAAGGATTATCTGGAGTACGTGGACACCGTGTTTGATTATGCCGAGAAGGAATCTGCAGCAATGTTCGGCCGGCAGATTCCGCAGGTTTTATTGATTCACGATAATGTGCTGAATACGGAATGTCTGGATCAACTGCTCGATAAGCTGGAAAAGCGCGGTTATAAATTCGTCTCTCTGGATACAGCCATGTCCGATCCCGCATACGCCACGCCCGATCTGTACGTTGGCACCGGAATATTGTGGATGGATCGCTGGAAGCTGGCGCTGGGAATGAAATTGGACTTGAGCAAGGGACCGGAGCCGCCCGCGTGGGCCGCACAAATTTTCGAACAGATGCGCAAGGACATGCAGAAGGAATAGAGCGGCAGACAGCGCGGATCTGCAGCAAACAGGTTGCGATCGGCGTATCGCGAAGTTACGCAATGGCCAGCGGAATTGCTTTCTTCCAGCGGCCTTGAGCTTTCAAAATCAGCTCGACGAGTTCGCGGACGGCGCCTTCACCGCCGCGAACCGTAGTGACGTAGTGCGCGGCGCGTTTTACTTCGAACACCGCGTTGGCCACGGCGACGGCTAAACCCACACGCTGCAGAATCGGTAAGTCCGGCAGGTCGTCGCCGATGTAGGCAACTTCTTCGTCAGTGACGCCCGCGCGGACCAAGATGGCTTTATACGCTTCGAGTTTTTTCGGCTGGCCTTGAATCACAAATTCCATCGCGCCTTCGCGGGCGCGCCGCGCGTTGGCAGGAGAATCGCGGCCGGTGATCAGCCCCGTGCGTATACCCATGATGCTGGCGAGTTTGATTCCAGCGCCGTCGTGTGCGTGAAACATTTTCATTTCGGCGACGCTGTTGTCCGGAAATGTTTGCAGGCAGACGTAGCCGGGCGTCATGGTGCCGTCCACGTCCATCAACAGCACGCGTACGGGTTTGGCGCGACGCAGAACTTTAGCCGGAAATTTGAGTTCGCGAATCGGCATGCGCAATTCCTTCTTTCTGCGACTGCTGCAGAAAACTTCAGAGCAATTGCAACGTCCACAGATCATGGATGTGCAGGACGCCCTCAAGTTTGCCTGCGGCGTCCACGATCAGCAGCGAGGTAATTTTCCTTTCTTCCATGATACGCAACGCGCTGGCGGCGAGTTCGCTGCGCGCCAAGGTGACAGGATTTTTGGTCATGCAATCCGCGGCGCTAAGCGCCAGCACGTTTTCCTGGCGCTTCTGCATCACGCGGCGCAGGTCGCCGTCGGTAATGATGCCCAGAAGTTTTCCGTCCGCTTCCGTGACGGCCGCGAGCCCCAGGCCCTTGCGGCTCATTTCGTAAATCACGTCCGGCATTTTCGATGTGGGCAGCACCCGCGGCGCGTTTTCCCCCGCGTGCATCAGCGATTCCACGCGGCGCAGTTTGTTGCCCAGGCGTCCGCCGGGATGCAACGCGGCGAAATCTTCTTCCTTGAAGCCGCGGCGTTCGAGCAACGAAATAGCCAGCGCGTCGCCCATAGCCATGGCGGCGGCAGTGGAAGCCGTCGGCGCAAGGTTCAGTGAGCAAGCTTCTTCTTTTACGGCGATGTCGAGAACGATGCTGCTCGCGCCGGCCAACGTGGACTTCGGATTGGCCGTCAGCGCGATCAACGGCACGCCGAGACGCTTGACGGATTCCAGCAGCTCCAGCAATTCCCCGGTTTCGCCGCTGGAAGAAATCGCCAGCAGCACGTCGCCCGCGGTGAGCATTCCCAGATCGCCGTGCAGCGCTTCGCCGGCGTGCAGAAACAGTGCGGGCGTGCCGGTGCTTGCGAAGGTCGCAGCGATTTTCCGCCCCACCAGACCGGACTTGCCCAGCCCGGTGACCACCACGCGACCCTTACAGGCGTGCAATAGTTCCACGGCTTTTTCGAAGCGCGCATCCAGACGAGCAATCAATCCCGCGATCGCTTCGGATTCCACGCGCAGCACGCGCTTGGCGGTTTCCAGGCTCATCGGGCGTCCCATTCGCGCGCCAGAGCCGCCAGGCGCAGAATTTTTTGCAGCAAGGGCTGCAGCTGTTCGAGCGGCAGCGCGTTCGCGCCGTCGGAAAGCGCCTGCGCAGGATTGTCATGCACTTCCAGAAACAATCCATCCACGCCCGCGGCCGTGCCGGCGCGCGCCAGTGGCTCGATAAATTCCGGCTGGCCGCCGCTGGAGTTCCCTGCCGCGCCAGGCAGCTGCACGGAATGCGTGACGTCGAAAACGACGGGATAGCCGAATTTCCGCATGATGGCAAACGAACGCATGTCCACTACGAGATTTTGATAGCCGAAGGAACTGCCGCGTTCGGTGAGAATGATCTTTTCGTTTCCGGTGCTGGCAATTTTTTCCGCCGCGTTGGCCATTTCCCACGGCGCGACGAACTGGCCTTTTTTTACATTGACGACGCGTCCGGTGCGTCCCGCCGCAGCGAGCAGGTCGGTTTGGCGGCAGAGGAAGGCAGGAATCTGCAGAATGTCGCAGACTTCGGCCGCGGGGCCGACCTGCGAGACGTCGTGCACATCACTAAGAATCGGAAGGCCCGTGTGTTTCTTAATCGTAGCGAGAATCCGCAGGCCTTCTTCCTGTTGCGGGCCGCGAAAAGAAGCGACCGACGAGCGATTGGCTTTGTCGTAAGACGCTTTGAAGATGTAAGGGATGCCCAGCTCGGCGGCGATGGCGCCCAGGCGCTCGGCCATGCTGGTGGCGTGGGCTTCGCTTTCGATCACGCAAGGTCCGGCGATCAGGAAAAGGGGCGCGTTGGCGCCGAAGCGAATCTTGCCGATCGAAAAGCTGCTAGATGGTGGCATGTCGTGGCGATAGTTCGAGGCAACAGACTATGCGGGAATGAGCGGCATTTCAACTTTGAATTGCGTGGGATGGACCAGATTACCGTAGGGACGAAGAGAACGCAGAGACGCCCGGAGAATGAACCTCTAAAGGTCGTTCATAACCCAAGCGCTTCGGATTGTGGTAGTATGAATTATGCCAACGATCTTGCGATTTGGCGGCCTGCGGGTGGCTGTCTATCTCAACGATCATCGGCCGGCTCATGTGCACGTGATTGGAAAAGGGTGTGAGGCCGTGTTTAATTTGAATTGCGCAGCCGGGCCGGTCCGCCTTCGCGAGAACTTCGGGTTTTCGCGGTCACAGATCACACGCATCGAAAAGATATTGGCGACACATTTAGCGGCGCTCTGTAGAGCGTGGGAGACGATCCATGAAATCACGTGAAGAATTCGATCGAGCCAAACGGCGGGCAGCGAGTTTGCGCACCACCACTCCGATCGCTACCGCCGCGCACTACGACCGACGCCTGGGGCGTATCGTAATCCGGCTCAACTCCGGCCTGGACGTCGCTTTCTCGCCGCGCGATGCACAAGGATTAGAGAGCGCCCGAACGTCGCAACTCCGAGAGATCGCGATTAGCCCTTCTGGTTTCGGGATTTATTTCCCGAAACTCGACGTGGACATTTATCTGCCGTCATTGTTGCAGGGATTTTTCGGCTCCAGAGCATGGATGGCAGCGCGGCTGGGTGCCGTCGGAGGAAAATCTCGCAGTGCGGCGAAATTATCTGCTGCTCGTCGGAATGGAAAGTTGGGTGGGAGGCCCAAGACGCGGGATCGTGATGCGGCTCGGCGCGGGGGGAAGCTATTACCGCAGAGACGCAGAGAACGTAGAGAAAGGCAAAAGATTTAACACAGAGAGCACAGAGGAAAGGCGGAGGGCGCAGAGAAACATGGACGAGGCGGAGAGATTTGACGCGCTAATCCGTGGCGGGTTCGGCGGCGATGACTCGCGATTCCGACGTGGCGCCCAGGCGGTGATGGCGATTTTCCAGGCTGGCGCGGATGAACGCGGCGAAGAGCGGATGCGGCGCCAGCGGCTTCGATTTGAATTCTGGATGAAACTGGCAGCCGACGAACCACGGATGATTCGGCGCCTCGATAATTTCGACGTAAACGCCGTCGGGCGTGCGTCCGGTGATGCGGAATCCCGCGCGTGTGAGAGTCTCCTCGTACTCGCAATTGAATTCGTAGCGATGGCGATGGCGCTCGGAAATTTCCAGCGTGCCATAGGCCTTGGCGGCAAATGAACCGGGCTCGAGTTTGCAGGGCCACGCGCCCAGGCGCATCGTCCCGCCCATTTCGTCCACACCGAGCAATTCGCGAAGTTTGTAGATCACGCGATTCGGCGTAGAAGGATCGAACTCGGTGCTGTCCGCATGTTCGATATGCGAAACCTGTCGCGCGTATTCGATCGTCGCGCATTGCATGCCCAGACAAATGCCGAAGAACGGGATTTTTTTCTCGCGCGCGTAAGTGATGGCGTGAACCATTCCCGCAATTCCGCGTTTGCCGAAGCCGCCCGGAACCAGCACGCCGTCCACGTGGCGCAAGCGGCGCTCCGCGGTGGCAGGCGAATCAATTTCTTCCGCTTCAATCCATTCGATCACCACGCGCTGGCGATTCGCCAGGCCGCCGTGTCCCAAAGCTTCGCGCAAACTCTTGTAAGCGTCTTCGAGCTGAACGTACTTGCCGACGACGCCGATGCGCACTTCCCCTGCGGGATGCTCGAGCGTTTCCAGCATAGCCAGCCAGCGGCTCAAATCGCGCGGCGGCGCTTCCAGGCGCAGAAGGCGCAGAATCTGCTCGTCGAGCCCTTCCGAAGCGAGGGTCATCGGCACTTCGTAAATGTTGGCGACGTCCGGCGCGGAAATCACGCAGGACTCGGCCACGTTGCAGAACAGCGCGATTTTCGCTTTCAGATCCGCGGCGAGCGGCCGGTCGCTGCGGCAAATCAGCACATCCGGCTGAATTCCGATGCTGAGAAGTTCCTTCACGCTGTGCTGCGTGGGCTTGGTTTTCAGTTCGCCCGCGGTGGGGATGAACGGAACCAGCGTGAGATGCACAAAAATCACATTTTCCGGCCCGAGTTCCAGGCGCATCTGGCGGATGGCTTCCAGAAACGGCAGCGATTCGATGTCGCCCACGGTGCCGCCGATTTCCACCAGCACCACGTCCACGCCTTCCGCCACTTTTCGGAACGCTGATTTGATTTCATCGGTGACGTGCGGAATCACCTGCACAGTCTTGCCGAGATAATCCCCGCGGCGTTCTTTCGTGATGATGGATTCGTAGAAGCGGCCGGTGGTCCAGTTGTGGTCGCGCGTTAAATGCGCGGAGGTGAAGCGTTCGTAGTGGCCCAGGTCCAGATCCGTCTCCGCGCCGTCGTCGGTGACAAACACTTCGCCGTGCTGGTAGGGAGACATCGTTCCAGGATCAACGTTCAGGTAGGGATCGCACTTCTGCAGGGTAACGCGGAGGCCCCGGCTTTCCAGCAGGCAGCCCATGGAGGCCGCCGCTACGCCTTTCCCGAGAGAAGAAACCACGCCACCCGTCACAAAAATGTATTTTGGGGCGGTGCGCAAGTCGGGTGAAATCCTCCGGGACAATCTGCGTACAAAACATTATGAAGAGAAACGGCGCGGGTGTCAAATTACGATTTTCGTGAGCTCAAATTAATTTTTTCGTTGGGACGCGTGGCGCGCGAAGTTAATTGCTGCCTTGGCTCGAGGATTTAGCGCGGGCGTGCAGGAGTTTCTCCACCCGGTCTACGTCCGAGGGCACGTCCACGCTGACGGCGTTGTAGCCGGTCTCCACCACGTGCATGTGAAAACCGTTTTCCAGCCAGCGCAGTTGCTCCAGCTGTTCGATGCGCTCCAGTTCCCCAGGCGGCAAGGTGGGAAATTCCAGCAGGGCGTCGCGGCGGTAGCCGTACAGGCCGATGTGTTTCCAGTGCTTTGCGGCAACGCGGTCGCCGGTGTCGCGAACCCACGGTATCGGAGCACGCGAAAAATAAAGCGCCTGACCGTCGAAGTCCAGCACGACCTTCACGACGTTGGGATCCATGATCTCGCCCGGCAAAGTGATAGCAGCGCAGGGAGTCGCCAGCTGGATCGAATCGTCTTCGGCCATGGCGGCGGCCACCGCGTCCACGGTGCCCGGATCAATCAGCGGCTCGTCACCCTGCACGTTGATATAGATGTCCGCGGGAATGTGTGTGGCGACCTCGGCGATGCGGTCCGTACCAGTACGGTGATCGGGGCGAGTCATTATGGCTTCGCCGCCGAAGGATTCGACGGCAGCCTTGATCCGGTCATCTTCGGTGGCGACGACTATGCGCGACGGCAGAGAGGCTTGGCGGACGTGTTCAACGACGTGCTGAATCATGGGCTTGCCGGCTATCGAAGCAAGCGGCTTGCCGGGAAACCGCGTTGAGGCATAGCGCGCGGGGATCACGACCAGGACGTTCGGAGCGTCGGAATTTGGCATAGGGCTTGCTCACCTTTCGCCAGCGCTGGCATCTTAACATGCATACGGCGTTGAATTCTGCCGCGCGCTGACGGTCCGGAAGTTACAAAGAAGTTACACATGCGGCGCTTGCTTTGAGTTACGCGAGTGGTAGAATCGCGCCAGCGAACTGCAGAGCTGCCCAGAGCCACGCGAGTCCCGCGGCAGAGGTGGGGGCCAAGTTGAGAAACCGCGCACCGCAGCCAGCCGGAAGTCCAATCGTTGCGCGATTTTGCGTGTCGCTCCTGGTTTGTGGTGGATTCCTCGCCGCATCTCTCGCCTGGGCGCAATCGCAAGGCCCTACGCATCCGGAAAACTCCCAGAAAATCGAAAAAGGCAAATCGCTCAAGGCTGAGACGGACATTACCTTGGTTCCGATCTCGGTGACGGACCCCTACGGGCGGCTGGTCACCGGCCTGGAGCAGGAAAATTTCCGCGTGTTTGAGGACAACAGCGAGCAGGAGATCGTGCGCTTCACCAGCGAAGACGTGCCGATTTCTATCGGCGTGATTTTCGATATGAGCGGCAGCATGACGGACAAGATCGAAAAATCGCGCCTGGCGGCGGTGCAATTTTTCCGCACCGCGAATCCCCAGGATGAATTTTTGCTTGTGAATTTCAATGATCGCGCGCAACTGGCCAGTTCTTTTACCGGCAGCGTGGAGGAATTGCAGAATCATCTGATGTTTACGGCGGCGCGTGGAGAGACCGCGCTGCTGGACGGAATTTATCTGGGATTGAGCGAGATGAAAGGAGCACACAACACAAAGAAGGCGTTGCTCATCATATCCGACGGAGGCGATAATCATAGCCGGTACTCCGAGACGGACATTCGCAAGTACGCGCGCGAAGCGGACGTACAGATTTACGCGATCGGACTTTTTGACGCAGGCGGCGGTCCGACTCCCGAAGAGCAACTGGGGCCATCCTTGCTGGCGGATTTGACGCAAATGACGGGCGGCCGCGCATTTGCGGTGAACAACCTGAAAGATTTGCCGGACGTCGCGACGAAAATCAGCATGGAGTTGCGCAATCAATATGTCTTGGGATATAGACCGAGCGATCACAACCACGATGGAAAATGGCGCAAGATTAAAATCAAGCTCCGTCCCCCGAAGGGACTTCCGCCTCTCACCGTCTACGCCAAGACCGGATATTACGCGCCCGGGCATTAGACGGTTTCTCCCTAACATTTTATTGGCAGCGCTGCTCGCAATCGTCGCGGGCCCGTGCGCGCTCGCACAAAATCCGCTGCCCAATCCCCCGCCGCCACCGCCGCCACCGGGAGCCACCGGCTCGAGCGCGCAGACGGATCAAAGCCACCATCTGAAATCGGTGGTCGATTTGGTGGTGCTGCACGCCACCGTGGTGGATGATAAGGGCCAGTTCGTTCCCGGCCTGACGATCAACGATTTCCGCGTGTTCGAGGACAAGGTGGAGCAGAAGATTTCGGTATTTTCGAAAGAAGACATCCCG
This sequence comes from uncultured Acidobacteriota bacterium, assembly GCA_963748395.1. Taxonomy (GTDB): domain Bacteria; phylum Acidobacteriota; class Terriglobia; order Acidiferrales; family UBA7541; genus Palsa-295. The sequence continues at coordinate 760,066 of CAVVIP010000001.1, read as the reverse complement.
GTAACCATGGGACTGGTGATTGACAACAGCGGCAGCATGAAAGAAAAGCGCCCGCAAGTGAACGCCGCCGCGCTTTCTTTCGTGCGAACCAGCAATCCCGCCGACGAAGTTTTCGTCGTCAATTTCAATGACGAGTATTACCTGGATCTGGATGAAGATTTCACGAGCAATGCGCAGGAACTGCACGAAGCGCTGGAACGAATTGACACGCGCGGCAGCACGGCGCTGTACGACGCGATCATCGGCTCCCTGGATCATCTGAAGAAAGGACACAAGGACAAGCGGGTGCTGCTGGTGATCACCGATGGGGATGATGACGCGAGCCGCAAGAGTTTTGAGTACACGGTGAAAGCCGCGGTGGAATCGAATGCGGTGATTTACGCGATCGGAGTTTTCAGCGACGAAGACCGCAAGAACGCCAAGAAAATGGTCCGCAAATCAAAGAAAGAGCTAACCACACTTGCGGAATCCACCGGCGGCCTCGCCTTCTTTCCCGACCGCCTGGAAGATGTGGACCCCGTCTGCGTGCAAGTGGCGCGCGACATTCGCAACCAGTACACACTGGGCTACTACCCGACGAACGCCGCGAAAGATGGCACGTTCCGCGCCGTGAAAGTGGAATTGAACGCGTCCAAGGCCCACGAGAAATTGGCCGTGCGAACCCGTACTGGATACTACGCGCAGAAATCCGCGCAGGGCGACTGATCGAAGTCTAGAGCCGGCGCGAAGCAGGTTTGCGTGGCACAGGCAATCCTGCCTGTGCTGAGACGGCAATGCTCACCGACGGCAGGCCGCTGGAAATGCCAATCATTTCGACGTTTTCCGCAAACTTCTAGCTATTGCCTTGTAATCATGTCGAGAAAGCTGGCGCCGTGCGGAATCTTGCCGCCGAAATTTTCCGCGACGGTCTGGCCCATGTCCGCCAGCGTTTCACGCGTGCCTAAATCCACGCCGCCGCTCGCGCCCGGGCTGTAAGCGAGGATCGGAACGTATTCGCGCGAATGATCCGTGGTGGGATTTACAGGGTCCGGATCGCAACCGTGATCGGCAGTGATCAGCAGCAGATCGTCAGAGCGCATGGCCGCAATAAACGGCCCGAGAAGCGCGTCGAATTCCTCCAGCGAACGGGCAAAACCTTCCACGTCTTTGCGGTGCCCGTAAAGCATGTCGAAATCCACCAGGTTCGCGAAAATCAGGCCGCGCGTTCGCGTCGCTAGCGCTTCGGTGAGCTTGGCCATGCCGTCCGCGTTATTTTTTGTCGTGACGTAATCGTCCACGCCGCGCCCGTTGTAAATATCGTGAATTTTGCCAACGCCGAACACCGGCGTTTTATTTTCAGCCAGTACGTCCAGCAGCATTGGCCGCGGCGGCTCTACGGCGTAATCGTGGCGGCGCTCCGTCCGACGAAAATTTCCGGCCGTCCCGGTAAATGGCCGCGCAATCACACGCCCCACACGATTCGGTCCATCCAGCAATTTCCGCGCGATCTCGCACATGCGATAAAGTTCCGGCACGGGAATCACGTCTTCATGCGCGGCGATTTGAAATACGCTGTCGCCGGACGTATAAACGATCGGAAATCCAGTGCGCACGTGCTCCTCGCCCAGCTCTTTCAGAATTTCCGTGCCGGAGGCAGGCTTGTTCGCAAGCGCGCGCCGGCCAATCTGTCTTTCGAATTCGGCAATGAGCGCAGGCGGAAAGCCATGCGGGTAGACCGGGAACGCCTGCTCCAGCCATATCCCCGCCATTTCCCAGTGCCCGGTAGTCGTGTCCTTCCCCGGCGAGCGCGTGGCCCCTTTGCCGTAATTTCCAGCTGGCCCGGCCGGCGCCGAAAGATGTTCGAGCGGCTTGATATTCGCGAGGCCCAGACGCACGAGATTCGGCAAGCGCAGCGCCCGCGACCGCGCAGTGTGTCCCAGCGTGTCGCGCCCCACGTCGCCATACCCAGCGGCATCGGGGAGCTCGCCGATGCCGACGCTGTCGAGGACGATCCAGATCACTCGCGTAAAGTGCGTACTGCCCTGCCCCACGAACGCCTCCCGAACACCCACTGTCACCGCGGAATTGAGATTGTACTCCTCCGAACTCGCATGCGCGGCGCGGAGACAGCCATTTGCGGCCCTTGACTGTCGGGCGTATAATTTTTGGTTTACACACATGGCGACAGAACCTATAGATAAGCTGCCCCGAGACGAAACGAAGCGAGAGGCAATCCCAGACGGCGCGAGCGCGCCCCGGGCGCCAACCCCAGCCGCCGCTATCCCCGGCGATATCGAGGAGATACGCGTCCGCGGCGCCCGCGTCCACAACCTCAAGAACATTGACTTCGTCATCCCGCACAACGCCATCACCGTCGTCAGCGGCGTTTCCGGCTCCGGCAAATCCAGCCTGGCGTTCGACACGCTCTACGCCGAAGGCCAGCGGCGCTACATCGAATCGCTTTCGGCCTACGCGCGGCAATTCCTGGAACGCATCGAGAAGCCGGACGTGGACGAAATCACCGGAATCGCCCCCGCGATTTCCATCCGCCAGAAAAATTCCACGCGCAACCCGCGCTCTACGGTCGCCACTGCCACGGAAATTTATGACTACCTTCGCCTGCTGTACGCGCGCATCGGCCGCACTATCTGCCTGCGCTGCGGCGAAGAGGTCCGCAAGGACACGCTCGATGAAATCGCCACGCGCGTGCTGGCGCTGCCGGCCGGCCGCCGCTTCTACGTACTCTATGAACTGAAACTCACGCCTGAATCCGCGACGAACGCGCCGCAAGCTCCGCGCGCGCGCAAACCGGTGCGCCCTGCCGCGGACGCCATTCGCGAGGCGCTGATCAGCCTGCGCAAGCGCGGCTTCAACCGCATCTACCAATCCGGCCGCGTATTCGAATTTTCCACGCCGGAAGAATTGCTGGACGTGGATTTCACCAAGCCCGTCTACGTGCTGGTGGATCGCCTGGAGCTTTCTCCCGAAGTCCGTTCCCGCGTGATGGACTCCATCGAAATCTGCTACCGCGAAGGGCGCGGCGAAGCCATCCTGGAGTTTGTGCCGGATTCGCCAGACGCGAAGCCCGAGCGCATGGTGTTCAACGAGCGCTTCGAATGCAAAAAATGCGGCGCCGTTTATCAGGAACCGGAGCCGCGGCTTTTTTCGTTCAACAATCCTTACGGCGCATGCCCGCGCTGCCAGGGATTCGGCAACACCGTGGATTTCGATCTGGACCGCGTGGTCCCCGACAAAAGCAAGACGCTGAACGAAGGCGCGATCGAGCCCTGGACCAAGCCGCGTTACCGGCAACTCGCGATGGATTTGCGGCGTTACGCCCGCTCGAAAGGCATTCCCATGGATGTGCCCTTCCGCGATCTCACGTCCGCGCAGCGCCACGCCGTGCTGGATGGAGACAAGTCCGAAGATTACGTCGGCGTGAAGGGATTTTTCGGCTGGCTGGAACGCAAAAAATACAAGCTGCACGTGCGCGTCTTCCTCAGCCGCTATCGTGGTTACGCCACCTGCCCGGATTGCCGCGGCACGCGTCTGCGCGCCGAAGCTCGCGCGGTGAAAATCGCGGGCCGCTCGATCACCGAAGTCTGCCAGATGACGGTGAAGGACGCCCGGCCGTTCTTCCAGAATTTGCAGTTGACCGAATCCGAATCCGCGATCGTCGAGAAAGTTCTGGAAGAAACACAGCAGCGCCTGCGTTTTCTCGACGACGTGGGCCTCGACTATCTGACGCTCGACCGGCTTACGTCCACGCTCTCCGGCGGCGAGGCGCAGCGCATCCAACTGGCCACGTCGCTGGGTTCGCACCTCGTGGGCGCCCTCTACGTGCTGGATGAGCCTTCCATCGGGCTGCACCCGCGGGACACCACGCGCCTGATTGAAATATTGAAGGGCCTGCGCGACCTGGGAAACACCCTGCTGGTGGTGGAGCACGACCCGGACACAATCATGGCCGCCGATTACGTGCTCGACCTAGGCCCGGGTGCAGGCGAGCACGGCGGCAAATTGATTTTTGCCGGCACGCGCGACGCCATGATGACGGACCCGCATTCGCTGACCGGCCGTTATCTGCGCGGCGAACTGAAAATCGCGGTGCCGGCGCGACGCCGCAAGCCGCAGGGAAAGTTCCTGAAGATTCTCGGCGCGCACAGCCACAATTTGAATGGCGTGGACGTAATGATCCCCCTAGGCCTGCTAGTGGCCGTAACCGGCGTTTCGGGCTCCGGGAAATCGACGCTGGTGTACGACGTGCTTTACAAAGCTTTGCAGGCCAAGCGCACCGGAGGAAATTGGAAAGAATATTGCGACCGTCTGGAAGGCGATCAGTTCCTGGCCGCAGTGGAAATGGTGGACCAATCGCCCATCGGCCGTACTCCGCGCTCCAATCCAGCCACTTATTTGAAGGCGTTCGATCCCATCCGCGAAGTATTTGCTTCCACGCCCGAATCGAAAAAGCGCGGATTTACTGCCGGGCATTTTTCCTTCAATATACCCGGCGGGCGCTGCGAAGCCTGCCAGGGCGACGGCACCGTGACCGTGGAAATGCGCTTCCTGGCCGACGTGGAACTGGTCTGCGAGGAGTGCCGCGGCACACGTTACAAGAGCGCCGTGCTCGACGTGCGTTACAAGGAAAAAAATATTCACGACGTGCTGCAGATGACCGCGCGCGAGGCCATGACTTTTTTCGCCGCGCATCCCAAAGTCACCGCCAAGCTGCGCGTGCTGGACGAAGTGGGCCTCGGTTACCTGCGCCTCGGCCAATCCGGCACCACGCTTTCCGGCGGCGAGGCGCAACGTTTGAAACTGGCTGCGCATCTCACTCGCCAGGACAATAACGGCATCCTGTATATTTTCGACGAGCCCACCACCGGGCTGCATTTTGACGATATACAGAAATTGCTGACGGCCTTTCGCAAATTGATCGAAGGCGGCGCTTCGGTGCTGATCATCGAGCACAATCTGGACGTGATTAAATCCGCGGACTGGGTGATCGACCTGGGTCCGGAGGGCGGCGACGCCGGCGGACGCGTGGTCGCGGCGGGCACGCCCGAACAGGTGGCGCGCAATCAGCAATCTCATACTGGAAAATATCTGGCGCGCGTACTGAACGGGCGCAATGGCAACAACCACGGCAATCACGCGGCGGAAAAAGCCGATGCGCCGGCGCCCAATCTGCCGACGGAATGAAACGGCCGAGTATGCTGATGCAGGCGCTGCTACACCGTGCGTGGCCCGGCGCATGGATTGGCGCGTGGAGCGTCTTCTTGGGCGCCATGCTCCTGGCATTCGCAATTCCGGTATCCGCACAAGAAGTTGGAACCTCCCGAAAAAAAATCCCGCAAGACCCCGCCGCAATCGAACTGAATCGCCTGCTGACTGCTGCGCAGGACGCCGTAGACAAACAGGATTACGCCGGCGCCGCCCAGGCCTATCAGGATTACCTGGCCAAGAAACCGGACGACGCCGTAGTGCACTACGACCTCGGTTACGCCTATACGGCGATGAAGCGGCCCGCGGATGCCAGGGCCGAGTACGAAAAAGCGATCGCACTCGATCCAAAAATGGCGGCGGCATACCAGAATCTGGGCGTGTTGCTAATTACCACGGATCCTGCGGCCGCCATTGCACCCTTGCAACATGCCGCCGAGCTAACGCCTGACGAGGCGCGCACGAAGTGGCTGCTCGGTGTCGCGCTGGAGGCCACCAAGAAGGACTCGGCCGCCATCGAACAGTATGAAGCCGCGGAAAAATTGGACCCGAAGGATGTTGCCATTCGCAATTCACTGGGCGGCGCGCTGCTGAGGACCGGAAAACCGGGTGAGGCCGAAACCGCATTCCGCGAGGTGCTCGCGCTGCAGCCCACCGGCGCTGCGGCCAGTCAGGCGCACAAAGGCCTGCTGCAAGCGCTGCTCGCGCAGAAAAAAAACGACGAAGCGGCAACGGAGCTGGGCGTTTATCTCGCTGCGCATCCCAACGACCCGGCCATGCAGCTGGAGCATGCTTCCCTGCTGGTGGATGCGGGCAAGTACGACGACGCGCTGGCGGAACTCGATAAAGCGGCCGCCACCGGGCAGGAGTCTCTTCGCGCGCTGAAACTTCGCGCCCTGATTTATTTCGAAAAGAAACAGTATGACAACGCCGTGCCCGTCCTCGTCAAAGCCATCGCCCTCGCCCCGCAGGACCCGGACCTTCCGGCGCAACTCGGGCACGTGTATCTGGAGAAAAAAGATTATGCGAACGCCGTGAACGAATTAATGGTCGCCCTCAATAAGAATCCGCAAGCCGTTGACGTGCTGAAGGATCTGGTGACCTCGGAATACTTGAACAAGAATTACCCCGCTGCCCTGCATGGGCTGGATCTGCTCGCGCAGAGGGAAACACTCCCGCCGGGAAGCTGGTTCGTGCGCGCCACCTGTTACGATAAACTGAACCAAGCGCCCCTGGCGCTCGAGGCCTATAAAAAATTCCTGGAACTGAACAAAGACGAGAACAGCGACATGTACTTCGAAGCCAGCGCACGCGTCCGCACACTCACTCGCGAGCTCGCGAACAAGAAGAGGTAGCGCATTGCCGGGACGTCGTAGTCTTTGGGGATTTGTTCTGATGGCCGCGCTGGTTGCAGGGTCGCTGCTGGCCCAGGACCACACAGCAGAGTTGCGCGCCCGTTTTCAGAAGGAGCCGGATCCAGTGCACAAGGCCAGGATGGTGGCGTCCCTGGCGGATGCGGAATTCCGCGACATGCACGCGAAGATCGACGAGGGTGATTTAGCGGACGCGGCCGAAATTGCCGGCCAGGTGCGCGACGAAGCGCAGGCCAGCAAGAAGGCGCTGGACGCCAAGATTCACGACCCGGAATCCCATCCGGACGGCTACAAGCAACTGGAGATTTCCGTGCGCGAATCCGTGCGGCGGCTGGACGACATTCTCGTAGGCCTGGCGAAGGACGAGCAGAATCCGCTGATGCAGGTTCGTACCGAGCTCGCCGAACTGGACAGCCAGATAATTCATCAGCTCTTTCCGAAGCGACCCGGGCCTGCGCCGGCGCCTTTGCCTGCACCGGAAAAAGACAAGCCGAAGAGTTAGGAGCGCGCCATGCGAATGCTGGCATACAAACTCGGCATCTGGAGCTTGCTGCTTCTCGCGGCGATGGCCTCTGCGCGCTGCGTTCATGCCCAGCAGCAGAAAAAAGATTATTTGACGGACGCGGAAGGCGATCGCATTCGCGACGCGGTAACTCCTCCGGAACGCATGAAGTTGTTCGTAACCTTCGCAGACGACCGGCTGAAGAAATTTCAGTACGAGCTGACGCGCGCCGTGCCGGAGGGCCGCCGTTCCGAAATCCTGAACGGCCTGCTGAACGCCTACTCCGGGTGCATTGACGATGCCGCGGACCAGATTGAAGTGGCTCGGGAAAAACAGGTAGATATCCGTGCGTCCCTGAAAATCATGCAATCCAAGAGCAAGGAATTTCTGGAAGTGCTGCAGAAGATAAATCAGGGCGGCCCGGAATACGATATTTACAAAGACACTCTGCAGGACGCGATCGAAGGAACGCAGGACGCGCTGAGCGATGTGGAGAAGGCGCTGAAAGAATTGAATACCGCGCCGGTCCGGAGAAAACCATCGTGAAGAAGCGCCGCGCAAAGAGCGCCGTGCCCGGCGGCGAACGGATTTTTCAGCGCATCTATACGCGCCTGGGATGCGAAGGCCGGCCGCCGCATTTCGTCGTGGAGTTCCATCCTTACACGGACCTGACACACACGATTCGCCTGCGCGAGGACGTCGCCTATGTGCGTCTGTCCGATGCGCTGCACGATGCGCCGCATCCGGTGGTGGAAGCCACGGCCGCGATTCTGCTCGGACGCCTCTATCGTCGCGAGCCTCCCAAGGAATTGCTGCAAACCTACCGCGAGTTTTCCTACGCGCGGCCAACACGGCGGCGCTTGCTGGCATTGCGCCAGCGCCGCGCACGTCGCGTGGAACACCGCCCGGCCGGCGCGCATCATGATCTCGACCAGCTGTTTGAGCGGCTCAACGCGCGCTATTTTGGCGGCGCGCTAACGAAGCCGAGGCTGGGCTGGAGCCGCCGTGTGTGGCGCAGCCTGCTGGGGTGCTTCGATCCCGCGCTGCAGCAGATCGTAATCAATCGCCAACTGGATCGCGAAGTCGTGCCGGAGTTCGTCGTCGCCTATGTGATGTACCACGAGATGCTGCACGTGAAGCACCCGATGAAATTCGCGCGCTGCCGGCGCGAATCCCACGGCACGGAATTTCGCAAGGAAGAAAAGAAATTCGCGGATTACCACCGCGCCATGAAATTTCTGGATCGCTTCCCCGGTCGCTGAACCCAGTGAGACGCCGGGAAATCTGCGGCGCTTACTTCTTGGAGAGCTTTTCGATCTTCTGCTGCACTTTCTTGGCGTCGGGAGCGTTGGGTAGAACCTGCAGATATTCCTTGTAGTAGCGCACCGCCTCGGACGGGTCGCCCTTCTTCTCGTAGCACTCGGCCAGTAAAATGCGCGGCTTCGCGAAATCGGCGCGCAGGCGGATGGCGTCTTCAAACCGGCTGATCGCCGCGTCCACGTCGCCCTTGTGCAGGTAGAACATGCCCACGTCAATATCCTGCTGCGCGTGGAACGGATCCCATAGCTTGTCGTCTTCCGGTGGCAGGACGCCGGGCTTGGCTTTTTTCGAAGAGTCCGCAGGAGTGGCGGCCGGCGCAGGGTCGTCGGGCAGCACCGCCTTTTTCGACGACGATTCCTGCGAAGGATCGGAGCTAGGCGCCGGGCGCGGAGGAGTACTGTCCTGCGGCTGTTGTGCGGGCTGCTGGCCCTGTTGGTCGTGCTGGCCCTGTTGATCCTGCTGCGCGTAGCACGCCGAAGCCGAAAGCGAGGCTGCAATAGACAGCGCCGCACCCAGCAGCAATAGCAGCACAAATTGCAAGGCTCCGCGACGCATCAAGGCTCCTGCTGCAATTAGATACCGTTTGCTATCATGAACGTTGTACGCGGCCCGGCGCTTCAAACGGGAAGCTGGAAGCAGCCCCGAGGCCATCGTTAGATTCAAGCATTGTAACTCGCCGCCATGGAACTCCGCGAAAAAGTCGCGCAATTGCCCACCCAGCCCGGCGTGTACCTGTTCCAGGATGCCGCCGGAAAAATCCTCTACGTCGGCAAAGCCAATTCGCTGCGCAGCCGCGTGCGTTCCTACTTTCTGGAATCGCACTGGCAGGATGCCAAGACCGGCTCGCTGGTGCGCGAAATCGCCGACGTGGATTACATCGTCGTAGACAATCAGAAAGAAGCCCTCGCGCTCGAAAATAATCTTATCAAGCAGCACAAGCCAAAATTTAACGTCCTGCTGCGCGACGACAAAACCTATCCTTACATCCGTTACACCGCGTTTGAAAAGTATCCGCGCGTCTACGTCACGCGGCGACTAACCAAAGACGGCTCGATTTATTTCGGCCCCTACTTCCCTGCCCGCCTCGCCTATTCAATGGTCAATCTGATTCATAAACATTTTCTGGTGCCGTCCTGCACCGTGGACCTCACGCGCGCGCATCCGCGTCCCTGCCTGCAATATTACATTCACCGTTGCCTGGGCCCCTGCGTCGCAGGACTCGTGACCGACGAGCGCTACACCGAAGCCGCTCGCGACGTCCGCCTGTTTCTCGAAGGCCGCCGCAGCGACCTGGCGCAAAGTCTGAAAGATCGCATGCAGCAAGCGTCGGAAGCGCAGCGTTACGAAGAGGCCGCCGGCTATCGCGATCTGCTGCGCACGCTGAATGAAATGGAAGAGCGCCAGAAAATCGCCGCGGCCTCGGGCGACGACACCGACGTGCTGGCCTGGTACGCCGAGCCGCCACAAGTGGCCGTGAATTTATTTCACCTGCGCGGTGGCAAAGTGGTGGACCGCCGTGATTTTTACTGGGAAGATCTGGAAGAATTTAATCCGCAGGAATTTCTGCCATCGTTAATCAAGCAGCTGTACCTCGACGCCGCCTACCTGCCGCGTTACATCCACACCCCGATGAGTTTTGAAGATAGCACGCTCATCGAAGAAGTCTTGACCGAACAAGCCGGCCACCGCGTGGAAATTGTGAATCCTCAGCGCGGCCAGAAACATGCCTTCCTCGAATTAGTGGAAAAGAACGCGCAACATTCCTTCATCCAGCGCTTCCGCGTACTGAAGCCCAGCTCCGCGGCGATCGTAGACGCGCTCGAATCAGCGCTCAGCCTGCCGGAACCTCCGAAAAGAATCGAGTGCTTCGATATTTCTCACATACAAGGTTCGGACACAGTGGCTTCCATGGTCGTCTGGGAATCCGGCCGCATGAAAAAATCAGACTACCGCAAATTCATCATCCGCGGTGAAGCCATGCCCGAAGGCGCGGAAAAAGCCGCCGGCATTCTGCGCGACGATTTCGCCAGCATGGAAGAAGCCGTGGAGCGCCGCTATCGTCGCCAGCAACAGGAAAAGAAGCCGCTGCCCAGCCTGATTTTAATCGACGGCGGCATAGGCCAGCTGCACGCCGCGGCCAAAGCGCTGGACAAGCTCGCCATCATCAATCAGCCCATGGCCAGCATCGCCAAAAAAGAAGAAATTCTCTACGTGCTGGGCCGCGAACACGAGCCAGTCGTCCTGGAAAAACATTCGCCGGTGCTGCATCTGATCCAGCAGATTCGCGATGAGACCCATCGCTTCGCCGTCACATTTCACCGCCAGCGCCGCTCCAGCCGCCGCCTGCGCACGGCCCTCACCGAAATTCGCGGCGTGGGCCCGCGCACCGCGCAAAAACTTCTGCAACGCTTCGGCAGCGTCGCGCAGTTGCGCCAACTCACTCTCGATCAGCTGGCGGCCGAAGTTCCCCGCGCCCAAGCGCAGCGCGTCTTCGAAGCATTACGAGATGCGCCGTCATCCTGAGCGGAGGAGCTCACTTCGCGTCGGGCGAGCCTCGCCCGAACGACGCCCTAACTTTCCAGCTGCACGTCAAACTGAATCGCCACCTCATCTTTCGCTCTGATGCCCGCCTTCCCCGGAGGCTTGATCCCGAAGTCCGTCTGTTTCACCGTGGCCTCGCCGGTAAAATGCCCGTCCTTCAGCACCACCTGCACCGTGACTGGCCGCGTCTGCCCGTGCAGCGTCAGATTCCCGCGCACGGTCCACTTTCCCTGCCCCGCAGCCTCCGCAGCAGTGGACTTGAATACGATCTCCTGAAAATGTTCGCTGTCGAGCACATCCGGCCCCAGCATAACTGCCTGCACTTCGGCGCGCTCATTGTCGGACGCGTCCTTATCCACCACGCGCAGCTGACGCGCATCCACGTGTATTTCCACACTCGGGTGCGCGCCCGTGTCGGCCGTGCCGCTGTGAATCTGCGCGCGCACTTCGTGCTCGTGTCCGAAGCTGGAGAATGCGCCGGTCTTCCCCACGTGAATCGTCATCGTGGATTTCTGCGTGTTGACGCCATGCTGCTGCGCGCCGGCGCCCAACGCGCAGACCAAACCGGCTGCCGCCACAAGCAAAATTCGCCCCATCGCTCACCTCAATTGGAATTTCCAGCCTAAGGTAATTTGCGCGCCTGAGGAAGACAAGTCTGTTCACTTAAGGACACCACAGCTGCATCCGTTTCCGCCGCACGTTACTCCTCGCGCAGCGCTACCATCGGATCCACCTGCGTGGTTCGCCAAGCTGGAATGAGTGTCGCGGCGAACGCCACTGCGCCCATTAACACGGGCACCACGGCGAAAGTACTCAAATCCGTCGTGCTCACATGGAACAGCATACTGGCCATTACTCGCGTAAACACCGCAGCACACGCAACGCCTGCCAGTATGCCGATGGCCGCGAGTAACATCCCCTGGCGCAGCACCAGCCGGATGACGTCACCCGGCAGCGCGCCCAACGCCATCAACACGCCTATGTCATGCGTGCTCTGCGTCACCAGGTAGGACATCACGCTGTACAGGCCCATGGCCGCCAGCAGCATCGCGAAAGCCGCAAACGCGCCCAGCATGGTGCTCGCGAAACGCTGGCGCGCAAGTGAATCGTAAAGGCGCTCCTGCATGGTGCGAATTCCGTAGACCGCCACGGAGGAATCCACCGAGTGAATTTCGCGCACGATCGCCGAGGATAGTCCAGCCGGGCTGGACGCCGAGCGCACCACTAGAAACATGCCAGTCGAAGGAGCTTGCTCGTGCGGAAAATACGTCGCGATCTTGCCATCCGTTTCCAGACCATATTGTTTTACAGTTCCCACGACGCCGACAATCTCCACAGGCCGCTTGGGATCGAACCACAGGTGTTTTCCGATGGCGTCGCCGCCTGGCCAAAAGCGCTGTGCGAATTTTTCGTCAATAATTACCGTATTCGGCGAGTCCGCGGTGTCATGTTCTGAGAAAAAGCGGCCTTGGATCAACGGAATCCGCATCGCGCGAAAATACTCCGTGCTCGCGCTGCGCAGGTCCACTTGCAATTCCTGACCGGGAGGCATGGGGTGCCCTTCCACGTTGATGCCGCCCCAACCGACTGAACCCGTCAGCGGCAGAACTGAAACGACGCCTTCCGCGCTCACGCCCGGCAGGTGCGCGATGCGAGTTTCGATTTCTCGGAAAAAATTCGCCGCAGCCTTGTCGTCCTTGCGATATTTCGGGTCGTTCGCGGCAATCTGCATGGTCAGCACGCCGTCCGCGGTGAAGCCCGGACTCACCTTTTGCAAGCGCACGAAGCTGCGAATCAGCAGCCCGGCTCCGATCAAGAGCATCAGCGACAGCGCGAATTCGGAAACGATTAACAGGCTCCGCAAACGATGCCTGCCCAGATATAGTCCGCCGTCATTCTGACCGCTGCGTCCCCCGGCCTTCAGCGAGGTATTTGGATCCAACTTGATGGCTCGCCACACCGGGGCTGCGCCGAACAAAATGCCGGTTAGCAGCGACAAGCCAAACGTGAATGCCAGAACCGTGCCGTTAATTCCGATGTCTTCTAATCGGGGAATATTGCCCGGATTCATCGTGCGCACCACGTAAAGACTCAGGCGCGCGACCAGCAGTCCGGCGGCACAGCCGAGGATCGCGAGTAAAATACTTTCGGTAAGTAGTTGCCGCGCCAGTCGCTGCCAGCTGGCCCCTAAAGCCGTGCGGATCGCTACTTCCTTTTCGCGCGCCGCACTGCGCGTTAGCAGCAGACTGGCAACGTTAGCGCAGGCGATCAGCAACACCAGGCCTACCGCTCCCAGCAGCACCAGAAGCGGCCGACGAACGTCTCCCGCCACCTGCTCCTGCAGTCCCACCACGTCCATACCAAAACTGCGGTCGCGCTCGTCCTTTTCACGTATGCGGCCGGCGATTACGTCCACGTCGGCGCGTGCTTGTTGCAGCGAAACTCCCGGGTTCAGCCGCACCATGATGTTGTAGTTCTCGTCGCGCCGATTTTGCTGCGCGTCGGCGGCCAATGCCAATGGAAGGAACAGGTCAACCTTGTCCATCGGCTCTTCCGACGGCATCACCTCAGCGTTCAGCATGAACCCGCTCTTAATTACGCCCGCCACGGTGAAAGGCTTGCCATCGAGCGTGATGTTCTTGCCGACGATCGCTGGATCAGAGCTGAACAGGCGTTTCCAAATTCTATCGGTGAGCACGACGACGTTCGGATTTCCGGGCTTGTCATCTTCCGGCAACAAAAGACGGCCGAGGGCGGGTTTTGCGCCGAGCATCTCCAGTAAACTGGATTGCGTGCGCAGGCCCGCGATCAGCTCGGCTTGCTCGCGGCCCGCCAGCGTGTGCGTGCGACTCTGCGCCAGCGCCATCTGCTCGAAGGAATGGTTCTGATTTTGTATGTCAATGAATTGCCCGGGCGACGGCCAATCGCGGAAAATGGCGAGCGCCGGGGAGTGCAGCCAAATCGCGGCCAGCCGTTCGGAGTGTGGATAAGGCAAGGGGCGCAGCAACAGCGTGTCTACCACGCTGAAAATGGCCGTGTTCGCGCCTATCCCGATGGCGAGCGAAGCCAAAATCACCAGACTGGACAGCACGTTCTTGTGAAACATGCGCCAGGCGTAGCGTAAGTCTTGCAGCCATGTGTGCAAGGCGCCTCCGGCAATCTAGTGGGTTAGTGACCTCTTCCCGCTCTCGCTCGTGTGACTATTGCACAATCACGGACACGTTCGTCGTCGCTGTCTGCGTCCCAGCCGTCGCGGTCACGGCGACCATGTACGTCCCGGCCGGCGTGCCGGTCGGCGTTGTGCCGCCTCCGCCGCCACTTCCGCCGCACGCGACCAGCAGCGCAAGCCCGACAAATGCTACCAGAGTTGCCAGCGCGGGCGCCGTCCGACGCCAGCGCACAGCTGCCCTCGCACCGTGCTCACTCGCATCCCGCCCTCTGGAAATAGATACGAGCATCATCCCCGCCAGCATCGCCAGCAGCATCTCTGCAACGCCCGCAAGGAACACGCTGGTCGGTGCGCTGCCCGCATTATCCCAGTAGCGTCCGGCTCCGGCGCCACCCGCAGGTGAAACCCACGCCGCCATTTGGTGCACCAGCGCCGCGGTTCGCGCCGTCGTCGTCACCACCAGCGTCGTCCCGGTGATCGTGCACGAACCCGCCGGTATCGCGCAGCTTGCCGTGTACGTCGGCGGCGCCGAAAATCCACTCGCGCTCAGCGGAAACGTGAACGACCCGCCCGCCGCGCCCGTTTGCGATGGAGCCGGCGTTGTCACCACCGGCCCACTCGCAAACGTCGCCGTCACCGACGTGTTTGCCGAAATGTTGAATGCGCACGCCGTGCTGGTGCTGCCGCTGCACGCACCTCCCGACCAACTCGTGAACGTCGCGCCGGTGTTTGGCACCGCCGTCAACGCGATCGCCGTCCCTGACGCAAACGAAGTTCCCGTCGGCGACTGTGTAATTGTTCCCGGTCCACTCACCGTCGTCGCCAGCGTGTACTGCGCCGCCGCAAACGTCGCCGTCACCGATGTGTTCGCCGAAATGTTAAAAGCGCACATCGCATTCGTACTCCCAGCACACGCGCCGCCGCTCCAGCTCGTAAACGTCGCACCCGTATTCGGCACCGCCGTCAGCGTGATCGGCGTCCCCGACGCAAACGAAGTTCCGGTCGGCGCTTGCTGAATGCTTCCCGGGCCCACCACGCTGGTCGTCAGTGAAAACTGCGGCGAGCTGAACGTCGCGGTGACCGTGGTGTTCGCGTTCAGCGTGACCAGACACTCCGTTGCCGGCGTGCTGGGGAAGCACGCGCTCGATGGCGTCCAGCTAACGAATGTGGCGCCGGTGTTAGGCACGGCTGTGAGGACTACCTGCGAGCCCGCCGCAAACGTAGTGCCCGTCGGCGACTGCGTGATTGTTCCCGGTCCGACGACCGTGGTAGTCAGCGTCACGTTCGCGGCGAAATTTGCCGTCGCCACCGTGTTCGCGTTCAGCACGGCGCTGCACGTGGTAGCGGTGCTGGCGGCGCAGGTTACGCCGCTCCAATTGACGAACGTCGCATTCGCATTGGGCGTCTCCGCCAGCGTGATCGTGGTGTTGTTCGCAAAGGACGTTCCGGCAGGAGATTGCGTAACCGTCCCCGGCCCAACCGCGCTGCTCGAGAACGTGTACTTCGTCACCGTCGTCACGCCGGTGCCGGTCAAAGTTGCACCAGTCAGTACCGTGCTGGGTCCATTGATATTGATCCCCGCGGCACGCCCGCCCAAAGCCTGCGGTGCAAACGTGATGGTGATCGAGCAGGACGCGCCCACCGCGATCGGCGCCGCCGTGCAGTTGCTCGTTGCAGAATAATCACTGGGATTCGAGCCGCCAATCGTAATTGAAGATACGGTCATCGGCTCGGTAGCCGTCGCTCCGTTCTGCAACTGAAAAGTGAGCGGCGACGATGAGCCCAGCGCCGTGTCCGGAAACAAAATCGGAGATGGTGAGTGCAAGATCGGGTCCGGCATGGGTTGCGGCGGTGCAACAGACGTGGCGGATATCGCGAATGTGCGCGCGCCCACATTGCTTTCGATCGTCAGCGTGCCGGTAAAGGTGCCCACCGACGTCGGCGTGAACACTACGCCGGCCGAACAGCTTCCGAGCGGTCCAACCGGCACCGCGCAATCGGTTGCCGCCGTGAGGCTGGGATCCCCCGTCACCGTGACGTGGATGATCATCAGCGGTCCGTAACCCTCGTTTGAAATCATCGCTCCGGCATTGCCCGTCTGACCCACCGCCACGCCCGTGATGTTGATCGGCGTGTCCGGCTGAATCCACATCACCGCTTTCGTGGGTACGGGTGCAGCGCCGCTCAAAGCCACGTTGAAGCCATCGAATGTGTAGGGCGAGCCTGGAGCGGGCGTTAGCGAACCATCACTGTTCACTTCGTCGCTCAAAAATTGGCTGGGCCCTAGCCCGGTGTCGGCGGTCTGCGCAAAAATAAACGGCAGCGACGGGGAAGCCAGCAGCGAGGCGCCCCCCGTATACGGGCTCGTGATGCTGGTGAGCAAGCTGATCGCTCCGTCCTGTATCAAAAACGTTCCAGCGGACGAATACAGATATGTGCTGGTGGAATCCACGGCCAGTCCGCCTGTGGACAGCACCGGCGTCTCGCCGAGAAACGAATAGGAATAGGCGAGCACGAAGGAGACGTTGCCGGTACTCTGGTCGATGCCGCTCGAATAAATGATCCCGCCCTCCGTATTCGCTCTCGTCATCAGAAAAAGCAGCGACCCGTCCGGCGAGCCGGTCATCGCGTATCCTTGCGTCGCGTACAGCGGCAAGATGTCCAACGTTCCCGCCGTGAGCGTCCCGTCCGAATTGATCACGTAGGGCTGAACCTCCGACGGCTGGCCCGAGCAAGGCGGGCCCCAGGACGAACCCATGAAAAGGTAGAGCCACTTTTGCGTTGGATGAACGAACAACTGCACGGGCCAAATCGGCGCAAGCTGCGTGCCCGTCGGACCGTCGCAGGCTACGTACGTTGAGTACGCAAACGTGTTGTTCAACGTCAGCGCGCCACTGGGCGAGATAGCGAACACGTCCAGAATGGTGGATTGCGGCGTCTCTGTAGGAAGCGACGTGTTGTACGGCACTTCCGATGCTACATAAAGATATTTTCCGTTCGGGCTCACGGCTAACGTCATCGGGGTGGCCAGCGGGTTGCTAACGGTGTAGGGCGACGACGTAACTTCCGTCAACGAGCCGTCGCTGGCGACGCTGAACGATTCCACAGCTCCTTGGTTGGCGGAGTTCGTCGCGTTCGCGAATAGGAACGTGCCCGCGTTGTTGATCGCTAATGCTCCCGGCGTCCCGCGCGTCTGCACCCCCGGCGCTGTGATCGGCATTACCGCACCCGTGGTGGTGTCCACGGTGTAGGTCAAGATTCCGTTGACGTTTGACCCTGATCCGTTGGGAACGCCCCCCGTCGTAAATAGATATTGCGGAGTGGTGGCTTGCGCCACGGCGCTCGGAGCCGCCAGCGCCAAGACGAAGACCACTGCCGCGGCCAGCGCTAACGGGAAGCTCATCGCCGGCGCGCTCACTCGTACGTAAATTGAAGCGAATGCGGGCGCGCACGCAGGCGCATGCGTCCTCTGAACACTATTCATATTTTCCCTGTGAATCCCAAGTCTTGCGCGCGCACACCGCGGGATGCGGCCGCCTATGGGCCGCGGAGGAGGATGGGGTGCGCAGCGCACCCGCGATTACTTGTACCTCTACTTACGTAACCGGTCAATAGCGCCGCCAAGCGTGTCTAGCTTGCCGCTACCGGTGCTTTTCCGACCATCCTTTGATTTGCAGATTCCCAAATTGGCACCATACCTCGCCGCGCAGTCCGCGCTCCAGTTTGCACTTGAATTACGGTAACGACTATGCTAACGTGAGTCGGGCCCTTCTTTCGCCCGCACGAGGGGGACTTATGTATGGCGGTGTCTGCAGTTCAGCCAGCCTCGCGCCGTTTTCTGCACATTCAGTTTCCCGGTTCGGCGCTCTCCCATTTCTAATCGGAACAGCCCGCCGATTAGAATCAGCACTAACCCCTTCCGTATTAACGCCAAATGCGTTTCTAATCGGTACTATTTGTCCCACTTTTTTCCAACGCCAGGACTGCCACCGACAGCGGGGAGCCGCAAGCGTGAGTCGCGACTCGAGATCTCGCGCCGACGCTCTCTGCTTCTTCGCCTCCCTTGATCCTCGCCTCCGCGCCGCTCTGCTTGCCTCGGTTGGGACGGCTGTGCTACTGTCGAATTCTGAGGTGGCCAATGAGCGACAATAGTGCAGGCACAAAAGTTAGCGTATTTCTGGTAGGGCTGGGTATTGGAGCGCTGGTAGGCATTCTTTTCGCGCCGAAGTCTGGCGATGAGACCCGTGAATATTTAACCGGTAAGGCCGACGAAGGCCGCGAATTCGCGCAAAAGAAAGCGCGTGAATTGCGCGAACGCGCCGAAGACCTGATCGAACGCAGCAAGGAAATCATGTCCCGGCAGAAAGATGCCCTTTCCTCAGCGGTGGATGCGGGGAAAGATACGTACCGGAAGGAATCCAAGGCTTCCTAAGGCAGCGCAAGGAGCTTCATGCCCGGCTGGGTTGACGCATTCATCGTCGTCGCGGCGATAGCCATCGTGGTGCAGATGGCTATCCTCGTGGCGATGTTCGTTCAAGTGAAGATGTCCTTGCAGGAGTTTACGCGCATCGCCAATGACTTGCAGGGGCGGGTGGACCCCATCCTGCTGCGCGTGAATCGCATTCTGGAAGACTCTGAAGGCCGCATCTCCAGCGTGATGGGAGACACCGCGGAAATCACCCGACTGGCGCGCGGGCAGGCGCAGAAAGTGGACCGCGTCTTTACCGAAGCTCTGGAGCGCCTGCGCATCCAGGTGATTCGCGCGGACCAGATTCTCACCGGCGCACTCGAAGTGGTGGACGAAGCCGGAACGAAATTCCGCAACACCCTGTGGGGCCCCATCCGCCAGGCCTCCGCTGTAATGAAAGGCATCAAAGTCGGCCTGGATATGCTCCGCCGCCAGCAGAACAACAAACCCGAATCAGATCCCGTATCGCAAGACGAAGAACTTTTCATCTGAGCGCAGGCTTCTCCGCTGAATGTTTTGTCCAGCCAGTATTTCTGCGTTTTGATTTTCCTGCAGAAGTTTTTGAAAATTAAAATCTGAAAATCAGAGCGTGAAAAAAGTCAGCGAATCCATCCTCCGCCGAGAACCTTTTCGCCAGCGTAAAATACCGCGGCTTGTCCTGGCGTGATGGCGCGCTGCGGCTCGCGGAAAGTGACGCGCGCGGTTGTGGCGTCGAGCGGAGTAACTTCTGCTTCGGCAGGTTCGTGGCGATTGCGGATGCGCACCATCGCCTGAACCGGTCGCTTCGGGAACAACGTACGGAATCCAGTTCACGTCGCGCACTTCGCACGTAGCGCTGCGCAGTTCCTGGTCCTCGCCAACGACCAGACGATTCTGCGCGCGGTCCAGCGCGACCACATACATCGGCGGCTGTCCTCCGGAAAGTCCCAAACCCTTGCGCTGGCCAACGGTGAACTGATGCAGTCCGTTGTGACGGCCGAGAACTTCGCCGGAAGTGGAAACGATATCGCCTGGTTCCTTCGGAAGCTCGCTTCCCTGCTCCTGCAAATAGCCCTCGATAAACTTCACGTAATTGCCCGTCGGTACAAAGCATATTTCCTGGCTCTCCGGCTTATCCGCGACGGGCACTTGCAAGCGACGCGCGATCTCGCGGACTTCGTGCTTGGAGAGTTCACCGAGCGGGAAATCGGTGCGCGCGAGCTGCTCCTGCGTCAGGCCGAAGAGGAAATAGGTCTGGTCCTTGGATTCGTCCACAGCGCGCAGCAGTTCGTATCGGCCAGTCTCCGCGTTGTGGCGCACGCGCGCGTAATGTCCCGTGGCAATGCGCTCAGCGCCGATCTGCCGCGCGGTGACGAGCAACTGGTCGAACTTCACGTGATTGTTGCACATGGTGCACGGAATCGGCGTGCGGCCTTCCAGGTAATCCGCGACGAACGGGCGGATCACATTGAGCTCGAACTCGCGCTCGAAGTTCACCACGTAGAAAGGGATTCCGAGATGCTCGGCGACGCGGCGCGCATCGTACACATCGTCATGCGAGCAACAGCGATGCTGCGCCGGTCCATTGTTCTGGAGTTGCGGCAGGCGACGCTGATTCCACAGCTGCATCGTAAGGCCGACGATGGTTTGCGCGCGGTCGTGCAGGATCGCGGCGACCGTGGAACTATCCACGCCGCCGCTCATGGCCACGGCCACGGTGTTGGCTGTGGCGATGGCCGGAGCGCTGGCCGATGCCTCGAGTTGTGTGAGCGACGACAAAGTCTAGTTCCTTGTCTCCATCAGGAGATGCCTGCATTATTCGTGTTCAACGGCGAAAGTGCGCGGAGGCGTTCGACTGCTTGCGGGATGATCGCGATTACCTGATCGATCTCTTCGGCTGTTGTCATGCGTCCCAGGCTGAAGCGCAGGCTGGAGCGCGCTTCGTCGGGAGAAAGGCCGATCGCCATCAGCACATGCGAAGGCCCGACCGCGCCGGACGAGCAAGCCGCGCCAGTGGAGCACGCGATTCCCTGCAGGTCGAGCGCGATCACCAGCGCTTCTCCGCCTGCTGCGGGAAACGAGATGTTCGAGGTCGTGGACACGCGGTGTGCGCGATTCCCATTTACACGAGCTTCGCTGCAGGAAGCCAGCAGCGCGTCTTCCAGACGATTGCGCAGTGAAGTGACGCGCGCGCAGTCCGTCATCAGATTCTTGCGCGCCAGTTCCGCAGCCTTTCCCAGGCCAACGATGCCTGGAACGTTTTCCGTACCAGGTCGGCGATCGCGTTCGTGGTGCCCGCCGTGGAATTGCGGCTCGAGCGGCGTTCCCTGGCGAACGTAGAGCGCGCCTGTTCCCTTCGGGCCGTAAATCTTGTGCGCGGAAATGGAGAGCAGGTCCACGCCGAGCCGGTTCACATCGAGCGGCACCCTTCCGGCCGTCTGCACGGCGTCACAGTGGAAGTAGACTTTGGCGGCGGCAGCGATGCGGCCAATTTCCTCGATGGGCTGAATGGTGCCGAGTTCGTTGTTCGCATGCATCACGCTGATGAGAATCGTTTCCGGCCGTAGAGCGCGGCGAATATCTTCAGGGTCAACGATGCCTTCGCGGCCGACGGGAATATAGGTGGCTTCGACGCCAAGATTTTCCAGCGCCTGGACCGCGTTGAGGACCGCGTGATGCTCGATCGCAGTGGTGATGACATGCTTGCGAGACTCTTGCGACGCGGTGACGACGCCAAATAGTGCGAGATTGTCGGCTTCCGTACCGCCGCTCGTGAAGACAATCTCTGACGGCTTGGCACCGAGGAACGCGGCCACCGACGCGCGGGCACCGTCCACCGCGCCGCGCGCACGCTGCCCAGGCGAGTGAATCGAGCTGGCGTTGCCGAAGTTCTCGGCGAAATACGGCAGCATAGCGTCGAGGACAGCAGGGTCCACGGGCGTCGTTGCGTTGTAGTCGAGATAAATGCGCATGTCGAAAGCCTGCGAGTATTCAGGATAGCGGTACCCGCGAGAGCGGTCAAGCAAACGCCTGCAACGCACGCACAAAACCGGTAGTACAAGTGGGTTACAGGTACGCGCAGGTTGCCTTGACAGTGCTGCGGTGGTCCGATAGCGTCGAAGAATGCGGCATCGCGGAAGGTTGTGTGTACGCCGCGCAATTCACGGGAGCCAAACTTGGCGCGGCCTATTATTACTCTGACGACGGATTACGGAACGAGCGACCACCTGGTGGGCGTGATCAAGGGAGTGATCCTGAGCATCAATCCCGAGGTGAACATCGTGGACATCACCCACAGCGTGATTGCGCACGATGTGCTGGACGGAGCGTTGACGATCAGCCAGGCGTACCGCTATTTTCCGCCGAAGACGATTCATATGGTGGTGGTGGATCCGGGAGTGGGCACGCAGCGGCGGCCAATTCTGGTTGCGGGTGACCAGCATTATTTTGTCGCGCCGGATAATGGGGTGCTTTCTGCGATTTACGATCAATCCGAGTCGCTCTTTGCGTGGCACGTGACGTCGGAACATTATTTTCGGCAACCGGTGAGCAACACGTTTCACGGCCGCGATATTTTTGCACCGGTGGCGGGATGGCTTTCGAAGAACTGGCAGACGGCGAGTTTCGGCGAGCAGATCGAAGATTTCGTGCGCTTCAGCATTCCGAAGCCGAAGGTGAATGGGAATACCATCAAGTGCGTGGTGCTGAAGCTGGACAACTTTGGCAATTTGATAACGAATTTGAAGGGTGAGGACACGCCGGCTTTGATTGCGCCGGAGGCGAAGTTCACGATTCGCGCCGGGAACGCGGAAATCAAGAAATTGCTGCCGACGTTTGCACTGGGCACGGCGGGTGAGCCATTTGCGATTATCGGGTCGGGCGGATATTTGGAATTGTGCGTGAACAAGGGAAATGCGGCGCGGGTGCTGGGGATCGGCCGAGGCGCTGAGGTTACGGTAGAGTTGCAAGCCTAGCGGGCAAGCGAAGTGACGATAAGGTAGGAACGCATGCGGGGGTCGAGCCAGTCGCGGAGGGCGTCGCCGAGCAGGTTGAATGCGAGGACCGCCGTCATCACTGCGAGGGCTGGGAAAATTACCAGGTGCGGCGCGTCGAAGAGGTGCCCGCGGGCGTCGTTGAGCATGGCACCCCAACTGGGCATGGGCGCGAGAATGCCGACACCGAGAAAGCTCAGAGTGGATTCCGCCAGAATGGCTCCGGCCATGGCGATAGTTGCCTGCACGAGAATGGGTTGCAAAATATTAGGCAGCAGATGGCGCACCAGGATGCGGGCGTGTGAAGCGCCCAGCGAACGCGCAGCCAGAACGTACTCCATTTCCTTCGCTTGCAGAATTTGCGCGCGCGCGAGCCGTGCGTAGCCGGCCCAACCGGTGACGACGAGCGCGAAAATTACGTTCTTCAGGCCCGGGCCGAGAAACGCCGCGAACGCGATAGCCAGCAGGATGCCCGGAAATGAAAGAAACGCGTTGATCAGGATGATGTTGATAAGGTGATCGAACCACCCACCGAAGTAACCCGCGACTGCGCCGATAGCTAGGCCGATTATTCCCGCACCAAAAACCACGCAGACGCTGACGAGCATGGAAACGCGCGTGCCAAAGATGATGCGCGAAAGAATGTCGCGGCCGAGTTCGTCGGTGCCCATCCAGTGCGAGGCTGTGGGTGCGAGAAGGCGCGCTGGTAAATTTTGCGCGACCGGGTCGTACGGAGCCAACCAGGGCGCGGCCAGCGCGACAATCACCAGAAGCAAAGTGAGCGCAAATCCCCAGCGGCCTGGAACACTGCGGCGCAAAAAGTCGGCGAGTTCGCGCAGGATTTCGCGCGGCAAAGATTTTTGAGGCGCCGTCATTCGAAGCGCACCCTAGGATCCACCACCGCGTAAATCAGGTCCGTAAGCAAGTTCACAAAAACGTAGGACACGGCAATCAGCAGTATGCAGCCTTGCAGCAATGGATAATCACGCGCGCCTATGGCCTGCACCGCCAGGCGGCCAATCCCCGGCCAGGAAAAAATAGATTCGGTGACGATGGTGCCGGCGAGCAGCGTGCCGAATTGCAGGCCGAGGATCGTGAGAATGGGAATCAGCGCGTTGCGCAGAGCATGGCGAAAGAGGACGCCGGATTCAGAGACACCTTTGGAGCGCGCCGTGCGGACGTAATCCGCGGAAAGCTCTTCGATCACCGAGGCGCGCACCATGCGGGTGAGGATTGCTGCCAGCGCCGCGCCCAGGGTGAACGCGGGAAGCACGAGATGAGACAGCCCGCCGCGTCCTGAAACGGGAAGCCAGCCGAGCACGACTGAAAACACGAGAAGGAGCACGGGGCCGAGCGCAAAATTCGGAACGGAAAGTCCGAAAAGTGTGAGCACGCCCACGGCGAAATCGGTTCGCTCGCCGCGTTTATGCGCAGCAAGTACGCCGGCGGGAATGCCGATGAGTGCGCAGACCAAGAGCGCTACGATGGCGAGCTCGAGCGTGGCGGGATAGTGTTCAGCGACTACTTTCAGGACCGGCTGCTGGAAGCGAAACGATTCGCCGAGGTTTCCGTGTAGCACGCCCGAAAGGTAGCGGCCATATTGCACGGGGAGCGGCAAATCGAGGCCGAGGGTGTGGCGAAGTTGCGAGAGGTCTTCCGCGCGCGCACCTTCGCCGAGCATTTGCGCGACGGGATCGCCGGGGACGATGTGCGCGAGAAGAAAAACCATGGTGAGGATGAGCCACAGCGCCGGAAGGGCGAACAGCAGCCGGATTGAAATGTAGCGAATCATTTATGGGCCGGCCCTGGCGATGGCGAATCCGCGCCGGGCTCGTCGGGAGAGGGTACATCAATCGCCTTGGCGGCCTTGGCGGATTTTTTGCGGGCCGCGCGGCGGATTTTCTTGGCGATCTGTGACTCGCTTGCGGAGGCTGCTGGCATCATTTCCACGACTTCGGCGGGCGGATTGTGATGCGCGCCGGAGTCCTGCTGTTCAGCGCTGGAGGTTTCTTCAGATTCCGGCACGCGCGGCGGAACAATTGCGGGCGGCAGCGGCTTAATTTTCAGGCGCGAAACGCGGCGATGCTCCATTTCCATCACGGTGAAGCGATAGCCGTCGGCTTCGAAGCTTTCACCGCCGCGCGGAATGAACCCCAGGCGGGTGAGCACGAATCCGCCGACGGTTTCGTAGGAGGAATCCTCGGGGAGGACGATATTGTAGCGCGTGGCAAGCTCGCGGATTTTGATGGCCGCGTCGAAGATCATGCCGCCATCGGGAAGAGTGAGCGGCCGCTCGACGACATCGAATTCGTCGTGAATTTCGCCGACCATCTGCTCGAGGATGTCTTCGAGCGTGGCGAGGCCGAGAATGCTGCCGAATTCGTCCACGATCATGGCGAGGCCGGTGCGGCGCGCACGAAATTCGAGCAGGAGTTCGCTGACGGGCTTGGTTTCCGGAACGATGAGCGCGTCGCGCAGCACGGTGCGCAGACTGAAGTCAGCCAGCGGCTGGCGATCCTCGTTGCGGCGTGCGCGGTCGAGAAGAATCCAGATCATGTCCTTGATGTGCACGAAGCCGAGGATGTGGTCGAGCGTGCCTTCGTACACGGGGATGCGCGAGCGCTGGGTGGTGGCAAACATGGTCATGGTGTCTTCGAGGCTGGCAGAGGCGGGGAGCGCGTGAACGTCCGGCCGCGGAACCATGACTTCGCGCGCCTGGATCTGGCCGAGTTCCATCGCTGCTTGAATAAATTTCACTTCGGCGGCAGGAAGCAAGCCGCGATCGCGCGCTTGCTGGATCATCACCTGCAATTCTTCGGTGGAACGCACCAGCGTATGACTGTGCGGTGAAACCACGCCGAGAGCGCGGACTATTTTTTCTGCAGCGTCGTCAAGCAGGTCTATGGCCCAGCGAAACGTGTTGAGAAACCACGAAAAGGGGCGGGCGATGAGCAGGGCCACGCGTTCGGCGCGCGCGAGGCTCAGGCTCTTGGGAACGAGTTCGCCGAGGACGACTTGCAGCACGGTGAGAAGTCCGAAGGCGATGGCCAGCGCGGCGCCGTGGGCGATTAACGCAGCCCAGGGACGCGGGATCGCCTGCACGAGCGGGCTGAGAATTCCGGCGAGAGTGATTTCTCCTATATAGCCGAGCGAAAGGCTGGCCAGGGTGATTCCGACTTGCACTCCGGAGACGACGCGGGTGAGATCGGTGAGCAGGGCTTCGACAACTCTGGCGCGAGCGTCGCCCAGTTCGACGAGTTGGCGAACGCGGGATTGGCGGACGGCGATGAGCGAGAATTCGGCGGCGGAGAAGAATGCGTTGATGCCGACCAGCGCCAGAACCGCGAAAAGTTGCAGGGCGATCATTGCTGGTTGATTTTAGCAAGAGGCGCGGGGCAATAGGGGAAAAGCAGCGGAGGCGAGTGATAAGTGACAAGTGACGAGGGCGTGTTGATTAGTGATTGGTGATTGGTGATTGGTGATTGGTGATTCGTGATTGGTGACGAAAAACCAGTGTGTGTCGGGTGGGCAGAAGGCTTCGGCTACTTCGCCGATTGCTTCGATTCTTGCGCGGCGCGGATTTTTGCGGTGGCTTCCGCGGACTTTCCTCGCGGGACTGAGAGGGACGTCCAGTGAGCGGAGGCGAAGTGCTTGGCGAGAAAAACGATCTGGCCCACGTGGTAAGAATAGTGAGCCACCTGGCGATTGATGGCTTGGGTGACGGAGTGGGGTTCGTTGCGAATGAGGACAGTGCGGCCGAGGTCAGCGTCGGTGAGCGAGGCGAGGGCGTCGAAGACGAATTTCCAACCGGCTTCCCATTGGGCGATGAGTTCGTCGCGCGTCGCGGGGGGCAATTCGAATTCGGTGTCGCGATTTCGGTCGGGCTTCTCGCCATCGGTGGTGAGGAAATCCGTCCAGCGGGAGCGCATATTGCCGACCATATGTTTGACGATGATGGCGATGGAGTTGGATTCCGCGTCGAGGGTTACGTTCAGCGCCTCGTCGGGAACCTGCGCGATGGCGCGCTCGGCGAGGTGTTTGTAAGTGTGCAGCACACGGATGGCGTCGGTGAGAAATGAGTCAGTAAATTCGTGAGGCATGGTGGAATTTTGCATCGTTTGAGGCGCGGGGGCAATAGTTGGCCGAGCGCACGGCCAGTAGCGCATGGGTGCGTGGTTCGCTGGATTGCACGCGAGTGATTTTGTGGGCTACACTCCGCCGCTGCTGGCGGACGACGTTGAAGGCCGAAACTGATGACACGCGCATCGCGCATTTTTCGAAATTTGGTTGCGGGGCTTCTGCTCCTCATTGGCGCGGCGATGCTACTTGGCTGGTGGCTGGTGCGCCGGCCGCAGGCGAAGCTGGATGGAAGCGTCGCTATTGGCGGGCTGAAGGACGGGGTGATCGTGGATCGCGACCAGTGGGGACGGCCGTGGATTCGCGCGAAATCGCTGCAGGATGTGGTGACGGCGCAAGGTTATGTGATGGCGCAGGACCGGTTGTGGCAGATGGATTTGCTGCGAAGAGCGTCGGGCGGCGAGCTGGCTGAGATATTCGGGGACGTGGCGCTGAATTTTGACCGGGAAAATCGGACATTGGGGATGCGGCAGGCGGCGGAACGGGCGGTGACAGATTCATCGCCGGAAATTCGCGGGCTGTTGGAGGCGTATGCGCGAGGGGTGAACGACAATATCGCCGAGCGCGGACGGAAGCTGCCGATTGAATTTGTCGCGCTGGGGTACACGCCGCGGCCGTGGACTCCTACCGACACATATTTGATCAGCTTGTATATGTACAAGACGCTCACGTCTACGTGGAAGGAGAAGCTGAACCGGCAGTGGATTACGGAGAAGGTGGGAGAGGAGCGAGCGAAGGAAATGTTCGTAAGCGATTCGCCACTTGACCATTTTATTTGGACTGCGGGGGCTTCCCTGCCGGGCCGGGGTGCTGCCGGGGACTTGAGGCCGTCGACTGGGTTTGTTGCACGCGCGGGTGGGTACGATGATGAGCCGCCGTTTGCGTCGCTGGAGTGGGACGCGGCGCGTAACTTTTTGGCGCAGTTTGAGGAGGAGTCATCGGAAATAATTGGGAGTAACAACTTTGTGGTGAGCGGAGCGCACACGGCTTCCGGCAAGCCGCTGCTGGCGAACGACACGCACCTGCAACTTTCGACGCCGGCGCTTTGGTACATCGCACATCTGACGGCGCCGGGGCTGAACGTGGAAGGATTTGCGTTGCCGGGCGCGCCGCTGGTGATTATCGGACAAAACGAGCGAATCGCGTGGGGATTCACGAACAGCAATGCGGACGTGGAGGACCTTTACGTCGAGAAGTTTTCTGCTGCGAATCCGCTGGAATATTCCGCTAACGGCAAGATGCTGACGGCTGAGGTGCGGCACGAAGTGATTGCGGTGCGCGGGAAGCCGGACGTGCAGCTGGATGTGGTGGTGACGCGGCACGGGCCGATCGTCCATCGCGATACGGCGAAGGAAGGCGGGCGGGCTTATGCGCTGCGGTTGACGGCGCTGGAGCCTGGGGGGCTTGGATTTTGGATTTCCATTACTGGGCGAGGCGCGCGATTGGAATTCGTTTATCGAAACCACGCGGCACATTGCCGGGCCGGGGCAAAACACGATTTATGCGGACGTGGATGGGAACATCGGATTCACGATTCCGGCACGGATTCCGGTGCGCGTGAATGGTAATGGCGCGTTGCCAGTGCCGGGCGATACGGATTTGTATGAGTGGAAGGGATACATTCCGTTCGAGGAGTTGCCGCGGGTGGAAAATCCGCCGGACGGAATTATTGCTACGGCAAATGCGCGGACGGTGGGGCCGGGGTACAAATATTATTTGTCGGATCGGCAGGCGGGGCCTTATCGGACAGCGCGGCTTTATGAGTTGCTTTCAGGGAGCACGGGATTGACGGCTGCGCGCTGCAATGAGATTCAAAACGATATCGTGAGTTTGCCGAATCGGTTCCTGGCTAGCGCGCTGGTGCAAGCCGCGAAGGTGAAGCAGCCGACGGATGCGCGGGCGCGGCGATTGATTGCGAAGCTGGATGGATGGGACGCGCGGGCGACTGCGGAGTCGGTGGAGACGTCGTTTGTGGAATACACGCGGCGGGCGATTTTCGTGCGTTTGCTGCAGCCTTACTTGGGCGATGAGGTTACGAAGTACGAGTTGTGGGAGCCGCAGAGCGTTTACAACAATGTGTGGTGGCGCGACAAAGTATTTCTGGAGGATTTGTTGCGTGAGCGGCCGGCGTCTTGGCTGCCGAGCGGATTTGCGAATTACGATGAGTTGTTGATGGCTAGCGCGGATGATGCGGTGAACGCGCTGCAGAAGCAAACCGGCGAAGCTGCGGAAACCGCGTGGAATTGGGGCAGACTGCATGAGCTGGATATGGTTCATCCGCTGGGGCGCTCGGGACCGCTGCACAGTTTGCTGAGCGTCGGACCGTACGAGCAGGGCGGGACGATTGATACGGTGCGGGCGATGGGCGTGGGGCACGGGCCGGCGATGCGTTTTGTTGCAGATCTGTCTAACTTCGATCAATCGCTGATGGAAATTCCCACCGGAGAATCGGGGCAGTACGCGAGTCCTTATTATCGGGACCAATTCGCGGAATGGTTTGCGGGGCGCGGAATTCTTGCGGCGTTTAGTATTGCGGCTGAAGATAGCGCGGGAGCACATCGGCTGACGCTATTGCCGGCGGGCCGGAGTGCGGCATTGCCGCAATAATTTCATCGCGATAGAATCCGGATGGCTGCTACAGTGGTGAGAGATTTTCAGCGCTCGCATGGAGCGCGGAACGAGGCAGAATGAGTCCAGCGCCGAATAAATCAGCCGTGCCGGTGGAAGCGCCGAAGAAGGGCGACTTTGAGAAGTCGCTTACGCGGCTCGAAGAAGTGGTGAAACGCCTGGAGAGCGCGGACTTGTCGCTGGACGAAGCGATGCGACTCTTCGAGGAAGGCGTGAAACTTTCGCGCGAATGCCAAAAGCAGCTGGAAGAGGCGGAAGGGCGCGTGGAAATCCTGCTGAAGAAAGCGGATGGCAAGATTGTGGTGGAACCGTTCGATCCGGAAGACGAAAACAATTAACGTCCGCCGGCTGATTTTTGCACAGCGATTCACTTTCCAGACAGCTGCACGGAACCTATGACCATTCCCGATTTCTTTGAGAAGGACCGAGCAACGGTGGAAGCGGC
This sequence comes from uncultured Acidobacteriota bacterium, assembly GCA_963748395.1. GTDB lineage: Bacteria > Acidobacteriota > Terriglobia > Acidiferrales > UBA7541 > Palsa-295. The sequence goes on along the minus strand of CAVVIP010000001.1, from coordinate 730,310 downwards.
ACTGCAGGAGCTGCTGCCACCAGAAGACGCGCTTCCGATTTCCATTCACAAAGCGATGCGCTACAGCGTGTTCGCGGGCGGCAAACGGATTCGGCCGATCCTATGCCTGGAAGCCGCGCGGATGTTTTCGGAAGAGCAGGGCGGCGCGGTGCACGTGGGCTGCGCGCTGGAATTCATTCATACTTATTCGCTGATCCACGACGACCTGCCAGCTCTGGACAATGACGACCTGCGGCGCGGAAAACCCACGAATCACAAGGTGTTCGGCGAGGCGATCGCGATTCTGGCGGGCGACGCTTTGCTGACTTTGGCTTTTCATACTTTGGCTTTGGCTCCGGTGGAACCGCAGAGGCGGCTGACGATTCTGGCGATGATCGCGGAAGCGGCGGGGACAGATCGTGGAATGATTGGCGGGCAGGTGGCGGATTTGGAGGCCGAGGGGAAAGCGGGCGACAAGGGAATGCTGGAGTACATTCACCGGTCGAAGACGGCGGCGTTGATTCGCGCGTCCATCGTGGCGGGCGCGATTGCGGGCGGCGCGGATCGCACGGATATTACGCGGCTGCTGGCGTTTGGCGAGAATATCGGCTGGGCATTTCAGGTGGTGGACGATATTTTAGACGTGGAGGAATCGTCGGCGGCGCTGGGGAAAACCGCGGGCAAGGATCAAGCGCAGAAGAAGGCGACTTATCCGGCGCTGCATGGGCTGGAAGTTTCGCGGGATATTGCGGCGGAGCTGGAAACGAAGGCTTTGAAGGAACTCGAATTCTGTGGGGAGCGGGGGGCGCGGCTGCGGCAGTTGGCGCAATTTTTGGTGGCGCGGCGGTCTTGAGGGTTTGCGATTGAGCTCCGGAAACGGCTGCTGCAACTAACTAACGCAGACGGCGCAGAGTAAGGCGAAAAGATTAACACAGAGGGCACAGAGAAAATCGGAGAGCACAGAGCAAACGGCGGGCACGATTATTCTGCATTTTACGCATGAAATCGAAAAACACTTCTGAGACATTTGCTTCCGGCAAGAGCCATTCGAATCGCAAGCCTGGGAAAATACGGTTGGATGTTTTGATTGTGGAGCGCGGGCTGGCGCCTTCGCGGGAGCGCGCGCAGGCGGTGCTGCTGGCTGGGAATGTGCTGGTGAACGGTCAGAAGATGGAGAAGCCTGGGTCGCAGGTGGCTTCGGATGCGCGGGTGGAGATTATTGGCGAGAGCTTGCGATATGCGAGCCGGGGCGGGTTGAAGTTGGAAGGGGCGCTGGAGGATTTCGCGATTTCGCCGCAGGGCAGGACTTGCATGGATGTGGGGAGTTCGACTGGCGGGTTTACGGATTGTTTGCTGCAGCATGGAGCGTTGCGCGTTTTTGCGGTGGACGTGAGTTTGGATCAGCTGGACTGGAAATTGCGGCAGGATCCGCGCGTTACCGCTGTTGAACGGAACGCGCGTTATCTGCGGCCCGAGGACATCGTAGAGCGGCCTGCGCTGGTGACCATGGACGTATCTTTTATTTCAGTGGCGAAGGTTTTGCCTGCCGTGGTGCCTGTCGCGAAGGCTGACGCGGATTTTCTGATACTGGTAAAGCCGCAGTTTGAGCTGGAGAAAAGTGAAATCGGCAAGGGCGGGATCGTGCGGGACGCGGCCTTGCACCAGAAAGCGATCGAACGCGTGCAGGCGGCGGCTGCAGCTTGCGCCCTGGAAGTTCTGGGACTGCGCCCGAGCCACCTGCCGGGGACGGAAGGCAACCAGGAGTTTTTTCTCCACGCCCGCGCTCGCGGGTAGAGTAGAATTCTGCCTCCAAACATGATTCACGCCGCCGGCATTATCTGCAAACCAATCCCCGAGATGGTCACGGCCGTGGTTCCGGACCTGAAGCGCTGGCTGGAGGCGCGTAAGGTGGAAGTTTTTGTGGATCCGCGAACGCGGACAACGCTGGACCCGACCGGTCCGGCGATGACGCGGGAAGAAATGGCGGCGAAAGTTGATCTGCTGATCGTACTGGGCGGAGACGGAACGCTGCTGGCAGCGGCGCGATCGCTGGGCGGGCACAACGTTCCGATACTGGCGGTGAATCTGGGCGGGCTGGGATTTTTGACGAGCGTGACGCTGGATGAATTGTATCCGGTGCTGGAAACAATTTTGGCGGGCGCACACCTTACCAGCGAACGGATGATGCTGGACGCGGAAATTGTGCACAGTAATAAACCGGCCGAGCGGCTGACGGCGTTGAATGACGCGGTGGCGAACAAGGCGGCGCTGGCGCGCATGCTGGATTTCGACGTGCACGTAGATCATCACCACGTGGGACGCTATCGTGCGGATGGTCTGATTGTAGCTACTCCGACTGGCTCCACGGCGTATTCGCTGGCCGCGGGCGGGCCGATCATTCATCCGGATCTAGATGCGTTTGTGATTACGCCGATCTGCCCGCACATGCTGACGAATCGCCCATTGGTGGTGCCGGATACAGCGCACGTGGAGCTGGATTTTTCGGCGTCCGGCGAGCCCGTTTACCTGACACTCGATGGGCAAATTGGATTTCAGTTGCAGCCGCAGGACCGCGTGGTGATCACAAAGGCCGCGACGAAAGTGCAAGTGGTAAGCCCGCCTCGAAAAACGTATTACGAAATTCTGCGCAGCAAGCTGCGGTGGGGAGAGCGCTGAGCAGCAGGAGTTTCTTTCCCGGAGGAAACAACATGCGATTGACGGCTTATTTTGGCCTCGCGTTATTGGTGTGCGCGTGCGGCGGCGCGCCAGGGCTGCGCGGGCAGGCAGCGCAGGCGACACCGGAACAGCCAGCGAGCGAAGCGACGGTGGCGCCGCGGAGAATCGCCGTGGCGGATTATCCTATTCAGGAAGGGTACATCGATTCGCACGGCGTGTTGATTTACTACACGACGATCGGACGCGGCGCGCCGATCGTGATCGTGCACGGAGGGCCGGGCGGTTCGCACGATTACTTTCTGCCGTATCTGCTGCCTCTGGCGCGACAGAACCGGCTGATTTTTATTGATGAGCGCGGCTCGGGGCGTTCGCAAAAGCTGGACGATCCTGCGGGATACACCGTGGAGAATATGGTGGAGGATGTGGAGTCGGTGCGGCAGGGTTTGGTGCTGGGGAAAATCTCGCTGCTGGGACATTCCTACGGAGGCGTGCTGGCGCAGGCATACGCGTTGAAATATCAAAATAATTTGAGCCATTTGATTTTGTGCAGCACGTTCGCGAGCACCGCGCAAATGAATCAGGTGCTGGCGCGAATCAAAGCGGCGGCGCCGGCCGAAGTACGCGAACAAATTGATCGCGAAGAGAAAGCGGGACTTTACGGACACGGGAAGGACTACGAGAAACTCCGCTACACGAACGAGTACATGACTGCGGCGTGGGGCGGGGGCTATTTTCCTTACCTCTATCAGAATCATCCGGACCCGAATTACGATCCCACGAATGTTGCAGGGTTGCCTTGGGATTTGTATCGCGAGATGTGGGGTTCGCACGGCGAATATGTGATTGATGGAAATTTGAAGTCGGTCGAGTACGTGGAGCGGCTGCACACGATTCATGTGCCTACGCTGATTATTGCCGGCGATCACGACGAGTGTGATCCCGCTCTATCGCAGGAAATGCACGAAAAGATTGCGGATTCGCAGATCGTGATTTTGCCGAAGAGCGGGCATATGACGTTTGTGGATCAGCAAGGGATGTTTAACGAGTCGGTGAATACGTTTGTGCGTTTGAAGCGAGCGAAGACGCCGGCGGTTGTGACAAAGGTGGATTAGGCCGGCACGATAAGTGCTCGCACTTGAGTTTCCGTCCTTCCGCCGATAGGATTCGCCTGACGCGCTGCGGCTTATGGCACGACGCTCCCTTATCTTCGCGATCGTTCTTTGCGTACTTGGTGCAGCGCCCTGCCATGGGCAGGACACCTTTCAGGCAGAGGCCGACCGCTTGGCGACATTGTTGAATTGGCACCCCGGGACGGTGGTGGCAGAAATCGGCGCGAAGAATGGGAAGTTAACTCTTGCGGCCGCTCACCTCATTGGCCCCTCAGGAAGGATCTATAGCACGGAGCTCGATTCCGAAGCGCTGGCTCACCTTCAGGAATTATCAGCGAAACAAAGGAACATCACGGTCGTCAAAGCGGGTGAGGCCGAAACCAATCTTTCGCCGAGTTGCTGTGATTCCATATTTATGAGGCTCGTCTATCATCACCTCACAAAACCAGCTGAAGTAGATGCAAGTTTTTTCCAGTCGTTAAAAGCTGGCGGGCGGCTGGCAGTGATTGACGAGGATCCGCACGAGGGATCGGTGATACCGGACGGCGTGCCGAAAAACCGCGGCGGACATGGCATTCCGCGAAAAATCCTTATCAGCGAACTCACCGCTGCCGGCTTCTAGGTCGAGGCCGTTTCCAATGATTGGCCCAGCCGCGATGAGTTCCACGAAATGTACTGCGTTGTATTTCGCAAGCCCAAACCTTAGCCAGCCAAAGCAGTACGAAGGTGGCTACTTTACTTTGAGGACGAGAAGGGTGCGGTCGTCGAAGGGGTGGGCGCCGCCGGAGAAGGCGTCTACTTCTTCGAGGATACGGTCGGCGATGCCATCGGCGGTGAGCTGGTGGTTTTCGGTAATCAGGTCGGCCAAGCGGGTGTGGCCGAAGAATTCGGCGGTGGCGTTTTGCGTGTCGCCAATGCCGTCGGAATGGAATACGACGATGTCGCCCTCATTCAGAATGTAACTGCGCTGATCGTAGGTGGATTCCTCGAACATTCCCAGCGGAAAACCAGCTAGCATGATTCGTTCGCATCGACCGCCGTGATAGAGGAACGGTTCTTCCTGTCCGGCGTTGGCGATGCGTAATTTGTGGCGGCCGCGGTGCCATGTGGCGAAACACAGAGTCATGAAACGGCCTTCGATGCGGCGCTCGCCGAGAAATCCGTTGATGGCGCGGAGCATTTCGGCGGGGCGATGCTTCTGCGGACCCAGGCTGCGCAGCGTGCCGATGGCAACGGCGCCGTAGAGCGCGGCGGCACTTCCCTTCCCGCTAACGTCACCCATGGCGATGGCCAATTCCTGCGGACCATAACGGAGAAAATCGTAGAGGTCGCCACTGAGTTCGCGAGAAGAAACGACACGGGCGGCGATTTCCAGGCCGAATTCCGGGCCGGGCAAACGCGGAAGCAGAGCGCCTTGAATGCGGCGAGCGGCACTAAGGTCGCGCTCCATGCGCGCTTCGTCGCGGGCGAGCTGTTCGTAGAGGCGGGCATTTTCGATGGAGACGGCGAGATGCGCGGCGAGAATCGAAAGAGCCTGCACGTGGTCCGGAGTGAAATAATTGAGCTGAGGGCTCTCCAAATCCATTACGCCGATGACGCGGTCTTTATTGAGCATGGGGACAGCCAGCTCGGAGCGCGTTTCGGGATTGATGAGCAGGTAGCGCGGGTCGAGAGTGACGTCTGGAACGACGACGGGGCGTTTCAGAGACGCGGCGGCGCCTACGATGCCTTCGTGCGCCGGGACGGCAAATTTTTCCTGAACGCGCTGGCCGAACTTCACGGTAACCCGGTGACGGAAAACGTTGTCGGCCTCGTCGTAGAGGAGAATGCTGAAAATTTGGTAATTGATGAGGCGCTTGGTGAGTTCTGCGGCGCGACGGAGGACCTCTTCGACGGACAAAGTAGAGTTCGCTTCGCGGCCGACTTCGTTGAGAAGCAAAAGAGTTTCAGCCTGATTGCGTTCGTGTTCGTAGAGCTTGGCGTTCTCAATGGCCGTGCCGATGCGCGATGCCACCAGCGTGAGGATGTTCTGTTGATAGGGCGTGAAATAGTCGAGTTCGCTGCTTTCGATGTCCAGAACTCCGATCACGCGGCCGCGGACGATCAGCGGGACGGCGAGTTCTGAACGAACGGCATCGAGCGCGTTGAGGTAACGCGGGTCCGCGCGGACGTCGCCGACGCGAATCGCCTGGCCCGTGGCGGCAGCCGCGCCGATGATGCCTTCGCCCATGGGAATGCGCCAGTGTTCGACGACTTCCTTGCGGTGGCCGATGGCAAAACGGAAATACATCTGGTCGGTGCCTTCTTCCGGCAGAACGACCGCGAAGATTTCGTAGTCAATCAGACGCTTGATCAACGCAGCGGCGCTGGGCAGCACCTCATCGAGGTTGAGCGACGCGTTGATCTCCTGGCTGAGCTCCGCTAAAACCTTGAGAGCGTCCGCCGGAACGTCGAGTTTGGATATGGGTTTTGCCGCGTCCATTTGGTTAACTTTGAAACTCCCCAACCCCCGCCGGGGAAATGCTGGCGTCCGCTGCGGGCTTCCTCACGATGCCGAAAACAGCGGGCGCAGAATCAATCCATTATAGCAGGCACGTGTGGAGAGCTTGCCCCCGAGATGCGCCCGCTTTGAATTTTTCAATATTTGTCGCCGGTGGTAGCGCCGGAGGTTGCGGATGATTTTCCCGCGCGCAACTGCTCGATGATTTTGACGCCGGCGCTGGCGCCGATGCGGGTGGCGCCGGCGTCAACCATTTTCAGCAGGTCTTCGAGGGTACGCACGCCTCCGGCAGCTTTTACGCCGGTGTGTGGGCCGATAGTTTCGCGGATGAGCCGAACATCCTCGGGAGTAGCGCCTGCGGAGCTGAAGCCCGTGGAGGTTTTCACGAAGTCCGCGCCGGCATTTTTGGCGGCGAGCGAGGCTTGGATTTTTTCGTCGCGGGTGAGCAGGCAGGTTTCGATGATGACTTTGCAAAGCGCGCCACCGTGATGGCTGGCTGCGACGACCCTGCGAATATCTGCCTGAACCGCTTCCAGGAGGCCGGACTTCAGTGCGCCGACGTTAATGACCATGTCTATTTCCTGCGCGCCACATTCGATGGATTTCTGGGTCTCGAACACTTTTACTTCGGGCAGGCTGGCGCCGAGGGGAAATCCGGTGACGGTGCAGGCTTTTACGGTGCTGCCGCGGAGTATCTCGGCCGCGAGCGCGACGTTCCAGGGATTCACGCAGACGGAGGCGAAGTGATATTGCAAGGCTTCTTCGCAGACTTTGCGGACTTCGTTCTGAGTGGCGTCCGGTTTGAGCAACGTGTGGTCGATCAGCCGGGCGATTTCGGATTCGGTGAGGGCCATGATTATTCCGGTGGAAGCGTGAGGATGCAGACGTCTTTCAGGTTGCGATAGCGTTCGGCGTAGTCGAGGCCGTAGCCGACGACGAAATCGTTGGGGATCTGGAAACCGATGTAATCAGCTTTGACTTGTTTGATGCGGCGCGAAGGTTTATCGAGCAGCGCGGCGATGCGCAGGGATTTGGGCTTGCGTTGTTCCAGCACGCGCAACAAGTAGGTGAGGGTGATGCCAGTGTCGAGGATGTCTTCCACGACGATTACGTTCAGGCCCTCGATACTGCTGTCGAGGTCTTTCAGGAGGCGTACCTGGCCGGAGCTTTCTTTGTTCTTGCCGTAACTGGAGACGGCGATGAAATCGATGGAGGTCTCGAGGTTGATTTCGCGGACCAGGTCGGAAAGAAAAATGCAGGCGCCTTTGAGGACGCCGATGAGATGAACGCGCTGGCCTTGGAAATCGGTGGTGATCTGACGGGCCACTTCGCGGACGCGTTTCTGGATCGCGGCGCGGCGGATCAGAACTTTGAGTTTTTCTTTTCCGGCGACTACGGGCATTTTGGGGAGCGCTCCCTAAAAGAGCGGTTACTTTAGCGTAGGGAGGAGTTGTTGACAAGTTAGGGCGGGTGGGTGGTAGGCACGCGACTGCTGGCGCACTGAAGTGCGCCGCTACAATGGCAAACCACAGCAACGGCTGGCCGGTTCGATGAAACTGAACCGGCCGCTACAAGTTCAAAGGCAGCGACAACAGCTTAGCGGAGATAGCCCCAGGTGTGGAGGCGGTCGCTGTCTTCTACCCAGCGGTCGCCGATGTCTGTGCGGTAGTACATGTTGGGGATCAGGACGTTTTTGATGCGGGAATAGACCTGGGTCTGGGCTTGCTTCATCGTCTGGCCGAGGCCCACGACCACCAAAATCACACCGGAGGTGCCGGCGACGAGCCACTGGCCGTTCACTTGTTTGACGTCTTCGATGTGCATTTCGTCGGTGGGTGGTTTTTTGAAAACGATGACGGCATTCTTGGAGAAAGAATCGAAAGTTTCATCGTCGTCAAATGGAAACGGTGGCACGACGATGCGGACGCCGATCTGGAAGCCGCTGCGAACTTTGAGTTTCGGATCGTTGCCGTTGGCGAGGTCCCAGAAAAATTGGCCGATGGGAGTAATCATTCCGGCCTGCTGAATGCTGATGGTGGGATAGCCAAATCGCGAAGTGAATTCCAGCGGGTAGATGCCGTGGTGGTTGACGATGCAATTCAGGTCAATGTATCCGATGTAGCCCTCTTCGGCGAGCTTGGTTTCCATTTTCAGCAAGGTCTGATCGAACAGGTGGTTCGCTTCGCTCCAGAACATGGTGGTGCCCATTTCTCCGGTGGGCGGACCATTTTCACCGGGGAAAAGCTTCTTGTGTTCGAAATTGATGTTGATCGGGTAGACGAACGACTTGCCGTTGAAGAATGCGCCGACGGCGACTTCGACTCCGGTAACACGCCGCTGCAGCTGGAAAACTTTAATCTCGTCGGAGAGCGCTTTTTTGTAGGCCTCCAGCATGTGGATTACGTCCTGGCCGTCGTCTTCTTCGCCCACAAAGAGGCGGCGCTTGACGTTCTGCGCCTCGCCACTGGGTTTGATGACGTAGCGGCCGGGATTCTGCTCAACGTGGTCAATGGCGTCGTCGAAGGACGAAAATTCACCGTAGGGAATGATGCTGACGCCCGCGTTCTTGAGTTCTTCCTGGCCGAAGGAGCGGTCGTCTTCCAGGCGATCGGTGTAAGGCGTGCCACCGATTACTTTTTTGCCGGCCGCGCGCAGGGCTTTGGCTTTTTCGCCCTGGCCAAGAGTGTCGTCAAAAATGAGGATGTCGGCCCAATCGGCGTCCTTCTCCCAGTCTTTTGATTTGGCGACAAAGCCGTCGGCGATGTCGCGCTCCTTTTTGTCCTGGATAAAATAGCGGACCTCGTGGCCTTCCTTGGAAACCTGCCAGGCGATGTCACTGATGAGGCCGGTGAGGGAAACAAAAAGGAAATTTCTTTTTTCCATCCGAGATTCTCTCCTGATCTTTGTGCGAGGCGCCTAGGAACGAGCGCCTATGAGCCTCAGCATACTATTAGAGGAGTGTTACGGGTGCGTGAATGGTGATTTTTTGAGCGCGTGGGTGATGGCTGGGCGTCGGTAGCTCAGCGGATGAAGTCGTGCGTCGGCTTATATGGCGCACTGAAGTGCGCCGCTATAAATGCAACGCCTAGGCAACCGCAGGCCGGTGCAGCCTAATCTTGTGGGGGATTTGACCGATGATTCTTAATGGAGCGGTGCCATGTCCGCGTTTGCAGACCCTGAAATCTATCGAGCTGTGCTGGAGCAAATGCAGACTGGCATATACATGGTGGACTGCGACCAGAAAATTCAGTTCTGGAACGACGGAGCGGAAACGATCACGGGGCACCTGCGGCAGGACGTGGTAGGACATTTTTGCCGGGATTTTTTTCCGCCGCAAAAAGAACAGGGCAAGAACGGCGTTTGCGAGATTGGCGGCGCGCTGGCGAGCGTGTTGCGGGACGGCAGGCCGGCGATCGCGGAGGTGACGCTGCGGCACAAGGCCGGACACCAAGTGAGTGTGCGCATCCGAGCGATTCCTATACGGGACGGCGCCGGCGGGGTGATTGGAGCCGCGGAGTCCATGGATGCCGATCCCTGGGCGTTCTACGTGGACCGCCGGCACAGAAAGCTGGCATCGTACGGCTGCCTAGACGAAGCGACCGGCGTATTGAGCGCGGGGTACATCCACACACATTTGCGCGAAAGCTTGACGACGTATGCCGAGCACCGCATGCCGTGCAGCATTTTGTGCATTCAAGTGGATGCGATGGAACGATTCGGCGCGGCTTACGGTGCGGCGGCGGTGACGGCGGCGCTGCGAGCGGTGGCGCAAACGTTGGAGAGCGGCCTGCGCCCGACAGATTTTGTGGGGCACTCCGGCGGAAACATATTTTTGGCCGTGCTGACCGAATACACAGGGCTGGATTTGAATAAGACGGCGGATCGGCTGAGAAATACGGTGAACAATACGAAGATCGCCTGGTGGGGCGATGAACTGCCGGTGACAGCGTCGTTCGGAGGAACTACGGTGATGATTGGGGACGATGAGAATTCGCTGCTGCGACGGGCGGAGAAGGCGCTGGCGACGAGCGTGGCGGCTGGCGGCGATCGCGTGACGATCAAGAACTAGCGGGTACGGATTAGCAGGAATTGGAGTGAGGTTCTGAGCGCGATGTTCATAATCATAGGAATCGTGGTGGTGTTCGGCGCGGTGGCAGGCGGCTACCTGATGGAGCATGGCAACTTCAGAGTATTGCTGCAGCCCGCCGAACTGATCACGATTGTGGGCGCGGCCATCGGCACGGTGCTGATTGCGAACCCAATACACATACTGAAAAGGATCGGCAGCGGAATCGCGGGGGCGTTCGGCAGCTCGAAATTCGGCAAGCAGAAGTATCTCGACACTCTAAAAATGTTGTACGAGCTGTTCACGCGCGCGCGGCGCGATGGATTGATGGCGCTGGAAACCGACAGCGACAGTCCGGAGCAAAGCACGATTTTTTCGAAATATCCACAATTTCTGAAGGACCGCCACGCGCTGGCATTCGTGTGCGATTCGATCCGCATGGCGTCCACTGGTGGGATCGAGCCGTTTGACGCCGATCAGATGATCGAGAACGATATGGAAGTTCATCATCAAGAGGCTAACGCTCCGATCGTGTCATTGTCCGCGGTGGCGGATTCCCTGCCGGGCCTGGGAATCGTGGCGGCGGTTTTGGGCGTGGTGATCACGATGGGGTCGTTGGGCGGTCCGCCGGAGGAAATTGGAAAGAAGGTAGCGGCGGCGCTGGTGGGCACGTTCCTGGGAATTTTATTGTGTTACGGGTTGGTCGGGCCCTTGTCTGCAAACATGGCCAAGGCGGTGGAAGACGAGCACGCATATTACCAGGTGCTGCGGGTGACCATCGTCGCGTTCATGAAGGGCACGGCGCCGAGCTTGGCGGTGGAAATCGGGCGGCGAGCGATTCCTGGCCGGGTGCGGCCTGCGTTCCAGGAAGCGGAAATGTACATCAAGGAAAAAGGCGCGGCGCCCGTGGCTGTAGCGGCATAATTTTAATAAGGACGGTCCCGATCCCACGTGCCAGCAAAATCTCCGATCATCGTCATCAAAAGGAAACGCGGCCATGGCGGCCAACACGGCGGCGCGTGGAAGGTAGCTTATGCGGATTTCGTGACGGCTATGATGGCGCTATTCATTGTGCTGTGGCTGTTGAACAGCAGCAAACAGGTGCAGGAGGCGGTCGGGGGGTATTTCAAGGATCCCACCGGAACTTCGAAACGTGTGGGAAGCGACATGGTGGGAGCGGCGGAAAACTTCGTCATCAACAAAGACAATATGGAGCAGCTGAAGGAACAATTGCAGAAGGCGATCCGGGAAGTGCCCAACTTCGACAAATTGAAAAATCACATTGATATGACGGTTACGAATGAGGGATTGCGAATCGAGCTGATGGAATCGGCCAAGGGCACGTTTTACGAAATTGGCAGCGCCAACTTGAATCGCGATGGGCAAGATATCGTGATCGTGCTGGCACAAGAATTGGGAAAGCTGCCCAACAAGCTGGCGATTGAGGGGCACACGGACGCCAAGACCTATTCCAAGGGGCGCAACTACAGCAACTGGGAGCTTTCGGCGGATCGCGCCAATGCGGCGCGGCGGCTGATGCAGTTGAACGGAATCGGGGAAAATCAAGTGACGCAAGTGCGGGGATTTGCGGACCAGCGGCTGCGCAAGCTTGATGCGCCAATGGATCCGTCGAACCGACGCATTTCCTTGATCGTGCAATATCTGGTGAAGCCGCAGCCGGCTTATCCGACCGCCCCCGGTGCAGCCAGCCCGTCACCAGGGACGCAGGCGACAGATGCGAAAGAGCCTGTTGAGAGCCCAGCTGCACAAAGCGCTTCCCCGCCCCACTGAACACTTACATCTAGCTGCTATGGATCTATATCGCGCGCGCGATTTCAGGTAGCTTGGGAAGGGAGGCGCGCGGATGACTGAATTGAGAATGCCTGAGCCTTGGTTGCGCGGAACGCTGACGGATGTTGCGGCGGTACCGAGAGCAGTGCTACACGCGCTCGAGCTTGCCAAGGAAGATCTTCTGCGCTGGTGCGGAACCTTGAGCGACGACGAATTGAATTCTCGGCCCGACGGCGTTGCTTCCGTGGCGTTTCACATCCGGCATATTGCGCGCAGCATTGACCGGCTGCTGAGTTACGCGGAAGGAAACCAGCTCGACAACGAACAGATCGCGGCGCTTAAGGCCGAGCTTGGGGCCGACGCTACACGCGGCGAATTATTTGCGGAATTGGAAGCTGCTTTAGAGCAAAGCGCGACGCGTATTCGGCGTTTCGATGTGGATCGGTTGGAGGATGCCCGGGTTGTCGGTTTGAAGAGATTGCCGACGACGGTTGGCGGGCTGCTGGTACACGTTGCGGACCACACGCAGCGGCATGTGGGCCAGGCGATTACAACTTCGAAGATCGTTACGGCGAGACACGGCTAACGTATGGCCTGCGGGCGGCGAAAAGGGGCGGGCTTGATGAGCTCGCCCCTTTTTTGTCTGCCCCCAAATTTGGCGTGCGCGCCCGGCTTAGTCGGCTGAAGCTGCCTGACGCATTTCCTTGATTGGCTGCGCGTGGAGATGCACCGGCTTCGATTGCTGGAATTGCGCTGCTTCGGTGGAACCGGCGAGCGCGGTGGTGGAAGCCGTGCCGCTGGTGATCGCTTGTTGTACCGCGTCGAAGTAACCCGTACCGACGAACCGCTGGTGTTTTACAGCTTCGTAGCCAAAAGCCTGCTCACTCGCGAATTCCTTCTCCTGCAAGCGGCAGTAGGCGGTCATGCCGTCCTGCTTGTAATTGCGCGCCAGCTCGAACATGGAAAGATTCAGCGCGTGGAATCCCGCGAGCGTGATGAATTGGAATTTGTAGCCCATGGCGCCGAGTTCACGCTGAAATTTGGCGATGGTTGCGTCATCGAGATTCTTGCGCCAGTTGAAAGAGGGCGAGCAGTTGTAGGCCAGCATTTTGTTGGGATACTTGGCGTGAATCGCTTCGGCAAACTGGCGAGCCTCGCCGAGATGCGGCTTGGAGGTTTCGCACCAGACCAGGTCGGCATACGGCGCGTAGGCGAGGCCACGGGCGATTGCGGAGCGCAGACCGCCGCGAATCTTGAAAAATCCTTCGGGGGTCCGTTCGCCGGTGAGGAACTCGCGATCGCGCGGATCAATGTCGCTGGTGAGCAGGTGGGCGCTGTCGGCATCGGTGCGCGCCATGATCAGCGTCGGGACGCCCATCACGTCAGCGGCGAGGCGCGCCGCGACGAGTTTCTGAATCGCTTCGACCGTGGGGACGAGTACTTTTCCGCCGAGGTGCCCGCACTTCTTCGCTGAAGACAATTGATCTTCGAAATGTACGCAGGCGGCGCCAGCTTCGATCATGGCCTTCATCAGCTCGAACGCGTTCAGATTGCCGCCGAATCCAGCTTCGGCATCGGCGACGATTGGCGCAAACCAATGAGTTCCGTTCTTACCTTCGGCGTGATGGATTTGATCCGCGCGCGCCAGGGCTTGATTTAATTTGCGCACGACGTTGGGCACGCTATCCGCGGGATAGAGGCTTTGATCCGGATACATTTGTCCGGCGTCGTTGGCGTCGGCTGCGACTTGCCAACCGCTGAGGTATATCGCCTGCAGACCGGCGGCAACCTGCTGCACGGCTTGATTGCCGGTGAGGGCACCCAGCGCGGCAACGTAAAGATCGTCCTGCAGCAATTGCCAGAGGCGTTGTGCACCCATGCGGGCGAGCGTGTGCTCTACGTGAACGGAGCCGCGCAACTGTTCGACGTCTTTTTGTGAGTAGGGGCGCGTGATGCCTTCCCAGCGCAAATCGGTTTTCCAGTAATGTTCGAGGTTGCGGTGATTGCCGTTGGTGGTCATTGGTTGAGACCTCGTTGATTGAAGAATGCCGAATGGTTCTGAGCTTTCCTTCGCAATATCGGGACTGGGTGCCTAGGGGCCGGAGCAGCCAGGCTGGAAGTGAGCGGTTTGGTGAAGCGCTCGTGGTCCGTGGAACCGCTGGCGACTGAGACGTAGTGTCGGGCAGGCGAGGCAATCAGTCAAACTGATTGTCCTTATCATATTGATAGAATATGCTTATCAGGTAGTTTCCAACGGCGGTACCAAATTGCGTGGTACTGCCCCTGGCAAGCCAATTCCCTGCTGCGTTGGTGAGCAGTTTCGGGCGTTGGCGCGCGAAGAGGCTGGCTGACTCCGCGAGGCATCATGGAAATCGATCAGATCGAGACGTTTTTAGCGGTGCTCACCTACGGGGGGTTTCATCGGGCGGCCGCGGCGTTGAATATCAGTCAACCGGCAGTAAGCGCGCGCGTTCGCGCGCTAGAGGACGGGCTGGGCGTGAAGCTCTTCGCGCGGGTGCGTGGAAACCTCTCAGTATCGCCCGCGGGAAAGGCTCTACGTCCGCACGCTGAGCAACTGCTGCGCGACGTGACACGCGCGCGACAAGCGGTGCATGAACTGCAGCCTTCCGCCGGCGGCAGCTTGAGTATCGCGGCCGCGCTTTCGGTGTGCACATATTTTCTGCCGGACGTGATGAAGGATTACCAAGCGGCGAATCCAAAGGTGCTGGTGAATCTGCGCTCTGGCACGTCTCTACAGGTTCTGAAGATGGTGCTCGACGGGGAAGCTGAAATTGGCGTGGCGCGCTCGCTGAACCATCCGGAAGTGGAGACCATGACGCTGCGCGACGATCCGCTGATTCTGGTGGGCCATCCCAAGCATACGGCGGCGCGGAAACGGCGGGTGCGCCTGGAAGATGTGGAGGCTATGCCGCTGATCTTCTTTGATCGCGGTTCGAGCGATTGGACTCTGAGCCAGGGATTATTTCGCCGGGCAGGCCAGCTGCCGAATACGGTGCTGGAAGTGGAGACGATCGAAGCGGCCAAGCGCATGGTGGAACGAAAGCTGGGGCTGAGTTTTCTGCCGCTGATCGCGGTGACGCACGAACTGCGCAAAGGCAAACTGGTGGCGATCGAGATCGTGGATGAAGAGCCGCTGCGGAGGAATCTTGACGTGATTTATCCGCG
The DNA here is from genome assembly GCA_963748395.1 of uncultured Acidobacteriota bacterium. Taxonomy (GTDB): domain Bacteria; phylum Acidobacteriota; class Terriglobia; order Acidiferrales; family UBA7541; genus Palsa-295. The sequence goes on along the minus strand of CAVVIP010000001.1, from coordinate 715,003 downwards.
CCACCGCGCGCTCACGCGGGACGCGCAGGCTTTGCTGCAACTGCTGCAAACCGCTGCGAACGCTGAAAGCCGCGTGCCACGGCCACGCAAGCGCAGGCGTTGAGGATCCGCAAGTCGCGAGAGATGGCTTCGCAGGAAAATGCTTACCCGATGGGCTTCACGTTGTTGCGGCTGGCGTACCAGCAGGGGCGATAGCCGGAATGAGGGAACAGGGAGTGGACGCAGGTCTCGACTTGGGGCTGGTCGGTGAAAATTTCCATTTTGCCGTCTTTGAGGGCGGTACCGTAGTAGGAGGTGACGGTGCCGAGGGCGTCGGCGCCGCCATTCTGGCCCATTTTGTGGTGCAGTAGGGCGTAGTCGCCTGCGTAGACGATCGCGAGTACGCCGAGCGCGATGATGGCGATTAGTTTGGAAAGTTTCGCAAGGTCTTGCATCGTTGATGCCCCGCCACGATTGTATCCCGGAGTTGACAGGAATTCCCTGCTCTATCGGCGCGGTTGTTCAGAATTTCGCGGAATTTTCCAGCGTCGCAGATGGCGCACTGAAGTGCACCGCTACCCTTCGACTCGGCGCCGCCGAATTTCGGGATGAATCGCCCGCCGGGCGATTCACGAAACCAAAGGCAAGGGTTGCCCGGCTCGATGAAACTGAACCGGCCGCTACAAACTCAAAGACGACAGCAACTGCAACTGAACCGGCGGGACGCCAGCGCGACTGAGCTTTAGTGTGGGTGCTGCGTTGCGGGAGTCGTGTGTGCCTTCACCGTGGAGGTCGAGGATGCGGGTGGAAATGCGACGCGCATGGCGGGATCGCCGAAGAGGATCCACGTGCGGCGAACATCCGGGTCGGTGATGTTGAGCTTGGCCGTCAAGATGGAGCGGCCGAGCGGCTGCGAAGGATTGGCCGCCAGCGTTCGGAGCAGCGCCTGGTCCATCGCGGCCTGCGGCGGTGCGGTGGTGAAGCCGGATGAGGCCCAGACGGCCACAGCGCCGCCGTTCGGCGCAAACAACAGAGCCGAGGAGAGACTGGTGGCGTAGACGTCATGGAAGAAGCCGTTCAGGCAATCCATGAGCAAGAACACTGGCAGGCGCCCGCCATTGCTGAATGTGGCCGCCGAATTATTATCGAGCAGGTCGGAGAAGGACCACTGTTGCTCGGAACCGTGGCCGGTGTAGTTCACGAGCAGTGTGCCGCTGTTCACCGCGTCCAGGATCTGCTGAGAGACGACGCTGGTGGATTGGCCGTCGGCCAGAATCTTGGTGGTGATGAGAGAGGGCGGCAACAGCGCGGCGGCCATGTCCGCTTCGCCGGAGAAATCCACACCGACGTTCTGGTCCGCGATAACCAGGGCTTGCTGCGTCCAACTGCCCTGCGATATACCGCGTTCGTAATTCACGATTTTGGAAATTACGAGGGATGCGTCCGAAGCAGTACGCGCGGGAATGCGTCCCGTGGGAATGGTGGCAAATCCCGTGCCCTGAAAATCGCTGAGCCAATCGTCGGAGGCGGTCTTGAACGCAGCCGTTTCGATAATGCGCGTGGGAACAAAATCGAAATCACCGAGGCCCAGGTAATCGCGCGGATCGAAAGATGCATCGCCGAGGAGCAGGACGGACTGCGGCTTTTCGCGCCACTGGGTAGAGGCGAATCGCAGGTAGCTTTGCAGGGCGAACGGGCTGCGCTCGCCGTAGTTGAAGGCGTCAAAGAGCTGGTCCACGGTGACCACCGCAACTTCATGCTGCTGCGATTTGCGCAGGTTCACCAGCGGAGCGACGGTAGAGGCAAAATCAGGATGCGTGATGATGACGACGTCGGCGCCTGCGCGCTGCTGCTCGAGGGAACTCTGCGGATGGAAGGTAATCGCCGTGGGCAATGAGATCTGGTCGGACGCGAAGGCGATCAGCGTGTGCGGCGTGGCGCTGGACGACGCGCCGGGCACCGTGACGGAAATGCTCGAGCCGGTATTGTCGAAAGTGACCGGACCAGCGAGCTGCATGATATTCAGCGGATCGGAAATGTCGTACACCTGAATCTGTGAGTTCGAGAAGCCTGTGATTTTCAAGTGCGCGCCCGCAGGAGCTGCGGCGCGGAGCCAATCGGAATCCGCGGCGTAGGTATGCGGGAAAGAAAGCACGATGGATTGGACCAGGCTCGTGTCGGTCTCGCCATTTAGCGCGGTGAGCGTGACGGTGTTGGTGCCTTCGTGGAGCACACCCTGCTCGACTGCAAAAGTGCTGCTGAAATTATCCTGGCCGTTAAATTCCAGAACTCCAACGGACGAACCGTTCACGGAAGCGCTGACGCTGTGTGGCTGGCCCGCCGTGACTCCCTGCAGAGTTATGGTTACCTGTGACGGGATACTGGAAGTCGGGTCGAAGTGCGAAATCGCGAGGTCCTGATCCACCGGCTCCGTGCTGACGAGCGCACCGAAGAAGTTGTCGGCATCGGGGCCGTTCAGCAGGGCCGCGAAGTAGGTGGTGCGCTGTTCCAAGGTGACAGCGGAAGCGAAGCTTTGCACGTTGGATGCGCCGGAACCTGCCGAAGTGGAGACCGGGATGCGCTTGCCCTGCTGCGAACCGCGTACGAGCCAATAGACGCGTGTGCCGGAGAACGGCGTGTCAATTCCCGTCCCGTAAAAAGCGATGGCGCCATTGTTCGAGAGGTAGCCGCCCTGCTGGCCAAGGATTGCCATGGGCTGTTCGACACCTTCGGCGTATAGCTGGAGCGAGCGTGCGTCGGAGCCAGGATCAAAGCCCGCGGCGAGGAGTTGAGCGCGGGTGACCACGTACCAACCTTCCGCGCTGACAGAAATTTTCGCCGCCGGGAGCGCGTCGAGATAAGCGCTGGAGACTTCAGCACCGCCTTGGGAAGCTGGCGGAGGCACCGGCGCGCCTGGACGCGATGGCATTGGCCTTGCGAACGAGAATGATTTTGTCAGCTGATTCAGCAGCGTCGCCTGAGACGCGGGAGTCGCTTCGACAACCGTGGAATCGGGGCTTATCGGGCCGTGCGTGTTCCGAACGCCGCTGAGATCGACGTCTTCGAGCACGTAGGACGAACCTGGGCCGCCTTGAGGATCGATCCACTGATAAGTTCTCGCGGGGTGCTGAGGCTGTGCGCCGCGGAGCAACAGCGCGCCGCCGGCGATGAGCGAAGGATCGAGCTGGTGGCGGCCTTGCGCGTCCTCGCGGTAAATATGAAAGCCGAGATTGCGAACTTCCTCACGCGTACGCCACTCCAGTACGACGCCGCCGCCCGGGCGCGTCTGCGCGTGGAACGAAGAGAGTTGCACCGCGGTAGGCGCCTGGATCGTCGAGATCGCGGTTGAAGAATTGTTGGTGAGATTAGGATCGCTGGTCGAAGCGCTCACGGTAGCGGTATTGGAAACAAGCGACGAGGAGCTGAACGTTACCGCCGTGGTGTTGATGGTGATGACGACCAGGCCGCCGACGCTGATGGAACCGAGGCTGCAACTAACCGTGCCCGCGCTCTGGGAGCAGGTTCCCTGCGTCGTGGAGACGGAAACAAATGATACCTGGCTGGGCAGAGGATCCGTAACGTTGACGTTCTGCGCGACCGCCGGGCCGTTATTCGTCACGGCCAGTGTGTAGGTCAGGGTTGCGCCTTGATCCACAGGCTGTGGCGCAGCGGTTTTAATAATAGCCACATCGGCTTGGGTGGGAGAGCTGACCACCGTGGTGGAAGTCGCGGTATTGTTCGCGGGATTCACGTCATTCGTAGTAGGAGCAACATTCGCGGTATTCGAAATGATGGTACCGGATACGGTGCCCGCGATCACTTTGACGACCAACGGGAATTGCACGTTGGTGCCGGAGGTTACGGCGGCCAGGGAGCAAACGCCGGCACTTCCGGGGCAGCAACTGATTCCGCCCGTGCCGCCTACCGCTGGAATCGTGGGGCAAGTCCAACCAGTGGGAATACCGAGCGAGACAAAGGTGGTATGCGCCGGGACCGTATCCGTAAATGTGACGCCGGTTACGGACGCTGGACCGCCGTTCGCAACGGTTTGAGCGAAGGTGATGTTGTTGCCGGGCGTCACGGGATTCGGCGTCGCCGAGCTGGTGACCCTCAAATCGTATTGGCCCGCGGAAGCCACAGTCACATTCACGGTGGAACTGTTGCTACCGGGATTCGGATCCGGCGTTGAAGTAGAAGTGCTGGCGGTATTGGTGATGACCGTTCCGGATGCGGTGCCCGCCGTAACCGTGACCACCAGAGTAAACGTGGTGGAGCCTCCCGAGGGCAGCGAGGCGATGGTGCAACTGACCGTAGCGCCGGGAGCGGGGCAAACCCACACGGTGCCGGCCTGCGCGAGAGAAGAGAAAGTGGTATGCGCGGGAATCGCGTCGGTGAGAGTGACGCTGGTGGCAGCGGCCGGGCCGTTATTTTTCACGACGATGGTGTAGGTGATGTTGTTGCCGGCCTGCACGGGATTCGGCGCGGCGGTTTTGGTGACGACGATGTTGGCACTGGTCGCGCTACCCACCAGAGTGAGTACGCTTGCTGTGTTATTCGCGAGATTGGGATCGTTGGTGCCGGATGAAACTGAGGCCGTGTCAAGGATTTGCGTGCCACTCACTGTTCCGATGATGACTTGAACAGCCAGCGTAAACGTCCCAGTGGCTGCGTTCGCGACGCGGGGATTCGTGCAGCTAATATTGCCGGCGCTGCCGACAGCTGGAGTGGTGCACGACCAACCGGGAGCTACCACTAACGATTGAAACGTAGTATTGCCAGGAACAGCTTCGGTAAATGTGGCGTTGACGGCGTCCTGCGGCCCATTATTGGTGACAACTTGGGTGTAGGTGATGTTGTTCCCTGGAACGACGACACTGGGCGTACCTGCATTCGTAACCGCGAGATCCGCTCCGGCGCAATAGGCGCCTGATTGTGTTCCGGGGGTTTCGGTGATGGTGAGCCCCGACGAAACCACTCCGGGCTGACCGGTCGAAGCGCCGTATGGATCGTTCGCGAGAGTGGACCAACCGGGAATACCGCCGCTGACGCTGGTGGTCCCGGGAAGGGACGACGCGAAAATCACTCCGCCACCGCCGCCGCCTCCGGGACCATGACGATTCCCGGGGAAGGCTGCGGGTGCCTGTTCGGGCCATGTGACGCCGCCGTTGCCGCCGACGACGCTGGCCGTGAGCCCAGAAAGAGTTCCGCTATTCGCGAAGACAAAAATTGAGCCGCCTGCTCCGGCTCCGCCGCCGCCGTCGTTCTCCACCTGAAGGGCAGTCAAACCGTTGGCAGAAATGGTTCCGGTGCCGGTGATCGAGCCAGCGTGCACGATTACGATGCCGCCGCCGGCGGTTCCGCTGCTGTAGATGCCGGTGCAATTCGCGCCGCAATCGGCGTTTCCGGTATTGGCAATGGGATCCCAGTAGGCACCGTCGTTCGATGTGCCGGCGCCGCCACCGCCGCCCATCACGACTGCACTTGTGGAGGCCGGGAAGGCCACGCCACCAAAGCCTCCCACGATGCCAGCGCTATTCCAGCCGAAACCTCCGGTTCCGCCGGTGCCACCATTGCCGCCCGCGCCTCCGCCGCTGTTCTGATTATTGGCGGGCGGATTCGCGTCGGTTGCGCCGCCACCAGCGTTGCCCGGTGCGCCGCGCGCATAGCTGCCGTTGGGTAAGCCCTCGAGAACCGCCTGGCCGGTGCTAACCGCGGTGGTCGCTGTAGTAATCGTGCCAAGCGCCGGAGCGATGTAATGGGGCGTACCGGCGATGCCTTCACCCTTTGATGCGTTGGTCGCGAGCGTGGAGGACGTTACGACGTCGGTGGCGAGACCAGCGGCGCCGCCAAGTATTCTGCCGCCGGCGCCTCGGAAACCCAGACCATCGAGACTGACTGTTCCGCCGAGAGTAAGCTGCGAATCTGCATCGAGAGCCAGCACGCCACCGAGCGCGCCATTCCAGGACAACGCGGTGAGAGTGCTGCTGAAAGTGGCGGTGGTGTATTGGGGAACGCGAATCACCTGAAACGTCTGAATTCCCTGGGTGGCGGTGGCCGCTGCGCTGGTGTAAACGTTCAGCAGTCCGCCGTTCGCGCCAGTCCCCGTAAATGTGAGCGTGCCGCCGGTAACCGGGACCGCAACCGTCGCGGTGACAAATTCAAACTGCCCTGAACTGCCGAGGCTGGTAGAACCGGACGCAGGATCGCCGGGGACGCCGTCGCCATACAAACTGGTATTGGTGGAATTGATCTGCGCGCCCTGCATTTGAATTACGAGCAGCAAGTCGCCGATAGCGATCGGTGTCTGTGCAGCGGGGGCTGCAGCGGCAGCGCCTAATGTGATGGACGTGGAACCGGCAGCGACGGTGCCGAGCGCTGGGGGATAGTACGCGTTGACAACTCCGCTCAAAGTCCCGCCGGCGCCATCTTTTCCGGGCATCGCGCAAACCAAGGGCTGCGCGACGGTGAGGACCGTCACGGTGTTATTGGAAGCGACGGGATCTGTGCTGGTAGTGCTGACGACAGCTTGGTTCGTCAAACTGGTGGCGGTGCCGGGCGTGGTGCCGCTGACGGTGATGGTTACGGGCGTGGGCGGGTACGCGATTGTTCCCAGATTGCAGGTGATGGTGCCGCCGGTGACTGCGCCGCAGCTTCCTTGCGAGGTAATTGCGGATGCGCCGGTTAGTGTGGCGGGGAGCGTATCCACCACGGTTACTCCCGCAGCGGAAGAGAGACCGAGGTTGGTCACTTGAATTGTGTAGGACAGCGCGGAAGAGACAAACACCGGCGTAGGCGCTGCGGTCATCGAAATTGCGAGGTCAGCGTTGCCGCTAATCTCCACCAGTACTGAAGTGGTTGTGGTGTTGTTGGATGAAACCGGGTCGGTGGTCTGGGAAGTTACATCGGCTGAATTCACGATCGTGGTGCCGGCCGCGGTGCCGCCGTTAACCGTGACCACGTAAGTAAAGGTTCCCGACGTCGTATTGCTGTTCAAATTGGCGCTGGCCGAGCAAAGTACTTCTCCAGTCCCGCCAGGAGCAGGTGTGGTGCCGCACGTCCAACCGGCCGGCGGCGCGATTGAAGTGAAAGTGGTGTTAGGCGGAGTCTGCTGGTAGAGCACGGCACCAGTTGCCGCGTTCGGGCCATTGTTCGTGACGGTTTCGGTATACGTAATCGGTGTGCCCGGAGCGACAGCCGGTGCCGAGGCAACCTGCGTCATGGAAAGATCAGCACCCTGAACGGTGGTAGAAGCGGTGGCGGTATTATTTCCTGGGACCGGATCCGTTCCGGTTTGACTGACGGTGATTGAATTCGTGATTGTGGATCCACCCGGAGCGCCGGGATTCACTGCTACTACGACAGTGAAACCTACCGCGGTCGAAGCAGCCATGGTGGCGTTGGCCGTGCAGATGATTGATCCAGTTGCACCAACCGCCGGTGTTGTGCCGCAGGTCCAACCCGCAGGTGGAGTGGCCGAGACAAAGGTGGTGTTGGCCGGCGTGGTTTGCGTCAGCGTGGCTCCGACGGCAGCAACCGTGGTGCTATTGTTCGTTACCGTTTCCGTGTAGGTGATATTCGCGCCGGTGGCGACCGGATTTGGCGCTACCGTTTCTGACGCTGCGAGATCCGGGGTCTGAACGGTTACGTTTGCGGAAGCAGTGGCGACCGCGGTGTTGTTGCCCTTGGCGTTGACGGTGTCAGTGATGACTGTGCCGTTCGCTGTCGCCGCGTTGACGGTGACTACAATCGTGAATGTGGTTGTGTCGCCGTTCGCATAATTAGCGCCACTGGTGTTGTTGCAGGTGATCACACCGGCCGTGTTGGTGCAGGTCCAGGCTTGATTGCCGGAAGCTTTTGCAGCTGAAACGAATGTGGTGTTGGGCGGGAGATTTTGCGTGGTGGTTAGCGGCTTGGTCACTGCGACGCCGCTGCCGTTATGCAGTACCTGGGTATAAGTAATCGTCCCGCCCGGCGCGACGGTGGTGGGAGCTGCCGTATCTGTGATGGTCAGTGCTTGAGCGGAAACGGGCGCGGCGTGCAATAGTGTCGCGAGCAGAATCAATGCGCATGGACCGAGTACGCCGCGAGATTTTTGCATTCTGCGCGTGCCGGCGTGCCAGAGCCGGTAGGCTTGTTTGCGAACCGCATGCAGCAACGCTGTGCCGGGCGTCTGGAGCGAAATTCTTTTACCGTCGCGTTCGATGCAGACGGCTCTCCCGAGCACGAGTTCGGCTGGCGTGTCGTCCTGCTGGCCGGCGTCGCCGCGCGTGATGATTCTCTTGGTCGCGGGATCTATGCGAATCACGCGATGGAGCAAAACGCCGTGCTGACCGAGAGTAAGCGCAATATCTCCGCGCCGCAGTTCGTGTGCATCCACCGGTTCGGCGATTACCGCATCGCCGTTCAGGACGTTCGGCTGCATGCTCTGCCCGTGCGCAAGGAAGCGCACCTGCAAACCGCGCTGCAGGACGTCCGCGCACAGCATCGCGAATTGCGACGAATCACGCCGCAATAATTTTGCCGATGTCTTCACTGAGCAGGGCCTCCACAGCGCTGCAATCCGGAACAAATGAAAACTCAGAGCAAGGCACGCAAGCGGTTACCTTGCTGAAAAATTCCAAAATAAATTCGATCGCATCCATTGAGTGATGCGGCACGAAACTGCGCGCGAAGAGTTCCGCGGCCGCTGTGGTGCGACTGAGCGGCCTTATCTCGTTCTGGTGGCCGTGGGACAAAACAAAAATTCCATCCAGCGGGGCACGATCGGCCTCGGCTATTCCGGCGTCGCCGTGCCACGGGGTCCCGTACATCCATACGCGGCCGTGTTCGCGGCGCAGAATAATGCGGTCGTCACTCAGCACGCGAGCGCCGTCGCGGCGAGACCACAAGCGCGACGAAGTGCTCTTGCCTGCTCCGGAGTGGCCTGTGAGCAGCAGCCCCCGTCCGTCGGGAGCGATTACGCCGCAGCCGTGGACCTCCACGCCTTCACCCATGGAAAGTCGATGAATCCACAGCAGCTCGTCCAGAGGATATTCCAGAGGATTTAGCGGCTGGTCGGGGGCGAAATATTCGCGCGACATTTCGATGCGACCCGATCTGAAATCCGGTGCAACGATCGCCTGTTTGTAGGGCAGCACGCCGATGAAATTGGAAGTCAATCGAAAGCAGAAGCCTTCCGAATTGCGAAACAATTTCCATAGACCACGCGAGTCGAAAACCAGTTCTCCCGGAGCGGAATCGAAGGGGCCGCCAAATGCCACGATAAATTCAAGGTCGCAGGCCGCGTCCGCCACCAGAAAATCTGCGAGTCCTTCGTCCGGCAGTAGCGCCGGACCGCCCACAACCGATGTGGCGCCAAGCGAAATGCCGCCGATGCTCGCCGCGATTCTTTGCGACGGGCTGGTGACGCGCAGTTGTTGCGATGGCGTTAGTAAATTCATAGTTCTCACGTCAGGACCCAAAGGACATGCAGCCGCCAAGGGCCATGCCGCATCCCGGGGCTGCCGGACCGGCGGAGCCCGGCGTCTTGCAATGGCCCAGCACAGCTTCATCCGGCCGCAGGCTGACGCGGATGATCTTCGGAGCTTCGTACGGTTTCGCACCGTGCGCCGTATTTTGATCCTGACTCTGAATTTGATCGGGCATAGGTAATTCGCTGCTCATGCGTGAGCTCCACAGGATCCACAGCCGCTGCCGCAGCCAGAGCTCTGTTGCAGAATGGGCAGCGTTGCGCTGGGAGGCATGGGCGTCCAAGCGCCGACGTCCACCTCACCCTTGCGGATTCGCTCGGCCGATTGCAGCAACTTGGTGTGCGCGCTTCCGCCCTCGCAACATTCGCAATCGCCGTGCGCGGGCACGTCCACGCCTAGAGCCATGGCGCGCAGGTGGGCGACTTCGCACAGGAATTCAACGGGAGATTCGGCGTCGCCCTTTTCCAGCTCGCCATTTGCCGCACACATGCTGCAGAGCGTCTTGATGCGGCAAGCATCGCACTTGCTCTGGCGCGTTTTTTTCTTGCTTCGGACGCGGCCCAGAAAATCTTCCCAGCCCGCGATGAAACTGCCTGAACGCCAGTCGTAACTTTCCTGGTGGGAAAGCACGCAAATGCTGATCTGGCCGTAGGGATCGATGGCGCACGAAGACAATCCGCCGCCGCAGACGTACACGTTGTCGGACTGGAAAGCGGCGGCCGGCATCGCCAGATCGCGCTCGATCAGTTTCAGATAATCGGCGCGGCGCCGCGGCTCGTGCAAATCCAGCGCGACGGCATCTTCCGGAGTGAGGCGCACTTCCACCGGGCTTTGCGAGCAATCAATGCGCGGATTCACCAGCGGATCGAATTTGAAATCAACGCCAAAGTCTTCTTCCGCCATGCGTTGCATTTCGTAGACTTCGTGGCGGTTGACCGTCGTAGGCACGGTCTTCAGCTTCAACGGGAGCTTGCGCTCGAGCAATAGACGGATGCCGCGGATGCAGCGGTCGTAGGAGCCGGGAATTTGCGTCAGCGCGTCATAGGTCTCGCGGGTGGCGCCGTACAGGGTGATCTCGATGGCGAAGGGGCGGTATTCCGCGAGAAAATCCGCCACGCGTTCCGTGATCATGGTGCCGTTGGTGAAAAGGGTGATCAGGAAGCCCTTGGATTTCGCGTAAGAATAGATGTCCAGAAAATCGGCGCGCGCAAAGATTTCGCCGCCAGTGAAAAGAATCCAGAAACAACCGGCATCGGCGAGTTGATCAAGCAGGCGGCGATATTCTTCGAGGGAGAGCTCGCGATTGCGGGCGGCGCGATCCGCCATGGGAAGGTTGTTGTAGCAGTGCCGGCACTCTAATGGACAACGGCGCGTGACTTCGATGGACACTTCCATCGGAACGCGCTTGCTGGACGTGCGTTGGTGCACGCCCAAGCTGAATGCGGAGTAGGTTGTCTCGATCATTCCCAAGTGCCCAGCCGCCAAAGCCGGGGTGATGCCTGCTGGTTATGCAGGCTCGACCAAACCCTCCTGAGTCAGGTCTCTTACAAAAGCTTCTGCGTCCGAAAGGGCCTCGGCCTGAGTAAGCCCATATTCTGATTGAAGATAGGAAGCCAACGCGGTGGTATCCAGACCGTTTTCGATCAGGGACCAGAGCTTCGTACCGGATTCATTGAAGGTGTAGATGGAGTCGAGGTCAGCAGCGCCACGGCGAATGGGAACCACAATCGCCTCGTCCGCGACGACGCGTGAAACCACGTTTGAACTTCGGCGCACGCGTGACGCCGGCAATTCCCCCAAGACCGACATAAATCCGCCTAAATCCTAAATTTGTAGTTGCTTTCCAGTTAACGGTACAACGCCTAGTGTTAACCTAATTGGCATGGGGGGTGGGCTCAACCTGAATATCCGGGCCGTGTGCTAATAAGGTTAACGCTGTTGAGTCAATACATTGGCGGGCGGAACAATTCGTAGCGCCAAAAAGCCTGGCGAACGGGAGCCGAAAAGGTGGGCTTGCGAGTCGGTAGCGGTAGCATTCAGGGCGCCAAGACCTGGCTGGACCTAAAACAGGAAATAACGCTGGGTGAGGGGCAGGACGCGGGCGGGCTCGCAGGTGATTAATGTTCCATCCACGCGCACTTCGTAGGTTTCGGGGTCCACTTCGATGTTGGGGGTCAAGCTATTGTGGATCATGTCCTTCTTGCCGATGCTCCGGCAGTTGCGCACGGGAGCGACCGGCTTCTTGAGGCCGAGCCTCTGTGGGACACCGGCACTGAGAGACGATTCGGACACAAACGTGATGCTGGTGGGGGCAATCGCCGCGCCGAAGCTGCCGAACATCGGGCGATACATCACGGGCTGTGGCGTGGGAATGGAGGCGTTCGGATCGCCCATCGCGCTCCAGGCGATGAATCCGCCTTTCACTATCAATTCAGGCTTTACGCCGAAGAATGCAGGCTTCCAGAGCACCACGTCCGCGAGTTTTCCCGGTTCGATGGAGCCGATCTCCGCAGCCATGCCGTGGGTGATCGCCGGGTTGATGGTGTACTTCGAGACGTAACGCTTGGCGCGAGAATTATCGTTGCCGCTGGAATCAGCTGGAAGCGGGCCTGCCTGCGCCGCGGAAAGCGCGCCACGCTGAACTTTCATTTTGTGCGCAGTCTGCCAAGTGCGGATGACTACCTCTCCGACGCGTCCCATCGCCTGTGAATCGCTCGAGATCATACTGATGACGCCCAGATCGTGGAGGATGTCCTCGGCGGCAATCGTTTCGGGACGAATACGGCTTTCCGCGAAGGCCACATCCTCCGGGACCTGTGGATTCAGGTGGTGGCACACCATCAACATATCCAGGTGTTCGGCGATGGTGTTGACTGTGTATGGGCGCGTAGGATTCGTGGACGACGGTAAAATATTCGGGAACGAGGCGATGCGGATGATGTCTGGCGCGTGGCCTCCGCCTGCGCCTTCGGTGTGATAAGTGTGGATGGCCCGTCCGGCAATGGCCGCCACCGTGGCTTCCAGGAATCCGGCTTCGTTGATCGTGTCGGTGTGGATGGCGGCTTGGACGTCGAATTCGTCGGCGACTTTCAAGCACGCGTCAATCGCCGCCGGCGTGGTGCCCCAGTCTTCGTGCAATTTCAGACCGCACGCGCCGGCTTCTATTTGCTCGACGAGCGGCGCGGTCGTGGCGCTATTTCCCTTCCCCAGAAAACCGAAATTCATGGGCCAGGCTTCAGCGGCCTGTAACATGCGAGCGAGATTCCACGCGCCCGGAGTGCAGGTGGTGGCGGCGGTGCCGGTGGCCGGTCCTGTGCCTCCGCCGATCATGGTGGTGATGCCGTTTGAGAGCGCTTCGTAAATTTGCTGCGGTGAGATGAAGTGGATGTGGCTATCCACGCCGCCAGCGGTGAGGATCAGATTTTCTCCGGCGATTACTTCGGTAGAGGCGCCGACGACCAGGTCGGGATCTACCCCATCCATCGTGTCTGGATTACCCGCTTTGCCCACTTTCACGATGCGGCCGTTCTTCACGCCGACGTCCGCTTTGACGATGCCCCAGTGATCGAGGATCACTGCGTTGGTGATTACGAGGTCCAGCGCGCCGTGCTCGCGCTGTCTGGTGGCGCTGGCGCTCTGACCCATGCCGTCGCGAATTACTTTGGCGCCACCGAAGGTGATCTCGTCGCCGTAATGCGTGAAATCCTTTTCGATCTCGATTATGAGTTCGGTGTCCGCCAGACGGATGCGATCACCTGTCGTGGGACCGTACAGATCAGCATAGGTGCGGCGAGGAATCTTCAAGCTCATGGGCGGTTCCCTGGAGCGCTTATGCGGAATCCAGCTTTTTGTGCGCGGGCGAGAGCGTTTTGCCGCGCGCCCTCTGCATCTAGCGGGCCTTCCACCAAACCATTGCAGCCTTGCATGACGCGGCGGCCACCGAACGGGGTCAGCTCGACTTCCTTTTCCTCGCCAGGCTCGAAACGCACCGCGGTGCCGGCGGGAATATTCAAGCGCATACCGTAGGCGGAGTCGCGATCGAAATCCAGTTCGCGGTTGGTTTCGAAAAAATGGAAATGGCTGCCTACCTGGACCGGCCGGTCGCCGGCATTGCGCACGATTACGCGCGCTGTCGTCCGTCCGGCGTTTGCTTCGATGGGGCCGGCAGCTTCATTCAGAAAATATTCGCCCGGTTTCATGCGCGTTCTCCCGCGTGCGTCGGCGGTCAGCGGATCGGATCGTGAATGGTGACGAGTTTCGTGCCGTCTGGAAACGTGGCCTCCACTTGCACTTCGTGGATCATTTCGGCCACGCCTTCCATCACGTCGTCGCGCTTCAGAATTCTTGCGCCGAAGCTCATGATATCGGCGACGCTCTTGCCGTCGCGCGCTGCTTCCATCACTTCGGAAGAGAGAATCGCCATCGCTTCCACGTAATTCAGCTTCAGGCCGCGCGCTTGCCTGCGGCGGGCCACGTCCGCGGCAACCACGATGAGCAATTTTTCTTGTTCACGCGGAGTCAAATGCATTGCGTTGCTCCCGATTGAATCGCCCTGAAATGTATATTGCGGCTATTCATGCGCGATGAAACCTCAGTTCACCTTTCTGGGCGGTACGGCATCGCGGCCATACAATCGCTGCTTCGCGGTTTGCCACAGAGTTTGCAGCCCGGGAAGCACATGGCGGCCGTGAACGGCCACGCAGCGGACTATGAGGCCATGCGCGGGAAGCGTGCTGATACCCCACAAAGTTTCGCCGTGCTTCGTTAGACGGAACTGCCTGCTCGCGGAGTTCCTGTTCAAGGGTGAGCCATTCCGCGGCGCTGTGACCGACCTGCGCGATGCAGAAAGTGGCCCAGGTGCGATAGGGTCCCAGGCGGCCGAAAGATTGCGTCGAGCGTCTGAGCGGCTCGATGCGCATGCGTTCGCTGGCGATGGGCTGGCCGAGCGCGATGACATCTGTCTTCATTTCTACAGAATCGTACGCGAACGCTTCGCCACGCGCTTCGCGTCCTGGCGCTACAATCTCCCACCAGAATAATCCGGCACCGTGCGCAAGGTGAACCGTCGTAGTTTGCGAAAAACGCGCACCTGCGAATGGAATTATCGCGTCCGGAACATATTCCAGCAGTGCGCCTTCGCTCACCGTGAATTCGTTCGATTGCATGGTCGCCAGAGCTTCTGGGCGCGGCCGGTAGATTCGCGTGGCGCCGGTGGTGGTCAATTGCACGCTCGCGCCAGCACCCACATTTACTTTCAGCGCGAGCTGATCACCGCCGAGCAATCCGCCGGAAACATTGTGCAGGTGCGCGAGGGCTGCGCCGTCCTGAACGTCGAATGCACGAACAACTTTGAGAGGAGGCTCTTGGTGGGTCGCCGCGAGGACGGTTTGCCCGGATTCATCGCGCGCGAAATCAAGGCTCAGGGACGCTTGCAGCCGGGAGGCGCGTAAGCTTCCGCGGTGATTTCACGCTGTTTTTCTGCGAGGGAGGCCATAGTGGTCGCGCAATCCACCAACGAATTTACAACTCAACTGATAAATAGCCGGGTGCCCAGCGCGGGATGCTCCGTCGCGCCCCAATCCAGCAGCGGCATGAAGCAACATGCGTCGTCCAACGCACAGCCGGCACCGCGATTTGCCGCGTCAATTATCGCTGGCTTTAGATTCCACAAGATCCTGGCCGCCTCGAACTGCCCTAGCGGCAATAGTCGTTGGCAAGACGACACGAGGCTCGCAACGATTTGGTGTAGATACACCAGGATTACGCGTCCTTCCTCAAATCCCAGCAGGCTGCAAGCCAGGCCGAACGCTGTGCTGTGATGTACGAGACCTGTGGAACGCTTCGAAGCATCAAGAACCGCGCGAGCGCGCGGAAGGTCAGCCAAGTTCAACACCGTCTGTAGAAAATTTGTGCCGAGCGACGCGCTGCCGGCGCGGCTTTCGCGGGCTGTTTTACGCGCGCTCAATAGATTGTTGAGCGCGAGCCAGCGAGCCACGAAATCATTTTCCAATTTCGCGACGGCGGGAAGACGAAATGCTTCTCTGCAGAAGACTGCCTCCACCATTCCGGCTTCTTCCAGATACGTTTGCAAAAAATCCGGCAGATCGCGCGGGGTGAGCACTTCGCAAGAAGTGAGGGATTCGAGGCCGAACGAGTGCGCTAGCGCGCCGATGGGGAGAGCGCTATCAGCCAGGTGGAGCAGCCGGAGATCCGCAAGTTCGTGAGTTTGACGGAAGATCTTCGCTCGCTGAATCGCGTTCCGCTCTCGCGTTTCGTTGCCATCACGCGCGCGGGAGGGGCAGCGTCCTTAGTCATGTTGCACGTCATGCGCATGGGCATGCCCGTCAGCATGCGAGTGACCATGATCGTGGCCGTGCTCATGACGATGCCCGAGCGTATGGTGCGTGCGAGTCGATCAACGGGCGGCGTGCGTCCGCCGGGTGGTTCAACTTTTCTTTCAGCCAAGCCACCACGCGGTCAAGCCCTGAGCCATCGCGCAAATTTGTAAAAATAACAGGACGCTCACCGCGCATCCGGCGCGAATCGCGGTCCATAACTTCCAGAGAAGCACCCACATACGGCGCCAGATCGATCTTGTTGATCACCAAAAGATCGGAGCGCATGATCCCGGGGCCGCCCTTGCGCGGGATCTTGTCGCCTTCGGCGACGTCAATCACGTAAATCCAGATGTCCACCAATTCCGGACTGAACGCGGCGGCAAGATTGTCTCCGCCGCTTTCGACGAAAATCAGTTCCAGCCCGGGTAGTGCGTCTTCCAGCTCGGCAATGGCCTGCAAATTCATGGATGCATCTTCGCGAATCGCGGCGTGGGGACACGCGCCGGTTTCCACTCCGCGAATGCGTTCCGCGGGCAACACGCCCTGGCGCACGAGAAATTCGGCGTCTTCCTTGGTGTAAATGTCGTTGGTTACAACGGCGAGATTCGTGCGGGGCCACAGTTGTCGCGTGAGCTGATCAACCAGCGCGGTCTTCCCCGAACCCACAGGTCCGGCAACGCCCACTCGGAACGCCCTAGCGGAATCACTGGGGAGCATCGCGCCTGCCTCCTCTTCGAAAGCCATCGCATCGCTGACGCGATGCACATCAAAATATTTCGGTGAAGTATGCGACAGGCGCCGGAAGCGTCAAGCTTTTTCTGACAGCGCAAAATAATTCAGCACGCCGATTCGCTGGTCTCGCGCATGCTCTCCAGCGGGAGCGCGCGGACCACTTCTGGAACCTCAGCTTCTTCGCGAATGCTGGGGCGCGTGAGAAAGGGCGCCCAGGTATCGGCAATCGAACATGGCAAGTGGACCGGCTCAAGACGTACGAGCGGCAGTTGGTGAGTTGACTGCAGCAGCCGGCGCGCGCGTTGACTGCCGGTGAGGCGAAAATGTTCCTGGAGGAGCAGGCGAAGCCATCCTTCCTCCTGCTCGCCGACGCCATCGCCAATTTCGGCGGAGCGCACAAATTCGTGATTGCAATTGTCGCCCGTGAGCGCGTCGCGAAGAATATAAGTGAGTCCCCCGGTCATCCCAGAGCCCAGATTCATTCCAGCGGGACCGAGAATTACGGCGATGCCTGCGGTCATGTACTCGCATCCGTGGTGCCCGGCGCCTTCGATGATCGCTAGCGCGCCGCTATTGCGAACCGCAAAGCGTTCGCCGACACGTCCCGCGATGAAAAGTTTTCCGCTGGTGGCGCCGTATAGCACCGTGTTGCCCGCCAGAACGTCGCCGCGCTTCGAAGCTGCAGCGCCTGCGGTGATGGCGATGGTGCCACCGCTGAGGCCTTTGCCGACATAATCGTTAGCGTCGCCCACGAGCCGGAAACGGATGCCCGGAACGAGGAACGCGCCAAAGCTCTGTCCGGCGGAACCGCGAAATTCGCAGCGGATGCTCTTCCCCGCCAGGCCATCGAAATTTGTGCGACGAAGGATGTGGCCGCTCAGGTGCGCACCAACGCTGCGGTCGGAATTGGATATGGAAAGCGAATGGTGGACGAAGGGGAACGACGCCAACCCGTCCACGCCACGCAGCAGCTTTCGGCGGATATCTTTAGCGGTTTCCGGGAGGTGGATCTCGATCGGCAAATCCTGCGCGGATTGCGGCGCCGCTTTGGGTGAGGGCTGCAACAGCGCGGGCAGTGAACGAGTCGCTGATTCGTTACGAGGACGCAATCTCTCGACGGAGCCGACCACTTCGCCGAGCGAGCGAATTCCCAGAGCGGCCATGCGTTCGCGTACTTCGCCAGCGACGCCGCGAAAATAAGCCATCACCATTTCGGGATTTCCGGTGAAGCGGGCGCGCAGCTTTTCGTCCTGTGTGGCGATGCCCACGGGGCAAGTGTTCAGGTGGCATTGGCGCGCCATCACGCAACCGATGGCGAGCAGCGTGGCCGTGCCGAAACCAAATTCGTCGGCGCCCAGCAGCGCGGCGATGACTACGTCGCGCCCGAATTTAAATCCGCCATCGACTCGCAGACGCACGCGTTCGCGGAAGCCTGAGCGCACCAGCGCGGAATGTGCTGCACGCAGGCCAACTTCCCACGGCAGGCCAGTGTTTTTGATGGAGGTGAGCGGCGAAGCGCCGGTACCGCCGTCGAAACCGGCGATGGTGATCACGTCAGCGCCTGCTTTGGCCACGCCCGCGGCGATGATTCCGACGCCTGCGCCGGACACGAGTTTCACGCCAATTCTCGCCACCGGATTCACCGAGCGCAGGTCGTAAATCAGCTGCGCCAGATCCTCGATACTGTAAATGTCGTGGTGCGGCGGCGGAGAAATGAGCGACATTCCGGGAACCGCGTGGCGCAAACGCGCGATGTAGGAATTCACCTTGATCGCGGGGAGCTGGCCGCCTTCGCCCGGCTTCGAGCCTTGCGCCATTTTGATTTCGAGCTCGTCGGCGCGCGCCAGATATTCGGCGGTCACTCCGAAACGCGCAGAAGCAACTTGTTTGACGCGATTAGCCGCTTCCGGCTCGTAGCGATAGACGCTGGGATCTTCGCCACCTTCTCCGGTATTGCTGCGCGCGCCCAGGCGGTTCATGGCGATGGCCAGAGTCCGATGGGCTTCGGGGCTGAGAGCGCCCAGAGACATGGCTTGAGCGCAGAAACGACCGAGAATCGCGCTCTCAGGCTCGACTTCTTCAAGCGCGATCGGAGAAGCCGGCGCAAATTCGATTTGATCGCGGACGGAAACCGGCTCGCGGCTATCCGCGAGCTCCGCATAGGCCGCATACTTTTCCGGCGTCGGCGATTTCAGATAGCTGTGCATCCGCCGCACGAGTTCGGGAGAAGTGGAATGGCGCTCCCCTGTGTGGCGGAAACGATATAGCCCGGCATCTTGCAGCGGCGCATCGCCGGCGGCGAACGCTCGAAGATGCGAGCGGATGCTGGTCTCAAGAATGTCGTCGAGACTCCTGCCGCCAAGGCTGGCCGCGGCGTCTTCGAAGAATTCCTCGCAAATGTCTTCGTCCAGGCCGACAGTTTCGAACAGATGGCTATTGCGATAGCTCGCGACGGTAGAAATGCCCATGCGCGCGAGAACTTTGCGCAACCCGGCTTCGACCGCAATCCGATAACTTGTCGCGCCGCCGGGTTTCAGATTTTCTGACAACTCCATCGCGAGATACGGAAGAACGGCGCTGGCACCCACGGCGATCAGCAGCGCGATGTGATGCGTTTCAATCACCTGCCCGGATTCAACGATCACCGGCAGATCGTGAGCGCCCGCGCGCACCATTTCCTTCCATGCAGCGGAGAGCGCGAGCAAAGCAGGGAGCGCCGCGCGCTGCTCGCTGGCTTGACGATCGCTCAGTACGATGACAGCTGGTTTCGTGGCGACGGCCGCGACAATATCGCGACGAACGCGTTCCAACGCTTCGCGCGCTGCGGGCACGCCGCCGGCCACTTCAAACGTGAAATCAACTTTCTGGATCGGTCGAGATAGCCGCGCCTGCAACGCTGCGAGATGGCCCGCCTCGAGCACCGGCGAACCGGCGACAGTATTCGAATCCAAATAGACGTCGAGGGACATGACGTGCACTTCGCGTAACGGGTCAATCGGAGGGTTGGTCACCTGCGCGAAACGCTGTTTGCAGTAATCCCACAGCGGGCGCTTGACGGAAGAAAGGAACGCTGGCGGCGCATCATCGCCCATGCTCCATACGGCTTCCTTCCCTTCCCGGCCGAGAGGCTGAAACAGGAGCCGGAATTGATCCTCTGTCCAACCCATGGCCGCGGCCAGTCTTTGCGGATCAATTGCGGAAGCACGCGGAATTGTTACGGCATTTTCGAGGCGTGCCACACAAATTTGCGAATCACGGTCGCGGCTGCCGATGCGACTGGGTTCGGCGCCGAGCAATTCTGAAACTTCGTTGTTGCCGCGGAAAATCGCGCCAGCTACCGAGTCCACCAAGAAAATATCGCCGGGGCCTAGGCGATTGCGTTCCGCGATTTTCTTTCCGCGCAGGTCCGCGATGCCGACTTCGGAGCCAACCACGAGCAATCCGTCTGAAGTGAGCGTGTAGCGCATCGGGCGAAGACCGTTTCGGTCCAGCTTCGCGCCGACCATGCGGCCGTCGCTGAACACCAACGCAGCGGGACCGTCCCACGGTTCCTGCTCGCGAGTTGCTTTTTGCAGAAAGCGCCGAAGCTTCGGGCCCGTCTGCGGATCGCTCTCCCAGGCAGGCGGAACCATACGCAACATTGCGGCGGCTACGCTGGAACCCTGCTGCAGAAGAACTTCCAGAGCATTGTCGAAGTTAGCGGAGTCGCTGACGCGTTCTTCGAGAACGTGAAACCAATCCTGCGCGCCGAATTCCTGGCGCAGCATGCCTTCGCGCGCGCGCGTCCAACGGCAGTTCGCGCTGATCGTATTGATTTCGCCATTATGCGCGACAAACCGGAAAGGCTGTGCGAGTTGCCACGACGGACTGGTATTGGTGGAGTAGCGCTGGTGAAAAATCGCGAACGGCGCGATGAAATCCGGGTTGGCGAGGTCCGAATAGAAGGCGCCGAGTTGCAGCGGCGTGAGCAATCCTTTGTACACGAGCGACTGCGATGAGAGTGAGCAAAAGTAGATGCCGGGGATCGAACCGGATTCGACGCGCTTGCGCATCAGGAAAAGCTGGCGCTCCAGATCTGCCGCGGGATCTTCGGTGATGAAAAAGCATTGCCGAATCAAGGGCAATGTAGTGAGCGCGCAAGGGCCGAGCAGCGACGGATAGGTGGGCACCACGCGCCAGCCAAGACAGCGCAATCCCAGCTCTGTCGCGGAGGATTCCACAGTCGCACGAGCCTGCGATTCCTGGCCCGGCGGAATAAACGCCATGCCCAGGCCAAACGAATCGGGCAATTCAATATTTACGTCGCGCGCGCGCTTGCGAATGAAGTCCTTGGGGATCGGCGTCAGGATGCCCGCGCCGTCGCCGCTCAGTCCGTCCGCGTCCACTCCGCCACGATGACAAAGGCGCTCCAGGGCGGTGAGGGCGCGCTCGACGACGTCTCGTGAGCCGCTGCTTCCCAGTTGCGCGATGAAGCCGACGCCACAGGCGTCGTGGTCCACTTCCGGTTTGGAGCGCGAAGGCCGCATGATTGATAACTAACTCATGTGGAGTCGAACAGTACAGCTCACAAAGTTGATGCATTCGATAGAAATTTCATGGCATCAGTTCGGTGGATACGTTCGATAGATAATTCTTATGTGTAGCGAAAAAGGCAGGAAATCCGGCTACTTTGATGATGTTGTGGCGGCGTTCCGCACTGGATGACGCGTCAGGCAGCGACTCAACAAAATGCAACGCGCACGCTTGGATACGTCAGAGATGCAGATGAGTTTACTCGCGGCGTGCCGCGAGGTTTAGCGCCCGTGCCAGTAGGTATCCCAACCCATATAGCGCGTCGCTACTTCGTGAACAATTCCTGCGACGGTGGAAAGGTTCGCGGCGACATGATGCTCGAAGCCGTTCTCGCAGATGTAGCGCAGCAACTTCTGCATGTGCGGAATTTCCACGACTCCTGCGCCACCGAAGGTTTCGAGAGGATCATCGGTAAATCTTCCTTCGCCCACGTAACCGCGGATGACTCCGTTCACATCATCAGTTGAAAAGCGCGCGAAACTCATCGGGGAGGCCTTCACGTGGCCCACGCAGGTTCCGAAGGTGTTATCTTTCCCCACGGTGCCGGCGATGATTTGCTGGTAGTCCATGCGTACTTCATTGAAAAAATGCTTGGGCAGATTGCTGCAATGGAAACATACGGCCTTGTCCGGATTCTCACCGTAATTATTGTTCCAATCGAGCAGGGCGCTAGGTGTTTCTGAAGCGAGCGAAAGCGCGTACATGCTGAGCGTACCGCAGATGTCCACTTCGCAGGCGCTGGGCAGGAGTTCGTTGCTCATCATACTCATCACCGTGCAGGGGACGACGCCAAGATTTTCTTCGATGGAAGTCCAGCACTGCACCGCGCTGACGGTGACGTGCGTGGCTTTCATCCACTGGTCAATGACGGCGCCTAATTTCGCCATTTTCAGCAAAGCGGCGTCCGGCACACCGCTAGTGGTGACGTATTTGTGAATGGCCTTCAGTTTGGCCTGGGCTGCATCGTCAGAATCTTTCATGCGCTCAATGCGGCCGATCACTTCGGAAAGATCCAAGGTCTCGATGGAAATTCCAGCGGACTCGAGCAATTTCTCGCTGTAGCGGACGGTATTGAACGCCGCAGGACGCGCACCGATGCTACCGATGCGCAAATTCTGGAAGCCGCGGTAAACGCGACAAACGCCGGTGAACCATGCCAGGTCTTTCTTGAACTCTTCGGAACTCGGACTAACCGTGTGAGAGGTGGTTAGCGAATACGGGATGCCGTACTGGCGAAGATTATTGCAGGCAGACATCTTCCCGCAAAAACTATCGCGGCGGTGTGCGATGGTCATTTTGGCCGGCGTATCCGGCGTGGCTTGCACCAGCACCGGAACTTTCAGGCGCGAAAGACGTAAGGTGTCGGCGATAGCGCGTTCGTCGCCGAAATTCGGCAGAGTGACGACCACACCGTCTATGCGATCGCTATTGGCGCGGAAAAACTCCGCGCAGCGCATGGCCTCCTCGTAGGTTTCAATTGCGCCGTAATTGCTTTGCTTTACATCCAGGACCACAACATCCACGCCCGACTGTTGCAGCACCTGTACCATCTCTGCCCTGCCGAGTTCGGCAAGGTGGCCCGGGAAAAAGCCGCGGTTTCCAACGATCAGCCCCAACGTGATTTTCGATTTATCCATGGCTCCCTTCAATTCGCGACTACCAAGAACATCCACTTCGAACTGTTCATCCGGACACATTGCGGCTGATTAAGAACGTCGCGCGCCAGAAGTTTCGCACGATGACTATTTTTTCACCGGCTGGCCATAATAGCTGGCGCTGCCGTGCTTGCGTAAAAAGTGCTTGTCATGCAGCCACGGTGAAATCGGCTCGACCGCGGGATTTATGGTGGTGCTGTAATACGCCATGCGCGCAACCGCTTCCAGGATCGCTGAATTGTGCGCGGCAGTGCCCGGGTCAGCGCCCCATGTGAACGGTCCATGGCTTTTCACCAGGACGCCGGGAATGCTGTCTGGATTCAAGTGCTGAAATAAACGCACGATCGCGACGCCGGTATTTTTCTCATACTCGGTTTCGGTTTCATCCGGCGTGAGATCCGCAGTGACTGGAACCGCGCCATGAAATGTGTCCGCGTGCGTGGTACCTAGACAAGGAATGGACCGGCCGGCCTGCGCCCAGGAGACCGCGAACTCCGAATGGGTATGCGCCACGCCGCCGGCGTTGGCGAACGCACGATAGATGACGATGTGCGTGGGAAGATCGGATGATGGGCGGAGATCACCTTCTACGACTTTACCATCCAGGTCGGAGATGACCATGTGCTCGGGTTTCAACTCGTCGTAAGGGACGCCGCTCGGCTTGATCACTACCAAACCCTCTTCGCGCGAAATTCCACTGGCATTTCCGAAGGTGTAGAGCACCAAGCCTCGACGAACCAATTCCAGGTTCGCTTCCAGGACTTGCTCTCTCAAGCGCTTCAATTTCATCGGCCAGGCCCTCGCAGCAACGACGGTGAAAAACCGAGAAAACGCTTACTTGCCAATGAATACTACACTATCTTAGCATGCGTCGGTCAATCCCCCTCTCTTCGGGGGTGTCCATTTCCGCAGCGGCGAAGTACGCACTACTTAAGCAATTTTCGCCTGGATTAAGGTCACCGAGGCTGGCGGAAACGTGTGGCGCACGGTTGAGCCTGTGACCGCCAAGTCCTCGGAGCGCGGGCGAACCGCATCCGGGTTTTCAAACGTATTGTGCGCATGAATGTCGGTGTCAGTCAGCACAGTTACGGTGCCGGATTTTATTTCGGACGCGCGCAGCACGATTTCAGTTTCGCGCGGCTGATGTACGTCCGGATTGACGACGGTAATCGTCAAGTCCTTTTCTTTGACGGAGACGGAACCCCGCAATCCCCAGAAGGATGCGGGCTTGTCGTCGCGGGTGTAGTTGACGGAAGGACTTGAGAAAACCGCGCGAACTGCTTGCGCTCCCTGATGCGCCGAGTACATCTGAAAAACGTGATACACCGGCGTTACCGCGAAATGATCGCCGTGCGCCAAAAACAAACAGTTCAGGCAGTTGATGAGCTGCGCGCAGGCGGCCATGGTGACCTTCTCGGGGTTGCGATTGAAGATGTCCAGAGTCGCGCCGCTCATCACCGCATCGCGAAGCGTGATCATCTGGCCAAGAATGTCCGTGGGCGAGACTTCAGTGCCGGGCTTGTACCACGGCCCCCATTCATCCACGACGAGTTTGATGCGGTGTTGCGGATCGAACTCTTCCATGATTTGCCAGTGCCCGTTGATCAACGATTCCATGCGATCGCCTTCACGCAGCAATTCGTACCAATCCACGGCATCGAAATTGACGGCGTCGCCTTTGCCCTGGACCCAGTCTTGCGTTTTGCCTCGACTGAGATTCCAGGAATAATAGTGCAGCGACAAACCCCAGACGGATCGCAATTGCCGCGGGCCTTTTTCGAGCAGCCCTTGCAGGAAGCCGCGCGTCCAGCTCCAATCGTCTGAATTGGGACCGGAGGCAATCAGCGAAACATCCTGCATCCCGTAGCGCGGGACCCACGCGGCGAAGCGCCTGAATTCCTGCGCGTATTCCGTGGGCGTGAAATCTCCCCCGCAACCCCAGGATTCATTGCCGACGCCCCAATAGCGCACCGCGAAGGGGTCACGATCTCCTCCGGCGGCGCGCAGATCGGCGAGTGTGGTGCTTCCTGCCGGAGAATTGCAGTATTCGATCCAGCGGTAGAAATCTTCGACGGGCAAGCTGCGCAAATTTGCGGCCAGATAAGGTTCGCTGCCCGCCAATTTGCAAAAGTGCACGAATTCATTGGTGCCGAACAAATTGGGATCGTATTTCTGCGGAATATTTCCCTGGTCACCAACCAGAGGCTCACCCGCCCAAAAATTTGTGCGGCGAGGCCGCTGTGCCTTCGGGCCGACCCCATCTTTCCAGTCGTAGCCGTCGGCGAAGCAGCCGCCGGGCCAGCGAATCACCGGCGATTTTATCTTGCGCAAAGCGTCCACTAGACTTTTGCGGATGCCCTGGACATTGGCGACTTTGGAATTTTCACCAACCCATATACCGTCGTACACCACGCCACCGAGGTTTTCCGTGAAATGTCCGTAGATATTCGGAGAGATGGTGCCGAGAGGTTCGTCCAGCAGAATGTCGATGCGGGCATCGGCGGTGGCTGCGAAACTGAATTCGCGAGCGAGCAACGCGGAGCTAACACCTAGTGCTGTGTTGCGGATAAATCGGCGCCGTCCGATGGTCATAAGTCCCCTTTGTGCCTTCACCGTTGCTGCTTCGGTTCCTGTCCCGACTGGCGGGTGGCCAGCCGAGCGCCCGGCAATGCCAAGTTTCCGGGACAGCATATCTAGCATTGAGAAAACGCTTACTGCAACTAAAATGTCCGGGGCTGCTACCAGCGAGCAGCGAACGCCGTGCCGCAATGGGACATATGGGGTTGCGCCGCCGATCGAGAGGTCGCAAATGACTAGCCTAGGGGAAATGCCAATGCACTTTGCCCGGCGCGCGGCCTACGGCGGAATCGGGCTGGTGGCCGCCGTTGCCCTAATTGTTCTGTGCGTTCCGCTCACCGCGACAAATCGCCACGAAGCCGTCCGGACAAACCGGCCTCCGATGGGCTGGAATAGTTGGGATTCGTACGGCACCGCGGTGCGCGAAGAACACGTGAAGGCGAACGCAGATGTGATGGCGCGAGAGCTCTTGCGCTTCGGTTGGCGGTACATCGTGATTGATATTCAGTGGTACGAGCCAAATGCCGGAGGCCATGATTATCGCGCGGGTGCCCCGCTGACCATGGACGGGTACGGAAGGCTGCTGCCAGCGACGAATCGCTTCCCTTCTGCGGCGGGCGGGGCCGGATTTAAACATTTGGCGGACTTCGTCCACGCTAAAGGCTTGAAGTTTGGCATTCACATCATGCGCGGAATTCCCCGGCAAGCGGTGGAGCAGAATCTGCCGATCCTGGGTACGAGCTATCGCGCCGCTGAAATTGCCGACCGTACGAATGTGTGCGCGTGGAATCAAGATATGTACGGCGTGGACATGTCCAAGCCCGGGGCGCAAGCGTACTACGATTCGATCGTTGCACTGTACGCTTCGTGGGGAGTGGATTTCATCAAGGCGGACGACATGAGCCGGCCCTACGCGTTGCGCGCTCCGGAAGTGCACGCGCTCAGCAGCGCGATCCGAAAGAGTGGCGCGAGCATTCTCTTGAGCCTGTCACCAGGGCCCGCGCCGATCTCCGAAGCCGCGGACCTGCGTGCCGCCGCGCAGATGTGGCGCATCTCCGACGATTTCTGGGACGATTGGACACTGCTGAAGAAGCAATTCGACTACACGCGCGATTGGGCGCCTTACATCGGAAAAGACGATACCTGGCCCGATGCGGACATGCTGCCGATGGGAAAGCTGCGCATCACGGACAAGAACGGCGCGACGCAGAAGACAAGATTCACACAGGACGAACAGCAGACGGTGATGACGCTGTGGTCCATGTTCCGCTCGCCATTGATATTCGGCGGAGACTTACCGTCACTCGATCCTGCTACGCTGGCGCTGCTTACGAATCGCGAAGTGCTCGAGATTGATCAGAACAGCAGCGACAACCGGCAAGTTCTGGAGCGCGGCAATTTGCGCGTATGGCTTGCGGATGTACCGGGAAGTGGCGACAAATATGCGGCCGTATTCAATTTAGGCGACTCGGCCGAGCAGAATCACTTGAGTTGGATGGAGCTGGGCGTACAGATCACGAATCCAGCGGCGCGCGATCTGTGGCAGCAGAAGAATCTTGGCCGCCACGCGAATTTCGATGTCACGCTCCGCCCACACGCGTCGGTGCTCTATCGTCTATCTCCGTAAATCAAAAAAGTTACTACGAGATCGTTCTTAATTTGCGGTAGCGACGGATCAAACTGTTTGTGGAACTGTCGTGCGCGAGTTTGGGCTCGGTGGCGCTTTCGATTTCCGGAATGATGCGCTGCGCCAAAGCTTTGCCTAGTTCCACGCCCCACTGGTCGAACGAATTAATGTGCCAGATCGTTCCCTGGGTGAAGACGCTGTGCTCGTAAAGGGCCACCAGCTTGCCGAGCGCTTCGGGAGTGAGTTTGTCCATCAGAATCGTGTTTGATGGGCGGTTGCCCTCGAAGACGCGATGAGGGACCAGCCAGTCGGGCGTTCCTTCTTTCTTGACCTGCTCCGGCGTCTTGCCGAACGCCAACGCTTCGGCCTGGGCGAATACGTTCGCCAGAAGCATGTCGTGGTGCCGGCCGACGGGATTTAGCGACTGCGCGAACGCGATAAAGTCGCAAGGAATCAGTTCGGTTCCCTGATGTATCAGCTGGTAGAAAGAATGCTGGCCGTTGGTTCCCGGCTCGCCCCAGTAAATCGCTCCAGTCTGGTAATTGACGTGAGTACCGTCCAGCGTGACATGCTTTCCGTTGCTCTCCATAGTCAACTGCTGCAAATAAGCTGGGAACCGCTTCAGATACTGCTCGTAGGGAAAAACACCGGACGTTTGCGCGCCAAAGAAGTCGCCGTACCAGATGGACAGCAGGCCCATCAGGACGGGCAGATTTTGCTGGAATGGAGCGGTGCGGAAGTGCTCGTCCATCAGATGGAAGCCGCTCAACATCGCTTGAAAGTTGTCCGGGCCGATCGCCAGCATCGTCGAAAGTCCAATCGCCGAATCCATTGAGTAGCGTCCGCCGACCCAATCCCAGAATTCGAACATGTTGGCGGTATCAATACCGAATTTGGTGACCTCGGCGGCATTGGTGGAAACTGCGACGAAATGCTTGGCGATGGATTTCTCATCGCCGCCCAAGCCCTTGAGCGTCCAGTCGCGGGCGGTGTGGGCGTTGGTCATGGTTTCGAGTGTGGTGAAGGTTTTCGAAGAAACGATCCAGAGCGTTTCCGCTGGGTCTATGTCACGGACGGCTTCGGCGAAATCCGTGCCGTCAACATTGGAAACGAATCGAAACGTTAGCGCGCGATCGCTGTAATGCTTCAGAGCTTCGTAGGCCATAACCGGTCCGAGATCGGAGCCGCCGATGCCGATGTTGATGACGTTGCGAATCCGCTTGCCGGTGTGACCTTTCCAAGTTCCAATGCGGACGCGGTCGCAGAATCTGGACATCTTCTCGAGCACGGCGTGAACGCCGGGGACGACGTTTTCGCCGTCAACGAAGATGGATGAATCCTTGGGAGCGCGCAGCGCCACGTGCAGGACCGCGCGCTTTTCGGTGATGTTTATTTTTTCACCGCTGAACATCGCGTCGATCCGCTGGCGCAGGCGCGATTCATCGGCCAGTTGCAGGAGCAGCTTGATGGTCTGGTCGGTGATCCGGTTCTTCGAATAATCGAGGAAGAGACCAGCGGCTTCGAGCGTCAGGCGCTCGCCGCGTTTGGAGTCGTCCGCGAAAAGCTTGCGCAGATGTATTTTGGCTATCTTCTTATAGTGAATGCGCAGGGCCTTCCAAGCCTTGCGCCTCGTAAGGGGCGTGATGACTTTACTTTTTGCAGCCGAACCCTTGCGTGCCGCCATGTAGGTACTCCTTATGGTGCATTATTACGCCGGGGGAAATTTTAGCGGAGTCGAGGGAATCTTGTACAGGTTTCGCTTGCTTGGAATTGGTGGCTGCCAGAACCTGAAGGCTCGCACAAAGCACGTGGCTCACCGCAGCAAGCTGAGGGTGCCGCAAATAATTTAAGAGCCGTCGTTTAGTCGGGTGAAGGCAGACTCATTGCGGATCGGGCGTGAGCGCACCGGTTGCGGGGTCAATGCGAAAACGAGAAACCTCTGCGTCTTCCAGATGTGCGACGGAAAGGCCTGCGCCATCGGGATCTACTTCAACGCTCCAGGGCTTCGCGACGGTGGGAAATGGCGAAGAGACCACGGGCTCGAGTTCGCTGGTCTTCCAGTTCACAGCGAAAGCAGAAACACTTCCGGAAGTTTGATTCAACACGTACAGATATTTGGCGGAGGGATCGATCGCCAGCCAGCCCGGGCCGTGTTCAGGAAGAACGGATACCTGAGCGGCGGCACTACTATCGCCGTCGCGTGAAATCGCGAGCGAATCTGCCAAGCCATTCGCGGCAAAGGTCATGCGCTGCCCGGTGCGCAGATTGGTTACCTGCAAGACGCGCGAATCGCCTTGAACGCTACTGCCGACACCCGAGGGGACAGTCACGGTCAAAAGGGTTTTAGTATTGTTACCGTGATAGCTAGCCAAAATATTCGCGGTTCCGGCAGAGATGCCCGTGGCCAATCCGACAGTGTTGACGGTAGCCACAGCCTTATTATCCGACGAATAGGTGGAGTCGTTCGTCGTTACATTCGCCGTCTGTCCGCCGACATACGTAGCGGTAAGAACGAACTGCTGGGTCGCGTTAATCGCAATCGTGGGATTCGCGGGAGTGAGCTTGACTCCGGTGATGAACAAATTCTTCACGGAGGAGCTGACGCAAGCCGTGAGGCCGAGAATCGACAACAGCGCAAAGGCTTGAACGAACTGCTTGAGCTTGAACAATGAATGCACTCCGATTTCGCCCGTGCGAAGACCTTAAACCGGGTTTTCAATTCGATGACCCGGCCGACCGTAAAGTAATGGTCGCTCGGCTACACCGTTAATGATGGGAGCGTGGAAGAATGCTACCACAGCTGGATTGGGGCGGCGTTCATCAAGCCGGTTGATTTCCAGGGGAACTGCTGCGACTCGGGGAAGTGATCAGCGCGGTGTCCACTGTGGATGGCTGGTGAACAGTCCATTTACGAAGCCGATTTGGTAAACGAGAAAAAGACCGAATGCCACGCTGATCAGGCCGGACGCAATTCGCAAGCCCCGATTGAGTCGCGAGAATCTTTGGTCCGCATAGGCAAACGGCAGAACCATCGCGCCGGTGATGAGCATCATTCCTGCGATGGTGCCGACACCAAACACGAGGAGATACGCAACTGCCCACTTAGGATTCCGAATCGTGGTTAGGACCAGCAGCGCGACGGCGGCAGAGCCGGCGAGGCCGTGGACAAGTCCGACGATGAGGGGCCGGACGACTTGATAGACACCGAGCCGCCCAAAATGGCGATCAAACCAACCGAGCGGCGTTTGCTCCGACGCGTGCGGGTGGGCCTCAGGTGCGTGTTGGTGGGTATGGGTATGAATGTAATCGCCGTGGGCGTGAGGGTGAGAGTGAGCCGCGCCGGATACTCCACCGCCGGGCAAAAATGTGTTGGTAATCCACTGGAGCATGCCGGTGAGATTCAGGACGCCGAGGAGGATCAGCATCAGTCCGACGGAAAATTCCATGGAGAGACCGACGCGAGTGGGAATCACCCAGCCGAAAAGAATAATTCCGCTGCCTACCAAGAGAATGGTGAGGGTGTGACCCACGCCCCAAAATGCGCCAATCATCGCGGCGTGGCTAATCTTGCGGTAGCGCGAAACGATGGTGGTGACAGCGATGACGTGGTCGGGATCTGTAGCGTGCCTCATTCCGAGGAAGAAACCGAGAGCGACAATGGAGAATAGGCCGATCATTTTTTATGTGGTGCGCTGGCACTGAGCTCGTCCGTGCGCTAGTTGCCGGGCGCTGCGAACGCTCCGGTATTTTCAGAGGCAGCTACGACGCGAGCAGCGTTGCGCCGCGTTCGCAGGAAGTCTAGAAACTGTTCCATGCCCCCCGCGGTTTTCGCGGACACGTCGAGGACCGTCATTCCCGGTCGCACCGCCTGGATGCTGCAATTTGCCGCAGCAGCATTAAATTCGACTGCAGCGGCTAAGTCAATCTTGGTGATAACCGCCACGTCCGCGCTATTGAAAATAGTGGGATATTTCAAGGGCTTGTCTTCCCCTTCCGTTACTGACATCAGAACGAGCCGAAGAGCTTCGCCGAGGTCGTAGGAAGAGGGGCAGACTAGATTGCCGACGTTTTCGATGAACAGGAAGTCCAGTTGGTCGAGATTCCATCCTTCGAGCGCGGCTTGGATCATCGCAGCCTCGAGGTGACAGACGGTTCCGGTGATGATCTGCTTCACCGGAGCCTGACTGCGTGCGAGACGCTCGGCGTCATTTTCAGTGGCGAGATCGCCGACCAGGGCAGCGACGCGAAACTGCGGGCGAAGCAGAGTCAGCGTTTTTTCCAGCAGCGCGGTTTTCCCCGCGCCGGGGCTGGACACCATGCTGACGACGAAAACGCCGGCTTCCTGAAATCGCTGGCGAAGCGCGCGTGCCACTACGTCATTCTGCTTCAAAACATTTTGGCGAACTTCGATCATGCGGGTCTTCGGGTTCACGCTTCCACCTCCAGGCCCACAACCAGGAGTTCCTTGCCCTGTACGACCTCGCCTGTGAGGGTGCCACATTCGGAACAGCAAAACATTTGAGTTGAGTGGACAGGCCGTTGCGCATCACAGCGGCGGCAGAAGACGAGCACAGGGACTTCTTCAACGAGCAGCTGGGATCCCTGCAGTGGAGTATCCTCGCAAGCCATTTCATAGGAGGAGAGCAGCGATTCCTTCACGACTCCGGAAAGAAGCCCGAGGCGGAGGTGCACTGCTTTGATCTGCACGCCGCCGCGGCGCTCTGATTCTTCCTGGGCCAGATCGACAATACTCATGGCGATGGAAAGTTCGTGCATGGTGGGCCTATAGCGAAGCCGCCTCCTTCGAGGAAGTTGAAGCAACCGGATCGAACTGGCCGAACGCCGCGAGCGCTGCTTGCCCCAGGCTGATGCCGCCGTCGTTAGCTGGAACTGCGTGATTCGTCCACACTTGGATGCGAGTGGAGTCGAGCAGCGATTTCAAATCTTCGAGGAGAAGCTCGTTCTGAAAAACTCCACCCGAGAGCACGATTGTGTCGGTATCGTTCGCGCGGCAGAGCGCTGTGGCAGCGTCAAAAATGCCCTGCGCGATTCCTCTTTGAAATGCGCGCGCACATTCGCTGGCGTCGCGTCCGAGGTAGCGATCGCGGGCTAAATTCGATAGCAACGGGCGAAAATCGAGCTCATCTTCCACGAAGGGAAACGAGTAAGGCCGCGCTGGCGGGGCGCTGCGGGCCAACTGCTCGAGCCACATGGCGGCCTGCCCTTCGAAACTTGTTTCGCGCGTAAATCCGAGTAGCGCGGCCGCGGCGTCAAAGAGGCGGCCGACCGAAGTCGTCGTGAAGGTTCTCACACCCTTGTGGATCAGCTCCAAAGCATTTTGGTAGCGTCCGGGAAAATTGAACGGCGCAGACATTACGTCCGGCAGGTCATCGAGTTGTGTCAGGAAGCCCGCGGCCGCCTGGACCGGATGGTGTGCAGCAGCGTCGCCGCCCGCAAGTAGCGCGCGACGAAGATGAGCGACTCGGGCAAAGCCTCCACAGAGGCTGCCGGCAAATAACTCGCCACCCCAAATCGTGCCGTCGTCTCCGTAACCAGTGCCGTCGAAAATAACTCCGACGACGCGTTTCTTCCATTCGCCACGCTCGGCCAACACCGAGGCAAGATGCGCGCGGTGATGCTGGACGCTGCGTTTCTCGGGAGATGAAAGCGTGGCCGCATGGGCAACGGACGCGTATTGCGGATGGCTATCGTGCACCACAAGCAGTTCGTCCCAGCGAACTTCGTACATCGAGACAAAATCTTCGATTGCTTGTTGGAAGGCTTGCAGAGACTGAAAGTGTACCAAGTCTCCAATGTGCTGGCTGACGAAAGCCTGTCCTTCCACGACGAGCGTGATGCAGTTCTTCAGATCAGCGCCTACCGTCAGGATCGGGCGGCGGCATGGCAAGACAGCCACTGCACTCGGCGCGTACCCGCGAGCGCGGCGAAGCACGGCCGGTCCAAAAACTCCGGCGCGCGCAATCGAATCATCCACGCGCCGCGCGATGGGACGCTCACCAATTAGAAAAGCATCGGCGATTTGGGAAAGCCTGTCGAGCGCTTCAACATCATCGAAAGCGATCGGTTCGCTGGAACGGTTGGCGCTGGTCATCACCAGCACGTCCGGCGCGCCCGCTGCGTAGAGCAGATGATGAAGCGGCGTATAAGGCAGCATCACACCGAGTTCGTGATTTTCGGGCGCCACACCGGGAAAATTCGACTTTGCAGCAGCGATGACAATAGGTCGACCGGCGGAGGTTAAAAGCGTTTCCGTTTCGGAAGAAACATGGATGAGCGCTCGAGCAACGTCCAGATTCCTGGCCATCAACGCAAACGGACGCTCCTTGCGATACTTCCGATTCCGGAGAGCCTGCACGGCATTCAGGTTTCCGGCATCGCACGAGAGGTGGTAACCGCCCAGTCCTTTTATTGCGACGATCGCGCCTGATTGCAGCAACTGCGCGGCGCTGCGGATGCTTGGTTTATTTCCGCGCACTACTTTATCGCCGGCTTGCAGATAGTATTCCGGTCCGCAGCTCTGGCAGGCAACCGGCTGCGCGTGAAAGCGGCGATTTTCAGGATCGTGATATTCGTCCAAACAATATTCATCGAGCGGCCACGGCTGCATCGTGGTATTCGCGCGGTCGTAGGGCAATCGAAGGATCACAGTGAAACGCGGGCCGCAGTTCGTACAATTGATATAAGGATAGAAGTAGCGTTTGTCCGTAGGGTCAAATAGCTCACGCAGGCAATCTTCACATACGGGCAGGTCCGGCGAAATTCGGACAGACGGCCGCTCGTTTCGGTGGCTCTCTCGAATGATAAATTCGTAGCAACCGACCGGCTGCGAGGTACGGATTTCGATATCGGTGATCTGCGCGGCCGGGGGCGGTTCGGTTTTCAACGCTTGAACAAATGCGTGCAAGCCGTGATCCGGGCCTTCAAGGAAAATCTCAACGCCCTGCTCGCCGTTCAATACCCAACCTGCGAGAGTGTTTTGGCGGGCCAAGCGAAAAACGAACGGACGAAATCCCACGCCTTGCACCACGCCGCGAACTTTAATCGAGCACGCACTCGCCATTCCCGATTACTCCACGCTAACTACGCAGCCACGTCCCTGCCAGCCGACCTGAACAACTTTGTCGCCATCAACCAACATGGGAACCGTGCGCTGTCCATTCGAGAGAGCGCGCATGCGATCGCGGGCCGCGGGATCGGCCTCGACATCGTATTCGATGAACTCAGTTCCCTTCCACTCGAGCCATTCGCGCATTTCCTGGGTGAATTGACAGCTCTTTGTTCCAAAAAGTTCAAGCAGCGCCACGGCCGAGCACCTCCAAGGCCTCACGAATGACGTGATAGATCGAGGCTTGAATTTCCTGAATACGCGGGATGTAATCGCAATGGACGATCAGCGGAAAATCCGCTAGGCCTCGCCGGTGAATTTCGCCGCCGTCGTAGCCGAGCAAAGCCACGGTCAGCAGCTTGCGCTTGCGAGCTTCTTCGAGGGGCATGATCAAGTTCCGAGACCCGCCGCTGGTGGAAATTGCGATAACGACGTCGTCCGGCTGGGCGTGCGCAATCAACTGACGGAGAAAAATCACCTCGGTGCCGACGTCGTTGGCAATCGCGGTGATATTCGCCGGCTCGAGCGCCAGGGAAATCGCCGGTATGGGCTTCCAACCGGCCGGCGGAGCGATGCAGTCGATGGCGAAATCGTTGGCGTCGGTGGCTGAGCCGCCATTTCCAAAAATGATCAGCTTGCCGCCGCGACGGATGCGCTCCGCAATCGCGCTGGCGGCGTTGCCGATTTGTTCTGATTCCTCGTGCGCCACCTGCGCTCGAAGTTTGGCGTCATCAGCGACTTTCACGCGGATGGAGCTGGCTACCACGGCTAGCACGTCGGCGGTGGGCTGTTTCTCGCGCCCGAGGAAGGGATAGAGAAATTCGGCGGCGCCGACGTCGTGTCCGAGCTCGCGATGTTCGAAGAAGACGTGCACGGTCTCCCAGAGCGTGTGGTAGAGCACCTCCACCAATTCCTGCTGAATGAAGGGATCGGCGTTTGCGGGCGGAATCGCGTAGGAACCCTCAAGCCCGGGGAACGCGAAGGTCATCGCATTACGCGCGCGCGCCGTATCAAGAGCGGCCCAAACTTCGGGATCTCCTTCGGGCGGTCCAAAGCCCATTACGATGTCGTCCGGACGCAGAATCGCCTCGAGCCACGGTCGAAAGAGCGTGGAGAGATCCAGCGCGGGAAGCGCGCGCTTGCCTACGATGACGGGATGAACGAACTCAACGGACACGTGTTGCGCGTCTGTTGCATAGGGCCCTTGCCCAAACGCGAGCAAGCGGCCGCCACGAAGAAAACGGTCAGACATCTCGCGGCAGGCTTCCGCGAGGCGATGCGATTCTCGAGCGAAGAAAGATTCAAGGATCTGGTTGCGCGCCAGAAGGCGTTGTTCAATTTGCGTGGCGAGTTGGCACTGAGTAGCCATTTTTTAGCAGATGCGCGGCAGAGGATCGCCCACCAGCATATCCACGATGCGGCTGCCGCCATAAAGAGTGGTGACGAGCACCGAGCCGGCGGGTTGCTCGCGAATTTCGCCGATGATGCGGGCTTCGCCGCCTCCTGGAGCTTCTTGCAACGCGTGTAGCGCTGCGTCCGCGAGTTCTGGCGCGACAACGGCCAGAAACTGCCCTTCATTGGCAATGTGTAGCGGATCCAAACCGAGTAGTTCGCAGGCTCCGCGCACGGCGTCGTGCACCGGAATGCTGTCTTCAAACAGAATTACTCCCAGCCCACAATCTCTGGCGAGTTCATTTAGAGATGTAGCGACGCCGCCGCGCGTGGGGTCACGCATCCAACGGACGCCGGGCCCCGCTGCTTGTACGACGGCGTTCACCAAAGGAAATACAGAACGAGTATCGGAGCGGAGGTCGCCTTCCATATCCAGCTCGCCGCGAGCGAGCAAGATGGTGATTCCGTGATCTCCAATCGGCCCGGAGAGCAAAACTTTATCGCCGGGACGTACTGATTGCGGATTGATTTCGATTCCCGGTAGCGGAGCGCCGAGACCGGTGGTGGTGATGTACATGCTATCGGCCTTGCCATGCTCGACGACTTTGGTGTCGCCGCCGGCGATTCTCACTCCGGCTTTCTGAGCAGAATCGGCGATGGCCTGGATTTCAGCTTGCAGGACGTCTGTACGCAAGCCCGCTTCGAGGATTAAGGTGACAACGAGCGCTTCGGGCTTCGCGCCGGACACAGCCAAGTCATTTACAGTGCCATTGACAGCGAGTTCTCCGATGGAGCCGCCCGGAAATACGAGAGGTTTTACGACGAAGCTGTCGGTGGTCACCGCCATCTGCGCGCCATTAATTTTCAGATGGGCGGCGTCGCCGAGCGGGTCGGTAGAGGCAGCGAAAAGGAGAGGAGCAAAGAGCCCCTCCACCAGGCGACGGCTGGCCTTCCCGCCAGCACCATGGGACATCTCGATTTGAGGTTCGCGAAAGCGAATCTTGGGGACGGGTTGCCCGAGTTTGACGCTGGCGCTCATGCGCTGATACTCGTCAATAGATTGGCCTTCCGATGTTCGTAGTTGTAGTAAGCGGCGCATGATCCTTCCGACGACACCATCAGTGCACCTACCGGATTTTCTGGCGTACATTCCTTGCCGAACAACTTGCATTGCGCGGGCTTCAAGACGCCTTTGAGCACTTCGCCGCACTGCGCGGCCTTTGGGTCGGTGACGCGAATTCCCGGAACGTGGAAGCGTTGCTCGGTGTCCCATTCCGCAAACTCATCACGGATGCTGAGCGCCGACTGAGAGATGAAACCAAGACCGCGCCATTCGAAATAGGGGCGGAGCTGGAAAATCTGGGCCATCGCTTTCAGGGCAGCGCGATTCCCTTCCCAGGGAACCACGCGCTTGTACTGATTTTCGACTTTCGATTCGCCCTTTTGCAGCTGGGTTAGAAGCATCACGATCGATTGGAGAAGATCGAGCGGCTCGAACCCGCACACAACGATCGGCTTGCGCTCGTTTTTGGCGATCCATTCGTAAGGCCTGCAGCCAATGACGGTGGAAACGTGCCCCGGGCCAATGAAACCATCGAGGCGCATATCAGGAGAATCCAGAATCGCGCGGATTGCGGGGATAATTGTGACGTGATTGCAGAAGACCGAAAAATTATGGATGCCTTCCAATTTCGCTCGTTGCAAGGTCAGCGCGGTGGAGGGAGCGGTCGTCTCAAAACCGATGGCAAAAAACATCACATGTTTTTGGGGATTTAGTTTTGCGAGCTTGATCGCATCGGTCGGCGAATAGACGATGCGAACATCCATCCCCCGTGCCTTGTGCTCCAGCGGGCTGCCGTTGGTGCCGGGAACTCGCATCATGTCGCCGAATGCGGCGAAAATCACATCCGGCTGGGCCGCGACAGCCAAAGCATCGTCAATGCGCCCCATGGGAAGAACACAAACCGGACATCCGGGGCCGTGAATCAGTTCGATATTTTCCGGCAGAACATCTTTCAGACCGAAGCGGTAGATGGCGTGGGTGTGTCCGCCGCAGACTTCCATAAGCCGATAGTGACGATGAGGATCGGCCAACCGTCGAATTTCGTCGGCGGCTTTGTTGATCAGTTCCGGATTGCGGAATTCGTCCACGTATTTCATTTCATCAACCCTCGAAAGGACGGCTTAAGGCGCCTGCTTATCTGCGACTTCTTCCAGGCCATATCCGCGCACTTCCTGGATCGCTGCTTCGCATTCGCCGAGCATTTCGAGCGTGCGCATCTGATCGAGAGCATCCACCTCGCTGATTTTGCTCATGGCGAATCCGACGTGAATCAGGACCCAGTCACCGGGGACAGGCTTGTCGTCTTCGAGCAGCCCCAGGTCAACCCTGCGACGCATGCCGACAACATCAACGAGCGCTGAATTTGGGTTGTCGGAGGCAATTTCGACGATTTTTCCTGGAATGGCTAAACACATATGGCATCCTCCCGGCGGAATCTCGATTTCATGGTCAGCGCCCATCGGCTTTATCCTTCTTGTTTTCGAGCTGTGAAATCGAAAGCAACTTTTACCTCGTCCTTCACCTTCAAGGTTCCACCCGCCACGGATACGAGCTTGATCCCGTAATCGGTCTGGCGCAGCGAGAATTCCCCGAAGGCACGCAGCGTGTCGCCGGTGACGGCCACTTGCGCGTAAATTGTCTCGTTGCGGGTAACGCCGTGAAGCGTCAGATTGCCTGTGACATTAACCGTGTAGCTGTTTTCGCCGAGCTTGTTAGGCGTGATTGTGGAGCTTTCAAAAGTAATCTCGGGATAGGTTGATGTTTCGAGAACTTCCTGCCGCATCTTGTTTTCGATCTCCGCACGGTCTTTCTGGCTAACGTCGTCTGTCACCTCAAGCGATGCAGATTGCGCGGCGATTCGCATAGAGGCTTGCTCAAGGCTTCCGGGTACGAACGTTGCGTCACCTGTATACTGGCGCACCGCCAACGTAGGATTGTGGCCCATCGCTGAGAGCAAACCGGTCGCAAATGCTCGCACGGTAAGACGACTCTTCCCGGCATCAAGCAGGAAGCGCGCTGCCGTGTCTGTTGCGGACATTTTTGCTCCGGTTGCTTCAACCATGCACTTTCCCTATTTTTTCGGCACTACGCACCGACACCCCTCGGAGGAGTGTCGGCGGGGGCCAACATTCATCGAAGGCTCCGACTTACATGGACCGGAGTTTAAAATAACGCTCCATGTCCGGCATGATGCCGCTGGCCAAGTCTCCAAGCCCGAGCTGTCCCAAATATCGTTTAGCTATCGGACTGGTGAGTATCAGCCCGGCACCAACTACTACAAGTGCCACGCCGCCGAGCATGTAGAG
This sequence comes from uncultured Acidobacteriota bacterium, assembly GCA_963748395.1. Classification (GTDB taxonomy): domain Bacteria; phylum Acidobacteriota; class Terriglobia; order Acidiferrales; family UBA7541; genus Palsa-295. The sequence continues at coordinate 676,166 of CAVVIP010000001.1, read as the reverse complement.
AGTGTCCTTATTTGCGGAGCCGTCGAGTTCCTCGCGTTGCATCACTTCCATCGGCATACGATTTTCTCCTCTCGGATTTTCGTTAACAACTTTAGTGCGGCCTTTCTTCGTTCCGAATTTTGTTCAGCAGTTTTTCAATCAGGATCACGGCTTCGTCCACGGCGGCCGAGACGGGTTCGCTGAGGCCCATCTGGCCTTCTTCAGGACCCAGCGTCGCCGGTTCGCAACCCACCAGTAAAATGCGCTTCAGTTCCCCGCCCATGGATTTCGCCAGGCGAATCACGTTCATCGGATTCATGCTGTGCGCGTCCACAGAAGTCTGCTGCGCGTCGGGACCGTCGAGCGAGTTCAAATCCGGCTCGATGACGTAGAGACTTCCTGGCTCTCCTCCGCGGGGACACGCGTCCACCAGAATCGTGACATCGGAACAGTCGAGCAGCGCGTACGCCAGATCGAAACCCCGGATTCCAAAATCTACAGCTTTTACGCGCTCGGGTAACTTGCGGCTGGCCAGTCTTTGCACGACTTCGACACCAAATGCGTCATCGCCCAGAAAAATATTTCCGATGCCGGCGATCAGGATTGAAGGCGTTTGCGTTTTGGCTTCGGGTGTCGCTTCGTCCATCGGAAGAGGCTCGACTTCTTTGGGATCGAAAAAGAAGCGGTGTCCGGGCTGGCGCATGATGCCGATATCCCTGCCCGGATCATCATCCGCAACGACGCAGACGTGAAAATTACCTTCATAGTCTTGTTCGATGGATTCGATCATGGCCGTCTTTCCAGCGAGGGCGATATCCATCACGTCCCCACGTTTGCCAGGATGCAGCCGCACACGGTGTCCTGGTTTCACTTCGACGCCCGCGATCGTCAAGGATCCCGCGGGAGCTTTGTCTTCCAGGAGACGCCACTCCCATTCGTTCATGGCTTCTCCTCGTCGGATGGGCGTAACCCTCGCAGAACTCCATGAAGCTTCATAAAATGCTCCGCGGGCAAGGATTCGGTGCGCTCCAGAATCCGGCGGGCGCGGTCATCGCAGTGCCGCATTTCGCGCTTCTCTTCGTCCGTGAGCGTCAGAATGCGCAGCGCAAGGATTTCATCAATTTCGGTTCCATCGAAAAGCTCGCCGGGACTTTCGGGGGCGATCTGCGGGTAGTCATAGAGAATAATCGGCGACGAAAGCATGCCATCGCGCTGCCCGTCTTCGCCCGCCAAGACAGGAAATGTCCCGACGTTCTTGCACGCAGAGACATGTGCCGTGAGCGAAGGAGGGGGATCGAGAAGTGAAACGAATTCGCCACCAACGACGCAGAGAATCGTGTGAGCAGAAAGCAGCGATTGCATCAAGGCTTCGTCACGGCTTGGGGTACCTGAATTTTTGGTTACGGCACAGTTCAAGATGCGCAGCGTAATTTTGAAGAGCCCCTCGTCGAGGCGCTCCGCAGCCACTTCGACTCTTCCCGAGACGAATTCTTCCGTTCGCACGACGACTGCGACGATGCGCCCGTCCGCACCGCGCACTGGTTCAAGCTCGCGCCCGCCCGGAAAATGGAAACTTGACGAGAACGGCGAGGAAACACAATCGGCCAGAGAGAAAGCAAGGAGAACAATTTCGCGTTCGATCGCTTCCTGCCAGGATTGGAGAATCTGATTTCCAATTTCCAGTGTCTGCACCAGATGAATGTCTGGCCCTGGGTCGCTCGCACCGCAGCCCGGCCATTCTTCCATTGGCACCTTAAGCTCGCCGATCGTCCGCGCGACTGCCTGCAAAAAGCGCACCTTGATTCGAAGCTCCGTTAACGAGCTTCCGGTTACGAGACATTCTGTTTGCTGAAACCAATTATCTGCGCCGTTCTGCGCTTCGCTGTAATTCTTGGGGTACACCACGCCGAAATTCCAACGCTGCCGATTCTTGACCGAAGAAGGGCGGTAGGGATACAGCATGTATCCTTCGTAGAGAACGGCGTTGGCGATATCTTCCACGAGTTTTGCGTTCACAGCTGCACCGTTTCCTCGGTCCCCGCCAGCACGCGCTCGATCGTCTGTTCCCAAGTGGGAATTCCGTGGCGCATTTTGTACTGATAGAGGCGGTCGAACACGTCGCGTCGCAAGTAGAGCCAGGCGCTGTTGGGATAATAATGATCGATCAAGTCCTTCCACGCTTTCAGCGGCAGCTTGAATTTCGCTTCCTTTTCCCAGGAAATGGGCGCCACCTGGAGCTGGCCATTCTGCTCGGGATAAAAAACCGTGCCGCTGAAGAGGAAGGTGAGAGGCAGGTCTCCATCAGCCAACCCGTGGAAGTATTTTGTGGCCGCTACATTAAAATCGAATGTGCAGGGTACCTGCATTTCAACTACGGTTTCTTTGTTAAATGGCGGCACTACAACGATTGCGTGAGTCCACAACAAATTGCGCAGTGTTTGACCCCAACGCTCCGGCTCGCCGAAAAGGTCCAGGAGCCTGGACTGCTCCTCTTGGCTGTAATGGCGGCGCGTGACTTCGATCTGAATTTGGGCGCGAAGCACGACGGTGTGGATAGCTTCCTCGGCGCCTGAGTTGGCGACGCGCAGTTTGAAAGAAAGCAATGGCGTTGCGCCGTAAGGGACCGCCTCCGCGCTCTCCACCTGGAAATTCAGATCAGGCATTTGGCTCCCCGACCCCTTCTGCTCTTTCGTTCAAACTCGAAAAGAACTTGCCCACTTCGCGCCAAACCTCGGTGCCGCCGGAAAGGCCATGCCAGTTTAGGCGGATTAGGCCGACCAGCTTGTAGCACTCGTCAATGGGAACAATGTAGTACTGAGCGGCTACGCCGCGCGTGGCGCCTACGCGGTTCGCCAGAAGCGCTTCGACCTCGGGCTCCATTTCCCGCAGCGCCGGATTGTCTTGCTCGACGTCGCTCCAAGTCTCCAGCGAGAGCAGAGATTCCGTTGCGCCTGCGGGACCAGGGTAAATTGCATTCACTTTTCCTAGAGCTGAACTCTTAAAGAAGAAAGCCATCTCGATGGGAATCATCAAACTATCCCATTGCGCTTCGGTCATCCGAAAATCCGGAAGAAATCGAATGCGTCGCGGCACACGCCTGTATTTTGTGGAGGCTTGACCGCTGAAAAGAATCGCGCAGGCATCGCAAGCGCAAATTAATTTGCGCGCTGCAGGATCGATTAGATGTTGATGCTCGGCAGGCAGATCGGAGCTGCACATCTCGCAGCACTCCGCCGCACGGCGTTTGCGGACAAACTGGCGCAGCGCGGCAAAGGCGCCGTCTTTTTGGGTGGGAGATGAGAACGGCATGCTCACATTCCACTCCGCATCGCTTTCGATGAGGGCATAGCGACTCTCACCCGGCCGTTTTCTCTCAACAACGGGAAAGGCTCGAGATGGAGGCTGTCCAAATCCGCGCCGCGTCCAGCGCGCACAACATCGAAGTGCTGACTACAAACGGGGCAGACGAGGAGCGTGCCTTCGAGCCGAGCGCCCGCAAGGGGCTGGCCGCAGCCGGGGCAAGTGTTCTCATACGCGTACAAAGTTTCTTCGAGCCGGCAGAATAGGATGTCGCGTCCGCCGACTTCTTCTGTCCGCAGAGTGCCGGAAGTAATTGCATCGAGACCGAACACGTCCTCCCATCCCACTGGATCGCGTTCCGCGCGCGACTCGTAGCCGTTGCCGTCACCTTCGCGGCTGAGTTGCGCGAGCGGGACGAAACCGAGAGTCGTCGCAGCGGGGGCATCTCGAATCTGGCCCTGAACGAGAATCGCGCTGACGTCTGGAGCGGCTTCGTAAATCGCTTCCTCCACGGCCAATTTCAGAGTGGCTGACGACGAAGGACAGCCGTGGCAAGTGCCTTCCAGCCGTAGCGTCACAGCACCGGCATCGTCCACACCTACCAGGTTTACATTTCCGCCGTGAGATTTCAGATACGGCCGTGTCTTTTCGAGCGCTTGCAACACCCGGGTCTCCAAGCTATCCGGATGAAGCCCGTACAAGAGGAGCAGGCTGCGAACGAGATCATCGCGTCCGAGCGCTTCGATAATGGATGGCGCAGCGGTCGAGGTCTGGTGAACGATCTCGAGCATGCGCTCTAGTCCTTCGCCGTGAAGCTGCATCAACAACTGCACGAGCTCTTTCGCGGCAGCTGAGAGCGCAGGGTCTTTCGCTTGTTCGATCTGATGAACTAGGGCCTCAATTGTTTTCAGCTGGCTCTGAACTTCGCTCGATGCGGGCATGGACACCTTTCCCTTTGGCATCACGGGGAGAGAGCGGGCGGATCCAACCCGCCCCTCGCCAAAGGGCATTCGTGGAACGCGCCTTCCTCTCTCCTCAGGTTTCGCTTTAGGGCTGAAGACCAAACATCGGCGAATGGTGGGTTTCCAAAACCTTGCCATTGCCGAGGTACATGTGCACGCCGCAGGGCAGGCACGGATCAAAACTGCGAACGGCGCGCATGATGTCTATACCTTTGAACTTGTCGGGGCCGTTCTCTTCGAAGATCGGCGTATTTTGAACTGCGTCTTCGTATGGCCCCGGCGTTCCGTAGACGTCTCTGGGATTCGCGTTCCAGGGTGTGGGCGGATACGGATGATAGTTGGCAATCTTGTGGTCCTTGATCACCACATGGTGAGAGAGGACGCCGCGGACAGCTTCGTGGAAGCCGCAACCGATGGCGCTTTCCGGAACTTTGAAGTCCGTCCACGTCTTCGTTCGGCCCGCGTGCAATTCTTCCAATGCTTTTTCGACGAAATGCAGCGCGGCAGCGGCAGCATACGCCTGGAAGTAAGTCCGTGCGCGATCACGTTCGATGGCATTGCTCCACTTCGGAATCTTCCACTCAAATTCGACTTCGGGAAGCGAGGTGGTCTTCGGCAAGTAGATTTTGACGCTGTGGCCGGTGGCTTTGATGTAACCGATGTCCACAATTCCCGCGAGAGCCGTGGCCCAGAAGCGAGCGATCGGTCCGCCGCCGGTATCGAGCGCCAGATGGTCTCCGGTGCGCTTATCCAGCCATCGCGGCGACATTACCCAGGTGTACTTTCCGCCGAAATCGCGCTTCTGCGGCCGCGGTATCGTGGTCTGATTCCACGGATGGTTCTGATCAATGGCATTGCCCAGCGGGTCGGTCTTGACGAATGTTTCGGAGTTCTTCCAGTCGTCGTAGTACGAACTGCCCAGGAGGATTCGGATGTTCAGATTGATATCAACAAGGTCGTTGGTTACCAGCTTCCCATCAACCACCACACCCGGAGTGACAAACATTCCGCGGCCCCACTTGGTCATATTCTTGTAGGTGTAGTCGCAGACTGCCGGGTCGTTGAATGAACCCCAGCAAGCCAGCAGAACACGCCGCCGCCCGACTTCTTCGTAACCCGGAAGCGCTTCGTAGAAGAAATCGAACAAGTCGTCGTGCAGCGGCACCACCTTTTTCATGAACTCCACGTACTTCATGAGGCGAACGAGATAATCGGTGAAGAGCTGAATCGTTGGGACAGTGCCGACGCCGCCGGGATAAAGAGTGGAAGGATGAACGTGCCGCCCTTCCATCAGGCAGAACATTTCGCGGGTCATGCGGCTGACTTGCAGAGCCTCCCTGTAGAACGCGCCGGTAAACGGGTTCAGGGCACGCATGATATCCGCAATCGTTCGGTAGCCGTGGAGATTGGAATGCGGCGACATGGTCTTTTCGGCTTTCGCCAGCACAGTGGGGTTTGTTTCCTTCACCATTTGCTCGCAGAAATCCACACCGACCAGGTTGTCCTGAAAAATGTTGTGATCAAACATGTACTCGGCGGCCTCGCCGAGGTTCACGATCCATTCCGCGATGGCAGGCGGCCGGATTCCGAAAGCCATGTTTTGTGCATACGTGGCGCACGTCGCGTGGTTATCGCCGCAGATCCCGCAAATACGGCTGGTGATGAAATGAGCGTCGCGCGGATCCTTGCCTTTCATGAAAATGCTGTAGCCGCGGAAAATCGAGGAGGTGCTGTGGCACTGTGCGACGCGGCGATTTTCAAAATCGATCTTGGTGAAAATTCCCAGGCTGCCAACAATCCTGGTAATCGGATCCCAGTTCATGTCCACCAGATTGCGAGACTTCGTGGCGGTATCCTTCGTCACCCCGGTGATTGTGCTCATTTTTCTCGGCTCCTTTAGGCTGCTAGTACGACCGCGGGTGATAGCCCGTGGTGAGTTCGGCACGCGGGTGCCGCCACTTCGGTTCCTTGTTGACCGTTGCATTGGTCATGGAGCGCAATGCGCGAATCGCGCGTCCGTACACGCCGATGGCGTTCGACGACACCCTGGCGCCTGGTGGTTCATCCATGAAGGGCATGAACTTGTCCGGGAAGCCCGGCATCGTGCAACCGATGCAGATCCCTCCGACGTTGGGGCAGCCGCCGATTCCGGCCATCCATCCGCGCTTGGGCACATTGCAATTCACCACTGGACCCCAGCAGCCCAGTTTCACGATGCACTTGGGCGAACCGTACTCCTCGGCAAAATCTCCTTGTTCGTAATAGCCGGCGCGATCGCAGCCGTCATGAACTGTCTTGCCAAAGAGCCATGTGGGACGAAGTTGGTCATCGAGGGGAATCATCGGGGCGAGTCCGGCGACTTGATAGAGGAGGTAGAGGACAGTTTCCATGAAATTATCGGGTTGGACGGGACAACCTGGAACGTTGACGATGGGCAGGCCGGCAACAGATTTCCATCCCCAGCCAAGATAATCGGCGAGACCCATGGCGCCGGTCGGATTGCCAGACATGGCGTGAATGCCGCCGTACGTGGCGCAGGTACCGCACGCGATCACGGCCAGAGCTTTGGGAGCGAGGCGATCAATCCATTCGTTGGTGGTTATCGGCTGCCCAGTCTTGGAGTCGGTGCCGAGAGCCGCCCAATAGCCTTCCTTCTTGATCTTCTCGTTCGGGATCGATCCCTCAACAACGAGAACAAAAGGATTGAGCTTTCCTTCCGCAGCTTGATACCAGAACTTCAGGAACTCGTCGCCGTTTTCATACGCGAGGACAGGGTTGTGCAAGTGAACTTTCGGAAGCCCCGGTATCGCGCCCAGGATTACGTCTTCGATGCTGGGCTGCGTCGCCGCGGTAATTGAAACTGAGTCGCCGTCACAGCCGAGGCCGGCGGTCATCCAGACGATGTGTACATCCGAGACGGGTGAATCCCTCTGAGTCTTGCGACCATAAGGAACTGCGTCTGCCATGGCTCGATTTCTCCTTTCCAGACTCAAATGCTGGAGAAGCCCGCTGTTTGGAACTTTCCCAAAACGGCGGATGTTAAGCATTTACCGAGAGCGACTGCCGGAACAGGCCGCTCGCTGAGCGTGCGGGTTCTGAGAATGCGCCGAACTGATTACGAATTTTCCGAGAAAAGGAATACAACTTAGAAGCGAGGCTCTCAAGCGGGCGGTTGCTGTTTTATCTATCGGGAGCATCCCGATGGAGGGCATAGGGGATTTCCCAAGGGGATATCCGTATGAGAACACAGCGGTTATCGAGCAGCCGCATTCATCTGGCGAGAGTCTTCACAGAGGTATCAGAAATAATAATTGCTGCTATCAAAAAAACTGGTCATGCCCCCTTTTCATTCAATGATGATTCGATGGCATGCTGCACCAGTTCACGCGCGTTGCGCAGCGACAATTTCTCTTTTATGTGGGCCTGATACGTCTCCACCGTCTTGGTGCTGACGTGTAACTCATCGGCAATTTGGCGGGTTCCGTGTCCAGCGCCGATTAATCGATAGACTTCGAGTTCGCGATCACTTAGCTTCGCGAGCGGATCGCGCGGCGATACCGAGCCATGGACGAATTGCTGCAACATTCGCTTGGTGAGCCGCTCACTGAGGTACACATCGCCGCGCAGAATTTGGCGAATCGCTGTGAGTACTTTCTCCGTGGCTTCCTGCTTCATGATGTAGCCGTTCGCGCCGGCGCGCAGCGCCCGCTCCGCATAAGCGGACTCGTCATGCATGGAAAGAATCAGCACCGGCAGATTCGGATACGTAGCGCGCAGCGTTTTCAGCAACTCCAGGCCGTCCGGACCATCCAGAGAAATATCCAACACCACAAAGTCAGGTACGGACTCTCGAATCGCCTGCAGAGCCGAATTGGCTCCTTCCGCTTCGCCGCACACCATCAGATCTGGTTCCCGGTCTATGAATAACGCCAGGCCCTGACGCACGATGGGGTGGTCATCAATCAGAAATACTCTTTGCTTCGATGTCACCGAACTACTTCGAGTACTGTTCATACGAAGCCCTCCTTCATTCGGAGCCACGGAGAGGAAAGAGGCACACCACAGTGGTGCCGCCGGTGAAATTCTTCCGCACGTCAAGCGAACCACCGATCATATTCGCGCGGTAGTTCATTATGTTCAAACCCATGCCGGTATGGTTCGCTGGAATAGCCGAAATGCCATCGCCGTCATCCTGAATGGAGAGTGTGCCCTCTCCGATTTCAGCGGTCAAACTGATCGCAACATGGCGAGGCCTTCCGTGCTTGATAGCGTTGTTCACTGCTTCACGGGCGATGTGGTAGAGATGAGTTGCCATGCCCACGTCGTAAACCAGGACGGGCGAGCCACATTCAAAGCGGCAGCTGATCCGAAAGAGATCCTGCGTTTCTTCGGCGTAGCGCGTAAGAGCGGACATCAGGCCGTGCGCGTCGGAAACCACTGGGAGCAGTCCTCGGGAAAGTTCTCGGGTCTTATTGATCGCCTCATTAACCAGTTTCACGATCTTCGCGGCGTTGCCTGATTCCGCGAGCGATTTTTCGCACAAGCTATTTTCCAAAACTTTACTCATGAAGGCGATGCCGGTGAGATGCTGGCCCAGCCCGTCGTGCAAATCTTCGCCAATCCGGCGCTGCTCCCGGGCGCTAACATCCAGAATCGCTTTTTCGAGCCGCTTGCGTTCGGTAACATCAATTCCTGTGACGATCACATGAGACGTCGCGCCGTTCTTCCCCGCCAGGATGGTGCTCGACCAGGTGATCAGCCGCGGATCCCCGTCTCGCGTCAACCAGTAGGTCTCATAGTCGCCAGGCAGGTGAGCCGAATCCGGATGCTCAAAAATCGTCTTGAAGTTATCTACTTCTTCCGGCATCAGGAATAAATCCCACACATACTTTCCACGCACTTCTGCGAACGAGTACCCCGTGGTTTGTTCGCAGGTGCGGTTGAAGCGAATGATGCGGCCCTGGGGATCGAGAACTATTATCAAAGCTCCCACAATGTCCAGGATTGCAGACAAAACGTTGCGCTCGTCCTGAAACGCTTCTTCGGCTTGCTTCAACTCCGTGATATCCACGCCCACGCCGTGAATGAACCAGGGCCGGCCGTCTTCCCGCCGGATCATCTCGGCTTCGCAGTGGAACCACAAGACTCTTCCGTCGCGCGCCAGCACTCGATACGCTGACTTCAGAGGTTTGCCCGAGAGAAACATTTCAGCGGCTTCGGTGCTCCAGCGCTGTTTATCATCGGGATAAATCTGGTCATACCAGCGGACGGGATCTTCCAGCCATTCGCTCTGCGAAAACCCGAGCGCGGCTTCAATTTGCGGGCTGACGTAGGCTTCGCCGATTCCTTTGTCGAGGTATGCCATGAAAACTACGGCAGGGATTTGTTCCACGAGGGCACGGTATCTTGCTTCCACACTGTGAGGCTGGCGCTCGGCGTCTTCGTCCGTTGCTGCTTGGTGCTCCTGCTCGCGATCTGACTGGGTTGCGAGTAAGCGGCTCTCCAAGAATACGGCGGCCAATTGCCGGAGAGTCGCTTCGGCATCCGTGACGCTGGAATCGGCCTCGCGCAACAACAGAGACTCGGCGAGTTCTCGCGTCCAATCGTTTTCCGTGATGGGACTGCCACTCATCCCGCGTCTCCCTAAGTTCGAATGCTCATTCGGCCGCGCGCCGTCTCCAGCTTGGCTCCTTGTTCAGCGATGCTTGAGTAAATCGCCGCAGCGCGTGAATCGCGCGTCCATAGGTCGCCACCGCATTTGACGAGAGCAGCGAACCCGGCGGCTGGTTCATGAATGGCATGAATTTATCCGGGAATCCGGGCATCGTGCAGCCGATGCAAATTCCGCCGACATTCGGGCAGCCACCGATTCCACCCATCCAGCCGCGCTTCCCTACATTGCATTGAACAACCGGTCCCCAGCAGCCCAGCTTTACGATGCATTGAATCGAACCATACTCGGCTGCAAATTCTGCTTGCTCATAATATCCGCCGCGGTCACAACCTTCATGGACGGTCTGGCCGAACAACCAAGTGGGCCGCAGCGCGTCATCGAGCGGAATCATCGGCGCTCTTCCAACCACCATATTTAATAGATACAGAATGGTCTCCGTCATGTTGTCTGGCTGCACCGGGCAACCCGGGACACACACGATCGGAATATCCGCTTTCGATTTCCATTTCCATCCCAGGTAATCTGGGAGTCCCATGCATCCTGTCGGATTCCCTTCCATGGCATGGATGCCGCCGTAAGTCGCGCACGTTCCCGCGGCGATCACTGCCCAGGCGTTCGGTGCGAGGCGGTCAATCCAATCGCAAGTGAGAATTGGCTGGCCTGTCTTCTGATCGGTGCCGAATGTTGCCCAATATCCTTCTGCTTTATTTTTCTCGTTCGGGATAGAGCCTTCGATCACCAGGATGAAGGGCGGGAGCTTGCCCTCAGCGCCCCGGTGAAATATTTCCATGAACTCTTCGCCATTCTCATAGGCGAGAAACGGATTATGCAATTTGATTTTGGGAACAAACGGGAGCGCGCCGAATAGGAGGTCTTCGAGACTCGGTTGCGTCGCTGCGGTCATGGCGATAGTGTCGCCGTCGCAGCCGAGGCCCGCGGTGATCCACAGCACATCGATTTCGGTGATAGCGCTCATCGGGGTAGCAGGTTCCCCCGTCTTCAACGTTGGGCTGGTGGCAGTGATTGCTCTTCCGCGGGATTGTACCGAAAGGCGCATCGCAATGTCGCGGTTTTATTCGGTCGTGGCCTGGCGGGGATCGTCGGCTCTTGCCGCAGGCAGCGAGAAGGAACAAATACAGGGTTTCTCGTATAGTTCTTCTTTTTGCCACTCGATATGGTTTAATGGGGTCCAAGCCCCAAAAGATAACTTCGGAGTAGTGCGAGGAGGTTATATGCGCGTTGGTTATGTCGTGGCGGGTGCGATTGCCGTGCTTGTGATTGCTGCGGGCGCCAGCATGATTCCCGACCTGATTCGCTACATGAAAATTCGCTCGATGTAGATGGGTCAATTCGGGCTCTGCATGTATCAGTGGGTATCGCCGAGCCGTGTGCCGCCCTCAGAATTTCATCACGACTTGGCGAGCATGCCGCGCACTACGCGGTAAATGAACAGCAGCAGGATTGCGCCAGCAATCGACATGATAAAGCCCGCCGTTTGCCCCGGCTGATACCATCCAAGAAGCTGACCCAAATACGTCGCCAGGATTGAACCGGCGATTCCCAAGGCGATCGTGATCCAGATGCCGCCCGGATCCTTTCCCGGCATCAGCAGTTTCGCAAAGGCGCCCACGATCAATCCGATGATCGCTTCCCAGAGAATATTAAACATTGGCGTTCTCCATTTCGTTTTATTCTACAGTGACTGTTCGTGCGAACGTTCCGCAAATACCTGTGCCGCCCTCGTCGGCTCTGTTTGAAAATGCCGACGGCGCCGGTTGCTGAACGCTGCATCCACGAATTCTCATGGAATTCTCAGCGTGTTGCCCTCTTTCACGGTGGAAGTCTGCTCTTGTCCCTGGTAGCGATATATAACAGTGAGTACTTTGTCGGCGCCACGGGCAGGGTCGCCACCCATGTTGTTGTTGTTCACGTTCACGACAAGCGTCCCGTTCTGCACCATACCTCGCAGCAACTGGGTCACGTCATTGGTCTGATTGTTGAGTCCGTAGTACGCGCGCATGATTTGGAGATTGCCGTTGCCCCCGCCGGGATAGCCAGGGTTCGGTGGTGGGTATCCTGGATTTCCAGGATAACTTGGTCCGCCGCCATAGTTGTAAAATTGGCTGGCGTCAATGTTTTGGCCCTCTTTATAGCTTAATTGTTGAACCTGCCCTCGCGCGTCGCGAGCGGAGATGCGCAGGACTTTATCGGCGCCCACGGCGGGATCACCGCCCATATTCGCGTTGTTCACCTTTACCGTGCCATTTCCGGAGAGCAGCGCGCGCACACGGGCGGTGACATCCACGCGCCGGTTTCCTGCGCCCCAGTCTGCCCACATCACTTGCAATCCAGGGCCATTGCCGTTGCCGATGCCTCCGCCATAGTTGTAGAACTGGCTGGCATCAACCATCGATCCTTCCTTGAAGGTGAATTGTTGCGACTGCCCACTGGAATTGCGCGCGTGGATCCGCAAGATTTTATCGGCGCCGACTGCGGGGTCGCCACCCATATTGGCGTTGTTCACTTTCACCATGCCGTTCCCGGACAGCAACACGCGAACTTGGTAGGTAACGTCCATCCAGCGATTTCCCGCGCCCCAGTCCGCTTTCATCACCTGCCAGCCGGGCCCGGGCAGCACGGCGTTTTGTCCCTGTGCCGATGGGGACGCTGACAGCAGTAGGGCCGCAGCGAGGAGCCAGAAGATATGTAACTGCATTCCGCGAATTTTCATTCAACCTTCCTTCCTGTGCATATCGAGGGATCGGCCACGCCAAAAGAATCTTTAAGTTGCGAAAATCGGAATGCAGGCATGAACAACATCTCGGTTGAGGCTGGCCCGGGTTGAAGCAGCCCGAGCGAGTTCCACCGCGCCAATCTTTCTGAGAGCCGGAGGATGGACACGACGACCGGCCCAGCCAGCACAGTCGTCATGCCCATCCTTTTCCCTTCGCAAACCGGCACCGTCAAACTGACACCGCGTCAGATCGGGGAGGTATCAATAAAAATACTGGCGCTGTGTCAGTCAGGCCGCTGTTCTCCGGGCAAAGCCGATCGAAACTTCTGTGCGCTTGCCTCGGAAACTGGTTGTGAATTCTGATTGAGATATCCCTCCCCGAGACTTGCAATTGCGTCCGGCGGAGGGCTCGATTTAGCGCAGCGCGCGATTACGCCTGCCGCTGACGCTCGGCAACCTTAGCCAGCGCCACCGTCATCGCGGCTCCGCCCAGCGTCTTAATCAAAGTGGTGTGCTGGGCATAGAAACTGCTGACGGACTCGACCACAGAGGGATTCGAATTCTGCGCATGAGTCGCGAGTTGCTGAACAGCTTCCGGCGAAAGCTTCTGGGCCTGTTCAGGAGTCAGCTGCGTACTGCCCGCCCCCGCCAGCCCGGCAAGTCCGACGCTCGATAGAACTTGCGTGATTGTTGCGGGGTTTACCGAAGCCAACAACTGGTTAACCATCCCCGCTTTTTGCTCGCCAGTGGAATTATTAAACAACGTTGAAAGCATTTGTCCGAAGGCCGGCGTCTTGTCCGAATTGAACATGGCGGTAAGCCCTTCCGTAATGGCACTGGCGGGAGCGGCTTGCGTCACCTGATCGAAGTGCGCATGCACGTCGGGAGCGGGGGCCGCCGCGGCTCCGCCAGAAGTGTACTGCTTCAAGAGATTTCCCAACTGATCGGTCCAAGTCATTTGTTGCCTCCTCAATCGAAATGAAAATCCCGTTTCTTGACCGCGTACCCCGAGCTGATGTCACCGCGACAACCAAGGAATCAGGAGATCCATTCCCGCTTTAACTTTGTCCGGGTCCGTGAGCTTGTCCTTATTGGCTTCGAAGATCTTCATGTACTTGTTTGCGTCGCCGTAGAACTGCTTGCTGATTTTCGAGAGGTTGTCGCCCGGTTGTACGGTATAGGTTCGCGCTGCAGGCGTGGAAGACGCACCCGCCGCAGCTGCCGCTGCAGCAGCCGCCGCCGGCGCTTGGATGTCCGCAATGAGGTCAGAGAAGTTGGGGTCGACCAGCTTGATCTGGTCCCACACGCGGTTTTTCAAATCAGCGGAAGGTGCGGAGGCCCGGATCAAGAGCTTGTCCCCTTCCATATTCAGGTTTTGCAACTGCACACCTTGCGACTGAATGAAATTCAATACAGACTGATACTTCAATTTCAACTGTTCAAATCGATCTGCCATGGAAGTCTCCTTCGGAAACTTTTCCTAAGTCTCGGTCTAGCGGGGCCCACTTCGTGGTCTACTTCGCCGGTTGTTTTGCGATGATAAGTTTGGAGATCTTGTTGTAGGTTGCTTGTGGGATAACCTTTTTTCGCACTAGATCCGTCTTCGCTTTATACGGCCGGCCGTCGATGATCTTCTGCGAGTATGCCGCTCCAATGCCTGGCAGCGCATCGAGCTGTTCTTTCGATGCCGAATTGATGTCCACCAAATCTGCGGAGCTGGCCGAGCTACTCGCACTTTGTGCCGAGGAAACAGTCTCGGCGTTCGCGTTCGCCGTAACTTTGGGGGCCCAGGCCATCAGAGCAACCACCGCTGCGAATGCCACGCTGCAGGCCGCAATTGTAAATTTCTTATTCATCATTTAGAGATTCCTCCTTATGTTGAGCGGCTATTCATTTTTCGCGGCGCGGTAACCTGCTTTGATCGCGTCGGCTTCGGACATGTACTTGCCATTTTTAGTCTTGCCGTAATACCTCGTACCTTCCTTGTGGTAAACGCCAGAATCCAGATTCACCCAAACCATTCCGCTCCCAGGCGAGGGCTGCGGCTGCTGTGAAGTGTGCGTGGCCGCAGTCGGTGCGGCTGGCGGTGGTGCTGAGGCTGCTGGAGCTGAAGCCGGAGCCGGAGCTGGCGCCGACGCTGGAGACGAAGCAGCCGGAGCAGGCGCAGTTGATTCGGAAGCGGCCGCCGATGAACTACGACGCTTCGATGCAGAAGACGTCGGTTGGGACGCTGCTGCGGGAGTTGCTGCTGCCGCCGGTGCGTTGCCGACTGTTACGAGTGGAGTGATCTTCTTGATAGTCGCGGCGGAAACGCCCGCTTTTGATAAATCACTCGTGGATGAATAGGGACGTCCGGAAATGATTTTCTTGGCAGTGGCTTCGCCGACTCCGGGTAGCGTTTCCAAATCTTTTGCGCTCGCACTGTTTAAGTCTATTGGAGCTCCAGCTGCGGCGGGGGCGGCCGACTTTGCCGAGGCGGCCGATGATTTGCTGGCAGCTGATTTCGACGCCGCCGGAGCCGCCGCCGGAGCCGCCGCCGGAGCCGCGCCTCCGAAGGTAACCAGGGGGGTGATTTTCTTGATGGTCGCGGCAGACACGCCGGCCTTTGACAAATCACTCGTGGAAGAATACGGGCGCCCCGCGATGATTTTCTTGGCAGTTGCTTCACCGACTCCGGGCAGTTCCTCCAGATCCTTCGCGCTTGCACTATTCAAGTCCACCTTCGCCGTTGCGCCGCTTGCTTGATTACCCGAAGCGAAGCTCTCCGGTGCCTGCATCCAGAACGCGACTGCGGCGATCGCAACAAACACCGCAAATAATTTGTAGATTTTTCTCATAGTCTCCCCTGAATGAAGTCGATGACAACAACCAACGGTCTGCTTGAACGAATCACCTCAAGACGCGCACTCCGCCACCAACCAGACTGATGATTCAGAGCAGCTGGGCGCTGCCCTTCATCCAAATCCACCGCTGCGGCTTACTTTGCAGCGAGCAGCCGACGTGCTGGGATGTCGGTCTGCAGCACATTGACCTAGCAGCGAAAATCGAATCAGTGGGGAACGTCGCGCAACAGAGTTGCGCCCACAGAGACTTTTCTAGCTGGGTGGCCGTAGAATCTTTTATCGCACTCGCCGCAGCGATAAGCTTGCAGGCTCACTAGGCGGAGTAAGAACTGGGCAGACGTTCCACGAAAGTGAGACTTCAAAATCTGCCCGCTACCGCAATGGGGACAAATCCGCTTCCGTATTGGCCTGATTAGCTGCATGAAATCGATCCGTGCCCCGTTGTCTCTACGCCTTCTGGTTCCGCCTGCTCGCCAAACGCTTCGATTGACTAGGTGGCTTCCGACCCTTGACAGCAAGGAACACGTCGCTCAACAGATTCTCGAATTCGCGATCCTTTGCGGACGGCTTTCGAGGACTTTTCCGCGACCGATCAGCCATGGAGATCGCCTTTAGCACTCGGCCTCGGACAGGAGATTCCAGCTCCGTTCCCTATGAGGGCGCCTGGGGCTGCAACGGTCCACGCGTTTGCGCAGAAATCAAGACTTTGCAATCGCAAAAGGCGCACACCAAAACTTGAGGCTAGGCAATACGACAAGCGACGTGCCGATACAATCCGGCGCTTGCCGCTTTCTCCATCGGGAATTGCGCGCCAGCCGGCGTAGGGGATCTCCCTATGCGCCGTGCCCTCGGGCAAGCAGGCGGGGCGGCGCGACTCGAATCGAACCTCCGTCTGCGGCTCGTTAGGGCGCAAACTTGACGATTTCCGCGAGAATCCCGCGTTGGACCTGCGCTTGGCCTTGTATGCCAGCATTGGAGCGCGAGTCATTTTTCACTTCCGATCGCCCGCTTTCGAGGAGCACTTGGGCGGGCGAGGACAAGGGATATCGCTACGGCGACGAGGGGCCACCTCCACTAACCGTACGTATACCTACGTTACGAAGCTAGGGTAACTGTCAAAAGTACCAGATAGGAACTACGCAGATTTACGCAGCGCGTCAAGTCGCAGCCTGTTCGTCGCTCGGTCGTTACGCCAACGCCCGTCGCAGTTCGTGGGTCTGGCTCACAAGAACACCCAGCAACGCAGGGCACCTGGCGAGATTGGAAGCGACGAGATCTGGCGCGAGCGATCTAGCGCACTATCATGCGCTTAAGGACTAAGGTGGCCGGAAAAGCTGGCTGGCATCAGTGAGACAGGATGGTAGGGGCGGTGGGGATCGAACCCACGACCTTCGGCTTAAAAGGCCGCTGCTCTACCACTGAGCTACGCCCCTAAAGTGGTAAGTTTACGTTTGCTCGAATGTTGCACTTAAACGCGCACCGAACGCATGACTTAGAGGCACGTGCACCGCTTCGTGATTCTGCGTCCGCGGAATGTTGAGCATCCGAGAATTCCAGTCTACCATGTCCGAACTCCGGCCGTAATGGCTTCCCTTCCACAAACTGGCCTTCGCTGGCAGCTCAAGTTCGGGCACGTGCAATGGCGGAATTGACGGGACCGCAACGCTGCGAAGTCAATCCTTCGGGAACGGTTTGGGCGGAAGCAATAACTGCATTCCGAAATAACCTACAAAGTAAGGCTGGACGTTGCTGGCGGGTTTGACGCTGCGTCCGGCCATCAGCAGCAAGATGAATGGAGGGTGAATTTTGTAACGCGCGCCACCCTCGATGGTTTGCTGTCCGTTCGACGAGTGAAACGTCCCCACGCTGTAAAACTCGGCATCAATTTCAAGATTCTCAGTGACATCGCGCCCCACCACGACACCGGCAAGATAGCCATCGGGTCCTGCATGGACAACGTTGTAACCGACTTCCCAATTCAATGATACAGGCCCCAGCTTCTTTGAAAACTCCACGGGGAGAATCACACTTGCGCTACGCGGAGTGATTCCGCGGTCAGCAGAATGGTTCGGATTGTTAAGGGAGACCTGCGGAAAAACGGAAATTGCGAATCCAGATTGCTCATTATCATAAAACCGCCATTTGAAGCCCAACTGATCCTGGCCGAGGCCGTATTTCGGAGGGCTGGAAGGATCCGCAACTCGCAGCCAGGCGCTTTCGTAGGTGAGCTGGATGCGATCGCCGACGCCGAAATTGATATCCACGTCTGGCGTATGCGCGATGGACTGGTTGTTATACTCGAATGGCATGTAGGCGAGGTTGATTTCCCAATTGTGATTGCCGGGAGTGCCGGGATCGTTCGTGTAGTACGGCGGCCCTCCCTGCGCAAACGCCGCAGGGCAAGCAAGAACGCACACAAGTAGTAAAAACAATTTCCATGACCCAAATCTACTCGATGCGGAATGATTTCTTTCGGCAGCCCGCTCTTCTTGCAATGGAGTTCCTGAATGTCTTCGAGTTGTGCCGGAAGCCTGCCAGGCCCCGGTGTCGCGGCAACTCGGCCTGAATTTCAACCAATCCAGTTTGCACCTTCCATCGGCCATCCGGGGCTAGACGCGCTCCGCAGGTGTTTCGTGCAGCGTGAAAGACACCGTCTGAGTGCCGAGACGCGGGTGCTTGGCAGTGAGATGGACCGTTCCAGCCTGCTCTCGCGCGCGAATCCACACCGCTCCCGTGCCTCCGATCAGCGTGAATGGATTGTCCCCGATGATTTCCGCGGGACCGTCGAGGCTCAGTGCGATTGCATCGTTTGCGTAGGGACGAATCGCTCCAAATTCATCCGTAACGCGGAACACGACGCGAGTGGAGTCGGCCCCATCAGCACTAAGCTCCGTGTCATCGGCATGGACTGAGAATTTCTGATCGACGCCGCGTCCTGAGTACGTCTTGGAAATAACCTGCTGACCTTTGAGATAACCATCTACTCGCAGATCTCCCCAATCGTGGCGCGTCTTGGTGAGATCCACGCTGAATGGCGCGTATTGCAGATGTGCGAACTGCTCGCGATCTGGATCCGCCTCGGCAATCAGATCCCAATCACCTTTACTTTTCACATAAAGCTTCAAGTGGTCACAGTTCGAGCAAATCATCGCGACTGTAAAACCTACCGCTTCATCGCCCGTCGCCCAATGAAACGCCGGTTCCAGCACAATCTCGTCTTGCGGGTCGCACTGCGATTTATAAAAGCCGGCCGCGGGTTTCGGCTCGCGAAACATATCCACTACACCGTGATAGCAGATGCGATCTCCCGCGCCGAAATCGGAGTGGGTGTTGTAGTCGAACGCGCACCAGCCAATGCCGCCCGCGTACTGCGGGTTGGACGCGAGCTGATCGTGCACGCGAGCATGGCGAATCGTGTGTTCCCGATGACGAACGTTGTCGTCAATTGTCTTCACTGGGTAAGTGTGGCCGACAAATTCCGTGTTGAGGTAGCGAGAATGATTGGGAGGCTTCAGCGGCCAGCCAAAATCGTTCATGGTGAAGACATCTTCCAAGAACTCGGACTCCTGAAAATAACGGATTCCACCGGTCTGGCGCGTGGGGTCCAGCTTGTGCGCTACCGCGTTGGTGCGCGTGTAGAAA
This sequence comes from uncultured Acidobacteriota bacterium, assembly GCA_963748395.1. Lineage (GTDB taxonomy): Bacteria > Acidobacteriota > Terriglobia > Acidiferrales > UBA7541 > Palsa-295. The sequence continues at coordinate 657,032 of CAVVIP010000001.1, read as the reverse complement.
TCGTGGTTGTCTCTGGATTCATTGATGCGCACGCCCCAAAGCACGATCGACGGATGATTCCAGTCACGGCGAATCATGCGGTTTACGTTGTCAACCGAGAGGTCTTGCCAGGCCTGATCGCCGATGAACTGCCATCCCGGGATTTCTTCCAGTACGAGCAACCCGTATTCGTCGCAGGCATCGAGGAAATGGCGCGACTGCGGATAGTGGGAAGTGCGCACAATATTGCAATGGAGTTGTTTTCGAAGGATGTACGCATCCTGGCGCTGCACGCGCGCAGGCATCGCCTGGCCGACAAAGGGAAATGTTTGATGACGGTCGAGCCCGCGAAGCTTAATCACCTTGCCGTTTAGTTCGAAGCCGTGGTCCGTGAATTGCGCTTCGCGAAAGCCGATGCGGCGCGTGTCTTCATCAATCACGCGTTCTCCGTCCAACAAACGCACGCGCACGGAATAGAGATTAGGATGCGAAATGTCCCACAGTTGAATTCCTGATAGCGGCGCGAACTGCAGTGTGTAGCTCGCCGGATCGCTCGCCGCACCAGACGGAGGAACCTGCTCGGTAGTTTTAGCGATCGTAGTCGGGCCATCGAACAGCACGGCTTCCAGCACCAGCGCGTGTTGCGACGGCTCGTTGCGCTGAACGAAGCTCTGCACATCGAGCGATGGGTGCGCACTCAAGACATTTTTGGGCTGCGCGAAAATATTTTCGATGTAGGTTGCCGGCACGATGCGCAGCGCGACCTCGCGATAGATCCCGCCGAAGGTGAGGTAGTCAATTTGATTGCCGAATGGCGGAATATCCGGGCGCTCCGAAGAATCCACGTCCACGGCGAGTAGATTCTCACCATCAAAATTCAGATGGGGCGTCAGCTCAAAGGAGAAAGGCGTATAGCCGCCCTTGTATTCACCCAGACGGTGGCCGTTGATCCAAACAGTGAACGCGGTCATCACTCCTTCGAAGTCCACGAACACGCGCTGCCCGCGCGCTTCGGCCGGCAGCGTGAAACGCCTGCGATAGAGTGAGACGAATTCGTAAGTTTTGTCATCAAACCCGTGCCAGGGCAGCGAAATATTTGTATGGGGAATCGCAATACGTTGGAGCCGAGAGTCGTCAAAGCTAAGCTCGTGACCACCCTCCACGAACGAAGGGCTATAGCGCCAGCCGCGATTTATAGGCAAGACCAGACGCGCGGATTTATCCGTGGCCGCAGCCTGGACGAAATTGCTGCGGTGCATTGTTGCACCTACCAGGAGCGTTGTTGCCGACTTCATGAAATCACGTCGGTCCATAGGTTCTCCCAGGCTGAGAGTGATTCGACACACGAGCCGAACGAGTGGCAAGCTTTGCGCGACGGGCATCAGTCGGCCGCATGATTCTGGTTCGTCGCGAGCGGATTTGCAATCGGGATACCGGGCGCCTAGTCAGACGATGGGGCTTCGCGCGGCGTGGGCAACACGAGTTCGCGTTTGCGCTTCCAGACGTAGTCTTTGCGCAGCTTCGCCTGGTGCTTCTTCAGCTGAACTTCGAGTTCCGCGAACGCAGCTTTAGCGCTGCCCAGCACGTCCGCGCCCACGCCGGTGGAGTGCAGAGTTCCAGTGGGCAGAGTGAGATTCAGCGAAAAATTAAATTCGGTCTTGCGCGGCGTTTTTTCCAGCGATCCGTGCAGCAAAACCAAATCAGGAGAATAGCGCTTCAATATGCGATTCAATTTTGCGGTATGACGCGCAACTTCATGTTCGATGATTGCGTGATATTCGGCTTCCACGTGACTGTAGGTTATTTTCATCCGGGCACCCTGGTGTGTCTGGAATTGCGGCTGGAAAAAGTCTTCGCATCGAGGCAAGGTCAGCATAACGCTCTCCCACGTGACTTGCAACTGGACGATGCCGGGAATTCCTATTTTCCGGCGCGGCACATTTCTACTTTCTCTATTTGAACGAGGTTTCGTGCGATTTGACCATGCGCGTAATTTGACAGTCTCCCGTGCTGCGGCATACGCTCAACGAGCGGCGCTACAGCAGCGACGAATCTGTCATGATTGCGAAACAGAAAACCGCGATACCCAGTTCGCCTCGCATTCTGGTGGGGCCCGCCGGTTGGTCCTACGCAGATTGGAAAGGCATTCTGTATCCCGCGCGCCGCGAGAAGGGATTCCATGAGGCGGCTTACCTGGCTGATTTTTTCGACTCGATCGAAATCAATACTTCGTTCTATCACCCGCTGAAACCCGATCTCGCTGCGCAGTGGCTGGAGCGCATCGCCGCGAACCCTCGTTTCCTATTTACCGCAAAGCTTTGGCAGAAGTTCACGCATCAGAATGACACGACGGTCGAAGACGTGAAGATCGTGCGCGCGGGATTCGATGTCTTACGCGACGCAGACCGGCTGGGCGCGGTGCTGCTGCAATTTCCTTTCTCATTTCACAACACGGTACAAAATCTTTCGCGGCTAAACCAGATTCTCGACAACTTCGCCGTCTACCCGCTGGTGGTGGAAGTACGCCACGCTTCCTGGGCGAAAAAAGAGTTTTACGAACTCTTGCACCAGCGCGGCGTGGGGTTCTGCAATATTGACCAGCCGGTGATCGGTCGCTCGATTCAGCCCAGCGAGCGCGTCACGTCTCCGCTCGGGTACGTGCGATTGCACGGGCGCCGCTACGATACCTGGTTCAGCGACGATCCGGCATCGCCGCCGTCGGAGCGCTACAACTATCTGTATTCCGAGGAAGAGCTCGAACCGTGGGCCAAACGGATCGAGCACGTGGCCGAAAGCGCCAAAACAACCTTCGTCATCACCAACAATCATTTTCAAGCGAAGGGAATTGTGAACGCTCTGCAGCTCATCCACTTGCTGACCGGAAATAAAGTGAAGGTTCCGGAAACTCTCCGCAGTCATTATCCGCAGCTGGATGCCATCGCGAACGAGCCCTCGATCGAGCCAACCCTGTTTCCCCTGCCTCCGAAATAGCATCGGCGGTCTAGTTCGCACGAGAGGGGAGAAACTGGTCCAGGCGCTCGGAGTGGCGTGCAAAACTGTGTGGATGGGAACCGCTATTTTTTGAAGAGATCTTCGAATGCCTTGCGCGCGTCGTTCGGACGTCCAGGATTTGTGGGCGCAGGAGTAGCGGCGGCGTAGCTCACCGGCGAGGTATCCTTTTCCACGGTCATACGGAATTCGAAAAACGTGCAATCGTTCTTGGCGTCTTTCTTGGCGATGCGCTCTGGAATCGGTTGAGTGCATTCAAACTGCTTGCCGGTATCGAAATGAACGCACTGCTTGCAACAGTGCAGTTCGGTATGGCAACGAGGACATTCGCCGTTGGGATCAAATCCGGGCGTCAGGACCGCACCGCAGCTGGAGCATCGCGCCCTCATCACCGTACCTACCATGCGAGGAGTGCGCGGGCCCATAGAGTCCTGCTTCGGGCGCGGCTCGCCGGTGGGGCGTTCGCTTCTTTCTCTTTTCTTATCCTGGGAATCGCGGTCGCTGTAGCCCCTCTGCTTATACTTCCGGTCCATCGGACCTCCTAAGGGGTTAATTCATGACACTCCGAAAACTTTTCTGCCCGTGACGATTTCACTTTCGAGTGTGGAAAGTTAATCGAATCAGGCGCGGTGAATCTTGGCAGTCGCGGGAAGAATCGCTCCGACACAGGCGGTAGTGGTTTTGCTGGTAGAGGCGCATTCCATCCGCCGCTGGGAGCAGCTTATGTACACACTGGCCGTGATCAAAATGCTTATCGGGTAGAAAATCAGCGCGAGTACCGCGATTCCGTGGCTGCCAAGAGCGGCTGCCATCCTCTGTATAGAACACCCCTGCAGCGGAAATTGCAACATGCATTTTCATTTTGTCGTGTCGGTGAGGAACGAGCAAATTGGGGCGCAATCTGGCCGTTGCGGTGCCCGTCGCCGGCATGACGCCGCTTTGGCGAACCGCGGTCATGAGCGTACCCCATGGTTTCGGCTGGCCCAAAATTTGCAGAGGCCCTCGAACGGCAAATCCGGCCGAAGAAAGGTGCGTGGCTCTCCACGATCCGCGAGCACTGCCTCCGCAGCCAGGTAACCGCTACGTACCGCGCCTTCCATCGTCGCAGGCCAGCCCGTGCGGGTCCAATCGCCGGAAAGATACAAATTCGCCAGCGGAATTTTCTGGCCTGGCCGCCAGTGGTCCGCGCCAGGTTCTGGCGAGAATGTTGCGTTCACTTCTTTGATTACCGTGGCCTTGCGCAGCTGCGCCTCGCGCGTCAGCGGCAGCACATCGGCCAGTTCGCGGCGGCACAGCTCGATGATTTCCTGCCGCGAGCGCGGAATCAGATCGTAGGAGGCACTGATTACCAACTGTAGATATTGCCCGCTATCCTCAACAGTGGCTGCCTGCTCTTCGCTTGGACGCGCCGCGCCGTGATCCGTTTCATCCCGCTTGTACAAAAGCGTCTTGTTGAAGACCCACTGCGTGGTGTGGTCCAGCAGCGTCAGAAACGGCTCAGTCATCACCTGGCGGTCGTACCACAAATGCACGCCAGTGATCGGAGACGTTTTCAAATGCCTCAGCCCCTCGAGCGGCGTGTTCGCTTCCGTACACTCCGCAGGCAGCAAGTCCAACAGCACGTCGTGCGGCACCGCAGAAACGCAAGCATCGGCGAAAATTTCCGTGCCATCATCAAGCACAGCGCCTGCGAAGCAATTCCTCAGCACGCGAAGTTCGCGAATCCCGCAGCGCAGCCGGACTTCCCCGCCCTGCCGCACAATCGCTTCGCGGCATCCTTCGTACAATTCGGCCAGCGGGACTGTGGGGATTCCCACGCGGTAACCCGTGCTATTTCCCAGAAACGCTTTCCAGAAAACTTCGATGCCGTAGCGAGCATCGGTGCGAGCCAGCTCTTCATCCAGCGCGCTCACCAGCACCACGCGCCAGAAACGTTCGATGGCGTCGGGGGTCTGTTTCATGCGATGCAGCCAATCCAGCATCGAGATCCCCTCGATGCGCGGCGGGTTCCCACCAGAACGCGCGATGACCAGCATGGCGTTCGCAATCGAGCTCTTGTCCGCAAGCGTCAGCGCGCGAAACAGCAGGAACGACGGCGCCATATGCAGGGGCGGAGGCAACGGCGCGGCTTCGATGATGGAGCGTTGACCCTGCATGTCCGCAAAGTAAAGCCGATCGTAGAAGCGAATCTTTTCTTCCGCGCCGACACGCGAATAAAAGTCCGCCAAATTTGTGCAGCAGCCCAGCGTGACGTGCTGGCAATTGTCCACCTCGCTGCCATCGGGCAGCGTGTAGGAAGTGGCGCGCCCGCCCAGATGGGGACGTTTTTCCAGCAGTCGAACCCGCAGACCGGCTTCAGCCAGCGCGACGGCGGACGACAGACCCGCCAGCCCGCCGCCGATTACTAGAACGCTTGGCGAGGACATCACCCTTCCACCAGCCAGCCCGTCGCGCCGCGAGGCCCGCCGTCAGCAGATATTGGATTTTTTCCGCGCTCGAGAGCGAAATGCGCGAGGAAAATACGTCGAATTCGCGCTCTTCCATGCGCGCCAGCAAACTGCTGTAGGTGCGAACGAGCGCCCAGAGCGTGGCGCGGCTATCCGCATTCACGCGGCCCACCAGCGGCGCGCCTTCGTGATACATCTGCCACGCGCGCTCCGCTTCAAAATCGAGCAATTCTTGCAGATTGGGCGTGACTGGACCGCGCACTTCTTCCGCGCGGATTCCGAAGCGATCGAGATCTTCCTGCGGCAGATAAATTCGGCCCATCGCATAGTCGCTGCCCACATCGCGAATGATATTCGTCAGCTGGAAGGCAAGGCCCAGGCGCTCGGCCAGATCAGGCGATTTCGGATCGCTGAATCCGAAGACGTGCAGGCAAGTGAGCCCCACGGTCCCCGCAACCCGATAGCAATATTCGCTGAGGCGATCGAAGGTTGCGTACGTCGATACCGTCAGATCCATCTCCGCACCCAGAATTAAATCGTGAAAATATCGCGTTGGGATCTGGTAGCGTTCGATAGTATCTGCCAGCGCTGGGAGCACGGCGTGGCCGTTAGTCTCGCCGCCAATCGCCTGGTCCAGCATACCGCGCCAGCGTGCCAGAGCCTGGCGCTTGGATTCCAGATCACCAGGCTCGTCCGAAACATCATCAATCAGCCGCATAAAAGCGTACAGCGCGCAGAGCGCGTTGCGCTTTTCCTTGCGCAATCCAAAGAACGCTAAATAAAAGCTGCTGCGCGCGGCGCGTGCGATGCGATTGCATTCGGCGTAGGATTCGCGAACGGAATTGGAGTATGTGCGGAGTCTGATGACGCTGTGATCGCGCGCGGAAGTCGCGCTGATGTTTTCTTCAGGGGCCGTTTGGGACTCTGAATCGCCGATTGCCGTCACGGGCTGGGAATTTCCGGTGTGCGAAAACGCGGTCATCGCCAGTGTCGTGCCCAACAGCTTGGCCTGCGTCCATTTGCTCAGTGAAGGCCGATGCTCAAGGGTGTTGTAACCAGACGTTTCAATCGCGTGCAGAATTGCGAGGCCGCCACGGCTGAACATTTCCAAATCAACGCGTAGAAACGGCTGAACGGTTTGCGAGAGCGGCCGGCCGGCGTGAAATAGTTCGCGGGTTCTCGCGATCAGCGACGCCATCAGCGCCGTGTATCGCGCGTCGAATCGTTTGCTGACGATATCGGCTTCGGATAAGCGATGCTCGGCGAGGGCTTCCAGAGGAATATAGATGCGGCCCTTTTCCAGATCGCGCGACACGTCTTGCCAGAAATTCGCGAGTTGCAGCGCCGTGCACGTGAAATCAGAAAGCTTTTGCCTCGGCTCATCCCGGTAGCCGCACAGGTAGAGGACCAGCCTGCCGACAGGATTTGCGGAGTACACGCAGTAGTCGAGAACTTCGTCCCAGGTCGCATAGCGATGGACGGTCTGGTCCTGACGAAATGCGCGCAACAGATCGCAAAACGGCTGCTGCGGAATATCTTTCGTGCGAATCGTTTCCCGCAATGCAATCAGCACAGGATGCGCCGGCCGCGCGCCATCTGTGTATACCAGTCGGAGTTCGGCTTCCCACGCGTCAAGCAACTGTAGCGCCCGTGTCGGATCGGCGACTTCGTCGCCCAGATCATCTGACCAGCGACAGTAGGCGTAAACATTGTAGAAATGCTGGTGCAAATCGCGCGGCAACAACCAGGAAACAACGTTGAAATTTTCGTAGTGATGCGTCGCCAGCCAACGCGTGTAGCGCTCGGCCTCCGAGGGTGCGCAATTCGCCTGCGGCAAATTGCGCGCGATTTCAAGTTCCGGTGTGGGCAGCATGGTGCCCTGACTTGCGCAAACGTCAGGGAATTACGGCAGTCTTCAATTCGCCGTTGCGATTCTTCATGTCCTGAAATACCTTGGGCAATCCTTCCAACGCAACTTCGCCGGTGATGAAGTCGGTGGAGCGAATCTCGCCGCGCGCAATCGTGTCCATAGCCTCGCGCATGAACTGCGGCGTGTGATGGAACGTGGACTTAATGGTGATCTCGGAATAGTGCAGCGCGGCGGGATCGATCTTCACTTCCGTGCCGGTCGGACAGCCGCCGAACAAATTCACGGTGCCGCCCTTGCGCACCATTTGCAGCGCCCATTCCCAGGTGATCGCGCGGCCCACCGCTTCAATCACGGAATCCGCGCCGCGCCCGCCATCGGTCAGTTGCTGCACGAGCTCCACCGGATTTTCTATCTTGTCCACATCAAACGTGGCGATTGCACCCAGGCGCTCGGCAGCCTTCATCTGGCTCCTGCGCTTGCCGATGGCAATCACGCGCACCTTGCGCTGCGAAAGAATGCGGATAAATTTCAAACCGATCGGGCCACAGCCGATCACCACTACCGTGTCGCCGGGGTGGACGCCCGTCTCGCGAATCCCGCGCAGCACGCATGCCAGCGGCTCGGCCATCGCAGCATCCTTAAAAGAGATGCCATCGGGAATTTCGATCATGTTCTGGCGCACGATCCGCCCCGGAATGCGGATGTATTCGGCATACGCGCCATTATTGAAGAGCAAATCCTCGCAGAGATTCGGCTGGCCTTTGCGGCAGAAAAAACACGTATTGCACGGCGCCGAATTCGCCGGCAGCACGCGCATACCGGGCTGCACGCCGCCGTTGACGTTTTTGCCGATTTCTTCGATTACTCCGGCAAGCTCGTGGCCGAAAAGCGACGGAGGCTGAATCATGCGCGCGTGATAGCCGCGTTTCCACACCTTCAGATCAGTTCCGCAGGTTAACGCGACGGCCACGCGGACCAGGACTTCGTCGTCACCGATCTTGGGAATGTCTACCGTCTCAATCTTCAGATTTTCGGCGCCGTACAGAACTGCGGCGTTCATATGCCCACTACCCTGCTTATGAGTGCTCATTCGTGCCTTATGACTACCTTCAAAGTATTATCCTTCGGATGTCCCGCCAATTCCAGTGCCTCGGCGATCTGCTCCAGCGGAAAACGATGGGAAATTAATTCGCGCACCGGCAGGCGACGCTCGAACACCAGCGCCGCGGATTCTGCTTGATCATCTACGGATGCGCTGTAGCTCCCGAGGATCTCTTTTTCTTCCACACCCACCGCCGCCGCCGGAAATTCCAGCTGCAGGACCGGATCGTTATGAGCAAACAGTAACACGCGCCCGCCCGGTCGCGCGAGTGCCAGCGCTTCCGGGACTAATGACGGGTTGGGCACCGCCACCAGGACGGCGTCCGCGCCCCGGCCTCCGGTACGCCGCCGAATCTCCTGCTGCAGATTTCCGCTCGTCGGATCGAACACTTCCTTCGCGCCAAAACGAAGACTGGCAGCGCGCCGCCCGGGCATGGGATCGCTGGCATAAACTTCCGCGCCTTCGTATTTCGCAAGAATCATAAGCAACATACCGATCGGGCCCTGACCTATAACAAGAACCTGCTCACCAGCGGCGATACGCGCTTTACGGACGGCTTTCAGGCACGTGTTCACAGGTTCTACGAACGTGGCCTCCTCGAAGCTTACGTCCGCGGGCAGCGCGATCATCCCGCGTTCGACAATCCAGGGCATCGCCCGCACGTACTCAGCGAAACCGCCGCCGTTGGGATCGAATCCCGCCGTCAGGCCCGTCTTCTTATAACCCGCGCACTGCGAAAAAAGTTGCCGTTCGCAGTAAAAACAATTGCCGCACGGAATGTGATGGAAACTGACCACGCGATCACCGGGCTTGAACTTCGTGACGCCCGCGCCGACCTTTACGACTGTGCCGGCCAGCTCGTGGCCCAGTATTTGCGGCGCTGGAACAAAGCCATGATGGATCTTCTTGATGTCCGTGCCACAGATTCCGCAAGCCGCGACGCGGAACAGCAGCTCGCCCTCGCCAATTTCGGGAATCGGCACCGACTCGACGACCACCTGCCCCTTGCCGCGATACACGCCCGCGCGCATATGTCCGTGCTTCGGCTCGTGCTGCTGGTGCGATCCGATGTGTTCGATGGTTTGGCTCATCTACTTTGAATTGTCTCAGCCTACGACGACGCCACTCCCGTCCGCCGCTCGAGCGTTTGAAATCTCTGCGACACGGTCGCGATGTACTTATCCAAAAATCCGGCCAGCGATTCTGCCGCCGCCTTGCTGTTCTGCCCCAGCCTCACAAGATCGGGAACGGATCCGGGATGCAGCGCGACCTGCCCCAGTACGCGCGGAATGCTGACCTGCCCTTCATCGGTAAAGATCCGGTTCATATCGAGCGGCAGATCCTCGTCAACTGTGTCGCTAATGACCCGTATGGCGATCGCCGGAATTCCAGATGCGGCCGACTCCAGTAGCACTTCGAAACTTTCCATCTCCACGGCGTCCGAATGCGCTCCCAGGTGACGCTTCTCTTCCGCTCGACCCACTACTCGCACCGCGCTGAAGAACTGCTCCACCACCGTGGCGCCGTTTTCCGCAGCAAACGTAAGTAGCGGCGCGCTGCTCTGCACTGGATTACTGCTTGGATCATCCAGCTCAGATTCGGTACGAACCGACCGCGCTGCCAAAACTTGACCGATCTGGTATTCCGGTTTCAGCGCTCCCGCTAATCCTGCAGAAACGCAAACATGAATCGACTCCTGATCGCCCTCAAGCACTTTCGCTGTCTGCAGGTGCGCCTGTTTTGGACCTGCGCCGGTCAACAAGACGACAACGTCCGCCGCGCCAATCTGCGCGCGATAAACTTCAGCGTCACCCCACTGCACCGCACGAAATTCTCGCAGCGCGCGCCACGGCGCAAATTCAGTTTCCAGCGCGAATGTGACCAGTATTTTCATTGTGTGCTTCTATGCCGCCGCGGCCTGCGTCACGCGTTTACCACCCGCGCGATTCGCAATGTAGCTATGCTTGTCGTACCAACGTACCGCGCGCTCCAACGCCGCTTCCACTTTTCCCGGCTTATATCCCAGTTCTCTCGCCGCTTTGTCGCTTTCCACAAACATTTTATGCCGCGACATCTTCACGCCTTCCACTGGTATCTGCGGTTCGCGCCCCGCCAACCGCGAATAAAATTCATCCGCATATCCAGCCGCGAGCGCAATCGCGTGGGGCAGGCGCACACGCGGCGCCGGACGCCCAGTGATCGCCGAAAGCGCGTCCAGAATTTGTTTCAGGGTCATGTTGCGCGCGCCCAAAATATAGCGCTCACCGATGCGCCCCTTCGCCGCGGCCAGCAGATGCCCCGCCGCCACATCTTCCACGGCCGCCACGTTTAAACCTGTGTCCACATAAGCAGGCATCTTGCCTTGCAGAAAATCCAGGATGATGCGACCGGTCGGCGTCGGCTTCCAATCGCCCGGCCCCACCGGCGCGGTGGGATTCACGATCACCACCGGAACGCCCGCGCGGGCCGCCTCAATCGCAACCTGCTCCGCCAAAAACTTGGATCGTTTGTAGTGGCCGATCATTTCGTCGAGCGTCGCCTGGGTTTGCTCGTTCGGAAGCGCTCCGTGTCGTGGCACAGCGATAGTCGCTACCGTGCTGGTATATACGATGCGCTCGACGCCTGCGCGTTGCACCGCATTCAGCAAACGTCGCGTGCCTTCCACGTTGCTGTCGTAAAGTTCCTCGGGGTTCCGCGTCCAAAGCCGGTAATCCGCTGCCACGTGAAACACCTGCCGCGCACCCTGCACCGCGCGATCGAGCGAAGCCGCATCGCGCAGATCACCTGCCACAGGTTCGACGGGCAGGCCTTCCAGCACCGCCAAATTGCTCGTGCTCCGAACCAGCACGCGAACAGTATGGCCCGCAGCGACAAGTTGCCGTGCGACGTGGCTACCCACGAATCCCGTGGCGCCGGTCACGAGCGTAGTCATAGGGTGTGGAAAACCGGATCTGACGCCGCCATATTCTCGCTGCGGGTTCGGGAGGTGCGGTTGCCCACAACCGGCATAGCCGCGTTGGGTGACGCATTGGAGATGCTCGCGCTGCGGAAGCCGCAGCGGCGATTTACGACCAGCAAGGCGCGCATCGCCTAGGTCCGGATTCCGTTGTGATTTTGCAATTCCTCGGGGGGAATCTGCACGCCGAGGAATTTGCGCCGTCCCTGGCGCATATTGTCATAGCGCGCCAAGGCGTAAAGTGGAAATGCGTTTCGATAGATGTGATATTTCAAATAAAACACGCAGGGAAATCCAGTGCCAGTAAATTCAGCTTCGTCCCAGGTGCCGTTCTCTTTTTGGGTAGCCACCAGCCATGCAATTGCCCGCTCAACGGAAGGATCCTGCGGTCCGGCCGCCGCGAGCAAGGCGATCACGGCCCAAGCCGTCTGCGAGGCCGTGCTCTTTCCTTTTCCTTTGAGCGCAGGATCGTAGTACGAAAGAATCGATTCGCCGAAGCCGCCATCGGGATTTTGCACCGAGCGCAGCCAGTTGGCCGCGGCTTGGCAATCAGCACCCTTGGACAATCCAATGGTTTCCAGGGCGCGCAGCACGCTGCTGCTGCCGTAAATGTAGTTGACGCCCCAACGTCCGAACCACGGACCTTCGGGAGTTTGATCGTGACGGATAAAAGCCCGCGCCCGCTGGATGACCGGATCATTCGCTGACCAGCCCATTTGACCCAGGCATTCCACGGCGCGCGCAGTAACGTCTGCCGTAGAGGGATCCAGCATCGCGTTGTGATCCGCGAATGGAATGTGATTCAGAAATTGCAGATTGTTTTCGTGATCGAACGCGCCCCAGCCGCCATCTTCGTTCTGCATGCTGACCAGCCAGGCAAGCCCGCGTTGCATCGAACGGCGCAACCGCTCGGAATCGGGATCGGCGACGCGACCCAGCGCCATCAGCACGAAGGCGGTATCGTCAACGTCCGGATAAAACTCGTTCTTGAATTCAAACGCCCAGCCACCGGGCGCAGCCTTTGGATTTTTGACTTGCCAGTCTCCCGGACCGAGAATCTGATTCGCGACCACCCATCGCTCGGCGGCGATGAGTGATGGATGCGCGGGATCCAACCCTGCTTCTTCGAGCGACACCATGGCGATCGCGGTGTCCCACACTGGCGAGATGCAGGGCTGGACGCGCAGTGTGTCCCCTTCTGCAATCTCGTAACGCGCCAGAAAGTTGATTTCGCGCGCGACCAGCGGATCCTTTGCGTCTGCGCCTTCGGCCAGCAGCGCAAATATTGAATTCATCATGGCCGGGTAAATCGTGCCCAATCCTTCGCTGCGTTCCAGTCGCTCTACCATCCAACGGCGCGCGCGTTCGAGTGACGCTTTGCGGAAAGGCTTCCAGCGTAGCCGCTCGTGCAATTTCAGACCGCGATCCAGTGCGAGGAACAGGTTGCGCCAGGATACGATTCGCTTATCCCATACAAACGATTTCGGCTTACCACCCGGAGTCTTGAACAGCTCGGTTACCGTGATTCCCGCAGGCAGTCGCCAATCGGGCTTATGCGCATAAACCAGCGCCAGCGGGATTACGATTCCGCGCGTCCAGGAAGACATCTCGTGGATATTGATGGGAAACCAATCAGGCAGAAGCATCAGTTCCGGAGGGATACAAGGAACGATGCTCCAATCAACGCCGCCCACCATGGCCAAGTAGAACCGAACGTACGAATTCGTCGCTTCCAGGCCGCCTAGCTCCAGAACTTTCTCTTTCGCGCGCAACAGAGTTGGCGCTGTCGCGGATTCACCCGCCAAACGCAGCGCCACGTAAGCCTTCACCGTCGCATTCAACTCGGACGGCCCGCCTTCAAATATGTTCCAACCCCCGTCGGGAAGCTGTTTGCGGCGGATGTAGTTTGCAAGTTTTGCGGTTTTTTCGGATTCCAACTGACCGAGGATATGGAGATACAGAATGTAGTCGGATTCCAGCGTGGTGTCTGCTTCCAGCTCAGCCCACCAGTAGCCTTCCGGAGCCTGCGCAGAGAGCAGCCAGTTCGTCGTCCGGGCTACGGCTTGCTCGACCTGATATTCGATATTGTGGCTGCGGACTGTGGCGGTGCCCTGAGCACTGCTTTCGTTCTGGGTATCCACCTGCAGTCTTGCTTTCGGTGTCATCAATCCCTCAGTCGTATTTGACTACATTCGCACCTTGTTCGATGCACCTCGGTGCTCCTCGAGCGACGAATCGAGCAACTAGGCGGTGCTACTGTTTTCCGAGGTATGACTATCTGGAACTATAATTGGCCGACGGACCACTTCTAATCGTACTGAACAGGGGACTCAGCCAAGGATTCAGCACGAAAATTAGCCTACCGTGCCGCCCCATCTTCGCTGGATACACGCTAACGCTCGTATTATCTTTGGGTTTGCCCTTACGGTCAACTAAAAACGGGCTCCCCGTTCCCCGTTTGTCTAGATGTGGCTTGCGGTCATATGGCTGCCTGAAATGTTTCAGATGGGCGAGCGATCGGGCAATAGTATGCAATATTTTGTCGAGGCTCGCCAAAATCGCCCGACGCGCTGGACGAAGAAGCGAATAGAAATCGAAATTACTGAGGGACGCCGGCTATGTAGGGGAGATACTTGTCGAGGCGGTTTCTGAATTCAGATTCACTTGTCATTCGCCTGCCTTTCCTTGCTCCAATTTGCGCACCCGCTCTGCCAGTTCAGGTAAGCGAGAGAGCCAACCATACTGCTCTTTGAATCGCGCGAAGGGCCTCGCCGGCGTGCCCCAAACCGTCTGGCCGCGCCGTATCGTCTTACCGCTCGGTATGCCAGCCTGTGCGCCGATGATTGCATCGTCTTCCAGCTTGCAGTGCGGCGCGATCCCCACCTGGCCGCCAATCAGGACTCGCGTGCCAACGGTGCAACTGCCGGAAATGCCCACCTGGGCAGCTACAACCGAGTTCTCGCCGATGCGGACGTTGTGGGCGATTTGCACCAGGTTATCAATTTTGACGCCTGTCCCAATCTGGGTCTGTTCGAGCGACCCGCGATCAATAGTCGTGTTGCAGCCGATTTCCACATCGTCACCGACTTCGACGCTCCCCAACTGCGGGAACTTCAGGTGGCGACCGTCTCCGTAAACATAGCCGAAGCCGTCGCCGCCGATCACCGCACCGGAGTGCACTTCGACGCGATCTCTCAGTCGAGCCCCGGCGTAGAGAGTTACGCGGGGATGCAGCCAGCAGTTCTCTCCCACCCGGACACCATTGCCAAGAAAGCAAAAAGCATCCACAGAAGTCCCCGGGCCGATTTCCACTCCGTCTTCAATCACCACGTAAGGACCGACGCGGATATTAGGCGCCAACCGCGCGCTCGCTGACACAATCGCAGTTGGATGAATTTCCGGGCGCAGTGGAGGTCTGGGAAGCAGCCAAGCGGCCGCCTTCGCAAAGGCAAATTTCGGGTTTTCGACCTCGAGGATCGTCTTCCCGGATAAAATCGTGCCCGGCAACGCAAGCACGCAACGCGCCGCTGACTCTGCGGCTCGTGCGATGTGGCGCGGCGAATCCACGTAGATCAAATCCTCAGGCATCGCGCTCTCAGGATTAGCGAGGCCGCTCACCGGCGCTTGCGCGTCTCCATGGATTTTTGCTCCGAGGGATTGGGCAAGTTCGCCAGCCGTATGCGTCATCACTGCACCTCACGGAAAAGATGAACCATTTCAGAAATTCGCGCACAGCAAAATGCCAAAACTAAATCGACACACTAGAACGGATATATCGGTGGCTGACCCAGCGGACGCGTCTTCCATCGCTTGTGCACCCAGAGCCACTGATCTGGATGCGCACGAACGTAGTCTTCAATCACGCTGGTAAAGCGCTGCGTGTTCTCCCGGACGTCCACTTCTTCGTCGCCCGTGCGCAATAACTCGACGGGCGGTTCGAATCGCAGCCGGTACTTGCGAAGGGACTCGTCCCAGAAAAGAAAGCCGGGAACCACGGCCGCGTCCGTGCGCAAAGCGATTCGCGCAAGGCCAGACGTGGTGGAAGCGGGAATGCCGAAAAAGTTCACGAACACTCCTTCTTCAAGCGCGGTGTTGTGATCAGACAGAATGCCCACCGTGCCGCCCTCCGCCAATACCTTCAAAATCGCGCGCGCGGATTTATTCTTATCAATAGGCAGATTCCCCGACAAGCATCGGTAACGATTAATCAGAGCATCCACGCGCGAATTGGAAATGGGTCGCACGAGAAAATGCAGAGAATGTCCGTAGAGAGCGTGCGCGAAAGATGACAGCTCCCAGGCGCTCATGTGGCCGGTCAGAAACAGCACGCCTTTTCCGCGGCGTTGCCCGACGTCGAAATTTTCGGAGCCATCCATTACCACGATCTGCTCGATGTTCTGCGACGTGTAGCGCGGAAACTGTGAAAACTCGCCCGCCATCCAGCCGATCTGGCGGATCATCCCGCGGATGATGCTCTCGCGTTTCGCTTCACTCCAGTCCGGAAATGCCAGATGCAGATTGAACATCGCAGCTCGGCGCAGCGGCGTCCGGAACGCATAGGCCACGGACGCAAACGCGGCACCCACCCATCGCGCGGCCGGCCGGGGCAAGAGTCCCAACAGCTTCACCCCTGTCCAGGCGACAACATATTCTAACCATTCCCGCATAGCGGGCCATTATGCAAGAGGCCGCGGAGCGTATGCCAGCAATCGTTCCATCCCAGCAATCGCTGGACCGAAGTTCGCTGCGATCGTCGGTTACGCCTGGCGCACGCCGTGTCGCGCTTCGCGAAACAAGATTGGCGGCGAGAATGTTAGACTCATCGCGCGTTGAAGAAATTGTCACAATCTCCGCGCAAGTCAGACCTTTCGGCGCTCGCCGTGGCTGGGCTAGTAATCATGGTCTCGCTATTCGCGAATCTCGGCGCCATCGGCTTGGTCGGTCCGGATGAACCTCGCTACGCGTGGATTGCGCGTGCTATGGCGGAATCCGGCGACTGGGTCACGCCCAAACTCTACGGGCTTCCCTGGTTTGAGAAGCCAATTCTTTACTATTGGGCGGGAGCGATCGGATTCGCGATGCATTTGCCGGCAGAATGGGCAGCGCGTTTGCCTTCGGCATTCGCGGCGCTGGCAGCGGCGGTCGCAATCGCGTGGTTCGGGTGGCGCCATTACGGCGGAGAGACGGAATTGTCTGCAAGCCCGGCGCTGCTCGCGCCCGTAATTTTCTCCACAAGTGTTGCGGCGATCGGCTTTTCGCGTGCTGCGACTCCGGACATGCTGTTTAGCGCCGCGATTACGCTGGCGATGGTCTGCGCTGCAAGTGTACTGGGGCGTGCACAGGCGTTGCGCGCACCAGAGGGCGCACCAAGTGAGCATCAGAAACGCGATCTGCCGATCCTCGTGATGTGGGGCGCATTCCTCGGACTCGCAGTGCTCGCGAAAGGACCAGCGGCAATAATTCTCGCGGGCGGAGCCGTCGGAAGTTGGGTACTCGCAACAGCCCAGTGGCGCGCCACTTTCCGGCTGATGCATCCACTAGCTATCGGCGCGTTCGCCGCGGTGGCGCTACCGTGGTACGTGCTCTGCGCGCTGCGCAATCCTGACTTCCTGCACGTCTTCATTTTTGAACACAATTTCCAGCGCTACCTGACGCCGCTCTTCCAGCACCAGCAGCCATTCTGGTTCTTCGCACCGGTTACAATTCTCGCGCTGCTTCCGTGGTCTGCATTCTTGATCGCCGCTGCGCAGGAAGCGATGCGCTTGTGGCGCGAGAGGTCGTGGACGAATTCTCCCGGTTTCTTTGTCGCCTGTTGGGCCGCGTTTCCAATCGTATTCTTCAGTTTTTCGCAATCGAAGTTGCCCGGTTACATTCTTCCGGCCGTTCCAGCCCTGGCCTTGATTGCAGCGATCAGCGCCAGCCGGGCGTTTCAAGAGAGTCGTACCAATGCGATTATCCTCAGCGAGGGAATTGCCTTGATCTGGATTGCGCTGGCCGCGATCTGCTTGCACGAGAGCCATCAAATCCCGATGACGGATCTAGGACGATTCATCCCGATCCTTCTGTCGATGGCGGCTTTGGGCATTGCGATCTTAATTGCGGGTGCAATTCTTTTTGCGGGAATTCGAAAAAACCTGCGCCTCGCCGTGATGCTTTGCAGCTTATGCGTCGTCGCGACTCTGGAAACAGCGAATGAAATAGTCTTGCCGGCGCTCGATCCGTACGTATCCGCAAGGCCGCATGCGGCGTTCCTTCGCAACGACCTTCATCCCGACCGAATCTTCGTGTACCAGTTGCGCCGCAGCTGGAACTACGGTCTGGCCTTTTATTTCCACCGCGAAATCCTGGAGTGGTCGCCGCAGGATCCTGACGCAGCTTTGGTGCTCACTTCACGCGAGGGACTGCAAAAAATACAAAAAGCGGGAAGGTTTCAAGGCACGCTGGAGCAGCCGCAACAGGGCATCATCTACGTCCCGATTCAGCCCGCACCGCGCTAATGGCTGGGCGCGCGAGATGTCGCCGGCAAATTCAACAAGAAGAAACTAACCACCTGGCTCTCGTAGTTCTTGCGGTCATCATCGGACATGTCCGGATAACTGGTGCGGTCACGGATCAACTGCTTGGGCTCCGGCGCATGTGTGAACAGGTCCATCGTGTCCCTTGCCAAGTCGGGGCGGTCATCCGACACAAAGAAAAGTTTTGGGATCCCCTTAGTGCGGATCAACTGCGCGGTCACCGGCGGCAGCTGCCGAAATTGATAGTTAAGCATCCGAAATCCGATATCGCAGAACTTGCTCACGTAAGGCAGAATCGTCAGCCCTGATCGTTTCACTTCGATCTGCACCATATCGCGCGGATCGGCGTACGCGTCATCCACTATAAATGCGGAGATGCGCGGGTCCGATACGGCGTTCTCCAGGACCACATATCCGCCCATATCCACGCCCCACAGTCCGAAATGCTTCGGGTCGACGTCATCGCGAGTAGCCAGCGCTTGTATCGCCGCCTGCAACTCGGCCACCTCACGATAGCCAAGCGTCGTAACCCCGGGGCTGGTGCCATGAGCCGTAAAGTCGAACAAGAAGACATTGAACTGCTGGTCCTGCAGCGCTGTGACCAGCGTCAAGACATCCGATCGTTGCGAGCGAAACCCGTGACACACCACGATGGTCGGAGACCCGCGCAGTCCCGGATAGAACCAGCCATCGCGCGTCCCCCCGTTGGCGGTCGGAAACGAGAACGCCACCGGATGCCCCATCATTACATTTAGATCTACGTTAGATGTGACTCGCGTGGAACGCAGCATTTGATAGAGGAGAAAACCGGAAACGGCAGCTACCGACACAAATAGGAAGAGCGCAATCGCGAAGAGTCCCGAGAGGAGCTTGGCGATACGCGTTGTTGGATAGCGTAGTTCTGAGAGGACGGCCATCCGGTAAGCGCGGGCGCACGCAATTCTCGCCTCGGCGAATTGCATGGTAGCACAATTTCCCACGGCCGGACGGCATCCTGATTACCCAGGCGTTACATTTCGGACATCTACCCTGCACCGGCATCCCGTCCAGTAGCCAGATTCCCGTTACTACTTTTGCATCCAGTTGGGTTATGCCGCTGCCCATGGCTATAATGGCGTGGGGGCTGTTTCCGTTACTTCATGCAGATTGTTGATCTCCGGCAAATTCAGTCGCGAATCCTGGACCCCTTATTCCAGGAGGAGACTCGCCATTGGCGTGACGAGTTGCACTGGGACTATCGCTCTTCCATTGAGCTGATTCGCAGGTTCATTGATTCTCATTCGCTCGGCGGCTACGTGGCCCTCGAAGACGGGAATCCTGCCGGATACGGTTTCTACGTTCTCGAAGATCACAAAGGACTCATTGGCGGACTGTTCGTTTCCTCCCGTTTTGCGCAAGAACCGATTACGCGCGCGCTGGTCACCGAAATGGTCACCGCGCTGCATGCCACTCCGCGCTTGGAACGTGTCGAGGCGCAGCTCATGCCCTTCGGCACCGAACTCGATCCTGTATTTCTCTCGCAGTATTTCAAGCTATATACGCGGCAATTCATGTTGCTGACGCTCGCCGAGGCCAAGCTGAGTGGAGCGCCACTTTCCAGCGGTCTGCGACTGGAAGCCTGGACGGATCGCGCGTTCGAAGCTGCGGCGCGACTGATCCAATTGGCGTACGCGAATCACGTGGATGGAGAAATCAACGACCAGTACCGCTCCGAAGCCGGAGGAATGAAATTTTTGCGGAATATCGTGCTGCTGCCGGGCTGTGGCCAGTTCTTGCCCGAGGCTTCCTTCCTGGTGCGTCCCGCGACGGGCGATCGGCCCATCGGCATGGTGCTGACGTCCACCGTGGCCGAACGCGTAGGCCACACCACCCAGATCTGCGTGATGCCCGGGTATCAGGGCCAGGGCATCGGCCGCGCCCTGATGGAAAGCTCCATACAAGCGCTGCGCAGGAGGCGCTACGAATCGCTTTCGCTCACGGTCACTAGCGTCAACACATCAGCCGTGCGGCTATACGAGCACTTGGGATTTCGCACCATCAAGAAATTTGCCGCGGGCGTTTGGCAGGTTTAGACGCGCTACTTTTTCGCGCGATCCTTCAGCAATACCTTCAGTTCGTCCATGAATTCCTTCACGTCCTTGAAATCCAGATACACGGACGCGAATCGGACGTACGCCACCTTATCGAGCTTCTTCAGCTTCTGCATGATGTGCTCGCCGATGTCCTTCGTGGTGCGCTCGCGTTCCGGCGCCTCGCTAACGAACTGCTCCGCCTCATCCACGAGCATCTCCAGCTTGCCCACCGGCACGGGCCGCTTCTCGCAGGCCTTTAGCAAGCCCTGCAACAGTTTCGCGCGCTCGAATTTTTCGCGCCGCCCGTCTTTCTTGATGACCATGTAAGGAATTTCGTCAATGCGCTCGTAGGTCGTGAAGCGACGGCTACACTTCAGGCACTCGCGCCGGCGACGGATCAGATCGCCGGTGCGCGCCTCGCGAGAATCAACCACTTTATCGTCCAGATTTGTGCAAAAAGGACATTTCACCGCGCTTACTCTCCCGATTTCGCCGGATGTGTGCCGAGTGCGATTTCTTCCGCCACGGTTTCGGCTTGCTGCTCCGCGGCTGTTGCCATCTTGCGCAGATCGCCCATGGACCACCCTTCCCGGAACAACAACGGCAGACCCGCCAAACTGCAGGACGCGAAGGTGAGCAGCCATACGACTATGGACATCGTCGCCGCCGGCACCTTATCTACTCCAAAGACCAACGTCAACACAACAAATGTGGCCACTTGCGCTCCACCACCCACACCGGGAAATTGTACGGCTGACCCTACCATGGAAAACGCCAGCACCAACGCCGAGTCCGCAATAGTCAGTTCGCCCAGTTTGCCGCCGAATGCATGAGCAACCCACCAATAACACACCACGATCAAGAACCAATGCACGGCCGAAAGCGCGATCAATGCTCCCAGATCATTCCAGGTTCGTATTCCCTGCAACCCCTCGGCAAATCCTTCCAACAGCAGAATAATCTTGCCTCGCCAACCGATGCGCCACGACGGCTTCTGCAATCGTCGCGCGAGCCATTCCGCGCCATGATAGCGAAAATAAATCAGAAACCCGACGGCCACCGCCAACCCGGCTAGCAGCAAACTGCCCGCCGAACGCGTGAGCTTCAATATTGACTCGTCTTCGGCTGTTACCGAGCCACGCTGCTCGAAGAGCAGCAGCGCAGATCCAGCGATGACCGCAGTAGCAGCCACATCAAAGACGCGCTCCAGAACATAAACGCCAAACATGCGCGGGATGGAGAGCCCATCCTTCTTCGCAATCAGGACAGGTCGAATGGGTTCCCCGGCGCGGCCGAGCAGAAACGTGCACGTAAAGCCCATCAGGGTCGCGCTGTACACGTTGCCGAAATGCGTGGTGCCCAGCGTGCGCGAAAAGCGCATCCAGCGCAGCGCGCGTAGCGCGAAGCACACATAGATCGTAGCTACCGTCAGCAGCAAAAAGGAAATACGCGCGTCGCGGAGCGATTGGACCACCGTGGACCATTGAAATCCTTCCAGGGTGATCGAATTGCGAAATTTGTAGGCCAAACCGCCGAGCGCAACCAGGGCCAGTAGCAGCAGGAAAACACGTCGTGAGGTCCGATGCATTGATTTTGCACCGTAACAGCAAGCTTCCGAAAGTGTCAAGGCAGGTTTCGCGTTTCCTTCGCGGGGATGCCTGAAATCCATCACGGCGCTTGTGTTCCCGTCGCCAAGCTAGATAAGATGCGGCACGATGCTAGTTTCCGCGGAGCCATCCGTCCGCTCGATGCTTCACGCGCTTCGGACCGCGGAACTTTTTAGCCCGGGATTGCGTTACATCTTGTGAGGCTGAAAGGGAATGCAAGCTGCGAGGCTAAAGAAGATTGGAGCCCGACGCCCAACTGGTGCAGGGATGTCTCCGGGGCGAAGGGCCAGCCTGGGAGGAACTTGTGCGGCGGCACACTCGGCGCGTCTTCAATCTGTGCTACCGGTTCACCGGCAACGCCACCGAGGCCGAGGACCTGAGCCAGGAAGTCTTTCTGCGCATTTATCGCACGCTTACCAGTTACCGGCCGGCGTTCGGAGCATTTCCCACATGGCTCACCAGCGTGACGCGCAACCTGCTGGTGGATCACTACCGGCGCACGCGCCGCGACCGGCTGACGGATTCAATTGAGGACGCAATGCCCAAGCTGGAAAACAAGCAGTCGGCAGCGCGTACACCAGATAAGCTGGCCCTGGCGTCGGAATTGAGCGGGCAATTACAGCAGGGACTGGCGCGGCTTTCACCGGAATTGCGTGAGGCGGTGATTCTGCGCGATTTGCAAGGGCTGGATTACGGCGAGATTCAAGGCGTCCTGGAAGTGCCGGAGGGTACGGTAAAATCCAGGATTAACCGCGGGCGCATCGAACTGGCGCGCATCTTGGAAGAAATGGGGCTTCGACCGCAGAATTGATTCGCGGGAGCGAGAGCATGACGGACTGGAACTGCGCACTAACGGAAGAAAGACTGAGCGATTATCTCGACGGAATTCTTGCGCCCGCCGAAGCAGCGGCATTCTCCAAGCACGCGAGCGGCTGCGACGCCTGCGGAAAGTTGGTCGCGCAAGTGGGCGGTCTGGTAAAGCAAATGCGCGCGCTCGATGCGCTCGAGACGCCGCCGCAATTAATTCCGAAGATCCTGGAGAGCACGCTGGGACCGCGCACGCAGAGCGCGGGATGGCAACGCTGGTTCGCGTGGGTTCCGCAGTTGTGGCAACCGCGATTCGCCATGGGGCTTGCTACCGTCGCGGCGACAGTGGCGATAGTCCTCTACACCTCCGGCATGTCCCCGGCAAAGCTGAAGAAAGCGGACCTCAGCCCGGCGAATGTTTTTCGTACCGCCAATCGTCAAGTTCATCTTACTTACGCGCGCAGCGCCAAATTCGTGAATGACCTGCGCGTCGTGTATGAAATCCAGACGCGCCTGCAACCCGACGCCCAGCCCTCTCCTTCCATCGCGCCGGCGCCGGCGCCGCAACAGAATTCGCAGCCGCCTTCCATCAATCCGCAGGAGAAATCGCAGACCGCGCCGCATCCCGGTCACAGCCAGTCGCGCAACGGCACCATGCTGGCGTCTTTGCTCAACACCAATTGGACGGAAAATTTGGGCGCGATCATGATCAGTGGCACCACCAGGAGCCCTCGATGAACTGCGCGGTGCACACAGATGTACCGGCCACCGGTTATTGCCGCAATTGTGGGAAAGCGTTGTGTCCGCAGTGCACGCGGGAAGTACGCGGCGCGCTCTACTGCGAGGAATGTCTCGCGGGATTGCTAGGAGCGCCGCCCGCGCCCGAAACCGCAAATGCAGCAGCGAATCCCGGCCTCGCCGCCACACTGGGAATCATTCCGGGCCTTGGCGCCGTCTATAACGGTCAATACATGAAGGCACTAATTCACGTGCTGATCTTCGGGGGACTGATCGCCCTCCTTAGCAGCGACCTGCCCGACGCTTACAGCGCGTTTCTGGGAATTGCGCTTGGCTGCTTTTATTTTTACATGCCTATCGAGGCCTATCGCACCGCTCAAGCCCGCCGCAAGGGAGAACCCGAGCCCGCCAATTTAGTGACGGGACCAGAGGGTCGGCCGATCGGCGCGATCCTCCTGATTGGAATTGGCGGTATGTGGCTCCTTGCGAACTTTGGACTGTTGCAGCGCGAGTGGTTTTCCAAAAGCTGGCCGATAGCGCTGATCCTGATCGGTGGATGGATTCTTCGGGATCGGCTGCACAGGAATTCCTAAGGAAGAGTCCGAGGAAGAATAAAGATGAGCGATTCACCTCAACCGGTATGCCACTGCCTGCACTGTAAGATTCGCGGCCTGATGGGCCCGCTGATGATCATCACGGTAGGAGTCCTCTTCCTCATCGGTGAATACACGCGTTTCACTTTTTTCGAGCTTTGGCCAATCCTCTTAATCGTTGCGGGTGTCGTCCTGACGGCGCAGTCGCTTGCTTCCAAACAAGGCCATCTCGGCTCGTGAGGCGCGCGTGAACAACGGCGGACGACAACGTGATTCGATTTTCAGCGGTTTGCTTCTGATCGTGCTCGGAGTGCTGTTCCTTCTTGCTCGATTCCATCCCGACCTGGGAATCTGGCACCTCTTCTGGCGTTTTTGGCCCGTCCTGATCATCTTATGGGGCATTGCCAAACTGGTGGATCACATGAGCGCGCAGCAAGCCGGCGAAACGCGCGCTCCGCTGCTGGGTGGCGGTGAGGCTGCGCTCCTGGTGCTGGTTGTATTCGTGCTCGCGGGAATGGGAATCTATTCTAAGATCCGGGAGAAACATCCCGATCTGAACATTAATCTTGACGTTTTTAACCACAAGACATCGCAGAGCCAGGAACTACCGCCGAAAACGCTTTCCGCCGGCGCACATGTGATCGTGACAACAGCGATGGGGAGTATCGTCGCTCACGTCGGCGACGGCAACGATTTGCGAGTGAGCGCAAGCGAAACGGCAGAGGCGGGGAACGAGACCGCGGCGGAAGATCTCTTGAAATCACTCAAGGTGGTCATCGAGCAAACCCGTGACGGCTACACCGTCGACACTGTGAATCAAGAAGTGAACGAAGGACGCGTAACCGTGGACTTCGACATCACGCTTCCCAAGAGCGTCTCGCTTGCCGCCGATTCGCGTCACGGCGACATTTCGATCTCCGGACTGGCCGGAGCGGTGAGCGCCTCAACGCAGAGCGGCGATATCGAAGTGCATGACATCGGCTCCGACGTTACCGCCCAACTCGTGAAAGGCGATGCGCGTATTGACGACATTACCGGCAACGTTCGCATCACCGGCCGCGGAAACGAGATCGAAATGAACGACGTGGCGGGCGACGCCACCGTGCAGGGCGAATTCTACGGGCCGGTGCGAATCCGAAACGTCACCAAGACCACGCATTACACATCGCAGGCCGCCGATCTCACCTTGGCACATCTGACTGGCAGGCTGGAACTGGATTCCGGCGAGATTGACGTGTCGGATGTAGCAGGCTTCGCCAAACTCGTCACACACGATAAAGACATCGAAGTGGAGAACGTAGCAGGTCGCCTGGACATTGCCGGAACACACGGCGACATCAAGGTGACCTACTCTCAACCGCCCCGCGAGGAGATCAACATCGCGAATGGAACCGGCGGAGTGGACCTGACGCTGCCCTCGAAATCGAACTTCGAGATCTCCGCGATCTCCCGCTCAGGCGAAGTACAGAGCGAGTTCGAGGCGCCAGGATTGAAGCCCGCCGATGACAACGGCACGGGCCGTCTCGCGGGAAAGGTCGGCTCCGCGGGGCCGAAAATCTCTATCGTCACGAGCTACGGGACCATCTCCTTGCGCAAGTCCTCTTGATTTTCGCCGCCCCGCAAGCGCTCCAGCGTCTTGAAAAAATCTGGAAACGAAACTCCCACGCACTCCGAGTCGCGAATCACCGTATCTCCCTCTGCGCCCAGCGCCGCCACTGCCAACGCCATCGCTATGCGATGATCGCCTTGCGGATCGACCTTTGCGCCGTGCAACTTGCTCGTCGCCGCGCCTGCGCCGGCCACTCGGCCTTCCACCCGCAAGCCATCTGGAAACTCCTCCACCCGCGCGCCCATCTCGCGCAATCCTTCCGCGAGAGCCGCGATGCGGTCGCTCTCCTTCACGCGCAGTTCTTGCGCGTCGTGGATTTCAATTCCCTTCTCCGTGTGCGGGCCCAGCGCCGCGAGCATCGGCAGTTCGTCAATCATTTCCGCAACTTGCGCACCGGATATGCTGCCGCCGACGAGTGGCGCGTGGCGCACGGAAACGTCGCCAATCAGTTCTCCATCACGTAACTGCACCGACGCCAGATTGATCGAAGCGCCGATCGAGATCAGAAAATCCAGCACGCGAGAGCGTGTGGGATTCAACCCCACGTTGTGCAGCATCAGTGACGATTCCGGCAGCACCAACGCGGCGCCGATCAGGAACACAGCCGAAGACAGATCACCTGGGACAATCAATTGCCGTGGCAGCAATTTCGGCCGCGGCTCGATGTGAATCTCTCCCTTGGCGACCGTAACGTTGGCCCCGAATTCCCGCAGCGCCACTTCTGTGTGGTCTCTCGTACGCACAGACTCACGTACAGTCGTCACTCCCTCCGCATACAACCCAGCCAGAAGAATCGCAGATTTCACCTGCGCGCTCGGCACCGGCAACGTGTAATCAATCGCGTGCAGCTTTCCGCCGTGGATCTCCAGCGGCGCACGGTCTCCGTCGTTGCTGCGAATGTCTGCTCCCATTTGCCGCAAGGGGTCAACCACCCTTCGCATCGGCCGCCGGCGCAACGAGCTATCGCCAGTAATCGTAGAAGTAAAGTTTTGCCCAGCCAGGACGCCGGACATCATGCGGATCGTCGAACCGGAATTTTCCGCATCAATTGTTCGGCGCGCCGCTTTCAGGCCGTCGAGCCCATTCCCCGCGATGCGGACATGCTCGCCCTTGGAATCCACAGCGATTCCCAGACGCCGCAAACATTCCAGCGTGCTGGCGCAGTCCGCCGCAGGAGAATAGTTCCGAATCTCGCTCACGCCCTCCGCCAATGCCGCCAAAATCGCGTAACGATGCGAAATTGATTTGTCTCCCGGCAGTTCCACCACTCCGCTCACGCTTCCGCCGGACGAAATTGTCTTTTTAGCCATCGCGAGATTCTAGCATGGCGCGATTTGCTTCCCCCGTATGCGGCAGGTATCATGAACTTCTGATGCCCGTGGCCCTCCGGAAATTGCTTCCGACATCCCTCGCTGTTCTGATTCTACTGGCCGGCCTCGCCTTGAAAGCGGACGACACTCCCGCGATTTTTCCTCTCAGTCAGGTGCAGCCCGGGATGAAAGGCGTCGTCTACACGATTTTCACTGGTGACGAAATCGAAAAAGTGGACCTCGTCGTTCTGGGCGTGCTTCACAACGCAATCGGTCCCAAGCAGGACATCATTCTCGTCCAGCTTCTCGGCGAAAAAGTGGAACACACCGGCGTCGTGGCCGGCATGAGCGGCAGTCCGGTCTATTTCGACGGCAAGCTCGCGGGCGCGCTCTCGCTGAAGCTCGGAGTCTTTACCAAAGAAGCCATCGGCGGCGTGACCCCGATTGAAAATATGCTCGACGTGGAGAACGCCCCCGAACCGCCATCAATAGTGTCTCCGCCGATCCCGGGTGCGCAACCGACGAACACTGGAAATAAGTTCTCCGAGTCGCGCGTTCCGCTTCCCGAAAATTTCGCGCGAAAGATCAGCGCCGGCGACGGCCAATTTCTCGTTCCCATCGAGACTCCGCTCATTTCCACAGGCCTGTATCCAGAAACAATCGCGCAATTCAGCAAGCAGTTCTCCGCCTGGGGCCTGACGATGATGGCGGGCGGCACCGCCGCGCCCTCAGCAGAAGACGCGCAGCTGAAGCCGGGCGATATGGTGGGCGTGGAATTGATCCGCGGCGACCTCTCGATCACGCCCGGCTGCACCGTCACCACCGTGGACCACGGCAAAATCCTCGCCTGCGGACATCCCATCTTTTCCTTTGGCAACGTTTCCATGCCGCTGGCTCGCGCGCATGTGGTCACCACGCTCGCTTCTGCAATGGCTTCCACAAAAATCATCACCACCGGTGCAACCATCGGGACGCTCACGCAGGATCGCGTCACCGCGATTGCCGGGCGTTTGGGTGACGGACCGCCGATGATCCCCGTGGACGTAACGCTCGTGACCAGCGAAACGCAAAAACAATTTCATTTTGAACTCATCGAAAGTCCGCAGCTCACACCAGCACTCGTGGCTGTGGCGACCTACAATGGAATCGTCGGCAACACTGCGTACGGCGAAGGTTCCACGTTGCAACTCGATGGCGAAATCGTGATCAAAGGCCACAGCACGATCACGTTGAAAGAATTGTTTGCGCCAACAGATGTACCGGTTCCGGGCGGATTCTTTGTCGCCACAGACGTGCAAGGTGTTTTCTCCCAGATTTACGCCAATCCTTACGAAATACCGCACGTCGCGGGGATTCACTTGCGCATCACCGCGCTGGCGGAGCGTCGCGTAGCCACCATTGACGATGCCTGGGTCGAAGCGAATGAACTGCGGCCCGGTGAAACTGTTGCCGTGAAGGTCCAGCTGCGACCCTATCGCGGCGCCGCTTTTGTGCAAGAGTTTCCGATCACCATTCCCATGCAGACCGCGCGCGGTCCGCTGCAGCTCGTCATCAGCGATGCCGAAACGGTGAATCGCACGGTGCAATCGCTCACCGCAAGCTCCCAAGGCCAATTGCCCGGACTCGAAGAGCTAATCAAGCTGATGAACCGCGCGCATCAGAACGACCGGCTCTACGCCACGCTGTTGCAACCAACTCCCACGTTAATGGTGGAAGATAAAGTGATGCCCAACGCGCCAGCCTCCGCAATTAATGTTTTGGACCAGCGTCAAAACCCCGGCGGTGCGCGGCTAGTGTCTCAGTCCACTGCGGGAGAATGGTCCGTCGAAATGCACCAAGTGATTTCGGGCGAGCGTACGCTGACCATTACAGTGAAGTGATCCATCGCCTTAGAGATGTCCGGCAGTTAAGGAGAATTGCAGAAATGAGACGGCGAAGCGTCTTGACGTGCTTCTGGGCTTGCCTTCTGGCGATAGGACTGATCGCGCCCGCGCTCGTGTACGCCGAGCACACCCATTTCTGGCGGCAATCCGATTATGCGGACTTCGAGAAGGGCACGCCTAAAGGGGTGGCAATCCGCAGCGACGGCAAGCTGGTCCCCGCGCCGCAATTCGCTTCGTTTTCCGATCCCAATCTGCTGTACCTCTGGGCCTTGGCAACGGATTCGCGCGGCCGTGTCTACGCTGCAGGCGGCTCCGACGCAAAAGTGTTGCGCTTCGACGATCCGGCCAAACCCACCACAGTGTTCGAAGCTCCTGAGCTTTCCGCCCAGGCCATCGCGTTCGATGCTCACGACAACCTCTACGTAGGAACATCACCGGACGGCAAGGTCTACAAAGTCACGCCCGATGGGCAGAAAACCGTCTTCTTCGACCCGAAATCCAAATATATCTGGGCCCTCGCGCTGGACACCCAAGGTACTTTATTTGTCGGCACGGGAGACAAAGGCGAAATCTTTGCCGTGCCTCCGGACGGCCAGGGCCAGCTTTTTTACCAAAGTGACGAGCGCCACGCCCGCTCCCTGGCTTTCGACTCCAAAGGAAATCTTCTCGTCGGCACGGATCCGGACGGCTTGATTCTACGCGTGGAAGTCACGCGTCCGGCCAACTCCAAAGACTCCCCGAAGGCCGGCGCGTCGTTCGTCGTTTACGAGACGGAGAAGAAAGAAGTGACGTCGCTGCTTACAGACTCCACCGGCAACCTCTACGCTGCTGCGATAGGAGAAAAACAACGGCCCGCCGCTCCCGGTGGTGTACCGCCATTGATCGTACCGCAAGCGAACGCGCCAGGACTCGCGGTGCAGGGCGCGGCAACGATCTCGATCCAAGCCACTCAACCCCCCGCTTCCTTTTCTCTCTTTGCTTCCACCAGCGGCGGCTCACAAGTGGTAAAGATATCTCCCGGGGGCTCGCCGGAAACGCTGTGGACCTCCCGCGACGACCTCGTCTTTTCGATGGGTTTCTCGCCCAACGGAAAAGTCCTTTTGGGCACCGGCAATAAGGGCACGATCATCGAACTTCAAGGCGGCGGCGTTTATTCAATCGTCGCCAAAACTGCTTCATCCCAGGTAACCAGCCTGATCGCCGGCCGCGATGGCAAAGTCCTGGTCGGCACTGCCAACCCCGGAAAAATTTTTATGCTCGGCCCCGGCCAGGAAGCCGAAGGCAGTTTCGAATCTGACCCGCTCGATGCCAAGATTTTTTCGCACTGGGGACGCTTGACGTGGTGGGGCGAGAACGCTGCGAATCAGGGAAAGGTCTCCTTCTTCGTGCGGTCGGGAAACACGTCCAATCCCCAAAAAGAATGGAGCGCGTGGTCGGGCCCATACAAAAGCGCAAGCGGCGAATCTGTGGGCTGTCCGCCAGCGCGCTTCCTGCAGTGGAAGGTTGTGTTCCAGGCAGCCGTGAAGGGTGATGCTCCGGAAGTTTCCTGGGTCAGCGTCGCGTACCAACCGGAAAATGTCGCTCCGGTCCTGGACGATATCGCCATCCAGGATGCCGGGGTCCGCGTGCAGGGTTTTTCAGCCTCGCCGGTCGGTCCCGCGCCAGCTGCATCCGTGCAGCTGAAAATGCCGCAACGTGCCGGCGTTACTCCGTATCCGATCATCGGCGTGAGCCTAGATAGCTCCTCCAAATCGCTAAAGATGGACGTGCCCCCACAAGGTTTCGTGGACCGGGGCTACCAGAGCGTTTTGTGGAGCGCGCATGACGACAACGACGATGAACTGATCTTTGCAGTTTACTATCGTGGTGAGGGCGAAAAATCCTGGCGCTTGCTCAAGGATAAGCTGGCGCAGCGCTTCTATTCCTGGGACACCACTACCATGCCGGACGGCGCTTACTATCTGAAGCTCGTTGCCTCGGATTTACCCTCGAATCCGCCCAGCCAGGCGCTCACAAACGAGCGCACCAGCGAGCGCTTCGAGATTCAGAACACTCCTCCGCGAATCGAAAACCTCCGCGCGGACGCCAGCGGTCCCGCCGCGAAGATCACCTTCGACGGAGTAAGTTCTGCTCTAGCGATCACACGCGCGCAGTACAGCGTGGACTCGGGCGACTGGCTGATCGTCTTCCCCACCAGTGGGCTGTCGGACGCCCCAAAGGAAAGCTATCAGATCGAACTTCCGGGCCTTGCGCCGGGCCAGCACACTGTTGCCGTCCAGATTTCCGACCGCTTCGACAACACGGCGGCCGCACAGGTGACGTTTACGGTGGCTCCGCGGCCGGCGAAGTAGCACGCGCAAGCTAGCGGCTAGTTATCCCAATTGCGTGCCACCGCAGTGCGCTCGAAGCGGTCAATCGATGCGCCCACAGCCATCATTCCGTTCACGTCTTGCATCTTTTCCACACGAACCACTCGCGCGTTGCATCGCACGTCTTCAGGAGCGCGCCCCGTCAATGCCGTCGGCAGCGTAAAAAAGATCTCCACGGTTTCGCCAACATTTAGATTTTGCTTCGTCTTGAATCCGATGCCCCGCTCTGAAAGATTTACGATTTCGCCTAGCTGCGGCAGCGGTATGGTGGTCAGGAACTTCGCGCTCGCATGTGCTGGCGAATTCGCGGCGCTCGTGGCACCCACCATCGCGTATTGCTCGGCGATGACGTTGAACCTTACTGGAATTGCGTACGATTTCCTCGGGGCGATACGGCGCTCATGGCTGGACATGGACTCCTCCTCGGGAGCTTTCGATTCTGATTTTTTTCGAAATTACTTCAGGAAGGGGGAATTGAGAATCGCATCCAGCCGGAACCGCGTCAAGATTTTTAATGTTCGTCACCGTGCGGAATTCTCATCGCTACGGCGCCAAATCCGATTTCGCTGGGGATGTGCCATAATGTTTCATCGAATTCATCATGCCAACGCACAGCAATTCGACCGAAGCCCAGACGAACGCAGCTCAGTCGCTGAATTTTCCGCCCGAGAACTTGAATCTGGACGCTATACGCGCTGCTCTTCACCTCATCGCGCCGCGCATCCATCGCACGCCTGTGATTACCTGCGCGTCTCTCGATCAGATTGCAGGCGCACGGCTGTTCTTCAAGTGCGAAAACCTGCAGAAGACCGGCTCATTCAAAATTCGCGGCGCCACCAACGCCGTCTTCTCCCTGACCGACGAGGAAGCGAAATTTGGCGTGGCCGCGCCATCTTCCGGAAATCATGCCGCAGCCCTGGCACAGGCGGCGCGCTGGCGCGGCATTCCCGCCTATATAGTGATGCCGCGCAATTCCTCGCCAGCCAAGAAGAGCGCAGTCGCAGCTTACGGCGGGCAAATCACCGAATCTGAACCGAACATTGCATCGCGAGAAGCCGTCACCGCCGAGGTGATTCAGCGAACCGGCGCGCATCTGGTGCATCCTTACAACGATGCGCGGGTGATTGCCGGTCAAGGAACCGCAGCGCTCGAGTTGCTCGAGGAAATTCCCGATCTCGATGTGGTGATCACGCCCGCCAGCGGTGGCGGCTTGCTCAGCGGCACAGCCATCGCCGCAAAAAGTTTGCGCCCCGGGATTCGGGTGATTGGCGGCGAGCCGCGCAACGCTGACGACGCGTACCGTTCGCTCGCTTCCGGAAAAATCGAGCTCGCCGCCGGCACCGAAACCATGGCGGACGGGCTGCGTGCCACCTTGTGCCCGCTCACATTTTCAATTCTTTGCGAACGAGTGGACGAAGTCTCTCTGGTGAGCGAAGACGAAATCGTTCAAGCGATGCTGCTCTTGTGGGAACGCACCAAACAGATCGTCGAACCTTCCGGTGCCGTAGCCGCCGCGCCGGCGCTCTTCCGCAAAATCGGCGCCGCGGGAAAGAAAATCGGAATCATCCTTTCAGGTGGAAATCTCGACCTGCGCAAACTTCCCTTCGCCTAGGCAAATAGCTTCAGCGCAATCCTTCCGCTGCCGGCATTCCGCAAATTACAAATCGTCCAGCGGGCGCCAGTCGGTGGGAGGAAACGCAATCCTCCAGAAGTTGGGCGCGGGGGAATCGAATTCGATCGGGATCTGAAATCCTTCGGGCATCTCGCGAGACGGACGCACCACCTTGCAGGCCACCCGCTCTCTCGTGCCGGAGTGCTCCAAGACGAAGCGTGTGTCCGGCGGCAAACTCTGCTTCAGTATCAGCATCGCGCCGTGATTATTCACGCTGAGCGTCACGGTTTCAAATGTCGTTGGTTTGCCCTGCAGCGCCACGTGCAAGCTGGCGCGCACACGAACCAGCACTCGCTGGCTTCGACGCCGGTCTTCTCCACCCGCGGTTTGTACTTCGCTGGCTGCTCCAACCTTCGACGCTCGCGCCGGACTTGCCGGTGCCACCGCCCTCGCAGGCATCACCGCTGCTCTCAACGGCGATGCGTACGCTTTTGCCGCAGGGACCCTTAATTGTTCGAGTTTCAAAGCTCCACACCCCAGAAGTTTTGATCAGCTGAAATGAATTCTACCCCGACGTCCCACCCGTCCGAGCGTTGCATCCCCTTCCACACAACGTGCCCGTCCACGGCGCGGCGCGTGGCCAAGTTGGTCACACGCAATCTTTGCTGCAATTCAACTTCCTTTGGAGTTACCAGCAGACAGCCGTAGGCATTCACCACCCGCGTGATCGCGCGCTCCTGGCTCAGCGGTCCGGCTTGCCCGCACCACTGTATCGTCACCGGTACGCGCGAATTCATACGCGGTCCGCGACGCTTCTTGCGCATTCTTATATCTCTTGGCAGGTCTTCGCCAAATGGCATCCTGATTGACTCCCCGCGAGGCCGGCACGAAACACGGGTAAGCAATCCCACATTCCGGGACGCATGCGCGTCCTAACGTCATGCTATGCAGCACCAATTGCTCGGTCAATGGTACGAAGTGACAGGTGGTTTTGGTACAGCTTCGCGCGCATACCTGTACGGCAGGACAACCGGACGAAGAATTTACGAAGAGACGAAGTCCAGTTCCGCCATCTTGCTAATCGGCAGAAACGTGGCCATCCAGTAGGTCGGCATTCCTTTTTCCGGTTACTTTCCCAAAATGGCGCTCCAGCCAATTCTGGAAAGTATCCATGTACGTGTAAAAAACCGGCGTCAAATACAGCGTCACCATCTGCGAGAATATCAGTCCACCCACCACGGCCAGGCCCAGCGGGCGTCGCGCATCCGCGCCCGCGCCCACTCCGAAAGCGATGGGCGCAGTGCCCATCAAAGCGGCCATGGTCGTCATAGTAATCGGACGGAAGCGAATCAGGCAGCCCTCATAGATCGCTTCCGCCGCCGTCTTCTGCCCGGTGCGCTCGCGCTCCACGGCAAAATCAACCATCATGATGGCGTTTTTCTTCACAATTCCGATCAGCATGATCACGCCCACGAAACCGTAGAGGTCCAGGCTCAGATGGAAAATCTGCAGAGTGAGCAGCGCGCCGAAAGCCGCCGATGGCAGGCCTGAAAGAATCGTGATCGGATGAATGAAGCTCTCGTACAAAATTCCCAGCACGATGTAAATCACCAGAATCGCCATCAGCAGCAACAGACCCAGTCCGGTGAGCGAAGCCTCAAACGCTTTCGCAGTTCCTTGAAACTGTGCCGTCACGGTGGGAGGAAGTTCTTCGCGCGCCAATCTCTTCACCGAACTCACGGCATCGCCGATGGCCGTGTCTTTCGCCAAATTGAAGGATATCGTCACCGCTGGAAGCTGACCGAAGTGATTCACAGTGAGCGGCCCCAGACTGGACGTTAGGGTTGCGACTGCGTTCAACGGAACCAGCGTGCCACTGCTCGAGCGAACATAAAGCATGGAAAGAGCCGCGGGATCCTTCTGATACTTGTCCTCCAACTCCATGATCACCCAGTATTCGTCGTTGGGCGCGTAGATGGTGGAGATTTGCCGCTGTCCGTATGCCGTGTAGAGCGCATCTTCAATCTGCTCGGCCGTCACACCCAACGCCGAGGCTTTGTCACGATCGATATTGACGTTCACCTGCGGATTCGCGATCAGCAGGTCGCTGGTTACATCCTGCAGACCCGGAAGCTTCGCCATTTTCTGTTGAAACGCCGTTGACTCGCGGTACAGCTCCTGCGTGTCGGGGCTTTGCAGCGTCAGTTGGTATTGGCTCTTGGTAAGCTCGCCACCCACCTGGATCGGCGGCAGATTTTGCATGTAAGCATTCATGCCGGTGACCGTGGAGAATTTCTGGCTCAACTCGGCGATCACCTCATCAATCGTAGTGCGGTGCGCGAAAAGCGGCGAAATCGCTCGCAACGCGCTGCCCACCACCGGAACCGTTCCGTATTTCTTCTGCAGCGAGACCATAGTCGGATTGAGTATGAGCGGGCGGTCGGGACGATCCTTCAAGTGCAGGAATATGATTCCCGAATTGCTCGACGAAAAGTCGCCCACGCCCGAGAAAAAATCGCGAACGTTGGGATCCGCCAGCGCGATCTTGTTCAATTCCAGTTGGTGCGCCCGCATCGAATCAAACGAAATCCCCTGCTGCGCCTCAGTAGATATGAAAATCTGCGAGCGATCTTCCGGCGGCAGGAATCCTTTCGGTATCACCACGAACTGCCAAATCGTAATAATCAGAATCACGCCGGAAACCGCCATCACGAATACCCGATGCCGCAACGACCACTGCAGCGACACATCGTAGTAACGCAGCAGCCGGTCGAAAAATCGCTCCAGCGCCATATACACGCGGCCGTGCTTTTGCTCCCCCGCTGGGCGCAGAAACCGGCTGCACAACATCGGTGTCAGCGTCAGCGAAACAAATCCGGAAACCAGAATCGCGGTAATGATTACCACCGCAAACTCATGCAGCAGCCGCCCCATGATTCCGCCCATCAGAAACACCGGCAGAAACACGGCCGCCAACGAAACCGTCATCGAAAGAATCGTAAAACCGATCTCGCGCGATCCGCTCAGCGCGGCTTCCATCACGCCTTCGCCCATTTCCATGTGCCGTACGATGTTTTCCAGCATCACGATGGCGTCGTCCACGACAAAGCCTACCGAGAGCGTCAGCGCCATCAGCGATAGGTTGTCGATGGTGTAGTTCAATATGTACATCACGCCAAAAGTACCGATGATGGACATCGGCAGCGCAAAACTGGGAATTAATGTCGCGGAAAGATTCCGCAGAAAAAGAAAAATCACCAGAATCACCAGCGCGATGGCCAGAAACAGCGTGAATTTCACGTCCGCCACGGAATTACGGATGGATTCCGACGCGTCGTACAGGGTCTTCATCTCAATGGAAGGCGGAATGATCGTGCGAAATTGCGGAATCAGATTGTTCACCGCGTCCACCACTTCCACGGTGTTCGTGCCCGGCTGGCGCTCGATCGCCAGCACCACCGATTCGGTGTCATTCCACCAGTTCGCCACGCGATTATCCTGAACGCTGTCCAGGACTTTCCCCACATCCTCCAGCCGCACCGGCGATCCGTTGCGATACGCAATGATCAAAGGCCGGTACACCGAGGCGTTCGTCAGTTGGCCGTTCGCCTGCAGCGTGAACGCGCGATTGTCTCCGTACAATGTCCCCACCGGCAGGTTTACATTGCCGTTCTGCACCGCGGCATGAACTTCGTCAATGCCGATTTGCCGCGTAGCCATTGCCTGCGGGTCCAGCTGTATCCGCACCGAATATTTCTGCGAACCGAACACCTGCACTTGCGCCACGCCTTTCACCATCGAAATCCGCTGGCCCATAAGCGTTTCCGCGTAGCGATCGACGGTATAACCAGGCAGCGACTTCGAACCCATGGCGATGTACAAGATGGGCTGATCGGCTGGGTTCACCTTGTTGTACGTCGGCGGCGTGGGCATATTCGGCGGGAGCTGCGAGGAAGCGCGCGAGATCGCCGCCTGCACGTCCTGAGCCGCTCCGTCAATGTTGCGGCTCAGATCGAACTGCAAGGTGATCGACGTTCCGCCCAACGAGCTGGACGACGTCATCGAATCAATTCCGGCGATCGTGGAGAACTGTTTTTCCAGCGGCGTGGCGATTGCAGAGGCTACCGTGTCGGGACTGGCGCCGGGCAGTGAAGCAGATACCTGAATCGTCGGATAATCAACGTTGGGCAGTTCGCTCACCGCCAGCGCGCGATATCCCAGAATTCCGAACAGGAGGATAGCCAACATGACCAGAGTGGTCATGACCGGGCGGCGAATGAATGGTTCGGCGATGCTGATCATTTCTCTGCCGTGAACTTCTCTAGCTTCCGGCGCTGGCTTGTTTCACCTGCACCTTAATGCCGGGAATCAAGCGCAGCTGCCCGTCCGTCACCACCGTATCTCCAGGCACAATCCCGCTGGCGATTACAGTCTCGCTCCCCAGCTGTCGCGCCACCTTCACGGGGTGCGATTCCACCGTGTCATCCGGTTTCACCACGAATATGAAATCCCCGGACTGTCCCGTTTGTACCGCTTGCGCAGGCACGACGATCGCCTTTTCCTGTTCCGCCAAACGCAACGAAACGGTGGAAAATTGTCCCGGCCACAAACGGTGGTCCTCGTTTGGAAACGTTCCTTTCAGCTTGATCGTTCCTGTAGTGTTGTCCACGTTGTTGTCCACAAACGTGAGGTAACCCACTTCGGAGGCCGTCTCGCCGTAGGGCGTCGCTTCGATTTGCAGCCGTCCGCCGCTCATGTACTTCTTCACGACGCCCAAATATTGTTCCGGCACCGAGAAATCCACGAAGATCGGCGAAATCTGGTTGATCACTACCAGTATCGGCACGTCGTTTTCTTTCACTACATTCCCGGGATAAACCTGCAAAGCTCCGGTTCGACCGTCGGTCGGCGAATAGATCGTGCAGTACTGCACTTGCAGCTTTGCGGATTGCACTGCCGCCTGGTCCGCGTGTACCAGCGCCATCTGCGCGTCGGCGCTCGCCTTCATCTGATCGTACTGTTCCTTGGGCGCGACGCCCGCTGCATATAGCTTTTCGTAGCGCGCGGCCTGCACCTGATTCAGCTCCGCCTGCGCCTGGTCACGCGCCAGATTCGCTTCGGCCTGCGCCATAGCCGATTGAAAAGGCCGCGCGTCGAGCGTGAAAAGCAACTCGCCCTTCGTAACGAAGTCGCCCTGCTTGAAATGCACTTCCTCCAGAATCGCGTTCACCTGGCTCTTGATCGAAACAGTCGAGAACGCTTCCGCGGTGCCGATGGCCGTCAGATTAATAGGGACCGTTTTCTGAACAGCTCTCGCCACCGTCACCGGCACGGCGAGGTTCGGCGCCGTCTCCGCGGTCTTCGTGCTGCAGGCGGAGAGCGCCAGCAATATGGCCGGCAAGGCCATCGTCGAGACGGCGAGCATGGAAATCTTTTGAAGTCGGCGGATCATGGTGCGTTTTGAACCCTGCGGAGAATTTCCCTTATCCGCTCACCCAGCAAGATACCGGTCGTCGGTGACGGACGATTTCCGGACCTTATTTCTGCTTATTTTACAGCTTGTGTCGCGTATTCCGTCATATTTCTGAGCCGCAAACTGGCAGTCTATCTGCACACCCCAGCAACTTGTTAGACGTAGCGCGGCGGGCAAAGCTTCACGAATTTTTGTTCTAGGTTAATCTGCGGCACTCTGGTCGAGATACCACAGCACTCGGCCGTCGGCCGGCCGGATTCTACCCGCTGGATACACGCTGGGCCGTGAAACAGGCTCGGCGCGCAGCGCAGCGACGATCTTGCGCTTGTCCTCGCCCGCTACCAGAAAATAGGTGTTTCGGCTGGAGTTCAGGACGGGGAGCGTGAACGTCAGCCGGTCCGGCGGCACCGCTGCGACGCGAACTGCCGCCACCCAGCGTTCTTTCTCCTCCAACGCCGGGGAATCCGGAAAAAGCGAGGCCGTGTGGCCCTCGGCTCCCAGCCCCAGCAGCGTGACGTCAAATGCCGGCGCCGCCGAGCCAAAAAACTTCCGCAATTCCTGGTCATAAGCTGCCGCGGCCTGCTCCGGCGTCGGCAATTCTGTGGGCGCCGCGTGGACGTTGGCGGCCGGAATCGGCACGCGCGATAGCAGGGCCTCGCGCGTCATGCGGTAATTGCTCAGCGGGTCGCTCTGCGGAACATAACGCTCGTCACCCCAAAACAGGTGCACGCGGTTCCAGTCCGTCTCGCTGCGATACTTCTCCGTGGTGGCCCACAGCGCGTACATCTTTTCCGGGGTATGCCCTCCGGAGAGTGCAATCGCGCCGCGGCCCCTCCGCGCGATCGCCTCGCTCAGATCGCGCAGTAGTTCTTCCAGCGCCGCGCGGCTCAGCGCGTCAATGTCCGGATATACGCGTGTATCAAGTTTCATATCGCGTCGCACCTCTCGCTGTATTCACGCAGGCCCGCGCACCAATCCTAACTGCCGCCGGCGCTGATCCCCAGTTGCGCCAAATCTTTGCGCAATTGGTCGAGATTTTGATATTGAATCGTGTGCATCCCCAACTCGCGCGCACATTCCAGATTGAGCCCGCGATCGTCAATCAGCACACACTCGCTCGGTTCACACTGCGAAATCCTTAGCGCCAACTGGTAGATCTGTTCTTCCGGCTTTCGCACTCCCAGGTAGCACGAGCTGAAGAATGCCTCGAAATAATGCCGCAGGTTGAATTTGTGGATCCTGTATTCGTTGATCTCACGCGATTCGTTGTTCAGCGCGGCCATCAGATACCGCTGCGGCTTCACCAGGTTTCCCAGAAATTCCAGAGACGGTGCAAACGGCTGGGATTGCTCAAACATGAACTGCTTGAAATCCGCTGGGCTGAACGCTCTTCCCCGGTAAAAAATGGTCCGGCGAAGATATTCATCCAGCGTCGCCCGGCCCGTCTCGAAGGCGTTCAACATCAGCTCATGGCGATCCTCAAAATCGGACCAATCCAGGTGGAATTTTTCCACGGCGGCGCGGCGCGAATTGCGATCCCAACCATTCGTCAGAATCACGCCGCCATTGTCCCAGAACAACGCGCTAATTTCCGTCATGGTCTCCTCGAACCGCAGCCGCTGCCAATTCGGCGTCGCGGCCTGCATTAACCTGCGGCGAGTTACGTTACCCAGCGGGACCATTATCGCCGCGAACGCCCGCGACCCGAAGCGATTTTGTACCCAGTCTGAATTTACATCGCACGTCAGCGTATTTGTCGTAGCATCATGCTGATCAACAATCGAAGCGACTAACACCGTGACGACGCCTCGCAAAAAACCGTATGCAACGGTCTTCACAATCGGCCACTCCACTCGGCCGCTCAAGGAATTCATCGAGCTTCTGAAGGCGCACGGCGTTCAACGCGTCGTAGACGTCCGCAGCATTCCACGCTCCCGTCACAACCCACAGTTCAATCGCGAATCCCTGGCTCGCCATCTCCGCGCCGCTCGTATTGGCTACGTTCATCTGAAAAAACTGGGTGGCTTGCGCCATGCCAAATCCGATTCGACAAATCTGGGCTGGCACAATGCAAGCTTTCGCGGCTTCGCCGACTACATGCAAACGGCTGATTTTAAGTCGGGTCTCGCGCGCCTGGAAAAACTCGCCGCAGTGAAGCCTTCTGCGATGATGTGCGCCGAAGCTGTGCCCTGGCGCTGCCACCGGTCATTGATTGCCGATGCGCTAGTGGTTCGCCGCTTCCCCGTCGAACACATTATGAGCAGCGCGCGACCCCAAGCTCACGAACTTACGCCTTTCGCTCGCGTCCGAGGCCTCCAGCTCACCTATCCCACAGACAAGCCCGCCAAGCGATAAAGCGATCGCCACGCGGCAAAACCCGCCGCGACAAGTTAATGCATCGAGGGCGCTGCGATTCCTTTGGGCGGGCGCTTCATGATGAAGCAGAGCGGAGCCAGGCAGGCGACGATGATTGCGAGGGCAGAAACCACGTCGGTGTACGCAAGTGTCGCGGCCTGTTGCTGCAGCAACGCGGCGGCGCGACCGTACGCCTGGTGCGCCGCATCCGCCGGGCTTAGACCCTGACTGCGCAACGTAGCCGTCAAGCCGTCAATCATCTGCCGAAAGCGCAGGTTGCCTTCATTCATGTGGCCCGACAAATAAGTTTGCCGCTGCTGCGTGCCCCGCGTGATGAAGGTGGCCAGCAACGCGATTCCAATGCTTCCTCCGATATTCCGTATGAAGCTGATCATGCTGGATATCTGGTTGTTTTTTTCGGGCGGCACATCCACGTAAGAAAGCATGTTCGAAGGCACGAAGATGAACGCCAGGCCCGCCACCTGGTAGACGCGCAGCATCGCCGCCGTTTGGAAATCCATTCCCAGGCTAAGGTGCGTGGTCATGTAATAAAGCGACGCAGCTGTGGTCGCAAATCCGAAGGACATCATCACTCGCTGGTCCATCTTCGAAACCAGCAAACCGGAAATCGGCATCATCAGCATCATGATGAATCCGCCGCCAGCCAGCGCTTCGCCGGCGCTCACCGCGGAATAGCCCATCAAGAGTTGCAGGTATTGGGGGATCAAGACCGTAGTGCCGTACAAAACGGCGCCGAGAACGAACATAAAAAACATCGCGGTGGCGAAATTGCGTTTCTGCAGCAGTTTCAGCTCCACAATCGGATGCTCGTGGCGCCATTCCCATATGACCCACGTCACCAGCAGTATGATCGATGCGGCCAACGTTGCCGTGATCCAGTGCGAGGAGAACCAATCCATTTCCTGGCCCTTATCGAGCACCAACTGCAAGCTGCCGATGCCCAGTGCCACGAGGCCGAGGCCCATATAATCAACAGGTATGCCTTTGCGCCGCTCTTTTTCTATTTTCAAATACGGTGGGTCTTCCACTAGCCGGTGCGTCAGATACAGCGAAATCACGCTAATGGGAACATTAATGTAAAAAATCCAGCGCCAGCTGTAATTGTCCGTGATCCAACCGCCGATCGTCGGGCCGATCGCCGGCGCGACCACCACCGCCATCCCGTACACCGCGAACGCCATGCCTCGCTTCGAAAGCGAAAAAGTGTCCGCCAAAATCGCCTGCTCGCTGGGTTGCAGTCCTCCGCCGCCGGCTCCTTGTAACACCCGGAAGAAGATCAGCATGCCCAGACTGGGAGCAAGGCCGCACAAAAAGCTGCTGCCGGCGAAGAGCGCTACGCAGGACATGTAAAAGCGTTTGCGGCCCATGCGTGTGGCCAGCCACGCGCTGATCGGCAGAATGATGGCGTTCGAAACCAGGTAGCTGGTCAGCACCCACGTGGATTCATCGGAGCTGGCGCCCAGCGAGCCGGCGATGTGTGGCAGCGCCACGTTGGCGATGGAGGTGTCCAGCACCTCCATAAAGGTTGCGAGCGTCACCGTCAAGGCGATCAGCCACGGATTGTGGCGGGGACGCCAGGCAGCGATGTCGAAGGATGAGTCAGCGGTTACGGCGGCCGTCGCCACAATTCACCTTTATTCGCACAAGCAGATGCCTTATTATATACATGCATGTATGTATCTTGTAAAGCAGTGAAAACTATGAGAGAAACCATCCCATGACTGCCTCCTCTCCTGTCGCATCGGCCCGCGCCAAAAAAGCTCCAGCGCCCTCCCGCCAGCAGGCGCGCACCGACGCCACGCGGCGCAAGCTGCTGCTCGCCGCAGAACAGACCTTCGCACGCGATGGCTATGAGGCAGCACGTTTGGAAGATATCGCCGCTCAGGCCGGCTATACGCGCGGCGCGTTTTACGCCAATTTCGACAGCAAAGAAGACATTTTCTTCGCGCTGTTGGAACAGTGGGTCGCGCAGCGAATCTCAGAGGTGAATGTCCTGCTGCGCCGGCACGACAATCCTCAGCAGCGCCTGCGGGCGTTGCGCCAGCACTACGCGGAAATTGCCCAGGATCGCCGCCTCGCGCTACTCTCCCTCGAATTCAAATTGTTCGCCGTGCGCCATCCGGAGGCCCACGCTCGTTTGCGCGCGCGGCAACGCGGGTTGCGTTCCTGTGGAGGCGATATTTTGCGGCGCGTGATGAAATCGTTGGGGCGGTCGTTGCCGATCTCGAGCGCGGCAGCAGCTACGGCTTTGGGCGCCTTCTCCCACGCGATGTTGCTCGAACATCTAGTGGATTCGAA
The DNA here is from genome assembly GCA_963748395.1 of uncultured Acidobacteriota bacterium. Taxonomy (GTDB): domain Bacteria; phylum Acidobacteriota; class Terriglobia; order Acidiferrales; family UBA7541; genus Palsa-295. Next base: position 614,407 of record CAVVIP010000001.1, on the reverse strand, counting down.
TTCACTGTCGGAAGCGGAAATTCGTAATCTGTTGGGATTGTTCTTCGATGCTGTAGTGGCAGGTCAGCGATAGCGAGCCCAGGGTAATTCGCCGAGCGATCAAGGAGCGTCTCTTCCCTCCCCTGCGTCCAACACCCAGAATCTGTGGGCTGCCTTTTCGCGCTCGAGCGCGCGCTTTAGTTCGTTCACCGCTTCCTGTTCTCCGTCGTCCGCGAGCCGAAACGTTCCGAAGTGAATTGCGATACTCGTTGCCGCGCCCACCTCCTTGTGCGCGCGCACTGCATCTGGCGGAGAAATGTGCACCGGACCCATAAACCACTGCGGCCGATACGCGCCGATCGGCAGAAACGCCAGGCGAATCTCCGGAAAGCGCTCCGCGATCGCGGTGAAATGCGAGCCGTAAGCGGTGTCACCCGCGAAATACACTGTTCCGGACGCGCTTTCGATCACGTACCCGCACCACAGTGTCTTGTTTCGGTCACGCAATCCGCGGCCTGAAAAATGTCTGGCCGGCACGGCTGTCACTCGAATCTTGTCGTAGGCCTCAGCCGATTGCCACCAATCCATTTCCTGTATCTGAGAGTCTTGCGCGATGCCCTTTGCCGTCAGCCGCGCACGCACGCCCAGCGGCACCGCGAAATCCGGATTCCACTGCGTCGCGATGCGACGCAGTGTCGGCACATCAAAATGATCGTAGTGGTCGTGGCTCTGCAGGACCAGGTCAATCGTCGGAAGCTGCTCGAAGTGGATTCCCGGCGCGCGGTGCCGCCGCGGTCCAATCCATGAAAGCGGGCTGGCGCGATTCGACCAGATCGGATCGCAAAGAATATTGATCCCTTCCATCTGAATTAAGACGCTCGAATGTCCCACGAACGTCGCGCGAATGTTTCCATCTCCCACTCGTTCCGGCGGCGTAGCACCCGGCGCCGCGTCAATCCACTTGCGCCATCGGCCGGGTGCGCGCGTAAGCAGCCATTTGAGCAGACTTCCGCCTCCGTGCATGGCGCTTCCACGTGGATTGTAAAAATGCTCGCCGTTGAAGTGATCGGAAACGGGTCCGCTATAGAGTGGCATCGCAGGTTGGGTTGAGTTATTTCTCCGTGGCGGCGTTCGCTTTCGGATTTCCCGGCTCGGCGTTGAAAGTGAATTTCGTCGCGAGCACTACCCGGTCGCGCAGTTTCTTATCCGCGATGAATTTCCCCACCATCTGTTCGCTCTTGCCCTGCGTGTACATGTTCGCGGTATCCACAAAATTCCCGCCCTGACTGATGTAGTGATCGAAAATTTCTCGTGCTTGTGCTTCGTCGCTGCCCCAGCCCCATTCGGTACCAAAGGTCATGGTGCCCAGCGAGAGCGGGCTCACGCGCAATCCCGAACGTCCTAGCGCCACATAGTCAGTCACGCTCATCGAAATTTCCTCCGCGCCTCTTAGATGCCACCCGCGATTGCCTCGATTCCTGCAATCCTGGCGCCGCAGGCCGAACGGTTGCCCGAACCATTCGCGCAAACATCGTTTCCCATTTCCCGCGCTGGCGATTATCCTAGGGGACTTTAGCGCAACGCGCAATCGAGAGGTCTGGAAGTGACCCTAGTCGCAACTCAAAAAGTCTCGCTGCAAGTCGCGGACGGCAGCACCATGAACGCCTACGTCGCGCGCCCTGCGGAAGGCACCGCGCATCCAGGTTTGCTCGTCTTTCAAGAAGCCTTCGGCGTGAACGCGCATATACGCGACATAGCAGAACGCTTCGCGCGCGCCGGCGTGGTGGCCATTGCTCCAGAATTGTTTCATCGCACCGCGCCGGGCTTCGAAGCGGATTACAAGGACTTCCCCGCGACTGTGCCGCACATGCGCGCGATGACCGTCGAAGGGACGACCCACGATATCCGCGCCGCGTACGATTGGCTGCGCAACGATCCAAAGGTCCAGAAGGAACGCATCGCCAGTATCGGTTTTTGCATGGGCGGGCGCGCCTCGTTCCTGGCCAACGCCACCGTTCCACTCGAGGCGGCGATTTCTTTTTACGGAGGAGGCATTGCGCCTGCGCTGCTGCCGCAGGTAGCGAACTTGCACGCGCCGATGCTGTTTTTCTGGGGCGGCCAGGATAAGCACATCCCGCAGGAGCAAATCCGCGCTGTGATTGACGAATGCAAACGCCTCGCCAAACCTTATATCAATGTGGAGATCTCGGAAGCGGACCACGGCTTTTTCTGCGACGCGCGCGCCAGCTACCATCCCGAAGCCGCCACTCTGGCCTGGAATATTTGCGAATCCTTTTTGCATTTCCACGTCCACAAACCGGAATTGCGCACACGTGTTCGTTAGCCAAGCGTCCGTGCGTATCGGTGCAGAACAAAATTTGTCGGCCGGCCGCGTCCGCGGAACACGCATCGGGCGCGCGGCCGAAGGTTAATTCCTATAAGCATAAATTCTTGCTCGTCAGGCGCGAGGAAACCGAATGACCGCGTACGTCGGCGCAATTGATCAAGGCACCACCAGCACGCGCTTCATCGTCTTCGATTGTTCCGGGCAAGTCGTCTCCACCGCCCAGCGGGAACATCAGCAGATTTACCCCCGCCCCGGCTGGGTCGAACACGATCCCGAAGAAATATGGCGCAACACGCAGCACGTCATCGCCGCCGCCATGCGGGCCAAGAACCTCAACGCCGGTGATCTAGCCGCCATCGGCATCACCAACCAGCGCGAAACCACGATCCTCTGGGACAGCAACACAGGAGTTCCCGTCTACAACGCCATCGTCTGGCAGGACACGCGCGTCGAAGACGCCGTCGCGGAATTGGCGCGCGATGGCGGCCCCGACCGGTTCCGGCAAAAGACCGGCCTTCCGCTCGCCACCTATTTCAGCGCGCTGAAAATCCGCTGGATCCTAAATAATGTCGAGGGCGCGCGCGAAAAAGTAAAAACAGGCAATCTCCTTTTCGGAACCGTTGACACGTTCCTTCTGTGGCAGCTCACCGGCGGTCCTGCTGGCGGAATCCACGTCACCGACGTGACCAACGCCAGCCGCACCCAGCTGATGAATCTCGCAACGCTCGCGTGGGATCGCGAAATTCTCGAAATTTGCAACATTCCGGAAACGATCTTGCCGCGCATCGCCTCCAGCAGCGAAGTCTTCGGAAAATCGCAGCTCGCCGCAATCAAAGATGTGCCCATCACGGGCATCCTTGGCGATCAACAAGCCGCGCTCGTCGGACAAACTTGCTTCGAACCGGGCGAAGCCAAAAACACCTACGGCACGGGAAGCTTTCTGCTGATGAACACTGGTGAACGGCCGGTGCCTTCGAAATTCGGGATGCTCACCACGCTCGCCTATAAATTCGGCTCGCAGCCCGCACGTTACGCGCTGGAAGGCAGCATTGCCATCACCGGCGCTCTGGTGCAGTGGCTGCGCGACAACCTCGGACTTATTCAGCAAAGCTCGGACGTTGAGGCGCTCGCCGCTTCCGTACCGGACAACGGCGGCGTCTACTTCGTTCCCGCCTTCTCCGGCCTCTACGCTCCTTACTGGAAGACGTCCGCTCGCGGCGTCGTCGCCGGACTTACTCGCCACTCAAACAAAGCCCACATCGCCCGCGCCGCGTTGGAAGCTACCGCATTTCAAACTCGCGAAGTCCTCGAAGCCATGCAAAAGGATTCGCATATTCCGCTCGCCGTGCTGCGCACCGATGGCGGCATGGTGGAAAATAATCTTCTGATGCAGTTTCAGGCGGACATCCTGAATATTCCCGTCGTCCGTCCAGCAGTTAAAGAAACCACTGCGCAAGGTGCCGCCTACGCCGCGGGCCTCGCCACCGGCTTCTATCGCGACCTCGCGGACCTGCGCGCCAATTGGGCCGTGGATCGCACCTGGAATCCTCAAATGGACGAAAAGACGCGCGAGTCCCTTTTCAAATCCTGGAAGAAAGCAGTCACGCGTTCGTTCGATTGGGTTGAGTAACGGATTCTAGACTTACGCTTCTTTAAAAATAACGCGGAATAACGGAAGAATAAAAGCGGGTGAGCCTGTAAGCCGGATTCTGTCCGCTGCGCAATCGTAATCCCGATTCGCATCGGAATTCTTTAGATCGCGCCGCGCGATGATCATTCCTCTAGGTCCCGGATCGCTCCGGGACTCCAGCAGCCTACCCGAGGGTCGCAGCAGTCCGCTCCTTCGAGCTCGCTGCATACGGGCTGGGCCAGCCCTCCCCTCCTATTTGGCCTTGCTCCACGCGGGGTTTTCCGTGCCCCGGATGTTGCCATCCGGGCGGTGGGCTCTTACCCCACCTTTTCACCCTTGCCAAATGCGCTCCACCGAAACAGGCAGCCCCGTGGTTTCCCGCAGGCCTGCCGCCGAGGCGCAAGCATCACCGGCGGTTTAATTTTCTGTGGCACTTTCCGTAGCCGTCGCAAGATCCTCAGTAGCTGCCATGGGCAACTTCCAAGAGCTCCTCGCGACAACCCCCTGGCGTTACCAGGCGCGTCGCCCTGTAGTCCCACACTCTTGCGAGCTGAGGACTATTGGAGTCCGGACTTTCCTCCCGTCCGTCCCGCTTGCGCGGAACAAACCGGCGATCATCCGACTCACCCGCTTCCGCTATTATACGGCATCACGACGGTATCGGAAGATCCAATCAAGCGGCGCGATGAGCTATCTGCAAAAACGTGGACGGCTCGCGACCACGCAGCTCGCAAGGCGAATAAATTGTTGACCGTGGAGAATCGTTATAGACTCCCGCATTATCAGGTGGACGCGCTTCCCGATGTGCACGAATCGGATGGCCTTCGCGCTCCCCTCGGCTCCACGTTCCGCCAGCACAACCGATGACACAACACAAAATCACGCCCGGAACATTCTGGTGGCTTGTGCTGCTGCTGGTCGGACTGGGCATTTTAAGATCCGCTATCACCACACGGCTCGACGGATTCACGATTGACGAGGCCTACCACATCGCCGCAGGCGTTTCTTACATAAAGTATCGAGACTTCCGGATCAATCCCGAGCAACCACCACTGGTCAAAGTCTGGGTCGGCAGCGTAATCGCGGCAACTGGCTTTCACATGGATCCTTTGCGCCAGTTCGCCGATAAACCCGACGAACGGACGTTCACCCAGCAGCTCGTTTTCCAAAAAAATGACCCCGATTCGGTCCAGCGGCGGGCGCGCACAGCGATGTTCGTCCTAAACGGACTGCTGCTCATCTGCCTGGCCTTTGCGATCAAAAAAGTTTTCAGCGCCGGCGTAGCCCTCGGTACGTTGCTATTTCTTGTCATTGATCCCACGGTCGCCGCGCACTGGCCTGTGGTGATGATGGACTTGCCGGTGGCGCTCTGCTCCGCAACGGCGATTGTTCTGGCGACGCGTGCGTTCCGCGATTGGCTCTGGCGCGACCTTGCCCTTTGCTCTCTATTTCTGGGACTCGCGTTGACGGCCAAGCACTCGGCGCCGGTTGTTCTCTTGACCGTCGGAGCAATCGGCATACCCATGGCCGTCTGGCTGCCGGTAACGCGCGCAGGTGGCACAAAATGGCGGAGATTCTTAAAAGTGGCAGTCGTAATGGCCGGCGCGCTAGTGGTCCTGTGGGGATCGTATCTATTTCACTACTCAGAAGCCCGCACGGGCCACGATGCGTTCAATCGGCCGCTCGCGGACAAAATCAGCGACGTTGACACCGCCATGTATCATGCCGTTCTTCTCACCATGGCCGCCACTCGCGTCGTCCCGCGCGCCTATCTATGGGGATTTGCGGATACGATTCGCGCCGGTATGGAAGGTCGGTTCTACCCTCAACTCATCTTTGGCCGCGTTTACGTGCGCCGTGGACCAAAGTATTTTTTCCCGGCTATGATCGCGCTGAAGCTGCCAATCGGTCTAAGCATCTTGGCGCTGCTGGGACTGGCCTTGTTTTTCGGCAGGCGATTGCCGGCGGATTGGAATCTCCCCGCTGCAATTATTCTGGCGGCTGCGATAATCTTTCTGTTAGTACTCGCCCGAGGCGCCACTTACGCGGGCATCCGGCACGCAATACCGGTGGTTGTTCTGCTCTCAATCTTTGCGGGACTTTTCGCGGAAGACGCCATCTTGTCGCATTCAAGAAAACTGCAGGCCATCGCCGCCATCGCCTACGTCCTGGCAATCGTCTCCGCGGTACCCGTCATGCGCCCCTGGGAGTATTTCAACGAATTAGTGGGCACCCGCAATGCTTACAAATACTTCAGCGACGAGGGCGTGGATCTCGATCAGCGCACCAAAGAAATGGTGGCCTACTACCGCCGGGTGCTCAAACCCACCGGGCAGACGTGCGATGTCCTGTACTTCACCTCCGAAGAAGAGCTGAAAGCTCGCGATATGCAGTACCTCGGCCGCGATGAAGAGCGCGACCGTAATCTAGAGAGCCAACCGGAGAGGTCGGGAACGATTTTCGCGGGCATCCGCGCCTTGATGCACAGTGCTTATTGGGACAGGCCCGCCCTTCGAGCAGCCGTCCCGGTTGCCAGGTATGGAAATCTGTTCATCTATCGGGGGACGTTTCACCTCCCCGGTAGTGCCGCCGGCTTCCTCTATTGGGACGCGCAAGAAAAGCTTTACGCGGCGAAGCCGGACGTCGCGCTCGCCGAAAAGGATTTGCAGATGTCTGTGGACATGGACCCTGCCGCCTTCTTTGCGCATATCGAACTGGCAAACCTGCTGCTGAATCGTGGAGCTCGCGATGCTGCGTTGCGAGAGTATTCGCAAGCCTTGAGGTACGCTCCCGCCGACCCTCAGATTCGTCAGTCAATCGAGACCCAGATCCAACGTGTTTCGAGCGAGCCGCCCGGCACAGTTCGACCGCTGCGGAATCCAGAACTCGAGTAGCAACAGCACGCGAAAACGAAGCGACCTTCGGCGCCGCGCCTCGTTTACCGCGTTGATCGGAGGCAGACCCGCAATCGGTCATGGGCGCACGCCTTATTTTGACGTGCTGAAGATCGAATATCTGCGAGAGCTATTTGGCCGATATCAACTTCTCGAACTGGGATTCGTTGAGGATTGTGACGCCGAGATCCTTGGCTTTGTCCAGCTTTGAGCCGGCGTCTTCGCCCACCACCACGTAGCTGGTTTTCTTGCTGACGGATCCGCCCGCTTTGCCACCGTGAGAAGCAACCAGCGCCTCGGCTTCTTCCCGCGTCCGTCTCGCCAGTGTTCCAGTGAAAACGAACGTCATGCCCGCAAAGCGCGTATCCACCAGCGCCTGGCGTTCCTCTTTCATATTCACGCCCACCGCACGCAGATGCTCTATCAACTTGCGGTTGGCGGATTCGGAGAAAAATTCACGCACGCCCTCTGCGACCTTCGGCCCAACTTCGGAGACCTCCATCAATTCTTCCTGGCTCGCCTCGGCAAGCTTGCTCATGGAACCGAAATGTTCCGCCAGCAATTGCCCGGTGCGTTCGCCCACGAATGGCATTCCGATCGCATAAACCAGGCGCGCCAGGCCGTTCTTCTTACTGCCCGCGATTTCGTCCAGCAAATTCTGCGCGGATTTTTCGCCCATGCGCTCCAGATTTTCCAGCTTCTTCAGATCCAGCTTGTAGAGGTCGGCGAAATCTTTCACCACATTGTTCTCGAGCAGCTGGTCCACGATTTTTTCGCCCAGCCCGTCAATATTCATCGCGTGTCGCCCAGCAAAGTGCAGCAGCGATTCCCTTTTCCGTGCCGGACAGGACACGTTTACGCAGCGATACGCGACTTCGCCTTCAGTGTGGTGGACCTTCATGCCGCAGACCGGACATTTCTCCGGCATCTTGAATTCCTTTTCTTCCTTGCCGTGCTTCACCACTTTCAGCACGTGAGGTATCACTTCTCCGGCGCGCTCGACGAGCACTGTATCGCCTGCGTGGACGCCCAGCCGCTGCACTTCATCCATATTGTGCAAAGTTGATTTCGTGACGGTCACGCCGCCGATCTGCACCGGCTCAAAAACCGCGAACGGCGTCAGCACCCCCGTTCTGCCCACGCTCACTTCGATCTGCTGGAGTACCGTGGTCTCCTGGTGCGCTTGATATTTATATGCAATTGCCCAGCGCGGAGCTTTGGAAGTGAACCCCAGCTCGTTCTGCAATCCAATTTCATTCACCTTCACCACGATTCCATCAATTTCGTATCCCAGTTTTTCGCGCTTGGCGTCCCATTTGTTAATGTACGTCTCCACTTCGCCGATCCCGTGGCACAACGCCCAGTCGGCACTCACCTTGAATCGCATTTCGTTCAGCGCTTCCAGCACCTCGGAGTGACGTTTCTTCGGCACGCGCCCATCCACCAGCAAGTAGTATGCGAAAAATCCCAGGCGGCGCGATGCCGTGATGTTCGGATCCAGCACGCGCACCGACCCAGCTGCGGCATTGCGCGGATTCGCATAGCGCTTCAAGCCGAGCTCGTCTTGCTGCTCATTCATCGCCTCGAACGCTTTGCGCGTCATGATGGCTTCGCCGCGCACTTCAAAAGAGCTGGCGATTCCCGCTTTCTTCAATTGCGCCGCATCAATCCACAATGGAATCGAGCGGATGGTGCGCACGTTGGGTGTGACGTCTTCGCCAGTGTTGCCGTCGCCGCGCGTGACGCCGCGCACCAGCGCACCTTTTTCGTAAATCAAGGACATGCTCAGCCCGTCGAATTTGTGCTCCGTGACGTATTCCACTTTTTCGCGGCCAGTCAGCTCACGCACGCGGCGATCAAAATTCGCAAGTTCCTCGAACGAGAAAGCATTGTCCAGGCTGACCATCGGCGTTTTGTGCCGGACGGTCTGGAATCCTTCGCGGGCCACGCCGCCGACGCGCTTGGTGGGTGAATCCGGCGTAACGAGCTTGGGATTTTCGGCTTCCAGCTTTTTCAGCTGGTTCATCAGCTTGTCGAATTGCGCGTCGGTGATTTCCGGGTCGTCATTCACGTAGTACAAATATTCGTGATGCCGGATTTTCTCGCGCAAACGTTCGATTTCTTTTGCAACCGCGCTGTTCTTAGCCATGAACACTCCGCACCAATGCCATCGGTGAATTGCGCCGGGTATTATACAATGCCCGATTAGTTTCACAGGATGAACGCAAACCTATGCCTGAAGGAATTCATGACGCGCTGCTGATCTACAACCCCACCAGCGGGGGCCGCCGCCACCGGCGTTTTGCGGAAATCGAGCAAGCCGCGCGCGTTTTGAAAGATTCCGGCATCACCACAGAGATCGCTCCCACCACTGCAATCGGTTCCGCACAAGAAATCGCCCGGCAGGCTGTGCAGCAACGCCGCGGCATGGTGATTGCCTGCGGCGGCGACGGCACCATCAACGAAATCATTAATGGACTGGCAGGCAGCGCGGTGCCGATGGCTTTACTCCCCGCCGGAACCGCCAACATCCTGGCGAAAGAACTGCGCATTCCCTGGGATATTCCCGATGCCGCGCGCCTGATTCCCGCCGGATCGATTCGCCGCGTTGCTCTGGGCCTCGCGACTTCCCTGAACGGTTCGCATTCCGTGGAATTGCCCCCTGACGGCCGCTACTTTCTCAGCGTGGCCGGCGCGGGACCCGACGGCGCGATCGTGAATGCCGTGAGCGGCGAATTGAAAAAGCGCGCCGGAATTTTGGCATTCTGGGCCGAGGGCGTTCGCCAGCTCGTGCGTTACGACTTCCCCGAAATGCGTGTGCGCTCCAACGGCCAGGACCATCTCGCGTCCATTCTCGTCGTCGGCAGGACCGCCAACTACGGCGGCCCATTCAAAATCACCACCGGCGCAAGCCTGTTCGAAGATTCCTTCGAGTTTCTGACCAATTCCTCGCGCAGCAGGCTCCGCTACCTCGCCTGCTTGCCCGCGCTCTGGATGGGAAAGCTCCGCGGCATGGATGGCATCGCGGCGTGGAAGCACACCGAAGTGATCTGCGAATCTGCGAACGGCGCCGATGTCTTCGCGCAGGTGGACGGCGAGCCCATTGGACGTCTGCCGCTAGCGTTTCGCATTGTGCCAGACGCGCTCTCGCTGGTTACACCAGCCAATTTGAAATAGCAGTGTTGCGCTGGAAAAGTGGCGCTGGACAAGCCGCAATGGAAATGTTTTCTTAGCCCAGCACTGAATACAAGACCGTGGAGCCCCTCACTCACGCGTTGTTGTCCCTGATCCTGGCGCGCGCCAGCCAGAAACACCTGCCGCGCTACGGAACCGTCACGCTCCTCGTTTCCGGCGTCGCAGCCGATCTCGATTACGCGAGCTACCTCGGCGGTCCTCAAGCCTTTCTCCGATTTCACCGCAGCCTGCTCCATTCCGTTCTCGGCTCCGCTCTCTTGATCGTCGCTCTCGCCTGCGCCTTCTGGGCGTTCGCTCGCCAGCGTTCTGCACAGAATACAGATTCGCCTCAGATTCCGCTGCGATTCGCCGCAGCTCTCGGGGTCTGTTCTTTCGGTGTCGGAACGCACCTGCTTTTCGATCTGTGCAGCGGAATCGGCGTGCAATTACTCTGGCCGTTCCGCCAAAAATGGTCTGCGTGGAACGCGCTCACCAATCGCGATCCCTGGGTTTTAGTCCTTCTCGTGTTGGGTCTGCTGTTGCCGGAGGTCTTTCGCTTAGTCAGCGAGGAAATTGGGGAGCGAAAAAAAGGCCCGCGCGGCCAGCGTGCCGCCGTCATCACTCTGCTGCTGCTTTTTATTTATCTCGGCGCCCGAGCCGGCCTGCACAGCCGCGCCATCGATCAGCTGAATGCCCGCGAATATAACGGACAACCGGCGCTCGCATCCGGCGCCTTCCCTTCTTCGCTTTCCCCCTTCGCGTGGCGCGGTTTGGCATCCACCGATAACGCCATCGAAACGATCGAAATGTCTCTCGCCCCCGGCGCAGCATTCGATCCGGACAACGCCGTTCCCCACTACAAGCCCGAAGATTCTCCGGCCCTCGGCGCCGCACAAAACGCTCCAGCTGCGAAATTATTCCTGCGTTACGCACGCTTTCCGCTCGCCACCCTGGAGCGCGAAGACGAGGATTTCCAATTCACGCTGCGCGATCTTAGGTTCGCGTCCAACGACAACAGCTCGGACAACATCATCGTCCGCGTGAATCTCAACGCCAATCTACAGGTGACCCACCAGGAATTTCGCTACGCTAACTCCGCCGATCGCTGATGACGTTTTCGTGCTTCATGAGAACCACGAACAGAAGTTACTTCTTCGCTGAAGAGCCGCGCAATACGAAGTGGATCAACACGTAGAGCAGCGCCATCACTACCACCAACCCGAGCACGAACGTCGCGCCATGCGTTTTCAGATAAACCAGCGCCGCATCCCCATACCGCACCGCCAGAATTCCTTCCAGCCCATAGCGCGATCCGCGTCCAAGCAGGATAGCCAGAATAAACGTCCGCGCCCGCACCTGAAAGACTCCCTCCGCCAACACGAATGGCTTGAACGGAAACGGCGGCGGCAGCACCGCGGGAAGAAACGCGCTCAGAAATCCATTTTTATCCACCCACTCCTTAATTTTTTCCGCCTTGCCGCCAGCATGCTTGTGAAAAAAGGCTTCGCCTCCCTTCTTCGCCAAAAAGTACAGCATGATCGAACCTAAAAGCGATCCCACAGCCGCCATCGCCGCGTAGTACGGCATCCGCACCGGATTGGCAATGGAAAGTTCAATCATCACAGCGTCTGGAAAAAATGGAAACGAAAGCACTGACGAATCAAAGAATGTGACGACGAATAATCCGCCGCCACCGAACGCCATGACCAGCCCTTGCATCCACGCAAATATTTTTTGCCGGCCCATGCTCCGAAAACGCTCCCAGAAAATCGCACGATTGTAACAGACTTTCCATGCAGCCCCTCTCGCGCGCAAAATCACGTCTCCGCGGAAAATTGCCCATTCGCATCAGGTCAGTTAGAATTTGTGCTTGAACAATTCCACTTCATCCACAACGCTCCTCGACAAGCTGAACGAACGCCAGCGCGAAGCTGTGCTCACAACCGAGGGTCCGCTACTGGTCCTCGCCGGCGCCGGCACCGGCAAGACGCGCGTCATCACCTATCGCGTCGCTCATCTGATCGAATTAGGCGTGCCCGGCAGCGCCATCCTCGCCGTCACCTTCACCAACAAGGCCGCCAGCGTCATGAAAGAACGCATCAGCGAGCTGCTGCGCTCCACCGGCCGCGATTCCTCGGACGTATGGGTCTCAACCTTCCATTCCTTCTGCGCGCGTTTGCTTCGCCGTGAATCGCAGCATCTGGGCTTGCCGCGCGATTTCGCGATTTATGATGATGACGACCAGACCGCCGCCGTTAAACGTGCCCTCGCGCAGCTCGATCTTTCCACCGACGATTACCCGCCGCGCAGCCTGCGCGCGCAAATCAGCTACGCCAAAAATCACGGCCTCACTCCCGACGAAATGGCCGCCAGCGCATCCGAGACGCGTGACGAAGCGCGCAAGCAAGCCGCCGAAGTCTTCCGTGTCTACAATGAAATTCTGCGCAAAGCCGCCGCGCTCGATTTTGACGACCTGCTCCTTCGCGCCGTCGAGCTGCTTCGCGATCATCCCGAAGTTCGCGCTGCATGGAACGCGCGCTTTCACTACCTTATGGTTGACGAATTCCAGGATACCAACCGCTCGCAGGAAGAACTCGTGCGCCTCCTTGCCGGAACGCGCAAGAACATCTGCGTGGTCGGCGACGAAGACCAATCCATCTACGCCTGGCGTGGTGCGCGTGCCGGAAACCTGAAGCGCTTCACCGCGGATTTTCCGGATGCCAAGCTGATTCGCCTCGAGGAAAATTACCGCTCGACCCAAACGATTCTCGACGCGGCCGCCGCCGTCGTGAAAAACAATTCCGACCGCCTGGGCAAAACTCTGCAGGCGACTTTGGGGGCCGGTGCCCGCCTGCGTTTTTTTGAAGCGCCGGATTCGTCCGCGGAAGCCGAATTCATCTGCGGCGAGTTATCGACTCTCGTCCGCAACGATCCCGATGCGCGCATTGCCGTTCTCTACCGCACCGGCGCGCAGTCCCGCTCTTTTGAAGAAGTGCTGCGCCGCCTGGGCATCCGCTATCGCGTAGTTGGCGGTTTCAGTTTTTACGACCGCGCCGAAGTTCGCAACGCTCTCGCCTACGTCCGCCTGATTTTTCACCCGGAAGACGACGTCGCTCTGTTACGCGTGCTCAACGTCCCGCCGCGCGGCATCGGCGCAGTCACCGTCGCCGCCCTGGAGGCGCGCGCGAAGGAAACTTCGCAGTCGCTTTGGTCGGTCGTTTCCAACGGTGAATTCCTCACCGGCAAGAAATTCAGTGGCGCGCTTCGCTCCTTCTGCAAATTAATCGAAGACCTACAAAAAGATTGCCAGGACATGGAACCCGCGCGCTTGATCGAACGCGTCCTTGGCAGCACCGGCTATCTCGATTGGGTCGAGCAGCAGGACAATCTCGAACACACCTCGCGCGCCGAAAATCTTCGCGAGCTAGCGAACGCAATGGCCGAAGCCACCGAACAAGGCCAAACGCTCGAAGACGTTCTCGACCAGGCAGCCCTGGCCAGCGACTCGGACCAATACGACGACACCATTCCCGTTTCGTTGATGACTCTGCACAGCGCCAAAGGCCTGGAATTCGACGCCGTATTCCTCGCCGGCCTCGAAGAAGGCCTTCTGCCCCACGGTCGCGCGCTCAGCTCCAACGCCGAGGTCGAAGAGGAGCGCCGCCTGTTCTACGTCGGGATGACGCGCGCCAAGCAGTCTCTTGTCCTTTCCCGCGCCGTCTATCGCCGTACGTACGGCGAAGAACGCCTGCGCGCCGCGCTGCCTTCCCGTTTCCTCGCGGAAATTCCCGGCGATCTGATCGAAGCTGCGATCGGGTCGCAATCCGAACCTGGCGAATCGCGACGTTACGAGCCCGATCCGGACTTTTCGGAAAATAATTATGTCTACCGCCAAAAGACTCGCACGCCCTATGGTCGAACTTCGCGCTCCCCTCGCGGCTCATCGAAAGATCCTCTGATCGGCACGCGCGTGCGCCATTCCAAATACGGCGTCGGCACCATCATCGAAGTTGAAGGCGAAGGTGAAGATCGCAAGTTAACCGTGAGCTTCCAGGACCATGGAGCAAAAAAGCTCATCGAACGCTATGCCAATCTGCAACTCGCATGAGGCCCCGTTTCACAAATCGTCCGCTTGCGACACAAACAGGTTAGGACGAACCCGCTCTGCTGTAGGATGATGTCGCTGGCGGTCGCCCGTTGCGTGGGTCCGTGCCCGGGCGCAATGAACAAATGCCGGTTGCGCCCCCGCGGAAGGTTGCACCGCAGCTTCTCGCAATGTAAAGTTTCTGGCTCTCTCACGGGGAAGGTGACGATTGGGTGCACAGCTTTTCCGCAAGAAGGATATTGACCAGCTCATCTCCGACTCGGAGAACCCCGAGAAGCAGCTCAAGAAATCCCTCGGATGGCTGAGCCTCACTTCGCTGGGCATCGGCGCAGTGATCGGCTCGGGAATCTTCACCATCATCGGCACCGCCATCGCCGGGCAAAAGCTGCAATTCAAATCCGTGCTCAACGCGCCCTTGCTGGAATATCTGATTTATCACTCGGCGTCGTTCGGAAGGCCCGGTGCCGGTCCCGCCATCGCGTTGTCCTTCGTGCTGGTCGGTTTCGTCTGCGCGTTCGCCGCGCTCTGCTACGCCGAACTCGCGGCCATGATTCCCATCGCTGGCAGCGCCTACACCTACACCTACGCGACGATGGGCGAGCTCATCGCCTGGATCATTGGCTGGGATTTGATCCTGGAATACGCCGTCTCCAATATGGCCGTCAGCGTAGGATTCTCCGCGCACGTCGTCAACCTGCTCGATTGGTTTGGAGTTCACCCCAGCCTGCGCTGGATCACTCCGGCTTATCTACCCGCGGGCCTAGCAGATCTTCAAGGAAACACTTTGTACGATCCCGGCTGGCATTTCGGCTTCAACTGGCCCGCGTTCATCATCGTCATGTTGCTCACGGTGATTCTCGTCCGCGGCATCCGCGAATCGGCCAACGCCAACAACATCATGGTGTTGCTGAAAATCACCGCGATCATGGTCTTCGTGATTTTCGCGTCCCGCTATGTGCACCCGGCCAACTGGCATCCCTTCGCGCCCAACGGTTGGCCCGGCATTCTCACCGGCGGCTCGATCATTTTCTTTACCTATATCGGATTCGACTCCGTTTCCACCGCCGCCGAAGAGTGCAAAAATCCCAAGCGCGATCTGCCCATCGGAATTATCGCCACGCTGGTAATTTGCACCATCCTGTATATCGCCGTCGTCGTGGTGTTGACGGGCCTCGTTCCCTGGCAGACTCTGCTCGATGACGCTGCCCCGGTCGTCAACACGCTCAAGCGCCTGCACTTCGGAAATATTCAACTCATCGTTCTCTTGGGCGCGTTGACCGGCATGATTTCGTCGCTGCTCGTGTTCCAACTCGGCCAGGCACGCGTTTGGTTTGCGATGTCTCGCGACGGTTTGCTGCCCGGAATTTTTAGCCGCGTGCACAAGCGCTTCCGCACGCCGGATTTTTCCACCATCGTTGCCGGTTTCCTGGTGGGCATTCCCGCGGGCCTGCTCGATATCGGCACGCTGGCCGACCTCTCCAATATCGGAACGCTGTTCGCCTTCGCGCTGGTAGCCGGCGGAGTCCTGATTCTCCGCTATAAGCAACCGGATCGGCCGCGCGCATTCCGCGCCCCAGGCGGCCCCCTCGCGCCCGTGGTCACCATCCTTACCTGCCTGCTCTTGATGGCCGGGCTGCCGATCACGAATTGGATTCGTTTCGTCGTATGGCTTCTGATCGGATTGTGTTTCTATTATTTTTACGGCCGCCGCCATAGCCAGCTTTCGGACGCCAACATCAAGGCGGAGGCTGATAAGGGGAAACTGGGGTAATGCGTCGTTCGCTTCAAGGCGCGATCGTGCTCTCGGCTGCGATTTTATTTCTCGCGCTGGCTTCCTCGTTCGGCTGGGGCGAAACCGCCGACCGCCTGGTCACCAACAGAGCGGTGGACACTCTCCCCCAGGAAATGCAGCCTTTCTTCTACGCGAATCGTCAGTTTCTAGTCGAGCACGTCGGCGCTGCGGAAGAATCGGATCCCAAAACAGGCACCCCCCGTCACACCGATTTCATTCAGCTGGATCACTACGGTCAATTCCCCTTTTCCGCATTGCCCCGCGACTACAACGCCGCAATCCTCAAATACAATCGCCGCACTCTGGAGCAGTACGGAATTCTTCCCTGGGAAATCGGCTCTTACAGCAAGAAGCTCACCGACGCATTTCGCGAGCGCGATTGGAGCCAGGTCCGGCTGTCTGCCGCCACGTTGGCGCATTACGTCAACGCGGCCCACGATCCCTTCAACACCACGATCAACATGGACGGCAAGCTTTCCGCTCAGCCCGGCGTCAACGAGCGCTTCTCCATCGGCTTGGTTGATCGCTATCAGCTCTTTTTCTTCGTGCAACCCAACGAAGCGGTTCTCATTCACGATCCCACTGATCACGCGTTCGAACTCTGCCTCACCGCTCACTCCTGGCTCGAAACTGTTCTACTGGCCGATCGTCGCGCTCACGAAGGGCTTTCCAGCTACTCGCAAGACTATTACGATAAGTTCTATTCCCTGGCGGGTGCGATCCTGGTCCGCCAGCTTTCGGATGCTTCCACCGACATCGGTTCATACTGGCTAACAGCATGGATCAATGCCGGCCGGCCCCAATTGCCGCCGCAATAAAATGAACCAGCCAGCACAATCAGCTCGGCCGCCCATGGCCATTGACGCGCTGCCGAAGGCAGAGCTGCATCTGCATCTCGAAGGCTCCATCCGCCCGGATACCGCCATAAAGCTCGCCGCGCGTCACGGCGTCACTCTCAAGCCCGAGGAAGTAGCGGCGCGTTACAACTTTTCCAACTTCAACGGTTTTCTCGAGACCTTCAAATGGGTCACGTCCTACCTGCGCACGCCGGATGACTATGCCCTGATCACCCGGCAGTTGTGCGAAGAACTCGTGCGTCAACACGTCGTGTACGCCGAGCTAACCGTTTCCGCGGGCGTCATCCTGCGCCGCACGCAAAATCTGGAAGCCACGGTTACCGCCATTCGCGATGCCGCGCAATCCGTCCCGTTTGCCCGCCTGCGTATCGCGCTAATTCTCGATGCCGCTCGCCAGTTCGGCCCGGATCCGGCCAAGGAAGTTGCCCGCTGGTCTTCCAAACTCCAGTCACTGGGCGTTGTCGCATTTGGCATGGGCGGCGACGAGCTCGCGTATCCCACCATCAACTTCCGCCCAGCCTTTGATCTGGCGCGCCAGGACGGACTGCATATCGTCTGCCATGCCGGAGAGATCGGCGGCCCGGACTCCGTGCGTGAAGCCATCGAACTGCTCGGAGCGGAGCGAATCGGGCACGGCATCGCCGTGATGCGTGACCCTGCGCTCGCGGCTACGCTGGCAATGCGCCGCGTGATTCTGGAAATTTGCCCCACCAGCAACTTGTGCACCGGCGCACTGGCCCGCCAAACCGAAAAACTCGATGCTTCCCTGCGCGATCATCCCCTGCCGGATTTCATCAAGCGCGGAATTCCCGTTACCCTTTCGACGGACGATCCCGGAATGTTCCATACCGAACTGCTCACCGAATATTCCAATGTCGCATCACTTGGCGTCTCCACTCCCCAACTCGTTAAGCTCATGGAACAGAGTTTTCACGCTGCGTTTCTGCCGCCAGATGAAAAGCGCAAATACCTGGTCGATTTTCGTGCGGCCGCGGAATCGGCGGGGCTGCTATAATCTCAGCGATGAAAGCTCACGTCTGGGTCATGCTGAAAACCACGGTTCTCGATCCCCAGGGTCAAACCATTCAACGAGCGTTGTCGTCGCTGGGTTATTCGACGGTGAAAGACGTTCGCCAAGGCAAGTTCTTCGTTCTCGCGCTGGACGGCCTAAGCCGCGAGGAAGCCAAAACTCAGGTGGAACGAATTGCCAAGGACGTGCTCACCAACCCCGTCATCGAGGAATTCCGCTTCGAACTGCTTGACTGACTGCCCGACGCACCTACCCTTCCGGTTCCCGGCTCGCCCGATATTCGCAAGCCGTAGCATCTGCCGCACGCGCCCGCCCCGCCGCCGTTGCCTGGTTCAACCGATATGCTAACCTTGTTGTAGGCGCGGCTGCCTGCAGCTTCGATCTCACGGCGGTTTCCAGGAGCTAAATCTCGTGTGCGGAATTGTCGGTTACATCGGCACCAAACCCGTCGTGCCGCTGATTCTCGACGGCCTGAAGCGCCTCGAATATCGCGGCTACGATTCCGCGGGCATCGCCGTGGTGCAAAAAGACGGCAAGTTGGAAATCCGTCGCGCGCCCGGCAAACTGCACAATCTCGAAGACTCCATCCGCGCTACGCCGCTGGAAGGCGTCTACGGCATCGGTCACACGCGCTGGGCCACGCATGGTCGCCCCACCGAAGAAAACGCGCATCCTCATCGTGATTGCAGCGGCGAAATAGTTGTCGTGCACAACGGCATCATCGAAAATTACCTCGAACTCAAACACCAGCTCATCGCCGAAGGGCACAAGTTTCTCACTGAAACCGACACCGAAATCATCGCTCACCTCATCGAGAAATATTCTCCGGGCGCATCACTCGAAGAAGCCGTCCTCAAGTCGGTAAAAGTCATGACCGGCGCCTTTGCGCTGGTCGCTCTCTCCACTCGCGATCCCCTGAAAATCGTCGCCGCCCGGCTGGGCCCGCCCATCGTCGTCGGACTCGGTGAAAAAGAGTTCTTCGTCGCCAGCGATATCCCTGCAATTCTCCAGCACACGCGCAGCGTTTTCTTTCTCGCCGATGGCGAGCTCGCGGTCCTCTCACCGCACGGTGTTCGCGTCATGGATTTTCAAGGTCACCCCGTCAATCGCCAGCCCCAGCACGTCACCTGGGACCCGATCATGGCCGAAAAGGGCGGCTTCAAGCATTTCATGCAGAAGGAAATCTTCGAGCAGCCGCGCGCCGTGCGCGACACTCTGCTCGGCAGAATTTCCCAGGACACCGGCAAGGTCTTCCTCGATCAGATGGACATTACCGAGCAAGCATTTCAGAATTTTGAAGGCGTGAAGATCATCGCCTGCGGGACCAGTTGGCACTCAGCTCTCGCCGGCAAATTCATGATTGAACGCCTGGCGCACCTGCCCGTCGAAGTGGACTACGGCAGCGAATTCCGATATCGCGACCCGATCGTCAACAAGCACCATCTGGTAATCGCCATCAGCCAGTCCGGCGAAACAGCCGACACTCTCGCGGCAGCGCGAGAATCCCGCCAGAAAGGCGCCCAGATTCTGGCCATCTGCAATGTGGTCGGTTCCATGCTCACGCGCGAGGCCAACGGCACCATCTACACCCACGCTGGCCCGGAAATTGGAGTCGCGTCCACCAAGGCATTCACCGGCCAATTGACCGCGCTGATGCTTACCGCGCTCTACCTCGCCCAAGTGCGCGGCAAACAAACTCCCGAGGCAGCCCGCGCACTGATGCAGGAGCTCACGCGCGATCCCCCACAAGATCGAGACGATTCTTCAACACGACGCGGAGCTGGAGGAACTCGGCCGCCTCTTCTTCCGCCACACCGATTTTCTCTACCTCGGCCGCGGCATCCATTACCCGATTGCGCTCGAAGGCGCACTGAAGCTCAAAGAGATTTCCTACATTCATGCCGAAGGATATCCCGCAGGAGAAATGAAGCACGGCCCCAACGCGCTAATTGACGAAGATCTGCCGGTAGTCGTCATCGCCACCCGCGACGAATCCGATCCCGCTTCCATGACCCGCTACGAAAAAACCGTTTCCAACATGCAGGAAGTGAAGGCCCGCGACGGAATCGTCATAGCCGTCGTCACCGAAGGCGACCGCCAGGCTCGCGAAATTGCCAATCACGTCGTCGAAATCCCAGCGGCCCCCGAGCTGCTCGCGCCAATTCTAGAAATCGTCCCGCTGCAGCTCCTGGCCTACCACATCGCCGTCCGCCGCGGTTGCGACGTGGACCAGCCGCGCAATCTCGCGAAATCCGTCACCGTCGAGTAGTGGAATAGCCAGCCGCTCGCGACCGTTTTTCCTCGCGTTATGCAATTCGTGGGTTCCCCTTCACGTTTCAGTGTTCTAGAATTGCTACATGATGGGCAAACACATCTTCCACAAGCTCCTACCACTCATCTGCGCGTGCCTTCTGTTCACTACCGCGTTCACGCCGTTATCTGCATCGCGTCTCACAGCTTCTTCGCAAAACACGCGCCCGGGCACCGCACGCTTGGATTCTGTCCTGGTCGCTGGCTCCATCCGCTTCACTTCGGAGCAGATCGCCACGGCCATCGGCCTGCACCCCGGCGAAATCGTTGGCCGCGACGAGCTGCAAGGCGCCGCCGATAAATTAGCCGCACTCGGTTTGTTCACCAATATCCAATTCCGCTTCTCCAGCCTCGCCGGCGGCGTGAAGGTCACCTACCAGGTTTCGGATGTGCCCGCGCTGCCCGTCACCTTCGATAATTTCCCGTGGCTCAGCGACGAGGAATTATCCGCGGGTCTGAAGAATTCAGGAATTCTCTTTGACGGCGGCGCTCCTTCGAAAGGTACGATTCTCGACTCCATCTCCGAAGCGCTCGAAAAACTTCTTGACGCGCACGACATCCACGCCCGCGTGTCGCACGGGGTCGTCTCTCATCCGTTCAATAATCAAACGGTCCAGCAATTTCGTGTGGAGAATACCGAATTGACCATCCAGAAAGTTGACTTCTCCGACCCATTCGCGCAGAACGACCGAATCGTGCAGGAGCGCCTGCCTGATTTGATCGGCAAGCCGTACTCGCGGAGCCTCATCGAACTTTTTGAATTTGAACAAGTGCGCCCTGCGTATCTCGCGCACGCCTACTTAAAAGTTCAGTTCGGCCATCCGGTCCCCCATTTCGCGTCCACTCCCACCAATCCACTTTCCGGCCAGTTGATTGTCGCCGCACCCATCGATCCCGGCGTTGCCTACGCGTGGTCTGGCGTTCAATGGCAGGGCAATGACTCCGTCCAAGCCCAGGACCTCAACAAATTCTGCGCGCTCCTGCCCGGCGATCCGGCGGATGGCAATAAAATCCAATCCTTTTGGGAAACGGTGCGCGCGGCGTACGCTCAGCTCGGCTATCTCGACGCTGCTGTGAACCCCGTACCGAAGTTTGACGATCAGGCCAAACGCGTCACCTACAGTGTCGCGGTCACCGAAGGTCCTCAGTACCACATGGGAAAACTCGTGCTCACCGGCCTCTCCGTCGAAGGCGAGCGCCGCCTGAAGAAAGCCTGGACCGTTCCGCCCGGCGCCGTTTTCGACAAAAGCATTTACGACGACTTCGTCAACACTGGAATCAAAGCTGCGTTTGTCGGTCTGCCCGTCCATTACGAGAAAATCGGACGATTCTTGCAGCTCGATCCGCAGAACTCCAAAGTGGATGTGTTGCTCGATTTTCAGTAGTCGGAATTCAGTTATACTGGCTCGTCTATGTCTAGCGCTTCACCATTGCCGATTGCTGCCGCTGCTGCGCCCGCGGTAGATGTGTCGCAAGCGCTCGGCAAGCAAGAAAATTTGTTTGCTTCCCTCCGCCGGCTTGATTCCGTGCTCGTCGCTTTTTCCGGCGGTGCCGATTCCGCGTACCTGGCTTGGGCTGCGCATCAAATCCTGGGCGACCGCGCTCTTGCCATCACCGCGCTCTCCGCGAGTTTTTCTCGCCATGATCGTGAGCAATCCGAAAATTTCATTTTGTCCACCGGCTTGCGCCACCAGTTCATTGAAACGCGAGAGCTCGAAAATCCTCTCTACGTCGCCAACAACGCCGACCGCTGCTACCACTGCAAGGACGAACTCTTTGACCAGATGGATTCACTCGCGCGCTCGCGCCAGTTTGCGGCCATCGCCTACGGCATAAATGCCGACGATACCCGCGATTTTCGCCCAGGCCATCGCGCCGCTCACGAACACCATGTTCTTGCGCCGCTCCTGGACGCCAAGCTCACCAAATCTGAAATCCGCTTTCTTTCACAACGCGCCGGTCTATCCACGTGGAACCGGCCCGCATCCGCGTGCCTCTCTTCTCGCGTACCCTACGGCACAGCGGTCACGCCCGAATTGCTGGACAAAATCGATCGCGCCGAAGCGGTGCTCCGCGCTCTCGATTTCCGCCAATTTCGCGTTCGTGCGCATGGCGAACTCGCCAGAATCGAAATCGCGCTCGATGAACTTCAGCGCGGCTTCGATCCGGCTATTTCGCAAAAAATCTCTGATGGCGTAAAAGCCGCGGGCTTCTCCTTCGTCACTCTTGACCTGGAAGGCTACCGTCAGGGTTCGTTCAATTCCGTTCTCAAACTCAAGTAGACTCCGCTGTTCCCTCTGCAACGGAACTTCTGGTTGCGCTTCCTCGTATATCTCTGATAGGAAGGATGCTCGGGAGCATTCGCTGCACATGGCCGAGGCGCCAACTCCAAAGCGACGACAAAATATGAAGCCTTCACGCAAAAGCTCTTGGATTTCGTTGGCGCTCTTCGCAGCCGTCCTGTTCACGGGATGTCGCTCGCAAACCACCGCCGAAGGCACGTTTGATAAAACCTTCAAGGTCGATGGTCCCGTCCGCATTGACGTGACCAACGGCAGCGGTGATGCCCACGTCAGCACCGGGCCTCCGGGCGAAGTCCGCGTACATGGCGAAATCCAGGTGCACTCGTGGTCCGAAAAAGGCAGCCAGGAACGCGTCCACGAATTAGAGTCGAATCCACCTGTGTCCCAAGAGGGCAACCTGATCCGCGTCGGTGGCGGCGGCCTGCACGTCAGCGATGTCTCCATTGACTACACCATCGTCGTCCCTGCCGATGCCCAAATCCACGCGACCATGGGCTCGGGCGATGTGGAAGTGGATGGCATCAAGGGCCCTGCCAACTTCGTATCCGGTTCCGGCGCAATCACCGCTTCGAATATTTCCGGCGACGTCCAGGCCCTCACCGGCAGCGGCGCCATCCAGTTCTCACACGTGCAAGGCCAGGTGCAAGCCACCACCGGTTCGGGCGATATCACGCTCGACACTGTGCACGATCAGGTCCGCCTCCATAGTGGCTCCGGCGACATGGAAATCAGCAGCCCCGCTGATGCCGTCGAAGCCAGTACGGGCAGCGGAGACATTTCGATTAAGAACGCGTCCGCCGATATTCGTCTGCGTACGGCTTCGGGCGACGTCGTTATTGACGGCAATCCCTTGGCTTCCAATTACTGGGATATTCGCACCAGTTCGGGCGATGTCGTGTTGCAAGTCCCTCCATCTGCAAGTTTCCGCCTGATGGCGCGCTCGAACTCCGGCGATATTGATGCCGCCATTCCCATCGTCATGGAAGGCACTACGCAAAAACACGAATTGCGCGCCCGCCTCGGCGACGGCAAAGCGCGCGTGGACGTGCAGACTTCTTCCGGCAGCGTTTCGCTGAAGTAGCGATTGCCGTGAATTCCACGCGGCCGGGCCGCTTTCGCGCTAAAATTGGTTTTCGATCGACGGGACCGCCCAAAATTTAGAGAGGCTTTAGTTGTCATTCCCAGCCCGCCAAAGCCAATCTTCAGTTCGCTATCGCTGCGCATTGATTCTCGTTCTTGCCGTGTTCTTCGCTCCTGCGCAATCCGCTCACGCACAAAACGCTCCATCCAACAAACCTCCGGTAAAACCGCCGTCTGACGCCATCTCGAAAAAAGACGCGGACCCCGAAACCGAGCTGCAAAAAACCATCGCGGATGCCGGCAACGACCGCGGAGCCCTGGTTCGCAATCTCGAGCATTATCTTCAGCGCTTTCCAGACGCTCCCCGAAAAGCAGCCGTCTTTCGCGCCCTTGTCGAAGCCTGTCAACAAGTGCAGGACGACCCATGCGCGCTAAAATATTCCGAACAGCTCATCGCCTTGCGTCCCGATGACTCCGAGATCATGATGCTCGCCGTCGGCCTCCTGCAAAAACAGGGAGACGACGCCAGCCTCGTTCGCGCTGCTGGATACGTCACACGCGTGCTCGACCGCATCAACAAATCCACCGCCGCCGAAAAACCCGCGCGCGTTTCGCTCGCCGACTGGCAGGCGCACCACGACGAACTGCGCGCCGCTCTCTACAATTTGCGCGGACAAATCGAAAAATCCCAGCACGATGACGCCGCTGCCGAGCAAGATCTGCGCATGAGCTACTCGGTGCGCCCCAATGCCGTCGCCGCCGAACAATTGGGAGAAATCGCAGAATTGCGCCGTGACTACTCGACCGCGGTCCAGGAATACATGCTCGCCTTTGTGCTGCCCGAAGATAGCCCGGTGGGAAAAGTGAATCGCCGCGAAGTGCGTAAGCGGCTGGGGAATGTATGGCGTCAGCTTCACGGCAGCGATCAGGGCCTGGGCGAAGCCGTTCTCGCCGAATACGATCTGCTCGGCGCCGCTCCAGCCACCGCGAGTCCGGTCGCCGGAAACAGAGACGCCAAGGATGCCTACACTTTCGTCCTCCGCGATCTGCAGGGCGCGCGCGTTCCGCTCACTCCGTTGCGTGGAAAGGTGTTGGTGCTGAGTTTTTGGGCTACTTGGTGTGGACCTTGCCGCGTGCTCGAGCCGCAATTTGTGCAGGTGGCGAAAAATTACGCTGGAAATCCCGAAATTGCTTTTTACGCGGTAAATACGGATGAAGACCAATCGCTCGTCGCGCCGTTCCTAAGCCATGAAAAATGGGATGTCCCTGTCGTCTACGCTGACGGCCTCGACGACTTCATGAAAGTAAATTCCCTACCCACTGTGCTGCTCCTCGATCCCGCCGGAAAAATTACCTACCGCATCAATGGCTATCCGCCCGAAGGCTTCACCGAGAACCTGACCAATGCAATCCAAGCGGCCCTCGGCTCCATTTCATCTCACGCCACAAACTGATGACGGCCGGTGCGCCCCGGCCTAGCGCCGTAGGTGCGACACATCTTTTAACTGGAGTCGCAAGCTGGTCGTGCTCGATACATCAATCTCAGCCTTACTTACTAGCCGCCGCATCGCGCGCTGCCAGAATCGTCCCCACGTGAATCGCCACCGTGTCTTGCACACGCCTCGCATAGCCGCCAGCCAGCGTAATCACCAACGGACACTTGTATCTGCGCGCGTAACCCATCACCAGCGCGTCTCGCCGCCCCAGCCCCTCCAGCGTCAACGCCAGCCCACCCAACTGGTCCTCGCGAAACGGATCGGCGCCCGCAACGTAAAAGATAATTTGCGGTGAGAAATCCGCAAAGGCCTCATGCAAATACTCAGCCAGAATCGAGAGATACGCATCATCCCCCACTCCGTCTGGCAAATTCACGTCCACGCTCGATGGCGGCTTCACAAACGGGTAGTTACGCTCCTGATGAATCGAAAACGTAAAAACATTTTCGTCTCTGCCGAAGATCGCAGCCGTGCCATTGCCCTGGTGCACATCGGTATCCACCACCATAGCTTTTTCAATCGCTCCGTCGAATTGCAGCCGCCGGATCGCGATGGCCACATCATGTATCACGCAGAACCCCTCGCCGTGATCAGCACACGCGTGATGGAATCCTCCTCCAATGTTCGCCGACCAGCCGTCACGCAGCGCGCACTGCCCCGCCAGAATCGAGCCATCCGCTGCCAGCCACACGGCCTCGATCAATTCCTGCGAATAGGGTACCTCCAGCTGCTGCACCTCCGCGGAAGAAAGCGATCCCGTCTTCAACTTGCGCACATACTCCGCCGTATGAACCCGCAGCACATCTTCGTCCGCAGCCACCTTCGGTGAAAGAAAATCGCCGCTATCCGCAATTCCTCGCCGCAATAATTCCTCGTAAACCAGGCGGTATTTCTGCGAAGGGAATACGTGGTCTCCCAGATTCA
This sequence comes from uncultured Acidobacteriota bacterium, assembly GCA_963748395.1. Taxonomy (GTDB): domain Bacteria; phylum Acidobacteriota; class Terriglobia; order Acidiferrales; family UBA7541; genus Palsa-295. Next base: position 588,486 of record CAVVIP010000001.1, on the reverse strand, counting down.
GATCGTATCGCTGGTCGTAAATTAATTTGAATGGCAGCATGATAGCGCCAGCCTACCCCGATGTTTTTTCTGAAGCAATTCGCATATGGAAATTTGTCCCGGGCCGATCATGTTTTGCAGCGCCGAAGAGGTGCGGGCTGTGCTAGACTTTTGCGCGATGCGCCGTGCCCAAGCCATTCTCGTGATCGTCGCGCTGCTGGCAACTCCGCTGGCGTTGCTCGCGCGCGGTACGGATTCCGGCATGCCCGATTGCAATGGCATGTGCTGCCTGCCGCACGGCTCGCATCATTCCCCGGCACGGAACACGTCACCCGCGTCCCAGCACGAGGAAATGGCCTGCCACCATGGCGCAGTCGGGCACATGATGGAGTGCAGCATGAAATCCGGCCAGCACCGCATGGATTACGGCCTTCTCGCTCCCTATCCACCGGCAAAAACGTCCGCACTCGCATCTCTGATCATTCCCAGAGTGTCACGCATCGCCAGCTCGCAACCCTGCGCGGGCAATTTGTCCGCCGGCTTCCTCGCTGGTCCCTTTCAACCGCCGCGCAGCTAGCCTCGTCCGCAGAAACTGAAAGAACCATTTAAAAATCTAGGACGGAGGACTTGTGCGCAAGCTCGCATTGACTGTGTTTATTGCGGTCTTTCTACTTTCTGGTCCGCTTCTTCACGCCACTATTTTCGGAAAGATTCAAGGTATCGTGCACGACCCGCAGCATCGGCCCGTCTCGGGAGCTTCGGTAACCCTCCAGGCAATCACCTCGGCCTGGTCTCAGACCACACAAACGGACGACAACGGCGAATTTACGTTCACCTCCGTTCCGGTGGGCGACTACAAGGTCACAGTCGCTCAACCCAAATTCCAGAGCGCTGAGCAAACCGTTACCGTCGCGTCCGCTTCCTCACCCATTCTTCACTTTCAGCTCGCAATCGCGTCGCTGAATCAAACGGCTGTTGTCGTCGGGCAGGCGCCAGAAGTCGCCAACGTGGATTCGGTAACACCGACCACTTTGATTGACCGACAGGACATTTCCGAAACTCCAGGCGCCGACCGCACCAACAGTATGGCCATGATCACCGACTACGTTCCCGCCGCCTACATGACCCACGACATGTTGCACATGCGCGGAGGCCACCAGGTGGAATGGCTGATTGACGGCGTCCCCATTCCTAACACCAACATCGCCACCAATTTGGGCCCGCAGATTGATCCCAAGGACATTGATTATCTCGAAGTGCAACGCGGCAGCTACGAGGCCGACTATGGAGACCGCACCTACGGAATCTTCAACATCGTCCCCCGCACCGGATTCGAGCGGGACAATCAGGCAGAACTCGTCGTCACTTTCGGGAATTGGTTTCAGACTAACGATCAGTTGAACTTCGGAGGGCACACTCAGCGCTTCGCGTATTACGCGAGTTTGAACGCAAACCGCAGTAACTACGGATTGCAGACCCCGGTTTCCGGGGTCTTTCACGATGCGCAGAACGGATATGGCGGATTCGCATCGTTCATCTTTAACCCCAGTTCCGCGAACCAATTCCGCCTGGTCACCTCTCTGCGCCAGGATTACTATCAGATTCCCTACGATCCCGATCCCAACTCATCCGGGAATCAGGCGTATCAGAGTTACGGCCTTCGCGATAGTGAACGCGAACCCGACGCTTACGCCGCCTTCTCCTGGATTCACACCTTCAATCCGAATCTGCTCCTGACTGTTTCTCCCTTCTACCATTACAATGCGGCCACATATAGTGCGTCTCCCAACGATGTGCCGGTGATCACCAACGTAAACCAGACCTCGAATTATGGAGGCCTGCAAGCGTCGCTCAACGTCCACTTCTGGAAAAATGACCTTGAGGTCGGAACCTACGGATTCGGCCAGCATCAGAGTGAATACTTCAACAACGTATTTACGGTGTGCGATCCGCCGGATAATCCGAGCTGCCAAAACTACGGGCCCTCTACAGCTGGCATCACCGGCGGGCTGGAAGAAATATTCGTAAGCGATAAATTCAAGCCAACCTCGTGGTTGACGTTGATCGGCGGCTTCCGCCAGTCGCATTTCACCGCCGATCTTACGGAGAACGCGGTGGACCCTCGCGTGGGCATTGCCGTACAAATCCCGCACTTGAACTGGGTCTTTCGCGGCTTCTGGGGACGCTATTACCAGGCTCCGCCGCTGTTGACCGCCACTGGTCCGCTGCTCGAGTTCGCGAACAGCCAGAATGTCGCCTTCGCGCCGCTGCCGGGCGAGCGCGATACCGAATATCAATTCGGCGTCACCATTCCCTATCGCGGCTGGGCTCTCGACGCGGATCATTTCCAAACAACCGCACAGAATTGGCTCGATCACAGCAACATCGGCGAGTCCAATCTCTTCTGGCCGATCACCTGGGACAAAGCCTTGATTCAAACCTGGGAACTCACACTGCGGTCTCCGCGCCTCTGGCGCTTCGGCCAATTCCATCTGGCCTACGCGAACCAAATCGCTCAGGCGAGCGGGCCGATCACCGGCGGCTTGATCTGCCCTCTTCCCGTGGACCCGTTGACGTGCCCGGTGTATGCGCCGCCGGGATATTCACCTGTCGATCATGACCAGCGCAATACACTGAGCGTGGGATTCAATGCGACCCTTCCTGGGCATGCCTTCGCTTCAATGAATGTCAACTACGGTTCGGGATTCACCAACGGCGACCCGGAGCCGGGCACGCCGTATCCCAACGACTATCTGGATCCCCACACCACTGTTGACATTTCACTAGGCAAAACCTTCGGTGAGAAATACACCGTAGGATTCACCGCCCTCAACCTCGCGAATACGCGCGTGCTGCTCGACAACAGCCTCACGTTTGGCGGCTTTCACTACAACGACCCGCGGCAAATCTACGTCGAGTTTAAATGGAGGTTCCACTACTAGAAACCGGTTTGCACGATTGGAATCGGGCGCAGCGGCGCTGCTCGCTGCGCTCGATTGCGATTTGAATTTTGCGTTAGGTTTTCGCTGCTAACTCTGCGTTTCTGCGGTGGGCTTTGCCGCGAAAATACGGGAATTAATTTTCGCGTTCGAGGATGAAATCGGGGACGGCCAGCAACGCTCGCCGGTATTCCGTGTCGGGCAAAACTTCCAGGCTGGCCTTGGCGCGCCGGACGTATTCCTTGGCCATTTCGGTAGCGCGCTGCAGCGCTCCCGTCTCGCGGACCAGCGAGGTAATCTGCTCTGGGCGCACGCTACGAAAATCGCGCTCCTCCAAAACTTTCTCCACCAGCCGCCGCCCCTCGCCATTCGAATGCTCGTGGCCATTGCCATCGGCCGCAGCAGCGTGCGACGTAGCCTGCGCCTGCAGCGCAAAAATCAAAGGCAGCGTAACCTTGCCTTCCTTCAAATCGCTCAACACTGGCTTGCCCAATTTTTCTGGCGAAGCGGTGAAATCCAGCAGATCATCCACTAACTGAAACGCGAGGCCGGCATTCCGCCCGTAATCCGCCAAGCCGTCTTCAATTTCTTTCGATCGCTTTCCCAGCACCGCGCCCAGCCGCGCGCATCCGCTGAACAGGCAAGCTGTCTTGCGATACGCCAGTTCCGTGGCTTCCGCCTCGTTCAAGTCAATCTGTCCCAGATGCGTCAGCTGCAGCAATTCGCCTTCGACCATGTTTTGCGTGAGGTCAATCAGAATATCCAGCACGGCGAAATTCCGCTCGCGCAAGGCCATCTCGAACGACTGCATGTACAGCCAGTCGCCCGCCAGCACGCTCATGTGATTTCCCCAGCGTGCGTTGGCGCTGGGCCGCCCGCGCCGCGTATTCGCGCCGTCAATCACGTCGTCATGAATCAACGTGGCGCTGTGAATCATTTCCACCACCGCGCCCAATTGAATCGCGCTCTCGCCGCGGTATCCTGAAGCTCCGGCGGCCAGCAGCAGCAGCGCGGGACGCAGCCGTTTCCCGCCGCCCTCGCGCAAATAACTGGAAATTTCGCACACGGGTTCGATGGCCGCGCTGTTTTGCGCCGCAATTTCCCGTTCGACGAGCGCTAAATCGTCTCGTACGAGATCAAAAATGCCTTTTGCAAGTTGGACAGCGAAAGCCATCCCCGGGGTTCACCTTGGCTGGGCGGGAATTTCCTGGCCGCCTAGCCGGAAAAACCGTCTAAAATTCGCCGCCGTCGCAGCGGCAACTTCTTCGCGGCCCAAGTTTCTCACATTCGCAAGCGTCTGCGCTACCTCCACGACATTGGCCGGCTCATTTCTTTTGCCGCGGCGCCCCTGGGGCGAAAGAAAAGGCGAATCCGTCTCCGTGAGGATGTGCTCGAGCGGCAAGTCACGCGCCACATCGCGCATCAGCTGCGATTTGGGGTAAGTGACGTTTCCCGCGAAAGAAATCAGGAAGCCCATCTCCAGGCCGCGCTGGGCTTCGCGCAGCGTCCCGGTGAAACAATGAAAAATTCCGCCGATCCCTGCCGGTTTCCAATCTTTTTCCAGGATCGCCAGGCAATCGTCCCACGCGTCTCGACAATGAATCACGATGGGCAATTTCGCCGCGCGCGCCTGCTGCAATTGGCGGCGAAAAACCGGCTGCTGCACTTCGGGCGGCGGCTCTTCGTAATGATAATCGAGGCCCATTTCGCCCCAGGCGATCACCTTGGGATTTTTCGCCAGTTCGTCCAACTGCGCGTAATGCGGTTCTTGCGCTTCGGCCGCGTGCTGCGGATGGATTCCTATGGTGGCGTAAATCCAGTCGTAATCTTTCGCGACGGAAAGTGCCGCATCCAGACGGTCCGGCCCGGAACCGCCGCTGCCGATGGCAAGCACCGCCTGCACGCCTGCTGCCTGCGCGCGCTGCAGCATCTCAGCGCGGTCCGTATCGAAATCCTCGGACTCCAGGTGCGCATGTGAATCGATGATTTCCAAATTTTGCGCTGCTCCGTTTTTGGTTTTAAATCTTGGTTGGCGCTGTCGGGAACTTCAGCCGAGGCCTGTGTCGCACCTACGGCGCTCCGGACTCGCTTTGCGATTTTTCCCAGCCCTTCCGGGCTGGGCTAACTTATGCCGCGCCTCCGGCGCTGGTGCGATTGTTTACTTTCGTGTTCGCGATTTTCTACTTCACCTTTGCGCCTGCCGGGACGTCTTCGGCGAAGGTGCAGAGGACTGGTTTGCCGTCTGGGCCTACCGAAGCGGCCAACAGCATGCCGTTCGATTCAAGGCCGCGCATTTTCCGCGGCGCGAGATTGGCCACGATCACAACTTTTCGCCCCACCAAATCTTCAGGCGCGTAGGAAAGCGCGATCCCTGCCAAGACTTGGCGGACTTCGTCGCCAATATCTACCATCAGCTTCAGCAACTTGTCCGCGCCTTGTATCCGCTCCGCCGATTTCACTACGCCGACGCGCAGCTCGACTTTGGCGAAATCTTCGATGCCGATTTTCGCAGCGACAGCAGGCGCAGCTGCTGCTCCGGCCGACGCGCCGGCTGCCGCAGCACCCGCGGCTGGACCAGCGTCAGCACCAACCGCTGCAGGCTGCGCACTTCCCGGATTCCGTATCTCGTTTTCCATGGTCTCAATCCTCTCCAGTATTTCTTTCTTATCCGCACGCGGGAAAACCCCTTCAGGTTTTCCGATTCGCGTTCCAGGCTTCAATCCGCCCCATTGCAATTCGTTGACGTTCACGTTTTCGAGCTTCCCTCCCTGCCCGAGTTGTTCCCAAATTTTCTGCGTCGCTTCGGGAATCACAGGATGCGCCAAGACGGTGACAATCCTGAGAGATTCCGCAGCGACGTAAAGCACTTGCTCGAGCCGTATTTTTTGCGCCGGGTCCTTCGCAAGTGTCCACGGCTTCTCTTCCGCGAGATATTTGTCGGCTATTGCGACCAGACCCCAAATTATCGTTAGCGCATCCGAGAATTCGAATTTGTCATATGAGTTGCGAGTCGTATTGTAAAAAGCCGTGGAAGCTAACTCGTGAAGGTTCGGCGGCGCGGAAGCTACGGCTGGAACGACGCCAGCACAATAATTCTCGATCATCGTGAGTGTGCGGCTCGCGAGGTTGCCGAGGCCGTTTGCCAGGTCGGCGTTGTAACGGGTGATCAGGGCGTCTTTGCTGAAATTTCCGTCCTGGCCGAAGACGACTTCGCGCAGCAGGTAGTAGCGGAGCGCGTCGTTGCCTAAGGCTTTCACGATCGGCTCGGCGTAGGCGACATTGCCCTTGGACTTGCTCATTTTTTCCTGTTCGAAGAGCAGCCAGCCGTGCGCCTGAATTCTGCCGGGCATGTACTCGGATAACTTCTTGTCGGGAAACGCCGCCATCAAAAATGCGGGCCAGTACACGGCGTGGAACCGGATGATTTCTTTTCCGATCATGTGGACATCCGCAGGCCAGAATCGCTTGAAGCGTTCGCTGTCTTTTTTGCTGCCGGGCTCACCGTCCACGAAGCCGATGCCGCTCATGTAGCTGGAAAGCGCGTCGTACCAGACGTAGAACACATGCTCGGGATCGCCCGGCCAAGGAATGCCCCACTTGATGGTCTTGCGACTGATGGAAAGATCTTTCAGGCCGCTCTCGACAAAACTCTTCACTTCGTTCAGGCGAAAATCCGGTTGCACGAAATCGGGCTGGTCCTTGTAAAGCTGCAAAAGTTTTTCCTGGTACGCGGACAGGCGGAAGAAATAATTTTCTTCGGAGATCAGCTCCGCGGGACGGCCGCAGATTTGGCAATCGGCCGGCTCGGGCGTGTCGCTGACGTAGAGGTTGTCGTAGATGCAGTATCGGCCTTCGTACTTGCGCTTGAAAATCGCATCGGGCGAGACGCGCTGCGTGCGGCGGACCAGATTCTGCACGGCTACGGCGTGGCGCGGCTCCGTGGTGCGGACAAAATCGGTGTAGCTGATGCCAAGGAGCTTCCAGAGGTCGCGAAAGATTTGCTGGTTGCGATCTACCAGGTCGGCGGGTGAAATGCCTAGTTTTTCAGCGGCGCGTTCGATATTGACGCCGTGCTCGTCTGTGCCCGTGAGATAGGCTACGTCGTAGCCGCACATGCGTTTGTAGCGCGCGATCACGTCGCAGACGATGGTGGTGTATGCCGAGCCGACGTGCGGGCGAGAGTTGGCGTAATAGATGGGAGTGGTGAGGTAATACTTGGGTTTGGGATTGTTCATGAAGGATTTGAGTCCGTGTTGGTGATTAGTGATTGGTGAGTGGTGATTGGTGAAACGCAGGTTGCGAGGTGCGAGCGGCGATCGGCGCCTCCTGACCCGTCCATCCCGGAATGGGAAGAGGATCTGACGGTTAACGGGTGCTCAGAAAACCGTGGGGCGTTCGCAGATGCGGCGCGAACGGAAAAAAGTGTGCAAACACCAGCGATTAGAAACACATTCGGTATTGGCATGGAAGGAGTTAGTGCTGTTTTTAATATTTTCGCACCAGCGATTAGAAATGCGTGGGTGGCGAGTGGGGATTGGCGATTCGTGAGCTGTGACCGTTCATTTGTATCGAATAGAAAAAATGAAGTGGTTTGTTTTGTGCGAGTTACGAAATTCAGGCTCAGCGAAAGCCGTTCATTTGTAGCGAATAGAAATTGGCGTTTTGGGTGGTCCGTGGCGCTGAAGAAGGCGGGAGAGATCCCCGCGTGCGCGGGGCCGGCATGAGGCAACGGCGCCGGCCTCCCTTCGCAGAAATCGCTCAGGGCGGGCAGGACGACGATGCTCGTCGCATCGTCGCTGGATCGGCTGCGGGTTGGGTTCGACATTTTCACAGATTCATCATCCACTAGTGGCGCGCGAAATGCAAAGGGCTGTGTGTGTACATGGCCCGGTTGAGAGCGCCGCTAAGATCGCAAAAACAAGGGCACCATCAAGGGCGGGCGCAGCAAGCAGCGCCCCTACCGACGCAAAACCAAGGTCAAAAACAATGCCTGCCCGCCTAAAAAGCAGGCGGCCGCTACATAATTCAACTGCAAGAGAGCCGGCGCAACACCGGCGGCGTCTCTACTGGCCGGCAGTTCCCTTTTGACTGGGCGCGTCTGAAACTTCCATTTGCGCTTCCACTCGTTTCTGAAATTGGAAGGACGCCGCCTCCAGCACGTGCTTCAACGGAATGTTTTTTTGCGCCGCAATGCGCTGGCAATCTTCATATTCCGGCGTGGCGTTCAGAACCGACCCGTTCATCCGCGAGATTTTCATGCGCACCTCGCCGAAGCGCGTCTGGACGGTGACGGATTCGCGCGACAAAGTCTTCCGCCGGACGTCGTAGGCCCGCACCCCGATGGTAGTGGTCTCACGAAACAGCAGATCGATGAGCCGGCTCACATTATCCGGCTCGCTCAACATGGTTACCAGGAGGCCCGGGCGGTTCTTCTTCATTTGCACCGGAGAAGAAAATATGTCCAATGCGCCGGCCGCCAAGGCCCGTTCGACGAAATAGCCGTAAATCTGAGGACTCATGTCGTCCAGGTTCGATTCGATCACGGTAACGGGAGCGTCCCAATGCTCACCCGCTTCGCTTGCTTCGTTGTCGCCGATCAGTATGCGCAGGACATTTGCCTTTTCCTTCAAGTCCGCGCTGCCCGCGCCGTAGCCGACGGTCCGCAACGTCATCTCTGGAATTTCGGCGTAGCGCGCGGCCAAAGTTGTGGCAATCGCCGCGCCTGTCGGCGTTACGAGTTCTTTGGCGATGCCGCTGGTGAACATCGGTGCGCCTTTCAGAAGCTCGGCCGTAGCCGGCGCGGGGACCGGCAACAAACCATGCGCCGTTTTCACCTGACCCGCTCCCACGTCGAATGCCGAGCAGGCGAATTCGTCAATTCCCAGCAGCTCGAAGCCGATGGCGGCACCGACTATATCCACAATCGAATCCACCGCTCCCACTTCGTGAAAATGAACTTTCTCCACCGGCAGCCTGTGAACTTTAGCTTCGGCTTCCGCGAGGCGGGTAAAGATACTTCGTGCGCGCTCTGCGGCCCGGGGCGCAAGTTTTGCCTTCTCAATTCTTTGCAGAATTACCGAAAGACCGCGGTGGTGGTGTCCTTCGCCTGTCTCCACCTTCACCTGCGTCGCGAAAATCTGCCCGCGCTTGACCTTAGAGGCGGAAATCTCCCATCCCTCGAGGCCGAGTCTGCGCAACTCCGCCTCGATGGCGCGCAGGTCGGCACCGGCGTCCACCAGGGCGCCGAGGACCATGTCGCCGCTGATGCCGGAAAAGCAGTCGAAGTATGCGTGCCGGATGTTTTTCATCTGGTGCTTGAACGAATCCTGCAGATTCGCGAAAAAACGATACTAGTCTGGCGATTCAAGGCTGTCAAATGTGCGCGTGTTGGCGGCTTTGACGGTTTCTGCTGGTTTACCTATAATCGCCGGATTCACTTTGCATAGGGAGCCACGTGTACAAAGCCGTCGAAGAGCAGTTTCGCAAGGCGCTGCGGCATCATATTCACGAGCGATACAAGACGGATGTGCCGATTGTAACGGAGCGGCCGCCGAAGCTTTCGATGGGGGAAGCTGCTTCGCCGGTGTGTTTCGAGCTGGCCAAGCGGCTGGAGAAACCGCCGCGGGCGCTGGCTCAGGAAATCGCGAATTCGCTGAAGCCGATCGTGGGGATCGCGCGAGTGGAAGTGGCGGGCGGCGGTTATCTGAATGCATTTTTTGATCGGACTGCATTTTTTCGCGCTGCAGCAGAGGAGGCTGGGCGGCAGGCGGTGGCTGCGGAGGTGGGCGCCGTCAAGACTGTGGTGGAGCATACGAGCATCAATCCGAACAAGGCGGCGCATATCGGGCATTTGCGAAATGCGGTGCTGGGCGATACGTTCGCGCGACTGCTGCGGCATACCGGACGGCGGGTGGAGGTGCAGAATTATATTGATAACACAGGGGTGCAGGTGGCGGACGTGGTGCTGGGATTTCTGCACCTGGAGAAAAAATCTCTGGCGGAAGTGCAGGCGCTTACCGAGGCGCCGAAATTCGATTATCTGTGCTGGGATTTGTATACGCGCGTGACTTTATTTCTGGCTGAGGATAAGGCGCGGCTGGAATTGCGCGGGCAAATATTGAAGGACATTGAAGAGGGGCACGGCGATGCGGCGAAGATGGGGGAGATTGTCGCGACGGCGATCAACTATTGCCATCTGCACACGCTGGACCGGCTGGGGATTGATTACGATTTGCTGACGCAAGAGAGCGACATATTGCATTTGAAATTTTGGGATGCTGCGTTTGAATTATTGAAACGCAGCGGGGCGATACAGCTAGCTACGTCGGGCAAGAACGCGGGGTGCTGGGTGATGCAGCTGCCTTCGGATCGCGAGGGAGCTGCGAAGGTGGCGGCGGAAGGGGCCGGTGCTGCGGCTGGCGAAGCGCCCGAAGAACCCGCGGAAGAAGCTGAAGCGAAAATTATTGTGCGCTCGACGGGGACGGTGACGTACGTCGGTAAGGATATTGCGCTGCATCTGTGGAAATTTGGATTGTTGGCGCGCGATTTTCACTATCACCATTTTTACAAGCATCCGGATGGGCATCAGGCGTGGATCACGGCAAGCGAGCGGGATGATCCGGGCGCGCCGGCGTTCGGGCACGCGCACGAAGTGTTCAACGTGATTGATTCGCGGCAGTCTTATCCACAGCAGGTGGTGGTGGCGGGGCTGCGGGCGCTCGGTTACACGGCGGAGGCGGATCACTTGAAACATTTCGCTTACAACGTGGTGGCGCTGACGCCGCGCTGCGCGCTGGAGATGGGCTACGAAATTCCGGCGGAAGATGCGAAGCGGCCTTACATCGAAGTGAGTGGGCGCAAGGGACAAGGCGTGAAGGCTGATGACTTGCTCGACCGGTTGGAGGCGAGCGCGCGGGAGGAGGTGGATTCGCGACATCCGGAGAGCCCATCCGAGGAGCGGGCCGCGATTGCTCATGCGGTGGCGATTGGGGCGCTGCGATATTTTTTGCTGCGCTTCACGCGGTCGACCGTAATTGCGTTTGATTTTAAGGATGCGCTGAGTTTTGAGGGCGAGACTGGACCTTACGTGCAGTATGCAGTGGTGCGGGTGAACGGGATTTTGCGGAAGGGTGCGGAGCTGGATCCTAGCGTTGCGGTGGAGGACGCTGCGAATGTTGCGCGGATCAAGAGCGGGGAGCTGGATGCGGGGCGGTTTCTGGTTTCGCCGGAGTATGAGGACTTATGGGACCTGGTGCTGTTGGCCGGGTCGCTGGATGCGCGGCTGGAGCTGGCGATGGCTTCGCAGGAGCCTGCGAACGTTGCGCGATTCGCGTTCGAGCTGGCGCAGGCTTTCAACGGGTTCTACCACAAGCACAACATTAATCGGGAGCAGGATGGCGAGAAGCGGGCGTTCTTGCTGTATGTGACGACGCTGGTGCGGGAGCAGCTGGTGACGACGCTTGGGCTGCTGGGGATTACGGCGCCGGAGAAGATGTGAGGGCGTACTTGAGCGGTCGGCGATGGCCCGTCTAAACCCCCACCCTTCAAAAACCGAAGGGTGGGGCACCCGCTCCCGGTGAATAGAAGCGGTTCGCGATAGAGATTCGTTGCAACGTCGACAATTCTTTAGAGTTTCATTGCGAAATCTACGATGGAGCGGATAGCTACGCCGGTGGGGCCTTTCGCCAGCCACGGTTTTCCTTCGTCCACCCAGCAGGTTGCGGCGATGTCCAGGTGGATCCACGGGGTGTCTTCGGCGAATTCCTTTATGAACCAGGCGCCGGTGATGGCGCCGCCGCCTTTGCCGGAGCCGGTGTTGCGAATGTCCGCGATGTTGCTCTTGATCATCTCCTGGTATTCGTCGTCCATCGGCATGGGCCACATTTTTTCGCCGACGGCTTTGGCGCTGGCGAGAAACTGGTCGAGATATTCGCGCGGGGTGCCGAAGGCGCCCACGTGGACGTTCGCCAGTGCGACCTGGATGGCGCCGGTTAGCGTGGCAGCGTCAATCAGGTGCGTGCAGCCGAGCTTGCGCGCGTAAAATACGCCGTCGGCCAGAATCATGCGACCTTCCGCGTCGGTATTGATCACTTCAATTGTTTTGCCGGACATGGCCACTTGCACGTCACCGGGTTTCTGCGCGCGCCCTCCGGGCATATTTTCGGTGGCGGGAATTACCGCGATCACCGGGACCGAAGGCTTCAGATAGGCGATGGCGCGCATGGCACCGAGCATGGTGGCGCCGCCGCCCATGTCGTACTTCATTTTCTCCATATTGTCGGCGGGCTTGATGGAGATGCCGCCGGTATCGAAGGTGACGGCTTTGCCGACTAAGCCAAGAACCGGTGAATCCGGCCGGGCATTTTCGGGCGTGTAACGGATGACGATCACGCGCGGAGGCTCAACGCTGCCCTGGGCGACGCCGATCAGCGCACCCATCTTCAGTTCGGAAATTTTTCGCTCGTCGAGAATTTCGACGCCGAGGCCGACTTCCTTGGCCATGGCCTCAGCGCGCGCCGCGAGCATGCGGGGCGTGAGGCGGTTGGATGGCTCGTTGATCAAATCGCGGGCGAAATTTTGCGATTCGGCGATGACGCGGCCGTGGTCGACAGCTTCGGGGAGATTGCCGTTCTGATTGGCGTCGAAACCGGCGAGCAGCACGGATTGGATTTCGGGACTGGGTTTCTTCTCGGTCTGATACTTGTTGGATTCGAAATCCGCGACTCCGAGCCCTTCGGTGACGGCCTGCGCGGCTACGGGACCGCGTTCCCCTTCGCGCGCGAGAAATACAAACTTCTTCACGCCACGGGATTTCAGATAGCGCAGGGCGGTGCCGGCGATTTTCCGCAGGTCTGACTGCGCGAATTTCTCGGGCTTCCCTGCTCCCACCAGCAGCAGCCGCTTGGCGTCGAGCCCCTCGGGAAAATGGATGAGGACGAGTTCCAGGGATTTGCCAGTGAGTTCCCCGGTGGCGACCAGGGCGGCAACCCGGCCGTCCATGGCCTGGTCAATGTCGCTCAAGATTCCATCAATTTTATTTTCTTTGTCGAAGACGTAGGTAACAAGTGCGTCGGCCTGAATCGAAGAGTACGGCTGGTTCTCCAGTTGAATCTGCATGTCTCCCTTTCGCTTTTAGCGTCGGCGAGAGCGATACATCGCTTCGCTGGCTTCACGTTTTGCTTCTTTTTGTTTTTCGGATTCGCGGCGGTCGTGGAATTTCTTGCCTTGCGCCACGGCTAGCTCGCATTTGGCGATGCCGTCCCGGAAATAAATCTTGGTCGGGACGATGGTCATTCCCTTTTGCTGGGTCTGCACCAGCAGCCGGTCAATCTCCCGCCGGTTCAGCAGCAACTTTCGCTTTCGGAGGGGATCATGATTGCGGAATCCTCCGGCGAGATATTCAGGAATATGGCAGTTTACCAGCCAAGCTTCGCCAAGGCGAATCTCGGCATAGGCCTCGCGGAGAGTTCCTTTCCCTTCGCGGAGGGTCTTCACCTCCGTGCCCACCAAGACCAAGCCGGCTTCCAGGCTATCCAAAAGATGGTAGTTGTAGGACGCCTGGCGATTCTGCGCGACAATCTTGACGCCTTGGTGTTGAGATTTATCGGGCTTGGATTTCACGGGTGACTATCATAGCCGCCGCGGCCAATGCGCCGCAAGTCACAGATTGTGACGGATTTCCGGGTACCAGCGGGTGGATTCACACAATTTTCATCCAAATCCGCTGAGGCGCTTCTATTATTCATACGTCTAACAACACTTTGGGGAATTCTTGCTGCATCCCCGGGCGGGTGCTAGACTCGTAAGGAATAGCCCCTACCGTCGGAGGAGCGCTTTTGCGTCGTTGCGGAAATTTGTCACTCTTGGTGATCGCTGCCCTGCTGTTGGGCGGCTGCCCCAAGGGCAATGAAGACTACCAAGCGGGCCAAAAGGCCAATGCACTGCAGGATTACGATACGGCGTTAGTTGATTACGAACGCGCCCTCCGCACCGACCCTACCAACGCCGAATATAAACTCCGCGCCTCCCAGGCGCGTTACGATGCGGGCCAATTCCACGTGCAACAAGGCAAAAAGGCCCTGCAGGCCGGGGATCTGCAACTGGCGCTGGGAGAATTCCAGAAGGCTCAGATGATTGATCCTTCGAATATGGCGGCCGGGCAGTATGTGAAGCGCACGCTGGAGATGATGGCAGAGCAGGCCGGGCAAGGTCCAAAGGCCCTGAATCCAGCAACCCAGCCGGACGAACAGATTCTGTCACAGCCACCGGAATTGAAGCCACTTTCGCGCGACCCGATCAACGGGCTAAAAATGACCAACGACGCGAGGGTGGTTTACGAGACGATCGCCAAGCTCGCCGGTCTGAGTGTCATTTTTGATCCGGATTTTACGTCGCGCCGAATCACGGTGGATTTCCCAAGCGTCACACTGGAACAGGCGCTGGACGCGGTGTCTCTGGAGAGCAAGGCGTTCTGGAAGCCAGTCACCTCCAACATCATTTTTGTGGCGCAGGATCAGCCGCAGAAACGCAAGGACCTGGATGATCAGGTCGTACAGACGTTCTACCTCTCGAACACACTGACGCCGCAAGACTTGACGGAAGTCGTAAACGGGCTGCGGGTATTACTGGATCTGCACCGTCTGCAGCAGGTTAACGCGCAAAATGCGATTGTGATCCGCGATACACCGGACAAATTGCTGCTCGCCGCGAAGATTATCCGGGACATTGACAAGGCCAAGCCGGAAGTTCTGATTCACGTGCAGGTGATGACCGCCAGCATGGATCGCTTGCGCGATTTGGGGATTTTGCCGGGCCAGACGGTTTCGCTGGCGTTCACGCCGCGGAGTTCGCTGCAGCCGCAAACTTCCACCAGCACCGGCAGCACCACTACAACAACGCAATCCCTTCCGCAGGTTTTATTGAGCCAATTGAAAAACTTGGGAACGTCTGACTGGGCACTTACTTTACCCGGTGCGACAGCGAACGCCATCCTCACCGACGATCGCACCAAGATTCTGCAGGATCCGGAGTTGCGCGTGACGGATGGGCAGAAGGCGACGCTGAAGATTGGCTCGAAAGTGCCGGTGGCGACGGGCAGCTTTCAAGCGGGCGTAGGTGTGGGCGTCACCGGCAGTTCTGGTGTGGTAAACCCCCTGGTAAATACCCAATTCCAGTACATAGACGTGGGCGTGAATATCGAAATCACGCCGCGAGTGCACCCGGACGGTGACATCAGCTTAAAGGGAACCGTGGATGTTTCGCAGATTACCGGAACCAGCAATATCGGCGGGATCAACCAGCCCGTAATCGGACAGAAAAAGACGGAAATTGATGTCCGGTTGAAAGAGGGCGAGCCAAACATCCTGGCCGGATTGATCGAGCGAACCGATACGAACAACGTCAACGGCATTCCCGGGCTGGGTGAAGTGCCGCTGATGCGCTATTTGTTCTCGGATAACAGCAAAGAGATTCAAGAAGACGAAACGCTGATCATAATGACGCCGCACATTCTGCGCCTGCCCTCCATTACGGCCGCGAACCTACAGTCCATGGCGGCTGGCACCGATTCGAACGTGCGCGTGTATCACGGAGACGAGCCGGCAGCACCACCTGCGCCGGCCCCGCAGGTGCAACCGACGCGCCCCAATTCCGGGATGGGCGCGCCGCCACCGGGTGTAACACCGACGGGCATGCCGCAACAGGCTCCGCAGCAGGCGCCGCCGCAACAGTCCGCCGCCGCGCAGCTTCATTTCGAGCCTGCCACGGTGGTCTTGAAAACCGGCGACACAACGACTTTGGGCTTGGCGATTTCCAACGTAAGCGATCTTTACTCCATTCCACTGATGGTTCATTACGATCCGGCCGTGATACGCATCGAGGAAGTACGGGATGGTGGATTTCTTTCCGGGGGATCACAGCAAGTGGCGGTGGTACAGAGAATTGACCAGCAGACGGGCCAGGTGATCGTCTCGGCAACGCGCCAGCCGAACACTCCGGGCGTGAATGGGACCGGCACGATCTTCGGGTTCGTGGTGCGTGCTGTGGGTCACGGGACCGCGCGGCTGCAGATTTTGCAAGTGAACGCGCACAATTCGCAGCAGCAGACGATTCCGCTGGTTTCCGGAGAAGCCACGATCCAGGTGCAGTGAGACGCGATGAACTGGAATCGTTTCAATCCGATTTCCCTTTTTGCACGCCGGCAATTTCCCGCCCTACGCATTTCACCGGCCCGCAGGCGGCGCTCTGCTGCTTCGGGAATGTCGCTGCTGGAATTGGTGGTAGCCTGCGCGATCCTGCTGATTCTGGCGACGGCTTCGATTCCCCTCGCACGCAATACGATCAAATGGAGAAAAGAGGAAGAGCTGCGTTGGGATTTGCGGCAGATGCGCGACGCGATAGACCGTTACAAGGACGCGTCGGATAAAGGGCAAATTCAGGTGAAGGCCGGAACCGAGGGATACCCGACGGACCTGGAAACGCTGACCAAGCCAACGCAACTGACCGGGACGGCGGCTGACAAACGAATTCGGTTTCTGCGCGAGGTCCCGATGGACCCCATGACAAAAAATAAGGATTGGGGGTTGCGCTCGGTGCAGGATGATACCGATTCGACCTCGTGGGGCGGGCAAGACGTATTCGATGTGTATTCGAAATCTTCTGGAACGGCACTGGACGGGACGAAATATTCGGATTGGTAGGCTGAACTGCTGGGGCGGCTGAGGAAATGATGCGCAAGGGATGGAAAGCTAAATTTGGTTGCGGCCGGCGCAGCGTGGCGGAGCGCGGATTCACGCTGCTGGAGTTGATGGTGGTGATGGCGATCATCGTGATTTTGATGACCATCGCCACGGCGAAATTCGAGCAAATGGTGGTGAGGGCGCGAGAAGCTACGCTGGCGTCCGACCTGAAGGTGCTGCGCCAGTCTATCCAGGATTACACGCGCGACAAGGAATGTGGCCCGTCTTCGCTTGACGATCTGGTGAGCAGCAATTACATCCGGCAAGTTCCCAAGGATCCCATGACCGACTCTACTGATTGGGTCACGAAATCCGATGATATCGCCATGAGTCCTGAACAAAGCTGCTACGGAATTAGTGATGTGAACTCGGCATCGGATCGGGTTTCGCCGTTCACCAGCACACCGTACAGCTCCTGGTAAGCCGCGCGGTTTGAATTTTTTGCCTTCGTTTGATTCGCGTCAGCCGCAATTCCATTCGTCTATTCGATAGGAACGAGACTTTCGTTGGTGGCGGTGACGTTTGACGGCACCTTGCGCATCCGCTATCATGCTTACGCGGGGTGGAGCAGCCTGGTAGCTCGTCGGGCTCATAACCCGGAGGTCGTTGGTTCAAATCCAACCCCCGCAACCAATTTGGATTTTTAAGGCCGGGCCCAGGCGCCCGGCCTTTTTATTTTGCGTGTTATGTCGCGCGTCTATGGCAGATCTTACTTCGTGTACGTCCTGTGGACAGCATCGGCCCGAAAATTCTGCATCGGTGTCAGCGAAGACCCGGCGGCGCGGCTCCTGCAGCATAATCCCAGCGTCTCGAAACGGATGGATCGCTGGCAACCGGAGTGCTCAGTCGCGATTCTCTTGATGTGGCGCACTGGCAAAGACGAGAGATGCCAGGTAGATCAAGATTCCCAAACCGATCAAAGAAGCCGCTATGAAGGCAAACAGGACGAATGACAGCGGATGAAACCACAGGAGGCTGACGATCTCGAGTGCCAACCCCACGATAACCAAGGCACTGGATACCTGGAGAAGCCGCCGGATTCCGATTTCACCGAGGTTCATTGGGCCGGCCTCCAGAATTTTGCGTGGCTGAGATTTGCAATATCGTGGGCGGTATCGTGGCAGCCGCTGGAGAGGCAGGACGTCTGATTCGATTTGAGTGAATCCATCATCGCGGTGTGCACTGGATTTTCTTCGAAATTACGAGCGCCCAGGTGACAGTGCAAGCATTGGGCGTTCTTAAATCCGCCGGCTATACGGATCGCCGTAGGATCCGGCGGGGTGCTCACGTATTCCATGTAAATTCGCTTCAGGCCCTGCAGCTTGTCGTTCAGCGGGCCATAAATGGTGTAGTCCGCGTGGCAGGAATGGCAGGCCGTATCGGCCGGCACCCGATGGTTCTGAAAATGTTGGGCAGGAATATGATTGGGGTCATCCACGTAAAGGCTTTGTCCGTAGGGAATCATGACGTGGCACGAAACGCAAAATCGAGTTTGCTCGGAGCGCTGCACGTGCGTGTTCATGCCACCCACAATGCAGAGAGCTGGAAGCACACACAGACCAATGAAGGCCACTATCTTCCAGCCAGTCGCACTCGTCAGAGAAGGCCGAATCAAAAAGATTGAGGCCAGTACGATGCTGAGTACAATTTGACAAATGAGAATCCCAATCAACGGACCTCCTTCCGCTCACACTCTGAAGACGAGTCGCAGTAATTTCCACTGCCGAACTGCTCTCTATTTCTTAGCCAATTCGCGGATGTAGACGATCAGTCCCTTGATTTGGTCGTCGGTGAGCTTGCCCTTGTACGCCGGCATCTTGTTCTTGCCATTCGTCACAATTTCTGTGAGCTGAGCGTCCGTTTGGCTCTGCACGTCTGGCGAACTGAGGTCTCGGACCTTCATAGCCTTGCCTGTCGGTGAATTGCCAGTTCCATCCGCTCCATGACACATCGCACATTTGGCCTTGAAGGTGCTCGCGCTGTCGTCCGCACGCACCGCGGCGCAGAAAAAGAACGTAATCATCAGGGTGAAAAATATCTTCTGAATGATCCGAAGTTGGAAAGAGTTCATGTGGCACGATCTCCTTTTTTTGACGAACACAGCTAATCTTGCGCCATTCGCGCAGCCGGGCCTAAAACGAATAGCGGAGCGAGAATGTGGCATTGTTGCCGTTAAAGTCCTGCGACTGAATCGACGCGAGTCCGAATGGATTGGTGTTTGCCGTCTGGTTGAACCCGTAATAATTCCAGGACGTGATGTAGCTGAAGCCTCGGTAGACGTTGATTGTCAGCGTTGCGTAAGGTCGTTGATAGTTGAAATCCAGCGTGCCGGAAGGCATCAGTGGATTCAGGAAGATAGTATTTCCGCGAACGAAGCTGGCGCCATAACCGACCGTTGCCGTTACGCGCTTCATTGGCTTCCACATCACAGCGGCGTGAGCGAAATAATCGCTGCTGGCATAGGTGGAAAGCGCGCCGAGGGGCGAAGGCGAGCCGGCAATCGGACACGCTGTGCCCGTTGAAAGCTCAGGCACACCGGGAGGAAACGTAGAGACGGGCAGATTGGTGGGCGGCGGGGCCGGGTTTGCCGAGGAAGTGGAATATGCGAAACAGACGAGCGCCTGTGTGTAGACGTTCCAATAATTGAAGCCGAAATCGATGGAGAGGCGCTGATTCGGCATCAGCATCGCTGAGACGCCGTAGGAACGGTCGTGCTCGATGTTGTTCACGGTGGTGACGTTGTCGCGGTTGTTGTGAATCTCCACTTCGCCCGACAGATTCGCCCACGGCCGCGGCTTGTAATTCACTTGGATCTTGTAGGACTGCACTCGCCGGGGATCGATGCGCGTGAAGGATTGGTCGTTGTAGCCGAATTCAAAATCGCCGGTGATGCGCAGTGCATCGATTGGACGCGCTACGATGCCGAGCAGCAGCGCGTTCTCGTTGATTGTGGTGATATTGCGAGACGGGTCGTTGCCCGCCTCTGGGATGGGATTTGATGGCGAACCTTCCACAATCGCTCCGGCCATGGGACCGGTGGTTAACAGCGTGCAAGTGGCAGGCAGGGCGCCGCCAACCAACGCGCAATCACCGCGAGCCGCGAGATAAAAATTCGATGCCATCCCGGTGGCTCCTCCCGGGAAGTAGAACACTCCGGTATCGAAGGCGGCGTCCATACTGGAGATCGTTCGGTTGGTGTAGAGATATCCGACGCTGCCGCTATATCGACGGCTGAAATCGTATTGGGCCTCGAGAGTATTGGACTTGATGTTCTGTCCCAGAAATTGCGTGTTGATCTGGTTGATCACGTCCGCGGCGGAGCCGGTGCTGTGCTGTGGACAACTTGCCTGATTGTAGGGAGCGGCGGGACAGTTCGTCGCATTGAAGACTGCGGGTGATAGCAACATGCCGACCACGCCGGGCGCGGGCGAGGGAGTTCCGAAAATATTGGTTTCGGCTGCGTCCCACATGCCGGGAATACGCCAGTTGTCATACTGGAATTGATCCAGGATCCGAAACTTGTCATTAAATGAGTACACGCCTGACCAATTCGCGTTGACCGAAACGCGGGTAGTCTTTATCGGCCCTCCCGCCGTGCTGCCACGCACCGCGGTTCGAGCGGTCCAGCCGTTGACGGCCTCCGAAAGATCCGAGAAGTGGTAGTCGCTGGAGCTATAACCTATCGAGCCCGACGTTTCGAAATTCTTGAAGTAGTTCGATTGGAAACGGAAGCGTTCCGTAGGCATAAAGTTCCGCGGATCGCCAACCTGGCTGTACGACAGGTATCCGTTGCAGGTCGGGGTGGCGGTGTTGGTAGTTCCCGTTACGGTTGGCGCCGCACACGGAAAGGCTTCCGAGGGCGTTTGCGTGCTCCAAATATTTCCCAGATCTACCGGTGTGCCGGCAGGTGTGCCCTGACCCGGGACTGTCCCGAGCGCGAATCCGAAATTTCCAGGATTGACGGCGGGGTTGTCAGTGATGACGTTGTTCTGCTGGTAGTAGCTGAGGAATTGGTCGTAGGAAAGAGTCGTGCGGGGCAGGACGTGGAAATCGACTCCCATGCGATAGGAATTCGTCGTGTAGCTATTCGCCTGATTGAATGCGGATATGGTGCCCCCATCAGTGGTAAAGAGGCTGGGCCCTTCATCGCGGTTCCGGGAATAGCCGAGCCTCACACGGATGGGGGACTGCGGTAACAGCGTGAGGTCGTAGTCCTGCATGCGGCGCACCAGATCCAGATCATGGAGTGAATTGTTCTGCGCTACAGCGGGGCTCGAGCAGAAGGAAGGAGCGCCCTGGGGAAACGCGGCGGTTGGCGGACCGACGTAGCAGCCAGTCGTCAAAGATCCCACCGGATTCAAAGCGGCCGGGTTATATGGATTGGCGGAGAGATTATAGTCCCAGAAATTTTTGTCGCGCCGGAACAGCAGACGGAAGTCGTACCATTTATTCTTTTCGATGCGCAGGCGGGTCACATCGTTGGGATCGCCACCATATCCGAAGCTGCTGACGGTCAGAGTGTCGAAGAGGAATCCGTGGTGATCGAGCGACCGCATTTCGAAATCGAAATTGAAGAGACGAAGTCCCGAGCCGAGATTTTCGAACGTGTCGTAGGTGTTCTGGTTGCCAGTGACTTCGTTCAAGCGATAGCCGAACTCGATGGTCTGGTGAATGTTGTAATCGCCTGAGTTAATTCCTTTCGATTCGCCGGAATTGTCTTGGGCGCGAGCAACTGGCGAAAGGAGCAGAGCCGCGATAAAAACGGCGGAAGGAATGCTGTGAACCGCCAGGCGTCCTTTCATAGATTTGCTCTCCCGCGTCCGAAAATTCTGTCTCCCGATCACTGCCTACTCGGCTTGCGTGCGTCCTCGATAAATGAAACA
Source organism: uncultured Acidobacteriota bacterium (assembly GCA_963748395.1). Lineage (GTDB taxonomy): Bacteria > Acidobacteriota > Terriglobia > Acidiferrales > UBA7541 > Palsa-295. Next base: position 566,949 of record CAVVIP010000001.1, on the reverse strand, counting down.
GAGCCTATGGCCTGCTCTATTTGAAGAAGGTCGGATCGAAGTTCGATCCATGAACTGCCGAATGACACAAAACGCAAGACTGGAACAAGCTCGCCTGATTGTGGAACGAAGGCGCTCCGGGCGCACCGCTGAAGCTGGATGTGGTGTGACACTGCAAGCAGAGCAGGTTCACGTTGCTCAACTTCAACATGTGGGGGTTCGGTCCTCCATGGGTAAAATGGCAGGACTGGCATCCATCAACCTTGACAGGCTGATGTTCGAACACGAACGGCCCCTGTTTGTCCGCGTGGCATGTGAAGCAGACGGCATCCTGCGAGGACGAAGTGCGCACCTGTTTGGGTTTCACCGTTCCATGCACATTGTGGCAATCGCTGCACTGAATCAGCCCCTCATTCACACGATGATGGAACGGCATGTCGAACTGCGCTTTTTGTTGGAGGTGGCAGCTGTAGCAGAGCTGGGGCTGAGACTTTACGAGCAGGAACTCCGATTGCGTGGCGTGGTGCGGCGAATGGCAGGCGATGCAACTGACATCGTTCTTAGAATGCACCGAGTTGATGGCGTTCATGTGCTGAGCGCCGCCGGCATGGCAGGTGAGGCAGCGCTCGTTGATCTCTTTGCTCGAGTGATCCTTGAAAACGAAAATCTTAGTGACGTCCCCGCCACCCTCGACGTGAGCTGAACCGGGCCCGTGGCATCCCTCGCACCCTTGGTGGGATGGTCCACCCTTGGTGTCGAGTGTGGTCTTCCAGTGCGGAGTTTTTTCCCAGCCGTTGTAAATGTCCTCGTGACAGGTCTTGCACACTTCTGCGCCGACGTAATCGGGAGGACTCGCCGAGGTCGAAACTGGCGCTGCTGCCGGTGCCGCTGTGGGTGATGACGCGGGTGTCTTCTGTTCCTGTGCGGCAGATGCTGGTTTATTGGCAGCCGCGGTAGGCGTCGCCTGGGCCTGTGCCAAAATGGGAAGCGACCATATCCCTATCGCCAACACCAGTTTTGCAGCTTTCGAGACACCGAACTGTGGCATCACCTTCCCTCAATCATCCCAGGAGCAAATCTTCGTTATCTAAATGGCCGGATCTTAATGGAGAGATGAGTAACAGCTAGTGATAGCTATCACGTATCTCGGTGACGACCGTCACATTTGGTCGGTATTTCGATTTTGAAACGGGCTCGCGTTCTGAACACGCATTCCTATTTTGGAATCAATTTCTCGTACCGCTCTAAAGCGCGGTCCTATCGCAAACGATACGCGCATGCACCGCAAGTTCAGGGCCATTTGCAAACCGTAGAAATTGGAAATGACTTGCCAGCGGATGAATCTCGACTCCATCCTCATGGCAGTTCCGACCACGGAACCAGCGCAACATGCCGGCGCCGTATCCGGCCCAGCGCTCATCGTCAACATTTCTCTAAAAGGTGGTAATCGTAATGCGAGGCAGTGCCTCTCGACTGTGCAAAATTGCACAGGTTCGAAAGAATCAGCGAAAGGCGGCTGTGCAGCGGCCGTTTTCGTTCCGCGGCCTTCTTTCTCGATATTTTCGGCCGTTTCCCGATCCAGGTTTGAAATCACGTCGTACCGAATCCAATCGATTCCATTCTGTGACGGGGATCACTCCCAACTGTGCCGAATGATACATATCGCTGCTGCCAACGGCGCTACAGTGACGACATCTCGCGCAATAAGGAGATGAGAAATGGCGAACAAGAAAACGATGAAAGCGGCGGTTGTTGAAAACTTTGGCGAGCCGTTGGTTGTGCGAGAAGTACCAATCCCGATGCCTGGGCCGGGGCAGGCCCTGGTAGAAGTCTATGCGACCGGAGTATGCCATACCGACCTGCATGCCGCGGACGGAGACTGGCCAATCAAGCCAAGCCCGCCATTTATTCCGGGCCATGAAGGAGCCGGGATCGTTGTGGCGCTTGGGCCGGGGGTCACTCACCTGAAGGAGGGCGACCGCGTCGGAACCGCGTGGCTGTTCAGCGCGTGCGGGCATTGTGATTACTGTCTCGCCGGATGGGAAACACTTTGCCTCGAGCAGCAAAACTCCGGATATTCGGTAAACGGAAGTTTTGCGGAGTACGCGTTAGGCCAAGCGGATTATTTGGGTCGCCTACCCAAGAATATTTCCTTCGTGGATGCCGCGCCCATCCTCTGCGCAGGGGTCACCACTTACAAAGGTTTGAAAATGACAGAAACGCGGCCCGGTGAATGGGTAGTGATCTCGGGAATAGGCGGCTTGGGGCACGTCGCCGTTCAGTATGCAAAGGCCATGGGACTGCACGTCGCGGCGGTGGACCTCGGTCCGGAAAAAATGGCCCTCGCGCGTAAGCTCGGCGCCGATATCACGATTGACGCCAAGACCCAGGATCCTGCGAAGGAAATTCAGAAGCAAATTGGCGGTGCACACGGAGTCTTGGTCACCGCCGTTTCACCGATCGCGTTTAAGCAAGCAGTCGGTATGCTGCGTCGCGGTGGCACTTGCGTGCTGAACGGCCTGCCGCCCGGGGAATTTCCAATTTCGATATTCGATGTAGTGCTGAACGGCTACACGATCCGCGGCTCCATCGTCGGTACTCGCCTGGACCTCGAAGAGTCGCTCGCGTTTGCCGGAGAAGGCAAAGTAAAAGCAACCATCGAGACCTTGCCGCTTGAGTCCATTAATGATGTGTTCAGCCGCCTAAAGAAGGGACAAGTGAATGGGCGGGTCGTACTCAGTCTTAAGGAGGAAGCGTTCGCAAAGATAGCAATGGGGCGGCTCGCGAGCTGATCCGGGCTGCAGCGCGCGTCTAAGCGGACGATAGGCAGGAGTACTGCAGATATGAGTTAACGATGATAGCCAGCGGGTTGAATGCGAACGCTAAACGCCCCTATTCTGACGGCACACATTCCCATCAGCCAAGCCGATCGCTCAAATTTTCGCGTGGAGGCAATTCATGGTCCAACGAATTATTCGAAACCTGCCGATCTGTTGCGCCCTACTGTTTTCAGTTGCAAGCCTCGCCCCAGCCGGGCAGGCCCAGGACAAGAAAGCTACGCATCTGCCGGGTTCCAATCCAGTTTCCGGTTTGCAACTGTACAAGCGATATTGCGCGGTCTGTCATGGAAATGATTTAAAGGGCAACGGTCCCATTTCGCCCGAATTCAAGAACCCGCCGTCGGACCTGACCACGCTCGCGCAACGTCACGAAGGGAAATTCCCGGACGCCTACGTTGAGGATGTGTTGCGAAACGGAGTGAAAAAGCCGGCGCATGGCAACACCGAGATGCCGATATGGGGGCCGCTCTTCGCGTCGATTCCCGGGACGGATGCGGAGCTTGAAAGTATTCGAATTGCAAATCTGACAAACTACATCAAGTCCATGCAGGCCAAATAGCGCTCACGCGAGACGCGGTACTCAAGTCCCGGTCAAGCTTTCCAATCCTGCCTTGTTGAAGACGATCAGCGTGGAACCTTTGACTTGCAGGAGCTGTTTCTTTTTGAAAGTCGCGAAGAGCCTGGAGACCGTCTCGCGGGATGCCCCGATCAATTGGCCGATTTCCTCGTGCGTCAATGTCAACTTGGCGCGGATCTCGGGGCTTCCATTACCATGGCTGGCACAGTATTCGAGAAGAAAGCGCGCCAGTTTTTCCGCGGCCGAATGCGAGAGTCCGATGGAACGCATTTCAGCCACGGCCGCGTGATAGGTTTCACCCAATTGCTGGGCCACGCGCAGAGAAACCTCGCCGTTCTCGCGCAGAAACTTCAGAAAATCGGCTCGAGGGATAAAATTCGCCTGCGTCGGCTCAACGACCTCCGCCGAAAGCTCATAGGGCTTGCCGGTAACTGTAGCGGGCAATCCCAACACCTCTCCCGGCTCTGAAATTCGAACAATGAGGGTTCGGCCATCGATCGAAGACGTGGAGAGTTTCACGCGCCCGCTGCACAGGATGAAGACGCCGCGTGCGCTCTGCCCTTCGACAAACAGCGTTGCCCCTTTGGGATAAGTAGAAGCGGAGGTGATCGCCGCCAAACGCTCAACGCCCGCGGCAGGAAGGTTGCAAAAAAGCCGATCTTCCCGGTGAGGGCAGCTGACGCAATTCTCGATGATCTCGAGACCGTAAGGGGCGCGCATGTGGGAATCCGGTCCTAGTGTACTCCCTTTCGCGCGGGGAATGATTTTGAAGCTGCTAATCATTGTGTTTATGCATCCGCTCGACTGCATGCCGGGGCACCCTCTTACTGCAGTGGAGTTTGCCAGTGACATCTGCCGCCGGAAGTGACGGCAGTCACCTTCCTGTGTGATGGACGTCACAGCGGCACTTTGTCAGGGCGTAAATACTGAGTGTTACAGGAGGCAGCCATGCACAAAGATGAACGAGATCTTCTGGACGTCCTGAGATTTGAACTGTCATTTGTTGAGAAAGGCGGGTACGGGCGGTCACCGCGCGACCCTTGGCGGCCTCAGTACATTTTTGAAGATTCCCCAACCTGCATGAACTACGATTGCAAAGAAAATCCCGGACCGTGCAGCCACTGCGTTTTGATGCAATTGGTGCCAGTCGAACTGCGTGCGGAAAAGATTCCTTGTCGCCATATCCCTTTGAATGGGTTAGGGGAGAACCTGGATTCGCTATATCGCCACGACGAGCAGCACGAGATTGAGGAAACCGTGGGAAGCTGGCTCCGCGCCACGATCGCGAAACTGGAAGAAGCACGGCGCGTGGCTCGCCTGGAAGTTCACAAGCATGGAGCGAACATCGTTGGCGCGGCGATCAAGGGCGCGCCGCTTTTTCAGAATCTCCATCCCAAGTGCGCAAACCCCGCGTGCGCCACGGCGTTTCATTGGCTGGCCGGCGGTAAGTTCTTCCGCTTTCGAGCTGAGCCCGAGCAGAAAAAGACGGAAAATGCCGGAATGATCGGAATGCACGGCGTGAAACATTTCTGGCTGTGCGAACGCTGCTCGCACATCTTTACGCTGGCGTATGCGGAAGGGACCGGGGTGGTGCTGCAACTCCTCTGGCCGGAATTGCCGCCAGCCGAACTTCGCGAAGAACTCCCGACCCCATATCACAGCTGACCTGCAGACCTTCAAATTCCATTTCTCCTAAGAGCGCTTTCTCGCACCGAGGCGAAACGGCCTTGCGACTCGAACGGTCGCCCGCTGGAGCAGCGAGCGACCGTTTGTCGCGACCAATTGCGAGGTCATTCGCCCCACAACCGGAGGAAACTCGCGTCCTGCCGAATGAGGCGCTGGAGTCATTTAGCTGCGCACGGTGAGTACAGGGCACGGCGCGTGCGACACCACCTTGTGCGCCGTCGCGACCGGCAGATGCGTCGCCGCGCCCGGGAAACCGCCAGGCTTGCGAACGCCCAAGACGATCAGGTCTGCCTTGTGTTCCTTCGCAACCTGCAGAATCATCTCGGCCGCTGGTCCCCGCCTGACTACAAATCGTGGATCGCACCAAAGTTCGGCGTCCAGCGGCACCAGGGTGCGCAGCAGCCGTGTGGAGGATTCCACCAGCTCCGTCGGATGCACCAGATCGCCCGAAGCTTCGTCCGCAATGACGTGCAGAAGCGTCAGATGCGCTTGGAATTCCTGAGCGAGAGACAGCGCATGCGCTGCCGCAGCCCCCGATTCCGAGCTAAAATCGGTGGCATACACAATCTCTGAGATCCGGCCGCCATTGGCGAGCACTGCCGAGGACATTGGCCCCACCGTCAGGACCGCGCAGGGAGCTCTGCGAAAGATCTCCTCAGCCGTGGAACCGAGGATCAGCTTCTGGATGCCGGAGCGTCCTCGCGTGCCCAGCACGATAAGGTCAATTTTGTTTCGATCGATCACCTCTGCCAACGCGCTCCAAAAATCCCCTTCGCGGATGAAGACTTTGGGATCCAGGCCCTCGAACGACCGGAGGAGCGTATCCCGCTCTGCTGCTGCTTTGGCATCCGCAGCCTTCTCCAGAGCAACCCAGGTAGCAGGCTCCGTCATGGGATTGATGGTTGGCGTGCAGACGTGCAAAGCGTAGAGCTTGGCGCCGAACCGTTTAGCCACTTCTGCCGCGATCGGAATCGCAGCATCCGCAGCGGGCGAAAAGTCCGTCAGAAAAAGAACATTCTTGAGTTGGATTCGAGTCTTGATATCGAGCGTTTTCATGGTGCGCCTCCTAAAAGCCTGCATAGGCCAAGTCTTAATCGTCCCTGCTCGTTAGATTTGGACTGCATCTCGATCAAATGGCCATGCCCTCTTCGTATGCAGTCTCGCAAGCAGGGGCGATGCTTGCTGTGATTCGCGTCACTATCGAACGTGACTTCCGTCACCGCAAGACAATCCGCCGGTAGCGCATAGTGATCAGGAGAGGTGCGACATGCCGAGCGCCGACACCAAGCCACAAATCAAGCTGCACAACATTCTTTACCTTACGGACTTCTCTGAGCCCTCAGAAGCCGCGCTCCCTTTCGCGGTATCGATTGCTCGCAAGCACGGCGCGACGGTCCATGCAATGCACGTAGTGATTCCCGACACGTTCGTCTATGCCAAAACCGCATCGGCCCGTTGGGTGAAACAGGCGGAGGAAGACAGGGCCAAAACCGAGATGCAGCGGGTGGAATCCCAGCTGGCCGGCGTGCCCTACGAAACGAGCCTTGAGTGGGGCGCTGTACTCTGGCCCGCGGTCGAGCGGAGCATCCAGGAAAGCTCGATTGACCTGATTGTCGTCGGCACACACGGTCGCACTGGCGCGCAAAAGTTTGTTCTCGGCTCCGTCGCCGAAGAAATTTTCCGCCGGTCCCCCGTGCCAGTACTTACCATCGGACCCAGTGTGCGCTCTGGCAAGCACAATGGGGCCAGCTTCCATTGCGTGCTCTTCCCTACCGATTTCTCACCGGAATCTCTGGCTGCAGCGCCTTATGCTTTTTCGCTGGCGCAGGAAAGCCATGCGCGTGTCCTGCTGATGTGTGTAATGCGCAAGCCTGAAGATCGAGATAAGAATGAGGTGCGGCTGTTCGAAGTGTCAGCGGCCGAGGCAATTCAGCGGCTATACGACGTGGCCCAGCAATTCCCCAAGTTGCAAGCTCCGCCTGAGGTATTCGTAGAGTATGGCGAACCAGCCGACCGCATTGTGGAGGCGGCGCAGCGCTGTGGTGCTGACTTGATCGTGATCGGCGTTCGCGATGCCACCGGTCGTCTGGCTGCGGCGACGCATCTCGAACGCGCCACGGCGCACAAAGTAGTAGCGCACGCGCCGTGTCCCGTCCTGACCGTGCGAGGCTCTACCACGAGTTGAGGACTCGAGTAGCTACGATTCGATCTACACAACGCGGCGGTCTAATATGGAGATCAGTTTTGAGCTCATTAGAACTTTGCGATTGGAATAGCTAACGCAGTTTCGCGTATTCCGCTTTGGCCGCGACGAAGACAGGAATATCGGGGTCGGCGTCTTTCCAAAGTGACAGGAAATCCTGATAAGCGGCCTTGGCCTTGGCGGTTTCGCCATCCATGGCGTAAGCGCGGGCCAAACCCACACGCGCAAGCGCGCCGAGCGGCCAGTTGATGACCATCGTTCGATGATCCGCAAATTTCTGGTACTCATCGGCGGCCGCCTGTCCTTGATGCAGCATCAGTTCCGCCTGGGCGCGCAGGTAGGCTGGATAGAGCAATACACCAATTCCGGGCTGCGGGCCAGGGACACCCAACTCCAGAGGAGCCGCGGTATTTAGAATGTCGATGGCCTTAGACGGATTTCTGCGGCCAATTTGTATAGCCGCTCGAATGCAAGTAAGCCAGTAGAGATTGCCATGCGGCCCAAACCAGCGGGCTGATGATGCCGCGGGCGCGGAATCATTGGTCCAGGTCCAATCCCGGCAACCAACTTGATTTTCTTGCAGGCCGGGCCCAGACGCCCGGCCTTTCTATTTTGCAGCCGGTGTCACGCGCCCCTTCAGCATAGTTCGGGCGTCTCGAGATGGACGGCGCGACGCGCGTCCGCGTCCGCCATTCATCCTAGTGGCCGTCGTGATGGTCGTCCAGATCGGTCTTCGTCTCGCGAACAACGCCGTGTACCGCCTGCATCCCGAAATGGCCACTCGCGGGGGCCCCGAACACGATGGACAAGTTGGAGTAGGGGACGTCCGTTCCTCCGTTGACGCAAACCTGCAAAACGGATAGCACGGTATCGCCCTTCGAAAAGGGAGCGGGACCACCGTTGCCGGTAATATACGCCGGGCCGGTCACCATGATTCCAGAGGTTGTGGTATTCGGCGCGGCGTAGGCTGGGCAGACGCCGGCGGCGGGGATGCTGACCTTAGCATTCGTCATGGTGATGTGGTGAGTATGAGGATTGCGTGTTTCGGGATTGTCAAACGACGGAGGATTGGCGGGCGGCGGGGTGGTGGCGTCGGCGTTGGCGATGGCGACCTCCATGGCATGATCCGACAGCTCCATGGTCATTTCCGCGGAAAAATCGGCCAAACCGGACCTGCCTTTTAAGTCCAAGGACCACTTGCCGTGCATTTCCCACGGACCAACCACCACCTTATTGATGGTTTCCGGCGTATAATCATTGATCAACCCGCTAAAGTGCGTGGGCGTGGGAGCTTGCGCCCGCGCACAGATGGCTACCGCGAGAATCACGACCGCTACGACGCTTATCATCCACCGCAAAGCTTTGCTGTTCATGAGAATCCTCCAAATTTGAGAGTCGAGTCTACGTCGCAGAAAGTTGCTCTCTGGGGCGGCGAGAGGTGGCGGAGCATCGGCAGCGGCTTCTGGCCCAAGAGGTACATTTCAGCGAATTGGCGCTAGTGGCGCACGGCCACGATGGGACAGGCTGGGGGATCTGGTCAAACGGCAATGAGCGGAACCGCCCGTTTGCGGTGCAATACCGCCTTTTGCAGTTACCCGAAGGACGAGTTACAATCAGGGTACTTTTTCACCCGATCTGCAGTCCTCTCAGGAGAACCGATGGGCGACCCGGCCTTCGGCACGCAGCTACACGAGAAACCGCCCGAAGACCAGCTGGACTCGTGGAAAGAGATCGCGGCGTACCTGGGCCGCGATGTCACCACAGTACAGCGCTGGGAAAAGTCTGAAGGGATGCCCGTGCATCGCCACGTGCACGACAAGCGCAGCTCCGTGTACGCGTTAACCTCCGAGCTGGACGCCTGGCGCCAGAGCCGCAAACCGCGTCTAGATGAAAATGAACGGCAACCAGTGCCGGACGAGGCGGTATTTCTCGCGGACGCAAGCTCCGAGCCGATATCGGCGGCAAGTTCCTCAGTAAGGTTTCGGCGCTGGCTTGGCGTGCCTGGCGCGGTGGCCATCGTGCTGGTCATCGTCCTGGCCATCGCAATTGCCTACGTGGCTTACGTGATGCACCGTGGTCACACGACGGTTGTGGCGCCTGCGAAAATCCAGTCGGTGGCCGTACTGCCGATGAAAAACATGACCGGGGATCCCAACCAGGAATATTTCGCAGACGGCATGACGGACGCGTTGATCGGCCGCCTATCCCGCATTCACGGCCTGCGCGTGATTTCGCGCACGTCGGTGATGCGTTTCAAAAATCCGCAGCTCTCGGTGCCCGAAATCGCCAAGGTGTTGCAGGTGGACGCGATTGTGGAAGGCTCGGTGATGCGCGACGGCAATCGCATTCGCGTGACCGCGCAGATGATTCGTGGAGCGACGGACGAGCATTTCTGGTCGGAAACCTACGACCGCGAACTTCGCGATGTGTTTACGCTGCAGAGTGAGCTGGCGCAATCTATTGCCGAGCATGTGGAGGCAACTGCCACAGGGGATGAACATGCCAGGCTGGCGGCCACGCGGCCGGTGGCACCGGAAGTTTACGAGAGTTATTCGCGAGGTGAATTCGCGCTGAACAAAAGCAGCAGCAAAGCCGAATTCGAGGCCAGCATTCCTTACTTTGAGGACGCAATCAAAAGGGATCCTACATTTGCGCCCGCCTATGTGGGCTTGGCAAATGCGTACAGCAATCTCGCGACGGTTTTTGTCGGCGGCTTGCCGGAAGAGAACCGCGCGAAAGCTGTGAGCGCGGCCGAGAAGGCGCTGGAGCTGGATCCGAATCTTGCTGAAGCGCACGTGCTGCTGGCCGGCGTGAAACAGAAGCAGTGGCACTGGGCGGCTGCAGAGGCGGAATACAAGCGCGCGCTGGAATTGGACCCTAACAGCGCGGCTGCATATGAAGGGCTCGGATTATGGCTGGTGTGCCAAGGACGCTTAGACGAAGCTGTGGCGTCGGCGCAGCGCGGCCGGGTACTGGACCCGCTCGCAGTTTCCTTCGAGGACTTCGGGTGGACATTGTTTCAGGCTCGTCGCTACGACCAAGCGATAAGCGAGTTGCGCGCGGCGCTGGCGGCACGGCCGAATGACTTTGGAGCAATGATGGACCTGGGATTCGTGCTGATCGCGAACGATCAACCCGGCGATGCAATTCCTGTGCTGGAGAGGGCGGTGACGCTTTCGAACCGTAGCCCGGGTGCGCTGGGAATACTAGTCCGGGCGTATGCGCACGCTGATCGTCGGAGTGACGCCCTGGGGTTGCTGGCTGAACTGAAGCGACGCCAAAAAGCAGGTTACGCTCCGGCGGCTGCGATGGTGAATGCTTACTTAGGGCTCGGCGAGAATGAGGAAGCGTTCGCGTGGCTGGAGCAGGCCTGCAAGGAACAATCCAATATGCTGCAGTTCGTGAAAGTACATCCGTACTTCGACCCCATCCGCAAGGACCCGCGATTCGTGGCCTTGGTGCGCCGCGTAGGACTTGAGTAGAGCTGCGAGTCGCGCAAGCGCGATTGGTCGTTGAATTTATACTCATAGATCTTTATTTGTGATTCTCCACCTCATGCAAATCTCGTGTGTCGTCTTCGCCGCGTACCGGGGAATTCAATTCGATAGCCAATGCGGTCCTGCCGTGCGCTGGCAACCTCAAGATTCGGGCGTAGTAGGGTGTACACCGCTGCAGATTCACTGTCACCGAACTTTTCTTGATGGCAACGACGTGGTCTCCCGGAGAAGGAATCAGAGTTAAAACCGACCCGGGCGACACTGAACCCACGACTTTCCCATCGAGAAACACTTTCTGCGCGCGCGCGCTATCTCTCGTAAATAGATACACTCGGAGACTCGTGATGTGATCGCATCGCCTGATCGCTCGATCAACCGTGGCGACCTGCTCGTCCATGAATGTTTGCAGCTCCTCAGTCGGCAGGACAACGTCTTCGCTGACGTCGGCTTCGAAATCGATGCCTCTACCCATATGTGCGTGAGCTCCGTCTTCAAAAAGATAGCTGAGACAGTCGAAGGATTCACAATCCACCGAGCCTCTGGTGGAGTAGCCGCCATAAAGCGGGATTTGCGTTCCGGTGACGCTCACAGCAGAATTCGCTCTCAGCGATATTTCTCCGTTTTCGCCTCGCGTTGGATTCTTTGTTGAAACAGTCCCGCTGGCTTCCGCGCCCGCCGCGATGACGATCAGATCGTCTACCCAGACAGTCTTGAGCACGCGAAGGCGCACATTTTTGATCGTGCCGCTGGTGTGGTCATTGAGATCTTGTAGCAGTTCCACTTGGACATGCGTCCCAAACTCCACGCGCGTCAACTTCGAGTGGTTCTGGTCAGTTTGGAAGGGACTATTCGCCGACGCCAGACTCGGATTCCAAATGCCGGCGCCGACAAGCCAAGCGATGAATGCAGCCGCTACAAGACAAGGCCTTCGCATATTTCTCACCCTCATGCGTTCTACGCGCATCAGCACGCTGAACCAACCTTCGGTTTTCGCTGGATCCAGACGATTGCTGCTCCCGTGATCACCGCGAATCCGAATCCAAATACTGAACCGATGGCGGACCAGCCCAGCACGTCCGGAACGCTTCGGCCTAAAATTCGATCGGGTCCGAAAAAATCGAAACCAACGATATTCAGGTCCATCGCCACTGCCAGTAGTCCGATTCCAGCAAGCCATCCCAGGGCACGAGCCGCGAACCAATATCCGGCTCGAAAGAAGCGTTTCCTCATAAAAATCCATTGCGGCAGACTAAGTAGAGCGGTGAGCAGCAACCCGAGGCCGATTAAGCTGGCGGGATGCTCGTTGCTAATGCGATCGATATCGGCGCGCGCTGAAATGAAAAGACCGACAAAGACCAAGGTCCAGCCTGCTAGCGTCGCGACAATCCATCGCGCAGCGCTATTCGTCCGGCGCCGGATTGCCACCCACTGAGGAACAGCGGTGGAAATGGCAGCAACGCCCAAGACTAGAATCACGACCCAGGCGTCACCGGTACGAGGATCCGGGACCACGTCTCCCATCAAGAATTCGGTAATTAGCAGGGTCAGTTGCACCCCTACCATGGTCGCCGTGACCCAGAGAATCCATTCTTTCCAACCTGCTCGAGCTTGATCGTTCATATCTCGTCTCCCGATTGCCTGCCGGTTCGTTCCGAATTTCGAATCGCTAGCTGCTGGGGGCTGCGAGCAGAGTCAGACTCTTTAATATTGCGACGTGGCTCTCCTCCGTATCGGCGGGACCAAACAGCAAGATAGAGGTGTAATATCCGTGGTTGAAAAATCCGACGTATACGGCCGTGACCGGCACCGAGCCATCGGTACGCTTCAATTTTTGGCTGAGCAATTCGTGGCCGTCTCGAGTCTCATGGACCTGCGCGCCGACCGTCTTAAATCTTCCGCCATCGGCCGCGCCCCGCAGTGACCAATGAAAGGTTTCGCTGAGCTGTTCATCGGGGTCAAGCCGCGTCCCCGATACAATCATGCGGTCGAGTTGCGCGCTGAGCCGAATGAGCAATTCGCCGCGGGGCTCTGGATGACCTCCCGGGGGATCGATTTTCCAGCCGCTGGGAAGGTCGAGTCTTATGCCGAGGACGTCGTTCGAATATTTGTCATCCGACAAAGTTCCGAGATCCTTGGAATCGGCCATCGTGGCGCCGGTGGATTGGCGAGACGGGGGAACGTTTTTCGAGCCGAGGAGCACAATCAAGAGCGCCGTCGTCAGTTTCATTGCTCTCTCCTTCAATTTGCTTTCGACAAGCTAGCAGGACGCCGATTTTGAGCAAGCGGCAAGACATGACTTCCAGCGACAAATGGCGACAATCCTCAGAAAACAATGGGTCTTCACCCCTGTAGGCATGAGTACTGTAGTTAGAAGCGCCGGGCTGGTTATCCCATGACCGGCATGACCCACTGGTGCAGTTCAGATTGATCAGCCTCGTAATGTGACGTTCGGTCATTTTGGCCGATATTTGCGGTACAGCACTCACCGAATTTTAAAGAGGTAGTACGTGGCCTTCCGTGTATAATCCCGGCGATTCGCAGGCCCACGCGAGGACAGCTCACGTCCATGCCTTCCGCCCCCTCGGGATATTTGAACTCTCCCCCTCCCCCGAATGAACCGCGTTTGGAGTCGTGGGGCGAAATCGCCGCATATCTGAAGCGTGATATCCGCACCGCGCAACGTTGGGAGAAGCATTTCGGTCTCCCGGTGCGTCGTCTGATGATTGGGAAACAAGGGCAGGTTTACGCCTACCGTTCCGAGCTTGATAAGTGGATGCAGGAGCGCCAACCCAAGCCAGAAGACGACCGTGTTGCTCGCGAAGTGGATAACAGCCGCGACGCGAGTGCGACGTCAGAAACTCAAGACAACAAAGCTTCCGAGAGCGAGTCATCCGCAGACGACTCTCGGCAGAATCTCCCTCCCGATCCTCGAACGAGGCAACGCCTCGCCATAGGAGGCGCGGTGGTGATCGTGTTATTAGCCGCTGCCACTGTCGCCTACTTTGCTTTCCAGTCGATCCTGAACAAGAATCGGCCAGACAGGGAGAAAGCCTTTCTGTTCGTGCGGCCTTTCGCCAGCGAGAGCGACGAACCGCAGGAGCGCGCATTTGTGTCGGGCCTCACCGACGACCTGATCACTCATCTGGGCCGCATGGATCCCGAACGCTTGGTGGTATTTGCGCCTACCACTTCCAAAGAATTAGGCTCGAAGAGCATCCAGGAATTACGGAGCATACTGAATGCCGATTTCGTGCTGGAGGGCAGCGTGCGGCGGGACCAGAATCAACTGCGCGTCGAGGCCGCCCTGATTTCCGCTGTGGACCGGAAAGCGCGCTGGACAAAATCGTACACGGACCTTCCCGGCAACGTGCTGAAGTTTCAGGATGAAGTGAGTGACGACGTGGCGAACGAAATCCGCACGGTGATCCCCAACTTCGCCAATCCCGTAAAGCGCGCGGCGAACCGCACCGTGGATCCAGCTGTGTACGATGCCTACCTGGCGGGACGGGTCTACTGGCAGGATCGCGATTTAGAGCGAAGCCTGCTGGCGTACCAGCGGGCGCTGCGTCTGAATCCGCATTACGCACCCGCTCTGGCGGGCTTGGCGAGCACATACCTTCTCTTGGGGCAATCGCCCAACGACGTGCTCACCGCCGCTGAAGCGATTCCGAAAGCGCGAGACGCCGCAGAGCAGGCCTTGGCGATCGATTCGACGCTTGCGGATGCAACCTCTGTGCTGGCGAATATCGCCATGAGCTACGATCACAATTTGCCCGAAGCAAAGCGGCTATTCCAGAAAGCGATCGCCGACGATCCCAGCAACGTTACTGCGCATATTTGGTACGGCCATTATCTGATGGTCACCAGCCAAATGTCGGAAGGCGATGTGCAAATCAAGCAGGCGCTGGAAATCGACCCGGCATCGCCCTTGACGAATTCCGCAGCCGCGGAATTTAAATATCTGCAGCGTGATTACGACGGCGCGATTCAACAAGCGAAGCTCACGCTGGAAAAGCACAATGGATTTATCTACGCCGTTTTTTGGCTGGGTTCGGCCTACCGCGAAAAAGGGATGTACCACGAGGCCCTGGAGCAGTTTGACCTGGCTCGGCGACTCAGCAAGAACAATCCCGCGATGCTCTGGGCTTACGGTCACTGCCTTGGCGTGTCCGGAGATCGTGCTGGCGCACTGGCCGTGCTTCATGAGTTGCAAACACTTAGACAGTCCCGCTACGTTCCGGCTCTGTACATAGCCGGTATGTATCAGGCTCTGGGTGATAAAGACAAAACATTCGAGTGGCTCGATCTGGCCTACACCGAGAACAACGACTGGTTGATCCACCTGGCGGTTGACCCCTTGGCGGATCCTCTCCGCAGCGACCCGCGATTCCCTGTTTTGATGAGACGCCTCGGTCTGCCCTAAACTCGCAGGACTTCGACGCTGTCCAATGATTGACACGCTGGCCGTGGTACTCACCCCGCTGGGTAAAATACTGTTCGATTAGGCACGACAAACCACGACACCTAGTCACATCGCTCCTCTAGCGCGCCTTGCCGCTTGAGCGTCGCTGCGCCTTCCCTGTACGGTCCCGCTATCGGAGCATCACGCCGCCGATTTCAAAAGGAGATCAACAGATGAGAAAGGAAATCGCTCTGGACTTTGTTCTGGCTTTTGTTCTGGTCTTGTCATGCGCGCTGCCGTCGTTGGCGCAGGATAAGCCCACGATTGTTGTGCAGCCATTCACGATGGCTTCCGGAGTTTCCTGGCCTTACGACATGAAGACGCTCGAGACACAAACCACCGCGGAACTCCACAACCAGGACGCCAAAAAATACAACATCGTCGCGGAGGCGCCTGCGACCGCGACCTCATACCTCTCACTGCACGTGGAAGTACTGGAGTGGCACCCCGGGAACGCCGCAAAACGCTATTTCGTGGGCATGGGCACCGGCCGTGAAACCGCGAAGATTCGGTTTGAACTGACCGACCAAAACGGCAAGCGGGTCTTTGAGCACGAGGACACTGTGCGCACTGAGTTCTACGCCAGCGCGTATTCGAGCTCCGTGGGACAGCTGGCCCATCCGCTTGCCGACAAGATCGGTCATCGCATCGCGGAAGCGAAAATCGAGTAGCGAACCGGTTAGTTCTAACTTTGTGGTGCACGGAGCGCCGCGAGAAGTGCACGGGACGCTTGCCCGAGCACTCGGGGCACGCCTGTTGAAGAGACTCTACTGAGGAAGGGATGCCAATCATGAAGTATGCATCGCTCGCGACGTGGATACAGGAGGGGACGGCTGACGGCCTCACCATTCGAGGCGTTTTGGCCACGCTGGTCTTGTCCGTAGTGGTAGCCGAACTATTCGGCTACGCTCTGCACCGCCTGATGCATTCCGGGCGAGTTCAGTTCATCAGCAGGGCTCACATGATTCACCACTTGCAACTGTATGGTCCGGATCAAGCCATGCGTGCAGCAGTGTATATGGACGCGACAGACGGCCGAGCGGCGATTGGCAACATCGGCGTGGAATGGCTGGCGCCGTCCGCGGCGATTCTGGCTATTTGTTGGCTGGTGTTGTGGCAAAGCGGTGTCGCGTGGCCCTACCAAGCGCTCGCGTTGATCACACTCGTGGGCTGGCCACTCTTCATGTTCAGTTACTTGCACGATCGCATG
Organism: uncultured Acidobacteriota bacterium; assembly: GCA_963748395.1. GTDB lineage: Bacteria > Acidobacteriota > Terriglobia > Acidiferrales > UBA7541 > Palsa-295. The sequence continues at coordinate 550,495 of CAVVIP010000001.1, read as the reverse complement.
CACCTGGAAAAATTCTGGATGGCACGGACGCCGGTGGTGAAAATCTGGTTCCGAAGAGCCCGCCGGTTACACGACGTTCATCACCGCTCTCTAAGCGACGAAGGCCGCATGGATCGCAATTTCGGAATTGGTTTTTTCTTCTTCGACGCTTTGTTCGGGACGTTGGCGAAACGCCATCGTCCGATGAACTGGCGCGGCTATCGCGTGGCGATGCGCCGACACAGCGTAGAGGCTGACAGCACGAGTGCGCGTTTTGCAGACGTTCACGCCCGCATAGATGAACGGATTGAAGAGTTGCCCCCGGCTTGATACCGTCTAACCCGCGGAGCGGACTGAATGGGGTTGCAAAAGCGGGCGTGGGTGGCGGCCACACTGGACACGAAGAGCGACGAGGCTACCTACGTTTGCGATCTGCTGGAGGCGGCGGGACTGGCCGTCAATCTGGCCGATCTTTCAACCACAGCGACTGCTTCCACTTTGGCTCGACCTGCATCGTCCAACTGCGTTTTGACATCGGCGACGGAGATTGCCGCGCATAATCCGCAGGGAGCGAGCGCCGTCTTCTGTGGCGACCGGGGCGCGGCTATTGGAGCGATGACGGACGCGTTTGAGCGTTTCGTAAAGGCCCGGGACGACATCGGAGGTCTGCTCGGACTTGGCGGCTCGGGCGGCACGGCGATGATTACTCGTGCGATGCGCGCGCTGCCGATCGGCGTTCCCAAAATAATGGTTTCGACCATGGCGTCGGGGAATGTGGCGTCTTACGTTGGCGCCTGCGATATCACTATGATGTACTCCGTTACCGATTTAGCCGGCCTGAACCGAATTTCACGCCTTGTACTCGGAAACGCCGCGCATGCTTTCGCGGGCATGATGCTTCACGAGTTGCCACACGAAGAACACGTGCGCCCGTCACTGGGCCTAACGATGTTTGGTGTGACGACACCTTGTGTGCAGCACATGGTGCGGCTGCTGACGCCTCGCTTCGATTGCCTGGTATTTCACGCCACCGGCACGGGCGGTCAGTCCATGGAAAAACTTCTGGACGATGGATTGATCAGCGGCGTGCTCGACATCACCACGACGGAAGTCTGTGACCACCTGTTCGGAGGTGTGCTGGCATGCACCGATGATCGGTTCGGCGCGGTGGCGCGCAGCCAAGCTCCCTACGTGGGTTCCTGTGGCGCGCTGGACATGGTGAATTTTGGCGCGATGGAGACGGTGCCGCAGCACTATCGCGGCAGAAAGCTGTATCCTCATAATCCGCAAATCACGCTGATGCGAACTACGGTCGATGAGAACATCCAGCAAGCTCGCTGGATCGCAGAGCGACTGAACCAGTGCGAAGGCGAGGTGCGCTTTTTGCTGCCATTGGGTGGAGTCTCGGCGCTGGACGCGCCGGGCCAGGCGTTCTGGGATCCAGATGCAGATAAAGCGTTGTTCGAAACTTTGGCGAATGAATTTCGGGAGACTGATCATCGGAAGTTGGTGCGACTTCCCTACCATATCAACGATCCGAAGTTCGCTGAGGCTGCGGTGGAAGAGTTTTTAGCGATCGCTAATCGTTGATCGTTGATCGTTAGTCGTTGATCGCTGATCGTTAGCCAGTGACGGCTGCGATTGAAAGGAAGAGTGGGATGCCACGTTTTTCGCGTGCGGAGTTGCGGTCGAAATTCCAGAAGATGGTGCGCGACCGCCAACCGATCATCGGCGGCGGCGCGGGGACAGGGCTCTCCGCAAAGTGCGAGGAAGCGGGCGGAATTGACCTGATCGTAATCTACAACTCGGGGCGCTATCGAATGGCGGGTCGCGGCTCGCTTTCGGGCCTGTTGGCTTATGGCAACGCCAATGCCATCGTGATGGAAATGGCGAAGGAAGTGTTGCCCGTCGTTCATAAGACGCCGGTGCTCGCTGGCGTCAATGGCACGGATCCTTTTTGCGTGTTTGACGTCTTCCTGAATGAGATTGCCGCTGCAGGCTTTTCGGGCGTGCAGAATTTTCCGACGGTGGGTTTGATCGACGGTGTGTTCCGGCAGAACCTGGAAGAGACCGGCATGAGTTACACCCAGGAAGTGGAGATGATCCGGCTTGCGCATGAGAAGGAGCTGCTGACGACGCCGTACGTCTTTGAACCGCAGCAAGCCGAAGCGATGGCGCGGGCCGGGGCTGATATCATCGTCGCGCACATGGGCCTGACGACGGGCGGTGCGATTGGCGCAGAAACGGCGCTTACGCTGGATAAATGCATCGCGCGAATTGATGCAATTGCGAAAGCAGCGCTTTCTGTGCGGAGCGATATCATTGTGCTGTGCCATGGCGGTCCGATTGCCGAGCCCGCGGACGCGGCCTGGGTGCTGAGCAAGACGCAGCACTGCCATGGATTCTTTGGAGCAAGCTCGATGGAGCGGCTGCCGACGGAAAAAGCAATCACGCGCCAAACGCGGGACTTCAAGCAAATCAATTTCTAGCTGAGAGGAGAAGCATGGCAAACACTGTTTACATCAGCGACGTGATCAACGCACCAATTGAAAAAGTGTGGGGCGTGATGCGCGACTATAACGACATGCCGTCTTATCACCCCGGGATCAGCAAGAGCATCATCGAAGGCGAGGGACCCAGCGACCGCGTGGGATGCGTGCGCCGCTTGACGTTGGGCGACGGCTTTGTGCGCGAACGCCTGCTTTGCATGGATGACCGGAAATACGCGTTTAGCTACGAGATTATCGAGGGCACGTTGCCGGTTCGTGGCTACGTCGCCGGAGTGAGATTGCGTAGGGTGACAGTGGGAAACCGGACATTTGCGGAATGGTGGGCCGATTTCGAAGTGGTGGGTGCCGACCGTGAAGCGATGATCGCACAGATCGGCAATAACGTGTTCGCAGCGGGCTTCCGAGGGGTTGCAGCAAAACTCGCCTGAAAGCGGGCGACGCCGCGGTTGATAGGACAGATTATCTCCACGGCCCCCGCGAAGCGCGGATGTACGGGGGATGCCGGCTTTCCTGTTTTATAAATGCCAAGATTTTCCGATCACTTTGAAAGTGGGAAGGAGCGAAATGGATAAAGTAGACAAAATAAACGACGCTTCGCGACGTAGATTTCTCAAGGAAATTGCTGCGGTGCCCGCTGTCGCTTTCGCCAGCAGCAAGCGCTTCGGCGTCGAGACGAAAAAGAATGCTGTCCCGGCGCGAGCCTATCCGCGCACTCCTGCTGCTTCGGACGGGAAGCGATTCGTGGCGATTCAAATCGGTGCGCGATCGTTTGTAGATGAAGGCGTTGAGAAATGCCTGGACACGCTACAGGAGAAAGGCGGCGTGAATGTGTTGATGCCCACGGTGTTCACATACGGGCGAGGCCTAACGGGGCGACAAGTGCCGGGCCAGCCGCTGCCCGATCACGGAGTGCAGGAGTACGACCAAATTCACGGCGGGAGCTATACGAAAGTCCATCCTGAATATTATGTGAACTCCGTGGTGAAGGATATACGAGCGCCGGAGCTGGGCGATTTCGACATCCTGGCGGACGTGACGCCGGCTGCCAGGAAGCGCGGCATGCAAGTGTATGCGTTGTTCGAGGAGGCCTACAATCCGAAGCTGATCACAAATTTCGAACGAATCGCAGAAGTGGACATCTATGGGCGGGTCGGTCGCGACACGTGCTTCAACAATCCGGACGCGCGGCATTTTCTAACGGCGATGGTGGAAGACTGGGCGAAGTCAAATGACCTGGACGGGCTGATGTGGGAGTCCGAGCGGCAGGGGCCGCTGGATGAGACGATCGGCGCTTACTTCGGCAAATTCAACGGAACTTCATTCATCAATTGTTTTTGCCCCCATTGCGTTCGGAAGGCCACCGAGCAAGGAATCAACGTCGCGCGAGCGCGTGAAGGCTACCTGACCCTTGCTCAGTGGGTTAAACAAACATATGGCCAGCCCAGGGCGAACGACGGAGCGTTTGTCAGGTACTGGCGCCTGCTTCTGGAATATCCGGAGATACTGGCTTGGGAAAAGTTTTGGTTCACGAGCCAGGAGGAAGTTTACGGCCTGATCTACGGCACCGCGAAGGAAGCGAATCCAAAGATACAAGTGGGCTGGCACATCATGCACCTGGTTACGATGAGTCCATTTTACAGGGCGGAGCAGGACTACTCGAGATTGGTGCACGTCTCTGATTTTCTGAAACCGTGCCCGTATAACAATTGTGCAGGACCGCGGCTGGCGCAGTACATCAAGAACATACAGACGACCGTGTTCCGCGACTCGACGCCGGACCAAGTTCTGGAGCTTCACTACAAGATGCTGGGACTCGAAGGCGAGCCGAAGCTGAGCCAACTGCCGACGACGGGCCTTTCCGCTGAATATGTGGCGACCGAGACGCGACGCGCGATCGCAGATGTGCAAGGGGCCATTCCGATTTATCCGGGAATTGACGTTGATATTCCTACGGGCGTAGATGAAAAGCGGACGCAGCCCGCGGATGTAAAGGCGGCGGTGATCGCGGCGTTCAAGGCGGGTGCGCCGGGAGTGGTGCTGTCACGCAAGTACGCCGAGATGAAGCTTACTAATCTGGCGGGCGCCGCCGAAGCCCTGCGTGAACTGGGACCCGCCTGACGACGCACGAATTCGTTGTGGTGCGGCTCAGCTCGCGCAACGGGATGTGCAGATCCAAGCGGTGCTGCTCTGTAATTATTTCGATATGCCGGAGTTCCCTTCTGCGAGGAGTAGCGCGGATCAGAGCAATTCAAGTAATAGAAATCTTTTGCGTCCACGGGTCTTCCGTTGATTTTTCAGCCGGCTGAGCGAGTGGCGGGGCGTCCGCGGATTCTGCTGCTACGATCGGCGCTGCAATGGGCTGAGTCAAAGTTGCGGCTGCAGATTCCAGAGGCGGTGCGATATTCCTGGGGTCGATCGGCAACAAATTTGTGTTCTGGGTGGCCCACTTCGCCGCCAGACCATTGAGCGGGCTCTTCGTGTTGTATTCCTGATAGGCGATCATGCGGCCGATGCGGATCACCAGATCGTCGAGGCCCTCCGAAGCAGCCCAGAAATCGCCGATGCAAGCCATGGATTCGTTGAAATTGGGATGGAAGACCGGCGTGAGCATGCGGCATTGCGGGGCGCGGCGCGGATATCCCAAGGAAAGGTTGGCTTCCAGGACGTGCACGTTGCGTTCGAGAATTTCTCCGTTGTCCGCGACGTACAAGCCCTTGATGTGATAGGTAAACCGGTAAATCTCGGGCGGCATTCCCGCAGTTCCGCTGATTTCGATCAAAGGCCAACCGGCCAAACGGGTGAGAAGCGTTTGGTGATCGAGGAGCAATCGCCGAGTTCTGGGTGAGGGCATGGAATTTCCGCGCTGCTAGGTGATCACTCCCGTCTTCTTCCAGCGGGCTATTCTGTTTACGTGATATTGCAGATACACGGTGCTGAAAAAGAAAGTCATCACGCCGTTTAGAGTGAGACCGAAGCGTTCACGTGAGTTGTAATAATCTTCCATATCATCGCGGATCTTGAAAACCCCGAGAATGTAAAAGATCAGTCCGGCGATGAACAATACAGTTCCAAGAATCATCAGTTCATTTCGATTCATGCTGGCGCCGACGGCGAGCGCTACCATTCCGGAGAGAACTCCTGCCGGATACATCGCGACGTAGACCATCGCCTTGTTGTTGCCCGAAAGCTTTCGCGCCCAATTCGCGAGGACGAAAGCCCAAGCGATGTTGAATAGTTGGCGCGTGAACAAACCTAGAATCAGTACGAACGCCCAATGAAGATTCGGCGGCAAAGGCACAGTTGGCTCCGGTGGAGCGATGCTCGTATTGACCGGCACGGCCACCGGCGCCGGAATATTGCCGAGGATCTGCGAGACCGGAACCCAGTCCGCGAGACCTTCGCTCTTGGCGAGATCAGTAGGCAAGACGCGGCCTGATTGCGCATACTCTTGCAACTCCGCCAACGTATACGGTCCAAACTGCTCTTCGCCTCGGCGTACCAGATAGTCCATGAGCGTCCGCTCCTACGAGCTGAAGTGTCTTCCGTCGCTGTCCCGGTCTACGGTACAAACGTCAATCACTGCCCAAATCCAAGTCATCGGAGCCGCAAATCCCGCGCTGAACAAGGTGATGCACAATTGAGCGATCGCTTTCTTTTTGTATCCGGCATAAAAATTATGGGCACCGGAAAATCCGAGCAACACGCCAAGAACAATGAAAGTGGTGCGGTTTTTTGCGTTGGCATCCGGAATAAGGTCAACCGGCGCCAAGACCGGCTGCGGCACCACCATCGCAGCCTGAAGGCTAGTGGCAGTGATCGAGGACACGGGCCGCGCGCCGAACAGCACACTGCCCGTACCGAATGTCGGTAACCTCGGCGTGCTCGCCACGGGTTCAGGCGCAGCGACGGCCGTCGAACCCACAGGCATCGGGGGTGGCGGGGCTTTTACTCGAACCTGGGGGGCGGGGGCTGGCTGCACCACAGGTCCAAGCGCCAAACCCAAAGTTCTCGATGTCGCCGGCGCGGTGGTGCGCGCAGCGTTGGCTAGATCGGTTCGCGAAATGCTCAGTTCCGGCTCTTCCGCAGGAGCGGCGCTGCAGCCAAAAACCGTGCAGCCTTCGTTTTCTTCATAGCAATCGAGGTGGTGAGGCGTGCCGCAGCCCTCGCACACTTTCTGCTGCTCGGGGTCCGCTTCGATGGGACCGCGGCAGTAGGGGCATACGGCAGCGGCGTTCATGCGCGGTGCTTCTCCTTATAGCGGAACGCATATTTGCCGATCTGTATCAAGTCGCCGTCCTGAAGGACGCGCGCTTGGACGGAATTTCCACCGACATAAGTTGGCCCGCTGGCCTGCAGCTGCACGCGCGTTCCGCTGATGGCGATGGCGGCGTGCTGCGGAGCGACGTTCGAATCCTTGAACAGATAAATGTCGCAGTTTTGTAGGCTGCCCATGGTGGTAAGCGATTTATATAGGATGAACTGCTTGCCGGCCAACGGGCCTGAGGTGACGTACAACCAGCGATCCTTGAGCGCACTTTCCACAAATCCCATGGCGACGCCAGTCGCTAAGCCAACTAACGAAAAGCCCACCGCGCGACTGAGGCTGGCACCTTTCATCACCATCGAGATGGGATCAAAAATCAGTCCGCCGATGCCCGCGCCGATGGCTCCGCCGAGGATGCCGTATTTGGTTTTTTGTCCGGATTGGCCGACGATGCCGTAAATAATTCCGCCCGCGACACCGAAGACCGCCCAGGCAATGCCGCGCGCAATCCATGCGGCGGGATTGCGATAGGATTGCACGCCCATCATCGCCACGATGCCCAAGTCCACGTTGTAGATAATGTTAGCCAGCAGTTGAAAAATAAATCCGAGCACGACGCCTAGCGGCACGGCGAGTGCGCCGCGCAGCAGGGCTTTACGCACAGAGCGCTCGACGATGCTCTCCGCGGCGCCGAAGCCGATGCACATGAACGTGACCACGGCCGGAATCATCCAGATATTTCCCCAGCGTTCCCCGGCCCGGTTGTCAACAAATCCCGGCTCACAGAGCGCCCAACCCAAAAGCGCGCCGAGCGCTCCGGCAGCGCCGAGATAGAACCACCCTTGCAGCAAGAAACTTCCGCGCTCTTCTGCGACTGCTGGGGCTTTATCTGCCGCATCCGTAATGGAACCGTAGGACTTTGCGTCGCCCGGACGCGGCGCGACGATGGGATTGGGGCCGGGTTCGCGCACGACGACTTCGGCCAAATCGGCGGCGGTGATTCGGAGAGGCTCTCGGTTATCGTTGGTCATTGTGGGTCATTTTTGTTCTTTGTTCTTCTTGGCCGCATCAGGATCGTTCGGCTTCGATTGACCTGCACCGTCTGGAGGTGTTGCCGGAGATGCTGCCGCGGGCCCAGCTGGAATTGGACCCAAAGGTATTTCTGCGCGCTGCCCGGCGTGTGGACCGTTGAGCCAATAACCGACGGCATCGTGCTGTTTATCTAGAAATTCCTCCATCGGTCGTCCTGTGCTGGGGTCAACCGGAACGGGAATTAGCAGGATTCGCGGCAGCATATACCACACGAAAAACCCGCCCAGGGCAAAAATCGCCAAGTACGAAAAGACGTTAGAAACGATTGTCGTCAATCTGGACAGCTCGTCGTCACTTTCGGCCGCTTTTCTTGGTGCGCGCTTTTCTGTGGCGGGCTCTGGCTCGTCGTCTAAGGCGTCGCTAACGGGCTCCGCTTTGCCGGTGGCATCCGCTCTCTCGCCCCCACGGCTATCCACAAATTCGAATTCGCCAACTCTTTCGAGGCGCCCGTTCCTCCAACCGAAGCATCCTTCTTCATCGGAATGCGGGTCGTAAACCCAGGCGACTTGTGTTGGGGACGAAAAGAAATTTTTGTGGATGAAGGTGTCGTGGTCGGAAAGGAAAACGCCAAAACCCGGGTGCGAGTGGTACCAGCCGACGATGCGCTCATCCGGGTAGTCGCGATCCTTGATCTTGTAGATATGCTCCCAAGTGTCTTGCGTGAAGGTAACGTGGGCCCCGCCCTGCGCTGCGCTTTCTCCAGCTATGCACGCTTCTACTTTCGTAATCCCCGAGTCTTCGGTTCCGATCAAAACACCGCAGACTTCCGTTTTTCGGTTCGAGCGGGCGTGCTGGCGAATTTGTCTGGCAACTTCGGTGCTGAAGTGCAGCAGCGGCGCGCCGGATTTTTTGGCATTCGACATTACAGTCAATCTCCGGAGCTGGCCAAAGGTCCCAGAACCGCTGCAGCATCGCCTTCGATCAGATAGCCGATTTCACGGGTGGCGCTGCGCGCGGTGAAAATATCGAAAAGAGGAAGCCCAAGCTCGTGCAGCTTTCGCGACCCGAACGATTCGCTTCCGCTGAAACCATGTACTACCTCTACCGTGCGCATGTGGCCGTCATCGGTGCAGCGGCCCGCCTGGTACGTAACCGAACCTACCGGGACAAATAATTCCTGTTCCCTTTCGCAATGGGGGCACGTCAATTTGTGAATGACGTCGCGACTGAAATCGATCGTGACGGATTCGGAAGCAAGATCAGCTTTGGCGCGCTGCCAGAGCTGCTGCAGGCTCAGTTCATCTGATCTATCGCGCAATTTTACGATTTCCGGCAACGTGTAGTGACTCATGCAATCCGGATTTTCGCTGTACTCCACACGGTACGAGGTGTGGTTCAACCCTTCGAAGACGAAGCCCTTGCCGTCCAGAGTGGGCACTCCGTGAATCAGCTTCACGGCCTCCTGCACTTCGATCCCCGCGACGATTGACGCAATCGTAGGCGTGGTAGGAACTTTTCCTTCCGTGACCTGTTCGTGAGCCAGCAAATTGCAGGACATCCGGCGCTGCAAAATTTCCCAGTCCACCGCGCCAAGAGTACACTCGTAGCAGGGTGGCTTTCCCGGCAAGAATGCGCGGGCGACCCCGTTGATCCCTTCGATGGCTCCGTCAATCCACGGGCGATTGACGACCCAAGCCGAGCGGTTGATCCAAAGACGCGCCTCGCGGTTGTCGAGGCCGGCAAGAATTACGTCGCTCCACGCAAATAGGCCAAGACCGCATTCCGTAACCACGTTGGCGATCAGCGGCTGCACAATCCCTTCCGGACAGATTTCTTTGTAAACTTCCGCAGCGACGTTTACTTTGAATTCCCCCACATTTCCCTTGCGAAAGAGAATCATGCGGGAAAGATTGGACTCGTCGATGCGGTCCATATCGATCAGAACAATTTTCCGGAATCCGAGGAGCGCGAGGTTTTTGAGGATTTCATTACCGAGGGCCCCGGCGCCGACGACCAGCATTTTGCACGCCGCGATTTTCGATTGATCCCACCAGGGAATCAGGCGGAAGCGGCTGTAACGCTCTTCGTGGATTTCGCTTTGTGAAGAAATTTCCATAACGGCTCGTGGTCCTCAGCCCGCCGTAATTTCAGGCTGTAAACGCAAAATGTCTCCATCCTGGACTTGAGCTTCCGCAAGGGTTTGCGAATCCTGTACCTGCCTGCCGGAATTCTTGTGATGGAATTTGTAGCTGAGCGGAGCACCGTCCGGGCCATTTGTGGGCAGCCGCAATTTCTGGATGAGCACGGCAATAATCTTGTTGCAGGGTGCATCGTCGGGAAGTTCCACAGGCACGCGTTTGTTTTCCGTGGAATCGTAGACCGTCACATTAATGGTTGGCATGCGCGTTATCCCCGTGGATCGGCAGTTGAACTTGCGTTCGATTCGCTTCCGCTTTCAGAAATTCCTCAAGGTGCTTGCGGCCTTGTCCCGCGAAGTTCCAGCGGTCTGGATCCAAGACGGCGTCCGCTCTGACGACGAAATTCAAATTCTCGGCGTTGGGGCTGATACTGCGGTCCATCATCGAAGTAACGACGCCCAAAAGATTTCCGCGATCGTCGTACACCGGACCACCGCTGTTCCCTGGGCTGACCGGAGCGCTAATCTGCAGTACATCCTGGTCGGTGCGTGAAATAATTCCGGTGCTGAGCGTAAATCGCAGTCCTTCGGGGTGCCCGATCACGAAAACATTCTCGCCGTCTCTGATGTCTTTCTTGGCTTCCACGGGTTGAGTGAAATCTCCACTACCGGTTTCGCGCGGCAACCAGATCAAGCCCAAGTCCAGGTCTTTATGCCGGGCGACCACATCGGCGCCCGCCCAAGTGCCGGAAGCCATCGCCACCAGTGCGCGACTTTGCGACGAGGCGAATTTTGGAGTGTCTATTACGTGGCGCGCCGTCAAGAGCAAATATCCGTCAGCGGAAGCGTATAACAGAACTCCGGCGCCAAAAGTGTTCGAGGGTAGCTCGCTGTTTGACGTCCACGTCCTTCGCGCCGGACTGATCACGGCGACAAGGGGCTTCAGCTCCGCCGAAACCTGCTCGGCATCCAGGGGGCTTGCCGAAGGCAGTGCGGGGAAATTCGTTTTGCCATCCAGCTCGACCAGATTGCCGCTGACCATCGCCGGCAACGGCACGAACGCCACGGCCAACACCGCTGCAGTGGAAGTGAGTATTCCGCTGATAATCAACAGCGTGGAGAGAAATGATAGCCACGCGATGCGCGTCCGCGGCGGCAAACCTCGCATGGCAAATCGCAAGACGAGCGTCACCAGGCACAAAACCGGCAGGATAAGGATGAGCGGGCTCATCGCCGCCCGAATCCAAAAAGGAATCGGAGGCGGAAGCTTGGGTTCTAATCGTCTCGGCTGGTCTGGAGGCGACGGCACAACCTGCGCAACTTCACTCGCCCCGATTACGATTTTTTCCATGGAGCCCGCGATATTGACCAAGTGAAAAGCGGCCCATTATTCAATAGTTGCCGTTAACTTACAACTACCCCTTGGTACTAGCCTGGAAACTAGCGCGGTAGTGCCAGCAGGGCGATTCGGGGCAGACGCCTTGGTGTTGGAGACGGGAGAAATATCACGGAACCTCCATCCTCACAAGGAACACGGCAGAACGATGCCGGCGGACTGCCCTTCTTGAACGCCACGGCCCTCTCGTGATAGTGATGCATCCCATCAACGCTATTGATTTGACTGACGACGCGCTACTAGGTTCCATACCTTGTTGCATACGGCGGGTTATCGGTTCCAGTCGAAAAGGAGCAGGCAAAAATGAAGCGTATTGATGCCGTTATCAGGCCTTCCCAGCTGGACGAGGTGAAAGCGCGAGTCACTTCGCTGGGGGTGACCGGCCTGACCGTATCGGAAGTGCGCGGCTTCGGCCGGCAGAAAGGTCACACGGAAACATATCGAGGCTCAGAGTACACCGTGGATTTTCTGCCGAAGATTTTTGTAAGCATCGCGGTCGTGGAGGAGTTGGTAGAACCGGTTGTAGAAGCAATCCTGGAGGGCGCGCGAACTGGCGTCATCGGCGACGGGAAGATCTTCGTGACGTCGCTGGAAGAGGTGATCCGCATACGCACAGGAGAGCGCGGGCCGGGCGCGATTTGAACATTTTTCACAGCGAGTGCCGAACAAAACGCAGCTTTTTGCCCTAACGGGTACCCTAATCGGAATAGGAGCTCGAAAATGCAATGTGCATTTGCCCGGCGGACGAAACGATGGATATTGCAAACGATCGTCGCGCTCGTCTTTGGCCAACTTTTCTGTAGTCCGATGAGCGTGGCGTTCGCGGACCAGACGCAACCGGATCCTGCGGGAACGGCGACCGGTGACCGGTCGTCGGCTGCGGATGCTGCGGGCAATCCGTTTGTGGTGCCTGAGCCGACGGACCCGACCGCGCCGGACTACGCCAAGCTGAAAAAGGATTTTGAGGAGTATCAGGCGCAGGCCGCGCGGGAACCTCTGGCGCTGAAGCTAGCCGACGACGTGGGTCACACGCGCATCGCAACGAACTTCTCCTGGACGCTGCTGACCGGTTATTTGGTCCTTTTTATGCAGGCGGGATTTGCGCTGCTGACGTGCGGGCTGGTGCGCAAGAAGAACGCCGGCCACTTGATGATGCTGAATTTCGCCGCGTACGTTTTTGCGTTCCTCGCTTACTATGCGATCGGCTATGCGTTTCAGTTCGGCGCGGTGGCGGTGAATGCAGCTCCTGCAAATCTCGGCGGCGCGCCCACGCTGAATCACTTCCTGATTGGAAGCGGCCAATGGGGATTCTTGGGTGGCAAGGGATTTTTTCTGAGCGGCCCCGCATACGATGCCAGCAGTAATTGTTTGACGCTCTTCGAAGTCGTGTTCATGGAAACCGCCGGATACATCATCGTCGGCGCGATTTGTGAACGCATCACGTTTTGGGCGTTTCTGCTATGCGAGCTCTTTATTGGCGGCCTCCTGTACCCGATTTCGGGTTGTTGGGTCTGGGGCGGCGGCTGGCTTTCGCAGCTGGGCTCGAGCATGCATCTGGGGCATGGCTATGTGGATTTCGCGGGCTCGTCGGTCGTGCACTCAATTGGAGGATTCTGCGCCATGGCTCTGGCTATTATTCTGGGCCCGCGGCTTGGCAAATATGGCCCCGATGGAAAGCCGCGAGCATTTCCTGCCTCGAATATTGTGTTCGTGGTGAGCGGCACGTTTATCTTGCTTTTCGGTTGGATGGGATTTAATCCGGGTTCGACCCTGGGCGCGACCGATTTGCGTATTTCCGTTGTGGCGGTTAATACGAACCTGGCCGCAGTGGCGGGCTCCGCGGCAGCGATGCTTCTGTGGTACTTCATGTTTGGCAAACCCGACATCACCATGGCGTGTAACGGCATGCTTGCCGGGCTCGTGGCGATTACGGCTCCTTGCGCGTTCGTATCGCCGAACTCCTCGGTGATTATCGGAGTGATCGCGGGAGTTGTGGTTTGCCTTGGCGTACTTTTTAATGAGCGTGTTCTAAAAATTGACGACCCGTGCGGCGCCATTTCAGTGCACGGCTATTGCGGCTGGTTTGGCGCGGTGGCTGTGGGAATTTTTGCGGATGGGACTTATGGCGCGGGATGGAATGGCGTAGGCGCGGCGGCGTATATGGGAAAAGCAGGGCAAGGCGTCACCGGCCTGCTGCACGGAGACTTTACTCAGTTCTGGCTGCAGCTGGGCGGAGCCACACTGCTGGCGGTGTACGCGCTCGGCTTCACTTACATTGTCTTTTCGCTGGTGAATGCGTGGCGCTCGATGCGCGTAACGCGTGAAGTGGAGCTGACTGGTCTGGACGTTCCGGAATTTGGCATGTTGGCCTATCCTGAAGACGCCGTCGAGATGCTGACTGCGGGATCACAGGCTGCGCAGCAACGAGGAACGTAGAAGGCTGGATCTGTTCCCATTACATTTGCCGCCGCGAAAAGTGCAGCGGCGTGCGTGCGTTTCATTGGTCACGAGCGGACAGGAACGATGCGAGCGTGACGAACCACTAACTTCAAGCGAACGTTGATGCCAACAAGCCCATCGCTTTCCGGCGAACTACGCGAATTATCCGCGAAGGAATCAGCGCGCATTAAGGCGCAGTTCGCCGCCACAGGTGACGGCAAAGCCGCTCTGCTGGGCCGCACCGCATTGATCGAATCCATCATTGAGCGTCTTTGGAAGGAACACGTTTCCCCCGATTCCAACGGGCCCGCCGATTTCGCGGTGGTTGCGCTGGGTGGCTTCGGCCGGCGCTGGCTCTTTCCATTTTCTGACATTGACGTGTTGTTTGTGCACGCCGGAAACGGCACCGAGGAAAAGTCCAAAGAACCGATCCGCAAATTTTCGCAGGACCTCTGGGACCTGGGGCTAAAACTTAGCCCCGCCACGCGCACGCTCGCCGAATGCAGCAGGTTCGAGACGGCGAATTCCGAATTCGCGATATCGCTGCTCGATTGCAGGTATCTTGCTGGCGATCATCGAGTCTTTGCGCGGCTGCACGACGATGTGATTCCGAAGCTGCTGGCACGCGAGTCGGAGCAAATTGTGAAGCGGCTGGGTGAATTGACTCGCGCGCGGCATGGCAAATTCGGAAGCACGGTGTTTCATCTTGAGCCCAATGTAAAGGACGGCCCCGGCGGGTTGCGAGATTACAACGTCGTTTGCTGGCTTTCTCTGCTGGCCGCGATCGAGCAGTATCATGTGTGGCCCAGCGACGACGCGGTCTTGTCGGCCTCGATTCAGGAATCGTTTGGGGCGGCTCTCAACGCTCTGATGTCCATTCGATGCTTCTTGCATTTCCGCCACAATCGCGACGACAACACGCTGACGTGGGAATCGCAAGACGCTGCTGCCGCACAGAAAATAGGTGTGGCGCATTCGCCGCGCACGATTCGCGCAACCAGCGATCGCGACGGAGAACCCCTCAGCACCGCGGAGTGGATGCGCCTGTACTTCAGCCACGCGCGCACGGTTCACCATGTCTGCGTGCAAATGCTGGAGGAAATTCCGGCGGCGCGCCTTTCACTGCATCACCAGTTTCAGCAATTGCGCTCGCGCCTTTCGAACGCGGAATTTCTGGTCGAGGACGGGATGCTGCTATTGCGGCGGCCAGCGGCTTTGGACGACCCCGAACTGATCTTGCGCGCATTCCGGTTTTTGGCGCGGCACGGATTGAGGCTCAGTTCCAGCACGGAAGCGCAGATCGAGCGTGCCTTTCCGGCGCTGGAGGCCGTACCGCCGAAGGGCACCGAACTGTGGCACTTGCTGCAGGAAATTCTCATTGCGCCGCATGCAGCGGATGCTTTACGCGCGATGCACTCGCTGCGGCTGCTCACATTGCTTTTCCCGGAATTTGCGGGAATCGATGCGCTGGTGGTGCGCGATTATTCTCACCGCTTCACCGTAGATGAGCACACGTTCGTGGCCATCGATAATTTGCATGCGCTGCGCCAATCACAATCCAAATGGGATCAGCGTTATGCCGAACTGCTGGAGGAGCTCGAGCAGCCGGACCTGCTTTACCTGGCGCTGCTGCTGCATGATGTGGGCAAGGGCGCGAAATCGGACGATCATGTGCGCGCCAGTGTGAGAATCGGGGAGGTTGCGCTGGAGCGTCTCGATTTGGATGCGCCCGATTGCGAAACGGTGCTGTTTCTGATTGACCGGCATCTGGAAATGAGCGCGGCAATGCGTCGCGATATTTTCGATCCTGAAACCGTGCGCGCGTTCGCGGAGAAAGTGGAGACTCCGGAACGACTGAAAATGCTTTGCCTCCTTACTTATGCCGATATCAAGGCCGTGAATCCCGAGGCACTCACACCGTGGAAAGCCGAGAACATCTGGCAGCTTTATATCGCGACCGCGAATCACCTGAATCGCAGCCTGGACGAGCGCTTGCACGTGGACGCGCACGATGAAGTGATGGCGCATCTCGGCACTCTGGCGCTGAGCGTGGGCGACCGGCTGGACGCCTTTCTGGAGGGGTTGCCGCGGCGTTATCTGCTGACGCACACGGCCGGTGAAGTGCTGGCGCATCTGGAAATGTCCGCGCGGCTGGACAAAGATCCCGTGCAGCTCAACTTGCGCCGGGGCCGCCACTGGTATGAATTGACGCTGGTGACGACCGACCGCCCTTCCCTATTCGCAAAGATGGCGGGAGTTCTGGCTGCATGGGGCATGAACATCGTGAAAGCGGCGGCGTTCTCCAATCAGGCGAGCGTCGTCGTAGATACTTTCTATTTCACGGATCGCTTTCGCACGCTGGAACTCAATCTACCGGAGTGGGAGCGCTTTCAAACCAGCATCCATGATGTGCTGACTGGCAAGGCGGATCTGGACCGCATGCTGAGCGACCGTTTGCGCTCCGAGAAAAAGCGCGCACCGAAAGTGAAGGTGGAAACGCGCGTGAAGACCGACGACGCCTGCTCCGCGCACAGCACGCTGATCGAAATTATCGCGCAGGACCAACCGGGGTTGTTGCACCGCATCAGCTCTACATTTTCGCGCGAACAGTGCAACATCGAAATCGCGCTGATCGAAACCGAAGGCGAGACCGCTATAGACGTTTTCTATCTAACCTCTGCCGGAGCGAAATTATCCGCGGAACATCAACTGCGGCTGCACGAAGCTTTGCTCGGGGAATTTTCCAAAGCGGAGTAGCCAGGTTATTCGAACGCGGATTGGCCGAACCAAGCGGCGAGACAGCAAGCAGCGCCCTAATTCCTCGTCCCCTCGACAGCGCTCTTATTTTTCCAGTTGCTCCGGCGTTCTTTGGCCCAGCTCCGCCCAGCGCGCGTACAGCTCGTCCACTGTTTTCTGCGCGGACTCCATTTCCAGGTACGCGGAGTGCAGGCGGGGAGCGTCGCTCGAGATTTCTGGATCTTCCAACGCGGCGCGTTTGGCGAGAAGGTCCTCTTCAGCTTTGGCAATGCGTTTCTCGATGGAGGCGAATTCGCGGCCTTCGTTGTGGGAGAGCTTTTTTGTCGCGGCTCCTGGCCGATTGTTGTCCAGAGGCGCGCTGGAACGCCCTTTACGCGCGGTGGTGGATGCCCGATCCGCGGCGGCGGTCGCTTGTTGCGATCGCAACCAGGCATCCCACTGTAAGTAATCGGCAAAACGTTCCGCGTCGCCACAACCGTCGAGGCCCAGCACGACGGTAGAGACGCGATCGAGCATATAGCGATCGTGGGTGACGAGAACGAGAGCCCCACGATATTCGAGTAAGCTTTCTTCCAGAATCTCGAGCGTGGGGATATCCAGATCGTTGGTCGGTTCATCGAGCAGCAGCACGTCTGCTTGCTGCAGCATCAGTTGAGCGATCAGCACGCGAGCCCGTTCGCCTCCGGACAGACGGCCGACCGGGCGATTCAGATCTTCGCCCGAAAATAGAAAGCGGGCCGCCCATGCGGCGACGTGAATTACGCGCTCCTGATAAATCACGGAATCGCTATCGGGGGCGAGCGCGCGGCGAAGCGATACGTCCGGATCGAGCTGGCGATTTTGATCGAAGTACACGATGCGCAGCGAATCGGCTTTCTGAATCTTGCCGGCGGTGGGAAGAATGTCGCCGCGCAGCAAACGAAGCAGAGTGGTCTTGCCGCTGCCGTTTGGGCCCACCAGTCCGACGCGCATGCCGGATTGCAGCGTGAAATTCACGTTTTTGAAAAGCGTACGGCCGGCGATCGTATACGTGACGGCATCCAGGCCGATGAGCTGTTTGGTTTGGCGATTGGAGGCCGAGAATTCGATCTTGGCGGTGGCGGTGCGCGTTCGGCTATTCAGGTCCGCGAGTTCGCCGATCATCGAGTGCGCTTTATCAATTCGCGATTTCGATTTGGTGGCGCGAGCTTTCGGGCCGCGACGTAACCATTCGATTTCGGTGTGCACCAGATTTTCCAGCGCTTCCTGGCGCTTCCCTTGCGCGTGGAGATATTGTTCCTTGGCCTCCAGAAAACGGCTGTAGTTTCCATTGACCCGCAGGAACCCGTCTTCATAGGCGCGGTCGAGCTCGACCATGTGATCCGCGACGTTTTCGAGGAAGTAGCGGTCGTGGCTGACGACTACGCAGGCGAACGAAGCGTTCTGCAGTAGCGTCTCGAGCCATTTAATTCCGGCAAGATCGAGATGGTTGGTGGGCTCGTCCAAAAGCAAAATATCGGGCTGCTGGACGAGCGCTTCGGCAATTGCCAGGCGTTTTTTCCAGCCGCCGGATAGCGCGGCGGTGGCAATTTCAAAGTCCTCGAAGCCGGCGCGGCTGAGTGCTTCCGCTGTACGAAAGGCGCGATCCGTTTCCGGCACGCCGGATGTTTTGAGCGCGGCCTCGATCACGGAGTGAGCGGTTTCTCCCGCAGCAAATTCCGAAATCTGCGAAACGCAACTGAGCCTGGTTCCTTTGCGAATGGCCACATTTCCGCTATCGGGCTGCACTCGGCCGTGCAGTATTTCCAGGAGCGTAGATTTGCCGGAACCGTTGGGGCCGATCAGGCCGATGCGATCGCCCTCCGAGACGGTGAAAGAAATATTCTGGAACAGAGGCGCGGTGCCGTATCGCTTCGAGAGTCCTTGCGCATTGATAATCGGAGGCAAATTGTTTGGTCTTCTCCTGGAATCAGTTTACCCTCGAAGAGTTCGCGGGGCAAAACGCAGCGACGCGTAGAGCGGCTGGAATTCAGGTAATTCGGATAGGTTGACGTGCGGCTTGAAACGTGAAGAGCCGGCTAGAACCAGTCACTGCGATAGGCAAACCACCAGCTCGCGTAACCGATGGGAATCGTCGCGGCCAGCGCCCACCAGAGAGGAAGCGCGAAGTCCGCTATCAGGCCGAGAACGGTGAATGTGATCCAGAATATTTTCCGCTGCATACGTCTATTTTAGTCCCAAAAACCGAGATGACGCCGCGTCGTGAACGGGGTGTGTTCCAGACGCAAGAACCAAGGTGGTCTGCTGGCACGATGATCCGAAAACGATCGCGAAATGATTCATAAATTCGACGTGGTGGTTCTGGGAGTCGGCGCCGCGGGGTTGATGTGCGCGATCGAGGCCGGCAAACGCGGGCGACGCGTTGCGGTGCTGGAGCGCAGCGAGCGTGCCGGCAAGAAAATTCTTATTTCCGGCGGCGGGCGGTGCAATTTTACTAACATCTACTGCCAGCCGGAGAATTTCCTCTGCGCGAATCCGCACTTCGCGAAATCGGCTCTGGCCCGCTATACCCCGGCGGATTTCATCGCCCTCGTTGAAAAACACCGAATTCCCTACCACGAAAAAACGCTGGGCCAGCTTTTTTGCGATCGTTCGGCGAACGAGATCACGCACATGCTCGACGAGGAGTGCCGGGCCGCCGGAGTGAAGATATATTTGAACGTCCGCGTTCGCGAGGTGCAACGGACGGACGACTTCTGCGTTCGCACTGATGCGGATGAATTCCAGGCTCCTGCGCTGGTGATTGCCACCGGCGGGCTCTCTATCCCGAAGATGGGAGCGACTTCTTTCGGCTACGACATGGCGCGTCAATTTGGATTGAAGATCCAGAAGCCCCGGCCCGCGCTGGTGCCGCTTGTATTCGGCGCCAAGGAGCGCGAGCAGTATTGTGATTTGGCGGGCGTTTCCGCGGAGGTTGTCGCTGGGTTCGGCGAACAGCGCTTTAGGGAAAGCATGCTCATCACCCATCGAGGATTGAGTGGTCCGGCGATCCTACAAATTTCGTCTTATTGGAAAAAGGGCGAGCCGGTGCGGATTGATCTCGCGCCGGGACGCGATGTGACCGCGGCGATGCGCAACGGCGGAGCCAGAAATACTGCTGCGGCGCGCGCGGCGTTCCAAGGCGTGCTGCCCAAGCGATTCGCCACTCGCTGGCTCGATATACATGGCCCTGCTTCGAAGGGGGCTAAGGATACCTGGAGCAATGAGGAGCTGGATGAACTTGAACGCGGCGTGCATGATTGGGCTCTGGTTCCGGCGGACACAGAAGGCTACGACAAAGCGGAAGTGACAGCAGGAGGCGTGGACACCGACGAGCTTTCGAGCAAGACGATGGAAGCGAGCAAGGTTCCGGGATTGTTTTTTATTGGCGAGGTGGTGGACGTGACCGGCCAACTCGGCGGATTTAATTTTCAGTGGGCTTGGGCATCGGGCGCTGCGGCGGGAAGAGCGGTGTGATCCGCGCGCTGCGAGGGTAACGCGCGCCTTAGCCGGCCGCGGCGACGGAATAATTATCGAGGGCTTCGGCGGGATCGGCCGCGACACCATCCACGAGCGTGATCGTCTTGCCGGAACTGGACGACACGCGGTCGCCCGGAATCAGGATGCCAACCAAATTCAGCGGATCGGCGGCGGAGATGGTTACCACTTCGCCAGAGACTGTTTGCCGGGCCGATGCGCGCAGAGACTCGACAGCGACGGGCAAAGCAAATTGTTCGCCGAGGAATCCGCTGACGAAACGGCCGCCACGGATTTCGCCCTGGTCTTCGAGGCGGCGCAGGGCGATCAGCACTTCGCGCCAGCGTGGCGTCATTGTTTCGCGCGCGGCCATTTCGCGGAAGACCACGCCGTATCTTTTCAGCAGCGTCCAGCAGATGGATTCGAGAACGAGCGTGTGATCTAGAATTTCGCTGGTGTAGAGCAACGACCAGCGTCCGGCGCTGTGACGCGGACGAGCATTGTGGCCTTTCCCCTGACCGGCGCGGCGTTTTGGATCGATCAACGCGCGAATATTGTCGAAACCATCGGCGGTGATCAGGCCGGCGGTCACCAGCTCCCATAAGGCTGTTTCCAGCTCCGCTTTTATTTTTCCGGTTCCGCGCACGATGTCCGCGAAAAAAGAAGCCCCGCGCAGGCGCAGGTGGGTTAACACTTCGCGCGCGGCGTGGCTGAGGCCAACGGATTCGCCACTTTCACCGCCTGCGTCGGCAGCGGCTGCACCGTCGAGAGTGTGCCGCGAAATCATCCAGTCTGCGTCTTCGCGAATGAAAAACGTGAGCGGCGCAACGCTGGTGGGAACAACGCGACGGGTGGCTCCGTTGTGCTCGCCGAGGATCGCGGGATGCGGAGAAAGGCGGCCCCAGCCGACCGCTCCCGTCAGGCATAGACGGTCGAGGACGTTCGGATCGTAGTTTGCGATGCGGCGCGCGAGGATTTGCTGTTCCCAGGCGTTCGCCGGCGCTTCGAATCCTTGCAATTGCTGCAGCGCTTCCAGCGTGCCACGCTCACCGAGCAGGCGTGTCTCCGGCGTGACGTGCTGCCAGCGGAGGAGCCAGCGCATGAATTGCGCCGCATTCACGGGTTGAATCTGCTTGCGCAGCGCACCGACCGTCAGGCGATGAATTCGGGCGAGCACGCGGCGGTCGCACCATTCCGTTTCGCCGCTGGATGAATCTGTGAACTGGCCGCGCAATACGGAACCGGCGGCTTCCACGCGCAGCATCGTTTTTTCAACGTCAGACGGCGCAATTCCCAGGAAGTTCGCAAGACCTGGAATCGTGACTGGGCCGAGGTGCGCGAGCCAGCCATTGATGGAGGCGAAGAGAGCATCGTCCCGCGACGGTTGCTGCGATTCGATGTCTGGCGGCTGAGAATCAAAAGTGGCCTCTGGGAAAATCGCTGCGAAGGTTTTTGTTTTTTCGGCGGCCAGCCAGTAGCTCCGCACCCCGCACCGGGCACGGATCGCTCGGCCTGCGGCAGCGAGGGCGGTGAAATAATCAGCCCAAGCTGCGATGGGCTTCGCGACTACGCCAGCTCCGCTCGAAGCTTCTGGCATCGCTACGAGTTCCTGCAGCACGTCATGAAGTTCATCCGCGTCGCGAACGTCCGGCCAAGCCTCCTCACGAACTTCGGCAATGGCAGCGGGATCGAGGCGACCGATTTCCGAGAGCACCGCTTCCGGCAGCATGCGGCGCATTTCCACCGCGCGAGCGCGGCGTTCTTCGAGTGGCGCATCGTCGAGATAGGCGTACGGATTAGCGTTCAATATCTCGTGGGAAAATTGCGAAGGCACCGGCGTTTCGACGGCCACGCAGCGAATGCGGCCAGCGGCGATATCCGCTAGCACAACCTTCAAGCCTGCGACGTCCATCGCTTCGGTGAGCGCGTCTCTCATCGTCTCGCGCGCGAGGGGATGGTCCGGGATTTCGATGTCACCCGCGATATTTTCCTGGCAGGCCAGCGCTTGCGGGAAGACGGCAGCCAGCAAATCATCCGAACGCATGCGCTGAATCGGCGGCGGGACTTTTTTGCCGCCCATGAAGCGGAGCAGCGCGAGCGAGCGGCCGGCAACCCAGCGCCAGCGCGTGGCGAAGATCGGCGACGTCAGTACTGCCTGTTCGAGTAGCTCTTCGACGCTCGCGGCCTGCAAAAAAAGAAAAACATCGGCGAGCGGAAAACTGTGCTGGTCGCTGAGCGAAATGTTCAGGCCGTTGTCCGTGGCGGCGGCTTGCAGTTCGAAATTAAAAGAGCGGCAGAAGCGCTTGCGCAAGGCCAATCCCCAGGCCTTGTTGATGCGGCCGCCGAACGGCGCATGAATCACTAACTGCATTCCGCCGCTCTCGTCGAAGAAGCGCTCGGCGACAACGGTGGTTTGCGTTGGCACAGCGCGCAGTACGGCGCGGCCTTCGACAATATATTGTACGGCTTGCTCGGCGCCGGGGCGGTCCATGCCGCATTCATCTTCCAGCCACTTTATGGCCGCAGCGGCTTGCGGCGAATTGCGCACATCCGGCGAAGGCGCTAGGCCCTCCGTCAGCGCACCTACATTTTCGCGAACGTGCGCGACCTGTTGAGAAAGTTCCATCGTTCGCGAGGGGGCTTCACCGCGCCAGAAAGGAACGTTGGGAGGCGCGCCTTTGGCGTCTTCCACCGACACAGAACCGGACTGCACGCGACGAATACGCCAGGAAGAATTCCCGAGAAGAAAAATATCCCCGCGCAAACTTTCGACTGCGAAATCTTCGTCGACCGTACCAATCATTGTCCCCTCAGGCTCGGCGACCACGGTGTACATCGCGTTATCTGGGATGGCGCCGCCGCCGGTGATTGCTGCGAGGCGGCTGCCGCGGCGTCCGCGCAGGCGATGGTTCACCTGATCTCGATGCAGGTAAGATCCGTAACGGCCGCGGCGGGCCGCGATGCCATCGGAAAGCATCGCGACGATTTCGTCGAAATCCTTGCGATCCAGATCGCGATACGGAAACGCACGACGCACGAGCGCGAATAGATCGTCTTCCTGCCAGTCTTCGGCGGCGCAGGCCGCCACGATTTGTTGCGCGAGAATATCTAAGGGCGCTTGCGGAATTTCGATGCGATCGAGTTCCCCGTGACGGATGGCGCGAACCAACGCGCCACATTCCAGAAGCTCGTCGCGCGTGGTGGCAAAGAAGCGGCTCTTGGGAATGGCGCCGCGCCAGTGACCCGCGCGTCCGGCGCGCTGCAGCGCCACAGAGATCGAACGAGGCGAGCCAATCTGGCAGACCAAATCTACAGTGCCGATATCAATGCCCAGTTCCAAGGAGGCAGTGGCAACGAGTGCGCGAATCTCGCCTGCCTTGAGCTTCGATTCGACGGCCAAGCGCCGGAGACGCGA
The DNA here is from genome assembly GCA_963748395.1 of uncultured Acidobacteriota bacterium. Taxonomy (GTDB): domain Bacteria; phylum Acidobacteriota; class Terriglobia; order Acidiferrales; family UBA7541; genus Palsa-295. Next base: position 527,071 of record CAVVIP010000001.1, on the reverse strand, counting down.
AAGGCTTCCGTGATGCGAGGCGACCGCATCTTCGCCAAGCAGAGCAGCGAGATGATGCGCCAGACGTTCGGCGAGACGGCGCGTATTTACGAAAATGAGCGTCGAGCGATGCTGCTGCACGAGATTGGCGATGCGTTGATAGATCTCATCCCACATTTCATTAGAAGCGATGGGGCCGAGTTCGCTGGACGGAACTTCGATGGCGAGGTCGAGGCGACGGCGCTGCTCGATTTCCACGATTACCGGCGCGGGGCGTTCGCTACCAGTGAGAAATTGCCCGACCAATTCGATCGGCTTCTGCGTCGCCGAAAGTCCGATTCTGGTGAGCGGTTGCGCGGTGAGCGCTTCCAGACGTTCCAGGGACAAAGCGAGATGTGAACCGCGCTTGTCGTCCGCGATCGCATGGATTTCGTCCACGATTAGGGTGCGAACCGTGCGCAGCAGTTCCCTGCTCTTTCCAGCCGTCAGAAGAATGTAGAGCGATTCGGGAGTGGTGACCAGAATGTGCGGCGGGCGTTTTTGCATCGCGAGGCGGTCACGGATGAGCGTGTCGCCAGTGCGCACGGCGGTGCGGATTTCGGGCATCAGATAGCCGCGTTGGTGGGCAAGCTGGAGAATTTCTCCCAGCGGGACGTCCAAATTCCTTTGAATGTCATTTCCCAGCGCTTTCAGCGGAGATACGTACAGAACTTCGATCTGGTCGAGCAGGTCGCCCGCCAGCGCTTTGCGCACCAGCACGTCAATGCATGCAAGAAAAGCGGCGAGGGTCTTGCCGGAGCCCGTGGGCGCGCAGATTAAGGTGTTTTTTCTGGCGAGGATGTGCGGCCAGCCGAGTTCTTGTGGCTCCGTCGGCGTGCCGAATTTCGCTACGAACCACTCTCGGACGAGCGGGTGGGCCCATTCCAGTGATTTACATTCAGGCGCTTCAGAGGTCACGGAGTGGCTCATTTTTGCACCTGCAATACTGATTCCGCAGAGAAGGACAGCGCGGAATGCTTCAAGGATAACACTGAGTTGAATTTCAGGCGAATTGGACGAACGCGCCCGCTGGGGCTAGAGCTTTTTCAGTGATTTGGCGGCCTCTTTGAGGCTTTGGCGATTTCGAAAAAAATCCGCCCAGGGATCTTTCGCTTTTAGTCGTTTCTGAAAGTTGCCGAGGTTGAACGTCGAGGGGGCGAGGGTGGGCTTCACTTCAGACCAAGCCAAGGGCGTGGAAAAAGGCGCCTTCTCGCGGCGGCGAACTGAATAGGGCGCCACGACCGTCTGTCCGAATCCATTGCGGAATGGATCGAGATACACGCGCTGGCCGCGGGCGGCGATTGAATGTTCAACCGTGAGTTCTTTGGGATGCGAGGCTGCGACACGCGCCACGAATGTGCGGGCGAATTCGAGAACTTCGTCCGCGTCAGGACCGCTGCGCAGTGGCACGAAAATGTGGATACCACGGCTTCCGGAAGTCTTGGCGCAGGAATCCAGCTTCAGCGCGTCCAGACCTTCTTTCACTTGTAGAGCCGCACGGGCTGCATCGGCAAATTTTCCGGTGCCGGGGTCTAGCTCGATGCACAGCCAATCCGGCTTGCGCGGGGCGCTGGCACGGCCGGCCATTACGTGCACGGCGATGCACCCGAGATTTACGAGTGCGAGCTGCGTCTGGAGCGAGCCACCGACTACATAATTTGTTGATTCGGATGAGCCGCCGGCGTGGCGAATTCGTTTTGTCGGAGTATTCGGCGGCATACTCTTGGGCTTTTCTTTTTGGTAGAAACATTTGCCGCGCATCCCGTCGGGGCAACGCTCGAGTGAGAGGATGCGATCGTTCACATACGGCTCGAGCCTCGAAAAAATCGCGGCGTAATACTCTGCCAGATCGAGCTTGGTATAACCCTCCGCTGGCCAGAAGATTTTGTCCGGATGAGAAATCGTGACGGGGAGTTTGGCCATCGATGCCTTGTGCAGCAAACCGGAATCTACCCGGCGGCTTTCCGTTTTGCGCGCTTCGCAGGCGTGCGGGTCTTCTTCGCCGCGACGGCTTTCTTCGGCGCTGCCGCCTTTTTTGGTTTGAACCCTGGATCACCAGTCGCGGCTTTTTCGACGTCGCCGCCGCCATCGCGCGCGATCTCGGCGAGAAGCCTGTTACTCACGCTCGAGCGCGGCTTTTCGATGGTGACGTCTTTCGTAGAAGTGTACTGGTCGCGATGCTTGATGAGCAGCCATGATTTTCCGGAGCTGCTGCCCCAGCCGTGAGTGCGAACCAGCACCCAGGAGCCTTTCAATTTTTTGCCGTGCAGCGTGAACTTGAAATCGCCTTTCGCGAGCGCCGCATCCACGTCCGGAAATACGGGTTCCCACGTTCCCTCGTCCCACACCATCACGGTGCCGCCGCCGTATTCGTCCTCGGGGATGACGCCTTCGAAACTTGCGTACTCTACCGGATGATCTTCCACCTGCATCGCGAGCCGCTTCACTGACGAATCGAGCGAAGGACCCTTCGGCACGGCCCAGGAAAGCAGTACGCCATTCCATTCGAGTCGGAAATCGTAGTGGAGGGCGGTGGCGCGATGTTTCTGTATCACGTAAATGTGCGAGTCCTGCTTTTTCTCCGAAGTGGCCTTGCCGGAAGGCTCGGGCGAAACGTCGAAATGGCGCTTCTTGTTGTATTCCTTCAGTGTCATGTGGTCATCCTCACGTAATCGGACGCGACGGCGTTCACGCGGACATTACAGCATGAATGGCGAGCGCTGCACAGTACATCGGGTTTCTGCTGTAGGCTGCCGCGACTCGTCCCGGCGCGATTCGCGCACTAAATTCCGGCCTTCTCGATGAAGCCCTGAATTTTCGCAACATATTCGGCGGTCGCCTGCTGCTTTGCGGTTTCCGGCCAGCTGAGTTCGCGGGCCAGCAATTCTGCTACGGCGGGGGCGGCACGGATTGCATCGCGCCAGCCATACAGCTGCAATCCGATGCGCCGCGCGAGGATGTCCTCGATGGTGACTGCGAGTTCTGCGCGGGCGCCGAATACAACTTCCGCGCGAATGGGAGCGAGTCCTTCGAGCAACGGGCGCGCAAGTTCCGGTTCGGCGTCAGCGAGTTTCATTACGTCCGGCGCGCAGACGCCATACTTCTGCGCGAGGTGACGCGCCGTCAGTTCGGTGAGCGCAAATTGCGTGGCGAGAGACCGCCAATAGTCCGGCGGGTGGCCAGCGGAGCCGAGGAGCAGATGGTTTAGAGTCGAGCACGGGCGCACCGCACCGCCAAGATATTTCTGCGTAGCGTTGAGCGTGTCTTCGGCCATGGCGCGATGGGTGGTCCATTTCCCGCCCATGATGCTGATGAGCCCGCTCGCTTGGTCGAGCTCGACTTCATGATCGCGTGCCAGCCTTTTTGTTTCGGCCGACTTGCCGGAACTCACCAACGGCCGCAAGCCCGCCGTTCCGCTGACAATTTGGCTGGGCGTCACGGGATCAGCCAGATATTTGTTCAACTGCCGCAACACGTAGGCGACTTCTTCTTTCTTTACGTAGAGTTCGTCGTCCAGCTTTGCTTCGTCGTCCGTGGTTCCTACGAGCAGGCGACCGTACCAGGGAATCGCAAAGAGCACGCGGCCGTCTTCAGTCTTCGGAACCAGCAGCGCGTCGTCGCTCGAAAGCACATCCAGTGGAAGAAGAATGTGAATGCCTTTGCTTAGGCGCATGCGCGGCACCGCGGAGGGCGTGGCCATGCGACGAATCGTGTCGGCGTAGGGACCGGTGGCATTGATGAAGGCACGCGCGCGAATGGTGAATCGCCGGTGGGTGAGCTGGTCTTCGACCTCGGCCGCTGCGAGCTTGCCGTCAGGAGCCTTTTCGAACGCGACTACGCGCGCATAGTTGAGCGTCTCGCCTCCGGCCGCAGCGAACGTCTTCACCAGCGTGATGTTGTAGCGCGCGTCGTCGAATTGCCCGTCAGTGTAGGCCACGCTTCCGACGAGGTGTTCCGCCGCGAGCGTTGGGATCAAGCGCAACGTCTGATCGCGCGAAAGGTAGGTGCTGGGCGCGAGACCGTCGCGCCCGGCGATCCAATCGTAGAGTTTCAAGCCGATTTCGAAATACAAAATATCGAGCCAGCGAAAGCACGGAGTGATGAATCGCCTGGTAGTGGTGAGAAACGGAGCGTTGCGCAGCATGTGTATGCGCTCGTGCAACGCGCGTTTCAGTACGGCGTATTCCTTGGGATCGAAGCCGCGGATGGCTTCTTCGAGGTAACGCACGCCGCCGTGCGCCATCTTCGTGGAGGTGCTGGAGGTGGCGGAAGCGTAGTCGCCGGCTTCGAACTGCACGGTTCGGAATCCGCGCAATTGGGAATCAAGGGCGCAGCCCGAGCCAGTGGCGCCGCCACCGATCACGCAAACGTCAAACGATTGTCCGGCGATGCTGCGGAGCGATTCGGCGCGGGACTTCATCCACGCGCCTCAAGAGTGCGAGGATCGAAAACCACAAGACCTTACGACGCAGCGCCCGCTTTCGCGGCGCGATTCTTCACGGCGGCGAGCAGGGTGTCGAAGGCGTCGGAAAATTGTTTCACGCCGTCCGCGGTGAGCTTGTCCGTGGCAGCCTTCATGGAAATGCCGGCGCGTTCCAGACCCTGCATGGTCTCTTGCGCGGCTTGGACATTTTCTTCCAGGCTGGCGCGCGGCTTGCCGTGATCGCGGAATGCGTCAAAGGTCGCGGGCGGAATCGTATCCACGGTATCAGGGCCGATCAATTCCTCGACGTAATAAACGTCGCTGTACGCCGGGTTCTTCGTACTGGTGCTGGCCCACAGTACGCGCTGCGTTTGGGCGCCGCGCGCGGCCAGAGCATCCCAACGCGAGCCGCTGAAAATCTGCTTGTAGCGCTGATAGGTGAGTTTGCCGTTGGCGATAGCCACTTTGCCGTGCAGACTGCGCAGGAGCGCCTGATCGTCTGGGTTCGTCGCAGTCTTCAGCTTGGCGTCAATTTCGCCGTCAACCAAAGTGTCGATGCGGCTAATGAAAAAGCTGGCGACGCTGGCGATGCGGCTCACGTCGCCGCCGGTTTTCGCAAATGCTTCAAGCCCGGTGATGTAGGCTTCAGCCACGCGCACGTACACGTCAAACGCGAAAAGCAGCGTGACGTTAATGTTGATCCCTTCGCTGATCAATTGTTGGAAAGCGGGAATTCCCTCCGGCGTGCCGGGCACTTTCACCATCAAGTTCTCGCGCCCCACGCGCTTCCAGAGGCGGCGCGCTTCGTCCAGCGTTTCCTGGGTCTTGTGCGCGAGATAGGGAGAAACTTCCAGGCTCACATAGCCGTCGCGCTTGTTGGTTTGCTGGTAGACGGGGCGCAGAAAATCCGCAGCGTCCTGAATGTCCTTGATGGCGAGTTCTTCGTAGCGACCTTTGACGTCGAGGTCCTTGCGCTTTTCGAGCTCCTCCAGCGTCTGTGTGTACAAGGAGCTGCCGGCAATGGCCTTTTCAAAAATGGAGGGATTCGAAGTCATGCCGCGCAAGCCGTCTTCATCAATCAGCCGCTTCAGTTCGCCGGAGGTGAGCAGGTCGCGGCGAATGTAATCCAGCCAGACGGACTGCCCGAATTTGATCAGTTCTTTCAAGGGATTCTGGGAGGGTTTGCCAGCGTCCGACGGGGTGGTGGGTCTTACGGTAGTGCTCATGATGAATGCCTCCTAGCTGAAGAGTTCAGGTAATCAGTGCGATCGTCAGGACTGGCAGCCCCGCGGCCGGATCCAGGAACGGGCCACCGCGAATCAGTATTCTACCGCACAATTAGAATGGATGCGTACGAATCAGAAATGGGTGCAGGCAATCGAATCCGCGATCGGCTTTCGCTAGGAATGCGCGCGATCGTTGGTTGAGATGGTGGAGTTATTCGCTAATCGCAGCGGGCCGTGGGCCACACGGCGCCAGCGGGAAACGATGGATATTATGCGTCCAATCAACACCTGGCCCATGGACTCAAGGTCTATGTGCCGGTTGCGCCGATGAATGCGTGTGGCGCGGCCGAGGAATTCCTGCGCCGAAACCAGCACATTGACGTTAGCGTCGTCCCTCGTCACGAAAAAGCTGCCTCGTCCATTTAGAGTTGGCAGATGCGTGTGCCGCAGCACACGTTGAATGTACAAGCGGCTTCCCCGTTCGTACGCGATCACGTCGCCAACCGCAACTTGCGTAAACTCCCACTTCCGTACGAAGACCTGATCGCCCGGTCGGAGGCGAGCAATCACGTCGCGCGAGTGAATACGGATGCACGCTGAACCTTGGTTGCGAATCTGTTCGGCGATGCGGCGATCTGTTGCAGCTGGCGCCGACTGTTGCGCGTGCTCGACTTGAATTCTGGAAACTGCAGTGGCCGCGCTCATCAGAGATTCAGATCCACCCTTGGCTATTCCGTTCAGCAAGAAATCGACGGGCTATGCTAGCTCGCGGTTCGAGCACGCGGCAGGAAATTTCAGAAACTGTTCCAGAATGAAACGAGGCAGACCGCCGGGTCAAACCAAACGGATCCGAGTGATCAAGATGGGAGCTTCGCGTCCCGGCGCCCGGCCCAGCCATATTTTCGCAGCAGGCGCAGCGGACGCAGCGCGATATACAGCGGCGACAAAGCGTGCGGCAGACGCATCATCTGCCAATCATCTTCCGATGGGACTACGGCGAGACGCGTGGCATAGCGCCAGCCGTCGAGATTCCCCGCAAGCATTCGCCGGCGGAAGTGAAATCTGCCCGCGGCATCCAGCGTGCGAAACGGACGGCTTAACAGTCTTTGGTGGACCTCGACCGCCACTTCGCCCGCCACCCGGTCCGCGTGTACTCGCGCGTTCACCTCGGCGGGCAAGGCTGCGTCGAGCACACGTGTGGCAAGCGCGAGGCCCAAGTTCAACATGCGTGTCGCGTGCAAAGGCTCGGCAAATTGCTGCACACGATCCCAGTCAAGCGCAGGGTGCGAGCGGACCAGCTCGCTGACGTCCGCGATCCAGGAGAGCCGTTCCCAAAAATCCTTTGACCCGTGAATGCACAACATCGGCAGCAGATCTTCCGCAGTAAATGTAGGGATCTCGCGATCGCTGACGCGCACCGGTGCAAGGTTACGGATGAAAACGTCCAGGTCTGGCTTGACGGGAAAATGCCTCAGCGTGATCTCGGTGTGCAGTTCGACCATGGCGCGGCGAGGCTCGTCGCGGTAATTGTACTCACCGGGAACCAGCGATGCGGCGGCTCCGGGCGAAAGTATCCAATCAAATTTCGGATTATATCCAAGCGATACGATGATTTCGTGCGCTTTCGCAACGTCGCTTTGTCGGAGGATGATGTCCAGATCTTCGAATTCGCGGAGTGCGATGTCGCCATAGGCCTGAGCAGCGAGAACGGGACCCTTATATGGTATGGCGGGAATATTCTGGGATTGGAAGAGGCGCAGGATGTTGATCAGTTCGGCGGTTAGATACAGGCACCGAACCGTATTGGCGCGGCATGTGTTCTTCAGCTGCTCCTGGGCGGCCGGCGGTGCGGCGCCGGAAGTGACGGCCGCGAGATGGCGTGCAAGCAGCGGCGTGATGGAGTTTTCTTCGGCCTCCCACAACAGGTAATCCCAATCCAGCTGCCCGGCAAGAAGCTTGCGAATTCTTGTTGCGACTTCGGGCGCAAGGCTAGTGCGGGCGCAACAAACGAGCAATTGCTTTTCCGGACATGGAGTCTTTCCGTTTGCCTGCGTCATTATTTCCCGCGCAAATCCGCAATCGGGAAATTCTACGCTATTTCACGGTGTGCTACTGGACGATTCGTCGCTCGCCATCGCCGACGCTGTGTAAACGGATTAGGTCGCGAAACAAAGAGATATGGGCGCTCGCATCGCGACGCGACGGCCAACTTTCAGCAGGCGGACGCGAAAATCGTTCGAATCCAATCCCGCAGCGGTGCAAACCATCTCAAAATCTTCGTCGTTCTCAAAAAGAAATACCTGCGCTTCGCGGCGTGCGCGCAGCGTGCCCGTGCGCCAGTCTTCGACGGCGTTCAGAAGCACCGCCGTCCACAATCGGCGGGCTGAAATCAGTTCTTCGGTAACGGTGTTGTGCATATCAACGCTCACTTGCGCTGTCATAGTCCCCATGAGTCCCCTTCGCAGTACCCGGTGCCTTTTCTCTTCCGGCCTGACGTACTTGCCAGAAGCATCTGAAGCGCCAAAGGGGACAAGCAAGCGAGTGTATCCTTTAGCGCCGAAGCGCATGACTTGACGAGACTTCCTTGCGGAATACGTTTCGCAATCACCCGAATCGTCGAGAGCGCTGGTACGGCGATGGTTCGGATGAACGCATTTGTTCCAGGCAGAAACAGCGCGGCGAAAAGAGAAAAGATCAATCGAGTCTGAAAACTGCTGATATTGATGTGGAGGAGCGAAATAAGAGGAAGCGCCTATCGAGCCAATTCGACGTTTAATATGTCTCGCAACTTCGCTGCCAGCGCCGCCACCGTAAACGGCTTCTGCAACAGGACCGCATCGGTTTCCAGAATTCCGTGGTGTACCACAGCCTGGTCGGTATAGCCGGACATGAAAAGAACCCGAATGTCGGGACGGATCGTCTTGACCCGCTCGGAAAGTTCGCGGCCGCTGATGCCAGGCATCACCACGTCGGTCATCAGCAGGTGAATCGGCCCGGAATGAAGAGCGGCCAATTCCAGAGCGGTGTGGCCGTTCTCCGCTTCGATGACGGTATAACCGGTCATCTGCAGATATTCGCGTGCGAGTTCGCGCACTCCTTTTTCATCTTCGACCAACAAAATCGTTTCAGTGCCCTGTGGCAGCGCCTGTCCGTCTAGTCTGCGATCGCGACCCTGCGTCGTTTGCTCATCCCAGACGCGAGGCAAGTAGACCTTAAAGCTGGTTCCGCGTCCCGGTTCGCTATAGACCCACACGTAGCCGCCGCTTTGTTTGACGATGCCGTAAACGGTCGCAAGGCCGAGCCCTGTGCCCTTGCCCTTTTCCTTGGTCGTAAAGAAGGGCTCGAAAATGTGGGCCTGCGTTTCGACGTCCATGCCGCAACCGTTGTCGGTGACGGCGAGCATTACGTACGGCCCGGGCGAAAGCATCACGGAAGAGTGTGAGAATGATTTGTCGAGATCCACGTTGGCGGTTTCGATCGTTAAGCGCCCGCCTTCGGGCATGGCATCGCGCGCATTGACCGCCAAATTCAGAATCACCTGCTCGATCTGGCTGCGATCAGCTTTGACTAATCCGAGGTCCGCGACGCTGGATGTCTCGAGCTGAACGTCCTCGCCGATCAGGCGGCGCAGAATTTTTTCCATTTCCGCAACGACGCTTTGGATGCTTAGTACTTTCGGCGCCAGCATTTGCTTGCGGCTGAAGGCCAGCAATTGGCGCGTGAGGGACGTCGCGCGTTGCGACGCGGTTTGAATCTGCTCGGCGTTGCGGCGCAGCGGATCACCTTCGGCAAGGCGCTCAGTCATTAAATCCGCATAGCCCTGTATGACCATCAAAAGATTGTTGAAGTCGTGAGCGATCCCTCCGGCCAGACGCCCAACTGCTTCCATCTTTTGCGCCTGGCGGAGCTGCTCTTCCAGTTGCTTACGGTCGGTGATGTCCAGCGCCATACAGATCGCGCCCTGTAGCTCTCCTTCTGCGGTGCGCAGTGGCTCCACATGGCATGTGTACGTCCCGCCCTTCCATTCCACGGGAAAGCTCATGGGCTCGCCGGCGATCGCGTGGCGATGGGCAGCAATGGGCAGGAACGTGGGGTCGCTCGTTTCGAAGTAATCGAACAGCGAGACGCCCACAATCTGATTCGGTTTCAGTCCCAAGCGCGTCAGTCCAGCGCCCAGCGCCGAAGTGAAGCAAAGGTCCTTGCCGACCGTCCACAGGACTGCGGGTAATTGTTCCACCAGCACGCGCAGCCGCGCTTCGCTCTCGCGAATCTTCTCTTCAGCGCGCTTACGATCGATCGCTAACGCGATCTGGCCGCCGACGGAGGCCAGGAATTCCAGGTCGCGCTCCGTGTACGCAGCTTCATTCTCGTAGTGCTGCACCACCAAGACGCCGATGGTGGCAGCAGGGGTCCGCAAAGGCGCGCCAAGCCAGGAGGGCGAAGGCGTCCCCACCAGCTCCACTTCTCCATCCGCTGCGAGCTGATCGAAAACTTGCTGTGGAATCAGCACGGCGCGGCCGGTACGGTAAACGTACGCCGTACAACTCCTCCCGACTTGCTGCGGAGGAGGCGCTTCGTCAAACTGGTCCACGAAGAAAGGAAAGTGGAACATTCCTGTAGCGGATTCGTACAGCGCCACGAAACAGTTTTCCGCGTACAGTACTTTATTGAGCGATTGATGAATCAGGTAGAGCAGTTCGTCCAGGTTGTCGGTGACGTTCACGCCGTGGATTATTTCGAAAGTAATCTGCCGCTCGAGCTCGGAACGTTTCCGCTCCGTAATGTCTTCCATCGTGCCTTCATAGGCTGTGACCTTACCCTGGGAATCGCGAATTGCTCTGGCGTTTTCAGAAATCCAGATGAGTGCGCCATTTTTTTTGCGAAGTTGATATTCAAAGGCCTCGACCGCGCCGTTTTCCTCCATCAAACGCTGGAATTCGCTGCGCGTTTGCTGGTCGGCGTAAAAATCTTTGCCTATATCATGAACCGTGGCGAGCATCTCCGTCGGAGAACCGTAGCCGCACATGCGCGCCAGCGCCGGGTTCACGCTCAGCAACTGGCCATCCACGGTCGTCTGAAAAATTCCTTCCACCGCGTTCTCGAACAGCAAGCTGAGTCGTTTCTCCGCTTCCTGCTGCGCGCGCTCCGCTTCGCGCCGATCGGTCATGTCCTGATAAATTCCGTAGCAGCCGACAACCTTTCCATCCTGCTGTAGCGGCACACAGGTGATCTGCACGTCAACGAACGAGCCGTCGCTGCGGCGGCGCTTGGTGTTGGCGCGCACCGTCTCGCCACCAGCTGCGCTCTCGCTTAATTGCAGCGCTTCGTCCTGGAATTCCTGGGGGGCGAGCAGCACGTCGAGCTCAGCGCCTAGAATTTCAGACTGGTCGTATTTGAAAAGTTTCTCGAAGGCCGGGTTGCACATCTGAATGCGGCGGTTTACGTCAAGAACGACCATCGCCTGAGGATGGCTGGAGAACAGCAGCTGGAAATCCAGGCACGGCGGAAACGAGCTCGCGGGTACGCCATCGCCGGCGGGGTGAGGGAGATTGGCAACGCGCGCACCCGAATCGGTGCGCGGCGAGCCTTCCCCGTTGTTTCGCAACGCGGCAATCTTTTTCGACATTTTCCGTGTCGGGGAATAAGGCGCTCGTTCCGAGGATCCCCCTCCATCTTGTATAAATTGCGGGGGCATGGGTCACAATGGTACGTTCGTACTAAGCACTCACATTTCCTATAACTTAGGTGCGGTAAAAACGCCATTTCGGTGGTGTAGAGGCCTAACGGAACGCAGTGGTTTTGGCGGGAATTTGAGATTAAAACGGGCTCAACTCAGCGGGCGCGTCCAGACGCCAAAAACGAGGATCGTGGCTGGCATCCACGCCCTGGGGCGAAGTCTCCGCGCCACGATCTCCCGCTTTCGAAAGGAATCGGACCCGCTGCGTCTACTTCTTTGGGCGAGACTCCGGTGGAACGACGCCGTTCGCACGGTAGTACGCCACCAGCAATCCATAATGCTCGCCCATATGCTCGGTGTAGCCGATCCACCCCGATAGGTGCTTCACTACTTCGGCGTCGCCTTCCTTCTGGATGAGCGCGGCACCGTCTTCCACTGATTTTTTCAGATACGCGATCGTTTCCGCCTTGGTCTTGTACTGACTGACGGGCGGATCATTCTGCGCCTCGCCGACCTTCGTCCCGGCCAGATGGTTGATCAGGTCGTAGTTCGATCCCGCTATGTGCAGCAAAACTTCCTGGAAGGTGCGCACGGCCGGATTCAGCTTGTAGGAGTATTTATCTTCGGGCCAGTCCTGCGCCATGGCCACCAGCCGATTCCCCACGTCGTTCCAGTTCTCCAGAACAGCTAGGGCCGGCGGAGGAGGAGTTTTCGGCTGTGCGCCCTCCTGAGCGCGCGTCGTGCCTGCGCAACCGAGGAGTAGCGCCGGAATCGCCAACAGGAAAATTAAGCGTGCCAACTGTTTCATGAGCAGTCTCCTTCTTGAATGGGACCCCGCCGTGCGCCCCAGGGTCGCCGGCTAGGCTATCGGGCTTCGGCGATCAAGTCCAGCAAGTTTGACGCGGCCGGATTCACGCGGACGTGAGTTTGGCGTGGCGCGTCCGCTCCGGTAAGATGGTGCGCCGGACAATGGCATCGGAAGTTTGAGCGTTATGGGCAAAGAAGACAAACCGAAGACTCCCGCAGAGAAGCCCCGCGATACCTTGCATGATGAATTCGCGCAAATTGTGCGCGGCGAAAATTCCAATCCCTTCGCGATTTTGGGGCCGCACTGGACGGAGCAGGACGGAAAGAAGTCGCTGGCGATCCGCGTCTTTCGTCCCAACGCGGAGGAAGTGACGGTGCTTTGGGGCAAGAAAGCGGAACCGCACCGCGCTCTCCAAATACATCGCGAGGGGCTGTTTGAAGCGCGCATTCCCTCAAGCGTCGCCGGGAAGGCGAACAGCGAAGCCGTGGCCCCGGAGGCGTATCGCCTGCAGATTCGATTCAGCGACGGAAATGTTTTCGAGACTTTCGATCCGTACGCGTTCCCGCCCGTCCTCACCGAGTATGACCTGCATCTATCCGGCGAAGGCACGCACTATCAGAAATATGAAAAACTGGGCGCGCACGTGCGCGAGGTTGAAGGCGTGCGCGGCGTGCATTTCGGCGTGTGGGCGCCCAACGCGCGGCGCGTCAGCGTCGTTGGCAACTTCAACTTCTGGGACGGCCGCGTCCATGCGATGCGCCACCGCGGATCCAGCGGCATCTGGGAGATTTTCATCCCCGAATTGGATGAAGGGGAGGTGTACAAATTCGAGATTCTTTCCCAAGTCGGGAATCAACTCGGTTTGAAGACCGACCCATACGGGTTCGCCGGCGAAATGCGGCCGAACAACGCATCTGTGGTGCGTACAATCGACGGCCACAAGTGGAACGACACGGCGTGGATGGAATCGCGCTCGCTGCGTGACTGGCTCCATTCGCCGATGACCATCTATGAATTGCACGCCGGATCCTGGCGGCGCAAGCCGGACGAAGGAAATCGCTGGCTGACCTATCGCGAGCTCGCCGAAGAATTGCTGCCTTATGTGAAACGCATGGGCTTCACTCATATCGAGCTGCTGCCGATCATGGAACATCCACTGGACGCTTCCTGGGGATATCAGACCGTCGGCTACTTTGCCGTGACCAGCCGTTTCGGTTCGCCCGCTGATTTCATGTATTTCGTGGACCGCTGCCATCAGCAAGATATCGGCGTAATTCTGGATTGGACTCCGGCGCACTTCCCGCGCGACGCGCACGGCCTGGGATTGTTCGACGGCACGCATCTTTACGAACATGCCGATCCACGGCGCGGCGCGCACCCGGACTGGGGCACGCTGGTTTTCAACTACGGTCGAAATGAAGTGCAGAACTTTCTGGTCTCGAACGCGCTTTTCTGGCTGGATAAGTATCACCTCGACGGACTGCGCGTGGACGCGGTCGCCTCCATGCTGTACCTCGATTACTCGCGCAAGCCGGGTGAATGGATTCCGAACGCCTTTGGCGGTCGCGAAAATCTGGAAGCGATTGCGTTCTTGAAACATTTGAATGAAGTGCTGCACAGCAGGCATCCCGGCGCGCTGATGATTGCCGAAGAATCCACATCGTGGCCGGCGGTATCGCGCCCCACATACGTCGGCGGCCTGGGCTTCGATTTGAAGTGGAATATGGGATGGATGAATGACACGCTGCGATATTTCGCCCTCGATCCCCTCTTTCGCCAGCATCACCACAACGAGCTCACCTTTTCGATGATTTATGCGTTCCAGGAAAATTTCGTTTTGCCACTCTCCCACGATGAGGTGGTGCACGGCAAACGAACGCTCCTGGAAAAAATGCCGGGCGACGACTGGCAGAAATTCGCCAATCTCCGGCTGCTCTTCGGCTACATGTACGCGCATCCGGGAAAGAAGCTGCTCTTCATGGGGAGCGAGCTGGCGGAACGTAATGAATTCTGGGAAGAAGGTAGCGTGGACTGGTCCCTGGAAGACTCACCAGCGCACCGGGGAGTGCAGCGGCTCCTGTCCGACCTGAATCGCCTGCACACGACGGAGCGGCCATTCTTCGAGGTGGACTTCGAATGGGCCGGATTCGAATGGATTGACGCGAACGATGCCGCCGCGAGCATTCTCTCGTTCATCCGGCGGGCGCGGAACCCGGAGGACTTCGTAGTGGTGGTCTGCAACTTCACGCCGGTATTGCGCCTGGATTTCCGGATCGGCGTGCCCGCCGCGGGGTTCTATCGCGAAATCCTGAATACCGATTCCGTGTATTACGAAGGGAGCGACGCCGGAAATGCCGGAGGCGTCCGCGCCGAACCAATTCCGTGGAACGGCCGCCCGTGGTCCCTCAAGCTCAAAGTCCCGCCGCTGGCCGCTGTTTATTTCAAGCCCCAGCGCGACTAGTTCCCCTCGCCTCTCGGTCGAAGATAAATCATCCGACGCAAAAATCTACGGAACATTTCTCCCAGTGCCTCCGTACTTAGGTGCAGGAAGAGCACGGGAGGCTTCCACACATGCGAAAAGGAATTCGAGCGATCGGGGTGTGTTGTGTGCTGGCACTGACGATGAGCAATCTAGCGGTAACAGCAGCGGGCGCGCCGGCAACGACGGAGCGCTACCTGCACGTGAAGGTGGACGACGCTTCGAAAGGCGAGAGTGTGAACGTGAACGTTCCGCTTTCGATGGCGCAAGCAATCCTGCCCACCATCAATAAGGGAACACTCCACAACGGCCACGTAACCATCGGCGAATCCGACTTCAACGGCGTGGACGTTCGCACAATACTGGACGCCATCCGCACCGCTCCTGACAATGAATTTGTCACCGTGAAGGAGAAAGATCAGGACGTGCGCGTAGCCAAATCGAACGGCAACTTGATCATCCACGTTTTGGACAAGGGCAAAGACGGCGAAAAGGTGGACGTCACCATCCCGATGAAGGTGGTGGATGCGCTATTTTCCACGACGAAAGACAACGAGCTTGACGTGGCTGCGGCCATTCGCGCCCTCAGCGACGCGGGCGATGCCGTGCTGGTGACCGTGCAGGACGCCACGGAGCACGTGCGCATATGGATTGACTCGCACGGCTCTTCGGAATAGACGCAAATTCGCACAGGAGGTGCGGAATGGTTCTTCTGGGAAAAGTGGCGTTGGGAATTGCAGGAACGGCGGTGGCGGGTCTTGGCCTGATCTGCAGCGAAGGGATGATCGAAGTGAACGTAGTGGAGCGGCAGCCGGAGGCGCATCACGTTTACGTTCTCGCGCCGGCCATGCTGGTTCCCATCACAACGCATTTCATCCCCAGCCGCAAACTGGGTCGCGCGGCCCGCGAAATTCAACCGTGGATGCCCACCATTCGCGCGGGGCTCGAGCAGCTGCGCGCGGGCGAAGACCTGACCCTGGTAGAAGTCCGAGAGCCCGGACAGCATGTGCTGGTGGCCAAACGTGGCGGCTCGGTGGTGGTTGACGTCACGGACGACGATGAAACCGTGCACGTCTCAGCTCCCCTGCGCGCGATTGAAAGCACCATCGAACAAGTTGCCGCCGCGAGTCCGGACACGAATGATTAGCTCGCGACGGATTCCCTTACTGGCGGGCGCCGCAAGGCCCCTTGCACGCGCCCGTCAGAATTGGAGTTCTTATCGCGGCGGAACCCAGTAGACTTCTTCGCGCAAGGATTCTTTCGCGAAACCGCCGCGCAGCAGAATGCCCCTCCCCAGCTCAATCATCTGCGGATGTCCGCAAAGGTATCCGGTGCTATCGGCGGGGTCGAGCCTCCACTCGTGCGCGTACTTGCGGATAAGGTCTTCCACTCGTCCGGTTTCTCCGCGCCAAGCCGTATCTTCCCAGGGACGACTTACAGTCGGGACATACGTCAGCCACGGCGCTTCCTGTGCGATCCGCTCGAGTTCATCACGATAACCAAATTCCCACGAACGGCTGGCGCCCTGGATCACGTAGAGGCGCAGCTCACCTGGAAATTTGTTCGCCTTCCAATCGGCATTGAGCGTACGGATGTAGGAAACATACGGGGCAATGCCGGTGACCGTCGAGAGCAGCAAATGGTTGCGGTGTCCACTTTTCAAATCCAGGGTGAAGCGGCCCTTGGCGATTTTTCGCAAGGACAGCTCATCTCCCTCCTGGAGTTGGTGCAGCAACGGAGTCAATTCTCCGTGTTGCACAAGCTCGATGAAGATTTCCAGCTCGCGTTCATAGGGCGAAGATACGATCGAGTATGCGCGTTCTACCCGCTTTAACGGTGACTCCACGCCCAGAGTCGCATACTGCCCTGCCACAAAATTGAATTCGCCGCCCGGCTCGATCTTGACCTTCCATAGGTCTGGCGCGAAGTTTTCACGATGCGTGATGCGCGCGCGGTAGAACTTATCCTCAGTGGACGCCATGTCGCAGGACCCCCCAGTCCTTTGAGATTCGCCGGCTCTGCTGAAACGCGCCTTAAAAAAAAAGAAGAGGCGCCCCGGAGCCTGTCGGGGCGCCTCTTCGTGCCTAAACTACAGAATTTCTATCACGGATGCTGCTGTCCTTGCTGCTGGAACATCATCGGATTGAACGGCTGCGGCGTCCCGGTAATCTTGTCCTTGGCATCTGTGATGACCTTCGTCAGAACCATCGAAGTATCCTTGCCCTGATATTTCACCAGACCATACGGCCCTGCCTTCGGCGCCACCCACGCGTCCCCTGAACCATCTTTCATCCTGTAATGCTCGGCCGTAAAAGTTCCGGCCGGAGTTGTAACAGTTTCAGATCCCACATCCTCGGCCCGATCGCGGATGTCGGCCGGCTGTTTTTGGCCGTTCATCTTGGACATCTGCGCCGGCATTTCCATTGGCGGCCGGTTCGCCATCTGCATAATGACGCGGGAAACGACGGTGTCCTGCCCCTCCACCACCGTCAGAGTCTTCGTAACGATTTGTCCCATTTGAGTATTGGACATGGTCATCTCAAACCAGTAACCGTCTTTGCCGTCCACGGAGTCCTTGCCGACGATAGCGATTTCCATCACCATCTTGTCGCCTTTCTCCGTCGTGACCTCGTATTGGCCCCCTGAACCCACGACCGGATTAAATATTCCGCGCATGGCCGGACCGGCATGCATTCCCATCTGGGCGCTCGCGAGCCCCGTCGTCATCGCCACTAGAACGCAAACCCATCCGAACCGAGCCGCTACATTCATGAACGCTCCTTGTTTATTTCACGTGGAGGTCTGCGCGACCGAGATTAAAGATCGCGCCCCACCGTGTCCGTCATTTTGGAGATGTCGAAACTCACCTGTATTTTCACGTTGGTGACGACGCTCAAGAAATCCACCGTTTTTTCCTCCGCAGAAATCGTGGAAATCCCGGTGTCCGATTTCTTCGGGAAGATAAACGCTACCGACTGGATCCGTTTCCCATCATCGGTGTTTTGGATCTTGACGCTCGTCGGAGAGATTTTCTGTTTCGTCTTGCGGTCGATCAGGAAGGCGCCGTTCTGCAAAATCTTCTCGTCCACCGACTGAAACGGCTTCATGTCCGGTCCGGCCACCACTATTTCGTACGATTCCACCGGCTGTGCAAGCTCTTGCGCGGCTGCGTCTTCCTTAATCTGTCCGGACAACATAGCGCTGCGCACAATAGCTTCACGGATGGTCCGCGAGGACGACCAGCGCACGATGAACGTGGCTAGGGTCACCTGAGGACCGGCACCCAACTCGTTGCCGACCCCTTGCCGTGAACCTTGTCCGCTCCTGCCTCCGGGCCCCGCTGGTGCCGCGCCACCGTCGGAAGCGTCCGCGCCGGCGTCACCCTTCAACCAAGGAGCCTCCACTTGCACCGTCCTACCCCATGGCGAGTCGTCGAGCACCCTGCGAACGTCCTTCGCGTCCCACTGCTGATACGGCTTGGACTTCCACGGGTCGCCGCCCGCCCACACAATTGCAGCAAGCATTAAAGCGATACCACCGCACAGAATAGCCCTGCGCAAAGTTGCCTCAATCTCGCCCGATTTTGGTTTTCACCCGCGGCGAGCGACGATTATTTCCGGAGATGTAGTTCCGCCGGCTATACAGACGACCGTACAGCCGACAATTTATCTGCCAGCTTGCCTGGACGCAAGCGTTTTTGCTTTGGGGTAGGCTGAAATGTCAGCGGTTTCCGCGCCACCGTAGACGTGCTCCACGCGATAGATCGGGTTGGCTCGCGATTCAAAGTGAGTGCGCATGAGCAGCTCGCCGATGAGCCCGACGGCCAATAATTGGACGCCAAACAAGGTCAGCATCATTCCCAGGATGAGAAGCGGTCCATGCAGAACGAAAAGGTCTAGCTGCCACCACAGTAGCTTCTCGAACAGCAGGAACGCCATGATCCCGCCGCCAAAAAACAATCCCAACAGACCTGGAGGTCCGAAAAAGTGCAGCGGGCGCGTCATGTATCGCATCAAGAAGCGAATCGTGATGATGTCGAAAAAAACGCGCAGCGTCCGTGAAATGCCGTAGTGCGACTGGCCGTCCGGCCGCACCACGTTCCTTATCGGAACTTCGACAATCTTGGCTCCGTTCCACGCCGCCAGCGCGGGAATGAAGCGGTGCATTTCGCCGTACAGGGGAATGTCTTTGATGGTCTCGCGCCGATATACCTTGAAGGTCGTCCCGAAGTCGTGGATGGTCACACCCGACAGTTTGGCCATCATCCAGTTGGCAACTCGTGACGGCAATCGCCGCAGAATAAAATTATCCACGCGCTTTTGCCGCCAACCGCTCACGATGTCGCATCCGGTAGCGTCCAGAGTCTCCAATAGCGCCGGAATGTCCGCAGGATCGTGCTGCAGATCGCCGTCCATGGAAATGACCACATCTCCGGACGCGTAATCAAATCCCGCGGCGAGCGCCGTGGTCTGGCCATAATTACGCTTCAGGCGCAGCACCGCGACTCGCGGATCCCCTGCGGCAATCTCCGCGAGTATCTGGGGGGTGGCGTCCGAGCTCTGATCGTCTACGTAAATGAATTCAACCGGTTCAAATCTTCCGGTCATGATCTCGCTCAGCTGCTTGTGCAGTTCGCGGACGCTCTGTTGCTCGTCGTGGAAGGGCACCACCAGGGAGAAACGTGGCGGCGTGTTGGAGTGCTCCCGCATCTTCTTAGTTTAACTCGCGATAGCTGATTAAGCGAACCCCTCGTTCGCGCAGCGCACTGCGCACGCCGGGGTCCAGAAGCGCCGCTAATTCCGTTTCGCGCTGTTCTCGGAGCCGCGTCCCTGAACGGGCCAGATCGTCGTCGCTCACTCCTGGGTGTAGCATTATCTCGGTGCTGCCTTCACCCAGCGTATCAATCATGCCGCGCAATGCTGTGGCGCTCACCTGTCCCGTCATCGCCAATCCCAGAAAATGGTCCGGGAACATCAGCCCGTACTTGCGCGAAATTGCGCGGAAGCGCGGAGCTACGGCGCGCACCGCCCCCGCGGCCACTAATTGCATGGAGATGCCCTGACCGTCGGCCTGCATCGTCTGCCAGGAATCATGAAGGTTCTCCGCAGGCTTCCGTACTCGCCTGATTCCAAGCTCTTTGGCGACTTTTCCCAACGCTTCCATCACACGAGGATGCGCGTGCGTATGTTTGTGGGTGTCCAGATGCGTCGGGCTGATTCCGGCGGCGCGAATTTTTTCGATCTGTGCTCGCAGCTCTCGTGCAATGTCCTTGCCGGAGATCATTCCGGAACTGAGCCTGGCGACGAGCTTTGGCAGCGACTCCGGCAGATTGCCATCCGCATCAGCCAACGATGCAACGTCTTCCCTGTCAGCGACGCACTTGCCGCCGATGAGTACCAGGTGGCAGCCGACTCCCAACGTGGGATTCGCGTTGGCTCGCTGCACAGCATCATCAAAAGCCGGACCATTGGCCATCAAAGTCGTGCTCGTCAGAATTCCCTCGCGATGACCGCGAATGATTCCTTCGTTCACGCCAAGCGTCATTCCAAAGTCGTCGGCGTTCAGTATCAAGTCTTTCATTTGGACTGGCGATATTTTGCAGCCGAGTAGCGACGATATCAAGCGCGCACGTTCCGAGGTCTTCCGCCAGCTTCCGCGCGACGCAGGATAAATTCTTTCTGGAATCGTTGAACTTGCGCTTGCGCAACTAAAAGAGAAACGCGGCAACGCATTTTTGAAACCATTCCATCTCCGAACTGCGAGAAAAATATCAATATGGTGTAAAAGTTTTCAACAGTTCTGTTGAAAACCGTGTGGAAATGAACGCAGACAAAACGAAATCTGCCAGCAACGCAAAGGCTTAATCCTCATTGCACAAACTCAGGGCAGTTCGCACCCGTCGCAGGAACGAAAAGCGGGAAAAGCAGCCGGCGGAGAAATTTTTTGCGTGAACCAAATCTAATACCAGTGGGTGACTTCTTCGAGCTTGATATCAATCGTGTCTTGATCTTTATCGATGTCGTACCACTTCCCGTACGTGTGCAAACCCTTCGCAATCACCTGGATCAAAATCTTTCCTCGCGGCACTGCGGGAACTTTCACCGATCCGTCTTCGTTTGTCTTGAAACTAAGCTCGGCAAGTTTATCTTTGTGCATAAACCCGCCGGCTTGGTTAAATCGGACGTACACACTCGCGTTGCCGACCGGCTTGTCCTGACTATTCGTGACGTGGATCTTCAGGCGAGTCGTCGTGCCATCGGATGCCTGATCGTCTTTCTGGCTGGATTTGTCTGCTGCGCTCGGTTGACTCGAAGTCGAGGGCTTGTCGGACTGCTGAGATTGCGCCCGGCGCGCCTCGGTGCGGAGCAATCCCGTTGCCAATATTGCTGCCAGAAGAAATAGGAAGAATAAGCCGCGAAGGTAGCTGCAGGGCCTCATACATCCCTCTTGTACTCCAATCCGGGACGTCGCTCAAGCGGATAACTCACGTTGACGGTCGCAGCCTTGCTGCATCTTTAACAACCTATCGGGCGTTCGGTGTCGTGCCGGCCTCCGCGTGACGTATGATGAAAGCTCGAATCTGTAATCCACGGCTGATCGCCAAGGTTCGCGCTGACTGTCTAAGAGCGTGTTTGTCATGAATTTGCGAGTCGCGCGACTCCGCTCGCTAACGATACTGAGCAGGCGTCCCGATTTGGGCCTGACGCGCGGCGCAGCATTATCTGGAATCATGCAGGGAGGAAAGTGATGGGTTTTTCCACCGATGCAATCCACGTGGGCCAGGAACCGGACGCGCTGACCGGGTCAATCGTCGCGCCGATCTATCAAACTTCGACCTACGTCATCGAAGAGATGGGCAAGAGCAAGGGTTACGACTATGCCCGCACCAATCATCCGAATAGAAAAGCCCTCGAGCGCACGATTGCCAAATTGGAAGGTGGCCACGCCGCGTACGTCTTCACATCCGGCATGGCTGCCATCGATTCCGTATTCCGTCTTCTGCGTCCCGGGGACCACACGATCCTGTCGCAAGCGGTCTATGGCGGCGTCTTCCGCCTCACCACCCAACTTCTGGTCGAGTTCGGCCTGGAATTTAGCTACGTGGATACCTCCGACCTTGAAAAGGTGAGGCGGGCGATTAAGACGAATACGAAAATGATTTACGTGGAGACTCCCACAAATCCCACAATGATCGTCACCGACTTGGCGGCCGTTTCCAAACTGGCCCACGAGCGAAATCTGACGGTTGTAGTGGACAACACATTCCTAAGCCCTTATCTACAGCAGCCCCTCGCACTGGGTGCCGATATCGTGGTCCATTCCATGACGAAGTTCTTGAACGGCCACAGTGATTGCACCGGTGGCGCGGTGGTCGTAAGCACTCCCGAGCAAGCCCAGAAAATATACTTTGTACAGCGCTCAGCGGGTGCGGGGCTTGCACCGATGGACTGCTTTCTGGTTTCGCGTGGCGTCAAAACCCTCGCCGTGCGCATGGACCGCCATAATTCAAACGGGATCGCGGTCGCGAAGCACCTGGAAGCGCATCCCAAGGTAAAACACGTCATCTACCCGGGCCTGGCGTCCCATCGCCAGCACGAAATCGCCAAGCGGCAGCAGCGCGGCTTTGGCGGCATGATTTCGTTTGATCTGGGACCGCTGGATGCGGCTAAGAAGTTCCTGAATCACGTGCGGCTGTGCTCGCTTGCTGAAAGCTTGGGTGGCGTCGAGACGCTTATTTCCCTTCCCGCGCTGATGACCCATGCTTCCATCCCGCCGGACATTCAGATGCAAATTGGAATTACGCAAGGGTTGGTGCGCTTGTCCGTCGGAATTGAAGACGTGGAAGACATCATTGCAGATTTGGACCAGGCCCTCGCCCAAATCTAGCGTTTGGAACCAGGAGTGAATTCCCCGCTGCGTCTGGGATGACACACGCCGTGGTTCTCGGCCAGCAAGCCTGCTGCGTTCCGAACTATCCGGCTTTTACCGAGCCTGCAATCCAATTCAGATAAGCGCGCGAACCCGCCGCAATCGGCAGTGCGATAATTTCCGGCACGTCATAACTGTGCAGCTCGCGCACCGCATCGCGCACCGCCGCGAAGCGCTTCTTGCTCGTCTTGATCAGCAGCAGGAACTCTCTCGCCGACTCGACTTTGCCCTTCCAGCGATATGTCGAAGCCACCGGCACACCGATTTCGCTGACGCAAGCCGCCAGCCGCTGCCCCACGAGCGCATGTGCAATCTTCCGCGCCTCTTTTTGCGACCCGCAGGTGACTAGTACTAAGATTTTGTCGGTCATATCGCCAGCTGTCCGCCTTTACTCTTGCGACTCGCGTCGTTCTTCCGTGATTTTAATTCGCCGGCCAAGATACAATAGTCGCCCGTGACGAAACAAACGATCCATTTCGGCACCTCCGGTTGGCGCGGCGTGATCGCCGACGATTTCACCTTCGCGGGAGTTCGCCGCGCGTCGGCCGCCATCGCCGGGCACGTCTCAGCGCACAAGAAAAACCCTAAGCTCGTGGTCGGCCACGATACGCGCTTCTTTTCGCCGGAATTCGCGCGCACCGCCGCGGGGGTGCTGCGGAAAAATGGCTGCAGCATCGTTTTCTGCCCGGAACCGACGCCCACTCCCGTGCTGGCCCATGCCATCATTCACAATAAACTCGATGGCGGCGTCAACATCACAGCCAGTCACAACCCGGCTGAATATAACGGCCTGAAATTCTCTGGTCCCGACGGCGGTCCTGCGCTGCCCGACATTACCAAGGACATCGAGAAGCGCGCCGCCGCATTGCCAGACGATGAAGAAAGCCATTTCCATGAGATTGCTGACGACTTCGAGCGAATTGATCCGCGCAACCCTTACTTCGCTCAACTAAAAAAAATGATTCGCTTCGACGTGCTCGCCAAAGCCAAAGGCAATTTCGCCTACGACGCGGTGTATGGCTGCGGCGCGGGCTGGCTCGATCGCATCCTCACCGATCATGGCATGACGGTCGAATCCATTCGCACTCGCCGCGACGTGCTCTTCGACGGCAGCGGCCCCGACCCTTCGGAAGAAAACCTCGCGCCCCTGAAAAAGTTGGTGCTGGAAAAAAAATCGCTCGCCGGCCTCGCCACCGACGGCGATGCCGACCGCTTCGGCATTCTCGATCGTGACGGCACGTTTGTGCAGCCGAACCACATTCTCGGTCTGGTCTTCGATTATCTGCTCGAAACGCGCGGTGAAAAGCTGGGCGCCCAACGCAGCGTCGCCACCACGCATCTGATTGACGCTGTTGCGCGCCTGCACGGCGTGAAGACTTACGAAACTCCCGTCGGATTCAAGTATGTTGGCCCGCTGCTGCGCGAAGGCAAAATTGCGCTGGGTGGTGAAGAGAGCGCGGGCATGACCATCCATGGCCACCTCCCGGAAAAAGACGGCATCCTGGCCTGCCTGCTGGTGGCCGAAATGATCGCGGCGCGCCAGACCTCGCTCGGCGATCAGCTGCGCGATCTCTTCCGTCGGGTGGGCGCTGAATTCTGGCCGGTGCGTGAAAATCTGCATCTCCCCGCGGAGGCCCAGGCCAAGCTGCCCAAGCGCCTGCTCGAAAACTTCACGGAATTCGCGGGACACAAAGTCGCGAAAACCGATCGCACCGACGGGCTGCAACTGATTTTCGACGACGGCTCGTGGATTCTGATGCGTCCTTCGGGCACCGAGCCGGTTGTGCGCATTTACACTGAAGCTGCAAAGCTTGCAGCGGCGCAAAAATTGGCGCGGGAAGCGCGCGCATGGATTACCCAGTGAAGCGGCGCGTCAAAAACCCGCCCCCGAAAAATCAGGATGCTACCGCTCCGCGCCAGACCTTCGCTGAGCAGCTGAGCGCGTTCTTCCACCGAAATTTGTATTTGTTCCTGATCGCTGGGTTCGTCTTGCTGCTCCTGCAGGACATTTTCGGCACGCACGGAGTACTGGCAATGCGCCGGTCGCAAGCCGAAGCTCGAAAAATTCAGTCCGAAATTAATAAGTTGGACGCCGAAAATAAGAAACTGCAGGACCACGTGAAGAATCTGAAGACCGACCCTTTCACCATGGAATGTATTGCCCGCGAAGATTTTGGCCTGGCGCACCCCGGTGAACTGATTTTCAAGACCCACCCAAATCCCGGGTCGGGCTGCTCCGCGCAGAAACCTTAAGCTCCCGAAGCGGGCCGCAGCGTCCGTCGCAACCAGCCAATTACCTCCGCGCCATTTCCCTTCCATCGCGTGCGCGCCACGGACAAAAGGACCATCGCCGTCGTAATGATCAGCAGCCCGAAAGTGGCCATCGCAATGGATTGCGCGCCCTTCTGCAAAATCGAAAACCGCCCGTACACAAATTCAATGTGCACCCAATAAACCAGCAGCGACGTTTGCCCCATCTGCACCAGCGGGCTGAACGGGATCCGCGAAACCACCCAGCGGCACCACGCATAGCTCAGGGGAAACAGCACCAGCAGTATTCCGACGCGCGCCAAGAAAAAATTGGGGCTGGTGTGCCAGTAGTCGTATACCGCAAAAAGTTGCACGGGCCGCGCGTCCAGCCACATCGAAAAATAGTAAAGCGTGATTCCCAATGCCCCCAGGCATGCGACCACTTTCGCCTGATTTTTCATCGCCCAATCGTCGAACAGGAAAAATCCCAGCGCTAGCCCGGCAAACGCAAACGCTGCCCACGGGAAAACGGGAAACAGCCACGCCTGCGGAGTCTTGAACGTGTGCACGCCGTTGATATAGGACTCGAGATACCACGGCAGCCAGCTCGGCCGCCACGTGGTGTAGAGCGGAGGCGTGGCCAGCGCGATCGCCGCCGTCGCAATCAGCGCAAGCACCAGATTCGCCGCGCGAGTGCGTGCGAACCAGCAAACCACGCCCATCAAAATCATCGAAAAGCCGATCGTATTCAGAATGTCCACGCGCAGCAGGTCGGTCCACGGCGCCCAAGGTAGCCCCAGCAAATATTCCTGCAAACGGAAACCGTAGCCCAGCGCCAGAATTTCCACGCCGCGCAGAATCGTCTTGCGCGCGATCTCGTTCGCCCCGACGCCCTTGCGCCGCAGCTTGTCCGTCACCAGCGCGAAAGAAACGCCCGCCAAGAATAAAAACAACGGCGCCGGAACCGTCCCGCTCAGTTGCGTCCACTTGAAGAACTTCGTCTCACGTGCCGATGCGTTCAGCCATGAATCGTAGGAGTGCACTTCGAACATCAGCAGGCAGGCAAATCCCCGCAGCCAATCAATGTAAGTGAATCGTTCGGGTTTCGTGGGCGCAGGCATCCCTACGGCGTCGTTTTGAGCCGCACAAGAATCGCACAGGAATCACCATGCAGGAAACTCGAATGTGCCAAAGGCCGATACGACGAACGTCGCGCGCTACTGGAGAGATTGAAGCGGATAATCGGGAGCCAGAAACTCCCATGCAATCGGTTTTCCCCCGCAGCTGGCCGGCGCGAAGCTCGACTGCAGAAGGGTCCCCTTGGCCTTGGCTTTAACGGGGACCACTCCCACGGTTGTGAACGCTCGAACGTCTACGGGGTGGCCGCCTTCATCCACGTGGAAGACAAGCAGCGCTTGGCTCGTGTTGTCAGTGGCATATGGCGAAGCGAAAAAGCCTTGAGCGTAGAAGATGCCCGCTGGAAGTCGTAACTGCAATGCTCGGGGCAAGATCATGTTCGGGCACCACGGTTCTGCCGCGATTCCCGCGCGCGGCGCGAAAGGAGCTGTCAGGTTAGGATCCAGCGGCTCAAGAGTCTGCAATTCCACTTGCACGATTGGTGCTCCCCCACGGGTAAACTCAGCCAGTCTGCGCGGGAAATGCTTGTCTCCAATTTGAACGTAATCTCCAAGCTCCAACCGCCGGTAGGTGCTTTCGATTTGGACCGGCAGATTGTTGATCGTGTCCAAGCAAGTGGAAGGATCCGGAATCGGCCTCGACGCGACAAATACGGACCCATCGGCCATGACCATCGAATTGGGGATGCTGGAGGAGCGCGTGAAGCGCACGCATATTGCTGCAGCGCCATCAATCTGTTTCGATTGTACTTTGTCTGCCAACTGGCCAGCAGAAATGTTTAACCGCGAAGAAAAACCGAGAAGTTGGGTGACGCGAAAGGTGTCATAGCGATGAGCATCAGCGCCGTCAACCCAGAGCGCGTCTTTGTCTGCAATCCTGCTGGATGTGCCGTCGCCCCAGTTGATTTCGTCGCGATAACGCGCGGGAGAGGCCCACCAAAGCTCGAATGTTCCCTCTCTAGTCTCCCCTTTCGCGCCGTAGGACTTTACAGTAGCCCGGAGATGGAAAGGCGCGGAACCGACGGCCCACAAGTTCGTCCGCCGAGAAGCTACCTCAAGCAGCGTGTTCATCTCGGCTTTCGAAGGTAGCGGCGCATTTTTTTGCGCAGACAGCGGAACGCTCATCATCAAGGCGGACACCGCCGCCGAGACGATTGCACTCCGCAGGGCGTTCGTCCTCAGCGCATTTTTGCTTGGAAAACCGAGAGAGTGCATAACGCTTCGCGAAGTATACCGAGTTTTGACACGAACCCAAGTCAACTTTAGGCCGAAAACGAAGCATGGATTGGAGGATAATCCGTGGCCAAAGTTCCCCGTAGAATCCGTCCGGACTTCAGTAAAATCTTCAGCCGTGACAAAGAACGCCGCATCCTGGTCCATGAACTTGCCAACGGCTGCGTTTACCTGGGCCTTGATCGTCGGGCTCGCCGCCTTCTACGGATTACGCCTTGGGTATCGCAGCGGCTCGTTTGCGTTGGCGCTCGGTGTGGCTGCGGCACTGTTCGCGTTCGAATTATTCCTCGCATCACCGCGCGTGCTGGAGCGAACGCGACACTTGCTCGGCGAACACGGCGCGGTGCTGGCGCCTCTGGTGCCGCTTTTCGCCGTGCTGATTTACACCATCGGCGTCACCGCCAATTGGAAGACGGCGCTGCTCGGCGCGGCCTACACCGTGTTGCCGGCGCTGCTGGCTGCCACATGCATCGGGAAAGCTGCTGGCCAGTGGCAAGACTACGCGGCCGTGCTGCTGATCTGGCTTCCGATTGAACTTCGCTGGAAGGGACTTACATTTCTCTACGTGCTGTTCCCCTATCCGGCGCAACTAATGCACACGCTGACCATCCTGCTGGCGTTGGGTACCGGAGTCGCGGCGTTCGTTCTGCTGCGGCGTCTGGACGGAATCGGTTACGCAGTGGAATGGCGGCGCGGTTTCGCCTGGAACGTGCTTCTCCACTTCGGAGCGTTCGCCATCATCGCCGTCTTCCTTGGCCTGCGCATCGGCTTTCTCACATATGCGCCATCCCTCGCACGCCTGCGCACCGCACCCATCGAAGTCATCGGGATTTTATTTTTCACCGCGTGGCCGGAAGAATTCCTGTTTCGCGGCGTGATCCAGAATCTACTTTCGCGCACGCTCAAGAATCAGTGGGCAGGCTTGGCAGTAGCGTCCGTCGCGTTCGGCTTTGCTCACATATTTCACGCACCGTTCCCCAATTGGAAATACGTGTTCCTGGCATCGGTGGCGGGCTTATTCTACGGCCGTACGTGGATTAAGACAGGATCGCTCTTCCCCGGCGCGATCGTTCACGCGCTGGTTGACATTCTGTGGCACATTTTATTCCGCTAGCTCCGCGCAGCAAGAACGCAACCGGAACGCGCGACGCACCAGTAGGCGAGCAGCTTACTTCACCACTCCATGCAGCGGGCTCGAAGCCGAAGCGTAAAGCTTCTTGCTGATGCGTCCGGCCAAGAACGCCTTGCGCCCGGCATCCACAGCCGACCCCATCGCCTCCGCCATCAGCACCGCATCCTGCGCCTCGGCGATCGCAGTGTTCATCAACACGCCGTCGGCGCCCAGCTCCATCGCCAATGCGGCATCAGATGCCGTGCCCACCCCCGCATCCACGATCAGCGGCACTTCCGTAATTCGCTCGCGCAGAATCCGCAGATTCGTCACATTCTGAATCCCCATGCCCGAGCCGATCGGCGCACCCAGAGGCATCACCGCAGCCGCGCCCGCATCAATCAGCTTCCGCGCGACGATCAAATCATCATTGGTGTAAGGCAGCACCACGAATCCTTCCTTCGCCAAAATCTTCGTCGCGGCGACCAATTGCTCCGTGTCCGGAAAGAGCGTCTGCTGGTCGCCGATCACTTCCAGCTTCACCCACTCCGAAAGACCCACCTCGCGTCCCAGCCGCGCCGTGCGCACCGCTTCGTCCGCCGTATAGCATCCCGCCGTATTCGGCAGAATGAAAAAATTCTCGCGATCAATATAATCCAGCAGGGATTCTTTGGATTTGTCGGTGAGATTTACGCGCCGTACCGCCACGGTGACCATCTCCGCGCCCGAAGCCTGATGCGCGCGCCGCATTTCGTCGAAGCTCCGGTATTTCCCCGTTCCCACAATCAACCGCGAATTGAAAGCGCGCCCGGCGATTACCAGTTGGTCGGCCATCACGATTCTCCGAATATCATTCTACAGTGTGCGGACGACTCGTGCTGCGATCCCAGCCATCCTGCACGACACGCATGAAGCGCACGCGCGAAATCTTCGCTCGGGCTACGCCTGGTGCTGCGGCCGCGGCTCTTCCACATCCGCGTACAGCCGCGCGATCACATCCTGGTAACGCTCTTCGATCACGCGCCGCTTCATTTTCATCGTATAGGTCAGCTCGCCGTTCGCGTAGGTAAAATCCTGCTCCAGCAGCGCAAATCGTTTGGGCTTCTCATATTGCGCCAGCGACGCCGTCAGACGCTCGATCTCGCGCGAGAGTAAATCTCGCACCCATGAATCCGCAAGTACCTGCGCGCGCGTCGCAAATTCGCGCCCTTGCCGCTTCGCCTCAGCTTCGATCGTCGCAAAATTCAAAACGATCAATACGGATACAAATTTACGCTTGTCGCCCACCACAATCGCATTCGCAATGTACGGGCAGGTCTTCAACATGTTTTCGATCGGCGCGGGCGCCACGAATTTTCCCGCCGCGGTCTTCAGCAGCTCTTTCTTGCGATCGGTGATGATCAGGTATCCGTCCGCGTCCAGCCGTCCGATGTCGCCCGTGCGCAACCAGCCGTCATCCGAGAGCACCTCACGCGTCTCGTCGGGCTTGTGATAGTAGCCCTGCATCACATTCGGCCCTTTCACCAGAATCTCGCCGTCCTCCGCGATGTGCACTTCCACATGAGGGATCGGGCGCCCCACAGTGCCCACCTTGTTCGCCGTTGGCAGATTCGCGGTGACCACAGGCGCCGTCTCCGTCAGTCCGTAACCCTGATACACCGGCACGTTCAAGGACCAAAAAAATTCCGTCAGTTCCGGCGCCAGCGGCGCTCCGCCGGAGCAGAACGTGCGAATCCTGCCGCCCAGCCCCGCGCGAATCTTCGAAAAGACCAGCCGGTCGGCGATTTTCCACCGTAACTCCAGACCGCCGCTCGCCTTCTTCCCATAAGCGCGCCAAGGAACGGATTCCTGCGCCACGCCCAGCGCCCAATCGAAAATCTTGCGCTTCAGCCCGGTTTCGCGATGGCCCTTCTCCAAAATGTTCGCGTACAATTTCTCGAAAAATCGCGGCACGGCCGCCGTCATCGTCGGATGCACTTCCACCAGCGCTTCCGCCACAGCTTCGATCTGCTCCAGGTACGCGATGGAAACGCCGCGCGACAAATATCCGTAGCCCACCGTGCGCTCGTACACATGCGCGAGCGGCAGAAATTCCAGCGCCACGTCGTCCGGATAAAATACATATTCCTTCAGCGAATCAATCGAATTCGAACTGAGATTCGAATGATTCAGCATCACGCCCTTGGGTTCGCCCGTGGTGCCCGAGGTGTAGATGATTGTCGCCAGTTGATCGCCGGTGACTTGCGCAGCCCGGCGTCGGTACTCAGCGATGTCGGCCTCTCCGGCCGTGGCGATTAATGTCTCGTAACGCAGAATCTCCCCGTGCAGATCGCTCGGCGGCGATACCGAAATCACATGTTCGAGGCCCGGCATGCGTTCGCGCGCTTCCGCGATCTTCCGCGCCTGCGGTTCGCCCTTGGTAATCACGATCCGCGCACCCGAATCGTTCAGAATATAAGTCAGCCGGTCCACGGACTCGTTGAAATAAACCGGCACGCTCGCCGCACCCAGGCCGGTGATCGCGAAATCCGCGACGTGCCACTCCGCGCAATTCGGCGCGAAAATGCCTACGCGGTCGCCCGCCTTGATTCCCAGTTCTCCCAGCGCTTTCGACAAGCCTGCCACGCGCCGCAGCATTTCGCCCGCAGTGATGGATTCCCAGCCGTTCGCGGTCTTGAAAATTTGCGCTTTCGGATTGGCGTAGCGGTCTACCGCGTCGAGAAAAAGTTTGTTCAGCGAGGGATAGTCCATGTGCGCTCCAGCAACTTTAGCGTATAGGCTCAAGACGCGCAACGCGATTGCCCCGGCGCATTGTGTATCTACGAGGATTTGGTAGGGGCCGCTGCGTCCCGTGCTTTTTCGGGACGCAGCGGGCAGCTTTCTTTTCCAGTCGAGGCGCTTTCCAAACGGCCGCGCTACAATTCGAGCGCCCGTCTGCGATAAGATGCCACCGGAGGATGTCCATGTCGAAGCTAGCCACCGAAGAAGCCTCCGGATACCAGCCGGTGCGCGCGCCCCGCGGCTCCGCTCTTTCCTGCAAAGGCTGGCAGCAGGAAGCCGCGCTGCGCATGTTGATGAATAACCTCGACCCGGACGTCGCCGAGAAGCCGGAAGACTTGATCGTCTATGGCGGTCGGGGCAAAGCCGCGCGTAACTGGAATTGTTACCACGCCATCGTCGCTTCGCTGCGCTCGCTGGAAAATGACGAAACCCTCCTCGTGCAGTCCGGCAAGCCGGTGGGAATTTTTCGCACGCACAGCTACGCACCGCGCGTGCTCATCGCCAATTCCAATCTCGTCGGCCATTGGAGCGATTGGAAACATTTCGACGAACTCGATCGCGCCGGCCTGATGATGTACGGCCAGATGACCGCTGGCAGCTGGATTTATATTGGCTCGCAAGGAATTTTGCAGGGAACGTACGAAACATTCGCCGCAGCCGCGCGGCAACATTTCGGCGGCGACCTCGCCGGAAAATTGGTAGTCACCGGCGGCATGGGCGGCATGGGTGGCGCGCAGCCGCTCGCTGCGACTCTGAATGGCGCGGCGTTTCTGGGAATTGACGTGGACCCCGAACGCATCAAGCGCCGCGTGAAAACCGGCTACTGCGATGTGATGGTCAACGATCTGGATGAAGCGCTGCGTATTCTGAAGAATGCCGTGCGCAAACGTGAAGCCACGTCCGTCGGCCTAACGGGAAATTGCGCGGACATAATTCCCGAACTCGCGCGCCGCGGCGTGGTTCCCGACTTGCTCACCGATCAAACTAGCGCGCACGACCCCATCGGCGGTTACATTCCGCAAGGTCTCGACGTTGCGCAAGCCACCGAACTGCGCAAAGCCGATCCCGCTAGCTACGAAAAGCGCTCACTAGATTCCATCGCGCGTCACGTGGAAGGAATGCTGGCGCTCCAGAAAATGGGCTCCGTGACTTTTGATTACGGCAACAACATCCGCACCTTCGCATTTCAGCAAGGCGTGAAGAACGCCTACGATTTTCCGGGTTTCGTGCCCGCCTACATTCGCCCGCTATTCTGCGAAGGACGCGGTCCATTCCGCTGGGCGGCGCTTTCCGGCGAGCCTTCCGACATTCACCGCACCGACCAGCTCGTGCTCGAAATGTTTCCGCACGACGAAATTCTTTCGCGCTGGATCAAGCTCGCGCAGAAGCGCGTGCGTTTCCAGGGCTTGCCTGCGCGCATCTGCTGGCTCGGCTATGGCGAACGCGATCGCTTCGGCGTGGCGCTGAACGATCTGGTCGCGCGCGGCGAATTGAAAGGCCCCATCGTGATTGGCCGCGACCATCTGGATTGCGGTTCGGTCGCTTCTCCCTACCGCGAGACCGAAAAAATGTTGGATGGCTCAGACGCCGTGGCCGACTGGGCGCTGCTCAATGCCCTGCTCAATACCGCCAGCGGCGCCAGCTGGGTCTCCATACACAATGGCGGCGGCGTGGGCATCGGCTATTCGCTGCACGCCGGGCAAGTCACAGTCGCCGACGGCTCGAAGGAGATGGGCGAACGCATTCAGCGCGTGCTGACGAACGACCCTGGCATCGGCGTCGCCCGCCATGTGGACGCCGGCTATCCCGAAGCTAAAGCCTTCGCGAAAAAAACCGGCGTAAAGATCCCGATGCGATGATGGTTCACGCGCCCGCCCGTGCGAGAAGGTAGCGAATGGAGCCACCGCCAGAAAAATCGAGTCAATGGCTGAGCGTCACTATAATCGTGTGTTCCGTCATGATGTTCGGTCTGATTTTTTGGGAAGGACACGTCCAAGGTGGCACGCTTCGCGATGCGCTCTGGTCTTGGAGTCAACGAGAACATGCGTCGGGTCCGTCCCGCACCGAACTCGCCAGCGCGGTGATTCTGCAGGTGGGCCTTATCTGGTTTACGTTTTTTTCCGGCAATAAACGTGTCACAAAAGGCGACAAGATTGCTGTTTCCTGGATGCTCGGCGGCGCAGCGATTGCTTGGACAATGATGATCGTTCGCCATTTTCTTTGATCTTAGCAGGCAGGAGGAATCCATGATTACTATCGTAGGAGCCACAGGACACACAGGAAGGCCGGCAGCCGAAGCATTGCTCGCAAAAGGTGAAAAAATTCGCGCGATCGGCCGCGATGCGAAAAAGCTCGAGCCGCTGGTGCAAAAGGGCGCGGAAGCTTTCGTCGGCAACGTCGAAGATGCCGCATCTATGACCAAAGCCTTCGACGGCGCCACTGCCGTCTATCTGGTGCTGCCGGAAGATATCTCGCAACAGGATTTGCGCGCCCATCAGGAACGGGTTTCCGATTCCTTCGCCGCCGCAGTCGCGAATGCGCGCGTGCCCTACGTCGTCAATCTCAGCAGCATCGGCGCGCAGCACGCGGAAAAGACCGGCCCCATCGTAGGTCTGCACAACCAGGAACAAAAACTCAACCGCATCGCGGGCCTCAACGTACTGCACCTGCGCGCGGCTTACTTTATGGAAAATCTATTGATGAGCATCCCGCCGATGCGCACGATGGGAATTCTTCCCGGCGGTTTGACCGGCGATATGCCGATGCCATGGATTGCTACGAAGGATATCGGCGCGTACGCCGCCACGCGCCTGGCCGCGCGCGATTTCTCCGGTAGTTCTACGCAGGAACTACACGGCCAGCGCGACATTTCAATGAAAGAAGCGGCGCCAATTGTTGGCGCGTCCATCGGAAAGCCGAAGCTCGGGTACATGCAAGTGCCGTTCATGATGCTGGAACCCGCGCTCGTTCAGATTGGCATGCCGAAGAAAACTGCGGCGCTCCTGATTGAAATGTGGAAAAGCGCGAATGCGGGCTTGATCGTGCCGGAAGAGCAACGTTCAGCCAAGAATACAACGCCGACAACGCTTGAGTCCTTCGTCGCCGAAGTTTTCGCGCCGGCATATTCGAGCATGGCGGCAAAAGCGTAAAGTCCGCGCCTCGCACGCATTTGTAGCGGCGCACTTTAGCGCGCCATCAGGGTTGCGCCCCGGATCGATGGCCGTCAGCAGCGCGCCGCTACGAAGTTCACCTGGCTCGGTTACCGTTCCACATCGCCAGTAGTCTTTTAGTCCCCCACGGCGTTAGTATCGCTGCACCCGTGCCCGACTTGCTCATCACCGGCTGCTCGCAGCTGTTGACTCTGCGCGGACCAGTTCCCCGCCGCGGCAAAGCTCTCAGCGACCTCGGCATCATTCCCGACGGCGCAATCCTGATCCACGAAGACCGCATCGCGGCCATCGGTCCACGCCGCCGCATCGAAAAATTGCGCCAAGCGCGCCGTGCCGAAAAGATTGATCTCGCGGGACGCGTGGTTCTGCCAGGCTTCGTCGATTCGCACACACATCTGATTTTCCCCCGCAGCCGCGCCAAAGAATACGAAGAGCGCATCGCTGGCGCCAGCTACGAAGAAATCGCAAAGAGAGGTGGCGGAATTCGCTCGACGGTAGACACTCTGCGCCGAAGCCCGTCGAGCGCGCTCAAAAAACGCGCCATCGCCAACCTGAATTTATTCGCAACCCATGGCACTACCACGATCGAATCCAAAAGCGGCTACGGCCTCGACTGGAAAAGTGAATTCAAAATTCTTTCGCTGCTCTCCCAACTTCACCAGGAACATCCGCTCGATATCCACGCCACATTTCTCGGCGCGCACGTGGTCCCCGCGGAATATCGCCGCCGCCCCGAAGCGTATGTGGATCTGTTGGTAGATCGCTGGATCCCGACGGTGGCCATGGCAGGCCTGGCCGAATTCTGCGATGTCTTCTGCGATCGCGGCGCATTCACCGTCGCGCAGTCGCGCAAAATTCTCGCCGCCGGACGCGCCGGTGGCCTGGTCCCGCGCATCCACGCAGAGCAACTTGCGAACACCGGCGCAGCCCGCCTCGCCATCGAGATGCAAGCGGCCAGCGCCGACCATCTGGAAAAAATCAGCGCCCCCGACATCCACGCCCTCGCGCTCTCGAATGTAGTCTGCACGCTGCTTCCCGGCTGCTGCTTCCACCTCGGCCTCAGCCACTACGCTCCAGCTCGCGAGCTGATCGAAGCCGGCGCCATCGTCGGCATCGCCACCGATTTCAATCCCGGCACCAGCCCGACGCTGAGCATGTCCATGATTCTGTCGCTGGCGTGCACACAGATGCGCATCACTCCCGCGGAAGCCATCAGCGCAGCCACCATCAATCCCGCCTATTCGCTGCGCGCTCACGATCGCGCCGGCTCGCTCGAAGTTGGCAAGTATGCCGACCTCGCCGCCTTTGACGTGGCCGACTACCGCGAAATCCCGTATTATTTTGGTGTGAATCTTTGCGCGTTCACTATGAAACGCGGCGTCGTAATCCACGCAAAGAATCTTTAACCACATGAAACGACTTGTCGAATCAGTTCCGAATTTCTCCGAAGGGCGCGATACCGCTAAGATCGACGCCATCATCGCCGCGATGCGCGAAGTTCCCGGCGTCTATCTGCTCGATCGCGAAAGTGACGCCGACCATAACCGCAGCGTCGTAACCATCGCCGGCGAGCCAGACGCGGTGGCCGAAGCCGCGCTGCGGGGCGTCGGAAGAGCCGCGGAACTGATCGACCTCACCAAGCATTCTGGCGCGCATCCGCGCATGGGCTCGACCGACGTGGTGCCGTTTATTCCCGTCGAAGGCGTCAGCATCGAAGACTGCGTCGCGCTCGCGAAAAAAGTCGGCCGCGAAATTTGGGAGCGTTATCACATTCCGGTTTATTTCTACGAAGCCGCCGCGCAGCGCCCCGAACGCAGCAACCTGGAAAATATTCGCAAGGGCCAGTTCGAAGGCTTGCTCGCCGAAGTCCCCAAAAATCCCGATCGCGCGCCAGACATCGGCGAACCCCGGCTGCACCCAACCGCTGGCGCCACCGTCGTCGGCGCCCGCAAATTCCTGGTGGCCTACAACATCAACCTGAACACGCCAGACCTGGAAATCGCGAAAAAAATCAGCAAGAACATCCGCTTCTCAAATGGCGGCTTGCGTTACGTGAAGGCCATGGGCGTGGATCTGCGCGCGCGCCAGCTCGCGCAGGTTTCCATCAACATGACCGATTTCGAGCAGACGCCGCTGCATCGCGTCTTTGAAATGGTGAAGCGCGAAGCGGAACGCTACGGCGTTTCCATCGTCGGAAGCGAGATCGTCGGCCTGATTCCCAAGCGCGCCATCGAACTCACCGCGGATTTCTATCTACAGCTGGAAAACTTTTCTCCGGCGCAGGTGTTTGAGAATCGTATCGAGGCTTCGCTCAGCGGTAACGTCACACCCGACGGCCCCGGCAAGCTGGCATCACTCGCTCAACCGTTTCTCGACGCGGTCGCAGAACCTACGGCAACCCCCGGCGGCGGCTCCGTAGCCGCGCTCGCGGGCGCGCTGGGCGCCAGCCTCGGTCAGATGGTTGCCAGCCTTTCGCGCAAAAAGAAATCGCAGGCCGCATACGTCGATCAACTGAGCGACGCGCTGGCCAATTTTCAGGCCTCTTCACGCGCGCTCTCGGAAGCGATTGACCGTGACGCTGCTTCCTTCAGCCACGTGATGGCTGCTTACAAGTTGCCGAAGGATACGTCTGAACTAGAGCGTCAGCGCGAGGCCGCAATCCAGCAGGCGCTGCACGGCGCGGCCAGCGTTCCACTCGAAGTCGCGCGCCAGGCCGCGGAAGTATTTGACCGGCTCGGGCAACTGGAAGCCATCTCCAGCTCGTCTATGTATTCAGACATCCGCGTTGGGCGATTGATGGCCGCGGCAGCAGTTCGCGGCGCTCTTGAAAATGTAGCCATCAATCTGGAATCCATCACCGATAGCCAATTTGCCAGCCGGCTGCGCGCGGAGGCCGCGACTCTTTCGACGCGCGTCACTGAAAGTCCGGTGAATGTCGGCCGCTGATGGCGTTATTCTAAGGACAGTCTAGAAGGATCGAACTGAGGGTTACCCAATGACAAAACCAATCATACGCATCGCAATATCCGGCCTGTTGGCCTTTGCCCTGGTGTTTGGCACCGTGACCATCGTTCCCACGCGCACCTTGGCCAGTTCGCTTAGCACCTCCATCATCGGCATGTTTCCAAAATCCGTCGGAGAGTTTTCCTACGCCGACCTGAAAGCCGCACGCAAATTTCCCTGGTTCTCCCAACTCTACGGCCAGGTGCTTCCGCCGAAATTCCGCCAGTTCGAACAGTTTCTAGGTTCTTCCGGAGTGGACCCGAATTCCCAGGTAGAAGAAATCGCCTGGGCCAATATTAGCAGCGGAAATACAGACGACGTTGTAGGGATCGCACTCGGTCAGTTCGATCCCTCCACCGTTGAAACCAAACTGAAGGCTC
Source organism: uncultured Acidobacteriota bacterium (assembly GCA_963748395.1). Taxonomy (GTDB): domain Bacteria; phylum Acidobacteriota; class Terriglobia; order Acidiferrales; family UBA7541; genus Palsa-295. The sequence continues at coordinate 489,447 of CAVVIP010000001.1, read as the reverse complement.
AGAAGGTCCCGTCCTTCACGGTCCAGGGCTATCATCTTTACGCCTTCGGCAGCGGCGCCAACGCCGGCGATATTCTGTTCGTCTTCTTCGATTCCAATACCGCCGCATTCGGTAACCGCTCCGTGCTCGAACATCTAATCAACGTACGCATGGGCGGCGAAGAGACCCTTCTGACCGGCAAGCTCTTCCCGTTGATCACCGAAGCCAACGGCAACGGCATCATCTGGGCCGTCTTGGACAAGGACCACACTCACCTCGCCATGCAGCAACTCGTTCCCCAAGCGGGACAGTTCCCGCAAGCCGCCGCCATCATCGCGCGACTTCACGCGATGATTATCAACATCAGCGCGGATAGCGGAGTGGATGCTCGCTTCCAGGCCGTCTGTGATTCCGTGGACGATGCCAATTTATTGGGCGCGGCCATGCAGGCGGGCATCATGTACCGCAGATATCAGGAAGCGCAGGGCAATCCCTCGCTCGCGAAAACGCTCGACCAGGTGAAGGTCTTGCCCACCGGCGACCGTCTGAAAATCGAATTGCCCGTGAGTCAGGAAGAGTTGTTGTCGCTGATTCAAACCAGGGCCTTTGCTTCGCCAATGTAATCGAAGTCTTGTGCTTCAGCAGCGGCGAGGCTCAACACTCGCCGCTGCGCTCACTTCTGGATGCAGGACTCAAGAGCTCTTCCCTCACGCACAATTGACGCTGGGAAATCTAGGCGCATTGATTCACCACATGGTGAAAGGACTGTCTGAACTGGCAGAAAGAAACAGCAGAAGAAATTAAGCGTTGGCCTTGCGTCCACCGTCACAATACTTGATCAACGTCATCCGCGAGACGCCGCCGCTGGTTTGATACTGCACGCGATCCACTTTCGTCATTTGCAGCGCTCTGCTTAATCCAGCACCGGGGTCCGCCGCGCCATCTCCGATGAACGTGTCCAGCCCGGCGGTTGGCAGCGCCTCGCCGGTGTGTTCGATCGCTACTTCCACACGATCCGTAAAATCCGAAACAATCACCTTCACCGTGGGCTCGCCGTTCGCTTGACCTTCCATCAGTGGAAATGTCTCGCGGCACGCTTCTTCCGCCGCTGCGGCCAGTCCCTGCTGCCCCGCTTCAGACAAGCCACAGCGCTGCGAAGCGTGATGTACCACCGCAGTGATCGCCCCGAACAGCCGAGTATCTTCATGCAGGACTAGTTCCGTGCGCGCCGGATCAGTGCTCATCCCTGGTTACTCATGGTTTAGCGTTCTTCGGTGTCCGCAACTCGGACGTCGCAGGCCTCGCGGCAGTCTGGACAATAGTACATTCCATCCACCGCCAGGCGAATATTGTATTGCGACTGGCAGAAACAGCAGAATTTCTCGCAAGTGCACTTCGATTCGGCTTTGTCACATTGCGAACAGAGTGTAATCACCGTTGCCGCCTCTAAGTTGGACACTTCCCTATTTCGCTCAACTCATAGTAGGACATGCGCGACGCGGCCACAAGCGCCTTGCACCCTTCCATTCCCTGCGCCGCAAGCGGGCAATTCGGCGTCCTCCGGCGCATCGAAAATGACCGCCGGCCACGTTCCTTGACACTCCAAAACTCGCATGCTACGTTCGATGTTTCGCCGCGTTAATGAGAAACCCTCTGTGAATACATCGGCAACCGTGGAATTGCGCAAGACTGCTCTGAATTCCGTCCATCGCCGGCTCGGCGCCAAGATGGTCAATTTCGGCGGCTGGGATATGCCTTTGGAGTATTCCGGAATCCTTGCCGAGCATCAGGCCGTACGCACGCGCGCCGGACTCTTCGACGTCAGCCACATGGGCGAACTTGAAATCCGCGGTCCCGGCGCGTTGCAGTTGGTCCAGTGGGTCAGCTGCAACAATGCCGCAAAACTGAATATCGGCCAGGCCCATTACTCCGGCCTGATGACCTCGCGCGGCACTTTTGTGGACGACCTCCTGGTCCACAAAATCTCGGACACGCACTATCTGCTCTGCGTCAACGCCGGAAATCAGGACGACGACTATCAGCACATCGTCGCCAACAATCAATTCGACGCGACGGTTGAAAACGCCGGACCGCGCTACTCGCAGCTCGCGATTCAGGGCCCGCGCGCCGCTGAAATCCTGCAGAAGCTCACGCCAGCGCAGCTCGACCCCATCCGCTACTATCATTTTACGTTTGGCCAGGTCAGTGGCGTTGATTGCCTCATCGCGCGCACCGGCTACACCGGCGAAGACGGCTTCGAAATCTATTTCGCCCCGGAACACGCTGAGAAACTCTGGAACGATCTGATGCAAGCCGGAGATTCCGCCGGCATGATTCCCTGCGGCCTCGGCGCTCGCAACACTCTGCGCCTGGAAGCAGGCATGTGCCTCTACGGCCATGAAATTGACGACAGCACCACGCCCTGGGAAGCCGGACTTGCCTGGATCTGTAAAATGGAAAAGGCTCCGTTTCTCGGCAGCGACGTGCTCGCGCAGCAAAAACAAGCGGGCCTACCGCGAAAGCTGATCGGCTTTGAAATGCTCGATAAACGTATCGGCCGCGACGGTTACCCCGTGCTGATCGGCGGCCACGAAGCTGGCCGCGTCACCAGCGGTTGCCCCGCGCCGTTTCTGAAGAAAAATATCGGCATGGCTTACGTTCCGCCGGATAAGAACTCTGTCGGCGCGGAAATCGAAATCAGCATTCGCGGACAGGCGGCGCCGGCGCGCATCGTCGCCTTGCCGTTTTACAAGCGTCCTCAATAGCTCAAGCGCATCGAATCAAGGGGAAAACATGTACCCATCCGACTATCGCTACACGAAACAGCACGAATGGATCAAGGTTCAGGGTGACATCGGCACCATCGGCATCACCGATTACGCGCAGCAGGAATTGGGCGACGTGGTCTTCGTTGACATGCCCAAAGTCGGCGCCAAGATCGCCTCCGGCGCTTCGTTCGGCAGCGTGGAATCGGTAAAAGCTGTCAGCGAAATCTACAGTCCAGTTTCCGGAGAAGTCACGGAGACGAATCCTCTGCTGGTTGACGCGCCGGAAAAAATCAATACGGACCCGCACAGCACCGCGTGGCTCGTAAAACTGAAACTCGCCGATCCAAAAGAGGTCGCCGGCCTGATGGACGCCGCCTCTTATGAGACATACATCGCCGAGCAAGCCAAGGAACACTCCGCCTGATGCGCTATCTTCCTAAAAGCCCCTCCGAGCGCCAGGAAATGCTGGCCGCCATCGGCACGCGCTCCATCGAAGAGCTTTTTACATCTATTCCGGAAAAATTCCGGCTGCGCGCGCCGCTCGATCTTCCCGGCCCGCTTTCTGAATCCGAGATCATCCAATATTTCCAGGCGCGCGCCGCGGAAAATGCTCGCGGCTACGTTTCGTTTCTCGGCGCGGGCGTGTACCAGCATTTGCGTTCCGTCGCCGCCGATGCGCTGATCCAGCGCGGCGAATTCCTCACCTCCTACACGCCGTACCAGGCCGAATTCGCGCAAGGCACGCTCACCGCCATTTTCGAATTCCAAACTTTGATGTGCCAGATCACCGGCCAGGAAGTCGCCAATGCCTCCATGTACGACGGCTCAACGGCGCTCACCGAAGCCGTCCTGATGGCCGAACGCCTCACCAGCCGCCGCCACATTCTTGTCGCGCGCTCCGTCCATCCCGAATATCGCCAGGTCCTGAATACCTACGCGAAAAATCTCGGCCTCGAAATTGAAGAGATTGGCTACACCGCCTCCGGCCAGCTCGATCGCGCTGCGCTCAAACCCGAAACGCTCACGCGCACCGCAGCCGTGGTTGTGCAGTCCCCGAACTTCTTCGGCGTCCTGGAAGAAATTCCCGCGCTGGCCGAAGTTGCTCACGGCTCGGGCGCTTTGCTGGTCACCGCCATCACCGAAGCCGTTTCGCTCGGAATCGTGCGGCCGCCCGCCGAGGCCGATATCGTCGCGATGGAAGGCCAGGCCTTCGGCATCCCCCCCAGCTATGGCGGTCCCTACGTCGGCGTGATCGCCACACGCGAAAAATTCGTGCGCCAGATGCCCGGTCGCCTCGCCGGACAAACTACAGACGCCGCCGGCAACCGCGGATTCGTCCTCACCCTCGCCACGCGCGAACAGCACATCCGCCGCGAGAAGGCCACCTCCAACATCTGCACCAACGAAGCGCTCTACGCGCTGGCCGCCACCATTCATCTCTGCCTGATCGGCAAAGAAGGCTTGCGTGAGCAAGCGCTGCAGAATCTCGCCAAGGCGCGCTTCGCGCAGGCCGAACTGGAAAAAATTCCCGGTGTGCGCCGCGTTTTCACCGGCCCTACATTCAACGAGTTCTCGCTGGAGTTTCCGCGCTCGGTGAAGATGATCAACGCCGATCTGCTGAAAGAAAAAATCATCGGCCCGTTCGCGCTCGGCACGCAGTATCCGGACCTCACCAAGCGCGCCGTCATCTGCGTCACCGAAACCACGCCGCGCGCCGAAATCGAACGATTCGCCGCCGCCGTGCGCCGTATTCTCGAACGACCAGTTTAAGGAGCCGTAAGATTTGAATCCCAAGATCACCGAACTCGAAGCGCCAGCCAAAAACGTAGGCAAAGCTCGCGCGCACGTCAGCCAGAACGAAGGCCTCATCTTCGAACAATCTGCGCCCGGCAAACGCGGCATGGAACTCCCGCCGCTCGACGTCCCGGCCGTCGATCCCACCAAAGCACTCGGCGCTGAATTCACGCGCAACGCAATCGAAGGCTTCCCGGAAGTCAGCGAAATCGAAGTGATCCGACACTTCACCCGCCTCTCCACCTGGAATTACGCGATTGACCTGGGCATGTATCCGCTCGGCTCCTGCACCATGAAATACAATCCGCGCGTCAACGAATTCGTCGCGCGTCTCGATGGCCTGGCCTCCGAGCATCCTGAACAGCCCGCGGAAGTTTCTCAAGGCTGCCTGCGCATCCTGCACGATCTGCAGAAGTGCCTGCTCTCTATCACCGGAATGGACGCGGCCACGCTGCAACCCGCCGCGGGCGCGCAGGGCGAACTCACCGGCCTGCTCATGATTCGCGCGTACCTGGAAAGTCAGGGCAATCCGCGCCACAAAGTTCTGATCCCGGATTCCGCGCACGGCACCAATCCAGCCTCGGTCGTCATCGCCGGATACGAGGTTCAGAACATCAAGTCCAATAGCCGCGGCCAGCTTGACACCGACCACCTGCGCGAATTTGTCACCGACGACGTCGCCGCGCTGATGCTCACCAATCCCAGCACCCTTGGCGTCTTCGAAGAACGCATCGCCGAAATTGCCGCCATCCTTCACGAACGCGGCGCTCTGCTCTACATGGACGGCGCCAATATGAACGCGCTTGCCGGCGTCACGCGCCCCGGCGATTTCGGCGTGGACGTGATGCACCTGAACCTGCACAAAACTTTTTCCACGCCGCACGGCGGTGGGGGTCCCGGCGCCGGCCCAGTGCTCGCGAAGAAAATCCTCGAGCCGTTCCTGCCGGTGCCTGTCGTCGTCCAGAAGGCAGACGGCACTTACGCGCTCGATCACAATCGCCCAAAATCCGTAGGACGCGTCCGCGCCTTCGCCGGAAATTTCGGCGTGCTGCTGCGCGCTCTGGCCTACACGCTCGCTTACGGCCCCGGCATCCGCCAGGCCACCGAAGACGCCGTGCTTAACGCCAATTACATCCGCAAGAATCTCGAGCCCTATTTCGATCTCCCGTACAACCTCCCGTCCATGCACGAAGTCGTTTTCAGCGATGCGCGCCAAAAAGTGAAAGGCGTGAACACTATGGACATCGCCAAGCGCCTGATTGATTACGGATTCCACCCGTACACCACCGCCTTCCCGCTCATAGTTCCCGGCGCGATGATGATCGAACCCACCGAATCCGAATCGAAGCAGGAATGTGATTTATTCATTGACGCGATGCGTTCCATCGCCGCCGAAGCCGACGCCACGCCCGATCTCGTGAAGACTGCCCCGCATTCCACCCGAGTCGGCCGCCTAGACGAAGTCGCCGCCGCCCGCAAACCAATCCTCCGTTGGAAACCCGCGTAGCGACGATGGACGTGGAATCACGGAACAAGAAGTGCCGCAGCACCACTCGCGTGTGCTGCCAGTTTGCTGGCATAATGGCTCAGGTAGTCGGGAAGTCAGGAGCTTGCTGCAGCACCATCGAATCGCAGCTGAAAGAGGGCCATCGTGACACCTGAACAAGGCGCGTTTCTCGCAGAAACTCTTCTGCCGCAAGTCCAGAAGGAATACCTAACCACTCGCCGCGTTCTCAAAGCGATTCCCGTCGCCAAGCAGGGTTATCGGCCGCACCCCGACTCGCGCAGCGCACTCGAACTCGCCTGGCACCTCGCTTCTTCCGATGTCTGGTTTCTCGATGGACTCCTTACCGGCAAATTCGAGATGGACGACGATTCCATGCCCGCGGACCTCGCCACCACCGAGGACGTTGTGGCCCTGTACGAAGATAGCTTCGAATCGAAATTCCCCCAGGTGAGCAAACTTTCCGGCGAATACTGGGCCACTCCCCGGCCCTTCTTCGGCATTTACAATCACCCTACCGTGCTCTATCTCCAGTTCATGCTCCATCACATGATTCACCATCGCGGCCAGCTGAGTGCCTACCTCCGTCCCATGGGCGGGAAAGTCCCCAATATTTACGGTGGCAGCTTCGACGAGCCCTGGACCGAGCCAGAAAAGTAGACCGACTCTCGCCATTCACTACTGCTCCGGCGAATAGCCTCATTTGAACCAGGCTCACGCGCTTATCTCTCCCCAAAAACAAATCGCGGCGAGCGTCGCACAATCGCACGACACTCGCCGCGAAGAACTGGACCTTAGTCGTTCTACTTCTTGTCGATCTTAGCCTTTTCGATGGGCAGACCGCGCGTCGCCGCAGGAGTCACTCTCTGTGTCGAGGTGAGTTCCGCCGCCGCGATCGCCGCCGGAAACAAAGCGGTGCGGCCATCGGAACTTGCCGCCGCAGCTTCGGTCAGCCGGTCTGGTGCAGGCGAAGCCATCGGCACCAGCGCGCCTTCGGCTTCCTTCAAGAACGTCAGGCCCATTTCTCCGCCGTGCCAGTCAATCGAAATCACATCACCGAGCGACACCTGTTCCGTCGCCAGCAAACTCGCCAGCGGGTACACCACGTGCCGTTCGATCGCGCGCTTCAAATGCCGCGCGCCGTATTTCATGTCCGTCCCTTCCTTCAACAAAAATTCTCGCGCCGGCTGCGTCACACGGAACAAGAACCGTCCCTTGGCCGTCTCCAGCACGCGCTGTTGCACCATCCCAAGTTCAATTTCCAGAATCTGTTCCAGCTGCGCCGAACGCAAAGGATGGAACACCACCGTCTTGTCAATCCGGTTCATGAATTCCGGCGCGAATTTCCGCTTGGCAGCTTCCGACGCCGTCTTTTCCACCTTCTCGTCCAGACCAGCCTTGGTCTCCGCACGCTGCAACGGCGCAAATCCCAATCCACCGGTCATCAGCTCCGTAATCTCCACCCCGCCCAGGTTCGACGTCATGAAAATCATCGTCTGCGACAGATCCACTCGGCGGTTGTCGCCCAGCGTCAATGTCGCCTTATCCAGAATTCCCAGCAGCAATTGCCACAGAGCGTCCGACGCCTTTTCAATTTCGTCGAACAGCAAAAATGAAATCTTCAGCTTCTCGGTGTGATATTGCGCAAGGGCTTCCTGCGTGATCAGCGGATGCGTCTCGCGGTGCCCCAAATATCCCGGAGGCGAGCCAATCAATTTCGCGATTTCGTGCGAGTGCTGAAACTCCGCGCAGTCCACCTTGATCACCGCGCGCGGATCTCCAAACAGCACTTCGGCCGTAGCTTCCACGACGCGCGTCTTGCCCGCTCCCGTCGGCCCCAGGAACAGCAAGTTACCCACCGGCCGCCCCGGCGAATTCAACCCGGCGCGAAACACCTGGTACAAATCCACCACCGCCTGCACCGCTTCGTCCTGCCCCACAATCTTCCGCCGCAGCCCAGCCTCAAAATCCCGAGATTCCACGCTGCGTTGGGTTGGGTCTAGTTGTAGTGCCTGCGCGCCCACGTTTTGCTCCCTACCGGAACTTTCTGCCGCTTTCCGGATTGCGCGGTTCCGTTCGCTCGAATTGATCCAGCTTCACGTCGAGCGTTGACCGCAACAACCGTAATTGCGTGACCAGTTCACGGCTTGAATTGGCGCGATCTGCCAAAAGCAACATTGGCGGCGACAGATCGGCCAGGTCCAGGTTAAGGTTTCGCAACGAATGCATCAGGTTCTGTACATACGGCGAGCGAATATCGAATAACTCGATCCGTCCATTCACCTGTTCCCGCAGGTGCGACCAATCCAGATCGAGCAACGGGTGATTCCGCGATACCCGGCGAACCACGTCGTCCGTTATTCGCGGCCGTTCCCCCAGCCGCGCTAAATGCAACTGCTGCACTTTGCCCTGCCGGCGAATGTTGTGCACCAGAAAGTAGGTGTTGCCTTTCCGTCGAACGAAAGCCACAACACCTCCTTCTCCTGCCGGGCACTTGCAAATGCTCTGCACGGATACAAACTTAGATGCTGTTACGTAGTGTATGGGTGGTCCACTACAAGAGCAATAGTACGAAAGGTTGGAGTTGTCTGCACTGTATCGTATCCGTCATTACTTGTTGCAACGTCTCCCGTGCTCGCGCGCGTCATCCTTGGCCGTGTTCTAGGTAGCATCCATCACCGAAACAGTTCCTCACGATAGAAAATTTTTATGTAGCGGCCGCTTCGTACCGCGCCTTTCGGGACGAAGCGGCCAGCCTTCCGCTCAATCAAGAGGACTTCCGCTAACTGTTCGTTTGCCTCAGCTTGTCGCTGCGAGATTCTCTGGCTTCGATTAAACTCTCAGAAGAGGTGCCGTATGTCCTGGGATCCCGTCTATCGGCTCGTGAAACAAATCCCCCGCGGCCGGGTTACTACCTACGGCGAGCTAGCTAAATCCCTGCGCCTGCGCGGCGGAGCTCGTGCCGTCGGTTACGCTATGGCCGCAACTCCCAATGGCCGCGGCATTCCCTGGCATCGCGTCATCGGCGCCGGCGGCAAAGTAACCATGCCTGAGCCGCACGCCAGCCTGCAGCGTCGCCTGCTCGCCACCGAAGGCGTGCCCATCGAAGGCTCCCGCATTGAAATGAAGCTCTACTCCTGGTCGCCAAGATCGCGCGCTAAATCGCGCCCCAAATCTCGTAAACCAAAACGCAAGCCTGCCCGTCGAGTCGCGCCGAAATCACGAGTGTGATATAGAAGATAGCTCCACACACACTGAGGACATTTTTAGTGCCGGAACCCATCATCGCCGTCGAAGGCCTGTTCAAGACCTACGTCTCCAGCGGCGTCGCCGTCGAAGCCGTCCGCGGCGTCAGCTTTGCCGTGCAGGAAGGTGAAGTCTTCGGCCTGTTGGGTCCCAATGGCGCAGGAAAAACCACCACCGTCGAAATCCTGGAAGGAATGCGCACGCCAGACCGCGGCACCGCGCGCGTCTGCGGCCTCGATCCCGAAAAGGCCGGCTCGGAGTTCAAACAGAAAATCGGCGCGGTCCTCCAGTCCACTTCCCTGCCCGATAAACTTCGCGTCAAGGAAGCCCTCGATCTATTCGCCAATTTCTACAAGAATCGCGCTAACACCGAATCGCTCTTGAAGCGCTTTCAACTGGAAGAAAAGCGCGACGCCTTCTACAGCCAGCTTTCCGGCGGACAGAAACAACGCCTCGCGCTGGCCATGGCCCTCGTCAATAATCCGCAGGTGGTGTTTCTGGACGAGCCCACCGCCGGCCTCGATCCGCAGGTCCGCCGCGAGATCTACGACATCATCGAAGAATTGCGCAAAGACAAGAAGACGGTGCTCATCACCACCCATTACATCGAAGAAGCCGAGCGCCTCTGCGATCGCGTCGCCATCGTGGACCAAGGCCGCATCATTAAAACCGGCACGCCGCGCGAACTGAAACATTCCTCCGCCGGAACCACGCGCATCGAAGTCCGTCTCGCAAAGCCCGTCACCAATGGCGTGCTAGAAGGCCTGGAAGGCGTCGCCGATTGCCGTGATTTCGACGGCACCTACATCATTCACTCCACGCTTCCGCCACGAACTATCGTCGCGCTGGTGAAGCAGCTGGAAACGGAAAACAACGAATTGCAAAGCCTGGAAATGTTCTCGCCGTCTCTCGAAGACGTCTTCATCGAGCTGACCGGCCGTAGGCTAAGGGACTAATCTGAAAATGGCCTCGAACCCCATCGCGAATACCTGGACGCTCACAAAAATCCGCGTGCGCCTCGCCATGCGCAATCGCACGTTCCTGTTTTTCAGCCTCATCATGCCGCTCGGCTTCCTCTTTTTCTTCGTCCTGGTTTTCAGTAAGGGAGCCGCCGGATGGATCGCTTACATCCTCGGCGCCGTCCTCACCCTCACGGTGATGGGCAGCTTCTGGGGCCTCAGCGTCCAATTGGTGATGTTTCGCGAAGCGGGAATCTTGCGTCGTTTCCGCCTGGCGCCCGTGGGAGCGGGCCCCATGCTCGCGTCCAGCATCTTGTCGAACTATCTGCTCGTCCTCCCATCAGTGATCATAGAAATATCTGGCGTGCAAGTGGCTGCTACACATGCCCGGCTGGGGAAATCTCTGGGCCGTCTTTTTGCTCGTGACCATCGGTTCCGCTGCTTTCTCCGCCTTCGGTCTGATTGTCGCCAGCGTCACCAACACCATGCAGGAAACGCAGGTCATCAACCAGCTCATATGGACCGGCTTTCTCTTTCTTTCAGGCGCCAGCGTCCCGCTCGCCATCTTCCCCACTTGGATTCAGCGCGCCGCGCTGTTCATGCCTGCCACCTACCTCGCGAACGGCCTCGAAGCGGCCACCACCAACCATTCCACCGTCGCCGAAGTCCTCACCGATTTCGCCGCCCTCACTCTCGGGCTCCTCGTCGCCTTCGAAATCTCCCGCAGGCTCTTTCGCTGGGAACCTGAAGCGAAATTCCCCAATAGCGCGAAGCTCTGGGCCCTGGCCGCCTTGATTCCTTTCGTGGCCTTTGGCTTCTACGAAAATATCGCCGGCAATCGCCTCGAACGCATCCAGCACAATTTTCGCTCCCTCAGCAGCCACGAGGCTCCTCCCCCGCCCTCCGACCTCAAGTGAGCGTGCAATATCCTCGTTAGTTCTCCATCCACGTTAAATTTAAATCCATCCCGCTGGCTCACACATCCAATCAGCACGTCGCCGCCCGACGCAGCGACGGCACTCGAGCTGACATGACGAGCCTTTGTAGCGGCCGCTTCGTCCCGGCCTTTTCGGGACGAAGCGGGCAGCCTTTCGTACGAGATTGATCCGTCCCTGAAGGCGCGAACGCTGGATTTCAAGCGCTCGCGATAGTAAAACAGTTCCTTGCAATCGGGCCGAACGTCGCACCCCGGCCGCAAGATTTCCGCTAAATAGAATCTCAAATCCTAGGAGGCTCTCATGCAGCGCACCGCCACAGCAGTCTGGAACGGCACTCTGAAAGATGGAAAAGGCAGCATCAGCACTCCCAGCGGCACTCTCACGAATGCGCCGTACTCTTTCCTCACGCGCTTTGAAAGCGCCAAAGGCACCAATCCCGAAGAATTAATTGGCGCCGCCCACGCCGGCTGCTTTGCCATGGCTCTTTCCGCGCAACTCAGCACCATGAATTTCACGCCCGAAAGCATCAAGGTCTCCGCCACCGTCTCGCTCGAAAAACTCGACGCCGGCTGGACCATCTCCAAGATCCATCTGGACCTGGCCGCGCGCATTCCCGGAATTACGCAAGCAGCTTTCGAATCCGCAGCCGCTAGCGCCAAAGCCAATTGTCCGGTTTCGCGCCTTTTCAAGGCCGAAATCACGCTGACCTCCGTGCTGGAGCAAGCTGCATGATCCTTCCGGTCGTCATCGGCCTCTGCATCATCGCGGTCATCCTGCTCGAAGCGTTCGAAACTATCATTCTGCCGCGTCGCGTGTCGCGTCGCTTCCGCCTCACGCGCGCGTTCTACCTTTCCCTGTGGGTCCCCACCAAAGCCGTCGCGCGCCTGATCCGCTCTACAAAAAGGCGCGAGGCTTTCCTCAGCTTTTTCGGCCCGCTCTCGCTGCTGATTCTCTTCGCCCTCTGGGCCGCCAGCTTGATTATCGGATTCGGCTTCCTCTACTACGGCAATACTCCGCACGATCCCACCCGCCCGACGCTTCAAACCTGCTTCTACCTAAGCGGCACCACATTTTTCACTCTCGGCCTCGGTGACGTCACTCCCCACACGTCGCCCGAACGCGTGCTCGCAATTTTCGAAAGCGGCCTCGGCTTCGGTTTTCTCGCGCTGATCATCAGCTATCTGCCGGTCATCTATCAGGCGTTCTCCAAACGCGAAGTCAGCATCGTGCTGCTCGACGCCCGCGCCGGCTCTCCACCCACTGCCTCCGAGCTGCTTCTCCGCCACGCCGGGCCGCATGGGCTGGACGCGCTCTTGATCCTTTTCCGCGATTGGGAGCACTGGTCCGCCGAGCTGCTGGAAAGCCACATCTCCTATCCAGTAGTCAGTTATTTCCGTTCGCAACACACCAATGAATCCTGGCTGGCAGCTCTGGCCGCAATTCTCGATTCCGCGGCTTTATTGATCGCCACATCTGACAACCCCTGCTCGCGCCAGGCACGGCTCACATTTGCGATGTGCCGCCACACCGTCGCCGATCTCGCCCAGGTTTTCTTCGCCGCTCCGCGCCCGGACGGCCCAGATCGCTTGCCTCCCGACCAATTCGCGCGCCTGCACGCCAGTCTCGCGCAAGCCGGCTATCAGCTGCGCACCGACGAAGCTTCCAACAATAAGCTCAAAGAGTTGCGCGCCATGTACGAACCCTATCTGCACGCGCTCGCGGCCTACATGTTCGTCGAACTGCCGCCCTGGATTCTGGAAAGCCACATCACTGAAAACTGGAAAACCAGCGCCTGGGGCCGCATCTCTGGCTTTTCCGGCCGCGGCCACGCCGCCCAGGACATCGAGGAACATTTCTAACGGGCTGCCGGAGGACTCTCCGATGAGCAAACACATCGAAAACTTGGAGCGCATGATCCGCGGCGAGATTCCCGCGCCTCCCATCGCTCAACTCATCGGCTTCACGCTAGTCGCAATAAAGCGCGGCGAAGCTGTCTTTGATTTCGAGTCCAGCGAAAAGCACGCCAACCCCATGGGCACTCTCCACGGCGGGGTTCTTTGCGATGTCTCCGACGCGGCCATGGGCGTTGCCTTCGCTTCCACATTGGAAGACGACGAGTCCTTCACCACCCTCGAATTGAAAATTAATTTCTTGCGTCCCGCATGGAGTGAAAAATTGCGCGCCGTCGGCAAGGTCATCAAACGCGGCAACACCGTCGGCCTGGTCGAATGTGACATCACCAATTCTGCCGGTGCACTGGTCGCGCGCTGCTCATCTACCTGTATGGTTCTACGCGGTGCCCAAGCCACTGGCCGCTGATCCCGCCCCTGCGCCGCTGCCACGAAGCTGTCTGATTTAGGGACGCACGTCCCACCACCGAACGCCCGACGCCACGAAAAACAGCTACAATCAACGCAACCGCAAGAAAATCTCACCCCGCTGCTAACACAAAAATAGCTTCCCTCGTCTTATTCCACGAACCGTACTACTCCGTTCGCACCGCACAACCAGGGGGGCAAAATGGCCGCGTTCCTGCAAGACATCCGCTACGCCTGCCGCATGCTGCTCAAGACTCCCGGCTTCACCTTGGTCGCCATTCTCACCCTCGCGCTCGGCATCGGCGCCAACATCGCCGCGTTCAGCATTGTTGACGGCGTGTTGCTCCGCCCGCTTCCCTTCGCGAACCCCGCCCAGCTCGTCCGCGTGTTCGACGATCTGCGCAACTCCAACACCAAGGACGTTGGCATGTCCGTCCCGCAATTTTGGGACTACCGCGATCGCGCCGGCGTCTTTCAGGACATCGCCGTCATCTGGCCCATCCCCGCGAACCTGACAGGCGTGGAACACCCCGAACGCATCGAAGTCCTCGCCACCAGCGCGAACTACTTCACTATGCTCGGCGTGCAGCCCGCGCTTGGACGAGTCTTCACGCAGAAGGACGAAGTCCCCGGTTTCATCAACGCTGTCGTTCTCAGCGACGGCTTCTGGCACCGCGAATTTGGTGGCGATCCCAAGGCCATCGGCAAAAGCATTCGGCTCGATGGCGACCTCTACGAGATCTTCGGCGTCATGCCTCCCGGATTCCATCACCCCGGAAAAACTCTGGAAACCGAAGAAGACGCCTACATCGCCGCCGGTTATAACGCGCTGCCATTTCCCACGCCGCCGCTCCGTTCCATTCGCATGCTTCCGGGCGCCATCGGCCGTCTGAAGCCCGGCCTAACCATCGCCGAAGCCCAGGCTCGCCTCGAAACATTCGATGCCGGCTTGGCTCGCGATTACGCCACCGATTATCCCGCCGCCGCCGGATGGGCTCCGCGCCTCGTCTCCGTACAGCAGGACCTCACTTCCAACGTCCGCGCCGAACTTTTCGTGCTCTTCGCCGCCGTCGGATTCGTGTTGCTCATCGCCTGCGTCAACCTTGCGAATCTGCTGCTCGCACGCGCTTCCGGACGCCACCGCGAAATTGCCATCCGCCTCGCTCTCGGCGCCGGTCGCGGCCGCCTCATCTCGCAACTGCTCACCGAAAGCGTACTGCTCGCGTTCGTTTCCGGCTGCGTGGCGCTGATCACGGTGGTCGCGCTGAAAAACGCCCTGCTGAATTTTGCGCCTGCGGATATCCCCCGCCTGAACGAAGTCACCATCAGCCCCGGCGTTCTTTTCTTCGCTCTGCTGGTTTCAATTCTCACTGGAGTGATCTTCGGCCTCGCGCCCGCCTTGCAAGCCGCCAGCCCCAACCAAATCTCCAATCTCCGCGAAGGCAGTCGCGGCTCCGGTTCCAGCAAGCGCCAGATGCGCGTCTCCAGCGTTTTGGTCGCTTCCGAAATCGCCCTCTCACTGATCCTCTTGATCGGTGCCGGCCTTTTCCTGCGCAGCTTCTGGCAACTCCTGCAAGTCCGTCCGGGCTTCAACCCTCATCACGTTGTCACCGCGCAGATGTGGCTCGCATACCCCAATGATCCGAAGCAAAATCGCTATTTCACCACGCCGAAGCGCGCTGCCTTCATGCGCGAAGTTCTCCGGCGCGTCTCCGCGCTTCCGGGCGTCGAAGGAGCCTCGATCGGCGGCGGTGGCAGCTTGCCGCTCGTGCGTGCGCGCAATCAGGTCCCCTTCACCATCGAAGGCCGCCCTGCGGACTCTGCGCGCACACCTGTCGCCGAATTTGCCTCCGTCAGCCCAGGTCATTTTCGCGCGCTGGAAATCCCCCTCCTCGCCGGAAGAAATTTCACCGACGCTGACGACGACAAGGGCCAGCAAGTCATCGTTGTGGACGAGGCCTTCGCGCACCAGTATTGGCCCGGCGACACTCCGATTGGCAAGCGCATCAAGCCTGGCCTCGCTCAGTCCACTCAGCCGTGGTTTAACATCATCGGCGTCGTCGGCAACGTGAAGTCCGATTCGCTGGAAGCCCAGGAAGTCCCGCACATCTACCTTTCGGACTTCCAATCCCCCTCGTACAGTTCCGTCATCTACGCGCGCACCGCCGGCGATCCCGGGAAGATCGGCGATGCAATTCGGCGCGAAGTTCAGTCCGTTGATCCCGACGTGCCGGTCTATGCCGTGCGCACCATGGAAGAAGTAGTCGCCAGATCCATGGCAGAGCGTCGCTTCGCGCTTGAAATTCTCGCCTTCTTCGCTTTGATCGCGTTGCTGCTCGCCTCCATCGGTATTTACGGTGTGATGGCTTACACCTTCAGCCAGCGCACCCATGAAATCGGCATTCGCATGGCCCTCGGCGCACAGCGAAGACACATTCTCCGCATGGCCCTCGGAGAAGGCATGATCCTCGTCGCCCTCGGCCTCGCCGCAGGCCTATGCGGCGCGCTGCTCCTCACCCAGTTTTTGCGCTCCTTGCTATTCGCCGTCAAACCCACCGACCCCGTAACATTCATCGCCATCGCCACGCTGCTAACAGCCGTAGCCATGCTCGCCTGCTACATTCCCGCTCACCGCGCCACAAAGGTAGATCCGCTAGTAGCCCTGCGCGAAGAGTAGTTCCATTTTTCGGCCCAGTTTCTCTTGTCGCTTTTGACTTTGATTTTATTTCTATTTCTGTTTTCGTTTTTTGACTTTATCAGTGCCATTATCTGTGTTCATCTGCGTTCATCAGTGGTGCCTTTGCCGTTGCCTTTCTCTGCGTCGCTGCGGTTCATCTTTTCTCCGTGTTCTCCGCTTTTCTTTCTGTACTCTGTGTTAAAGCCTTTGACTTACGGCCGCCCGTCCAATTTGGAGCATCCCACGAAGACACACAAACCCCGCCACCGATTGACACCACGCCCCCCCTGCTCTACTCTGCCGACGTAGCCATTTTTAGAGATTTTCTGGACGCGGAGCCACCAATGCCCATCCCCAAAACAGAAAAGATCTGGCACGACGGGAAGTTCATCAATTGGGACGACGCTAGAATTCACGTCCTCTCCCACGTGGTCAGCTACGGCTCCGCCGTCTTCGAAGGCATCCGCTGCTACGAAACTCAGAACGGTCCCGGCGTGTTCCGCCTGAAAGAACACATGCAGCGCCTCCTGAATTCCGCCTACATCTATCGCATGGAGGTTTCCCACACCCTCGAAGACCTCTGCAACGCGAACCTCGAGCTCCTGCGCGTGAATAAAATCGGCGCCTGCTACATTCGCCCGGTAATTCTCCGCGGCTATGGCGAAGCGGGAGTGGATCCCGTCGGCTGCCCCGTCGAGGTCTACATGGCCTGTTATCCCTGGGGAAAATATTTGGGTGAAGAAGGTCTGCGCAACGGCGTGGACGTCTGCGTCAGTTCCTGGAATCGTCCCGCGCCCAACACCCTGCCGCAGATGGCCAAGTGCGCCGCCAATTACATGAACTCCCAGCTCATCCGTATGGAAGCCCGCGCCAATGGCTACGTTGAAGGCATCGCGCTCGATACCAACGGTTACGTCAGCGAAGGTTCGGGCGAAAATATCTTTATCGTCTCAGGCGACACCGTCATCACGCCGCCGCTGGCAAATTCCGCGCTGCCGGGAATCACGCGCCACTCCATCATGACCATCTGCAAGGACCTCGGCATTCCCGTCGTCGAGCAAATCATTCCGCGCGAGATGCTCTATATCGCCAGCGAAGTCTTCTTCTGCGGCACCGCCGTCGAAGTCACCCCGATCCGCTCCATCGATCGAGTGAAAATCGGCATCGGCTCCCGTGGCCCCATCACCAAAAAAATCCAGGACGAATTCTTCGCCCTCGCCGAGGGCAAAAAACCCGACCGCCACAACTGGCTAACCCCGTTAGCCGTGCCAGCCGGCGCCGTGCGCTGATTGTCCGCTGGGCGGATCACCAACCCATCTGGCGCATTCGCTCCAGGATGAGTCCGCTGTAGCGAGCCATGTGATCTGGACGTCGCTTCAGCGGCAACGGCAGAATTGCGGCGAGTTGCGCCGCTTGTAGCCGGTCGATATTCCGGGCTGAACTTCGGTAGTAATAACCGCACGCCGCCTCCGCGCCATAAACCCCAGGCCCCCATTCGACCACATTGAGGTACAGCTCCAATATTCGCTGCTTGCCCAGAACTAATTCCGCCGCCGGCACCAGTGTGAACTCCGCGCCCTTGCGCAGGATCGAGCGCCCGGTTCCGAAGAACAAGTTTTTCACCAATTGCTGCGTAAGCGTGGACCCGCCGCGAATGCGCCCGCCTTCCAGATCATCTTCCGCAGCGATCTGCATCGCTTCCCAATCAAAACCGTGATGCTGATAGAAACGCGCGTCTTCCGCGGCGATCACCGCATGCTGAAAATCGGGTGATATTTCGCTAAGCGGCACGAATTCGTAGCGTTCGTGATACGGCGTGCCGTGAATCCACGCCTGCATCCGGCGCTCCATGTGCACCGCCGTGGTCGGTGGATCAATCCACCGCGCAGCCACAAGCATCAGCACGGCAAGTGACCAAAGTACCGCCACTCCGATGACAAACCATCGAACGAAAGATCGAACAGTGACTCTCCGACGCGAAGTCTGCGGAGGTGTCTGCGTTAGGGTCTGCGCCGGTACCTGCGGCGGCGTCTCTGGAATTTCAGTCACGCTTCAGCATAATCGTTTGCGCCGCATTGCCATAGCGCCCGATAGGTCGAGAGGCCGGGTACCGGGACTAGCTTCCGGGACTCGCACTGGGGCGATAAAAAATTATTACCGCAGAAATAAGTTTTGTTTTACTATCGCGCCTCGCATTCAGGCCTCCTCAGGCGACTCGCTCAACTCAGACCTGACGGAACCAGTTTCTCGGAGCGTCTCTCGATGAATTCCTTTTCGAAAGCTGGAAAGTTGTGCGCAGTCAGCCTGATGGTAATTGGAATGGCTGGGCTCGCGGCCTGCGGCTCGGATGACACCGGAGACGGCGAGGATTCGAAGCGAATTCCGGCAGCCGAAGCGGCCAACGCGCCGACTCACGTACCGTCGCACGTCCCGGCGAGACACCACAGCAGCATCGCGGTTAGAACCTCCGCCGCTCAAGTAAGCACTGCGCCCCCAACGCTTGCGCCGTTCCTGGGAAATCTCGGTGCGATTCCTGCTTCGCCGGGCAACGGAGTGATTCTGCAGCGCCAACCGGATTGCTCGCTGCTGTTCTCCAATTTCGCTTTTAGCATCAGCACCAGCGCAGTCTCCACCACCGTTGACTCGCAAACTCCGCACTACGAAAAGATCATGCGCGATAACGCGTTTCTAACCACGCCCGCTGGCACTTATCCAAATGGATGCGCGGACCAAACGCTGGGCACCACGTCGCGAATCGCCGTTTTCCTCGGCGCCGGCGCGAGCGGCCAATTGATCGCAGCAGCACTGGCCAACGGGGGCGTTTACGCCGGCGCGATGGATACCAACCATGATTTCTACACTCCGGTACAGCTCGTGACCGATTTGCCCGCTCAATCGATCATGTCGGGCGATTTGAATAAAGACGGAAACCAGGACGTGGTCTCCATCAACGATGACGGGCTCAATTCATCCGTGGACGTTTTTCTGGGAAACGGCGACGGAACATTTCAAGCTGCAACGATCTTGCCGCTTCCCGGCGCCATCGCGGATTTTGGCGTCGTGGACGACATGAACGGCGACGGCAATCTGGATTTGGTGATCGGCGAAAGCACCCAAGGCGTGTTTCAGTTCCTGATTTATCTTGGCAACGGCCACGGCGGGTTCGCGGCGCCGGTTGGGTATTCCCCGACCCAGGTGGATCTGAGCTTCGCTACAACCTTCATCACGGCAGACGTGAACGGCGACAACCACAAGGACATCATCACCTCGGAAGGGCAAATATTTTTGGGACAGGCCAGCGGCACCAACTTTACGCTCGCGCCGCAGTCGTTTACCGGGACTGCGAGTGCCACAAATATGTATGCGCCGGGCCTCGTAGCCGCGGATTTCAACAACGACCACAAATTGGATTTAGCCGTGAACGATGGTGCAACAATTCGCACCTTCCTTGGCAACGGCGACGGAACCTTCACAACCGGCCCCGCGTATCCGACCATCTCCAACCGCGGATTTCTGGTCGCTACCGATCTCGATGGCGATGGCAACATTGATTTGTTCAGCGGATATGGAAATACCGGCCAATTCGGAGGCGACGATTATCTGGCCGGCCTCGTCTATGCCTTGTTGGGCAATGGCGACGGCACATTTCAAGGCGCGCCGCAGCTTCCCATTAAATACACCGGGACGAATCTTCTGGACCTGAACAACGACGGACGGCCGGACTTGGTCGGATTGGTCACTGGCCCCACGCAGACCACGCTGACCACATTCTTGACGGCCAGCAATGGAATCCCCGTGGCGGGGCCGCAGGTGGTGATTCCTAACGGCGTGACTGTGGATTCTTACGCGCTGGGCGCATTCAATACGAATGCCAGCACCGTTCCCGGCTTGCTTTATTTGACCGCCTCTCCGCAAGTGCAAACATTCAACCTGGCACTCGGAGTGGGCGACGGAAGCTTTCACGCGCCAACTTCATTTCCCGTGCCGCCCCTGGTTCCAACTGGGAATGACATCAACGAATCCCTCACCGGTCTGCGTACCGGCGATTTCAATCACGACGGTAAGCTGGACATCGCTTATAGCTTTTCCGATCAGGCCAGCGACACACAGCTATATTACGAAGGCTTCGCCGTTCAGTTAGGCAATGGCGACGGCACATTCCAGGCGCCAAAAATCACGCTAACCTACCAGAGCCTCACCGCGCCGCAGGTCTTCCCCAGCAACATGCTCAGCGGCATCGCGGACGTGAACAACGACAATTTCCCTGACGTCTTCATGATCGTTCCGAATGGCATCGTTAACGGCGAATTGGGAGAACTCGTGCAGCTGTTCGTTGGCAACGGCGATGGCACATTCAAGGCGCCAAACACTCTGACGCTGACGCCCAATATCAGACCATCGAGGCCGGATGGCTCCTTTGGGTCTCCGTTTGCCTTTGCCGATTTGAATGGCGACGGCAGCATAGACATAGTCGCCAGCGGCTCCTCCGCCGACGGCACCACGCCGCAACTAGCGATCGCGCTCGGCAATGGAAACGGCACGTTTAAGCCACCCACAATTTTAGTCTTCCGGGGATTCGGATTTCCTTCCGGCCCCGCGCTCGCGAAATTTACAAATGGAGCGAACTTCGACCTGTACGTTGATGGCGTCGGTGAAGGCGTCGACTTGGGGATTTTTCCAGGCAATGGCGACGGCACGTTTCAGAATATTTCCAATGGCGATGGTACCGTGTCCCCTCCTCAGCAGATCGTCTTGGCGGTGGGCGGCGGCGCTGTAGCGGCAGACTTGAATAAGGACGGCGTGCCAGACCTGATCGCCGGCGGCACAGTTCTGCTGAACGAGGTTGGCGCGGTACAACCCGGTCTCGCAGCCACCACAACCGCTGTAACGTCATCAGTGAATCCATCAACAACCGGCGCGAACGTCACCTTCACCGCGACGGTCACTTCCGCCACTGCCGGCACGATCACCGGCACCGTCACATTCCTCGACGGGGCCACAACCATTGGAAACGGAACGCTGGCAGGCGGCGCGGCAACCTTCACAACTTCATCTCTCGCGGCCGGCTCGCGGTCAATTACCGCGCAGTACCTAGGGGATGCTAATTTCGCTGCGAGCACTTCCCCTGTGCTGACGCAAGTGGTGAACGGCGCGGCGCAGGCTTCTACCACAACGGTTGTGGCATCGTCCCTCAATCCATCAACAACCGGGACGAATGTCACTTTCACCGCAACGGTCACTTCCGCGACTGCCGGCACCATCACCGGCACCGTCACATTCCTCGATGGGGCCACTACAATTGGAAACGGAACGCTGGCAGGCGGCGCGGCATCGTTCACAACTTCATCGCTCTTGGCGGGCTCGCACACCATCACCGCTCAGTACCAGGGCGATGCGAACTACGCGACCAGCACTTCGACGGCACTATGGCAGGTGGTGAACGCCGCGGCGCTGATCTCGACGACAACTACTCTCACGGGTCCAGCGACGGCAACGGCGGGCGCGAGCGTGACCTTCACGGCCAGCGTCACTCCAGCTAGCGGAACGAAAGTGCCCACTGGTACCGCTACCTTTTTCGATGGCGCCACCAGCATAGGGATGGGCACACTCAACGGATCGGCTTCAGCCACCTTTTCAACTTCTACGCTCGCGGTCGGATCTCATTCAATCACCGCGCAATACGGCGGCGATTGGAATTTCGCCGGATCTACATCCACCGCATCTTCGATCAACATCACTGCCGCTGGCAGCTTCACGCTTTCGGTAGCACCCACCAGCGTGAACGTGACGCCATCTCAGCCCGGAATGGCCACCATAACCGTTACTCCGGCAAATGGATTCAACCAGCAAGTACAATTTTCCTGCTCGAACGTGCCCGAAGGTATCGATTGCGAATTCCAGCCTCATTCGGTGACGCCCAACGGCGGGCCGATTACGACGATGCTCACCATCACCGAAGCGGAGGGCAACGCCCGCGCAAGAAAATCCGGCGCGGCAATTTCGTTTTGGGGTAGCGGCTCCAGCAGCTTCACATTACCAATGAAAACGATCTTCGTGCCCGTGCTGGGTTGCGAGCTGTTGCTATTGGCCGGCCTGTGGCGGCGCAGGAAATCCGTGAACGGGCGCGTAAGTTTGCCGTCGGCCTTCGCGATCACGCTACTGGTGACCGTTGCAACTTTTGCCGCGGGTTGCACCGGCACGCCGCCTACGAATAACCCCGGAACCGCCACGATTACCGTGATCGCCACCGGGCCCAATAATCAGATGGCCACGTCCGCTCTGATCGTAAATATCGCTAAATAAAAATAACAACGCGGGTGCCCGCCCCGGCGCGTGAGCCATTCTTTTCGGCGCACATTTCCCGCGCGCTTTTGAATTCTTCGCGTTCAACCGGGCATGTCGCTGCGGCACTCCTCAGCGCGATAGTCTGCGGCGAATTCGCCGATCACACTTCTTCTCCATGCCGCCGAACCCTAAGTTAATCGATTCGACCATTCCCTGATGTAGAATGTCGCCAACAAACCACTGGCCGAATGCCATCTTCATCTGGACGGGAGAAATGCATTGCGCGACTGGCAAGATTCGCTGAAAGGTGTCCTGGTCGGCGGCCTCACGGGCGCCGCAGTTGGTCTCGGTGGATTTTTCATGGCGGAGATCCCCGAAACAAACGCGATGGGTCTGGTTATGTTCCTGCTTGTGCCGTTCGCCGCCGGATTCGCAATCACCATGGTAACGCACGAACTAAACAGGGTATCTGCGGCATCACTCTTGGCGGCAATCGCGTCACTCGTTGTACTGATCGCGACAGGTAAAGAAACTCCTCTCTGTGCCTTACTCGCGTTTCCGTTTCTTCTCGTCGGCATGATGCTCGGCGTGGCGCTCGGATATCTTTTCGATAAGCTCAGCGGCAAAGTTGGTGGCAACGGCACCACGCTAACTTCAGTCTTATTGCTTTCGATGCCCATTCTTATTTTCACAGGCCACCGCATCGAGCTGTCCACGCTGAATCACCCGCGCAGCGAGATCGTCACCTCCACCATTCGATTGCCCGCTGATCCCACACACGTTTGGTCCGAGCTTCAGTCGTTCGATAGCCTATCGGGCGAGAAACCCTTCTTGATGTACATCGGCCTCCCCATTCCGGTTCGATGCACAATGCTAGGCAGAGGCCCAGGCGCCAGGCGAACTTGCTATTTCGACCACGGCTCCATCGAAGAAACAGTCATCGAGTGGTCGCCGCCAAACCTCATGCGCCTTTCAATCGACCGCACCAATATGCCCGGCCGCAATTGGCTCGGATTCGAATACGCAACCTACACACTGCAACAAGACGGCAGCGACACAATCCTGACGCGCAGCACCACGATCATTTCCAATTTGTACCCCGCATGGTATTGGCGTCCCCTCGAACGATGGGGCGTCAGCGCCGAACACGGTTACATTTTCAGCGACCCCGCGCGCCGGCCGCAGCGCTAGCCATCGCCTGTTTATGTCGTGGGGCCACTGTTTTGCAGGCCAGCCGCAGCGGGTGTCATCCCGAGCGCAGTCCCGCGCTTTATCTTTTGCGCCGCACTTTGGCGCGCGCGGGACGCAGCGAGGGATCTGCTTTTCGCGCGCCTCCCATCTTTTGACCTATCCCCCTGAATTCAGTAGAATCGCGCGCGGCGCACTGCACTCCTCCTCACACGCAGCGCGCCGCATCTTTCCTGGGAGAACCGCTTGTACAGCCTGACCCAAAAATTGCTCGCCGAATTCTTCGGCACCTTCGCCGTAGTTTTCTTCGCCGCTGGCTCCCTCTGCGCCGACCAATACCTCCGCTCCTCAGGACAAGGCAGCATCACCATCCTCGGCCTCGCCCTCGCCTACGGCCTCGCCGTTGGCATCATGGTCACCGCCATCGGACACATCTCCGGCGGCCATCTGAATCCCGCTGTCACTGTCGGCTTCTGGGTCAGCCGCCGCCTCAGCACCACGCAAACTCTCCTATACACAGTCGCGCAACTCTTCGGCGCCGTCGCCGCTGCTTACCTCCTCGCGGTCATCATCCCCGATTCCAGTTGGCGCCCCGAAGCCCTCGGCTCCATCACTCCCGCGCTCGCTCCCGATTTCACGCGGCTGCACGCCATGCTCCTAGAAGGTGTCATGACGTTCTTCCTCGTCTTCGTTTTCTTCGCCACCTCAGTTGACGCCAAAGGCGCGTTCAACAAGGTAGCCGGCTTCGCCGTCGGCCTCGCCGTCACCGTGGACGCCCTCTGTGGCCTCCCCTTCACGGGCGCTGCCGTCAACCCCGCCCGCGCCTTCGGCCCAGCCCTCGTCACGCGCAATCACTGGACCAACCACGGCGTCTACTGGGTCGGTCCCCTGCTAGGCGGAGTCCTGGCCGGCGTCCTCTACGACCGCATCTTCCTCCCCGACCAACCCCCAATCTGAACGCCGCGCCACAACCTGTCCCAAAGTTCAGGTTGTCCATTTCGCACCATCCTCGCCCGCTGTTCGTTGCCACCCCCACATTCCATGCTAGTTTGGCTAGACGCTCCTCGGAGCCCAGGACGATAAATGGCCATCAATATTGACGATCTGCTGCGCCGCGCTGTCGAAAGCCGCGCCTCCGACTTGCACCTCAAAGTCGGCAATCACCCCTATCTTCGCGTTGATGGCATCCTGAATCCGCTCAGCGACGTGCCGCGCATCACGCCTGAAGAAATGCTCTCCATGGCCTTCAGCATGATGACCAATCGCCAGAAGCAAAAGTTTAAAGAAACCGCCGAACTGGATATGGCTTACGGCGTCGCCGGCCTCGGCCGCTTCCGCGTTAACGTTTTCCAGCAACGCGGCAACGTCGGCATGGTCCTCCGCGTAATTCCCACAAAAATTCGCACCATCGAAGAACTCGAGCTGCCTCGCATTCTCTCCACGGTCTGCGAAGAGCAGCGCGGCCTGATTCTCACCACCGGCACCACCGGTTCGGGCAAATCCACGACGCTCGCCGCCATGATTGACCGCATCAATTCGCTGCGCTCCGAGCACATCATCACCATTGAAGACCCCATCGAATATCTGCATCGCGACAAAAAAGGCTTCATCAACCAGCGCGAAGTGGAAGTGGACACTGCGTCGTTCTCCACCGCGTTGCGCGCTGCACTTCGCCAAGACCCGGACGTCGTCCTCGTCGGCGAAATGCGCGACCTGGAAACCATTTCCACCGCTATTCTCGCAGCCGAAACCGGCCACTTGGTTTTGTCCACTCTGCACACTCTGGACGCGACGGAAACCATTCAGCGCATCATCGCTGTCTTTCCGCCGCCCGAACAAAAACAAATTCGCTTGCAACTCGCCGGCACATTGAAAGCCGTCATCAGCCAGCGCCTCGTGCGCAAGGCCGACGGCACCGGCCGTGTTCCCGCCGTCGAAGTCATGATCTCTACCGGATACATTCGCGATTGCATCATCAACCCTGATAAGACGCGCATGATCCGCGACGCCATCGCCGCCGGCGTCAGCCAGTACGGCATGCAGACTTTCGATCAATCGCTCTTCGATCTCTACTCGCGCAACCTGATCACGTTCGAAGAAGCCATTCTGCGCGCGTCCAATCCGGACGATTTCCGTCTCCGCGTCCAGGGCGTCCGCTCCTCTGCGGACTCCGCCCGCGAAGATATGGAACGCGCCATGTCCGAATTCGACAGCACCAACTCCTCCCGCCGCTAAGATTTTCGCGGCGCGAGGTGTTTTCGATTCACGCGCACGTTTCAATTTTCTCTTTTCCATTTTCGCCCTTGCCTTTATCAGTGTTCATCTGTGTTTATCTGTGGTGCCGTTAAGCTTCTTCTCCACCTCCTATACTTCCTCCATTTCCTGCTCTATCCTCAACACATGCGCTCCCGCCCCCCCACCCGCAAACTCCTCACCGAAACCCAGCTCTACATGTCCGCGCAACGCGCCCTCATGCGCCGCGCCCACTCCATCTCCGAAATGAAAAAACATCTCGAGCGCCGCGCCGAAAATAAAGACCTCGTCCCCGCCGTAATCGCGCGCCTCCGCGAACTCAACTATCTCGACGACGCCAAGTACGCGCTCAACTACGCCGCGCAGCACGCCAAGCTGCGCCGCCAGGGGCGTTTCCGCATCGCCCGCGAACTGCGCGCACGCGGCGTCCCAGATCGCTACATCGAATCCGCGGTGGATTCCGTCTTCGCCGAAACCGACGAAGCCTCGCTCGTCCGCGCGCGCCTCACCCGCCGCCTCGCCCATCTTCGCGGCCCCCTCGACCAAAAAAAAATCGCCTCCCTGTACCGCAATCTTCTCGGCGCGGGATTTTCCTCCGACATAATCCGCGCACAACTAAAAGGCATCACCCACGGCGATCTCCCAGAACTCCCGGACGCCGACAGCGACGCCGCCGACTCCGAATCCGCCGAGCCGTAACACCACAGTCCACGATCAGAGCACGTGTCATCCCGAACGTAGTCCCGCGCATTTTCTTTCCCGCCGCATTTTGGCGGGCGCGGGACGCAGTGAGGGATCTGCTTTCTTCGGAACGGTCGAGCGTCCCAGTCGGCCCGAGTTCTTGACTCCAGCTAAGAACGAGAAAATCCTTGTAGGTCGCGGCTTCAGCCGCGACACAAAGAAGACGGCGCGAAGCGCCTTCCTTTCGCGGTGCCTCTCCCGCGAGTTTTCGAGTTGCTCACGCCGAAACCGCGGCCCCACCGACCCTCGCTGCCGTTCCCACACGCAAACTTCAAACCGCCCGCCACAAAATAATCGCCACCATAAAAAGATTTTCCCCGCTTTCCTCCGTCTAAGCCCCACAGCAACCCACGGGGATATCCATGAAGCGGAAGGTTTTCGCAGGCTCCGAAAATACGGAGCTTGGCGGCGAATTCCATGCATGATCCGGTTCGCGCATCTCGACTCCGGACACTGCGCAACCACCTTTGCCGATTTCGGACAGTGTGCTGCTCCGCGGGACGCACCACCAATTCCTACGCACCTGCTTTCAAAGGAGAACGAAAAATGAAGAATCTCTTGATGTCTGCAACGGCTCTGGCCCTGCTCCTAGGCGCCAGCGTGTCCAGCTCGTTCGCGCTGTCCGGCCCGGCCGCTCAGGCTGCGCAGGCTGCTCCCGCCGCGCAATCCAAGGACAAAACTCCGCCCAGCTACGACATGAAGCCGCAATCCCTGCTGGACCTCGACGGCATGCACAAGAAATTCGTCGAGCTCGCCACCGCCGTCCCCGCCGAAAAATATAGCTGGCGTCCCGCCGAAGGCGTTCGCTCCATCGGCGAAGTCTTCCTGCACATCGCCAATGCGAATTACAACATTCCGAACTTGATGGGCACGCCGCTGCCCGCAGGCTTTGATCCCAAGACTTTCGAAAAATCCACCACCGACAAAGCCCAGATCATTGACGCTCTCAATAAATCCTTCGACAGCGCCCACGCCGCCATCGAAGCCATGACCAACGCCGATTTCAATAAGCCTCTGCCCAAGCTCGGCCCCGATGCCAATTACGGCGACGTAATCTACATTCTCGTCACCCACGCGCACGAACATCTCGGCCAATCCATCGCCTACGCCCGCGTCAACGGCGTCACACCGCCCTGGACCGCCGAAGCCGAAGCAGCAGCCAAAGCCAAGAAACAAGCCACCCCGGAACCCTAGTCCGCCGTTCGCAGAATCGGTAGGGGCGCCCCTTGTGAATCGCTCGCGCATCGCGGGAGCGATTCACTGAGATCCTGCTTGCGACAGGCAGGCCCGCAGTACGGGATCCGAGAGCTGCGCCCCTGCTTGCCACGGCGTCAGCCCCGTCGCGTCGCTGTAGTTGACGTCGCCGTTGAATTTGTAGCGGCCGGTTCAGTTTCATCGAACCGGGCAGCAGTTGCTTCCGGTGTTCTCTGAATCGCGCTACAGCGCGATTCATCCTGAGAACCGGCAGTGCCGGTTCGAAGGGTTCGCGCTACTGTTCGATTCATCCTGAGATTCTGCCTGCGGCAGGCAGGCTCGCAGCGTGTGAGCCAAGGGTGCGCCCTCTGCGGTAGAAAACTCCTTTTCACTCCCCCCTAAAGTCCATCGCGAGAACAATCCCGTGCTACAGTCGCTCCCATGACCTCCGCCTCTAGAATCATCTGGTCCCTCGTTTGGGCACTCGCCATCATCGCCACACCTTTCATTTTCAAAGGGAACCAGGCAAGATACTGGATCGAAGCCGCTCTCATCGTCGCCGCTTTAGCCTTCGTAATCCTGAAATCCCGCCGCCCCGTCCGCGTCCCGTAGGCAGGCCCCGATAATCGCGGTTAATCCTTGATAATCACTTTTGACCTATGATATAATGGTAACTAGGCCATGCTGTTGCTCGATCACAATGCGGTGCACCGCATCAGCCCCGCCGCGCCGGGGACGTCGCGCCGCGCTCGTTCCGGTTCCTCGTACCTAGGGAGTGCGCAACATCGGCCAACCGCGCCGCTCCGCTCATTTCTAATCGCTGGTGAAAAAATATTAAAAACAGAGCTAACTCCTTCCGTACCAATACAGGATTTACTTCTAATCGCTGGTGTTTGCCCCACTTTTTCGCCCGCCGCCTCACCGCGCATTTCTAATCGCTACACCAACTTATTAGAAATCCACCTAACCCGCTCACAACAAACGAGAAAACATTTTCTAATCGCTACGATTTGTCCCACATTCACATCCGCGCCGCTTGTCACCCATTACTTCTCACTGATCACTCATCACTGCCTCACCTCATTTCTATTCGATACAAATAAACCGAACAAAATCATCACTCTGATGAGAGCTCCGTTGAAAACAATGGAAAAACTATTTTCTACTCGATACAAATTTGCCCCTCGCAACATGCTCGGCTTCACTACTCACCAATCACCACTCATCCCGTCCCGACGCGAACTTCCCAAACCAGCGTCGAACATCCGTAGCCCGCTCCCGCGGAAGCTGCTATTCTTGCCGCTTACCATTCCACAGAGGGCAATCTGATGGCAC
The DNA here is from genome assembly GCA_963748395.1 of uncultured Acidobacteriota bacterium. Taxonomy (GTDB): domain Bacteria; phylum Acidobacteriota; class Terriglobia; order Acidiferrales; family UBA7541; genus Palsa-295. The sequence goes on along the minus strand of CAVVIP010000001.1, from coordinate 460,268 downwards.
AGGCCGCAATCCCCGCTGTCCCCTACTCCAGCGCCAAGGAAGCTGGGCGCGTTGCCGTTCCCTGGTACATCTGGTGCGGCCTTCTCGGTGTCACCTCCATCGTTTTCGGCCTGTATTGGGACATTTCCTGGCACATGAGCATCGGGCGCGACACCTTCTGGACTCCCGCGCACATGGCCATTCAGCTGGGCGGCATTGCGATCGCTCTCTCCAGCGTCTATCTAATTCTTTCCACCACCTGGGGCAATAATCCGGCGGCCAAAGCTGCTTCGATTCAAGTTTGGGGATTCCGTGGCCCACTGGGCGCGTTCCTCGCTTGTTGGGGCGGCGTGGTGATGGTCACCTCTGCGCCCTTTGATAACTGGTGGCACAATTCCTTTGGCCTGGACGTCGCCATCGTCAGCCCGCCGCACATGGTGCTCGGCTTCGGAATCCTCGCCGTCGCTATCGGCGCCTTGCTGCTGCTCGTCAGCTGGATGAATCGCGCGGAGGGCGCCGCACATACCCAGCTGCGCAGGATGTACTTGCTGCTTGGCGGCGTGATTCTTTCGCTCCATTGGGTGCTGCTCAGTGAATACGCCGACGGCAGCCGGATGCACGGTCCCACCTTCTATCGCGTCTTGTGCCTGGGAGTGCCGATCATCCTGGTGGGACTTGCGCGTGCCAGCGGCTACCGCTGGGGCGCCACCACCGTCGCGGCAATTTACACTGCGTGGGGGCTGGGCCAGCTCTGGCTGCTGCCGCTATTCCCCGCCACGCCGAAGCTCGGTCCGGTCTTCACCAAAATTACCCACATGGTCCCGCTGGAATTTCCCACGCTCCTCATCGTTCCGGCGATCGTTCTGGATTTTTTGCTCAATCGCTATGCCAATAAAAATAAATGGATCCTCGCCGGCATGCTCGGCACCGCTTATCTCGCTGTGCTGCTGCTGGTGCATTGGCCGTTCGGCGATTTCATGATTTCACCCGCGGCGCGGAACTGGATCTTCGGCCAGAATTATTTCCCGTACATGGAATCGCCTTCGGAATATCACTTCAACTGGGAATTTGTGGACCTCGCGCCCACCACGGGAGCCTTCTTGTACGGACTCGGCATCGCGCTCGTCACCGCGATCCTGGGCTCGCGTATCGGACTCGCTGCTGGTGACGCATTGCGCGGCTTGCGCCGGTGAAAGCCATACCGCGGCGTGGAATCACCTCGCGCATGCGCGAGCTTGCATTAGCGTCGCTCGCTGTGCTGATCGGCGTTCTCTTATTAATCGCGCCGGCTTGGGCCCACGTCGGGAATCCCGACGTCTATTTTCAAGGCGCGGCCGGCTCCTATCACCTGATCATCACCATTCGCACTCCGCAGATGATTCCCGGCACCGCGGAAGTGGAAATTCTCAGCGCCACTCCCGGCATTTCCAAGATCACCGTCGTCCCACTGTACATCGTCGGCCCCGGCGCGAAATATCCTCCCGTCGGCGACCTCCTCATCCAATCGAAAGAAGACCCGCAGTATTTTTCCGGCACAATCTGGCTGATGGAATCGGGCTCGTGGCAAGTGCGCGTGCAAGTGGAGGGCGCGCAAGGCGCGGGCGAACTCGCCGTGCCGGTGCCCGCCGCTGCGCGCCGGACGATGCCGATGGAAAAATCGCTTGGCGTTCTGCTCTTCGCGCTGATGTCCCTGCTGGTCGTCTCCATCATTTCGATTGTGGGCGCGGCGCGCCGCGAGGCCACGCTCCCGCCCGGCCAGTCACCGACAGAGGAACATTCCCGCCGCGGCCGCTGGATGATGGTTGGCACCGCCGTAGTGGTTTTCGGGATTCTGTACTTTGGAAATTGGTGGTGGAATTCGGAAGCGAGCGCAAAAGCACGCCAGATGATTTACAAAGCTCCGCCTCTCGACGCATCACTCCAGCCGGGCGGAAAGCTTCTGCTGAAAATGGGCAATTCCGAATGGCACCGCACCCGCCCGGAAACCGTGATGACCAATCTCATGCCCGATCATGGCCATCTCATGCATCTTTTCCTGTTGCGCGAGCCTGCGATGGACCGGTTTTATCATCTGCACCCACATCTTGTTCCGCCCGAGCCCGGCCTTCATGCGAACACTGGAATTTCGTTCGAGACGGATCTGCCGGCAATCGCTGCAGGACGTTATCAGATTTATGCCGACGTGGTCCGCGAGTCCGGCTTCCCCGACACCATGATCGCCGAAATTGATTTGCCCGATATTCCCGGCGTCGCGCTCACTGGCGATAATTCCGCCGCAGCGACGACGAACGCCACAGCCGACAGCACCACCGCGATTTTGCCCGATGGCTACAAAATGACGTGGGAGCGCGGCACGGCGCCGTTCGTTGCCAATCATTTTGTCTGGCTGCGATTCCGCGTGGAAACCCCGGACGGAAAACCGGTCACCGACGCGGAACCCTACATGGGAATGGCTGGACACGCGGAGATTGTGAGCTCCGATCGTTCGGTCTTCGCGCACATTCATCCCGATGGCTCGGTAGCGATGGCCGCGCTGGAACTCGCGCAGAAAAATTCAGCTGTGAGAAGTTCCTTTCCCAATCCCGACGCAGGATTGAACGCCGGCAAAGACATGAGCGGCATGAGCATGCCCGTGGCTTCGGCTTCCGACGAAGTTTCGTTCCCCTACGGATTTCCAAAACCCGGCGAGTATCGTCTGTTCGTACAAATGAAGCGGGGAGGAACAATCGAAACCGGCGTGTTCGATACGCAAGTGATTCGATAACGCGTGGCGCGTTACGTTTCCGAAGCGCGCATCATTTTTGCGGCCATTTTAGTCACCAGACTTCTCGGCGCCAATCGCTGCCCTTCTTTCATCAGCCGATTCATCGCGCCGGAAATCACGTAGCTCTTGCCAGCCGCTTGCGCTTCCAATCCCACGCGCGCTACTTTCTCCGCCGTCTCGGCTTTGCGGAACACGCGATCCGGCTGGTGCGCGACTTCCTGGAATTCCGTCACCGTCGAACCTGGACACAACGCGCAAACGCGCACTCCCAGCGCACGCACTTCCTCGGCAATTCCTTCCGCGAACAGCAGATCGAACGCCTTGGTCGCCGCGTAGCAGGAATTGTAAGGAACCGGCTGGAACGCCGCCACCGAAGCCACGATCATCACGTCGCCATGCCGCCGCTCGACCATTCCAGGCAGATACAGCCGCGTGAGATGCACAACGGCCGAGCAATTCACCTGAATCATTTCCAGCATCTTCACGGCGGGAATCTCATGAGCGTTGCCGTACGCGCCAAATCCCGCGTTGTTTACCAGGAACTCGATCTCGATCCTCTTGTTGGACGTAAACGCGAATATCTCGCCGGGAGCTTCCGGCCGCGTCAAATCTGCCGGAAATACTTCAACCTTCACGCCGTGCCGCGCCGCCAGATCAGCAGCCAGTTTCTGCAGCCGGTCGGTGCGCCGCGCCGTCAGCACCAGATTCGCGCCGCCTACTGCGAGCAGCTTGGCCAGTTCCAGACCAATCCCGGCGCTCGCCCCGGTGATGAGCGCCCATTTGCCCCGCCATTCCTGCTGCCACTTTTCCGCCACGGAATCCTCCGATCAACGCGACACGCGGTTCGCAACGCCGCTGCACGAAACTCTACCACAGCGCGGCTCGCGCATTTGAGGATGGCTAATCGGACGGACGGAAGGGACGAACCCACAAATCGAGGAGGCGCTGAAGCAGGAAATGTTAGGGGAACAGCTCAGGCGTTGCCGGGTTTCTCGCGAGGCATCACGGAATCGCGGAGTCGCACGCCCTGCTCTTTCAGCCGATCGAGCAGACGCCGAGCCCACACGAACTCGGCCGCGAGTATTCCGAGCGCGAGCATGATGGTGAGCCAACCGGGTCCGGGAGTCACGATCATCACGATTCCCAAAGCGAGCAGCGTGAACCCGATGAGCACCTTGACGATCCGCTTGGCCTGCTGGAACGAATTGATCAGCACTTATCGTCTCACTTCACGAGCGTCACGCACGCTCGTACTGCTTTATTGGTTAGATGCACCTCAACCAATTAAGTATCGTCAAGCACGCAGATTTCCATTGCAGTGCGTTCGCGGACGGACAATTGCTGCGTTTAGCGCGGAGAACAGTGGGTTTGCGCCGCCGGTTGCTCCGCAACTTTGCGTTAGCCGATTGGCGGTTGCCACAAATGGAACTTTCCTGCCGAATACGTGGCGAAAGCGGAACCGAAATCGTTGGGAATGCCAGAGGCGACGGTCCGCCGATTACAGCGCGTCGCGCTTACTAGAACTTGTAGACAACGCCCACCGATGCCCTGGGGCTCACCTGATACGTGCTGAAATAATGGCTGGCGAGGCCGTCGAACGCGATTCGCAGCGCCATATGCCGTTGATGACCGTTCAAATCCACGCCACCGCCGAACAATCCAGCGACCGCACCCTGGCTGCCGTAAGGCGTCTGAGGGTCAATGTACACCCCGCCCAGCAGCGCATGCGCCCACAGGTCAATACCTTTTGGCCCGACCCAGCGAAGCCGGGGACCTCCGCCCGCAAACACTACCCAGGAATTCTGTCCCGGCTGGCTGCCATAAGTGGCGGAGACTTCCCCGTCAAATCCGATCCAATCGCGATACCAGTACACTGCAGAGACGTTCACTCCGTTCATGTTGGAGATTGTGCCCGGTACCTCGTAGAAACGGAAAAACGTGTATCCCGCGTAAAGGTCCCAGCTGTACTTCTCGAATACTCCTTGGACGTCCTGTGGCATTGCCGCAGGGAGCGCCGGAGCCGGGGCCGGGCTGGCGAACGCCGCGGGACTGAACGCGGACGGGGTGTTCAGCTCGAAGGTCGCCGCCGGAGCAGCCGGTGTAACGGCATACGTCATGAAGGAAGGGGCGGCCAACGATACGGAACTCCCGAAATTCGCTTGCGCACCAGCACTTGCGGCCACCAAAAGCAGACCGCCCAATAGAACGGAAATATATTTCATCGCCTATTTCCCCCAGACGAAGGAATGCCCAGCACACTTTCCTTATAACTCTGAGGGATAGCCAAAGGGCGTGTCTACAGGTTTGATTTGGTTTGCCGCTTGGATATCACCCTGTTCTGAGGGACAGTCCGGGATTGGCCACTGGGGTTGGTGCGCGTCGCCGAATCGCTCGGCGACGCAGCCGTTCAGGGGCTGCAACTGAGCGGGAATTTCGCCGCCGAGGCGCAAAGTTCGCAGAGAAAGCCAGCGGAGTTGCGCTACCGAGCCTCCGCGATCAGGCTAACGTAGAGGACAGAATTAAGAGCAGGCGCGAACGCAATCTTCTCTTGACCTGACGACAAATTCTGCTATTCTGCGGGGGCTGCCTTACCAGCAGCGCTTATCAAGAGTGGTTGAGGGGACAGGCCCTGCGACGCCACAGCAACCTGGTGCAACTGCCAAGGTGCTAATTCCTGCCCAGTGGGGAGAGATAAGATCCTCGATAGACCGGCCACCGGTCGTTGAAGATTCAACTCCCAAGCTGAAGTCGAATTAAAGCCTACATTCGCATAAGCGAATGTTCGCATTCTTTATTGCAGCGCATGAAGCGCTGGGCGGGGCCTATTTCTATTCAGTTTCTGTTCCAGGCCCTGAACCAGACCATGACGCGGCGGCGGAGCACATTCCGCCAGGTTGGGAGAAAGCGGATGTCGCAGAGCACGGCAGCAGAAGGGTCCATAGCAGTCATCAAAGTAGGCGGCTCGATTCTGACGAGCGCCAAAGCGTACCGGCGAGCAGCAACATTTGTTCGTCATACGCTGCGGGCGGCGCCACATGAGCGGCTGGTGGTAGTGGTATCAGCGCAAGAAGGAACCACGGACCGGCTGGAGCGTGGCGCGAGAAAGATTGTGCGCGAACCGGCACGTGCAGCACTCGACCTGCTGTGGTCCACCGGCGAGATTCGTTCGGTGGCGCTACTCACATTGCATTTGCAAAAGTTGGGCGTCGCAGCCGCGCCCCTGAACGTCCACGAAGCGGGCCTCACGGTTCCTGAAACCGAAAGCGAAGTAGGCCGAATTCAGGTGCATGCGGGACGGCTTTGCGGCGTGCTGGCGAATTTTTCTGTTGCGGTAGTCCCGGGATTTCTGGCAGCGAATTCGGCGAACGCGATCGTATCGCTCGGTCGCGGTGGCTCGGATCTGACGGCGGTGCTACTGGCTCAGGGCTTGCGAGCCTGTCGTTGCGAATTGATCAAAGATGTTCCGGGATATTTCACCGCCGATCCGCATATCGATTCCTCCGCCAGTCATATTCCCCACTTAACTTTCGAGAAGGCACTGCAGCTCGCGCGTGTAGGATGCGACCTAGTGCAACGCCGCGCGATCGAAGCGGCTGCACACGCGCGATTGCCTCTGGTAATTCGCAGCGTTGACGAAAAGGCGCCGAGTACACGAATTTCGCATCCGGTGATGGAGATTGCGAGCGCGCGGCGAGAATCGCGAGCGGCGGCGGTCGCGGATTGAGCATCTACTAAATCAGGAGCGGTGCGACAAAAAGTTTATGAACCAACTGGGCCAAACAGAAGCAGAAACAAGAAAGCGTAAAAGTTAAGGAGCACGAACATGAAATTCGCAACGAAGACGATTCACGCGGGACAGCCATCCGAGCCGGAAACCGGTTCGCTGATCGCTCCCATTTTTCAAACGTCCACGTACGAGCAGGACGCGCCCGGGCAAGACAAGGGCTTCAATTATTCGCGGACGAATAATCCGACGCGACAGCGGCTGGAAACCGTGCTGGCCGAACTGGAAGGCGTAGAGTACGCCGCCGTGTTCGCTTCCGGACTGGCCGCCGAGAATGCGGTGTTGCAGGCGTATCTCCGGCCTGGCGACGAAATCGTGATTCCCAATGACGTATACGGCGGGACGTACCGCATCCTCAATAAGGTGTTCCAGCCGATCGGCGTGACCGTAAAGCAGTTCGATATTTCGGACCGCAAGGCGCTGGAAGCGGCCATCACGGACCGGACGAAATTGGTGTGGATCGAATCGCCGACCAATCCGCGTTTGCTGGTTTACGACATCGTGGACATCTGCCAACTGGCGCACGCGAAATCTGCGCTGGTGGTGGTGGACAATACTTTTGCGACTCCTTATTTTCAGCAGCCGTTCGAGCTGGGCGCGGACATCGTGGTCCACAGCGTGACGAAATATCTGGGAGGACATTCGGACACGATTCAGGGCGCAGCGCTGGCGAAGGACGCGGCGATCTTCGAACCGATTAAATTTTTGCAGAACGCGACGGGCGCGGTGCCTTCACCGTTTGATTGTTGGCTGACCTTGCGAGGCTTGAAAACGCTGGAGCTGAGAATGCAGCGGCACGAAGAGAACGCCATTGCCATCGCCAATTCGCTGAAGGGGCATCCGCTGGTGCGCCAGGTTTATTTCCCGGGGCTGCCGGAACATCCAGGACACGAGATCGCGAAAAAACAGATGACCGGATTCGGCGGAATGGTATCGTTCGAATTAGAAGGCACGATCGAGGAAGTGGTGGCGTTCTGCTCCTCGCGGCGTTACTTCACGCTGGGCGAAAGCCTCGGCGGCGTGAAAGCTCTGCTGTGCCACCCGGCGACCATGACCCACGCTTCGATTCCTGCGGAAACGCGCGCGGAGCTGGGGCTATCGGATACGTTGATCCGCTTGTCGCCCGGCTGCGAAAACGCGAAAGACCTGGTGGAGGATTTGCTGGAGGGGCTGACGTTGCTCGACCATCAGCGAAAAACACAGAAGGCGGTTGCGGCTAGTGCCCACTAAGACTGCGGGAGTTGAAGTATCGGCGCACGGAAGCGCGCGTGCGCCGGGGTCCGCGAAGATTGATGTCGGAATCCTGGGCGCTACGGGCGCGGTGGGGCAACAATTCATCGCGCTGCTGGCGAATCACCCGTGGTTTCGCGTCACGTGGCTGGCAGCGAGCGAGCGTTCGGCGGGAAAGCGCTACGGCGATTTGGCCTGGCGTTTGCCGTCGGAATTGCCGCGGGAAACGGCGCTTCTATCGGTAGAAGCGCTGAAGGCCGGCGCAGGTCCGCAGCTGGTATTTTCGGCGCTGGATTCTTCGATCGCGGGCGAAGCGGAAGTGGAATTTGCGACGGCCGGGCACATCGTGGTGAGCAATTCGCGCAATCATCGCATGGACGCGCTGGTGCCCCTGATGATTCCGGAAGTAAATCCCGAACACCTGGGATTGCTTCCGCTGCAGAGGAAAGCGAAGGGGTGGAGCGGGGCGATCGTCACCAATCCGAATTGCGCGGCGATACCTTTGGCGATTGCGCTGGCGGCTTTGCGGACTTATCAGCCGAAGCGCGTGCTAATCACGACGCTTCAGGGATTATCCGGCGCGGGATATCCAGGCGTGGCGTCGCTGGATGCAACGGCGAACGTGATTCCATTTATTGACGGCGAAGAAGAGAAGATCGAAACGGAAACGCGCAAAATTCTGGGGCGTTTCGTGGCGGATTCCGTGGAGCTGCATCCGGTGACGGTGAGCGCGACCAGCACGCGCGTGCCCGTGGTGAACGGGCACACGGAAAGCGTTTCCGTAGAATTCGAGAAGACAGCTACGCGCGAGGAGATTCTGGCGGCGTTTCGCGATTTTTCCGGAGAGCCGCAGAAATTGGCGCTGCCCACCGCGCCTGCGAAACCCATCGTTTATCTCGACGCGCCCAATCGCCCGCAGCCGCGGCTGGACGTGGAGCGCGACGGAGGGATGGTGACGCACGTCGGTCGTTTGCGCGCGTGTCCGGTGCTGAGCCACAAATTCGTCTTGTTAAGCCACAACACGATTCGCGGCGCGGCGGGTGCGGCGATCCTGAACGCGGAACTGATGGCAGCGAAGAATATCCTGGGCTAGTGCGTGATTCGCGAGCGCGCGTTTTTGTGGGCAGTGGAAAATTCAAGCAAAAGCAGATCCCTCTCTGTGTCCCGCGCCCGCCAAAATGCGGCGGGAAAGAAAAAGCGCGGGACTTCGTTCGGGATGACACGCAACTATCCTGTTCGGCAAATCGTTAAGCCTGACCTGAACTCAGAGCAAAAAGACTGCGCAGGCCGGGATTTTGGTCAGCGCGCTTGCTGCACGGGTTCGGCGATGTTTCGCGCCAGAGTCTGATTGAATTGCGCGATTTGTTGCTCGAGAGTGCGAAGAATTTCCTCGGCGCCCACAAGTTGCCCGGACTTCCCCAGCAATTCCAGCAGTTCAGCGGTTTCCCACGCGCTCGCCACCGCGAAATTCCCCACCGAACCCTTCAGAGTGTGCGCCGCCCTTTCGAGAGCTTTCGGATCGCAGGCGCGCAGAGCTTCGCGAATTTCGCGCAACATTCTGGGGCACTCCTGCAGAAATATTCCAGCTAGTTCTTTCAGCAATTCGCCGTCACCATCGAAGCGCGCCAGCAGCTCCGCGTCGTTGGCCGCTTCCTGAATCGGATTCATGGAAACGCCAACAATTTTCCTACGTGTGGGCAACGTGGACTGGATTGCTGTGGCAAGGTCGCCCGGACGGATGGGCTTGCTGATGTACCCGTCCATCCCGGCCGCCAGACAACGCTCGCGGTCGCCCTTCATGGCGTGAGCGGTGACGGCGACGATGGGAATGTGTGCGCCCGCTTGCGTTTCCCTTTCTATTTCGCGGATGCGCGTGGCGGCCTGAAGGCCGTCCATCTCCGGCATCTGGACATCCATCAGGATGACGTCGAATTGCGCGAACTGATTTTGCTGCCAGAGCTGGACAGCTTCCACGCCGTTGTTCGCCGAAGTCACCGTGTGTCCCTGCTTCTGCAGAACTTTCTGCGCCAGCACACGATTTACAGCGTTATCCTCCGCGAGAAGAATTTTCAACGGCAGATGTGACTCGTCGGAAGTATGGCGTTCGCTCAAGGAGGCGTCCTTCTGCGTGGCGTGCGAAGCGTTCGCACCGAGCGCCACTATAAATTTTGGGTTTAATGCCGCACGATCGCGCGCGACAGAAGGAAGGGGGAGCTACCGTTTGATCCTAGGCTACGAGATGGGAGGCGTCAATGGGCCATGCTCTGGCGCGCAATAGCTGTGCCGTCAAGAATCGCGGGGATTCAGGTGAGAGGCCTGGTGATTACCTGGCGCGGCATTCACTAGAAGCGATTGCCAGAAGCTTGTGACGTCGTGGAAGCGTGTTCGACGCCGGATTGTTCGACTCCGAGAGCCGCCTAAAGTCGGCCGCTATGCCCTTTTCGACACGAACGCCGGGGAGTTCCAGCGCAGCGACCTGAGCCGCTGTTACATTAGCTGTCAGCGCTACAAGTGTGGTTCCTGAAGCCAAGTCCGCCATGTGGGTGGCGGCGTTCCTGAGGGGTAACCTGGGTGCGGAAAGTTCGCTTACGGACGAAGTTCCTCCTATCTCTTGTGGCAATTACCGCCGGGCTAAGCAGCGCGACGCTGCTGATCGTCAGCTACAGCGTGCAGAAGCGCGTCCGCGAAAACATCCGTGGAGACCTGCGCAGTTCCGTGGACACCTATCAGAGTTTTGCGCGACAACGCGAGGGCACGTTGCAGCGCTCCGCGCAACTGCTGGCAGATCTTCCCAATGTACGCGCCATGATGACCACACAGGACTCCGCGACGATTCAGGACGCGTCCGCGGATGTATGGAGCCTGAGTGGGAGCGATTTGATGGTATTCGGAAATCGCTCGGGAGACGTGGTGGCGATGCGCGCGAAGAATACGAGCTTCGAACGCAGCTCGGCGCAAGAATTCATGCAACGGTCTCTGCAGAAAGAAGAGCCTCGCGACTGGTGGTATGGCGGAGGCCACCTTTACGAAGTGTGGATTCAGCCGATTTATTTTGGCGCGGAATCGAAGGGATCGGCGCTTGGCTATCTGGCGGTGGGACACGAAATCGATGAGCGCGCGGCAACGGATTTCAGCAAGATTGCGTCGAGTGACGTGGCCTTTCGCTGGGGCGATAAGTTTGTGGCGAGCACGTTGTCTTCGGATCAGCAAACGGAACTGGCGCAGCAACCGCAGCGCGATGCAAACGGGTCGCCGGAAACGCAAATCGGTACTGAACGATATCTGGCGACGACCGTGGGCCTGCCACCGGAAACGCAGCCGCGTGTGACGTTGACGGTCTTGAAGTCGTTCGACAAAGCTACGTCCTTCCTGCGCGACCTGAATCATGTGCTGCTGGGGCTGGGCCTGCTCAGCGTGATCGCTGGAACTTTGCTGGTTTATTTCATTTCCGACACGTTTACGAGACCACTGGCGAACCTGGTGGCTGGAGTTCGCGCGCTGGAAGGCGGGGATTACAGCTTTCCGCTGGAAAGCACGGGCGGGGACGAAGTGTCAGAGGTGACCGGCGCGTTCTCCCGTATGCGTACGAATTTGCAAGAAACTCAGACGGAGCATCAGCTACTGGAGGAGCGGCTGCGCCAGGCACACAAGATGGAAGCGGTGGGCAGGCTGGCGGGTGGCGTGGCGCACGATTTTAATAATTTGTTGACGATTATTCGGGGCAACAGCGATCTGCTGATCGATCGGGAGGGCGCGGACGCTTTTCACAAACGCTGCGTGGAACAGATTCAGAAGGCTTCGGGCCGCGCGGTTTCGATGACCCGGCAACTGCTGGCGTTCAGCCGGATGCAGGTGCTGCAGCCGCGCGTGCTGGATTTGAACGCCGTGGTGGCGGAGATGGGCAAGATGCTCCCGCGGTTGATTGGCGAACACATCGAGCACGTGTTCTTACCGGAGCCGAAATTAAAGCTGGTGACGGCGGACCCGGGACAAATCGAACAGGTGCTGATGAATCTGGCGGTTAATTCGCGCGACGCGATGCCTGCGGGGGGCACGCTGACAGTGCGGACCGCCAACGTGGAGATGACGAAGGTGGACAGCGCGCGACACCGATCCATGACTCCGGGTTCGTACGTGCTGCTGGCGGTGAGCGATACGGGCATCGGCATGGACGAAAAGACGATTTCGCACATTTTTGAACCTTTCTTCACGACGAAAGAGATCGGGAAGGGCACGGGGCTGGGACTGGCGACGGTGTACGGGATCGTGAAACAAAGCGGCGGATTTATCTGGGTAGAAAGCGCGCTAGGCAAAGGGACGACGTTTGAGATTTACTTGCCGCTGGCCTCTGCGTCAGGTCAAGCATCGAAAACAGAAGCGGAAGACAAGAAGGCGGCGCTGCGGCGCGGAAGCGAGACAATCCTGGTGGTGGAAGATGAAGTCGGCGTGCGCGAGCTGGCGGGTCAGTTCCTGAAGGCACACGGCTACACGGTGCTGGAGGCGGCGGATGGCATCGCGGCCCTGGAAATTGCGGCGCGGCACGAAGGAAAGATCCACGTGGTGTTGACGGACATCATCATGCCCAGGATGAGCGGCACCGATCTGGTGAAGAGATTGAAAGCCATCCGGCCGGACGTGAAGGCGGCGTATATGACGGGCTATTCTGAATATGCAACCCCGGACAGCGAAACGTCTTCCAATCAGGAATCGATACTCCAGAAACCATTTTCCTCGGCTACTTTGGCTAATTTGATCCGCGACGTGCTTGCGGGAAAGATCAGCGAGAGGGCGAGCGACGCCAAGGAGTGCCGCGTTCTATAGAGAGCGCTGAGGAATTTGCGAGCGCGCGGTGCCGCCTGGGCGATGAAACAGGCCCTACCACATTCCGCAAGGAGGCCCGCGATGTTACGCAATGGGCGCCGAAAACTGCTTCTTCAGGTATTGCTGGCCGCCGGTTTGCTGCTGCTGAAAACTCCGATTGGGAAGTGTCAAAATGCGCCGGCTACAGCTTCGCCTGGCGCACCGCCTGCCGACACGGTGCCAGACGTCCGGGCGCTCGCTGATGCTGTGCGCGCGCTGCAGGCGCAGGTGCAGACGCTGAATTCGCAGGTGAGCGAATTGCGCGCGGCCGAGGAACGAGAGCACGCAGAAGCGCGCGAGCTGCGCAGCGAGCTGAATCGCGCAGCGGCAAAATCGGTGGTGGCGCCTCGGGAACCGAATGATGCTTATGCTTCCATGTCGTCGTCAACGAGCATTTCTTCCTCTTCCGCTGCTGCCGTCCCCGCAGCGAGCAATGCTCAGGGTGCGTCACTCGAGGAGCGTGTGACGAAGCTGGAAGATAATCAGGAGTTGACGGACGCGAAGGTGCTTGATCAGAGCCAGACAAAAGTGGAGAGCGGGTCGAAGTATCGAGTGCGTTTATCCGGAATGGTGCTGCTGAATACGACGGTGACGCGCGGCTCGGTTGACAATTTGGACTTCCCGGAAATCGCTACGCCGCCGGAAACGCCAGATACATCTGGGGCGTTCGCAGGATCGCTGCGGCAATCGCAGATCGGAATCGAGGCGTTCGGGCCGGATATAGCTGGAGCGCACACCAGCGCAAACGTGAAATTCGATTTTGGCGGGGGATTTCCGGACACTGGAAATGGTGCGGTGATGGGAGTGGTGCGCTTGCGTACGGGCATCGTCCGTTTCGACTGGGCTAACACTTCAATTATAGCGGGGCAAGATTCGTTGTTCTTTGCTCCTCTGGTTCCGACGTCGCTTGCGACCATTTCGATTCCGGCGCTTTCCTACTCGGGGAATCTGTGGATATGGACGCCGCAGATCCGCGTGGAGCATCGCGTGGCGCTTTCTGACAGCTCGAGCTTGCTGTTTCAGGCCGGAATTCTGGACTCGCTCACCGGCGAATATCCCGATCCCGAAGATCGGCTGCCGAGCGAAGGTGAACAATCGGGGCAACCGGGGTATGCTGCGCGTGTCGCGTGGAGTCATCATGCTTTTGGAAGGGATTTGACGATCGGAGTGGGCGGATATTACGGCCGGCAGAACTGGGGATTCGGGCGGGCCGTTGATGGATGGGTGGGCACGACGGACGTGACCATTCCGATGGGAAAGTATTTTGATCTGACTGGTGAATTCTATCGCGGGCGCGCGGTGGGCGGGTTCGGCGGCGGCATCGGGCAAAACGTACTGCTGTCCGGGCCGGAGATGGATCCGGCCACGGCGATTCGAGGACTGGATTCGATTGGCGGGTGGGTACAATTGAAATACAAACCCAAAGCGAATTTCGAGATGAATTTTGCGCTCGGGCAGGACAATCCTTTTGCGAGTGAACTGAGGAATTATCCGGCGACTGCGGGCTATTATGGTCCACTGCTTTCGCGCAACTTCACGCCATTCGTCAATTTCATTTATCACGCGCGGTCGAATGTTCTGTTCTCCGCCGAATACAGGCGCTTGCAGACGTACAATCTCGACAGCAACACCGACACGGCCAACCAAATCGGCCTCAGCGTGGGGTACATATTCTGATGCGGATGTCTAAGATGACTCGCGCTCTGCAAGGAGCGGGTTGGCTGGCCGCCGTGCTGGTTTGCACAGGAGTGACGCCGGTTGCGGGGCAAGAACCGACGGTTGCGGCAGAGGTATCGGTGACGCGGCCGGCGTCAACGCATCAGCGCGGAGCGGCCAACAACCGAGTGGATGCGTCGCAGGTGGTGGTATGGCTGACGCCCGTGGATGGTGCGGCTCCGGCAGTATCTCCGACATCGAAACCGGCAGAGCTGGTGCAACGCAATAAGAGCTTTGAACCGCATGTGATCGTGGTACAGGTGGGTTCGCTAATTCAATTTCCCAACAAAGATCCGTTCTTTCACAATATTTTCTCGATGTACGATGGCAAACGGTTTGACCTGGGACTGTACGAAGCAGGCACCAGCCGGTCGGTGCGGTTCGACCGGCCGGGAATTAGCTATTTATTTTGCAACATCCACGCGGAAATGAGCGCCGTGGTGATTGTGGTGGAGACGCCTTACTTCGCAATGTCCGATCGCTCCGGACATGTGTCCATTTCCGGCGTTCCCGACGGGCGGTACCAGATGCACGTGTGGTATGAACGAAGCCTGCCCGAGAATCTGAAGGATCTGACGCGGGTGGTGACGATTTCCGAGAGCGCGCGGTCCCTTGGCGCGATCCACGTGGTTGATAACCCAAATTTTACGCTGGCGCACAAGAACAAGTACGGAGAAGATTACGTCCCGCCGCCGAGCTCCGGCTACGAACACCCCTGAGGCGTGGGGCCCCCCGCTTGGAATTTACAAATTGTTGACAATTGCCAAACGCAGAGATGACAACGCCGCGGCAGATCGCTCGCAAGCTATTGGCGTGACGCTTGCGGAGTGGAATCGCGATTGCGGCGCAGGAATATTTTTGCGCTCATGGGCAGTGCGGTAGAATCACTAAATCCGGCGGTCCCAGCCCGCGTTACGACGAGGGTTCTCTCTAACGGTTCGATATGCCCGAGCACACTGCGCAAGCGAAGGAAGGTTCCGTGGATACGGTCTTGGTAGTCGAAGACAGCCGCCCGATGCAGCGCACCCTGCAGCGGCTGTTCGAAGCGGATGGACTGCGCGTCCAACTCGCCTCGGACGGGGTCGCGGGATTGGAAAGTTTCAGAAGGCAGACGCCCAGCGTGGTGGTCCTGGACCTGAAGCTGCCCCGCATGCCCGGAAAGGAAGTTTGCCGCGCGTTCAAGGCACACGCTGTGGGTGTGCCTGTGGTGGTATTGAGTGCGAACTGCGAAGTCGAAGACAAAGTGTTGCTGCTGGAGCTGGGCGCGGATGATTACGTCACGAAACCGTTCAGCCCGAAGGAGCTGTTGGCGCGAGTGCGGCGGGCCATGCGTCGCGGCGGACCCGCGGCGCCGGATGCGAGCAATGCTCCGGGCGCGCCATCGTCGCACGAGCTGCTGGTATTTGGCGACACCAAGATCGATTTTACAAGCATGGTGGTGATGCGCGGCGGGCGGCCTCTGGCGTTTACGGCGCAAGAATTCAAGCTGCTGAAATACTTCGCGCGCTGCCCTGCCAGAGTAATTTCACGGCAGGAACTCTTGAACGAAGTGTGGGGATACGAAAACTATCCGACCACGCGGACCGTGGATAATCACATTCTGCGGATCAGGCAAAAACTAGAGCCTGACCCAGCCCACCCGCGATATTTTCTGACGATGCACGGTGCCGGCTACAAGTTCGCGCCCGGTGAAAGTGTAGCCGCGTTGGAGATATAGAGTCGGTCACCGAGGGGACTCTTGGCACGTCTGCGATTACGCACGCAACTTCTGATCGCCACACTTGTGATCATTTGCGCGCTGTTGGGTTCACTTCTGTTGATCGTCCGGCACACTGTCCGCACCGAAATCGTGGAGGGCGCGCAAGCCAGCACCAACGATTCGCTGCGCGCGTTCGAAAATGTACAAAAAGAGCGCGAGCTGCAACTCTCCCGCACCGCCGCGATGCTCGCCGAACTGCCCACGCTGAAAGCCTTGATGACCACCGAGCACGCCTTGACGATTCAGGATGCGTCCGAGCCTTTGTGGAAACTTGCTGGTAGCCAACTCTTTGTCCTGGCCGGTCCCGACGGACGTGTGCTGGGATTTCACGGCACTACACCGCGCTGGAATGTGGATGTGGCGCAGGAGAACCTGGTGAAATCCCTGGAACAGGGCGAGGACGCGGCGTGGTGGTTCGGCGATGGGCAGCTGTATCGCGTGTTTCTGCGACCCATCACCGCCGGGAAGGAAAATGATCGCAGGCAGCTCGGCGTTATCGCCGTGGGATATCAGATTGATTCGACCGTCGCGGAGCAGCTGTCGCTGGTGTCCGGCAGCCAGATAGCGCTTACCACGGGCGACAAAATCATCGCGTCCACGCTTTCGCCGGCGGATCAGGCAGGGTTGAAGCGGTGGATACAGACTAGCGCTGGCGCGGAAGCCGGAACCGTAGAAATGTCGCTGGGTAACGATCAATACCAGGTGGCGTCGGTGGTGATCCACGATGGACCGCCGGCTTCGGTGAAGTGTTACGTACTGATGTCCCTGCAGCCCGCCAATGCATACCTGCGGCGGCTGAATCGCACGATTTTACTGCTGGGCATTTCGGCAGTGGCGCTGGCCGCGCTGCTACTGACCTTCGTTTCGCGAACGATTACGCACCCGCTGGATAACCTTGTGGCCGGTGTGCGCGCGTTGGCGGTGGGGGACTACACGTATTCCATTACGCCGCGCGGAAGCAGTGAAGTGGCGGAGCTCGGCGAAGCGTTTTCGAAAATGCGCGGCGAGTTACTGGCGTCGCAACAGCGGAGATTCGCGACGGAGCGAATTGCGGCGGTCGGCAGAGCTGCGAATTCGATATCCCACGACCTGCGGCATTACCTTGCGGCGGTGGTGGCCAACGCAGAGTTTCTTTACGAAGCAGAAAAATTGAAGCTGAATCGCGACGAAATCTACGAGGAAATCAAGACGGCGTCTGAGCAGATGATCGATTTACTCGACTCGCTCCGCGAATTGGCCAGGGAGGAGAGATCGATTGCTCCGATACCGGCGTCGTTGAACCAAACTCTGCGCCGCGCGGTGGATGCGGTGCGCGCTCGACCGGAAATGCGACATCTGGAGATCTCCATTAGCACGGCGGGCGACATGGATGGAGTTTTCGATCCGAAGAAGATTGAGCGAGCATTCTTTAATCTGGTGCTGAACGCGTGTGAAGCTACGGTGCCTTCGCAGGGCCGCGTGAAAATAGAGATTCGTTCGAGCGAGGAATTCTTCGAGGTTCGCGTCGGTGATAATGGAGCGGGCATACCGGCGCCGATCCTCAACACGCTGTTCGATCCGTTCATTAGTTCGGGAAAACCCAATGGGACCGGCCTGGGACTTGCGATCGTGAACAAAATCGTTCACGACCATGGGGGTATGGTGACTGTGGAAAAAACATCGGAGACGGGGACCACGTTTTTGGTGAGCCTGCCGCGCGCCGCGCGTCCCGAAAGAGTGCCTCCACAACCGGTGGTTTCCTAGAAATTAGCGCGTAGCGAGTCGCGCGCATGCATTTTCGGATCTGCGCTAAATTTCGGCCAAGGCGCGGTGCACGAGATGCACAGCGATCGCCCCTTCTCCCACAGCCGAAGCCACGCGCTTCACGTTACCTGCGCGAACATCGCCCACGGCAAACACGCCCGGAAGACTTGTCTCCAGCATGTACGGAGTCCGCGCCTTCGGCGAAGCCGCGTCTCCGTTTGCAGAATCCAAATCGCGCCCGGTAAGGATGAACCCCTTGTCGTCGAGGGTGATGCACCCTTTGAGCCACTCGGTTCGCGGCGATGCACCGGCCATGATGAACACGTGGCGGATGTCGTGAACGGAAGTCTGGCCGGTGGATTTGTCTAGCCAGGTGACCTGCTCGAGATGGGTATCGCCGGCCAGCGCGACGATTTCAGTCTTGTGATGCAATTCGATTGCGGGGTTTTCTTCGATGCGCTGGACCAGGTAGCGCGACATAGTTTCCGCAAGTTGATGCGAGCGCACGAGAATATGCACCTTGCGCGCCGTCTGTGCCAGAAAAACGGCTGCTTGTCCGGCGGAGTTCCCTCCCCCAACAACGATGATCTCTTCCTGTTCGCAGAGCTGCGATTCCATGAAGGTTGCGCCGTAATAAATTCCCTGCCCTTCGAATTGCGCCAAGTTGGCGATGCGTGGCTTGTTGTATTGCGCGCCGGTGGCAATAACGATGGTGCGTGCGGCGAGCTTGTTGCCATTGTCGAGGAAGACTTTGTAAGGACGCTTATCGCAATCCAGCCGCAAGACGCCGTGCGCAACCATCATCTTCGCGCCAAATTTTTCGGTTTGGGCGATGGCGCGCGCGGCCAATTCCTGGCCGGAGAGTCCCGTGGGAAAGCCCAGATAATTTTCGATTTTGGAGCTGGAGCCGGCTTGGCCGCCCGGGCTGCCGGCTTCGATCACGAGCACGTTCAGACCCTCCGACGCGCCGTAAACAGCGGCTGCCAGGCCGGCGGGACCGGCGCCGACGATGATCAAATCGCGAATCTCCGACTCGTCAATGGCGCTGTTCAATCCCAGGCAATCGGCCAATTGCTGGATGGTGGGATTGCGCAGTACGGAGCGAGCGCGGCAAACGATCACAGGAATTTCGTCGAGCTTCACGTCGAAACGATCCAGAAGTTCCTGAGAAGTTTTGTCAGAGTCGAGATCAACGTAGGCGAAAGGATGCTCGTTGCGAGTGAGAAATTCGCGCAGGCGTAGCGTGTTGGCGGAATGCTGCGAGCCCAAAAGAACGATGTTGCCCTGGCCTTCGCTGACGAGTTCCAGGCGGCGCAGGATGAAGGCTCGCATGAAAATTTCGCTCAGCTCGGCGTCCCTCGCGACCAGCGATCGCAGCGCATCGCTGCTCACTTCCAGGAATTCACCGGATTCGGTAACGCGGCCGCGCACCAGGCAGCGCCGGCCGGAAATCATGGTCATCTCACCGGTAAACTCTCCGGGATCGTGTTTCGCCACCGGGTGTTCGCCGCGAAGATCGGCCTGCACAATTTCCATGCGTCCAGAAAGCAGGACGAAGAACGGCACTTTGGTGTCGCCGATGTCGAAGAGGATTTCGTCCTTCTTGACTTGGCGAAGTTTGCCGACCGCGCGGATGCGCGCGATTTGGGCTTCGGTCAGAGTTGGGAACGCCTGCGTGTGAGCGTCGAGAGCGCTAGGTCTTGGCCGGGACGACATGGGATTCTCCTAAGGCTGGGAAACATTGATTAGACCACGCCGGAATGGCCGGCGTACAGACGCGCGCGGATGGCTGCGGGCGGCGCGGCAGGATCCTTTACACGCGACTCGGCCGTCGATTCGCGGCGCTGGAATTTAAGACAATTCGACGCCGTGAGTTTCCGGCACCCAGAACGCGCAGATTGCCGCCAGGGCAAATGCGATTCCACAAAGCGCGAAAGCTGAGGAGAGCCCGTGCGTCTGGCCGACCGAACCGATGATCAGCGGGGCGAGCGCGCTGAGGCCGCGGGCCACGTTGTAGGAAATTCCAAGAGCGGTAGCGCGGATCGCGGTGGGGAACATTTCGCTGCCGAGTATTCCGGAGCCCGTGAAAAATCCAGTGCCGAAGAAAGCGGTGATGGAGGCGGCTATCAGAATCGCGCCAGGACGATGTGCGGCTGCGAAAATGGGAACGAAGATCGCGGCCATTCCAAGATAGATGACGATCGTGCGCTTGCGGCCAAAGCGGTCCGCGAAAATACCGAACAGAAGATATCCGGGCAACATTCCCACCAGATTCAGAACCACGAGAAAGGATGCAACGCCGAACATCTGGAAACCGCGTCCGCCCTGTGCAGTGGGCAACGCCAGGTATGCGGGCATCCAGGTGAAAAGTCCCCACCAGGCAAACATGCCGAAAGTGTTCATCGCGAGAAGAGCCAAGAGGCGCGGGAGCACGGCACGCCACAAAACTGAATTGCTTTCTTGGCTACCCGCGACGCTTTGCCTGTGTCGCGTCCAGATTTCAGGCTCCGGGACATCGTGCTGAACCCAGAAGACCAAGAGAGCCGGCAGCACGCCGACGAAGAAGACCCAGCGCCAGCTCGCATGCGTCAGCACAACACCGGCTACCACGGCGGCAGCCGCGTATCCGATGGCCCAGCTGCTCTGTACGATTCCCATGGCGCGGCCCCGCCATGCCGAGGGCCATGTTTCCGCAACCAAGGTGGCACCCGAATTCCATTCGCCACCCATGCCCAGGCCCAACAAAAACCGGCAAACTGCTAACGCGAGGACGGTGGTGGTGAATCCGCAGGCAAAGGTAAAAATCGAGTAGGTGAGAATGCTGAGGCTCAACATGCGGCGACGGCCGAAGCGATCTGCCAGCAGACCGAAAGCGAAGCTGCCGATCGCAGACGCCACGAGCGTAAGCGAATTCAAGAAGCCTGCGGTTGCCTGGCTCATGCCAAATTCGCGCATGAGCGTCGCGAGGACCAGCGAATAGAGCAGGACGTCAAAGGCGTCGAGCATCCAGCCGAGACCTGCGGCTAGCAGTGTGCGGCGCTGCGCCGAGGTGGTATGGCGCCAGCGAAACGGCGGGGACGGCTCGGCTGGCGATGCTGGCGCGGAAGACGAAGAACGATCAGTCAACGCACACTCCAGTGACGGTCGTCGAACCCGTGGCGGGCTTATAGCTAATGCTCCGTAGGTTGTCAATTGATAGTGGTGGGGTGACACGCGCTCGATTTTTCGTTTTAGTCCGCGCGCGTATCACTCTTACTTGCTCGGTCGAAGAAGATGCGATTTAATCCACCCGCTTCGGTAGATTGAACTGGCTGAGGAACATGAGAGAATCGCGGCCGCGACACGAAATTGATGCGGATGCGACCGGTGGAAATTGTTCGCAGGGAGAAAATCAGCGCGTCGCGATCCAGAAGTCGCAATCATGAGGGAACAGAGTGAGCAGGCCAGTGAAAAGTAGCGGCATGCGCATCGCCATTGACACGGGCGGCACTTTTACGGACTGCGTCTATTTGAAAAACGGCGCGATTCATATTCTGAAAGTATTTTCCACGCCGCAGGACCCCGGCGAAGCCATCTTGGGCGCACTGGAGGAAATTTGTCCCGGTCCGCGAGCCGAAATTCGCCACGGAACCACGGTGGGAACGAATACGCTACTGGAACGAAAAGGGGCGCGCGTAGCTTTCGTTGCTACTTCCGGCTTTGAGGATGTGATTGCCATCGGCCGGCAAACGCGACCGAAGCTTTATGATTGGTTCGCATCCCCGGCCGCACCGCTGGCGAATGAACAAATGCGTTTTGGCGTGAAAGAGAGAATTTTGTTTGACGGAAAGCTGCTCGAGGCACCGGACGCGAACGAACTCGCGAGACTGGCAGAAGCCGTGCGCGATTCGAAGGCGGAGTCGGTGGCCGTTTCGCTGCTGTTCTCGTTCGCAAACCCGGTGAACGAACGGGCCGTCGTCGCGGCGATCGAGAAGCTCGGAGTACCTGTTTCGGCTTCCCACGAAATCCTGCCAGAATTCCGCGAATATGAGAGAGGCTCGACGGTCCTGGTGAACGCTTACCTGGCGCCGAAGATGAGCCGCTACCTGGGCCGCTTGTCGTCCGCGCTGGAAAGTGTCGGCGGGGGAGCGAGACTTCACGTGATGCAATCGTCCGGCGGAATCGTGTTCGCGACGGTGGCTTCTCGAGAGCCGGTGCGCACGATCCTTTCGGGGCCGGCCGGCGGCGTGGTGGGAGCGTGCGCGGTGGCACGCGTGGCTGGTTTTTCCAAGATCATCACCTTCGATATGGGCGGAACTTCGACCGATGTTGCGCTGGTGGATGCCACTGATGGAACGGGATTGCGCGTCACGAACGAGTCGCAGATTACGGGAATTCCAGTCGCCGTTCCGTCGCTGGATATTCACACGGTGGGCGCGGGCGGCGGCTCGATTGCGAGATTCGATAGTGGCGGCGCGTTGCAGGTGGGGCCGCATTCGGCAGGGGCCGATCCGGGGCCCATCTGCTACGGCCGCGGCAGCCAGCCCACCGTTACCGATGCAAATCTGATTCTCGGCCGATTGGATCCTGAATCTTTCCTTGGCGGAAAAGTCCGCTTGGACGAACGCCGCGCCCGCGACGTGTTCGAAAAAACAAAGGGCGAGCTCGAAAGCGTGGAAGCGTTTGCCGATGGCATCGTGCGATTGGCCGAAGCGACGATGGAAAAGGCGCTGCGCAAGATTTCAGTGGAGCGGGGACACGATCCGCGCGAATTTTGCCTGGTCAGCTTTGGAGGCGCCGGTCCGCTACACGCGTGCGCGTTGGCTCGGGCATTGAGAATTCCGCGAGTTATGATTCCGTGTTTTCCCGGGGCGCTGTCCGCGTTGGGGATCCTCATGTCGGACATCGTGCGGGATTATTCGAAGACGGTGATGCTGCCGCTAAATCATCCGACCCTCGAGCAACAGTTCCGCGAGTTGGAGCAGCGCGGACACCAGGAGATGAAAGCTGAGGGACTCCGCGGAATCGCATTGCGCTCGCTGGATATTCGCTACGTGGGCCAGGGCTATGAGTTGAACATCGAAGCAGGGCGCGATCTTGCCGATCGCTTTCACGAGGCACATCAACAACGATACGGATACTCAGACAACCAGCGCGCAATTGAGATCGTAAATCTTCGCGTGCGGATGGTTGCGGCGACGAAGCCGCTTCGGTTGCGACAAAAGTCGCGGAAGCGCGGTAACGCTCGAAGCGCCATACTGAGGCGACGCACCGTTTATTTCGACGGACGGGCCCGCTCGGCGCCGGTCTGCGATCGCGCTCGTTTGAGTCCGGGTGACTCGTTCAGCGGGCCAGCGATCGTTGTGGAATATAGCGCCACATCGGTGATTCCGCCGCGATGCCGGGTTCGGGTGGATAAGTGGCACAACCTGATTATCGAGGTCGAGAATGGCAAAAAGAGCAGCCGGTAGCGTTGGACGCAAAAACGCGAGCCGGGGACGGGCGGGCGGCGGAAAATCAGCAAAAAGGAAGCTCGCGCCGGCGGCCGGTCCGGTGGAACTGGCTATTTTCAAGCACGCCCTTCATTCGATTGCCGAGGTAATGAGCGCCGCTCTCCGGCGCACGGCCTTCTCTCCCAACATAAAAGAGCGCCGCGATTATTCGAGCGCGCTATTCGATGCTGAGGGGCGCGTGATTGCGATGGGCGACGACATGCCCGTGCATCTTGGCTCGATGCCGATGTCCGTGGAAGCAGCTCTGCGAGCACTGCAGTTCGAGCCTGGCGATATTGCCATTCTGAATGACCCGTTCGCTGGAGGCACGCATCTTCCGGACATCACGCTGGTGATGCCGGTGTTCATACGAGGCGTGAAGCAGGCCGCCTTTTATGTCGCCAATCGCGCGCACCACGCGGACGTGGGCGGCTCCTCGCCCGGCTCGATGGGCCTGTGCCGCGAGATTTATCAGGAAGGAGTCAGGATCCCGCCGCTAAAGATCATGCGGCGCGGAGCAGTCAACGACGACCTGCTCACATTGATTCTGAATAATGTAAGGACGCCGCGCGAAAGAGAGGGAGACCTAACGGCGCAGATCGGCGCGTGCCGGATTGGCGCTGAACGATTAGCGGAGCTGGTAGCCAAGTTGGGTTACGCGCGAGTGGCGCGGAACACGACAGACCTCTTGAACTATTCCGAACGGTTGATGCGCGCCGAACTTCGGCGGCTGCCCGCAGGGAAATTTTCCGCGGAAGACGCGCTGGATGACGACGGCATCCGCAAAAATCCCATCAGAATTCGCGTCGCAATCCAGCTGGATCCCAAGCTTGCTGCGGCTGAGGTGGATTTCACAGGGACGGATCCCCAAGTGGCGGGCAGCGTGAATGCGGTGTACGCAATAACTTATTCGGCTGTTTTTTATGCATTCCGTTGCCTGCTGCCGGAAGATGCGGCGCACACCGCCGGTTTAATGAGGGCCTTGCGATTGACGGCTCCAGAAGGAACCGTGGTGAATGCTCTGCCGCCGGCGGCGGTGGCCGGCGGAAATGTGGAAACATCGCAACGCATTGTGGACGTGCTATTGCGTGCCCTGGCGCAGGCCCTGCCAAACCGCGTGCCCGCCGCGAGTTCCGGAACGATGAATAACTTGACGATTGGCGGCATGGATCCACGCACCAAGCAACCGTTCGCTTATTACGAGACGGTGGCCGGAGGGATGGGCGCGCGACCGGATCGCGACGGCGCCTCCGGCGTGCACACGCATATGACGAATTCATTGAACACGCCGATTGAGGCGCTGGAGTATGCCTACCCCCTGCGATTGAAAAGGTATTGCTACCGCCGTGGTTCGGGCGGCACAGGGAAATACCGCGGCGGCGACGGATTGGTGCGCGAAATCGAATTGTTATCCGCGGCACAGTTGACGATGCTTTCCGATCGGCGCCGCATCGCGCCGTACGGTCTGGCCGGAGGCGGTCCGGGCGCCTGCGGCCGGACAATTCTGATCAGAGACGGTCACGAGGAGGAACTTCCCAGTAAGTGCACGCTTCACGTGTCCGCTGGAGCAGTTCTACGGATCGAAACTCCTGGCGGCGGAGGATGGGGTGCTGCTGGAAAATAAGAACTGGCGCGCGGGGTATGTGGTGCGGCAGGCAATAGTCGCGGTGCGGGAATGTACTTCGCGATTGAAGGGAGAAATTTCAAAACTATCTGGCGGAGAGAGTGGGATTCGAACCCACGGTTGAGTTTCCCCAACACACGCTTTCCAAGCGTGCTCCTTAAACCGCTCGGACATCTCTCCGCCGTGCAGGAACGTTAGCAGCGTAACAAATCAAGAGCGAAGCAGCAAACGGCGGGAAGCACACCAGGAATGTGAAGCGAAGGCTGGAAGTAACAAATCGGCGGCAGGTCTGCTACACTTTTGTACCCTGTTCCGGGGTAGTGCAATTGGTAGCACGCCAGCCTTTGGAGCTGGTTATCCTGGTTCGAGTCCAGGCCCCGGAGCCATCCCACTGCAGCGGACACACGTAACCAACCGCGCTCCATGAGACGTGTTGTCTGCTGAGTATTAAGCCGCGAAGTACGAGGGGCGGCGCTAAGCTGCCGAATCGCGACGACGCTGTATTGGCGGAACGATCTTAAGAGCGTTGGATTTAAGCGTGCGTGGCTTTGCCGCGCTGGACAGCTGCGATTTGCAACGTTCTTCGCTGCGGCGGAGCAGCTTTTCGAATTCCTGCTCGGAGCAGACGTTGGCCTGGGTAGAATTCCTCTGATTCGACATCACGTCCCCTCCCTTTGAACACCACCCTTGGGAAACCACTTTGACGGGAGCCTTGTTAGCGGGAGACTAGCCCGCGCTTCGCAGACTGTCAAGAATTTTGTAGTGAATTTAGGCGCGCCAATCTGGCTCCGCTCGGCCCAATCGGCCCAATCCGGTTTACGCGTGGCCGTCGCCGATGTGGGCCTTGCGGAACGCTTCAGGACACTTTAGTCTGTGCTCCGGCATGACACCCCAATTCCTGATACTCGGAGTAATCTGGTACATCGTATTTCTGTTCTCGACGACCTGCCACGAAGGCGCGCACGCCCTGATCGCACGCATCGGCGGAGATTCCACGGCTTTCCACGGCGGGCAGGTGACACTCAATCCCTGGCCACATATACGGCGCGAGCCGATCGGGCTGGTGATTGTGCCGATCCTTTCCTATTTCATCGCGCACTGGATGATCGGCTGGGCCAGCGCGCCTTACGATCCGGAATGGCAGCAACGCTATCCGCGCCGAGCGGCATGGATGGCGCTCGGCGGTCCGGCCGCCAATTTTACTCTGGTGATTCTATCGGCGATTGCGATCCGCAGCGGAATGCATTTCGGAATTTTCGGTGTGCCGGATTCCGCGGACTTCACGCACATCACTGAACCGCTGGTGCCGGGAGTCGCGGGCTTCGCAGCGACTTTTCTTAGCATCATCTTTCTTTTGAATCTGCTGCTGGGGACGTTCAACCTGCTGCCGGTGCCGCCGCTGGACGGCGTCACGGGGGTGACGCTGCTGATGAGCGAGCAAACCGGGTTGCGATTCCTGCACTGGATACGCACACAGGGGTTCGGCATGCTCGGTTTGATTGTCGCTTGGTATGCATACGATAAAATGTTCCCCTACATATTCCGCTTCGCACTGGCGGCGCTTTATCCCGGATATCATTGGGGCTAGCGCGCGCAGCTTTGCATTCAGCCTTGAGTGTGTCACCTGCGTGTCGAACTCGTTTCAATAGCGAGCAAGCGTCGTTTACGGAACACTCCGCGCCGTTGGTCGACCTGGATTGATACGGTTAAGTCCTTCCGTCTAAGCAAATCCTCGCAATCCTTATTGGTATCTCTCCTGCAATGAACCCGCATGAGGTGGGACCATGAATCGCGCTACGAACGAGGCCCAGCCGACGAATTTGGCGACGCATTGCGAGAAAAGCTACCGCGTGGAGGTATCCGGATGGGATGCGCGGGAGAACTTCTTTGTCGAGAAGACATCGTTGGACTGGAAGGAAGCGGAAGGAAAAAAGGTGGAGCTGCACACCGCGGTGCGCGTTGACAGCGTTTTGTTCATACGCCTGCTTCGTCCTCTGGGTGGCGGAGCCGGTATTCCGGTGCCCTATCGAGCGGTGAGTGTCGAAGATAAAGGGGCGGATGCGCCGTCCACGATCGTAGGTTTGGAGCAGTTGCAGCCGCGTGCAGCGTTTCGGGAAAGCGTCGCCGTGTCCGCTGATACAGAACAACAGTGGCTGGAGAGGCAATGAGCGGAAACGGGAGGAAGATGCGGAAAGGAGACGGTAGCATGCGTCGAAAGGGTGAGTCCTGTTTTGAAATTGCGGTGCCGGATTGGCACGCGCCTCTAAGCGAACGTGGCCATGCGGTCGTGGAGATAAAACCTGGCATCGCGTTTCGTTCGTTTCATTGCTCGCAGTAACGTCAGGGATCTGCTGGCATTAGCTTCGGCAGGCATTTCAGCTCACATCACAGATCGAAATCCTGAATCGCCTGAATTGATGTTCCGCTCTGGCCCCTTCCTTGCCTGAGTGTCTTTACTATGAACAGCGTGCAAGAAAGACCACTCGTTGAATTATCGCGAAAGAACCTCCCGATCTGCATACTGGACGACGAAGCGGACCACGTTGAGCTGACTTCGCGTCGGCTAGAAGTGGACGGATTCCCGGTGGCGGGAACAACCAGCGCCCAAGAAGCCCTGCAACAAGTGCGTTCGGGGAGTTGCCGCGTGGTGATTGCGGACCTGAAGATGCCGGGGATGGATGGGCTGGCATTCCTGGAGAAGGCGCTGCAATGCGACCCGGGGATGTACGTGGTGCTGGTGACGGGATTTTATGCGGTGGACTCAGCGATCGAAGCTATCAAGCATGGCGCTTACGATTACCTTTGCAAGCCCGTTGATTATACGCGACTGCTGAAAACTCTAGACGACCTGACGGATTCGTTTACGCGCAGCCTCCAGATACGCGACCTGGAAGATAAGCTGCTGGACAACCTGTTGTTCCACGGGATCGTGGGGCGGAGCCCGGCAATGCTTGAGGTGTTTGATCTCGCCAAGAAAATCGCGCGACATTACACCAACGCGCTGATCACAGGGCCCACCGGCTCGGGGAAAGAGCTGGTGGCGCACGCGCTGCACCAGATGAGCCCTGTGTCGCAGGAGCGCTTTGCGGTGTGCAATTGCTCCGCGCTGGTGGATACGCTGCTGGAAAGCCAGCTGTTTGGACACGTGCGCGGGTCGTTCACGGGCGCGACGGAAACGCGGCCGGGACTATTCGAATACGCAAACGGCGGCACGGTGTTCCTTGACGAAATCGGCGAGACCTCTCTGCAAATGCAGGCCAAGCTGCTGCGAGTGATCCAGAATCGCGAAATTCAACGAGTGGGCTCGCCGGAAGTGAGAAAAGTGGACGTGCGGTTGATTGCCGCCACCAACCGGGATCTGCGCGCGGAAGTGCTGGCCGGACGTTTTCGCGAAGATCTTTTTTATCGCCTAAGCAGCATCGAACTGCGTGTTCCGGGGCTGGCCGAGCGTCCCGGAGACATACCGATCCTGGTGCAGCACTTCGTGAAGAAATACGGAGAAACCTACGGGAAGCCTTTTCAAGGCCTCACGCGCCGCGCACACATCCTGCTGCTGCAACACGACTGGCCGGGAAACGTGCGGGAACTGGAAAACGTAATTGCGAGCGCGGCGATTACCGCCAACTCCGATTTCATTGATGTGGGTGATTTGCCGGAACATCTGCAGCGGTCTCACCGGCACACTTCCTCGGCAAGCACGGTCTGGAGTCCGCTGCCATTGGATGAAGTGCGCAGCGTGCACATACAGCGCGTGCTGGAAATGTGCAACGGCAACCGCGTGCGCACGGCTCAGGTGCTAGGCATCGGTCGCACCAGCCTGTATCGCTTCTTAAAGCGCTCCGACAAACCGCATTCCGCGTCTGTGCGCGGCGCCGCCTGACGGTCCGGAGAGAGCTTCTGGCGAGCAGCGGGCCAGGCAGTGTCGGACGTGAATGAAATAAGCGAATGAACTGGGTGAAATTTGTTCCGTCAGGAAGGGATCATGAACAAGCAGACAATGACGTGGAAAGAGCACGCGCCGCTCTCAGGGTTGGCGCCACAACGGCCGCAACGATGCGCAGCGCAGTTTTCCATAGACGTCTGCGGCCTCGACCGATGTGGACGATTTTTCACGGAGCGCTCGGAAACATACAACGTCAGCGACGCGGGATGCAGGTTTTATCTGCGCACGGAAGTAGAGCGCGACGCGGTGGTGGCTTTGCGGCTGATCGATCGCTACGAACACCCGGGAAATGCGTCATCGCCGATGCTTTTTCAAGTCGCGCACATTGAGCGGGATTCGACTGGCTGGGCAGTGGGAGCGCTGAAGTTACACGCCGAAGATGCCTGGCCCGCGCAGCCGACGGCATCGCGCGGTGCGCCGCCCTCATTTGATTGATATTCGATCGACTAGTTTCGTGATGGGCGGAAAAGTACCATTTCCGAGTCCGGCGCAACCGATCCCTCAGCCTTCCTGAAAATGGCAACCCTTCCATAGCCGGAATTAACTGCAAGATTCCGCAACAGACTCCGTCACGATTTGCTGCCGCGAACAGGAAACGTTCGCGGCAGACCAATTCGCTACAGCATTCGAATCACGGTTCGCTGCAATGCCGAAACTGATTTTTTGCGCCGAAGGTTAGTTTCCGGCGGATTCTGGCGCGTATGCCGTGCTACGCAGCAGAGTTCCCGGCACCGTCACCGTGGAGTCCATCCGTACCAGGATTCCCGTCTGCGCTGGAAGCTCCACGTCCTTGCCCTTTTTCGCAACGATGTAAGCCGAACTTCCCACCAGACCGATAATGGTTCCGCGCATTACGTTGCTGAACAAAACTCCCACCAACGCGCCGGCTCCGGTGCCCAGACCGCCAGTCATAATGTCGCCTTTGATGTCGCGTTTTTGTTGAATCACGACGCCTTCAGTGGTCTTCAGATCCTTCCGCTTTTTGGTGTCGTCTGCGGTGCCGCTGTAGAGCGAGAGAATGCTCATCTGAGCCGGGAAAATGCGGCTTTGTACTTCGATCGAATTGAATACCAGGTTCATCGAAGCGCCGCCGCGTTCCATGGCAAACCATTTAGGACGCGTGACGCTCGTGACTGTGCCGTGGATCTTCGTCCCGGCGGGCAGAATCAATTGGTTGCCCGAAAAAACTGGTTCGGCAACGATGGCGGTGAAGGGGTCGCCGTCGTGCGCGACGCTGGTGGTCAATCCTGCGACGAGGTTCAGGTGGATTTGGGTTCCGGGTTGAATTACGGTGGCGGATTGCGCGCGAACTGCGGGGGTCAACCAAAGTAGCATTGACAGTAAAGCACCAACTGAAACCAGACGCTTCATTAGTTCCTCCGTAATCCTTGGCGGGAACCAAACGGCGTTCCCGCGAAGGGGGCTCTGGACATAGCCGAGCCATCCCCGTTTCGTGGGGGTACCGCTGGCGCCGCGGTGGAGTGCGGAGGTTGCACTCGGGCAATAAGATACACGAGCACACCAAAAGGTTGCGGCAGAATCGGGCGAGGGTGTTCCTACTTGTTAACTCCGATCTGCTGCCTGGAATTTCGGGGCGCGGGCGGCTGGGATGGCCGTAGTTAGACGCTTCGCGACTTTCGCCTGTAGTGGAATTTCGTGGCGAAGTACAGCTCGAAGTACAGTTTACTGGCGCGACACCGCATAACCAATTCGCCAAAGCGCGTTCTGTCCGGAATGCTATTTTGTAAACAGGCGAACTCCCGAAACTGACTATCAGAGAGTCCTATGCGAAAGCGTTCGTGGATCGTTTGTGTCTTGCTGTTGAGCGTCGTGTCCGTCGCGTTCGCGACTGACTTCGCCATTGTGGTGAATCCCGCGAATCCCGTCCGGGCGATGAGTCTGGCGGAACTCGGGAAAATCTTCAGGGCCAAGACAACCATCTGGCCTGATGGCAAGAACATCACGCTGGTTCTCCACGAACCAAGTTCACCGGGCGCGAAATTCGTTCTGGACAGGGTGCTGGGCGGGACGTTCGATGAACAAAAGGCAGTCTTGAACGATCCCAGCCGCAAATCCGCGGTGCCCGTGGTATTCGCTGAAAGCGACGAAGAAGTGATGAGAATTGTAGGCGGGAACGCCGGTGCGATCGGCGTGATTGATGTGTACAACATTACAGGGGGCGTGAAGGTCGTGAAAATTGACGACAAGCAGCCCTTCGATCCCGGGTACGTACTGAAGGGCCGATAGCCGGCACTGCAAAATCCCATGCGAGGAAAACCGTGAAAATCCGACATTACTTCTTCTGGATGGTCATCGCCATCTTGGCGTTCGGCGCTGCGGCGCGAGCGCAGGAGTCCGCGCCTCCCGCGAGCGCGACGGACGTAGTGCCGGTCACGACGCAATCTGCCTTGGCGCGAAATGCCTATGAGATGGGCCTGGTGCAGCGCGAGGATCGACTCTTCGTGGACGAAGGCCTGGAATTCTTTCGCCAAGCGGTGAAGGCTGATCCGCAATTTGCCCTGGGCCATGCGGCGCTGGGCTACTTCACCGCCGATCCCAAAGAAGCGAAGCAGGAGAGCGCTCTGGCCCTGAAGTATATTGACAACGCCTCTCCCGACGAACAATTGCTGATTCGTTGGATGAACGGCACGAAGAACGGCGACACCGTCGCGGCCATTTCCGCCATGAATGATCTGCTGGCGAAATATCCTAATGACAAGCGCCTGGAGAACATGGCCGCGGAATGGCTGTGCTCCAATCAAGGCGCTTTCGAACACGGCGAAGCGATTCTGGTGCGCCTGCTGAAGAACGACCCGAAATATTATCCAGCGATGAACAATCTGGCGTATTGCTACGCGTTGAGCGGCCACCCGCAGCTGGCGCCACCGCTGATGGAGCAGTACATCGTGGCGTTGCCCAACGAGCCGAACCCGCAGGATTCTTACGGCGAAATTCTGCGCATGCTCGGCGACTATCCGGGGGCGCTGGAGCATTACCAGAAAGCTCTGGCGATCAACCCGCATTTCAATGCGTCGCAAGTGGGCGTGGCTTCGACCTACGCGTTGATGGGAGACGAGCGGAAGGCGCGCGCGCAATATTTGGTGGCGATCAAGGGGACCAAAGAAAAGTCCACGCAGATCAATTATCGAATTCTTTACGCGATGACTTACTACCGAGAGAATAAACCGAAGCTGGCGCGCCAGGAGTTCGAAATTGTTGATCATGAAGCGCACGCGGCGGGATTGACGGTGCAGGAAGCGGAAATTCATCGCGCGATGGCGCTCTTCAATCCGGACGCGGCGAGCGCGCTGAAGGATCTGGACGAAGCGAGAGAGGATCTTTCCGACACGCGCAGGAGCAACTTGCTGCCGGGCGAGCGCGACGATGAGCTGGCGTTGATCCTGCAGGCCCGCGCGTTCATTGCGGTGAACGCAGGAAAAATCGATGTGGCGCAGGCAACAGTGAAGCTGCTGGAAAACATGGCGCAGACCAGCCGCAGCGCTCCGGTGCAGGCAGCGTACCACTCCGCCAACGGAGCTCTACTGTTCGCGCAAGGCGACTACGCTGGCGCGATCGACGAGCTGCAGGAAGATCCACAGAATCCTTTGTCGCTTCAATTGCTGGCAGAAGCACAGACCAAGGCCGGACAAGCGGCCGACGCGCGGAAAACGCTGGAGACTTTGGCAGCCATCAGCGATGAGCGCGTGGAGACGGCGTTCGCTGCGCCTCCGGCGCGCCTGGCGCTCAAACGCGATACGACGCGGCCGACACAGGGCGGCGCGAACTAAGCAGCTCGGCTAATTCCTCGTCTAAAGCGGCCCTGTCCTTCGTCGCGCATCTAAGGCGGCAACGGGCGGCCGCGAGTTTCCTCACCTAGTGGCGTGAGCAGCAGGCCGATCGCGAAGGCAATGCCTGTGAGCGCCACCGGCGTTCCCAGCGACCCGAAGTGGCGCACGCCTGCTCCCACCAGAAACGTGATTCCAGCACCGATGAAGCGGGCGAAAGAAGTGGAGAACGCAAAGGCGCTGGCGCGACATTCGGTGGGATATTGCTCGGGCAGCCAGA
The DNA here is from genome assembly GCA_963748395.1 of uncultured Acidobacteriota bacterium. Classification (GTDB taxonomy): domain Bacteria; phylum Acidobacteriota; class Terriglobia; order Acidiferrales; family UBA7541; genus Palsa-295. The sequence goes on along the minus strand of CAVVIP010000001.1, from coordinate 427,330 downwards.
GAGTGTAAACGGAGAAATTGGCTCCGCCGAGTCCCAGGAAAAACAGACAAACGAAGAACCAGGGCAGCGCATTACTCGTAAGATAAAAAACCTTGCCGAAAGTCAGCACGATAAACACCAGCATCAAAGTGAAGAAAAAAGCGAGCGCGGCGCGACGGCCGAAGCGTTCTGCCAGCGCAGGCATCGCGAGACAGCCGAGAACTGTTGCGAACGCGACGAGCATGGTCGCGTAGGAAGCCAAATGCGCGGCTCGCGGTCCGACTTGGCCGCTGGCTTCGGCCAGCGTCGTTACCGCGGTGGGAACGTAGACGGTGCCGGCCCAAAGTCCGCAAATGGAGACGAGCATAAACAAGGAATTCAAAATTGTGCGGCGGCGCCAGGTGGGATTGAAAAGAGTCGCGAGTGGTTGCCACCAGGCAGAGGATTGAACGACTTTTTCCTGCTGCTGCCAGCGCGCTGGTTCGCTGACGCCGTAGCGGATCCATGCGAGTAACAGCGCGGGAATTCCGCCGAATAAAAACATTTGGCGCCAACCGAAGTGGCTGCCGATGCTGAGATTGGCGAGTGCCGCGAGAAGAAAGCCGACGTAGTAGCCGGTGTGCATGTATCCCGCGCCGCGTACGCGCCAACTTTCAGGCCATTCTTCAGCGACGAAGGTGCCGCCCATGGCCCATTCGCCGCCGATGCCGATGCCCGCGAGCAAACGCAGAATGGCGAGCTGCCAGACGTTCACGACGAAGGCGCTGAGTAACGTGAATGTGGAGTACCAGAGAATAGTCAGCATCAGAGTGCGCACGCGGCCGAATTTGTCTCCTATCGGACCCCAGACGAAAGCCAATCCCCATCCGACTAGAAAAAGAGCGAAGAGCAGGCCGCCGTAGTAGCCGATGTTTTCTTTGGTGGCTGCGATGCCCGAGCGCGGCAGCAGATCGCGCAATGAGGGAACGAGGACGAGGGCGTAGATGAAGGAGTCCATGCCGTCGAGCGTCCAGCCGCCCCAGGAAGCCCAGAACCCGCGGATTTGATTGCGGGTGAGCGGCGCTCGACGGTCGTTTGGCCGGGCTGGGGTTGGGCCGGCGAGGTTTGCGAATGCATCGAAGGTGCGAGCCTTTCCAAAAACAGTTTCTGGCGCCGCAGGGTACTCCGGTTGAGGATTGGAAGTCGAGCGTCGTGCGAGATTGAAGAGGGCTGGCAATCGTCAGCCCGGTGGATGGATGCAGCGCGGGTGGCTTTCGTGCGATGTGGCGCTGTGCTAGACTTCGCGAAGCAGTTTTGTGCGCGGAATTTTTGCTGCGCGGGACTGCCGATGGGTGGAACTTCGGGCTCTGTGCAACGATTCCCCGCAAACCCCGCCAGGCCCGGAAGGGAGCAACGGTAGCGGGTCAGTCTCGTGTGCCGCGGAGTACCCGAAGTTCCTCTAGTCGCGGCTGCATAAGTGGGTGTCACAACTACTCCATGACTTATAAGGTTATTGCGCGGAAATACCGGCCGCAAACATTCAGCGAGATTGTAGGGCAGCAGCACGTCACCAGGACGCTGGCAAACGCGATCAATTCGAATCGCGTGGCGCACGCTTACATTTTTTCCGGCGTCCGCGGCGTGGGCAAGACCACCAGCGCGCGGATTTTGGCGAAGGCGCTGAACTGCGTGAAGGGGCCGACGGCTGAGCCGGACGGGACGTGCGATTCGTGCAGGGAAATCTCGGCGGGGACGTCGCTGGACGTGCTGGAGATTGATGCGGCGTCGAATCGCGGCATTGATCAGATACGCGAACTGCGAGAGATGGTGCGTTACGCGCCCGCTTCCAGCCGCTACAAGGTAGTAATCCTCGATGAAGCTCACCAGCTGACCGACGAAGCTTCGAACGCGCTGCTGAAAACCTTGGAAGAACCGCCCGAGCGAGTGGTGTTCATTCTGGCGACGACGCGCGCGGAAGATTTGGCGGAGACGATCAAGTCGCGCGCGCAGCTCTTCCAATTTCGCGCGCTTACTTTTAAAGAAATTACGGATGAGATCGAGCGGATCGCCCGCGAGGAAAAATTAACGATTGAGCCGGGGGCCGTGGCCGTGTTGGCGCGGGCGGCGGAAGGAAGCTTGCGCGACGGCTTGTCGTTGCTGGAGCAAGCGATTGCTTACAGCGGCGAGGCGATCACGGACGCGCAAGTGCGCGAACTCCTGGGAGTGGTCGCGGAGAGCGTGCTGGATTCGCTCGTGGAAGCGACTTCGGAGCAGTCTTCCGAGATGGCGCTCAGTCTGGTGCACCGGCTGATCGGTGACGGTCAAAATCTTCAGCACTTCTGCCGCGAAGCGATTCGCCATTTCCGAAATTTGCTGGTGGCGCGCGTGTGCGGGGTGGACTCCGAGCTGGTGGCGGCGCCGCAGGACGAACGCCCGCGCCTGGCGGAACAAGCGGCGCGCTTCAGCGAGGAAGATCTCACGCGGTTCTTCAATACTTTGCTGGCGACGGACGCGGATTTGCGGCGAGCGCCGGACCCGCGGCTGCATCTCGAGCTGGGGTTATTGAAACTGATCAACGCGCGCCGGTTGGCGCCGTTGGAAGAAGTGCTCGCGGGACTCCGTGGGGAAACTCGCGGCGGCGGTGGCGGCGGGGATGTCCGTGGAGGTGAGGCGCGAACGGCGAACGCTTCGGCCAGTTCACTTCCAAGTCGCGCGATGCCATCAGTGAGTGCAGCGCAACCCGTTTCTTCTTCTGGTGCGGCGGTGCGTATGGCGCCGTCGGCGAATTCGTCGGTGGCCGTTGAGGCTGCTCCTACGATGTCGCCGGCTACAAACGCAAAATCCGCGGCGGCTGAGACGAGCCGCGCGATCGAAGCGCCGATCGCAACAGGCGTTGCAGTTTCGGCACCAGCGCCGACGGCTCCACAGAGTCCCGTTGCACGCGATGCGGAAGTGCCGACGAACGGAATTGCGTCCGCGCAAGTGGAAGCGATCAAGGCTGCGCTGCAAGGGCAAAAATTTTTGTGGTCTATGCTGGACGCCGTGACGCGCTGGGAAGTGGAGAACGGCGAGTTGCGCCTTTTTTTCCCCAGCGAAAGCCGATCGCTCGCGGAAATGCTGCAAGCGCGCGACCCGATGGAACGTTTACGCACAGTGCTGAATCAAGTGGTAGGCCAGCCGCTGCGCGTCTGTGTTAAACTGGATTCCAGCCGGGCAACAGCGCCCGCGGGGCGCAGTTCGGAATTGCGCGCCCGGTTTGAAGAGGATCCGATCGTTAGGGCCATGCTTGAAAAGTTCGGCGGCCAGATTTCCAACGTCAAGCGCCCGGGCGAGGAATAACCATGGAAGTGAAAGCGCTCCAACAAATGCTTTCGCAGTTCCGCCAAGTGCAGGAGAAGCTCGAGAAGCAGATTGACGAGCTTTCGGTGGAAGCATCGGCGGGCGGTGGCATGGTTACCGTGAAGATGAACGGCCAGAAGCAACTGACCGAAGTGCGCATCGAGCCGGACATTTTCAAGAGCAAGGATCAGGAAATGCTGCAGGACTTGATCCAGGGCGCCGTGAACGAAGCGACGCGACGCGTGGACGAAGAACTGTCCAAGCAGGTGAAGGAAATCTCCGGCGGCTTGCCCGGAGTTGCGGGTCTGAAAATTCCCGGATTGTTCTGAACCGCAGTTTTGCCCGGATGATTCGTTTGGACTAGATGGTGGCAGGTGAATTCTTGCAGCACTTTCCGGTTGCCGTAGCTTTAAATTTTCCGATTCCCTTCTACTTCAGAATCCTTTCAGTGAATGGAGTTCCATGCCTGATTTTGCCCCTTCGGTGACACGTCTTATAGATGAATTGAAGCGCTTACCAGGGATCGGCCAGAAAACCGCGCAACGCCTGGCATTTTATTTGCTGCGCGTGGACCCTGAGCAGGCGTTTGCGCTTTCCGACGCAATTCGCGACGCGAAGGAGAAGGTGCGCGAGTGTTCGATCTGCAACAACATCACCGACGCGGACCCTTGCCTATTTTGTACGGGGCCTTCGCGCAGCAAGAAAATTATTTGCGTGGTGGAAGAGGCGACGAATATTCAGGCGGTGGAGAAAACGCGGGGGTTCGACGGGCTATACCACGTGCTGGGCGGGGCGCTTTCGCCGCTGCAAGGCATCGGGCCGGATCAACTGAAAATCAAGAGTTTGATCGAGCGATTGAAGGGCGGCACGGTGGAGGAAATTATCGTCGCGACTTCGCCGACGGCTGAGGGCGAGGCGACCGCGGTTTATTTGTCGAAGCTGATCAAACCGCTGGGCGTTCACGTGACGCGCATCGCCATGGGCATTCCAGTGGGGTCGGATCTGGAATACGCGGATGAAGTGACCATGAGCAAAGCGATGGAAGGACGACGCGATTTGTAGCGCCTTGGTGAAGTTGCTGCGCGACGCCGAGTCTTGCGTACAGGACCTTGCAGGCGTATACACAGGTGATCGGCCTCGGAGTGAAACCATGCCCTCTCTGAGTAAATACATGGCGCAGTACGATCACGAGCACACCAACGTCTGGAATAAGGTGTTGCACGGCGTCGGCATTCCGATCATCCTCGCTGGGATTGTCCTCGCGATTTTGACGTACTGGAAAATCGGGCTAGCGCTGTTCGTTATAGGCTGGATCCTGCTGCTGGCGGGGCATCGAATCGAGGGAAATAAGCCGGCCTTTTTCCAGGGTTTGATTTACTTCCTGGTTGGCCCGATCTGGGTCGCCAAGGAGCTAAAGGACGCAATCTTAGGCACATCTCGCAAGTCCACAGAAGCCCACTGAGTGCACCTCGACGCGGCAACGCAATTGCTCTTAGTACCCCTAGAACAGTGCCCTGAAGCCAGCCATTTCTGGGTTCGCTACGAGTAACCTTTTCGCACATTTGCGATTCGCAGCCTGACGCTGCTGTGCTGTAGTGCTACCCTTAGAAATCGCCCTTGAGAGGATTGCGTGACCGATTCCCTACAATCCGCGGATCCCGGCACACAGAAGCGCCGCAGCACGCGCATCGTGCAGGCCGTGCCGATCACGGTGACGGGCACCGACGCGCTCGGGCAGCCGTTTAAAGAGCGCACCACGACGGTGATGGTGAATTGTCACGGCTGTAAGTACCAATCGAAACATTACGTTCCCAAGAATTCGATGGTCACGCTGGATATTCCTCGTCCCGAGGGCGGGCCGTATCACACGCAGGGTCGCGTGGTGTGGGTACAGCGGCCGCGCACGGTTCGCGAACTTTTCCAGATCGGCTTGGAGTTTGAAGTTCCCGGAAATTTCTGGGGCATCGCGTTTCCTCCGGAAGATTGGGCGTCTGGTGTGGACATACCCACCGCCGATCTCACTGGATTACTGGATGTGACCCCGACAGCTGAACCGGTTGCCGGAATCTCGCCGCAGCCTCTGCCGCCGATTGGGCCTCCGCCGATACCGATTCCGACGACGCCGGAGAAAAGGATCGAGGCGCCGCCATTTCAGATTCCATCGCCGCCGCCGTCGAAACCAGTTCCGGTGAATACTCAGGTCAATACGCCGGCTGCTCCGCCGACGATGGCAGCGAAGCCCGCAGCTCCAGCTGCGCCGCCTGCACAGGCTCCTGTCGCGCCTGCGACTTCTGTGCCCGCTGCGAGCCCTTCGGCTGACAGCAAGATTCATGTGGTGCCGGCTCCTCCGCCAGTCGCTGCGGATACGCAAGCGGCGCTAGCGAAGCAAATGGCGCGGATGGTGGCCGAGGCGAAGGAGAGCCTGGACAAGACGCTGCGACGCGGCGCGGAAGAAGCCATCACCGAAGAGATGACGGTGGTGCGCCAGCAGCTCGATGCACAGCTTCACGACACCGTCGAAAAAGCCATCAAGAACTCGATGGACCGCGTATCGGAATCCGCGGTAAAGAAAGTGGTGCAACAGGCCGCGGACCGCACGAAGGAGATCGTTGAAGAAGCGCGCAAAGCCACCGAATCGTCAGCATCACAGCTCGACGAAAAAGTGCGCAATGCAGTGCAGCAGGCAGTGAGCCACGCTGCCGAACAGGCCGCGCAACAGGCGGCGCAGCAAACAGCCGCGTTGAATCTGAAACAGTCCGTGGAAGAGGTAGTGGAACGGGCGTTGCGGGATCGCGAGGCGTCCACGCCGTCGCTGGAAATTCTTTCTTCCCCAGAGGCCGCGCAAAATCATCTGGACCAATGGCGCAAGAATCTGGAAGAAACCGCGCAGTCCATCCGTACCAAGACGGTCGAACAAGCCCAGGCAGAAGCGACGGTCGCATCGCAGCAATGGCACGCCGAATTTGAAGCGGCGCTTACCGGCGCGTCACAGCGACTCGGCGACAAACTGACGGACGTCTCGCGCGAGGCGCTGACGCAGGCAGAGCAGCAAGCTGCGGAACGAGCCGCGGCGTTGCGCGCGTCTCTCGATGAGGCAGCGCGCGGCGTGCTGGCGCAAACCGAACAGCAGGCATTCGCGCAGGCGCAGACGTTGCGGTCCTCACTCGATGAGGCGATTAACAGCGCGGCGTCAACCATCGAATCGCTGGGCGCAGGTTTACAACAGGAACGCCATCGCGCCGAAGAAACCAGGGCGCAACTTCAGGAAGCGGCGCAAAACGCGCTGCGGCACACGCGGCAACAGTTCGACGAACTGCTCGCGGCGCAACAGCAGGAAATGAGCCGCAAAGCGGATCAGGTCATCGCTGATCGCGCGCAGCAGATTGAGCCGGCTTTGCAAGCTTCGGCACAAAAGATTCTGGAACGCGCTACAGACGAGCTCCAACAGAAACTGGCGCCGCGGCTGGATCAGGTGCAACGCGCAGTAGAAGACCTGCAGCAGGCCGAGCAGCGGGCGACGCACACGCAGAGTCAATTCCATGAACAAGCGCGTCAGGCGTCCGAACGCGTCGGGGAACTGCAACAGAGCGTGCAGGCGCAAGTGCGCGAGGCTGCTGAACGCGTGGCGCAGTTGCAAGGCTCAATCCTGGAGCAGATGCAGCAGGCTACCGACCACGCCGACCGGCTGCACGATACGGTTCGCGAACAGACCATACAAGCTTCGGAGCAGGCCATACAGGAATCGGTGGCGCGCCTGCGGAGCGAAGCTGAAAAAGTTCCGGCGGAAGTCGAGCGGTCGGTCCGAGAATCCGCTGCGAAGATTGAAGAGGAGATTCAGCAGCGCAGCACCGAAACACAACACGCGACGTACGAAGCGCTGCTGAAAGCTTCCGAGTGGTATCAGAAAAAAGCGCACAGCACGATGCAGGGTTCGATGGAGAAGATGGTGGAGCAATCGTCCACCGCGCTGCGCGACCGTGCAGCGGAAGTGTCCAGCCTGCTGGCTTCCGAGCTTGATCATTATCGCCGCACCTACGTGGAGCACAGCACGGCGCAGATTGAAGATTCCGCGAAGGAAATCGTCACCCGCGAACGCGACAAGATGAGCGAAAACGCGCAGATGGCCACCGCCGGATTTTCCGACCAGGTGCATCGCGTCACCGCCGAATCGCTGCGCCGGTTTGAGCAGGTTTCGCGCGATGCACTGGAAAAAGCGCGCTCTGATATGGAGTTCGGACGCGAAGGCTCGCTGCATGAATATCAGAAAGCGCTCGACGAACGCATGATGCAGGGCGTGGAGCAGGCCACGGTGCACCTGCAATCGCAGTTGGGACCGTTGATCGAACAATGGGAGACCAAGCGCGAGTCCGAGAAAAAGGAATGGATGGAGCAGCTCAAGAAATCGAACGACGAAGCCATCGAAACCTATAAAACTCGGCTGGAAAATGCTTCGAACTCCTGGCTGCTGGCGTCCGCGACGACACTGGGGCAACATTCCCAGACCGTTCTGGATACGATCGCCAAGGCTGCGGAAAAGCGTCTGCGCGAAACTTGCTCGGAAGTGCTCGGCACCATGGGCGACACGTTGAAAGCTCGTTTGCTGGGGCTTTCCACTGATTTTGGCCCGGAACCCGACGACGAATTTCCTCCGAAGAAGAAGTAGCTCTCCCTCCCGCGAGCTTTCGTTTTGAATCTCTCGTTTCGAGACTTCCCTTTTCCCTGCTGCTTTTTCACAGTCCGGTATAATAGCGTCTATGGCGAATCAGGCATACTTGAGCATCTGGCTGAAAGAATTTACCGAAGAAAGCATGTTGCAACGGTTCGGCGATTTTCTCGGCACAGTTTCTTTCTCCGCGAAGCAGCCGGGATTCACGCACCTGGAAATTCGCGCCGTGGATTCCACCGAGACTCCCGTGTACGAGCAGGACCTGCGCTCGTTTCCCCTGGATGCGGCCGGCATCATCGAACTCGCGAAGGACTACGTCCACGACGATTGCAGCTGCGACGTGCGATCGCACTGGGATTTGTGGGTCTTCGAAGGAGAGCCGCTAACCTCGCAGCAAGTGCCGCAGTCTATCGAGCTGCTGTGCAACGGCGAGGCCTATGACGATGGATTCTGGAAAGACAATGGCCACCTGGAAGTGAGCTTCAGATTCGAGCATCTGTTCACGGGGCACGGAGGAATCCTGGGCATACGGCAGATAGCGCGGCCCGCGCCGCAGAATCAGGAAGAACGAGATTTTCTGGAATCCATGGCGAAGCCGGCGAATCTACTGCTGTATCGGGAAAAAACCCGCGAAAATATCAAGGCGCTGTTCGATTGGGTGCGGCGAATTGAGCAGGCGTTGCCAGTCGAGCGATTGCGGTTGTGGTCAGAAGGAGAAGAGAATTTTGAGGCGCGCCTCGAAGAGATTTTGGCTGCTCGTTAGCGTGGTGGCGGCAGTGGCGGCGCTGGCGATGCGTGCCGCACAACCCGAGCGTGTGAACGAACTGACGCTGGCTGGATTGCGCCCGGGACATGACAGAGTGCCCGCGTCCGCTAAGGAATTGCGGGACCTTCAGCGGGACTCAACTGTAACCGACGCATTCGTTTGGGGCGACATTTGCACGCATCGGGAACTCCGCGTGGAGGCGGATGCTAACGGCGTAGTGAAGATCGTGACCGTCGGCTCAAGCTACAAACCGGAGATCATGGCGAAATGCGCGGCAAGCGTGACGGATCCGAAACGGCTCAAACTGATCGCCACCGGCCAGGGCCTGCAGCTCGGCGATGGCTGCGCTCGCATCGAGCAAACTTACGGGAAGGCGGAATCGCGGAGCCCTTCCGTGAAGGGCAGCGACAAGTTAGAATTATATTTATACACATTTGATTGGGCTGGGCCGGATGTGCCGCAGGTGATGGAGGTGTCTTGCGACGCCTCTTCGCAAACGGTGGCGGAGATCACGCTCGCGGCGTCGAGTCTTTAGCGGGAGTTCATGAAAAAATTCATACTGTGCGGAATTCTGGCCGTGACGGCGCTCGGAGCGTGGTCCTGCGGAAGTTCCTCTAAGGCTCCCGCTGCCGGCGCGAACGCTGGCGATAAGGCGTCGGGGACGAGCGCGGCGACTCCCGCATCGCCGGGCACGCCAGCCAAACCGGCTGTGCCGGACGACATACAGAAAGCCGCGGAAACGGCACTCGGCTCCGAGACCGACGTGCTGCTGTACGGCGACCTGGCGAAAAACGGCGCGCGCCAAGTACTGGCTGTGAACCGCATGAAAATGACGCCGCAGGTGACCATGCCGGGCACGGTGATTACGCGCGGAGTGATCCTGGAGAGCATCGGCGGCACATGGAAGGAAATTCTGCGCTGCGACGAGCATTTGGAAAATCCCAAGGGGTATCTCGGGAATATTCCGCTGGCGCCCGTGAACGGCTGGCGCCTGCAGTACGAACAAGATAACGACAAAGGCTTGCTGCTGTATTTCACGCCGGCCGCCGATCCCAAGGGCGCGCGCATGCTGCCCGTAGAGGTGCGCTGGAACACGAAGGCCAAGCGTTACCAATCCCTAGACCGCAATTTCGAAAATTTCCTGTATGAATTACCCGCACTGGAAACTCCGGAGTCGCAAGTTCGCCTGTGAGCGCCATCGCCCAACCCGCTGCAGCAAGCACCGCCCGCCCGGTGAAACAAGCATCGGGGTGGGATCATCTGAAGACGCTGATTCCCTACGTCAACCGCTACAAGACCATGACTGCGTTGGGGCTGCTGACGAACACGTTGATGGGCCTGGTAGGCGCATTCCCACAGCTGATCATCGGGATGATCACGGATTGCATCAGCGGATCGGCGCACACGCTTTCTACGCTGACCGGCACGGCGCGAACCACTCTCAGTCCCCTTCTCGCGCTCTACGCGCCGATGAACCGGCACGCGCTGGGGCTTTTCTGCGTGATTTTAATTGGCGTGATGCTGGTGAAAGGATTTCTGTCGTTCTGGACCAGGTGGATCCTGATCGGAGTCTCGCGCGAGATCGAATACGATCTGCGCAACGACATGCTGGCGCGGCTGGTGGAACTGGAGCCCGAATTCTACGTGCGGAATCGCACGGGGGATTTGATGTCGCGCGCGACGAACGACTTGAATGCGGTGCGCATGGTGCTTGGTCCTGGGATTATGTACAGCGCCACCACGATTGTGACGATGCTGGTGGCGGTGTTTTTCATGGTGAAGCTTTCCGCGAGCCTTACATTGTGGGTGCTGCTGCCCGTGCCGGTGGTGGCCTTCGCGGTGCGCTACTTCGGTGAGACGATTCACCGCCTTTCGGAGCAGATTCAGGCCGCGCTAGGAACTTTGTCTACGCGCGCACAGGAAAATCTCACAGGCATTCGCGTGATTCGCGCCTACGCCCAGGAAAAGCCGGAGATCGAAGCGTTCGATCTGGCGAATCGCGATTATGTGAATCGCAACATCAAGCTGATCGCCACATGGAGCCTGTTCTTTCCGTTTCTCACCGCGCTGATCGGCATCACCTTTGTGATTTTGCTCGGCAAGGGCGGTCGCGATGTGATTGACCATCGCTTCACAGTGGGCACGATGTGGGCGTTCTACTGGTTCCTCGGCCAACTGGTTTTTCCCATGATTGCGCTGGGCTGGGTAACGAATATTTTCCAGCGCGGCGCGGCTTCGATGGGACGCCTGAATTACATTTTGCACGCTAAGCCCAGGATTGGCGACTCCGTCGGCGCGGTCGGGGTGCACGGCGGTAACGGCGCTAACGCCGGACGAAACCGTGATTCAGCGGAAGCGGCGGAGCCGGAGTCTTCTATTCGCGGAGAAATTGAGTTCCGGCATTTGACTTTTACCTATCCGACCGCGCGGAACGAGGATGGCACTGGCGGCGGCCCGGTTCTGCGCGACATCAATTTGCACGTGCCGGCGGGCTCGACGCTCGCGATCGTGGGACCGACGGGGAGCGGTAAATCCACGCTCGCGGCGCTGATTGCGCGGCTGTGGGATGCGCCTCCGGACACCTTGTTTATTGACGGCCGCTCGATCCGCGACTATCCGCTGGCAGAAGTGCGGCGCGCGATCGGTTACGTGCCGCAAGACACGTTTCTTTTCAGCGACACTTTGCGCGAGAACATCGCATTTGGCGTGAGCACCGCGGTGGAAGAGCACATTTTCGAAGCTGCGGAAATCGCCAGCATTTCGGGTGAAATCCAGAGCTTCCCGCAGCGCTACGAGACCATGGTCGGCGAGCGTGGCATTACGCTTTCCGGCGGGCAAAAGCAGAGGACCTCCATCGCGCGCGCTGTATTGCGCCAGCCGAAGATTCTGATTCTGGATGACGCGCTTTCGAGCGTGGATACTGATACCGAAGAGCGCATTCTGCGGCGCCTGCGCGATGTGATGCGCGCGCGGACTTCCATTTTGATTTCGCACCGCGTTTCCACCGTAAAAAACGCCGACCAGATCGTAGTGCTGCGCGATGGACGCATCATCGAACGCGGCACGCACGAAGAATTGCTGGCGCTGGGCGGTTATTACGCCGACTTGAACCAGAAGCAAATGTTGGAAGAAGAGCTGGCACGCGAATGAGCGATTTCCGCGAAGAAGAGAAGCTAGGGAAGCTCTACGATTCGCAGATTACGCGGCGATTGATGCAGTATCTGCGTCCGTACCGGATGCAGGTCGTGGTGGCTGTGTCGTTCACTCTAGGAATTACGGCAATGGAGCTTGCCGGACCCTACCTTTTCGCCGTTGGCATCGGGCACTACATCGTTCCGGGTTTCGAAGGAACGATCTCGAGAACGGCCGCACTGGTGGGTTTGCTGCGGGTGGCTCTGGAATACGCCGGTTCGATCCTGCTGAGTTTTGGGTTGCAGTATGTGCAAGTACGCATCATGCAGTGGATCGGGCAGCAGACGATGTTTGATCTGCGGCGCGAGATTTTTGAACATCTGCAACGCCTGCCCATGAGCTTCTTCGATAGGAGCCCGATCGGGCGCCTGGTAACACGCGCTACAACCGATGTGGACGCGCTGAATGACCTGTTCGCTTCCGGCGTTGTAGCGATGCTGAACGATTTCGTTCTACTTTTCGCGCTGGCCATCGTGCTGTTCAAGTGGAACCGTCCTCTGGCGTTTGCCGCGTTCTCGCCGCTTCCATTCATGATTTTGCTCACATATTTCTTTAGAAACAGAGTTCGCGATGCGAATCGCCGGATTCGTACGGCGATCGCGCGAATCAACGCTTTTCTGCAGGAACACGTGACGGGGATGGCGGTGGTCCAGCTCTTTAATCGCGAACGCAAATCGCGGACGAAATTCGAAGAGCTAAATCGCATTCATATGGTGGCGTATAAGGATGCAATTGACGCGTTTGCGTTCTTTTATCCGGGCGTGGAATTTCTGAGTTTTGCGGGCATCGCGCTGCTCTGCTGGGTGGGCGGGACGCGCGTGATTAACGGGACTTTGGGAATCGAGGTCGTCATCGCGTTCATGATGTACGCGCAGCGATTTTTCCGGCCGATTCAGGATTTGAGCGAAAAATTCAACATTTTGCAGAGCGCGATGGCGGCATCCGAGAGGATTTTCCGGCTGCTGGACGAGCCGGTGACGATCTTCTCGCCCGCGAAGATTCATGCGCTGCCGGCGCCGCGCGGCGAAATCGAATTCCGAAATGTGTCGTTCGCGTATCACGGCGGCGCGACTCCAAAGGAAGAGGATTGGGTGCTGCGAGACGTATCCTTCCGCGTGGAACCGGGGCAGACACTGGCAATTGTGGGCCATACCGGCGCAGGGAAAACGACGATTATCCAGCTCTTGCTACGTTTCTATGACATTCAGCGCGGCGAGATACTTCTCGACGGCGTGGATATCCGCGAACTCGACGTGCAGGATCTGCGGCGGTTGTTCGGCATCGTGTTGCAGGACCCGTTCCTCTTTACCGGTACTCTGGAAACGAACGTGAAGCTCGGTACCACCACCATTGACCGCGCCGGCACCGAGCGCGCCTTGCGCGAAGTCGGGCTCGGGTCGTTTCTCGATTCGCAGCCGGATGGCGTCGCCACACCGGTCACGGAGCGCGGCGCAACTCTTTCCGTGGGACAGCGGCAATTGGTGAGCTTTGCGCGCGCGCTGGCTCACGATCCGAAGTTTCTGATTCTCGATGAAGCCACCTCCAGCGTGGACACCAAGACCGAGTTGATGATCCGCGAAGCGCTTGATCGTTTGCTGAAGGGCCGCACAGCGGTGGTGATCGCGCACCGCCTGAGCACCATTCAACACGCGGATCGCATACTGGTGTTTCACAAGGGCCGGCTCCGCGAACAGGGTTCGCATCAGGAACTGCTCGCCCTGCACGGCATCTATTACCGCCTTTACCAGCTCCAGTACAAGGAGCAGGAGTTTCTCGCTGCTCTCCCCGCCGGGAATGCGCCAGGATTTTCGCAGCCGCTGCCCGCCGATGACTGACGTGTTGCTCGCTAAAGTTTTTCGGCGAGACGCTCAGACCGGGCGCGAGCGCACTCGATGAGTGAACCCCAGGTGCTAATTTCGGCAGGCGAAGCGTCGAGCGATATGTACGCAGCGCGGCTGGCGACGGCACTGCGGGCGCGCACCGGTGCGAAGTTTTTTGGCATGGGAGGCCCGCGCATGCGCGAAGCGGGCGTGGAGCTTGTCGCGGACTATCACGAGGTAGCGGTGGTGGGCATTGCCGAGGTTCTGCACAAAATCCCCACGGTGATCGGCGTGCAGAACCGCTTGGCGCGCGAAGCGCAAAAGCGCGGGGCATCGCTCGCAATTCTGGTGGATTCACCCGGAACGCATCTGGGCGTGGCGCGCCGGCTGAAGAACGCCAAAATTCCCGTGGGTTATTTCATTGGCCCGCAGGTGTGGGCCTGGCGGGCGGGGCGCGTCCGCGTGGTGAAGCGCCTGGTGCAGCGCATGGTGGTGATTTTCCCGTTTGAAGAGCAAATCTACCGGGACGCGGGCGTGCCGGTGGATTTTGTAGGCCATCCGCTGGTGGATACGGTCCGGGCCACGATGTCACGAGCTGAATTCGCGGCACAGCACGGCCTCGATATCAGCCGGCCGATTGTGACGATTCTTCCCGGCAGCCGCCCAAACGAAATCGCGCAGAATTACGCGCGGGTGATCGCCGCATGTGAACGCATCGCTAAGGGCGGTAACGTCCAATTCGTGCATGCCGCCGCGCACGGATTGAGCGATGAGCTATTCGCTCGCTACGCGCAGCCAAGCTTCCCAATCAAGCGCGTGGAAGACGCAACGTACAACGCGCTGGCTGCGGCGGACTGCGCGATCGTTGCCAGCGGCACGGCCACCGTCGAAGCCGCGCTGCTGGGTACTCCAATGGTTGTGGTCTATCGTGTCGCGCCGCTTACCGCGTCTATTTTGCGGCACATGATCCGAACGCCGTTCATCGGCATGGTGAACCTGATTGGCGGCAGGCGCGTGGTCCCCGAATTAATCCAGGACGATTTCACGCCGGAGTCAGTGGAAAAAGAGGTGCGGCGCCTGCTGGATTCACCCGCTGCGCGCGATGAGGTGAAAGCAGGCCTTGCCGAAGTGCGCGCTAAACTTGGTCCAGGTGGAGCGATCGAGCGTGCAGCGGACATTTTCGCCCGGATGTTGTAACCTTTTGTATTGGGGCAACTTCGCGTGGGCAACATGTATCTGAATTAGTTGGGGTTGCTCTTTTGCGAGCGAGGGATTTTTTCTTGTTCAAACTCTGGTTCAGGCTCGATCGAACTTCAACTGTGATTGCCGTCGTTCTGACGGCGCTGATGGCTTCATGGGCATTCGCACACGCCGCTTTGGCACAAACTCCGCAAGGATTTCCCTTCCGCGCGAGCTACTACGAAGTGGAAGTGCTGCTGCATCCCGAGGACCAGACTATTTCCGGCCAAGCCAAGGTGGAATTTATAGCGCAACAGCCAGCGCGCACGGTGGTCGTGGAGCTGCATCAGGATTTGCGCGTGAGTACGGTGACTCTGCCGAACGGAAAGACGCTGGAATTTGAGCGCGACAATAATGCTCCGTTGCTTTTGACCGTCGGATTGCCGGACGTCGTCGCGCCCGGAAAGCCAATCACGCTGACATTCAATTACACGGGACCGATTTCGAGCGAAGAGGACAGCCCGACAAGAGGCGTGCGCTTGGCTTCGGTGGATAAAAACGGCGCCTATCTGCTGCTTCCGGCGCGCTGGTTCCCTCTGACGAATTACCCCACCAACCGCTACACCGGCACATTCAAGATCGTCGTTCCCGACACCTTTGCCGTCGCTGGAACTGGCAAAGCCGACCCTCCGAGCATGATGCCCGGGATCGGCAAGGGCGCTCCGGGGCAGGCGTCTTATCTTTTTCACTGCGATCACGCCGGACCCGTAGGTACGTTCGTCGCCGGAAACTTGCAACTCGCGCCCGTGCAGGCCGAAGGCTTCAACGTTTCCGTGTACACTCCGCCCGCGCAGGCCAACACCGCAAATTCTTACGCCACGTCGCTCGCGCATATCGTTGGCTATTATTCCGACGTTTTCGGTCCGCTTGACATTAAAGAGAACGATCCGCCGCTGACGATCGCGCAACTTCCAGACGGCACGATATCGGGATTCTCGGCGCCCGGACTGATGCTCATCAGCGCGCGGCAATGGGGCACGCGAGCCAACGAGCGCGTGCTTTCGCAATTGGCCGCGGAACAGTGGTGGGGCGATCGAGTAATGCCTTTAACCGCTTCCGATGTGTGGCTGACGGACGGGCTCTCGCGCTATGCGGAGGCCATGTACGCTGAGCAAAGCGACGGCAGTGCCGGTCTGCACAAGGCGCTGGAGGATTTTGCTGTCGGCGCGCTGATGTATGAGGATACCGCGCCGATTTCGCAGGCTGCGCGCCTACAGACATTTTCCAACGAATATCGCTCCGTCGTTGCGGACAAAGGCGCGCTCGTGTTCCACATGCTGCGCACCGAACTCGGTGATGATGCGTTCACGGCGTTGCTCCGCGAGTTCTACAAAAAATATGACGGCAAGAACGCCAGCTTGAACGAATTCGAGAAGCTCGCCCTGACCAAGGTTCCTCCGCCAGTGAAAGGGCAACCTCCCGTCAACCTGATTTCCTTCTTCTCGCAGTGGCTGAATTCCACGGGCGTGCCGGAATTCAAGATGGAGTACATCGTTTACCGCACGCAGAAAGGCTTCAAGGTCGTGGGCAAGATTCATCAGGATCTGGATACTTTCAGGATGCCGGTGGAAATTCGCGTGGATACGGAGGGCAATCCGGAAACAAAGACGATCCTGGTGACGGGCACCACGCAGCCGTTCCAGATAGATACCTTCGGCCGCCCGAAACCGAATGGCATCATTATTGACCCGAACAATAATCTCCTGAAATCCAGTCCGCGCCTGCGCGTTCACGCGCTGATTGCCCGTGGAGAAGGATACGCGGAACTGGGAAAGTATTACGAGGCCATCCAGGAATATCAAAAAGCCCTGGACGCTCAGCCGAGCAATTCGCTGGCGCATTTCCGGATGGGCGAGGCCATGTTCTATCAGAAGAACTATCAGGCCGCTGCCAATGCGTTTCGCGCCGCGCTCGGTGGAGACGCGGATCCGAAATGGACGGAAGTCTGGAGCCACATTTACATCGGAAAGATTTACGATTTGCTGGGCCAGCGCGAGCGCGCCATAAATGAGTACAGCCTGGCGCAACATCTAGGCGACGACACAGCCGGAGCGCAGCAAGAAGTCGCGAGATATATTCAGAAACCCTACACAGGTGACGATTCGACGCCCGCGGCAGCTTCTGCGACTCCCACTACGCCTGCAGCAGCGCCAGCCAGCGCGCCAGCGGCTGACGCGCCAGACAAACCTGTGCTGAAGCGGCCCTCGCCTGGCGCGCCGTAGAAGCAGCGAACGTTCGCGCGGATGCGGCGTTCGAATCCTGCGACGCAACAGGATTCGTTACAGAGGCTGGAGGCCCGCTAGTTGCGGTGCCGCAACGCCTTTGTGCTGAATGAGAACTTGAAATGTCTCGCCCATGCCCTCGGGATAAATCAGGGTCTTGAACAGCAGCCGGGCGCGCGTTTGCTGGCTCTCGCTCATGGCGGCGGATTGCAGATCAGCGAACTCGCCATGTCGCGCGAGGCCCAACAAGAAATTTGATTGCGACGTCAAACCTGTGCGCTCCAGCCCGCTGAGTTTTCCGTGACGATCCAGTGCCGTGAAATTGACGTGGGCCGTCAGATCCTGTTGACCCGGCGCCCGAAAGAAGTTCTCGCCGGCGCGGTGCTTTTCGAAGGCCAACAGTGTTCCACGCATGTGTCGGTAATCGTAGAGTTCTTGCGCCTCGTGGCCGTAATCAATCGTGAGCACGAAACCACGGCCGAGCTTTGCGCCAATTTCTGCAATCCGCGCGCATGCTTCCAGGTTGATTTCCGCCTGCTGCCCCTCCTGCAGCACGATTCCCTGCTCGGCTAGATACTCGGCGAGCGCGGGCGAACTGAGCGGACCTACCTCCTCGCATAATCCGTTCGTGCCAAGTCCGACGTAAATTTCGCGTAAGTCCTCGCCGTCGCGAACGACGCGATGGACCGGTAACGCGTCAAAGAACTCATTTGAAAATATGCAGCCGTGCGGAATAGCCGCCGGGAGATCAGCCCGTCGTCGCAAAATGCTTGGCGGCAATATGTTTCGCGAGCAAACTCCTCGGCGGCGGCGCGGCGCACGGCCGAACGCTCCACCGCGACGTATTGAAGCGCACCGTAAAATTCCGGAAACGACTCTGCTGCAAAGTCCAAAATTTGCGCCGCCAGAGCACCGCGTCCGGCGCCAAGTTCCGCCAGCAAGAATTCTCGCCGGCCGCCCGAGCTGAATCCACATTTCTTGAAATTGCCGGGCGAGAAGCCGTCCGAATACCGGGCTGGCATCCACGCTGGTGAAATAATCCCGCCGAGGCGATTGCTCGGGTTTCGTGTAATAGCCATGCTGGGGATCGTAAAGACATGCATCCATGTATTTCGCAAAAGTGATCGGGCCGTGGGCGCGAATGCCGCTCGGCAAGAATCGTCGCGAGCGGCGTAGGACCGTCAGGCATAGGGCGTGCGGCGTTCACAGGCGTCAGTTCACACGCTGCGGATTGCGCGTGAACATTTCAATGATGTAGTCGTGCAGGCAATCGTAAAGTTGTTTCTGGAACGTCCAGGGAAATTGCGTGTGCTCGATCTCGCGCGGCCGAAGTAGGAACGTGTAGTCGTGAATCTCGGTGTTTTTGGGCTTGTAACGGATTTCTACTTCCACGCCTTCTTCGGATGGGCGCGCCGCAAAGTCGAACAAGGGATGTTCGTAGCGGACGACTTCCGCCTGAACCTTTTCGAGCAAATCCTGGGGCATATGCATGGCCTACGCTTTCGATTCGAGCTCAGCGCGGACGCTATTGAATACCGCAAGCGCTTCCTGGTCGAAAAGAACGAAATAGATTTTCTGCAGCGACGTTGGGCCCTCGAAATGCTTGGCGGCTTCTCGCAGCATGATTTCCGCACATTCCAGCATCGGAAAACCAGCGATGCCGGTGCCAACCGCCGGAAACGCGATGGTCTTCAATTCTTTCTGCGCGGCGATTCGCAGGGCGTGGGCGGTGGAACTGCGCAGCGATTGTGCCGACGTCCTTCCGCCTAATTGCATGCTGGCGGCGTGAATCACGTAGCGCGCTTTCAGATTTCCGCCGGAAGTGATGGCCGCTCCGCCCACTGGCACGGGGCCGATCTCGTCGCATTCCTTCTGGATCTGCGGGCCGCCGCTACGGCGAATCGCGCCGGCCACGCCGCCGCCGAGTTGCAAATCATTATTTGCGGCGTTGACGATCGCGTCCGTATCCATCGTGACCAGATCGCCCTGCAATATTTGGATGTGATCCGCGAGAGTTATTTTGGCTGCCATGACTGTGTACGCTTGGAACTTGTGCGCGACTGCTGCAGCGCCGCTCTATTATTTCTTCGTGCCGTCGCCATTATAATCATACACGCCGCGGCCGGACTTGCGACCCAGGCGCCCGGCGTTCACATACTGCAAGAGCAACGGAGACGGCCGGTATTTTTCGCCGAGCGTCTTGTGCAGATATTCCAGAATATTCAGCCGCACATCCAGCCCCACCAGATCCACCAGCTCAAACGGGCCCATGGGATGATTCAGGCCCAATTTCAGCGCCTTGTCTATATCCTCGGCTGAGGCAATGCCCTCCTGGAGCATGTAGAAAGCCTCATTACCGATCATGGCGTTGATGCGGCTGGTGATGAAACCCGGTGATTCGCGAATCACCACCACTTCTTTGCCCATGCGTCGGCCAACCTCGGCGCAAGCCTGTACGGTCGCTTCGGAAGTCTCCAGCGCACGCACGATTTCGAGTAGCTTCATTTTTGGCACGGGATTGAAGAAATGCATCCCGATGCAGTCTTCGGCGCGAAAGGTGATGGCCGCGAGTTCGGTAACGGAGAGCGAGGAGGTGTTGCTCGCAAGAATCGCTCCGGGCCGGGAGAACTTATCGAAGATGGTGAAAATCTCCAGTTTCACTTCCATTTCTTCCGCGACCGCCTCGATAAGCAGGTCCGTTTCGCGGCACACGTCTTCCACGGAACGCGAAGTAGTGAGATTGGCCAGCGCCGTTTCCTTCTGTTCTGGCGTTACCTTTCCGCGCGCGATGCCATCTTCGAGAGTCTGCCGGATATAGGCGAGGCCCTGCTCGACCATCTCCGGAGAGACGTCCTCGAGAACAGTTCGATATCCGCCAATTGCCGCGGCATAAGCAATGCCGCGTCCCATCGTGCCGGCACCAATCACGCCAATCGTTTTTACGTCCATGAGTTCACTTCCATGATCTCGTGCTGTTCCTAAGCCTGCGCGGGAAAAAGCCTCGCGGCATTGTCATACAGAATCTTCTGCTGCGCGTGCGGCGAAATCGGCAGAGCGCGAAATTTTTCGATGTTGCCGCGCACGCCGGGAACCCCGGGGCCGGGCCAGTCCGTGCCGAATAATACCTTGTCCGCGATTTCCTCGATGCGCGGAAAAGATTCCATCAGCTTCTGCGGCGGAATACCGGAAATGTCCATGTACATATTTGGATGGCGACGGACCAGGAAGAAAGCCTCGTTCATCCACAGAGGCCGCCCACCGTGCGCGAGGATTACCACGAGATCCGGGAAGTCAACGCCAACGTCATCGGCGAGTATGGGCTGGGCATACGCATTGCGGGCGCCCGGAAAAATCGAAGTACCAGTGTGAATCATCACGGGCATGCGCAAAGCTTGCGCCCGCTCGTACATTGCGCGCAGCGGACCGAGGCCATTGCGGTATTCGTTCGGCGCGAATAGTTGATGCGAAGGATGGACCTTGAGCCCGCGTATTCCCAACTTCTTTAGCCGGTCCACCTCCGCTCCGGCGTCCGCGACATATTTCGGATGCACGGAGCCGAATGCCAGCAACCGTTTGGGATCAGCGGAGCAGTATTTGGCGATCCAATCGTTCACTTCGGTGGTGAACCCAATCACGTCCGGGCTGACGTAATTGATCAGCCCAGCGCGCTCGATTTCCGCCGCGTCCATGAATTTCAGAAATTCCGACGGGCTGGCGGCGTACCTTGCCACTTCGTCGTAATCGCGGCGCCCGCGCTTGATCAATTCGAGCGCGGAGGCATTGACCATTTCGTGCGGATTAATGTGAATGTGGATGTCAATGATCGGCGGCAAATCCTGGCGCTCCTGAATCTGGCGAGGCGAAAATACTCTCTCGTTTCTTAGAATGTCATTCCCTAAAGACCGTCAATTTTCTCCTGGTCGAAGCCCAGGACCACGCGGCCTCCGGCGACGATTACAGGGCGCCGAATCAGATTTGGCTCGCCCACCATCATACGGATGGCCTCTGCCCGGGACGGCGGATTTTCCTTCATGTTCTTCCGACGGTACAACTCATTGCGCGTGTTCAGAAAATCTCGGTGATCGCGACTGCCAATCAATTTCTCCAACTCGTCGGCGCTGAGGCGTTCCTTATCGAGGTTGCGGAAATGCAGATCGAACCCGTGCTTTTCCATGTAGGCGCGCGCGTTGCGGCACGTGGTGCACGTGGGTTTCTGCAAGAATTGCACTTCCCTGCCTTTTCTCGCTGTTGCGGTGGCTGGTTTCTTCGCTTTCTTTTTCGTGGTCATATGCTCACCGATACTAGTAGCGCGGCACGCTCGGATCAATTTCGACGGACCAGCGCTCGATACCACCGGTCATAGACCGCGCTCCCTCCACACCTTGCGAGCGGAGCCACGCGGCGGCGTCCAGGCTGCGCATGCCATGATGACAGTAAAGCACGAGCTGCTCGGCATTTTCCAGGCGCGCCAGATTTGACGGAATTTCCCCCAAAGGAATCAGCACGGAACCTTCGATGTGCGTCGCGGCATACTCCCACGGCTCGCGAACGTCCACGAACAGTAGTTTCTTGTCGCGCGCCAGCAGCTCTTTTACTTCGCGCGGCGTGATCTCGATATTCGCCAGCAAGTCTTCAGTCATCGGTATCCAAAGTCCGCGGGTGCGGAAAATGCGTGTGCTTTCACGGCGGTGCGCGCGGCGAGATTGGCTTCCAAACGCGTCACTATGATTGCGCCTCGTTCCCTTCTAAAACGAGCTGCAAGTTACGGGGATCCGGCTCAATAGATTTCTCAGGAATGGCAGCCTGTTCCTGTGAATCCGTCTGTTGCGCTGTGACGAGTTTCCCGCCGCGCAGCTTCGTTGAACGCACAGCAGTAATTCGCCTGGCCGTCAGTGCCCTTCAAAATTGGGCTTACGCTTCTCGAAGAACGCGTTCAGGCCTTCCAGACAATCATGGGATTCGAAGCAATGCCGCTGCAAGCGAGTTTCTTCGTCGAGTGCGGCTTCGAGGTCCTTGCGCTGTTCAGAACTCATGCGATGTTTAACGTCACGCTGCGCGAGACCGGCTCCGTTGGCGATGCTTTCGGCGAGCTTCCTGGTTTCTGTTTCCAGCTGGTCGGCGGGAACCACGCGGGAGACGATGCCCAGGCGGAGGGCGTCATCCGCCGACAGCATCTGCGCGGTATAGAACAATTCCGCGGCACGCGTCGGCCCGACGATTCGGGGCAGAAAATAAGTGCCGCCAAAATCGGGAAACAGGCCGATCTGGGCGAAGGATTCGGCGAAGCGCGCCTGGTCAGAACATATGCGAATATCGGCCGCGAGCGCCAGGTTCATGCCTCCACCGGCAGCCGGGCCGTTGACGGAGGCGATCACGACTTTCGGCATGGTGGCGATGGCGAGGCTAATTTCTTTGCCAGCCGTCACCAGAGCTTCCACTTCATCCGTGGCTTTGCGTTGGCGCGCATCGCGTAACACTTCCAGATCGCCGCCTGCACAGAAGGCGCGGCCATTGCCGGTCAAGACTACGCAGTGGACGGCCCTGTCGCCTTGCGCGCGCAGCAGCGCATGGACCAATTCCTCGGCAAGCTGCAGGTTCAACGCGTTCAATTTTTCGGGGCGGTTCAGGCGAATGATGGTGATGGCGCCGGCGCGTTCTTCCAGCACCAGCGGCGCGGCGGCTGGTTGTGTGGTGGTTGCCATACGTTGCGGTCTCCCTAATCCCTTAGAGCCTTCAGCAGCGCCGCAAGTTTCTTAAAATAGCGAGTTTTCACGCCGCGCTCCGTGCCGGCGTTTAAGCCACTGGTGGATGGCAATACGAAAACCTGCGCACCGTAGAGCTTCTCTTTTTGCAGCCCCAGCTTGCAGGGGCGGCCGGTGAATTTTTCATACACCATCTTGCCGTTAAACGCCACAATGCGCGGCTTCAGGTCCTCCAGCTTCTGCGCCAAGAGGACACGGCCCTCGGCAAATTCCTGCCGCTCGATTTCCTCGATTCCACGGGTAGGGCGCTTCACCAGGTCCGTCATCCCGATACCGAATTCCAGAATGCGGCGGTCGTCCTCGTAACTGAGCGGCTCGGGAATCACGCCCGATTCGTACATGATCGGCCAGAACTGATTGCCGCGGCCGGCATAATAGTGGCCCACTCGTGCGGAACGGTCGCCGGGATTGGCGCCCACCAGAATCATTCTCATACCCTTGCGAAGATAATCAGGCAGTGTGCGCATTCAGTCCCTTCGATTTTCCGTTCGTGCCTTCCCGCAGTGGTGCGTGATGGAGCGATTATCCGCCAGCACTCACCCAAACCGCAAGTTCACCGCCGAGAGGTGTTGCTTGTCTTGGGACCCCATAGGCCGCCGTTCTAGGTCGGGGAAAGCAGAATTTCGCAGGGCTAAACCGCTGAAATTCGGAGGTTTGCCGCACCCGCCCCCAGGACGCGAGAACGGCGAAGAGCCAACTTGTGCTACCCTAAAGAAGAGCTAATACATGAGCGCATCCAAGTTAAATCCGCTGACACCCCGGACGCCACTGCCCTCGCAGGTGGTGAAAGACGACGAAGGCTCGCTCGTCGCTGCAGCCAAAGCCGGCGACATAACCGCTTTCGAGACGCTGGTGGGCCGCTACGAGCGTAAAATTTTCCGCCTGGCACAAAACATCACGCAGAACAAAGAGGACGCGGAAGACGTGATGCAGGAAGCCTTCCTGAAGTCCTACCAGCACTTGGGCGAGTTCCAGGGAAATTCGCGGTTCTACACTTGGCTGGTGCGGATCGCCGTGAATCAGGCGCTGATGAAGCTGCGGAAACGGCGACCTAATCAGGTGTCCCTAGACGAAGAAGTGGACACTGGCGAAGATACGATGCCGCGAGAGGTGGAGGATTGGGGACCTTCGCCGGAGGAACGCTACAAACAAGCCGAGCTAGGGCAGATTTTAAACAGCACAATTGCGGAACTTGAACCACCTTTCCGAATCGTTTTTCAACTTCGCGACATCGAAGAATTGTCAACTGAAGAGACGGCGGAAGCGCTGGGACTCTCGATTCCCGCAGTCAAATCACGGCTGCTGCGAGCGCGGCTGAAACTGCGCCAGAAATTGAATCGCTATTTTCGACAGGATGAGAATTCGTGAACTGCAAGAGTATCGTAAAGGAAATTTCAAATTACCTGGAAGAGGCGCTCGAACCTTCGCTGAAATCCTCCATCGAAAAGCATCTCGAGAATTGCGAGGATTGCCGGGTAGTGGTGGACACCACCAGGCAAACCATTCAGATTTTTTGCAACTCTGAGCCCGCGCCGCTGCCGGAAGATACGCGTCTGCGGCTGCGCGACGCACTTTTCAAACATCTGAATAAACTGCGCACCGGACCTCGCGTCTAAACGCCGCGCGCTTCTCCCACACGAGCTTCCTTCTCCCAGAGCGGAACCTGACGTCCCAATCCTCGCTCACGGGCCAATTCGAAAATCCGACCCGCCACCACGATATCCTCGATCGCAATGCCGTTGGATTTGAAGAGCGTAATCTGCTGGGGATTGCTGCGGCCAGGGGCCTTCCCGCCGACGATTTCGGCGAGTTCAGTCACGCCTGCCCATCGCCGCTTGTCATCACCGTACATTTGAATCAGATCGCCTGCCTCGATTTTCGATTGCTCGCGGGAATCAGCGACGATGATGTCGCAGCGTCGGATTGCTTCGCCATCGAGCTCATGCTTCTGCGGAAAATTGGCGCCGATGGCGTTTAGGTGCATTCCGGGCGCGAGCCAGCTTCCATCGAGAACCGGATTTGTAGAGGTGGTGGAAGTAACTACAATATCGGCGCCGCGAACTGCTTCCCGGGCAGAAGCCACTGCGATCACTGGAAATCCCAGTTGTTCGGTCATTTCCTTTGCAAAGCGTTCGCGATTCTCCGTATTGCGGCTGAATGCGCGAACGCCAGTAATATTTCGCACCAGTGCCAGGGCCTCCAGCTGGGTGCGCGATTGCAAGCCCGTGCCGATGATGCCAATTTTCTCGGCGTCTGCTCGCGCCAACAGACGCGTGGCGACTGCACTGGCCGCACCGGTGCGAATTTGCCCCAGGTAGTCCGCTTCTATCAGTGCCAACAGTTCACCCGAATCGACGTTGAACAGCGGCACCAGAAAGCGCAGACCCTCACGCGCGCTGGTATAAATCTTCATGCCCATGTAGCCGCTGGTGGCGTCAGCTGCGGCCATGTAATGAAGATAGCTCTTCCCCGGAATGTGCAAACGCTGGCGAGAATGCAGCAGCGCGCTGCCGTCTGCCAGCCGGGAAAACGAGTCCGTGACGGCCGCGAGTGCCATTGGCATCGTGAGGATCTGCTTCACATCCGCTTCGGAAAGCAGTAGAGCCATGCGAGACACCTCGTTATCTTGAACGTGCAATGATAGCGCGTGAAGGTGGAATGTCAGAAGGTGATGCGGTAGCGCAGGACGCGCGATTCCGGAGCGTCAAGAACCAGCAATTCTCCTTTCGGGCTGACAGCCAACGCCGGCGGTTGGCGGGAGCCTTGGCCGAGTTCGGGAGCAAGATCTACGTCCAACTTGGAGACTCCGTCGGCAGTGCCAGCTACGTGCAGCATGCGCCCATCGGAATCCATAACGAACACGCAATTACTCCAGACCGCGAACCCTGCGCCGGGATTCCAAGTGACTGAAGTGTTCCTCGCAATGATCTCGCTAACCAGGTGGCCTTCGCGGGTCAGCTTCATGATGCCGCCTGATGGTGTTCCCAGGTAGAGGTAGTTATCCGGACCCTTCACCAGCGGGCCGAAATGTTGTGTGCCCGGCAAAGTTTCGCGCGGCTCCCAGCTTTGCACCAAACGCAATCGCGGCGTGTAGGTGAATACTTTCCCCGCATGCTGGTCGAGCACGTGAATCAGACCGTCATCGCCTACAGCCGCGCTCAGCGTGTTTCCGGCGACGGGGCGTGTGCGCAGTCGCAGCTCGCGGTAGTGATCGCCATTGGGCATGAAAATAAACACGCTATTGCGGACAGGATCGGTGACGTAGAGCGCTCCGCCGCGGTCCACCGCAATTGACTGCGGGTGGTTCAATCCATCTTCTTGAAAGGAGAGCAGCGGCTTACCCTCTGGCGCAAACTTGGAGATGAAGGCGCTGCCGCCATCCACGATGAAAACGTCGCCCAAGGAATTTGTGGCAATCCCCGACGGTTGCTGAAGTTGTCCAGGCCCGTTGCCGGGAGCGCCCCACTGGCCGATAAAATGCAGTGCCGGCGTCGCGGCCGTCTGGGGCATGGGTTCGGAAGTAGCTTCTGAGCATCCAGCGGCTGCAAACGAACAGTAAAGAAGCACAGCCACGGCGAAAATCGTCGAGCGATTCACCATGAGATTAATTTAGCTCAATCGGCTACGAACGCGGGCGCAAATGATGGCGAATGAAACGCGGTGATTAACGGGTGCGCTTGCGAGGATTCTGAGCGGAAGCGTCCTTTACGCGACGGACGATGGTCTGGTGCATCTGATACGTGCGGTGTTCAAGCGAACCGGAGGTAGAGTCCAGGAAAGAAAACGTGACGTCACCTTCCTCACCCGGCGCCTGCAAGCGTTGCACCGGCAGCTTACCGCAGACATTGCTTTCGACGAATGCGGTTTCGTAGCGCTCCTTCTGTTTGCCCCAGGTGTACACGCGGAGCGACGTGAAATCACAAGGTTGGCCTTCGGGGCCGTGTGTGCCGAGCAGCAGGTACTGCGCCACGGGTTTGCCGGAAGCGGATGGTACGCGGTTCAACTCTGTCCACGCGACGATGCGCATATTCGCGGAATTGGCATAGTCCGGCAAGGGAGGGGGGACATCCAGCTCAACGAAGCGGCCCAGCAGCCAACCGGCCAGGACTGCCTGGTCGCTCATGTGCGCGCGTACCAGCCACCAGTCCTCCTTTTTGGCGTCCGGTTTGCCGCCGGATTTGCCGTCGTCTGAATTCGCGGCGTCGGATGTGGATGTTTCCGCGGATTCCGGCTCGGCTTTGGCGCTGGCATTGCCATTGGCGGCAGACGCGATCGTCACCGGTTGGCGCGCAATCATTTCGAGCGGGATCTCTTTATTCAGCTGGCGGACGCGAGGGGAATCGCGTCCCGGTTCGATGTGAAGATTGCTCAGAACTCGAGTGTGACCACGCGCTACCACCGGCATAGTGGCCGACTTTGCTTCCAGGTCCTTTAAGGTCTGCCACAAATCCGTGGACAACAGCTCGCTTTCTTCCATCCAGCCGACGACTCCCGCCGCGGTGCGGACTTTCACTTGATTCTGAAATCGCTGTAGGATCTCCAGGCGATCTCCAAAACTGACCGTGGCGATAGGTTCTCGCACCTGAGCTGAGGTGCTATACAAAGTAGCCGAGCGGCCGCCGGCATAAGCAATTTCCAGAGGCGGAGCTGCGTGATGTAAGCGAACGTAGAGCCCCACAACCAGGACAACCAGTAGTGCAGAGCCCAACAGAACTTTCCGAATCACTGACAATCTCCGAAGGTGATGTCCGCGGCGCGCCTAGCGCAGATGCAATCGTTTCCTGTGTCCATGCGTTTAGATCGTCGCATCGTCTGAAGTAGGTAATCAAGAATTCTACACCAACCACGCCATCGGACCCTGCAACGGGTCTGCTGAGAGTTTCCATGCGCAGGAAGCGGCGTCTTTTTCGATTCTGGTACAATGCGGGGCGCGCGGAGGGTCACATCGGTCAGTGCCCGCGGGAGGGATGGGATGCATAGCCTGGAAAAATTAAGGCCGCTCGCGCTGTTGTTGCTGCGTTTGGGATTGGGAATCATTCTGGTGTATCACGGCTATCCGAAGCTTTTCACGCACACGCACGACACCATGCAGGCTTTCGAGCATATGGGCTTCCCCGCTTATTTCGCTTACATCGCAGGAGTCGTGGAGTTTTTCGGCGGTTGCCTGTTAATCGTGGGATTGTTCACGCGGATCGCAGGACTGCTGGTTGCAGGCGAAATGGCAGTGGCCATGGTGAAAGTGCACGGATTGTTTTCAAATCCGGCGAAGGTGGACAACTATCAATTTCCGCTGGCGGTCGCGGTGGGTGCTTTCGCGCTAGCTGCGTTGGGAGCGGGATTGATATCCGTTGACCAGGCAATCTACGGCGACCGGCGCGGATCTTTTTCGCGGAGAGCGAAAGGCAAAGAGCGAGATTAACCGGCGGCGCGCGCCGCCGGGTCAGCGTCAGATTTTCCAGAAATACTTAAGCCGTTTGGGCCGAACCGTGTCCGTGTGCGTCCGGTGCAGCAGGCTGGGCCGATGCGTCCACCGGTATCGGTGGGGGCGCCTGCGGCATCACCAACCATGCCAAGAAGTATCCCAGCACCGCGGGGACCAGCGGAACCGGGAAGATGATCAGCAATACCCAGATCAGCCGAACGATCGTGGAATCCACGTCCAGATATTCGGCGATGCCGCCGCAGACTCCGCCCAGCTTGCAATCAGTGGAAGAGCGCATCAGGCGCTTCTGCGGACGCGGCGCTGCACTGGGCGCGGTGTTCTGGCGCGCGCCGCAGTAATAGCAGAAATTAGAATATTCGGCGATTTCTTTGTGACAATTCTGGCAGTTCATAATCTCATCCTCCCGAGCGGTTCGTGCCCGAGCTTCAACCGCCTACTTTAACTATACGAACTGGGTGGCTGAAAAGTTTCATCGGAAATTCAGCGGCTAATAAGTCATGAGCTCGCGGATCGCCCTGGCAATGTCCTCGGTTTGCGGCAGGATCGCGTCTTCGAGTCGAGGCTGATAAGCAACGAATGTATCGGTCGCGGCCACGCGGCGCACCGGAGCAGCCAGCTCATCGAATAATTCGTCGGCGATGCGCGCCGCGATTTCCGCGCCGTATCCCCAGGAGCGCGTGTCTTCGTAGGCCACCAGGATGCGATTGGTCTTGCGAACCGTTGCGGCGATAGCCTCCCAGTCGTAGGGGCTCAGCGAACGCAAGTCCAGAATCTCGGCGGAAATTCCGTTGCGGGCCAGTTCCGCGGCTGCTACTTCCGCGCGATGCACCACGGCGCCATAGGTGATCACGCTCACGTCCGTGCCTTCCCGCACCATGCGCGCTTTGCCGAAAGGAATTGTGAAGTCAGGACCGGGATACTCCGAGCGGTTGTAGGGCTGGCGGTACAGATGCTTGTGCTCGAGAAACAGCACGGGATCGTCAGAGCGAATCGCGGTGCGCAGCAGGCCGCACACGTCAAGCGCGGTGGAAGGCATCACCACGCGCAGGCCCGGGATGTGCGTGAAGGTTACTTCTCCGCATTGGCTGTGATAGATCGCGCCGCCGGTGAGGTAGCCGCCGATGGCAACGCGAATGACGACGGGCGATTTGAAATGTCCAGCGGAACGCCAGCGAATGGTGGCCATCTCGTTGCGCAATTGCATCATGGCGGGCCAGATGTAATCGAAAAACTGAATTTCGGGCACCGGTTTCAAACCGCGAATCGCCATGCCGATGGAGCGGCCCACAATATTCGCTTCGGCCAGCGGCGAATTGAACACCCGCTGTGCGCCAAACTTGCGCTGCAAGCCGGCCGTGGCTTTGAAGACGCCGCCCTTCCCTTTCACCGAAGCCAGGCTTTCTTCGCGACTGCAATCCGCGACGTCTTCGCCAAAGACCACGATGCGTTCGTCGCGTTTCATCTCGTCGAGCAGCGTGATAGAGACCATTTCGACCATCGTTTTGGGATGGCCTTCTTTTTTCGGAGTGGAATCGAAGTCACGAGAGGAGGGGTCCACATCGGGCGAGTAGACCCATTTGTAAATCGAGTCCGGGGAAGGAAGTTCGGCGGCCAGCGCACGATCGGTGGCTTCGATGATTTCGCGATCTACTTCGGCCTCCAGCGCTTCAATCTCGTTTTCTTCCAGGATGCCTTCGCGCACCAGAAACATGGCGAATTTCGGAAGCGGATCGCGCTGCGCTTCGGCTGAGCGCTCGGTTTCACATTTGTAGAGCTTCTCGTCGTCGGAAAGCGAGTGCGAATACGGGCGGATTACGTGCGCGTGGATCAGCGCGGGGCCTTTGCGGGCGCGGCAATGTTCGGCTGCGCGGCGCAGTGCGGCATAACTTTCGAGCGGCTCGGTGCCGTCGCATTCCTCGACGTAGAGATTCGGATAATTTCTGACCAGCTTGGAGATGCTGCCGCCGGGAGTCTGCACTTCGACAGGTACGGAAATGGCGTAGCCGTTGTCTTCGATGAGATAGAGAACGGGGAGGCGCTTGCCGCTAGCGGTGTTCAGGGATTCGTAAAATTCGCCCTCGCTCGTGGTGCCGTCACCGGCGGATACGTAGGTTATCTCGTCGCTGTGAAAGGAGACGGTGGCGCCCATGGGAGCCTTGCGCGCCTGATCGAAGGCCTTGGGAAATTTCTCAAAATACGCGGAGCATTCTGCCGCGCCAATCGCTTGCAGGAATTGCGTGCCGGTGGGTGAGGAGCGCGTGACCACATTCAAGTCCCGATTACCCCAGTGAGACGGCATCTGGCGGCCGCCGGATGCGGGATCGGCTTTCGCGCCAACTCCTTGCAGCAGCATTTCGTAGGGAGTGACGCCGAGCATGAGCATCAAGGCGCGATCGCGATAATGCGGGAAGAACCAATCGTAAGTTGGCTTCAAGACCAAACCGGCGGCCGCGAGGACTGCTTCGTGGCCTGCGCCGCTAATCTGGAAGAAGAGCCGATTCTGGCGCTTGAGCTGAATCTCGCGATCGTCAAGACGGCGAGAAAGGAACATGGTGCGGTAGACACGGATCAACGTGTCGCGATCGAGGCCCTGGTATTTCGCTGGATCGAAATTCGCTAATTTCGTTTTCGTCTGGGTCGGCATCGCGCACTCTCGCGTTAGAGGCTCGCCGCGGGAATTAGGTACAGGCTATTATAGCGAAATGTGCGGCGCGCAGAGAAAAAACGCACGGCGAATCCGCTGTTGGATTACTGGGAAAAGAGACAGGCAGCGGTTGGCCATTAGGACAGGGAGTCGAAGAGTTCCGCGGCTTCGGCAAATCCCGGCTGCCCCTGGCGGATAATTTCCGCTTTCGCGGATTTGAACGGCTCTTCGGAGGGAATGCGATCAAGCCAACGCTGGTGCGAAAGCTTCTCGTGGTCGGAAAAATCAAGGCGGACCAGCACGCGGACTTTGGCGCTGGTCTCAGCGGCGGCGTCCTTCGAAGCGGACTTCTTTTTAGACGAAGCAGGCTTCTCGGCGTCCCTAGCAAACTCCGCAGAGTCGCCTGCGGCTTCGCGCTCGAACTTCAGGAGCATTTTCTTGCCGAGGCGGAAACCTTGCGTCCAGCCTTCCACTTTGTGACGGGCTTGTTGTGCTACTTCTTCGTTTGTGCCGAAATCGAAAATCAGGAAGTCGTGGGCCATGGCTCATGTATAGCAAAGTTTGGTGGGGGATGGCTAGGGGCGGGCGGTTTTGGCGTGGATACAGCGGCGACGCGCGGTGGCGATGGAAATTGAGCGGCAAGACTGGGGTTGCGTGCGGGGAAGCTGCGTGGTAGCCTCAGCGAATAAAAGGCGAAAGATGGCGGAGGGGCGGAAGCTTGGCAATTTTTAGGAGGTGGTGATGGCCGCGTCCGGAAAGGGGTTGGCAGGGAGTCCGCCAGAAGGATTGGCTGGGGGCTTGGCGGTTCGACCTAGCACCACCTTGGAGACGGTGCAGGAGGCGCTGGGGGCGTTGGTGGCGCGTTATCGCGCGGAGGAAGTGCTGACGGCTGTCCGCCACATTCCGGCGCGCGAGGCGCAGTTCCGGGCGATGCCTGCGTGGGTGCGGCCGGAGTTGGCAGCGGCTTATCACGCGAAGGGAATCGAAAAGCTCTACACGCATCAGGCTGCGGCTGCGGAACTGGCGCACGCGGCCAAGAATTTCGTGGTGGTGACGCCCACTGCTTCGGGGAAAACGCTGTGTTACAACCTGCCGATCCTGAATGCGGTGCTTGAGAACACCGACACACGCGCGCTGTACCTCTTCCCGACCAAGGCTTTGGCGCAGGACCAACTAGCGGAGCTGCACGACCTGGCGAAGCGGCTGGACGATTGCTTTGGCGTATTTACGTACGACGGCGACACGCCGAGCGACGCGCGCAGAGCGATCCGCGAGCGTGGTCACGTGATCCTGACGAACCCGGACATGTTGCACACTGGAATATTGCCGCACCACACCAAGTGGACGCGCGTATTTGAAAACTTGCGCTACATCGTGCTGGACGAATTGCACACGTATCGGGGAGTTTTTGGCAGCCATCTGGCGAACGTGCTGCGGCGTCTTGCGCGCATCGCGGAATTTTACGGATCGAAGCCGCAGTTCATCTGCTGTTCGGCAACGATTGCCAATCCGGGCGAGCTGGCCGAGCAATTGATCGCAGCGCCGGTGCAAGTCGTGGAGGAAAATGGCGCGCCCGCGGCCGAGAAGCTTTTCGTTTTCTACAATCCGCCAATGGTGAATCGGAATCTGGGAATCCGGCGCAGCTATTTGAACGAGACGACGCGCGTGGCCAAGGAGCTGCTCGCGCGCAGGCTACAAACCATCGTATTTGCGAATAGCCGGCTGCATACCGAAGTGCTGCTGACTTATTTGCAGCAGGCGAACCGACCGGGGCCGGGGGAAGCTGAGCCGATTCGAGGGTATCGCGGCGGTTATTTGCCGGGCGAGCGCCGCGAAATTGAACGCGGCTTGCGCGACGGACGGATTCGCGGCGTGGTGGCGACGAGCGCGCTGGAATTGGGAATTGATATTGGTTCGCTGGATGCGAGCGTGATGGCGGGATATGCCGGCTCAATCGCTTCCACATGGCAGCGCGCGGGACGCGCCGGAAGAAGAAGCGGCACATCGTGCGCGGTGATGGTGGCTTCGTCGGCGCCGCTGGATCAGTTCATTGTGCAACATCCTGATTATTTTTTCGGACGCTCGCCGGAGCATGCCTACGTGCAGCCGGACAATTTGGAAATTTTAGTAAACCACTTGAAGTGCGCGGCTTTCGAGCTGCCGCTTGGACCAGAGGAACGCTTCGGCGACGTGGATCTGCCGGGCCTGTGCGAACGGATGAGCGAGGCCGGATTTCTGCATCGCAGCGGCGGGAATTGGCATTGGGTGCAGGAGGCTTATCCGGCGGACACGGTAGGCTTGCGTTCAGTGACGTCTGACAATTTCGTGATTATTGATACGACGGGCGGGACGAATGGAGAGGAAGACGGCGAGCCAGAAGTGATTGGCGAAGTGGATTTTTCATCGGCGCTCACGACGGTGCATCCCAAGGCAATTTATCTGCACCAGGGGCAGCAATATCATGTGGAGCGGCTGGATTTCGAGCAGCGCAAGGCCTACGTGAAAAGCGTCAACGTGGATTACTACACGGATGCAATTCGCTACACGCAGGTGCGCGTGCTGGAAATTGCAGAGGAAGAGCGGATAGCCGGGCCGGCAGCTCGGGCGCATGGCGACGTGCTGGTGCGGTCGCAGGTGGTGGGATTCAAGAAGATCAAGTTTTTCACGAACGAAAACATCGGCGCCGGCAAGCTGGAGTTGCCGGAAAACGAAATGCATACCACGGCGTTCTGGATCACGCTGGAACGCACGCTGCTGGCGGAATTGCCCTACGCGTTGGCTGATCGGCAGAACGGAATCCTGGGCTTGCTGTACGCGATGGCTTCCATGGCTAGTCTGCTGCTGATGTGCGACGGACGGGATCTGGGGACCGCGGTGGGCGAGCGGCCGGCGAGTCCGGGCGCTGAAACCGAGTTTCAAGAATATTCCGCGGCGCTTGCAAATGCGGCGGAGATGAAGGAATTCTTCGAGCCGAATTTGTACTTGTATGACGCGTATCCGGGGGGGATTGGATTCAGCGAGCCGCTGTTTCGTGTGCATGAAATTTTGCTGCGGCGGACGCGTGAGCTGATTATTGGATGCCCGTGCGAAAGCGGGTGCCCATCGTGCGTGGGGCCTGCCGGTGAAAAGTCCGAGAAGACCAAGGAAGCGGCGCTGGCAATTTTGCAGCGATTGTGTAGCTGAGGGTAAATTCAGGATTGATTACCGCAGAGGACGCAGAGTGAACCGGGAGATTGATCGGCTATGAGTGTGCGTGACCGTTTTGCTTCCTTGGCGGCGCTGCGGCCGGCGAGGAAGAGTCGAGTCGCGGCAGAAAATGCTGCGGCGGAGCCTGCCAGTAGCCGCGCGCGTGGATATTCACCTGCGCTGCCGGATGGCGCGGAGCGGCTCGCCGAAATGCTGCACGCACAATCGCTGAGCAACCAGTTTGGCGAGCACTTGACAGTGCGCAAATGGTTTTCGGAGGCGATTGGGTGCGCTCCGCCGGAAGGTTCCGTAAACGCGGAGGCACTGCGGCTGCTGGCGCCGGGAGCCTGCGCGGAGGCGAGCGACCCGGGACGATGGCTTTTTCTGGACACGGAAACGACCGGGCTGATGGGCGGCACAGGAACTTATCCGTTCATGGTTGGTATTGGATGGTGGGACGCAGGCGGATTGGAAGTGGAGCAGTTCTTCATGCGCGAATTGAGCGAGGAGCACGCGCTGCTGCACACGTTGGCGGAGCGGATGGCCGAGCGCCCGGTGCTGGTAACGTTCAACGGGAAATCATTTGATTGGCCGCTGCTGGAGACGCGTTATCGCATGACGCGAAAAATTCGGCCGCCAGCGCCGCGAGCGCATCTGGATTTTTTGCATCCCGCGCGAAATTTGTGGCGCGTGCGTTTGGGCTCGGTGCGTCTGGCGGAACTGGAAAAGCACGTCCTGGGGTGGAATCGCGGTGCGGACCTGATTTCGGAAATGATTCCGCAGTTTTATTTTGATTACTTGCGCGGCGGGCCGCCGGAGCCATTGGTGCAGATTTTCCACCACAATCAAATGGACCTGCGAGGCCTGGCCGGGCTGGCCAGCAGGATCCTCGAAGTGCTGGCTGATCCGCAAACGGACAGCACCGATGGGTTGGAACTGTACGGAGTGTCGCGGATTTGCGAGCGGCGCGGAGACACGGTGCGCGCGCGGAAACACTACGCGCAGTCACTCGACGCTATGCTCCCCGCGGAAACCGACCGGGCGGCGCGGCGGTCCCTGGCTCGGCTGGCGAAGCGCGAAGGTGATTTGCCGCTGGCGCTGAAGCTCTGGGAAAGCGTGCTGGGAAATTCGCGCGAAGGTTTCGAGGCGTACAGGCAGCTGGCGATTCATTACGAGCGGCAGGCGCGCGAACCCCACCGGGCTGCCGTGCTGGTGCGCAGGGCTTTGGCGGAACTGCGACCACCGAGCCGAAGCGCCGGGCTAAGCGCAGCAGCGCTAAAGCGTTACCGGAGTGATTTCGAGCGCCGGTTACAGCGCCTGGAGCGCCGCGTACGCCTGGACCGACGTGCCAGTGGAACCTTGTTGGCCGCCATGAAAATAGAGTCGCCGACGCTAGACTGAGAATCCAATAACGAAGGATTCGGCAGAACGGGGCGAAGGGAGTTCTCATGCAGGAAGCGGATAGCGCAGCGGCAAGCATGGCGCGAAGCTCGGATGTGGAGGCCACGGAAATGAGCGGAGTGAGCGATCCATATATTCGCGGACAACTTGAAAAAAGGCGCGAGGAATTGAATGCGGTTCTCGCGTCACCGGTGGCGGCGGCGCCGACAGCGTCGTTGATTGAGCTGCTTGGCGAAGTGGATTCCGCGCTACATCGGATGGACGATGGCACGTATGGGATTTGTACAGAGTGCCATGATTCCGTGGAAAAAGACCGGCTGCTGGCCGATCCGCTGGTGCAGCTTTGCCTGGATCATCTGACGAGCGATGAGCAGCGCGCGTTGGAGCGCGATCTGGAGCTTGCGTCGCGCGTGCAACGCGGGTTGCTGCCGCGGACGGATGTTCGTCACGGGGAATGGCGCGTGCACTATCAGTACAAGCCGGCGGGAATGGTCAGCGGCGATTATTGCGATTTAATTCCACCGGCGACGGAAGAGGGCGAACTGGTTTTCTTGCTGGGAGATGTGGCCGGCAAGGGCGTCGCGGCTTCCCTGCTGATGACCCATTTGCACGCTATGTTCCGCAGCCTGGCGGGTGTGGGCCTGACGCTCGATAAGCTGCTGGAAATTGCCAACAGCGTGTTCTGCCAGAGCACGATCGCTGGACAATATGCGACGCTGATTTGCGGACGTGCGGGACAACGCGGAGAAATTGAAATTGGCAGCGCGGGACATTTAGCTGCATTGCTGATCGCCAAGGATGGCGTGCGGCAGGTCTGCTCGACCGGCGTGCCGCTCGGAATGTTTTCCACCAGCCGCTACACAATACAGCGCGTACGCATGGAACGGGGCGACAGCTTGCTGCTTTACACCGACGGAATTTCCGAAGCGGTAAACGCCTCGGGCGCGGAATATGGTGCGGCGCGGCTTTCGAATATCGCGGGTGAGCGGCATGGATGGGTGCCACAGGAACTTGCGGCGGCGTGCATGAAGGACGTGCAAAACTATTCCGCAGGTCGGAAGCAGGCCGACGATCAAACTCTGATGGTGGTTCACCGCGCGGATACGGTGGAGATTTCGCTGAACGATTAACGCAGCTTGCTTAACAGGCCGGAGCGCGAAACTACCAAGCGCCGACGCGGCCGTATTCTGCGGGCCTTGTCTGCTGCGTGACGGTCTCGGGGGCGGATGACGCGCTCACAGCTGCCGGGGCCGGCTCCCATCCGATGGCGTGATTTATTTTGTCGAACGTTTCGCGGCTTGCGCCTTCAACGGTGAGGCAGTGCGTTCCAACGCAGCGCAGGAACACTCCGCCGGACTCCGATTGGAACTGAAAGAAGTTGGGGCGGCGAAAGAGTTCGGCGCGTGTCTTGTATTTGTGTTCCAGGGCTTCGCTGTAGTGACCGAAGAAACGCGCCGCGTCATCGGGATTATCGAGTGCCAGGCGGAACACCAGCGGGTTGGACTTCGATTTGGCGTCGTCGAACACCGCATAGCGGTCGCCTTTCCACGCCGGAGAAAGCAACTCGGCGCGATTTTCGTCCAGCAGCTGTTTCAAGACTTCATTTACTCCGAATTCTCCCAGAGTGTTTTCTTCCAGCAATTTCCAATCGACTGGGACCAGCCCCTTCCATGCGGGCAGAGTAACAGCCTCGGGTTTGACGCCTTGCAAATACAAGTCCGGATGCAGGATTTGCTGCGTGGATAGCGGTGGATTCTGAAAAATCAAATGCAGATCTTGCCATCCGGTATGGGCCTTCAGGAATTGTTGGGTGAAGCCCGTGCCCGCGAGATAGGGAAACAAGAGCTCGTCGCGAATATAGAGGGGAGCTTTCGCGAGATTGGGATCCTTATCCATTTCGCTTAGGGCGCCGGCGCGAATCAGAAGTGTGATGTCCGGAACGTCCCGCACGCTGGCTTTCTGGTCGAGCATTTCATAGTCCACCATGGCGGCCATCGCCGAGCCCTCGCTGACGGCATCGCGTGCGAGTTCGGCGTCGTCATTGGGACGCGCAGCTTTGATCCAGGAATCGATGTGAAACGATTGATCTTCGAGCGCGTGCGTCAATTCGTGGGACATCACCGTGCGTTGCTCGTCCGCCGGAATCCAATCCGCGATATAAAATTCCTTAGCTTTGGGGTCGTACAGGCCCGCCACTTGGTCGGTCAAGACATCGAGCATGAAGGAATCCAGCGGAAAGCCCTTGGGAATCAGGCCGAAGGCTTCCAGCGTTTTGTCGTCCGCGTATCGTTCGGAGTCGTTTTTATCCTCTTTGTCTTCCCGAATCAGGTAATCGCGGACTTCCTGCTTCGAGCGGAGGGTCTTCTTCAGCGGTTCCTTGATCGGAAGATCCAGAATCTGGCTCATCTGCGCCAGCACTTCATCGGCGGCTTTAATGAACTCGGGGCTGGAAGCCGGAGCCGTCTGCGACGAAATTCCTGGCCGAGCGAATACGAATGGCTCGAACGACACGGCTGGCCGCTCAGCGGCAAACACGATGCCGCCGGCCAGCAACGCCGCCAAGCCGACAAGCCGTTTCGCTCCGAGCAGACGCTCCGTTCGCCCAAACAATCTCATTCACACCTCCGAAAGTTCGGCGCAGGAATCAGGATATCAGGTTCCGCGAGCAGGAACTCACATGCCACATCGCGTGACGCTCTCGACAGGATTCGGTTGCCATCAAAGTGCTAAAAGCACGTCAAGCTCGCGAAGGTACAGTTCCCTTCCAGAACCAGACCATGCCACCAAAACGTCGTTCTAGTGTAAGACTCTGCAGTCCGGCGTCGGTGAGCAAACGGCGGAGATGGCCCTCCTCGAAGCGGCGGTTGCACTGCGCGGAGGTAGCCCAAGCGACGAGTTTCCGCGTGTCGCGCGCGTTGAGGCATTTCTCTCGAGCGTACGCCAGGATTTTGGTGACGGACATGGACGCATGCGGATCGAGCGACGCCACCAGCCCCGACGGACGCGTGACACGCACCATTTCGGAGAGAGTTGCGGCAAGATGTTCGACCCAATAGACCACGCCAGTGGCGTAGCAATAATCGAACGACGAATCCGGAAACGGAAGCTTTTCCGCAGGTGATAAGTGGAAGCGCACAGTGGTGCTTTCACGCGTCGCCAGCTTCTTGGCAATGCGCAGCAGGCTGCGGCTGCGGTCCACAGCCGTAACATCGTAACCATCGCGAGCCAACGCGCGCGCCACGTGACCGGGCCCACAGCCGACGTCCAGAACGCTAATGGTGCCGTGACCATTGCCGGAAACGGGCAACTGCATGGAACTAAGGAACTCGTGCCGAAGGTCTGCCTCGGGACCAGTCGCTAATTTGCGCGCGTAGTAGCCTGCGCCGAGCTCGAAAAGCATTCGCTTGAACGGATCACGCAGCCATTTGCGCACAGAGATATTCACCATAATTCGATGCTACCAAACGCCTGAAGGGTTACCAGAACTTTGTGGCGGGTGGAAAGCGGTTACGCGGCGGTGTGGACCACACTTTCTTCCGAAGCGACTAGCCCAAGAATCGCGCGCAGGTTGGAGCAGAAAAGATCTCGTAGGTAAGGAGGCGTGCCAAAGGGGACGAACAAGCGGAACAGTTCCACTTCCAGCCAACGCTGCGCAATCTCGGCCGGCGGAGCGTCCATGCCCGCAAAGCACATTCTTAGATCCCACTCCTGCTGTTCGAATGTGTTTTCGAGGACTTTCTCGAAAAGCTCCTCATGGCAGTAGAGCAAGGATTGATGCACGGCAGGCTCAGAATAAGCGTCCTCAAGAATCGGATGACGGTATCGCCCGGTGTAGACGTCGCGCAGCATCGCGACATGGGCGAGTCTGCCCAATGCAGTCGGACAAGCTACAAGCCACTGGGAAACGAACTCCTCGATGATTCGTTGATTCTGCGTGAAGCGTTCGAGTGATTCCACCGCCACTCCCCTTCAGAACCGAGAAGCTTTAGTCCGTAGCCCACCAACGGTAACAGATTAGTTATACGAAAGCGATTGGCAAGCAGCAGGTCCAAGGTGACCCGTTCGTGGCGAGCAAGGGCACGGCTTGAGCGCCCAGCAGTGCCGCAACGAGCAGGATATTACTCCCAGTAAACACCTGCGTCAACAGCAATGTGGTAAATGGCAAGATATGGCGGGCGCCCGAGATATCCGGGAATGTCTGCACGCGTTAAAGGGATACCGTCCAGTGTTACCCGGTCGTGGGCTACAACTGGTTGTAGACAGACGCT
Organism: uncultured Acidobacteriota bacterium; assembly: GCA_963748395.1. Taxonomy (GTDB): domain Bacteria; phylum Acidobacteriota; class Terriglobia; order Acidiferrales; family UBA7541; genus Palsa-295. Next base: position 387,424 of record CAVVIP010000001.1, on the reverse strand, counting down.
CTTGTGCAATGCAGCACGCGGGTATTCGATTGGCCAATTAGGCCCAATTGGTGTGGAAGCTGGCCATATAAGGTGGCCATATAATGGAGGCTCCCGGGAGCTAATTGTGGACACCGAAAAAATTCTCGTTGTGGATGACGAAGAGGCGATCCGCGAGGTCGTTTCAACTCTGCTGGAAGCCCAAGGTTACCAGTGTACCGTGTGTTCGAATGGGCGAATGGCCCTGGACGCTTTTCGCAAGGATAGCTTCGACCTCGTTTTGAGCGACATCGTGATGCCCGAAATGGACGGGCTGAAGTTGTTGGCCGAGCTTCGCAATGAGGATCCGGATGTTCCCGTAATCATGGTCACGGCGATGCACGACATCTCCATCGCCCTGCAAGCGATTCGTGCGGGTGCTTACGACTATATTCTGAAACCATTCGAGAAAGATCAGCTGCATCTGAGCGTGCGACGCGCTCTGGAACACCGCCGTTTGGTAATGGAAAACCGCACTTATCAGAGCGATCTGGAACATCTGGTGGCTGAACGCACACAGCAGCTTTCCATCGCCTTGCAGGATCTGGAGCAATCCTACGATTACACGCTGGAGGCACTGGGCGGCGCGCTGGACGCGAAAGATGCCGAGACAGAGGGGCACTGCCAGCGCGTGACGGCGTTCACGATCACCATCGCGCGGTCCATGGGCGTGGATCCAGGTTTGCTGCGGCATATCGCGCGCGGAGCGTTTCTGCACGACATCGGCAAGATGGGCGTGCCGGACAGCATTCTGCGCAAACCGGGGCCGTTGACCACGGAAGAGCGCGAAATCATGCGCAAGCACTGCGAGATCGGCTTTTCGGTTCTCGAGCGAATTCCCTTCCTGAAGGAAGCGGCCGAGATTGTGCTTTCGCACCAGGAGTGTTACGACGGATCGGGTTATCCGCGTAAGTTGCGCGGCGAACAGATCCCGCTGGGTGCGCGAATATTCGCGGTGGCGGACACGCTGGATGCCATGATTTCCGACCGGCCGTATCGCAAGGCGCTGCCGATTTCCGCGGCGCGCGCGGAAATTCAGAAATATGCCGGAAAACAATTCGATCCGAAGGTGGTGGAAGTATTTCTATCGCATCCGGACCGCGTGTGGCTGGAACTGCACGAAAAGATCGGGGATCCATTCCGCATGACGGAAATGAAGCCCGCCTGAGCATTCTACCTGGGCGTGCTTGTTCTTTGCAGCCTGCTGCAGTTCCTCTCCACAGTCTTGCACGCCACGCGGCGCGTAGGTATGATTCACTCGCAACGACCACGGGAGAGGTTTTCATGGCGCTGATACCGATCAAGACGGCTTCGATCACCGGATATTGCGATTGCATCTGCGGCTGCTACGAACTGGCGAGCCAGCGCGATGACGAGACGAGCAAGGGATATTGCCCCCGCTGCGCCAAAGAGCATCTGGAAATGAATCGTGGGATTGGCATCCCACAACAGGTGCCGTCGAAGATGGAAGAAAGTAAGGGGCCGGATTTGAAGATTGGGATTCCGGAGACGGCGGATCCGCCGGGGCGCCTGAGGTAAAGCTGGGTTCCCCTGCAGTTCTTTTTGCCGCTAGAACACCGATAGTAGCAGTTTCGCTCCCTCCGCAAATTCTGGTTCGCGCGTAATCAGGCTGACAATTAAGAATCCCTCTGACGGAAAATCGTAGAAATGCCCCGGATGGACGTACACGTGTTTTTGGGTCAGTAGCTCGATGGCCAGTTCTTCGTCCGACCGCGTCGCCGGGACGCGCAACACGGCGTACCAACCTCCTTCCACTTCTAGCCTCGCGCACGATTTCTGCGTTGCGAGTTGGCGACCCAGTTCCGCTAGATTTTTTCTTGCGCGGGCGAGCAACTGCGTTTGAAACAGGTCGCGCTGTTCGAGCAGCGCGGGGATTGCGTGCTGAACTGGCACGTTCATCGAGAGGTACGTGTCCGCGATGATCTCCAGGCGGGCGAGAGCTGCAGATTTCAGCTGATCGGGACCGCCGGTGACGAGCCATGCGGCTTTCATCTGCGGCAGGCCGGAAATTTTGGATAGCCCGCTCATGGTGAACGTCAGCGCGGCGGAATTGTGCGCGAAGCTGAATGACGGCTGGTCTGCATGCAGCGCGAAATCCAGAAATACTTCATCGGCGATGATCGCGAGATTCCGTGCCGAGCAAATTTCGTTCAATTTTTCCAACTCGTGGGCCTTGGTGAAATGTCCGGTAGGATTATTGGGATGGACAACGATCACTCCGCGTGTGCGCGGCATGATGCGCTGCTGCAACGCGTGGAAATTGATCTGCCAGCCGTAATCGTAGACCAGCGGATAGCGCACGAGCTTTACGTCCTGGATATCGGCCAGAAAAGCGAACAGAGGATAGCTCGGCTCGGGGATCAGGATTTCGTCGCCGGGGTTGCAGAGCGTCCGGAAGACGAAACTGTAAGCCTCGCTGGTACTGGTGGTGAGAATAATGTCGTCAGCCGGGACTTCCGTGCCTCGCGCAGCATAGTAGGCGCCAACCGCTTGCCGGGCGCCAAGCAGCCCACGCGGGTCCGGGTCGTACGCATGACTGGCTGGATTGGCGAGAGCTTGCAGAATGGCGCCGCTGTCATATTCAAATCCGCATTCCGTTGGATTCGAAATCGTGAGGTCAATTAAGGGCTTCCCTGCCGCGCGATGCCGGGCGAGTGCCTCGCTCAGCGGATTGGCCAGCAGATTCCAATTTGTGCGATCGGCAAACACTTCGTCTGTGCCCCCGGTGTGACTGACGAATTATAGGGAAAGCGCGGGGAAGGGACAGCGAAATCCGTCGCGCGCTTCTGCTGCAGAAATTACATCGCCGTTACAAGCGAAAAGCAGAACGCGCCTATAATCATGGCTTGTAGTACCCAAAGTCCACAAGGAGATAACCGATGAAAAAGGTCGTCACTGCCGTCGTCGGGCTTCTTCTGCTGCTGATGTTGGCGGGTCAATTTTCCGCTGCGGCGCAGGAAGACGCCATTGCCAAGACGAACTTAAAGGTAGGAGACGTGGCGCCGGATTTCACTTTGCTGGCGAATGACTGGAAGCCGGTGAAGCTGAGTGATTTCCGCGGCAAGAAAAACGTCATCCTGGCTTTTTACGTTCTCGCGTTTACCGGTGGCTGAACCAAGGAATTGCAGGCCTATCAGGCTGATATGGCCAAGTTGGAAGCAAGCGACACCGTGGTACTGGGAATCAGTATTGACAGCCCCGCAGCAAACGCCGCATTCGCAAAACAAATCGCAGTTACCTTTCCTCTCCTCAGCGATATGAATCGTAAGGTCCTCACTGCGTACGGGATCTTGAAGCCCTACGATGTGCAAGGGGACAAATACGAGTGGGCGCAGCGAACCACGATCGTGGTGGACAAGGAAGGAAAAATTCAGCATGTGGAGCAGGGGGACGGCGCCGTCGATCCCAACAGCGCTGTCGCGATTTGCACCGATTTGCACAAGCCTAAAAACAAGTAGCGCACAGTTCGGCGACATCGGCGCGGCGGGCGCAAATCGAGTCGTGGGTCCGCCGTCGCCGCGCCGCTCGACGATGTCGGATCAGCGCGCGACGTTGCGGCGGTGGTAAATCAACGCGAAGATTCCTACGAACAAGCTCATAGCAGGTATGAACAAGAGCAAGATGCCGTGGCGCAATGCCGCGGCGCCTTGCGGACCTGAAGCAGCCGCGCCCTGGTAACACATGGCACAGCTTTGCGCGAAAACGTGCGGCAGGGGCAGAGCAATCAGAGCCGCGCAAGAAATCAGCAGCAGCGCCGCGCGAATTAGAATGTCCCTCTTCAATTCATTCCCCCGAGCTAGTGCGGCCGGAGCTGCATGAGACGTATGCTATCCGGAAAGAACATGATCAGCATCATGCAAATGCAGAATACCATGGCCGGGATCAGCAAAAGGAACAGACCGAGGCGCTCAAAGCGCATATGCATGAAATACGAAATGATCAGCGCCGCCTTGATGAGCGAGAGGCCCACCAAAATCGTAATCATTATCGGGACCGGTAGGCGCAAGTAAGCCAGATAAACTTCCACGATCGTCAGCAGCAGCAGCCAGACCCAAACCTTGGCGAATAGTTTGGTCGTGCCTACGGCGTGCTCGTGGGTGAGCTCGGCGGTGTGTCCGTGTGCGCTCATCGGTTCGCTCGCTCCTTGGTATCGTTGTTACTTCGCGTTGTTACTTCGCGTCGTTACTTCGGGTTGACGCTCAGCAAATACACCATCGGAAAAATAAACATCCAGACCAGGTCCACAAAGTGCCAGTACAGGCCGCTGACTTCCACGTGCTCGGCAGTGTATTTCCCTTTATCAAAGCCCCACGCGATGATGGCCAGATAAACCACGCCGATCGTGACGTGCAGCATGTGCAAGCCCGTAAGGCCATAAAACGTGCCGCCGAAAAGCGGGACGGCGGGATTGAAGTTGTTCGACCACGGCGTGACTTGCTCATGAAAAAGCGTGACCCACTCCGTGGCGTGAATGCCAACGAAGAGGAGGCCACAAACGATGGTGCCGATTAAGTAGCGCACGGTCTTCTTGCGATCACCGTTGAACGCGGCGTTCACACCCAAGACCATCGTCAAGCTGCTGGAGAGCAGCACGAACGTCATCAACGATGATTTAGCGATGGCCGGCCAAATTTCAAACGGTCGCGGCCAGTTCGGCGTTTCCAGCCGGACGTACGCATAGCTGATCAGCAGGGCCGAAAACGTAAGCGAATCCGAAATGATGAAAAGCCACATCCCCAATTTTTTCGAATTGATGGCGAAGGGCGACGCGCCGCCGGACCACGGCGATTCGACTATGCCTTCGAATTCCGTATCACTCACGCTTCACCTTCCCAGGTAGAGGAGTAGAAACAAGAAGACCCACAGGCCATCCATAAAATGCCAGTACATCGAGACGACCTCGATCGCGGTGCCCTTTGAAACTTTTCGGGTGGCGCGGAATTGCACGTAAAGCAGCGCCAGAATTCCGCCCAGCAAGTGCAAACCGTGTGCGCCGGTGAAAACGTAAAAGAAGCTGCTGCTGGGATTGCTGGCCAGAAAAATTCCCTGCGCGGCGAGCTGCCTCCACGCGAGAATCTGTCCGGCGACGAAAAGAATTCCAAGCAGCGTGGTGGTGGCCCACCAGTGACGAAATCCGTCGTCGTCCTTTGCAGCGAAGCGGTTGTGTGCACGCGCTAGGGTGAAGCTGCTGGCGATTAAAATCAGAGTGTTGAGCCACAAGATCCGCGGAACTTGCAGCGGAACCCAGGAGCTATTCGGCATATCCTTGCGGACGATGTAGGCGCTGACGAACGCCATGAAGAACATCAAAATGCCCGCCAGCGCTATGAACATCCCGGTGACGTATGCGCGCTGCGGAACTCTGCTTGCACCGGAAGAATCGGCACCGTCTCCGCCCTCTCCCCCATCACCGGAGAAATCTCCGCCGCCCGGGCCTTTGCCCGAATGAATCAGCTCAATTTCTTCAGTGACGATCGTGCTCGGCATCAAGTTACTCCGAAGTGCTTTTGCGCCCAGGCATGGCTTCGCGCTCGACCTGGGAAAGCAGCCACATCATTTTTCGCGCGCGACCTGCGACGGCTCCAGCCATTGCGGGATGAAATCATCCACTGCGCCGGGAACGCTGAATTCATACGGTCCCCGATAGACGCTAGGATAGTGGCCGCCGAAATTATCGAGGGGCGGCGGCGAATCGGTGTCCCATTCCAGTGTTGTGGCGTTCCATGGATTCTTGGAAGCCTTGGGACCGAACTTCAAGCTGTAGAAAAAGTTGAACAGGAAGATCAGTTGCGCGGCCCCTGTGATGAACGCGGCAATCGTCATGAATTCGTGCACTGGCTGCAAGTGCGCCAGAAAGCCAACAGCCGAGGCGTCCGCATAACGGCGGATGCCGCCGGCGATTCCAATGAAGTGCATCGGCATGAAGATGCAGTACGCGCCGACGAACGTGAACCAGAAATGGATCTTGCCGAGCGGCTCGCTCATCATGCGTCCGAACATTTTTGGGAACCAGAAGTAGGTGGCGGCGAAAATTCCGAAGATCGCGGCCACGCCCATCACCAGGTGGAAGTGAGCGACCACGTAGTAGGTGGCGTGCAGCATGTTGTCCACCGCGGGCTGCGCGAGAAACAAGCCGGAGAGCCCTCCGGAAACAAACAGCGACACGAAGCCGAGGGCGAATAGCATCGGCGATTTGAATTGGATCTTGCCGCCCCACAGAGTGCCGAGCCAGTTGAATGTCTTTATGGCCGAGGGCACGCCAATGGACATCGTCAGGACGGAGAAGGCGAACCCAGAATAAGGGCTCATGCCGCTGACAAACATGTGATGGCCCCAGACCATGAATCCCAGGAAGCCGATCGCGCAGATCGCGTAGGCCATCGCCCGATAGCCGTACACCGGCTTGCGCGCAAACGTGGAGAGCACGTGAGACGCGACTCCCATGCCAGGAAGAATCGCGATGTAAACCTCGGGGTGTCCGAAGAACCAGAAGAGGTGCTGCCAGAGCAAAGGTGAGCCGCCGCTGTGCGCTTGCAATCGATCGTTCACTACCAACCCGGCAGGAATGAAAAAGCTCGTACCCGCGGAACGATCCAGCAAAAGCAATATTCCACCGGCGAGCAACACGCCGAATGCCAGCAAGCCCAGAATCGCGGTGACGAACCAGCCCCACACGGTGAGAGGCATGCGCATGAGGCTCATGCCCGGAGCGCGCAGGTCAATCGTGGTGGCGATGAAATTCAGAGCACCGAGCAGTGAGGCAAGGCAGAAGAGCGAGATGCTGACGATCCACAGAGTCTGGCCCGCACCTTCGCCGGGACCCGTGATTTCGCCGAGGCCGCTCAGAGGCGTGTAGCCCGTCCAGCCGCTGATGGGCGCCCCACCCGGTACGACGAATGCGGCGATGATGGAAACGAAGGCCAGAAACGTGACCCAGAAAGAAAGCATGTTCAAACGGGGGAAGGCCATGTCCGGCGCGCCGATTTGAATGGGCAGAAAATAATTGCCGAAGCCGCCCTGTGGCGCGGTAGTGAGCACGAAGAACACCATGATGGTGCCGTGCATCGTCACGAGCGCGAGGTATTGCTCCTGGGACATCTGGCCGCCGCTTACGAACGGCAAGGTCGCGTTGGGCCACACCAAGTGAAAGCGCATCAGCAGCGAGAGCACGATTCCGATGACCACAGCCGTCAGCGCCAGCAGGAAATACTGGATGCCGATGACTTTGTGGTCCACGCTGAAAATATATTTCCGGATGAAACCGCTGGGCTCTGCCATCGGGGCATGCACAGTGGATCCACCGGCGTGCGCGTGCGAACTCATGCGTGGCCTCCTGGAAATTGGGTCCGGTTCACTGGCTGGTTCGTCAAACGAATCATGGCTGAAATCACTGGCCCGCCGCTTGCTGCTTTAGGAATGTGTCGTAGTCCGCGTCGGAAACCACGTTCAGGTAGCTGTGCATGCGCGAGTGGCCCAGGCCGCAGAGTTGCGTACAGACCACTTCGTATTGCCCAATTACAGTCGGAGTGAAGTGCAGCGGAATCACCATGCCGGGCAAGGCATCCTGCTGAATCCGCAATTCGCGCACGTAAAAATTGTGAATCACGTCCTGCGAACGGATCAGCAGGTTCACCTCGCGGTTCACCGGAACCGTGAGCGTGGGAACTACAATGTCGTCTTTGCCGGCGGGATCGTTCGGGTCAATGCCCAGCGGATTTCCGGTAGAAGCGCTGATGAGTTTCGGCTCAAGCTTGCCGAATTTGCCGTCGGGACCCGGATAGCGGAAATTGAAAACGAACTGGTTGCCGGTCACTTCCACTTGAATCGCGTCCGGAGCCGCCGGCGTGAACCGCACTTCCGCCCAGGCTTTGTGGCCCATCAGACCGAGTCCGAGAAAAAGCACGATGGTGGCGGTGGTCCATATGGCTTCCAGGGTGTTGCTGCCGCGCGAGAAATGCGCTTTCTGGCCATGATCGCGAAATTTGAAGATGGCGAAGGCCAGGCCGAGCTGCGAGAGGATGAAAACCGTAGCGGTTACCGCAAGGGTCAGATCATATTGATGATCGACTTCGACGCCTACGGCGGTGATTGGCGCCGGCCGGACTGCCCAGGGAAAATTCGAGGCGAAAACGAAAACGGTGATGGCCACCATTGCCACGATGATTAAAGACAGCAGGGCCGGGGTTGCTGCAGAACCACTATTGCGCTTCCTGATCCGCATCGCTCTTGCTCTCCTCACAGCGCTGGCAAAAAAGCGTTCGATAGGACCGCAGGCACAATCTGAAAACAGCACATCATATACAACGCGGTGCGAATATCAAGGAGGATTGTGGGGGACCGTTTGGTGTCAAGTTAGCGCGTTGAGCATTAGGAAGCTCAATCGTTCACAAGCAGCTCTTGCGGGGCTAGTCTTTTGCGGTTTAGAGGGGAGAAATTCAATTGTCCGATACACCGCTGACGATCGCTAAATTTCCGGCTCGAAGGCTCGTTTTGATCGGGATTTGCTTGACCGTTCTCGGAGTACTCTCAACTTTCCAACTTGAGCGACACAGCTTCGAGAGTACGAGTGATTTCGAGTTTTCGTTTCTCGAATTCGTTTTCTTACCGGCATTATTCCTTGGCCTAGCTGCAGCGTTGATCGGAAGCGTTCTGTGGGCGCGGCGTGCTGCGGTTCGTGATGTTTGTTTGTGGGGACTCGGAGTCCTGATCGTAGCGCCACTCTCCATACGTCTCCTTCCCATCAACATTCATGGTTGGACTGCGATGTTTCTATTGGTGGGATTGGGTGCGATGTTGATCGGTGGCTTGCTTCTTGTCTTCGCTGCAGTTCGTGCGTTGATCGGCCTTCGACGCGGACCAACTCCGGATTAGTTGCGGGAGCTATGGCGCGACGGATGATTCGGCGTCCAGCCAGTACGTGGTACGCGCTTTGAGTTGAAGTTCCGGTCCGCCCTTGAGCGTTAGATTCAACGTGTGAAGTCCTGCGCTTGGCGATTCTGGACGGAAGCTCAGCAAATAGTAATTCGGCACGTCATTGGAGACGGTGAGTAAGCTCCGCTTGAGCGTCGCGGCGTTCGTAAAGGCGAAGTATTCGCCTCCAGTCAATTGCGCCACGGACTCGGGCACGTTGCGCTTCAGGCCATCTTTCACGGCGATGAATGCCATGCGCACCACACGCAATGGCGGAAGCAAATCGCTCATGCAGTCCAGGGCCTGAACGCGACGATCTCCGTGCGCGTCAGGGTCGGCGCCGGGATCCAGACTCATGCAGCCGCCCGCGCCATACCGTTCGTTGCCGTAGGGCGTTCCTCCGGGCCGCGGTAGCTTCGATGCCTCGTGCTTCACGGCCTCTCTCGTAGTGGAAAAGCCGAAGCTATAAATCGCAGTGTTCGTATCGCTAACCAGGCGCACCGCGTCGTCCAGGCTGGTCTCGCTGCCGCCGTCGGCCGTCTCAGTGATGAGCAAGATCGCGCGACGATAGCGCGGCGGCACATCGCGCAACAGGTCAATGCCGAAACTGAGCGCGTCAAGAATTGCGGCACCTTGGTCACCTTCGTTCAGCGTGGCAATCGTTCTTGTCGCAGCGTCCGTGTCATCGGTGAAATCATGTGCGATTCGAGGTTTGCTGTCGAAGCTGACAACGGCGACGAGATGCCGCACGTCGCCGATGACGGCATCGAGCTCCGACCCGAGTTGGTCGTAATCGCGAAGATGCCGCGCGCCCTGCCCGCCATTCTCCACGATGACAACTAGCGCCAACGGCTGCGAGTCCGTGTCGGTCTCCAAATGCAACTTCTGCGGCACGCCGTTATCTGTAAGGATGAAATCGTCGGCGGTAAGCGAGAAGACCGTCTCGCCGGATTTGGTTTTCACCAGAGCGGGAACGAGCACCACAGTGGAGCTCGTGCGAATGCGATTTCCTGACTCCGGAGCGTCGTTCGCTTGTTGCTTGCTCGCTAGGCCGGGAGGACCGCTGGCGCGTCGGGTTTGCGCGTGAGCGGATGGTCCGGCGGCGAACAGCAGCAAAATCACGCTCGGATAGACGTATTTGGGCAATCGCGCCATGGCAGGTCTTATGTGATTCAACGATATCAGTGCTCGTTGTCTATTGCCTGGAGGCGAGCGTTTGCTTTGCCAATTCGGTGCGGAACTCTTGCTCTTTTTCAGCTATGAACTCTTTGTAGTCCGCGGGGTCCATGAACGGATTCGCGGCACCGTCTTTCGTGAGCGCATATTTTGCTTCCAGACCGAAGTAAGCGCCGTGGGCACCGAGAAAAATATCACACGGCAATGACTTCAGAACGGTCCACATGCGTTCGTAGTCTTGGGCGATCTGCGGGTACTTCTGATTGTGGACGAGCTGGTAGCCTGTATTGACGTTGGGGCTACCCACGATGACCACGTCGTAGGTCTTACCGTTCTCGGTCACCTTCATGGTCCAAGTGGTGCAGCCCTTTGTGTGCCCTGGTGTAAGGTGAGCAACCAGCACGGCACCGCCCAGCCTTACTTCGTCGCCATCGTGCAGCACGCGATCGACTTTGGCGGGCGGATAACTATCACTAGGATTGTCGCCATATTGAAAATCGAGCTTGCCGCCGGATTCGACGACAGGCACGTCGGCATCCATCACCATGTAACGCGCTCCGGTCATCTGCTTGAGTTTTGCGCTGCCGGCATCGTGGTCCCAGTGCGCGTGGCTGATCAGCAGAATTTTGGTGTCTTGGAACTTGAAGCCGAGTTTTTCGATGCTTGCCTGAATCAACGGCGCATTCACTTCCAGATCGCTGTTGATCAGGATGTTCCCGCGTGGGGTCACGATCAGATAATTCGCCAACCCCTTGCTTCCCACGTAGTACAGGTTGCCAGCGACGTGAAACGGCGGGAACGGTTCCGTCCATTCGGGGTCGGCCTGGGCGAACCCACTACTGGCGCCGGCCAAGACCAAAATCAATACGCAGAAAACGAATTGAATGATTTGCCGCACGAGTGAACTATAAACCAAATCATTGGCACGGGCGAAGGTCACAAAATCCGCTGATACCAACTATCCGGCGAGCGCCCTAGCCTAGTGAGAAAGCTCAGTCCACGGTTGTCTCAACTCGCTGGTTGTGATCCAGCGGTAGTTTGCGGCTGCATCTACGTTGTCAGGACACAATCGATCGTCTGAGCCATCGTCCAAACGTCTGACTCTGAGTTGATTAACTTCCGCGTCGAGCGCGCCGCCTTGCAGGAAACCAAGTTCTCTCACATAGGCGACAATCTGTGAATCGGGTGACCAATAAAGGGCAGACACCGCGCCGCCCCAATGATTGTGAAAGAGTTCCTTCCGACCACTCCCATCGGCGTGCATGGCGTAGTAGGTTTCGCGGTCCCGAAATGCGATCCAGTTTCCGTCTGGCGACCAAGTAGGATCTGTTCCTTTCGCAATAGCGTCCGACCGATCGTTGTCGAGTTCGTAGAGCCGTACGGCATCATCCTTCTGATAAACGAGTTGTTTGCCATCCGGGGACCAGCATTGGGAAGTAACATATTCTCTCTGATCAACAGTGATCGCAATTGCATGAGTACGTTTCGAGACAAGGTCGAGGATTTCCAATGTGGCGCGACCCGAAGGGTTTTCGATCATGGTGTCCACGAGTTTCGTCTGGTCGTGAGACCAGCACGAGCCAAGCCCTGGAACTTCTGGATATTCTCCAAAGCTGAATCCATCCGGTCGAAAAATTCCGAGTGAACCCTTCAAGGGCACGATGGTTCGTTTCTTGAACATGATTGCCCGCACGCCGCTGCCGAGCGGGGTGTGTGTCAAGATGGACCTGCCCAGGGCGTTGTTGTCTACCCATGCGAGCGTTAGCCCGGTCTGTGCTTGACGCCGGATCAATTCTTCGCGCACTGATTCCGTTGAGGATGGTCGGACGCTGTTCGCAAGAAGCAAAATGCAAGCAGCCGAACCAAAGAAGATGCAAAACCACTTCAACGATTTCCGTTTTCGCATTGAGTTGTTCACATTATGCAATCGGGCAAGTATCGTGCCAAGCAACTTTCCTCAAGTACCCCGGAATTTGTGGCACTTTTGCGAGTGTTTCATCCACGCCAGATCATGAACGGAAGACTGGAACCCGAACGGTCGCAGAGACCGAGGTCGAATTATCGCGGATTAAGTGGGGCGTGAAGTTTGCGAGGAGGAAGAAATTCGTGCGAGCTTCGCCCGAAACAGTATCTCGCGGGCTGAACAATTTGGTGCGGTCGAGTGGATTCGAACCACCACGGTATTGCTACCGCCAGCCCCTCAAGCTGGTGCGTCTGCCAATTCCGCCACGACCGCATTCTGACGAGGACGAAACGAAGTATAGCAGAAGCCGCTATTTCTTAGGAGCGGGGTTCTGCGCTGGTTGCTGGCTCGGTGCAGCCGGCTTTTGAGCAGGTGCGGACTGTTGTGCCGGCTGTTGCGCCGGCGGCTGCGTCGGCTGGATCGGAATCTGAATTGGCGCAGTCTGAGCCGGTTTCGCCGGCACCGTGCCGGACTTCTGGGTCTGCTCCAAGATTGAGCCCGTGCTGGGCACATCGCTGGGGGCGCGTTTTACCGAGAGCGTCAGCGACGTCATCATGAACACGATGGCGCACCAGGTGGTGGCATGGGAAAGAAACGTGGCCGCTCCGCGTGGGCCAAACGCCGTCTGGCTGCCCGCCCCGCCAAACGCCCCGGCCAGGTCAGCCGCCGAACCGCTCTGCAGCATGATGACAATAATCAGCACGAAGCACACCAACACGTGCAGCGTTACCAGCACGAACGGCACGCGCCAGCCCACGGCGATCAGCGCAATGGCTACCAGCAGCGATAAACCCCATTTTGCCCACGACGGCATTGCTAACTCCCCGTGCGCCGGGTGCAATTTTCCAGTGCACCCGCGCCTACTAAATCAAAATTTAAGTTCAGAAATTCACGATTGCCGCAAATGACTTGGCATCCAGACTCGCGCCACCCACCAGCGCGCCGTCAATTTCCGGTTGCGCCATCAGACCCTTGATATTGTCGGGTTTGACGCTGCCGCCGTAGAGGATGCGAATTCCGGAGGCCTGCGAAGGCGAAAACACGGTGGCTGCAAGCTCCCTGAGATAACGGTGCGCGTCCGCGGCCATTTCAGGGGTGGCGGTCTTGCCGGTACCAATCGCCCAAACCGGCTCGTACGCTAGAAGAATACGCGAGAACTCCCCCTCGGTCAACGCGTCCAGGCCGCCTTCAAATTGGCGTTTCAGGATCGAATGAGTCAGGTGCGACTCCCGCTGGGCGAGGCTTTCACCGACGCACACGATCGGCGTCAGTTTAGCCTCCAGCGCTGCCTTCACCTTGCGGTTCACCGACTCATCAGTTTCACCAAAAAACTGCCGGCGTTCGGAATGGCCGATCAGGACGGCTTTGCCTCCCGCGTCGGAAATCATGCGCATGGAAATTTCGCCGGTGAACGCGCCTTCGCGTTCCCAGTGGGCGTTCTGGGCAGCGATCGTGATGGGGCTGCCGTGCGCCGCGGCAGAAGCGGTTGCCAATGAGGTGAATGGCGGCGCGACGATGATGTCGCACTCGGGAGAGGCAGGAACGAGCGGCTTGAAAGCTTCGAAAAACGCGCGGGTCTCCTCCTGCGTCTTGTACATCTTCCAATTCCCGGCGATTACTGGGCGGCGCAAGGGATTCTCCTGGAGTCGTGCGATTCGAGCGGCGTGGTGACAGTATTCATGGTTTGTCGGTGAGCGCTTCGACGCCGGGAAGTATTTCACCGGCGAGAAATTCCAGTGAAGCGCCACCGCCCGTTGAGATGTGCGAAATTTGCGAGGCGAGGCCGGACTGTTCCACGGCCGCGACGGAATCGCCGCCGCCTACAATGGACGTAGCGCCCTTGCTGGAGGCAGCTGCGACAGCGCGCGCGATGGCTAGTGTGCCTTGCGCGAACGCGGGCTTTTCGAACATGCCGAGCGGACCATTCCACACGATGGTGCGCGCGGTGGAAATTTCCCTGCTGAATTGGTCTATCGTCTTGGGGCCAATGTCCAGCCCCATCCAACCTTCGGGAGTGCTGGCGATATCGGTGACGCGCGTCGCCGCGGAGTCGAAGGATTCGGCGAGCACGTGGTCCACCGGCAGGACCAGCCGGAAATTGCGCCGCTTCGCTTCTGCCAGTAAATCGCGCGCAAGGTCGAGCTTGTCGTTTTCGACGAGGGATTTTCCGATCGGCAGGCCCTGCGATTTCAAGAATGTGTAGGCCATGGCGCCGCCGATGAGCATCGCGTCCGCCAGCTTCATCAGGTTCTGCACCACTTCGATCTTGTCCGAAACTTTCGCTCCGCCCAGCACCGCGACGAACGGATGATCGGGATGCGAAATGGCCTTGCCGAGGTAGGCCAGCTCTTTTTCCATCAAGAGACCGGCGGCGGACTGGCGAACAAATTTCGTAATGCCGACGACCGAGGCGTGAGCGCGGTGTGCGGAACCGAATGCGTCGCAAACAAACAGGCCATCGCAAAGCGCAGAGAGCTTACGCGAAAATTCCGCGTCGTTGGCTTCCTCTTCGGGATGGAAGCGCACGTTTTCGAGCAGCAGCATTTCCCCGTCACGAAGTGATTTGCTCTGCGCTTCGGCGTCAGGCCCGATGCAGTCCGCCGCAAACCCCACCGTTTTCCCGCCGAGCAATTCCCGCAGGCGCGCGGCGACCGGAGCCAGCGAATACTTCGGGTTGACCTTGCCCTTGGGGCGTCCGAGATGCGACGCGAGAACCAGCCGCGCGCCACGCTCCGCTGCCAGGCGCAGGGTCGGCAGCGTCTCGCGGATGCGCGTGTCGTCGTCCACACTTCCGCCGGTCATTGGCACGTTGAAGTCCACGCGGACGAAGACGCGCTTGCCTTGCAAATCGAGGTCGCGTATGGAGAGTTTGCTCATGACTTTGCGAAATCACCAGTCCAATACATTACGTTAGGCGCGAAACGATCGCAGCGAGCCGCAGACACGCCGGCACTAGAAGTGTTTGCACTCCACCAGCCCGCATTGACGGAAACGATCAGCCTGTTACTTCGCCAGGAATTTGATCAGGTCGCGGCAGCGCGAGGAATAGCCCCACTCGTTGTCGTACCACGCCAGGATTTGCACGCAGTTGTTGCCAACGACGCGCGTGTACCCAGCGTCCAGAATCGAAGAATGTGGGTTTCCGCGAAAATCCACCGAAACGAGATCTTCTTCCGAGTACTGCAGGATGCCTTTCATAGGCCCTTCTGCAGCGGCCTTCAGAGCTGCGTTCACGGATTGCACCGTCGCGGGCTTTTCCGTAAACACGGTGAGGTCCACCACGCTCACGTTCGGCGTCGGCACGCGCATCGCGTAACCGTCGAGCTTGCCTTTCAACTCAGGGATCACCAGCTGCAAAGCTTTGGCGGCTCCAGTGGACGTCGGAATCATCGAAAGTGCCGCGGCGCGCGCGCGGCGCAAATCCTTGTGCGGCAGATCCAGCAATTTCTGGTCATTCGTGTAGGAGTGAATGGTGGTCATCGTGCCGGCGGTGATGCCGAAGGTATCGGAGAGCACTTTCGCGACGGGCGCCAGGCAATTCGTGGTGCAGGAAGCGTTGGAGATGACGTGATGCTTCGCCGGGTCATACGTCTTGTCATTCACGCCGAGAACCAGGGTGGTATCCGGGTCGGTGGCGGGCGCGGAGATAATCACTTTCTTTACCGTGCCGCGAATATGTTTGCGAGCGCTTGGGCCGTCGGTAAATAGACCGGTGGACTCCACCACGATTGTCGCGCCTACCGAAGTCCAGTCCAGCTCGGCGGGATCCTTCACGCGAAATACTTTGAAGCTCTTGCCGTCCACGGAAATGGAATCGTCGGAATGCGTAACTTTGTTCGGCAGATTGCCGAGGATCGAATCGTACTTCAGCAGGTACGCGAGTGTTTTCGAATCGGTGATGTCGTTCACGGCCACGATTTCGATGGCTGGATCGCCCAACGCCGCGCGAAAAATGTTACGCCCGATTCGACCGAAACCATTGATGCCGACTTTAATTGCCATGAATCCTCCGGAGATAGATGCTGCGCGCCAACGCGCACAGTGCTAATAAACCATTTTAATCAATCGAGAAATGCTAGGGGTTGGCGAGGGAAAAGTCAACGCGCGTTCAATCGAATTCCTTCACGCGAATCACTTTGTCGCCGACAAATGTGACAAAAGTAGTGCGGGCCGGCGGCGTGCCGTAAATCCAGTCTTCCGTTTCGCTGCCGTCCGGATCGCGCTCACGCACCTTGTGCCCGGGACGGCCCAGTGCAGCGAGTACCATGTCGTGATTCATGCCTTCCACGGCCTGATGATCCTGGATCGCTTCTTTGAATTGCGGCGGCAGCGTGTCCAGCCAATTCACAGCGCCAGAGTGCTCTTTGGTGAAGTCGAGGAAAACTTGCAGGTCGGTCATCAAATCGTCCGCGCTCATATCCGGGACGGAGTGGCCAAAATCCAGAACCAGCGTGCCGCCATTATTTTTGTGCTCCCCGGATGTAGGAAGCGGCGCCTGCATGTTCTGACCGACACCGACCTGGAGATGATCACGGATATTAAAGTTGCTTCTGCCGCCGCCGTTTATCTCCACCACGATTTCCTTGTTACGGAATTCGATCCCGGTAACCTGCACGGTATCGCCGGGGTTCGCCGCCGGACCGTGTGCGCGGAGCGCGCTCCTCAGATCGCTCTCGTCCACTTTCTTGCCGACTTCAATTTTGAAGCCCTTTTTTCCGGCCGGAATGGGCTTCCGGACCTTGGCAAACTCTCCGGAAACATAACGCACTATTTCCAGGCGGGATTCGGGCTGCAGCGGCGCCTTCGAGGTGGGGGTCTGTTGGACGACCGACACAAGAATCTCCGGCAGGGGCCCCGGATCAGGCATCGAACCCAGGGTCGGAGCGCCAGCCAGCATAGGCGTGCGGTAGCGGTTTACGTCGGCGATATCGGCACAGAGCGCCAGCGCCGCAGCCAATACGATGGTCGTTCGATAATGCATGGCGGTCCGCCTGCGCCTATTCTATTGCGTTTTGGCCCTTCCGTGAATATAGATTCGCGCAGAGGGCTGGGGGTTGCAGCGGCAAGAAGGCCCTAGCTGTTGGCGGCCCGGACTTTAGCGGTCGCGGCGGCTTTTTCTTCTTCGATTTTCTCATGGGCCAGGTGTGGTTCAAAACAGCGGCGGCAGCGCGCTTCGTACATATTGCCTGCCCCGACGATGATCAGCTCTTCGGACGCTACCAGGCGCTGGGTGTGCACGGCAGGGTTGCCGCACTGCATGCAGATGGCCAGCAGCTTGACGATTTCTTCGGCCACGGCCAGCAGCCGTGGCATCGGCTCGAACGGACGGCCCATGAAATCGGTGTCCAGGCCCGCGACGATCACCCGCTTGCCCATGTCCGCTAGCTTCACGCAGCTTTCGACGACCGATTCACCCAGAAATTGCGCTTCATCCACGCCCACCACCTCGGTGCGCGGCGCAACCTTCGTCAAAATGTCCGCGCCGTCCTTCACCAACTCCGAATCGAGCTCTAGGCCGGAGTGCGACACGATGCCGTTCTTGGCATAGCGCTGGTCAATCACGGGCTTGAAAATCTGTACGCGCTGCTTGGCGATTTCCGCGCGACGCAGGCGGCGAATTAATTCTTCGCTCTTGCCGGAAAACATCGGCCCGACGACCACTTCGATCCAACCCATATTGCCCTTGACGATGTCCACGCGTTCTCACCTCTTGGCGTTAGGCTATCACACGCTATTGCAAAATTTCAGGCGCCCACGTTCTGATCGCTGGCCGCGTACAATTCGCGATTGAAGAACGGCGCGAACGCGTTAATCACCGCCGCGCGAAACGAATCCTGTCGCGTGACTAGATTGCGCGTCAGAATGCCCCAGGCGCCTTCGGCATCGCGAATATTGTGCCCGCCCGCAAACGCATCAATCGCCTGTGAAAGTTCGACACCATCGTCAACCACGGTTTCCGCCAGCGCTTCCGGCACCAGCACCGCGCCGGACTGCCCGAAGGAGCCGCGGCCTTCGCCGTCAGTTACATACGCCCAACTTTCCAGGAACACCCAGCGATTGCTCGCTTCACTAACGACATCGAGGTCTGGCACCACGTCGAGGCTGGGAATCGCGTCGAGTCCAGCGATCACATCCAGGCCGCCTTCGAGGCCCACAAAATATTTCCAGCGTTCATTATTCGCACGCGCCATTTGCACCAGCGCTTCAGCACGTTGACGTGCTCCGGCCATCAGATCCTCGCGCGACAGTGGCGTGTGACGGACGCCGCTGGGCACTTCGATGCCCACAACGTCGAACGATGGAAGGAAATCACAGACGGCGCGAACCGAATTCAGCGCTTCCATGACCGCGTTTACTTTCGGGCGGCGGATGCTGCCGACCGCGACTAGAATTGTCTCCATCCGCCGCGGATTCTATCAATCTTTCCAGAGATGATTCTGTTTTTCTCGCGCAAAGCGCGCCGTGAGGAATTCTTTCAATTCTTCCACGGACCCAAACATCTGGTCCGAGCATCCCAACATCCATCCGCTGATTTCGTTCGGGGGTAACGTCGTCACCAGGTATACCGGGATTCCCTTGCGATGTGCGATGGTCAATTCGGCAGACGTGCCGCCGCTCTTGGCCAGCGCGTCCCAGTAACAGACCACGTAGTCAGCGTGGTTTTCGATGATGTCCAGGTCGAACGCGATGATTTTTCGCAATACCCTGCGAAAGCGCTCGACGTCGGTGGATTTCCACTCGCGGAAATGCGCGGCTTCCTCCTCGCTGAGATTCTTTCTTTCATCTTCAGCGGGATCGTACACGCGGTGCCCAAGTTGCTCGCGCAGATACGGCGCAAGCTTGCGGCGCCAGAGCCTGCCGCCATCTTCTGCATACTCGATTGGACCGCTGAGATACGCAAGCATATGGGTTGGGCGGGTGGGTGGGACTTTAACACGAGGTGAAACGGACGGCTACAAGGAGCGGGCGCTAGTTCGTCACAGAAGTGGAGCGGGATAAGGGAATCGAACCCTCGCCTCGACCTTGGCAAGGTCGCGTACTACCACTATACGAATCCCGCGTACGGAACAACTTCGCGCCAGGCATTTATTTATAGCATGGCGTACTAAGCCGGACAAGACCTTGCACGTGTGATGTGCCGCTTGTAAAGCTTCTGCGAACGAAAGGAGCTTCGCCCGCAGGTGATGAATCGCCCAGCACAGCATTTGGATTTGCAATCATTTTGCGCCGTAGTAGAGAATGTGCCCCATTCGGCAGCGGCGAAGGCGTCGCCCCTCAGAGTCCGGGATGGGATCTTTGCCCAAGAAGATTTGCATCAGCTACGTGCAGGAAGACGGCGCCGTGGCACGCGGTTACCGTACTTAGGATTGCACGAAGATTTATTTCTGGAAGGAAATTCCGGGTAACTGATTGAAAAGATGGAGCCGAGGCCCGGACTTGAACCGGGGACCTGCCGATTACGAATCGGCTGCTCTACCAACTGAGCTACCTCGGCGCCTGCTCGACTGTAACATCGGCGCAAAAACACTGTCAAACTTCGGCCGCGAGTGGTTCCTTCGCCCGCACGCGCGATTCACGCCCTGATAGTTATCTGGATCTCCGCGCACATTCTCAACGCGAGAGTGGATACATCAACCACGCCACGCCAACACCTATCAGCACGAACAATGCGAACGACCAAAGTGCGTATTTCACCGCGCCCGATTCAGCCCGCTTCGTCAGACACGCCAGCACCACCGAAACCAGCAGTGCGAACAGCAGCATCGCTCCAAAATGGCTGAGCCGCAGCACCACAGCGATCAGTACGCCGCAAATCACTCAGCTCCTCCTGCCCGTCGCAATCTCGATGGCATCCAGCACCGCCAGCAAGTTCACCACTCCTGCGGCGGCGATGAATCGCGTGCCGTAATCTCCCGCGGCGCGCGACACATCTGGCCCCGCGGCCTCGAAGAAACGCGAAAAATAGTAGAGCACGCCGGTGCTGACATCCGATAGAAAGCCGAGTGCGCCGAAAAGATCGGCGGAATGGGGCGGGAATACGTTGCCGCGAAGCCAGTAACCGGTGAGCACCAGACCGGCCACCGCGATAAAAAACACGAGCGCTCGGCCCCAACGTCCTAGCAGCAGATGTCCGAGACCCGGTAGCAGCCACGCCATGATTCCCGCCAGCAGCCCCAGCACAACGCGACTGGCGTTTCGTCGCTGCGCGTGCGGGACAGCAATCTCGTGACCACCGCTGACCGGTGCGTCCGTGCCGGACGTTTGGTTGACAGTCGCGTCGCTGAGCGCTGCTTCGTTCCCGGGCGCTTCGTTCACGGTCACCTAGGCCAGCAACGGAAGAATTTCTTCTTGGATGGCGCCCGTAACGCGCGCTTCTTTCTCGTCAACGTACACATTCACTTCGCTGCGCACTCCAAATTCCGGCAGATAAATACCCGGCTCCACGGAGAAGCAAGTATGCGGCGCGATTTTTCTGTCGTCGCGCGTTTCCAGGCCGTCCATGTTCGCGCCGTTGCCGTGAACTTCCTGTCCGATGCTGTGCCCCGTGCGGTGCACAAAATATTGGCCGTAACCCGCTTTGCGAATCGTCTCCCGCGTCACGCGATCTACTTCCCAGCCGTGCACGGCGCGTTTGTTCGCCACTGCATCCTTTACGAATTCGATCGCGGCATTGCGCGCGTTCTTCACGATCCGAAAAATCTTCGCGTAGGAATCCGGCACGCGTTCGCCGAGATATCCCACCCAGGTAATGTCGTAATACACGCTTCCAGGACGATTCAGCTTCGCCCAGATATCGAGCAGCAGCAAGTCTCCAGCGCGTATGGGGCGCGATCCTACAGCCTGCGGTTCGTAGTGCGGGCTGCCATTGTTCGGTTGTACCGCAACGATGGGCGGCTCGGCGGTTGTCAGTCCGCCCGCGCGAAATTGTTCGACGATCCACTGTTGCAGCTCGAATTCAGTCAGCGGCTTCCCTTCGCGCACGAACTTCGCGGCGCGCTGAAAGGCCTCGCGAGTGATGCGGTCCACGATTTTCCCGGCCTCGCGATGTCCCTCGAATTGCTCCTGAGACCAGCTGGCTTCGAATTTCTGCACCAGGTCCGCCGAGCTCACCACTTTTTTCTTGAGCTTGCGAATCAGCTCGATCGTCCCGGCGTCCACCAAACCGATGTAAGGAATATTGTTCTCCGGCGAGTACTGCATCGCGATGGTCTTGCAGCCGGAAAGCAATTTCGGCAGCATTTTGTGCAGCTCTTCCCACCCCGCGTACAAATATTTCTTGCCGCCCAGAACGTCCAGCGTTCCCTGTTCGATCTTGTGCACCAGCTTGCGCGGCTCGCCCTTGGCGGGGATGAAATAAAACCAGCGCCGCGTGACCATCGCGTTGGGATCGAGTCCCAGGATGCGGGCCGCAATAGGATCGCGATGATGATGGTCGCAGAACAGCCAGCCGTTGAGCTTGGCGGCGCGCAACTCCGCTTGGATCGCTTTAATATCAGGCATTTCGTCGGTCCTTCGCTTTTTTTTCCGCGTGTTTTGTCGCGGACGCTAATTCCAACACTCGCTCGGGCTGCACGCCGGCGACGAACACGCGTTTCCTGCGGCTCTTTTCGCCGGACACGATTCTAACAGCCGCCACCGGCACGTTCAAACGGTCCGCGAGCAATCGCGTGAGCGCGTGGTTGGCGCGATCGTCCACCGGCGGCGCGGTCAGGCGAATTTTCAAGGCGTCCGCGTATTCGCCTGCGATTGCGTCGTGGCTGGCTCGAGGCTGTACTTGCACATAAAACACCACGCCTTCCGCAGTGGCAACGACGTCCATCGGCTTCCGCGATTTCCTTCTCGATTTCCCAATCAATGTGTAGCGGGAAGAGAACAGGAGCAGTAAAGCGCGGCCAAGCGATTCAGGCTGCGGCCTCGCGTGGGCCGAATAGCGCTGTACCGACCCGGATTTCAGTTGCGCCTTCTTCGATGGCGACCTCAAAGTCGTGGCTCATGCCCATCGAGAGAACAGGCAGAGCTCGGCTCAATCGCTGGCTCAGATCGTCGCGCAGCTCGCGCAGTTTTCGGAAATAGGGCCGCACGCGCTCCGGCTCATCGAAAAATGGCGGGATAGTCATCAACCCGGAAAGCTCCAGATGCGCGAACGGAGCGATGCTCGCCGCCAGAGACACCAGCTCCGCTTCGGCAACGCCACTCTTCGTTGCTTCGTCGCCAAGCCGCACCTCGATCAGAACGGGCAGGCATTTCCCTTCCGCGTCCGCCGCGGCGTGAAGTTTTTTTGCCAGCACTAGATCGTCCAGCGAGTCCACGCGTCGAAAAAGGTGCGCCGCGCGGCGCGCTTTGTTGCTCTGCAGGTGTCCGATCAGATGCCATGTGCCGTCGAGATCCGCCACCTTCGGCTGTTTCGACTCCCACTCCTGCACACGATTTTCCCCGAAGTGCCGCAACCCTGCTGCATACGCTGCCACGACCGCTTCGGCCGGATGGGTTTTCGACACCGCCACCACCGTGATTTCATCCGCGCGGCGGCCGCAGCGCTGCGCAGCACGCGCGACGCGTTCCTGAATGTTCGCCCAGTTTGCGGCAATCAGTGCGGCGTGTTCCATCATCGTCGCGATTCTAGCACGCCGAAAACCAACCCGTTCAGTCCGGCCACGAGCCACAACTGCCGAATCACCACCCTATGTTAGACTGTTGTTCAAATCGATGCCTGCCCGCGGCAAACTAATCGTTCTCGAAGGAATTGACGGCTCGGGGAAACGCACGCAGCTGGAAATGGTTGGGCGCGCATTCTTGTCGCGCGGGATCGCTTTCACGCAAGTGAGTTTCCCTCGTTACGACGGATTTTTTGGCAAGCTGGTGGCCCGCTTCCTCAACGGCGATTTTGGCCCGCTGGAATCCGTTGATCCCCATTTATCCGCGTTGCTGTACGCGGAAGATCGCCGGGAATCGCTTCCCACGCTCGAATCCGACCTTGCAGCTGGAAGGGCGCTACTGGCGGACCGCTACATCGCTTCGAATCTTGCGCATCAAGGAGCGCGAGTTCCGCGCGAAAAGCGCGACGAGTTCCTAGCGTGGCTCAAGCAGCTTGAGTATCAGGTCTACGCCTTGCCAACCGAGGATCTCGTCATTTATTTGCGCGTGCCTGCAGCGGAAGCCCACCGGCTGGTGGGAGAAAAGGCCAAACGCCAGTACACCGAGCTGCGCCGCGACCTGCAGGAATCGGATTTGACGCATCTGCAAGCCGCATCCGATGTTTACGATGAGCTGGCCCGTCAGCCCAACTGGCTGAAGATCGAATGTTACGACGTGCAGGCCCGGGCCCTGCGCTCTCCAGAAGCAATTCATAAGGAAATATTGGCCGCGATCGAAGCGCGGGTCTTCCCCGCGCTCCACGCCGGCCGCTGATCCGATGGGCTTCAACGAATTTCTCGGCAACGAACGCATCGTCACCGCCCTGCAAGGGATGCTGCGCCGTGATCGCGCGCCCGGCGCACTCCTCTTTACCGGCCCGCACGGGATCGGCAAATACACGCTGGCGCGCATGTTTGCCCAGGCCGCGAATTGTGAGCGCCTGCAGGACGATTTCTGCGGCGAATGTGAATCCTGCAAGAGGATGGCCCCGCTCGCAAATCCCGCCACGTTGATCGCAGCAGGCCTCACGGAACGTGGCGAGAGTGCGGATGCCTCGATGGTGGAGCGCATGCCGCTGATCATCGAAACGCACCCCGATGTGTGGCTGTTGGTGCCCGATCCGGTGCGCCGCCTGGCACCCGTCGCGCGTCCCATGATTCGCATTGGCCAGTTGCGCGCCGTGCAACGCGCCGCGTACTTCAAACCCCAGGGCCGCAGGCGCATTTTCATTCTGGATGACGCCCACACCATGCGCTGGAATGACGCCGACGTGTTTCTGAAAATTCTGGAGGAACCGCCGGAGAGCGCCACGCTCATCCTGCTGGCGCCAACTCCCGATTCCGTGCTGCAGACAATTCGCTCGCGCTGCCTGCAATTCCATTTCGCGCCGGTGGCGGTCGAACAGATCGAATCGTTTCTTGCCGATCGCACCGAATCCAAAGCACCAGAACGCAAGCTCGCAGCGCAATTGTCCAGCGGCAGCCCAGGCGCGGCCTTGGCTCTAAACCTCGAAGAATCCACTCGACTCCGCCGAAGCGTTCTCAGCCTCCTGGAAAAAGTTATCAACGGAGGAAAGTCCGGCGAGATTTTCGCCGCCACCGCGCAGCTCGCCAAGCAGGAGAAGGAATCGTTTGAAAATATTCTGACGCTGTTCTATAGTCTGTTCACAGACCTTCTTGAACTTTCCCAAGGTCCGAAGAGCAGTCTCGCTCGAAATCCTGATTTACGCCGTGAATTGGAAGCTCTCAGTAAGAAAATAGATTTCGAGTGGGTCTCGCGGGCTACCCAAGGGCTGGATCGCCTGGAAAACCGGCTTAAGCGGAATATTAGCCGCCAGTTGGGGCTGGACGCGCTTCTCCTCTCCCTGAGCAATCGCTGAGCCGGTCGGACGATTTAATATTTTTGTAAAATGTCTGCAACCGAAAACCTTTTTCCACAGTCATAACAGGAAGTGGCAACTGGAAGGAGCATCCATGGTAAACCGTAAACTTTTTCGTCCTACTCTTACTGAGGTAAAGGATCAGTTCCCGGCGCGTCCCATTCAAGCCGTCCCCGCGCAAGGTGCGCAACGCAAGAAGCCCGCGCCTCCCGAACAGACTCACGCGGAAAATTTCTACTACGTGAAGCAGATGCAATCGCGAACTCCCGTCGCCGTAGTCCTCACCGACGGTGAAATTTTGCGCGGAAGCGTCGAGTGGTACGATCGCGACTGCATCAAGCTTACCCGCTATGGCAGCCCTAACCTGCTCGTCTACAAACACTGCATCAAGTATCTCTATAAAGAGGGTGAAGACGCAGCGCAAGGCGGCATCAACGGATCCGGTGGAAGCAACGGCTCGGGCGGGTCCGACGGCTCGGACGAATAATCATTTGTGATGGAGCGCACCACGGGACGCTGCCTGGCGTCCCGTGTGCGCACCTTAGCCATGCCGTTTCTTGCGGTTTTTTCGGAAGGGTCCCACAAAAAACGTCATTAGTGCTTTGCCGACCAACCTGCGCTTATCGTCGGTAATATCGCAATCCACCACCGCCACGTGACGTCCAATCCGTACCACGATCGCTTCGGCGGTGACGCTGCCTCCCTCCACCGCTTCCAGATAATTAATCTTCATCTCGATGGTTGCGACCCGCGTGCCCGGAGGACATGCCATGTAAGTCGCAAGGCCGCCCGCAGTATCCGCCAGCGCGGCCAGCACGCCGCCGTGGACCACTCCGTGTACTTGCAGGTGATTCTCGTTGACACGCATGCGCAGGGCGACCTTGCCGTGTTCCGCCAGGATCAGCGCAAATCCAAATTGATTCGCCGTCTTGTTTTTGCGCAAGCGCCGCCGCAACTCTTCGCCGGCTAGCTTTACTGCGGATTTCGATGGGAGCGAGCGCGCCATATCAATATGCCGTGAGCCCTCCATCCAGCGGGAACGACGCGCCCGTAATCCACGACGCCTCGTCCGAAGCAAGATAGACTGCCATGTTGGCCACGTCGTCCGGCTTGCCCAGTCGACCCAGGGGTATTTCCGCGATGCGCTTCCGGATTTCGGCTTCCGCGTTCCCCGTCTGGCGCACCGATTGCATGCCCAGCTCGGTTTCCACAATCGTCGGGCAAACGCAATTCACGCGGATTTTTTCGTGCGCGTGGTCCAGCGCCATCGCCCGGGTCAGCCCGCACATTCCCGCCTTCGCCGCGCAGTACGCCGCGCGGTCTTTACGCGCCACCAGACCGAGCACCGAGCCGATATTGACGATCGCTCCTCCGCCTGACCGCCGCAACGGTGCAAGCGCGGCCCGGGAGACAAAGAATGTCCCAGTCAGGTTCGCAGCCAGCACCAGGTTCCACTCGTCATCGGACGTGTGCTCCACGGTCGCTACCACCACCGCGCCCGCGTTGTTCACGATCGTATCCAACCGCCCAAACTGCTTTTCCGCCTGCGACAGCCCATTTTCCACCGACGCCCGGCTGGTCACATCGCACGTCACCGCCAGCGCCTTGCCGCCGGCGGCCGTGATTTCCCCGGCCACCGCTTCGAGTGGAGCCTTACGCCGGCCAACGATCGCCACTCCCGCTCCTTCCCGCGCAAGCGCCAACGCGCATGCCCGGCCTATCCCGGTGCCGCCACCAGTAATAAACGCCACTTTGCCTGAAAGTCTCAGCATCGAGAAGGTCCCTTAGCTCGTCCAATGTCAAACAGGTGTTAAACGGGAAGGCGCGAATCTAGCATCCGGCCGCCCCCCGTGCAAGCGAGCACGCGCAGAGGTCCACGCTTGCCGCTTGCGACGAAGGGCTGTTACAGTGCCGGGAGGTCCCATGAAAATCGGAATCACGTGTTATCCAACGTACGGCGGCTCAGGAGTCGTGGCCACCGAACTGGGAATCGAGTTGGCCGCGCGCGGCCACGAAATTCATTTCATCAGCTATGCGATGCCCATCCGGCTCAGCTCCACTTATGAGCGAATCCACTTCCACGAAGTGGAGGTCACATCCTATCCGCTGTTTGACCACCCGCCCTACACTCTGGCGCTGGCGACCAAAATGTTGGAGGTCGCGGAACAGGCTTCCCTCGATTTGCTGCACGTCCATTACGCCATTCCGCACTCCGTAAGCGCCTTGCTGGCACGCATGATGGCCCAGCCAAAAAAGCTGCCGTTCATCACCACTCTGCATGGCACGGATATCACCCTGGTAGGCAGCGACCGCAGCTATTTGCCGATCACACGCTTCTCGATCGAACAAAGCGATGGCGTCACCTCCATCTCAAACTATTTGCGTGACCGTACCATCCGCGAATTTGAGATAAGACGCCCCATCGAAGTGATCCCCAACTTCGTGAATTGCGATCAGTACATGCGCTGCGCGGATCAATCCGCCCGCAAGCAATGGGCTCAGCACAACGAGCCGATCCTGATGCACCTTTCGAATTTCCGGCCCGTCAAACGCATCACCGACGTGGTGGAAATCTTCGCGCTCGTCCGCGAAAAGATCCCGGCGAAGCTGGTGATGATGGGCGATGGCCCCGACCGTGGAGCAGCGGAATACATCGTGCGGAAGAAAAATCTATCGAAGGACGTGTTTTTCTTGGGCAAGCAGGACAACGTCCGCGAAAAACTCGGTCTTGCGGATTTATTCCTGCTGCCAAGCGAAGAGGAATCATTTGGACTGGCGGCGCTGGAAGCGATGGCTTGCGAGGTCCCGGTGATCGCCTCTAACGTAGGCGGCTTGCCGGAAGTTGTCACCGACGGGGTGGACGGCTATCTGATCCCGCCCCACGATGTTGAGACGGGCGCCGAACGTGCCCTGGAAATTCTCACGCGGCCCGATCGCGGACGCAGCATGGGCCAGAAGGCGCGCATAAACGCTCGAGCGAAGTACTGCGCAAACGACGTGATTCCCATGTACGAGGCTTACTACCGAAGAGTACTGAACGCCGCAGAACTCACCACCGACACCGTTAACGCTCGATAATCGGCACGGATTGCAACGTCTGCGTGATCGTATTGATGTCGTTCTGCGTGATTTTGCCGGTAACTCCGCCGGCGCTCGTGAAGATGAACCGGAACTGATGGTCGCGGTCGTCAAATTCCCGGACGGCCACCGGAATCTGTTTGTCGGGATTGCCGAACTGAAACCCCTTCACTTTCCCCGAATCGAAGGAATAAAACGCGCCATCGCACGGCAGATCGAGACCGAAGGAAAGCTTCCACAGCAACAGCACGTTCAATCGCATCGCTTCGCGCGCATCCATCACTGGTGAGAGCTGCGCCGGCGTCACGTTGTAGACAGCCTGATACATTTCGAAATTCGAATTGAGCGGCTTATCTGCGAACACCGCCGCGAATCTTTGATATTCGGTGGGGTTGGAAGCCTTCAGTGCCCGCATCGTGTCGACTTGTGAATCCGGATCAAAAAAGACGATCACCGGCCCCGAATCGTAACGAATCTCCGTGTAGGTCATCGCTCCCTTCACTGTCGGGTTGCCCGGCCAAGGAGAGTTGAATTCGTAGTTGTACGCTTTCACTTGAGCGGGCGGCGCGGGCTTCCCGGGCTTGGCAGTCATGGCCAACATCGCCGTCGGTGGCGCGGCCGGAGCTGGTGAGGGCTGCGGGACATTTGCGAGCCAGGGATTATCGGAACTCCACAGTTTCCCCTCGATCCACGTGAGCGTCTGCAATCCGTATTTCACGCTGAAGCCCGCAACCAGGAACACCACGATCAGCAATATGATGGCAGGCCGCGCGCTGCTTTTTTCCTGGTCGTCGATCATTCCACCTGTTCGCTCAGAGGGATTTTGGCTACGCCATTCTACGCTATCCGCAGGACGCCTGCAAAATTGGAGCGACGATTCGCGAGGGTCTGATTCTGAAAGTGCCGGTCCCCGCCGTTTGCCGTAGCCCACGGGCAGAAATGCGGCCCACCGCAGGTCGCAAGGCCATAAACCGCTTACATTGTGGAAGTTAGCACCGTTTCGCCGCAGCGCGCCCCACTTGCAACATATCCCTTGCGCAACTCGTATATTCCTACGTCTAATTGCCCGGGAGGACGCCCTTGAACACCTTCTACATGGACCTGCGGCACGCCGCGCGGATGCTGGCCAAGAATCCCGGCTTCACTCTCGCTGCGGTCCTCTGCCTCGCGCTCGGCATTGGCGCCACCACCGCAATATTTAGCGTGGTCAACGCGGTGCTGCTGCGTCCTTTGGCGTATCGCCAGCCAGACAAGCTGATCCGCGTTTACACCGAGTTCCCCACCTTCCCCAACGGCGGTCTGCGGCGCTTCTGGACGTCCGCGCCGGAGTTTCTCGACTTGCGCCGTGACACCAAATCTTGGGAATCACTCGACGCATGGTCCAACGATGGCGCGACCATCGCCGGCTTGATTCAACCCGTGCGCGTGACGGCGTCGTTCGTCAGCGGTGGGATGCTGCGTTCGCTGGGAGTCCAGCCGGTAATCGGCCGGCTGATCACGCCTGCGGATGATGATCCGGCAGCGCCTGTTGTGGCGGACATTTCCTACGGATTGTGGCAAAGCGCCTTCGGCGGCGATAAGAATATTCTCGGCAAGGAAACGTATCTGAACGGCCAGCCCTCCACGATCATTGGCGTAATGCCGCGCAGCTTCGAATTCCCGCCCGGAGAAGTGGATCCACCACAAGTATGGTCAACACTGCAAATCGATCCTGCCAAACCCGGCAATCGCGGGTCGCATTTCCTTTATTTGCTGGGGCGGCTGAAGCCGGGAGTCACCGCGCCGCAAGCGCAATCTGAACTCGAAGCATACGAGCGCGCGCTGGGTGCGCAGCACAAAGGCGACCACGAGCATTACTTTAGCCCCACGAACCACACGCTTGTAAGCTTTCCGCTGCTCGGTGAAGTCGTCAGCAGCGTCCGGCCGGCGCTGCTCATGCTGCTCGCTGCAGTCGGATTCGTGCTCCTGATCGCCTGCGTGAACGTCGCCAACCTGCTGCTGGCGCGCGCTGAATTTCGCCGCCGCGAAATCGCGATTCGTAATGCACTGGGAGCAGGGCTCCCGCGCCTGGCGCGCCAGTTTGTCACTGAAGGAGTGCTGCTCTCCAGCTGCGGCGCCGTCGTGGGCCTGGTGCTGGCTTTCGGCGGCTTGCGGCTGATTCAACTCACCAATGCCGGCAGTCTGCCGCGTGCCGGCGAAATCGGCATTGACTTGCGCGTGCTGCTCTTCACCACCGGCGCGGCGCTTCTCACCGGCATTCTTTTTGGCATGGCTCCCATGTTTTCTGTCGTGATGAAAAATCTGCAGGACTCTCTCAAGGACACCGCGAGCTCCACCACCGCGGGCGGCGGCGCGCAGGGATTTCGAAAAATCCTGGTGGCCGGCGAGTTGGCCATGGCCCTCGTCTTGTTGATCGGCTGCGGCTTGATGATTCGTGGATTCTGGAAGCTGCAGCAAGTGAATACGGGAATCAACGCAGAGAACGTGATCACCATGAAAATTGCGCTACCCGGCTCCAATTACTCGAAGGGCGAACAATCGGACCAGTTCTGGCGCCGCCTCGATGAGAAAATTACCAACCTTCCCGGCGTAACCTCCGCTGCCATCGGCTCCGGTTTGCCTCCCGTCCGTCCGCCCAACATGAACGACACCAAAATCGAGGGTTTCGTCCATAAACAAGGCGGCCCCATCGAAAATGTGGATTACTACAATGTGGTGAGCAAAGATTTTTTCAAGACGCTGGGAATCCGCTTGATGGACGGGCGGCTCTTCGACGACCGCGATGTGAAAGGCTCGCCGGACGTCGTCATCATCAACCAAACCATGGCCAGGACTTTCTGGGGCAACGAAAGCCCGCTCGGTCACCGCATTCTACCCGGCATGAGCGGACCGATGTGCACCATCATCGGGGTCGTCGAAGACGTCAAGAACGCAGGGCTAGACAAACCCACCGGCACGGAAATTTTCCTTCCGTACGCGCAGGAACAAGGTTCGGGAAACCGCGGCGCGTCGGTGTTCTTGCGCTCGCGCGGCGATCCGTCGTCCCTGGCTAACGCCGTACGCAGCGAAGTGCGCTCTATTGATCCCATGATCCCGGTGACCAATGTTCAGTCGGTCGAACAAGTGCTCGCCACCGCGCAATCGCGTCCGCGTTTCTTGACTCTGTTGCTGGTGTTGTTTTCGACAGTGGCGTTAATCATCGCGACGGTGGGAATTTATGGCGTGATTTCATTCTCCGTCGCGCGGCGCTCCAAGGAATTCGCGCTGCGCATGGCTCTGGGCGCGCAGCAGAAGGATGTGCTCGGTCTGGTGATGAAGCAGGGCGCCGCTCTGACGCTTCTGGGAACTGCCGCGGGGGTGATCGGCGCGTTTGCTTTGACCCGCCTGATGGCCAGTCTCCTGTTCGGCGTGCGTCCCACGGACGCGTTGACGTTTATCAGTGTCTCGGCGATTCTCGCTGCCGTTGCGCTTTGCGCCAGCTTCATTCCCGCCCAGCGCGCGACGAAAGTAGATCCGATGCAGGCATTGCGGCACGAGTGAAGCGTTCATAACCCTGCGAAGGGTTCGGCGGTGGCCAGTTCCGGAATCTCGATGTGAATCTGCGTGCCTTGGCCTTCCTGGCTGCGTATATCCATCTTAAATTGGTCGCCATAGAGCAAGCGCAGCCGTTCGTGCACGTTGCTGATTCCGATCCCGCCGCCGTACACCGCCGCCAGCCGCTCCGGCGAAATCCCCATCCCGTTGTCTTCAATTTCAATCAGCAGACGCCCGTTTGACTGGCGCGTTCGCAGATGAATCTGTCCGCCTTCCAGGCGCGGCGCCAGTCCGTGCTTGATCGAGTTCTCCACCATCGGCTGCAGCAGCATGCTCGGTACGAAAGTCTCCAGAGTTTCCTCGTCGATTTCCTTGAAGATCTGCAACTTGTCGCGCCCGAAGCGAATCACCTCGATGTCGAGATAGTCGTCAATGAATTCCAGTTCCTCGCGCAACGGCACAAACGTCTCATGCTTGCGCAGCAGCCGTCGCAAAATATTGGAAAGCTTCAGCACGACGCCGCGCGCCATGTCCGGATCAAAACGAATTAGCGACGATACCGTGTTCAAAGTGTTAAAAAGAAAATGCGGATTGATCTGGCTGGTCAGCGCGTCCATGCGCGCCTTCAGCAGCAGTTGCTGATTCTCCGCCAGGTTCATCTCGATGCGCGTGTTGTTCCAGATCTTGATGGCCATCGCCACGCACATCATCGAGGACATCACCACCAGCAGCGCGAATCCCCAATTGCTGGGATGGTAGGAAAATAGCCAGTGCTCCGGAACCGCTTGCGCGAGTTCGATCTGCCCCACCGTCACCGCGACGCACGTGAACAATGGAAACATTGCCCAATTCCGCTTGCCATAACGCACCAATTTCCAAATCCACTCCGGTACGCTCAGAAAAAGGAACGGCCCGAAATGCCAGATGTCCTCTTTCTCGGGCATCGCTTCACGCACCATTCCCGCGATCAGGCCCACCAGCGCGGCCATTGGACTGGAAAGCCATTCGTGATTGCCAAACGCTGGAAGACTGATCAGCGAGCCACCCAGCAGGCCCACGACCCGGCCGCCGATGAGCCCCATCAGGAAGGATCCCTCGAGCGTCAAATCGAAAAAGCGGTAGCCCACCAAGCGCAGCACCACGCCAATCGCCAGCGGCGGCGTCAGAAACAGCAGGAGCATCACTTTTTGATCGGAATCGCGGATTTCGGTGTAGAGCAGGTTGCGGAACGAGCGGAAACGGACCAGCAGCGCCGCGAGTGATGCCGCGAAGCCAACTTTCAGCACCAGCGCGAATAGCAACTCTTGTGGGCCAAAAAATGTATTCATTTTGCTCGCGAACTGCTGCCCTCGAGGCGCCTGGACTAAGTTAGCCAAAGCGGCCAGCGATGTAAAGGGACGCGAGCGTTCGCCACCGGCACGCGCTCCAGCCGATTTTGCGAACCCTGCTATAATTAAAGTTTCCGATGCCACGCAAAAAACAATCCGGGAAGTCCAGCAAAGCGCGCGTCGTCGCCACCGCACAGCTGCCCACCGGCTTCGGCTCCTTCCGAATTTTCGGTATCGAGGGCCGCAAGCCCGGAGAAGAAGCCGTGGCGATCCAGCACGGCCCTGTGAATGGCGGGTCGCGCGCCGCGGCAGACTCGCGCAAGGCGCCCCTGGTGCGCGTCCACTCGCAGTGTCTTACTGGCGACGTCTTCACCTCCGAACGCTGCGATTGCCGGGCACAACTCGAATTTTCGCTCCGCAAAATCGCCAAGGAACCATCCGGCGTGCTGCTGTATCTTCCGCAGGAAGGCCGCGGCATTGGATTGCTCAATAAGCTGAAAGCCTACGAACTGCAAGACGCCGGCCTCGACACCGTCGAAGCGAATCGCAAGCTTGGTTTTGCCGACGACGCGCGTGACTACGAATTTGCCGCCGAAGCTCTGAAAGCGCTTGGCATCCGCAACGTGCGCCTGCTCTCCAACAATCCCGACAAAGTCGCGCAACTTGAAAGCGCCGGCGTTCGCGTAGTCGAGCGCGTTCCCTGCCGTCCGCGCACCAGCAAACATTCCGCTTCGTATTTGCGCACCAAAAAAGACAAGCTCGGCCATCTCCTCGCGGGTTTGTAGTTTCCCGCAGCAGCCTGCTCTCCCTGCAAAGTTTCCCTTGACAAAATTCGCCCGTGCGCCAATACTAAACCATATGGTTAACTATTCAGGCGCTGTACTCGATTCCACTTTCGCCGCCCTCTCCGACGCCACCCGCCGCGGAATCCTCGCGCGTCTCGCACGCCAGGGTGAATCGTCAGTCAGCGACCTCGCCGTGCCTTACAAAATGTCACTCCCCGCCGTATCGAAGCATCTGCGCGTGCTCGAACACGCCGGCCTGGTCTCGCGGCAGAAAGACGGCAGAGTTCATCGCTGCCGCCTGCGCGCCGAGCCAATGAAAGATGCAGCAGTATGGATCGAACACTACCGCCAATTCTGGGAAGCCCAACTCGATTCGCTCGCGCGCTATTTGGAAGATTCCGCAAACGAAGACGGCCACAGCAAGCACGGCAAGCAGTCGGCCAAGCGACGCCGCCGCCGGCTTTAAGGAGGACTCATCATGACTCCAGCAACTCCAGGCCCATCCGGCAAGCTCGAACTGCGCCGCACGATCGCCGCGCCGCGCGAAAGAGTATTCGAAGCCTTTGCGCGCCAGGAACAGATGGATCGCTGGATGTGCCGCGATGCCGCCAGTCACACCATCAAATACCTGCAGTTCGACTTCCGCGTCGGAGGAGGATTCATGCTGGATATACGCACGCCAGACGGCGACATCTATATCCATCACTCCACTTACACTGAAATTAAGTGCCCGGAAAAGATCGCCTTCACCTGGAACCTCGAGCACACCGACAAAGCCGGCCACAAAGCAATGCTGCATCCCGAAGACACCGTCGTCACCGTCCAATTGTTGGAACGCGGAAAATCCACGGAGGTCGTGCTAACTCACGATCTCGGCGTCACGTCCGCGAAGGAACGCGGTGATTACCAACAAGGCTGGACCGGCTGCCTGGAAAAACTTGCCGAAGCTGTGCAGAACTAGCATGATCCAACAACTCACAATCGGGACCGTGAGGAGGAAGCAATGCGCAAGATAATCGTCATTTCGGCCGCGGCAATTTTGGCGCTGGTAGCCATCGCCGCGCGAGTAGGTTCACAACCGGCGCCCGCGAACGCGTTTGACCGACTGAAAACGTTAGTCGGCGAATGGGACGGCACGGACCACGCAGGCCACCACGTCGAAGACACAATCCGCCTGGTCTCGAACAACACTGCGCTGGAAGAGACATTTCAGACCGCCACCGACAATCAAATGGTGACGATGTACACGCCTGACGGAAATCGCCTGGCGTTGACTCATTACTGTTCGAAGGGCAATCAGCCCCACTTGGAGACTCCCGCCGTCGCGGCAAGTTCCAATGAGTTTGTCTTCGCCTTCACCGGTGCCGCGAACCTGGCCAGCAATGACGATATGCACATGCACGGTATGACGCTGAGGATCGAGGATAACGATCACTTCACCGAGACCTGGACGTTAATGGCCAACGGTAAGGAACAGACCGAAACGTTTCACCTCACGCGCAAGAAATAGCAGCGCGCGGCCGCTGGCGACAGGTTCTCCGCGGCACAAACCACTAGCCGTCCGTTCGCCATTTTGGATATGCTTCTCGCGCGGAACACATTTTCGATGCGAGGGCCGCACGCTATGAACCAACCCAGCTCAACGGACGTCGCCATGGCCTTCGTCGCCAAGATCAACGCGCACGATGTGGACGGCCTGGTAGCCCTGATGACGCCCGACCACCTCTTCGTGGACGCTCTGAACAATTCATTTCGCGGCGCCGACCAAATGCGCCAGGGATGGAAGTTCTATTTCGGCATGTTCCCCGATTATGCCATCGAAGTGGCCGACGAATTCAACCGCGGCGATGTGGTGGCCTTGTTCGGAAAAGGGCGCGGAACATTCGCCGTCAACGGTAAACTCTCAAGAGAAAGTTTCTGGGAAATTCCGGCGGCATGGAGAGCCGTCGTGAAGGAAGGACGTGTGGCCGAATGGCGCGTCTATTGCGACAACGATCCCGCCCGAAAAATCATGGCGGCGAATTCCCCTGCCAAAGGCCCTGCCTAGGCCCCAGCGAACGAAAGCCGCTAACCTCCGCCCACAAAGTGCACGATCTCGAAGTTGTCGTTGGCCTGCACTTGCGTCTCGTTCCAATCGGTTCGCGGCAAAATATTCAGATTGCGTTCGATGGCCACGCGCTCGCGCGGCATTCCCAGATGTTCGAGCAGTGCCGAGACCGCAATTCCATCGGGCACCTCGCGGCGCTCGCCATTGATCGTCACCGTCATTGTGCAGCGCCGGCCGTTGGATTCTGAGCGCGCGTTCTCATCGCAAAGCGAATCTCATCCTTCCACGTGTCCGCCTGCGCTTGAATCACCAGCGCCAGGTCGCCCTTGCCGAGCGGCGGCAGTGGAAAATGAATGTGCACGCGTCCCTGATCGTCACAGGTGCCGGAATGGGTTCCGTCGGCAAGCGCGCCTTCGATCACGGCCTTCACAGCGGCGCCGGCCTGTGGCTGGCGATCTGCCTTCCGCGAAACTTCCAGCTCCAGCGAAACTTTCCCCGCCGAAAGCCACGATCCGGGATTCAGCAGTTGCACCTGAATTCCGTTCGGACGGCTAGCCTGCGTGGCCGCCTCCGCCGATGCAATTTCTGCGTCCAGAGCGCCTGAGCGAATCGCTTCGATCACCGCGCGGTGCTGCTCTTCCACGCGCCGTCGCAGCTCTTCAGCGCTAAAAGGCACCGCATCGGCGCCCTGCTCGTAGTTCGAGGCACGGCGGTGCAGAATGCGTCCTTGCTGATATACCACGGTGTCAATAATGGGATGATTCGGCCCGCGATCTTCTGTCTGCACGTGAAAGACGTGCTCTCCCACTTTCACGTCCGTATTGAAGCCAGAGCTCATTGCGCTTGATTCCCCGCGCTCCCGATCCGCCTGCACGGAACAAAAGAAAATCGAAGTAATTGAGAGTTCATTTGACCGGCTGCTCTCGGGTCGTTATTATAACAGCGCCACGAAAATGAACAGCAACTACCTCGACAACTATGGCCCGCTGTTGCTGATGTTTATACTCGCCTGCGGCCTGGCCGGGGTGCTGGTGCTGGCGTCCGCAATCATCGGCAAGCACAAGCGCTCGCGCGAAAAAGACCAGCCCTACGAATGCGGCATGCGGCCCACCGGCGACGCGCGCCAGCCCATTTCCGTGCAATTCTACATGGTCGGCTTGCTCTTTATTTTGTTCGACATCGAAGCAATTTTCCTCTACCCGTGGGCGCTGATCTACGGCGATTTGAAGGTCTTCGGCTTTGTGGAGATGCTGCTTTACATTATAATTCTGCTGGCCGGTTACATATTCCTCTGGAAGAAGGGCGCGCTCGACTGGACTCACTAACCTGCCGCCCTCGGGAACCGAACTCATAGTGGAACCACAGGATACAGACAAACATCCGGTAGTGCATAAACTCAGGGAGTGGAACGCCAACGCGGTCGCCGAAGTGCTGGAATTTCGGGGCGAAATCACCGTGGTGGTGCCGCGCGAACACCTCTTGCGCACCGCCGAATATCTGGCGACGGAACCCTCGCTCCGTTTCTCTTTTCTTTCGGACATCACTCCGGTGGACCGCTTCCCCATCGAACCGCGCTTCGAAGTGAATTACCACATTCTTTCGCTGGACCGCCGCGAACGCCTGCGCCTGAAAGTGAAACTGAACGGAAGCGATCCCACAGTCCATTCGGTCACGGGCGTCTGGCCCACCGCCAATTGGCACGAACGCGAAAATTACGATCTCTTCGGCATACGCTTTGAAGGGCATCCGGATTTGCGCCGCATTTTGATGCCGGATGACTGGGAAGGCCATCCGCTGCGCAAGGACTATCCGACGGAGGGTTACCGGTGAGCACCACCATCGAAACACCTATCGGCGCTGCTGAGACGATGGTCCTGAACATGGGCCCGCAGCACCCGTCCACGCACGGAGTCCTCCGCGTCGTGCTCGAGCTCAACGGCGAAATGGTCGTGAAAGCCGAGCCAATAATCGGTTATTTGCACACCGGTATCGAGAAATCCTGCGAAGCCAAGACGTATTCGCAATGCATCACCCTCACCGACCGCATTGATTATCTCGCACCGCTTTCGAATAACCTTGGCTACTGCCTCGCGGTGGAAAAAATCCTCGGCGTGGAAGTTCCCAAGCGCGCGCAATACATACGTGTGCTGCTCACCGAACTGACGCGCTGCGCTTCGCACCTGGTTTGGGTGGGCACGCATGCCATCGACCTGGGCGCGATGACCGTCTTCCTCTACAGCTTCCGCGAGCGCGAAGAGATCCTGAAAATTTTCGAATATCTCTCCGGCCAGCGCATGATGACCAGCTATTTCCGCATCGGCGGCCTGGCTCTGGAACCGCCTCCCGGCTGGCTCGATAAAGTTCAACGTGTCGTCGATTCCCTGCCCGGCCACATTGACGAATACGAAGACCTGCTCACCAAAAATAAAATTTGGCTGGGCCGCACCCGAGGCGTGGGCATCATCAGCGCCGCCGATGCCATTGCCATGGGCTGCTCCGGGCCGATGCTGCGCGGCAGCGGCGTCGCTTACGATGTGCGCAAGGCTTTCCCGTACTCCAGCTACGATGAGTTCGATTTCAACGTGCAGACGCAGACTGCCGGCGATTGTTACGCGCGCTACCAAGTGCGCGTTGCCGAAATTCGCGAGAGCATCAAGATCGTCAAGCAGGCCATGCAGAAAATCCCCAGCGAAGGGCCGTTCCGCGCCGAGATGCCGGGAATTATTCCTCCCTCGCGCGAGGAAATGAAGTCGTCCATCGAAGGCCTGATCTATCACTTTAAGATTTTCACCGAAGGATTCGCGCCGCCGCCAGGCGAAGTCTATCAAGCCATCGAATCGCCACGCGGCGAGCTGGGCGTCTTCGTCGCTAGCGACGGTTCGGCGAAGCCTTACCGCGTAAAGTTTCGCGCGCCGTCGTTCGTGAATTTGCAATCGCTGCCGAAGCTAGCGGAAGGCCGTTTGATCGCCGACGTGGTTGCCTGTATCGGCACCACCGATATCGTCCTGGGAGAAGTGGACCGCTAGTCTCCAGCGGAAAAAGGGTCTTATGCAATTGCCAGAAGCACTGGAAGC
Source organism: uncultured Acidobacteriota bacterium (assembly GCA_963748395.1). GTDB lineage: Bacteria > Acidobacteriota > Terriglobia > Acidiferrales > UBA7541 > Palsa-295. The sequence continues at coordinate 348,976 of CAVVIP010000001.1, read as the reverse complement.
AAAATTCACAACTCTGCTCGGGCGCTACCCCGTCAAGCGCTCGGCGCTGATCCCCATGATGATGTACGCCCAGGATTATTTCGGCTACCTCAGCGACGAGTTGCTCACCGACATCGCGCAGCGCCTGGAACTGAACATGACTCAGGTCACCGAAACTCTGGCGTACTACTCAATGTTGCGCCGCAAGCCGGTGGGCCGCTATCACATTCAGGTCTGCACCAACATTTCCTGCATGCTCCGCGGCGCGAACGAACTCTACGCCCACGTGCAGAAGCGCCTGGGCATCGGCAATAAACAGGTCTCCCCTTCCGGCACGTTTTCGCTGGAAGAAGTCGAATGTATGGGCGCCTGCACCGGCGCTCCGGCCATGCAAGTGAATTTTGATTACTACGAAAATCTCGATCCGGAAAAAGTGGACGTAATTTTCGAGCAGCTACAGGACGGGAAGAGACCAAAGCCCGTCCCCGTGATTTCCGGCGCGCTGCACGAGCGCAATCCCAACGAAGTCGTCGTCATCAGCAAGAATTTTGGAATTCCCAATTCGCGCTCCATTGAGACCTACCTGCAGCGCGACGGCTACAAGGCCCTGGAAAAAGCCCTGATTCAGATGACCCCTGACCAGATTATCGACGAAATGAAAAAGTCGAATCTGCGCGGACGCGGCGGCGCGGGATTTCCCACCGGAATGAAGTGGAGTTTTGTTCCCAAGGATATTCCCAAGCCGAAATACGTCCTGGCGAATGGTGACGAGAGCGAGCCGGGCACCTCTAAAGATCGTCCTCTGCTCGAAATGGACCCGCACCAGCTGATCGAAGGAATGGTCATCGCCGGCCGCGCCATCGGCGCGAATCAAGGCTATGCCTACATTCGCGGAGAATATCGCTACATTATTGACATCCTCGAAACCGCCATCGCCGAAGCCTACGCCAAAGGCTTTCTCGGCAAAAATATTCTCGGCAGCGGATTCGATTTCGATCTCGCTGCACACACCGGCGCAGGCGCCTACGAATGTGGCGAAGAATCTGCGCTGATGGAATCGCTCGAAGGCAAGCGCGGCTATCCGCGCATCAAGCCGCCCTTCCCCGCCGTCGTCGGACTGTACGGCCGCCCCACCGTGATCAACAATGTGGAAACGCTCAGCACCGTGCCGGCCATCATTCGCGGCGGCGGCGATTGGTACGCCAGCCTCGGCACTCCGAAAAATGGCGGCACGCGACTGTATTCGATCTCCGGTCACGTCAATAAGCCGGGCATCTACGAGCTTCCGCTGGGATTCAATCTCCGCCAGCTGATTGAAGACGTAGCCGGCGGCGTGCGTGGCGGCAAAAAATTGAAGGCCGTAATCCCCGGTGGCAGTTCCTGCCCGCTGCTCGACGCCAGCGAAATTGACGTCAACATGGATTACGATTCCGTCGCCAAAATCGGCTCGATGCTCGGCTCCGGCGGCACCGTCGTGATTGACGAGGACACCTGCATGGTGGATCTCGCCCGCCGGATCATGCATTTCTACGCGCACGAATCCTGCGGCTGGTGCATCCCCTGCCGCGAAGGCACCACCTGGCTGCGCAAAATGCTCGATCGCTTCCACGACGGCGGCGGCCGCGCGGAAGATATTCCGCTGATCGACGAGCTTTCGAAAAATATGCTCGGGCGCACATTCTGCCCGCTAGGCGATGCCGCGGCTCTGCCCACCATCAGCATCGTCAAGAAATGGCGCAGCGAATTTGAAGACCATCTCCACGGGAAATGCGCGCTCAAACCCGCCGAGATGATTCTGGGAGCTCACTAGGAAACGCATGGCGGATCAAAAGCAAGTCACGTTCACTCTCAACGGGCAGCAGATCGTCACGCCCGCAGGTACGCTGGTTATCGAAGCGGCCAAGAAACAGGGCGTCGAAGTCCCTTCGTTCTGTTATTACCCAGGCCTTTCGCTGCAAGCCGCCTGCCGCATGTGTCTTGTCGAAGTGGAAAAGATGCCCAAGCTGCAAACCGCGTGCACTCTCGTCGCCACCGAAGGCATGGTCGTGAAGTCCGACACCGAGCAAGTTCACAAAGCCCGCAAGGACATGATCGAATTCCTGCTTTCCAATCATCCGCTCGATTGCCCCGTCTGCGATAAGGGCGGCGAGTGCGAACTGCAGGACATGACTTTCCGTTATGGCCTTGACCACAGCCGCTTCACCGAAGAAAAATTGCATTACCCCGAAGAAAAGTGGTCGCCGCTGGTTTATTACGATGCTCCGCGCTGCATCATGTGTTTCCGTTGCGTGCGCGTCTGCGATGAAGGCATGGACGTAAAAGCTCTGGGCGTCGGCGCGCGCGGCGTGCATTCCGTGATCATTCCCAACGAACCGGGCCAGCTGGCCTGCGAAGAATGCGGCATGTGCATTGATATCTGCCCGGTCGGCGCGCTTACCAGCGGCACCTATCGCTACCAGACGCGTCCGTGGGAAATGCAATATGTTCCCAATCCCTGCACGCATTGCTCCAACGGCTGCAAGACCACTCTCAGCGTGCGCAACAACGAAATCCTGCGCGCCAATAATCGCGATTCGTCCGGCGTCAACGGTGAATTTCTCTGCGGCAAGGGCCGCTTCGGATTCGATTTCACCAGCAACGCGGAGCGCGTGCGCCAGCCTCTCGTTCGCCGTAACGGCAAGCTCGAGCCAGCCAGCTGGGAAGACGCGCTCGAAGAAGTCGCCCGGCGCCTGAAGCAGGTTCGCGACAAGCACGGCGCGAATGCCATCGGCGTGATCGGCTCCAACCACACCACCAACGAAGAAAATTACCTGCTCAATCGTTTCGCGCGCGCGACCTTGGGCACCAACAATATTGACCACCACCGCACCGCCGACTACGCCGGACTCGCCGCAGCTCTAGGCCCAGACGCCAAGACCGCCCTCGCCACCATGTCGGACATTTACACCGCGCCCGCGGTTCTGCTCATCGGCAACGACGTCACACAACAGAACCCTCTGGTCGCCTGGCAGATTCGCACCGGCGTGCGCCATCACCAGACGCGTCTCTACGTAATCAATGGCGTCGAAAGCAAAATCCATCGCCAGGCCAAGCATCTCGTGAAAACCGCGAAAGGTGGCGAACGCGCCGCAGTCCGCTGGCTCACGCACAGTGAAGGCACATTCGACGCGCCCACCACCGAAGCGCTCGTGCAGCTGAAGGCCACGCTTGAGGCTGAACAAGACGTCGTGATCCTCTTCGGCGCGGACATCCAAGGCCCGGCGCTGCGCGATCTGGTTTCCTTCGCGGCGCGTATTAACGGCCAGACCAAGATCATGGCGCTCGGTGACTACTCCAACTCCCGCGGCGCTGCGGACATGGGCCTACTCCCCGACCGTTTGCCAGGATATGCGTCGCTCCACGATTCCGGCGAACGTGCCCGCTTCGGAAAAATCTGGGGCGCCGAAATTCCATCGGCTCCGGGACTGACCGCGCGCGCCATGATGGAAGCAGCTGTCGCCGGAAAATTGAAAGCGCTCCACGTCGTCGGCGCCAATCCCGTGAAAACATTCGCCACAGCGCAACCCGACAACCTCGGCAGGCTCGAATTGTTGGTCGTTCACGAGATGTTCTTGACCGAAACCGCCCAGCGCGCCGATGTCGTCTTCCCGGCAGCTTCGTCCTACGAAAAAGACGGCACGCTCACCAACACCGCCGGCGAAGTGCAAATGACGCATCGCTCCATCGACCCGCAAGGCCCGCGCAGCGATTTCGACTTGATCCGTATTCTTTCGCATCAGCTCGGCATGTTGGGAGTGGGCGCGCCCATCCGTCTGCGCACGCCCGAGGCTGCGTTCGACGAAATTCGTCAGAACGTCACGGGCTACGATTTGCCGGTGTCCAGTCTGCTCGGCGGCGGCGCGCCGCAATCTGCCGCAACGTGCAAAGCATCGGAGCCGTCTTACGACGTGCCCGTAGGAAATATTTTTTCGGCCAACGATTTTCTCTTTACCAGCGGCTCCCTGGGCCGTTACTGTTCCAAACTCACTTCTACCAAAGAGGCCAAAGATACGCCGTGGATTTCATCACCCAGCATCCAGTCCTGGTGGTATCGCTAGCTAAAATCGTCGGTCTGATGTTTTTGTTAATGACGACGCTGGCGTACCTGTCCTGGTTTGAGCGCAAGGTCATAGCGCATATTCAATCGCGCTGGGGCCCGTACTACGTCGGCGCGCACGGATTGCTCCAGCCGCTCGCCGACGGCGTTAAATTCCTATTCAAAGAAGACCTCACGCCGCCAGGCGCCGATCGTTTCGTGTACATCCTCGCGCCGGTGCTGGCGCTTTCGCTCGCGCTCACCACCCTCGCGCTGATTCCCTTCGGCCCGCCCAGCGTGCAATGGCTCGGCGAATCCACGCTCATCGTCGCCAATAGCAGCATCGGCTTGATGTTCGTCTTCGCGATCACTTCCATGGGCGTGTACGGCGTCGCGCTCGCCGGCTGGTCGTCCAACAGCAAGTATCCTCTGCTCGGCGGCCTGCGCAGCTCCGCGCAAATGATCAGCTACGAAGTTTCGCTCACGCTCGCCGTCGTCGGCGTCGTACTGCTCACCGGAACTCTAAATTTCAATGAAATGATCGAATCGCAGCGCGGCTATTATTTGCACTTCGTTCCACGCTGGAACGTTGTTCCGCAGATCGTCGGCTTCCTCTGCTATTTCATGTCCGCCATCGCCGAAACCAATCGCGCCCCCTTCGATCTTCCCGAAGGCGAAACCGAACTCGTCGGCGGCTTCCACACCGAATATTCCAGCTTCAAATTCGCCATGTTTTTCATGGCCGAATACGCCAACATGATCACCGTATCCTGCCTCGCGACGATTCTGTTCTTCGGCGGCTGGCTCTCGCCCTTCCCTGATTCCTGGACTTTCATGCGTTACCTCCCGCCGGTTGGCCTGCTCGCGCTCGCAGTTTATCTTGCCTATGACACAGTAGTCCTCGCGCGCGGCATTGCGCGCATCCAGTTGATCGTCGTCACCACCGGCGCGCTCGTGATCGGCCTCGCCTGCCTGCATCCGGTCGTGCTCGCCGTCATCCAAGGGCCGTTCTGGTTTCTGCTGAAGGTTGGCCTCATCATGTTCTTCTACGTCTGGACGCGCGCCACGCTGCCGCGCCTCCGCTACGACCAGCTGATGTCCTTCGGCTGGAAATTCCTGCTGCCAGTCTCGCTCGCGAACCTGGTGATCACGGCGCTGGTAAAAGTCTGGCCGCTGCTGGTGAACCACGGATGAGCCTGCCCTTCATCGTGTTCTTCGTCTGCGCGATCCTGGCCGTGCTGGCCGCGCTCACGCTGATCCTCGCGCGCGAGCCGATTCACAGCGCCCTCTCGCTCATACTCGTCATGTGCTCGCTCGCCGTGCTCTACCTGTTGTTAGGCGCGGAATTTATCGCCGCCGTGCAGGTCATCGTCTATGCCGGCGCAATCATGGTGTTGTTCGTCTTCGTGATCATGCTCCTCAACGCAGGCGTCGAAGAATTGACCGACTACAGCAAGATCGCAAAATATGCAGGCCTGCCGCTGGGTATTTTCCTGCTGCTCGCGCTCGGGCATTGGATGTGGAATTCCTTCATCGGCAAGCAGATTGCCAATGGTGTAGGCGGCACGAACGCATCAGTCTCCACGCGCGATCTCTCCGCGCAGCTCTTTCAGAAGTATCTGTTCCCGTTTGAAGCTACCTCTATCTTGATTTTGATCGCCATTCTCGGCGCGCTGGTCTTGGCGAAGAAGGACGAATGAGCATAGTCCCCATTTCGTACTACCTGGTGCTGAGCGCCATCCTTTTCGGCCTCGGCATCATCGCGTTTGTTGTCAAACGCAACATCATCACTATCTTCATGGCCATCGAGCTGATGCTCAACGCCGTGAACCTGGCCTTCGTGGCATTTGCGCGCGCGCATGGCCAGCTGGATGGCCTGGTGTTCGTCTTTTTCGTAATCGTGGTTGCCGCCGCCGAATCTGCGGTGGGCCTCGCAATCATCATCACCGTCTATCAGAATCGCCAAACTCTGAACATCGAACGCATCAACCTGCTCAAATTCTAATGTTCATACTCGACCATCTCTGGATCATCATCGCCCTGCCTCTGCTAGGCGCGGCCATCAACGGCCTGCTGGGCAAGAATTTCTCCAAGCCCGTCGTAAATTCGGTCGCCATCAGCTCGATCGCTCTGGCATTTCTCTCGTTCCTGGAATTAGTCCGCGAATTCGCGCAGCTCTCCCCAGACCAGATCCCCTGGGTGAAGACCTACTTCACATGGATCACCGCAGGCCAGTTCAAAGTAGATTTCGCGCTGCAGGTTGACCAGCTCACCATCGTCATGCTCGGCGTCGTCACCTTCGTCAGCCTGCTGGTGCACATTTATTCCACCGGCTACATGGCGCACGAAGAGGGCTACTACCGCTTTTTCTCCTATCTGAATCTGTTCGTCTTTTTCATGCTCACTCTGGTCCTCGCCGCCAACGTCGTCCTCATGTTCGTCGGCTGGGAAGGCGTGGGCCTCTGCAGCTACTTGCTCATCGGTTTCTGGTTCCTGAAGCAGTCCGCGATCAGCGCCGGCAAAAAAGCATTCATCACCACGCGCATCGGCGACTTCGGCTTCACCATCGGCATCCTGCTGCTCTTCTGGACCTTCAAGTCCGTGGACTTCGGCACAATTTTCAAACAGCTCGTCAGCGGCGCACCAGAAGCCGCCGTAGCTACCACCCTCCTAACGACCATCTGCTTGCTGCTTTTCACCGGCGCAGTCGGCAAGTCCGCCCAGCTACCTCTGTATGTCTGGCTGCCGGACGCGATGGAAGGCCCCACGCCCGTCAGCGCGCTGATCCACGCGGCCACCATGGTCACCGCCGGCGTGTACATGATCGCGCGCATGAATCCGCTTTTCTCGCGCGCCCCGCTCGCCATGTTCGTCGTCGCTCTTATCGGCGCGCTCACCGCGTTCTACGCTGCCACCATCGGCCTGGTCCAGACGGACATCAAAAAAGTTCTCGCCTACTCCACCGTTTCTCAGCTCGGCTACATGTTCCTTGGCCTGGGCGTCGGAGCCTACGCTTCCGGCGTGTTCCACCTGATGACCCACGCATTCTTCAAAGGCTTGCTGTTCCTCGCGGCCGGCAGCGTGATCCACGCCATGGGCGGCGATCAGGAAATGCCGCACATGGGCGGCCTGCGCACAAAAATTCCCATCACGTTCTGGACAATGTTCATCGCCACGTTCGCCATCGCCGGAATCCCAGGCTTCGCCGGATTCTTCAGCAAGGACGAGATTCTCGAAGCCGCGCGCGCCTCCAATCCATTCCTCTGGGCGCTCGGCCTGATTGGCGCGGGCCTCACGTCGTTCTACATGTTCCGCCTGATTTTCCTCACCTTCTGCGGCAAGCCGCGCTACGACGAGCACAAAGTCCACGTCCACGAATCGCCGCGCAGCATGACCATACCGCTAATTTTCCTCGCCATACTCTCGACAGTCGGAGGCTGGGTCGCCGCGCCGCGCCTGATTGGCGGCCCGGATTATTTCGACAAATTTCTGCATCCCGTATTCGCCGCCTACGCACCCGCGACCGCTGAAATCGCATCGGAAGCCTCCGAACCCGCCGGAATGATGCTGCTGCATGCGCTCACCGGCTGGCCCGTACTCATCGCCCTCGCGGGTTTGCTACTTGCGTGGTGGTTCTACATCAAGAGCCCGCAAACACCGAAAAAGCTCGCAGACACCCTCCGCGCGCCTTACACACTGGTGCTGCACAAATATTATGTGGACGAGCTTTACAACGCCGCGATCATCCAGCCGCTGCTCTGGATTTCCACAAACGTCCTCTGGCACGTGGTGGATGAAGGCGTGATTGACGGCACGGTGAACGGTGTAGCCCGCGTCGCCCGCGAATCCGGCAGCGAGCTGCGCGAAATTCAATCCGGCAACGCGCGCAGCTATGCCACATGGGTGGTGATTGGCGCCGTCGGCATCACCGTGTTAATGATCGGGCTCTGGGGGATGGTGCGCTAGCGTGGAAATGCAATCTCATTTGCTCTCGGTGATCATCTTCCTGCCGCTGCTGGGTCTGCCGGCGCTACTCATGCTGCGTTCGGACGATCACACATGGATTCGCCGCATCGCGCTGGCGGTCGCTCTCGCGGAATTCGTGATTTCGCTCGCATTCCTGCTGCCCACTTTCGATTCCGCGAATCCCAGTTACCAGTTCGTCGAGAATCACCGCTGGATCGGCGACGCCATCCAATACCACATCGGCGTGGACGGCATCAGCCTGTTCCTCGTGCTGCTCACCACGTTTCTCACGCCGCTCGCGATCCTCTGTTCCTGGAATTCAATCCACGAATACGTAAAGGGCTTTTTCGTCGCGCTACTGGTAATCGAAACGGCCATGATCGGCGTTTTCGTCTCGCTCGACCTGTTCCTCTTCTTCGTCTTCTGGGAAATGACGCTCATTCCCATGTATTTCCTGGTCGGCATATGGGGCCACACCCGCCGCATCTACGCCGCCGTGAAATTTATTCTCTACACCATGTTCGGCTCCATCCTGATGCTCGTCGCGATTCTGTGGCTCTACAATCTCAGCGGAACTCACGGGCTGGTTCGCACCTTCGATTTGCCCGAACTCGCAGCGCGTTTGCAAAGAGGCTACATCCTGCTTCCGCCACACACCGAACTCTGGCTCTTCGGCGCGTTCTTCCTCGCGTTTGCTATCAAAGTCCCGCTCTTCCCGCTGCACACATGGCTGCCGGACGCGCACACCGAAGCCCCCACCGCCGGCTCCGTGATCCTCGCCGGTGTGATGCTGAAGCTCGGCACCTACGGCATGTTGCGCTTCTGCCTCCCGCTCTTTCCGGACGCCGCGCATCGCATGGCCCCGCTCATCGCCGTGCTGGCAATCATCGGCATCGTTTACGGCGCTCTCGTCGCCACCATTCAGCCCAATTTCAAGCGGCTGATTGCCTATACCTCCGTCAGCCACTTGGGATTCGTCGTGCTCGGAATTTTTTCTTTCACCACCATTTCATTCCAAGGCGCAATTTTCCAGATGATCAGCCACGGCGTCTCCACCGGTGCCCTCTTCCTCGGCCTGGGCATGATTTACGATCGTCGCCACACGTACGAAATCAAGGAATTCGGCGGCCTGGTGAACCCCATGCCGGTGCTGATGGCTTTCTTCTTGTTCGTGTGCCTGTCGTCGCTGGCGCTGCCGCCACTCAATGGCTTCATCGGTGAATTTCTCATCCTGATCGGCGTCTTCCAGTTTCATCACGCCTGGGCTTCCTGGGCGGCCAGCGGCGCCGTGCTCTCGGCGATTTATTTGCTGTGGTCCTACCAACGCGTCGCGCTCGGTGAGGTCACAAACGAAAAGAACCGCACGCTGCCCGATGCCTCCGGCCGCGAACGCTTGATCCTCGTCACCGTCGCGCTCGCGATTCTCTTCATGGGCGTCGCTTCGCCGATGTTCACTCATCGCATGCAGGCCGCAACCGATAGCCTGGTCCAGCAGACGATGGGCCACGCGCAGAACGCCGTTCAACCCCGGCAGCAGCCTCCAGCGCTCGCAGTTGGACAAAAGATGCTCCTGGCGCCGCCGTCGCAACCGCAGCTGCTACATGACGGCTCGCTCGCCTCCATTGCCGCTCGGACGGTGCAGCCGTGATCCAGTTCCCCGCTGAGCAGCTCCAGAATCTGCATCGCCTCGCGCCGGAAATTGTCCTGTGCTTCTTCGGCATCATAATCATGGTCGCGGATCCGTTCCTCGGCCCAGCCAAACAGCGCATCTTAGGATGGGTCGCGTTCATCGGCGCGCTCGCAGCACTCGGCGCAGTGCGCTGCGTGGCCCTCGATCCGGGGATGGCTTACAACAGCCTGATCAGCGCCGACGCCTTCAGCATTTTTGTGCATGTGATAGTGATCGGCGCCGCGGCGCTCGCCATCCTCGGCTCCATGCAATATCTCGAACAGGAAGGTATCCAGCGCGGCGAATATTATTCGCTGGTGTTGTTCGCAGCGGCCGGCATGGGCATCCTCGCAGGCGCAAACGAGCTCGTCACCGCGTTCATCGGCCTGGAAATGAGCTCGATCTCCAGCTACATCCTCGCCGGCTTCCGCCGCCGCGCCGTGAAATCCAATGAAGCCGGATTGAAATACTTCATCCTCGGCTCCTTCGCCACCGCCTTCTTCCTCTACGGCGTCGCCATGACTTACGGCTCCACGGGCACCACGCGCATTGACCTGGTGCAAGCCGCGCTCGAAAAACTGATCGCCGCGCAAGGGCGCTTGGATTCGCTCTCCATCGTCGGCCTCGCGCTCATCTTCGTCGGCCTCGGCTTCAAAGTCGTCGCCGCGCCGTTCCAGATTTACGGCCCCGATGTTTACGAAGGCGCGCCCACCCCCGTCACCGCGCTCCTCGCCTCCGCGCCCAAAGCCGCCACCTTCGCCCTGATGCTGCGAATTTTCTACGTCGGCTTCGGCACCGCGAACAACCTGTGGTTCTGGGCCATATGGATTTCCGCGGTCCTCACCATGTGCATCGGCAATTTCGCCGCGCTGGTGCAGACCAACGTAAAACGCATGCTGGCCTACTCTTCCATCGCCCATGCCGGATACATTCTCGTCGCTTTTGCCGCCTCCACCGTCTACGGCGCCGCCGCCGTGCTCTTTTACCTCGCGGCCTACGCCCTCATGAAGGTCGGCGCGTTCCTGGTTATCGCGCACCTCGGCCAGCGTGACGAGCAGCGTCTGGAAATCACTGACTACGCTGGGCTCGGCACCAAACAGCCCGTGCTCGCCGCCTGCTTTACTCTTTTCTTGTTTTCGCTGCTAGGATTGCCCGCCACCGGCGGCTTTCTCGGAAAATTCTTCGCGTTTCAGGCCGCGCTCGATTCGCGCATCGTCTGGCTGGTCGTCATCGCCGCCATCAACAGCGTCGTCGGCGCCTATTACTATCTCCGCGTCGTCATCGCCATGTATTTCTGGGAACCATCGAAAGATTACACGCCATCGAAAGTCGCCCCCGCGCTGGTCCTCGCGCTGAGCATCGCCGCCATCGGCACCCTCTACCTGGGCATCCTCCCCGACCACATCCTCCGCTATGCCCGTGCCGCCGCAGAATCGCTCTCCCTGCACTAATCGCAGCCAGGCATTCTGGTTTTGCTCTCGTCGATCTGACGTGGTAGGGGCGCTGCTTGCTGCGCCCCAGCTTGCCCGGGCGTCAGCCATGAATCACGTAATCACCACCAGCACCCGGCGAACTACGCCACCAATAAAAAAGCCCGGAAGCTCGCTCCTTGCGAACCTCCGGGCCTCGAATCCTCGCCGAAATTCTACTTCACTTTCAAGAATACAATCGCAAACGTGTACAGCGCCATGGACTCAATCAACACCAGCGCCAAAATCAACGCAAAACGAATAGCCGCAGCCGCTCCCGGATTGCGTGCCAGCCCTTCGCAAGCCGCCGCCGTGGCCTTTGCCTGCGCATAACCGCCCGCCGCCGAAGCAATCGCCATCGCGAAACCCGACGTGATCGCGACCCAGTTCGTCGCCACTGCTTCCCCTGCCGTCCCCTGCGCAAATGCCGCCGGGGCAAACATGATCACCGCGACCACTCCCAGCAGAAACAACGCGTACCTCTTCATGGTGTTCTCCTCGTCCTCGTTATGAATTTGCCGCCAGGAGGTGGCTCCCGTCATCCTCAAGCAGCCGGGATCACATTGACAGCGATAATGCCCAGAAAAACAATATGAATCTGTGCCGCGAATTAGTGTTCTTCGCCCACCGCTCCCGCAACATAAATCACCGGGAGAATTGTGAAAACGAACGCCTGCAGCACGGCCACAAAAATGTGCAACAGAATAAAGGGAATGGGACCTACCAGCGGAATAATTGCGCCGATATATCCCCACTTTCCAAGGTGCCCCATGAACAGATACATCTCCAGCATCAATCCGAGAAACAGTACGTAGAGCGTCTCGCTGACGAACATGTTCACCCAAAGACGAACGGTCAGCGAAAGCAATCGCGCTAGATTGCTCACAATCTCAATCGGCAGCATGATCGGCGACATCGCTAGCACCGGCCCCAGGAAATGCTTTCCGTGTCCGAGCGGTCCGTGCTTCACGATGCCCACCCAGTTGTAATAGATGAAAACCACGATCGCGCACCCCAGCGGCACAGACACCACCGCGGTCGGCGACATAAAGGTGGGAAACAACCCGACCAGGTTGCAGATCAGCACGAAAATGCCGATGCTGCCCAGCATCGCCACGTACTTCTGTCCCTCGTGGCCCACGTTATCGTCCAGCAGGTCCCGAATTCCCACGCCCATCGAATTCGTCAGCAGCGCTTCCATGCACTGCTGCGTGCCGCCGGGGCGGTCCACCGAAATGCGCGTGCGCAACCACAAAAAGAAAACCGCAGCCAGTGCGAACACAACGATTTCGAAGGCGACGTGATTAGGAATCGGAAAGTCACTATTGGCCGGATGGATGTTCAGCGCCTTGAGCAATGCGCCGACCGGCTTGCCGAGCAAGCGGTTCAGCACAATCGTAAACCAGAGTAATCCCTCTCCCATTTCCACCCTTTTAGGAACTCGCGTCTGGAGGCGGGCTGCGCCGGAAGAGCTGCCCCACCATTTCCACCAGAACCGCGGCAACCACGGAAAAAAATCCGGCCAGCAGGCTTGCTACCGGAGGTCTAAAGGCCCGCAGAATAGCATACGCAGCAACAATCAGCAAAGCGTAGCGCCCCAGGAATTTCAGATACACACTGGCAGGCACTTGCGCCCGCTGCGTCCCAGCCTGAGCTGTGGAAAGCCGCGCCAGCGTATCCACTCCCTGCTTCAGCCAGCGATAATTCACCCAGGATAGGACCGCTCCGGCCGCCAATCCAGCCGCTGCCCGGACGCCCCAGAGGAACCAGGTCCCAACGCTCGCTACAGCGCCAATGCCAGCGATGAGCCACTCAATTCGGCGCTCCGCAGAGCTGTAAAACTCCTCATCCCCCGCCATTGGCGCCGCCATCCGTCTTCTCAGCGCGCGAAAGACGACGAATCACATCCCACACGCCCGCGCCGAAACCAAGAAATCCAAGAATGAGCGTAAGCAGGGGCGAGGTGTGCAGCCAGCGGTCCAGCAAATATCCCGCGCCGCCGGCAATCACAATGCTGAAGATCAAAATAACGGGCAGCTCCATGGCCATCGCCACTTGTGTGGCGCCGCTGCTGGGCCGCTTACGAGGAGCTGGATTTTCGGAAAACATCACGCGCTGCCGGTCACTGGCCGCTTATCACTGGCCGAACGGCGTAAGAATAGAATACGTCGCCAATCGCAGGAACTGCTCCGGAAACATTCCGGCGGCGAGCGTCACGATCACCATAGCGCCCAGCGCAAACTTCTGCGCCCACGTAATCACCGGACGCACCGTATCGCTCGACTCGCGCACCCACATCGCCGCCACCATCCGGAAATAGTAATACACCGCCGGCAGAATATAGAGCACTCCCAGAACCGCCAGCACCGTGTGATGCGTTTCGATCAGCGCCCAAAAAATCAAAAGTTTCGCGACGAATCCAGCCGTCGGCGGAATCCCCGCCAGCGACAGCAGAAAAATCAGCATCAGCACCGCTGCGCCCGGACTGCGCTCGATCAATCCATTCAAATCATCAATCTCGTCGCCAATAATTCCCTTGCGCCGCAACAAAATCACCACCGCAAACGCGCCAGTGTTGAAAAACACGTACACGAACAAATAAAACGCCATCGCCTGCAAGCCGCGCTCGTGCAAAGTACCGTCGGGATTCACCGCCGCCACCAACCCCAGCAAAATGTATCCCACCTGCGCGATCGAGGAATACGCCAGCAGCCGCTTGATATTCGTCTGCGTGATCGCCGCCAGTGTGCCCACTGTCAGCGACAGCACTCCCACCGCCTCCATGATCCGCACCCAATCCAGATTCACCGGCCAGAAAACCGTCAGGAACAATCGCAGCAGTAGTGCAAAACTCGCGGCTTTTGACGCGCCGCTGACGAACGCCGTGATCGCCGTCGGAGCTCCTTCATAGACATCCGGCGCCCACTGATGAAACGGCACGCCCGCAATCTTGAAGAATATTCCCGCTGCGACAGTTCCCAGCGCAAGAAAAGTCAGCAGATCGGCCCCGGCCCCCTGCGCATTCCGCACTGAAATCGCGTGCTCGATCACTGCCAGGTTCGTCGAGCCAGCCAAGCCGTACAAAATTGAAAACCCATAAGCCAGAATGCCCGAGCTGAAAGCGCCCATCAGCATGTACTTCATCGCGGCTTCGTTCGAACGCCGGTCGCGCCGCAAATATCCGCTCAGCACGTAAAAGCTCAGCGCCATCGTCTCCAGGCCCAGGAACAGCACCACCAGATCGTTCCCGCACGCCAGAAACATCATGCCCACAACCGCGAACAGCATCAGCGCGTAATATTCGCCGTGCTGCTCGTTTTCGATTTCCATGTAACGCACCGAAAGCAAAATCACCAGCGCCGTGGACGCGAGGAAAAGAAAGCCAAAGAAAATAAAAAACGGGTCGATCATGATCGAATCATAAAAAGCCGGATATGGACCTACCGGTGGCGAAGCGTACGCCCGCAGCATGAATAGCGAGCCGGCGCTGAAGACTACCCCCAGCATCGCGGTCAATGCATTCCAGGATTTTTGCGGCTTGGTCAGTAGAAAATCCGTCAGCAAAATCGCCAAGCCGAAAAACACCAGCATCGCTTCCGGCAACACCAGGAAGAAATCCCCGCGCGTCTGCTCGAAGATGCTCTGCCAGTTCACCTATTTCACCTCGGCCGGTGCGCCGGCGGGCGCGGCGGCAGCAGTCCCCGCCGCAGCTTCACCCGGCGAATGTGTATCCAAGTAGTATCCCGGATGCACGCGCTCCACCAATCGCCGCACCGGCTGGTCCACCACTTTGAAAAGCGGCGAAGGATAAATCCCGATCCAGAACGCCAGGACCACCAGGGGAATCAGAGTCGCGTACTCGCGCGCATTCAAATCCGGCAAATGCTCGTTCGCAGGATTCGTCACCGATCCGAACATCACTCGTTGGTACAGCCACAACAAATATGCAGCACCCAAAATCACGCCGAACGATCCCCACGCCGCCCACTGCCAGCTCACTTCAAACACGCCGCGCAGAATCGTGAACTCACCGATAAACCCATTGAGCAGCGGCATCCCCAGCGAGCTCAATGTAATGATCAAATAAACCACCGCGAAATTCGGCATCGGCGTCGATAGCCCACCAAATTCCGAAATCAGCCGCGTGTGCCGCCGCTCGTACAACACGCCCACCAGCAGGAACAGCGCGCCGGTGGAAATCCCGTGATTGATTTGCTGAATGATGCTGCCTTGAAGTCCCAGCGGCGTCAGCACAAAAATCCCCAGCGTGCAGAATCCCATGTGGCTCACCGACGAATACGCGATGAGCTTCTTCATGTCCTTCTGCATCATGCACACCAGCGCGCCATAGATGATTCCGATCAGCGACAGCACGATCACGATGCCGCGGTATTTCACGGTCGCGTCCGGGAACATCGGCACCGAAAAGCGCAGGAATCCGTATGTCCCCATTTTCAACAGCACGCCGGCCAGAATAACGGAACCAGCCGTCGGCGCCTCGGTGTGCGCGTCCGGCAACCATGTGTGGAACGGGAACACCGGCACCTTGATCGCAAACGCGAAAAAGAACCCCCAGAACAGCCACTTCTGTAGCCAGCCGTCTTGCGCGAGAAAGGGATGTTCCAGAATCGCGCGCACATCAAAAGTATTGCGGTAATAATAAATCGCCAGAATCGCGAGGAGCATCAGCACCGATCCAGCCAGTGTGTACAGGAAAAATTTGATCGCTGCGTACAACCGTCGGTCGCCGCCCCATACGCCGATCAAGAAATACATCGGCACCAGCATCACTTCCCAGAAAACGTAGAACAGCACGAAATCCAAGGACATGAAAACGCCGAGCATGCCCGTCTGCAGTAGCAACAGCAGAATGTAATATTCCTTTTCGCGTTTGTGGATCGCGGACCACGAGGACAAAATCGCAATTGCGCCCAGCACGGTCGTCAACATCACCATCAGAAAGCTCAGACCATCAATCCCCAGCGTGAAGTGCGCGCCCACCGAAGGAATCCAGCTCGCATTTTCCACAAATTGAAATTGCGGTGCCTCCGGCCCCGATTGAAACCGCAATATCAGAGGCAGCGAAACCACCAGACCAAGAATTCCAAAGATATTGCCCATCCAGCGATGCAGGTCGGCCCGCTCGCGCGGAATAAATAGCATCAGGATCGCGCCAACCAGCGGCGTGAAGAGAATTGTGCTTAAAATGTGGCTATCGGAAAAGAGCATCCGTTCCCTCGCGTTCTTCTACTCCAGCAATTTGCAGACCGTGCCCGCTCGCCTGAAACTTTAGTGCACCGCGTGATGCGCCAAGTAAACGTAATATCCCAGGAATCCGATCAGTCCGATCACGATGAACAGCATGTAACTCTGCACCAATCCGTCCTGAATCAGCCGCACCGGAAAACTAAGCGCCCACACAATCCGCGCGCCGAGCTTCACCGAACCGTCCACGATCCACGTGTCCCACCACATCGAAACCCGCGACACAAATCGCGTCAGCCATCCCGCGCCGTCCACGCCCACGCCGTTGATCACGTTGGTATCGAACCACCCCAGCGCCAATCCCAGATCTTTCGCGCGATTTACGAACAACGCGTCGTAAATCTCGTCCACATAATATTTGTGGTGCACCAGCTCATAGAACCCGTTCAGGCTCTTCGCGATTTTCGCCGGCAATTCCGTCCGTTTGATGTACAGATACCACGCGAACAAAATCCCCAGCACCACCAACCCTTCGGACATCAACATCAAATTTATTTCGCCCATGCGCGAACTCGGCCCCTTCAACGGCTCCATGCGAGCCTCGTGCGCCATCCCCACGACTGGCTCCAGAAAGTGCACGAAGTGGCTGTTGCCCCCCAGAATTTCCGGCCAACTGACCAGCCCGCCCACGAACGAAAGCGCAGCCAGAATCACCAGTGGTATAAGCATGGACTTCGGCGACTCGTGGATGTGGTGCTCCACCTCATGATCCACGCGCGATGTTCCGTGGAACGTCATGAAAATCAGGCGGAACATATAAAACGCCGTCATCCCCGCGGTAAAATATCCGATGGCCCACAGCAGCACGTCTTTTTCGTAGGCTTTGCCGAGAATCAGATCCTTACTCACGAATCCGGCAAAAGGAAAAATCCCGGCAATCGCCAGCGTCGCGATCAACATCGTCCAATACGTCACCGGAATTCGCTTTGATAGCGCGCCCATCTTGCGCATGTCCTGCTCGCCCGACAGCGCATGAATCACGCTGCCTGCCGCAAGGAACAGCAGCCCTTTGAAAAACGCGTGCGTCATCAGGTGAAAAATCCCCGCCGTGAACGCGCCCACGCCGCACGCCAGGAACATGTAGCCGAGCTGCGACACCGTGGAATACGCCAGCACCTTCTTGATGTCGTTCTGTACGACGCCAATCGTCGCCGCGAAAAGCGCGGTGATCGCTCCCACCAGCGCGACCACGCCCATGGCCTTCGGCGCCAATTGATAAATCGCATTAGTCCGCGTGACCATGTAGACGCCCGCGGTCACCATCGTCGCCGCGTGAATCAGCGCGCTCACAGGCGTTGGCCCTTCCATCGCGTCCGGCAGCCACACGTAGAGCGGAATCTGCGCCGATTTTCCAGCCGCGCCCACAAACAATAGCAGCGCGATCGCCGTCAGCCGGGGATCGCCCATCTGGAAATGTCCCGCCAGCAGCGCCGGCCCGATATCGCTGAATCGCACGGTGCCCAGCACGGCTGAGCACAGAAAAATTCCCAGCAAGAATCCCGCGTCACCCACGCGGTTGACGATAAATGCTTTTTTGCCCGCGTCGGATGCCGACTTTCGGTGAAAATAGAATCCGATCAGCAAATAACTGCAGGTTCCCACGCCTTCCCAGCCCACAAACATCATCAAGAAATTATTCGCCAGCACCAGAATCAACATCGCAAACATGAAGAGGTTCAGATACCCAAAAAATCGGTAATACCCGCCCTCGTGCGCCATGTATCCCGTGGAATACACGTGAATCAGAAATCCCACGCCGGTGACGACCAGAATCATCACCGCCGAAAGCGGATCAATCTGAAATTCCCAGCTGGCCACGAAATTCGCCAGCCTGCCGTCGAACATGTGATACGGGATCGCCGGCAGCCATGCAAAAAGCACCTTGCTGAAACATCGCTCCCCTTCAGGTTTCGCAATCAGCTGGAAAAACGCGCCCACTGAAAAAATAAACGAAACGAATACGCTCCCCGCGCACAAATAGCTCACGATGTTGTTCGCCAGCTTGCGGCCGTAGAACAGCATCACCGCCGCCGTCAGCAGTGGGAACAGCGGGATCAGCCAGATATGTTCCAGAAAATACGGCGGATTCATCGCGTAGCCTTCACCATTTCATGATGTCCATTTCATCGGCCAGCACCGTCTCGCGATTGTGGAAAAATGCCAGGATAATTCCCAATCCCACCGCAGCTTCCGCCGCCGCATCCGTGATGATGAATATCGCGAACACCTGTCCGTCCACTGTTCCCCACATCCGCGAAAAAACCATCAGATTAATATTCACCGCGTTCAATATCAGCTCGATGGACATCAGCATGATGATCACGTTACGCCGCGTCAGCACGCCAATCACGCCGATCGTGAACAGCGCCAGGCTCAAAAACAAATAATATTCGTAATAATTCACGGGACTCATCAGATTCTCCGCTTGGCCATCACCACCGCGCCAATCATCGCCACCAACAATAAAATAGACGCAATTTCAAACGGCAGCATGTAATGGCTGAACAACGCGTCCGCAACCGCTTCAGTATTCTTCGGCGAAACCTCCGTAGCCATCGCCGGCAAACGCAGCGCGCCTCGTCCCACCCAGATCGCAAATAAAAATTGCGCCGCCAGCACCAGCGCCAACGCTCCTGCCACCACCCACTGCCGGTTGAATTGCACCTGCCGCATTGCAACATCCAGATTCACCAGCATGATCACGAAGATGAACAGCACCATGATCCCGCCCACATACAAGATCACTTGCACGATGAAAAGGAACTCTGCTTCCAACAGCAGAAAAATGCCCGCCGTCGCCAATAGCGTCGTGATCAAAAATACCGCGCCATGCACGATATTCCGGCGCGTCACCATCAAGATCGCGGAAGCCACCGCCAGCACCGCGAAGAATATAAATAGCGCGTGATTCAGCGTCTGCATCTACTCACCGTCCGCCGTTTGGGCCTCAGAAATCGGCGCATCGTCTTTCGCCAGCAACATCGCAACGCCCAAAGTCGCCAGCGTCGTTGGAATCAACGACACGATCGGCCCCCAAGCCAATTGCTGCCGCAGCACAATCGCCACGCCCACCCCGATCACGTTTACAAGCGCGAGCGGAATCAGAAATCGCCAGCCCAGCCGCATCAATTGGTCAAACCGGTAGCGCGGAAACGTAAACCGGATCCACAAGAACGCATAAATGTACGCGAACACTTTCGCCATGAACCAGAACGCACCGTGAATTCCCTGCATCACCGCCGGAGGAGCGAATAGCGCGCCCGCCAACACGCCGGCAATCGCCAGGCAGAGCAGCGCGACCAGCACCATCACTATTTTCTGAATTTTTACCGGTTGCTTCGGCGCCAGCCTCAGCGAATACAACGCCACGCCCAGCGTCAGCAGCGCCGGCAGAGCGTCCAACCACTCAATGGACGTGCCCGGAAAATGTTCGTGAATCCGCGCGAATGGCCGTAGCCACCCGCCCAGAAATAAAGTCGTCGCGATGCCCGCGACGATAATCATGTTCGCGTATTCCGCCAGAAAATAAAGCGACCAGCGAAATCCGCTGTACTCCGTCATGTATCCGGCCACCAATTCTGATTCCGCTTCTGGCAAATCGAACGGCGCGCGATTTGTTTCCGCGATGGAGCCCACCAGATAGATGAAAAATCCGAACGGCACGGAAAAGCCGAACCACACGCCCTGATCCGATTGCGCCTGCACAATATCCTTCATCGAAAGCGAGCCGGCCAGCAGTAGCACTGATATCAGCCCCAGCCCCGCCGCTGTTTCGTAGCTCACCAGTTGCGCCGCGCTGCGCAAAGCTCCCAGCAGCGAATAGTGGCTGTTCGACGCCCATCCGCCCAGCACAATTCCGTAAATCCCGAGCGAGCTGACGGCCAGAATAAAAAGCAATCCAATATTCAAATCCGCGATCTGAAACGCCGGACCAATCGCCAGCGCCGAATACGCCAGCAACGCCATCGTCACGCTCACCAGCGGCGCGAACCAGAACATCAGCCGGTCCGCTTTGTCCGGAATAATGTCTTCCTTCAAAAGCAATTTCACGGCGTCGGCAATCGGCTGCAGCAATCCGTGCGGCCCCACGCGCATGGGGCCAAGCCGCGCCTGCATGTCCGCCATTACTTTTCGTTCCATCAGCACGATGTAGCCCGCCAGCAGCGGCAACACCGCCACGATCACCACCGCGTACAACACCGGCAGCACGAACGGCATGATCGATTGTGGAATCAGATGTCCCATCTTTTAGCGGTCCACTTCTCCCAGCACAATATCAATCGTCCCGATAATCGCTACCACGTCCGCAATCAGCGAGCCTTTCGCCATTTTGTCGAACGCCTGCAAATTAATGAACGACGGCGGCCGTACGCGCACGCGATAAGGCTGCGTGGTTCCGTCGCTGACGATGTAATAACCCAACTCGCCTTTCGGCGCTTCAATCGAGTGATACACCTCGCCCGGCGGCGGCTTTAGCACTTTGCCAATCCGCGCCATGATCGGTCCGGTAGGAATATTTTCCACCGCTTGCAAACAGATCCGCCGCGACTGGCGCATTTCTTCCATGCGCACCACGTAACGATCGTATGTGTCGCCGGTCTCGCGTGTGGGAATGTCGAATTCGTATTGGTCGTAGGCCGCGTACGGCTGCGCCCTGCGCAAATCCCATTTCACGCCGCTCGCCCGAAGTACCGGCCCGGTCACGCCCAGCGCAATCGCATCTTCCGCGTTCAAAATTCCCACGCCTTTCGTGCGCCCGACCCAAATGCGATTTTCCGTGAGCAGCGTTTCGTACTCGTCAATCTTGTGCGCGAAATCGTTGCAGAAGCGCTTCGTGTCTTCTTCGAAGCCGTCGTACGTCTCGTACTGCAAGCCGCCGATGCGAAACGCATGGGTCGTCAGTCGCGCGCCGCAATACTTCTCGAAAATCTTCAGTATTTCTTCGCGCTCGCGAAAGCAGTAAAACACTGGCGTCAACGCACCGATATCCAGCGCATGCGTTCCTAGCCATAGCAAATGGCTCGCGATCCGCTGCAATTCCGTCAGAATTGTGCGCACCACTCGGGCGCGCGGCGGCGCCTCGGTCCCCAACAATTTCTCCACTGCCTCGCAGTATCCCAGCCCATTCGAAACCGCCGCAACGTAATCCATGCGATCCACGTACGGCGCAAATTGCTGGTAGCTGCGATGCTCGGCGATTTTCTCCACGCCGCGATGCAAATAGCCGATGATGCATTCCGAGCCCGCCACGCGCTCGCCATCCAGTTTCAATTTCACACGCAGCACGCCGTGCGTCGAAGGATGCTGCGGCCCCATATTCAAGATGATTTCGTCCGCGCCCAGCACCGTGGTGTTGACGCTGTCCATTCCCGAAATCGTTTTTATCGTGTGCTCGTCGCTCATTCGCCCGTGGCCGTCTTGCGGCGTTACTGCCCGCTCTCGATTCCCAGATTTTCCCGAACCCAATCCGTGTCTTGTTTCAAAATGTCGTAATCCTTGCGCAACGGATGGCCCTGCCACTCATCAGGCAGCAAAATGCGCGTCAGATTGGGGTGGCCTTCAAACACAATCCCGAACATGTCGTAACATTCGCGCTCCATCCAGTTCGCCGCAGGCCAGATCTCGCAGACGCTGGGCGCCGGCTCGGTCTCGCCCGCGTGCGCCTTTAATCGCAGCCGCTCGTTCTTCGCGAACGAATAAAGATTCAGCACCACGTCGAATCTCTTTTCGCGCTTTGGCCAATCCACCGCGGTCAAATCCACCAGCATGTCGAACTTTTCTTCGTCGCGGCAATGGCGCGAAATTTCCCGCAGCTGTTCCACTGCGATCAGCACGATGGCTTGCTTGCGGTCCAGCGTAGCTTCGCGGATCGCGTCGCCGAAGCGCGCCTTCAGCCGTCGCACCAGTTCGTTATCCAGTGGAACGGGCTTCGGAGGCGCTTCTTTCGGTGCCGCGGGAGGTGCAGCAGGTTTCGGCGGCGCGGCTGCGGCAGGAGCGCCGGGAGAGGCTGGTGCGCCGGCAGCAGGTTTCGCTGCGGGCGGTGCGACAGCTGGTTTCGCCGCAACTGATTCAGCAGGCGCAGCTGGGGCTGCAGGTGTTTCGGGCTGGGAAGGAATAGAAGGCTTTTCCGCCGTGTCTTCCGGCGGTTTTGCGGCTGGACCTTTTTCCGAAGGGTCGTTGACCATCGGTTCGATCGGCTGCCCTCGCCCGGTACGCGCTAGATTTCGCGCCCCGCAATCGGCTCGCAGCCCGCCTTTTTAACACACTCCAAAAAACAACGTCAAATCCACTCTACAAAGTCACAAAATCCGCGCGCAATTGCTGCCACTGACGCGGCGATTAAACCCAGTCCAGCGCGCCCTTGCGATACAGCCACACGTAGCCAATCAGCAAAATTCCCAGGAAAACCAACATCGTCACCAGACCATACACTCCAAGCTGCCCGTACTTGATCGCCCACGGAAACAGGAAAATCGTCTCCACATCGAATATTACGAACAAGATCGCAACCATGTAGAACCGCACTGAATAACGGCCGCGCGCATTACCTTCCGGCGGGACACCACATTCGTACGGCTCCAGCTTGGCGCCGTTCGGTTTCATGTCTGGACGAATGAATTTGAAGATAACAAGGGTGACTGCGGGAAAGGCCGCGGCAAGAAGCGCGTAAATCAGAATCGGGATGTATTTGCTCGGCATCGCCGGATCAACGTTGACTCAGGAACAGCGCATCCTAGCACAGCGGTCAACTCACAGCCAGCATCATCCGACACAAAAATTTCTGTTTTTTGGGTGGGAGAAAGCGGACAGGGCCGGTCGAAAACGCAACTGCGATGGGTCTCTTCGATTGTATTAGTGACGTGCGCCGTGCAGCACATCCACGGCATGAGGCAGCAGCGCAGCGATAGCATCCAGCGATTCCACAGCGCCCCGCGGACTTCCCGGCAGATTAATAATCATCGTGGTCCCGCGAATTCCGGCAGCTCCGCGCGACAAAATCGCCCGCGGCGTTTTCTTCAATCCTTCCGCGCGCATCTGCTCCGCAAATCCGGGAATCAGCCGCTCCGAAATAGAAATCGTCGCTTCCGGAGTCACATCGCGCGGCCCGACCCCGGTGCCGCCGGTGGTGAGGATTAAATCCACCACTTTCGCATCGGCTGTTTTCCGCAAAAGCTCGGCAATGCTGTCGCGATCGTCCGGCAGCACTGCTGCCGACACAATTTCCCAGCCCAGTTCCCTGCAGCGGCCCGCTACGGCCGGCCCGGAACTATCTTCGTGCTTCCCGCCGGCTACTGAATCGCTCACTGTAAGAATGGAAACCCGCATGGTGTGGGCCGCGACTATCCCGCGACTATCCTTCGGTGACCGGCGCGTCTTCGCTTTCGCCGTCGCGCTGGCCTTCATCCACCAACCGCAACGCTTCCATCAGCAGCCCCGTGGTGGTGCGCGAAATGATGTCGCGCGTGGGCGCGCGATTGAAATCAATTTCGAATTCGCCCTCTGGCCAGCGCACGGCTTCAAACACGGCCGCTTCACCTTCCAGCGCTCCCAGTCGCGCGTCTTTACATTGCCCGGACGCGAAATAAAGGTCGCCGCTCTCTTCGCCACGCCGAATCGTAAGTTGGCACGATTTCTGCCCCATCTCCAGCGACTGCATCAAATCCATGATGGACATTTCTTCCAGCCGCCCCTGCACCACCCCCGGGCGCACCTGGCGATTTTGCAATTTTTCCAACTGCAGGCGGTCCACCACTTTTTTCGCGCGGCGCACCAGGTCCTTCAGAAAAAATGGCTTGGGGATGAATTCCTCGACGCCTTCCACGATGGGGCGTAGTTTTTCTTCGATGTCGCTGCGGCTCGCCAGAAAAATAAACGGGATTGCCTTGGTCTGTTGGCGCCCGCGCAGTTTTTCGTACAACTGGCGTCCATCGAGGCCCGGCATGCGGTAGTCGCACACCACCAGATCCGGCGGATCATCCACGATTTTAAGCAGCGCGTCGGCGCCATCGGCGGCAGCACGCGCATCGCAATGCGGCAGCAAACCCTTCATCAATAGGTCGAGGATCAGCGCGTTATCATCCACCACCAGGACTTTGACATCCTTCATCGGGGTCATCGCTTCACACGCTTCCCAGGACGCACGTACGTGCCGCTTCGCCCGCCGGCCTTCTTCACCACGTAGACCTCGGTGATTTCCATGCCGCGTTCCAGCGCTTTGCACATGTCGTAAATCGTCAGCGCTGCGACAGACACCGCCACCAGAGCCTCCATCTCGACGCCGGTCGGGCCGGTAGCCGTCGCCTCGGAGGTGAGCTCAATTCCATTCTGGCACAGCTTGGCGTTCACATCTATGTGAGTCAATGAAAGGGGATGACAAAGTGGAATCAGCTCCGCGGTGCGCTTGGCCGCGCCAATTCCTGCGATTCGCGCGATTTCCAGCGGGCTGCCCTTCGGAGATTTCAGCCGCCGCACGCTGTTCACAGTTGCGCGCGCCATACGGATAAGGGCATGCGCCTGCGCCGTGCGCGACGTGGCCGGCTTGGCCGTAACGTCCACCATGCGGACGCGGCCTTTCTCGTCGTAATGGGAGAGTTTCGTCATGAGGCGCCGGTGATACGTGATCGGTGAGTAGCGATAGATGAACCGCAGCTTGTGAGGCGCGACCCGCGGCTCGCGACCCGCGCAGCCCGAACTGCGCAGAACATCCGAGAGCTGACGGGTGCGCCGAAAACCGGGGACCGCGGGCAGATGCGGCGCGAGCGGTAAAGTGGACGAATCGTACCGATTAGAAAATGTTTTCTCGTTTGCTGTGAGCGAGTTAGCTCGATTTCTAATCGGCTAGGTGTACCGATTAGAAATGCGGGTTCGGCGAGTAGTAAGTCGCGATTGCAGATTTGTGCTGGGTGACTCGTGACTGGCGACTGCTCATTTGTATCGAATAGAAAAAGTGAAGTGCTTTGTTTTGTGGGAGTTGCAAAATTGGAAGTGCGAGAGAACCGCTCATTTGTTGCGAATAGAAATTGGCGTTTTGAGAGGCGGAGGGGCTTGAAGTAGGCGAGAGAGATCCTTCGCCCGGCATGAGGCAAAAGCGCCTTCCTCAGGGTGACGACGCTCGTCGCATCGTCAGAGGCGCTGGTTCGGCTACGCGTTGTGTTCGACATTTTCACAGATTCATGATGCACGTGTGAGGCGCGAAATGCAAAGGGTTGTGTGTGTACATGACTCCTGCGTGCGGAGGGGCGGCGCTACGACTGTGAAATCAAAGGCAGCGTCACAGACTGCCCGGTTCGATGAACCTGAACCGGCCGCTACACGACCAAAAGCGTTCAGAACAATCCGCGGCGCGGCAGGACATCGGCCATTTCGCCGGCGGCGTACACCTGCTTCGTCTCATGCACGACCAAGAAACAATTGCCCTTCACCACGGACCCGATATCGCCCGAGCCTTCCCAGTGAATCGCTTCCACCACCGGCTCGCCCTCCGGCCAGCTAACACGCGCTGGCAGAAAATGCGCCAGCGGCGGCTTCTCATTCAAAGGATGCGCGAGCCTGGCCTTCAGCAGCTTCAAAGAATGTGGCTTCTGCCCGCTGAGCAGCTCAATCGCCGGAACCACGAATAGCTCGAAGGTGACCATCGTGGAAACGGGGTTTCCAGGCAATCCGAACACCGGCTTGTCTCCGCAAAAACCGAACACCGCGGGCTTGCCCGGACGTATGGCCACGGCATCGAAGAAAAATTCCGTGCCCATCTCCCGCAATACCTGCTCCACCAGATCGTATTTCCCGACTGACACTCCGCCCGTCAGCACCACAATATCCGCATCCAGCGCCAGCTCGATTTGCTCGCGCAGTTCCCCCGGATTGTCCGGCGCGTTCCCCAGCATCATCGGTTCGCCGCCCGCGAGCACCACTTGCGCCGCCAGCGAGACGTTGTTGCTATTGCGGATCTGATATTTCTTGGGTGCCTGCTCCACGTCAACCAATTCGTCGCCGGTGGAAAGAATGGCGACCCGCGGCTTCTTGGCCACTACCAGCTGCGAACGCCCTACCTGCGCGGCAATCGCCAACTCGGCATAGCTGAGCCGCGTGCCGCGCGTGAGCACGCTCTCTCCTATCCGTGTTTCTTGCCCTTCGAGTACAAAATGCGCGCCCTCACGCGCCGCTTCCTGCATTACAACGTACTCGCCCTCGATCCGCGCGTACTCATTCATCAAAATCGAATTCGCGCCGCGCGGGAGCGGAGCTCCCGTCATGATCTGCACACACGTCCCCGGCTCGACGATGCCATCGAACGGCACGCCCGCGCGGCTTTCGCCAATCAGCCGCAACTTCGCGCCCGGTTGCGCAGCATCCGCAGCCCGCAGGGCAAAACCGTCGCGCGTGGAGCGATTGAACGGCGGATAATTGCGGTCCGCGCGCACTTCTTCCGCCACGATGCGCCCGAGCACTCGTGAGGGATCATCGGCAAATTCGATGGTTTCGGTGGGAGGGGGAGGCGCACAATGCCGCGCGCAGATTACTTCAATCACTTTTGCGCGGGCGGCTTCGTAGGAAAGCATGGCGCCTTAGAGCCAGGAAGCGAGTCTCGTCCCTTGCGGAACAATGGTTGCGTCGCGTTCCGGCCCGGTGGAAATCATTCCAATTTCAACCTGCAGTTGCTCAGAAATAAAATTCAGATAATTGCGCGCGGCTTCCGGCAATTCCTTCACGTCGCGAATGCCCGGCGTGGGCTTCTGCCATCCGGGTAGCGTGACGTACACAGGCTTGGCCTGCGTCAGCGTCTCCACATCCGCCGGCATATTCTCCAGAACCTTGCCCTTATATTTATACCCGGTGCAAACTTTGATTTCCGGCTGGGTGTCATACACGTCCATCTTGGTCACAACCAGCGAATCAATTCCGCTCAACATTTTGGCAAACTTTAGCACCACCAGGTCCAGCCAACCACAGCGCCGCGGCCTGCCCGTCACCGCGCCAAATTCCTGGCCGCGTTCGCGCAACGCCTGCGCGTCCAAGTCAGGCATCTCCGTGGGAAATGGTCCGCTGCCCACGCGCGTGGTGTAAGCCTTGGTGACGCCCACTACTCCGCAAATGCGCGTCGGCGCAACTCCCAGCCCCGTGGCCACGCCGCCCGATGTTGCGTTCGACGAAGTAACGTACGGGTAGGTTCCGTGATCAATATCGAGCATGGTGCCCTGCGCGCCCTCGAACAGCACCGATTCGCCGTTGTCCAGCGCGCGATTCAACAATACGCCCGTGTCCGCCACCAGGCCATGAATGTGCGCGGCCAGTTCCATATATTGATCGTAGATGCCGGCAGTTTCCAGTGGATGGCCATATGTGGCGCGGCTGATCGCATTTTTTTCGGCGATTACGCGCTCCAGTTTTTCCTTGAAGCCCGCCGGATCGAACAAATCGCACACGCGAATCCCGCGCCGCGCCATTTTGTCTTCATACGCCGGACCGATGCCGCGCGAAGTGGTGCCGATCGCCGCAGCCCCGCGCGCCGATTCCGCGGCCTTATCCATTTCGCGATGATAAGGAAAAATCAGGTGGGCGCGATCGCTCAGAAAGAGCCGCCCGCGAACTTCGATACCCGACCGCTTCAGATTTTCCAGCTCCGCGACCAGCGCGGCGGGATCCACCACAGTTCCCGCGCCGATCACCGCTTTCTTCTCCGGCCGCAGAATGCCGCTGGGAATTAATTGCAGAATGTATTTGTGATTATTAAAAATGACGGTGTGGCCGGCATTGTGCCCACCCGCGTAGCGCGCCGTGTAGTCGAACGACTGCGCCAGGTAATCAACCACTTTACCTTTGCCCTCGTCGCCCCATTGCGCGCCCACTACGCAGACCGCTTTCGTTCGCGCCTTCTCAGTCACTCGCTCCGCCCCCACCCCTCGTCAGGCCGCACCTTGCCCCTGTCGCTGACACCAGAAGCACCACAGGAGGGCTGACGCAAAAACAAGTACGAGCAATTCTAGCCTCCACCTGCTTTTGAAGCAAGCGTAAGGGCAGGAGGGTGGTGGCTCAGTTTCCGATGACGCGACTGACCAGATGTTGACCAGTCGCTCAAACTAGTCAGCACACATTTTCGCCGTGGCTATCATTTGATAATAAAATCGAGGGGTGACTACGGCCCCTGCGCCCTCACAATCCAATCAGCTTGCGCAATGGAATGCTTGGAAGGCTAGTCCGCCTCCACGAAATGTGCGTCTCAAACACGGCTATCGTTTCTGGAGTACGTTGCTGATTGCGACAGGCGTGATTATTCCGTGCTTGTCGGTTGGATTTCTAGTTGTTGAATGGCGCGCCAACCCTGCCAAACACGTGATGAATTCCGACCTCCCGAGCGCGATACCATTCATAATGCTGCCGCCAATTCTTTCGCTGTTAGCGTTTTGGATTTCGATTAGAGATAGGCGACTCGTTTCCTATGGAGAAATCTCGATTGGGAAGGTCACTGATGTGCGCTTGCGGCGGAGGAGGGGTCGAGCCATCACTTATGAATTTCTTGATATCTCTGGTCGATTGATTACCGCCTCATCTCCGGATAACACTCGCTCATTTTCAGCGGGAATGGTCGTTCCGATTTTCTACGACTCAGAAAGCTCGGGCACAGACCAGATCGCGCTGTGCGCTTCGTTTTACGAAGTTGCCGGCATCCGCTAACTAACGCGGCCTAGGTGCTGATTAATTCCGTTACCGGAAACTGACCTACTATTGGCACCACCCAGAAGCGGACGAGCTAGCCAACCGATTTATGGCGGAAGCAATCGCGCGCATGGTCGTTGACCATGCCGACGGCTTGCATGAACGCGTAACAAATCGTGGTGCCGACGAAGCGAAAGCCGCGCGCTTTCAAATCCTTGCTCATGGCATCCGATTCAGCCGTCCGCGCCGGAATCTTGCGCGAGGTGACCCAATCATTTTTCTTGGTGCGGCCGCCGACGAACTGCCAGATGTATTTATCGAACGATCCGAATTCGCGGCGCACTTCCAGAAACGCAGCAGCGTTGGAAATGGTGGCTGCGATCTTCAGCCGGTTGCGGACGATGCCAGCATCCGCGAGCAGCTGCCGCACTTTGCGCTTGTCATAGCGCGCGATTTTCGCTGCGTCGAATTGATCGAATGCCCGGCGGTAATTCTCGCGCTTGTTGAGAATGGTCTCCCAGCTCAAGCCTGCCTGCGCGCCCTCCAATATCAGGAATTCGAAGAGCACGCGGTCGTCGTGCACCGGCTTGCCCCATTCCTTGTCGTGATACTCCACCATCAGCGGCTTCTGCGCCCAATGGCAGCGCTGCTGTTCTTTTTTAAGTTTCATGGGACATGAGAGGCTGCCCGGTTCGATGAACCCGAACCGGCCGCTACGAAATCAAAAGCAAAGTCAAAGGCGCCCATTCGGCAGAGCGGGATGAGCGTTACTACGTTGAGCGCTTGCCAGGGGCCGCGCTCTGAGCTGTTGCAGCTGAAAGGCACCCTCGGCACAAGCAGTCCGCGTAACGCGACCGCAGCTCGCTCAAGACGCTGTCCGCGATTTGCAATTCTTCGCACCAACACCCCGGCGTCGGCGCACCGCAGCTGAATTCCTGGCCGCACGCCGCGCAGTTCTTCAAAGTCGGCCCGCTAACCGGCAACGTCAGCTGCGGTTCGCCGCCGGTCGTCGTCACGTGGGCTCACCTGGCTTGGAGTGAAATCAGGCTACGAAATGTGGCGCTGGATGACCTTCTCGATCTGCTCTTTGGGCTGGGCCCCTACGAGTTGGTCGGCAACCTGGCCGCCTTTGAAAATCAGCAGCGTGGGAATGCCGCGAATATTGAATTTGCCCGCCGCGTTGATATTTTCATCCACGTTGAGCTTCACTACTTTGAGCTTTCCCGCGTGCTCTTTGGCAAGCTCTTCCACGGTCGGAGTGAGCATGTGGCAGGGGCGGCACCAATCCGCCCAGAAGTCCACCATCACCGGCTGGGTCTTGCTGGCTTCTACTACGTCTGCTTCAAAGCTTGCGTCGTTTACTGCCTGGATATTTTCTGACATGTTGTCCCTTATCTTCCCTTGTAGCGCCGCACTACGCCTCCCAATGTGCTGCGGGAAACGTTTCCAGCGCTATCCTTTAGATGTCCCAGCCGCCCGCGGGATTCGTGCCCTCTTAGCTGCTTCATATAGTGTGACATAAGCCGCAGCCGAAGCCTTCCAGGAAAAATCCTTGGCCATGCCGTTCTTCTGGATCGTTTGCCAGCTTTTCGGGTCACGCTGGAGCTTTAGTGCCGCCCGCAACGCGTCCAGCAGCGCGCGGCCATCGTACGCCTCGAACTTAAACCCGGTTCCATGATGAGTTTTGGGGTCGAAGTTCTGTACGGTGTCGTCCAGACCGCCGGTGGCCCTCACCACCGGCACGGTACCATAGCGCAAGCTGTATATCTGGTTCAAGCCGCAGGGCTCGTAGCGCGAAGGCATCAGGAATATGTCCGCGCCGGCTTCGATCTTGTGCGCGAGGGCGTTGTCGTAGCCGATTTTCACGCCTACGCGGCCGGGATATTTCTCGGCCATGTCCTTGAAGAGTTTTTCGTACTCGGGCTGGCCGGTGCCGAGCGCCACGAGCGTGAGATTTTCTTTCATCACGTCAGTGGCAATGCGCGCAATCAGGTCGAAGCCTTTCTGATCCGCGAAGCGCGAGACGATTCCTATTACCGGGCGCTCGAGATTTTCGGGCTTGTCCGCGGGCAGCTTGAACTGCTGGAGAAGATCTTTCTTGTCGGCCTTCTTCGCTTCCAGATTATGCACGGAATAATTCTGCGTGATGAAGGTGTCCACCTCGGGACTCCACACCGAGTAGTCCACGCCGTTCAGGATGCCTATCAGCCGGTCGGCGCGATTGCGAATCACGCCTTCGAGTCCGTTGCCGAATTCAGGAGTTTGAATTTCCTGGGCGTAGCGGCGGCTCACGGTAGTGAGGTAATCGGCATAGAGCAGGCCGCCCTTCAGAAAATTTACACGGCCGTAGAACTCGAGGCGGTCCATGGTGAAAAAAGTGTCGGGCAGGCCGATGGTGCGCATCACCGCCTGCGGAAATATTCCCTGGTAGCCGATATTGTGAATCGTGAAAACCACCGGAAGGCCGCGTACTACGGGATCTTCTGCGTGCTGTGTGCGGAGAAGCACCGGCACCAGCGCCGTCTGCCAGTCGTGGCAATGAATCACGTCGGGCAGCCAGACGCGTTTCATGAATTCGATGGCCACGCGCGAAAATTCCGTGAAGCGCTCGGCGTTGTCCGGATAATCCGCGCCCTTTTCGCCGTAGAGCTGCTCGCGGTCGAAGAATGTGCGGTCGTCCACGAAAAAATAGCGCACGCCGGCGACCGCCACGCCTTCGCCAATCGCGGGAAAGCGCAGTTTATCGCCCAACGTTACGGTGACGCTGGAAACCAGAATCGAAGTGATTTTGTTTCCGCGATACCGAGGCAGCAGCACCGCCACTTCGTGGCCCATCTCGGCTAGCGCCTTGGGCAACGCGCCCACCACGTCCGCCAAGCCGCCGGTCTTCGAGTACGGCAGGCCTTCCGATGCTATGAACAGGATTTTCATAAGCCGTCAGCAGAAACGCAAACGGTATCGGAACGCCGGAAGTTCGTCAAGCTCGGTCCTTCTTATTTTGGGCTGCATTGATTTAGTTTTTCGGCGTGCGTTGCTACACTCGCACCACACATGTCACGCCAACGCTTAGGCCAGCATTTCCTGCATGATATCGGATGGCGCAAACGCATCCTGGCGACGCTACCGCTTGCTGCAAATCAAACGTGGATCGAAATCGGCCCCGGCCATGGCGAAATGACGCAGCTGCTGGTGGGCGACGGCCGCCGCGTCATTGTCATCGAAGCAGACCAGAGACTCGCAGAGGGCCTGCGCGCTGCACGGGATACGCAACCAGACCAATGGTCCGGCCTTGAAATCGTTTCCGCGGACGTTCTCGCGACCAACATCGGCGATCTAGCGGATGGAGCGCTTCACATCTACGGAAACTTGCCTTACTACATCACTTCGCCCATCCTCCATCATCTGTTCCGCTGGGCGGCGCGGATCGCTTCTATTCACATCGTCATTCAATTAGAGGTGGCCGAGCGCATCGCGGCGCATCCCGGCGTGCACGACTACGGATATCTTTCCGCGCTGTGCCAATTTTATGCGCAGCCCAAAATCGCGCTGCGGATCCCCCCGGGCGCGTTCCGCCCGCCACCAAAAGTAAAATCCGCGCTGGTAGGCATGACGCTGCCCGGCGCACAAGCGAACCTCAACATCACGGGAGAAGCGAACGAAAAGCATTTTCTGGAATTCGTGCAGACTTGCTTCAGCCAAAAACGCAAAACGCTGCGCAATAACTTGCTCAGCATCGCCGGTGACAAAAAAATCCACGAAGCTCTCGCAGCGGCCGCGCTTCGCCCCGACGCTCGCGCCGAACAACTCACGTTGGCCCAGTTCG
Organism: uncultured Acidobacteriota bacterium; assembly: GCA_963748395.1. Lineage (GTDB taxonomy): Bacteria > Acidobacteriota > Terriglobia > Acidiferrales > UBA7541 > Palsa-295. The sequence continues at coordinate 316,076 of CAVVIP010000001.1, read as the reverse complement.
CCGCGCTCCACGACGCGATTCACTAACTTTCGCGCCGCGCTGCCAACTCGTTAAACAGCCGGCTGCGTTTCAGCTTCGCCGCCGCCCGCGCGCCTCAATCGCCGCCGGATCCACCATTGGACTACACGGGCCGCGATCGTCAATCCGCCAAGCGCGGCCCAAAGCGCGCCTCCCGTACCAAAAAGGATCATCGTCCAGTCATCGTGAGTGCTCGTGTCAACGAGTGTCCCAATAGCAATCCCAGCTCCTGACACAAACACGAGCACGGCAACACACGTGCCGGCCCATCCGATTCGCGGCTGTAGCAAGTCATGTCTGGCAGCGCTCAGAGCCTCGATGCTCAAACCGGCCAGCCACCAAAACGGAATGCAAAGGATCGGCCAACTCACGGCTCGCCACGACTGAAAGAAGTACACCCCTCGGGGCCTCCATTCCCTGTGCTTGCCGCTAAGAATCGCGTAAGGAGGGAGCCTGCAGCAAGCCCGCTGGCAAGTTGAGCGCAGCCACGGAGACCTCTCGCTGCTCCTTCTTCAAGGTCGCGCTTTCGCTCAGATTCATTGGCAATGGGTCGAGAATGATCGAGGAATTCAATTTCGGATACTGGGGCAGCGGGGCGGGTGTTCCGGGTGCTCGATACACGTGAATCGCAACTTGCAGCTGCCACGCATAAAAATATCGCAACGGCCACAACAGCACGATGCAAAAAGCCAGCTGCGCGGTTGGAAGTGCCCATTGAAAAGGAAATCCGCGATGCTTGCGATTAATCAAGGTGGCGGAAGTGTAGTGTGTTTCGACGTGATGAACAACACCATCTCGCTACGTAATCTCTTCGAGGACCGTCTGTAGCCGATCAGGAAAATTTGACATGATGCCGTCCACGCCCGCCGCGGCCACCGCGCGCATCACTTCCGGTTCATCCACGGTCCACGTGGCCACCTGCAGATCCACTCCGTGAGCGTCCTGTACCAATTTTGGCGTCACCAGATTTGCCCTGGGGCAGAGCTGCCGCACGCCCAGTTCGATGGCAGCCTTCGCGTAATCTTCCTGCGGCTCGTCCACCAGCAATCCCATCATCATCGTGGAATCCACCTGGCGCAGCGCCGTCAGCGTGGACTGGTCGAAGGAAATCACGATGGTGCGCGCGGTGCTTTGCGATTTGTGCAGTTCCGCCACCAGCGAATGGTGCATGCCCCAGGCGGCGTCATATTTCACTTCCAGATAAAAAATAACGTCGTGCTCGCTCCCGAATTTCAGCACCTCTTCCAGCGTCGGTATGCGCTGCCCCATGAATTCCCGGTCGAACCACATGCCCGCATCCAGGTTGCGCAATTCGGCCAGCGTGAAGTCATGGACGTTCCCGCGCCCATTCGTGGTGCGCTCCAGCGTCGAGTCGTGGATAGCCACGAATCGCGCGTCGCGCGTAAGGTGCAGGTCGGTCTCGATGAATCCGGCGCCCAGCTGTACGGCCCGCTCGAACGCGGCGAGCGTGTTTTCCGGCGCGTGCCCAGAAGCGCCACGATGCGCGATTACCCAAGGTTTTCGCATAAGCACGATTATCGTAGCAGAGAACGCGCTCGTCCCGGCTCTGCGGAATCAGCCCCGGTGATGGAAGTGGCACCCCGAAGCGGCCGGACCGGCTAGCAGCGCGAACCGCCGTCACTTGCGCAAGCGATCCTCCTGGATCTAGCCGAATCCGCCCGTCAATCCTTTCCAGCAGCCCCTAAACCGGCCATGCAAAACGTTTCCTAAATAGGACATTGTGTTGGTCTGCGGGGAAGTTGCCACGATGTTGGACTTGACTTTCTTGCCTCCGCGCCATTCCGTGATTCCGCTGGTGCTTCTATCTTCAATTTTTGCAAGCACTTACATGACCACTGCTCGTTCTCGGTCGCCCCGGCCCTTTGGAAGCCTGATTGCCACCCTGTATTCGCCTTCTCAGCTGCGGAGCCTCCCCCTCAGAGCGTTCCCACTCGGGCTCCGGAGCTGTTGGAAGACCGTCGCGACGGAGCGACGACAGTTTGGCACTTCAGAAACTGAGTTGGCGTGAATCACCAGGCGGCCCGTTGGCATCTATGGCAAGCACGAGAACCGAATTGAGTCCCGACCTCGAACCCGTTCAAGCGATGAACACGGCGCCTGAAGGTTTCGATGCCGCGCGCGAGCTGCCAGCCGGGTTCATCGAATTCTTGCTACCGTTTCATCGCGCCTTCACGCCGCGCCAAGTTGAACTAATCACTCGCCGTGCGGCGGCGCTTGAAGCATCCCACCGCGGGCATCTGCCCAACTATTTGCCGCCTTCAGCCGCTACCCAGGACGCCTGGCGCATCGAGCTTCCCGCATGGTGCCAGGATCAACGCAACCAAATGACCGGCCCAGCCGATGACGCCGAACTCGTGGTGAAAATGCTGAATTCGGGCGCTCCGGGCGTCATGCTCGACCTGGAAGATTCGATGGCCAACACCTGGCTGCGTTTGATGCAAGGCGTAAACAACATCCTTGCGGCGCTACGCGGCGAGCTCAGCTATTTCGACCGCAAGCGCGACCGCACCGTAACCATTCAGCGCGGCAACACCGTGATTTCTCTCCGCCCACGCGGTTTGCACCTGCGCCAAGCTGGTGTGTTTGGCTGCGAGATGCTTCCCGCGTCATTACTCGACGTCGCGCTGATCGCCTTTCAACTCAACCCCGAAGAGCTGAAGCATCCGCTGACGTTCTACATTCCAAAGTCCGAATCCGCCGACGAAGCGCTGTGGTGGCGCGATCTGTTCCGCGCAGTCGCCAGCGCCAAGGGTTGGCCGCGCGACTACATCAAGTGCATGGCGCTAGTGGAATCCCATCCGCTCGCCTATCAAATGGAAGAGTTCGCCTACAATCTGCGCGACCATCTTCTCGCGCTCAATCTAGGCCGCTGGGATTACATGGCGAGCCTAATCCATTTCAATTTGCACGATCCGAACTGGGTGCTGCCCGATCGCAATACGATCCCGCACGATGTAGCCTTCTTCCAAAACTTGCGCACCAACATTCCCGAGATTTGCCACAAGCACGGTATGTTGGCCATCGGCGGCATGACCGCGCTATTTCCCAGCCGCGAGGATGCTGAGCTCAACGCCCGCGCCCTGGCCGTGCTGGAAAAAGACAAAAAGAACGAAGCCATGTCCCTGATGGACGGCGCGTGGACCGGCCATCCCGATCAGAACGAAATCGCCGTGAAGCAGTTCCCCGCCCCCAATCAGTTGCAGGCGCGGCCGGCAAACCACGAAACTCATCCGGACCTGCGCCCGATACCTGCAGGAGTTGGCCAGCGCACCCTTTCAGGCACGCGTGCGGCCGTGCGCACCGTAATTCGCTATCGCCACGGCGTGCTCAGCGGCCGCGGCGCCAGCCTGCTTGATGGCTACATGGAAGACCTGGCCACCGACCGCATCTACCGATTAATGATCGCGCAGCGCATGCGCCATTGCGACGTCACCCGCGTGCTCAACGAGCAAAGAGAGCCGGTCGCGCACACGCCCGAATTCGTCACGCGCCTCTTCGACGAGGAACTCAAGCGCATCCTGCATGAGCTTCCGGGAGGCTCGTCCGAAGAGACCGCCGAGCGCTTCACGCAGGCGCGCCTATTGAGCGAAAGAATGATTTTGACGAACGAGTTCAATCCGTCGTAGTCTCTGCGACGATACCGCCGCATCCGCGGACGTCGAGTTTGTAAGGATCGCCAGGAGAACCTTGGGAATGGCACCGACAGGCAGCAGCGTAATTCAAACCATGCTAAGGCGCTTGGCGCAGGAAGAACTTGATTTGCAAGCAGTGCAATGCATAAAGGAAAAAGCAACGGGGTCTGTCGAAGCAGCAAAGCCGCTGCAGGCAAAGGCGGCTGCGTACTGAGGGTGTGATTCGGCAGCAACGGCCCTCGTGCCGTTTCGGCTCTACGTCCAGCAACGGAACTTTCGCTCCGCTAAGCGATGCGCCTCCGGTGCCGGGAAGTTTTCAAGGAGCTGCAACGGTACGCGCTTGGGGAGGGGGACGTGGCGCTGTTCGTTCTAGTGGTAGCAGCATTGGTAGTAGCGCAAACGTGGCTTGACTGGCGCGATGCGAAAAAAGAGTGGGTTGTACCAGAGTGGGCGAAAGGGTTGGCGCTCGCGGGAGCGGTAGCTGCTTCGCTTACTGCTGCCACTTCGTTCGCGTCCTTCTGGCTTGAGGATCCAGCGAACGCTTCCAGCACCGCCTTTAACGCGGGGATGTTCTGGCCGGAGCTCGGTTTCCTGCTCTGCGCGATGGGCGTGATAATCGTTGCCGTGCGCAAGAAGCGGCTGCGCCTGATGCTGCTGCTCACAGGCATCCTGACCGCTGCGTTCTGGATCGGCATGTCTTTGTCGTAATCCAGCAGACGGCCGCGAAACGCCGCCCGCTGTAAGGTATTTGTGGCGGCGCTCCCGCTTTGCGGGACCGCCATCGGTGATAGCCGCACCGCGGATGGCGTCCGCCACGGCGGCTTCCGCTGGCAAGCCAACTCTAACGGCTGCCCGGTCCCACAAACCGGGACCGGCCGCTACAAAATCAAAATCTCCACTCTGTGGCTGGTTTTCTCCTCTAACCTCGCTATTTCCTCCACTTCGTTTACCTCCTTCGCGGCCAAGACGCCGCCATTCGCCGGTGCCCAACCGCCATTCGCCGATTAACGCGAGACGCGCCTCCCGCCATCCTCTATTCTCGCCTCATGAACGGCAACGCACTTCGGATCGGAGACAACACCATGACCAGCACAAACGGCCAGTCGCCAATGACCTCGGTATTTTCCAGCGCGCGAATCCCCGTCGCTGGAGCGGCCTTGCTCATCCTGCTGGGTATCGTTTTCCAGCTGGGCGAGCTCGGCTATGGCCATCTTCGCTTGGGCAACCTCTGGCTCTTTTCCATGATGGTCGGCGACATTTGGAATATCCTCTCCATGCGCCTGAATCTCCCCAGCGCGGGAGAGCTGCTGCGTTACTGGCCGCTGATTCTGGTGGGCCTGGGTTTCGCAATCTTGCTAGCCACACAGGAAAATCGCTTCTCCGCGTCCCGGAGGGGTTAACAATCATGGGAAGCAACCGTTCCTACAGTTGGAGCTTCATCTTCGGCGCGCTGATCGTCGCCGCCGGCGTGGTGCTCCTGCTCGACCAACAAGGCCTGATCAACGCCGACCGCGTGTTCAGCTATTTCTGGCCGGTGGTGCTGGTTGCCGCCGGAACCACGATGCTGATTGATTGCCGGGGCCGCGGCGGGCGCGGCATATGGGGAATCTGCCTGCTGGCGATCGGCGGGCTGCTGATCCTGGAAAATCTCGGCGTCGCGCACATCCGCTTTGACACTGTCTGGCCGCTAATAATCATCGGCGTCGGCGTGCTGATGATCTGGCAAGCTGCCGGCCCGCGCATCCGTCCCGATGGCACTACGAGAACTCAGTGGCCGGAGATTTTCAATCGCTGGAGTAAGGTGGGTTCGCCGGACGCTGATTTCAACGGTGTGGCAATTCTCGGCGGCTTCAAGCGCCGCATCACCAGCAAGAAATTCAAAGGCGGGAGCGTCTTGTCCGTGATGGGCGGATTTCAAATTGACCTGCGCCAGGCGGACATGGAAGGCGATGAGGCGACCATCGAAGCCATGTCCTTCATGGGCGGCGGCGAAATCAAAGTTCCGGACGACTGGCTGGTATCCATGGAAGGCATCAGTCTGTTCGGCGCGTTCGTTGACGAAACCGACCAGCAGCCAGCCACCGTCCCCGGCACGCAGAAGCGGTTGATCATGAAGGGCATGAGCCTGATGGGCGGGATCGTCGTAAAGAATTAAAGCGCAATCATGCATCCCATACTCAGCCAATTCCGCCGCGTCTTAATTTACCTGCTTGCGTGGATTCCCATCGCAGGGCTGCTCGCTTACCTCCTGACCGTTTCTCACGAGATTGGCGATCGCGAAGCGCTGGTGCTTTCCGTACCGCTCTGTTTGTTGTACGCGTTTCTGTGCCTGACTTCGTGGTATTCGTGCCGCGGCAACCCGCTGGAAAAATATGGCCTGGGCCGCCTGATTGCCACTCATCTAACCGCTGCGCTCATCGCTGCGATTATCTGGGCCGTCGCGGCGGAGAGCCTGGCCAGCACACTAACCAAGATGCAATACTTTCCGGGGCTCAGCCACCGCTTCCGCCCGGAAGTTCCTTTGGTAATCGTTACGGGCCTGCTGCTGTATCTTCTGTGGGTCACTTTGTATTACGTGATCATCGCGGTGGAAGCTTCGCGCGACGCTGAAGCTCGCGTGATGAAAGCCAGCGTGCTGGCGCGCGACGCCGAACTCCGTGCCCTGAAAGCCCAGGTGAATCCGCATTTCCTCTTTAACAGTTTGAATTCCATCAGCGCGCTCACGAGCTCCGATGCATCCAAAGCCCGCGAAATGTGCATCCTGCTTGGCGATTTTTTGCGCCGCACCCTGGGCCTGGGAGAAAAAGCTGCGATTCCGCTGGAGGAAGAACTTTCACTCATCCGCGCGTTTCTCGCCGTTGAAAAAGTCCGCTTCGGCGCGCGGATTCAAATGGAAGAAAATATTGACGAGTCTGCTCTGCACGTACCGGTGCCGCCGCTGCTGCTGCAGCCGCTCGTGGAAAACGCCGTCGTGCACGGCATCGCCAATCTGGTGGAGGGCGGATGGATTCGCCTGGACGTTCACGCGCAGAACGGCAACCTTACCATCATCGTGGAAAATAGTTTCGACCCCGAAGCTCCGCCGCGGCGGAAAAGCGGCGTGGGCCTGGCGAATGTGCGCCAGCGGCTGCAGGCGCGCTACGGCAATCGCGCTAGCTTCGCAGTAAAGACCGAAGGCGATCGTTATCACGTGGCATTGACTCTGCCCACTGAAAGCGAGGAGCAACCCGCATGACCCGCGCACCTGCTGCAAAAATTCGGGCCGTGATCGTGGACGACGAGGAGCTTGCCCGGCAGGTTCTGCGCGAATTCATCGCCGCGCACGCCGATATTGAGCTGATCGCCGAGTGTGCCAATGGCTTCGAGGCTGTGAAAATTGTCACCGAGCAGAAGCCCGACCTGATGTTTCTGGATATTCAGATGCCGAAGCTTGATGGCTTCGAAGTTCTGGAATTGATCGGCACCGGCACCGCCGTTGTGTTCGTTACGGCTTACGACAGTTACGCCATCAAAGCTTTCGAAGTCCATGCGGTGGACTATCTTTTGAAGCCTTTTGGCGCCGATCGCTTCGAAGCAGCGCTCGGGCGCGCTAAAGAACGGCTGGGCGGCAAGCTTCCGGAAAACACACCGTCCGCAACGGATTTGGCCGTCGCCGCGCGTCCGCCAGCGCAATTTCTTGACCGCATCGCTGTGCGCGATGGAACCCGCGTGTACATTATTCCAGTCGCCAAGCTCGAGTATGCGGAGGCCCAAGATGATTACGTCGCGCTCGCTGCGGACGGCAAAAAACACTTGAAGCAGCAGACGATCTCCAGCCTGGAGTCCGCGCTAGACCCCTCGCGGTTCATGCGCATCCACAGGTCGTATATCGTCAATCTGGAACGCGTCGCGAAGGTGGAGCCGTACGGCAAAGACAGCCACATAGCGGTGCTCGCAAACGGCACACAGCTCCCCGTCAGCCGCGCCGGCTACGCGCGCCTTCGCGCCTTCCTCGATCGCTAGAAAACACCGGACGAATCTCATTTTGTTACACGCCCCGGTTCTAGAACTTCTACTACTCGCGTTTCGCCCTCTGTTAATCACCTGTATATTGCGGCCCGCGAGCATTCGTAGTAATGTCCGCCCATGCCCCGCCCTTCCACGCGACGGTCTCCCCGGCATCGCGCTAAGGGCCTGCAAAGGAGAGGTAGGAAAATGGCATCCCCGGCGGACGCGAAATTACCCAATTCATCTGGCAAGGAAAATGCGGAAGGCGCGAATGTTGATAAGATCCGCGACATTTTATTCGGCTCGCAGATGCGCGATTACGAGAAGCGCTTCATGCGCCTGGAAGACACCGTCACCAAGGCGCTGGATACCTTGCGCGAGGATATGACCAAGCGCCTGGATACCCTGAGCAACTACGTCAAGGAAGAGACCGACTCGCTGGGGCAGCGCATCAAGTCCGAAAAGTCCGAGCGCGCGGAAAGCGTGAAAGAAATCACGCGCGAGATCAAGGACGGCGCGAAGATCGTCGAGAAGAAGCTTTCGCAGCTAGAGGACCAGATGTCCGACGGACACGCCGAATTGCGCGCCAAGATGTTGGAACATTCCAAATCCGTCTCCGCCGAAATTGACAAGCTGCGCCGCGATACCACGGCAGCGTTGAATCGCGAAGTGGAAGTCCTGCGCGACGAAAAGACCGACCGCGCCGGCTTGGCCGATTTGTTCAACGAATTCTCCCTGCGGCTGAAGAATAAATTCGAGCTGCCGGACGAATAGCCGGCGGCCGATGCGGTAGCACGTGGATTGGGCGGGCTGCCATGCGAACCCGCTGAGACCTTCATCCTCCCAATATGGCCGAGCAAGCGCAACGCCGCGCCTTCGAGGCGCAGGCCCAGGAAAAACCGACGGACAACAACCACGCCTTCGAGGAACTGCGCCACCTGATCGTCGCGCCCGAGCAGGAAGGCATCGCGGCGATTCAGGACCGCCTCGAAAATCTCGAAAAGCGCACGCAGGACGTCAGTTCCGTAGTCGCAGAAGCTATTCAGATGCGTCGCGACAAGGGCGACGACCTGGCTCTCGCCGACGCCCTCGCTCCCACCATTCAGGAAACTCTCCGCGAATCCGTGCGCCGCGATCCACACGTTCTGGCGGACGCTCTCTTCCCCGTGATGGGCCCGGCCATTCGAAAATCCATCGCCGAAACTCTGCGCGGCATGCTCGAATCATTTAACGAAGCCCTCGAGCACAGTCTTTCACTGCGCGGAATTCAATGGCGCATCGAATCGTTCCGCACCGGCAGGCCGTTCGCAGAGATTGTGATGATGCACAGCCTGCTGTATCGCGTCGAACAGATTTTCCTGATCCATCGCGAAACTGGCCTGGTGCTCAATCACGTGGTCGCTCCATCCGCTGCCACGCAGGACGCGGACATGGTCGCCGGCCTGCTCTCCGCCATCCAGCAATTCGCGCGCGACTCCTTTCAATCCGGGCAAAGCGAATCGCTCGGCAACATGACGTTCGAGGAATTGCAGATACGCGTCGTCACCGGCCCGAACGCGGTGATCGCCGCGGCGATTCGCGGACACGCGCCCGAGGATTACAACCTGGCAATGAACGAAGCGCTTGAGGAAATTCAGCGCTTGTATAGCACCGCGCTGATCAATTTCAATGGCGATGCAAATCCGTTCCGCGCGGCGGAAGCGCCGCTGTCACGCCTTCTCGAGACGCAATATCGCCAGAAGCCCGCGGACAAGAAACGTCCGCGCGCCGCGCTGATTGCGGGGGCCGTGGTCGCCGTGCTGCTGCTGGGCTGGCTTGGCTATTCCACTTACCTGTTGATCGAGTGGTCGAAATTTCTCTCCGCGATGCGCAAGCAGCCGGGCATCGTCGTGGTTTCCTACACCAAGGATGGCCGGACATTCCATATTCAGGGATTCCGTGATCCTCTGGCGGAAGATCCCAAGAAATTAATCGCCCAGGCCGGCCTCGATCCTGAGCACGCAGACCTGCAGCTCGCGCCGTACTATTCATTGGACGACGACATCGTCGCGAAGCGCGCTACGGCATTGCTGCACCCGCCCGCAGGCGTGACGCTCACGGCAAAAAACGGCGCACTGATTCCGGAAGGCTCCGCTCCGCAGAATTGGATTACGCAGCTTGAGGACCGCGCCCCCTGGATTGCCGGTGTCACCAAAGTGGACGAATCTCACCTGCAGAATGCGAATCTGCAGGAATTGAACGCGCTGAAAAGCAAGATTGAATCCGCCGTGCTGCTATTCCCACTTGGCCGCGCGGAGCTGGACGCCGGCCAGGAACCCAATCTCACCCAAGCGGAAAAGAATATTCGAGATCTCGTCGCGCAGGCCGCACCTCTGCATCAAGCCGTCTTGATCGAATTGGTGGGTCACACCGATATTACCGGAGTGGAAGCGGCCAACCTTCCGCTGAGCCGCGAGCGCGCCGACCAGATTCGCGCTTCGCTGCTACGCAACGGCGTAAAGTCTGCCAGTCTGGAACCGCGCGGCGTGGGCACTTCGCAGCCTCTGCAAAATGAAGATACCGAAGAAGGCCGCCGCCTCAATCGCAGCGTCACGTTCAAGGTCACACTCTCTCCCATCCCTGCCGCCGGTGCTGTCGCCAATCCTGTAACTGGTGCTTCCGGCGCTGCTCCCGCAGACTGAGCGAGAAATCGCGATGCTTCAGAAGAAAGTCTGCATGCTCGGTTCCTTCTCTGTAGGCAAATCCAGCCTGGTGCGGCGCTTTGTCGAAAGCATTTTCGACGAGCAGTACCACACCACCATCGGCGTGAAGGTGGATAAGAAACTGGTCAGCGCGAATGGCGAAGATCTCACTCTGGTTCTCTGGGATATTCACGGAGAAGATGTGTTTCAGAAGATGCAAATGTCGTACCTGCGTGGCATGTCCGGATACCTGCTGGTCGCCGACGGCACGCGACGCAAAACTCTCGAGGATGCGCTGGCGTTGAACGATCGCGTCGTGCGCGAGATCGGGAAAGTCCCTGCCGTGCTGGTGCTGAACAAACACGACCTCGTTAGCCAGTGGGAAATCGAGCCGGCGCAGGAATCGCAGCTGGCACGAGCGGGCTGGACGATTCAGCACACCAGCGCGAAAACGGGCGACGCAGTCGAAACAGTTTTCCTGAAGCTCGCGCAAGCAATGCTGGCAAAGTAAATGTCCACGAATTCCATCCTCGAATCATTCATCGCGAGTCAGGGATACGCGCTGTTTGAACATCTGGGTGCCGGCAATTTCAGGCTGATCGGCGATGGCCCGGGCTGGTACCAGGAAATCTGGGGCGCGCCGGTGTCCAGCGCAAAACTGGTTCGGCTGGGCGATAAGTCTCCCTTTCTCGAGAACTTTCTGGTTGACGCCGAAGAATTCTGGCGCCTGATGTCGCCGGGCTCTGCCAATTCCGGCAACTGGATCGAACGCGGCGCGGATAACCGCGAAATTCCCCTCGAAGCCGGCGCCTATTCGCTGGATGGCAAGAAAATCCTGCTGATTCGCAATCTTTCGGCGACCTTTGCTCAGGAACAGCAGTTGTTTCAGACCGCGCGCGATTCCCTGCTTGCCCACGAAAAGCTTCTGAAGGAAATCCAGAAGAAGGAAATTCTGCTGCACTGCATCGTGCACGACCTCACACAGCCGCTCAGTGCGATGAACGGAGTGTTCCATCTTCTCGACCGCGAGGCTCTTCCCGCGACATTACGCAAGTACGTGAAGGCGGGCGAACGCGAATCGCAGCGGCAGGAGCTGATGATTCGCGGGATTCTGGAAGCTTTTTCCAGCGACCTCGCGGCGCAGCAAGCGAAAGAGACAAGTGTTTCGGAAGCGCCGGACCTGCTCGCCTGCGCGAAACAGGCGATCGAGGAATTCTCTCCGGCATTTCGCGAACGCCAGATCCGTCTGGCGTTGGGTCCTCACGCCGCTGGTCCCCGCGGCTGGCGCGTGGTTGGAGATGTCTCGCGAATTGATCGCATATTCGGCAATTTGCTTGAAAACGCCATGCGTTACGCGCCCAGGGGAACCGCCGTCACGATTGGCTTACAAGATCAGGACGGATTCGTGCTCGCCTGCGTGGACGATGAAGGTCCGGGCTTGCCACTAGATCAGCGGCCCGACCAACTTTTCGCGTTGTTCGCGAAAGGCGGAAGCAACTCCGGGAAAGCCGGACTGGGGCTTTACTTCTGCAAGATTACCGTGGAGCGCTGGGGCGGCGCGATCGGTGCGGAGACTCGCGCAACTGGAGGTTCGCGGTTCTGGTTCCGCTTGCCGCGAGCAGCGCAAGTCGCAGAGGCCGCAGTTACCGCCGCGGCGCGAGAAAAACCTGCGCAGAAAGAACGGCAGCAAAGAAAGAAGAAGGCCGAAAAATCGCTGCGCATCCTGGTAGCGGACGACGCCGAAATCAATCGCGAGCTCATCATCGAATTGCTGAAGAAGCGCGGGCACCTCGCCGAAGGTGTGGCCAACGGCCGCCAAGTACTCGCCGCGCTGGAGCAGCGCAGCTTCGACGTGGTGATCCTCGACGAAGAAATGCCAGAAATGACTGGACTGCAAGCTACCGCGGCGATTCGCTTGCGCGAAGCCACCACCGGAAAACATCAGATCATCATCGGCATCTCCGGCCATTCCACCGAAGATGACGAACATAAGTTCCGCGAAGCTGGAATGGATGCATCGTTGGCGAAACCTGTGGAAGTGAACAAACTCTATGAGGTGGTCGAAATATCGGTGCCGGAATCGCGACCGGCAGCGCGCGTCGCGTCCGAGATGGCATCGATCGCAGCGCCTGCGCCGCCTGCGCTGCCGTCGGAGCTTGTGGCCGCGCCACGGACGCCGGCGTTTCCGCCTGCGGAGAGTGAAGACGTTGTCGCGCATTTGCGTCGAACCACGGGAGGGAATGAAAAGCTGATCCGCTCGCTTGCCGCTACATTTCTAGAGGATGCTCCGAAAGCGCTGGCGCGCATTCGCGCTGCCGTGGCAAAGAGCGACGCGGCAGAACTTGGGAGCGCCGCTCACTTGCTGAAAGGCTCACTCGCGATTTTTGGCGCGGCGAAAGCAGTGGCCGCCGCGCGCAATCTGGAAATCCTGGGCCGCGCAGAGGACTTGCGCGAAGCAGCAGCAGGATTGCGCACTCTCGAATCCGAATTCGCGCTACTGCAAAACGAGCTTGGCGCGATTCAGTCCGCCGGGAAGTCAAAACCCCGGCCCAAGCCGCAGCCTCCTCGCAAACGCTGACTAACCAAGCAACCGCGGCGCCCGCGCGCTTGCTGCTCGCGCGCTGCAGCGCGATACTCGAACAAATGAGTCGAACAATCGCATGAGCCGGGGTACCACATCCGTCGCAGGTCTCACCGCGTTCGCGCTGCTGTTTGCTGCATTTGCGCGCGCGGACGAGATCAAGCTGAAGGACGGCTCGAAGATTACCGGCACGATCGTGGGCTTCGAGGACAATTCCTTCAAGGTAAAGACCAGCTACGGATTCGCCGTGGTGCAAAAGGATCAGGTAGTTTCCATCACGGTCACAGACCCGGCGAAAAAACCGGAGTCTGACAGCGCGAAGAAACCCGATCCGCCAGCGGTGAAGAAGAATGAGCCTGCGGCCGCTAAAACGCCCGTCGCAGCGCCTGCAGCTGCGAAACCGGAAAAGTCCGAGCACGCGTCCGAACATGCTGCATCGCCAACGTCGGCGAAAGCCCCAGAGGCCGACTCCGCGACGAACTCCATCGAAGAGTATCCGCACACGGATACGCCAACCACATCGGCGACAAACTCGGCGCAGCCTGCGCCAACACCAGTTGCAGCAACAGCGCCTCCGGCGAAACCTGCTGCGCCCGAGCCGATGCGCGAGGAAGTGAGCGGTAATCTCTACACCAACGACACGTACGGTTTCCGCATGTACAAACCGCCGACGTGGAAACTGATTGAAGGCGCGCGCACGATTCTGCCAGGATCGATTACGGCGCTCGGAACGGACGACCAGAACACTTATCTATTGATTGGGCAGGAACCGAGCGGTAAGTCGCTGGCAAACGACATCGCCACGACGGAACAGCGCCTGCACGAGATCATGGAGAATTTCCGTCCGCTGGGCGAGAAGCAGGTGATGATTTCGGGAGTCTCCGCAACCGAGCGGCGTTTTCGCGGCAGCGTAGATTCGCGCGATTGGTCAGGAGTGGTGGTTTACATTCCGCACGGCACGCGCGTCTTCACGATTTTCGGGATGACGCTTGCGGATACTGATTTAGTGCAGATTCAGGAGAACGTAATTTCCCGCGCGATCACCAGCCTGCAATTCACCAAGTAACGACGCCGTTTTTACGCGCGGAGATTCGCTTCCGTCGTCGTGGATCTTTGCCGCAGCGCTTGTGCGGTTCTTTTGCAGTTCAGAATTTTGTGACTTCGCTGAAATGAAAATTGTTGATCTTCATGGCTGGGACTACCATTTCAAATGATTCTTCTCCGGCGGCGCGCACGGCGGGGCCGAGCATCTCGACGTTCGCGAGCGCTTCGATGACGCTTTGATTGAAGCGGAAATTGCGTATGCCGCCCGCAACGCGGCCATTTTCCACCAGGAACGTGCCGTCGCGGGTCATGCCCGTCAACACTTTTTCGTAGGGATCCACTTCGCGGATGTACCAGAGGCGCGTGACCAGAATTCCGCGCTCGGTGGAACGAATCATATCGTCCACGGATTTATCGCCGCTGGAAAAAACCAGGTTCATGGGCGCTTCGCCGAATTCATTGGGTAACGTAAAGCCGTGGCCGGTGGGTTTGGCTTTCATTTTTTTCGCGGTGGCGCGCGAATAGACCAAATTCTTCGGGACGCCGCGATCCACCAGGAGTACTTTCTGACGCGGCAAGCCTTCGCCGTCCCACGGCGGGCCGATTTGCAGCGGGTGATAGACGTCGTCCCACAGCGTGATGTTGTCGCCGAAAATCTTTTTGCCCATGCGATCGTTCAGGCAAGAACGCTTGTCGAGGACGCCGGTGCCGGCAAAATCGTAAAAAATCGAACCGATCAGATCGAGTACCGCGGGAGGTTCCAGGATCGCGGTATAGCGTCCGGGCGCAAGTTCCTGCGGCTTGCGCGAACCCGCCGCTTTTTCGCTGGCACTTTCGAATAGCGCGTCCGGGTCAATATTCAGAATGTCCGCGGAGTTCGCTTTGGCCCAGCCGGAAGAATTGTCTTCGAGAATGGTGACGGAAAATTCCGCGCGGGTGTGGTCGTGCCGTGCGAAAAGGCCTTTGGAGTTGGCCAGCACGTTCTGCACGAACCCTGTGGTGTAAATCCCCGCGGCGGTCTGGTTGGCGGCGTCCGCCAGTTTGCAGACGCGGGCGACGGCTCGTGCGCGATCCTGGGGAGTGGCGGCGACGGTGGAGCGATAGAAGTTCGAGACCTTCTGATATTTCTGCGGGCCGAGCATCGGGAGCAGGTCGGGATTTTCGGGTTCGTTGCGCGCGAGGCTGGTCGCTGCGGCGATCACGCGGCGCAGGGACTCTTCATCGGTCTTGTTGGTGGTGGCGCGGGCGGTGCGGCCATCCACAACGGCGCGCACGGAAATGCCCAGGGTGTGTTCGGCGACGTTCTGGTGGATGGTGTTGTTGGCGAAGCGGGTGAGGGCGTCAACGGTTGCGTCAATTTCGACTTCGGTTTCGTCGGCGCCGCTCCATTTAATGATGCGGTCGGCGATGTGCTCGAGTTCCGCGGCGGTGAAGCGCGCGCCGGTAGGATGGTTGGAGGATTGCGGCGCGGGCGAGATCCGCGGCGGCTTGGCTGGCGATTTTTTCTTGGCTTTTACCATTTTTTCAGTCTTGGTTCTCGCGCGTTCGTTACGAGAAGCAACATCAACGCCAATTACAACGGCTGCCCGGTGCCACAAAACGGGACCGGCCGCTACAAAGGCAACTACTACTGCGCACAGGCAAGATTGCCTGTGCTACCTGCTACTTCGCAAAGGCAACTCCGACCTTGATATTTCTAAAACGGGCTGGGGAGGCGCCGTGGCCTGTGCCCATTGTTTGCATGGGCTGGCCTTTGCCGCAATTGGGCGTGCCCCAGAGCGTCCAGTGATCGCGCGAGCAGATTGCGTCGCAGCTATTCCAGAATTCGGTGGTGATGCCGCTGTAGCTGGGATTTTTGATCATGCGGCCGAGCTTGCCGCCTTTCACTTCCCAGCCAATTTCCGTGGAGAATTGAAAATGATAGCGGCGATCGTCAATGGACCAGGAGCGATTGGTCTCCATCAGGATGGCGTCGTCGGTATCGGCGATCAGATCGTCGTAACTCCATGTGCCGGGGTTGATGCTGATGTTGGTCATGCGAATCATAGGCAGACGATTCCAGGATTCGGTGCGCATGGTGCCCCCGGAGCGCGTCTCGCCGATGGCCGAAGCGAGTTCGCGATTGCTGAGGTAGCCGGTGAAGAGGCCGTCGGTGATGATGGGCGTGCACTGAGCGGGGACGCCTTCGTCGTCGTAGGCAAACGTGCCGAGGCCGGGGCCGTGTTCGAGGCGGGCATCGGCGACGACGTTGACGATGTCCGAGCCGTATTTTAGTTTGCGCAATTTTTCGATGGTGAGGAAACTCATCCCCGCGAAATTGGCTTCCTGGCCGAGGACGCGGTCGAGTTCAATGGGATGGCCGATCGATTCGTGAATCTGCAGGCCGAGTTGCGAGCCGCCGAGAATAATCGTTTTGGTGCCTTCGGGACACTGGGCGGCGGAGTGCAGCGCGACGGCTTCTTCCGCGGTGCGTTGGGCGTTGCCGACCAGATCGAGCGCTTCGATTAATTCGTAGCCCTGCAGAGCATGCTGGCCGCCGAAACTATTGGGATAAGAGCGCTTCTGGATTTCGGTGCCCGCAAAACTGGTGGCCACAATTCCCGCGCCAGAATGCATTTTCACTTGATGAATCACGGAGCCGTTGCTGGAAACGAAGAGTTGGTCAATGCGCTTGAAGGACATGGAGCCTTCAGACAGAGTGACGCCTTTCACGCGCATCATTTCTTCGTCCGCGGCGAGGAGCACGGCGATCTGGCGCTCAACAGGAATGCGGAAGGGATCTTTGAGGAATGGATTCTGCCAGGTGTCCACGTGCGGTTTTTCGGGGGCGAGGGCCACGTCGGCGCGTTTCGCGAGGGCCGAGGCTTTGGCGATGGCTACGGCTTCGGCGGCGCAGGCTTGGATGCCTTCGCGCGTGAGGCGGTCGGTGGAAGCGAAGCCCCAGGCGCCGCTGGCGACCACGCGGATGCCGATGCCGAGGGTTTCGGATTCGACGAGGGTGCCGACTTCACCGTTTTTGGTGCCGATTTCGCGCTGGCGGATGTCCATGACGCGCGCATCGGAATAGGTGGCACCACGGCGCTTGGCCGTTTCGATGGCCCAGGCAGCCCAGTCTTGCATCATGCGTGAGGAGTCCGGAGAGCGGGATTTGCGATTTTCTTGGGGAGAGGCGGTGTGTTGTGGAGCTTAGATTTGTATCGAATAGAAATTTGGGCGGTCGTTGATTTTGAATGAGCTACGGCGCTATCTAGAATCTTGCGGGCTTCATTGGCGTGGAAGGGCAAATCGGCCGTTTGTTTTGAATGAGTTACGGCAATGGCAGAGCTTTTGAAGAGTTCATTTGTATCGAATAGAAATTTGGAATGGGGGGCAAGTGGCGGGACGAAATTCGGAGTCCCATTTGGTTCGTGATGGCCGTCGTTGCGCAAAAAAATCATGTGCGTATTTTAGAGAGAGAGAGGGGAGAAAGCAAACGGTCGTGTGTGTACATTACGGTGGCGCGGAGGATTGAAGAAGGGACAGGATTTGGTGTGGGGGACGAAAAAAAGGGGCGGGACTGAGACCCGCCCCCACAGCACATCAGCTGGCTGGCATCGCGGCAAGCTGGGGCGCAGCAAGCAGCGCCCCTACCGAGCAAAACCACGGGCCGGTTTGCAGTGAAGGTTACGTGCCTTCGGACCAGCTGGCCAGGTAGTGCTCCTGGTCGGCGGTCAGCTTGTCTACGTAAACGCCCATGGATTCCAGTTTGAGTTTGGCGATCTGGCGGTCGATGGGTTCGGGGACTGAATAGACTTGCGCCTTCAGGTCCTTCGCGTTCTTGACCATATATTCCGAGGCCAAGGCTTGGTTAGCAAAGCTCATGTCCATGACGACGGCGGGGTGGCCTTCGGCGGCGGCGAGGTTGATGAGGCGGCCTTCGCCGAGAAGATAGATTTTGCGGCCGTCTTTCATGGCGTATTCGTCCACGAAGGGGCGGGCCGGCTTTTTAGAGCTGGCGAGCTTTTCCAGCGCGGGGATATCGATCTCCACGTTGAAGTGGCCGGAATTACAGATGACGGCGCCGTCGTTCATTTTTTCGAAGTGCTCGTGGGTGAGGACGGACTTGTTGCCGGTGACGGTGACGAAAATTTCGCCGATCCTGGCGGCATCGGCCATGGGCATCACGCGGAAACCATCCATGATGGCTTCCAGCGCGCGCGTGGGATTGATCTCGGTGACGATCACGTCTGCGCCGTGACCTTTGGCGCGCATGGCGACGCCGCGTCCGCACCAGCCGTAGCCGGCGACGACGACGCGCATACCGGCGAGTAGCATGTTGGTGGCGCGGATGATGCCGTCGAGTGTGGACTGGCCGGTGCCGTAGCGATTATCGAAGAGATGCTTGGTGAGAGCGTCGTTCACGGCGATGACGGGATACTTCAGCGTGCCGTCCTTGGCCATGGCGCGCAGGCGGATGACGCCGGTGGTGGTTTCCTCGGTGCCGCCAATAACGTCTTTGACGAGCTCGGGATGCTTGGTGAGCAGCTGGGTGACGAGGTCCGCGCCGTCGTCCATAGTGATTTGCGGCTTGTGGTCAATGGCCGCGGCGATGTGCGCGTAGTAGGTGGCGTTGTCTTCACCTTTGATGGCGTAGGTGGGGATGCCGTAATCCTTCACCAGGGAGGCAGCGACTTCGTCCTGTGTGGACAGCGGATTTGAGCCGCAGAGAACCAGGTCCGCGCCGCCGTCACGCAGAGTGATGGCGAGGTTCGCGGTTTCGCTGGTGACGTGCAGGCAGGCGGACATGCGAATGCCCTTCAGGGGCTGGTCCTTGATGAATTGCTTGCGGATGAGCTGCAGCACGGGCATCTGCTGATTGGCCCATTCGATTTTGCGTTTACCTTTTTCCGCGAGATTGATGTCTTTCACGTCGCCGGCTAGCTTGGTCGCTGTTTCCACTGGAGGTTCCCCTTTAAATTTGACGTGCGTTGTGTACGGCTAAATCTTTTTTTACCGCAGAGACGCAGAGGACGCAGAGAAATGCTACGGCAAAGACGTCCGGCTACAACACCCTGGCGGTTTCCGAATCCCACTACGAACCATCATGAGGCTTGCATCGTGGCAAGCTGGGGCGCAGCAAGCAGCGCCCCTACCAATTCAAAGGCAGCGACAGGCGAGGCAAGCCTCGCCAAAAAACAGGCGGGAGCAAGCTCCCGCACTCCAAGAAAATCAACTTCGAGAGACTGCGACGGCGCCGCGGGAGCCAGCTTCCTTGCGGATAGCTTCGGCTTTGTCCGTGCGTTCCCAGGTAAATCCGGGGCCGCTGCGGCCGAAGTGGCCGTAGGACGCGGTGGGCCGGAAAATCGGGCGGCGCAGGTCTAGCGTCTCGATGATGCCTTTGGGCGTCAACTTGAAGAATCCGCGAATCAGTTCGGTGATCTGCGAATTCGGAATGGTGCCGGTGCCGAAGGTATCGGCCATAACGGAAACGGGCTCAGCGACGCCGATGGCGTAGGCCAACTGGACTTCCACTTTGGTGGCGAGGCCGGCGGCGACGATATTTTTTGCGACGTAGCGCGCCATGTAGCAGGCGGAGCGATCCACTTTCGTTGGATCTTTGCCGGAGAGAGCGCCGCCACCGTGACGGCTGTAGCCGCCGTAGGTGTCCACGATAATTTTGCGGCCGGTGAGACCCGCGTCGCCCATGGGACCGCCGGTGACGAAGCGGCCGGTGGGATTGATGTGGTACTTGGTATTTTTGTCCACCATAGCGGCGGGCAGGACGGGGTCGATCACGTACTTGCGCACGGCGTGTTGCAAATCTTTCAGGGAGACTTTGTCGCTGTGCTGCGTAGAGATGACCACGGTATCCACGCGCACGGGTCGGCCATCAATATATTCGATGGTGACCTGAGATTTTCCATCGGGGCGGAGGAAATCAACCACGTTCTGCTTGCGGACTTCGGCGAGCTTGTGGGTGAGGCTGTGCGCGAGCTGGATGGGCATGGGCATCAGCTCGGGGGTTTCGTCGCAGGCATAGCCGAACATCAAGCCCTGGTCGCCCGCGCCGCCCGTGTCTACGCCCATGGCGATGTCTGGAGATTGTTTGTGGATGGTGCAAATGACGCCGCAGGTTTCGGCATCGAATCCGAATTTTGCGCGGGTGTAGCCGACGTCGCGGATGACTTCGCGCGCGAGGTCGGAGAAATCAACGTAGGTAGTGGTGGTGATCTCGCCGGCAACGACTACCAGGCCGGTGGTGACCAGAGTTTCGCAGGCCACGCGGCCCGTGGGATCGTCTTTCAGGACGGCGTCTAGGACGGCGTCTGAGATCTGGTCGGCAATCTTGTCGGGGTGACCCTCGGTTACCGACTCCGAGGTGAACAGAAACTTCTCGTCATGGTGAGCCAAAACAGTATCCTCCGGAGGAATGAGTGCAATTCGGGGGCCCCAATGCGTTTGCGTAGTGCTCGCCCAAAAAGTCAGGCTAGCATGCACCCCAAGGGCTGTCAAACTTTTGCAGCGAAAGGCCTTAAATCGAAGTTGAACGGTCGAGCAGGCGGGCGGAAATGTGCGGCGATGAAGCGGGATTTCGCGGCGACGGGAACATTGGTTGCCATTTATAGGAACGAGCGGGGCTAAGACATGTCCCGGCGGTAGAGCAGGTAGGCGCGGATGAAGGGGTCCAAGTCGCCGTCGAGGACTTTCTGGACGTCGCCACGCTCGACCTTGGTGCGGTGGTCCTTGACGAGCTGGTAGGGCTGCATGGTGTAAGAACGGATCTGGCTGCCGAAGCTGATTTCGGGCTTGGAGGCGTCGAGCTTGTTGAGGGCGTCGCGGCGCTTTTCGAGTTCGAGTTCGTAAAGCTGCGAGCGCAGAACTTTCATGGCGATTTCGCGGTTCTTGTGCTGGCTGCGCTCGTTCTGGCATTGGACGACGATGCCGGACGGGAGGTGGGTGATGCGCACGGCAGATTCGACCTTGTTGACGTTCTGGCCTCCGTGGCCGCCGGCGCGGAAGGTGTCAATGCGCAGGTCGTCGGGCTTGACGTTGATTTCGATGCGATCGTCAATCTCAGGGATGACGAAGGCGGAGGCGAAGGAGGTGTGGCGGCGCGCGGCCTGGTCGAACGGCGAAATGCGCACCAAGCGATGGACGCCGCTTTCGCCGGAGAGCATGCCGTAGGCGTTTTCACCTTCGATCTGCACGGTGGCGGATTTGATGCCGGCTTCTTCGCCGGGGGTGGAATCGAGGATGGTGGCGCGAAAACCCTTTTGTTCGGCCCAGCGCAGATACATTCGCAGAAGCATTTCTGCCCAGTCTTGCGATTCGGTGCCGCCGGCACCGGGTTTTACGGTAACGATGGCGTTGAGCCGATCGTTTTCACCGGCGAGGAGGGTTTTCGTTTCGAGTTCCGAGACGTAGGCATCGGCAGAGGCGAGTTCTTTGGCGACGTCTTCGAGGAGGGAGTCGCGTTGGGCGTCGTCTTTTTCTTCCTGCGCGAGGCCGAGGTACGTTTCGATGTCGCTCTTCTTAGTGTCGAGAGCTACTTCGGCGTTGACGCGGTCTTCTACGGCTTTGCGCTGCTGCAGCGTGGCTTGCGCTTTTTCCTGGTCTTGCCAGAAATTGGGGTCGCTGGTCTTTGCTTCGAACTCGGCTAATTGTTTGCGCGCGGATTCTGCGTCAAAGAAAGCTCCGCACAAGCTGGATGCGTTTATTCAGCTCGGCGAAGCGTTGCTGGAGGTCTTCGATGTGTTCGGCCATTGAGATCTATTCTATCGAATTTCGAAAGATTTAGGCGGGTTGCTTTATGAACGCCATTCCTAGCAGGACGATCGTGACCGCTACGCAGAGCCAGGAGAACCAGTCGCCGAAGCGGGCGTAGGGGGTTAGGTCACTGCGGAAGTCGTAGGGGGCGTCTAGTTGGCCGCGGATGTCGAGGGGGAGTTGGGCTGCGGTGCGGCCGTAGGGGTCGATGGATTCGGTGTAGCCATTGTTGGTGTCGCGGAGAAGCCAGCGGCGATTTTCGACGGCGCGGACGCGGGCCATGGCCATGTGCTGTTCGGGGGCGGAGGAGCGGCCGAACCAGCCGTCGTTGGAGATGGTGACGAGGAGTTGCGCGCCGTTGGCGGTGAACTGACGAACTTCGCTGGGGAAAATCGCTTCGTAGCAGATGAAGACGCCGAATTTTCCTTGCGGCAACTGCGCGACGCCGTATGTGGAGCCGGGCGTGAAATCGGAAATGTCCGCGGTGAGTCGTTTTGCGAAGGTGAGCCAGCCGCGCAGCGGAACGTATTCGCCGAAGGGCAGCAGGTGAATTTTGTCGTAGCCGAAAATGCGCTGGCCGGCGGGATCCAGCAGCACTGCGCTGTTGGATGCCAGCCACTTCCCTTCCGGATTTCGTTTCCAATCGACTACGCCGACCAGAAAGTAATTTCCCGAATCTTGCGCGATACGCAGGGCGCGCGCGGCGAAGGGCTGCTCGTTGAATGAAAAGGGAGCGGGCACTTCGGGCCAGATGATGATCCCGGGGATTTGGTGGGCGGCGTCCACACTGATGTGTTCGAGCTGGTCGAGTTCTGGGGCATGCACTTGCAGCCAATCGGGCGGATAACTTTCTGACTGCGGGAAATTGGTCTGGACCAAGTGCGCGATATACCTGGGAGTGGCGGTGGGAATCAGGTGCGGGCCAATCACCGCGACGAAGATCAACACGATGGTTACGATCACGGCGGTGCGCCATGCGCGGCGCGAATCCACGAGCACAGCGTAAGCCACCAGCGATCCGTAGGCAGCGACCAGGAAACACAGTCCGTAGATTCCGGTGACGGAAGTGATTTGAAGGAGCGCCATGCTCCGCGCGGCGGGATAACCGGACAAATCCCATGAGGAGCCGATGATGGGAACATTGGTGCGAAAAAATTCGAGAACAGTCCACAGAAAGGGCGCGAGCGCGCAGGCCAGCAGTTTGCTTTTCCGCGAAGCCAGCGCGACGCCGGTGGAAAATGCCATGCAGATCAGTCCGCCGACGAAACCGATCATGCCGACGAACGCGGCGGAGATCAGCGGGTCAATATTGCCGTACTGCCGCATGACGGTATCCACCCACGGAAGACACACCGGGTAGAAGACTTGACCGTGTAGAAAACCGTAAAGAGGGGCTTCTTTCAAGGGCGCGCCGGCTGATGCGAGGACGAGCATTCCCAGGGCGATCCAGGCGAGCAGATACATATTGTAGTTGGGGAATGAGAGGCCGAGGGCGACGCCGCTACCGATGGCGAGCAAGACTCGCGCGTAACGAGGCAAATTCATCTAGTGTTTAATTATAGGCTTGAAACCCAATTGTTCGAGGGCGCGCTTGGCGTTTTCGGCGGCGGCCATATCGGGGTAGGGACCAACCTGGACGTGGTAGAAATTGTCGGCAGGCGAAGTAGCGACGAAGGATGGGAATTTTTTCTGTTGGATAGCGTCGGCCATTTCGAGCGCGTCGCGCTGCAGTTTAACGGCGGCAACTTGCAGGACGATGGAATTCTTGTTCATCGCGGGCGGCTGGAAGCGCACTGGCTCCTTCGCCGTGGCCGCGACGGTCTTGGTGGCTGCGGGAGGTGGCGCTTTCGAAGATTTGGTGGCTACCGCGCGAACGGTGGCGGGAGCTTTTGCGACCGACGCGGGGGAAGCTTTGGTGACGGGTGTGGCGGGCGCGAGCGTGGAAGGAGGCGCAGGCTCCAGGTGATCGCTGGCGGACCTCTTATTGTCGTAGAAATCCCAGCTGCCATTGTCGGGAGCGGGCGCAGGTGCGTTTTTCGCGGCGGGCGCGGGCTTTGATTTCGATGAAGCCGGGGCGGAAGGCGCGCTGCCATTGAGCACGTCCGCTGCGTGCACCGCTCCGCCGTATTGGGTGCGGCCCATGACGTAACCGAGGGTGAAGAAAACTCCACAGAGCAGGACCACGCCGAGAAACAGTCCTACCAAGTGCCGACTTTCGAGAACCCGGTCGCCGCCTCCACGTCTTGCATTTGACGCCATTTCGTTTACTTGCTCCCCAGCGCTTTCACCCACTGCGAGATCAGGTCAATCGGCAGCGGGAATACAATGGTTGTGTTTTTCTCGACGCCGATTTCCGTCAGCGTTTGCAGATAGCGCAACTGAATCGAAGCGGGCTGCTTTTCCAGCACTTCGGCGGCTTCCGCGAGTTTTGTGGAAGCCTCATATTCGCCTTCCGCGTGAATAATTTTAGCGCGGCGCTCGCGTTCGGCTTCCGCCTGGCGGGCGATGGCGCGCTGCATATTCTCCGGAATGTCTACTTGCTTGACCTCAACCTTCGTTACCTTGATACCCCAAGGCTCGGTATCCTGGTCAAGGATTAGTTGCAGCTTGGCGTTAACCTTTTCGCGCTCCGAGAGAATGGAGTCCAGTTCGAACTGGCCGACGAGGCTGCGCAGAGTGGTCTGCGCCAGCTGCGAAGTAGCATATAGATAATTCTGCACTTGCGACAGGGCGAGATTAGCGTCTACCACGCGGAAGTAACACACGGCGTTGACCTTCACGGAGACGTTGTCGCGGGTGATTACGTCTTGCGGAGGGACGTCGAGGGTTTCGATGCGAAGGGAGATGCGCGTTAGTTTGTCGATCGGGAAGAACACGAGTTGCAGGCCGGCACCTTTGGCTTCGGGCAGCATGCGGCCGAGGCGGAGTACGACGCCGCGTTCCCATTCTTTGATGACGTAGACGGAGTTCGACAGCCAGATGAGGAAGATGACAAGGGCCACTCCGACGGCAATCGTTACGAAATCCATTTTGTCTCCTTCAATGCATGATGCACGAAGCCGCTTGGCCGCAGCGCCGGTGCGGGTTCGGCGCACGCGTAAGGCCACGAGCTAAAAACAATTCGAAACAACGTCAAAGTCTGGCGGTCTGAAGCCCGCCGCTACAAATTCAAGTGCGAACCCTACCGCGATTCGACTGGCTCGACTTCGAGCGTTAGGCCTTTCACTTTTTTCACGCGGACGCGGGCGCCGGCGGGGATGCTTGCGCCGGCGTGCACAGCGGCGCGCCAAATTTCGCCGTGGACGAATACGCTGCCCATGGCTTCGCCGGAACCTACCGGCTCGCGGACTTCGCCCACTTCGCCGATCAACTCTTCCCTGCCGGTGGAAACTTTCCAGGTGCGCGAGCGCAGAACCAGGCGCATCAGGATAATGACGATTATCGCGAACGGAATTACTACGGCGAGGGCGGTCCACAGGCTGACGCCCATGCCGGTCATCGGCGACTTAATCAAGAACAGCGCGCCGAGCACCATGGAAATGACTCCTCCGACGCCGAGCACGCCATGCGTGGGAAATTTCGCCTCCAGAATGAATAGCACGAAGGCGCAGGCAATGAGCAGCAGTCCCGCCAGACTGACGGGCAGCATGTGCATCGCATATAAGGCGAGCAACAGGGCGATCGCGCCGAAGACGCCCGGTGCAAACGCGCCGGGATGGGTGAACTCTGCGTAGATGCCTAGGACGCCGATAATCAGAAGGATGAAAAATACGTCGGGCTGCACGATGCGGGAAAGAAACTTTTCGCGGCCGGTCATTTCGCGCACGACGATTTGCGGATGCGGGAGCGAGAGCGGCAGCTTGGTGCCGTCGAAGCGAGCGATGGTTCGCCCGTTGAGCTGGGCGAGCAGGTCTTCTTTCGAGGCGGTGACGATTTCCACGAGCTTGCCGTCGAGCGCTTCTTTATCGCTGAAGGCTTTGGCATCGGTGACGGCGGTGGCGGCGAGTTCGGGATTGCGTTCGCGCTTGCTGGTGTAGCTGCGCAGATAGGCGGTGGCATCGTTGACGATTTTTTTGCGCAGGGTGTCGTCAATCTGCACGGGCGAGCCGCCGATTTCAATGAGCGGCGAGGCGGCGCCGGTTTCCGTGCCTGGAGACATGGCGGCGACATCCGCGGAAAGCAGAATGAAGAATCCGGCGGAAGCGGCGCGCGAGCCGGTGGGATAGACGTAGGTGACGACTGGAACCGGAGAGCGCAGGATGGATTGAATTATTTCGCGCATGGAAGTGTCCAGGCCGCCGGGCGTATTGATGGTGATGAGAATCAGGCTGGCGTGATCTTGATTGGCTTGGTCAATTCCGTGAACGATGTATTCGGCGAGGATGGGTTCGATTTCGCCGTCGATGCGAAGTTCCACGACGGTGGAATTTCCGGCTGGAGCAGGCGGCGCGGATTGCGCGCGGAGTGATGCGGAAGAAACGAGCGACAGTGCGGCTACCAGGGATAGACACAGCCAGAAGCGGCCAACCGCGCGAGGCAACATTCTGCGAGCCATTATAGCAACAGAAAAGGCTCGTGCCGCAAAGTTCTGACAGCACGTCCGTTGCTGGTGGCCCGACTCAATCAGCAGTAGACCGTCTGACTGGTCGGCGATCGCGTGTCAGTCACGGGCTCTTGTGGCAGTCGAACACGGCAGCCGTCATTGGCTAGAGGGTGACTTTGGCTGCGCCGGTGCGGTCTGCCGATGGTCGACCACCTTGAAGCCGGCAGGAAGTTCGAACAGCGCGGGATCGGGCTCGGACAGAACCAAACTCGTCACCGTAAATGTCTGTTTTCCGACCTGTGGATCGGTTCGGATTGAGAGAAGACTGATTCCCAGTTGAGCGGAATACCAGAACTCCTTTTCCACCGTCAGTTTTTGATCATTCCCAAACGCTCGCGGATTGTAAGTCACGGCGTCGTGCGTGCCTTCCGTTTGCACGTCGAAAATAAATTTTGTGCCCAAGTCCTCGTGAACGGCCACCCCTTGATCTTCAGGGAGGGGACCACTTGCAGGGCTCAGTGGTTTGTAGATGCTGGTCGTTGACGCTGAGTAGGTGAGTAGCTCGCATGTGTTGGTGTTCGTGATTATGAAGCAGTTATACAGAGTGTGCTCATTCGGATCCTCTATCTGAATCACAGCCAATCTAGGCTTCACACGAGGGTCGTTTTTTGGAATAAGTGCCCAACGCTCCTGGTAGATGCGTCCCGCCGAATCCCGCGCAATCCTGCGTTTATTCACCCAGGTGACGGTCCCGCCGTCCGGCAACGTCTTCACCCATTCCGTTTCCAGTGTCAGCGTGAACGGCGCAAGGGGCTTGGGGGGAATCTCGATGCTCTGCAGCGCCTCGCTTACCCCGCCATCTTGCGTATGCACGACTTGCGATTCCGTATTGGCCGTCTGCGGCGTTGATTGCTGCCGCGCCGCCAGAGACATGGCGCCGACGCTTAAGCAAAGTAGTAAAGAAAGGGCAGGTACATGCAAGGGCATCTCCAGCGACGCCGCCAGTCTGACAGAAACGAGTGACGCCCGGAACCAATCTTATTTCGCGACGACCAGCATGGTAGTCCAACTGGCTGCGCTCCCTTCCCGGCGTCAGGGGGCAGACCGCGTGACGGAACTAGTGGAGAGCCGGCGGGACGCCGGCGCTACGTAATGGAGGATCATGCGCGAGGTTCGCGGATTTCCATGCTGACGATTTGGGCGCCGTCGAGGAGATAGACGTGCTCGATGGTTTGATCGAGGATGACTTTGCCGTCCAAGTCGCGGACGAGTTGATGAACGTGCGCGACAATTCTGCCATCCGGTTGAGTTTCGAAGCGCAACGGCTTGACGATCGGGTCGATCAAATCCCACTGGCGCGTCCAGTATTCGCGGACACCCTGATGGCCGCGGATTCTGCCGCCTTCCATGCCGTTGGCCCAATCCACATCGGGATGCAGAAGGAGCAGCAGAAAATCCAGGTCGCGCTCGTTGAAAGCATCGTACGCGGAGAGCAGCAAATCCTGGTGGTCGAGCGCTGGAGCTTCGCCTGTCACGTTTTCATTCCCCTGGAAATTATGCGTCAGTTTTGAATCTCTTTCTTTGTAGATTTCGCGTAGGAGGGCGGTTCGTGCAGAATTTCCTGCACGGCCGGGTCCTTAATTACTTTTGCGAATGCGGGGTCGGTCTGCGCGGAGAGGAATCCTTCGTAGCCGTCGTCGCGCGCCAGTTTGAGGAAGTGGGCGGCGCGGAGCACGTCGCCTGCCTGCGCGTAGGTTTTGGCGACAAAGAAATAGAACAAGCCGGGATCCGTGGTGGTGCGTTGCTGCACGACGGTGCCGCCCAGACCACGACGGTCGAAGATGGTGGGATCCAGCGCCAGGGCCTTCTGAAATGAATCCAGCGCCTGCGGATACTGCTTATCCGCGAAATACGCGTAGCCCAGGTTGCTGTAGACGGTGGGCAAATCGCCGCGCAAATCGAGAGCTTTGTTATAGAAGCCGATGGACTTGCTGTAGTGCTTTTTTTCGTACTCGACCGTGCCGCAGTTATTGGCGGCACTGGCGAATTTCTTGTCGGCATGCATGGAGCGTTTGTAGAACTTCTCGGAGCGGTCCAGGTCGCCGAGCTGCTGGTAAGCGACGCCGACTTTATTCATAAGCGCGGCGTTTTTGGGCTCGTTCGCCAGAATCTGCATGTAGGCGCCGACGGCGTCGGAATATTCCTTGCGCGCCATCAGGATGTCGGCGCGCATTTCAGCGGCTTCGCGCGGAGACAGCGACGAAAAAGGCTTTGGCGTCGCGGGAGGGCTTGCAGTGGACGAATTCGTGCTGGTATCGCTGACTTTGGTTGGAGTTTGTTGCGCAAACGCGGGACAAGCTACAACGAAAACCAGCGGGATAGCAAAGAGAGTCAATCGGCTCATAGCCCGACTCCTTTTTTCCGCGCCCCTGAAGCCTACGGCTGTGGTTTCTGGCTGTCCGCAGGCTTTTTGCTTGACCCAAAGATACCAAAAATCTTGTCCAGAAGCCCCTTTTTCTTTTCGGCGTCGGGGTCGGCGGGGGCGGGCGCTGGCGCGGTGCCGGGAGCCGGCTTGGCCTGCGGTTTATTTCCCTGCGAGGGCTGGTTCGCAGCCGCATTGGGCGGGGGCGGCGGATTGCTTCCCTTCCCAAAAAGATGCGACAGCCAGTTGGAGGGCGAACCCGCCTGTTGTTGGCCGCACACTTCTGTGGGCTCGCTGCCCGCGATGAAATATTCCTGCACCGACTGCGGGCAGCTGGAATTCGCCAATTCGCCGGATCTCGGATCAATCATCTCGGCAATTACGCCGGGGGGCGGATCGAACTCCGTGGTGTTCTTGTATTGCGGCAGAGCCACGGCGCGTTTCATGAACTCGGCCCAGATCGGCGCCGCGGAAGCGCTGCCGGAAAGGCCCAGGTCGCGATTATCGTCAAATCCTACCCACACTACGCAGAGCAGATTCGAAGTGAATCCGGCAAACCAGCCATCGCGCGAGGTGCCGGTCTTCCCCGCCGCGTCCGGCGTGAAGCCCATGGAGCGAACAGTAACACCGGTGCCGCGATTGATGACGTCTTCCATGATGCTGGTGGTGAGGAAGGCAACGCGCGGATCGAGGACGGCGCGGACGCGAGGCCCGCCAGTTTCTTCCACTGTGCCGTCCGCGGCGAGCACGGCGCGCAAGTAGAGCGGCTCGGCGCGAAAACCGTTGGTGGCGAAGGGCGTGTAGGCAGCGGCGACATCAATCGGCGTCATTTCATAGGCGCCCAGGGCTACTGCGGGCGTGGGTTGGATGTTCGTGCCGAGCCCCATCTGGCGGGTGAGATTCACGACGCGCTGATAGCCGATCAGTTCCGCGACTTTTACGGTGGCGACGTTGAGCGAATGGATCAGGGCGTCGCGCACGGTGACTGTGCCATAAAATTCTTCGCCGTAGTTATCCGGCGTGTAGTCCTTGCCGTCGAATTCAAAGGTGGTCGGCACATCATCCACGGTGGTGACTGGCGTGACGATTGGCGTGAAGCCCTCGGCAACGTTGTCGAAGGCTGCGGCGTAGACGAAAGGCTTGAATACGGAACCGGGTTGGCGGCGGGAGAGGGCGTGATTGAGCTGGCTTTCACCGTAGTTGCGTCCTCCCACCAGCGCGCGGATTTCTCCGGTGTGCGCATCCATGGCCACCAGCGCGACCTGCACACGCGGGGCCTGCTCGCCTTTCTTGGCCCATGCGGCGTAGCGCTTGGCCAGCAATTTATCCACGCCCTGCACACCGGTCTGGATGGCGTCGGCAGCGGCGCGTTGCAGTTGCGGATCGAGCGTGGTGTAAATGCGAAAGCTTTGCGTTTCGAGATCGGTTTCGGAGAAATTTTCCAGGAGATGGTCTTTGACCATGTCCACGAAGTAGGGAGCGGAGCCGGTGTTGACGCCGCCATTGACGAATTTCAGTTTCAGTTTTTTGGCGGCGTCGGCTTGTTCCTGCGTGACGTAACTGTCTTCGACCATTTGCGGCAGCACGCGGTCGCGCGATTCTTCGGCGCGATCCATGTGGCGCTCGGCGGTGGCGTAGCGATTGGGCGCGCGAATAATTCCAGCGAGAAAGGCACATTCACCGAGGGTCAGCTCGCGGACATCCTTGCCGAAGTAGGCTTCGGCGGCCTCGCCGAATCCGCGAATGGAGAAGCTGCCGCGGTTGCCGAGATAAACTTCGTTGGCGTACAGCTCGAAGATTTGCTGCTTGGAGTAGCGCTGGTTGATTTCGACAGCCATCAGTACTTCTTTTACCTTGCGGCGCCACTCGCGCTTGGTGGTGAAGAAAAAGCTGCGCGCCACTTGCATATCAATGGTGCTGGCACCCTGAGCTTTCTGTCCGCGGCGGAGGTCGGCCAGCGCGGCGCCGAAAACGCGGACGATGTCCAGGCCGCCATGCTCGAAGAAGCGTTTGTCTTCGGCGGCGAGGACGGCATCCACGAGATCCTTGGGAAGATCGTCGAAGCGGACGACGCGGCGCTTTTCGCGCGAACTGTCAAACAGGTTGGTGATAAGTTCCGGTTCGATTTCGGCGCCATCGCTCGGGGTGCCGTCGGATAGCTGCGAGATGCGCGAAATCTTTCCGCCTGAAAAATCCACCTTGAGTGCGTTTACACCGCGGAAATAGGAAGCAGAGGACGGGCGGACTTCGACCGTCGAACCCTTCACCTTGAAAGTTCCGGGTGCTCCTTCGGCATCGCCTTCCTGATATCCGGTGCGCAGGAGGTAGGTGGCCAGGTCGCCGGGGCGTAAGGCTTCGCCGACGTAGATGTGGCCGGGAGCGGAAAAAACGCGCGAGGTGTTCTGGAAAACCTGGCCGGTAAGGCGCTGGTCAATCAGCTTGCCGAATTGAATGTAGTAGTAGGCGAAAATCGAAGTGGCGGTGAGGAACCCCAGCAAAGCAGCGCCCAGGATGGCCAAACCGACGCGTGAGGTCCAGAAGCCCGGGGCGATTCGAATCCGCAATCCGTTTCTCCATGAAATGCAGCTACACGAACGGCACTCATTTGATTAGACGCAAGCCAGAGGCTGACGGTGGGGCCATCGCAACGCTGGCACGACTGCTTCCCCACGGCCTCAATCGAAATGGATTGTAAGACTAAATCGGACGGCTGTCTGCGTGGAGATGGAATTGATGAGTGGCCTGATAAACAGCCAGATCAAACGTTACCGAGTAATCCACGGTGATGGTTACGACGTTGCCGTCGATGTTCACCACAATGTCTTCCTTCTTCACCGGAACGCCCAGCTCCGAAGCCTTCTTGAAGACGTCGTCGCGGATATCGTCCGCGGTTTTCTTAGGGTAGGTGGAGGTGGCAAAGCGCGCTTCGGTGGTGATGGCGTCCTGCAGCTGGTAATTCGCGAACCATGACGGAACGATCTTCCAGGCAGAAAACGCCATGGCGCCCAGGATGATCATGGTTATGGCGAAATTGAGCTTCGCCCCGCCCCGCTGCCCGTCCCGAAATCGCTTCGCGTGCAAAGTGAAAAATCCTCCCAAGTGGATTTTCGAACGATAGGCTCATGCTAACAGCATGGGTTGGCTGCGTACGATTGCGATAAAGCACGTGTTCTGAATGAGTAAACGCGCCAAGCCGAAGGGCCGCGCGATCAGTAGGCGCGGGCGAAGATGGCTTTCTCGGCGGACGGCTGGCCGCAATGGACGCACTTTCCGGAGCCCCCGGGCTGTTCCAGAGGGATACAGCGCATGGTGGCTTTGGTTTCTTCTTTGATGTTGGCCTCGCAATCCGCATTGCCGCACCACCAGGCGAAAGCGAAGCCTTTCTCGACGGCCTTTTTGAACTCTTCGTAATCGGCTGGTTCGACGGTGTTGGCCTTTCGGAACGCCAGGGCGCGGTCGAAGAGAGCCTTCTGGATTTCTTCCAGCAATTGCGCGACGGCTGCGGCAATTCCCTGCTGCGGTACGAACGCCTTGCCCTCTTTTCCGGGCCGGTCACGGCGCGCCAGCACCACGGAGCCTTTGGCGACGTCCTTGGGGCCCAGTTCCAGGCGCAGCGGGACGCCGCGCATTTCCCAGTCGTTGAATTTGAAGCCGGGGCTGGAGCCTTCGCGTTCGTCGAGCTTGACGCGGATTCCGGCATCCACGAGTTCCTTACGAAGTTTGTGGGCGCATTCGAGGACGCTGGATTTTTCCTCGTCCGTCTTGAAGATCGGGACGATGACCAGCTGAATGGGCGCGAGGCGAGGAGGGAAAATCAGGCCCTGGTCGTCGCCGTGCACCATGATGATGGCGCCGACGAAGCGGGTGGAGAGTCCCCATGAGGTGGTCCAGCAGTGCTGCAGGACACCGCCCTTATCGAGGTAACGAATCTCGAAGGCTTTCGCGAAATTCTGGCCGAGATTGTGCGAAGTGCCGGCTTGGAGGGCCTTGCCGTCGCCCATCATGGCTTCGATCGAAAAGGTCTGATCCGCTCCGGCGAAACGCTCGGAATCGGACTTGCGGCCAGGGATGACGGGGACGGCGGCTTCCTTCACTGCAAAGTCGGTATAGATGTCCAGCATCTGGCGCGTTTCGAATTCCGCCTCGGGCAACGTGGCATGCGCGGTGTGTCCCTCCTGCCAGAAAAATTCGAGGGTGCGGAGGAAAAGCTTGGTGCGAAGTTCCCAGCGGACCACGCTATTCCATTGATTAATCAGCACCGGCAGGTCGCGATAGGACTGAATCCACTTCGCGTAGGAGTGGCCGATGATGGTCTCGGAAGTGGGGCGGATAACCAGCGGCTCTTCCAGCTCTTCGCCGCCGCCGTGCGTTACGACCGCGAGCTCGGGCGAGAATCCCGCTACGTGGGATTTTTCCTTGTCTATGAAGCTGCGCGGAATCAGCAACGGGAATGCGGCGTTCACGTGGCCCGTGGCCTTGAAGCGGCTGTCCAGCGCGGCGGTGATGTTCTCCCAGAGCGCCCAGCCGTAGGGACGGACGATCATGCAGCCGCGCACGGGAGCGTAGTCCGCCAGTTCTGCCCGCAATACGAGCTGGTTATACCATTCGGAAAAATCTTCGGCGCGAGTTGGCAGCTTCTGGTCAGACATGCCTGGGTGGGCTCTTTTCTGCGCCGGTTTGCGTGCGGCACGCGTACAAACGCGCGTGCACTGGCGCGATAAACAATCAAGGTTAGGGGAGAGTTGGAGCGAAGTCAATCGCGGGAAGTCTAAGGCACGATAGATGAACGCTGACAACATCAAAGGCGAGCATGAGGACAAAATGCAACGTTGGTGTGGGTGCGTGAATCTAACGGTCGAAATGAAATACAGATAAACACTGATAGCGGCAACGACGGAGCTTTTGCGAAACTGACGGTGCTTGCGCCGGTTTTCGAGACGAATCGCAAGAAGGCGAATTCGCCTGCTGAAAGTGGGTCTCTTGCGCGTGAGAAAAATGCAGAGTCAGTGGGGGGCTGTTTCGCTTCGGCTCTACCAGGTTGGGCACCCAAATTCGAAGGAGATTTTTTGAGATGAAGATGGGCCTTTCTCTAACCGTATTGCTCCTGTGCTCATGTGTCACGACATTTTCAGCGGCAGCGAGTGCGCAATCCGTCGCCGGAGCCGGCACGTCTTCGGGCCAGCAACAGACAGAGGCGCCTCCGCAGCAGCAGCCCAACCAGCCCGGCCACCCGAGTCAGCCGGGCATCTTGTCGCATCGCGCGGCGGCAGTGCTGCCGGGCCAGCCCTACCAACGTCCGACTGAACGGGACAAATTGCGCGGCTACATATTTGATTCCTTCGGGCCGTATGCCTTCATCAGTGCCGTGACCGTGGCAGGCATCCAGCAGGCCCGCAACCGGCCTCCGGACTGGGGGCAGGGTTGGGGCGCTTACGGTCAACGGGTGGCGAGCGATTACGGGATCAACCTGGTGACGCAGACGACGCGCTACGGACTGGCTGAGCTGTTCCGCGAAGACACGCTTTACTATCGCTGCGAGTGCAGCGGTTTCGGGCACCGTCTGGGACACGCTCTGATATCCACGGTGACGGCGCGACGCGGCGAGGATGGTCACCGGACGTTTTCGTTTTCAGCGCTTGTGGCTCCGTATGCTGGGACCGAGGCGGCAGCTTTATTGTGGTACCCGAACCGCTTCGAAGCGATGGATGGCTTCCGGATGGGGAATATCAATCTCGCCGTGCAAGCAGGCTACAACGTTGCTTTCGAATTCATTTACGGCGGCCCGCACACGTTGCTGGCCAAGCATCACATTCCGGTGGTGTCCGATGTGACGGGTTCCACGCAGCAGTAGTCCCTCGCGACGATCAGTGCGTGACGAAAGAAAGCCTGCCGGAGAGTTCTGAACGGCGGGCTTTTTTATTTGCTGCAACCGCTGGTGGATTTTCAGCGGTGCGTTACGCCGCTCGTTTGTTTGCAAACCACGCAGCGCTCCGATAAACTCGTCGTGATTTTACACACACGCTGGCGCTGGCAAAGTTGCCGGCAAGAATTGCGCCGTCGCGAATCCCGACCGGGTGCCCTGAAATGAAAAACGAAACTCCAGAATTGCTGCGCATGAGCCGCTCGCTGGACGAAGTGGACCCTGAAGTCGCCGAGGCGCTGCGCGACGAAGTGCGCCGCCAGGCCACCGGCTTGGAATTAATCGCCTCTGAAAATTTCGTCTCCGAAGCGGTGCTGGAAGCGATGGGCTCGGTCTTTACGAATAAGTACGCGGAAGGCTATCCCGGCAAACGCTACTACGGCGGGTGCGAAAATGTGGACCGCGTGGAGCGGCTGGCCATCGAACGCGCCACGCAGCTTTTCGGCGCCGAACACGCCAACGTGCAGTCACATTCCGGAACGCAGGCCAACATCTCCGTGTACATGACCGCGCTGGAGCCGGGCGCGACCGTGCTGGGGATGAACCTGGCCCACGGCGGCCACCTGACGCACGGCCACCCGCTGAATTTTTCGGGCAAGACTTACAAGTTCGTCGCGTACGGCGTCACGAAAGAGACCGAGACGATCGATTACGACGAAATCGCGAGGCTGGCGCGCGAGCATCAGCCGAAAATGATTGTGGCGGGGGCGAGCGCTTACGCGCGCATCATTGATTTCCCGCGCATCGCGGAAATTGCGCAGGCCGTGGGAGCGCTATTTTTCGTAGACATGGCACACATCGCCGGACTGGTGGCTGCGGGCGTGCATCCCAGCCCTGTGCCGCACGCTGATTTTGTTTCCACCACCACGCACAAGACTCTGCGCGGGCCGCGCGGCGGGCTGGTGCTGTGCCGCGAGAAATACGCAAAGGATCTCGACCGCGTCACTTTCCCGGGAGTGCAGGGCGGGCCGCTGGAACACATCATCGCGGCGAAGGCGGTGTGCCTGAAGGAAGCGGCCGCGCCGGATTTTCGCGCGTATCAGCAGCAAGTGGTGGCGAATGCCAAGGCGCTGGCGGCGGGATTGAGCGCGCGCGGATTCCGCATTGTGACCGGCGGGACGGAAAATCACCTGATGCTGGTGGACATGCACTCGCGCGGAATCACGGGACGCGACGCAGAGCTGGCTCTGGAGCGCTCCGGCATGACGGTGAATAAGAACGCGATTCCGTTTGATCCGCTGCCGCCGATGAAGGCCGGCGGAATTCGCATCGGGACGCCGGCAGTCACAACACGCGGCATGCGCGAACTTGAAATGGAAAAAATCGCGATGTGGATCGCGGAGGTGCTCACGCATCTGGGCGACGCGTCCATCGAACAGCGAGTGCGTTCGGAAGTAGCTTCGTTCGCCGCGCGATTTCCGCTTTATACGCGGCGACTGGAAGCTGCTGACGCGGTTGGGGCACTGCACAGCAAGACTGCGAGCTAGACACTGGCGCATTGGCGCGCCGGCGCAGCGGCCGTACACCATTCTGACGCGATCAATTCGAGCGCGCCGTAGAACCTATCAAGCAGAAATTCACTTGTGCGCGGAGCAACCGCAGGCGGGCGAGTGAAATCGTCCGTTGCCTTCGACCATCCCGCCTTTGCCGTACATGTTCCGGGGGCGCACCCAATCGCCCAGCGAATGGTACGGGCCGTTCTCGTTCCGCCCCTTCGGAGTCACGTCCAGGAAAGCGTAGGCGCCCAGAAACTGTTCACCGCCGCGGCCAAATGTTGAATAGGTATGAAAAATTTGGCCCGCGTCGTCCTTGAAGAAAACGCTGTCGCCGGAGAGGTCCTCCATTCCCGGGTTCATCTTCTGAAAATTGTAGAACGCGTTTCCGGACGCGAGCTGCTCGGGCGTGAACGAGACGTTGAAGTCGTAGTTGAAATCGCTGTGGTAAGAGGAAACCCACGGGAACTTCCAGCCCATATTTTTGCGGTAGGCTTCGATCTCTGCGATCGGGGCGCGCGCGACGGCTACGTAAGACAGGTCGTGGTTTTCCAGATGCACCAGCAGGCCTTCGAGATGATCAACTTCAAAGGCGCAGCCGACGCAGTTATTTTTCTGGCCAGGACCCATCATGAAATGTTTGATGAAAAGTTGGCTGCGGCCGTTGAATAATTGCGCAAGCGTTATTTTTCCCGACGGGCCGTCGAAAATGTATTCCTTTTCGATGCGAACCCACGGTAGTGCGCGCTGCTCCGCGCTTAACTGGTCGCGCAATTTTGTGAACGCCTTCTCCTTGGCGAGCAAGGCGGTGCGCGCCTGGAGCCATTCGCTGCGCGAAACGACGCGATGCGGAGGAACGGTGTTTGTGGCGGCGCCGGATTCAGTCGGGGAAACGGTTTTCGGAGTTCGTGCTTGGCCTTCGCTCATGATCCAACCTCCTTGTTTTTTCTTTTGTGTTTCGATGCATTGCTTAGGGCTGCAGGTCAAAGGCCGGGCGCAGGCTGCCGTCCATGTAAAACGGCACGGAGGTGTGCTCGTGAACGATTTGCCAGCGGCCGCCATCCCGCCGGAGGCACAACGTTGCGCGCATCCAAAAACTGATCGGCCTGCCGGCTAGCTTGGGAGTTCCGCCGAGACGGTAGTAACCGTGCCCGAAGGCAAAGTCTCCGTTCACGGTGATGGTGAAATCGCGCGAGTCGCGTTCAATGGGGCCGTTCCACGTATCGAGCCACGCCTGCTTTACATGAAGGTCCATTCCCTGGTGCACGAGCGGCGGTGAGAGATCACATACCACGGCATTGTGCGCGTAGGGCGCGACGATGGCGGCGGCATTCTTTTCGTAATGTGCCTTGTTGATGGATTCGACGAGCGCGAGGATGTCGGATTCGTCTTTCGATGGCTGGCTTTTCTGTGGTGCGCTGGACATGATTTTTTCTCCTTATGATTTAGGCTCAGTGAATAGCAATTCCAAATAGCGGCGCAAGTGATCGATGCAATCGGCGGCGACCGCGGGGCCGCCCTTGGCTTTGGCCAGGATGAACGCGCCTTGAATTACCGCCTGGGTGTAGAGCGCGAGGCTCCTGGCGGTCCAGTCCCCTTTCACGCTGTACTGCTGCATACACTCGGCGATGTCTGATTCGAGCGTGGCGGCGTGTTCGCTGATGCTCCGGTCGCAGGCTTCGCGAATGGCAGGATGCGTGTCGTAAACTTCCTGAACCATGGTGCCGACCAGGCAGGTGAACTGGGGCAATTCGCCCTGCAGAATCGCCTTGCGAAAATCCACGTAGGCTAGGAGGCGAGCCAAGGGGTCGGGCACGGATCGATAGGGTGCAGATGCGAAAAGGCCGCTGGTGGTGACACCCCAGTACTCCGCCGCCGCGAGCGCCAACGCCTCCTTGGTGTCGAAGTGGTGGAAGAAGCTGCCCTTGGTGAGCCCAGCCGTCTCGCAGATGTCCTCGATGCGCGTGGCGGTGTAGCCCTTGGAGCGGAGGACGTGGAGAGCAGCGTCGAGGAACCTGGTTTTGGATTCGTGTCTCGGTTCGGGCATAGGATTTGTCTGAGCGGCACTATATACCTACTGGTCGGTATGTTGTCAATAGGTTTCCTCAATTTTATCTGCGGCCCGTGATCAAGCGGGGGCGGCCGTGCTTTTGCGGTTGGCGGGCAGTCATATCGGTAAGGGCAAAGTGCCAGATCGGCTCACGTGTCCCGTTGCGGGACCAATCCGCGATTCCCCGTTCTCGGTTGATCGCATCCTTAACTCTAACTCGTGCCTGTGCCGCGCCGCGCCCGCCGCTCTTCAGCGCTCTTTGGAAGCGGATTTGCGAGTCGTCTTTGCAGGGGTGTACGCCCACTATGACCACTGGTTCGACCGTGGAAGAAGTACCTTGGATGCATACGCTCGAAGCGGCCAGAGACGAAGCGCGGCTGATCCAGGATTCTCTGCTGCCACGAGGCACATTACGCGGAGAATCCTTCGAGGTCGCTTTCCGGTTCGCTCCGCTGGGTGAAGTTGGCGGAGACTTCGCTGATTTTTTTCAATTGCCCAATGGTCTGGTGGGCATGTACATCGGAGACGTTGTCGGCAAGGGCCTGATCGCCGCGATGTACGCGGCGCTGGTGATGGGCACGATCCGCGGAATCAACAAGACTGGCGAGGGCACAGCCGCAGTGCTGGGCCTGCTGAACAAGCGCCTGCGCGTCCGCCCGGTTCCCGGCCGTTACAGTTCCACTATTTACGCGCTTTTCGATCCTGCGTTGGGTGAACTTAGCTTCTCGAACGCAGGTGTGCCGCTTCCCTTGCTGGCGTCCACCGAAGGCTGCCGCTCGCTGGGAGAAGGCGGATTTCCTTCGGGCATGTTTCCGGACGCTGCTTACGAAATTCATCGCGTGCGGCTGGAACCAGGCGACACGGTGCTTTTCGCCACCGACGGCCTGCACGAAATGCGCAACAAAGAAAATCAGGACCTGAGTTGGGGCAAGCTGATGGAAATCTGGAAGCAGTGCCGCAGCAAGTCGGCCGACGAAAGTCTGGATTTTCTTTTCGAAGAGGTGCGTGCCTTTTCCGGGGGCGTCTGCAGCCACGATGACATCACCGCGGTGGTGCTAAAGATCCCTGCGCGCTAGGCGTTGTGCCGGCTAGCGCGTGCCCGCAATTTCGATGTGCAACTCCGAGACGCCGCCATCGCGAATCGCGAACGCGCGCACTGGTTTTTCCTCATCCGCGTGCGGTGAAATTATGAAATATGCGGCGTCCGGGTAGTAGGCCCGCTGCACGTCTGTACGCGACGGCTCGTTCGCGCCATGCGGATGCGAATGATAAATCCCCAGCAGCTGCAACCCTGCGCCGCGAATTTCCCGCATCAGATGGAATAATTCCGCGGGGGCAATTTCGTATTGTGTGGCGGGATCGCCGGCAATGTTGTGCGCGTGCAAGACCCGGGTGATGACGCCATCATCGCGACCTGCCAGCAGGCCGCAACGTTCATGGTCAGGCCCGCCCTGCGCATGGGCCTGCAGCGCGAAGAGCACGCCGTCTTGAACTCGAATCAGGTTTATGTATTTGGCACCGACACCAGTCTATATCGCACCAGATCGGAAACGGAAAGGACGCCGTGTTACGGGCGCAACCCGCGGCTCTCGGCGTACAGCGGGATTCCGGCGGCATAGGTGAGGAGTCGGTAGAAACTCCAAACGGCACTACTTCGGCGCCTCGGGGCAATTCAGCGAAAATGTGATGACGGCGCGAATCCGGAATGGTCAGTTCGGGGAACCTTCCAATCGCTAGATGCTTTTTTCACAACCGCCATAGAGGATTGGCGGTCCACTTTGAAATGAAAGGTCGATTACGCTCCCAGTTGGATCAACGACAATTGTGAAGGAGACCGAACCTTCCACATCGAGCTAGCTTCGCTATCGGAGGATAGTTCGGCGTCGGCGAAGGTTGCGGCGCGACGGGCACGCTACTGACCAGCTGGATACTTGGAAGCGGCGGGAGATTCTGCGCGGCATGATATAGCTCCGATGGCTTGTCAGGTGCTCCCGGAACAATGCATCGTACTTGCCAGAGCTCAGGCTCTCCAGGCTCGACGAATCCGAATCCTCTTTGCAGCCTGACCAGGTTCATCAAGATGGAAAGATTGGTCTGTCCAGCACACTCGGGTCCCAGCGCTTCGTCCAACATGCCGCAACAACTGCATAGTCCATTGAGTGTGTTTCGGAGTAGTTGCCGCGGGATCGAATATATCCTTATCAAGTATGTCGGAGCGGATAACTCGGGTCTGATCCCCGCAGTTAACCTCCATCGCAACATTCTGCCCCGCTGAATACCACGCATTTCTTGCAGCGCTTCAATTCGCGGCGCAAATCCTTTTCGGGAATCGCGCATGGATTTGTGGAGCCTAGGATCGTTAGCGATTGAGTCATTGATCGACGCGGATGCCACCTCGACCTTCGCTGGCCGCGTGCACGAGTCAACTGGGGGTGTGAGCGTAATCCGTTCGACGGATGTACCGCTAATTGTGGGCCGCACAACGAACAATTCGTAATAATCGAAGCGGCGGACCGTTATCGACGAACGTGTGGCGCCCGATTTCGAACTGATCCGGTGGAGCGGAAACCGCGCTATGCGTTTGGCCAAACGCTGCGCTGCATGAAACAAGAGCCGCGCAGAGAATTACGCTGCGTCGCATAAACGAATGTTACCACTACCGTGTTTATTAATGCTATTCGGGAATTAGAGCGCGCATCGTGCCACGAAATGGACTACGGCGGGACGGCTTGCGAGCCGCCCCGTCCGGTTTAAGAAGGTTACGCTTTTTGTGCCTGGCGGCGCAGGAATGTCGGCACGTCCAGGTCGTCGGCGGGGACTTCGTTGCGTACGTCCGCGACGTTGCGTGCGACTTGCTGCACCACGTTGGTTTGTTGCGGCGCGATGTTTCCGCCGGTGGGCTGCTCGCGCGAAGCTTTCCAGGTCTTCGGGAGGTAGGAAGGCTTCTGTTGCGACTTGCGGCCGGCCACTTCGCGGAAGCCCGCGGCGATCACGGTGATTTTTACCGACTCCTTCATAGCATCGTCCATTACCGCGCCGAAAATGATGTTGGCATTTTCATGCGCGGCTTTCTGGATGATGGAAGAAGCTTCGTGCACTTCCTGCAAGCTGAGGCTGGACGAGCCGGTGATATTGATCAAAATTCCCTGCGCGCCCTGAATGCAATTGTCCTCGAGCAGCGGGCTATTGATGGCGCGATTCGCGGCGTCAATGGCGCGATTCGAGCCGGAAGCAACGGCCGTGCCCATTACTGCGTAACCTTGGCCGGACATGATCGTTTTCACGTCGGCAAAGTCGCGGTTGATGATGCCCGGAATGGTGATGATGTCCGAAATGCCCTGCACGGCCTGACGCAAAATATCGTCGGCGATGCGGAACGCTTCGAAGAAGCTGGTGCCGTGCTCGACGCAATCCATCAGCCGCTCGTTGGGAATGACGATGACGGTGTCCACGCAACCGATGAGTTCGCCGAGAGCTTGTTCGGCCTGCTCCATGCGGCGCTTGCCTTCGAACGCGAAGGGCTTGGTCGCGACGGCGACGGTGAGCGCGCCGAGTTCGCTGGCAAGATTCGCGACGACGGGCGCGGCGCCGCTGCCGGTGCCACCACCCAGGCCGGCGGTGACGAACACCATGTCCGCGCCGTCCAGCGCCTCGAGGATTTTTTCAGTGTCCTCGAGCGCGGCTTTGCGGCCGACTTCAGGATTCGCGCCCGCGCCGAGTCCTTTGGTGAGCTTCGCGCCCAGTTGCAGTTTTACGGGCGCTTGTGACAACTTCAGCGCCTGCAAATCGGTGTTGGCCGCGATGAATTCCACGCCTTCCACTTTCGCGCGGATCATGCGGTTGACGGCGTTGGAACCGCCGCCACCCACGCCGATGACTTTTATTTTTGCCCCGTTGGTTGCTTCTTCTGCAAACGACACACGCATTGCCGATTCTTTTTGCGCCATGCTTCCTCCCCAGTCTTTTCCCAATTTCGTTTTTTGCATCCGTTGCCTGTTACGCCCCTGCAAACATGCTCTTCAACTTGCCCACCCAGCCGCTAGGGCGCGCTCCGCCGGCGCGCCGGGTGCGCGCGCCGTACAGAACCAGTCCCACGGCTGTTGCATACTCGGGCCGGGAAACTTCTTCGCTCATTCCAGTGAGTCCGCGCGGAGACGCCACGCGCACCGGAAGATTGAAAATCCGCTCAGCCAGCTCGCACAGGCCGCGCAATTGCGCGCCGCCGCCGGTGAGCACGATGCCCGCGGGGATCATGCCTTCCCCGCCGCCGCGGCGCAGCTCATCGCGGACCAGCATCAGCAATTCATGCGCGCGCGGCTCGACGATTTCTGAGAGCATGCGCGAAAACACGGTGCGCGGTGGGCGGTCGCCCACGCTGGCGATTTCGATGCCGGCGTCTTCGGTGAGAAGTTCGCGCAAGGCACAGGCGTGCACGCGCTTGATTTTTTCCGCTTCGCTGCTGGGCGTGCGCAGGCCGACGGCGAGATCGTTGGTGAAATGATCGCCGCCGACCGGAACAGCCGCAGTGTGACGCACTACGCCGCCGGCAAATGCGACCATCTCCGTGGTGCCGCCGCCGATATCGAGCAGGCAGGCGCCCAGTTCGCGCTCGTCCTGCGTGAGGCAAGCTTCTGCGGCAGCCAGCTGTTCGAGCACGGTATCGTCCACTCGCACGCCGGCGCGGTTCACTGCAGTGACGATATTTTGCGTGGCGGTGCCAGAGGTGGTGACGATGTGGACGTTGGCCTCCAGGCGCTGTCCGACCATGCCGATGGCGTCGCGGACGTTATCTTGTGCATCGAGCGAAAATTCCTGCGGCAGGACGTGCAGCACTT
This sequence comes from uncultured Acidobacteriota bacterium, assembly GCA_963748395.1. Classification (GTDB taxonomy): domain Bacteria; phylum Acidobacteriota; class Terriglobia; order Acidiferrales; family UBA7541; genus Palsa-295. The sequence continues at coordinate 273,103 of CAVVIP010000001.1, read as the reverse complement.
CGCGATCTTCCGGAAGTTGCACGCCGCGCGCGGCTTCGATGGCCCGGCGCACGTCGTCGCGATGCACGTCGCGCGGCCGCGAGCCCACGGTGATGCCGCCGCGGCTATTGACGCCGCGCACATGCGTGCCGGCCACGCCGATCAGCGCCGATTCCACCGGGACGCCGGTGAGCGCTTCGGCTTCCTCCACCGCACGGCGAATGGAGCTGACCGCGAGATCGAGGTTGACGATCTGGCCTTTGCGCCAACCTTTGGATTCCGCCGCGCCCAGCGCCGCGAATTTTACTCCGCCGTCTTCATCCAGCTCGCCGATCAGCGCGCAGGTTTTTGTGCTGCCGATGTCCAGCGCTACGATGTGCCGTTCCTTCTTCGTCAAATCAGCTGCTCCTTAATTATTGCGCTTCCCCAAATTCTGACGCTTCGTTGCCACGAAAAGCACTCGCGCTAGTGCTGCTGTTGCGCGCTCGAGTGTTTTGCCGAACTTTTTGCCGCGCTGTGTTGCGTCGCGCTCGATTTTGCCGGCGCTGGTTTCGTTGGCTTCACGGGCGCGGCGAGCTGCGGCGCCACGGCAACGATCGGCGGCGGATCTTTCTTCTGCGCCAGGATCGCGCGATCGGGATTCACCACCGCTTCTCCGTTGAAGCGCAGGTCCACGGATTCGACGCGCCCCGCTGCGGCGCGCCATTGGCCGATGTCGTTCAGCACCGTCAGATACTTGCTCTGGAAATCGCTGTCGCCGAAATGAACGATGATGGGCGCATCGGAATTGCCCCAAGCATCATTGCCGGCCGCGCCGCCGGAATTTCCCACCTGCAATCCCGAAATTGTGGCGCGCAGGTCCTTTGCTTCGGTGAGGTCCACTTCGCTCACTTGCTCCAGGGCTCCGGCGCGCGCCGATTCGACCTGCTGCGTGAAGGCGGCAAACATTTGCATGCGCGGCTCGCGGTCTTCGATGGGCATGTCCGGGCCGATGCCGGTGATCACCGGAAAATGGAAATTGGCTTTCAACGGACGATCGAGGATCACGCCGTGCACATCCACGAGCGCGAGGTCGCTACCTTCGCGCAGAAACGCAATCGGCGTGCGTTCGATGACTTCCACTTCGATGCGATTGGGCAGCGCGCGACGCACCGTAGCCTGCTCGACCCAGGGAATGGTTTCCAGCTGGCGGCGCCGTTCGTTCAAAGGAACGCGGAGGACGCTGCGATTGCGGTCGGCCGCGAAAATTTCCAGCACACGTCCGCGCGGGACGTACTGATTACCGGTAATTTGCACCTGGTCGGAATGAATCAACGCCATCTCGGGGGAAGCCAGCAGGTAATGACCGAGCGCGTAACTGGCGGCCGCGGCGGCGAGCGCGATCAAACTCCAAAACGTGACGCGCAGATACGTCTTCCAGGCTTTCTTGCCGAATTTGCGCCGCTTGATTTCCAGAGGCTTCTGCCGCCGGAGGTACTTCGGCTCTTCGTCGGCCAGAACTTCCTGGGGGTAAGCGTCCGCGTCCATGGTTTTCAATTTTTCCAAAAAATAACCTCGTTCTCGAGTTCGATGCCGTAGGTGACGCGCACGCGCTCGCGCACTTCATCAATCAGGCGCAGCATGTCCGCGCAGCTGGCATTCGCGACGTTCACGAAAAAATTCGCGTGGCGGTCGCTGACCATGGCGTCGCCCACGCGGTGTCCTTTCAGGCCTAGCTCGTCAATCATGCGTCCGGCAGAACCTCCCGGCGGGTTCTTGAAAATGCAGCCCGCGCTTTTCTGGTTCAAGGGCTGGCTGGCGCGGCGCTTCTCGTTGCAGACTTTTATGACCGCTAAAATATCTTTGAACGGCTTCGATGGCAGCTCCAGCTTCACGCGCAACATCACATCGTCTGGCGCGAAAGAAGTATGGCGGTAATCGAAACGAATGTCATCTCCGCGCAGAGTTTCCAGTTTGCCGGTAGCTGCGCGATAGAGCTCCACTTCGCGGACATAGGAGCCAATTTGCGTGCCGTAGGCTCCCGCATTCATGCGCAGCGCGCCGCCGACGCTGCCGGGAACGCCGATCAGGCCTTCCATGCCGCCCAGATCGCGCTTCGCGCAAAACGTGACCATGCCGCCGAGGTCCGCGGAGGCGTCAACATAAGCGGCGTTGCCTTCGACGCGCATACCAGGCTGCGAGGTCGGGAGGTGCAGGACGACGTAAGGCAGCTCGCCGTCGGCGATCAGCACGTTGGTGCCGCCGCCGAGAAAGCGATGCGGAATATTTTCGTTCGCGAGCAGATGCATGACTTCGGGAATCGTTTCAAATTTGCGCAACAGCAACTGATCCGTGGTACCGCCGATGCCCAACGATGTTCTTTCGCTTAGCGGCACGCCGGGACGCAGTTCCACGCCAAGTTCTTTCAGACGCGCCGCGATCGGCTTGTCGCTAATTCGCATGCAGTCTAATCCGCCACCGTCGTGGAAACTTTCGATCCCAGCAACATCGCGAGTTGGTCGAGCGCACGTCCTACGCTGCCCGCGCCGATGGTCAACACGGCGTCGTGCGGGCGCGATTCGCGCAGCAAATATTCGATAGCCGCCTGCATGGTGCTGGTGAAGATTACGTTTTTGTGTCCGGCGCCACGAATCGCTTCGGCCAGCTTTTCGCCAGTGATGCCAGGAATGGGTTCCTCGCCCGCCGCGTAAATGTCGGTCATCACCAAAATATCGGCTTCGTTGAAGGAGCGCCGAAAATCTTCCCAGAGGTGCTGCGTGCGCGTGTAACGGTGCGGCTGGAAGAGCACGAGCAGGCGCTGATAATCGCAGCCGCGCGCGGCCGCGAGGGTGGCGCGAATTTCGGCAGGATGATGGCCATAGTCGTCTATCAATGTGACGCCGTTGAACGTGCCTTTGATTTCGAAGCGCCGGCCGACACCAGAAAATTTCGAGAGACCGGCGCGGATCAGGTCCGCCGGAACGTTTAGAGAAAGCGCGACGGCGGCTGCCGCGGCTGCGTTGCTCACATTGTGAATTCCCGGCGGCGAGGGGAGATGGAAGATTCCCAAATCGTCGCCGTGATATTTCAGGCGAAATTCACTCGCCAGGCCGTTCAGTTTGACGTCGCCGATTACCAGGTCGGCCTGGCTGGAGGTGCCATAGGTAATCACAGGACGCTTCACGCGCGGCAGGATGGCCTGTACGTTGGGCTCGTCCAGGCACAAAATCACCGTACCGTAAAATGGCACGCGATTGACGAATTGCAGGAACACATCCTGAATTTCTTCGAGTGAGTGGTAATGATCCAGATGCTCGCGGTCAATCGTGGTGACGACAGCGACGACCGGCGCGAGCAGCAGGAACGAGCGGTCGCTCTCGTCCGCTTCGACGACCATGTATTCGCTCTGGCCCACCCGCGCGTTCGAGCCGGCATGATTCACGCGACCGCCGACGACAAACGTGGGATCGAGCCCCGCAGCCGCGAGGACGGATGCGACCATCGAGGTTGTAGTGGTCTTTCCATGCGCGCCGGCAACTGCGATGCCGTATTTCAGGCGCATCAATTCCGCCAGCATTTCCGCGCGAGGAATCACCGGAATTTTCAGCAGATGGGCTTCTACGACTTCCACATTGTCGGTGCGCACCGCCGAGGAAATCACGACGACGTGCGCGCCGTGCACGTTTTCCGCGTGATGCCCTTCGAAAACAGCGGCGCCGAGCTTGCGCAGACGCTCGGTCACTGGGGTTTGCTTGAGATCGGAGCCGGAAACCGCGTAGCCGCTGGAAAGCAGCACTTCGGCGATGCCGGACATGCCGCTGCCGCCAATGCCGATGAGATGAATCCGCTGAAAATTGCGAAAAGGCACGTTCACGAGCGCACCAGCCCTTCGAGCAGGTCCACAATATCTTCCACGGCGCGCGGACGAGCCAATCGCCGCGCCTGCTCTTCCATTTCCGTGATTCTCCGGGGCTGGTCCAGGAGGGAGAAAATTTCGTTTGTCAGCCGCTCGGGCGTAAGTGCTTCCTGTGGCAGCAGGCGAGCGGCGCCTGCGTTCTGCATGGCCTCGGCGTTGCGGGTCTGATGCGCGTCAGTGGCAGCGCCGAACGGGATGAAGATGGCGGCACGTCCGGCGGCGGCAACTTCGGCCGTCGTGATCGCGCCCGAACGGCAGAGAATCAAATCCGCCTGGGCAAAACGCTCCGCCATATTCTCGATGAAGGGCACAACCTCCGCTCGGAATTCGCGTCGCGCATAAGCCACGCGCACAGCATTATAGTCGCGTTCACCAGTCTGATGCACGATGAAAAGCTGATTTTTTCGAGGCGCGAGAAGCTCGAGCGAATCAACTACGGCGCGATTGATGGGCAAAGCGCCGCGGCTGCCGCCGGTAATGAGGATGTTGAATGGCTCGCGATGCACTTTGCGGGCGATCGCGAAAAATTCCTGGCGCACCGGGATGCCGGTGGCGACTGCTCGTTCGCCAAAACGCTTGGCGGTTTCCGCAAAACCGCACGCTACGCGATTCGCGAGTTTGGCGAGGACGCGATTGGTGAAGCCCGGCTCGACGTTCGGCTCGAAAATCAGCGCCGGGACGCCGTTCAACCGCGCCGCAAGGATCATCGGCCCGGAAGCGTAGCCGCCCACGCCGAACGCCACATTGAAATTATGCCGCCGCACAATTTTCTCCGAGTCCCACAATCCCGCCGGAAGCATGGCCGCGTTGCGCAGCAATTTTGCGCCGCCCATGCCTTTGAGGCCCGCCACGCGAATCGTTTCGAGCGGCAGACCGGCCTGCGGCACGAGGCGCGCTTCCATGCCGGATGCGGTTCCCACGATCACGGCGCTACGCGCTCCTTCCGGCTCGCGCCGGAGCCATTCCCTTGCTACCGCGATGGCCGGAAATACGTGCCCGCCGGTGCCGCCGCCTGCAATCAGGAGACTTTTCTCGTTCGTCCCGCTCGCGCCGGCGTTGGCCGTCACGTCTCGTCCGCGTGCTGACTGATGTTCAGGAGCACGCCCGTTGCCAACAGCATGCTGAATAGGCTCGAGCCCCCGTAGCTGATGAACGGCAGGGGGATTCCTTTCGTCGGCATCAGTCCGAGCACGACACTCAGGTTAATCAGCGCCTGGCCGACGACCATCGTGGTGATTCCCAGGCCGAGAAACTTGCCGAAGTCATCCGGCGCCTTCATCGCGGCGACGAAACCGCGCCAGCCGTACACCGCAAAAAGTGCCAGCACGACCACCGCGCCGATGAATCCGATTTCCTCGCAGATGATGGCGTAAATAAAATCGGTGTGCGCTTCCGGAAGGAAGAAAAGTTTCTGGCGGCTTTCCATCAGGCCCACGCCGCTCATCCCTCCGGAGCCGACGGCGATCAGTGATTGCAGCAATTGGAATCCAGCTCCTTTCGGATCCAGTTCGGGATGGCGGAAGGCTTCAAAGCGCTGCAGGCGGTACGGCACGCGCACGATCAGAAGATAAATTGTGGGAATGGCGGCCAGCACCGTGCCGCCGATATATTTCAGCGAAAGCCCGGCGACGAAAAGCATCGCAATCGCAATCACCAGGATCATAAAGGCCGTACCCATGTCCGGCTCTTTCACCACCAGCGCCGCCAGCATAAGCGTGGCGCCCATCGCGGGAGCTAGCGTATGCAGCGGATCGTTCACTCCAAAATTTCTGGGCAGGCGCCGCAGCTCAAGCAGCCATGCGAGATATACGATCAGCGCCAGCTTGGCCATTTCCGACGGCTGAAAGCTGAACGGACCCATGCGGAACCAGCGATGCGTCTGGTGCGAGCGGTCCAGAAAAAATACGCCGACCAACAGAACGAACGTCACCGCGAGGCCGGTAAACACGACGCGCGGCTGGCGCAGCTTGTGGTAATCAACGTTCATCAGCCAGAACATTCCGGCAATTCCCAGCACCACGTAAATCATCTGGCGCAGCAGAAAAATGTACCCGGCGCCGAATTGTTCGCTGGCGGTCATGGCCGAGGCGCTGAAGACCATCACAGCGCCGATCAGGCACAGCGCGAGGGTGACGCCGAACAATTGTTTGTCGGGCTGCAGAGTTCGTGGCATCGCTATCCTTTCTCCGCGGGCGGCTCGGCAGCTGTCGCGCCGGCTGCGGATTGATTTTCGCGGATCGCCACCAGTTCCTTGAACGCGCGGCCGCGCTGTTCGTAATTCTCAAATTGATCGAAACTGGAGCAGGCCGGCGCGAGCAGCACGGTGTCGCCAGGCTGCGCGGCTTCCATGGCTAGCTGCATGGCGCGTTCGAGCGTGCCGGCTTGGCGAATTTCCACCGCGCCTTGCAGATCGGCGGCAATCTTCTCTGTGGCCTCGCCAATCAGCAACGCCAGGCGCGCGCGTTCGTGGAGCAAATCGCGCAGCGGCGTGTACGGGCTACCCTTGTCTTTTCCGCCCAGAATCACCACCAGCGGCCCGGGGAATGCTTCGACGGCTTTCACGGCGGCATCCACGTTGGTGGCTTTGGAATCGTTGTAAAACTGCACGCCGGAAATTTCGCCGGCGAATTCCAGGCGATGCGCGACGCCGCGAAATGATTTCACGCCATTGGCGATGGCCGCCGGCGTTGCGCCCGCAAGGTATGCGGCAGCACATGCTGCGAGGACATTTTCCACGTTGTGTTCGCCGCGCAGGGGAATCTGATCGCGCCGCGCGAGCGGCGTCTCGGAGCCTTCGTTGCGGAAAATGATTTCGTTGTCGCGCAGGAACGCGCCGGCAGCGACGCGTTTCTGTCTGCTGAACCAGAAAATGTGCGGCTTGGCTGGCATGCGCTTGGTGATTTCGGGATCGTCCGCGTTCAGCAGAGCGATGTCGCGTTCCAGCTGATTTTCAAACATACGCATCTTGGCGCGCGCGTATTCTTCGAATGTGCCGTGCCGGTCGAGGTGATCGGGCGTGAGATTGAGCAGCACGCCAACCTCCGGCCGGAATTTATCAATCGTTTCGAGCTGAAAACTGCTGATCTCGGCGACCGTTACCGATGGGTCGGTGGATCTTTCCACCAGCGCTAGCAACGGGACGCCGATGTTGCCACCCACGAGCGTCGGAATGTTCGAGGTCTGCAAGATGTGCGCTAGCAGCGCGGTGGTGGTGGTTTTGCCGTTCGAGCCGGTGATGGCCACCAGCTTGCCGCGCAGAAAGCGCCACGCGAGCTCGATCTCGCTCCAGACTGGTATGCCGCTCTTGCGCGCAAGTTCCAGCGGCGGCAGCTTTGCCGGCACGCCTGGACTCACGACGATCAAATCCTGTTCGAGGAAACTTGCGGCGACGTGTCCGCCGAGTTCCAGCTTCACTCCGGCGGCGCGGAGTTGCGCAGCAGTTTCGGCCAGCTCGGATTCCGGGCGCTCATCCGTGGCGGTGACCGTTGCGCCATAACCCGCGCTGAAGAGCGACGTCACCACGCCGGTGCGCGCGAGGCCTACCACCAGCACGCGTTTGCCCGTTAGATCGAATCCCAGTCGCAACTCAGCTCCTCATTTCACGCGCGAACCGACATCCGGCTCACCGCAATTTCAAAGTCGTCAGCGAAAACAGCGCGAAGACCAGCGCCACGATCCAGAAACGCACGATAATTTTCGATTCGCTCCAGCCCAGCAGTTCGAAATGATGATGCAGCGGCGCCATGCGAAACACGCGCTTGCCGGTGAGCTTGAACGAGCCGACCTGAATAATTACGGAAAGCGCTTCCAGCACAAACACGCCGCCAATCGAGAGCAGCAATATCTCCTGCTTGATGATCACCGCGACGGTGCCAATCGCCCCGCCCAGTGCGAGCGAGCCCACGTCTCCCATGAACATTTCGGCGGGATGGGCGTTGTACCAGAGAAAACCGAGCGAGGCGCCGGCGAGCGAGCCGCAGAAAATTACCAGCTCGCCGGCGTCAGGGATTTTTTGCAGGTCGAGGTAATCCGCGAATTTCGCGTTGCTGGAAAGATAGGTGAGCACCGTCAGCGCCGTGGCGGAAACCAGCACGCAGCCGATGGCCAGGCCGTCGAGGCCGTCCGTCAGATTCACGGCGTTGGAGCAGCCCACAATCACCAGCACCAAGAAAAGCACGAACGGCACATAGGCCAGCGGCCAGAGGAAATCATGGCCGAACAGCGAAGAGATCACCAGGTTCGGGTGCAAGCGCTTGAAAAATGGCACGCTCAACTGCGTGGAGTAGGCGCCCTGCGTTTGCAAGGAAACCAGCGCGACTCCCACGAGGATGCAGGTGAGCACTTGCAGCGAAAATTTCGCGCGCGGAGTGAGCCCCATATTTCTGCGGCGCACAACTTTATTGTAATCGTCCACGAAACCGATGGTGCCGAACGCCAGAGTCGCACCCATGGCCAGCAGCACGTAGGCGTTGCGCAGGTCCGCCCAAAGTAATGTGGGAATCACGATCGCTGCGACGATCAGCACGCCGCCCATCGTGGGGGTGCCGGCTTTTTTCTGATGGCCTTTGGGACCTTCTTCGCGGATGTATTGCTTCACCTGCAAATCGCGCAGCCGTTCGATGACCCAGGGACCCATCAGGAGAGAGAGCAGCAGCGCGCTGGTGCTGGCCATGGCGGTGCGCACGGTGATGTAACGGAACACGTTCAGCGGGCTGAAGTGCGGCCGCAGCAGGTAGACGAAGATATAGTAGAGCATCTATCGCTGACCCTTCGGTTGCGCCGCGGCATGTTCGGCGCCCACATGAGAACCCATGCGTGCGTGGCCCGCGTCAATTGCTTCGAGAATTGTTTCCATCTTCACGCCGCGTGATCCCTTCAGGAGCAGCAGGTCGCCTGGCTTGATGAAGCCCGCGAGAAATTCCGCGGCCTCGGGTGAATTCTGAAAAAATTTCGCGCGCTCCTGTGGATGCCCCGCCGTTACGGCCGCACGCACGAATTCTTCCGCTGGTCCCTGGACGCCGATGAGCCAATCAATCTTGCGCAGGCCCGCTACAAAACGGCCGCACTCGCGATGCAGCTCGGACGCGGAGTCGCCCAGCTCGCGCATCTCTCCCGCGGCAAGAATGCGTCGCGAAAATCCGGGCGTCGCCGCGAGCAATTCCGCCAAAGCATTCAGCGCGGTGGGACTCGAGTTGTAGCTATCGTTGATTACCGTAAAGCCGTCCTGAAATCTGACTACTTCGCCGCGTTTGTCCGCGGGCTGCAGAGTGGGGAAGACGCGTTGTGCGTCTTCCGCAGCGATGCCCCAGACGCTTGCCGCCGCTAGCGCCGCGACTGCGTTCATCACGTTGTGCCGCCCGATCAACGGCAGCTCGAGGCGCGCGCGTCTGGCCGGTGAGACAAAATCAAATGCGGAGCCGCTGACGCCGCGCTCTTCGATATTTTCCGCGCGAAATTCCGCGCGCGTGCCGGCGCCGGTGCCGAACCAGAGCACGCGTCCGCGCGCCACTTCGGCGAATCGCTCGACGCGCTCGTCGTCTGCGTTCAACACCGCAGCGGCATCCGGCCATGCCAAATTTTCAATCAGCTCGCGCTCGGCCAGCGCAATCTCCTCAATCGAAGAAAAAAATTCCAGATGCTCGACGGCGATGCGTGTTATCACGCCCACGTCCGGCGGAGCGATGCGTGCAAGGCGCGCCAGCTCGCCGCGATGCGACATTCCCATTTCGATTACGGCCGCATCGTGCTGGTCGTTTAATTGCAACAACGTCAGCGGCAACCCGTATTCATTGTTCAAATTTCCCTGGGTCTTCAATACGCGGAACCGCGCGGCCACCAGCGCCGCAAAGATTTCCTTAGTGGTCGTTTTTCCCACCGACCCCGCCACGCCGCCGATTTTTCGTCCGGGCTTCGCCTGGCGCCAGATCTGGCATGCGCGCGAGGCGAGGCGGTGCAGCGCGTCGAGCGTGTCGTCCACTGCAAAAACTTTTCCGCGGATTTCTTCCGTGTATTGCGCGAATCGTCCGCGCGCCACCACCCCTGCAGCCGCGCCGCCGGCCAAAGCCGCAGCCACGTGATCGTGTCCGTCGTGACTCGGTCCGTGTATGGCGATGAACAGTTCTCCAGGGTGAATCGTGCGAGAATCAATCGAGACGCCGGCCAACCCGGCCAGGGCGTCAAGGCGCGCGGGAGCCGCGACACCCAGAGCTTCAGCCACCTGACCAACGGTCCACCGCATTTCGTCTCCCCTGGACTGGCCTTCACTCTCAAGCCTGGACTCTCGAAAGTGCTGGATTTCGCTGCCGAATCGGCTGCTATTTTATGGCCCGTTTCTTTACAAACCCGCGGCGGCGCAAAATGGCGCGCGCTTTTTCGCGATCGTCGAATTCAAAGGTGCGGTCGCGCAAAATTTGATAATTCTCGTGGCCTTTTCCGGCCAGCAGCACGATGTCTCCGGCCTTAGCCTCATCAATCGCAATTTCCAGGGCCGCGTCGCGGTCCGGTTCGATGCGGTACTGCGCATTCACTTTCTGCAATCCCACCACCACATCGTTGATGATCAGCAGCGGATCTTCGGAGCGCGGATTGTCGCTGGTGAGGATCACCAGATCGCTCAGGGAGCCTGCCGCTTCGCCCATGGGTGGACGCGTCGAGCGGTCGCGCTCTCCGCCGGCGCCGAACAGCGTGATGATTCTTCCGGCGGGATTCAGTTCGCGCGCCGTTGCGATCAAATTGCGCAGCGCGTCGTCCGCATGCGCGTAGTCCACGACCACCAGGAATGGCTGACCTTCATCTATTCGTTCGAAACGTCCCGGCACCTGTTCCAGATTGGATATGCCTTCTTCAATTTTTCCCACCGGGACGTCCAGCGCAAGAGCTGCGCCGATCGCCGCGAGGATGTTGTACACATTGATTCGCCCCACCAGCGATGAGCGCACTTCGATTTTGCCCGCGGGCGTCTGCGCGGTAAATTCGAGGCCGGTGAAGCTCAGAGAAAATTTGCGCGCGGTTAAGTCGGCCGTTTCCGTTAATCCGTACGTGAGCGTGCGATTTGCCAGGGCCTGCAGGCGTGATGCATAGGGATCGTCAATATTAATGACCGCTGCATCGGGCGCGCCCGCGCCGGTGCCCGCGAAAAGCAGGCGCTTGGCTTCAAAATATTCTTCGAACGTCTTGTGAAAATTCAGGTGATCGCGCGTGAGATTGGTGAAAACCGCGACGGCGAAATGGCATCCCCACACGCGATCCATTACCAACGAATGAGAACTGACTTCCAGCACGGCGTGCGTGCCGCCCCCGTCGCGGACCTCCGCGAACATTTCCTGCAGGTCCAGCGATTCCGGGGTCGTGTTCTTGGCGGTGCGGCTGCCGCGCGGTGTCTGGTAGCCGGTGGTTCCGATTCGCCCGGTCTTCCATCCAGCCGCGTGCAAGATCGAATCCAGAATAAATGTGATGGTGGTCTTGCCATTCGTTCCAGTGACGCCCGCGAGCTTGAGCGCGTCCGCCGGATGCCCGTAGAAATTCGCTGCTGCCAGTGCCAGCGCCTTGCGCACCGTTCCGGCAGTCAGTTCGATCCAGGTGACTTCGCGCGACATATGCGCGGGGCGCGGGTGCGGACTGGCAATCGCGACTGCGCCGCGCGCGAGTGCATCAGCCACGAATTCGTTGCCGTCGGTTTTTGTTCCGGGAATGGCAAAAAACAAAGTATCGGCCGTCACTTTGCGGCTATCGGACGCAACTGCAGCGATGGGCAGGCTCGTGCCGCCCGTCACACGAACGCCTTCAATTCCCGCGATCACTTCGGACAATTCCATTGCCATCCCTGCGCGCTTTTTCTGCCGCCGCGTTGCCGATTGCACTTTCGGGCCGCCTTCCACTACGGATTTCACCGCACATTCCTCTGCGTACTCCCTGCGAGCTCCACCGGTTGCATCATCGGCCGCGTCGCCGGCTCAAGCTGGGCGGCGGCACGTCCAAACCGCACAGTGACCGTGCTGCCGCGAATTACACGCGTGCCGGCTTCCGGCGACTGTTCGAGAGCAACTCCACTGCCAAGCAGCGAAGGAATCAAACCGAGCCGCGAACACGTTTCAGTCACGGCGCGCACGTTTTGTCCGGACAGGTCCGGAACCTCCACGGCATCCTCTTCGCTGAATGCCATCGTGGGTGCCGCGCCACTGGCGGATTCACCGGCGACCTCTTGATTTGCCGCCTGATTCATCGCTTGATTTTTTCTGGCCACTACATCGCGAAAGCGCGCCTCGTTTTCACGGTTTGCGGCTTCGTGTTTTGCGGCTTCCTGATTCGCGGTCGCGCCAAATTTCTCGGAAGCTGGAGCCGTCGGCGTGTTCTTGGCCGTTTCGGTGGCCGAACGCGCATTCATCGGCACGTCGTGCGCCACGTCGAGATATGCCAGCACCTGCTCCGCGATGCGTTTGAACACCGGGCCGCCCACCTCGCCGCCGTGGTGCGCTCCTTCCGGCGAATCGAGCACCACCAGAATCGTAACGGCCGGCTCATTCACTGGCGCGAAGCCTACAAATGAAGCAACGTACTGATTCGGCGAATAACGTCCGGTGTTCGTGTCAATTTTCTGCGCTGTTCCGGATTTTCCGCGCGGCCGTGTAGCCATTCAGCGCGGCTGGTCTGCCGGTGCCGCCACCGAGCAGCACGCCCTCCATCATTTCGCGGACGGTCGCGGCGGTCTGTGCGTCGGTCACTTGTTGCGGTTCAGGACGCGCAGGCAACGTCATGGGCGCATCGCCGCGAATTTCCTGCACGATGTGCGGGCGATAGAGCGTGCCGCCATTGGCAATCGCCGAAATCGCGGAAATAATCTGCACCGGCGTCACGCTGACTTCCTGCCCGATAGCCACCGACCCTATGGAACTGGCCGTCCAATTCTCCAGCGGACGCAGCAGGCCATGATTTTCGCCCGGCAATTCGATTCCGGTGAGCTGGCCGATTCCGAATCTGCGCATCGTGTCGTAAAACCGCGGCGCGCCCAGATTCAACGCGACTTTGATGGAGCCGACGTCGCTGGAATGCGCCAGCACGTCGCGCACGCTGAGCACCCCGAACGGATGCCAATCGTGAATCAAGCGCCCGGCCACCAGAATCGTGCCCATCTGGCAATCCACCAGCACATCGGGGTTCGTGACGTGATTCTCAATCGCGCCGGTCATGGTGATGACCTTGAAAGTGGAGCCGGGCTCGTACGCCGCCGTCACCGCGCGGTCCATGCGCGTGTCATCGGAAAATTTACCGGCGTCGTTGGAATCAAACGGCGGATAATTCGCCACGGCCAAAAGCGCTCCGTTCGATGGATCCTGAATCACTACCGTGCCGGTGTGGGAGTGCGATTCCTCCATCGCCCGCTTCAGCTCTTTTTCCGCGATGTACTGAATGGTTTCATCAACCGTCAGGACGACGCTCGCGCCCGGATCGGCAGCCGATTCACGGCGGTCGTAAAATCGCCGCTTGCCATCGGCCATCAACATCACGCGCCCGGGCCGCCCGCGAATTTGTTTATCGAGCTGGTGCTCGATGCCGCCCATGCCTTTCTCGTCCGTATCCACCCAGCCCAGCACGTGTGCCAGTAAATCGTGCTCGGGATAGACGCGGCGGTTTTCTTTTTCGAAGAACACGCCCTTCAAATTCATGTCGTCAATGCGCTCGACGGTTTCCGGCGATAATTTCTTGGCCAGGCGCACCGGCTTGCTGGCTTCGTTGATTTTTGTTTCCAGATCGTCGGCGGGCACGTTCAGAACGCGCGAAAGCAACCGCGCAACCATTTCCGGGTCCTTAATGTCTGTGGGGTCCGCGAAAAGCGAGTCCATGGGAATGCTAACGGCCAGTTCCCGGCCTTTGCGGTCGTAGATCACGCCGCGCATGGGACTGATTTCAAATATGCGCTGTTGCTGATGCTGGGCTTTTGCGAAGTATTCGCTATAGCAGAAGAGCTGGAGGTAACTCAGGCGGGCCAGCACCGCCCCCATCCAAACCACCGCCACGACCCAGACCACCAACCAGCGGAGACGCGGGCTGCGCTGCTCCATGGGTTCCGCCCTAACTTGCGAGAAACTTTGTCCGGCCACAGTTCACGTCGCTTCGCCGGAATGGGCCCGCGCGATGGGCCACGAGAAAATCTTCAGTTGCGTAATCAGGGCCGCTGCGGCTGGACCACCGCGCGCGCCTCAGCCAACACCGCTTCGCTCGGTCCGTCCGCGGGCGTCGCCTGGCCCGGCACGGAAACTGTCAGTCCCAATTCATTGCGCGCGATGCCGTCCACGCGGCCCGGCGCCCTGAGCGTGGCCACTTCCACGTGCAACTGCTGGTTCAATTGCGCGGACTGAGCGCGGACTGCCGAGAGATGCTCCACTTCATACTGCAGCTGGATGCACGCGAAATGCTGCCAGGCGTAAAACAGCAGGCACGCCGCCATGGCCCCGCCCGCCGCCACACGCCGCCAAAAATCCTGCAAACGCGCCGGCGCGATGGAGCGCACTAAACGCGAATTATCAATTCGTTTCACTGTGTGATATTCGGTCATCAGCAGACTTGCGGCGCCGTGCGTTCCTCGTCGAAACGAGTCTCCGCCGTCGCCACCCTCTCGATTACGCGCATCTTCGCGCTGCGCGCCCGCGGATTACTAGCGATTTCCGCGTCGCGGGGCTGGATAACTTTTTTGGTGAGTATGCGAAATCCCTCGTGCGAGAGCCGCTGGAACGCATGCTTCACCACGCGGTCTTCCAACGAGTGATAACTGAGGACGATCAACCGTCCTCCCAGATTTAAAGTGGCAGGGGTACGCGAAAGAAACTGCCCGAGTTCCTCCTCTTCTCGATTCACCGCTGTCCGCAGCGCCAGAAACGTTTTTGTCGCGGGATGCAGTCTCTGCCTTCCCCTTGCTTTTCGTCCCCCTGCCACAATCGTTGCCAGGTGTTCGGTGTCGCGTATGGGCCGCGCCCGTACGATCGCCCTGGCGATTCTGCGTGAATCTCTCTCCTCTGCGTTGTTGTAGAGAAGATCGGCCAGCTCTTTCTCCGGCCACTGATTCACAATTTCGTCCGCTGTCAGCGGGTTATCGGGATTCATGCGCATGTCGAGAGGTCCGGCCCAGCGGAAAGAAAATCCGCGTTCAGGGCTATCCAGCTCGAGGCTTGAAATCCCCAGATCGGCGAGCACCCCATCCAACGGCGGCAATTGATTGGCTGCCGCCACTTCGCCGATCTTCGAAAATTCCGCGTGCACCAGAATCACCTGCCGCTCGTGCGGCCCCAACCGCTCCCGCGCAATCTCCAGCGCTCGCGGGTCGCGATCCATCCCCAAAACTCGCCCGGTGGTCAGCTGCTTGGCGATCTCCAAAATATGACCGCCCGTGCCGACCGTCGCATCCGCATACGTCCCTTCAGGCCGGATTCGCAGCCAGTCCAGAATCTCTGCCAACAGAACCGGCGTATGCAGTACGGTCAAAACTTAAATGCCCAGATCGTCCAGTGCCTTTTCGTCTTCCGCCGTGATTGGATTACGGTTCAGCTGTTCCAGGAACCGGCTGTGATTCCAGACCTCCAGGTACGTCAAGTTTCCCTGGACGTCCACTTCCCCCTTCATTTCCGCCGATTCTCTGAGTACCGGTGGAATTAAAATGCGCCCCGAGCCATCCACCTCGACCACCTGACCGTAGTAGTTCGTCCGTGATAGGAATTTTTGCTTCGCCGCGTTGTGCGAAGAAAGCTTCGCCAGTTTCTTTTCGATTTCTTCCCAGGCTTTCATAGGATAGATGGTGGCGCGATCGCCCTTGGTCGAGGTTACGTAGAACTTTGTGCCGCTCTTGCGCAGGTCGGCCAGAAAGTCGGCGGGAATCTTCAGCCGCCCCTTCTCGTCCACCGTCGCTAGATAGTTGCCCCGCAGCATGAAAGTCCTCGAACAGCCCGCCCGGCGTGTGCATCTCGAAAATCACTCGCTGGTTCGCCCCTGCTGTTGCGTTCCGAAACGGAAGTGCTTGTTTTTGTTTGCGCCACTACCTGCTGCTGGGTTCGCCGTTACCTTGCTTCTAGGATCGCCACTGCCCTACACTCTTTACCACGACTTACCACTCAGCGCCACTTTCTCCCACTTTGTGCCCCGATTGTAGATAGCTTCCTGCGCATGTCAAGCGGAATTCTTCTGGAAATGGAAAAACTTTGTGGATTTTTGGAGCGGCGCGAAAGGTTCTTGTGGTTCGTTCAGCGCAAACCACAATTACTTGGGGAGGCGCAAGTTACCACACGTAGCGCTAGTCCCCACGTTGCAGAAAAGAATTCCAAAATGTTTTGTAAGAGTTAACAGCGCCGCAAAATTCTTGCGAATTCACTCTTGCTTTCACTCCGATCGCCGATCCGCTTCCCTTCCGGGCCCGTGCAGCGACGTAGTCTCGAGAGTGGCCTGGCTATTTGCGCGGTCTCAGCCGAGGATTTCGGTCGAGCTATGTCTTGTCTTGAAGTTTTCCGCGCCAGTTCACCTGCTCTACCGGACCGACAACGAAAAACCACGATGCGGTGCCAACGAGCCCGACGGCGGTGACGATAACGAACGCCCAGTAAAAGTGCCCGGTGCGCTGCAGCACGAATCCGGTGACAGCCGGCGCCACGATACCGGAAAGATTCCCGAATAAGCACTGCACGCCTGCCCATCGGCCGGCGGCTTTCGGTCCTGCGAGCGTTTGAGTAATGGTCCAGACATTGGAAGCAGTGACCCCAAAAAAGATGACGCCGAGTAGCAGCGCAGCGATGCAATAGCCTGGACCATTTACCACTGCGAGGCCGACGAAAATCGCGAACAAAGCCGAACCTCCGCCGACGAAAGTCTTGCGGACAAGAGTCGGCGTCGCCCCGGACGCTATCCAGCGGTCGGACAGCCAGCCAGAAAACGTGGAGGCACAGGCCCCGAGCAGGTATGCGGAGCCTCCGATTTTCGCCATGTTGTCCATCGAGAATTGCCGTTCGCGCACCAGATAGAACGGAAGCCAGGTGATCAGGAAATAGTTCACGTAATTTCCGCAAAATAATCCCAGGCAGGTTCCCCAGAGCGACCGCACGCGGAGAAGTTCCAGAAAAACTGGCGCTCCCGCTGTGTCCGCGTGAACGGCGAGCGCCTCTTTCGGCATCCACCGGATCCACGGGACGATCCAAAGAAGGCTCGCAAGCCCTAGAACGATAAAACACGGACGCCATCCGAATCGCGCGATCAGCAAACCACCGAACAGCATCCCGAACCCTGGTCCCAGCACGAGGCCGGCGGAGAGCACGCCGTTGGCAAAGCCTCGCTGCGCTTCCGGAAAATTGGTCGCGATGATTTTTGTGTAAGAAGGATATGCAACGGACTCTCCGATACCGACGAGGAATCGAAAAACTAAAATGATTGCGAACGTGTGAGCGATTCCCGTTGCGGCTGTTGCGACGGACCACAGGAAGAAACCGCCCGCCAAGATCCAGTTGACGTTAAACCGGTCCACCAGCCAGCCGGAAAATAGCTGAAATGACGCGTAGGTGAGAAAGAACGCCGAGAACAAAATGCCCAGCTGCGATGCCGAAATGCCGAGTTCGTCTTTTAGTGCCGGGCCAGCGATGGAGAGATTTCCGCGATCCACGTAACTGATGAAGGTAGAAACTGCCAGCAATACGAGAATCAGCTTGAGCGGACCCGGAATACTTTTAGCTTGCAGTGCCGCGGAGGTGGGCATCAAGAATGGGCACATCTTCCATCGGACACGAGACCGAAGCAACCGATTTTCGGCGCGGCACCTTGTTGCCGCGCAAACTTACGTAGCTATCCGTTCGCCTTCTCCTTAGCGCAGCAACTATGCCGCGGAAATTTCGCGGAGGCCTGCGGTCGCGGAAGGTTCGTTGTGTGCAGGACGGAGGAAGCGTACGATGCACGAGGCTAGAGCCTAGAACGAATGCGGAAAGGAATTATGGGGAGATCGACATGCGCTTGCTTCGAACGTTCTTAGTCGCCGCGCTTCTTGCCGGAGTCACGTCGTATCGTGTAGCGGCCGATCCTGCCAAATCGTTGCAGGGATTGTTCGTCGCGGCCGATTGCGAGGCGGTGCCGGAGCTCGTGGGAAGCTGGTCCTCTCCCGGCGAGCCGGACAACATTATTCGCGAGGCCCACAATAACAAATACTGGGTGATCGAAGCGCGCGAAGACTCAGCAACAGGAGAGAAGGTGGCTCTGGAAATGTGTTTCGCGCATATAGGCGGTCGCTTATTCTTCGACGCGATCGTTCAGGTATTGCGAGCGGGCGATCAGCCTACGCTCCCACCCGCGCTGGTGCTCGGCAACGCGTTTCCTGTGAATGTTCTCGCGGGTCTCTGGCTACCGGTGCACTTCCTGGGCAGCCTGGAGATTGAGCGAAACGCACTGCATTTACGGTATCTCAACGATCAATGGCTGCAAGTCTCCGCGAAAGCACGCCTCATCCCAGTTACGAGCGCTCAAGATAATTCGGGCGAATACTTTCTCACCGCGCCGGCCAAGGAACTGAAGCCATTTGTGGCGGGCGTAGCGACGGACCCCAAAGCATTTGCAGATTTGGAGGATTGGACTCGCGCTCCCGATAAAAAGGCGGCTGCGTCGCACTGACCTGCTAAGCGGAAAATCGCCTTTGGAATGCCGGGAAGCCTACTCGGACAAATTCATGCGCTGCAGCGTCTGCGCGTGCGTGCCGCGAATCTCGAGTCGGAACAGAATTACAACGAGCGCTGCAGTTCGGAGAGAAGGTCCCCGGCCGGTATGGGGGTACCGGCCAGGGTAAACGTTCGTTTCGTCTGGGTGGGCTGTCACCAGCGCCTGCCAGGACGCCGGAATGACCGCCACGCTGGCGCCTAATCTAGAGAATCGGTCACAGCAACACAATAATGTAAAAGGATTACAGAAAGTATTCGTGCCGCGGACATCCTGCCGGCTTTTGTCCGGCTTGCGTTTCTTCAGAATGCCGCTTATGCAGGAGTGATTGAAGGATTAAGGTCCGGAAGGATTACGCACGGAGTCGAGCCCGCGCAGCACGGATTGCTCGTCCGGGCTCAGGCCCTGCATAAATCGCGGATCGTTCAGCGCGGCCTGCCGCTCCTCCGGACTCATCTGCTGCAGCGTGTGAAGGCGTCCTGTGACCACCTGCTTGCGGTCTGGCGACATTTGCTGCCATTTCGGCAAGAGCGTTCTCTGCACGTATTGCCGCTGCTCGGGCGACATGCGTTGCCACGTAGCCGCGCGATCTTTCAGCGCGCTGCGTTCCGTGGGTGAAAGACTATTGTACTTCTGCAAATTTTGGCGGATCTGTTGTTGCCGCTCCGGAGGCAAACTGCGGAAGCGTTCATTGTTCTGCAGAAAATGTTCCTGCTCCTGCGGAGACATCTGCCCGAGCCTCTGCGCCCACGGACCGGGCAATTTCGCGGCTCCCTGCCCATTCACATTGCCGTGGGCATTCGCGGACCCGTTCGCGCCCGACCCGGCGGTGTTCGCGGGCGGGTGATAGGTGTTGGAGGCGGGATGCTGCGCCCCCTGATTCCCACCCCCGCCGCCATTCGGATGATTCGCATTCCCACCCTGGTTGCCGTTCGGGTGCGCGCCAGATCCTTGCGCCCCACTTGGTGGATGATTCGGCGGGTGATTCGGCGGATGATTCTGCGGATGCGGTGGATGCGCCGCTTGCACGTGCTGCGCATGGAACGGCCTGACCGCATACATGCGCCGCGCGCCGTAAGGCCTTTGCGCCGAGGCAGGCTGCGCGCCAATCAGCATGAGCGACGCCAGTGGCAGCGCCATCGCCAGCGCGAAAAATGTCCTGCGGCAACGCATTTTCATTCCACCGTTATCCGACTGCTGTTCTTCGCGGTATTCTTCAATCTACTCTTCAGTTGCCGGCTGCTCGCTGCCCGGATTCACAGGCTGCGCTTGCTGGTCCGCGGGCGCCGCTTCCACCGGCACTTCCGACAAAGCGTCGAACTTGCTCAACACGTCGTAATTTTCCAGCACGCCCAGATCCTTGATCGCTTCGAAATCCTGCTGCTCGCTGCCCGTCACATTTCCTTCGCGCGGCAACTTCGCCATCCACACGCTCAACGCCAACAGCAACGTCATCGCAAATGCCAGCCGTGGCTGCGGCACCAGCCAGCCGAACCAACCGCGCCGCGGCTCTTCGGCGATCCGCGCGCGAATCCGCGCATCGAATCCGAGAGATGGCTCAACCAGCGGCACTTCGTCCAGCACGCCCCACAGCTTGCGGAAATCTTCCGCGCGCTGGTGGCAGGCGCTGCAAGCGGCCAGGTGCTCTTCCACCTCGTGCCGCTCGGCCGAATTTGCCCGGCGATCCAGATACGCAATCAGTTGTTTGGAAACGTCTTCACACTTTTTCATGATGGCCGTCCTTCCTTTGCGCGGTGCTCCACGGGCTGGGACACAAGTGGGGCCAGCTGCACTCGCAAAGTCTCGTAAGCGCGAAATAGAAGCGACTTGAGCGCGCTTTCCGAGCATTCCAGAATTTTGGCGATTTCGCCGTAGTCCATCTCTTCGTACTTATGCAGCAGCACCGCGACGCGCTGTTTTTCCGGCAGCGTCGCGATGGCGCGACGGATAAATTCCGAGCGGTCGCGCTCGATCATTTTTTCGTCAATGCGCAATTCGCGCGACGGCAATTGCAGCGGCGCAGCGTCTTCTTCCACCGGCGCGTCAATCGAAACATCCATCTGGCGGTAACGATTGTCGCGCAGCGAATTCAGCGCCAGGTTGGTCGCGATGCGGAACAGCCATGTGGTGAATTTCGCGCTGGGAGAATACTGCTTCCGCGCGCGGTACACGCGCAAAAAAACTTCCTGCGCCAGATCTTCCGCCGTCCCCGTATTTCGGACCATGCGGTAGAGAAAATTGACCAGTGGCGTGCGATATTTCTGGAGGAGAAGGTTAAAGGACGCTTCGTCCCCTGCCTTCACGTCCAGCATCAATTGGACGTCAGACCTGGTCATGGCCTCCACATTGTATCTAACACCTGCCGTGCCATAAAGTTGCAGGGTATGGGCGTGTTCCATAGGAGCGCTCCGGCCTCAATGTATGGAACCCGGCGGAGAACAAAAAGTTGCCTGCGGCGGAGGCTTCGTTGTGTGACGCATTGCGCAGCTTACCCCTTATTCTTCAATAGGTTAGGCTCGCGGCATATTTGAGGAAACTACAGGTGGAACAAGGCTTTCAATCCAAGCATGACGGCTACTCCGAGGAATACCAGCACGGCCATGCCGAGTGCCGGCTCGCGGTTTACTTCGGGGATCAGGTCCGAGGCCGCCACATACAGCGTCACTCCCGCCGATAGCGGCAAGGCATCCTCCACCGTGCTGCGCAGCGCGAACATCAGCGCCATGCCAAGCAGGGTTGCGCCGCCGAGAATCACTGACGAGATGAAGGCGGCGCGGCGGCTCTGCCCACTCGCTAGCATCAGCGACGCCACGGTAAAACCCTCCGGCAATTTATGCAGAAAGATAGCCACGAAGATCAGAATGCCGAGAGAAGTGGAAACCAGAAGACCCGAAGCGATGGCCACTCCGTCAAACAGCGTGTGGATTCCCAAACCGAGCAGCGCCGCATAGCTCGCGTGCGCGTGAGAAATTTCTTCGTGATGGGTTTCTTCGCCGAAATGAAAATGCGGCGCGAGCGTATGTTCGAAAAAATGAACGAGGAAATATCCGGCCAGCACGAAGAGAAAAACGGAGCTGGTGTTGCGGAAGAAAAATGATTCGTGGTCGCCGCGCAGCTTCAGCGATTCCGGAATCATTTCCAGCAGCGCGGTCGCCAGCATGAATCCAGCGCCGAGCGCGATGAAATATTTCAGATACCGCCGTGACCATTGCCGGTGCGCGATCAACGCCCCGCCCAGCACATTCGCGCCCGCCGCCGTTCCTCCCAGCAGCAGCCCCAGCAAAATCCGACTTGTTTCAGGAGAAGTCATGCACTCGATGGTTTCGGCCAATGGTCGAAACGCTTGTCATTCCGAACCCTCGGCAGCGGGTGAGGAATCTGTTTTTTCTTGCCATTCCTCACTCATCACTCACCACTGCATCATCCCGAATGCCGGAACAAAATCACATCGCCATCTTGGACGATGTACTCCTTGCCTTCGAGCTTCACCTGCGCCTTCTCGCGCGCCGCGGCGAAGCTTCCGGCCTTCACCAGATTTTCCCAGTTCACCACTTCGGCCTTGATGAACCCGCGCTCGATGTCGCTGTGAATCGCGCCGGCAGCCTCCTGCGCGTTCATCCCGCGGCGGATCGTCCACGCGCGGCACTCCGGTTCGCCCGCGGTGAGAAATGAAATTAGTCCCAAAAGCTGATAGCTGGCTTGAATCAGCCGGTCGCGGCCGGATTCCTTCAGACCGTACGCGCTCATCATTTCTTTGCCTTCCGCTTCGGGCAATTCCGCCAGCTCGGCTTCGATCTTTCCGCAGAAAGGCACTACGGCGGTCTGGGGCTTACTCGTCAATTTTTCCAGATGATGCTTTTCAATCACGCGGTCAATGTCCGCCGCTTCGTCATCGCCCAGATTCAATACGTAGAGCATCGGCTTGCGCGTAAGAAATTCGAAGCTGCTCAGCATTTTTAATTCTTCGGGCTTGAATTCCAGCTCGCGCAACGGCTTTTCGGATTCCAGCGCGGCGCGGCAGCGCGTCAGCAGCGCCAGCTCCGTCTCCAGGATCGTTTCCTTTTTCTTTTTCAGGTCTTTCTCCAGGCGTTCGACGCGCTTGGAAGCCTGTTCCAGGTCATAGAGCATCAATTCGATCTCGACGCTTTCAATATCGCGCAGCGCATCGAGCGATCCGCCTTCGTGCGGCACCGCGGGATTCTCAAACAGCCGCACCACTTGCGCCAGCGCGTCCGCTTCGCGCAGAGGCACCAGCGACGCCGAATTTTTCTCGCGATCTTTCTGCAAGCCGCCGACGTCCACGTACTCGATCGTCGCAAACGTATTTTTCTTCGGCTTGAATATTTCCGCCAGTTTCAGCACA
Organism: uncultured Acidobacteriota bacterium; assembly: GCA_963748395.1. Taxonomy (GTDB): domain Bacteria; phylum Acidobacteriota; class Terriglobia; order Acidiferrales; family UBA7541; genus Palsa-295. Next base: position 250,199 of record CAVVIP010000001.1, on the reverse strand, counting down.
CGCGAATCCGGCACTTTCGCAATGCCAATGTGCGCCTGATTGGGCGTGCTGCGGCCTTCGACGCGCGCCCCGGTGAGAATGCGGAACAAGCTGGTCTTTCCTACCTGCGGCAACCCAATTATTCCTGTTTTCATGAGCCCACGATACTAACACAGGCGCGCAAAGACGCAGTCGCCGGCAGACACGATGCCTTGGCATTCGTATCGGCGACGGCGCTCACGCTCACGCGCGCGACTTGTGCTAATCTCCCGCGAGGAGAGCAGCTATGTCGAATTTCATCCAGGTCACGCCATTCATGATCGTCGAAGACCTCGATCGCGCCGTGAAGTTCTTCACCGAAATCTTGGGCTTCGAAACAATCCTGCGTTTCTCCGACTATGCGTATGTGCACCGCGAAACCGTGGGCTTCCGAATTTGGGAGCAGACTGGTAAGAACGCGCCGCCGCCCGGAACTCGCCGCTTCGCGTACTACATCGACGTTCGGGACGTAGATCAAATCCATTCTGAATTGAAACCGAAGCTCGATACTTTGCCTACGGGCGATGTATACGGCCCGGTGAACCAAAGTTACGGGCAACGCGAACTGCTGGTGCTCGCGCCAGACGGCAACATACTCGCGTTTGGACAGGCAATCGTCGAGAACTCGCGGACAGAGCATTCCCATGACTGAAAATATTTCTCTGCCGTTCGATCACGTAAAAGCGCACGAACACATCACGCGCACGGACAAGCGCATGGCGCGCGTGATTGCCAAAACCGGCTCATTTCAATTCAAGCTGGACCAGTGCGACAGCGTTTACGAATCGCTGCTCGAAGCGATCGCCTACCAGAGCATTTCCGGCAAAGCCGCCGCCACGATTTTCGCCCGCATAAGGGCACTCGGCTCGAACGGGCTGTGCCCCACGCCCGCGGAAATTCTCGCGGTGTCGAATCAGGCGTTGCGCGAGGCGGGACTTTCGGGCGCGAAGGCCGCCGCGATGAAAGACCTCGCGCAGAAAACGATTGATGGCGTTGTGCCCACACTCGAAGCCGCGGGACAATTGTCGGATGAGGAGTTGGTCGAGCGCCTGATTTCCGTGCGCGGCATCGGCGCGTGGACCGTCGAAATGTTTTTGATTTTCCGTCTGGGACGTCCTGACGTGCTCCCTGTTCACGATTACGGCGTGCAAAAAGGCTTCGCGCTGACCTACGGCAAGAAAGAAATCCCCAAGCCGCGCGAGCTGGCCGCCTTCGGCGAACGCTGGCGCCCCTATCGCACCGTGGCCAGCTGGTACATGTGGCGCGCCGTGGAACACTACGGCAAAACGCGCAAAATCACGAAGAGCACCAAAGCGAAGAAACGCAAACAGCCGCTGAAGAAATCCAGCAAGAAGTCCGCCGCGAAGAAGCACTCCGTGAAGAAGAAAGCGTCGCGGAGAAAGAAACACTCGTAGAGCGACCACTGCAAGAGGGATCCTTCGCCCGCTGCCGCGGGATCAGGATGACGACGAGTGAAGCGGGAGCGCGGCGGCACTTTCCGAAGTTACTTCGGCGCGTTTCGCACGGTAAAAAACAACGACGCAATCCCCAGCAGCAGCACCACCACCTCAATCCGCACCGAGGTCTGATGCAACCGGTCGAATTCGATGCGCAAAGGATTATTCTTCGGCGTAGCGTCCACCGAAACCATCCGTGTTCGCAATTCCGCCAGCCGCGGCGTCACGCGCGTCTGCGATACCACTGTCAACAGCAGCATCAAAATCACGCCCAGCATCGCCGGCTGCACAAATGCTTTCACCGATTGCGCCAGCGCCAGGCCCGCCACGAGATAAAGCACGGCTGCGACCATGCCCAGGTAATGCAAACGCGCCAGCGAGTACCCCACCATCAATCCCGCCTGATCGCGGCTCTGCAACACGCCAAACGCCCCCGGTGCGACCACGAAACTCAGGTAGATGATGGACCCCACCCACGTGCCCAACGAGAAAATTTGCACGAATCGCAAAAAGTTCGTCATCAATCACATCCGGCAGAAAGAATCTTGACCATCGCCGCGCCTAACACGCACGCGCTCACAATTTTCCTGAACAGATCGAAATGAGCGGCTCTTTGCGACCACCGCACTGTTATTTCCGCGTCGACTTTTCCGAGAAACGCCGAAAACCAAAATAAGAGCCCGCCGCGAAGATCAACAACGCTACGAGCGCAATCAGCTTCAGAGCGCCCGGTTGATTATGGGCCATTGATACAAGGTCCCATCCCACCTCTCCTTCTCCGTTCGGAGCCACACTCTTGGAGATGAAGTAAAGCGCGACAGGTAACACTACGAATGCGCCAAATATGGCCGCGAGGGCCAGAGCAGCGATTCCGACGCACACGCGTCTGAGAACAACCGTGGACATCTCGCTCCTCCGCAGTCAGCCCGGAGTTGGGAAGCTAACACGTGAGGCCAACCGTAACACGCGCATTGTACTTCTGAAACCCTCAAAGTAGCATTTCGGCGCGAGGCCGCGAAGTCATGTGGTTTCCCAAGAAAGAGCGAAGCCAGGGCCATCGCCGAAGCAGTCCCAAACCACAGCGCGCCTCTGACGCCGAAAACTTTTTGAACACACCTGTCCCTTCGGCGTTTCGCATCATGTAACGATTGGTGGTAGAACTGAATACGTAGGGTAAAGGGTGAGTGGTGGGCGACCAAGGACTTGAACCTTGGACCTCTCCCGTGTGAGGGGAGCGCTCTAACCACTGAGCTAGTCGCCCACGCTGTGCAGCACTTCCGGGGCTGAACTGAAATCCCCGAAAAATTACGAAGGGCCGTCGCGGTTGTAGCCGCAACCTGCATGGCCATTCCCTGAAGCAGCGGCAACCTATTTTTGTAGCAGAAGGCCACGCGAATTGCAAACAACCACGACTAACGCTAGCACGCGACTCGCCGATCTTTTGCGCTCGATCACTCGCGTCGTGAAGGGCAAAGAAGACGTCATCCAGCTCGCCCTCACCACGCTGCTCGCGCGCGGCCATTTGCTGATTGAAGACGTTCCAGGCGTCGGCAAGACCACGCTCGCGCAGGCGCTGGCGCGTTCGTTCCGCTGCTCGTTCCAGCGCATTCAATTTACTTCGGACCTGCTGCCCAGCGACGTGATCGGCGTGAGCGTGTTCAATCCCGCGACGCAGGAATTCGAATTCAAGCCCGGGCCCATCTTCGCCAATATCATCGTGGCCGACGAAATCAATCGCACCACGCCGAAGACGCAATCCTCGCTGCTGGAAGCAATGAATGAAGCGCAAATTACCGTGGACAATCACACGCACCCGCTGCCCAATCCGTTCTTGGTGCTGGCCACGCAGAATCCCATCGAGCACCACGGCACATACCCGCTGCCCGAATCGCAGCTCGATCGCTTCCTGATGCGCATTCGCATGGGCTACCCTTCGCGCGAGAGCGAAAAAGAGATCATTCGCAATAATGCCGGCCACGCGCCGGTGGAAAAAATTACGCCGGTGATGGACGCGGCCGACGTGATCGCCATGCAGGAATCCGTCGCGCTGGTGAAAGTGGAAGAAAGCCTGCTCGACTACGCTCTGGAAATTGTCGAGCGCACGCGCCAGACGGAACAGTTGAGCCTGGGCGTCAGCCCGCGCGGCGCCGTGATGCTGCATCGCGCTGCCCAAGCGCGCGCCTTCCTATTGGGCCGCGATTATTGCCTGCCTGACGATTTCAAGCGCCTCATCGTTCCAGTCTTCGCGCATCGCGTGGTGGTCAGTTCGCGCTACGTCTCCACACAGAAAAAATCCGAACAGGCCGAAACCATTCTCGGCGAAATTCTCGATTCCACGCGCGTCCCTGTGTAACCACGATGGCTGAATCCTTCGCCCTGCGCATGTGGCGCGACCGCGATAGACCCGGCTGGCGCCACTTCGCCGTGGCGATGCTGGTTCTCTCGGTGGCATTGCTTGTCGCGCTATTCTCCGCCGCCGTCGCGCAACAAGGCCGCGTCACGCTCGCTGCCATCAGCACCGTAATTGCTTTGGGCCTCGCCGGATGGGTGGGCATCACCATCGTGCCCAAGCTCGCGCGGCGCACTAGCCTGCGCTGGGTCGTCTACCAAGTGGACTATCGCCTCACGCGCGAGGGCATGGTGTACCTCGGCGTTGTCGCCATCCTCATTCTCGCCTCCGTCAACACCGGCAACAACCTACTCTTCATGGTGCTGGCCTGCTCGATCGCGGGCATTCTGATTTCCGGCGTGCTGTCGCGCGCGGTACTCACCGGCATCGACCTGAAATTCGACATGCCCGAGCACGTTTTCGCGGAGCAGCCGGTGGTGGCCGAAGTGGAATTGCGCAACGAAAAGCAGGCGTGGCCGTCGTTCTCCTTGCGCGTTGTGGGTGCAAATAAAAAAGACGCGAGCCAGATTCTCACTCGCCCGGTATTTTTTCCTTATATCCCGCGTCTATCTTCCGCGCGCCAGAAGGTCGAGTTGACGTTCCCGCATCGCGGCAGCTATCGCCAGGACGCCTTCGCCATCCGCACCCGCTTTCCTTTCGGCTTCTTCGAAAAAACCCGGCAGGTGGATTCGCAGCTGGAGATCATCGTTTATCCCAAAGTGGCGCCCACCGATCATTTCTACGAAGTTCTGCCGCTGCTCAGCGGAGAAATGGCGAGCAATTTTCGCGGCCGCGGACACGAGCTGCATTCGTTGCGCGATTATCTGTCGTCCGATAGCGCCCGCTTCGTGGATTGGAAAGTCACAGCGCGCGCCGGCAAGCTGATGGTCCGCGAATTCGCCCGCGAAGACGAACGCCGCGTGATGTTGGTGCTGGACCCGTTCATAGGGCCTCCGCCCGCCGAAGCCGGCGAATCTGCAGCTTTGTTGGAACAAGCCGCGGCCGATCACGCCGCGCGTTTCGAGCGCGCCGTCTCCATGGCCGCCTGCATCGCCTGGCACTTCAACGAAATCAACGCGGCGCTGCAATTCCGCACGCATCGATTTACGACGCCCATGGCCCCGTCCGCCGAAATAATCTATGACGCGCTGCGCGAGCTGGCCACCATTCAGCCTGATTCCTCCGCGCTGGGCGGACAATTTCTCGACGACCTGGCCGCCGAGCGCGAAGTCTTCAAGATCATCCTCACCGCGCGCCCGCAAAACACGATTCCCACCGCGCTGTGGTCGTCTTCGTACTTTCTGTTCCTTAATTCCCTGTAAACGCACGGTCGGCATCGCGCGGGATTAATTGGATTCGCCTTTCTCGGCAGACTCCGCTCTCTTCGGCAAACGCTTTTGTTTTCTCAGATTTTTCTCTGCAGTTCTCTGTGCCCCCTGTGTTAAATCGTTTGACTTTCCGCACCGCGCCACAATTCACAAAAAATGCGAGAATAACCGCCGCATGAATACGAAGCTAAACGGGCGCAAGCTGAAAACTTTTCGAACCCGCATGCTCGCCTGGTTTCGCACCCACCAACGCGATCTACCCTGGCGGCGCAGCCGTGATCCTTATCGAATATGGGTCGCGGAAGTAATGCTGCAGCAAACACGCATCGCCGCGGTGATGCCTTACTACCAGCGTTTCCTCGCGCGATTCCCCACGGTGCAAACTCTGGCGCGTGCGCCGGAAGCAGAAGTACTGAAACTCTGGTCCGGCCTTGGTTATTACAGACGCGCGCGCAATCTGCATCGCGCCGCGAAAACTATCGTCGCGAGCCACGACGGACAATTTCCGCGCGAACTTGCCGCCGCGCTCGAACTCCCCGGCATCGGCGTCTACACAGCTGCCGCGGTACTAAGCATCGCTTACGATGTTCCGCTCGCGGTTCTCGACGGGAACGTCGCGCGCGTCCTGGCACGCATAAAAGGTGTCCGCGGCGACGTTCACGCTCCGAAAAATTGGCGTGCCCTCACCGCCGCCACGCAAAATTTCCTAGCGACGCAAGCCCCCGGCGACTGGAACCAGTCCCTGATGGAACTGGGCGAAGTTATCTGCACGCCGCAATCGCCGCGCTGCGCAGAATGCCCCGTAGCGCGCCACTGCCGCGCCTACGCCCAAGGCCTCACCAACGAAATCCCCGCGCCACGCCGCAAACGCGCCGCAGTCCATATGAAAATCGCCGCCGCAATTCTCCGTGATCCGCGCGGCCGCACACTGCTGATTCAGGATCCCGGCGCGCATGACACGGTTCTGTTTTCCCGCATGTGGCAGTTCCCCGCCGTCGAAGTCACGCGCAATCCCAAAGCCGATTTAGAAGCGCATCTCCTCGCGACGCTCGCAATCGGCGAAATCTCGCTCGAAGCTTTGCCCGCCGCCCGTCACGGCGTCACGTACCGCAACATCACCCTGCTGCCATTTCTCGCGCGCGTCGCTGAGCTTCCAACGCTTCCCCGCACCAAGATCCTAGCTCTGAAAAATCTCGGCAAGCTCCCAATCTCCAGCGCCACCCGCAAAATCGCGGCCGCCGCATTACCCATGACACGATAGACACCCTGCCATCCACCGCGCAATCCGCGCCCGCGGCGCGACTGCTATCATATAAACGTCCATGGCCTCCACCGCGCGCGTCAGCGCTCCGCCCCTGCCGGCGGTGCAACGTTATTTCGAGGTGTCGCTGTTTCTGCTGGTCTCGACCGGGATCTTCGCCGTGGTCAGCACCGGCAAGCTCGACATTTTCTCGACGTTCATTCCCGTTATAGTGCTCGTCTACAAAGCCGTGCGGCTGTGGCGCGGACGCGGCCCCGAGCTTTCCGTGCGCGTGGCCACCGGCCTGGTGCTCGCGTATTTCCTGTTTTTCCCGATCGACCTGTGGGTGCTCTCGCGCACGGTATCGCAAGGCGCGCCGAACCCCGCGCTGTATTCCGCGCTGCTGGCAGCCATCCACTTGATGCTTTTCGCCGCGCTGGTGCGCCTGCTCTCCGCGCGCAGCAATCGCGATTACGCTTTTTTGGCCATGTTGGCGGTCACCTGCATGCTGGCTTCCGCGATCCTCACCGTCGAAACCGGCTTCCTGATTGCGCTGGCAATTTTTCTGCTGCTGGCGGTCTCCACTTTCGTGGCGCTGGAAATTCGCCGCGGCGCCAATGACGCCGTCTCGCCGCCGCTCGAACCGGGCTCGCCTCTAGCGCATCGCTTGAATCGCGCGCTCGGCTTGACCTCCGTGCTTGTCGCTATCGGCACCCTGCTCATCGGAGCCGTGATCTTTTTCATGCTGCCGCGTGTTACCGCAGGCTACTTGAGCGCTCTGAACCTGCAGCCCAAACTGATGACCGGCTTCAGCGAAGACGTCACGCTGGGCGAAATCGGCGAAATCAAAAAGAGCAGCGCTGTGGTGATGCGCATTCACATTGACGGAGACCACTCCCTCGCCGAAGGCATCCATTGGCGCGGCATCGTCCTCACCAATTTCGACGGCCGGCGTTGGTTCACGCCGCCGCGCGAACAATACATCGTCTCGCCCGATGGAGCGGGCGAATATCGCTTGGATGCTCCTCGGCTTCCGGCCGGATATTCCACCCCGCTGCATTACACCGTGCTGATGGAGCCGATCGCGACAGACGCGATTTTCGTCGCGCCGCGCATCGAGACGCTTCAGGGCCGTTTCTCCAATGAAGCCGAGCGAATCGGCGGCGAAAAGCATCCCGGATACCTGATTCTCGATCAGACCGGCTCGCTCTCCAACCCGTTCCACAACAATACGAAAATCCGCTACGAAGCCACTTCCAATATTCCGATCATCCCGGCGCCGCAGTTGCGCCTGGCGTCCACGAATATTCCTGACGCCATCGCAGCGACTTACTTGCAGGTTCCGAAACTCGATCCGCGCATCAAAGAGCTCGCCGCACAAATCACCGCGGGCTCGACGAACGCATACGACAAAGCCGCGAAAATCGAGTTGTACCTTAGGACCCATTACCGTTACACGCTCGACCTCACCGGACCGCGTTCCGCCGATCCCCTGGCCTATTTCCTCTTCACGCGCCGCGCCGGGCATTGCGAGTATTTTGCCGCGGCCATGACCGTGATGCTGCGCGATTTGGACATTCCCGCGCGCTACGTCGGAGGATTTCTTCCCGGCGAATACAACGATATCGGAGGCGACTGGATTGTTCGCTCCAGCGACGCGCACGTGTGGGTGGAAGTTTTTTTTCCTGGTTACGGCTGGATCACGTTTGATCCGACCCCACCAGGAAACGACACGCATGGCGGCATGCTCGAGCGCATGAGTATGTACTGGGATTGGTTTCAGTACGCCTGGGGCGAGTGGATCATCAATTACGATTTCTCGCACCAGATCACCTTGGCGCAGAACGTCCAGAAAACTTCCCGCGACTGGGGCGAAGGAGCTCGCAAGTATTACCAGGAGAAACAGCGCCAGATTCTGCAGTTAATCGTCAAGCTGGACAAGAAAACCGAAGCCTCGCCGTATTTCTTGCCGGGCATTCTGGTTTTCCTGGTGGCCCTGCTGATTTACCTGCGCGGTCGCAGCATGTTCGGCTATCTGATGGCGCGTTGGAGCTTGCGAGCGCGCCGGAGCGGCAACGTCACCGCGTCGCTCGCAACGCTTGAGTACCGCGAAATGCTGCGCCTGCTCGAAAGACGCGGCTGGAAAAAATCACCCTCGCAAACCGCGCTCGAATTCGCAGCAGCAATCCCCGCCGCCGAAATCGCCGCGCCCGTCGCTCAGCTAACCGCCCTCTACCAATCCGCGCGCTTCGGCGACCGCCCCGCCCCCGCCCAACAAATGTCCGCGCTGCTAAGCGCCATACGCGAATTCACTCGTGCCGGCAAGGCAACAGCTCGTTAGTTTGGAGTAGAGCTTACCCTTCCATCTCACCGAGTCTTCGGACTGAACGTCAGCTTTTTTGAAATTTGACAGCGCATCGCATCCTAGAACTCGGTAAACCAGAGCTTCGGGACGCTTGACTATACTACTGATATCCCGTAGCATAGAAATTTGACATTCGAATGGAATAAATCCAAAGGCAAGGACAATTTCGCCAAACACGGAGTCAGTTTTGAACTGGCCAAGCGTGTGTTCGACGACCCGTTTGCGGTGGAGTTCCTGGATGATCGGGAAGATTACGACGAAGCACGCTTCGTAATCATAGGCATGGTAGATCGCCAAATTCTCGTCGTCGTGCATGCCGAACGGAAAGACGCCATCAGAATCATTTCGGCCCGGAGGGCCACCGTGCATGAGCAGGAAATCTACATCAAAGAAAACTCATAAAGCCCTGCGGCCGATGACGCAAACCGCTATCGAACGTGCCGCGCTCGCCGACCCTGACGCGCGCCCACTCACTCGCGGCGATCTGAAGCGCATGAAGCGCACGCCACAGGCGAAAATTATTCGGCGCGCTCTGGGCATGACTCAGGAAGAATTCGCCGCCCGCTACCGTATTCCGCTCGGCACCTTGCGCGATTGGGAACAAGGGCGCGCGACCCCCGATCAGCCGGCCCGCGCATACCTGACGGTCATCGCTCGCAGCCCGCAGGAAGTGCAACAGGCTCTGGAAAATTAGCCCTCCAAGTTCCGCTCCAGCGTACGTTCAACGTGGCATGTCGCCACTATGGTAGAATTGTGTGTTTCGCAACACGCCAAAGGACCGCTCTGCATGCCGAAAGTCGGATTCGTCAGCCTGGGATGCCCGAAGAACCTCGTGGATAGTGAGGTGATGATGGGCATTCTCGCGCGCGCTGGCTACGAGATGACGCCGCGCGCGGGCGAAGCCGACGTGCTGGTGGTCAACACCTGCAGCTTCATCGAGCCCGCACAAAAAGAATCTGTGGACTCCATCCTGGAAATGGCCGAGTACAAAAAATTCGGCCGCGCGCAGAAATTGATCGTCGCGGGATGCATGGTGGAGCGCTTCCGCAACGACATTCGCGAACAGATCCCGGAAGTTGATGCGGTCATCGGCACCGGCGAAATCGAAAAAATCCTGCAAGCCTGCGAAGGTCAGTTGCGTCCCGACGATTCCGAGAATTTCGCAGGCGCCGAGCTGCCCACGTACCTGTACCACGACGCGACGCCGCGCATTCTCGCGACGCCTCGCCACACCGCCTACATCAAAATCAACGAAGGCTGCGACCACCCCTGCACGTTCTGCGTGATCCCGCAGCTGCGCGGAAATTTCCGCAGCCGCCGCTTCGAATCCGTGATTCGCGAAGCAGAAAATCTGGCGGCCGCGGGCGTGCGCGAAATTTCGCTGATCGGCCAGGACACCACTTTTTACGGCGAAGACCTCGGCCTGCGCGACGGCCTGGCCACGCTGCTCGAGCGCCTCGCGCAGATCGAAGACCTGCATTGGGTGCGCTTTCTCTATTGCTATCCCAATCGCATCACTCCGCGCCTGCTCGATACCATCGCCGCGCATCCGCGCCTCGCAAAATATCTGGACGTTCCGCTGCAGCACGCCAGCCGCAGCGTGCTGGCGCGCATGAAGCGCGGATCCAACGGCGACGCGTTCCTGAAAATGCTGGAAAAGGCGCGCAAAGCGATTCCCGGCGTTGCCATTCGCACTTCGTTCATCGTCGGCTTTCCCGGCGAAACTGAAAATGATTTCCGCGAGCTATGCGATTTCGTGCGCGCCGCTGAATTCGATTGGATGGGCGTCTTTGCTTATTCCGACGAAGACACCTCGAAGAGCTTTGTTCTGGAAAATAAGGTGGACGCCAAAACCATCGCGCGCCGCCGCGACACGCTGATGTCTTTGCAGAAAAAAATCTCCGCGCGCAAACTGAAAAACAAAATTGGCCAGCGCCTGCAAGCCATGCTCGAAGGCCCTTCGAAAGATACCGAACTGATCTGGGAAGCCCGCCTGGAAGGCATGGCCCCCGAAATCGACGGCAAAGTCTACATAACCGATTTCGCCGGCGTGAACGACGCCGCCGACCTGCCCCTCCCCGGCTCGCTGGCCACAATCGAGATCACCGAAGCCAAGCACTACGACCTGATCGGTCGCGCCATCGAATTCGAAGCGCCAACGTCAGAATCCAGCCGCCGTGCGGCCGCCGCCCCAGCCTCTCCATTCGCAATCCTCGCGTAGGTTCCCTGCCTGCGTTATTGCAACGCTCCACGCGCATCGCCCACGACTTTGCGGTATTCTTAAACGCATGAAATTCCGTTGCCCTATCTGCACAAAGCCGACGGACTCCGACGCCAACGCGGAATTTCCGTTCTGCAGCGAACGCTGTAAACTCCACGACCTAGGCAACTGGTCCAGCGAAAAATACGTCATCAGCGAACCGGCTAACGACGACACGCTCTTCGAAGACATCACTCGCGAATCCCCCGACGAACACAAAAACTGATGACCGCAAAAACTCTTCCCCCCTCTTCCGACGATTCAGCCGCATCAAATGCAGCGGCGCTACGCTCGGCGAAAGCGGAATCACTAAACGCATGCGCCGCCCAACCCAAGCCCCGCTTGGCGCTCGTCATCGCCACCGCCGGCGGTCTCGGCTACTTTCCGAAAGCACCTGGTACGTTGGGGTCGCTCGCCGGAATTTTCTTGTCAGTGGTGGTTGGCTGGCTTGCGAGTAGGACCACCGTTGCACAAATTAGCTTGGAAAGAGACATCAACTTTTGGACAGAAAGATATTGGATCCCAGGCGGTATGCTAATTCTGGCCGCTGTGGTCGTCGCCGCCTTCGGCGTTTGGGCATCGGACCGCGTGGCGAAATACTCTCACCGGAAGGATCCCCAATTTATCGTCATCGATGAGGTTTCAGGGCAACAACTCACGTACCTTTTGGGCTTTGCGGTGGGCGGTAACTGGAAATATTTGCTCCTGGGTTTTATACTTTTTCGAGTATTCGATATTTGGAAGCCGTTCCCCGCGCGCCAGGCGGAGTCGTTGCCCGGCGGCTGGGGCATCATGGCGGACGACTGGATCGCAGGAATTTACGCAGCGATCGGGCTATGGCTCGCGCGCGCCGCGGGGCTGTAGCCAGTAGCATTTTCCGGCGGGTGGCCGCGCGGCAAACGACGCACGCAATGACACGAGCCGAAATTTAGTGCAAGCTATCAAAGCCAGCAAGAAGCATCCCGGCGCATCGGCCCAAACGTGAACATGACCGCGAGCCCCAGAATCGAAAGCATCAAGCCGGCCGCCGCATTACCCGGTGGCGAAGTCGCTATTCACGGCAGCGGTTTCGGCACGCGCAACCACGCGCGCCCGCTGGTGCAATTTGGCGGCGCCGAAGCGAGCCTGGTCCTCGCCGCAGAGAATCTGCTGATCGCTCGCGTGCCGGAGGGAGCCGCGGGTGGCGCCGTCAGCGTGAAAATGGGTAGCGTGGAAAGCCCGCCTTTCCCGCTCGCGCTCGGCGCGCAAATCGCCGACAACCTGCATCCCGTCGCGAGCCCCGCTGTGGACGCCGACGGCAACGTGTACGTCACCTTCAGCGGCCAGCGCGGTCAGAAAGTTCCGGTCTCGCTCTACAAAGTCACTGCCAACCACGTCGTCAAGCCCTTCATCACTGAAATGATGAATCCCACGGGCTTGGCGATTGATCGCGAAGGTTTTCTCTTCGTTTCCAGCCGTCACGACGGCGCCATCCATCGCGTTTCGCTGGACGGCCGCTCGATGCAATGGATCGAAGGTATGGGCATCGCCACGGGCCTGGCGTTCGATAAAGCGGGCCACCTTTACGTGGGCGATCGCAGCGGCACAATCTTCAAGATTGGCCCGGAGCGCGAAATTTTCGTCTTCGCCACGCTCGAGCCTTCCATGGCCGCTTATCATCTGGCGTTCAGCGACGCCGACGAACTCTACGTCACCGGCCCCACCACTTCGAGTTACGATCGCGTCTATCGCATCAATCCTGCCGGAGAAGTCAGCACGTTTTTCCGCGGACTCGGCCGCCCCCAAGGACTCGCGTTCGATCGTCTCGGCAATCTCTACGTCGCCGCGTCCCTCGGCGGACAGCGCGGCATCGTCCGCATCACGCCGCAAGCGCACGCCGAACTGGTGGTGAGCGGCAGTAATATTATCGGCCTCGCGCTGCTGCCCTCTCGCCGCGCCATGATCACCACCAACAACGCGCTCTACTCTCTCGACTGGGACGTGCAAGGCCTTCCCCTCAACGGTTAATCCTCGCCAGCTTTCGCAATAGAGTGTTCTGGCCGTCATCTTGAGCGTGGCCAAGGATTTCACTTTGTTCGCGAGTGCCGTACTCAGCACTGCGCCGGTCGAAAAAAGCTGCAATTTTTTCGCGCGCTTCTGCATATCAATCCATATCTTCGTGTATCTTCTGTGCGGTTAATAGATGACCGACGACCTAGCCGCTTCCGCGCCAACGCCACCCCGCCGCCTGATCGCCGCGCCGTGGCACACCCTATCCATTCTGCTGATCTTCGCGTACTTCGGATTTCGCGCGGGTATGCCATCGAGCACCGTCCCCCCGGGATCCGCGCAGCCGGCGGCATCGCACAACGCAATTCTCCTGAAATACTTTCTGCTGATTCTTTCGGAGTGGGGCATGGCCTACTGGGCCTGGGCAGGGGTGCACTGGCGAGGCGGCCATCTGCGCGACCTCACAGGCGGCCGCTGGAAAAGTTGGCGCGACATAGCGACAGATGTCGCCATCGCCATCCCCTTCTGGGGCACTTGGGAACTTACAGCGTGGCTCGTGCACCGCGCCGTCGAACGCGTCCCCGCGGCAACCGCGGCGTACCAGCCGCCCGCAGGCTTCGCCGAAGTCACACTCTGGATTCTGCTGTCCATCTCCGCCGGAATCGGCGAAGAAATTGTGTTCCGCGGCTACATGCAAAAGCAATTCCAGGCTGCCACCGGAAGCATCGTAGCCGCCGTAATTCTGCAAGGCGTGATCTTCGGCCTGGTCCACACTTATCAAGGCTGGAAACAAACATTCGTAATCGCGGTCCTCGGAATACTTTACGGCGCGCTAGTAGCCTGGCGGGGCAATCTCCGCGCCAGCATGATCGCCCACGCCTGGTCAGACGTCTTCGAAGGCTGGCTGCGTTCTCTGTGGGGGATATGATTGGCGAGCGGCGGAATGCTCTTCGAGCGAAGATGCCCTACGCGGGGCGATTCGGGTACACCGCTTTCGGAAAGCGCAGATGCACGAGCAGCGCGCAGAGGAGTATTACCAGAAACGCGATGACGCTGCCTTCGGGGCCTGCCGATCCCCCAGTCAGCCACTTCGGGCCCTGAACCGAAGTGTTCAGGTAGCGGCCCACACCGAGCAGGCCACTATCCGGCGTGCCATAGAAAAAAGTTTCCGCCCAGTCCCACGCCGCGTGAAAACCCACGGCGAACCACAAAGTGCCCGTGCGCCGGATCGTCAGGCAGAATAGCAGGCCGATCACCACCACCTGCAGAATGCCCAGCGCGTTTTCTCCGGGATTAAAGAAATGCGCGGCGCCGAAAATGGCCGACGTAATCAGCGCGGCGCGCCAGAATCCTCTGAACCTCGCGAACGCGAAAAGCCAGTAACCGCGAAAGGCGAACTCTTCGTGCACCCCGACAGCCAGAAATACCGCGCCCCAGCCCAGCGCGTAACGCCACACCGCGCCTCCCTGGAGCCCCACGGAATCAATTTGAAAATGGCCGGACACACGAAGCACCAGCAGGATCGCCGAAAGCATCGCGAAGCCCCACAGAAAACCCTCCCAGAAACGCAGTCCGAACATCTGGCGGAAAGGGATCCCGTAATCGGCCAGCGGGCGTTTCTCCATGCGCGAAACGATCCAGGTTGCCAGCACCACAAAAAATGCCATGAGAGCTTTGACGGGCAGCTCGCTCCGCACGCTGAAGACCGCGTCGGACGATTTACCCTGAGGATGCAATGCAAAAACAACAAACCCCGGAAGGATGAACGCGATCCCCACCCAGATCAGCATTCGGTTTCGTTCCGGGCGTCCCCACCGCCGCGGCTGCTCTGAGCCTGGTGCGCTCGGAGTCTCCGCGCCGATGGCGGCAGCGCGCTGCATTCGCGATCCGCTGTTGTAGCCGGATCCGTTTTCGTCGGACAAGCTCGCGCCTCCCGTAAAACGGGTAGATTGTGCCAGCAGTGTCCGCCCCACGCCAGCACGATCACACGGGCCTCACCGCAGATTCTCAAAACCGGCGGAGTCTTCCACGTTGTATCCGCCGCGCGATCGCCCTCGCTTCGCGCCCCAAAAGTTTTTCGCGCCAAAATCGCGATTCTGGCTTAGGATTTCCCGGCCGGGGCTTTGCGCCGACGCAGATAGACCCTTCTACATCCGTTCAGAAAAGTCTGGGGCAGCTTCCGAAAACAAAAGTCGCCGAGTAGAATATGCAAATCAAATAAACAGAAGGAGCGCCAAAATGAGTAACGCTAGGAACTCCATTCGGAAGTGCGTCCGCAATTCCGCGCGTCCGAATAATTCCCTAGGGCGCGCTGTGGCCTGCACACTTCAACACACCCAGGTACCCATGCCACGGACCCACCGCCGCGTCGTATTGGTGTGCCATCACGCGTGAAATCTGGTGCAGATGAGTTAAATCATGCACCGCCCAGGTTGCCAGCAACTGCGACAAGGTAACCACTCCCAGCGCGGGATGCAGGCCGCGCCGCTCCAGGTCCTGCGGCTGCAGATTCATCGCGCGAAGTTCCGCTAGCCCCTCCGCACGCAAGCGCGCAAATTCATCCAGCAACTGCCCCAGCGATTTGCCCTTGCTCTCGCGTTCCTGCCCCCAACGATCAAACGGCTCAAACGCTCGGGTCTCGCCAAATTCCAGTATCCGCTTCGCCCGCGGCATCCAATCGGTGCGTTCGCCGTGATTCAGATGGCCGACGACCTCGGACGCGCTCCACGTGCCTTCGCCTTCATTGCGCAGCGCCCACGTTTCCGGCAGATCACGCAGCAGCGCATCAAGCGCCGCCGTGGTGCGCGCGAGTAGCGCTATCGTGTCGTGCAAGTTTTGTTCCATGATGCGCTCCAGTTCGTACAAGCCATCCGATTCCGCTGACACTCTCCGCGACTCCAATGTTTTTTCGCGACCGCCTCGCCGTGCCGCGAAACCTTTTTCACCTCGCTCGCGTCTCAAACGCAGATGTTTCTTCCCCTTACAGCGCAAATTCGGAACCGCGGCCATGGACCGCCCGGCCACGTCCATCAGCGATCTCCTCTCAAGCTGGCAACACACTTCCTCTTGCGATCGCTCTTCCTCGTTCTGGTCTTTCTCGGCAGTATGACTCCGGCACCAGGCCAATCGGCTGCTAACGCTACCGCTGAGCACAACGCGCGCGCCGACGCTGGCACCTCTGCGCAACGGCCTTCCAGCGCGCCCACAAGCGGAAGCCGCTGCGCGGTCTGCCACCCCGCCGAAGTCGAGGGATACGCTCGTTCAGCGATGGCTCATTCGCTGCGCCGTCCCGGTCAGGAACCAGAGGGCACCGTCATCGCTAACGGTTCGAAAATCACCATGTACTCAACCCCCGCGGGCTCATGGCAGCGTTGGGAAAATGGCGGGGACCAAAGTGAATACCGCGTTGACTGGGTGGTCGGCTCCGGAAATCACGCCAGCGGTTATCTAGTGGACATCGGCGGCCACCTGTTCCAATCGCCGGTCGCTTATTACAAGAGTCGCCAGTCTTACGATCTCGCGCCCGGCTACGAAAATCAGCCCGATCCCGATTTCACGCGCCCCGTCCGCGACGAATGTGTTCTCTGCCATTCCGGAACCGCGCTGCACATCTCCGAAACGCTGAACGAATACCGCTCGCCCGTATTTCCCGCGACGGCGGAAGCGATTACGTGCAAACGCTGCCACGGCCCCGCGCAAAAGCATCTTGCCGATCCTCGCGCCGGCAATATCATCAATCCCGCGAAACTCGAACCCGCCGCTCGCGACAGTATCTGTGAGCAGTGCCACTTGTTCGGCGTGGCGCGCGTCTCCAACCCTGGAAAGCAGCTCAGCGACTTCGTTCCGGGCCAGCGCGCGGAAGACGTGTTCACCACTTATCATGACGCCAATCCCACGGGCTCGTTCAAAGTCATTAGCCACGCTGAACAGTTGGCGCTAAGCTCCTGCGCGCGCAATAGCAATGGCCGGTTGTGGTGCGGCACGTGCCACAATCCGCACGATAAGCCGCTGCAGCCAGTCGCGTATTACCGCTCAGTTTGCCTCTCCTGTCACGAGGCCAGCTTCCCCGCCGCGTCGCACCCCGCGAAAGACAGCGATTGTCTCGCTTGCCATATGCCCCGCCGCGACGCGAAAGATGGCGGCCACTCCGCGTTCACCGACCATCGTATTCAGCGTCGCCCCGAATCACTTCCCGATGCGCCGGCCGATACCGGCATCGTCGCGTGGCGCCAGCCGTCACCAGATCTGCAAGCGCGCAACCTCGGCATCGCTTACATTGACGCCGGCATGCAGCGCCACTCGTCGGCTTTCATCGTGCAGGGCTATCGCACCCTCACCGAAGTGCAGCAGCAATTCTCGAACGACAGCGATTTTTTCAAATGGATTGGCGAAGCCCTGCTGCTTGCGCAAAAATCATCGGAAGCCCAAATCGCTTTCGAACGCGCGCTACAGCTCGATCCCAATTCGCCGCTCGCCGAAGCCAGTGCCGCTTCGCCTTACGTGCAGTCCGGCGACGCCGGTCGTGCCATTGCGCATCTGGAACGCGCCCTGAGTCTCGATCCTCTGTACCTGCCCGCTGCCAGCACGTTGATGGGTTTGTACCAGAAAGAGGGCAAGACTGCGGAAGCCGACGCGCTCGCGGGCAAGATCAAAGCGGCCATGGATGACGCACCCGCAGCGCAATCTTCAACCGCCGATTCCGCAAAGACCGCCGAACAAGTCTACAAAAATATTCAAATCCTCAAAGGCGTGCCGGCCGACCAGATAATTCCGGCCATGCAATTCATCAGCACATCTCTGGGCGTGGAATGTACTTTCTGCCACGTCGAGGGGCATCTCGAAAAGGACGACAAGAAGCCCAAACAGGTCGCCCGCGACATGATGCAAATGATGTTCGCGTTGAACAAAAATAATTTCGAGGGCCATCGCGAAGTCACCTGCTACTCCTGCCATCGCGGCGCCCCGAATCCGTTGACCGTTCCGGTGGTCGGCGGCGAATCGCGAACCGCTCCTTCTGCTCCGGAATCCGCCGCGCCGCAACTTCCCGCGAACTTGCCCACCGTCAGCCAGCTAATTGACAACTACGTCCGCGCGCTCGGCGGCTCCGCTGCCATCGAAAAAATTACCACCCGCGTCGAAAAGGGTTCCGCCACTTTCCATGGCCAACCGCAGAGCGTGGAAATTTTCACGCAATCGCCGGACAAGCTGTCGGTCGTCCGCCACATGTCCGACGGAGGAAGTTTCGTCACTACTCTCGACGGCCAGGAAGGCTGGTCCAGCGCTCCCGGCCGCCCGGCGCACGAAATGCACGAAGCCGATGTCGCTGCCGCGCACATGGACGCCGACCTGCAGTTCCCCCTGCACATCCAGCAGCTCTTCCCAGAGCTGCGCCCTGAGTATCCAGAAAAAATCGCCGACCGCGACGCCTACCTGATCCTCGCCATCCGCGCAGGCCAGCCGCCGGTACGATTATATTTCGATGAACAATCCGGATTGCTCGTCCGCATGATCCGCTACGCCGAAACACCGCTAGGCCGCAACCCCACCCAGATTGACTACGCCGATTACCGCGATGTGGACGGCGTGCAAGTTCCCTTCCGCGTCACCACGTCTCAGCCAGGAAACACCTCGTCCATCCAATTCGACTCAGTGCAACAAAACGTGCCAATAGACCCCGCGAAATTCGCCAAGCCCCAATCGAGCTCACGCGCACACTAGTTGAAAATATCAGTATCTGTGTCGCAGAATGGCCACGATGAAAAGAGAGCCTGTCGGCGTCTGGTTCAGCATCGCACTAATCATTCTAGTACTGGGCGCGTGTGCGGGCTGGATGCTCGGATCCGCGCTGGCTCGATATTCGTACCGCCGCCACCAAGAACAGCAAGGACCATTGAGCAAACTTGAACGGGCGCGGGTCGATTCTGAGCTTGCGGTATTGAGCGCGGTCCAAACAGAAATGTTTTATGAATTGTTCGCACTCGAGAAAAGCCAACCGCCGCACAAGTATTTGCGCGATGAAATCGGCAGGCTTGAAAACCTCAAGCTGCGGTCGGACTCGCCGGCAATCAAATCTCTCATCGATTTACGGCAAGGGCTCGCATACGTTCGCGCTGCGATGGCCGATGGAGAGAACCATGACGAAGTGCAAGCGAAGCAGAATATGCAGTCAGCCCAAGCGCTGTTCAAGTCCTTGGGCTGGTTGGACTACTCGGACGAAACACTGAAGGCCGTAGCAAAACGCGAACGCGACAAATGGACGCATCCGGAAATGAAGGGGAGCGTCAGATGACCCGGGCCGCAAAAATCACATACCTGTTTGCACTGGTTATCGGTGTGACCGGCGGCGCGCTTTTCGGGTTTTGGAAAGACTCGGACCTACTCAAGGCCTACTACAGCGCCAGACAAGAGGCAGCGCCCATGGCTCTCGAGGATTTCTCCTTTATGCAGTATCGGCACGCCGACGCCGAACACGCCGAAACTGCGCTTCTGGCGTATGTGGCTCTTCTGGAACAACTCGAATCGCTTCGTCCGGAAAAAAGCCAAGAATTCAAACTGGCCAATGCCTATGTTCGCCTAGCGTCACTTGAGGACACCGCAAACAACCCACAGAAGTCGCGCGATTACGTGGCGAAGGCGCGGTCCTGGTACATCGCAAGCGGTGGTCACAATCGCTCCGATTCCGGGATGAAAGCCGCGGTGGCTGATGCGGACGGACGACTCGAACGGCTTGGCCTTCAATAGCTTCTCGCGCCCGCTGCGCGAATCTAGCCTCTTTGCGTGGACCCGTTCCGACGAGTTTCGGATCACACGTGCTGCAAGTGTGTGTCGCGGAATCGCGTCGGATATTTCAGCCCATAGCCCAGCATGCGATCCATCCCAATGTGTGCCAGCCAGATCAGCGCGTAAGGCTCAAGAGCGGGAAGCTGAGCCACGATCGCGGCGCCTAACAACAAAATCGGCAGAGTCGAAGTGTGCACCAGGTTATAGGCGGCCGAGCCCATCTTGGGGTTTGCCAAGTAACCCAGCATGGACAGATCTGGTGTGAGCAGCAGCAGCGCAAACAGCCACCAATGGAAGTGTCCCGCACAGTACAGAATGAGGGCCAGAGCGAAAATACTGCCTCCCTCCAGGTGTAGTAGCCAGCGAGGCTTCGTCAGCATGGGGCGTCGGCTCCTCAGATACTTAGTACGGAAGAATCATAAGTCCTTAGTCGTCGCAGGGTGAAATGCCGGACCAGGAACCGCTGGCCGTCCCTGACTTGCGCACTCCACTCCTCATCGAGTACAACATTTCTACATGAATGCGGAGATCATTGCCGTCGGTTCCGAGCTGCTTACTCCCTACCGCCTCGATACCAATTCTCTTTGGCTCACTGGCGAACTAAACAAGATTGGCATTCGCGTGATCCACAAAGCAGTCGTCGGTGATTCGCGCGACGAAATGCGCTCGTCCTTTCGCCACGCCCTCGATCGCGCCGACCTGATCATCGCCAGCGGCGGCCTCGGCCCCACCGATGACGACCGCACGCGTGAAACCGTTGCCGACCTACTCGGCCGCAAGCTGCACCTGGACGAAGCCATCGTGCGCGAAATCCAGGAGCGTTTTCGCCGCTTCGCGCGCACCATGCCCGAAATAAATAAACGCCAGGCCATGGTTCCCGAAGGCGCCACGGTCCTGCCGAATCCGCGTGGCACCGCTCCGGCGCTGTGGCTTGAGGCCGATGGACACATCATCGTCCTGCTTCCCGGCGTGCCGCACGAACTGAAATCTATTTTCGAAACGGAAGTCCGCCCACGACTCACGAAAATTTCAGGCGATGAGCGCCTGTTCACACGCGACCTGCGCACCACCGGCCTCGGCGAATCCGATGTGGAAACCCGCGTTCGGCCGCTCTATCAGCTCTATCCAGATACGGAGACCACAATCCTCGCCGCGCCCACCGGCACGCAACTGCATCCGCGCACATGGTCGCGCAACGCCGCCCAGGCCGAAAAAGTTCTCGACGAAATCACCGATCGCATGGGCCTGGCCCTCGGCGAACATCTCTATTCCACCAAGGGTGAGGCGCTCGAAGAGGTCGTCGCGCGCGTCCTGACGGAAAATCGCGCCACCATCGCCGTCGCCGAAAGCTGTACCGGCGGCATGCTCTCCGAACGCATCACCAACGTGCCCGGCAGCTCCTCCTATTTTCTCGGCGGAGTAATCTGCTACAGCAACGAGCTGAAAATTTCGCTCGTCGGCGTTCCGCAAAGTTTGATCGAAGCGAAAGGCGCGGTCAGTTCCGAAGTCGCCCTCGCGCTCGCCGACGGCATTCGCAAACGCACCGGAGCCACTCTTGGCGTCGGCATTACAGGCATCTCCGGTCCCGGCGGAGGCACGCCGGAAAAACCGGTCGGCCTCGTCCATATCGGCCTCGCCGACGAGCACGGCCCTCGCGAACGCGCCTATCGCTTTCCCGGCGACCGCGAACGCATTCGGCAGTTCGCCGCGCAAGCCGCGCTCGACGCCGTGCGTCGCTACTATCTTTTTCCCGCAGCCGCCAGAGCCTGAGCCATGCGCCTGTTCGTTGCCTTCGATTTGCCGAGCGCGGTACGCAACGCCCTCGCCACGCTCGTCCAGCGTTTGAAACCCGAATGTCGCGCCGCGCGCTGGGTCCGCCCCGAATCCATGCACGTTACTCTGAAATTTTTAGGCGAAACGGATCCGCAGCAGCTTCCCCTCATCCGCTCCGCGCTAGCGCCGATTCGCTCTGCGGAGCCCGTCGCCATGGATTTTCGCGTGCTCGGTTTCTTCCCCAATGAATTCAAGCCGCGTGTGCTCTGGTGCGGCGTGCAGGCCACTCCCAATCTCGCAGAACTCGCCGCTGCAGTGGAGCAAGCTCTCGAGCCGCTCGGCTTCGCTCGCGAAACTCGCGCTTTTTCGCCGCATCTCACTCTCGCGCGTCTGGAACCCGGCGACGATCTGGAAAATCTCGCTCGCGCAGCCGATGCCCTGAAGTCGTATGATTTCGGCGCGGCGCGCGAGTCCCAATTTCATCTATTCGAAAGCGTGCTGAAATCATCCGGCGCGCAATACAGCAAGCTCGCCGCATTCCCATTCGTGGAAGGAACAAATTGAACGCGATTTTCGTCGGCACCGCGTGGCTCCTCGCGCCACTAGCCTACCTTCTCGGCGCGATCCCTTTCGGTTTGCTCGTCGTAAAAGCGCTCGGCGGCCCAGACATCCGCGAAATCGGCAGCGGCAATATCGGCGCCGCCAACGTCATTCGCAACGCCGGAACCTTCGCCGGAATTCTCACTCTGCTTCTCGACGCTGGGAAGGGTTACCTCGCCGTGTGGCTCGTCGCGCATCTCACCAGTGGCAATATTCGTTGGATGATGATCGCGGCAGTCTGCGCAGTGGTCGGCCACATGTTTCCGATATGGCTGGGCTTCAAAGGAGGCAAAGGAGTCGCGACGGGGCTCGGAGTCTTCCTGCCAATCTGTTGGCACGCCGTAGCTGCCGCAGTCGTTCTGTGGCTGCTGGTGGTAATTTTCTGGCGCTACTCATCGCTAGGTTCGATTTCCGCCGCGGCCGCGATGCCGCTTTTTGTTTACCTGCTGTACGCGCCCGGCCACGCGCCAGCCGAAGTCGTCACTTTCGGCACAGTGCTGATCGCGATGTTGGTCCTCGTCAAACATCGACCCAATATCGCCCGTCTCGTCGCCGGAGATGAACCGCGCCTGAATTTCGGCCGAAAAAACGACGATTAGCGGGCTCGATTCACCTCACCGCTCTTTCCAGCCCTCCCGATAAGTGCCTGCTGCTCTGTATCTTATTCGCCAACCCCAGTACTATCGTCCCGTTGTATCGCGTCGCTCTCTTCGCTAGCATTTTACTGAAGAGATTCTTGTGCCCACGGAAGCCCTCAAGCAGCAGACGACCCGGCGCCTGCGCATCCTCTGGATTGTGCTGGGTGCCCTGCTGTTCGTAAGCATCACGCCCCTATGGCTTTACCATCGCCAGGTGTTGCGCCTCAGCGAAGAAAAACTCCAAGACACCGAACGCGTCCAGCAATCCGAAATTACTCGTTCGCTCGCCAGTGAGACCCTGCAGTTCGAACAAAATCTGCGCGAACAGCTTCTCAGCCAGCGCCAGGTTCTAGCTCTCACCGGATGGATCGAAAATGTGGACGACCCCGCGCATGCCCCGCTGCTCGCGCGCCTGTTGCAGAGCTTCGTCGAGAACAACAACAACATTCTGTACGTCACCGCGGTAAACAAACAGGCCAAAGGTCAGTCCGCGGGCAGCTTCAATGCCGATCAGGATCCCTTCGTCGGCGGCGCGCTCAAACGCGCCTTTACCGCCAGCATTCAGGGGCTGCCGTTCGTCAGCGAATCCTTCGCCCTCGGAAAAGAAAATCGCCCGGCGCTGGTAGTTTCCGTTCCGCTTTCCTTGAATGGCCAATTTACCGGCATGATTGCCTCCGTCGTCTCCATCGACCGGCTGCTGGAGCGCATCCGCGATGCCAGCGTGCGCGAGCGTACCGTTTTCATCGTTGACGGGCACGGCCACATCGTCGCCCACCCAGATTCCGCCGAGGTAGTCCCCGGCCGCGACGTCGGCTCCAGTTCTCCGGTCGTGCGCCACCTGAAGGAATTGCCTCAGGAATTGCGCGCCACCGAAACCATGCATTTCATCGAGCAGGATAAAAATAATCATCCTGTCGAAATGATCGGCACCTACAGCACCATTCCGGAACTGGGCTGGACGGTCATCGCCGAGCGCAGCCTCGATAGCGCGCGCATTGACGCAGGCGTAAAAGAACTCACTGCACAGGCGCTCAGCTTCGTGGTCGGCGTCACGCTGGTCGCGCTCCTCTTTGGATATCTCTTCGCCCTGGGCATCACTCGCCCGATTCGAGGTCTGGTGGAATCCGTGCGCGCCATCAGCCGCGCCGAATTTCACGAGCGCGTGCGCGTGGAAGGCGCCGCGGAAATCAGCGAGCTTGCCGAAACCTTCAATCACATGGCTGGCGACATCGAAGAGTATGTCGAACGCCTCAAGCAGGCCGCCGCCGAAAATCGCGAGCTCTTCCTCGGATCCATCCGCATGCTCGCCGCCGCCATCGACGAAAAGGATCCCTACACTCGTGGTCACTCCGGCCGCGTCGCGAAATATTCCATCATCATCGCCGAGTACATGGGCCTGGACTCCGAGGAAATCGATCGCCTGCGCATTTCCGCGCTGCTGCACGACGTAGGCAAAATCGGCGTGGACGATCGCGTCCTGAAGAAGCCCGGCAAGCTCACGGACGAAGAATTCGATCTCATGAAGCAACATCCCAGCAAGGGCGCCAACATCATGCGTCCGGTTGCCCAGCTGAAGGACATGCTGCCCGGCATCGAATTGCACCACGAGCGCATGGACGGCGCCGGTTACCCCTACGGCCTCTCCGGCGACCAGATCCCCATGATGGCTCGCATCATCGCCGTCGCCGATACTTTCGACGCCATCACCACTAATCGCCCGTACCAATCCGCGATGGACCTGGAATTTGCCCTTGGCCGCATCCGCTCCCTGGCCATCTCCAAGTTCGATCCCGACGTCGTCGCCGCCCTCGACTCAGCAGTCGCCTCCGGCCGCCTGCGCCTCAGCGCCGCGTTAGTCGAGGTATAATTTCCCACTCGAGTCGCGCGCTCTGGCTTTCGCCGGCAGCCACTCCTCGCTTTACCACTCACTACTCACCAATGACTCTCCGTTTGCTACAATCGAATGCTCCGCCACGTGCGGCGAAAACTCATGATCTCTCTCTTCGGGCCACCCGAACCCACACTTCTCGAACGGCTGAAAGATTCCGTCAGTAAAACTCGCTCGGAACTTTCCGCCCGCGTCGAGCAATTGCTCACTGGCGATCGCCCCGTGGATCCCGAGCTGCTGAAGCAGCTGGAATCCGCTCTGCTCAGCGCCGACCTGGGCGTGCGCACCACCAAGGAAGTTCTGGCCGCGCTGCGCCAGCAAGTGAACGAACACAAACTGGAAGAACCCGGCGCGCTGAAACGCGAACTGAAAAATCAAATCCTGAAAATTCTCACTGCCCCCGCGTCCACACAGCCTAATTCAGATGGCAAACCCGCCGATGAGCCGCGTGTGCTCTTCGTAGTCGGCGTCAACGGCACCGGCAAGACCACAACGATCGGCAAACTCACCAACCGCCTGAAAAAAGAAGGCGCCAGCGTGGTCCTCTGCGCCGCGGACACTTTCCGAGCTGCCGCCATCGAACAACTCGAAATCTGGGCGCGCCGCTCGGGCGTGGAAATGATCAAACAGAAACCAGGCGCCGATCCCTCCGCGGTCGTTTTCGACGCGCTCACCGCCGCGCGCGCTCACAAAGCCGACGTCGTCATCGTGGACACCGCTGGCCGCCTGCACACCAAATCCAATCTCATGGCCGAGCTGGACAAAATGAAGCGCACTGCCGCCAAAGTAATTCCCGGCGCGCCGCACGATGTGCTGCTGGTTCTCGACGCCACCACCGGCCAGAACGGCCTGAACCAGGCCCGTGAATTCTGGAGCCATGCAGGAGTCACCGGCATCGTGCTCACCAAACTCGACGGCACCGCCAAAGGCGGCATCGTCGTAGCCATCGCCCGCGAACTGAATCTACCGATCCGCTTCGTCGGCACCGGCGAAAAAATTGATGACCTGGTCCCGTTCGATGCCCAAACCTACGTCAATTCGCTCTTCGACTAGAGTTTGTAACGCCGGCGTCTCGCCGGCTCTTTTCGATTTTGAATTTGTAGCGGCGGTCTTCAGACCGCCAGCATTGGTTTCGATACAGACGAGCCGTTGAATATGAATCCGACCGCAGCGAACGACGACATCTGGATGCTCCGCGCACTAACGCTAGCCACTCGCGGCGCAGCACTCGCACATCCCAATCCGCTGGTCGGCACAGTCCTCGTCAAAAACGGCAAAGTCGTCGGCGAAGGATTCCACGACTATGACCGTCGCGATCATGCGGAGATCGTCGCACTCAAGAAGGCGGGAAAGAAAGCTCGTGGCGCTACTCTCTACGTGACGCTCGAGCCGTGTTGCACCACCGGACGCACCGGCCCCTGCACCAAAGCCCTAATCGCCGCGGGAATCAAAAAAGTCGTCGCAGCCACGCGCGATCCCAATCCCGCCGTATCCGGCAAAGGTCTGGCCGAAATTCGCCGCGCGGGAATTCAGGTCGTCAGCGGCGTCCTGGAAAAACAAGCCAAGCACCTAAACGAAGATTTCGCGTGCTGGATTCAAACCAAACGACCGCTCGTCACCCTGAAAACTGCGCTCACCCTCGACGGCCAAATCGCGCAAAAATCCGGCCGCGCTATTCAGATCACCAGCCAGCAATCGCGCGACGCAGTTCAGCGCCTTCGCCACGAAGCCGACGCAGTGCTCACCGGAATTGGTACGGTCCTCGCCGACGATCCGCGCATGACCGACCGTACCGGCGAACCGCGCCGCCGCCCGCTGCTCCGCGCCATTGTGGATTCGCGACTGCGCACGCCGCTGCGTTCAAATCTCGTGAAATCCGCGCAAGACGACGTCATCATCTTCACCACGCAATCGCACGATTCGCCGAAAGCCCGCGCCCTGATCCGTGCCGGAGTGAAAATCTTCCGCGTTCCCGCGCGCCAGGGCCATGCCGATCTCCACGCTGTAATCCGAGAACTCGGCCGCCGGCAAATCCTAGCTGTCCTGCTCGAAGCCGGGGCCGAGCTCAACGGCGCTGCGCTCCAAGCCGGCATTGTGGACAAGATGATTCTCTTCTATGCTCCCAAAATCATGGGCACGGGCGGCGTACCAATGGCCAACATCCCGTCGCGCTGGTTCGCGAAATCCCCAGCGCTACAAAATTTGACAGTAAGGCCCTGCGGCCCCGATTTCGTGGTCCAAGGATATTTTCGTCATGTCTACAAGCGCTAGAGTGGCACAGGCAATCCTGCCTCTGCACCAAAGTAAGAAGCGCCGAAATCGTTCAGAGGGATGAAACAGAAATGTTCACCGGCATCACCGAACAAGTAGGAAAAATCGAATCCCTGGACCACTCTGACACCGGCGGCCGCCTCCGCATCAGTTTCGCCAACGCCCACGCCAGCTCAGCCAACGCGTCCGACTCCGCCATCGCTCGCGACACCAAACTCGGCGACAGCATCTCGGTCAACGGCTGCTGCCTCACCGTCGTCGAATTCAATGCCGACCATTTCTCAGCCGACCTCTCCGGAGAAACTCTCCGCCGCACCAACTTCGGCGAAAAAAAGCCCGGCCACCTCGTCAATCTCGAACGCCCGCTCGCCGCCGGTGCGCGCCTCGGCGGCCATTTCATGCAAGGCCACGTGGACGGCATCGGCCGCGTCACCCGCCTCGTCCCCGAAGGCGATAATTGGTGGCTCTCCGTGCGCGTGCCGCAAGATCTTCGCCGCTACGTCGCCGAAAAAGGCTCCATCGCCCTCGACGGCATCAGCCTCACCGTCGCCCGCTGGCACGAAGGCATCGCGGACATCGCCATCATCCCCTTCACGTACGCGCACACGAGCGTCCACTCTATGTCCGTCAACGACGCCATCAACATCGAGACCGATATCCTCGCGAAGTACGTCGAAAGTTTATTGCACAACGAAAAATCGCAGCCGGCATCGCAGGTCACCATAAAACATCTCGTCGAGGAAGGTTTCTGATGCGCGATTCGCATTTCGCAGCGCTACCCGGTCGCAGCACTTCTCGGTCTGGCGGCCGCGCATGACCGAACGCAAATCCTACAACGTTGCCGTCATCGGTGCCGGAGTCTTCGGCGCATGGACCGCTTACTGCCTCGCAAAATCCGGCGCCTCCGTAGCGCTCCTGGACGCCCACGGTCCCGCGAACTCCCGCGCCAGCTCCGGCGGCGAATCGCGCATCATCCGCATGGGCTACGGCACCGACGAAATCTATACGCGTTGGTCCGTGCGCGCCCTGCCACGCTGGAAAGAACTCTTCGCCGAAGCCGGCCGCCCCGAACTTTTTCAGCCCACCGGCGTCCTGTGGATCGCTCACGAAAAATATCAATACGCGCTGGATACCCTGGCGACGCTGGCCGATCTCCACGTCCCGCACGAACGCCTTTCGCTCATGGGCCTGCGCAAGCATTATCCGCAAATTGCGTTTGACGATGACGCCTGGGGCATCTTCGAGCCCGATAGCGGCGTGCTGATGGCTCGCCGCGCTGTGCAGACCCTGGTCGAGGAGTGTCAGAAAATCGGCGTGGCCTATCGCGCCGCCGCCGCTCTCGCGCCAACCGGCTCCGGCCGCGCCACTTCGCTGATGACCACTCACGGCGAAAATATTTCCGCCGGCACTTTCGTCTACGCCTGCGGCCCGTGGCTCGCTAACCTTTTTCCAGATCTCCTCGGCCATCGCATCTTCGTTTCGCGCCAGGAAATTATTTTCTTTGGAGTGCCCCCGGGCGAAACTCGTTTCCGGCAGGAATCGCTGCCCACCTGGCTCTGCCTGAAGGACGAATTCTACGGAATGCCCGACCTGGAAAATCGCGGGTTCAAAGTTGCCAACGACCATCACGGCGCGCCAGCCGATCCCGACACGCAATCCCGCGTAGCCAGCACAGCGGCAGTAGACGCAGCACGCGAAATCGTAGCCCGCCGCTTCCCTGCTCTGAAGAACGCGCCCGTCGTCGAAACGCGCGTGTGCCAATACGAAAATACTTCCAACGGAGATTTTCTGATTGACCAGCATCCGGACTTCCAGAACGTCTGGCTGGTGGGCGGTGGTTCAGGTCACGGATTCAAACACGGCCCATCGCTCGGAGAATACGTCGCAGCGCGCGTAATCGGATCCACCGCGACAGAAAACAAAATCGAGCCGCGCTTCTCGCTCGCCACCAAACAAACCACACAACACCGCGCCGTCCGCTGATGTCGCTGGCCTAGTGCGTTCGAGCCGCAGCTTCCTTGGCCTTCGCGCGCGCCCCGCGGTAGTACAGCATCAATCCGAATAAAACCGCGAAAGCGCTGCCGCCCGCCAGCTTCCCCTCGAACACCCATTTGTTCGCCGCTTCCGCCGGCGGAATCAACGACAAGACGATCCCGCCCAGCACCACCGTAAATCCCAATATCCCCATCAGCCAAACTCCCAATTTTCCACCAGGAATCAGGACCTGATTTTCGTTCGCCCCGCGATCCCCCCGATACGCGAGCCGGATCACCGCCGCGTACATGTACAGGAACGGAATAAAATAAAGTATCGTCCCCGCGTCCACCAATTCCTGATACGCAGTGTTCGGGCTGTCGCTGATTTGCCCCAGGATCAAAACCACACCCGTCGCAAAAGCCTGTACCAGTATCGCCACCCACGGCGTCTTCCACTTCGGATGAATCCGTCCAAACGCCGCCGGCAAGTAACGATCAATTCCTACTACAAACGGCACGCGCGCCACCCCCGCCACCGTCCCCCCGACGCCGCCCGCGTTCCCCACCGTCACCAGAATCGCCGCAATCACGCCAAACAACACAATTCGCAGCATCATCGAGCCCGCGGTCAAAGCCTGAAATACTCCGCTCTTGGGATCCACCGTGTCCGCAGGCAGCATAGACAGCACCGCAAAAGTTCCCGCAATGTAAATCAGCGCGATCAAAATCCCCGAGCCAAATATCGCGCGCGGCAAAGTTTTCTGCGGGTTGCGCACTTCTTCGCTCATCGTGGCGCAGAGTTCCAGACCCACGAACGCAAACGCAATCTGCGGCCAGAAATTCACCGTGCCCCAATCCCACGTGGGCATGATGTTTTGCCAGGTAAAATGCGTCACCGATCCGTGCGCGTGCCACAGATACGCCGCCATCCCCACCAACATCAGCAGCGGCACGTATGTCGAAACCGCGCCCACGTTCTGCAGCCACTTGCCGATGTTCAACCCCACTATGTTCAGCGACACCGCCACGAATAACAGGCCAAACGATCCCGCCACCAAAAAAGTCCGGTCCTGCGCCAGATACGCCGTGCCGCCTCCGCCGATGTACGCGGCCATCGCCGCGCTGGCCATCAGCAAGGCCGGAAAATAAAAAAACGTGTACACCCAATACGTCCATCCCGCGATAAATCCGTGAAAATCTCCGAACGCTTCCTTGGACCACACATACAATCCGCCTTCTTCCGGAAAGCGCGTGGACAATTCCACGATCACGAATGTTGTCGGCAGGAAAAAGAAAAGCGCGGCAAAAACCCACAAGCTGATGGAAGAGGTGCCGTTGTGCGCCGCCGCTGCAATCCATCGCGGCCCCAGCACGGCCCCGATGTTGAACAGCAGCACGTCCCAGAATCCCAAAACGCGGCGCAATTGGGATTTTGCGTCGCCCGTTTTCGGCCCGGGCGGTGCCGAAAGAAGTCTGGCTCACTCGGTGGCGTCCAGCGCGGGAATCAATTCATCCTGCGCGAGAAAATTCCGCAGGAACGGTTCCTTGGAATTCTCAAGTTCCTCCCACGTGCCGAAAAATCCCACGCGCCCTTCTTGCAGGAAGAGAATGCGATCGGCCAGCTTCTTC
Organism: uncultured Acidobacteriota bacterium; assembly: GCA_963748395.1. Lineage (GTDB taxonomy): Bacteria > Acidobacteriota > Terriglobia > Acidiferrales > UBA7541 > Palsa-295. Next base: position 219,598 of record CAVVIP010000001.1, on the reverse strand, counting down.
GCCAGGTGCGTGTCGTGCGTCACTACGATCGAAGTCTTGTGCAATTTCGCCTTCAATTTCGCGATCAGGTCGCTGATGTGCGCCGCCATCAACGGGTCCACCATGGTGGTCGGTTCATCGTACAAAATCGCGTCGGGATTTTCCGCCAACGCGCGCGCGATCGCTACCGCCCGCTTCGCTCCCGTACTCAAGTCCGAAGGCAGACGATCCGCAAAATCGGCGACTTCCAGCTCCGCCATCAATTCCTTCACCGTCGCGTCCACTTTTTCCGGCTCTTCGGTTTCGCCGTGGCTCACCAGCGGAAACGCCACGTTCTCCTCCACCGACAGAGAATCGAATAGCGCCCCGGATTGAAACACCATCGTCACGCGCCGCCGGATCTTTGAAAACTGCTCTTCGGTCCACTCCGTCACGTCCTGCCCCGCCACGATAATCCGCCCTGAATCCGGCGCCAGAAATCCCAGCAGCAATTTTAGCGACACGGATTTGCCCACGCCGCTGCGCCCCATAATCACCGCTGTCTCGCCCTGCTCCACGAAGAAGCTGACGTCCTTCAGCACGGCGTTATCGTCAAACGATTTGCAGACGTTTTTAAACTCGAAATAGTGTTCGCTCATTGTCCCGCGCGTCCGGCAAATTTTGCTTTGGCCTCTTCGTAATCCCCCGGCGTGTTCACATTCTTGAATAGGAGCCCGTCGGAATCAAAGCCTTTCCACTCCGCCGGTTCTATCACCTCCACGCGCAACTGCGCCAGCCCGTCGACCACTTTGCGCACTCCCTGTTCCAGCGCCCGCCGCAACGCAGGCTCGCTGCCTTTGTGATACATCGCGCAGAGTGGCTCCGCTCCGCGCTTGTTCGCCGGCGTCAGATTCATCGCCACCACTGCTTCCTCCGCCGATTCGCGCCCTCGCTGCAGCAGGTATTCCAGCCACTCTCGCGTCAAATGCGGCAAATCGCAGGCGACGATCAAATTCCACTCCGCCTTCGACGCGCGCAGCGCCGTCGCAATCCCGCCCAGCGGGCCGCAGCCCGGCCAATCATCCGCGATCGCGCGTAATCCCAGCTCTCGATATTTTTCCGGCGCTCCCACGACCACAGCCGGCGCCCCCATCACCGCTTCCACCAGTCCAGCTGCGCGCACAATCATCGGCGCGCCCGCAATCTCCAGCAACCCCTTATCCACACCCATCCGCGAACTTTGCCCACCCGCCAAAATAAATCCCGCCACCGCCGCGACGTGATCTGTCTCGTTCATCACTTCCCCGGACGTTGAATTCCGAGTTCGCGCAATTTCTCCTGCAAGCTCTGCCGATGCAACCCCACCTCCGCCGCCGTCTGCGACACATTCCAATGATGCTCTTCCAATTTCCGCTTCAGATAAATAATCTCGAATTGCCGCTTGGCCTCGCGAAAATCTGCCTCGCCCAAAAACGAATCGCCTCCTGCCTTTTTTTCAGCGCCGCTCGCCCCAGTCGCGCCGCGATACTCGCGAATCTCCTCCGGCAAATCCGCTGTGATGATTTCGTCGCCATCGCACAGCACCAGCGTCCGCTCCAGCGCGTTGCGCAATTCCCGCACGTTTCCCGGCCAATCGTAGCGCCGCAGCATGTTCATCGCCTCATGGCTTAGGTGCGCGCGATGCTTGTGCCGCGCCACCAGCTGCCCCAGAAACGCATCCACCAGCATCGCCAGATCCTCTTTATGCGCGCGCAGAGGCGGCAATTCCAGCGTCACCACACGCAGCCGATAATACAAATCCTCGCGAAACCGTCCCGCCGCAATATCCCCTGGCAGATCACGATGCGTCGCGCTGATCACCCGCACATCCACGTCAATCGCATGCGACCCGCCTAGCCGCTCGATCTTGCGATTCTCCAGCGCGCGCAACACTTTCGCCTGCGTCACCGGGTTCATGTCCCCGATTTCATCCAGAAAAATCGTCCCGCCCGACGCCAGCTCGAATTTCCCCTTGCGCTGCTGCGCCGCTCCGGTAAACGCTCCGCGCTCGTACCCAAATAATTCCGATTCGATCAGATTTTCCGGCAGCGCCGCGCAGTTCACCGCCACAAACGCTTTTTCACGCCGCGGCGAGCGCTCGTGAATTTCCTGCGCCAGCAAATCCTTCCCCGTCCCGCTCTCTCCCAGAATCAAAACCGTCGCATCCGTCACCGCCACCCGCTCGGCCATTTCAAAAACGCGCCGCATCACGTCGGAAGCCCCGAGCAATCGTCCGAATTGCCCATCGGCCACCAATTCGCGCCGCAAACGCGTGTTCTCCTCAGCCAGTTCAGAAAGCCGCAGCAAATTTGCGACACGCCGCCGCAACTCCTCAATATCGAATCCCTTTACGATGTAATCCGCCGCTCCGTTCTGCAGCGCTTCCACAGCCGTCTTCGCCGTATCCAACGCCGAAACCACCAGCACGGGCATCTCGTGCCCGTTTTCGCGCAGCCAGCGCAAGAATGAAAGCCCGTCCTCGCCCGGCATCACCATATCCAGCAGAATTAAATCCGGCGCCGCAGCGGCCAACGCTTCACGCGCATCGCCTGCCGAGCCAGCCTCGATCACCTTGTATTGTTTCTCGAGCGCCCGGCTCATCCCGTACCGCGCCGCACTCTCGTCATCCACCAGCAAAATTGTTCGCATGATTTATTTCGCTTCCTCGTCCGCCAGCGGCAGCGTCAAATGGAATCGCGTTCCCTTCCCACGATGCAGCGGGCTTTCCACCGCCATCGTCCCACCCAATTCCTCAATCCGCCGCGCGACAATCGCCAACCCCAGCCCCGTCCCCGTCGCCTTCGTCGTAAAATACGGCTGAAATATTTTCGCGCGCAGCTCCTGCGTAATTCCCGGACCGTCGTCGTCCACCACGATGTCCAGCCTCCCGTCGTAACGCGAAATGCTGACGCGCACACGCCCGCCGTCTGGCTGCGCCTCCATCGCGTTCACAATTAAATTCGAAAGCACCTCGCTCAGCGCCTCTTCCGACGCCTGCGCCATAATCTCGTGGGTCGGCTTTTCAAATTCCAGCCGCACGTTGCGCCGTTCCGCGTCCCTCCCGAATAACCACGCCGTCTGCGCCGCCACCGCTACCGCCGCCACGCGCTCCCCATGAACCGTCGGCTTCGCGTAGTGCAACAGTTGCGTCAGCTTCGCGCTCATGCGATCAATCTCATTCACTATCAATGTGCAGTCGCGCCTCACATCCAGCGGCAAATCCGGATTTTCCAGCTGCACCTGCAGCACCGTTTTCATGGAACTCAAAGGATTCCGCAAATTATGCGAAACGCTCGCTGCCATCTGCCCCAATACCGCCATGCGCTCCCGCTCCGCCAGCTCGCGCTCCAGGCGCAGCTTGTCTTCGATCAACCGCGCTAGGTCCACCATCCCTGGCAGTTGCTCCGCCAGGAATTCCAACGCCGCCGTCGTCTCGCCCGTCAGATACGATCCCGTCGTGGCCGCCTCCAACACACCGATTTCCTGCCCATCCTTCATCAACCGCATCTGCGCCGTGTGCCCCAGCCCGCCCGGAGCCTCCAGAGCCTTCGTCGCCGCGTCGCGCGGAATCGAAATCCTCACTGCCGCCAGACCAAATTCCTCGCGTATCCTCCGCTCCGCCTCCGCCACCAGATGCGCCACATTCCCCTGCCGCGCTTCCTGCTGCAATTGCGACGTCAACCGCTGCACGCGGTCCATCCGCTCGGCCAACTGTCGATGCAACACCGGCCCGATCGCCCGCTCCAGCGGCTCAAATAGAAAAATCAGCACAAACAACAACACGCTAGCCGTCGCCTCCGGCGGCAACACCGGTTCCAGCCACCCGCTCACCCGCCGCACCAGCGCCAAATAAAGCAAAGCCAAAAAAGTGGCGGGCAGCGCGTACATCAAGTTCCTCTGCGCCCCATACTCCAGAAAATTTCGTCGCACCGCGTAATAAAGGAGCACCGCTCCGGGCAGTACGCCAACGGCAATGCTGGCGGTCGCCAGCATGTCGGAGGCCGAGTGCGTCATTTTCCAGAACGCATTCTGGAGAATAAGTATCGCGGCCAGTAAACAGGAGAGCGAAAAAAGCGATCGGAATAGACGCCGATCGATCGAAGTAGCGGTGCGACGGAGTATCCCAAATTCAAGAGCTGCGGCCATTACCGCGCAAAGCGCTAGGTCTCCTGGCAGGTCCGAAATTTGGAATTCAACAAGGCGGAGGGGCCACGAGCGAAGATGCAGCACGTAGCAGATCACGAACGCTCCAGCAACCGTTCCGAAAGAAATGAGGTATGTCAGCCAAACGACGAGCCTGCTAGCAGGTTTCAACTGCAGTTTTCGAACCTGTTCCGTGTACTTGAAATGTGCGTGGACTATCAACGGCAGAAGAAATAGGGAACCAAGGGTGATCAGACTTTGCGCGAATACGATCGTCAGACTCGGCGGCGAGCCGTACTCAATGCGGGCATTCATTTCGAGCAGCGCGCCCGCATAAATCAAGAACAGCGACAGCATCAGGAAGAACAGCAGTCGCTCGAAAAATCGCGGCCTTCGGTGCCCCAAAATCAGTGCCAGCAAAAACAAATACACCAGCGTCCCAGCAGTTAAACTGATGAGTCGTATATAGAAGAGTGATGGCACCAGCGTCAGTGCCGGGATTCTAGCCCTCCACCGCCCCCAAGGCAAGAATCAAGTGTCAGATAAATCTGGCGGCACTTAAATGTAAGAAAATAATAGCTATACGGGGTATAATCTCACCAGATATCTGAGCCTCGAACTGTCAAATCCTCCTTGACTCCCCACTACCCTATTGCTATATTAGCACTCGCCTACGAGGAGTGCTAAACGGTCGCCTGACCGCCGTAACTCCTCCCGGCAAGTCTCACCAAACAATTGGAGGAATTTCACAAATGGCAGTCAATATCACGCCCCTACACGACCGTGTGCTAGTGCGGCGCCTGGAAGAGAAGGAATCCATCAAGGGTGGCATCATCATTCCGGACTCCGCAAAAGAGAAACCCCAAGAGGGTGAAGTCATCGCCGTCGGCTCTGGCCGCCGCGAAAAAGGCGAACTGATCCCCCTCGACGTGAAAGCCGGTGACCGCATCCTGTTCGGCAAGTACAGCGGCAACGACATCACCATTGACGGCGCGGAATACATGATCATGAAGGAAGACGAGATCCTCGCGAAGCTCGGCCCTGCTGCCAAAGCAGCCGGCAAAAAGTAACTCTTTCTAAACGCAACTCCCGGACGCGCGGCCCAGGCCTCGCACCGGATAACCAACTCGCAATACAAAAATAGGAGAAAGACATCATGGCAAAGCAAATCGTGACTGGTGAAAATTCTCGCCAGGCGATCCTGCGCGGCGTCAATCAGCTCGCCGATGCAGTGAAAATCACCCTCGGCCCCAAGGGCCGCAATGCGGTGATCGAAAAGAAGTTCGGCTCGCCGATCATCACCAAGGACGGCGTCACCGTTGCGAAGGAAATCGAGCTGCAGGATCCGCTCGAGAACATGGGCGCGCAAATGGTTCGTGAAGTTGCGTCCAAGACTTCCGACGTAGCCGGCGACGGCACCACCACAGCCACCGTACTGGCCCAGGCCATCTTCCGCGAAGGCGTGAAGGCGGTTGCAGCCGGTGCCAGCCCCACGGCACTGAAGCGCGGCATCGAACGCGCCGTCGAAGTGGCCGTCGAGGAAGTTCGCCGTCTGCATAAGGACGTCAAGGGCGACATGATCGCCCAGGTCGGCACCATCAGCGCCAACAACGACAAGCACATCGGCGACATCATTGCCGGTGCGATGAAGAAAGTCGGCAAGGACGGCGTCATCACCGTGGAAGAGTCCAAGACCATGGAAACGTCGCTCGAGGTCGTCGAAGGCATGCAGTTCGACCGCGGCTACCTCTCGCCCTACTTCGTCACTGACCCCGAACGCATGGAATGCGCGATGGAAGACGTTCGCATTCTCATCCATGAGAAGAAAATCTCCTCGATGAAGGACCTGCTGCCCCTTCTCGAGCAGATCGCCAAGCAGGGCAAGCCGCTTTTGATCATCGCTGAAGACGTCGAAGGTGAGGCTCTCGCCACCCTCGTCGTCAACAAGCTCCGCGGCACCTTGCAGTGCGCTGCCGTGAAGGCTCCTGGCTTCGGAGATCGCCGCAAGGCCATGCTCGAAGACATCGCCACACTCACCGGCGGCAAGGCCATCACCGAAGATCTCGGCATCAAGCTGGAGAACGTGAAGCCCGAAGATCTCGGCCGCGCCAAGAAGATCACCATTGATAAGGACAACACCACCATCGTCGAAGGCGGCGGCAAGGCTTCCGAAATCGAAGGCCGCGTCCGTCAAATTCGCGCGCAAGTGGAAGACACCACCTCTGACTACGACAAGGAAAAGCTGCAGGAGCGTCTCGCGAAACTCGTCGGCGGCGTTGCCGTGATTAAAGTCGGCGCTGCTACCGAGACCGAGCTGAAGGAAAAGAAGGCTCGCGTCGAAGATGCCATGCACGCAACCCGCGCGGCTGTCGAGGAAGGTATCGTTCCCGGCGGGGGTGTGGCGCTCATCCGCTGCATCCCGGCTCTCGATAAGCTCAAGCTCCACGAAGACGATGCCATCGGCGTCAACATCGTGAAGCGTGCGCTCGAAGAGCCTCTCCGTCAGATCGTTCACAATGCCGGCGACGAAGGTGCCGTCATTCTGGGCAAAATCCGCGAGTCCAAGGACGAGAACTTCGGCTACAACGCGGACACCGGCGAATACGGCGACCTGGTCAAGGCAGGCGTGATTGACCCGGCCAAGGTAACTCGTCTCGCTCTGCAGAACGCCGCTTCCATCGCGGGCCTCATGCTCACCACCGAAGCTCTGGTGGCAGACATCAAGGAACCCAAGGAAGCCGGCGCAGCTCACGGCGGCGGCGCCCCAGGCGCCGGCGGCATGGGCGGCATGTACTAAACGTAGTCTCTCTGAATCGCTCCACATGGCGATTCGTCCTTCAATCCCAGAGTGCGGGATCGAAGGGCAGCCGCTCCAGCAAAGCAGGACGGCCGCATAAAAATAAAAGGGCGCCTCGGTGCAAAAACCGAAGCGCCCTTTTTCTTTGGCTCCTATTCGCGAACATTTCTCTCCGGCCCGAGCAGGAAGCTCACTCCACTTCCAACTTTTCAGCGTCCAACGAGTGAATCTGCAAACCCCTGTCCGCAGGTGTTAGCGTAACTCTGCCCACCCGTACAGGTTTCCTGCTACCCACGAATCTCCGCAACGCGCGTAAACCTCCTCTTATTAAAAACTTCCGCCGCTATTTACCGACTCGGGGAGTACGAAACCACATACCAATTCCCGCAATCTCCCTCCTCCCTATAATTGTTAGAGAGCGAGCTGCCCGCGGCGGGAATCGCAGCGAAAAAAGCGCGAAACCTTCCGCGGAATCCGGTGTTAGACAAAGCATGGACCTAATCCAGCTCGGTCTCTAAAACGCTTCACAAATCGAAATCTTGGCACTTCAAAAAGCAGTCCAAGGGAGGATTTTGCAATGCGTAAGCTGGCCTTCATCCGTACTCTACTTCTTGCTCTATGCGTGCCCTTAGCGCTCGCTTCCATGTCGCCCTCTGCGGCTGCGCAAATCGCGGTGGGCATTTCGGTCCACGTCGGACCGCCTGCATTGCCCGTCTACGTTCAGCCCGCTTGCCCCACCGAAGGCTTTCTCTGGACGCCCGGCTATTGGGCCTATGGTGCCGCCGGCTACTACTGGGTTCCCGGCGTTTGGGTGGCTCCTCCCCGCGCCGGCCTCCTCTGGACTCCCGGATACTGGGGCTTCGCGGGCGGCGTTTACGGCTGGCACGCGGGCTACTGGGGACCTCACGTCGGCTTCTACGGCGGCGTGAATTACGGATTCGGTTACCACGGCGTGGGTTTCGTGGGCGGTGAATGGCGCGGCGGGCATTTCGCGTACAACACCGCGGTCGTCAACGTGAACACCACGGTCGTTCACAACACCTTCGTTGACCGCACCGTTGTCCACGAAAACGTAGGCGTCCGCGCCAGCTTCAACGGCGGCCCCGGCGGCACCACCGCAGTGGCCACAGCACAGGAACGCGCCGCGGCAAACGAACACCACGTGAACGCGACGTCCGAGCAGATGAATCACGAACACGTGGCCAGCCAGGATCGTTCCAACTTCGCGTCCGAAAATCATGGTAAACCCGCGAATCCAGCGATGAGCCATGTTGGAGAACGCGCCGAAAATCAGCAGAAGCGTATCGGCGAGGGCGTCGAAAGCGGCAAAATGACGGCTGGCGAAACGGCCCATGTCGAAAAGCAGGAGCACAACATCAATCAGCAAACCAAAGCCGACCGCGAAGCCAACGGCGGCAAGCTGACCAACGCGGAAAAGAAACAAGTCAACAAGGAGCAGAACAAGACCAGCAAGGAAATTCACAAGGACAAGAACAACGGAAAGAAAGACCCTAAATAACCCGCATCGGATTTCTTAGGGAAACCAAATTGCCTGAAAGCCGGGAGGCGGGCCTGCCTCCCGGTTTTTTTGTGCGCTCACGACTTCACGGAGCCCTGCCCATCTTGGAGTGCGGCGGCGTGCCGCCGCTGTCGAATCTCAAGGTGCGGCAACCAGCGATCCAGGCGAGGCTTTCCTCGCCCGAGTCCCGCCCTAGTCATCCTCACGGTTGGAAATCGCCACGCGAAAAAGTGGCTTCGCCTTCTCACCTGGCTCCATCTCGTAAGTCTGCTCGGTCTTTGCAGGATCGTAATCGCGCCACAGCCACATCATTTCCTCTGGAAACTCAGCCGCGCCTTGACCCGAATTGTGCGTGCCCTTTCCGAAACTGAGATGAAAGTCGTACTCCTTCAACTTCAGCGCATTCGCCATGCGAAGGTTGGAAAGCGGCCAGCTGCCGTACTGTCCCTCGATATCGTTCGAGCCATCCTGCAGCCACACACGAATATTACGGTGCGCTTCGCGCAAAACCTTGTCGGGATAATCCTGGCCGCCATCCGGTACCGCGGGATCTTCTTTCCACTGAATACTGCCATAGCTTCCAATCCAGGAAATCACCCGGCTGAATTGCTCGGGCATCTGCCATGCGGCGTTGAACGAACAGATTCCGCCCGACGAAAGCCCCGTGATCGCCCGGCTGTACCCGTCCTTGCGAATGTTGTATTTCGCCGTCACATCTGCCAGCACTTCGTCGCGCAAGTACCGCACGTAGCGGTCGCTCGCGGTGTCGTACTCGGTGCTGCGCATCGAATCCTTCAGCGTGCGCTTCCATTTCTCCGAATATGCCTTCACAAAATTATAAGTGGGCGTCCCCGGCGAGCCTTCAATATCCCCCGGACTGATGAACACGCAAATCATCACCGGAATCTTTTTCTGCGCGATCAAGTTATCAATCACGTTCAGCGCCGGATTATTGCCTTCCCGATCCGTGTACCACTGCCCATCCTGAAAAACCATCAGCGCTGCCGGCGTCCGCGCGTCATATTGCGCCGGAACGTAAATCCGGTACTCGGCCTTCATGCCATCGTAAATTTTGCTGGTATGAACGATTTTCTCAGAAAGCGTCCCCGACGGAACTCCGGGTTGCAGATAAGACAAGGCGCCAAACGCCGGCAAATCCTGCCGCCCGCCAAAATGCGCGCCACCCACGACGTAGTAGTAGGAGTGCAGACTTCCCATCGGCTCGATGTGCGCCGCTGCACACCAAAGATCAGAGCCGGATAGATTCTGCAACGGCGGCCCCGCCTCTCCATCAATGAAAAGTTCCGGTTTCGCCGCAGCCTCCGTCGCAAAGAAAAACTCCGGCCCGTGCGCGATCCACGCCGTTCCCTCCTTCAGTTCCTTTGCATCCAGGCTGGCCGTGATCGCCTCCCGCAGGCCCAGACTGTTCGTCTTCGCCATCTCAATCAATTGCGTCGCACTCGACTTTTCCGCCGCAATTAAACCGTTGCTCAGCATCACGACCACCATGCCTATCAGTCCAACCCGTACTCGACGAACCATACTCACGCTCCTCAGCCTGCACTTCCCGCGCCCGGCTCTCCGGCGATTTCGTTGTATCCAGTCCGGCAGAAGCGTACGATGCGCGAGCCACACACGCAATTCGGAATTTCCGACGGGCAACTGAATGATAAGATTCTGGTGCGCACGAACATCCTACGGAGGCTTTTCCCGTGGCGTTTGATGTTTTCATCAGCTATTCCTCAAAAGACAAAACCATCGCCGATGCCGTCTGCGCACGTCTGGAATCCGACGGCATTCGCTGCTGGATAGCCCCGCGCGACATCGTCGCAGGCACTTCCTACGGCGAAGCCATCATTGACGCGATCCACGGCGCGAGAGTTATGGTCCTGGTCTTTTCTTCGAGCGCCAATACTTCCGGTCATATCCCCAAAGAAGTCGAACGCGCGGTAAGCAACGGCGTAGCGATCCTTCCGTTCCGAATTGAAGACGTCGCGCCGGGAAAGTCGCTCGACTATTTCATCGGCTCCGTTCATTGGCTAGACGCCATGACGCCGCCCATGGAAAAACATCTCGACGATCTGGCAGCCACGGTCCACAAGCTGCTTCCCGCAACATCAGACGAAAGGCCATCAATCCCGGCGCAGCCCACCATATTGCAACACCGCATGCCGGAAACAACACGAACCGCGCCAGTGACGGCGCCTACGGCCTCTGCTCGCCCTGTATCCACTGAAAGCACCTCCGGCGCGTTCGCATCGAATTCGAAAGCCATCTGGATCGCCGTTGCAGCAGTAGTTGTGCTTGCGGCAGTCATCGTCGGAGTAATGCTGGGGCGTGGCGGCACAAATTCCCCTGGTCAAGCAGAGCAGCCCGTCGCAACGAATCCACCCGCTGCCGCAGATGTAACTCCCGACCCGGCTCCCGCAGCCAAACCCTCCACACCGGCTCGCAAGGCGGCGTCGCCGTCCACCGCCGTAAATTCGGGTGCAGATCCGATCGTCGGCTGCTATCAATGGTTCAACAATTCGCCCGTCGTGATCCGTGCGGACGGCACCGTGACCGGCGGTCCGTTCACCGGACACTGGCGCCTCGTCAATTCCGAGGCGCGCGCGTACGCATTCACCTGGCCTGTGATGGTAGAAACTTTAACGGTCTCGCCAGACCAGCGCTCCATGAGCGGCGGCAATCAATATGGCTACCCTATTTCCGGCGGACGCGTCTCCGGCACGGTGGGCTTGCCCGGAACATGGCACTGGGCGAATGGATGGATGGTCAACGTAGCTTCGAACGGCACATTTACCAGCGGCTCGTTTCGCGGAACTTGGCGGGCCGTTGATGCCTCGCGCGGCCTTTACGAGATGAATTGGCCGAGCCCCGTTGATAACGTGGTGCTGATGGCAGGCGGCACGCGCATCTCCGGAGCGAACCAGTACGGTGTGTCCACCGGCGGAGTCAAAACAGGCACCTGCAGCGGCAATTAATTCGTCACTCGGCCCGGCCCCACTCCAATATCAATACCCGCTTAAAGCGTCGGCGAATTATCTCCCAGCATCGCCTGCCGAACGATCTTGATCGGTGGGAATCCCTGCCTCATGAAATTATTGTGGAACTGTTCCAGTGAAAACGCCGAGCCCTGCTTCTTCATCACATCCGCGCGAAGTTTCAATATCTCCAGTTTTCCAAGCGTGTAGTAAAGATATGTCGGATCGCTCGTGCCGCGTTTCGTCTCCACCAGCCCCGTTACGCTCGACTGATACCCTTCCTTCACGAAAAACTCCGTCGCCTGCTCGAAGCTCATCTTGCCACGGTGCAATTCAATTCCCACGATGAAGCGCGAATCCCGCAGCAGCGCGTCTTGCAACTGGCCCAGCCGGATCAGCTTCGCCTCGTGCGCATCCTTCGCGCCCGTTCCCGGCTGCCCGAATCCTTCGTCCAGCATCATCTGCTCGCAGTAATGCGCCCAGCCCTCTGAGTTCGTGCTGGCGCCTAACAGCATTCGAACTTTCGTCGGCGCCTCATGCACCCACAGAAATTGCACGTAGTGTCCTGGATACGCTTCGTGCGTGGAAGTGCTCACGATCGTCCCTACATTAAACGCCGCCATGCGCCCCGCGATTTCCTCCGGCGTGTCGTTCGCTCCCGGCAGCGTCACGTTGAAGTACGCCTCCGTGGCCGTTTTCTCGAATGGCCCGGGAGTATCCATGGACGCGAACGTGGTCGCCCGCATGAACGGCGGCGTTTCCTGCAGAATCGGCCGCACGTCCGACGGAACCGTAATAATGTGCTTCGTTCGAATGAACGTGGTCAGCCCGTCGAACGTGTCGCGAAAAGTCTGCAACAAGTGGTCGGGCGTCGTATGGTCGGCCATCAATTCCGCCAGCACCTCGCTGGTCTTCTTGTCCGGTTCCAGCTCCTTGGCCACGCGGTCGAATTCCGTTTGATTCTTGTGCAGGTCCGCCCAGCCGATTTCCAGCAAACGGTCCAGCGGAATATCCACCATCTCGTCGTACTGAAGTTTCTTCGAGAATGTCTCCGCGCCGATTCGAAAATCTCCATTCGAGCGCGGCAGCATATCCGTCTTCAGCCATTCCGCGTAGCTCTGCAAACTCTTGATCACCGCGGCATTCGATTTAGCGAATGCCGCTTTCACCGCTGGATCACTGGCACTGGTAAACGCCGCTGGCACGTCGCTCTGAAAGAAGCTGATGATCCCCGGCAGTTGCTCGAGCGCGATCTCCGTGTAAATTCGCGGCGGGTTCTTCAGATTCTCGCGCGCCGCGGCAAATACGGCTGGCATTTTCTCTTCGCGTGCCACCACCGACCGCAGCCGCTCATCCGCCGGCGCATATTTCCGTATCATGATCACGTACACGCTATTGCTGATCCCGCCCGAATACACATCCGGATTTTTCTCCCATGGCCGGATCACTTCTTCCGTCAGCAGCGCGCCCTGGATATTCGTCAGCACCAGCTCGCGGTCCGCCGCGCGCGTCTCGTCCAGTCCCATCGCGTCTACCGCTTCCACGCGCTTTTCGAACGCATGCAGCGCCGCGACATTCTCCTCGATTCCCGCGCGCGAGTAGTCCTCCAGCAGCGCATCGTACTGGTGCAGCCCCGCTGCGGTGCCGCCGGTCGGACTGAACTTGAAATAAACCTGCTCGAAATATTCATCGGCCAGTTTGTCCCAAGCAGCCTGCCTCTCGTTTACCGCCGTTTTTGCCGCCCATCGCGCCCGCATGGATTTCGGATACGCCATCCCCAGCAACGCGGCGGTCACACACAGAAATGCTCCAATGCATTTGCGCACGCTTACCTCTCCCTCGCTTGGAATTTGGGCCTTAAGACCGTATCCGAAATCTTCGCGGCCAAAGCGCTTCTGCACCCGCGCATTCAACCCACTGGAATTGCGACCTCAGATACTACGCCTTCCATCATCGCAAAATCAGGTCAATTCTCCCGTATTTGCTCGCATTTTAGCCAGCGCGACTTTCGCCTGCCTTCCGGGTTGAACCCGATAGGCGCAAGGATTCGCCGCCGGTTCTGTTCAAAGACGAGTCCGGCACCCGATGGGTTTCTCGTTTCGTAGGCTGGAAAGGGGGACATCATGCGCAACACTCTCGTCATTCGCGTTCTGCTTTTCGCGCTCACTCTGATGGCGATACCCGCCACCGCGCCGACGGCCTCGGCCGCATTTGGATTCGGAATCTCCATCACCATCGGTCCTCCGCCGCTGCCCGTGTACGCGCAGCCCATTTGCCCGGGCGATGGCTACATTTGGACGCCGGGTTATTGGGCTTATGGTCCCGACGGTTATTTCTGGGTTCCCGGCACGTGGGTTCTCGCGCCGCGTATCGGATTCCTGTGGACTCCCGGATATTGGGGCTGGGGCGGCAGCGGTTATTTCTGGCACGCCGGTTATTGGGGCCCGCACGTCGGCTTTTATGGCGGAATTAATTATGGCTTCGGCTACGGCGGCTTCGGTTACCAGGGCGGATATTGGAACGGCAACCACTTTTACTACAACCGCGGCGTCAACAACGTGAACGTCACCAACATTCACAACACCTACAATCGCACGGTCATCAACAACTCGTCCGCGAATCGCGTCAGCTTCAATGGCGGCCGCGGCGGCGTCAATGCTCGTCCCACCCCGGCGGAAATGGCGGCTAATCGCGATCAGCACATTGGCGCCACCGGCATGCAGTCGCAGCAGGAACATTTCGCGAGCAACAATCGCGCGCAGTTCGCCTCGGTGAATCATGGCCAGCCAGCGACGGCGGCCACCGCGCGACCCGGTGAATTTCCCAGCCGCGGCGCAACAGCGTCGAACAACTTCAACCGCGGTTCCAACTTCGCGCGTCCCAACACCACCAACGCCGCGCGAGGCTCGAACGGCTCGACGCAAGCCCGCACCACGCAACGTGAAAATGCCGTCTCGCGTTCGCCGAACAATTCAACCCGCGTGCAACAGAACAACACGCGCTCGCCCAATTCGCGCTCGTTTGATCCGCGCCAGTTCGACTCACGCTCGACTGGTTCACGATCGCCCGACTCGCGCCGGTTTAATTCACAGTCGTCCAATTCGGCGCGCCAACCGTCGAATCCCGCCTTCCGACAGAACACCTCGCGGCCAACGACTCGCTCCAGCCCGGCTCCGTCGCAAAGCCACTCCGCGCGACCTGCAGCTCCCAGCCAATCGCGCGGCGGCAGCGGCTCGCACGGCGGCGCGTCGCAGGCCCCCAAGTCAAGCGGCGGTGGCTCGCACGGCGGCAACGCAGAGAAACACGGCCATAACTAACACCTAACTCCTGGGGCATCCGCGCCGCAGCGGACGTCTCCAGCAAACAAAAAAGGCGCCACGATCGCAAAATCGTGGCGCCTTTGCTCTTTTCGTCCGTGAATTCTTTCGTCGCGGCCTAGTGTTCCAATCCGTCGCCGTTGAGGTACTTCACCAGCAGCACTTCGTTTCCATCCTCGTTGTAAATCAATTCATCCACCAGCTTCTGCGCCAGCAAAATTCCATACCCGCCCGGGCGCATCCCTTTCTCTTGACGAAAAGTCGCGTGGCGTATCGGGTCGTCCACCGGATTCGCAATCGCCGCATGCTGTATTTCATCCAGCGTAAATCCCTGGCCCGGATCCTTGATGCGGCACAGCACCATGTGTTTCGCCCGCACGTAAGAAATCTGCACGTACTGGTCCGGTCGGAATTTCCCGCCATGCTCCATCGCGTTCAGCAGGATTTCGCGGAACCCGATCGCTACCGCGTGACTTTCCTTCTCCGGCAAATCTGCGATCTCATGCATGAATTGGATCAGTCGGTCCGCCGTTTTCGGCTCGCAGCGCACCAGCAGCCGGATCCACTCCGGCGTCGCGGACACCACCTCGATGCCATCGTCCCAGCACGGCCAGTCCGTCGCCAGGTGCACCATATCCGCCAACGCATCCCGCGAGAACGGCTTGGAAAAATAACTGAATGCGTGCTCCCGCATCGAATCAATCACGTACGATGGCGCGCTTTCGTCCGTCAGAATGATCATGCGCGTATGCGGACGCACCATTCGCAGCTTCCGCAATAACTCCACATCGTCTTTACCGGAACTCTTTTCGCTCGTCACGATCAAATCAAAATGCGTCGCTTGCGCCATCTCCAGCGCTGCGTGATTGTCCGCCGCGTGCCGTATGCTCCACTCCCGCACATCAAAAATGTTCGCCAGCGCCGAGCGCGTCTCTTCGTCCGCGTCTATCAGCAACGCTTGCCTTACGGGGAAAGGTTTCAATTCGGTAGGCGTAGGAGAACTCATATTCACACCGGTTCCACTTGCAGACTAAAATGCGCGCAGGACGATTGGCAGTTAGGATGCCCAAGTCGCGCCCGGACTTCAAGCTATTTCCCTTTAGACTCCCGCCCCCACAAAACGGCGCTTTCTTTTTTCTTCCCCGCTCACTCTGTCGTCGGCTCGAGCCCCGCAATTTTTCCGTTGTGGTCCAGCGTCAACTCCATGTTCAGTGTTTTTTTTTCGAACACCGCGCGGTACACGAATACCGGCTGCTTTTCTCCCTCGTCGCTCGCATCTTGTCTTCGCTCCATTAGTTGCACCGTTTTCAAACCGCCATACGCCTGCATGTTCTCTCGCATCGCGGCAATCCCCTCCGGAAATACCGCGTTGCGAAAATCCGGCGCAAACGCTTCCGGATCGGCCTTCCCCGCTGCAATCCCCTCGATCGTCGCGCGCAGCAACGCCGTCACCGGCGGATTTTTATCCTCGATCGGCGCCAATTCCGCGGGCTTCACCGCCGGCACGTAAAATCCCGCCACGCTGCGCGCGATCTTCCACGGTTCTGCGTGCTCGCTATCCAGATTCGTTAGCACCACCACCGTCAGCTTGTCATCCGTGTAACGCGAAATATTAGTCGTAAACCCCTGCCACGCGCCGTCGTGGGCTATCAACCGGTGCCCGTTCACCTCCGTCACGTCCCAGCCAAATCCGTAGGGATAAGTTTTGCCGTTGCGCAATGTCACCGGCGTCCACATCTGTTGCAGGCTCGCTTTCTTCAGTAGTTTCTCCGTGTACAGCGCCGCATCCCACCGCGCCATGTCCAGCACGTTCGTGTACAACGCACCGTCCGCCGTCGTATTAATCGTCGGCGACACCCACTCCTGGTTTTTCAGCTCGCCTTTCACCAGCGCATATCCTGCGCAACGATTCGGGATGATGTCCGCTTCGCTGATGATCCGCGTCGCGTTCATCCCCAGCGGCTGAAAAATCTGCTGCTGGAGATAATCACCGTAGAATTCCCCAGTTACCTTGTGAATCAGAAATCCCAGCAGCACGTATCCCGTATTGCTGTATTTCCACTTCGTGCCCGGCTGAAAATCCAGCGGCATCGTGATAATTTTCTGAAACAATTCGTCTTCCGTATAATCCTGCCGTAGGTTGATCAAACCGCCTGGCTTGATGCTGTTCTCCGTCTCGTAATCTGCCACACCCGACGTGTGCGTCAGCAAATTCCGCACCGTGATTTCCTTCCAGCTTTCCGGCGTGCCTGGCAAATATTTGCTCACCGGGTCATCCAGCTCTACCTTGCCCTCTTCCACCAGCATCATCACCGCCGTCGCCGCGAACTGCTTCCCCACTGATCCCGTCTGAAACATGGATTCCGGTTTCACCGCCACGCTCAACTCCAAATTGCACGATCCATATCCCTGCGCTTTCACCAGCACGCCATCGCGCATCACGGCCAGCGCCAGCCCCGGAATCGGTTCCGCGCGCATCTCGCGCAGCACGTGCTGGTCCACCGACGCCGATGCATCTTTGTCGCTGGCCGCGCTCTGCCACCAGCCGCCCATTCCCGCGAGCGCGATCCCCGTCGCCACCACCCCAAGAATTTTCATCAGCGCACGCTCCCTCAGTCCCTAACCCGCGGCACATACTCAACGCTACCTCGCATGCCTGTCAAGCCGTCGCCCTCGTTTGCTCACCTCGCCGCTTCCCTGGTTCCGCACTCCACCTTTCACCATCGCCAATGCTATTCTCTCGCGTGCACTTTTCTCAGCCACTCTTCCTCTTTTTCGCCGCCCTCATCGCCGGCCTGCTCAACGCAGTCGCCGGGGGCGGCAGCTTCATCTCCTTCCCCGCTCTTCTGTTCACCGGCATGGCGCCCATCGCGGCCAACGCGACCAACACCGCGGCGCTTTTTCCCGGCACTATCGCCAGCACGGTCGCGTATCGCAACGCTTTCACGCCCGAAGCTCGCCGCCTGCTCCCTCTGCTGCTGGTCACCGGCATCGTCGGCGGCGTGCTGGGCGCGCGCATTCTGCTGATCACGCCGCAATCTACCTTCTTGCATCTGATTCCCTGGCTCCTCCTCGGCGCCACGCTGCTGTTTCTCGCCGGACCGCGCATCAGCGCATGGGTCCGCCGCCGCGCGGCGCAAGGCAAAACCTCCCGCCCGCTGACCATCGCCGGATTTTTTCTGGAGTTGCTGATCTCGATTTATATCGGCTATTTCGGCGCAGGCGTCGGCATCCTGGTCCTTTCGCTGCTAGCGCTGCTAGGTATGGAAGATATTCACGCGATGAACGGAGTGAAAACTCTGCTGGTCAGCGTAGTGAACGGCGTCGCCATGATCACTTTTATTTTTGCCAAAATGATCGTCTGGCCGCAAGCAATCATCATGATCGTCGGCAGCCTCATCGGTGGCTACGCCGGCGCCCACTACGCGCAAAAAATGAGCCCGCAACACGTTCGCTGGATCGTCATCGCCGTCGGCTTCGGCATGGCCGCGTATTTCTTCGTCCGCTACTAATTCTGTCCGGCTAGCTTTTGCGCACGCAAGTTGAAATCAAACCGCTATTCGTAGCGCAGTGCCACCATAGGGTCCACACGCGCCGCGCGTCGGGCAGGAATGTAGCAGGCCGCCAGCGCCACGAAAGAGAACAGCGCGGCCACCGCAGTAAACGTAAACAGGTCCCCCGGTTTTACGTTCTCCAGAATTGACGCGAGCCCGTGCGTCACTCCCGCCGCCGCAAGCAGCCCAAAAACCATTCCAAAGAATGTCAGCTTGAACCCTTGCCGCAGCACCAGCCGCATCACTTCGCCGGGACTCGCTCCCAACGCCATGCGGACGCCGAGTTCGTGAATCCGCTGTTGCACCGAATGAGCCATCACGCCATAAATTCCCACCGCGCCAAGCAGCAATGCCAGCGCACCGAAGAATCCCACAAGTTGCGCCAGTATCCGGTTCGGCGTGTTCCGCTCCGTGATCAAATCGTTCAGCGGACGCACCGCCGATATCGGCTGCTCGCTATCCACCGCCCAGATCGCATTGCGTATCCCGGCTGCGAGGCCCGGAGCGTCCCGCGACGCACGCACCACAATGGACATATAGCGGTTGGGAAATTGCTCCACCGACACGTACATCTGCCGGTACGGCCGGTCGCTCATGCTG
The DNA here is from genome assembly GCA_963748395.1 of uncultured Acidobacteriota bacterium. GTDB lineage: Bacteria > Acidobacteriota > Terriglobia > Acidiferrales > UBA7541 > Palsa-295. The sequence goes on along the minus strand of CAVVIP010000001.1, from coordinate 200,687 downwards.
AATTTTTTTACATCGTGCACCACACCCACGATGGTGCACACGTCGTGCTTTTCGCCGATTTCCAGCCGCCGCCCAATCGGATTTTCCTGTGCGAACTGCTGGCGCGCCAAAGTTTCGTTGATCACCACTGCGTTCGGCGCGCTGGCGCCGTCAGAGGCCTCGATCCCTCGGCCGCGCAGCAGTGCGATCTGCATCGTCGAAAAATATCCCGGCGTGATCGCGCTATAGTCCGCGCCAATCTCTTCGCCGGGTAGCGCCGCAGGACGCCCCACTACGTGAATCACATAAGTTTGACTGGATTCACCGAAGGGGATGTACTCGCTGGCATCCGCGGAAGTCACTTCGGGAAGCGCGCGAACCCCGGCCATGGCCCGCTGGTAAAAATTTCGAATCTGCGCATCCGAAACGTATTTCGAAGGCGGGATCACCAGTTCCGCCGTCGTCACGTTCTGCGGGTTGAACCCTAGGTCGCCGTACGTCGCGCGCGCGAAATCCTTCACCAGCAAAGCTGTCGTCACCAGCACCACGATCGCCACCGCCACTTCGCTCGCCACCAGGATCCGCCGCAGCCGCGCGCCGCGTCGGCTGCCCGATAGTTGTCCCGCGGCTTCTTTCAGATAGCGATTCACGTCAACGCCGGAATTCTCGAACGCGGGCGCCAGCCCAAACAAGGCGCCGCAAAGCAAGGCGATGCCGAACGTATACGCGAACGTCGTGACGTCCAGGCTGGCATGTCCGTAATTCACCAGGTAACCGCGTATCCGGCTGGGAATGGAATCCTCGATCCAGTGCACGCCCCAAACACCGAAAAAAGCGCCCGCAACTCCGCCCGCGGTGAAAAGCAACAGCGATTCGGTGAGCAGCTGGCGGACCAGCCGCGCGCGAGTCGCTCCCATCGCGCCGCGAACCGCGAACTCCTTCGTCCGACGGCTCGCGCGCGCCAGCATCAGATTCGCCACGTTGGCGCAGGCAATCAGCAGCACAAGCGCCACAATCCAGAAACACACCATCACCTGCTGCAATCCTTCATTCTTTCCGATTTCAAAAGCCAGCGTGCTCAGCACAGTCGTCGCATTCGTGTTGGTCTGCGGATAAAGCTTCTCCAGCCGCGACGCGATGCCCGCAATATCCGCGCCGGCTTGCTCTTGCGTCACGCCGGGTTTCAGCCGCCCGAATGCTGAGAACCAGGAAGTCACGCGATCGGCGCGCTGCTTGTCATCCAAAGCCAGCGGCGACCAGATGTTGCACACTCCCATCAACGGAAACTGAAAATCCGCCGGCATCACGCCGACCACCGTGTACGTCTCGCCTTGCAGCGCGATCTTGCGGCCGATGATATTCGGATCCGCCGCGAACCGGCTCTCCCACAGTCCTCGGCTCAAAATCGCCACGTGACTGGATGCCGGCTGCGATTCCTGCTCCACAAAAAATCGCCCCATCAACGGCTTCGCGCCCAGAGTCTGAAAAAAATTCCAACTCACCAGCCCGCCAATCACGCGATCCGGCGGTCCATCGCTGGTCAGATTGAACGACCACTGCGTCCACCCCGCCATCTGTTCGAACGAAGTATTCTGCTGCTGATAATTCACAAAATCCGCGGTGGAAGTCACCCCGTTGCTGGTCCAGCCCTTCTTCGTATCGTGCGACAGCAGCACCATCAGCCGCTCGGCCTGCGGATAAGGTAGCGGGTGAATCAGCCAGGCATTGACGAAACTGAAGATCGCCGTGTTGACGCCAATCCCCAGCGCCAGCGTCAGCACCGCCACCGCCGTAAACCCCGGCGCCTTCGCCAGCATTCGCAGCCCGTACCGCAAGTCCTGCCACAATGTGTGCATCGCTTCCGCCCCCGGCAGCGCCATTACGAATGGCCTAGACGAAATCTCCAGAAAGAATTGCCCGCACGAATGATTTGAATGAATCGCAAGCTTCTGACCGAACCGCCGACTCGCTAAGTCCTAACCCTGCTTATGTTTAGCAGCCCATCAACTCACTTCAAACCGCCACAATCGTCCGCTTGCGGAATACCCCCGTCGCAAAACCGCACAGCGAACGTCATCGATGATGTCGCTGTGGAACTCGGCATCCGCTAGCGAGCGCGCCTTGCGGCGTGAGGTATAATGCACTCATGAACATCCGACTGCGGCCCGAAATCGAGGAATTGATCAAACAGGACCTCCAGTGTGGCGCTTACGAAAGCGTGGACGATTTTGTCGAACACGCTGTTTCCTTACTCCAGGGTCAGGAGGCCTGGCTGGCCGCGAATCGCGACCAAATCACGTCGAAGATTGCGGCAGGCTACGCTTCGGCTCAGCGCGGCGAACTGATTGACGCCGCTGACGTGCGCTCACAAATGGAAGAGCTGAAGCGTGCCTGGCTTGCCGAATTCCGGCGGACATGAACGGATGGCAGTTAACGCCAGAAGCGGTAGAAGATCTGTTCGATATCTGGGCTTATGTAGCGCGTGACAATCCCGACGCCGCCAATCACGTCGAGCAAGCGATCTATCTGGCCTGCGATTTGCTTGCCGAATCACCCCTCGCCGGACGGACGCGGGGCGACCTAACACCTTTACCACTTCGATTTTGGCTTGTGCTCCCCACAAAAATTACCTCATCGCTTACGATCCAAACGAAGAGCCACTTCGCATCATGCGCATCGTACATGCTGCTCGTGATCTTCCGTCTATCCTGCGCTAGAGCGAAACGCCGGCTGCGTCACAAGAAACGCGAAAACATTTTCTAACCGCTACTATTTGCTTCAATTTTACGTCCGCGCCGCGCGTCATCAGTCACGATTCAATGTTAACGGTGGGCCGGCTCAATCGTGCCGAACCCACACCGTCTCCGGCTTCGGCGGATGCAGTAGCGTCTGCATTACCACGCAATACTGCTCGGTCTTTTCCCGCAAACCGCTCATTTGCTCCGGCGTAGCCTGCGGCGCCGCGATATCAAACTGCACGCGGATGTTCTCGAAGCCGACTGGCACTTCTTTGGATATGCCCAGCGTCCCGCGCAGGTCCAAGTCGCCCTCCACCGTCACCTCGATCCGTTCGGTGGGAATGCTCATCGCCGCCGCCACCATCTGGCAGGTGATTTGCGCGCAAGCGGCCAGCGCCCCGAGCAACAAGTCGCCGGAACAAGCGCCGGCGCCCGCTCCCCCAACGCCCTTGTGCGCTTCGGCCTGGTGTATGGCCCGCCCGATGTCCACCGAGCAGGCGATCGGCGCCCCCGTCTGCGCGCCTTTCGCACGAATTGTGATTTTCGAAGAGCTGGGGTCACCGCGGTACTGCTCTTTCAGCGGTTTCTGCAGAGTTCGAAGATCCATGGCAACCTCGATTCAAAAGAATTTTGCGCTGGCCCAACAGCCTCGGCCAATCCGCCTTGAAGCCGCTCCACACGCATGCTAGCATTTGTGCGCGCCAAGAGGAGCCTCATGCCCAAGTTCGTCATTGAACGCGAAGTCCCCGGAGCGGGAGAGCTCACCGACTCCCAATTGCGGGAACTCTCCCAAAAATCAGTCGCGGTCTTGAAGGCCATGGGACCCGAGATCCAGTGGCTGCACAGCTACGTCACCGGCAACAAAGTGTACTGCGTCTATCTCGCGCCGGACGAAGCCACCGTCCAGGAGCACGCCAAGCGCGTGGGCCTTCCCTGCAACCGCGTCTCGGCGGTGCGCCGGCTGATAGACCCATCCTCCGCGGAGTAAGCTTCCGCCGCGCCCTCCTGCCGCGCCCAAGTTTTTCCGAGCGAGACTTTCAGCCCGCAAAATCGCGAACCCGAAGCAGGTTACGTCTCGTCTGTGAGCACTTCGGCAACGGCCTTCTCCAGCGGCATATCCCAACCCTCGAGCCACGCCGTCGCGCTGGCAGCGTTGTCCAAAGCTCGCCGCGCCGGATCCAGAATCGCTTCCAGCTTGGCCTGTTCCGCAGGCGTAAGCGGCGTGCCGATATTCTGGCGCAACGCCGCGGCTGCTCCTGCCAAACGCAACGAGCGCTCTGCCTGCAGTTGCACCGCCGCCGAGCAGGCGCAGCACTCCAGCACGCGCGCTACGCCGCGCTTATGTTCCAGCTCCCGGAAAATCCGCAGACTCTCCTGATACAGAGCGTGCGCTGTCTCGCAGTCCTGCTGTTCCCTTGCCAATGTTCCCAAATCTGCCAGCGTGCCGGCAATGCCCCAGCGGTCACCCAGTTCGCGGAAGATCCCCAGAGCTTGCTCGTACAACGCGCGCGACCCGGCGGAATCGCCCTGATCGCGCGCCACGTCGCCTTGGTAGTTCAGCGACCACGCCACTCCCGTGCGATCTCCGAGCCCTTCGAAGATCGCGAGACACTCCGCGGAAAGCGAACGCGCGTGGTCATAGTCGCCCTGCAACTTGAGGACATTCGCCAGATTGCTGAGCGCACGAGCGATGGCCTTCAGATCGCCCAATTCTCTCCACTGTGCGAGGCTTTCCTGGAACAGCGAGTGTGCCAACACAAGGTCACCCTGGTCGCGAGCCAGGACGGCACGCGCATTTAGGCAGACGGCGATGCCCTGTTTGTCTCCCAACAAACCTGCGATCTCCTGACTCTCCCGCAGCAGCGCTTCACTCGGGGCCCAATCTCCCTGCTCGACGGACAGCACACCTGCAGCGAAAAGAGCCCGTGCGCGCGCCTTGCTGGGAGCTGCCGCGCCAGGCAGCTTCAGCAGTTTATTCAGGCTGGCGCGGCCTTCCGCGAGATACTCACCGGTCTCCCAGAAACGAAAGAGCGCGGTGCCCAGACGCAGGCCCCAGTCGGCATCTCCCGTTTCTGCCAGCCAGTCCAGCGCCGCCCGAAAATTGTCATGTTCGAACGCGAAGTATTCGCGCGACGCCGCCCCTTGTGAGCCTTCCGCATCGCTCTGAGACGCAGCCGCCTCTTCCGCGAGCACCAGGCAGTAGGCTGCGTGGGCGCGCTTGGTCGAGCCCAGCTCGCCGCTCGCCTCCAGTTTTTCCCGGGCGTACTCGCGGATGGTTTCCAGCATCACGAAGCGCGATTCACCATTCGCCAGCGCTACCTGTTGCAACAAACTCTTGTCCACCATGGATGCCATGCCGTCCAGCAAATCCAGGCCGAGATCGCCCTTGGTGTCGCATACTGCTTCCACGCCCTCCAGACCGCTGCCACCCACAAATACCGACAGCCTTCGAAAAAGCGTCTGCTCCGCAGCGTCCAAAAGCTCGTAGCTCCAATCAATCGCGCCGCGCAACGTCTGCTGGCGCTGCGGCAAATCCCGTGCGCCGCCCGTCAGAAGTTGCAACCGGCTCGCCAGGCGCGTGAGCATGGACGCAGGCGAAAGCACCTTCACACGCGCCGCCGCGAGCTCGATCGCCAGAGGCAGGCCGTCCAGGCGCGCGCAGATCTCGATCACCGCGGATGCGTTTTGGCGGTTCAATTCAAAATCCGGTTTGGCTGCGAGCGCGCGTTGCACAAAAAGTGCTACTGCGGGGAACTGTGACGCAGATTCCAGCGACGATTTGGAATGCGTATCGGGCACGGCAAGCGCGGGCACCGGAAATTCGTGCTCGCCGTAAAGGTGCAGCGCCGCGCGGCTGGTCACCAGAATTTTTAGATTGGGCGCGATGGCCAGCAGTTCCGCTACGGCCGGTGTGGCCTGCATCAAGTGCTCAAAATTGTCGAGCAGCAGCAGCATCGGCACGCGCAGCGAATCCTGCAAATTCCGTTTTAGTATTTCGAATGGTGACTGGCCGCCGGCCTCGCGGATGCCCAAGGTCTGAACGATCAGTGAAGCGAGCAACGCTGGATCGCGCAGCGGAGAAAGCGGGACAAAATGAACTCCGCCCGGGAAATGCTCCACCAGCGCACTGGCCATCTCCACCGCTAGGCGCGTCTTCCCGATCCCGCCCGGACCGGTGATCGTCACCAGACGCACATCCTGCCGCAGCAGCAACTCATTGGCCGCCGCGATTTCCTTTTCTCGACCTACGAACCCGGTCCGCTGCACGGGAATATTGCTCGGGCGGGTCTCCACTTGTTTAGCGGGTTTTTCCGAGAAGCGGTCGCGTATCGCCGCCAGTTCGCGCGCCAGATCTCGCGTGGAAACGTAACGCTTGTCGGGATCTTTCTCCAGGCACCTTTCGATCGCCCAGCAAAGCGGCGCGGGAGCGTCGGGATTTTGCACGGCAATCGGCTCGGCCTGTTCTTTGAGAATGGCTACCAGCGTCTCGGGCGCTGTGCCTCTGCGAAACGCGCGTTTTCCCGAGATCATTTCGTACAGCACCGTGCCGAAGGAGAACTGGTCGGAGCGGAAATCCAGCGGAACGCCGCTGGCCTGCTCCGGCGACATGTAACCCAGCGTGCCCAGAATTACGCCCGGCCGAGTCTGCATCGAGGAGAGCGCGCTCGTCGCGTCCGCAACCTCTCCGCTGGCCGAGGCGAGCTTCGCCAAGCCAAAGTCGAGGATCTTCACGAATCCGTCATGAGATACCATCAGGTTCTCGGGCTTCAGGTCCCTGTGCGCGATGCCTGCTTCATGCGCCTTGGCGAGGCCTTCCGCAACCTGCGCCGCGATCTCAATCGTCCTTCGTATTGGCAGCGAACCGGCGGTAAGCATCTCGCGGAGCGTCTTCCCCTCGATCAACTCCATCGCGATGTAATGAGTGGAAGCGTCCTCGCCGAGCTCATAGATTGTGACGATGTTGGGGTGATTCAGAGCGGAGGCTGCGCGCGCTTCGCGTTCGAAGCGACGCAGCCCATCACCATCGGCGGCGACCGCAGCAGGCAGAATCTTGATCGCAACGGTGCGATCCAGCCGCGCGTCGCGTGCGCGGTAGACTTCGCCCATGCCTCCAGCGCCCAGCAGCGAAACGATTTCATACGGACCAAGATGCGAGCCTGGAAGGAGCGGCATGTGGGCGCGATTATACATCGACATGAGCTGTGCGCGCCGCAGGTCACCGGTTGCGTTTTACCAATCACTCTTCCTGCGCGCCGCGGTGGTATATTTGAGGAATGGCCGAGGTAGCGATATGACCGAACGAAAAGCACCATTCGCCAGCGTGGAAGAAGCGCTGGAAGATATACGCGCCGGGCAGATGATCGTCCTGGTGGACGACGAAGACCGCGAGAACGAAGGCGATCTGACTATGGCCGCCGAAAAAGTGACGCCCGAAGCCATCAACTTCATGGCGAAATTCGGCCGCGGCCTGATATGCCTGGCGATGACTGAACAACGCTGCGATGCGCTGGCCCTCGCGCCCATCACGCCGCGCAACACTTCGATGTTTGGCACGCCCTTTTGCGAACCGATTGACGCGCGCCGCGGCACCACCACCGGCACCAGCGCGTCAGACCGCGCCACCACCATTCTTGCAGCAACGAGTCCCAACACGCATCCCGAAGATCTCGCGCGACCCGGGCACGTCTACACTCTGCGCGCGCGAAATGGCGGCGTGCTGGTGCGCGCGGGGCAAACGGAAGCTTCCGTGGACCTGGCGCGCCTGGCGGGATTGGATCATTCCGGTGTGATCTGCGAAATCATGAACGACGACGGCACCATGGCGCGGATTCCGCAGCTGGTGGAATTTTGCCGTCTGCATGGGATGAAACTGTTGACCGTGGCGGACCTGATTCGCTACCGCATGCAGCACGAGCGGCACGTGCGGCGCATCGCGGAATCCGTGCTGCCCACGCGCCACGGAAATTTCCGCATGATCGCCTATTCGAACGACGCGGACCACGAGTTGCACGTGGCGCTGGTGCGCGGTGAATTGACCGACGCCGCGAAGTCCGAGCCTCCGCTGGTGCGCGTACATTCGCACTGCCTCACCGGCGACGTCTTCGGCTCAACAGCCTGCGATTGCCACGCGATTATCGAGCGCTCACTCGCGGCGATCGCCAAGGAAGACCGCGGCGTGTTCGTCTATCTGCATCACACCGGGCGCGGATTCCAAATTGACGCGCCGCGCGAAGCGGAAACGGCTGAGCTGCCGCGCATTCGTTTTCACGCGCGCGAGGAAGTGGAGCAGGACTTGGGGCGTCAGCGGCTTGTACAGCGCGAAAGCGGCATCGGCGCGCAGATATTAATTGACCTGGGATTGCGGCAGATTCGCGTGCTGACCAATCATCCGCGCAAAGTTGTAGCGCTCGAAGGGTACGGCCTGGAAATTGCCGACCAGGTGCCGCTGGCGATTGACGCGGCGAAGTCGAGCCACCAGAATTCATAGCCCGCGCTACCGGCTCACGTCAGCGGGCCGCCGTTATTTGGCGTAGACCAGCACCACGAACGAGCCGGGCACCATCGTCGGGCGCGGATGCGGATTTTCCGGCGTGGCTGCGGGCGCTGGACCGAAATCCGCTGTGACCAGATAGACCTCGTGCGTTTTCGGGTCCAAGGCCATCGTGCGCGCTCCTTTCTGCGTTGCCAAATTTTCCACCACTGAAAATTTATCCGGCGCGTCTTCGTGTACTACGGTGAGCGTGGCGCTCTGGCCGTTGGACGCGAACGCGTATCCCGTGCCCGGATCGAAGGCGTTGGCGTCCACGCCGTCGCCAATCGCGGGCGTGGCGATCACCTTTCCGGAATCGGCGTTCACCACGGGCATCATCTGATTGTGGCAGCCTGCAAAAAGACGGCGATGAGCGACGTCTATCGCGAGTCCTGAAGGCTCTTCGCAAGGCGCCAGCGGCCACTGCGCGGTGACCTTCAAATTCTGTGTATCAATCTGCAGCTCCTCGCTCTTGTCCTCTATATTGACGTAAAGATGTCCCGCACCATCCGCCACCACAAATTCTGGCTTGCCGGTCAGAGGAATCGTCCCCAGCACGTTGCCGGTCGCCGCGTCTATCGCGGTCGAGTCATTGCTCCGGCCGTTCATGGTGAAGACGCGCTTCGACCAGGCGTCGTAAACAATTGCGTCGGGGTTCGTACCCGCTTTTGCCGTGCCGATCACTTGCAGCGTCTTGAGGTCGAAAATGGTAACCGTGCCGGCGCGGCCGTTGGACGTGAAGCCGCGCCCAAGTTCCGGCGCGAAGGCGATTCCGTGCACGCCGTCCGTATTGGGGATTTCGCCGGAGACAGTGCCGGTGTCCACGTTGAGAACCACAACTTTTGTGCTGCGCGAGATGAACAGCCGGCGCGTGGGAGAGTCAAAGGCGAGGTAGTCCCATCCGCCTTCGCCGCCCAGCGGGATTTTCTTCAACAGATGATAACCGGACGGTCCCGATGGCGGCGGTATGGCGGGTGCTGCGTTGCGCGTTGCCGATTTCGTGCTGCCGCCTACGGCGAGTGAAGAAAGGATAAGTGCTAACGCCACTACCAGCGATAAGAAGGCACTTCTCATTAACATGGCTGGCTCCGGGAAATGATTTTGTTTGCGTGGGTCGCAAAAAACAAGAACAAAGACGAGACGCAGAGGTCGCACAGACGGCGAAACACGTTTTTATGACTGCGGCGACTTAGGAGGCGGCGTCACGCTGAGGTAAGGGCGCATCTTGTCCAGTTTGGGCTGGGTGATTCCCTTGATTGCGAGGAGATCTTCAATCCGGCGAAACGGGCCGCTCTTTTCCCGGAAATTCACGATGGCCTCGGCTGTTCTTGGCCCGATGCCCGGCACCTCCTGTAGTTGCTCGACCGTCGCTGTATTCAGCTCGAGCGGACGCGCTGGTGGATGTTTCTGCGCTGAAGCCCCCAAAACAAACAGCGAGAGCGCCACCGCACAAACGAGTAAGCAAACCGAACAACTCCCCGCAAATATTCCTGAGCGCCTATTGCCGATGGCCATGCGCATCGTATTCGGTGACTTCGCCGAACAGCGCCGCTTGCTCGGCGATTTGCGCGCGATCGCCGACCAGAACGATTTGCGCGTTCGCCGAATCAAAGTGGCGGCGAGCGGCGCTGAGAATATCGTCGGCAGTAAGCGCATGGATTTTCTGGCGATACGTTTCCAAATGGTCCTCCGGCAAGCGATCTAGGTAGATCGTCGACAGCTGGCCCAACAGTCCATCCTGTGTGGCGACGCCGAGCGAAAACACTCCGGTAAGGTAACTGCGCGCGCTTTCCAGTTCTTCCGGCGTGACGGGAAGCGAACGCATGCGGTCCATTTCATAAAACATTTCGGTCAGCGTGGCGGCCGTCACTTCGTTGCGCACCGCCGCGTGCACGCTGAAGTAACCGTGTTGGCGAAGCGACTGCACACCGCTGCGCGGGCTGTAGGTGTAGCCCTTTTGTTCGCGGATATTGATGACCAGCCTCGAATGGAATGCGCCACCATAAATCGAATTTGCCAGAACGAGCCGGAACCAATCCGGATCGCGGCGGGTGATGGCCAAATTGCCCAGGAGCACCTGGGTCTGCACGCTGCCGGGTAAATGCACCAGATGAACTTTGCGGCCAACATTGCGCGGCGGCGCGGCCGAAATCAGCGCGCCAGGGGCCGGAGCTTGCCAACTGCCGAATACTTTTTCAATCTGCGCGAACATGGCGTCCGCGGAAAAATCTCCGACCACGATCAGCAGTGCGTTGGCCGGTGAATAATTGTGGCGATAAAACTCCGCGAGTTGCGGGTGCGTGATAGCCGCCACCTGCTCCTCGGTAGGCGAGACGACGGCATAAGGATGTTCGCCAAAAAGAACGCGGCGGAACCGCTCGCTGGAAAGAAAACCAGGGGTCGTGCGTTCGATACGCAAACCCTCAATTTTACGAGCGCGCTCGCGCTCAAATTCCTCTGCTGGGAAGGAAGCGTTGCGCGCGAGGTCACCCAAAAGGTCGAAAATCCCTTCGGAAAATTCAGCCAGGCCGGAGACGGAAATCGCGCTGGAATCCGCGCCGGCGTGCGACCCCAGGTCCGCGCCCATGCGGCGCAAGTCTTCTTCAATCTGGCGGCTGGTGCGCGAAGCCGTGCCGGTGCGCACCACCGTGGCCGTCAATTCAGCGAGGCCCGGCGCGCGGTGAGCCACGCTGGCGTTGCCGCTGCGGAAGAAAAGCTGCGCGGAAATTTTCGGAAACGTGCGCAGTTCGGCGAGTACCACTTGCATCCCGTTAGGAAGTGTCCGCACCGTGCGCTTGGGCCAGGCGACGGGGCGTTCGGGACCGAGAGCAGGTACGGGGCTGACGAGCGGCTGCGTTGTGGTGGCGGCGTTCGTCGTAGTGGCCATGGGTTTCGTAGTTGTCCCGCTCATGCGGCCACTTCCTTTGCCACCGGACGCCGAACCAGAATCGCGCGATTGGACGGCACGAGATATTTTCGCGCAGCGGCCTGCACTTGCGCCGGCGTCACGGCTTGGAAGCCATCAAGCACCGTGTTGATCCGGCCGGGATCGCCGTCAAACAAAGTGAAGCACGCGAGGTAATGCATCAAACCGAACCGTGGCATATGCGCTCCCATTCCGCCTTCGAGGTTGGAGTAATAATCGGCGCGCATTTTCACTTTCACGGGCGCCAGCTCGTCCTCCGTGATTCCCTGCTCTTGAATTTCGCGAATGATGGCGTCGAATTCCGCGATGGTTTCGTCCGTTGTGAATTCAGGCTTGTGAAAAATGCGCGTCACCATTTGCGTGGGGCCATTGGTTTCGATGATGTCCGCCCCGCCATCGGTTTCCACGGCAATTTGCTTTTCCAGGACCAGGCGGCGATAGATGCGGCCGACGCGGCCACCGTGCAAAGCACGATCGAGAATGGAGGCCGCGTACCAGTCGGGGTTGTGGCGATCCGGAACGGTGTATCCGATGGCGATGGCCGGCAGCGGGCCGAACTTCTCTGGAATTTCGCCACGGCGTTCTTCGGTTTGCGGCGGTTCGCTCACGTCCGCGCGAGGCGGCAGCGCGTGCGCGGGAATATTTTCAAAATAGCGCTTGGCGAGCGCGAATCCTTCGGCAGGATCCAGGTCGCCGACCATCAGCAGGACGGCATTGTTTGGCGAGTAGTACGTGTGAAAGAACGTCTGCACGTCCGCGAGCGTGGCGGCGTCTAGATCGGCAAAATCGCCGTAGAAATTGTGCGCGTTGGGCCAATTGCGGAAGGCCACGGGCGGCAGGTCCAGCCACGGAAAACCGCCGTAGGGCTGATTCATCACGTTGACGCGAACCTCTTCCTTCACCACGTCCCGCTGGTTGCGCAGATTTTCGTCGTCCACTTTCAGCGCGCGCATGCGATCGGCTTCGAGCCACAGCACCCGTTCGAGCGCATTCGAGGGCACGGATTCGAAATAATTGGTGATGTCGTAATTGGTGGTGCCGTTGAGCATGCCGCCCGAAGAATTGATCAGGCGGATGTGTTCCATCTTGCCGGCGTTTTCCGAGCCCTGGAACATCATGTGCTCGAAAAGGTGGGCGAATCCGCTGCGCCCACGTGGTTCAAGGCGAAAACCGATTTGATAGTAAACGCCGACGGTGACGACCGGAGCGGATCGGTCCGGCGAAATCACCACGCGCAAGCCGTTCGCGAGCGTTGCGTGTTCGACTGGGATGTGCAGATTCTTCACTGCGATTTCCTCCTGGAATTTTTGAGCGCGCGATCGAAATGTTTCAGCGTCGCGGCCGGATTCTTGGCAAGAACACGCGCGGACAGGCGCAACAGCGTGGCGTACGATTCGCCGAATTCGCGCGGATAGCTGCGCATGGCGCGGCTGTGCTTGGCGATGGTGGCATAATCGCCGCGTGAGGCGGGGCCGGTCCATGCCGCGCGCGAGCCATGCTTTTCAAAGTTGTCGAGCAGCTGGCGCATCAGCGGCAGCAGCGTCTGCATGGCGTGAGGGCGCGTGAACCCAATCTTGATGAGCAATTGCGCGGCAGCCTCGGTCAAGGCCAGTGCGTGGCCCGCGGCGAGGGTGCCGGCGGCGTGATACGCGGGCTTGTTGCGACTGGCAATGGGTATGGGAATGCCGCCGAGAGCGCGCGCCATGGCACCGGCCGTGCGCCGCGCGCGTGGATCGCCCTCGATGGCGAAGATCACGCCTTTCAGATTCGGCCGCGAATTGTTTGTAAATGTTTGCATCGGATGAATCGAGCCGGTGGCTGCGCCGCAACGCGCGAGCGGTTGCAATACCTTGTTATCCAGCGCGCCACTCGAGTGCAGCACCACTTTGCCGCGGCACTTATTCTCGGCAAGCTTAGCCAGTTGGCGCGCGACGCCCACCAAAACGTCGTCCGGCACCGCTAACAGAATAACATCGGCATCCATGACTTCGCGCGTGAGTGTGGCGCGCGGCTTTCCAGCGCCAATCGCGCGCACCGCAGCGCGAGAATGTGCCGCGGAGCGCGTAATCACAGGTCCAATGCGCCAGCCGAGCCGGCGAAGTGAGCGGCCCAGGGCGCGGCCCAAGCGTCCTGCGCCGACGATGGAAACAGTGCGCGACATGCAAAGTGATAGCATAACGTGTTCGCACGACGCGCGCTGGGAGAAATTCACAATTGCACTGGTTCTGGACAGGATTGCTCGGGTTCATTGCGTTTGCGTGGTTTATCGCGGCTATTGATTTAGCGTGGGGGGCGCTGGTTATTCCGTCGCTGAAGCATATGCGCCCGTCTGAAGGCGGCTACCGCGCAGATAACGCCGACGACCCGCCGCGCGTTTCCATTTTATTTTCAGCGCGGGATGAAGCGGAGAAATTGCCGGCGGCGCTGGCGAGCTTTTTGGCGCTCGATTATCCCAATTATGAAGTAATCGCGGTTGACGACAGGTCCGATGACGCCACCGGCATCATTTTAGACGCGGCGGCGCGCGGAAATTCGCAGCTGAAAGTGGTGCACGTGGATTCCCTTCCCGCAGGATGGCTCGGCAAGCCGCACGGGTTGCAACATGCGTTCGAACATTCCACGGGCGAATGGCTGGTGCTGACCGACGCGGACGTGCGTTTCGAGCCGCATGTCTTGCGCACTACAATTTCCCTGGTTAGAGAAAAACATTGGGACCACTTGACGCTGCTGTGCCACGCCGAGATGTTCACGGTGGGTGAAAAAATTGTGATGACGTTTTTTGCGATGTCCTTCCTTCTGGGCATGCGGCCGTGGCGCGTGAGCAATCCGAAATCCAGCGCGTATGTGGGCGTGGGAGCGTTTCAACTGATCCGCCGCAGCGCTTACGAAAAGATGGGAACGCACCGGCGGCTGGCGATGGAAGTGGTGGACGATATAAAAGTTGGAAAATTGGTGAAGCAGGCCGGCTTCCGCTCGGGCGTCGCCAGGGCCGGCCGAGCGGTGAGCGTGCACTGGCATGCGGGGCTGCGCAACATCATTCTCGGCACGACAAAGAATTTCTACGCGACCACGGGATTTCGGCTGTGGGTGGTTTGCGGGCAAGTCGCCGGGCTTCTGTTGATGTTCCTGGTGCCTTGGGCGGCTTTGCCGTTTGTGCACGGATGGGCGCGGACATTTGCGGTGGTGGCAATTGTGCTGCCAATGATGGCGCAGGCAGGGGCGGCGATGGAATTTGATGAGTCGCCGTTCTACGCAGCGACGCAGCCGCTAGGTGCATTGATTTTTGGGTGGATGGTGGTGCGCTCGACGATCGTGACGTTGTGGCAGGGCGGAATTACCTGGCGCGGGACGTTCTATCCGATCGAAGAGTTGAAGCGCGGAGTCGTGTGAAAAATGATCGCGCTCTTCTCGATGCCTATTTGAAAAACGAGTAGGCGAGGTAGATAACGTGGAAGTCCACGCCGGGATTGAAATCGTGGCGATACGCGTTTGAAATGTGCTGATATTGGTAGCCGAGCCTCCAGGAACGGTTGCGTGAAGCATTGAAGAGCTCCATACCTAGCTGAAAATTAAAAGTGAAATTAAATTGGGTGCCGCCGGGAATGTCCACCGGGACGGGCCTCACGGACGCGACGAATCCCGCCGTGGATGCGATGTAGGGCTGGAAGCGGTGTGCGCGCACAAAATTCAGCTTCAGGCCGAGAGGATTGACGCCGCCGCCGTAGACCGTCTCGCGGCCGTTCGGGCAATAACCATATTTGTTGGGCGCGATCATGCACGGTTCGTAGCTGTACTGGCGCACGGTTTCAACCGGGACGACGTCGAGGGTGTATTGCAGCGACGTGCGAGGCTTGTCGTAAATGGTCCTCGCGTAACGAAGCGCGAAAACGCCGAGTTGGCGATTGGATTCGATTCCAAAGACGTGGGAATTGCCAACCGAGTATCCGCCCCATAGAGAAAATTCGTTGCCCGGAGGATACAGCGGAGCGGCCTGAGCGCGAGCGTGTACCGGAAACGCGAGCATGGCAACAATTGCCAGCAGAAACGGCGGCATTAGCGATCGCGCGGTGGATGATCGGAATTTGCGCACTGGTGTTCTCTATGTTCGGCAAGACCGAAACTAGATATTAGTGGATATCGCATGAATTTTCAGCGGCGAGTGCGCGGCCCGGCTTCGGAGGTTGTGGACCCTTCCAGAATCAGGATTTCTTCGATACTTTTGCGGCGCGCGAGCGGGTTTTTGTCCGTGAAGCTTGCGTCACGGCCGGTGCTTCGGGCGCTGCGGCTGCGGAATCTGGGGCAGGCGCGTCACCCATGCCAGAAGAAAAGATCACGCCGAGGTCGCGCTGCTTCAGGGCGCGGACACGATCGCGGATGGAGGCCGCGCGCTCGAATTCGAAATTCTTGGCGGCTTCGCGCATTTGCGTTTCCAGCTGCGCGATGGCCTGCACCATTTGTGCTTCACTGGTGATTTCGCCGATGACCGGCTCGTCGGTCGGAACGCTGAGATAATCGGCTTCGATGATGCGCGCCAGCTGCATATCCACGGACTTGATGATCGATTGCGGAGTGATGTTGTGGTCCCGATTGTAAGTTTCCTGAATGGCGCGGCGGCGACTGGTTTCGCCGATGGCCTGGCGCATGGAATCGGTCATCCGGTCCGCGTACAAAATGGCGCGGCCTTCGATGTGGCGTGCGCAGCGGCCCATTGTTTGAATTAACGATGTCGCACTGCGGAGATAGCCTTCCTTATCCGCGTCAAGAATGGCGACGAGCGACACTTCCGGCAGGTCCAGACCTTCGCGCAAAAGGTTGATGCCGATCAACACATCGAATTCGCCGCGGCGCAGATCCCGCAGGATGCGCACGCGCTCCAGCGTATCGATTTCGGAGTGCAGGTAGCGCACGCGTATGCCGACCTCGGCGAAATATTCGGCGAGATCTTCGGCCATGCGTTTGGTGAGCGTGGTAACCAGAATTCTTTCGTTGCGCGCGGTGCGCTGGCGGATTTGTTCCAGCAGATCGTCCACCTGGCCTTTCACCGGGCGAACTTCCACTTCCGGATCCACCAAGCCCGTGGGTCGAATCACCTGCTCGACGACCACGCCGCCAGTTTTGGTCAGCTCGTAGGGCCCGGGCGTAGCGGAAACGTAAACCACTTGATTGGTGCGATGCTCGAATTCCTCGAAAGTCAGCGGGCGATTATCCAGGGCCGAGGGCATGCGGAAGCCGTAATTCACGAGCGTTTGTTTGCGCGAGCGGTCGCCGTGATACATGGCGTGCAGCTGCGGCACTGTCTGGTGCGATTCGTCCACCACCAGCAAATAGTCGGACGGAACGTAATCGAGCAGCGTAGGCGGCGCTTCACCCGGCAAGCGGCCGGAAAGATGGCGCGAATAATTTTCGATGCCGTGGCAATAGCCGATGGTGCGCATCATTTCAATATCGAAATTCGTGCGCTGCACGATTCGCTGCGATTCCACGATTTTTCCCTGGCGGCTCAGTTCGCCTTTCCACCATTCCATTTCTTCGTAAATGCTTTGGATGGCGCGCTCGCGTTGCTCGGCGGGCAGCACGTAGTGCGTTTTCGGGTAGATGGGCTGGCGCGTGATTTCGCCTTCGCGCGTGAGCCGGATCTCGCCGGTGAGCGGGTCAATCTTGCGTATGGCTTCGATCTGCGCGCCCCAAAGTTCGATGCGCACGGCGAGGTCGTCATAGGGCGGATAAATTTCGATAATGTCGCCGCGCACGCGGAAAGTGCCGCGCCTGAGATCTTCACCGCGCTCGTATTGAATTTCGACGAGCTTGCGCAAGATCGTTTCGCGATTGATGGACATGCCTTTTTCGAGCAGCAACATCATTCCGTAATACGCTTCGGGCGAACCCAGGCCGTAGATGCAGGAAACCGAGGCCACGATGATCACGTCGCGGCGCTCGAAAAGCGAGCGAGTGGCGCTCATGCGCAACTTGTCCAGCTCATCGTTTATCGTGGATTCTTTTTCGATGTAGGTGTCGCTGGCCGGCACGTAGGCTTCGGGCTGGTAATAATCGTAATAGCTGACGAAGTATTCGACGGCGTTGTCGGGGAAGAACGATTTAAATTCATGAAACAGTTGCGCGGCGAGGGTCTTATTGTGCGCCAGGACGATCGTCGGGCGATTGATCTCCTCGATGACCTTGGCCATCGTGAAAGTTTTGCCCGAGCCGGTGACTCCCAGAAGAACCTGGTGGCGGTCTCCAGCGGCCAGGCCAGAGAGAAGCTGGGAGATGGCCTGCGGCTGGTCGCCCCGGGGTTGGTAGTCGCTGGCTAGCTTGAAATTCATCAGGAAGCCCTCAGCGCACAAAACGCGCTATGCGGAAAACTTTGATTATAACTCATTTCGCGCCTGCGTGCTTGGGGCGCCCTAAATGCGGGTAAAACGGCGGTTTTCGATGGGTCGACATGGCCAGGACGGTGGCCAACTTATTTTCGGCGGGAATCCGTGCGCTTGAATAGTTCAGAGCAGACTAATCGGAGCGTACGGCTTCCCACTGGCCGTGCTCGCCGTGAATCCCATACTCTCCAGACATCTTATTTCCTTCGACTCTGCCGCGGAAGGTGAGTACCTCGCGGGTCTTCGTGCGAAATACGATGTGATGCACATTGATCGTGCCTTCGATTCCGCCCGACTGGTTGGGGCCCTTGAAGTGTCCCGTGAGCTGGTTGCCATTTTGTTTGATTTGGACGTATTTTGTGGAACTCCCGCCATTGTTAACGTTCTTCGCGTAAATCGTCCATTTGCCTTTGACATTGTCGGGCGCTTGTTCCGCCGGCGGCTCCTGCGCGAGGGAGACGCTGCTAAGAACGACAAAAAGCAGGAGAAGCAAAAGCGCCAGCGGCTTCGAGCAATGATTTTTCATGGCATCATCCATGGACCAAACGGGCCCGAGACTTTCCGAAAGATTTTATATCGAAGCTCGCGACCGCACATCAACAAAAAGCTAGAAATAAATGACAAACAACTGAGCGCTTAATCTTTGGCCGGGCCGTGGTATAAACTTTTCCACTTCAGCTGGGGCAAACCCAGATCAATTGATTTGCTGGTAAGCCGATCGCGATTTAAAAGGACAGCGCGTCCATGTCGCAAAGAGTCAGCAGGCGAGCGTTGCTAAGGAATTTGTGCGGTACCGCCGTCACCGGAATCATCGCGCCGCAGTTGCGCGGATTCCCACACGTTCCGGCGCCAGAGCAAGAAAGTAACGGCGGCCGCGCCGCCATGTTCCGCATCGCGCGCGCGTTCATGGTGAAATATGAAGTTCCAGGTCTTTCCATCTCTATCACGCGCAACGGAAAGTTTGTGTACGAGCATCAGTTCGGCATGGCGGTCAGAGAGCAGGCCCAGCAGTTGCTTCCCAATAGCCTGTTCCGCATCGCCAGCGTAACCAAGCCCATCACTTCCGTCACAATTTTTACGCTGATCGAGAAAGGCAAGCTCAACCTGAACGACAAAGTCTTCGGGTCTTCGGGAATTCTCGATGAGAAATACGGCAAGCAGCCCTACAAACAATGCATCACGGACGTCACCGTGGATAACCTGCTAACGCACACGTCCGGCGGTTGGCCCAACGATTCCACGGATCCCATGTTTCGCTTCGATTCCTGGGACCAGATTAAGCTGATTTCCTGGACTCTGGAGAATTTGCCGCTCACTTTTCCGCCCGGACAACACTGGGCCTACTCGAACTTCGGATACTGCCTGTTGGGCCGCGTGATCGAGCAAGTTACCGGCCAACCCTATGCGGATTATGTCCAGGCGAACATCCTCGCTCCCTGCGGCATCAGTGATATGCAGATCGCCGCAAATAAATTGAAGGAACGCGCGCCGAACGAAGTGGAGTATTACGGGCAGTACAGTGAAGACCCTTACAAGATGAACGTCACGCGCATGGATTCGCACGGCGGCTGGATTGCCACGCCCTCAGATCTGGCGATTTTTCTGGATCACGTTGCGGGTGCGCCGAATATTCCCAGCCTGCTGAAACCTGAAACCATCAAAATCATGACCACTCCCAGTCCAGCCTATCCGCAATCCTCGCCGGGCAAATACGCCAGGGGGTGGATGGTGAGAAATGACGGCGCGGGAAATTGGTGGCACAACGGCAGTCTGCCCGGCTCGACGACGATCATGGTGCGCACTTCCACAGGAATGTGCTGGGCCGCGCTAACCAACACGCGCACGGAACCCTCCGACGAAATCGGCGCTGCGCTGGATGAAATGGTGTGGAACATGGTGCGTCAAGTGCCGGCGTGGAATGCATGACCCTTCGCTCCACGGCCACGCCGCACGGTGCTGATCAGCGACGCGTGGTCTTGTAACTGAAAAGCTTCTGACATTCTTGACGCAGAAAACCACCGGCTACAGGGATGCGATGATTGCCCTTCCGGAACACGAACTGGCAGGAAATTAAGCACGCTCGCCACTTGTAGTCATCCGTGCCGCACTTGCGCCCGTACGCTGCGATGTCTTCCTGTGATACCCCGTAAACAACCGCGCCAATTCTGGACCACACGCAAGCGCCGGCGCACATGGCGCAGGGCTCGTGCGTGGAATACAGGACAAAGTCGGGCAGGTATCGTCCGTATCCGCTGGAAACGTATTTGAGCGTTTCGAGCTCGACGTGCTTAATGCTCGAGCCGGAAGTCTTCACGCGGTTGCCGGCGCTGGCAATCACCACTTCGCGCTTGCCCACCAGCCGCGTAATCACCGCGCCAATCGGATAGTCGCCGCGGTCGCCGGCGAGTTTCGCTTCGGAAATCGCCAGCTCCATGAATTTCTTTTTCGGTTTGTAGGACGCAGTGATCATGCAAACTAATTATAGCCGTTTGAAGCCACGTTTTCTCGCGCTGGGCACATCCGTCCCGCTTGTGTGCCGAAGTGTTTGAACGTGCCCGGCTTGCGCGCGCGAAATCCTGCTAGGCTTGCGCCACTGCGCCGCGCGGCGTCAGCACAGCCAGCACGATCGCCACCAGAAATAACGCAGGTACATCGCCCATCAAGTGACCATGCTCAGCCGGCGCGTTGATCGCTTGTGCCGTCATGATCCCGGCGTGGACCAGACTCGACCAAACAGTGAACCAGATCAAGCTGCGGTTCTGCAGCGGATTTCGCGAAGCGATCAGCAAAAATATTCCGAGCGTCGCATACACGCCCAGAATCATCTGTTCGTATTCGGGTTGATTGGGTTGCCAACGCCAACCGGACGGCCACCAAGCCATCATCAGCGGATAGACGCCTAGCAGAAAGATCAGGCCGAAGATAATTAAGGCTACCCGCAAATAGCGCAGCCGCGCGACATCACTCATTTATCGTCTCCTCGAATTTTTCCAAGGGGGCCAAGAACCTGGGCGCGATGCTAGACGCAGCGTTGCGGCGTGTCAACCGAGAGCCCGCTACAACAGCGATGCCGGGCTGGGACGCTACGGTGCGGGAGCGGCGTTCGGGATCAGCGTGATTTCAGATTGGTTTTCTACCTGGCCAGCGTAGTGCATTTTCGATCCGGAGAGCGCGCTCACGATTTCGAAGTCCATTTTTTGCATGCTGCTTTGCGTGGAGCGCAGCAGCATGCCGCTCTGCAGCGAAATCGTGTCGAGGCTTTGGCCCTTGCCGGTCCACGTGCCGGATGTGCGCAGGCCGTTGTGGCGATAGTCGTCAGGAGTCGCGTCGCCGCTCGCGGATCCGTGGCGCAGGATATCGAAACTGGTAAGAATTACGGCGCACAGCGGCGCGGGGGAAATCTGTGCCGGCGCCTCCGATTGGCCGGGCACCCCGCAGGCTTCGTCGCGCAAATAGCTGGATGCGGTGCGCCACATCAAATTCGCGAGCGGCGTGTTCTCCAGCGGGCGCTCAGCTGTCCATTTCTGGCCGATAGCGATCCCTTCCGGCGGCAGATTCGCGCTGGGAGAAAATCCCGTGATCCACGCGCGCATGGCGGCAGCCGCGGAGGGATTCGAGACGGCCTCATCGAGTCCGGTGACGTGCGAAACTTTTCCGTCCGATTCGATCGTAAATTCTACGGAGCGGCCCTGCAAATTATTGTATTGCGCGTCGAGAGAAGCAGCAGTGGGATCGTAGGCGTCCGACTCCGTGGTGGCGCTGGCTTTTTCGTAAGTGGCGCGGAGGCGCGCGGCTCCCGGGACGCCACTGGCGGCCGGCAGCACGCCCACCACGTCGAGGCGAACATCAATCGCCGCTACTTGCTTCAGTTGGGAGGAGGCTTCGGGATTCTTGATCGGACTGGTAGTGGTCCCAGTAGTGGTGGTGCGCGCTTCGATGTGGTAGCGGAAAATTTCGCCCATGGTGAATTTCGGAGTGAGATGAATGCGCGCCGAGGCGGCGCCGCCGAAAGTTGGAAGGAACAGCACGCACGCCGCGAGGAATGCCGCGCAGTGCGTGAAGGAATTGTTGCAAGCGAAGCGGCCTATCGGTGCGGCCGAAGATTTACCCTGGCGGAGATCGCGCGCGAGTCTCCGCCGATTCAATTTCTTTGCTCCGGGCTTTCCTGTTCGCTGGCGCGCTGTGCGAGTGGGCTGGCCGGCTGAAAGTTCGGGGAGCGAATGGGCCCGGTGAGGTCAAACACCTGCGCAGCCGCGGCGCGCGAAGAGTTAAGCGCGTTGGCGGCGGGCACCACGCGCACCTGCAGGTCCAATTTGCGCGAAAAATCCACGGAGCCGGACGCAGCAACATCTTGCGCGGCGCCCGTAAACCGCAATCGTTGGAAGTTGATTTTTCCATCGCCGCAGGAAAAAACGGCGGACGCCGCGGGGAACGAACTCGCGCCGGGGCGCAGCTGCCCTTCACGCGTGGATTCCAGCAGGCTGATATTTTGCAGCTTGGCATCGGCGATGCGCGCGTTGCCGCGACATTCCAATGAGGAAACCAGATCGGCGCGAGTGGCGCCGCTGGAATCCAGTGTGAATTCGCCGGAAGCGGAGCCGCCAAAAAGATTGGCCAGGGTGGGAAAAGCTGCCGAAAGCGCAGCGAGATCCACGCGCGAGTAATCAAGATTCAGGTGATAGGAGGGCGTCGCAGTCAACTGCGCGTCCAGCGAGCCTTCCAGCGCACCGCCAAAGAATTGCGCCTTCACTCCCGAGATTTCGAAGTGTCGGCCGCCAATCCTTACCTCGCTCTGCAAATGGCGAACTATCAAAGGAGCCAACTCGAATTCGTCCACGTTGATGCGGCCCTCGGCCCGGAGATTTTCCGGCACGGCGTTAGCGGGTGAACTGGAATTCAGGAACGGAAGCATACGGTCCAGAAAGCTCTGCCGCCAGCGCGGATTAAGCCAGCGATCGAGATCCACCATTGAAAGTGCGTCGGTGGATAGCGCGAATTGCCACGCCCCGGCGGCGGCGTCTTGCCGATCCTCGCGGCGATCGAACGTACCCGTCCAGCGCGAGCCGAAAGCCTCCGCCGAAGTCAGCGCAATGTGCCGCGAGCCCGCTTTGAATTCTGCGCGCGCCCTGATTTGCTTCACCGGTTGATTCAGAAAGGGCGTCAGCAGCGATGCGCCGCTGGATTCCCCTCCCCATTCGATCGTGCCGATGGGCTGCGTCTGCCAAGGAAACCGCGCACCCTGCCAATGCAAATCGCAGCGCACCGGACCGGCAAGATCCCAGCCGCGCGAGATATTCCATCCCAGCGCGCCAGCCGTCGAAACCAAATCCCGCGCCTGCCTGAGGTTGCCGGATAAATGATAGACCGGAAATTCGCGCTGCCCCGCGCCGGCGATCGCTTCCAGGTGAAATGAGTCTTCCGGCGAACCGTACGAAATCGTTGCGGGCAGCAATGAAAACATTTCGTGGTCGTAGCGGAACTGCGCCTGCGACAGGTGCGCGGGAACGCGCAGGCGCGCGGTGGCCAGGTCGGCACTCGCTATCACCCCGGACGCGGAGATCAGGCGCAGCGGCCAGGCTGAGAATCCCGCGTGCACGCTCGCGAAGCCGCGGAGCGAGACATCTGCGGCGACGTCGGAATGAAATGCGCGAATCCATGCGAGCACGTCGCTCAGGTCCAGCTGCGATTGTGTAATCTCGAATTGCGCAGGTGCGGCTACGACGGGACTCTTCGGCTTGAAGTGAGTTTCCTCGTCGGCAGGCCACGCAAAATGCGCATCCGCGCGCGCCCACGAATGTGGCCCCTCGATAGTCGCTTCGGTGATGTCGAGCCCCGACGCGAGTGGATAGAGGATCATTTTCGCGTTCAGATTCACGGCAGGATTATCGGGACGCAGCGCCAGATCCCAGCGATGCAAGCGGCGAATTTCGGCGCGGCCCTGCAGCACCCAGTTATTTCCTTCAGTCTCCGCGTGAACGACGAGCCCCATGTCCCCACGCACACCAAAATCATAGCCGCGCGCTAGATGCAGCAGGTCGGAGAGCGAAGCGGCGTCCCAAGCCAAATCGAGCACTGCAGGACGCAGTCGCGATGACGTGCCACCGACGTGACCCGAAACACGAATCGTGCCGGCTTGCTGCAGCAGCACAGCCGCGCGCGCCGGAACTGCTTCCAGGTTCAACGTCCAGCGGCCGGAACGGTCCGGTTCGATGTAGCCGTTCACGTCCGTCAGCGCGAAGGGAATTTTTTCGTCGCCGCGTTTGAAATTGATCCGACCGGAACTCACATCAATGCGGCCGAAGAGAACCATGCCCGGCGCGGTAGTCGTTGCCGAAGATGGCGCGGCGGTGCCCGCGGACTTCGGCAACCATTCCGCGACGTTCCAGTCGCCCTCCGCATTGCGCACCAGGTTCAGGCTGGGGCTTTCCAGCGAAATGGCGCCTAATTCCATGTGTCCGCGGAAAAAACTTTGCCAGCGCAGACGCACGGTGAGCGATTCGGCGTGCAGAAAATATTCATGTCCGAAGCGCGGATCCTCACCGAACGTAACCGATTGCGCCTCCAGCGTGGGACCGCCCCACAGCGAAAAATCGTAGCGGCCAACTTCCACGCTGCGCCCGAAAACGGATTCCAGGCGCGCGGTCAATTTTCTTTGGAGGCGTGTGTGGCGGATCAGCAGCGAGACGCCGAAATCCGCCAGCCACAGAAAAATCAGCAGGGTGACAAGCCATCGAAACCCGCGAGACCAGGAACGACGCCGCGGCGGCGCCGAATCCAGCGGCGGGGTGCGGAGCACGGGTTCAGAAAGTGTTTGCGACATGATTAACGACGGCGCGCGGCCATCGTGTTAGCGGACCTCGTGGAGCATGCGATTCCAGCGGGTTTGCGCGCGGAGGTGCAGCAGCGTTTCGCGAAAGCCGCGCAGCGCGCTGGAGACGTCGCGGGAGCGATAGTCTTCGGTAGTAGCCCGCACCGACCAGTAAATCAATATCGGTTTGCCCATGATGGCGTCGCGATCCACGAAGCCCCAGTAGCGGCTGTCCGCGCTGTGGTCGCGATTATCGCCCATCGTGAAATAGTGATTGGCGGGAACCACCAGCTCGCCATCGCGCACGTAATCGAAAAGCTGATCGGCCCATTCGCGCCGCGCCGTGAATTCCAGCGCTTCGCGATTGGCTGGCGGGAAATTATCACCATAGGGATCCTGGAAAGCGGGGTCGCGCACCACGTACGGTTCGTGCAGCAGTTCCCCGTTGACGTAAACGCCCCCATCCACGATGCGCAGGCGATCGCCCGGCAGGCCGATCACGCGCTTCACGTAGTGCGGATGATCGTCGAATGGAAATTTGAAAACGATGATGTCACCGCGATGAATGTCGCGATAGGGCAGCAATTTTTCATACCACGCGCCGCGGCCCTCGAAGATGAATTTGTTCACGAACACGTGGTCGCCAATCAGCAGTGTGGGTTCCATCGAGCCTGAAGGGATCTTGAAAGCTTGCACCACGAAGGTAGTGCCGAAGAGCGCAAGCAGCATCGTCACCAAAAGCATTTCTAGAAATTCGGCCACGCTGCTGCGCCGCCTGACGATTCTCTGCGGCGCGACGGGCACGCCAGCATCGGCGAGCGATGCAACCTCAGGCGCGGGAAGCGCGGTGGTTTCAGATGCCATCTGTTCACTTTATCAGCTTGGGGAAAAAATCAGCAAGCGTGCATCGTCAACGCTGGTGCACCAGTTTCCGGTATCGGCGTCAACCAGCATGCTGCCGAGCGTGTCGATTCTGCTAGAAATCCGTGCAAGAACTAGTCTGGCCAACTTTTCAGCCAGTCCATCGCTTCCTGTTCGGTTAAAAAATGCTCGGCGCTTAGTCCTCGGTTTTGCGCGACACGCACTCCGAATCCGTCCACCGTGGGCGGTTTGCCGACAATCGCCAGCCGATAGTCCCAACCTCGCTGCTGAAGGTATTTGGTTAGTTCGGCTGCCACCTCATACCTTCCTAATTCCGAAACTGTCCCGTCTAATTCGAGAGCGTTCACAAGAATTTTGTTAACGCGTTTTTCCGTTGCCGTATCACAAATTTGCTTGAGCAGTCGCAATGCAGCGACAGGAACAAACCTGCCGCGCCCAATTACCACCAACACCCCGTCCTGCAACTTCTCGTGCGCGATGTGAAGGTCCAAGTCGGCACTCCCTACGAAAGGCCGGGCGCGGCGCGCGATTCCAGAATTTCCAGCGCGGCGCTGGCGGCTTCCTGCTCGGCTTCTTTCTTGCTGCGGCCTACCGATGCAGATAGCCGTTCACCCGCGTGCCACACCTCCACTTCGAAGACCTTTTGGTGTTCGGGCCCGGACTCGTTGCGTATGCGGTATTCCACGGGACCGCGCGCGCGCCGCTGCAGCCATTCCTGGAGGGCCGATTTGTGGTCGGCGCGTTCCAATCCTTCCGCTTCCCCGGAGAGCGCCGGATCGAGCACCGTGCGCTGCAAAAACGCAGCCGCCGCGGCAAGCCCGGAATCCAGATAAATCGCGCCGAGAATTGCTTCGTAAGCGTCGGCCAGCAGCCTTTTCTTATCGCGGCCGCCGGTCTTTTCTTCCCCCGGACCGAGCCGCAGATAGTGGCCGAGCTTCAGTCTCTTCGCTGCGGCATGAAGAGAGGTGGCGCTCACCACGCGCGCCAACCCTTTGGAGAGTTGGCCCGAATTCCAATCGGGAAAGGTGCGGCAGAGCCGTTCGCTGGCAATTAATCCCAGGACGCGGTCGCCCAGGAATTCCAGCCGTTCATTATCCGTCCCGTTGGAGGACTGCCGGTGCGAGCGGTGCGTGAGAGCGCGATCAAGCTCCTCAGGGCGCTGGAAATGGTGCCCCAGAATGGCTTCGAGTTCGCCGCGCTCCTCTGGTGTCATGGCGCGATCACTCCTGCATTATTTCGGAGGTGCGGGCGCGGCTGCGGCCTGCTTCTTGGCGTCGGCGGCCATCTGCTTGCAGCGGTCCTGCAGGCCACCCGGAAGCGCGGCACATTTCTGAAATGCGTCCGCAGACTCGGAGAAGCGTTTCAGCTGGTTGAGTTCCAAGCCCATCACGTAAAAATCGGTGGGATCCTGGTTGGCCGGGTCGGCAGTGGCTTTTTTCAGCTCGGCGATGGATTCCGCATAGTTCTGGCGGCGGAAATAGATCAGGCCGAGGCCACTGTGCGCCTGGGCCTCACCTTGCGCCTTCACCTTGGCGAACTGCTCGTCGGTCATGTTCGCGGGTTTAGGAAGAGTCGCGAGCACTTCCAGCGCATGCTTTTCGTACTTCTCGCCCTTGTCGAGCCTGCTATCCGCACTCAGGTCGTTGGGATCGTAATTATGCGGGATCACCCAGCCCACCAGCACCAGCACGGTGACGTCGTCCGGATTCAGCGCCAGCGATTTATCCGCGTCTGCGTACATCTTCGCGAAATCCTGCTTGGAATATTCCGCAGTCGTCAGCCCTTGATACACCTGCTCGGCATATTTGCCATTCGGATATTTCTGGATGTACGCCTCGCCCAGCTGGATGCGCTTGTCCGCATCTTCCGGTTTTGTATCGAAGTACGCCTTGTAGGCGGCTTCCTCTTCCGGATCCGCTTTCGGCGCCGCGGGTGCAGCCGCCGTTTGCCCTTCCTTCTGCGTCTGCTGCTGCGTCTTGGACGCCGCTTCGGCTTGCGAGCCCGGAGTGGAGGCAGGCGCGCCCTGAGCCTGCAGGAACGAATTGGGCGCCGAAAGGATCAATGCGAGAAGGACCACGAGAGCTGCCATGCCACTTCGGATTGAAGGGAGCGTCATTTTGTTGCCTTCCTTTTTAGAATTGCTCCGCACCTGCGACCGGCTGATAGCCCAGGTTGAAGCTTATTGCTTTGGCGGCGCCGGCGTGCTGCTGCCGCCCCGCGGATTATAGGGCGCTTCGATTCCACGCTGCGCGGCCACACGAGCCGCTTCCGGCGCTCCAGCAATCGCCAGTGCGGCGCGATATTCGCTGACGGCCTGATCGCGCTCTTCCGCGAAATCATGCAGCCGTCCTAGATACACGTGCGACCAAGCGACGATCCCCGGGTCGACGACGCCGCTCGCCGCAGCCTCTTCCGCTGGCGCTTGCGCGTTTGCTGGCGCAGCACTCGCGGCAGTCGCGGGCGCCGCCGCTACGAGCTTTTCGAAAAGCGCCTGAGCGCGATCCGCGTCGTGATTCAGCAGCGACGCGACCGCCAATCCGAAATTCGCGCGCGCGTTGTCCGGGTACTTCGCCAGAATCTTCTCAAAAGTCTTGCCGGCGGCCGCCGCGTCCCGCAAAGCAATTTCATGATCGCCCTGCGCCAGAGCGCTCTGCAATTCGGCTTCCGGGCTCTGCGGTTGTCCGGGCTGCAAACCGCCACGCACTCCGCCCGGCGCGGGATTCGCCGTTGCTGCATCCGGCAGCGCCGCGAACTGGAAATTCTGAAAGCGCTTCTGTTCCGCCGTCAGATCAATTCCGTCAATCAGGTCGGGGAAATAATACGACATCGCAGGCTCTGCTTTCTCAAACTTCTGCAATTGCGCCACCAGCGGCCGGACCATGACGAATCCGGACTGATCGTCTTCCGCCAGCACGGCTTCCTCCGCCTCCGGCTTCAGATGGCGTATGCGCAGCTCCACGGCTTTAATCAGACATTCATCGGCATACGCCAGGAAGTCGTTCTTGTATTCAGGCGCAAGCCGCGGCGCCTTCGCGGCAATATTCAGCAGGCCGCGCTTCTTCATCACGATTTCGCGGTATTTCAAGGGGAGCGGGTCCAGCATGAAATGCAGATACGCATGGCGGACGTCGAACTCCGGAAATTGCGGGCCGCCCCCCACCACGATCGCGTAATGATTGCCGTTGTTGCGGAAATTCGTGCGATTTCCCACCAGCGGCTCGATGTACACCGTGAAGGAATGTCCGTAGCGCTGCTTATAGATTTCGCGCAGGTAGCCGTTGCAGACGGTGACCACGCGGCGCACCGGCGACTGGTAGCGCTCGATAGCGCGGTTGTAATCGGGCTGCACCGCGGCCCAGCGCAAATCCAGATGCGCTTCATGATAAAAGTCCGTAAGAACTTCCTGAAAGCCTTCGATGGTCAACACGTCGGGCGGCAGCACGTCGCGGTCCAGCAAAAATGTGAAGCGTGGGGGCGGGCCGATTACCAGCGCAAAAGTGATGTAACGCGAGAGCGTCTCGCCAGGATCAGCCAGAGCATAATCCCGATAGAACTGGCGCACCGCGTCGGTTGCGGGCCCCTGCAGCTTCAGCAATTCTCCGCGCAACGCCAGCCGTGAAGGCATTTCGCTCAGCGTGCTTTCGTCCGCCGCAAATCCCGCGGCATCCAGCGCGCACATCACGGAGAATATTTGCTCGCTGGCTGCGACGCTTACTCCGGTCTCGCTGGCGTCGGAAGCGTCCTGGCCATTCGTCGCGGGAGGGACAGCGGTGCCCAGCAGAATGATGATGGCAGCGACAAAAACGTGCCCTGAAAATTTCTGGAAATGCTTTGGAATAACGGAACTCCTCACCGATTTCGTCCAGTCGCCTGCAGTGGACGTAGAAACGTACGCACTGTCCCGTACAGCACGCATGTCTTGTACAAAAGATGCAGCAAGACTCTAAATGGCAGCTTGGGCAGAGTCAAGGAGGCAGGCAGGATCACGAGTCGAACGATTAAAAGAGCCAGCAGGACGCTAGCGCTGCAAAACCTATCGCAACGCGCCCGTTCAGCCCCGCACGCGCACTTCGCTGAAGCTCACCAGCACTCGGCCGCCAGCCTGCGGACGTCCAAAACTGAACTGCGGGCGGAAACGCGAGAACAGCATCACCTGATCCAGCTGGCGTTGCACGGCCTGATCATTAGGGCCGGAAAGAATCTTGTAGTAGACCACTTCGCCCGAAGCGTTCAGCGTGGCCTCCAGGAGCAGTTCGCCGGATTCCGAATGTGCCGCAGAGCCCACCACACCGGGAACCGGGAACGGAGCGAGACTCTCCAGCCGCGCGGGCTGCACTATGTTCAGAGGAAGATCGTTGGGCACAATGCCGGTCATCGGCACGCCCACCAGAATGTTCTGCACGATCAGCACGAAGGCCACCAGAGCCGTCAAGATTCCACCGGTAGCCGGAACCGCCAGCGGCTTCAGAATATTTTCGAAAGTAACGGCCGCACGCGACCACCAGCGGCGAAAATCCACCCAGGGCGCTCCGACCTGCACTGCCCGCACGTGGATGCGCACCGCCAGATCCGCAGGCGGCGCAGCTGGCGCCACACTCGCAAGGCACACAGCCAATCGGCGGAACCGTTCGAGTTGCACGTTGCAATCTTCGCAGGCAACCAGATGTTCGCGGACCAGCGCGTGCTGCCGCGGCGTTATAGCTCCATCGAGATACCCCGGGAGATAGCGTTCGGCCTGGCGGCAATTCATCGGAGACCTCTCAACGACGGTGCGGAAACCTGGGCGCCGTTCGGTGATAGCGGCGGCGCGGATGTAGTTGTAGATGGCGATGGCGATGGTGATGGCGAAGACGATGGCGCGTGAGGCGACGCGTGAGATGCCGTGTGATGGGAATGTAGAGCGGACGTTGCCGGATACGAAAGCCCCGCAGGCTCCGCGGCAGTAGCAGGCATCCGTTCCGGCGCGTGCACCAGCGGATCCAGAATTTCTTTCAGCAATCGCCGCCCGCGTAGGATGCGCGATTTCACGGTGCCCACCGATACCTCAAGCACTTCAGCCACCTCTTCGTACGACAAGCCTTCCAGATCCCTTAAAATCACGGCGCTGCGGAACGAATCCGGCACTTGCGACAGCGCGCGGCGAACCGTAGCCTGCATTTCCCGCGCCTCGCACTGCTCCAAAGGTGATGCTTCCGAATCCTTCAGGTCCAGCCCGGGATTCTTGCCTTCTTCTTCCGCATCAATCGAAATTTGCTGCCGGTGATGCCGCCAACACCAGCGGCGATGATTCAGGGCCTGACGAACCGAGATGCGATACAGCCACGTCTTCAGCGAGCTGCCTTGCCGGAAGCCACGAATCCCGCGAAACGCGCGCAGAAAAACTTCTTGGGTAACGTCTGCGGCGTCCGCTGAATCCGACAGGATGCCGTAGACCAGGTTGTACACCCCTGCGTGATAATAGGTGACCAGCCAGTCGAATGCCGCGTCCGAGCCCGCCTGCAGCTCAGTGACTAACTCTGATTCGTCGCGGCCCCACGGCAGTGATTGCGCAAAGTCGGACATGCCGTTCTGTTTACCCTCCCGAAGCGCCGAGCCTCAGGGCGTGTCCTTCTGAATACTTAGACACCACTCCGCCCTGATTCGTTGCAAGCATAGCAGAAATGACGGGCGCAGGTATGTGCCGAAGGTACCAACCGAATGGTTGCCAGTTTGAGGACGTAAATCGCTTAGATTCAGCGTGATAACGATTCCCGAATTGAGAATTTGTCCCGGCTCGCCGCTACCTCTTTCAATCGCTACTATTTGTCCCACTCTCGCGTCCGCGCTGCACATCACAAGTCACCATTCACAAGTCGCGAACCACTCGTTCAAGCGAGTCATGGCCCCGGCTAAGCTCGCGGGACATCTGCCAGCCGCACAACGCGACGATCACCACCAGGCAGGTTCCCAGCAACCACATTTGCAGCAGCAATTTGCCGACGCCAAACAACGCGCTGTAAACCATCACCGTGCCGAGAATCCAGCACCACAGATTGCGCCCCAGATCATGCGTGGCCGGAATCTCAGGAGCGAGCGAAGCGATCCGCTTCCAGCCTGTTACGTCTGGCCGAACCTTGCGATAGAACGACAGCAGGATCCCTTCAGGCTCCGGCGCCGTCAAGCACCGTGACCACAATCCATACCGTCGTCGTCACCAGCGTGGTGGTCAGCACGTTTTTCGCAAACAGCACTGTCGCCGAGCCGGTGAAAAATGTCGGCCGCCCGATCAACGCGTTCCACAATCCCTCCGAATTCAGCGCCAAAGTCAAAACCAGCGCTGTGATCATCGAAGAAATTTCGCTCCATGCATTGATGCGCCACCAATACCAGCGCAGCAAGTAGACGCTCCCCGTTCCCGCGCCCACTTCCAGCACCGCTTGCCATCCGGAACGAATCGAAGCCAGTTGTGCCGAAACATAGCCGCTGGCGATCACCAGCAGAATCGTCACCACCTGCGACACACGTACGTAGTGCCGTTCCGTCGCGTGGCGCACGAAGAACCGGCGGTAGAAATCCTCCACCACGTACGAAGTGCCCCAGTTCAATTGCGTCGCGATCGTGGACATAAACGCCGCCAGGAATCCCGCAACAATAATTCCGCGCAGCGCGTGCGGCACATGATCATTCACCATCAACATGTAACTGGTTTCCGGATGCGCGAGTCCGGGGTACAGAACGATGGCCGCGAGCGCGGTGAGAATCCACGGCCAAGGACGCAGCGCGTAATGCGCCACGTTGAACCACAGCACGGAAAGCAAGCCCTGACGCTCGTCGCGCGCGCTGAAAATCCGCTGCGCGATATATCCGCCGCCGCCGGGCTCCGCTCCCGGATACCAGAATGCCCACCACTGCACGCCGAGGTACACGCAGAAAGTAATTACCGGCAGAGTCCAGAGTGTTTCGCTGGCGAAGCCCTGCGAAAAATCAGGAAGAAACCCGAGCGGATCTGCGCCGCCATTTTTGGCGCGCAGTGCGGCGATCTGCCCGATCATCGAGTTCATGCCGCCGGCGGCCTTCACCGCGTACCAGGCGATGCAGATGACGATGCCCATCTTCAAAATGAACTGAAACAGGTCCGTCCACAGCACGCCGGAAAGTCCGCCCAGCGAAACATAGAAGCCCGTGAACGGAATCAGGAAGAAAATACAAATGATCAGCGCGAGGCCGTCAGTGCCGGAAAATACCGGGCCAAAAATTCCTGTAAGGCTTGCGGACATGCTCTGAAGAAAATGCCACTGGCTGATCGTGGACCCCAGCGTGGTGCCCACGATGTTGATCATCGCCTTGGTCACCCAGCCGAGGATCAGGCAATTCATCAGCACGCCGAGATAGATGGCGCGAAACCCGCGCAGAAATGCCGCGGGCTTGCCGGAATAACGCATTTCTGCAAATTGCACGTCGGTCATCAGGCCCGACCGGCGCCACAAGCGCGCGAACAGAAACACCGTCATCATTCCGGAAGGCAAAAACGCCCACCAGATCCAGTTTCCGGAAATACCTTGCGTGTAGACGAGCCCTGCGACCAACAACGGTGTGTCCGCCGCGAAAGTGGTGGCCACCATGGACGTGCCTGCCAGCCACCAGGAAACGGTGCGGCCCGAAACGAAGTAGTCTTCGGAACTTCTGCCGGCGGAGCGGCGGAAATACAGTCCCAGCAGCAGCGTAATCAGCAGGTAAGCAACAATCGCGGACCAATCCAGGAAGGTGAATGTCATGGACGGGCGGAGTTATGGCACATTTCGCGCGGCCGAGGCAACGGGAAATCGCGGCGAAAATTCGTGTGCCGGGAAAATCGCGACGATAGCCTGAAACTCGCTGGTGCAGAACCCCGGCGATTATTCCTCGGGCGTGTGCCACGAACTATCGGGATTATAGGCGGTGATTTGCGCCGCCAGGTCGCCCGTTTTCTCGCCCAGATCCTGCTGATATATCACGCCGTCCTGATTGACGATGAACGTCATGA
Organism: uncultured Acidobacteriota bacterium; assembly: GCA_963748395.1. Classification (GTDB taxonomy): domain Bacteria; phylum Acidobacteriota; class Terriglobia; order Acidiferrales; family UBA7541; genus Palsa-295. Next base: position 167,448 of record CAVVIP010000001.1, on the reverse strand, counting down.
TACCGCTCACGCCGTATTGCGCGGGATACGCAATCAACGCGAAGCCTCCCGTCAGTTTTCCATCCACCACATAACTTTTCGCGCCTCCGGCCGCATCCGGACCCTGCGCGGTGAGAATCATGTAAAGGTAACCGTGATACGGAGCCGGGCTGCCGGGATCTTGCGCGGAATATCCCTCTGCCGCCGCGCTAGTCACCAAAGGACCCATCGGGCTTTGCGGTTCACCTGCTGCAACCACCCAGTAGAGACCGTTGTGCTTGCCCGTGTCGCTGTGCAATCGCTGCGCGTAAATGCCGCTGGCGTTGCCATCGCGCCCTTTCGACGCGTATTCCGCCTCGGCTTGCACGAACCCTTCGCACACCGCGATGGCACCCAGTTCGTTGCGGCCGATTCGACGATTGATGATTTCCTCGGCGCCGCGCGAACTGTCGAAATACCATTGCAAGCCGTCGCGCACGATCGGAAAGGGAAATGGCCAGTCGTTCGGCCCCACTTGCAGAACTTCGTAACCTTGCGCTTCGACGGAGAAAGTGTGCTTTGCGTCGTAAGACTTCACCAAACGCGCCAGACGCCGTTTATCGGCCACTGGATCGCCGGAGGAGACCAGATCCTGGGCTTGCGGGCCGAGCACGGGGACCAACTGCTGCGGATCGCCCGAGCGCGCTGCTTCCACCAGGGCTTTCGCCGCTGCCGTCGGCGACGCGAAAGTTTTCTGTCCAGTCACGGCCTGCGCAGCCAGTGGCAGCGAGCTCATCAGCCACACCAGAGCCATCGAGAAAAGGATACGCGTTGGATGAATCACGTGTTGAGTTCTCATTGCGGGCCCTTTCTCCCTTGCGTGCTCGACGCCCCGCGCTGGCTTGCCGTCTTCTCTGATTTACCAGAGTTCCCTGCTCCTTCGAATGCTCCGGACGTCCGAGTTTGGGCGGGCGGCTTTGAATTTGCGGGCGGCTTTGAATTTGCGGCCGGTTTTGAATTTGCGGGCGGGTTGGATCGTTGCGTGGTCGAAGGAGCAGAACCCGAGGAATATCCGCGGTCTGGCTTCACGGCTTGAGTCGTGGCCGGCTTGGAATAATTGGCCGGCGGTTTCGTTGTGGAGGGATTTCGCGACGCGTTGTTGGACGAATTGCCGTTGTTCTTGTTGGCGCCGTTGTAAGTTGATTGTCCATTCCGCGTCTGATTCGTCTGGGTGTTGCCGTTGTTTGCGGCGGTGTTGCGCGTTTTGTTGCCCTGACTATTCACCTGGTTGCCGGTGTTGATCGTGACGTTGTTCCCGCTGACGTTGCGATTGACGGTGTTGTTGCTCTTATTCTGCACGTTGGTGTTGCCACGATAGTTGTTGTAGTAGTTGTTCGGGTTGTAGTGAGTGTTGCCAGGATACGGCCGGTTATATGCGTACGCGTAATTCGGCGGACGGTAATAGACGGTTGCGCGGTGATAGTGCGGGCCGTAGACAGGACGGTAAACGTAATGATGCGACACCCAAGGGCCGCCGCGGTAATATACGCCGCCGCCGTAGCCCCATCGCGGGTAATAGTAATTGTTGCTGCTGAACATCGCTCCCACGGCCATGCCAACGCCGAAGGCGATAAGCAGGCCCGTCGCCGGCTGGCTGGGCGGAGGCGCCACGTACACCTGCACAGGATTGTATTGCGGCACGTAAATGATTTGCGGATTCGCGGGCTGGATCACGATCACTTGCTGGCCGCTGACTTGCTGCGTCACCACCGTCTGCTGCGGAGTGGTTTGCAGATTTCCGGCCTGCTTGGCCTGCAGCCGAAGGCGCTGCACCGAGTCGAGGACCGCGCCCTGGTTCGCGTTGAACGCGTTCCCCAGTTGCGTGGTCCAATCAATTTCCGAGCACATCATGTCCACCACTTGCGGAAAGTGGAACAAAGCCGTCATCGCAGGGCCAAAGCCGGCAGCCTGCGCTGCGCCATCGATCTGGTCATCCTGCAGACTTTTATTCTGCAGCAGCCAATTGCCGCCATCGAGGACTTCCTGCTCGTCCACCGAAGCCGCCAGAACCTGCATGAGCAACGCGTCGGGGTACAGCGCGACCGGGGCAAGCAGCTTGTCGAGCTGGTCCGGCGACATTGCGGACGCGTCTGCGGACTGGGGGAAACCCGCGGAGCCACTGGCCAGACTGATATTCATGCAAACAGCGAGAATTACGACGATGAACTGCTGTACGAGCGAGCTACGTCTTTCCATCATAGGCTCCTGAACGATTGCGATAAGAAGGTTCTTTTAGCTGAATTACAGGTACGCAAGTGCGGCTACTCACTGATGATGCGCCCATCGGGCACGCGATGTCACTGTCAAAAGCTGCTCTGGACCGCGTTCGCTGGAACACGATGCGGGGAGAATTGCGGTATTTTTAGTTTTGAGCACACGAACCGTCGTCTACAAATTGTCCGCTCGCGGCCATCGCGCCCAGTGAGTGTCCGCAGGCCACAATGCTCTGATTCAAACGATCGTCCTGCAGCGAGTTGGGCGAAATGTAGCTCAAGTTATCGCGCTTGGCGATGTATCTGTCCGACAGTTTCGCCATGTTCTGAAACTCGTTGGTCAGCAGCTGAAAGGCTTTGCGATCCGAATTCGTTTGGATTGCCGTCTGAGCCAGGCGCAGATTCATTTGCGCCTGAGCGCGATACGGCGCCAGCCAACCCGCGGCAATCGGGGTGCCGTTTTGAATAGCGGACGCGAGCGCGGAGTGCCATTCCCGTACGGTTCCCATTTGCTCGATCCCCGCCGTCAAAAATCCTTGCGAAAATCCCGGATTCGATTGCGGAGCGGGCGCGGATGCCGGCGCGGACGATTGCATCGTGTTCCCATTCGGGTTCCCATTCGAGTTCCCGTTAGAGTTCGCGTTTCCCGACGAGCTTGGCAGGGCCAACGCAATCTGGTCTCCGGAATAGGTGAGCGAGCCATTTATAGCGTTCGTCAGCGCCTCCAGGTCAGCGTAGCTGCGGCCGTTCACCATAATGACCGGCACGTTTCCGGAATTGCCATTTATAACGATGAGCGTGCGGTTCTGGCTCGGGTTCTGCGCCAGCGCGCTTCCAGTGACCATCAGAAGCAACGCCGCCAACAATCCAATCGACGATTTTTTCGTACGCATGGTGGCACCTCTGCAATTCCGCGGCTGCAAACTCATTACGAAGGAGAGTATAGACGTTAATTACTTCGCAAACGCGGCGGAAGTGTCAAAAGTAACAGGCCACGTAATGGAACGACGAGTTCGCCGAGCGCCGTTCGATTTCGATGCGCGCTCCCGCGTTACTGCCCCAGATGCGCCAGGGCCACACGCAGCGGCGCGGTGGAGACGTGAATCAATCCCGCGTACGGCGTGTACATTTCCAGAATCAAAAAAATCGCGCCGGAAACCGAAAGCGCGGAGACAAACAGCGTGGCGATCACCGTCGCGTTGGGCGGCGCGAAAAGGCCGAAGCTGATGAAAATAATCGTGAGCCAGAAAATTAATACCGCCAGCAGCGGCACAGAGATCGAGTTGACGTTTTGTTCGAACATCAGCCATCGCGTTTGCGCGAGGGACAGCGAGATATTTATCGCCTGGCTCTGGATCGAACGTTGGCCGTCGGTGCTTGGCGATAGCTCGCGAATTTTGTCATAGAGGATTTCGCCGCTCGTAGACGACGCGCTGGTCGCGAACGCATCGGGTTGGTTTCTCGAGCTCATCCCCTCCAGCACGCGGACGACCGCCGCGTGCAAAACGTCGCGCGCTTCCTTTGATTCCGGGCCGTAGTGCGCCAGCAGGCGATCCAACAAAACAACCTTGCTCGATATCTCCGTCAACTCAGCGTTTTGCGTGTCGTAGGAAGACTTGGCCGATGCGATCAGCAGCCCAAGCACCAGCGCTGCCATCGTTCCCACCAGTCCCATTCCGAGCTTCACCACGTCTTTGGAATCCGAGTCAAAATGATGCTTGGGCAAAGTGGCGCGCAAAAATATGCCAAGAAGCGCGCCACCGAATACGAAAGCTAGAGTGATGAAGCTGACTGCCACGGCACTCATAGACCACCTCTCGGTGAAATCGCTACCGGAACTTGAACAGTGAAAGGAGTCGCCTGTGAAACCTGGTTGAATGGAAGCAGCGCTACCTCGCGTGCATTGCGGCCTCTCCCATGAAATCCCACTCGCCCCCAATGTAGCGAGGTCATCCCGAAGGATTCAGCGCGGGCACCGGTGCGGGCACGTTCTTCGCGATAAACTTGCGCAATGCCAGCGTCAAGGGAATGGCAAGGACCGCGCCCGTCAGGCCCAACACGAACGCCCAAGCCACCAGCGACAGCGTGATCTCGAGAAACGATACGTCCACCGCATGCTTCATGAAGATCGGCGTCACCACGTTGTCCACGATCAGGTTGGTCAGCACCAGTCCGCCCGCCACTATCAAAGCTCGCTTCCAGCCGAACATCAGCAGCGTCACCACCGTTGGCGGAACCAGCGCGATCACGAAGCCCAGAGAGGGGATGAAGTCGAGAAAGAAATAGAGGAAGGCCCAGATGAGTGGGGTGTCCACGCCCATCACGAGCAGAAACATCAGATTGAGCAGAGCGTTGATAGCCGCGGATTTGGCTGTGACGGCGACGTAACTTCGCGCATCGGCGCCGTAATAATCCAGACTCTCAGCGAGCGGACCGGGCTTCACTCCGATGTCTCCCGCCATCTCAATCACGAAGAGGAACGCGAACAAGGAGATCAGTATTCCATTGGAAACGATCGAGCCCGCTTCCGGGAGAACTGCGCTGGAAATTTCGCGGAGCCGTGCGGGAGTGAACACGCCTTTGATGGAGAGGTCGGGGACAACTATGTTGCGCGCATTCATGAATTCCGCGATTTGCTGATAAAGGCCGGCCAGGTGCTGCTCGTAGATTGGCAGTTTTGCCGCGACGCGAACGGTGGCCAAATCCAGAGCGAGGATCAAATATAGCCCGAAGGCGGCTACGGCAACCGCTGTCATGGCAATCGCTGCAGATTTGCGGAATTTGAAACGCACCATGAGCCACTTGGGAAATGGCACGATGGCGAAGGCCAGCAAGAGGCCCAGCAGCAAAGGTCCGAGAATCGCAGCCGCGGCTCGGATGCCGCCCATGATGATGATGACGCAGGCGGCACCCAGCAGGAGTCGCAGGAACGGGAACGGCGAATCGTCTTTCATGCGCGCGATGAAACCAGCATTAGCCCGGAATTAAAAACTTTCCCCGCCGATTGTGCAACAACTATCGCGGGGTGGTTACCGTACATAGCGCTCTGTACGCAAGACCTGATCGCTCCCGGCGTACAGAACGCGAACTGCTCTCTCTTCTTTGCGCGTGCGACTTTGCGTGCGACTTTACGTGCGACTGTGCGTGTGACTGTGCGCGCAACTTCGCCAGCTGCTGCCACTGCGCTTCGTCCGGCGTTAGTACCCGCCGCCGAGTTTCTGGTAATTGGAATTGGTGGTGTTCACCACAAGATTCTTGGCGGCGGCGTTCAGGATGGTCTGCTGCGCATAGCTGGTGCCGTCCGGCAGCGTGGCCATTTGAACTTGCAATGTCACCGCGTCCTTCGCTTGACCCATGTAAGTATTGACATTCAAAGACACGATCTGTTTTGTGGCAGGGTTAAACGTGAGCGTCATGCTGTCGCCGGGCTGGGCGTAATCCGTAAAAATAATATTCAGGACGCCGCCGGCGGGATTTACCGACATTTTGCCAGCCTGAAACGCTTGCTGCATTTTCTGGGGATCAGGCGGAACGTACATACTGAGGACGCCCTTTACGTCGTCCATGTAATCTGCCATTTCCGCTTTTTTCTTTTCGATAATTCTTTGCTTCACTCTGCCGCCGCTCGGCTGTTGCGGCGGAGGGCCGATGGGCGTCTTCTGCACCTGACCGTCCGGGCCGTACTGACATAGTTTTTGAGAAGAGGGTTTCGGCTCTCCGTTCAGCGTGACCTGGGTTGTTTCCGTCCATTGATACTGCAGGAGCCGCTGCTTATTTTCAGCGGCGGCCTGCTTAACGGCGGCGAGCTTTTGCTGCATTTCGGGATTCTGCGCAACAGCCACGATGCCGGCCGCAAGCGCGATCAAACCAAAAATCAAAAAACGCTTGCCAGCCGAAACCACGCTGCCACTGACGGGCTTCTTCGCGGATGGAACCATGAGACTACAATTCATTTAGATTCTCCTTTGATCGAACCGAAAGCTCGCCACTACGGCGATGAAAACAAATTTCAATTAACGGCGGCCACCATAGCTACGGCCCCCGCCGCCACCCCATCCGCCCGAGGACCTCTGCTGCGAGTAGCGCTGGCTAGACTGCTCGCCCCTCTGCCTGTCTTGCGCCTCCTGATTCATGCTGGACATATCGTCGCTGCTCGACGGGTGGTAGGAAGACGCGGAAGAGGCGGTTGACGACGGATGCTCCTGATAAGACGAAGTTGAGCTGGAAGTAGGATGCGCACTGGAGGAGTTCACGGAATTCCAGCTGCCGTTGCTGCCGTACTTCTCCCAACCGCTGCCGGTATTCTTGTAAACATTTCCGTCCGCGCTGGCGTACATGTTGCCGTTGGCCGCCTTTCCAGCGGATGCGCTGTTTCCGTACGCGCCGCTGGCCCCCACGGCCTTTCCGCCGTTCGAGGTCTGCACGGAACCGGTGGTTCCCTGCGCGGTCGTGTAATGTTGCGAATAGGCGCTCTCGCCGTTCTTTGAAACTTCGGAACTTCCCCAGGAGCTGTATCCGTTGGAGCCTTGATGCGTAGCAGCGGACGCACCGGTGTACGGGTTATAGGCCGTGCCAGCTTTCTGTGTCCCATAGGGAGTGGAGACCGAAGCGGTGTGCGTCGAAGTCCCGGTGTAAGGATTGTAAGATGCGCTGCGCGTTGCGGTTCCATACGGACCGTAAGCGGTCTGCGAGACGCCATACGCTCCGGTGGTGGAATGATAATAGGAAGTTGACCCGTAGGTAGTCGGGTAGTGGTAACAATAAGGATATCCGTAGGCCGGGTGATAAACATACGGCGGATAGTAGTAGCCCGTGCCACCGGCGATAACGGCTCCTACCGCGACGCCGACAACGAACGCGCCCATGTAACCGGCGGTGTAGCTGGCCTGCACAGTTCCGCTGGGCTGCACCACTTGCGTAACGTAAGTGACATTGTAAACAGGCGAGCTGGGCGGAATCGTGTAAATCACTTGGGGAACAGTGTCCGCGACCTCCCACGGGCCCGTGGGACTCACGGAAACAAACCAAATGCCCGTGAGGCACAAGTAGTAGAACTCGCCTACCTGGATTACCTTTTGTGCGGTATTGGTGGCGTACGAAAGTGTAGTCCCTTCAATGGGAGCGAACTGCGGAGCCCCGGCATAGGTGACGTTGGCTTGGGCCGCCGCCGACGCGGAGTTAACCGTAATTCTCGTAGGAACCTGGGCAATCATCACAGCGTCTTTGGCTTCTTCCGTCCCGGGAACAGAGGACAGCACCTGCGCGGCGGGACTGGACGGCGGAATATGAGAAAAATCGGTGGGCAACGACGGAGTCGCAAAAGTCCACGGCCCTTCCATCTTGTTCGCGGTGAACCAGCGGCCGCCCGTCATGTAATAAAACTGGTTCGTGGGTGAGTAAACGAAAAGATAGCTGCGAGTGTTCGTCGCGTAAACCAGCTGCGTGTCCGGGATCTTGGAGTAAGTGGGCTGCCCGTCAAAAAGAATAACGACGGCGGGAACGGTGCTGTAGAAAACCGTGGGGACGACGGCGTTGGCGCTCGACGGTGGCGGCGGGATGTATTGCTTCAGGCTCGCGAACTGCTGGTCGCTCACCATCTTCTCCATGTCCTTGGGGAGCTGCATCGTGGGGGCCCACGGACCTTGCAGACTGGATGCCATGAGCCAGCGTTCGCCGGCCAGCAGGTAATAAGTGGATTTGTCGTAGAGGAAAAGCGCCCAGTCGGTGTTCACCACGTATTGCAGCTTGGTTTTGGGGATTTCGTAAAGGATTGGCTGGCCTTCCACGCCCAGCAAAATCGCGGGCTTGTAGCTGGTGAAGATCTGCGGCGGATTATTATTCAATGGCACGCCGGCGGGTGCCGCGGCTGGTTTCGGAACGCATGCCACCAAGCGCTGCATGCTGATCCACACGCTGGGCGGCAGAAACGACTGAATCACTTGTTGCATGTGGGTTGCGACGTCCGGGTCCAAAGAAGGAAAATATACGTTCTTGATTTGCAGATTGGATATCAAGACCATCTGAGTTTCTGCGTTGACGCTGGTGACGCCATGCATGTTGAGAGCGCCGACCACTTCTTTGCCGCCCGCCGGCGTCACCGAAACGGCCATGCGCCAATCGAGTTGTTCATAGTTGGTCCAGCTATCCACCTGGGGCTGGTAATAAACCAACGTGCCCTGCGGCTTGGTAATTGCGCGGGGCCAGCCGGGATCCTGCGCGGAAACCGTGCAGACTGCGGCGAGAGATAGCAAAGTTGCTGCGATCAGCTTTTTCATATGGTCCTGCACCCGCCACGGAGGCCGGGTTTCGCACAAGAATTCGCGGCCCGCGCCATCATTTCAAAAATACGGACGCAGACTCTTGGGGATGACTGAACCGCTCATCCTCATTTCAGGTCGATGGTTACACCAAAGAACAGACCGGAGGTGGCTGTGTCAAAGTAAACGCCCGAGACCTTTCGATAATCAAAGTAAAGATAGCGGTAACCGACCTGCAATGCGAGCGCTGGTTTGATGCGGTAGCCGAGAGCGCCAAAAATCTGGTAGTCCATCTGCGCAGCAGCGCCCCAGCCGCCTACGTCGCCGCCAATATTCACTTCGATTTTAGGCGTGAGAATTCCAATGATGCGTCCACCCACCAGGGGATCCACCCAATTTTGCGAGCCGGAAAAGTTTAGATCGTTGGTGGTGAACGACAGCTGCTCGCCGTAGTGCCAATAACGGAAACCCGCGAGTCCGTCAATCTTGAGCCTCTCTGAATCGATCACGCGGTAGCCGATTTTCTGTGTGACGAGGAACTCTTGCGCTTTCAAGTTTGCGACGCCCTGATTGGGGCTGTTGGGCAGCGCCTTATCGTCGCCCAGGCGGATGTAGAAGATATCGAGGGGCATCACGATGCGCTTGTAGCGAGGTTCCACCGCCCCCATTATTCCAAAACGAAATTTAGAAAGGAGGTCGCCCGGGGACGCGCTAAAGCCGATTTCCCCGCCGTTGGGGTCGCCGATATTGCCGTGCGCTCCGGGAAACCACAGATACGGAGTGATAGAGAGGTGCCAATTGCTTTCGGGGGCGGTGCTGGCGGCCGGAGCACCGGCGGCAGCGGCGCCAGGAGTCGCAGCGGCAGAAAGCGCCGGCGCGGCTGGCAGTGCATCAGGAGCTGTTGGTTTGTCAGGCAGCGTGAGATCTGGCGCTCCGGAGTTCGAAACAGGTTGATCGGAAACGGGTGCATCCGTGCTGCGCTGAGGGAGTTCTGCCTGGGCGCGACACGGGCGCGGACTGGCAAAGAGCGAAATGCCTAGGAATATTGCGGATACGGCGAATTTCTTATTAGACGTCAAGAGAAACTCCTTGTTCTGGCGTTCGCTAGACAGGCCTGTGCAAACTCTCAGAGGCACCGATTGTGCTGGCGGGTCCCCGGGAATGTTATTGTCAAAAATGACAGTTTCGCGGGACTTCATGGTATCCGAAGTAGCTGCGCCTGCCGCAGGATACGCGCTTCCTCTCTTCTCGAACGCCGACCGAGTCTGGCACAGGTTTAATTCGAGCGACCGGGCGTTATTCCGCGACGTTGAATCGGCGGTCCTGGGAAGGCCTCATAAGTGACGCGTATTCTCAGTTTTTCTTGTCAGAAACGGCAAAAAGTAGATTGAGCGCCAAGCCGAAGGCGTTTATTTGCTGATTGGGAGCTTTGCCGGTGTTGTTCTCGTGCTCGTAGTAGGGATCAAGCTGAACGTGCTTGCCGATCGGGAACAAGCAGCCCGCGTAGAGCGCCGTCGTGCTCCATTTACTGTATTGGCTTTCGTAGAAAAATTCGGCGCTGAGGTAGGGCGCGGGATGATAGGAGTGAATGGCGAAACGGCGTTCCAACGTCACGCGGTTGCGATAGCGCCAGGTGAAATTTCCATTGGACCCGTCCAGATCGGCGCGATTCTTATCGGAAAGCAGAATCTGCGCCATCAGTGGAAAGTGAAACGTGACGACCGGTTCCAAGCGGTTTACCGTCGGCCTGTCCGGTGAAGGCACGTAGCGATAACCGATCGCGAAAACCACGGGCCGGGACTTTGCATCGTTCAGATCGAACCTGGTGACGTCTTTCAGCCTGATCAGCGGCTTCAGGTAGAATTCGATGCTCGGTCCGATCTCCACTTGCGTGGGGTCGCCACCTTCCCGCGTGTCCTTCACCTGAAAATAAACCTGCACATTCGGATTCACTTTCAGGTAGGCATCCACTTCCGGGAAGAACTCGGAAACGGAATTTTGGGCGTGCGTGGGCGAGCAGCGCATCAGAAGCAGAAGCGCTGCCACCAGCCACTTGCCGCGAACCCATTTCATTTTTCGGTCTTTTCTGAAACCCCGACGGTTTCAGCTAGAAGCCGAAAAAGTGCGCGACCTTCTTGCCGGACTCTTCCGTGTAATACACCGTAACCTTGGCGCCCTTCACTGTGCCTTTGCCCACGTCTTTGCCGGCGTCAGCGGTGTAATCGAAAGTCTTCTCGGTGCCGTCCGCAGTCTTAACGACCACGGTCTTGGCGCCATCATCTACCTTGACGACGGTGCCTTTGGTAACTTTGTAGCTGTCCTTGCTGACTTTGGCGATTTCCTGGCCCGTTTCGTCCGCGCCCTTGCCAGTGGTGCGCACCACAACCTCGGTGCCCTTCGCGAGGCCATCAATACCCGCTTTCGTGCCCTTCACCGTCGTGTCGGCGGTAAACTTGATGGTGTGTTCGGTGCCATCGGCGGATTTCACCACAACCGTCTTAGTGGCCGAATCCACCTTGGTAACCGTTCCGTGGACGACGCTCACTACATCCTGAGCTATACAGATGGTCGCCGCTGCCAGCACGAGAACTGCTAAACGTCCGAGCTTAATCATGTTCAACCTTTCTCCCTAATCGTTGATTTTTTTGAAGCATTCTGATGACCCCAAAACACGGCCGAGAATCTGAATCTTACCATCCATCGCTAAAAAGAAAACTGCGCTCCCACGACCGCACCCTGTTGCGTTAAACGAAGACCTACACGGTCGTTGCTGGGGCTTTCCTGCACTACCAGGCGCGAGCCCAGCTGGTAGCCGGCGTTGAGGCTGACGTGCTTGTTTAAGCTAACACCGATAGCGTCGGTGGTAGATACAAAATTGCCGTAGCCAAACAAATACATTCCGTAAACGTTACCCTCGATATAAAAGCGCGGAGAATTGAAAGGATAGAAACGGAACTCGGGGCCAACCACGGGAATCGGCGCGAGCAGCGAAGCACTGGCGCTGACGGCGGCCTGCTGTTCGCCGCCGACGACTTGTGCGGCCGCGCTGATTTTCGCAGTGGTATTAAAAAGATCCGCCTGTACAGCGATTCCCAGGTGGCCGCGTCTGCGGCGGATGATGTCGTACTGATAGCCAGGCGCGACGAGAAAAGCGTGCAATTCGCTGCTCGTTACTGTGCCAACCTCGAATGTCTGGCCCTGAAAAGTGATCGTGCGAGTGAGCTCGGTCTGGTGGCTGGTGTAAAACGGGCTGACTGCAACGTACAGATGGTTCTTGCGCGTGAACTTCCATTCCACCTTGCCGCTGAAGGTCGAGTAGGTATCGAAGCCCAAGTCTTTCTGCAAATCAATGGAAGTGCTGTCAATGTCCGCGGTGCCCTGGATGCTGCCGGTGGGGTTCGAGTAGAACCAGAAAGCATCAATCCGGAACTTGTATTGATCGAAATCTTCTTGTTCGGAACTGGCGGCAGCGGCTCCGCTGGGCGACTGGGCGCGAACAACGGCTGGAAACGCCAAAAGTAAAAAGCAGATGGCAGGTGTTAACTTACGCAAAAATTTGTACGTCGAATGATTTCCGGCGTCGAACGACATCTGGTGTTGGTCTCCTCCAGTGCAAGCAATAGAAGTCTATTTAAGCCGCTACGGACCGCAGAATAACATTGCGCCAGCGGCTGCTATGGAATCTTTTTCTTTCCTATTCCAAAAAATTATCGCGGCAAATTCGTAGGGCGGCTCTTGCGAGCCGCCCTTGGTGACCTGACGGAGCCGCGACTAGTCTACGCCGCCCACGCCTGCCTTCGGCATGTTGTTCGGATCAAGCGCTGGTACTGGGTTTTCGGGATGCTGAAGATTCGGAATCAAATCGTTCGATGCACCTCCGGGAAAGCGCTTGATGCTGGGATACTTCATGATCGTCTTATCAAAATCGACGAGAACTACGCTAAAAAGTCCCGCCGCCCAGCCGTTGTCCTGTCCGGCATACTTACCCGGTGAGTTTGTCAGCGCCCGATCCGGCGCCGCTCCATTGAAGATCATGTCGTACTTCTCGAACGGATCCATGGTCAGGTTGTAGACCGCCGGGATAGAACCCGTATCGAGATTCGGTCCGAGCCATGTATCTTTCGCTGTCCAAACGAACTTCCAGGCGATGTTGAGCCAAGGCTCCTTTGGATCGCCACTCATGTCAACGCGCACTGCATGGAGGTACTCACCATTGATAAAGATCCATGATTTGCGCGCCGAGTGCGGAGATTTGCCGAGGATGTAGGCGCTGTTGTCGATGCTGTCGAAGTAGATGGGCTTGCCGTTGTTGTCCTTCATTTCGCCGGTCGGTGGAACGGGGATGCCTGCCATCGCCGCCAAAGTTGCCCAGCAATCAATGTGCGACATCATCTCGTTGTATTGCACGCCCGCGGGAATGTGGCCGGGCCAGGTCATAATGCCCGGAACGCGCCAACCACCTTCGTAGGCAGAGCCCTTCTCGCCGCGAAATGGCGTGGTGCCCGCATCGGGATAGGCGTCCAGCCAGGCGCCGTTGTCGGCACTGAGGATGACGATGGTGTTGGGAGCATCGGCACGGATCTCATCTAACACTTTGCCAATGTCAGCGTCCATTTCCATCAGCGAATCAGAATAATCACCGAGGTGCGAGCGTCCTTTGAAATCTGGCGCGGCATTTGTGGGATTGTGCATCTTGATCCAGTTGACGTCCATGAAGAACGGTTTGCCGCTCTTGGCATGGTCCTTGATATACGCTACGGCGTAGTCGGCCATCCGTTCGTCCATGGTGGCCATATAGTCGTAGGTGATTGTGGCGACCTTCTTAGCGGGCTGACCCGCGACGCCTTCCCACTCGTCCAGGTTCACCACGGAATCCCACATTTTCTCGAAATCCGCGTTGTAAGACGGGAACCAGGGATGGAACCACTTGTCCGTATCGGGGTACGAATAGACGCCCGCGTAGTAGGCGGCGAACTCCTTCATCTCGTCGAAACCATGATTGATGGGGTAAGAAACCGGCTTGTCACCGAGATGCCACTTGCCCGAGAAGTAGGTCGAGTAGCCGTTCTTCTTGAAGTATTCAGCGATCGTGGGTGTCTCTGGACGCAGGTAGTTCTCGTCGCCCGGCGCAACTACGATTGACAACGCAGAGCGAATCGGAATTCGTCCGGTGATGAAGGATGCGCGGCCCGCGGTGCAGCTTGCCTGTCCGTACCAGCTGGTGAATACGGCGCCCTCTTTGGCCATACGATCGATGTTAGGTGTGGGATGGCCGAGTCCCGCTCCGCCGCCCGAATACGCACCGAAATCGCCCCATCCTGTATCGTCGGTCATGAGCATTACGATGTTGGGTTTGTCTTGAGCTGCGGTGGGCCGGGGTGCTGCCAGCCCCAAAACCACGAGAAACACCGCTACTGCTAGGCCTATTCTTGGCAGGTGATCCATGAACATCCTCCTTTTGTTGGCCGGCAAGCTCGAGAGCAAGCCGGTTACTTCGCGAAGTAATGGCAACGACTTTTGCGTGGGTGCGCCGCGCCCGGATCGAACTGTGCAAACTCCCTGCGTCAGGCACCCGACATCCGGGAAAGACGGCGGTCCTTGCGGGCCGCCCCTCGTGAAGACCATTCGTGTTAGTTGCTCGGGCCTTTGGCTGCCGCTTCCGCCTGGGCCATCTTGGAGGCCATCTCGGCTTTCAGGGCATCGAGGTTGAAACTCGCACCGCGCTGCATCGGCGGAAATTCCAGGAACGTCTGGATTTCCTTGCCCATCATTTGCTGGACGAAAACAAAACGCCAGAATTGATACATGTACCAATCACCGAAAGACATCAGCGATCCATTCCGCGTCAAGTCTTCTGGAAAGCTCATTCTTTCGTACGGATCGAGCCGCAGATTGATGATCGAAGGCACGTCCGGATGATTTTTGACTCCCAGCCAACCTTGGGGTTGATCGATGAAGCGGTACTTGTAATCGTCAATGCGCACCGCGCCGAGCGTGCTTTCGCCAAGGTAGAAAATTTCGTGGCGATTGGATGCGCCTTTGCCGGTAAGCATCGCAGTCTGATCGTAGCCGTCAAGATGGTTCTTGTAAGTTCGGTCGCCGATTTTCACCCCTTTGAGCAAATCCTGGGTGACGTTCGGGTCTCCGGCGAGAGTGGCGAACGTGGGCAACCAGTCCAGGCCGGACATGATGCCGTTCTGCTCGGAATCCGCCGGGACATGACCAGGCCACCGGACGATGCACGGCACGCGGAAGCCGCCTTCCATCACCGTCCCTTTCGCCTGTGCGAACGGGGTGGTGCCGCCATCGGGCCAAGTGAACGTTTCGGTGCCGTTGTCCGTGGTGAATACGACGATCGTGTTGTCGTCCAACCCCGCGTCCTTTAGGTGCTGCATCACCAGGCCGATATCATCATCCAACTGCGCCATGCCGGCTTCTTCGATGCTCCAACCATTTTCGGAGTTCATCATCGCCGTGTATTTGGGCGAGAGGTGGGTGACCACGTGCATGCGCGTCGGGTTCATCCACACAAAGAACGGCTTGCCATCGGCCTTGGCCTTGTCAATGAACTGAAGTGAGAGGTCGCGGATCGTGTCGTCCACTGTCTCCATGTTGTACTTGATGCCGTTCATTGGGTGCGGTGGCAACGGCCCGGCATCTTCGATCTTCTGCTTGCCGACCTTACCCCAGCGCGGCATATCGGTGGGATCGTCTACATTCGTGGCCCAGGAATGAACCAGGTTGCGCGGGCCGACAACATTTATGAGGTTCTGCGGATAGTTCGGGTGGAACGGGTCTTCCATGGCATCCAGGTGATACAGATAGCCGAAGAATTCATCAAAGCCGTGGACGGTGGGCAGGAATTCATTCTTGTCGCCAAGATGGTTCTTGCCGAATTGGCCGGTCGCATAACCCTGCGCTTTCAGCACGGTGGCGATCGTGACCGCTTCTGCCGGAAGGCCGATCGGCGCGCCGGCTTGGCCGACGGTGGTCATGCCGGTGCGGATGGGCAGTTCGCCCGTGATGAAGTTCGCGCGACCCGCCGTGCAGCTCGCCTCGGCGTAATAGTCGGTGAACAGCATGCCTTCCTTGGCCAGCTTGTCGAGGTTCGGCGTTTTGCCGGCCATCATGTGATGGCTATAGACGCCGATGTTCGAGATGCCGATGTCATCACCCATGATGACGAGAATGTTGGGTTTCTTATCTTGCGCGGAAGCGCGCGGAGCAACTGCCAGCCCCGCGACGGCAGTACAGATCGCCAAAGCGAGGCTCAAGTGCTTACTACACTTCGTATTCATCAACTTCCTCCAATCTTTCTGTAACCGACGCGCAAGGTCATCCGGGACGAGTTTCGGCGGAGCTGTCGGCTAGGGGTTTACGGGCGTTGGGAGTGTGTTCGTCTGAGCGAGGGGATGTTATTGGTAAAACTGACAGTATGAGGGTGACTCGGGCGAGCTTCGCCTTCCGCGGAATCATGCTTCCGAGCAGTGGAGATTCACAATTGTGTTCGTGATGAGCGGGCGATCCCGTCCCGCGACTGCGGGACGGGACCGCCCCTCGGTTTCTGAATCTACGCTACTGAGCTTCGTGTGCCTTGATCATCTCTTGGACCTGTGCCTGCACTGCGGCCAAGTTGAATGATGCGGGCGCCTGCATCGGGGGATACTCGACGGCCGTTTCTGCGAGCTGGCCCACCGCTTTCTGCACGACGACGAAACGCCAGAACTCGCGAGCGTAGAAGTCGTTCATGTAACCGCCGCCCAATTCGTTCAGCGACTCGCCGCGGATGGACGGCGTGCGCTCGAAGGGATCCTGACGCAGGTCGACGATCGTGGGCATGTCCGTCGTGACCTTCTCGCCCGGCCAGCCGTACGGTTGCTGGTAGAACTGGAATTTAAAATCATCAATCCGGATGGCACCCAGGTGCGGGCCGCCAAAATAGAAGAGCTCATGCCGTACCGAGGGTCCAGTGCCGGTCAGCACAGCCATCTGATTGTAGCCGTCCAAATGGTTCTTGTAGGTGCGATCACCCAGTTTTACTCCCTTTAGGAGCTGGTTTGTGATGTCCGGATTACCCGCTGCGGCTGACAGAGTCGGCAGCCAGTCGAGACCAGAGAAGATGCCGTTCTCCACGGTGCCCGGCTTTACATGTCCGGGCCAGCGGATGATGGCAGGAACGCGGAATCCACCTTCAAAAACGGTGCCTTTCGTAGCTCTGAAAGGAGTCATGCCGCCGTCCGGCCAAGTGAATACTTCAGCGCCGTTGTCGGTGGTGAAGATGACGATGGTGTTGTCCGCTTCGCCGATATCTTGCAGATGCTGCAGGATGCCGCCGATGCTGTCGTCCATCTGGGCCATACCGGCCTCTTCGATGTTGTAGTTGCTCGAACTGTTCATCATCGCCTGATACTTCGGCGGGATGTAGCTGAAGACGTGCATGCGCGTGGTGTTGTGCCAGATGAAGAAGGGTTTGCCGTCTTTCTTGGCCTTGTCCATGGCGCCGTTGGTGTGCCCCACGAGCACTTCGTCAAAGGTTTCCATGTCGTACTTGGCCTTCCTGCCTTCTTGCCAATTCTGCATGCCCGCCATGTTCGGGAACGGAGCGAGCGGGCCTTCGTCTTCGATTTTCTGCTTTCCGACTTTGCCCCAGCGCGGCATCACTGCGGGGTCATCGGTGTCGCTGCTCCAGCAATGAGTCAGAGTGCGCGGCCCGGTCTTGTCAACCCAGTCCTGCGGATAGTCGAACCAGTAGGGGTCTGACATAGCGTCGAGGTGGTAGAGATAACCAAAAAATTCGTCGAAGCCGTGGACGCAGGGGAGATATTTATTCAAATCGCCGAGGTGATTCTTTCCGAACTGAAAGGTCTCATAGCCTTGCGCCTTGAGAACGGTGGCCAAAGTCACCGCCTGATCGGGCAAGCCCACGTCTGCCCCGGCTTGACCTACGGTGGTTAGACCCGTGCGGATGGGTAACTCACCGGTGATGAAATTGGCGCGGCCAGCAGTGCAGCTAGCTTCCGCGTAGTAATCGGTGAAGCGCATTCCCTGGGAAGCGAGCTTGTCGAGATTGGGCGTCTTTCCCGACATAATGCCTTGGTGGTAAGCGCCAATGTTGAACCAACCAACGTCATCGCCCATGATGACGAGAATGTTGGGTTTCTTCTCTTGCGCTGAGGCGGGCGGCGTAACAGTCAGCCCGCACACCACGAAAAACGCGACAACTGCAAACGCCATTCTGCTGATACATTTCATTAACGTAGTCTCCTGGCTTCTGTTGTTGCAAATAAACTGCGCCGGCGATTGCTTCACTGCACGGCGGGATACAAAACCGGTACCCGGCAATGTTGCACTCAGCCCTGGGGGCTTGGAAGTGTCAAAAATGACAGTTGCGTCGAGGCCAATTGCGAAGTTGTCGAAGCGAGTAGGGAGGAACGAACGCTACGGCTTTCAGGCGCCGGCGGCCTGCGTGCGGGCCTTTCTGCTGGCAACTTCCCCTGTATAGCGAGCGCGATTGATGCTGCCGACGGGCGTGCTGTCAGCTGTAGAGTTTCCGGTGACATCGAAGTAAGTGGCTTCGGCGGCATCCGGCGCGAGCTGCGATTTCGGCAGCAGGGTGAGGCGCGCGACGGTGTGAAACGGCGCTTCCTGCTCCTTCCAATCGAGGCTGGCGTTTTCGATCCAGAAATTCGCGTCGTAGCGCTTGCCCCAGTAAGTCATTTTGCCCGCGTCGAGGAACTGGACTGCGAAATCAAAGCTGCTCATCTTGCTGTCTTCGTTGACGTGGCGAAGCAGTTCGTCCTGCAGCCCCTTAGGATTGCTCTTCTGCAGTGGATGCGCTGAATTGTGCTGCGAGGGCGTTGCGGAGTGTTTCACCACGTCGCTGGGCCCATAACGAAATGGCACGGTGCTCCAGTAGCGCAGTTGCTGATATGGTTTGATTTTCTGGCGTGACTGTATTTGCGCCAAGACGAGAGTTCGCAGCACGCGCAATTTGTCTTTGCCCGGCAACGCCATCAGTCCGGCGCCTGGATTCGAAGCGGTGAGCAGCTTCATGGTGGCGAGAAAAGCGCGCGCGTCGTTGATGGGCAACGTGGTGGCGTTCTGCATGGAAAAATCCTGGCGGCCCGAGCCTGCAGCGGCTACAGCGCCTCCGCGTGTGAGGTCCACCCAGAAAGACAACGAGCGGACGTCTGGTTTGAAATCAGAGTTTACTTTCGGATCGGAGTTCGCAAAGCGCACAACGGCCGGATACGCGCCGGGCTTCGCGAACATTCCTTTCGCAAGACGCGCGGCGAGCGCGGCGTCGCGTCCGGCGGTAACTTCAAACACTTCGAACTGTGCTCCCACACAAACGCCTTTCGCGTGAGTTCCCCGGCGCAGCGGCCGCTGTTGCTGGGCGGCAGACTGCGTCTGCATCAAGAGAACTTTTTGAACGATCTGCTCGATCTCGGATTTTTCCGAGGCGAGGTCGCGCTCTGCGTCGCTGGCAGTCACTCCGAAGCGTCTGGTCAGGAACAACATGCGGTGAAGCCCTCCACGCAACTCGTCACAATTTGGAAATAAATTTGATCGCGGTGATGCTCGGCAAAAAGCAGTAGGCCGCGGCCTTGGTGGTTACGAAAGATTGGAACCCCGTCACCTTGATTGCAGGCGCGCCATTCGCTTGCGGAATCACGAAAATACTTTCGGCGGGATCCTGTGTGCCGATCATCGGATCTTTGGCCTTGGGGGGCAGCCGCACGGCGCCTGCAAATTCGGCGTCGTTCACCCATTGACTCAGCACGAATTCGTATTGGTTCTCGATGCTGGAGTTGATGAAATAACCGAGAAGCCCGCGCTCGATTCCATCGTAAGGCAGGTTCGGATCGAAGTTCGGCCCGTACGGCATGCCGCGACGAATCAGTCGGTGAGTATTATTGCTGCCGCCCGGTTGGCCTTGCCCCGTAACCGGTTGGCCGCGTGGATTGATGCGGCGCATGTGCGCGCCCACTGGACAACGCACTCCCTTAGGATCGCCCGAGCCGTCCGCGTTCACATATTCGTAGTTGTTCAGCTGGTCGAGTGCAATCCCACCCGGCGGGCTATCCGTATCCGGCGAGAGCGCCAGCGGAACGCCGTTGCGCCACCTGCCGCAAAGCTTGGCGGCGAGGAGTTCGGGATCTATTTTGTCTTTGTTCGATTGCAGGAAATTTTCGAAGCCCACCACGTCGGTCATGATCTTTTTGAAAACGGCGAAGCTGCCGTTCAGGCCGAATTCTTTCGGCTCAGGCACGTAGTAATTTTCAGCGGCTTCCTGCAAGACGAAGAGCCAAGGTTCGCACGGCTGCTGGTGATCTGGCGGATAGCGCTCCGGCCCGCCGTGAATTGTGGTCATGCTGATTCCGTCGGTGTAGCCGAACGGAACTTTGGCGACAAATTCGGATTTGCCGTCCTTGTGCTCGATCCACGCCATTCCGTCGGTGCGCGAGACTTCTCGGAACGCGCCACCTTCGGCAAATAGCGCGGTGAGACGAGCGGTGTAGGAGTTCAGCGCATCCGGAGTCAGCGCATGCAGCGTAATCAGAAGGTGATCGCTTCCCTTCCCGAAACCGTCAACCCAGTTTTCCGGCGCGCTGGGTCCTGTATCGCCGACTAGTTTCGCCCGTTGGGCTGCCCCGGCAGCAAATGCGGGAAAAGATTTGAACGCAAGTGCAGGCACGCGATCTTTTAATTCGAGCGCGACCATTCCGGGCCAGGTGATGCCTACGTTAAGGCAATAATCCGGTTTGCGACGCGGAGACTCGTTGGGATCGTCCGCTGGGCCGGGCGCGAAGCCAACGTGCCAATCCTCGGCGGTGGTGATCTGCGGCGCGTCCGATTCGTCGCCACTGACGAAGCGACCGAGCAGTTTGCGCGCTGCCGCGGGAACTCCGACCGCCAGCAGAAAATGGCGCACCATCGGCATGCGGTAACCGCGAAGAATGAAGCCCTGAATATCCGCGAGGTCGAGAGTGCTTTTCGGCGCGGAGGCCTGCTGCTCGCCATGCCCGAAGAGACGGCCGATTCGCCCTCCGACTGCTTTCGCCTGCGACGCCAGACTTTTGTCGTCCTGGCTCAATAGGTTTCTCCTGTTCGGTCCTTGCGCGAGACTTCGCGGGCGGAGCCGGAAAATTGCGGGTGCCCAACAGGGCGTGCTAGTGAGCCGAGGCGGATTGCGACTTGCTATCGGCGATCAATGCATGGATGTCCTGAACCGACAGGCCCGGATATGCTTCGTAAAATCCGATGGGAGCGCGGTTCGCGCCTGCCGCGAAGTCAACGAACTCCTGCAGGTGCTTGCGGCATGGCGAAGGCGGCGCGCCCTTGGTGAACTTGAATAATAGATCGAAAACCTCTCCGATGTTCTTGGTGAAGTCAGCGATGTAGGTATCGAATGTGCCGTCATACACGGTGAAGAAGCCGATTTGATTGTCCTCGAGCGGCACGAATTGCGCGAAGTGCGGCGTACCGACCTTGTCCAGGTCTTTAGTGGTTCCGTGCCCGCGTGCACGCAGCAGCAGTTGCACTTCGACGTACGCGATCTTGGATTTTATGGGCAGGACGACCAGGAACGGCCGTTGTTCAACGCCGCCTGTGACGCCGGCGGCAGCCGCCAAGGCCTTGATTTCTTTGGCTGTCGCGTCGGGATAGGCGGTATAGATATTGACCGCATGGAGCAGATGCTCTCCAGTCCATTCGACAAACGCATCTACGTTGGCAGCGACCGGGTTGAGCGGCGGATTCTCCACCTGCTGAAAGATCGCGTCGAAGACCGGCCCGGCGCTTTTGGCCAGATCGGACATGAGGTCGGTGAAGTCGCCATCGAAATCACCGAGAAACAGCATCGTCTTTTCGCTGAGGAACGTGAAACGCGAGTAGTGAATGGTGCCGATGGAATCTTCCACTTTGAAGAATCCCGGCATCAATGGAGGAAGCTGCTCCGCGAGCACTTTCGAGCCCGCGGAGGGCTTCAATGGAAACGCGATGGTAAAGTGATTGTGGCTCATGGGTTAAACTCCTGCGCTGGGCGCTGTGTTAAACCAGAATCGGATCGCTGCTTACTCCTTGAAAACCAGAGGAGGCCCGCTGATTTTCTTGCCTTTCAGGTCCACGGTCACTTCGACGCGGTTGGCAATCTTGATGAAGGGAATGCCGCTGTCCATGCCGTAGTCCTTACGGTCAAAGGCCATCGTGCCGTTAATCGTGCCCGAGCCGGTTCCCTTGCCGGAAACGGTCAGCGAGAGCTTCTCGGGTTTTGTGACTCCGCGTATCGTGAAATTGCCATCCATCTCGAAGGAATTGGGCCCCGTCTGCACCGTCTTCGTGGAATGAAACGTGATGTAGGGATCGTCTTTGGCGTTGAAGAAGTCTTTGCTCTTGAGCTTGCCATCCTTCATGCCGCTACCGGTATCGACGCTGTCTGCGTAAATCTTGACGTCCAGAACAGCGCTGGTGGCATCGGTAGTGGGAAACTTCAGAGTTGCCTCCCACTTCTGGAATGTGCCGGCGATGGCCACGGAGGCCTCGACGTCGAAC
The DNA here is from genome assembly GCA_963748395.1 of uncultured Acidobacteriota bacterium. GTDB lineage: Bacteria > Acidobacteriota > Terriglobia > Acidiferrales > UBA7541 > Palsa-295. The sequence continues at coordinate 145,406 of CAVVIP010000001.1, read as the reverse complement.
TTAACCGTGCTAACTACCGGGGTAATTTCGAAGATAGGGCCCGCTTGTGCCCGGCTTACGGACGGAAACACAGCAAACGCCAAGAGGGACAGGACCGCTAAACGCACTGGAAAGTTGGGGCTGTACTGCCGCTGATTCATCGAATGTTCTCCTTTGTCTGCTTCAAATCTTGATGCTGTTGGCGAACCAATTCGCATTTGAACAATGTATTGGCGATGGGAGCCGCGATTTAGCTGATGGGTGCACCGCGCGCACAGCCAGCACCAGTCCAATGATGGACTGGCTTCCCGTTATTTGCTATGACGGATATTTCTTGAACATTTTGACCACCGCGTTGTCCACCATCTTCATGTTCTTCTGCGAATTGCTGGTGTTCAAAGTGTTCTGCGCCATGCCGCGCCACGCCAATTCTTTGGCTTTCACGTCGTAAATGTCCACGATCAACGTCCCGATTACATTCTGCTCCGGCGTGATCCCGCCCATTCCGCCGCCGATCCCGCGCATGCCCCACGCGTTGTAGGAGGTTTGCGTTTTCATCCCTCCGCTGATGATGACGACCAGGTCGGGATTTTCGGTTTCTTGCACCATCCTCAATCCCTTGCCCTGCAATTGCGTGTTGATCTGGTTCTGCGCTTCCTGTGCCAGGAACGAACTGGCCACCGCGTTGGGGTTCGCACCCTGCCCCCACGCATAAGTGTGGTAACTGGAGAAATTCGCATTGGGGCTGGAGTTTACATAGACGGTTTGCGCGGAGGCCACCGCGGCCACCATACACAGCAGTCCGGCTAGGACGAGCATCTTACTTTTCATGTTTCGCTCCTTTTGCGCAGCCGATTTTTCATTTCTACGTTCACAATCAGCGATAGCGGAGACTTCCATCCCAAATGCTTGCGTTAGCCAGCTAGTTGTTGGCTCTGGCGATGGCGTCGTACATCTTCCTCTGGTCCTCGGCCGATAACTGCGATGCCCCGAGGTTGATCGTCAGCTTGTCGATGCTTCCGGTAAACCGGAAAGGACAATCATAGGTAAAGTCCACCGGCGTCCGTGTGTCGAGCCCGACGTCGAAGCTCTCGTCGGCGGGAAGGAGGAACGGAATGGTGTGTTCCATCGACTTGCGATCGACCTCTTTGCCATCCACGGTCAACACGCCAGTACCGCCCTTGCCTACGCCGGGGCCGTCGTATTTGAAGTCGAAGACTATGGTGTGCTTGCCCTCGCCTAGCGCGGAGCCTCTCCAACGGAACCGCTCCAAGTCCAGCATGTTGTAGACGAAGACTGGCCGACTTCTGCCGAATCCGAAGATATCGGTAGCCAACACCAGGAGCAGTCCCAGTGCGGCTATGACTAAAAATGCGTAGCCCAAGCGTTTTCTCCGCCGTCCAGCATTGCCGATCAAGATCAGCAGAAGCCCCAGGATCAACAATCCCAGTCCGATTTTTTTGAACAGGTCGCTCTTGAGCCACCAATTGAAGCTATGGGTTAGGTAGAGGCCGTAGCCGCCGATCATTCCGCCCTCGGTTACGACCACGCCCTCCGCGCCTCCACTCGGAATCGTCAACTCGGCAGAAATGGTGAAGTCCTTGCCCAACACGTTGGGGGCATTGCCGTCAGGGATATTCGCGTTCTCACCGGTATAGGTAAAAACGGTTTTCCCGGCGATGGCGCTCGGTCGCGCCGTAAGGGCACGCACAAAGCCAGAGTTATCCAGCGGTAAGACCTGGTGGTCCGCCGCCTCTTTCTGGAACAGCGCCTGCATTTCCTTCAGTTTGTCAGGCATTTTCGCGGCGAGGTCGTTGGCTTCCGAATAGTCGTCGGCGATGTGGTAAAGCTCCCATTTGTACTCATTGAGGGGCGGCATGGCCGTAGTTCCCAGTTCCCAGGGCGGGGCGGGAGGAGTGGTGGCTGCGACCCAGCCGTCGTGATAGATCGCGCGGTTGCCGACCATCTCGAAATACTGAGTATCGCGTTTGGACGGCGCACTGGCATTGGCGGAATCGAAGGTGTAGACCATGCTCACGCCTTCAATCGGCTTCTGCTTGATGCCGTTGACCAGGTCCGGTGCCTGCACGCCGGTGGCTTCCAGGATCGTAGGAACAATATCGATGACGTGGTGAAACTGAGTGCGAATGCCACCCTCGCCCTTGATATGTCCGGGCCAGGAAATCGCAAGCCCTTGGCGAGTTCCGCCGAAGTGAGAGGCCACCTGCTTGGTCCACTTGAAAGGAGTATCGAAAGCCCAGGACCATGCCACGGACATGTGCGGATAGGTCTTGTCGGAGCCCCAGTCGTTATAGTGCAGTGCGTTCATCGCCAGGACGGGCTTGACCATCGGCATATTGATGATGCCGTTGTAGGCGGTGTACTGGTTGAATGTGCCGTACACGCTGCCTTCGGCGCTGGTGCCATTGTCGCCGTCGATGTAGATGATCAGCGTGTTGTCGAGCTTGCCCATCTTCTGGACTTCATCAATCACGCGACCAATTTCGTAGTCAGTGTAGGCGGTGTAGGCGGCGAAGACCTCCGCTTCACGGGCGTACATCTTCTTTTCCGCAACGTTAAGCGAGTCCCATTTGGGCAGCTTGGCGCCCGCGTACTCTGCCTGTCCGTCCGGCCACGGCGTCAGCGTAGTATTCGGCGGAATTACGCCGAGCCGCTTTTGGTTTTCAAAGATCTGATCGCGCAACTGTTCCCAGCCCATGTCGAACTTGCCCTTGAACTTGTCGATCCATTCCTGGGTTGGCTGGTGAGGCGAGTGGGAGCCGCCCGGGACGTAGTAGAGGAAGAACGGCTTGTCGGGCGCCGCGGCGTTGAGGTCCTGCAAGTAGCGGATGGCATCATCGGCCAGGTCAGTAGTGAGGTTATAGCCTTTCTTGCCAACCCACGGATACACGGCCGTCGTATTGCGGAAGAGGTAGGGCGTCCACTGGTCAGTCTCGCCACCCAAGAAGCCGTAGAAATACTGGAAGCCCATTCCGATTGGCCATTGGTCAAACGGCCCTGCCGTGGTGCTATACGTAAAGCCCGGGGTATTGTGATTCTTGCCGAACCAAGAGGTAGCGTAGCCGTTTTCCTTCAGGATCTCGGCGATGGTGGCGTTGTCCTGGCCGATGACGGAGTCGTAGCCGGGATAGCCGGTGGACAATTCGCCGATCACGCCAAAACCCACTGAGTGGTGGTTACGACCAGTGATCAGCGCCGCCCGCGTCGGCGAGCAAAGCGCCGTAGAGTGGAACTGGATGTAGCGCAGCCCGGCCTTGGCAATGCGATCTAGGTTTGGCGTAGGGATGACACCGCCGAAGGTGCTGGGCACGCCATAGCCTTGGTCGTCCGTCATGATGAGAAGGACGTTGGGGGCGCCCTTCGGCGGCACGACGCGCGGCGGCCACCAGGGCGTGGAATCCTTGGCGACTTCCTTGATCACTCCACCAAATTTTGGAGGCGGCGGTGGAATTTGCTTCCCGTCAATCGTCGTCGTAGCGTCAGCGGAACCTAACTTGCCTGTCACCTGCTGTGCATTGGCAGGCGCCATGGCCAATCCGACGATGGCAAATAGCGCGGCGAATCCGAGTCCCGATCTTTCCCATCGGCTCATCTGTTTTCTCCGGTCTGCTGGTTCAGATCTCGAGAAATAAAGCCGCGCCTGTTTTCTTTGTAGGAGCGTGCGTCCCAAGCCCACAGATTTCGCTATGGTGACCCGCTTGCGTCCTGTTTGCCATTGTCAGAAGTGACAGTCTTTTTCACTCCCGCGAGGCTCTGAACCCGTCAATCAAGTTCGCGAATTCGCGCAGCAGCGCTACGCCGTGTTTTGCCGGGATGAAAAGCGCGATGTAAACATTTGACCTGCGAGCGCCTGATCCATCGCCACAACCAGGTCCGTTTCCATATAGACCTTGATCACGTATCCCAATCCCCCTGCATCGCGGCAGGCTCTCAGAATGTCTGCGTCCTCATGCACAGTGAGAAACACGATTTTGGTGTTGTTGCCCCGTTTGCGGAGCTCGTGCGCCACGTCAATTCCACTCATGGCCGGCATGGAGATGTCCAGAACCAGAAGGTCCGGTTGCAGCTGCAGCGTTGCTTCCAAAGCGGCGCGCCCATCGGAAACCGAACAAACCACGTCGAACGAGTCGCGCAACAACGCCGCGACGGTGGTCAACACGGGAGAGTGATCGTCGGCCACTACTACCCGTGTTCTTCTCATGCCAGCTGATCCCTGAACCATGGGACGGTTCTGACCACAACTTGGACCGACGGAATAAATTTCCCGCGGGAGTCGGTGATGGAGCGCAGCGGAGTCCGACTTCAACACACACACTGCTCGCGTTGCGGGGGGGTTGGTATTGGTATTATTTACAATCCGCGGACGATAAGTTTTTGCGGTTAGACGGAGATGATTCGGTGCTTGATCGCGTATTGCACCAGCTCGGCGCTGGTCTTCAGTTGTAGCAGTTCCATTACGGTGTATTTGTGAGCGGCAACCGTGCGTGGGGTGATGTATAGCAAGCGGCCTACTTCCTTCATGGTGCGTCCTTCCGCAAGCAATTGAATCACTTCCCTCTGCCGTGCGGTGGGTTCCGGCGCGTGTTCGCGGGTTTTGGGTTCTCGCAGGAAAATATTGGCTTGGCCCTTCGCGGCACTGGGCGTTACGTAGGTGCCGCCCTTGCGCACTGTTTCGATCGCGTCGTGCAGTTCGAATCCGGCCGCTTGCTTCAACAGAAACGCGGAGGCCCCGGCGCGAAAAGCTTCGCCGACTACATACGGATCTTCATTCATGGTCATGAAGATAAGTTTTACGGCAGGCATGGATTGCTTTATCTGCCGGCCGGCATCCAGTCCATTCAAATGCGGCATCGCAATATCCAGCACGATCACGTCTGGCCGCTGCTTTTCAGCAACTTTCAGCAAGGCGCGCCCGTCGTTCACCAGGCCCACCACGTCGTACTTGGGCTCCAGCAGTTCCTTGAGCGCATCCAACAACATCCGATGGTCATCTGCAAGCAGTACACGTGCGCGTCTCATAATTTCACTCCTCCTGCAGCCACTACGTTTACGCGAGCCCCATTCGCAGAGGCCGCAAGTGGAACATCAGCGATAATTTCGGTGCCGCGCATCGGGGCGGATTGCACCGACAACCTTCCTCCCACCAGGCGCAGCCGCTCGCGCATGCTGACCAGTCCGATGCCCGCGTCGGCGCTCCGCAGGGATGGGTTGAACCCCACACCGGCATCTACGATCCGCAAACGAATTTCATTCCTTTCGCCAACGAGTTCAACGTGGGCCTGCTGCGCATGGCTGTGCTTCACCACGTTGCCCAGCGCTTCCTGAACAATGCGGAACAGACACAACGCCACGTCCTTCGGGATGTCAGAGAAAACTCCGCGGTCCGTAAATTCCACCTGGATTCTGTATTTCGAGGTCAATTCTTCACAAAGTCCGTTCAACGCCGGCACCAACCCCACATGTTCGAGCTTGCTGGAGTGCAGTTGATGGGAAAGCGAATGCATATCCGAAGACATTTCCTGGGTTCGCTTCAATAATTCCCGGACTTTCGCCCGCTCCTCAACCTCCGCCATAGGTAACTTCTTCCACAACTGCGTAAGCGCGATGCTCTGCAGCGCCAATCGCTGGCTGAAATCGTCGTGGAGCTCCCTGGCGATGCGTGTGCGCTCTTCTTCTTGCGCCGTGAGCAGGCGCCCGCTCAATTCCTCCAGCGACTCTTCAGACATCTTGCGATCGGTGATGTCCACGCAGGAGCCGATATAGCCACAGAAGACTCCGTCGGATTCGAATCGGGGCACGCCATGATCCACAATCCAGCGATATTTTCCGTCGAAGCGCTTCAGGCGGTACTCCAACTCGAAATCAACGCGGGCGTCAAACGCCGCCGAGTAGGTCTGCAGACAAAGCAGCACGTCTTCGGGATGCACTCCGGCGGTCCACCCTTCGCCCAACTCCTGCTGCATCGCTCGGCCGGTGAATTCCAGCCAGCACTGATTGCAAAAATTGCGCAGCTTGTCCGTGCCGGACATCCAGATAAACACCGGGGCCTGGTTGGCGACCAGGCGAAAGCGCTCTTCGCTTTCGCGCAAAGTTTGCTCGGCTCGCTTGCGATCGCTGATGTCGCGCGCGATTTTGGAGAATCCCGCGACCCCGCCGCTGGAATCTTGTACGGGAGATATGGTCAACGACACATCGATCTTCTTCCCGTCTTTCGTGAGGCGAATCGCCTCCATGTGCTGAATGCATTCGCCGGTTCGCAAGCGTTGCCGCAGCTTGTTCTGTTCATCACGCAGTTCCGGCGGGACGATGATCGAAATCGGCTTTCCGACTGCTTCCGCCTCGCTGAATCCAAAGATGCGGTGAGCGCCGGCGTTCCAACTCAGGATAATTCCCTGCAAATCCTCGGAGATGATCGCGTCGTCGGAGGATTCCACAATAGCCGCATGCCGGAACCGTGTTTCCTGCGCCTGCTTCAGTTCCGTGATGTCGGAAGTCAAGGAGAGCAGGCAGCGCTCGCCGTCCACCTCGATCAATTCTGCGGACGTCAGGCAAATGCGGATGCTTCCGTCTCTGGTGCGGAAACGAACTTCTTCGTTGCGGACTTTACCTTCGGCCTGAAGCTGTGCCACCAGTTCATGCCTGTGCGCCGGATTCTCCCAGAGCCCTATATCGAACGGCGTCCGTCCAATAATTTCGTAACGCCGATAGCCTGTGAAACGTTCGAAGGTCTCGTTCACCTCGAGATAGCGATCGTCTTTCAAGCGGGTGAGGGCGAAGGCGGACGGACATTCGCGGAACGCGATGGAGAATTTCTCCTCCGACTTTTTCAATGCCTGCCGCGAATCCTTGTGCTCTTCCACCAGCACAGCCAGGACCATAAATGGCGCGGCCGCGAACAGCAGGAATAATTGCATCCACAACACGTCGTCAATCCGCCCCGGCCCGATGAAGGGCCCGTGTCCGTGGACAGCCCCCCAAATGGAGAGAAAGGCGAGGACGATCATCGAAGTGCTGACGCCTGTTGAACCGAAACGCAGAGCAGCCCACAGCAGAAAAGGAACCAGAGAATAGAGCAGCGCCGGCGCACTGGTGCTGCCCGGGGCGGCGAAGGCCAGAACTCCGAAAAAAATCAGTGACGCAAACAGTACGGCTGCTTCCAGGTAGTCGCCGCGTGATTTCCGCGCCCAGGCCAGCCCTCTATTGGACCAACCGAGAATCGCCGGCATCAGCGTGAGGAAACCCAGCGCTTCAGAAAGGAAAGCCAGCTTCCAGCTTTCCCAGTAGTTGCCGCGGGTGGCCAGCGCGCCGATAAAGGCTCCCACGAACGGAGCCAGGAACACTGCGTAGAAAGAATACTTAGCCAGAGTCTTTACGCTATTCAAGCGGGGCACGGTCTCGAACGCGCTGCTGAGGCACAAAGTGGCAGTGAGAACTTCCACGGCGTTCGAGAGGATCAGCCAAACGGTGGAACGCGCCGGCACGCCTTCCTGCAAATCAAACAGGAGAAAAGCAGCCAGGCCGGCGAGCAGAAGTATCGGTCGCAGGTGTCGCCGCGACAGCAACAACATCGCTACCAGCACCACGTTGCCCAACCACAGCGGCGAAACCAGTTGCGGCCGTAATATCAGCGCGCCACCAAGAATGGAAGCGAGGTAGGATAGCGCGCCTACGAGGAACACCAACGCCGCCGTGCGCAGCCACGAACCCAAGCTCGAGGGCGCCGACGAGGTGTGAGTGACGCTGGTTGCCATCACCTACCTCCTGGGCGCGAAGTACCGAACGTGAAAGCACTCACACGCACGAACGCCAACGACCGCGCGGTCAATCGCTGCAGGCCCGTACATGACGCGGACATCCCCACTCTCCCGACTGAAACTTGTTTCATTGGGGCGAGATATACCATCTACCCCTCATCGCCAGTGTGAGATTTGAAGACCTCGGCTGGGCTTCGGCTGGGCCTCGACTTCGCTGGCAAACTCTAAATAATTGAGAAATCTCGAGCTGTTCCAGATAAAACACTCTCGGAATTTGGCTTCATCGCTTTGCCGCCCCGACTGACGAACGAGAATGGCGGCGAGAAAAGGCCGGTTCCGAGCTAGTCGTGCAAGACCACACTGAGAAGCGAACTGTGCACCTGCAGGCCGCCGTTGTACTCGATGAAACCAAGCTTTCTGAATTTGTTCATGAAGATATTCACGTGCGAACGAGTGGTGCCAATCATCTCCGCCAGTATCTCCTGCGTCACGTTGGGAACCACCACGTCCGATCTGCCTTCCTTGCCGAAGCGCGCCAATAACAGGAGCGCTCGCGCCAGCCGTTTTTCGCTGGAATTGAACAGCTGATCCACCAGGTCCGCCTGGGTCCGGTTGTGGCGCCCGACCACGTACGCAACGAACATGTCGGAGAAGATCTGCTCGTCGTGGAGGGTGCGCAGCATCTTTTTCCTGTCAATCCTGAGGAGCGAGCAGTTCGTAATGGCCGTAGCCGTGGCCATACGAAGCGGCTGATCGGAAGCGATGCACCCTTCGCCCAGGAAGTCTCCGGGACCATAGAGCCCGATAGTCGCTTCCTTGCCGCTCTTCGAAAGCACGCTGAGCCGCACCGTTCCCTTCTGAACGTAGTACACGACATCCGCGCGCTCTCCTTGCGAGAAGACGACCTGATTCTGGCGATACTGATGAACGGTCCTGCCGATCCCGGCACTCGCGAGAAAGGCTTTAGGATCAAAACGGTCTATAGACTTCCGACCAAGGCGCGGACGTTTCGGTAACCGGCGATGCGACGGCATGGAAAAACTCCCGTCAGCCCATCGGGCTTGGATTTTTTTGTTTATGTTGCCAGGGGCGCTCCCGGAGCCTCTGGCAAGGACCTATCCGCTACTGGAACGGGATGTTAGGCAAGGGAGCGCTCGACCAGCCACTGTCAATTATGACAGGTAGCGTACAATGCCCCAAGAACAACGATTCGGAGGTCGGGGCTGGCCCAGACTGCCGCATGCAGGGCGAATATTACTACGGCCGAAGGGCTCACTACCACTCGGTTGGCAATACACGGCCCGGATTCGCAAGTTGGGGCTTATCGAGCCTTTACTAGAGCTTGTCACTTCTGACACTTTCGCTCATCTCCCAATCAGACGAAGATTTGCGGTCGTCGGTCCATATCCGTCCCTGGCTGATCGGAACCGTCGGCGCACGCATCGTCTGCGCCCGAAGCCACCGGGCAACCGAGACGAATGAAGAGAAATGCAAGATGCTGAGGAGGAGCGCTTAATGAACGCCGAGGATTCTAAGAAAGCGAGCCTGAAGCAAAAGGCCGTGCACGAGCTCGAGGAAATGCTGGCAATCTTCCTATATCTGGGGTTCTTTTTTTGCGCCATATCGACCTACAGCATGCTGCTGCTGGATCGCTTCCAGGTGTCCTATTTCACCTATGGCGCCGCGCTGATCAACGCGCTGGTGGTAGCCAAGGTGATTCTCATCGGCGAGTACGCGAAACTGGGCAAAAAACACGAAGCCAAGCCACTGTTTCAGTCAGCCTTGTACAAGTCGTTTCTGTACGGCTTGCTGGTCTTCGCTTTCCACGTCGTGGAAGAAATAATTAAACAACTCGTGCATGGTGAAGATCTGGCAAGAGCGTCACGGCATATTCGCGTGGATGAACTGCTGGCCCGCTCTCTGGTGGTATTTTGCACGTTCTTGCCGTTCTTTGCGTTTCGCGAATTGCGGCGGGTGATGGGCGACGAAAGCTTCAAGGATCTCTTTTTCCGAACCGGACAGGCAGCGAAATCGGATCTTCCTGCCAAGACCTGAAAGGTGGCTACGCACGCGCGGCGTCATTTGGAAGACGTAAAGCGCTGCGCGCGCGAGGCAGAGCTATGAATGAGGATCCGCGGCAGGCGGTTTCGCCGCAGGCTGCTTTGCAACGTCTTTCACGCAGCGAAATCCCAAGTGATTCGTGCCGGTGCTGACTTCACCCTTCCCGCGTGTGCCCACCATGTAGCGCGAGCAATACTGGTCGGTGCACAGAAACGATCCACCGCGATGGGCCTTCTTCGGCTCGGTGGGTTCGGCAGGATCGTACGGCGCAGGGGGACCCTTGGGGTTGCGCGCCACGCCGCCCGCAGCCACTAACTGCTGATAGTAATCCGGGCGATACCAATCGCTGGTCCATTGCCACACGTTGCCGGCCATATCAAACAGGCCGTAGCCGTTCGCCGGAAAGCGCGCCACACTTGTAACCCCGATATATTTGTCTTCGCCGGTATCCTTCACCGGAAATTGGCCTTGATACGTGTTCGCCATCCACTTTCCGTTCGGACGAAATGAGTCGCCCCACACGAATGGCTTACCGCTCAGCCCGCCACGCGCGGCGAATTCCCACTCCGCCTCCGTGGGCAGCCGCTTCCCAGCCCATTTCGCATACGCGACCGCATCTTCATAGGCGACCTGCACCACGGGATAATCGCCCTTTCCCTGGATGCTGCTGTTCGGACCCGAGGGATGGCGCCAATCCGCGCCATGAACGTACGCCCACCATTGATAGTGATCGTCCAGGGAAACCGGATGATCGGGAGGCGAGAAAACCACCGATCCCGCGACAAGATTTTCCGGAGGCGCGGTGGGATAGTCTTCCGCCTTCGGCTTACGCTCCGCGACGGTGACATAGTGCGTGGCAGCAACGAATTTCGCGAACTCCGCATTCGTAACGTCCGTCTTGTCCATCCAGAAGCTGTCTACGTACACGCGGTGAATAGGACGCGAATCCACAGTGGCCTGCATGCCCACGGCGTTCATGTCCGGCGCATCCTGCGCGCCCATGGAGAATTCACCACCCGGGATCCAGGCCATTCCACTCGGTGCGGGCGTCGGAGCAACTTTTTTATTCTCGATGGTAGGCGCGAACGTAGTGGCCGCGGCGGCCGGTTGCGCGGCTGTGGGTTGTGCAGGTACGGGTTGTGGAGCTACGGGCTGTGCAGCTACGGGCTGTGCAGCCACTGGCGTTGCCGTCATCTTGGTGGCGTGAACCGAGCGGATCACGAATTTCCACACTCCCAGTCCCGCCAGCAGCACCAGCAGGCCGACAAAAATCCTCAAACGATTCGGCCGCGCCGGCGGCGCGGTCGCAATCGGTGTAGCGGGCTTGGAAATTTTAGCTGCGCGCTTTTTGTGCGACATGAGACTGCGTTCCTTCGAAAGCTACAGCTTTCGCGTAACAGACCTGAAATTATGATAGGACTGCGCGGCAAATGCTACTGTCACTTTTCACAGACACGCGGCTTCACCGGGCGCTCAAGCGGGATGCTTAAACTCGATGGATAATAGAGTTATATCGTCCTGCTGGCCTTCCCCCTGGGGATATCCAGACCAGCGCGACAATTCCTCCAGCAGCGAATCGGCGAACCGCTCCGCTCCGGGATGATGGTTCGATTCCAAAAATTGCTTGAAGCGGTCGGGTCCAAACATCCCCTCCGACGGGTGGTTGGCGTCCAGGATACCGTCCGTATAAAGGACGGCCTTGTCGCCCGGTCCGACCGGCACGTGCAACACGCCGTAAGTTTCGTTCGGAAAATGGCCCAACAGCAGCCCGTTCTGCAAAACTTCGGAAGCGCTCCCCGTTGACGCGCGCCACAGCAGCAGCGGCGGGTGCGCTGCGCCGGCGTAGCTGATGCAATTCTTTTCCATATCCACGAACAGGTAAGCCGCGGTGACAAAATGATTGCGAAATTTCCCGCACAACGCTCGATTCAATCCCGCGAGCACCCGGCCAGGTTCCGATGCGTGCGTGAGTTGCGCGGTCAGGGAAACTTGCAGCATGGACGCGATCAACGCCGCCGGCAGGCCGTGCCCGGAAACGTCTGCGATCAGCACGCCCACATGTTTATCGTCCAAGATTATGAAATCGTAAAAATCGCCCGCCACCGTACTCATCGGCAGGTAGCGAGCGGCAATTTCCAGGCCTGCGAGCTTGGGCGTTTCGCGCGGAAGAATCGCCAGCTGAATCTCGCGTGCCATTTCCAGCTCGTTGTTGATGGTCAGGAGCTGTTCAGCCAGTTGCTCGCTGACTGCGCGCAGCGCCAGGTGCGTGCGCACGCGCGCCTTCACCACTGGCGGCGAGAACGGTTTATGAACGTAGTCAACCGCTCCCACTTCGAAGCCCCTGGTTTCGGATTCAGTTTCCGTCTTGCCCGTAAGAAAAATCACCGGAATATCCCGCGTCTGCGCGTCGGCCTTCAGGCGGCGGCATACCTCATAACCGTCCATCTCAGGCATTTCCACATCCAGCAGAATCAGCGCGGGGACCGGTTTTGTTTTCACCAGCTCCAGAGCCTTCGCGCCGCTGGTGGCCACACGAATCCTGTATTCGTCCTTCAGAATGGACTGTGCGATATGAATGTTGGCCGGAGTGTCGTCCACCAGCAGGATGACGGGTTTATCGGCGTCAGCGCTCATCGTGGTGTTCACCTTGGGGCCCGTGAAAATAGATGCGATCAATTTCGCTCAGCAGCCCGAGCGCCTCTTCAAATTCGAATCTGTGTATGGCTGTGCCCAGAGCGTCCATGCGCGGCTTGTCAACCACCCCCGCGGCGGCAGTGAAGGCCAGGAACGCTTCCGATGCCTCGCTATCACTCGCCTCCAGCAACTCGCGCAGGCGGCCAGCAGCAGCCGAGGCTTTGCGCGCATCGAAGCTTCGTTTTGCTTTTCCTCTGGCGCGCGGCGGCGCGAATTCCGGCAGCGCCTGCTCAATCGCATGAACCTGGTGGTCCAGCAGAGAAGTAAATTCCGCAAGTAACACCAGCGCGTCCGGATCATCATCGTGAATTGCCTTTTCCAGCTTTGCGGCGGAGGAAAAAATCTTCCCGATGCTCAAATTGCCCGCGACCCCCTTCACGGTGTGGGCCATGCGTTCGGCCAGCTTGGAATTTTCGCTGTCCAACGCAAACGCGATCTGTTCGCCCAGTTCGCGCTGGTCTTTCGCGAAGCGCACCAGCAGGTCTCGATACAGCCGCTGATTTCCCGCGGCGCGCGCCACTCCCTCTTTCACGTCGACACCTTCAATTTCGGGAAGAGCCACAGCTTCGACAACTCTCGGCGGTCTGGCTCCCGCGGCAGCATGCTGTACACGCCGCGGCTTCACCCATCGCGTCAGCGTCGCAAACAGCGCATCCGGGTCAATGGGCTTGCTTACGTGGTCGTTCATGCCCGCATCCAGGCAGCGCTGGCGCTCCTCTACCAGCGCATGCGCGGTCATCGCAATGATCGGCAATCCCTGCAACCGCGATTGTGCTCGTATGTGGCCGGTGGCGGTGAATCCATCCATCTCCGGCATTTGCAGGTCCATGAACACCACATCGAACGGCCCGCAACCTGCACCTTCCATCAACATTTGCAGGGCCTCGCCTCCGTGGTTGGCGACCGTCACACTGGCTCCCACACTCTGCAGCAGCTCCGTCGCCACTTGCTGATTCACTTCGTTATCTTCCACTAGCAGAATTCGCGTGCCGTGGAAGTCATGCGAGTGCGCATCCTCTTTCTTCGTCCGTGAGCGGGCTCCCTCCGGCACACGCGCCCCGAACAGATCCACCAGCGTATCGTAGAGCAGCGACGGGCTCACCGGCTTCAGCAGATAGCCGTCAATCCCGATCTCCTGCGCTTGCGTCTGCAGGTCCTCTCGCCCGAAAGCAGTCACCATCAGAATCTTCGGCGAGTGTTTCGAAAGTTTGCCGCCTAGAATCTGGCGGCTCGCCTCCAGCCCGTCCATTCCCGGCATCTGCCAGTCCATCAAGACCACGCGATAGGGATCCTGCGCGTCGGCGGAAACCACTTTTTGGATCGCCTCCTCGCCGGACGAAGCTGAATCGGTTCGGAGCGAAAATCCGCGCAGCGCATCGGACAGAATGTCACGGGCCTGCTCGTTATCATCCACCACCAGGACGCGCACGCCCACCAGATCCGGGATGAAATGTTTGCGTTTGGCCTCGCCCGACCCTAAGCCGAACCACGCGGTGAATTGGAAAGTGCTGCCCACGCCGAAATTGCTCTCAACCCAGATTTCGCCGCCCATCATCTCCACCAGCCGTTTGGAAATGGAAAGGCCGAGCCCGCTGCCGCCGTACTTTCGCGTAGTGGACGCGTCCGCCTGGCTAAACGCCTGGAATAAACGAGCCGTTTGCTCGGGCGTCATGCCGATCCCGCTGTCGCGTACCGAAAACTTCAGCTTGGCGCGGTCCGCAGTTCTTTCTTCCAACCCGACAGTCACCACCACTTCGCCGCGCTCGGTGAACTTCACAGCGTTATTCACCAGGTTGATCAGGATCTGGCCGAGCCGCAGTGCGTCGCCGATCAAATTCGGCGGCAGGTCTTGCGGCGTCGCTATGAGGAACTCCAAATTCTTGTCGTGCGCTCTCTGGCTGACGAGGGAGGACACATTATCGAACACACTCTCGAGGCGAAATTCCGCCCTTTCCATGTCGAGCTTGCCCGCCTCGATCTTGGAAAAGTCCAGAATGTCGTTGATGATGCCGAGCAACGCCTGCGCGGCCACTCTGGTCTTCGTCAGATAGTCGCGCTGCTTGGGCGTCAACTCCGTCTTCAGAGCCAGATGGGTCATCCCCAGAATCGCGTTCATCGGCGTGCGGATTTCGTGGCTGGTGTTGGCGAGGAAATTGGATTTGGCTTTCGCGGCGGCCTCGGCCACTTCTTTCGCCGTGACCAGTTCCGCCTCCAGCCGCTTGAAATCCGTGATGTCTTGCGAGACGCCATAAATATCCGTGGGCTTGCCATCCGCATCTCGCTGGACGTGCCCCACCGCGCGGATCCATGCGACGCGTCCGTCAATCGGACGTTTATATGCGAAGACCGCGTCGTAGTGGGATGTCTTGCCTTCGATCGCGGCGTTCAGCGCCTCGCGCGCGGCCTGGGCCGCAGCTTCGTCGCCCTCGCTCGCGTGACCGAACATTTCGTCGAGCCGGTAACGGTAATCGGCGCGAGGCAGATCGCCGAAAACAGCAACCCTGCGCGGCGAGGAGTTGTACCAACCGGAGCCGTCCAGCGGGACGTGCCAGTAGCCGGCTTTGGAAAGCTCCAGCGCCGTATCCGCCAAAAAATTCGCGCGGCGAAGTTCTTCGTCGCGTTTCCGCACCGTGTCCTCCGCCGCTCTCCGCTCCGTAATATCTTCCTGCAGCGAAGCCACGTACTGCGGCCGCCCCCCCGCGTCGCGCAGCACGGAAAATCTCACGCGCGTCACTACGATGCGGCCGTCTCTGCGAATCAGGCGCTGTTCCCATTCATCCTTATCACGCTTGCCCACGACCAGCTCGCCGTAGCGCTGCGCGTCCAATGCGCTTTCCTCGGGATGAGTGATTTCGTCCCAGGTCTCCAGGCGTCCCAGTTCTTTTTCGCTGTAGCCCAGCATTTCCTGTAACGCGCGATTGGGACTGAGTTCCTGCCGATCGATCTTGAAGACGCCGATCCCGATCTGCGCATTCTCGAAAATTGAACGGAAAAGCTGTTCGCTGGCACGCACCTTTTCTTCGGCGTGTTTCCGCTCGGTGATATCCGCAACGGTGACCACCGCTCCGGTGATCTTTCCGTTTTCTACGATCGGAAACGAGGAGTATTCCACCGCGATCGGCGTTCCATCGCTCCGCCAGATCACTTCCGTATCCAGCCGGCAACCCGCTCCCTTCCGGAATGCACGGTAGATCGGACATTCATCCACCGGATAGAACGAGCCGTCTGGTTTGTGGTGATGGACCAGCTCGTGCATGTTCCGGCCCAGCGCCTCTTCCGGGCGGTAGCCCACCATGTCACACGTCGCGCGATTGATGAATGTGCAGTTTCCCTTCAGATCAATCCCGTACAGGCCTTGGCCGGTGGATTCCAGCAGCATCTCCATCCGCCGTGTAACCCGGCTCCGTTCTTCCTGCGCGCGCTTGCGCTCCGTGATGTCTTCGGTTAAGGAGGTCACGTACTGCGGCTTGCCCGCGGCGTCTCGCAGCACCGAAAAACGCGCGTTGGCTATGACCACGCTGCCATCGCGGCGCAACAGGCGTTGTTCCCATTCGTCTCGGTCGCGCTTTCCCTGCACGAGTTCGGCGTATCGCGCAGACCCGCTCGCTCGTTCGTCCGGGTGAATGATCTTGTCCCAATGCTCCAGGCGGCTCAGTTCCTGTTCGGAGTAGCCCAACATTTCCTGGAAGGCGCGGTTGGTGAAAATCGCCCGGCCGGCGATGCTGAAGAAGCTGATCCCGATCTGGGCGTTCTCGAAGATCGAACGGAAGAGCTGCTCGCTTTGGTTCGCAGCACCCTCGGCAAGCGGCCGCGGGACCAGTATGTCGCTGTTTTTCTGCGGGGCAACCGAGCGCCGCGGCTTTTTTCTGGAGCGCTTGGCGTGCTTGGTGTCCTTCTCGCGCTTGTCGTGCTTCGTGGTCACTAATTCGCCCCGATAAGTTTCGCCACACATCCTACGATGATTGCGCGTACCTGAAAATTGAGGGACGCATCCGCGGCGATTTTAACCCGACACTACTTCGGATCGGACTGGCCAAAATTCTCCCGAGTGGCCCGACCGGCGCACTGTGTCCTTCGCGAAGAAGGCACAGAATCCTACGCAACGGTACCTGATCGTAGCGTCAAAGGTACTGTCAGTAATGACAGGCTCGGCCGTTCAGCGCGAGCACAAATTGATATTCGAGGGCAGACGAGAAAATGCGCGGGGATCAACACAATGGCCCACAGAGACCGGCACCACACGATCGATTTGTTTGGATTCTTGGAGTGGTGGAGCCGACGGGGTTCGAACCCGTGACCTCATCGATGCCATCGATGCGCGCTCCCAACTGCGCTACGGCCCCACTGTTAGGCTGAACTCAATTTATAACACCCGCCCGGCGCAGCGTCAAACGCACGTGCGCCGCGCATTTCCCTATGCGCGCCCGGCAGCGCGAGGAGTGCCGAATTCCATCCTGCACGACGGCGCACCATACTTGACTTAGTCCATGGACTTAGTCTACTCTGGAATGCATGGAAGTAAATATCCACGAAGCCAAAACGCATCTTTCGCGACTGCTGCAACGCGTGGCGGAGGGCGAAGAGGTCATCATCGCGCGTGCGGGGCAGCCCGTCGCGCGCTTGGTCCGAATTCAGGCGCAGCGAACCACCCGTCCCTTGGGCATGTATAGGGACTCCGTCGTGGTTCCTGATGACTTCAACGATCCCCTGCCCCCCGAATTGCTCGCGCAATTTCTGGGAACAGAAGAAGCTCCCAAACGTCCGGAAAAAAAGAAGCGAAAGCGGCGGAAACGAAAATGAGGTACCTGCTCGATACCTCTATATGGTTATGGAGCATCGGGTCTGTCAGCAAGATCAACCAGCTGGGCCGCGACCTACTGGCGGACGGAAATCAGGATTTCTATCTCTCCGCCGCCAGCAGTTGGGAAATCAGCATTAAAGCGTCGTCGGGAAAACTGCCATTGCCTGGGCCGCCACCGACTTTCATCCCCAAGGCTTTGGCTGAACAGGGTATTACCCCTCTGCCAATTCTTCATCAACATGCGCTCGCCGTTTACGACCTGCCCAAGCACCACTCCGATCCGTTTGACCGGTTGCTAATCGCGCAAGCGCAAATGGAGGAGTTGGTCATCCTCACCTCGGACAACATCTTTCGAAAATACAAAGTGCCGCTTCTATGGTGCGGGTAAGTAGAGTGTGCGGAGAAGTAGCGGCCCTGCCGGATTAGAACGAACGCCGCCCGTCAGCCTTTAACGCCCGCCCTTGAACCAGCTGTAGCCCACCGTGAACAAGAACGTGGCGTTGTACCCGGGGTTGTGAGCGCCGATGCTGGCGTTGGACAAGTGGCCGAAGGTGGCCTCGAAGGAAAACGCGCTGCGCGGCTTGAGGAACATGTACGTGCCGAACGCCAGCCCCTCCGTGAAATTTATGGTTGAGGTGTCGCCCGGTGGCACATTGCTCGTGGTAAAGACAGTCCCTCCCACGATCGCAACGTACGGCGCATATTTTTTCCAGCTCGTGAAATTCCACTGCCAGATCGCCGGCCTGACGCTCGCGCCATACACGCCGCTGGACGGAGGCAATACGGCGTAGAGCGGCAGCACCTCCACCGCCCATTCGAAATTTCCGCGCAGTATGCCGGGAAGATGGTTGCCGGTAAGAATGAACCCCCCGCGCGCACCGCCAAACGCAAACTGGGTGGTATCCGATTTGCCCAGGCCCGTGCCGCCGCCGGCCACGAACCCCAATTCCCATGTGTGCCTTGTAAAGGATTGCGCAACCCAATCCTGCGCGGCGGGAGCCGCGGCGGAAGCAGCGGCAGCAGCCGGCGGCGCATTCTGCGCGGCCACCGCTGCGGCCAAAATCAAACTGCAAAGAAGTGCGGCGATCCATTTCATGTAATTTCCTGCCCGTTATGAATTTGTACTGCCTCTATGAGAGCCCGGCGAATTGGTGAGACTACGTGCGGACGGCCAGCGGGTCAAGCTGAAATCGCGCTGGCGCCGCGCGCAAAATTTCGAGTCCACAAACCACGTGGCGCCGCGACGCCGATGCGTCTAGAATGCTCGGGCCATGGCGAAAATCACATTCTTGGGTGCGGCGGGAACAGTAACAGGCTCGAAGTATCTGATCGAAGCGGGCGGGAAGCGCTTGCTGGTGGATTGCGGCCTGTTCGAGGGCTCGAAAGAACTGAAGCAAAGGAATTGGAATCCGCTGACCGTGGATCCCGCAACGATCGATTGGGTGCTACTGACGCACGCGCACATTGATCACACCGGCTATCTGCCGCGGCTGGTGGCGGCTGGATATCGCGGACCGATTTATTCCAACCCCGCAACGCACGAGTTATGTCAGCTATTGCTGCCAGACTCAGCACACCTGCAGGAAGAGGACGCGCAATTCGCCGCCCGCAAAGGCTACAGCAGCCACAAGCCGCCCTTGCCGCTCTACACAGTGGCGCAAGCGCAGCAAGCTCTCGCGCAGTTCAAGGAAATTCCGCGCGCGGCTGCATTCACCATCAGTCCGGAATTTTCCGTGATGCCGCACGACGCTGGGCACATCCTGGGTTCGACGTGGCTGGAATTAACCATCACCGAAAATGGAAAGAAAACTCTGGTAGTTTTCTCCGGGGATATCGGCCGTTACGATCAAGTGATCCTGAAGGATCCCGAGCCTCCCACGCGCGCGGACTTCCTGCTGTGCGAATCCACCTATGGCGACCGCGACCACGGCACCGCGTCAGTACCGGACGAGCTGGCGGATGTCATCAACCGCGTCGCCAAACGCGGCGGCATGGTGGTGATTCCCTCTTTCGCCGTGGGCCGCACGCAAACGCTGATGTACTACCTGCGCGAGCTCGACGATCAGAAGCGGATTCCGCAGCTTCCCGTTTACGTGGATAGCCCTATGGCCATCAGCGTCACCGATATTTACGCGCGGCATCATGAAGATCACGATCTGGACTTTACGAAGGCCGAACAACAGGGCGATCGCGACCCGCTGAATCTTCAGGACGTGCACATGACGCGCGCCGTCGAGGATTCCAAAAAAATCAACGACGTCGCTTCCCCCTGCATCATTATTTCCGCCAGCGGCATGGCCACTGGCGGGCGCATTCTGCATCACCTCACCAAGCGGCTGCCCGATTCGCGCAGCGCAGTTCTGCTGGTGGGTTATCAGGCACAAGGAACTACCGGTCGCGCGTTGCAGGATGGCGCACAATTCGTCCGCATCTATGGCCAGGAAGTCCCCGTGCGCGCCGAAATCGTCACGCTGGATCAACTCTCCGCGCACGCGGGAAGAAGCGAATTGCTCCGCTGGCTTTCAGGATTCAGCGCGCCACCGCGCCAAACATTCCTGGTGCACGGTGAACCAAACGCCCTGGAAGGTCTGCGCGCCGGAATCGACGGACGCTATCATTGGCCGGTGGTGGTTCCTTCCTATCTTCAGAGCTTCGATCTGAATACCTGAGGCCGCGAACGTTACAACCGCAGAAGACACTCAGGCGCGCAGCTACTTCGGCGCAGTGCTAAATATCATCCAAGCCCGTGACACCGAGTTATAATCTATCCAATTCAATTGGGTGGGGGGTAGTCATGAGGCGACTTGGATTCAACGTACTTTGCGGTTTGACGTGTGCGCTGCTTTATTCCCTAGCGACGCCGACTGCCAGCGCTTTTCAATCCCTGGCATTATCACTCGAAGGTAACGTCTACTACGCGGACAATCAGGCCCCCGCAGAAAACGTTACCGTCGAACTTCGCGACACAAGCGGAAACCTGCTCGCGCCTCAGTCCACCTCCGCAACCGGCGCATTCGAATTTCGCGGACTCGGCCGCGGAGAGTTCGTGATCTCGATCCGGGTCTCCGGTTATCAGACAATTGAAGAGACCGAGGACCTCAATTTCACTTCGGTTCATGGCTTGACGTTTTATCTGAAGAGCAGCTCGCCGAACGCGCGTGTGTCCAAGTCCGGAAATATCTCCGCACATGAGTTAGCGATGCCGCAAAAGGCCCGCGATTTGATGGATGCAGGCAAGAAAGCGCTATATGACAAGAAGGACGCGTCCGCGGCCCTCGCGGACTTTGAGCAAGCTACCGCGCTTGCGCCGAATTACTATGAAGCGTACTACCAGACGGGAATGGCGCAAGTTGCACTGAGCAAGGCGAACGACGCGGAGGCGAGTTTTCGCAAAGCGATCGAGTTGAGCGGCGATAAGTATCCCGAAGCCGATGTCGGCTTGGGCAAGGTGTTGCTGGAGAAAGGTGATTTCACCGGCGCCGAGAAGAGTTTGCGGATCGGTGCAGAATCGAATCCCGGTTCCTGGGAAGCGCAGTACGAGCTCGGCCGCGCACTGCTCGGCGAGAATCGCCTGGATGACGCTGAGAAAGCGGCGGAGCAGGCGAAAACGCTCTCACCCACGACCGCTCTGATCTATCGCTTGCTATCGAACATTCACTTGAAGCAGAAAAATTATGCGGCGCTGCTGCAGGATCTGGATGCGTACATCAAGCTTGATCCCGATAGCCCGGCAGGACTGCGCGCGAAACAAATGCGCGATCAAGTGCAGGCGAAACTCGCGGAGACGACTGGCGGCCCGCCGGCCAATCCCAAGCCGTGAAGCGGCGCAGCGCAATGCGTTGGAACAGCTAGGGCGTTGCCACTTGTCGCGCGAATGCGGGGATTTCACTCAAGCGAAAACCGAGGACGAACATGGGATGCGGCGCCACACGGCCCCAGCGCGCCAAATCCACCTTCGCGCGGATGAAACGAATTTCCGGCTTCAGCGAAAGATCCAGCACCTGGCGCGTCTCTCCGCGATAAAAGCGCTGCGGCATTTTCAGCAGCGGCATTTTTCCGAAGTCCTGCCCGTCCGCGGATCCCCAAATCGAAAGGTCCACCGATTCCTGTTCCAGCTGATCGGTGATTTCCATCGAACAGAGGAATGTGCGTGTGCTGCTGGAGGTAATGTCAACCGGCTGGCCTTCGCCGTTCGCCGTGAGCCGCGTGCCTGGCGCTATCAATGTGAATTCAACGGCCATGCATGCGCCTCCTGAACGAACTGGCGGATTCTAGCACAGGTCTCGGCAGATGATTTCGGATCAGGCTGGTCACGCGCTCTTCTTGAGTTTCGCCAATCGCTCGGCGGCGGCCTGAAATGTCTTTTCAGTCTTGCAGAACGTGAACCGCAGATGCGTGCGTCCATCAGCAGGGTCCCGGTAAAAACTCGATCCCGGGACGGCCGCCACACCGATTTCGGTGACCAGATATTTTGCAAAGGCCACGTCGTCCGGGAAGCCGAAGCCGGAAATATCCGTCATGATGTAATACGCCCCGCGCGGCTTGAAGCACTTGAATCCTGCGCCTGTAAGAATGCCGAGCAGCCTTTCGCGGCGTTTCGCGTATTCGCTCGCGAGCGTTGTGTAATATTCCGGCGGAAATTTTAAAGCAACGGCCCCGGCTTCCTGCAGAGGCGCCGCAGCTCCCACCGTTAAAAAATCGTGAACCTTGCGGATCGCCGAGGTGACCTCCGGCGACGCGATCGCCCAGCCCACCCGCCAGCCCGTCACGCTGTAAGTCTTCGACAGCGCGTTGATCGTGATCGTCCGGTCGCGCATCCCGTCGAGCGTAGCCATAGAGATGTGATCCGCGCCGTCGTACAGCATGTGCTCGTAAATCTCATCCGTGATCGTGTAAGCATTCCAACGCACGCAGAGATCGCGAATCAATTCCAGCTCGGCGCGCGCGAAAACTTTGCCGGTAGGATTGTTCGGCGTATTCAGAATGATGGCTCGTGTCTTCGGCCCAAACGCCGCTGCAAGTTCTGCTGGATCAAAAGTCCAATCCGGTGCATGCAATTTGACGAAGCGCGGCGCCGCGCCGGAAAGAATCGCGTCCGGTCCATAATTTTCGTAGAAAGGCTCGAACACCACTACTTCATCGCCAGGATTAATCACCGCCAGCATCGCAGAGATCATCGCTTCGGTTGACCCGCAGCAAACGGTGATTTCGCGCTCGGGGTCGATACTCATGCCAACATTCGTGCGCGAGAATTTTTCGGCGATGGCGTCGCGCAGCGACTTCGCGCCCCATGTGATGGCGTATTGATTGATGTCCGCTGCGATGGCGTCCTGTGCGGCGCTTTTAATAAGCGCCGGCGCGGGAAAATCGGGAAATCCCTGCGAAAGGTTTACCGCTTTGTGTTTCAGAGCCAGGCGCGTCATCTCGCGAATCACCGACTCGGTGAACTGCGCGGCCTTGGACGAAAGCTGCGGGCTAGTGACCGGGGCTGGTTGCGGCTTTACGGGATTCATTCTTCGCGCCTCGCACGGGTTGCGATCCATATAACTTACGATAAATATCCGCGTTGCGCGTAACGATTTCCACGTACTCGCGCGTTTCGGTGAAAGGAATGGAATCCACAAATTCCGCCGGCTCGCGGTAGCTCTGGCCACTGGTCCAGAACGCGACGCGTTCCTCGCCGGCATTGTATGCAGCCAGCGCGGATTCCACGCTGCCGAAATCATGCTGAAGCCCGGCGAAATATATTGTCCCGAGATGAATATTGTAGTCCGGCTCGAAGAGCATCGGAGTGGAGTAGCGAACCTTCGCCTGCTTCGCAAAGCGCCGCGCCGTTTTCGGCAGCAGCTGCATCAGCCCCATGGCGTTCGCGTGCGAGTGCGCTTCGGGATCATACGCCGATTCCTGGCGAATCAGGCCGGCAGTGAGCATGGGATCCACGCCGGCGGTGGTCGAGCGGGCTACGATGAAAGATTCAAACGGCATGGCATACGCCGTCAGCCACACTTCGCGTGGAACTTGCGCAAACGGCCGCCATTCCAGCTGCGGATAAATCTGCCGCACGGTCACGATCGCCGTGCCCACGTGTCCGGCGCTCACCGCTTCCTGCGCGGCTTCCAGCAGCAGCCGCGGCTCGCCGGTGGAAACGAACGCCGCGCGCAGCTCCAGTTCCGCGGAAGCGTCGAAGCTGATCGAGCGCAGCGCATCGGCGCGCGCCTGGCGGTTCGCGGCCGCTGCGGGGATGGTGTCGCCAAGCGGCAGAGCGGGAGGCACGGGCGGAATTGTCGCAAGAATGTCCGCATCCGCTGACGCGCCGGGGCCTAGAGTGCGCAGTCGCTTCGTCGCGGTAGTCGCAAAATAATTCTGCGGGAAGCGCTCCAGCAACTTTGCGTAGTAAGTGCGCGCCAGCGCGGAGTTCCCTGCTTCTTCAGCCAGGCGCCCGAGCCAGTACAGCGCGTCCGGCGAAAACTGCGAGCCCGGAAATCGCCGCAGATGTTCGGTGAGATCCGCGGAAGCCTCCGGCTGCCGCTTCAGCACGGCTGCCCACGTCATGCGCCACTGCGCCGGAAGCGCGTCGGCAGCAGCCGGAAAATTGTCAGACAAGCGCTTGTAGAAACCAGCGGCGTGATCGCGATCCAGCTGCACCCAATAATAATTTCCCGCCAGGAACAGCGCGGATTCAGTCCAGCGGCTGGCCGGCGCGCGCGTAGCGGCCGCTTCCACCGCGGCCACCATCTGCGATTCCGACGGCCGGTCGCGATAATAATTTGCGATGGTGTAATAGCGCTCCGCATCCACATCGGGATCGCTTATGGTCATCGTGGAGATTTCCGATATTCCGGCGCCCAGCGCGACGCCACATTCCAGAATGCGCAGTTCCGCGCGTTCACGATCCGCGCCCGTGAGCTGCGGGAGCAGGCGTGAATACTCGTTGCGAGCTTCGGTCCATTGGCGCGCGCCAAAAATGGTGGATGCATGGTCAATCTGCTGTTCGATGGGAATCGCGGGGAGCTTGTCGCGCAAGGAGCTGCGGAGAAATGAGAGTTTCTCGCCTGCTTCGCGGGCCTGATCGCTCAAAGGAAAATGCAAATAAATGGTTTGATAGTCCGCGGCGGCCTGCAAAGGCTGGCCGGCTTGTTCGCGTGCTTCGGCGCGCAGGAACAGCAGCGCGGGTTTTTCCGTGGTTTGCGGATAGCCATCCAGCGCCGTGAGAATTTCTGCGGACTGGTTGGTGGCCAGGGCCGCGGCGGCCAGCGATTGCAGCGCCTGGTCGGTGATCACCGAGTCGGGATAGTTTTTGCGAAATTCTTGCAGCTGGGCCAGAGCTTCCGCATTGTGATTCAGCGCGAGATTGGCTTGCGAACTCCAGTACAAAGCGTAATCGCGCAGCAGCGCATCGCCTTGCGCCGCCTTCAACCACGTCGCAGACTGCGCGTAATGCGCTTTGCTGTAATCGTAATATCCCAGCGCCAGCGCCGCGCGATTCCCTAGCACACCGGAGGACTTCTGCGTCGCCATCGCGCTGAGTTTCGCGTAAGCCGCAGTGGGATTTTTCTGCTTCAGCGCGCGCGTCAGTTGTTCCAGTTGTTTCGTGGAGGCTGACGAAGCCGCCGGCGTAGCAGCAGCGGGCTTCTTCGCTCGATGCGCAGGCGGCGCAGGCGGCTGGCCCTGCGATGCGTGTTGCGGCACGCCGGCCCCGGCGGAACACACCGCCACCAGCAATACAAATAGAACTGCGACTGTGCGCATTGCAGGGCCGAAGATTTTCATCCTGATTATCTTAATGCCGCAAAACGGGCGAGGGATAAGGATATTCGCCGAGGGCTTTGGGGTCGCCATCTGCCAGAATTTCCACCATCCAATCGTAAAAATAATCCACCGGATGGTCTTGAATCGCACGGAAGCGGCGGTCGTATTCCTTGCGTGCTTTATCAATATCCACGCGCAGCCGGACGCATAGGTCCTTGTGCTCGCGGCCGAGGCGAACTTCTTTCGGCTGCAGCAATTTAATATCCTGCATAGCCACTTTGGCTACGCGGTTCGCGCGACGATGCAATTCCTGCTCTTCTCGCGGCAAACTTCCAAGGTCGAACGCTTCCTCCGCGACTTCCTCGACGACTTCCTCTGCGGGCGGCGGCGCTGCGGGCGGAACCTCGACCGTTTCAGGAGCCGCGTTCAATACTTCTTCAGGTTCTTCCACCCATTCCAGCTCCGGCTCCGGCGGAGGTTGCACGGCGGCAGGCGCTGGCGCTTCTTCGACTTCCTCGACTTCCTCAACTTTCACAGACGCTCGCGCGGCCTCTCGAACGGTTTCTTGTTCCGGCGCTTCTTCCGGCTCTGCCACGGCCACCGACGACGCACAGGCAAATTCACGCTCTTCGGAAGAATTTTGCTCGCGCGGATTGAGCGCTACTGCCACGAAATTCGAAAGGACGGAAAGCCCCGCAGCCAATGCCGCGGCGGCCGTTTGCGCGCGCAGCAGCGCGGGCAGTGCGTTGCTCGGTCGGCTGGAACCGCAGGCAGCCACCAAGTCTCCATAGGCGTGATGCAACTCGTCCGCAGTGCGCTGTAGCGGGGCGAGGTTATCGCGCAGAGCGCGCGAAACCGCCTCTTCCAGGGCTTGCTCGAGTGACGTTTTCCTTGGAGTCAAAGGAATACCTGCCTCTTTTGGATTATGGAAACGCTAACGAGGGGTGTCAACGGACATTACGGAAGCGCGTTCCTGCCATGCAGCGGCGAGCACACGACCTTCGTTTCCACCCTGTTCGACAACTGTGCGAATCAGTACAGCGCTGAGATGTGCGTTCTGCGTACTATCCAAAACATGTGGGATCGTTTGCGCGAGTGGCTTTTGTCGCGAGTCACGCCATAAGGGAGAACTGGAATGAAGAAATCATTATTCACGTGCACGTTGTCGCTGCTGCTTCTGATCGGCGGGTGCTCCACCACGCCAGCGGCCGGCCCAGCAGGCCCCCAAGGACCTCCGGGAGATCCAGGCCCGGCGGGCCAGGACAAAGATCGCGACCGGGATAAAGACCGTGACAGAGACCACGACCGAGATGCAGCCCGGCCAGGCGAGCCTCCGTCATGCCCGGCAGGACAGCATCCTTACACGGATCACGACGGCAGAACGACTTGCGTCAGAGACTGATGATCTAGTGCAGTCTCGCTCCGAACTCGCATCATAAGGTGAGTAATTAGTCGAACGCTGCTGGGCTGCAGTTCCCCGCTACTGAAAGCCGAGCTATACGTGTGTTCGATCGTCTCCAACCAGAAAGCGCCCGATTCCAATGCTGTGTAACTAGGCGCGATTCCGTTTCAGGCTTAAGATGCATCTCCATATTTGTCAGAGTAAGGACGCGGAAGCGGTTCTGTCACTGAGAACCTACCCTTACCGAGACGGAGAGCAAACGCAATGCTCACAGCCGAACAGATTCGCGAACTCTTGAACATGCGCCCCCACCCCATTGAAGGCGGCTACTTCTCAGAAACATACCGCGGCGCGCCGGTGATCCCGCAAAGCTTGCTCCCCGGTTATCCCGCTGACCGCGCGATCTCCACCGCGATTTATTACATGCTGACGCCAGACACGTTCTCGGCGATGCACCGCGTGCGCGGCGACGAATTGTTTCATTTTTATTTGGGCGATCCCGTGGAGATGCTGCAGTTGAAGCCGGATGGAACAGGCGAAGTGTTCCTGCTCGGCCAGGACATCGCCGCCGGGATGCATTTGCAGCACAGCGTTCCTGGAGGAGTGTGGCAGGGTTCGCGCCTCCGCCACGGTGGGAAATACGCGCTGATGGGAACCACCATGGCCCCGGGATTCGAATACGAGGATTACGAAACCGGAAAGCGCCAAGAGCTAATCGCACGATACTCGGGCTACCCAGACCTCATTACATCTCTCACTCGCTAGGCTGCCCGCGCGGACCAACCCTCAACCTAAATTCGAGGCGAAGCGACGGTACTGGGCCCCCTAGTCCTCCACTCCCTCCGAATTTACGTACATTTTACATTTTTTCGTTTCCCCTTCCCTCGCCGCCTACAGTACACTCCCGCGCACTCCTCCCGCCTGGGAGGATCGGACAATTACTCCGAGGGAGCGAACTGCATGTCACGAAACGTGGGCGTTTGGGTTGCAGCAGTGGGTCTACTCGCAGTGGGCCTGGTATCTAGCATTTCGGTATCCGCACAAACCGCTCGTTTCCAGCGACGGCTGATCACGCAGAGCATTGACGAACGCCATCTCGTTCGACTTGCAGGGAACACGCGCCCGGAAATGAACGCGGCCAATGACCGCGGCCCGGTGTCCGACGATCTGCAACTCCACCACATGTACCTACTTCTTAATCGCTCTCCTGAGCAAGAACAGGCCGCGGAATCCTTGGTGAATCAGTTGCACGACGAAAAGTCATCCTCCTTCCACCAGTGGCTCACCTCAGACGAAGTCGCAGAAAAATTTGGTCCAGCGGAAGAAGACGTCACCGCGGTCACCACCTGGCTGGAAACCCACGGATTCACGGTGCACAGCGTTTACCGCGCGAACGGCGTGATCGATTTTTCCGGTCCCGCCAGCGCGGTCCGCACCGCATTCCACACAGAGATTCACAATCTTTCCGTGAACGGCAAACCGCACATCGCCAACTTCAGCGATCCCAGTGTTCCGGCAGCTCTGGGATCCGTGGTACATGGCGTCGTTTCCATGAATGACTTCCGGCCGCACCCTAACCTGAAGCCCCGCGCCAACTACACGATTGCAGCCGACGACCTCCAGCTGCTGGTGCCGGGCGACCTGCAAACCATCTACAACATCAATCCACTCTATGCCCGCGGAGCTTCCGGCCAGGGCCAGACGGTCGTGGTCGTGGAAGACACCAACCTCTATTCCGCCGCTGACTGGTACACCTTCCGCAAGACCTTCGGCCTCTCCAAGAAATTCCCGAAGGGCAGCCTGGCGCAAATCCATCCGCAACCCTCCAAGAATCCTTTCAACGGCGGCGCGTGTGACGATCCCGGAGTAAACGGCAACGACAGCGAAGCAGCCGTGGACGTCGAATGGGCCACCGCAGCAGCGCCAAGTGCCGCGATTGTCCTGGCCTCTTGCGCGGATACGGACACCAACTTCGGCGGCTTCATCGCCATCCAGAATTTGCTCACGGGTAAAGGCCGGCCACCCGCGATCATCAGCATCAGTTACGGCGAATCGGAAAGCTTTTTGGGTTCGTCCCTCAATGCCTACATCAATAAGCTCTATCAACTCGCGGTGTTCGAGGGCGTGTCCGTGTTCGTCTCCACGGGTGACGCCGGCGCGGCCACCTCGGATCAGTTCGCGCTCGCAGCTGAAGGTGGTATCAACGCGAGCGGTTTTGCTACCACTCCGTATGACGTTGCAGTCGGCGGAACGGACTACGCAGACGCCTTCCTCGGCACCACGTCCAGCTACTGGAGTGACACCAACAGTCCTTACTTCGAGTCCGCGCTCTCGTACATTCCCGAAATTCCCTGGAACGACTCTTGTGGCAGCCAGCTCATCACCCTGGCTCTCGGCTACACGCAGTCGTACGGCCCAAGCGGTTCGTGCAACAGCGCCGTCGGCGAAGAATTTTTCCTCGGAGTGGTAGGCGGAAGCGGCGGACCCAGCGCCTGCGCCTACGGCAATCCGACGATTGATGGCGTAGTAGGCGGCAATTGCCGCGGCTACAAAAAACCCCTGTTCCAATACCTGGTCTACGGCAATCCGGCCGACGGCGTACGCGACGTTCCGGATGTGTCACTCTTCGCGGGTAACGGAGTTTGGGGCCACTACTACGTGATCTGCTATTCCGATCCGACGCCGGGGTTCTTTGGAGCGCCGTGCGTCGGAGATCCCGTCAATTGGTCTGGTGGCGGCGGCACTTCCTTTGCGGCGCCGATCATGGCCGGCATCCAGGCCGTCATCAACCAGACGTCGGAACCCTACCAGGGCAATCCCGACTTTGTTTACTACGCGCTCGCCGGTCTCGAGTACGGTTTCAAGGGCAACAGCTCCTGCAACTCGACGTTGGGCAATCAGGCCAATTCGAATTGCATTTTCTACGACGTGACCTTGGGCGATAACGATGTCAATTGCTTGCCGCTGGTCATCGATGGCGTCACCCTCGGCTCGTTCAATTGCTACTTCGACGGCGCCACCAACGGCGTGCTTTCCACCTCCAACTCGTCCTACAAGCCGGCATACGTGACGAAAACAGGCTACGACTACCCCAGCGGCATCGGGACCGTCAACGCCTATAACCTCGCCAAAAGCTGGCCGGGCAGCAGGTTGCGCAACTCGTGGTAGCGATTTAAATCTACTGAAATTTATCGGACGCCCGCGAGACATTCCTCTCGCGGGCGTCTTTTTTTTGGGCAGATCGTTTGCCTGATTGGCCGCGGACCGGGCACACTCCTGATACTTCTGCCCGCCGCGCACAGTAGCGCACTTCGTCCCACGTCAAACGCGCGGCTGGCATTCTCACTAACCTGTGGTCGAACGTCTTGCCCAACGATTTGGCGCGCCCTTCGCGGAGGTGCTATCCTACTCTTGACCAACGGGGGCGCAACGGTTTCGACGGAAACTGTAGCGGCTCGAAGGCATGCCGGGACCCACCTCCCCGTAAGATGGTGGAACAACACAACTGGCAACTCACAGTTGGCACTCGCAGCCTAACTTAAATTAGGCTACGCGCTCCCCCAGGCGTCACCTACGCGCGTGGGTCGGGGCGTCACACAGTAGGCTGGCTGTCGCGTTTCGGTCCGTAATGCGGCGGCGAGATCATCGGACTAGCTGCCAGCGCGTCTTGCCTGTTCTGAGCTCTGTCAGCGAAACCTACGGAACGGGATAAGCATGTAGTCTTCGTGTTGCAAGGTTTCTCGGACGGGGGTTCAACTCCCCCCGCCTCCACCATTTGTATCTAGCTGGTGACATTTAGTTTCATCCAGTAGATCACGATCCCAAAGCCCCGGGGCTGCACTAGGGATTCCCCTAGTTGTTGGGCAGCGAGCCTGGGTCTATCAGTGGTAAGAAGCACCACCCCATATGGGCTCGGTCGGTACCACCCCTACCGACTTGGAAGACTCCAGCGGGACTCCGGGAACGAAAAACGCTCGCAATGCCTCCCCGAGTCCCGGCCCCCCTGAGCAATTTGATATGCTAGCCGCCGCGACAGAGTCGGGCGAAAGCATAGATCGTTACGGTGGATGCCGCGACAACGAGCAATGCCTGGGACGCGAAGGCGCGGACAGGATTCGGGACCTGCTGAGGAAATGACATTGAAAATCACACGCTCACCTACGCTCTTCGCAGCTGCAGCGATCTGGGCTCTGATATTGTGCTCGCTCGCCGTCTTGCCCGTTGCGAATGCCGGAGGCCCGAAGCTCCTCGTGAGTTGGACCAATCCCAAATATTCTGGTCCGAAGCCTCACCGGATTTTGGTGATAGGCATGAGCGAGAATCCGGAAGTTCGCGCAGACTTCGAAGACGACCTTTCGTCTGCACTCGCAAGTGACCACCTTGAGGTGGTTCCCGGAAACACAATACTGTTCCGCCCCCACTCTGCCGAACTGGACCCTGACTATTTGAAAGCCCAGATTCGCGATTTCAAGATCGATGCCGTCCTTGTTTCGCGGTTAATCAAAGTCGATAAAAAAGTCACCTACGTACCCGGCCATAGTTACGCCGTTCCTTACGGCTACTACCACTCGTTCTATGGTTATTACGGCGCGGCCTACCGGCAGGTTTATAGTCCCGATTACCTGCGTGAAGAGACGACGGTGCGAGTGGAGACGAATTATTATGCAGCGACCCCGCAGGATGACGAACTCATCTGGACCGGCACCAGCGATTCATTCAATCCGAAATCGGCGAAAAAAGTAATCGATGGGCTCGTCAAACTCATCGTGAAAGAGTTGACGAAGCAAAATCTTCTGTAAGCGTATCCTGACACCGCCTCTCGTTTCGGCGCACTCACGCAACGTCTACCGTCCGATTGAATTCCTCTCCCGGCCATCAATTCGGACTTCAATCGCTATCAGCGGTAACTGCGCTCGCCTGAATCATTTGGCTAGGGATTTCCCTAGTTGCTGGTGTGGCCCGGAACAGCCTAAATAGGTTTGCTGGAGAGAATATCGTCTGTTCCGAAAATAGTGTCGGCGGACTGGCTTGCAACCCGGGCGTCGATTCGGATTGTTCTTGCAGACACAGCGGGGGCATGCGTGATCGCTTTTTTACAAGCCATCACAGGAGAATAAAAATGGCAACGCGACCAGGCGCAATCAACGATCCTAAGCCAGGCGACAGCATCCAAGCAAGACGACTTTACAAAACCGGCTGCGATGGCAATCCCGAAGGAGGGGTTTTTCAAGAAGGAAGATGGGCGCTACGGGCCGATCTTTCCCAGGACCCCAGCCTGCTATGGCTTCACGATCATCGCGAAGATCATCCCGGGAAGAGAGCCAGTCTTTTATCGAGTACGCAAAACACTTGAAAAGGCGGTGGCCGGCCAGCCGGATTGTCTGGCTGTCGCTCAAGCTCCACTACCTCCGCTGGGTGCTATTTCCGATTAAGGGCGAAACCTACTTCATGTACCAGGGAATTTTCGATACCGACTTCGACAAGTACACCGAAGACGCAGTGATCTCTGTTCACCAAAGTTCGGTCTCCGCACCGTATTCGAGAACCTGGAAGGATTCCCGCAAGACTGGCAGACGAACCCGCCTGCCTTCATCAAGTTTGTTCGTGATCATCAGTGCCCCAGCTTCTTGGAATACGGAGAATATCCGTTTGTTACGGCCGATGAGGTCAAGAAGGCCCTCAAGCTCAAGGCGGCATTTTCTGGAATGCTCGACTTGATGCAGTAGCGAAAGTTTCGCTCGACGATCATCATCGTGTGCAACACGCCTTGAGGAGACTCTGCGGTGCTTGAGTTTGACGACATCCAGCATTTCCTGATTGCACGTCCGCCGGCCCTCGCGGCGCGCTACGAATTCCTCACATTTCGGCATGCGGCGGGCGGACGCGCGTGGTTGACCGGTGTCCTCGACAAAGTAGGCACGGCCAGTGCCGTCGGCTCGAGCGCCTTGGACTCACGGTGGGTGACAGTGGCCTTCACCTGGAACGGCTTGCGCGCGCTAGGTGTGGCGGAAGAATCTTTGGCCACCTTCCCTGAGGAATTCCGTCAGGGGATGGCTGCGCGAGCAACCATCCTTGGCACAACGGGGGCGAATGACCCCTCGCACTGGGTGGGAGGCTTGGCAAGTCGAGATCTCCATGCCATCACCATACTCTTCGCCCGCGACGTCGCGGAGCGTGAGCGGTGCCGCCAGGAACATGACAAGTACTTGTCTCAATGCGAAGGTGTGGAGGTTCTGTCGTCATTGGATCTCGAGGCCATCCCGCCATTCGACGCTGTTCGCGAACATTTTGGCTACCGTGATCGGCTCTCGCAGCCCGTCATTGCGGGAACGGGAGTGGAGCCGACGCCTGGCTCAGGTCCGCCGATCAAACCGGGTGAATTTTTTCTCGGCTATCCGGACGAAAAAGGTCCACCCCGTGAGTTGCCGCAGCCCGAGATCTCTTAGTCGCAATGGTAGCTACCTGGCCTATCTGAGGATGGAGGAGCACGTCGGTGCATTTCGGTCATTTCTCCAACAACACGGCCAGACAAGTGAAGAGCAGGAACTGATCGCGGCCAAGCTGATGGGGCGATGGCGGAGCGGTGCTCCACTGGTCCTGGCGCCAGCGAAGGATGATCCCCAGCTCGGCACAGATCCCCAGCGCACCAATGATTTTGCCTACGCAAAGATGGACCCGTACGGTTATGCGTGTCCTTTGGGCGCGCATATTCGGCGCATGAATCCGCGCGACACCGCGGTGAACATGCAGCAGCGCAAAATGATCCGACGCGGAGGCACCTATGGGCCGCCCTTGCCGGAAGGCGCGCCCGAAGACGGCAAAGAGCGAGGTATCGCGGCATTCATCGGTTGCGCCAGCCTTGTCCGGCAGTTTGAGTTTGCGATGAACGTGTGGGCCAACGATCCGAACTTCCATGAGCTGGGAAACGAGCGCGATCCAATCATCGGCACGCAAGATGGTACGTTTGACATGACGATCCCGAAGCGGCCCATCCGCAAGAAAATCACGGGTCTACCAGCTTTCACAACGATTCGAGGCGGCGCTTACTTCTTCCTGCCGGGCATTAAGTCTCTGCGATACCTCGCGTCGCTGGGGAACGGACGCTGAAACAATAACTGTCCTGCTCTAACGAAGGGCAGCGAGAGAGGAAACAGTCATGGGCACCACGGTTCAGCCGCCACGCACGTACAACCAGGACCACATACCCCGGAAGTATGCTCCTGCAAAACGAAGGGTCTCCATCTACTGGACGTGGAGCTATCCGTGGGAATCGAACCGCGACCTCACGGAAATGGATAACCGCTTTTCGACCATGACCGAGGTCCGCAGGGTCGCTTGGCCAGAGTATGAAACCACGGAGTGGGACGCGAAAAACTTCCTGCAAGGAATCGCAGGCACGTTGGAGTTGTTCCATCGCTCAACGCTCTCGTTTCAGAAAGTGGTTTGCGAAGTTACTACCCAACCGGTCGCCGTATTCCAGCGGATTGATCAGGCGGGATTCAAGCTTCCGATAGATGAACGAATTCTGCAGGACACTGACACGCTCATGGTATTCGGTCTCGACCACTTGGTGTCAGAGCAGGAAGCGACGCCCGAAGAAATTGCGGCGATTCGCGAGTGGCTGAAACGCGAAGGGACCTGCCTGATGATCGGCCCACATCACGATGTGGGTTTCACGAACGACATGAAGCAGCGGCAGATGGAATATGCGCACCACGGTGACGCTCTCGTCCCTCGTCAGCAGCGCTTCGGACAGTACACGCGTTCCTTGATGAAATCGCTCGGCGTTCCGATCATGAATCAATTTGGCTTGCGCCCGGCGCTCGTCAAGGGCACCAAGCAGATCTCGCCGCTGACGGTCAACCGGGACCTCGACAAACTTGGCTTGCTCAATGGGGTGAGCACGTTTAACTTTCATCCCCACCTGCCACACTACGCGCTAACCACCGACGACGCGAAATCCGTCCACGTACTCACGCGCCAGCCGATCGATCTCGATCGACCCCACCCCTTCACAGCTGCGGGGAACACCGAGTTCAACTCGTTCATCTGGATGCCTCCGAAAAATGAACGGGCCGGACACATCCTCTTAGCCGACTCTACGATCTTCACGACTTTATTCGGCGGGACGGACAGCCTCGAGACGTTCTGGAAAAATCTTGCTCGGATGTGAGGGCTGCTCGAACCAATCAGAGAGGTAGCCGCACCGAGAGCACGATCGAAGGCAAAAATGGACCTGCTGAGCAAAGTGATTCCGGTAACGCTGTTGCTGTTTGTGGTCTCAAGTATGCTGGCGGTCGGCTTGAGTCTCACCATTAGCCAGATACTAGCCCCGCTTCGGAATGCGAAGCTTGTGTCCCTGGCGTTGCTTGTGAATTTTGTCCTGATGCCGATTGCGGCCTTCAGCATCGCGAAGCTGCTTCAGCTCGACCAACCTCTGGGTGTCGCACTGCTGCTGCTGGGCGCGGCTGCCGGCGCACCTTTCCTTCCGAAGCTCGCGGCCATCGCCAAGGGCGATCTCGCGTTCGCGGTGGGCTTGATGGTGTTACTTATGGTCCTAACCGTCGGATACATGCCCCTCGTATTGCCTCGGCTAATCGAAGGGGTATCGGTTGATTCCGGGAAGATCGCTCGCTCCCTCGTGCTTCTGATGTTGCTCCCCTTGGTTGTTGGCCTGGCGGTAAAAGCTCGTTACGCCGACCGTTGCGGCTCGAGTCGGGCCTCTGCTCAATAGCTTATCCACTGTGAGCCTCGGGCTTATGGTCGTGCTGCTCCTAATAACAAACATTCGAAACATCATTGACCTGTTCGGCACTCGCGGCATCCTGGCGAGCATCCTTTTCCTCGCCGTCGGAATTGGTTTGGGTTGGTTTTTGGGTGGCCCCGGTCAGGGCACCAGAGGGGTGCTGGCACTGGGAACGGCTCAACGCAACATTGCAGCGGCGCTCGTGGTCGGCGGACAGAGTTTTACCGACCCCAAAGTAGTTGTGATGATTGTTGTCGTCGCGATTGTTGGTTTGCTGATCTTGGTGCCACTTTCGCGCATGGTAGCCAGTCGCAGCAACAAGCTGGGAGCCTAAGTCTATCTCGATTCCATGGGACATGCTTAAAACGCAAAAAACAGGATTTGCAAATAGCAATCTAATTGCGGCCGTTGGAGCGGCCCTTGTGGCGGCGCTAGGGGCGGTCGTTGCGATCTGCGTGCTTGCCGTACCCTGCCAAGCTCAGATTAGGGGCGTATACCCTGTAGGAATGAGTGCTACAAACTCGGGAGTCACTCCCGAAGCTGGGTTCACATATGCGAACGTTTTTATCCTTTACGCACGGGACGAACTGAGGGGGCCCGAAGGCGAAATCTTCGCCACCGGACAAAACTCCATCATCATGGACATGAATAGTTTTGTTTTTGTAAGCAAGAAGAAGCTAACGAATTTGGGCGGTGCGGTATTTTCGTGTTCTGCTACCTTGCCGATCGCCAATAATTCGCTCACTTCTGATGTGGAGGGCGCGTTGAGCGGAGGCGGAGGATTTGCGGATTCCTTTTATCAACCGTTCATTCTCGGCTGGCGTACGAAACGCGCTGATATTCGTGCGGCCTATGGTTTCTTGGCGCCGACGGGCCGATACGATGCGAGCGCAAACAACAACGTGGGTTCCGGATACTGGACCCACACGGCGTCGGCGGGCGAAACGTTTTATCTTACAAAGAACAAAGCTACGGCGGTGTCGGCGTTTCAGATGCATGAATTCCACACCACCCAGCAGGGCACATACATTCACCCCGGTCAAAATTTTGACCTCGACTATTCGCTAACGCAGGCGTTCTCTTTGCGAGAAGATTTTCGCCTTCAGCTCGGGCTAGTGGGCTATGGACAATGGCAGACGACGGATAAGAGTGGTCCAACGATTACCCCCGCTCAGGCTGCGGCGCACTACAAGGTTAATTCTCTCGGTTTCGCCGCAAATGTGATCCTGCCGGCGCGCAAGGTCAGCCTTGGCGTAAAGTTTTTTCGAGAATTCGAAAACCGATCAACATTCCAGGGATACTCCCTGCAGATCTCAGGCAGTATCACCCTCTAGCACCCATGAAAGTTCCTGAAATACAGGCAATCCAGATCTTCTCAATTCTGACGGCGCGATTCTCAACTGGGTATCGGAATTGTTAAGCAGAGGGAGCTACTCGGCCCGACCATTAGTGCTCTTTTCCTGCGTGTTTCGGAATCGGAAAGAGAAATGTGAATTCCAGGTTCAGCTGCCATTTCGGCGAAAACTGATTGGCAGGGCGAATCGCGTTCCAATACACCGTGAGATTCGAATCAACCGCTTGTTTCCCGATATTGAAGCTACTGCCCGCACCGCCGCCGATTGGTAGAAGCCACCGCTCGCCCGTCAACTGCGTCCAGTCAGCAACAATTGTGGGATTGCTCGTGACGTACCAGCCGCGAGGCAGATTGTAGGAAAACAACGGCTCGATCTGAAGTTGGTTTACAGGTGTACGGTTCGAGCCGCCGGCAACGGACCAAATATTCTGAACCAGCACGCCGGCAGATCCCCATTCCGGCTCCACCAGCGCAGCGCCCGTCGGCCCCACGCCCCATTTTCCGGCGCCCAGCGGATTACTGGTAGCAGTCGGGATCAGAACTGCCGGCCCCACTCCCCAAATGAGTTTTCCCGCGTGTATCGGCGTCAAGAAGCAGGAAATGGTGGTGTCTCCTGATCCGGTGGTCCCGCCACTCCTCGCGAGTGAATTCGGCTGATACGCGATCGCCGTCGCCACCACTCGGGTTACAAGAAGCCAATCTCCCGCGATGAGGAGTGGAATCGTCGGTTGAATCTGAAGAGAATTCGCGCTGCCATCATAACGTCCCTCGTTGAAGGTGAAATCTTCCTCGAACGTAAGCTTGATTTCGTCGGCGAATGGGTTTCTCGCGACCTTTCTGACCTCGTCCGGAGCGGTCTGTGCCATCGCCACCGACGGCGCCACAAACAGACACGCGCACCATGCCAGTAGGATTCGCATGCTCGTATCCGACGTAATCAAATTACTCGAAAGGACGATCAATTAGCTGCGAATGCCGCTTCGGGACCAGCGGTCACAGGTCAAGGACGGAATCGATGTGCTCTCCTCAGAAAATAAATTTGAGGGCTCGAGCCAGTAGTTCTTCGAGGGGCATGATCGTGAGCAGCAGAGGCACGATTGGTAAAGCGGTAACGATGGCTAGGCGAGCCATGTCTTTCAGCGTGAACGGCACCAGTCGCATTTCGCTCACGACCGCGTAACTGTTCGCCAGATCGGCAAGAGACTGGATGTCAGTTGTGCCCAGAAGCTTGCTTTTTGTGGTCCCGCGTAGCCACTTCTCATCGAAATCGCTCACATAGGCTGTCGCTAAGGTTCCGTAATTTCCCAAGCCACTTCTTCTGGCCCGCGCTAGATGAGGCGTGAAGATGACAAGCGGACCAAGAATCACTAGAACGAAAAATCCAGCCAGCATGATAATCGTCGTTTTGAATGACAGCAGGCTCTGCTGCTGGTAGAAGATCCGGCTGGCGATCAGCCCCGCCAATAAGGTGCCTTGCGCCAGGAGGACCGGCGAGAAAGCGTAGCTAATTGCTCCGAGAAAACCGATTCCGCCAGCACGGTCCGGGTGTGCCGGCAACAATCGAAGTTTCAATCTGGATGTATGCCACAGAAATAGGAACCAGATTCCAAGCCGCAGGTACCAACGGAGGAAAATGAATTGGAAAATTGGAATGCTTACGAAGCTGTACCAGTAGCCCGCTAATGTGAGGTGTATACCGGTCGCGTCGGGCATGGCATACCACGTAGCCGCTCCCAAAGCGACCTTGTGCTGCCAGAATAAGTGCCCCACGACATACACAAAAAGGAGCAAAGCCAGCTCTAGCCATACCGAGTTGCGTGCCCGCAATGCGGAATCGATGGCGGCATAAAATCTTGGCATGTCTTCGGCAGCGATTATTCGGCGTTCCACAAAAAGCCTGACCACTGGCCTGATGCGTGTGTGGACGATTAGTTCGGCAGCGAGGAAGAGCGGCAGCGCCACCAGAAAGCGCACGTGCGATTCTATGTCGCCCGCGAAAGTCAGCGATTGACCTCCGCGGAGATGCCCCTCAATAGCTGTCAAGATCGCGAGTGGCAACCAGGCAAAAAGCGAAATGGACAAAACCCGACGCTGCAGGAGTTCCAGTGTAGGGCCGGATAAGTGCGCCCGCCTAAAGATCTGAAACAGCGGACCACCCAGGACCAGTGACAGGTCAGGCGGTTCATGCAGCTTAGTTGGCGTAGACATAGGAGGCTTGGTGGCTCGCACTCACGACGAGAGATTCGCGAGCATCGCAAGCAATTCAGTCATTACCACCGAAGCCTAATCACTGAATGCGTCCGGCGGCCAATTGTCATCTGTGGATTTCCACGATTTGTCAGGGTTATAGAGCTCCATTTCCTTGAAAATCTTGAGCGTATCCGGGCCCAGGTCCTTCTGATAGACGACTCCTTCGTAACTGACGATGAATGTCTTGACGCCCGTGACGCGATAATCTGCTGGAGCGGCGGCAAGAGCGAAACCTCCGATCATCGCCCCCTCTACGACAAAATCCATCGTTCCAAGCGGGGCCGCGGGGCCCTGTCCTTTCAGAATTTTGAAGAAATATCCGTGGTACGGCTTGGCTTTATCCGTGTAGCCCTCTTGCAGGGCATCGGCGATACCCTCGGCGATTGGCCCGCCTAGGGTCTTATCCGGATTCCACCACACCAGACCGTCGTGTTTTCCAGGACTGCTTATGATTTTCTGTGCGTACTGATTTATTTGCGAGTTGTCATGCCTTTCCAGAGAATATTCCCGCTGGGCGTCCACATAGCCGCGGCAGATTTCGATGGCATCCAATTCATTGCTTCCGATGCGACGGTACAGAATTTCCTTACGGCCCGCGGAAGTGTCAAACAGCCACACCCCATTTCGCTTCACGATGGGAATCGGCAACGGCCAATTTCTTTCTCCCACCACGAGAGTTGTACGATTCGGATTCTTGGGGTCCACGATAAGCGAAGTCTTCTCGTGAGCGTCTGCAGCGAACGCAACAGCGCTGTTCTTGTCTCGAACGGCATCCTCCGAGGCGACCAGATCCTCGCTGCCAGTGCCGAGAATCTGTTCCAGAGCCGGCACATCAAAGCTCCCCGCGGCCTGGACGAGTGCGTCAGCGGCCTCTTTAGCCGTCGTGAACGTCTTCTGGCTTTGCGACGAAGTCTCGGATGGTTTCTGCTGCGCGAACAAAGACAAAGCGCAGAGCAGCGCAAAGGCCCAGCAAACGACAGTTGCCGAAAACCTCGCGAACGTATTCCGCGGCGCTAGATGTCTTTTTCCCGTTTTCATTTGAGCTTCCTTGGGTCCATGACTTCTTTACCTCCGTCGTCCGCCACCGCCGCCGCCCCGACTTCCCCCGCCGCCCATGCTGGAGCTCCCGCGCGAACCGCTAGCACGCGCTGCACTCCCACTTTTGGAGGAGCCGCCGAACGCGCCGGAATTTCTTCCGCCCGAACCGCCGGAGACTTCTCGATTCCCCACACGTTCTCCTCCACCGCCGCGGTTACCGCCGCCCGACTGTTGTCTGCCTCCACCAGCGCCGCCGCGATCCATGGTGCCGGCTTGCTGTCGGTTGCCCTGTTGACGAGATTGCTGTTGCCGCGCGTTGGCCTGACGATCAGAGACGGAAGCCCCGCGACTTGTGCCGCCATACTTGTTCGCAGTGTCCCTGTTTGAATACGGAGCTCCGCCTCGGTGTTGCGGATTGTGCTGCCAGTTGTTGCCTCCCCCTCCACGATTGGGCTGCTGAGAGGGACGATTACCATTCCCGACATTTTGTCGGTTCGAGTTGTTGATGAAATTGTTGTTCGTGTTGATGTTGATGTTGTTGTTCCCGCCGCCCCACCCGCAGTTGTAGCCCCATCCTCCGCCCCAGGCTGCTCCCATCGCCAAGCCCACACCAAAAGAGATCGCCATTCCCGCGGCGTAATACCCGGGAGGCGGA
The DNA here is from genome assembly GCA_963748395.1 of uncultured Acidobacteriota bacterium. Classification (GTDB taxonomy): domain Bacteria; phylum Acidobacteriota; class Terriglobia; order Acidiferrales; family UBA7541; genus Palsa-295. Next base: position 104,902 of record CAVVIP010000001.1, on the reverse strand, counting down.
TAGTAGATGGGTGGGTAGGGATAAACTGGCGCGCCGTACACCACCACCGGGTCATAGGTTGGAACGTACACGACCTGCGGATTGGACTGCTCCACCACGATCACCTGCTTGCTTTCCACCACCTTTGTTTCGACCTTCATTTGCTCATTCGATTTCAGGTTGCCCTTTTCCTGCGCCTTCGCGCGCATACGCTGGATGGCATCCATTACGTCACCCTGCTGCGCCAGGAATGCATTGCCGAGTTCGTCCGTCCACTGAATGTCGTCCACCAAACGTTTGACCACATCCGGAAGCGCGGCCATGGATTGGACGCTCGGGTCCCAGGGCTGCTTCTGCACTGCATCAACGAGTGCCTTGTCTTTTAACGTTTTATTCTTAGCTAACCATTGCTGAAGTTGAACCAGTTCCAAGGGGTAGGTTGATGCGGCAAGCACTTGAGCGAGCAGTGGATCCGGGTACAGGGCAATCGGGGCCACCAGCGAGTCAAGGTGGTCCGCGGATAGGTTCGCAGCTTCTGGCTGTGTCGAGCCCGCCGCCGGTGCCTGCGCCTGCCTCGCTTGCACAGCATTTCCCGGCATAAGCAACGCACAACAGAGAATGGCCATACATTTCTGCAGAAGTTTCAGAAGCGTTTCCGAGCTAAGAGTTTTTTTTAGCATGATTGAACTTTCGCTCATCCTTCTAAGCCTGTTCTGCGCTCGTCGGCACCGGCGGCGGAGCTTGAATCACGCACGATCTTGGCTACGGTGATTCTCGACCCAAGCCAACAGCATCCGTTTGCCATCGATCGGAAATTCCTGGCGAATCCGGGCCACGTACGCTTGTAAGTCGTTCCAGTTGAGCAAGCAACTAGGGAAATCCCTAGCAAACGCTCCCATTTCGCGCATTCGCTCCGATTACGTAGCGCTTAATGGCGAAACATAAGGTCTGTTCTCCAGTACAGAATTAATTGCCGGGATCAGATGAGCCTTGATTTGAGATTTCCAGACGTAACCTTGACCGCCCGCCTCCTGGCAAGCTCTGACAAATTCTTCGCCAGTATTAATCGTCAAAAATACAAACTTGGCAGTCGAACCGGACTTCATCAGCGTCTCTACTGCATCTATGCCGCTCATCACGGGCATGGTGATATCAACTACAACCACGTCCGGGCGCAGGCGCCGAACCTCTGACACAAGGAATGCCCCGTCGGTTGCTACGCCCACGATGTCAAAGTGAGGTAGCAGCAGCGCGATTTCGGCTTCCAGGAATTCATTGTGGTCGTCGGCCAAGAATAGGCGCGGGCGAATCAAGTTCGCCTCCGTCCGAAATGCACACGTGAACTCGCCGCGGTGATGCAGGCAGCTTGGTGCAATTCTGAAACTGTACGGGATGTTAGGCGGCGTGAACGCGGATCGCTACTGGGGAAATCCCTAGCGCACTAATCTGTCGGTTTTATGGAACGAATAGAATTTCTGGCGTGCGGTTCTAACAGCTCGCGCGGGACGGTTCAGGATCTGCAAAGACCAGCCCGTGCTTCAAAGCGTAGAGTATCAGCCCTGCATTACTTTTCAGGTTGTAAGCTTCCATGATGTGATGCTTGTGGAATTCAACAGTCTTTTCACTTAAATTGAGCAGACTCGCGATTTCCTTTATAGATCGCCCCTCCGCGTACAACTGCACGATCTCCCGCTGCCGGTGGCTTAATTCCTTATTAAACTGGCGCGCGCGCGCTTTTGTGGCAACCCAATCATTGGCCCTCATTTGGGGACTCAGATAGGCCTTTCCATGCAGCACGTGATCAATAGCCTTCAGTAATTCGCTCCCGGCCGCTTGCTTCAGGACGAACCCGATCGCCCCAAGTTCGAGGGCTGCGGCAGCCAGATTGGGGTCCGCTTGCATCGTCAGGAAGATGAACTTGACGTTGGGAGCATCCTCCTTAATCCGGCGTGCGGCGTCCAACCCGTTCAGGACGGGCATCCCCACATCAACCACAATGATTTCAGGCTTGAGCTTGAGGACCGCCTCCATCAGTGCTCGTCCGTCGGCTACCACGCCAATAACCGGATAGGTCCGCTCCAGGAAGATTTTCAACGTCTCAGCGAAAATTACGTGGTCATCCGCGATCAGGCAGCGCGGTCGGCCCTTGTCCGTGTATACGGTCTCCATGGGTTAGACTCCTTTTGGGGCAGCGCAGCTGCGCTGCCCGATGGATTGTGCCCGGTTTCCGTGTTCGTCGAGCTCGTCGGACTGGCTGCCTACATCCGCTGCTGCCGCAAAGTGGCCTAAGGCGCGGCCTCCCTTCTATTGTCAAATCTAACAGTGGGGTCCGAGTGCTCCCACTCCAGCAACGCCCTCCTCCCCTGTCAGGGACGCTGTGGTGCGTGACGATCCTGGCTTAAGCGGATCCCGCACCGCGGCTCTTAGGTTTTTTTGTGGCGACTCCTGAGCAGTTACGAGCGGTAGGCGAACTTTCAGTGTTGTTCCTTTCCCACTTTCCGAATGGATTTCAAATTTTCCACCCAGCGCGCGTGCGCGTTCTTCCATACTCCGCATCCCCAGTCCCTCATTCTTCTTCAGGCCGTGCAAGTCGAATCCGCAACCCTCGTCTCGCACCATAACTTCCAGTCTGTCGCCGATCAATCTGAGGTAAACCGTCGCCACCTCCGCGCCGCTATGTTTTTGCAAGTTCCGCAGCCCTTCTTGAACGATGCGAAAAACACAGAGGGCCGTGTCTGGATTTATCGACCGGGGGATTTCGACCGACGTAAAGTCAACTCTGATCTCGTGATTCGCAGTGAATTCCTTGCATAACGCGGCCACGGCAGGAACAAGTCCGAGACTCTCCAGCGTGGATGAATGCAGCTGGTGCGACAGGGTGTGCAGATCAGTGCTCAGTTCGCTCGTGGATCGCACAAGTTCGTGCAATCGCTTGTGAACATCGGGGAGCGATGCCGGCGTTGCTTCGTCCACATTTTCCAGACCCAGCGACAGTACCGCGAGTCTCTGGCTAAAGTCATCGTGAAGTTCCGAAGCGATTCGGCGCCGCTCCTGTTCCTCGGCATTAATCAGCTCGCTGCTGAGACGCCTCTCTCTCTCTCTCACGAATTTCAACTGTCTTTGACTGTATTGCAGGGAGGCGCCGAAGAAAAAAACAGCCAGCGCGATAAGGAACGCAAACGCCCAAAACCACTTGGTGCGTTCCCACAGGCTTGGTTCGCGAAACAGTACAACACTCGCGTAAGGCAGCTGGCTTTCTGGAACCTGCCACCGCTTCAGTTCCTTCGAGTCGAACATAAACCCACTGGGGACAGACTCGACGGCAATGTCTTCAACTTTTTTCCCGTCAAGGAGTTCCGAAACGATCCGGGCCGTGACTTTTCCCTGTTCTCGAAAATTCATCACGTCCCCGCCGACGACGCCATGACCCAAATACGTGTCCGACATGCCAAAAACGGGCGCGTTGGCGGCTGCAGCGACCATGGGAAGTGCCTTAGTCGCATTTAGAAATTTGTTTCCAACCGAATCCTGGAAGAACGAAACATATAACACGACGGAATTCTCGGGCAGTGTCCTCAGCTCTTGCAGCAATTTCCCCATTTCCATTTCAACCAGATAGGAGAATTGCGTTTGGGGATGGGAGGAACTGAGCAACTCTTTGGTAGCTGCAATCGCCGTTCGGTCATAAGCCGAACTGCCTCCCACTAAGAACACCTGACGGGTATTCGGAAAGAGGCGTAGCGCTGCTTCAAGTGTCTTGCCCGGCTCGAGATTCTGCCATGTTCCGGTGAATCGGGAATCCAGATTCGAGATACCCGCTTGTTCCAACGAACTCCCGCAAATGACAATGGGAACGCCAGAGAACAACTTACCGGCATAGTCCGCCAAGAATCTTATTGTGTCCGGTCCTATCGCGACGACAACGTCGAACTTGTGACCGCCATACTGCTTAACAAGCCATTCTTCGCGGTCTGAAAAGGTCGGGCCGTCAGCCTCGTAGAGCAGGTCCAGGTTTTCTGTGAAGAATTCAACGTCATGACCCGGCGTGCTTGGTATTCCGTTGACGATCTGTTGGGTCATTAAGTCGGTCAGCGCATGCGAGAGTCCCACCTCATTGAGAATCAGAACGTCGTGCTTGACAGGCACGTCCGTGGACGCGCTGGATCCGCTCGCCAGCGCGAGCGCGAAGATGGCCGACAAGATCGAAACCAGGCGCAGGCGTTTCCACGAGAGACCCCGCCCGTGACCGAAGTGCGAACAATTTTCCCGACTCCCCTTGCCGCGACTGTGAAAATCAGTCACCTGTCCTTCAAATTGCAATTCGAAACTGCCGCCTTGAATCGCCGCCATGGTTGGAGGCCCCCAGCGTCCTCTAGGCCATCGAGTCCCCTTTCAAATCCCAACGACCAAATCCAATTCCTAGGATGGGCCGCTTTCCGCCCCATCTGGAAAAGGTCAGTTCGCTGAAATCGTCGGAAGATGTAACAGGTCGGCTATCTGCGCAGCTCGGAGTACAGGATAAAAAGACAGAGAGCCGATTCCGTCTTTTCGGGCGAGCCCAAGCGTCCAAAAAACAAGTCCTGCGTGAAAAGGTTGAACTCCAGGGTGGATTTCTGGACTTTTCTGGTGCTATCGAGAACGGGTGAGACTGAAGAGTCTGCGCGACGCAGCGTATAGTCGTTTGCTACGTTATCGGTCAGAGAAAGAAGCTCCGGCATCTCTGATGCAACAATCGCGCACAGCAGCACGCTGACTAAGGCAATACCGAGCGTCCTGCCGAGTTTGGTTCGAAGGGACATTCTGCGACAACTCACTGGCGGCTTTATACTCCTTCGCTTCGGCGAAGGCAATACATATATAAGTTGGTTACTTCCATACATTCGAAGACTCATTCCCATTTAGCCATCCCCCGGCAACCGGACCCGGCATCCGCCGCTTCGGCAAATCCATCGCAGCAGCGAGGCCTTAGGGATTTCCCTAGTTGTGGTGCGGGGTGCCTTCTTCTAAAAACGACCCAGAATTGATTCGTGCAATCGAAATCAATGAGCACCCGCTGGCGTTCAGCAGGCCGGTTCACGATCGCATACGGCGGAGCCTTGCTGGACGCCCATCTGAACAAGGAGCAAGCCAATGGTCTTCGACTCCCTTCGAGTTTCTCGACGAAGCCTGATCCCCTTGTTGCTGGCTCTGTTTCTCGCCGTACTCGGGCAAGCGCCTGTCCGGGCGCAAGAGCAGTCTTCGCAACCCGATATGCAAGAGATGCAGAAGAAGCTGCTGCAGCTCGAAAAAGAGCTTCAGGAACTAAAGCAGCAGATGAACGCCGGCTCGGGGATAGCGCAGCAAGCCGTGCCCGGGCCAAGTGTTCCGGACGTTACCGATAATCGCCAGGCCGTAGAACACTCGGAGGAACCGAAACCGTCAAATTCGATCAATTTTTACGGCTACGCAATGACGGACACTGGTTACAACTTCGGTTCCATCAACCCCAATTGGTTTGATGTGGAGCGCCCCACACAACTACCGGCCTTCCCAGGGGAGTACGGTCCAGACGGCAGCGTTTTTGCCGGTGTTCGACAAACCCGCTTTGGCGTGAAGACCTCTACTGCGACGCCTCTCGGAGATCTCAAAACCATCTTCGAATTCGAACTCTTCGGCACAGGTGCGGACGCCGGACAAACCACCTTCCGGTTGCGCCAGGCCTATGGCGAACTCGGCCAGTTCGGCGCCGGACAGACCTGGAGCGCGTTTATGGACATTGATGTTTTTCCAAACTCGCTCGAGTACTGGGGACCGAACGGCATGGTGTTCTTTAGAAATGTGCAATTGCGCTGGATGCCCATTCAAGGTCGCAGCAATGTCGTAATCGCTCTCGAACGTCCCGGGGCCAGCGCGGACGGTGGGGTTTACGCCGATCGAATCGACCTGGAAAACATTTCTCCCCAATTCAAGTGGCCCGATCTGACCGGCCATGCTCGTCTTGGTAGAAACTGGGGTTACGTCCAGGCGGCCGGAATAGTCAGAAAAATCGCTTGGGTCGACTCCAATGGAACCCTTCCCAATCTCAGCGGAAGTGCCATCGGGTGGGGTATCAACCTAACCTCAAACATCAATTTCACCAAGAAAGACGTCGGCCGCTTCGAGTTCGTTTACGGAAAAGGCATCGAAAATTACATGAATGACGCCCCTGTTGACATCGGCGTCCAAACCAATCCATCGAACCCCGTGACTCCCATCAAAGGCGTGGCGTTGCCCGTTACCAGCGTTGTTGCCTTTGTCGATCACACCTGGAGCGAACGCTTCACCAGCTCGATCGGCTATTCCTTCTTGAACATCTCAAATTCGGATCTAATGCTGCCGTCCGCGTTCCATCAGGGCGACTACGCCTTGGCCAACGTTCTCTTCCATCCCTTAAAACAAGTCACGGTGGGCGGCGAATTCCAGTTTGGGAGGCGCGTGAATTTCTCCGATGGTTTCAATGTGAACGATTACAAACTGCAATTCTCGTTCCGGTACGACTGGAGCAAGGGTTTTGAATTCTGACCGCTGTGAGGGTCTAGATATGAAATTCGCATTGCCGAGTTCGTGGATCGACGCAGTCAACTAATTCCAGTTCTGGAGGTAGCAAATGTTCAGAGTTAGTTCTCGGTTTGGGACGTTTTTCTTGGGTGCAGTTTTGGTCGTTGCTGCTATTTGCACCGTTCCAGTTCACGGCCAATCCAACAAAAGCCCGGTCGCTCCGAACCGCGAGCGAGTGGAAGCCATCGTGCGAGAAGCCTTTGACAAGTATCGCAGCGACACGAACGGGAAGAACGCCGATTACATTCCCTACCTCGCCCAGGTGGATTCCAAGCTGTTCGGCATAGCCGTGGTGACCACGGACAATCAGGTCTTTGAGCTGGGCGACGTGAAATACTCGTTCTCCATCCAATCGATCTCGAAAGTGTACACACTCGCGTTGGCCATGGAAGAGCTCGGCCACGACAAAGTATTCCAACGCATTGGTTCCGAGCCGACCGGTCGGGCGTTCAATTCCGTGCTTGCCGTGGTGGACATGCCGACGCATACCGGCAACCCACTCGTGAACGCTGGCGCCATTGCCACCACGAGCTTGATTTCTGGAAAAAGCGAAGACGAAAAGTGGAACAAGATTCTCGATTTCTACAGCAAGGTCGCCGGAGAGAAGTTGGTCCTGATTGATGAGGTGTACAAATCGGAAGCCGCCACCAATGCGGGCAACAAGGCCCTTTCGATGTTGCTCGCTAAGTACGATCGCATCTACGCAGACCCATTCGAATCCGTGGATATCTACACAAAACAATGTTCAGTCGGTGTGAATGCCACGCAACTCGCCCGCATGGGCGCGGTCCTCGCCAATAATGGCAAGAATCCGGCCACCGGCGAGCAAGTCATCAAGCCTGAGGACGTGCCTTACATCCTCTCCACCATGATGATGGCAGGACTTTATGACAGCTCTGGAGCTTGGGCCTGGCATGTAGGACTTCCCGCCAAGAGCGGCGTCGGCGGCGGAATCGTCGCCATTGTTCCCGGCAAAGGCGCCATCGCCGTGTTCGCTCCACGTCTCGACGAAGCGGGGAACAGTGTGAAAGCACAGAAGGTCATCGAGCTCGTTGCCGACAAGCTCGACTACAACCTGTTTTCGCCACAATCCGTCGGCTTGAAGAAGTAGTCCCAGCCGGCTCACGTCACAGACCTGATTTGCGGGCGGTGCGTGGCCCACGGGAATCTTCCGGAGGCTTGGTAGGTGCGGCCAAATGTGCTACCGGTCCACTCTTTTCGGTGCACGCAGAGTTTTCAACGAGGCTGGAATGCAGGGACAATTCAATCGAACGAAACTTCGATTTCTCTCGGTTTTGTTGGCCTTGGCTATCGGTTCATGCGCCGCGTTCGCGCAGACCACTCCAAAGGCGGAGACCAGCGCCAACGCCCAATCGCAGGTCGCCTCCGACGCCCTCAAGAAAATTGATCAGCTGGTTCAACAAAACGAACAACTCGATAAGCAGAATCACGAGCTAATGGCGGAAATTGAATCGTTGCGCCAGCTTCTTGCGCCGCAGACCTCCGTGTCGTCTACCTCGTCGAACGGCGGATCGACGGCTAGTGCCAACTCCGCGATTGCGTCAGCAAACTCAGCGAACAAACAAACGGGTCCGCCGCCCGACCCAAACTCCACGCTGGCTCAGGGCAACAATGATGACAAGACCCTGCTCCCAGAATCTTCGCCAGGCAACGCCGCGATATTTGGAGAATTTAACCCAGGCCGTGGCTTTACCGTCGGCAGAGGCGAATACGGAGAGCTTAATCTCAGTGGTTATATGGTTGCTCGCTATCTAAATCAGCTGCCAGGCCAGCAGTCCGCTACCGACCACCTTGGCCGTCCGGTCCCGATAGATCCACGTCAGGATTTCCAATTCCATCGAGTCATGCTGTTTTCGCAAGGGTGGCTATTCAGTCCTAAGTTTCAATACTCCACGTTCCTTTGGACGGTGCAGGACACCAATCAGGTGGCCGTTGGCGGAGCCTTGTACTACGACTTCGGTAAATTCATGACTCTTGGAGCAGGCTGGAATGCCTACCCCGGAACATTATCGCTTCAGGGCTCTCACCCGTATTGGCTCTCCTATGATCGCGTCATGGCGGATGAGTTCTTCCGCCCTTACTTCTCGCAAGGTGTCTTCGCCAAAGGGAACATACTTCCGAAGCTCGAGTACAGGTGGATGGTCGGCAATAACAACAGCAACCTGGACGTACCGGCAGCCAAACTCGATCGGGACCTTTCCGCCGGCGGTGCAATAACTTGGTTGCCCACCACTGGCGAATTTGGCCCCCGCGGAGCTTTTAGTGACTATGAAGATCACCAGCAGCTCGCGACTCGCTTCAATCTCGCTTATACCTACAGTCCTGAGGATCGTCAGGCCCCCATCGGTACGCCGGCGTCTAACACAACGCTGCGTCTTGCCGACAGCCTCAACATTTTTGACCTGGGCGCCCTGGCCCCCGGTGTGACGATAGAGAAGGCGCATTATCAATTGCTTGCTCTAGGCGCAGGAATGAAGTACCACGGTTTATTCCTGCAGGGAGAGGGCTACGGCAGGCGATTGGACAATTTTGTTGCGGATGGACAGTTGCCCGTCGGCGCAGTTCGGGATTTTGGTTTTTACGTTCAGTTGGGATACATGGTCGTGCCGAAAAGGATTGAACTCTATGGCGCGACTTCCTATGTTTTCAGTGACTATGGACACCCGAAAGAATTCATCGTGGGCGGCAACTATTACCCCTGGAACACACGCAACGCGCGCCTGAACATCCAATTGATTAATGTGGACCACTCGCCGGTTAGCAGCACCTTCGGCTTCTATCTGGGGCAACTCACCGGGCAGGTGTTCTCGATCGGCGTGACCGGCTTCTACTAAACTGAGCGGCTCCGCCGCGGATGCTCGAGAAACGACTCTTATGCGAAGCGAACCCACAAGCCCGCAGCGCAGAATCATCCAGTTTCTGACCGGGACTATCCTTCTCTTCTTGCTATCGTCCGTGACGGCTTCTGCTCAGGCCAAACCCGGCGAGCCCGAAGTGAATGATTCTCATTTCCATTTAACCAATTACATCCAACAAGGAACAGACATTCACGACTTCCTCACCATCATGGGCACGAAAGTCGGACGCGTGGCTCTCTTCGGCATTCCACTCCAGCAGCAGTGGTCTTACCAAAATTCCGGCGACTTCGCTCCCACCTATTATTTGCAAACAGACGCCCCCCTCTACTACTACTCCTTCACCGATGCATACATCGCGATGGCTTATCGCTCTCTCTCGCCCGCACAACAAGCTCGTTTTGATCCCATGATTACGGGATTCGACCCCGCCGATATGTATGCCGCCGATCATATCCGCCGAGTGTTGGAGACGTTTCCCGGAGTCTTCTCCGGCATCGGCGAATTCACGATTCACAAAGAGTTTGTCTCCTCTAAAGTTTCTGGAGAAACCGCCAGCCTAACCAACCCCGCCCTGGACCGAATCCTGGATTTCGCGGCCCAGGTTGGCCTCGTTGTCTTGATTCACAATGACGTTGACGTCCCTTTCCCTAAGGAAGGCGCGGAACCCATTTATCTTTCCCAAATGAAATCGCTTCTTAAACGACATCCGAACGTTCCGATTATCTGGGCACACTGCGGCGTAGGCCGCGTCGTTCGTCCCGTCAAGCAACACATCGCGATGCTGGAATCCATTCTTAGTGATCCGGAACTGCGCAATGTTTACTTCGATATTTCGTGGGATGAAGTCGCGAAATATATTGTGGCCAGTCCCGAGTCCGTACGAATCACTGCCGATCTCATCAACCGCCATCCCGATCGCTTTCTCTTCGGGACAGACGAAGTTGCTCCGCCAGATCAGAAAAAGTATCTCCGGGTTTACTACCAGTACGACCCGCTATGGAATGCACTCTCTCCCCAGGCAAGCGAAGCCGTCAGGAAAGGTAATTACGAACGGCTCTTTGATGAAGCGCGGATAAAAGTTCGGGCGTGGGAAGCCGCGAACGCAAAAGAACACAATTCAACTCCGGTTCTCGAACCTGCTTCGGAATTGCCCTGAAGACTGGGAACCGGTGAGAAAGAGAAGCGAAGATGAATTCCAGTTCCAGCTGCAAGACGCTTTTACTAGTTTCGATTCTGCGCTTATTGCTCTTTCCTGTGATTGCTGCGGCCCAGGAAACCCACCCGGCACACTGGGCCTACTCTGGCGAGGATGGTCCGAAACACTGGGCTGAGCTCGATCCTGCTTACTCCGCGTGCGCCCTCGGACATTCCGAATCCCCTATCAACATCACGAAAGCGGAGCCGGCTGATCTTCCTGCGCTGAAATTGGACTACCAGCCCTCGCCGCTAAACATTATTGACAACGGCCACACCATTCAGGTCAACGTTGCTCCCGGCAGTGTGCTCACGGTCGGCGGCAAGACCTACACCTTGAAACAGTTCCACTTTCATCACCCCAGCGAAGAGCATGTGAACGGAAAGGTCTTTCCATTAGAGGCACATTTCGTCCATCAAGATTCCGAAGGGCACCTGGCGGTTGTATCTGTCCTCTTCCAGGAAGGGCCGGCTAACCCGCTGCTTGAGACGTTGTGGAAGTACATTCCGACTGAGAAGGACAAAGCGGAGAACGTTTCCGCCGTCTCCATCCAGGCGCTGGAATTGCTGCCCACCGATCGCGGATACTTCACCTTCTCCGGATCGTTGACTACCCCGCCGTGCACCGAAGGCGTAACCTGGTACGAATTTAAGAGCTACGCGACCCTCTCCGCCGAACAAGTCGCGGCGTTTGCCAAGCTCTACCCGACAAACGCCCGGCCCGTCCAGCCAACCTACGGTCGGCACATTCTTCAGTCAAAATAAGATGCGAGTAATTCGAGCGCTCCCAGCGAGGTTGGCGCCGGCAAAGAGAGCCACCGTTGCAGCGGTCTGGAAGGTTTAGAATCCCCCGCGTCAGCCTCGCTAAGGCTCAGCTACACTTGGATTTACTATTCACTCCAACGAATCTGAAACCCGTCCGGCTGAGACGTGATATCTTTGGCCTTGTAACAACGATGGCGGACGGCGCAGCCATCAGGGAGGTCCGTATCGCGGCTGTTTAGCGGACTTCAGCCAATTCGAACGCTTCGGATAAGTTGGCCTAACGTAAAATCAATAACTTGCGGAGTATCAACGGGCGGTACTGGTTCAACTCCCCCCGCCTCTAAAGTATCGCAAAGCGAAATTTTGTCCTGAGCGAGCGCCGGTGTTGCGCAAGTCGAACGGGCAAAAGGAAACCGATGACATCTGGCCGACGACTCGCAGCTCCACTCCTGCTCTGCCTTATCCTCCTGCATCCACCAACAATCACCCTCGCGCAAAATGTAAAGTCCACCTTCGACAAATCCGCCAATTTCTCCAAGTACAAAAAATATGCCTGGGGCTCAAACTACCTGCTCACTCAACAGACGAAGGACGTCCAGGAACGCATCAACATGGCCATCGTGGATTCCATTAACCGGAATCTGCGCGCTGCGGGATTCGTCGAAGATGACACCAATCCCGACTTCCGAATCACCTATGAGGCCGGAGGCCAGCCCAAAGCCGATGTCGGCGCGCAACGCTACTTGTACGCTGCAGACGTGCAGAATTATTACTGGGGCGACCTGACCGGAATTTCCACCGACGTGTGGGTTTCCAGCATGGCCAAAATGAAGATCACCGTCACGGACGCCGCCACAAAAGCTGAACTCTGGCAGGCCACCGCCTCGCAGAAGCTTCGCGACCCCAAAAAATTCGCCAGTAATCTTCAGCAGAATGTGGACAAGTTCATCCAAAAAACGATGCAGAGCTTCCCCCCAAAAACCTGATCGCGTCTCGACCCCAACCTGCTGCCGTGTGGCCGTCCATCCGCGCGTACTCCAAACGAGAATTCCCAACCCGTTCCAACAACCACGCATTCTTGCCCAAATCTTTGTAGGTCGTGGCTTTGGCCACGAATAAAAATGGGACGGCGCGAAGCGCCCGACATTCCGCGGCGCCCTTCCTGTGAGCTTTTGAGTTGCACGCGCCCCACCCGGCCCGATCCGCCCCCGCGCCTCTCGCTCCCTCCGGAAGATTACTCTTGCGTTATCAGAACCCGTGTGTTAACATCACTTGTCGGCTAGTTACGCTCGGGCCAGGGGAGACACATGCACGACTCTGCCCGCGTTTGCTCGCTGCTCGCGCGTCCCATATCGGGAATCGTGCCTCGCCTGCCGCAAGGCCCCCGTTCCAATCCATCACTCGTCACAGATCCTTGCGTGCGGCCACCCACGCGCTTCACTACTTACCAATCACGATTCACCACTCACGCATTTCTAATCGCTGGTGAAAAAATATTAAAAACAGACCTAACTCCTTCCGTGCCAATACCGAATGCATTTCTAATCGCTGGTGTTTGTCCCACTTTTTCGCCCGCCGCCGCACCGCGCATTTCTAATCGCTACACCAAATTATTAGAAATCGAGCTAACTCGCTCACAACAAAGGAGAAAACATTTTCTAATCGGTACTATTTGTCCCACTTTTTTCGCCCGCGCCGTGCTTCGCCCAGCACTCACCACTCATCACTGCCTCACCTCATTTCTATTCGCTACAAATAAAGCGAACAAAACCATCATTCTGATGAGAGCTCCAATGAAAACAAAGGAGAAACAATTTTCTATTCGATACAAATTTGCCCTTCGTGGCGCAGGCCTGCCCGCCGAAGGAGGGCAATCTTGCCTGTGCTCGTTGGTCCTGGGTTGGGTTGTTGCCATCGGCACCGCGCATCGCGCATCACCAATCACTACTCACTTCAGGATTGAATAATCAGGGAGATGCGGATCGAGGAACCATCCAATGCGAGGGGAACGACGAGGGCGTCGCTGGGTTCGGCGGCTTGGATCGCATAGTTATCGCCACTGATGACTGTGGGGACGGAGAGCATGCAGTGGTCGGCGAGCGAGCTCACCTTGGCCTTGAAGTTCCCGGCGACCATGTTGCAGAGCTCGCCCAGGGCGTCGCTGACGATGTTCGGATCCTTGGCGGCGTCGTCGCCGGCCATTTTTGCTGCGAGCCGAATGGCCGTCTCCGCGGAGCAGCGGATGGTAGTCATGCCGCAAAGCGCCCCAGCCATGCCGACCATCGCGGTTTGCTCGCTCCGTCGCTCCGGCACCGATTCGACGCCGGGGACTGCTATCGGCGGGACGAACGGGACCAGTCGCGTCCCCGCCATCATTTCGAAAACTTCCAGCGCGGCACATTCCAGCACCGATTTCCAACCGGGGTCCAGCGGCACGCGCTTCTGCACGGCGGAATGGATCAGGATCGTCATAACGCACCCACGAGCAGCGGGCCAACGCGCTCTTTCACTTGTTCCGGCGTGAACGGCTTGCGCAAATACCCTCTGGCGCCGGCGGAAAGCGCCTCCACCACGCGTGCTTCGCTGCCTTCGGTGGTGATCATGATCACCGGCACGCCCTTAGCGGCTTCCAGCGCGGGCAGACTCTTGAGGAACTCCAGGCCATCCATCACCGGCATATTGATGTCGCTCAGAATTATGTCGAGGGAGCCCTTCTGCACTTGCACCAAAGCTTCGGCGCCATTGCCCGCTTCGAGAACCTCGCCCAGATCGAGGCCGGCCTGGCGCAGCGCCCTCTCAATGATCTTCCGCATCACGGCGGAGTCGTCCACGATCAGAACTTTAAGTTTCCGCACCGTTGCGCTCCCAATGGAGCTCGTTGCCGCCGGTAGGCGCCTGCTCTGTGAGCAGAAATTGCGGGCGCGACGACCGGGTCCTGTACATAGTGTTCATCGGCCACACAGCGTTGCTACGTTAACCGCGGAGGCTGGTTTTGATTGCTATTGAGAGGAAGCGCATACTAGGTGCGGCGGCAGAGGGAGTGAAACCATGAAAACGAGGCGGTCTGGGAGCGCGAGAATGCTTGTGGCAGCTGTGCTGTTAGTGGCGGGACTGATCCTGGCGGCTGGCGCCTATCGTATGGTGCATGCGTCGGACAACGCGCCGGCGGTGGGCACAGTGGCGCCGAATTTCACGCTGAATTCACAGGAAGGCAAGCCCGTGACTCTCGACGAGTATCGCGGGAAGTGGGTCGTTCTGTATTTCTACCCCAAGGATTTCACCAGCGGCTGCACCACCGAAGCGCACAATTTCCAGCGCGACTTGGCGCAGTACGAGGCCAAGAACGCGGTGATCCTGGGAGTCAGCGTGGATACCACCGATTCTCATCAGAAATTCTGCACCAAAGAAGGGCTGAACTTTAAATTGCTAGCGGATACGGATCACAAGGTGTCCGACGAGTACGGCTCGATCATGAACCTGGGCGTCACTAAGCTTTCGGCGCGGCACACCTTCCTGGTGAATCCCGAGGGCGTGATCGTGAAGGAGTATATGGATGTGAAGCCGGCAACGCATAGCGAGGAAGTGCTCGCGGCGCTAACGGAGTTGCAGCAGACTTCCGGCAGCAAATAGCCCGCCGACGGCGCGAGAAGCTTATAACCAAGAAAAAAGCCTCCCCGTGCCCGGACCGGGAGGCTTTTTTCGTTACGAGCTCAGCCGCGTTTCAGTTCGCGAGAGCCTTTTTGCGCATCAAGGCCAGTGCGGCGAGTCCGGAGGCCAGCAGGAGCAGGCTCATGGGCTCGGGCGCCTGGGTGACGGTGAGCGTGTAGCAGTTGCCGGTCAGCTCGTCCGTCAGATAGAAGGTTCCCGTTTGCATCGTCGGAGAATCTTCCGGGCCGGCATAAAGCTGAGCGCCGACCAGGTCTGGGAGATACGTGAGGCTGTTGACTCCGCCCCAGTCAGACCAGTTGAAGAAGCAGATGATGTCTTCGACGGAGGCGCCATCCACCACCAGATCGGTGGAGTTGACGGCGAAAGCGGTGCCGTCCGCAACGTAAAAGGGGGTCGGATTTTCGGACATGGACCAGGTGGCCGAAACCGGGCCGCCAGAAAGCGTGTAGTCGAGCGTGGGACCAGAATCAGCGTGCGCGGGGATCGCCGAGAAAACGATGAAAACTGCCAACAGCGCCCCGAGTTTTAAGGTGCGTTTCATTTCAGTGTTCTCCAGGGCCAGCCGGACGGTGCGCGGGGATCGCAGCCACCTAGCTAGCGTACGCAGAGAGAGTGGCAAGCAGCAGTCCAAACAGATGAATAGTTAAGTTATTGAATTTATTTGACTTAATTCAGGGCGACGGGCGGACGAGGAGCTGCCGAAGGCAGTGATGGCTCGCTCTAGTCCTAGAAAATTCCCTTCCGGCGGAAAGCCGGCTTGGGCGCTGCAGGATCGGCCGACGGCGACCGAGGGCCACCAATGCGGCTACATCTATATGGAGCGGGTGGCTGGGTTGACAGCGGTGGGAGAATGACGGTGGCGGAACGCGGGAATTCGCTCCAGGCGGCACGAGACGGTCGAGTCGAGCTCGAAAGGGACTCCTATGAACACGCTTAAGGCTGTGGCGTTGATTTGCTGTCTGGCGTTGGGCTTCGTATCTGCGGGAGCGGCGAAGGCGCAACAAGGCGGCGGTTCCGCGCCAGCTCATCCCGCTGCCGGCGCACCGGTGACGGGTGCGGCCGGCTCGGCCCAGAGTGGAGGCAGCTCCGCGGCCATGAGCGCGGACACTCCCGAAGACGACGCGGCGCTCAACCTGACCGACGAACAGAAAACCCAGATCAAAACCATAAAAGAAGATGCCAAGCAACAGATCCAGGCGATGCAAAAGGATTCCTCCCTCAGCGACGAAGCGAAGCAGCAGAAGCTGAAGGTGATCCGCAAGGAAACGCGCCGGCAAGTTTGGGGCGTGATGACGCCCGAGCAGCAGAAACAGTGGGCCGCCGAGCAGCGCGAGCGCCGCGATAACAAACATGGAGGAAGCTCGGCGCCCGCACCCAAGCCGCAGAACTAATCTCACCGCGAGTCACCGGGCGCCACCCGGCCCGACCTGGCGCTTCGTCGCGCCGCCGGACGCCCGACGCGAACGAAAGCTTCGACGTGACGTGAAACGTCAGCGACCGTACGAAACTCCCCGACGAAAAATTTTTGATTCCTTGCATATTTTTCTTGCATCGAAGGTGAATATCCGTATTCTGCATGATGCGAACTCGCTCCAAGTTTGCGGCTGAGAGAGAGCGAGGATCGCTGATGGAGGACGCGACAAAAAATTGAGCACCTTATCCCTCCCAGCCCAATTTCCTGCCCGGGCCGTCACTTCCACAAAAAGAAATGCAAAGCTAACCCTCTGGCCGCTGGTGGCCGCGACGTTCTTCATGGTGTCCGGCGGAACCTACGGAACCGAAGACATCATTCACGGCGCGGGCTATGGCCTGGGAATTTTGCTGCTGCTGGTGACGCCGCTGATCTGGAGCCTGCCGACGACGTACATGATCGGCGAACTTTCCAGCGCGCTGCCGTCCGAAGGCGGCTACTACGCTTGGGTGCGGCGCGCGATGGGGAATTTCTGGGGATTTCAGGAAGCGTGGCTCTCGCTGGTGGCGAGCATTTTCGATATGGCGATTTACCCGACACTTTTTGTGGCGTACCTGACGCGGCTGATACCGTGGTTCGCCGTGGGCCACCGCGGCTGGTTGGTAGCGATGGGCGTGGTCACGGTGTGCGCGCTGATGAATATCGCCGGGATTCGTGTGGTGGCAATCAGTTCGCTGTGGTTGTTCTTCCTGCTGTCCGCACCTTTTGTGCTGATCGTGCTGATCGCACCGGCGAAAATCGGAGCGCTGCAAGGCGCCGTGACGGCACCGACAACTTCCAGCGTGGGACTGATCGGCGGCCTGCTGATCTGCATGTGGAACTATATGGGCTGGGACAATGCTTCGACGATCGCGACTCAAGTGAAGCGTCCGCAGAAGACGTATCCGAGAGCGATGTTGGTCGCCGTGGTGGTGGTTTCGCTGACCTACGTGCTGCCGTTTGCGGCGATGTGGCTGACGGGAGTTCCGGCGGCGGCGTTCGAGACAGGTTCGTGGGCGGACATCGCCGGGATGATGGGTGGACTGCTGGGCGGCCCGCTGGTGGCGCGCGGGTTTCGCGTGGCGCTGGTGCTGGGCGGAATGATGAGCGCGTTTGGAATGTTCAATGCGCTGGTGATGAGTTATTCGAGGCTGCCGCTGGCGATGGCGCAGGATGGGCTGCTGCCCGCAGTGTTCGGCAAGCTGCAACGGAAAACGCAAGCGCCTTGGGTGGCGATTACTTTTCTGGCGGGATGCTGGGCGCTGTGCCTGGGTCTGGGCTTCGAGCGATTGATTACGATTGACGTGCTGTTGTATGGCATGAGCCTGACGCTGGAGTTCGTGGCGCTGATCGTATTGCGGATCAAAGAACCGGAGCTGCGCCGTCCGTTCAAAGTGCCGGGAGGAATGGCGGGTGCGGTTCTGATCGGCGTGTTCCCGCTGCTGTTGCTGGGATTTTCGATCGTGCACGGCGAGGGCGAGCAGATTCTGGGGATCAGCGGGCTGGCGTTTGGCTTGTTGCTGATCGCAGCGGGGTTTGTGGTGTACTGGGCTACTGCGGGATTGCGACGAGTTAGTTGGAATGTTGCTGCAGTGAAAGACGAGCAGCGGGCAGCGTGATTGGTTCGCGATAAAAAACAGTGGCTAGTGACTAGAAACATCTCCAGGGATTCTTGAGTTCTGGTTCGAATTTTAGTTTTAGTTGCCTGCCCTTCCTCAGTCCTCCGTACAATTCGATTGCTGCGCGGCGCTGCATAGCATTTAATGCAGGCGCGTTCTATGACGTGCAAATCCAAAACATACGACTACATTGTTGTGGGGGCCGGCTCGGCGGGATGTGTGCTGGCGGCGCGGTTGACGGAGGACGTTCGCACGCGGGTGCTGCTGCTGGAAGCCGGCGGCGCGGATCGTGCGAAAGAGATTCGGATTCCGGCGGCTTTTTCGAAACTTTTCAAGACGCAGGTGGATTGGAATTACGCGACGGAGCCCGAGCCGCATTTGCACAATCGCAGATTGTACTGGCCACGCGGGAAAGTTCTGGGCGGATCGAGTTCGATCAACGCGATGATTTACATTCGCGGCAACCGAGCGGATTACGATCACTGGCGGGATCTGGGCAACGCGGGCTGGGGCTTTGCGGAAGTGCTGCCCTATTTCAAGAAATCGGAAAATCAGGAGCGCGGAGCTTCGGAATATCACGGCGTGGGCGGACCGGTGAACGTGGCCGATCCGCGGTACGTCAATCCACTGACGCGCGCATTTCTGGCGGCCGCGAACGAAATCGGGATCGGCAGCAATGCTGATTTTAACGCTGGCGCGCAGGACGGCGTAGCGCTGTACCAGGTGACGCAGAGAAATGGACAACGCTGGAGCGCGGCTGATGGATTTTTGCAGCCCGCGCGCGAGCGGAGCAATCTCACGGTGGTCACCGGCGCGCACGCATCGCGACTGCTGGTGGAAGGAAAGCGCGCTGTGGGCGTGGCGTTCCTGCGCGACGGCGCGATGGAAGCGGCGCACGCAGACGCCGAAGTGATTTTGGCGGGCGGGACTGTCAATTCGCCACAGTTATTAATGTTGTCTGGGATCGGCCCGGCTAATGAATTGAAGGCCGCGGGAATTTCAGTGATTCACGATTTGCCGGGCGTCGGAAAGAACTTACAGGATCATCCGATGGTTTCCGTCGGTTATCTGTGCACACAGAAAATCAGTCTGGATGGCGCGGAGACGCTGGGAAATCTGGTGCGTTGGCTGCTATGGAAAAACGGGCCGCTGGCATCGAACGTGGCGGAGGCCGGATTATTTTTGCGCACGCGCGAAGGACTGTCGGTCCCGGACTTGCAGCTGCTGTTTGGGCCAGCATACTACCGCGGCCACGGACTGGTGCGGCGCAAAGAGCACTGCTTCGGTTTTGGGCCGACGCTGGTTGCTCCAGAGAGCCGAGGCGAAATCTCATTGCGCACGAGCAATCCGCTGGATGCGCCGGCGATTCGCGCGAACTATCTTTCCACCGACGCGGATTTGCGCACAATGATTGCGGGAGTGCGCCTGGCGCGGCGGCTGGCACATGCCAAGGCGTTCGATGTATTTCGCGGAGACGAACTGCACCCGGGAGCGGCGCTGGAATCCGATGAGGAAATCAGCGAGTTTTTGCGAAACGAGCTGGAGACGCTTTATCACCCGGTGGGAACGTGCAAGATGGGCAACGACTCGCTGGCGGTGGTGGATGCGCAGTTGCGCGTGCGGGGAATCGGGCAGCTGCGGGTGGTGGATGCGTCCATCATGCCGCGCGTGCCGGCGGGAAATACGAATGCGCCGGTGATGATGATCGCAGAAAAAGCTGCGGAGATGATCCGAGCGGGTGCTTAGTTGTGCGCGACGGATCGGTTTCTTCGCGGCCGCGAGTTGCGGCATTTCTGCTATGCTTTTTGACGTGCGACGACTGCTATTTATAATTTTGATTCTTGCTGGAGGTGGATTGCTGAGCGCCACTCCGGCAACGGCCTGGCAAGAAGGATCCCAGACGCCCGAGCAAGTCCCGGCGCCGCCACAGACGCAGCCTACGCCTCCGCAACAGGCGCCACCCACACAAAACACAGCGCCGCCCGCCGCGCCGGTACACACGGGGCCGGTGATCGTGATCAATCCCGCGCACGGAGGCACCGATGAAGGTGCGCGGACGGATACCGGCCTGGTGGAAAAGAACGTGGTGCTGATATTCGCGCGGATGTTGCGCAGCGAATTCGAGCGGCAGGGGTTTCGCGTGGTGATGACGCGCAATGACGATTCGAATCCTTCTTATGAAGACCGCGCAGCCGTGGCGAACGCTTATCGCGACGCGATCTTTATCAGCTTGCACATTTCGTCCACAGGACAGACTGGCACGGCGCGGACGTACAGCTACCAATTTTCTAATCCGATCGTGACGGTAACCGCGGCGCCGGCAGCCGGCCCGGAAAATGCGGCACGAGCGAGTGCGGTTGCGGCGAGCAAAGGACTGGTGGTGTGGGAGGAAGCGCAGCGGCCTTACATGGTGAATAGCCATCGCTTGGCGGACGTGCTGCAGTCCGCGTTGGCGCAGAAATTTGCAGGATCTCCGCCGACGTCCACGCGATTCGCGGTGCGCGAGCTTCGTTCGGTGGCGGCACCGGCGATTGCGGTGGAGTTATCGAGCATGACAGGCGCCGATTCGAATTCTTTGCTGGCGATGGGAGCATCGCTGGCGGGCACGGTGGAGCGCAGCGTACAGGCGCTGCGGCCGCTGGGCTCGCTGCCCGCGAGCGCGCCCGAAACGGCGGGCGCGAAATAATGCCGCGGAACCTGAAAATATCGCTCGCGATTTTGTCGGTGGCGGTGCTGATCGGCTTGATCAGCTTGCGGGGGCTGCATCGGCGCATTGAAAATTTGTCGCAGGAGCAAGGCTCCGAGGAGCAGGTGCGCCGCGAGTTGCTGAAGCCGGCGATTTCGACTTCGACGGACGCTGTGGTGGACGCAAAAATCTTTTGGGCTGCGGGGCCGGATCACGTCGCGCCCGTGGACGTGCAGCTGCCGCTTTCGGCGGACCCTGTGAAACGAGCGCGGCAGGTTCTGGACGTGCTGATTCGACAAGCGCCGAGCGACGCGCAACGGACATTGCCTGCGGATACCACGGTGCTGGGGTTCTACGTGCTGCCGGACGGCACGGCGATCGCAGACTTTTCCGACGCGCTGGCTTCCGAGACGCCTTCCGGGATTTTGAGCGAACAAATGGCGGTGGATTCCATTGCGCGGACGCTGGAGAACAACGTGGCAATTGCGCACCGGCTAAAAATTCTGATTCATGGGCAGGAAGTGGATACGCTGGCCGGCCATGCAGACTTGACTGAATTCTTTGACTTGAATCCGCCGGTTGCAGCGGGTGAGCCGAATGCTCCGGTGGCGTCGCCGGCTGGTGCCGGGACGTCCGTGGCACCTGCAACAGGTGCTGCGAACCCTTCGCGTTAAACTCGGGACGCACGTCTTTTAAAGACGGACCAGGCCGCACGACAACTGCAGCGGCGTTACTTCAGCGGCTGAAGCCGCACTGTTTTTTGTGTCTTGATGTCGTGGCTGAAGCCACGACCTACAAAGATTTCGAGATCTCACATCGACTTTGGAGTTCCCCTTCTGTGTCAGCACGTTGTTCTGCTCCGCGGTTGTGGAATAGACTACGGCATGCCAAAACGGACAAATGCAGGCGCGCGCAAGTCTGCGCATAAGATCAAATCACGATATGCAAATGTGAACGGAGTGCGGCTGCATTATTTGACTGCTGGCGCGGGCGACCCGGTTGCGCTGCTGCACGGTTACGCGGAAACGAGCCACATGTGGCTGCCGCTGATCGCGGAGCTGGCGGCGACGCACACGGTGATCGCGCCGGATTTGCGCGGCGCCGGCGAATCTTCGAAGCCAACCGGCGGGTACACCAAGAAGGAAATGGCGGTGGACATCCACGCGCTGGCGGACAATCTGGGGTACGAGCGCATACAGATTGTGGGCCACGACATTGGACTGATGGTTGCTTACGCGCATGCGGCGCAGTATCCGAATGAAGTGCAGCGCATCGCGTTGATGGATGCGTTCTTGCCGGGGGTGGGCGACTGGCGCAGCGTGTGGCTGATGCGCGATCTGTGGCACTTCCATTTTTACGGGAAGACTCCATTGGCGCTGGTGCACGGGCGCGAGCGAATTTATTTTGAACATTTCTGGAATGATTTTGCCGCGAACCCAAAACATTCGGTGCCGGAACGCGATCGCCGATTTTATGCGAAGGAGTATGCGCGGCCGGGCGGGATGCGCGCCGGGTTTGAGTATTTTCGCGCGTTCGAGCAGGACGCGAAGGATTTCGCGGGCTTCGCGCAGGCGAAATTGCCGATGCCGATGCTGGTGCTGACCGGCGAAAAAGCGGGTGGAGAATTTCTGATTCAGCAGGCGAAGATGGTGGCGACGAACGTGGAAAGCGTGGTGGTGCGCGGTTCGGGTCATTGGCTGATGGAAGAAGCGCCTGAGCAGGTGATCCCCAAACTGGTGGAATTCCTCAATCGTTAGAACGGTTTGTGACACGCGGACGAGTGGGTGGCGCGGCTGCTTGGTTACGAATTGGATCAAGTGGCGGCTTCGCGCAAATGGCGCACTGAAGTGCGCCGCTACGAAAGCTCAGAGGATGCGGCGATGAAAGCGTGTGTGCTGTGCGATGTGGGGCGGATAGAAGTGCGCGAGGTTCCAGAGCCCCGTGTGGGCGCTGGCGACGTGCTGCTGCGGATATCGGCGGTGGGAATATGCGGGACGGACTCGCACATTTTTGGGGGCCATGCGAATTACAACACTGATGCGGCTGGGAAAACTGTACCGCTTGCGGTGCAGCCGCAGATTCTGGGACACGAAGTCAGCGGAGAGGTCGTGGAAGCGGGCAGCGAGGTGCGCGACCTGGCGGTGGGCGACCGCGTGGTGATTGATCAGGGATTGAATTGCGTCAGCGCGCGGCGCGAACCGCGCTGCGAATATTGCCTGAGCGGAGATTCTCACCAGTGCGCTTTTTATTCCGAATATGGGATCACCGGATTACCGGGTGGATTGGCTGAATTTATCGCGGTCGCGGCGAGCAATGCGGTGCGGCTGACAGCGGATCTGGATATGAAGGAGGCGGCGCTTTCCGAACCGCTGGGCTGCGTGATTCATTCTTCGGACGCGGTGGCGCGGGCGCATGGGCGGTTTGCGATTGGAGCTGGGGACGACGGGCGGCGGGTGCGGCACGTGCTGATATGCGGCGCGGGGCCGGCTGGGCTGCTGCATTTGCAATATTTGCGGCGGGTGCTGGGTTACGACGGATTCGTGATGGTGAGCGAGCCGAATGAAATGAAGCGTGGGCTTGCAAAGAAATTCGGCGCGGATGCGGTGGTGGATCCGAGCAACGGCGATTTGGGCGCGGCGGTGCGCGAGCATACCAAGGGCGGCGGCGTGGAATATCTGATTGAGGCATCGGGACAGGGGCGCGCGTTTGCGGCAATCTCTTCTGTGATACGAAAACAGGCCACGGTGCTGCTGTATGGACATGGGCATGCGGGATTTGAACTGAGCTTGCTGAATAATGTGATGTTCAAGGAGCCTTGCCTGGTGACACCAGTAGGTGCGTCGGGCGGATTTGAAAAAGATGGGCGGCCTACTACTTATGCGCGGGCGCTGCGGTTGATTGAGCAGGGGACAATTTCCGTGGCGCCGTTTATTACGCACCGGTACGCGTCGCTGGGAGATGTGCAGGGGGCGCTGGCCGGCGGGATGAACGCGGCGGATTATGTGAAGGGCGTGGTGGCGTTGCAGTAGTTTGCAGCGATTGTCACGCGAATTGGCGACAGAGGTAGGTCCCTTCAGGTTACCTCAGCGTTGGGACTTTGCGATTGTTGACAGTTACGCGGGTAGTCGTCACACTGAGGGCTCCGATTTTCCGTGGAATCCACAGCAGGGCTTCGAAGGGAGAACCTTTCTTGCGAGTTGACGGACGTACGGCCGACCAATTGCGGCCGGTGAAAATAACGCCGGATTTTATTCCTCATGCGGAGGGCAGCGCGCTGATTGAGGCGGGCGACACGCGGGTGATCGTGACGGCGACGGTGGAGGATGGAGTGCCGTCGTTCCTGAAGGGCAAGGGGCGCGGGTGGGTGACGGGCGAATACGGGATGCTGCCACGTTCAACGGAGAATCGCACGCCGCGGGAATCGAGCCGCGGCAAGCAATCGGGACGCACGCTGGAAATTCAGCGCATGATCGGGCGGACGTTGCGCGCGGTGACGGATTTGAAAGCGCTGGGCGAACGAACGGTGTGGCTGGATTGCGACGTGATCCAGGCGGATGGCGGCACGCGGACGGCGTCGGTGACGGGCGCGTTCGTGGCGCTGGCACTTTCGCTGGAGCGCATGGTGGCGGCGGGGATCATGCGCAAAGTGCCCCTGATTGATTTTCTGGCCGCAACGAGCGTGGGAATTGTGGAAGATGAGCTGCTGCTGGACCTGGCGTATGAAGAAGATTCGCGCGCGCAAGTGGATATGAACGTGGTGATGACCGGCAGCGGCGAATTCGTGGAGGTGCAGGCGAGCGCCGAAGGGCGACCTTACACGGACGTGGAGTTGCAGGATTTGCTGAAGCTAGCGGCGGGCGGGATCCGGCAATTGGTACGCGCGCAGCAGGAATTGCTGCAAATCAAATTTGTAGCGCGCGGCACGTAATCCGGGATGCAGCAACGCGGCGCGATGAGTGTGGCGAAGTTGTTTCTGGCGTCTTCGAATCCTGGGAAGCTGCGGGAGTATCTGGAGCTGGCGCGAGGCTCCGGCGTCGCGATCGAGTTGATGCCGCGATTTGGCGAGTTCCCTTCGTTCGAGGAATCCGCTCCGACATTTGCTGAAAATTCCGCGGGGAAAGCGTTGCATTACAGCCGGTTCACGGACCAAGCAGTGCTGGCGGATGATTCCGGGCTGGTAGTACCGGCACTGGGCGGCGCACCGGGCGTTCATTCAGCGCGCTATGCAGGGCCGGACGCGACGGATGCGGAGCGCGTGCAAAAATTGCTGCGAGAAATGCGCGGCAAGGAAGGCGAAGAGCGGCGCGCGCGATTCATATGCGTGACCGCAGTCGCGAAGGCAGGACACGCGATTGCGGTAGTTTCTGACCTGGCGCATGGTGTGATCACGAAAGAGCCGCGCGGGGCGGGCGGATTTGGGTATGATCCCGTTTTCCTGTTCGAAGAGCTGGGCCAGACGTATGCGGAACTGAGCCAGGAACGGAAGAACGCCTACAGTCATCGCGGTAAATCTTTCAGTAAATTACTGTATGTGATTTCTCCAAACAACGTTGTACCCTCCTGACGCCCCGGAGCATCCAATAGCGTGCTAACGAAATAGCTTGCCGCAAGACCAACGGAAGAGGTAGAAAGGAAGTCCCCCCTCTTCGAGGTGAACTGTGACGGCTTCCCGAGCAGTGACCAAGCTAGAATCTTCCCTGCTCACGCGCTTGGACAGTGCGCGCGCGAGTACGGACACATTATTTGCAATACTTCCGCCGAATTCCTATTACGAGCGGCCGATTCCGGAGCGGCACCGGCTGATTTTCTATCTGGGCCACCTGGAGGCGTTTGACCGGAATTTACTGAGTACTACGCTCGGCCTAGGACTGAACGACTCTCCTTTCGACAAACTATTCGCATTCGGGATTGACCCGGTGGGCGGCGGGTTGCCAAACGATCAGCCGAGCGGGTGGCCGGCGATCGCGGAGGTGGAACGATATAACCGCCAGGTGCGCGCGCGGTTGGACGAACGATTGCGCGATCCGAGCGTGACGCGAGCGCTGGCATCGTCTCCGGAGATCGGGACGCTGCTGCAGGTGGCCATCGAACACCGATTGATGCACGCGGAGACCCTGGCGTATCTGCTGCACAATTTGCCAGTGCACAAAAAGCTTCCGCAGACCGCACTGGCCGTCGATGCGCGGCCCGCACCGGATCCGAAGCAAGTGACGATTCCTTCGGGAATTGCCACGCTGGGGCAGTCGCGCGAAGCCGGGTCGTTTGGCTGGGACAATGAATTCGGGATGCAGCGAGTGCTGGTGCCGAGTTTTTCGATCAGCGCATTTCCGGTAACCAATGCGGATTACTTGAAGTTCGTGCAGGCCGGCGGATACCAGACCGGAAAGTATTGGCGAACGGAAGATTGGGATTGGGTGCGCAAACAGAAGTTGGAGCATCCGCACTTCTGGAACCGAGTGAGTGAGTCACCGGCGGAAGCCACCGTGACGAAGTGGGAGTATCGCGGAATGTTCGGCTCGATACCTTTGCCGGCATCATGGCCCGTGTATGTGAGCCACGCGGAAGCGTCCGCATACGCGAAGTGGGCCGGCAAAAAACTTCCCACGGAAGAACAATGGCAACGCGCCGCATATGGAACGCCGGAAGGACGCGAGCGGGCGTATCCGTGGGGCGACGAGCCGCCGGATTTCTGGCGCGGAAATTTCAATCAGGAACGCTGGGACCCGATTGGCGTGGACGCGCATCCGGAAGGCGGCAGCGGATTTGGAATTTACGATCTACTGGGGAACGGATGGGAGTGGACGTCGACGCAATTTGGGCCGCTGCCGGGATTTGAGCCGTTCGAATTTTATCGCGGCTATTCGGCGGATTTTTTCGACGGAAAGCATTACGTGATGAAGGGCGGCTCGTCGCGCACGGATGCGTGCATGTTGCGACGGTCGTACCGAAATTGGTTCCAACCTCATTATCCTTATATCTACAGCAGCTTTCGTTGTACGGAGGAATAGCCGATGGCATCCACACCGCGCATGGCAAGGGCGAGCGTTTCGCCGCTAGTAACTGCGGAATTTTCGAGCGATGTGATGGTGGGGCTGGGTCAGCCGGGACAGAAGGAGCTGCCTTCCAAGTATTTGTACGACGAGGTGGGCTCGGCGCTATTCGATGTGATTTGCTTGCTGCCGGAGTATGGGCTCAGCCGCGCGGGAATGCGATTGCTGCAGCGCAATTCGCACGAGATTGTTTCACTGCTGCCGACGCCGGTGCTGGTAGCGGAGCTGGGAAGCGGCAGTGGACAAAAAACGCGACTGCTGCTGGAGGCGCTCTCCAAGCGACAAAGAGTGAATTATTATCCGATTGATATTTCCGGAAGCGCGCTTTACCGCTGTCAACAGGAAATCGGGCAGATGGATCGCGTGAGCATCGTAGGATTCGAGAGCGCGTATCTAGAGGGACTGCAGGAAGTAGCGGCGCGGCGGCGCGAAGGCGAGCGCATCCTGGTCCTGTTTCTAGGGAGCACCATCGGAAATTTCGACCGTCCGGCAGGTGATCTGTTTTTGAGCGAGGTGCGGCGGATTCTGAGCGAGGGCGACGCCCTGTTGCTGGCGACCGATCTGGAAAAGCCCATCACGCAATTGCTGCTGGCCTACGACGATCCAGCGGGAGTGACGGCAGCATTCGATTTGAATCTACTGGCGCGCATCAATCGGGAACTCGGCGCGGATTTCGATCTGCGGCAATTCGAGCACGTCGCGCGTTATGACGAAAGCGAGCGCCGCGTGGAAATGCATCTGCGGTCGAAGGCCTGGCAGCGCGTGACGATCCAGGCGGCGGGCCAGCGGGTCTACCTGCAAGAGGGAGAGACGATCTGGACCGAAAGCTCCCACAAATATAATCCGCAGGAAGTGATTCAGATGGGCGCGCGGACTGGGTTCCGTTGCGCGCAGCAGTGGATCGACGCGGAGTGGCCGTTTGCGCAGAATTTGTTTTTTGCGGTGTAAGGGAGGCAGTGATTCGTGATTAGTGACGAGAGACGCCTGCCACGATTTTGAGTTTTGTTCGGGCTCCTGGAGCCCCGCCGACGCGCGAGAAAGTGAAAATCCTGAATGAAAAAATCTGACGAAACGGGCAGCACAACCGCGCGAATTCTTATCGCGATTCTGCTGCTGGTGGGAATTACATCTTTGCCGGCTGCGGCGCAAACCGCTCACTCTGAAGATTTCGTGCAGCGCGCCGGAACGAAGCTGACGCTCAGCGGCGAGCCATTTCGCTACAGCGGCCCAAACATCGAATGGCTTGGCCTGGAAGGCTACGGCCCGCACGATCCGATGGGGCCTCGTTACCCCAGCCGATTTGAAATTGATGATGCATTCGCAACCGCCTCCGAAATGGGCGCCCGGGTGGCGCGAGCGCAGACCATGGGCGATACGGTGGGCTGCGCCCTTTGCGTTGAACCCGAACTGGGCCAATTTAATGAAGCGGGATTCCAGGCGTCCGATTACGCGCTGGTGGCGGCTAAGCGCAACGGCATGCGGATCATAATCACTCTGATTGGTGATTGCGCGACGTGCAACGGCGGAGGCATTGGGCAATATCTGGCGTGGGGAAAGAAGCGGAATTTTCAGGATTTCTTCACCGATCCCGCACTGATTGCGGCCTACGAAAAGCACGTTGACGCGGTGCTGAACCACGTCAACACGATTACTGGCGTGCGCTACAAGGACGATCCGACGATCCTGGCGTGGGAAGACTGCAATATGTGCGGGCTGATTGCCCTGCTGACGGGCGGCGGCCCCGGCGCGCTCGGGCAGGTTTCCGATTGGGTGGAAACCATCGGCCAACACATCAAGCAGCAGGATTCCCGGCATCTCTTCCTGGATACTTCCGGAATCTTTCGCGCTTATCCGAAGGTTCTCGATGACAAGACTCCGGACTTGATCACTTTCGAATATTATCCGCATTGGGACGCGCTTCTGGGAACCGGCGAGCACACGACGGCCGCGAGTTTTGCGCGCGATGCCGCGGCTGTGACCGGCCACGGGAAAGCCTACATCGTCAACGAATTTGGTTGGGACCGAACGGACTGGACGACGCAGCAAGATTTGCAGACCGTCCTCGATACGCTGGCGAAAGATCTCAATATTTCCGGTGATGGCTTCTGGGCGCTGCAGGCACACCTTGAGAATTTCGGCTTTCAGCTGATTCCCGCCGACACCAATAATGCCGCATACGCCGCGAGCGGCGAAAGCGGCCAGTGGTGGGCGCTTTATTATCCGGGCATTAAGACGCTCGTGAATTCGGCGGAAGACATGGCGGCGCGTACGCAGCAGCTCCGAGCGCATGCTTACGCGATGTCCGGCACGCCCGTGCCAAAACACAAGACGCCGCCAGCACCGGTGATCACAAGTGTGGTTCTTGGAGGTCTCGTCGCGTGGCGCGGTTCGGCCGGCGCGCTGCGCTACTCGGTGGAACGCATGGACGCGGGCGCGACGGAATGGAAGACGATTTGCGATCGCTGTGCAACGGATACGGACGATCCCTGGCCCGATCCACACGGGAGCCTGTTCGGCGCTCGTTATCGAGTGACGGCATACAATGCCGACGGCGTCGCCAGCGCTCCTTCCGACCCGCGATAGCTCGCGCGCCTAGCCGCGTGTGATATATTCTTCCGCCTGATGGCCAAAACAAAAAAGAAAAACGGGAAGAAGAAACTCGCCGCGGGGAAACAATCTGCCGTACGTTCCGCCAAAGCGGCGGGCGGCCGACGCAAATCCGTGGGTGGCCTAGCTTTGGGCCGCGGACCCAATCCGGCGCGAGTTCGCGCGATTCTACAAGGATTGGACCAAGCGTATCCGGACGCGAACTGCGAGCTGATTCACAAGAGCCCGTTTGAGCTGTTGATTTCGACGATCCTCTCCGCGCAGTGCACCGATGTTACGGTGAACATCGTGACGAAGGAATTATTTCCGAAGTATCCGGATGCGCAGGCGCTTGCTTATGCCGATCCACGCGCGCTGGAACAGGAAATCAGGCCGACCGGTTTTTTTCGCAACAAAACGAAGTCGATCATGGGCGCTAGCAAGAAAATCGTGGAGGAGTTTGGCGGAAAAGTGCCGCAAACGATGGCGGAGCTGTTGACGCTGCCGGGCGTGGCGCGAAAGACCGCTAACGTGGTGCTGGGGTCGGGGTTCGGGATCGCGTCCGGAGTGGTGGTGGATACGCACGTCCAGCGGCTTTCCGAACGATTGGACCTGACGAAGAACACCGACCCAAAAAAAATCGAGCAGGATCTGCTGCAGATTATTCCGCAGGACAGGTGGATTCTCTTCTCGCACCAGCTGATCTGGCACGGACGCCGGGTGTGCAACGCGCGCAAACCAAAATGCATTGAGTGCAACCTCGAGCGGTTGTGCTATTCCGCAGACAAGACGAACTAACGAACGCGATACGAGCAAATTCCACGCTCGTAAAGGCGCGTAGTCTTGCTGGTGTCCTCAGTTGCCAAATCGTTCTATAATCACAGATGAAACGGTCCCGTGTAGCGGACGAATGCTACGTGTGACGGCATCATAATAAGCGCGAGTGCGAAGTCATATAGAGCGGTTGAGATCCAACCACTGAGTTTCTTCGCGAGAGGATCGTTCCGCGGAGTTTTGGCTGCGGCGCGACTGTCGAGCGACTCAGGAACAGGCCATACGATCGCGGTACGGCTAGAGGGGTGCATCCGCGATGTACGCTAGGGAAGTTATTCAAGCATGGGGCAAGATCCTCAAGGGCGACCAACCTTCCCTTTCGATTGAGATTACGCGCGAGTGCCCATTGCGGTGCCCGGGATGCTATGCGTATGAAGACGGGCATCTGGGTGGCGGCCAGACGCTGCGGCAGCTGATCGATCGCAAGGGGCAGGCGCTGGTGGATGGCGTACTGGAAATTGTCGACCGGCTAAAACCTCTGCACCTTTCCATCGTAGGCGGCGATCCGCTGGTACGTTATCGCGAAGTGGAAACGCTGCTGCCACAGTTATTCGCGCGTGGGATTCACGTGCAACTCGTGACCAGCGCTTTCCGAACATTGGGAGCGGGCTGGGCGGATATGCCGCTGCTGCACGTGGCCGTCTCGATTGATGGATTGCAACCGGAACACGATGTGAGGAGGGCGCCGGCAACTTACGAGCGCATTCTTAAAAACATCGCGGGACAAAGCGTGACGGTGCATTGTACGGTCACCGGCCAAATGATGAAACGGCCGGGATATCTGGGAGAGTTCCTGAAATTCTGGGCGCCGCGCCCGGAGATCAAGAAGGTTTGGTTCAGTTTGTTCACGCCGCAAATCGGGGACGATTTGCCGGAAATGCTGACGCCGCAAGAACGCGCACAAGCGATTGCGGAAATGCTGCAGCTGCGGAAACAGTATCCAAAACTGGACATGCCGCAGGCTGTGATTCAGCAATTTGCGTCGCCGCCGCATACGCCGCAAGATTGCGTTTTCGCGCAAACGACGCGGACGCTTTCGGCGGACCTGACGACGGAGATTACGCCGTGCCAGTTTGGTGGGACGCCGGATTGCGAATCGTGCGGATGCGTGGCGTCGATGGGTTTGGCGGCAGTGGCTGCGCACAAACTGGGAGGGTTCATCCCGGTTGGGGCGATATTTAAGGCTTCTCTTAAGATTGGGCGGGCGCGCGCGAAGGCAAGGACGAAGCAGCAGGCGAAAGAAACGCAGCGGCGGTTGCGCGCGAATGAAGAAGCTTTTGCGCATCATGATGGGCGAGGCGCTTGAAGAGCGAGTTCACGGGCCGACCGCAAACCCGTAATTCAGCGGCTAAAGCCACGTCGCGTTTGTGCGGGATTGTGTCGTGGCTGAAGCCACGACCTACAAAGACTCCAGCGCTTTTTTGGTGAACTGCGGAGCTATTCACCGCGGATGAGATCGTTGCGGGATTCGCGGCTGCGGACGATGCGGAATTTATTTTTGTGGACGAGGATTTCAGTGGGACGCGGGCGCGAATTATAGTTGGACGCCTGCGCGAATCCGTAGGCGCCGGCACCCCAGAGAACCAGCAGATCACCTGTTTCCGGCAATTCCATGGGCCAATCGTGCAGGAAGCAATCGCCTGTCTCGCAGACGGGGCCGACGATGTCCGCGCGGACAAGTTTGCCGCGGCGACGGACGACGGGCGTGATTGGGTGGACAGCCTGGTACAGAGCGGGGCGGATGAAATCGTTCATCGCGGCATCCACGACGACGAAAGCTTTGCCACGATTTCGCTTGATGTAAAGCACGCCCGTGAGCAACACGCCAGCGGGGCCGACGATGGCGCGGCCCGGCTCGAGCAGCAGGCGACATCCAAGCGGACGAATGTGCGGGAGGAGAGCGCGGGCATAGGCTTCGAGATTGGGCGGACTTTCGCGCGTGTAACGGATGCCGACGCCGCCGCCCAAGTCCATGTAGGATAAATTCACTCCGGATTTTGCCAGCGCGCGGACGAAAGACGCGACGCGAGTGACGGCGCGCCGAAAAGGCGCGACGCCTAGAATTTGCGAACCGATGTGCGCGCTGATTCCCTGCCAGGAGATCCACTTCGAACGTGAGTGATCTAGATAGAGCTGGCGCGCGTCGTCCCAATCAATGCCGAATTTGTGGCGATGATGGCCGGTGGAGATATGTGCGTGGCCGCCAGCCTGGACGTCTGGATTGACGCGGAGCGCGGCGGGGGCCGGGCGTTTTAGGCGCGCGGATTCGGCGGCCAGAGTATCAAGCTCTGATTCGGATTCGACATTGAAAAGAAGGATGCCGGCACGGAGGGCTTCGCGGATTTCTTCTTTACTCTTTCCCACTCCCGAAAAAACGATGCGACGCCCGGGGACGCCGATATGGCGGAGGCGATGGAGTTCGCCGCCGGAGACGATGTCGAAGCTGCTACCTGCGCGGGCTAGCAATTTGAGGATGGAGAGGTTTGAATTGGCTTTGACGGCGTAGCAGATCGAGTGCGGGATGCTGCGGAAGGCCGTGGTGAAGCGGCGGTACGAGTCGAGGATGCTGGCGCTGCTATAAACGTAGGCGGGGGTGCCACACTTTTCGGCGATGCGAGAGAGCGGGACGTTTTCGCAGGCGAGAGCGCCTTGGCGATAGGTGAAGTACGGCGTGTAATCCGTGGGGTCGGTGAGACTGGTGCGCGGGTTACGCGTTTTTTCAGATTTAGGAGTCAAGTTGACCTTTGGCCGTCAGCGGAGCAGATCTTCGAGTTGCGTGCGCAGATCGGTTTTTGCATTGCGATACTTCACGATCACGGGAGCGTACAGGGATAGGCCCCAGTCTTTTCCTTGGCCGCGAGAAATGGGACGCGAGCCGGGCACGACCACCGCTTTTTCAGGAATGATCAGCGGCTGATTTTCGGCGGCAATGTAAACCTCTCCGCGCACAACATCATAAACCGGAGTGGAGTGATTCAAAATCACACCGGATCCGAGAACCGCGCCGCGTTTTATGATGGTGCCTTCAAAAATGCCGCAGTTGCCGCCGACCAAAACTTCGTCTTCGATGATGACGGGCATGGCACCGACGGGCTCGAGCACTCCGCCGAGCTGTGCGGACGCTGAGATGTGGCAGCTTTTTCCCACTTGCGCGCAACTGCCGACCAGCGCGTGAGAATCTATCATCGTCTGGTCGTCCACGTACGCGCCAACGTTGATAAACATGGGCGGCATGCAGGTGACGCCCTTGCCGACGAAACAGCCGTCGCGAATGCTGGAGCCGCCGGGGACGATGCGAACGCCACTGGCGGAAGTGATGTGCTTGACCGGGTAGGTGGATTTGTCGAAAAAAGGCTGGCGGAGGGCATCAATGGACATGTCCGCGATGACGCCTAGGCGAAAACCGAGGAGGATGCCTTTTTTCACCCAGCCATTGACGCGCCAGCCTGAAGCGGATTTTTCATCCGGTTCCGCGGCGCGCAGTGCTCCCGCGTTCAGCGCGTCTTTGAACGCCAGGAACAGCGCCATGTGGGCGGGGAGATATTTTGGCGGCGATTGATCGAAGAGCTGCTCAATTTGTTGCTGCAGCATGCATCTTCCTCAGGAGCCCGGTGGACTCGAGTACTCCGCGGATTTTTTCCAGGCTTTCGGGCTTGGGGGCCACGAGCGGCAGACGCCAGACGGGCTCGAGCAGCCCCATCTCCGCCATCGCGGCCTTGGCCGGGCCGGGATTCGATTCGATGAAATTTATTTCCATGAGCGGCAGAAATTGTTTCTGAAGCTCGCGGGCGCGCGCGAAGTTGCCGTCGAGGCAAGCGTGAATCAAGGAGGTCATTTCCGCGGGGATTTCGTTGGCTACGACGGAGATGACGCCGTGACCACCGAGAGCGATGACTGGGAGTGCGATGGCGTCGTCACCGGAAAGGACGGAGAAACCTTCTGGGGCTTGGCTCGCGATTGCGGCGATTTGCCCGATGTTGCCGGACGCTTCTTTTACGCCGGCGATATTTTCGATCTGCGCGAGGCGCTTGAGTGTTGCGGGCTCGACGTTGACGCCGGTGCGGCCTTGGACGCTGTAGACGATGATGGGGATGGAAATGGCCGCGGCGATGGCTTTGTAATGTTGATAGAGGCCTTCTTGGGTGGGCTTGTTGTAATAGGGCGTGACGGAGAGGATGCCGTCTACGCGCATGGACTCTAGGTCTTTGGCTAGTTCGATTACTTCTTTCGTGTTGTAACCGCCTGCGCCGGCGAGGACTGGGACTTGGTCGCGTGATTCGTCTAGGGTGATTTCGACTACGCGCAAATGCTCGGCGCGGGTGAGAGTTGGGTTTTCTCCCGTGGTGCCGCAAGGGACGAGGAAATCTATGCCTGCGTCAATTTGGCGGCGGACGAGACGGCGAAGCGTGGGTTCGTCGAGGGAAAAATCGTGGCGAAATGGAGTTACTAGTGCTGTACCGCATCCTGTAAACATTTTTGGCTCCTTTGGTGCTTGTTGAAGCTAGTGGTACTTGTTGCCTGCCGGAATTGTTGTGACATATGTTATTGCCGACGTCGATTGGCGCGTCGTCAATGGCGTCCACCGCGGCGGACGCCGCTACTCAAACCAACGGCAACTACTGCCCGGTCCCACAAGACGGGACCGGCCGCTACAAATTCAACGGCAACGTCAAAGGCGGCCCGCTGCAGCAGCGCCGTGATTCGCGGATGAGTCCTGCGCAAACAAGACGTCACGGAACTCGAACCAGCCGTGTTTGCCAATCACCCAACGGGCGGCTAGGAGTGCGCCACGGGCGAAGCCTTCGCGGCTGCGGGCGGTGTGGCGGATGGTCAGGGAGTCGGCGGCGGAATCGAAACCGATTTCGTGCGTGCCGGGATGGGCACCGGCGCGATTGGAGCTGACGGAGACTTCCCTTCCCGGATCGGCGCGTTTCATTTCGTCCACTACTTTGAGCAAGGTGCCGCTGGGCGCGTCCTTCTTTGCGGCATGGTGAATTTCCCAGGCCCATGCGCCGTATTCTTTGTAGCTGGCGATGCGGCGGGAGGCTTCGGAAGCGAGCTGCAGGAAAATGTTAACGCCAACGGAATAGTTCGGGCTCCAGACCAAGCCGATGCCGCTGTCGCGCACCCGCGCTTGAATTTGCGGCAGCTGCTGCGTCCAGCCAGTGGTGCCGACTACCGCGTTGATTTGCAGAGCCGCGAGGCGCGCGATGTGGTGAGGTGCAGCGGTGGCGCTGGAAAAATCAACGGCGACGTCCACACCAGCGAAATTGTTACCGGTAATTCCGCCGGCGTCGCGATTGTTGGCGCTGTTCAGGCGCTGCGTGACGGCGAAACCATATTCGGGCGCGAGTTGCTCGATGAGGCGGCCCATTTTGCCGTGTCCGATGATGGCGAGGTTCATGGGCGAGCCACCTCTGCGGCGCGGACGAGAAGTTGCGTGACCATTTTTTTATAAATTTCGGCGGCTTCGAGCAATTCTTTTTTGGCGACGCGTTCTTCGAGCGTGTGGGCTACGTGGATGCTGCCGGGACCGATCAGGAAGGGCTGACCCCAGGCGTTTGCGAATGCGGGAACGTCGGTGGTGTAGGAGACGACTCTGGATTCCAGGCCATCGAAAGAGGTGAAGCGCATTGGGGGGACCGAGAATGCTTCTTTGGCGGTGGCGCGGTTGGTGACGGCGCGCGTAACGGCTTGGCGCAGCCCGTCCGCGTCATCAACCGTGCGGAAGGAAATTTCGGCGCGGGCTGCGTCGGAAATTACATTGGGGGCGCGGCCGCCGGAGATTACGCCGATGTTGAGGGTGGTGCGGCCCATGAGCTGATCTTCGGGCAGGGGGATTTTGCGAATTTCTTGCAGAGCGTCCAGAAGTTTATCAATTGCTGATTCGCCGAGCTCGGGATACGCGGAATGCGCGAGGCGGCCGGTGGCTTCGATTTCGTAGCGCAGGATGCCTTTGGCGGCGAGGACTAGCTTGTTGTCGGTGGGTTCACCGTTGATGAGATAGCGCGAGCCGCGGGGGTCGCGGGCGGCCGCTAACGCGCCGGCGCTATTACGTTCTTCGCCGACTACGAAGAGCAGGCCGAAATTGCGGGCGCCTTCGGCTAATAATTTTTCGGCGGCGGCGATCATGCTCGCGATGATGCCTTTGGCGTCTGCGGAGCCGCGGCCCCAAATGAATTCGGGATCCTCGCGGGAGGGAAAAAAGGGCGGCACGGTGTCCATGTGCGTGGAAAGGGTGACGAGCGGAATGCCCCAGCGCGCGAAGACGTTGAAGCGATTGGCTTCGACTGGGCAGCGTTCGACGGCGCCGCCGGTGCGAGCGGTGAGGTCCGAGAGAAGCCCGAGGAGGAAAGAGGCGACGGCCTCTTCGTTGTTCGTGACGGACTCGATATCCACGAGGGCGCACGTGATTTCAAAAAGATTCATCGTTAGACCACACGGTCACCGAAACGAAAATGTGCGGGCGAATTGCGGCCGCGTTCTGAGGTCGTCTGGTGAAAAGAGAATGGAGGGATGAAAAGAAAGGCCGCAAGTGAAGTGGAGGCGGCTTCCTTCCCAATAGCGCTCCATCCGTTTTTCAACGGATGACAGTGGGCAGGTATTAGCCTGGCCCCCCAACCGTCGCGGAGTGAGCTTCCAGCGACGACTTCGGCGGAATGAACTACGATGCGCCCTTTTCGCTGGGGCCTCCGAAGCGTCTCGGAAATTGCGGCCCGGCTAGTGGTGGCTTCCGCTCCTCTATCAAGAACGTCTGAAGCTAACAGAGGCGATGAGAAGGTGTCAAGAGTGATGAGGGAAACGGCAACAGGCGGAGCGAGGGCGTTTCAACGGCAACGGCAAAACCGATGCAACGATTGCCCGACTCGATGAACCTGAACGGGCAACTACAAATTCGATGCTAACGGCAACACGATACTTCTGTGAGCGAAACCCTCCCGCAGGGTCTGAAGGCTGTGCCACGAAAATCGAGGGGGCGCCCCAAATTCAAGAGCGCAGGGTCGCAGTGGGGGCATCGTGGCAAGCTGGGGCGCAGCAAGCAGCGCCCCTACCAATATCACCTGCAGAGAGCCGGCGGGACGCCGGCGCTACGTTTGTTTTTGAGCGTTAGTTGGAGATTGCGGGATGGGCTTTCCTTTGTGGAGGCGGGTGTAGTTGTCGAGGGTGGTGAAGGTACGGGATTGCATGCGATCGATGTAGAGAGCGCCGTTGAGATGGTCAATTTCGTGCTGGAGGATGCGGGCGTACCAGCCGGAGGCTTGGACGAATTGAGTTTGAGCGTGTTCGTCGAGATACTCGACTCGAATGGTACGCGCTCTGGGAACGACGGCGGAAAAACCGGGGAGGCTGAGGCAGCCTTCGTAGAAATTCTTTTTTTCGTCGCTGGAGTAAGCGATCACGGGATTGATGATGACGTGAAAAGGGACGGAACGGCGCTCGCGCTCGGCAAGCTCCTCGGCCGGCAGAGCTTTCAGCAAATCTTCGCGGTCTTCGATCACTGCGAGCTGCAGCGGCAGGCCTACTTGTGGTGCGGCGAGGCCGACGCCAGGAGCGTCACGCATGGTTTCGCGCATATCGCGTATGAGCCGCTGAACTTCTTCGCTGACAATTTCGGGAGGCGTGAGGGGGCGGGCTGTTTCGCGCAGAACCGGTTCGCCCGCTTGCACAATTTTCAGGCGCATTGCGTTTCCTTGAGGTGACGAGGCACCTCAGATGCAACCGTGGATGCAGAAACGGCTGCGTACAATTTGGAGCAAAGTGTATGTGACCACTTTCAGCTCTGATGCGTCCAACGGTCTGGTTTATGCGCGAAACAATTCTACCTCATCTTGACGGTTGAATTGAGAGCGGTTGGGAAGTGTGCTGACGCCGGTTGAATGTGGCTTGACAAGATAATCACTAAAGACATAGAAATGGGTGTCCGGCAGTCGGCAAAAGTTGAATGAATGCGGAGGATTCTGGATGGAAACTTCCCGCAGAGACTTCTTTAAGGTAGCGGCGGTTGGCGGAGTTGCCGCGACCATCTTCGGATTTGACCTTAAGCCTGCTTACGCCCAACTGAAAGAATTGAAAATTGCACGAGCCGCGGAGACACGCTCGACGTGTCCTTATTGCGCGGTGGGTTGCGGCGTGCTGATTTACACGCTGGGGGATAAGGCGAAGAATGTAACGCCGCAGGTGATACATGTGGAAGGCGACCCCGATCATCCGACAAATCGCGGGACGCTGTGCCCGAAGGGATCTTCGCTGGAGCAGGACATGCTGAATCCGCGGCGGCTGACCAAACCGCAGGTGCGGCGGCCGGGCGCGACGGAATGGCAGGACATTTCCTGGGATAGCGCGCTGGGCGAAATCGCGCAGTGGACCAAGAAGACGCGCGACGCTTCGTTCGTGGAAAAGGATGCGGCGGGTCACACGGTGAACCGGTGCGAGGGGATTTCGTTCATCGGCGGTTGCACGGACACGAATGAGTTCAATTATCTGGCAGTGAAAGCAATGAGGAGTCTGGGCTTGGTGTATTTAGAAAACCAAGCCCGTGTTTGACACGGCCCCACGGTCTCAAGTTTGGGACCAACATTCGGACGCGGGGCGATGACCAATGGCTGGATCGACATCAAGAACACCGACATGATGTTGATCATGGGCGGAAATCCCGCCGAGAACCATCCCTGCGGATTCAAGTGGGCGATGGAGGCCAAGCGCAACCGCAACGCCAAGCTGATTTCCGTAGACCCGCGATTCACACGCACGTCCGCTACTGCCGATCTATTTCTGCAAATTCGCGCTGGATCAGATATCGCGTTTCTGGGCGGACTGATTCGCTACGCGATCGAGAACAACCGGTACGCCAAAGATTACCTGGTGAACTACACGAACGCAGCGTTCATCGTGAAAGAAGGATTCAAGCTGCCGGAGGACGGGCTGTACTCCGGATTTGATTCCACTGCGGGGACGTACGACAAGACGACGTGGAATTATCAGGAGGGCGGTGACTTCAGCGGGAAGACGGACGCGTCGGCAAGTGGTGCGCATGCGTCGGCGGGTGCGGCCGGTGGCACTGGGGCAGCTGCTGCGTCGGGTCACGCGCCCGCGCCGGAAACTGGCAAAGCCGCGCCGCCGGCTCCGTTGCTGCCTCCGAACGTGGCTTACGACCTGACGTTGCAGCATCCGCGCTGCGTGTTCCAACTTATGAAGAAACAGTATTCGCGCTACACGCCGGAAACCGTGGAGCGGATCACGGGCATTCCGAAGGAACAATACCTGAAGGCCATAGACATGTTTACGTCTGTACGCAAAGACGGGGACATGAAGAAAGTGGCGACGATTATTTATGCGGTGGGCTGGACGCAGCACACGTTCGGGACGCAGATCATCCGCACGGCGGCGATGATACAGCTGCTGTTGGGGAACGTTGGAAGAGCGGGTGGCGGAGTAAATGCGCTGCGCGGCCATTCGAACATTCAGGGCGCGACGGATATGGCGGGGCTGTACGATTCCCTGCCCGGATACCTGAAGGCACCGCTACCGACGGACCCGGATTTGGCGGCGTATCTGAAACGCACGACGCCGACGGCGTCCAAGCCGACGCCGTGGGATTCAATGAACTACTACCAGAACACGCCGAAATTCTTTGTGTCGCTGATGAAGGGGTTCTACGGCGATGCGGCGACCAAAGAAAACGGGTTCGCTTTCGATTATCTGCCGAAAGCGGGCCAGGATTGTTCGTGGACGCACATCTGGGAGGATATGTACAACGGCAAGGTCAAGGGCATGTTCGCGTTCGGGATGAACGGAGTGATGATCGGGCCGGACACAACCAAGAATATCAACGCGCTGAAGAAAGCGGACTGGCTTGTGGTGGGCGAAATTTACGAGGATGAGACCAGCGACTTCTGGAAGGCTCCGGGAATTACGAAGGACGAACAGAAGACGATTAATACGACGGTGTACCGGTTGCCGTGCGCGGGCTTCGCGGAAAAAGACGGGAGCATGACGAACTCGGCGCGCTGGGTGACGTGGAAATATGCGGCGGTGCCGCCTCCAGGACAAGCGCGGCTGGATCAGGACATCGTGGCGGAAATTTTCCTGCGCGTGCGGAACTTGTACAAGAAAGAAGGCGGAAAATTCCCAGACCCAATACTGAATTTGAGCTGGGCGTACGCGGACGCGGCACATCCACCGCTTTCGCAGGTCGCAATGGAGGTTAATGGCAAGGCGCTCGCGGACCTGACCGACCCCGTGACGGGACAAGTGATCAAAGCGGGACAGCAGTTGCCGGGTTTTGCGTGGCTGAAAGATGATGGCACGACGATGTGCGGCAACTGGATCTACTCCGGCAGTTGGACGGAGGCGGGAGCGCAGATCCAGAGGCGCGGCACCGAGGATCCTTCTGGTATGGGCGTATTTCCGAACTGGTCATGGTCTTGGCCGGCGAACCGGCGCGTGCTGTATAACCGCGCATCGTGCAATCCGGAAGGAAAGCCGTGGGATCCGGAGCGCAAACAAGTGTGGTGGAACGAAGCGGCGGGAAAATGGGTGGGGAATGATGTGCCGGACTTCAAACCGGACTCCCATCCGAAAGACCACATGGGGCCATTCATCATGAACCCGGAGGGCGTGGGGCGATTGTTCGCGCCGATTGGAGTGCTGGCGGACGGGCCGTTCCCGGAACATTACGAACCGATCGAAAGCCCGACCAAGAATTTGTTCCACCCGGAGCAATCGAATAATCCACTGGTGAAGAAGTTCAAATCGCCGTACGAC
This sequence comes from uncultured Acidobacteriota bacterium, assembly GCA_963748395.1. GTDB lineage: Bacteria > Acidobacteriota > Terriglobia > Acidiferrales > UBA7541 > Palsa-295. The sequence goes on along the minus strand of CAVVIP010000001.1, from coordinate 63,851 downwards.
AAGTTTGGCGATCCAGCGGAATACAGCATCGTTTGCACGACGTACCGGCTGACGGAGCAGTATCACTACTGGACGAAAAATAATCCGATGAACGTGCAGCTGATTCCGGAACCTTTCGTGGAAATTCCGGTGGAGCTGGCGGAAGAGAAAGGCATACGCGGCACGGACATGATCCACGTGATCAGTGCGCGGGGAACCTATACCGCGAAAGCTTTCGTGACGCGGCGACTGAAGCCGATGATGATTGACGGCAAGAAGGTTTATCAGATTGGGTTGCCGATTCATCAGGGTTTCCGCGGAATTCAGGAAGATGCCGGAAGGGATGCACGGACGCCGGCAAATTTGCTGACTCCGGCGGTGACGGATCCGAACGCGCACACCCCTGAATCCAAGGGCTTCCTAGTTAAGGTTGAAAAGGCGTAGGAGCGGACGATGAGCCAGGCGTCAACAGAAATAATCAGAATTTCGGGACACGCCGGGACGGTGCCGGGCGCGGGGCTGAACCGCGAATTCCGAGTAGCGAAGCTGGTGGACACGACGACTTGCATCGGGTGCAAGGCGTGCGAGGTGGCTTGCCTGGAATGGAACGGATACACGTTCACTGAAACCACGTTTGACAATACCTACCAGACCATGCCGGAAACGGCGTGGAATTACTGGAACCTGATCAAGTTCAACGAGCACGAGCGCGAAGACGGCACTATGCAGCTGCTGATGCGCAAAGATCAGTGCATGCACTGCGAGGATCCGGGGTGTTTGGCGGCTTGTCCAGCGGATGCGGCGATCGTGCAGTATGCGAACGGGATCGTGGATTTTCAGGAAGCGCATTGCATCGGCTGCGGATATTGCATGACGGGGTGCCCTTTTAATATTCCGAAGTTCAGTCCGGAGGCGCGGAAAGTTTTCAAGTGCACATTGTGCAACGATCGGGTGCAGGTGGGGCTGGAGCCGGCGTGCATCAAGGCTTGCCCAACCGGGTGCCTGCATTTCGGGACGAAGTTGGAGATGAAGGAACTGGCGGAGACGCGCGCGGAACAGCTGCGCACACAGTCTGGATTCGCGGACGCGGGGGTTTACGACCCGGCGGGCGTGGGCGGAACGCATGTGATTTACGTGCTGCATGATGCGAAGAATCCGGAGCTGTATGGCGGATTGCCGAAGAATCCGCACATTCCGTATTCGGTGCGTTTGTGGAAAGGGCCGCTGAAGTGGCTGGGGAATTTGGCGATGGTCGGCGGAATCGTGGGGCTGGCTTGGCATTACCTGCGATATGGTCCGAAGAAGGAAGAGCCGATTCCACCTGGTTCCGAGAACGGAAACCGTAGCGGAGACGCCGGCGGGAGGCGGGTATGACGAGCAACGCGGTATCGCATCCGAATGCCGCCGATCGTAACGAGGAGCTGATCCCGCGGTATTCGTTTGGCGAGCGCGCGAATCATTGGATTGGTGCGTTCACTTACACGTTTGCGATGATCACGGGGCTGGCGTTCTGGTCACCTTATCTGTATTGGCTGGCGGCGATGGTGGGCGGCGGGCCGACGGCGCGTTTTATACATCCATGGTTGGGATTGATTTTTTCCGCGTCACTCTTCTGGACTTTTAAGGAATGGCGCCGGGACATGGAAGTAAATGAGGCCGATCGCGCCTGGGCCAGGGCAATGCCGTATTACATTCAGAATGAGGATGACAAACTGCCTCCGGTGGGGCGATTTAATTTTGGACAGAAGCTTTTCTTCTGGGGAATTTTCTTTTGCGTGATATTGCTGCTGCTGACGGGCGTCGCGCTATGGTATACGGAAGCGCTGCCGTGGAGTTGGCGGTACGTGCGCTACATCGCGATTCTAATTCATGCGAGCGCGGCGTTGATCAGCATCGGACTGTACTTGATTCACGTGTACATGAGCACGATTCTGGAAGAGGGCAGCTTCGGCTCCATGATTCATGGATACGTGACGCGCGCGTGGGCCTGGACGTTCCACCGCACATGGTATGAAGAGATGAAAGGCGGATCCCGATCCAAGCAATGATCCAACAGGAGTGGGACCGGCGCATCCGCCGCGCCAACGAACTGACTTCCTCTTATCCGTTCGCCGCTGAAGGGTTGAAGTTCTACGCCCGCGTTGCAACCTTCCAGAAAAGCGTGTACGCAGACCTGCAAAAAGCCCTGGCGGATTCGCCGAAGACTGCGTCGGCGAGACCTCTGCGGGATGAATTGGATCTTTTCCTGCTGCTGCCGAAATTTCCGGGATTTCTAGCGGTGATAGAGCAGATTGCACCGCCGCCGATGGCGGAGGCCGCTGCCCGGTTGTCGCAGAAGGGTCCGGCGAGATGGCAGCGGGCGATCGAGGAATTCTGGCACGGGGAGTTGGAGCTGCCCGTGGCCGGCGGCAACGGAGAAGAAGAATCGGCGGACGATGCAGGCGGGGCCGATCCTCGAGAACAATTGCTGGCATGGATTTTTCTGCAGCCGTACGCCGAGTATCTTGCGGACCATCGCGAAATCGCGATTGTAGATGGAACACCGTCGACTTGCCCGCTGTGCGGTGGCAGGCCGGTGGTGGGCGTTTTGCGAAGCGAAGGCGACGGAGCGAGGAAGTCGCTGATTTGCATGTTGTGCGCGCATGAATGGATCTTTCGAAGAGTTTATTGTCCGGCATGCGGAGAAGAGCGAGAGCCGCAGATGGCGTTTTATTCGGCGCCGGAAATTGCGCACGTGCGCGTGGATGTATGCGACACCTGCCATACGTACCTGAAGAGCATTGATTTGACGAAGACGGGGCTCGCGGTTCCCGTGGTGGATGAGCTGGCGACCATGCCTCTGGACCTGTGGGCGCGCGAGCACGGGTACGAGAAACTGCAAATCAACATGCTGGGAATCTGAAGACGCTCCGCTACACACCAAGGACCACGCTAGATTCAGTATTTGGCTGGGAGTATAGTTGTGAGCATTAGTGTATATCGATGCGCCGGGCGTGGAGGTTTCTATGCCGCAGCCTCGTAGAACTGGAAGCAATCTACTTTTTGCGGTCCTTACAGTATCGGCGTTCCTGACTTCAGGAATCGTCGCGGCTTCTGCCAAGTGCGCCACGCAGCAGGGGCATCTGATTCCACCGGAAAAATCGCAAGCGTATCCGATCGGCTTTAAGATCATGAGCTCGACGGAAGGCGTGGACTTCATGCCTTATTTGGCCACGCTCGACGCACCTATTGGGCACACCTTTCTTGCGAAAAAACCTAATGCAGCGACGGAAGGTGGAAAAGGCTACGTGGTGGTTGGTGCGCACATTCAAAAAGACGGATCATTGGCGGATGGGTCTGTGATAATCGTCTCCAGTTCGGAGAATGAGGACATAGACGCGGCAGCGCTGAGCGCAGTTCGCTCGGCTGCTCCATTCAAGCCTCTGCCGGAGAAGTATCTCGGCGCGTATCTGGACCTGCATTTCATCCTCTACTACAACAAAAAGGCGCGAGGGGCGGAGCCGAAGCCGAAGGTCGTCCCGATCGAAGGCGACGCGAGTCATGCAATGTTATTTTGTGCGCCGAGGCAAATGAACGAGTCGCGTCAATCGGGCGGCCATGGCGCCGGAAGCGCGCAAGTCTCCCGAAATTCCTGAGGGCAGAGCGCGGCGGCAGTTTCCTCAACAATTACAAGAAACTTATTCCCAGTCAAATCATCCAATCCGGAAGGCTGAGCTCTCTTAGAGGTGTATCGGAGAGGCCGCGTGTCCGGGGGCGCGTGGGATTCGTCAGTTGGCAGCACGAGCTGACGGCACTCAGGGATCCCGCCGGGGTCCTGTTAGGGAGCGAATGCGTTGTTTCGCGCGGAGTGAAATCATAAGATTCGAAGTTCCGACGCCCACAGCGGAAATTCAGACCCAATGGCGGTCAGTAAAGCGCGAGTACATTTCCACCGAAGGATTCCACAGGAAACATGTTGGGGGAGGAAAGCATGGCAACGGGGCTGATTCGAACGTCAACGACGCGTCTCGCGAGGTGGACAGGGAGCCTGGCGCTTGGGCTGGTGATTTCCTCCAGCATCGGGTGCGCGGGAAACGGTTCGGGCGCGCCGCCCCCTCCCACTGTGGAGGTAGCGCAAGTGGAACAGAAAGACGTGCCGATTTACGGGGAGTGGATCGGGACGCTCGACGGTTTTACAAACGCTGACGTGAGGGCGCAGGTCTCGGGCTATCTGTTGCGGCAGGGTTATCAGGAGGGCGCGTTCGTTAAAAAGGGGCAATTACTTTTCGAGATTGACCCGCGGCCCTTTCAGGCAGCGCTCGATTCGGCCGAGGGGCAACTGGCGCAGGCCACCGCGAATCTGGCGAATGCCGAAGCCGTGCAAGGCAGAACGCAGCTCGACGTGGAACGCTACACACCGCTGGCCAAAGAGCAGGCAGCGAGCCAGCAAGATCTAGACAATGCCGTGCAGAATAACCTGGCCGCCAAAGCCACGGTGGCAACAGCTCAAGCACAAATCAAGACATCACAGGCAGCCGTGGAAACCGCCAAGATCAATCTGGATTTCACGCGCCTGGTTGCGCCTATTGACGGCATCGCCGGACAGGCTCTGCTGCAAGTGGGCGCGTTGGTGAGTCCGAGCAGCGGGACCGTTACATCCGTATCCACGGTTGATCCGATCAAGGCTTATTTCACCGTCAGCGAGAGCGAGTATCTGGATTGGAACAAGCGCTTCCCGACGCCGACGAGCCGCGAAGCGGCTGACAAAAGTCTGCGCCTGCAATTGATTCTGGCCGATGGCTCAACTTATCCGCAGGAGGGCACTTTTTACTTCGCGGACCGCCAAGTGAATGTGAGCACCGGAGCAATTCGGCTCGCGGGCCTGTTTCCGAATCCAGGGAATATTTTGAGGCCCGGCGGCTACGGCAAGGTTCGCACGGCTGTTCGAGTGCAGAAGGGCGCGTTGCTGGTGCCGCAACGAGCGGTGACCGAGTTACAGGGCGCCTTTGAAGTGGCGGTGGTGGACAGCGCGAACAAAGTGAGCATACGGACGGTGACGCCCGGGGAGCGAGTTGGCAGTGATTGGATTATCACCACGGGACTGAAGCCGGGAGAGCGCGTGATAGCTGAGGGCGTGCAGAAAGTGCGTCCCGGCGCGCAAGTGAACCCGAAGCCGTATGTGCCGGCGAACGCGACGGCGGAGGCCCGGTAAGCATGTCCAAATTTTTCATCAACCGCCCGATTGTCGCAATCGTGATTTCGATTGTGATGGTGATTGTGGGAGTGATCACGATCATCAGCTTGCCCGTAGCGCAATTTCCGAACATCGCCCCGCCGGAAGTGCAAATTCAAGCGACGTACGTGGGAGCGGACGCACAGACGCTGGAACAATCGGTGGCCACACCGATCGAGCAGCAAATGAGCGGCGTGGACCACATGAATTACATGTATTCGTTGAACGCCACGGCCAACGGGCAGATGACCATGATCGTGGACTTCGACGTGAAGACGGATCCGAACACCGATCAAATTCTGGCACAGATGCGGGAGACGCAAGCGGCTTCGCAACTTCCGGCGGACGTGAACAACTTCGGCGTAACGGTGCAGAAGTCGGTGACTTCTCCGCTGATGCTGATCACGTTGTACTCGCCGAAGGGAACCTACGACGCGTCGTTTCTTTCCAATTTCGCGTACATCAACATCCGCGATCCATTGACACGTTCGAACGGTATTGGAAACGTGCAGATTTTCGGCGCCGGACAATACGCGATGAGATTGTGGGTGAAGCCAGACCAGTTGGGCAAACTGGGGATCACCGTCACCGACATCATCAACGCGATTCAAACGCAGAACACCGTGAACCCCGCGGGACAGGTGGGCGGCGAGCCAGTGCCGAAAGGGCAGGAGTACACCTACTCGGTGCTGGCGCAGGGGCGGCTGATTTCCGAGGAAGACTTCGGGCAGATCGTGGTTCGCGAGACGTCAGACGGCGGAGTGGTGCGCGTGAAAGACGTGGCGCGCGTGGAACTGGGCTCGCAGGATTACACCGTGGCAGGGCGATTGAATGGGAAGCCGGGAGCGATTATCGCCGTTTACCAACTGCCGGGCTCAAACGCGGTGGACGCGGCGAACGGCGTTAAGAAACTGATCGCCGGGATGAAAGAAAAATTCCCGCAGGACATGGATTACGTGATTTCGCTGGACACGACGAAGGCGGTGACGTCTGGGATCAAGGAGATTGTCGAGACGCTGCTGATCGCGATCGCGCTGGTGATCCTGGTGGTGTACATCTTCCTGCAGAACTGGCGCGCAACACTGATTCCGATGCTGGCAGTGCCGGTGGCGTTGATCGGAACATTCATTTTTTTCCCGCTCTTTGGATTTTCGATCAACACGCTTTCGCTCTTGGGGTTGGTGCTGGCCATTGGATTGGTGGTGGACGACGCGATCGTGGTGGTGGAGGGCGTGGGGCGGCACATCGAGGAAGGGCTTGCCCCCAAAGAGGCGGCGTTCAAGGCGATGGAGGAGTTGACTGCGCCGGTCGTCGGGATTGCGTTAGTACTTTCCGCCGTATTCGTGCCCACAGCTTTTATTCCGGGAATCACGGGGCGTCTGTATCAGCAATTTGCGGTGACGATTGCAATTTCCGTAATTCTTTCGGCTTTCAACGCGCTGACTCTGAGTCCGGCGCTGGCCGCTCTTCTGCTGAGGCCGAGAGAAGACAGTAAAGGCTTGCTCGCGAGATTTTTTGGCTGGTTCAATCGCTCGTTCGAAAGAGGCACAGAGTTCTACGTGCGCGTGTCTGGGGCGCTGATTCGCAAGAGTGTGATCGCGCTGGTGCTGTTAGTGGCATTCGCTGCCGGGGCAGCGCTTGTCGGCTCGCGGGTGCCTTCGAGTTTCCTGCCGGATGAAGATCAAGGCTATCTTTTCATCAACCTGCAACTGCCGAACGCAGCGTCGCTGCAGCGAACGGACCAGGCCGCGCGGCAGGTGGAGAAAATCCTGGCGGAGACGCCTGGTGTGAAATACACGTCGAGCGTAATCGGCTTCAGCTTGCTGAGCTTCGTACGAACGAGCTATAACGCGTTTTTCTTCGTCACGCTCGATGACTGGGACGCGCGGAAGTCGCGTGCCGAACAGTTTCAGGAGATCAAGACACGGTTGAACCAGAAGCTGAGCCAGATGCCGGAAGGAATCGCGTTCAACTTTTCACCTCCGGCGATTCCTGGGGTGGGCACTTCGGGCGGATTTACGTTCGTGCTGGAGGACCGGGCTGGGAAGGATGTGGGGTTTCTGACGCAGAATTTGAATACGTTCATGGCCGCAGCGCGCAAACGTCCGGAGATTGGTTTCTTGGCGACGACGTATCTGCCGAGCGTGCCGCAGCAGTTCCTGACAGTGGACCGGGACAAGGTGATCAAGCAGGGAGTGAACATCAGCGACGTCTACAAAACCGTTCAGTCGTTCATGGGCGGGTACTTCATCAACTATTTCAACCGATTTGGGCGGCAATGGCAGGTGTACATCGAGGCGGAGGGCGAGTACCGCACGAGAGCGGAAAACGTGGGGCAGTTCTACGTGCGAAACGACAAGGGCGAGGACGTGCCGCTTTCGGCTCTGACGAAATTCTCGCCGCGAATCGGGCCAGAATACACGATGCGATTCAACGAGTATCGCAGCGCACAGATCGTCGGGAGCGCCGCGCCCGGCTATAGCTCCGCGCAGGGAATGAAAGCGCTTGAAGAGGTGTTCGCGGAAACGATGCCGCGGGACATGGGGTACGACTACAAGGACATGTCGTTCCAGGAAAAACTGGCGCAGACGGGAGTGTCGCCGACCGTGGTTTTTGCATTTTCTCTGTTGTTCGTGTTTCTGATTCTGGCGGCACTCTATGAAAGTTGGTCGCTGCCATTCAGCGTGCTGCTGAGCACGCCAGTCGCGGTGTTTGGCGCGTTCGCGGCGCTGTGGTTGAGGCGGACGGTTGCCGGGTGGTTCTATCCGCCGTACATGGTGCAAATCGAAAGCGACGTGTATTCGCAGATCGGACTGGTAATGCTGATCGGGTTGGCGGCGAAAAACGCGATTTTGATTGTGGAGTTCGCGAAGGAAGAATACGAAGGGGGCAAACCGCTGGTGGACGCTGCGCTGGCGGGCGCGCGGATCCGGCTGCGGCCGATTTTGATGACTTCCTTCGCGTTCATCCTGGGGAGCGTGCCGTTGTGGGTGGCGACGGGGGCGGGATCAGTGGCGCGGCAGATCATCGGAACCACGGTGATTGGAGGGATGCTGGCGGCCAGCGCGATTGCCATATTTTTGGTTCCAGCAATTTTCTACCTGGTGGAGAAGTGGTCGGGCGCAGGCAAGGTGAAGCAGGCCGACGGAGCGATTAACGCGCCACCCGCTGCGGGGAGTGCAGGAACTCCCAATCCCGCGGAGGGTGACTGAGATGAGGGCGACGCGAGTGTACAGCGGAGGTAAAGCGACGCTGATGACGAGGACCAGGTTGATTCTGGCAGCGTTGCTGAGTGCGAGTCTGGTTACGGGGTGCAAAGTTGGGCCGAATTACAAAAGGCCGTCGGTTGCGACTCCCAGCACGTATCACGACTTCAGCCAAGACCCACAAGCCGAGGCGCAGGCGGCTTCGTACGCGGATCTACCTTGGTGGCAGGTGTTTCAGGATCCCGTGCTGCAAGACTTGATTCGCACCGCGCTGAAGCAGAATTATGATCTGCAGATCGCCACCGAACGGATCAACCAGGCGCGCGATCAATTGACGGTGACACGTTCGAGCCTTTTTCCACAAGTGTCAGCCAATAGCAACTTTACGGGTGGCAAAGAGCAGAATTTTCAATCGAAATCGAATTTTTTGGCGCTGACGGCGGACGCGTCGTTCCAGCTGGACCTCTTCGGCAAGCTGCGCAGAGAAACGGAAGCAGCGCGCGCACAGGTGCTGGCGAGCGAGGCGGCCCGGCAAACGGTGGTGCTGACGCTCGTGAGCGATGTGGCGAGCGACTATTTTGCACTGCTGCAGCTTGACCTGGAATTGCAAATCGCTCGGGACACAGTCCAGTCACAGCAAGACGCCGTGAAGCTGACGAAGCTGCGGTTGAGCCACGGCGTGGCGACCAAACTCGACGTGCTGCAGGCGCAACAGGTGCTAGATACCGCGAACGCGCAAATCCCGGATTTGGAGAGGCAAATCGGGCAAGAGGAAAATGCGATCAGCATTTTGTTGGGCAATTTCCCGCAAGGGATCACGCGAGGCCGGCCACTGGTGGAACAGCCACTGCCTCCGGACGTCCCGCCCGGACTGCCGTCGGCGCTGCTCGAACGCCGGCCGGATGTCCACCAGGCAGAGGATAATCTGATCTCGGCGAATGCGGAAATCGGAGTGGCCAAAGCGTCGTTCTTTCCGCAAATTGCGCTAACCGGTTCGGGCGGCGGCGCGTTTGGGCGGAGCAATTTATTTTCCAGCTTGATGAGCTCGCAAGCGGGAATTTGGGCGTACGGCGTGCAGATTTCGCAACCGCTCTTTACGGGGGGCGCGCTGACGGGAAATTTGCGACTGGCGCAATCTGAGGACCGACAGGAAGTGATTGCTTACAAGCAGGCGATTCAGTTGGCGTTTCGCGATGTTTCCGACGCGCTGATCGGCTATCAGAAATACCATGAGGTCCGCGTGGAGCAGGAGATCACGGTGAAGGACCTGCAGGATTCAGTGGATACTTCGCTGGTCCGTTACCGCGGCGGGATTACAACCTACCTGGAGGTGCTGGTCGGGCAGGGGTCGCTGTTCAACGCGGAACTGACGCTGGCGCAGGCGCGCGGCAACGAATATCAGAGCGTGGTGCAGCTCTACAAAGCGCTGGGAGGCGGATGGCAGCAGTAGCGAGAAAGTATCCGCGGCGAATTCAGTGGGGGTTGGGACGGACGGTTCTGCTGATAACGGGCCAGTCTTGACCAGTCTTGAGCGATCAAAAAAATCGCGCTGCCGGGACAAAGTATGCCCGTCACAGCGCGATTTCTAATTTACGGGAAATGTAGTTCAGGCTCTTTTCAGGAGGCGAGTAATCCCGACCAAAATCACGGCGCCAACAAACGCCACGATGATGGAGCCGATCATGCCACCGCCGGGCCATATGCCCAGCAGCCCGAAAACCCAGCCCCCGAGAATGCCGCCAAGGATGCCGAGAATGATGTCTACAAGAACCCCATATCCCCCGCCTTTCATAACCTGGCCCGCGAGCCAACCTGCAATCAGCCCAACTACGATCCACGCGAGGATTCCCATGGCTTTCCTCCTTCCTGCCGCCTACAGCCGGATATCCCTTCGGATTCCCCGGCCGAACGAGACTGTACACCCGCGCGGGTGAACCTGCAATGTTTCGGTCAGTCTGAGACGGTGCTCGTGAGTTTTCGGTGGCAGCATTGATGGCAACGCAAGAAATTTGGGATTCTATTTAACCAGGGCAAACTTACTTGTTGGGGGGAATGGTCGGGGCGTGGAGATTTGAACTCCAGACCTCCTGCGCCCAAGGCAGGCGCGCTACCAGGCTGCGCTACGCCCCGACATTTTTTGCATTTTCATTCTACCGCAGTTTACATATTTGTCTTCATGGCGGATGCGGAGGACGCCTCTTGGATGGTGAACAGAATTTCCGTATGATTCTGGATGCCGTTGCTCAGACGCGAAACCCGCCCGCGCCGGTAACGACAAGACCCGCAGGAGACATGCAAAGTGGCCAAACCAATCTTGCTGAGTGTGGATGACGATACCGATGTTCTGCGGGCAATAGAGCGAGATCTTCGTTCGAAGTATGGCGCTGAATACCGGGTGATAGGAAGCGATTCGCCCGAGGGCGCACTCGACCTCCTGCGCCAATTGAAGGTGCGCAACGACAGCGTGGCCTTGCTGCTGGCCGATCAGCGCATGCCGCGCATGGAGGGAGTGGAATTCCTGCAACAGGCGATGGGGATTTTTCCCAGCGCGAAGAGAGCGTTGCTTACCGCGTATGCCGACACCAGCGCCGCCATCAGCGCCATCAATCATGCCAGCATCAATTATTTTTTCCTGAAGCCCTGGGATCCGCCTGCAGAGCACCTATATCCACAGCTAGATGATCTGCTCGATGATTGGCAAGCTTCCTTCCGTCCAACTTTTCAAGGAATCAGGTTGCTGGGCACGCGCTGGTCGCCGCGTGCCTACGAGCTGCGGGATTTTCTGGCGCGCAACCACGTTCCGTATCAATGGATCGACGTTGAGCTTACGAGCAACGATCCGGAAACCAAGAGACTTCTGGAGGCTTTGGGTCTGGAGGCGGCTAGTCTGCCGGTGGTGCTCTTTCCCGACGGGACAAGGCTATTGGAGAGTGTGCCCGCAGACGTAGCGCAAAAAGTTGGTCTGCGGACTCGAGCGCAAACCAGCTTCTACGATTTGGCAATTGTAGGCGGAGGGCCGGCCGGCCTGGCGGCTGCCGTCTATGGCGCGTCCGAGGGCCTGCACACGGTGATGATTGAGCGCGAAGCTCCCGGCGGTCAGGCTGGCATGAGCTCGCGCATCGAGAACTATCTTGGATTTCCTACCGGGCTCAGCGGCGGAGACCTGGCGCGGCGCGCTGTGGTGCAAGCGCAGCGATTTGGAGTGGAAATCCTCTCGCCGCAAGAGGCGGTTGCGGTGCGAACGGAAGGACCCTATCGAATCGTCAAGCTGGCGGATGGAGACGAGATTTCGTGCCACGCGCTGATGATCGCCACAGGGGTGCAGTGGCGGCGCCTGGAAGCGCCGGGAATAGAGAAGCTGCAGGGTGCGGGAATTTACTACGGTGGCGGAGCTACGGAGGCTCCGTCCTATAAGGGTGAAATCGTTTATGTAATAGGCGGCGCGAACTCGGCTGGTCAAGCGGCGATGAACTTCGCAAAGTATGCGGAGCGGGTTGTGATTCTTGTGCGTGGAGACTCACTTTCCAGCACCATGTCGCGATACTTGATCGACCAGATTCAACAGACGCCCAATATACAACTCTGGACGCATGCCAGCGTGGCGGAAGTGCATGGCGAAACACATCTGGAAGAGATTTCGGTGCTTTGTTCCGATACCAACAAGGTTGAGCGCGTGCCGGCCAGCGCGATGTTTGTTTTTATTGGCGCGCTGCCGCGGACGGATTGGCTGGCCGGAGTGGTCGAGCGGGACGAGCGCGGATTTCTGTTGACGGGACCTGACCTCATCCGTGACGGGCAACGACCCAAAGGATGGAGTCTCGACCGGGACCCTTTCCTGCTGGAGACGAACGTTCCAGGGATCTTTGCCGTGGGTGATGTGCGCCACGGTTCGATTAAACGGGTGGCTTCCGGCGTGGGCGAGGGATCGGTGGCGGTGCAGTTCATCCATCAGTATTTGAGCAAGGTATAAATGGTCGACAAATCTGAACTGCGCCGCGTACCTGTATTCGCCGACTTGCCCGACGATCAGCTCGACTGGTTCCTCGGCAATTCGCAAGAACTTCATGTGGTGGCCGGTGATAGCCATATCCGCCAGGGTGATCCGGCTGACTGGATGTTTGTAATTCTCGAAGGCCGGTTTGAGTGGCGTGGAGGCTTGGGCGGGGATACCGTCATATACCCAGCGAAAGCCGGCGACGTCACCGGGATCTTGCCTTTCTCCCGGATGAAACGGTTCAGCGTGACGTTTCGAGCGCTGGAAGCAGGGCGCCTCCTGAAATTCCCTGCCTCCTTGTTTCCCGAACTTATTAAGAAGATGCCGGAACTGACCGCGCGCCTGGTAGGTTTCTTGTCCGATCGAGTTCGAGAAACGACTCGCGTCGAACAGCAGCGCGACCGGCTGGCTTCTCTGGGCAAGCTTTCGGCAGGATTGGCGCATGAACTCAACAATCCCGCTTCTGCGGCGAAACGCGCCGCCAGCCAGTTGCGTGACATGGTGACCAGAGTCAGGAACGCGAGCCTGGAGCTGGGAAGGCGCGACCTCTCGCCCGCGCAGAAATCGGAGATCGAGAAGCTGGAAGCTTCGTTCACGCAGACCGACGTGGTGCCGCCGGACGCGCTAACCATCAGCGATCTGGAGGACCGGATCGATTCTTTGTTGCGCAGCCACGGGCAGAACGACTTGTGGGAACTGGTGGCGGGCCTGGCGCGACGGAACGTCCAGCCGGAGGCGGTAGAATCGTTGTTCGCGAAGATCGATGCGGACAAGATCCGAGCCGCTCTGGAAAGCATCTCCTCCTCCGTGGAGATCTCCAGCCTGCTGCACGAAATCGAAAGCAGCACCTCACGAATATCGGATTTGGTGGGCGCAATCAAGGAATACACCCACATGGACCAAGCGCCAGTCCAAAACGTGGACGTGGTAAAGAGCCTGGAAAGCACACTGACAATTTTGAATCACAAGCTGAAGCGGGGAGTGGCGGTGAAACGCGACTATCACCCCGTTCCCCTTCTGGTGAATTCTTTCGGCAGCGAACTCAACCAGGTGTGGACTAACATTATTGATAATGCGATTGACGCGATGCAAGGAAGCGGCGAGCTTCGCATCCGGACTTACCCGGACGACGGCGGCGTGGTGGTGGAGATCGCTGACAACGGTCCGGGAATTCCCGACGACGTGCAACCGCATATTTTTGAGCCTTTTTTCACCACCAAGGGCGTTGGGGAAGGCACGGGCCTCGGGCTGGATACGGTTCAGCGAATTGTGAAGAAGCATCGAGGAAATATTCGGCTCAGTTCCAAACCCGGCGACACGCGGTTTCAAGTGTGGCTGCCGTTAGTTGCATCTGGGGCGGCATAAATTGCTTGGTGAGTGGTTGGGCGCGCCGCGTTGAGGAACATGGAGTTGGCGGAGCGCGAGTAAGTTTTTTCTAATGATGATGCGGGTGCAGAGTACTCCATTGGACACCACGCGAGAAAGATAGCGCGATGCGCGTTGACCTGCGATAACGGTTGCTCTAACTTCGAAAAGTTCGACCCCTTCAGAGTTTTTTCTCGCAGCAAGATTCCTCGAACGGGCCTGGCCGCCCAACAGAATTAATCCAAGAAGTCGAGACTGCCGATGCATGGTTCGTGGGGAGCCAAGGCGGTGGTCCGCAAAGCACGCGACTGGTTGTCTGCTAAGGACGCCGGGGCTGCTTCTGATTGCTCTCCTCTCAGTTGTTTCAGACACACACGCGCAGAGGAGAACACGAAGCCATGTTTGAAAGCCGCTTGCAGGATGAATCGCACTCCTCAAAAGTTTTCACATTTTTAGCAGCGCTCGGACGCAGCCATGCGGACGCGACGGCGCGCAGCAGAAAAATTCTGGCGTGGTTGATCGTTGCGAGCGTGGCGATCGCTGCGGCGGTTTTCGCCAATGCGCCGCGGACGTTCGCCGGCCCGGCGACGTTCACGACGACAACTCTGGCGGTCTCGTCAGGCAGCGTTACGGCTGGCACGGTGACGACGTTGACGGCGACGGTAATCAAGACCGCGCCGGGCCCGGTGGTGACGAACGTGACGCAGGGACAAGTGGTCTTCTGCGACGCGACCGCCGCGCATTGCGACGGCGCGGCGGTATTCGGCACGGCGCAAATGACGGCGAGCGGAACGGCGGAGCTTAAGTTGACGCTGGGAGTGGGTGTTTACAGCATCAAAGCGGTATTTCATGCGTTTAATGCAACGCCGACAAGTTCCTCGGCGGCGGAAGCGGTGACGGTGACGGCGGATTCCAACTATGTCACCTCGACGCTGCTGACAGCGACGGGGTCCGCGGGAGCCTACACACTGACGGGGACGGTGACAAGTTTCGGACGAGCGATCGCGACGGGAACGGTTTCGTTCATTGATATCACAGATGGCAGCGCGGTAATCGGGATCCCGGCGCTGAATGCAGGGTCGCTGTTGAATACCTTCGTCGAGGCGCCGGAGGCGCCGCTATCCATAGGCGGCGGTGTAGCGTTCGTAGCCACGGGGGATTTTAACAATGATGGGATTCCTGATTTGGCGTGGGTGAATGAGTCGGGCGGGTCGAAGGTTTGGGTGGCGCTGGGCGTGGGTGATGGCACATTTAACTATCCGACAAGCATTACTCTGGCGGATCCGGCGCAGATGTTGGCTGTGGCTGATGTGAATGGCGACGGCATCGCTGATTTGATTGTCCCCAATTCGTATGGCGGGACGACTGTGAATGTGCTGCTGGGGATTGGTGACGGCACGTTTCAGGTACCAGTGACGTATAGCAGCGGAACGCAGCCGATATACGTGGCTGTGGGGGATTTCAACGGCGACGGCCATCCGGACCTGGCGGTGGTGAACCGCGGCGACAACTCGATCAGCATCCTGCTGGGAGTTGGCGATGGAACATTTGGCACGGCGGTAACGAATACCGTCGGAGGTGCACCGACGGGACTAGTCGTCGGCGACTTCAATAACGATGGCGTGCTGGATCTGGCGGTAACGAACACCAATGACAGTGACGTCGGAATTCTCATCGGAGTGGGCGATGGAACTTTTGCGGCGCAGACCACGGTTGCGCTGCCGGTAGGGTCAAATCCATTCTGGCTGGCAACGGGCGATCTAAGAAGGACCGGAGTGCTGGACCTGGTGGTGCCGGACGAAAGCAACACGCATGCGTACGTGCTACTGGGAAACAACAATGGGACTTTCGCGACTGCCGTTCCGTACCCGACCGGTGATGCCGGGGAGGGACTGGCGCTGGGTGATATGAATGGCGACGGAATTCTGGATTTGGTGACCGCAAATACAGGGGAAGACGGAACCGTTAGCGTGTTGATCGGAGTAGGCGACGGGACGTTTTTGGCGAAGACGGACTACAGCGTGGGAAATTCACCGGGGAACGTGGTGCTGGCGGATTTTAATGGCGATGGGATGTTGGACCTGGCGGATTCGGATTTGCAAGATGGCACGGTAACGGTGCTGCTGCAGGCGGAGACGCAGACGGCAGTGGCGACCGGCGTTTCCGCTCCGGGCAGCGGGCTGCAGGTTACGTACGCAAATTATCGGGGAGACGCGGAGCACGCGGCGAGCAACTCGGCTTCGATTCCGCTGAACGGGGACTCGGGGATGACAAGCACGACTACCACGACGCTGACGATCGCGCCGAATCCAGCGGTATCTGGGGCAGCGACGACGCTGACGGCCACAATTTCTCCGATGCCCACGGGATGTTCGCCGCTGGGATCAGTGAGCTTCTACATAGGGCCGACTGCTGCTAGGAACCGGTACCGTGAACAGTTCCGGCGTGGCTACCCTCTTGGTGAGCGACCTGGTTACTGGCTTCTACACCGTCACTGCCGAGTATTCCGGAGACACTTCGGGAGTGCACGGATCGGTTTCGGCGCCGGTAACGATTCATGTGACGTCGGCAGCTATTGCGGCGGTCACGCTAACGCTATCCGCACCATCAATCACTGCCGGCACAGCTACGACGCTGACTGCGACAGTCTTGAATGGAATTTCGCTGGTTACTGCCGGAACGGTAACTTTTTGCGACGCGACGGCTGCGCATTGCGAAGGCACGGCCGTATTTGGCATGGCGGCCTTAACCAGCAGCGGGACAGCTGCGCTGAAATATACGTTTGGTGTGGGTACCTATAGTATTCACGCGGTGTTTACAGGAGAAAATGCGCTGCAGGGAGCCGTTTCGAGCGCGCATCCGCTGACGGTAACTGGCAATGGACTGCTCCCGACCAACACCTCGCTCAGCGTGACCGGAAGCGTCGGCAATTACACACTGGTGGCGACGGTTGAGGCTTTGGGAATCGCGCCGCTGCTGGGAAACGTCGCGTTCCTGGACACCAGCAACGGTAATGCGCTGGCGGGGACTGCGACGCTGGACACGGCCACATTAGCTTATGGATTAACACCACTGAGCGAATCGCTCACCGAAGACGAAGAACTTGGAAATGTGGTGACCGGAGACTTCAACAACGACGGCATTCTGGACTTCGCGCTGATCAACAATAACGACGAAGCAGTGGTCAGCGTATTCATCGGCAACGGCAATGGCACATTTCAAAACGAGGTCAACTACGCGGTTGAAAGTTATGCCACAGACCTGAAGGTCGGCGATTTCAACGGCGACGGCAAGCTGGATTTGGTGACGGCGAATCCTTGCGACTGCGAAATCAGCACGGTGAGCGTGCTGCTGGGCAACGGCGATGGCACCTTCCAGCCACAGACAACGTATAGCGCTGGCCCTGCTGCGCTCGGCGTCGCGGTGGGCGATTTCAACGGCGACGGCATCCCGGATTTAGTGACCGCCAATCTGGAAGGCAACAATGTAAGCGTGCTGCTCGGCAGAGGCGACGGCACGTTCCAGCCGCAAGTGCTGTACGCCGCGGGCGTCGACCCAATTTCCGTGGCGGTGGGCGATTTCAACGGTGACGGCGTGCTGGACCTCGCCGTGGCCAATCTCCAAGCGAGCAACGTCAGCGTGCTGTTGGGAATTGGTGATGGCACGTTCCAGACGCAAGTGACCTACGCGGTGGGCAACAACCCCGGCTACATTCTGGCGGCGGACTTCAACAAAGACGGCAAACTCGATCTGGTTGTTACCAATCAGAACGACGCCACCATCAGCGTTTTGCTGGGGAATGGCAACGGGACGTTCCTGCCCCAAGTAACCTACGCCACGGGAAATGGACCGCAAGATCTGGCCGTTGGTGACCTGAATCAAGATGGAAATCTGGATCTGCTGGTCACCAACAATGAGTCGGGGAGCATCGGCATCTTCTATGGGAACGGAGACGGCACATTCCAGGCCCAGTTCAGCATGGACCTGGGCGAATCGTCACCGTTTGGAATTGCCACTGGCGATTTCAACGGCGACGGACTTACGGACATTGCCGAGAGCGATTCGGGAGAGGGCGCGATTGTATTTTACGGCTACAAGGGGGAAACCGCGACGGCGACGGGCGTGTCCGTCTCCGGCGCGGGAACGCACAACGTCGAAGCAAGCTTTCCGGGAGACGCGTCGCGGATGGCGACTCTGTCCGGCACTGCAGCGTTAACCGGCACCTCGTCCCCGCTGACGGTGACTACCACCACTTTGGTCGCTACGCCGAGTCCTGCAATCGTGGGACAAACGGTGACGCTGACCGCTACCGTTGCACCAGCACCGACGGGCGCGCCGCTGGGCACAGTGAACTTCTACGCAGGCGAGACGCTGCTGGGAATGGGCACGGTGAATTCCGCAGGCGTCGCGACAGCCACCACCACGGCCCTGCCCCTGGGCGCCGACAGCATTGGCGCGCTCTATTCGGGCAACACGACTTCCGCCACTTCCAGCTCGCCTGCCGTGACGGAGACGATCACACCGCTCACAGTCACGACGACGACGCTGGTGCTTGCGCCGACTCCGCCGACGGATGGACAGATGGAAACGTTTACGGCGACAGTCGCTCCTGCGCCTAGCGGCGTATCGCTAGGCACCGTGAGCTTCTACAGCGGCGAGACGTTGCTCGGCATGGGCACGCTGAATTCTTCGGGCGTCGCGACGTTTACTGGCTCCGGTCTTCCCGCTGGGGCGGTGGTCCTTACAGCGGTGTTTTCCGGCAATGCGACTTCGGCAACATCAACTTCCGCGGCAACGATGGTCACCGTCGCGCCGGGGTTCATCGTGGTTGGGCCGCAAGCGCCCGTCACCGTGCCGGAGGGCGGGCTGGCAACATTTCCACTGACTGTGCCGCCACTGGGTGGAACCTTCCCTCTGCCGGTGACGCTGTCGGCGAGCGGTTTGCCTCCGGGAGCGATCGCGGTATTCGCGCCACCGATCGTGACGCCAGGGGCGGTGGGTGCACCTGTGGTTCTTACGATTCAGCTACCGACGACGACGGCCTTCATCACGCCGTCCGGAAGACGCATGGCGGTGTGGCCAGGTCTCGCGCTCGCTTTCAGCCTGTTCGTGGTGTGCGGCATGGTGCTCCGTGTGCGCAGCTTGCCGCGAAAAATGCGGCTGGCTTTGGCGTGCACGGGCTTGGCTGCGGCAGCTTTCGTCGTCGCCGGATGTAATGGAGCGCCCCCGGCCCCGCCGACCGCTCCCGGAAATTACATCGTCACCATTACCGGAACCAGCGGGTCTTTACACTCTTCCACGACGGTGACGATACATGTGCAATAGGAACACACGGAGTGCCACGAGCCTGAGCGGGTTAACTTGATTCAACGCGAGACCCGATGCGGAAAAATATTCAGAGAGCAACGTGCGGTGCGATGCTGATGGCGGTATTGTTGGCGATTTGCTCGTGAACGATTAAGGCGACGCAGGCTGCGGCTTGAGGGGCTGCTTTCCGGGAAGTTGCGGCTTGTCGGGGCGGGCAAATTCGTAGATTCCGGCGGGATCAGAGAGCAGCAAGATGCGATCGGGTTCGACCAAGATGCCGACGGGCTGCAGCGAGGCGCCCTCGGTGGTTGCGACGCGGTAGGTGTCCAATAAATTTCCATCGCGGTCGAAGCGTAACAGCATGTCACCGATCGCGGCCCATACCTGCTGGTTCGCGCGATCAACACCCAACGCATGGATTACCGGTTTGGAAGTGATATTCGGCTCGCGCTCGGTAAACTTCACCACGCCGCTAAAACTGTTGAGTCCCTCCCGCTGGAATCCGTGGCCATAGCGTTCGCCATATTCGCCGTGCCCTGCCCCGGGGCTTTCGGCTCCGCCTATGCCCGCTGGTCCGCCGGCGTGGGCGCCGGGTAAGCTTCCTGCATTGATTGCGCCGCCCGGGGCGCCCGTTCCGGCCGGGCCGGGTGCAGCGCCGCCGGAACCGCCGGCGCCGAGCGCACGGTCGGCATCTGCGGCAGCGATCGTGTGATGCTCGTAGCCTCCTGCCGGGCCGCCGAAACCTCCGGGCCATAATCCGGGGAACGCGCCCGGACCAAACGCACCCGGCGCCAACAAAGCGCTGAAATCGACAGAGCTGCTGGAACTGGACGACGTGCTATTGCCACTGTTTGCCGACAGCGCACCGTTGAGGTCCGAGGCATCTCCTGAGCCTGATGCGCTGCTTGTTGAGTCACTATCGCCGCTGCCGCTGCTCGCCGAGCCTGCGGAGCCGCTGGAACTACCCGGTGCGGCGCCTCCGTTATTGTTGGGGTTTGCCGCAGAGCCACCGCGGCGGCCGCCCCCGCCGTTGCCGCCGTTCATGGAGAAACCAGCGCCCCCTCCAACCGAGTACATGCTTCCAAACGAAAACATTTCGCCCGGTCCAGCCATTCCCGAAACCCGCATTCCCAATTGCACCTGGGAATTGTCGTGATTGATGTCCGGGATCAATTCCTTCGCGGAGACTTCCGCTTCGTAGCCTGCGTAGCCGAACCGATCGTATTTTCGGAATTTCGGGTCCTTCAACGAAGTGAACGCGAAATAAATGTCGCCGGGCGCGCCGCTATAAAGCTTTCCGATATCCATGGCGTATTGCGGCGGTGCGCTCGTCGGATAGCCCGCCAGATAGCCAGTGGAATTTGCGGCGGAGTCTGCGGAGACAGTAATCGGCGGAACGATGAGGAGGCTGGGATCGCTGACCGCATCGGAAATGTTTCCGAAAGTTCGGACCAATTTGCCGTGCTCGTTCATGACGCGTACCAAGTGGTCGCTGCGCAGCGTGACCACGGCGAATTCGCCGCCCGCCAGCGCGACCACCGACATCGGCGCGTTTACCGGGACGCTGCCTTCGAGCGCGCCATCCGGCGTAAAAATCTTGACTGCGTTTGCGCCGCGATCGGCGACGAAGATTCGGCCGGAAGTTGCGTCACGGTCGAAGTCCACGGCGTACTTGATCGCACCGTTACCCGACGGGTTGCTGGGAATTTGCCCAATTCGTTTTCCGTCCGCGCTGTAAATCGCGATGACACTCTCGGGAGCGGCCAGCACATAGTAGCGCCCCGCCGCGTCGGTCTCGATGGCCGCCGCGCCGCGCCCCACATCCGGAAAGACTCTGCCACGCGCGTGCAGGACGGTTTGAACGCCCTGGGATTGTGCCGGAGGATCCGCGACGGCGAATAGGAACGCAATAGTGCAGGCGAACAGGACCGTTCCAGAGGCGTATCTGACGGCCGACCGAAAATTTCGCGTTCTATGCCACATCACGTATTTTGCCCCAACATTTTCACGGTACGGGTGCGGGCGGAATTCCACTGGGTTGCCACCCACGCTCAACCAAGCTGGCCCAATTCGCCGATCTCGTGCCGCGCCACCTTTTTTGTAATTCTCGTTCCGGGTTTCAAAAGTTCCGAAATCTTACGGGGAAAGTTACCTATCTTTCCTGCTTATAATTGCCGGGCTTGGTGGCGCCGTGTGACCATGGCAGGAATTCTGGAACTCTTTTCTCATTGAAACTGAATTACTTAGCGGCGTCGGGAAACTGGGGCGGATGGTTAAGCGTCCAAGCATTACACGCAAGTCGCGGTAGCTTATCGGCTCGAGGGAACGTCATTTTTAATCGCCACCAAGGGACGGTGCTGGCACTGCTGCTATTTTGGCTCGCCAGCGGAAACTCGAATTGGGCGCAGGAGCCTGCCAGCCCGCCTCAGCTGGTGACCGGAATGGTTCGTACGCCGGAGGGCTCGCCGGTCCCCGCTGCTACGGTGCATCTGGTCAATACCGATACAAATAAAGCGTGGCTGAGCTGGACGGATGAAACCGGCAAGTTTGAATTTCCGCAAATTCCTCCCGGGCATTATCGCGTGGAAGCAAGCCAACTCGGATTCGCGAACGCGTCGCTGGTGGTGGAGGTTCCGGTGGTGCCGCCCGGTCCGATCCCGATTGTCCTGCGGGTAGCGACGCTGGCGGAATTGACGGCGAAACCCGAGGCGACGCGTGCGCCGAGGAATCAGCGGCCATCTACCGACGCTGCAAATCCCAACGCAAATGCGGCTGGCGGACGCAGACAGGGTGCGGGACAAGGCCAAATGCCAGCGGGCGTGAGCAATGCTATTCGCGCAGGGCTGGCCAACGGTGGCTTCGAGCAAACGGATCTGATGGACGAAGGACCCGCTGGCGCGGCCGGCGCGACGAACACGCCTACAAATGAAGGGACGCAAGGGGCGGTCGAGCTGCCAATCATCGCCAGTTCGAGCGCGACGTCTGATTCTTTTTTATTGCAAGGGACGGTCGGCCAGGGTCTCGCGGGAAACGGCCCCGGTGGATTCGGCGCGAACGGGTTAGTGCCCGGCAATCCCGCCGGTGAAGGTGGACCCGGTGGGCAAGGCCCGGGCGGAGGACGCGGAGGACAGGGCGGCGGTGGACAGGGAGGAGGACCTGGGGGAACGGGCGGATTTGGCGGACCTGGTGGCGCAGGCGGCGGTTTTGGGGGACCTCCTGGAGGCGGTGGAGGGGGCGGTGGCGGCGGAATGTTTGGCGGGCGCGGAAGGCTAAACCGCCAGGCGGTGAATCGCATTCGATTCAGCATCTACAATCGCTACGAAAATTCGGTATGGGACGCCAAACCCTACTCGATTACGGGCAACAACGTTCCTAAGCCGAGCCACTACGACGAGCGGTTTGGCGTGAACGTAGGCGGACCGCTGAAAATCCCGCACATCTACAACGGCAGCGACAAGACATTCTTCTTCGTCAACTATCAGCACGATACACAATCGAGCGCTCTGGATACTTACTCTACGGTACCAACGGCGGCTGAACGCAGCGGCAATTTCTGCGGACTGGGAGTTACGCTCTACGACCCGTTTTCGAATTTCGCCGGGCCACGGACTCCGCTGGGGAACGGTTGCCAGGTTCCAGTGATCAATTCAGCCGCGTCCGGGCTCCTGGCCTACTATCCAATGCCGAATCTGCCCGGGACAGTGCAAAATTATTTGCTGCAGACGACCGTGCCGGTGAACAGCGACACTTTGAATCTTCACGTGCTGCACACCATCAATTCCAAGTTCAGCCTGAATGGCGGATACAACCTGAGTTCGACGCGGCAGAATACGTACGGCAATTTTTTGAACACGGCCGGAAATTCGTCCACGCTAAACCAGTCCGTAACACTGGGGCTATCGCATAACTGGACGTCCCACCTGGTGGAGAACACATCGCTGAACTGGAGCCGCAGCCGGGCGCAAGTGCTGAGCGACAACTCGTACGTGAACAACGTAGCGGGAGACCTGGGAATTACGGGCGTTTCCACAGCACCTATCACCTACGGTATTCCCGGGATCAACTTCACCAGCTTTTCAGCGTTGAACGATCCAGTGCCATCGCTGGTACGCAACCAGACCCTGCGGCTGAGCGACACTTGGAAGTGGGTTCACGGGAAGCACACCATGACGATGGGCGGCGAAGTCCGCCGCATTCAGCTGAATTCGGAAGCCGCTCCGCAGCCAAGAGGAGATTTCAATTTTACGGGCGTGATGACGTCGCAACTGACGACGTCCGGACAGCCGGTGCCGGCGACGCCGCAGACTGAACCATACTATGAGCTTGCCGATTTTCTGCTGGGGCTGCCGTACAACACGACGGTGCAATTCGGTCCGAATATATATTTGCGGAGCTGGGATTTTATCGGTTACGCGCAGGACGACTGGCGCATGACCAAGCAGTTTACGCTGCTGTACGGGCTGCATTACGAAGCCGTGACGCCGCCGGTGGACGAATACAATCAGATCGCGAATCTGGATATGAACGCCAACGCCACGCAAGTGGACGCGGTGACGCCCGGTCAGGTGGGACTCTACAATGGCCCGTACCCGCGCGCGCTGGTTCACGGCGATTACGGAAATTGGGCACCGCGCATTGGGTTCGCGTGGCTTCCGCGCGGGATCAAACCGAAGACCGTGATCCGCGGCGGCTATTCGATCTTCTACAACGTAGCGATTTACAACTCGCTGGCGCAGAAATATTTGTCGTATGAGCCGCCCTTCGCCACTTCGGAGAACCTGATCACTTCGGGCACGCAGGTGCTCACCTTGGAAAATGGTTTCCCGAGCAGCAGCACGATCAGCAACCGCGGCGGTGTGAATTCGTTTTACAAGGATGGCTACGCGCAAATCTGGACGCTGGGCACCGAAACCTCCTTCACACAGAATTGGATCCTGGATTTGACCTACACCGGGACGAAGGGAACGGATCTGGATCTCTTGCGTGCTCCGAACCGCGCGCCACTGGGCACCAGTCCTCTGGACACGCAAAACTCCTTTCAAATTCCGTACGCCAACAGCTTCTACTACGATCAATCCGGCGCGAACTCGATTTACAACGCGCTGCAGGTGCGGATGGTGCATCGCTTCACGCGCGGAGTTTCGCTGCAGGCGTTCTACACTTTCGCAAAATCGCTCGACAATGCCAGCACGATCGGCGGCACTTCGCCCGTGGTAGTGCAGCAAGACGGCAATTACGCCGCGGAGTGGGGACTTTCGTCCTTTGACGTGCGGCACCAATTGCGTTTCTTGACGCTGTACGAGCTTCCGTTCGGCGAGCACCACCGTTTTGCTACGCACGGCTGGGCGGAACATGCGCTGAGCAACTGGCGACTGCAGAACATCGTCACCTGGCAGACCGGAACTCCGATCACTTCTTATCTGGGCGGCACCGCATCGGATAATGGGACGGGAGCCAGCTTCTCGCTGCGTCCTGATCAAGTGGAAAACCCGGACCTGGGAATCTGCGGTGGTTCGACCCTCGCGTTTTTCAACACGGCGGCTTTCGCGACGCCGCCCACCGGACAATACGGCGACGAGCACCGCGGCGCAATTGAGGGGCCCTGCAAATTCAGCTGGAATATGTCGCTGGCGAAATCTTTCCGCTTCGGGCCGCGCGAACGGCATCATCTGGACATTCGCTGGGAGATCCAGAACCTGACGAATACCCCGAGTTTCTCTGGGGTTTCGGCCACGACAGGGTCGTCGTCATTTGGGCGCGTGACAAGTGCGAATTCGATGCGCACGATGGACGTGATGGCTCGGTTCAATTTCTGATGAGAGCCATCGCATACAAATTCGGGACGTTGTGTTTGGTAACCGCGCTGGCCGCTGGACCATCCGGGGCTGTGCAGGCAGCTCAAAACACCCAACCGCAGCAGCAGTCCGGGAGCGCCGCGAATGGCCAGTATGGCGGTGCATCCGGGAGCCAGGCTGCGCCTATCGTAGTGGCGCCTCCCGCATCTGGCCCCGGCACCGCGCGGCAGTCATCGTCGCGACAGGGGTCGCAGCAGGCGGCTCACCAGCCGTCTTCCGTGCTGCGGAGTTCATCCGATCTGGTTCGCATTGATGTGGAAGTCACCGACAAATCCGGCAAGCCCATCCGAGGCCTCGCCGCGAATCAATTTACGGTAACGGATGAAGGCAAGCCTCAATCGATTACGTCCTTTTCCTACGCTGACATCGAAGCGATTGAAACGGCCACGGCTGAGGATGACAAGCCGATCGTCGTCGCGGTGGATAATGACGGGCCAAGCTCGCCTTCTGCGGACGCGATCAGCGATGCCCTGCGCGACCGCCGCCTGATCGTGCTTTTCTTCGATCTGACCTCGATGCAGACGGACGACCTGATTCGCGCGCACGATGCGGCCGACAAATTTGTGAAGCAGCAAATGACCAAGGCCGACGTGGTGGCTGTGGTGGTATTTTCGACGCGGATCAACGTGCTGGCAAATTTCACAAACGATCGCACGGTGCTCGGAAGAGCCATCGCGCAGCTGACTCCGGACAACTCCTCGAATCTCGCGAGCCCTCTCTACGCAGCGGCGACGAATGGTGAATATGACGTCCAGGAATATACGGGCGCGGCATACACGCCGGATGAAACCGAGTTCAACGTGTTTAATACGGACCAGAAGCTCGCAGCCATCGAGGGTCTTGCGGATGTTCTGGGGGGGATTCCCGGTAGAAAAGCAGTGGTGGAATTCACCGGCGGAATTACGCAGACCGGAGAGGAAAATCGCACGCAACTGCGCGCGGCGACGGACGCCGCCAATCGCGCCGACGTATCGATTTATTCGATTGATTCACGGGGACTGCTCGCCGCGCCTCCGGGCGGCGACACCACGACAAACGCCGCGACGGGGACTTCGATGTTTACCGGCGCGTCCGTGTTCCATCAAACCGATCAACGTGAAGACTCGCGCGACACACTCGCAACGCTTTCCACGGACACGGGCGGAAAGGCGTTTTTCGATTTGGGGGATTTGGGCGACGCGTTCCCTGCCATCCAGCGGGACAACGGCGGATATTATCTGATCGGCTACAACCTGGGCGCGGACGTGAAGCGCGATGGGCGGTGGCGAGCCATTCGCGTGAAGGTCAACGTTCCGGGCGCGCACGTTCGTTACCGCGATGGATATTATGCTCCGCGTGATTTTCAGCATCTGGAGAGGGAGGATCGCGATCAGCAGCTCGCCGATGCGATTAATTCCGACCATCCTGTCGTGGAACTTCCCGTGGCGGTGGAGACTGGAAGCTTCCGGCTGAGCGCCACGCAAGCCTATATTCCCATTGCGGCGAAGATCGCCGCGAGCGCGCTCGATTGGGCCCAGAAACACAATAAACAGCACGCTGAATTCGATTTTGCGGTGGAAGTGCGCGCCGTGCCGTCTGGCCAGATCGTCGCGCAATTGCACGATACGATTCAGGTGAATCTTGAGGCCGAGCATTTTGAGCAGGTGCGCCACAGCAATCTGCTGTATCAGGGCGGGATGGTTCTGGCGCCGGGAAATTACCGCCTGAAATTTGTGGCGCGCGAGAATGAATCCGGAAAGATAGGGACGTTCGAGCAGAATCTGGTGGTGCCGGCTGCGCAACCGGAGAAGGTGACGCTCAGTTCGGTGGTCCTTTCGAGCCAGTTGGTGCCGATCGAGAAGTCATCAGAGGTCGCGACGAAGGGGCAAGGCGTGCGCGCGAAAATCAGCAGTTCCCCGCTCGACATGGAAGGACAAAGAATTGTGCCCAGCGTGACCAACTATTTTACGCAGGGACAGACGCTCTACGTCTTTCTGCAAGCGTACTATCCGGAAAAAGCCGAGAAAAACGAGACGTTCGATCCGAACTCGCTTCGCGCGGGGCTGGTTTTTCTACGCAACGGGATTCAGATGAATGCCACTCCCTTGATTCCGCCCACACAAGTGGATGCGAAGACACATACGGTTTCGTTTCGTATCAGTCTGCCACTGCAGAAGCTTCCCACCGGGCGATATACGGTGCAGGTGGTGGCGGTCGCTCCGGGCACGCAACATTCGGCTTTTGGTAGAGCTTACCTGGCGCTGCAACAGACTCCGGCGGCGACTGCGCCGAGTCCTTGAGTAGATCATTGGCACGGAGCGGTTCTGTACGAGCCAATGGAATAAGAATCGCAGCGATGATAACGGGCGGCTTGCTGAGCTACTGGTTGATGTAAAAGCCTTCTCGCGTCTGGACCGTCGCGTCCTTCTGTTTGGTAGTCAGTTGGATTTTGTGATATCCGATTGCCGCGTCTGTCTTCTCAGGCGTGTAGCCCAAAGCATATTGACTCCGCAGTTCCTCATCGATTTCCGCATAGATCTGATCGATGGATTCCTTCTTGGAAACTTCGAAGAAGCGGCCGCCGGTTTCCTTCGATAGTTGCTGCAGAACCTTCTTGCCGTCTGGGTGCGATTCCTGAGGATAGCGGTGGTGCCCGCCGCATCGCCCATTCCTCCGCCGCCCATGTGCCCACCGCCGTATCCTCCGGGGTTTCCATATCCTTCCTTGTCGGCGAAGAGAACGGAATAAACCAGGGTGTCGGCGCGCTGGGCGGTTTCAATGGCATCGCGCAAAGTTTCTTTGCTGCCGTGATCCACACCGTCGGAGAGAACAATCAGGGCTTTGCGACCCTGCTGCTTTTTCATTAGTTCGTCGGATGCGAGAAACACCGCGTCGTAAAGCAAGGTGCCGCCCCCGCCGTAGCCATGCGAGCCGCGCCCGCCGCCATTCGGATCTCCTCCCGACGAACCTCCGCTGCCTGTTTGCGAAAACTGCGGCCTGCCGAGTTGATCGAGAGATGCTTCCAGCTTCTGACGAGAAAAGGTCAGGTCTTGCAGCAGCTCCACTTCGCGGTCGAAGTGGATCACAAAGGCTTTGTCCTTATCTTCGCGCAGCAAATGATCGAGAAAGGCGTGGCTGGCATCGCGTTCCTGGTCGAGAACGCGCCGCTGGCTCATGCTGGTATCCACCAGCAGGCCCAAAGTGAGAGGAAGATCGGAGTCCGGCGCGAAATAGCTGATCGTTTGCGGATGACCATCCTGTTCCAGCGCAAAGTCATCCTTGGTTAGGTTGCGGATCAGCTGGCCGTGTTTATCGCGGACGGTGGCAAACATGGTCACCATCTTGACGTTGACCGAGATTGTGGGGCCTTGCTGCTGACCGAGCAGTGGCGTGCTCGTTAGAGGGAGAAAAGCCAACGAAATAAGAAGGCGTGGTACCGCCCAGCAAAATGACTTCCGCAACGAGAAGCCACGCCGACACCCGCTCGTTTTTTCGGTTGGTTGTTTTCTGATGGACATGAGTGCAATGCGTGTTGGCTTGTTCGCCCTGATTTGCACGCCGCTACCTGGACGCACCTCGACCTATTTCGCCTTCATTGAAGGATTCCTTCACCAGGACTGGGAAGTTCCATCTTTTTTGGAGGAATTAAGGGGTGGAAATTAGGTTCCAAAAACGAAAAGAGCCTGCGTCCTTGGGGGAGGCCGCAGGCTCTTTTCCAGGGTGGACAAACTAGAACGTAAATCTACCGCCGATCTGCCACCACCGGGGTAGCAGCTGACCTGTGGCCTTGCCGAAGTTGCCGTCCAGGTTGTTGGTGTCCATGCTCTGCAGATTTACGCGGTTGAACAAGTTGTAGAATTCAAACCGGATCTGGAAGTTGAAACGTTCTTTGAACCGGTTGTCCTTGTAGATGGCCACGTCCGTCTCGGCGAAGTTCGGTCCGCGGAAACCGTTCTGCTTCTCGTTGCCTTCGGTTCCGAGGGTCGGCGCCGTAAACTGTGTGGCCGGATTGGCAAACACACCGTTCAGGAACGCTGCGCGAGACGTGCCTTGCTGGTAGTTGGTGACGTTCGGATAATCCAGGTTCGTTCCGTCCGCGTTGTAATCGCCGCTGTTGGGAGCCAGCCCGGTAATCGGATTGGCAAACGACGGGCACCCACCTGGGCCAAACTCGCAAACCGGAGCGAAGGCGTTGGTGTTGATAACGGTGAATGGGTAGCCGCTCTGGAGGATGCTGGTGCCGGTAATGCCCCATCCGCCGGTCAAGTGGCCGACCACGCCTTGCCCGCCATCCAAGCCCTGAAATTGGTAATTGCCTACCAAAGAGAAGCGGTTCGGTGCATCCCAGGGAGACGGCCCATAATACGCGCCGGGGTTCTCCGCGGTAGGATAATTACCCGCGTCGTCCTTAGAAGACGAGTGAGTATAGGAAGCGTCAAAGAACCCGTGCGAGAACCGGCCACGAACGTCGGCGACAAACGCTTGGTAGTTTCCGTAGCGGTCGTTGGTCCCGTAGTTAATCGCGCCGAAACTGGAGTTGAGCCGAGTCGGAGTGACCGTCTCGTTCTGCACGAGGTCGCCGGCGAAAGAATTGATATTCACGCCATAGCTCACTGCGCCCTCTTGGTCGCTCCCACTGAGCAGGTTATAGCTGTGCGAACCGGTATAGCCAACGCTGGCTGCAAAGTACCTAGCGAAGCTGCGTTCGACGGTAGCCGTCCAGATCGCAGCCTGTGGCGATTTTAAATTAGGGTTGATGCCTCCGATCGCGAAGTTGAGGCCTGCAATCCCGCCTTTGCTATCCAAGCCTGCCGTAAACCCGGGAGTAGGAAAGCCGAACGGCGGTGTATTGCTGTTCCCAAGTCCGAAGATCAGAGGATCCGAGACTCCTGGCACTCCGCCGGGCAGAAACGTCGGCTGCACGGGTCCCGGAGGATTGCCGCGGAATTCTTCTTGAACGTTTGCCGAGGTTAGCCAGTTGTTGTAAATCCCGAACCCGCCGCGGATTGCCCACAGGCCCTTGCCCGAGGGATCCCAGGCTACTGCGATGCGCGGACTGACTAAATCATTGACGGAGTGGTTCAGGGCGTTGTGAGTCTGTTTTGCGAAGCCATTGGCGACCTGATCCTGGAACGTTGCACCCGGCCCGAGGTAGAAGTTTCCGAAGACGGTGGACGGGCTGGCTGACCAGGGGTTGCCCGAATCGTCATAACGAACGCCGAGCGTCAGGGTCAGATTCGATTTTACCTTCCACGTGTCCATCGCAAATACGCCCCAGGTGCGGGACCGCGCATTCCAGGACCACAGCACGGGCTGACCCGTCGTGGGGTCATACATGGCGCCGTGTTCGTTGATGGGTTGGTCTTGGATGAGAGTGGTCAAGTTCTGGAAGCTGAAGGATGGAGTGGAATACGGCCCTTGGAAGGGTTCGATGTCCTCTCCGTACCAGCCCTCGTATCCGAATTTCAGAGTGTGCGCGCCCTGCACGTGGGTGAGCACGTCGCGCCAGTGGTAGTTCTTCTGGATAAAGTCACCTTGTGCGAAGCCCGCTCCGAAGCCAACGTTCGTGCCACCGACGCTGACGTTCGGGACACTGTAAACCGCCGCGCCACTGCCCAACGTACCCTCGACGCGACTGACGCCAAAAATACCTTCATTCAAAGTGTTCGGGTTGAAGGTATGCGTCCAGTTTGCCTGTACCGCGTATTCCCAGTTTTGGTTATTCGCCGCAGAGAACTGCGGGATGGGGCCTGGAGCACCATAGCTCAACACTGTGCGGTAGGCGCTGGCGTACACGCGATCGTGGGTGAAATATTTGTCGATGCGACCAAAATACTGAGTCCCATTGCGAACCGCCTTGGCACTCAAGCTGCCAGTGTCAATGAATGGAGTTGAGCAAGGCAATAATGCAGTTCCCACAAGAATGTTGGTTTGGCCAGCAGGGCAGCCAGCAACCGGGTTCGTCGACGACGCCGGGAAAAAGTACTGTCCGGCAGTCAGCAATTGGCTTGTCGCCGTCAGGTTTGTCGGTGTGTAGGTCTGCAACAGTCCTGTGCCGACCGTATCCGGGAAATTGGTAGTGGCAAAGCTTGTGAATGCAGGATCGGCAAACGTCTGTCCGCTGGCAACCGTCGAATTGGCCGAGCGCAATGGCTCCACGTCGAAGAAAAAGAAAAACTGGTGGTGTGGAATGATCGGACCACCGATGCCGAAGGACATGTTGTTGCCGTGAAACGGCAGGTAGTCGTTCCCGTGTTGCGCCTGGGTCAAGGCGAACATGGTTCGGTTGTAGTAATAGTCGGCTGCAAAACCGTGGAACTGGTCTGTGCCGGATTTCGTGACCATCACCGTCTGCAATCCGCTGGCACGTGTATATTCGGAAGAAAAGGTGTTTACCTGAATGCCCATTTCCTGGACGGAATCAGGATTGGGCGTCAAGTTCAACACGCCCTGACGGATTCCGCTAGTGACGTCAAGTCCGTCTACTACCCACATGTTGGACATCTGGCCTTGGCCGTTGGCGCTCGCATCCACCACGGTTTCTGTGGAGTAGTTGTCCACGCCCGATCCGGGCGCGTTCGCTGCGCTGGTGCCCAAGCCGGTTACGCCCGGTGCCAAAGTCGCCAAACCAACGACGCTGCGTCCCGCCACTGGCAACTGGTCAACGGCTTGGTGTTCCAAAGTCATTTGGTTGCGGCTCTCGTCCGGGTTCACGACCGGCGCTTGTTCGGTGACTTCCACCGACGTCGATACCGATTTCAGCGAGAGCGTCAATGTCACAGCGAGCCGCTGGTTGGTGTTCAGAATGACCTTTATAACCGTCTTGGCAAAACCGGCAGCCTCGGCGGTTATTTCATATGTGCCGGGCGCCAAGCTCTCAACGTTGAAGGTTCCATTCGCGTCCGTGACCGCCGAGTTCGTGATCTGGGTCCCGACGTGGACCACGGTCACATTCGCCTTCGGCACCGCCGCGCCGGTAGCATCCTGAACGCTTCCCGCGACGGAACCGCTAAACTGTGCGGAGGAAGCGCTGGCAGACAAACCGAGGACAACGAACATAAAGAAGCAACGCAATGCGGTTGTGAATCTCATTCAAATCCCCCCACTAGCATTCTTGAGAATTTGGCCCACCGGAAAACGCATTCCCCGCCCATGCAGCTGACAACTGATGCTTCGCCGGGCCGAACTAACGAGAAGCGCACTCGATAAAGCCAATGCAAGCAGCCCCACCACATTCAGAGAAAACGTTTACTTCTTGTTGCGGGCAATTTACATCCGTTTCTCAAATGCTGTCAAGCAGAAATTTGGATGCAATAGTATTTTTACGTTACAGAGACATCTGAACGCAGTCTGTGGCGGGTATTTTGATGCCAGGAGCCGTTTACCAATTGGGTGTCAGAGCAAGAAAAGTGGCCTGGAGCACACAGAATCAGGGTTTCGACCAACCCTGACCAGCGAGAATTCCGGTTCCCTCTTTCACGACGATCAGTTGGTCGGCTGCGACATTTTTCAGCTCTTGATGAAGGCCGCTGGGCCAGCGGATGGCGATGTCCGCCGTCTTTTCAGCACCTAAACCGAAATGCAGCCTGGTATCGTTTACAGAATAAAAGCTGGATTGGCTCAGCACTTCCTGTGCTTGTGATTTCTTCCCGTAGCGAACCACCACTCTGGCGCCGATGGCGCTGCGGTTCGACTTCGTGCCCACCAACTTAAGCTTCAGCCAATGGTTTGAGCCGCGCAGATCGTTGCGGAGAAGGGACGGCGGTTCGTTCAAGTTGACGACCAGGACGTCGAGGTCGCCGTCATTGTCGAAGTCCCCGAAGGCACATCCGCGGCTGCAATGCGGGGCCGAAACGCCGGGGCCGGCTTCGTCCAGCAGCTCTTCGAACGTGCCGTTTCCTAGATTTCGGAACACCACACGGGGAGTCTTGTTGGGGAATTGCGGCATCGTTTTCTCAAGCTCGGGGTAGACGCTACCGGTGACCATGAAAATGTCGGGATAGCCGTCGTTATCGAGGTCCACAATTCCGGCTCCCCAGCCGACGTAGCGGTTTTCCACGCCGATCCGCGCCACGCGCGTAACATCCACGAAATTGGCCTTGCCGTCGTTGTGATAGAGGCCATTGGTGTCTTCGCTGAAATGAGTCTTGAAGAGATCCAAGTGACCATCGAGGTCGTAATCGCCCACGCCAACGCCCATTCCCGCTTGTTCTTCGCCATCCTCGCTGAGAGCTACTCCGCGAATCACACCTTCCTCGCGAAACGTTCCATCGTGATTGTTCATGAAAAGGAGACTAGGCGTGGAATCGCAAGCCACAAAGACGTCGGGCCAGCCATCTTCGTCGAAATCGGCAGAAACTACCGTCATGCCGTAGCTCCCGCGGAGCGTTGAAATCCCGGCTTGCACGCTTACGTCAGTGAAGGTTCCGTCGCCATTGTTGCGGTACAAAGAATGCACACCGTGGGGCAAGCCGCGAGGCCCGCATTCGACGTCCACTCCCTTCCAGGTGCAATTGCTGTTCTGCCCGGGCTTGGGTACGTGCTTCAGGTCAAACTGGACGTAATTGGAGACGAACAGATCCAGATTGCCGTCGCGGTTGTAGTCCAGGAAAGTGCACCCTGCGCCGAAGCGCGGCGTTTCGTTCGAGAGCCCGGCCTGCTTGGTTACGTCGGTAAAGGTGCCGTCGCCATTGTTGCGATACAGCTTATTTTGGCCAAAGTATGTGCAAAACAGGTCTTCGAATCCGTCGTTGTTGTAATCGCCGACGCAAACGCCGGAGGCCCAGCCTACGTCATGCAAGCCAGCTTTATCAGTTACGTCGGTAAATGTGCCGTTGCGATTGTTCTTATAGAGGCGGTTCGTCGCGCCTACCGGGGTCGAATTCATGCGTGTGCCGCTCAGAACGAAAATATCCATCCAGCCGTCGTTGTCGTAGTCCAGAAAGGCACAGCCGCAACCGACGGCTTCCAAAATGTAGTCCTTATGGTCCGGGTACCCGTAGACGATGGGCGCGACGAGCCCTGCGGCAGCCGCGATATCGGTGAAACGGGCGTAAAAGGGGCGACCTGACGGCGCCGAACGCGGCTGCGCCTTGGTGGAATGGGGCGACATACCCTGGCCGAAGAGACGGGAGGCCGACGCGCCCAACGATAGACCCAGCGATAGATGAAAGAACGAGCGGCGCGTAAATTTCATGTCTGGTGTTTGAACACTGACATTATATCCGGGTTGGCGGGATGAGGCACCTTGGCTTGACACATGGGGCGGTGCGCAGTATAAAGCGAGGGAAAACGTTTACCAAACAAATTTGGAACCGCGCTCGATATTGAAGACGGCCAAAATCCTTGGAGACGACCTCGACGCGCGACCACATTCTTCCGTGCCGGGACAAATCTTCCTGTTAGCCGCACCGTAATGTTCGAGTCACAGACGGCGCATTCTTCGAATTCTTGGGATGGGATTGCGCTAGTGTGGTCCTTGGAAGAATTTCTTAGGAGATGCTGATGGCGAAACTAAAGGCAACGATTCCCGCAGTGGTCGCAGTGCTAGTGATTCTGGGCGCGATGACGATGATGCCTTATCCCAACGCAGAGGCGAAATCGAAAATGCAAAAGCAGGCATTCGGAAAAATACAGGATGGGCAGACCGTGGATTTGTATGTCCTGACGAACAAGCATGGGATGACCGCCGCCATCACCAATTTCGGCGCGACGCTTGTATCGCTGAAGGTTCCTGACCGCGACGGAAAGATTGGCGACGTGGTATTGGGCTACGACAACCCTGCGGACTATGAGACCGGCAAGGCCTACTTCGGGGGCACCATTGGCCGCTACGGCAATCGCATCGCGTACGGCAAGTTCACGCTGAACGGCGTTACCTACAGCGTGCCAACCAATGACGGTGAAAACAGCCTGCACGGAGGCGTCCGGGGCTTTAACAAGCGAGTATGGACAGCAAAAGAAGTTTCGAGCAGCGCGGGAGAGGCTCTGGAACTCACTTACCTGAGCAAGGATGGAGAGGAAGGCTATCCGGGAAATCTGAAAGTGAAGGTGGTCTACACCGTTCTGGCCGATCAGAATGCACTGAAGATTGATTACACCGCAACGACGGACAAGGATACCGTAACCAATTTGACGAACCACTCTTACTTCAATCTTGCGGGGCAAGGGAATGGCGACATTCTGCAGCATCAACTGACGTTGTTTGCCAGCCAGTTCACTCCCGTTAACGTAACGCTTATTCCCACCGGCAAGCTTGAGGGCGTGCGCAATACGCCATTCGATTTCCTGCAAGCGACAGCCATCGGCGCGCGAATCAACCAGGATGACCAGCAATTGAAATTCGGCAAAGGGTACGATCACAACTGGGTGCTGGACAAGAGTTCAGAGGGCGCTTTGAGTCTCGCGGCACGTGCATACGACGCGCAGAGCGGTCGTGTCCTGGAGGTATCGACGACTGAGCCCGGCGTACAGTTCTACAGCGGAAATTTTCTGGACGGGACCGTGCACGGCAAGGATGGGAAGGTTTACGGCTACCGCTCCGCGTTCTGTCTGGAAACTCAGCATTTTCCGGATTCGCCCAATCACGCGAATTTTCCCTCAACTGTTCTGAAACCAGGACAGACATTACGCTCTACTTCGATCTACAAGTTTACCGTGCAGAAGTAAGTAGCGACGGAGTGCGATTCAGCGAACGATGCGGCTGGCGAAAATACCAGGCCCGCGGCGAAACAGTGCGAGTTTGGGAGGCTGAGAACGTCGCTGCCGCAGCCGTGGTGCGTCCGGCGCGTGCGGCAAATTACGGTGAACGATGAAAAAGGCTCTCCGCAGGTTCTTCCCGGCTGCGGTGCTATGTCTGCTATGTGCTTGCTTTTCCTCCGCTCAGCAAGATCCGGACAGCGTGACCATTCAGGTGCGTGCGGATCAATCGGATGGCGGCATTCGGCCGATCTGGAATTACTTCGGATACGACGAGCCGAACTACACGTACGCGCCGCATGGCAAGAAACTTCTGGGCGAATTGGCCGCGCTCAGTCCTGTTCCGGTGTATGTGCGCGTGCACAATCTGTTGACGACCGGCGACGGCTCCAGCTCCCTGAAGTGGGGCTCGACCAACGCGTACACAGAGGATAAAAACGGCAACCCTATTTACAGTTGGACGATTCTGGATCAAATCTTCGATACGTTCCACGCGGCTGGGATAAAACCCATTGTGGAAATCGGCTTCATGCCCGAAGCGCTTTCCGCACATCCTGAGCCCTATCGCCACAATTTTCCGAAAGGTTCGATCGGTTCGATCTATACCGGATGGGCCTACCCGCCGCGGGACTATTCTAAGTGGTCGGAGTTGGTGTTTCAATTTACCCGCCATCTGCGCGAACGCTATGGCGACGCGGAAGTAAAGACTTGGCTGTGGGAAGTTTGGAACGAGCCAGACATCGACTACTGGAAGGGCACGCCAGAGGAATATTTCAAACTTTACGATTTTACCGCCGACGCAGTTTTGCGTGCGTTTCCGGAAGCTCGCATTGGAGGCCCGGACAGCACGGGCCCGGGCAATCCGCACGCAGCCGAATTTTTGCGCCAGTTCCTGGAACACTGCGCGCATCTGCCGAATTACGCGACGGGAAAGATCGGATCGCCGCTGCTGTTCGTCAGCTTTCATCCCAAGGGTTCGCCGAAATGGTTGGGAGATCATGTGCAGATGGGCATCGCGCGGCAGCTCACCTCCATCAAGAACGGATTTCAAATCGTCGAGTCTTTCCCGGAGTGGCGCCAAACGCCCATCGTATTGGGTGAATCGGACCCGGAAGGATGCGCGGCGTGTTCCGCGCAGGAAAATCCGCAGAACGCATACAGGAATGGAGAGCTGTTCGCTTCGTATACTGCGGAGACACTGCATAGCATCTACGCACTGGCGAGCAGTGAACACGTGAATTTTCTTGGCGCGGTGACCTGGTCGTTTGAATTCGAGGACCAGCCGTATTTCGCCGGGTTCCGCGAGCTTGCTTCCAACGGATTAGACAAACCCGTGTTGAATGCGTTCCGAATGTTTGGGATGCTGGGGGGCGAGCGGGTGCAGGTGGCGAGTTCAGGGGCGCTGGCAACCGAGGACGTGGTGCTGAACGGGGTGCGAGCGCGACCGGACATCAACGCGATCGCCACAAGGACGGATCGCGGGGTCCAGATCCTGATCTGGAATTATCACGATGACGATGTTCCTGCACAGGCCGCGCCGATCGACCTGACGATTGAGGGTCTACCGCCAGACGCGAAAAGGGCGTTGAGCGAGCATTTTCGGATTGATGCGCAGCACAGTAATGCGTTTACGGCGTGGAAAAATATGGGCTCGCCGCAATCACCTTCTCCCGTCCAATACGAACAGTTGCAAAACGCGGGACAATTGCAGCTGCTGAATTCTCCGGCGTGGATATCACTCAACCAAGGCGCAGCACATTTGCAATTTGCGCTGCCCCGGCAAGGCATGTCGCTTATCCGAATCGCATGGTAAAGAGCATTAACGCGAGAAGCATCCCGCACAAATCTCAGCGCGACAATTTTGACCAACGAACCGTGCAGCGCAAACGAAACATTTGGAGTTTATTGCGGACCGTAATTGCGCTTTTGCTGCTGGCAATCTGCGCGGCGGCAGCCGTCGGCCAAACAGGCGCCGATGCGAACAGCATTAGCGCGATCCAAGCGGCGTTGCAGGGCGGCGACAACGAACAAGCACTGACATTGGTCCGAACCCAGCTGCAGGCTTGGCCGAAAGACGTGAGGCTGTGGGCACTTGAGGGCATTGCGCTCACGCACCTTGGCCGTAATCGCGAAGCGCTGGCTGCCTACAACAAGGCCCTCGCGATCTCGCCGGATTACCTGGCGGCGCTAGAAGGTGCTGCCGAATTGGAATACAAGGCCGGAAGCAGTCGAGCGATTCCGCTTCTGAATCGCATTTTGAAAATTCGTCCCGACGAACCGACCACTCACGCGATGCTCGCCGCACTCGCGTACAAGAAACACGACTGCGCGACCGCAGTGGAACACTTCCGGAAGAGCGGCCCGGTGCTTGTTTCCCAGCCGACCGCATTGGAAGAGTACGGCGCGTGTTTGATGGATCTGCAAAAGCCGGACGAAGCGCTCCCCATTTTCGAGCAGCTAATGACGCTTCGGCCGAACGATCCGCACGCGCGCTACAACCTGGGGGTGGTGCAGTTCAACGCGCAGCACAGCCCGGACGCAATCAAAACGCTGCAACCGTTGTTGGAAGTGAGCGAGCCCGACCCAGATGTCCTGGACCTTGCATCAGCGGCCTACGAAGAAACCGGTGACACGCCGCGCGCGGTAAGTCTGCTGCGGCAGGCCATCGTGGCGAACCCGCGGAAGGTGAAGTACTACGTCGATTTTGCGGCGTTGTCCTACAAGCACGAATCATTTCAGGTTGGCGTTGAAATGATTGATGCGGGCCTGACGCAGCTGCCCAAAGCTGCGCCACTCTATATCGCGCGCGGGATTCTCTACATTCAAATGGGACAATTTGAGAAGGGTCAGTCCGATTTTGAGGCTGCGAACCGGCTCGACCCGGGCCAAGCGTCCGCTGCGGTTGCCGAAGGCCTAGCGCAAATGCAGTCCAGCAATCTCGACCAGGCTCTGAAGACCGTGGAGACAGAATTAAGGGCGCATCCAAGCGACGCGTTTCTACATTATTTGAAGGCTGAAATCATTTCACAAGGCGGGCCTGCAGTCGGCAGCCCGGAATTTAACGACGCGGTGAAGGCGGCGTCTCGCGCGGTTCAACTGCAGCCTGATTTTCCGCTGGCCCGCAATGTGCTTGGCAATCTCTATCTAGAGTCCGGCCAAAACGAAAAGGCCATCGAACAGTGCCGCGCGGTGCTCCGCGAAAGTCCCAACGACCAGATCGCCGTGTACCACCTGTTACAGGCATTGCGAAAGGTAAATGATCCCAAAGGCGAGGTTCCGGGGCTGGTGAAACGGTTGGCGGAGCTGCGTGCGCAATCGCAACAACAAGAAGCCTCGGCAAACAGATACAAACTACTTATTCAAGGCGAGCAAGCGCCCGACACGGGGGAGACGCCGAAGCCGTAGCGCAATTCTTGGTTAATCGGCGCGCGACGATTGCAGCGAGAGACGCTGCAGCAATCGCCCGCTTGACAAGCTGCTTTGGCGGGCAGTATAAGCGATGGGTAAACGCTTTCTCGACATTGTTCATCCAGCCTGCGCCTTGCATCACACTGGAACGGGCCTCAGGCGAACCGCGGCACCGCAATCCAAGGGAGATCAGACCATGAAAAAGACATCCAGGCGCCAATTCCTTACGAATGCTGCGGTTACGACAGGCGCTGCTCTTGCCGCGCGCTCCATCCCAACGTGGGCGAAATCTCCGGCCCCCGCCGCGCAGGTCGCCATCACACCGCAACTCTCGACTTTTGGCTACTCCCAGGTGCAATTGCTGGATAGCCCGTTCCGCCGTCAGTTCGATCAAAATCATGATTTGTATCTGAATCTCGATGAAGACGCGATGCTGAAGCCGTTCCGGAAGCGTGAGGGTTTGCCGGCCGTGGGGCCGGACATGGGCGGTTGGTACGACGACGCAGATGATTTCAGTCCGATGGAAAATTTCCATGCTTTTATTCCCGGACACAGCTTCGGACAATATCTTTCGGGTCTCGCGCGCGCCTATGCGATCACCGGGTCGAAACCCACGCAGGAAAAAGTGCAGCGCCTGGTACGCGGATACGGTGCGACGGTGGATCCGGCCGGGAAATTTTATGTGGACTATCGCCTGCCTGCGTACACCTACGACAAGACGTGTTGCGGCTTGATTGACGCGCACGAATTCGCCGGCGATACCTCTGCTCTCGACGTACTCTGGGCCAGCACGCAAGCCGTGCTGCCGCATCTGCCGGAAAAAGCATTGAGCCGCCAGGAACAGCGCGACCGCTTCCATAAGGACATCGCCTACACCTTCGACGAAACCTACACGCTGCCGGAGAATTTGTTCCTGGCGTACCAGCGCAGCGGTGACCCGCGTTACAAGGACCTGGCCGTGCGGTTCATCGAGAAGGAATATTTTGATCCTCTTGCGGAGGGCACAAATGACCTTCCCGGTGAGCACGCTTACAGTCACGTAAACGCGCTGAGTTCCGCGATGCAATCGTATCTGGTGCTCGGCGACGAGAAATATTTCCGTGCAGCCAAGAATGGTTTTCGCATGGTCCAAGAGCAAAGCTACGTCACCGGCGGTTGGGGCCCGGACGAAGCGTTCGTCCAGCCCGGCAGCGATGGACTGTGGCAGAGCCTGGGGCTGACGCACTCCAGCTTCGAAACTCCTTGCGGCGTTTACGGCCACTTCAAAATCACGCGCTACTTGCTGCGCGTAACCGGCGATTCGCGCTACGGCGACAGCATGGAGCGCATCCTGTACAACACGATTGCCGGCGCATGGCCGATCCTGCCGGATGGAACATCGTTCTACTATTCGGACTACAACAATACCGGCAAGAAAGTTCATTACAAGGACAAGTGGCCCTGCTGCTCCGGCACGTTTCCGCAACTGGCCGCCGACTACGGGATCAGTTCCTATTACAAGAGCAAGGACGGCATCTACGTCAACTTGTTCCTGCCGTCGACGGTGTCCTGGCCGCAAAACGGCACGCCGTGCACGCTCACCCAGACAACGAAGTTCCCGCAGGCCAACACCACACAGCTGGCGTTCAAACTGGCGCGTCCCGAGACTTTCACCGTCAATATCCGCATTCCGGGATGGGCGGGCGCGAAGACCACCGTGGCCGTGAACGGCAGCCGGATACAAAGCGACGTGATTCCGGGAAAGTTTCTGGCGGTGCAACGCACTTGGAAAGACGGCGACCGCATCGAAATGGAAATGGAAATGCCGTTGAGTTTGGAAGCCGTCGACAGCAAGAACCCCAACACGGTGGCATTGCTGCGCGGCCCGATTGCGCTTTTCGCAGTCGCAAATCTGCCGGAACGGATTACTCGCAAGCAAATGCTCGCGGCCACGGCCCTGGCGCAATCGTCAGATGACTGG
This sequence comes from uncultured Acidobacteriota bacterium, assembly GCA_963748395.1. Taxonomy (GTDB): domain Bacteria; phylum Acidobacteriota; class Terriglobia; order Acidiferrales; family UBA7541; genus Palsa-295. The sequence continues at coordinate 22,888 of CAVVIP010000001.1, read as the reverse complement.
GTGGTGAAGACTGACACGAGCAACTTGACGCTTCGTCCCTTCGCGTCAATTATGAACGAGGATTACAGGCTCTATCAGCAGGTCGAGTCCTAAGCCTCGGCTTCCAGGCCACGCCGGAGAACAAATAATCGTGGAATATCGCGCGCTCGGCCGCACCGGTTGGAAAGTTGCGGAAATCAGCTTCGGCGCATGGGCGATAGGCGGCTCGTGGGGCCACGTCTCAGACGAGGAGGCGATGGCGGCCCTGCGCAAGGCCGTGGATTGTGGCGTCAATTTTTTCGATACTGCAGATGTTTACGGTGGCGGCCGCAGCGAACGCCTGATCGCCGACCTGAAGAAAAATTATAAGAAGGACATCATCGTCGCTACGAAGGCTGGGCGGCGCTTGCCTCAACAGACTGTGGCAGGCTACAGCGCCGCGAACCTCACGGCGTGGGTGGAAGATAGCCTGCGCAATCTTGCAACCGACGCTCTCGATTTGCTCCAGCTTCATTGCCCGCCAACGGAACTTTATTCCCGACCGGAGACTTTCGATGTTCTCGATCGCATGGTGAAAGCGGGCAAGATCCGCTATTACGGCGTCAGCGTCGAGAAAGTTGAAGAAGCCCTGAAGGCTATCGAGTTTCCGAACGTGCAGAGCGTGCAGATTATTTTCAATTGTTTCCGTCAACGGCCCGCGGACGAGTTTTTCGCAGCGGCCAAGCGGAAACAAGTGGGAATCCTGGCGCGTGTGCCGCTGGCTAGCGGCCTGCTGACCGGTAAACTTCGTCCCGATTCCGTATTTGCCGAGGACGATCATCGCAATTTCAACCGGCACGGAGAATCGTTTGATGTAGGCGAGACTTTTTCCGGCGTGGATTATGATGCGGGTCTGGAAGCTGTGGAGGAGCTGCGTGCGCTGCTGCCTCCGGGCGTTTCCATGAGCCAGTTCGCGCTACGCTGGATTCTGATGTTCGATGCAGTCACCTGCGCCATACCCGGCGGCAAGCGCCCGGATCAGGTTTCCGACAATTGCCGCGCATCAGGCTTGCCGCCGCTCTCCCCGGAGGCGGTGGCCGTGGTACGCCACATGTACGACGCAAGGTTCGGCGCGGCTCTGCGGCATCGCTGGTAAGTTTCTTCAGCAAAGCTCTAAGACCGTTTGTCAGGTTTTGGGGTTGGCGACCTGCGAGACTTCAAATTACCATCGGCGCCGAAGTACTCTTGGCAGATTCCGAGTCGATCCTAAATTCCCGGCCGATTTCTGCTGCAACCTCAGCCACCACTCGCCCGACGACCATAATTGCCGGAGCCGGCAGCGCGCCTTCGTCGGAGAGTTTCGCGAGGATGGTAGAACGAATTTCCTGATCCCTTCCGGAGGCATGCGAGACGATAGCGCACGGCATGTCGTCCGGCCATCCGGCGTCGCGCAACTGCTGCATGACGCGAGCGTAATCGGTCCCGGGCATATAGATGACCAGGGTCGTGGTGCTGGAGATTCCACCCCACTGAATCGAGCGGTTATCGGTGTCCCGCTGGATCGTGGTGAACAACACCTGCGAAGCAACTCGGCGATCTGTTAGCGAAAACCCGGCAGCCGCCGCCGCGCCGAAACCCGCAGTGATCCCGGGAATGATTTCGAACTCCACGCCCGCTTCCCGCAACGCCGCGATTTCTTCACCCGCGCGGCCAAAAAGCAAAGGATCGCCGCCCTTCAATCGCACGACCACCTGGTGCGAATTCGCGTAGGACACGAGGAGGGCATTGATCTCTTCTTGCGTGAGCAATTTTCGCCCGCAACGTTTGCCAACATCAATTCGTTCCGCGCCAGCGGCAGCCAGCGCCAGCACTTCGGGGCTGACGAGCGCGTCATGCAATACGATATCCGCCTGGCCTAGAATTTTGGCGGCCTTCAGCGTGAGCAGCTCGGGATCTCCCGGACCGCCGCCAACCAGATAAACTTTGCCCTTCATGATGCGCTCCTGCTCAACAGGTCCCTCTCGCCTTCTCGCAGAAATTTCTCGAATATTTTCTCACTCGCGAGCTGGTGCAAAAGTTTCTTCGTTTCTTCCGCGTCTTTGCCTTCGCTGCGCAGGAATTTGCGCGCCGCGCCCAACCATTCCAGCCACTGTTCGTATTCTGGCCCGAATTGTGCTTCCAGTTCGCGGCGCAGGCGCTGCGCCAGCGCGGGGCTCTGTCCTTCGGTGGAAATTGCGATTTGCAGCGCGCCGCGACGTACAACGGCGGGATAGTAGAAGTGGCAGTAATCCGGATCGTCCACCACGTTGCACAGAATCCCTTCCGCTTCGCATTGACGAAACACTTCATGGTTCACCTGTGCCGAAGACGTCCCCGCGACGACTAAAAATGCGCCGCACAAATCGTCCACGGCGAATAACTTTTTCTGCCATTCGATTTGGCCTTCGCGCGCCCAAGCGGCAACGGATTCCGTAACTTCTGGAGCAACAACTACGACATGGGCCTCGGCCGTCAGCAAACCCTGTATCTTTGATTCCGCAATCACGCCGCCGCCCACGACGACACAGAGCCGGCCGCGCAATTTCAACGAAATGGGAAACAGAGGCATGCTCTATCCTTCAATCCCGTGCGGCACGGGACCTGCTGAAAGGTCCCGTGCCACGGCGTCCGCAATTTGCCCCGCCAGGAGCATGCGGATCTCATCGTTCGTATGGCGCGCAAGAAATCGCCGCAAATTTTCGCCGAGGATGCGATCTTCCTCAAAACTTCGCAACAAACGCTCGATTGCTTCAGGCACATCCGTCGCGGCGCAGCGATAACCAACGGGACGAGCGATCGCGGCAAACTTGCCGACGGCGCCGCCCACGCAGAAGTAGTAGGCATCCACCATCCGCCCGCCGACTTTGACTTTCTTGCCTTCGAGGCCGATGTCCGCGATCCAATGCTGGCCGCAACTATTCGGGCACCCGGCGATGTGCAGTTTCAGCTGTTCGTCGAAGCCCGGTATGCGGTCTTCGAGTTCTTCGACGAGCCAGCGCGCGAAGCTCTTCGTTTCCGTCAGCGCTAACTTGCAGAATTCGGATCCGGTGCAGGCGATGGTTCCGCGCGCAAACGGCGAAGCGGCCACCGGCAGGCCAGCTCCGTCGAGAGAGCGCGCTACGGTGTCAGTGTGTTCGTTAGGCACGTTCACCAGCACCAGGTTTTGCATGATCGTGGTGCGAATCTCGCCACCTGCGAAGCGCTCTGCGAGTTCCGCGGCTGTGCGCAATTGGTCGGCGCTGATCCGCCCGCGCAAGACGGACGCTCCCACATAGGAAAATCCCGGCTGCTTTTGGGAGTGAACGCCCACGTGATCGCGATACGCGTCTTCCGGCACATGCTCCGGCTCGGCGGGGTCCAGCTTGAATCCAAGGCGCTGGTGAAGTTCCGCGAGAAACGATTCCGCCGTCCAACCGTGCTTCAAAAAGAGGAATTTCAATCGCGCGCGGTCACGGTTCTCGCGCAGCACTTCGCTGTCACGGAAAATTTCCGCGATCGCTCGTACCACTTGCGCCGCCTGATGCTCGGCCACGAACACGTTCAGCCGCATCGCCAAATGCGGATCGGTGGAAAGGCCGCCGCCGACGCGTAAGGAGAATCCCGTTTCGCTCACGCCGCCGCTGCGGCGCGTCGTCGCCGTCAAAGCCACATCATTAATCTCAGGATACGAACACCACAAATGGCAGCCGGTAATTGAAACTTTGAATTTTCGAGGAAGATTGTAAAACTCGGAATTGCCGACGAATTGGCGATTCAAATCCAGCACCACTCGCGAAGCGTCATGGATTTCGTCCGCGTCCACTCCGGCCAGCGGGCATCCGGTGATGTTGCGGGCCACGTCGCCGCACGCGCCCGTGGTGGTGAGTCCCACTGAATGCAGCCGGTCCAGAATTTCAGGCAGCGCTTCGATGGTCACCCAGTGCAACTGCACATTCTGCCGGACAGTAATGTCCGCCACGCCGCGCGCGTGCTGCTGCGCGATATCGGCGACCGCGCGCAATTGCTCACTACGCAAAATTCCGTTGGGGATCCGGATACGGACCATGAAAAAGGGCGTGGCCTTCCCTTCACCGTTCACGCCGCCGATCACGCCCTGCCCATCACCCTGCGTGTAAATGCCCCATGAACGAAAATAGGTCCCGAGCCACTCCGCCGGAATCGAGGCATGGCCCTGGCGGGCGAACTCGCGAATCTCGTCAACGCACTCCCAGGCGTTCTTGGCTCGCTTGAGCCGTTCGACGCGCTGCGCCTTGGATTCCTTAAACTCGCTCATAGAAAATGGCCCTTAAAAACAAAAAACCCACCAACCAGTGTTTCTGGCGGGTGGGGCTCGGGAACCTAAAGTTGGATTAAGGCTTAAGTCCCAAATCTCCTATCGCCAGAAAGGTGCGCGGTACAACATGCGCAACAAGCGCATGGACAACACCGCATCTGGCAACAATTCGACATGGAAATGCCAGCATATCGGACTTCGCACTCACCGTCAATCCCAAATCACGGCGCTGTTCCTACATGAGATTCGCATGGGCGAATCGTGAACCATACTGCGATCGACTCGCCCGTTACCAGCTAACGAATCGGCGGGTCCGCCGTCCACCACACGCAAGCTGGCTCGGTAGGGTGCTACCGGCGTTCGCTCGTGGGATTTTCTCCCGACCAGCGTCTGCCCACTGAGCGCATTCGGACACTCCAGGGACCTGCAGAAAACTAGAGTTGTCAGGTAGGCTACGGGGCGCTATGCTGCGGGCGAATCCCCGGGGTACCGCCGGGGCTTGGAACCAACCCAGTCCAGAGCATTCGAAAGAGGCAATCCAAAACCCGTTTCAACAACGTAGTAAAAGCAGGTGTGGTTGAAGTCCAAACTCTACAGGAGGTAATTCGGGAAAATGACAAAGTCAAAGAAGGCTCTGATTGCCGGCGCAGCGCTCGCAGGATTGCTGACCGGCACCACCGCAACGATCCAAGCGTCCAATCTTCTCTCCGGCATGCACTCGGCTGCCCAGTCGGATCAGAAGCCGGCTGACAACACGGTGAAGGAAAAGCATGCTTGCAAGGGTCAGAACTCCTGCAAGGGCAAGGGCGGATGTAAATCGAGCGACAATGGCTGCAAGGGCAAAAACTCTTGCAAGGGCAAGGGCGGCTGCGCAACCGACGGTTCCAAGCCCCACTAGACCTCGCCCAATTGGCGATCGTAGCAAGTACCAACGGTCTGGTGTTGAGGGCCGGCAGCACGCGTCCGACCCTCAACACTTTTCCGAATTAACTTTTCGCGCGGCTCCGCGGAGTCAGGAATGCCTGCCAATCGGTTTAACGGCCATACGGATTACGGAATCGGGATCGGCCTACGTTCCCCGCATTACCACCACATCCTAACGCGCAAGCCCGTAGTGGACTGGTTCGAAATCATATCCGAAAATTTCATGATTGACGGCGGACGCCCGCTGCGCATTCTCGATCAGATTCTGGAGCAGTACAAAGTCGTGCAGCACGGCGTTTCAATGTACTTTGGCTCGGCGGAGCGCCCCAACCGCGAGCATCTGCGGCGCCTGAAAACCTTAGTCCAACGTACCAAGACTCCCTGGCTTTCCGACCACTTGTGCTGGGGCAGCGTGGATGGCCGCTATACCCACGACCTGCTGCCCATGCCCTACACTTTCGAAGCGGCACGAATCACCGCGCAGAAGGTCCGTGAAGTGCGCGACTTTCTGGAAATTCCAGTGGCCGTTGAAAACGTGAGCAGTTACGCCGAATTTCATGTTTCCGAAATGACTGAATGGGAGTTCCTGAATGAAGTCGTAGAGCGCGCCGACTGCGGCATTCTTCTGGACGTAAACAATATTTACGTTTCGTCTCAGAATCACAGCTTTGACCCGTTCACTTACATCAATAGCGTCTCGGCCGAGCGCGTCGCGCAAATTCATATCGCGGGACATTCGAAATACCGCAAGTACATCCTGGACACGCACGATCATCCCGTGATTGATCCGGTGTGGAAATTGTACGCGCGCGCCATTGAGCGCGTTGGGCACACCGCTACGCTGCTGGAGTGGGACGACAGCATTCCCTCGTTTGACGAGGTGCATGAAGAAGCACTGAAGGCCAACCGTTTCCTCGCGAGCGCCTCGCTCGCAGCCGCCGTATGAAACTTCTCAGCCTGCAGCGGAGGATGGCGCGCGCGGTGATGACTCCTTTGACGCGCTCCGAACGAATGCGCGCGGTCGCGCCCGACGGCCGCTCCATGCGCGCCGTAGCGTCGCAGATCATCAAACCGAATGACCGGCTGACATCGTTCGAGCGCCTGGAGATTTACAACCGGCAATACTGGTTTCGCGTGCTTTCCGCTTTCGCCGAGGATTTTCCCGGTTTGCGCGCCGTACTGGGAGGCCGTCGGTTCGATGCCATGGCCAAAGCGTATCTGATCGATTGCCCGTCGCAATCTTTCACGCTGCGCAATCTTGGTTCACGCCTGGTGAGCTGGCTGCAAAAACATCCGAGCTGGGCGGGCGCGCGGCAGAATCTGGCCGTGGATATGGGTCGCCTGGAGTGGGCCGATATCGAAGCGTTCGACGGGCTGCGCGAGCCAGCTCTGAAGCCTGAAGATCTCGCGGGCGTGAATCCGGCGAAACTGCGGTTGCGCTTGCAGCCCTACGTCAGCCTGCTGGCGCTGCGCTATCCGGTGGATGATCTGCTGCTGGAGGTCCGCAAGGATTCCGACGATCTGGACGTCGCCAGCAACACGTTCAGCGAGCGGCACAAGCGCAAACGCGTGGCGGCAGTCGCGCAGCTGAAGCCGAGCGCTATTTTTCTGGCGGTGCATCGCCTGGATGAGGACGTTTATTTTCGCCGCCTCGACCGCGCAGAATTCGCCATCTTATCCGCGCTGCATGCTGGCAAAACGTTGAATGCTGCAATCGAATCGGCGCTGCGCAGTTCGTCGATCGCCGTGGCAGATCGCGCGGCGCACGTTGAAAAATGGTTCCACACCTGGTCGGCGCTAGGCTGGTTTTGCCGATTGGAAAATAGTCACAAAAGAAGCAGCCCCGCGTCGCGGCGGTAAGCAGCGGACGGAAGAGAGCGCGCTATTCCATGAGCAAAGCTGGAAATCAGATTCTACGCATATACGACGGATTCGTGAAGGTGGTCTCGAGTCTGCAATCTCCATTCCTGGTCCTCGTGCGCGTGTACTGGGGATGGCAAATTTCCCAGAACGGCTGGGGAAAGTTGCACAACCTGGCGAACGTGACCCAATTTTTCGCGGGCCTGGGATTGCCGGCGCCCGGATTCACCGCTACGTTTGTCTCATCCTTCGAATTCGTCTGCGGAATTCTGCTGGCGCTTGGGCTCCTCTCGCGGATCGCGGCGCTGGGCTTAGAGATCGACATGTTCACGGCCTACTGGACAGCGGATCGCGAGGCGCTGCTCGCCGTCCTTTCTAATCCCAACAAGTTTCAGGCTGCCGATCCATTTATTTTCTTTTTTGTGGCTCTGCTGATCCTAATTTTTGGCCCCGGCAAGATTTCGTTGGATCACCTGCTGGATCGCGCGGCGCGGAAAGCTCTTCGCGGCGACGCAGGTTCGTCCTTGGCTTGAGCCTCGTGCGGCTGCACAATGGGTTATGGGCGGTGGCTCGGTGCGACCGGATTGGCAGGGCTCGCGATCCGCGAGGAGCCTCGGCCGGGTGCTGTTGGCTGTTTTAATCGTCTGGCTCGGCATCGCGACGGCTTTTCCTGCGGACGAAATGACCTCAACGATTGTCATCGGAAATTCGCGAATTGACGTCAACATCGAGCCTGGGCAGTTACAGGCGACCAAAGAAGATCTGCTGAAGTGGGTCCGCTGGTCCGCGGAATCCGTCAACGCATATTACGGCCGCTTCCCTGTTCCGCAGCTTTTACTCCGCATCGTGCCGACCGACGGAAAGGGTGTGCGAGGCGGCAAGACTTTTGGCAGAGAAAATGGCGGCTTCATCACGATCCATGTGGGAAGTGAAACGAGCCCTTCCGGCCTCGCCAGCGATTGGATGCTAACGCACGAGATGGTGCACTTGTCGTTCCCTTCCGTGCCCGATAATCATCATTGGATTGAGGAAGGCATCGCCACCTACGTGGAACCCATCGCACGCGTACAAGCTGGTCACTTCGACGCCAATCAAATGTGGTTCGAAGTAATGCGCGACCTGCATCAAGGGCTCCCCGCCGACGGGGACAAGGGCCTGGACCACACACATACATGGGGACGAACGTATTGGGGTGGCGCGCTGTTCTGTCTGTTGGCTGACATCGAAATTCACCGCGAAACCGGAAATAAAAAAGGCCTGCAAGACGCACTGCGCGGAATTTTGAACGCGGGCGGTGATATCCGTCAGGATTGGGAGCTCGAAAAAGCGCTCACGATCGGCGATCAAGCGACCGGAGTTCCGGTGCTGCAAAATATCTATGGCAAGATGAAGGACCAGCCTTACAACGTGGATCTGCCGGCGCTGTGGACGGAGCTGGGAATCGAACGCGACGGCAACGCGGTGAAATTTCTCGATAGCGCGCCGCTGGCCAAAACCCGTGACGCGATCACCTATGGCTCGGCTGGCCCATCGCTGAAGCCCGCGGCCAGCGCAGCGCAAGGTTCCGCAATCTTTGCAGGCCGCACCGCGACGCGCTTCCCTTCCGACAAATCAAGCGACTGAACCATCCGCGGGCCTCAATCTTCGGGCAGTTCGACATCCCGATTGCCTTCGCGAAATCGCTCCAACGCATCAAGGATGTCCGGACCGTACATTTCTGTCTTGCGCTCGCCGAAACCTGAAACGTTGCGCAGCTGCGCTAATGATCGCGGCTGTAACTGACACAGATGATCCAGCGACGTATCGTGCATGACTATGAATGCCGCGATTTTCATCTTCTTTGCCATCATGCGTCGCCATTCTCGCATGTATTCACGCAGCTCCGGATCAACTCCGGACGCTCCCGAGGGTTCGCGCTTGCCCGCCGAACCCCACCAGTTTGAGCCAGGAGTGCCGGTGCCCGTTGGTGTATTTATTGCAAGATCATTTTCCTGGCGCGAACGCGGACCGCGCGTGAATGTGATAGGCGGCCCGGCAGATTCCTCGGCATCGGAACGCTTTCGGCGCCGCTTCGACTTCCGCACCGATACCGGCGCGCTCAACCAGACAATTTTGTAGCCGCACGCGTCGCAAGCGCCGCATTTTGTCCATTTCGGCGTTTCGCCAAAATGCAGACAGATCTGCTGATGCCGGCAGCGGCTGGAGCCAACAAAATTGCGAATCGTGTAATAGCGCTGCAAGGCTCTTTCGTGTTCCTTAGACTCGCCCAGCTGCTCGATAAAATACATCAGCAACCCTATGTCTTTTTTCTGCCACAGCATTACGCAATCGGCGGGCAGGCCATCTCGTCCTGCGCGGCCCGCCTCCTGATAATACTGTTCAATCGATTTCGGCAACGAAAGGTGGATCACGGCACGCACCGCGGCTTTATTGATGCCCAATCCGAACGCTACGGTGCCCACTAGCACTGGAACTTCGTCGGACATCCACTTTTCCTGATTGCGGCGTCGCGTGGCGCTATCCATCTTGCCGTGATAACCGATCGCGCGAATGCCCTTCTCCGCCAAGAATGTGACCGTTTCTTCCACGCCCGCAATAGTCGGCGAATAGACGATCACGTTGCTGCCTTCATAGCTTCGCAGCGCCCGCACCAGCAGCTCAGCTTGCGTGCCCGATTCGCATTGCCTCACCATGTAACGCAGATTCGCGCGGTGAAAGCTCGCGATATATTTGTGCGGCTCGCGCAAGGCCAGCTGCTCGATAATGTCGTGCCGGACCTGTCGCGTGGCGCTCGCCGTAAACGCCGCAATCGGACGATCTGGAAAATGCTTGCGCAACGAACTCAGCTGGCGGTATTCGGGACGAAACTCATGCCCCCATTCCGAGATGCAGTGCGCTTCGTCGATTGCAAAAAACGAAACCGGCACGCGCTGCAGCCACTCGACGGTATCCATCCGCGCCAACCGCTCCGGCGAAAGATACAGCAGGCGATAGCGTCCCGTGATCGCTTCGCGCAGAATCGTAGCCTGCTCATTCGCACCCAGCGTGCTATTCAAAAGCGCGGCAGAAATTCCCATCTGGCCAAGTTGCGCGACCTGGTCTTGCATCAGCGCAATCAGCGGCGAAACTACCACCACCGTGCGATCCGCCAGCAACGCGGCCGGCAGCTGGTAGCATAGCGATTTGCCGCCACCCGTTGGCATCACCACGCACGCGTCCTGGCCGCCGAGCAGACTCCGCACGATGCGCTCCTGCATGGGACGGAACGAGTCGTAGCCCCAATAACGCCGCAGCGCACCAAGTAATTCCGAAGCTGGATGTTCCGGGGCGGGACGTGCGGAGGCCGAAGGCATCGAATCAGTATAGATACGTAGGCGCACGCTGGTCCATGCGTATCATTCGCGTGGCAAAGCACGGTTAATGTCCCAGTAAGGCAATTTGTCTTATAATCTATCCACTATGGACTCGACGCTTGAACGCCCAGCTTCAGGCTCCAGCCGTCAACTTCTGCGCCACGCCGTCGCCACGCTCGCCTATCGTGGGGGCAAGGTCTTGAATGGCGCTCCACCAAATTTCGCCGAATATCGCGCAGGCGACACCACACGGACGTGTGGGCAGATCCTCGCACACCTGGGAGACTTGCTCGACTGGGCGCTCAGTCAGGCGAATGGCAAACAGGATTGGCACGATTCGGCGCCCGCTTCGTGGGACGAGGGCACAAAACGCTTCTTCGCGTCACTGAAGGCTCTGGATGATTATCTCGCCTCGGATGCGCAGCTCTCGTGCCAGCCGGAAAAACTATTCCAGGGCGCGATCGCGGATTCGTTGACGCATGTGGGTCAGCTGGCGATGCTGCGACGCTTGGCAGGGGCGCCGATCCGCGGTGAGAATTACGCGCAGGCAGATATCGTTGCCGGCAGGGTATCGGCGAAGCAAACTCCACCCCGTCGCGAATTCGACTAAACGAGATCTTAGCAAACCGATTTCAGGTGTTGGCTTTTCCGAGGTTACCGCTCAGGACGGCGGGCACGGCTAAGCGTCCGGACCAAGTGGACCGTTCGTAGAAAAGGAACCGGGAGACTAGGCTGAGGGACCCGAGCCTCCCGGCATTCTCACCCATCTCCGCAGGGTCTGGGTAAGAAACTTGTTAAGCGGCTGATTCGCTGCTGCGCATGAACTCGTAACGTTCGATCGCTGCTGCCACTCCCACTTCGCCCGAGTTTTCGGGACTAGTCCGCAATACACGGCCGAGACACCGGACGCGCACGGGGCCTGCTTGAGTGAGCTCGTGCGGTAAGGTCATGACAATTTCGACCGGTGCGCCGCTCCTCAACCCTTTGGGCAAGTGAAAATACAGACCGCGGGAACTTACTTCCCGCGATTCTGTGGCAGCTTCGCCAACGACGCTTTCGTCAGTCCAGCGAACGGTCAGCGGAAGTCGCATGAGGAAACGCCGCGTTGCACGTCGCTCTTTTAGAGCCACAGGACACTACCTCCCTAAGTACGCGTTAAGAGTAGGGCCACCGCGCCTGAGAACCAATAGAGCTAAAGCCTCAATTGTGGAGGCCGAATTTGGTACACAAGTACTAGTCCCATCGAGGCTAACTTACAGAAATGCAAGGGATTGCCACGAGAGTCCTATTCCGAGTCTTCGTTCGGAGTTTTGCGAAATGCGTGCAGCGTATCGGCCAGCGTCAAGATGCCTTCCAACTTGCCCAAATCCGCGCGGCTGGCCACAGGTAGAACCGGCCAATCGCCGATTACCTCCAGTGCTTCGGCCAAGCTCTGATCGCGAAACAAGTACGGGATCGGGCCCTTGGATTTGGCGTGAATCGGGGTCTTGGTAGGAGCCGCGTCCGGCGCCAGCCGTATCACGTCTTCGCGGTCCAGCAGCCACCATTCTCCCGGACGCATGCGCAGCAGCAAGGCCGCCTGGGGATACGACTCGGCACGCTTGGCAACCTCCACAATTGGGTCGCCCGGCTCGGCGACCAGCACGCCGTCGGTACGCATCGCATCCTCCACGACGAAGGATGTCATCTCGCGCCGCTCCTCAATTGAAGGAAGCACCAATCCATCCTGGCGAGCCAGCACATCGAACAACGGAACTTTTTGGTAGGCGCGCGAAATCCCATACGCGATCATCGTAGATATAATTACGGGCAGAATCGCAGTGTAGTTCCCGGAAAGTTCGATCACCATGAACACGGAAGTGATCGGCGTCCGCAAAAATCCCGCGAACAACGTCCCGATTCCCACCAGCGCAAACGTGCCGACTGTCGCCGTCAGCCCGGGGAAAAAATGATGTTCAACGGCCCCCACGGCTCCGCCCAGCATCGCCCCGATAAAAATTGTGGGTGCAAACAGGCCTCCCGGCGTGCCGCTGAGAAACGAAAATCCCGTGGCCAGCAGCTTTAGGGCGGCCAACAACAGTAGCAATTGCCATACAAATTGCCCGTGCATCGCTTGGTCCACGACGGCATATCCCGCGCCCATCACTTGTGGAAAGCGTAAGCCGATCAGCCCGATGAGCAATCCCGCCGCGGCTGGCTGAAAATATTCCGTCCAGCGCGGAAGCTCCTGCATCTTGGGCCGCGCATAGACGATCCATTTCAGCAATACCAGTGAAGCCGCTCCGCCAGCCACGCCCAGCGCCACATACGCCAGAATTTCTGCCGGCCCAGCCAGACGAAACAGCGGAACACGGAACAGAGATTCCGGACCCAGGAACGCGCGCATCGTCACCACGCTGGAAACCGCAGCCAGCACAATCGCGCCTAACACCCCGGCGCTCCATGTTCCGATCACTTCCTCAATCACGAACAACACGGCCGAAATCGGCGCGTTGAACGCTGCCGCCAGTCCTGCCGCAGTGCCCACCGGCGCGATCAGGCGGAGTTTTTCTTGCGACAACCGCAAACTCCGGCCGACGAGCGATGCAATCCCAGCGCCCATCAGCAGCGAAGGGTCCTCGGGCCCGAGCGATTGCCCGCTACCAATGGCCAGCGCGCAGACAATGAATTTTCCGATCACCGCGCTGAACGGCACATAGCCGTTCGAAATGTACATAGCCCCTTTTACTTGATTTACTCCGCTGCCGCGCGCGCGTGGAAACGCATGGATGGCCAGCAACGCCACTACAACTCCTGCAACGGCTGGAGCGAGCACGACACGGGGAAACGATGGAGAAAGCGACGGGCCCAGCAGCGTGATCTGCGTCCACTCAATTGCCAGCCGGAAGCAGACTATTGCCAGTCCGGAAAAAATTCCGATGAGCACCGCGAGCAGCAGGAAAAATCTGTCTTCGCGCAGCGTAAAAACCACGTGCATCCACGATTCCCAACGCGCGCGGAAATGCCTCCGCTCGTCCGGCGATGCCAGGGGAGCGACGGGAGCCTCACTCACTGATTCACCACCGAGCGGCTGCGGCCCAGCAGCCAAAGAGCGCGATCATCGCCCTGCGGCTCCCCGCACGCTGCAGCTGCGGCATTTTCCACGCTGAACACGTACGCCATAGCTGCGTCCAGCCGATCCGGGAATCGCTGCAGGTATCGCAGAGTCCAATCCTTTTGCGTCTCTTCGCTTCGCTGATACAGGCGCTGCAGATCGGTCTGGGGCGGAGTTTGTTCCAGCGATTGCCCCGTTTGGCTCGCGCAAGTTTCCGCGCGCGTTTGCGCCAGCGCCAGCGCGTTCGCGGCCCGCTGCGCCCGCGCCTCGGAGGAGAGTCCAGATAAGAACGGATCCGCCGCTAGTATCTGCCGCGTCACTTCGAATCGGTTCGCCAGATCCGGTTGTTCGCGCCGCTCGCGCGGCAGCCTGTCGAAATCTTGCATCGCTGTCATATACTGGCCCAGCTCAAAGGCAGCCAGCGCCGCGCCCGCCCGGGAATCTTCATCATTCGGATCTGCGGCCAGCAGCGTGCGATACGCATCCAACGCGCGATTCCATTGTTGCGTGCGCAATAGCATTTCTGCCACGATTTTCAGCCGCGCCGGGTCGTCCGCGGGCGTATTCTGCGCCAGAGCGATCACTTCCGGCGCCGCCTGTTTCACAGCTCCGCGGCTCAGCAGAAATTCGCAAAGTTCCCGCAGCACCCGCCAGCGCATCCCGATCGGATCGGCATCCCACTCCCCGTAAATCGCTCCCTGATAATAACGCATGGCGTCCGCCATTGAATTATTGCGCGCAGCGATGCGCGCCAGTTCCAGGTTCACTTCTCCGCTGCCAGGAGATTCAGAAAGCAGATTCAGCAGATACGAGCGAGCTTCCTCCCCACGCCCGGCTGCGGAGAGGGCCTTCGCCAGATGGAATTGAAATAGCGGATTCGAGGGATTGTAAGCCAGCGCAGTACGGAAATCCGTCAGCGCCGCGTTGATTCGCCCCGCCTGCTCGTCCGCTTCGCCTTGCGCGAACATGGCATCCGCCAGGGTATGTACTTTCCTGTGGTACAGCCGCGAGAACAACGCCGTCAGCGCCAACATCGCGACGAGCGCCAACACGCAAAGCAACAGAACCAACTCACGCGAAAGGATGCGCGGCGATGCTTCGCCCGCAGTATTTGGACTGGTTGCATTCATCAGTAATTTATTGAGCCAACGAATATTCTAAACGCTTTTCACGCAGAATGGGCTGCGAGTCGAAAAAAATACGAAGGGTTCCAAAAGCGGATCGCAGCGGAGAGTGCGGCAGCAAGAACAACAGCGAAGCGATAAATCAAGCAGCGAACTATGTCTGATCAATCAACCGGTGATGGATGGCGTACAACGCAAGCTCCAAACGGTCGGAGACACCCAATTTATCGAAAATATTATGCAGATGATTTTTTACCGTCTGTTCGCTGATAAAAAGCTTCTCGCCGATCTCACGGTTCCGAAACCCCTGCGCCACTAGTTGCACGATCTCCTTTTCACGGTCGCTCAACAGCGGTTTTTCCCGCCGTTGCCCTGATTCCGCCGATTTCTTGAATGCGTCAATCACTTCCGCGGTCATCCGGTTATCCAGCCAGATTTCACCGTCGGACACCTTGCGGATGCTCTTCACCAGCAGATCGCTCGCGGATTGCTTCAGCACCACGCCGCGTGCGCCCAGGCGCATCGCACGAACTACATCGCGGTCATCTTCCGCAGCCGTCAGCACAATCACGCGGGTAGGAAGCGAATCAAAATTGACCTCTTCGAGGACTCCCAGGCCGTCTTTTTCCGGCATGCGCAAATCCAGCAGAAGAATGTCCGGTTTCAATTTGGTGAGCATCTTGACGCATTCCACGCCATTTGAGGCTTCCCCGACGATTTGGATCTCGTCGGCGGCCTCCAATAGCTTGCGCAAGCCATCGCGGAAAATGGCATGGTCGTCCGCGACCAGGATGCGAATCACCTGTTTTGCTTTCGTCATCTTTAGTTAATTCAGTGGGATTTCTACCGTCAGACGCGCCCCGTGCCCGGGATTCGATTCTACCGTCAGCGTCCCGCCCACGCCCCGTGTTCTTTCCTTGATCGAAATTGGCCCGAGCCGCAACCGGTCCAGCTCCTCGCTGCTGTATCTGCCGGAGAAGCTGAATCCCCGCCCATTATCATCCACCACGAGAGACACCTTCGCCTCATCTTGCCCTAGTTTTACCACGACGTGACTCGCCTTAGCATGCTTTTTTATGTTGTTGAGTGACTCACGATATATCTGGAAAAGCTCCCTGCAAATCCGGTCTGGCAAGCGCAAATTCCGGTCCTCGATGAACAGATCCACCGCCAGAGCCGATTCATTGCGGAAACGCTCCGCAAAGCCCAGCATCAGTTCCCGCATATCCGCGCTCTCGACGCGCAGCGGCCGCAGGTCTGTAACCATCCTACGCAATTCTGCGCTTTCCTGTTGGACGGTTTTTTGCAGTGTTTCCAATTCTTTGCCCGCCTGTTCGGGGGTCCACGGGAACTTGTGACGCAGCACGTCCAACTGAATATTCAGGCTAAGCAGCGTCTGCAGGATCCCGTCGTGGAGGTCGCGCGAAATGCGGCTGCGTTCGGACTCCACGGCGCGCGCTCGTAAGTGGCGCATTAAGAATACGTTCTCCAGGGGTGGGCCCACGTGCCGGACGATTTGCTCCAGCCACCGGAGGTCGCCCGTGTTGAACCGACGTCGTGTCCCATTCGTTCCCTGCGGATTCATCAGCAGGACGCGGCCGGTTGGCCGTCCGCCCGCCTCGATAGTTACAGCCAGCAACGCTCGTGCAGCAAACTCCTCGCGAGTGGAATTGGGCGGAGCGGGAAGGTTGCGAAAAATCTGCCCGCTGCGCCGGTCCCAACCGAACCCGGTTCCGTTACCTTCGTTGAATTCCCAGCAAAACGAAGTTTCGAACGCGTCGGTGAGGAAGGTGTCCGAGCGAGAGAGCGGAAGCGTCTCCGGTCCACCGATTTCCCGGTCGTTCGGGTGAATCTTCCAAATGAAGAGGCGCTCCAGCTCTTCGTCGCGAATCGCCAGACAAGCTTGTTCGCATTCGAACGCCAGGGCGATTTCGCCCAGCGCCTGACGAACGGACTCTGTCAATCCTCGGTCAAACTGCAGCAGACGCGAAACTTTCTCCAGGAATTGCTGGCGCTCTAGATGCTCGCGTTCCCGCGCGCCCAGAAAGCCCATGCCGAGTCCAGAAATTAGCGTTCCCAACCCAATCGGGAGCCAATGCCATGCACCGCTCCAGCCCGCCAATTCCATCATTGCGACGCGGACGATGATCCCGATCGTCGCCACGCTCACCAACAGGAGCATCGCGCGAGGATTGCCCTGCGTAGCCAGCGCGAAAACCACAAACAAGAATAGGAACCACCAGGCGGAAATCGAAGGCGTCATAAAAAGGAACACCGCCAGCGCAACGAAATCAGCCACCAACGGAATGCTGAGGCTCGCCTCGCTGGACGTCCGCTCATACAACAGCACCGAAAGCGCCAGCAGCAAATACACGGCGAGAAAAATCGCTGCGGCGGTGCGCGACCCAGCCCCCGCCATTTCGATCAAATCCACAAGTGCCAGGGCCACAAAAATGGCTCGAGCCAGGGTGACCTGGCGTTCTAGATACAATCGTTCGGCGGTATCGAGAGGCATCGTGGCGGGCAACTGCCTATCAAAGTCTAACAAGCCTTGCGGGACCTGCAACCGCGTGTCCTCTTCTGGTTATCGGCGCGAACGAACGCCAGCTCAGGAAGTTATTCACAGCCGAGTACCATAGGCAGGAGTTGACACCAGGTGCATAATCATTCGCGGAATTATCTGGGCGTGCCGGGGGACGGGCGGATTGGCGCAGCGATATACGCGGAAGGAAGTTGGGCGCATCCTGGGACTTGAGCCGAACCGTCTTCGTTACTGGGAAAGGCTGCGTTTAGTTCGCCCGGAGGCACGCTGGGGCGAACGATTTTACAATTTCGGCGATCTGGTGGCCTTGCGTTCCCTCCAGCGCATCACCAAAAATCGCGTTCCCGCAAAGCGCGTGCGGCGCGCTGTGGCCCTGATGGAGCAGCAGTTCGGCGCGACACCCGTGCCGCTGCAAGAACTCCGCTTGGTGGAATATGGCCGCGAAGTACACGTAGTTCCCCCCGGGGCGGCGAGACCTTTCAATCCTTTTCTGCGTCAATGGGCTTTCCCATTTGATGTGACGCCTGAGCCGGCGAAAGTGCGCTCCATGATCGGGCCCACTCCCGAGGATTTCTTTCAATCCGCGCTCGATTGCGAGGATCGCGCGGAAACCCTGCCGGAGGCGATCGAGAATTATCAGCGGGTAGTGGATTTGGCGCCGAATTGGATCGAGGCGCACATCAATCTCGGCGTTGCCTACTATCAAATGGGCCAGCTATCCGACGCGCGCAATGCGTTCCTCACCGCCGTGCAGATTGATCCGCTGAACGGCATCTCGAGATATAACCTGGGCTGCACGCTGGAGGAACTCGGCGAACTCGACGAAGCCATTGATCATCTTCGCCGGGCCGCGCGCGCGATGCCCGCGCACGCGGACGTCCATTTCAATCTCGCGCTCGCGTACGAAAAGCGCGGCGAACGCGGCGCAGCTCACGAACAGTGGGCGCTGTATCTGCGCTACGCTCCGAGCGGCCCCTGGGCCGATCAGGCGCGCGAACGCCTGCATCAATCCTCCGGTAAGCGCAAGCGTAGCGCTCCAATTCCCTTCCGCCGGCCTAGTTGACTCCGGCAGTCTTCATAGACCGTGCATCAGTTCGCGCAGTTTTCAGAAAGAAAATCCTGCCTGCAAATATATCTGGCGATTCGCCGCGTTTGATGAAAACGGACCGCCGGCCAGAGCATTGGGCACGCCAAAAAAGCTTGTGTTGTACGACGCGCTCCCATTCGCAACCGGCGGAGGATTCAAGACCGCGCTGGGATTCGCCAGGTTCACGTTATTAAACACGTTTCGCGCATTGACACTCAGCGTAACGCTGTAGCGTCGGGTTGAAGTGCTGCCACCGAAGCCCCCGGGGCCACCTCCACCAAATGGATTCGCGCCGCCGCCGCGTCCACCGCCGCCACGCCCTCCACCTCCGCCACCCCCACCGCCGCCCCCGCCGCCTTTGTTTTCCGGGCCGAAATTAAACGTCTTCGCCAAGCGCAGGTTAAGCGTGAAATGACCTTGCGCCGTAAAATCGTTAATTGGAATCGGCGTGGCATTCGCTCCGGGCAAAGTATTGAAGTTGCCGAATCCCGGAACGGTGATGATCGCGCCGCCCGGTGCTGCGGATGAAAACGAGGGCCGCTGGTTCAATTGCGAGCTTCCGATCAAATCCTGGCTCAAAGTCACGTTGTACGGCGAGCCAGAATTGGCAATCATGAATGGACTCAGACGCAATCCCCAGGGCAGCGCTATCGACCCGCCGAGGAAGAACCGATTCCGAATGTCGAACGACGCTCGGCCATAATCCTGCATTAAATTGGCGGGGTTGGATGGGAAGCTGTTCGCGCCAGAGGTGTCACTGTTCGCGTAGTTCAGCACGTAGTAGGCAAACAGAGTCAGTTTCTGTCCCGCCTGTACGCGGCTTTGCACGAACAGCTGATTCTGCCGGAAGATTGCCGCAGATTCGTACTGATAGATATTTTCAAAACTGACGTTGCGAGTGGCCAAACCTGGATTCAAGTAATAAGGATAGATGGTGGGAAGATTGTTGGGCGCATTGATATTGTTCGTGAGCAATTGGTCGTTGCCTATCGAGTTCAAGTAGGAAACGCTCAGATTCGCCGCCTTGGTGATCTGCCGTTCCAGACTGACGGCTGTTTGCGCGACGTACGGCGCGTGCAGATTCGGGTTCGGCTTGTAGGACGTGAATAACTCCGTGGGGCCCGGGGTAAGCAAAGGCGGAGTGGAAGGCGCGGGATTGAAAAAGTCCGGACTGGGAACGACGTACTCCGCCAGGTTCGCGCCACTCAAGCGGTCCTCTTCCAACACGTAGGGCAATGTAAAGCGATCGTAGAAAACTCCGAAACCGGCGCGCAGAATCGTCTTGGGCGCGGTCTTCCCTCCGCCGCCAATTCCCCATGCGAAGCCCAGCCGCGGCGCCCAGTCGGCGTGATTGCTGATATTGTTCTGCGATTCAAAGCGCAGCCCGTAGCTGAGTGTGATGTTGGGACGGATGCGCCAGTCATCTTCCACATACAAACCTACGTCCACCTGCGAGACATGCACAAACGGATTGGCCGGCAGAGTCGTGTTTGCGGGGTTCGCCGTCACGGTGAATTGATTTGCCGAAGGAATGCCTTGCAAGCTGCTCACGTACGCGTCGATAGACGGAAACAAATAGGTACCGTTGAAGCCGCCAGTGGAGGTGTTCCCGTCGGTCGAAACTCGAAGGCGCCCGCCAAATTTCAGGAAATGCGTGGTGTACTGAATCGAAGTGTAATTCTGAAATTCGTAATTGTTCGTATTGTCGCTTATCATGCCGCCGCTGGACCCGCCTCCATTGAACGCCAACGGAACGATGACGCTCGGCGCCGTGCTTACCGGGGTCTGGCCATTTTCCTCACGCAGGTACTGAAAGCGCGTTTCGTTGACGATCTTCGTGCCAAAGATTTGCGTGTCGCCCACTTGCAGCGTCTGCTCGGTGCTTAGGGAGTTGTAGCCCTGCGACGGCAAGGTAAAGCCGCCGACGCCATCGTTAGTCTCTTCATTCCGGTAATATTGATAGCGCACGGTCAGCGTGTTGTTTTTGGAGAGAGCGTAATCAAGGCGCGGGCCGATGTTGTAGCGCATTTTTGGATTGGGCACTGCGGCGCTGAACGGGCTGACCACGAAGGTCGTCGGGTCCACGACCTCCGCATTTACGATGTCCAGATCTTGAATATTTCGAATGTCCTCAGTAAAGAAAAACGATGCCTTCTTGCTCAGCGGTCCGCCGATGTTTCCGCTATATTGCACCGAATGATAACTGGGATATTGCTCGCCCGCCGAGTCCTCTGAGTTGAAAAACGGGTTCTTGCTGTTGAACGCCGAATCATTCCCATTTACCGAAAAACCGCCGTGCCATTTATCAGTGCCGGGCTTGGTGAAAATCTCAATACGGCCATAACCCACTTTGTCGTACTGCGCCGAGAAAGGATTTTGATTGATGCGGATCTCGCGAATGGCGGACTTCGGCGGTAGCTGCCCCGCGGTGAAGCCGTCTATGTAGAATTGGCCGCCGTTCGGGCCCGCGGATGGTCCAGCCAGCGCGGTAAGGTCAGTCTGCAGCTCATCGGGATCGTCGGGCAGAGCGTCCAATGCCGCGCCGTTGATCACGATTGCGCCGGCGTTATTAGTCGGGCTTACGTCCACGGCGGAAGACTGATCGGTTACCGTCACTTGCTGTTGTTCCGCCTCGATCGTCAGAGCGATGTTGAGCTGTTGAGTCTGACCTGCCGCCACCTGCACGGCGTCATTCTTATACAGCGCGAAGCCTTTTGCGATTACCTCCACGGTGTACTTTCCCGGCGCGAGATTTTTTATTTCGAAAACTCCGTCCCGGTTTGTCGTCGCAGCCAGGGTGGACCCATCAGGCGTTGTCACAATGATGGATGCGCCCACCACGGCTGCGGCCGAAGGGTCCGTCACTTGCCCGTGGATTGTACCGGTGGCGCTTTGCGCGGCGCTCTGTGCAAACGTGACGCTGGTGCAGCAAAACAAAATAGCGATCATCACGGCAATAAACGATGAGAAAAAAGAGGCCCGGCCTTTCATTCCGTCTCCTGAATGACTATGAATCCGTGAGCTGATTGTGAATTATTGATTTCCGCCGCCGGCGTCACCCGCTGGGGCACCACCGCCGAGGCTCCATGGCGAGAGAGTCATCGCTTGACTCGCGTTGCCGGCAGGCGCGGCAGCCAGTATCGCCTCGACGCCCCCCAGCAAAGTGATGGCAGTGACGCCGCCCGCATCGGTACCCTGCGTGGACACCACCATGACGGCGTCGCCCTTCTGAAAATCCGCGAGCGTGCTGGGCGGCAAGCGGTTCACAATTTGTTGGAAGTCGCCGCGCCCGCCGCCTGGCGCGCTGTTCCCCGCAGCGCCGGGCCGCTGCCCGCCATTGGGAGCTCCACCACCGGCGGCGGCCGC
Source organism: uncultured Acidobacteriota bacterium (assembly GCA_963748395.1). GTDB lineage: Bacteria > Acidobacteriota > Terriglobia > Acidiferrales > UBA7541 > Palsa-295. The sequence goes on along the minus strand of CAVVIP010000001.1, from coordinate 1,268 downwards.
GCCACTCTGGGCAGACGCTCCGCCTGCGGCAGCACCGCCCGATGCGCCGGCTCCTGCTCCCTTAAGTCGGAACGCAATCATCTGCGCCATCTGTGCGGGAATTTTGCGCAGCTGCGACTGAGCAGTAATTTTCACGACCACGGGCTTCTTGGTGATCAAGTCCGTCAAGCTGATGGTCTGCGCGCTCACATCGATCGCAGTAATAATTCCAGCGAGGTTTCGAAAAGTTCCGGAAACTATTTCGTCCGCTGCAAATTCATTTCCATCGGCGCTCTTGGTGCCTCGTGCGCGAAGTTGATCGCCCGGCTTGATCTGATCGAGCGGAGCGGGCTTCGCGTCGTCGAACTGCACGGAATCCGGCGCATAGCGGCGCAGCACGGTGGCCTTCGTAGTTTGAATTGCTATGGTTTTTGCGATGGCTCCGGCCCCAGTGGAAATTGTGATCGTGCCCGTGGCGGGATCCACGCCGCTCACCAACCCGCCGGTACCGCGCTTTTGCCAATCGTCGCGGTCTTGCGTCTTTTTCGCTTCCAGGTCGGTGCGCTTCATCGCGATAATTCCGACGGCCACCATCGTTTTCGCGTCATCTGCGACTCGTCCGCGCACCAGAATTCGGTCGCCGACTTGTAAATCCGTCAACGCAATCGCCGTCGCTGATTTCAGATCTTTTTCACCGGGAGCGACCTGCACGATTTTTGCATTGCTCGCAACGCTCACGCTTACATCGGAGCCACCATCAACCGTGACATTCAGCGTATTCCCGCTGATCGATTTGACCACGCCAACTTTCTGTGTGAGCGGAGCCTGGCCCGACGTCTGACCCTGCGCTTGCTGCGCGGGCGTCAGCTCTGCTGGCCACCATCCTCTTTCCGCGTTCGCGCTGCATGGAATGGACAGCACCGCACAGGCCAACGCGATCAGCGAGGTTCTGGTAGCCACCGCCAAGCCTGTCGACATCGCACCCTTCAACTGCATCAAGCGCTCCCCAAAAGAATCCGCTTCGTTCGCCTTAAGATTGGAACAGCAATACTCGGGCCACTCCTATCAATTGTAAGTGCACAAGAAGCCGCACATATTCCTCGGAATTTAGACGTACCGGCACCCGGAAAACGTTTCCTCATTCTCGCAAATAATCTTGTCTGGACGCACGGCCTGAATTCCCGGTTCGGGACAAAAATCCGCCGAAATACCGATGCGGTTGCAGCGCCCTCGAGATAGTGTAAACTAATGGAATCAGACGGCGGTGAGCGTAGCTCAGCTGGTAGAGC